>NZ_CP050022.2:1260000-6060000 GCF_011602485.2 Bradyrhizobium sp. 1(2017) | reverse complement strand
AACAGCCTTTGCACAGAAAGCCATCCTGGACTTCGGGCAATGAAGGTTTGGCAGACCGGCTGCATTGCGGCTGCGATCGCATCCATGGGACTCTATCTGGCGGCCGGTAACAGACCGCCCGCGACGGTGCCGGATGTCATGGCGGAAGCTGCAGCGAACATAGCGGCTCCTGCGAACATTGTGACGCCTGCCTTATACGCAGAGGCATCCGTCAGACTTGCGGCAGCGCTTCGGGCTGAAAGAGCAGAGCTTGGCTCGGTGACGTCAGAAGATTTCGCGCCATTGAACACCGGAGCCGACGTCGTCGACAATCCGGTTGCGCCAAAATTGGCGTCGCTGGGACAGGATATCGTCCAACCGCTGCCGGCAGACGCCGATGCCTCCAGCGATGCTCCGAAAGCGGCGTCGACGCAGGATTTCCGTTATCTGGTCTACTACGTCTGGTCCGAGTTGCCGCCCGCCGAGAAACCGGCGGAGATCGTCTTGCGCGCGTTCAAGGACATTCCGGTCGGAACGCCGGCCGAAGAGATCAAGCGCGCGTCCGACGCGTTTGGTCTCGATTTCAATTTCATGATGGCGGTTGCCAAGATCGAATCCGGTTTCAACCCCAATCAACGCACCGGGTCGTACATCGGCCTTTTTCAGCTGAGCCATTATGAGTTCGGGAAGTTCGGCTTCGGGCAGATTCGCAGCCCGCGGGACAATGCCGTAGCAGCCGCCTACAAAATCATTACCGAAGGGGTTCAGTTCGAGTGGATCACGCACCGGACACCGGACATGAGCGATCTTTACCTGATCCATCAGCAGGGCTGGGAAGGCGCCGCTGAGCACATCAGCCGGCCCGGTCGCATCGCCTGGAAGTCCATGTGCGCCACCAGCGAAGGCAAGGAGAAGGGCGAGAGGTGGTGCAAACGCGCGATTTGGGGCAATGCACTTCCGGCCTTCAAGCGCACCTGGAAATCGGTAGACAATGTGACGTCTGAGGCGTTCGTCGGCATGTGGCGCAGCCGGGTCGGCGAATTCTATACGAAATATGTGGCGACCGCCGCTGCGGCGGCAAGCCAATAGTTCCGTTGTCGGCTTGCATTGCCTTTAGCCGTCATGGAGAAGCAAACCCAACTGGGTAGAAGTCTCCTTATGGAATGGACGTCCCCGCAGGGAAGCTTCTAGGCCGCTACCGAGGCACAAGCGGACATTATTCGCTGGTCCACCTCTTGGTTTCTGAGTACACGCGAAGGCGACGGTCTGTGGTTCGCACTATTCGGGGAGGCGCGGGATGCGGTTGTCTATCCTTGCTGTTTCAGCGCTTATCCTGTGGGGGTGGGGCCCAACTTGCATTTCTGTGGCGCTAGCAGCTTCGGAATGTTCGAGATCAATGGAATTGGCGGATTGGGGTGAGAACTCGACGGCTGACATCAGCGTCTCGTCTGGGAGCAGTTGCGTTTTCCCGATCACTGTACGCGGCGCGGCCAGTAGCTCGGAGATCTCGTTGAAGCCTGTGCACGGCAAGCTGAAAAGGCTCAACGTTGCAACTTACGAATACAAGACGAAGGGCAGATACAAAGGAACCGACACCTTCGTCATTAAGGCAACGGGTAAAGGGCCGAAGGCGTCCGGTACGTCGGTAATCACGGTCCACGCGACGATCAAGTAGGATAAAGTGGCGGCATCGGCATCAAAAAATGGCGGCGTCATGAGAGTCGCATGGCGTAGGGTCTCGACCATGATCGGCGTACGGGTCCCGCCATACAATTCAATGAAATCAACGTCCTGAAGGGGTCTCGACGCCGCCGATGGGGGTCAATGTTCAATGAGCATTCCCATCTTCGAAGACCGCGCGCAAAAGCGCGGTGGTCGCCGTGTCGAACATCAGATGCCCCCAACAAGGGAAAGTAGGATGTCGCGCAAAGCAGAGCATTCGGCGACCAACGCCTGATCTTCGCCGATGGCTATCGATCACGTCAGAGAGCCGAGACGCTATCGACGGCGGTCATCGATAGTGCAGCAAGCGGCCGGTTCTGGCCCGTGGCTGACTTTCCTTCTTGGCCTCGCACGGTCCGCTTCCGAGCGCTGAGCGGAAAGCCATCGTGGAGCGCTTGACCCAAAGCGGAAATCGGACACTTGGAAAGTTTGACTGGAGCAATTAACTCGCGCAACAGGGATTTTCTGCCATCAGATTGGCCTCCTTTGGCTAACGCGGGCTCTGCGATGACGGTTTCCCTCAGACGGCTTGCATTTGCCGCGGCGACTGCGGTTCTGCTGATCGAAGCGGATGCGTCTGCTGGCGTTCCTTACTCTTTCTCTGATCATCCGTCGCAGGACGGTCGCTGCGTTGGGGACCAGGGGGTCGGCGAAACTGACCGGTCGGAAAACGCCTGTCTGGCGCAGGTTGGCGACTTGGCCCAACGCGTGGGCCACGGCTTGCAGTTGAAGTTTAGGAACGGGAAGACGAGAATTTATCTCAACGAGGAGGCGAAGTGTCAGTCTAACGACGCGGACGGCTGCGTTAAGTACCAACTGACGGGATATTTTGCCGAGCACGACCTTATTCTGATCGAGGTTGATTATTGGGAAGGTGCGAGTTGGCTCCTGGTAAGAGCCAAAACGGGTGAAGAAGTAGCAATCGTCGCGCCCCCACATTATTCGCCGGACAGACGCTGGCTCGTATCCGTCGCCTCGTCTGTAGGTCCCGCTGGACCCCCAACGGCATGGATATTGTTCCAAGCATACCCAGTCCATCTCTCAAGGAGTGGCACTACCGAATCCCGGACGATGGCCAATGGCTCTATGAATTTGCCGGGTGGGAAGGAAACACTCGCGTCAAACTTCTTGCGTCATCACTGAGCGCGCCTGAACGGAATGTCGCCAGCTCTATCGAGCGCCGTAACGGCGAATGGCGCCTGGGAGACTTACGATGAGGGCCGACCTCACTTCCGCTTGTGGCCCTTAGCCGAACAAGGTTGAAGCTATCGTGATGTCGGCTATTGGCGGTGGAAAGCGGACCTGATGCTTTCAGTTTCCCGGGCCACTCGAGCAGCCATATCCGAGGTAATAGTTGTAGATCAGGCGACCTTTCCTTGTGAACCTACAAGTTCTCTCCTGCGACAGATGTCGCGAGGTCTTGGTGCTTGGCTGGTCTCAAGTTTGGTAGTGGATGCTGGAGAAATTAAAGTGAATTGGATCGGACCGGTCATCGGCGGGGCGCTGTTTGTAGCTGGTTTGCTAACATCAGCGGGACCGGGGCTGGCGGCGGGGAGCGATGACGGTTTCGCAACGTTCTGGACGCAGTTCAAAGCTGCAGTCGGCAAGAACGACCAGAAGGCCGTATCGGACATGATTAAATATCCTGTCCTCTACCAGGATCTGCGGCGAGCGGCGGAGTTTCCTGTGATCTGGAAGGGTGCTTTCAGACCTGCGCACCGGGCGTGTCTTGCCAAGCAGAAGCCTGTCAAGGACACATCCCCCAAGGGGGTGGTTACTTACTCTGCCTTTTGCGACTCGATCATCTACTCTTTCGCTAAGGATGAATCAGGCTGGAAATTGACGGACTTTGGCGTAGACGATTGATCGGCCTTGTAAGAACTGATTGCTAACTGTTTCGCTGTTGTGCGCGGATTGCTCGCGGTCCGCGATCCTCGATGGACTGTCTGCTGTTGGCCCATCAGCGAAGTTGCGGGTCGGCTGACGCAGGTCCGCTCGTTGGGGCAGAGCGAACGATATCTGCTCAGCTTGAGTTCTTCGCCTATTGACCCGAAGCGAACATTTCCGGGCCTCGGCCTTGGTCGAACGACGCGCTTTGTGATTTGATGACATGGACGGCTGCCCCATTTCACGCGCAAGGAGGCCACCTTGGTGGAAAAGGACGTTAGCGTCGCTCATGCGGACGGGTCTGAATCCTCGATTATTTTCAAGGAAGTGTTGAGCAGCGAGGCCGAGATTGACAGCATCATTGGGCGACCAAATTCCCGAGTGCTAGCTAAAGTCACCAACAGGCTTGACGATCTTTGCCGGGAGTTTATTGGCGCATCGCCGTTTTTGGTTGTCTCGTCGTCGGATTCGCAAGGTCGGATGGATTGTTCGCCGAAGGGCGATCCGGCTGGATTCGTTCAAGTGCTCGACGATTGGACGCTCGCCATTCCTGAACGACCAGGCAACCGGAGAGCTGATACATTTCGAAACGTTCTGCAAAATCCCAAGGTCGGACTCGTATTTCTCGTCCCCGGAAAAGGGGAAACGCTCAGAATCAATGGGACGGCGCGGATAGTTCGCGACTCCTGGCTACGGGAAAAGTTGGCGCACAAGGGAATAGTGCCGGAATTGGCACTCGTCGTCAGAGTCGAGGAGGTGTTTGCGCATTGCACGAAGTGCATGGTGCGGTCAGAACTCTGGAAGCCTGAATCTTGGAAGCCCGAGTGCATGCAGTTCACCATTGCATCGGCAATGGTCGCACACGGGAAACTCGAACTCTCGGTTCAGGAAATGCAAGCCATCGCGGATGAACGGGTGCGAACCAGTCTTTACTAGGATGAGGACTCGCAAAAGCTGGCTGGCAGGAACGTCGCCTCATGACCCGGTGCGAACCTCGACGGTCAGATAGCCCCGGTCACAATGCATATCCGGTTGAGGCCGGATTGCGTAATGCGGCCCGATAGGTAATCATCTGTAGCAACACTGGCACTTGCCTGTGCTCGGACGTCCATAATTGATCCTGATCGACCAACACAGCTTCGGGAAGGAGGCTTCATGGACAGCGAAGCAACCGCGCAGAAAGCTCGAGTTAGAGCGCAGTTTGATACCGCCGCATTGGAGTATGACACGGGCCCAGGATGCTTTGCCTATTTTGGTAGGCGGTTGGTGGAATCGGCGGAAATATTACCCGATCACCGAGTACTTGACGTGGCAACCGGCCGAGGAGCAGCTTTTTTTCCAACTGCTGAGCTTTTGAGTAGCGCAGGTGAGATCGTCGGCATCGACCTTTCGGATGAAATGGTGTGCGCCACAAACGCGGAAGCATCGCGGAGGGGTGTCCCTGGACGTGCCCAGGTCATGGATGCGGAGCACTTGGTGTTCAAGGACGCTGCCTTTGATCGTGTGCTATGCGGATTTGGGATTATGTTCTTTCCTGATCAATTGCACGCTCTCGGAGAGTTCCAACGAGTGCTAAAATCCGGAGGACTGCTAGCTGTTTCGACATGGAGAGTAGCACAAATAAGCGAAATTCTGGCCGCCGTGGACGAGTTGGGCATGAAGAGGGAGCAGGCGCCCGGCTGGATCGCCGAACCAGAGAAACTATCAAGCCTCTTGACTAGAGCGGGGTTCACTGACGTTTCAGTACGTATCGAATCTCATTCATTCAAATACGTCGATGTCGAGGAGTATTGGCAACAAGCGCGCGGAACCGGGCTGAGGCGCACGTTGGATAATTTGGATCCCGGAGATGCTGAACGGCTGCTCACTGCGCTAAGGAGGCGAGTGTGTTCTGGTGGGGCAAAGGGATTTAGTTCGGTGTCGACGGCCCTCATAGGGCTGGGGCGGCGTTAGCACTGAACGTAAGGGAAAATACTCTTCACAGATGAGAGGTGGGTTGCCCGCTCCGACATGGCCGATCTGGCCGCCGATGTCCGTTCTTGATGCTGTGGACGGCTCCTCCACCGGCACGAGAGTGCCAAGGAGTGGGCGCCGTTTGAGGGCTCCCACGATTCGGAGGAGCTAGCTATGCAGTCGATTTCGACAATCGGTCTCGATATCGCCAAGTCGGTCTTTCAAGTGCACGGCGTTGATGCGGCCGGCCAGTAGTGCTGCGCCAGCAGTTGAAGCGTCGCCACGTCCTGGCATTTTTCCAGAAGCTGGCGCCATGCCTGGTAGGCATCGAGGCGTGCGCATCATCGCACCATTGGTCTCGCGAGCTGCAGGCGTTGGGGCATACCGTACGATTGATGCCGCCGACCTACGTGAAGCCCTACGTCAAGCGGCAAAAGAACGACGGCACCGACGCGGAGGCGATCTGTGAAGCGGTCACGAGACCTACCATGCGGTTTGTACCGACCAAGACGGTCGAGCAGCAGAGCTGCCTGATGCTTCACGGGGCGCGCCATCTCTTCATCCGTCAGCAGACCGCCGTGATCAATTCAATCCGCGCCTATCTCGCCGAGTTCGGGATTGTCGCCCCTGTCGGGCGCAGGGGTGTTGAGCAACTGCTGGAGATCGTCGCCGATAGAGCCGACTACCGGCTCCCCGAGGTGGCCCGCGCGCTTGTCTTGCTGCTCTCGGCAATCAATTGCGCGCGCTGAAGGCCCAAATCCTGGAGTTCGACCGACGCATCATCGCCTGGCATCGATCAAGCGTGACAAGCAAGCGGCTTGACGCGATCCCCGGCGTCGGGCCGGCGCTGGCAACAGCTCTGATCGCCAGCATTGCCGATCCCAAGGCTTTCCGATCGGGACGAGACTTCTCGGCCTGGGTTGGGCTCGTGCCGAAGCAGAACTCGAGCGGCGGCAAGGACAAGCTTGGCAGCATTAGCAAACAAGGCGATCGCTATTTGCGCAGCCTTTTCGCGGCAGGCGCACTCGCCGTGATCCGCTATGCCAAGATCCATGGCGCGGGGCACCGGCCTTGGCTTACGGGACTGCTGACGCGCCGACCCACCAAGGTGGCTGCGATCGCGCTCGCCAACAAGATTGCTCGGATGGCGTGGGCTATGATGGCCAGGGGTGAGCGCTACAGGGAGCCCGTCGCGCTCGCGGCGTAACCTATCGCGCCGGACATCCGGTGTGACGTAACGGTTGAGAGGGCGAACAGCACGTAATGCAGCGCCGGTCGATCCGGCGATCAGGACAACCCACTTGGGCCATGGCATCTTCGAATGCGTGCTTTTGACCGGGACCTGATCCGCGGAGGGCATTATGGCCAGCGGTCACGTGAACCGCGCTAACAGGCCGAACGCATGGCTGCTCCGACTACCGCCGCATGCGTAAAGAAAACCCTTGCCAACCCGGAGCCGTCCACACATGGCCCATCGCAGCCCAGCGAAATGCACGTTGGGGCGTCGGCTCTTGGGTGTGGAGCGGAAATTGATTGCAGCGGTCGGGACCGCTGATTTTGACCCTAAGCAGAAGCTCAGTTTTGAATAACAAGTGCCGCTATCGTCAGTCTCTCTGTGTAGAACCTCGCTATGCCAATTCCAGTTGGGAACGTTCCTATCATTTGTTAATTGAGCAACTTGCAGATACCCGCAACGGGGCGGCACCATGTGCGAGAAGTGCGTCGAAATTGACGAGAAGGTCGATCGCTACCGGTGGTTGCTCACTCGCGTAAACGACGACATTGCGCGTTTGGGCATTCCAGTACGGTGGAAACGATGTCGCATGCCCGAGTGGCGCCCTTTAACGCGCTACTTCAGATTCGAGCTCCAGAGCACTTCACTGCCGCAGTCGATCGTGCAGCGGACAAGCGCGTTCAAACCCGCTCGGACTACAATGACTTCGTGCTGCGGGGCTTAAGTGACGTGATGCTTGCCCACCCAGAGTGGCCTCAGAGGGGCTTGGCTCGAGGCTATTGACACTATCGATCTCGGCCAGATCCGGTCCCAAGCCAAGGCAAGCCGCCGTGTGCTTCCGCAGCGCCACGGTGTGGCGGCTGGGCTCTTCCGGGAGCTCTCTACCATCTTCGCCGAGCCAAAGGTGGAACGCAGAAAGGTCGAGAAGAAGCTGCCGCGGTCAGTAACTCGGGTAGCTGAGAACAGCGCGAAGATCGAATTGGGTCGCAAACTCCTGGTGCTCAGGGAGCAAACACCGAACAACAGGAAATTCGGCGAAGTGGTGCGCGGACAGTTTGATCTTGAGGCGTCCGCGGTCTCGCAGTTGATGCGCGTTACCAAAGTCTACGGCGAGCGCGAGGAAATTACCTCCCGGCTGTCATGGCGAGGCTTGGTCGCCCTTTCATCTTCGAATCTGCCGAAGCGCGTTCGCCGCGGCCTGGAGACGCGCATCCTCGCGGGCGAGAGCATCAGTGTCACCCGGGTCGAGGCGGCCGGAGCGCGACGATAGTCCTTCCACAATAAAGGCCTACCCAGGCTCCCAGGAGGGCGCGTCCGCGCCGTTCAGGTGAGCGCTGTCAGTTGAAGCCCTCAATGTAGGTGCGTACTCCGGCCGCATCGTTGGCGGCAGCGGCGCAGATACCTATTGCGTGAATTTCGCGAGGAACGCCAAAGCTTGAGCTTCCCCTCATATCCGTAATCATCGAGGCCACCGCTTCATGGACCCGGCCAGCTTCTAGTAGCGAGAGCGCGTGTTCCTTGCTCCGCTTAACGTATTCGTCTCGATTCATTACCTTTTCTTCAGCCCGAAAGTTCTCCGGTTGCGCCGTTAACATCGCCCTCATTCCCACGTCTACCGCTCGTAGGTTGCGCGAACTGCAGGGAATGCATTCGAGCCTCAGCCGAAGCAGCTG
The DNA here is from genome assembly GCF_011602485.2 of Bradyrhizobium sp. 1(2017). NCBI lineage: Bacteria > Pseudomonadati > Pseudomonadota > Alphaproteobacteria > Hyphomicrobiales > Nitrobacteraceae > Bradyrhizobium > Bradyrhizobium sp. 1(2017). Next base: position 6,051,552 of record NZ_CP050022.2, on the reverse strand, counting down.
GTCATCTGAACCAACTATCTGTCCCGGCCGGGTTGCTTGAAGGTTTCTTCACAGAAACGCAGCGCCGCGTCTGCTGTATACGTTCACCCTTTTTCTTCTCTTTTGCGCTTCTTCCGTCGGAGCTTTTAGAGTGTTCTTCGAAGCGACCAGGGCCGGCGCTGCGCGACAATGCGAGGGGCCTCGGAGTGCTGCATCAGCTGCAACCCGGTCGAGGCGGATCAGATGGCGAAGACAACGCCCTTCGCCGTGCAGTCGCCCGCGCGGTCGCGGCGCGCACATGCCGCCCTTCAGCCGATCGAGCATTGCGGCCTGAATGACATCGATCAGCCGGACGATGCCAGCGTAGTCGTTGCGCCGCAGAAGCGCGCCGGCGTCGGGCACCTTCAGCAGCCCCGCGGCGACCAGAGTAATTTGCGCGGTCTGAATGTGCACCTCTCCAGCAGCGCCGTCTGCTGCATGCGCATCAGGTTGGTCTTGCCGAAGGCCTCACCGTTCCACCCCTTGTGAGGAACGACAGAACCCACCAGAATCGAGGGATTGCCTATTGGAGATATCAGAATGCCCCTTACTACGGATCCATCTCGCTTTACCGAGCTCCAGCTTTTCGAAGGCATCGCGTTTGCGATGTTCGACAGCGAACAGCGAGTCCTTTGCTTCGTCACCTGGGCTGCATTGCTCGATCGCGCCGCAAAGGATGGTACCCGTCAAACGGACGTCAGAGGCACGTTTGAGCAGTACCGCTGGAAAATTGAACTGATCGCAAGCGGGAACTACGACCAGGGGGAGGCTGGGCCCGTTGTCCACACCGAGCAGCTCACCCCGCGCTAACGGCTCCTGCGGATTTATGGCTCGAGGGCAGAGCTAGGGGCTTCGGCCCAGAGAATGCGGGCCCAATTCGTTGAGAGGACCTTGGTCGGCGGTGCGAACCGATCTGAAATAGTCGCTGCTTTTGCATCCCGGGCTGCAGAAAGGGCGGCCGAAATAAACACGGAGCTTCCGATGGTCGCCAGCGCTAGGAGAGCCACACCAAAAATCAGGCTACGCATCTGAGCCTCCGTAAACTAGTCCCTACAGCATCGGACTGCACTGTTTCAGTTTCGCTTCGCTTGACGCCTAAGTGGTTTCGTACACGCGACCGTGAATGCTCCACGTGCAGACGACTCTCAAGGCCGCCTCAGTTGGCGGGCTTCGCGCGCGGGTCCGTAAGTGAACGTAGCAACTGTTCAGCTCGCTCCTTCGTCAAATTGGCCGCCATGTAATCCCCGATGTATGCGGGGCCCTTGCGTTCTCGATCGTAGATCATCCAACCCTTGCCGCCCATTCGAACGAAAAAGCGGCTCTGCGGTGGGATCTCGTCAGTCAACGAAGCAGCTCCTAGTTTGCCCAGCCATAGCAGGGGAGGGCCATCAGCTTGGTAGATGCATTCGCATATGTGAATCGAGCGGCGAAAAAGGCAGTGTTTCCTTGGTTTCGCTTTAGGAACAGAATCCGTCGGACCTCGTTGGGGGCATGAAAGGGTGCGCCATGACGAGCCGCCGCAGAGTGAAGCAAACCGTCTCGCTGCAAGAGCGAATGGCCTACCTGGCGACGAAGTTCAAGGAGCAGGCCTCTCAACTACCGGCTGGAGCCGAACGCGAGGCCTTACTTCAACGAGCCAGGGTTGCCGAAACTGGCGCGCACTTGAGCGATTGGTTGCGCTCCCCCGGCTTGCAGCCGCCGAAGTAAAGCCCATGATCGAACAGCCCCATACTAATCCATATTCTGTACACGCTCGTATCTGCCTTGGCATCGCAGTCTTCGGCGCAGCTGTGTTCATTGCTGCGCTGTTCATGCTCATGGGCGTGCGGTAAGGCCGCCGCAGCTGTCGGCCATCGTTCTCAATTTGACCGCCAGTGAAACCAATCCCCCAATTCAGGGTTTAGTGTTTCGCTTCTGGTCCCCGTATCCCCTACCTGCGGCCAGAAGATTGGCAACAGCGGCTCCGGTTTTGCTCAAGACTGGAGCCGTTTCCTCGTCGAGAGTTGATGGACGGCAGGGAGCGTTAGGCGTAACCTAAGTTAATAGCGGTCTGCCGTGCTGGGGCCGATCATGACAGGTGACTTCGAGCGGATTGCTGAGGAGATCCGTACAGGGCTGGGCTACATGCGCGCCACCGCCAAGCGCGACAGGGAGATGATCGCGAGGTCATTTGATCTGCTCTTTAAAGCCGAGCAGCTACTGAGGATGCCCGTCCCTAAAGTCTGGCATCCCGTGCCCCCGAGAAGTGTAGCCGCCGCCTTAGTGAACGCCCAAAGGTCAGCAACGCCACCATTTTCCCGCCTAGATTGTCGTAATAGGATCTCCCGGATTAGCGCCGGGGAAGTAAAATGAGCAATGACCGGATTGTTACGGCGGCCATCATCGCAGTTGGTGCCCTCAATACGGTGCTCGCAGCAATCGCGGTTCTGTCTTTCTAAGCATAGGGTGATTTTCCAAGGACATTGATCTATCGCAACTAGCGCGCCTGATCCCGATACAGCCTCCTTGCAGGAGGCAACGATGCAACCTTGGATGCAGCCTTGGATGTTTCATGTGCTGGCGTGGGCAATAGCGGCCTTGGGCTTGGCGACCATCCTTTCCATGAGCCTGTAAGCCCGCCTCAGTTGGCGAATTGCGGCGGCTTGCCGCTCCCAAAATCCGGCCTGACCTCGGCCCCGCGGTTGCCGCACGCGCCGCAGACGAAGCGCAACTCAACATCGGATAATCGAACATTGTCAGGCCAGCGATCGGCGTTAAGCGCGATGTGGTGCCCGCAATGGCAATAGATAAGGACGCCGCGTAAGCCCATCTCGCGCATTTCGCCGAAGGTGATCTTGAGCGGCCGACCGTCGGCGTGCGTAGGTGTGTGGCGTTGAGCAGAGCGGGGCATGCCGCCATCGAGACGAGCCGCTGGCCAGAGTCAAATTATCAATCCCTTGAGCCTCGGAACGCGCGCGAGCTACTGCCCGCCGTGGGTGTGGAAGACTCGACTCTTCAGCACATCCCTATGGTGTTTTAGATCGGCAGATTGTCGGTCAGGCCGGGAGGAGGTTCACCGAGTTCAGTTCCCTCCCGGTTTAATTCGTCCTCGGCTTGACGCCAGAACGAATCCGCTTGCCCTTCAGGTTCGCCAGCGTCCTTCCATAGCTGAAACGCTTTTGCTCGGATCTCGTCTTCGGTTGGCGCCGTCATGATCTAGCTCCTTGAGCGGCTAGCATAGAGAAAGAAGGGCCCCGCGTTGGCAGGGCCCTTGCTGTTCACCACTTCTGGCGTCCGTACCAGTCGTCGACTTCCTTTCGAGCCTGGTCCTTTGCGTAGCCGTACCGCTGCTGCAAACGGCCTTCGAGCTGATCCTGTTTACCAGCGATCACATCGAGATCGTCGTCGGTCAGCTTGCCCCACTGCTCTTTGACCTTGCCCTTCATTTCCTTCCAGTTACCTTCCACACGATTCCAGTCCATTGTGAATCTCCCTTCAGAACCTTGGACGAAGATGGTCCGTTCATCGGATGTCTCGGGCGCCAAGGCGTCCTAAAGCGGATCTCAGTCAACATGTGTACGTTTTGGCTGCTTCGGTTCGCTCAGCCTCCTCGAACAAGTTGAGCAAGTCTTCGGAGATCATCTCCCTCCATGAGCGGTAGACGCGCTCGAGCGGCTTTTGTTGCGGTCCAAAAGTGGACATAAGTCAGAAAAAATCTCGCGGTCGACCTGACACGCCTGACTGCTCGCGCGAGTTCGACCAGCAAGAAATGGTAGTTTCGAAATCTGCGCAAAAGGGCTCGAACCGGACCTTGCATGCTCCGCCTGAAGCCTGGCGCGAGGCGCGCTCTCGCGTCGGATCGTCCCGTTATCGCCGATGGCGCCGAGGCACTTGCCGCTAATAGACGAAGCGCGGATTTACGCTGACGAGGCGGCCGGAAGCGAACCTAGACACTGCGGGAAGCTTGGGGTTTCCCGAGCGGCGTATCCCGGGTCGTCGGACGGCGACGAACGGGAGCCTGGCTCGCGTTTTACATCGCGCGTACTCGACCTCCAGCCAAGCAAGCCCGCCGTTGAGGCATTGGCCAATCGTCGGAGAGGGTTGGGCAGGACCGCCGTAGCCTTCCATGCGATGGACCAGGCTTCCGCCTCCGCCCGGTCGGCCTCACGTACAGCCCTCCTGGGCGCGCTCACGGGCTCCTTGGGCGTGGATCTTCGCGCCTAGGATCCGGCCGCCCCAGATGACCTCTCGCGACTTGGTGCTCATGCGAGATAGATTCCGGCGAACTGAGCGGGAGGCAAGCCGCTAGGCCTAGAGGCGTCCCTGCGGCACCGCATCAAAAGGTTGGTCAATATCGAGTAGTGCTTCGATCTGGAAAAATAACTTTCGAAATACCGAAATTTGTCTTGCTCCGTCGGGCAAAACAATGATTGATAAGACGCTGGCTCTAACGATGCGAAAGGACCCAGCGCAATGGCCGATGAAGCCGATGTGTCGTCGGAACTGTCGAAGATTGCCAAGCTCAACGGCGACTTCAGGAGAAACTACGGCACGCTGCTCGGAGCATTCCTGTATCTGAGATCCATCATTGCTGCGCGCCGCCGCTCCTGGCTGTGGGGCGGCCTGTTTTCCCTGGTATGCTCGTGTGTGCTAGGATGGGTGAGTAAGCACGGTCTTTCGTTGCCGCAATGATCGCACCAAAAGCGTACGTGGTCCGGCTTTGTAGCGGAGGCGTGCATGGCCCGTCCCGGCGGATGTCCCGATCACCATCAATTGCACGCTGTAGGCCGCCGAGCGCGGCTTTGCGATCATCGGTGCGACGTGGAAATTTACCAATGTCGGCGCCAGACGCTGCAATGCCAGTCGGAGTGAAAGAACAGGCGAATGAATGGCCGCGCGGAGATCGCGATCCGCGCGGTCGCCGCGCTCAAGGCGCGCGCCGGCATACCTTAGTTAACTCGCCTATTCAGCTTAGCCCTCATCGCGACTAACTCCCTTCAGGGGCTCGAGAGCGCGGGGCGCGCGCGGGTGAAGTATCAGCGAGATCTCTATGAGGGGAGGGGCCCGAAAGCAGTGCGAAGTAGAACGTGTAAAATGGGATGAGGCGGCGCGTTGCTCCGCTTCTGCGACCCGGTCTCGTAGATCTTCCAATTCTGAGAGCTGAGCAACGAGTTCGTTCAAACGGTGGGCAAAAGCGATCCCACGGGATTTTCGCATGAAAGCCCCTAACTACAGAAATTTATGAAACACACCGCAGTAAAAGGCGAACGGCCGGCGATTGCATTAAAGCAAGTGAATCGCTCGCGGCCCTTCAGCGGCACGCGGACGCGCTTGAAACACCGCCAGCTTAGGAACTAGGCAAAGAGCGGTCGGTTGCAACCAGACTTCAACAGGAGGAAACAACCATGAAGTTTGGGAAGATAGCGCTGACGGCGGCGTTCATACTCGGATCGATCGCTGCCGCATCGGCACAGGGCGGTGGCGCCGGTGGCGGTGCCGGTGGCGCAGGCGGTGCAGGCGCAGGTGCAGGAGCGGGCGGAGCCGGCGGCGCCGGTGCTGGTTCGGGCGCAGGCGGGAGCGGCGCGGGCTCGGGTGGAGGCGGCGGCAACTCTCCGGCGGCGACGAGCGGTCAAGGGGCTTCGAGCAGTCCTGGATCGGCAAATCCCGGAGCGACAATGAATGACCCGAAGATGAACGGAAAATAGGAACAAAGCTCCCTCCGCTTTCGACCGGCGGAAGCTTCTTTGAGTTGCGGCCGGCAAGCTCCCCGCTCGGCCAGTCTGGTGGTCTAGGCCAGAGCTGAGCGGGGAGCTGCCGCGCCGGGCCCCACGTCGGCCTGCCAAGCTAGAAACGTGCCATGACAGTCGTGTGAACGCGATGGCCTAGTGGACTTTGATATTTTCTAGCGGCAATCGCAGTTCAGCGGCGCGCTCTTCTTGATCCTTCATGCGGAACTCCTTCTCCTTCCGCTCGAATTCACGCAGCTCTCTTTGAGCCGCATCTCGCAGGCGGTTGCGATGCTCGGTCATGACGCGTTTTTCCTGATAGCTTGCCTATGATGAAGGCGGGCTGTTTTAGAATGCTCGCAGATTGAGGATTTGTGACGATGGCGTTTCGTCTGCCGATAGCACGGCAAGGAACAAATGGTGTCAATGCGCCATCAGTTTCCAAAACGCACGACCGAGTGGAAACAGAATGCGAACTCGGCTCGGCTCGTATCGCTCCAATTCAGCTTTCGGCGAAACGTTCTGATAGTCTCGCGTGGTGGCAGCTCGGCTACTCGCTGCGGCCCTATGGCGACGAGGGCGCGATGGTGGAAGCCTGTGTCTCCGACTATTCGCAGACGGTTGCGATGTGTCCCGGCGATCACTGGCACGCCACGGGCGACGGCGGCCGCGACGTCACGTTCGAGCAGGCGCGAAGCCAGATCGGGAAGGGCGGCGACAAACTCATTCCGGTATTTCTCACAGAGGCTAAGCAAAGGGACCACGGCCAGATCCTCGACGAATGGCGCGGTAAGCGCTTTAAGTCGGCGTACCTGCCGCTCGTCCGTCCTTTCTCGGCGGTTCCGGACCTTTTGCGGCGTGTCCGCAAGGCGGGGCTTCGGGTCGCCGTCGCTTCCTCCGCCAAGAAGGACGAACTCGAGAAGTATCTTGCCATTGCAGGAATCGTCGATCTGGTGGACGTCGCGACCTCGTCCGAAGATGTCGACGAGTCCAAGCCGGCACCGGACATCTTCGATGTCATGCCTGGTGAAGCTTGGCATTAAAGCAGCCGAAGCGGTCGCCATCGGCGACACGCCGTACGACGCTGTGGCCGCCCGCAAGGCCGGCATCCCGACCATCGGCGTACTCTGCGGCGGGTTCACCGAAAGCCCGCTGCGAGAGGCGGGGTGCGTCGAAGTGTACCCCGGACCGAGCGCTCTCTACGCACGCTTCCACAGCACGGCGCTCGCAAAATAGGACGGCGAACGGCGCTCGGCGGTTATTCTTGAGGCGGCTGACCATTGGAGGCGGATACGCCGCCGTCCACCGCCACATTGGCACCGGTAATGAAGCTTGCGTCGTCACTTGCCAGGAACGCTATCACGGCCGCGACTTCCTCGGGTTCGCAGACGCGGCCTAGCGGGATCCGCTCGGCGAATTTCGCCAGCAGCTTCTTGTCGTCCATCATGTCTTCCGTCATGCCCGTACGCGTCAGACTGGGACACACCGCATTCACGCGGATGCCCTTCTTACCGAGATCCAGGGCGAGAGCACGCGTCAGATTGACCACGGCGCCCTTCGCTGCGTTGTAGGGGCTCATGCCCCAGTCGCCGCCAGTCCCCGAGACCGACGCCGTATTCACGATTGAGCCCTTGGTCTTTTCAAGATGGGGCAGTGCCGCGCGGCAGCCGTAGAACACGCCGTCGACGTCGGTCGACATCACCGTCCGCCATTTCTCATTGGTGATGGAAGCCGGGTCGCCGCCTTCATGGACGCCGGCGTTGTTCACAATGACGTCCAGACGACCGAAGCGGTCGACGACTGCTGCGACCATTTCGTCGATGGCGCTCGAATCCGACACGTCGGCGGCTTGGGCCATCGCCTGGTCTGCGGGTAGACTCCTGGCCACTTTTTCCAGTGATGCCTTATCGCGGTCGACCAAGGCAACCTTCGCGCCCTCCGTAACGAAGCGGCGTGCTGTCGCTTCTCCGATACCGGAAGCTGCACCTGTTACGATGACGACCTTACCGTGGAACCTGTCCGCCATGCGGGACGCCTCCTGCTGCGTCTACCCCCCGGATAACCGTCGTCACAGCCGTCGGGTCCTAATTTTCGAGGATCCGGCTTTTCAGGAACGATATTCGAGACGATCGATTGTTGGACAAAACTCAACTCGAAGGATTGGTCCCATGGATTTGACCGGCAAAAAGATCGCCATTCTCGCCGCGAACGGCTTTGAGCAGGCCGAGCTGGAAGTGCCACAGGAGCGCCTGAAGAAAGCTGGCGCAACGGTCGATGTAGTCTCGCTCGCCGCAGGCGAGATCAAGGGCTGGGATAAGAAGGATTGGGGGCGACCGGTAAAGGTCGACAAGACGCTCGACCAGGCATCGGCTGCTGACTACGACGCCGTTGTGTTGCCCGGCGGACAGATTAATCCCGATCTCCTGCGGGTGGAGCCCGCGGCGCTGAAGTTCATCAAGGACATCTTCGATGCCAAGAAGATCGTCGCAGCCGTCTGCCACGCCCCTTGGCTTCTCATCGAGACGGGCATAGCGAAAGGTCGCAAGTTGACGTCATTCAAGTCGATCAAGACGGACGTGGCGAACGCCGGCGCGAAGTGGGAGGACGCGGAGGTCGTCGTGGACCAGGGCGTTATCACCTCCCGCAACCCGGGTGATCTTGAGGCCTTCTGTGACAAAATCATCGAGGAGGTCAAGGAAGGTCGACACACCCGGCGCAGCGCGGCCTGACAACAATGCAGAGTGTGAAGATGTCGGGCAAGGCGGGTTCCGCAACCCGCGTCATCATCCTCGACTCCGGGGAGGAAGCGTTCGCCACGCTTACCAAATTTGCGAACGATGCGGGGATTACCGCGGCGTCGCTCACCGCTATCGGCGCCTTCGAAAGAGCGACGGTTGGTTGGTTCGATTTCGAGAAGAAGACCTACAAGAAGATCGAAATCGCAGAGCAGTGCGAAGTGCTGAGCGCGATCGGCGACATCGCCGTCGGCGACGACGGTAAGGCAAGTCTTCACGTGCATGTGGTCTTGGGATTGGCCAACGGGACCACTCGCGGCGGGCACCTTCTCGAAGCAAAGGTCCGACCAACACTCGAAGTTGTCGTGGCGGACACGCCAGCCCATCTCAGGCGTAAGAAGAAGCCTGAGCTTGGCATAGCGCTGATCGATATCGCGGCGACGAAAGACGGGGGCAGCATCGACTAAAGCCAATCGTGCCGGCTTGGCCGATACAATGTCTTTGTCGGCAGTCGTGAAGGAATGCCGTTAAGTCTCGTCTCTTCGATACCTCTCACGCGTGACGTCTTCGGCCACGCGATCCAATGCACGGTTTCGGTAGCGATAGCTGATGACGCCATAGATTAGTGCCGTGAGGAGTACAAGCGCTCCAAGGAAAAAGACGGCTTCGAGACCCATCTTGCTCTCCTTATGGCAACTTACGCAGCGCGCCGTTTTCTAGTCTTGGCCGCCTTTTTGGCGGACCTCGAGCGCTCCGATGCCGGCCGCTTGGCCGAGGCCGCGCCGCCCAATCGGCCGCCTTTGCGGGCCGGCGAATGATCTTCCTCGGCGCCACGACCCGAGCCACTCTTCTTCCCGCCGTGGGTCTCCTTGTTCACGGTCGCCCAGGCGCGCCGTTCCGCTTCCTTCTCCGGAACGCCGCGGTGCTCATAGCCCTCTTCGATGTGCTCGGCCTGGCGCTTCTGCTTGTCGGTGTAACTGGACTTGTCGCCACGAGGCATGACGCTCCTCCCGTCGGTTGAAAATATTCGGTTTAAGACTGGGAAGACCTGACGGTTCCAATAGCAGGAGATCGTATTGGCGCGGGAAGAACACGATCTGGTGCAGGACTCTCTCGACGATTTTTGGCGCCTTACGCCCTGCGGCGCGGGAAGTCGTCCAGCTTTCGTATTCAGTTTTGGGAGAGACATTCGGGGCATGTGTCACCGATCGATCCGAACACGGCGCTGATCTCGGCAGCCGCTTGCTCCGGCGACAATCCAGGTGGCGGATCCAGTCTGGCGACATCCAAGGCGATCGCGAGCGTGAGGGTCCGCTCGGTCTTGCATCCAACCGTGTTCCTCGCACGCCAGGATGGCGCCAGCTTCCAACAATACCGACCGCGCCCAGCCGGAGCTCGCCGCCGCACGCCTTGCGCGCGAGTCCATGCTGGCGGCCGTGAGGCTGGATGCGCCGTCGGCCGAGACCATTAACCAGGTGATGATGGGCCGCCAACTCGTTGAGCGCCACGCGATTGCGGCCGTAGAGCTTGGGATGCAGCTCGCCGGCGGCGCCGGCTTCTTCCGCGCCACCGGCCTTGAACGCCGCTTCCGCGACATTCAGGCCGCCCGTTACCACCCGCTGCAGGCTGGACCCCAAGAGCTGTATGCTGGCTCGATCGCGCTGGGTCTGCCCGTGGACAAGGTGTTTTAGAGTCTCGCGGCGCGACACTTACCCCCCTTCTTTTTGGGGGCATGGGTGGCTTTCGGCCGCCGTCTCAAACAACTCGGTTGCTCTGAGATCGATCATTTCGGAAGCTTCGCGGAGGGTGGGGTTTCTGTCTGTGGAGACAGATCCTCATCCTTCCGGGGAAGATGGAAAACCACGATTTAATTGTCGGGCGGCTTGGTTCTGCGCGCAAAGATGGAAGCAGGTTCATCCGTTCATGGTGCCCTCGACCGCATGGGTTACATGCCAGACCTCCTGTTACGACTTGCGCGGCAAGCCGTCCGCTCGAGTTGGGCAACGAGCTTGCCTTCGTCCGCAGCCTGGCGGCCTGGCATCTCGGTCGCCTCGGTCCGGTCTTCCCGGGGATCGAACAAGCGCTCCACCCCCTCCGACAGCTAGCGGGCGATGAGGATCCGAGCGTGCGGGTGGAGGCTGCGCTGGCGCTGGTGATGCTCGAGGGGAAGGGCGCCCCGCCGCCGGAGCTGAAGTCCTTGTGCCGGCGGCATCGCCTTGCACGGATTCGTTCGATCTCTAGCAATACGATCTCGGCGTCAGTCACCGAGCCTCTCTCCGAAGTCGAAGGCTCTCGTCGCCGATAGCGGTCGCTCATTTTGACCACCTGCTCCGGACCATTTCTCGCCCGGCGAGGAATTGCGTGCGAACGGCGGCTTTTGACGAACTAGCAAGGGCTGCCCTTCGGTAGGAAAACAGGACTTCGGAGATAGTGGGTGCGGCGATGTACAAATCGGACAATCCGAGATTGGATTGGTGCCAATTTGAACCGATCGTTTCGGACTTGAGCCTGAAGCCACGGCGGTTGCCTATCGGCTCGTCAAGAGATCGGTTTGGTGGTCGTCGCGGGCGCGATTCTGGTCGCAGAGTCACAACCAGAATGTTCGGGTCGGGGGCTTTCTACCCTAAGCTACCCTGCCATCCTGTTTGCCAATTGCGCAACGCCAAGTCGCCAGGCGCTCGGCCACGGCAAGGCCATCTGCGGATGCATTGGCTGGTTGAAGTCGTCCACAACGTTCCAGCGGGCCTGCCTTCCTGGATCGAGCTGTTGAGACGTTGGAGGTCAACCAGCGTTCTTCGCCGAAACGCCGTTGCTTGTCGGCGAAGACCGTCTCGCGCCGGGGCCCGGATGAACGTGGACTGCCGTCGCCGTCAGCGGCTCACCGCATTCGGAGCAGATCATGACAGGATCAAACATCTTGTGGCAGTTCTTGTGTTCATGCAGCAGCGGTCGTCCGCGCGAGTCGACCATGTGGACGTTGCCCCAGTGCACAATCGACATGATGATCGGGTAGAGATCGAGACCCTTTTGCGTCAGGATATACTCGTAGCGCTTCGGCGCTTCTTGATACGGAATCTTGCGCAGTACGCCAAAGCGGACGAATTTCTTCAGCCGATCGGCGAGCAGATGGCGGGTGATTCCGAGCGACGTCTGGAAGTCATCAAATCTGCGAATGCGCAAGAAACATTCGCGCAGGATGAGGAGGCTCCAGCGGTCACCGATCACCGCCACGGTACGGGCGAGAGAGCATGGCTCCTCCTCAAGGGTATCCCATTTCATTGTCGTCTCCAGCGAATCCGTGGCGGCATTGCAAATAAATTCTAAATAGGAACTCACAGTAAATCAATAGGATGCCCTTATTCGCGCATCGTTATAGGCATTGTATGATAAACATCATATTGACAGTTCTAAAATAGAACCTTATCGGTGCAGCACGATCAATCGGGTGGCGAACAACCACCGCCATCGAAGGGAAGGGCGTTCCATGGCTGCTCCGCTCAAGGTCGAGTTTCAGTTCGATTTCGGCAGTCCCAACGCTTACCTCGCCGAGCTCGCGTTGCCCGGCATCGAGCAGCGAACCGGCGTCAAGTTCGACTACGTGCCGGTGCTGCTCGGCGGCGTCTACAAGGCGACCGGCAACCTGTCGCCTGCCGAGTCGCTGCGCGGGATCAAGAACAAGCCGGAATACAATGCGCTCGAGACCCAACGCTTCCTGCGCCGGCACAACATCACGAAGTTCACGGTGAACCCGTTCTTCCCGGTGAACACCCTGGCGCTGATGCGCGGCGCTGTTGCCGCGGAGTTCGAGGGGGCGTTCGAGCCCTACTTCCGCGCTGCCTATCACCACATGTGGGTCGAGCCCAAGAAGATGGACGATCCGCAGGTCTTCCGCGATGCGTTTCTGTCATCAGGGCTGGACATCGATCGCATCAGCGCCCGCGCTCAGCAGGACGACGTCAAGAAGAGGTTGATCGAGAACACCAGCAGCGCCGTGACGCGCGGTACGTTCGGCTCGCCGACGTTCTTCGTCGGTGACGAGATCTACTTCGGCAAGGACAGCCTGCGCGACGTCGAGGAGGAAATCCAGGCGCAATCGGTCGCAGCGCGGCGCAAGAGCGCCTGACCGGGCGGGGGATATCCGGAACGAGTCGAGCCCGCAAAGGGCCTTTCAACGGGAGGTGGCATTGGCGAACTGGCAGCAGGCTGCAGCGGAAATCACCGAGATGTTGCCGCAGCGCATTCATGAGGTGATGGACCCCTATGTTGCCACCACACCCGACCGGACGGCGCTCATCGAAGACAATACCACGCTGACCTATCGCGAGCTCGACCGCGCGGTCGGCGCCACGACGGAGGCGCTACGCACCCTCGACATCCGCGCCGGCGATCGGATGATGATCGTGAGCGAAAACGCGATCGCGCTCGCCTGCCTCCTGTTCGCGGCCAGTCGCCTCGATGCCTGGGCGATCGTGGCTAACCCGCGGCTGTCGCCGCGTGAGCTCGATCAGATTAGAGATCACAGCGGCGCCCGTCGCATGTTCTTTACGGCGGAGGTTTCCGAAGAGGCGGCCTCGCACGCCACGCGTTACAACGCTCCGGTGCAGGATGTTGGTCCGCTCCACGGCATCGGCGTGTCTGTCCTGAACGAGGACACGCATGCCGAGCCGGTCGAGGCCGACGGCGCACGTCAGGTGGCGGTGCTCATCTATACGTCCGGTACGACTGGAGCGCCGAAGGGGGTCATGCTCACGCATCGGAACCTGCTGTTTTCCGCAAGGACCACCGCGAACTTGCGGAGCATGACGGCGGAGGACGTGCAGTATTGCGTGCTGCCGATCTCGCATATCGTCGGCATCTCGCTGCTGACGATGACGCTGATGGTCGGTGGTGTGACCCGGCTGGTCACCAAATACAATCCCGCTGCGCTTGCCAAGGCGCTGGCCGAGGAAGGCATCACGCTCTTGAACGGCGTGCCCGCCACCTACCAGCGGCTGCTGGAATACAAGCAGACGGCCGGCTTGCCCAAGCTCATGCGCGGCGCGCTGCGCCTGATGAGCGTCGCTGGCGCGCCGCTTGACCTCGAGCTCAAGGCAAGGGTCGAGAAGGAGCTTGGTCTGCCGCTCGGCAACGCCTTCGGCATCACCGAATGCTCGCCCGGAATTTCCGGTGTGCGGCCCGAGGCGCCGCGTAGCGACAATTCGGTCGGAGTCCTCGTGCCGGGTATCGAGGCCCGGATCGTTGCGCGGGGCGGCGCGATCGTGACGAACGGCGACATCGGCGAACTGCATGTCCGTGGGCCGAACGTCATGCGCGGTTACTATCGCGCGCCCGACCTCACGGCGAAAGCGATCGACCCGGAAGGGTGGTTCAACACCGGCGACCTCGCGCGCTTCGAGGGCGATGCGATGTTCATCGTTGGTCGCACCAAGGAGATGATCATTCGCTCCGGCTTCAACGTCTATCCGGCCGAGATCGAGGCGGTGCTGAGCACGCATCCAGATGTGGTGCAATGCGCCGTGGTCGGACGATCGGTCCCGGGCAACGAAGAGATTGTGGCGTTCGTCCAGCTCCTCAAGGGCTCCTCGGCAACCGCGCAGGATTTGATGGCACATGTCGCGCCGGAGCTCACGTCCTACAAGCGGCCATCCGAGATCATCCTCATGGACGCGCTGCCGGCCACGTCGACAGGCAAGCTCCTGAAACACAAGCTGGCGGAATCGCTCCGCAACTGAGGCGGGCGAGATCGCTCCAACATCTCACGAAGCTGGAGAAGTCCCATGCAGAAGAGAAACAGGACGGTTGCGGTGATCGGCGCCGGTGACTTTATCGGCGGCGAGATTGCCAAGAAATTCGCCTCGGAAGGCTTCACCATCTTCGCTGGCCGCCGCAATGGCGACAAGCTCGCGCCGCTGGTCAAGGAGATCGAGGCGGTCGGCAGCGAGATCCATGCCCGCTCGCTCGATGCGCGCAAGGAGGAGGAGATCATCTCCTTCCTCAATGACGCCGACAATCATGCGCCGCTCGAGGTCTGCATCTTCAACATCGGCGCCAACGTCAACTTCCCGATCCTCGAGACCACCGAACGTGTGTTCCGGAAGGTTTGGGAAATGGCCTGCTATTCCGGCTTCCTTGCGGGCCGCGAAGCAGCGCGGCTCATGCTGCCGCATGGGGGCGGCAACATCTTCTTCACCGGCGCGACTGCGAGCTTGCGCGGCGGCTCCGGCTATGCCGCCTTCGCCAGCGCGAAGTTCGGCCTGCGAGCCGTCGCGCAGGCGATGGCCCGCGAACTCGGGCCGAAGAACATCCACGTCGCGCATCTTATCATTGACTCTGGCGTCGATACCGAATGGGTGCGCCAGCGCCGGCTCGAAGCGCTCGGCCCCAATGCGCTCGACGATCCGGACCTGCTAATGCCGCCTGCATCGGTGGCGGCGTCCTATTGGCAGCTCTACCAACAGCCCAAGAGCGCCTGGACGTTTGAGCTCGAGATCCGTCCCTTCGGCGAGAAGTGGTAGGAGCGCGCCCCATGGAGCTCGCGCTATCCCCGGAAGATTCGGCGTTTCGCGACGAAGTCCGTGCGTTCATCGAGGACAATTATCCGACCGAGATGCGCGTCCCCAATCCGGAGACCGACCTTTCCAAGGAGCAGATGCTGCTGTGGCATCGCATCCTGCACAAGAAGGGCTGGATCGCGCCGCTCTGGCCCAAGGAATATGGCGGGCCCGGCTGGTCCATCACCCGCCGTTTCATCTTCGAGCAGGAGACTACGCGCGCGGGCACGATGCCGCCTTTGGCGTTCAGTGTCACCATGGTCGGTCCCGTCATCTATACGTTCGGCAATGAAGCGCAGAAGAAGAACTTTCTTCCCCGCATCCTCTCGGGCGAGGAATGGTGGTGCCAGGGCTATTCCGAGCCCGGCTCGGGCTCCGACCTCGCCACCGTCCGCACCAAGGCGGTACGCGACGGCGATCATTACATCGTCAACGGCCACAAGACTTGGACCACGCTGGCGCAGCATGCCGACTGGATCTTCTGTCTGGTGCGGACCGATCCGGCCGCAAGGCCGCAATCCGGCATTTCGTTCTTGCTGATCGACATGAAGTCACCGGGCGTCACCGTGCGTCCGATCATCACCATCGACGGCGCCCATGAAGTCAATGACGTCTTCCTTGAAAACGTCCGCGTTCCCGTCGAAAACCTGATCGGCGAGGAGAACAAGGGCTGGACCTACGCCAAATTCCTGCTCGGCAATGAGCGCACCAGCATGGCCGGCATCGGCCGCTCGACGCGCTATATCGAGAAGCTGAAGAGGATCGTGAAGGCGGAGATTCCCGCAGACGATCCGGCGCATACCGAATTTGTCAGGGACATCGCCCGCATCGAGCTCGATGTGCTGGCGCTGGAAGCAACCGAGCTGCGCGTCGTCGCCCAGATGGCCCGCGGTCTCGATCCGGGGCCGGCGGCCTCGCTGTTCAAGATCCGTGGCACCGAGATATTCCAGGACATCACCGAGCTGACGCATCGCGCAATAGGCAATTACGGGCTGGCAATTCGCGAGCATCCGATGAGCGCCAACCACTTCATGCCGGGACCGGACTATGGTCACACCGCGTCGGAGAAGTACCTGAACTCGCGCAAGCTCTCCATCTACGGCGGATCGAACGAGATCCAGCGCAACATCATCGCCAAGGCCGTGCTCGGTCTCTAGCGAACAGTAACACGGGAGGAATCGGATGGATATCCAGTTCACGGAAGAGCAGGAGCTGCTCCGATCCAGCATCCAGCGCCTGCTGCGCGACCAGTACGATTTCGATGCGCGGCGCAAGAACCTCGCGAGCCAGGAGGGGTACAGCCACAGTCAATGGCAGTCATTTGCCGAGCTCGGCCTGCTGGCGGCGCCGTTCTCCGAGGACGTCGGCGGTCTCGGCGGCGGTCCGCTGTCGACCATGATCATCATGCAGGAGTTCGGCCGTCATCTCGTGGTCGAGCCCTTCGTCGAGACCGTTGTGCTCGCCGGCGGTCTGCTCGAGCGTACCGGTTCCGCCGAACAGAAACACGGCTTCATTCCGGACATCATTGCTGGCACTACGACCTGGGCGCTCGCCTGGACCGAGAAGAAGTCGCGCTTCGATCTCGCCAACGTCACAACCACTGCTCGGCGCGAGGGTAACGGCTATATGCTGACCGGCCAAAAGACCGCGGTTGTCGCCGCGCCCTGGGCGGATTATCTGATCGTCTCGGCGCGCACGTCCGGCCAGCAGCGCGATCGCGGCGGCGTCAGCCTGTTCGTGGTCGATCGCCGCGCCGCCAACCTCAATCTGCAGAGCTTCAGGACGATCGACGGCCGACGCGCGGCCGAGATCAGCCTGCGCGGTGTTGCCGGTCAGTTGCTGGGCGAAGAGGGCGAGGGTGTGGCCGCGCTGGAGGCCTGCCGCGACCGTGCCATCGGCGCGCTCTGCGCCGAGGCGGTCGGTGCGCTGGCTGAATTGAATGCCGCGACGCTGGACTATTCCAAGACCCGCAAGCAGTTCGGCACGACGATCGGCTCTTTCCAGGTGCTGCAGCATCGGATGGTCGACATGTTCATCGCGCATCAGGAAGCGCTTTCATTGATGCAGCATCTCACGCTCAGCCTTGATGCAGGCGAGGCTGGCGTGTCGCGTCTCGCGTCGGGCGCCAAGTCGAAGATTGGCTATGCCGGCAAGTTCATCGCCGACCAGGCGGTGCAACTGCATGGCGGCATGGGCATGACTGACGAATTGAACGTCGGACATTATTTCAAGCGGATTTCCTCCATCAACATCCAGTTCGGCGATCCCGCCTTTCACCTGCTGCGCTACGCGCAGTTCGATGCGGCCGCCTAGCAGAGAGGCAGACATGACGACTGAAGCAGTGATCGTTTCGACCGCGCGCACCGGCGTCGGCAAGGCCTACCGCGGCGCGCTCAACAACACCGATGGTCCGACCCTGGCAGGCCACGTGATGGCCGAGGCCGTGAAGCGTGCGGGCATAGCGCCCGGCGAGGTCGAGGACGTGGTGATGGGCTGCGCCATGCAGCAGGGCACCATGGTGATGAACGTCGCCCGCAAGGGTGCGATCCGCGCCGGCCTTCCGGTCACCGTGGCCGGCACCACGATCGACCGCCAGTGTGCTTCCGGTCTGCAGGCGATTGCGGTGGCTGCGCGTTCGGTGATGCTCGACGGCGTCGAGATCGCCATCGGCGGGGGCATCGAGTCGATCAGCCTGGTGCAGAACGATCACATGAACAAGTTCCATGCCATCGATCAGGATCTCATGACGATGAAGCCAGAGATGTACATGTCGATGCTGGAGACGGCCGAAGTGGTCGCCGAGCGTTACAAGATCGGCCGCGACCAGCAAGACGAATACAGCCTCGAATGCCAGCGCCGGGTCGGCGCGGCGCGGCAGGGCGGTCGTTTCAACGACGAGATCGTACCGATCACGACCAAGATGGCCTTGGTCGACAAGGACACCAGGGACGTGACGTATCAGCAGGTGACCTTGTCGAAGGACGAGGGCCCGCGTCCGGACACGACCGCCGAGGGCCTTGCAAAGATCAAGCCTGTGTTCGAGGGCAAGACCATCAGCGCAGGCAATGCCAGCCAGCTCTCCGATGGCGCCTCCGCCTGCGTGATCATGAGCGACAAGATCGCGGCGCAGAAGGGCTTGAAGCCGCTCGGCATCTTCCGCGGCTTCGTTGCCGCCGGCGTCGAGCCCGACGAGATGGGCGTCGGCCCGGTCGCTGCGATCCCGAGGCTCCTCAAACGTCACAACCTCAAGTTCGATGACATCGATCTCTGGGAGCTCAACGAGGCCTATGCGGTTCAGGTGATCTATTGCCGCGACAAGCTCGGCATCGATCCCAGCAAGCTCAACGTCAACGGCGGCTCGATCGCGATCGGTCATCCCTATGGCATGACCGGCGCGCGGCTTACGGGGCATATCCTGATCGAAGGCCGGCGGCGCAAGGCGAAATACGGCGTGGTGACCATGTGCATCGGCGGCGGCATGGGTGCGGCCGGTCTGTTCGAAATCGTCCACTGATCGGAAGACGGAGTATTCACGTGAAGACAGCAATAACCGAACTGTTCGGCATCCAGCATCCGATCATCCAGGGCGGCATGCACTATGTCGGCTTCGCCGAGATGGCTGCGGCCGTGTCGAATGCCGGCGGTCTCGGCATCATCACGGGCCTGACCCAGAGGACGCCGGAACTCCTCGCCAAGGAGATCGCGCGCTGCCGCGACATGACCGACAAGCCATTCGGCGTAAACCTCACCTTCCTGCCGACGCTGTCGGCCCCACCCTATCCGGAATACATTGCCGCGATTCGCGAGGGCGGAATCAAGGCGGTCGAGACCGCGGGCCGTAGCCCGGAGGCCTATATGCCGGCGCTCAAGGCGGCGGGCATCAGGGTGATCCACAAATGCACCTCGGTGCGCCATTCGCTGAAGGCCGAGAAGATCGGCTGCGACGCCGTCAGTGTCGACGGTTTTGAATGCGGCGGTCATCCCGGCGAGGATGACATCCCGAACATGATCCTGCTGCCGCGGGCGGCGGACGAACTGAAGATCCCGTTCGTGGCCTCCGGCGGCATGGCGGACGGACGCAGTCTTGTCGGCGCGCTCGCAATGGGTGCGGCCGGCATGAACATGGGCACGCGCTTTGTCGCCACCAAGGAAGCGCCGGTCCACGACAACGTGAAGCAGACGCTGGTCAAGGCGACCGAGCTCGACACCGTGCTGGTGATGCGCGCCCTGCGCAACACCGAGCGCGTGCTGAAGAACAAGGGCGTCAGCGAATTGCTCGAGATCGAGCGCGAGAAGGGCGCAGGTCTGAAAATCGACGACATCCTCGAGCAGGTGACCGGCGTCTATCCGAAGGTGATGGTCGATGGCGAGATGGATGCCGGGGCCTGGAGCTGCGGCATGGTGGTCGGACTGATCCACGACATCCCGACGGTCAAGGAACTGATCGACCGCATCATGGCGGAAGCGGAGGCGATCATCCGCCAGCGGTTGACCGGTTTCCTCGACGGCAAGGTCGAGACGCAGCGGGCCCGTGCGGTCGCCTGATGAAGGGCGAGATACGAGCACAAGACCGGGTGGCTGACGGCGTCGCGATGCTGACGCCGCAGCGGTGCAGAGAATAGAACATCAGGGAGGAAGAGCATGCCTGTCGTAGGTAGCCATCAATACCCCACTATGGAATCCGTGATCTACGGCGAGCCCGCGGCTGAGGCGTTGCGAGAGGAGGCCGAGCGGCTGGGTGCCAAGCGTGTCTATCTGATCGCGAGCCGCACGCTCAACACCACGACTGACGAGATCGAGAAGATCCGGACGGCGCTCGGTGCGCGCCATGCCGCGACCTTTGACGGCGTACCGCAGCACACGACCCGGGACGTGGTCACGCAGATCGCCCGGCAGGCCAAGGACGCTCAGGCCGACCTGGTCGTTGCAATCGGCGGGGGCTCGGTGGTCGACGCGACAAAGATCGTGCTGATGTGCATGGAGCACGAGATCTTTGAGCCGATGGGGCTCGATGGATTCGAGACCACGCCGGATCGCCGCTTCGGGCCGTTCCGGGCTCCGAAGGTACGCATGATCGCCATCCCGAGCACGCTCTCCGGCGGCGAATACAATTCGGGTGCGCTGGTCACCGACACCGGCCGCAAGCTGAAGCAGATTTTCAATCATCCGATGATGATGCCGCGAAGCATCATCCTCGATCCAGCGATCACGAAATACACGCCCGAGAAACTCTGGCTCGGGTCCGGCACGCGCGCGATGGACCATGGCATCGAGGCGATCTGCTCCAGCCGTCCCAATGTGCTCGTCAACGCCGTATGCCTGCAGGGCTTGCACTATCTGTATGCCGGACTCCGACGCACCAAGGACAATCCGAACGATGAAGCGGCGCGCCTGAACTGTCAGTTGGGGTCCTGGATGTCGGCCTTCGGGTTGCAGTCGCGCGTTCCGATGGGGGCCAGCCATGCCATCGGCCATGTCCTCGGTGGGACCTGCGACGTGCCGCATTATTTCTGCACGGCCGTGATGATGCCAAGCGTGCTCCGATACAATCGCCCCGCCACGGAAGCCGCACAGACGTTGGTCGCAGCGGCGCTTGGCGCACCGCAACGGGATGCCAGCGACGCTTTCGCGACATTCATCGCGGAGCTCGGATTGCCACGGAGGCTCGCGGACGTCGGCGTTGCCGAGGACCGCTTCGAGCTAATCGGCAAGAACGCAATGCTCTCGATCTTCACGCGGGCCAATCCTCAGCCGATCCGTGAGCCCGCGGACGTCGTCAAGATTCTCAAATTAGCCGCCTGAAGAAGCGCCAAGGGTCCATCACGGCCTGCCGCACGGAAGGCCGCGCGCAAAAGCAACATTGGAGGAACACGTGATGTTTAGGAGCATCCGACTGGCCTGTGCACTCTTGATCGCCGCAGCCGCACCCTGCTGGGCAGCCGATCCGGTCGGCGTCACCGGGACAAGCATCAAGATTGGCGGCATCTTTCCGCTCAGCGGGCCTGCTTCCTCGATCGGCCAGGTCGGACATGGCGTGCTGGCGTATATGCGATCGGTCAACGAGCGCGGCGGCATTAATGGACGCAAGATCGACTATCTGATGCTCGACGACGCCTACAGCCCGCCGAAGTCGGTGGAGCATGCACGAAAACTCGTCGAGGGCGACGAAGTCGCGTTCATGTTCAGCCAGCTCGGTACTGCAGGCAACACTGCGGTGGCGAAATATCTGGCTGCCAAGCGCGTGCCGACGATTGCGATCGTCACTGGCGCGAGCAAGTTCACCAGTGTCAAGGACTATCCGCTGACCACCACCGGGCTCGTCAGCTATGACACCGAAGGGAAGATCTACGCCAAATATCTGATGCGCGCGTTGCCCTCGGCGAAATACGCCATTCTCTACCAGAATGACGATCTCGGCCGCGACTACGTCAGCGCCTTCAAGGCAGTTCTCGGCGCCGATTTCGACAAGCGCGTGGCCACCGCCAGCTACGAGGTCACCGAGCCGACGATCGACTCGCAGGTCGTGGCGCTGAAGAGCTCCGGCGCGCAGGCGCTGTTCATCGCGGGCACGCCCAAGTTCGCCGCACAGGCGATCCGTCGGGCGGCCGAGACGGCGTGGAAGCCGACGATCCTGATCAATTTCCCGTCGTCGTCGATTGCCGGAACGATTAAGCCGGCAGGGCTGGAGAATTCAGTGGGCGTCATCGTCGGCACCTTCAACAAGGATCCAAACGACGAGAGGTGGAAGGACGATGAGGCCATCAAGGCCTATCGCGCCTTCTTCGATCGGTATCTAGCAGGCTCCGATATCACCAATACGAGTTATCTGACCGGTTATCAGCAGGGCATGCTGCTGGAACAGATCCTCAAGCAATGCGGCGACGACCTCTCGCGCGAGAACGTCCTCAAGCAGGCGAAATCGCTGAAGAACTTCATGTTGTCGACAGCACTGCCGGGCATCCGGATCAACACCAGCGAAACCAACAACATGGTCTGGACGCAACTGCAGCTTCAGCGCTGGACCGGGAGCCGCTGGGAACCGTTCGGTGAGATCCTTGACGCGAGCTCCGAGTAACCCATCTGTCGCATGACGTTCCAGGCCTCGAGGTGGTCCGACGAGGGCCGGAAACGATCAGGATGAGTCCACCATGGCTGAGTTGCGGATATTCTCCTACTTGCCGAACCCCCGGGTCTGGAAGGTGACCATCGCAGCGCGGTTCTGCGGTGTGGAGGTCGAGGTCAGGGGAGCTCCCCCCAAGGAGTTGCGGGACTGGTTATGGGACTATGACGCCCGCCCATTGGCGGAGCATGAACGCGTCTCGCTATCTTCGCTGGCGCGAACCGGTCGGGTTGGGTTGACCGGTTCGCAACTCTTCAAGACCGATGCGTTTATGGAAGCGCAACCCTTCGGCAATGTGCCTGCTGCCTTCGGGCCTAATGGCAAAATCGGGATCTTCGAATCGAACAGCATCATGCGGGCGGTGGCACGGCTCGGCGAGTCGAAGTCCACGCTCTACGGGCGCGATGCCTATGAGGCGTCCAGGATCGACAGCTTTCTCGACGTCAGCTTGGTGTTTGCCCGAGATTCGCAGATCTATCTCCTGGCGCTGTCGGGCGGCACGGTCGATGCGGCCGTTCACGCGCGAGCAAGGGAAGCGTTTGCGATCTATGCATCGGGGATCGAACAGGCGTTGTCCCCGCGGCGCGAGGCACTGGTGGGTACGGGATTATCGTTGGCCGATATCTGCTTTGCCGCAGAGTTTGCGCTGTTCATGAATGAGCATGCGCGGGCCGAGCAATTGCACAAGCACGGGCTGGACAGGATCCTGCATCCGGCTCTGCAGGATGAGTATCCGCGGACCTTTGCTCATTTCGCTCGTCTCGTCGAGCACGTGCATTTCCAGCCTGATCTGAAGCCATACGTCGAAAAGCTGTTGGCGAAGGCCGGCAACTGACCTGCCGGCCGAACGTGGAAGACTAATCGCATGACCGCGCCTGTCTGCCTGATATCCGGTGTCGGCCCTGGCACAGGTTCCGCTCTCGCCAGGCGGTTTGCCGAGGGTGGTTATTGCCTCGCTCTGCTCGCCAGGAACGAGGAGCGTCTCGCTGCCCTTGAGAAGGAACTGCCGGGCGCGAAAGGATTCCGCTGCGATGTTTCCGATCCCGAGCAGATCGACGCGGTAGGGTCGGCCGTGGAGCGCGATCTCGGCTATCCCGCCGTGGTCATCCACAACGCCGTCGGTGGTGCGTTCGGCACATTTCGCGAGATCGATCCATCGATCCTGAATCGCAATTTCCAGGTCAACACCATGGGACTGCTGTATTTGGCGCGGCGGTTCGTCCCCGCGATGGTGACGGCCGGAAAGGGTGCGATCGTTGCCACCGGCAACACCTCGGCCCTGCGCGGCAAAGCCGGTTTCGCCGGCTTCGCGCCGACCAAGGCGGCGCAGCGCATCCTGGCCGAAGCGATGGCGCGCGATCTCGGGCCACAGGGCGTTCACGTCGCTTACGTCGTGGTCGATGCCGTGATCGACCTGGAGTGGACACGGAAACGTTGGCCAGATCGGCCGGACGATTTCTTCATTAAGCCGCGCGCCATCGCGGACGAGATCTGGCACGTCGCCCACCAGGACCGAAGCGCATGGTCGTTCAACGTCGAATTGCGACCGTTTGGAGAAAGCTGGTAGCGAGAAGCGCTTCGTTGCCGGCAGGGTGTGGCAGATTGCTGCTTCAGAAGCGGCGAAACTTTCGTGAGTGAACCAGGCCTTCAGGGACCGTGGGAGGTCACGGTCCCTCTCCGAAAGGCGTTCGTGGCGCGCAGAGAAAGCGTCCCATGCGATAGAGGTAGGCCCTACGCCAAGTGTGGCCCCCGGCGGTTTCGGGAGCTCTTGCCAGAATCGGTCGGCGATTCATTTTTTGTCGTTGCTGGCGGCATCAGGCTGCTCAAATCGTGCGACGGATGCCTGTTTTCGTCCGAATAAGCTCAGTGGTGCGACTGGTAAGTCATTAATTGTACTCAGCCTGCAGCTGACTCTTAATCAGCGGGTCCCAGGTTCGAGCCCTGGTGCGCCCACCATATAAATCAAACACTTAGCGGTTTGAGCAAGCGGCAAGACCGGAGCCGTTGACGCCACCGCTTACAGTTTTGTTCTCGCTTCGAGCTTCAGCACGGCAGCTTCTGCGAGCTGCATCTCACGACCGACATAGTGGGCATCGAGAATAGCCACGACGTCCTTCAACGAGTGACTGGTGACGGCCGCGATCTGCGGCACGCTGGCGCCTGCGATCGCGAGGCGGACCGCCGCCGTGCCGCGCAGATCATGAGACGTCAGGCCGTCGATACCGGCGCGCTCGCAAGCCTTCGCCCACGACGTACGAAAGCCATCGGACGTCCAGGGGCGGCCCAGCAGGTCCACAGGATAACCGGCCCCCGGCGGGTCGTCGCATCGAGCAAGGCCCTCAAGGGTGCGCCAGCGGGCATCGCGACCCGGCGCCCACCTTTTGATTGGCGAAGGCGAATGTACGGGGTCTCGTAGGCCGACCATGGTAGACGCAGAAGGTCTCCCTGCCGTTGCCCGCTCCACAGAGCCAAGATCAGCGCGAGCTGGATCTCGCTGGATGTGACCGCGAGAAACGCGGCAATGTCGCGCTCGGTCCAGATCTTATCCTTGCGGTCTGCAACGTAGAGCGGCCGCCGCCCAGATGGACTCGCAAGAAAAGCTCGGACGAACCGCTGGTCCGATACCGTCGTCGAAATATTTAAGAGCCGTAAATACGCGGCTGGCTCGCAGCGCCAGTCCCCAAGCGAATAACCCATGACTCATCGCCTTCCGAAGTCCGATGGACTTCAGTTGAAGACTGGACAGCGAGCAGTCGAATACGGGGCTGTTTCTCGGTTTTGGGGCCTCAATGGCGACCGCAACTGAATGGACGCAGCTACCGAGAAGGCCGCCATATTGAGGCTGCGTGCAATCGAGTCAGTTTTCTAACTGGTAGGGAAAATGCCGAAATGGACTCAGTTGGCGAACTGATAAGGTAATATGCGAAAGCTTATCAGTCTTCCGTAGACCCCCCGCCGATGAAGGCGCCGAGCCTGGCAATCTGAAAAAGCTCGCCAGGGGCCTTTCAGCGATCTGTGGTTCACGATTCACGCGTCTTGGCCTTTATTCTGGTCCGTCGTGCGACCGCGTCCATCAACATCGATTTGACTGGCGCCGATAGGCACTCCGTGAGGCAATTGCGCAATCAACTGTTGGTTCATTCGTGCCGAAGCACGTATTCACGACGGTTCTCGTAGATTCTCGAAGCTTAACTTCATCCCGCGCTGCGCCGGAGCTACAGCCGTTCTTGTCGGCCCTCAACCGCTGGAGGGCGCATCGGATGATGAGGCGACAGGGCTTGGAGCAGGAACGTCATGGGAGTCGATAATCGTATCGAGCTTGGCCGCCGGGGATTCTTGCGGGGAGTTGCTGCAGTTACAGGCACAGTATCGCTCGGATCTCCGTCAGCGACGGCAGCCGAAGGTGAAATAGGCGCCGCACCAACGCCCGAACCGGGCGGGATGCAGAAGCTTTCGGCGCCGGCGGCGGGTTACCAGTCGCTGGGCCCGGACGAAGCCGGTTTTGTCGAAGCGCTGGTTAACGTGATGTGCCCGGCGGATCATTTGACCCCGAATGGAGTCGATTGCGGCCTTGCGGTCTACATTGACCGACAACTGGCGGGCGGCTTCGGGAAGGGCGAGCGACTCTACATGCGCGGTCCCTGGAAGGCAGGAAAACCGCAGCAGGGTTATCAGTTGCCATTAACTCCGGAACAGTTCTTCAAGGCTGGCATTGCCGCAACCAATGAAGCGGCTCAACGGAAATTTAGCCGCGGCTTTAGCGATCTTCAACCCGACGAAGCAGATGCGTTTCTGCATGACCTCGCTGCCGGCAAGATTGCAGACGCAACCCTACCAATCGGGGCCTGGTTCAACGAGTTGGTCTATCCGCTGTTCGTGCAGGCCTGCTTCGCCGATCCCATCTATGGCGGGAACATCGACAAGGTGTTCTGGCGAATGATCGGTTACCCGGGCCTGCCCGCGGTTCACGGTGAGGACATGGTGCAATTCCGCGGAAAGCCATACCCCGGCGCGCAGGATCCGAAGGCCATCGGCGATTTCAGTTAGGAGAGATGTGGTGGTCAAGACGTTGAAGTCGCGAACGGTTGTGATCTGCGGTGGCGGGTTTACAGCAGGCCTTATTTCCAGGCAGCTCACTGCACAGGGTATCGATGTCCTCGTCCTCGAACGGGGAGGCGATCATACCGGTGCTGCGGAAGCGAGGCTACCCAATCAGCGGGACGAACTGCGATGGGATGTTCATGCAGGCCTGGTTCAGGATTGGTCGGTCGAGACCTATTCTTTGCGCCATGCGAGCAGCGAACATGCTCTCCCGGTTCGCCGCATGGAAGCATTTCTTCCCGGCGAAGGAATGGGAGGCGCTGCCAATCACTGGAACGGCCAGACATGGCGTTGGGCCGAGTACGACCCAATGCTGCGAACCCGGCTTGAAGCGCGATATGGCAAGAAGGCAATTCCTCCGGAACTGATGGTGCAGGACTGGGGCGTGACCTATTTCGAACTAGAGCCGTATCATGCATTGTGGGAGAAATTGTTCGGCATTTCGGGTAAGGCCGGCAATATCCGCGGTCAAATCCAGCCCGGCGGCAATCCGTTCGAGGCACCGCGGCAGGACGAATATCCCCAGCCGCCACTGCCGCCGACCGAAGCCGGTTTGATCTTTTCGAAAGCGGCCGAGAGCCTCGGTCACAAGCCGTTCCCCATGGCGGCCGCTAACTCGCCTAACGCCTACACGAATCCCGACGGCATGCAACTCGGCCAGTGTCAGTTCTGCGGCCATTGCGAGCGCTTCATCTGCGAGGCCAACGCAAAGGCAAGTCCCGAAGTCCTCCTGTATCCGATGTTGCTGAAGCGGCCGAAGTTCGAACTTAGGCTGCATTCGCACGTAACCAGGGTCGATTACGATAGAAAAGCGAAGCGAGCGCGTGGGGTCCGGTACGTCGACCTGCTCAGCGGCGAGGAATATCTGCAGCCGGCCGACGTCGTCATCCTGGCGTCCTTCACGATGTCGAACACAAAGCACCTGCTGGTGTCGGGTATCGGAAAACCCTACGATCCGAAGACGGGCAGCGGAGTCGTCGGCAAGAACTTCTGCCATCAGACCATGTCAGGCGTGAACGTTCATTTCAGAGATCGCTGGATCAACCCTTTCCTTGCCTCCGGCGCCTCGCAAACCTGCATCGACGAGTTCAACGGCGACAATTTCGATCACAGCGGTCTCGGCTTCTTCGGTGGGGGGTATATCTACTCGAACACCACCAGTGGCCGGCCTATTACCAGGCGTCTCCTTCCTCCCGGCACGCCGCAATGGGGTAGCAAGTGGAAACAGGCGAATGCCGACTGGTATGCACACAGTTTCAATATCTATGTCCACGGCAGCTGGTATCCGCATCGCGAGAACTACCTCGACCTTGATCCGACCTACCAGGATGCTTATGGCCAGCCGCTGGTACGAATGACGTTCGACATCCGCGAGAACGAGTTGCGTATGTCGGAGTATTTGACAGGGAAGGCCGCGGAGATCGCGCGCGCGAGCGGCGCCACCATTGTCGGAACACCGTCTCCACGGAAGGGGCCGTACGACGCGCGGGTGTACCAGACCACTCATGTGACCGGTGGCACCGTCATGGGTGCCGATCCGCACACCAGCGTGGTATCGCCGCATCTTCAACACTGGGATGCCGAGAATCTCTTCGTCGTCGGCGCGTCGGTCTATCCCTTCAATGCGGGATACAACCCGACCGGCCCGCTGGGAGCCCTGTCGCTTCGGCTCGGCGACGATCTCGTCCGCTACGTCCAGCGTCCGCAGATGCTCTAGCTCAAACCGCACATCCTGCTGAACTTCTGAGGAGCCGCTCATGCGCGATGTTCAACGCGTGATCGCATCTGCCATTCTGTCGTTGTTTGTCATACTCCCAAGCGCCGTACACGCTGCAGGCGATGCAGCGAAGGGCCAGCAGGTCTTTGCGAAATGTGCCGCCTGCCATGCAAAGGATTCGAGCAATCGACTGGGCCCTGCTCTGCTCGGCGTTGTCGGTAGGCAGGCTGGAGCGGCGCAGGGTTTTCACTACAGCCGAGCAATGAGGGGCGCCAACAAGGTGTGGGATGAGAAGTCTCTCGACGCCTTTATCGCTGCGCCTCAAAAGGCCGTGCCAGGTACGACCATGCCATTTGCGGGAATACCGGACGAGCAGCAGCGGAGCGACCTCATTGCGTATCTGGAGACGCTGAAGTGAGCGGGCTCGCATCAACTGATCTTGGTACGAATGCCGTACGCGATATCAGCGGCGCGCTGACCGTTCTGCTGGCCGACGTCTTCGCGCTTTACACCAAAACGAAGAATTTTCATTGGCATATGTCCGGCAATCACTTTCGCGATTATCATCTGATGCTGGATGAGCAGGCCGGCCAGATCTTCGCGATGACCGATGACATCGCGGAGCGTGTGCGAAAGATTGGCGGGCGCACCATCCGTTCGATCGGTGACGTAAGTCGCAGACAGCGCATTCTGGACAATGATGCCGAATACGTTGCGCCGGAAAGCATGCTGACCGAACTGCGGAGCGACAATCTTCAGCTGTTTGGCTTCATGCGCGCCACGCATCAGTTGTGCGACGAGTGCCGCGATGTGGCAACCGCCAGCGTTCTGGAGAATTGGATCGACGAAACCGAGCGTCTGGTCTGGTTTCTCTATGAGACGACGCGCGGTTGACCGCTGGCGGCCGAACCTGCAGTCGAGGACCCCTGAGATGGAAAAGGGGTTG
This sequence comes from Bradyrhizobium sp. 1(2017), assembly GCF_011602485.2. NCBI lineage: Bacteria > Pseudomonadati > Pseudomonadota > Alphaproteobacteria > Hyphomicrobiales > Nitrobacteraceae > Bradyrhizobium > Bradyrhizobium sp. 1(2017). Next base: position 6,022,659 of record NZ_CP050022.2, on the reverse strand, counting down.
CGTCCGGGTGGGATTCACACAACTTCACAAGGCTGAACTCGCCCGATACGACCGAATACGCCAAGCTCTGGCATCATAGGTAACTTTGACATCCTGTTTGACTGAGGGAAGTCGCGTGATGCATAGGGCGCCGAGTTATGACGAAAGCACCGGGGGGCCTGCTGCCGCGGATCTCCAACGCGCAAAATCCGGGCTTGACGGTTGCGATTTCGAGGCGGTTCTCCTCGCGATCGCGGGTCATGACCTCCGGCAGCCCCTCCAGATCCTCCAGAGTGTGCACGACCGGTTTGGCAGGGAGGCGCGGACGCAATCGGAACTGCGTCTCTTGAGGGCAGGGCAGAGTGCAATTGATCAATTGAGGTACCAGCTTGATCAGCTGTTGGGCGCTCTACGGCTGCGCGAACGTGCCGGGAGCATTCAGCCGTCCCCGATCGCGCTTGGACCGCTGCTGCAGAAAGTCTGGCTTGAAAGTGAGTGTGCGGCCCTTCAGAAGGGCGTTCAAATTCGACTCGTTCACACAACCGCCTGGATCATAAGCGACGTTTTTCTCCTTGGCGCTATAGTTCGCAATCTGGTCAGCAATGCGATCAGGTATACCGAGCCAGGTGGCCGGGTCCTGCTCGGTTGCCGTCAGCACGGGTGTCTTGTTCGGATTGACGTCGTAGACACCGGCGTTGGCATTTCCGCGGAACAAATGCCGGAGATATTCGAAGCATTTGCTCGATTCGACTCAGCGCAGAGAGATGGATTGGGCATTGGGCTGTTCATCGTGCGACAAGCCACCGCAATGCTCGGACATCGCGTCGACGTTAGTTCAGTACTATCCCGTGGAACAAGATTCTCCATCCTCGCCAGGTCGTCTCGTTGCTCGCGGCCAGCCTGAGGGTGCGGCGAGACCATGCGGTGCCGTCTTGCGAAGTCCGGCGAGGCGGTGGGACCGCTCCGAAAAGCTGTCCGTGTCGCGGAAATGTGCTATCCGGGCCAGCATGTTTTGCTCGACGGCAACGTCTATTTCGGCAGGTCGAATTTGCAGAAAAGCTCCAACGATTCTGAGACGTTTCAATTCGGACCGTTCCAACTGTTCGTCTCGGAACGATTGCTGCTGAAAGCAGGTGACAAGGTCGCGGTAGGTAGTCGCGCGCTCGACATCCTGATCGCGCTGGTTGAGCGCGCCGGGGAGGTCGTTAGCCACAGGGAGCTGGTCAAACGGGTCTGGCCTGAAGTCGTCGTCGAAGAGACCAGCCTGCGGGTCCATATCGCCGGACTTCGCAAGGCGCTTGGAGACGGCCGCGACGGTGCGCGTTACGTTACGAACGTGCCCGGGAGAGGGTATTGCTTCGTCTGGCCAGTGCAGCGCGGGTCATCAGGCGGCCGATCCGCCAATGCTCGCGCCGGGCGCATCAGGGCCGAAACGCTGCCCGTACGCCTGCAACGGATGGTGGGACGTGATGAAACGATAGGATTGCTGCGGGCTGAGCTTGCCTCTCGGCGGTTCGTCAGCATCGTGGGACCGGGCGGTGTCGGCAAGACGACCGTAGCCGTCGCGGTAGCGCACGAGATGTCGGCGGATTTTCCCGGTGCAATCTGCTTCGTGGATCTCAGCGCTCTCCAGGATGGTGCCCTGGTCGTCCCGGTCGTTGCCTCGGCAATCGGGTGCCTGGAGCAGACACAAGAGTCCTTGGATCACCTCCTAGCTTTCGCAGCTGACAAGCGAGCCCTCTTGATCCTCGACAGCTGCGAGCATGTCGTGGAGTCGGTTGCGAGGGTAGCGGAGGGGTTGTTCCGCGAGGCGCCGCTTGTGCACATCATCGCAACCACGCGCGAAGCGCTACGTGTCGAAGGTGAGCATATCCATGTACTCCAGTCGCTGGATAGCCCTTCGTGGGAGGCCAGCGGAACAGCCGCCGAGGCGATGGCGTCCTCGGCTGTTCAGCTTTTCATGGAACGTGCCGCAGCAGGCGGCTACCGGCTTGGTCTCTCTGACGAAGAGGCGCCTGTCGTTTCCGAAATATGCCGGCAACTTGACGGCATACCGCTGGCAATCGAACTGACAGCCAGTCGGGCGAGCACCTATGGCATCACGGGGCTTGCTCAACTGATCGGCGATCACCTGGTATTGCGCTGGCAGAAGCGGCTCGGTGTCCCGCGCCATCAAACACTTCAGGCGATGCTCGATTGGAGTTACGACCTGCTGTCGGAGGATGAGAAGGCCGTACTCTGCGCACTATCGGTTTTTGTAGGCGGATTCTCGCTCGAGATGGCGCAGACCGTTGCGTCCGGATTGGAGCGAGATGGGTTGTCGGTTGCAAGCGTGGTCACGAGCCTTGCAGAAAAATCGCTAATCTCGGTCAAACAAGCGGAGGGAGAGAATATCTATCGGCTCCTCGATACCACGCGCGCCTATGCTGCGGTCAGGTTGAAGGAGAGGGGAGAGGCAAATTCGATCGCAAGGCGGCATGCACTTCTTTATGCGGAGCGACTGGCAGGGGTTCGAGCCATGGTCTCGGGAGGGGGCGACCTTACGTTGCATGCGCGCCAGGTCGGCGACATCAGGGCCGCCCTCGAATGGAGCTTGTCGGATGCAGGCGATCATTCAGTCGGCGCATCCCTCGGCTCTGGGGCCGTGCAGCTGTTCCTTGGCATGTCGATGCTTCTCGAATGCCGGCGTTGGTGCCTGCGATTGATACAGGCGCTGCCGGAAGAGGATCGTGGGACAAGGCTTGAAATCGGGCTGCAGCTGGCGTTGGCGATATCGTCGCACCACGCACACAGCGATAGTGGCGAGGTGGGAACAGCGCTGGAGCGGGGGCTTGCGCTTGCAGACTCTCTGGGAGATGCCGAGTGTCAGCTTGAGCTGCTGACCGGCTTCAACCTGTATACGACGCGTTTCTCGGATGCCGGCGCTTCACTGGCAGCGGCAGAACGTTATGCCGCTATTGCGAGAGAATTGGGTGGATCGAGAGAAGCTGTGACGGCCGAGTGGATGCTGGGAGCGAGCCATCATCTGGTGGGGAATCAGATCTCCGCGCAACAAAGTTATGAGAGCGGCTTCAAGCGGGCAGCGGCAGTCGGTTTGAGCGGAGTGCGTTCCTTTGGATACGATCACCAGGTGAGGGCCCTGATCGGCTACGCACGGACACTTTGGCTTCGTGGCCTTCCAGACCAGGCGACGCAGTTCGCTTACGAAGGCATTGAAGTTGCCGAGCGACAAGCGCACCCCGTATCGCTGGGAATTTGCCTTGTTTACGCCGCGCCGGTGTTTTTGTGGCGGGGCGACCACCAGGTCGCCGAGGAAATCATAGAGCGGCTCATCGCTCATGCCGCCAAGTACTCGCTCGCATCGTACCACGCGGGCGGCCTGGGTTTGCGAGGCGAACTCATGATCGCGAGAGGAGAAGTTCAGGCGGGCGTCGAATCGCTGCGTGCTGCGTTGCCAACCCTGCAGGCTGGACGGCGATACATTCTTCTTTCGGCGCTTTCCCGTGCCCTGGCCGAGGGGCTGGCGCGATCCGGTCGTGCGGCAGAAGCCACCATCATCATCGATGCCACGCTGGCCGACGCTGCGGCCAGCTCCGGAACGTTTGAATTGCCGGACTTGATGCGGGCACGCTCTGAGGTGCTCTTGGCAGCGTCGCGCGAGAATTGGTCCGAAGTCGAGGCCTCGCTCCTGGCTTCACGCGAGTGCGCGCGCCGCCAGTCCGCTCCGGGATGGGAATTGCGTTCCGCAATCGCCCTGGCGCGATTGTGGGCCGATGCTGGGCGCGTTGACGAAGCGCGTGCTCTCCTGACGGACGCCTTCGGGCAGTTCACGGAAGGTTTTGCGACGGCCGATCTATGCGAGGCTGAACGTCAGATTCGTGCCCTGGGTGCTCCGAATCCTCCTTCTTGAAGTCTCTCATACCGACAATTGAGAGAACGTGAGTGCGTCGCGCCAGCATTTACACTTCCTAACACCAAAAAACTCGCAACCGGCCTCCGATGGCGCCAGTCTGTGACGACGCATCGTCACTGGCCGGAGCAAGTTTCATGTCGCCTCCTCTCGTATCCCCCATCAACTGGGGAGTGGCCGCGGCGAAAGTCCGGGCTATGGAAGACAGCTGGAATAGCTGTGATCCCGGCAGGGTGGCGCGCGACTACACGATCGACAGCTTCTGGCGAAGCCGTGTCGAGTTCTTGTCAGGGCGAGTAGCGATCGAAGCGTTCTTGACGCGCAAATGGGCAAAGCTGGCAGAATACCGCCGCATAAACGAACTCTGGGTAGCGGCCGGCAACCGGATAGCCGTGCGATTTGCCTACGAGTGCCGGGACGAAGGTGGGAATTGGCATCGGGCTTACGGCAACGAAGCTTGGGAGCTCGATCCCGACGGTCTTATTCGATGGCGCATCGCCAGCATCAACGAACACCCAGTTGCTGAGGCCGAGCGGATGTTTCTGTGGCCCGCCGGGCGGCGGCCCGACGACCATCCCGAACTCAGCGATTTCGACTTCTAGGGCGACGAGGCAATTCGTGATGTCCGATTGGTTCGCGCTCACTTTCGCGATTGCAATCGCAGCCATGCTGCTCTGGTCCGGCCTTCGTGCCTGGCGTGCTGAAAGCACTGCCCGGCGGTGGGTTGGAGCGGGGCTTGCAGCCATTGCTTTCGCCGCCGTGGCTGGGATCGGCGCAGTCATGGCCATCGGGCTATGGAAGCTGCATGCGCGCAGCGCGCCTCCGGTCACGCTGAATGTCACGAGAACTCCTGCCCAAATTCAGCGCGGCCGGGAGATATCCGACGGCTTTTGTAGCGGCTGCCATTCGACGAACGGGACGCTGACCGGCGGGCTGGATCTCGCTGTGAATTTCCCCATTAGGTTCGGCTCGTTTGTGGCCTCCAACCTCACTCCTGCCGGAGCATTAAGTCGATGGTCGGACGGAGACATATTTCGAGCCATTCGCAACGGTGTCGATCCCGAAGGGCGTTGGCTGGTCATCATGTCCTACACCAATGCCGGTAAGCTGAGCGACGAGGATACAGCGGCAGTCATCGCATACCTTCGTAGCCTGCCCGCTGCGGGATCAAGGACGCCGGAGCCTGCGGATCGATTGAATGTCCTAGGCCTGGCGATGCTCGGCGCCGGCCTTCTGCCGACGGGAAAGCCAGTTGCAACGGGCGCAGTCACTGCTCCTGCCAAGGCTCCCCACGCGCGGTTCGGTGAGTACATTCTCTCGTATCAGGACTGTCGTGAGTGCCATGGAAGAAGGCTTACTGGGGGTACACCAGGTCAGCTGCCTCCGCTCGGTCCCGATCTGCGGCTCGTAAAGAGCTGGAAGTTCGACGAGTTCGTCAAAACCTTCCGCACCGGCATCGATCCCAACGGTCACGCCATCAGCAAAGACATGCCCTGGGAGCCGATCGGTCGAATGGACGATGATGAACTTCGAGCGATCTATTCGTATCTCCTGCGACTGCCGGATGACTAGGAAGAGCCGCGCAATTCCGCATCGACGTCTGAAAACATTCAGACCAATTGGTTCAATGCAAGTTTCTCGATCACCAAGTGTTGGCATCAAGTTCGGATCGCCGGAAGCTGGCTCGATATTGTGCTGGCGTAATTCCCAGGCGTTCGCTGAACACAACTCGCATCCGGTCGGCCGTTCCGAATCCGCAGTCATACGCGATGCTCTTGAGGGGGCGGTCGCTGCCCTCCAGCAACATGCGGGCGGCGTCCATACGCGCCCGTTCGACGAATTCGTGCGGTGTGATGCCGGTTTCCCGGAAAAAGTGCCGGCTGAGGTTACGTGTACTCATCCCGGCGACGCCTGCCAGCGATGCGAGCGTGTGACGGTTGCCAATGTGGGCCATCACATGATCCTGAATGCGCGCTATCGGAGAGGACGGATCGGCTTGTGCAGTGAGATACGGGCTGAACTGCGATTGACCGCCCTGGCGCTGAGCCACCACCACCAGTCGCTTGGCGACAGCAACCGCTACGGCCGGGCCGTGGCGTTCGCCGACCAGCGCAAGGGCAAGGTCGATGCCCGCCGTGACACCGGCCGATGTCACGAGATGGCCATCACGGACATAGATCGAGTCGGGCTGAACGTGTGCTCGGGGGAAGCGCGCGGCGAGCTCTGCCGCATTCTGCCAATGAGTCGTCGCTCGTTTGTCGTCGAGAAGTCCGGCATGGCCGAGCGCAAATGCGCCGGTACAGATCGATCCGTAGGTGCTGGCGCGCCAGGGTGCGCCGCGCAGCCACTCCGTAAGCGCCGTGTCCGGATCCGCCTTGGGAAGCGCCGGGCCACCTGCGACGAACAGCATGTCGAAGCCACCGACTGCTTCGGCAAAGCTCAAGTCGGCCACCAGCCGCATCTTGTTCGAAGCCCGGACCGGATTGAGGTCCGCCGCGATCAGCAGCGTCTCGTATTGTGCGTCCTCACCCACATAGCTGTTGGCTTCGGCGAAGACATCAACGGGACCTGCTACATCGAGGGCCTGCACGCCTTCGTGGATGACGATGCCTATCTTCTGGCCGGTCATTTGGTTCCCAATGTCGATGTTGGCGTGAATCAGCGTGCCATTGTCACGATCCGACGGGCGAGTGCTAGTGCGAGCACGCTCCGAAGACCCCATAAAAGTTGCAGCCGCACTTTCAACACGCACGGTCGACTAACGAATCCGCGCGGTTCGACCTTCCGCGCCCCTTGAACGCAGCCCGGCCTCAGCAGGCCCAATTTGAAGGAGTGTTTCCAATGACCGACTTGATTGCAGGTATCCGCGTTCCCGACAGTGCCATGGCACGGGCGGCGACCCAACTCGTCCGCGATACCGAGGACGACCTGCTCTACAATCACAGCCGCAGGGTGTTTTTCTGGGGGGCGCTGACCGGCGAACGGAAGGGTCTGAAGTACGATTCGGAGCTGCTTTACATCGGCGCGATGTTTCATGACATGGGTTTGACCGAAGCACATTCCAGTCCGGATCTGCGCTTTGAGGTGGATGGTGCCAACGCAGCACGCAACTTCCTCAGGAGCTACGGTGTTCCCCAGCAGGATATCGACGACGTCTGGGCCGCCATCGCGCTCCACACGACGCCCGGTATCCCCGAGCACATGCGGCCGACCATCGCACTGGTGACGGCAGGGGTCGAGATGGACGTGCTGGGCATCGCGTATCACGATTTTTCACACGAGCAGCGCGATCATGTCTGCGCCCACCATCCGCGCGAAGCAAATTTCAAGGAGAGCATCATCGACCACTTCGCGAACGGAATCATCAAGAAGCCGTTGACGACGCTTGGAAACGTCAAGGCCGACGTGCTCGCGCTCAAGGATATGAACTACGTTCGCCAGAATTTCTGCTCGATCATCCTGGGCTCTGCCTGGCCCGTTTAGCGGCCACGAATCTCAGACGCTCTTAGCTTCACGGCTTCCAACCACGAAAATGTAGCAGGTTACGCAATGACCGACTCTCGACCTCCGATGACACATGCCACAGGCGCGCCCGTGGTCGATAATTTGAACACGATGACCGCCGGCCCGCGCGGCCCGGCGCTGCTCCAGGACATCTGGCTGATCGAAAAAATGGCGCACTTCGACCGGGAAGTGATCCCCGAGCGCAGGATGCACGCAAAGGGCTGGGGCGCCTACGGCAAATTCACGGTGACGCACGACATCACGCGTTTCACGAAAGCCAAGATCTTTTCGAGCGTTGGCAGGACCACCGACCTCTTCGTTCGCTTCTCGAGCGTGGCCGGCGAGCGCGGGGCGGCGGATGCCGAGCGCGACATTCGCGGTTTTGCGGTCAAGTTTTACACAGAGGAGGGAAACTGGGACATCGTGGGCAACAACACGCCGGTCTTCTTCTTTCGCGATCCCATGCGCTTTCCGGACCTTAATCACGCCATCAAGCGTGATCCGCGCACGGGGCTGCGCTCGGCCGACAACAACTGGGACTTCTGGTCGCTGCTGCCGGAGGCGCTGCACCAGGTGACGATCGTGATGTCGGACCGCGGGATTCCAAAGAGCTTTCGACACATGCATGGATTCGGCAGCCATACCTTCTCGATGCTCAATGCAGCGAACGAGCGGGTCTGGGTCAAGTTTCACTTCCGCAGCCGGCAGGGCATCGAGAACCTGACCGATCAGGAGGCGGCTGCGCGGGTCGCCGGTGACCGTGAAACGCACGGTCGCGATCTACTGGAAGCCATCGATGGCGGAAACTTCCCGAAATGGACACTGTACATACAGGTGATGACCGAGGCGCAGGCCCGAAGTCACAAGCACAATCCGTTCGACCTCACCAAAGTTTGGCCGAAGGCCGATTATCCGCTGATCGAAGTCGGCGTGATGGAGCTGAACCGCTATCCGGAGAACTACTTTGCCGAGGTGGAGCAGGCGGCGTTCTCGCCCGCCAATATCGTCCCCGGCATCGGGTTCTCGCCCGACCGGATGCTCCAAGCCCGATTGTTTTCCTATGGTGACACCCAGCGCTATCGGCTCGGCGTCAATTTCAACCACATCCCGGTCAATGCCCCGCGCTGTCCGGTCCATAGCTATCATCGGGACGGCAAGATGCGCACGGACGGCAACGCCGGAGACAAGCCAACCTACTGGCCGAATTCGAAGGGAGCCTGGATTGGCGACGCCCCCGAGTTGATGGAGCCGCCGCTCGGGCTGGAAGGCGACGCTGCGCATTATGATCACCGCGTCGATGAGGACCATTTTGAGCAGCCGGGCAACCTGTTCCGTATGATGACGTCGGCGCAGCAACAGCTGCTGTTTGAGAACACGGCCCGAGCCATGGGTGATGCGCGCCTGGAAGTGAAGCAGCGGCATATCGAAAACTGCCGCCGGGCTGATCCCGCGTACGGGGCGGGTGTCGCCAAAGCGCTCGGGATGCGGTGCGAGTAACAGCCTTAATCGATCAAACCAGCAGAGATCCAGATCGGAAAGCAATTCAATATGAGCATCAAGGCAACCGCCAAACCGGCCGACACGCTACTCAGTCCGAGAGACCATGCGCTGATCCTGATCGATCATCAGTCGCAGATGGCATTCAACACAAAGTCGATCGATCTGACCGGTCTGCGGGCAAATGTGGGAATTCTCGCCGAGACAGCGAAGGGCTTCAACGTCCCGACGATCATTTCGACCATCTCGAAGGACAGTTTTGCAGGTCCATTGTTCGATGAAATCACGGAGACCTTTCCTAACGCGGAGGTGACGGACCGTACGACGTCCAATGCCTGGGAAGACAAGAACTTCATCGCGCGCGTCAACGCCGTCGGCAAGGATCGGCTTGTCATGTGCGGCCTGTGGACCTCGGTTTGCTGCAATGGCCCTGTGCTGTCGGCCCTGGAGCAGGGCTACGAGGTCTACGTGGTCACCGATGCCTGCGGCGACACGACCGAGGAGGCGCATGAGCGTGCGGTTGCGCGCATGGTCCAGGCGGGCGCTCGTCCGCTTACGGCGCTGACTTATCTTCTCGAGCTGCAGCGCGATTGGGCGCGTCTTGAGACCTATGAGATCACGACTGGTATTGCGCGAAAGTACGGCGGCGCCTTTGGCATTGGCATCAATTACGCGAAGACGATGTTCAATCACGAGTAGCGCAAGGTGCACCCGTGGCCGCAAGGTCGTGACCTCTAGCGTGCTCCGATGCTGACGTCTGCGCCGGTCCTTGGGGGCCTTGCGTCAGATTCACTTTTCGGTTCCCGGGCTGTCGATGGTTTCCGGGAACCTGTACCGCGGCAATACACGCCAGGGGCACGATGACGCAGTTTGCGCCGCGTGAAGGGATGAGTAGGATCAGCCGATACTGAGATCGCAGGCGCCTTGCACTGCGGCGGCGGCCTCCTGCATGTCCAGCCCAGAACCGACAATTGCTCCGACGACCGGCGCGATCAACGTCAAGAGGCGGCGCGTCATTGTTGCAGCCACAATCGGCAATTTGCTCGAATGGTATGACAATTTCATCTTCGGCGTGCTCGCCCTCACGATGGCGAGATTGTTCTTCCCTGCCGGGAACGAGGCGACATCGTTGATCCTGGCGTTCGTAACCTACGGCGCCGGGTTGGCGATGAGACCCGTCGGTGCGATCGTGCTTGGCATCTATGCCGACCGCATCGGACGCTCCGCAGCGCTCTACGCTGCAATGTTCATCATGGGCCTTGGTACGGCCTTGATGGCGTTCGCACCGACCTATCAGACCATCGGTGTGTGGGCACCCTTGATAGTCCTGCTGGCGCGCTTGCTGCAGGGATTCTCCGGGGCGGGCGAGATCGGCAGCGCCACGGCTCTGCTGGTAGAGAGCGCGCCTGCCGGATCGCGGGGTCTCTATGCAAGCCTGAACGCGTCAAGCCAGCAGATCGGGTTCGTGCTTGCTGCCTTCGTTGTGATGGTGATGAACCTCGCCATGGCGCAGGATGAGATCGATGCGGGCGGCTGGCGTCTGCCGTTCGTGTTCGGTTTGGCGATTGTGCCGGCCGCGCTCTATATCCGGGCCAACCTTGGCGAGCCGGATATTTTTCGGCAGCGGGCCAAAGAACGGAGGATGCGGTCAGCTTTTGCGATTGGGCGAGCCGGGTCGCTGCTGTTGGCCCTTGGCATGCTGTTTCTCTACGTCATCGCGGGCAGTGTGTTGTTTGTCTACATGCCGACCTTTGCGGTGCAGAAGCTGGGGCTTACCGGGGCGAGCGCGCTCTTTGCAACCGTTGTGGCGACCTGCGTGACGATTGCTTGCACACCGGTTGCGGGAGCCATGTCGGATCGACTAGGCCGCAAGCCGCTGCTGTGGATCGCGACCGTCAGCTTCGTGCTGCTGACCTATCCGGCATTCGTTCTCATTCTAGCCTGGCCATCGATCGCCCTGCTGCTGTTGGTCCAGTCAGGATTTGGTATACTGCTTGCCCTGTATGTTGGTCCGCTTTTTTCTGCGTTGGCCGAACTGTTTCCGACACGGATTCGCGCCGTGGCGGTGTCGCTGACCTATGGGATCGCAGGCATCATCGGAGCCTTCGCGCCGGCGTTCGCGACCTGGCTGATCGTGGTCACTGGACTTGTTGGTGCGCCGGCATTCGCCGTCATCGGGGCCGCAACCCTCAGCGCTTTCGCGCTTTTGGTTTTTGAAGACCGCTCCGGAGAGCCATTGTCCTGAACCGGTAGTATCCAGGCGACCTGCGGATTCATCTCAGAATCAGGGCAATTCCTGGGTAGTACGATTCTGTTGTCCAGGCCGTGCTGGCCATCACCATGGCAACGCGGACAGGCGAGCCGCTTTCTCGGCGGGGATACCATTTGTCCTAACAATTTCTGCGGCTGGTTTGCTCCAAGTTCTGTGATGACCGTTTTCGTATGTAACAGCGAGCGATCAGTTGCTTCATGGAGATCGGATCGGAAACATTGAAAGCTCGAAGCTAACGGTCTAGGAGAGTCGTCAGCTCCGCGCCCTCGTCGGCGACGAAGACAGCAATCAGTTCGGCAGGTTCGGTGTTGCTTGCGTTGGCAGAAACGATGTGTGTCGCGCCCGGGGGTTCAAAGAAGGATTGCCCGACCTCGAATGTTTCCAGCGGGCCACCCTTGAGCTGCGAGCGTACCACGCCTTTGGTGATGTAGGCCGTTACCGATCCGCCGTGGCGGTGCGGCGGCGTGAAGCCGCCGGGGCCGTAGCTCACGCGGACCACAGTGACCCTCTTGCCCGGAACATTCGACAGTGCGTGCGAGGCGATCACCTCGACCTTGTTGAGCGATGAGCCCGTGATATTGTCGGCGCATAGCGGAGCTGGAATTGCCGATATCGCGTCCATCGCCACAGGCAAAGTTCTCGAGATCGTCACCGCACAGGCGAAACCGGCAACAACAGCCAGCGACAGCCGACGCCAGTTGCACTCCGCAAGCTGCGTCATCGTTTCCAATGCAACGGTCATTGACATCTCCTCTTGAGTCTCAAGTGGCGGCCGCAGGATTGAACACTGAAAGCGGCGCGGGATCGCGGCTCGGCGGAGGTGGAATCTTCCCATCGATGTCGGTGAAACCGTATTCCGTGGCTAACTCCGAGGCGAGCAGGATCTGGCCGGTCTTGACGATCACATCTGGATCGGCGGCCAGCGCCGCAATCGCGCGTCCGACAAAGACCGGCGTCTCGCCTCTCTCGGCAATCAGCCTGGCGAGAGCCGCTGGCACCCGATCGGGCTGCGCCAAAAGCTTCTCGCTCTTGATGTAGCCGGGCCAGATCGAAACGGCGGAAATTCCAAACGGCTTCAGTTCATGCGCCATGTCGCGCGCCATTCTGTCGACGCCCGACTTCTGTACGCCGAACGGGACGTTGAATGTGTACCGGACGCCGCCACCTGACGATGTATTGACAATCAGGCCGCGCCTCTGGGGCAGCATCAGCGGGACCGCAAACTGGCTGGCCACGAAATGCGATCGCAGGCCGACGTGATGCAGGGTGTCCCACAACGAGGTCGGCAGCTGCCAGAAGGGCACGTTGACGGGCATGACGTTCGGGGCTGCGAACACGTTGTTCACGAGCAGATCGAGACGTCCGTAGTCGCGCCGGATCAGGTCGTAAGCCTCCCTGACCGAACCGTCATTGGCATGATCGCAGAGGAGGCCGACGCCCTTTCCGCCGGAGTCGTGGATTGCCGATATGGTCTCGTCGAGAGAGCCGGGCCATTCCGCGCCGCTGCTGCTGTTACGCGTGCGTGCGGTCACGATCACGGTCGCGCCAGCCTCAGCGAGGCCGATGGCCACGCCCTTTCCGACCCCGCGGCTTCCTCCCGTCACCAGCGCAACACAATCCTTCAGGCGTCGCTCGGCCATGTGCCCTCCCAATATTTCTTCCTTGGAAGATGTATTGACAATAATCTTCCTAGGAAGATAATAGGCCGAGACAACGAAGCGCGTCAACTAGGGATGGATCGCTATGGTCACGAGAGAAGAGAATGAATTGCTGTGCCGCGTCACCGGTGATGCGCCGATGGGACGCATGCTGCGACAGCATTACTGGCTGCCGGCCGTGCTCTCGGTGCGGGTACGCAAAGGAGAGGCGCCGGTGCGCGTCAAGCTGTTCGGCCGCAACTTCGTGGCCTTCAGGGGCAGGGATGGGACTGTCGGCTTCCTCGATGAAGCTTGTCCGCACAGAGGTGCCTCGCTCGCGCTGGCGCGGGTCGACGATTGCTCGCTGACCTGCCTGTTCCATGGCTGGAAGATAAGTGCCGGCGGCGAGGTGCTGGACGTTCCCAACGAGCCGAACAATCCCAGGGAATTCGCCAAGACGGTCAAGGCGAAGGCCTATCCGACGCGCGAAGGCGCGGGTCTTATCTGGGTCTGGCTCGGCGAAGGCACGGCGCCACCCGCGCCGGACTTCGAATGGATGGATTTGCCGCCGGACCAAGTCTACGCGGCCGGCATCGAGCTCAACGCGAACTGGTTGCAGGGCGTCGAAGCGACCATCGATTCCTCGCATGTCGCCCTGCTGCATCAGAGTTGGACCGCGAGCTCGGCGACGGACTTTGGGGCAACACGGGTCAACACCGAAGTTAGCTACCAGTTTGACAAGAAACCGTATGGATTTCGAGCGGCCGCGCTTCGCTCCGGCCCCGACGGGTCATGTCTTGCGCGCGTGACGGAGTTCGTGATGCCGTATTACGGGTTGATCGCGCCGATTTTCTCGGGGCCGCAGCAGGATCGCACTGCGATCATCGCAGTGCCGATCGACGATGAGAACCTGATCCAATGGTACATCTTCTACAATCCCGAGAAGCCGGTGGATTCCTGGCGCAAGGTGCAGCGGGCCAATCAATGGCCGATGGCCGGCGGTCTCCCGGGCGATGAATCTAACAATTGGGGACAGAACCGTCCGATCATGGATGCCGGCAACAGCACCGGCTTCCACGAGATCGTCATCGAGGATTTCGTGGTGATGGTCAGCATGGGCCCGATCGTCGACCGGTCACAGGAATATCTCTGTTCGGCGGACCAGGCGATCGTCAGGGTACGCCGCCAGCTGCTCGAGGAGGTGCGCGGCTTCATGGACGGCAAGTCGCCGAAGAGCGGCCAGAGCGAGACCATGTCCTATAAGGACATCCGTGCAGTTGGCGGCCGGCTGGCGTCCGCTGCCGAAGACTGGCGGCAGATTCCCCGCTGACGGGATTGTAAGCGTCGGACGCGGACATCCCGTCCGCGTCCGTTCGCCGGTTCTGGAGATATCGTGGCCATGACCTGGAAGCATTTGTGCGCCGCCTCGAAGCTGTCCGACGGAGAGCCGCTGGGTTTCAACTTCGGTGACCAGCGTGTCGCGCTCTACAAAGTCGACGACGACATTTACGCGACGGACGACGTCTGCTCGCATGCCTTCGCGCTGCTCTCGACCGGCTTTCTTGAAGGCCATGTCGTCGAATGTCCGCTGCATGGTGCGATGTTCGATGTCCGCGACGGCAAGTGCCGGTCCGGCGGCTATAGCGACATCAGGGCATTCAAGGTCGAGATTCGCGATGGCGAGATTTATGTGGATCTCGAAGAAGGCGCTGCGAATCGGGGAGTCCCCGGTCGAGCGCTGGATGCCAAGGCGTGAGTGGGCTCGTCATCATCGGGGCATCCTATGCCGGTGTTCAGGCGGCGCTGAATGCCCGCCAAGCCGGCTATTCCGAGCCGGTGACCCTGGTGGCCGACGAATATTCGCTTCCCTATGAGCGGCCGCCGCTATCGAAGGAGTTTCTGCTCGACGCGGCGAGCGAGCAGAATCTCGTCCTGCGCGACGACGCGTTCTTTGCGCGCGAGCAAATCGATTTGCTATTTGGGCACAGCGTAATCGAGATTGACCGGAGGGCCCGGCAGATCGCGCTGGCGAACGGTACGCGGCTGGACTTCGACAGGCTCGTGATTGCTACGGGATCGCGAGCGCGACGGATATCAATCCCCGGCGCCGAGCTCGATGGGGTCTGCTATCTCAGATCAGTCGCCGATGCTGTCGATCTCAAGGCCCGCCTGCGGCGGGCGAACGAAGTCGTCATTGTCGGCGGCGGATTCATTGGCCTTGAGGTTGCTTCGTCGGCGGCGAAGCTGGGCAAGAGAGTCACGGTGGTCGAAGCCGCCTCGCGGTTGTTGGAGCGCGCGGTGTCCCCGATCGTCTCGCGCTTCCTGCTCGATGTACATGCGCAAGCGGGCGTCGATGTGAGGCTTGGCGAGACGGTCGTTGCATTGACCGGCGATGCCGGTCGGGTTGCGGGGGGTGATCTTCGCGGCGGCGATCGCCTGAGCGCGGATCTCGTTGTCGTCGGCATCGGCGGAATCGCAAGCGATGAACTCGCCAGTGCCGCAGGGTTGAACTGCTCGAATGGAATCGTTGTGGATGAGCACGGCTGCACCAACGTGCCCGGCATCTACGCGGCTGGCGATTGTGCAAACCACTACAATCGGTTTGCGGAGGGTTGGCTTAGGCTGGAGTCGGTTCAGCACGCCCAGGACCAGGGCAGGGCGGCGGGGCTCGCGATCGCGGATCGCCACGAGCCCTACGACAGTGTCCCCAGATTCTGGTCGGATCAGTACGACCTCAAGCTCCAGGTCGTCGGGCTCTCCGGCCGTTGCGACCAGATGGTGACGCGCGGCTCGATCGATGAGGGCAGAGTCTCAGTGTTTCACTACAGGCGGGGGAGGCTGGTCGCGGTGGACAGTATCAACAAGCCGGGCGACCAGATGGCGGCGCGGCGCCTAATCGCAGCGGGCATTTCACCGACGCCGGGACAGGCGGCAGATGGCGCGTTCGATATCAAAGGGCTGCTGAAGAGCATCGACAGGCCATCGTACGGTCTCATCGGGCCGTGATCCTAGCCCGTCGCCGCAAGCCGGCTCGCTTTCTTCGTCGCCCTCACCGTCTTCACAGACAATAGCTTGCGCAAGCATCGGTCGAGCATTGCAATCTCGGCCTTGGTCAGGCCGCTGGCTTCGGTGACGCTTTCCACCACCTTCGCGATCTCGGTGATGCCACGGTCGGCGGTCGCAAGGCCCTTCGCGGTCAGGCGGACCAACTCGGAGCGGCCGTCATCGTTGGCAGAGACGCGGAGAATGAAGCCCCCCTCCTGCAGCCGTGCCACG
Source organism: Bradyrhizobium sp. 1(2017) (assembly GCF_011602485.2). NCBI lineage: Bacteria > Pseudomonadati > Pseudomonadota > Alphaproteobacteria > Hyphomicrobiales > Nitrobacteraceae > Bradyrhizobium > Bradyrhizobium sp. 1(2017). The sequence continues at coordinate 6,006,584 of NZ_CP050022.2, read as the reverse complement.
CGCTTGGTCATGGCACCGGACGTGACCAACAGCGCACGAAACAGGTCGGTCGGGCGCAACTCGTAAGGCTTTCCCGAGCGCCGCAGCGCAAGCAGAACGTAGAGCTCGCCGGTCTGCAGGCCAATGGTCTTGGATATCTCCTGCAGGCGTACTTCATGAAGCTGGTTCGCCCGCTCCAGCCGCAACAGGGTGCAGGCTGCGGCCAGATCGAGATCGGGGCGCTGTTCAAGCCAGGCGGCTTCGATATCGTCGTAGAGGCCATTATCTTGCTTGGATACGGCTTTGCCGGCAGGTACTGCAACGCGCGGCGCGTTCTTCTTCCGCATTCCTTCTTACTCACCTTTGGTCAGGCGCCTGAAGGCGCTGGCATCATACTTGAGTACAATCTAACACGCGCGACGTCACGTGTCGCGCAGCAAGTTCCCGAGGTGGGTCGAAGGTTGGCGTGCAGCTCCGATGCGGCGGCCATTTGCCGCCGCTTAATGATATTGACAACTATCTTCCTGGGAAGAATATTCGGAGTAAGAGATAAGAATGGGAGGTCAATATGCGGGGACTTGGTTCGGCATTCCTTGTGGCAGCGTCACTGATTGCTTCAAGCGCAGCTCTGGCGGGTGAAGAAGACCTGATCCTCGGCCAGACGATGCCCTATAGCGGCCCGGCCTCGGCGCTGAGCGCGGTCGGCAAGGTGCAGACCCGCTATTTCCAGATGATCAACGAGCGCGGTGGAATCAACGGCCGCAAGATCAAGCTGATCTCGCTCGACGATGGCTACAGTCCGCCAAAGGCGGTGGAGCAGACTCGCAGGCTGGTCGAGAGCGATGAAGCTGTCGCGATCTTCGGCAGCATGGGGACGGCGCAGAATGCGGCAGTCCAGAAGTATCTCAACAGCCGGAAGGTGCCGCAGCTGTTCGTCTTTGCCGCCAGCGATCGCTTTGCCGATCCGAAGACCAGTCCCTACACGATCTCGGGAATGACGCTGTTCAGCACCGAGGCCGCGATCTACGCGCGCCTTGTCTCCGAGGGCACACCCCGGGCGCGTATCGCGGTACTCTATCAGAACGACGACTATGGACGCGAATATCTCCGCAGCTTCAAAGCCGAGCTGGCGCGACTCGATCCGCAGGCCGAGATAGTCGCCGCCTCGCCCTACGAGGTCACGTCGCCGACGGTTGAGTCCCAGGTCGTCTCATTGGCCAGTACCAATGCCAACGTTTTCCTGAACGCGTCGACGGGCAAGTTCACGTCGCAGGCGATCCGCAAGGCCGGCGAACTGGGCTGGCACGCGCAGCAGTTCTTGCCGATCGGAAGCAACTTTGTCGCGACGATTCTCAAGCCGGCGGGGCTCGAAAATGCCAAGGGCGCGATTTCGGCCACGCCGACGAAAACGGTAGGAGATCCCGAATGGGCCAGCGACCCCGCCTATCTGGAGTGGTTGGCTTTCATGAAGAAATACTATCCCGAAGGCGACATTGAGGATCAACTCAATTTCACCGGGTGGAACGTCGCGGTTCTGATGACGAGGGTGCTCGAGGCTTGCGGGACGGATTTCTCGCGGGAGAACATCATGAAGCACGCCACAGCGCTAAAGAACGTTGCGCTTCCGGGCCTGATTGGCGGTATCACTGTCAACTCCACCCCTGACGATTACCGCCTCATCAAGTCACTCCGGCCGCAACGCTTCGATGGCGAACGCTGGGTCCCGATGTCCGGTACCATGGCCGCGCGATAGAGGCGAAGCCCCTCCGGCTCGGCAGCAGACCGCTGCCCCCGAAACCCGACCGCTCGCAACATGGTGCCGGTCAATGCAATGGCGGCGAACCGGCAGCCCGTAGGCCGAGCGTCTCCGAAGGGTATTCGCCGAACAGCGCGCGGTAATATTGTGAGAAGCGACCGAGCTCGACAAAACCCTGTTGTAGGGCGGTCGCGCTGACGGTGGTCTTGCCGGGCGAACTGGCCCTCAAGGCGTTACGAATGGCGCAAAGTCGCTTGTGACGCAGAAACGTTACCGGCCCGATGCCGAACACGTCATGAAAGGCGCGGTGCAGTCCGCGTCGCGACACGCGAAAAGCGGCGCAAAGCTCCGACACATGCACCGGCCGGGATTCAGCGGCGGCAAGATAATCCTCGACATTGTGCACCAGCCTCAGCGCCGCCGGCAGCGTGCCATGCTCGTCCGCGGGTAAGGACTGGAAGATCGTCGCGGTGATGCAATCGACAATGGCGCGTTTCCAGAAATCGGCGGATGCTTCCGTCAAACTGTCCTGATGCTGCGCGAGGCAGGAAACGATCTGCTGCAGGCGGCCTGTTGTCACCGGCATGATGGCGGGATCGGCGCGATAACGATTCTTCTCGAGCCAGGTCACGGGATCGCTCAAGCGCGCTTCGCCGGCGAACATCGTGGCAACATCGGCGAGATCGAAGCGCAGCGCGGCGTAGGAAGAAGCACCGTGGAAGATGCCGTCGTGCTCCACCGCTGGCGGGATCACCAGCACATCCGCCGGGCGCATGTCGAAAGCAAAATGGCTGACACGGTCTTCCGCGGACAGCAGCATCCCGACGATCAGCTTCTCGTCACTGGAGGTGCGCTGCGTTCGGACGCCCAGGTTGAACGAACCGACACTGAGAGAGAAGTCACCGATCCCGATATGCGACAGCGTGCCGCGCAACCTGCCGCGTCCGAGCTGCATGACATCGACATGCGAACCCTGGACGGCCTGATGCAGACCCTCGAAGCCGTTGAGGTCGCTGCTCATGACCGAAAGGCGGTTACCCATACAAATATACCCCCTGGCAATTACGCGAACCGAGTATTCCATGCAACTATCTGGCGATCATGATTTTTTTGCGACGAGACCGTTTGCCACGGTGGACAGAGCCACGTCGCGCTGACGCATGCTGCCGATCGTTGCATCCCACCTGAACGTCTCGCAGATTTTCGTAAAACATGATGCGCACAAGGATGATCGGTCGACCGGTGTTGGAGAGCTTCCATTAAGCGTGCCACGGGGCCGCCGACATTTGGCACGAACTGCACATCACACGCGCTTGGCGTTGATCTATCTTAGCAATTCCGGAAGCGAACACGTGTCCGCGCTGCATCACCAGCGCGCGAACGAAGAGAGGAGTCTGCGCGAAATTTGCGCACCGAAGAATCGGGAAGAGGGGCTGACTTGTTTCCTCCGCCGGCAGTCCGGTGGAGCGGAAAATGAAAGGGCTCGACAATGCGTCTACCCAAGACGGCGATCGATCGTCGGGAACGAGACATTTGGAAGATCGTCCGCAAGCTTGCCGGCATTGTCCTGCTGGGCGTCGTCGCAACACCCAATCCATCACATGCAACGAATCTCGGCGCCGCACGGTCGCTCGTGCAAATACCTGTCAACGTGCACAATCCCGATCTGATTGAGGTGCGTGCCGTCGCGCGCGGCGGTGCCGTGCGCCGCACCACCGTTGTGGGGCCGCGAGGAGGCGTCGCAAGCCGCACCGTGGTGCGGCGTGGCGCCGTGGTGGGTCCGGGCTATGGCGGTGGCGCGCGATGGGCGCGACCAGGTCACTACTATTGGCCGAGGGGCGGTGCCATCGCTGCCGGTGCGGCCATCGGCCTTGTAACAGCCGCGACCGCCGCCGCCTGGGCGGGCGCCGCTCCTGCTCCAGGCATGTGCTGGTACTACACGGACCCATCACGCAGGCAGGGCTTCTGGGACTATTGCCAATAAGGCGTATCGTCGGGGGACAGTGTCATGACGCTGCTGCAGACCGATTTGCGACGGGCCCAAGAGCAATCACAAGAGCAATCAGGAGATGGCCCGACGACCGGCATGGTCTGGATTCCCGGCGGTACGTTCCGCATGGGGTCCGATCGTCATTATCCCGAGGAAGCCCCAAGCCATCGGGTGACGGTCGACGGCTTTTGGATCGACCCCACGCCGGTGACCAACCGTCAGTTCAAGCGGTTTGTCATTGAAACGGGTCACAAGTCCTTTGCCGAGATACCACCCGATCCAAAGCATTATCCGGGCGCATTGCCGCACATGCTCTACGCGGGCTCGCTGGTGTTCGAGCGACCACGCTCGACCTATGATCTGCGCGACTGGAGCCAGTGGTGGAGCTTTATGAAGGGCGCCAACTGGCGACATCCCTACGGACCCAAGAGCGACATCAACGTCCTGAACGATCATCCCGTCGTGCACGTGTCGTACGCGGACGCGTTCCTCTATGCGCGATGGGCCGGCAAGGCCCTGCCGACTGAAGCCGAATGGGAATTCGCTGCGCGCGGCGGCCTCGATGGCGCCGAATTCGCATGGGGCGACGAGTTCATGCCCGATGGCCGGCATATGGCGAATACCTGGCAGGGTGAATTCCCGCTGCGCAATCTCCATGAGGATGGTTACGAGCGCACCTCGCCGGTGACGGCGTTTCCACCGAACGGCTATGGCCTCCATGACATGATCGGCAATGTCTGGGAATGGACGGCCGACTGGTGGTCCGCCAAACACGAGGCCGACGCCGCCAAGCCATGCTGCATTCCACAAAATCCGCGCGGCGGACCCGAAGCAGCGAGCCTTGATCCATGTCAACCCGCCATCCGCATTCCGCGCAAAGTCCTGAAGGGCGGCTCGCATCTATGCGCGCCGAATTACTGCCGCCGTTATCGCCCGGCGGCGCGGCATGCTGAGGCGATCGATACCTCGACCAGTCACCTTGGGTTCCGGTGTGTGGTGAGGAATCCGCTCACGTAATGATTTCCAACGTCGGCCCACGTGGAGAATTGAATGTCAGGCAACAAGACCAACAACCCGACCGAACACTTCACCGACACCAATGACCGCGCCTTCAACCGCCGCAATATCCCGCTTGGAACGTCTACCCTGGTCGCCGCGAAACACCTACAACGACTGTGTGCTTAAGGTGTCCTTCCTGGCGGTCCCCGCGCAAGTCATGGCCGCGCACTTCATCGAGACGTTCAACGAATTCCCGCCGCGGCAGACGCCATCCAGCTTCAGCGTCGATCAAATCATGGAGACACTGAAGCGACCGCAGTCGGGTTGATTGGAAAGACCATGAGCCGACCAAGGAATTCGCCATGAAGAGCGAAATCGTGCAATTGAGCCGGCGTGTGGTGCTTGTCAATGCAGCCACGATGGCTTGCGGCCTCACAAACCGCAAGGCAATCGCGGAGCCCGACCCGATACCGTCCTGGAACGACGGTGCAACGAAAAAATCCATCACCGATTTCGTCGCCAGAGTGACCACGCAGGGCGGCGCTGATTTCGTGCCACCGGCCGAGCGGATCGCGGTGATCGCGTTCAAGGACGCCCGCGCACTTTCGCTCGCGACGCAAGCAGCAGCCAGAGCTCGAGGAGGATGATGATGAACAGGACGCTGTTTGTTGCACTTGCCCTTTCCAGCCTTGCAGGAGTTGCGATCGCCCAGACGACGCCGCAGGAGCGGCTCATTCGCAGCCGTGCCGTCGAAGCTGCGATCTGGGGCATGCCCGTCGTCAATTACGATCTGATGCTGCAGGAAATGCTGACTAAGACGCCGGGCAAGGTGAACCAGGTGATCTATTGGGGCAAGCCGCTCGACTGGAAGAACCAGACGCTGACGCCCAATCCCGACACGCTCTATTTCATGACGTTCCTCAACACCAACGACGTCGGGCCGATCGTGATCGAGATCCCGCCGGCGGACTCGACCGGCTCGCTCAACGCAAACATCGTCAATGTCTGGCAGATGCCGCTGGAGGATGGCGGCCTGCTCGGCGTGGATAAGGGCGCCGGCGTCAAGCTGTTGATGCTGCCGCCTGGCTACAAGGAGCGGGTACCGGCGGGCTATGAAGCGCTGCAACCGAATACCTGGGGCAGCTACGCCCTGATCCGCTCCAACCTGAAAAGCCACAGCGAGACGGATGTCGCGAACTCCGTCGCCTATGCCAAGCGGCTCAAGGTCTACCCGCTGTCGCAGGCGTCCAATCCGCCTGCGACCGTCTTTACCGACGTCAAGGATATCCTGTTCGACACCACCATACGTTACGACGAGAGCTTCTTCGTCAATCTCGATCGCATGATCCAGAGCGAGCCGTGGTTGGGCCGCGACCGCGCAATGATCGACCAGTTGCGTTCGATCGGGATCGAGAAGGGCAAACCCTTTGCCCCCGACGCAAAGACGAAGCAGGCATTGAAGGATGGTATTGCCGACGCACATGCGTGGATGGCCGCCAAATATGATGGGGCGCCGCCGCAGTTTTTCGAAGGCACGCATTGGACATTTCCCGCGCATCCTGAACTGCTCAAGGGGGCAGGCGAGGATTTCGAGGGAGCGAACGACTATCCCGTGGATTGGCGCGGGATCACCTATCACTACGCCTATATCGGCATCAAACGGCTGGGTGCCGGGCAGTTCTATCTCATCAACATCAAGGACAAGGACGGCGCCGATTACGACGGCGCAAAGACCTATCGTCTCCGCGTTCCCCCGAATGTGCCGATCGAACAATACTGGTCGTTGACAGCGTACGACCGCGACACCCACGCACTGATCAAGAATGTCGATCGCGCCAGCCGCGCGTCGAACGCCGCTGATGTGAAGAAGAATGCCGACGGCTCGGTCGACATCTATCTCGGCCCCAAGGCTCCAGCCGGCCAGGAAACGAACTGGATACCGACTGATCCCGCCCGCAAGTTCGAGCTGATGTTCCGTCTCTACGGTCCGAAGAAGGAGTTCTTCGACAAGGTGTGGAAGCTGCCGGACGTGGAAGCGCTCACGGCTTCAACGATTGGGGGAAGCAAATGAGGGCAGATGCGGACCGCCGGAATGTCCTGCTCGCTTGGCTACCGGCTCCGAAGGGTGACTTCTCGCTCTACGTCCGAGCCTATTGGCCGAAGGCGGATATCATGGAGGGGTCATGGACGCCGCCTGCGGTGTGGGTGGAGACGGCTACGACAGGCGTGAAGCAGTGAACTTCGTGCTCTTGAGAACACAGCCCAGACTGGAAACAGGATCGTAATGAAATGACGGTATCTGCGATGAAACCACGAATGCTTCTTTACACGCTGCTGGGCTGGGCCGCCTGGAGCGGCATGACGCTGGCGCAGTCGCCGACCGCCAGCTCGATCCCCGTTACCGTCGATAATTTCGCCCGTGCCGAGTCCGATTTGTATTTTAGCAGCATGGTAAAGGATGCCGGCGGGCTCGGTAAACTGCTTCATCGGCGTGAACCTGCGACGATCGACAATCAGACCGTGATCCGTCTCAACCGCGATACGCTCTATTCGTCCGCGGTGTTCGATCTCGACGCAGGACCTGCGACGATCACGATGCCGAACGCCGGCAAGAAATTCATGTCGCTGATGGTCGTCAATGAGGATCACTATGTGGTGTCGGTCACCTACGACGCCGGACGGCATACCTTTACCCGCGAGAAGGTAGGTACGCGGTACATGCTGGCGGGTATCCGCACCCTTGTCGATCCCGCCGACCCCAAGGATATCGCGCAGGTTCACGCCCTTCAGGACGGCATCAAGGTCGAACAGAAGGCTGCGGGCAAGTTCGAAACGCCGAACTGGGACCAGGTCAGCCAGAAGAAGGTGCGTGACGCGCTTCTAGTCCTTTCCGCGACGACGTCCGGTTTCAAGAATGCGTTCGGCGCCAAGGGGCAGGTCGATCCTGTCCGTCATTTGCTCGGCACTGCGGCGGGCTGGGGCGGCAATCCCGACAAGGACGCGACCTATCTGGGCGTTACGCCGGCCAAGAATGATGGGTCGACGGTCTACAAGCTCAACGTCAAGGATGTGCCGGTCAACGCCTTCTGGTCCGTGAGCGTCTACAATGCCGAGGGATACTTCGAAAAGAATCCTCTCAACGCCTACTCGGTCAATAGCATCACAGGACAAAAGAGCCCGGATGGCTCGGTTGCGATCCAGTTCGGCGGCTGCGACGGCAAGATCCCGAACTGCATCCCGATAACAAAAGGCTGGAACTACACCGTGCGCCTCTATCGGCCGCGCGCAGAAATCCTGAGCGGGAAGTGGAAATTCCCGGAGCCAAAACCGGTGAGTTGAGCCATGACCGGCTACGACATCTTCGCCTGGATCGTGCTGATCATCCTGGTCGCCAGTTGCGTCGGCGTGTTCTGCATCGCGGGCTGGCTGCCGGGGCACATTGCGAAGGGCCGTGGCCACCCCTGGGCGCAGGCGGTGACGGTGGCGGGTTGGATCACGCTGATCTGCGGCTTTGCGCTGTGGCCGGTGGTATTGATCTGGGCCTATGTCGATGTGCCCGCGCGCAAGGCGGGAGAGGCCTGATGGGCGTTGCGATCATCAACTCCTACCTCGTGCTGCTGTTCCTGCTGGTGCATTTCCGGATCGTGCCGTTCAACCTGTTCTGGAAGGTTTCGCCGTTTCTCGTCATCCTGCTGACGCTGTTTGGCTTGCTCGTTCCGATGGGCTGGGGCGCGCCGCAGGGCTCGGCGCTGGTGGTGCGACATGCCGTCTCGATCGTGCCCGACGTGGCGGGGGAGGTGGCCGAGGTGCCGGTCATGGCCAACACGCCTCTCCGGGCGGGCGATGTATTGTTCAAGATCGATCCCACGCCATTCCAGGCGCAGGTCAAGACGATCGAGGCGCAGCTAAGGCTGTCCTCGACCCGCCTTGTCCAGATGACGCAGCTTTTCGAGCGCGACTCCGGCCGTGGCTTCGATGTCGAGCAGCGGCAGTCCGAGGTCGATCAGCTCAAGGGCCAGCTCGAGGCCGCACAGTGGAATCTCGACAAGACCACGGTGCGAGCGCCGGCCGACGGTTACGTCACCAACCTCGCGCTGCGCAAGGGCGCCCGGGTGGCGAACCTGCCACTCTCGCCTGTCATGGCCTTCATCGATACCTCGGACACCCTCATCGGTGTCGAGATCAACCAGAACGATGCCCGCTATGTCGAGCCGGGGCAGGAGGCCGAAGTGACCTTCAAGTTCGCGCCTGGCCATATCTACAAGGGCAAGGTCGAAAGCGTGCTGCAGGCGATCGCCACCGGACAGACACAGACGTCGGGCTCTGCAGTGATGCCAGGGACGATCGTGGCCGCGCCCTTCGTGGTGCGGGTCAAGCTGGATGATGGCGCGATCGCGCGCAGTCTTCCCGCCGGCTCGGTCGGCACGGCGGCGATCTACACCGAACATTTGAAGCCGACGCATGTGGTCCGGCGCGTGATCCTGCGTCAGGTGGCGATCGTAAACTATGTCAACCCGTTCTGACCTATTTCAAGTGCCGCGGCCCACGTGGCGTTACCGGTTGCTCCGGAGCGGCCGGCGCAAAGCTCAGGGTCGCCATGAATGTGGAGTTTGTCGGCCGGTTTTCAGTGTGGATGTCGACATAGCCACGGAAGTTGACATAGCCGGTATAGCCTTGCCATGCCGGGAAGAAGATGCCGATCTGCGGGCCGAGGCCGATCGCCGAGCCCCTGTTGTCGCCAAGTTTTGCGCCGGTACCGCTGTCGCCGGTGACTTGCTGATAGACATAGCCGACGGCCCCCATGTGGACGCTCTTGCCGATGAATTGCGAGGCCGCGAAGTCGGCATGGAAGTCGATGCCGTTGCGGTAATCCAGCGCATTATTCGTACCGTTGAAGCTGAACCCCGCGACCACCGAAAACTCCCGGCCGGTCTTGGGGTTGAGATAGGTGTAGCCGCCGCCGGTATCGACCGAAACAAACCCGGGACTGAGATTGGCAAGGCGGGTGGAATCATAGGTGCCGGTCGGGATGTTGCCGAACAGGTATGTCATGAAATTATTGACGCCGAAGTTCCATTTCAGGGTGCCGATGTAATACAGGTCGCCCCAGGTGACCCTGTTGTCGAAGGCCGAACCGGAAATCGTGTTGCCGCGCGGGCCCGTCAGCGTTGCGCTGATATCGACGCCGATATTGCCCGGCACCGTTGCCGCCCCGATCGTCAACTGGCCGCCGAGCACGGGCGTTGCGAACGTGTAGGTCGGCAGGAAGACTCCAACATCGGCTTTTGCGCGCAGGCCAGCAACGATGCTGGCATTGTTCTGAAAGGCCTTGCCTCCGCCGGCGACGGCGTCGAGGTGGATATACTGAAAGGTGTAGCTCATCCCGGGCTGGCCAGGCACTGCCGAGAGGCTGCCCATGGTGCCCGGCAACCAGAAACCGATGCCGCCGTTGTCAGCCCTGGCCGAAACCGGCACCAGCGCGATCGCGACCAGCGCCACGATTGCGCGCGCTCGTTGCGACCATCGATCCATCATTCGAAGTTCCCGGAAGCGCCAAGGGACAACTCATTGTAGGGAAAGACAAAGCCTCTGGTGCGCCACGTTTGGGATTTGGTTCGCGCGATTGAGCGTTTTTCTCCGGTAGTGACTTAATCGTCACGCGACCACGCCGGGTAGAATGCCTCAATGCTGCATTTCGGGGCAATGAATATGCAGTTTGTGCCAACGGGCCATTCACCGTCGGAATCTCCAAAGCGGCGTCGCCAGTTCCGATCTGCCCGCGGGGCGCAAGGCGGAAATGTTTCATCAGCCTAGTGACGCTTGGCGAGGTGTGCGAGATGCAAAGCGCGCCTCGCTGCTTGGGGCGGCCGGGGGCCAAGCCGGATCAGGCAGCGCCGGCAACGCCGGCGCCCGGTGCGCCGCCGCCCGTTGGCCGCTCTATTGGGGTTCGATTCCGGCCGCCTTGATGATACGTCCCCATTTGCCGATCTCAGACTTCAAGAAGGATTCCAGGGCATCCGGGGTTGCGCGGCTGGATTCGACCGGAGCCATGCTGAGTTCGGCAAAACGGCTGATTAGGGCGGGATCCTTCAGTGCCGTCTGCAGCGCGCCGACAAGATGGTCGATCACTGGCTTCGGTGTGCCGCGGGGCGCGTAGAGACCGTACCAGGTCGTCACATCGAATTCGGGAGCACCGGCCTCGGCCGAGGTCGGCACGTCCGGCAGCGTTGCAACCCGCTTTTTGCTGGTGATCGCGTAGCCCTTGATCGTGTTCGATTGAATATAAGGGGTCGGCCCGGTTGCAGGGTCGCAATAGACGTCGATGTGGCCGGCGATGACGTCGTTCAAAGCAGGCCCGCCGCCCTTGTAGTAGATCGGGGTGAGCTTGGTATCGGTGGCGCTCATGAACATCAGGCCGCAAAGCTGCGAGGCTGAGCCCAGACCGACATTGCCGAAGGTGATCTTGTCGCCGGCGCTTCGAATGTGCGCGACCAGATCGCGGAGATCCTTGGCCGGAAAGTTCGGGCGCGACACGAGGATCATCGGGACGTCGGTGACGAGCCCGATTGGCGCGAAATCGCCGACCGGGTCGAACGGTAGCTTGGCGTAAAGGGCGGGCGCAGTAGCCTGGCCGACATGCATCAGGAGCAGCGTGTAGCCATCGGGGGCCGCCTTGGCAACGCGGTTGGTGCCGAGCGTGCCGCCGGCGCCGACGACATTCTCGATCACGATGGACTGTTTCAGCGAGCTCATGGCGCTGCCGAGGATTCGTGCGATCACGTCGCCGGGACCACCGGCGGAGAAGGGCACGATCATCGTGACCGGGCGGGAGGGGTAGTCGTCTGCGATGGCCGCGCCGCAGGGAGTGAGCAGGAAAAACAGGATCAGCGATCGTACGAGATACGGCATCGAACACTCCCTGGCGGCATTGTTCTAGTCGTCGGACGCCGCCGCCTCCTTGGCCGCCGACGATTTTTCGATCATGTCGAGCGCGGCCACCGCCGCCGCATTGATGTGGTCGACGCAGCAGCGCTCGGCGAGGTCCGCATCGCCGTTCTGGATCGCGCGCCAGATCGCGGTGACTTCGCGCAGGCTCTTGTTGATCCGCTTCGGCTGCGACATCGAGGTGATCCGCAACAGCTGGATCCGGTCGTGCAGCGGCTTGAGCGCGCGCTCGATGAAGGCGTTGCGGCAGCCGCCGATCAGCGCGGCGTAAAAGTCGGTCTTGGCCTCGAGGCACCCGACGAGATCCTGCTTGGCGGCGGCCGCCTTCAGCCGTGTCAGGGCATCCCCGATCCGGCGAGCGACGTCCGGATCGTGAAGCCTGGCGCATTCGCGGCCGGCGAAGCCTTCGAGGACGGCGCGCGCCGCGTAGAGTTGCCGGGCCTCCTCCAGGCTGATCGTGGAGACCACGGGCCCGCGATGGGGGACGGTATTCACCAGCCCGTCGGCCTCCAGCGCCCGCAGCGCTTCGCGGATCGAGGGGCGGCTGACCCCCATCATCTCGCAGAGCTCACGCTCGACCAGGCGCTGGCCCGGCTTCAGCGTTCCGGACATGATCGCCTCGCGCAGCTTTTGCGCGACCATCGCCCGGACGGTCGGGACGTCCTCGATGCGGAGTGTCGACTGCAATTCGCTACGTCTTTCCATGTCCGGGCCTTGGTTGGGAAAAGTTAGTACCGGTTTACAGGCAGAATCATCATTTCGGCAATTTGAACGTGGGCGGGCTGGTCCAGGGCGAACACGATCGAGCGGGCAATATCGGCCGGGTCGAGCGCCATTCTGAACTGGTCGAAATAGTCCTTTTCCTTCTGCTTGTCGCCGCGGTAGCGGGTCAGGATGATGTTGGTCCTGGTCAGGCCGGGCTGGAGCTCGGTGACCCGGATCGCCGTTTCCGCGAGCTCACCCCGGAGGGTCTCGGTGAACATGTGCACGCCGGCCTTGCTGGTGCTGTAGGCGGCCATGTCGGGCACGATCCGGACGGCGTTGATCGAGCTGATGTTGACGATATGGCCGGCGTTGCGCCGAACCATTTCGGGGAGGATCGCGCGCGTGACGCGCATCAGGCCGATCAGGTTGGTCTGAATGATGTTGGACCAGTCGTCGGCGGCGCCGGCGTCGAAGCGGGTCCGGCCGCCAATGTCGTGTCCGGCATTGTTGATGAGGACATCGACCGGCTTGAAATGGCCGGGAATGGCGTCCGGCAGACCATCCACGGCCCGGGGATCGCTGACGTCGAGCTGGATCGGGAACACCTTGTCGCCGGCCGTGGCGGACAGCTCCTCAAGCGCCTTGGCGTCGCGGTCGACCAGCACGACGCGGCGACCGCTGTCCAGCAGCGCCTTGGTGATGGCGCGTCCCATGCCGCCGGCGGCGCCGGTCAGGACGACGGTGTGGCCCGATTGTTCAGTCATCGCAGCACTCCCATTCCAATATTCTCATGCAACTGACCAGCCGCCGTCGATCGGCAGGCTGGCTCCGGTGATGTCGTTTGCGGCGGGACCACAGAGAAAGACGACCATGGCGGCGACCGCATCCATTTCGATGAAGCGCTGGGTGGGCTGGCGCTCGCCGAGATACTCGCGGGTCACCTCGTCGACCGGACGATTGCTGCTTGATGCGATCGTCGCGATCTTGTTCAGGATTGCGGGCGTCGGCAGCGTGCCGGGGCAGAGCGTGTTGCAGGTAACGCCGCTGCGGGCGGTCTCGATGGCCACCGCGCGGGTCAGGCCGAGAATGGCCGTCTTGGTGGTGACGTAATCGATGCGGTCCTCGACCGCGCGGCTCGAATAGATCGAGCCCATGTTGACGATCCGGCCCCAGCCGCGCTGCTTCATGGCCGGCAGGGCGAGGCGGATCAGGTGGAACGGCGCCGACAGGTTCACCGCGAGCGCCTGGTCCCAGCGATCGGGTGGAAACTGCTCGATGGCCGAGAAATGCCTGATAACCGCATTGTTGACGAGGACATCAATGGCGCCGCAGCGGTCGAGCAGGTCAGCCATCATGGTCTCGATGGCGTCGCGCCGGGATAGGTCGGCAGCCGCGGGGATGACCTCGACGCTGAAGCGGGTGCGGAGATCGTCCGCGGCCTGCTTCGGCGCAACCAGATCATGAAGGACAATGTTCGCGCCCGCGCCGGCCAGGCCCTCGGCTACGGCGAGGCCAAGGCCCGCCGTCGCACCGGTCACGAGCGCCCACTTGCCCTTCATCGCAGCCGCTCTCCGCTACTTCTTGTCGAGTTCGGCGAAGACTTCCTTCGCGTTCCGGAACGCGTCCACGCCGGCCGGTACGCCGCAATAGATCGCGACCTGCATGAAGACCTCGCGAATCTCCTCGCGGGTTGCGCCGTTGGCGAGCGCGCCGCGGACGTGGGTCTTCAGCTCGTGTGGTCGATTGAGCGCGCAGAGCATCGCCAGATTGAGGAAGCTGCGGGTCTTGCGTGTCAGGCCTTCACGTCCCCAGACATAGCCCCAGCAATACTCGGTGGTGAGGTCCTGCATCGGCCGGTTGAAGTCGTCCGCGGATGCGATCGCCTTGTCGACGAACTCGTTGCCGAGCACGCTCTTGCGGATCTCCAGGCCGCGGTCGTAGGTCGCCTTGTCCATTCTGTTCTCCGTTTCTCTTTCGGGCGGTATCAGCTCTTGGGCCAGAACGGCTTCGCCAGCGCGAGCTCAGGCGGAAACACCGTCACCGGCACGCCGGATTGCCACTGCACGATGGTCATGCCGGCGCCGACGCGGCGGCCTTTCTCGTCGAACTTGATCTCGCCCAGTGGGTAATATTTGGAAGGCCCCGCATCCATGGTGCGCAGGGCTTCGCCGACGGCGACGCGGTCGGCCTTGCCGGCCTTCTCCAGCGCGTCCTTGATCACCCACATGTCGCCGTAGGTGGAAATCGCGTTCTGCGTCATCCACGGCTCCTTGTAGCGGGTCTTCAATTCGGCGATCAGGGCCTCGTGGCCTTTGGCACCCCAGCTCGCAACGCAGGTCAGGACGCCCTGGAGCAGTTCCGGGCTCACGGTCTGCAGCATGTCCGGCTCGGCGATGGCGATGCCGAACGAGATCGTCGGAATCTTGCCTTGGCCGAGGCCAAACTCGTTCATCTTCTCGAGCAGCAGTTTTGCGTCCGAGATCACCGTCGGGAGGAAGAAGAGCAGATCGGGTTTCGCCGAGCGGATCCGCTGCACCAGCGATGTCGCGTCCGCCAGCGGCGGGGTGAACGTCTCGTCGACGATCAGCTGCAGCTGGTTCTCCGCCAGCAGGCCCTCACGCATCGATTTCGCCGAGGCGATCGAGGCGGCCGTGTTGTCGGTGAGGATCGCGACCGTCTTCGGCCGTTTGCCCGACGCGGTCTCCGCCAGCTTGATGATCTGCGGCAAGGCCTGACGGGCCTGCGATCCCGCCGTTGCCGAGGTCTGGAACACGTATTTGAAGCCGCGATCCGTGATCAGGTCGGAGTAGGAGAGGGTGAGGACGGGCAGGTTGGCGCGCTCGGTGACCTCAGTCACCGCGAGCGTGAAGGATGACAGATAGGCGCCGCTGGCCGCGACCAGATCGCTCTCCTGCGCCACCATGCGTTGGGCGGCGTTCTTGGCCTTCTCGGTGGTGTCGCCGGAATCCAGCACGACGAGCTTCAGCTTGGCGCCGCCGAGCGCTTTGATGCCGCCTTGCGCGTTGATGTGTTCGACCGCCATCTCGGCGCCCTGCCGCATCACCGTACCTGGACGGGCGTAGATACCGGAGATCGGCACCAGCAGGCCCACTTTCACCTCTGAAGGTTGCTGGGCCCAGGCGCGGGATGCGATCAGCGTGCCGGACGCGCCGGCAAGCAGTGTTCGCCGACTTATCGTGAATTTGCTCATGACAATTCTCCTCCCTGAAAATGCGCGATGCTCTATGATTTCTTCGGCCAGAACGGCTGTGCCTGCGCGAGCTCGGGCGGATAAACGGTGACTGGCACGCCCGACTGCCATTGCACGATGACGACGCCGGCGCCGATCCTGCGGCCCTTCTCGTCGAACTTGAGCTGGCCGCCCGGATAATATTTCGACGGGCCGGCATCCATGGTGCGGAAGGCCTGCGCGACCGCATTGCGGTCGGCCTTGCCGGCCTTCTCCAGGGCTTCCTTCATCAGCCACATGTCGCCATAGGTCGAGATGACGTTCTGCGTCATCCAGGGCTCCTTGTATTTGGCCTTCAGCTCGGCGATCAGGGCCTCGTGGCCTTTCGAACCCCAATTGGCGACAATGGTCATGATGCCCTGCACGGTCTCCGGGCTTACGCTCTGGAGCATGTCCGGCTCGGCGATGGTGATGCTGAAGGACACGGTCGGGATCTTGCCCTGGCCGAGGCCGAACTCGCTGATCTTCTCCAGGCCGAGCTTGGCGTCCGACACTGCGTTCGGCATGAACAGCAGCAGATCGGGCTTTGCCGAGCGAACCTTCTGGATCAGCGGCGTCGCATCCGAAAGCGGTGGGGTCCAGACCTCCTCCACGACGAGCTGGAGGCCTTCCTGCGCGAACAGTCTTTCCTTCAGCGCCTTGGCGGTGGCGACCGAAGTCGCCGTATTGTCCATCAGCATCGCCACGGTCTTGGGCTTCTTGCCGGAGGCATTCTCGGCGAGCTTCATCAGCGTCGGCAGGCCGAGCTCGGATTGGCGGCTTGCGGTCGCAGCCGTCTGGAAGATGTATTTGAAGCCGCGGTCGGTCAAAAGGTCCGAATAGGACAGCGTCAGCACCGGCAGCTCGGCGCGCTCGGTCACCTCGGTGACCGCCAGCGTGAAGGAGGAGAGATAGGAGCCGGTCGCGGCGACGAGGTCGGGCTCCTGTGCGACCATGCGCTGCGCCGCGTTCTTGGCCTTCTCGGTGGTATCGCCGCAGTCGATCACGACGAGTTTCAGCTTGGCGCCGCCGAGCGCCTTGATGCCGCCCTGCGCATTGATGTGCTCGATGCCCATCTCGGCGCCCATCTTCATCACCTGGCCGGGACGGGTATAGATGCCCGAAAGCGGCACGATCAGCCCGACCTTGATCTCGGCCGGTGTCTGCGCGCGCGCCACGCCGGCGAGGCCTACGGCGGCAGCGCCGGACAGCACGGTTCGGCGCGTCAGGCCTGTCGCTGCCTTGCCCTTCGATGTCTTGTTCATCTTGTTTGCTCCCTGCTCTTTTTTGTTATGTCGTCACATGCCGAGATAGGCTTTGCGGACCCGATCGTCGGCGCGCAGCGTGTCGTTGTTGCCCTCGAGAACGACATGGCCGGCTTCGAGGACGTAGCCGTGGTCGGCGGATTCCAGAGCTTCCGCTACGCGCTGCTCGACCAGCAGCATGGTCAGGCCGGACTGGCGGCGGATCTCGATCAGCCGCTCGAAGATGAAGTCGGCGGTCGAGGGCGCCAGACCCATCGAGGGCTCGTCGAGCATCAAGAGCTTCGGCGAGGAGGCGAGGCCGCGGCCGATCGCGAGCATCTGCTGCTGGCCGCCGGACATCGTGCCCGCGAACTGGTCGCGGCGCTCCTTCAGCACCGGCAGCCATTCGAAGATGCGCTCAATGTTACTCTGCCAGTCTCGCCGGCCGCTCTCGGTCATCGCGCCCATTTCCAGATTCTCCATCACGGTCAGTGACGGGAAGACCTGGCGGCCCTCGGGGACGTGGGCGATGCCGAGATGGGCGCGCTGCGGCGGCGGCACCGCGAGGAGGTCGATGCCGTCGAAGGTGATGGCCCCGCCGCTCGGCTTGACGATGCCGGAGATCGTCTTGAACAGCGTGGTCTTGCCGGCGCCGTTGGGGCCGACGATCGCGACGAACTGGCCGGCGCCGACATTGATCGAGATGTCGTTCAGGACGGGTTTGGCCGAATAGCCCGCGCTCAATCCCTCAATTCGCAGCATGGCCCATCCATTTCTTGCCGAGATAGGCCTCGATCACGCGGTTGTCGCGCGTCACCACCTCTGGCAGGCCTTCGGTAATGACGGCGCCGTGGTCGAGCACGAGGAACCTGTCGACCAGCCGGACCATCGCCTGCATCGTGTGCTCGATGATCGCGATGGTCATGCCGTCGCGCGCGAGCTGCTGGATCACCGCGACGACTTCGTCCGCCTCGCCGTGTCCGAGCCCCGCGAGCGTCTCGTCGAGCAGCAGGATGCGTGGCTGGCCGGCAATCGCGCGGGCGAGCTCCATCAGCCGCAATTCCTTGGTCGAAAGCTCGCCCGCGACACGGTCGGCGACGGCGGAGAGCCCGACACGGGCGACCGCGTCGGCGGCGAGCTTGCGCGCCTCCTCGTCGGACCGCGCGCGCACATAGGCGCCGACCACGACATTGTCGAGGATCGACATGCGCAGGAACGGCCGCATCACCTGGAAGGTGCGGCCGATACCGGCCTCGCAGATCACGTGCGGCCGTTGGCCGGACATGTTGCGCCCGTCGATCAGAACCTCGCCCTCGCTCGGTTTCAGGAAGCCGTTGAGGAGATTGAACAGCGTGGTCTTGCCGGCGCCGTTGGGCCCGATGATGCCTAGGATCTCGTTCTTGTGCAGCTTGAAGCTGACATCCTGCACGGCCTTGAGGCCGCCGAAGGATCGAGAGAGATTCTTGACCTCGAGCATGACTTCGCCGGTGGCGGCGCGCTGCCGCGGGGCCGGCTTCAGCGCCGTGACATTGGCGGCCGCGGTTTCGGGGACATCGGCCGCAACCGCCTTGGGCGCGATCCGCTTGCGCAGCAGATCGCGCAACTTCCAGAACAGGCCCTCCGGCGCCAGCAGGATGACGCAGACGATGGCGAAGCCGAAGATCACGCCCTGGATGCCCGGGAAGCGCGCGCCGGCCTCGGCATGCAGGATCTCGGCGAGCGGGATCAGGATCACCGAGCCGATGACCGGACCCCAGACCGTGCCGACGCCGCCGAACATGGCGACCGTCAGCGCCTGTGCCGACACCAGCATGCCGAACACCGATTGCGGCGTCACGACCAGCAGCACCTGGGCATAGAAGCCGCCGATCGCGGCGGCAATGGCTCCGCTCAGCGTGATCGCGCGCAGCTTCCAGGCCAGAGTGTTGATGCCGGCCGCCTCGGCCGCGGCCTCGTTCTGCTTGATCGCAAGCAGCGCCATGCCGAAACGGGATCGCTCGATCAACTGCGTCAGCACGATGGTGGCCAGCATGATCGCTAGCCCAAGCAGCGTGTAGATGTGTGGATCGGCGAACTGCATAAAGGCGATCGGCGCATCGCGCTTGATCGGAAGCGTCACCTCCTGGAAGCCAAGCCACTCGAACACGTAGAGGATGGCGAGAGGGTAGGCGAGCATCGCCAGGGCGAAATAGTGCCCCTGGAGGCGGAAGGTTGGAAACCCGATCAAGAGCCCGGCGATGCCGCCGAGCACGGCGGCGATGGGGATCAGCAGCCAGGGGGAGATGCCGAAGTAGATCTGGCCGAGCGCGGTCGCATAGGCGCCGATGCCGAAGAACGCGGCGTGGCCGAACGAGATCAGTCCGGTGTAGCCGCTTAGCAGGTTCCACGACAGGCCGAACACCGCCCACACCGGCACCAGCGTCAGGATCAGCTGGTAGTAGGAATTGGTGACGCCGAGCGAGAGCGCGGCATAGGCGAGGGTGAAGAGCAGGGGAGGCAGAAAGGAGCGCATCCGGAGCATGTCACGTCCTCTCCACCATTCGCCCGAAGAAGCCTTGCGGACGGAAGAAGATGATGAGGAGGAATACGGCGAAGATCGCGGCGTTCTGCAGCTGCGTCGGCAGGATCAGCGTCGACATCTGCTGCACGAGGCCGATCGTCATGCCACCCCAGAAGGCGCCGATGATGCTGCCCATGCCGCCGAGCACGACGCCCGCATACATGACGATGACATATTCGAGGCCCACGAACGGGTGGAACGGATAGTTCGTGGCAAGAAGGCCGCCGGCGATCGCCGTGATTCCGCAGCCGAGCGCGAAGGCGGTGCGGTGCGCGCGGTCAACGTCGATGCCCATATAGGTCGCAGCGGTCGGATTGTCGGCGGCCGCCCGGAGCGACTTTCCGATACGCGTGCGTGTGATCAGCAGCGAAAGCAGGATCATGATCGCCAGCGACACGATCATGTCGATGCTGCGCGCCTTGTTGAGGAAGATGCTCATGTCGAAGAAGGGACCGAGCTCCCAGGCCGAACTCGAAAGCGGCGTGCGGATCGAGGCCAGCACCGAGCCGAACACGAGGAGGCCACCGTTCTGCAGGATCAGCGCGATGCCGAGCGTGAGGATGAGCTGGGCATAATGGCCTTCGCCTTCGAGCGAGGCGGTGCGCGTGCCTGAGACGTGCGAGATCAGCGCCAGATGCACGAAATAGCCGAACACGGCGAGCACGGGCCCGGCCAGGAGAATGGCGACGAACGGCCCGACCGTGTTGCCGAAGAACGCCTGGATACCGGCCGCAGTGAAGAGATAGAAGGCGGTATACATGCCCAGCATCATGAAATCGCCATGGGCGAAGTTGATGACACGCATGACACCGAAGATCAGGCCGAGCCCGACGCACATCAGGCCGTAGACGGCGCCAATCAAAAGGCCCGCGGCGAGTGCTTGCAGAAATCCCTCCATCAGCCTCGCCTCCGCGCGGCTGACGAACCTAAGCAGGTCTCGAAGTCGACCATGTTTCCCCCCGTACTCTTCGGCACTTCTTATGATGCCGATCGTAAAACCCGTTCCGCCGCGTCCAGGCGGCATTGCGCTACGATGTCGCCGGCATTGCCGAGCCGTTCGCAGTTCTCGATCAGTTGCTCCAGCCGGTGCGCGCGGTCCTCGCCGAGGACTCCATGAGCGGCAGCGCGGAATCGCATGCGAACCTCTGCAGGCGTTGCGGCGATGACGTCGGGTAGCGCGTGCCTGATCGTCCGGCCGTCGCGCAGATGTACGGTCACGTCCGCACCCTGCTTGGCGGGGAAGGCGGCGGTGAAGCCGGCATCGGCCTTGAGATCGGTGAGCGCAACCAGGCGGATGATGTCGGCATCATTGAGTTCGGCGTAATTGCCTTCCTCGATCTCCCCTCGCGCCAGTGTCGCGGCGACGCTGAAGGGAATGCTCATCTTGGCCTGGAGCGCATTCCGGTAGGGCCCCATGGAATCGCAGCCGGGATAGCGAACCGCAGCAGCGGGGGCGCGAATGACGACGCGGTCGATCTCATCGGTGCTGGCGAGCTCGTGCGAGACGCGGAGCGCAGCTTGAGCGGCGGTCTGCGCGAAGTTGCAGGCGGGGACCGGCTTGTTGTAGACCGCCATGATCTCGCACTCCCCGTCAGGGAAGAGCGCGATGCTGTCCGGTGCAGCCTGACGGCCATATGCGGCGAAGAGGCCGGCCTCGCCTTCGAGGATGGTTTCGGAACCGAAAGCGCCGGCTGCGGCCAGACCGACCGCCTTGATCGCATTGCTGGCTGCAAAGCCCGGATGGAAATACATGTCGGAGCCACCAGCATGCGGCCACTCGTTCAGCCCGCTGGACGTGTTGGCCGCGATCGCGATGGCGCTGGTTGCGGCATCCTCGGATAGGCTGAGCGCAAAACTGCCGGCGAGCGCCGCGCCCGGAGGGGCCACGAGGCCGGTCGGACGATAGAGGCGAGCGAGATCGGAGGTCAGCAACGCGCGGCCGATCCGCGCGCCGGTCTCATAGCCGATGATGGCGGCGGCGAGCAGTCTTGCGCCGTGCAGGGGTGCTTGTTCCGATAGCGCGAGCAATGTCGGCCAGATCACGACCCCGTGGTGCGCGATGCTGGCCGCGTGCATGTCTTCGCGCACGAGGCCATGCCCCATCACGGCATTGGCGAAGGCGGCATCGGCCGGCGAGGAGAGTTGCGACGTTCCGATGATCGTTGCTCCGCCGCCACCTTGTGCGATCGCAACGGCCTGGCGGCTCCAGGGATCTTGGGAGGCCTCGAATACGCAGGAGAGGAAGTCGAGCAGGCAGAGCTTTGCCTTGGCAACGACGTCCGGCCTGAAGTCTCCGAGATCCAGCACAAGCACGCTCCGCGCCATATGGCGCGCGAGCGAGACCTTGCCGGATCCGGTCGGGCCGATCGTCATCGCAATCGCTCTCCCTCAAGGCTTGCGCGATCAGCCGCGCATCTCCACGCCGGCCCATTCCTCGAGCACCTTGGCGATCGAAGTGAAGTCGGACGACGCCCCGTACTTGGCATTGGTGATCGCGAGCATTTGCCGCACCACCGCGCCGCAGACCATCGGCACGCCCATGGCCTCGGCCTCGTCCACGCAGAGGCGGACGTCCTTGTAGGAGAGGCCGGTGGCGAAGCCGAAGTCGAACGTGCCGGGCAGCACGGCACGGGGGAATTTGTCTTCGGACGCGCTATTGCGGCCGCTGCTGGCGTTGATGATATCGATCAACACCTTGGCGTTGACGCCGCCCTTGACGCCCATGGCGACAGCTTCCGATGTGATCACGAGCGCTGCCGCCGCCATCAGGTTGTTGGCGAGCTTGGCCGTCTGCGCCACGCCGGGTTTGTCGCCGGTGTAGAACAGCTTGCCGAAATTCTTCAAGATCGGCTGCACGGTCTCGTAGGTGGACTGCGGGCACGACACCATGACGGCCAGAGTGCCGTTGACGGCGCCCTTGATGCCACCGCTCACGGGCGCATCGACCAGCGTCATGCCCTTGGTTTTGAGGCCTTCCGCGACGAACTTCGCCGCGCCAGGACCCGAGGTTGAGAGGTCAACCACGATCTTGGCGCGGTTGCCGCTGCTGATGCCGTCCTGGCCGAGCGTAACCGCCTTGACGATATCCGGTGTCGGCAGGCTGGCGAGCACGATGTCGGCGCGCGAGGCGACGTCCGCCGGCGACTTGCCGGCGAGGGCGCCACGCTTGACCAGCGGCTGCGTCGCGTCGGTTTGCGTGTCGTAGACGACGAGCGAATAGCCCGCGTCCATTAATCGCCCCGCCATGGGGCCGCCCATGCGGCCCGTTCCGATCACGCCGAGCGTCTCTCCCGCCATCGTTCACTCCCTGTCGCGCGAACCCGTGACGGGCGCGCCTTCTTGATCTTCTCGTCTTGTTCTTCGCCGGCCGGCCCCGACGACCGCCGTCGTTGCGGCGGCGGGGTTCCCGCGCCAGCGGCAGGATTGTTATGATTGTCAGACAAGCTGTCAAGCATAACATTTGGGGTCGACAGTTTGACGCGGATCGGCATAAGGTCCGAAAAAACGAGGAAGACGCCCCGCGTGCCGCAAGACCCAACTTCAAGCGTGAGCAGGACCCTCGCCGATTTCGTCGCGGCCACGTCATGGGCGGACGTGGCGGTGCAGAGCATCGAGGCGCGGCGCTCGATCCTCAACTTCTTCGCGACAGCGCTCGGCTCCGCACGCGATCCGGTGGTGATGGCCGCGATGCGGAGCTTGTCGCCGTTCAGCGGCGCGGCGACCTCGACAGTCATCGGCCACTCGCAGCCGATGGATGCGCTATGTGCCTCGTTTCTCAACGCCATCTCGGCCAATCTGCTCGACTTCGACGACACGCATCCCGAGACGATCATCCATCCGGCAGCACCGGTCGCAGCTCCCGTCCTGGCGCTCGCGGAGACGCGAAGGCTGTCGGGGCAGGACGTGCTGACGGCATTCATCCTCGGCGTGGATATCGAGTGCCGGATCGGCAATGCGGTGTCGCCGCGCCATTATGCACGCGGCTGGCACATCACCTCGACCTGCGGGATCTTTGGTGCGGCGGCGGCTTGCGCAAAGTTGTTGGATCTACCTGCGGAAGGGATTGCGAACGCGATTGGAATCGCGGCGAGCCAGTCGGCCGGTAATGTCGAGAACCTGCCGAGCGCCGCCAAGAATGTCAGCGTTGGTAACGCAGCGCGCAACGGACTGTTCGCAGCATTGTTAGCGCAGCAGGGCTATGAGGCTGCGCCCTGCGCCATCGAGGGGCCGCTCGGCTGGGCCCGCACCATGGGTGATGAGCCCGATCTCCCACGTCTTCTCGATGGTCTGGGCAAGACCTGGGAGATCGCGAAGAATACCTACAAGCCTTATCCCGCCGGCATCGTCTTCCATGCGGTGATCGATGCCTGCCTGCTGTTGCGCGAACGGATCGGACGGCGAATTGATCAGGTCGATTCGGTGACGGTGCAGGGGTCGGCGCTGCTGCTTGCACGCGGCGATCGCCCCGTCAACAACGAGCGCGATGCGCGGGTCAGCATCCATCATTGCGTGGCTTGCGGACTGCTGCTCGGCGCGGCCGGCGTCGCTGAATTCGCGCGGGAGACCGTGGTCCGGGCCGATATTGCGCGGCTGCGGCAGAAGGTGTGGGCGGAGCTCGATCGCGAGATGCCCGACGGTGCAGCGCGCGTGATCTTGAACCTGTCGTCCGGTGAGGCTTTCACCGAGGTGGTCGTCTCGCCGCGCGGCAGTCAGGCTGCGCCGCTCGAAGATCGCGAGCTCGAGCAAAAGCTGTGCGATGGCGTCCGCACCGGCCAAAGCAATTGGGACGCGGACCGCATCATTGATGCGGTCTGGAGGCTCGATGCAGCGCATGACGTCGGCGATCTCGTGCGGTCGCTGCGGCGGCCATTGGCGTCGCACCAAACAACTTCGAACTAGAATCTCAAGACCGGAAAGGGACGAAGATGAGCAAGACCGAACTGTTCGAGAAGGGCCTCAAGGTTCGCAAGGAGGTGCTCGGCGAGGACTATGTCAACAAGTCGATCGCAGGTGCCGATGAGTTCACGCGCACGATGGCGGAATGGTCGACCGAATTCTGCTGGGGCGCGCTGTGGACGCGGCCAGGCGTCGACCGGCGCACACGCTCGATCGTCAATCTTGCAATGCTCGGTGCGCTGAACCGGCCGCACGAGCTGAAGCTGCACGTGAAGGGCGCGCTGAAAAACGGCCTGACCAAGGAGGAGATCAAGGAGATTTTGCTCCAGGTCGCCGTCTATTGCGGCGTGCCCGCCGGCATCGATGCCTTCCGCAATGCGCGCGAGGCTTTCAACGAGGTCGACGCGGCTGGTTCCTGAGCTGATTGGTTGGAAGACCTCATGGCTGACCCGGAATACGAGCTCTTCGCGATCCGCTACGCAACGCGCGATGCGCAACGCAGCGAGCACTTCATCGGCGGCGATCCGCATGACGGACCGATGCCGATGGACTACTTCGTGTGGCTGGCAAGAGGAGGCGGGCGCACCTTCGTGATCGACACCGGGTTCAACGCCGAAATCGCAAGGCAGCGCAGGCGGACCTTCCTGCGCTGCCCGGTTGAGACCCTTTGCGCATTGGACGTCGATGTCGCCGACATCAAGGACGTGATCCTCACGCATCTGCACTATGACCACGCCGGCAATTTCGATCGGTTTCCGAATGCGCGGTTTCATCTGCAGGAGCGGGAGCTCGCTTACGCCACCGGACGATACATGCACTATCCGAGGCTGTCGCACTCCTTCGAGGTCGAGGATGTTTGCGGAATCGTGCGACTGAACTATGCGCGGCGAGTGCTGTTCTACGACGGCGACGCCGAGATCGCGCCCGGACTGACGGTCCATGCCGCCGGCGGGCATTCCGCCGGCCTTCAATTCGTCCGCGTCAACACGCGCCGCGGCCCGGTCGTGCTCGCCTCCGACGTCAGTCACTTCTACGAGAACATGATCAGCGAGCGCCCGTTCACGACGGCGTTTCATGTCGGTGACATGCTGGTGGGGTTTGACAAGCTCCGGGCAGCGGCGATTGATGCGGACCACATCGTTCCCGGCCACGATCCGCGAGTTATGGAGTTCTATCCGCCGCCGAGCCCCGACCTGGCCGGTGTCGCCGTTCGTCTCGACGTCGGGCCGTCCGGCACGGCTCATTCCTAGAACGTTCGGCGGAATTAGCGCAGTCGAGACTGGAGGGATCAATCTTTCGACTTTCTATCGACCTCTACGCCCCGCCTTGCAGCGGACGAGGGATGCCCTTTTTCGACCGATGACCGCCCTCCTTGATTTAATTGGCGGATTTCAATAATAATATAAAGGCCGGAATTATTTAATTTGCGGAGGCTGAGAGGGGCGGACGGGTCAAAATGGAGCGATGCGACCTTCTGCACCACAACCTGCCTCCGTCAATGTTGTTCAGTCCGCAGGTTATCGGCCAGGAGACTCATGAAAGAGGCAGCAAGCGCCGCCAATCGGTTACCAGTCACCGTGCTCAGTGGATTTTTGGGTTCGGGGAAGACGACATTGCTCAACCAGGTGCTGAGGAATCGCGAGGGCCTCCGGGTTGCCGTCATCGTCAATGACATGAGTGCGTTGAATATCGACGCAGATCTGGTTCGAAACGGTGGCGCCAATCTGTCGCATACAACCGAAGCGCTCGTACAACTCAGCAATGGTTGCATTTGCTGCACGCTGCGCGGCGATCTCCTGGTGGAGGTCAGGCGACTAGCCGAAGAGCGACGCTTCGACTACCTCCTGATTGAAGGTACCGGAATTTCTGAACCTCTTCCTGTCGCAGCAACTTTCTCCTTTCGCGACGAAGCCGGTGTCTCGCTCTCCGATCTTGCGAAGCTCGACACAATGGTTACCGTCGTGGACGCCTTGAACCTGCTCGCCAATTACAACAGCCGCGATCTGCTGCGCGATCACGGCGAGTCACGCGATGCGTCCGATGGACGCACGCTCGTTGATCTCCTCGTCGAGCAGATCGAATTTGCGGACGTGGTTGTGATCAACAAGGTGTCGGAAACCACTGAGGCGACGCGTGCGGAGGTTCGCAAGGTCGTTGCCGCGCTCAATCCACGAGCGCGCCAAATCGAGACCGACTTTGGCGACGTTCCGCTCCGCGCAGTCCTCGACACCGGCCTCTTCGATGAAGCGAAGGCTGCGACTCATCCTCTCTGGAACAAGGAGTTATACAATCCCGCTTCCCATGTTCCGGAAACCGAGGAATACGGCATATCAAGTTTCGTCTACTCGGAAAGACGTCCGTTCGATCCCCTCGGCCTGTTGTCCTTTCTCAATAAACCCTGGCCGGGCGTGATACGCGCCAAGGGACATTTCTGGCTTGCGACCCGTCCGGATTGGGTGGGTGTCCTCTCCGTCGCGGGGATGCAACGCCGATGCGAGCCCATGGGATATTGGTGGGCAACGGTCCCGAAGTCGACGTGGCCGAGCCATCCCGAGGTCCAACAACATCTCGATGACCAATGGGACAGCACGTGGGGCGATCGCCGCCAGGAGCTTGTGTTCATCGGTTCAGGCATGGACGAAGCGTACATTCGAGCCTCGCTTGATGCCTGCCTTGCCGATTCGGAGAATGGGTTCGACCCCCAGAGCTGGTGCAATCTCAGCGATCCCTTTCCGCCTTGGCATTATCCTGATCACGCAAGCTAGACGGCGCCCGGGGCGCTACGTCTAAGCTCTCGATGGCGATCATGTGATGTGAAAAATCTTGATATTAAATATTTAATATATTAATATATCCACTTTAATTCGGCTTAATTTGGCTCGATTGAATCTTTGGCGATCATGGTTATAGCAACCACTACGAGCAACGGTGCAATCACAGCCAAACGGCAGATCGAACAGTGCGGCTTCGCGCTCGCCTCCTGGTTCAGAGCCCCGCCTGTCAGTCCAAAATTGGCTCGTTCGCGAACATTTGAGATGACGCTTCGGCGTCCACGCCGCCGTCCAGACGACGGCCATCAGAATCTGTCATTCACATTTCCCCATCTATCGCGAGGATGTCATGAGGTCCTTGTACGAAAAGTCTGGCTTGAGCCAGTTAGCTCTCGGATTGAGGACGTGGCCGCGGACCCCGCACCGGAGGACCATCTGGGCGTCTGAACCAGAGGCCGAGGACGAGCGGCTCTCACCGCACCCCGCGCCAAATCCGCTGGAAGCGGGCCTGCGCGCCTCAGATGCCGCCGCGCTATCTTCATCCAGCATGGCTTTGAGCGCCCAATTCGCCGGCGTGACCGCAGGATTGCGAACGCCAACCTCTGCGGCAGCCGACCAAACGGCTTCAAATCCCGTCGTCATCCTTGGTCGAATCCCCTCGGCGGCCTTGGCCCCGAGTATTGTCGGATCGTCTACAATTCCAGCGGCCGCGCAGGTTTGTGGTTGCGGCTATTTCATTGCCCCAACGCGATTGCTTGATCAAAGTGCAGCCCACAGCGGGCAATTGCAGGGTACGCGAGTTTCCGGCGGAGCGGATTTCGTGCTGACCGGCCAGGCCGGGATCATGGGAACCTCCACCAGTGACGACATGTCACTGCAGCACGTTGCGCCGCTTACCAACTGGAACGTCCTGCCGGGCGGAGGAGAGATTGGTAACGGGACGCCGACGGGTCAAATCGGAATTCTGTCCGGCTCGGTGACGAGTGCAATTGCTCCCCCAGCCGGCCGGCAGGCCGCCACGACGGAGTCGACCAGCCTTCTCGCGGCCGCAGCGACTTCTACAAATCCAGTCGTTCTCGAGAACCAGAAGCCGGGAAACCCGCAGAGCGAATGGGATATCGTTGGCGCGGGTAGTTCGAACATCGAGGGTTTCGCCACCGACATCAGCGTCAATCGGGGCAATCGGGTCGACTTCAAGATCAATACGAATTCATCGAACTACCGGATCGACATCTACCGCCTCGGCTACTATGGCGGCATGGGAGCGCGAAAGGTCACCACCATCCAGCACACGGGCGTGCAGAACCAGCCTACAGCGCTGCGCGACGCGGCGACCGGCCTGGTCGATGCCGGCAATTGGTCCGTCTCAGCTTCCTGGGATATTCCGGCCGATGCCGTGTCCGGCGTTTATATCGCAAAGCTTGTGCGCCAGGATGGAACTGCCGGCGCCAATCACATCCCCTTCATCGTTCGAGACGACAGCAGCACCAGCGATGTGATCTTCCAGACCTCGGACACAACCTGGCAGGCCTATAACGGCTGGGGCGGCGCCAATTTCTATGGCGGCAACGGTCCCGCGACCGGTCAAGGCGCGGGACGCGCCTATGCGGTGAGCTACAACCGGCCGATCGCCACCCGCGGCAACGTCGGGACCTATGCCGGTCCGCAGGACTATTTGTTCGGCGCCGAATATTCTGCGATCTACTGGCTGGAGCAGAATGGTTACGACGTCTCCTACATGTCGGGAGTCGATGCAGACCGTTACGGCAGTCTCCTCCTCAACCACCAGCTCTACCTCGACGTTGGTCACGACGAATATTGGTCGGGGCAACAACGCGCCAATGTCCAGGCGGCCCGCGATGCCGGCGTGAATCTCGCGTTCTGGAGCGGCAACGAGATGTATTGGCGCACGCGCTGGGGCAACAGCATCAGCAGCGACGCCGCCGCCTACCGCACCTTGATCTCCTATAAGGAGACCTGGTCACCAGGTGCCTCGATTGATCCGAGCGACCAGTGGACCGGGACGTTCCGTGATCCACGCCTCAGCCCGCCGGCGGTCGGCGGGGGAATCCCTGAAAATGCCCTGATTGGGCAGATGTTCCAGGTCGATGATGTCGGCCAAGGCAGCGGGCTGCAATCAATCACAATTCCCTATGATGACGCCAATCTGCGATTCTGGCGCAACACCAGCGTCGCCAATCTTCAGCCCGGGCAAACAGCCACGCTGACCAAGAACTATCTCGGCTATGAGTGGGACGAGGCGCCTGACAACGGATTCGATCCAGCCGGCCTGGTCCGGCTCTCCTCGACAACCATTCCGGTCAATACCTATCTGCTTGACTATGGCAACACGACAGGACCTGGCGTCTCAACCCACAACCTGACGCTCTACCGCGCTCCGAGCGGCGCATTGGTCTTCGGCGCCGGCACAGTCTATTGGTCGTGGGGCCTGAGCGACAATCACGATCTGGCACCGACGCCAACCGATCCGCGCGTGCAACAGGCGATGATCAACCTGCTCGCCGAGATGGGGATTCAGCCAGGCACGCTACAGCCGGGGATGATCGCGGGTACCGCCTCGACGGACTCGACGGCTCCGACCTCCGCCATCAACGCACTGGCAAGTTTCAGTGTCGGAACCTCGGTCACGATTTCCGGCACGGCAGCGGATGTCGGCGGCGGCGTGATCGCTGGCGTGGAAGTTTCGACCGATGGCGGACTGAGTTGGCAAAACGCGATCGGTGACGAGACGTGGACTTATACCTGGTCGCCGCAGGTTGCCGGGACTTACAACATCAAATCACGCGCAGTGGACGACAGCATCAATCTGGAAGCGCCTTCGGCAGGTCGCACGGTGACAGTTACCGCGCCGACTTACGTCTCGCTCTTTCCGGGCTCGGCAACTCCCGCCACAGTCAACACCACCGATGCAAGCGCCGTCGAACTCGGTGTGAGGTTCCAAACGTCGACCGCCGGCACCGTAAGCGGGATTCGTTTCTACAAGAGCAGCCAGGATACAGGCACCCACACCGGTGAGCTCTGGACCAGCACCGGCACCTTGTTGGCAACCGCCACCTTTACAAATGAAACGGTAGGCGGTTGGCAAAGTGTGACCTTCTCCAACCCGGTCCCGCTCACCGTAGGCGCCACCTACGTCGCATCCTATCATACGAATGTGGGTCACTACTCCTCCAGCGTGAACTACTTCACGAGCAATGTGACCAGCGGTCCGCTGACCGCCCTCGCCAATGGTAATGGCGTCTATACCTACAGCAACAATACGGCGTTCCCGACCAGCACGTTCCAATCGACAAATTTCTGGGTTGACGTCATGTTCAACCCTTCCACTACCAATACAAAGCCGGTGGCTGCGAACGATACCTCCACCGTGATACAGAATACACCCGCGACGATCACGGCGGCGTCGCTGATCGCTAACGACAGTGACCCCGATGGAGATCTGCTGACCATAACCGGAGTGAGCGCAGCGACGAACGGCACGGTCGCCCTCAATACTCAACCCAACCCGCAGAACAACACCATCACTTTCACGCCCAACGCCGGCTATACCGGCCCGGCTAGCTTCAGCTACACGATCTCCGACGGGCGCGGCGGCACGGCCACGGCCAATGTCAGCCTCACGGTGGCACCGCTCGGAGCGGGTCCCTTCAGCCTGTTCAGCGCGTCAAATACACCAGCGCAGACCAACCTCAATGACGGATCCCAACTTGGGGTCGGGATGAAGTTCACGTCCTCGGTCGCCGGCCAGATCACGGCTCTCAAATTCTACCGCAGCGCTGGCGACACCGGCCCCGACATCCTTGATCTCTGGACGTCGACGGGCACCCGCCTCGCTACCGCCACCTTCACCAATACGTCAGCCAGCGGTTGGCAGACCGTTACCCTGCCGTCAGCGGTTTCGATCGCCGCCAACACGACCTATGTCGCCTCGTATCACACCACCGGCGCCTATGTGGCAACCAACAACTACTTCAGCACGGCTGTCACCAACGGCCCATTGACCGCGCTTTCGGGCACCACCGCCGGCGGCAACGGCGTCTATTCCTATGGCGGCACCAGCACGTCCAGCATCTTCCCGACCAGCACCTATAACTCCTCGAACTACTGGGTCGATGTTGTGTTCGCGCCGTCCGGCGGCGGCAACCAGCCGCCGGTTGCCAACAACGACAGCGGCTACACCACTACCCAGAACGCCGCGCTGACAATTGCAGGTGGCGCGCTGCTCGCCAACGACTCCGATCCCAATGGCGGCACTCTCACAATCACCGGCGTGAGCGGCGCCGTCAACGGAACGGTCAGCTTCAACAGCCAGACCAATACGGTCACGTTCACGCCGAACACGGGCTACACCGGTGCGGCTTCCTTCAGCTATGCCATCGCCGACGGACAGGGTGGAACCGCAACTGCCACGGTCAGCCTGACGGTGAATACCGCAACCAACCAGCAGCCGGTAGCTAACAACGACAGCGGCTACAGCACCACGCGGGACACGGCTTTGACTATTGCCGCGTCTGCCCTGCTTGCGAACGACACCGATCCGAATGGCGACCCGCTGACGATCACTGGCGTGAGCGCCGGTGTCAACGGCACCGTCAGCTTCAATGCCCAGACCAGTCGCGTCACCTTCACGCCGACCACCGGCTACACCGGCGCCGCATCCTTTAGCTATACCATCTCGGATGGTCGTGGCGGCACTGCGACAGCAACGGCCAACTTGACAGTGACCACGCCGGCGGTGAGCCTGTTCTCAAGTTCCGACACGCCGGCCATTCTTTCGGATCCTGACGCCGCCCAGGTCAATCTCGGGGTGCGGTTCACGTCATCCGCGGCCGGCACCATCAACGGTATCAAGTACTACAAGGGTACGGGCGACACCGGCACCCATACGGGCTCGTTATGGAGCAGCACAGGCACGCTGCTGGCGACCGCTACGTTTATGAATGAAACCAGCAGCGGGTGGCAGACCGTCATCTTCAACAATCCGGTTTCGATCGCCGCCGGCACGACTTATGTGGCAAGCTACCACAGCAACGGGCACTACACGTCCACGAGCAACTACTTTAATACCCCGCGCGTCAATGGTCAGCTCACAGCGCCCGCCGGCAACAATGGCGTCTATACCTACGGCACCGGCAATCTGTTCCCAACCAGCACCTTCGGGGCCACCAATTACTGGGTGGACGTGGTGTATAGTCCTACCAGCGGTGTCAACCGGTCGCCGGTCGCGGCGAATGATTCCGGGTTCAGCGCTACTCAAAACTCTCCGATCTCGATCCCGGCTTCGGCCTTGCTGGCCAACGACACCGATCCCGACGGCGATGCCCTGACCATCACGGGCGTGAGCAACGGCACCGGCGGCGCCGCGAGCTACAACGCGCAGACCAGCACCGTCACTTTCACACCGAACTCCGGATATACAGGCCCGGCGTCGTTCACTTATGCAATCTCTGACGGTCGAGGCGGGACGGCAAGCGCGTCCGCCTCTCTGAACGTCAATGCTGCATCCGGGAGCATTGTCAGCCTGTTCAGCAGCAATCCGACGCCGAGCGTGATATCGGTCAATGATCCGAACTCGGTGGAGCTCGGGTTCAAATTCCAGGCGTCGAGCGCCGGCGATGTCACGGGATTGCGCTTCTACAAGGGCCCGTCGAACACCGGCACTCACACCGCGAATCTCTGGAACAGCACCGGCACCCTGCTGGCCACAACCACCTTCACCAATGAGACGGCAAGCGGCTGGCAGCAAGTCAACTTCCCCACGGCCGTAACCCTCACGCCGGGGGCGACGTATGTTGCATCGTATCACACGTCAGGAAATTACTCCGTCGATCCCAACCTGTTTAGTTCGGCGATCAGCAACGGACCGCTGACTGCACCATCCTCAGCTTCGAGCGGAGGCAATGGAGTATATGCATACGGGTCAAACAGCCTCTTCCCGTCCAACACTTACAACTCAACGAGCTACGGCGTGGATGTACTGTTCCGTCCGCAACTGACTGGGTAGCGGGGGCAGCAGCTGGCAATGACGTATCTGCATAAGCGAGTCGACCGCTGCTGCGCGCATCGTTCAGCAGCACGGCGGCCCTTACGAGACCTTCCTGTTCGGGTCTCACGGCTGGCAACTCTGCCCGAAGCGTCGAGCCTCGAACATCCACTGACACATGACTGGCCATTAAGTCTGATATTAATCAGTCAAATTAAGTAAAATCGTATCTCCTCCGTTAGTGCTAGAAAGGCAGGCTTAGGGGATCTGCGAGAACGACGCCGCCTCCCTCTGGGCAGCCCTTGGCGGCAGGGATGTTTACCCGAGCGCTTGAGGTGAAGAGAGGATCCGAGATGAATGTCACCGCCAACCGCTGGACAAGCCGGGAAGACGATCTTTTCCGACAACTGGTCAATTCTCGAGCATCGTCGAGGTCAATCGCCCAGGCTTTGAATAGAACCGAAGATGAATTGAAGAAGCGGGGCTATCTCCTCGGATTGCCGTTGAAATGGTTCAAGGCAAGCCGCGACCATTAGCTTGTGATCCGATTGCGGAGCCTAGGCGGCCCAATGCGTCCTAATGCACGGCCCGGAGGTGCGAACCGCTTTCGATCCGCTGGCGCACGAAAATGCAGATCAGGAGCCACTAAAGCCTCTCTAGAGGGCGGTCGGGTATTATCGTTCAAGAGCAAAATGCCGGTCTGGCCGAATCGACCTCAAAAGCACAGCCGCAACCGACGCGAGGCCGCGCAGAGTTGTTCCCGAAGTCATGACCGAGGTAAAATCGTGCGAGGCGGGGGCTATAGCTTAAGGTATATATGCCGTTTTCTCGAATAGCGTAAACTGCGAATTAAATCGTTCGTGGACGAAGGTGGTTTCCACGCCGATGCGCTCATTGGTCAGCGCATATGTTGCCATACTGAATAGCTGCATTTTAACAGGCTATAACTCTGCCTTTCATTCCAAGGTCGGCAATGAGTGCACCGAAACTCTCCATTCTGCGAACAAATTCGAACACCCGCACGCCCAGTGGAGCCCACATGGGCAACTTCAAAGAAACTATCCTCCGCGCGATGCCCCAAATGCTGTTCTTGGCGGGGTACGCGGCTGTCCTTCTGTCCGCGGTCCACCTCTACGTCTCGCTGATGTGGGACGCGAGGCAGTAAGTGACGAACTGGGCGGATGGAGGGCGCGCCAGCATCATAGGGCCGGTGTCGCCTTCATGCGCCGCAGGGACGGGGCTGTCGCGATGATGTGCCGTCATCGTAGAAGAGGATTGAATTGCGCATAGTTTGCGCTGAGGCCAAGGGGCTCGGATCGTTGGATCCATGATTGCAACGTCTGCGTCATCACGCCAGTGATGGTGAGAGCGCTCCCCGAGCCCTGCCACTAAGCCCAAAACCTCCTGCACTTGATCAAGCGGCAAAGCGGATCTTTCAAGTCAAACATAGCCGCACGCGCGTCGGCAGCGGAAGACCGCAGATCCCGCAAGTGTCTACAGTGGTGCTGAGCAGGGTGAGCCAAGTATAGATGCCTGGAGTTATTTGATAATCCCGCTGCTGCCATTTAATTTGCGATTAATGACTTAATTTCGACAGAATGCAGCGCCCTTTCGGTGTCGGGGCAGGGTCCATCAACCTGGAGTCCTGCATGTTCGGCCGAATAGTAATTGCGTCAGCTGTCGTGTTGGCAGCTTGTTTTTCCTCGGAGGCGCGCCCGCTACGGGCGACTCCCCCACCTGAATGCAACGTAAGTATGCCTTGCGATTTTTCATACCCGGTGACGCATACCCAGAGAGTCATCGCGCCAGCCCGGAATCCAGAGCGACATGGCGCTCGCAGTTTTCAAATGTCCGTCGACAGCTCAGATTCGTCTGGAACTAAGATCGTCGGTGGTCGCCCGGCGGGGTGCCCGCGATCATTCTGTGGGTGTGGTGCGGCCATACGTGTGTTTGGTCGCATCGTGCCCGAGTTGAATCTTGCGGCCAATTGGCTGCGTTTTCCCCGTTCCGCGCCGGCGCCGGGAATGGTTGCCGCGCGGCGTGGGCACGTCTTCGTACTGGAGCGGCACGTCGCCGGTGACATTTGGATGGCGTACGATGCTAACTCGGGTGGGCGCACAACGAGAATCCATGCGCGCTCCCTCAAAGGATACGCCATCGTCAATCCTCGTTCAGCTTAGCTGCATTGCGTACCAGTTCCTCATAGACGGGCGGCTGGTGGGTCTCGGCTCACCAGCCTTTAATCCGCGCATCCCTTTGATCCCACCCGCTCGAGCGGTTGAGCCCTTTCACGGGCGCGACGAAGGGAGACCGAGAAGAACCTCAGAACCGCGGCACCCAATCCATACCCGTTCGGGCTCGCAGGCTGGCCGTCAATCGGTTCCAAATGTGCGCCGACGAGATCCGGCGGTCAGCACGACCGCGCTGCGGTGAACATCTCCGCAGACGGAGCGACTGGCTCCTCGACCCAAGCGTCGCGAGCGAACCAATTGTGATTGGCGCGGCAGACCGGACAATGGGTATTGCCGAAAAATACTGCGCTTCGCAGAAACGTCTCACGATCGGATGCAATGCCGGTGGGAATAGCGCGATCGGTTTGGGGGCATTTAACCATAATCATACCCATGTGGACCAATCCTGGAGCTTGCTCGCTGGTAGTGGTCGGGCTGCGGTGCGAGTGCGGGTTTACCTGGCGCGCTGCGCACGAAGGTGTGAACTCCCAGGACTGCAGAGCGGCCCGTGAGTGGTAGTCATATCGGTGGTCGCTTCCGAACGCTTCGAGGCGCCGATGGGAAGCATTCAGAATGGCGGCGGCGCCCTGTCTGGTGAAAGCCTTGATGCACAACAGATGTATCGATCCGATCAATCACGAGCTCACTCCCGCTTATGCATGCACGCATACTCACATCAGAAATTCGATTTACGAATTAAGGATTTGTTCTTTGATTGAATTACGGGATCGCGATTTCTGTAGCGCTGCTGGGATTAATTTCCGGCTGCGGCAGCGAGTCCCGAGCGTTTCTTTGTATCGAAGGCCATGCTGAGGGTTCAGCCAAAAGAGCAAAATTTTTGTTCTTTTATATTATGAGTTTTCGTTGTTAATTTAGACGGATGACGTAAGCTATTTTTATCTGGGTTCGTTCGGTTGGGAGGGAACGATGTCTCAATCAATTTTCAAGAAGCGCAACTCCAGTGCCACTGCACAGCAATTGGCTAAAATGCGCGAGGAACTCGTAATTATCGGCGAGAAAGAGCGTGTTCTAAGGGAGCGGAGCGCTAGTCGGGAAGTCTACCGGTATCTACTCGATGCTCATCGTGTGGCTGCGTGGCAAAATGCCGACGAAGACGTGTTAAACATCCCACCAATTGGAAAGGGCGAAAGCAATCATCTGGCCGTCTGATCGAGTGGGGCATCGTTCGTTCGAACGAGGCGCCGGGAGTGATGTATGCCGGCGCCGAACTTAAAGGCCTATATCGCCTTCGAAACACTACCAAGCTGAGGTGGCTGTTCGTTCGATCGAATGCTGCGAATAGTGCGGCGAGGATCTGCTCGCCGCTGGCTCGATCCCGGGGCGAGGTCGATCGCTCATTTTGGTGGAATTGGTGCTGGAAAAATCTTCCGCAGAAGTGGTGCTTAAGCCGGCGGTCGATGCGGTCTTTGCGCTGTTCGATGGCCAGCCTGTGCTGTTCAGTGCGGCAGGGCAGAAGATCTATCAGCTGGACCAGGTGGGTGGCTTTATCTGGTGCAGATTGGCGCAGGGAGCCTCTCTGGCAGCCGTGTATCACGAAATGGGCAAGCTGGACATTGTTGAACCGGTAGCGCGCCAGTTCGTGCGGCAGGCCATAAGCTCCTGGATCGATCGAGGGCTGCTGGACGTCGATCGGCGAATGTCGACGAATTGTGCTTTCTCCACGGTCTTGGGGCGGCATCGTATCAGTGTCCGGGCTGAAAACCGGGACCTCCTGCAGCGTTTGGTTTCGCTGTTTTGTGCTTCGGACAACGTCGACGGCCAAGCCGATATCGCGGTCGAGGCCATGATGCTGGAAGATCAGGTGCTGTTCGGCGGAATTGACGCGGGCCTCCATAGATGCGGAGTCGAGGCACTTGCGCCTACAATCAAAGCTCGCCTCACCGACCGGCTTATCCGAAGTGATCGATGGGTCTTCGCCCTCCATGCTGCATCTCTTGCGAAGAATGGGGCTGGCTTGCTGTTGTGCGGCGAAGCGGGAGCCGGCAAGTCGACACTTGCATTGCAGCTGGTGGGCGCTGGATTTCAGTATTCCGGCGATGATGTTGCACTGATCGAAAGCGACGGCACTGCCTGTGGAATCCCGTTTGCTCTCACCCTAAAGGAGGGATCGTGGGAGTGGTCGTCGGTATTGCACAGCAATTGGGACGGCGTCACTCATCGTCGAGCCGATGGCGCTCAGGTGCGATATTTGCCAGTTTCGAACGCGCATAACGGAAGTCTTCCCGTCGGCTGGATCATTTTCCTGAACAGGGTCGCGAGCGGTTCCCCGGAGCTGACCGCCTTGGATCAGCTCGACTCGATGAGGCGGCTCATCGAGGGGGCATTTGCCGCTGACGGAAGGTTGTCGACGACCGGCTTCTTCGCGTTGAAGGAGATTGTTTCTGGTGCACGATCGTTTCTGCTTACCTACTGCGAGGCGGTAGAAGCTCGGGAGCTGTTGGTGGATTTGTGCAATGGGAAAGCATAGTTCGGCACTGATCAGCCTCTGTCATTGCTTGCGAGGCGCGCCGCCCGTCGACGTGGATTGGATGTCCGTCATCGGGCTTGCGAACCAGACGCTGACGACGCCCGCGCTTGTTGACTTCGTTGATCGATATGCCTCGGTGCTCCCTGAGGACGTCTGCGCGTATGTCCGTCAAATCTATCGTCGGAATGTTCAGCGCAACGAGCGGTTGGCGGATCAATTGGAGGAAGCCGTCGTTGCGATGAATGATCGCGGAGTTACGCCAGTGTTGCTCAAAGGAGCGGCGACGCTAGCTGTCACGCCTCGCGAACGGCGAGGGATTCGGCTGATGTCCGACCTGGACATCATGGTTATGCCGGACGAAGCTGAAAGAGCAATTGCTGCTCTTCGCGCCATTGGCTATGAAGTTCATGCCGAGGCTCCTCGCGAAAGCCGGAGATGGTTCGTCGAGCTGATCCGATCGATCGATGTCGGCGCAATCGATCTGCAACAGGCCGCTCCGGGTCCTGCCCACTTCTACCGCGACCCTGTGCTGAGCCATTGTGTCCCTGCGGCGCTGGGGCGGGGGAGCGTGCGAATTCCGACGCCCACGTACCGGGCGCTCATGTTGATCATCCATGATCAGATCCAGGACTACGGCTATTGGCTCGGCGACCTGGACCTTCGGCATTTGGTCGAGTTGCGCGATCTGAACAGTTCCGTTGGAGGTCTCGATTGGGAGGAACTCAGCTCCCATATCTCGGGCGGAGTGATGAAGAACGCGCTAGAAACCCAGCTGGTCGCCCTTGCGCAACTGCTTGGGGTCGAGATCCCGCCCGCGCTGCGTTCCCGACTGATTCCGCGTCTGCAGTTCGTTCGCCAATTGATGCAGGCGCGCTTTCCGAGCTCGCGCGTGCCCTTCCTCGCGATGACCGCTCTGGACCTCAGAAACTACCGGCGAGACGCGTCCCTTGGCTACCCGCGGAACGCGCGCCGTGGGCTGTGGTCGATCCCAAAGGTGGACACCTTGCATTTTCTGCTGAAGGCGGCCACCGCAGCCCGTGCAGGGAAGGTCTAGGGGGCGACGCAACATCGGGCTTGGAGATGACGGGAGAATCTTCGCAGTGCCTGTAGAGCTAGGAATGCTCCTGCCCACTGGCATTCCGATTAGGCGAGTCGTCGTTCTCGCGGATCTTGAACTCCTCCAGGGTGTGGCCGGATCGGAGGGCGGCGACCAGCCAGCGAGGCTGTTTACCGCGCCCGGACCAGGTCTCGGTCGGCTGGAGCGGGTTGCAGTATTTCGGCAAGACCTTCGGATATCTGCGGCGTGGCTGCGGCTGGCCTGTCCCCGTTTCGGCCGCCCCACTTTCAGCTTCACCGAATTGGTCCGGCTGGTTCAGCTGTGCAAGGCGTTTTTCCAGTTCCCGCTTCTCGGCTGTAATTTTCTCAGCGAGAATCTTCGTGAGCTCCTCGTGCAGGAGCCAAAGTTCCTCAAAATCCATGGCTTCGAGATCCTGCCTTCGCATAGCATTCTCGTCACCGTTCGACGGACTGGTCATTCATCCATCATCCCCTAATCGAGTGACGTCAGTGTTGAAATTGACGTAACAATAAAATCATTATATGGTATTTAATAATTATTACGACGGTTATTTTATTAATTTGCCCAAAAGGGCGCGGCGCCGAAAGGGCGCATGGCGGAGGAATAGTTTTGATCGAGTATCCTCTTGAGCGTCTTCAAGATTCGATAAGCCGATTTGTCGTTCCCTCGGCTGCATTGTCGGACATCCAGGCCCTGACGTCCCAAATTGAGCTCCGACATCGTGCGCTCCGGGATATCGAACTTATTCGCTCCCGTCTGCGGCTATGGGATGGCCGGCAGACAACGAGAGTGTCCCGACGAGCGAAAGGCGGCTCGCCACGTGCTTCGAGGGGGCGGCGTGGAAGGTCATTCCCGCGACCTGGTTAATTTCACCCGCCACGTGGGCGACGTCGCGTGAACGGTTCCGCGGCTGCATCTCAGGCGTGCAATATAACCGGGCTCCGCAGTTAATTCTGCGGATCGTTCGTTTCCTGGCTTGATTAGTCGGCGCGGCGCAGTTATGTGGGGCGCCAGTTTCCGCACGGTTCCATATATTTTTTTGTAAACATCTGAACTCTTCGGCTTGATTAATGTTAGGTGGAACATTATCAGTTGGGCACAACTATACGGTGGAACATGTCGGCAAAGAAACTCGAATTAGAATCCATGTCGCTTGACGATCTCTGGTCGCTGCATGAGGAAATCAGCGGGATCTTGTCGGACCGGATCAAAGCAGAAAAGCACGAATTGGAGAAACGCCTGGCCGCTCTCGGTGGCAGTGCGGCTGTTTTGGTGGACTCAGGCGCGGCAAAGCTATCGTCGACCGGGAAGCCGAGGCGCAAATATCCGCGGGTGCTGCCGAAGTATCGGAACCCCCAGACTTCCGAGACGTGGTCTGGTCGTGGCAAGCGACCGCGGTGGTTGGTTGCAGCCATGAAATCTGGCAAGCGGATTGAGGAATTTCGCATAGGGGAGGCGGGGTCGAAGCTTCGCCAGCGGGCCTGATCGGACTTGCAGTCTCTCAGGCGGATGGTTGGGAAACGGTCGACAACACAGCCCGATAGACCCGTGCTGCTAGTAGGCATTGCGCGCCCGCAGCACCTCGACCGGGGTCCGCAGTAGGATTGCGAGATCGAGCCGAAGGCTCCAGTTATCGATGTACCAGAGATCGTATTGCACACGTGTTTCGACCATGACGGCCGTGGGCGTCGGGCCGCGGCAGCCGTGGACCTGCGCCCATCCGGTCAATCCTGGCCTGACCCTGCGGCGAAGGGCGTAGTTCCGTACGAGCTTGTCGAATTTCCCGTCGTGAGCCAAGGCGTGAGGACGCGGCCCGATCAACGACATGCTTCCGTCGAGAACATTCAGCAGTTGCGGCAGTTCATCGAAGCTTGTCCGGCGCAACCATTTGCCGACGCGGGTGACGCGCCGATCCGTGCGGTTGGCCTGAAGGATCACGGGTCCGTCCTCAAGCACATGCATGGTCCGGAATTTACGGATCAAGAAGATCCGGCCGTTGAAGCCGCAGCGTTGCTGCCGAAAGAAGACCGGACCGGGAGAATCCAGCTTGATCGCAACCGCTGCCAGAGCCAGCAACGGGGCAAATATTGCTAAGGCGAGGCCCGCGCCAACAAGATCAATCATCCGCTTTGCCCCACATTCCAGCGGGGTGAGGGGGCCACGCTGAAGTTCTACGCAAACG
Source organism: Bradyrhizobium sp. 1(2017) (assembly GCF_011602485.2). Classification (NCBI taxonomy): domain Bacteria; kingdom Pseudomonadati; phylum Pseudomonadota; class Alphaproteobacteria; order Hyphomicrobiales; family Nitrobacteraceae; genus Bradyrhizobium; species Bradyrhizobium sp. 1(2017). Next base: position 5,965,527 of record NZ_CP050022.2, on the reverse strand, counting down.
GCACTTCCGAGCCTCCGCGTAGGATGCCGAAGCAATTCGGATGTCGTGCCGACGGGCACGAACATGATCGGGAACGGCAATACTCGCAATTCGGCAACGAAGGCTCGCAGTTCGGGCCATCGCTCCGGGTCGGCTTCCACCACCACTTGGTCGAGCTGGCAATTGCGAATGTAGTCGATCACCCGCGCTCTGAGCCGCTTTCGGCTGGCGGGACCAAAACCAAGCGGAGGCAAGCTGAACCGTCCCCTGATGCAATAGCCATGCATGGATAGGGTTTCAGACAGCCCGACGTTCTTCGACAGTGGTTGATCGCTGATCAGGACGATATTCGTATTGGCGAACTTTCTGCCGCTCAGCCCCTTTCCGAGCAGCACCTTGACCGCCCACCGTTCGGCTGTAAGGAGGCCCAAGGCGAGGACGCCAAAAGCCAGGGCCGCTTGCTGAGAGGTCCCCGGGCGAACCTCCAAGCCATGCAGGACCCAAAAGAAGATCAGCAATAACGCCCAGGCCGTACAAACGGAGCGTATCTGGTTTCGGAGGACGAGGAGCTCAACTGGCCGATAAAGGCCTTGGGTCTTCAGCAGGCAAACGAGACAAGCGGCGCTGACCAGCGCCAGGCCAATCATGTCGCTCAGCTCGGCCGCGGCTTGCCCATTCTGAGCTTGCAACAGAAATGTAGCGACGACGCCAGCAACCAGGATGGTTGCAATGTCCGCACACACCGCCACGTGTTCGACCGCGTCATAACGAAGAGGCCACTTGTGCTGGCGGGGTGCTGGCAGCCCGGGGCTGACACGGTCGGCAATCTCACGATCAGGGAAATGTCGATTCACGAAATTCATCGCGCGTGCCCTGCAATTTAATATTTAATTTATTATTAATTAACTGGAATTATCAAGCTTAAAATGGCGACTCCGGCAAATTAATTTTGGCCGTGCGCTGTCTTGTCGCCGGATCCATTATCGTCTGTCGAACCAGGGCGCCGGCGGCTTACCGAGATCCCTGTCGGAAATTGCGCGCGCGCACTTGGTCGAGGTATGACGGATCCTGTTCCGAAATCAGGCTCTCGAGATAGGTCCTGCCGTCGGCCGAGGCTGACCGGTACGCGCTCACAAGCGCCGGTCTGAGGGCTGGCCGATGCGTAACGACCAGGTTCACGTCGCGCTTGATCAAGTCGCGAAACTCCGGCTCCCGTACCACGGCATCTGTAGCGAGTGCGACGGATACGCGTAGCGGCAGCAGATCCAAATCATTCGGTGCGGTGTAGTACGACATCTTGAGCATTGCTGCTGTGCCAGGCTGCGGCGAACTGGGCTTGGACGCCGCCGCGAGCATGAGCCAAATGTCTCCGCGGAGCGGCGACGAGCGCAATGCGCGGGCAAGCGTATTCGAAGGCACGGGAGGAGCCGTCGCCTCTTGCTCGTCCGCAGAAGAGGCCGAATTCGCGCCGGGTTTTGATCCCCCTCGGATCCACAAGTCTTCACGCGCTGCTGCAATCGAAGCCGGCTTCGATATCCCGTTCGGCCATGCCGTTGCGGTCGACACAATCTTCGATGAGGATTGACCACCGAGATACCACTCAGGGAAGACCATCCACAGTGCTTGCATGATCAGCGTGATCCCTAGCACCATCAGCGTGACGCGCGGCCAAGCGGTGACAAGCGCCGACGCGAACTTCGGGTAAGAAGCTGGAACGGGGTCGGCAGCTCGGTCGGGCGCTTCTTTCGCTTCCAAAGACAGGGCGTCACGGCCTGCGCCTGGGCCGCTTTGGCCGAACGCAAGTCCGAAAAGCACGGCGGCCGAAAGAGACGCGCCCAAACCCAGAACTCCGTGGTCGGCAAAGGCGAGTATCATCAGCGCAATTGAAGCTGCGGCACCCAAGGCTGGATATATGTAATCATGGGCTCGCGACAGAGAACGCCAGATCAGGACACCCGCGCCCAGCACTGCACAGATCAGGACGCCGCAAAGAAAGACCCACCCCATGTCTATGACGATCGCGGCGGCGGCGGTTGGCCTCTCTCGCGAGGCGCTGACGCCAGCGTCCCGATAAATCGGCAAAAGGACCGTCGAAGCGCCTGCACCCGATCCCGCCGGCCCGACATCCTGCAGCATGCGCTCGGTTGCGGTCTGGCTACTCGTCGACAACGCAATCGTCGGATCGGTGTTCGTCCTGAGCGGAATGACGGTTAGAGTGGCAATGAAGATGATCATGGCGGCGGCGAGAACGCCAGCGGTACCCCACAAGCCCAAGAACCACCTGCGAATAGCGAACACCGAGAGCAATAGTCCCGATCCGAGGAGGGCGGCAACGACCGCGGCCAAGTTGGCCCGAATGAGCAGCGCTGCCACGCAGACAATCATTGTGATGATCGCGGCGAACAGAGCAGGGAGCGGGGCCGACACAATCGTTCCAGGTCGACGGTGCCTCCGCAACTGATCGACCGCGCGTATCGCCGTCGCGGCGGACACCAAGACACCGAGCACGACGAGGGTTGAACCGTCGGGGCCAGCGGCACCAGTCGTTTCCTTGGTGAACCACAGAGCCGTGGCGATCGTGGTCAGCGACAACAGGAGATGCAGGACCTGGGCCGCGCGAATCCGGTCAAGCGTGATGACCGCAGTGACGAGGGCTGCGGCGAGCACGGCGCAATACTGCGCGAGCGAGAACATGGTCGCCCCAGTATCGACTGTGATTATTTCGGCGAGGGGCTCGTTCAAGGCCGTCGATGCGGTTGCCCAGATGGGATTTCCGAGCGTGCCGATTGGCATCGGCACGGCCTGCAGAGCCATCAGGAACGCTGGAGTCGCAAGCACGACGACCAGGCCCGGCCGCAGCAGCCTGGCGAGCCCGAGGGCGGCGACCGGTGGAAAAATCGCCACGATCATCGACGCTGTTGCAAGCACGAAGGCTACGAACACCCAGCTTCGTAGATTTTCCGGCATTACGAGCGCTGCGGCAATCGCGACCAGTTCGGCCAACATGACAAGCCGGATAATCATCTAACACCATCGTGTGGTGCGGCCACTCCGCTGTCCGCTGGCCGGAGAACGTGCTGGCCGCCAGGGGACCGCTTCAAGAGCCAGAAAGACCATAACGGATGTAGTGGCTGTCATGATAATAGTAGCTCCGATGACCGTCATATCGGGCCATTGCCTTGGTATCCGTCTTGCTGAGAACCACTCCGATCAGTGAATCCTGGATGTTGGGAGCCGTGTGCAGTGCGTGCTGCACGACATCGATTTTGGTCCGGCCCCATTCAACGACAAGGATGTAGCAATCAATGAGAGACGAAGTGGCGCGGACATCAACCAACGGGGTTAGGGGAGGAAGGTCGACGATGATGTAGTCATATTGGGCACGCAAACGGTCGAACAGCTTGCTGATCGCGTCGGCGCAGAGAATTTCGCTGGTGTGAAGCAAAGGTCCTCGCCGTACGGCGGGCAGAAACGCAAGATTGGTCGTCGGATCCCGCCAGATTGCGTCGGAGAGCGATCGACTGCCGTTTGCAACCTCGATGATTCCGCAGGCTGCCTTGGGCGCGAAGATGGAAGACAGTGAAGGATTCCTGAGGTCGCAATCAACGATGATGGCTTTCTTGCCGGCGTGGCCGATCAGTTGCGCAAGCGAGGCTGCAATTGTGGTCTTTCCCTCATTGGGAAGCGCCGAGGTGATACCGATCACCTGCGAGGAGATCTTCTCCGGATTGTGGTCGATGGCCAGCTTGATGGAACGAATTGCCTCGGTATATCGAGAAAGCGGCATCCCGACCACGGTCCGATGGATTGCGGTCGGAGGCGAAACTATACGTTGCTGAACATCATCATCGGTTTTCTGAAGTCGCGCTGCCGGCTTCGGAGATTTGCGGGTCGGCAAGAACGGGACCATGGATAGACAAGGCAGTTCCAGCACGGTTTCCACCTGTGAGGAGGTACGAAAGACGCGGTCCATTAGGTCTCTGAGGAGCGCCAAGCCGATGCCGAGTGCGAGACCGCCGACAATGCCGAGCGCCAGCACCAATCGTGACTTTGGTTTGCTTTTGCTCGACGGCGGCGAAGCGGGGAAAAGCACCCGCGTTTCAGAGATGGGAAATGTCTCTTGCTGCGCGGAGCTCATGTAGCGCTGCAGGAAGGTCTCATACAAGCTGCGCAAGCCCTTTGCCCGGCTTTCCAGATCCTTGATGGTCAACTCGGCGGAATTGACCGAGCGGGATTGTACAACGGCCTTAGCCAGCTGTTTCTCGATTTCCTCCTGGCGCTGCTTTGCGAGTTCGAATTCACTTCGACTGACTTCAGCAAGCCTCCTGACCTCATCGAAAATGGAGACGCGAAACTCTCGCGCGCGGTTCCGGACATTGACCACTGCCAAGTGGTCGCGGCCAACCCTTGCCGTCAGCTCCGCCTCACGTCGGGTGAGCTCGAGATATTGCTGGCGCAGCCCCGTGATGATCGTACTGTTCAGCCCGTCGCTTCCGATCGCATCCAGATCGAGCATCGAGGATGGCTTCTTCGGATCGGAGGAAGCAAGGAGGGTTTCGTAGCGAGACAGCTTGGCCGTGGCCTCGGAGGTCTGGGTACGTGCGACGGCCAATCGATTGTTGATTTCCGTGAGCTGATGCTCGTCGATTGGACGCCCGTCCAGAGAGACGATGTTGTTCTGGGCCTTGTAGACGTCGACCGCACGTTGTGCAGCTAGGGCCTGGTCCCCGAGATCCCGCAGCCTGTCTTGCAGCCAGCTTGTTGCCCGGCGATTGGCGTCGAATTTTGCATTGAGCTGATCGGCAACATAAGTGTTGGCTACCGCATTGACGATCTCGGCGGCTCGAGCTGAAGAACTCGAATTGTAGCTGATTTCAATGACGTTGCTGTACCCGACACGCATCGCGGAAAGCCGACTGAGAAATGCGTCGACAATGGCATCCGATGGTTCGCCATGCCTATCGGATGGCGCATCCTTCGGCGATGCAGTCGATGCCCATGATCGAATTCGTTGCCAGAGCGAATGTAGGGATGGCCCCGACGCGTTGAAGTCAGGATCGTTGGTCAGTTTCAACTGGTCGATTACCGCAGCAGCGGTAGCTTTCGACCTCACGAGCTGAATCTGGGTCTCGATTTGGTTGAGATCGAAAGGCGGTTCGGCGAGAAGCGACTGCTGCTGGACAAACTGGGCCCTTGGATTGGCCAACAGAATCTGAACCTGCGCCGTGTAGGTTGGAGATGCCAGTCTGAGATAGAGCAGGCTGACCGCAATGACGAGCGCGGCGGTGACAAGGATCACCAGATATTGACGCCGTAACAGTCCGATCCCGAGATTGATGACCTCGGTGATCCCTCCGCCGTCGGCCTGACTGGGTGGGGTCAGGTTCACCGGCAGCCGTAGCCTGTCCGTGTCTTTAAGGTTGTTCTGGAGCATCACGTACCTGTCTCGACGGGTGGGTCTTTGCGGCCGCTCGCTCGCAGGCCCATTCGAGGAGACCTGCAGCCGGCGGGTGATTATATATCTTATAAAAATCATATTGCCAAATTAAATAAATCATATATTAATCGACCCAAGAGAGAAAATGACGTTGTGGCAAATCCGCGCAAGCTGATGCCGATAAAAGCGATATATTTCAATGACTTAATGCCGTAATAGTAAGTCGGCCAAAATTAATTCGAAGGTTCAGGCGTGAGATGAAGGGGCGGAGTAATAATGCCGTCGCACCATGGCCTACCGTATCGAAACCTAATTCGTGTTTAGGCGGGCAGGAGAGTACCCGATGCTGGAATTGCGAGCCTTGGCGATCCCCGATGTCAAAGTAATTCGCCCAGATCGGTTTTCCGACGCCCGCGGTTACTTCTCCGAGACCTTCCAACGATCGACTTTTGCGGAGAAGGGAATTCTCCATGACTTTGTTCAGGATAATCAGTCCAGCTCGAATCGTATCGGCACGGTGCGTGGACTGCACTTTCAGCGTCCGCCTTTCGCCCAGGCGAAGCTTATACGGGTGTTGAGCGGCGCCATTCTCGATATCGCAGTGGATCTCCGGCGTTCATCGCCGAGCTTCGGCAAGCACATCGCCATCCAGTTGGATAGTGAAAGCGGCGAGCAGGTGTTCATTCCGAAAGGGTTTGCGCATGGCTTCTGTACGCTGCAACCCAACACCGTCGTCCTCTACAAGGTAGACCAGGTCTACGCCCCGAGCCATGACGGCGGCGTCTATTGGGCCGATCCAGCGCTGAAGATTGAGTGGCCTGTGACAACCTCCGAGGCTCAGTTGTCGCCGAAGGACGAGATCCTTCCTGCGCTCAACCAGCTCGGTTGCGTGTTCGACTGATGGAGGCGAATAGATGCGTATCTTGGTGACTGGCGGAGCAGGCTTCATCGGTTCTGCGGTGTGTCGTCGTCTGGTGTTGCAGACCGGCGCCGCAGTGATCAACGTCGACAAACTGACATATGCAGCCAATCTAGCGTCGCTTGCGAGCCTCGAGAGACTGGAGCCCTATGAGTTCCTGCAGTCCGACATCTGCGATCGCGAAGTTATTGATCTTGCGTTCGCCGACTACGAGCCGGATGCGATCATACATTTGGCTGCAGAGAGCCACGTCGATCGCTCGATCGATGGACCCGGCGCATTCGTCAACACCAACATAGTTGGCACCTACACGCTACTGGAGGCTGCCAAAACCTACTACGAACGTCTGCCGCTTCCGAGGCGGAAGCAATTTCGCTTCGTTCATGTGTCGACAGACGAAGTCTACGGCTCATTGGGCCCGGACGATTTGTTTCGGGAGGACACGCCTTACAGGCCGAGCTCGCCGTATTCGGCGAGCAAGGCCGCATCGGACCATCTCGCGCTAGCGTGGTTCCGAACCTATGGCTTGCCGGTCATCGTATCGAACTGCTCGAACAACTACGGACCGTACCAGTTTCCGGAGAAGCTCATCCCGCTGACGATCCTCAATGCGATCGACCGAAAGCCTTTACCGGTTTATGGCGATGGCAAGAATATCCGCGACTGGCTTCACGTCGACGATCATGCCGCCGGCTTGATAAGCCTGCTGTACGAAGGGAAGCCAGGCGAGAAGTACAATTTCGGTGGAAATGCGGAGCGATCCAACATGGACGTCGTCACCCAAGTTTGTGATGTGCTGGATCGTTGGTCGCCCTCCGAGGAAACAAGACGATCGCTCATCACATTCGTGCCGGATCGTCCGGGGCACGATGCGCGCTACGCAATCGATGCGTCAAAGGCACATCGCGAACTCGGTTGGAAACCGACGAGAACCTTCGAACAGGGGCTGGCCGAGACAGTCGGATGGTATCTCAAGAATCGTGCGTGGTGGGAGCGTACGCGCCGCGGCGCCTATGACGGCTCTCGTCTCGGTCTCCTGGCCTCCCAACACTGAGGTGAAGATGATGGTGCAACCCATCCTCATTGCCGGCCGAAACGGTCAGTTGGCAAGGTGTCTTCGTGAACTTGCCGCAATGCGCGGTCTGCCCGTGGTGGCGCTCGGGCGCCCAGAACTGGATCTGGAGAGCCGCGCGGGGATCGACAAGCTCATTGCGTCGATCGCGCCTTCTGCAATCATCAACGCGGCCGCATATACTGCGGTCGACCAGGCCGAATCTGAAACGGCGAAGGCGTTCAGCGTCAACCGCGACGGCGCGGCGGCATTGGCGGATATCGCCTGGCAGATGAATATCCCGCTCATTCATCATTCGACCGACTATGTATTCGACGGCTCGAAGCCGGATGCATACGATGAAAGTGACATTCCCGCACCGTTGAACGCCTACGGCGCGTCGAAGCTGGCCGGTGAAGCTGCTGTGCTGGCAGCGCACCCCCTTGCGACCGTGATCAGATGTTCGTGGCTTTACAGCCCCTATGGCAGCAATTTCGTCCGAACGATGCTGCGGCTGTGTGAAACGCAGCAAACTGTAAGGGTCGTTCGCGACCAACATGGCAATCCGACCTCCGCATTCGACCTCGCGGACGCCGTTCTTCGGATCGCAGAGCGGTCGGCAATGGACGATCGCAGGGCCACGGCCGGCATCTTTCATCTCGCGGGCCAAGGTGAGACGAACTGGCACGACTTTGCACAAGTAATCTTCTGCGAGCGTTCCCGTCGTGGAGCGAGAATTCCGGCGCTGGAAGCGATCACGACTGAGGAATTTCCGACCGCTGCGCGCCGGCCGCGGAATTCGCGCCTGGATTCATCCAAGGCAGAACGCGTGTTTGGGATTCGATTAGCGCCTTGGCGCCATGCACTGAAAGCTTGTCTGGAGCAACTGGGAGAAACCGATGCTGAAGGGAATCGTGCTGGCCGGCGGCAGCGGAACGCGCCTTTATCCGATCACGCGCGTGGTCAGCAAGCAATTGCTTCCGATCTATGACAAACCAATGATCTATTATCCCCTGTCGACGCTGATGTTGGCAGGAATTCGTGAAATTCTGATCATCACCACGCCCTCGGACCGGTGTCAGTTCGAGCAGTTGCTGGGTGACGGCAGCCAATGGGGCATTCGGCTCAGCTACGCGGAACAAACCCGTCCCGCCGGTCTCGCGGACGCCTTCATTGTGGGGGCCGATTTCATCGGAAACGATCGTGTGGCGATGGTGCTGGGGGACAACATTTTCTTCGGCGACGGCCTGAGCGATCTGCTTGCCAGGGCGGCAGGGCGTGAGGAAGGTGCAACGGTTTTTGCCTATCATGTGCGAGATCCGGAACGATATGGCGTGGTCGCGTTCGATGCGGCGGATCGCCCGGTATCGATCGAGGAGAAACCCAAGCGGCCGGCTTCGAACTGGGCGATTACGGGGTTGTATTTCTTCGACAATCGCGTGGTTCGGTACGCTCGTCGCGTCGAGCCATCATCACGCGGCGAGCTCGAGATTACCGATCTTCAGATGCGCTATCTTTCGGCAGGCGCGCTCCATGTTGAGCGTATGGGGCGGGGTTTTGCCTGGCTGGACACCGGCACGGTCGAGTCTCTCATCGATGCAGGAACGTTCGTGCAGACCTTGGAGAAGCGGCAGGGAATGAAGATCGCCTGTCTCGAAGAGGTCGCCTTCAGGCTCGGCTTCATCAATCGGGATCAACTTCTCGCGCTTGCGCGACCGCTGGAGAAGAGTGGCTACGGCAAATATCTGAGCGAAATCACGGCGCTCCCGCAATTTGCTTCCCAATAACGATCCTTACCGGCAACGGGAAATCGCATTAAATTCGCATTAAAAGTTTGACGGCCTTTTTAAATAGAATTAAAATATATAATAGCGAATTATTTAATTGGTGTGGCCATGCTGGACCAAAAGCGTCGTCGGTCGGGGCGCGCGGGCCGTGTTTCCGGGGGGGTATCCCCTTTCTTTGGTGAAAACCAACGGTCTGGGCTCACCGGCTTCGGCCCCGTCCTCCGCATCGATCGGCAGCAACGGTGTGTTTCCGTACGGCACAGGCAGGCTGTTTCCGACCAACACCCCACAACTCAACGAGCGATGGCGCTGACGTTGTTCTCAGGCCGAAGCTAGCAGCATAGGAGACGTGTATGCACCCCGAACTTTATACCGATGGAATTGAGGAGATTACCGTCAGCGGAACCATCGTCCGCGTCGATCTGGTCAGTCTTTCACCGACCGAACGTGACGACAACAATGTCCCCAAGCGCGTGTTTTCTCAGCGACTGATCTTTTCGGTCGAATCCTTCGCCAATTCGGTCGACGTGATGCAGAAGGCACTGCAGGGACTGGTTGATGCGGGTGTGGTGCGCAGGACCCCGCCCGCTGAGGCGCGCAATGGCTCGTCGGGAGTGCATGATGCGCAGTCGCCTAACACACGGTCTTTGAATGTCTCTTCAAATTTCCGCTGAAATCGACCCCGCCGATGGCGCGAACGACCACGCGGCAGGCGCGCCGGAGCCGGTAACGCAGACGGCATTGGAATGCTTGTCTAAGATATGCGGACATCATGGCATCGACCTGCCGGTCGAGCGCCTGAAGCACGCCTATGCCGTGGCCGCTCCGCCCTCGTTGGATCTGCTGTTGCGGATGGCGAAGGATGCAGGCCTGCGCGCGAAAAGCGCGAAGCTGGATTGGACCGCATTGGTACGTCTCGGAGAGGCCTATCCGGCGCTGGTTCGGCTCGCCAATGGCAACTGGATCGTGGTTCTTGGTACGGAACGAGGCGCTGAGAGCGATGCGGTCTGCATCTTCGATCCGCTCGCCGACCGCAAGGACGAAGTCCTGGTTGTCGATCGGGACCGATTTTGTGCCCAATGGGTCGGTGACACGATCCTGATCAAGCGCGAGCAGCCGGCTCGGGATGGTCGGAGGAGTTTCGGTTTACGGTGGTTCGTACCGGAGTTGCTTCGTCAATGGCGACTGTTCAGGGATGTCGCGATTGCCGCCGTCCTGCTCTATGCCTTGGGCCTCGTTATTCCGATCTTTTTCCAGCTCGTCATCGACAAGGTTCTGGTTCACGAGAGCTTCACCACGCTCTACGTACTTGCGGCAGGAGCGGCCGTAGCACTTGTCTTTGACGCGATATTCGGCTTTCTGCGACGCTATCTTCTGCTCTATGCGACCAATAGGGTCGACATCCGAGTTGCTACAAAGACGTTCGCGCATCTTCTCGGGCTGCCGGTTACGTTCTTCGAGCACATGGCCGCCGGGGTGCTGGTCAAGCACATGCAGCAAGCGGCCCGCATTCGAGAGTTTCTGACCGGGCGGCTATTCTTGACGAGTCTCGACGCGCTCTCGCTCTTTGTTTTCCTGCCGGTCCTGGCGCTCTACAGCGTCAAGCTGACGCTGATGGTTCTGGCCTTCACGGCCGCGAGCGGTGCTGTCGTCGGCGTGCTGATGGGCCCTTTCCGGCGACGTCTTTACGATCTTTACCAGGCGGAAGGCGCGCGGCAGGCGCTGCTCGTCGAAACAGTTCACGGTATGCGTACCGTGAAATCGCTGGGAATGGAGCCCGTGCAGGGCAGGGTTTGGGATAGCCGCTGTGCGCAATCCGTAGCCATGCGGTTCGGTGTCGAGAAGATTTCCGCGGGCGCCCAGGCGCTCACAGGATTTCTCGAGAAGATCATGACGCTCGGGATCATCGCCGTCGGGGCACTCGATGTCTTCGCGGGCGAAATGACAATCGGAGCGCTGGTCGCCTTCAACATGTTGGCCGGGAGGGTCTCCGGACCGTTGGTCCAACTCGTGACCATGGTGCACGAATACCAGGAAGTTGCTCTCGCCGTGAAGATGCTGGGCGAGGTGATGAATCAAACACCGGAGCGTGATGGGAAGAAAGATGGGCTGCGGCCTGACTTCGCCGGAAAAATCGAGTTCGAGAGTGTTTCCTTTCGCTACGGAGCTGAAGGAGCGCCGGCGCTCGAAGATGTCTCTTTCACGGTCGAGCCGGGTTCGATCTTCGGGATCGTGGGCCGGAGTGGCTCTGGCAAAACGACGCTCACACGGCTGATCTCGGGCATGTATCCGGTGCAGCAGGGGCTCCTGCGTATCGATGGGTATGATGCGAGGGAGCTCGATCTGGCACATCTGCGCCGAAACCTCGGAATCGTTCTGCAGGACAATTTCCTGTTTCGTGGGACGGTCCGCGACAATATCGCCTGCGTGAAACGCGACGCGACCTTTGCCGAGGTCGTCGCTGCGGCCCAGCTCGCCGGCGCCGACGAGTTCATCGAACGGCTGCCCCGCGGCTTCGACACCATGCTCGAGGAGGACGCCTCGAACCTGTCCGGCGGGCAGAAACAGCGGCTCGCGATTGCGAGGGCCCTCATCGTCAATCCACGGATCTTGATCTTTGATGAGGCGACGAGTGCACTCGACTCCGAAAGCGAAATGATCATCAGACGGAATCTCCGCCGTTTGGCGGCGGGTCGTACCGTCATCATCGTCTCGCATCGGCTGTCGATGCTGACGGAAGCGAGCCAGATCCTGGTGATGGACCGCGGCCGGATCGTTGACGTGGATCGTCACGACCACCTCCTGTCGAAATGCACCATCTACAGGCATTTGTGGAACCAGCAGATGAAGCAGATTGCATGAAGGAGACAAAGCAATCACGCGCGGATGGGAAGCCGGACGGTCTGGTCCCCGCCAGATCGGCCGAGCGACGGCGAAAGCTGTTCAGGCCGGGGCCGAGGCGAACGCCGGTGGTCGCCGAGTTTCAATCGGATGCAACCGAGGTCGAGCAGCAAGCGCCGCCGCGGCTCGCCCGTCTCACCCTCTACGGCGTACTTGCACTGATGGCCTTCGCGGTCATCTGGGCATCCATTTCGCAAGTGGAGATGATCGTCACAGCGCCGGGAAAGCTGACCACGACACGTCCCAACCTGGTCGTGCAGCCCCTGGAGACGTCGGTCATACGCGAGATCCACGTCAAGGCCGGCGATCGCGTCAACCGTGGTGATCTCCTGGCTACCCTCGATCCGACCTTCTCACAGGCGGACCTCGATCAACTGCGCGGCAGAGTGGCTGGGTTCGATGCGTCGATCGATCGCCTGGGTGCCGAACTGAACGGGGCCGAGTATGCCGTCAAGGACCTCACCAATGCGGACCAGATCCTGCAGGGAAAGTTGTTCCTGCAGAGGAAAGCCGCCTATGAGGCGCAAATCCAGAACTTCGACGCCCAGATCGCTTCGGCTCGGGCCAATCTCAAGACAGCGCAGGACGAAGAGGGGGTGCTCCTTCAGCGGCTCGATACGATGCGTTCAATTGAAGCCATGCGCACCTCGTTGATGGACAAGGAGGTCGGTTCGAGGCTGAATTTTCTGCTTTCTCGTGATGCACGGCTCGACGTTGAAAGCAACCTGGCGCGTGTTCGCGGTAGTATCGCCGATACGACCCACCGGCTGGAGAAGGCCCGTGCTGACCAGAAGGTCTTTGCCGAGGAGTTTCGTCGCACCGCGTATCAGGAGCTGGTGGAGACGTTGCCGAAGCGCAATAGCGTGGCCGAGGAATTGAAGAAGGCCGAACTTCGCCGGCAGTTGATCGTTCTTCAGGCGCCGGCAGATGCCGTGGTGCTGGACATCGCGAGCCGGACGGTCGGCTCAGTGGTTCGCGAAGCAGAAACCCTATTTGTCCTGGTTCCCCGTGACGTGCCGCTTCAGGCGGAAGTCAACGTCGAGGGCCGGGACATCGGGCAGGTCGCGCTTGGGCAGGCTGTCCGTATCAAGTTCGAAGCTTTTCCGTTCCAGAAGTATGGAACTGCAACGGGGGAAGTCCGCGTCATCAGTCAGGATACGTTCTCGCCGGATGCGAAGACCGAAGGTGCGCGCCGCGCGCCAGCTCCCTATTACCGCGTACTGGTCGATCTGTCGGACACGCACCTTCGGCCGCCGGCCGAGCGCATTCAACTGATTCCGGGTATGGCAGTGACCGCCGAACTGAAGGTCGGCAAGCGCACTGTGATTTCCTATTTCCTCTATCCATTGCTGCGCGGATTGGATGAAAGCATCCGTGAATACTAACTTGGCTCAGGATGGCGATTGATCATGATCATTAGTCCGAACTGTGGGGTAAAGCTGGTGGTGCCAACGGCGGCGAGTAAACTGTCGGAAAATTCACCGCTGGTGAACTATGCGCTCAACGGGCTTGAACGTTGTTGGCTACCTGAGCACCGCCGATGGTCGCATATTTACCATCTCGACGGACGTTCTTCGCCCAACGAGTCGGTACCAAACAGCGACGTATTTTATACCCTCAATGTTCTGCTCGGGATGTCGCGCATCTGCGAAGTGCCGGATGGCATTGACTTGCCCGAAGTATTCCATCGCAACGTTCTGCAACTGACAAAGCTTCCGGTGCGCAAATACGCGTTCGGCATGGCGCTATGGAGCGGTGCCCAGCTCGGCCTCGAGATACCGGACCCGGTCAAACGCGAGCTGAGAACGCTTCTTGCCGATGAATCCCGGTGGAAGAGCTTCCGTGCCCAGGATCTTGGCATGTTGCTCACGGGGGTCGTCGCCCAGGCAAGGGCCGGCGAGAACGAATGGTGGTGCTACGCCGGGCCGCTTTATCGTTTCTTGAAGGAACGCTTCCATAGCGAATCGGGATTGTTCTTCGATGCGCCGTTTGGCGTTCGGCGGCGCTTCTCGTCCTTTGCCACGCAGACATATCTCTCGATCGCCTGCTATCAGTATGGCGAATTCGCCGGCGATGCGTCCGCGCTCGTCATGGCCGACAACTGCGTGCGCAATCTGATTGCGCTTCAAGGCCCGCAAGGTGAATGGCCCTGGTTTTTCGACGCGCAGACCGGCCGCGTCCTCGATTTCTACGAAGTCTATTCGGTCCATCAGTATGGTATGGCCCCGGCATTGCTGGAATGGGCCGAGCGTTTTGGGCAGCGCGGGGCGCGGGAGGCTCTGGTCAAGGGCTTCAACTGGGCACTTGGCCATAACCAGCTTGGCCGGACCATGCTCGTGCCTGAGCTGAGCTTGACCATCCGCTCGCAGGTTCGCCGGGGTGAATTGACGACAAAGGCGCCCCGGATATTGCGCGCAGTCAGGAACGCCTGGACCGGCAGCGAGGCACGGCTGATCGACAGTGCTGACGTTGAAGTCAGGCTCGAGTGCCGCAGCTACGAGCTAGGTTGGATCCTGTGGTCATTCGGTCGACGCACTGACTTGCCGGAGCTGACGCACAATTGTGCCTTCGGCGACGCCTGACAGCGTCGCTCCTTCGCTAGCGATTCCAGGCGACCGCTCGCCGGCCTCGCAAGTGCGAGAGCATCGTCATGGCGCGATGTGCTCGGACCGCACACAGTACGGCGATGGCTTTCAGGCGGATGCTGCTACCATGCAGGCGATCGCTGGTGAGTACGGTCACGGCGTTTGGCGCGAGGGATGCGAAGACGAGCAACGCTTGCATGATCCAGCGCAATTGCCAAATCGGCTTCCCTTCCGCCATGTTTCGATAGTGCGCGATATGCCGGTCCCATTTTGCGTAAAGCTCTTGGAGCGAGCTCCGGGCCGGATGGAAGACGATCATTTCAGGGATGTAGCGAAATCGAAGTCCCGCGCGGAGCGCACGCTGCCCCCATTCCATATCTTCGGCGACATTGATGCCTGCAAAAGGGCCGACGCGATCGAAGTCACGCCGAAGCACCGCCATGTTGCCGGTGCCGGAATAGCCATGCCGCTCGATATAGAGCTTGAAGCGATAAGCGAAGACGCTCTCATAAGCGGCGATGGCGTCGAGCTCCGCATTTTCCGGCCGCCAGATACGGACGTCGCCCCCGAGAACCGTGCCAGCTGGTGATAAGGAAAACCATTTCAGCACACTGCTCAGCCAATCCGGATGAGCTCTACAATCAGCGTCGATGAACGCGAGAATATCGCCCATGGCGGCAGCAACGCCTGCATTTCGCGCCGGGCCAGGGCCCGAACGCGGTTCGTACTGCAGTCGTACACCAGGATGATCGGCTACGACGTCCACCGGGGGCGTCGCCGAGCCGTTGTCCACCACGATGATCTCGAACGCGTCCCGCCCCAGGGTCTGCGTGTCCAGGCTGCGCAGGCAGGCCTCAAGCGCGTGAGGCTGGTTGAGGTGGGGGATAATGACGGAGATCATTGGTTAAACCCTTCATTTAATTCGAATTGCGGCCGTCTTTCGCCGGTCTCGCTTTTTTGCGGTGCGCGATGTCATTTGATCGATTTAAACCTTGCAATTAAATGCCCGGTGCGTATTATCTCAATAATAATGTTAAATGCCAACTTTTTAAATTGATCAATTTTTCTGGGAGCTGGGTTCCGATGCGCGCCTCATTTCTGGGATGCCCCGTTGACCTGCTGACGATGGCCGAGACAGTTGATCTGGCGCGGGGCGCGATGCGCAGCAGGGAGCGGCTGCAGCACGTCGCGCTCAACGTCGCAAAATTCGTCAACATGCGATCCGACCCCGTGCTCGCAACCGACGTTGCCAACAGCGATATCGTCGGTATCGACGGCATGGGGATTCTTTGGGGCGCTCGAGCGCTGGGACTTCCCGCGGCATCGCGGGTCGCTGGCGTCGATCTTCTCGCCGAGTTGCTCGCGATATGTGCGCAGGAAGGCTTCAAGCCATATTTTTTGGGCGCCACCCCCGCCGTTTTGCACCAGGCCCTGCAGGCGGCATGCGAGAGGCATCCTTCACTCTCCTTCGCCGGCTGGCACGACGGCTACTTCAAGCGGGAGGAGGAGGGCGACGTCGTCCGCGATATCCAATCCAGCGGGGCCGACTGCCTTTTCATCGGCATGCCGACGCCTCGGAAGGAGCGCTTTCTCGCCGCCCACCGCGACGATCTCGGCGTGCCCTTCATCATGGGGGTGGGTGGAGCGTTCGACGTTCTAGCAGGCACCGTTCAGCGCGCGCCGGCACGGATTCAGAAGCTCGGCCTCGAATGGTTGTACCGCATTTATCAGGAGCCAGGACGGATGTGGTGGCGATATGCGAGGACCAACACGCTGTTTGCGGGCGTCCTGGTACAAGCGCTCATCAGGCAGCTGTTTCAGCATGTGCTTGACGCGCCGGGCGCGGTGCCGCCGGGGCCGAGCCGGATCGGAGGGTAAGGCGTGCACAAGCATTTTTTCATCCTTCTGGGGACACGGCCAGAGGCAATCAAGCTCTTTCCGGTTATCAACCGGCTCAAGGCCGAGAATCGCAAGGACATTTCCCTGACGATCTGTGCGACGGCGCAGCATCGACAGCTGCTCGACCAGGTCCTGAAGCTGGCCAAAGTCGTCCCTGATTTCGATCTGAATGTCATGACAGCCAATCAGACGCTGGACAATCTGACCGCTCGGCTGCTCGGACAGATCGGCGAACTGCTCGAGAAAGTGAAGCCCACCAGGGTCATCGTCCAAGGTGATACGGCGACCGCCATGGCGGGCGCACTGGCGTCCTATTATCATCGCATACCGGTTTCGCACATCGAGGCAGGACTTCGCAGCGGCGACATCTTCGCGCCCTGGCCCGAAGAGGTGAACCGCAAGATCGTCGGCTCGATCGCAGATCAACATTTTGCTCCGACCGAGCGCGCTGCACGCGCACTGCGCACTGAAAATATCTCGACTGACCGCATACACGTCACCGGCAACACGGTGGTCGATGCTCTCATTCTCGCGAAAGCCATGGTCGAATCCGATCCCGGTCTGTCGAGTCGTTGGGACGGCATCAAGCAGCGCCACGGTAATCGACGCATCATCCTGGTGACCTGCCACCGGCGGGAGAACTTCGGGGGCGGCGTCGTCAACATCGTGAACGCATTGGAGACGATCCTGCGCAGGGAGGACGTCGCAGTGGTGCTTCCCGTGCATCCGAATCCGAACGTCCGCGACCTGTTTGCGGCCCGGCTGTCGGATCACCCGCGGGTCGTTCTTATTTCTCCTCAGGAGTACACCGATTTCGTGAGCCTGCTGTCGCTCTCGCATTTGGTCCTGACGGACTCAGGCGGCGTCCAGGAGGAGGCGCCGACCTTCGGTAAACCGGTCCTGGTGATGCGCGATACCACCGAGCGCCCCGAAGGGGTGGAAGCGGGAACGGCACGGCTGGTCGGTGCGAACTACGACAGGATCGTTGGGGAAACGTTTCGCCTGCTCGACGATGACGAGACTTATGCCGCCATGGCGCGTTCGCACAATCCCTTCGGTGATGGTCACGCGAGCGAGCGGATCGTGAAGGTTCTCCTCGATGCATGAATTCAAAAAGATCAATGTCGTTGGGCTCGGCTATATTGGACTGCCGACCGCCGCTCTGATTGCGAGCCGGGGGTTGCAGGTAGTCGGCATCGACACCAATGAGCGGATCGTCGAGACGGTTGCATCCGGCAAGATCCACATCGCGGAGCCCGATCTCGACGGTCTCGTCTCCAAGGTGGTGTCGAGCGGTGCGTTGACCACATCCAAGACGGCGCAGCCGGCCGACGTTTTCATCATCGCAGTACCGACGCCGATCGATCGCGAGAGCCGTCCCGACCTGTCGAGTGTGAACGCCGCAGTCGACAGCATCGTCGATCTCATCGCGCCTGGCAATCTCGTCATTCTCGAATCGACATCGCCGATTGGAACGACGGAAGCGATCGCAAAGCGGATCGTCGAACGCAGGCCGGATCTGCACATCGGTGGGAACGGCAAGGAAGCCGGAGCGATTTACGTCGCCTACTGTCCCGAGCGCGTGTTGCCGGGACGGATATTGACCGAACTCATCAACAATGACAGGTGCATCGGTGGTATCACGCCGACCTGCACCCGACTCGCTCAGCGATTCTACAAGATGTTCGTTCGCGGCGCTTGCGTCGGCACTACGGCGCGCGCGGCGGAGCTGGTCAAGCTAACGGAAAACGCCTATCGCGATACCAACATCGCATTTGCGAACGAACTCTCGTTGATCTGCGACAGGTTCGACATCAACGTCTGGGAGGTGATCGATATCGCCAACCGACACCCGCGCGTAAATGTACTGCGCCCCGGACCGGGAGTGGGCGGGCACTGCATCGCGGTCGACCCCTGGTTCATCATCGACTCTGCCCCGGACCTTGCGCGTGTGATGCGAACAAGTCGGGAAGTGAACAACGCCAAGACGCACAAGATCATCGAGCGCGCAGAGGCACTGATCGACGATCATCCCTATGCCAACGTCGCCTGCTGCGGACTGACGTTCAAGGCCAATGTCGACGACTTGCGTGAAAGCCCGGCGATGGAGATCGCAACGCATCTCGCGGCGAAGTACGGCGAGCGGATCAAGGTCGTCGAGCCGAACTTGCGTCGCCTGCCGCCTCAATTGGCCGACTATCGCGTCGCGTTCATGAACATCGAGGAAGCCCTGCGCAGTTGCGAGATTGCGGTTCTCCTTGTCGATCATGATGAATTCAGAATGGTGCCGCTGTCAGAGCGCCGGCATCTGGACGTCATCGATACGCGAGGCATCTGGCAGGATATGCCGGCGCGGACGTAAGGCACACAGTAACTCCCAAATGGTTCGAGGTTAGCATGCGAGATAGTCAGCTGGGAATCGGGGTCGTGGGATATGGCTATTGGGGCCCCAATCTCGTCCGTAATTTCTCGGTCAATCCGGCCGCGCGTGTCGTCGGCGTAAGCGACCTGGATCCAGGCAGGCTCGGTGCGATTAGACAGCTTTACCCTGCGGTAGAGACGACGACACGTTATGACGATCTGTTGAAGGACAGCTCCATCGATGCAATCGCAATCGCGACGCCGGTGCGTACGCATTACGAGCTGGCGATGGCGGCTTTGAGGGCCGGCAAGCACGTGCTGGTCGAGAAGCCCATCGCATCGAGCGCAGAGCAGGCCATGCATTTGATCGACGAGGCCGACCGGCGCGGATTGACGCTGATGGTCGATCACACCTTTCTCTACACTCCAGCGGTCCAGAAGATTCGCGAGCTGCTGCTGAAGAGAGAGCTCGGGGATATCTATTATTATGACAGCACGCGCTCTAGCTTGGGTCTGTTTCAGAAAGACGTAAACGTGATCTGGGATTTGGCGGTGCACGACATCTCCATCATCCACCATATCCTGGATGAGGAGCCGGTGGCGGTTTCGGCCACGGGGTCGTGCCATGTTGCGGGCTCGCCCGAGAACATGGCGCATATCACGTTGTTCTTTGCCAACGCATGTGTGGCACACGTCAGCGTCAACTGGCTCTCGCCCGTCAAGGTGCGCCAGACCTTCATCGGTGGCAGCAAGAAGATGATCGTCTACGACGACCTCGAGCCGACCGAAAAGATCAAGGTCTACGACAAGGGAATTACGCTCGATGCGAGCATCGAGGACGCACACCAGTTTCGAATTGGATATCGTGCCGGCGATATGTGGGCTCCGCACATCTCGCCTCAGGAGGCGCTGCAGACGGAAGTCGGGCACTTCTTGGACTGCGTGCGCACCGGTAGCCGACCAATTTCCGACGGGACATCCGCATTGCGGGTAATTGAGGTGCTGGAGGCGGCGTCGCGCTCGATATCGGAGCACGGCAAGCCAGTCGTCCTCAAGCAGCCGCAGCTGATTCGGGAGCGCGTCCGCGCGACGGCCTAGATCCTGATGCCGGCGAGCATTGCCAATAGCCGAGAAGCGACGGTTTCGCGATGAATTCGGTCCAGCGTTCCATCCTGCTTTCTGCGGCCGACCGCTATGGTAATCTTGTCCTGTTCTTCACGGCTACCGCAGTCCTTTCTCGCTTATTGTCGCCGGCGGAATTCGGAGTCTATGCGGTCGTCAACGCCATCGCATTGGTCATTGCGGCTTCGTTCCAGGAGTTCGGAGGCGGAAGTTATCTGATTCAGAAGCGTGACTTGTCGGCCGAAGATGTCCGCTCGGCCTTCACCATCACGTTCATCATTTCGGGCGCAGTTTCCGTTCTTTTGTTCGTCTTCGCTGACAGGCTGTCGCTGTTGTTCGCGCAGGATAGCCTCAAGGAAGCCATCGAGGTCTCGGCTCTGAATTTCCTGCTACTGCCGATCTCCGGAACGTATTCTGCCTTGCTGCGAAGGGACATGAAGTTCGGAACGCTGGCCATATGCAACTTTGTGTCTGGCCTGGTGGTCGCGCTGGTCTCGATTGGACTTGCGGTAGCAGGATTGAGCTATATGGCTCCGGTCTGGGGTGGTCTGGCTGGAAACGTGGCCCTGACTCTGGCGCTAATGGTAGGCTATCGGGATCCTGGCGCGCTGCGTCCTTCGCTTCTCGCCTACCGCGACATCGTCAGCTTTGGCCTGTATTCGAGTGGCGTCAGCGTCATCAATATCTTCTACAATCTGGCACCCCAGCTATTCTTGGCCAGAATCCTCGACTTTGCGTCCGTCGGTTTGTACAGCCGCGCGACCAATTTGACGCAGGTTTTTGACAGGCTCGTCACGCAGGTCCTGAACCCCGTCATCATGCCGGCCATTGTCGCAAAGCGCCAAGCCAAGGAGGATTTGAAGGCCGTTTACCTCGAGGCGATCGAACTGCTTTCGGTCGCCCAATGGCCTTTCCTGATATTTGTGGCCTTTATGGCTCGGCCGATCATTGCGATCTGGCTCGGTCCGACCTGGCTGGAGATCGTGCCGCTCGTGCGCTTGCTGTGCATCGCGAACATGGCGCTTTTTGCAGCGTGCTTGAGTTATCCGGTACTCGTCGCCGTTGGAAGCGTCCGGGACGCCTTGATCTCCTCTTGCATCTCGCTACCGCCGTCGCTTCTCGTTGTTCTGGGCGCATCCTTCTTCGGTGTGCAGGCGGTCGCGGGAGCGGCACTTTTGACTTTGCCATTTCAGGCCGCAGTCGCGATTTACTTCATCGGACGGCACCTGCGCTTTGGGCTAAAGGATCTCATGCGGGCGCTGAAGAGGAGCGTAATCGTCACTGCGGCAACTGCATTCGGCGTTGCCGGCTGTGCGACGTTGATGGAAGCTGGAGTGCTGAACCCCCTGGCCGGGCTCGTTCTGGCAACCTGTGCCGGGGCGTTGTGCTGGTGGCTGGGGCTGCTACTGACCGGCCATCCCTTGCTGCATCAGCTTCACCAGGTGGTGGCGGATCTTGCCCGTATTGCGCCAAGGCTGCGACTGTCACGTTCGGCCCTATGAGGCCCTGCAATTCTTTTGGAGACGAAGATGCCGATTACAAGTGATGTGCAGCTCGGCCGCGATGTCAGGATCTTTCATCCGGAACTGGTCAATCTTTACGGTTGCACGGTCGGCGACGAAACGAGAATCGGCACTTTTGTCGAAATCCAGGCGGGCGCCACGATCGGCGCGCGCTGCAAGATTTCCTCCCATAGCTTCGTCTGCGAAGGCGTCACGATCGAGGACGAGGTGTTCGTCGGCCATGGCGTAATGTTCACGAACGACAAGCACCCGCGGGCGACCACGGCGGATGGCCGGCCTCAAGGGGCCTCCGATTGGACGTTGCAGCGCACCCGTGTTTGCAGAGGAGCTTCTATCGGCTCGAATGCAACCGTCCTGTGCGGTGTGACGATAGGTGCCGGCGCGTCCGTCGGCGCCGGCGCTGTGGTGACCAAGGACGTCCCGCCCGGCGCGATCGTGGCAGGAGTGCCTGCACGGCCTCTAGTCGCCGAAGAAGCACCGGTTTTGCGGCGCGAGCGCGTCGTTGGTCATTCTCCGTAAACCATTAAAAGGTGATAGGCGAATATTTAGTATTGATTTAATTCGATAATGGCATTTAAACTAATTTAAATTGCAAAAGCGCACGCTGAGAGAGTTTTGACCTTGATACCTTTCCTGGATTTGAAAGCCCAATACACGCGGATCAAGCCTGAGATCGATGCAGCGGTGGCGCGAGTCATCGGAAGCGCAAACTTCGTGCTCGGTCCCGAGGTGGCGGCGTTCGAGGAACGCTTCGCCGAATATTGCCGGACCTCTCACTGCCGTGCAGTGAACAGCGGTACGTCGGCACTTCACCTGGCGTTGCTCGCGGCCGGGATCGGCGCGGGCGATGAAGTCATCACGGTTTCGATGACGTTCGTTGCGACAACGGCGGCCATTCTTTACAGCGGCGCCAAACCGGTGTTCGTCGATGTCGATCCCGATACGTGGACGATGAATCCTGCCTTGATCGAGGCGGCGATAACGCCACGGACCAAGGCGATCATGCCGGTTCACCTGCATGGATTGATGGCCGACATGGATCCGATCATGTCCATTGCCCGCCGTCATGGCCTGGTCGTCATCGAGGATGCGGCACAGGCGCATGGTGCGGAGTACAAGGGCCGCCGCGCCGGCTCGATCGGCGATGTGGGGTGCTTCAGCTTCTATCCCGGCAAGAATCTCGGCGCATTCGGCGAGGGTGGGGCAGTCGTTACCGATCAGCCTGACCTTCTACGTCGTATGTCGTTGCTGCGGGACTGGGGCCAGGAGGCCAAGTACAAGCACGTCGTTGCCGGCTACAACTACCGCATGGACGGCATCCAGGGCGCGGTGCTGAACGTCAAGATGAATCACATCGAGTCCTGGACGGACGCGCGCCGTTCTCTCGCCGAGCGATACGATAAGCTCTTGTCAGATAATCAGTTGGCTTGTCCCCAGCCGCCCTGGTACAGCCGCCACGTCTATCACGTATATGCCGTCAGGTTGTCACGGCGCGACGATGCGATCAAATCGCTACGTGATGCCGGCATCGACGTCGGGATTCATTACCCGGTTCCGGTTCATCTGCAAAAGGCATATGCGGAACTTGGTTATCAGCCTGGCGATCTCCCCGTCACGGAGATGCTGGCGAACGAGTTTCTCTCGCTTCCCATCTATCCGGAGCTATTGCCGGAGCAGGTTGCCGAAGTCGTCTCCACTCTGAAGAGAGTGGCGCCGCTGGAATTCGCTCGGGATGTTGACGGCGAGCGGGATCAAATTCCGGCAGAGCCCAGCAACAGGAGGGCGTCTTGATCGATCTCAAGGGCAAACGCATTTTGGTTACGGGGGGAGCGGGGTTTATCGGCTCCCATATCGTCGACCTTCTGTGCGACGAAGGCTGCATCGAAATCGTGGCCCTCGATAATATGGTGCGAGGCCGGCCAGCGAATCTCAGGCGCGCGCTGGGGCGCGGGCCGGTACGGCTCGTCCACGGCGACATACGCGACAACAAGCTGATGGGAGCGCTGGTTAAGGCGGCCGATATCGTATTTCACCAAGCAGCGCTGCGGATCACGCACTGCGCCGCTGAGCCCCGCCTGGCCAAGGAAGTCATGGTGGATGCCACGTTCGATCTGCTCGAGCTCTGCGTCAAGCACGACGTCGAGAAGGTGGTCGCGGCGTCCTCCGCATCCGTGTACGGTATGGCGGAGGAATTCCCCACAACCGAGCGGCAAAATCCCTACGACAACCGAACTCTCTATGGCGCCGCAAAGGCGTTCAACGAAGGCCTTTTTCGTACTTTCAACGACATGTACGGCCTCGACTACGTGGCGTTCCGTTACTTCAACGTCTATGGCAGCCGCATGGACATTCACGGGCGCTACACCGAGGTGCTGATCCGCTGGATGGAACGGCTCGAGGCCGGTCTGCCACCGGTCATCTTTGGCGATGGCCAGCAAACCATGGATTTCGTGCATGTGCGCGACGTGGCCCGTGCAAACATACTGGCAGCCCGGGCCAAGGTGACCGACGAAGTGTTCAACGTAGGCAGCGGGACCGAAACGAGCTTGGTAGACCTTGCCAAAGCCCTCGCTTCCGTCATGGGCCAGCCCAGAATGATGCCCGAGTTCGCACCGGAACGCTCGGTCAATCCGGTGCCGCGCCGATTGGCTTCGGTTGGAAAAGCAGAGCGTCTGCTGGGTTTCCGCACCACCATCTCGCTTGAGCAGGGGCTTTCAGATCTCGTGAAATGGTGGCTGGCTGAACGCGAGCTCAGTGCTGTCGATCAGGGACAGGCAGCGGCATCATGATTCCGATTGCAATGCCACTCCTTGCCGAGGAAGAGGCCGATGCGGCGCGAGCAGCCGTCCTCTCCGGATGGGTGTCGCAAGGTCCGCAAGTGGCGGCCTTCGAGCGTGAATTTGCCGCTTTCGTCGGCGCGCCTTTTGCGTGTGCCGTGTCCAACTGCACGACAGCCCTGCAACTCGCGCTGGCGGCGCTGGACGTTGGACCCGGCGACGAGGTCATCACAGCAAGCCATTCTTTCATCGCAACGGCCAATTCAATCCGAAATCAGGGCGCTGTTCCTGTCTTTGTCGATGTCGATCCGGAGACCTACAACATAGACCCCCGCCGGTTGGTGGATGCGATTACGCCGCGCACGCGCGCGATTATCGCCGTTCACCAGATGGGCATGCCGTGCGATTTGGGAGCCCTGACGGCTTTGGCGGATCGCCATGGCATCACCCTGATCGAGGACGCAGCCTGTGCTGCCGGCAGCGAGATCCAGATCAAGGAGAATTGGGAGCGGATTGGCAAGCCGCACGGGCGGATCGCCTGCTTTTCCTTTCATCCGCGCAAGGTGATAACGACAGGCGAGGGTGGGATGCTTACCACTGCGGATGCCGAGCTCGACCGCAAGTTCAGGCTCCTGCGCCAGCACGGGATGAGCGTTCCCGATACGGTGCGGCATGGCTCTTCGCAGGTGATCTTCGAAGAATACCTTGTTTCCGGTTACAATTTCCGGATGACCGACATGCAGGCCGCGATCGGGCGCAAACAGCTGGAACGGCTTCCGGAACTGGTGGCACGCCGCCGTGCCGTTGCGGCCAGATACGCCGAGCTGCTTGGCAACTTCGAAGGTTTGAGGCTGCCAGCTGAGCCCAAATGGGCCAAGTCTAACTGGCAAAGCTATTGCGTGCGCCTCCCCAATCGCCTCGATCAGCGCTCGGTCATGCAAAGTTTGCTCGACCAGGGGATCGCGACGCGCCGCGGCATCATGTGCTCGCATCGCGAACCGCCTTACGCGAAGGCGGCGCAGCGCCACGACCTTCGCCACTCAGAACTCGCGCAGGATCGTTCAATCCTGCTGCCGATTTACGCGCAGATGAGCGAGGCAGAGCAGCTTCGCGTCGCAGAGGGTCTTAAAGCGGAACTGGCCAAGGGATAGCTCTTGCCAGGCAGGCCCGCGGCAGACACTCGAGGAGTGCACGCGAGTCAGCGTCCCCTTGAGCGCACAGATGCGCGCCGATGACCGGGAAAGAGCGGCTGAAGCTCTCAAGACAGAGCTGGTTCGGGCGAAAATCGCTAAGAGTGTAACAGTTCGGCGCAGCCCCCTCTCATCTCGCGAGGTTGCCACGACAGGAGAAATCGGAGCAATGGCCAAGTTTGACGTCCTTGTCCCCTGCTACAATTACGGGCGGTACCTGACGGATTGCGTGCGAAGCGTGCTTGATCAATCCATTGCCGACGTTCGAATCCTCATCATCGATGACGCATCCTCAGATTCGTCTGTGAAAATCGCGCGTGGCCTCGCTGAAAGTGACACACGCGTAAGCGTTGTGGCCCACGCAAGCAACAAAGGACATATCGCAACATACAACGAGGGAATCGAATGGGCGGAAAGCGACTACTTCCTGCTGCTGTCCGCCGATGATCTGCTCGTGCCGGGCGCGTTCGAACGTGCGGCCGGAATCATGGATTCGCGACCGGAAGTGGGATTGACCTATGGCGAATGCCTGGTGTGGCGTCGGGACACGCCTCGGCCTTTCGTCGAGCCGGTGCAGGACTTGCGATGGACCAAGCAGGACGTGGTGGCGGACATGTGCCGGACCGGTTCCGACTTCGTGGCCACGGCGACAGCGATCACGCGAACAAGTGTCCAGAAGGCCGTAGGTGGCTATCGACCCTCGCTTCCTCACAGCGGCGACCTGGAGATGTGGCTCCGGTTTGGTGCGCATGCGGAAGTCGCCAGGATCGAGGCGGTGCAGGGGATCTATCGAAAGCATGATTCGGCTATGTCGAACCCCTATCTTGCGGAGATGATCACGGAGTACCGACAGAGGAAAGCAGCGTTCGACAGCTTCTTCGAGACCTGCCACGATCGACGCCAGGACATGCCGTTGTTGCAGCGGCAGGTGGCGCACTCGCTCGCCGACCAGGCCTTCGACAGCGGGATCAGTTATATCCGGCAGGGGCGTATCGAGAGTGGCTTTGCGCTTCTACGCTGGGCCATGAGCCTCGACCCAGGGATGCGTTACCTTCCGCCGGTCTGGCGGCTTCTGCGGATGCCTGGGCCGGAGGGGCGCCAAAGGCTCCTGTCCTTGATGGGGCAATCGAAGGCGCGACAGCGAAAGGTTTTGCAGGCTTCAGCCGCCGTCCCCGTTCTAGGCGCGGATAGCGATCGCCAGAGCTAGGCTATGACGAATAAGGTGCTCTTCCTCAGCCATGAGGCGTCGCGGACGGGGGCGCCAATCATGCTCCTCAACGTACAACGCTGGCTTCGTCGCAACGATTCCGTTTCCTTCCGCACAGTGATCGCCAGCCCGGGTGAACTCAGCAGCGAATTCGCCATGCTCGGCAAGGTCGATTCCGTCGAACCGGGCGATGTGCTCTATCGTGCGATGAGACGCTTCGATTTGCATCATGCCTTGCAATCCAGCCACCTGGCCCGCCTGCAAGAGAATCTTTCCAACGAGCGATTCGATCTCGTCTATGTCAATTCGGTAGCGTCTGGGCGGTTGCTCGAGCGATTGCCGATTGGCGATTGCGAAGTGCTCTGTCACGTCCATGAGCTTGCGGGAGCGATCCGAAGCGTGGGATTGACGAATCTCGCAGCGCTTGAACGGCGCCGTCCGCGTTATATTGCGGTGTCTGACGCTGTGAGGGATTGCCTGATCGGGGATTTCGACATCGCGCCGCACCGGATCGAGGTCGTCGATCCGTTCATTCCTGAGCTCGAAGACGCTTCGACCGACGCGGAGGAAGCGCGACTGAGGCTCGCGCACGAATTGGACATCTCGCCTGACGTAAGCATCGTGTGCGGTTGCGGCTCGATCGAGGCACGAAAGGGCACGGACCTGTTCATCGAGGTCGCTCGACAGGTTGCTGGCGGCGTCGGTGGGCGAAATGTCCAATTCGTTTGGGTGGGCGGCGCGCCGGACAAAGTCAGAACCATGCGGCGCAGGCTCAGAAGCGAGGCGCCGGCCGCGCAAGTGCGCTTCGTTGGGCGAAAGGCCGACGTCGATACATATTTTGCTGCATCCGATGTTTTTCTTCTCACGTCGCGCGAGGAGGCGTTCGGCCTCGTGGTTCTGGAAGCGGCTCGGCGCAACACGCCCACGATTTGCTTCGACGCAAGCGATGCGGCGCGGAGATTTGTCGAACCGGACGCCGGCTTCAGCGTGGCCGAATTCGATGTTGGGGAAATGAGTAGGAAGGTGATCGAGTTCCTCTCGTCCCCTTCGCTGCGGGAGCAAATGGGACGCGCGGCGAAACGCAAATTTGAGACGCGCCATACCCCCAGACAGGGGGCGCGAGCGATAGCGTCGCTGATCCAGGATGCGATGAGACGGAAAAGTGGCGCAGCTCCGAGTCAAGAATTCAACTAGCTCGCGCGACATGAAAAATGGAGTAACGGCAGCGCCATGCCCAATCCGTCGGCATTCTCCACCTCGTTACTGTTTAGGGGGCGGCGTCGGTTACATTTGCAAGTTCGCTGCCGCCCGGATCATCAGACCGCGATGCGGCGCTGATTAGCGAAACGACCAAGATCGAGCGCCGAACAGGCGACGCTCTTTTATTCGTCGAGGGCTTGATTAAGAGCCGTCGCAAGTTAATGTATTGGCTATTTAATGATTATTATATGGTGGTGTCTTAATGTTCCCGGGCGCTAATTTTCACGTATATACCTGTGCTCGATCAACGGACGTCGAAATCCTCGAACGCGACCTTCGGCGCTCGCCGGCGATTGCCAGAGGAGACGTAAAGCTCACGGTCCTATGGAATCAGCCTAGCGCTTCCAGCGCCTATGCCCGGGCGATCGCAAGTGCGAAAGAGGATATCCTCATTTTTGCCCATTGCGACGTTTTCTTCCCCGAATACTGGTTCGAGCGGCTGGAGTGGGAAATCCGACGGCTCACGCAGCAAGACAGCCAGTGGGCCGTGGCTGGAATGAGCAGCGTCACTGCGGCGGGAGACGTGGTTGGTCGCACGTGGGATGCTTCTCTTGCTCCGCTGTTTCCTCAAACTGGAGGTATTCATGGGGGGCAGTTGAAGGCACCCGTACCAGTGGTCAGCGTGGATGAATTGGCGATCATTGTTCGCCGGGATTCGGGGGTGTCCTTCGATCCCTTGCTACCGGAGTTTCACCTCTACGGGGCAGATATCGTGCTCGAAGCCGAGAGGCTGGGCAGGTCCTGCTACGGTCTGGACCTGCCGTTGATTCACAACGCCAAGGCACAGCTGTCGTTGGGGCGCGACTACGTCCGATCCTATCGCTACATGGTGCGGAAATGGCGAGATCGCCTTCCTGTCCAGACCACGTGCGGGACCATCAGCCGCAATCCGCTCGTGTTGCCGATGCGTCGCCTGCGCATGCGCCATAAGGCGATCTTCCGACGGTCGACGTATTCGACGCAGCGAACGTCGGATCCCAGCGCAAAGTCTCGGGAGCTGGGGATGGACCGGATGTTGGCGGCTTCCTTGTCCGAGAATGGTTGCCTGACGCCGGCGTGATTCAATCCGGCTTTCTTGCTGCGGGCCCGGTGTCTCCTCAGGTGGCAATATTAACGTTCGTGATTAGAAATTATTTAATTGGCTTGCCGTATATAATAGAATAATGTATTGTAATTTAATAATGCGGCCGGCCACGCGAGGGACGGCATGCAAGGCTGTCATTTGTCCCGCTGAACGGGGAAAGAGGTAGAAATGGTTGCCACAGCTGTGCTCCCGCGGTCTGCGGAATCCCAATGTCTCGACACCAAGTCCTTTCTTCCGCTGGACAAAATGCGCCGCCAGGCCGATGCATGGGCCGAGCAATACCGGGACAACCAGCCGTTTCCTCACATCGGAATTGATACCTTCTTTGATGACGAGGTCATCAGAAAGGTCGCCGCGGAATTTCCCGGGGAGTTCGAGAGTTCGTGGAATCGGACCTTCCTCGATGCCGGCGCGTACGAGGAGCAGAAGCTCGGCCTCGACCGATTTGAGGATTTTCCTCCTTACATTCAGCAATTCGTCAGTTCGCTAAATTCGCGGCTCTTTCTTGATTTTCTCGAGCGCCTCACGGGCATCGAGGGCCTTATTTCCGATCCTTACCTCGTTGGTGGCGGGCTGCACATGATTCCGCGCGGAGGCCGGCTCGCCATTCACGCGGACTTCAACAAGCACAAGAAGCTGAGGCTGGACCGCCGGCTCAATCTGTTGGTCTATCTGAACCATGATTGGAAGCAGGAGTGGGGCGGAGCCCTCGAATTGTGGGATAAGGACGTCAAGGCAAAACAAAAGGCCTATTTTCCGATCGCGAACCGGATCGTTGTATTCTCAACGACCGATACTGCCTATCACGGGCATCCCGATCCCCTGACGAGTCCCAAAGGAAAGTATCGCAAGTCGATCGCGCTTTACTACTACACCAATGGTCGACCGGAAGACGAAATGTCCGAAGACCACACGACGATCTTCAAAATGCGGCCGGGCGAGGTCAGAAGGCGAACGTCCCTCGAGGTCATCAAGCCTTTCATCCCGCCCATCGTCTGGCAGATTCCGAGAATGTTCAGGCGCTGATCATCTTTTCATTCGGCATGGCGAAGAGCGTCCTGCTGCAGGCACAGCGAGCGGATCGGCCCAACAGGTGGGGAGACATTCGTTGAGGAACCGCCTCCCCAACGTTGCGGTAGCCAAGGGCCCGGTCGGACAGGAGCCTTGGCTGATCGCGAGTGCCGGTGCGGCTTCGCAACGCGTCCATCCATTCGCGACCTGGCTGTTCATTCTCGGACTCGTATTGCCCGGCGACATGAGCTTCTTGCTCGGGGGAGCGAAGTTCAATCCCGAACGGCTCGTCATCGCACTGCTCATGATTCCGGCCTTTCTCTTGTTGCTGCAGAAGGGACGGCGGTTCTTAGCCTGCGATCTGTTCGTCTTGCTGGCGTCAGCATGGATGCTTGGAGTATCAGCAGAGGTCCGCTCCGCCGAATTGTCGTCGGCTGGCGCAGTGGCGCTCGAATTCCTGGGCGGCTATATTGTCGCGCGCGCATTCTTCTTCGGGCACCTGGCGGTCGCCGACTTCATCAAGGTCTTGAAGGTTGCAGTCGTGACCATCGTTGCAGTCGCGATGGTCGACCATATGTCGGGAAAGCTCATCGTCAACAGCTTTCTCGGGCTGAATAGCGAGCCGGAGTACAGGAACGGCCTGATGAGGGCGGCGTCGGTCTTTCCGCACGCGATCTCCTATGGGACATTCTGCACTGCCGCCGGAGCGATATTTCTATACTCGGAAAGCCGCCAGGTGTCTCAGATTTGCTGGGTTGGGATTGCTTTCGTCGGATGCTTCCTGGCGATGTCTTCGGCCCCGATGCTGATGTTCATGGTGGTCCTGTCGGTCTACAGCTATGACCGGCTCCTGAAATCCTCGCCATGGCGATGGAAGTTGTTCGCAGCGGTCATCGGAGCCGTGCTCGCCTTCATCTACCTGACCACAAACAATCCGACTTCCTGGATCATCGCGCACCTCACTCTCGATCCCTCTACAGGCTATTTTCGCAAGGCCACATGGGATCGAGCATTCTACAATATCGGTTTCGCGCCCTGGGTCGGCTTTGGTTTTGGCGATATTGGCGAAAGCCTGGAATTCTTCGACAATGCTTCGGTGGACGCCGTTTGGCTGGTCATCGCGCTCCGATTTGGTGTTCCGATCGTCGTCTTCATACTGCTGGCCAATGTGACCTCATTCTTCGTCGGGTTTGGACGAAAGACCGTTGGCCCGACGATGGATGTTTACATGGACAGGATGCGAACGGGCTTTACGCTTGCGGTCATGACGTTCGTGCTGGTCGGATTAACCGTGCACTATTGGAACACGATGTGGATGCTTTGGGGGGCCTATATAGGAATACGGGCCTCACTCTACGAACATTTTCTGGGGACGAGACATCTCAGCGAGCTTTCCACTGCCTGGTATGATCCTCCGGTCTATGTTCCGGCAACCGGGCGTCGATGGTAGGTGTCCATGCAGTCGACTTTGACAACCACCGTTGGAAGTTTGCTTGCCTGCGCATTTGCTGCCGCAGTGGCACTGCATGCGGGTTACGCTGTCGCAGGAGCGGGCGAGGAGACAGGTGCGCCACGGGCATACACGGAGAAGGGCGATGGGGCCGCCAGCGCGCCTCGTTGCGACGCTCAGTATCCCTCGCTGCTAAGCCGATATCGCGCGCGTCCTCCGTGGCCGGTTGCTGGGGTTGACTATTGCGTCGGTCACCCTGCGGCGATCGAGTTCAAGGATCCTGCTGCAATCTCGATGGCCGGGGTGACGGTCGATCACAAGAAACGACTCGTCACCGTAACCGGAAACGGCGTCACGCTGGACGGCTATGATTTCTCCCTCGATGGAGGCTGGGGCGTCGTGGTCGAGGGAAATGATGCAACGATTCAAAATTGCAATTTCCTTGTTGGCGCCAATCGCAATCAACCCGTCCTTGCGGCGGTCTCGTCATCGAACGTGACAGTCGCGTACTGTGCGATTGACGGCCACAACGAGCCCAGCGTCGGCGGCCTCATCGAAAGCCGTGGCTCAGGTACGCTGACTGTCCAGTATTGCTGGTTGAAGAATGCCGGCGGCGACATGGTTCAAATGCATAATGGTGGCCGGGCAGCAGGCCTCGTTCTTCAGTACAATCTCATTCAGAATGCCGGTATGGCGCGTGGGGCGCACGGCGACTATACGGAGTTCATTGACGGACCGTTTACGGTGACGATCGAGTACAATACGACCGCCCAGAGCGGAGGCGCGAGTCAGGGGTTTATGGTTGAGCCCGATATTGGCTCCAACCCCGGCAAGATCATCTCGGGCGAAATTGGCAACAACACGTTCACCGGCACCGTCAACGCGTTCACTGGCGTCACTGTCGCCGATATCGTGAACACGTTTACGGTGCGTGACAATTATTTCGATCCTTCGAGGACCTCGTCGGGACTGGCATTTGGCGGACCCATCCGCGGCGGACCCAACGACAACAGCGCCAAATCGATCTATCTGCGCAACGTGAACATGCTCACGGGCGCCATCGTGCAGGATGTCAAGACAAGTGGGATATCTCGTCGCTGATCGCCTGAGGTCGTGTATCGGCCTGGCTCCATCAGCATCGTGCAGGGGCAGGAATGAGAGCCGAGGGAGTGTTCGTCAGGTCAACGCCATGAACGAAATCACTGCGCGCCATCAAATCAAGGTTGTTAGAACACCCTCCGAGATCGAGCCACTCCGGGAGTTCTGGGACTCGTGCAATCCCCCTCGAGACGCAGATATCGATTTCTTCCTATTTATCCTGGAGGTGTATCCGCAAGTTCAGCGGCCGCATATCGTGGTTCTCTACGACGGAGGAGTTCCCAGCGCACTTCTCGTAGGTCGACTGGAGACGAGCCAGGTGCCGGTCAAGCTGGGGTATTTTGCGCTTCCGGTTCCCGAGTTGAGAGTGCTTCAGATCGTGCACGGCGGCTGGTTGGGAGAGATCTCCGAGCATAACGCAAAGATGCTGCTCGGGAGCATCATGAATTCGCTGGCAGCTGGGGAGGCCGATGCAGCGTCATTTCACTCTCCGAACGTCAATTCCCCCCTTGTCAAATATG
Source organism: Bradyrhizobium sp. 1(2017) (assembly GCF_011602485.2). Lineage (NCBI taxonomy): Bacteria > Pseudomonadati > Pseudomonadota > Alphaproteobacteria > Hyphomicrobiales > Nitrobacteraceae > Bradyrhizobium > Bradyrhizobium sp. 1(2017). The sequence continues at coordinate 5,932,365 of NZ_CP050022.2, read as the reverse complement.
CCCGCGATCTTCCTTCGCGGTGGTGCGCCGATCATTTGATCAACCCACAAGCCCATCGGTTGTGCGAACTTCCGGAGAAAGCGGGTTCGTTCCTGGCTGGTCTTCCGAAGAAGGGGCGATACAACCAGCGTAAACGCGTCGAAACTATAGCTTGTGATTTTGAGGACAGCAGGATCGAGCGATTTGGTTCACCCGCTGAACTGGATCAGTTGATGCGAGACGCGGAGACCATCGCGGCCAAATCCTATCAGCGGGGGCTGGGTGTAGGTTTCTCTGAAACGCCGATCATCCGATCGCGGCTCGGTTTCGAAGCAAGCAAGGGCTGGCTGCGAGGATACATTCTTTATCTCGACAGCCAACCGGTCGCTCTCTGGATCGGCTCGCTGCGCAACGGAGTCTTTCTCAGCGAGTATGTTTCCTTCGATCCGGCCTACGCGAAGTACGGCCCCGGCCTCCATCTGATTCTGAGCATATTGGAAGAACTACAGGCGTCGTCGAGCCGGCCGGTGCGGCTGGTCGACTTTGGCATCGGCGACGCAACTTACAAGGATCTGCTGGCCAACCTCTCGAGGCAGGAGTCGACGGTCTATATCTTTGCTCCGCGATTCAAGGCGGTCTGCATCAACCTCCTGCGCACCTCTGTCGGTAAGATGAATCGTCTGGCCAAGAGTTTGCTGGGGAGATCATGGCTCGCGGGAATCAAGCGAAAGTGGCGGACCGGGGTTAGCAGTCAACCGTCTTATCGGGCGCCGCCGTCATGATCGTGAAGCCCGTGAATGGCCCCAAAACAAGGCGAGATGTGCGTCCCGGAGTTCTTGCGGAAGAACCCGGATGTATTCATCAGAGGCAGGGTCGCGCTGTCGCGCGCGCAGTCGCAAAGAGCGTCTCATTAAATGTGCTGATGCCGCTGCCACTCAATGGAATGGGAGTTGGCTATACATGCAGTTCCCTCGCAAAGGGGATGGCGGGCGAGAACTTCGATGTGACGATCGTGACGCCGCGGGCGCAGTTGGCGTTGCCACCGGTCCAACTCGTCGAGGTGCTGCCGGATTGGGCGCGATACGTCCCATACCGGTTCGTGCGACGCTGGGTCGGCCGTACAATCGAACGCGTATTTCTCTCGAGCATTGACGAGTTTCAAGCCAAGAGGTCGGCAGCTTATCTTTGGCCGGATGCAAGCCTGGAGACGATCAAGGAACTGAAGCGGCGCGGGGTTACTGTGTTTCGTGAACAGTTCAATTGCCACACCGGGACAGCAAAAAGGATTCTGGATCACGCATATGAGCGGCTTGGAGTAGCGCCGGCGCATGGGATCACGGCTGCGAAGGTCGATCGTGAGGCACAAGTCCTGGAGGCGGTGGATCACGTGTTTTGTCCGAGCCCGCTGGTCGAGGCCTCGCTGGTGGAGAACGGCGTGCCTCGCTCCAAGTTCTTGAAGGCAAGTTACGGCTGGGAGCCGGCACGGCTTGTCGGAAAACAGCCTTTGCTCGAACCGAGCGCTGGCGTCACAGTGGTGTTTGTCGGCGCCATTTGTGTGCGGAAAGGGGCCCATTTGCTTCTGGATTATTGGGCAAAGAGCGGGGTGAAGGGAAGGCTTGTGCTTGCGGGGGAGATGGAGCCGACCATCAGTGAGAAGTGCGCCAGCCTTCTTGCGAGGGATGATGTGATCGTATTCGACTATCTCAAAGACGTTGGCGCGCTTTATCGATCGGCAGATCTATTCATATTTCCTTCGTTGGAGGAGGGAAGTCCTTTGGTCATGTACGAAGCGTGCGGCGCTGGACTTCCGGTCGTCACGACGGAGATGGGGGCAGGGCGGTTCGTGCGAGACGGTCATGAAGGGTTTGTGCTCGATCCCTACGATGCGCGGCGTTGGGTCGAGGCTATTCGTTTGCTGGCAGGGGACCTCAAGATTCGACGAACGATGTCGGAGGCTGCTGCCGCGCGCGCCGAGCGTTTTGTCTGGGCTGAGGTCGCCAGTCAGCGTCGTCAGCAGATCGAGGAATGCCTTGGCCATGGCCTCTGATCGCGCAAAGCTCGCAGTGCTCATCGTCGGGTACCGTAATCCCGATGACATTCAGCGCTGCTTGAGGTCGCTCGCAGGGTCCGATTGGCAGGATTTTGAAGTCTTTGTCTGCGAAAATGGAGGGAAAGAAGCCTTCGAAAGGTTGGCGGCTGCGCTCAACGGTCAGGAGCGGATGCTGCCATGTATCCGGGACGAAGATGATGTCGCGGATATGCCCGGCGGGCGGTTCAGCTCTGTCATTAAATTCCGATTCCAGAATCGGGCCGTTATCGTCCGACTTGGACTGGCGACAGATAATTTCGGTTATGGCGGAGGGGTAAACGCCTGGCTCGAGCGCCTGCTGGGTACGCGCGGCTGGGAAGCGGTGCTGGTTCTTAACCCCGATACCGAAGTGCACGAGAACTGCCTGACGGAATTCATGGCCAAGGCAGACCAGGGCTTCGGAATGATTGGTGGTACCCTCGTTTTCGATGATGCGCCCGACAAAATCATCAATTACGGGCTTCAATGGTCGCCCGTCACAGGCCGGGTTCTCGCAGTCGGCCGGAATTTTGCGGCCGGCACCTCTCCGGCACCTGAGGTGCTTTCACGGATCGATACGATCAGTGGCGCCTGCGTGCTGGTCACGCGAGCCTTTATCGAGGACGTCGGACTGATGGCAGAGGACTATTTTCTCTACATGGAGGACGTGGACTGGGGTCGTCGCCGCGGCAAGCACAGGATAGGCTTCGCGGAACGGGCGATCGTACGCCACGTCGGCGGCACCGCTATTGGTTCTGCGATTGATCCCAGAAAGCAATCATTCCTTTCGGTCTATCTGTCTGCGCGCAACAGCATCCTCTTCGCGCGCCGGTGGGCCAAACGCCGGTGGCTGCTTCACTTTGGCTGGGGTTTGCTGCACGCAGTCAGGTACGTCGTTATTGGCGCGCCGTCGGCCGCGAAGGTCACCCTTGTCGGCCTGATGGACGGCGCTCAGGGAAAATCCGGAAAACCCGACGCTTCTGTGCGACTGCCTCAGCCCGGCTAGGCGCGGCATATTCCAGCTTCAATCGCCGGAGGCGGCTCGTGCTTGTCTTGTGCGAGTGCGCGGTTGGCGAGCCTGCGCCAATTGGGCGGCGCTGCTTGACGCGTTGCAATAAGGCTCCCCGCCTAAAGGCGCCCGTGTATCAGTTCGGGCGGCCCTGGTCGTGGCGACCCGTACCCTCAATCGATCACCACGAGCTAGTTCGTCAGAAAGGGCCGGGATCGTCCGGATATTGTGGCGTGGGCTTGGCGTGTGGGCTTGGCGTAATGCCTTCGATCAGGACGACCGATTTACTTGCCGGCATCGATCCAAGTTATGTATTTATATTAAAATGATTATTGCGGAATAGAATATTATTTGTTGACGCAATTATTTAAGGCTCCTTAGCGTCAATTCATCGCTGGCAAATCGGCTACCGGTCTTTTCTGTGCACGGTTATAGTGCGATGTTGCCTGTGGGTGGTGATTCGTGCCGGTGCGTTTGTGCAAATCACGTGTTTAATCTTTTAAAAGCACGTGAGTGTGGCGGTCTGAGCCAAGACATGACCCCAGCACAGCCTCGTTCTAGTCCAAAAAAAGTCCGTGGTACTCGGCCAAGAGTCGCCGCGGCCGAGATAATCGGCTTCTAAGGATAGCGTGTTGCTCGGGGGACCTCGCGGTTGAGCGCATGCCTATCGTTCCTAATGAATCAGGAGAACAGGGTAGATGGCAATTAACGACGGCTCCGCAAATGCTCCAATCGGAACGCCGCAGCTTCCGAACTTGCTCGATTCCTACGGTGCGAACCGGCCCGGATGGAATGTCGCGGGCGTAGATTACCATGTGGGGACGCCTTCGGGATTAGCGCTGAAAAATCCGGCGACGATCTCGATGGCCGGGGTATCGGTGAATACGGCGAACCACACCATCACGGTCACGGGCAGCAACGTCACGCTCGACGGCTATGATTTCTCGCTCAACGGGGGCTGGGGCGTTGTCGTCCAGGGCGCCGGCACAAAGATTCTGAATTCCAACTTCCAGGTCGGGTCCAATGGCCTCAAACCGATCTTGGCGACGGATTCGTCGTCGAATTTGACGGTCATGTACTCGACGCTCGACGGCAACAACAACGGCAATGTCAGCGGTCTCATCGAGAATCGCGGTTCGGGCACGCTGACCGTGGAGTATTCCTGGCTCAAGAATGCCGGCGGCGACATGATTCAAATGCACAATGGCGGCAAAGCGGCCGGCCTTGTCGTTGAGTACAATCTGCTGCAGAACGCCGGAATGGCATCCGGTGCGCACGGCGACTACACCGAGTTCATGGATGGGCCGTTTACCGCCACCATCATGTACAACACCACCACCCAGAACGGCGGGGCGAGCCAGGGCTTCATGGTGGAGCCTGACATCGGCAGCAGCCCGGGCGAAATTGTCTCCGGCGAAATCGGCAACAACGTATTCACCGGCAGCGTCAACGCCTTCACTGGCGTCACGGTGGCGGACATCCAGAATACGTTCACCGTCCACGACAACTACTTCGATCCGTCCACCTCGTCTTCCGGGCTGGCGTTCGGCGGTGTTCGGGGCGGTCCCAACGACTCCAGCTCCAAGTCGATCTATATCCACAACGTCAACATGAAGACTGGTGCCGTCCTTCAGGACGCAAATGCGCCGACGTCACCGACATCGCCGACGTCTCCGACGTCGCCGACCGGTCCGACTGCGCCCACGATCGCCTCCATTTCCACCGATAGCGGCACTGCTGGCGATCGCATCACGAACGACAGCACTCTCGAGCTGAAGGGTAAGGCGGCTGCCGGCAGCACGGTCAAGGTCTATGACGGTGCGACCCAACTCGGTTCGACCACCGCGGATTCGAGCGGGAATTGGGACTACATCACGAAGGTCCTGACTGACGCCAAGCATACGCTCACCGCAACGGCGACCAACTCGTCGGGGCAGACCAGCGCGGCGTCGTCTGCAATGGTAGTCACGGTCGATACCAAGGCTCCGACCGCGCCGACCATTGCCAGCAACCAGGTGAACAGCGCCAACCAGGTGGTGATGTCGGGCAATGCCGAAGCGGGTAGCCTCGTGAAGGTGCTCGACGGCACGACCCAGATCGGGACCGCGACGGCGAACAGCAGCGGTGTGTGGGCCTATACGTCCGCTGCCCTTGCGGTCGGTGCGCACAGCCTTACGGCGAAGGCCACGGACGTGGCGGGAAACACCAGCACGGCGTCCGCTGTTGTCACGGCGAGCGTCACCTCGACGTCCCCCACCACACCGACGACGCCCACCACCCCGACAACGCCCACCACGCCAACGTCGCCCACTGCTGGCACGGTGATCGAGTCGGCCGGTGCAACACGTCTCGTCGAGAGTGGTGACAAATTCTACCTCAACACCAGCACCACGACGGGCCCCACGCTGAAGAAGGGCGGCGTAGCGTTTGTCGACGGCTCAGATCACACCTGGGCGCCGATCGGTGCGGAGAAGACGACGACGGGCTATCAGGTCGTCTGGAAGGAGGCGAGCACCGGTCAGTACACGGCCTGGAACACCGACAGCAACGGCAACTACCTTTCCCACGTCGCTCTGGCCGGCTCTGGGTGGGGTGGCACCGTGTCGGGTACGAGCTCTGCCCTCAAATCGCTCGAGACGACCTTCCACCAGGATCTGAACGGTGACGGGCAGATCGGTACGTCCACGTCCACACCGACGTCCCCCACCTCACCCACGTCCCCCACCTCACCGACGTCGCCCACTGCTGGTACAGTGATCGAGTCGGCCGGTGCGACGCGTCTCGTTGAGAGTGGAGACAAATTCTACCTCAACGGCAGCACCGGGACGGGGCCCACGCTGAAGAATCACGGCGTGGACTTTGTGGAAGGGTCAGATCACACCTGGGCGCCGATTGGTGCAGAGAAGACGGCGACCGGTTATCAGGTCGTCTGGAAGGAAGCGAGCACCGGTCAGTATACGGCGTGGAACACCGACAACAACGGTAACTACGTTTCCCACGTCAGCAGCCTGACCGGCTCGACGTCGGGCGGCACCGTGTCGGGTACGAACTCCGGCCTTAAATCACTTGAGACGAGTTTCCATCAGGATCTCAACGGTGATGGGCAGGTCGGTACGGCGACGTCGTCGACGAGCACCACTCAGCTCGCTGCGACTTCGAGCTCGACGAGCAGCAACGTACAGACGAGCACGTCAGGCAATGACGCCTTCGTTGGCACCACCAAGGCCGACACGTTCTCGTTTGCCGCGAATTTCGGCAACGATGTCATCAAGGACTTCACTGCCAGCGGACCTGCTCACGACACGATCCAGTTCAGCAAGAGCGTGTTCGACAGTTTTGCGAGTGTTCTCTCTCACGCGACCCAATCGGGTCAGGACGTCGTCATCGCGACGGGGAGCGACACGCTCACGCTGAAGAACATGAAGGTCGGTTCGTTGACCAGCCAGGACTTCCACTTCGCGTAAAGTGTGGGCATCCACACCAAGTAGTACTCAACAACTGCCTTGGGGATCTCTTGGGGGATCTTCAGACAAAGGCATGGTTCAAGGGCGGCTACCATGATGGACTTTGGACGGCGGGGGGCATTCCCCCCGCCCGCTAATCTCATTAGAATTCCACTTCTTCACATATCAGAGCTCTGGGCGGCTGGACGGCAGCGGGCGGAAAAGGCCGAGCTGCGGACACCGCGACTGGTCGATTGGGCAAAGCGCCCGATCGACGCCCTGCGGCAACGAATATTCATTGGTCGACCGCGGCCAACGGATGACTATGACGATTCGCAGTCGGAGCTGTCGGCCTTCCTGCGGTCTTGCCGCCGGATTTTCTGGGCCCTCGCGGCCTTCAGCGGGATGAGCAATCTTCTCATGCTCACCGGTTCGTTCTTCATGCTGCAAGTCTATGACCGGGTGCTGCCCGGGCGCAGCATACCGACACTGATCGCCTTGATGGTCCTGGCGACGGTGCTTTACCTGTTTCAGGGTGGGCTCGACCTCATCAGGAGCAGGATCAGTGCCCGGGTCGGGCGGTATTTCGATGAAATGCTCGGTGCTCGCGTGTTCGACGCGCTTGTTCGACTGCCTCTCAAGACCAGGGCGGATGGCGACGGCTTGCAGCCGGTGCGGGATCTCGATCAGGTCCGCAGCTTCCTGTCGAGCGGCGGGCCGACGGCGCTGTTCGATCTGCCCTGGATGCCGATTTATCTCGGCGTCTGCTTCCTCTTTCACTTCTGGATCGGCGTCACTGCGCTGGCCGGCGCGCTGGTGCTTGTCGGCATTACGATCCTTACGGAAACGCGAACCCGGGGGCCGGCAAAGGCGACCTCGCGTCTGGCCGTATCGCGAACTGCCCTTGTGCTCGAGGGGCGGCGGAATGCCGAAGTTCTCCAGGCCATGGGCATGCGCCAGCAGGCGGCGCTGCGTTGGCGCGATGCCAACGCGAAGTACCTCGCGGCGCAAGAGCGGGCCAGCGACGTCGCAAACGGACTCGGTGGCGCCTCGAAGATCTTCCGGGCAATCTTGCAATCGCTGGTTCTGGCCGTCGGGGCCGTCCTCGTCATCAACCAGGAATCGACCGCCGGCATCATCATTGCCGGATCGATCCTCACCGCGCGGGCACTGGCGCCCGTCGAGATGGCCATTGCGAACTGGAAAGGCTTCGTCGCTGCGCGACAGTCGGGGCAACGGCTCGATCACTTGCTGAAGCTTCTCCCTGAAGAGGAGGAGCGGTTGGCGCTGCCTGCGCCTGTCGAAACCCTCACCGCCGAGCATCTCTATGTCGGCGCCCCGAACTGCGAGAGGCCCACCCTCAGCGAAGTGTCATTCCAGCTGCGGAGCGGGCAGGCGGTCGGAATCATTGGTCCAAGCGGATCCGGCAAGTCGACGCTGGCACGGGCGCTGGTTGGGGTGTGGCCGTGCGTCCGAGGCCGGATCCGGCTCGACAACGCCGCGCTCGATCACTGGTCTTCGGACGCGCTCGGCAAGCACATCGGTTACTTGCCTCAGGATGTCGAATTGTTTGACGGCAGCATTGCCATGAACATTGCAAGATTCGACCCGCAGGCAACCGCTGCTGCTGTTCTGGAAGCCTCACATGCCGCCGGTGCGCACGACCTCATCCTCTCCCTTCCGGAGGGATACAGCACGAAGATCGGCGAGGGAGGGCTGGCGCTGTCCGCCGGGCAGCGGCAGCGTATCGGGCTTGCGCGCGCGTTCTACGGCAAGCCCTTCCTGGTCGTACTTGATGAACCCTCGTCAAATCTAGATGCCGAGGGCGAGGAGGCCTTGACCGAGGCGATCTTGAACGTGCGCCGCCGGGGCGGAATTGTCGCCGTCGTCGCGCATCGCCCGAAGGCGCTGGAAGCGGTTGACCATGTCTTGTGTCTCGGAGACGGCAGGGTTCAGTCCTTCGGCAAGAGGGAGGAGGTTCTCAAGAAGGTGTTGCGTAATCCGATACCGCTCAAAGTCGTCGCGGAAGCTCAAGGAGGTGGCCGATGAGCGGTCAGGTAGCGCCGGCGCTGCAATCCATCCAGCGTTACATGATCGTCGGAATGATCATGCTGGCTCTGGTAACCTTCGGGGTCGGCGGCTGGGCGACAACGACCCAATTGTCGGGCGCGGTCATCACCCAGGGCGTGGTTGTGGTGGATTCGAGCGTCAAGAAGGTCCAGCACGCCACGGGCGGGATCGTGGGAGAATTGCGGGTGCGGCAAGGCGACCGGGTCAAGGCAGGCGACATTTTGATCCGCCTCGACGAGACCCAGACGCTCGCGAACGCGACGATCGTCACCAACAGCATCGATGAGCTGTTGGCACGGCAGGCTCGTCTCGAGGCCGAGCGCGATGGCGCCGACCAGGTCGTGTTCCCCAAGGTGCTGCTCGACCGGGCCAAGGAGAGCAACTCCGAGGCTAACCGTGCAATCACCGCGGAGCGGAAGCTGTTCGACCTGCGTCGTCAGGCAAGGAGCGGCCAGAAAGCGCAGTTGCAGGAGAGAAGCGCGCAGCTGGAGAACGAGATCAAGGGCTATATGGGCCAGACCGAGGCCAAGCAGAAGGAAGTCGAATTCATCCGCCAGGAGCTGGAGGGCGTGCGCAGCCTCTGGCAAAAGAATCTGGTGCCGATCACGCGGCTCAATGCCCTCGAACGCGACTCCGCCCGTATCGAAGGCGAGCGCAGCCAGCTCGCCGGAATGATTGCTCAGTCGAAGGGCAAGATCTCGGAAATCGGACTCCAGACCATTCAGGTCGACCAGGATTTGCGGACGGAAGTCGGCAAGGACCTGATCGAAACACGCTCGAAACTCTCCGAACTGAGCGAGCGCAAGACTGCCGCGGTTGATCAGCTGAACCGGGTCGATATCCGGGCTCCGCAGTCCGGCCGTGTCCACGAGCTGAACGTCCACACTGTTGGCGGCGTCATCGCGCCCGGCGAGCAGATCATGCTGATCGTACCTGACGCAGATTCGCTCGCGATCGAGGTCAAGATCGCACCGCGCGATATCGACCAGGTTTATGTGGGGCAGACTGCCACGATGCGCTTCGCGGCGTTCAACCAGAAGACTACGCCCGAAATCGATGGGGAGGTCAGCATGGTCTCGGCAGATATTACGCAGGATCAGCGCGCCGGCACGAGCTACTATACGGGCCGCGTCCTGTTGAAGCCGGAAGAGCTGGCGAAACTCGGTTCGGCCAAGCTGCTGCCCGGCATGCCGGTCGAGGTCTTCATTAAGACGGCAGGTCGGACCGCACTGTCATACCTGCTCAAGCCGCTGCAGGATCAGGCGGGGCACGCGTTCAAGGAGCGTTGAGAGCCTTTCGCGCAAGCATTCGGCGCCGGCGCCTATTCCTAGGGTGTCGGCGCCGCGAGCTGCGCCGGGAAGGGCGACCTGACGCATTGGCGGCGGGCGTGCCCGGCGACGAAAGCGCATCATCCCCGGCTGGAGATTGAGACCTGGTTTGAACGCCTGACCGCGGCGCTCTGGGAATGTCGGTTCGCCGCAGGAGACTTGGCCTGGCGAATGTCGTGAGATCGCCCGCCTCCTCATGAGCCGCAGCAGGTCGCGCGGCTTTCGGTGGATCAACCGTAACGGAAGCCTGTTGCCTCTGGGGCAAGGCTAGCGATCGCTCGAGCCGTCCGCTCAGCACGCCCGCCTGGAGTGAAAGGCATCGCCGTTACGGTGGCAAGTATCGTAGCTTGGCCCACGAGCAACTCATCTGCATGCGCATCGATCCTGTAGGGACGTGCCGTTGAGCATTTGCCTCGAGTAATCAGATCGCGAACTCGAATTATATGCGGCGGCAGGATCTTGGGATCGCTGGATGCGTCGGGCGTGCGTCCTTGATGGGCCTCTCGTCGGACCGCCCGACTGGACCAGAATTTCTCGCTCTGTTCACTCGCCCTAGTGTTTCCATCAGCAGGTCGGTCTGCGCACATCCCTGCGGCCGTCTGCGTACGGCATCTGCACCGACTTAATGTCGAGTTGATTATTGCTATTTAAATTAAAAGACATTAAATATATTAAATAACCTGAGCGACCGGACCGCTTCCGCGACCGGACCGCTCGGAGCGGTGAATCCTGACTTAGTTGGCGTTCTCAGGGGGTGGCGGATGCAACGTACCTCGGGGCTGGCCGTCGCGGCAGCGATTGCTGTTATGATCGGGGGCGTTCAGTGGGCCCGTGCGGGATTCTTGACCGTGCCAAGGGCGCCGCCGGCACCGGCCCGCATTGAGCTCGGACGCCCGACGCTTCCACCTCTCACGTACACGGTGTTTTGCCTGCGATATGAGGCCGAATGTCGCCCGCGGCGCTCCTTCCGCGGCGGTCCGATCCGGTTGACCGAGAAGCGATGGGCGGACCTACAGGAGATCAATCGCACGGTCAATCAGGCAATAGAACCGGCTCGCAGCGAGCTCGGTCTCGCCAGCGAAGAGTGGACCATCAACCCCGATCGTGGCGATTGCAACGATTACGCGGTGAGCAAGCGTCACGAGCTGCTTCGGCGCGGCTGGCCGGCGCGCGTCCTCCTATTGAGCGAAGTCGTCATGAGGTCCGGCGAACATCATCTCGTGCTTCTGGTGCGGACTAGGAGCGGCGATTTCGTCCTCGACAATCTCACGCCACGGGTCAAGCCATGGTCACGGACGCCCTATCGCTGGGTTCGCGTGCAAAGCGCCGGCAGTGACAGGCTGTGGGCCACTGTTGGACGAGAAGGGGTATGAGGGCACGAGCGCTGGAGCCCGAGGCTGCCTTGGCGAGACCGGTTGCGCTTACTCGTGAGCGCGATTCAGCCGCTCGAGCGAAGCGATCCGATCCTCAAGCGCGACAATCCGGCGGAGAAGATCGAGGTGCGACAGCCCCAGGGTAGCCCGTGTCGATCCGATGACGGAAGCGGCAGCACTCGGTTGCTCGGCGTTGGGAAGGAGGACGCTGAATATACGCAGGACGCCGTCGCCAGTCAGCACATCGACCCAGCCTTCGGAAGGTGATCGCCCTACGATCCGGCCTGGCACGCGGCCGACATAGCAGCGAGCATCAAGCTGCGGGGAGGCGTGAGCGATGATGAGCCGCTGCCCGGCAAGGTGGGTGAAGGCACCAGGAAATGGCGGCGTCAAGCCGCGGATCAGCCGATCGATAGTGTCGGTCGACTGCTGCCAGTCTATCTCTCCATCATCAGGAACACGGGTGCAGCCATAGGAGGCGTGATCGGCATCTTGAGCCGTGCCCTGATAGCCGTTGATCGCTCGAACGACGACCCCGCCGAGCTCATCTTCCTGGATCGCGTTGAGGCGATCGTAGAGCGAGGTGACCGTCTCGTTCGCACCGATCGAGATCGCCTTCTGAAACAGCAGATTTCCGCCGTCAAGCTCCGGGATGACAAGGTGAATGCTGATGCCGGCGGTGGTCTCGCCGTTGATGACTGCCCAATTAACGTTGGCGCGGCCGCGATAACGCGGCAGAAGGGAATAGTGCACGTTGACGAAGCGACACAATGCAAGAATGCGCGGCGGAATGATCCGGTCGAACGAGGAGATCACAACTGCCGCCGGGCGCAGGTCTGCGATCACTTTCTGAAGCTGGTTCAACTCCTGCATCTCTGTAACCGGGATGCCGCGTGCTTCTGCAAATGTGCTGAACGCACGGGCCTCGGGTTGGTCCGGTTTTCGGAAGATCTGGACCACGCGGCACTTCGCGGCCAAGGAGCGAAGCGCCGCGAAGCCTGTCGGTCCGTCCGCGAGGAGCACGACATCGGGCTGCAGCAGTTCCGTCATGTCGCCGCCGGCCACGGTACGAGCTGGGCGAAGCCATCCCGAGTGACGGCGCCGCCGCGCCGAATCCATTCGGCCGCACGCAAGCCGCCAGTCTGCAATCGTACGATCGGTTCGGGGCCAATCTCCGACAGCAGAATGCCCATGTGGCCTGGCTTTACGGGACTCGCTGGCCAGACAGCGAAGCCATTTCGCGCCAGCGCCGTTCGATCGATGTCGCCCCAGAACTGGACCACTACGGCGCCGGCGCGCGCGCAGGCTGCCAAATGTGTAGCCTCTGCCTGGCCGACGCGCGATGTGGTCGCTGGCTGCAAGGCGACGACGAAGGCGTCCCACGCATCGGGGTGAACAGCGGCAACACTGTTGAACGTCTCGACCTTCGCCCCAAGGCTTGTCAGCCCGGTGTGCAGGGGAGCAAGGAAGTCGTTATCGCAGAGCAGGCCTATCTTGTTGCCAAGGACCGCCAGACCACAGTCGTGCAATTGCTTCACGGCGAGCGGGCCGAGGAATGAGAAGACGTCGACAGCGGGATGCCGCTCGTTGACTCCGACCACTGGGATTCCGCGCCGTGCGCACGCTTCGATATCGAGGTCCTCAGGGCGAAATTCCCAAGCCTCGAACATCAAGGCAATCACGGCGTCGTCGCGAAGCTGGTCGATCAGTTCAGCCGTAAGAGGACGAAGGTGGCCACTGTTGGTTATGATGTCGACGCTGCGGAGGATCTCAGGGCTGATGCTTTCCAAGATCTCGATACGGTCAGCGACGCCCAGAAGGGTCGCGAGTTCCATGGTCTCACGCTTGGCATCGAGCACGGTCCCATGGCGGCCGGGCTTCGTGAACGCGTAGACGCACTTGGCTCCGGCCATCGCTGCGAGGATTGGGGTCACGGCATAAGCGCCAGTTGCGGCTTCGGTCAGCACAGTCATTCCCGACATGTCCAGTCCCGTCTCCGCGACGGCGAGCTTCATCAGCGTTCGCAGTCGAACAGGCGAGAAGCCCGGTCTGTGATAAGCTCTCGGGTCCGCATCGCCAGATCGCAATTGCGCGACCGTTGTTCCAGTCACAGTCATTGATCTGCCCCGCTGTTGCCCGTGGAGGAAGCCGGCTTCGTGGTGTTTTTGACCGGGGCGCTCTGGATACCAATCGCGCGTCGCCCGGAGCGTGTCGTAGAACGGATCGCGTATGAGCGCTCTGATGGTCCTGCCGATGCGCATTCTCGGAAGCGCGCCCGGTCCCCCGAGCTCAACAGCTGCTGGAGGGCAGCCCCCAAACCCTCCGATACCTTCTGCTTCACCACGCGATCGCTATTCGTGGTCGTCAGAGGGACTCTTGGAGGGCAGTGCATTCGGCCCGCGAGCATGTCCAATAACTCTGCTGGAAAGACATTATCGACGAAAAAAAGAACGAAGGCCTCGTGCTTGCGTACTCGGCGCAAGGCGCCGTTTCGAGAAAAGAGGCCTCTCAATAAGTGAATCTAGTAATCGAAATGCAATTCCGCGGCCTTCGGTTGTCTACGCTCACCCAGGCCCTCCGTCATATTTAATAGGACTATTAAATCCTAAAATTCAAATGTCAAAATAAATAATCCACGAGGCGCGTGTCGCGAGCGGTGTTGTGGCCAGCTGTTCCTACCATTTTGAATGCGCGATATCGGGCGCCGCTATTTTGCCGCTGGGCTGGACCAGCGGGAGGCTATCAATGGCTCACTTGATACCGAGAACGAGTTGTCGGGAGGTCTTGAAGAACTGTGGGAAATTCGCCGCCGTCAGCGGTGGCTCCGCTGCTTCCGCCTCTCGGACCTCAACCGCTATCGCAGTTCTGGCGATTGTGCAGTGCAGCAACGGCAAGGGCAGGGTTGGCGACGATGGCAGCCCTCGTACCCGTTGAAGTGACGCCAGCGACAACTTCCTGACACCGCCGCCCTAACGACGGTCGGAGGCTCAGGCGGTTCGGCGGCGCTTTTGTCCGGATGGGCGGCGGTCGATCAGGAGATCATTCAGCTTCTTGCCGGAGCGAAGTTGCGCTTTCAGCCATCGGGGCTGTTTGCCACGGCCAGACCAAGTTTCGGATGGATTCTTGGGATTCCGGTACTTTGGCAGCACCGGAGGGTAGGGGCGGCGTGCATGTTCCCCGCGGCCATCGGCAGTCCCCTCCAGCCTGCGAAGCCGCTCTTCGAGCTTGACCTTTTCCGCGGTCATTCTGCGGCCAAGAACCGCAGTCACTTCGTCATACAGCCGCCAAAGCTCCGCCGTACTGGCGGACGTCCAGTTGTCATTGTCCATTGGAAGCTGTCCCCAACTACTTCCAGCCTCAAAGCAGGAGCAGGGGGAATATCAGGTCGAAGCCCCGTCGGGCAAGCCTGTTAGCGCTACCGACTGGGGACGACGGTCCGGCCGGGAGGGCGTCTCCTAGGGGTGATGCGCCGATTGGCTCGCCTTCCGCCAAACATACGCTGCTCGGCCTTCAAGACGCGACTACGCAAATTTTGTAATTCGTTGAATTGAATAATCAAATTTTGATGGGTTTGACGCAGAATAGCCGCAGAATACATGTGACCACCTACTCGCTACTGAAGATCACTTAATGACCGCTTGGCGAAAATGACCGCTTGGCGAAGTTTGCCCGGCTGACGAAGATGCCGACCCACTTTGCCGATTAGCGTTCAACGGTCCTATAATCGGAACTGAAAGCCTGTCTCGTTTGAAAAGCGTCTATCCGGCTACCTCCCTCGAAATCAGACAATTGAGAAAATTCGCGCTCCTCATTTGAGCCTCCTGCCGCAACGGCAAAATCAAAAGATTGCAGCTATTTGTGTATCCGATGAGCCCCCCTGGTCTCGACGGATCGGTAAATGTTTCTTGCCTTCCTGTTGGCCTGCCTCACTTTCGGCGAAACTTCGCTGAATGTTAGGTTTGAATCGCGAATGTAACTATATATCCTTGGTAATAATCTGCAGTGGACGCTGAGGCAATGTCGACGCAACTACATCGTTGCGAGAGTTTGTTTGACATATCTATTTAAAATTGTCCAATGGACCTGACTTTACAGGAATTCATGGCTGGGCTTGGCGGGCGGAGCCCGCATTCATACGGTGCTGCAGGCATTTTCAAAGCAAGTTACGGTGCCGCGGCCCCCTGTGCGCTGCGACAGGTGCCAAGCTTTGACGTTGCGCGCCGACTGTATGGTTAATGTGCGTCACGCGTCAGGACATTGCTGGAATAAACCGCCGGCGTGCGGGTTTTGATCTCGGGCAGAGGAAATATGCGCCGCACCAGAATAGTCATCGCGGATCGACACCCAATCGTCTTGCAGGGGATCAGCAGCCTGCTTTCGATGCAGAGTGATCTCGCGATTGTGGCCTCTTGCGGAGATGCAGCAAGCTGCACCCAGTCCATACGGCTTCTTGTGCCGGATATTGCGCTGATTGATGCTGCAATGTCTGATATCAGACTGCCGGACCTTCTTGCTCCTGCAAGCGCTGCGGGCCAAGGTACCCAAGTAATTCTCTTCGCAGATGCGGCCGGCCGTCGCGAGTTGCAAAGCTTGGCCGTGGACGGCTCCTGCCTCGTTCTCACCAAAGATGCCAAGCTGGAGACCTTGGTCGCCACCCTACGGAAGGTAGCCCAGAACCAGCGGCTGGCGTCACGTTCGGCGAGTCCCGGAGACGTCGGCGAGGATCCTCAGGCCGGTGAAGAGAAGTCACTGACGCAGCTAACCGGCCGCGAGCGGCAGATCATGCGGCTTGTATCTGAGGGATTATCGAACAAGGAAATCGGGCGTTGCCTGAAAATCACCGACGGCACGATCAAAGTGCACCTGCATCACATCTTCCAGAAGCTGGATATCAGCAACCGGACTGTTCTCGCGGCGCTGGCGATTTCACGGAGCGAGCATCTGGAGGCTCGTGAAATCGACGCTCCCGGCCTGCTACAGCGATATCCCGCCAGCGCAAAATGACGTGGGCGCCAAGAAGCTAGCTCCTTGGCATGCATGGGTCATTGTTTTGTGCTTTCGGCGTCGTCTATCGCGCTTAGATATTCAAGCATGTTGCGGCAGGCCCCTTCGGCCTCGGCCAGCGTTCGGAACGGCGAGCCGCTGATCTTGATGGCTCCAATGTTCTCGAAAAGCGGTCGCCAGCTCGCCAAGTAGCCAGAGCGTCCATGAAAGCCGGGACCGGTGGGGTTCCCGAAACTGATCACGAACGAGAAGCCATCGCTGCTTGCGCTCCAGATCTCGATACCCTGGGCAGCGGGTCGGCGAAATTGCAGTGGCATGGCAACGATCTGCCGGTTGCGATTAGGTTCGACGAGGCGAATGTCTAAATAAATAATATTAAATCGGAAGCGCAAGCTAAATTTTTGGCGCAGCGCCCTGATCCGGCACGGGGGGACTCAAGTGGGCCGGACCTTCGTAGCGAACGCCAGGCCGTCGCTGAAATAGTTGTTGAGCCTTTATTTAATTTATAATAGCTTTTAAATGGTTATTAAATTGATGGAGGACGTATCGTGACCCGGGACGGCGATAAAGATGACGACCGGAGGGCATTTTTGAAAACTTGCGGAAGATTTGCGGCTGTTACGCCCCCTGTCATGACCCTGCTCCTGTCCACCTCACTGACATCAACAGCCATTGCACGTTCAGGCGGCCTGCGCAGCGCGACGCGTGGCGACGACAGGAGCCAGTCATTCTTCGACAACGATCGTTCGTCCGGGGCAGCGCCAGGGGGCTCCGGTGGCGGGGGATCTGTAGGTGGTGGATCATCTGGCAGTAGCCGCAGCGCGTCATCGAGTATCGGCGGGAAGTCCAGCGGCGAATCCGGTGGAGGGAGTTCTGGCGGTCAGGGTCCTTTCGCGACCGGCGGGAACTCTGGAAATCCGTCCGCAATTGGAGGCGTTGATTGCGCAGATGAAGACGACGCTGCGCGGAGGCGCAATCCCGATTGTGAGCGACCAGCCACCCGAATTTCGAGCGTAACCGGATCTGAGCACTAGTGCAGCCGGGCCCGTAAAGACGCGTGCCGAGAATCTCAGAGACCGAGTCGATCGGGAAGAGAACCGTCGGCGCGACCTGTGTAAGCCGGGCTATGTCCGCAAAGCGAGTGAGCTCAGCGGGCAAGCGAACGGTCGCGGCAAACTGGCAGTTTTATATTTCAGGCCTGCGCCTCTCGGCCGCGCTCCATCGAATTATCACAACGAGTGTCCGAAACCGAACGGATGGCTCGACTTTAATCGATCATAGTTTGCACCGGTGCGGGGGCGAGCGGTTCATCCGCCCCACGCCAAGAGCAGGGGCACTGGGCTTCCGGCGCAGCACATGCCGGAGTTGTTGGGGTCTTCAATCCGTTATCTAGTTTCGCTTGAAGGGATGAAAGCTCGTGAATGATGCCAATGTGAAAGTCGGAACGCATGCCGATGCAGTGAATGAGATTACGCATGGAGCAAAGCCAAGCTCGATTCACCGCTTTCAAATTTCCAGGAACTCTTCCGTGGTTTTGTCGAGCAGGCCGCACATGCGAGAGGTTGCGATCGACACGACCGAGCCCATCACGTCCGGCTTCAACCGGGTATTGAACAGGACCGTCGCATAAGACCGTCTGAATCGAGGCACCGGCCGCGCGGATCGGCTGGCCTACCGGGCCGGCAACGGATTGCAGGAAATCAAGATGGGTATAGTGATGATCAAATGCCCGGAAACGGGCAGCGCCATTTCAACCGGTATCGAGACCTCTCGCGAGAGGTTCCGGTGTAGCGCGGTTTTCTTTTCACGCACTTATTGCCGGATCTGCGCGACGACACACGAGTGGTTCGCGAGAGAGGCCTGGGTCTACGAGCCTGCCCCGGATAGTCGGCCCGGTGGCTGGCAAGCGTCTCGCGCCGTCGTGGCGTGAATCTCGGCGGCACCCTGAGAGACGATCCGCTCGATCCTGCGGCTCATCACCCTGTAGCACTCGCACGCCACGGCTTCGAGCCGCGGCCGGTCAATTTCGAGCTGACCCCGCCGGTTCGATTTCAATCCTCTTGACGCCCGCAACGCGCTCACGACGTGCGTGACGGTGGTGCGGCGGACGCCCAGCAACTCCGACATGGTCTCCTGCGTCAAAGGGAGGAGATTGCTGCCATCCGTCCGGTCGTGAATGTGAAGCAGCCAGCGTGCCATCCGGGCTTCGACGGAGTGGAGGGCATTGCACGCCGCAACGTGTTGAAATTGCGTCAACAGCGACCGCGTGAAAATTTGCACCATGGACGTGATCGCGGGGCTGCGACGTAGAGCCATCAAAAATTGCGCCGCCGGGATCTGCAGCACTGTCCCTGGGACGCGGACGACTGCTGTCACGGGTGAGCGGGATGCGCCTAGCGCCGAGGTCAGGCCGATGGCACCCTCATGGCCGACGACCCCCGTGGCAACTGTTTGCCCGTTGGGCAAGTCCACGATGAAGGCGATCGCGCCACCACAGGGAAAGATAACGTTTTCGATCCGATCGCCCGATCGGACCAGTACGGCATCACGCCCGAGAACGACTTTCCGTAGATGAGGTGCAAGCAAAGCGAAATCCGCTGGCGGCAACGCTGCTAACAACCGATTTCCAACTCTGGTCCCGTGGTCCATCATGGGATTGGCCCTGACGGATACCCGGCGCTAGACCTCGTGCCGGTTTGTCGAGCTGTTCTGCAAAGTAATAGCGCAACTGCGAGCCAAACGGCCACCACGGATATGGTTCCAATGATGAATGGCGTGCATTTGCAGGTTCGAAAATCCTCGCTGCAGAGAGCCTGCCCTGGCTCCATCGGCACCCACCTTGGCCTCCGCGGGCATCACAAGTGATCGCGTCGACCTCGTCGCCAACCAGGCCTGTGCGGTGCGCCCACCGTAGCGAGATTAAGCACTTACGCAGACTCGTTGGACGCGTTAGCGCCGAGTGCTCGATTGGGCATTCCCGCCTGCGAGCTTCGTACTTCTCCCGCGACAGGCGTTAATCGCAGTTCAAATGCAGTGAGGGGCCCCTTGAAGGGACCCGGAGTGGCGGCAGGCGTCTCTCTTCTTTTCAGCGCCAGGTCGAAGCGATGCTGTTACGAAGCAGGCCCGCGCTTCGGGAGAAGCGTTCCCGACCCGCGTCAGAATTCGAGGTCAGCATCTTCTTCCATCCAGATCGTGAGTTATATAGATCGTTTAGTCTATGATAAATATGGTCGCAACGTGGCGCTGCTTTCGATGGACGAGACGCTCTAATTATGCGCAATGGCACCGAGGTGCTCGGCAGCTTGCGCCAAGCGGGACTGAGCCATGGCGTCCGCGATCGTTGCGAAGGCTCTGATGCTCCATCTGCGCGCTGATTGGGCGCGCGCCCCGGCAGTTGGCGGATCATGCGCGAGAGATCGCCGCGAGCGGCAGTTGTTGCTGGCACATCTCCTGCGCAACGGCCGGAAAGCTCGGCCAGATCGATGTCCAGCCGTGCTGCTTCCAATGCGCGGTCAAACCGACCGTCTCAGCTACGAGCACGCATGCTGTTCAGATCAATGAAGCATGAGATCAGGCGGAGCGTGATCGTTGCACAGATTTCCGCGCCCGCGAGAGCTTTGCTGTCTGGTTGTCCGAAGAGAGGAGACGGTCGATCAACAGCTTGAATAGAGCTGTGACCTTCTTGGTATCCTGTTTCGGATCGTGCAACGATACCGCCTTTGTCGCATCCATAAGACCGAGAATAGCCATAGCCGCAGTCTCGGGGTCCAATTCGGACTGGATCTCAGCCTGCGCCTGTCCGTGGCGGACCACTTCGGCGATAAGGTTGCGCATTCTCCGACTGCGGCCGTGCAATATTTTCGCCATTTCGGGATTGCGTCTGCTCTCCGCGAGCATCTCGAAGAAAAGCGCAGACTGGGCCGGATTTGCGGGATGCTGCTCGATCTCCGAGAGCAGCGCGGATATGACCGAACGACCGCCATGGACGTCCTGCTTGAATCGCTCTGAAACTCCCTCAAGCCGGGCGTCAGCCATCGCGGCGATGATCGCGTCCTTGCTTTCGAAATAATGATAGAGGTGACCAGGGCTGATCCCGGCTTCGGCGCAAATCTGAGCTGTCGAGGCGCCGCTCAGGCCGCTTCGGAGGAAGCAACGCTTGGCGGCGGCCAGGATTTCTTGACGCTTCTTTTCGTGCTTGATCGGGTCAAGTTTGCGCATAAGGGCTTCTATAAACTGGGCAAATTGCTCCAGCAACCCTATCCGGGCGGAAGTGCAACTATCCTCCTCGATCACCGCAGGCCCGTTCGGCTCTGCACGCGGCCGCGGTTAGGCGATCAAAGGCGTATCGCTGACGGCAAACGATCGACCTCTAAAATGTCGTGAAGTCCGAGCCTCAGATCGCTCGTCGCTCAAGGCGGCATTGGCCGCCTTTTACGGCATCGTGAGAACGTAATTACCGATCAACCGTGAGCGAACTGTTGCATCAAGGTGGCCCAGAATGGCCAGACTTCGTTGGACCGCTCGACGCTCGTCTGCACCATGACGAGCTTCGATGATGGGTCGACACAGATAATTTGCCCATAAGAGCCGATCAGCGCGAACTGGCGGCGCGTACCGGGAAGCAGCCACAGCAGATAGCCGTAGCCCAGGTTGGGACCGGCTTTCCCCGGCGACAGATACCCGTCGGAGGGGCGCACCGTTGTGGCGTCGATCAGCCATTGCTTGTTCACCACCTGGTTTCCATTCCAGGAGCCGTCATGGGCGAGCAGGCGGCCGAGACGGGCGTAGTCGCGCAAATTGGCGCTGAAGAAGCCGTGAGCGATTTCATACCCCTCCTTGTCGACCATCCAACTGGCGTCGGATTCGCTGCCGATCTGTGACCAGACCTTCTCCTCCAGGTAGGCCGAGGCCGTCTTGCCCGTGGCGTAGCGCAGCACGACGCCCAGGACGTCCGGCTCGATGCTCGCATAGAAGAATCGCGTCCCAGCCGGAGCGATCCGCTTGTTGAATTGGATGATGCTCTTGATCGTCCCGCGGGTAAACAGGCTGTAGCCCTGCACCATGGTGCGCCACAGCCGGTTGAGATCGCGGCTGTTGTCCTCCTCCTCGCCGAACTCGACACCCGAGGACATGTGCAGGAGATCGCGGAGCCGCGTCTTGCCGTACTCGGTACCGGCAAAACCGGGCACATAGGTCTCAGCGGTATCGTCGACGCTTCTGATCTTGCCTTCGCTGACCGCGATGCCGATCAGCAAGCCGGTGATGGACTTCGCCATGGACTGGGAGACGAAGCGGTTCTTGTCCGTTCGCCCATACTGGTAACCCTCGAACAGGATGCAATCGTCTTTCGCGATGATCAGGCCGGTGACGGGGTTGCGCGCCAGATAGGCTCGCACCGATGAACGGTCGCCGAAGTGCCAGTAGTTCACGTCGGTGGGGGCGCGCCGGAAGGACCACGGGGCAGCCGCGCGCTTGACCGTGCGCGTCTTGAAGATCTCGTCGAGATGTGTGAACGCGCCGACGCGATATTTTGGCTCGAACGGATTTCCTGGCTGAACCGACAGGCTCGGGTCGGCGATGGGGTATCCTGCCGCCTCGCCATGGAGGTCGGCCGACGGTCCCGACGGCAAGTAGAGGGGGCCGGCGTCGGCCTCACCGGCTGCTGCATGCTGCGTCATCACGCCCGCCATCGAACTTGCAGCCATGCCCGCCAGCAGGCCCCGTCGGGATATGATGCGCTGCGATCCGTCTTCCACGATGTCTGTCCCCGGGCGTGATGGCGTAGTCTGCATGACGCGGTGATCCGTCCCAGCAAAACAGGCGAGTGTTAAATAACGAATCCTGTTCCGGAATCTCAGACAATGGCCATGGAGTCGGCAAGGATCACATCAACTGCAACTTCGGGCCACCTTTGCGGCCAAGCGGGTCTGCGAGGCACGCAACTTGGGCTTTGCATCAGCCATGAGATCGTGCGGGGACACAACGGCAAACGACTTGCTGCGGCGGAAGGCGGTGCCTCCTTCTCTTTGTGCTGCCGGCAGCATCAAAGGAATTCTGTCGCAATCAAGCGCCTCAGAGACGCACCCCGGTCGTAGCAAACGCTTGGGCGACGGGCTCCTGGACCCGATTCAGGAGCATCATTCCCGCAATCGCGATCACCAGGGCCGCGACGCAGCCAAGAAGAAACGCCTTCATCCGCAGCCTCCTCGACGAAACATCAAGCTGTATATACGACACGGCTCGCCGCGAGCAAACTCGTTGATCGCATCACGGCACAAGCGGTCCTACGGGCTCTTGAAGATCGGGTCGGCGGAAAATGCATCACCCATCAGACCAAGAGACTGAAGGGCGGCGTGATTCAGGTCGATTTCCAGGATCGCCAAAACAAGTGCAAGCACGACGGCAACGAGAATCAGGAAAGGCGAGGCGCCTCGGGAATCGGGATCTATCGATCCGTCGAGCGCGCGAAAGGCGCGCAGTCGCGCCAGCATCTGCAGAAATGGCCGCGTTCGCCCCTGCATACCGTCATCCCTGACGTTCGCCAGACCAGCCGGAGCGTAGTGCCCGGTCCTTCTGCGTTCAAGCGGGTGTGCGTGGTCAGTCTGTCGCGGCGCACCTGCCGGAACGCAAGCGGCGACAACTCGTTTGGTAGGTGCACCGGAGGATCTGACGTGAAATTGCTGATGAGCATTTTGTGCTTTGCAACACTTGGCCTCTTCGAGAGCGCCTCCGCCCAGCCCGCGCAAACCAACTCGCCTGCGGCGCAAACCCCTCCCGAGGAGAAGGGCCAACCACAGCCGCAAGGCTGGACGGGCCCAATCAACACCGGTTCGGGCGGTGCGCCCGCCGAAAGTCCCCAGGGTCAGAGTCCGCCGGGAATGCAGGCCGCGCCTGAGGGATCATCCAAGGTCACGACAGCCCCCGCCAAATCCAAATAGATCGGATATTCATCTCGGCCGGCTGTTCTGGCAATCTCGAGGGTGTGAACGTGACCAGGGCCGGTGAGGGGCAATGAGGTTACCTTTCTGTGCGGGTGTCGCCGCAGCCCTGTGGGCCATTGTCGCAATATCAATATCATCGGTGCACGCTGACATGGTGGGACATGGCGGCCCCATCAGGGCGCTTGCTATTTCTCCCGATGGGAGCGGCCTCTTGTCCGGCAGCTTCGATACGGCGGCCATTCGCTGGTCGCTGGAGACGGACACGGCGGGGCAAGTGCTGCGGTACCATGCCGATGCCGTCAATGCGGTCGCCTTTCTGAAGGACGGCCGCATGGTCACCGCCGGTGCCGATGCGCGGATTGCGGTGTGGATGGCCGGCCGGCAGCAGCCGGAGCGGGTGTTCGAGGGACACGTCGGCCCAATCGTCGCGCTCGCAGTCTCTCCCGACGGTGCACTTCTGGCATCGGCTTCATGGGATCGGACGGTGCGGCTGTGGTCGCTGTCGGACGGTGCCTCGCGCGTGCTGGAAGGGCATTCGCAGAACGTCAACGGCGTCGCGTTCACACCGGACGGCAAGTCGCTGGTCAGCGTCGGCTATGATCTCACATCGCGCATCTGGCGTTTACCGGACGGCCAGCCTGAAATCGTCACCTTGCCGGCACCGCTCAACGCCGTGGCCGTGGCCCCGGATGGTGAAATCGTCACAGGCGCGGTCGATGGCATGCTGCGGATGCTGACTAGGGACGGCAAGATCAGCGGCCAGATTGCGGCCGGCGCGACACCGGTGGTGGCCTTGACCATCTCGGCGGACGGCTCGTTGATTGCCGCGGCCGGCATTGGCGGCACTGTTGCGATCATCGACCGCAAGTCGCGCAGCCTGCTGCGTACGTTGATCGGGCCCGGGCTGCCGGTGTGGTCGGTGGCTTTCCTTCCAGATCGCGAGACTCTGATCACCGGTGGCTCGGACGGCAAGATCCGGCGCTGGAATACGCGTACGGGCGAGCCGATCAGCTCTCCTCTATCCGGGAAATCGGCTGATCCGCTGGCGGTCTATGCCGGCGACCACGGTGCAGAGGTGTTTCGCGCGTGCGTTGCCTGTCACACGCTGTCGGACAAGGAGGTGCAGCGTGCGGGCCCGACGCTTGCCGGACTGTACGGCCGCAAGATTGCATCGCTCCCGGGCTACCGATTCTCCGAGGCATTGAAGACGATGGACATCGTCTGGACGCCGGAGACGGTCGCAAAGTTGTTCGAAGTCGGGCCGAACAGCTACACGCCCGGCACGAAGATGCCGGAGCAGCGCATCGGTTCGGCCGAGGACCGCCGCGCATTGACCGACTTCCTTGGCCGCGCGACGTCGCGATAGCCGTCTCTCAGATCGAGTCCCAATTGTCCATTGGAAGATCCCTCATCTCCGGATGCTCCTTGAGGATCTGAATGACGTCGATGGTGGGATGCTCCTTGAGCGTGTCCGCGACGCAGCGGTTGACGTATTTCCGGCGCGTCAGCCACGCGACTTTCTTGCCCTTGGCTTCGGCCTTGCAGGCGACGATCGCCTGCTTCACGGCGGTCTTCTGCGCCTTGGTCAGGGGAGGGGCGGCGGCCTCGGCCGATCCGCCGGCGAGAGCGACCGAGATCAGGCATGTCGACAGAGCCGCGATCAAACGAGACATGGTGATGCGTCCTTGGTTTTCCGACCCTGCGAAATTATCCGTTGTTGTCCTTGCCCTCGCGCTGGCGCAAATAATCGTCCGTGGTGCGCGGTGGCGTTCGTTCCGGGACGCCCTTGAACGGATCGAATTGCTGTTCGCTCATGAGGATGACGCGGCAGTCTGCGCACATCCTGAGTGCCGCGATCCGCTTGTCGCCGGCCGGATACATCCAGTGCCGGCCCTCGAGTTTGGCGGCGATGCGGTCGATCGTGCTCTTGACGCCGAAGGCCGTGCCGCAGCGGACGCACAGCGCAGGCTCCTCTTCCTTGATGATCACGGCGGAAGCGCGGGCCGCGCGGAAATCGATCTGCGGCTTGAGACTGATGACTTTTTCCGGACAGGTGCTCTGGCACAGGCCACATTGCACGCAGGCGTCCTCGACGAACTTCAGAACAGGGCGTTCGGGATCATCGCGCAGCGCGCCGGTCGGGCAGGCCGAGACGCAGGACAGGCACAACGTGCAGCCGCCGGTATCGACGGTGATCGCGCCGATCGGCGCTCCCGGCGGCAGCGCGATCACGTCGACCTGCTGCGGCGCCAGGCGGTGCAGCTCGCTCAGCCCGAATCGCAAGAGGTCGCGCCGCTTGCCGACGGTCTTGAAGGTCGCGGGCGTTGCGATGCCTGCGAGCGCGCCGATCCCTGCCAGATGCTCGCTCAGCGCATCGGGATCGTCCGTCTCGATGGTGGCGAGGCGGCGGCCGGCAAATCCGAGACCTCCGAGGATCGCCTCGGCCATGCCGATCGTCTGCAACAGCCCGGTCACATCGTGGCGCGGCTTTGCCCGCAGCAGGAAACGCACGGCCGATACGCCATAGGCGAAGGCGCCGACGATCGCCTCGAGTCCGAGCTGCGTGAGCTCGTTGACGGCAAAGGGAAGCACGTTCGCCGGCAGGCCGTCGCCATGGCGTGCCAGGGCATCGATCAACGGCGTGCCGTGCGGGCTGTCATGAAAGAGCAGCACGGCATTGGTGCCGCCGGCCTCGTGGTAGGTGAGCAGCATGGCACGGATTTGGTGGAGCTGCGTATCGGCGGGCGGCAGCGCATACGAGGCAGCGCCGGTCGGGCAGGCAGCGGCGCATTGGCCGCAGCCCGCGCAGATGTTCGGATCGATTGCGACATGATCGCCGGCGGGCGTGATCGCCCCGGTCGGACAGAGGTCGAGGCAGCGATGGCATCCCGTGCGCTTCGAGCGCGAATGGGCGCAAAGACTGGGCGTGAAGTCGACATATTTCGGCTTGTCGAAGCTGCCGACGAGGTCGCGCGCGCTCAGCACGGCGCGCAACACCGCTGTGGGATCGTTCGGATCCGCGCGAAGGTAGCCGTCGCGCAGCTCGTGAGCGGGAAATAGCGGCATCCCGCCGGACAGATCGATCACGATGTCACAGCGCGAGGTGACCCCGCTTCGCGGCGCGTCCAGCACGAAGCGATCGCGCGAGGAGGGGCGGGGACGCGCATAGTCGTCGATCGCAAGCTCGAAGGCGCCGAAATGTCCCTTGGCGGAGCGGATCGTGCCCTTCACGATCGGGAAGACCGTTGCTGTCGGTGGCATCAACTCGTCGAGTTGCTTCAGCATCACCGTGACGTCGAGGTGATCGGCAAGCAGGCGGCCGGCCTCGATCGCGGCCTCATCGCGTCCATAGATCAGGACCACACCCTCGCTCGACAAGGTGACGAGTGGATAGTCCGGCGCCGGGATGGAGGCGGATGCCAGCAGGGCAGCCATTTTGGCGCCGGCCCGGGCGCCGTCGCTCGACCATCCCGCGGTTTCGCGAATGTTGACGAAGCTGATCGGATCGGGCCGTTCGCCGGCCTCGTCCGCGAATTGCGCCGCCTGTTGCGTGCAGGCGACCGTCAGAGCGCCGTCTGTCGCGGCGATCTTGCGAAAGTGATCGAGCTCGGCACCGCAGAGATGACGGAAACTCCTGATCTCGCTGTTGGAACATCCGCGCTTGATCGCGGCCACGTCGGGACGCATCGTGTCTTCGCACGAGCAGATCAGGACGGTCTTCGATGGCTGCTCCAGGTTGAACCCTCCGCCATTCGGACGACGACGACGGACTCGCGCCGGCCCTTCGCCTCGTATAGACATTATCCATCGGGAAGAAAAGGAAAGCGGAGGACGGCCTGCCGTCGACCCCCATCAGCCAATTGTCCCTGGCGGAACCGATCCACCTGCCGCCGCCGTTCACATTGGTGCGGCTACGCGAGAGTGGTGACGCTTTTGCCCATGCATGCCGCATTGCACCGGAGAGTGGCGCCGGCACGCTCGTCTATGTCGGCCGCTTTGACCTCGCGGAGTTCGCGGTGGTGCTCGAGCCGGCCGAGCCGCTGCGGAGCGCGCGGCGCGCATTCTACGCCGGTATGGTCGCGCTCACCGATGCCCTGCGCGCCTACGCGCCGCCGAGCAAGCCCATCACGATCACCTGGCCGGATGCCGTCAGGATCGACGGAGGCTTGATTGGCGGCGGGCGCATGGGATGGCCCCTTGCGGCCCATGAGGAGGAGGCGCCGCACTGGCTGGTGTTCGGCGCGATGATCCGGACGGTGGCCATGAATGACGAGGAGCCGGGTGTACACCCGCTCGCCTCGGCGCTCGACCAGGAGGGCTTTGGCGAGACTGGCGCGGCGCAAATCACCGAAAGCTTTGCGCGGCACCTGATGCTGGCCTTCGACGGGTGGCGGGCGGACGGCTTTGACGGCGTTGCGCGCGAATATCTCTCCCGCATGCCGCGCGAACGGCAGATCGTCCAGCGCATCGATGATCGCGGCGATCTCCTCACGCGCCGCATTGGGGCGGACGCGATCGCGCGCGGTGACCTCGTGCAGGCGCTAGCGACCCCATCCTGGCTCGATCCGGCACTCGGGGGGCCGCGGCTGTGAAGCTCCTGCGTACCATCGCGCTCGATCCTTCCGACACATTCGTGTTCGACGTGGCCGCGGAGCCGGGCGAATGGGCCGTCTCCGGTGCCTTCCGCTTCTGGGATTGCGATGCTGCGGCGCTCGAGGGCAAGGCGCGCGCGGCGTTTCGCGGCGGTTTCCTCGGGGTGCAATCCTGGGGTTGGTCGACGCTGGCGCAGATCGTTCCGGCGACCGAGGAAGATTACCGCAGCCTGGTCGATCTCCTGGCCCGGCAACTCGTCGATCGTTTCGGTGCGCCGGACGTGGCGACCGCGACCGCGGCCGCCGAAGAGGAGGTGGCGTTCTCGCAGTCGCTTTGCAGCCATCCGATCAGCTCGCTTGTTGCGGTGCACCGTGCGGTGAGCGACGGCGAGGTCCGCGAGTCCTTCCGCCGGCTGCAACTCCGTGAAGGCCAGGGGCACGGCAAGGCGTTCTCGTTCATGGAAATGGAGGATGACGTCGAGCCTGACGGCAATCTCAGGCTTGCGGATCTCGGCCGGGGGCCAGCCGTCAGATGAACGATTTCTGGATCGCGTGCGGCCATCATCTGCTCGATCGGGACGAGGGCGGTGGACTCCGCGTCACCGACGAATTCCTCAAGGCCTATTTTGCCCGTCCCGAGTTGATGCCGCCGGAGGATGCGTGCCCGGTCGAACGCCGGTTGCATCGCGAACTGCTCGCCGATCCACGTCAGGCGGTCGGCGTGGACGAGATTGCAGCGCTTGCCGATCCCGACGCCCGCGAGAACTGGCAGTTGGTGCTGGCTTTTCGCGATCTATTGTTGCGGCATCCGACGCTCGAAGCTGCTTACCTCGCCTCGGTGCGATCCGGCGCGAGCGATCTGCCGCCGCTATTCGCCAACCAGCTCGTGCACGTCATCCTGCGCAACGCCCTCGACGGCTGCGACGATCCGTTCGTGCTGCGCGCGGCCGAGCTGTTCTTCCGGATCCAGCGGGTCCTGCCGCATGAACAGGCCGTGCTGCTCGGCGACGAGGAGATTGTCGGCGGCCGGAGCCCGACCCCGGTGCTGTCCCTGATGTCGATGCTGGGGGCCACCACCGATGCGGTGGTGGACGTGTTGAGCGAAGAGAATGCCGGGGCCTATTGGCAGCGCAGCGACCAGTTCGACATGGCCCTCGACCTCACCGCCGGAGGACGCGGATCGGCTGCGCTGGCGCAGGCGATGACGCGCTGGATCTCCCATCTGCTTGGCATCGACGTCGCGATCGAGCCGCTGCGCGCGCTGCAGGACGAACAGCTCACCTGGTATGTCGGGCTCGATGCCGATGCCACCAGGCTCGGCGACCGCCTCTGGCATGGCGAGGAACTCGATCAGCGCAGCGCCGACCGGGTACTCGCACTGTTCCGCCTGACCTTTGCCGCCCCTAGCCGCACGCTTGACGATGTCAGGGGCGAGCCGGTCTACTTGATCCTGTCGATGACGGCGGACCAGAAGCTCCGGTTGAAGCCGCAGAATCTGCTGACGGGGCTGCCGGTGAAAGGCCCGGAGATGGCGACATGAGCCCGGCAGCGCGGCCTTTACTGTCGATCGCCGTGGGTGTCGTGGTCGAGCGGGGCAAGGCCGACTCGCCCTGGGTCGATTTCGTCTGGCGTGCCATCGCCGTCCTGCCGGACGAGCCGGACACGCGCCCCTGGACCGTGCTTCGCGAGCAGGACGGCTCGACCCTGTTCTACGCCGGACGTGCGACCGTGGATCTCTATCCGTCCGAGACGGCGCGCTATCGTGACAATCTCGCCTCCGGCAATCCGAGCATATGGACCGTGCTCTCGCCTTCGGAAGGCGCCTGGCCCTATGCGGTCGCCGCGGTGACCGCCGATCCCGCGGAGGGCGAGGGCTTTACCGAAGCCGCCGACAATCTCGTCGAAGCCGTGCCGATGCCGGAGATGCTGCGCGAGGCAATTGAAAGCTTCGTGGCCGAGCACCATGTCGAGCGGGAATTCGTCAAACGCAAGCGGCGCCGCGCCGACCCGGAGGCGCTGGCGCGACGCGAGCACGAGGGCGGACACGAATGAGTGAGGAGGAGTTCCTTGCCCGTTGGTCCCGCCGCAAGCGCGAGGCGCGAGCGGAGCCGGCGAAGCCTGCTGTGGCGCCGCCTGCGCCTCCTGCCGAGGTCAAGGACAACGAGAGCGAGATCGATCTCTCGAGCCTGCCGTCGATCGATGAGATCAATGCTGCGACCGACATCACCGCGTTCCTGCGCAAGGGGATTCCGCAGGAGCTGGGTCGTGCGGCTCTTCGCCGCGCTTGGGCGGCCGATCCCGCCATTCGCGACTTCGTCGGGCTTGCGGAGAATGCGTGGGACTTCAACGATCCGACCGCGATGCCGGGTTTTGGGCCATTGGATTGTTCCTCCGAGGAACTGGCCGCACTCGTCGAGCGCATCGTCGGTGGGGTGCGCGAGGTGGCCCAATCTCTCCCCGAAGCGTCGATTGAAACAGCGGATTCTTCGGCGCAATTGCATCGGGCCGATGCGCCAGCCGTATCCGATGTCGTCGAGCCGCCGGTCGAGGCGGAACAGCCGCCGATCCCTGCTGCAGCGCAACCGACGATGGCGGATAGATCTGCGGAACTTGCCGAGCCCGCCAGGCCGCGTACGCACGGTGGTGCACTGCCGCGCTAAGCAGCACGACCAAAGACTATAGGCCGGGGCTATGGGCGGGCGATTGACGGTTCGCGGAACCGGGATTACCTTCTCCTTAGTGCTTTGTTAGAAAAGCAATAATCAGCAGACGGGACTCTTGGATGGGAGGTCCACGTGCGTGATGACGGGCTTGAGCGCGCGATCGATGCCGCAGGCGGCATTGCTCAGCTCGCGCGCAAAATTGGCATCAGTCAGCCTTCCGTCTCGACGTGGACACGCGTACCCGCGCAGCGGGTGATTGCCGTCGAAACCGCCACCGGAATTCCTCGCAACGACCTGCGACCCGATCTCTACGAACGGGCCGCGCCCGCAGAGCCCATCGATCCCGTCGATGCAGGGCGCGGGCAGGAATATGCGCTGCTGGCGACGTTGCTGTCCGCACCGCCGTCGAAGCGATTGCTCGAGAAGCTTGCGGCATTGACCGGTGATGCAACACCGCTCGGACGCGCGCATGCCGTGCTCGCCGACGCCGCCGCGGGGGCGGTCCCAAGTCAGGTCGAGCGGGAATATTTCGATCTGTTCGTAGGTCTCGGTCGCGGCGAGTTGCTTCCCTACGCGTCCTACTATCTCACCGGATTTCTCAACGAACGACCGCTGTCGCGCCTGCGCGCCGACCTGACGAAGCTCGGCATCGAGCGGATTGCCAACAATTCCGAGCCCGAGGATCACGCCGCGATCCTGTGCGAGATCATGTCGGGCCTTGCCGATGGCTGCCTGGATGCCTCGCCCGAGGCTGAGCGCGCCTTCTTCGACAAGCACCTGTCGCCGTGGATGGGGCGGCTGTTCGCAGACATGGAGAGCGCCGGCAACGCGCGATTCTATCGCGCGGTCGGGGCACTCGGACGCACCTTCATCGAGATCGAGACGGAAGCATTCACATTCGCCAATTGATCGACGCGCGTCGGTCCTGGGAGAAATGCGATGAGTGACGAGACGAAAGCAAAGGTCGGACGCCGCGACTTCCTTCGCCGGGTCGGCATCGGCACGGTCGGCGCCGGCGCGACGCTTGCGACGCCGTTGGTCGGGTCGGCGCATGCGGACAGCGAAAACAACGATGAGAAGCGCAAGGCGCGCTACAAGGAATCCGATCACGTAAAGACGTTCTACCGCGTCAATCGTTATCCGGCCTGAGAGGGAGGCTGCCCGTGCTTATCAAGCGA
This sequence comes from Bradyrhizobium sp. 1(2017), assembly GCF_011602485.2. NCBI lineage: Bacteria > Pseudomonadati > Pseudomonadota > Alphaproteobacteria > Hyphomicrobiales > Nitrobacteraceae > Bradyrhizobium > Bradyrhizobium sp. 1(2017). The sequence goes on along the minus strand of NZ_CP050022.2, from coordinate 5,900,717 downwards.
ACACATCAGCGTTCCGATCGCCGAGGTTCCGTTGCCGAGTCCCTTGCGGGCCAGGGCGGGGGACTTGATCGCCGTACGTTCCTGCGCAGGTCGGGCCTCGCCGGCGGCGCTCTCGCTGCGCTGGGGGCCATGCCGGTCGGCAGCGTGCGCAAGGCTGAAGCGGCCGCGGCCGGCCCGCTTGCCGCCGGCGCCGTTGTCAAGAAGAGCGTCTGCACGCACTGCGCGGTGGGCTGCACCGTCACGGCGGAAGTGCTCAATGGAGTCTGGATCGGGCAGGAGCCGAGCTGGGATTCCCCGATCAATCGTGGCTCCCATTGCGCCAAGGGCGCTTCGGTGCGCGAGCTCGTGCACAGCGATCGCCGTTTGCGCTATCCGATGAAGCTCGTGAACGGGCAATGGACGCGCGTGTCGTGGGACACGGCGGTGAACGAGATCGGCGACAAGCTGCTCCAGGTGCGCGAGAAGTCGGGCAGCGATTCCGTCTACTGGCTCGGCTCGGCCAAGATGACCAACGAGGGCTCCTACCTGTTCCGCAAGCTCGGCGCGTTCTGGGGCACCAACAACACCGACCATCAGGCTCGCATCTGCCACTCCACCACCGTTACCGGCGTCGCCAACACCTGGGGTTATGGCGCGATGACGAACAGCATCAACGATATGCGCAACTCCAAGACGATGCTGTTCATCGGCAGCAACGCAGCGGAAGCGCATCCCGTCAGCATGCAACATTTGCTCGAAGGCAAGGAGCTCAACAAGGCGAACTTCATCGTCTTCGATCCGCGCCTGACCCGCACTGCGGCGCATGCCACCGACTATGTCCGGATCCGTCCCGGCACCGACATTCCCGTGCTTTACGGCATGATGTGGCACATCCTGAAGAATGGCTGGGAAGACAAGGAATTCATCGCCCAGCGCGTTTACGGTTTCGACGATCTGCGCAAGGAAGTCGAGAAGTGGAATCCGCAGGAGGTCGAACGCGTCACCGGCGTGCCCGCAGCCCAGCTCGAGCGCGTCGCCAAGATGTTTGCGACGGTCAAGCCCGCGACCATCATCTGGTGCATGGGCCAGACCCAGCACACGGTCGGCACCGCCAATGTGCGGGCGAGCTGCATCGCCCTGCTGATGACCGGCAATATCGGCAAGGCCGGCGCCGGCGCCAACATCCTGCGCGGCCACGACAACGTCCAGGGCGCAACCGACGTCGGCCTCGATATCGTGACGCTGCCGTTCTACTACGGCCTTGCGGAAGGCGCCTGGAAGCACTGGTCGCGGGTCTGGGAAGTCGAATACGACTATCTCGTATCCCGCTTCGACGAGAAGAAGCAGATGGAGACGCCAGGCATCCCGCTGACACGCTGGTTCGATGCCGCGCTGCTGCCGAAGGCCGATGTCGCACAGAAGGACAACGTCAAGGCTGTCTTCGTGCAAGGCCATGCCAGCAACAGCATCACCCGCATTCCGGAGTCGATGAAGGGTCTGAAGGCGCTGGACCTGCTGGTGATCGCAGATCCGCATCCGACGACCTGGGCTTCTTTGGCCGTGGAGGCGGGACGCAAGGACGGCGTCTACATCCTGCCCGTGGCAACGCAGTTCGAGTGCGTGGGGTCGCGCGTCGCCTCCAATCGCTCGATGCAGTGGGGTGAACAGATCGTCAAGCCGATCTTCGAGTCCAAGGACGATCTCGAGGTCATCTATCTGATGGCGAAGAAGTTCGGCTTCGCCGACAAGATGTTCAAGAACATCAAGGTCGAGAACAATCTTCCCGTCGCTGAAGACGTGCTGCGCGAGATCAACCGCGGAAGCTGGTCGACCGGCTATTGCGGCCAGTCGCCGGAGCGCATCAAGGCGCACATGAAGAACCAGAACAAGTTCGATCTGGTGACGATGCGCGCGCCCAAGGACGACCCGGAAGTCGGCGGCGACTATTACGGCCTGCCGTGGCCGTGCTGGGGCTCGCCTGAGGTCAAGCATCCGGGATCGGCGCTGCTCTACAACAACAATCTGCATGTGATGGACGGCGGCGGCGCGTTCCGGCCGCGGTTCGGCATCGAGCGCGAGGAAAAGCTGCCGGACGGGACGACGCGGAAAGTGAGCCTGCTTGCCGACAAGTCCTTCTCCAAGGGCTCGGAAATCGAGGACGGCTACCCCGAATTCACGCTGGCGAGCCTGAAGAAGCTCGGTTGGGACACGGATCTCACCGAAGCTGAAATGGCAACCATCCAGCGGGTCAATCCGGCCAATCCCGATGCGGTGTCCTGGGCGACCGACCTCTCGGGCGGCATCCAGCGCGTCGCGCTGAAGCACGGCTGCGTGCCGTTCGGCAACGGCAAGGCGCGCATGAATGCATTCGGTCTGCCGGATCCGATCCCGGTGCACCGCGAACCGATCTACACGCCGCGCGTCGACCTGGTGGAAAAATATCCGACACTGCCCGACGCCAAGCAGTTCCGACTGCCCAATATCGGCTTCTCCGTTCAGAAGGCGGCGGTCGAGAAGGGGATCGCAAAGCAGTTCCCGCTCATCCTCTCCTCCGGCCGGCTGGTGGAGTACGAGGGCGGCGGCGAAGAGACGCGCACCAACCCGTGGCTCGCGGAGTTGCAGCAGGACATGTTCATCGAGATCAGTCCGGCCGATGCCGCCGATCGCGGCATCAAGGACGGCGGCTGGGTCTGGGTGAGCGGCGCCGAGAACAACGCGCGGGCCAGGATGAAGGCGCTCGTGACCGAACGCGTCGGCAAGGGCGTCGCCTGGATGCCGTTCCATTTCGGCGGCTGGCTCGGTGGCGCCGATTTGCGAAAGAACTATCCCGCCGGCACCGACCCGATCGTGCTGGGCGAGAGCGCCAACACGATTACGAGTTACGGCTACGATCCCGCGACGGGCATGCAGGAGCCGAAGGTCACGCTTTGTCAGATCGTCGCAGCCTGAGAGGAGCACGCATATGGCTCGGATGAAATTTCTCTGCGACGCTGATCGCTGCATCGAGTGCAACGCCTGCGTCACCGCCTGCAAGAACGAGCACGAGGTGCCCTGGGGCATCAACCGGCGCCGCGTCGTCACCATCAATGACGGCAAGCCGGGCGAGCGCTCGATCTCGATGGCCTGCATGCACTGCACCGACGCGCCGTGCGCGGCGGTGTGCCCGGTGAACTGCTTCTACACCACCGCCGATGCCGTGGTGCTGCACTCCAAGGATCTCTGCATCGGTTGCGGCTATTGCTTCTACGCCTGTCCGTTCGGTGCGCCGCAATATCCGAAGGTCGGGAATTTCGGCTCGCGCGGCAAGATGGACAAATGCACCTATTGCGCCGGCGGACCGGAGGCTGACGGCAGCAAGGAGGAATACGAGAAATACGGCGCGAACCGGCTGGCCGAAGGCAAGCTGCCGCTGTGTGCCGAGATGTGCTCGACCAAGTCGTTGCTTGCCGGCGACGGCGAGATCATTGCCCAGATCTACAAGGAGCGCGTCACGAAGCGCGGCTACGGCTCGGGTGCATGGGGCTGGAAGACCGCCTATCGCGAGTCGATCGAGTCCTGACGTGGCGACCGGACGGGCGCGCAATACCGGAGAGGACGTGATGGCATCGTTTGGAAGGTTCATTCGTCTGGCGTTGGGAGCTTGGGCGCTGCTTGTCCTGGTGGCGGCGGCGCCTGCGAGCGCTCAGCAAGTCAATCCGACCGCAAGCTCGGTCAAGGAGCAGCAGCTCCTGCAGGAGCTGAACCGGATCCAGGGACGCGTCAGCATTCCCGATCAGCGCTCCGGTGTTCTCGAGCAGCCGCAGGGGCGGGAATGGCGGGAATTCCGCGATGTGACGCTGCGTTGGATCGGCGGCATCGCCATCCTCGGGATGATCGCGGCCGTCGTGATCTTTTATCTCACCGTCGGGATGGTTCGCCTCCAGGCCGGACGGTCGGGCCGAACCATCGTGCGCTTCAACGCATTTGAGCGGTTCGTGCACTGGCTGACCGCGACCTGCTTCATCGTGCTGGCCATCTCCGGGCTCAACATCACGTTCGGTCGGCCGTTGCTGCTGCCCTTGATCGGCTTCGAGGCTTTCTCGGAATGGTCGCAATGGGGAAAGTACGCCCATAACTATCTGAGCTTCCCGTTCACCCTTGGCGTCGTCCTGATCTTCCTGATGTGGATCGGCGGCAATATCCCGAACAAGGTGGATGTCGAATGGGCCAAGCGCGGCGGCGGAATCATCGGGCATGATCATCCGCCGGCCTACCGCTTCAATGGCGGTCAGAAGATGATCTACTGGATCGTCGTGATCGGCGGCGCGCTCGTCGCGGCGAGCGGCTATGCGCTGATGTTCCCGTTCTACGGCACGGGAATCGAAGGCATGCAAATGGCCCAGATCGTTCACTCCATCGTCGCGGTGCTGTTCGTCGCGGCGATGATCGGGCACATCTATATCGGCACCATCGGAATGGAAGGTGCATTCGAGGCCATGGGCTCGGGCGAGGTCGACGTCAACTGGGCCCGCGAGCACCACAGCCTCTGGCTCGACGAGCAGAAGGCGCGAACGGGTCCGAACGACGGGCGGCCTCGACCGGCGACCGCGGCAGCCGAGTAGCACGGACGGCCTGGAAAGCGACGGCCCGCTCTATTGGGCCGTTTCCTTCGCAAACAAGACTGAGCGGTCCTGCATCTCCTGTTCAGGAAGCTTGCTGGCCTGACCTGTCTGCAGTTCCTGGATGGAAGGCATGTCGCTTCGACCGTAGTGGAACAGAACGTGCGATCTGAGCATGCTGGTGGCCGTACCAGCGACAAGCAATGCTGCAATGAGCGAGAGCGTTAGGCGTTTCATGCGCATCTCCGTCTGCCATGTCCACCCGACACGACGGATACATCGAGATTGGCTCGCGCGATGTGAGCCACTTCACAGCCAGCGGTTCCACGATTGCCGAAGCACGGTAACCACGACGCGAGGATCTTCGTCAGTCGCCTTCGCGCGTGGATTTCTTGATGGAATCGGATGAGCCTTGCGCGCTTCGTGCTGAACCAAATGGCTGCTCACTGGCCATAACAGTTGGCGGGAATATGCTGTCGTAGATCGCGCGAGCTTCCCGAATGAGACGAAGCCGCTCGAGCTCGGATTTCGGGACAAGTCGAATGATGTCACCCATGTCGGCTCCCGTCGTCAGGCTGCTTCGTGCGCGCGTCGCCATGTCGGAAACGGGTCTGCAAGCTTTGCCCATTCCGCAACGTTCATGGCAGGCTTTCCCGTGACGAGACACGCGTCCAGGCGGGCCCGGATCGAGCTTTCGTCCATGCCCGCGCCGATGAACACGATTTCTTGACGGCGATCGCCATAGATGCTGCTCCAGTTTTGCCGGAGTTTCTTCCGCCAGAAGGGATCGTCCGGCCATCGTTCGGCCGGCACGCTGGCCCACCAGAATCCAAGGGCTTCGGTGCGAATGATCGAACCGGCCTGGCTGATTTCACCCAGCCATTGCGGCCGGGTCGCAAGCCAGAAGTGCCCCTTGGCGCGAATGACGCCGGGCCAGGGCTCCTTGATGAATTGGTCGAACTTGGCGGGGTCGAACGGCCGGCGCGCGCGGTAGACGAAGTTCCTCACGCCGTACTCTTCCGTTTCCGGCACGTGATCGGCAAAGCCGTAGAGCTCCTTGTACCAGAGTGGATGCGCCTGCGCCTTTTCGAAGTCGAATCGGCCGGTGTCGAGAATTCGGTCGAATGCGACCCGGCTGTGATTGGCTTCGATCAAGTCCGCTTCGGGATTGAGGGCGCGGATGATCTTGCGTGCGGCCTCGCGCTGCTCGGGCGAGGCGTCATCGACCTTGTTCAGGACGATCACATCGGCAAATTCGATCTGCTCGACGAGGAGATCGACCAGCGTGCGCTTGTCGTTGTCGAGGGCTTCGCCACGCTGCTCCAGGAAATCCGTCGACGAATAGTCCTTGAGCAGGTTCACGGCGTCGACCACGGTCACCATGGTGTCGAGACGCGCCACGTCGGAAAGGCTTGTGCCGTCTTCGGAGCGAAAATCGAAGGTCGCCGCGACCGGCAGCGGCTCGGAGATCCCCGTCGATTCGATCAGCAGGTAATCGAAGCGCCCGTGTTCGGAGAGCGCACGGACCTCCTTCAACAGATCGTCCCGCAGCGTGCAGCAGATGCAGCCGTTGGTCATCTCGACGAGCTTCTCATCGGTCCGGGACAGATTCGCACCGCCATCGCGAACCAGATCCGCATCGATGTTCACCTCGCTCATGTCGTTGACGATCACCGCGACTTTCAGGCCGTGCCGATTGTTCAGGACGTGGTTCAGCAAAGTGGTCTTTCCAGCCCCGAGGAAGCCGGACAAGACGGTGACGGGGAGTTTGTGCATGGAGATCGAAGAGCCTTTTCAAGGGGATAGGGCGGCGGCGCTTGGGACTGGGCATTTTCGGTTGATGTAATGTAATGTTATAACATAACATCACTGAGGCCCAGCCATCTGTCAAGGCGCTTTGGCGCTAGATGTGGATCGCGTGCCCGAGGGCCTTGAAGGCGGCTTCCTGGATTGCCTCGCCCAGCGTCGGATGCGCGTGGATCGTGCCGGCAATATCCTGCAAGACCGCGCCCATTTCGATCGCGAGGCCGAACGCGGCGGCGAGTTCCGAGACGCCCTGTCCAACGGCCTGGATCCCGAGGACGCGTTGATTGTCGGCCCTGGCGACGACGCGGACGAAACCGATCTCGCCGTGACGCGTCATCGCGCGGCCGCTGGCTGCAAACGGAAACTGTCCCACCTTGACATTGAGCCCGCCCCGCCGCGCTTCGTTCGGCGACAGGCCGACGGAGACGATCTCCGGATCGGTGAAGCATATTGCCGGGACGCAGCGCTCGTCCCAGGCCCGCGGCAGGCCGGCGGCAATTTCCGCCACCATCTCGCCCTGCGCCATGGCGCGATGGGCCAGCATCGGCTCTCCCGTGACGTCGCCGATCGCATAGATGCCGCGCATCGAGGTCTCGCAGCGCTGGCCGATCCGGATGAAACGGTCATCCATGTCGAGGACGAGCTGCTCGAGGCCCAGGTCAGCCGTCACTGGTTGGCGTCCAACCGTGACCAGGATATTGTCGGCCGGCAGGCTGCGCTCCTGGCCATCGGCCGTCTCGACACGCAAGCCGTCGCCTCGCGCGGTCGGACCGAGCGCACGGGCGCCGGTCAACACTTCGACGCCGAGCGCGGCCAGGCGCGTTGCGACCGGGGCCGTCAGCTCTGCATCGTAGAGCGGCAGGATCCTGTCCTGCGCCTCTACGACCGCGACCTTGCTCCCGAGCTTGGCGAACGCTGTCCCCAGTTCGAGCCCGATATAGCCGCCACCGACGACGACGAGTGACTTCGGCACGTTGGTGAGCGACAGCGCCCCGGTCGACGAGATGACGTTGCCGCCGAACGGCAGCGACGGCAGTGCGACCGGAGCCGATCCGGTCGCGATCACCACCGTCTCGGCCTTGATCGTCTTCGGACCGGTCTCGGTCTCGACGACGATCGTCTTGCCGTCGCGGAAGCGCGCGTGGCCCTGAACGATCTTGACCCTGGCCTTGCGCAGCAGCGCAGCGACGCCGTTGTTCAGCCGCTGAACGATCCCGTCTTTCCAGGCCACCGCCTGTTTCAAGTCCAGCGCGGGCTGTGCCGCCGTCAGGCCGAACGGCGTCTTGCCGCTGGCGGCATGGACCAGTTTCTCGAACTCCTCGGCGACATGGATCATGGCCTTTGATGGAATGCAGCCGACATTGAGACAGCTGCCACCCAGCTTGCCGCGTTCGACGAGGACGGTGTCGAGGCCGAGCTGGCCGGCGCGGATCGCGCATACATAGCCGCCCGGCCCGGCGCCGATCACGACAAGCTGACAGGTGATCTCGGTCATGCTGCTTCCTGCTTCCGCGCTCTAGGGATCGACGAAGATCGTCGCCGGATTCTCCAGCAGCTCCTTGAGCCGCTGCACGAAGATTGCGGCGTCCCACCCGTCGATGACGCGGTGGTCGAAGCTGGAGGAGAGATTCATCATCTTGCATGGCACGAAGCGCGTGCCGTCCCAGACCGGGCGCACCGCGATCTTGTTGACGCCGACGATGGCGACTTCGGGATGGTTGATCACCGGCGTGGTGACGAGGCCGCCGAGCGCGCCGAGTGAGGTGATGGTGATGGTCGAACCGGTCAACTCCTCGCGTGTCGCTGTGCCGTCGCGGGCGCGCTGCGCGAGACGGTCGAGCTCGATGCTGCAATCCCGGAGATCGCGAGCCTCCGCATGCTTCACGACCGGGACGACGAGGCCCGCCTGCGTCTGCGTGGCGATGCCGATATGCACGCCGGCATGCTGATGGATGATTCCGAGTTCGTCGTCGTAAAGGGCGTTGAGCGCGGGCTGCTCGGCAAGCGCCCTGACCATGGCGCGCATCAGGAAGGGCAGCAACGTCAGCTTGGGACGATCGGGCCTTGGCTTCTTGTTCAATGTCGCGCGCAATTCCTCCAGCGGAGAAACGTTGACCTCCTCGACGATGGTGATGTGCGGGATGCGCGACTTCGACAGCGACATCTTCTCGGCGATGCGCCGCCGCAAGCCCACCACCTTCACATCGGTCACATCGGTCCTGGGGCTCATGCCGCGCGCATGGGCCGGCACCGGCCCGTGTGACAGGAAGGCATCGATGTCTTCGTGCGTGATGCGTCCGGCAGGGCCCGTGCCGCGGACCTGGCGCAGGTCGATGCCGGCCTCGCGCGCTTTGAGGCGTACCGCGGGCGAAGCCGTGGGCTTCTCGCCCGGCGCGCGATGGCCGGAACTTGATGATGCCGGTTGATCCTCGAACGGACGCCGGGCGCGGGGGGCGGCTGGCGCGGAAGCGACAGGGGCCACAACCGTCTTCTGGTCCTTGGTCGTGGCCCGCGAGGCGGCGGGTTTCTCGGCCGGCGTCGCGTCGCCGGCATTGGGGGCATCGTCACCGGCGACCTTGAGCTTCACGAGCGCCGAGCCGATCGCCACCGTGTCGCCAATCCGGGCGCCGATCCAGATGACCTCGCCCTCGCGCGGAGAGGGGATTTCGACCGATGCCTTGTCGGTCATCACGGTGGCAAGCAGGTCGTCCTCGCGAACGAGATCGCCTTCCTTGACGTGCAGTTCGACGAGCTCCGCTTCGGCGATGCCTTCCCCGACATCGGGAAGCTTGATGGTGTGCTCGGCCATCAGGATGCCTCCATCACGTCGCGCAGGGCGCGCCCAAGCCGCGCGGGACCGGGGAAGTAGTCCCATTCCTGCGCATGCGGGTAGGGCGTGTCCCACCCGGTGACACGCATCACCGGCGCCTCGAGGTGATAGAAGCAGTGCTCCTGCACGAGCGCGGCCAGCTCCGCGCCGAAGCCGGACGTCAAAGTTGCCTCATGCAGCACGATGCAGCGGCCGGTCCGGGCGACGGAGGTGGCGATCGTCTCGAGATCGAGCGGAATCAGCGTGCGCAAATCGATCACCTCGGCGTCGATCCCGGTCTCCTCGACCGCGGCCAGTGCGACGTGGACCATGGTGCCGTAAGCGAGGATGGTGACGGCCTCGCCCTGGCGCCGCGTCACGGCCTTGCCGAGCGGCGTCGTGTAGTGCCCCTCCGGCACCTCGGAAAGCTCATGCTTGGACCAGGCGGTGACCGGACGATCATGGTGGCCGTCGAAAGGGCCGTTATAGAGCCGCTTCGGCTCCAGGAAGATCACGGGATCCGGATCCTCGATCGCCGCGATCAGGAGGCCCTTTGCATCGTGCGGGTTGGACGGCACCACGGTCTTCAGTCCGGCGACATGGGTGAACAGTGCCTCAGGACTTTGGCTATGCGTCTGCCCTCCGAAAATGCCGCCGCCGGTCGGCATGCGGATGACGAGAGGGCAGGTGAAGTCGCCGGACGAGCGGTAGCGCAGACGTGCGGCCTCCGAGACGATCTGGTCGTAGGCCGGATACATGTAGTCGGCGAACTGAAGCTCCACGCACGGCCGCAAGCCGTAAGCGGCCATGCCGACCGCCGTGCCGACGATGCCGCACTCGCTGATCGGCGCATCGAAGCAGCGCGAGACGCCGTATTTCTGCTGAAGTCCCTGCGTGCAGCGGAACACGCCGCCGAAAAAGCCGACATCCTCCCCGTACACGACGACATTGTCGTCGCGTGACATCGACACGTCGAGCGCGGAGCGGATCGCCTCGATCATCGTCATGCGCGGCATCGCTCAGACTCCGATCTGCTGGCGTTGGCGCCGCAGATGCGGCGGCAACTCGGAATAGACGTCCTCGAAGATGTCGCGTGACGAGGGCTTGCTGCCCGAGTGCAATGTGCCGAAGCTTTCGGCCTCCTTCTGCGCGGCGATGACCGTGGCGAGAATCTCGGCCTCGGTCTGCTTGTGGCGCTCCTCGGACCAGGCCCCGGCCGCGATGAGATGCTGCTTGAGCCGGATGACGGGATCGCCAAGCGGCCACTCCTCGGACTCGTGCTTCGGGCGGTAGGCGGAGGGATCATCCGAGGTCGAGTGCGCGCCGGCGCGGTAGGTGACGTATTCGATGAGGGTGGGGCCGAGGTTCAGCCGCGCCCGCTCGATCGCCCATTTTGCGACGGCATAGGTCGCGAGGTAGTCGTTGCCGTCGACCCTGAGCGCGGGGATGCCGAAGCCAAGGCCGCGCGCAGCGAAAGTGCCGGAGCCGCCACGCGCGATGCCCTGGAAGGTCGAGATCGCCCATTGATTGTTGACGACGTTCAGGACGACGGGCGCCTTGTAGGTCGAGGCGAACACGAGGGCGGCATGGAAATCGGACTCCGCGGTCGAGCCGTCGCCGATCCAGGCCGCCGCGATGCGGCTGTCGCCCTTGATCGCCGAGGCCATGGCCCAGCCGACCGCCTGCACGAACTGGGTGGCGAGATTGCCCGAGATCGAGAAGAAGCCGTGCTTCCGGGATGAATAGAACACCGGAAGCTGGCGTCCCTTCATCGGATCGTTCGCATTAGAATAGATCTGACACATCATGTCGACGAGCGGATAGTCGTGCGCGATCAAAAGGCCGGCCTGGCGGTAGGTCGGGAAGTTCATGTCGTCGGGACCGAGCGCGATGCGGAAGGCGCAGCTCACGGCCTCCTCGCCGGTGTGCTGCATGTAGAAGGACGTCTTGCCCTGGCGCTGCGCCATCTGCATGCGCGCATCGAACGTGCGTAGCGTCATCATGTGACGCAGCCCGGCGATCAGCTCGTCCTGGGTGAGGTCCGGCACCCACGGCCCGATCGCCTGCCCCTCGTGGTTGAGCACGCGGATGATCGAGTAGGCGAGATCGCGGATCTCCTCCGGCGCGACGTCGACCGGCGGGCGTCGGGTCGAGCCTGCCTTCGGGATCGCGACGCCTGAGAAATCCGGCTTGCCTCCGGGCCGGCTTGCAGGCTCCGGAACGTGAAAGCGAAGTGGCATGAGGCTGTTCATGGAAGAATCCGCTCGTTGGCAGGTCCTGGAGCGACGACAACCGCTTGACCCAGGTCTTCGCGCGTGAGCTCCACGACACAAAGCTCCGTGATGGCCGGATGACGTGACAATCGCTCCGTGATGTCCGCGCAGTCGGCCGACGGCTGGACGTCGATGACCATCCGGATTGACCGGCCTCCGTCGGGACGGGTCGTCATCGCGATATGGTCGAGGTCGAAGCCGAAACGCGCGGTGTCGAGGACCAGTCGAACGATTCCGTCAAAGGGATCGGACGTCGTGGCCGTCACGCTGACGCGTCGGCGCTGTCGAGGTTGCATGGCACGTTCTCTCGCGGCACAATGATAATCTCTTTGCCCGAGAAAATTTCCCAAAATTCCGGCGGATTGGCCGAAATCACGGAAATTTTTCCCGTTCAGAAGCCAATAGACAGAAGGATCGGCCGATGGCCTCCAAGCGCAGCCCCGTCGAGGAACTCGACCAACTGGATCGCCGGATCCTCTCGGCGCTGAGCGAGAACGGTCGATTGACGACGAGCGCGCTGGCAGAACAGGTCGGGCTCTCGACTTCGCCATGCTGGACCAGGGTGAAACGCCTGGAGGAAACCGGCGCGATCGAGAAGTACGTCGCGGTGCTCAATCACGGCAATCTCGGCTACAACAACGTCGCGTTCGTCGAGATCACGCTGGACAAGCACGACGACAAGGCGCTCGAGCGCTTCGGCGGCGCTCTTTCGCGAATACCGGAGGTGATGGAGGCCTATCTGGTGACCGGCGATTACGACTATCTGATCAAGGTCGTCGTGCGGGACACTGATCACTACGAGCGCTTCCTGCGCCAAGCGCTGTACCGGATACCGGGCATCCGGCAGTCCCGGACCACATTCGGCTTGCGGACGCTGAAGCGCCAGATCTCCATCGATCCTGCCAAGGCCAGTCTGCCGTGAGCGAGGTTGATTCAGGAGGGCAGGCAATCCGCCGAACTGACGGCCCCTATGCTTCGACGGCGCGGTGCATCCGTCCCAGGACGCGGACCTTGTTCGGCTGACGCATGTTGCAATGGAGCAGGACGGCGATGAAGAAGCGGAGATTGATTTTTCGGATGTGGGCGATGACTATCGCGCACATCTTACCCGGGAGCCCGATTCATGACCGAAACACGCGCCGTCAGCCGCTTCCCTGTCCCCGAGCTCGGCGACATGCCCGACGACATCCGCAGTCGCATCCTGGCCGTGCAGGAGAAGTCCGGCTTCATTCCGAATGTCTTTCTCGTGCTCGCCCACCGGCCAGACGAGTTTCGCGCCTTCTTTGCCTATCACGACGCGCTGATGGACAAGCCCGGCAATCTGACCAAGGCCGAGCGCGAGATGATCGTCGTTGCGACCAGCAACCTCAACCAGTGCCAATACTGCGTGGTCGCGCATGGTGCGATTCTGCGCATCCGAGCCAAGGACCCATTGATTGCCGATCAGGTCGCCATCAACTACCGCAAGGCCGACATCACCGATCGGCAGAAGGCGATGCTGGATTTCGCCGTTCGCGTCTCGACCGAGGCGCACAAGGCGTCCGAAAGCGATTTCGCGGCGCTGAAGGACCATGGATTCACCGAGGAGGACATCTGGGACATCGCCGCGATCTCGGCCTTTTTCGGCATGTCGAACCGGCTCGCGAACGTGACGAGCATGCGGCCGAATGCCGAGTTCTATTCCATGGGCCGCGGCTGACAGAAGGGGCGACGCCATGGAGCTTTCATCCCGGCAACTGGCCTTGAAGGAAAGGGCCGCCGCCTTCTCGAACGGGCTGCTGCGCAAACGTGCCGCCGAGATCGATCAATCGCGCGAGTATCCCTGGGATGTCGTCGAGGCGTTGAAAGCCGAACGCTTCATGGGCATGACCATCCCGGAAGAATATGGCGGACAGGGGCAGAGCTTCCTCGACTCGGTGCTGGTGATCGAGGAGATGGCGCGCGCCTGCACCGTCTCGGCGCGCATCGTCGTCGAGGCCAACATGGGTGCGATCTCGACCGTCATGGCCTACGGCACCGATGCGCAGCGCAGGCGCGCTGCCGATCTCGTCCTTTCGGGTGACAAGCCGGCCATCTGCATTACCGAGCCGGAGGCGGGCAGCGACGCGAGCGGCATGAAGACCCGGGCCGACAAGCGCGGCAATCGCTACGTGCTCAACGGCAGGAAGCATTGGATCACGGGTGCCGGTGTGTCGCGCCTGCATCTGATCTTCGCACGGGTGTTCGATGAGGACGGTGAGGAACTCGGCGTCGGCGGCTTCCTCGCCGTGCGCGGCGAGTCCGAAGGGCTGCGCATGAGCAAGCGCGAGACGACGATGGGCCTGTGCGGCATGCCCGAGGGCGAGCTCGTGTTCGAGGATCTGGAGATCACGCCGGACATGGTGCTGCTGCCTCCGTCGGGCTTCAAGCGCGGCTTTGCCGATCTCATCAACGCCTATAACAGCCAGCGTGTCGGTGCGGGCACCGTGGCGATGGGGATCGCCGCGGGCGCGCTGGATCACGCCGTCGAATGGGTCAAGACGCGCGAGCAGTTCGGGCGCCCGATCGGCGAATTCCAGGGCCTGCAATGGATGCTCGCCGACATGCAGACGCAGCTCACCGCGTCGCGCCTGATGCTGCATGCGGCCGCGGCATCGCGAGGCCCGGGCGGCAGCGCGTTTCCCGATCCGACCCTCGCGGCCCAGGCGAAGATCTTTGCGTCGGAGGCAGCGATCAAGATCGTCAACGACGCGCTTCAGATGTTCGGCGCCCGCGGCTATTCGCGCGACTTCCCGCTCGAGCGCATGGCGCGCGACGTGCGCATGTTCACCATCGGCGGCGGAACGGCCCAGGTGCTGCGCACGCTGGTCGCCAGCAAGGTGCTGGGCTGGAAGCTGCCGCAGACCCGTCATTGAGCTTAGGTAATCTCAACATTTCATTGGCCCTGGAGTCGGCTCGGAGCCGGTGACCGGGGCGCCGCCCGTTGCCGGGCACGGCCGCGCCATGCTGTTTCGCCGCTCCATCAATCCCCTTTTGCGAATATACTCACATTTACCGAAATTCGGAATTCGCGTATGTGTCGCTCATCCCGGCACACCCTTGAGGGGCGGTCCTTGTCGTGGTGATCGCAGGGCCGGGGAGCGGTGGACGCAGCAGCGTCGGGCGCGAGAGGTCAAGGGCAGGGCGGATTGCTCTCCGTGAGCCCGGGCTTCGCGTGGACGAGCGGCGCTGTCAGGGTCGTCGTGCCAGTATTTCGATGGCAACGTGCACAACGCCGTCGACCCCTGTGGGTTTACCTGACTACGACGCAACCTGTACATGGCCCCGTGCATGGCACGATCTGCATATCGCGGAACATTCGTGTGTCCCCTGCGACGCAGGTTTTTGAAAAAGCGCAAACCTGTTCGCTCTCGCCACAATCGCGGCGTCCTTGATGCCAATAGTCGATGCAGCGACTTGCGATCTTAAATTGTAGAAATTTCTAAGCGAAGCCAGAACGGCGCGACCCGATCTTTCGATTTGTCAGCATTGACGACTGACAAGCATGAAAGGGGCAGCGCAATGAACGGCGCGTGCGATCGGATTGCTGCGTCCATCGATTTGGGTAGCGGGAGGAGACATTGTTCGCGCTGCTCGTGGTCCGGGCGCAGTCGCGCGCGGAGCATTTGCCTTCTCGTTTTGCTGCTGATCGGGTTCGGCACCACGATCGATCCGGTGTCGGCGCAAACGTGCACCGTCGCTGCCGATTCCACCGTGACGCTCACCAGCGGAACCTGCGCCATCACGCCAGGGACCACGCTCACCGGCTCGCCGGGTGTTCACTCCTCTACGAGTGCCGCGATCAACACCAACAATGTCACCATCAATCCCAACAACGGCGGCAGCATCGGCGCGCTGGCCGATACGAACGGCACCATCCTGCTCGGCGCGGGAGCCAGCATCAACGGCAACTGGAGCATCGCGGCCGAGGCGCTGAGCGGCGGTCACGTCATCTTCGAATCCGGCGCGACAATCGATCCGTCGTTCGGGGGCGGCGGGACGGCGCTGCTCGCGGATGGAACAGGCTCGGACATCCAGGCGACGGGATTGTCCGTCAATCTCAACGGCTCCGGAAACAATGTCGTGGCGCGGGCAACCAACGCGGCCCGGATCACGCTGACCAACGACACCATCAGCTACGCGGCCGGCGGCGGCAGCAACACGGGTCTTTGGGCCACCGGCCCCGCCAGCCAGATCACGTCGACCGGGACGACGATTTCGATGTTGGGCGGCGGCGGCAACGATGTCGGCGCAAAGGCTGATGGTGGCGGCACGGTGGCGCTGAGCCAGGGCGCGGTGACAGTGACAGGTAATGGCGGCGGCGAGACGGGGCTGCTTGCCCAAGCATCGGGAAGCGTGATCACGGCGACCAATGTCGCAGTTACAGTCTCCGGTGCGGGCGGAGAAGTCGGCGCCAAGGCGCTGGACAGTGCAACCATCACCTTGAACGGAGGCAGCGTCGCGGCGACGGGCACGAATGGCGGGGAGATCGGACTACAGGCCAGCGGCAGCACGATCAGTGCGACCGATGTGGCCGTCACCGTCCCGAACAGCGCCAGCGGGACAGGCGGGCAGGCCGTGTCAGCGGGAACGATCACACTGCTGCGTGGCAGCGTCAGCACCGGCGCCGCGTCGGCCATCGCGGTCCAGGCGACGGGCGCCGGTAGCACGATCACGGCCGAGGAGACCGCGATCGCGACCAGCGGCGACAACGCCACCGGCGTGCAGGCGGACAGTGCAGGCAGCATCTCGCTCCGGAACCTTACGGTGAAGACGACCGGCGCATCGGCGGTCGGTCTGCTCGCGACCGGGGCCGGCTCCTCGATCAACGGCCTTGGTATCGATGTCACGACCTCGGGATCGGCGGCTCATGCCGCGGCGGTGACTGGCGGTGGCAGTTTGACGATGACCGGGAATCTGACGGCGAACGGCGCCGGCGCGAATGCCCTCAATGTCAGCGGCGGCGATGCGACCCTGACCGTGACCCTCCTGACGAGCCCGAACGGCGCCTCGATCGCGGCGCCCGGCGGCACCAGTAGTGTCAACCTCAACGGCGTGGAGGCCGTCGTAAACAACGGGCAATGGTTGACCGTGAATGGTGGCGCCACGCTGAACCTCGCTTCTGAGGGCTCGATCCTGCAGGGCGTCGCGCTAACCGACGCCGGCAGCACGTCGAACGTCACGCTGAGCGACGGCACGCTCTGGACCATGACCGGCAATTCGAGCGTCACGAACCTAACCAACATCCAAAGCGAGATCCAGTTCACGCCGCCAACCGGCAATCCGACGCTGCTGTCGAGCTATAAGACACTCACGGCGGTGACCTATTTCGGACAAAGCAGCACGATCGGCCTGAACACCCATCTCGGGACCGACAGCTCGCCGTCCGACCGGCTCGTAATCGACGGCGGCACCGCGAGCGGCAACACGTTCCTGAAGATCGCCAACACTACGGGCGCCGGCGCACTCACCACCGGCAATGGCATTCTCGTCGTCGATGCCATCAACGGCGCGACCACGGCATCCGGCGCCTTCAGCCTGTCACGGCCGGTTGTGGCGGGGCCTTACGAATACACCCTGTTTCGCTCGAGCGTGGATGCCGGCAATCCCGAGGCCTGGTACCTGCGCTCGACGCTCGACTGCCTTGCGCATCCCAACCTGCGCATCTGCGGTGGGGGAGGAGGAGGTGGAGGCGGAGGAGGAGGTGGTGGTGGCGGCGGCGGCGGCGATGACATCCCGGACTATCGGGAGGAGACGTCGCTCTACGCCGCGTTGCCGTCGATGGCGCTGATGTATGGCCGCAATCTCCTCGATACCTTACACCAGCGCGTGGGCGAGGAAGAGGATTCGCGCGTCCGCGCCGATCCGGAGAACGGGAAGGTTGGATGGGGCCGCCTGATCGGCACCAACGGCGTCCAAGAGGGCGACAGTCTCGGCGTGCTCGGCGGCTCGGCCGGCCCGCGCATTGCCTACAGTTTTGCCGCGCTGCAGGCCGGCATGGACTTGTACCGGCACGATACCGCGGATGGCTCGCGCGATCTCGCTGGCGCCTATTTTGCGATCGGCGGGGCGAAGGGACGTGTCGCCCATTTCGACGGCGCGATCGGCGACAGCGATTTTGCCGCCTATACGCTCGGCGGCTATTGGACGCATTTCGGTCCGGCCGACTGGTACGTGGACATGGTCTTGCAGGGCACCTTCTACGACATGCGGAGCTCGGCGGATCGCGGTCTGCCTGCGTTCAAGACTGGCGCGCAAGGTGCGGCGGCGTCGATCGAGAGCGGATATCCCTTCAGGCTTGCCGGCGGATATTTCATCGAGCCGCAGGCGCAACTGGTCTACCAGAATATCCATGTCAACGATTCCAGCGACATCGGCGCGCAGATCCGCTTCTCGAACGTGGATTCGCTCGCGGCACGGATCGGCGCGCGGTTCGGCCGGACCTGGGCGATCGACGACAGCGCGCGCACGATCACGGCCTGGATACGCCCGAACCTCTGGAATGAATTCCGCGGCAACCCGACGACGTGGTTCTCGTCGGATAACGGCTTCGTGCCGTTTCATGCCGATCTTGGCGGCTTGTGGGGTGAGATCAATCTGGGCGTCAGCGGCCAGGTGACGGCGATAACGACGGTTTACGCCAACGCTTCGTATCAGAGCCGGTTCGATGGCGGCGGCTTTTCCTATGACGGAAAGGTCGGGGTGCGCGTGAACTGGTAAGGTATACACCTAAGTGCGACGCCCCGTGACTTCGGTTCGGTGGCGATGAGCAATGTCGTGCCACGGTTCACAATGGACCGCACCGAGCTGCGCAAATCCGGCGGCGACATCGGCGAGGATAACCGCGACGTCTACCAGCGCTGGCTCGGGCTTTCGGATCGCGAGCTCGAACGCCTCGCGCAGCAGAAGATCGTCTGACCGCGCGGCGAAGCCGTACAGCGGAGCGGGCTTGCGCCGCTAGAGCATGATCCGGACCCGAAAGGCCGCGTTAGCGAAACGTGTGAAGCGGTTTTCCCTCGCGACAAACGCGGAACGCGTTTGCGCGGAGATCATGCTCAAACAGCAACCTAAAGCGCGCTGACGATTCATCCTAATCTCATCGCGCTTTAGTGTCGGGCCGCGATTGCGGTCATCTCGAGCTTCACGCCCGGCCCGAGGTCGGCGACGCCGATTGCGGCGCGTGCCGGCAGATGAGCCTCGGCAAAGTGCGCCTTCCAGGCCGCGTTGAACGCGGCCTTCTCCTTCAGGTCGGTCATGTAGATCGTCACCTGCAGGACGTTGCCCAGGTCGGAGCCGAGGGTCTTCAGCAGCTTTGCCAATTGCCCCAGGACGTCGTTTGCCTGGCCCGACATGTCGAGGCTTGTGTCCTCGGGGACGATCCCACCGATGTAAAGCACGCCATTATGCTCGACCACTTCGTGGAGCAGACCTTCGTAGGGCAAGACGCGCTTGATCATGATGCGACCGGTGTTGCTTGAGGAGGAGACGCATATCGCACACCCGAAGCACCAATGCGAGGCCTCCACGTCTCACGGGAACCCCGCATTTGCGTCAACCCCGATCGCGATGACATCGGGGCGTGGATCGGTATACTGCCACACGCACCGGAACAAGGATCAGGCGATGGACGATACGATTGGCTTTCCCGACCCCGGCCTCGACCTGTCCGACGGCTTCAAGCCGCATACCTCGCATTGGGGCGTGTTCTCGGCACGCAATGGCAAGGCCGGACTCGAGGTCAGGGCCTATGCCGGCGATCCCGATCCGAACGGCATCATCGACAATTTCCCCGGTGCGCTCCGCCATCAGGCGCGCATCGCCCAGCCGGCGATTCGCCGCGGCTGGCTCGAGCGCGGTCCAGGTCCGGACGATCGCCGCGGCCGCGACGAATTCGTCTCCGTGAGCTGGGAGAAGGCGCTCGACCTTCTCGGCGCGGAGCTCGCGCGCATCCGCGACACGCACGGCCCCGGCGCCGTGTTCGGCGGCTCCTATGGCTGGTCGAGCGCGGGCCGCTTTCATCATGCCCAGAGCCAGGTGCATCGCTTCCTCAACGTCGCGATGGGCGGCTATGTGCGTTCGGTCAACACCTATTCCTCCGGCGCGTCCTCGGTGTTGCTGCCTCAGATCCTCTGCGGATACGAGGACATCACCAAGCGCAACGTCACCTGGGAGCAGATCGCTGAAAACACCGAGATCGTGCTGGCGTTTGGCGGCATGGCGCTGAAGAACTCGATGGTGGCCGGCGGCTCGATCAGCAAGCATGTCGAGCGTGGTGCGATGGCGGCGGCGCGAAAGCGCGGCTGCGAGTTCGTCCTGGTCAGCCCGCTGCGCGACGATCTGCCGGTCGAGGCCGGTGCCGAATGGATGAGTTGCCTGCCCGGCACGGATACCGCGCTGATGCTCGGCATCGTCCACACGCTGGTGAGCGAGGGTCTGCACGATCAGGCCTTCCTGGATCGCTACACCGAAGGCTGGCCCGTCTTCCTGCGCTATCTCACCGGCGAGAGCGATGGGCAGGCGAAGCACGCCGAATGGGCCGCCGCGATCTCGGGCGTCGACGCGAACACCATCCGGACGCTGGCGCGTCGCCTTGCCGGAAAGCGCGCGCTGATCACCGTCTCCCATTCGCTGCAGCGCGCCGAGCATGGCGAGCAGCCGGTGTGGATGGGACTGGTGCTGGCGTCAGCGCTCGGCCAGATCGGCCTTCCCGGCGGCGGCTACGCCTATTCGCTGGGTGCGATCGGCTATTACGGTCGCCGCGTCAACGACGTGCCGGGGCCGACGCTGGGCCAGGGCCGCAACGGCGTCGCCGATTTCATTCCGGTGGCGCGCATCGCCGACATGCTGCTGGGTCCCGGCAGCACCTATCGCTACAACGGCGAGACGCGCACCTATCCGGACATCCGCCTCGTCTACTGGGCCGGCGGCAATCCCTTCCATCACCATCAGGACATCAACCGCCTGCGCAAGGCGTTCGCGAAGGTCGACACGCTGGTCGTGCACGAGCTCGGCTGGACCGCGACGGCCCGCCACGCCGACATCGTGCTGCCCGCGACCATGACGCTGGAGCGCGAGGACATCGGCTATTCCACCAACGATCCCCTGATGGTCGCCATGCACCGGATCGCCGAACCGTTCGGCCTTTCGCGCGACGACTATGATATCTTCGCCGATCTCGCCGAGCGTCTCGGTGCGCGCGAACCCTTCACGGAAGGCCGCACCTCACGGCAGTGGCTCGAACATCTCTATGAGCCGACCCGCGCCTCGCTCGCCGGGCGCGGCCTGGAGGCGCCCGGCTTCGACGAGTTCTGGCGACGCGGCAGCCTCGTCGTGCCGCAGCAACCAGACGACGGCGGCCGGCTGCGCCGCTTCCGCGAGGATCCCGTCGATCATGCGTTGCCGACGCCGAGCGGCCGCATCGAGATTTTCTCGGCGAAGATCGCGGGCCATGGCGATGCGGATTGCCCGGGCCATCCGGTCTGGCTCGACAAGACCGATATGCCGCGGCCTGGCGCGCCCTGTTTCCTGGTCGCCAACCAGCCCGTGACGCGCTTGCACAGCCAGCTCGATTTCGGCGGACATTCGCTCGCATCGAAGCATCGCGGCCGCGAGGTTGCGCGCATGAACCCGCACGATGCCGATCCGCGCGGCATCAAGGACGGCGACATCATCCGCCTGTTCAATAGTCGCGGCGCCTGCTTGGCCGCCGTCCACGTCACCGACGGTGTCGCAGCCGGCGTCGTGCAGCTTCCGACCGGAGCCTGGTACGACCCGATGGACCCCGAGGACGACGCGCCGCTTTGCGTTCACGGCAATCCGAACGTGCTCACCCGCGACATCGGCACGTCATCTTTCGCCCAGGGCTGCACGGGGCAGCTCACGACGGTCGAGGTCGAGAAGTTCACCGGCAATCTGCCGCCGATCCGGGCGTTCGATCCGGCTTAGGGCACCCGCCCTGTAGCTGGATGAGCTACGCGGCCGCGCTGGTCCAGCCCATCTCCGAAGCGGGGCGCCGCCGCGAAGGCCCTTCAGCCTCAACGCGATCACTCTTGCGGGCTGCGCGCCAGCGCGCCGGAGACTGGCCGCTGACGCGCTTGAACACCGTCGAGAAATGCGCCTGCGTGCTGAAGCCGACGGCAAGCGCGATCTCCGCCAACGGCCGCCCGGTTGTCGCGAGCAGGGTCTTCGCCTGCTCGGTGCGGTGATTGAGAAGATATTCGCGGGGCCGATAACCGGTCGCGGCGCGGAACTGGGCCGCAAAGTGCATTTTGGACAGGCCGGCGACATTGGCCAGCTCGGACAGGCTGATGCAGCGGTCGAAATGATCGGCGATATATTGTTCAACTCGCCGCAGCCGCCATTTCGGCAAGGCATTGACCCTCGCGCGCGGCGGCTCCAGCCGGGCGAGATGCATCGCGAGGGTCTGGCCGAGGCAGCGCATGAACTGGTGGTCCGCGGCGCGACCACGCTCGATCAGCGCCTTGGCAAGCTCCGCAGCCAGCGGGTCGCGCAACAGGACGAGGTCGTTCAGTCCTTCGGTCGCGGTGAGCTCGCCCGGAAAATGATCCGTCGGGATGTGAAAGTGCAGGAAAGCACAGGGCGACTGGAATTGCACTCCGACAGATCGCGACGGCGCGCTGACATAGAGCGTTCCCGCGGGCATGACGCCGTCGAAAATGATCTGCCGGTCCCGGGTCAGCTTCGCGCGCGTGGTCTTCAGCGCGATGCCGATGAAATAGCAATCCCGCGGCGTTGTCGCTTCGTGCGACGAAGCAGTGCGGGAGTCCTCCCATCGCGGAATCGCAATGCCGTCGATCGCCGCCTCCGCGGTGCGATCGATCTGGCGCCACCGGCTTTCCCGGGCGAACGCCGGCGTCGGCGGGGTGGATTCGCGGTCCCGCGGATCGACCGGGACATCAATCCAGCCATGCGAGGGGTGCAAGTTGGTCAACATCGCTTCGTCCTCTTCCTTGCTTCGCTGCCGTTTGCAACCGCTGGCAAACGCGCAAACGCAATCATTTCGATGCTCGGAGGATAGGCGTGAGTTTGCCAGGAAGCCCGTTAGTGCTGATTAGGATCTGTTAGTTTTTGTGATGCGCAGAAGGTGTAACAGCCGTCGCGGGAAGGCAATTTTGTACGCAATTTCAAGTATTTGGACAGGCGTGGCCGACGCTGGGACGGCGCAGGAAGGTGCGTTTCTCCGCTGTGAGCGACGCGGTGCCCTTGCTGGACCTCGCACCGGTGCCTTGTATAGTCGCGCCGCGCTTCGATGAAGCAGTCGTGAATGAGTGAGACGTGAGCGATCTCTCGGCAGGACAAGCCCCCCGCAGCGGCGGCAGCACCGGAACGATCCTGGATCTCGATGTAGTCTCGTTCGGGCCATTTTCGCTTCGGTCGCGGCTGCTTGAAAAGGACGGGGTTCCGGTCAAGCTCGGCAGCCGCGCGACGGACATTTTACGCCTGCTCGTCAGCCGCGCCGGCGAGGTGGTGCCAAAGAGCGAGATCCTCGGTTTCGCCTGGCATGGGTTGTCCGTCGAGGAGATCAGCCTGCGAGTGCACGTCGTCGAGCTGCGCAAGGTGCTCGGCGACGGCAAGGACGGAGTCCGCTACATCACCAACATTCCGGGCCGGGGCTACTGCTTCGTCGCACCGGTGGAGCGTCGCCAACGAGCACAGGCCCCGTTGCAAGTGTCGCGGCCGCCCGAAAAGACAATGGTGCCACCGTCTTTGCCGCATCGCCCGGATCGCATGGTCGGGCGGGACGACATTGTCCGCGAGCTGGTGGCACGCCTGCTTCGCGACCGCTTCGTCACGCTGCGGGGACCGGGCGGCATCGGCAAGACGACCATTGCAGCCGCGCTCGCGCATGAGATGTGCGATACGTTCGAAGGAAACGTCTGCTTCCTGGAGTTCGGGTCGCTGAAGGATGCCGCACTGGTCGCGAGCACTGTTGCCGCCACGCTGGGCCTCGTCGTGCATCACGACGATCCGTCGGGCAGTATCGTCAATTTTCTGCGCGGACGGCGGCTGCTGCTCATTCTCGACAGTTGCGAGCATGTCATCGACGAGGTCGCGCGACTTGCGGAAAACATCTATCGCGAGGCGCCCGGCATCGCCCTTCTCGCAACCAGCCGCGAGTCGCTGCTGGTGGAGGGCGAGCAGATATTCGAGCTCGTTCCGCTGGCGGGCCCGCCGCAGGACGCCCGCCTCAGCGCTGACGACGTGCTGGCTTACCCCGCTGTGCGACTGTTCGTCGATCGCGCCGTCGCGGCGGGCCACCGCGGCGATGTGACGGACGAGGATGCGAAAGTCCTCACTCGGATTTGCAGCAAGCTCGACGGCATTGCGCTTGCGATCGAGCTCGCCGCCGCGCGTGTCGGTCTCTACGGCCTGCACGAAATGGCGGCGATGCTCGACAGCCGGCTGCAGCTCGAATGGCGCGGGCGGCGGACGGCGCCGCCCCGGCAGCAGACGCTCGGCGCCACGCTCGACTGGAGTTTTGGCCTGATCGGCGAGAGCGAGCGGATCGTGTTTCAGCGGCTCGCGATCTTCGCAGGTCACTTCACGTTCCAGGGTGCGATAGCGGTGGCGGCCGAGGCGGACATGCCGGAGGATCGCGTCGTCGAGGCGCTGGACCAGCTGGTGGCCAAGTCGCTGGTGTCCGCGCGGCCGGACGGCTCATCGCGGCGCTATCGTCTGCTCGACGCAACGCGCGCCTATGCTTTGCAGAAGCTGGCGGACCGCGGTCAGGTCGACGTCATCGCGCGCCGTCACGCGCTGTTTGTTCACCGCACGCTCGAAGCGGGCATGATGAAGCAGGCTGGCAGCGGCCAGAGGTCGGACCTCCTCGCCGATGCCCGCGCGGCGCTGGAATGGAGCTATGGCAACGAGGATAGTGCCGAGTTGCGGGTGCTGCTCGCCGGCACCTGCACGAGGCTGTTCGTCGAGCTCAATCTGCTGAATGAGGCGCGCATCTGGTCGGGCCGCGCGCTCCTGGCGCTCGACGATGCCAACCGTGGCGGCCCATGGGAGCTCGAGCTGCAGTCGGCGCTCGGCCACGCCTTCATGTTCACCGAGCGCAACAGCGAGCACGCGGAGGCGGCGCTCAGGCGCGGGCTGGAGATTGCGGAAGCGCTTTCCGACCATGCCAACACATTCCGCCTGTTGTCGCGCCTGAACATGTTCTACCGCCGGACCGGCAGCTACCGGCATCTGGTGCCGACTGCGCGTCACGCCGAGCGGGTTGCGCATCTGATCGGAGATACCGCGGGAATTGCCGGCAGCAAAGCGCTTCTCGGCGTGTCCTATCACCTCGCCGGCAACCAGACCGAGGCCCAAGCCCATCTCGACGAGGGGGTACGGGACGATGCCGCGCTGCGCGGAACGCAACCCGGACATTTCGCCTATTCGCGGACACCGCAGATCCCGCTTGCGCGCGTGCTATGGCTGCGCGGCTTCCCCGATCGTGCGGTCGAATGTGTCCGGCCACTCGTCGGCGCCTCGGTGCCCCGCGACGCCGTCATGCATTGCATCGCGTTGTGCTGGTCTGCCTCTGTGTTCGGCTGGGTTGGCGACTGGCCTTCCGTCGAGACCATGACCGATCGGCTGGTGGCGCATGCAGGCATGCACGGGCTCGTGCCCTACGAAGCCGTTGCAACCGGCTTCCGGGCGCAGACCATGATCGCGCGCGGAGAGGTGAGCGGCGGCATCGAGCTTCTGCGCAGCGCGCTTCCGCGTCTGCATGCGGACCGCTATGAGCTCTACGCGTCGGCGTTCGCCGCGGATCTGTCCCGGGGCATGGCGGCCCTGGGCTTGGCGACGGAAGGCGCTCAGATCTTGCAGGAGACCATCGCGCGGGTCGAGCAGGAAGGCGGCGGCTTCGACATGCCCGAGCTGCTGCGACTGCGCGGCGAGCTCGAGGCGCGCGGCGGCGATCTCGACGCCGCCGAGGCAAGTCTCGTCGCCTCGGCTACGCTCGCCGAACAACAGGGCGCATTGTCCTGGCGGCTGCGAAGCGAGATGTCGCTGGTGAAGCTTCGGTCTCGGCGAGGCGCGCATGATCCGCTCCAGCAGCTCGCCAATACCCACGCCCGGTTCTCCGAGGGATTCGAGACCGCCGATCTCAGGGCCGCGCGGCTGATGTTGATGCCGCCGGCCTGATCACGCGCGTTCTCAGCCTTTGCGTCCGTCCAGTCGCGCGAGGAAGTCGCGCACGAGCGAGGCGATCTCGTCGGTGGCCTCATCCAGCGCGAAGTGGCCGGCTTCCAGCATGTGAACCTCGGCATCCGGAACATCGTCGTGATAGGCCTTGGCGCCGGCGACGGTGAAGGACGGATCGTATTTGCCCCAGACCACCAGCGTCGGCGGCCGCGTCTTGCGCAGCCAGTCCTGCCATTTGGGATAGGAGGCGACGTTGGTCCGGTAATCCAGGAACAGCGTGGTCTGGATCTCGGCCTGACCGGGCCGCGTCAGGAACGCGTATTCGTCGGTCCAGGCATCGGGGTCGTAGCGTTCAGGGTGCGGGCTGGAGCCGAGGTGCCGCTGGCGCGTCGCTTCCAGCGAGGTGAAGTTGGCCTTGAGTGCCTCGAGCTCGCGTGCCGGATCGGCCCAGTATTTCCGGCGTGCTTCCCAGAGCGGGCTCAGGCCCTGCTCATGGGCAACTGCGTTCTGGATAATGATCGCTCGGACCCGCTCGGGATGGGCGAGCGCCATGCGAAAACCGACCGGGCCGCCATAGTCCTGCATGAAGAGGACGTAGTCGGTGAGGCCGAGCTTGATCGTCAGCTCGCCGATCACGGCGGCGATGTTGTCGAACGTATAATTGAAGCCGGATGGCGGCGGCGCGCTGCTCGGGCCGAAGCCGGGATAGTCTGGCGCGATCAAATGATATTTGTCGGCCAGCAGCGGCAGCAACGGCTCCCACATTCGCGACGAGGAGGGAAAGCCGTGCAGCAGCAAGACGGTCGGGGCGTCGGCGCGGCCTGCCTCGCGATAGAACACCTTGAGCCCCTGGACATCGACGGTGTGGTAGCTGATCGAGTGCCGGCTCGATCGCAAATCCTCGGCTGAGACCTGCGTCGTGCAGGCAAGGGCAGCTGACAGGGCGAGAGTGGCTGGAATTTTCATCTCATGGCTCCAATCGCGGCATGTAGCGTGCAGATGTGTCGGACATCCGAATGCGGCAACGTCGAGAGATCGACGCCTCGCGTGGGCTTGATCACATCGTGGTGCTCGCGAAACCAGTCTGCATGCGAGCGCGGCCGCCCGCACGTTATGTATTGTTAGACCTCGAGAGCGGTGATCTTGCCCGCGCGCGCTATTCGAAGACGGCGTCGAAGATCTCGACATCCAACAGCACGGGCTTGGCGATCACGGTTCCGTCGGGCCGCAGCGTCTGCGCCCGTCGGAGCGTCGGCACCACGATGCCGCCGAAGCTGTCATGGGCCCAGGAGGAGTGCGCGATCTTCATCCCGAAGAGATCGTGATCCGTGCGCCGTTGCAGCGCGGTCTCGTCGAAATAGAAGATCTGCTCGGGAGCGAGCGTGACCAGACGCGGGGGGAATTGCGCCCGCAGCCGCCGCCAGGTCTCGGTGTTCTCGCGCCACGGCGTCAGTTCCTCCACCACGACGTCGGGATCGGCGAGCAGGAACGGCGTCGTCAGATAATTCCAGATCGCGACGCCGCAGAAGAAGACGAGATGCAGTTCGTCCGCGAGCGCAGGACCGGCCTCTGGAGACGCAAAGCTCGGATTGTCCCGGGTCCGCAGGACCTCGCCATTCAGGCTCTCGATGGTGATCGCGTCCGGCTGGAACGATCCGGAATGCTCGCCCCCCGTGATGCCGGTGAAGCGGACCGATTGCGCCCGGGTGAAGCCCTCCGCGGTCACGTCCTTGAATTCCCGGGCGTGGCCGGCGTTCGAGAGCAACGTTCCGCCGACGGAGAGGTGGAGCGTGAACCGGTTCAAGCTGTTCCAGCGGGCCATACCGCCGCTGGCATCGATTACATCGTCAAGAAGCGCCATGTCCCGCCATATCCACCGTGAAGTGCCACCACCATGGCGGGGTCTATGCGGCTTGGCGTGTTAGAAGTTGTTAGGACTTGCAAGCATTCACGATGACGGTATCCCGTTGAAGATGCTCTCAATTCAGGGCGGCAAGCAGGCGCTTTGCGGTAACCAGGTCGCGGCTCTCGAGGCCTTCCTGATACCCGGCGACGAGCGGGGTGAGCAGGGCGCGCGCATCGGCGGCCTTGCCGGTCCGCTCCCAGATGCGCCCAAGGCTGATAGCGCCGCGGAGCTCCCAGCCGACGGCGCACTGGCGCCGCGACAGATCGAGCGATTTGCGCAAGACGATCTCGGCTTCCGCGACTTGGCCCGCCCGTCCCAGGATGTCGCCCTTGACCCTGAGCATCTCCGGCATGTCGAAGCACTCGCCGTGATCGGGGATCTGCGCGATGGCCTCATCGATCGTCCGCAGGGCCTCGTCGGGCTGGTCCTGGGCCAGGAGCCCCTCCGCGAGCGCGGTTGCAAACACCGTGGTCATGATCCGGTGCCGCGTAGCGTACAGCGTCGCCTGGCTGCGGCGAAGATGCTCGATGCCGGCGGCGACGTCGCCGCGGCGCAGCAGCAGCTCGCCCTTCTGGCCGATGCCGACCGCGTGATAGGGGCCGAGGAAATGCCGCGCGGAATGATCGATCAGCCGCTCGATCAGGATTTCCGCATTGGCCCAGTCGCCGATCCAGAGGAACACGTAGATCGTCCAGATCAAGGAGATGCCGAGCGTTAGCGGCTGCTCGAGCAGCTCGGCCTCGCGCACGGTGTATCTTGCCGCCTCGATGGCACGATCAGGCCGGCCGGTCAGCCAGAGCCCGCGCGCCAGCGCCACCAGCGCGACGATGCGGTCGTCGTAGCCGAGATGCCCGATGTTCAGCCGCTGCGAGCCGGGGTTGTGCACCATCGCGCTCTGGCAGAACTGCACGGCCTTGTCCTGATTGCCGATCAGATGATGCGCGACGCCCAGCATCCATTCCACGTTCAGCGTGGCGGCGGGATCGTTCAGCCTGCGCGCGACGCTTTCGCCCTGTTCGCCCGTTCCGAGCGCGCCGTGGAAGTCTCCGACCCTGGTGAGGTAGATGTGCAACCCGCGCAGCAGCCAGAGCTGCCAGTGCAAATCCTCCAGCTCCTGCGCAAGCTGGAGACTGCGCGTGAACGCTGCCCGGACAGCTTCCGTATTGCCCTGTGTGAACATCACGGAGACGCCGAGTGCGGCCTGCAACGTCATCTCCTGGCGGCTGTCGATCGCATCGATATCGAGGGATGCCAGCGCCTGTCGGGTCCAACGGTAGCATTCCGTCAGCAATGTCAGCTCGAGGAAGAACTGGGCGGCCGAGGACGCCAGATCCAGCCCAATCGTCCGGTCGCCGCCGTCCGAAAAGCTCCAGGTCAGCGCGGCCCTGACATTGGGCAGGTAGTCGGCATAGGGCAGGAAGCCGCCTGCGCTCTGCATGCCCGTGGACTTGTCGGCGATGTCGCGCAAGACATCGCGGAAATACTCGGCGTGGGCGCGCGCGGCGCGCTCCGCTTCCCCGTGCTCGACGAGCTTGTTCGCGGCGAAGGCGCGCGTCGTGTCGAGCAGGCGGTAGCGCAGCCGTCGCTCCGCGGGCGATGTCGCGATCAGCGATTTGGAGAGCAGGTTCGAGATCGTCTCGACCGCTTCGGGCTCGCTGATGCCCTGGCCGGAGGCGACCGCAAGCGCGGCTTCCAGCGTGAACGGCCCGACGAACACGGACAATCCGCGCAGCGTCGCGCTTTCGGCCGGCGGCAGCAGGTCGTAGCTCCAGGCGAGCGCCGCGCTGAGGGTCTGGTGCCGCGGAATCGCGGTGCGTCGTCCCCGCCACAGCAGCGAGAAGCGGCTGTCCAGCAGCGAGGCGGTCCCGGCAATGCCATAGGCGTTCACGCGTCCGGCCGCGAGCTCGATCGCGAGGGCAATGCCGTCCAGGCGCCGGCAGATCTCGGCGACGAGCGGCGCGTCGTCCTCGCTGAGCTCGAATTCGCTCAGGCTCTCGGCAATGCGTTCCACGAAGAGCTGGCTTGCGGGATAAGCAAGGATGTCGGCGATGCCGAGCCCTTCGCGCTGCGGCGGGCAATCCAGCGGAAACAGCCGGTGAACGCGCTCGCCTTCGGTGCGAAAGGATTCGCGGCTGGTGGCGAGGATATGCAGCTCCGGCGCCTGCTGGACGATGCGCTCGGCCAGCGGAGCGAGCTCGTCGAGGATATGCTCGCAACTGTCGAATACCAGCAGCATCCGCTGGCTGCGCAGGAACGTCAGCAGGCCCGGCATGGGGTCGTCGGAGCTGACGGTCAGGCCGAGCGCGGCCGCGATCGTTGCGGGCACGAGGCGGGCATCCGTCAGCGCACCGAAGTCGACGAAGCTCACCCGGCCGTCGAAAGCCCTGCGTTCGCGGTGCGCGGCGGCAAGCGCAACCGAGGTCTTGCCGATCCCACCAGGGCCGACGATGGTGACGAAGCGATGGTCGGCAAGCTCTGAGCAGATCCTCTCGACCGCATCGTCTCGCCCGATCATCTTCGCAAGCGGCGCAGGAAGCGCATGGGGCGAAGCGGCAGGCCCGCTGCTCCTGTCCTCGACCGGTGCAGCCTGAAGCAGCGGGGCCGCGAAGCAATAGCCGCGTCCGGGGACATTGACGACGTAGCGTGCGCCTTCGCCGGCATCGCCCAGAGCCTTGCGCAGCGTCGTGATGTGGAAGCGCAGGCTGCCTTCATCGACGCTCACGTCGGCCCAGACGCGCTTGATCAACTCTCGCTTGTCGATGACCTCGCCGGCTCGTTCGGCGAGAAAAACGAGGATGTCGAGCGCACGGCCGCCGATCTGGAGCGGGGCGCCGTTCTTCTCGAGCAGCCGCGACTTGGGAAAGAGCCGGAATGGTCCGAAGGCGATGACCGCATCCTGGTCGCGAGTGTCCGGCACGGGTCAATGATTCCAGTAAATGAGCTGTTGTCTGTGGGTTGATCTATCAGAATGGGAAGTTCAGTAAACTGGCCGAAAGTGGCGAAA
Organism: Bradyrhizobium sp. 1(2017); assembly: GCF_011602485.2. Taxonomy (NCBI): domain Bacteria; kingdom Pseudomonadati; phylum Pseudomonadota; class Alphaproteobacteria; order Hyphomicrobiales; family Nitrobacteraceae; genus Bradyrhizobium; species Bradyrhizobium sp. 1(2017). The sequence continues at coordinate 5,870,164 of NZ_CP050022.2, read as the reverse complement.
TCGCGTGGCGATCGCCGCGCGCACGGGGAAAGACCGTCGCAAATTTTGCTTAAACGCGAGCGGTTTACAACATGGCCGCGACAATTCGTCAGCATGCTTGACCGTCAGATCGCAGTCGCCGCAGCCATCGTTGCGATGCCGCCGATCATAACAGAATCTTGCAACGTCTAACGGGCAAAACGCGCGCGACGCATCCAGTATGGCCTGCGGGTTGGATCGTATTTCAACGGGAGGCTATCATGTCCGGTATCGGAGCTCGACTGAACGACGACGTCGTTCGCTCTCAATTTGTCGCCAGCCCCGATGGGCCTTCGCGTGATTGGGAGCTCGTGCTGCGGGAATCCCATCACCGCATGAAGAACACGCTGACGCTGCTGGGTGCGTCAGTCCGTCGCGATTTCACGCGAGCGGGCGCCGGGGACATGTCGATGGCGGTGGACCGGTTCGAACGGCGCATCGTCGCCTTCGGCAGGCTGTATCAGCTCCTGTCCGACGGCGACGATCGATCGACCGTCGAGGTCGAGGAATTCTTCGAGAATCTGTGCGGAGCGCTCTCCGGAGCGGTGCTGGAGCCGGCGGGCATTCGCTGCGAGGCCGCGATCGGGAGCGGCACGCTGCCGGCCTCGCAATGTCATCGGCTCGCGTTGATCCTGACCGAGCTGGTCACGAATGCGGCAAAGCATGCCTTCCCGAACAAGGACGGCGCATTGATCCGCATCGAGGTAGCGCACCACGACGACGCCTGGTTCTGCACGGTGTCCGACAACGGCATCGGCGCGACCGCGCCGCTCCGGGGCACCGGCAGCCGCATCCTCGAAGGTCTCGCCCGCAGCATCCATGCGCGACTGCATGACGAGGCGGGACAGGGCGGAACGAGGGTTACCCTCGTGATGCCCGTCGCCGCATGACTTCAACGGTCTTGTACCCACGTCTCACCTCAGGGAGTTCGACATGGCGACCACCGAAATCGACTGCAACACTGCGACCAAGCCTTCGGCATCGCGCAGCCTCGATCTGAAACTCGAAGTCGTCGTGATCCCCGTCTCCGACGTCGACCGCGCCAAGGCGTTCTACACGCGCCTCGGCTGGCGATTGGATGCCGATTTCACCTCCGGCGACGAGTGGCGCGTGATCCAGTTCACGCCGCCGGGTTCGGCGTGCTCGGTGATCTTCGGCAGGAACGTCACGGCGGCCGCGCCCGGCTCGGCGCGAGGCCTGTATTTGATCGTCTCCGATCTGGAGGCGGCGCGACGAGATCTGCTCGACCGCGGTATCGCGGTCAGCGAACCCTTCCACGGCGCCGGCGACGCTCACGCCGGACCGGACGAGCCGTATTTGTTCGGCAGCGTTCGGGCCAACGGAGTCGATCCGAAGCGCGGCAGCTACAGCTCGTTTGCCTCGTTCAGCGATCCCGATGGCAACGGCTGGCTGTTCCAGGAGGTCACGGCGCGATTGCCCGGACGTATCGCGGCAGGCGACACGTCGTTCGCATCGCAGGCCGATCTGGCGGCGGCATTGCGCCGTGCGGCGGTCGCACATGGTGAGCATGAGACGCGGATCGGCGGGCACGACGAGAATTGGGCGGATTGGTACGCCGACTACATCGTGCACGAACAGGCCGGTCAGCCGCTGCCGTCCTGAGTTCAAGAGATCTCCGACTGAGCCGACACGGCGCGCGATGACCTGGTCGTCGCGCGCCGTGTCGCATCATGTCGACGCATCTTCGTCGTGCGACTTCCTATGGTTCGCCAGCTCGCAAGCGCTAACGCAGGCTAACAAGCCATAACGAGCAAATGACGAAGGCCTGCGCCAATCTCTCTGCACACGAAACGACACGTTGTTTCCAAATTCGGTCAACGTCACCGGTCAAAGCAGGGAGATCCAGAATGACCACGCAAGCACGCGCCGACATCCTCAACCCCGACCGCCGCCAATTGCTGGGCCAGGCCGCGATGGGCGCGGTTGCCGCCAGCGTATCGAGCCTGCTGCCGCTGCATCCGGCAAAGGCGGCGGCCGCGAGCGGCGCGATCCGCCCCTTTCAGATCAACGTGCCCGAAGAGAGCCTGCTCGACCTGCGGCGCCGCCTGGCTGCCACGCGCTGGCCGGATCGCGAAATCGTCACCGACCAGTCGCAGGGCGTGCAGCTGACGACGGTGCAGGAGCTCGTGCGCTACTGGCAGAGCAGCTACGATTGGCGCAAGATGGAAGCCCGGCTGAACACGTTGCCGCAATTCGTCACCGAGATCGACGGCGTCGACATCCATTTCATTCACGTCCGCTCGCGGCACGAGAATGCGCTGCCGATGATCGTCACGCATGGCTGGCCCGGCTCGATCATCGAGCAGATGAAGATCATTGGTCCGCTCACCGATCCGACCGCGCACGGCGCGAATGCCACGGACGCGTTCGATCTGGTGATTCCCTCGCTGCCCGGCCACGGCTTCTCCGGCAAGCCCACGACGCTGGGCTGGGATCCGCAGCGCATCGCGCGGGCCTGGATCGTGCTGATGCAGCGGCTCGGATATAGCCGTTATGTCGCGCAAGGCGGCGATTGGGGAAATGCCGTCACCGAGCAGATGGCGCTGATCGCGCCGCCGGAATTGCTCGGCATTCACACCAATATGCCCGCGACCGTCCCCGACGATATCGCCAAGGCGCTTCAGCCCGGCGGAAAGCGGCCGGCAAACCTCTCGACCGAGGAGCGCATGGCCTACGACCAGCTCGACGACTTCTACAAGCACGGCCTCGGCTACGCCATCGAGATGTCGAACCGGCCGCAGACGCTCTATGGCCTCGTGGATTCGCCCGCGGGCCTCGCATCCTGGATGCTCGACCATGATGCGCGCAGTGCCGCGATGATCGCGCGTGTCTTCGACGGCAAGGCGGAAGGGCTGTCACGGGACGACGTGATCGACAACATCACGCTCTACTGGCTCACCAACACGGCGGTCTCGTCGGCGCGCCTCTATTGGGAGAACAAGCTGGTGTTCTTCGCGCCCAAGCACGTCAAGATCCCCGTCGCCGTCAGCGTCTTTCCGGACGAGATCTATGCCGCGCCGCGCAGCTGGACCGAGCAGGCCTATCCCAGGCTGATGCACTACAACCGCCTCGACAAGGGCGGCCACTTCGCGGCCTGGGAGCAGCCTGCGCTGTTCTCAGCGGAGATGCGCACCGCATTCCGCCCGCTGCGCCAGTCGATCTGAAGCCGTCCCTTACTGCACATCAGGAGCCAATCATGAACCGTCCCGAACGCGCCTTCACGACCGAAGACATCCATCTGGAGCGCCGCCTGCCGTCGTACTGGCGTGTCACCTTCGATATGCCGCCCGTCAACATCTTCGGTCCCAGGCAGCTTCCGCTGCTCAATGACGTCATCACAGCGATCGAGACCGATCCGCAGGTGAAGGTGGTCGTCTTCGACAGCGCCGTCGAAGGCTTCTTCATCACGCATTACGACTTCCTCGCGCCGCTGGAAGAGTCCCTCAGCGTTCCGCCGGGGCCGACCGGTCTGCAGGCTCTGCCCGATATGCTGGTGCGCCTCAGCCGCGCGCCTGTCGTCTCCATCGCCGCGATCCGGGGCCGCGCGACCGGTGTCGGCAGCGAGCTCGCGCTTGCCAGCGACATGCGCTTTGCCAGCCGCGAGAAGGCGATCCTGTCGCAATGGGAAGTCGGCGCAGGCCTCGTGCCCGGCGGCGGACCGATGGCGCGGCTGCCGCGCTTGATGGGCCGCGGCCGCGCCCTCGAAGTGCTGCTCGGCGCCGACGACATCCGCGGCGATCTCGCCGAACGCTACGGCTATGTGAACCGGTCGCTGCCGGATGCCGAGCTCGACGGCTTCGTCGAGGCGCTGGCCATGCGCATCGCGTCCTTCGACAAGGAGGCGATCGCCGAGACCAAGCGGCTCGTCGACGTTGCGAGCCTGCCGCCGGATGCCGAGATCAAGCCGGAGTGGGATGCCTTCCTGGCCTCGCTCGGCCGCCCGGCGAGCCAGAGCCGCATCAAGGCGCTGATGGCGCGGGGCTTTCATCGCGCGGGCGACGTCGAGAACCGGCTCGGCTTCCACGTCGGGCAGATCGGTAGCTGACGGAACCGGTGCGGCGCTCGACCGGTTGGAATGGTGGCTGGCGGTCATGCCGATGTCGCCTTTCATCGGTACGAGCGCCGGTGCTCAACAACAAGCCAGGAGACTTGAGATGATCCGCAAGGCAAAAGCAGTATGGAAGGGCACCGGTCGTGACGGCACGGGCCATCTCTCGAGCGAGTCCGGTGTGCTCGCCGAGACGCCCTATTCGTTCAAGACCCGGTTCGAGAACGAGAAGGGGACCAATCCCGAGGAGTTGATCGCAGCGGCCCATGCCGGCTGCTTCACGATGGCGTTGGCCTTCGGTCTTCAGATGGCGGGCTTCACGCCGGAGGAGCTCTCGACGGAAGCAGCCGTCACGCTCGAGCCCGAAGGCAAGGGCTTTAAGATCAGCAAGTCGGCGCTCACCTTGCGTGCGAAGGTGCCGAATCTCGACGACGCTGGCTTTGCGAAGATCGCCGGCGAGGCCGAGAAGAACTGTCCGGTGTCAAAGGTGCTCAACGCCGCGATCACGCTCGACGCCAAGCTGGGCTGACCGAACAGAGAGGACGCTGCCATGTCTCGACAGGATCTGCCTCGTCAACACCAGCCGGACGAAGACCGGTTTCGGGCGATCCTGCCCGAGGATGTCGCATGGCAGCCGTTCCCCGCCTTCCCGCCGGGCGCGCGGCTGGCCGTGATGGTCGGCCATCCCTCCGAGCCCGGACCTTACCTGGTCCGGGTGAAGGTGCCCGGCGGCACGAAGCTGATGCCGCACAAGCATCCGGAGGATCGCATCTACACGGTGATGTCGGGCGTCTTCTACATCGGGCTCGGCGAGAGCTTCGATGGCGACAAGGTGAAAGCCTATCCGCCCGGCAGCGTCATCGTTTTGCCTGGCGAAACCTGGCATTTCCACTGGGCGAAATCGGGCGAATATGTCACGCAGGTCTCGGCCATCGGGCCGCTGGGCCTCGAATATCACGACGACGACGACGATCCGCGCTTGCATCCCGCCGCGGACAAGCGCTGAATATCGCGATCAAATCAATGGAGCGTCAGATGACGACAGAGCGCGCAGTTTTGGCCGGAGGCTGCTTCTGGGGCATGCAGGATCTGATCCGCAGGCAGCCGGGCGTGGTCTCCACCCGCGTCGGCTACACCGGCGGGCAGGTGAAGAACGCCACCTATCGTAATCACGAAGGGCACGCCGAAGCCATCGAGATCATCTTCAATCCCGCGAAGACGAACTTCCGGACCATGCTGGAGTTCTTCTTCCAGATCCACGATCCGACCACGCTCAACCGTCAGGGCAATGATCGCGGCACGAGCTACCGCTCGGCCATCTTCTACACGAGTGACCAGCAGAAGCGGATCGCCGAAGACACCATCGCCGACGTCGAGGCGTCCGGCCTGTGGCCCGGCAAGGTCGTGACCGAGGTCGCGCCCGCTGGCGAGTTCTGGGAAGCCGAGCCAGAGCATCAGGACTATCTCGAACGCTACCCTGACGGCTACACCTGCCACTTCATCCGGCCCGACTGGAAGCTGCCGCGCCGCGCAGCTGCTGCCGGAGGTTAGGCCACGCCGTCAGCCGCGCCATTGCGCGATGAGGTCGCGCGCAACGCGCATGTCGCTTGTGTCTGCACCCTCGGCGAACGCCCCGCAGACATCGTCGAGAAGCGCCAGAGCGTCCGCGCTCCGGCCAGCTCCCGTCATCAATCGCGCGAGGCTGGTTGCGCAACGCAGCTGCCAGAAGCGAGCGCCCTGCTGAACGGCCATGTCCATGGCCTCGTGCAAGCGTGCCTCGGCATCGCCTGAGTGCCGCGCGCTCCTGAGCATCAGCTCTGCCTTGATGCGGGTCAGCTCCGGCAGATACCAGAGCTCCTGCCGGTCGTTGCAGCGGGCGAGGACGTCGTCGATCACGTCGAGGCCGCGGTCGATCTGGTCGGCCTCCAGGAAACCCGCCGCAAGCTCGCCGAGCAAAGGAAGAAACCGCGGCAGGAAGCGCGCATCGCCGGCGCGATTGAGCTCCTCGCGCAGCAGCGGCAGGCCCGTCGCGACGTCGCCGCGCTTGGCGATGACCGCCGCGTTGAACGCACGCGCCCACAAACCCCAAAGACGGATGGCGTGGCGATCGGTGTGCTCGAGCAGCTCGGTGCCGTGGCGTTCCGCGGCGTCGACATCGCCGGCCCAGAGCGCGATCGGGCAGGCGGCCTGTCCCAGCACGCTGCAGAAGGTCAGGGCATGACGGTTGGCACGGCCTTCCTCGATGTTCCTGGCGGCAAGCGCCTGGGCCTGATCGGCCAGGCCCTGCAGCCACAGGATGCGGGCGCGGAAATATTGCGTCGATATTCTGAGGTCGAGCGGGAAGATTTTCGGCTTCTCCGCTAGCACATGCAGCGAGCCGTTGACGCGGTCGATGCGGACCCGGGCCTCGTTCTGCTCGCCGAGATAATGCAGCGCGACGGCCATCAGCCGGTCGCCCAGCATGAGATCGGTCCTGTCGGGCGAGTTCGCGACCGCATTCGCAAAGCGCTCGGCGAGCACGCGAGCCTTGCCGAACTGCCCGTTGTTGAACTGGTCGATGCACAATCCCCAGAGCGCGCGCAGCCGGAAATCCTTGTCGTCGAGCCTGTCGGCTAGCTCGAGGGTCGTCTCCAGGATCGGCCGTGCCTCACGCGCGCGGCCCTCGCCATACATCAGCGACCAGCCGAGTGCAGCGAGGAGCTGCATGCGGGTGCGGTCGTCGCCGGGCTCGCCCAGCGCGGCGAGGGCCGTTCTGCTGCGCTCCCGGCATTCGGCGAACAAGGAGAGCCGAACCCACAACGTGACCGCGGCCGCGGTCAGGGCGATCCCGAGTGCGGCATCGCCATCGGGCGCGAAGGCCCAATCCAGCGCCGCGCGCACATTGTCCAGCTCCGCGCCGTAGATGTTGAGCCATTCCGGCAACGGCGTCGATGCGTCGGCTTCGGCGCGCTCGAAGAGGTCGCGAAAATGCTCCGCATGGCGCCGCGCGAACTGCCTGCTTTCGCCGAGCGCGTTCAATTTCGCGAGCGCGTAGGTGCGCGTGGTGTCGAGCAGGCGATAGCGCAGGGCGCGTGAGCCCGACGGCGAGATCAGCGATTTGGTGACCAGACTATCGATCGCCTCCAGCGTCTCTGACTCCGTGAGACCGTCGCCGGCCGCGACCGCGGCAGCCGCCTCCGGCGCGAAGGGGCCGGCGAACACGGACAGCCGCCGCAAGGTGGCGCTCTCGGCCGCGGGCAACAGATCGTAGCTCCAGTCGAGCGCTGCGGCGAGGGTCTGGTGTCGCGGCACGGCGGTGCGGCGCCCCCGCCATTGCAGCGAAAAGCGGCTGTCGAGCAGGGAAGCAGTGCCGGCAATGCCGTATGCATTGACGCGGCCCGCCGCCAGCTCGATCGCCAGCGCGATGCCGTCGAGGCGTCGGCAGATGCTGGCGACGAGCCGCGCTTCTTCGGCGCTGAGCTGGAACGGACCCGCGCTCTGCGCGATACGTTCGACGAAGAGTTGGGCGGCGGGATAGGCAAGCACGTCAGCGGCCTCGAGGCCGTCGCGCTCCGGCGGACAATCCAGCGGGAAGAGGCGGAAGATCCGCTCGCCTTCGCTGCGGAACGACTCGCGGCTGGTTGCGAGCACGCGAAGCTGCGGCGCCTCGCGAACGATGCGCTCGACGAGCGGCGCCAGTGCATCCAGCACATGCTCGCAACTGTCGAAGATCAGCAGGGCCGGGCCGGACTTCAGAAACGTCAGCAGCGCCGGCGTCGGATCCTCCGCGCTGATGGCCAGCCCGAGCGCCGAAGCAATGGTGGTGGCGATGTGGCTGGCGTCGCGCAAGGGACTGAAGTCGACGAAGAACACGCGGCCGCCGAAATCCGGGGAACGACGATGCCCGACGGTGACGGCGACGGCCGTCTTGCCGATGCCGCCGGGGCCGACCACGGTCATGAAGCGATGGAGCGAAAGGCCGCTGGCGATCTTCTCGATGACGTCCTCTCGTCCGATCATCTTCGCAAGCTGCGCAGGCAGGGAGCGAGGAACGGCGATCTCGGCGGAGGGCGGTGGTGCGGCCTGCGGCGCGGCTTGAGCGAACGAGGCGACGAAGCAATAGCCGCGGCCGGGCACGTTGACGACATAGCGCGCCGACTTGCCGGTATCGCCGAGCGCCTTGCGCAGCGCGGCGACATGGAAACGCAGACTGCCTTCGTCGACATTGACGTCGGCCCAGACGTGCTTGACCAGCTCGCGCTTGTCGATCACTTCGCCGGGGCGCTCTGCGAGGAAGATCAGAATATCGAGCGCGCGGCCGCCGAGATGAAGCGACGCGCCCTCCTTCTCCAAAAGCCGGGACTTCGGAAACAGCCGGAAGGGCCCGAATGAAATGGCCGAGTCTTGTTGATTATGTGCTGGCACGCGCCATTGCCCCCTCGCGGGAGTCAAAAGGTATGTCGGTCTGGAATATCAGAACGAAGCGTACAGTAAACTGGCCGAAAGGAGCATGGGTGGCAGACCTGCGTGGATCGCTTGGGTCGCCCTCAGCTCTTTAGAATAATTCTTAAGATGGAATGGGTTAGGTCGAGCTGATGCTGCGGTGACGCGGCCGGCCGGCCGGACCGAGCATTTGACGGCGGTCGCGCATTGCTGCGATGGGATGACAGGGAGCCGGTCTCCGCCTCGACAGCAACTACGCTTCCGGAATTCGAGCATGCCTTCTTTCTCGCGGCGACAATTCGTCCGTGCGCTCACAGGCGCAGCGGGGTTGGCTGCGATCCCGCGCAGCGGGCAAGCCCAGGATTATCCCTCGCGTCCCATTCGTCTCGTGATCCCCTACGGGGCCGGCGGATCGGGCGACCAGATCGGGCGTCCCTGGGTCGACAAGATGACATCGCTGCTCGGACCAACCTTCGTCGACTATATCGGCGGTGCGGGCGGCGCGATCGGGACCGCTTCGGTCGCGCGCGAGGAGCCCGACGGCCATTCGCTGCTGCTCGGAAACGGCAGCACGCAGGTGATCATTCCCCTGACCTCGGCAAATCCCGGCTATTCCGTCGGCGATTTCCGCGCCATCTATCGCCTGATCAACAGCGCGCTGGTGTTCGCCGTCCATCCGTCCGTGCCCGCCGGCGACCTGCGCGAGTTGATCGCCCATGCGAAGGCCAATCCGCGAATGCTGTCCTACGGCACGCCCGGCGTCGCGACGGGAAATCATCTGGTCGGCGAATCCTTCAAGCAGCAGGCCGGGGCGCTCGACATCGTCCACGTGCCCTATCGCGGCATCGCGCAGGCGACCAACGATCTCGTCAGTGGCCAGATATCGCTCGTCATTGCCGTCATGTCGGTCCAGTTGCAGCAGCTCAGTGAAGCCGGCAAGATCCGGCTGCTCGCGGTCACCACCGAAAAGCGGCTGAGCGGCGCGCCTGACATTCCGACCGCCGTCGAATCCGGCATGCCGGATCTGCGCTATGAAGGATGGTTCGGCCTGTTCGCGCCCAAACGTACCGACGATGCGATCATCGATCGGATCGCGAAGGCCACGCGGCTGGCCATGGCCGATGCCGCGCTTCAGGCGAGCTATCGCGCTCAAGGCATGGAGCCGGACGCCGATTCAAGTCCTGACAGATTTCAACGCATCGTCGACGCGACAACGGCGAGTCTTGCGCCCGTGATCAAATCGATCGGGCTCAAGCAGCTGTGAGCCTGCTCATGCGCTGGCGCGCGATGTCCGGCGCTGCTCCCTCGTGACGATGCCTGCCGACAGCGTGACGAGACCCATCAGCGCGGCCAGCAGCCAGAATGCCATTGGCAGTCCACTGACGCGAGCAACGAAGCCGACGCCGGCGGGACCGATCAGGATGCCGGCATAGCCGGCGGTCGTGATCGCCGCGACCGCGAGCCCCGTGGGCATCGCGGTCTGATTGGCCGCCCCGCGGAACAGCACCGGCACGAGGTTCGATGCGCCGAGGCCGATCAGCAGGAAGCCGACCATGGCGGCTGCCGCGGTGGGAGCTGTGAGCAGAACCACGAAGCCCGCGATGGCGATGAGGCTTCCCCAGAACAGCGTCGTGCGGTCGCCGATGCGCGCGACGACGGCGTCGCCGCCGAGCCGCCCGATCGTCATCGCGATCGAGAACACGATATAGCCGGCGCCGCCCTGTGCCTCGGAGACGAGACCCGCGCCGATGACGAGCAGGGCGCCCCAATCGAGCATCGCGCCTTCGACGAGGAAGGTGATGGCGCCAAGCAGCGCGAGCAGAAGCACCGATCCATGCGGCAGCACGAACAGCGGCCCTTCCTGCGTCTGCGCCGATCGGAGCAGCCGAGGCGAGGTCACCAGCATCGCGATCAGCATCAGGACGGAGCAGATCAGCGTGCAGGCGAGGGCGCCGAGCTGCAGCGAGAGCAAGGCCGTCATCAGCGCGGAACCGGCAAAGCCGCCGATGCTGAACAAGGCATGGAAGCCGGACATCAGCGGACGGGCTGCGGCGCGTTCCACCTCCACCGCGTGGATGTTCATGGCGACGTCGATCGAGCCGAGCGCCGCGCCGAACGCAAACAGCGCCAGCGCCAGCGTCGCGGGCGAGCTCGCGATCGCGAGCAGCGGCAGGACGACGGCGAGGCCGAGCCCGCCCGCAATGATGATCGGCCTGCTGCCGTAGCGCGCACTCATGACGCCGGTCAGAAGCATGGCGAGGACCGAGCCGATCCCGAGGCTCAGCAGCAGCAATCCGAGGACGCCGTCGTCGACGCCGAGGCGCGTCTTCGCGAACGGCACCAGCGGCGCCCAGCACGCGATGCCGAACCCCGCGACGAGGAAGGCGAGCCGGGTCGCGAGGCGTGTCGCCGGGCGGTCGGCAGAAAGCATGGGAACTCCGGGGGAAGCGGGCAGGGGTGATTCGAAAGCCCTCATGCATTGCCGCATCTTTGTGTCGGAGCCATGGTCGAATGCGCGGCCTGTCCATCGGGCGAAACAGTGCATTATTCCGTCAATCCCACCCTGCAAAAATATTCCACTTTACCGAAATTCGGAAATGACGTATGTATCGCCCATCCCGGCTCGCCCTTGAGGGGCGGTCATGTGTCGTGTGATCGCAGGGCCGGCTTGCGGTGGACGCAGCAGCGTCGTGCGCGAGAGGCGTGGGCAGGGCGGATTGCTCTCCGTGAGCCCGGGGCTTTGCGTGGACGAGCGGCGCTGTCAGGTTCGTCGCGTCATAGTCCGATGGCCACGTGCACAACGCCGTCGGACCCTGTGGCGCCAACGGGCCGTGCGTACGGCAAAACCGTGTGGTCCTGGCCGTCGTTGCTACGGTCAAGCCCCGGCGGATGCGGCGCTCGCGTCAACCGGCGCGGTGCCGGCGACTTTCGCCGGGGTGAGGGAGGCCAGAAGGAATTCGGCTCCCGGGAGAGCACGGCATAAGCCGTCCGACCACCGCGCAGGGAAGGCCGTGTGTTGGGCTTCACCTGTATGCTGCTGTGCGGTTCTTCCTGCGTGTGCCTTTCGCGCAGTGGACCGCGGGTGCCGCCGGCACCCGGCCTTCCCTGCGCCCTCTTGGTTTCAGGGCGAAGTGACGAAGCAAAGCTCGGGCGAAAAGCGCCGCGAGGACGCGAAGCCGTGTCTGCAGCCACGCACGCGCTGTCATCGCCCGGCTTGACCGGGCGATCCAGTATTCCGAGGTGGCAGTAATTGAACCGAGAGCGATCGTGCGTTTGTGAAAAACGTGTGAAGATGGCCTTGTGCGCACAAGTGGACAGTCGGTTCCGGATGTTGGATAATGCGCGCCTGAAATTGCAGGACACTGTGGCCTGCACTCGGATTCCACAGAAAGGCCAATCCCATGACCCAGCCAGGCGCTTATGGACAGCGGCTCGGGCAGTTCCTGCGTTTGAAGGAAACGCCGCCCGCCTTGGTCACGCGCTCGCTGCGCAGCACCGAGCTCGCGGTGACCGAAACACGGAATGATCGCCCGGTGCCCGGCCTGTCCGGTTCACTGGCCGCCGAAGACGCGTTTCTCGTCAGCCTGAAACTTCAGGATTACCCGGATTGCGAGCTCTGGGATGACGGCAAGTGCATCATGAAGGCTGACGTCCGCGCCGGCACGACCTATCTCTACGACCTCAAGCGCGATCCGCGCTATGTGATCGACAAGCCGTTCCACTCCCTGCACTTCTACATTCCGCGGTCGGCACTCGACAGCATCTGCGAGCAGAGCCGTGCGTCGCGGATCGACGAACTCGACTGTCGGGTCGGCGTTGCACACGACGACGGAACCATCCGCCACATCGGCGCATCGCTGCGGGAAGGCCTGCGCAGGCCGGACGAGGCCAACCAGCTTTTCATCGACCACATGATGCTCGGGCTGACCGCCCATGTCGCCCAGACTTATGGCGGACTTCAGAGCATGGCTGCCCCGACCCGCGGCGGACTCGCTCCGTGGCAGGCGAAGCGTGCTTGCGAGAGGCTGGAGTCAGACCTCGGCGGCAAGCTCTCGTTACAGAAGATCGCGGGCGAGCTCGACCTCTCGGTCAGCCATTTTTCACGTGCCTTCCGCATTTCCGTCGGCCTGCCGCCGCACCAATGGCTGCTGCATCAGCGCGTCAAGGCCGCCAAGCAGTTGATGACCGTGCGCGATCTGCCGCTGACGGAGATCGCGATCTCGGCCGGGTTCGCCAACCAGAGTCATTTCACGCGGGTGTTTTCCTCGCTCGTCGGCGTCAGCCCGGCCGCGTGGCGCCGCGAAGCACTCGGCGCCTCGACCGCCGAGGCGTGAACGCGCTCAGCGGCGTTTCGCCAGCGAAATGGCGTAGGCAGTGCGCCGCACCGCAAAAATCTCGTCCGGGGGGTGACCGATGCCGTCGGCGAGATTGGCCGGGTCGAAAATGGCTGCATCGCAGATCTGGCTCGGCTCGGAACCCGTGATCACGATCGTGCCCAGGCGCACCTCCTCGCGACTGTCCTCGTCCGGCCAGCGTGTGGTCACGTCCATGACGGGGTCGCCGGGACGATCGAGCAGCGCCATCACGTTGAAGCGGACATCGCCCTTGGCGATCCGTGCGTTCAGATCGTGGTGCGGCAGATCGGCCGGCTTCGTCGCGGCCTCCGGCCCTGCCGGCGTGATGTCGTCGCCGACCGGGGCGATCTTGAACTTGATGAAGCGCGTCTCGCCGTGCAAGCTGGTTGCCGGAAAGGCGTGCACGCCCCAATAGGTCGTAGCCGCAAAACTTCCGGGCCGGCGACGCGCAGCGACATAGTTCGCCTGATTGAGCGTCTCGGGATTGGCCGCCGAGAAAGCGGCGACCTTCGCATCATCCGGCCTTCCGTCCGGCCCGGGAATGTGCGCCGTGAGGAAGGCCAGCAGCTGTTCGGGCGTCCTTGCAAAATATACGGGCGCGCTCTGAACGAGAATGTCGGACCGATTAGGCTCGCTGCCGAGCCTGAGGCTGAGGCCGCGAAGCTCGTGGCGGTCGGTATCGGTCACCTCAGGATTGCCGCCGCCCACCGAGAAGCGGGCCAGCACGCGCGATGGTCTCGTGAAACTCCGCGATCTCGTGACGTCCCCCGCCCGGTCCGATGGTGTGTAGGTGCCGCGAACGCACCAGCCCTTGGCGAAGCTTGCGCGCGCATTCGGCGGATTGCCGGCGAGGGCCTTCAGGGCACGGACGATGGAGGCGGGTGTTGCGGCGCCGTTCGGGCTCTCTGGCAAGGCGGTCCTCTCGCGGGTACGAGTCCCGATTCTAGGCACGCCGCCGCGCCTGGGTCTTGCCCGAAGCAGGCGCGATTTGCCCGATCCCGCCGCGATCGATCAGGCCGCGGCGGCGGATTCGCTCAGCCGCCGAGGATTCTGCGGCAGGCCTCGACAAACACCTGCGCGCCGGCGACGATGTCGGCATCGGCGGTGTTCTCGGTCCAGTGATGGCTGATGCCGCCGATCGACGGCACGAACAGCATCGCCGCGGGCATGGTCGTTGCCAGCATCTGCGCATCGTGCCCGGCGCCGCTGGGCATGCGGACCGATCGCCCGCTGGCTATGGCCTTGCTCGCGGCTTCGATTGCATCCTGGAACGCGAGATTCATCATGGCCGGCGCGCCGGTGCGCAGCTTCGTAACGGTGACGGTGCAGGGGCCCTTCGCGTTGACCTCGTCCGCCATGGTCCGCAGCAATTGTTCCAGCCGCGTAATGACGGCCGGATCGTCGTCGCGGATCTGGAACAGCATTTCCGCGCGACCCGGAATAATGCTCGGTGCCCCGGGATCGAGGGTGATGCGACCGGTGGTCCACACCGTGCGCGGGCCGCAAGTATCCGGGAAACGTTCGTCGATCGCGACACAGAATTTGGCCAGCGCCAGCCCCGCATCCTTGCGCACCGCCATGCGCGTCGTGCCGGCGTGGTTCTGCTCGCCGACGAAGTCGATCCTGTATTGCCAGATGCCGACGATGGACGTCACGACGCCGATCGCGAGGCCGCCGCTATCGAGCGTGTCGCCCTGCTCGATATGCGCCTCGAGATATCCGATGTGCCGGCCCGGCTCGGCGGCGACGCGCACCCGTCCGGCGAGACCCATGTCGGCGAGCGCCTCGCGCATGGAGCGGCCGCTGGTGCGGTCGCGCGCGGCGTCGATTTCGGCCTCGGTCACTTGCCCCACAAAGGAGCGCGAGCCGAGGAAGCTGCCGAAATGCCCTTCCTCGTCGCACCAGCAGGCGACTTCGACCGCACCCTTGAAGGCGGGATCGGCATTGAGCACGCGCGCGGCTTCCAGCGCATAGACGACGCCGAGCGGGCCATCGAGCCAACCGGCGTAATTCTGGCTCTCCAGATGCGAGCCCGCCAGCAGCTTCGGCCCGGACTTGGCGCTGGTGCCGAAGACATTGCCGATGCCGTCGACCGTCGCGTTGAGACCTGCGTCGGGCAGCTTCTGCACCAGCCAGTCCAGCGATTGCTTGTGCGGCTCGGAGAAGGTCGGCTTGTGCACGCCGGTCTTGTAGGTCCCGATCGCGCGGAGCGCGTTGAGATCGGCGAGGACGCGTTTCCCGTCGGCGCGGGGCTGGGTGTCAGGCATGTTCGGCAACCTTCAGCGCCTCGGTGCGGATCTCCTCGACCAGCCGTTCCTTGAGCTGGACGAATTCCGGCGTGGTCTTGATCTTGTAGGAGCGCGGATGCGGCAGGTCCACATTGATCTCGGCCTTGATCCGGCCGGGGCGCGCGCTCATGACGATGACGCGGCTGCCGAGGAAGATCGCTTCCTCGATGTCGTGGGTGACGAACAGCACGGTTTTCTGATCGCGCTCCCAGATCCCCAGCAGCATCTCCTGCATCAGGGCACGAGTCTGGTTGTCCAGCGCGCCGAAGGGCTCGTCGAGCAGCAGGATCTTCGGATCATTGGCGAGCGCACGGGCGATCGCAGTACGCTGCTGCATGCCGCCGGAGAGTTGCTTCGGCCAGTGGTTCTCGAAGCCGGACAAGCCGACCTGGCGGATGAAGGCGTCGGCGATGCTGTTGCGTTCGTCCTGTGCCACGCCGCGCTCGCGCAGGCCGAAGGCGATGTTCTCGCGCACGGTCAGCCAGGGAAACAGCGTGTAGGACTGGAACACCATGCCGCGGTCGGCACCCGGGCCGGTCACCTCGCGTCCGTCGAGCGTGACACGCCCGCTGGTCGGGCGGTCGAGGCCCGCGACGATGCGCAGCAGCGTGGACTTGCCGCAACCGGACGGGCCGAGAATGGTGACGAAGTCGTTGTTGCCGATGACGAGATCGGTCGGCTCCAACGCCTTGGTCGGTGCGTTGCCGTGGCGCGCGGGGAAGGTGCGCGAAACCTGTTCGATCTTCAGCGTCGTCATGCCAGCTTCCACGGAAACAGCCAGGCGTTGAACGCCTTGAACAAAAAGTCCGAGACGAGACCGATCAATCCGATCACGATGATGCCGAAGATGATCTGGCCCGTGTTGAGCAGGGCCTGGCTGTCGGTGATCATATGGCCGATGCCCGAGGACGAGCCGATCAGCTCGGCGACGATGACGTAGGTCCAGGCCCAGCCCAGCACCAGCCGCAGGATCTCGGCGATCTCCGGCGCGGAGGAGGGCAGCAGCACCCGGCGAATGATGCCGCGGTCGCTGGCACCCAGCGTATAGGCGGCCTCGACCAGATCGCGCCGCGTGGCGCCGACGGTCACAGCGACCATCAGGATGACCTGGAACACCGAGCCGATGAAGATGACGAGCAGCTTCTGCAGTTCGCCGATGCCGGCCCACAGGATCAGCAGCGGGATGAAGGCGGAGGCGGGCAGATAGCGCGCAAAGGAGACGAACGGCTCGAGGAACGCTTCGACCGGCTTGTAGGCGCCCATCAGCACGCCGAGCGGCACCGCAATGATTGCGGCGAGCGCAAAGCCACCGACGACACGCCAGATCGTCATGCCGATGTCGTACAGGAAGCCGTGCTTGGTGAGCAGCTCAATGCCCTCCTGCACCATGGTCAGGGGATTGGCGAGGAAGGTCTTCGACACATGGCCGCCGAACGTCGCCCAGGACCAGAGGGCGACGAACAGCACGAAGAACGCAAGGCCATACGCCGCGCGCTGCCTCGATGTAACGGGGTCCAGAGGACGCATCAGACTGTCTATCCGAGAGGTCGATGATGCGCCGGTCCCGCGCTCGCGCGGAACCGGCGGCTTGACGAAGTTTACTTGATGAAGCTCGCGTCGAAGAGGTCCTCGACCTTTGGCGCGGCCTTGATGATGCCGATCTCGAGCAGCAGGTCGGCGGCCTCCTTGTTGAAGGCCAGGAAGTCGCCGGCGAAGAATTTCTGGTTCGCGGCCTTGTCCTGCCAGCGCAGATATTTCGCCGAATTGCCGAACTGTTCGCCGGTCTGCTTCACGTCGGCGCCCATGATCTCGTAGGCCTTGGCCTGGTCCTTGGCGATCATGTCGAGCGCCTCGAAATAGCTGTCGGCGAGGGCCTTGGCGGCCTTGGGATTTTCCGTCAGGAACTTCGGGGTGCAGCCGAACGTGTCCATGACCATCGGGTAGTCGAGCGTGGTCGCGATGATCTTGCCCTTGTCCGGCGCGGCGCGCACGGTCGACAGGTAGGGCTCGTAGGTCATCGCGGCATCGTTCTGGCCGGAGACGAAGGCCTGGGCGGCAGCAGCCGGCTCCAGGTTCACGACGGTGACGTCCTTCACGGAAAGCCCGTTCTTCTTGAGCATCCAGGCCAGCGCGAAATAGGGCGAGGTGCCGGGCGCGGAGGCGGCGACGGTCTTGCCCTTCAGATCCTTGATCGCGGCGACGTCGTTGCGCACGGCCATGCCGTCGGCGCCATAGCTCTTGTCGAGCTGGAAGATCTGCTTGGTCGCAACGCCATTGGCGTTCCAGGAGATCCAGGTCTCGACCGTGGTTGCCGCGCACTGGATGTCGCCGGAGGCGATGGCAAGATGCCGGTCCTTCTGCGGGATCTTCTTGATGGTGACGTCGAGGCCGTTCTTCTTGAAGATGCCGGCCTCCTTCGCCAGCGTCAGCGGCGCAAAGCCGGTCCATCCGGAGATGCCGACGCCGACCTTGACGTCGTCGGCGAGCACCGGAGTGGAGGCGGCGAGGGCAATGATCGTCGCAAATACTTTTGAACTACGCATGTTTGTCGTCCTCTTGCCGATCGATGGATTGACGTCCTGTTGATCCTTGTTGGTCCATGCGGACCGCTGCCCGAAGCGTTGCACGAATTGTGCCGACATTCTTCCCTCAACCTCCCTTGAATCGGGCGACAAGGCGGTGAGAGTCACCGGGATAGAGCAGGCGTACCGCGGTGATGGTGCGCGCGCTGCGCCAGGTATAGCGGTCGATCACGAGGCAGGGGGCGCCGACGGCGATGTCGAGCGCCTCCGCCGCGCGGTCGTCGGCAACGATGGCGCTGATCGTGTGCTCGGCCTCCGTCCATGGGACATGATGAAGCAGCCAGGAGCCGGGCGGCTCGCGCGAGAAATCCGCGTTTGCGGCATCCGGCACGGACGCAAGGTCGATCAGCCTGTCCTCGACCGCGAACGGCACGTTGTCGGCGCTGTGCCGGCAGGCGATCGCGACCACCTTGCCGGCCTTCTTGACGCCGAGGCGGTCGCGGTCGGCCGCGGTCGCCGCGCGCAGCTTGCGGCCGATCAGCTCGTAGCCGTAAGCGCGGCCGAGCGCGGTGATCTCGGCGCGGATGTCGGCAATCTTGAGCACCGCCGACTGATGCTGCGGACGGCGCACGAAGGAGCCGGCACGCCGTCGCCGCTCGATCAGGTCGGCTTGCGCGAGTTCCGACAGTGCCTTGTTCACGGTCATGCGCGAGCAGCCGTAACGCGCGACCAGTTCATGCTCGAACGGAATGCGATGGCCGGGCGGCCACTCGCCGGTCAGGATGCGCTTCTCGATGTCCGCGCGGATGCGCTTATAGAGCGTCGGCTTGTCGGCGGCTTCTGTCGCGAGGCTCATGCGACGAGCCTCCGCACCGTGGCGCTGAAATGTTCGCGCGCAGCCTGGCGCAATCGGTGGCGGCCGCCGTCGACGACCTTGTGGCCGCCGGCCCAGACGCAATCGATCGCGCCGCTGCCCGCGGCAAAGATCCAGCCGTCGATGGCTGCGTCGCCGCTGCGCCCCGCCAGCGAAGGATGCGCCGTGTCGAGCGTGACGATGTCGGCGCGCGCGCCCGGTACGAGGCCGACCGCCGGCTGCGCCAGCGCTTGCGCGCCGCCCGCAAGAGCGTGGTCGAATAGCGTGCGACCGGTGGAACGGCCCGCGCCGTTGGCGAGCACGTTGCGCTGGCGGTGCTTGAGGCGCTGCCCGTATTCGAGCTGGCGCAATTCGTCGCCGGCGCCGACCAGCACGTTGGAATCGGTGCCCACACCGAACGTGCCGCCGGCGTCGAGAAACTCGCGGGCCGGGAAGATGCCATCGCCGAGGCTGGCTTCCGTGATGGGGCAAAGGCCCGCCACCGCACCGGTCTTCGCGAACGCGGCGACCTCCTCATCCGTCGTGTGCGTGGCATGGATGAGGCACCAGCGCTGATCGAGCGGCGCGTGCTCCAGCAGCCATTGCACCGGTCGCCGTCCCGACCAGGCCCGGCAATCCTCGACTTCCTTCACCTGCTCGGCGGCGTGAATGTGCACCGGCCCGCCATCGGCAAGCGGAATGATCGACTTGAGCTCGTCGGATGTCACCGCGCGCAGACTGTGCGGTGCGATGCCGATGTTGGCACCCGGCAGACCGCTGATGGCCTTGCGCGAGGCCGCCATCAGCGCGGCGAACTGATCGACCGAGCAGATGAAACGGCGCTGGCCGTCATGTGGTGCGGCGCCTCCAAAGGAACCATGCGCATAAAAGCTCGGCAGCAGCGTCAGCGCAATGCCGGAAGCTTCGGCAGCCTGTGCGATGCGCGCGGCCATCTCGCCGAGGTCAGCGTAGTGCGCGCCGTCGCGATCGTGATGCAGATAATGGAATTCGCCGACGCGGGTAAAGCCCTGCTCCAGCATCTCGACATAGAGCAGCGTGGCGACGGCGGCGACGTCGTCCGGCGTCATCGCCAGCGCGAAGCGGTACATCGTCTCGCGCCACGTCCAGAACGTGTCGGTGCTGTCGCCACGCAGTTCAGCCAGTCCCGCCATGCCGCGCTGGAAGGCGTGGCTGTGCAGGCTCGCCAATCCCGGAAGCGCGATGTGATGGCGCTCGTCGCCGGCGGCCGGCGCCACGTCCGCCGTCACCTCCGCAATCGCGCCGGCGGTGATCGCCACCTGCACGTCATTGGCCCAGCCCGAGGGCAGGAGCGCGGAGGCGAAATGCAGTCGGGTCATGTTTACACGCCGGCTGGACAGAACCGTCTTACGATTATATGTCTAGACATATAAGTCAAGCATCCCACGCGAAGGGACCGTTGCATGGCAGAGCGCTTCGACCGGATCTGGCACAATGCCCGGCTCGCCACGATGCGGGCCGATCGTCCCGATCTCGGCGAGATCGAGCGCGGCCTGATCGCCGCGCGCGGCGGCCGTATCGTCTACGCGGGCGCGCAGGCCGACTTTCCGGCGGATGCCGATGCCGCCGAACGGATCGACTGCGAAGGACGCTGGGTCACGCCCGGTCTCGTCGACTGCCACACCCATCTCGTCTATGGCGGCAACCGCGCCCACGAATTCGAGCTGCGCCTGAAGGGCGCGAGCTACGAGGAGATCGCGCGCGCCGGCGGTGGCATCGTGTCGACGGTGGTGGCGACGCGCAAGGCGAGCGAAGCGGAGCTCGTCGCGAGCGCGCTGCCGCGGCTCGATGCGCTGATCGCCGAGGGCGTCACCACGATCGAGATCAAGTCCGGGTATGGCCTCGATACCGCAACCGAGATGCGCCAGCTCTCTGCCGCGCGCAGCCTTGGCCGCCAGAGGCCGGTTGCGATCCGCACCTCCTTCCTCGGCGCGCACGCGCTGCCGATCGAAGCCAATGGTGACAAGGATCGCTACATCGATCTCGTCTGCAATGAGATGCTGCCGGCCGTCGCGAAGGCTGGCCTTGCCGATGCCGTCGATGCCTTCATGGAGGGCATCGCGTTCTCGGCCGGGCAGACCACGCGGGTGTTCGAGACGGCGCGGGGACTTGGACTGCCGGTCAAGCTCCATGCCGATCAGCTGTCGAACCTTGGCGGTGCCGCGCTTGCCGCAAAATTCGCGGCGCTCTCGGCGGATCATCTCGAGCACGCCGACGAGGCCGGCGCTGCCGCGATGGCGAAGGCGGGTACCGTGGCGGTGCTGCTGCCAGGGGCCTTCTACTTCATCCGCGAGACGCAGCAGCCGCCGGTCGAGACGTTCCGCAAGGCTGGCGTCCACACGGCGCTGGCGACCGATTGCAATCCCGGCAGCTCGCCGCTGACCTCGCTGCTGCTTGCGATGAACATGGGGGCGACCCTGTTCCGGATGAATGTGGCCGAATGCCTTGCCGGCGTCACGCGCGAAGGCGCGCGGGCGCTCGGTGTGCTTCACGAAACCGGCACGTTGGAGGCCGGCAAATGGTGCGACCTCGCGATCTGGGACATCGAGCGCCCGGCCGAGCTCGTCTATCGCATCGGCTTCAATCCGTTGCACGCGCGGATATGGAGGGGAATGTGACAGGGCAGGGCGCGCCGATCGTCGTGAAGCCGGGAACGGTCAGCCTCGATGGCCTCGCGCGCGTGCTCGCCGGCTCCCCTGTCGTCCTCGATCCTCCGATCTGGCCGCGGGTCGAAGCGGCGGCTGCGATCGTCGCGAAGGCGGCGCGGGCTGATGCGCCCGTCTACGGCATCAACACCGGCTTCGGCAAGCTGGCGTCGAAGCGTATTCCGCCCGACCAGACGGCGCTGCTCCAGCGCAATCTCATCGTCTCGCATTGCTGCGGCGTCGGCCAGCCGACACCGGAGCCGATCGTCCGCCTGATGATGGCGCTGAAGATCGTCTCGCTCGGCCGCGGCGCTTCCGGCGTGCGCCGCGAGGTGATCGAACAGCTGCAGGACATGCTGGCGCGTGGTGTCTACCCATTGGTGCCGCAGCAGGGCTCCGTGGGCGCCTCCGGCGATCTTGCGCCGCTTGCGCATATGACGGCAGTGATGATCGGCGAAGGGCAGGCGATCGTCGAGGGGAAGACCGTGTCCGGCGCCGAGGCACTCATGGCCGCCGGCATCGCGCCGCTCACGCTTGGCCCCAAGGAGGGGCTTGCGCTGATCAACGGCACGCAGTTCTCGACCGCCTACGCCATCGCCGCCGTATTGCGCGCATTTCGTCTGGCGCGCGCTGCGCTCGTCACCGGCGCGCTGTCGGTGGACGCTGCGATGGCATCGACGGCGCCGTTCCGTCCCGAAATTCAGGCGCTGCGCGGTCATGCCGGGCAGACCGCTGCGGCCGCGACGCTGACGGCACTGCTCGACGGCAGCGACATCCGCCTGTCGCATCTCGAAGGCGACGAGCGCGTACAGGATCCCTATTGCTTGCGCTGCCAGCCGCAGGTCGCCGGCGCGGCACTCGATTTGATCACGCAGGCCGCCCGCACATTGACGGTCGAGGCCAACGCCGTCACCGACAATCCGCTGGTGCTGGTCGAGACCGGCGAGATCGTCTCCGGCGGCAATTTCCACGCCGAGCCGGTTGCCTTTGCCGCCGACGCGATTGCGCTCGCGCTGTCGGAGATCGGCGCCATCAGCGAGCGGCGCATCGCGACGCTGGTCGATCCCGCGCTCAATTTCGGTCTGCCGCCGTTCCTGACACCCGACCCCGGAATCAATTCCGGCTTCATGATCGCCGAGGTGACGGCGGCCGCGCTCTATGCCGAGAACAAGCAGCGTGCGCTGGCCTGCTCGATCGACTCGACGCCGACCAGCGCCAACCAGGAGGACCACGTCTCGATGGCCGCGCATGCCGCGCGGCGGCTGTCGGACATGGCCGACAATCTCGCCGCCATTCTCGGCATCGAGCTTCTGGTCGCCGCTCAAGGCATCACGCTGCGCGCGCCGCATGCGACCAGCGCGCCGCTCGTTGCCGTCATTGCCAAGCTGCGCGAGCACGTGTCCGCGCTCGGCGCCGACCGCTACATGGCCGGCGACCTGGCCAAGGCAGCCGCCTTGATCGAGGCCGACGCGTTGCCAGCGGTCGCGATCACCGCGCTTGCATCCGATCCGTTTCCGAGACTTGATTGAGAGGTCCGCATGAACCGCCGACTGGACAATGACCGCATCATCCGCGCCCCTCGTGGCAGCGATATCAGCGCCAAGAGCTGGCTCACGGAAGCGCCCTTGCGCATGTTGATGAACAATCTCGATCCTGATGTCGCGGAGCGCCCGAGTGAGCTGGTCGTCTATGGCGGCATCGGCCGCGCCGCACGCGACTGGGACAGCTTCGACCGGATCGCGGCGGCCTTGCGCTCACTTGAAGCTGACCAGACGCTGCTGGTCCAGTCCGGCAAGCCGGTCGGGGTGTTCCGCACCCATGCCGACGCGCCAAGGGTGCTGATCGCGAACTCCAACATCGTGCCGCACTGGGCAACGCTCGATCATTTCAACGAGCTCGATCGGAAGGGCCTGATGATGTACGGCCAGATGACGGCGGGCTCCTGGATCTATATCGGCAGCCAGGGCATCGTGCAGGGCACCTACGAGACCTTCGTCGAGGTCGGCCGTCGCCATTATGGCGGCAGCCTTGCGGGAAAATGGATTCTCACCGCCGGTCTCGGCGGCATGGGCGGTGCGCAACCGCTGGCTGCGACCATGGCCGGCGCCTCGATGCTCGCGGTCGAATGCCAGCCGAGCCGCATCGAGATGCGGCTGCGCACCGGATATCTCGATCGCCAGGCCGCAACGCTCGACGAAGCGCTGGCGATGATGGCGGAGGTGGCGAAGACGAAGAAGGCAGTCTCGGTCGGCCTGCTCGGCAATGCGGCGGAGATTTTTCCGGAGCTGGTGCGCCGGGGTATCAGGCCAGACATTGTCACCGACCAGACCAGCGCGCACGATCCGATCAATGGATACTTGCCGAAGGGCTGGACGCTCGCGGAGTGGGAAGCCAAGCGTGGCTCCGATCCGAAGGCGGTCGAGCGTGCATCCAAGACGTCGATGGTCGAGCATGTCCAGGCCATGCTGGACTTCCACGCGCAGGGCATCCCGACGCTCGACTACGGCAACAACATCCGCCAGATGGCGCAGGACATGGGCCTGAAGAACGCATTCGATTTCCCGGGCTTCGTTCCCGCCTATATCCGTCCCTTGTTCTGCCGCGGCGTTGGGCCGTTCCGCTGGGCTGCGCTCTCCGGCGATCCCGAGGACATCTTCAAGACCGACGCCAAGGTCAAGGAGCTGATGCCTGACGACAAGCATCTGCACAATTGGCTCGACATGGCCAAGGAGCGCATCAAGTTCCAGGGCCTGCCGGCACGAATCTGCTGGGTCGGCCTCGGCGATCGCCATCGTCTGGGCTTGGCCTTCAACGAGATGGTGGCGCGCGGCGAATTGAAGGCGCCCATCGTGATTGGCCGCGATCATCTCGACAGCGGCTCGGTGGCAAGCCCCAACCGCGAGACCGAGGCGATGAAGGACGGATCGGATGCGGTGTCCGACTGGCCCTTGCTCAACGCGCTGCTCAACTGCGCCAGCGGCGCGACCTGGGTCTCGCTGCACCATGGCGGCGGCGTCGGCATCGGCTATTCGCAGCATGCCGGCATGGTGATCGTCGCCGACGGTACACCGGAAGCGGCCAAGCGGATCGAGCGCGTGCTCTGGAACGATCCGGCGACCGGCGTCATGCGCCATGCCGATGCGGGCTATGAGACCGCGATCGACTGCGCCCGCGACAAGGGGCTCGATCTGCCGAGCCTGGCGAAGTAACGCCCTCAGCCGCTCTCCAGGAGCCTCGGCATCGTCGTCTTCGCGCCGTCCATGAAAGTCTGGACGGCGTCGCGGACGATCGCGTCGAGGTCCGGCGGGATCGGCGTCGCGTAGATGAACTTGCGGATGGCGAGATAGAAGATGCGGCCGTGCAGGCCCCAGAACAGCTCGGTCTCGCGTTCACTCAATGAGTGCGCTTTTGCGTCGGGCAATTTCAACTCATAACGCAGCTCACCAGCCGCGGGCTCGATGATCTCGCGCCGGACGATGTCGAGATAGCGGCTGGTGATGCCAAACGACTTCATGCCGGAGAAGACGAAGATCCGCACCCAATTGTACTCGAACACGCGTTCGACATAGTCGAGATAGAAACGCGTGAGCCGGGCCTCGAGCGGCAAAGTGCGGTCGCGGATCATCGGTCCCCAATCGGGCGACCAGCGGCTGAGATAGACCTCCTGATAGACCCGTTCGATCAGCGCTTCCTTGCTCGGGAAGTGGCGGTAGATCGCCGAATGCGTGATGCCCATGCGCTTGGCGAGCTCGCGGGTCTGGCCCTCGAAGCCGCGCTCGGCGAAGAAGCGGATTGCCTCGTCCACGATCGCGCGCTCGCGATCGGCCGCACGCATGTTGCGGCGCTTTGGCGCAGACTTGCTGCCTGTCTCAGTCCGCTTGCGGACCGGTCGCTTTGCCGTTTTCTGCGCTTTTCGAGCCATTTCGCCGCTGAATCGAACGTCTTGCGTCCTTCATAGCCCAAGCTGCATTTGTGACCAAATGGTCATTTCCTGTTGACCGGCTTCCGGCGGCATGTCAGGATTTTGAGACCAGATGGTTACAAATCTGGCATCCAGGCCGATGGGCCGACGGATCTCGAGGAAACGGCAGTGAAGGCGAGGGCTTTCAGCTATTTTCGTGCTGCGACGATCGACCAGGCGCTGGACGCTCACGCGCGCGCCGGGGACGACGCACGTTACATCGCCGGCGGCCAGAGCCTCGTGCCGGCGCTGTCGCTGCGGCTCCAGGCGCCGCGGCTGCTGATCGACATCACCCACATCGGCGAGCTGCGCGGCGTCAGGCGCGAGGGCGGCTATCTGCGCATCGGCGCGCTGACGCGCCATAGCGAGATGCTGAGCGAGCCGCTGATCGCCGAATTCGCACCGCTCCTGCATGCGGCGGCGCCCTTCGTCGCCCATCCGGCCATCCGAAACCGCGGCACGTTAGGCGGCAGCGTCGCGCTGGCCGATCCCGCCTCCGAATTTCCGGCCATGACCTTGGCGCTGGATGCCGAGATCGAGATGGTCGGTCCGGCAGGGCGCCGACGCGTGAAGGCCGACGATTTCTTCATCGACCTGTTCGAGACGGCGTTGCAGCCCGGCGAGTTGATCACTGCGATCCATGTTCCGCTGTTCAAGGCCGACCAGCGCTTTGCATTCGACGAGCTGGCACGGCGGCGTGGCGATTACGCGCTGGTCGGTTGCGGGATGCTGGCAACTTTCACTGGCGGGCGCATCGACGACATCCGCATCTCCTTCTTTTCAGTTGGCGACACGCCGACGCGGGCGAGGCATACCGAGGCGACGCTCGTCGGCAAAGGACTCGATGCCGACCGGATTGCTGCCGCGCAAGCCGCGCTCGAAGGCGATCTCGCGCCGCCGGAGAGCGACGAGGTGCCGCCGGCGATGCGAATGCATCTTGCCCGCGTGCTGCTCGGCCGCCTGCTCGGACGTTTCGGTGAAAGCAAATGAGCGGCTACGACCATAGTCTGGACGTAGCGGACGAGACCGTCCGGGTCCGCCTTGTCGTCAACGGCCGCAAGGTCGCCTGCGAGGTCACGCCGCGCCAGACGCTGGTCGATTGCCTGCGCGACAAGCTCGAACTGACCGGCACGCATGCCGGTTGCGAGATGGGGGCCTGCGGCGCTTGCCTGGTGCAGCTCGATGGCCGCGCGGTGCATTCCTGCCTGGTCTTCGCGGTGCAGGCCGACGGCGCGACCATCAACACGATCGAGGGTCTCACCGAGGCCGGCGCACTCACCGAACTCCAGGCCGAATTCCACCGCCGCAACGCGCTGCAATGCGGCTTCTGCACCCCGGGCATGCTGATCAATGCCCATGAGCTGCTCTCGCAGGTGGCGCAGCCGTGCCGCGAGGAGATCCGCGACGCGCTATCGGGCAATTATTGCCGCTGCACCGGCTATGAGGCCATCGTTGACGCGATCGACGCCGTCGCCAAAGCGCGCGGTGGGACCGGAGGCGCGACATGAGCGCGCCGCTGACCTCGCTCGACCGCCCGAACTCCTATATCGGCCGTTCCCTGCCGCGGCCGAACGCCAAGCGCCTGCTCGCCGGACGCGGGCACTATGTCAGCGATCTCCGGCTGCCGCGCATGCTCCATGCTGCCTTCCTGCGCAGCCCGCATGCACATGCGCGAATCGTCACGATCAATGCCGACGAGGCGCGCGGGCTCGAAGGCGTACATCTCGTTGCCACGGGTACGGACCTTGCCAGGATCTGCACGCCCTGGATCGGCACGCTCGATCATTTCAAGGGCATGACCTCGGCGCCGCAATTGCCGCTGCCATTGGATCGCGTTGTCTGGGCGGGACAGGCCGTGGTGGCCGTCGTCGCCGAGAGCAGGGCCATCGCCGAGGATGCGCTGGAGCTGATCGAGATCGACTACGAGGACCTTCCTCTCGTCGTCGATATCGACCGCGCGCGGGAGGCCGGCGGCCCGCTGATCAATCCCGGCAGCGCCGACAATACCTGCTTCCGTAGCCAGCTCGACAGCGGCACTGTCGACGACGCGTTTGCACATGCAGCTCATGTGGTGGAGGAGGAGTTTTCCTTCGGCCGCCATACCGCGGTGACACTGGAGCCACGCGCCATCGTCGCCGACTACGTCCCCGCGGCCGGGATGCTGACCGTGCATCACGCGACGCAAACGCCCTACCAGTTCCAGGACCTCTATTCGCGCCACTACGGCATTCCCGAGGCCCGTGTTCGCGTGATTGCCACCGACATCGGCGGCTCGTTCGGGATGAAGCTGCATGTCTATCACGAGGATATGGCGGTGGTCGGCCTCTCGATCCTGATCGGCCGCCCCGTCAAATACGTTGCTGACCGCATCGAGTCCTTTGTGTCGGACATTCACGCCCGCGACCATCGCGTCCGCGCCCGGATGGCGCTGGACGCCAAGGGCGAGATCCTGGCGATGGACGTGCTGGATTTGACCGCGATCGGCGCGTTCTCGACCTATCCGCGCACCAGCGTGGTCGAGGGCAATCAGGTTATCCGGCTGATCGGTGCGCCCTATCGCTTCAAGAACTATCGCGCCACGCTGGAGGTGATCTTCCAGAACAAGGTGCAGACCAGCCAGTACCGTGCCGTCGGCCATCCCATCGCCTGCGCGGTGACCGAGCGTCTTGTTGACATGGCCGCCGCCAGGCTTGGCATCGATCCCTTCGCCATCCGCGCGCAGAACGTGATCGCAGACGATGACTATCCGCAGACGTCACCGACCGGCTACCGTTTCGAGGCGCTCTCCCACCAGGCTTGCCTCAAACGCCTGCACGAACTGATGAACTATGATGCGCTCCGTGCCGAGCAGGCAGAGTTGCGCACGCGCGGCGTCCATCGCGGCATCGGCATTGCGGCCTTCGTCGAGATCACCAATCCAGGTCCCGCGTTCTACGGCGTCGGCGGTGCGCGAATCTCTTCGCAAGATGGCGCGATCGTCAGCCTGACGCCGTCAGGCGAGGTGCGCTGCCTGATCTCGGTCACCGAGCAGGGGCAGGGCACCGAGGCGATCATCAGCCAGATCGTGGCCGATCAGCTCGGCCTTGCGCAGGAGCACGTCAAGGTCATCACCGGCGACACCGAGGTGACGCCGCATGGCGGCGCCACCTGGGCCTGCCGCGGCGCCGGCATCGGCGGGGAGACCGCGCTGCAGGCTGCGCGCGCCCTCAAGCGCAACATTCTGGACATTGCCGCGCTGATCCTTCAGGAGCAGCCGTCGGCGCTCGACATCGTTCATGGCGAAATCGTCGACGCGGGCACGCGGAACCAGCGGATGCCGATCGCGGAGATCGCGCGTATCGCCTATTTCCGCTCCGACACTTTGCCGCCGGGCACGCAGGCGCAGCTTACCGTTAGCCACCATTTTGCGCCGCAGGGTTATCCCTTCGCCTTCACCAACGGCATCCAGGGCTGCTCGCTCGAGGTCGACGTCGAGACCGGCTTCGTCAAGCTTCTGAAGCATTTCATCGTCGAGGATTGCGGCCGCGTCATCAATCCGATGCTGGTGGACGAGCAGCTCCGCGGCGGCATCGTGCAGGGGCTGGGCGCGGCGCTGTTCGAGGAATGCCGCTACAGCGAGACCGGCCAGCTCATGAACGGCTCGCTCGCCGACTATCTCGTGCCGATGCCGATGGAGATGCCCGACATCGTCATCGCCCATGTCGAGACCCCGACCGCCGACACCGAGCTCGGCGCCAAGGGGGTTGGCGAGGCCGGCACGGCCGCGGCGTCCGCCTGCGTGCTCAACGCCGTCAACGATGCGCTTGCGCCGTTCGGTGCCAAGATCAATTCCATCCCAATCACGCCCGCCAAAGTCCTGAAAGCCCTGAAGCGTTTCTAGAAAAAAGACAGTTGGAGGAAATCATGCCAAAATCCGGTTCGACCCCGAAGATGACCCGCCGCACCGCGCTCGCCGGCCTCTCGGCCAGCGCGGCACTGCTCGCGATGCCGCGGCTCGCTCGCGCCGCGGATGAGCCGATCCGCATCGGCTTCCCGACGCCGCTGACCGGCCCGTTCGCTGCGGAAGCGCGCGACCAGGTCAAGTGTGCCGAGCTCGCCGTCAAGCTCGTCAATGACAAGGGCGGAATCGGCGGCCGCAAGGTCGAGCTCCTGGTGCGCGACGACAAGCTCAATGCCGGCGAGGCGGCGACCCGCACGCTCGAGCTGATCGAGAAGGACAAGGTTCACGCCGTGGTCGGGGCGCTCTCCAGCGCGGTGCAGCTGGCGGTCAACGAGGTCACCCGCGCCCGCGGCGTGATCTACGTCTCGATCAGCCAGTCCGACACCATCAACGAGGCCAAGGACTTCAGCAAATACACCTTCCATGAGGCGCTGAACCCGCACATGACGACTGCCGCCGTGGCGCGTCAGACCCTGAAGAAGGGGATGAAGGTCGCTCATCTCGTCGCCGACTATGCTTACGGCCATGAGATGCTGCGCGGCTTCAAGCGAGCGCAGGCGGCAATCGGTGCCGACAATGTCGGCGAGATCCTGCATCCGTTCGGCGCTGCCGACTACTCCACCTTCATGCCGCGCCTGATGTCGATGCGGCCGGACGTGCTCTGCATCTCCAATTTCGGCCGCGACCAGGCCAACGCGATCAAGCAGGCTGTGGATTTCGGCATCAAGCAGCAGATGAAGATCGTCGTGCCGGTCATCCTGCACAACCAGCGCCTCGCAGTCGGCCCCGACGTGTTCGAGGGCGTGGTCGGCGGTGCCAACTATTATTGGGGCCTGGAGACGCAGAGCAAGTCGGCGGCCGCCTTCAACACGGCGTTCAAGGCCGCCAACGGCGGCGCGATCCCGACCGACTACGGCGCTTACGGCTATTCCGGCGTCGGATCGCTGCTGGCTGCCATGCAGGCCGCGGGCGGCACCGATACCGACAAGGTCATCGATGCCCTGGAGAAGCTGCAATACGATCTGACCAAGGGTCCGCAGCACTACCGCAAATGCGACCATCAGTCTGTCCAGTCGGTGCTGGTGCTGGAGTCCAAGAAGAAGTCAGCCATGGCGGGCGACAACGATCTGTTCGCGATCCTGGCCAACGACGCCGGCTCTGACGATATGCTGCGCAGCTGCAGCGAGCTCGGCCACGCCACCTAAGTCTTGTGATGATGGACCTGTCGCTGATCGTTATGCAGCTTCTCTCCGGGATCGCCCTTGGGGCGGTCCTGGTGATCACGGCACTTGGCCTGACGATCGTGTTCGGCATGCTCGGGGTGGTGAATTTCGCCCATGGCGCGCTGTTCATGATCGGGGCCTATGCGGGACTGTATCTGGCATCGCTCACAGGCAGCTTCTGGTGGGGGTTGCTGCTGGCTCCCATCTTGATCGGCGCCTTCGGCATGCTGATCGAGTTCGTCCTGATCCGCAGGCTTTATGGGCGCTCGATCGACGATCCGCTGCTGCTCACCTTCGGCCTCAGCTACATTCTGGTCGAGGGCGTGCGCATCGTGTTCGGCAGCGACGGCATTCCGTTTCCGACGCCGCCGCAGCTGATCGGCGTGCTCGACCTCGGCATTGGCTTCTTCCCGCGCTACCGCCTGTTCGTCATCGTGCTGGTCGCGGTGGTGCTG
Organism: Bradyrhizobium sp. 1(2017); assembly: GCF_011602485.2. Taxonomy (NCBI): domain Bacteria; kingdom Pseudomonadati; phylum Pseudomonadota; class Alphaproteobacteria; order Hyphomicrobiales; family Nitrobacteraceae; genus Bradyrhizobium; species Bradyrhizobium sp. 1(2017). Next base: position 5,839,374 of record NZ_CP050022.2, on the reverse strand, counting down.
CTGGCGCTCTGGCTGACGCTGGAGAAGACCCGCGTCGGCCTGATCGTGCGCGCGGGCGCGCGCGATCCCACCATCATGCAGGTGCTCGGCGTCGACATTGGCCGGGTCTGGCTCGCGATCTTCGGGCTCGGCGTCGGGCTCGCCGCCCTGGGCGGCGTGCTGGCGGGACCGATGCGCAGCGTCAACCCGGAAATGGGCTCTCTGGTGCTGGCGGAAGCTTTCGTCGTGACCGTGATCGGCGGCCTCGGTTCGATCGTCGGCGCTGTCGTGGCCGGGCTCATGGTCGGCATTTCCATCAGCCTGGTGGCACTGTTCGCGCCGGAGATGGCGACCATCGTCATGTTCGCGCTGATGGCGGTGGTGCTGCTGATCCGCCCGCAGGGGCTGTTCGGCGTCAGAGGGAGGACGGCGTGACGCTACGTTCGAGCGGCGAAGCTCTCGCCAAATCTGCACCGGGCGGCCTCGACCGGATTCTCGACCACCGCGTGCTGCTCTCGATCGCCGTACTGGCCGTGCTGCCCTGGCTGCTGCCGTCCAAGGCTCTGGCGGTCAATGTCCTGATCTACGGCGTCGTGGTGATGGGCTACAATCTGCTGTTCGGCTACACCGGACTGTTGTCGTTTGGTCAGGCCGCATTCTTCGGCGCAGGCGCCTACTTCACCGGGATCGCGATCGGCCGCTATGGCGTGCCGTGGCTTGCCGCGGTCGGGCTCGCCGTGCTTCTCAGCACCTGTCTTGCGGCCGTGATCGGTCTCGTCTCCACGCGCACCCGCGGAATCTATTTCTCCATGGTGACGCTCGCTTTGGCGCAACTCGTCTACTACGTCGCGCTCCAGGCAGCCTCTTTTACCGGCGGCGAGAACGGCCTGCGCGGCTTCACCGTCGACCGCATCAATCTGCTCGGTCTCCAGGTCAATTTCCTCGACCCCGTCAACAAGTACTACGTGCTGATGGTCTTTGCGGCGCTGGCGATGTGGTTCCAGTCGCGCATTCTGAACTCGCCGTTCGGCGCCGTGATCGAAGCGATCCGCGAGAACGAGCAGCGGGCACGGGCCTGCGGCTACGACGTCGAACGCAGCAAGCTGGTCGTGTTCATGCTGTCGGGCGCGATCTCATCGCTCGGTGGCTGCATGCTGGCGCTGCATTTGTCCATCGTACCGCTGGACATCCTGCACTACCAGACCTCAGGCATGATCGTGATGATGGTGCTGCTCGGCGGCGCCCGCAGCTTCTTCGGACCCTTCGTCGGTGCCGCAAGCTTCCTGATCCTGGAGGATGTCATCTCGCTCTGGACGCCGCATTGGCAGATCTTCGTCGGCGCGATCTTCGTCCTGTTCGTGCTGTTCCTGCCCAAGGGCATCTGGGGAACGCTGCTGGACGCCCTCCGCATCGGAAAGGCGCAGCCATGAGCGGCGAATTGCTTCGCGCCGATGGTATCGGCAAACGCTTCGGTGGCTTCGTCGCGCTCGAAGACATCTCCGTGTCGTTCGCGGCCGGCCAGCTCACCTCGATCATCGGGCCGAACGGCGCCGGCAAGAGCACTCTCTTCAACATCCTGTCGGGTGCCTTGACGCCGACGTCGGGCAGACTGCAATTCAGGGGACGCGAGCTCAACGGCCTGCCGCAGCATCGCTTCGTGCATCAGGGCATTTCGCGGTCTTACCAGATCACGAACATCTTTCCGGACCTGTCCGTGCATGAGAACGTCCGCGTGGCGGCACAGGCGCTGACCGTGAGCTACGACATCTGGCGCAACCGCACCCGGCTCTCCGAGCTGAATGCACGTGCTGATGCCGTGCTCGAGGCGGTCGGCTTGCTCGGCAAGCGCGGCGATCTGGCGAAATTCCTGTCGCATGGCCAGCAGCGCGCACTGGAGATCGCGATCGCGCTGGTCTCCGAGCCGGAACTGCTGCTGCTGGACGAGCCGACCGCCGGGATGGGCCCGGAAGAGACCAAGGACATGGTGGCGCTGCTGGAGCGGCTGGCAGAGAAACGCACCGTGCTCCTGGTGGAGCACAAGATGAAGATGGTGCTGGGACTGTCCAAGCGCGTCGTGGTGCTACACCACGGCCGGTTGCTCGCAGACGGCGCGCCGGACGACATCAGGAGCAACCCGGAAGTCCGCCGGGTCTACCTCGGACAGAGTGAAGGCTATGGCTGAGACCGCACTGCTCGACATCGAGGACCTCCATGCCTGGTATGGCGCGAGCCACGTTCTCCACGGCATCTCGCTGCACGTGAACCCGGGCGAAGTGGTCGCGCTCGTCGGCCGCAATGGCGCCGGCAAGACCACTACCTTGCGGGCGATGATGGGCCTGATGCCAAAGGCCGAGGGCCGCGTGCGCTTCGCAGGCAGGGAGCTCCTGCCACTGCGTGCGCACCAGCGTTTCCACCTGGGCCTCGCCTATGTACCAGAGGAGCGTCGCATCGTTCCCGGGCTCTCCGTACGCGAGAACCTCCGGCTCGGCCTGGTCGCGGCGGGCAGCGATATCGAGGAACGCGCGGCCATCGACGAGATCGCCGAAACCTTTCCGCGCCTGAAGGAGCGGCTCGATCAGGAGGGCGTGACGCTCTCCGGCGGCGAGCAGCAGATGCTGGCGATCGCGCGGGCGCTGATTGCCAAGCCCAGGATGATCCTGCTCGACGAGCCATCGGAGGGCATCATGCCGGTGCTGGTCGAGGAGATGGGGGTTCTGTTCCGCCGCCTGCGCGACGAGGGCAAGACGTTGCTGCTGGTGGAGCAGAACGTCGAATGGGCGCTGCGGCTGGCCGACCGCGCCGTCATCATCGATCAGGGCGAAGTGGTGCATCAAAGCAGCGCGTCCGCGCTGCTCGCCGACAAGGACATCCAGGAGCGCTACTGCGCGGTCTGACAATCAACCACTACGCCACGACCTTGGCCTCGGCGCCGTCGAGGCGAAGTCGTTCCTTTGCCAGTTAGTCGCCAATCGCGTCGGCGGGCACGGCTACGTCCTGCTAACCATGCGCGTCGTCATGGCCGATTGCCCGCAGCACCTCGCGCGCTGCGGGTTCGGTGCGGGCTTTGGCCTCTCCGGGTGAACGAGTTGAAGCGCAATGCCTGATGGCGGCTATTTCTTCTCCAGCGCGGCGGTCTGCTTGGCCAGCTGCTTGTCGAAATCCTCCGACAGGCCGGTGATGTAGGTTGCAAGCTCCTCCGGCTTGACGAACGGGTTGGGCGAGCCGTCCTTCATCTGCGCGCGCTTGGCCTGCATGCCATAGACCTCCGGATGCGGCCCGAGCAGCACGTCGATCTTCATCGCCTTGGCCTTGGAGAAAGTGGCGCGATAGTCGTCGACGATACCGGGATGGGTCGGCTGGCCGACCAGCCTGTTCAGCGCGACCGTGCCGCTGCAGAAGAACAGCACCTCGCGGTTCTGATCGCCGTCCTTGACGCTCATCTCCCAGCTCGTGCAGCCCGGCGAGTGGCCCGGCGTTTCGTGCGCCGTCAGCGTGACGTCGCCGAGCATGACCTTGTCGCCTTCCTTCACCGTGCGGTCGACCTTCACCGGAGGAAAGGCGAGATCCGCGTTCTTCTCGTCGCCGGGATAATAGCCGCCTTCGAGCAGCGGCTTGTCCCGTTCGCCGGCCACGAGCTGCGCGCCGGTCTCCTTCTTGATCTGGGCAAAACCGCCGGTGTGATCGAGATGTGCGTGCGTGTTGAGAATGATCTTGATGTCCGAAACCTTGAAGCCGAGCTTGACGATGTTGTCCTTAATCATGCCTGTCGACTGGGGCATCGCCGTATCCATCAGGATCAGGCCTTGCGGTGTCTTGATGACGTAGACGGCGATACCGGCGGTGCCGACATAGTAGATGTTGCCGATGAGCTGGAATGGCTCGAATGGCGCCGTCCACTTCTGCATGACCGCGGCCAGGAAATCCTTGATGGTTTGCGCCTGCGCACTCGTTGCGAGCAGCACCGATGCACACAGTACGGCCGTGAGCCTTCTCATGGTTCGTCTCCCAGATTGTTCTTGTCGTTTTGATCGGGCGCGCGAATGTCGTGTGGCTCGACCGCTGCGCAAGTTACGTCGTGGCTGGCGTTGCGGGCAACTGCTTCGTGTCTGGAAATATCGATGTGCCGCGCGGAATAGCGGCGGGTCGGCCGAGAGCGCCGAGCGAAGCCTAACGCCCGATCGTCACGCCGGCGGTCGAGCGCATGGCGTCGCGGAGGCTTGTTGCTTTCTTGTCGTCGAGGACTTGCCGTGTCAGCACGGTGGTCTGGCCGGGCGTGTCGAGGATCGTTTCGCCGCGCGAGGAGGAGAGCCGATCGGCCCTGTAGGGCGCCGCGAGATCGGTGGCGGGAGCCGTCGTATGGCGCGGTCGCTTGCCCGCCGCGAGAGCGGGTTGCGACGTGCAGACGGCGGCGATCAGGACCAGAGACAGCGATCTCGCGCGCATAGGCGATCTCCTTGTCGGGACGTCACCCTAGCACAAGCTCGGGTGGCCGCAGAACAAAGGATCAGGCGAGAGCGGCCTGACGTTCCCGCACGGGTTCGCGGACCCGGTCGAGTTTCGCAGACTCGGCGAGCCGCGTAAAACTGCGCTGGCTCGCATGCGCAGGTGCCTCGACGATGACGCCCTCGCAGACGATCTGCCCACCCAGCATCTTGAATTCCAGCTTGTCGTAGCGCGGCATCGTCTCGCCGGGTGCCGGCGGCAGCAGTCCGACGCTGCCCTGGATGTTGAGCGTGGCGTCGCCGGTGCCGTGAAGGCGCGGATTCCACATCCTGATGCCCGTCTCCCCCCAGCGCTGCCGGATCAGCGCGGCGCGATCGGCGGGTTCCACGGGGCGGGCCCGAGCTTTCCGTGCGCTGCGGATGTCCGCAGCGGGAGTGACAACAGCGGGACCCGGCGCGATGGTCGTGAAGGCGCCGGGCAAGTCGGTAGAAGGAACCTCGATGGCTGCGGCGAGCGGACGATCGTCTGCGGGCGCCGGCGTGATCTCGGTGCCGGGCGATGTGTCGCCGTCGACGCTGGCTTCGGGTGCGTCCGCCGCAACGCCATCGGCGAGAACGACGTGGATTTGATCGGCAACGACCGGGCCGACGGCTGCGGAAACGATGGGCGAAGCATCGTGCTTGCTGATGTCATCAGGGCCATCAACCGGAGCGGCCTCGATCCCGGCAGTTGGAAGAGGAATCTCCTCCGCGACGACAGGTTCAACCTCCGCCGGGACATCAGAGGACGTAACGCTGGCGGTCACGACATCAGAGGCGACAGGCGTCTTGTGTTCGAGATCGAGCGATGAAGCTCCAGACTGCTCGACCACCGGCAACGGCGTCTCGGCGTCTGCCGGCATCTCCGCAACTGAAGCGTCGTCGATGCCGATGCCGGTCGACGGGCTCTCCGCGACGACGGGAACTGCGATGTCATTTTCCGTGACCGGAGCCGCCTCCGCGATTGGAGCCGCGAGCGCGAGACCGGCGTTCTCAAGCAAAGGCTCCGCGCCGATCTCGGTGACGCAAGCCGGTGCGGTTTCCACGACGTCGACAATGGCAGCTGTGCCATCCGTTTCAATCGATGCGACGTCAACGTTGGCGCCGTGCGGCGCGGGCCGAAGCCGGGTGAACGCCCATTTCACCGCAGGGATGCGGCTCAGCAACGATATCAGTCTCGAAAGCACTGGGAGTTGTCCAAGAGATACTCGGCGTGAGGCAATCGCTGATTCGTCAGCAATGTGAAAAACTGCCCCGGCCGTCACACTAATGTCAATGTAGGCGGGACCAATTGCAGAACATCGCGCATCGCGACGAGGCACGCGCGATGCTGGTGTGATCATTCCACGATCCGGCTACGTCGTCACGGCCTACGCTTCTGCCGGGAAGTAGCGAGCATGGGGTCTCCATGCCCGACTAAGACTCATTCGACACCGTTGATATGTGGTCGACGGCAACGAGCCTGGCTGGCCTTGACGATCGAGGGCGCCGGCGCTGCAGGGCCTCCGCAGCGTCATGTCGTATCGCCTCGATCGCTGATCGGGCTTGGCGGGAGAGGGGCATCGGCCCCTCTCCATATCTCTAAAAGACTGCTCTATTTGCCTGCGCCCGCGCCGCCGCCGGCCTGGCTTCCCATGTTGTTGGTGTTGCTGCCACCGGCTGACGGCGTTCGAGCGCCCTTGCTGTCGGCGGCCTCGTTCTGCATGTTCGATGAACGTCCCGTCGTCATTCCCTTGGTCGCGGGGCCTCGCGAAGAGGGGCCGACCTCGCCCTGGCCGGACGCACCCGGGGTGGGTTGCGTCTGCGCGAGGGCGCCACCGGTTGCCAGGGCCATGATGCATGCGGATGCCAGAATGATCATCTTCATCGTCGTCTCCTTGACTTTCACCTCGGAGACAACCTGACCGAGCTGACGACGTTCCTGCGCGACCGCGTTGTCCGCGCATGGCAAGCGATGTGTCTTGAGGTGCCAAAGTCGCCGGAAAGCGCATGGTGGCAGAAACCTGGCGTCGCAGCGGCTGCGCCCAGACGGGCGTTTCGGCACAGAACGCGTCGGGCTGCCTCCGGAATGCAAATCAACGCTTCCCCGCGGCGGAAGGGCAGCTTTATTCCGCCTGGGAATGCTCTATGGAAGGAGCGACGATCGGGTCGCGGCCGCCCCATGGGGGTGCTAGACCCTGAGGCAGAAACAACGGGGCGGGGCCATCCTGGCGCGCCCTCAAGGATGAAGGATATGACGCAATGATCCAAACCGTTGGCATCATCGGGGCAGGGACCATGGGGAACGGCATCGCGCAGGTCTGCGCAGCGGCCGGCCTCTCGGTCGTGATGGTCGACATTTCCGACGCCGCAGTGAACCGCGGCCTTTCGACCGTAGGCGGCAGCCTCGAGCGCCTAGTCAAGAAGGAGAAGCTGTCGGCGGCCGACCGCGAGGCGACGCTCAAGCGCATCACCGGTACCACCGATCGGGCGAAGCTGTCGGACTGCGATCTCGTCATCGAGGCCGCGACCGAGAACGAAGAGCTCAAGGTCAAGATCCTGAAGGATCTCTGCGCGACGCTGTCGCCGCGCACGCTGCTTGCAACCAACACCTCGTCGATCTCGATCACGAAGCTCGCCGCCGCGACCGACCGCCCCGACCGCTTCATCGGCATGCACTTCTTCAACCCGGTGCCTGTGATGGCGCTGCTGGAGCTGATCCGCGGCTTGCAGACCTCCGACGACACCCACGCCAAGGCGCTCGATTTCGCCAAGCGCGTCGGCAAGGTGGCGATCACGGCCAAGAACAGCCCGGGCTTTGCCGTCAACCGAATTCTGTGCCCGATGATCAACGAGGCGATCTTCGCGCTGCAGGAGGGGATCGCGACCGCGGAAGAGATCGATGCCGGCATGAAGCTCGGCTGCAACCATCCGATCGGGCCGCTGGCGCTCGCCGACCTCGTCGGGCTCGACACCATGCTTTCTGTGATGGAGGTCTTTTACAAGGGCTTCAACGACCCTAAATATCGGCCAGCCCCGCTGCTGAAAGAGATGGTCGATGCCGGTCATCTCGGCCGCAAGACCGGGCAGGGATTCTACACCTATAGCGCCTGATCAAGGCTTCGGCGGCGGGCACTGAGCGTCCGCCGCCCAATTCCCCGCAATTTGCGCTGCGTCAAAGACGCCGCGCGCAATTGGCCCGATGATGTCGAAGCGGGTGGCTCGCGGGAACAACGGAACGGATCACAGAGGACATGTCGGATCGATTGAAGGCCGAGCGTGAGGCGGCGGCCGCACGGCGGAACCTGCTGACCCAGGACGCGATCGAGCGCACCGGGATCACGGAGGACATGATCGGAGAACTCGTCACGCGCTTCTACGGACGGGTCCGCGAGGATGCGCTGCTCGGTCCGGTCTTTGCGATCGTCCAGAACTGGGACGAGCATCTCGCCAAGCTCAGGGATTTCTGGTCGTCGGTCGTCCTGATGAGCGGCCGCTATCATGGTTCGCCGATGCGCGCGCATCTGCCGCTGAGCCTGGTCGGCGATCATTTCGACCGCTGGCTCGATCTGTTCGAGCAGACGGCACGCGAGGTCTGCCCGCCGGCGGCAGCCGCGCTGTTCATCGACAAGGCGCGGCGCATCGCCGACAGCTTTGAAATGGCGTCGGCGAGTGTCGCCGGCCGTATCGCATCGCCGCGGCACGTGCTTCGGTCCTGAAGCGTTCTGCTCTGCGTTTGTGCTGCGCGACGGAGAGCGCGGTGCACCAATTCCAACAGCATCGGTCTGATCTGCAAAATCATCATGCAGGTCGCGCGGTGTGACGTTGAAATTGCAAAAATGCCTTTGAACACGTTGATGTTCGCGCAATCAAAGCGAGCAAAGCCATATTGATGCACTGCGGCGCCAATTCTTCGCCTTGTTTTCGGCAGAGTTCCAGCGCCTGCTAATGTGCATGTCGAGCGCACCGTTCAACGTTCATCCTTCGCCATCCGATAACATTGCGGAACCTGAGGCCGACGCGGGCATCGAGCAAACGCGGCGAACGCTGCTGCTCGGCGCACTCGCGACAACCGCTTGCCTCGGCTGCTCGCCGCCGGCGCGTGCGGGCGAGGATCCGCCCGGCTCCGACGAACGGCCCCAGAAGGGCGATGTGCTCGTCTTCTCGGAAGGCGACCAGGAGGGGAAGCTCATCTCCGCGGCGGACGTCAAGGCCGGCGGACCACCGCTCCATGCCTGGCCGAAGGATCCCAACACATCGGTCGTGCGCAGTGCCTCGCGGCTCAATGAGATCCTGATCATCAAGCTCGATCCCGCCGACCTCGACGAGAAAACCCGTGCGCGGGCGGTTGACGGCATCATCGCCTATTCCGCGATCTGTTCGCATGCCGGATGCCCCGTCACCGCCTGGGTGAAGAGCGATGTCGGCGACAAGGAGGTGTTCAAGTGCATGTGCCACAACTCCGAATTCGATCCCCGCGCGGGCGCGCAGGTCGTGTTCGGGCCGGCGCCGCGACGGCTCGCAGCGCTGCCGCTGGCGCTCGCTGACGGTTCGCTCACCGTCGCCGGCAATTTCATGGGAAAGGTAGGTGGCACGCAGCCAGGATGACGGACGGTGCGGGCCTTGCCCGCGTCACGAGAGGCCGTATCCGCCGAGGGGCGGACGACGGGACGAACGACAAGAATTCACAACAAGAATTCAAACGGATGAAAAAGGGGAACGTCCATGACCAGGAAGCAATGGTTACTGTCCGGCTTCGTCGCCTTCACGTGTCTTGCCTCGAGTGCCGCCGTATCGGGTCCGATCGAGAATTATTCTCCGGTCACCGCGCAGCGATTGGAGAATCCCGAGCCAAACAACTGGATGCTCTACCGACGCACCTATGACGGGCAGGGCTATAGCCCGCTCGACCAGATCAACACCTCCAACGTGAAGAACCTCACACCGGTCTGGACCTTTGCCACCGGGGTAGTCGAAGGCCATCAGGCGCCACCGATCGTCAACAATGGCGCGATGTTCGTGACGACCCCGATGGGGCAGGTGATCGCGCTGAATGCGAAGACCGGCGACGAATATTGGCGCTACAAGCGGCAATTGCCAGACGATCTGTTCCAGCTGCATCCGACCAACCGGGGCGTCGGGCTGTGGGAGGACAAGCTCTACCTCGCCACCACGGACGACCACGTGGTCGCGCTCGATGCCAAGACCGGCAAGGTGCTGTGGGACACCAAGGTGCAGGACTACAGGAAGGGCCAGTACCTGACCCTGATGCCGTTGATCGTCGACGGCAAGGTCATCGTCGGCGGCTCCGGCGGCGAGTTCGGCGTGCGCGGATACATCGTTGCTTATGATGCCAAGGACGGCAAGGAGCTGTGGCGGACCTACACCATCCCCGGCGAAGGCGAACCCGGTCACGACACCTGGCAGGGCGACGACTGGAAGAACGGCGGTGGGTCGGCCTGGATGACCGGCAATTACGACAAGGAGACCAAGACGATCTATTGGGGCGTCGGCAACGCGGCGCCATGGCCTGGCGAGACTCATCCCGGCGACAATCTCTACACAGCGTCGGTGCTCGCGCTCGATCCCGAGACCGGCAAGATCAAGGCCTATCACCAGTACCACCAGAACGATTCCTGGGATTGGGATGAGGTCGAGGCACCGATGCTGATCGATCTGCAGCGCAACGGTCGCACCATCAAGAGCCTGGTCCATCCGGGACGCGACGCGATCTTCTGGGTGCTCGAGCGGACGCCCACCAAGATCAACTATGTCGCGGGTTGGCCGTTCGTCTTCACCGACGTCTGGAAAGGCATCGACGAGACCGGCAAGCCGATCGTGGATCCCGCGCACAAGCCGGTGATCGGCAAGCGCGTCGAGTTCTGTCCGTCGCTGTGGGGCGGCAAGGACTGGCCGTCGGCGGCTTACAGCCAGAGGACCGGCCTCGTCTACGTGCCTGCCAACGAGAATTTCTGCGGTGGCTTTACCGGCGAGAAGGTCCCTCTCAAACCGGGTGAGCTCTGGCTCGGCACCAAGCCGGAGGATATCGGTCTGAAGGTAAAGCCGGGCGCGGATCATTTCGGCGAGCTCCAGGCCTGGGATCCCGCCACAGGCAAGAAGGTCTGGCAGCACAACTTCCCGAAGTCGCAGCTGTTCGGATCGGTCACGGCGACGGCGGGCGATCTCGTCTTCGTCGGCGGAACCAACGACCGCAACTTCCGCGCCTTCCACGCCAAGACCGGCGAACTTCTGTGGGAACAGAAGACCAATTCCGGCATCGTTGGCATGCCGGTGTCCTATGAGATCGACGGCACGCAGTACATCGCGATCCAGTCGGGCTGGGGCGTGGACGCACAGCGTATTCAGGATGCACTCGCGACCAACAACATCGGCATCGAAGCCAATGTGCCGCAGGGCGGCGTCGTCTGGGTGTTCGCGCTGAAGAAATAGCTCCGCGGGCGGATCGAAAGAGGCGGAGCAGCAGGGGGGTGGCGGATGCGGCGGACGGTTACGTCCGCCGCATTCTTGCGTATGCCTTGCTATGCTGGCCGTCGCGCCTACTTGCCGTGCCTGTCGACCTTGTCCTTTTCCTTCTGGTTCATCTCGCGGATCTTCGGATCCGGATTGTGCTGCCCCGTCGTCTGATTGGTCGAAGGAGGCGCGGCATTGGCGTTGGGCAGCGAGTTCTGGTCGGGCGCGGTGGGGCGCGTGGCCGTGGTCGGCGGGGCGGTATTGCCTTGGGCGAAGGCGCCCGAGGCCGTCAATAGAAAGGCGCCCGACAGCGAGACTGCGAGCGCCTTTGAGATGTTGATCATCGATCTGCTCCTGTCAGATCGATGGAAACGGCGCGAGGCCGCTTGGGTTCCGTCTAGGCCTCCAATTGCTTTCCGATCGGAAGCGAGCGGATACGTTTTCCCGTCGCCGCGAAGATCGCATTGATCAGCGCCGGCGCGAACGGCGGAACGCCGGGCTCGCCGACGCCGCTCGGCGGGGTATCTGATGCGGGCGGCACGATGTAGACGTTGGTCACAACAGGAGATTCATCCATCCTGACAACCTGGAAGTCGTCGAAGTTCTTCTGCTCGACCTTGCCGTCCTTGAAGGTGATCTCGCCGTATTTGGCGAGACTGAGCCCCATGATCGCGGCGCCCTCGATCTGCGAGGCGATGCGCTCGGGGTTGACATAGGTGCCGCAATCGATCGCCGTATCGACTCTCGGCACCATCAGCTTGCCCTTGTCGTCGATTGCGACTTCGACGATGGTCGCGATGTAGCTGACGAAGCTGCGGTGTACTGCGATGCCAAGGCCGTGGCCCTTTGGCACCTTGCGTCCCCACTCACCCTTCTCGGCGACCAGTTCGACCACCTTGCGCAAGCGCGCGGTGTCGATCGGGTAGCTGTCCTGGGGCTCGCCGTAGTTCCAGAGGTCTTTCACCTCCGGCTTGACGATGCGCGGGCTTCCGATCAGCGCGAGCAGCGTCTCCTTCTGGTCGCGGCCGGTCGCTTGCGCGATCTCGCCGACCATCGATTGCACCGCGAAGGCGCGCGGGATGTTCGAGACCGAGCGGAACCAGCCGATGCGGGTGAACGCCGCGGCTTCCGGGTTCTCACACGAGATGTTGGCGATCTCGAACGGCATGTCGACGAGGCCCATGCCGATCTCGAACGGAGCCTGGTGTACGGTCCCGGCGGCGAACGTCGAGGCGATGCTGGGGGCCACGCTGCGATGGCGCCAGGCGACCACCTTGCCGCTCTTGTCGAGGCCGGCCTCGATCCGCTCGACCGAGACGGTGTGCAGGAAGCCGTTATGGATGTCGTCCTCGCGCGTCCACTGCACCTTCACCGGTGCGCCGAGCTCTTTCGAGAGCAGCGCGGCCTCGAGCGCAAAGTCGCATTTCGACTTGCGCCCGAATCCGCCGCCGAGCAGCGTGACGTTGACCGTGACGTTGGCCTCGGGAATGCCGAGCGTCTTGGCGACGTCCTCGCGGGTGCCGCCGGGGCTTTGCACCGGCGCCCAGATCTCCGCCTTGTCGCCCTTGACGTCGGCGACCGCCACCGGCGTCTCCATGGCAACATGGGCGAGATGGGGAACGTAGTACTCGCCGACAATGACCTTGTCGGCGCTCTTCAAGGCGGCGTCCGCATCGCCCTCCTTGCGCAGGACGAGGCCGGGCTTGCGCGAGGCCTCTTCGAGCTCCTTGCGATAGGCGACGGAGTCGTATTTGCCGTTGGGACCGTCGTCCCAGGTCAGCTTCAGCGCGTCACGGCCCTTGATCGCCGCGCCGGTGTTGCGCGCGATCACAGCAACGCCGCCGAGCGGCTGGAACTTGGACGGCCACGGCCAGCCGCGCACCTGCATCACCTTCTCGACGCCGGGCACTTTCAGCGCTGCCTCGGGCTCGAACTTGACCAATTTGCCGCCGGTCACCGGCGGGCGGGCGATCACGGCATATTTCATGCCGGGCAGCCGCACGTCGGCGCCGTAATGCGCCTTGCCGGTGGTGATGTCGTGGAGATCGACGATGCCGACCTGGCCCTTGCCGAGATAGCGGAAGTTCTTGGGGTCCTTCAGCTTGAGGCCTTCGATGCTGGGCACCGATTCCTTGGCGGCGTCGGCAGCGAGTTCGCCAAAGCCGAGCTTCCGCCCGCTGGCGCTGTGGACGACCTCATGGTTGACCGCCTTGACCTCGGTGGCCGGTACGCCCCAGCGCTTTGCCGCGGCCTGTTCCAGCATGGTCCGTGCGGAGGCGCCGATCTGCCGCATCGGGATCAGATAGTGCCGCGTGCTGCGCGAGCCGTCAGTGTCCTGGTTGCCGAACTTGACCTCGTCGCCATGGGCCTGCTGAACCTTGACCCTGGACCAGTCGGCTTCCATCTCCTCGGCCACGATCAACGGCAGGCTGGTGCGCACGCCGGTGCCCATTTCCGAACGGTGCCCGACGATAGTGACGATGCCGTCCAGGGCGACCGAGACGAACACGCGCGGATCGACCACGACGCCATGCGGCATCTTTCCCGCACCGGTTTCATAGGCGAATGCCTGGCGTGACATCACCGGCGCGGCGAGCACGAAGCCGCCGGTGACGCCGAGGCCTTTCAGGATGCTGCGGCGCGAGACCTTCTCCACCCTGATGTTCTTTTCGAAGCCGCGAAGCTTGCTGGGATTGTCGATGAAATTCATGTCACACTCCCGTCGATGCGAGATGGACGGCGTTCTCGATGCGCTGGTAGCAGCCGCAGCGGCAGATGTTGCCGGCCATCCCTTCGCGAATCTGGTCGTGCGACGGTTTCGGGTTGTCCATCAGGAGGGCTGCAGCCTGCATGATCTGGCCGGCCTGGCAGAAGCCGCATTGCGGCACGTTGACCTGCCGCCAGGCCTTCTGCACCGGATGATCGCCGGTCGGATGCAGTCCTTCGATCGTGGTGACCTCGCGGCCGGCGACATCGTTGATCGACGTGATGCAGGCGCGCACGGCCTGCTTGTCGACGATAACGGTGCATGCGCCGCACAGGGCCTGGCCGCAGCCATATTTAGTGCCGGTCAGCCCGGCCTCGTCACGCAGAAACCAAAGTAGCGGGAGGTCCGGGTCGCCGTCCCAGCTCTGTTCCTGGCCGTTGATCTTCACCTTGATCATGATCGTCCCTCGCTCTTCATAAGCATGCCAAATTGAAATTGCGCCGACGCCGGTCGGCGACGGTTCGTGCGTCGTCTCGCCGCATTCCGCCGTCGTCCCACGCGGGCAAATCCCGAAAGGGGGCAGGAAGCCAATGGCGATGTCTGGATGTGCTCGATACCTCCCCCGTTCTTGTTCTTAATTGATTGAACTTCGCGCGGCATCGTGACGGCGCGATCGTAGCAGAGATCGCTCCGGCCCGGCATTCACAGCCGAGTGTTCACCGGGAAAAGATTGCATCGATGGTTTGTCAAAAGCAGGGCGCAGCTTCCTGCCGCGAGCTTGCGAAGCGGTCCAACCAACAAAAAGGCTTCGTCCGCCAGGATCACTGCACGGACGAAGCAGGATGCCTCAGTCGAGGGAGGGAGAAACGCAAGCACCGCGAGCTTCAAGCAGGAGGCGGGCGGTCCTGCGCAGTCATTCAGAGACCAGGACTGAGGAGCTGATGGCCCTCATGTACGCGTGGTGCAGACGTGGCGGCATCGCCGCAATGGTCCCGGGACAGGGGGACCGGTCCGGCTCGCTGGCGGTGGTGGGCGCCAGCGAGCCGATCGGGTTTGGCGAGGGCGCGACGGCCCCGCCCAGGCGGCCTTAGGCGGCTTTGGCTTTCGCGACGTGGGTCGCAATCGCGTCCATCAGCGCCGGCGACAAGCAGTCATAGGGCTCCAGCCCGATCTCCTTCAGCCGCGAACGGATGCCCGCCATCTGCTCCGGCTTCACGCCCGATTCGATCACCGAGGAAACGAAGGCGGCGAATTGCGGCGCCTGCGAGCCTTGCTCCTGGAACAGCTCGGGATGGATGAAGTCGAGGCCGTAGAACGGATGGCCCTTGTTCTCGATGCGGCCGTACATGTGGGTGCCGCAGGCCTTGCAGGCATAGCGTTGGATCACCGCCGACGAATCGACGATCTCAAGCTTGTCGCCGTTCTCAAGCACGCTGACGTTCTGGCGGGGTACCACGGCGACGACCGAGAAGGTCGCTCCTTGCGGCTTCCAGCACTTGGTGCAGCCGCAGGCGTGGTTGTGCGCGACGTCGCCCTTGATGCCGACCTTGACCGGATGATCCTTGCATTTGCAGACCAGCGTTCCGCCGGCAAAGCTGCCGCTGCCCTGTTTGAGGCCGTTGTCGATCGATGGATGGAGTGCAACAGTCATGGGTCGATCCTCCTTGGTGTGATGTCTGAGACCTAGAACACGACGACGGAACGGATGGATTTGCCCTCATGCATGAGGTCAAACCCCTTGTTGATCTCATCGAGCTTGAGCACGTGGGTGATCATCGGATCGATCTCGATCTTTCCGTTCATGTACCAGTCGACGATCTTCGGCACGTCGGTACGGCCGCGCGCACCGCCGAAAGCGGTGCCGCGCCAGTTGCGCCCGGTGACGAGCTGGAACGGGCGTGTGGCGATCTCCTTGCCGGCCTCGGCGACGCCGATGATGATCGAGGTACCCCAGCCGCGATGGCAGGCTTCCAGCGCCTGGCGCATCACCGTGGTGTTGCCGGTGCAGTCGAAAGTGTAGTCGGCGCCGCCGTCGGTGAGGCCGACGAGGTGCTGGACGATGTCGCCGGTGACCTTCTTCGGGTTGACGAAGTGGGTCATGCCGAACCGCTTGCCCCAGTCTTCCTTGGAATCGTTGATGTCGACGCCGATGATCTTGTCGGCGCCCGCCATCTTGGCGCCCTGGATCACGTTGAGGCCGATGCCGCCGAGGCCGAACACGACCACGTTGGAGCCCGGCTCGACCTTCGCCGTGTTGACGACGGCGCCGACGCCGGTGGTCACGCCGCAGCCGATGTAGCAGCTCTTGTCGAACGGCGCGTCCTCGCGGATCTTGGCGACGGCGATCTCAGGGAGAACAGTGAAGTTCGAGAAGGTCGAGCAGCCCATATAGTGGTAGATCGGCTTGCCCTTGTAGGAGAAGCGGCTTGTGCCATCAGGCATCACGCCCTTGCCCTGCGTCGCGCGGATCGCGGTGCAGAGATTGGTCTTCTGGCTGAGGCAGCTTTTGCATTGCCGGCATTCCGGCGTGTAGAGCGGGATGACGTGGTCGCCCGGCTTCACCGACGTCACGCCGGGGCCGATCTCGCGGATGATGCCGGCGCCTTCATGGCCCAGGATCGATGGGAAGATTCCTTCGCTGTCGAAGCCGTCGAGCGTATATGCGTCGGTATGGCAGATGCCCGTGGCCTTGATCTCGACCAGGACTTCGCCAGCCTTCGGTCCTTCCAGATCGACCTCGACAATCTCGAGCGGCTTCTTGGCTTCGAAAGCGACGGCGGCACGTGTCTTCATCGGTAACTCCTCAAATCCTCGTAGGATGCCAGGATGTCGTCGCGGCAATCCTGGCAACGTTCATTTATTGCCCATGCAGGCGTCTTCGGCCTTGGTGTAGGCAGGTGTCTTCTCTTCCTTTTTCGCGGGACGCTGCCGGCCCCAGGCTTCGTCGGAACGGGCGCGCAGATAGACGTAGAGATCGTCCATGTAGCAGGCAACGTTCGGGTTGTCGCCGAAGGCCGGCATGACGTTCTCCTGCGCGGTCGAAACGTTCTTGCGACCGGAGGCGATCACGCCGATGAAGTCGCCATAGCTCATCGACTTGATGGAATCCTTCAACGCCGGTGCGTAGGTCGATCCCATGCCATCGGGGCCGTGGCACACGTGGCAGTCCGAGTGATAGCGGCGGTATCCGGAATAAGTGAACCAGTCCACGGTGCCGTCAGCCGAAATCTTGTAGGTGGGGTTTCCTTCCTTATCGAGCCACTTGCCGTCGTCTTCCTTCTTCACGGCGGTCGGGTCGCCTGGACCGTCCGCGATCGCATTTCCTCCGGACGCAAGAAAGATCATCGTGGCTATGACAGAGCAGATTTTACGCAAGAGAGTTTTCCTCGAAGGAGCCCGGGGGAGACGAGCCGGCGCGTGGAGTTGATCCACGCGCCGGAGCGATGCTGAGCGAGGCCTAGTTCGGCAGCGCGAACACGGTCAGCGTACCGCCGAGCGCCGTGTAGTTGCTGAGGGCCGCGTAGCCACCGACGGCGCCGAGACCGGCGGTCGGATCGGTCAGACCTGCCGCCAGACCGATGCCGGCCCAGCCACCCACGCCGGAGAGCACGGCAACGTACTGCTTGCCATTGTTCTCATAGGTGGTGACGTTGCCGATGATGCCCGAAGGAGTCTTGAACTTGTAGAGCTCCTTGCCGGACTTGGCATCGACCGCCTTCAGGTAGCCTTCGAGCGTGCCGTAGAACACCACCCCGCCTGCGGTTGCGAGCGCACCCGACCAGACCGAGAACTGCTCCTTGTTCGACCAGACGATCTTGCCGGTCTTGTTGTCCCAGGCGATGAAGTTGCCCATATGGCTTTCACCCTGGGGCGGATACATCGAGAGCGTCGCACCCACATAGGGCTGGCCCGCGGTGTAGCTCACCTTGAACGGCTCGTAGTCCATGCAGACGTGGTTGGTCGGAACGTAGAACAGCTGCGTGTCCGGCGAGTAGGCTGCCGGCTGCTCGTCCTTGGTGCCGAGCGCGGCCGGGCAGATGCCCTTCACGTTGACGTCCTCGCCCGCCTTGTCGGTCGAAGCTGCGTCGAGCACCTTCGGACGGCCATAGGTCGGCGAGTTCTTGTCCATGTCGACGCCGGAGGTCCAGTTCACCTTCGGATCGTACTTCTCGGCGACCAGCAGTTCGCCGCTCTCACGATCCATGGTGTAGGCGAGACCGTTGCGGTCGAAATGGGTCAGCAGCTTGCGAGGCTGGCCATTGATCGGCTGATCCGTGAGGATCATCTCGTTGACGCCGTCATAATCCCATTCGTCGTGGGGCGTCATCTGGTAGACCCACTTGGCCATGCCCGAGTCTGCGTCGCGTGCGAAAATGGTCATCGACCATTTGTTGTCACCCGGACGCTGCTTGGGATTCCAGGTCGAGGGGTTGCCCGAGCCGTAATAGACCAGGTTCAGAGCGGGATCGTAGGAGATCCAGCCCCAGGTGCAGCCGCCGCCGATCTTCCACTGATCGCCCTGCCAGGTTTTCAAGCTGGAGTCGGGTCCGACCGGCTTGCCGAGCGCCGTCGTCTTGACCGGGTCCAACTTGATCTGGTCATCCGGACCCTCGGAAAAGGCGCGCCAGACCTGCTTGCCGCTCTTGAGGTCGTAAGCGGTGACGTGACACTGCACGCCGAATTCACCGCCGGAGATGCCGACCAGGACCTTGTCCTTGACGACCAGCGCGGCGGACGTACCGGTCTCGCCCTTCGCGGGATTGCCGTTGGTCGCCGACCAGGCCACCTTGCCCGTCTTGGCGTCGAGTGCGACGAGGTTGGTATCGGCCTGATGCAGGATGATCTTGCCGTCTCCGTAGGACAGGCCGCGGTTGACGGTATCGCAGCACATCACCGGGATGACATTCGGGTCCTGCTTCGGCTCGTACTTCCAGACGATCTTGTTCTCGTTGGAAAGGTCAAGAGCGTAGACCTTGTTCGGGAACGGGGTGTGGACGTACATCATGTTGCCGATGATCAGCGGGCCGCCTTCGTGGCCACGCAGCACGCCGGTCGAGAAGGTCCAGGCAACTTGAAGCTTCCCTACGTTCTGAGCGGTGATCTGGTTCAGCTTGGAATAGCGGGTATTGGCGTAGTCGCCCGCCGGCATCACCCAGTCTTTCGGGTTCTGCGACATCTTGATCAGCTCGTCATTGGCTGAAGCGCTGCCGACGGCGAGAGCCGCCGCGGAGCCAAGATAGGTCGCCAGTAGCACCTTGCGCATAGTTATTCCTCCGTTGGTCTCGTTTATTATTTCCGAAGCATTGTTCAATCACCGGGCTTCTCGTCCGGCGTCTGCTCGTGCAGGGCGGTCACGTTTGGGACCAGAAACGATGCTGTCCTGTTTCCTCCTCCTGATGAGAGCCACGGGTCCGCGGTGCAGGAGCGGCCCGTTCTTGTTGTTCCTCCCGCAATCCCTAACCGCTTCGTCACCGGGAAACTTGCCCAAGAGAGAAGCCGGTTTGCTTGACAGCGCACGGATACGAAGATTTTGATTTTGCGGTAGCGAATTCAGCGGCTTCCGCGCTGCCTCTGGACCGTCTTCAACGGTCAGGTTCCCCTTGACGGCGGTGCAACTAAGGCGGAGGATTAACCCTTAAGGGCGGCAACGGAACGATGGTGCGCGTTGCAACAGACCGCTCAAATTCGAGGTAAACGTCACGCAATCACGGCTGAGGGCTCCGGCAGCGCTGGTCGCGATTCGCGTCGAATTTCCGGATCAAACCAGCGGCTGGATTAATGTCCGACACAATTCACACGCTCTCGACCACCGGAATGACGCCGAAGCGGCAGATCCAGAGTTGGATCGACGGGCTGACGAGCCTGTGCGGGTATTTCGACGTCGATCCGCTGGAGGCGTCCTCGCTCGAGGGCCGTATCGACTACACCACGGTCTCGCGCCTGAAGCTCTGCCAGATCGAGGTGAGCCAGCATCGCATCGCTCACACGCTGGCGCGGGCGAAGAGCAATGAACACCCCTACATCAAGATCCACTTCCAGACCTATGGCGTGTCGTATTTCGAGCAGGAAGGCCGCCACATCGAAATCAATCCTGGCGACATCATCGCCTATGACGTCTCGTGCCCGCATTCGATCATCAGCCCCGCCTTCACGCGCCATGACGTCGTGATCGTGCCCAAGGCGCTGCTGCGCGACCGCGGATTTCCGTCGCAGCGGATGCCTGCGTGCAAATTGTCGGCGAAGACCGGGACGGGGCGGATCGCCCATGATTTCGTCCACGCGACCTTCGACGAGGCGGCAAAGCTGTCGGCGAACAGCGCGGTCGGCGTTGCCGATTCGCTGATCGACCTGCTGCTGCTGCCGCTGCGCGAGGCCGATACGATGTTCGATCGTGTCGGGCCCGAGGCGATGTATGTGCGCGCGCAGTTCTTCATCCGCGAGCACCTTCGCGATCCGGACCTGTGCATCGACCAGATATCGGCCGAGCTCGGCTGCTCCAAGCGCTATCTGCACATGCTGTTCTCGGAGCGCGGCACCACGGTGAGCGACTACATCTGGCAGGCGCGTCTGCAGAACTGTCGTCAGGAGCTCGAGGCTCACGCCGGCAAGACCATCACCGACGTCGCGTTTTCCTGGGGCTTCTCTAGCTCATCGCATTTCAGCCGCGTGTTCCGGAAATATTTCGGCGTGGTGCCGTCTTCGATCCACAAGGCGCAACAGAGCGCGGCGAGCGCGGACGAGCATTAGGCGGCCGCGCTGCGGCCGAGGCGCCGGCAGGGGGGCCTTGTCACGTGCCGGCGGCCGCGATGTCTCTCAAGCCGACGCGGCCATGTAGGGAATGCTGGCCACGAGAACGACGAGCAGCACCGCGTTTCCCAGCATTCCGCTCCAGTGCAGCCGGCGCAGTCGCCGCGGGGCTTCAGCATCGCCGGCGTCCCTCGCGCTGAGCTGGTCATCCATCCGCCGCATGAACCAGGCGCGCCCCCAGATCGCCATGGCTGCGATCAAGCCGACACCCATCGCGGCCATCAGGCGACCTTCGAGCAGCAAAGCCACCGTCCCGATGACGCCGGCGACGCGCATCACCAGAAAATGGGCGTTGAACATTCCGCGCAACAGCTGGGCGACGGGTTGGATATCGAGCCGCACCAGCAGAAAGGCGGGCGAGGCAAGCGTGAAATAGCTCATCGGAAAGAGCAGGATGATCATCACGGCGACGGCGACGGCATCTGGTGTCATGCGCTCGGCCTTTCCCGTCCGCGCCGGCCGGAGCTCCGGCAGGGATCGCACAATCATAGCGGGAAAATGCGTGTTCGACACTAGGCTTTGGTCGGACACCGGGCCGCGAAGCAGACCGGCGCGTTGCGCCGTGCCTCGAGGTCAGGCTGGCTCGAGACCGAGCGACTTTGCGCTCTCGATCCAGATCGGCAGCTCGCGCTGATACAGCTCGTTGGTTTCCTTGAAACCGATCGCAGGCTCGAGCACGAAAGTGGCGAGGACTTCCTTGACCTTCGCATCGTTGTTGGCTGCGACGCAGAGCTCGGCAAGACGGTCGACGATCGGCTGCGGCGTCGCCTTCGGCACCGCCCAGCCGGAGAAGCCGCTCACGGTGAAGAATTTCGACGTCGCGCCCTGCTCGGGGAGCGTCTTGACATTGGGAATCGCGCCGACCTTCTTGGAATGCACGGCGAACACGGTGCCGCGATCGCTTTGCAGGACGGATTGTGCGGCAGTAAAGCTGCCCATCGCGGCATCGAGGGTGCCCTCCAGCATCCCTGTCCACATCGGGGCTTCGCCGCGGTAATGGACCGGCTCGATCGAAAGGCCGTATTGCTTGTTGAGCTCGCTGATCGTCATGTGGGGAGCCGAGCCCGCGCTGTAGGTGCCGAAGTTCACCTTGCCGCTCTTGCGCGCGAAGGCGACGAAATCCTCCAGCGTCTTGACGCCGGTTTTCGGGTTCGCCACCAGCAACAGGCCGGCGCCGGGAATGACGCTGACGAGGGTCAGATCCCGGTCCATGTCGTAGCCGGGATTCTTAACGACCACGCGGTTCATGATGTAGGTGGTCGAGATCGAGCACAACATGGTGTGTCCGTCGGGCTCGGCGCGGGCGACTTCTGCCGTGCCGATCGCGCCGGAGGCGCCGGGCTTGTTCTCGACAACAACGGTCTTGCCGACCTGCTTGGCGATGAATTCGCCATAGGCGCGTGCCAAGAGGTCGGTCTGTCCGCCGGCGGGATAGCTGCAAATCATGCGGATCTGCCGCGACGGCCACGCAGCCTGCGCTGAGGCGCCGCGCGCGACGAAAGGCATCGCGAGCGCGCTGGTCCCGGCGGCGACGAAGCGGCGGCGATCGAGCTTTGCAGACATGGTTTCCTCCCCGGTTCGTGCCGAGGGTACTGCATCGAGCCGTCTCTGCCATGGTCGACAGGCGAGACAGATTGGCGCATTGGACGGACGGCGTCGTGTTCGCCTCATCCGGGCGGTCGCGCCTTCCGCATGATTCGCAGCCAGACGATCTCGGTCAGGGCCACCGCAACGAGGCCGAAGGTGCCGCCGATCAGCACGTTGGCGACACGCTCCTCCGCGATGCCGCTGGCGCCGCCGGCACAGGAGGCGGCGAGCGCAATGAAGAAGCAGCGCAAGCCAAAGCCGACGACGTAGCGGGAGAACGAGATCAGGGTGAGCGTGGCCGCGAGCACTGCGAGCGCGTAACCGACCCGGCTTTGCGGCAGCGCGATGCCGGCGAGGAAGCCGAGCGGCACGCCGACGAGCGCGCCGATCGCGCGCTGCTTCAGCTTGCCGGTCGACGCGGAAAGGTCACCGACGATCACGCTTGCCGCCGACCACATCACCCATTGCCCCTGAGCGAGATCGAAGATCTCGACCAGCGCCGCCGCGGCGAACACCGCCATGGCGGTCGCGCTTGCCGGCACAAACCACTCGGCCGCGGACAGGCCGAACGATGCCGCAGCGCCACCGCCGCATCGCCGCTGGTCGGAAATCCGGATGGCGCAGACCAGCGCCAGCGCGATCGGCGACGACAGGAGCATCATTCCGGCGTGACGCCATGCTTCCGCGGCGCTCACGCCCTCGCGCACCTCGCAGGCCAGATAAACGGCGGGGATGAACACCCAATTGCCGAGCGTGCGGAAATGTTCGCCATAGCGCGTCACTGCCACGGCAAGAAAGCCGGCAAATGCCGTCAGCACCACGAATAGCGGCTTGACGGGGGTTGCGAGGAAGAGAACGGCAAAGGTGACGAGAATGGCCAGGTAATGCCAGGCGATCACTTTCGGGGCCAGCTGCAGCCTGAGCGCGGGAATCAGCAGCGAGACCGCGATCAGTCCGAGATTGAGCAGCGCCGTCTCGCGTGAAGCGAAATAGGCGGCGACAAGCGGGCCAACGACGATCAGCGCCCGCAGGAGCTCGCCGGTCTTGATTTCGCGAGAGAGGACGTCGCGCAAGCCGGCGGCGAACGGGGCGTTCAAGATGGCACCGAAGGTCGAATGAAACGCCGGCATCATACGGTTCGTGGCGCCGCTAGGCCAGTCGAGGCCGTTGTGTTCCGCCGCCAACCGCATCGTCATTCCGGGGTCGCCCTGCCGACGCCCCGGAATGACGAAATCTCACCGCTGAATGATCTTCATCCAGACATCGCCGAGGATGGCGGGCTCGCGTGGCGGCAGATAGGTGAGGCCGGCCTGCTTGCCGAGTTCGGCGATCTTGCCTTCGGCGGCAAGCTGGCCCAGCGCCATGTTCACGGCCTCGATCAGTGCTGGATCGCTGGCAAGCCCGACATAGCCGCGATTGGCGCCGATCGGATAGTAATAGCCGGACGCGGTGATTGCCGTATCAGGCTGGGCGGCGCGATGGGCATCGAGGCGCGCAAGGTCGATCAGCGTCGCGTCATAGTCGCCGCGCTGGAGCGCGCCGAAGAGGTCGTCGCGGCCGGGCACGAGATGGGTGATGTTGTCGATCAGGCGCCCTTTGTCGAAGGTCATCAGGATGGCATCGCCGAGTGAGCCGCTTTCGATGACGAGGCGCAGTCCGGCGAGATCGCCGATGTCGCCGATCTTGCGGCCCTTCGCCTTCGGCCCGAGCACCACCGTCATCGGCGAGTAAACATAGGGCTGGCTCGGCGCGAGTACGCCGAGTTCGACGCGGCGACGCCGGTCCTCGCGCTTGGCCCCGGCGAAATCGGGCAGCCGCGCCGTCTTCATGCCGGGCTTGACGAGAGAATCCGTCGTCAGCGCATAACCGCCGACCAGCGCGCAGCGGCCGTCCGAGAGCAGCGCATTGGCCTCGAGCTGTGGGCTGGAATCTTCATCGAGCTTGCTCTCGAACCACTGGATCGTCAGCGGCCGCCGCAGGCGCTCGGCAACCGCCTGCGCCAGCAGCACGTCGAAGCCTGCAGCCGCCTTGCCCTTTTGATGCACTGACAGCGGCGGCCGGTCCTCGTCGAGACAGATCCTCAGCGGTTCCTCGGCCGCGCGCGCGACAAGAGGCGCTGCCATGAGGATCGCGGCAGCGCTCCAGGCGGCGAGCGAGCGTCTCATGGCTTTCTCCGGCTGGAGACGAAGGCCCAGAGATTCCCGATCTCGTCGTCGCTGAGGATGTCCGCCCAGGGCGGCATCTTGTTGTTCTTGCCGTTCTTCACCGTGGTGACGAAGCGCGTCTTGTCGTCGGGGATGGCGCGCAGGTCCGGCGTGATGGTGCCGGAGTTCATCAGATTGGGGCCGTGGCAGTGCGAGCATTTCGAGGCGTAGGTCGATTTTCCGTGGTCGATCTGCGCCTGCATGGAATTGCCGGTGGCGTCGTCCGCGGCACGAACGGTCGCCGCAAGCGCGACCGTCAGTACCGCGACGGCGGCGAGCATCGCCGCCGTCTTGTGAGATGTTTCTTTCAGCATCGTGCCTGTGGTTACTTCTTGACCGCAAAGACCCACAGCGAACCGCCGGGTGGCACCTGAGCCAACCGCTCGTCGCCGGAGAACAGCGAGTAGACGCCGCCATAGCCGCTCGTCACGGCGACGTACTGCACGCCGTCCTGCTGCCAGGTGACCGGCTGTCCCTCGATGCCGGAGCCGGTCTGGAACTGCCAGAGCTTCTTGCCGGTGTCGGCGTCGAAGGCCTCGAACTCGCCGGTTAGCGCGCCCGAGAACACGACGCCTCCGGCCGTCGACAGCACGCCCGAGAAGCGCGGAATGTCGCTCGGCGCTTCCCACTTCGATTTGCCGGTCATGGGGTCGATGGCCTTGAGATGACCGCGCGGCCCGTCGCCGTACTCCCAGAGGTCGGTCAGGTCCATGCCGAGATACCATTCACCCTGCTTGTAGGTGACGGGCTCGGTCTTGTACCTGCCGCCGAAGGCGAGCGTGTTGGCATAGGCAAGGCCGGTTTGCGGGTTGAACGACATCGGCTCCCAGTTCTTGCCGCCGAGGATCGACGGATAGACGACGACCTTCTTGCCCTCGCGCGCATCCTTCGACACGTCGGTTTCGATCGGACGTCCCGTCTTCATGTCGATACCGGTCGCCCAGTTGACCTTCACGTAGGGGTTGGCCGCGAGCAGCTTGCCGTTGGTGCGGTCGAGCACGTAGAAGAAGCCGTTGCGGTTGGCATTCATCAGCGCCTTGGTCGGCTTACCCTCGACGTTCACATCGGCGAGCACCATCTCGGCCACCGCGTCGTAGTCGAACGGATTGTTCGGCGAGAACTGGTAGTGCCACTTGATCTTGCCGGTCTTGGGATCCATCGCCAGCACAGAGCAGGTGTAGAGATTGTCGCCCGGACGCACCGCCGAGTTGAACGGGCCGGGGTTACCGATGCCCCAATAGACCGTGTTCAGCTCGGGGTCATACGAGCCGGTGATCCAGGTCGAGCCGCCGCCGAGCTTCCAGGTGTCGCCCTTCCAGGTGTCGCCGCCGGGCTCGTCCGGCGAGGGGATCGAATGGGTGCGCCACAGATGCTTGCCGGTCGCCGGATCCCAGCCGTCGATGAAGCCGCGGGTGCCGAACTCGGCGCCGGAGATGCCGGTGATGACCACGCCCTCGGCGACCAGCGGGGCCACCGTCATGGAATAGCCTTCCTTGATGTCGGCCGCCTTCTGCCGCCATAGCTCCTTGCCGGTTTTCGCGTCGATCGCAATCACGTTGGCATCGAGCGTCGTACGGAATAATTTGCCTTCGTGGATCGCGACACCGCGATTGATGATGCCGCAGCAGACGATTCGGGGCGTCTCGGCGGGATATTCGATCTTGCTCTTCCAGATCTGCTTGCCGGTTTTGACGTCCACCGCCATGGTCGCATTGTGCGTGGTCACGTAGAGCACGCCCTGATAAACTATGGGTTGGGACTCCTCGCTGCGATCGTCATTGAAGGAGTAGTTCCAGACCGGGACGAGGTTCTTGACGGTGTCCTTGTTGATCTGGTTCAGCGTCGAGAAGCGCTGAAGATTGTAGCCCATCCCGTAGTTGAGAACGTTCGATGTATCGGTCGCGCCCTTGACCAGCTGCTCGGTGGTCTGCGCGCTTGCACAAGTCGACGCAAGCATGACGAGGCTCGCGGCCATCGCAAAGCGTTTCATCCGTTCCTCCCAATATGCGCGCCTTTTGACGCTGCGGGAGCAACACTCCGCCCGAATGCAAAACCCGTCAATACGAAAGTCGTAAGTGCGATGCTTATATGTTGAACGCCAGGTGCCGCTCACCTGACGGAAACCTTACAACGCGCTCGCACTTGTGCGCAGACGCTGGAAAAATTCCGCGACGCGAGGCACGCTCGTTTGGCGCCGGCAGGGTTCCGCGAGTTGTAGCGCGCGCAGGTTGTAATTTCCGGCTTGAACCGGAGCTCGTTTGTGGACTTATGTTGGTTCGATCCCGTTCGTATCGCGTTTCTCAGGAGGTTTCGATGATGTTACGTCGCTCGATTGCACTTGCGTTCACCATTGGATTCTTGTCCGGTCCGGCCGTCGCGGCATCCGGCAATGCCGTCAAGATGTTCGATACCGACAATGACGGCACGCTCGATCTTGCCGAGGTGAAGAAGGCGGCCAGCGCAATGTTCGCCAAGCTCGACCCCGATCGCGACGGCACCCTCGATGCGCGCGAGTTGCGCGGGCGGTTGTCGGCGAAGGAGCTAGCCGCCGCCGATCCTGATCGCGACGGGACCCTCACGCTCGACGAATACCTGGCCGTGGTGGAGCAGCGCTTCAATGCGGCCAATCCGGACAAGGACGGGACGCTCGATGCAAAAGAGCTGAACGCGCGGGCGGGCCGTGCGCTGGTCCGGCTGCTGCGCTGAACCTGTCAGCTGCCAGGAACCTGGTTCCGACAGGAACATCGGGCTGCTCGGCCTGTTCTCCTCGCGAGTCCTGCTCGGCGCCGGGGCAGCGCGGCGGGAGAAGAGGAGAAGCAGATGAACACGAAACGTTCCGTTCTTGCTGCCTGCACGATTCTAACGTTGAGCGCGGGCGTCGCCGTCGCCGGCCCGTGCAACACCGGTAGCGCCAGCACCGACAAGGATGCCGGCTCTGGTCCGGTCACCGTTGGCTCGGCGCAGCCACAGAGCTCATCGAGCGAAACCGGTCAGCATCCGCCGACCAGCACGATGAATCGCGCCAGCAGCGGCGCGGCTGCCTCGTCGGAGGATGCCCAGCGGCAGATGCAGAGCCAGCCAACCGCGGCGGATAGCGCGGGAGGTGCCAAGCCCAACACGCAAACGGCAGGCAAGGACTGCTGACGCGGCGCAAGTCGTGCCGGTTCGAACGTGGTGTGCCGGGCAAGGTCGCGTCGTTCAGCTCCGTGCTTGACCAAGAGCGAACTGGCCTTGTCCGAGAGAGAAGTGCGGCCGCGAAGAATCGACACAGACGCGTTCGGCATTCGAATCGGCGCTTGAACTGCAGGGGGCACAGCCCTAGGTTTTGCCCCGCGCGATATCGCGCTCAATACCTTGGGAGACCCCGAATGGCTTGGAAAGCTCCGAAGATCGTGGAAGTGCCGGTCGGCATGGAAATCAACATGTACGCCTGCGCTGCGCGCAAGTAAGACTGACGACCTGCCGCGGCTTCGACGGCAAACGCCGCCGAAGCCGTGGCAGTGTCGGACCATCGCCTGCCAGCGCAAGCTACATGTGGGCGGCTTCAATCCTCTCTCATCAGAATCTGGATCGCGTTCTGCGGCAGTGTGTTACGCTGATCCCTGGTCAGCGTCGCATCAGGTGACGCACGCGTTCGGGGCAGGGAATGCGCGGCGGGGCTCGCAGATTCGGGGTGGCGATTGCGTGCATGGCCGCGCTCGCACCGGCGTGTGTCAGTGCCGAGGAGGGCTTCGATACCGAGCACATCTTCGGCTTCATGATCGGTACCGATATCGGCAATGTCGGCGAGCGCGAGTTTGAGACCCAGACGACGGGGAGCTTCGGCAAGGGCGGCGGCACGTATCGCGCCCTCGAGCACGAGGTCGAGATCGAGGTGGTGCCGCTGCCGAATCTTCGCGTCGAGCTCGGCGCGACCGCCAGCCTGCACGACATCACCGGCGTCCCCGACATCGACGACCGCCGCCAGGTCAACTTCCAGGGCGCCTCGCTCGACCTGCGCTATCGCCTGCTCAACCGCGAGCAGGCGCCATTCGGCCTGACCGTCGCCGCAGAGCTCCACGGCAACCGCATCGACGAGACCAGCGGGGCGAAGGGACGGATGTACGGCACCGAGTTCACGCTCGCCTTCGACCGCGAGCTCGTTCCGAACTTCGCCATCGCGGCGCTCAATTTGATCTATCAGCCGGAATGGGCGCGCTTCGAGATGGCGGGCTTGTCCGAGAAGAGCTCGACGATCGGCGCAGCGTTCGCCGGCCTGGTACGCGTACGGCCCAATGTGCTGCTCGGCGGGGAGATGCGTTATTTTCGCCAATACGAAGGCATCGGCCTCGGCGAGTTTTCCGGCCAGGCCCTGTTCGTCGGCCCCACCGCCTATGTCCAGCTTTCCGAGCGCTCGCGGCTGACCTTGAGCTGGAGCATGCAGGCCTGGGGACAGCCGGCCGGTTCATCCGCCCATCTCGACCTCGTCAATTTCGAGCGCCATCAGGCCAGATTGGTGTTCGGGGTCAATTTCTAGCTCTGGATCGCCTGTTCCTCGGGCGAGAGGGGCCCCATGCGCCCGCATGATTGAAACTTCTTCCTCCTTGCAACGTAACCTTTCGTGCTAATCTCCATCGGCCGCTGCGAGAGGATCCCGGCATGAACCCGATTGACCTGGTGGTGACTGTGTGTGCGGTGCTCTCGCCTGCGACCTGCGAGGAGCAGCATCTGATGTTCAACTATTCGGGGTCGCCGCGGCAATGCGCGATGGCCGCGCCGCCCTATATCGCGCAATGGGTCGGCGAACACCCGAAGTGGCATGCGGTGCGCTGGCGCTGCGAATACCCGCACCCGAACGACAAGGCTTAACGCCGGCGGACAGCCGCCGCGCTACTTGGTGCAGTCCTTCAGATCCTTGTCGGCGATCGAGAACACCGCATCCGCCCTGATCTCGATGTCGCGGACAATACACTGCCGCGCGTTGGGATAGCTGACCTTGGCATCGTAGCGGCCAGGCTCGACGCCGATGATGCGCAGCCGCTCGTCGTGGTCGACTTCCTTGTCCTTGTCGTTCAGGCATTGGTTCGGGCCCCAGTCGGTCTTGCCGGCCGGCGAGAGCTGGAAACCCGAGATCGTCTCCGCCGTCAGATTCCAGAGCCGGATGCCCTTGCCCTTGGTCTGCGCGGCGGCTTCGCCGGCAAGCGTCAACAACGCGATCAAAGCCAGAACCCCACGCATCAGCCAGTCCTCCCAAAGGCGCGCCTTCATTCCCTGATCAGGCGTTCGCGGTTCTTTGCCTTGTCGAAATTCTTGGCGCGGTCAAGGCCGTTCGGTGCGATCAGCTTCGCCGAGACGAGATCAGCGCCATCGAAATCGGCGTCGATGACGATGGCGCCGGTCAGATCGGCCCCACCGAGTTGGGCATTCTTCAGCGATGCACCGCTCAGGTCGGCGCCCCTGAGGACCGCGAATTCGAGGTCGACGCGCGACAAATCGGCGTTGCGCGCGTTCAGCCTTTCCAGATTGGCGGATCTCAGCACCGCGCGCATCAGTCCCATCGACTGGTTGCGCATGTCGGCACCGAGATGCGCATCCGCGATCGACGTGCCGACCATGCTCGCGCCGGTGAGATCTGCAGTGATGCGCGCACCGGTCAGATCGGCGCCGTCGAGGCGTGCACGTGCCATCTGTGACGCGAACAAACTGGCGCCCTTCAGGCTCGCGCCCGTGAGGTCTGCATCCAGCAGCCACGCCTGATCGAGGATCGCCCCATCAAGCCGGGCGCCGGCGAGTTTCGTCTTGTTGAGCCGTGCCGCACGGAGAATTGCGTTGGTCAGGTCGAGACCACCGAGATCGAGCCCCGATAAGCGCTTGCCGGTCAAATCGGCGGGTGCGCCGGCGCTCGCTTTGGCCAGCGCGGCCTCGAGCTCCTGCCGGCTCATCTCGGCAGAGACCATGGCGGGTGACGTCAGATCGAGATCGCGCATCATGTCCTGCGCGCGCGCCGTTGTCGCGAGCAGAGCAAGGCCAAGCGCCGTCAGGGCGATCGTTCGCGTCATCAGCAGACTCCGCTGCGCCCCAATCTAGCACGCGCCTTGCGCGATTGCCTATGAGGCATCCCGCCCGGTGCCGTCGTCGCCTTGGTCCGCCTGGACGCGCCGCGCAAGCCCGGCCTTGATCGCCGCAATCTCAGCCTCGCCGCGTGCGTCGCGCGGAATGGCGATCGGCACTTCCTGCAGGATGCGAGCCGGCCGTGGCGACAGGAAGATCAGGCGGTCACCGAGCCGGATCGCATCGTCGAGGCTATGGGTGACGAGCAGCGTCATCACCGGACGGCTCGCCACCAACGTCGCGATCTCGTCGCGCAGGCGGCCGGCGAGCGCGTCGTCGAGCGAGGCGAGAGGCTCGTCGAGCACCAGCAGATCGGGCTCGACCGCGAAGGCGCGAGCCAGTGCCACGCGCCGGGCAAGGCCCAGCGACAGTTCGCCGGGGAAGTGGTCGCGATGCGCCTCCAGCTCCAGGATCCTGAACAGCTCGGCAAGCTTGGCATCGGTGACGTCAGGGGCAGCCAACCGCACGTTCTGCTCGACCGAGCGCCACGGCAGCAGCCGCGGCTCCTGGAACACCATGCCGATCCGGGCCTGCGGCGGGCGTGCGACGTGTCCCTGGAATTCATGATCGAGCCCGAGGATGATGCGCAGCATGGTGCTCTTGCCGCAGCCGGAGGGACCGATCAGCACGCCGACCTCGCCAGATTGGAGCGCGAATTTGACCGGAGCCAGCACCTCGTGCGTTCCGCCCGCGGCGCTCCTGAACGTCTTGCCCGTGATCTCGACCTCAAGCCGCACGGGGGCGCCACCGTGTTGCGCGGGCTTCGAACGGCTGCACCAGCAAGGTTTCTATGACAAGCACGACGGCGGCAAATGTCAGCGAATAGGCGAGCAGCCGCGGCGTGTCGAACAGCTGGAAGGCGACGCCGATCTCGAAGCCGACGCCGTTCGGGCGTCCCAGGAGCTCGGCGACCAGTACGATCTTCCACACCAGCGACAGGCCGGAGCGGGCGGAGGCCGCAATATACGGCGCGAGCTGCGGCAGCACGACATGGCGGAAGGCGCGCCAGCGCGGCATCGCGAACACGCTCGCCATCTCGTCGAGCGAGCGGTCGAGCGCGCGGGTGCCCTCGCGCAAGGTGACGATGGCGGTCGGCAGCTTGTTGATGGCGATCGCCGCGATCGCGGCGGCCTCGGTGAGGCCAGCCCAGATATAGGCCAGCACGATCACGACCAGGGCGGGCAGATTGAGTAGCAGGATCAGCCAGGGATCACCGAGCCGGTCGGCAAGCTTGACCCGTCCCATCAGATAGCCGATGGCGCTGCCGAGCGACATCGCCAATGTGAAGGCCAGCGCCACGCGCGCCAGCGTGGCTCCGAGATGCAGGAAGAGCGCGCCCGATGAAGCTTCCGCGATCATCACCTGGAGCACGGCCGGCGGGGAGGGCAGCTTTGCGCCGCCGACGAACAGCGCGGCGATCCACCAGGTTGCGAGGAGTAGGGCGAACGAGAGAAGTCGCAGCAACTCAGTCTCCGGGGACCGCGTGATAGAAGGTGCCGGGATCGAGCTCGGCCGCCGATCCCACAAGATCGCGGCCGCCGATCTCGGCGAGCACGCGGTAGAGCACGCGCGCATCCGCCTCCTCGTCGGCAATGCTCCGGCGCGGGATGCCGTCGCGATAGCGGTCGCGGTAGGTCTTGAGCATGACTGGATCGCTGGTGCCGGTGAGCGGCGCGATCTTGTCCCAGGCCGCGTCCGAGGTGACCAGCAAGTCCTTCGCCTTGCGAGTCATCGCGATGAAGCGCGCCACGGCGTCGTGATGGCTTGCCGCCCAGTTCTCGTCGAAGACATAACCGACCGCCGCGACCGCGCCCTTGGCGCCGAGCTTCGGCAAAATGTCCTCGATGCCGGCGAGGCGGCGAAAGCCCTTGGCCTCGAGCTGCGCACAGAAATTCCAGAAGTTGAGGCTCGCATCCATCTCGCCGTCGAGCGCCTTGGCGGCGATCAGGGGTGGGGCGCCATAGACGATGGTCGCCGCGGACTTCAGGTCGATGCCGTCCTGCTTCATGCGTGCCTGGAGCAGCAGCCAGCTCTTGTCGATCGCGCCGCCGGCCACGGCGAGCTTGCGCGCCTTGAGATCCGCGAGCGTCTTGATCGGCGAATTGGGCGGCACCATCACCGCGCCGAGCGCGCTGGAGTAGGGATAGAAGGTGAGCTTGGCGCCGAGTGTGCGCTCGCGCGACACCCACAGCCAGTCCGACAGGATGATGTCGGCGCTGCCTGCGCGCATCGCGATCTTGCCGGCCTCGGTGCTCGCGAGCTCGGTGACCTCGAGCGACAGGTCGGCCTCCTTGTCCAGGCTGCCCGCGCGGATCGCGGCCAGCTCCCAGGAGAATGTTCCGGTCTTCTGCACCGCAAGGCGGATGGTCTCCGCGGCGCGGCCGGGTGCGGCTAGCGTCAACGCCAGCGTCACCGCGAGCGCAAATGTTCGACCAGAAGCTCTCATCACCTTGTGAGCCGTTTCCTCTGACAGAGTGCTTTTCAGGACAATACGCATAGCATAGCTTTGGTCGCAACCAGCGGGAGGATGCGCATGAAACTGGCGGGACAGCTACGACCGATTGTCGCCGCATTGACGGTATTGACGGCAACCGCGTGCGCGGCGCAGGCCGAGGAGGCCAACGATTATCCGACGTCGGCGCGCGCAGAGTATGTCTATGGCTGTATGAAGGCCAATGGCGAGACGCGGTCTGCGATCGAGCGATGTTCCTGCTCGATCGACGTGGTGGCCTCGATCGTGTCCTATGAGCGTTACGTCACCGCGGAGACCGCGCTCAGCATGTCACAGGTGCGCGGCGATCTCGGCGTCCCGTTCCGCACCTCCGAGCAGGCCAATTCGGCCGTGAATGATTTGAGGCGTGCGCAGGCGGAAGCCGAGGTGAGGTGTTTCTAGCAGCTTCCGAGGCAACCGCGCATTCTTCCTTCTCCCCTTGTGGGAGAAGGTGGCGCGAAGCGCCGGATGAGGGGTGTCTCTCCTCATGCTCGGGCGTTTGAGAGTATCGTTCGCGGAGACAAACCCCTCACCCGTCTCGCCGCTTAGCGGCGAGCCACCCCCTCCCACAGGGGGAGAGGGTAAGCGAAGGCCTTTACGTCCCCGGCTTTTCCACGTCCCACTCATTGCGGAACACGTGACCGTCCGTGTCCTTTGCCTCCGCGCGAAAGCGCTTGGCGCCGTTTGAGACATAGGTGAAGCGCAGATTGGGATCTTCCGAGATCGAGATGCCGCCTTCCATCGATAGCACAGGGCTGTCGTCCTGCGACAGCTTGAGCTCGTTGATGAAGAAGGCTGGGATGTAGAGCTGCGTGACCTGGTCCATCTGCAGCCCGGAATTGTTGGGATGGCCGATCATGATCTGCGCCTCGCGCACGCGGCTCGCCGGCGCCTCCTCACGTGCGAATTGCCGGTAGCGCATCTGGCCGAGCCGGTTCCTGGCTTCCTCGATGTTCTTGCCCGCCGGTGCCGAGCAGCCGCCAGAGGCCTTCACGTAAACTTTCGAGACATAGAGCTGGCCGTCACTGAGTTCGGCCACTGCGTGCACGTCGGTGTAATTGTTGACGCGCACGCGCGTCGAGATCTCCGTGACATTGGCATCCGGTCCGAGCTCGAACTTCGCCGCCATCGGCGCAGGATTGCGGTCGATCACCAGCGTGATCGAACGGATGCGCCGGCTATCGCCGGGCGACAGCTTGCTGCGCAGGGTTACCGGCACGATGGCGGCGTCCTCGGCGCGATACGGCATCTCAATGCCGATGACGGCGCTGCCGTCGTTCATTGGACGGTTGCTGAAGATGTCCTGCACCAGGCCCGGCCAGGGATCGTCGGCCTCTTCAGCCAGCGCCGGCATCGCGAAGGCGATGCCGAGCAGGAGGGCGGCGAGAGTCAGGCGGCGTGTCCATCCCGTCATGGTCATGGTCCTGCGGACGATACGTTCGGTGCAGCCTAGCGCGCCCGCTACTCCCATTCAATTTCCGAGAATGCTGCGGTTGCGTTGCGGGCGTTATAGTCCTCGAACAGCTCCCACCGCGGCCGTTCCGATGCGGCGGCTTTGTCGGCAGCGGCTCGGATCGGCTCGCCCTTCTTGTTGAGCGCGCGGACGTCGGACAGCAGCGTCGACAAATAGCGCCGTTCATCGGCCAGTGCGGCGGGCCAGTCGCTCACGGGACCGTGACCGGGAACGACGCGCAGCGCCGGGATGGCCTCCAACCCCTTCAGCGTGTCGAGCCAGCCGCGGATGCTGCCGTCCATGACCGGAATGTGGCGGAGAAAGACGAGATCGCCGGCGAACAGCGTCTTGGTCGTCTCGTCGAGCACGGTTAAATCGCTGTCGCTGTGCCCGGCCGGCCAGGCGCGCAGGGCCACTCGCCGCGACCCGAGATCCAGAATCATCGTTTCCGAAACCAGCAGGGTCGGGGCAATGATCTTCACGGGATCGATCAACTCGCTGCCCATGATGCGGCGAAAATTGTCGAGATAGAAAGGCCCGCGTGTCGCGAGCGCCTGCGGAAGCTTGTGATGGCCGACGAAAGTGGCGTTTCCGGCGGCGAAGGCCGCGTTGCCGAAAACATGATCGGGATGGCCGTGGGTGTTGATGACGTAACGGATCGGCTTGGGCGTCTTCGCCCGCACGGCGGCCAGCAGCGCCTCGCCTTCGCGCAGGCTCCCGCCGGTATCGATCACCGCCACCGCGTCGTCGCCCACGATGAAGCCGATATTGGCGATGCCGCCCTCGTTGTCGTGGGTCATCAGGGCGATGGTCCCGGAGTGTACGAAGATTCCCGGCGCGACTTCGCTCACAGGCAATTCGGCCGCCCCGGCGCGTGCTAGCGTCGCTATCCCCAGCAGGGACAAGGCTGAGACTATTGAAGCGATGCGAGACACTTTTCTGCCTCAGTTTAAAGGGTTCGCCGCATTGCACTGCAACAAGAAAAGCCAACGCCAAGTTGGCAAACATGGCGCGTCATGCGTTGCATGGATAGCATTCAAACAAAACGAGGAGGAAGCGCGATGACGGAGGCCGGACGACATCGTCGCTGGTTGTTTTCACTGTGGATCCTGGTTGCGTCCTGCGCATTCGGCGATGTTGCCATCGCGCAGACGAACGAGACCGGCGACCTCTCCTTCGAACTGGTCGACCCAACAGTGCTGCGCGTCTGCGCGGATCCACGCAATCTGCCGTTCTCCAACGAGAAGGGCGAGGGGTTCGAGAACAAGCTCGCCGAGTTTCTTGCGGACAAGCTCCAGAAGAAGCTCGACTACGTCTTCTTCCCGCAGGCGACCGGCTTCGTGCGCATGACGCTGGGCGCGCATCGCTGCGACGTCATCATGGGCTTCCCGCAAGGCGATGACCTCGTGCAGGGCACCAATCCCTACTACCGCACGACCTATGCGCTGGTCGCCAAGGCCGGCAGCGGACTTGAGAATGTCGATACGCTCGAGGATCCGAAGTTGAAGGGCAAGCATGTCGGCATCGTCGCCGGCACGCCGCCGGCGACCAACTTGGCGCTTGCGGGCCTGATGGGTGACGCAAAACCCTATCCGCTGATGATCGACACGCGCTTCGACAATTCGGCGCAGGCCATGATCGACGATCTCACCGCCGGCAAGATCGATGCCGGCGTGCTGTGGGGCCCGATGGCCGGCTACTACGCGAAGAAGGCTGGCGCCTCGCTTCATGTCACGCCTCTGGTGAAGGAAACCACCGGGCCGAAACTGGTCTATCGCATCGGCATGGGCGTGCGTCCCGCCGACCAGAACTGGAAGCGGCAACTGAACAAGGTGATCCAGGAGAACCAGGGCGAGATCAACAAGATCCTGCTCGACTTCGGCGTCCCGCTGCTGGACGAAAGCAACCGGCCACTCGGTGCGGAGACGGTCAAGAAGACGCCATGAGGCGGCATCTTGCCGTTGCGCTGCTCGCTGCCGTTCTGGCAGGGCAGGCCGTTCTGGCAAAGCAGGTTTTGGCGCAGCAGCAGGAGCCGTTCGAGCCCGATGGATATCGCTCCGACAATTACCGCGCGCCGGTGCCGGCGACGCTTGCCGGTGCGCGCGTGCTGGAAACGACAGAGGCCGAAGCGATTTGGCGTGCAAAAGGCGGCGCCTTCATTGACGTGATGCCGCGCCCGCCGAAGCCGAAGAATCTGCCGGCAGGCACCGTCTGGCGCGATGCGCCGCGCAGGAACATTCCGGGCAGCATCTGGCTGCCCGACACCGGCTACGGCACCCTGCCGCCGGCCATGGACGATTATTTCCAGCGCGGCCTTCAACGCGCCTCGCGCGGCGACAAGTCAGCGTTGCTCGTGATCTATTGCCTTGCCGACTGCTGGATGTCCTGGAACGCGGCCAAGCGCGCGCTGGCGTACGGCTATTCCAACATTGCGTGGTACCCGGACGGTACGGACGGCTGGGAGGGCGCCAAACTCCCGACGGAGGACGCGCAGCCGGAACCGCGCCCGGACCAATAGCGTTTGGATGCAAGCGATTGGATGCAGGTGCCGAGCCTCTCCCCGTGACGGGGAGAGGCGGACGCAGTACTATTTCTGCTTCTGCAGCTTCGTCAGCGTGCCCGTGCCGTTCGTCTCGGTGGCCGTATAGCTCACCCTGTCGCCGGCATGGACGGCGTCCAGCATTGCGGCGTCCTTTGCCTTGTATTCCTGGAGCGCGCCGGCGCTCCCTGTGCCGGCCCCGACAGTGCCTGTCTGCGTCTGCTGGATCGAGATCGTGCCGTTGAGCCGATCGATCCGCGTGACCATTCCGGTCATGTCATCGGCAAGCGCGCTGGTTGCGAGCATGCTGAGGGCCGCAGCGCCCGCGAAGATGAATCTTGTGGTTCCCATCGAGGCCTCCCGACGTCTTGGAGTTCACTTCGACAAGCCGTCCGAAAACGATTTGGTTCCCGGCAGATAGCGCGGCAATGGGTTAACTGTCCCCAAGGGCGTTCGCGGGAACTTTCGTGAGCGGTCAGCGGCGCTATTCCATTTCCTGCTGGATCACGCGCCCGAGCCCGAACAGACGCTGGTCGATCGTGGTCGGAACCTCGCAGACGAATCGCACCACTTTGTGACGATCCTCGAAAATGCGGGTCTTCCAGATCAGGTCGTTGCTGAGCGCCTCGACCTTGGCCTCGTCGCGCGGCGTTGCGCCCTGGAGCGCCTGGAGCGCCAGCACCTCCTCGCGGATCTTGTCGGCGGCCTCGCGCTGCTTGCGGCTGACGCGCTCGAGCCCGTTCATCACCTGGGAGCGCTGGGCGTTGAGCGTGTCGAACAGGCCGGCGAACAGCAGCTTTGCGTTGGCGGACTTGTCTGAGGCGGAGGCGGCCAGGAACTCCTTGACGGACTTCTCGGCCTCGTCCAGCGACGTCTTTCGCGCAGACAGCTTCGCGACCAGCGCGCTGATCTTGGCGTCGTCCTTCCATTTGTTCTGGACGTCGTCGAGCGCCGGCCCGGCCCAGACGGCCGCGAGCGAAATCTCCGGTACCTTGGCCTGGGTGCAGGGCCAGTCCGGATAGCGCGGATCAGCCGCGCGCGCGGCCGCGCCCGACAGCGCAATTGCCATGGCAGCCAAAATCCAAACCTTCATCCTTCGCCTCCCGCTGGTCCGCGTCGGGCCAGTCCGCGCGATGGATCATAGGCGAAAATCGCACCGACCATGAAGACGATTGTGCAGATCGCGACCACCGCCAGCGAGACCCAGTTGATCTGTCCGTACAGCGCGAAGCGGATCAGCTCGACCGCATGGGTGAACGGATTGGCCTCGCAGAGATAGTACAGGTAAGGGCTGCCCTCCTGCACCCGCCAGAGCGGGTAGAGCGCGGAGGAGGCGAAAAACATCGGGAAAATGACGAAATTCATCACGCCGGCGAAGTTTTCCAGCTGCTTGATGCCGGAGGAGATCAGCATGCCGAGCGAGCCCAGCATCAGCCCGGACAGGATCAGCGCCGGCAGCACGGTGAGATAGCCCGATGGCGGCGGGGTGATGTCCCAGAACCATGCGATCAGGAGGAACGCATAGACCTGGAGCAGCGATACGGCCGTGCCCGCGAGCAGCTTGCAGAACAGCAGGAACCCGCGCGGCAGCGGGCTCACCAGCAGCGTGCGCATATTGCCCATCTCGCGGTCATAGACCATCGAGAGCGAGGACTGCATGCCGTTGAAGAGCTGGATCATCGCCATCAAGCCGGGTGCGATATAGACCTCGTAGAGGATGTAGGTCTCGTAAGGCGGGATGATGGAGATGCCGAGCACCTGGCGGAAGCCGGCGGCGAAGATGAACAGCCACACCAGCGGCCGCACCAGCGCCGAGACGAAGCGCTCACGTTGATGCAGGAAGCGCAGGCCCTCGCGCCAGACGATGCCCGTGAGGCACGTCATGTACTCGCCGGCCGAGAAGCCGCGCGGCGCCTCACGCGTGGTGATGCTGCTCATGCGCCGCCTCCCGGCATGGTTTGCGCGCCGGTCAGGCGCATGAAGGCGGTGTTGACGTCCTGCGCGCCGGCCTCCGCGACGACGCGGCTCATCGGCCCCTGCGCCAGCACCTTGCCCTGGTGCAGCACCACGAGGTCGTCATTGGGCATGATCTCGTCGAACAGATGCGTGGCCCAGAGCACGCCGATGCCCTGCTCGGTCACGAGCTGGCGGACATGGCTGATGATGTCGGCGCGCGCCTTGACGTCCAGGCCGACGGTCGGCTCGTCCAGCAACAGCAGGCGAGGCCGGTGCAGCAGCGCGCGGGCGATCTCCAGCCGTCGCATCTGCCCGCCGGAGAGGTCGCGCACCTTGCTGCCGGCGCGCTCGGCGAGACCGATGCGGCCGAGCAACTCGGCGCTGCGTGAAGCCGCCTCGCGCCGGCTGATGCCGTGGAGAGCCGCGTGATAGAGCAAATTCTGCGTCAGCGAGAGGTCGAGATCGAGCGTGCGCGGCTGGAACACGACACCGAGCAGCCGCAGCGCCTCGCCAGGAGTCTTGCTGATGTCGTGTCCGAAAATGCCGACGCGTCCCGATTGGATGCCGAACAGGCGCGTGATGAGCGAGAACAGCGTGCTCTTGCCGGCGCCGTTGAGGCCGAGCAGCGCCGTGAAGCTCGCCGGCTGCACGTCGAAGGAGACGTCGGTCAGCGCCCGCCGTGGACCGTAGGAATGGCTGACGCCGCCGATCGACAGCGCCGGCACCGCGGCCGCTTGCGGCCTTGGCGCTTGACGCGGTTCGGCGGTCGGGGCAGGGCCGGTCATGGCGCGATCGCGACGCCCCAGGGCAGTTCGCCCACCTGGATGGTCTTGATCACCTTTTGCGCGGCGACGTCGATGACGGAGACGTCGTTCGACACGCCGTTGGTGGTGAGCAGGTATTTTTCGTCGGGCGTGAACGCCACGTGCCAGACCCGCTGGCCGACCAGGAGATATTTCGTCACCTTGCGCGAGGCGACGTCGACCACGGCGATGCGGTTGGCGGGGCCGAGCGCGACGAAGGCGGTCTTGTCGTCCTTTGTCATCCCGATCCCGACCGGCTGGATCGCCTCCTTCCTCAGGCCCGGGATCTCGAACGTGACCTTGCCGATCACCTCGTGCTTTTTCGGGTCGATGATCGAGATGGTCCCGCCGATCTCCGAGGACACCCACACTTCGGAGCTGTCGTGCTTGAACTCGGCAAAGCGCGGGCGCGCGTCGACCAGCACGTTGGCGACGATCTGGCGCGTGGCGGTGTCGATGAAATGCGCCATGTTGGTCGTTTCGGACGTGTTGATCAGGGTCTTGCCGTCGGGGCTGATGGTCATGCCCTCAGGCTCGACGCCGACCTGGATGTCGCCGAGGCGTGCGCGCTTCTCGAGGTCGATCACGGTCACCGTGTTGTCGTTCTCGTTGGCGACATAGAGGATCTTGCCGGCGGCATCCTGGGCGAACAATTCAGGGTCGGGGCCGGAGGGCAGGCTGTCCACCACGGTTTGCGTCTTGGCGTCGATCACCTGGATGGTGTCGTCGTCACCGACCGCGACCATCACGAACTTGCCGTCGCGCGTGAAATCGATGCCGCGCGGGCGCTGGCCGACCTTGATGGTCTTGGTCACGGTCCAGCTGTCGGTGTCGATCACCGACACCGTGTTGCTCTTCTCGTTCGAGACATAGGCGATGAACGCATGCGCGGGCGCCGCCGCCATCGCCAGTCCGAAGAGAAGTCCCACACGCCACATGCGCAACATATGCGTCCTCATTTCAGCTTGCATTTGCTCTCCGGACGGTCGTAGCCGAGCGTGTCGAGCTCGGAGACCTGGTGCAGGAAGCCCTCCTGCGGCGACACCGACACCACCATGCGTCCGTCGACCAGCAGGATGGGCTGGCGCAGCTGGAGATTCCAGTCGCGCAGCGTCAGCCGCGTGCCCTTGAAGGCGGCGACGGAGAAATCCGGGCCCTTGATGAAGTCGGTGACTTTCCTGACATCGCCGGAATTGGTGCGCGAGGTGGCCTCGCCAATCATGCGCACCGCCGTCCAGGCCTGCATGTCGAGCGCGGTCATCCGGCGCGCGTTCAGTTTGACGAAGCGGTTCTGTATCTGGATCGCGCCCCACTGGTCCTGCGCGGCGTCCCAGCTGCGCGGAACGAGGCCGGCCGAGCCCGCGACGGGCCGCGGATCCCAGGTGCGATACGGCAGGTACGCGCCGAACACCTCGCTCTCGTCGGCCGCGACCAGCACGTCATAGGCCGGCGCCTGTTGAGTGAAGACAGGCATCTGGCGCTGGATCAGCGTGACACCGGAGTCCGTGCGGCGCGCGCCGCCCTTGTCCTCGAACGTGCGCTCCTGCACGATCTTGGCGCCGAAGCGCGTCGCGGTGCGCCGGAGCGCGTCGGCAAACAGCTTGTCCTCGTCATGCGAGCCGACCACGAGCAGCCAGCGCGACCATTTCTTCCACACCAGATACTGGCCGAGCGCATCCGCCAGCATCGCGCGCGTGGGGGCGGTATGGATGACGTTGGCGCGGCAATCGGCCTCGCGCAGCCGCTCGTCGATTGCGCCGACATTGAACAGCAGCGTGCCGCGTTCGCGCAGGGCGTCAGAGACTTTCAGCAGGGCATCGGCCGGCAGGTCGGCGATGATGAAGCCATTCTTGTCGGCAAGGGCGGTTGCGGCCTGGACCGGATCCTCACCTTCCTTGATGCGGCGCTCTTCCAGCGTAAAACGCTGATTGAGGAATTTCCCGGTGGTGTTGTTGTCCTCGATGGCGAGGCGGGCGCCGGCGAAGCCGTCGTTCTCCGCGGGCTGCTCGGCCAGCGACAGGGTCGATTTGGTGCCGGCGACGCCGAGATAGCCGACGCCGATCGTTACCGGGTCGGCCGCGAGCGCACTCGTCGCGGCAACACCCAGGC
This sequence comes from Bradyrhizobium sp. 1(2017), assembly GCF_011602485.2. NCBI lineage: Bacteria > Pseudomonadati > Pseudomonadota > Alphaproteobacteria > Hyphomicrobiales > Nitrobacteraceae > Bradyrhizobium > Bradyrhizobium sp. 1(2017). Next base: position 5,797,718 of record NZ_CP050022.2, on the reverse strand, counting down.
CGATCAGGCCGACCAGCCATCGGATCATGCTTCCTCCAAGCGATTTTCCTCCGAGCGTCTCCCCGGCTTGACCGCTGGTGGAGAATTGTCTCTGCTAAAGCATGACCAATTTGTCAGGGCATGCAACCCCGCATTTCGTCCCCGCGCGCACGAGGACCGGAATCACGATCATGCGAGCGCTGATATGTTTCGCCGCTTTGCTGTTGACGGGATCGATCGCGCTCGCCGATCCGCCGAAACTCGCGGTGTTCGATTTCGAGCTGATCGACACCAGCCTGCCCGGCGAGTTCTACGGCTCGAAGCCCGAGCAGGCGCGGCTGGAGCGCATCAGCGAGCAACTGCGCAAGGAATTGGCGGGTTCAGGCAAGTTCCAGGTGCTCGACATCGCGCCGGTCAGGGATGCCGCCCGTCGCGCGAACCTGCAGGCCTGTGGCGGCTGCGATATCGAGCTCGCCGGGCAGCTCGGCGCCGATCTGGAGATCACCGGCTTGGTGCAGAAGGTCTCGAACCTGATCATCAACCTCAACATCTATCTGCGCAACGTGAAGACCGGCAACATGATCACGGTCGCCAGCGCCGACATGCGCGGCAACACCGACGAAGCCTGGACGCGCACGATGAGCTACCTCATCCGCAACAGGCTGCTGGCGCCGAACTACGGGCGGCCGGAGTAGGGGGCTCACCCCTTCAATCTCTCCGCATGCCAGTGCAGATGATCGCCCATGAAGGTCGAGATGAAATAATAGCTGTGGTCGTAACCCGCCTGCCGCCGCAGCGTCAGCGGGATGCTCGCCTTGGCGCAGGCGGCTTCGAGCAGCTCCGGCTTGAGCTGCTCTTTCAGGAAATTGTCGGCCTCGCCGACATCGACCAGGAAGCCGGAGAACTTCGCGCCATCCTCGATCAATGCCACCGTATCGTGGCTGCGCCAGGCATCCTTGTTCGGTCCGAGATAGCCGGTCAGCGCCTTGATGCCCCAGGGCACGAGCGAAGGCGCCACGATCGGCGCAAAGGCGCTCGCCGCGCGGAAACGGTGCGGATTGCGCAGCGCCACCGTCAGCGCGCCGTGGCCGCCCATGGAATGGCCCATCACCGATTGCCGCCTGGCATCGACCGGGAAATTCTCGACCACCAGCTTCGGCAGCTCGTCGGTGACATAGCTCCACATGCGATAGTTGCGCGCGAACGGCTCTTGCGTCGCATCGACATAGAAGCCGGCGCCCAGGCCGAAATCATAGGCATTGTTGGCATCGCCAGGCACGTCGGGCCCGCGCGGTGAGGTGTCGGGCGCGACGAAGATCAGGCCGAGCTCGGCGCACGCTTTGCGGAATTCGCCCTTCTCGGTGACGTTGGCATGCGTGCAGGTGAGCCCGGAAAGGTACCAGACCACGGGCAGCTTGGCGCCGTCCGCATGCGGGGGAACATAGACCGAGAACACCATGTCGGTTCCGGTCGCCTGGCTCGCATGGCGATAGACGCCCTGCACGCCGCCATGGGATTTGTTCGTCGAGACAGTCTGGATCGTCATGCCTTAGAACTCCGTGGCATCTCACCGCAATCGACATTGCAATGCTTGTGTGACCGAAATTTGTGGCGTCGTCAGGCGACGCCGCTGTCGATCGCCAGTCGCACCAGCTCGACCGAGGTCTTCACCCCAAGCTTCTGGCGCATGATCGAGGAGGTGTTGGCCACCGTCTTGTAGGACGATTGCACCAGCCAGGCGATCTCGGACAGGCTCTTGCCGGCGCTGAGCAGCCGCAGGATCTCCATCTCGCGGGCGTTCAGCTTCGACAGCGGACTTTGTGCCAGCGCAGGTCCTGCGAAGGCGATGCTGCGCGCGATCGCGCTCGGCAGGTAGGTGCCGCCGCCGCCGACGGCGCGGATCGCCTCGACGAGGTCGTCGGGGTCGCCGGTCTTGGAGACGTAGCCCTTGGCGCCGCATTCGATCGCACGCGCGGCGAATGCGGGATCGTCGTTCATGCTGAACATGATGATGCGGGCCTCCGGCGCGCGCTCGAGGATGCGGCGCGCGAGCTCGAATCCAGAGACGGTCGGCAGGTTGATGTCGATGATGCAGAGATCGGGACGTTCGACGATGAACACGCACTCGCCGTCTTCGGCGTCGGCGGCTTCCAGGATCTCGATCTCGCCCTCGTCGGCCAGCACGGCCCGGCAGCCGGAGGCGACAATGGGATGATCGTCGACGATCAGAATGCGCATAGGCGTTCCCCGCGACAGCGCGTTCCCTGGGATAAAGCTTGCCTGTTTTGCCGCATGAGGCCGACCAGGCAAGACGCGCGCGTCTCATGTCGCCTCATGCAACCCGGCCGGGATTGCTGTACGCTTCCGATTAGATATCCGCCGCTTCGTCTCTGTCAACGTCATCGGGCAGGCGGGCAAAACCTTCGCGGGGTGCGAGCGATACCAATGTGGCAAAATCTATCCTTGCGCGGGCGCATCAACCTGTTGCTGGCGCTGCTGCTGGCCCTGGGGCTCGCCGTCAATATCGGCCGCCAGGTTGCGGAGGCGGGTCCGCGGGTGCAGGCCGAGGACCAGAGCGTGATCCGGCTCGCGCGCGAGTTCATCGAGATGATCGTGGCGGACCTGAACGAGGCGCCTGATCCGGATGCGAAGCTGAATCAGATCGCGCGCGATCTCAGCCGCCTGCGCCATGTCAGCATCGCGCTCCATGACGCCGGCGGCCGTCCGCTGACCCCGCCCCGAACCGGGGCCGACGCTGAGACGCGCGGGCCGCCGGCCTGGTTTGTCGGCCTGGTGCATCCCGAGCAGACCGCAGTCAGCGTGCCGGTCTCGATCCAGGGCAAGCCCGGCTCGCTCGTCATCACCTCGCATCCGACCGACGAGATTGCCGAAATCTGGGACAGCATCGTGACCCAGCTCGAAGTCGGCTCGGTCGTCGCGGTGGTGTTGTTCCTGCTGATGACGAATGTGGTCGGCCGCGCGCTGGCCCCGCTGCAGTCGTTGGCCGAGACGATGGGCAAGATCGAGGGCGGGCATTATGACGCGCGGGTCACACCGGGCGGTGCACCCGAGCTTGCGGCGATTTGCGGCAAGCTCAATCATCTGGCGGCAGCGCTCGGCGAGGCGGTCGAGGACAAGCGCCGCCTTGCGGAACGCGCGGTGTCGCTCCAGGACGTCGAGCGCAAGGAGATCGCGCGCGAGCTGCATGACGAGTTCGGGCCCTATCTGTTCTCGCTGCGTGCCCATGCCAGTGCCCTAGCAAAGCTGGCGGATGGACGCGCGCCGAGTGCCGAGGCTGTCCGCAAGCACGGCAGCGCCTTGCTGGAGCAGATCAACGCGCTCCAGCAGTTCACCCGCCGCGTGCTCGAGCGGCTGCGGCCCGTGGGACTTGCCGAGCTTGGCCTGCGCCAGGCGCTGGAATCGCTGTGGCGGCTGTGGCGGGAGTCGCATCCCGAGGTCGCCATCGAGACCTCGATCTCACCGGCGCTGGGCACGACCGGCGAGACCGCCGACCTCACCATCTACCGCATCGTGCAGGAGGCGCTCACCAACGTGTTCCGCCACGCCGGCGCGACCTCGGTCAACGTCGTGATCGAGCCGGCGGGGCAGCAGGGGCGCGACGGCCGCGTCTGCGCCCGGGTGCGGATCAGTGACAATGGCCGCGGCATGGAGCCGGGCCAGAAGCTCGGCTTCGGCCTCGTCGGCATGCGCGAGCGGATTTTGGCGCTGGGCGGCACGCTCAACGTCGTCTCCGGCGAGGGCGGCTTGACCGTCGAGGCGCTGGTCCCGACGGCGGCGGCCTGATCGCACCCGAAACGGTCGGGAAAAATTCCCGATCTGATCGGGAAAACGGGTGTGGGTATCGCCCGACCTTTTGTGGCTGGCGCACCCATTGCGGCAGAATACACTCGTCTCGACCAATCGGCGAAAATCAAAACAGCCGGTAGTTGCGGATGGGAAGGTGGGGGATGGGCAAGGTTCTTTCGTTCAAGCGTCGTTTATTGATGGCCTCGGTGTCGACGGGGCTGGTGTCGGGTTTGGTCCTTGCGAGCCCTGCCAAGGCCGCCCCGGACGAGCAGACCAACGTTCAGAACCTGCCGCCGGTCGAGGTGACCGCACCACCGTCGGCAACGCGGCGCGCGGCGCCGTCGCGACCGGTCGCGCGGGTGGGCGCGCCCGGGTCCGCCGCTCCGAGGACCCGGCTCTATGTCTACCCGACCTCGCCGGGCATCGGCCGGGGTCTCGATGTCGACAAGGTCCCTTCGGCGATCAACGCGGTCGATGCCAGCCAGATCAGGCGTACCAACTCGCTGAACATCACCGATGCGCTGCGCGACTACATTCCCGGCGTCAACATCAGCGAAGTCACAGGCAATCCGTTCACGCCTGACATCGAGTTCCGCGGCTTCGTCGCGTCTCCCGTGACCGGCACGCCGCAAGGCCTTGCCGTGTACCAGAACGGCGTCCGCATCAACGAAGCGTTCTCGGACGCCGTCAACTGGGACCTGATCCCCACCGCCGCAATCAGGTCGGTGACGCTCGTGACCAACAATCCCGCCTTCGGCCTCAATGCGCTGGGCGGCGCGCTCAACTTGCAAATGAAGGATGGCTTCACCTATCAGGGCGCGGAGGTCGACGTCATGGGCGGCTCGTTCGGCCGCATCCAGGGGTCGGCGCAATGGGGCAAGCAGGTCGATCCGAATTACGCCGTCTACGGCGCGCTCGAGGGGCTGCGCGACAACGGTTTCCGCAATTTTTCCCAATCGACGATTCGGCGCTTCTACGGCGATGTCGGTTACAGGGCCGGCGACAGCGAATTCCACGTCAACATGGGGGCCGCCAAGAACAATTTCGGCGCCAGTGCCACCGTTCCGGCCGAGCTGCTGGAAAAATATTGGGGGGCGACCTACACCACACCGCAGACCACGGCCAACCGCGTCGGCTATCTCAACTTCACCGGAAAGGTCGACGCGACGCCGACCTGGACGCTCGAAGGTACCGCCCATGTGCGCAGGTTCGAGCAGAACATCGTCGACGGCAATCCGACCGACGCCGAGGAGTGCGCTGCAGATCCGGCGTTGCTCTGCTTTGGCGACGACACCACCCCCGCCAACGGCGGGGGGGGCGTGCAGCTCGCCAATCCCTTTGCACCGGGAACGATCCTCGGCGCGATTGACCGGGGCTCGATCCGTTCGTCCACATTCGGCGTGTCGGGCCAAGCCACCAACACCGATCAATTGTTCGGCCATGACAACCGCTTCGTCGTGGGCGCTACCTATGACGCCAGCGTGACGCGCTACAATGCCAGCTCCGAAATCGGTTCGATGGGAGAGAACTACGTCGTCACCGGCAGCGGCGTTTTCCTGGGGCCAACTCCCGCGGCAGACCCCATCGCCGGCCCCGTCTCGCTACGGACCGTCAATCAATATAATGGCCTCTACGCGATGGACACGTTCAACGTCACGGACGCCTTCGCCATCACGGGCGGCGGCCGCTTCAACGCGGCGCGGATCACGCTCGAGGACCAGCTCGGGACTGCGCTGAACGGCGATCACACCTTCACGCGCTTCAATCCGATCATCGGCGGCACCTACAAGATCACGCCGGGATTGACCGCTTATGCCGGCTATTCCGAGGCCAACCGCGTGCCGACGCCGCTCGAGCTCGGCTGCGCCGATCCCGCCAGGCCTTGCCTCATTGCAGCCTTCCTGGTTGCGGATCCGCCGCTGAAGCAGGTCGTCTCCAAGACCGTGGAGGCCGGTTTCCGCGGCACCCAGGAGCTGAACATCGGCACGCTCGGATGGAAGCTCGGCGGCTTCCGCGCCACCAATCACGACGACATCATGGCGGTGCCGGCCGTTGGCCGGACCGGCTTCGGCTATTTCTCGAACGTCGGCCGGACACGGCGGCAGGGGCTCGAGGCCGAAGTCAACATCAAGTCTCCGACGCTTCAGTTCCAGGCGAGCTACGCCTTCGTCGACGCGCGCTTCCTTGACCCGCTCGAGCTCGGTTCCGAAAGCCCGTTTGCCGATCCGGCCACCGAGACCATCCAAGTCAGGCCCGGCAACCAGATCCCCGCGATCCCGCGCCACCGCGTCAAGGTCGGCGTCGACTATGCCGTGACCGACGTCTGGAAGGTCGGCGGCAACGCGCTGTTCGTCTCCAACCAATTTATAGTCGGCGACGAGTCGAACCAGTTCGCGAAGCTGCCATCCTATACGGTCTTCAATCTCTACACCTCCTATCAGGTTGCGAAAAACATCCAGCTCTACGGCCGCGTCGACAATCTGTTCGACAAACGCTACGTGACCTACGGGCAGTTCTTCGACCGCGATGCCTTGCCCAACTTCACCAATGGCGGCGCAGATTTCATTGATCCGCGCTCGCTCAGCCCCGCGAGGCCAAGGGCGTTCTATGCGGGCATGCGGGTGACGTTCTAGGGCGGCGCGGACACCGCTTCGCGCGGAAGGGGCCAAGCTGTTGTCTCTCAGCAGCTTGGCGCATCGGCCCAATGACGCTTGCACCGTCCGCGAGGAGGCCGTCCCGCCTATACGGACTGTCCGGCCGATTGGGCAATTGGACAGGCAAGCTAAAACCGCCAGAAGCCCAGAGCGGGCAAACTAATTCGGACGCGGTCGGATGTCAGTGCTAGACTCGGGGATGAAGAAAATCCTCATGGTCGCGCTGGTCACCACAGTTCCAGCGCTGGCTCAAGTCGGTTCCCCGCAAAAGCCGCCTCTGACTGATCGTGAACAGGTTAAGGCTGACCGCGCAAAAGCCGTCGAAGCCGAAAAAAGCGCACCTACAACGCGACCTTGGGATCGTGACGCGGACGGCAAGCGTCCCTGGGATCAAAAGCCCTCGAAGCCCTGACCCGAAGAGCAAGCTTCCAATGGCGCCTGTTTTCCTCAGGAGGCACAGGCAGTGCTTTCCGCATCCCTTCGAGCGTGTTTTCGATGATGCGGCTCCGGGTGCGCCGCTTCCAGAATGGCCATGGCCTTCCAAGCCTTACCGGTAGGAACGGTTCGGATGGTTGCCCGTTGGTCCTTCACCTACTGCCGATGGGCGCGCTGCGGTGGCAGCAAACCGGGTGAGCCCAATGAGGAAACGTTTTACCCTCGCTCCAGCTGTGAGCTTTCGGCCTTCAGCGTCTCTGCTGAAGGCCATCAGGGCGTGGATGGCTCATCAGAACAACGGCTCTTCCTTGTCCGAGGCGGTTGGTCGCCTCGTCGAGCTGGGCCTCACGTCGAACGACCGTCGTGATCAGCAGAAACTGCGCGCGCGCAAGATGGCTGGCGATGCGATCGATGGTATGGGCGACAAGGCCACGACGGAAGAGGCCCGGGTCTCGCGCAAGCAGGATCTGCTCAACGGACCCGCGGAGTTCAACCGCTTGCGCAAAGATAGACCCAGCACAACGAGCGGATCCGGGGAACAAGTGGGCAGCGCGAGCAAGATGAACACCAGACACGTCACCAGAGAAAAAAGAGGGATCAAGCCATGAGACAGCGATCACACGCGCGGGCCGTCAAAGAGGCCCACGACTTGTTCAAGCCGATCGCGAAAAAGCCACCGACCGACTATGAGCAAGCGCAACTGACTTTTCACGCAAATCGGGAGCGTCTGAAAGCCGAAAGGTTGGCCAGGGAAGCCAAGCGCCGTGGCCAGCCCGCTAGAGCACCTTAGGTGCCGCACTTCTACTTTGATATCTGGGACGGCGAGTCGCTCGTGGTCGACGAAGAGGGTCTGAGTTTGACCGGTCAAAGGGCCGCGGAGGTCGAGGCGGCACTGTCTCTTGCCGACATCACCAGAGAGCTTGATCCCTTCACGAGTAGCGACGGATTGACCATTCAGGTTCGGGATGCGGTCGGCCCTGACTTCAGCGTAACTTTCGTGGGTGAAAGAGCGCGGCCGGGCGATTGATGAGATAGGCGCACAGCGTCATCGCAGCCGGTTTATGATGTGAGCATCATCTCAACTCAAACCGGTGTCACGTCCTAACGCAGAGCCAATCGTGGCGCTCTTCCGGATCGGCTCCGGCTAGAGCATCGAAAGCACCACAATTCCGTCTTCGAGTTCTCCCGAAGCAAGGCGCGCCCGCGCGATGCGCTCGAACTCCGTCCGGTGTTTCTGGAAATAGCTGAAGGCCTGCTTCTGCGTGTTGAATGTCGTCGCGAGCCGGCACATCTGCCGGTTTGCGCCGGACGCGAGAAAGAAAGTGATGGTTCCGTGGTCAGGCTTGCTTCTAGGCACGATCTGCTCTCTCCGGCATGTGATCGGCCCTTCGAATTGCTGACTATCGCACCGGCTTCTTGGAACGCTTCTTGGGCGTCGGCGGTGGCAAAGCTATTCGCATCGCTTCATCGGCGGCTTCCTTGGCCTCGCGCACCTCACGGAGCCGCGCCATGTTCTTGCGGACCTCGACGCCCTGTCTTTCGACATCCGCCAACGCTCGCGCTCCCTCTTCAGCGGCCAGACGCTTGCGATCGGAGCGCGCGACGCCTTCGGGTGACAGCTCTGCCGATTTCTTGGCGTTCATTGCTCACCCGGCTTGGAAACCGACAAAACCCGCTCAATCCGAAGATCGAGCGGGCAGGGGGCCGTTTCAGTACATCCGTGAAACGGCACCACGATATCAAGCCAGCGAGAGGTTCTCGGCGCTGACCTTGCCTCGCATCTTGTCGGTCTTGACCTCGAAGTTGACCTTTTGGCCTTCTGCGAGACCGGCGAGACCGGCACGTTCGACGGCGCTGATGTGAACGAAAACATCATTGCTACCGTCGCTCGGCTGAATGAAACCGAAGCCCTTTTGGCCGTTGAACCACTTCACAGTACCTGTCGTCATCTGCTTCTCCAAAGCGCGCAATCGCTACCCGCGCGACAATCACGCGGTCATCTTCAACTTCGTCGATGTCTTTGGAAAAGGAGCCCGCGGGCGCATTCAACAAGGCACAGCGGCTAATCGAACGACTTCAATATACACCACATACGCGATTTTGCAAGGAGGCAAGCCAATTTGCTTCCGCGAAGACCAGTCCCGGTGTTCCGATTAAATCGCTTCGCGTGCCCTTGTAGGAAACACGTTATCGATTGACAGCGCTGCACGAGAGGATCACGTTCATGCCACCAAGCTGCATCGCTCGTGACGAGCAGATCGGCTTGTGCGCAGCCGCGGCCAAGGTCGCCGCCACTATCCTCAAAAGTCGGAATGAAGCTCCTGCGGAATTGGCTGCCACAGGACGTGCCGCATTCGCAGCCATCGGCAAGGAGACTCAATTGCACGTACTCGTCAGAGACAATAACGTTGATCAGGCACTTCGTGTTCTCAAGAAGAAGATGCAACGCGAGGGCGTCTTCCGCGAGATGAAGCAGAGGCGTTCCTACGAAAAGCCGTCCGAGAGAAAGACCCGCGAGAAGTCCGAGGCCATTCGCCGAGCCCGCAAGCTCGCCCGGAAGCAGGCAATCCGTGAGGGATTGCTGCCCGCGCCGCCGAAGAAGAAGCCGCTCGAGCGCAAATCACCCTTGCCGGAGATCAAGGCACGGGCGGAATAGAGAGCGTCCTCCTTGGCGAGGATGCCGTCGAGCTATTGTCGGAAATCGATGCCCCGCAGCACGATGCCCGGTGGCGTGCCTTCGAACTCCGCCGCCCGATATTTGCTGGCCGCTCGAGCTTCGATGCGATCCCGCAGGCGGGTGAACTGGGCTTCCCGTTGGTCGGCTCTGACTTGAGGCCCGCGCTCGATATAGTCCATCGCGGAGGTGGAAATCGCGCAAGGAACCTCCCTGGCACCGTCATGCATCGAGAACCGGACGATCATCCGGTCGTATTCGTGGCTGATAAAGCGGCCGCTGGTCAATGTCATGGCTTGCTCCGTTACGTGGTTGCGACCCGGCACGGTCGTGCGTTCAATCATCGCGCGCGACGGGCCGCGCGCTTCCCGGTCGCGCCGAGCATGGCAGGTGTCGCGATGCAGGCGGCCGTCGTTCGCCTCAGCTCTCCCCCGACAGCCGGGCGAAATCGTCGAACAGGGCTGCCACCAGCGCGCGATGGCGCGTATCCTCGGCGGGCAGACCCGCAGCATAGAGGTTGAGGAGATGGCGTGCTTTCACTGCCGCCTCCGGCCAGGACGCGGCAGGCACCGTCATCATGCGATTTTCGAGATCGGCTTCGCGCTCGCGCAGTTCGCGGAGGTTGGCTTCGACGTCAGCCAATGCGCGGCGCAGGTCGGTGGCCTTCTGCGCGGCCATACCGCGATGCTTGTCGAGGTCGACCGGCTGGTCAGTCATGGCCGATGCTCGCGTCAGCGGCTTGCGCGTTCGCAAGATCGATCGAGTCGATCGACAGCATCTCAGTGGCGCCGCAGGCAGCCTCGATGCCGCGGATGCGGAACGAATGCTTGGAGTGGACGGCTTCTCGCCGCGAGCGGATGGTCATGCACGCTGCCTTTCGCAACTGGAAGCCCAACCGATGCTGCTGCCGCGACCATGCGCCCTTCGCTTGGCGATAGCCAGCACTATCGTCACACGGCAGCGAACGAAGATGTCGCGGCAAAGCCTGTCGCCGGCGCATTCCACGGTCGCTATTGGCTGAGCACGGGCGTAGCCTCGCTGCCATCACCGCACATCTCAACGGCTTCGATCGTGTGACTGGGCGGTGGCCGCGTTTGCGATGGCTGCTTGGCATTGCCTTTAACCGATCGGAAACCATCGCAAATGATCCGAAAATTTTAACGAAACGACTTGGCTGCTTCTGCGTCGATGTGTCGGAGGGCCCGTCCGATGACAGAGCACCAGTTGAGAGAGCAGGAGTTCCAGATCGCGCGTTACAGGCAGCTGGAGCGGGAAGTGACGGACCCGCTCGCGGCGTGTCTGCTTCACAGCATCATCGAGGAGCTCGAAGCCGAGCTGCGCAGAGACAGACCGGAATGGCACGGGCCGCGCAATTAACGCTTTCTTAGCGCTAATGATGCGGATTACCCGCTTGGGATCACCAACGGAGATGACCCATGCTGAAGGACGGCACCTACGCGGCATGGTACAAGACCCCGCTCGACCAGGGGACCGGCATCGTCCATGTCGCGGATGGACAGATCTGGGGCCGCGACAGCCTGATGACGTATCACGGCGCCTGCCAGGTCGATGGGGATCGTTTCACCGCCATTGTCTCGACGAAGCGCCATACCGACGGACGCGCAACGGTCTTCGGCAACGACGAAGAACTCACGCTGAGTATCGAAGGAAACTGCCCCGGCAGGATCGCGACCTACACCGCGACGGCCGTGCAAGTGCCGGGAATGGTTCTTCAGGGCACGCTCATCCTGACGGAGCAGCCCCCGCCGGCATCTGATACAGCCGGGAAGATGCCGGCCTTCAATCCCGACAAGCTTCCGAAGTTGCCGAAGCGCTCGCGCTGAGAATTTCTCGTCGCAGGTGACACTCCGGGCCGGCCGGCTGCGCCAGCGAGGCGAGGGGTATCATTTTTCCTCCAGCCAGCCCCCGGCGAGCATCGCCGCTTGTTGCAAGGTGATGCGTCGCACCAGTGGATCCGCATGACGGTGCACGAGCTGCCAATCCGTGCCATCCTTGCGGTAGACCTCGGTCACGCGCAGCGACCAGTCCTGAGCCGCCAATCCGCCAACTTCAGCCCGCTGGCGTTCGACCATGACGAGCACGATGAGCGCGTCCGACGCATAGGTTTGCGAAACCTCGAGCTCGGTCTCGCCTTCCCTGAAGTATCGCGACAGGTCGGCGAGGCGCTTCGGGCTGGCGTCGAATCCGCGACTGGCGGGCCCGCCGAACGGCTGCATCAACGTGAAATCCGGCGCGATGCGGACAAGCTGGAGCCAGCGATCCATGTCGCCGCGCATGAAGGCGGCATTCTTGTCGCGGGCGCGTTCGATGAGGCCGGCTATCGCGTCGTGCCCGGCGGCCGCCTCTGCCGAAAGCTGAATGGACATTGCAGCCGCAGCGGCCATCATCGAGCGCCGCGACATCTTCCCCTGCGAGTCCGACCACTTGTTCACCTCGGACGGCTTCTCGGTCATTTCACGGCTCCTGATCGAATGACGAACGGGCCCATCCATGGGGCCTTGATCTTGATGAATCCAGCGATATGATTTCAGCAATATGCTGAACCAAATTGATCTATCCAGGATCGATCTGAATCTCCTCGTGCTCTTCCGCGTGGTTCTGGAAGAACGTCATGTCGCGCGCGCCGCCGCGCGGCTGAGCCTGACGCCGTCGGCGGTCAGCCATGCGCTGGGCCGGCTCCGTCTCTTGCTGAACGACCCGCTGTTTCTGCGGACGCCGAAGGGCGTCGTTCCAACCGCCCGGGCCCTGGAGCTTGGGGAGCCGGTGGCCGAGGTGATCGCGCGCATCGAACAGCTGATCGGCTCGGCCGCACCGTTCGACCCTGCGACAAGCAGCCGCCGGTTCACGATTGGCGCCCCCGATGCCGTCCTGGTCTCGTCATCCGTTCAGCTGTTACGATCGATCGCGACGGCCGCACCGCATATCGACATCGCCCTGATCCACCTGATGCCTGCACCGCGCGGCGGCGCGATCGGCGAGCCGTGGCACCAAAGTCTCGACATGCTCGAACGGCGCGAGCTCGACGTCGCAATGCTGCCGCTGCCCGCGGCATCGCCGCGATTCGAGGCACGCAGGCTCTACGACGAAGATTTCGTGCTGGCCATGCGCAAGGGACATCCCTTGGCAAAAGCGCCGTCCCGCGTCCTGTTCTCGCAATCACAACATCTGCTGGTGTCGCTCAGCGGTGAGGCGCGCGGTTTCGTCGATGAGATGTTGGCCAAGCGCGGCCTCGCGCGCCGCATCGCCTTGACCGTGCCGAATTTCATGATGGCGCTTGTCCAGCTTTCAGGGTCTGATCTGATCGCAGCGTTGCCGCGCAAATTGGCAGAGCACCATGCCGACCGTTTCGGGCTGGTGTTCGTCGAGCTGCCTTTCAAGCGCAAACCGGATACGATCCGGGCGATCGCAACCAAGGCCGCGATGAGAGACGCCGGCGTCGCGTGGCTGATGCAGGTCGTGGTCGGTTCAATCGGAGCAGGCCGGCCCTAAAACCGCCCTTTCTGAACCCTGGAACTGTCGGTCGTGCCTCGAAACCAAGAGAAGTGGAGCAGCATCAATGTCGGACAAAGTCTCGCGTCGCCAGTTTGCCGCGTTGGCGGGAGTGTCCGCAGCCGGGATTGCAAGTCCGCTCGGGGCCGCTGAGGTCAAGCCGGCGCCGCCGCGCGGCGGAAGCGGATTTCCGGCGGGCTTTGTCTGGGGCACGGCGACCTCGTCCTATCAGGTCGAGGGTGCGGTCAACGAAGACGGGCGAGGGGCCTCGATCTGGGACAAGTTCGTGCGCATCCCCGGCAAGATCGAGGACGGAACCACAGGCGATCGTGCCAACGAGCACTATCACCGCTACAAGGAGGATATCGCGCTGATCAAGGCGCTCGGCTGCAAGGCCTATCGCTTCTCGGTGGCGTGGCCGCGGGTGTTTCCGGATGGCGACGGCAAGCCCAATCCGAAAGGGCTCGACTTCTACAACCGCCTGGTCGACGAGCTTCTCAAGAACGGCATCGAGCCGTGGCTGACACTCTATCACTGGGACCTGCCGCAATCGCTGCAGGACCGTTTTGGCGGCTGGCGCTCGACCGAGACCTGCAAGATCTTTGGCGATTATGCGGCCTATATCGCGGAGCATATGACCGACCGCGTCAAGAACGTGTTCACGCTGAACGAGAGCGGCCGCTTCGTCTATTTCGGTTACGGCATCGGCATCGACGCGCCGGGCGTGACGCTGCCGCAAGCCGAGGTCAACCAGATCAGGCACAACAGCGCGCTCGCGCACGGGATTGCGGTGCAGGCGGTGCGCGCCCGTGGCCGCCAGGGCACCAGGGTAGGACCGGCCGAGAACATCGATGCCTGCGCGCCCGCGATCGACACGCCGGAGAACGTCCGCGCCGCGGAGATCGCGCTACGCGAGATGAACGCCGGCTATCTCAATGTCATCATGACGGGCCAGTACACCGACGCCTTCCTGAAATTCGCCGGGCCCAATGCGCCGAAATACACCGACGCGGAGCTGAAGATCATCTCCTCGCCGGTCGATTTCCTGGGGCTCAACGTCTACGCGCCGCAGAACTACGTGGTGGCCTCGGACCAGGGCGCGGGCTTCATGCCGCTGCCGATTCCGAAATCGTTCCCGCACATGAACTCTGACTGGCTGCGGGTCGGCCCCGAGACGATCTACTGGGTGCCGAAGCTTGCGGCCAAGATCTGGAAGACGGATGCGATCTATATCAGCGAGAACGGCGCCTCCGGTGACGACGTCGTCACGCCCGACGGCAAGATCTACGACACCGACCGCATCATGTACCTGCGCAACTATCTCGCCCAGCTCCAGCGCGCCACCGCCGAAGGCGTGCCGGTGCGCGGCTATTTCCTCTGGAGCCTGATGGACAATTTCGAGTGGGTGTACGGGCTGAACAAGCGCTTCGGGCTCTATCACGTCAATTTCGACACCCAGGTCCGCACCCCGAAGCTCAGCGCCAGTTTCTATCGCAACGTGATCGCAAACAACGCGGCGGGGGTATGATCATCTCCTTCTTCCCCTTCTTCCCCTTGTTCCGCTGAGCTCCAGCGACGGCGGATGCATGAAGCGGCCTGATTTTACGCGCAGCGGAAAATTCGGTGCGGCGCGTGAAATGCCGCACGTTGACTCAGCCCTTCCCCTGATTCAAAACGCTCCTCAACACCACGAACAAGAGGACAACGCCAATGGCTGACGCGCTGATCATCGATGCCTGCCGGACCCCGCGCGGCGTCGGCAAGGCCGGCAAGGGGGCACTCTCGGGCATTCATCCGCAGCAGCTCGGTGCAACCGTGCTGCGCGCGCTCGCCGACCGCACCGGCATCAACACCGCCGACGTCGACGACATCGTCTGGGGCTGCAGCGCGCAGGTCGCGACGCAAGGCGGCGATCTCGGGCGCATGTCGGCACTCGATGCCGGTTACGACGTGCGCGCCAGCGCCGTGACGCTCGACCGCTTCTGCGGCTCGGGCATCACCAGCGTCAACATGGCCGCAAGCTCGATCATGGCAGGGGCCGAAGATCTCGTCATTGCCGGCGGCTGCGAGATGATGTCGATGGAGGGACGCCGCGGCGGCGGTCCGATGATGATGGACAGCGGAAACCTGCGTCTGCGGGCAAAGCATCCGCAGTCGCATCAGGGCGTTTGTGCCGACGCGATCGCGACGCTGGAAGGCATCACGCGTCAGGACGTCGACGCGCTCGGCCTGGAGAGCCAGAAGCGCGCCGCGCATGCGATGGCGAACGGTTACTTCAAGAAGAGCCTCGTTCCTGTCCATCGCGAGGACGGCAGCCTCGCGCTCGACCATGAAGAATATCCGCGCCCGCAGACCACGATGGAGGGGCTGAGCAGCCTGAAGCCGGCATTCCCGGCGATCGCGGACTATGCGCTTGACGACAAGGGCACGACCTATCGCGGCCTGATCCTGCAAAAATATCCGGACCTCGAGATCGACTTCGTGCACCACGCCGGCAACTCCTCCGGCGTCGTCGACGGTGCCGCCGCGATCCTGCTGGCGTCGCCGTCTTACGCCAAGGCGCATGGCCTCAAAGCCCGCGCCCGCGTGGTGGCGATGGCGAATATGGGGGACTCGCCGACCCTGATGCTGAACGCGCCGGTGCCGGCCACGCGCAAGGTGCTGGCAAAGGCGGGGCTGACCGTCGACGACATCGATCTCTTCGAAATCAACGAGGCCTTTGCGGTGGTTGCGGAAAAATATATCCGCGACCTCAGCCTCGATCGCGCCAAGGTCAACGTCAATGGCGGCTCGATCGCGCTCGGCCATCCCATCGGCGCCACCGGCTCGATCCTGATCGGCACCGTGCTCGACGAGCTCGAGCGGCGCGATCTCAAGCGCGGTCTCGTCACCATGTGCGCGGCCGGCGGCATGGCGCCGGCGGTCATCATCGAGCGCATCTAGCGCGAGCGAAGCTCCTCGCGCGCCCCGTAAGAACAGGGTGAGAGAGCAGCTGAGACGCCGCAACACGGCGATCTAGCCCTTATTTTTCAGGGTGAATCACGACCGGCCTCCGGCAAAGGGGCCGGTCGTCGCTTGTCGAAAGCATCGAATCAGCTTTAGCAAGGTGGCTTGCGGGCCTTTGAAACAAGGCAAAAACCGCTGCCTGAGGCTCCTTCCGCTCCGGAAGCAGCTAAAATGCAGGGTTTTTTGCCTTAGAGGGCCAAAAAAGCCCGTAAAACCGCGACAAAACTGTGCAGAAGGCTATAGGCCTTCGCCGGTTGGTCTAATATGCAACCGGCAACGAATCAGAGGAGACACGATGCCAACCCAACTTTCCAAATCGCAGTTGATCGAAAAGATTGCGACCGCCACCGAGCTTTCCAAGCGCGACGTCAAGAACGTCATGGAGACGCTGACCGACGTCGGTCACAAGGAGCTCAAGAAGAACGGCCTGTTCCTGGTGCCGGGCTTCGCCAAGTTCGTGGTCATCAAGAAGCCCGCGACCAAGGCGCGCAAGGGCACCAACCCGTTCACGGGTGAAGAGATGATGTTCAAGGCCAAGCCGGCCCGCAAGATCGTCCGCGCCCGCCCGGTCAAGGCGGCCAAGGACGCCGTGGGCTAACAACGCAAAGGCCCCCTCGCATGGAGGGGGCCTTTTGTTTGGGGCAGCCGCGAGGGCCTGAGACGGAGGGCTCAACCCTTGCGGCGCTTCACCCGGACCGGGATCGGCTGAAGCCGCGGCTCGGGTCCCGCCAGCGCATCGCGCACCCGGTCGACGGCACGATCGAGCAGCTGGCGCAGCCGCTGCGTCTTCCGCGATCGCTTCGTTCTTTCCAGCAGTTTGTTCATCGCATTACTCCGCTGCCTCGACGTTGGCCTCGGCAGGTTCGAGCGCGGCGGCGATGGCCTCGTCGACGCGCTCCAGCCAGATGAATTCGAGGTTGTCCCGCGCGCTCTGCGGGATGTCGTCGTAGTCCCGCTTGTTGCGCGCCGGCAGCATCACCCGCTTCAAGCCGGCAGCGGCCGCGGCCACCACCTTCTCCTTGATCCCGCCGACCGGCAGCACCAGCCCGCGCAGCGAGATCTCGCCGGTCATCGCGGTGTCGCTGCGCACCGTGCGATTGGTGAGCAGTGACGTCAGCGCCGTGAACATCGCAACGCCCGCGCTCGGTCCGTCCTTCGGGGTGGCGCCCGCGGGGACGTGAACGTGGATGTCGCTCTTCTCGAACACCGCGGGATCGATGCCGAGCTGCGTGGCCCGGCCCTTCACCAGCGTCAGCGCCGCCTGCACGCTTTCGCGCATGACCTCGCCGAGCTGACCGGTCAGGATCATTCCGCCCCGGCCGGGCACGCGCGAGGCCTCGATGAACAGGATGTCGCCGCCGACAGGCGTCCAGGCAAGGCCAGTGGCCACGCCAGGAATGCTGGTGCGCTGCGCGATCTCGCCTTCGAAGCGCGGCTGGCCGAGCACGGTGGCGATGTCCTTCGCCTGCACCACGACCTTCGCGGCCGTGCCTTCGGCGATCTGCACCGCGGCATGGCGGAACACCTTGCCGATCTCACGCTCGAGGTTGCGGACGCCGGCTTCGCGGGTGTAGCCCTTGACGATCAGCTTCAGCGCCTCCGGCTCGATCTCGGCCTGCTCGGCCGCGAGGCCGTTGGCCTCGAGCTGCCGTCGCACCAGATAGCGCCGCGCGATCTCCAGCTTCTCGTCCTCGGTGTAGCCGGCGAGACTGATCAGCTCCATGCGATCCAGCAGCGGGCCCGGAATCTGGTCCAGCATGTTGGCGGTCGCAATGAACACCACGCGCGACAGGTCGAAGGGCACGCCCAGGTAATTGTCCCGGAAAGTCCCGTTCTGCTCGGGGTCGAGCACCTCCAGCATTGCAGCGGAAGGGTCGCCCTGCACGCCGCGGCCCATCTTGTCGATCTCGTCCAGCATCATCACGCAGTTCCGCGCGCCGGCCTTCTTGATGCCCTGGATGATGTTGCCGGGCAGGGCGCCGATATAGGTGCGCCGGTGGCCGCGGATCTCGGCCTCGTCATGCACGCCGCCCAGGCTGACGCGCACGAAGGGGCGATCCATCGCGCGCGCGATGGATTGGCCGAGCGAGGTCTTGCCGACGCCGGGCGGGCCGACGAAGCACAGGATCGGCGCCTTGCCCTGCGGGGCCAGCTTGCGCACCGCCAGATATTCGATGATCCGGCTCTTGATCTTCTCCAGGCCGAAATGATCGGCATCGAGGATGCCGCGCGCCTCCTTGATGTCGATCGGCTTCTCCGCGGGCAGCGCCCAGGGCAGCTCGATCAGCCAGTCCAGATAGGTGCGGACCATGCCGGCTTCGCCGGCGGCTTCCGGCATGCGTTCGTAGCGCCGCAGCTCCTTCCTGGCGTGCGCGTCCGCCTCCGGCGGCATGTCGGCCTTGGCGATCGCAGCGGTCAGCTCGGCGACCTCGGCCGCCTTGCCGTCGCCTTCGCCGAGCTGGCGTTGAATCGTCGCCATCTGCTCACGCAGGATCGCCTCGCGCTGCCGCTCGTCGAAAGAGGCCTTGGTCTTCTGGCCGATCTCATTGGAGATGCGCAGCACCTCCAGCCGTTCTGCCAGGTGCTTCGACACCTTCTCGACGCGCAAGGCGAGGTCGATGGTCTCCAGCACCTCCTGCTTGTCCTGCGGCTTGATGTCCATGAACGAGGTCGCCAGATCCGCCAGCGCGCCCGGCGCGCTGGTGTTCTGGAACATTGCCACCAGCTCGGGCGGTGCCTGCGGCAACAGCTCGATCGCCTCGATGGCCTGGCGCTGCAGGTTCAGCGCGCGGGCCTCGATCTCGGGCGAGGTCGTGGTCGGCTCGGGGATCTGCTGGATGCGCGCGGCCGGGAACGGCGTCCCCGGCAGGAAATCGAGGATGCGCGCGCGCTGCACGCCCTGGCAAACGATGTGATGGGTGCCATCAGGCGCGGTGATGTAGCGCACGATATTGGCGATGGTGGCGACCCGGTAGAGGTCGTCCGGCCCCGGCTCCTCGATCTCCGGGCTGCGCTGCAGGACGATGCCGACCGGCCGCTGCTCGCGCAGCGCCTGCTGCGCCGCGGCGATGGACTTGGCCCGGCCGATCGCGATCGGCGCGATGGCGCCGGGGAACAGCACCATCTCGCGCACGGGGATGACGATCAGCGCGTCGTCGGGGATCTTCACGTCGGAGCCGTTCTGGGAATTGTTTTGCGGGGTATTCATCTGTGCGGTGGCCATGATCGACCTCAGGATTTGGCGAGGCGCAGCGCGACGCAGCCGTCCATCACGAAGCGGCTGATGGCGTAGCGGCCAAGGGGCAATGCGATGCGCCGCTCGAAGCGGCCCTGCGGCAGCTCGAGCCGGTGGATGCGGGCGCTGCGAAGCTCCGGCGGCAGGGTGCGCTGGCCGGAGATGACGAGCGCGCCGTCATGGATCACCGTCTCGACATTGTCCGGGTTGACGCCGGGGAGCGCGACGAGGATCAGGAGCTCGTGCTCGGTCTCGAGCACGTCGATCGGCGGCTCCCAACAGGCTTCCTGGCGGCCGAACTGCTGGCGCAGCCGTTCGGCGCGGGTCAGCTGGTCCAGGGCTTCGGACAGCATCCAGTCGAGGGGATTTTTAGATTGCATGGCAAGTCTCGGGGAAGGCGCTGCGGTTGGAAAACGAGGATATGGGGTTGTTCCCCCGAAAATCCAGCGCGGGTCCAGGAAGCGCGTGTCCAGGACATGCCTGCCTCGTTCCGACGGGGCCTTCCCGCTCAACGCATCGGCGCCGCGGCCATGTTCCGCGGCGCCGTCGGCAACAATTCAGGCCACGCGCGGCATCAGGCCGCGGCGCGATACTCGTCTTCCGCTTCGAGATTGATCACGGACGTCGCGAGCTCGGTCAGCGTGTGATCCGTCGCTTCTTCCTCGTCCAGCGTCGCCTGGAGCAGTCTTGCCGCATCCTGCATGCCGAGCTCCTCGGCCCAGGTGCGCAGCGTGCCGTAGCGGGAGATTTCGTAATGCTCGACGGCCTGCGCCGCCGCGAGCAGACCGGCGTCGAGGGCGGGGGCTCCCTTGAAATCCTTCATGATCTCGGCACCCTCGTCGGTGATGCCGTTGATCGCCTCGCAGGGCTTGCCGCGCGCGGGCTTGCCCAGCATCTTGAAGATCTGATCGAGCCGTTTGACCTGGCCCTGGGTCTCGCGCAGATGCTTGTTGAAGGCCGCCGCAAGCTCCTTCGAGTTTGCAGCCTTCGCCATCTTGGGCAGGGTCTTGATGATCTTGTTCTCGGCGAAATAGATGTCCTTCAGCGTTTCCAGGAACAGGTCGCTCAGCATCTTCGGCGCCTGACGCGGGCGTCGCGCCGCGGTCTTCTTGGTTGCGCGTTTCTTCGCTCGTTTAGCCATACGTCCTCCTCTTGAGGCGACACGGGAAGGCGTCTCCTTCCTCAATCCTCAGGCCATGAAAACCGTTTCGAGAACGAAAGTTCCTAACTGCCGCCGGCACTCGTGGTGATCGCTCACGTCGGACGCTTGTAGGGATCCTCCTGCCGTTGCCGCGCCTCGGTGTTGCGGTCGAGTTGCGCGCGTTCGACGTGCCGCAGGCGCCCGGCCTTCATCACGCCATAGGCGAGGACCGCGCCGAGCAGGAAGGCGCCGATGAACCAGAGCCAGAGCAGGTTGGCCGAGAGCTGGCCGAGCAGCATTCCGATTCCACTGTCGCTCATTGATCGTCTCCGATGATTTGCAAAACGGCTCTGCCGGGCTAAGTCAGTCCGCCTGCCATCGTTCCTGCGTCCAGGGAGCCCACCGAGACATGATCGACTTCGCCCTCTCGGCCTTCGTGACCCTGCTGCTGGTGGTCGATCCCGTCGGCCTTGCGCCGGCCTTCCTGGCCGCCACCGGAGGCATGCCCGACACGGTCAAGCGGACGATCGCATTGCGGGCGCCGCTGATCGCCGCCTCGATCCTGGTCGTGATCGCGCTGGTCGGAAACTGGCTGCTTCGCCAGCTCGGCATCGGCGTCCCCGCCTTCCAGATCGCCGGGGGGCTGCTGCTGTTCGGCGTCTCCTACCAGATGATCTTCGGCGACCGTCCGCATCGCGAGGCCCGGGAAGCCGACAAGGCCACATCGGAGCACGCCTCCGACGTCGCCGTGTTTCCGCTCGCCATTCCGATGATGGCCGGCCCCGGCGCGATTGCGACCACGCTGCTGCTGTCGGGCGATGCCGGCTATGGCGCAAGACTGGCGATCATCATCGCGGTGGTGCTCTCGGTCTGCCTGCTCTGCATGCTGTGCTTTGTCTCGGCGGGACTGATCGCGCGCACCCTCGGGCGCACCGGAAATGCCGTGCTCTCGCGCGTGCTCGGCATGCTGCTTGCCGCCTATTCGGTGCAGTTCGTCATCAACGGCATCGCGGCCGTCCGGGCGAGCCTGCCGTAGGGGTGCGACAATCTGGTAATTCGTTGATTTTGCGGTCTATTTCGGGGGCGGGGGATCCCTCGATAAGACCGTGCGCGAGCCGGTCGCTTTCGCTTGCGCTGCCACATGGCTTTGACGTACTTCCCCTCTAACAAACGTCCATCGCCAAGAAGCTGAGAAGAAGCCGAGAAGAAACCGAGATGTCGATGACAGCGGACGAGCTCGCCAAGAGACAGGCCATCATCGACGCCTGCCGCCGCATGAACGCGCTCGGCATCAACCAGGGCACCTCGGGCAATATCAGCGTCCGACATGCGGACGGGCTTCTGGTCACGCCGACCAGCGTGCCCTATGAGGCCTTGACCCCCGACCAGATCGTGTTGATGGCGATGGACGGCTCCCATGCCCCGAGCCAGAAGCCGTCCAGCGAGTGGCGCTTCCATCGCGACATCCTGAAGTCCCGGCCCGACGTCAATGCCGTCGTCCACGCCCATCCGACCTATTGCACCATCCTGGCGATCATGGGCATGGAAATCCCGCCCGTGCACTACATGATCGCGGCCGCCGGTGGCGACACCATCCGCTGCGCACCCTATGCCACCTTCGGCACGGTGGAGCTGTCCGAGCATGCGGTGCAGGCGCTGGAGGGCCGGCTTGCCTGCCTGCTCGACCATCACGGCATGATCGCGATCGGCAAGACGCTGGACAAGGCGATGTGGCTCGCCGTCGAGGTCGAGACGCTGGCGCGGCAATATCACGGCTGCCTCCAGATCGGACAACCGCCGCTGCTCTCCAGCGCCGAGATCGAACGGGTCCGCCAGCGCATGGCCGGCTACGGCCTGTCGGAAGGGTAGGGCGGATCGAAGGTGTTCGTGCGGATCAGACATCTCGTCGATCGCAGGGGGACGAACCGCACCATGGTTCGGCTGCGCGCCCTGCTGCGCAGCAACGAGTTCTACCTGATCCCGCTCGCGCTCGTGATCGGCACGCTCGCGGGCGCGGTCGTGACGTTGATGGCTCACATCGCCCAGATCGCGCATGTCGTGATCTACGGCATTCCCATCGATGTTCACCTGTCGGCTCACGAGCGCGTCAGCCCCTGGGCGGCGCTGATCGCGCCTGCGCTCGGAGGGCTCTCGCTCGGCATCATGGAATGGTCGCGGCGGCGCATGAAGATCTCGAATGCGGTCGACCCGATCGAGGCGAATGCGCTGCGCGGCGGCAATCTCTCGATGCGCGACAGCGTGGTGGTGTCGAGCCAGACCCTGATCTCCAACGGCTGCGGCGCCTCGGTGGGCCTCGAGGCCGGCTATACCCAGATCGGCTCGGGTATCGCCTCGCTGCTCGGCAAGTTCTTCAATCTTCGCCGCAACGATCTGCGCCTGATGGTCGGCTGTGGTGCTGCCGCCGCGATCGCGGCGGCATTCGGCGCGCCGATCACCGGCGCCTTCTACGCCTGCGAACTCATCGTCGGCGTTTATGCGGTCGGCAGCGCCGCGCCGATCCTGGCGGCCTCGCTCGCCGGCGCCTTGACCGCGCAATGGCTCGGCGGCGCGCCGTACTCGCTGGAGATACCGAAGGTCAGCGCGGTCGGCGTCGAGCAGTACCTGGCCCTGATCGGGCTTGCTCTCATCACCAGCGGGGTCGGTATCGCGGTGATGCGCTCCTCGGCGATGTTCGAGCGCCTGTTCGTCTGGATGCCGGTCTGGCTGCGTCCGGTGATCGGCGGTCTCATCGTCGGCAGTTTCGCCATCATCACGCCGCAGGTGCTGGCGGCCGGCCACGGCGCCATGGTGCTGGACCTCTTCCACGACATGACGATCGGCCTGATTGCGCTGATCATTGCCTTGAAAGTGACCGCCTGCCTGATCTCGCTCGCCTCGGGCTTCCGCGGCGGCCTGTTCTTTGCCTCTCTGTTCGTCGGCAGCCTGATCGGCAAGTTCTTCGCGGCGGTGCTGCTTCTGATCAGCCCGAACTTCGCGATCGATCCGCTGGTCGCAATGCTGACCGGCATGGCGACCCTCGGCGTCGCCATCGTCGGCGGTCCTCTCACCATGTCGTTTCTCGTGCTGGAGATGACCCGCAACGTCGACGTCACCGCCGTGGTGCTGGCCGGCTGCATCGTCACCTCGATCTGCGTCCGCTTCATGTTCGGCCACTCCTTTTCGACCTGGCGCCTGCATCTGCGCGGCGAGACCATCCGCAGCGCCAACGACGTCGGCTGGCTGCGCAACCTCACCGTCGAGCGCCTGATGCGCTCCGACGTCGGCAAGGTGCCGTCGACCACGACGATCGCCGCCGCGCGCGGCGAATTCGCGCTGGGCTCGCGGCCGGGAATCGTCATCGTCAACAATGCCGACGAATATATCGGCCTCGTCCTGCTGCCCGATTTGTTCTCCAGCGATCTCGACACCATCGCCGACGACATCCAGGTGATCGAACTGGCGCGCCTGATCGACATCGTGCTGATTCCGGAAATGAACGTGAAGTCGGCGATGGCGGTGTTCGACGAGGCCGAGGCCGAGATGCTGGCGGTGGTGGATTCCACCGACAGCCGCAAGGTGGTCGGCTTCCTCACCGAGAACTTCGTCCGCCGCCGCTATGTCGAGGAGATCGACAAGGCGACGCGCGGCGTGCTGGGAGCGCTGTCTTAGGCGCCTTCTATCGGCCGGGCGGCGCTGCGACGAGGCAGGCCACGATGCGACGGACCAGTGGTAGCACCATCAGCAGCGTCGGAAAGGCGACGAGCCAAGACAACGCCCAGGCACCGGGCCAAGTCGCCAGAAATTCCGGCGTTGCCCCCAAGCTTCGCAGCGTGGAAATGACTGACACCACTGCCGTCATGAGGATGGACAGCACAAAGGGCATCACGATCGGCGCATAGCGCGCCGGCAGTTTGCGAACCGCGATCATCTGATTTCTTTCGAGGAAAAGGACGTGTCGAGCGTGGTGAACCCTGGAAAATGGCATCCATCCCGACGGCGTCGGTTGATGCGTTGGTTCACGTGAAACGCTTACGGCGACCGGAAAAAAACGGCGCGGCCGTTCATTAACCGCTCAGGTTGGATGGTTCAAGCTGCATTCGATTGTTCGGTTTACAATCGTTCGAAGCGTGGCAGAACGCCGCGATCGGGAAACCATTTCAGCGGTTTGCGCGTTAGATACTGTTTGCTTACATATGTTTTGAGCGAGAACAGAGGAAGATCTAGATGAGTGATGGACCGATGATTTCCACGGCCGGACGCAACACGGTCTTGGCCGCGTTCGCAGGCTTGGCGCTGCTCGCAAGCTCAGTGTCGCCCTCGGCCGCGGCATCCTCGGGTTCGAGCCCGGCGGTGTCCGCAAAGGCTGCCGCGGCGGGGCAGGCCTCCGCCGCCGTCACCGATTTCAGCGCCGCCCGTCGTCGTCACTACTATCGGCGCGGGCCGAACGCGGCGGGTCTTGCATTCATGGGCGCTGCGGCGGGCATCATCGGCGGGGTAATCGCCGAGCAGCGGCGGCGCGACTACTACGAGAACCGCTACTATTATGGCTATGGCCCGCGTCCTTACTACGGCGGCCCGGGCTATTACGGTGGCGGCCCTGCGTACTACGGCAGCCCCTACTACGGCTACTGATTACGGCCGTACCGAACGGCCGGTCCCGGCGTCGCTGGATGGATCCGTCATAGATCGGATCGAACCACAGGGGTCTGCGAAAGGGCGGCGCGTTGCGCCGCCTTTTCATTGCCTGCATGCCAAGTTCCCCGTGTCGCGCCCTGTCAATCCCATTGCCCGAAAATATTCCACTTTACCGAAATTCGGTTTTGGCGTATGTGTCGCCCATCCCGGCTCGCCCTTGAGGGGCGGTCCATCGTCGTTGTGATCGCAGAGTCGGGCTTGCGGTGGACGCGGTAGCGTCGCGCGCGAACAGCCAAGGGCAGGGCGGATTGCTCTCCGTGAGTCCCGGGCATCGCGTTGACGAGCGGCGCTGTCAGGTTCGTCTCGTCTGTAAGTTTCCGGCTCCGTCGACAGGGTTGGAAAAACTGCGGCGAAATGGCGGGCCGTGCGTACGGTAAAACCGTGTGGTCCTGGCCGTCGTTGCTACGGTCAAGCCCTGGCGGATGCGGCAGTCGCGTCAACCGGCGCGGTGCCGGCGACTTTCGCCGGGGTGAGGGAGGCCAGAGGGAATTCGGCTCCCGGGAGAGCACGGCATACGCCGTCCGACCATCGCGCAGGGAAGGCCGAGTGATGGGCTTCACCTGTATGCTGCTGTGCGGTCTCCTTTGCGCATTATTCGCGCAGCAGACCGCGGGTGCAAGCTGGCACCCGGCCTTCCCTGCGCCCTCTTGGATGAGAGCGTGGAGACATCAAGCAAAGCTCGGGCGAAAAGCGCCGCGAGAATGCGAAACCGTGTCTGGGTTTGGAAATGCAAGCCGAAAGAGCGACGCTGCAACCTCACGCTCCGTCATTGCGAGCGCAGCGAAGCAATCCAGAGGCTCACCCCGGTGGGATTCTGGATTGCCTCGTCGCAAGGGCTCCTCGCAATGACGTTGTGGGGAGAGTATTGCGCCACACTCCGCTCTCGCGCCCCGGACGCAGCGCAGCGCTCCTTCAGCGGTGCGCTGCAGCTTGTCCGGGACACGAGAGTGCGCAATGACGACACCAGAAGTTGCCTGGCCGCGGGCTGAATATTCGGCAAATCGCGCGCGCGGCGCCGATGGACTTGCGGGCCGCAATCCGGTTCAATGGGCCAATTGGATCTCCAGGCGACAGCGATGTCGAGATATCCACTGGTCCTGCCGCTGATCGCCTCGCCGGCGGCAGCGCAAGTCAAGACGATGCCGAAGGCCACGGCCGGGCATCTCGACCTCGCCCGCGATGCAGCACGCCCCTTGCGCGAAGCTGTCGGGAGTGCTCTTTGCCTGAAGCTTCCCTGTGGCGCCGTTGCCCCCGACCCTGCGACCCGATCCAGAGAGATGAGATGAGCAAACTCGTTATCCGCGCCGGCGATTTCACCTTCGACGCCCGTTTCGAGGAGCAGCTGGCCCCCAAGACCGTCGCCGCGTTCCGCAAGGCGCTGCCGTTCGAAAGCCACATCATCCATGTGCGCTGGAGCGGCGAAGGGGTGTGGATGCCGCTCGGCGATCTCGATTTCGGCGTCGGCTACGAGAACCACACCAGCTATCCCGCGCCCGGCCAGATCATCCTCTATCCCGGCGGCATCAGCGAGACCGAGATCCTGCTCGCCTATGGTGGCGTGCATTTCGCGAGCAAGATGGGCCAGCTCGCCGGCAACCATTTCATCACGCTGACCTCGGGGCTGGAGAACCTTGCGACCCTCGGCAAGAGCGTGCTGTGGAAGGGCGCCCTGCCGATCCGCTTCGAGGAAGTCTGAGTGGCTGACACAAGCTACCCGCGCGATCTCCGCGGCTACGGCCGCAACCCGCCGCATCCGCAATGGCCCGGCAATGCGCGGGTCGCGGTGCAGTTCGTCGTCAATTTCGAGGAGGGCGGCGAGAACAACATCCTGCACGGCGATCGCGCCTCGGAAGCCTTCCTGTCCGACGTGCTCGGCGCGCAGCCCTGGCCGGGCCAGCGCCACGCCAATATCGAATCCATGTTCGAATACGGCTCGCGCGCCGGGTTCTGGCGACTCTGGCGCATGTTCACCGCGCGCAACTGGCCAACCACCGTGTTCGGCGTCGCCACCGCGCTGAAGCGCAATCCCGAGATCGTCGCGGCGATGAAGGAGGCGGGCTGGGATATCTCCAGCCACAGCCTGAAGTGGATCGAGCACAAGGACATGACCGAGGCGCAGGAGCGCGCCGAGATCGCCGAGGCAATCCGCGTCCACCTCGAGGCGACCGGATCGCGGCCGCTCGGCTGGTACACCGGGCGCTCCTCGATCAACACCAACCGTCTCCTGATGGAGGAGGGCGGCTTCCTCTATCTCTGCGATTCCTATGCCGACGATTTGCCTTATTGGGTCAGGGGCGCAGGCCGCAAGCAGCTCATCATTCCCTATACGTTGGACGCCAACGACATGCGCTTCATCAACCCGCAGGGGTTTGCCGAAGGCGAGCAGTTCTTCACCTATCTGAAGGACGCCTTCGACGTGCTCTATGCCGAAGGCGAGAGCGCGCCGAAGATGATGTCGGTGGGTCTCCACTGCCGCCTCGCCGGCCGCCCCGGCCGCGCTGCGGGGTTGATCCGCTTCTTGGACTATATCGGTAAGCACGAACGCGTCTGGGTGCCGACGCGATTGCAGATCGCACAGCATTGGCACGACAAGCACGCGCATCTGGCGGCCGACGCTTTCGAGATCGGGTGAGAGATGCCGCAGATCTCGCTGGCCGATCTCAACGCTGCAGGCAAGGCCGAGTTCGTCGCGGCCCTCGCCAACGTCGTCGACTACTCGCCATGGATCGCCGAGCAGCTCGCCGCGAAGCGGCCGTTCGCCGGCATCAACCAGCTGCACGCCACTCTGATGGCGGCGATCCAGAGCGCCGAGCCGGAGGCGCAGCTTGCGCTGATCCGGGCGCATCCCGATCTCGCCAACAAGACGCAGCGCGCCGCCGGCCTCACGGCGGAATCGACCGACGAGCAGAACAGCGCCGGCCTCGACCGGCTGTCGGACGCCGAATACGCCGCATTCGAACGCGTCAACAACGCGTATCGTGAAAAATTCGGCTTCCCCTATATCGTCTGCGTGCGCCGTCACACCAGGGATTCCATCCTGCGTGATTTCGAGGTGCGGCTGCTCAACATCGTCAAGACGGAGATAAGACGCGCGATCGAGGAGATCGGCCGCATCTCCGCGCTGCGGCTCGATCAGCTCGTCGTTGCCGACGACAGGCTGATGGTGCACGGCCGGCTGTCGACGCATGTGCTCGACAATCACGCGGGCAAGCCCGGATCTGGCATCCCGGTTGAGCTGGTGGAGCTCGCGAGCCTCGGCGAGAGCCGCGTCATTGCGCGCGCCGTGACCAACGCCGACGGCCGCACCGACCAGCCACTGATTGGCGGTCGCCCGCTGCCGATCGGCCGCTACGAGCTCCGCTTCAGCGTCGCCAAATATTACGCGGAGCGCAACGTACCGTTATCCGACCCGCCATTCCTCGACGAGATCCCGCTGCGCTTCGCGTTCAGCGAGCCGGAGGGACACTATCACGTGCCGCTATTGGTCACGCCGTGGAGCTATTCGACCTATCGCGGCAGCTAGTTACCGAACTTCTCGAGCAGCGCCGGAAACAGCCGATCCGGCTTGAACGGCGGCGCGGTGAAGCGGATGCCGGTGGCATCGGCGATGGCGTTGCCGATCGCGGCGGCGACGGGGTTGTAGGGGCTCTCGCTCATCGACTTCGCCCCAAGCGGCCCGACCGTGTCGCTCGTGTCGGCGAAGAACACTTCGGTGCGCGGCACGTCGGCGAAGGAGGGCAGGTGATAGTCGCGGAACTTGGCGTTGATGACGCGGCCGTCCGTATCGATCGCCATCTCCTCGTAGAGCGCCGCGCCGAGTGCCTGCGCGACACCGCCCTCGACCTGCCCGCGGCATTGCATGGGATTGGCGACAACGCCGGCGTCCGCTGCCTGGACGCTCTTGAGTATCCTGAGCTCGCCGGTGCCCTTGTTCACGGCGACGCGGAAGCCCTGCACATTGAAGCCGACCGAACGCGGCGTGCCGCTGGAATCGCCGTGCGCTGCGAGCGGCTCGCTGCGTTCGCGCGCGAGCATTGCCAGCTCGACGAAGGACATGCGCCGCACGCCGCTGACGACGGCTTCGCCTTCAAGCGCGCAGCTCGCGGCATCGCAGAGCCAGGCGCTCGCAGCCGCCGCCTTCAGCTCGGTCGCAAGCTGCACGGCCGCCGCATGTGTCGCCTTGCCCGCGACGAACATGCCGGCGCTGCCATAGGCGCCGGTGTCGTGGCCCCCATGAGCGGTGTCGGACTGACGCAGGCGAATCCTGTCCACGGTGGTCGCGAGCACCGTCGCGGCGATCTGCCGGTGCACGGTGCTTGTGCCGTTGCCGAACTCGGCGGTGCCGACGGTGAGGTCGAAGCCGCCGTCGTCGTTGAGCGCGATCATGGCGTCGGCGAGATGGCCGGCCGGGGGCGCGGAATCGATCATGGTGAGAGCGACGCCGTCGCCGATCAGCCATTCCGGCGAAAGCTCCGGCTGTGGACCCTCGGTCCGCATGGCGCGCTCGACGAGGTCGAGGCACTGGTCGAGCCCGTAGGAGCCATAGACGACGTCGTGAAATTCGGACGGCGGTGGCGAGAGCATGGAGTCGCCGGGCCTGACGATGTTGCGCCGGCGCATCTCGTAGGGGCTGATACCGAGCTGCTTCGCCAGCTCGTCGATGGCGGCCTCAATCGCGATCAGCGTCTGCGGCAGGCCATAGCCGCGAAACGCGCCCGATGGCACCGTGTTGGTGTAGACGGCGAAACCGTCAACCCGCTTGTTCGGGCAATTGTAGACGGCGATGGACTCCGACAGCGAGTGGAACATCACGGGGCCGGCGTGATTGCCGTAGGCGCCGGTGTTCGAGAGCACGTCGAGCTGCAGTGCGGTCAGCTTGCCGTCGGCATCGGCACCGGCCTTGATGTGGACCCGCATCGGGTGCCGCGTCGAGGTCGCAATGAACTGCTCCTCGCGGGTCAGCTCCAGTTTCACAGGTCGCCCGGTCTTGAGCGCGGCGAGCGCCAGGACGTCCTCGACGAACATCTCCTGCTTGCCTCCGAAGCCGCCGCCGACGCGCTCGCAGAACACGCGGACCTTGTCCATGGGAAGCTGGAAGATATCCGACAGTGCGCGGCGGGTCAGGAACGGCACCTGCGTCGACGTGCGGACATTGAGGACGCCGGCGTCATCGACCCAGGCGAGGCCGCCATGGGTCTCCAAAGCGGCATGCTGCACACGGTGACTGTGGAAGGTGCCCTCGAAGGTGGCGACAGAGGTCGCGAGTGCGGCCGCGACGTCGCCATACTCGCCATGCGTTTCCGCGACGAGGTTGCGCTGGGCATCAGCGACGCGGTTCGCCGTGGTGCGGTCGGGATGGATGACCGGCGCGCCCGGCACCATCGCCTTCTCCGGATCGATCAGTGCCGGCAGGATCTCGTAATCGACCTTGAGCTGCCGGCACGCCTCCTCGGCGGCGGCTTCGCTCTCGG
This sequence comes from Bradyrhizobium sp. 1(2017), assembly GCF_011602485.2. Lineage (NCBI taxonomy): Bacteria > Pseudomonadati > Pseudomonadota > Alphaproteobacteria > Hyphomicrobiales > Nitrobacteraceae > Bradyrhizobium > Bradyrhizobium sp. 1(2017). The sequence goes on along the minus strand of NZ_CP050022.2, from coordinate 5,767,111 downwards.
CGACGACGGCGGCGACCTTCTGGCCGATGAAGCGGACGACGTCATCGAGGATGCGGGTGTCCTCGGGGTCCATCCAGTCCTTCTCGTGTCGCGCGGTCGAGATCAGGACCGTCGGCGCATCCTCATGCGTCAGCACGGCGTGCACGCCGGGAACGCGAAGGGCGTCCGACCTGTCGATCGCGACGATCCTGGCGTGGGCGTGCGGCGAGCGCAGCAGCTTGATGTGCAGGAGGCCCTCGAGCTCGGTGTCGAATGTGTAGCGCGCCTTGCCTCGCACGATGTCGGGACCTGCGGGGGCCGGCAGGCTGCGGCCGAAGGCGGCCCCGCGCGCGACGCTCTCATCGACGTTGGACTTGCCGAGCAGCGCGTCCTCGATGGAGCGATAACCGGTGCAGCGGCAGATATTGCCCTTCAACGCCGTGCCGAGATCGGTGCGCTGCGCCTGGTTCAGCGAGGCGCAGGTCAGGATCATGCCGGCTGTGCAGAAGCCGCATTGAAAGCCTTGCGCAGCGAGGAACGCCTGCTGCATCGGATGGGCGCCATGGTCCCCGCCGAGACCTTCGATCGTGGTCACGGCGCGTCCTTCGGCTCGAAACGCCGGGATCAGGCAGCTATGCACGGGCTCGCCGTCGAGCAACACTGTGCAGGCGCCGCAGTCGCCCGCGTCGCAGCCCTTCTTCACCCCGAAATGACCGAGCTCCCGCAGGAACGTGCGCAGACACTGGCCGGCGCGCGGCGCTTGCGAAAATGGCTTGCCGTTGATCTCGAAGCTCATGACGGCGCTCCGGCAGCGAGTTCGCCGCGGATCTCCTCGGCGAGCCGCAGCGTCATGTGCTTGCGCCAGAGCGGCTTGCCGTGGATGTCGGTGTGGTACAGGTCATCGGTGATCTGCCGCGTGATCGCGTCGCGTAGCGCGCTGGCGTCCGGGGCTTTGCGAAAGGTCAGCTGGATCGGCCGCACCGTCGATGCCGTCACCGTCAGCGTCAGCGTGCTATCCGGATCGAGGCTGCCGATCAGCAGCGCCGCCGAGCGGCCGACTGGCGCCAGCGAGATCTGCCGAAAGGCCGAGCGGCGCCTCAACGCGGCAATCGGGATATCGATCTGCCGGATCAGGTCGCCCGGGCTCAGGCGGTTGCGCTGGTTGCCGGTGACGAGGTCGACCACCGGAATCTCCTGCTCGCTGCCATCGGCCTTCCAGATGGTGCAAACGCCGCCCAGCGCTGACGTCAGCGAGATCATCGGCCCTGCCGGCAGCGACATGCAGAGATTGCCGCCGACGGTCGCGGTCTTCCAGATCTTGAACGACGCAAGGAAGGCCCGGCAGCACTGGCCGATGAGCGGCGCTGCGAGCCAGTCCGGCGGGCAGGCGAGACCGTCGAGCTCTGCGATGGTGCAGGTGGCGGCAATTGAGAGATGGCTGTCGGTGATCGTCAGCGCCGGCCATTTCAGATCGGCGAGATCGATCAGCCGCCTCAGATGGACCTGCGGCTCCGAGAACAGCCAGGTGCCGCCCGCAAGCCAGGCATCACCTGCCGTCCAGACGGGGAGTTGCGCGCGTGTTTGCGGATGGGCGACGGCTGTGATGGTATTCAAATCCATGGCTGTGCCAAAGCTTCCGCCCGGTGAATCGTACGGACGAGTCTTGCAAGACCGGAGCCAAGTCGCAAGAAACAAGTCGCAAGAAAAAAGTCGTAGCATGACGGCATCGCCACTTGGCCGGATTGAATGCTCGTCGCGCGAATGTGAGGGAAGTGGGATCATGAGCGACATAAAGCCGATCTGGATCAGGGACCCCCTCGCCATCCTCGCAGGCGGTGCGGAGCGTGGAATCGTGGTGAAGGACGGCCGGATCGTCGAACTCGTGCCGGCCGGTGGGACGCCTGCGACGGCGGATGTCGCTGTGTTCGATGCGGGCCAACACGTCGTTCTGCCGGGCCTCATCAACACCCATCATCACTTCTACCAGACGCTGACGCGGGCGCTGCCGGCGGCAATGGACCGCGAGCTGTTTCCCTGGCTTCAGGCACTCTATCCGGTGTGGGCGAAGCTGACGCCCGAAGCGCTGGAGCTCGGCGCCACCGTGGCGATGTCCGAGCTGCTGCTCTCGGGTTGCACCACGACGACCGATCACCATTACGTCTTCCCGGCAGGTCTCGAGGACGCCGTCGACATCGAAGTTGCGGTGGCCAAGCGGCTCGGGGTGCGCGTGCTGCTGACGCGCGGCTCGATGAACCTGTCGCAGCGCGACGGCGGCTTGCCGCCCGACAGCGTCGTGCAGGACGAGGACACGATCCTCGCCGACAGCGCGCGCGTGGTTGCCAAGCATCATCAGCGCGGCATGGATGCGATGGTGCAGATCGCGCTCGCGCCATGCTCGCCCTTTTCGGTGACGACGTCGCTGATGCGCGCCACCGCCGATCTCGCCGGCAAGCTCGACGTACGCCTGCACACTCATCTCGCCGAGACCGAGGACGAGAACAAATTCTGCGAGCAGATGTATGGCTGCCGCCCGCTCGACTATCTCGAGCAATGTGGCTGGCTCAATGCGCGGACCTGGCTGGCCCATGGAATCTTCTTCAATGCGGACGAGATGAAGCGGCTAGGAAAGGCGAAGACGACCATCAGCCATTGCGCCTGCAGCAACCAGATCCTGGCGTCCGGCTGTTGTCCGGTCTGCGAGATGGAAGAGGCCGGTGTCGGCATCGGGCTCGGCGTCGACGGCTCGGCATCGAACGATGGTTCAAATCTGATGCAGGAGGTGCGTGCTGCGTTCCTGCTGCAACGCGCGCGCTACGGCGTGACGAAGGTCGGCCACACGGACGCGCTGCGCTGGGCCACCAAGGGTTCGGCGGCCTGCGTCGGCCGGCCGGAACTCGGCGAGATCGCGGTCGGCAAGGCCGCCGATCTCGCACTGTTTGGGCTCGACGAGCTGCGCTTCTCCGGGCATGGCGATCCGCTGGCCGCGCTGGTGCTGTGCGGAGCTCACCGGGCCGACCGGGTGATGGTGGCGGGAAAATGGACCGTGATCGATGGCGCGATCCCGGGCCTCGACGTGCCAGATCTCATCCGTCGCCACAGCGCGGCGGCGCGGATCATGCAGACGGGATGAAAGAGGGGGCGACCACAAGTGCCGGGTGCTTCTGGCCACCCCCTCCGAACCTCCTCCGGGAGGAGCAGGTGATCATGCCAAAGCAAGAAGCGTGCTACTTGCCCGGAAGCTTGTCGTCGATGCCCTTCACGTAGAAATTCATGCCGAGAATCTGGCCGTCGCCGAGGTGATCGCCGCCCTTGCACTCGACCGGCTTGCCGTCCTGCCCAATGATCGGGCATTTGAACGGATGCAGCTTGCCGGCGATGATCGCGGCCTGGGCATCCTCTGCCATCTTTTTCACGTCGTCGGGCATGTTGGTATAGGGCGCCATCGCGAACATGTGGCTGTCGAGGCCGCCCCAGGTGTCCTCTGACTTCCAGGTGCCGGCGAGCTCGGCCTTGACGCGCTCGATGTAGTAGGGACCCCAGGTGTCGAGGATCGAGGTCAGCTGGGTCTTGGGGCCGAACTTGATCATCTCGGAATCCTGGCCGAAGGCCAGCTTGCCGCGTTCGCTGGCGATCTGCATCGCCGCCGGCGAATCCGTGTGCTGCATGATCACGTCGGCGCCCTGATCGATCAGCGCCTTGGCGGCGTCGGCCTCCTTGCCCGGGTCGAACCAGGTGTTGGCCCAGATGATCTTGACCTTGATGTTCGGGTTGATGGTTTGCGCCGCCAGGATCGTGGCGTTGATGCCGGAGACGACCTCCGGAATCGGGAACGAGCCGATATAGCCGAGCACGCCGGCCTTCGACATCCTGGCCGCGATCAGGCCTTGAATGTAGCGGCCCTGATACCATTTCGCCGAATAGGTCGACATGTTCGGGTTGCGCTTGTAGCCGGTGGCGTGCTCGAAATGCACGTTCGGATATTTCTTGGCGACCTTCAGCGTGGGGTCCATGTAGCCGAACGATGTCGTGAAGATCAGCTTGTTGCCGGCACGGACGAGCTGCTCTATGGAGCGCTCGGCGTCGGGGCCTTCTGGCACATTCTCGAGATAGGTGGTCTCGATCTTGTCACCCAACTCCTTCACCAGCGCCTGGCGCCCGAGATCGTGCTGGTAGGTCCAGCCGAGGTCGCCGATCGGACCCAGATAGACGAAACCGACCTTCAGCTTGTCGGCGGCGGAGGCTGCACCGATGCTCCCGGCAAGCAAGAGTCCGGCAGCGAGTGCTAGAAGCGATTTCCTCATCGTCAATCTCCAAACATCAGGGGAAAGTCACGATCCGCAACGTGCGCGCCCCATCGCGCACGCGGCCGAAATGAAACTCAGCGGTCAGGCACGAACACGGTGCCGAGCGCGGCCGGCGCGGTCGAGCCGCCGGTGCGCGCGCGGGAGATCAGGACCAGCACGATGACGGTTGCGAGATAAGGCAGCGCGGACATGAACTGCGAGGGAATCCCGACGCCCCAGCCTTGGGCGTGCAATTGCAGGATCGTCACCGCGCCGAACAGATAGGCGCCCACGACGAGCCGGCCCGGCCGCCAGGACGAGAACACCACCAGCGCCAGCGCGATCCAGCCGCGGCCCGCGGTCATGCCGGGAATGAAGAACGGAGTATAGGCGAGCGGCAGATAGGCTCCGGCAAGTCCGGCGCAGGCGCCGCCGAACATCACGGCGAAGGTGCGGATGCGCAGCACGGGATAGCCGAGTGCATGCGCGGAGACTGCATTGTCGCCGCAGGCACGCAGGATCAATCCCGCGCGCGTGCGGTACAGGAACCACCAGACGGCAACGACGAGTGCAAGGGAGAAATAGACGAAGCCGTCCTCGCCGAACAGCACGCGGCCGACCAGCGGGATGTCGGTGAGGCCGGGAATGGCGAGGTGCACCGCTGGCGTGATGCGCTCGCCGACGAAGCCGGCGCCGATCAGGCCGGAAAGCCCGATGCCGAGGATGGTCAGCGCCAGACCTGTCGCCACCTGGTTGACTGCGAGGGCGAGCGTCATCAGCGCGAAGATCAGCGACATCAACGTGCCCGCGGCGATGCCGAACAGCGCGCCAATGAAGGTGGATCCGGTCAGCCATGCGCCGGCAAAGCCGCAGGCCGCGCCGACGATCATCATGCCCTCGACCCCGAGATTGAGCACGCCGGATCGCTCGGTCACAAGCTCGCCCGTCGCCGCAATCAAGAGCGGCGTCGAGGCGGCGAGCACCGCGAGGATGATGGCCTCAACCAGTTCCACCAATCACCTGTCGGTTCGAGAACACCAGCTTGAAGCGGTAGAGGATGAGGGAATCGCAGGCGAGCACATAGAACAGCAGAATGCCCTGAAACACCTTGGTGACGTCCAACGGAATCTTCATCGCGATCTGCGCCTGCTCGCCGCCGATAAAGGTGAGTGCGAGGAAAAGACCTGCAACCAATATTCCAAGTGGATTCAGCCGGCCCAGGAAAGCCACGATGATTGCGGTAAAGCCGTAGCCGGGTGAAATGCCGGGCTGGAGATGCCCGACGGGACCTGCGACTTCGATAATGCCGGCAAGGCCTGCCAGCGCGCCTGATACCGCGAAGGTCAGGATGATGAGCTGGTTAGCCTTGAAGCCGCCGAACCGCGCGGCACGTGGCGCTGCGCCGACCACGCGGATCTCGAAGCCCTTGAGGGTGCGTCCGAGCAGGATCGCCGCCGCTGCGACCACGAGCAGGCAGATGATCGCGCCGAGATGCAGCCGACCGCCTTCGATCAATAGCGGCACCGTCGCCACCGGATCGAACTCCGCGGTGGTGGGGAAATTGAAACCGTGCGGATCGCGCCAGGGGCCGCGCACGAGATAGTCGAGCAGGAGATCGGCGACATAGACCAGCATCAGGCTGGTCAATATCTCGCTGGCGCCGAACTTCACCTTGCAGATAGCCGGGATCAGAGCATAGAGCGCGCCCGCAGCGGCTGCGAGGACGAGCATCGCGGGCAGCACCCAAGCCCCGGCATCGGTGCCCTGAGTCCTCACCGCGATCCAGCTTCCGGCGACCGCGCCGATCAGGAATTGTCCTTCGGCGCCGATGTTCCAGGCATTGGCGAGATAGCAGAGCGAGAGCCCGATCGCGATCATCACCAGCGGTGTCGCCTTGACCGCGATCTCCTGGAGCGAATAGCCGTCGGTCAAGGGCGCGATGAAATAGGCATGCAAGGCGAGCAGCGGATTCTTGCCGAGGATCGCGAACAGGATGACCATTGTTGCGATCGTGAGGCCGATCGCGATCAGCGGAGAGACCAGCGCGATCGTGTTGGAGCGCTCGGCGCGCTTCTCAAGCACCAGCTGCATGGGTGACCTCCGTCGGCTCGAGGCTGCTGCCGCCCATGAGAAGGCCGAGCTTTTCCCGGCTTGCTTCGCTCGTTGCGAGTGGAGCCGACAGCCGGCCGTGGAACATCACGGCGATGCGGTCGGCAATCTCCGCGAGCTCGTCGAGGTCCTGGCTGGTGACGAGCACCGCTGCTCCCGCGCTTGCGAGGTCGAGCAGCGCCTGGCGGATCACGGCGGCGGCGCCGGCATCAACGCCCCAGGTCGGCTGGCTCACCACCAGCACCGCAGGATTGCGCAGGATCTCGCGACCCACGATGAATTTCTGCAGATTGCCTCCGGAGAGGGATGCTGCTTCCGGATCACGGCTGGCCTTGCGCACGTCAAATGTCTCGGTCGCACGGTCGACCGTCTTCAGCGTGGCCGCGGTGTCGATGAAGCCGTGATGGACCATGCCGCTGGCGGCATGCCCGGTGAGCAGTGCGTTTTCCGACAGCTTCATGCGCGGTGCGGTGCCGTGGCCGAGCCGTTCCTCGGGCACGAAGGCCGCGCCCAGCTTGCGCCGCTGCGTGATCGAGAGGTGTCCTGCGGCGATGCCCTCGATCACGATCGTGCCGGGGTCCTTGGACAGGCGCTCGCCGGACAGCGCGGCGAACAGTTCATCCTGGCCGTTGCCGGAGACGCCGGCGATGCCGAGGATCTCGCCGCCCTTGAGTTCGAACGAAACATGCTCGAGCCGTACGCCATGCGCTTCGACGGGCGCGAGCGTGAGATCGTTGACGACCATCCGCGGCGCAGTGGTCGTGCGGCCGGATGCAGCCCTCACTTGCTTGACCTCACCGCCGACCATCATGCGCGCGAGCGAGGCTGCGGTCTCGCGTCGGGGATTGCAGGTCTCGACCTTCCTGCCGCCGCGCAGGATCGTCGCGGTGTCGCAGAGTCGCTTTACCTCCTCCAGCTTGTGGCTGATGTAGAGGATGGCGCGGCCTTCGGCCTTCAGCCGTTCGAGCACGATGAAGAGCTGGTCGGCTTCCTGAGGCGTCAGCACCGCAGTGGGCTCGTCCAGGATCAGGAATTTCGGGTCCTGCATCAGCATGCGGACGATCTCGATGCGCTGGCGCTCGCCGGCCGACAATTGCCAGACTTCGCGTTGGGGATCGAGCGGCAAGCCATAGGTCTTCGAAAGCTGCGCCAGCCGCGCCGACATGTCCTTGAAGGGCTCTTTACCGTCGAGGCCGAGCGCGACGTTCTCGGCGACGGTGAGATTATCGAACAGCGAGAAGTGCTGGAACACCATGCCGATACCGCGGCTGCGCGCGTCCGCGGGACCGGACGGCACGATGCGTTCGCCCCGCCAGCGAATCTCGCCGGCGCTGGGTTGGATCAATCCGTAGATCGCCTTGACCAGCGTCGACTTGCCGGCACCGTTCTCGCCGAGCAAGGCGTGGATTTCCTTCGGCCGGATCTCGATATCGATGGAATCATTGGCGAGGAAATCACCATAGCGCTTGGTGAGCCCGATCGTCTGAAGCAGAGGGGGCTCGCCGGAATGCAGGCCGGAAGGGGTCTGATCTGACATTCGCTGATGCCTCAATTGTGGGCTAGTTTGACACGCGCGTAAGGTAGGAAGAAGCGTCGTCCGTTGCTCGAACGCGGCGGCAGTGCGGTGGTGCCGATGAGTCGTCGCTTCGGGTTTGCACAATGATCGCCGCAAATCAGGAGCAGCGGCAGCAACCGCACCCGCGAACGGCGCGTGTTGCAAATTTGTGACGGTTTGAGTCAATCGGAACCGTTGTGCTTCCACGGCTGCTGATGGCGGGCAGGGCAAGCAGGCGCGTTTGCCCCATCTGGTAGCGGTCGCCGGACAATCTACTTCGACCACACGCCCGCGTGCAGCGCTTCGGCCTCGTCCTCGAGCAATGGCCCCACGACCTCCGTCAGCCGCTGTCCGCTGGCAAAGACCTCGCGGCAGGGCAGGTCGAGGGTCGGGTTCTCCGGATGGTTGCCGGTGACGCCGCGCAGGCGGTGCTCGCTGAGGCCGTAGACGACGCGACCTATGCCGGCCCAGTAGATTGCGCCGGCGCACATCGCGCAGGGTTCGGCGGACGAGTAGAGCGTTGCCTTCGCCAACAGCTCGCGGCCAAGCGAGCGGCAGGCCTGAGTGGCGGCCAGGCGCTCGGCATGCGCTGTGCCGTCGTGATCCGGCATGTAGCCGTTCTCGGCCTCGATCAACACCCTGTCGTCAGCGTCGACGACGATGCAACCGAACGGGTGATTGCCGAGGGCGAGGGAGCGGCGGGCGACCGCGAAGGACAAGCGCAAGAAGTGTTCGTCGCGCTCGGATGCCCCGCTCATCGTTGCTCCCTGATCAGTGTCCCGCCATGTGCCGGCCGACCACGGTGAGGTCGGCCGCGCTGGTTCGTGCTTCATACACGAATTCGCCGTGGAACATCACCACCAGCCGGTCGGACAGTTCCAGCAATTCGTCGAGATCCTCGCTGACCAGCAGCACCGCCGCGCCGCGGTTGCGCGCGGCCATGATCTCGGCGTGGATCTGCGCCACCGCCGCGAAGTCGAGGCCGAAGCAGGGGTTGGCCGCGATCAGCACCTCGACGTCGCCGGCAAGCTCGCGGGCGAGTACCGCGCGTTGCACGTTGCCGCCCGACAGGGCGGAGATCGGCGTATCCGGCGTGCGGGTCTTGATCTTGTACTGCGCGATCTTCGCCCTGGCGTCGTCGCGGAAGGCGCCGCGGTTGAGCCACCAGCCACCACGGGCGAAGGGCGCGCGGTCGAATTCGCGGAAGGCGATGTTGTCGGCGACGCTCATGCCGCCGACGCAGGCGTTCTTCAACGGCTCCTCGGGCAGTAGCGACATCTTGTGGCGCCGCATCTCCTCGCGGCTGGCGCGATAGCGATCCCCCGCAACATGGATATCGCCGCTTTCGGCCTCGCGCTGGCCCGCGAGCACCTCGACCAGCTGGCGCTGGCCGTTGCCGGAGACACCGGCGATGCCGACGATCTCGCCGGCGCGCACGGTGAGCGAGACGTCATGGACGGCTATGGCACCGGCATCGTCGAGCGCGCGCAGCTTTTGCAGCTCGAGCCTGGCTTTGCCGGTCTCGCCGGTGCGCGGCGGCTGCACGGTCAGTTCCTCGGCGCCGATCATGGTGCGTGCCATCGCGTCCGGCGTGAGCTCGGCGACCTTGCCGCGGCCGGCGAGCTTGCCCCGGCGCAGGATGGTGACGTCGTCGGCGAAGGCCATCACCTCGCGAAACTTGTGCGTGATCATCAGGATGGTCAGCTCGCCCCTGACGACCATGTCGCGGAGCATGCCGAGCACCTCGTCGGCTTCTGCCGGCGTCAGCACCGAGGTCGGCTCGTCCAGGATCAGGAAGCGTCGCTTCAGGTAGAGCTGCTTGAGGATCTCGCATTTCTGGCGTTCGCCGGCGGAGATGTCGGAGACCTTCGCGCCAAGTGGCACCTTGAAGGGCATCCGTGCCAGGAACGCCTCAAGCGCTTTCATCTCCCTCGGCCAATTCACCACCGCCGGAACATCGTCGCGCGCCAGCACGAGGTTTTCGGCGACCGTCATGGCCGGCACCAGCGTGAAATGCTGGTAGACCATGCCGAGACCGAGCGCGTGAGCGTCCTTCGGATTGGCAATCGCCTGCTCGCGGCCGCCGACGAGGATGTCGCCCTCGGTCGCGTGGTAGTATCCCATGATGCATTTGACGAGAGTGGACTTGCCGGCGCCGTTCTCGCCGAGCAGCGCGTGGAACGAGCCCGGCCGCACTTTCAGCTCGACATTGTCGAGCGCGAGGAAATCGCCGAAGCGCATCGTCATGGCGATGGCGTCGACGCCGAAGGCGCCTGATGGCGGCGGTGTTTCGCCGATGATCACGAGATCGCTCCGATGACGGCGTCGGAGGTCGAGACCGCGCCGAACACACCACCCTGCATCTTGATCATCTTCAGCGCGTGATCGTGATTGCTCTTGTCGGTCGCGCCGCAGCAATCGTGCAGCAGCACGCATTCGAAACCGCGGTCATTGGCCTCGCGCATCGTGGTGTGGACGCAGACGTCGGTCGTGATGCCGGTCAACAGGATATTCTCGATGCCGCGCACGCGCAGGATCAGCTCCAGGTCTGTGGCGCAGAACGAGCCCTTGCCGGGCTTGTCGATAACAGGCTCGCCCGGCAGCGGCGCCAGTTCCGGGATGATGTCCCAGCCGGGCTCGCCGCGCACCAGGATGCGGCCGCAGGGCCCGGGATCGCCGATGCCGGCGCCGATCTGGCGCGAGCGCCAGCGCTTGTTGGCGGGAAGATCGGAGAGGTCGGGCCGATGGCCTTCGCGGGTATGGATGATGTGGAAGCCCTGCTTGCGCATCACTGCGAGCAGCTTCCTGATCGGCTCGATCGGTGCCCGCGTCAGCGAGAGATCGTAGCCCATCTTGTCGACGTAGCCGCCGACGCCGCAGAAATCAGTCTGCATGTCGATGATGATGAGCGCGGTGTTCTCGGGACGAAGATCGCCGTTGTAGGGCCATGCATAGGGCTCGGACTTGATGTGGCGCTCAGGCATGATTTTGCTCTCTAGCGTGTGATCGACAATTCGGCCGGGGCTCCGGTCAGCGTGCGTTTGGGCGAGCAAGTGATGATCATGATCGCCAGCGTCAGGATGTAGGGCGCGGCGTTGAAGAGGTGATAGCCGGAGGTGATCCCGACCGATTGCAGTGCCGGTCCCAGCGCCGCGGCGCCGCCAAAAGCGAGCGAGGCCCACAGGCACAGCAGGGGATCCCAGCGCGCGAAGATCACGAGGGCGACCGCGGTGATGCCCTGTCCGGAGGAGAGGCCCTCGTTCCAACTCCCAGGGTAGAACAGCGACAGGAACGAGCCGCCGATGCCGGCGAGGAAGCCGCCGACCATGGTCGCGCGCAGCCGGATCAGCAGCACCGAGTGGCCCATCGCGCGCGCGGCGTCCGAACTTTCGCCGGCCGTGCGGATCAAGAGGCCCCAGCGCGTGGTGCGGAAGGCAAAGTAGAGAATTGGCGCGAGCGCAACGCCGATCAGGAACAGGACGTTGATGCGCAGTGCGGCGCGCACTTGCGGAACGTCACTCCACCAGCCGAAATCGATCGCGGGCAGGCGCGGCGCGGTGGGTTCGATCAGTGGCTTGCCGATATAGAAGGCAAGGCCGGTGCCGAGCAGCATCAAGGCGATGCCGACCGCGATGTCGTTGACGCGTGGCAGCGAGCAGATGCCGGCGTGCAGCGCGCCCAGGAGCGCGCCGGTGATGCCGGCGGCGAGCACGCCAAGCCACGGTGAGCCCGAGAGGTAGGAGATGCCGTAGGCGCTCATTGCGCCCATCACCAGCGTGCCTTCGAGGCCGAGATTGATGCGGCCTGAGCGCTCGGTGATGCATTCCCCCAGGCTCACGAACAGGAACGGCGTCGAGACGCGAATGGCGCCGCCGAGCACGGCGAGTGGGACGGTCCAGAGTCCGATCGATCCGTCTGCCATCAGGACTTGCCTTTTAGGAAACCGATACGGCCGTAGAGAGCATCACTGGCCAGCACGAAGACGAAGATGATGCCCTGAAGCACCAGCACGGATGCATCGGGCAACCCCAGGCGGCGTTGCAGCAGGCCGCCGCTGGCACTGATGCCCCCGAGCAGGATCGCGACCGGAATGATCGCGAGCGGATTGTGCCGCGCGAGGAAGGCGACGAGGATGCCGGTGAAGCCGTAGCCCGCCGCGAGATTGGCATTGGTGCGACCCTGCACGGCGGCAACCTCGATCATGCCGGCAAGGCCGGCGGCGCCGCCGGCCAGGAAGCAAATGGTCAGGATCAGCTTGTTGACGCCGAGGCCGACGATCTTCGCGGCGCGGATGTTGCCGCCTGCAACCCGCGCGGCGAAGCCGAACACGGTGTGATAGATCAGGATGTAGGCGGCGATGGCGGCGATCAGCCCGAAGACCAGGCCCCAATGCACGTCGGTGCCGGGAATCGTGCCGATCATGTTGGCGGCGCCGATCTCGCGCGTCGACGGTTTGTTGAGGCTGGCGGGATCGCGCATCACACCTTCGACGAGATGGTTGAGGAGCGCGAGGGCAATGTAGACGAGCAGCAGGCTCGAGATCGTCTCGTTGACGCCGCGATACTGCCGCAGGCCGCCCGACAGCATGATCCACAGGCCGCCGCCGATCATGCCGGCGCAGACCATGGCGACCTGGACGATGAGCGGGGGCATGCCCTGAAGCGCAAGCGCCGCACTGGTCGCCGACAGCGCGCCGATCAGCAGCGCGCCCTCGCCGCCGATGATGACCATGCCGAGCTGCGCGGGCAATGCGGTGCAGAGCGCCGTCAGGATCAAGGGGGCAGCGCGCGTGAGCGTGTTCTGCCAGGAGAACCAGGTGCCGAATGCGCCGTAATACATGTAGAAGTAGAGATCGAGCGGATTCTTTCCGGACATCGCGACGAAGATGCCGAAGGTCACGAGCGCGCCCACGAGCGCCGCGCCCGGAATGAGGATGTACTCGATTGTCGCGCCGTGGCGCTGGAGAAAGCCGGGATCGGCGGCCGGGGCAATGGTCCCGGCCGCATTGGTGGAATCCACAGCTTCCGTCGTCACGAAGTCGCTCCGAGCACGCCTTCGACGAGGTAATCCATCTTCTCCAACTCGGGATCCTTCTGGCCCCGGTCGGTGCCGGCGGCGATCACCGTCTTGCCCTTGTTGTCGACCAGCCCTCCCTTGAAGATGGCGTAGTCTTCGGCTGAGAGGAATTTGGCCTTCACCTCATCGGCATGCTTGCGTGCTTCGGCGGAAACCGCTTCGCCGTAAGGCGAGGTCTTGACGATCTCTTCCTTGAGGCCGCCGCGATAGAAATTCGGGATGCTCTCGCCGCCCGCGATCATCTTCGCAAACTTCGGATAGAGCGCTTCCCAATTCCACTCCGCACCGGTGAGATACGCCTTCGGCGCGAGCGGTGACTGGTTGGTGTGGTAGCCGCAGACGAAGGCGCCGCGGCGTGCGGCATTCTCGACCATGGTCTTCGGGCCGTCGACATGGCAGGTGAGCACGTCCACGCCCTGATCGATCAGGCTGTTGGTGGCCTCGGCCTCCTTGACCGGCATCGACCAATCGCCGGTGAAGATGACCTGTGTCGTCGCCTTGGGATTGGCAAGCCTGGCGCCGAGGGTGAAGGCGTTGATGTTGCGCAGCACCTGCGGGATCGGCTTGGCCGCAACGAAGCCGAGCTTGCCGCTCTTGGAGGTGTAGCCGGCGACGATGCCCGAGATGTATTGAGCTTCGTCGATGTAGCCGAAATAGCTGCCGGCGTTCTTCGGGTCCTTGTCGCTCCACAGCCCGCCGCAGTGCTCGAAACGCAGCTTCGGGTACTTATTGGCCATCTTGACTACGTGCGGATTGTAGTAGCCGAACGAGGTCGGGAAGAGCAGGCTGGCGCCGTCGAGATTGATCATCGACTCGATCGTCTTCTCGACCGCGTCGGTCTCCGGCACTTTCTCTTCCTCGACGACCTTGAGGCCGGGAATCTTCTTCAGCGCCGCTGCGCCCTGCGCATGGGCCTGGTTGTAGCCATAGTCGTCGCGCGAGCCGACATAGATGAAGCCGATGGTCGTCTCGGCCGCGAGGGCCGGGCGGAGCCCGGCCGCGGCGCCGAGGGTCAGGGCCGCACCGCCTTGCAACACATGACGTCGTGAAATCCTGCCAAAATCCATTGCTTGCTCCCATTGGCGGATGTCCCGCCTTGATCTCGCGGCGACCGCCGGTCTAGCGGCGCTCGGGATGAAGTGTCGCAAGCTTCGTGCCACAGGCCGCTGAACGGTCATTCCGACGTAAGGGATTGATAGTGTTTAATTTTATAGAATGCTCGAATCCTGGTCAGGAAGTCGCCAGATTAATTTTTAGGCAGTATTTCTCTGTTGTATGCAATGGAGTTAAGCAGCCTTAACCAGTTCGCGTGTGCCTGATGGAAGAGGGACTGCGGTCGGCTGCTCGCATTCATGCTAACCACGCGTGGATCGGGGCGCCGCCGGATGCATGATTTTTGCTGACCCCTGCCTCGTACCGATTGTCATCGGAGCCGCCACCGCTGGCGGCCCCGCGAGATGGAAGGCCCGCCGGGATGACTGCTGGTAACGCCGTTCAGACGAGCTCGCTCGGCGAACAGATTTTGGGCCGCATCAACGCGCTCGCTGCGATTTCGGAAGAGGCCGGCAAGCTTACCCGGGTCTATCTCAGCAAAGAGCTGCGCGAAGCAGCGGAGCTGATCCTGGGCTGGATGCGCGAGGCCGGCATGAATGCGCATCTCGATGCGATCGGCAACGTCTGCGGCCGCTATGAGGGCGAGCAGGCGGGTGCGCCCTGTCTGATGCTCGGCTCGCATTACGACACCGTGCGCGATGCCGGCAAATGGGACGGGCCGCTCGGCGTGATCACGGCCATCGCCTGCGTCGCAGACCTCAACCGCCACGGCAAGCGCTTGCCGTTCGCGATCGAGGTCGTCGGCTTTGCTGATGAAGAGGGGGTCCGTTTCGCTTCGACGCTCCTCGGCAGCCGTGCGGTGGCCGGCACGTTCGACGAGGGAGTTCTGAACACGCGCGACCGCGAGGGCGTGTCGATGCGCGATGCGCTCATCACGTTCGGCCTCGACCCCGATCATGTCGGCGCGGCGGCGCGGGCGCGGCGCGAGCTGCTTGCCTATCTCGAACTGCACATCGAGCAGGGGCCGGTGCTGGAAGCTCAGGACCTGCCCGTCGGTGTGGTCAGCGCGATCGCTGGTGCGACACGGCTTGCCGCGCGGCTGACCGGCATGGCCGGGCACGCCGGCACGGTGCCGATGGCGCTTCGCCGCGACGCGCTCACCGGGGCTGCCGAATGCATCGGCGCGATCGAAGAATTCTGCCGGACCGATGCCAACGGGCTGGTCGGCACAGTCGGATACATCCACGCCACGCCGGGTGCGACCAATGTCATTCCGGGCGAGGTGTCCTTCACCATCGACGTGCGTGCGCCGACCGACATGCATCGCAAGCGCGCGGTCGGCGAAATCGTTCGCCGGATCGAGGCGATCGCCGGGCGCAGGCAGCTGGTGCTTCAGATCGACGTCACCCACGAAAATCGCACCGCGCCTTGCGCGCCCTGGCTGAAAGAGCAGATCGCGCAGGCGATCGATGCGCAAGGGTTTTCCGTTTTCGAGCTGCCGAGCGGAGCAGGGCACGACGGCATGGCGATGATCGACGTTGCCGACGTCGGCATGATCTTCGTCCGCTGCCGCGGCGGTATCAGCCATCATCCCGCCGAGCATGTCGAGCTCGCCGATGTCGACGCGGGCGCGCGGGTGTTGTTGCGGGTGGTCGAGAATTTCAGGCCACGGGAATGTCATCTGAGTCCGCAAGTCACCGGATAGAGATACGAATCAGGCACCGTTGGAATGGTGACTGCCATCATCGGGATCACGAGACCTCAACCGACCGACGCATATGAACAGCGAAATCTCTTTTCCATCAGATCGCGGAAACCGGTTCTATCAGGGCGTGACTGCGACTTTCGTCGCCAACGCGCTTCAGGCGGTGAATTTCCTCGGCGACCGGTTTCTGAGAAAGTCGCAGCATTCGTTGTCGGCCATCGAGGACCTCTACCGGTATTCAATGGACAGCGCTTTCTCGGTGTCCGAGGCGTTCCTCGTCACCGGCGCGCCGCACGCCTCGGCCTATTACCCGCGCGACTTCGCCTGGTTCTATCCCGACGTTCTTGATCCCGAGACCATCATGGACTCGCAGGACGCGGTGCGGCGCGTACGCCTGCTCGAGAAAAGCGTGCGGCTGCTGCTGGAGGCGGTTCGCGCCAACGTCGTCACCACGACCATCGTCCCGGCAGGACGCGGACGGTATCTCGGCGTAAACTATTTCTCGCGCCCCTCGGATACGCTGCTCGGCATTCTCGCCGGTCTCCAGCAGATGATCTTCGCCGAGGAGAGGACGTCGTCCTATCTGGCGATGTCGCAATGTGCGCATGCCGGCCGCCTGCTGCTGGCCGAATACGGCAATGATCTGAAGCGGGCGATTCTCCGGCTCGCGAGCGAGCTCGAGCCATTCGCGGAGAGCGGCACCAGATATTTGCTGTGCGATGCCCGCGCTCCGCGCTCTGCGGCAACGGATACGCGTGCAGAGCGCAGGCGTTTCGTCACCAATGCCTGCGTCTACACGACCTTCGTGTGGGGCGTGCAGCTCGGAATAGTCGACGAGAACGAGCTGAAGCGGCTGCTCGGGCGCGACCTTGCGCAGTACAAGAAAGACCTTCTGGGCCTGTTCGGCAAGGACGGCTACATCAGGCATTCCCTGGATGGTCCGGCCGGCACGCCAGCCTCTTTGGTCGCGCTGGATTTCGTCAGCGTGCATCGCGGATTCTGGGATATGAACGATGGCAGCGAGCGGGCCCTGTTTGCGGCGACCGCGAATCTGGTCATCGCCGAACCCCGGTTTCGCATCCCCAGCACGTTCCACTTCCTGGTGTCGGCGGATAATCCACGGACCAAGATGATCCACAAGATTGCCGCGCCCGCCTATCAGGGGCGTTCGTCCTGGCCGACGTTCAACGTCGAGTTCGCGGACCGCATGCTGGACTACGATGAATTCTCCGGGACCGACACTTATCGCGCCTGCGCCCAGGGCATATTGAGGGACATTCGCACGGCGACCGAGGTGCACGGCGGATATCAGGAGCTGATCTCGGAACAGGGCCTGAAATACCGCACCTGGGCCTACAAGGGCGCCGTGGCGCACTCCTGGTTTCCGCGCTTTCTGTCGGTCTGGAGGAGGGCGTATGGAGCGCCGCTCCTTCAATGGAATGACTGACAGCGGACGAGGCTTGTCCCGGCCAGAGAAGAGCTATTCCGCGGCCTTCGCCGTGTTGCCGAACATCCGCGTCGGGGCCGGGAAGCCGCAGGAGGTGCCATCGGTGACCTTGATCTGGTCTTCCCATGGCAGGCGATAGGTGCCCGCGACCATGTCCTGCATGAAAGTATAGGGGCAGTCCATTGCACCGCCCTTCACCGCGACATAGCCGCGATGCCAGATCTGGTAGATATTGTTCTCGACGCCCCAATTGATGCGGGCTTCGCGCACGAGATCGGGCCGCACCTCGGCGGTGATGATCTCGTCGGCGCGGCCGGTGGTGCCGTGCGCCAGCACGGTCCCATCGAAATTGACGATCATCCCTTCGCCCATGGAATCGAACGAGCCGTCCGAGCCGCACATGCAGACGTTGGCGGTGACCATCAGGTTTTGGAAAGAGTTGGCTTGATTGGTGAAGCGCCAGGCGTCGCGGATCGGCGCGGTGTAGCCGGCGGTGCGGATCATGATCTCGGCGCCCTTGTAGGCGCATTCCCGCGCCATCTCCGGGAACATGCCGTCATGGCAGATGATCAGCGCGATCTTCGCGCCCCGCGGGCCCTCGATGACGGGAATGCCGATGTCGCCCGGCTCCCACGGCTCGACCGGAATCCAGGGATGAAGCTTTCGATAGTAGAGCCTGATCTCGCCGTGGTCGTCGATGATCAGGCCGGAATTGTAGGGATTGCCGTGCGGGTTGAACTCCATGATGGAGAAGCAGCCCCAGATCCGGTTGTCGACGCAGGCCTTCTTGAAGGCCGCCACCTCGGGCCCGTCGAGCCGGCACATGATCTCGGGATTGGTGTCCATCGAGAGGCCGTGCAACGAATATTCGGGGAATACCACCAGATCCATGGTGGAGAGATTGCGACGCGCCTTGCCGACCATCCAGACGATACGCTCGGTCTGCCTTGCCAAATCGGCCCGGGTCACGACGGTCGGCAGTTGCAACTGCACGAGCCCGATGACGACGCCTTCAGGCGATTTGTTCAGTCCACCAAGCCCGTTCATGACCAGCTCCCTCGTCGTTGGCGCGCCACATCCTTGCGCGCGCGGGATTATTGACGAAAGCAAATCCGATTTCGGCGGAGAGCTAAAGATGATTTTTCAGGCGATCATGCCGTTGCGCTGCACAGGGGGCGGGTTCGTCACGCCACGAGATCGAGCAACCGGCATGAGCCGCGCACGAGCACTTTGCGTCCGGTCGGTGTCATCTCCGGCAAGCCGTCATTGACGACGACAAGGCCGAGCTTGACGAGGCTCTCGACGAGATAGGCCTTCGAGAGGCGGCCGTTCGATGCCGGATTGCGAAGTGTGCGTAGCGCTTCCCATTGCTCCGGCGAAAGATCGAAGTCGACGTCGTTGCTCATGTTGCCTCAAGCGATAGTACCGTTCGCGCGCCTCTGTTAGCGACGCTGCATGAACACCGTGCGACGACAATGAGTCGGGAATTCGGTGAGCTGTTTAGAACACCTCTTCACAAATTGCCGCACTTCATTGCGCCACGAGAGTTAAGATCGTTCGATTGCGATATCGTCGCGAAGTTCGATCACGTATTGATGATCGCAGTTTGATGTTGCGGCGCGAGCTATTGCGTTGCAGGGAAGTGCTGCTGCCCCATTCCGCGTCGCAATATGCTCATAAACGACGAGACGCAGCATTCGGGATTCTGTTAGGCTGGTTCGCGGGAACGGCTTCACAGGCGGGAGTGGAGTGCATGAACAGGCTGGTGGAAATTCGCAGTCAGGAGTTCCTGTGTCGCGAGCGTGCCGCGCTCGATGTGGAGCGGCGGGTTTTCTGGCTCACGCAAGCCCAGGAATGGGAGCAGCGCGCGCTCGACGAGATTGCGTATCACTTTCGGGAGTGTAATCTCACCGAGCCCCAGGCCGCCTGACCTCAAGGGCGGGCCTGATCGCCGATCACTGATAGGTGGCCACGATATCGGATATTGCGCGCTCGAGCTGCTGCGCGGTGGCGCATTGGCGCACGACGCTGCAAAAGGTCGCGTAGCGCGGCATCTCGGAATCGCCAAAGCCCCAGGCGAGCCGTCCTTCGGGATTGAGCCAGACCAGTCGCTTCGAGCGTTCGGAAATCCGACGCAGGATGTCGGCGCGGGGGTCTAGATTGTTGCTGCGGGCATCACCGAGCACGATCACCGTGGTCTGCGGCGTCAGCGCGCTCATGAACTCGTTCTCGAAATCGACCAGCGAGGAGCCATAGTCGGAGGAGCCGAACCCGACCTTGGACATGATCTCGGCCATCGCTTCTTCCGGCGAGTTCTTCTCCAGGATCTCGCTGACCTCGATCAGATGCGACGAGAAGGCAAACGAGCGGACGTCATCGACCACCTCGTGCAGCGAGTGGATCAGCAGCAGGAAGAAGTCGGAGACCTGAGCGACCGAGCCGGAGACGTCGCAGAGCGCCACGATCCTGGGCCGGTCGCGATGCTTGCGCTTCCATGCGGTGAGGAACGGCACGCCGCCCCAGGCCGCGTTGCGGCGGAGCGTGCGGCGAACGTCGAGATGACCGCGGCGCTGGCGCTTGCGTGGCTTCGAGTAGCGCTCGCGCAGCCGGCGCGCGATCTGGCGGATGAGGGCGCGCATCTCGGCGACCTGGCGGCGCTCGATGCGCGCGAGCGGCGCGTTACGCAGGATCTCGTTGCGGAGGTTTTCGGCTTCCTCGCGGGCGTAGAGAGCAAGCCCCTGGGAGACCGTGTCACGCACCGTTTCGCGCAGGGCGTCGAGCGCGGCGCGGAGACGCTCGGCCAGCGACGGGTTGGTCGCCGTCAACCCGTCCAGATCGTCGCGCAGGCGCTGGAGGCCCATGGCGTCGAGGATGCGGCTTGAGAAGATGCCGCGCTGGGTGGAGTAGCGGATGTCGGAGAGGGAGGCGGCACCGGAGGCACTGGCGATCGCGGCCGCAATCGCATTGCGATCCTGCGACAGTAGCATTTGCGCCAGAGGGCCCAATTCCGTAGGGGACTGACCATCACCCGTTTCGCTTGCGGTGTCGGACGAGGGTGACTGATCCTGGTCCTGCGAAGCTTCCTCGCTGCTGGCCTCGGGCTGGTCCTGCCTCGGTTCCGGCTGGCTGAAAAAGAGGTCGAAACAGTCGCCGAGTGCGAGCTTCTCGTCCTGCGACTTGGCGAGCGTCAGCAGCAGGGCGTCGCGCAAGATCGCGCGGTCGGAGAAGCCGACCTGCTTGACCGCGCGCATCGCATCGATGCTTTCGGCAGGCGAGACGTGAACGCCGGCGCCGCGCGCTGCCCGAAAGAAGCGATGGAGATTCTCGCGCATCGGTGTCAACCGAAGACGTTGGACCGTGCCGCCTTGGCAATGAAGGTCGTGACCTGCGGCGACGCGGCCTCGATGTCGGCTTCGTATTTCAGAAGCACGTTGAGCGTGTCCTTGACGATCTCGGTGTCGAGCTCGGTGGCCTGGAGCAGCACCAGCACGCGCGCCCAATCGATGGTCTCGCTGACCGATGGCAGCTTCTTCAGATCGAGCGAGCGGATCTCGTGGATGAAGCCGACCATTTGCCGGCGCAGCGTCTGCGAAATGCCGGGCACCCGGCTCTCGACGATGCGTTCCTCCAGCCGCTGCTCGGGAAAGCCGATGTGCAGATGCAGGCAGCGCCGCTTCAGCGCATCGCCAAGATCGCGCTCGCTGTTGGAAGTGAGGATGACCGTCGGCGGCGTGATCGCCGAGACGGTGCCGAGCTCGGGGATCGTGACCTGGAAGTCGGACAGGATCTCCAGCAGCAGCGATTCGAATTCCGCATCCGACTTGTCGATCTCGTCGATCAGGAGCACGCAGCCGCCCGGCTGCTCCAGCGCCTGGAGCAGGGGGCGCGGCTCGACGAATTCCTTGGAGAAGAACACGTCGCCAAAGTCATGGAGCTGGCCGAGCGCAGCGTGCAGCGTCTGCGCGCCGCCGAGCACCTCGCCAAGCTTGTCCTTCAGGATCTGGGTATAGAGAAGCTGCTTGGCGTATTTCCACTCGTAGAGCGCCTTGGCCTCGTCGAGGCCCTCGTAGCATTGCAGGCGGATCATCTTCTTGCCGCGCCAGGCGGCAATCGCCTTGGCAAGCTCGGTCTTGCCGACGCCCGCGGGGCCTTCGACCAGGATCGGCTTCTCGATCTGTTGCGCCAAATAGACGGCGGTCGCGATCTGCCGGCTCGCGATGTAGCCCTGCGCGGCGAGGCCGCTCTCCACTGCCTCGATCGCGGTCGAGGCCTTCTGATCAGCCACGAAACGGCGCTCCCAAAGGTCTTGCTCGAGGCCCGTTCTGCCTGCGTTCCAGGCAAAGAACAAGCCTCGTTTGGGAGACATCAGACACGCGCGATCGGCGTTTTTCCGCTCAACGCAAATAGTTGGACGGTGCCGGCGCGCAATCAGTGCCGCAGCAGCTCCGGCTTGCGGATGGTTTGTCTGAGCTCGGCGCCGCAATCGGCGCATTCATAGACAAAGTCGATCTTGGCAAGGCTCCAATGCGGTTCGACCTCGCGCACATACATCGGCAGGAACCCCATGCAGGTAGGGCAGTTCACGGGCGCGATTTCGACATCCTGATGATGCTGAACATAAGCTGGCATCTCGGCTCTCCTTCGCAGACGACAACCAAACCCCGCCTGAACGCTACTGCCGCTCGCTCCAGGCCCGTCATCAACTCTTCCGAACAGAGGCGGAACGGAAAGCGTTTGTGGTTCGCTGTGACATTCTTGTTACGCGTCTGTACTGTAACGGGCGGATCAAAATGCCTATTTCGCGGGAACGATCAGGTTCTCCGAGCTTCACCACAACGAAAAGGGAGCAACGCCCATGACGCATGCCATTCGCTTTCACAAGACCGGCGGCCCGGAAGTCCTGGTCTGGGAGGAGGTTAGCGTCGGCAAGCCGGGTCCTGGCGAGGCGCGCATCCGTCACACCGCGGTTGGCCTCAATTTCGTCGACATCTACAACCGCTCGGGCCTGTATCCGGCGCCGTTGCCCAGCGGGCTCGGCAGCGAGGCGGCCGGCGTCGTCGAGGAGGTCGGCCAAGGTGTCACCGATCTGAAGCCGGGCGATCGTGTCGCCTACGGCGCCTCGCCGCTCGGCGCCTATTCCGAGGCGCGACTGATCCCCGCCGACCGCTTGTTGAAACTGCCAGACGGCGTCGATGACAAGACCGCGGCGGCGATGATGCTGAAGGGGCTGACGACGCAATATCTGATCCGGCAGACCTATCGGGTGAAGGCCGGTGACACCATCCTGCTGCATGCCGCGGCCGGCGGTGTCGGTCTGATCCTGAGCCAGTGGGCCAAGCATCTCGGGGCAACCGTGATCGGCACCGTCAGCAACGATGAGAAGGCCAAGCTCGCCAAGGCGCATGGCTGCGACCACGTCATCATCTACACGCGCGAGGATTTCGTGAAGCGTGTCGACGAAATCACCGGCGGCAAGAAGGTGCCGGTCGTCTATGATTCCGTCGGCAAGGACACGTTCCTGAAATCGCTGGATTGCCTCGCGCCGCTCGGCGTCGCCGCGCTGTTCGGCCAGTCCTCCGGCGCGGTGGAGCCACTCAATCTCGGCCTGCTGGCGCAAAAAGGCTCGCTCTACGTCACGCGACCGACGTTGTTCACCTATGCCGCCAAGCGCGAGAGCCTTGTTGCGATGGCAGGCGAGCTGTTTGACGTCGTCAAGTCCGGCGCAGTCAAGATCGAGGTGCATCAAACCTATCCACTGAAGGACGCCGCAAAGGCGCATGCCGATCTCGCCGCGCGCAAGACCACGGGATCGACTGTGCTCATGGTGTGATGTTCGCCCGGGCGGCGTGGCGCAGGTGGCCGGCTTCCGTCACGTCCGCTCGTGCTTGCGCAGATCGCGGGCGTGATCGAGGCTGGCTGCCTGGAGGTCGATGTCCTCGGGCGAAATCCGGGGCAGGGCGGCCTCGGTCAGGATGGCCTCGGTCACGTCCTCGACCGAATTCTCGGCGATTTCGTGAATGAACGAGACATTCCGGTATTCGCCCGAAGCGACGCGAGAAATGACCTCGCGCCTCGTGATTTCGGGATCGACGATCGCCTCGCGGCCGCGCCGCCCATAGTCGATCATCACGACGAAATATTGCATGGAACGAACCTGCCGCACGCCTGTTCGAGGGTGCGGCAGAGTATTTCCGAAAAGCAGAATAAAGTCAAGACCGATTTCCAAAAAACGGAAATCCGGCTCCTTTACTTGCCCTTCTTGCGGGGGCGGGCCGACTTGGCGCGCAGCCGCTCAAGCTGTCCCTTCGGCATGGAGAGGCAGATCTCTCCGACCCAGTCGAGCTTCACGCCGACGATCGGCTTGGCGTTGAAGCTGTTGAGATTAACGACTGATGGGCTTTTCCCGCGCTCGATGGTCTTCAAATAGCGCTCTCCGGTCTTGAGCCGGACCACGGCCTCTTCGCCGTAGAAGCTCGACAGCGGATGACGTTGGTCCTTGTAGACCACGATCACGTCGCCGCTCTCGTATTTTGGCAACATCGAATCGCCCACGATCTCGAATGCGATCGTCTCTTCCATGATCGGGAAGGGCAGCGCGATGTCGCCGAGCCCCTCCGGCGGAACCTGTTCATAATCCGGCTCGATCACCGCACCAGCGCCGACGCGCCCCATGATCGGGGCGAGATTGAGCTCGAGATACTCCATGATCGGAATGATCTCCGAGGCCTTCACCAGGCGTTCACCGCCGAGGATCTCCGAGACTGCGCCGGGCCGCACGCCCATGGCCGCCGCCAGGCCGCCCTTGCTCTTGCCTGTCTTCTCCAGGCCCCGCTCGATCATAGCAACGTCCAACATCACGATTCCCTCGATTGCGCACCGTCCTGCTCTTGTAATCCGAAATTCGGAATTGATGCAATTATGAATATCAGAATTATTGCTTGACTTTGGATTCGGAATACCGGAATGTGCCATCCGCCCTCCCGATCGTGCGATCGCGGGAGGCGCATCACAGGACAGCAGCATGGAACCGGGCCATTGGCCGTCGGAGCACTCCGACGCGCTTCGTGACTATTTTCTCAGAGGGATGACTTATGCGGCGATCGGAAAGGAGATTAACGCAAGGTTGGAACCGCTTACACGCGCAACGCGGTGGTTGGCCGCGCCAAGCGGCTGGGGCTCGCGACATCCGCACGGATGACCAGCCCGCCGATCGTGCCGTTGTTGTCGGGCGAGGCCTGTCCGCTTTCGCCGCACCGTCCGGCGTTGTCGAGCCTGAACCTGCCACCAAAATCGGCGATGAAGCCCGCGGCACCGCTCAAGTTGCGCTGCGTCGGCGTCCGGCCGCGCCTGATCCCGCTGCTCGAACTCGCATGCGGCGACTGTCGATATCCCTATGGCGGCGACAAGGACGGGGAGGAGATCGCGTTCTGCGGCCATCCGCGTCAACCCGGCTCCAGCTATTGCGCACCGCATGCGCGCCTGACGCGGCCGTCGGGGCTTGCGTCCGCCCGCATCGTCGGTCCCGTCGTGTTGCGGCTGGTCCCGGCCGGCTGAAGCGGCGGCCATCCGTCCGATCTTTCGATTTTGCAGTCGCCAACTTCGCAGGGAGTATCCGAGTGGCACGTGCCCGACGCAATAAATCTTACAAACTGACGGGGATCCACGATCGGCGGTCCCGCGAGGTGCCGTTCAATGCCGATGTGGCGGAGGTCGAGGTCGACAATCCGCTGGCGCTCGATCCCGGCGAGAAGATCGTGGCGGTCCGATCGGTCCGCAGCGATCCGCTCGGCCGGCTGCACGCGCATCATCAGATCGACGAAGCGCAATATCGCGGAGGGCGGGCCTTCCAGAGCGATTGGGAGAGAGCGGAACGTGGACCTCAGGCGATGGACCCGACCCGCGAATATGTCGATGGCGCACGCACGCGCGAGCCGGTCACCGAGAGCCAACGCCAGGCGGTGCTGCGGCTGAACCGGGTCGAACACGAACTCGGCACGGACGGCGCTGCGCTGGTGCACGATGTGCTCGTGCTGGGCTTGACCATGGATCAGATCGGACAGCGTCGCGCCGTTCGTACCCAGCGTTGGAACGACTATTTTGCGCGGCGCTTTCGCGAATGCCTGGATCGGCTGGCGCTGATCTACGGGTTCGTCACGGAAGCGGGAATGCAACGAGCAGAGCAGCGCAAATGACAACGGCATGCCCGCGGTTTCGGCCGCGGGCATGCCGTCTGCGGCTCACGGATGCGGGACGATCTGGTAGGGCGTCGTATAGGGCTCGACACGGAGGGAGGCGTTGGCCAAAAGCCCGATCTTGGCGCTCGGCGCCTGCTGCAATTCGCCGTTCGGGCCGCGACGCACGTTGTACTGCCACACGGTGAGATCGCCCTTTTGCGCCAGCGCATGCGCAACCGCACTCGCATCGTTGCCGCCGAGCGCCCGAAGCTCGTCCGCCGACAATCCGACCACGATTTCGTCCTTGATGGTGACGATCTTGAACAGGTTCATCTTGGTCTCCTGCGCCGATGCGCCTTGTGTCGAGAGGGTGAGAAGCGCGACCGCGGCACCCCTGATGAGATCGCAGCGAGAAATCATGTCGTCGTCCTTTGGTGGTGGCACGCGCCCAGATCGTGAGTCCATCAGCCATGGCGCCGTGGTCTGCGTGGCCGTCCGCAACGGCTTTGTCGTTCGCTCCTGAACATCGGTTCACGGGCGGAAAACATGGGAGATCAAGGAGCTTCGCTGGAGCGTGCCGGAGACCGGCGTTCAAGTCGTCGGCGATGCAACCGAAGCGGCGTCACTCAACAATTACGTGTATGCGCGGCCTAACGCCAGCTCGTGTCTGCAAATGTCCATTCACATCGGAAACAAAGGCGAAACACGGTGCCGATTGATGACCATCAAGGCCGTGTGCGGCTTTTGATGCCGCTTCTTGACGCAGGAGGGTGACGGCGCTCGATATTCCTGTTATCCGGAATTGCCGGGGGTGCGATGCGGACGAAGCATCGCTACGCCGGCCGACGGGCTTGCCGAAGGGGTTGTTTCTTGTCATACTTGCAACCTGCTCGGTTGAGTCCATCCGCTCGGGCATGAAGTTCAGCCTGCTGGCCCACCGGCCGAGATCCGATTTGTCGCCGTGGGTTCGGTTTCGGCATTCGGTTCTCGCATGCGACTTCGACGCCGGAAAGGCCGATGCTTGTCATAGGTGCGAGATGAAGAACCTCAATTTCGCGGCTGAACTGCACCTCAAGCTCGGCGCGCCTGCAAGCGGCACCGTCGAAAGCCTGCGCCTGCTCCGAGCCTTCCTGAAGCTCGAGCCTCGGCAGCGTTTCGAGGTCATCAAGCTCGTCGAAGACCTCGCCACCGAAGAAGCCCTTTCCGAGCACCCCCTCTCCTGAACCAGGCCGCCGGCCTGCCGCCTTTTTTCGTTTCCGCCAGATCCGGCCGCCGGGCGACCTCTGCTTGGCGGCTGGCCGCTGGAAGGCGATCCGGCAAGTGTGGTATTCAGTCAGAAAAAGGGAGGAGTGCGACCATGATCGAACCGAAACTGGAAGTTCCGGCCGAACTGCGCGACCTGGCCGAGAAGACGATTGACCAGGCGGAACAGGCGTTCGGCATGTTTTTCGATGCCGCCACCAAATCGATGTCGTCCGTCCCGGGCGCGGGGACGGAGGTTTCGAAGCAGGCGCTCGCTTTCACCGAGCAGAACATGAAATCGGCGTTCGAGCATGCACGCAAGCTGGTTCACGCCACAGACCTGCAGGAAGCGATGCGAATTCAATCCGACTTCCTGCGCAGCCAATTCACCAGCGCCGGGGACCACATGCGCCAGATGACCGGCAGTCTCATGCAGCCGGGCAAGGGCAAGCCTTGATCCCGTTGGACCCCGTTTGCCGTCCGTCATCCTTTCTGCTGATCCCTGTCGGTCTTGCGGCAGGGATTTGCAGTTCTTGGGCTCACGATTGGCGACGCGCTCATCCGCAACACGATCGCGGAAATTGCGACAGATCGATGCGGGCGATGATCGACCGCAGCAGCCGGCGCATCGAACGATAGAGGTGCCTTACGAATGCCGGCGTCCGTGCCGTAGGCAACCCTGGGCACTTCGTATCAAGGCTGTCGGTATGGTACGACACGTGCCTCTCCGAGATGGCGAGGCCCTTTCTACCGTGGCCAGTCCGGAGCTGCCTTGATCTGCCGCAAACGGGTTTTCGGTCAATAGTCGCCGGGATTCATGATCATCGGGCTTTTCGTATCGGCCGGGGCGAGCGCGCTGCTGGCGCTGTCACGCAGGAAGCGGTCGAGCGTTGCCTGGATCTTCGCCTTGACCGCGTCTGGACCGCGATCGCTCATCTCGGTGTGCTGAGCACCGGTATGGACGATGTCGATGCCGCGCGCCTTGGCCTCTTCCGGCGTCGGCAGCACGCCGGGATCGGTCACGAAATGCGGGTCCTTCGAGCGGAACGACAAGATCTTCAAATTGTCGCTGAGCACGAAAGGCACCCGCAGATTGTCGAGCGTGATCACCTTCGATACCAGCTCCGGGTGCTGGTGGGCGACGTACATCGAGACGTCGCCGCCGTTGGAATGGCCGACGAGAGTGATGTGGTCGTAGTCGGCGTTCTCCCGCCGCTTCTTCAATTCGGCCAGCACGAACAGAATGTTGGCCTCGCATCGGATATAGACTGGATGGCGGCCGACATATTGCTCGCCGACATGGGTCATCAGGGGTGGATCGCTCGGCAGGTCCTGCTGGATGCTGGCAACCAGATAGCCGCGTGCGGCGAGCACGTTGGCGAGGAAGGAATATTCGGTAGCCTTGACCGTGTTGCCGTTGCTGATGATGGCGAGCGGGAGCTTCCAGAGGCCGAGATTGGCCTTGGTCTCGTAGTCGCGCCGCACCGCGAGCTCGACCGAGATCGGCCGTTGGCGTGACGCGTCGAACAGGGTCAAAGTCTCATGGCGGATCGCGAACCGGCTGACGACGAAATATTGACCGACGCCGAGGACGCAGAGAAACGCCAGGATTGCAAAAACCCGCTTCATGACTTCGTCTCAAAATACCTTCGGTTGGACATGGTCATTGGGAGCTCGCGGATCGAGCGATCGTGAGCAGGTTGCGGGATTAAATTTCGGCAAGTTTGTGAGCACAGCCGCAATGGGCTGCATGTCGCGTATCGCAGCGCCAGGGACTAAAGGCAACCGGCCTTGCCGCGCTCGGGGCAGAGCGCGGTCGTGGCGGAGGCCATCGAAGACCGCGCCACGGCCGACTTCCTGGTGAGCATGAGATGCGAGGAAGGGCAGGGGTATTTCGTCGGCCGTTCGATGCCGACCGAGACGCTCGAGAAGCAATTTCTGACGGCCGAGCTCGAAGCCGTCAGCGCCGCCTGAATAGTTGGTTTTGCAGCCTGATCAGCTGGTTTTCGATATTACCGGCGGCGCGCAATCGCGACGCCGAACAAGAAGGCTACGAACAGGCTGGCAAGCGGCGCTTCGCGCGTGATCGCAGCGACCGTCGCGAGCGGGCGGCCCGGTCTCCGCGCGTCCTCGACCGCAGAGGTCAGACGATCGACTGCTGCATGGAGACCTCCAGCAACCTCACCAATCGTGCGGGAGACATCCGTCGCTGCATCGATGGCGCGCTCGGCTACGCCGGGTTTGTGATTGGATTGCGGTATCTCCGTGCTC
Organism: Bradyrhizobium sp. 1(2017); assembly: GCF_011602485.2. Lineage (NCBI taxonomy): Bacteria > Pseudomonadati > Pseudomonadota > Alphaproteobacteria > Hyphomicrobiales > Nitrobacteraceae > Bradyrhizobium > Bradyrhizobium sp. 1(2017). The sequence goes on along the minus strand of NZ_CP050022.2, from coordinate 5,738,217 downwards.
AAGCGCGCGACCTCCAGGCCTGATGGATGGAGGCCGGCACCTTTGGCTATCCGCGCGAGCGCTCGTTTTGAACAGCGGGTCTGACGACCTTTGGCTATCCGCGACAGGCGCCGTTGGTTTTACGGCGGGTGCCGGCCTCTTGAATGGGCAATTCGGCGGGCGGGATTTTGTTCCGGCCAAGTCGAAGCCCCGTGAAACGACGGATGCGAATCTCTGTTAGGCTGGCTCAACCTTTCCGACGTAAGGAGGCAGCCGTGACCGATCAGGCCATGATGGATCGAACCCGGCGCATCGCCTTGCTCGGCGCGCCTATCGACATGGGGGCTTCCCAGCGCGGCACCTTGATGGGTCCAGCGGCGCTCCGCACGGCGGGTCTTGCGACACTGCTCGAGAGCCTGGATTTCGAGGTGGTCGACTACGGTGATCTTTCCGCTGCCGAGGTCGGGGACCTCGCCGACAAGCCGCCCGCCCAAGCCAATCACTACCGCGAAATCCAGCGCTGGACGCGCCTGCTGAGCCGCAGGGGCCATGAGATCGCGGAAACTGGCGCACTGCCGATCTTCCTCGGCGGCGATCACACGCTGTCGATGGGGTCGGTCAATGCGATGGCGCGGCATTGGCAGGAGCGCGGCCGCGAGCTCTTCGTGCTCTGGCTCGATGCCCATGCCGACTACAACACGCCGGAGACGACAATCACGGCCAACATGCACGGCATGTCGGCGGCGTTTCTCTGCGGCGAGCCCGGCCTCGACGGTCTTTTGGGCGATGATCCGCGCGCCTCGATCACGCCGGACAGGCTAGACCTGTTCGGTGCGCGTTCGATCGACAAGCTCGAAAAGGAGTTGATGCGGGCGCGGCGGATCAGGGTTGTCGACATGCGCCAGATCGACGAGTTCGGCGTCGCCGTCCTGATCCGGCGCGTCATCGAGCGCGTCAAGGCACGCAACGGCGTTTTGCATGTCAGCTTCGATGTCGATTTTCTCGATCCGTGTGTGGCGCCGGGCGTGGGCACGACTGTGCCGGGTGGCGCGACCTATCGCGAGGCGCATCTGATCATGGAGCTGTTGCACGATTCCGGCATGGTTGGATCCGTCGACATCGTCGAGCTCAATCCGTTCCTGGACGAGCGCGGCCGGACCGCCCGCACCGCGGTCGAACTGATCGGCAGCCTGTTCGGTCAGCAGATCACCGACCGGCCGACGCCGAGCAATGCCATCGCACCGGGCGAGTGAAGCGGTAAATGATTATTTCGGATGGTCAGCCTTGCAGGCAAGCGGCGGCGGCTTAGTGCAAGGGACTGCAGTCCAGCATCTTGATCCTGCCGGCCGCGTCAAATGCGATAAGCGCACGCATGACACCGGTATCGGTGATGTACGAGATCATGGTTCCGTCGTTGTGCGACGGGTTGAGATCGTCCAACGTGCCCGCCGGATATTTTCGGAGGCGGTCGATCCAATAGGCACGAAGTGCCTTACGGCCCGTAATGGTGGCGCCGGAACAGCCGCAGTGCACCACGGCATCTTCGGCATAGAGTTCCAGGATCGCTTCGATATCGCCCGCACGATAGGCATCTAGCCAGTCGATCGCGGCGGCCATGGGGTCAAAGGATACGGTCGTCACTTACATTCCATCCAAGTCTGGTCTCGGCCGCGTTGGACCCGCTAAGTCTCTTTCTTGATTCGATTATTTGTATTTTAATACCCTCACCCGGCCACGCCCATATGGCGAAGGACATAGACGACCGGGACGAGGCAAAGTCCATGTTAGACGTGTCTGCGAAGCAGGAGATATTCAATCGCATCCGGCTCGTGATCGTCGACAGTCAACCGATCGTCCTGCACGGACTGAAGTCGGTACTCGGAACGCAGCAGGATTTCGAACTTGTCGCGTCTTCCAGCGATGGGACAAGCTGCCTCGACGCCATCCGGACGTTGGCACCCGACCTCGCGCTTGTGGCCGACAGCCTGCCGGATCTGACGGCATCTGAAATCCTCGCGATCGCGAAAGCCGAGAAGCTTTCCACGAGCCTGGTGTTTTTTACCGAGTCTGACGTCGACGGCGATCTCGCCGCGGCGATTGCTGCTGGTGCTTGCACCGCAATATCGAAATATGCCGCTCCCGCCACCATGCTGCAATCGCTGAGGTTGATCACGACGAGCGGTGTGTCGCTGGAGCCGTGCGATCTCTCACCGAACGGCAATGAAGCCGAGGACGGCAAAATTGAAAAGATGCTGGAGCTGTTGACGCAACGGGAACGTCAAATTGCAGGGCTCGTGTCGGAAGGAATGTCGAACAAGGAGATCGCGCGCAAGCTCAACGTTTCCCAAGGGACAGTCAAAGTCCACCTCTACAATATTTTTCAGAAGCTCGAGATCTCCAACCGGACCGTGCTTGCCACCATCTCATTGTTGCAACGCACCTCTGGCTTCGGCGCGCTCGCGCTGGCCTTTCTGGCCTTCGCAATTGCCGACGAACTCAAGGCGTCGGAAGCGAACGATATGTTTCCGAATGACGATGGCTCCGGCCACGCAGGCGAACACGCCGGATATGAGATTTGGAAAAAAGCTATTCTCCAGCACCTCGTGGTCTCGCAATCCGGCGAGACGCTTCCTCTTATCGAGAGCGACCTTTTCGCCAGGGCGAGCCAGGCCGCGAACCCGGCGGCGGCTATGGAAGCACTTCGCGCGGCCGAGCAATTCATGGGCTCGAAAGCGTGGAAAGACGCCGGTCCTGTTGGATCGAGCACGCCGAACAATGCTGCGCTGTTGCTGCGAGCAGCCAACGACACTCCGATCGGAGTGGATCCTGCCCGGGAACAGCACGTCCAGCGGCTGGCTTCGGATCCGATGTCGATTCACGGAGGGTACGCCACCTTCGCCGCTCTCGCCGGCGCGTTGATCTACGCACTAAGCGAGTCTCAGGCCGCCGCGCAGCCGCATGAGCTGGGTCAAGCATCGATCGACAGCGTCTTGGCCAGCATCGGAGAGAATGCAACCACGAAGCTGGCCGCGATCACGCATGTCGATCCCAATCATGCAGACAACTCGGCCCCGGATTTCCATTCGCACGATGTTCGCCCGTCCTTCGCCTTTGTGACCACTGGACATGAGAACCTCGCGCAAGAAGGCGTTCGGAGCCAAACGGGCCTGGAGGTCGCGGGTGAAACCCTCCCAACCCCTGTTGGCGTCTTGGATGTTGGTCATGATTCCGGTTTGGGCGGATACAGCCGCGATCAACTGATGGATGGCAACGTTGAACACGTTGTCTATCGTTCCCCCAGCGAGTCCAAGTCTGTCTCTTCCGACACTGCCCTGGATTTCGATTCCGGGCCGGACAGGCTCAATCTTGCGGCTTTCGGAGCGCTTGCTTTTCTGCATCTGACGGCGGCAACCAAATCCATACCGCCACACACCCTCGCCTGGGTCTACAATTCCGCAACCAATGAAACGATCGTCTATGTGAATTCGACCGATCGCATCCTTGATATCGGGGATCGCGGCCTGCTGGAAATCCATCTGCAAGGAATTGTCTCCATTGCAGCGTCGGATTTCGGTCAACAGCCCGAAGGCGCGGCTGTCGCGGTCACCTTGGAGCAGCTCGAGCAAGCGCTGACACCGGCGATCGCAACGGATCAGGCTGTTCTGAGTACGGACAGCATTTATGAGAGCGAGAGCTCACTGGGCGTGGCGGCACTCTGGAGCGCGTCGGTCGACGAGGGCCTGAGCTTTCAATTCGCGCAGACCAGGACCGGCCCGGGACGATCGACAGAATTCAGAACCTTCACGCGCGATACGGTCGATACAACGGAGGAGAGCGTGGCGGCGTCCGGTGTATCGGCTCCCGTATCATCAATCGCGCCTGGTCATGGTGCGGCGGCTCCGGCGGTTGAAAACTTCACCTCGAAGAGCCAGCCGACCAATGCGGACACCATCGCTCTTTCGACAAAGCAGAGCGAGGTCGTCCCACCGGGTCTCACAAAGGCCGACAGCACGGGTCGCGGTCATTCTGACCACGCTTCGGAGCCAGAATCTGCACAGGCGGCCACAGATTCGGCTGGCCACGGCGCCGGGCATCAGGCGCCGGCTTCGGAGGCAGCGAGAGCATCGGCGGCGGAGAAGAGGTCAGATCAGGCGGCCGTGGACCACCGCAACTCGGGATATGATCAACACCCGACCTCTACAAAACCATCGAAAGCTGCCGAGCTGAGCGTCTCAATCGCCGACAGTGCGGGCCGTGGTCACTCTGAGCACGCTTCGAAGCCGGGATCGAAAGAGGCGGCCACAGATTCGACTGAACCGGGCAACGGTGTTGGCCACGGCGCCGGGCATCAATCGCCGGCGTCGGAGGCAGCGAGGGCGTCGGCGGCGGAAAAGAGTTCAGATCAGGCCGCCGTGGACCACGGCAACTCGGGTCATGATCAACACCCGAGCTCTACAAAAGCATCGAAAGCCGCCGAGACCGCCGGGCCGAGCGCTTCAAAGGCCGACGATGTGGGCGGCGGTCACTCGCAGCACGCTTTGGAGCAAGGCTCTGCGAAGGCAGCCGCTAAAGGGATGGCCGAAGCGAAGTCCACACCGGACGCCGGCGCCGGCCATGACAAGGAGCATCACTCCTCGGCTTCCGACGGTGCGCCAGGGGCGGCGAAAACGGCAGAAAAAGGAAGTGCCGACCACAGCAACGCGGGACACTCAACTTCTGCAAACGCACCGGACGCAGAACCGAACAGCGCAACCGCCGAAAGCGCCGGCAGCGGTCATTCGCAGCACGCGGGGGAGGCGGGGTCTCCAAAAACTGTCACCGCCGAAATGATTGAAGCTGAGCTCGTCCCGGGCCGCGGCGTTGGCAATGGTGCGCAGCATCACGGTCCGGCTTCGGACACTGCGAAGGTGTCAGCGGCTGGGAAGACGGCAGAACCAGACCGCGCCGCCGTGGAACATGGCAAGTTCTGGCACTCAACCGCTGCAAACACGGCGGAAGCAACCGAGAGCGCCGAAGCGAGCGCCGCAAGCGGCCGCGACGCTGGAGGTGGACACGCAAAGCAGGCCGCGCAGTCTGGCGCACCCGCATCGGAAGCCTCACAGCCGGCTAAAGCGGCGTTCGGGATGGGCGGTGCAGATCAATCCGCATTCCGCTTCGATCACGAGGCAGCTCCTTCCACTCTCGTCGCGGTCGTAGAGCCCAGAGATATTCCTGGTCCGCACGTTGTGCCCGGTCAGGAAGTTGACCCCGGGATGTTCGTCGAGAAGGTTCATGTTCCGGACGAAGACGCGGTGCACCCCGGCAATCATAGTCCGCAAAACGGCATTGTACCCTCGCCGCATGACTTGCTGATTTGAGGTTTGCTATTGAAGCCTTGCTAGTTTGAGCTTTGGAGCACGACCGCGTTGCTCCAACGACGCAGACTGTGAAAACCTTCCGGCGAAAGCGGGAACCATGGGACCGCAATTGAATTAACCTGGGATAGGATGATTGCGGACCCTTCTGATGACCGATCGTTTCGCGAATTCCATGTCTACGGCGCTCCGCCACCCCGGCGTGATCGCACTCATCATTGCCGCTGTGACGATTGCAGCAATGTTGATCGTTGACCACGGTCCGTGGAACCGCGCCAAGACCCAGCCGGCTCATGTGGCGATGTACGCGACCACAGGCGAGGCTGCGCACGCCGCGGGCGCCAAGGTACTTCCGACCGAACCGAAGTCGCCGGTCGAGCCCGAGCGGCCGGGGCCGAAGACGTCCCCGACCGTCAATCCCGTGACGCCGTAGCTGCAAGCGCGCACTTATTAACCCGCCGCACTCGTAAATCCGGAATGTCTGCTTCTGCACAGCGACTCCACCGGAAGATTTCCCGGTTGCTCGCCTTTTAGTGTCTTGTCGACGAAGTCGCTGCGCGCCGAAACAGGTCGACTAAATTGGGACCATAGGACATCAGCGCCCCGCTTTCACATAGACGTCGGCAGGTGCCATCACGGGCAAGCCATACGCCATCGCTGCTTGCCCTACGGATTGACCCAGCGCAACAACTAGGCGGTGGGACCGCGAAAAGTAGAAGTGAAGGGAGCCACCGCTTGCTCCCGCGAGATGACGAAGCCGAAGACCCGCGCAGCGGTCGCAATCATGTCCAGTTCTCGGCAAATCTCCGTCATCAACCCGAAGTAGCGTTGATCACTGACGCGCAGTCGCGTGTTCGCAAGTCATGTCTTCACGTCCGCTTCCGCTTTCATGAATCAAATGGGAGTTTCCATGCGCCATTTGCCCAACGATACAATTACGCTGACGATCCCGGAAATCAGTTTCGAAACCTTGTTCGGCGATCCTGATTTCCCGGCCAATGCGCATGGCGGCAACGACACCCTCACGATCAACGTCGAAGGTATGACGTTCGCCAATCTCGTGGGCGATGCTGCGAGCCTGCTTGATCGCTCCCAAGGTGGCAACGACACACTCACGGTGAACATCGAAGGCTCGCTCAACACCGTCATCGTAGATGGCGATGCGCAATCAATGTCCGGCCATGCCAAGGGCGGCAACGACACGGTGACCGGCGACAGCACGAACTCGCTCCGCAACGGCTTTTCGCTCTATGGCGATGCCGAGGGCGCCATGTCTGACCACGCGCAGGGCGGCAACGACACCGTCATCGGCGTGTTCGGCGGCAGATCATTGAATACGCTGGTCGGCGATGCCGGCACCATGTCCGGAGACGCCCACGGCGGCAACGACACGCTGGCCGCTTTCCAGACCAATCAGGACGGTTCGGCGGTCCTGTACGGCGATGCCGTCGGCATGACTGATCGCGCGCAAGGCGGCAATGACGACCTTACCTTCACGATCGGGAGCGACGCCCAGAACGGAGGTGGGGGTCTGTACGGCGATGCGGGTGGACTCGCGGGTGATGCACGCGGCGGGAACGACACACTCACCGTCCTCGATCTCAGCGGCCATCTCAACTACGAATCCTTCACGATGATCGGCGATGCCTATTCCATGTCCGACAACGCGCATGGTGGCAACGATGTCCTCACGGGCGGGTCGTACGCCGACTACGTGGTGGGCGATGCCCTGCACTACACTCCTGCCGCGCCGGGCTCGATCACGGGAGGCAGGGACATCCTGAACGGTGAGGGTGGCGATGACGAGATGTGGGGCGGACCGAACAACGACGTCTTCGTGTTTGACAGGGGCTCGGGCCAGGATCTGATCCACGATTTTGATCAAGGCAACAAAGCCGTCGGCAGCACGGTGACGGAGAACGATTTGATCGACGTGTACGATTATGGTTTTGGGGACTGGGCTGCGCTGAAGAGCCTGATCGACGACGACAGCTCGGGCAATGCCGTGATCCATCTGACGGCCAGCGATACCATAACGCTGCAGGGCGTCCATTCGGCGGACCTACATGCGACGGACTTCATCGTCTAGCGCCATGTCAACGGCTGACGCGAATACCTTGCGCGACGTATTCGCCGGCCCTCGGCCCGCAGGCTGCACGTCGGCATTGAGCAAGTTGGAGGAGTCCCAGAGGTCGCTGACAGGCTGACAGCTTCACCGATCACCGCCGCTCGCAGTCCGTTCAGGGACCCAAGCAGAGGTCGAAGCGAGCAAGTACCCGCGCTTGGCCTGCCGTGGCTAGTCGCAATGGCATCAGCCTTGTTCGGTAAAGGGCCACGATCGGGCGTCATGCCTTGCGAACATCAGCCTTCATTTGATCAGCTCGTCGGCCGGCACGTGAACAAACAGGAGTGTCGCAGACAGGATCGGGGTCAGCCGAAATCACGGACTTGGAACGCCTATAGCTGCGGTCCAGATAGTCCGACCTCTCGCTCAGCGCGAAGGACATTACCATAGAGATTGCTGATCCATTGTCTTCCGCTCGAGGTTACGTTCAGATAACGGATGGCGGTTTGGATGTGCGGTGCGACCTTGGTCCAATAGAATTGAGGATATTTGTACACCACGTCGGCGGGCGTGGTGTACCCGAGCGATTTATTGAGGCCTATCTCCTCGAATTCGTAGAACAGCGCATTTGATTTCTTCATGTAGTTCGGATCGCCGAGCTGACCGATCAGGTCGGCGGCGCGAAGCAGCAAACCTTCCTCTTCGTCAAGATCATCCTTGAATTCGTTTGCTGATGCGTCGGCATAAGGAAAGCGAGTGTATTCGATGGCTTGGGCAACGCGAGCGGCGTCAATTTCGTCGACTGGGTCAAGACGCTCCACGGCAAATAGTTTCGAGCGGTCGACGTGATATGGTGCAAGCGCTGCATCGGAGGAGCCGATCGGTAGCTCAACCGTTCGACCGGTACCGTCGACAACATAGGCTCCGTCCTGGTCTCCTTGAACTATTCCCCGAACGTAACCGATGTCGTGAAGCAGGCACGCGAGGATAAAGTGAGCATAGTCGCTGGCGGTCGTTGGCCTCAGAAGCGAGCGCCCGATCAGGATGTCGTGCCCCACCAGCGTGACCAACAAGGTGTGCTCGACGTTGTGGTAGAGTGCATCGCTGTTACCGATACATTCCAGGGCCAGTTTTGCTGCGTAGGGGAGCAATTCCGGCAAGCTGGCGTGGGACGAGCCGAAGCGACCGCTTGTCTCCGAGATCAGGAATGCACCGAGCGCCTGGGACGTCAGTTCTGGAATCGTAATCATGAAAAGCTCTCACTTTGGCCGCCAACCTTCAGGAGCCCTTCGGCAGGATGGAGGGGACGATCCTGGAAGGGTGAAGCCAAAGAATGGGTGATGCTTGACCTAGATCAACAGCAGCGACGTAGGGCCACGGAGCCCGCTAGCGGGCCTACTGAGCCGGAGTTGAGGATGACCATGCCGGATTCGATGCTCCGTGACAGCCAACGTCGTCCGTCGATCAACCAGCAGAGAATGTCCAAGCGTGGCACGAGAAAGCGGAGGACGACGCCTGCGGTTGAAAGTGCGGCATTAGCCGGTTGCTGGCTCACTCGATTACGCGGCTCGCGAAGCCGCAGGTCCGCTTTGGGCAAAACGGGAAACACTCTGGTTAACGAGAGCGTTTCCGCTTAAGTCCCAAAGCCGACCTGGGCCTTTATGAGCCACGTCCTCGTCAGCTCTTGCGGCCGTAGCTGAGCAATCCGCCGCTGGTCTTCGGCGGATGCGCGCGCAATGCCTCCTCATTTGGTTCGGTGCCCCAGCCGGGGCGATCAGGGATGACCAGATGGCCGTTCTGGATCTCCGGCTCGTGCGTGAAGAGCTCGTGATCCCAACCGAGACGGTCGATATCGATCTCCATGATACGCAGGTTCGGCACAGCGGCGCAGAAATGTGCGTTCATCATCGAGCAGAGATGGCCGTAGAAATTATGCGGCGCGACGTTGACCTCGAACGCCTCGGCGGCAGCGGCGATCTTCATCGATTGCCAGACCCCGTTCCAGGGCGTGTCGATAATCGCAACATCCATCGCCTGCTCATGGAAATAGGGCAGGAATTCGCGCAGGCCCAGCAGTGTCTCGCAGGACGAGATCGGATGCGGGCTTTGCCGGCGGATATAGCCGAGCGCTTCCGGATTGAAGCTGTCGATCTCGATCCAGAACATATCGAGGTCAGCGATGGTGCGCAGAATCTTCAGATAGCCTTCGGTCTTGGCGTTGAAATTGCAGTCGAGCAGGATGTCGACATCGGGCCCGGCGCCGTCGCGGATCGCCTCCAGATGCATGCGCAGGTCGCGGAGGATCTTGCGATCGACGTTGATCTCGGGTGCGAAGGGGGAGCCGAAGCCCGGCCGCCAGCCGGTCGGCCTGCCGTCGTCGTAGGAGAAGATGTTGGTCTTGAGCGCGGTGAACTTCTTCTCGCGGACCTCGCGGCCCATCGCCTTGACGCCGTCGAGGCTCTCGATCGGCGGCTTGTACCAGGAGGGATGATTGATCCGCCACGTCGCGCAATGCGACCAGTAGACCCTGACGCGGTCGCGGATCTTGCCGCCGAGCAGTTCATAGCAGGGCACGCCGAGACACTTCGCCTTGGCGTCGAGCAGCGCATTCTCGATCGCGCCGAGCGCCTGCGCCACCACGCCGCCGGCGGCGGGCCGCGTCGCTGCGAACAACTCGGCATGGATGCGTTCGTGCTGGAAGACGCTCTGGCCGATGACGCGGGCGGACAGGCGCTGGATCGCGGCGCCAACGCCGGGAGAGCCAAAGCCCTCGTCGAACTCGCTCCAGCCGACGATGCCATCCTCGGTCGTCAGCTTGACGAAATGGTAATTTCGCCAGCCAGCGTCGCAGGCGAGGATTTCGAGATATGTTGCTTTTGATTTGGTCATAGCGCTCCCTCAACCCCCGGCGGGGCAGTGTTTTTCTTGTGGTCCGGTCGCAATCCCGGCCTCCTGCCGCCCGAAAACCCCGTAGTTTTCGGTGGGGACAGCATGACGATTCCTACGTCTTTTGGCCACAATCGGAATCGACGCTCCTGCCATGAAATTTCTGGCGATGATCTCGATTTTGGCGCTGCTCACGATGAGCGGGGCCGCGATTTCCGATCAGATACTGACGGCCGATCAGCACGCCGCGCGAGGGGTGGAGTAGCGCGGCGGGAGAAGGCAAAGTGTGATGACGATTGATCCTGATCTCGTCGCGCTCTGGTCAGCTGATCACGGACGAGCCGAGCAAAGCGAGGACGGCCAGTGCCATCAGCGCGGTGCCGAGCCAGCCCAGCGCGATCAGCCATGAGCGGGCCTTGAAGCGGCCCATGATCGCGCGGCTCGAGACGATCACCATCATCATCGCCATGATCGGCACGGCGACGATGCCGTTGAGCACGGCGCTCCACACCAGCATCTGAATCGAATCGATCCCGGTGAAGCCGAGGCCGAAGCCGATGATGGTTGCGGCCGCGATGATCGTATAGAAGCCCACCGCCTTCTCGGGCTTCGCCTCCAGCGTGGCGCGCCAGCCGAAGATCTCGGCGACGCCGTAGGCCGCCGAGCCCGCCAGCACCGGAATCGCAAGAAGCCCCGTGCCGATGATGCCGAGCGCGAACAGCGCGAAGGTGAAATCGCCCGCGAGCGGCCGCAGCGCTTCGGCGGCTTCCGTCGCCGAATTGATCCTGGTCACGCCGTTGGCATTGAGCACCGACGCGGTGGTCAGGATGATGAAGAAGGCGATGCCATTGGACAGCAGCATCCCGCAAATGGTGTCGACCTTGATGCGGTCGAGCTCGTGGTGGCCGCCGCTCGGCAGGTCGCGCAGTGGCTTGTCGCGCCGGCCCTGGTTCATCTCCTCGACCTCCTGCGAGGCCTGCCAGAAGAACAGATAGGGGCTGATGGTGGTGCCGAGCACGGCAACCACCATCAGGAAGTAGTCGGCGCTGACATTCGGCTTGGGCCACACCGCGGCGAGCAGCGCCGTGCTCCACGGGATCTTCACGGTGAAGGCGGTCGCGACATAGGCAAACAGCGCCAGCGTGAGGAATTTCAGCACCGGCGAATAGCGGCGATAGGGCAGGAAAATCTGGAGCAGGGTGGAGCCGGCCGCGAAGATCAGCGCGTGCTCGTGATGGAGCCCGCCGATCACGAGCGCGAGCGCTTCCGCCATCGCGGCAATGTCGGCCGCGATGTTGAACGTGTTGGCCGCGACCAGCATGGATACCAGCGAGAGAACGACCCAGCGCGGCGCAAGCTGCATAATGTTGGCGGCGAGGCCCTTGCCGGTGACCCGCCCGATCTGCGCGCTCACGAGCTGGATCGCGATCATGCACGGCGTGGTCAGAAACACCGTCCAGAGCAGCCCGAAGCCGAATTGCGCGCCGGCTTGCGAATAGGTGGCGATGCCCGAGGGATCGTCGTCGGCCGCCCCGGTGATGAGGCCGGGGCCGAGCCTTTGCAGCAGCGTCGGGGCGGATTTGGTCGGAGCCACGGCGCTGTCGCGCATGACGGAGAACCTCCCTGGAACGTTTCTCTAGCCAATGCAAAACTGGGAACGAGAGTTCCTGGGCCGGTGCCGGTGTTCGCGACGATCGAGTTCTGATGATTCGAATAGGCGAGGCGGGCGGCAGCAGCCCGTTGCAAGCATGCGCGAGGTGGACTCCACGCGAGGCGTTGGCACTCTCGTCGGCCGGATACGCCGCGGGATGACCCGCGATCAGCAGACTACAAAAGGTTCCTCTCGCGCTTCAAAAATAAAGCCGCCGCCCGGTGCGTTGCCGCGCGCGCGGTTTGCCGCTACCGTGGCGCATGTCCCTCCTGAACTTTCGCCTTTCCGTCCCGGCACCGGCGCTGTTCGCTTCGTTTCTGACGCTGGATCAGGCCATCCTCGATGCGCTTCCGATCGGCGTCTACGCCTGCGACGTCGACGGCCAGATCGTTCGCGTCAACCATCGGGCCATCCAGCTGTGGGGCAAGGCCCCGAATTCGCTCGATCCTGCGCAGAAGTTCTGTGGTTCATTCCGGGTCGAGACGCTGGATGGCGATTTCATTCCGCCCGAGGAAACGCCGATGGCGCAAGCCGTGCTGACCGGCAAGAGCTTCGAGGGCGTGGAGGTGGCCGTCACCAATCCCGATGGAGAGCGGTGGGTGGCGCGCATCAATGTCGCTCCCCTGCGCGACGAGGATGGCGAGATCGTCGGCGGCATCAATTGTTTCCTGGACGTCACCCACGAGCACGAGATGCGGGTTGCGCTCGAGCGGCAACAGCGCACCTTCGACCTCGCGATGATCGCCTCGAGGATGGGGACGTGGCGCTACACCATCGCGGACAACATCTGCATCTATGATCACAACGCCCAGCGGCTCTATGGCCTGACCGAGGCCCGCTTTCTCCACGACAAGGACGGCGTCGAGGCCAAATTTCACCCCGACGACATGGACCTGATGTGGGCCCGCGTGGCCAAGGCGCTCGATCCCGCGGGAGATGGCCGCTACGACGTCGAGTACCGGGTCAAGCAGCTCGATGGCAGCTGGCGATGGCTGAGCGCCTGGGGCCTCGTGGAGTTCGAAGGCGAGGGGGCCGCGCGCAAGCCGGTTGCGATCGCCGGCGCGAGCCGCGATCTCTCCGAGCTCAAACGGGGCGAAGAGCTGCAGCGCCTGCTGACCAACGAGCTCAATCACCGGGTCAAGAACCGCTTGCCACGGTGCAGTCGATCGTCAATCAGACGCTTCGGGGGGCAGTCGACGTCGAGGCGGCGCGCAAGACGGTCAATGCGCGTTTGCTTGCCCTGGCCGGCGCCCATGATCTCCTGACCGCGCGGGCCTGGGCGGGCGCCGACCTCGCTGATCTCGTGGCGCGCGCCATTGCGCCGTTCCCGGTCGGCCAGTTCGCGCTCACCGGCCCGTCGCTGGTGGTCCTGCCGACCCAGGCGCTGGCGCTCTCGCTGGCATTGCACGAGCTTGCCACCAACGCGGCGAAGTACGGTGCCTTGTCCCGTCCCGAAGGCCGGGTCGAGATTTGCTGGGACGCGCGGGACGAGGAGGTCGATCTGAGCTGGCGCGAAAGCGGCGGTCCGCTCGTTGCTCCACCGAGCCGTCGTGGATTCGGCAGCCGCCTCATCGAGCATGCCAGCCGCGACCTGGCCGGGCGCTTCCGGTTCGAGTTCGATCCGGCGGGCGTTCGCTGCTGGATTTCGGCGTCCCTTGCCACACGCGATGAGGATTTGCAGGCCATCGCCTAAGGCTCTTCGGGGGCCGGAGGTTTCGCCGGCAGCCACGTAAAATCCGAATTGTATTTCGGATTGCCAAAAATGCGCTTGACCCGTCGGGCAAAACACCTGTATAGGTAGATCATCCCAGCTTGGGTCGCGCACGAGGCCGCGACCCGCATGGGTTCTCCATTCGAAGGTCCGCCGGTCTACTTGACGCTGACGAACATGCCCCAGGCGGCGGCCAGCGCCGCGCCGGTGAAGACGAGCACAGGGCTGTCGCAGAACGTGCTGCCATATCTGCAGACGTCTGCGCCGAATTGTCCGAGCTCATGGCGTCCCGCGGAATAGAACAGTCCCGACAGCATCAGCAAGGCGGCGGCGACGTAATACATCGACGATCTCTCCGAAGCTTTCCCGATGGCGTCCTTGCAAGGAGCGCCAGGCGACATGTCCCAGCATGGCGCGAAGAGCTTTCATTCCGCCAAATCCGATACGCCGGATTTGAATAAAGTTGACGGACATTTCTTTCCCGACGCCATTCCGGCACCGTGGATCGCTGAATGAAAAAAGGCCCCGCAGCGCGGGGCCTTTGTCTTGTCGGGCCTGGCGGACCTATCGGCGCGTGCCCGCGCCGTAGAGCTCGCGCTCGCGGCCGACGTCTTCCGGGGACAGTGGCGGGCTTGCCGCGTCGAAGTCGTTCCAGCCGGACTTCTGCCAGGCCGCGCTGCGCTCCCCAAGGTTGACGGATCTTTCGTGCAGCAGCGCATCGAGGCGTGCGCGATCCGTGTCCGCGACCCGCGCGGAGACGAGCGTGCCGCCGCGGCGAACGCCTTCGGCATAGCGCGATGCGTCTTCCTTCGAGACGCCGGCTTGGGTCAGCGCGCCGACAATGCCGCCGGTGGCCGCACCGGCTGCGGCGCCGACGGCGGTGGAGGCGAGCCAGCCTGCGGCGACGACCGGCCCGAGGCCGGGGATCGCGAGCATGCCGAGACCGGCGAGAAGGCCCGCCGCGCCGCCGAGGCCGGCGCCGATGCCGGCACCTGCGCCGGCGCCTTCGGCGCGGTCGTCGGTGCCGTCGCGGTCACGGTCGACCTTGCCGCGCGAGGAGCCGTACCAATTGTCGGAATTGTTGGCGACGAGGCTGATGTCGGAGTGCGGCACGCCGGCGCTCTCGAGCCGGGACACGGCGCGCTCGGCATCGGAATAATTGTCATACAGGCGAGAGATGGTGGTCGTCATGTGATGTCCTCTTTACTTGACCGGGTTCACGTTGCCCTGGAAGTCGACGCTGACGTTGGTCTTGGTGCCGGCCTTGTCGGCCTTGCCACGCCAGACGCCCTCGTTGTCCTTCTGCAGGCCCGAGACGTTGGAATAGCCGGCGTCCTCGATGCGCGACTTCGCCTGTCCCTCGGTGAAGCTGTTGCGGCCCGCCACTGGCTTGTTCGAGTTGTTGTGGTCCGAGCTGTTGACCGCGTTGTTTTGCGGGCCGCTTTGCGCGGGCTGCGACTGGGCGCCGGCGGGCACCGCGGCGAGCAGCAGCAAGGTTGCGGCCAGCAGAGTTGAACGTCTCATGTTGTTGTCTCCTGCAAGTGATTGTGCCGGCGACAACAGGTGAGAGTCGAAATGGTTGCTAAGCTTTCCCTATTGTTCGCTGCGGCGATTCGGACCGCTTCAGGATCGGCGCGCGTGCTGATGCAGCGCTGCCGATCACCGCGAGGCTTGTCGCTTCGAGGCTTGTCGCTTCGAGGCTTGTCACTTCGAGGCTTGTTATTTCGAGGCTTGCGTCGTTTCGCCGTGGCTCCGCGTCGCGGGCTCCCAGGGGGCGGGAAGAACAACGCGGATGGGCCGGGCCTCGGCGGCGCTTTGAGCAGGAGGAGGAGCTTGATCCCTGACAGGCTCGGCCAGCGCGACGGCCATCATGGCCACCAGCATTGCCGCAGATGTCGTCACGAGTCGTAGATCCAGCATCGAAGCCTCCTGTTCGCGCACCAACGCGGGACCCGCGCATTGGTTCGCAGGCTTGACCGGGAACAAGTGGCAATTTTTCCGGTTTGGAGATGACAGGCCCGGATGACCGGGCCGCTGGAGGAGGAAGACAAAATGAATATCAAAGCGATCATTGCCGCCGCCGTGCTGACGTCAGTTGCGGCCCCCGCGTTCGCGCAGTCGTTCTACGTGGTGCAGGACGTCAAGACCAAGAAGTGCACCATCACCGAAGCCAAGCCGACCACCACCGAGACGACCGTCGTCAGCGGCGACACCGTGTACAAGACGCGCACCGAAGCCGAAGCCGGCATGAAGACTGTCAAGGTCTGCACAACGAACTAAGCGAAGCGATCGCGCAGGTGATCGACCAACATGGCCCGCGCGGAGCAATCCGGCGCGGGCTTTGCTTTTGCATCGGAGCCCGGCGGCCGGCGGCCGATCATGCCGCGCTTCGAAGCGGAGGCGAGGCCGCTCCACCCACGAAACACGACTGAAACAATGCTGAAACCCGATTGTCTCGAACTCCCCGGCCGCGGGCCTCGACCAACGAAGCGAAAAGGAGAGACAATCATGATCCAGATCGGTTCGAAGGAAGAAGTCGCTTTGCTGCTGGCGCTGTTCGGCACCCACACCCAGCCGGTGCGGCGGCCGAAGCCGAAATCCCCGCGCCAGTGAGGCAGGATGACATGCCCGGTCTGGCCGACTGCCTCAGCCTGTTGCGGCTCCTGATCGCGCGGGGAGATCCGCAAGGCATCCCGCTCGCCGAGACGGCCATCGATCAATATCTGGCCCTCACGCCGGCCGGCGCCCGCGGGCGCGGGCTGAGCGTGCTCCAGCTCGACGCACGCGACCAGCACGTGGCCGCGGTCGGGGTGCAGCGCTCCTTCGCGGAGACTGTGGACGCCTATATCGCGCGCAAGCTCGCCGAGCAGTGAGCCGGCGCTCGCCGCGCAGCGTCGGCGCCGTTCCCGGAACCCGTTGATCCCAAGCCAAATTTTTGCATCCCGCAAGAAACCTTTGTCCGCGCCGAACTTAACTTAGGTAAAGGATTGCGAAGATGCCCCGATATTACTTCGACCTCCGCGACGAGAAGGGCGTGGCGCTCGACGAGGAGGGATTGGATCTGGCGAGCACACGCGCCGTTCAGGCCGAGGCCGCCAAGTCGGTTGCCGACATGGCGCGCGATGCCGTGCTATCCGCAGCGTCCACCGGCGGCAGGCAGACGATGGCGATCGACGTGCGGGACGAGGCGGGCCCCGTGATGCAGGTGACGTTCTCGTTCGTGATCGAGAATCTCAAGACGCGATCGCACGCAGGCGATCATTGACGCGTGACAGTGTCCGGCAGCGATTGCTCGGACTCGAGCACCGCGATCTTGCGGCCGAGCTGCCAGACCTCGACCTTGCCGTGCCGCGTGTACTGCTGCGCGAAGGTGAGGGCGGAGGCGTCGGACACCGCCTCGAAAGCTTCGGCGGAACGGAAGACGCCGTTTTCGCCGACCAGATAAGCGCGATATTGCTGCATCATGTCGGCGCCCTCAGGCCGGGCGATTGCAGCCAGGCATCGATCTGCATGGCCATCTCGTCCTGCCGCGCCCGGCGCAGCAGCATCTCGCGGCGGCGGCCCGGCGCCAGCGCGCGGGCTTCCTCGCGGCAGCGCGCGGCTTCGTCCGCGAGACGTTCGGTGAGTGTCTTGGACTGTTTGAAACGACGCCTGGTCTGCATAGCGCATCTCCCTTTTTCGCGTGAGGGCGGGAGCGCAATCTGGCGTTCTCGTCACCGATCTATGCCACGGGCCGTGCGGTGATGGCTCAACCGTACGCCTCGGCAAGCGCCGTGTCTGTATCTTTTGATAGTCCGCGATCACTTATTTTCGAGAGCAAGTTCAGCGCCTTGAGCCACTTACTCATCTTGGGCAATCGTGTCCTGCGTACACTTTTGAACATAGCCGGCTTCTGGCCGTTGACATGTCATCACCGGCCGAGGCTCTGCCCGTAGGCGTCGGTGGCTGAGAGACCGAGCGTGCTCCCGCCTGCAAAGCGAAGGGAGCATCGCCATGCCAGCCGACCGCGGTCTCGTAAGCCGCATTCACGACGAGATCGCCGCCATCGCGCGGCAGAACGCCTATGTGCGCGACCTCATCGCGCAGTCCTGCGAGCTCCTGAGACAGAAGGCGCCGGACACGTTCCTGGGCCGCAAGACCCACGAGCCTTTCCCGGCTGAGGCCGGGTTTGAGCCGGAGAGGGAGCGCTGCCGGCCGCCCCACGAAGTCGTGACCCCCAGGTAACGGTCGCTGTCGTAACGCGCCGGACGCGTGCGGCGTATCCCCGGTAACCCGCCAGACGCGGGGAGCACAGGGGAAGACCACGTCCAATGACAACAGAGTTCAACGTCGCCGAAGCCGGCAGCGGATCCTACCGCCCTCTCGCCATCCTGCGCTGGGTCATGGTGATCGTGTTCGTCTCGTTCGGCATGCAGAAGTTCACGCCGCAATCGGCGCAGGGCATCGCGCAGTTCATCGCGAACAGCCCGTTCATCTCCTGGCTCCAGGTGTTCGGCCTGCGCGGCGAGGCCTATGTGCTCGGCGTCACCGAATTCGCCATCGCCGCGCTCCTGATCGCCGGCGCCTTCAACCCGCTGCTCTCGGCGCTCGGCGCCTTCATGGGCGTCGTCACCTTCGCCGTCACCTTCTCGTTCTTCTTCACCACGCCGGGCGTGGTGACATGGAGCCTCTCCACCGACCCGATGGCGTGGAATCTCACCGGCGAGTTTCTGTTCAAGGACATCGTGCTGCTGGCGGTGTGCGTGGTGCTGCTGCTGGCGTCGGTGCGGGGAGTGGTGGGGAGGGGCGGAAGGTGATGTAGCAGAAGACGCGCGATCTGACTTGATGAACAGTCGCTCATGAAGGCTTGCGTTCTTCGGCGCGCGGGTGCCTCGTTCATCGGTCGTACGCGGCAAGAAACAGCAGTTTGACATTGTTCCCTTTTTGTTCTATGTAACGAAGGGGTTCAACCTTTGGGCGAGACGAGTATCTCGGCCAAGCGTTCGGTGGGGCAGTTAATGGGTAACTCATTTCTCGCTTTTGTCTTGCTGGACAGGCCGGTCACGCCCGACATGTCCGCTGTCGCCAAAATCCTTCGTGCGCGACATCCGGATTTGACGACGGGGCCGGACGGTCCTGGCGAGCAACAGGTCCAGGCAGGCTCACCGCTCATTCGCTGCGGCAACGAACTCGTTGCCGTCATGTCGATGCCGGCTCCCATTCCGGAGGATAGCAGCCTGTGGGGGCGCGCCGCCACGACCTGGCCGGAGAGCAAGGCTGTGGCTGCCCGGCATCGCGGTCATCTGATCGTCTCGACGCTGGGAAAGAACGCGCGGCCGCTCGTCGCTGCGCGCGTCACCACTGCGGTGATCGGCACGTTGATCGCCGCCATGCCGGAATGTTGCGGCGTGGTGTGGGCCGGCCGGGTGGCGCGTCCGTCCGGTCTTTGGCTGGAGATGTCGAGGCATTCCTTTGCACCATTTCCCGACTATCCCTTCACGCTCTGGCTCGACATTCTTCCCTTCCAGTCGGACGGGAAGATCGGCGCGATCACGGTCGGGTTGTCCACCTTCGTTGGGCGCGAGATCGAGTTCGAGACCGCCAAGCTGACGCTGCCGGCACTGATCGACAAGGTGGCCGGACTTTCCGTCTATCTGATCGAGCACGGCAACGTGGTGAAGGACGGCGACACGATCGGCGCAAGTGCGACCGAGCGTATCGCGGTTCGGTACAGGAATTCCGAGATTCTTGGCGGACTGCCGGTGTTTTCTTGTACTGATGACTTCGCAGACTCTCTCCAATGAATTGTTTGAGTCTTTGCATTTGCCTCCGTGACCCAAGCCGATCGTTTGGCACGTCGGGTGCCTGCGGCGTTCAACCAAAACTCACTCTTGAGTAGCGAAGAGGCAATTCTGTTGCGAAGTACGGACGTCCAAAGTTCTGAGAACAATGAGTCATACGAAAGGAGCGATGATCTATGGCTACGCCCCACGTTGGAGGCCGAAAGCGAAGGGCGCCAAAGCTCTATCTTGTCACGTCGGATTTCAGGTTTCACACGGCTGCCGGAGTGGAATTGGAGAATCTTGCCGCCTTGGGCGTCGGCAACGTGCTCCTGGCGCCGCGACGCAAGAGAGGCTTCCCTCCGCTGCCCGAAACGCCACGGCTGCTGATCGACAAATCTCTCGGGCGGCCGCCGGTCGATTGGGAGAAATTTCACGACTTCTGGCTCATATCCGATCGGATGAAAAACGTTCTCGAGACCGTGGATCAAGAGGGTGTGGCGTTCTTGAGGTGCGAAACGCGGTCGCTCAAGGGAGGTGCGCCCGTTTATTGGCTTTGCGATTTCGTACGCCGAGTCGAGGTCATCGACGAGGTCGAGTCGACCGTCACGGTCCTGGATGATGGGACAGATTTCAGGCGGTACGATAGCATGGCGCCCTCAAACTTTGTGTTCCGAGAGGACGCCATCGGCTCAGCTCATATTTTCCGGCCACGCTTTTTGGAGCAGTGGATTATTTGTGACCAGGGAATGAAGGACGCCTGTAAAGCTGCTGGCCTCAGAGGCATGAGCTTCACAACTCAATTCGGCTATTAGAGGAGCCTTCGTCCGTGGATTCTTCGCGAGCAGACTGGTGTAACATCTGACTTGCCCCGCCGTGGGCTCGTCTCCAAATCGCTCGTTTGCTGAGACATTTGCACGAGGCCAGCAAGGCGCGGATGCCCTGCTTTGTTTGCAGTAATGCGAAGCGCTGCCGTCGTCATTGGCGAGCACGCAAGAAGCCGACTTCGCTGCTGGCCATCCACTAAGCATTTCAGATCAGACCCGCCGGCTGCGATCACCAGCAGCTCGGATGCCGGCTTGCGCCAGAAAGCAGCAGTCGCATGCTTCAAGATCATCACGTTTTGCCGCAGAAATTTGCAGGCCATGAGGTCGTCCGTCTCCTGAGAGGCCGGTTCGATCATAATTCGGTTCAAAATTTGGTAACGTTGCCGTCTAAGCAGCTTCCGGCAAAGGAGCTCGGTTCGAGCCCGCATACGGGGGGACATCTCGGAACTTACTATAAGGGATTTTGCGACTATCTAGAAGAGCTCAAAGTGTCTCCAAAGTTCGTGGCTGCTAGTGCGGGCGATGCACGCGCGCTGGACGAGATAGCTTCCGACGTGAACGCCTTTGTCGCCGCTGCCAAGTACGCGGTAGCGAACGGCCATCTGCTTCCCAATACCCCGGAGGGAGTGACGACTGAGGAGGCAAACGGTCAGAACCACAAATGGTTTTCGAACGCCGGGAAATATGCCGCGGACAATGCGGAACAAATCCAGAGGATGCGGGAAACAGTCGATCAGTTCGATAATGCCGGTCGACAAGATGCGGCCTTGGCTTTTCCAATTCTGTCTCCGACGAGTGGTGTCAGCATGGCCGAGAGGATCGAAATTCTAAAACGCCTGCAACGCTACCCGATCTCGCTGCAATTCACTGCTGTCGACCCTGTCCCCGCCCTGCCGGGACTTGTTCCCTCCCTGATCGACACTCGCTTGCGAGGATTTTCTCCACCCGCTCATTCCGACCAAAACGCAAGAGAAGGCTTTACACCGAGTGATCCGCGTTTAGCGGGCCAACTGCCGGCCTTTCCCGCGCCCAATCGAGATGAGCAACAGTTCGATCAGCTGCCACCGACGGCAGCCGCCCCGCTAGATCCTTTGGTCCTCCGTTCCGACCCGGCGTCCGGAACGCCGCTGCCGTTCTACGATAATCCTTTGGCCGGCGGCTCATCGGTGACGCAGAATGCTTTGCCTTGGTTGGCCGGCGCCGCCGCAGCGGGCGTAGCGACTCCTTTCATTCCCGCCTGGCTGCTTACCCTTGGAGGCATCTTGGCGCTTTCGCGCGCTGCCAGCGCGCAGGATAGCGGTCTGGATTCGAAGATTGGTGCCGCCACTCCTGGCGGAGTGTTCTCGACAAGAGCGACTGCATTCAACACATTGCCCACTGGGCTTAACATGGACAAAGGGGGTAGCAGCAACGCCCATTCGGTATCCAGGTTCGGGCTGCATCCCGGCGGTGTCCTCTCCCTCGATCCGGAGGCGCACGCTAGCTCTTTTGCAGATCGCTTTGGCAACTGGACCAGCACGCCAAATGACATCGCGCCTGCCGAAGGCCTACCCGAAGCTGTGCCTATGCCTAGCGCGGGATCAGTCCCGCCCGAGGACATCCGGCGTCTCGCCCGTGTCAACGCGTCGAACGCGGGAAGCGTGTTCACATCAGGCAGTGAGCCGGTCCCGTATTTGCCTTCCACCGAATTCAACGAGCGGTTTGGAAGTTGGACCGTGCCGACCGCTGACGGCCGGCCGACGCCGGCGAGCAAACCGATCGCCGCGTTTGGGGATGAGCCGAGCTACCTCATTCCGCCACCGATCTTCGGAGTGGAAAGCACTGGCAATCCGCATAAAGACGCCGAGGAATGGTTCTCGCGCTGGATACGACCACTCATTCGCCCGGAGTGAAGGCCGGTTGCTGCGCCGGCGACGTAATCGAGATCGTTCGTTTGACACGTCGGGCAAAACGCTGGCATGATGGCATCATCGAAAAGTTCGGATCAAGCCCGCGGGAAGCCGCGGGCTTTTTCGTTGGAGCCGCTGTCACGTTCGTCCACTACGCAGCACCCGGTCCGAGCCACTTCGTCAGCGCCTCGTCCAATCCGCGCTCGCTCCCGTCTCCCACCCAGGCCACGTGGCCGTCGGGCCGCACCAGCACGGCAGCGGGCGCGGCGACGTCGCCGATGGCCGGAAGCTGCCATGGGCCGTCATAGTCGGCGTCGACGAGGGCGATGCGATCGGCCCAGGGCGCCGCCTTGACGCCGCCGCGCTGACCGAAGTTGAGCAGCACGCCGCGCGCGCCGTGCAGCAGCGTGAACAGCCGTCGCGGCTGTCCGTCGAGCAGGAGATCGAGATCGGGCATGCGGCGGCCGAGCAGTGCGTGGCCTTCGCCGAGATCATAGCTGATGTCGAGCCCGCTCATCATCGCGCCATAACGCCGGCGCGGCGCCTCCATGCCGAGCAGGTCGGCGACGACCTCGCGCGCGGCCTTGAGGCCGTCATCGCCGCGGCGGAGCAGGGTGATCTGCGCCATGGTGGTCTTCAGCACGCGCGCGGCGACGGGATGGCGCTCGGCATGATAGCTTTGAAGCAGGCTGTCGGGCGAGATGCCGCTCACCACCTGCGCCAGCTTCCAGCCGAGATTGACCGCGTCCTGCACACCCAGATTGAGGCCCTGTCCGCCGACGGAGTGATGGATATGCGCGGCATCGCCGGCGAGCAGCACGCGGCCCTTGCGATAGGAGGTGGCCTGCCGTGCCGCATCGGTGAAGCGGGAGATCCAGGCGGGGTTTTGCAGGCCGAAATCGGTGCCGTAGACTGCATTGAGGGCCTCGCCGAGATCGCGCAGGCCGGGCTCGCCGGTCCGATCGAGCGTCGCTTCGGTCACGACGACCAGCACGCGCCCACTCTCGGTCTTGCTGATGCCGTGAAAGCCGAGCGCGTCGTGATGCAGTCCGAATTTTGGCGCCTCGCGCATCTCGACCTCGGCCATGAGATTGCTCAGCGTCGGATCGAAACCGGCGAAGTCGATGCCGGCGGCCTTGCGCACCAGGCTGCGACCGCCGTCGCAGCCGACGAGATAGTTTGCGCGCAGCACCTTGTTGCCCGACAGGGTGATCTCGACGCCGGTCTCGTCTTGGGCAAGGCCCGTGACCTCGGCGTTGCGATAGATCGGCACGGCGAGCTCGGTGACCCAATCGGCCAGGATGCGCTCGATGTGGGTCTGCCGCAGCGCGAGCCCATAAGGGTGCCTTGTGGGGAGGTCGCTGATGTCGAGCCTGGTCCAGGCGAAGCCGGCGAGCTGGGTGATCTGGCCCTCGCGCAGGAAGCGGTCGGCGACGCCGCGCTGATCGAGGATCTCGAGCGTGCGGGCGTGCAAGCCGCCGGCGCGCGTCTCGACGATGGCTTGATCGGGGCGCCGTTCGATGATCGCGACGTCGACATCCGCAAGCGCGAGCTCGGCGGCCAGCATCAGCCCGGTCGGGCCGCCGCCGGCGATGATGACGGCATGATCGGCCATCGCCGCGGTGCGCGCGCCGGCGCGATGCGCCTCGTCGCGGGAACGGGACCTTGGAAGCAATACAGGCATGTCGTGACCCCCTCGATGTCGCTGGCCGGGTCACGGGTTCTACGGCAGGGACGGGGACTTGAAGCAAGCCCCTTGCAGACACCATATCAAGCTGGGAGGAAGGGCTTGCCGTTCCTCGTTTGCCGCGTTGACACGTCGGGCAAGACACTGGCAAAGCAGCAGCATCGAAAGAGTTCGGTTCGCCCGCGCGGGAACAACCCGCTGCGGGTTTTCTTTTGCGCCCGATGTTCAGCAGATGCCGGTGGTTCGGTGCATCATGTCGGCGAGCTCCTCGAACGAGAACGGCTTGCGGATCATCGGCAGGCCGCCGCGCCGGGGCTCGCGACCCGACAATTGCAGCACCTTCAGCTCCGGACGGACGCGCCTGGCGAGCTCCGCCAGTTCATGCCCGTCCATGCCGGGCATGTTGATGTCGGTGATGAGGATGGAGATCGCTTCGTTCTGCTCGAGGCGGTCGAGGGCATCCGCGCCGCCTTGCGCGCTGATCACCTCGCAGCCGAGCTCCTCCAGCATGTCCACGACCACGTCGAGGACGGCGGGATCGTCGTCAACAACCAGAACGGTGTGGCGCATCTCACGAAGCTTCCCTGCAACGAAGGATTAAACGCGCCTCTCGTCGGGGTGGTTCCCTCGAGCCTAATCGTCTTTCGACAAATCGCCGGGCTTGGCGGGAAGGTCGATGGCGCCGCCCTCGCCATGCACGAGATCGCGATCCCCGTCCCCGGTCGCGGCGTCTTCGATGATCGCGTCCTGTGGCTTGTCGCTGCGCGGCTCCTTTTGGTGGCGCGGGCCGGCTTCGCTCGGGTTGCGCGATGTCTGTCGAGAAATCGTCTTGGCGGGCATGGGCCGATCCTCCTGATCGGCTAACTTTCGCAAGCGCCGTAAGTTCGTTTGACACGTCGGGCAAAACACTGGCATAATGCCATCATCGAAAGACGTTTGGTTAGCCCGCGCGGAGAAGTCTGCGGCGGGCTTTTTCATGTCGACATGCTCATGAACGTGGGCTTTGACGCGCCGGGCAACACACCGGCCTTTGGACATCATCGAGACGAGCCTGGTTCACCCGCGCGGACAACATCCGCCGCGGGTTTTTTCGTTCTCGATTGCGGAATCGGACGGTGGCCACGCATTGCGGCCACGCACTTGCTTGATACGCGTTGAGGGAGCGCCGATCGGCGTGCCGCCGTCCGAACCATTGCTGGCCGTGCACGCGCGAACGTGCCGGCCCGCGGCGCTAAGGCCATTGGCCGCGCCGCTGCGGTCTCCGGAGACACGGAGATAGGGTTCGCGCCCGAAACGATCGCGCCTGATGGCCGCGATCTGCCGCGCATTTTCTTCGCCAAGGAGGAAACGATGACCGCTTATCTGATATCGCTCGCGCTCGCCGGTCTCGTTGCAATCGTGCTGTGGGAGACCTGTTCTTGAGCGAGGAGGCGAGCGAGCTTGCGAGCGCGCCGGCGCGCCTGCTCGCGACCAGGACAACGACACGGGCGCGGACATTGACCGAGATCCGCTCGCTGGCGCGCAGCCACACCAGGACGGCCATCCGCGTCCTCGTCGGCATCATGCGCAGCGACGACGCGACGCCAGCCGCCCGCGTCTCGGCGGCCAACGCCATTCTCGATCGCGGCTGGGGCAAGGTCGCGCAGCCGGTCGAGAATGGCGAGGATCAGCCGCTCGAACTGGTTCACCGGGTCGAGAGGGTCATCGTGCATCCGGACGACGCCGGCAATGCCGACGCCGAGCCCGAGGCCTGAGCTGATGGAAATCTCAAATTCGGAATTTTCGATGGATCGCTTGACACGTCGGGCAAAACACTGGCAGAATGGCATCATGGAAAACGAGTTGGTTCAGCCCGCGCCGAGCAATCGGCCGCGGGTTTTTCGTTTCCGGTCCGCAATGTGGCGCAGGCGCACGTGACCTGCCCTGGGGCGAGCGAGCGTAGCCATTGTCCATCCTGAAAATCCCGACGGCCAAGATCTTCGAGCCGCTGCTCAAGCCTGCGCGTTACAAGGGGGTCTATGGCGGACGCGGCTCGGGAAAATCGCACTTCTTCGGCGAACTTCTGGTCGAGACCTGCCAGGCCGAGCGCGGCACCCTCGCGGTCTGCATTCGCGAGGCGCAGCGCACGCTGGCGCAGTCCTCCAAGCGACTGATCGAAGGCAAGATCGCGAGCCTTCGCCTCGGTCACGGCTTCAAGCTGTTCAGCGACAAGATCGAGACGCCCGGGGACGGGCTCATCATCTTCCGCGGACTTCAGGATCACACGGCGGACTCGATCAAATCCTTGGAGGGGTTTCGCATCGCCTGGATCGACGAGGCGCAGTCGCTCAGCGCACGCAGCTTGGCGCTGCTGCGGCCGACGATCCGCGCCAAGGACTCCGAGCTCTGGGCGAGCTGGAATCCACGCCGCAAGAGCGACGCCATCGACGATTTCTTGCGCGGGCGCCGCCCCGACGGGGCAGTGGTGGTGAACGCCAATTGGCGCGACAATCCATGGTTTCCGGAGGTGCTCGCGGAAGAACGGTTGCTGGATCGGAAGCTCTATCCGGAGCGGTATGACCATATCTGGGAAGGCGATTATGCCCGCGCCTTCGAGGGCGCCTACTTCGCCTCGCTGCTGTCGGAGGCGCGCGCTCAGGGGCGGATTGGAAAGGTGGCGGCGGATCCGCTGCTGCCGCTCCGCGCCTTCATCGATATTGGCGGCGCGGGCGCGGCGGCGGATGCCTTCACGATCTGGATCGTGCAGTGGGTGGGGAGTGAATTAAAGGCAGATTTCCAGCACCTGAGGCGCTGGCGCAAGAGTGTGGAACAGGCGCAGAGCTACACCTTCAAGGCGGTGATCACAGTTATTGCGACCGGTCTGATGGGGGCGGTCTGGCTCGGTGTCAAAGTCGTGCTGGGCAAGTGAGTCTCGACGATCGGACCCATGTTCACCCCAATAGGCCATCTCCATGTACAGAATTCGTACCGTCGATGCGGACGATGACGCGACTGCCGAGATCCTCGGCGATTTGCACCGGCTGACATTCCTCGATGGGGCCGCCATGCCGCAATTCGGGCTGGGTGCGTGGTGGCTCGCCTATCTCGACGATGACGCGGTTGCCTTCGCCGGCGTCGTGCCGTCGACGCATGCGCGAAACAGCGGATATTTTTGCCGGGTCGGCGTCTTGCAGCGGCATCGGGGGCAGGGACTTCAACTCAGGTTGATGCGGGCGGTCGAGGCGCGAGGGCGGCGTCTTGGATGGAGCAGCATCGTCTCCGATACGACGGACAATCCGGCATCTGCCAACAATTTCATCGAGGCAGGTTATAGGCTCTACGAGCCCGAGGCGCCCTGGGCCTGGTCGCACACCCTTTATTGGCGAAAACGGTTGCGCTGAGCGGAGGAGCTGCGTTTCCCGTGATGCGGAACATGACTTCAGCTAGAAGTGATACGCGAGAGGCGTGTGGCCTCCGCACGCGCAGAGCATCTACCGACCCCGCAGCCCGATGGCTGCCGGGCCGTTTTTGCGTTTGCGGGCCATGCAGGTGAAGCACTTGCGAAGTCGGCGGCGCCGGGCTTTAAATTTGCTCCTGAAGGAAATCGGCGGCCATAAGCCGATGTAAGGGAGCGCTATCGATGCCCACCAAGCCTCAATTGCCGGAACGTTCGCCGCGTGCGACGGGAGGCCCGGCTGCGCTCGAGGATTTGCTGGTCATCGATTTTACGCGTGTGGTCGCCGGCCCGGCCTGCACACAGACGCTTGCCGATTTCGGTGCGCACGTCATCAAGATCGAAAACCCCGACGGTGGCGACGACACGCGCGCCTATGAGCACGCCGAGATTGGGGGGGAAAGCGCCGCTTATCTCAGTCTGAACCGCAACAAGCGCGGCATTGCGCTCGACCTTGCCGTGCCGGAGGCTCGCGAGATCGCGCTCGACCTGATCCGCAAAGCGGATGTCGTCGTTGAGAACTTTTCCAGCGGGGTCATGAAGAAGTTCGGCCTCGACTATGAAGCCGTCGCCCCGCTCAATCCGCGGCTGGTCTATTGCTCGATCTCCGCCTACGGACGCACCGGACCGTTTGCTTCGCGTCCTGGTTTCGACCCCATCACACAGGCGGAGAGCGGCTTCATGTCGCTCAATGGGTTTGCCGACGGACCGGCGGTTCGTACCGGTCCGCCGATCGTGGATATGGCAACGGGAATGTCTGCCTGCAACGCAATCCTGCTGGCGCTGCTGGCGCGGGACCGGCTCGGCCGGGGGCAACATGTCGAGGTCGCCCTGTTCGACGTTGCGATGGGGATGACCGGTTTCTACGGCATGGCCTATCTGATCAACGGCGAGAATCCCGGCCGGTTCGGCAATTCGCCGAGCGGATCCCCGACCGTCGGAGTCTACGAGGCCTCCGATGGGCCGCTGTACATGGCCTGCGCCAACGACCGGCTCTATCGCCGCCTGGTCGTCGAGGTCCTGAACCGGCCCGATCTGATCAACGACCCCCAGTTCGCGACGCGCAAGGCGCGCTCCGAGAACAAGGAGCTGCTGCGGGCAGCCATCGCGGAAGTCTTTGCCGGCGATACGCTCGAGAACTGGATGGCGAAGATGAAGCAGGCCAACATCCCGGTCGGCTATCTCCGAACGGTTGAGGAAGGGTTCAATGCGCCCGAGGCCCGAGAGCGCCATCGCTTGAACCGGATTCCGCATCGTACGGCGGAATGGGTCCCCAACATCGAGCCGCCAATAGCAATGGGTTTGACCGGCGCGATTGATCCTGTTGCAGCCCCTCTCCTGGGCGAGCATACCGAGATCGTCCTGCGGGATGTGCTCGGTTTCGATCAGGATCGGATCACGGAGCTTACCAAGAAGGGGGTCTTTGGGGCAGGCAAGGTTTCGACGCCGGCTTGAGCCCTGAGCGCCCGAGGTGATGGGTTACGGCGTCTTGCGGTTCGCCGGTCCGCGATGCCTGCCTTCGCGCCATCGTGTCCTTCTCAGGCAAGAGACCCGCGGACTCCATACCGCCCTGGTTCTGCATCGGCTTGATTTGGCGTGAGCCCGGCCGCATAAATGTGCCAAAGCGAGGGACACGAATGGCGCCTGGTCGAGAGCCAAGCATCAGCGAGCCCGCCGGGCTGCAAGCCGGTGAGCCCGCCTATGCGACCATGATGGCAAAGGCACGGGCGCTCCTACCCCGATTGCGGGAGCGGGCGGCGCGGACGGAGGAGCTGCGGCACCTTCCGCCGGAGACCGAAAGGGACCTCCACGATGCCGGCCTGTTCCGCATGCTCCAGCCGCGACGGATTGGCGGCGCAGAGCTCGACTACGTCTCCTTGATCGATTGCGCGGATCTGCTCGGGCAGGCGGACGCGTCGGTGGCCTGGAATCTTGCAAACCTGGCGAGCCATCATTGGATGCTCGGCATGTTCGAGCAGAAGGCGCAGGATCTGGTCTGGGATCGGGATGCCGACGCGTTGATCGCATCCTCGTTCATCTTTCCCGCCGGTCGGGCCACGAGGGTCGATGGCGGGTACCGGCTCCATGGCAGCTGGCCGTTCTCCTCGGGTGTTGCCTCCTGCGAATGGAACATGCTGGCGAGCGTTGTTTACTCTGACGACGAAGCCGACGGTATTGAGTATCGGATCTTTCTGCTGCCGAAAGGCGATTACAAGGTGCTAGACACCTGGAATGTCGCTGGACTGCGCGG
This sequence comes from Bradyrhizobium sp. 1(2017), assembly GCF_011602485.2. NCBI lineage: Bacteria > Pseudomonadati > Pseudomonadota > Alphaproteobacteria > Hyphomicrobiales > Nitrobacteraceae > Bradyrhizobium > Bradyrhizobium sp. 1(2017). The sequence continues at coordinate 5,708,725 of NZ_CP050022.2, read as the reverse complement.
AACGGGGTCTTGCGACGTGGAGGTCAGGGACGTCTTCGTGGCTGACCATATGACGGTCGCTGTCGGTGATCTCTCCGGCGGCCCGACGCCGGGGAGCAAGGTCAATCCGAATCCGCTGTATGCACTCCCTGTCTTCTCGTTGTTTCCTTACGTCCTCTCCGGTGTCGCGCTGGGGAATGCGCAGGCCTGCCTTGACGACTATGCGGAGGTCGCACGTCATCGCATTTCCACTTACAACCGCGCCAAGCTGAGCGATTTCCAAAGCACGCAGATCAAGATTGCAGAGGCTTCGGCGAAGATCGACGCGGCGCGCCTGATCATGCGCTCGGCCTGTCTGGATGCCATGGCGGATGCGCGGCGTAATCATATCCCTGGAATGGCGACCAAAACCAGATATCGGCGCGATGGAGCCTTTTCTGTGAATCTATGCACCGAGGCAGTCTCCATGCTGTTTGCCGCGAGCGGAGCCCGCGGTCTGTTCACGACGGGCGTTCTGCAGCGGCAGTTTCGCGATGCGCACGCGATCAACTCGCATCTGGCGTTCAACTTCGATGCGGCCGGGACCAATTATGGACGCGTGGCGCTGGGCCTGCCGTCCGAGAATCTCACGCTGTGAGGCCGGCCGATGAATGATCTGCCGAAGCAGCCGGCCGTTCCCGATCCAGCCAACGAACTCGCGAGCGACAGCTCGCCGATCGACCCCCGCGATTTTCGCAATGCGCTCGGTACCTACGCAACCGGCGTGACGATCATCACGGCCGCCGCTGCAGACGGGAAGCCTTACGGGCTGACCTGCAATTCGTTCGCATCGGTGTCGCTCAATCCTCCGCTGGTTCTGTGGAGCCTCGTCGTCTATTCCTCGAGTCTGACCGTGTTCCAGAACGCCAGCCATTTCACGGTCAACGTTCTCGGCGCTTCGCAGCAGGCGCTCGCGAACAAGTTCGCAAAATCGTCCGACGACAAATTCACCGGCGTCGATTGGACGCCGGGCCTTGGCGGTGCGCCGGTGCTGGCCGACGGCGTCGCCAATTTTCAATGCCGCTCCGTCAATCGCTACTACGGCGGCGACCACGTGATCTTTCTCGGCGCGGTCGAGGCTTATACCTACGGTGCGAAAGAGCCGCTGCTGTTCGCACGTGGGGCGTTTGGTCGCTTTCTCGCCGACGACGAGCGCAAGAAGGCGCCGTAGCGTGCGCGTCAGGTCGCCCCAGACGGCTTGACGCCCGCTGAAAGTTTGTAGATCTCCAGCGCGTCCGCTTCCGCGCCGCGCGCTGCCTTCGCCAGCCTGAAGAGTTGCCCCGCAAGCGAGGCCATCGGCACGGGCGTCGACGTCGATTGCGCGACATCGGCGACCGTATCGAGATCCTTGAGCATCGTTGCGATATGACCGAGCGGCGGTGTGTGAATGCCCTGGACCATCCGCGGCACGAAGAGCTGGAGCGGGATGGAATCCGCAAAGCCTCCGGCGAGTGCTTCCGGCAACCGGTTGGCGTCAATCCCGGCGTTCACGGCGAGGCGCGTTGCCTCCGCGAGGACCGCCATCGCGCATCCGACGATCACCTGATTGCACAACTTCGTGGTCTGGCCAGCGCCGGTCGGGCCCATGTGGGTGAATCTACGCGCCATCGACAGCACATAGGGCCGCACCCTCTCGACGTCGGCCGTTTCTCCGCCCGCCATGATTGCGAGTGTGCCTTCCTCCGCGCCCTTCGTGCCTCCCGACACAGGCGCATCTATCCAACCCGTACCGTTCGCCTCTTTCAGTCGCGTTGCAAGGTCGCGCGCGGCGTCAGGATGGATTGACGAGAAGTCGACGACAAGCTTGCCGGCGCCGGGAGTTGATGAAAGGCCGTCGCGGCCGAAGATCACCTCTTCGACGGCGGCGGCGTCGGTCACGCACATGAACACGATGTCCGAGCTCGCCATCACGTCGCGGGGCGTGGCGGCGGGAGTTGCGCCGGCCTCGACGAGCGGGGCCATCTTGACCTGCGAGCGGTTCCAGACAGTGACCTGATGGCCGGCCTTGAGCAGCCGCCGGGACATGGGGGTCCCCATGAGCCCCAGGCCGAGATAGCCAAGCCTCTCGGCAGCTTGCGGGTTTGTCTTGCTCGCATCAGCCATAAGTTGTCTCCATCTGTCGCAGCGCAACGCCGCGCGACCGTCATCTTACCTTACATGGCGCGCCGCTTGGTGAAACCGCCGAGCCCGCATGGCTTGCCTGATTGTTTGAACCATGAAACATTTGGGCCGGTCGGATTGGGTGGCGCCGGTCGGCGCCGAAGCAGCGGAGAGGGCACGATGCGAACCGTTTCGAGGTGGGTCCTGGCATTGGGAGCGGTTGCGGCCGTGATCGCGGGCTCAGGCCCGTCACGGGCGCAGCAGACGATCCGTGTCGGCTGGACGATTCCGGCCGAAGAGTCCAAGTACTGGATGATGCGCCGCCCGGCCGAGTTTCCCAACATCGGGAAAGCCTACAACATCGAATGGACCCAGTTTCAGGGCACCGCGCCGATGACGCAGGCACTGGCAGCCGGCGCGCTGGATTGCGCGACGCAGGCGCCGCTGTCGCTCGCCAACGGCGTGGTCGGCGGCAATCTCAAGGCCTACATCGTGGCACAGCACGTGTTCGAGAAGCCCGGCGGCTTTTCGGTCTATTGGGCGGTGAAGGATGACTCCCCGATCAAGACCATTGCCGATCTCAAGGGCAAAACGGTCGGCATCTCCGTGATCGGCGGCGGCACGCAAGGGCCATTCAACCTGCTCCTGAAGCAGAACGGCGTCGATCCGGCCAAGGACATCAAGCTGGTCGAAGTCGGCTTTGCCGTCTCCGAGGACGCACTCCGCCAAGGCCGTGTCGATGCGGTCAACATGAACCAGCCGTTTGCCGCGCGCGCCGAGGCGAAGGGCGGCACCCGAAAGCTGTTCTCGCTGTCGCAGGCCATGCCGAACATCGTGCACATCCTGGAAGCCTGCCGTGCCGATTTCGTCGACAAGAATCCGGAGGTGGTGAAGGCCTATGTCCGCGACATCACGTCGGGCATGAAGAAGGCGCTGGCGAACCGCGAAGAAACCTTGAAAGTCGTGTCCGAGGTGCTGAAGGCGCCCGTTCCTGTGCTCGAGACCTATCTGCTCAAGGACAATGATTTCGGTCGCGATCCGGGGGCGGCGCCGAACTTCCCCGCGATTCAGAAGATGCTGGACATCTATGCGGAAACGGGAATGCTGCCGAAGCTGGATGCCGCGCAGTTCAAGCATCCGACGATCGTCGCTCCGCTGCAATAGCCGGCCAGTCGTTCATTCGAACAAGGTCGTGGCGTCGCGGGTCATCCGGGGCGCACCATGAAGAAGATGCACGCATGAAGAAATTGCGATCACGGGTCACCACGGACGGTCTCGACCGAGCCCCGCATCGTGCCTTCATGCGTGCAATGGGTCTCGATGATGCCGCGATCGCCAGGCCGATGGTCGGCGTCGTGAGCATGAAGGGTGAGCAGACGCCCTGCAACATGACCCACGACTTTCAGGTCGCCGCGGCCAAGACCGGAATCGAGGAAGCCGGAGGCACACCGCGGGAATTCTCGACCGTGTCGGTTTCCGACGGCATCAGCATGAATCATGAGGGGATGAAGTTCTCTCTCTTTTCGCGCGAGCTGATCGCGGATTCGATCGAGGCAGTCGTGCACGGTCTCGCCTACGACGCGCTGATCGGATATGGCGGATGCGACAAGACGCTTCCCGGCGTGATGATGGGCATGGTTCGCTGCAACGTGCCATCCATTTTCATTTATGGCGGCAGCTCGCTTCCGGGGCGCGTGGACGGGCGGACGCTGACGGTACTCGACTCCTATGAGGCCGTCGGCAGCTTCATGACGGGCGAGATCGACGGTGCCACGCTCGAGCGGATCGAGCGGGCCTGTCTGCCGACCATCGGCGCGTGCGCCGGTCAGTTCACCGCGAACACGATGGGGATGGTGTCGGAGGCAATGGGCCTCACCATCCCCAACGTCTCGATGGTGCCCGGTGTCTATGCGGAGCGGGCGCAGATCTCGCGGCGCGCCGGCCGGCTGATCATGGAGATGCTGGAACGCGGCGGGCCGCTGCCGCGCGACATCGTGACGCGGAAATCCCTGGAGAATGGTGCCGCGATCGTGGCCGCGACCGGCGGCTCGACCAATGCCGCACTGCATCTGCCGGCGATCGCCAATGAGGCCGGCATCGCTTTCAGCATCGATGACGTCGGCGAGGTTTTTGCGAGAACGCCGCTGATCGGCAATTTGCGGCCCGGTGGCAAATATACGGCGAAGGATGTCTACGATATCGGAGGCGCTGCGGTAATCATCCGGGAGCTGATCCAGAGCGGTCATATCGACGGCAGCTGCATCACCATCACAGGCCGCACGCTCGCGGAAGAATATGGTGTGGCCAACGCGCCCGACGGCGAGATCGTTTACACCTCCCGGGCGCCGATCATGCCCGATGGCGGCGTAGCGGTGCTGAAGGGTAATCTTTGCCCCGACGGCGCGGTGATCAAGGTTGCGGGTTTGAAGAGCCAGTTCTTCGAGGGCGTCGCGCGCGTCTTCGAGGACGAGGAGGCTTGCGTCAAAGCCGTCCGTGATCGCAGCTACAAGGCAGGCGAGGTCCTCGTGATCCGGAATGAAGGTCCGGTCGGCGGCCCGGGCATGCGCGAGATGCTCGGCGTCACCGCGCTGATCTACGGGCAGGGCATGGGCGAGAAGGTGGCCCTGATCACGGATGGACGGTTCTCGGGCGCGACCCGCGGCATGTGCATCGGGTATGTGTCCCCCGAGGCGTTTGTCGGCGGTCCACTGGCGCTTGCCCGGGACGGCGACAGGATCCGGATTGATGCTGCAAACCGGCGGATGGATCTGCTGGTCGACGAGCAGGAGCTCGCGCTACGCAGAGCGGATTGGAAGCAACGGCCGCCGCGGCATCGCGCCGGCGCGCTCGCAAAATATGCGCGACTGGTCGGGCAGGCGCCAGGTGGAGCGGTGACGCATGAAGGCCCGGCAGAATGGCCCTGGTTCGAATGAGGCGCCGCATTCGCGCGAAAGCGGCAGCCGGTCTGGCAAGTTTCTTGCTAAGCTCGTGCCGCTGATGACGGGCATTCAGCCGATATGTCGCGCGATGTCCGTGCGCGAGTGAGGTGAGCGACGCGATGAAGGTAGTGCCTTCGAGATCGAACGAATGGGTGAGACCGGTGACGCCACGAGAACCGGCTTCTGCGATCATCGAGATCGACCGCGTCTCGCAGGTTTTTCAGACCTCGGCGCGCAGGGATCATGTGGCGCTATCGGACATCTCGCTGACGATCGAGGAGGGGGCTTTTGTCTCCATCCTTGGTCCGTCCGGCTGTGGCAAGTCGACATTGCTTTACATTGTCGGCGGCTTCGTCAGCCCAACCAGTGGCGCGGCGAAGATGAAGGGAAAAGCGATCGCAGGGCCTGGCCCGGATCGCGGACCGGTGTTCCAGGAATTTGCGCTGTTTCCTTGGAAGACCGTGCTCGGCAATGTGATGTACGGACCGCGCCAGCAAGGCGTTCGCGCCGCCGAGGCCGAAGCACAGAGCCGGGCCTTGATCGAGATGGTCGGCCTCAAGGGTTACGAGAATTTCTATCCAAAGGAGCTCTCGGGCGGCATGAAGCAGCGTGTCGCGCTGGCGCGAACGCTCGCCTATCATCCCGAAGTCCTGTTGATGGACGAACCATTCGGTGCGCTCGATGCCCACACCCGGACGCGCCTGCAGAACGATCTGTTGAACATCTGGGAACGTGATCGCAAGACGGTGCTCTTCGTCACCCACTCGGTCGACGAAGCCGTCTTCCTCTCCGACAAAGTCGTGATGATGTCGAAATCTCCCGGCCGCATCCGGCAGGTCATCGACATCGATCTGCCCCGGCCGCGCCGCCGCAACGAGCTGTTGCTCGATCCACGATACCAGAAGTACGTCGTCGATATCGAGCGCATGTTCGATGAGAGCGACGAAGCCGGCGCACCCGCATGATGTCGTCGACTGCCATGGTCAAGCGCGCTGCCCCGGTGCTCGCCTGCATCGGATTGCTGGCGGTGTGGCAGGTCGCGTCTCTCGCCCTGAAGAATGACAGCTTTCCGACGGCGATCGACGCCATCCGGGTGATCCCGGATATCCTTGGCGACAAGGAATCCCTGATCAACATTCTGGCCTCGCTCCGCCGCATGGCAATCGGGTTTGGCGTGGCCGTGCTCGTTTCGATTCCCCTTGGTCTCCTGATGGGACGTAGCGCCGCGGTCGCCGCCTTCTTCAATCCACTCCTGATGGTGGTCTATCCGGTGCCGAAGGCGGCCCTGATGCCGATCATCATGCTGTGGCTGGGCGTAGGCGATATCACCAAGACGCTCGTGATCTTCCTCGGTGTCAGCCTGCCGGTGATCTACCACAGTTTCGAGGGCGCCAAGGCGGTCGAGGAGAAGATGCTGTGGTCAGGCGCAGCGATGGGGCTCTCGCCGGCGCAACGCCTGGTGCGCATCGTGCTGCCGGCGGCCCTGCCGGAAATCCTCACCGGGTGTCGTACGGGATTGGTGCTGGCGCTGATCACGATGATCACCAGCGAGATGATTGCCCGTCAGTCCGGCGCCGGAAACATCCTGTTCAATGCGCTCGACATGGGCCAATACGACACCGTCTTTGCGATGATCATCATCGTGGGGGCCATGGGAATTTGCCTCGATGCGATCTTCGAGCGGGTCCGCGCAAGACTGGTGCGCTGGTCCGAGCCTCAGTTTGACATGCCGCTGAGCTTCTCATGATGTCGCGCCTTGTCTCCCCGAACGTCGTTCTTGGCATCGCCCCGATCCTGCTGGTGATCGCGCTGTGGCAAGGCCTGGTGTCTTTCGGCTTCGCGCCGGCGGTGCTGCTGCCGCCGCCGGGCTTCGTCTTCGGCCGCCTGCTCCAGCAGCTCGTGACCTCGACGTTTCAGCAGGAGCTTGCGGCGACCCTGATCCGGCTGTTTGCAGGGTTCGCGATTGCGGTCGTGCTGGGCGTCAGTCTCGGTATCGCCGCCGCCGCCAGTCCGGCGATCAACGCGGTGGTTCGGCCGATCGTGCGCGTATTGGCGCCTTTGCCCAAGGTCGCGCTCTACCCGGCATTGCTGCTGCTGCTCGGGTTCGGCCACGGGTCGAAGGTCACTTTGGTGGCGGCCGATGCTCTGTTCCCCATTCTGTTGTCCACCTATTACGGTGCGTCGACCGTCGAGCAGAAGCTGATCTGGTCGGCCATGGCGGCAGGGACGCCGCGCCGCGAAATCCTTTTCAAGGTGGTGCTGCCGGCAGCGATGCCGTCGATCCTGACCGGTTGCCGCATCGGCCTTGTCATTTCCTGTATCGTGGTGTTTCTGGCCGAGATGATCACGTCGACGGACGGACTGGGTCATGCGCTCGTGACGGCGGCCCGAACCTTTCAGGCCGTGGACATGTTCGTCCCGCTGATCACGATATCGCTGCTTGGCTTGATCCTGAACGGCCTCTTGGGGGTCGTGCGATCGTACCTGCTCCGGGGCTTCCCGGAAGCGTAACAAACAAGAATTCAGAAGACCGGGAGTGGACCATGCTGGCTGATCGCATCGAGGCAAAATGGATTGACGCATTCTGCGAGATCTTCGAGCGATGCGCTGTCAAGGCCGGCGATACCGCGGCGATCCTCTCGGAAACCCAGTCACGTGCTTTGAATGTGCATCTTGCGGAGCTGGCCTTGTTGCGTATGGGCGCGCGGCCGTTTCACGTGGTGATGCCGACACCGCGCAACCGCAATATCGTTCCGGTTCGCTCGACCGGCGCAAGCGAGGCGATCCAACGGCTCGGCCCGGTCGTCACCGCACTTCAGCAGGCCGGCTTCGTGGTGGATTGCACCATCGAAGGCCTCATGCACGCGGTGGAGACGCCTGAGATCCTGAAGGCCGGTGCGCGGATCCTAGTGATCTCCAACGAGCATCCGGAGGCGCTGGAGCGGATGGTGCCGGATCCCGCGCTCGAGAAGCGTGTTCGTGCCGCGGCAAAGATGCTGCGCGGGACGAAGCGGATGCGGGTCACCTCGAAGGCCGGCACGGCGCTCGACGTCGACATGGTCGGGGCCTCAACGGTCGGTGTGTGGGGCTGGACCGACAAGCCGGGCACGCTGGCGCACTGGCCGGGTGGCATCGTCGTCAGCTTTCCCAAGAGCGGAACCATCAACGGCACGCTGGTGATGGCGCCTGGCGATATCAACCTGACCTTCAAGCGCTACCTGACCTCGCCGGTGAAGATGACGCTCAAGGACGATTATGTCGTCGAGCTGGACGGCGAAGGCACCGATGCCGCGATGATGCGCAGCTTTCTCGCCGCCTGGGGAGATCGCGAAGCCTATGCCGTCTCGCATGTCGGTTTCGGCATGAATCCCGGCGCGCGGTACGAGGCGCTCTCGATGTACGACCAGCGCGACACCAATGGCACGGAGCTTCGCGCTGTATCCGGCAATTTCCTGTTCTCGACCGGTGCGAACGAGTTCGCGGGCCGCTACACGGCGGGTCATTTCGACCTGCCAATGATGGGGACGACAATCGAGCTCGACGGCGTCGCGGTGGTACGGGACGGCGTGCTTCAGGACGTCTTCGGCTAATTGCGTACGGGCGGCCGCGCCAGGCCAAAGTGGCGGAGCAAGTCGACCATGGCCTTGAGCCGCTCGACACGATAGGCGTCGACATCGAGGCCGGAATAGTCGAGGAAGCCTGCGCCCGTCCGCAGGCCGATTCGTCCCTCGTTCATGTTGCGCGAGATCACCTCAGGCGCCCGATAGCGGTCGCTGCCGAGTGCACCCTCGAGGTAGCGGCTGGCATAGTACAGGATGTCGCCGCCGCCCCAATCGATGAATTCGAGCAGGCCGAGCACGGCGTAGCGGAAGCCGAAGCCGTAGCGGATCGCCTTGTCGATCTCCTCGGCACTGGCGACGCCTTCCTCGACCATGCGAGCGGCCTCGTTCATCGCCAGCGCCTGGATGCGCGGGACGATAAAGCCGGGCGTCGCCGCACAGACCACGGGCACCTTGCCGATGTCTTCAAGCAGCGTCTTGACCTCGTCGACAATGGTGGGGTCAGTGGCCTTGCCGGGCGAGACTTCGACCAGCGGGATCAAATAGGCCGGGTTGAGCCAATGCACGTTGAGGAAGCGGCGAGGATTTACGATCGCGCCGGAGAGGTCATCGACGAGGATCGTCGACGTCGTCGACGCGATGATCGTATCCGGGCCGACTTGCTTTGACGCCGCCGCCAGCACCTCGCGCTTGAGTTCGACGACCTCAGGAACGCCCTCGAAGACCATGCCTGCGTCTGAGAGCGCTGCACCACTATCACCGGCCGCCACCACGGAGACGCGCGCAATGAGCGGGGCAACGTCCGCTTCGGTCAGTAGACCAAGCTTCGACAGGCTGGCGAAGGTCTTGCTGACCTCGCCAAGCGCGTCCGCTTCCAGCTTGCAGAAGTCCTCGGCCGAACGCGTCTTGATGTCGATCATCGTGACGCTGTGCCCGGCGTAAGCGAACGCGACGGCGATGCCGCGCCCCATGCGGCCAGCCCCGAGACACACGATATTGACGCGATTGGTCATCGATCAGAATCCATTGCGAAGCAGCGTCTGCAGTTCGGCCTTGCCGAGATTGCCGAGCCCGAGAGTCTCGAGCGTTCGGCCGCCTCGCGCAAAATCCTCGCCGCAGATCGCGCCGCCGATCGATAGGAACGCCTTGGCCAGCGGTGTGTTGACGCCCGCCAGGCCGGCGACGGACACCAGCAGCGACAGCCCGAGCCGCAGGTCCTCCCGCATGTAGCGGTGCTCGGTCAGCACGATCCGTTCGCGCCAGTCGCCGGAATCGGTCAGCCGGTCGTGCGAGCCGCGGCCATACATCCAGATCTCGCCTTCCTTCGCGTAGTGATGAGCGAGCGGAAAGTGCGGCGCACCGTAATCGAATGCCTCGCGCACCGCGATACGTTCCGCGTCGAGCGCATCGGTGACCCGGCGGATCGCGGCTTGCGTGCCTTCCTTGTGGATGTCCCAGCGCTCGAAATGCTCGATCGGACCGGCGTTCATCACGATCAAGGGCGGATGGATGATGGGTCCTGCATTCATCAGCGCCCCGGACAGCGCATCTCCGCACGATTCGATCACGCCCGGGAAAGCGCGTCCGATGACTTCGAGTGCATGCGGCGCCTGATCGAGCGGGAAGACGCCGACCGGCAGGCGTTTGGCGCGGATCGTGATGGCGACCTCGAACGGTCCGTGCTTGCGGGTCAACCAGGGCAACGTGCCGGTCTCGGCAAAGCTTGCCTTCGCGCGGTTGCCGGCATCCCGGGCCGCCTGGGCGAAGATCATCGAGCCGAATGTCGCCGGCGGCAGAAACACGACCTGACCGTCCCGCAGATGCGGGGCGAGCAGACGCGCAATGTCCGGCTGCGCGAAGGCGGGCGCGGGGCAGAGGATTAGTTCGACGTCGCGGATGGCGTCGGCGATGTCGGTCGTAACCAGTGCAAGCTTCACGTCGTGGCGGCCGTTATGGTCCTTGACCAGGATGCGTGAGCCTGCTGCACGATGCGCTGTGACCTGATCCGAGTCGCGGCGCCAGAGCCGGACCTCATGTCCCGACAGCGCAAAATCGCCCGCGGCCGCGAAAGAGCCGTTTCCCCCACCCAGAACCGCGATCTTCAAGATGTCTCTCCTTGCGCGCGCGATTGCGCATCGAGCTGCTTGAGCAGGAAATGCTGCACCTTGCCTAGCGCGGTGCGCGGCAAGTCGGTGACGAAGACGATATCGCGTGGAACTTTGTAACGGGCGAGCTGGGTCTGGATGTGCATTCTGAGCTCGTCCGCCTCGAGCCGGGCGCCGGATCGCCGGATCACATAGGCGATGGGGACTTCGTCCCAGCGGGGGTCCGGCCGGCCGATCACGGCGCATTCGCTGACATCGGGATGTTCGAGCAGGACGCGCTCGACCTCCGCCGGATAGACATTCTCCCCGCCAGAAATGATCAGATTCTTCTTGCGGTCGCGCACCCAGAAATAGCCGTCCGCATCGCACAGGCCGATATCCCCGGTGCGATACCAGCCGTCGTGCAGCGCATCGCGCGTGGCGTCGGCATTGCCCCAATATTCGAAGAACACGTTGGCGCCGCGCACCGCGATCTCGCCCGGTGCGCCCGCCGGCATCTCGTTGCCAGCCTGATCGATGATCTTTGCCTCGCAGCACAGGCCGGCAAGCCCGGTCGATCCTCCCCGCGAGAGATCGCCGCCGAGGCGCGTATAGATTGCGATCGGGCAGGTTTCCGTCGAGCCGTAGACCTGAAGCACGGGAACGCCCCGCGTGGTGAACCGATCGATCAGGTGCGGCGGTACGATGGTCGAGCCTGTCGCGACGGCTTTCAGTGAGGAGAGATCGGCCGCCACCCAGGCGGGATGCTCGCTCACGGCCTGGATGATTGCCGGCACCATCACCGTCAGCGTCGGCCGCTCGCGTTCGATCGTCGCGAGCGCGGTGTCCGGTGCGAAGCGGGCGTGGATCGTGACGGTTGCGCCCAGCTGCAGCGCGGGCGTGGTCTGGATATTGAGGCCGCCGACATGGAAGAACGGCAACACGGTCAGCACGTGATCGTCGGATGTCATGTTGTGCATGTGCTGGCTCATGACACCGTTCCAGAACAGCGCCTCCTGTCGCAGCACGGCGCCCTTCGGCCGTCCCGTGGTTCCCGACGTGTAGACGATGAGGAGCGGGCAGGAGAGGTCGGTGTGCGGGTTGCGGCCGCTGCCCTCGCTGCGAGCCAGCATATCTTCGAATGTCGTGCCGCGCGGTGGGGTGAAGTCGAGGCCGACGACAGACGCCTCCGGCGCAGTCTGCCCAAGCTCGGCAAGGACTTCCGCAAATGCCTGCTCGAGCAGCAGGACCTTGGCGCCGGCGTCACTCAGAATGAACAGCTGCTCGGCGACGGCCAGGCGCCAGTTCAGCGGCACGAGCATCGCCCCGAGTCGCGCACATGCGTAGAGCAGAACCAGGTAGTCCGGCCGGTTCAGGCTCAGGATCGCGACACGGTCGCCGCGGCCGACGCCGAGTTCCCGCTTCAAGGCGGCGGCGGTCCGTTCGATGCGTGCGGCGAATGCCGCATAGCTCAGCCGTTCGCCTTCGAAGGCAATGGCCGTCTTGTCTGGCGCGAACGCCGCGTTGCGATCGATCAGACTACAGAGATCCACAATCAATCGTCCGTCTCGCCGGCCTCGTAGAGCGCCTCGCGCCCGATCCGGTCGAGGCACAGCTCGGCGGTCCAGGGCAGCATCAGCGAGCCGCAGCGGCTGTCGCGATAGATCCGCTCCAGCGGCAACGACCGCAGCATGGCCTGACCACCGCAGGTGCGGATCGCGAGCGCGGCGAGCTCGTTGGCGCCCTCCATCACCGAATATTGCGCGGCATAGGCGCGCAATACCTGTTCCTTGCTCGGATTGGCGCGGGCTTCGGTCACAGCCTGGAACCAGATTGCCTTGACCTGCTCGAGCTTGATCTGCATCTGCGCGACGGCGATCTGCTTGGTCGGGTACATCCTGCGCTTCACCGGCGGCATGCCCGGCATCTCGCCGCGGAGGTAACGTACGGTGAAGTCATAGGCCGCTTGCGCCAGGCCCATATAGGTGGGGGACAGCGTCAGGAACATGTGGGGCCAGCGCATCGCGGCCTGGAAATAGACGCCGCGCGGCATCAGCGCGGAATCCGCCGGCACGAACACGTCCTTGAACAGGAGCGTTCGCGACACCGTTCCCCGCATGCCCAGGGGATCCCAGTCGCCCACGACCGAGACGCCTTCGGACTTGGCCGGGATGGCGAGATAGAGCGTGTTGCGGCGCGAGGCCTTCTCGCCTTCCTCGATCTCGGTGCAGAGCACGCCGTAATAGTCGGCATGACCGGAAAGCGATGCAAAGATCTTCTTGCCGTTGACGATCCAGCCACCCGCGACCGGCCTTGCTTCGGTGCCGAAAGCGACGCCGCCCGCGGCCGCCGCACCACCTTCGGAGAAGGGTTGCGAATAGATCGCGCCGTCCTCGACGATGCGCTTGTAGTGAACCGCACGCCGCCGCTCGTGCTCGGCGCGGGTGTCTGCGTCCATGTCGAGATCATCGGCGAGGGGACCCGACCACAGGGTCGAGCAGACGTGCATGTTCCAGGTCAGCGCGGTCGCGCCGCAATAGCGGCCGATCTCGGCCGCCGCCAAGGCATAGGTCTGGTAGTCGGCGCCGAGGCCGCCGTGCCTCTTGGGAACGGCAATACCGAGCAGGCCGACGCGATGCAGATCGCGATAGTTCTCGGTCGGAAAGATCGCTTCGCGATCGTACGTCGCGGCGCGGCCCGCGAACACGGTCTGGCCGATTTCGCGGGCGCGCGCGATGATTGCGGCCTGCTCGTCGCTCAGGCGGAATGCCACGGGATCGAAGATCGGCGCATCCAGCGCAACCTTGTCGCTTGTGCCGATAGTCTTGCTGACTTGCATGGTCATGGTACGATCACCTTACGCTTTCGCCGTGACGGAGTTCAGGAAACGGCCGATCGCTTCGTCGAAGGCATCAGGGCGCTCGAGATTGGCGAGATGGCCGACGCCGGCGAGCTCGACATATTCAGCGCCGGGGATGTAGGTCGCCGTCTTGGCCATCATTGGCGCAGGCGCGTTGTTGTCCTTGGAGCCGGACAGCAGCAGCGTCGGGATGGAAATATCCTTGAGCGTGCTGCGCTGATCGAACCCCATCAGAGCCAGCATCATGGCGCGATAGCTCGCCTCGGGCACGCTGCCCATGCAGTCGCGCGCGAGCTCCATCCCCTTTGGATCTGGATCGTCGCCGACGAGCTCCTTGACCAGGGAGGGTGCCAGTGACTTCATCGTTTCGCCGCGATCGAGCGGCCCGAGCCGCGCCGCGATGAAGGATTTCTGCCAGTCGCCGTCGGCCTTGCCGAAGGCTGGACTGGTCTGTGCCAGAACCACTGCGCGCGCCAGTTGCGGCGACTGCACCAGCCATTTCTGAACGATCATGCCGCCGATCGAATGGCCGACCAGAACAGGCCTGCTTGCGCCGAGTTGCTCAATGAATTTTTGGAGCGCGTCCGCCAGGGTAACGATGCTGACGCTCGCGAGCGGCGGCGAACCGCCATAGCCCGGCATATCCCACGCGATTGCGTGGAAGCGCTTGCCGAAGAAGGCAAGCTGGCGCCGCCAGGCACGCGCCGCGCCGCCAATCCCATGCAGGAAAATCAGAGGTGTTGCGTCCGGATCACCCGCTGCTTCGTAGGCGAAGCGTCCGTCTTTTGTTATCATTGGCGAAGGCTGCGACACGCGACATCCTTTTGCTTGGCCCCTTGATGCTAACAGGCTTGCAGACGATGGGAAGCGATAATTTTATACTTAAAGCAATTTTCGGGCCGGTCGCCGTGCGGCGTTCGCGACGTCGCTCCGCGCTTTCGTTGCAAAAGTTTGAAGGTTAAAATATATCGAGGGAACGATCAGCACCCCAGGGAGCCAGCGCATGTCCGGATTGCCGCATTCGCCGCACGCGCTGGTGACCGGTGGAGGTCGCGGTATCGGCCGCGCGATAGCTGCTTCGCTCGTCGGCGCGGGCGCAACCGTGACGGTGCTCGGCCGGAATGCGGCCAGCCTTGCCGAGGCCGTCGGCGCTGGCGCAGCGCATTTTGCAGCTGTTGCCGACGTTTCCGACGAAGCGTCGTTGAAGGCCGCCATCCTCGAGGCGAGTGCGCGCAAGCCGATCGACATCCTGATTGTCAATGCAGGCAGCGCTGAATCCGCTCCGTTCGCGAAATCGGACAGCGCGCTCTTCAGCCGGATGATGGATGTCAATTTCATGGGCGTCGTGCATGCCGTCCAGGCCGTGCTGCCGGGCATGAAGGGCCGTCCCTATGGCCGCATTGTCGCGGTCGCGTCCACCGCCGGGCTCAAGGGTTACGCCTATGTCAGCGCGTACGTTGCCGCCAAGCATGCCGTGGTCGGCCTCGTGCGTTCCCTTGCCCTTGAGATGGCCGGGAGCCATGTGACCGTGAATGCGGTGTGCCCCGGCTTCACCGACACCGACCTGGTCGCCGGCAGCATCGACAACATCATGAAGAAGACCGGCCGAACCCGCGAGCAGGCGATCGCCGAGCTCGCGAAACATAATCCGCAAGGGCGTCTGATCACGCCACAAGAAGTGGCCGATGCGGTGCTTTGGCTGTGCGGCGAGGGCGCCGGCGCGATCACCGGGCAGGCAATCGCAGTAGCGGGCGGTGAGATCTAGTGTGCGCAGGACAAGCGCCGAACAGGGAATCCAAGGAGATCGCATGAGCAGACCAGCCAATCCCGTCACCGTGCCGCTCGCTGATTATTCGCCGCAGCATTTCCTGCTTGCCGTGGTCGAGGGTGTCGCGACGGTCACGCTCAATCGTCCCGAGAGAAAAAATCCGCTAACCTTCGAAAGCTACCGGGAACTGACCGATTTCTTCCGCGCCTGCGCGTTTGATGACGCAGTCAAATCCATCGTCGTCACCGGTGCCGGCGGCAATTTCTCGTCGGGCGGCGACGTGTTCGAGATCATCGGCCCGCTCGTGAAAATGGACACCAAGGGGCTGACCGCCTTCACGCGCATGACCGGCGACCTCGTTAAGGCGATGCGGGCCTGCCCGCAGCCGATCGTGGCCGCGGTCGAGGGCATCTGTGCCGGGGCGGGCGCGATCATCGCCATGGCGTCGGATATGCGCCTCGCGGCGAGTGGCACAAAGGTCGCGTTCCTGTTCAACAAGGTCGGCCTTGCCGGCTGCGACATGGGCGCCTGCGCGATCCTGCCGCGGATCATCGGGCAGTCACGTGCCTCCGAATTGCTCTACACCGGCCGGTTCATGACCGCGGAGGAGGGCGAGCGCTGGGGCTTCTTCAGCCGCCTCGTTACGCCGGAGCAGTTGTTGCTGCAGGCGCAGGTTCTGGCGAAGCAGATCGCGGAAGGGCCGACCTTCGCCAACACCATGACCAAGCGGATGCTGGCGATGGAGTGGGCGATGTCGGTGGAGGAGGCGATCGAGGCGGAAGCCGTTGCCCAGGCGCTGTGCATGACGACCGCGGATTTCGAGCGCGCCTTCGAGGCTTTCGCCAACAAGGTCAAGCCGGTCTTCAGGGGCGACTAGGGCGGTCCTCTTTACGGGGAAGCCGCGACGGGGGACTTGCGCGAAATTATTTTAGGCTTAAAATAGTTTCATGGCCGGGTGAATTGGCGAGGCTCCCATGAAAGTCGCGATCATCGGTGGTGGACCTGCAGGTCTCTACGCTGCGATCCTGCTCAAGAAGCAGCGCCCGGGCGCCGAAGTCACCGTGTATGAGCGCAATCGGGCCGACGACACCTTCGGCTTCGGCGTGGTGTTCTCCGATGCCACGCTGGACAATTTCGAGAAGCACGATCTTCCGAGCTACCGCCGCATCACCCAGGAATTCGCCTATTGGGACGACATTGCCGTGCATTTCCGCGGCACGGTGCATCGGGTCGGCGGCAACGGCTTTTGCGGCTGCTCACGGCAGAAGCTGCTGCTGATCCTCCAGGAGCGCGCGCGAGAGCTGGGCGTTGCCCTGCATTTCGAAGTGGATATCGACGATGAATCCCGCTTCGCCGACGCCGACCTCATCCTGCTCGCGGACGGCATCAACAGCCGCTTCCGCGAGAAATATCTCGATCATTTCCAGCCCGAGGTCGACATCCGCTCTAACAAGTTCGCCTGGATGGGCTCGACCAAGCCACTCGACGCCTTCACCTTCATCTTCCAGGAAACCGAGTGGGGACCGTTCATTGCCCATGCCTATCAGTACGAGGCTGGGCATTCGACCTGGATCTTCGAGACGGACCCCGAGACGTTCGAGCGGGCCGGGCTGACAGGGCTGAACGAAGCCCAGTCCGCCGCGCGGATGGCGGAGATTTTCGGCTGGTTCCTCGGCGGGCACCAGCTGCTGACCAACCGCTCGATGTGGCGCAACTTCCCGATGATCCGCAGCAAGCGCTGGGTCAAGGACAACATGGTCCTGCTCGGCGATGCCAAGGCGAGCGCGCATTTCTCGATCGGGTCGGGCACCAAGCTCGCGATGGAGGATGCGATCGCGCTGGCCGACGCAATGGAGAAGGCCTCCAGCGTCAAGGCCGCGCTCGAGGTCTACGAGCACGGTCGCCGCGAGGAGGTCGAGAAGACGCAGCATGCCGCCGACGTCTCGCTGGTGTGGTTCGAGCACGTCGATCGCTTCTGGGACTTCGATCCCGTGCAGTTCGCATTCGGCGTGATGACGCGCTCGAAGGCGATCACCTATGACAATCTGAAGCTTCGCGCGCCGGATTTCGTGGCTGAGGTCGAGAAGTCGTTCGCCCGGCAGGTGCATAGCAGCGGCTTCGATGTCGACACCGACCGGCCGATGGTGCCGCTGTTCCAGCCGCTCCGCTTGCGCGAGATGGAGCTCGCCAATCGCGCGGTGGTGTCGCCGATGTGCATGTATTCGGCCAAGGAGGGCGTGCCGACCGACTTCCATCTGGTGCATTACGGCTCGCGCGCGATCGGCGGCGCCGGATTGATCTTCACCGAGATGACCTGTGTCAGCCGCGATGCCCGGATCACGCCCGGTTGCGCCGGCCTGTGGAACGACGAGCAGGAGGCGTCCTGGCGTCGGATCGTGGATTTCGTCCACGGCAATTCGGCTGCGAAGATCTGCCTGCAACTGGGGCACGCGGGCCGCAAGGGCGCGACCAAATTGATGTGGGACGGCATGGATCGTCCCCTGGAGCAGGGCGGCTGGGAGGTTTTTTCGGCATCGCCGCTGCCCTATTTCCCCGACAGTCAGGTGCCGCGCGAGCTCGATCGTGCCGGCATGAACGCGGTGAAGGAAGCTTTCGTGGCGGCGGCCGAGCGCGGCGAGCGCTGCGGCTTTGACATGCTCGAATTGCACTGCGCCCATGGCTATCTGCTCGCGAGCTTCATCTCGCCGCTGACCAACACCCGCACCGACGACTATGGCGGTTCGCTGGAAAACCGTCTGCGTTTCCCGCGCGAGATCTTCGAGGCGCTGCGCGCGGTGTGGCCGTTGCACAAGCCGATGTCGGTGCGCATCTCCGCCACCGACTGGGCCGACGGCGGCATCACGGGCGACGATGCCGTCGCCATCGCGCGCGCCTTTGCCGAGGCCGGCGTCGATCTCGTCGACGTCTCGACCGGCCAGACTGTTCGCGACGCGCAGCCGATCTACGGGCGCATGTTCCAGACGCCCTTTTCGGACCAGGTCCGCAACGAGGCGCGCGTGGCCACCATGTGCGTCGGCAACATCACGACGGCGGACCAGGCCAACACCATTCTGGCCGCCGGCCGGGCCGATCTCGTCGCGCTCGGCCGCCCGCATCTGGTCGATCCCTTCTTCACCATGAAGGCGGCGGCCTGGTACGGGGCAAACGATGCGTTCTGCCCGCCGCAATATCTGCCCGGAAAGGATCAAATTTTCCGCAACAGCGTCCGCGACCGCCAGGACCTGGAGGAGCTGAGAATTAAGGCTAAGCCCAAGACCCGGGCCGAGCTCAAGGCGGAGGCGACAAAGCCGCTTGCGGCGGAGTGACCGCCCGTGCGACGTTAACGCATTGCCTGTGTTTCGAGTGGAGTTTGGGCGATGAAGGCGATTATCGTCGGTGGCGGTATCGGTGGTCTCACCACGGCATTGATGTTGCGCTCGCGCGGCCTGGATTGCGAGATCTTCGAGCAGGCCGACACCATTCGCGAGCTCGGCGTCGGAATCAACACGTTGCCGCATGCCATGCGCGAGCTGGCAGGACTCGGCCTGTTGCAGAAGCTCGACGACGTCGCGATCCGCACCGATCAACTCTATTATCTTAATCGCCACGGCCAGGAGGTCTGGCGCGAAGCCCGCGGCATCGACGCCGGCCACGACGTGCCGCAATTCTCGATCCATCGTGGCCGCCTTCAGGGCGTCATCCATCGCGCGGTCGAGGAGCGGCTCGGACACGCAGCGATACACACCGGCTGCCGGCTCGGCGCTTTCACGCAGGACGAGGGCGGCGTCACCGCCTATTTCTTTGATCGCGCCGGCGCACACGTTCACACCGCGCGGGGGGATATCCTGATCGGCGCCGACGGCATCCATTCGCGCGTCCGCGACACGCTGTTCCCGAACGAGGGGCCACCGTGCTGGAACGGCCTGATGCTGTGGCGCGGTGCGCGCGACTGGCCGCTGTTCCTGACCGGCAAATCCATGATCGTGGCCGGGGGTCTCAATGCCAAGGTGGTGATCTATCCGATCGCAGAAGGATCGGGCCCGGCGAGCCGCCTGACCAATTGGGCAGTCCTGGTGAAGGTCGGCGAGGGTAACGCTCCGCCGCCGCGGAAAGAAGACTGGTCGCGGCCGGGCCGCCGCGAGGAACTGATGCCGCATGTCGCGCGCTTCTCGATTCCCCATATCGACGTGAAGAGCCTGATCTCGGCGACGCCGGAATTCTACGAATATCCGACCTGCGATCGCGATCCCTTGCCCTATTGGTCGTCCGGGCGCGTCACGCTGCTCGGCGACGCCGCGCATCCCATGTATCCGGTCGGCTCCAATGGCGCCTCGCAGGCGATCCTCGACGCGCGCTGCCTTGCCGATGCGCTGGTGCGCGCCGACCACCCGCGCCAGGCGCTGCTTGAATACGAAAAGAAGCGCTTGCCGATGACGGCTGACATCGTCCGCTCCAACCGCCGCGGCGGCCCCGAAGGCGTCATCGACGCCGTCGAGCAGCTCGCGCCCGATGGGTTTGACAATGTCGACAACGTGCTGAGCTACTCCCAGCGCGAAGCCATCGTGCGCGGCTATGCCACCAAGGCAGGCTTCGCCGCAGTGCCGGGACTTGCGGCGGTGCGTGCTTAAGACGCGCTGCTAGCCGCCGGGCGGCGGCGGCAGGAAGTGGATGTTGAACTCGGCGGCCATCGCCACCACGTCCTCGGGCTTCTGCTCCTTCATGTTGTGAAGGCCCCAGAACAGGTCGAACAGCTTTTTGGTCGGCGACACCCAGAACAGCACTTTTGCGGTCTGCTCCGACTTGTTGAAGATGCCGTGCGGCACGCCCATGCCGAGGCGGATCAGGTCGCCCGCGGTGGCCTGCGCCTCCGAATTGCCGAGCATGAAGTCGAGCTTGCCCTCCAGCATGTAGAGATACTCATCCTGGTCGGGATGAATATGCGGCGGCACGAACGTGCCCGGCGGCAGTGTCGCATGCCAGGAGAAGCTGTGTTCCGTCTTGCTTTTCGGCACATAGGTCTGGCCGAGGATGTTCCACGAAATGCCCTGGATTCCCTCGTTCGCCCGCGTGATGCCGGTGATTTCGTTGCTCATTGAAGTCCTCCCTTGACGCGACGCTCGGCTTAGTTTGCCGCCTTGCAGTCCTTGGCATAGCGGTCGCCGTAGTTCTCAAAGACCTTCTGCACGATCTCGGTCTGGAACTTGCCGTCCGGCCGCTTGGCAACCTTGGTCAGATAGAAGTCTTGGATCGGATAACCGTTGGTGTTGAACTTGAAGGCGCCGCGCAGCGAGGTGAAGTCCGCCTTCTTCAAGGCGGCGGCGACCGCGTCCTTGTTGGAGAGATTGCCTTTCACGGCTTTGACCGCGCTGTCGATCAGCATCGCGGCGTCGTAGGCCTGGAAAGCATAGGTGCCGGGAACGCCGTTATAGGCGGCCTCATAGGCGGTGACGAACTTCTTGTTCTGCGGGTTGTCGAGATTGGGCGCCCAGTTCGCGCCGCCGAACATGCCAACCGCCGCGTCCTGCTGCGCGGGCAGGGTCGATTCATCCACCGTGAAAGCGGAGAGCACCGGAATGGTGTCGGCAAGGCCCGCCTGCCGGTATTGCTTGACGAGATTGACGCCGAGGCCGCCCGGCATGAACGTGAAGAGCGCATCGGGCTTCTGCGAGGAAATCTTGGACAGCTCCGGCTGGAAGTCGAGCGTGTTCAGCGGCATGTAGGATTCCTCGACGATCTCGCCCTTGTAGTCGAGCTTGAAGCCCGCCACCGAATCCTTGCCGGCCTGATAGTTCGGGACCATCAGGTACATGCGCTTGTAGCCGCGATCCTGCGCGACCTTGCCGAGGATCTCGTGCACCTGGTCGTTCTGATAGGACGTCACATAGAAGAACGGGTTGCAGTCCTTGCCGGCAAAGGTCGACGGACCGGCATTGGGGCTGATCAGGAAGGTCTTCGATTCCGTGATCGGCCTGTGGATCGCCTGGAGGATGTTGGAGAAGATCGGGCCGACCACGAAGTCGACCTTGTCGCGCTCGAGCAAGCCCTTGACCTTGGTCACCGCCGCGTCCGGCTTGAGCTCGTCATCGACCACCACGACCTCGACGTCGCGGCCGCCCATCTTGCCGCCGAGATCCTTCACCGCGAGGGCGAAGCCGTCGCGGACCTGCTGGCCCAGCGCAGCGGCAGGTCCCGACAGGGTCACGACCACACCCAGCTTGATTTTCTCCTGGGCGAGGGCAGGGCTCATCGCGGTGCCGAGCAGCATGGCGGCTGCGGCCAAGGTCATTTGCGTCTTCATGATCTGTCCCTCGTGACGATTGGCTCGCATTGCAAGCCACGTACTCCAATCCAAGCTTATGCCGATGATGGCCGCCGCGGCAAGCCGAGCGCGACGCGTTACATCCTGCGGGACAGCAGCGCATGCAAGCAGCGCGCCAATTGTTTGAAGCCTAAAGAAATCGACATGCGGTCGATTGTTGCAGCTTTCCACTTGCAGCCGGCTCCGATTTATTTGAAGCTCAAAACGTTGGGGAATCCGTGCTGGCGCCAATGCCCGCCGTGAGTGACTGCATCAACATGCTCGATTCCGAGACCAAGGCGGTCGAAACGCCGGAGGACCACGCCGAAGAGCTTCGGCTGTGGCTGCGGCTCCTCACCTGTACCACCCTGATCGAGGGCGAGGTTCGCGGCCGGCTGCGGCAGCGGTTCGACGTCACATTGCCCCGGTTCGATCTGATGGCGCAGCTCGACAAGGCGCCCGATGGCATGACGCTGTCCGATGTTTCCAAGCGCATGATGGTGTCGAACGGCAATGTCACCGGTCTCGTCGAGCGTCTCGTGGAATCCGGTCATCTCGACCGGCGGACCTCGGAAACGGACCGCCGCGTCCAGGTGATCCGCCTCACGAAACTCGGTCGCGCCGAGTTTCGCAGGATGGCTGCGGAACACGAAACCTGGATCGCCGATCTCTTCGCGGACCTGACGCCGAAGGATGTCCGCGAATTGATGCGGCTCCTGGCCAAGACCAAGGCGTCGGCGCAGAAATCGGCCGCGCGCCGCCGGCCGTAACTGCGCAGGCGGGACAGGCCGCCAATCCCTTTTGCCGCAGGAAAAAGCACGCCATGCCCAAAATCCGCTATTGCGCCAAATTGTTTTAAGCCTAAAATGTTTTCCAGATCGTGCTGCCGGGTGCAATCCATGCTGAAAGGAGCGTGCGATGGCCAACGCCGCCAAGGTTCAAGTGTCGGGTTCGTGTGACGGCAATGCCGTGACGGCCCATGTCGATACGTTCGCGCGGCAACATCTGCCGCCGCGCGAGCTCTGGCCCGATTTCATCTTCACGCGGCCGGAGCTGATCTATCCAGCGCGATTGAACTGCGTCAGCTACTTCCTCGATCGCTGGGTCGAGCAGAGCCACGGCGATGCGCCTTGCGTCGTCAGTCCTGTGGTCAGCTACACCTATCGCGAGCTGCAGGCGCTCGTGAACCGCATCGCCAACGTGCTCGTCGGCAAACTGGGCCTGGTGACGGGCGGGCGCGTGCTGCTGCGCTCGGCCAACAATCCGATGATGGTCGCGACCTATCTCGCCGTCATCAAGGCTGGCGGCATCGTCGTTGCCACCATGCCGCTCCTGCGCGCCAAGGAGCTGTCATATCCGATCCAGAAGGCCGAAATCACGCTCGCGCTGTGCGACGGAAAGCTCTCCGAAGAGATGGAGAAGGCGAAATCCGCAGCGCCGGGTATCAAGCACGTGGTCTATTGGGGCAACGGAGCGCCGGATTCGCTCGAAGCGCTGATCGCGGATGCGAGCCCGGAATTCAGGGCCGTCGATACCGCCTCCGACGACGTCTGCCTGATCGCCTTCACGTCGGGTACGACGGGCGATCCCAAGGGCACCATGCATTTCCACCGGGACATGCTGGCGGTCTGCGACGGCTACGCGCGCAACATCCTGCGCGCCGAGCAGAAGGACCGCTTCGTCGGCTCGGCGCCGCTCGCCTTCACCTTCGGTTTCGGTGGTGTGCTGTTTCCGATGCATATCGGCGCCTCCTTCGTGGTGCTGGAAAAGACGACGCCGGACGACATTCTCAATGCGATCGAGCAGTACAGGACCACGGTCTGCTTCACGGCGCCGACCGCATACCGGGCCATGATCGGCAAGCTCGCAGGCCGCGACATCTCCTCGCTTCGCAAATGCGTCTCCGCCGGTGAGACGCTGCCGAAGCCCACATTCGAAGCTTGGTTCAAGGCCACCGGCATCAAGCTGATGGACGGCATTGGTTCGACGGAATTGCTGCACATCTTCATCAGCGCCACCGAGGACGAGATTCGTCCCGGCGCGACCGGCAAGCCGGTGCCGGGCTATGAGGCCAAGATCGTCGACGACGAGGGCCGAGATGTGCCGCCGGGCACGATGGGCCGCCTCGCGGTGCGCGGTCCGACCGGCTGCCGTTATCTTGCCGACGAGCGGCAACGGAAATACGTCCAGAACGGCTGGAACGTCACCGGCGACACCTACCTGATGGATGCCGACGGTTACTTCTGGTACCAGTCGCGCTCCGATGACATGATCGTGTCGGCCGGCTACAACATCGCGGGCACCGACGTCGAGGCGGCGCTGCTCACGCATCCCTCGGTCGTCGAGTGCGGTGTGGTTGGAGCGCCGGACGAGGCGCGCGGCATGATCGTGAAGGCGTATGTCATTGCCGCGCCCGGTGTGACGCCGGACGCCCAGCTCGTGACCGAGCTGCAGGAGCATGTCAAACGCGAGATCGCGCCGTACAAATATCCGCGCGCGATCGAATTCGTGGCGCAATTGCCGAAGACCGAGACCGGCAAGCTGAAACGCTTTGCCCTGCGGCAGCTGGCGCAGGCGACGTCCTCGGGCGTCGCGGCCGAATGAGAGAAGGATAGAGAATTGTCCGTGACGACGCCAAAAGGCCCGCAGCTTACGGTGCTGCCGACGGCAGCCGAGCACGAAACCCGCCCCAAGGCGCAGGTCCTCCAGCCGTCCGGCTGGCCGGTGCCGAAGGGCTACGCCAACGGCATGGCTGCCGAGGGGCGCATCGTCGTCACGGGCGGGGTGATCGGCTGGGATGCCGAAGAGCGTCTCGCGGACGGCTTCGTCGCGCAGGTGCGCCAGACCCTGGCCAACATCGCCGCGATCCTGGCTGAAGCCGGTGCCCGGCCCGAACACCTCGTGCGCCTGACCTGGTACGTCGTCGACATGGACGAGTACCTGGCCAATCTGAAGGAGCTGGGCAAGGTCTACCGCGACGTCTTCGGCGCGCACTATCCCGCTATGGCGCTGGTCCAGGTCGTCCGGCTCGTCGAGAAGGCGGCGCGCATCGAAATCGAGGCCACCGCCGTCATTCCTCGCTGAGCTCCGCTGCGATCGCTTGCTTTGGTTAGCCCGCCTTGGCGAGCTGGTCGTCCTCGGGTGAGTTCAGATAGACTCCCGATATTGTGTCGACCCAGCAAAGATGGTCGTGCACTTTCTTCACGCCCACGACATTCTCAGCCGCGACGATGGCCGCCTGCCGCGTCCGTTCCTCGGTGATGACGCCGCTGAGGTGAACGATGCCGTCGCGGACGATGACGTTCAGCCCGAACGGGCACCAATCGTTCTTCTCCATGGTGTCGATGATGCGGCTGCGGATGTGATCGTCATTCGCCGTCGGGTCCGGAACTTCGCGGGCGAGCCCCGCCACGGCCTGGAGCAGATTGGCGCGGGAGACGATCCCGACGACCTTGTCGCCACGCACCACCGGCAGCCGCTTGACGTTGTTCCGTTCCATGAGATCCACGATCTCTGCAAGCGCCGTATCCTCGGTGATGGTCACGACAGCCGCCGTCATCACTTCCGCGACCCTGCGGCCGTGCTCGTGGACGAAGTCGCCGGCCGATTTGCCGGGACCGAGGATGAATCTCAGCCAGCGTCCCCGCTTGCGTCCGGTGCCGATTTCGCTGCGGCGGATGAAATCCCCCTCCGAGACGACGCCGACCAGCCTGCCGGTTTCGTCGACCACCGTGAGGCCGCTGACATGTCGCTTCAGCATGATGTTCGCCGCCTCGACGATGCTGGTGTCGGGGGTAACCGAGATGACCGACCGGGTCATGATCTGGTGGGCGCGCATGGGAAAGCTCCGCAAGTTCACGCAAATATTGATATGCGAAGCATAGATCAGGGGCTGCGGAGGAGTTTGACCCAAGTCAACAGGGATAACACCTAGTCCTCGGACTCCAGGTTCGGCGCGAGGTCTGAGGAGCGGAACGGCCGCGCCTTGTCCAGCTTTCGGTAGGCTTTCGAGGCGACTCGAAGCAGCTTCTTTTCCCGCTTGCGGTCGAGGAAGCGAATCCCTGCCTCGGGGACGATTTCATTCAACGAGGCCGCCAGGGCTCGCCCGCGCGCATCGTCGTTCAACTGGCCGAGCGACTTTTGTGCCTTGCGCAATTGCTTGAGGATGGACTTCTGCTTTGCCGCCGCCCCGTCTGCGAACAGATCCGCGAGCGACTCCACCGAATAGGTCATCCGCTTGTTGAGAAGCCTCAACTTGTGTCGTTTCTCGACGTCGAGCTTGCTCAGCTTCCGGGCCTTCTTGAGCAGCGTCTTTTCCCACGCCGTCAGTCGCGCCGTTGCATGGTCGGCGAGCGAGGTGCGACGCCATCTGATGGCTTCCTTGCTGCGCCGGGTCGACCAGGGGCCGCTCTCGATCCAGGCCGAGGTCTGCTCGACCAGGCGGCGATAGCGCGCGGATTGCAGCGCGCGCGCCAGCAAGCGGTGGCTCTCGGCGCGCTTCTCGTCCCAATGCTGGAGCTCGGCGATTACGGTAAGCTCGTCGGCGCTCTCGGCGACGACCCGCTCGATCGCCACGTCGAGGTCCCGCACCATGCCAAGCTGGCTGTTGAGCCATTTCAGCTCGGCCCAGACATGCGGCCGCAGCGTGTCGTCGACCATCGGCGAGAAGAAGCGAATGGCAGTGCGCAGATGCGTCAGCGCGATCCGGATCTGGTGCAGGGCGTCTGGATCGCCGCGGCAGGTGCCGTCGTGCTGGGCGAGCACGGCATCGAGGTGGCGGCGGGCGATGATCCGGAACGCCGTGTCGCAGGCCATGCCGGGACTGAGGCGCCCGGGCAGGGCGCTACGCCGTGCCGACGGCATGGCGCGAGCGGACGTCGAGGTCGTGCTGGGTCGCGCCATCCTTGCCCGCGTCAATCAGATGCCTTGTTGCCCTCGGCGATTGCGTCCTGACAGCTCTTGAGCGTCTGCTCTTGTGTCCCGGATGCATCGATGGTCGCCCAACCGACATGGCCGATATTATAGTGCTCCTGCTGCGCGGCAACCTCTTGCGTGGCGTCGGATGCGTCGTCCCGGCGGCCTCCGATTCGCGCCTGCCGCGTCGCGAGATCCGCAGCCAGGAATAGGCCGTTCAACGGCACGTTGCACTCGCGCGCCAGCGCCGCAATTGCATCTCGTTCCTCTTCTCGGGCGAAGACGCCGTCGATGATCGCCGAATGGCCTTGCGTCAGCACCCGCCCGGCGTTTCGGGCCAACGTGTCGTAAACGCGGGCTGCGAACTCCGGCGTGTAGGCGGATGGTGGCAGCCGCTGCGTGTCATCGACCCCGAACATCTGCTTGCGGACGACGTCGCTGCGCAGCACGATTGCCCCCGGCTGTGGCGCGACGCTTGGTGCGAGCGCGCGCGCCAACACCGTCTTTCCGGTGCCGGACAATCCTCCGACGGCGATCAGCCGGGGAGCGGGAGGATGGATCAGCGCCTGAGCAAGGTCGAAATAGCGCCGTGCGTCGTCGACGATGCCGCCATCGCCGGAATGCGGCGGCTTCAGCCGTGCCAGCGCCACCTGAGCGCGGATCGCCGCCCGGATCGACATGAACAGCGGCAAGACGGAGAGCGCGTCGAGATTGCCCGTCGGCGTCGCAGCGAGATATCGGTTCAGGACGATGTTGGCCGCGCGTGCCTGATCGTGGCGCAACAGGTCCATCAATGTGAATGCGAGATCGTAAAGCACGTCGACAGTTGCGATTCCCGCATCGAACTCGATGGCGTCGAACAGCACAGGCCGTTGGTCGATCGACACGATATTCGCAAGATGCAAATCGCCGTGGCAGCGCCGCACGAAGCCGCGGCGGCCGCGCTCCTCGAGCAAAGGCCGAAGGCGCAAGAACATCGCGTGCGAGGCCCTGCCGAGCTGCCCGATCGCATCAGCTTCGAGATGGTTGCCGGTCCGCAGGCCGCTGTCGTTCCCGTCGATCAGGCCGGGGATCGAGGCAACCCACGCCTTGCCGTCGGAGCGGGTCGCTGCCGCATGTGAAGCCACGATCGCGTCGGCGGCGGCCGAGGCGAGAGCCTCGTCCAGCGGGCCGGCCTTGGCCAGATGATCCAGCGTCTGGCTTTCGTCGAAGCGCGACATGGCGACCGCATATTCGATCGGCCGGCCGGGGCCGTCGATCTGCACCGACCCGTCCGGCTCCTCGGCGATCGCCACCACGCGGTGATAGATCTGCGGCGCCAGCGGCCGGTTGATCCTGATCTCCTCCTCGCAGGCCGCCTTGCGCTTTGCGAGCGTCGAGTAGTCGAGAAACGGAAACCGCACGGCCCGCTTGATCTTCAGTGCGCGCTCGCCGTCGAGAAACACCGAGGCGGCATGCGTATCGATTCGCCTCACGCCGGGATGCACGGCGGGATCGGTGAGAGCCGCAAAAATCCAGTCCTGGGTCGCAGACTCGTCTCTCATTCCTGCTGGCACATCCAGATGCGTCGGACGGGCGGTCCGGGCTGCAAGCAGGTTAATCCCTAGAACGGGATCGCGGCCAGTCCTTGACTTCGGTCAACCACCGCGCTCCGGCTTCCTGCCGGAATCCCCGGCCTTGACGAGGATCAAGCGTCCAGACGAGAGCCGGCCTATTCTGGCGGCCAAGGAGAATCCCGATGGCCATCAAGGACGTCTTTCTGCCGCTTGTCGGCCAGCCGCACGGGCCGGCGCTCGCTGCGATCGAGAAATGCGTGGCTGTCGCCGCCGATCTCGGCGCCAGGATCACCGCGCTTGCGCTCGAGGAAGATGTTGTCGTGCGGCCAAAAGTGCTGCAGCCCTCCGACCCCGATTTCGCGGAGGCCAGCGGCTCGTGCCAGGTGAACGACACGCAGCGGCTCCTGAATGTGTTCACCGACGCGTCGTCCCGCGCCGCCATTCGCGCCCATGGCCGCTCGGCCAAGGTGCCGGCAGACCAGATCGCGTCGATCCTGGCCGAACACGCGCGCTTCAGCGATCTCACCTTGCTCCCGGTGAAGCCGCACGACAGCCGAACGGAACACATCATCGAGGCGTTCCTGTTCGAGTCCGGACGGCCGCTGCTGCTCTGCCCGGAACAGTGTGTGGACGCGCTGCGGCCGGAATTCGAGAACGTGATGATCGCTTGGGATCACTCCGCGCGTGCAGCGCGTGCGGTGGGCGATGCGCTACCGGTCCTTCAGGCGGCCGCATCGGTCCGCGTGGTGACCGTGACGGACGAGAAGATCGAGGCGATCGTGCAGTCCGCAGCGGCTCTCGTCGACCATTTGAGGGAACACGGTGTTCACGCCTCCTTCGAAACTGCGAAATGCGGCGGCAGCTCGACCGGCAAGGTGTTGGGAAGTTGGGCGAATTCCCATGCCATCGATGCAATCGTGATGGGCGCTTATCATCATTCGCGTCTGAACGAGACGATCTGGGGCGGTGTGACAAAGACCGTCATTGGCCAACCACCGTGCTGGGTTATGATTTCGCACTAGGCTGTTTCCAGACTTATCGCCAAACATCGGAACCGGCGCCAAACGGGTGCATTTGCCTTCATGTCAACCTATCGCCTGAAGAATCTGCTGTCGCCACGTTCGGTTGCCCTCGTCGGCGCTAGCGCCCGTCCGGGCTCCGTGGGACGCGCCGTTCTGGAGAACATCGGCAAAGCCGGGTTCGAGGGACAATTTGGTCTGGTGAATCCGCGCCACGCCGAGATCGGCGGCATCGCCGCGGTGAAGAGCCTGGACAAATTGCCTTTCGTCCCCGAGCTCGTGGTCATCACCGCGCCCGCGCGCGAGGTTCCCGGCATCATCGACCAGGCGGGACGTCGCGGCTCGGCGGGCGCGTTGATCGTCTCGGCCGGCCTCGGCCATGCGCCGGGATCCCTGTACGAGGCTGCAATCGCAGCGGCGCGCAAATACGGCATGCGGCTGATCGGTCCGAACTGCCTCGGCATCATGATGCCGGGGGTGAGCCTGAATGCCAGCTTCGCCGCGCACATGCCGGGCGAGGGCAATCTCGCGCTGATCTCGCAATCGGGCGCGATCGCGGCCGGCATGGTCGATTGGGCGGCGCAGCGCGGCGTGGGCTTCTCCGGCATCGTCTCGATCGGCGACCAGATCGACGTCGACCTTGCCGATCTGCTCGACCATTTCGCGATGGATCACAAGACACGCGCGATCCTGCTCTACATCGAGGCCATCAAGGACGCGCGCAAGTTCATGTCGGCGGCGCGCGCCGCCGCGCGTGTGAAGCCGGTCGTCGTGGTGAAGTCCGGCCGCATGGCGCAGGGCGCCAAGGCCGCGGCCACGCATACGGGCGCGCTCGCCGGCGCCGACGCGGTCTATGACGCCGCGTTCCGCCGCGCGGGCGTCCTGCGGGTCTCCGACTTGCGTGAGCTGTTCGATTGCGCCGAAACGCTCGGCCGCGTCGAATCGCCGACGGGAAAGCGCCTCGCCATCCTGACCAATGGCGGCGGCATCGGCGTGCTCGCCATCGATCGGTTGGTCGAGCTCGGGGGCATTCCGGCTTCTATCTCGGCGGACGCCCGCAAGAAGCTCGATGCCGCGCTGCCGCCGACCTGGTCCGGTGCAAATCCCGTCGACATCGTGGGCGATGCCGATGCCTCGCGCTACGCCGCTGCGCTGGAGGTGCTGCTCGCAGATCCCGACAACGACGCGGTCCTCGTCCTCAATGTGCAAACGGCGATCGCCTCGGCTGCCGAGATCGCGGCGACCGTGACGGAGCTCGTCGGAAAATACCGCGAGAAGCACCGCCGATGGGCGAAGCCTGTGCTGGCCGCCTGGGTCGGGGCCGATCAGAACATCATTCAGGCGCTCTCCGGCGCCGGCATGCCGAACTATCCGACCGAGGATGACGCCGTGCGCGGCTTCATGCATCTGGTCCGTCACCGCGAAGTGGTGGAGGAGCTGAGCCAGGTTCCCCCTGCGATGCCCGACACATTCGTGCCCGATGCGCAAGCCGCCCGCCAGATCGTCACGGCCGCAATCGCGGACGGCCGCCAATGGCTCGAGCCAGTCGAGATCAAGCATCTACTCGAAGCCTACGACATCGCGATGGTACCGACCCATTCCGCAGCCGACGTCCAGCAGGCAGTGACCTGTGCGAACGAGATATTTGCGCAAGGCGGGACCGTCGTGCTGAAGATCATGTCGCGCGACATCGTCCACAAATCCGATGTCGGCGGCGTTGTCCTCAATCTGACTACGCCGGATGCCGTGCGCGCGGCCGCCACCGACATTCTCGATCGAGCGAGGAGGCTGCGGCCCGAAGCCCGCATCGGCGGCGTCATCGTGCAGGCGATGGTGGTCAAAGCTAAGGCGCGCGAGCTGATCCTCGGCCTTGCCGACGATCCGACCTTCGGAACCGTCGTGGTCTTCGGCCGAGGCGGGACGGCCGTCGAGATCATCAACGACAAGGCGCTTGCGCTGCCGCCGCTCGACCTGCAGCTCGCCCGCGACCTGATTGACCGCACGCGCGTGTCACGGCTGCTACGCGCCTACCGGGACGTGCCGGCGGTGAAGCCCGACGCCGTCGCCATGGTGCTGGTCAAGCTGGCGCAGATGGCCGCTGACATTCCCGAGATCCGCGAATTCGACATCAACCCGCTGCTCGCCGACGAAACCGGGGTGACGGCGGTCGATGCTCGCGTCGCCGTCGGGCCGCCGCAGCGGAAATTCGCCGGCTCCGGCCCGGCCAACTTCGCCGTTCGGGCCTATCCGTCGCAGTGGGAGCGCCACCTCAAGCTCAAGGATGACTGGCGCATCTTCGTGCGTCCCTTGCGCCCTGAGGACGAGCCGACCATCCACGAATTCCTGCGTCACGTGACCGCGCACGATCTTCGCCTGCGATTCTTCGCTCCGATGAAGGAGTTCACCCACGAATTCATCGCGCGCCTGACCCAGCTCGATTATGCGCGCGCGATGGCCTTCATTGCCTTCGACGAGGAGACCGGCGAGATGGTCGGCGTCGTCCGGCTGCATTCGGACTCGATCTACGAAAGCGGCGAATACGCCATCCTGTTGCGATCGGATCTCAAGGGCAGGGGCCTCGGATGGGCCTTGATGCAGCTGATCATCGACTACGCGAAGTCGGAGGGGCTGAAGACCATATCGGGCGACGTGCTCCAGGAGAACATCGTCATGCTCGACATGTGCCGGCAACTCGGCTTTGAGGTGAAGCCGGACCCCACCGAGCCTGACATCTGCGACGTCAGACTCAAGCTTTGAACGGGGTTAGGATCCCGCCTCAGACGGCGAGGAGGCGGATTCCCTGGCTGTCTTCCGCAGAGTCTTGACGATGATCGCGATCAGCGGCACCAGCACCGGCACGATCGTGCTGAGCGGATGATGCACGGCACCCGACACCTGGGCCTGGAGCGCGCGCGCCTCGATCTGGAGCGCCTCGATGGAGGCGTCATGGATTTCATTGGCGAGCTCGATGTCACGCCCTGACGGAGCGCGGCCGGCGATCAGGAACAGCGCCGCGGCGATCGCGAAGTTGATGCCGCCGAGGATCGCGGCTGCAGCGATCGCGTTCCAGATCTGCACCAGTGCGAAGTAGGCCGACAGCTCCAGCATCAGGAGTCCAAACACGGCGATCAAAGCTGCGAAGGCGCGAAGGCCAAGCCCCATCAACAGATGGCGCAGCCTGATGTCCGCAATGATCCTGTCGGTCCGCCACAGCACGCGCAGATGTTTGACGACGTTCTCGGTATTCACCTAATGCCTCCTCAGCATGAAGCCGACCACCACGCCGAGCGCGAAGGCGGAGGCGAGAGACGTGATCGGCCGATCCGCGACGAGGCCCTGAAGTTGCTCCTGCTCTTCCTCGACGGTCTCGCCGAGCTCGGCGAGGGCGGCCCTGATCTGGTCGGCTAGTGCTTCGGCGCGATCTTTCGCGCCGTCGTAGATTTCCTCGCCGGCGGTGTTCAAAAGGCGCGTGACGTCAACCTTCAGCGCCCGCAGCTCGTCGCTCATCCTGTCGCTGTCGAACATGGATTTGATGCCCTCGTTGAATGCCGGCGAACCTAGGACCCGCGGCAGCAGCCATGCTTGATTTGCGTCAAGGGAGTGCGGCGCAACCGTGGTCTTGAGACAGGTCAATCCGGCCGCCACATGCTGGCCTAGAACTCGCGGCTCAATGGGGACCAGTTGTCTCGATGAGGTGGAAGCGTGAACTCCGAACCGCTGTTGCTGGCGACGCCCTCCGGCGATGTGCTGAAACTGCGCCCGGAAGGGCCGTGGACCGCAGCGAATGTGGTGACGCTCGAAACATTGTCCCGGTCGGTCGGGGCCGATGTCGATCGATCCAGGGCCGTGACCCTCGACCTGTCCGGCGTCAGCGCGCTCGACACGCTCGGCGCCTGGGTCCTGGAGAAGCTGTCGCGCAGGGCTGCATCGTCCGGCAGATCGGCTGAATTGGTCGGCGTCGCCGATCATTTCAGCGGCCTGATGGACGAGGTGCGCCAGGTCAATCGCGACACGCCGGCGCCGGCTGCCCCGTTGAATCCGGTCCTGCTCAGGCTCGGCGAACTCGGCAAGTCCACGGTCGGTGCGCGCGAAGACATCACGATCTTTCTTCAAATGCTCGGTGCATTGTTCATGGCCGTGATCGGCGTGCTGCGCCGGCCGAAATCGCTGCGGCTAACCTCTCTGGTCTATCAGCTCTACCGGATCGGATGGCAGGCGATTCCCATCGTCGTGCTGATCACCTTCCTGATCGGCGCCATCATCGCCCAGCAGGGATTTTTCCATTTCCGCAGGTTCGGCGCGGAATCCTACACCGTCGACATGGTCGGCATCCTGGTGCTGCGCGAGCTCGGCGTGCTGATCGTTGCCATCATGGTCGCGGGCCGTTCGGGCAGCGCCTACACGGCCGAGCTCGGGTCGATGAAGATGCGCGAGGAGATCGACGCGCTCTCGACCATGGGGCTCGATCCAGTCGACGTCCTGATCCTGCCGCGCGTTGCCGCCCTCGTCATCGCGCTGCCGATCCTCGCCTTCATCGGCTCCATCGCCGCGCTCTATGGCGGCGGGCTGGTTGCGCAGTTCTATGGCGACATGGCACCGGCGATCTACGTCGCACGGCTGCACGAAGCCATTTCCGTCACCCATTTCGAGGTGGGCATCCTCAAGGCGCCGTTCATGGCGCTCGTGATCGGGATCGTCGCCTGCAGCGAAGGCCTGCGCGTGAAGGGGAGTGCGGAGTCGCTGGGACGGCAGACCACGACGTCGGTGGTGAAGTCGATCTTCCTGGTGATCGTGCTCGACGGCCTGTTCGCGATCTTCTTCGCCTCGATCGGAATGTGACGATGGCTGAACCACAGCAGGAGTTCGCGATCCGCGTCCGCGATCTCGTGGTCGGCTTCGGCCGCCAGACCGTGCTCGACCGATTGTCGCTCGACGTCCGCCGCGGAGAGATCCTTGGGCTGGTCGGGGCGTCGGGCGGCGGCAAGTCGGTGCTGATGCGCACCATCATTGGCCTCATCCCGCGCCGAAGCGGGACCATCGAGGTCATGGGACGGCCGATCAGCGGCCGCGCCCAAGGTGCCGCCACGACATGGGGCATCCTGTTCCAGCAGGGCGCGCTGTTCTCATCGCTGACGGTGAGGCAGAACGTCCAGTTTCCCCTGCGCGAAAATCTCGTCCTGTCGCAGGAGCTGATGGACGAGATTGCGATCGCCAAGCTCGAGATGGTCGGGCTGCGGGCGCAGGATGCGGACAAATATCCGGCGGAGCTGTCGGGCGGCATGACCAAGCGCGTCGCATTGGCGCGCGCGCTCGCGCTCGACCCGCCGATCCTGTTTCTGGACGAGCCGACCTCCGGCCTCGACCCGATCGCCGCCGGCGATTTCGACGCGCTGATCAAGACGCTGCAAAGGACCCTGGGGCTGACCGTGTTCATGGTCACCCATGATCTGGCGAGCCTGACCACGGTCTGCGACCGCGTCGCCGCGCTCGCCGACGGCAAGATCGTGGCGATCGGCCCGATGCGCGAATTGCTGCAATCCGAGCATCCCTGGGTGCGCGCCTATTTCCACGGCAAGCGCTCGCAGATGCTGCAACACGAAATGAGATGACACATGGAAACCCGCGCTCCTTACGTGCTGGTCGGCACCTTCGTGATGGCCGCGATCCTGGCGGTGTTCGGCTTCGTCTATTGGCTGAACAACACCGGCGGTATCGGGCCGCGGACGAACTACCAGGTGCAATTCCAGGGACCGGTGCCGGGCCTGCTCGTCGGTGCCGGCGTCCTGTTCAACGGCATCCGCGTCGGTGAGGTGACCCAACTCGGGCTTGCGCCGGGTAATTCGCGCGTCGTCAATGCGACGATCTCGGTTGCTGCGGCGACGCCCGTGCGCGCCGACACCAAGGTCGGGCTCGATTTCCAGGGCTTGACCGGCGTACCCGTGGTGACGCTGGAGGGCGGCGTCATCGCCCCCAAATCCGGCGAGCCGCTGACCTTGATTGCCGAGGCCGGCGCAGGCCAGAGCATGACGCAGGCCGCGCGCGATGCGCTACGGCGGGTCGATACCGTGCTGGAGGACAATTCCGGCCCGCTGAAGGACACCATCGCCAATCTGAAAACGTTCTCCGACGGGCTCGCGCGCAACACCGGCAAGATCGACGGCATTCTGGCGGGCCTCGAGAAGATGACCGGCGGCGGAGCGCCGGCGCAAAAGATCACCTATGACCTGCGCACACCGCAGAACCTGGCGCCGGGCGGCAAGACGCTGTCGGCATCGCTCGCCATTCCCGAGCCGACCGCGGTCGCGATGCTCCAGACCCAGCGCATGCTGTTTGCGCCGGTTGGAGACAATCCAGGCTTTGCCGATTTCCTTTGGGCGGACAGCATTCCAAAGCTGGTGCAGGCGCGCCTGATCGACAGTTTCGAGAACTACGACATTGCCCACGCGCCGCTGCGCACGACCGATCTCGGGCAGGCGGACTACCAGCTCCTGATCGACATCAGGCGCTTCCGGATCGCCACGGAGGGCGGGACACGGGTCGAGATCGCACTGTCGGCACGAATCGTCGACAGGAATGGCAAGGTGATCGCCTCGCGCCTCGTCGAGACCAGCGAGAAGCTCGACAAGCTCGAGCCGGCTGCGGCGGTGGGAGCGTTTGACGCGGCTTTTGCCCGGATCGCGGAGGAGCTGATCGGCTGGACCGTGCAGGCCGTGTGACGCCCGCTATTCCAGCGTCTTCAGGTAGGACAGGAAGTCGTGGATCTGGTCCGGGTTGAGCTCGAAGGCGGTCCCGTCGAATTCCGGGTCCAGAAGAGAGCGGGGAAGTCCGACAAAATTGACCTGAGTCAAGCGGCGTTGCCCTGGCGCAGTAAAATGCAGGGTGCGTGGCAACCCGGCCCGGGGGCCGAGCTAGAGCCGGACGCTTGGAGCGATGGATGAAGCCTTCCGTGGTCCCGATTGAGCCAAACGGACATGTCTGTAGCGATTGTGCCGTCCGTGGAGCGGCGGTGTGCGCGTCGCTGGATGCCGCCGAGCTCGGGGAATTCGAGCACCTGGGGCGCCGTGTCCATTTTGATGCGGGTGAGACCGTGTTCTCCGAGGAGGACATCACGACCTCGTTCTACAACGTCCTCGACGGCGTCATGCGGCTGTACAAGCTGTTGCCCGACGGCCGCCGGCAGATCGTCGGCTTCGCCTTGCCCGGCGATTTCCTGGGGATGAGCTTGTCCGGCCGCCACAATTTTTCGGCCGATGCGATCGGCGCGGCGACGGTGTGCCAGTTCGGCAAGACAGCTTTCGGCCGTTTCATCGCGGACCGGCCGCAGCTGCTGCGGCGGATCAACGAGCTCGCGATTCGCGAGTTGAGCCAGGCGCGCGACCACATGGTCCTGCTCGGCCGCCGTTCTGCGGACGAAAAGGTCGCGACCTTTCTGCTCGGTTGGCGCCAGCGCCTGTCGGTACTTGGGGGATCGCGGGACACGGTGCCGCTTCCGATGAGCCGGCAGGACATTGCCGATTACCTCGGCCTGACCATCGAAACCGTCAGCCGCACCTTCACCAAGCTGGAGCGCCAGGGCGCCATCGAAATCCTTCATGGCGCGGTCAGCCTGCGCGACCCCGCGCGCGTCGAGGCCCTGGCCGCGGCCTGATCTTCCGTCGGGAGCGCGCGCCCGGTGGTGACGCCGCCCACCCACCGGGGCCCGGTCGGTCTGCGCGGTCGCCAGCGCCTCAACGCAATCGGGACTTGCGTTACCTGCAACTCTGCATCGACCCAAACGCATCGGCGCCTCGCTCAGATGCTGCCTTGCGGCCAACCACGGCGTTTTTCGCGACAATTGGCCAAAATCGAGGCCCTGCTTTCCGGTTGAAAAGCCTGATAACGTTGACTACGCAGGAACCCCAGTGCCTCGCAGTCTCAGGAGCCGCGGCGTGCCTCAGGACAAGACCGGCGACCCCCGACAGTCGGCGGGCAACAAACTATCGGTCCTGCGCAAGCACCCGATCTTCGCGGATCTGGAGCCGGACGCGCTCGATCAGCTCTGCCGCTATGCCAAGCTCACCACCGTGAAGCGCGGTGCGACCATCGCCGCCAAGGGCGACCCCGGCAATAATCTGTTCGCGGTGATCACAGGGACGGTAAAGATTTCCTCCTCGTCGCCGGACGGACGGAATGCCATTCTCAATCTCATCGGGCCGGGAGAAATCTTTGGCGAGATCGCGGTGCTCGACGGCGCGCCCAGATCGGCCGACGCCACGGCCAACACCAATTGCGAACTCTACATCATCGACCGCCGGGACTTCCTGCCGTTCGTGAAGAGCCAGCCGGCGCTGGCGATGAAGTTCATCGAGCTGCTCTGTGCGCGCCTGCGCTGGACCAGCCAGCAGGTCGAGCAGGTGATCCTCCAGAACCTGCCGGGCCGGCTCGCCAGCGCGCTGCTCGGTCTCACCGAGGAGCGCAAGCTCGACTCCGGCAGCGGCACGCTCGCCATCACGCAGCAGGAGATCAGCGAGATGGTGGGGATGACGCGCGAGAGCATCAACAAGCAATTGCGCGCCTGGGCTGGTCGCAACTGGGTTCGTCTCGAACACGGCGCCATCGTCGTGCTGGATACCGATGCGCTGCGCGAGCTCGCCGAGAGCGGCCTCGGCGGCGAGTGAGAGCTCGGACCTAATCGTCGATGATGGCGACCGCGCGGGTCCAGCCCGCGGAGGCGCGTTCGATCTTCACCGGAAAGCACGAGACCGTGAATCCGGTCGACGGCAAGCGATCGAGATTGTGCAGCTTCTCGAGATGGCAATAGCCGATATGCCGCCCCGCCTTGTGACCTTCCCAGATCAGAGCGGCATCCTTCGTTTCGGCATATTTCTTCGCGGTATGGACGAACGGCGCGTCCCAGCTCCAGCCGTCGGTGCCGGTCAGGCGGACGCCGCGCTCGAGCAGGTACATGGTGGCTTCATAGCCCATGCCGCAGCCGGAATTGACGTAGTCGGCTCGGCCGAATTTTGCGCCGGCACTGGTGTTGACGACGACGATCTCCAGCGGCGACAGCGTGTGTCCGATGCGCTTCAGCTCCTTCTCGACATCGCCGGCGCCGGCCACGTAGCCGTCGGGTAGATGCCGGAAGTCGAGCTTCACGCCGGGTTGCAAGCACCATTCCAGCGGCACCTCGTCGATCGTCCATGATCGTTCGCCGCGGTTCATGGTCGGATGAAAGTGCCAGGGCGCATCGAGATGTGTTCCGTTATGCGTCGACAGCGAGACCTGCTCGACGGCCCAGCCCTGGCCGTCCGGCAGATCCTGCGCCTTCAGACCATCGAAGAACTGCAACATGCGCGGCAGGCCCTGCTGGTGATCGATGTACTGGATCGTCGGATGGTTGCCTGGCGGATCGGCTGTCACGTCGTTTTTGAGAGGCACCGAGATATCGATCAGCTTCCGCGGCATGGGCATTCCTTCAGCAATGGTCCGCTGTTTCGAATATCTTGAGGGGCCTGCATTGCGGGCGTCAAGTAACGTGGCGGCGACCTCAGTCGTCCTGCCGACCTGCCATACTGCGAATTGCGCGGGAAATTGATCGATGCAACTCTTGCATTGATCGATGCTGGATTTGGCTTGGACAGAGAATGCCGCCCGCCCTAGGGACGACTTGGCGCTTGACTTCCCACCTGAAGTGGAGCGACCCAAGGCGGCCCGCAGCCGGCCCGACAACGATAATCAATGCAATCAACCAGGAGGAAAGCCCAGATGAAGACGCTCACCGGTATCATCACAGCCGTTGCACTGGCGGTCTCAGTGCCCCTGGCGACTGCGCGCGACTTCCGCTCCGCCGACATCCATCCCGCCGACTACCCGACCGTCGAGGCCGTCAAGTTCATGGGCAAGCAGCTCGCGGCGGCGAGCGGCGGCAAGTTCGGCGTAAAGGTGTTTCCGAACGGCGCCCTGGGCTCCGAGAAGGACACCATCGAGCAGCTCAAGATCGGCGCGCTCGACATGATGCGGATCAACGCATCGCCGCTCAACAACTTCGTGCCTGAGACCATCGCGCTGTGCCTGCCTTTCGTCTTCCGGGACACGCAGCACATGCGCACCGTTCTCGACGGGCCGATCGGCGATGAGATCCTGGCGGCAATGGAGCCTGCGGGCCTGGTCGGCCTCGCCTATTACGACAGCGGCGCCCGGTCCATCTACACCGTCAAGGCGCCCGTCAAGTCGCTCGCCGACCTCAAGGGTCTCAAGATCCGCGTTCAGCAATCCGATTTGTGGGTCGGCATGATCCAGAGTCTCGGGGCCAACCCGACGCCGATGCCGTATGGCGAGGTCTATACCGCGCTCAAGACCGGCCTCGTGGACGCTGCCGAGAACAACTGGCCTTCCTACGAGTCCTCGCGTCACTTCGAGGCCGCCAAGTTCTACAACATCACCGAGCACTCGCTGGCGCCCGAAGTTCTCGTGATGTCGAAGAAGGTCTGGGACACGCTGAGCAAGGAGGACCAGGCGATGGTCCGCAAGGCGGCCAAGGAATCGGTGCCCTTCATGCGCAAGCTCTGGGACGAGCGCGAACAGGCCTCCCGCAAGACCGTCGAGGCGGCCGGCGTTCAGGTCGTCACGATCGCCAACAAGGCGGAGTTCGTCGATGCGATGAAGCCGGTGTACCAGAAGTTCGCCGGCGACGAGAAGCTCCAGAGCCTCGTCAAGCGCATCCAGGACACGAAGTAGGTACAACGGCATCGGGTCCGGAGTCGCCGACCCG
Source organism: Bradyrhizobium sp. 1(2017) (assembly GCF_011602485.2). NCBI lineage: Bacteria > Pseudomonadati > Pseudomonadota > Alphaproteobacteria > Hyphomicrobiales > Nitrobacteraceae > Bradyrhizobium > Bradyrhizobium sp. 1(2017). The sequence goes on along the minus strand of NZ_CP050022.2, from coordinate 5,668,859 downwards.
CGGCACCGGACCCTGGCGGGGAGGGGCGGGATGACAGACCCACACGTCGCAGATCACGAGCACGACGCGGTCACCGGCCGGCCCTCAACTGGCTTGCTGTCGCGGATCAATGCGCCCGTTGCGCGCGCGGGCATGTATCTGTCCGTGACCGGCCTGCTCGTTATCGTCATCATCGTGTTCTATCAGGTGTTCGGACGTTACGTGCTCAACTCCAGCCCGACCTGGACGGAAAACCTCGCGCTGGTCCTCATCCTGTACGTCACGCTGATCGGCGCCGCCGTCGGCGTGCGCGATGCCGGGCACATCGGGATGGACAGCCTGCTGGTGATGCTGCCGGATCACATGCGGGAGAAGATCGAGCTCGTGATCCACGTCCTGGTGGCGGTGTTCGGCATTGCGATGGCCTATAACGGCTGGATCCTCGGGGCATCGGTCGGCACCGTGAAGATCCCCAATCTCGGCCTGCCCGAGGTGATCCGCTACGTGCCGTTGATCGCCTCCGGTCTCCTGATCGTCTCGTTCTCCATCGAGCACATCATTGCTCTCCTGCGCGGCGAAGAGGTCGTCCCCTCATGGAACTGATCATCCTCGGCGCCACCTTCTTCGGCTTCCTGATCCTCGGCGTTCCGGTCGCCTTCGCGATCGGCCTCTCGGCGATCTGCACGATCTTCTACGAAGGCCTGCCGGTCGCGGTCATCTTCCAGCAGATGATGTCGGGGATGAACATCTTCTCGTTCCTCGCCATTCCGTTCTTCGTGTTCAGCGGTGAGCTGATGCTGCATGGCGGTGTCGCCGACAAGATCGTGCAGCTCGCCAAGAATCTCGTCGGACACATCCGCGGCGGGCTCGGCATGTCGAACGTGGTCGCCTGCACGCTGTTCGGCGGCGTCTCCGGCTCGCCCGTGGCCGACGTGTCGGCGATGGGCGCGGTGATGATCCCGATGATGAAGAAAGAGGGTTTCGACACCGACTACGCCGTCAACGTCACCACCCATGCCTCGCTGGTCGGAGCCTTGATGCCGACCAGCCACAACATGATCATCTATGCTCTGGCTGCCGGCGGCAAGGTCTCGATCGGCGCGCTGATCGCCGCCGGCCTCCTGCCGGCGATGGTGCTGATGGTCTGCATGCTGGTCGCCGCTTACGCGGTCGCGGTCAAGCGCGGCTATCCGGCCGGCAAGTTCCCGGGCTGGGCGGAGGTGTTCCGCTCGCTCGCGGCCGCGCTGCCGGGCCTTCTGATCGTCGGTATCATCCTGACCGGCATCCTCTCCGGCGTCTTCACGGCCACCGAATCCGCTGCGGTCGCGGTCACCTACACGATCCTGCTGACCTTCTTCATCTACCGCACCATGACCTGGCGCAACTTCCTGCGCGCGGCCGCCAAGGCGGTGAAGACGACGGGCGTCGTGCTGCTGCTGATCGGCGTCTCCACCATGTTCCAGTATCTGATGGGACTCTACGAGGTGGCCGACCTCGCCGGCGAAATGATGAGCAAGGTCTCGACGCAGCCCTGGATGATCTTCCTGCTCATCAACATCATCCTGTTCGTGCTCGGCACGTTCATGGACATGGCCGCGACGATCCTGATTTGCACCCCGATCTTCCTGCCGATCGCGATGAAGGCGGGGATGGATCCGGTGCAGTTCGGCATGCTGATGCTGATCAATTGCGCCCTCGGGCTCAACACCCCGCCGGTCGGAACGACGCAGTTCGTAGGCTGCGCCATCGGCGGCATCTCGGTCGGCGCGGTGATGCGCACCATCCTGCCGTTCTATGCCGCACTGATCGCAGCACTGATGTTCGTGACCTACGTCCCTGCATTCTCGCTGTGGCTGCCCCGCCTGCTGATGGGCTACAAGGGCTAGCAGCACCAGGGAGACAGTATCAGTGACGGACTATCGCAAGCTCTTCGATCTCACCGGCAAGACCGCCGTCGTCCTCGGCGCCGCATCCGGCATCGGCAAGTCGTCGGCCGAGGCCTTGGCCGGACTTGGCGCCCGAATCGTCTGCGCCGATCGCGCGCTCGACGCCGCGGAGGCGACTGCCGCCGGCATTCGCGACAAGGGTGGCTGGGCTGAGGCAGCCGCGTGCGACGCCGCAAGCGCTGCGGACGTCAACGCGCTCGCCAAGACCGCGATGCAGAAGTTTTCGCGGCTCGACATCGCTGTGACGACGCCCGGGCTCAACATCCGCAAGACCATCCTCGATTATACCGAAGAGGATCTCGATCGCGTCCTCAACCTCAATGTCAAGGGCACGGTCTGGTTCTTCCAGGCCTTTGGCCGCATCATGGTCGAGCAGAAGGGCGGCAGCATCATCGCCTGCTCCTCGGTGCGCGCGGTCACCATCGAGCCCGGCCTCGGCGTGTACGGCTCGACCAAGGCGGCGATCGGCCTCCTGGTGAAGGGCTTTGCCTCCGAGGTCGGCCACGCCGGCGTGCGCGTGAATGCGATCGCGCCGAGCATCGCCGAGACCGCGCTGACCGGCCCGTTCAAGCAGCGGCCCGACATCTACAATCTCTACGCCGGCCACACCGTGTTCAACCGCTGGAGCAGCGCCGACGAGGTCGCCACCGCCGTGGCCTATCTCGCCTCGGATGCCGCGAGCTATGTCAGCGGCAGCACGATGTTCGTCGATGGCGGCTGGACCGCAGTCGATGGCCCGCCGACCGGCCTCACCCAGCTGCACAAATAGGGCAGCATCGGCCCTTATCCGATAAAGCCGGCGCGCTGGCGCAGCTCCCTGTTATCTGCGCCGGTCAATAGCGCGATCAGTGCGGCCGCCTCCTTTGGATGGGCGGCTCGCGTGGTCACACCGGCCGTGTACATCGTCACGAGCTCGCAGCCGGGCGGCAGCGACCCCGACAGCGCGATGCCGTCGGTCGCGATGATCTCGGTTGCCTGCGTGCAACCGATTGGCCGTTGCGCGGTGGACGCCGCAAGCTCCCGCATCGCGGTTGCGCCGTTCGGAAATATCTTGAGGCGCGAGGCGACCTCAAAGGCGATGCCGAGCTGGTCCAGCACTTTTGCGATGTGCTGCCCCGCCGTGGATGCCTTCGTGTCCGGAACGTAGATGGCGTCGGCACTGCGAAGGACCTCGCGCAGATCGGCTTCGGTCTTCACCGTCACCCTGGGATCGCGGCTGCGGACCGCCAGCGCAGTCTCGACCCGGCCGACATCGGCGAGCGAGGAGGGGGTGACGAGCTTCTCCCCGGCGAGCTTGGCAAGAAGCGCCTGCGTCAGGATCAGGAGATCCGCCTGCGTTCCCGCGCGCAGTCTGTCGGCCATGATACCGACCGCGCCGAACTCGCCGTCGATGCCGAAGCCAGCCTGCGCCTTGAAGACCTCGGTGAGGCCGCGCACCAGGCCTTGCGCGGCGCCGCCGCTCAGGATGTTCACTGTCGTCACGATGCCAACTCCGCCGCTGCAATGATCCTGTCGCGCGTGATCGGCAGGTCGCGCACGCGCACGCCGAGGCAATCGAACACAGCGTTGGCGATCGCCGCCGTCACCGGGCCGTGCGCAGCCTCGCCGGCACCGACGGGCTCGATCTCCGGCCGCTGGATGATCTCGACATCGATGTCCGGCACCTCGCTGAAGGTCAGGATCGGATAGTCTGTCCAGGACGTCGAAATGATCCGCGTGCGGTCGAAGCGAACGCGCTCCTTCAGCACCCAGCTCGTCGCCTGGATCGCGCCGCCCTCGATCTGGTTGATGACGCCGTCCGGATTGATGGCCTCGCCAACGTCGACCGCAAGCGTCAGCCGCTTCACGCGGATGTCGTCAGTGCCTTCGATCTCGGCAATCGCCGCGCAATAGGCCCCCATGTTCTTGTAGCGGGCAAAGCCGACGCCATGGCCGGTGCCGGACTGCTTCTGCGGTTTCCACTCGGCGCGTCGCGCTGCGGCGCGGATGACGTCCTTGGCGCGTTCGTCGCGCAGATGCCGCAGGCGGAACGCGATCGGGTCCTCGCCGCGCAGCGCGGCGATCTCGTCGAGCAGGGATTCGATCGCGAACACATTGCCTTGCGCGCCGAGCGTCCGCAGCGCCGAGGTGCGCACCGGCATCGTCAGCAGCCGGTGGCTCGTGATCGTCCAGGCTGGAAGATCGTAAAGCGGCACGGAGTTCCGGTCGCCGCCGCCGCCATTCGCAGCCGGTGGATTCGTCGAGATCATGCGCGGGTAGGGATTTGCAATCTCGGTCGCCGCAAGCAGCGCCGGCTGGGCCGCGCGTCCCGGCCGTGCCGCATGGCCGTTGCTCCAGATCGCGTGCCGCCAGCCGACGATCTCGTTGTCCGCATCGAGATCGGCCTCGATCTCGATGGCCATGGCCGCACCGAACGGCGCATGGGACATTTCGTCGTGGCGCGACCACTGCACCCGCACCGGACGGCCGCCGGCCGCCTTCGCCAGCAGCACCGCATCGAGTGCGACGTCATCGGCCGCGTTGTGTCCGTAGCAGCCCGCGCCCTCCATATGCTCGACGACGATGTTGTCAGCCGGCAACTTGAGCACGATCGCGAGATCGGCGCGCAGCAGATAGACGCCCTGGCTGTGGGTCCAGACATGGACGCGATCGCCATCCCATTGCGCCATGGCGCAGGATGGTGCGATCGAGCCGTGTGCGATGTAGGGGCGGGTGTATTGCCGGCGCAGGGTTTGGGCCGGCCCGGGCGTCGCCGCCGTCCTGGTGTCGATGATATCGGTCTCGACCGGCTGGCTCCGCAGGAAGCCTGCGAGATCGTCTTCGTCGGGCAGTGCCGCGCCGGCCGACCACGTCGCGCCCTTGCGCAAGATCTTGAGAGCGGCTTCCGCCGCTGTCTCACTGTCGGCAACGACGCCGGCAAAGCCGCCGTCGCAAACGATGGCGACGAGGCCGGGAACGCTGCGCGCTGCCTCCTCATCGAGCTTGGTCAATTTGGCACCCGAGACATCGGGCCGCAGCACGCGTCCGTGCACCAGGCCCGGCAGCGTGCGATCGTGGATGAAGCGCGGCCGCGCAAACACCTTGTCGGGAATGTCGATCCTCTGGACCGAATGTCCCGCGAGAGCGCGCGTCGCAGCGCTCTTCGCTGCCGCACCCGCGGTGGCGTCTTGGTCGAGAGAGACCTCGTCAGCCAGCTCCCAATAGCTGGTCCTGACATTGCCCGGACCGGAGATCGTGCCGTCGTCGACATCGAGCAGCATTGCATCGACGCCCAGCCGTTCCGATGCAGCAGTGAGGAAGCGCTGGCGCACTTCGGCACAGGCGTGGCGCAGCGCGCGGCCGGATTGCTGGATCGACAGGCTGCCGGAGGTGACGCCTTCGTTCGGGCTGGCCGCCGTCGAGGCGCGGATCATCTCGACGCGGGCGATATCGATGTCGAGCTCGTCTGCGGCGATCTGGGCGAGCGCCGTGACGATGCCCTGTCCGATTTCGACCTTGCCGGGCGAGATCGCCACCCGGCCTTCGCCGGTGAACCTTACCCAGGACGACAGTCTTGGATTGGCTGCGAGGCTGACGGGCAGCTTTTGGGCAGGGGACGGCACACTCATGACGTCGCCATCTCCGATGCGGCCCGCATCACCGCGCGGACCATGCGGTTGTGCGATCCGCAGCGGCACAGGTTGCGGTCCAGTGCGGCTCTGACCTCCGCCTCCGTCGGCGACTTGTTGCGCTTCAGCAGCGCCGCCGCACTGACCAGAATTCCCGGGACGCAGTAGCCGCATTGCATCGCCTGTTCGGAGATGAAGGCGCGCTGCAGCGCATGCGGTTGTTCCATCGTTCCGAGACCTTCCACCGTGACGACGTCCTTGCCCGCGACCGACCACATCGGCATGTCGCAGGACGCCATCGCGCGGCCGTCGACCATGACGTAACAGGCACCGCATTCACCGGCGCCGCAGCCGAAATGCGCACCGGTGATGCCGAGCCGGCTGCGCAGCAGGTCGAGCAGCGTCCGGTCGGGATCGGTATCCACGGCCGTCGCCGCGCCGTTGAGCTGGAATTGAATGGTGGGCATTCTCGTGCCAAAGCCTTACGACTTGTCGAACTTCTTGACGACGTCGGCCCATTTCTCGATGTCGCCGCGCAGGAATTTTTCGAATTCCTCCGGTGTCATCGACATGGGGATGGCCCCCTGCTCGGTCCAGAGCTTGACGATGTCGGGTCGCTTCACCATTGCGTTGACGGCCGCATTGAGCTTGTCGATGACGGGCTTCGGCGTCCCAGCGGGCGCCATCAGGCCGAGCCAGATCGTGGCCTCATAGCCGGGCACCCCGGCCTCGATCGCGGTCGGCACGTTCGGCAGCACCGCTGAGCGCTGCTTGCCGGTGGTTGCGAGCGCGCGGACCTGGTTCTCGCCGATGTTCGGGGCCATTGCCGGCACTGCGTCGATCATCATCTGCACCTGTCCGCCGATGACGCCGCTGCGCGCCTCGCCGCTGTTGCGATAGGGCACGTGCACCACGTCGATGCCGGCCATGGCTTTGAACAGCTCGCCGGCCATGTGATAGGGCGTGCCCTGGCCCGAGGAAGCGTAATTCAGCTTACCCGGCTGCGCCTTGGCCAGTGCAACGAACTCCTGCAGCGTCTTCGCCGGAACCTGCGGGTTCACCACGATGACGAGATCGGAATAGTTCACCGGCGCGATCGGCGCGAGGTCGCGCATCAGCTCGTACTTGCGCTTGTCCGCCGTCAGCAGCGATTCATTCGCGGTCTGGGTGTTGGACATCATGAGCAGCGTATAGCCGTCGGCGGGCGCCTTGGCCGCTTCGATCGTGCCGATGACGCCGCCTGCGCCGGTGCGGTTCTCGATCACGAAGGGCTGGCCGAAGCTCTCCTGGAGGACGTTGCCGATCAGCCGTGCCGCGACGTCGGCCGGTCCGCCGGCCCCAAACGGCACCACGATCCGGACCGCGCGGTTGGGATAATCCTGCGCCGATGAGGGGGCTGCGGAGAGGGCGCCGATCGAGCCGACCGCGACCACCAGCATCAATTGTCGGGCCTTCATGCCCACCTCCCCGATGTCGTTTTTGTTGGCCGCACTGTAACGGCAGGAAATGCGGGCTGTCGACGGCTGACTGGCCGATCATTTCGGGAATATCGGGAGGGTTTCGGTGCGACCGCGCGCTCTTCGCAGTCGCGGCAGGAACCGGCAGCGCACGCGATCTGAGCAAATCGCATGGGCATTGCCGGATAAATGCCCTCGGCTGGCAGGTGGTTTGGTGTTACGAATTTGCCATGAACCAGCACGCCAAGATCGAAATCCGCCATTCGACCTGTCCGCATGACTGCCCCTCGGCCTGCGCCCTCGATGTCGAGGTGGTCGAAGGCCGCAGCATCGGCCGCGTCCGCGGTTCGAAAAAGCAGACCTACACGGCTGGCGTCGTTTGCGCCAAGGTCGCCCGCTACGCCGAGCGCATCCACCACCCCGAGCGGGTGACGTTTCCAATGCGCCGCATCGGTGCGAAGGGCTCCGGGCAATTCGCGCGGATCTCCTGGGACGAGGCGCTGGACGAGATCGCGGATCGTTTCAACCAGGCCGAGCGCGAGTTCGGTGCGGAATCGATCTGGCCCTATTACTACGCCGGCACCATGGGCCTCGTGATGCGCGACGGCCTCAACCGTCTCACCCATGTGAAAAAATATTCGCGCTTCTATCAGACCATCTGCGCCAATGTCGCGCGCATCGGCTTTGCGATCGGCACCGGCAGGATCGCGGGCGTCGATCCGCGCGAGATGGCGCTATCCGACCTCGTGGTGATCTGGGGCACCAATCCCGTCAACACCCAGGTCAACGTGATGACGCACGCCGCCCGCGCGCGCAAGGAGCGTGGTGCGAAGATCGCCGCGGTGGACATCTACGACAACGACACCATGAAGCAGGCCGACATCAGGATCATCCTGCGACCCGGCACCGACGGCGCGTTTGCCTGCGGCGTGATGCATGTCCTGTTCCGCGACGGCTATGCCGATCGCGCCTATATGGACAAGTACACCGACTGCCCCGCCGAGCTCGAGGCGCATCTGAAGACGCGCACACCGGAATGGGCGTCCGCCATCTCAGGCGTGCCGGTGGCGGAGATTGAAGCCTTTGCCAAGGCGGTTGGCGAGACCAAGCGGACCTTCTTCCGGCTCGGCTACGGTTTCACCCGCTCGCGCAACGGCGCGACGCAGATGCACGCCGCGCTGTGCATTCCAGCGGTGACGGGCGCCTGGCAATATGAAGGCGGCGGCGCGTTCTTCAACAATTACGCGCTGTGGCACTTCAACGAATCCATCATCGAAGGCCACGACGCGATCGACAAGACCACGCGCGCGCTCGACCAGTCGCAGATCGGCCGCATCCTCACCGGCGACGCCGAGGCCCTGCACGGCAAGGGTCCGGTCAAGGCGATGCTGATCCAGAACACCAACCCAATGACGGTGGCTCCGGAGCAGGCGCTGGTGCGACAGGGCTTTGCCCGCGAGGATCTGTTCGTCGTGGTGCACGAGCAGTTCATGACCGAGACCGCCGAGATGGCGGACATCGTGCTGCCGGCGACCATGTTCATGGAGCATGACGACCTCTATTACGGCGGCGGCCATCAGCACATCTCGGTGGGGCCGAAGCTGATCGACCCGCCTGGCGAATGCCGCTCCAACCACGAGGTGCTGCAGGCGCTGGCGCCGCGGCTGGGCGCGAAGCATCCGGGTTTCGAGCTGACGCCGCGCGAATTGATCGACGCGACGCTCAAGCTGAGCGATCACGGTGACATTGCCGGCCTCGAAGCCGATATCTGGCGCGACCTGCAGCCGGATTTCCGCACCTCGCATTATCTCGACGGCTTTGCCCATGCCGACAAGAAATTCCACTTCAAGGCCGACTGGGCGCATCCGCCGTTCGGCCAGACCATGGGCGATTTCGACAAGATGCCGGCGCTGCCGGATCATTGGGCGGTGATCGAGCACACCGATCAGGTTCACCCGTTCCGGCTCGCGACCAGTCCCTCGCGCAGCTTCCTCAACACCACGTTCAACGAGACGCCGTCCTCGCAGGCGCGCGAGGGGAGGGCCTGCGTGATGATCCATCCCCTGGATGCGGCCGCGCTGGGCATCGCCGACGGCGATGCGGTGACGCTCGGCAACACACGTGGCGAGACCACGCTGATCGCTGCGCTGTTCGAGGGCGTGCGGCGCGGCGTGCTGATCGCCGAATCCGTTCACCCGAACAAGAATCATGTGGGCGGCCGCGGCATCAACATGCTGACGGGCGCAGACACCATCGCACCGATCGGCGGCGCCGCGTTCCACGACAACAAGGTTTGGATCAGGAAGGCGGCCTCAGCCTAGGGCACGCACTCCGTCACGCCGTACCCTGCGAACTCCTTGGCGATATCAGGGTTCATCGACTTCGCCAGCGCGATGTCGGTGGCGCCGTCGCCGCCGCTCTTGCGGGTTGCGATGCCGCGGCCGAACAGCGAGGATGAGGAGCGCGGGTTGCGCTGGATCGCGTCGGTGTAGTCCTTGATCGCCTCGGCGGTGCGTCCGAGCCTGAGGTTGACGAGCCCGCGGCTGTCGAGTGCATCGCTCAGTCCCGGGTTGATCTGGAGCGCGAGATTACAGTCGGCGAGCGCGCCTTGCAGGTCGCCGGTCGCAGCCCGGGTCCAGCAGCGGTTGTTCAGCGCTTCGGCATCCCTGGGCGCGCGCCGGATCACGGCGTCGAAATCCAGCATGGCGAGCGCGTAGGCGCGCTTGATCGCGTAGACTTGGCCGCGCTTGTAGCGCGAGGCGACGTCGTTGGTGTTGGCCGCAACCTTGCGGCTGAGATCGGCGACGACAGGGTCTCTCGCAAGCTCGTCCGCGATCGGAGCGGGCTCTGCTTGCGGTGCCTCGCAGACCTGCTTCTGCGGCTCCTGCACCTGAGGTTCGGGCTTGGTTGGCAACGGATCGGCGGCCTTGTCACCCGGCGGTCGCGTCACGGGGCTGGCGAACGAAAATTCCGTCGTCAGCGAGGACGACAGCCAGGGCACCTGCTCGCGTTTGGTGGCGGCAACCACGCCGTTCTTGGTGTTGGTGAGGGCCTGCTCGGCGCTGATGTTCGGCGCGCGCATCTCGCGCAGCAGCTCGGCGACGAACAGGCTGCGATCGGTCTTGCCGCTAGCCGTGACCGCGCCGAGCGCGGCGGAGTAGAGCACCAGCGAATTGTTCGGCACGATCGCCGGCGCAAGACCCGCCGAATAGCGGCGGAAGCGCCGCTCGAACGGGTTGCGGCGGGAGGCGTCGATCAGCGCGATCTTGATCGCGGCGCCGCGCGTGTTCATCTCGGCGAGGATGGTGTCGAGGCTGAAGCCGTCACGCGAGACATCGGGCTCGGTCCAGACCTGCGCGTCGACCGGCAACAGGTAGGTCTGCCGGTTGGACTGGATGCCGAAACCGTCGAAGAAGATCAGCGCCACCGCGCCGCGTTCGATGCGGGCATAAAAGCAATCCAGCGCTCGTCGCATGGCATCGCCCGTGACGTTGCTCTGGCTGTCGACGACGAAACCGGCGCGCTTCAATTCCTCGGCGACATCCTGTGCATCGTTGGCGACGTCGCTGAGCACGAACTCATTGTCCGGATATCTGGCATTGCCGATCACGAGCGCGATCTTCGCGGCATCGGCTGCACGGCCCGCGGTGCCGCCGCTCAACACGACCAGGCCTGCCAGCAACAACATGAATGCGGCGCGCATGAAATGGCTCATCGGTGATCAAAATCTCCAGTCAGGATAGCGGCCGCGACCCGCAATTCAATCGACAAGCGAAGTTGCGCGCACACGCTATGGTGACGGCGCGTGCAGATTGCCCTTGCGCGCGCTGCCCGACCTGCCGCAAATGGCTGCAAACGGGAGCAAGGAAGCGAGCGTGTCATGACCAACACCACAGGCGTCATCACCGAGAAGCGCGGGCAGGCATTCTGGATCACCATCAACCGGCCGGAGAAACGCAACGCGTTGAACGGCGACGTGATCGCCGGCATCACCAAAGGCTATCGCGACGCGCATGACGACAAGGACGTCCGCGTCATCGTGCTGACGGGCGCGGGCGACAAGGCGTTCTGCGCGGGCGCCGATCTGCAGAATTCCGGCGCGGCTTTCGCGATGGATCATTCCAAACCAAATGTCGACTATGCCGATCTGTTACGTTTGTCACAGAACGCCACCAAACCGGCGATTGCGCGGGTCGGCGGCGTCTGCATGGCCGGCGGCATGGGCCTTCTGTGCATGACCGACATGGCGGTTGCGGCCGACCATGTCGTCTTCGGCCTGCCGGAGGTGAAGGTCGGGGTGTTCCCGATGCAGGTGCTGAGCCTGCTCCAGCGCATCGCGCCGCCGCGGCTGGTCAACGAATGGGCGCTCACGGGCGAGCCGTTCGACGCCAGGGCCGCGCAGGCCGCGGGTCTTCTGAACTACGTCGTGCCCACGGCCGAGCTCGATGCCAAGGTCGACTGGCTGATCGGCCGCATCGTCGATAAATCGCCGACCGCGATCCGCCGCGGCAAATACGCCATGCGCGCGATCGCCTCGATGTCGTTCGACGAGAGCATCGCCTACACCGAAAGCCAGATCGCGCTGCTCGCGATGACCGAGGACGCCAAGGAAGGGCTGAAGGCGTTCAGCGAGAAGAGGAAGCCAGTCTGGACGGGAAGGTGAGGGCGGAGCTCTCGGTCAGCGTCGTCCCGGCGAAGGCCGGGACCCATACCGCGTGATCCAACTGTATGGGCGGCCTCAGTACCGCGGGAATGCCGCATCACGAAAAGTATTCGCCAAATTCTCGCCTGTGGTTATGGGTCCCGGCCTTCGCCGGGACGACCTAGGCGAGAGAGCAGCGTCAATACTACACGAAGGTCATTGCTGCGAGCATAGCGAGCAGTCCAGAACCCTCGACAGCATTTCACCCCGCGTTGGCCTTCAGACCCGCGGCCTGGATACCCGCGACCGCGCAAGCCTCGTCATTGTCGGAGGTGTCCCCGGAGACGCCGACGGCGCCGAGCAAGGTCGGGCCGTCCATGATCAGCACGCCGCCGGGCACCGGCACCAGCGCGCCCTTGGCAATCGTGTTCACGGCATCGATGAAATAGGCCTGCTCCTGCGCGCGCTGGAACAGGGCGCGCGAGCCCATGCCCATGGCGAGCGCGCCATAGGCCTTGCCGTGCGCGATCTCGGCGCGCATCAGGCTGGTGCCGTCCTGCGCGGCGGCGATCTTGAGCACGCCGCGCGCGTCGAGGATGGTGACGACCAGCGGCTTCAGCTTCAGTTCGGTGGATTTTGCGAAGGCGGCGTCGAGGATCTTGCGGGCGACGTCGAGGGTGAGTTCAGCCATGGCTGGTTTCCTTTTCAGCGAGGGACGTGGAATTGGTCTTGGCGCGATCGAGGCTCATCGCCAGCACGCGCGCGACGTGAAGCGCCTCGCGCTGGGCGCCATCGTGGATCTGGTGTCGGCAGGAGGTGCCGTCGGCGACGACAAGCGTGGTCTGCTCCGCGCGCCGCACGGCCGGCAACAGCGACAGCTCGGCCATCTCGATCGAGGCATCGTAAGTGTCGGCGCCATAGCCGAAGGCGCCGGCCATGCCGCAGCAGCTGGACTCGATGGTCTCGACCTCAAGGCCGGGGACGAGACGCAGCACCTGTTGGACCGGCTTGAACGCACCAAACGATTTCTGGTGGCAATGGCCGTGCACAATGGCTTTGCTGGCGACGTTGCCGAGCGGTAGTTGCAGCCGGCCCGCCTCGGCCTCCCGCACCAGGAACTCTTCGAACGTCAGCGCGTGGGCCCCGACCGCCTTGGCGTCATTGTCCTTGCGCAGCGAAGAAAGCTCGTCGCGCAGCGTCAGCAGGCAGCTCGGCTCAAGGCCCACGATCGGCACGCCGCGCGCGGCAAAGGGCGCGAAGGCGGTCACGAGACGATCGAGCTCGGACCTCGCTTCATCGACGAGACCAGCCGACAGGAAGGTCCGGCCGCAGCAGAGCGGGCGGCTGCCGCTTGCGGCCTTGGGCAGATGCACGCGATAGCCACCGGCCGCGAGGACGTGCAGCGCGGCGTCGAGATTCTCGCGCTCATAGATCCGGTTGAACGTATCCGCGAAAAGAACGACCTCGCGTCCCGTCTCGGGGCCGATGCTGTCAGCCGGCGGCGCGAACACGTCGCTGCGGAAGGCGGGCAGCGCCCGGCGTGCGCTGATGCCGGCAAAGCGCTCCACCAGCCTTCGCAGCAGCGGGCTATGGTTGCGCAAATTCACCAGCGGCGCGAGGCGCGAAGCGAGGCCGGCATAGCGCGGGAGATAGCCGACCAGCCGGTCGCGCAGCGTCAGGCCGTGAGAGCCGACGCGCGCGGCGAGCACCTCGATCTTCATCTTGGCCATGTCGACGCCGGTCGGGCACTCATGACGGCAGGCCTTGCACGAAACGCAGAGCTTCAGCGTTTCCATCATCTCGTCGGAGGAGAGCGCTGCGGGGCCGAGCTGGCCGGAAATCGCGAGCCGCAAAGTGTTCGCGCGCCCTCGCGTGACGTCCTTCTCGTTGCGTGTCGCGCGGTAGGACGGGCACATCACCCCGCCTTCGAGCTTGCGGCAGGCGCCGTTGTTGTTGCACATCTCGACCGCGCCCTGGAAGCCGCCGCCGGCGCCGGGATAGGCGGACCAGTCGAGCTTGGTCTTCAGCTCGCCGACGCGATAGTCGGGCTTGAAGCGGAACAGCGAGCGGTCGTCCATCCGGGGCGCATCGACGATCTTGCCGGGATTGAGCACGCCCTCGGGATCGAAGCGCTGCTTCACTTCCCTGAAATCGGCGACGAGACGCTCGCCGAACATCGTCTCGTGGAACTCCGAACGCACCAGGCCGTCGCCGTGCTCGCCGGAATGCGAGCCCTTGTATTCGCGCACCAGCGCAAACGCCTCTTCGGCGATGGCACGCATCGCCTTGACGTCCTTCTCCAGCTTCAAATTCAGCACGGGGCGCACGTGCAGGCAGCCCTCGGAGGCGTGTGCATACATCGTGCCGCTGGTGCCGTGTTTGGCAAACACCTCGTTCAGCCGCGCGGTGTAGTCGGCGAGGTGCGGCAGCGGCACGGCGCAGTCCTCGACGAAGGAGACCGGCTTGCCCTCCTGCTTCATCGACATCATGACGTTGAGGCCGGCGGCACGAAAATCGGCGATGCCGCTCTGCAGCGCCGGCTCGGTAATCTCCACCACGCCGCCCCATTTGCGCGTGTCGTTGTTCCAGCCGAAACCGAGATCGCCCATCAGCTCGCCGAGCTGCTTCAGACGTACGAGGTTATCCGCCTGGTCTTCTTCCGCGAACTCGACCACCAGCACAGCGTCGGGATCGCCCTTGATCGCGGCGGAGATGATCGGTTTGAACATCGCGATGTCGCGGCCAAGCGCAATCATGGTGCGGTCGACCAGCTCGACTGCGATCGGCTTCAGCTTGACCAGATGCTGGGCCGCGTCCATCGCCTCGTAGAAGCTGCCGAAGTGGCAGACGCCGAGCGCCTTGTTCCGGATGACAGGCCACAGCTTCAGCTCGACCTTGGTGGTGAAAGCCAGCGTGCCCTCGGAGCCGACCAGCAGATGCGCCATGTTGTTCGGCGCATTGCGCGGCACCAGCGCATCGAGATTGTAACCGCCGACGCGGCGCTGCACTTTCGGAAAGCGCGCCGCGATCTCGTCGGCCTCGCGGGCGCCGAGATCGAGCATGTCGCGGAACAGGGGGCGCATGCTGTCGCCGGCATCGAGGTCGGAAAGATCGCGCGAGACCTCGCCAAAACGGCTCAGCGTACCGTCGGCAAGCGAGGCCTCCAGCGACAGCGTGTTGTCGCGCATGGTGCCGTAGCGCAAGCTGCGGCCGCCGCAGGAATTGTTGCCGGCCATGCCGCCGATGGTGGCGCGCGAGGCCGTGGAGACGTCCACCGGAAACCACAGGCCGTGTTTCCTGAGCTGGCGGTTGAGGTCGTCGAGCACGATGCCGGGCTCGACCATACAGGTCCGGTTCTCGACGTCGAGCGACAGGATCCGGTTGAGGTGCTTGGAGAGATCGACCACGAGGCCGTCATTGACGGTCTGGCCGCATTGCGAGGTGCCGCCGCCACGGGGGGTGACCTTCAGCCCCTCGTCGCGGGCAATCGCCAGGGCCCGGAGCGCCTCATCCATGGTCTTGGGCACCACCACGCCCGCCGGAACGATCTGGTAGAACGAGGCATCGGTGGCATAGCGGCCGCGGCTGAAGCCGTCGAACAGGACGTCGCCGGTCGTTTCCGCGCGCAGGCGCCGTTCGAGCGAGGAGGGGTCTGTCATCCCTGATTCCAGCCTGATCCAGCGAGGCGGCTCCGCCTTGCCGAGTTATTCATTGTGGTTCGCGTTCGAATATATTGTGAATGCAAAATGAGCAAGCTGACCGGCCTCAGGGCGAGGTCGGCGTATCCTCCAGGGGCTCGGTCAGATGCTCGATCGCGGCCGTCCGCTTGTTGCGCAAATGCTGGAACAGGATGTCGCTGAGCTCGCTCGCGGCCCGGCGGCGCAGCGCATCGAGGATGGCCTCGTGCTCGCGCATCGCCTCCGCCCAGCGCTGCCGCTTGCGGGCGAAATTGGCGGAGTAGCGGACGCGGCGGATCCGGCCTGCGAAATTGGCGTAGGCCGTCATCAGCGTCTCGTTGCGCGCGGCCGCGACGATGCTCTCATGGATGCGCTGATTGGCCTGGAAATAACCGTGCATGTCGCGATGCAGATAGTGGCCGTACATTTCGTAATGCAGCTGCTCGATTGCGGTGATTTCCGCATCCGTGATGGCTTCGCAGGCGAGGCGCCCGGCCAGGCTCTCCAGCCCCGCCATCACGTCGAACAACTCCTCGAGGTCGCGCTGGCTGAGCTGGCGCACCCGCGCGCCGCGGTTGGGCAACAGCTCGATCAGGCCTTCGGCGGCCAGGACTTTCAGGGCCTCGCGCAGCGGCGTGCGCGAGATGCCGAGCATCTCGCAAAGCTGCCGTTCGGGAACGCGCGCCCCTTCCGGGATGTTGCCTTCGACGACGTAGTCGCGCAGCCGCAGCAGGATCTCGCCATGAAGCGAGGCCTCCTGGCGGTCGCCGCCATTTACGACAGGCGGGGCAATCGGAACCCCGGTGTCGGGAATCGTGGATTTCATTTGCAGCACAATAGTTTGCCCATTGGGGCGCGTCGACGATTGCAATCGAATACCAAAATTCGATTGAAATGACAAAAAATGAATGCAAAATGGGTTCGGAAGCCGGTCAAAAGCCACCGACTGGGAGGTTTTCATGCATCAGGGACGCCATTTCCTTCAGATCCCGGGCCCGAGCCCGGTCCCTGAGCGCGTCCTGCGCGCTATGGACATGCCTGTCATCGACCACCGCAGCGCGGAGTTTGGCGAGCTCGGCCGGACCGTGCTCGAAGGCAGCCAGAAGATCTTCCAGACCAGGGGTCCGGTCGTGATCTTTCCCTCATCGGGGACCGGCGCCTGGGAGGCTGCGATCGTCAACACGCTATCGCCGGGCGACAAGGTGCTGATGGTCGAGACCGGCCATTTCGCCACGCTGTGGCGGCAGATGGCCGGGCGCTTCGGCATCGAGGTCGACTTCGTCCCGGGCGACTGGCGCCGCGGTGCCGATCCCGCATTGATCGAGGCGAAGCTTGCGGACGACACCGCGCGCGCGATCAAGGCCGTCATGGTCGTTCACAACGAGACCTCGACCGGTGCGACCAGCCGCATCGCCGGGATCCGCGCCGCGATCGACCGCACGGGTCACCCCGCACTCCTGATGGTGGACACCATCTCCTCCCTCGGCTCGGTCGACTATCGCCACGACGAGTGGAAGGTCGACGTCAGCGTCAGCTGCTCGCAGAAGGGCTTCATGCTGCCGCCCGGCCTCGGCTTCAATGCGATCTCGGAGAAGGCGCTGGCTGCGTCCAAAACCAACCGGATGCCGCGCTCCTATTTCGACTGGGAGGAAATGCTCAAGCCCAACGCCAAAGGCTTCTTCCCCTACACGCCCGCGACCAATCTGCTGTACGGCCTGCGCGAGGCGGTCGCGATGCTGCTCGAGGAGGGGCTCGACAACGTCTTCGCAAGGCATCAGCGGCTCGCGGCCGCGACGCGCGCTGCCGTCGATCATTGGGGTCTCGAGATTCTCTGCCAGGAGCCGGCCGAGTACTCGCCGGTGCTGACTGCGGTGCTGATGCCACCGGGACATGACGCCGACCAGTTCCGGAAAGTGGTGCTCGACAATTACAACATGTCGCTCGGCTCGGGCCTGTCGAAGGTCGCCGGCAAGGTCTTCCGCATCGGCCATCTCGGCGAATGCAACGCGCTGACGCTGCTTGGCGCGCTCACCGGCGTGGAGATGGGCTTGTCGGTCGCCGGCGTGCCGCACCGCGCCGGCGGCGTCGACGTGGCGATGAAGCTCCTGGAGCAGCGTCCTCAGGGCAATGCCTCGCCGCATCTGAAGATCGTCGGCACTTAAGGGTGGTCGCGATGGAAGGGGTGGACAGCGGTCCCGCCTGTTATACTCGGACAGCCCCTTTCGAGAGGGGACAAGCCGGTCAAATGGTGCTATTCGGCGCCCATCAAACCAAGGCTAGACCGGGAAGGACGCCGATGACCGTGCATACTGGAAGGCATTTCTTACAGATTCCAGGACCGACCAACGTGCCCGACCGCGTGCTGCGGGCGATGGACATGCCGACGCTGGACCATCGCGGTCCGGAGTTCGCCGAGCTCGGTTTCGCCGTCCTTGCCTCGATGCAGCGGGTGTTCCGCACCAAGCAGCCCGTGATCATCTTCCCCTCGTCCGGCACCGGCGCCTGGGAAGCGGCGATGGTCAACGTGTTCGCGCCCGGCGACAAGGTCCTGATGTGCGAGACCGGCCAGTTCGCGGTGCTGTGGCGCGGCATCGCCGACAAGTTCAAGCTCGACGTCGACTTCATCCCGAGCGACTGGCGCCGTGGCGCCGACCTCGCCGAGATCGAGAAGCGCCTTGCCGCCGACAAGCAGCACGCCATCAAGGCGGTCTGCGTCGTCCACAACGAGACCTCAACCGGCTGCGTGACGCCGCCGCTCGAGGTGCGCAAGCTGCTCGACCGCGTCAAGCACCCGGCGCTCTTGATGGTGGACACCATCTCCGGCCTCGGCTCGATGGAATACGAGCACGACGCCTGGGGCATCGACGTCTCGGTCGCAGGCTCGCAGAAGGGCCTGATGCTGCCGCCCGGCCTCGGCTTCAACGCCGTCTCGGAGAAGGCGCTCGCCGTTGCCAAGGTCAATCCGGGCATGCGCTCTTACTGGGACTGGCAGGAGGTCATCAGCTTCAACCAGCTCGGCACCTTCCCCTACACGCCCGCGACCAATTTGCTCTATGGCCTGCGCGAGGCGGTCAAGATGCTGGAAGAGGAGGGGCTGGAGAACGTCTGGTCCCGCCACAAGCGCCACAGCGCGGCGACGCGTGCCGCCGCCAAGGTCTGGGGCCTGGAGACGCAATGCGCCGATCCCGCCGCACATTCGCCGGCGCTGACCGGTGTGCGCGTGCCTGATGGCCACGACGCCGACGCCTTCCGCAAGGTGGTGCTGGAGAACTTCGACATGTCGCTCGGCACCGGCCTGAACAAGGTCAAGGGCAAGGTGTTCCGCATCGGCCATATCGGCCATTTCAACGATCTGATGCTGATGGGTACGCTTGCGGGCGTCGAGATGGGCCTCGATCTCGCGAAGATCCCGCACCGGAGCGGCGGCGTTTTGGCGGCCATGGACGTCCTGAAGGGGCGCGACGTGGTGCCGATGGCCCAAGCTCAGGTGGCTTAGAGTTTCAGGTCGCCTCAGTTCAGCCGACCTGAAACTGACCTAACGAGAAGAAGAGACGCGCGATGAACTTACCTGCGACCGCCAACGAAGACCTGCTCTACTCCGTCCAGGACGGCATCGCGCGGATCACCTTCAACCGCCCGCAGGCACGCAACGCGATGACCTTCGCCATGTATGACCGCATGGCGGAGATCTGCCAGGAGATCAATGCCGATCGCTCGATCAAGGCGCTGATCCTCACCGGGGCCGGCGACAAGGCGTTCGCCTCCGGCACCGACATCTCGCAATTCCGCGCCTTCAAGACCGCGCAGGATGCGCTCGACTACGAGGCCCGCATCGACCGCGTGCTCGGCACGCTCGAGCTGTGCCGCGTGCCCGTGATCGCGGCCATCGCCGGCGCCTGCACCGGCGGCGGCGCCGGCATCGCGGCGTGCTGCGACCTGCGCATCGGCACCGAGACGACGCGGATGGGCTTCCCGATCGCGCGCACGCTCGGCAATTGCCTGTCGATGTCGAACATCAGCCGCGTCGTCGCGCTGGTTGGTCCCGCCCGCACCAAGGATCTGATCTTCAAGGCGCGCCTCGTCGAGGCGCCGGAAGCGCTCGCCCTCGGCCTGCTCAACGAGGTCGTGCCTGATGTGGAGACGCTGCAGCGTCGCGCCGACGAGACCGCAAGGCTCGTCGCCAGCCACGCGCCGCTGACGCTGGAAGCGACCAAGGAAGCGGTGCGCCGCATCCGCCGCACGCTGTCGCGCGAAGAGGGCGAGGACCTGATCCTGAAGGCCTATATGAGCGAAGATTTCCGCGAAGGCATGGATGCCTTCCTCAACAAGCGCACACCGAACTGGAAGGGCAGGTAAGTCTCACGGGCTTTCGGCTTCGTCAGTCGAAAGTCATATGCGTTGAACTGCCCGTCTGCTTGAACTCGTCAGTATTAGTCCGCACTATGCAGGGATAGAAGTTTCCGCACTACAAACTCGAAAAACATCAGGGGACGAAACTCGTGCGAATTCCAGTGAAGGCTGTCGGCGCTGCGACGGCGCTGTTGTTGAGCACGCCGGCGTTTGCCGGCTGGGAACCGGCAAAACCCGTCGAGATCGTGGTGGCGGCAGGCGCGGGCGGCGCCTCCGACCAGATGGCGCGGATGATGCAGGCCGCGATCCAGAAGAACAATCTGATGAAGCAGCCGATGGTCGTCTCGCTCAAGGGCGGCGCATCGGGCGCCGAAGCGCTGATGTACATGAAGTCCAGCGAAGGCGATCCGAACAAGGTGCTGATCGCCTATTCGCTGATCTACATGCTGCCGCTGTCGGCGAAGATCCCGTTCAACTGGCGTGAGCTCACCCCCGTCTCGGTGATCGCGCTCGATCAGTTCGTGCTGTGGGACAACAGCGCAGGCCCCAAGACGGTGAAGGAGTTCGTCGCGGCCGCGAAGGCGGCGAGCTCGCCCTTCAAGATGGGCGGCACCGGCTCCAAGCGCGAGGATCACGTGCTGACCGTCTTCCTGGAGCAGAAGACCGGCGCGAAGTTCTCCTATCTGCCCTACAAGTCCGGCGGCGAGGCCGCGACCCAGCTCGTCGGCAACCACACCGAATCCAACGTCAACAACCCTTCCGAGAATCTCGAGGTCTGGCGCGCCGGCCAGGTGCGGGCGCTCTGCGTGTTCGACAAGGAACGCATCGCCTACACCACCAAGGTGACGGAGACGCAGTCCTGGGCCGACATTCCGACCTGCAAGGAGGAGGGCGTCGACGTCCAGTATCTGATGCTGCGCGCGATGTTCCTGCCCGGCAAGGTCACGGCTGAGCAGCAGGCGTTCTATGTCGATCTGTTCCACAAGGTGACGCAGACCGCCGAGTACAAGGACTACATGGAGAAGCAGGCGCTGAAGCCGATCTTCCTCACCGGCAAGGACATGGTGCAATTCCTCGAGGAGGACGACGCCGTCAACAAGTCGCTGATGACGGAAGCCGGCTTCGTCGCGAAGTAGCGGTCTTCACCTCTCCCCGCCTGCGGGGAGAGGTCACATCGCATCGTCGGATGCAATGCGGGTGAGGGGCTCTCCGCGAGTCCAGTTCTCACCGGTCCCGCGGCGCCTCTCCCTCCACCTCGACCCTCTCCCTGCAAGCGGGGAGAGGGGAATTGAACGCACTCCGTCCCTGACACAGCATGTCCCAAACCGATCTTGAAATCGTCGTCGACGATCCGACCGCGCCCGAGGACGACTCGCCCTCCGTCGTCTCGTCCGGCACGATCGAGATCATCGTCTGTCTCCTGCTGCTGGCCCTTGCCGTCACGCTTGGCTACGACAATTGGCGCACCGGCGCGTCCTGGGATGCGACCGGGCCCGAGCCCGGCTATTTCCCCTTCTACCTCTGCATCATCCTCGGCGGCGGCAGCCTCTACGGCCTGATCGTGGCGCTCGTCGCGCACCGCGCGGCGCGCGAGACCTTCGTCACGCGCGCGCAAGCCCGCCGCGTGATGGCGGTGTTCGTGCCGACGCTGCTGTTCTGCCTGGTGACGCAGTTCCTCGGCCTCTATGTCGCGAGCTTCCTGCTGATCTCCGGCTTCATGCGCTTCGTCGGCAAGATCGCGCTGTGGAAGTCGCTGCTCACCGCTCTCGTGTTCACGGCAATCATGTTCGTCACCTTCGATGTCGCCTTCGACGTCATCATGCCGAAAGGGCCGCTCGAAGCGGCCTTCGGGCGCTAGGACGGGTCCGCGATGGAAGCTCTCGGTCTCCTGCTTCACGGCTTCGCCGTCCTGCTGACGTGGAAGACGCTCGTGCTGATGATGGTCGGGCTGGTGCTCGGCATCTTCGTCGGCGTGCTGCCGGGGCTCGGCGGCCCCAACGGCGTTGCGATCCTGTTGCCGCTCACCTTCACGATGGATCCGACCTCGGCGATCGTGATGCTCTCCTGTATCTATTGGGGCGCGCTGTTCGGCGGCGCGATCACCTCGATCCTGTTCAACATCCCCGGGGAGGCCTGGTCGGTCGCGACCACGTTCGACGGCTATCCGATGGCGCAGCAGGGCAGGGCGGCGGAGGCGCTGACCGCGGCGTTCACGTCCTCCTTCATCGGCTCGCTGGTCGCGGTGATGCTGATCACCTTCCTCGCGCCGATGATCTCGTCCTTCGCGCTGAAATTCGGACCGCCCGAGTTCTTCGCGGTCTATCTGCTGACCTTCTGCTCCTTCGTCGGCCTCGGACGCGAGGCCAAGCACAAGACCGTCATCTCGATGTCGCTCGGCCTGCTGCTCGCCGGCGTCGGCATGGACACGGTCTCGGGCCAGTTGCGTATGACCTTCGGCTCGGCCGAGCTGTTGCGCGGCATCAACTTCCTGGTCGCCGTCATCGGCCTGTTCGGCATCAGCGAGATCCTGCTGACGATGGAGGAGCGGCTGGCGCTGCGCGGACACGCGGCGAGCATCTCGCTCCGCGTCGTGCTCGGCGTCTGGAGGGACCTGCCGAAATATTGGGTGACGCTGCTGCGCTCCTCTTTCATCGGCTGCTGGCTCGGCATCACGCCGGGCGGCGCGATCGCAGCCTCCTTCATGGGCTACAATCTGGCAAAGCGCTTCGCCAAGGAGCCCGAGAGCTTCGGCAAGGGCCGCATCGAAGGCGTATTCGCGCCCGAGACGGCGGCGCATGCCTCCGGCACCTCGGCCCTGCTGCCGATGCTGGCGCTCGGCATTCCCGGCTCCGGTACCGCCGCGATCCTGCTCGGCGGCCTGATGGTCTGGGGCCTCAATCCAGGCCCGCTGCTGTTCGTCGAGCACAAGGACTTCGTCTGGGGCCTGATCGCCTCGATGTATCTCGGCAACGTCGTCGGCCTCGTGCTGGTGCTGACCACGGTGCCGATCTTCGCCTCGATCCTGCGCGTACCCTTCGCTGCGGTCGCGCCCATGATCGTGGTGTCCTGCGCTATCGGCGCCTATGCGATCCAGAACGCGATGTTCGACATCTGGCTGATGCTGGGCTTCGGCGTCGTCGGTTATGTCTTCAAGAAGATCGGCATTCCCCTGGCGCCGTTCACGCTGGCGCTCGTGCTCGGCAACCGCGCCGAAGATGCCTTCCGCCTGTCGATGATCGGCTCGGGCGGCAACCTCAAGGTGTTCTGGTCGAACGGACTGGTCGGCTCGATCACGACGCTGGCGATCGTGCTGCTGTTCTGGCCGGTGATCGACGGTTTGCTCGCCCGTGTCGGATTGACGCAGGCGGGCAAGCCGGCGCCGCGCTAGGGAAAACTCCTCAAACTTGTAGGTACTTGGGGTTAGTTCCGTCGTGGTCCTACGCGCCCCAAATGTTTCCTTCTACGGCAGTGGCTAAACTTCGTGGTTAGCGAAAAACCGGCTTGTGTCGTGTCAATTCGGTCCTGGGTCCGTAGATTTCATTCGCATCGTGGGTGAGGCAAATTCTCGTTTTAGAAAGTTTGTTCTACTCTTCGCGAACGTTTTGGAACCCTGTAGCTTCATCAATGAGGCGAATCGTACCAAAGCGTCGGAGCTGCTCTGCGACGGTTTTAGCGCGGTCCGCCATGCAGCGCTGGGGGACCTTCAGAACTCCGGCCAGCTGGGCGCGCGCAAACATATCACAGACCTCCGGGAGGAAATTCGCGACGTAGCCGAACGCCTTCATGCCTTGTGCGGTGCGGAATTCAATGCGGCTGGCCGTTACGATCAATTCTCTGGAGATAAAGGGCTTTAGATTCTGTACTCCCAAAAAGGCAGGCAGCTTCGCGATGCTTCTGTGGGACTGACGTCCTTTGGAGCGTTGATCACAACCCAGCGCGGTCAGGAGGCCACTTTGAGTGACCACGCGCTGCCCATTGTTGAGGACCATAACCTCAATTTCAACGTCGCCAAGTCGGACGACACCTTCATGCGTGGCATGCGGCAAGTTTCTTGCCCAGCGGGCCTTAGCGGCTTCGCGAGCAATCTCGCTTCGCTCGTCGCGAGATAGGGCAACTGCTCTGGCGAATCCGCCAGCGGCGCGGGCTGGCATTCCCCACTTCACTCGCCATCGCGTCCGCCTGCGCGTGGGATCGTGATCCACACCAACTCTACTACGCGTATTCATAATTTCAGAAAATATGGTCGGAATAGAAATTTGCAAGAGGGCCCGGGTACCCCCGCATACAGCTACGCAGCGTTCTCATTCGTTAAAAGGGGATTCTGGGAAGTGGCTTCATCGGGGCTGACCGACAGAACGTTGCTCCTCGAGCCAAGCGGGCTCATTCAAAGCATTCTTGACTTGCTCAGGTGATGAGCAGTGCCAGACTGCCGTGCAGAACGATTTCAATATGACGTCCTTGCACCCAATTTGAGGAACCGGCCGAAAAGTTGCAGCCAGCGCTTGAGCAACGCTTAGCGCTCGGTAGACGTCCCGTTCCTGGTAGAGTTTCGTACCAAACAGGCTGCCCAGCAATCCGCCCCAGAAGTTGTCCCTGTGAGAGCGGACTAAGACGCCCTTCTTACCGACGGATATCCAACATGCGTCTCCACTGTCTAGGACGATCGTTGCATCGTGGCCAAACCTCTCGTTGATGTAGACCAGACGAGGCATCAATCACCACTCTTAGATGATGTAAGGAGTTCTGCTTCTTGATGAAGCATCGAGTAACAACAAGATCTTCGTGGTTGGCTTGCTAAGTTTTCTGAGAGGCCAGACGTGCCACCATGACTTGCTGAGAAATGCCCGTCGGACTCGGTTCGCGGATTCATTCGCTTTAGCCCTCGCAAAATTGAACTTCGTGTTACAAACCGGCTGAACAGCCCTCGAAAGTACGGTTGCGATGATCTCGCCGCACCTTATGCATCGGCTAATATCCTACCCCTCTCTTACTACGGCTCGTATGGGACGTTGGTAAACGGACTGGCAAACCAGGCAGATCGGATGAAAGATATTTCGACTGGTCATGTTACCGTTTGCTCAAATAACACCCTAGAAAAGGGAACGAGGGTCCAAGTAAGGGCAATTCCTATCGCCTATTGCGCCGCGTTGATCTTTCACTTCGTATCGAGCAGCCAAGTTTAGACGACTTTGGCCTCTCTTAAGCGAGCGATTTCTTCCTTGTTGAAGCCAAATTCAGCGAGCACCTCGTCGGTCTGCTCGCCGAATTCCGGCGGCCGCGCCACCATCCTGGTCGGCGTGCGCGACAGCGTCACCGGCTGGCCGACCAGGCGGATGTGGCGATCATCGTCGTTCGGCACGTCCTGCGCGATGCCGAGATGCTTGACCTGCGCGTCCTCGAACATCTGGTCGATGGCATAGATCGGCCCGCAGGGCACGCCGGCCTCGTTGAGCTCGCGGACCCAGGTCTCCGTCGACTTCGTCACGGTGCGCTTCTCGATCTCGGCGTTGAGCGCGTCGCGGTTCCTGGAGCGGGCAGGGGCCGTCGCGTAGTCGGGATGGGCATAGAGCTCCGGGGCGCCGATCGCCTGGGCACAGCGCTCCCAGATACGGCCTCCCGTGGTGGCGATGTTGATGTAGCCGTCCGAGGTCTTGAACACGCCGGTCGGGATGCTGGTCGGGTGGTTGTTGCCGGCCTGCTTGGCGACCTCTTTCTCCATCAGCCAGCGCGCGGCCTGGAAGTCGAGCATGAAGATCTGGGCCTGCAGCAGCGACGTCTGCACCCATTGGCCCTTGCCCGAGACCTCGCGCTCGAGCAGCGCGGTGAGGATCCCCATGGCGCAGAACAGGCCCGCGGTGAGGTCGGCGACGGGGATGCCGACCCGCATTGGACCTTCACCCGGTGCGCCGGTGATCGACATCAGCCCACCCATGCCTTGCGCGATCTGATCGAAGCCGGGCCGCTTGTGGTAGGGGCCATCCTGGCCGAAGCCCGAGATGCTGCCATAGACGATGCGCGGATTGATGGCAGCGAGGCTGTCGTAGTCGATGCCGAGCTTCTTCTTCACATCGGGCCGAAAATTCTCGACCACGACATCGGCCTTGGCGGCAAGGCGCTTGAATACCGCCAGCCCGCGTTCGTCCTTCAGGTTCAGCGTCATCGCCCGCTTGTTGCGGTGCAAATTCTGGAAGTCGGAGCCGCGCCGCGGTCCGCCCGGCTGCTCGCCGCCGGCATCCTCTGTCAGCGCGTCGATCTTGATCACGTTGGCGCCCCAGTCCGCGAGCTGCCGCACGCAGGTGGGCCCGGAGCGGACGCGGGTCAGATCGAGCACGGTGAAGCGCGACAGGGCTTCCGAGGCATGCGGAAAGGGCATCGTGAAAGGCTCCGGGACAGATTGCAGGCCTAGCATAGTGCCCAACGGCCATGCGACAAGTCTGGCCCGGCGCGGATGCCGCCTGTCGAAATGCGATGGCTGATGCAGGTTTGCCGCGCTGCGTGAATGGATCAGCGCGACAGGCGCTTCAGTTCCGCACGTGCCTGCTCGGCCAGCGGGTCATCGCTGTGGCGCGCAATGAAGAGCTCGAGCGCCTCCCGCGTACCCTTCCGGCGCGCGGCTTCGTATTCCTCCGCCACGGCAACGGAGGGATCGCGAGCCATCGGCATGGAGGGCGCGCGGCCGGCCTTGCCGCTCTCCTTGCCGCCGTCCGCTTTGGCTTTCCCGACCATGACAGGCTGTTCTCCGATGGATAGGCGATCGGGCCCGGCGACCACCGCGAGGGCGCAGATGAGACCGGCCGCGAGGGAGCCAGGTTTTTTCCTCGAGGGATGATCGCGCAGGCGCAAGCTTGCATCTCCGGTTCGGGCCCCGTATGTCTACGGAAAGGGCCAGGCCGTACGACTACGGAATTTGATGGCTAGCACAACATTGTGGAAGGGGCGTGCACGCAGCCGCCAAACTTAAGTCAAACGTTTACCTCTGAAGCTAGAATCACGCGCCTCGCCCGAATCGCGCGATGGGGTTGCTCCGGAGAGTCCATTGGCCACCGCTGTTAACGTCAGTGCCACCAACAACGCCGAGATCGACGGCCTGCTGTCCGGATACAAATGGACCGGCACGATCAATTACAGCTTTCCCGATGCGGCGAGCGACTACTCCAATCCCTATTACGGGGGCAGCGGCGAACCGACCATCTCGGGCTTTGCCGCGGCACCAACCCAGATCCAGGCGGCGATCAACTACGCGATCGGATTGATCCTCGGCTACACCAACGCGGACATCCAGTACACGGGCACGAACGGCGCCGACATCATGGTCGCGCAGTCCCCGGCCGCCAACCCGACCGCCTACGCCTACTATCCCGGCAACTATGCCTCCGGCGGCGACGTCTGGTTCGGGACCCAGTACAATTTCTCGCTCGCCAAGCTCGGCAATTATTATTTCACGACCGCGCTGCACGAGCTCGGCCACGCTCTCGGCCTCAAACACAGTCAGGAGGCCGGCGGCCCCGGCAACGTCGCTGTGCCGAGCGCGCACGACAGCAGCGAATATACCGTCATGAGCTATCGCAGCTATGTCGGGGCCTCG
Organism: Bradyrhizobium sp. 1(2017); assembly: GCF_011602485.2. Lineage (NCBI taxonomy): Bacteria > Pseudomonadati > Pseudomonadota > Alphaproteobacteria > Hyphomicrobiales > Nitrobacteraceae > Bradyrhizobium > Bradyrhizobium sp. 1(2017). The sequence goes on along the minus strand of NZ_CP050022.2, from coordinate 5,641,615 downwards.
ACCACGGGTGGCTACACCAACGAGGCCTACGGATTTTCGCAGACCTATATGGCGAACGATATCCTCGCGCTCCAGACCATGTACGGCGCGGACTACACGACCCAGAGCAGCAATACGGTCTATACTTGGAATCCGACCACCGGGCAGCAATTCATCAACGGCATCGCGCAGCTCGCGCCGGGCGGCGGCGTCGGTGGCTCGGCCAATCGCATTTACGAGACGGTCTGGGACGGCGGCGGCGTCGATACCTATGACCTGTCGAACTACACGACGAGTTTGAGCATCAACCTCAATCCTGGTGCGGCGTCGCTGCTCTCGTCGGTGCAGTTGGCCAATCTCGGCAACGGCCATTACGCATCGGGCAACGTCTACAATGCCTATCTCTATAACGGCGACGCACGCTCCTACATCGACAACGCCAGCGGCGGCAGCGGCAACGACACGCTGGTGGGTAACGCGATCGCCAACACGTTGAGCGGCGGTTCGGGCAACGATACGATCACTGGCGGCGGCGGCAACGACACGATCATAGGCGGCGCCGGTAGCGATATCGTCGTGTATTCGGGCAACCAAGCCAACTATGCGATCTCGTACGACGCGAACACGCAGACCTTCACCGTAGTCGATCAGCGCGTCGGTCCTGCTGACGGTGCAGATACCGTTACAGGAGTAGAGTACTTCAAATTCGCGAACGGAACGATCGCAAGCCCCACGTTCTTGACGCCAATAGTGATCGAGGCGCTCGGGACGACGAGTTTGGTGCAGGTCGGAAACACTTACTCCATGAACCCTATTCCCAACGCAACGGGACCGCAGCTGAAATTTAGCGGCGCGCCGGTCGCGGTCGACATGTGGGCGGGTTGGGCCCCGATAGGAGCGGAGCAAACGGCTGGTGGTTACGATGTGGCCTGGAAAAATACGAGTACGGGGCAGTATAATATTTGGAGCACCGACTCGAATGGCAACTACATCACGAATCTATTGAGTTTTGCCCCGGGTGCCAACGTCGGGCTGCAATCGTATGAACCATTGTTCCACCAGGACCTAAATGGCGATGGGGCAATTGGTGCGCCGACGATAGCGATTGAGTCAGCCGGTTCAACGATCTTGGCGCAGGTTGGGAGTAACTATTTTCTGAACCCCGTGGCAGGCGGAAGCGGGCCCGAGCTCATGTTTTCGGGCGCGTCGGTCACGGTCGGCATGTGGACGGGCTGGGCACCGATCGGGGCAGAGCAGACCGGTAGCGGCTACGTCGTGGCGTGGAAGAATGCGGGGACGGGCCAATACAATATCTGGAGCACCGATTCGAATGGCAATTACGTCACGAACCTTCTCAGCTTCGCAGCCGGGACGAGCACGCTGCTACAATCGCATGAGACAACGTTCCATCAGGATCTCAATGGCAATGGCCTGATTGGCGCGCCGTCGATAGCGATCGAAACCGTCGGCTCAACGAGCCTGGTCCAGGTTGGAAACGACTATTTTCTGAATCCGGTGGCAGGCGGAAGCGGACCCGAACTCATGTTTTCGGGCGCGCCGGTCACGGTCGGCATGTGGACCGGCTGGGCGCCGATCGGGGCAGAGCAAACCGGCAGTGGCTACAATGTGGCTTGGAAGAATGTAAGCACGGGCCAATACAACATCTGGAGCACCGACTCCAATGGCAACTACACCACAAACCTCCTCACTTTCGTTTCCGGCACGAGCACGGCACTACGATCGTATGAGAGCACGTTCCATCAGGATCTCAACGGCGATGGCGTGATTGGTGCACCTTCTATTGCGATCGAGACGGCCGGCTCGACGAGCTTGGTCCAGGTTGGAAATAACTATTTTCTGAATCCCGTGGCAGGCGGAACCGGGCCCCAACTCATGTTTTCGGGCGCGCCGGTCACGGTCGACATGTGGACCGGCTGGGCGCCGATCGGGGCAGAGCAGACCGGCAGTGGCTACAATGTGGCCTGGAAGAATGTAAGCACGGGCCAATACAACATGTGGAGCGCCGACTCCAATGGCAATTACATCACGAACGTCCTCAGTTTCGTTTCCGGGACGAGCACGGCGCTACAATCGTATGAGAGCGCGTTCCATCAGGATCTGAATAGCAATGGAGTCGTTTCGGCATCAGCAATTGGCGCCTCTGCTGCTGGTTCGACAATTGTGACGACCACAAACGACTCCTTCGTATTCAATTCCGACGTTTCCGAATCCAACCACCATGACCACTTTCCTGAAACGCTTGTCTCGTCGGATCGTGCCTCATCCGAAGCCTCTCTGATCCTGGAGGCCCTGACACACGCCGACGACAGTTTTGCAGATCTTCTTTCGGTCAACTTCAATCATCTCGTCGGCCTCGTTGGTCATGAGCTGCTCGCGTGACGCACGGAAGCAAGCTTTTTGCAATTGTGGCAAAGTAGCCGTCCGACTCTGGTGCCCAAGCCGGCCAGCATCTCGTTGGTGTCCTTCGTGCCACGCGGCCGCACGGGCGAACCGGACGGCCCTTGAGCGCCGCGTCAGCTGGCGAGGCGGCGACGAATTCGGACGCCATTGCCTAAGCCGTTCAACCGCCTTAAGACGCTGCTTTAACGTCCTAATCGCCGGGAAGGATGCGGCTTGACCGATACGCAGACTGATGCGCCCGGCGAGGCCGATGGTCCGAGTGGTATCGGCGTTGCCGGGCGCGCCCGCCGGCTCATTGACGGCTGGTCGGCGAACCTGGTGCAGATCGTCTTGGGGCTGACCCAGCAGCTGCTGCTGGTTCCAGCTTTCCTGCATGTGTGGACCGGGGATATGCTCGCGGGCTGGTTCACGATTTTTGCGGCCGGCAGCCTCGTCGTGGTGGCGGATGCGGGATTGCAGCTGCGTGCGATCAACCGCTTTCTCGCTTTCAAGTCCTGCGCCGATTGCGACGGGCGCACGGCCAATTTCTATTCAGCTCTGCTTCGGATCTATCTTGCGATTGTCGCGGGGCTCGGTGTCCTTTTGTGCGCGGCCGTCGTCCTGGCGCGGCCGTCGGAGGTGCTCGGCTTTCACGCGACGCCGACCTTCGATGCCGCGATGCTGGCGATGATCCTGGGCATGCTTCTGACCTTGCCCTCCAACCTCGTCTCCGGCCTCTATCGCGTGCGCGGCAAGTATGGCCGGACGGTCTGGCTGCAGAACGCCGCCTTGCTGCTCGGGCAAATCGCGCAGCTGGCTGCGCTCGCGAGGTTCGGCAGCCTGTTTGCAGTCGCGATCGCCTTCGTGTCGACGCAGGTCCTGCTCGCGGTCTTTCTCACGGCGTTCGACGCCCCGCGACTATTTCCCTTTCTGCGCCGTGCCGGCAAACCGCCATTCGTGTCGCCGTCCCTGCGTTGGAGCATCGGGCAGTTCGGCCGCGCCTTGCCCTTCGCTGTCGCCAATATCACCGAACTCGCGCTCGTCAACGTTCCGGTGTTGCTGGTCTCAGCGCTGGTCACGAATCGCGTCGCGGTAGCGCAATGGGGCCTGACGCGCGTAATCGCGAGCTTGCTGCGCAGCCTGTGCCTGCAGGTGACGCTGCCGCTCGCCGCCGAACTCGGCCACGATCATGCGATCGGCGACAGGGAGCGGCTACGCCGCCTCTACGCCCATGGCTCGGTGTTCGTGACGGGCCTTGCCTGTCTGACGGTCGCGGGCTTGCTGCCGTTCTGGCCCGACTTCTTCGCGCTCTGGACCCACGGCAGCATCCCTTATGACGCGCCGCTCACGGTGACGCTGCTGCTCGGCTCGGCAGCCGTTGCACCCTCGCTGCTGGCGTTCGTCTTTGCCAATCACAGCAATCGCGGCGACCTCCTGATCCGGACCAAGGGACTTCAACTCGTCGTCTTCCTGGCGGCGTCGGTCGTCCTGATCCCGCGGCTCGGGCCGCTCGGCGCCGCGCTCGCATTGGTCGCGAGCGACATCCTGGTGCAGTTCGGATTGCTCGCACTGATAGTGATGCGGCAGACCCTGCATCATCCGTTCAGGCACATCGCTGTCCTGATGCTGATGGGCGGTGGCATCATTGCGTCGGGCTGGCTGATCGGGCAGGCGATCATGGCGCTGGTGCCGGGGAGCGGACTCGTGCCCTTCGTCGTGGAATGCGCGATCTGGCTGGCCGTGGTCGGCCTGCTCGCAAGTCCGCTGCTGAGCACGGCGCTGCGCCAGCGCTTGCGGGCGCTGATTCCGGCTTAGCTTTTGCTGTTCAACGCGCGGTCAAAGCCAGCCGGTGCTTCAGCCGTTCCAGGTGGCGGGCGAATTGAAGACGGCCCGCTTCGGTCTCCGCCGCAAATTGTGCGAGGCGGAGACGGCCGGCCGCGCGCAACCGATCGCGCGTGCCGTCGGTGCGCAAGGCGATGATTGCGTCCGCCAGCGAGCGCGGATCGTCATAGTCGAACAGGATCGCGGCATCGCCGGCCTGCGCCTTGAAAGCTTCAGGATAGATCACCGGCGTGCCGACCGCCCAGGCTTCCAAGGGGGGAAGATTGGTCGGGCCGAAATAGCTCGGCATCACCAGCGCGGCGGCGCCGCGATAGAGCGCGCCGAGTTCGGCCGACTCGACGAATCCGATGATGGAGATCTGATCGGACAATCCGTAGGCGCGAATGGCCGCATCGATCTTGTCACGGCCGCCACGATCCGAACCGCACAGCACCAGCCGTTCGGTGATGCCCCGCTCGCGCAGGAGCGCGAGTGCGGAGAGCAGCGTCATGTGGTTCTTGTGCGGCCAGAACTGCGCCGGATAGAACAGATAGCCGGGTTCGAGCCGGTATTTTGTCAGCACCGCCGCGTCGGCCTCAGCATCGGGCAGGGATTGGCTGACATAGGTGGAGGGCGAGAACGGGATGCAGACCGCGCGCTCTCTTTCCATGGCGTAGCGCCGGCACAGATCGTCGGTCAGCTCGGGCGCGTTGACGATCACGACCGCCGCCTTGGTGCTGGCGAGGCCGAACAGGATCTCGCGGCGCTCGAATTCGCCGAAGGTCCTCACTTCGGGAAACTCCGGCGCGTCGCGATGGCAGCCGTCGAAGATGGTGATGATGAAGGGCAGCTCGTAGAGCAGCAAATGCCGCTTCGATGTGGAGGTGAAATGCACGACGTCGATGCCGTCGCGGATCAGCGTGCGCTCGAACGGCGATTTCAGCTTCGATGCGATCTGGACGAGATCGAACGGCCCGCAATATTTCAGGAACAGGAAGACATGGTCGAGCGGGCCGAATTTGAGGAGGCGGGCCGCGACATCGAACTCCTTCAGGATCTCGAGCGTCTTCGGATAGGGTGAGTACACCACGATCTCGTTGCCCGATTTGGACGCCCAGTCGCGCAGCCAGAGCAGGTCGCTCAGCGGCTGCTGAAAACCGCCGCCGACCTCGAGGGCCTGTTCCAACATGACGGCGAGCCGCAGCGGTCTCACGGCGTGACGCTCTTTCTGGCGATCGCGTAGGCCGCCCAGCTCTTGGAGTGCGGCGGATCCTGAGTCAGCCACGCGGCGTGAGCGGCGGGCTGAAAGCCGTTCGCGATGAGCGCGGCGTCGATTTCGAACGGAAACCAGTAGCGCAAGTGGTGCGCTTCATCGACGCGCTGGATCGTGGCGCGATCCATATCCTCGCAGAACAGCGTGTAGTTCACCGTGACGGTCGCGGCCTGCTCGTCATGGTCGGATTGCGCGATGCGGGTGAGGCGCAGCGGCTTCTGCTCGATCACCTTGACCCGGGTCTCGACGCCCTGCGCCAGCACGGCCCCGCCATACCAATAGTCGAAGAAGAACACCCCGCCCGGCTTCAATGCGGCATGCGCGGTGCGGAACATCGCCGCCAGCGCATCGCGGCTGGTCTGGTAGCTGGCGACGTGAAACAGCGACACGACCGCGTCGAAGCCGCGCTCGGGACCCGCTTCGCGGGCATCGCCTTGCCGGAACGGAATGGACAGTCCGGCCTGCTCGGCGCGCGCCTTGGCGCTGGCGATCATCTCATGGCTGAGATCGATGCCGGCAACCTTCCACCCCTGGCGGGCGAAGGCGAGCGCGTGCAGCCCGGTGCCGCAGCCGAGATCGAGCAGCCGACCCGAGGTGACGCCGTGGTCGCGCAAGCGCGCCTCGACGAATTCCGTCTCCGCCGCGTAATCCTTGTCCTGATAGAGGAGATCATACCAGGGCGCGTAGTCGGCGAACACCGTCACGCCAAAATCTCCTTCAGCGCCTCCGCCGAGCGGGCGATCTCGCCGTCGGTCAGGGCAAGTCCGCTCGGCAGGTAAAAACCGCGCCGCGCGATGTATTCCGCGTTCGGATGGCTCTCGTCGAGCATCAGGCCCATCCGGCGCAGCACCGGCTGCTCGTGCATGCACCAGAAGAACGGCCGCGTTCCGATGCCCTTTTCACCGAGGCGGCGCATCGCCTCCTTGGCGTCGAACGGGACGTCGTCGTTCAGCACGATGCCATAGACCCAGTAGATGTTGTCGGCATACGAGGTGCGGGCGACCGGGCGGCGGATGCGGTTGAGCCCTCCGAGATGTTCGTCATAGAGCTGGCCGATCCGGCGCTTCGTCTCGACGGTGCGCGGCAGGCGCTCCACCTGAGCGATGCCGAGCGCGGCCTGGAGGTTGGTCATGCGCGCGTTCCAGCCGAACTCCTCGTGGACGAAGCGCTGCTGCGGCTGGAAGCAGAGATTGCGATAGCCTTGCAGGCGATCGGCGAGCGCGTCGTCGTCGGTGAGGATCATGCCGCCTTCGCCGGTCGTGACGTGCTTGTTGGGGTAGAAGCTGAAGGTCGAGACGTCACCGAAGCCGCCGCAGGGCGCGCCGCGATAGGTCTGGCCGTGCATCTCGGCGGCATCCTCGATCACCTTCAGATCGTGCTTGCGGGCGAGCGCCAGGATCGGATCGAGATCGACCGGCAGCCCGTAGATATGCACCAGCATGATCGCGCGCGTGCGCGGCGTGATGGCGGCTTCCACGCCCTCGACGGTCATATTCCAGGTCGCGGGATCGCAGTCGACGCCAACAGGCACGAGGCCGGCGCGCACCACGGCGGCGGCGCAGCTGATGATCGTGAAAGTCGGGATGATGACCTCGGAGCCTTCCGCGAGACCGAGCGCATGGACGGCGATCTCGAGCGCGACCGAACCGTTGGTGACGGCGATGCCGTGCCGTCGTCCCGCAGCTTCGGCCATCGCCTGCTCGAAGCGTTTGATGAACGGTCCTTCCGAGGAGATCCATCCGGTCCGAATGCATTCGGCGAGATAGCCGGCCTCGTTGCCGTCGAGCAGCGGCGTGTTGACGGGAATGAACGGTGCGGTCACAGGCCTGGGCCTTTGATCCGGATTTGCGACGGGGAGGCTTGGTCGAACCGGGTCTTGTCGTTCTCGCCGGAATACGGACCCTGCTTGATCTCGAACATCTCGAGCGGTTCGAGCACGTGGAAGCCGTGCGCGCCGCTGCACAACAGGATGATGTCGCCCGCACCGAGCACCCGGCTTTCGAGATACTCTTCCTCGACGGTGTAGAAGTCGACCTGGAGCTTGCCCTTCTGGATCAGGAGGGCCTCCTGGGTGTAGTGCACCTCACGCGTCACCTTGTTGTGACGGTGCGGCTCGATGGTCTTGCCTTTTGGATGGCTCATGAAGGCGAGCTGCTGCGACAGCTCCGGCGTCGAAAAGAAGTGGATGCCCGGCTCGCGGAACGAGGCGCGCACGATGATCGCGTAGAGCTGGTCGCCGAATCGAACATGTTCGACGTGTTCCATCGTGGGGCCTCGACAAAAACGCTGTGATTAGAGTGAGATAGCTATCCTGCTGCGCACTTTGGCCATTTTGGCCGGGACCGTCAAGGGCGCACGGATCATGTCGTTTGTTGCGCCCCCCCAACGGGAATTCACCCAATGTGCGTGAGGATCTCCTCGACACGCCGGCGGTAGGTGTGGGCGGCAAATGTCCTGGCCTGTCCCGCTTTCGCAATCGACAGGCGCGCCGCATCGTCGGCGAGATACCGGTCGATCAGGGCAAGGCAATCGTCAACGTCGCGCCATGCAACGACTTCGCGGTCGGGAGCGAACAGCGTGTGCAGATTGTCCTTGAAGTCGGTGAGCAGGAATGCACCGACGCCGGTCGCCTCGAACAGGCGTGCGTTGCCGGCCTCGCGCCCGGCCATGTCGATGTGCGAATTGAGCGTGATGCGCGAGGCGCGCAGGGCCTGGTACATCTCCACGCCCCACACCTCGCCCTGGTAGCAGCGATGCAGCGGCGAGGAGGAGGGGAGGGATTGCAGGCCGCTGCCGAACAGCTTGAGATCGTAGCGCCGCGCCACCGCCTCGAGTTGCGCGACGCGGAGCTGATGATCCGCCGACACCGCGCCGACGAAAGTGACATCGAAATTGTCCTGGGGCGGCGGAGGCAGGATGTCGCGGATGCCTGTCTCGAAAGCGAGATGGACCACTTCGCCGCGCACGCCGTGCTGGCGGAAGTAATCGACGACCGCCGCCATCTGCGAGATCATGAGGTCGTAGACCGACCAATCCTCGCCGCGCGAGGGCGAGATGCCGACCTGGCCGATCAGGATGGGCCGGCCAATCTGCTTGATCCTGCGCGCCAGACGCGTGTCGACATGGAACAGATCCTGGTTGAGGACGAGATCCGGCTTGAAGTCCTCGATTTGCGCCAGCAGGATCTTTTCCGCTTCCGCATCGAGTCGCGGGCTGAGCCCGACCTTGCGCGCGAGCGGCCGCAGCATCGGCTTGAACGGCGCGACGGCGCGTTGCAGCCAGCCGGGAACGGCATCGCGCGTGGCGGACGCACCGGGCGGCGGCGGTTCGGTGACGGCAAGGCCGCGCTCGCGCGCCCAGGCGGTCCGCATCCAGGGATTGTTGACATGGATGTCAGCGGCGACGTGCCCGAGACCGGCGAAATTGCGCGAGTAGAAGTCGGCGACGCCAAACAGGCTGGCGTTTCGCGCCGCCATCTGCGCGGCGTAAGACTCGTTCTCGAGACCCGGCCGGCGGCGGTAGAGCCAGGACAGGAAGCGCGGATAGTCGGCGTTGAGGATCAGGATGCGCACGGTGTCACGGCTTTTGTTCGAACAGGTCGCGAGGCGTCACGTACCAGAGCAGAAACAGGATGGCGGTGCCGTGCGTGACCATGGCGACAGTGAGCGGCACGTTGAGCAGGACGTGCGGCAGCACGCCGGCGGACACCAGCACGAAGCGCGGCGGCAGGCCCGCGGAGGCGCGGTTGCCGAGCGCCAGCACGAGACCCGATGCCAGCGCGGTCAACGGCGCGAGCCAGGGACCGACGGAAGCAACGCCTTCGGTCGCAAACAGCGACGCATTCAGATTGCCGAATCCGTAGGTGTTCTGCATCACCACCGCGATCGGCTCCCCGTAAGGGCAATGCATCAGCGGCTTGAGAACGGAGATCTGGCAGAACCAGGTCAGCGGATGGCTCGCGAAGAAATGGTTGTAGATGTCGAGCGCGCTCGATGCCGTCGCCATCATGCGGATGTTGACGAGGTCGAAATATTTGATGGAGAGGTTGGTACCGGTGACGACGACCATGGCGAGGCCGAGCAGCATCGGAATGAAGATCGAAGCGATGACCGATGCTCTGGTCTCCAGAAGCCGCGACAGGACGACCAGCGTGATCAGCCAGGCCGGCGTGAAGAACGCGAATTTCGTCAGCGTGATGGGATAGAAAAACAACAGCAGGACCAGCACCAGGCCGGCGCGCAGGCGCTGGCCGAGCAGCCAGTAGCAGGCGAACGCAAACGGCAGCAATGTGCTCGACACCCAGCCCGCCAGATAGCGGATGGCTCCGGGAAACTGCAGCGCGTCGCGGTAGTCGTAGATGTTGGCAATCGCGACCAGGCGGAAATTATAGGTCGAGGCCACGGCAATGGTGGCGATCGAGATCACCAGGATCAGCGTGAGCAGATGCTTGAACCAGGCAGCCGTCAGCGCGACGGGCTGGCGCAGAGGCGCCCGGACGAACAGCACCGGCAACAGGAAGAGCACGAGCGACAATGCTGCCGAAATCCCGGCGAGCAATCGCGGGTAGCTGTATTCGGAGAAGACGTCGATCCACAGAAATCCCAGGATCATCGTGTAGAAATAGAAGCCGACATAATAGCCGAAACTGAAGCGGACGGCTGCGAACAGCAGGGAGACGAGCGAGAAGGCGATTGCGACGGCGGCTGCGATCCAGACGCGCTCGCTGCTGAAGTGGATGTAGCCCTGGAAGGTCGAGACCTTGATCAGCGACAGGCATGTGAGGGCGCTGTGCAGCAGCACCAGCAGCGTCAGCGCAGCCTTCGAATCCAGCCAGAAGCGCAGGTCCTTGATGATGCCGGACGGTTCATTCATGGCGGACGGGCTCGCTGCGGAGGTGATTGCGAGCCGGATCAGGCGATCTCAAGCGAGCGTTTGAAATAGGCGATCGTCTCCTTCAGGCCGTCCTCGAGCGCGACCTTCGGCTCCCAGTTCAGCACCGCCTTCGCCTTGGCGAGGTCGGGCTGGCGTTGCCGCGGGTCGTCCTGCGGCAGCGGCTTGAATACGAGCTTGGAGCGCGAGCCCGTGAGCTCGATGACCTTCTCGGCGAGCTCGCGGATCGTGAATTCGGAATTGTTGCCGAGGTTGATCGGACCGGTGACGTCTTCGGCGGTCACCATTAGCCGCATGATGGCCTCGACGAGATCGTCGACATAGCAGAACGAGCGCGTCTGTCCGCCGTCGCCGAACACCGTGATCGGCTCGTCCTTGAGCGCCTGAACGATGAAGGACGACACCACGCGGCCGTCATTGGGCTGCATGCGCGGACCGTAGGTGTTGAAGATGCGGGCGACCTTGATCGGCAGGCCGTGCTGGCGCCAGTAGTCGAAGAACAGCGTCTCGGCGCAGCGCTTGCCCTCGTCGTAGCAGGAGCGGATGCCGATCGGATTGACGTTGCCCCAATAGTCCTCGGTCTGGGGATGGATCAGCGGATCGCCATAGACCTCGCTGGTGGAGGCCTGGAAGATGCGCGCCTTCAGCCGCTTGGCGAGGCCCAGCATGTTGATGGCGCCGTGCACCGAGGTCTTGGTGGTCTGCACGGGATCGCGCTGGTAGTGGATCGGGGAGGCCGGACAGGCCAGGTTGAAGATCGCGTCGACCTCGATGTAGAGCGGGAAGGTGACATCGTGCCTGACCGCCTCGAATAGCGGATTGGCGATCAGATGAGCGATGTTGCGCCGGCTGCCGGTGAAATAATTGTCCGCTGACACGACTTCGGCGCCGGTCGCGAGCAGCCGCTCGCAGAGATGCGAACCGATGAAACCGGCGCCTCCGGTCACAAGGATGCGGCTGGTCTTATAGCTGTCAAACGGCATGATCGGTTCCAGATTGTGCCTGGCGGTGCGTGCTGAGTGGTACCGGCAACGGCCGGCCTCGCCAACAACAATTGACTTGGTTGGGGTATTAAAATACCGCCACCGTGCGTGGATTGTTTTCGCAAAGTTGCGGGCAGCCCTTGGGGGGTCGTGGCTGCTAGAAATGTCGCCGTTTCAGCCAAGCGCGCGCGCCCCAATGGCCGAAGCACCAGGCTGATTTGACGAGCGGCAGCTTCTCGACGTTTCGGTAGATATTCCAGACCCATTTGGCAGACCGCATTGGGCGGCTGGAAACCGAGGACCCTCTGACGCGATAGCGCGCCAGATCCTCGTTGAGGCCGTGGGCGACGTGGCCCCGCTTGAGGATGGAAAGCCACAGGCAGAAATCGTCGTAGCCCTCGTTCGTCATGGCGACGGGCCCCGAAATCTCACGGTCGACCAACGCCGTCAGGGTCGCGATCGACGTGTTCTTCAGGAGCTGATTGTAGCTGAGTGACGCCGGCACCTCGATCAGCCGGCCGGACATCATGTTGGCCTCGTCGATGCGGCGGAACGCGGTGTAGCTCAGTGCGGCCCGCTTGTCGCGGGCAAAGGCGAGCTGGCGCTCGAGCTTGGTCGGAAGCCAGAGATCGTCGCTGTCGAGAAAAGCGAGATAACGGCCCTGCGCCTGGTCGATCGATGCCTGACGCGCCAGCGCGGGTCCGCCATTCTTCGGCATCCGGATCAGCTTGACCTTAGGATCGCGCGCGCCGATCTCTGCGATGATCGCCGGCGTGCGATCCGTCGAGCAGTCATCGGCAATGAGGAGCTCCCAGTCGCCAAAAGTCTGGGCCTGCACCGAATGGATGGTCTCCTCGATGAAGCGCTCGACATTCCAGGACGGCATGATGATGGAGACGAGAGGCATTAGGTGATCCGTCAATCCGCAGCCGCGGTCTCGACGACCGCGGCGCGCAGCGAGGCTGCGAATATGTCCAGCAGCTTGGGATCGCTGACATAGAGTTCGCCCGGAAAAGACCGTTGCCAGGCCGCCTCGAAATAGGGTGCCGTTGCAGCCGGGTCGAAAGCGCCGGCCTTGAGCGCCTCGCGCAAGCGCGCCGGCACGTCGCGCAGGCGGTCGGCGGTGGTGATCAGAGGGCAGGAGCTGTAAAAGGCGTCGCCCATCACCACGACCGGCTTGCCGAGCAGCAGCGCTTCAGCACCGGACTTGCTGTTGACGGACACGACCGCGTCGGAGCGGGTCAGCACGGTGTAATTGTTGGTCTGCGGCGGCAGCAGGATGAAGTTGTCGAAGCGGCGCGCAAGCTCGAACAATCGGTCGGCCGAGATCGCGCCGATCTGGGCGGGATGTTCCTTCGCCACCAGCACATGCGAATCCGGAATCGTCCGCAGCAGGAAATCGACCGTCGCGACCTGGTCCAGATAGTCCGGCGATCGCAGCGTCAGCGCCATATCGGCCGGCACGTGAAACGGATAGTAGACGAAGCGCGTCTCGGGAATCGGACGGTAGAGCCTCTTCAGCCGCGCCGCATTGACGGCCATCGCGGCGTGAACGCGGGCGTGGCGCAGATTGTGTCCGAACTCCTGATGTTTGCCGAGCGCGAACTGGTCCCACAGCTTCTCGGCGAGCCGGCGCGCGTTGCGCAGGTTGAGGACCTTCTTGAAGGCCGCCGAATAGTGATGCTGGTCTTTCTTCGGAATGACGATGGCCTGTTGTTTGAGCGTCTCGACGAGATAGGCCCGCACCTCCGGCGAGACCAATTCGGCGGGCTTGGCCATCACCTGCGGTGCGGCAAGGCTGTCCGGCGTGAAATACATTCGTCCGCGGAAAAACGACGGCTCGATGAACCAGTTGCGGATGCCGCGCCGCTTTGCGACGTAGAAGCTCGAGATCACCGACAGGAAGCCGCCCAACTCCTGAACCAGCACCGCAAGTTTGCCTTCTGCTTCAAGTCGGTCGAGCAGGGCTTCCATGGCATTGGCGTAGATCATGAAGCGGCGGCGCAGCAAGGCGGTGTCGTTGATACCGAATGTGAAACGCTCATGGCTGAACAGGAAATTGGAGCCGTCCAGACCATAACCTGCAATGCGTGCCTCGAAGGCCCGGACGTCGTCGGCTGCGGCGCCGGTCCGCTGGCCCTCGCGATACATGTTAGTGACCTGCACGCCCGCGGCTTCCGACATCTCGGCGCTACGATCGTCAAAGGCGAGCAGTTCGACCTCATCGCCTGCTGCGCGCAGCCGTTGGGCCACCGGAATCCAGAATCGGGTCTGGTATTCGGCGAGTGTCGTGATCAGGATCGTCTTGCGGAAGCTCATTCTCGGGGCGGGTGGCTCGGTTGCTGCTTTCGCAATATAGAACCCGTTACGAGAGCTCAAGTTGGATTAGGGCAAGTTCCGACGCCGAAATTGTGGTAGCTGAAGGCCTATCGGGGTGAAAGCTCCTGCCGCGCACGACATGGTGGCTCGATTTGATGAAGAATGGCCGGGTAGTCTTTCGCGTCGACGGATCGGTCGAGATGGGAATGGGCCATCTGACACGCTGTCTCACGCTGGCCGGCGCGCTCGGCGAGAGCGAGACGAGGTCGTGCTTCTTGATGCGCGGTCACGCGGCCGGATTGGCCGGGCTTGTGGAGCGCGACGGACATGACCTGCAGCTTCTACCCGATCCTGACGTGTGGAGTTCCGGGGCAGACGGGGATGGTGGACCACATGCTGACTGGCTCCCGACGACATGGCAAGAAGACGCGGAGCAGACGTCCAAGGCCATGGATGAGCGCGGTCCTTTCGATTGGCTGATCGTCGATCACTATGCCCTTGATGCTCGTTGGGAGAGCGCATGCCGCCGCGAGGGCCTGCGAATTCTCTCAATCGACGATCTCGCCGATCGGGCGCATGACTGCGACGTCCTTCTCGATCAGAACCTCGTTCGGCAGATGGATACGCGTTACCGCGGCAGGTTGTCTGAGGATTGTAAGCAGCTCCTCGGGCCGCGATATGCGCTGCTTCGTCCGGATTTCGCCGCACAGCGTCGCCTTTTGTCAGGCCGATCCGGCAACATCCACCGCATTGTGGTTTGTTACGGAGGATCCGATCCGACCAACGAGACGGCCAAGGCCGTGCAGGCGCTCACAAGCCTCGCTGTGCCGTGGATCGCGGTGGACGTTGTGATCGGTATGAGCAACCCGCATGTCGAATCGGTTGCGCGCCTTTGCCGCGGATTGCCGAGGGCGGTGGTGCACAGGGGTGCAAACAACATTGCTGAGCTGATGCGCCAGGCCGATCTTTCGATCGGCGCCGGCGGCGTCATGAGTTGGGAGCGCTGCTGTCTGGGCTTGCCGGCTGTTGTGGCCGATATTGCTGCCAATCAGGTGGGCGCGTTGACCGCGCTGGCTGACAGGGCAGCGGCGATCTATCTCGGAACAGCTGCATCCCTGACCGTCGAGGCTCTTGCCAGCGCTGTTCGCGCGCTTCTGCACGATCCGGATCGGGTGAGAGCGCTCGGGGAAGCCGCCTTTGCGCTTGTCGACGGGGAGGGACGAAGCCGGGTCTTAGTCGCGATGCGCTAGGTCTTTGATTTTATAGGAAAAATCCATCCGACTCCGAAAGGGCTGGAGGAGGTCTAGGTTCCTGCGTGGGTGCAGCTAGTTGCTGCGCGGCCGGACTTTTGTGCTAAACGCTGGACTCAACTTGGGAAATTCCGCGGTCTTGTCCGTCGGTTGAAGATGAAGATCTCAATACTCTGTTCCAGCCCGGCGCATCCAATCTACCCACATCTTCGGCATTGGGGGCAGGTGAACGGCGCTGCCCACACAATCGAACTTGTGCAGACGAAGGCCGAGCTTTCGGGCGGCGACATCCTATTCTTGATCTCATGTCACGAGATCATCTCGGCAAAGGATCGTGCGTCATACGGCACGAGTCTCGTCATTCATGCGAGCGACCTTCCGCACGGACGCGGCTGGTCTCCCCACATCTGGCAGATCCTCGAGGGTAAGAGCGATATCGTCGTTTCACTTTTGGAGGCCGAGGACCAGGTCGATACCGGGGCCATCTGGGCGCAGCGCCACATGATCCTCGAAGGCCACGAATTGTACGATGAAATCAACGCGAAGCTGTTTGCGATCGAGCTCGATCTCATGGGTGAGGCGCTGGCGAGCATCGGGCTGAGGGTGCCTGCGCCTCAGGATGACCGGCCGCCGACCTACTATCCTCGCCGTTCGCCGGATGATTCGAGACTTGATCCCGACAGATCGCTCGGCGAGCAATTCGATCTCCTTCGCGTGGCTGATCCCGAGCGCTTTCCCGCGTTCTTCGATTTTCGCGGTCACCGCTACACGGTGCGCATCGAAAAGGCTGGAGCAAACGATGACTGACACGATAATGATCTCCGGGCGTTCGATCGGCAGGTCCTCCGAGCCGTTCATCATTGCGGAGATGTCGGGCAATCACAATCAGTCGCTTGATCGGGCGTTGGCCATCGTCGATGCAGCGGCCAAGGCTGGCGCTCATGCCCTCAAGCTGCAGACCTATACGGCCGATACGATGACGCTCCAACTCGCGCGCGACGAGTTCTTCATCGACGATCCCGCGAGCCTTTGGAAAGGCCATTCGCTGCACGAGCTTTATCAGCAGGCCTACACACCGTGGGAGTGGCATGCTCCGATCTTCCAGCGCGCGCTTTCACTCGGCATGATTCCGTTTTCGACGCCTTTCGACGCCACCGCCGTCGACTTTCTCGAGAGCCTCGGTGTCGCCTGTTACAAGATCGCTTCGTTTGAGAACACGGATTTGCCGCTCATTCGCAAAGTCGCGGCGACCGGCAAGCCGATGATCATCTCGACGGGTATGGCGACGGTGGCCGATATCGACGAGACGGTGCGGGCGGCGAGGGCGGCGGGCTGCGAGCAACTCGTCCTGTTGAAATGCACGAGCACGTACCCGGCGACGCCCGCCGACACGAATCTGCTGACGATCCCCCACATGCGGTCGCTGTTCGGTTGCGAGGTCGGGCTATCAGACCATACTCACGGGATCGGGGCGTCGGTCGCGAGCGTCGCGCTCGGCGCGACCGTGATCGAGAAACATTTCACGCTTGCGCGCGCCGACGGCGGCGTCGATTCCACGTTTTCGATGGAGCCCGATGAGATGGCCGCTCTCGTGGTCGAGACCAAGCGCGCCTGGCTTGCTCTTGGTCAGGTGTTCTATGGCCTGACCGAAAGGGAGAGCAAGTCAATGGTGTTCCGCCGCTCGCTCTATGTGGCGGAAGACCTCGCTCCCGGCGACGTGCTGACGGAGAAGAATTTGCGGATCATCCGCCCCGGTCTCGGCCTGGCGCCGAAATATTTCGAGGTCTTGCTAGGCAAGCGTGTCGGACGGTCGATCACTCGTGGCACGCCGATGAGCTGGGATCTGCTCTCGTCCGAGGATGGTGCTGAGTCGGCATCGCAACAGATGGCGAGGGGGGCTCGTGGCCGATAAGCCGCATGTCTGTCTGGTCGTCGACAATCCGCTTCGCGACCTAGAAGGGCTGGTGCTGCTCGCGCGACAATTGGCGACCCGCGGTGCGCGCGCCACACTCGTTCCCATGTACCAGCAGGGGTTCGATGTCCCCGCCTTGCGACCTGATCTTGTGCTAGTGAACTACACCCGGCCCAACAACGCCGACCTGATCAAGTCCTACAAGCGAGCCGGAATCCTCGTTGGCGTGCTCGACACGGAGGGAATTGGCGGCAAGAATGCCGACCAGTTCGCGAACATGGTGAAGAGCGCGGGATGCCCCGAGCTAGTCGACCTCTACTGCGTCTGGGGACAGTCGCAATACGCGGCGTTTCTGCGGCAGAGCACGGTCGCAGAGGAGCTCCTGCACGCCACGGGTTGTCCACGCTATGATTTCTGCGCGCCGCCATGGCGCGGAGCATTGCCGACACCCTCGGTGAGGCGGGGTTACGTGCTCATCAACACGAATTTTCCGACCGTGAATCCGCGCTTCTCTACCGGCTCGTCGCAGGAAGAGGAGGCCATGGTCAACGCCGGGTTCTCGCGCGAATTCGCCCGCCGATTCATCGCCGATGCCGCGCAGGCCTACCGCAGCGTATTGGACATGGCCATCAAACTCGCCGGGTACTTTCCATCTGTCGAGTTCGTTCTGAGGCCGCACCCATTCGAGAACAGCAATTCATATGACGCGTTCGCTGCGTTGCCGAACGCAAAAGTGATTCAGAGCGGAACTTCCCTTGAGTGGATCAGCGGCGCGCGTTTGCTCGTTCATCAGAATTGCTCCACAGCAATTGAAGCAACCATGCTGAATGTGGAGCCATTGAGCATGGAGTGGTTCAACACGCCGGCTCTGCGTCTTGACGCCGCGACGCGGGTCAGTCGGAGCGCAGCCGGGGAAGCCGACATGTTCGAACTGGTCAGACAAGGTCTCGAAGACCATCTGCCCCCGTTGCCTGCCGAAACCGCGGCCTTCCGACGAGAGATTATCAGCGACCTCTACACCGCCGTGGACGGCTCGAGTTCTGTCCGCGTTTCGGAGGTGGTCCTTGCGGCGATTGCCGCCCCGAGGCGGGGCGGAGCTGCGACTCAAACTGTACCACGGCCGACCTTGCGCGGGCTGGCGGCCAATGCGGTTCGCCGAACGCTCGGCCATGGGGCAAGTTCACTGCTGCGTCGTACTTACGGTTCCGCCGAAAGTGAACGCCGCCGCGCCGGCAAGACGTTTGATGTCGAGACGGTGAACGCAATATTGCAGCGTCTCGATAAGGCGTCAGTTGACCACCGGAGATTTGTTGCGCAACCCGCTGTGGACGAGCGAGCAACGCGAAGAACCAGCGGCGCGAGCCTCCAGCTTGCAGAAGCGACCTGAGCCGTGCTGCGCCGCTTCCTGCATAACACCGCGATCTCGGCCGTTGCCTACGGCCTTGCCGGCGTGCTGGGACTGTTTGCCGTCGGGTTGATCGCGAAGTCCTACGGCCTTGCCATTCTCGGCTTGATCGTCCTGGTGCGCGGCTTTCTCCCAAGCGGCTTTCTCGTTCTGATAGATTTCGGTGCGTCTGAGATCGCGACCCAGGCGATTGCTCGCGGGCGGCTCGGGGATTGGGCGCCGGCCTCTGAAAAGATCTCGCTCCTGTCACTGATCGCGGTTGTTGCCGGCGTCGCCTCGGGCATTGCGCTCTGGTTTGCCGCATCCAGCCTTGCGCTCGTTTTCAAGGTGGCACCCGAACATGCGAAGGCATTCGTGTCGATCCTCCGGATCACCGCGCTTGTTCTGCCAATCGCCTTCGTCGGTTTGTTGATTGAGGGCGCGCTCAAGGGCTTCGAGGAATATAGCTGGCTTCGGCTGACGGAAGTGGGGAGCAGCGCTCTCTATGTAGGTTCGATCTATCTCGCCTTTTGGCAAAATGTCGCCTATGAATGGATCGCCTATGCATACCTTGGCGCCATGGTTGCAAAGTACCTTGTGCTGGCCCTGGTGATCTACATCGCGGCGCGTGATACCCCGCTGCGTTTCAGCTCCTGGACTCCTGCAAGCCGGCGCGACGTTGCCTATCTCTGCTGGCTCATGTTCAACAACAGGATCGCGGGCACTCTGCAGCTATCCATCATCCCGTTGATGATCGGCGCATTGTACGGTCCCGCCGAGGTCGGAGCCTTCGACCTGCTCACGCGGCTGCCTCGGTTTCTCAAAACGGCGATGAGTCCGCTTTACTCGGCGATCCTTCCCATCTCCGCCCATCTCGATGAGAAAACCGACATTCGGCGGCTGCAATTGCTCGGACGGAACGGTTTGGTTCTGCCGGCCGCGATCATCGTCCCGATCCTCGTCGTCATTGGGCTGTTCTCCGAGGAGATACTGAAGATATGGGTCGGCCCGCAGCATGCTGATCAATGGCCATGGCTTGCCGCGGCGCTGTTTGTCCCTGCTGTAAGCGTCATGTTGGGGGCGGGGCAGACCGCGCTGATGGTCCGATCGGATTTTCTCCGGATCAACACGCGCTTCCTCTATCTACAGGTGCTGACGCAATACATCATTACCGCGCTCACGGTGGCCTGGTTGCGCGAACGTGCCTTCATCCTCGGCTGGGCGGTGTCTTACGTCTTGTTTGGGCCTCTCATTGCCTGGCGCATGCTGTCTTTCATGAGCCTGCCCAATTCGCTCTTCTGGCAGCAGCTCGGCAGGCAAGTGCTTGTGGCGGCGATCCTCGCGACGATGGCCGCCGGCTACAAGATGTACGCCACACCGACGACCCTGCCGGGATTGTTCGTTGTGGGGTTAATCGCGTGTATTGCAGCGTGGGGCCTGAGCATCACCCTGATACTGTCGCGCAGCGACCGGGCCATGGTGGGCAAGTTCGCCCGCGCGATGATGCAGCGCTGATGGGTCCGACCCCATGGCGTCGTGAAGTTCCGGGCCAACACTCTGCGGTTGCTCGTATTTGATGGATTTGCTAAGGCCAAACTGCTGACTGAATCCCATTGGGAACGGCGCGAATTTTTGTATCCGGCAGGGCGAGGGGCGGCAAAATGGGATTGATGTCCAGGACGCTTTGGCACGTGAACCGGTCGCCGCTCCGTTGGGCGGTTAAGACGGGCGTTAGCACCTGGCACCTGAGCGAGAAACAGGAGCGGCGGCGTCAGGCTGAGCTCCTGACTCCGTCTGCATTGGAGAAGGCCAAGGCCAAGGACTTGAACCGGGACGGCTATGCGGTCGTCACCGAGCTGATGGACCCCGCGATCCAGCAGACCTTCGCGGGTGCGGGAATGTTGAGGCTGAAGGACATCGAGGGGCTCGAAGACAAGCAGAGTTCGACCTGGAAAAAGTTCTGGGTGCGTCTGCTCGATGCGGAGATGCAGAATGGCCAGCTGGGCGCGGACAACATCTTCGTTCGCTATGCGATGCAGAGTTCGGTCATCAACGTCGTCGCGACCGCCCTAGGCGAGATTCCCTGGCTAGACTACGTGCTATTGTCTTACTCCCGCTACACCGGCGAGAGTCTGGCCTCGTCGCAACTTTGGCATCGTGATCATGACGATGTCCGGGTGATCAAGTTCTTCAGCTATCTGACTGACGTCGAAGATGACGCCGATGGTCCGTTCACTTTCCTGCCGAAGCAATCGACGGACAGGTTCGGCTACCCTTTGCTCGGGAGCCATTTCCCTGATGAGCAGGTGTTCAAGAAGGTTCCACGCAGCGATATCAAGGTGATGAAAGCGCCGCGGCTTGCGTCCTTCATGGTGGATACGACCAGATGCCTGCACATGGGAAGCCGGATGGGACCGGGGCATGGGCGGCTGCTTTACACCGCGACATTCTTCTCCTTTCCGCGGATGTTTCCTGGTGCCAAGAATAGGCCATTCTTCGCGACGCCGAACACGACGGCATTCGAGAGGCTTCTCCTGGGCCTGTGATGGGTAGGCACTGAATCTCATGATCGATCTTCGAAAGAACGTTCAGTGACGTTTGGGCGCGATTTGAAGCCTGCCTCGCGGTTGGAGCTGTCGAGGGCCTATGCCGTCGATATCGCGCGCAGTCTTCGTCGGATCACATTCAAGAATATCAGGCGAACGCGCGACGTTGTTGATGCCGAATACAATGCCGGGGAATGGGGCCGGATACTTTCAGAGCGCGCCTGGCTTCGCGAGCATTCGCTCGAAGACTTTCTGGTTGGTCATAACGAGGCGCCGCGCCTCGCCAAGGTCGATGGCCGGATCGTCCGGATTTCCACGAAGGACTATTATCGGTATCGGCTGGGCGCGCTCTCGGAATTGATCGTGCGGCACGCCGGCGAAGCGACCTCGCTCATCGAGCTTGGTGCGGGTTTCGGCTACAATCTTTTCTCACTTTGCATCGATCCGCGATGGACTAGGCTGCGCGGTCTTGACATCGCTCCGAACGGGATCGAGGCCGGCCGGCAGATCGCCGGCCATTTTGGGTTTGATGATCGGATCAGCGTCGGGCGTATTGACCTGACCGATCCCGCCGACCCCTCCTTCAGAGAGCTCACAGGCGCGACGATCCTGACCTATTTCTGCATCGAGCAGATTCCTCACGCGGTCGACGCCGTGGTGGATCATATCCTGAAGATGCGACCCGCGCGCGTCATCAACATCGAGCCCGCGGTCGATATGTTGGACCTTTCCGACCCGCGGGATATCGCCAGTCGGATCTACATTCGGTCCATGGACTATCAAACCCGGCTGTGGACGCTGCTCGACGAACTGGATCACAAGGGCCGCATCCGCGTGAAGGCGAGGGAGCGGATGAATTTCGCGCCCACGTTGCACAATGACGGAATGCTCTATGCTTGGGAGCCTTTGGGCGCGTCGGACTGATCCGGAACCTACCCCAGCTATGGGGCAGCCGTCAGGGGCGATGGGGAAGAGATGCTGGTCTCTTGGTGGAGCTTGGAGGATTTGTTTCCGGCGATGTTGTGCATCACCGCCGCGGCCTTCGTGCTCGCTGCCATGGGACGTGTTGTAACGAGCCGGCCCGGACTTCTCCTTGTTCTGTTTTTCTTCTTCTTTGCATTTGCCTGGCGGCTTTTCTCCGTTCTCTACATTGGCGTGTTCGGCCCAGTCTACTCCGAGCAACTGGAGAGGGACATCGGTCCGGGTCTCGCTGTGCTGCCGCTCGCGGCGTCCCAAGGCCTCGTCATAGCGGCATTGCTCTTCTCTTTTCGCCCGCAACGTCTGCTTTCTTTTTCGGACAAATCCGTCATCCGGGTCTCTGCCTTGCTGAAGGCAGGCAATTGGAACTTGCCCGACCTGGCCTTTCGCGTTGTCGGTTTGTTTGTTCTTGCGCTCTGGTTGGAGCTGCTCGTCCGCGGGCACGTTCCCCTGTTCGCGGGCCTCGAGCGGTTCGACTATACGCGGTTACATGGCGGTCCCCTGCACCAGCGGCTGTTGGAATGGGGACCGATGCTGGCGTTCCAGCTAGGTATTTTCCTGGCTTTGCCTGTGTTGCACGGCCAGCCCCTGGACAAGCGGTTTGGAGCGCTGTTTGTGGCTCTGTTGTTATACTTGTTTTTAGTCGGGCATCGCTTTTCGTCGTTTTATCTCTATGTCTCGTTCTTCGTGATCCCATCGGGAGTTGTGCTGCTCGCCAGGCAGTCCATCAGCCCAATCTCCCTGCCGAAATTGTTGCGCAACATCTGGCTGCCGGCGCTCGGCTTTGTCCTTTTGATTGCACTTGCGCTGATCTATTCGTACGTTGTTGTTCGAGGCCGCGACCTGGGCGTCCTCGAAACCAAGCTCGTCCAGCGTATCCTGGTCCAGCAAGGCGAGCTGTGGTGGATGACTTATGAGCGCGTCTTCCTGCGCAATGACTGGGATAGCGCTCGTGCAATCTTCAAGTTGTTCGTCGCCCCGTTTGATCCGAGCCGCAACACGACCCTGCCGTTCTTGATGGAAACTGGATTGCCGCTTGAACGTGCCCATTTCATTCTTCAGCAGGGGGCGGCTTACACCGGCGGCTGGCCCGAAGTCGCTTTCGAGCTCGGAGGGCCAGTCGAGGGTTTCTGTCTCGTGGCCATCTCGGCCATGCTATTTTCTGAATTCTTGTTCTTACTGACGCGCTGCATTGTGGAGGAGCGTTACATTACGTGCTTCTTCCTGACCCCGATCTTCTATCCTTTTTCGATCTTCCTGGTATCCGGGATGGTCAATTCCTTTATTCAGCTCACATTTATGATAAAGCTCGCCGCGGCCGTTTTCGCGTACGTTCTGGAGGATAGATGGCGCTGGAGCTTGATCACGGGTGCGGCGTCGGTCCGCGGTGAACCCGTCGAGCGCGACCAGAGGTGACCGTGGTATGAGTGAGGTACAGCGGCCGATATCTATCGCCGAGTATGTCGGCGGACTGTCCGCATTTCTCGGGCGCTCGGTCCAGAAGCGGCTGAGCACGATTGCGTTGGGTACGCTGGCCGTGATGCTCACCGTATTCCTAGTGAGTCAGGTGATGCCGGTGCGCTATACCGCGACGGCCAGCGTTCGCCTGGCTCGTGTTGATGATGACGATCTGACGACGCCACAGGCGACGGCCACCCAGATGAATCTCCGAACCTTCCAGGTTCGCGCGCTCCATGCTGCGGGCCTGGCCGCGGGGCCTGACGACCGGGACCGGAAACTCATCTTGGATAGCTTCAATGCACGTCCTAACACAGCCGGTACTTTGACGCTTGTCGTGACGGCGGCAGGCGAGAAGCAAGCTGGCGATGCATTGGAGGCGGCGGTAAGCCAGCTGAACAACGAACAGGAGAAGCTCCGCGCTCCTCTGGTCTCAGATATCGAGGCCCGACTTGCTTTGGTAGATGCAAACATCGCGAGCCTGACGCGTATTCGAGAATCCCTGGCGACGAGCGATTCGATCTCGCCATCAGCGGCCGGCGACCCGTTGGCGCTAGCGTGGCGGCGCTTGTGGCTGCTGGATCTCACGACGAAAAACGAAGAAAGTTTGGCTGCCGCAAATGCACTGCGGCGCAGGCTGGCGAGCAGGCTGGGGCCTGCGAACACCTATCCTGCGTCGTTGAGTGACGACGTAATTATCGTACAGATCTCGCCGCGGCCGATCCGACATGCGATCTTTGCCGGAGCAATTGCATTGTTGGCTCTGCTCCTGTACGCCATGATCCGCATGCCGGGCCCGGCCCCGCGCGGAGGGGCGCAGCGCGAATTATGTTGAGGCAGGCCGTAATTCTGGTCGGAGGTCTCGGGACACGACTCGGCGAGCGAACGCGGCTTGTTCCCAAGCCGCTGCTCGAAGTTGGCGGCCGGCCGTTCCTCGACTACCTGCTCGACGAGTTGACGCGATACCCGATCGAGGAGATCGTGCTGCTCGCCGGTCATCGTGCCGATGTTGTCGTTGAATCTTACCATGGCAAGCGTTGGCGGGGCGCACGGGTGACCGTAGTTTGCGAGCCGACGCCCTGCGGCACTGGCGGCGCGTTGAAGTATGCTGCCGGAGCGCTGCAAGATCGCTTCTTTCTTCTGAACGGCGACTCCTGGTTCAATTTCAACTTGCTGGATCTCGCTCTGCGCGCGCAAAGCTCATCCGCAATTGTTCATATGGCGCTAAAGCGGGATCATGCCGGTGATCGCTATGGCCGTGTGCTGCTCGAGAACAATCGCGTCAGAAATTTTCTGGCAGCCGGCGCCCAGCCTCTCGGGCCCATCAACACGGGCGTTTATTGTGTCGACCGGGCAGTGCTCCAGTACATTGATGGGATGCCATGTTCGCTTGAACAGCGAGTGTTTCCAATGCTGGTCGCCGAGGGGCGTCTCACTGCCGATGTTTACGACGGGTTCTTCATCGACATCGGCATTCCCTCGGATTTTGAGCGGGTCCAGCACGAGCTCCCCGATAGGCTACGGCGGCCTGCCGTATTCTTCGACCGGGACGGCGTGCTGAACATCGATAAGGCGTACGTCTATCGGATCGAGGATTTCGAATGGGTGGAGGGTGCGCGCGAGGCGATCAAGCTTTGCAATGACCTTGGCTACTATACTTTCATCGTTACCAACCAGTCGGGCGTGGCGCGGGGCTATTACGGCATTGACGACGTTGGCCGACTGCACGACTGGATGACCGGTGAGTTTGCCGAAATCGGCGCGCATATCGATGATTACCAGTTCTGTCCCTACCACGAGGACGGCACGGTCGAGGCCTATAAGGGCGCCAGTGAGCGGCGTAAGCCTGCGCCCGGCATGATCCTGGATTGTCTAAAGGCCTGGCCGGTGAGAAAGGAAGGAAGCCTTCTCGTCGGCGACAACGCCCGGGACATCGAAGCTGCCCATGCCGCCGGAATACCGGGGCACTTGTTCGGAAACGGCAATTTGGCAGCATTCCTTCGTCCGCTTCTCCGCGCCCCGGCCGCGTCCTAACGGTGTAGTCAGGCGAAACAGATGAATTGGCGCAGAGGTTGCACGGTTGATGAGTGTAATGCTACGTCAGATGAGGAAACAACCGGTCACGGCTGGCGCATATGCGATTGTCTTCAAATCTCAAGCATCACATTTGGCGTGCTGCCATGCGGGCAACGCCGTTTCCGATATTCGCCAAGGCGCGAGATTCGAGCTATTGGCAGAGGCACTGGAAAGAGAAGCAACATACGAACGAGTTCGGCGGATACGCAGCATCCACGGCGTTAAAGAAGTGGTTTGCAAGGCAGGTCATCGCTCTTCAGCCCGCTTCGATTCTGGAACTCGGGTGCAATGTGGGCGCCAATCTTCGTGAAATAAATGCGCTGGCTCCTTCTGCCAATCTGTATGGAATTGAGCTGAATGACCGGGCAATCAAGTACGGAGTTGACAACGTCGTCGGAAACAATGCTCAGCTGATCCAGGGGTCCATGGCCGACGCGAAGCTGCTCATGCAGCAACAAGGTATCCGCGAAGTCGACGTTGTTCTCAGTTCGGCAGCAGCAATGCACTGCGACGACACCATTTTTGCTGCGGCCAAGGACGCGGCGCTATCGCTAGCCAAAAAGGCGATCGTGCATCTCGAGTTCAATGCATGGAGTCCTGCCGACCTGTACAATTGGCGGAACTGGCGAAGTTCGTTCGTCAGTGACAGGTGGATCCGCGACTATGCCGGGGAGTATCGGGGGCATCCGAGGGTCGATCGCATTGAAACCCTGGGCGTTCCGCTCGATATCAACTTCATGGACAATATTGGCCGTGTGATGGTCAGCGATGTGACGGGTCTCGTGATCGTCCATCTGGAGGAAGCAGTCCCGCCTACCGGCTAACTGCCGGTGTTGATCGAGATTGACGAGGTGTTCTAGCCGTGATTGATCGCGCGGAACATGTATTCGGCTTGCTCCCAGTCCTCGAGCGTATCGATGTCCTGCACGTACATCCGGGGCAGAACGATACCGATCGACCGGTCAGAGAAAAGCGGCAAGTCCTCGAGAAACGCAGCGGCGGTTCCCCAGTAGAACTGACCCGCATCGTGGTAGGCCGGCTCGAGGTCCTGAGAGCGGGTCAGGCGGTGTTCAGGGTGGATGGCATCCACTCGTCCCGCCGTCGTGATGCGGACGGCCCGCTGGATCGGAAATGCGTAGCTCGTGACTGAAAACGCGAAGGCCGCGTCCGAACCGCTGAGTGCATCGTGCCCCTCGCGTAGATAGCGCGATTGGACCAGCGGTGCGGTGGCGTAGATGCAGCAGGCGTGGCTGACTTGGGCGCCACGTTCGATGAACCACGCGACGGCGTGCTTGACCACCGCATTTGTGCCGGTGAAATCGTCTGAAATTTCCTCCGGCCGGACAAAGGGAGTCGTTGCACCGAATTGGCGCGCCACGGCGGCGATCTCTTCGTCGTCGGTGGACACGATGACCTCGTCGAACAGGCCGCTTTGGCGTGCTGCATCGATCGAATAGGAGATAATCGGCTTGCCACAGAACAGGCGGACGTTCTTGCGTGGGATCCGCTTGCTGCCACCGCGTGCCGGGATGACCGCTATCTTCACGAGAGAATCTTCGTGAGCGCGGCGACGACAGCGTCCTGCTCGGAGTCCGTCATCTTTGAGAATAGCGGTAGCGTGATGGCATCCTGATAGTAGCTTTCAGCCTCCGGGAACATGCCGATGCTGAAGCCGAGGCGTTGATAATAGGGCTGGGTGTGCACCGGGATGTAGTGAACGTTGACGCCGATGCCTGCCGCGCGCAGCGCCTCGAAGACCTGACGCCGGGTGAGCGTCATCTCGTTCCGCCGCAGCCGGATCACGTAGAGATGCCAAGCCGAATTCGTGTCCGGGTGCTGCCACGGGCAGGTCACCGGCAGCTTCGCCAGAAGCGCGTCATAGCGCGCAGCGAGCTCACGCCGGCGCGCGACAAAAGCATCGAGCCGGCCAAGTTGGCTGGCGCCGAGCGCCGCCTGAATGTCCGTCATCCGATAGTTCAACCCGAGCTCGATCTGTTCGTACATCCAGGGACCATAGCGGTCTTCGTTGGAGTACCGCGCATCGGCCGGATCGGACCAAACGGGCCGGACAATGCCGTGGGTGCGCAGGTAAGCGAGACGCTCGGCGAGCTTGGGATCGTTCGCTAGCGTCATGCCTCCCTCACCGGTCGTGATGATCTTAACGGGGTGAAAGCTGAACACCACGACGTCGCTGAGATGGCCTGAGCCGATCTTCCGACCCAGATAGTCTCCGCCAACCGCATGGGACGCATCTTCGATGACGCGAAATCCGTAGCGATCCCCAAGGGCACGAATCTCCGTCATCTCGCAGGATTGGCCGGCGAAATGGACGGGAACGACGATTTTCGGCAACTTGCCCCGGGCGCTCGCCTGCGCGAGCCTCTCAGAGAGCGCGGCGACGCTCATATTATAGGTGCGGGGATCAATGTCGACGAAGTCGACGCTTGCTCCGCAATAAAGCGCGCAGTTTGCCGAGGCGACGAACGTGTTCGGCACCGTCCACAAGGTGTCACCCGGACCGAGATCGAGCGCGAGACAGGCGATATGAAGCGCAGCGGTTGCGTTCGAGACGGCAGCTGCGCTGCGGGCGCCGCAATAGTCCGCCATTGCTTGCTCGAAGCGAGGGCCGGCTTGCCCTTGGGTGAGCCAGTCTGACCGCAGTACCTGCGCGACTGCGTCGATGTCCTCGGCGGAGATGTCTTGGCGACCGTAGGGGATCATTGAAGTGCGAGCATGTTGAATTCCTTGATCTCGTTCACGTCGAGGAAGTGATCGTTTTTGCCGGAATTATATTCAAACCCGTCAGACACGGCTTCGCCGCGTTCGCCAATCTGATTGGTCAGGTAGTCGACGTCGGAACGGAAGAATTTGATGGTCGGCTTGATCACGAAGTGATCGTGAAATTTCAACGTCAGGTGCGAATCGTCGGTCGGGCACATGACCTCGTGCAACTTCTCGCCTGGACGGATGCCAATGACTCGCGTCGGCAGGCCAGGGGCCATCGCCGCCGCCAGATCGGTAATCCGCACCGAGGGGATCATGGGAACGAACAGCTCGCCGCCCGCCATGCGATCGAAGCTCTTGATGACGAAGTCAACGCCCTGCTGGAGCGAGATCCAGAACCGGGTCATCCGCGGATCGGTGATCGGCAGGTGGTCGGCACCGTTAGCGATCAGTTTGTTGAACAGAGGCACGATCGAGCCTCGCGAGCCGACGACATTGCCATAGCGCACCACCGCGAAGGACGTGCGATGGCCACCAGCCATGTTGTTGGCCGCTATGAAGAGCTTGTCCGAGGCGAGCTTGGTTGCGCCGTAGAGATTGATCGGCTGTGCGGCCTTGTCCGTCGACAAGGCGATCACCTTCTCGACGTTCGCCTCCAGCGCCGCCTGGATGACGTTTTCCGCTCCATGGACGTTGGTCTTGATGCACTCCATCGGATTGTATTCGGCGGCCGGCACCTGCTTCAGCGCGGCGGCGTGGACGACATAGTCGACCCCCTTCATGGCCGTTCGCAGGCGTTCGCCGTCTCGCACGTCGCCGATGAAGTATCGCATTTCAGGCTGACCGAATTCCTGCTGCATCTCGTACTGCTTCAGCTCGTCGCGCGAATAGACGACGACGCGACGCGGCTTGAAATTCTTCAGGAGACAACCGACGAACTTCTTGCCGAACGATCCTGTGCCTCCGGTGATCAGAATGGCTTTATCGTTGAACATGTTTGCTCTTGCGTCGGGCCGTCGTTTGCAGGAATAGGGGAATGGTGCTGGTTACCATACGCTTCTGCCGCCGTCCATGATCAGGTTCTGCCCGGTCATGTAGCTCGAGGCATCCGAGCAGAGGAATTGCACGGCCGCGCGGTATTCGTCGACATCGGCCATGCGGCCCATTGGGATCAAGCGTGTCAGCCGTTCGACGAACGCGGGATCCTGGTTGTTGAAGACGCCGCCCGGCGAGATCGCGTTGACGCGTACGCCCTGATCGGCCCAGTAGGTTGCCAGATATTTGGTCAATCCGATCAGACCGTGCTTGATCACGGAGTAGGTCACCGGCTTCACCGGCTGCTCTTCCTCGCGCGACACGTTCGGCTGCCGGTAGAGCCGCTGGTCCGGCGCGATCACGCCGAGATCGGAGGCGATGTTGAGGATCACGCCGCGGCCGCGCTTGGCCATCTCGCCGCCGAACACTTGCGCGCACAGCATCGCGCCCGTCAGGCCGACGGCGATCTCGGCCTGCCATTGCGGAACAGGGAAAGCTTCGAAGCGCGACGAGTGCATCACGCCCGGTGCCGAGGTCACCTTGGGGTCGATTGCCGCGTTGTTGACGAGGATGTCGACCGTGACGCCCCGGCGGGCAAGCTGCTCGTGTGCCGCGCGTACCGAATCGAGTGAGGTGACATTGATCTCGAGCGCGATCAGATCGGCTGGCGGTGCGACCTGTTTCAGCGATGCGACCGCGGTTTCGGCTTGCGCCAATCCCACATCGGTGACGACCACGCGTGCACCCGCTTCAGCGAGCGCGGTGACATGCTGCCTGCCCAGGAAGCCGCCGGCGCCGGTCACGAGTGCGGTGCGTCCGGTCAGGTCGTAGCGGGAGGAGGGATTCGCCATCGAGAGGCTCCTGTATCAGCTTCTGAGCTGGCCGCCGTCGGCCACCACGACGCTGCCGGTGATGAAGGCGGCGCGCGGCGAAGCAAGGAAGGCCACGACGTCGGCGATCTCCTCGGGGGTGCCGAGCCGGCGCAGCGCCACCTCGCGCTGGAGCATGTCGTCCACCGCCGGCTTGTTTTCAGCGATCTTGCGCGCCCAGGTGCCGTCCGGGCTCAGGATGTTGCCGGGGGCGACGGCATTGATGCGGATGCCGTCCAGCGCCAGCGGGCGCGCCAGTCCGCGCACGGTCGCGTTCACGGCCGCCTTTGCACCGTAGTAGGCCACGGGCGCACCAAGCGCCGCCATGCCGGCGATCGAAGAGATGCAGACGATGGCCCGGTCGCCGCTGCCGCGCGCCAGCAGCGGCCGGGCAGCCTCGATCATGTTGGTGGTGGCGAACAGATTGAGGTCGATCATTCGCGACCATTCCGCCGCGGTTTCCTTGCCGGGCGGCACGGAGGCGCCGCTGCCCACGTTGCAAATCAGGATATCGAGCCCGCCCCACTGCCGCTCGACATCGTGCACCAGCGTCGCGGCGGCGGCTGGGTCGACGACGTCGGCCAGGTGCACCGACGTGCTGCCGCCGACCGCGGCCCGCGCGGCATTGAGAGCATCAGCGCCGCGCGCGGCCAGTGCCACCTTTGCGCCCTCGGCGGCGAGCGTTGCCGCGATGGCAAGCCCAATTCCGCGGCTGGCGCCGGTGACGAGAGCGACCCGATCGTTCAGCTCGAGCTTCATCGCGCGGCGTCCTCGATCCAGCCGATCGTCATGTCCCGGTATCTGGCGAGCGCGCCGGCATGGTCGCCATCGGCGGCACGCGCGGTCTGCAGGATGTACTGGCCCTTGTAGCCGGAGCGCTCGATGAGCCGGATGGTCTTGGCGAGGTCGGCACTGCCGGTGCCCAGCGGGACGGTGGTACCGCCCCGAAGGCGGTCCTTGATATGCACATTGAGGATGCGTAGCGCGTATGCGCCGATCTCCTCGTCGCTGTCATAACCGAGCGAGGCGCTGTTGCCGCTGTCGTAGTTGATGCCGAAGATTTCGCCCGGAAACGCGTCCATGAACCGGGCGAGCTCGCGCGGGGGCAGATCGGATTCGAACACGATCTTGACGTTTCGCCTGGCAAGCGTCTCCGAGCGCGCGAGCAGCACGCGCTTCAAGGTGTCGCTCTCGCTCTCCCGCGCGATCTTGCCGTTGTCGACCAGCGGGATCACGACGAATTCGATGCCGATGCGGCTACAGGCGGCGATCAGGAGGTCGAGGTCGGCGACGAGTGCATCGCGGACGACGGCATCGACCTTCCAGAACGGCGCCTGCATGAAGCAGTCGCCGGTCAGGCTCGGGATGCGCACGCTGTTCTCGCGCGACAGCGCCAGAATCTCCTGCTGTCCCTGCTCGGTCATCAGCGGATTCTCGCGCAGCCTTTCCTGGTCGATGGTCCATTCCATCCGCGTCAGGCCGAGCTCTTTCGCGCGCGGAAACTCGTCCCGCCACGCGTCCCAGGGGAATGCCTGGATCTTGCCGTCGACGAGAGCCGACAGGCGTCCTTGCATGAAGCCAATGCGTTGCAGCGTTGCGGTCACGATTTGCTTTCCGAACTGATGGCGAGGCCCTTGGCGATCCAGCCGCCGTCGACGAAGATCTCCTGGCCGGTCACGTAAGCGGATGCATCCGACGCCAGGAATATGGCGGCTCCAACCATGTCGGCGGGCTGTCCCCAGCGGCCGAGCATGGTGTGGCGACGCCGATCCTCGTGCATGAGAGGATCGGCAAAGCTCTTCGCGGTCATCTCGGTCGCGACATAACCCGGCGCGAGGGCGTTGACGCGGATACCGTCGGCCGCATAGTCGACCGCGAGCGCACGCGTCAATCCGGCAAGGCCGGCTTTCGCCGCCACGTATCCGGGATTGCCGGGAAAGCCGCGGACAGAATTGATGCTGGTGACGTTGACGATCGCAGCCGAGCCTGCCTTCTTCAACAGCGGACAGGCTGCAAGGATGGCGGCATACACGCCGGTGAGGTCGGTCGCGACCGTGGCGCGGAAGCGCGCGAGCTCGCTTTCGCCGCTCTGGGCCGGAAGACTGATGCCGGCGGCATTCACGAGTGCGTCGATGCGGTCGCTCTTTGCCGTGATAGTGCGGAATGCGGTCTCGATCGCTCGGTCATCGGCGAGATCGCAGGAAATGGCGCTCACGCCTTGCGGCGCGGTCCCCGACCGGCTGAGACCGAACACCGCCGCTCCCGCATCCTGCAGCCCGGACGCGATGGCGGCACCAATGCCGCGCGAGGCGCCGGTGACGATCGCGATCTTGCCGGCGAGAGAGAACATGCTGGGATTAGGCATAGCCGTAACTACGCATGATGGCGGCGCAAAGCTTGACGTCCTCGGGACGGTCGATCTGGAACATCTTGTGGCGTTCCATCACGTGAAAGCCGATCTTGCCGCCGAGGCGATTGCTCTGCCCACGCAGGAGTGATGGGATCAGGACGTAGAACGAGCCGTTCTCGAGATAGCGCTTTTCGATCTGCTGCCGCATGCGGCGATTGCGGAAGTCGTAGTTGATCGGCTCCGGCCCGTTTGCGCCGATCCGCCAGTTGAAGTAGTCCTCGACCTCGCAGACCGAGAGCAGGCTGTCGAGCTGTTCGCGATCGAAGGTCGCAAGCGCGCTCTCGATGTCCGCGGGCTCGCGGATCGGCGAGGTCGCCTGGAGCGCGACGATGCGCTCGAAGCGTCCCATCCGCTCGTCGATCGCGTCGAGTGCGTGCAGCCAGGCCGATTCCGAGGAGGCGAGATCGCCCGAAATGTCGTCCGGCCGCCGCACGCCGACCGCGCCGGCGGCTTCGGCCGCGGCGAGGATATCGTCGCTGTCGGAAGAGACCGCCACCACGTCGACGCCGCGCGCCGCGCAGGCCTGCTCGACCGTCCACCCGATCAGCGGCTTGCCGCAGAGATCGAGCAGGTTCTTGTGGGGGATGCCTTTCGAGCCTCCGCGTGCGGCGATCACGGCCAGTGTCTTGCGCGCCATCAGATATGTCCCTCGAGACGCTCGAGCGCGATCCAGAAGCCTTCGCCCATGTTTTTGTGGCCCTGCCAAATCTCCGGAATGAACGAGGCGGTCGGCGCATGTTTGCGCAGCACCCGTCCGACCTCGTCGAAATCGATCTCGCCTTCGCCGATCTGAACGCCTTCGCCGTCGAGCCCTTTGGCGTCGCCGAAATGCAGATGCGCGGTGTGGGGACCGAGCTGGGCGAGGCCTTGGGCGAAGTCGAAGCCGAAATGATTGGCGGCGAGCTTTGTGTGCGAGATGTCGACGCACATGCGCAGATCATGCTCGGCGCAGAAGGCCGCCGACTCCTCCGGGAAGATGAAGATGTTCTGGTGGCGCTGGCCGCCGAAATGCCAGGGGAACGGCGCCATGGTCTGCGGCGTCAGCTCGACGCCGTCCATGTCGAGCTCCTTCAGGCTCTGCGCGAAGATGCGGTAACGTTCGGATTTCTCCTCCGCGGACAGTGGCGCGTCCATGGTGAAGCCGCCGATATTGGCGACGATCGGCGGCCGCTTGGTCTTGGGGAAGAATTTCTTCAACCGACGGGTGATGTTGATCACCGTCTGCGTCTGCTCGAGCGAATAGCGCCGCAACGCCTCGTCGGGGGTCGCGAGATCCATCAGCTTGGAGCCGGCAAACAGCTCCGGCGCATGCACGACGAAGCCAAGATCGTAGGTGCCGGAAAGATATGCCGCCGGATCGCGCTCCATGTCGCTGTAGCTGAGATGGAATTCGATGATGTCGGGCTCGCAGATCTCCAGGAAGCGCTCGATGTCGTAATAGCGCACCGGCACGCCCCAGGGACGGTCGAAGCGGTAGCGCCGCGCCTTTGCGACGCCTTTGTCGAGGTCGCTCTGGAAGAAATAGTCGTCGGCCGCCATCGTCCGCTTCAGCTTGCGGCCGAGCAGTGCCGGCATCTTCAGGGGCGACAGGCCCTGCCCGGGGCTCTTCACTGCGATGTCGCTTTCGGAGATCACGGTGCCGGGCGCAAGGTCGCGCGCAGCCACCAGGCTTTTCGCGAGGTTCTCCCGGTTGATCAGCTCGCCCTGGCTCAACGCGCGTTCGGCCAGTTTCTCGCCGCGCGCGGCCTCGATCTCGCGGATGCCCGAAACCAGCGTCTTGAATTCCTCCGGCTCCAGGCTCGCGGCGTGGTCGGGGCCCTCCATCTCGCGGTCGAGGGTGATGTGGCGTTCGATGACCACGGCGCCGAGCGCCACTGCTGCCATTGACACGGCAACGCCGCGCTCGTGTCCGGAGTAACCGACCAGGGGATGAATCTCGCGCAACGTTTCCATGAAGCGCAGATGGATGTTGTGAAGCGCAGCCGGATAGGTGCTTTGGCAATGCAGGAGCACGTAACTTGCGTCGCGCTCATCGAGAAAACTTGCGGCTGTCTTGATCTCGTCGGTCGTGCTCATGCCGGTCGAGACGATCAACGTCTTGCCGGTTGCGACGAGTTTGGCGAGCAGGGGCAGGTTGGTGAGATCGGCGGACGCGACCTTGTAGGCGGTCGTGCCAAACCCTTCGAGCACCGCCAGGCTCCTGGCGTCCCAGGGCGTGCAGAGATATTCAATGCCTTTCGAGGCACAATGACCGGCGATTTTCTTCTGCTGCTCGGCCGTGAGCTCGAAACGGCGCAAGAGGTCGAGCGTGTATTCGACCGCAAGGTCGTCGTCCTTTCCGGAAAGCGAGGAGGCGCGGTAGACTTCGTCGAGCTTGCGCATCTGGAATTTGGCGCAGTCCGCGCCGGCGGCCACCGCCGCATCGACGAGCGCGATGGCACGATCGAAGTCGCCATTGTGGTTGTTGCCGACCTCGGCGATGAGGTAGCAGGGCTTGCCGTCTCCCAGAAGGCGGTCGCCGATGCGAACTGATGCGTCAGCCATTCGCTCTGATCCCCTCAACATCTTTCTCCGGACCTATCGGCCTCGCCACGATCAATGAGCCGAGCGTGAACAAATCCCGTTCCGAAAACTGGCGGAATTGCGGTGCCAACCGCGCCAGGATCGCGGGCTCGGGCGACCTGCAGTCGGGCCGGTCGCTCAGTATCTTAAAGCCGGCGTCCTCGAAGAGTTGCAGATACTCGCTGTGGCGCAGGCGGTTGACGTACTGGAAGCGCGACTGAAATGGGCCCCATTCCTCGTCGGAGTACGTCAGGAAGTTGAATGAGCTGATGGCGGGATCGAATCCCTTGAAATGATCGCCGTAGTCGATCTGCATCAGCGCCACGCCGTCCGGGCGGAGGATGCGTCGCAGCTCCTTGAGGATCGCCGCAATGTCGGCCTTCGGAATGTGTTCGAGGGTTTCGACCGAGACCGCGCAGTCGATGGAGTTTGCCGGCAGATCCGTTGCACGAGCATCGGCGGGCGCGTGGTACTCGATATTCCAGAGGCGCTCGAGGTCGTCCCAGGAGTTTAGTCCAGGGGGATCGGACCCGCTCGCTTTGGAAATGATCGCCGCGTTGGAGCGGATCAGGTCGAGCTTGGACAGCCGCTCGATGTCGACGGTGATGAAGCGTTTGGCGCCTTGGGCGCTGAAGGCGAGCGGAATGATCAGGTCGCGGCCGGCGCCGAACTCGAAGAACGTCGACGCCTGCGGTGGCCGATCGGTGTATTCGGAATATGTCCGGAGCAGTTGCTGGGCAAAACTATGGATCGACCGGACCTGCCTTTCCGGACGTGGCAACCGCCGCGTAACATAGCGTTGCAGCGCGTAGTGCAGGTCCTCCCCGAACGGGACGGCCGAGAGCACGGTAAACGCGCGCGCCTTTGTTTGCCACTGCATCAACGGTCCCTTGGACGGACGGCTTCGACAGCGTCCGGTCTGGACGAAGAGGGAAAGCGCGACTTCCATGTCCGCAGCCCGTTCTCCTCGAACATGATGCGTGAACAGCTATGCCCCTGCTGCTCCAGCGCCGCGATCAGCTGGTAGCGCTCGAACGGGCGCACGAAGAAGATGAAATACCCGCCGCCGCCGGCGCCGAGCAGCTTGCCGCCGACTGCGCCATGCTGCTTGGCAAAATCATAGATCGCATCGATCGCTCCAGAGGAGATCTTCGAGCTCAGCTTCCGCTTGGCGTGCCAGGCCTCGTCGATGAGCCGGCCGCATTCCAGCAACTGGCCGCGCAGGAGATGCCGCCGGATGTGCCGCGTCACCTCCTTCTGCTTGGCCGCCGCGGCGACGGCGTCGCTGGTCTCGTGCTGTGCCTTTTGGTCGCGGTGGATGGCGCCGGAATCGCGGCCCGAGCCGGTGTAGCAGAGCACCAGGCTCTCCTCGAGCTCGGCGATGATGTTGGGGTCGAGGCGAAGCGGCACGATGGTGTTCTGGTCGGAGAAGAACTCCATGTGGTTGAACCCGCCGAACACGGTGGCGTATTGATCCTGCCAGCCGCCGGGGATGTTGAGCATCAGCCGCTCGGCCTGGAACGCCATCTCCGCGATCTCGTGACGGTCCCACTGGTCGCTGCGGAATTCGTTGAAGCAGCCGATGATGGCCGACGAGACCACCGCCGAGCCGCCGAGGCCCGAACCGACCGGAAAGTCGGCGGACACTTCGAGCTCGAATCCGTAAGTCGGCTTGATCAGGCGCACGACCGACTTGATCAGCGCGAGATCTCCCCCCGTTCCGAGGTCGGTGAGATCGTCGGCCTCCACCGTCCGACGGAAGTCGTGCGAATAGATCCGGATGCCGGGATCGTTCCGGCGCCGCAGCGTCGCATGGGCGTACATCTTGATGGTGGCGCTAATCACTGCGCCGCCGTCATTCGCCACGAAATAATGCGTCAGGTCGGTGCCGCCGCCGGAGAAGCTGATCCGCACCGGGGAGCGGGCCCGCGCGAACACTTCGCTCTCTTCCGACAGGTTGAACAGCTCGCGGCTGAACACGTCGACCAGTCGTCCCTCGCCGTCGAGGATCGGCACCACGTGCACGCGCTGGTCGAGCAGCTTGAGGATCTGTTCGCGCGGTGCTCCGGTCCGCTCCCAGACGAAGTTGCGATTGATGCAGGTCGCAACCGAGTCGTGGATCGTGCTACCGGTCAGCATGCGCCGGCGGATGTCGCCGTCGGTCACCGCGCCGACGATCCGTCCGCTCGCGTCCTGCGCGAACAGGATGCCGAGCATGTTCACATTCAGGCGCCGGAAGGCTTCCTCAATGGTCTCGGTCTCGGCGATGGTGACAAGGCTCGCGGTGGTCAAGGCCAAAGTCCAAAAGCTGAGGCAATTCCGGTACTTACCCCGGCGCCGTTCGCTAGCAAAGGTCAGATAAGGCCCCTAAATACGCCAAGGCAGGCGCACGATGCAAGTTGTTGCGAGGGGGGGTAATCCCGATGGGGCACTCGAATGCCGACATGACTTGCTCGGCGTTTCCGCGTTGGGGTTCTTTGGAGCGGCGCATGAATCGCGGTGCCTGAATAGCTATCCGGCCGTCCCCGTCATTCAGCGACGATGCGCCTCCCGAGATCGGGTGGCGGAGCGGTCCAGCCTGCGTGAATTGCCGCCTTGTGCGATGCCCTCGCGTCGCCGCACACCCTGACCAATCAAGTGGTGATTCGCTACGAGTTGTCACCGCAACAATTGTTGGAGCGATGGGCCGGCGATTACCTTCTGAGCGGCTTCTTGCTTGACTCCCACGATCAATCGGATCGGAGTGGGAAACACAGTCCGCAAACGGCTGTCGAGCGACAAGGTGAGCGTCATCTCAGATGCTCCGGCAGGCAGATCCATCGCCACGGCAATGGCGTCAGCTCCGAGCGGATGAAGCTCAGCCGGTGCCTGACCCGACCGAAGTTGACGAACGTTGCTCGCAATTGTCCTTCCGGCCAGAACGATGATGTAGCGTCCCGCCTGCGGCGCCACCATTGGAATCGACAGCTCTGGCTCGCGATATGTCGCAGGGCCAAAGGAAATTCTGTCCGGATCGGGTTGGGACTTTGTGTCCCAAATCATGCTGCCGCCACCGTCGTAGATCGGCTTCAGGCCCAGCCGCTGAGCTTGCTCGATCATGGTATCGGCCGGAGGGCCTTGAAGCAGGGCAAGCAATCTGACGCGATAGAGCGCGAGCACATCGGGAGCGGCGCGGACGTCGATCAGGTCGAGGTGCCCCGGAGCGAGCTGCTTCGGCGTCTGGTCACAGAGCCTCGCCTTCGTATGCAAGTCGTAGTGCGGATAAGCGGGAAACAGACTGCAGAAGACGGCGACGCGATCCGCGTAAAGGTCGTGCCACATGATATAGCGCGGGTCGGGTACGAAGCTGGAAATGCTTGATACAGCCAACATCAGGCCATTTCTGTATGCCTGTTGCGGGTAGTCGTATTCCGGAGGCACGAGCACCCGGCTGCCGGAGGGAAGCGGGGCGGTCTGCGTTCGAAGCTG
This sequence comes from Bradyrhizobium sp. 1(2017), assembly GCF_011602485.2. NCBI lineage: Bacteria > Pseudomonadati > Pseudomonadota > Alphaproteobacteria > Hyphomicrobiales > Nitrobacteraceae > Bradyrhizobium > Bradyrhizobium sp. 1(2017). Next base: position 5,603,278 of record NZ_CP050022.2, on the reverse strand, counting down.
GTCGAGCAACGCCGATGCCCCTGTTGGCAAGGGGCGTGCTCCGTTGTAGCTCTCGACGGAGCCGACGGTTCGGCTGATCGCCTCAGGCAACGGATAACGCACGACCCACAAATTCCTGACGACGCCAATCAGCAAAAGCGGAACGATCAGGCCCAGCACCATCTTGCGGCTCGGGGAGGGTGGAACGGTAAGCGAGAAACCGGCAAACAGGGCAAACGGAATGATGGCATTGGTCCAAAATCGGTAGGCATGGCTGTTGAGTCCGAACGCTCCGAGGCCCATGCCCACGGAAACGAGCAGCATTACCGACAACCAGATCAGCAGGTCCGGCCTGCCAAGCCTGCGAGCGTTCAGAAGTACGATCGCGACTGACGCGATATAGACGAGATGAAACAGGATAAATTCAATCGTCGGGACCCTGGCGTAGGAATCGACTTCCTCGAAGCGCCCGGCTTGCAGTGACAGCTGCCAAACTTGAAGGGCATAGGGTGATGCCACGATCGCGGCGCTGACGCCGTAGATGGCGGTGAATCGCAAACTGCGCGCATCCACCAACGAAGTCAGGAAGCAGGTGGACCAGAACACCACGAAGCTGAGCATGGAGAGCCCAACCACATTGCCGCGCATGATCATCAAGGCGAGGACGATGACGATCACGCTTGCTCGAGCGATCGCATTCCCAATTCGTCCGGCCCGAACCAGGCTGGCGATGCCGTCGGCAGCGACACAAACGCTTACGGTGGTTGCAAGTTGAAGAAAGGTTAGGGTGTGGGCAAGGCAGGCTACGCCGAGCAGAGCGCCGGCGAAAATGGTAGTAATCGCGCGGTCACCCCTCTTTGCGCAGTAAAGAGATGCAAGCACTGGAAGAAACAGCACCCATCCCAAATCCTGAGAGGATGCAACTCCCATGCTCTCCGCAGGAGGGATCAAGTTGCCGCTCGCCTGTGACACGCCAGAAAAGCGCTGAAAAACACGATAGAAGTGCTGAACGAATGGTGTTTCTCCAGCTCCGACCACTAGCAGCGCCATGAACAACGCAACGCTTCGCTCAATGTCGAGCGCGCGCATGGACAAATAAGCTCCGAGAAGCAACAGCGTTAGCAGAAGCGGAACATAAATAACGGCCTGGGCCTCAAAGGGAGGTAGGCCAGTCACGTGGGCAATCAGATTGATTAGCCAGTCGGAGAGAAAATTGTAGTAAGTCGGAAACTCTCCCGAATATGCGTCGGTGACGAAGGCCGTGCCATGGAATCGGCCGTAGAGCGATAGGGAGACCGATTCAATGTGACGAACGGTGTTGGCATTGCCGTGCCAAAAGTCCGTGATTTGCGGTCCGGCGAAGATGAAAATAAAGAGACAAACGAGAGCAAACAGGCAAGCCCAAACGAGGGTAGGTTGATTGCGGGTCACATTTCTCATCCTGGCGTCAAAGCTGTTTAGAGCCCGCTCTTCGATATCTGCGATACAGCTCTGAATTCTCACGTAATTTGGAGCGAGAAGGCACGTAGCAAATCCGTGGCCCGAATGCCACCTTTTGATAAGGTTTCCCGACCGGCTTTCCGCGAATGGTAGAACTGATAACCCAAAGTAGAGAAAACCCGTTGCGCCACCCAAGTGGAAGAATGCCAACCGTTGTCGACGTGAAGGGGCAACTCCGATGATATTCGAAAGACTGATGCTTGATGGGGCGCTGCTGATCCATCCGGATCGTCACATCGACGAGCGGGGCCACTTCGCGCGCACCTACTGCCGGGAAACATTTCTGGCGCAAGGCTTGAAAGACTGCAGCCTGCAGTGTTCGACTTCGTTCAATATGCGCAGAGGCACCCTCCGCGGACTGCACTTGCAGCGCGAGCCCCACGGTGAAACCAAGCTGATCCGCTGCGTTCGCGGCCAAGTCTATGACGTCATCGTCGATGTTCGCGATGGTTCAGCCAGCTATGGCCGCTGGCATGCAGTGCATTTGAGCGAGGAGAACGGTCGTAGCCTCTATGTTCCCGCCGGCTTTGCGCATGGATTCATGACCCTCACGGATGATACGGAGCTACTCTACCAGATGGCCGATCCTTTCGTTCCAACATCGGCGGCGGGCATCGTCTGGAATGATCCCGAACTTGAAGTTAGCTGGCCATTCGAACCGATTGTCATGTCAGCAAAGGACCGCTTGCTGCCGACATTGAAGACATGGCGCGATGCACGATAAGTGAAGAGCCACAACCTTTCAGCATCAGGCGTTTTGGCGACCGAACATTGGTTTGTCGACGATGCGAGTGGGCGGCCATGCGGCCTTTTGAAGCTCAACGGATCCGCTTCAGATACCCGTCTGGAGCCACGGTGATCAGTAGCTTGTTCTGGATGCTCTTGTCGATTTCGAACTCGGGATGGCGCTTGAGGAAGTCCCACGCCGCAGTCTTTGCATTGTTGCCTCTGCCCCAGGGACGATCGATGAAGGCGTCTTCCGGCATATCCTCGATGACGGTATCGAACACGATACAATAGCTTCCAACCGTCGTCAGGTCCGCGTAGGCCTCCAACTCGGCAAGCACGTGTTCGTGTGTGTGGTTGCTGTCGAGTATGACGAGCACGCTGCGTTTGCCGGCAGCCCTCGCTCTGACCGCAGAAATCACTTCGGGCGCTACGCTTGAGCCCTCGATCGTGGAAATGCGTCGTGCCAACGGATGGGCTTCGATCGCTGCACGATTGTGCGCGCGGATGTCGATGTCTATACCCAACACGTGCGCGTCTTGCGGTCCGCCCGAAATCGCGTTCAGCTCCAATATCGACGCTGATAAAATGAGCGAACCGCCATGGGCGATGCCGGTTTCGATAACGAGATCCGGCTTGACCGACCAGATGATTTCCTGAAGGGCGAGGACGTCCTGCGGATATTGGATGACGGGACGTCCCATCCATTCGAAATGGTACGAATATTTTGCGCGATTGGCGCGGTCCATCCACGACCTCGTGGCCGCGGCGAGCTCGTGATCATTGCCCATGCTGGTGATCTCATCGGCGCATTCTCGCTTGAATTTCTCGTGCTCGCTCATCGCGATTTCCTTTTGATGTCGACACGGACTTCATAAACATCGTCTCCGTCCGTGAAAGTGCACGCGGGATAGCCTGGAAACGTACGGGCGCGAAGCCGGTTCAGCAGATCGCGCACCTCGCAGGTCTGGTCCAAGACGATCGAGCTCGCCGGTTCCAGCTCGGATGCGCGATGGAACGTGCCGATCGCGAGGTTCTGCGGCCGAGTCTCGAAATTCACGTTGCGCAGCCGGGGATAGGTTTCTTGGACCAGCATCAGCATTGCATCAATCCCCTTGCGGTACAGCGATCCGCCGGTATCTTCCCAGTCGTAGGGAATTTCGAGCTGCGCGACGATATCGCCGCTGTCTACCCCTTCGTCGACCATGTGGAGGCTGACGCCAAAGGGCACGCGATCGAGGATCGACCAGAAATTGTAGTGCTTGCCCCTGCCGTAAGGCAGCAGACTTGGGTGGGTGTTGATAAAGCCGCGCCGTGGCAGCGAGAGCAGCGGCTGCCGGATGATTTTCGGCCACCACGCCAGCAGACCGAGATCGAAGGAGAGCCCTTCACTTGCGGCAAAGCGCAAGATCTGCTCGGAAGACTCGAACACCAGCGTGCGCAGCTCGGCATTGCGGGCACTTGCAGCGATATCGTTGTCGGCGGTGGTGACCACCAGCGCGATATCGCTCCTATAATGGGCGATCAGCCAGCGGGCGACTTCAGAGCCGACATGGCCGTCCGCAAACAGCAAGAGTTTGATCAACGTCTCACTCCTCCCGCAACATTGCGCGCACCACCGAAATCACGCGATCCTGGTCCTCTCGCGTCATGTCATGATAGCTCGGCAGATTGATCGCACGGCCGGGGACGTCGTGCGCATGCCTGTTGTCTGGCACTTCCTCGAACATCGAGAGGCCCGATAGCGGGTAGAAAAAGACGCGGGCGTCGATGTTGTTCGCTGCAAACGCCGCAACAAGCTTTTCACGTGTGACTCCGCTTGACGCGTCGAACACGACGGTAGGCATCCAGGCGCCATTGATGATGTTGGTCGGCTCCGGATTCATCCGCACACCGGGCAAATCTTGCAGGCGGTCCCGGTAATAGTGGAAGATCTGTTGCTTGCGACCGGTCAACTCGGCAATGCGCTCCATCTGGGCACAGCCCATGGCGGCCTGAACGTTTGACATCTTGTACTTGAATCCGACGATGTCGGGCCAAAACTGTTTGGTTTGCGTGCGCGATCTGCCGTGGTTTGAGAGCGTCAGCACCCGCTCGTAAAGCGCGCCGTCGTTCGTCACGAACATGCCACCCTCACCGGTGGTGACCGTCTTCGTACCGTGAAAGGAGAAGGCTCCGAACGCCCCCATGCTGCCCGCACGTTTGCCGAAATACAATGAACCGATCGCTTCCGCTGCGTCCTCGATCACGGGAATGGCATGTTTCTCGCCAATCGCGAGGAGGCGGTCCATGTCGCACAGGTTGCCGTAAATATGGACGGCCAGGATAGCTTTCGTCCGCGGCGTAACCGCAGCCTCTACCAGATCGGGATCGATGCACCAGCTGTCCGGCCGGATGTCGACAAATACCGGCTTGGCACCGAGGTGCGTGATCGGTGCGGCTGAGGCGATCCAGTTGGTATCGGCCATGATGACTTCGTCGCCGGGACCAATCCCAAGCGCCGCCATTCCCATGTGAAGCGCTCCGGTGCAGCTGGACGTGGCAATCGCATACGATGTGCCAAGGTGGGCCTTGAACGCGGCTTCGAAGCGATTGATGTAGTCATAGCAGCGCTCGCCCCAGCCATTTGCGGCGGCGTCCGTAGCGTATCGAACTTCCAGCTCGGTAATGGAGGGTTTGGTGTAGAGAACACGCGATGGCTTGGCTGTATCCATGATGGCTTGCTCCGAAACCGAGCTGGTTCTGAAGAATGAAGATAGGATGGGGTCGATCGGATGCACGCGCATCACGAGGGCGGGCGGTCCAACTGATCATCGCGTCATTTCCCGGCCAATCTGTCATAATGAGGCCGGTCATGATTTCCGGTCCAGAGAACCTCGATCGGCTGGCCGCTTACGGTCACAGCGCCGCCATGGGTCTCTTGTTGAATGGAGTGCTCAATAATTGCCAGCGGCTTATCCTTGACCTGATTGTAGATCCGCTGCACGTAAAATCCCTGAATTGCGAATAGAAACGACACGGTGGCCATCGTTCCGAGTTGAAGCAGTGCCAGCGTCATGAAGCCGAGCGGCATTGGCCTGTCGCTCGTGATCCAGGCGAACAAATAAACACACACCAACACGCTTGCCGCAGCCACGAGGATCAGTCCCAGATAACTTGAGAGCCGCAACGGAATGGTGGTGTGATTGGTGATGCCATCGATCGCCAATTTCAAGAGCTGTGAAAAACCGAACTTCGATTGCCCGTGTGCTCTCGACGAACGCTCGTATGTTATTCCAATCTGCTTCAGGCCAAGACTGGCGATCGTGCCGCGCAGATAAGGATCGTTGTCGTGCAATGCGCAGACTACGTCCACGACTTGCCGGTCGAGCAGGCGGAAATCACCGGCATCGTGCGGCAGGGCATCATCGCTCAGGTGGTTGATGAGGCGATAAAAAGCCATCCGCGCGGCTTTCGTCGGCAGATCCTCCTCGGGGCGCCGCCGCACGCCGTAGACGATGTGATATCCCTCCCTCCATTTCTGCAGGAACTCGAGCAGAAGCTCGGGTGGATCTTGCATATCGGCATCGATTTGCGCGACCGCGTCGCCTCGCGCCTTGTGGTACCCGACGAGAATGGATTTCTGGAATCCGATATTGCGCGAGAAGCGAAAGATCCGAACAGTGAGCACGCTGGGGTCGATCCGAAGCGCCTGCTGCTTGAGTTCGTCCAGCGTCTTGTCGACAGAACAATTGTCGTTGGCCACGACTTCGGTTGCCATGTCCAACTCTTCGCGGATGCGCCGTGCCAGCGCGGTCAGTCGCTGGAACAAGGGTTCGATGTTTCCCTCTTCGTTCAGGGCTGGAACGATAATGGAGACCAGGCCGGCCATCAGGACCTCACCACGTTCAGCTCCTTGAACCAGCAAATGACTCCCTCGATCGGATCACGGCTCGCGGCAAGATAAGGACAGCGCTGATAGACACTTTCGAACACTTCGCCATGAGAATGGATCTTGGAACCGATTTCCAGCAGATCATTTTCGTTGAAGTGTTCGAACACGGCGGAGGCGAGCTCACGCAGGCGGATCGGCTCCGCGGAACTCAATTCGATCACTCGATCCCGACCGTCCACGGAGAGAAACGACCAGACGCTCTCCGCGATATCCTGGACATGGTGATACTCGCGCAACTGCGTGCCGCCGCTCATCTTGAACCGCTCCTTCCGAATGAGCGCGTCGAACATCTGACCGGCGAACATGAATGGATGTGGCCTCTTGCTTCCACCATAAAGCGTGTGCAGTCGGATGTGGTGCCAGCGCAATGCGCCGCCTGCACCGGAGAGGGTCTCAAACATGCGCGACTTGGACGCCAAATAGGCATTGGATGACGCCAGCGCACCGTGACTTTCGAGCACCGAGCCTATTGTCACCAAACGTACCCCGTCTGGCGCCGCCAAGGCGCCGAGGAGAGCATGAAGGCGCCGCGGAAATTCGACGTTGATGGCCTCGATCAGGGCCGGATCGGCCCCTGGATTGACGATGCCGACCGCGCAAATCCAGTCCTGGGCGACGCCAGGCACGAGCATGGACGAGACGGCTTGATCCCCGTTTCCCTCCAGCACCTGCCTCACGAAGTCACGGCTTGCAAGCTCGGCGTCAGTTCCTGGCCGCGCCTCGACTGCGGCCTTTAGCGCAGTACCGAGAAAGCCCGAGTGTCCAATCAGTACAGCGTTTCGATTGGCACCGTTCATGTCACCCTTGGATCAATCCGGCCCTGCGAGTCCCCCCGGGACCGCGCCCAAAATACGCGTTTTGCTTGAGCGACCGGGGAAATGGTTATAGAGGACTGCCTTTGACGTCAAGGTACGCCCGCATAGGAGGATCGATGAAGCGTTCCGGGAAGAGTAGTGACCTTGGGGTCATAATCCTCTGCGGGGGGCAGGGTACGCGCCTGCGCGAGGAGACTGAGTTTAAACCGAAACCGATGGTCACCATCGGGGGGCGCCCGATCCTTTGGCACATCATGCGGATCTACAATCATTTCGGCTGCAACGATTTCCACCTTTGCCTGGGGTACAAGGCCGAAATCATCAAGAACTACTTTCTGAACTACCGATCGAACACCGGCAGCTACCGGGTCCACCTGGCCGACAATCACGTCGAACACCTCGGCGCCCAGGAACGGGTGGAGAACTGGCGGGTGTCCTTGATCGATACCGGTATCGAGACCTTGACGGGAACGCGCGTGAAGCGCGCGCTTAGCGTTCTCGATGGCGAGCGCTTCTTTCTGACCTACGGCGACGGCGTGGCTGACATCGACATCGATCGCCTGCTCGAGCATCATTTCGCCTCGGGCAGGATGGTGACGGTCACAGCGGTTCGGCCATCTTCAAGGTTCGGCGAACTCGATCTCGAGGGGGATACGGTGCGGAGCTTCGTCGAGAAGCCGCAAGTGGGGTCCGGCTGGATCAACGGCGGCTTCATGGTTTTCGAGCGGTCGGCGTTCGAAATGCTGGCAAATGACGGCAACGATCCTCTCGAAACGTCCGTGCTCGAAACGCTGTCCCGGGAGAACCAGGTCAGCGTTTATCGGCACAGCGGCTTCTGGCAATGCATGGACACTTTCCGCGAGATGCAGTTGCTCGAGCAGTTGTGGGCCGAGGATCGGGCCGCTTGGCGAATGTGGAAATCATGATCGAAGCCAGCGCGATTCTGGATCGCCATTTCTGGAACGGCAAAAAGATACTGCTGACGGGGCACACCGGCTTCAAGGGCGCGTGGATGACGATGTTGCTCCGTAGCCTCGGAGCGCGCGTTGCAGGGGTGTCACTTGAGGCCGAACAACCGAGTCTGTTTGAGCAGGCTGGGCTCGCAAAGCACATCGAAGCCCATTATGTGGGAGATTTGCGCGACGCGAAGCAGATCCAGGCCATCGTCGATGCAGAAGGCCCGGAAATCGTCATCCATCTTGCCGCCCAGTCGCTGGTCCGTTTCGCATATCAATTCCCTGCCGTCACCTTCGATACGAATGTGATGGGCACGGTCAATCTGTTCGAAGCATTACGTGGACAGAAATCGTTGCAGGCGATTCTGACGACCACGACTGACAAGGTTTATTACAATCAAGAGCTGGGGCGGCACTTCGTCGAAAGCGACCGCTTGGGTGGCCACGATCCCTATAGCGCGAGCAAGGCTGCCACTGAGGCGGTCATCGCCTCCTATCGCGCCTCCTATCAGCGGCCTGGTGGCGTGGTCTCACTCGTGGCGCGGGCCGGCAACATCGTCGGCGGTGGCGACTGGTCCAAGGACCGCCTGATCCCGGACGCAGTTCGCGCCGCGTTTGACCAAACTCCATTGAGCGTTCGAAGCCCGTCATCGACCCGGCCTTGGCAGTTTGTGCTCGATGCTCTGATCGGTTACCTGATGCTGATCGAACATGGCATGCGACAAAATCAGATCGTCGCCGATCCCAACGACTCCGCCTACAATTTCGGCCCGCTGCCCGATCAACCCAGCGCAGCGGTCTCGGAGGTTTGCGACTGGATTGCCGAAATCTGGCCCGAGCGCTTCAGCTGGCACGTCGTTGCCGGCGATAGTGCTATGAAGGAAAGCAAGCTCCTGCAACTTGACTCCCGCAAGGCCGTCAGCGTCTTGGGATGGCAACCTCGCATGTCCTCCCGAGAGGCTGTCGCTGAAAGCATATCCTGGTATAAAGCCTTCCATGCTGGCAAAGACCCGTTGGAGCTTTGCCAACAACAGATTGAGCATCGACTTGCCCCCGCACATACTTCGATCTAGCCATTGCCGCTCCTGTGGAGCGGAACTGCGCCAGGAGATCATCGATTTTGGCGCGATGCCGATTTCCAATGCGCTGCTGCGTCCGCAGGACGTCGCTTCGGGTGAAAAATTCTACCCACTGCGAGTCATGGCGTGCGACGCGTGCCAATTGGTCCAGCTCGCGGAAGACCTTCCGGCCGATACGCACTTTCACGGCAACTACGCCTATTTCTCGTCCTTCTCGGATTCATGGCTGACCCATTGCGAGGCGTTTACCGACCAAGCCATTCGACGCTTTTCCCTGCAGGAGGGAGATGTCGTCGCGGAAGTTGCCTCCAATGACGGCTATCTACTGAATTTCTTCAAGAACCGGGGGATGCAGGTTGTTGGCGTCGAGCCATCGGCAAACGTCGCGAACGCAGCACGCCAGAAGGGCATCCCGACCGAGACCGCATTTTTTGGATTACAAACCGCTGAGCGGCTCGCGGCCGGTGGGCTGAAGCCCAAATTGATGGTGGCAAACAACGTGTTCGCGCATGTTCCTGACTTGAACGACTTCACTGCGGGCTTCGCGCGGCTCTTGCAGGACGGGAGTGTGCTGACAGTCGAAGTGCATTACTTTCTTTCGCTGATCAAGAATTCGCAGTTCGATTCATTTTACCACGAACACTACAGCTACTATACGGTCCGTGCCGCGGTTGAGCTTTTCAAGCGGCATGGTCTTCGCGTCTACGATGTCGAATTTCTGCCGACGCATGGAGGTTCGATACGCTTGTACGTCTGCCGCGAGGCGGCGTCCTTTGCGCCGTCTCAGTGCCTGTCCGAGACGTTGTTGCGCGAGCAGGCGGTTTTCTCTGAGGCAATTTCGAATGCCGCCGCTTTTCGGGATCGTATCGATCGCATCGGTGAGGATTTGCGCCGCTTCCTTATCGACGCGCGTCGCTCAGGCCGCAAGGTTGCCGGCTTCGGCGCTCCCGCAAAGGCGACCACGCTGCTGAATCACGCGCGCATTACTAAACATCTGCTGCCGTTCACCGTTGACAGCAATCCCAGCAAGCAGGACTTGCTCATCCCGGGTGTCCATGTGCCGGTTTTTGCGCCGAGCATTCTCGACAGTGAGCGCCCAGATTTCGTGCTGGTGTTGCCGTGGAATCTTCGAGAGGAATTGTTGCAACTCTTTGCGGCACGTCGTGAGCAGGGCACGAAAATCGTGTTCGCCGTGCCCGAGCTCGAGATCGTTTAGGATGGCTGGATCAAATAAGACAATTCAGGTCTATATTCCCGTCTATAACGATATTCGGTTCCTGCCTGACGCCGTGGCGTCCGTGTTGATGCAGCAGGATGTCGACGTCGAGGTGATTGTCAGCGACAACGCAAGCACCGATGGAACCTCGGAATGGCTGGCAAACGTAGCCTCGACCGAGCCTCGCCTCCTGGTTCATCGCAATCGCGAGAACCAGGGGATGATGAATAACATCAATCGTCTCGGCGAGTTGGTTACTGCCGATTATTATATGTTTCTTTGCAGTGACGATCGTCTCGGCGCGCCCGATGCGCTGAGCAGCGCGTTGAAGGTGATGATGGATGAGCCTGACGTCGTGTCGGTGTATTGCGACATGCTTTACATCGATGCACTGGGCAGGACGCTTGCAACACGGCGCTTCGACCGCGACGGCCGCTTCGATGCCGCCGCCACGCTGAAGGCCTCGATTATATCGGGCAGGAATCTCTTCGGTATTCCGCTGCTACACCGCCGGTCAGCGGGAGCCGCCATCACTTATCCTGGCCATTTCAGCTACCTTGCGGACGTGTATCATTCGGCCAAGAGCGCCGAGCACGGTTCATTGTTTCATCTGCCGCGGCAGCTCATTCACAATCGATATTCAGGGGGCAATGCGACCGGCAAGCTCTATCATTTGAGCTTGCTACAGTTCAATGCATTGGCCGACGAGTTCGGTATCAAGCTGTCATGGGCTGAACGAACGCTGCAACGGTTGCAAACTCACAAGACGGTGCTCAGTAAGGCCGCGTTTATGCGCTATGCCGGCTGGCGTTCGCGGCAAAGATGAGGAATGGGCTCGCGAACGTGCCGATCACTCAACGATTGTTCGGGGCGCTCGCCCCGAGGCTTGGCCGAGACGAGTCGCACGTTACGCTGGTCTCGAGTCCCATCTACTTCTCTGCCATCTTCGGTTGGACGATGTCGGCGGTATCGGCGGCCATGTGCGCCGTCGTGCGCATGCCGTTGGGCGGCCCTCATTGGTTCGTTTTCGTCAAGGCGTTCTTGCTGGCTGCCGCGATCATATCCTGTGCGACCATCCTGTCCGTCAGATTCGTCGAACAGCGGCGTCGTGGTTATGCTCCGGTGCTCCTGTTCACGCTTGCGGTGTTTTTTCTGCCGTGTCTAGCCTGGCTGATTGGGGCCGCGACCGACATTGTGGCCTATCCGTTGCTGTTCGGACTGGTGGCAATCGGGGTGCGAGAGGCCGCAGCTGCTCGCGTTATGCCGGGCAGCCGCTTCATGCTGGCCATGATGTGCGGCTGCGCCGCCGGCATTGGCTATTTCTTCGTGGTGAATTCAAAGGGCTATGCGACCGTTCTCACCCCGGAACAGGCCGTGATCGGTACTCAGCATCTCGACACCTTCTTCCATGCTGCCATCGCCAACATGCTGCTCAAGTATGGCGCTCTCAGCTTCGGTCTCGATGGGCTAACCCCAATTAAATACCATGTGCTCTCGCACATATGGCTGGGTTGTATCGGGATCTGGCTTCGTGTCCCCACGTTGGACGCCTACTACATCGGCACTCAGATCGTTGCCATTCCAATGCTGTTTTTCAGTATGGCCTTGGCGGTCCACTTGCTGCGGCCAGCGCAAGCGAGATCGGTTGATGGCGCATTCGTCATGTTGGTTCCGCTGCTGCTCTTGGTCACTGCTGACCTTTGGGGATGGACCTCCTATCTCGTCTCGGAGTCTTATTGTCTGTCTATCACCCTGCTTTTGCTCGCGTTTCCGTTGCTGGCAGAAATCGCTGCGGACGACTTTCGGTTGCGTCCCAGCTTGCAGATCGCGGCACTCGTCATCACCGGCATCTTGATCCAGCTCTCGAAAGTTTCCGTAGGCGTTATTTTTTGGAGCGCTACCGGCTATTTGCTCTGGCGACAGCAAGGCTTGACACTGCGGAACCTGATCACGCTGGCCGTGCCAATTCTGCTCCTCGTCGCGCCACTGGCCGCGATCTTTTCGCCGGATGCAGGCTCATATTCTCGCGGGTTCAGCCCTTTCCGCTTCGTCGTGGAATATCCGCGGGGCGCATGGCCGAACATCGCGGCACATCTCGTGCTGCTATACGCTGCAGCAAAGGTGTGGCTATCAGGCTCGGCGCGCGACAGGAAAATTGCGGAAACGTTTGTCATCCTTGTGATCGGTTGTCTCGTGCCGGCTTTGCTGCTCGACATCTACGACACCGCCTACTATTTCGTGAACGTAGGGACGTGGGGCTGCATAGTGTTCGTGAGCTCCTATGGCCCGGCCATTTTTGGAGAAAATGGCCTACGCCGTTTGACGCCCGGCATCCTCATTTTGGCTATCGTTCTCGTTGCGCTGGCCACCGGCGAGAAGAGGAACAGCCTCAAGAAAGTTGCACTCCAGTTCGAAGATCTTAGGACGCGCATGCGCATGCTGAACGGAGAAAGTGTCGGCCCGGACATCAAGACATGGCAAGGACTTCTTGAGCTCCTGGCGCCCGGCAATCCCGCTCGTGCAGCGTTGGCAGACGACGTAAAGCGAACACCCGGAGGCCAAGCGAAGCAAACGCTATTGTCCGCAGGACTGGCGCAGGATCGCCATGCTGCCGTTTTCGTTCCGCCCGACAATTCGGCATTCTGGAGCACTAATGTGGATTGCCGCGGCAACCCGTTTTTTGCCTCGGCGATAATCGGCGTCCCGCTGCTAAGGGGGCTCACTCCATCTGCTCTGAAATGCGGCCTTTATTCTCCTCCCGTCTACCTGCCTGATGCAAGCTCTGCCCCGACGACAGACATGCAGCTCTGCGCGAGAGCTGCCAGGTCAAACCTGACAACGGTCATCGTCCTAGAGGCTCCGACCATCGCGCGCAGGATCGATTGTCCGGTTCGGTGACGCTGGTCATTTTGGCATCTGCCGATGACGGCGTGTAGGCGGAGTTGCGATTGAAGCGTTGCAACGCAAGTATTTGATGCGCGTCGAACGTGGCGCCGCGACGATGATCCGCGATTTACATTGCCTTCAGTTCATATAAGAAGGCCAACTGGAGGTATGCACGAATGTATGTGATCGGGATCAGCTCCGGCATCAAGCACGGCCATCACGACGGCGCCGCCGTCCTGCTCCGCGACGGCGAGTTGATCGCCGCGGCCGAGGAGGAACGCTTCACGCTGGCCAAGCACGCGCGGGGCGAGCTGCCGCGTGGCGCGATCGGATTCTGCCTCAAGCAGGCCGGTATCACCATGCGCGACGTCGACTGGATCTGCTCGCCGCTGAAGACTTACACTAACTACGCGCAGCGGCTGACCGAATATTTCAAGTACCAGTTCGGCCATAGCCCGAAGATCGAGCTTTATGACCACCACCTCTGTCACGCGGCGAGCTCGTTCTACGGCTCCGGGTTTTCGGAGGCGACAGTAGCATGCTTCGACTTCTCTGGCGATTCCAGCTCCGGACTTGTCGCGCATGCGCGCGGCAACGATTTTCGCGTGCTGACGCGGTTCGGCCGGCACAACAGCCTGGGCCTCTATTACGGGATGCTGACGCAGTATCTCGGCTACCAGATGACCAATGACGAATATAAGGTCATGGGTTTGTCCTCCTATGGCAGCCCTGAATATCTCGACAAGTTCGCCAAGCTGCTGCGCCCGAACGGCATCAATTACGAGCTCGATCCCGAACTCGACAAGCGCCGGCGCGATGCGGACATTTTCACCAGCGATTTCTCGACGCGGCAGGAGCGCATCTTCACCGAGAAGATGGAGGAAATCCTCGGGCCGCGGCGGCTGCGGGGCGCGCCGCTCGACCGGCGCATGACCAACGTCGCAGCCAGCGGCCAGAAGCAGCTCGAGATCGTCGCTACGGAGGTGATCAGGTCAGCGATCGCCGAGACTGGCTGCGGTAATGTCTGCATCGCCGGCGGCGTCGGGCTGAACTGCAAGATGAACATGGAGATCGCAGCGGAGCCGTCCGTAAAGCGTCTCTACGTTCCGCCGGTGCCCCACGATGCCGGCGTAGCATTGGGCGCCGCGATGATGAAGTGTGCTGAGGCCGGCCACGCGATCTCACCGCTATCTCACGCGTATTGGGGACCTGAATATTCCAACGACGTTATTCGCGAGACCCTCGGCAAGATCGGTGCGCGTTTCGAGCTGTTGGAGGATCCTGTCTCGAGCTGCGTGACGGATCTCGCTGAACAGAAGACGGTCGGCTGGTTCCAGGGGCGGATGGAGTACGGACCGCGCGCGCTCGGAAATCGCTCGATCCTCGCTGATCCGCGCCATGCCAGCATGAAGGATCGCATCAATCTCACAATCAAGTATCGTGAGGAGTTCCGTCCGTTTTGCCCGTCGGTACTGTACGAACGGCAAGCCGAATATTTCGAGGAGACGTTCGATGCGCCCTTCATGGTCGTGACCTTTCCGGTCAACGAGAAGGTCGCCGACAAGATACCCGCGGTCGTTCACGTCGACAAAACCGCACGCATCCAGAGCGTCCACGTCGATACCAATCCGCTTTACGGCCGCCTGCTCGGCGAGTTCGCAAAATCAACGTCGCTACCCATGCTGATCAACACGAGCCTCAACATCAACGAGCAGCCAACGGTGAATGCACCGCTGGAAGCTCTGCATACCTATTTTTGCTCCGGTCTGGACGTGCTGTATCTCGGGCCTTATCGGCTGTCGAAATCATAAGGAGCGGATATCTCCAATTCCAGCTAGCCGACCCAATGACGTAGTTCGCTGAGATCGGCGCAACCGAGGTGTCATGACGTGCACTCGAACAACGCGCTCGTCCAGTTGCGCTGAGGCGAAAAGAAGCGCGTTGATCCGCCTGCTGCCACGAACTGGCTTGTACCCATCGGATTCTTCGCACAGTCGAGATGGTGGGAGTGGATGATCAAAATCCCTTGTTTACTGGAGAATCATAGACGGGCAAATTGCGCGCATGCAAGCCAATCGCGCCAATCATTATCCCGCCCTGGTTCTAGTTTGCCTGATTATCTTCATCGGCGTTTTTGCCGGTCGTCAGTTCTTGGATCTGTGGCACGGACAAGTAGATACCGTGGGCCAGACCGAGTCGGTTTCGCTCTCTCTTTATGGCCGTTTTCATGGCATCGCCCTTGTGACGGACGCCTATTCCGGCGAGTTCCCAACCTTCTATAACTTTCTTTCCGACTGGCTGATAAATCTACTTGCGTGGACAACCGGCCTCCCAGCCTATTCAGCTCAGGTCCTGATCTACGTTCCGTTTCTGATCGCATTCCTCTTTCTCGGCACTTACTTCTCCGTCCGCGCAGTCGGGGGGGGGCGGGGAGCGGCGTTGCTCTCGGCCGTTCTTGCGCTTGCGTCGGCCGAGACCCCGTTCGTTCACTATCTCTATACTTTGGTCGAACCGCTCTCCGGGCTGCGCTCGCCCACCCAAACGTTGATACCGCCAGCGCAGGCGATCGGCATTGCGTCTTCGCAAGGTTTCGGTTGGGGATTGTTTCTTCCTTCGCTTGCAACGCTATACCGTGCGAGACGGCAAGGCGGAGTGTTGCTAACCTTGTTCGCAGGAGCGCTGCTTGGCGTCTGTTGTCTGGCCCACACGCTGACGTTTCTGCAGGTTGCGACGACGGCAAGTGTCTATGTGGTTTTCGATACGATTGCAGCCCGTATCCGAGAAGGACGACCGATCGATGCTCTTTTGAGAGTTGCGGCAATCCTGGTGCTTACAACAGCTATTGCCCTCGTGAGCCGGAGGACCGGCGTATCGATGGTCAATTTCGCGGTTTATTGGTTCTTCTCCTTCATCATCTCGCTGACGGATTTCAGAAGTCTGCGCTTTGCCGCCGTTTATGGTCTTGCGGCCCTGGCTGTTGCGTCGCCCTATCTGCTTCAGATATGGCAGCTCGGGTTGCAGGGCAGTGCATTTCAGTCCTACGATTCGCCTCTGCCCAAAACCGAGTTCGTTCTGTTTTATCTAGCCTACATCCTTTGTGCTCTGCTGGTTTTCCTGAACGCGCCACTGCTCAAGCGCTCCGATGCCTTGATCTGGATTGCCGCAATGTTGATCGTTTCGATCGGAATGGGTTACGGCAAGATCTTCGGGTTTCAGAACCATGAATACCGTTTTCTGACTAACGCCATTCTCCCATTTGCGGTCGTCTCGGGTTTCATTCTGATGATTCCACCCTCGGGCAGCCGCAGGATCGCAATCTTCGCGGTGATGCCTCTTCTCATGCTGGGCGTGCTCCGCAATCTGTGGGCGACAGCGGGCACATTGCCCGATCTGGTTGGCAAGTCAGTCGGCGCCTTCACGTATATTGGTCGCGCAATTCCGTTGCCGGAGGGAGCTTCCGCGTTGCTGGACAGTCTTCGAACTCAAACGGCGGAATTGACGAAAGGGAGCCGGTTGCTCGTGCCGCCGGAATACGAGTATCCACAGCAAGCCTACAGAAACGGCTTGCTTCTCGCTGTTTCACGATCTCCAAGCTTTATCCCTGATCCGCGATACATCATGTGGAGTGATCTATATGCGGATCGAGTCGCAGTGTTCTGCAGCCTTTTCCCTGCCTATCAACATATCGATGCGCATACGTCGCTGCGGTTGTGCGACAAAACTCCAAAGGAGATCGCGCCCGACCTGATCCTTGCCAATCCCGGGTTAGACGTCCTCTCACTCTATAAGATCAATTTGCTTGCATCCTTCCGTGGTTCGCAAGATAGCTACCTCGCTGAGTGCGCTAGGACTCTTGGCATGACGCCCATTCATGACGCGGACGGCGGCATGCTTTGGCAAAGCTTGGCCAAGCCGGATCCGGACCGGCTTCATTTTGGCGCAGCGTCCTACACCGCCCCCTTTCTGACGATTCCATTTGTCGCGCCGCAGTCCGGAAAATATCTCGTCGTTCTTGCTGGAAGGTCGATAACCAAGCGGGTTCAGCGCATTCAGCTCGGCTCCGTGCTTGTTGATCCTCGCCCAATGGGAGATAGCGCGTTGGCGGTAACAACCGACTTCCAGGCAGGTGCGTCGCAGATCACTCTTGCACTGACGCCCGATCCGCGTTTTCGCTTTGTTTTTCCAACGCCAATCAGACAAATCATAGGAGTTCGGCGAGAAGTCGCGGCGAAATTTCTTGTCGGGCAACGGTTGGAAGAATTAATGCGGTGACGGGCGGGCAAAACTGTATGCAGGATCAGGTTCAAATTCCTGTACCTCTTGATCCTAGCTCTTCTCGCGGGCGTCAACTGTCTTGCTAAGTGCCTCGAATGTCAGGACCTAAACCGGGGGTTGGCGCAAGCCCGCCGAATGGGGAGTCTTCTTAAAGCCACTTCCTGTCGGTTCGAATTAATACTCGGCTCAATACGAACGAGCAACTCACCGTGAACTCACTCTCTCGAGTCTCTGCATCATTGCTCCGAGATTGATGCAATCTATTTAGGAAATGCCAGATTGTCGAAGGAGCCAATTTGGAGAGGCAGTTCAGTTATTTTGCTGCTGATCAGGTGACAATGCGAGCCGCAGTCCTTCGTCCAGCCCTACTTGCGGTCGCCATCCCGTGGCGATTGCCCTCGATATGTCAAGTTGAAGCGAGCCGATCAGGCTGTCGTGCAAACGTTGCTGGCCGACCACTCGAAAGAACGCACTCAGGAGTTCCGGCGATACGTTGAACAATCGCGGTTTCTTGCCGGCCGCCATTGCTAGGCGCTCAATGAATACGGGGGTCGAGACCTGCTCCTGGTCGGCCACGAGAAAGATTTCGAAGCTGCTCTCTAGATGCAAATGGGTGAGCCGGCACACGATGAACGACGAGAGATTTTGCACAGCGAGGAAGGCGCGACGATTGCGGATAGCTCCAAAGGGCAATGGCAGCCCCAAATTGACCGCTTGCTTCAAAAGTGCAAAGTTGCCCTTCGCGCCAGCACCATAAACGAGCGGTGGCCTAATCACCGAGATATTCATGGTGCTTTCGCGCGCCAGCATGCTCAGCCCAGCCTCAGCCGTCGCCTTCGACTTGCCGTAGAGACCTGTTGGTGTGAGAAGATCATCCTCGCTGAAAGGCGCCCGGCCATCACTCGTGCGGCCATGCACAAGAACTGAGCTTACGAAGATGAAGTGGTGCACTCCTGCCCTTGCGGCGCAATCCGCCAGGTGGAGTGTGCCGGCAACGTTGACATCGCGGTAAAGTTGAACTGCATACTCCTCATGTTTATGATGCACGCGGGCGGCGAGATGCACAACGCAATCGATGCCCTCAAGTGCAGCTGACCAATCCGTATTGGGCCCGATGGGTCCGACCACCACTTCATTGTCTATGCAGTCGGAGCGAAGGACAGCGCGACGGACCGACAATCCTTCACGCCCTAGTGCGAGTGTCACATGACGCCCGATGAAACCATTCGCTCCGGTCACGAGTACTCGATCGGGCATCATTTTCCATCCGCGGCTGGCAAATGCTTGAGTGTTCCTGAACTGCCGAACCGTGCGTCGTATCAGCGTTGAGGGGAGGCGAATCTTTACACAACTCGGAGTAATTTGCACCCATCGTTGGATCAACAATCGGGTTCCTTCGGCAGCTTTCGGAACGCCTCAACCGCCGCGTTCCCCGGCTTCTCGTACGAACATGATCCAGTCTTCCACACCGTGCGTGCAGGTGTCAGCTATCGCTTCGGCGGCCCGGTGGTCGCGAAATACTAATCTGCTTACTCGATCAAACCAGTCGCTCAAAGCCCCGGCGTCGTCCGGGGCTTTTTGTTTCTGATGCAGTGAGTACCTCCTGCAGTTCAAGCATTCCGCTTCGCCCCTCCAGCGACATGCCTCCAAAATTCTGTGGCTCATTCGCAACGAGTGGCGGCTGCAACGAGCGGAAACCAGCGCTCGGATTGGGATGGGGAAAAGCCGTGGCGATTTCAGCGTCTGGCCCTTAGCTGACCCGCCGACCGCCCAGGCGAATGTCAGCTTTGGGAAAAAGCCAACGCGGGTTGGACCAGTGGGCGGCGGCCCTGAACGATGCGTTTCATGCCGCGCAATCCGCGCTGTGACGTAAATCTTCAAATCGATTTCATGGACGTGCAGCCCGTACGCGGAGGCCGGAGGCAAGATTACCCCGCAGGTGTTACCTTCCCTTAAACCATTGGTGGCAATTTGGTGGGGATTCGCGGAATCAACTGCCGGCCGCGATCGATCGGTTCGAGGTCGTCGTTATGCTTGCCGAAACGTTGGAAGCGGTTCGATCCTCGCAGTCGAAACGGACGATCTATATTCGCTTCGTGCTCGCGACGCTCGCGGTGATGGTGCTGTTCAAGACGTTCAGGTTCGGCCGATGGAGCCCCTGGCAAGTCCGAGAACTGTCTGATTTCGACGCCTTCTGCATCGTAGCGCGGCAGGTCTGGCAGGGTGAGCTGGATTTGGTCTACCGCTTCGAGTCGCTGGTCAAGCTTCAGCAAGCCTTCACAGGTTCGGCCAGCTTCATGCCCTGGACCTATCCGCCGCAGTTTGACCTGTTTGTGGCGCCATTTGCACTCCTGCCGGTGGGCATCGCTTATCTGCTTTTCATCACGGCGACACTGACTGCCTATCTCCTAACGCTTCGTACCATCGCAGGCAAAGATTTCTCGCACGTTTTGGTCGTGATGTTTCCTGCGCTTGCGATCACCGTCGGCTGTGGACAGAACGGCTTGCTCACGGGCACCCTGATCGGCATCGTCTCTCTCAATGTTGAGCGGCGCCAGGTCATCGCCGGCCTCGCTCTGGGGGCGATGGTGATCAAGCCGCATCTGGCTATCGCGGCAGGCGCCTACATGCTGTCGACGCGCCGATGGGTGGTTCTCGCGACCGCGACGACCGTCGTGCTCGCAAGCTCGCTCGTCTGCACTCTGGTGTTCGGATGGCAGATCTGGCCGGCATGGCTCGGCGCTATCAGGGAATCGACGATCTTCCTGGACCGCGGCTTCTACCCGCTGTTCCGCATGGTCTCGACCTATGCCGCGCTCGGCCAAGCCGGCGTTCCTCCGAGCATTGCCTTCTGCGCGCAGGCGGCCGCCGCGAGCCTCGCCCTGTCTGCAGTCGTGCTTGCTGTCTGGCTCGGCGCAACGCGCAGAACGTCGTCAGCCTTCGCGCCCGGTGTCGCCGCCATGGTCTCGGTGATGATCAGTCCCTACGCTTATGACTACGACCTGCCGATCATCGGGATTGGCCTCGCCTTGATGCTTCCCGACCTCGAGCGGCTGGCAAGCGTGCGCGAGCGCAGCTTCGCCTACGGGCTGATTCTGCTTGCGGGCGCCTATGGCATGCTACAATCGGCGAGGCTTGCGGCGCAGTTTGGCAACGAAGCGGACCTGACCGGGGTAGACGTACCCTCCGTCGGAGGTTTCGCGATGATGGCCCTGCTGGCTCTTCTGCTCCGGCTGCAGTGGCGGGCAACACAGCCGGCGCTTATCGCGCCGCGGGCGGCAGGATAGTTTGGGTCCGCCACAGGGCCACTTTGCGCGTGCGACCCTTCATATTGGCGCAATGAGCTCTCTCAAATCGAAAGATTGTCGCTCGGCCATCAGAGCCGACTTCACTTTCATGAGAACCCTCCGTCGTAGTCAGCGGCTCATCGTCGTATCGAGATTAGGCTCATGGTGTTGCTTTAAGCTTGAAGATGCGTAGCGAAATTTTGCGCCGCTCGCCTCAAAGCGCGTCGCGGGCCGGGTCTCTGACGATTTGCGCGATCTTCTTTCCACTTAGAAATGCAGCTCGCCAAGTCGCGCTCGCTGCTGGAAGTGTAGCCGGCGATCGGGGGGGGTAAATTCTATGAGATTAGAAGGTGAACGACGCAAGCAGCGGAGGATTGCAAGCCTTTAGCGCTGGGATGGCGAGCCACCGCGTTCCTATCCCAAGAGCAAATCGATTCCAAGATCCGTGACTCCCCTCGTTTGGTCTGAGGCTTGCACCGGGCTCGCATCCCACAATTCTTTCGCGATGAGGAGAGGCGAGATTTGCAGGTTCGCCCACCAAGCTCGCTCATCGCCGTGCCGGTGAAGCGATTTGATGGTGCGATCGGCACAGCGGCACGGTGAACTCGTCGCTGACCTTGCGCCCCAATGTCCGTGGCTGAGCGAACTTCAGGGTGATGCGCGTCCGCTGGTGTCTTGTGGCATACAAGGCACCTTGGCCGCGAACGAAAGCAAGGTGTTCCTTGCTTCGGCGTCGCGCTAAGAACCGCAACCAACGAGATTCAAATATCGACTGATACCCAGCCCGAAGAACACGCTGGGTCGCCTTCCCAAGACAGCCTAGAAGCACCGGCGCCGCCGGATAGATTGCTAGCGGCGGATGGCTGGTTCAATCCAACCAAACCGACGTAGGCAACGTCCTCGGTGCGCCTCTCGTAGGCCGCCTCAACACGAGCGTATGCCTGCCAGAGAGTGTTCTTGAGCGGGAGGCTGATACTTTGGCCCAGCCGCCTGACCGGCCAGCTCGCGCAAAAGGCGCTCTAAGAGCTCGCGCGACTGTTCGGGCGGCGATACCGGGAGCCGGTTCAGTACGGTTTTGTGAGGCTTTCCTTTTGGCTTGGATGCGATCTGCGGTTGGGCGGCGGTCAGAGGTCCTATAAGGAGGTCCGGCGCGTCCAAATTGTCCTCCCTGGCAATCCCGACCATGCTTCGACCTATTGGCGGCGTAGACCGAGAGGTCGAAGAGACTCATTCTCCGGAGGGGTGGGGCTATCGCAGCCAGTATGGCAGCGAATTCATCAGCGTGATGCCGACCAACCTCTACGGGCCCGGCGACAATTATCATCCTGAATTGAGCCACGTCGTTGCCGCGCTCATCCGCCGCTTCCATGAGGCCAAGCTGTCGGGCACAAAGACCGTCGAGGTCTGGGGCACCGGCACGCCGCGGCGCGAGTTCCTCTATGTCGACGACATGGCCGATGCCTGCGTGTACCTCATGAAGACCTATTCCGGCGCCGGGCTGGTCAGTACACGGCATATCTATCGCGGCTAACCAGCATCAGAGCGACAAGACAAATTGCGATCAGGCGAGCGATTTCCCTCGGACTGTCGTGAGATCTCGGGCGCAGTGAAGAGACGTAAACTCTCGATGATCCAGCTAAACCACACCACCGAAGTCGATGCCTTCCTTGGCAAGCTCCTCGGCCTCCTCAGCACTCGCTGCGGGCTTCGTGTCGAGGTAGGGATGCTCAGAAGCCGGCAGGATAGTGCGGATGTTCTGGCCATCCGCTCGGCTGATGCGCGCAATCCACCGCTGATGCCCGCGCTCAAATCGCTGGATCTGATACTGCTTGTACGTGATCATGACTCTGGGACGCAACCGACGCTGATAGTGGCTACCTTCTAGCCAATGTAAGGCTGCCGCACAATAGGTGTTAAAGCAGAGTTAACCGCGAGCGTGAACCGGACCACCTCGCCCGTCACAAGCTCAAAGAAAAACCCGCCAACTAGGGAGCTGGCGGGAGGTAGCTGAGATTGCGTCCAAACTAATGGTCGCAGGGTTTTCTTAGCATAGCGCGTCAACATTGTGAAGCGGCCGGACTACCTCTCGTAGTTTTCGAAGTCTACGAGCCGTATCCGCTAGCAATGCGGCGACTTTATATTGGGATTGGGAGCTGGCAGCAGCCTGGCCCCGCGGCTCCGTTGCCCATATCTGTCATCATCATAAACACAAGACAGCTAGCAGCGACCTCGGTTGGCAGAGGCGAAGACACGTGCGGCAAGCTCCAGTTCAATGTCAGCAATCTGCCCAAAGATGCGCGGCAGCGATGCTCTCTGACTCTTGAACAATCAGTGACCGAAGGCGCGATATCGTGCGTTCGTCTCAAGGGAAGCGCGTTACAATCGATCGGACGTTCGCAATGGAGGGATCCTAGAGCGAGCATCAACGCTCAACCGCAAGGCCAGCACAAGATCGCTTCTTTTCGCGACACAGCTTGTCTCGGCGTCGGCCCGTGAGATCCTCGACCGCTTTGAATTTGACCGGGGGGCGGCGTCCGCTGCTTGCGTCAGCTGCCTTGGTTCGGCGAGGGCCGTGCCGGCTCAGTGTCCCACCAGTGCATCGAAAAAACCGAAAATGGAACTTGCATCGTCGGGCAAAACAGTGGTTTATAGGGTGCTGGTCGCGTCCAGACATGGAGTCCAGCTTATGGCCGAAGAGTGCAAAGTTCTCTCAGATCTGCCGGAAGTAGCGAAGCTTAACGGTGAATTTCGAAAGAACTATGGGAAGGTGCTTGGAGCTTTCCTCTATCTACGCTCCATCAGCGCCGCTCGTGGGCGCCCCTGGTTTTGGACCGCGCTGCTCTCGGCCGTTTGTTCCGCGGCGCTGGCGTGGCTTGGGAAGGTGGGCGTACTTTTGTGAGCCGCCGGATGATCGCTTGAACAAGGCCATGGATCGTCTTAAAGCGCAGAATTCCCCGCCGCGCTCGCGCTGCTTCGGAAAAGCGGATCGTGCGTTTCACTTTGCCGTCAGTGGGCAACAGCACGTAGTCGAGTACGGTCTTATTGTGCTCCGATAGTCGGATGGCAGCTATCCAGCCGTCGGGAAGACACGCCTCGCGTTCGATACTCCAGAGCGGAGCATGGGTTGGCTTTTGGCCGGGGGTCCAGCGAGCAGCCCTGACCGAAAGACAGGTTGCCCCACTCACGCGTAAGCAATCACTCCAGCCGCCCGAGCCAACGCGTCCGCCCGCCGCTCGTATGGCAGTTGCGGCCTGTTCAACAAGCTTTGTTCTTAGCTCGGACCAAAACGGACGCGAGTCGAGAAATTCGTAGTTCCGCTTGGGCGTATAACCCAGCAGCCGATATAGATTTCGAAAATTGCCAAAGTGGGTTTGACAGGTTGCAGAGCAGGGAAGTCCCGGAGTTCGGTCGATAATGGCGGGGGTCAAACGCCCCTCTTTCAGAAGAGTTCGTCGTAACCGAATCAGCATTTCTTCTTCTGAAAGATCAACGCGCCGTTCCTCGATAATCTTCCTGACATTGAAAAAGACTTCGCGATCAATGATTGGGTTGATGCAGCCCTCGCTTCTGATCCATTCTTCGGGAGGATTTTTTATCGCATTCTGTCGCAGCTTTCGCGACTTGCGGTTGAAGACAAGATTTCCAATGTAGCTTTCATTTCGAAGAACAGTACCAACGGCACCGCGGGTCCATGACGTGCCTGTGCTCGAGAGCAGTCCTTTCTGGTTAAGTTCCCAAGCAATCACAGTTTCAGATCTTACCTCCAAGAACCTATCGAAGATCCACCTCACGACAGCTATTTCTCTCGGATTGCCCGGCCTGATTCGAATGTGATCCGTAAGGATGTACTTTCGGTCGCCCGTCCTCATTACCCCTCTCGTTTGCATCTTCTCGTCGACGAGCTCGCGCACCAGTGCGTAGCCCGCGCGACCGCACGGCTTGTAGCCGAGCCGCGCAAAGCGACATTGACCGGCGTAGACCTTCGCCGAAAGCTCGCGGCTGTATTCGGCCGCCATGACTCGCTTGATATTTTTGACGATGCTCGCAAGCATGCTCCCATCATTTTCGAATTGCTCGGCGCAATAGGCAACCTTGATACCGGCTCGCCTACAAACGAACTCATAGTGAGCACTTTCGTCAACGTCCTGGAAGCGACCCCATCGGCTTACGTCATAGACCAGAAGATGGCCGAAATCGGTTTGGTTGCTTTCGACATCTTCCAGCAATTGAAGAAGCCCCGTTCTGTTCTTAATGAGCAACCCGCTCTCGCCCTCGTCTTTGTAGGTGCGGACAAGTGTAAAGTTACGGGCGTGCGCGTACGCCGCGATCACGGCGGCCTGATTTTGGATTGAGTATTGCTGCCGGTCGGTCGACATCCTGACATATTGAGCCGCGCGAACTCCGAGGATCGATTTTGGCAGATGAGCTTTGTGAACTACGAGCGCATTACTCATTTCTTCACCTCATCAAAACGCGAGTGCCATTTTAGAGGACTACTTGGCTCTCGGCTCGGCAAGATGAATTTCCTGCGGGCTATCAGGTTTCGTTGCTGCATTTGCGAATTTGCATTGTGGGGCCGCTCACGGCAGCAATACCCTGACCAAGCAGCGGATCGGCGCGCATCGTGAAGCCGATCCGCTTCGCGGATAGGGCTCAATGCGCATCGACTTGTGCTGCTTCCCGATGCATGTTTGCACAAGCCGGAGTTCTGGCGGTTTTGCTCGACCTTCGTCAGCTTGACATGCGTCTCGCTCGAACGGCTTCCCGCGGGTGGTAGGCGAGATCGTAAGCCATCGGCGACGTGTCACCGGTATGAAGGAGCCTGACGGAATTAGGCTGCGATGAAACCTGTTGCAGCGCTCCGATGGCAGAGCCACTTCGCGGGTTGCGGAGTCCGCGCTACAGCTGGCGATTGTGCGCTTGCGGAAGGGTCTTCATTGACGAAGAGACTCCGATCGAGGCGGTGGTTCGGTATCGGAATGGATGACTTCCCTCGCTTTCCCGGACGCATGCACCGGGCTCGCATCCCACAATTTCTTGGCAATGAGGAGGGGCGAGATTTGCAGGTTCGCCCACCAGGCTCTCTCGTCGCCATGCCGATGCAGGGCTTGATGGTGAAACCTGCAAAGCGGGACGGTGAACTCGTCGCTCACCTTGCGCCCGAGCGTTCGCGGTTGAGCAAACTTCAGATGATGGGGGTCGGCGGGGCTGTTCTTGCAGACGAGGCAAGCTTGGCTGCGGACGAACTTGAGATGCTCCTTGCTGCGCTTTCGCAGCGGCTCCTTTGGAAAGGCGAGGTCGCCCGGCGCGTCCGCGATCGGCGGTTTGAGAGGGAGGTCGACTGCGGGGGCGCTGTCTGAGCGCGTTGAACTCGCTAGCTGCTCTGTCGGCCACTTTGTATCTTGCTCAGGTATACTGAGTTCGGGAAGGGCGGCTTGCTCGAACTTCTTCTGGTAGGCGGCCTCAAGAATGTGGGCGTCGGCCTCCAAGAGCGTGTTTTTGATGGGGAGCGTGGCCTTGGTCCAGGCAAGCAGTCCGTCGCCTCCCTCCTGGAGCGTAAGCTCGCCCAAGAGGCGGTCCAGGAGCTCGGCGGAGCGTTCAGGGGGTAAGACAGGAGGGCGGTGCAGGCCACCCTTCGGAGGCTTTCCCTTCGGTCCTGGCGCGATCTGCTCAGTGGCAGCTGGAGATTCTGCAACGACATCAGGCGCGTCCAAATCGTCCTCCCCGGCTATTCCGACCAGGGCAAACAGAGCATACCGGCGCGCGTAGGTCAGCGCTGCTCCCATCCGATGCGGAGCTTCGACCTCCTTAGCGACGCAGACCGGGAGATCCGAGGAGATCCATTCGCCGGAGGCGTGGGCAAGCAGGGTGGTGAGATGGATCTGGCCCGTGTCCTGTTCGGTCCGGGTGGTCTGGATCGTGGCGATCTCCTGCCGGCTGAGGGTCTTGCGGACGATGTCCAGCCCGGAGGCCAGCGAAGCGTAGCGGAAAGTCCGATCGTCCTGCCGCGGGAAGGGCGACCGGATCACGGCGGTCAGCGTCTTCTCGGGGTTCACCAGTTCGGCCTGGGCGCGGGCGAGGGCAGCTGCGATGGTCCCGATCCGCTCACTGGACCGGTGCATCGGAGCCCTCCGTCCCCTGGGCCTCGAAGCTGATCGCGCCGGACTTGGAGCGTTTGGCTTTGATGCCGTGACCTGTCGCCTCCTTGGCATCTTCCGGCATGAGCTTCTTCAGGTCCGCCTTTGCGGTCTCATGCTCACCGTGCGCGTCTCGGGTTCGAAGGTAGGTCCCGGCCAGCTCCGCCCATTGATTGGACGTGGACATGTCGACGACCTTGATCGCTTCCAGGCGCGGCCGCGGCGTTTCGATATTGAAGAGAGCAGGAAGCTCTCCGCTTTGAACGCAGCGCCAGAACTTCTTTTCGGCGGTGAGGAGGAGATGTTGATAAAGTGGATCGGCGTGGATTTTGATCTCGATCCATTGGCCACCCCCGGTGATGACGGAGAGGACCGCGGAGCGGGCGGCGACAACCCACATGTTGTGTTGCAGTTGCGCCATGTGTTTCTCGGCTGCGGTTTCCTGCGAAAAATTCCATGGCAACATGAACTTGGCTTCGAAAACCTCACCCGTTTCCTGAATGCGGCCATCGAGAGTCGCAGCCATCCAACGGTGCACCGGATGAAATATCCGACGCTGCGCGTCGACGACCACCTGGCCTGTATTCATCTGGTACCAAGCCACGTTGACCTGCTCTGTCGCCCTCCCCAACTGCACCAAGAGATTCCTCGATAAGTCCTCTGGTTCCCTTTCGCCTCGCTTTTCCCGCCAAAGCCGGATGAGGCTATCCTCGCGATCGCCCATGACGATTCGGGCGTCGGAACCGCCTATGAAGCCCCGGCGATCAATCGGAAATCCGTGCATGGTCCAATCTTTCCGGCGGTAAATGATACCAATAGTATCCAAAGAGGTGATATTGTCAATACTAAAAGTATCGATTCGGCAGATAAAGGCTGCGCGGGCACTCCTGGGCTGGTCGCAAGAGGATTTGTCGAAAGCCGCGGGTGTATCCAGCCCAACGATCAAGCGCCTCGAAGCCTTGGATGGGCCGCTTCGGGGGAGGGCGGAAACGGGGGAAAAAATTGTTAAGGCGCTCAGTTCTGCCGGCGTGGAGTTTCTCCATGAGAACGGAGGTGGTGCCGGTGTGCGGCTCTCCCAAAAAAAGACCTTCAGCTGACAATTCGCTATGGAGCGCCGGCTTCTTCAAAGCTTGCAGGATATAAGAAGCCTTTGCTGCACTCCACTGCACAGGATCGCATAGGTTTCAACTACAAGAGCGAGATCCGCCCCGGCTGAGGATCTTGCTCGTGCGTCAGCAGTCGGAATTGCTACGAACCGCAGGGTAGGTTGGAAGCGATGAGCTTCTTCGTTGACAACCACAAATGATCAGGCGATCCGTCGCGGATTTGGAAGCGCCGTCGTCGAACTCTCGACCAACAAAATGGCAGCGGTCCCGATCTTCGTGCGGCAGCAAAGAACCAAACTACTTAGTCGATTATTTTCTCGCTGTTAACGGAAAGGCCACGTGTTGGCGAGGCGGTGCTAAAGGCCGCCAATTTCCAGATTAGCTCCTTTGCAACCTTTCGCCAGACCAAGCTCTCATCGGGCGTTGGACTCCCTTGCTGTCATATGGAGCGTCGACGCTTGTTCACGTTAATTTGCGGAGAGCCGATCGCTAGTCCTCGACAGCGTCGCGCAATGGAATGTGCGATTTCGCAATGAGCCGCTCGAGAACATCCAATTCATCGTACGTCAGTTTGTTGATGTCGATCGAGTGTTCCGCACAACTACCATCGAGAACGCCAGGCCACCTACTGACGTCGAGCACTGCTTTGGCCGCCCGATCGTTGCCGCGCAATGCTTTGTCCGCCTGGGTCACTACGATCGCGCTGAGCAACGAGAGGCTCTGGCTCCTCGATCCTCTTCGCACAACAACCGTGGAACTAAGGATCTCGCGAAGCTCAGCCGCTATATTTTTCCAACTCGCCATGATCAGCCTCCAAATACAAGCGCCGATAACATTGTACTAAATCTAGTCCCGCGTCGCGATGGATGCTCGCTGCCGCTCGACGAATCCGCCGGCTAAAGAGGATACCGGCATCAAGGCTTGGTCGGCATCGCCACATCACCGCCTCCCAGCCATTGCCCAAGCCGCTCCTCTAACACGAACTGCGACCCAGTCTACAGCAACGAAGAAGCAGAGTCTTCAAACTGCGAATGCTCTTCAGCAAGAGCAACCCGGCGATTGCCGACGATCTCTTCGGCGCATCTTGGACGAGGCATCTGCAGGCCTCTTGAAAAGGCTTCGTGTCGGGGTTAAAGTTTTAATGCGGCGACGACGTCGTCCGCATCGTCTCGGGATCCGAGGCAGCGAAGTTAAGGCGGACCGCCCAGACTTCGACCTTCAAAAATACCGCACAAGTTCATAGCACGGTCAGCACCGGGCCAACGGATCGTATTCACTCCGCTCCGCGGCCGAGCGGAGGGAAGGGCACGCTGCTGCCATTGCGGCCGACGTTTCGGAGCAAACGATGATCCCGCGATATCACGGCAAGCGTTTCGACCTTTCTATCTTGGAGAGTTCTCTGCTCATCACTGAATCCAGGGAAGCGTTCGCCCTCCTGCAACGCGAATTGGCGCGCGAGATAATGCCCAAGAACATCGTCGAGGAGATATTCCTTGCCGATGTTGCGGCGAGCGTTTGGGAGACGATCAGGCTGCGGCGTTGCAGAGATCGAATTGTCAACCTATCCTACCGTCAGGCCATTCGAGAGGTGTTGGACCGGGTCCTGGGCCCCGCTGAGGATGTGGCCGAGTGCGAAGCGCGTACCGCGCTAGAGCGCGACTGGTTTACAAAGCCGGAAGCGCGGCAAGAAGTCGCAAAACGGCTCGCCGTCTTTCAGCTCGACGAAGGTGCCATCGAAGCCGCCGCAATGAGCAGCCAGGGGGATCAGCTCGAGAGGTTCGACCGGATGATTTCGGCGCAGCAGTCACGTCTGCTCCGCTCATTTGCTGCGATAACGGATTATCGTGCGGCCTTCGCTATTCGAGTCCAGACGGCGGTGGAACGCGTGACGGCTCAACCTGCGCTAGCGCAACTCGATGCGCGTCAGCAAGGGCGGTGATCATGGCGAGTCGAAGCCAAATCGAAGCCAATCGGCGGAACGCGCGCCAAAGCACCGGTCCACGCTCGACCGCCGGTAAGAAACGCGCCGGCAAGAACGCCCTGCGCCATGGCTTGTCGGCACCATTCCAAGTAAGTGCATCGCAGGCCAAACTCATTGAGAGGCTCGCGCAGCTAATCGCAGGCTCAAGCACAGAGCGTCTTGCGCTTGAGCTTGCCCGCGAGGCTGCAATCACCACATTCGATCTCGCTCGTATCCGCCGAATCAAAACAGGGGTGATTCAGCGCGAATTGGCGGTGGGTTGCGCCGCGCCCCCGACTCTCACGCCAGACGATCCATCCCAAACTCTCCCGCTTGACGAACAAGACCGCATGGCCGAGGCGGTCGAGCGGGCCCTGCCGGAGCTCTCAAAAATTGAGCGTTACGAAGCTCGTGCGATCAGCAGACGCAATCGCGTCATCCGATTACTCCAATTGAAAGCTGAAGCCGCGCCGCCCTCAATAGGCTGGCGTGGAGATGAATAATACAATATCTGCAATCAAAGATTGCGGAGCTATCAATCTATGCAGAACGAACCCAATTTCTCCTCGCAATTACAGAAAGATGGAGCCAAACAACTGCACCCAAGAGTGAGGCTAAGGTAGGCGTCCTGACTGACCGGGTCGCAGTGACCTGATCCCGTCCCATTTGCCACCACCACCGTCTAAGGCGGATGGGCCAGTACCCGAATACATCGACATGTGCACAGACCCGGCGAGTTCCTCCGTCATCCAGCGGTGGAGCGCGCAAGTCCTTCGTCGTCGTGTGCGATGCCAAAGAGGACGGCGCACAGCTCAACGCTGGTTCTTCGCGAGCCGCCGTTCTTCGATGTTAACCAGTCTTCGGATTGGTCGGGAGGGCGGAGGCAACTAGTTGGGAGGACGGAGGCAACTAGTTGGCATCGTCGCGAGCCTGACGCGTCGGGCGCGCCGTACATGGCGTCGAATTTGCTGACAGCCAAGTGCGATTGAGAGCGGGGCGCGATCCAAAAACGCAGGAGCCGTTGATGTTGTCACGGTATGGCGCAAAAAAAGTTCACCGCTATTGCTCATGGTCTCGCTGATGGCTTGTCATGACTTGGCCAAGCATGGCGCTACCGCTCGTCCGCGATCACCTTGCCGTCGTTTGGCAGCACGCCGGGGCGGACCAGCTCGACGGTGCCGCCGAGCTTCGTCACGGCCCGCAAGGTGCCGGCGATCTCTTCGCGCAACGCCTCGCTTCCCGCCGTCGTTTCCGCTCTCAACGTCATTGCGTCGCTCTCGCCCTCGCGCGTGACGACGAGGCGCAACCTGCCGAGCGCGGGATGGCGCTTGCCGATCTCGGCGACCTGCTCGGGCCGGACGAACATGCCCTTGACCTTGGTGGTCTGGTCGGCGCGGCCCATCCAGCCCTTGATGCGTGTGTTGGTGCGTCCGCACGGGCTCGTGCCGGGCAGGGCCGCGGTGAGGTCGCCGAGCGCGAGCCGGATCCAGGGATGGTGCGGGTCGAGCGAGGTGACGACGATCTCACCGACGTCGCCCGGTGCCACGGGATCGCCGGTGCCGGGCTTGACGATCTCCAGGATCAGGTCCTCGTTGACGACCATGCCCTCGCGGGCCTCGGTCTCGAAGGCGATGAGGCCGAGATCGGCGGTGCCGAAGGCTTGGTAGGCGTCGATGCCGCGCGCCTTGATCTCGCTCTGAAGGGAGGGCGGGAATGCCGCGCCCGAGACCAGCGCGCGCTTGATCGAGGAGACCTCGCGCCCCGAGCTGGCGGCAGCATCGAGCAGGATCTTCAGGAAATCCGGCGTGCCGCTGTAGCCGACCGGCCGGTAAGCCTCGATCAGCTCGAATTGCTGTTCGGTATTGCCGGGGCCCGCGGGGATCACGGCGCAACCGAGGGCGCGTGCCGAGGCATCGAAGATGAAGCCGCCGGGGGTCAGGTGATAGCTGAAGGTGTTGAGCACGATGTCGTCGGGCCGGAACCCGGCTGCGAACAGCGCCCGTGCGCCCCGCCAGGGATCGGCTTGACGCCCCTCCGGCTCGAAAATGGGACCAGGTGAGGTAAAGAGGCGGGCGAACGATCCCGGCGCGGCCGCCACGAAGCCGCCGAAGGGCATGGAGGCCTTGTGCAGCGCCGGCAATTCCGACTTGCGCAGCACCGGCAGGCCCGCCAGCGCCTCTCTGGACCGCACCGAGGCGGGGTCGAGGCCCCAGAGCCGCTCGGCATAGGCTGGAGCGGCCATGGCGCCGCGCAGCACCTCCGGGAGGCGTGAAAACAGCTCGGCCTCGCGCGCGCCGTGGTCCCGCGTCTCGAGGGCGTCGTAATGGGCGGTCATGGCTGGTCTTTCCGGGTTGGCATGGTCCGTTGCACGCCGCCGCCGGCATCGGTATCAGACGGCCATTGGCAAGGCTGGAAGGGGACGCGATGGCGGACGAGGGAAGCATTGCGGCGGACGAGGCGGCGGATGTCGTTGCGCGCCTGAAGGGTCGCATGATCGACGAGGCGCTGCCGCTGTGGTCGACGGTCGGCTGGGACGATGCCGCGGGCGGTTTCATCGACAGGCTGCATCGCGACGGCGCGGCAGACCCAGCCGCGCCCCGGCGCGTGTTCGTGCAGGCGCGCCAGATCTGGTGCTACGCCAAGGCTGCGCAGATGGGCTGGTACCCCGAGGGCCGTGCCATCGCGCTCAAGGGGCTGGAGCATCTGCTGGCGAGAGCGAAGGCGCCGGACGGCCGCCCCGGCTACGTGCACCGGCTGACGCCGGAGGGGGCGGTGCTGGATGCCCGGCGCGACGCCTACGACCACGCCTTCATCCTGTTCGCGCTCGCGAGCGTCTATGCGCTGGACCAGGACGCCCAGGTCCGCTCCGAGATCGATGCGCTGCTCGCCTTCCTCGATGGCCATCTGCGTTCGCCGCATGGCGGCGTCCATGAGGGTCTTCCGGTCTCGCTGCCGCGCCGGCAGAACCCGCACATGCATCTGTTCGAGGCGATGATCGCCTGCTTCGAGGCGACCCACGATCTGTCGTTCCAGAACCGTGCCGGCGAGTTCTTCGCGCTGTTCCTCGCCAACCTCTATGACAAGCGGAAGTGCGTACTCAGCGAGTATTTCGAGGAGGACTGGTCGAAGATCGAGCCGGTTAGCGTCGAACCCGGTCATCAGGCGGAATGGGTCTGGCTCCTGAAAGGCTTTGAACGCATCACGGGATGCCCGACCGGACAGCGGCGCGCCGAACTGCTGGCGACCTCGTTGCGCTATCGGGATGCGGCGACGGGCTGCCTGATCGACGAGGGCGATGACGCCGGCAACATCCGCCGCAGCACGCGTCGGCTGTGGCCGCAGACCGAGATCGCGAAGGCGTGGATCGCGCAGGCCGAGTCCGGCGAGGCCGGCGCTGCGGCTGAAGCGCGTGCGGCGCTGGTGCGGCTGGAACGGCACTATCTCAGCCATCCCGTGAGGGGCGGCTGGTACGATCAGTTCGATCGCGACGGCAAATCGCTGATCGACACCATTCCTGCGTCGTCGTTCTATCATGTTCTCTGCGCTGTCACGGAAGCGGAGCAGGTGCTGGGTTAGGCTCGTTGGGGATCACAGCCAGCGCTTGCGCCGCTTGAAGCTCTTGAGGTTCTTGAAGCTCTTGCGCTGGTCGCCGGCGCCGCCGAGATAAAATTCCTTGACGTCCTCGTTGTCGCGCAGCTCGTCGGCAGTGCCGTCGAGCACGACCTTGCCTTGCTCCATGATGTAGCCGTGGCTCGCCACCGAGAGCGCTGCGCGCGCGTTCTGCTCGACCAGCAGAATGGTCACGCCGAGGTCGCGGTTGATCTTCTGGATGATCGAGAACACCTCCTTCACCAGCAGCGGCGACAGACCCATGGACGGCTCGTCCATCAGGATCATTTTCGGGCGCGCCATCAGCGCGCGGCCGATCGCAAGCATCTGCTGCTCGCCTCCCGAGAGATAACCGGCAAGACCGGTGCGCTCCTTCAGGCGCGGGAAGTAGTTGAAGACCATGTCGAGATCGGCGTCGACCTCGCGGTCCCGGCGGGTGAAGGCGCCCAGCCTCAAATTCTCCAGCGAGGTCATGTCGGCGACGATGCGTCGGCCTTCCATCACCTGAAAGATGCCGCGGCGCACGATCTTGTCGGGATCGATGCCGTTGATGCGGTCGCCCTCGAACAGGATCTCGCCACGCGTGACCTCGCCGTCCTCCGTCTTGAGCAGCCCCGAGATTGCCTTCAGGGTCGTCGACTTGCCGGCCCCGTTGGCCCCGAGCAGCGCCACGATCGCGCCCTTGGGCACGTCGAGACTGAGGCCGCGCAGCACCAAGATGACGTCGTCATACACGACCTCGATGTTGCGCACGTTGAGGAGGGGCGGTGCGGGGACGACGGCCGGCTTGGCGTGGGTTGCTTCGAAGGTGTCGGTCATTCTGTGTGCCAATTTGCTACGCTCGTCATGCCCGGGCTTGTCCCGGGCATCCACGTACTTCGTGCCGAGGGGTCAGGCGTGGACGGCCGGGACATCTGTGCGAAGACGCGCTTCTGCCCCGGCCATGACGTCCGAGATCAAGTCACCAGCCGAGCAGTTCAGGCTTGCGCGGCAACTCGACGGTCTTGACCTTCTCGAGCTTGATGGTCCCCTTGGCCATGAGGTCGTTGAGGTCGCCGTCGGTAGGGCCCGAGACCTTGGTGCGATAGAGATCGACCTTCAGCGTGCCGCGGTGGTCCTTCTCGGTCCAGGTCGAGGCATTGCAGACGCCTTCCATCCCGGCCGGAACCCAGTCCTTCTTCTGGTGGAAGCCCTTGGCGACGTTGTCGCCAGTGGCGCCGCCGTTCTTGGCGGCCCAGTCGATCGCCTCCTTCATGTACAGCGACGAACAGACGGCGGCGATGTAGTGCACCGGACGATAGACCTTGCCGGTGGGGTCGGACATCTTCGAGATCTCCATCACGGTCTTCATGCCGGGTGCATCACCGCCCCAGCTCACTGCGGTGCGGAGCGGGAAGATCACGCCATTTGCGGCATCACCGGCCGTCTTGGCGGCGTTCTCGTCCATGCCCCAGACATTGCCGAGGAACTGGATCTCGACGCCGGCGGTCTTGCAGGCCTTCATCACCGAGATGTTGGAAGCTGCGGTGTTGCCGAGATAGGCGTAATTGGCGCCGGACGACTTCAGGCTGAGGCACTGCGCGCTGTAGTCACCCGGTGCGAGCGCGAACACCAGCGGCGGCAGCACTTCGAAGCCGAGCTCCTGCGCCATGGCTTCGCCGGCGGCCTTCGGCGCGTTCGGATAGGGATGATTGGCGCCCATGTGCACGAATTTCGGCTTGCCGGACTTGCCCTTGGCCTTCCAGTCCTCGGCCGCCCACATCAGCATCGCGCGCAGCGCATCGGAATAGCTCGGGCCGTAGAAGAAATTGTAAGGCGCAGGCTTGGCCTTGCCGCTGATGCCTTCAGGATCGGTGAGGGCGGCGGCATAGGAGCCGGACATGTCGGGGATCTTGTCCTGGGCGAGGAAGCCGGTCAGCGCCTCGGTGTCCGCGGTGCCCCATCCCATGATCGCGGCGACCTTGCCGTCCGGCGCCGACCACTTCTTGTAGAGCGCGATGGCCCGCGGCACCTGGTAGCCGTAATCGTTGGTGTCGACGTTGAGCTGCTTGCCGCCGACGCCGCCGTTCTTGTTGACCCAGGCGAAGGTATCGGCGACAGCCTGCCCATAGGGCGTGCCGACGTCGGAGGTGCCGCCGGAATAATCGGCGAGATGTCCGATCGCGATCTGCGCCTGCGCGCCGGCCGAGAATGCGGCGATCGCGAGCGCGAGCGATGCGGTGCTCAAATGGGACTTCATCGTCATGGTCGGTTCCTCCTGTTATTGTTTAAGTGAAGTTGCCGTGCTCAATGCGAGAACGGGTAGAGTTTCCAATAGGCTTTGATCTGTCGCCAGCGATGCGCAAGGCCATCAGGCTCGAACATCAGGAATGCGATGATGATCACCCCGATCGCGATCTCGCGCAGAAAGGTGATGTTGTTGTTGAGCGAGAGCGCCTTGTCGATCGCGCCGCCTTTGAGATAGTGGCTGACGAACTCCATCGCCTCGGGCAGCAGCACGACGAACGCGGTGCCCATCAGCGTGCCCATGATCGAGCCGGTGCCGCCGATGATGATCATGGCCAGGAACAGGATGGAGCGCTCGATGCCGAAACCTTCCTGCGAGACCACGAGCTGGTAATGCGCATAGAGCGCGCCTGCGATGCCGGCGAAGAAGGCGGCGAGGCCGAACGACAGCGTGCGGTATTTGGTGAGATTGATGCCCATGATCTCCGCTGACAGATAATGATCGCGGATCGCCACCAGCGCGCGGCCGTCGCGCGTGCGCATCAGATTGGTGACCAGGATGTAGCTCGCCAGCACATAGGCCAGCACGACGTAGAAGTATTGCTTGTCGCCGCGCAGGGTGTAGCCGAAGATCGAGAACGGCTCCGCGCTTGCCGGCACCGATCCGCCCGAAAACCATTCGGCCCGAGAGAAGAAGTCGAGCAGGATATATTGCGCGGCCAGCGTCGCGATGACGAGGTAGAGGCCCTTCAACCGCGCCGCCGGAATGCCGAAGATCAGACCGACGAATGCCGTGACGAGGCCGGCGAGAGGGATCGCGAAGAACACCGGGATCGGGGCCTTGTTCGAGATATAGGCCGACGTGAAGGCGCCGAGCAGGAAGAATGCGGCGTGCCCGATCGAGATCTGGCCGGTGAAGCCGACCAGGATGTTCAGGCCGAGCGCGGCGATCGAGAAGATGCCGATCTGGATCAGGATGCTCAGCCAGTAGCCGCTGAAGAATTGGGGTGCCAGGCACAACAGCAGCACGCCTGCGATCGCAAAATTGCGGCTGGTCGTGGTCGGGAAGATCGTGGTGTCCGCGGCATAGGAGGTGCGGAAATCACCAGCGGGGATGAGGGCAGGGCCGGCCATGGGTCAGATCCGCTCGATGTCGTGGGTGCCGAACAGGCCGTAGGGCTTGATCATCAGCACGATGATGAGGACGTAGAACGGCGCGATCTCGTAGAGATTGCCCCAGTGCAGGTACTCGCTGTCGACATATTGCGCGACGTTCTCGAGCAGCCCGATGATGATGCCGCCGAGCACGGCGCCGCCGACGGAGTCGAGCCCGCCGAGAATTGCCGCCGGAAACACCTTGATGCCGTAGGCGGCAAGGCCCGAGGACACGCCGTTCACGACCGCGACCACGACGCCGGCCACGGCCGAGACGGTTGCCGAGATCGCCCAGGCCATCGCGAACACGCTCTTGACGGAAATGCCGAGCGATTGCGCAACTTGCTGGTTGAATGCCGTGGCGCGCATCGCGAGGCCATATTTGGAGGCGCGGAAGAACCAGGCCATGCCGATCATCATCGCGACCGACACCACGAGGCTCATGACGTAGACGGTCTGGATCTGGAGGCCGAACAGGCCGACCGACTGGCTCTCGAACACGCGTGGGAACGGCTGCGGATTGACGCCGAACATCCATTTCAGCGTCGCCTGGAGCACGGTAGAGAGACCGATCGTCACCATGATCACCGAGATGATCGGTTCGCCGATCATCGGCCGCAGGATCAGGACCTGGACCGCGATGCCGAACACGAACATGAACACCAGCGTGATTGGCATGCCGATCCAGAACGGTACCTGGTATTTCGCCAGCAGAGCCCAGCACACCCAGGCGCCGACCAGCAGCAATTCGCCTTGCGCGAAATTGACGACCTGCGTCGCCTTGTAGATCAGCACGAACGACATCGCGACCACGCCATAGAGCGTGCCGACCACGAGGCCGTTGACCAGGAGCTGGAAGAGGAAGGCGGTGTTCATGACCGTTGATCCAGCTCGTCATTGCCGGGCTTGACCCGGCAATCCATCGATGTGGAAAGAAGCTTGTTCGGAAGAGGATGGATGCGCGGGTCAAGCCCGCGCATGACGATCGTCTGTGTCACTCCGCCGCCTCCGCCATATGCCCGTGCCCGCCGAGATCCACGACGCGTAGCGTGGTGCGCACACGTTGCGTGGTGCCGTCCTGGAAGCGGATCACGGTGTCGACGGGGATGTCGGCATCGCCGCGATAGATCGCATCGATGATCCCTGCGTACTTCTCGTTGATGACGCCGCGGCGCACTTTACGGGTGCGGGTGAGCTCGCCGTCGTCGGCGTCGAGCTCCTTGTAAAGCAGCAGGAAACGCGAGATGCGCTGGGCCGGCGGCAGCGTGGCGTTGACGGTCTCGACTTCCTTCTGGAGCAGCGTATAGACCTCGGGCCGCGAGGCGAGATCGCTGTAGGTAGTGAAGGAAAGGCGGTTCTTCTCCGCCCATTTCGAGATGATGGAGTAGCGGATGCAGATCATGGCGGCGAGCGCGTCGCGGCCGGCGCCCAGGACCACGGCCTCGGCGATGTAGGGCGAGAATTTCAGCTTGTTCTCGATGAATTGCGGCGAGAAGCGCTCGCCGCGCGAGGTCTCGGCGAGATCCTTGATGCGGTCGATGACGACGAGCTGCCTATTCTCGTTGAAGTAGCCGGCATCGCCCGACAACATCCAGCCGTCCTTGATGTCGGCGACGCTTGCCTCGGGGTTCTTGTAATAGCCGAGGAACATGTTGGGATGCCGCACGACGATTTCGCCGACGCCGTGGACGTCGGCATTGTCGATCCGGATCTCGACGCTGTCGGCCATCGGCACGCCGGTCGTATCAGGGTCGACCTTGCCCTCGGGGTGCAAGGTGTAGGCACCTAACAGCTCGGTCTGGCCGTAAAGCGTCCGCAGCGGCACGCCCATCGCCTGGAAGAACTTGAAGGTTTCAGGGCCGAGCGCCGCGCCGCCGGTCGCGGCCGAACGCAGGCGGGTGAAACCGAGGCGGTCGCGCAGCGCGCGGAACAGGATCGCGTCGGCAAGACCGGAGCGCTTTCCCTGCGCGAGCGCGGTTAGACCCGACTTCGTGCCGACGTCGAACATCCGCTGCTTCAAGGGCGTGGCGTCCATCACCTTGGCGCGGACGTCTGCGGCGATCGATTCCCAGACGCGCGGCGCGAACAGCACGAAGGTCGGCGCGATCTCGCGCAGATCGTTCATCATCGTATCCGGCTCTTCGACGAAATTGACCTTCATCCGGCACAACAGGCCTTTGCCGAGCACGTAGACCTGTTCCATGATCCAGGGCAGCGGCAGCACCGAGACGTATTCGTCGTCGGGTCCCTTCGGATCGAAGGCCAGGTAAGTCGCGCAATGGCCGAGCACGCGGCCGGCCGCGAGCATCGCGAGCTTGGGATGCGAAGTCGTGCCCGACGTCGTGCAGAGGATGGCGACATCCTCGCCCTTGGTCGCGTCCACCAGGCGATCGTAAAGCTCCGGCTCGCGAGCGGCCCGCGCGCGGCCGAGGTCGGCGAACTTTTCCGCCGACATCAGCCTGGGATCGTCATATTTCCGCATTCCACGCGGATCGGAATAGATGATGTGCTTCAGCTTCGGCACGCGCTCGGCGAGCGCGAGCAGCTTGTCGACCTGCTCTTCGTCCTCGGCGAAGACGAGCCGTGCCTCGCCATAGGTCAGCAGATAAGAGGCTTCCTCATTCAGCACGTCGCGATAGAGGCCGAGGCTGAGGCCGCCGATCGCATGCGTCGCGATTTCCGCCGCGACCCAGTCCGGCCGGTTGTCGCCGATGATGCCGATGACATCGCCGCGGCCAAGGCCGAGCTCGAGGAGACCGAGTGCGAAATCGCGCACCCGAGTCTGGTAATCGTTCCAGGTGAACAGGCGCCAAAGCCCGAGATCCTTCTCGCGCAGCGCGATCTCGCCGCCATGCTCCCTGGCGTTGAGCCGGAGCATCTTGGGATAGGTGTCGGCCTGCGCGACGCGTCCCGCATAATCCATCATGCCGCGCTCTCCTGCGCGGGCGAGGCGTCATCCGGATCGACCAGCACCTCGTCCTCCTCGCCGAGATAGGCGCGCCTGACGTGGGGATCGGCGAGGACGGCGGCGGGATCGCCCTCCGCGATCTTCTTGCCGAAATCCAGCACCATGACACGATGGGAGATGTCCATCACCACGCCCATGTCGTGCTCGATCATCACGACCGTCATCCCGAACTCCTCGTTGAGATCGACGATGTAGCGGGCCATGTCCTCCTTCTCTTCGAAATTCATGCCGGCCATCGGCTCGTCGAGGAGGATGAGGCGCGGCTCCAGCGCCATGGCGCGGGCGAGCTCCACGCGCTTTCGCAGGCCGTAGGAGAGGGTGCCGGCGGTGGCCTTTCGCACCGACTGCAGATCGAGGAAATCGATGATCTCCTCGACCTTGCGGCGGTGCTCGAGTTCCTCCTTGCGTGCGCCGGTGAGCCAGTACAGCGAGCCCGTGAGGAAATTGTTCTTCAGGAGGTGATGGCGGCCGACCATGATGTTGTCGAGCACGCTCATGTGGTGGAACAGCGCCAGGTTCTGGAAGGTGCGGCCGATGCCGAGCGAGGCCCGGGCATTCGGCGTCAAGCCGGTGATGTCGCGGCCCTGGTAGAACAGCTGGCCCTCGGTCGGTTTGTAGCGACCGGAAATACAGTTCACGATCGAGGTCTTGCCGGCGCCGTTGGGGCCGATGATCGAGAACAGCTCGCCTTCCTTGATGGCGAAGCCGACATCGGTCAGCGCACGGACGCCACCGAATCGCAAGGACACGCCGCGCACTTCGAGACTGGTAGCCACCAAACAAATCCCTCCCGGTGATGGCGCATTCATCGGCGCTCTTCATCCGTTGTTTTCGGGCAATCCTAGTACGGTCGTCCCCGTCAGGCCATGCAGCCATTGGTCTCGACCGGACCCGCGCCGCCTTCGTTCCCGTCAGGGATCAAAAGCCGCATCGCCCAAGGTGGCTCTCAATACGGGAAAGCGCTATTTTGAAATGTCTTCGGCCTGACAATTCGGTGACAAAGTTTTTCGGGCGGGCACGGCGTTCATCTTTCGTCGGATGGCCGCCGCGGCGATCGTGTTGCGGTGCAACAGAAGGGTGGAGTGACGAAACGGTGCGGCTGGCTTCGAGATCATGATTTCAGAGGATCAACTGAAGCGCATCGCCGCCTGGTCGCGGGAGCTCACGCAAGCGGAGATCGAGGTCGCACGCGGTGGAATCACCGAACGGTCCTACGGCACCGGCGAGACCGTCTTCATGCGCGGCGATACCTTCGACTATTGGGCCGGCATGGTGGGCGGACTCGCCCGGATGGGCGGGGTGTCGCGCGACGGCAAGGAGACGAGTCTGGCCGGGCTGACGGCAGGCGCCTGGTTCGGCGAAGGCAGCGTGCTCAAGAACGAGCCGCGGCGCTATGACGTGGTCGCGCTGCGCGACAGCCGGGTCGCGCTGATGGAACGCAGCGCCTTCATGTGGCTGTTCGAGAACAGCGTCGGCTTCAACCGCTTTCTGGTGCGCCAGCTCAACGAGCGGCTCGGCCAATTCATCGGCATGCTCGAGGTCAACCGCACGCTGGATGCCACCGCGCGCCTCGCGCGCAGCATCGCCTCGCTGTTCAACCCGATCCTCTATCCCGAATCGACCGCCCATCTGGAGATCACCCAGGAGGAGATCGGCGCGCTCTCCGGCATGTCCCGCCAGAACGCCAACCGCGCGCTGAACCGGCTGGAGAAAGAGGGACTGCTGCGGCTCGAATATGGCGGCGTCACCATCCTCGATATCGAGCGGTTGCGCGGTTACGGGGATTAGAGCGTTTTCGAGCGAAGTGGATACGGTTCGCGTCAAGAAAACGCGTCAAGACGAAGATCTAGAGAGCCGTTCCAATTCATCGGAACGTGGCTCTAGCGCGCATTGGCCGGGGCGTGCTCCGGCCAGAGGTCGGCGCGCCAGCGGATTGCGATCGCCAGCATCGCGACGATCCCCGAGGCGGCATAGAGCGAGCCCGTGGCGGAATAGCCGATGATGTCGATCAGGCTGCCCGCGGCGAGCAAGCCGAGCGGCAGGCCATAGATCACCATCATGCGCACGCCCATGACGCGGCCGCGCAGATGGGCACTCGCCGTCCGCATCAGGATCACGGCGGCCGAAATCATCGACATGCTCTGCGCGATGCCGGCGAGGACGAGGCAGGCCATCGCCACCGGCATGGTCCTGACCTCGACGAAGACCAGCAGCATGGCGTACCAGGCCAGCGTCGCGCCGATCAGCAGCCGGGCAATGCGAAGTCCGCCGACGACGCTGAGCGTGATGGAGCCGATCAGCGAGCCGACGGCGAAGCTCGCCGAGAGATAGCCGAGGCCGGTCTGGTCGGTCTGAAAGATCTCGCGCGCGATGTAGGGCAGCAATCCGCCGGTGAAAGGAAACGCGGTGAGATTGGCCAGAAAGGCGACGCAGAGCGCCGCGCGCATTCCCGGGCCGTTCCAGGCGTAGACGACCCCCTCCTTGAGGTCGCCGAACAGCCGGGAAATGGCGTGGCTGTTCGCGGGAAGATCGCTCGTGGTGACGGTTCTCTTCGGCCTGGTCAGGCAGAGCATGAGGAGCGCGGCAGTGAAATAGAGGCAGGCGATCGCCACATAGACAAGGCCGATGCCGAGGACGGCGAACAGCCCGGCGCCCGTCAATGCTCCGGCGATGCGGGCGCTGTCCTGGGTAGTGCGCGCCACGCTGATGGCCCCGACCAGTTGCTCGGATGGCATGATCTCGGCCAGCAGCGCGCCCCGGACGCCGAGATCGGAGGGACGAATCAGGCCCATGATCGCGACGATGATCATGACGCTCAGCGGCGACAAATGACCGGTCAGCGCCAGGACCATGATGGTGGACGACAGCACCGTATATGCAAGACGCATCGCGACCAGGAGGTCGCGATGACCCATGCGATCGCCGATCATGCCGAAGACCGGCGCAACCAGTGTCCCGACGAATTGGAGCGAAGCAAGCACGGTGAGCAGCAGCACCGAGCCGGTCTCGACCAGGATGTACCAGCCGAGCACCAGCGTCTCGACCTCGAACGCCCAGGAGGTGAGCAGGTCGGATGGCCACTGGAAGCGATAGTTGCGGATGCGGAATGGCGCGAGCGCCGAAGACCGCGCGACTTCACTCACGTCGCGTTGACGCGTGTCACGGCGATTCCTTCTTGTTTCTTCTTCTGCGCGAGAACGTAGCGCCGGCGATGCCTGTGTCAATCAAAGCTGCCGCATGCCGCCATGCACGGCGGGTTCGGCGCGCCGGCCCGCCGCAAGCGCGTCACCGGTTTGCGCAGACGCGCGGGTCGGCTCGCGGGCAATGCCGCGATGTAGCGCCCTCTCGGATCAGTGCGTCGCCGGCTTCCGCTCCGCCAACGCTGCGGCCATCGCCGAGATCAGCGGGCGCATGAAATAGGCGTCCTCCGGCGGAGAGACGTCCGTCCGCAGGCCATGCGCGGCGAGCTCGCCGGAGACGGCCGGACCGACCGAGGCGATCAGCGTCCGCTCCAGGCCGGCGCGGAGGCGCGCCTCGCTGCCATGCGCCTTCGCGGCCTCAACCAGGCGGCGGACCTGGCCGAGATTGGTCAGCGCGACGGAATCGATCCGGCCCTCGGCCATGTCCTCGATCGCGGCGACGATGTTGGCATCCGCCGCCTTGGAGTCGTAGGCATAAGGCAGCACGCTATCGACCTCGGCGCCTTGCGCGGCAAGCGCGCCGGTCAGCGCACTGTGGTCCTTGTCCGGATAGAGCTGGAGGCCAAGACGCCGGCCCTTCAGGTCGAGCCTGCCAAGCATCTCGATCACGCCATCGGTGGTCGGCTTTTCCGTGGTCTGCTGCGCCTCGAGGCCGATTTCGCGCAGTGCCTTGCCGGGCTTCGGACCGCGGGTGAATTTTCGCGATTTCGCGAGCGCTGCCACCAGAGCCTGATCGAGCCTACGCGCGACGGCGAGCTTCATGATCCGCCGCAGGCCTTCGCCGGTCATCAGCACGAGATCGTCGAACGGCTTGTCGACGGCGCGGCGGATCCAGGCCTCGACCGAGGCCGGGTCCGGCGCATCCTGGATGGTGAACATCGGGCACTGCACGACTTCGGCGCCTTGCTCGGCCAGAAGCTTGGAAAACTGCGCCTCCTCGCGTGTTTCCAGGATCAGGATGCGGGTGCCGTTCAAGCGGTCGGCCATGGGTGCGCTCCGGTCAAATTCGCAATCGTCGATTCATCCTGACTCCGCGTGCGGGATTGGCGCAAGGGCGGGGTCGGTGATAGAGCAGGGCGCAAATCGCTGGACTTCGCAGCCTCTGCCCAATCCTTCATCAAGAGCCAAGCCTGTTCATCAACATGCCCGATCACCAATATGTCCTGACCCTGTCCTGTCCGGATCGCCCTGGCATCGTCTCG
This sequence comes from Bradyrhizobium sp. 1(2017), assembly GCF_011602485.2. Lineage (NCBI taxonomy): Bacteria > Pseudomonadati > Pseudomonadota > Alphaproteobacteria > Hyphomicrobiales > Nitrobacteraceae > Bradyrhizobium > Bradyrhizobium sp. 1(2017). Next base: position 5,559,062 of record NZ_CP050022.2, on the reverse strand, counting down.
GCGGTGTCGACATTCCTCGCCCATAACGGACAGAACATTCTCGACGCCCAGCAGTTCGACGACGTCGAGACCAAGAAGTTCTTCATGCGGGTGGTGTTCACCGCGGCCGATCTCGCCGTGGAACTGTCGGCGCTCCAGACAGGCTTTGCGGCGATCGCCGAGCGTTTCGGAATGGAATGGCAGATGCGCGACCGCGCTGCGCATCGCAAGGTGATGCTGCTGGTGTCGAAGTCCGACCACTGCCTGGTCGACATCCTCTATCGCTGGCGCACCGGCGAATTGCCGATGATCCCGACCGCGATCGTCTCCAACCATCCGCGCGAGGTCTATTCCGGGCTCGATTTCGGCGGCATCCCGTTCCACCACCTGCCTGTGACGAAGGAGAGCAAGCGGGAGCAGGAGGACCAGATTATGGACCTCGTCGGCAACACCAAGACCGATCTCGTGGTGCTCGCGCGCTACATGCAGATCCTGTCCGATGATCTCTCGGCGAAACTGTCGGGCCGCTGCATCAACATCCACCACTCGTTCCTGCCGGGCTTCAAGGGCGCAAAACCCTATCACCAGGCCCATGAGCGCGGCGTCAAGCTGATCGGCGCCACCGCGCATTACGTCACTCGCGACCTCGACGAGGGCCCGATCATCGACCAGGACGTCGAGCGCATCAGCCATCGCGACACGCCGGAAGATCTGGTCCGCAAGGGCCGCGACATCGAGCGCCGCGTGCTCGCTCGCGCGATCCGCTACCATCTCGACGACCGCGTCATTCTCAACGGCCGCAAGACCGTGGTGTTCGTGGATTAGTGAGTGGTGAGTAGCGAATAGATAAAGGTAGTTTCCTTATTCGCTACCTATTCGCCATTAGCCTCTTATCGCACCGCGCCCGCCGACGAAGACCCCGTCGCGCCCTTCTGCGCCTGCTCTTCTTTTTCGCGGTCCGCCGCCGGCATCAGCCGCTTGCGTTCGCGCTCCTTCATGTAGGCGTCGTATTGCGGCGTGCCCGGGCGTGGCGGGGCATCGGCCGGCAGGCCGCCCGCCCATTGCGGGACGTAATCGCCCACGCCGGATGAGAGTCTTTCGTTGACGGTGCCGCAGCCGGCAAGGCTCGAAGCCAGCAGAACGAAGACGGCAGCGATCGACGACGAACGGAAGCGCATGAGTATCTTTATGTCGTGCCCTGTCGGGCGCGGGTGACGGGACGCCGAATGGCGCGGCGGTGGACTGTAGTCCACAACAAGTAAAATTGGCTTATTCGAAGACGGATTCCTCTGTATACATAAAGGTACGGTAGTAAGACTTTTTCGTGCTTGAGAGGGTTGCATCAGCTGATATGGTATACATAACGTATTCATCAGCGGGAAACCTTCGGGCATAACCTCACAGCTTCAGCGGCGAATGCCTTCGGGAATGTCGGCATTCTGCAAGTCAGAGGCGGAATGCTCCATTCACAGCCCGGTGGCGCGTCGCCAGAGTCGCCCTTCAAGGCATTCGCGAACACCTGATGCGAGCAGCGAAGGCTTTTTCGTTGACAAGTCCATTTTCTTTGTACAATCGTACAAATGTATCCTTGCTGCCGTCGACCAGGACTGCGCTTGCGCCCAATGGTCGCCCAAGGTTCGATTGACAACGGGGTTGCAGAGGACGCCATGTGGCCGCACGGCATGGCTTGTCCGCAAGTTGAAGCGCGGCAAGGACCGGGCACGCGGTTCAGGGCACAAGAGTCAGGAATGAAGGGGAGGGACGTCTGATGTTCGTACGCAAACAATTTCCTTGGGCGGCTGCGGTGGCTGCCATCTCCGGCCTCGTTGCCGTCGCGCCTGCGAAGGCGCAGGACGCCGTCAAGATCGGGCTGATCCTGCCGATGACCGGCGGTCAGGCCTCGACCGGCAAGCAGATCGAGAACGCGATCAAGCTCTACATGCAGCAGAAGGGCGATACCGTCGCCGGCAAGAAGGTCGAGATCATCCTCAAGGACGACGCGGCGATCCCCGACAAGACCAAGACGGCCGCACAGGAGCTGATCGTCAACGACAAGGTCAATTTCATCGCCGGCTTCGGCGTGACGCCCGCCGCGCTTGCGGCCGCGCCGCTCGCGACCCAGGCCAAGATCCCGGAAGTCGTCATGGCGGCCGGCACCTCGATCATCACCGAGCGTTCGCCCTACATCGTGCGCACCAGCTTCACGCTGGCGCAGTCCTCCACCATCATCGGCGACTGGGCGGTCAAGAACGGCATCAAGAAGGTGGCGACCCTGACCTCGGACTACGCGCCGGGCAATGACGCACTGAACTTCTTCAAGCAGCATTTCACCGCCGGTGGCGGCGAGGTGGTCGAAGAGGTCAAGACGCCGCTCGCCAATCCGGACTTCGCGCCGTTCCTCCAGCGCATGAAGGACGCCAAGCCGGACGCGATCTTCGTGTTCGTGCCCGCTGGCCAGGGCGGCAACTTCATGAAGCAGTATGCGGAGCGCGGCCTCGACAAGGCCGGCATCAAGGTGATCGGACCCGGTGACGTCACGGACGACGACCTGCTCAACAACATGGGCGACGCCGTGCTCGGCACCGTCACCGCGCACCTCTACTCCGCGGCGCATCCCTCGCAGATGAACAAGGATTTCGTCGCCGCTTACAAGAAGGCGTTCGGCACCCGCCCGGGCTTCATGGCCGTGGGCGGCTATGACGGCATTCACCTGATCTACGAAGCGCTGAAGAAGACGGGCGGCGACACCAACGGCGACAAGCTGATCGAAGCCATGAAGGGCCAGAAGTGGGAAAGCCCGCGCGGCCCGATCTCGATCGACCCCGAGACCCGCGACATCGTGCAGAACATCTACATCCGCAAGGTCGAGAAGGTCGACGGTGAGCTCTACAATGTCGAGTTCGCGACCTTCGAGGCCGTCAAGGATCTCGGCAAGACCAAGAAGTGACGCGCGAAAGCGCGTCATCCCCGAGCGCGCTTAGCGCGCATCGGGGATCTCGAAATTGTTGAAACGAGATTCCGGGTTCAGCGCTCCGCGCTGCCCCGGAATGACGAGTGATTACCAAGGTTCACCCGCTCCCGATGACCGCGATCCTCACCAATTTGTTCGATGGCGTTGCCTACGGCATGCTGCTGTTCGTGCTCGCTTGCGGGCTCGCGGTCACGCTCGGCCTGATGAACTTCGTCAATCTCGCCCATGGCGCCTTTGCCATGGCCGGCGGCTATATCTGCATGGTGCTGGTCAACCGGATGGGCTGGCCGTTCTTCGCCGCCCTGCCGCTCGCCTTCGTCTCAGCGGCGGCCATCGGCATCGCGCTCGAGCGTACGCTCTATCGACATCTCTATGCGCGCAGCCATCTCGACCAGGTGCTGTTCACCATCGGTCTGACCTTCATGTCGGTCGCGGCCGTCGACTACATCCAGGGCTCCTCGCGCGTCTTCATCAATTTGCCGGCCGCGCTCCAGGGTCAGTTCGACGTGTTCGGCGTCGGCATCGGCCGCTACCGGCTGATGATCATCGTGATCTGCGGCCTGCTCACCATCGGCCTGCAGATGGTGCTGGCGAAGACGCGCTTCGGCAGCCGCCTGCGCGCCGCGGTCGATGATCCCCGCGCCGCCAGCGGCCTCGGCATCAACGTGCCGCAGGTGTTCGCCTTCACCTTTGCCTTCGGGTGCGGTCTCGCCGGCCTCGGCGGCGCGCTGAGCGCCGAGATCCTCGGCCTCGACCCGTACTTCCCGCTGAAGTTCATGATCTACTTCCTGATCGTGGTCACCGTCGGCGGCTCCTCCTCGATCACCGGGCCGTTCCTGGCTTCCCTCCTGCTCGGCATCGGCGATGTCGCCGGGAAATATTACGTGCCGAAGATGGGACCCTTCGTGATCTACACCATGATGATCGTGATCCTGATCTGGCGCCCGAACGGCCTGTTCGGCCGCACGGCCGCGCGGTGAGTCCGCCGATGAGCGCTGCTTCCGACGTCGGTTATCACGCCCAGCGCCAGGCGCGCTGGCACTATGGCGAGATCGCCTTCTGGCTGATCGTACTGGCCTGCGGCTTTCTCTTTCCCACGCGCTATCTGATCATGACCGACATCCTGCGGCTGGCGCTGTTCACGATGTCGCTCGACCTCATCCTCGGTTATGCCGGCATCGTCTCGCTCGGCCATGCCGCGTTCTTCGGCGTCGGCGCCTATGCCGCAGGTCTCCTCGCGCTGCACGGCATCGTCAAGGAACCCGTGCTGGCGATGATCGTCGCCGGCCTTGCCGCGATGGTGCTCGGTTTTGCCACCAGCTTCCTGGTGATCCGCGGCGTCGACCTGACGCGTTTGATGGTCACGCTCGGCATCGCGCTGCTGCTGGAAGCACTCGCCGAACGCTTCTCCAACATTACCGGCGGCACCGATGGCTTGCAGGGCATCGAGATGCAGCCGATCTTCGGCGAGATTCCGTTCGACATGTTCGGCAAGACTGGCTTCTTCTATTCGCTGACCGTGCTGTTCCTGTTGTTCCTGTTCGCCCGCCGCGTGGTGCATTCGCCGTTCGGCCTGTCGCTGCGCGCGATCAAGAACAATCCGCTGCGCGCCGCCGCGATCGGCATTCCCGTCAACCGCCGCCTGATCGCGATCTACACGCTCGCGGCCTTCTATGCCGGCATCGCAGGCGCGTTGTTCACCCAGACCACCGCGATCGCCTCGCTCGACGTGTTCGCCTTCGAGCGCTCGGCGGACCTGATGCTGGTCCTGGTCATCGGCGGCACCGGCTATCTCTATGGCGGGCTGATCGGCGCGGTGGTGTTCCGCATGCTCCAGGAATTGTTCTCCACCATCACGCCGCAATATTGGCAGTTCTGGATCGGCCTCGTGCTGGTGCTGATCGTGCTGATCGGCCGTCAGCGCCTGCACCGCTGGGTGCTGTATGTCCCCAACCTGATCATCAAGCAGTTTGCCGGGCGCAAGGCCGTCGTCGCCGTGCCGGAGAGCGAGGCATGACCATCGCGCTCGAAACCCGGAATCTCGAAAAGACCTTCGGCGGCCTGCGCGTCACCCGCGACCTGTCCTTGAAGGTCGAGCAGGGCGCCCGCCATGCGCTGATCGGCCCGAACGGCGCCGGCAAGACCACGGTCATCAACCAGCTCACCGGCGTGCTCAAGCCGAACTCCGGCCGCATCCTGCTCGAAGGCCAGGACATCACCGATCTGCCCGTGCACAAGCGGGTGCTGCGCGGCCTGTCGCGGACCTTCCAGATCAACCAGCTCTATCCGGATCTCACCCCGCTCGAGACCATCGGACTTGCCGTCTCCGAGCGCCTCGGTCATGGCGGCGACTGGTGGCGGCGAATGGGCACGCGCAGCGACGTCAATGGCGAGATCGCCGATCTGCTCGCGCGCTTCCATCTGCTCGACGTCATGAACGAACAGACCGTGACGCTCCCTTACGGCAAGCAGCGCCTGCTCGAGATCGCGGTCGCGATCGCCGCCAAGCCGCGCGTCCTGCTGCTGGACGAGCCCGCCGCCGGCGTCCCCGAGAGCGAGCGCCACGACATTCTTGCCGTCGTCGGCGCGCTGCCGCGTGACGTAACCGTGCTCTTGATCGAGCACGACATGGACCTCGTCTTCTCCTTCGCAGACCGCATTTCGGTGCTGGTCTCGGGCGCGCTGCTCACCGAAGGCCCGCCCGAACAGGTCGCGCGAGATCCGCAAGTGAAGGCGGTCTATCTCGGCGAGGAGGCGGTCAATGTCTGACCTGCTCGCGATCGACTCGCTTCGCGCCGGTTATGGCGAGGCGGTGGTGCTGCCGAACATGTCGCTGCGCCTCGCCGAAGGGCAGGTGCTGGCACTGCTCGGCCGCAACGGCACCGGCAAGACCACGCTGATCAACTCCATCGTCGGCGTCACCCGCCGTTTCTCGGGCTCGATTGCGCTCGCCGGCACGGATGTCACCTTGCTCCGGCCCGACCAGCGGGCGCGCGCCGGCATCGGCTGGGTGCCGCAGGAGCGCAACATCTTCCGCTCGCTCACGGTGGAAGAGAACATGACCGCGGTGGCGCAGCCCGGCCCCTGGACCGTCGAGAAGGTCTACGAGATGTTCCCGCGGCTGAAGGAGCGGCGGAGCAATTTCGGCAACCAGCTATCCGGCGGCGAGCAGCAGATGCTGGCGATCGGCCGCGCGCTGACCCTCAATCCGAAAGTGCTGCTGCTGGACGAGCCGACCGAGGGCCTTGCCCCCATCATCGTCGAGGAGCTGCTCAAGGCGATCGGCAGCATCACGCGGGCAGGCGGCATCTGCTCGATCATCGTCGAGCAGAATGCCCAAAAGATTCTGGGGCTGGCCGACCGTGTCGTGATATTGGAGCGCGGAACGATCGTCCACGACGCGCCGAGCGCCGCGCTGAAAACCGACCCCTCGGTGCTGGAACGCCATCTCGGCGTCGCCGGGGCAGCGGCCCACTAGACGAAAATGTCCAGGGAGTAAGACATGCAGCGAACCAAAGCCCCCTTCCGCGCCGACGAGGTCGGCAGTCTTCTGCGCCCGGCCAAGATCAAGGAAGCCCGCAGCCGTCTCGAGAAGGGCGAGATCTCGGCCGACGATCTGCGCAAGATCGAGGACATGGAGATCGAGAAGGTCGTGCACAAGCAGGCCTCGCTCGGGCTCAAGCTCGCGACTGACGGCGAATTCCGCCGCTCCTGGTGGCATTTCGACTTTCTCGCCAAGCTCACCGGCTGCGAGCTGTTCCACCCCGACGCCGGCATCCAGTTCACCGGCGTGCAGACCCGTCACGATGCGGTGCGCGTGATCGGCAAGCTCGACTTCCCCGACGACCACCCGATGCTCGACCATTTCCGTTTCCTGAAGAAGTCCGCCGACCAGGCCCACGTCACCGCCAAGATGACGATCCCGTCGCCCGCGGTGCTGCACTTCCGCGGCGGCCGCAAGTCGATCTCCAAGGACGTCTATCCCGATCTCGACGCCTTCTACGAGGATCTCGGCAAGACCTATCGCAAGGCGGTGAAGGCGTTCTACGACGCCGGTTGCCGCTATCTCCAGTTCGACGACACCGTCTGGGCCTATCTCTGCTCGCAGGACGAATTGCAGAAGGCGCGCGAGCGCGGCGACAATCCGGACGGTCTCCAGCAGATCTATGCCCGCGTCATCAACTACGCGCTGGCCGAGAAGCCCGCCGACATGGTGGTGACGACGCATGTCTGCCGCGGCAATTTCCGCTCGACCTGGATCTCTTCGGGCGGCTACGAGCCGGTCGCCGAGACCATGCTCGCCGGCACCAATTACGACGGCTATTTCCTCGAATACGACAGCGACCGCGCCGGCGGCTTCGAGCCGCTCCGCTTCCTGCCCAAGGGCAACAAGGTCGTCGTGGTCGGCGTCATCACCTCGAAGTTCGGCGAGCTCGAGAAGAAGGACGACATCAAGCGCCGTCTGGAAGAAGCCGCCAAGTTTGCGCCGCTGGAGCAGCTCGCGCTCTCCCCGCAATGCGGCTTTGCCTCGACGGAAGAGGGCAACATCCTCTCCGAGGAGGAGCAATGGGCCAAGCTCAGCCTCGCGGTCGAGATCGCGAAAGAAGTTTGGGGCAACTGAGCTCTGCACTGTTCGTCGCGCCGGCGACCGAAAGTCTCGCTGCGCCCTGGGTGTCGTCCCGGCTTTCGCCGGGGCGGCATGATAGGGTGCGGTCGCCGCCTCACGTCGACCAGCCCGCTCGCTCGGCCAGATAGACCACGCCCGGCAACGAAGAGTTCGGCCGCGGCGCCTGCTTCTGGTTCGTGGCCGACACCGCTCAGCCGCATCCACGTCAGCATCTGCCGAACCTCCAGCCTCGGCGCGCCGTCATGGCGCGCGTGAGCGGCGAGTTCGCGCCTTCGCCGTCGCGCGCGGCCCGGCCCGGCGCGGTCGTGTCGGCAAAGGCGGTGGGATTGTCTTGATCCGCTATTTCCCCAGTGGGCAGAATTTGCTAGGATATGTGTCCCATTCTTTCTGCCCACCGCTTTCCCACATATGAAGAACGACGAAATCCTGAGCCAAATCACCGAGTTCTGCCGCAAGGCGGATATGGCGGAATCGACCTTTGGCCGCCGCGCGGTGAACGATGGGAAGCTGGTGCATCGCCTGCGCGAGGGAAAGCGCATCACCATCGACACCTTGGAGCGGATCCAGGCCTATATGGCCGCCTCCATGGCTGGCGGCGTGCCGCCGCCGCGAGGACTTCAGGTCCCGCCGGAAAAGCGCGATCCGCGTGGCAATTTCCGCTTCTTCGAGAACCGCCAGAAATACCTGCTGTTCGTCCACACCTGCAGCGAAAAACGGGTGATCGCGGACCGGGTTGCGCTGGAGCTCGCCTCCATCCATCCGCGCCCGCCGGCGCTGCGCCTGTTCGACGCGGGCGTCGGCGACGGCACGGTGCTGGCGCGGGTGCTGCGCGCAACTCACCAGCGCTTCCCACACATGCCGTTCTATGTCGCGGGCAAGGAGCTCAGTCTCGAGGACCTGCGCCTGACGCTGGAGAAGGTGCCGGATCGCATTTTCGAGCATCCCGCATCGGTGTTCGTCTTCACCAACATGTTCTACGCGGAGGCGCCCTGGCTCACGCCGGCATCGCCTGCGGCGGCGGCCGCCACCGTCTGGCATGAGGTGCCGCTGCGTGGCGGCTCATCGGGCGAGTTCGAGCAGCAAATCGCGGAGCTGAGGCCGTTTCTGGAGCAGAACTGGCGCGCGGCGATCAGCCCACGCACGGCCATGCCCCTCTACGAGCGGCCGGTCGTCCTCGTGCTCTATCGCGAGGACCACAGGTTCCTGCTGGATTCGACCATTCCGCGTCCGGGCCAGACCGAGGCCAATTTCGACCTCGTCATCGCATCCCAGCCCTACCGGGCGCTGTCCTCGGTCAATTTCCGGGCCAAGCGGATCATTGCGCCCCTGGCCCGGGCGCTTCGGCCGGGGGGCAGGCTGATCGGAATCCACTCCCACGGCCAGGATCCGGGCATGGAAATGATCCAGGCGATCTGGCCCGGAGAAAATCCTTTCTCGGTCAGCCGTCATGAGCTACTTCGTGCCGTTAAATATGAACTTGGGTCGGTGGGCCGCGACTTAAATTTTAATGCTTATGCGGATAACCGTTCGATCTTCAGGTATGATATGGAAGCGCTGCCCAACGAGGTCACTGGCACCATCGGAACCTCGACGGCCTTTGCAGCGTGGAATGCGGCGGTGTATGTCGCTCAGATTGAGGACGACCGGTTGACAGAAATGACTCAAAACGGCCGCACTCTGGATGCCGCCAGGGACGTGCTGCGAAAGTACAATGGGCTCTGGTTTCTCGACGAATCCTACGTCATCTCGCGTCGGCGTGATTGACATCATCAAAAGTAAACATCGCAAACGCCCGCCGGCTAGCGGCGGAACAAGGGGTTACTGATGCGCGCGTCCTATCTCTTCACCAGCGAGTCCGTGTCCGAGGGTCATCCGGACAAGGTCTGTGACCGGATCTCCGACGAGATCGTCGACCTGTTCTATCGCGAAGGGCCGAAGGCGGGCATCGACCCCTGGCAGATCCGCGCCGCCTGCGAGACGCTGGCAACCACCAACAAGGTGGTGATCGCCGGCGAGACCCGCGGTCCGAAGTCGGTGACCAACGAGCAGATCGAGAGCGTGGTCCGCGGCGCGATCAAGGACATCGGCTACGAGCAGGACGGTTTCCATTGGAAGACCTGCGACATCGAGATCCTGCTGCATCCGCAGTCGGCCGACATCGCGCAAGGCGTCGATGCGCTGCAGCCGGGCGAGGTCAAGGAAGAAGGCGCGGGCGACCAGGGCATCATGTTCGGTTACGCCACCAACGAGACGCCCGACCTGATGCCGGCGCCGATCTTCTACGCCCACAAGATCCTCCGCCTCATCTCCGAAGCCCGTCACTCCGGCAAGGAGAAGGTGCTCGGTCCGGACTCCAAGAGCCAGGTCACCGTGCAGTACGAGAACGGCAAGCCGGTCGGCGTGCGCGAGATCGTGGTTTCGCATCAGCATCTGGTCGAGGACATCTCGTCCAAGCAGATCCGCGACATCGTCGAGCCCTATGTGCGCGAGGCGCTGCCGAAGGACTGGATCACGCCGAAGACGATCTGGCACATCAACCCGACCGGCAAGTTCTACATCGGCGGTCCCGACGGCGATTCCGGCCTGACCGGCCGCAAGATCATCGTCGACACCTATGGCGGTGCGGCCCCGCATGGCGGCGGCGCGTTCTCCGGCAAGGATCCGACCAAGGTCGACCGCTCTGCGGCCTATGCCGCGCGCTACGTCGCCAAGAACATCGTCGCCGCCGGCCTTGCCGACCGCTGCACGCTGCAGCTCGCCTACGCCATCGGCGTCGCGCGTCCGCTGTCGATCTACATCGACACCCACGGCACCGGTAAGGTGTCGGAGGACCAGCTCGAGAAGGCCGCCGCCAAGGCGATGGACCTCACCCCGCGCGGTATCCGTAGCCATCTCGATCTCAACCGGCCGATCTACGCGCGCACCTCGGCCTACGGCCATTTCGGCCGCACGCCCGATAACGAGGGCGGCTTCTCCTGGGAGAAGACCGATCTCGTCGAGCAGCTCAAGCGCGCGCTCTAATCTACGCGACATCCCGGGGCGCTTACGCGAGCGCGCCCGGGATCCTCATCCGTCACATCGAGATTCCGGGGTTCGGCTCTTCGAGGCGCCCCGGAATGACGAGTTCAACAACAGGACACTCGCCATGAACGCGAAGCCCGGCTTCACCGATTACATCGTCAAGGACATTTCGCTCGCCGATTTCGGCCGCAAGGAACTCTCGCTGGCCGAGACCGAGATGCCCGGCCTGATGGCCACCCGCGAGGAGTACGGCCCGAAGCAGCCGCTGAAGGGCGCGCGTATCGCGGGCTCGCTGCACATGACGATCCAGACCGGCGTGCTGATCGAGACGCTGGCAGCCCTCGGCGCCGACATCCGCTGGGTCTCCTGCAACATCTATTCGACGCAGGACCATGCCGCCGCCGCGATCGCGGCCGCCGGCATTCCGGTCTTCGCGGTCAAGGGTGAGAGCCTGACCGAATATTGGGACTACACCGCCAAGCTGTTCGACTGGCACGGCGGCGGTCACCCGAACATGATCCTCGACGACGGCGGCGACGCCACCATGTACGTCCATCTCGGCCTGCGCGCCGAAAAGGGTGATACCGCCTTCCTCGACAAGCCGGGCTCCGAGGAAGAGGAAATCTTCTTCGCGCTTCTGAAGAAGCAGCTCAAGGAGAAGCCGAAGGGTTACTTCGCCGCGATCGCCGAGAGCATCAAGGGCGTTTCCGAAGAGACCACCACGGGCGTTCATCGTCTCTATGACATGCAGAAAGCCGGCACGCTGCTGTGGCCGGCGATCAACGTCAACGACAGCGTCACCAAGTCGAAGTTCGACAACCTCTATGGCTGCCGTGAATCGCTGGTCGACGGCATCCGCCGCGGTACCGACGTGATGCTGTCGGGCAAGGTCGCGATGGTCGCCGGCTTCGGCGACGTCGGCAAGGGCTCGGCGGCTTCGCTGCGCCAGGCCGGCTGCCGCGTCATGGTGTCGGAAGTCGATCCGATCTGCGCGCTGCAGGCCGCGATGGAAGGCTACGAGGTCGTGACCATGGAAGACGCCGCGCCCCGCGCCGACATCTTCGTGACCGCGACCGGCAACAAGGACATCATCACCATCGAGCACATGCGCGCGATGAAGGATCGCGCCATCGTCTGCAACATCGGCCACTTCGACAACGAGATCCAGATCGCGTCTCTGCGCAATCTGAAGTGGACCAACATCAAGCCGCAGGTCGACGAGATCGAGTTCCCCGACAAGCATCGCATCATCATGCTGTCGGAAGGCCGCCTCGTGAACCTCGGCAACGCGATGGGGCACCCGTCCTTCGTGATGTCGGCGTCCTTCACCAACCAGACGCTGGCGCAGATCGAGCTGTTCGCCAACAACAGGGACGGCAAGTACAAGAAGGAAGTCTACGTGCTGCCCAAGACCCTCGACGAGAAGGTCGCCCGCCTGCACCTCGCCAAGATCGGCGTGAAGCTCACCGAGCTGCGCAAGGACCAGGCCGACTACATTGGCGTGAAGCAGGAAGGCCCGTACAAGTCGGATCATTACCGCTACTGATCGGTACGCAGTTGCGACAAAGGCCCCGGAGCGATCCGGGGCTTTTTTTGTTGCGTCCCCCTGTGGTACGCTTTCAGGTAGAGCCAGAACAAGCCCGCCACTTCGGAAGCGGGTGGCCGCGTTTCCCACGTTCATTGTCAAATGCATATGGAGGGAATGCGATGTCCAGCGAAGCCAACGTTCAGTTGCTCAAGGAAGCCTATCGGCGGTGGAACGACAGCAAGGGCGGCAGCGTCGATTATTGGTTCGACAGCGTGATCGGCCCGCAGATCAAATTCGACTCGCTGCCGCAGGGGGCTCCGGCGGTGCCCTTTGCCAGGTGTTATGACGACCGCACCAAGCTGCGTGGCTATTTCGATGGTCTGCTGGCTGACTGGAGCATGCGGCACTACACCATGAATGAATACGTCGCGCAGGGCGACGCCGTTTTCGCGCGCGGCTCGTGTGCCTGGACCAACAAAAGGACCGGGAAGGTCGCTGAGACCCCGAAGGTCGATTTCTGGCGCTTCAAGGACGGCAAGGCGATCGAATTCTACGAGTATTTCGACACGGCCCTTGTCTACGGCGCTGCCACCGCCTGACGGTTGCAATTCAGCCCGGCGTCGCCCATCCTGTGTCGGGGAGAAGCGCCATGGCTGAAGCCAAAGAACATTTCGACGTCCTCATCGTCGGTGCCGGCCTGTCCGGCATCGGGGCGGGCTATCATTTGCAGACGAAGTGCCCGACCAAGAGCTACGTCATCCTCGAGGGGCGCGACTGCATCGGCGGCACCTGGGATCTGTTTCGTTATCCCGGCATCCGCTCCGACAGCGACATGTTCACGCTCGGCTATTCCTTCAAGCCGTGGACCGATCCGAAGGCGATCGCCGACGGGCCGCAGATCCTGGACTATGTGCGCGAGACCGCGACTGAGAACGGCATCGAGAAGCGCATCCGCTTCCGCCATCGCGTCAAGCGCGCCGCGTGGTCGACATCTGAGGCGCGCTGGACCGTCGAGGCGGAGCGGACGGCAGGCGGAGGCGTGACGGAGCTGGTGCGCTTCACCTGCAATTTCCTGTTCATGTGCTCGGGCTATTACAAATACGAGGCCGGCTACACCCCGGAGTTCAAGGGTGTCGGAGACTTCGCCGGCCATATCGTGCATCCGCAGAAATGGACCGATGACATCGACTACGAGGGAAAACGCGTCGTCGTGATCGGTTCGGGCGCGACGGCAGTGACGCTGGTGCCGGAGCTCGCCAAGAAGGCGGCGCAGGTCACCATGCTGCAGCGCTCGCCGACCTATGTAGTGTCGCGTCCGGCGCAGGATCCCGTCGCCAACAAGCTGCGCCGCAATCTGCCGGCACGCTTGGCCTATCATCTGATCCGCTGGCGCAACGTGATGTGGGGGATGTTCTTCTTCCAGCTCAGCCGGCGCCGGCCGGCGAAGGTGAAGGACCTGATCCTCAAAGGCGTGCAGATGGCGCTCGGCCCCGGCTATGATGTCGCCACCCATTTCACGCCGCGCTACAATCCCTGGGACCAGCGGCTGTGCCTCGTGCCTGATGGCGACTTGTTCAAGGCCATCCGTGAGCAGCGCGCTTCAGTCGTCACCAATGAAATCGACACGTTCACGCGCGACGGCATTCGTCTCAAGGACGGCCGGGAGCTTGCAGCCGACATCATCGTCACCGCAACCGGGCTGGTGCTCCAGGTCGTCGGCGGCCTCGAGATCAGCGTCGATGGCCGTACCGTCGATTTTGCCAATACGCTGACCTACAAGGGCATGATGTACGCGGACGTGCCCAACATGGCCTCGGCCTTCGGCTACACCAGCGCGTCCTGGACGCTGAAATGCGATCTCACCTGCGAATATGTCTGCCGGCTCATCAACTACATGGACCGGCACAATTTCCGCCAGTGCATGCCGCACAATGACGATCCTGAGATCACCGTGCAGCCGTCGCTCGATTTCACCTCGGGTTATGTGCAGCGCTCGGTGGCAAAAATGCCGAAACAGGGCTCGAAGCGGCCATGGCGGCTTTATCAGAACTATGCGTTCGACATCGTCTCGTTACGCTTCGGCCGGATCGACGACGGCGTGATGCAGTATTCCTGATCGCGCCGCCGCCTGCGGTTACGCTTTGCGCGTGGTCAGCGCGAGGCCAAGGTCGATCGCGAGCGCCAGGACGACGGCGCCGCCGCCGAGAGAAAACAGGACCAGATAATCGCCGCCGGTTTGCGCGTAGATCCAGGAGAAGCCGTAGGCGGCGGCTGCCTGGAACAGCGCAAAGCTGGTGGTGGCGTGGCTCCATGTCGCGCGCTGCTGCTCGGTCGCGTGCGGGATCAGCTCATGGATGCGTCCGAGCACCAGCGGTACGATGCCGGGCGTGAAGGCTCCGACCACCACGCTCGACACGATCAGCGAGGCAGGTGCCGTGCTGACGGTCGGGAGCAGCACCGCGGCCGCCTCGATCAGGAAGGCCGCGCGCAGCGCCGGACCAAACCCGGAGCGATCACCGAGATGGCCGGTGACGAGCGGTCCCACGATCGCGCCGAGGCCATACAGCACCCAATAGCGCGATCCCGCGGCAATGCCGTGGCCGAGGCCGCGTGCGACGAAGTCGACGATGAACACCATATGCGGCACCAGCGCCACGGCGTTGAGACCGTACTGGATCAGCAGTGCACGTTCGACTGGCGAGGCGCGATGGTGCTTCGGCTGATGCGAGGGTGCCGCATCAGCCTTGACGTCGGCCGGCCAGTTCCACCAGCTCGCCAGCGTCAGCACGGCCGAGAGTATGCCGAGGCCATACCAGCTCTGCTGCAGGCCCTGCTGCAGCAACAGCGGCACCAGCGTGCCTGACGCGGCGACGCCGAGGCCGACGCCCGCAAAGATCACGCCGCCGACAAGGCCGCGTCTGGTGACCGAGGTGTGCGGCAAAATGACGGACGCTGCGAGCACCATGATGATGCCTCCGGTGAGGCCGGACAGAAAACGCCACGCGAAGAACCAGGTGAACGAGACCGGGGCCGAGCTGGCGAAGAAGGAGAGGGTGGCGAGCAGCATCATTGCGCGCAGCGCGCGGACCGCGCCGATCCGGATTGCGACGGCGCGCGCCGCGAGTGCGCCGGCGAGATAGCCGGCAAGGTTCGCCGCGCCCAGATAGACGACGTCGGACGCACTGAACCATTTCGCGGCGATCAGGGCCGGGATCAGCGGCGTGTACGAAAAGCGAGCAAGACCGAGCCCAACCAGCGAGGCGGCCAAGCCTGCCACGGCGTATCGCCACGTTCGTTGTGAGGTCTGTTGTATGTCTGATCCCGGCCGCCGGTGCGGCCGGGTCTTCAAGTGCTGCTTGGTATTTGCGTTGGTCATGTCATCCTCCAGCGCGCAATGGCGCGCGGATCATCCGGTCTGGGCAGCGCGGCGACGCCGGAATTCCTGCACGGGCAGGCCGCCCCAGCCCCAATTATCGGTGTCGACTTCCTCGATCACGACGAAGGTGGATTCCGGCGGCTTGCCGAGCACGTCGAGCAGGAGCTGGCTCGAGCCCTTGATCAGCGCGGCCTTCTCCTCCGCCGTGATCGACGCCGCTCCCGGCGTCGATCCCTCGCGGGTCACTTGAATGGTGACGATGGGCATGTGTCTCTCCCTCGTTCAGTGGCCGGCGCTTTGGCCGCCATCGACATGCAGGATCTCGCCGGTGACGAACGAGGCGCCCTCGAGATAGAGCACGGCATCGACGATGTCGGACATCTCGCCCATGTGACCGACGGGATGCAGCGCGTCGAGCTGAGCATGCGTTGCCACCGGGTGCATCGGTGACTTGATGATCCCAGGCGAAACCGCGTTCACGCGGATGCCGCGCCTGGCATATTCGATCGCCAGCGATTTCGTCGCGGCGTTGAGCCCGCCTTTGCTCAACGAGGCCAGTACCGAGGGCACGTTGGAGTTGGCGTGATCGACCAGGGTGGTCGTGATCTGGACGACGTGGCCGGAGCCTTGCTTCTCCATCTCGGCGGTCGCGAGCTGCGTGATGTGGAAAAAGCCTGCGACGTTGGTGCCCATCACCGCCGCATAATCTTCGGCCGTGTATTGGGTGAACGGCTTTGCGACGAAGATGCCGGCATTGTTGACCAGCGTGTCGACGCGGCCAAAGCGGGCGATGGCTTGGGACACCGCGCGCTCGGCGGTGGTCCGGTCGGCAATGTCGCCGGGAATGGCGAGGACGTCATCGTCACCCGACGGCTTGATGGAGCGCGCCGTTGCGACGACGCGATAGTTGCGATCGCGAAAACCCTGGACCAGGGCGGCGCCGATGCCCTGCGAGGCTCCGGTGACGATGGCGACCTTTTGCTCGATACCCATGACGGGCTCCTGTTGTTGCCTTTGAGATTTGGCGCCAGCAGCGGCTGGCTTGGCCATTGACGTACGCCGCGGCGCCCCGGATGCGAATACGCGCTGTCCGGCAGACATTCTTTCGCGCGGCGAGCGAATGGCGGCGCGGCATCCCAGCCGGTTGTCGCGGCAGCGGCGAACGCCTAGCCTGCGGGCGGAATCTCAGGGGGCGGCGGGAAGCGCATGGATCGTCTGGATGCGATGAAGGTGTTCGTCCTCGCGGTGGACGAGGGCAGCCTGGCCGCCGCGGGCCGTAAGCTCGGCCGCTCGCCGGCTGCGGTGAGCCGCGCCATCGCCTTTCTCGAGGAGCGTGTCGGCGCCGAGCTGCTGCACCGGACCACGCGCTCGATCAAGCTGAGCGAGGAGGGCGAGCGCTATGTCGCGATCTGCCGCCGCGTGCTCTCCGAGCTGGAGGAGGCCGACGACATCGCGGCCGGACCGCGCACCGCGCCGCGTGGCCTGCTCACGATCACTGCTCCCGTGGTGTCGGGTGAGATGGTGCTGCGGCCGATCCTGGATGGGTTTCTCGATGCCTATCCGACGGTGTCAGCGAAGCTGTTGCTGTTCGACCGCGCGGTCAACCTGATCGAGGAGGGCATCGATATCGCGCTCCGGATCGGACCTCTCGCGGACTCGGCGATGGTGGCGATGAGGGTCGGCGAGATCAGCCGCGTCGTGGTCGCTGCCCCGCGCTATCTGAAGCAGCATCCGCGCATCAATGAGCCGGGCGATCTGGCAAAACATCAGATCGTGGCGATGGCGCACCTTCCGAATTCCTGGACCTTTGCGCCGCGGGCCGGCTCATCGGCTGCGCGGACTGTGCAATTCACGCCTCGGCTCGTCGTCAACAGCACCTATGCCGCGGTGGCCTCGGCAGTCGCCGGGCGCGGCGTGGCGCGGATGTATTCGTACCAGGTGGCCGAGCAGGTCGCGCGCGGCGAGCTCGAGATCGTGCTGGCTGGTGATGCGGATCCGGAAATGCCCGCACATCTCATCTGCCCGCAGGGCCGGCTCTCGGTGTCGAAGGTGCGCGCCTTCACCGACTTCGCCGTGCCAAGGCTGAAGAAGCAGTTTGCACTACTGAAGAAGAGTATCAGTGCGCGCTGAGCTGCTTCGCGCCCCGCAATGCGTTGTTTTGCGTATACGGCGGCCCGGATGAATCGGCGATGGTTCCAAAACGGTTAACGCCGATTTAACGGATCAGTCCTAGCCTGTCTCGGCCGGGGTACTCGCAAGGCCGAGGTGAGCCCAATGGAAGCCCAGAGAATCGCGGTCGACGCCGTCGTCGCGCTGACCGATTGCGACCGCGACGCCGTCATCGCGTTCATCCGCCGACTCTATCTCGCCGGCGTCACCGATCCCAAGCGTCTGACCTTCAAGGGGCTCCAGGCACTGTCCCGGGCTTGATTAGGGCTAGTTTCGGCCCTATCGGCCCCGAGGTCCGTCCGAGCGCTCTCTCCAGCGTGATTGCAACCCGCAGGTGAATATCTTGCTGCTTGCGGCGGGCAGGAGTAGATCACGTCTCCGGCTGGGTCACTGGGGAACGGGGAAATGTTGAAACAGCTTTTTGCGCCGCAACTTGTCATTCTATATGTGCTGGCGGCCTCAACGATTTACGTTCACTTCCGCGGCAAGCAGCGGCTGCGCTTCGCGCGCCAGCTCGGTGATCACTCGACCTACCTCGCTCCCTACAATGTGCTGATGTATGCGGGCTCGGCGGTGCCGAACAAGCCGGTGATCTCAGTCGAGCAGTTTCCGGAGCTCAAGCCGCTGAGCGAGAATTGGGAGACCATCCGCGACGAAGCGGTGCGCCTGTTCGACAAAGGCTTCATTCGTGTCGCCGCCAAGAACAACGACTGGGGTTTCTACTCCTTCTTCAAGAGCGGCTGGAAGCGGTTCTACCTGAAATGGTACGACGACTTCCTGCCCTCGGCGCGCACGCTGTGCCCGAGGACGGTGGAGCTGCTCAACGCGATTCCGTCGGTGCACGGCGCGATGTTTGCGATGCTGCCGCCCGGCGGCAAGCTGGGAGCCCACCGCGATCCGTTCGCAGGCTCGCTGCGCTATCACCTCGGTCTCGTCACGCCCAACTCGAACAAGTGCCGGATCCTCGTCGACGGCGTCGAATGCGTCTGGCGCGACGGCGAAGCCTTCATGTTCGACGAGACCTTCATCCACAGCGCGGAGAATGCGACCGACGTCAATCGCATCATCCTGTTCTGCGACATCGAGCGCCCGATGAAATTCGGCTTCTTGACCGCGATCAACCGCTGGGTCAGCCATCACATCGTCAAGGCGTCGGCGACCCAGAACGTCGACGGCGAGAGTGTCGGCGTGCTCAACAAGGTGTTCGGCAAGCTCTACGAGATCCATCTCGCCAGCCGCAAGGTGAAGGAGTGGAATCGCAACGTCTACTACACGCTGAAGTATTCGCTGACGGCGTTGGTTCTTGGCCTCATAGTGCTGTCGGCGTTGCGGTAGCGTCGAGGTGCGTAGGGTGGATTAGCGAAGCGTAATCCACCATTCCACTGAACAACATTTGCCGCCGTATGTTGTGGCGCGATGCGTTGGCCGATTACGCTTCGCTAATCCGCCCTTCCAAAACCCCGGAGCGTGCTCCGGGGTTTTCTTTTTCATGACCCTGCCGCGGGCCTCACACCGCCTTGGCGCCGGTGTTGATGATCGACCCCACATGCTGGCCGCGCAGCGCCGCGCTGATCCGGCCCGGCACGAGGCCGTTCACCACCTGCACGCGCGCAATGTGCCGTGCGTTCGCCATCACCTCCAGCAGCGCGGGATCGAACGGTAGCGTGCCCTTGAGCTTTGCGAGCTCGGCGAAGCTGGTTTCCTTGAGCAGCTCGGCTTTTTTGCCATCGGCGCCATTCGGGTCGGTGCTGTAGACGCCGTCGACATCCTCCACGATCGTGAGGCCGGCGGCGCCGAGCGCGTCGGCGAGCAGGAAGGCGCCAGTATCGGCCCGATGCAGCGGGATGCGCGAGGTCGGGAACTCATGATGGTGGTAGGGCGGGAAGGCGCTGCCGACCACCGCGCGGGCCGCACTGAGATGAATCGCGAGCTGGCTCGCGACGGTAGGATGCTCAATGTAGGAGACGCCCTCGGGCGCGAGCAGGCTTGCAAGGATGTGGCCGTTCTGGCCGGCTTCGCTGGCCGCGAGCGGCGCGAGTGATCCAACGGGAAGGCCGAGGTCGAGACCCACGCTGTAGAGGTGGCGTGCGCGGATGCCGGCGCCGGTCAGGATGAGCAAGCGATGCTCTGGCAGGAGGGACCGCAACTCGTTGACGAGCGGGATGATCGCTTCGTGACCGCGGTCCATGATACGGCCGCCGATCTTGATCACCTGGAGCCAGGGCAGCAGCCTGATCGGGCTGTTGCCGGCAACGGGACGGGTGAGGTCGCTGTCGAGCAAGGTCTGGCGCGCGAGCGGCGATGCGACGTGCTTGATCTGGTTGGTGTCAGCCATGACGGTGTGCCCCTTCAGCTCGCGGTGATGATGGTGCCGACATGCTCGCCCGCCAGCGCGCGGGTGAGGTTGCCGGGGACGAGGCCGTTGATGATCTGCACCTCGCGGACGTGGCGCGAGGCGGTGAGCAGATCGAGCACCGGGAATTCCAGGATGGAGTCCTGCAGGCCCTTGGCCTTCATCTCCGCCACCGAGATTTTCGGAATGAAGGTGGCGTTCTTCGACGTCTTCGGGTTCGCCGTGTAGAGACCGTTCTCGTCCTTCACATAGATCATCGCCTTGCAGCCGAACTGCTCGGCGACGAGGAAGCATCCGGCATCGGTGCGGTAGGGCGGGATCACGCCCTCGGCCGCGGGCCGCATCCACAGACTATAGGGCGGCATGCCGCTGAAGATCACCGCATTCACCTCGGCGAGGAACAACGGTACCGACGAGAGCCCGGCGCTGGAGACGGCGGAGATGCCGTGCTTGGCAAGCAGCTGCCCGAGCATCGCGGCGTTCTGATCGGCAACCGAGGCACCAAGCTGCGACAGCACGCCGGCCGGCAGGCGAAGCCCGGCTGCGATCGAATACAGATGCCGCGCCCGAGTGCCGGCGCCAGTCCCGATCAGCAGCTTGTGCGCCTTGCGCGCGGCGACGATCTCCTCGACGACCGGATAGACCGCAGCGCGGCCGCGATCGATCATGCTCTGCCCGCCGATCTTGATCACGGTGGCGTCGGGCAGGATGCGGAAGTCCGAAGCCTTCTCCGCTGCGGCCACAAGCTGCGGGTCGGTCAGCGAGCGCTGCATCAGCAACCCTTCGAGCTCCGTCATCGTGTTCGACATCCGAGACATCCTCTCGTTTTCTGATGCAATCTCTGTGGCGGGACCTTTCGGTCCGAACCTGCAAATCTTGCTGTACTGTTCGGTCCATGGCAACAAGATAGCTGGGATTTAGCGGCCAAACATGGAGCCGGCAATGACCCCGTTGCCACTTGCGAGCACGGAGATCGTGCAGTTCTTCCGCCAATGGCTTGAAACCTTCGCGGGCTATGTCCGCGAGGTCGACTACGCTTCTGCGCGGCCGCTCTTCCATCCCGACGTGCTGGCCTTCGGCACCCATAACGATGTCATCCCCGGCCTCGATCAATGGGTCTCGACGCAATGGGACAACGTCTGGCCGAAGACGAGCGACTTCCGTTTCGTGCTTGAGCAGGTCTCGGTCCTGGCGCCCGCGGATGGCTCCATGGCAACGGTGATCGCGCCGTGGACGAGCACGGGCTATCATCCCGACGGCAGCGCGTTTCCGCGCCCCGGCCGGGCGACGATGGTGTTCTCAAGAAATGGCGATGGTTGGCTGTGCGTGCATTCGCACATGTCGCTCAATCGCGGCGTGCCGCAGGCGAGCCACGCCAATCGGCCGGTGAAGGCTTGGTAGAAATGCAAAAGGCCCCGGACGTGTCCGGGGCCTTTCGATTTCGGGGTGTCTCTCAACCTATTCCGGCTGACCGATGCTCACCTTCAGCGTACCGACGCCATCGACGCCACATTCGAGCTTGTCGTCGGGCTGGAGCTGCGACACGCCGGCCGGCGTGCCCGTCATGATGATGTCGCCGGCGGCGAGCTTCACCTGCTGCGAGAGCTGCCAGATGATCTCAGGCACGTTCCAGATCAGCTCGGTGAGGTCACCCTTCTGCGCTTCCTTGCCGTTGACGGTGAGCCAGATCTTGCCCTTGGCAGGATGGCCGATCTTCGAAGCCGGCTGAATCGCGGAGCAGGGCGCGGAGCCGTCGAATGACTTGCCGATCTCCCACGGGCGCTCCTTCTTGCGCGAGGCGATCTGGAGATCGCGGCGGGTGAGGTCGATACCGACGGCGTAGCCGTAGACGTGATCGAGCGCCTTGTCGGCGGGAATGTTGAGGCCGCCGCTCTTCATCGCGACGATCAGCTCGACCTCGTGATGCAGGTCCTTGGTCAGCGGCGGATAGGGGATGGTGGCGCCGTCGGGCACCAGCATGTCGGCGTGCTTGGCGAAGAAGAACGGCGGGGCGCGCTCGTCATTGCCCATCTCCCGGATGTGCTCGAGATAGTTGCGGCCGACGCACCAGATCCGGCGCACGGGGTAACGGCCGCTCTCGCCGACGACGGGAAGCGAAGCCTGGGGCGGAAGCGGGATGACGTAGGAGGCGGCGTTCATGAAGCGGTCTCGCTGCTCTTGGTGGGGTGGAACGAACTCTATGCGGTTGCGCTGATCGGCGCCAGAGCGCCCGAATGATGGTGTTGCAGACGGAAGAACGAGGCGTAGCGGCCGCCGCGGCGGAGCAGCTCGTCGTGCCGGCCCTGCTCGACGATCTCGCCGCCCTCGACCACCAGGATGCTGTCTGCGTGCATGATCGTGTGCAGGCGATGCGCGATCACGATGGTGGTGCGGTTCCGGCAGAGATGCTCGATCGCCTCCTGCACCTGCCGCTCGGATTCGGAATCGAGCGCGGCGGTGGCTTCGTCCAGGAGGATGATCGGCGCGTTCTTGATCAGCGCGCGCGCCACGGCGATGCGCTGGCGCTGTCCGCCGGACAGCTGCGTGCCGTGCTCGCCGACCGGCGTGTCGTAGCCGAGCGGGAAGCCCATGATGAAATCATGCGCGCACGCCGCCTTCGCGGCCTCGACGATCTCGTCCTCGCTCGCGCCCGGCCGGCCGAAGGCGATGTTGTTGCGGATGGTGTCGCGGAACAGATAGACGTCCTGGCCGACATAGGCGGTCTGCGCCCGGAGCGATTTGCGCGAGACCGCGGTGATCGACTGGCCGTCGATCACGATGTCGCCTTGCGTCACCTCGTAGAAGCGCAAGAGCAGCGCCAGCACGGTGGACTTGCCGCCGCCGGACGGGCCGACCAGCGCGGTGACCTTGCCGGGCTCGGCAACGAAGCTCATGCGGTTGAGCACGGTCTCATTGGCGCGATAGGAGAAGCTGACGTCGCGCAGCTCGATCCGGGCGGCGGAGAGCTTCAGCGCCGGCTTGTCGTCGTCGGAATACTCGCTCGCCGGGCTGTCGATGATCTCGAGCAGCATCCGCGCGCCGACGAGCTGGCTGTTGAGGTCGATGTTGAGCCGGGCCAGCCGCTTGGCCGGCTCGGTCGCCATCAGGAAGGCCGTCATGAACGAGAAGAACGCGCCGGGCGTGGCGTTGAGCGCGACCACGGCGTAGCCGCCGTACATCAGGCAGCCGGCGACCGCGAAGCCGCCGAGCATCTCCATCAGCGGGTTGGAGCGGTTGGCGACCCGCGCCATCTTGTTGGCGTTGCGCTCGACGATCGCGATATTCTCGTCGATGCGGCTCTGCATGGTGCCTTCGAGCGTGAACGCCTTGACCGTGCGGATGCCTTGCAGCGATTCCTGCATCGTCTCCATGATGTCCGCGGTGCCGGTGAACTGGTTGTAGGCGAGGCCCTTGATGCGCTTGACCAGCTTGCGCAGCACCAGCATCGCGGGCGGCACCGCGACGAGGCCGATGAACGACATCAGCGGGTCCTGCCACACCATCACGCCGATCATGGCGAGCAGCATCAACAGGTCGCGCCCGATGGCGTTGACCAGCATGTTGAGGACGTCGGTGATGGATTTGGCGCCGGCCGTCAGCCGCGCCAGGAATTCCGACGAATGCCGTTCGGAGAAGAAGCCGACACTCTCGCGCATGAGCTTGGCGAACAGCTGGCGCTGGTTGGTGGCGAGGATGGCGTTGGAGATCTTGGTCAGGATCACCATGTGGCCGTAGGTCGCCACGCCCTTGATGAAGAGCAGAATCACCGTGATGCCTGAGAACATCGCGATGCCCGGGATGTTCTTGTCGACATAGGCCTGGTTGATGACCTGGCCGAGCACATAGGTCGCGCCTGCGGTCGAGCCGGCGGCGAGCGCCATCAGCGCAAAGGCGACGAGGTAGCGCCGCCAGTAGACGACCCCCTGTTCCATGACCAGGCGGCGAATCAGGACCGCTGCCGCATAGGGATCGTCGGTGATTTTCTTTGGAAACTGGGCCATCCGCAGTCCATTGACGGGGCAGGGCAAGGCCTGCCCGCGCGTCAGGGATCGATGGGCCTCTGTGCCCGCTAAAGCCAAGCTTTTCAAGTCCAATTAAGGGCTTGCGCAGGGGAGGATTCTAGGCCGAGACGGCATGGCGGAGCTCGCCATGGCGCTCGCGGAACAGCTTGTCCTCCCAGGCCAGGGCATGGGCCGCAATGGTCTCGAGGTCCTCGTATTGCGGCCGCCAGTCGAGCAGGCCGCGGATGCGGCTGGTATCGGCGACCATGGTCATGATGTCGCCGGGCCGTCGCGGGGCGTACTGCACGGCGAAGCTGCGGCCCGAGACTCGCCGCACCGCGTCGATCGTCTCCAGCACCGAATAGCCACGGCCATAGCCGCAATTGAGCGTCGTCGAGGCACCGCCATTGCGCAAATAGGCCAGCGCCGAGCGATGCGCCTGCGACAGGTCGGTGACGTGGATGAAGTCGCGGATGCAGCTTCCGTCCGGGGTCGGATAGTCGGTGCCGAACACGTCGATCTTGGCGCGCTGGCCGGTGGCGGCTTCCACCGCGATCTTGAGCAGATGCGTGGCGCCGACGGTGGCTAGCCCGATGCGCGCCTGCGGATCGGCACCCGCGACGTTGAAATAGCGCAAGGTCACGTATTGCATGCCGTAGGCGGCGGCGACGTCGTGCAGCATGATCTCGGTCATCAGCTTCGACGAGCCGTAAGGCGACAGCGGCCGCGTCGGCGCGTGCTCGGGCACCGGCACCTGGTCCGGATTGCCGTAGACGGCGGCGGTCGAGGAGAAGATGAAGCGGCCAATGCCGCGCTTGACCGCGACGTTGAGCAGATTGCGCGCGGTCATGAAGTTGTTGCGGTAGTAGCCGAGCGGATCGCGCATCGAATCCGGAACGACGACCGAGCCCGCGAAATGGATGATGCTCTCGATGTCGTGCTGTGCGATCACGCCCTCGAGCAGATTCTCGTCGCCGGCGTCCCCGATGAACAGCGGCACGCCTTCCGGCAGATAGGTGGAGAAACCTGTGGAGAGATCGTCGATCACGACAACGTCCTCGCCGGCTTCCGCCAGCGCCAGGACCGTGTGACTTCCGATATAGCCGGCCCCGCCGGTGACTAGCACAGTCATGATCTCACCCGTCTTCGATCAACGCGCAAGGCTAACGCTTGCGTGGTGAAGAGGGGGTATCGGCGCCGCTGAACTGGTCACTATGCTTAATGTTGCGTATAGGACTTTGCGAAACGGAGCGTGACGTGGCAAATTTCCCCGGCGATCTCGATGTGATCGTGCCAAATCTGCACAGGCGCTATTCCGGGGTCACCGCGACCAACCGGATGGTGGCGCCGCACCTGGCAAGGCTGTACCGCGCCGCCTGGTTCGGCTCGGATGCGCCGGAGGGGATTGCACGCCTCGGCGTGGCGGATTTCCTGAAATTGTGGCGCCGCAAGGCGCCGCTGATCTGGCATGCCCGGCGCAACAACGAGATGATCGCCGGCGTCGCGTTGCGCGCACTCGGCTGGCCGCTGAAACTCGTGTTCACTTCGGCGGCGCAGCGTCATCACAGCTGGATCACGCGCTGGCTGATCCGGCGCATGGATGCGATCATCGCAACCAGTGACGTCTCGGCATCGTTCCTGAAAGTGAAGGCGACGGTGATCCCGCATGGCGTCGATACCGACGTCTACGCACCGCCGGCAGATCGCGCTGCTGCGTTCGCGGAAGCTGCGCTGCCGGGCCGCTACGCGATCGGCTGCTTCGGCCGCGTGCGCGCGCAGAAGGGTACCGATGTGTTCGTCGATGCGATGTGCCGCCTGCTGCCGCGCCATCCCGATTTCACCGCTGTGATCGTCGGCCAGGTCACGCCCGAGCAAACCCCGTTTGCGAGCGACCTGAAGCAGCGCATCGAGGCCGCCGGCCTGCAATCGCGCGTCGTCATCACCGGCGAGTTGCCGATCGAGGAGGTGCAGCGCTGGTATCAGCGGCTGACGATCTATGCCTTCACCTCACGCAACGAAGGTTTTGGCCTGACGCTGATCGAGGCGATGGCGGCCGGCAACGCGCTGGTTGCTGCGCGCGCTGGAGCTGCCGAACTGGTGGTGGAGGACGGCCTCACCGGCGTGCTGATCCCGACCGGGGATGCCGACACGCTTGCAGCAGCGCTGGAGCCGCTGATGCGCGACGTCGCTGTGGCGACGGCAATGGGCGAGCGGGGGCGGGCGCGGGTGCTCGAGAAATTCAGCCTCGATGCCGAGGCGGCGCGGATCGGCGAGGTCTACCGGCCGCTGCTCTAAAGCGGCACTTTCAGGGACCGCAAACAAAATACTGCGAAAACAACCCCATGCACAGTAGGCGGTGCCAATGAAATCAATGGGTTGCCGATGGATGTGGTGGAATGCTGATTTTGCGAAGTCGATTTGACTCGTCGGGCAAAACACCGGCATGATGTTATCGTCAGTGCAGCTTCGACGGATCTCAGCTCATGGAGCGTACAGGCGGCGCCCGAGCGATCGTAGATCCAGCTTTTTCAAGCTGCCGCGGTCGACGTCACATTGGGCAGCGCACATACGGCATTTGAACCGGCACCGGCGCCTTGGAGCTGAGCGTGATATTGTTCTCTCCGGAGAACGTCACGTCGAATGTCACGTCTGAAATCGAGACGCCATCCGAACACGATGCGGTCAATCGCATAGTCGGTCCGTCATCGCGCAATGATCTGACGGTACATTTTTCAAATGTACCGGTTACTTGCCTTCCCTGGACGATTAAACCGCCCGCGTGAAGATCGGCATCCTTCTTGAAAGCGAGGATGTTGTTTTCTCTGGTGAAGATCTGGCCACAGGCCGAGGCGTCGACCGACCAGGCCCCATTCAAATCCGCAGCCTGTACCGAGGCTGATTGCGTCACGAGAAGTATTGCCGTCACCAAGGGATTGAAGATCCTCATGAAACTCTCCGACAAAAGGGGCAATGGTGCTGACTGACGGGCATCCGGTTGTCATCGTCAGGACTATGCGCCGCTGCCTGTGTTCTCTTGATCTGGATCAATCCTGAATTTGCCTCTCTGCCTCTACGCACTTGAGCCTCCAGATAGGCCGTTGTGCGCAAGGTGCTCGAGGCGGCTGGCATCTTTGCTCTTTCGATCATAGCCGCTGCCATCGTCCGGCCGCACGCGATGCTCGGTCGGGACCTCCGCAAGCCATGTCGGCTCAGGTGCATGCCAGGAAGGATCATGTCATGAGTAACG
Organism: Bradyrhizobium sp. 1(2017); assembly: GCF_011602485.2. Taxonomy (NCBI): domain Bacteria; kingdom Pseudomonadati; phylum Pseudomonadota; class Alphaproteobacteria; order Hyphomicrobiales; family Nitrobacteraceae; genus Bradyrhizobium; species Bradyrhizobium sp. 1(2017). The sequence continues at coordinate 5,531,790 of NZ_CP050022.2, read as the reverse complement.
ATAGGATTCCGGCGAAGCCCGAGACCAATTCACGGCCAACCGGCGCTGGATTGAAACGCTGCGATCTGTTGTTGGGCGGCAGTTCTCACCGGCAAGGGGCCGTCGAAGCGGCACGAAATCTGGTACTTCGGTGAGAGCGAGCTCGGCGCCGTTCGCATCGACGACTACAAATATCGTTTCATCGACCAGCCCGGCGGATGGCTTGGTGAAAAAGCCAAGGTTGACGTGCCCTATTTGACCAACCTTCGCCTTGATCCGTTCGAGCGAACGGGCTGGCCCGATAACGGCACCTGATATGGCGCGCAGCAATATTTCGATTGGTTCAAGTATGAATTCTGGCGCTTCGTGTTCGTTCAGCAGGAGGTCGAGAAGCTGGCCATGACCGCGATAGCGTTTCCGCCGATGCAGAAGGGCGCGAGCTTCAACCTCGATGCCGTGAAGGCGAAAATCGAGGCGGCAAGGACAGCGATGGCGAAATAAGCTGTGTTGATGATCGTCATGATGGGCCGGCCCGTAGCCCGGCCGGCCCTTTACACAGCGAACGTAGTTCTGAAATAGCAGCGGGGCTGCAGAAACATTTTTGACTTGCGCACTCACGTCCTCGTCCGCGCGTCCGTCCGACGACGCTGGACATGATCCGCACCATCAGCAGGGAATGGAACATCCGGTTGGTCCTGGACCTGACCGGAGCCTGGTTCCTGCGTGCGGCGAATGGCCGGTCGTCGACGTCTTGCTACGGTCCTGCTATGGATATGATTGCGCTCTACCGCCGCGACCGCAGATCGAGACTCGAAAAGTGGAAGGCGTACACGAACATGCAGCTTGAAAGAGCAGTGAGCCGCGCGCTGATAGGTGCCGTGATCTTGGCGGTCATCGGTTTTGGGACGATCGCAAGCGCCGACGCGCAGGTCGGGCAAGCAGGGCCTCCGGCCGTCGGCGTGATGGAAGCGGTGAAGCGGCCCGTCATTCAATCCAGCGAGTTTCTGGGACGTATCGAAGCGACCAATCGCGTCAGCGTCGTCGCCCGCGTCACCGCCTTTCTGGAGCAGCGCCATTTTGTGGAAGGCGCCGAGGTCAAGACCGGCGATCTCCTCTACACGCTCGAACGCGGTCCCTTCGAGGCCGACCTGAAGTCGAAGCAGGCGCAGGTCGCGCAGTTGCAGGCAACTCTGGTCAACGCCAAGCTGACAACCGATCGGGCGAGGACGCTCCTGGGCGGACCTGCCGGCCAACAATCCACCTATGATGCTGCGGTCGCGAACCAGCAGAGCCTGGAAGCGCAAGTGCAGGCGGCGCAGGCGCAGGTCGATCTGTCAAAGATCAATCTCGACTACACCGAAATTCGCTCGCCGATCGACGGCATGATTGGACGCACCGCAGTCACTGACGGCAACGTGGTCAGCCCGAGTTCTGGTGTGCTCACGACCATCGTCAGTCAGGACCCTATGTATGTCACGTTTCCGGTGTCGGTCCGCGAAGCGCTGGATCTGCGCGAACGCTACGCCCCGCGGGGCGGCTTCAACGCGGTCGTCATTCGCGTTCGGCTAACGGACGGCCGTCTGTATGATCAGGTCGGAAAGCTCAATTTTGTCAATAACACGATCGCGCAGAGCACCGACACGATCTCGCTGCGGGGCACGATTCCCAATCCGCCCTTGCCGCATCTGTCGGGCGACCGCGTCGTCGTGCGCGAGCTTACCGACGGTGAGTTCGTCACCGTGCTGCTCGAAGGCGTGCAGCCGGTCGATGTCGTGGCGATCCCGCGCTCGGCCGTGCTTTCGGATCAGCAGGGTGAGTATGTTTTTGTCCTCGGCGACGACAACAAAGCCGAGCAGCGGCGAATTCAGCTCGGGCAATCAACAGCGACGATCGCATCCGTGACGAGTGGGCTTTCGGCAGGTGAAAAGGTGATCGTCGAGGGCTTGCAACGGGTGCAGGCTGGCCGGCCGGTTGCGCCGGGATCCGCGAGCAAGCTGCTGCAGTCGAGCATGAATGCGAGTGTGGATAGCGGCAGCAGCCAGAAAAGCAGCGTCGGGATCGGGCCGAAACCGACGGGCACAAATCCATGATTTCGTCGGTCTTCGTAGATCGCCCACGCCTTGCCATTGTGATCGCCCTTGTCATCACGATCGCGGGTGCGCTTGCGCTTTTTCAGATTCCGGTGGCTCAGTTCCCGGACATCGTGCCGCCGCAGGTCACCGTCAGCGCCAACTTTCCCGGCGCGTCCGCCGAGGTGGTGGAATCGAGCGTCGCCCAACCGCTCGAGGCCCAGGTCGTTGGCGTCGACAAGATGCTCTACATGAAGTCGACCAGCGGCAATGACGGCACCTACACGCTGACCGTCTCGTTTGCGCTTGGCACCGATCCCGACATCAACACGGTGAATGTCAACAACCGCGTGCAGAGCGCTCTTGCGCAACTGCCAACGGAGGTGCAGGCGCAAGGTCTGACGGTGCAGAAACGCTCCTCGGCGGTGCTGCAATTTATCGTGCTGTACAGCAAGAACGCTGAGCAGGACCCGCTGTTCATCACCAACTACGCCATTATCAACGTTCTCGATGCGATTTCCCGCACGGCCGGCGTCGGCCAGGCGACGCTGTTCGCCAAGCTGAACTACTCCATGCGCATCTGGTTCGATACGCAGCGCCTGACCAGCCTCAATCTGGCGCCGTCGGATGTGATCGCGGCGATCCGCGCACAGAGCGTGCAGGCGCCGGTCGGCCGCATCGGGGCCCGTCCGATCAGTGACGACCAGCAGTTCCAGTTCAACGTGCAGACGCAGGGGCGATTGACCACCTCGACGCAGTTTGGCGACATATTGCTGCGCGCGAACCCGGACGGCTCGGTCTTGCGGATCAAGGACGTCGCCCGCGTCGAGATCGGCGCACAAAACATGGATAGCGAGTCCCGGATCGATGGGCAGGCCGGCGTACCCATGGGTATCTATCTTGCCCCTGGCGCAAATGCGGTGACGACGGCGAAAGCCGTGCAGGCGACGCTCGCCAGATTGTCGGAGCGGTTTCCGCCCGGACTGTCCTACCTCGTCCAATATGATTCGACGACCTTCGTCACGGATACGATCAAGGAAGTGCTCAAGACGCTGGGCGAGGCTTTTCTGCTCGTCGTGCTCGTGGTTTTCCTGTTCCTCGGCAATTTGCGCGCGACCATCATTCCGGCGGTCGCGGTTCCCGTCAGCCTGATCGGCGCCTTCGCGGTCCTCCTGGCGCTCGGCTATTCGGCCAACACGGTCTCTCTGCTCGCGATGGTGCTCGCGATCGGCATCGTGGTCGATGATGCGATCGTCGTTGTCGAGAATGTCGAACGCGTGATGGAGGAGGAGCCGGATATTTCGCCCGCCGAGGCGACCAAGAAAGCGATGACGCAGATCACTGCGCCAATCATTGCGATCACGCTGGTGCTATTGTCGGTGTTCGTGCCGATCGCGTTCATCCCGGGAATCTCGGGCACGTTGTTTCGCCAGTTCGCGGTCACGATCAGTGCGGCGATGGTGATCTCGGCGCTGAACGCGCTGACGTTGTCGCCGGCGCTCTGTGCGGTGTTCCTGCGCCACAGCGGGCCGCGGCACGGCATCATGGCGCGCGTGCTCGGCGGGATCGATTGGGTTCGCGACGGCTACGCCGGCATCGTGCGCCGCCTGCTGCGCATGGCGCTGTTGTCGCTTGCCGCGGTGCTGGTGTTCGCAGGCGGAGTTTTCGGGGTGTCGCGCATCACGCCGACCGGGTTCCTGCCCGAGGAGGATCAAGGCGCGTTCTTCATCTCAGTCCAGTTGCCCGACGCCGCGTCGGTCGCGCGTACCAGTGAAGTGACCAAGCAGGTCGAGACATTTCTCAAGCAAATTCCCGCAATCGACCACGTGCTCTCGATCATCGGCTTCTCGCTGCTCGATGGCGGCAATCAGCCGAATTCGGCGTTCATCGTCGTGCGAATGAAGCCGTTCGAGGATCGCAAGGCGGCCGCAGACTCGGTGCAGGCGACGATCCGGCGGGTGTTCGCCGCGGGGGCGCAAATCCGCGAGGCCAGCATTTTGCCATTCAACCTGCCGCCGATTATCGGTCTATCGACCTCCGGCGGGTTCGAATATCAACTCGAGGCGCTCGAGGGACAGGATCCCGCGGCCGTCGGCAGCGTGGTGAGTGGCTTGATCAGCGCGGCGAACCGCGATCCGCGGCTGACGCGCGTGTTCTCGACCTACACCGCGACCAATCCCTCGATCTATCTTGATATCGACCGCGCCAAGGCCCAGGCCCTTGGCCTCAACATGAGCGACGTGTTCACGGCGTTGCAGGCGACCCTCGGCGGTTTCTATGTCAACAACTTCAACCTGTTCGGCCGCACCTGGCAGGTCAATGTGCAGGGCGAAGCGGCCAATCGCGGTGACGTTTCGGACATCTGGCAAATCTACGTTCGCAACAGCACCGGCGAAATGGTGCCAATTCGCTCCATCGCGAACATCAGGATCGTGACCGGGCCGCAGGTGATCACGCGCTACAATAACTACCGCTCCGTCACCATCAACGGTGGGCCTGCCGCCGGTGTTTCCTCAGGCACGGCGATTGCCGCGATGACGGAGATCTCAAAGGCCACGTTGCCGGCGGGCTATTCGTTCGAATGGACCGGCACCGCCTATCAGGAGCAGGCGGCGTCGGGCCAAACCGGAATCATCCTCGCCCTGGCGGTGCTGTTCGCGTATCTCTTCCTGGTGGCGCTCTATGAGAGTTGGACGATTCCCGTCCCCGTCTTGCTGGCCGTTGTCGTGGGCGTCCTCGGCTCCTATGTGGCGATCAAGATCTCAGGGCTGAATCTCGATCTCTACGGCCAGATCGGGCTCGTCGTGTTGATCGCGCTCGCTGCGAAGAACGGGATCCTGATCGTGGAGTTCGCGAAGGAGCAGCGCGAGGCCGGCCGATCGGTGGAAGATGCGGCGGTGCTGGCATCGCAAATGCGATTCCGCGCCGTGATGATGACATCGATCGCATTCATTCTCGGTTTGGTGCCCCTGGTTGTCGCAACTGGAGCTGCCGAATTGAGCCGCCGCGCGGTCGGCACCGCGGTGTTCGGCGGAATGCTTGCGGCAAGCTCGATCGGCGTTTTCCTGGTGCCGTTGCTGTACGTGACCTTCCAGCGATGGCGCGAGGCGGCGAAGAATCGCTTCGGCAAATCCCGTCAGGCACCGCATCCTCCGGCGGCCAATTAGACGTCGGCGTCACTAGGGCGCGTCCCTATGGTGCTAATGGGTTCGCGCTCCGAGCACGCGCTGCGCAATCCCCACAACCTCCTCGGCTGAGATATCCCGCATGCAGCGGTGGTCGTTCATCTTGCAGATCGTGCTTTGGCAGGGCTGGCAGGCGAGGACGCCCTTTTCCAGCACCACGGTCGCGGCGAGGCCGTTGAGAGGGGCCCACAGATAGGGGCTGGTCGGGCCGAAGATGCCCATGGTGGGCGTGCCCAGGGCGGCGGCGATATGCATCAGGCCGGAATCGTTGGAGATGGCGACGCCGGCCGCGGCCATGGCGAGCACGCCGTTGCGCAAATCGTTGCCGGTGAGATCGCGGACGCCTGGGCCGCCAGCGGTCCCTCGTCCGCCCGCTGCGACGATCTCCTGGGCGAGGCCCTTTTCGGCGGGGCCGCCGACCACCCAGACTTCCAGCCCGCGCTCGACCAGCAGCCGGGCAGCTTCAGGGTAGTACGTCCAGCGCTTGGAGACGCCGACCGAGCCGGGGGCCAGCGCCACGGCTGCGCCGGCGCTGAGCCCATTGGCCTGTCGCCAGCGGACGATGTCCTCGCTGGGGACGCGGAGCTGAGGCACCGGCCATTCCGGCGGCAGGGGCGCGCCGTCGGGCTGGGCGAGGGCGGCGTTCTTGTCGATGAAGCGGGGCAACTTCTTTTCGCCCCAGCGCCAGCGATTGAGCAGTCCGAACCGGAACTCGCCGACGAAGCCGATCCGTTCGGGGATGCCGGCCAGCGCGGGCGCGATAGCTGCCTTCCAGGTCCGGGGCAGCACCAGGGCGGTGCCGTAGTTCCGCTCGCGCAAGAGCTTGGCCAGGCTGAACTGGCGGCTCATGGCGAGGCGGCCACGCGGCAAGTCCCAGATGATGCCCTCGCGCACGCCGGGCATGTAATCGACCAGCGGGGCGCACAGCGACGTCGTCAGGAGATCGACCGGCCGGTTCGGCCAACGCGCCTTCAGGACCCGCACCACGGTGTGATTCCGGACGAAGTCGCCGATCCACATGTAGGGAATGATCAGGATCGGGCGCGTGTCGTCCCGGTCTGGATCTCCACTAAATTGTGAATCTATATTCATTTTTTGAAGGTTCAGCGGGCAATGTGATGTGGCGGTTCGGTTACCTGCTCCGGACCGGCAGGTAAAGCCGGGAGAGTGCCGGTCCCAAAACGCTTACACTTTGGCGGACGATGCGCTACGGCAGGTATCGGGCCGCAAAAATTTGGGCAGGGATTTCGGAATGTTGCTGGTGACCGGTGGGGCCGGTTTTATCGGATCGAATGTCGTCGCCGCGCTCAATGAGGCCGGCCGCAGCGACGTCGTCGTCTGCGACCTGCTCGGGACCGAGGGCAAATGGCGCAACCTCGCCAAGCGACAAGTTGTGGATATCGTCCCCCCGGCCGAGCTGCTGGACTGGCTGAAGGGCCGCAAGCTCGATGCCGTGATCCATCTCGGGGCGATCTCCGAGACCACCGCGACCGACGGCGATCTCGTGATCGAGACCAATTTCCGCCTGTCGATGCGCCTGCTGGACTGGTGCACGGCGAATGCGGTGCCTTTCATCTATGCCTCGTCGGCGGCGACCTATGGCGACGGCGCTGACGGCTTTGACGACGACGCTTCGCTGCCGGCGCTGAAGAAGCTGCGGCCGATGAATCTCTACGGCTGGAGCAAGCATTTGTTCGATCTCGCCGTTGCCGAGCGCGTCGCGAATGGCGATCGGCTGCCGCCGCAATGGGCCGGGCTGAAATTCTTCAACGTGTTCGGTCCCAACGAGTACCACAAGGGCTCGATGATGAGCGTGCTGGCGCGCCGCTTCGACGACGTCAGGGCGGGCCGCGTCGTGCAGCTGTTCAAGTCGCATCGCGACGGCATCGAGCACGGCGACCAGCGCCGCGATTTCATCTATGTCGACGACGTCGTGCGCGTCGTCATGTGGCTGCTCGCGACGCCGTCGGTGTCCGGCCTGTTCAATGTCGGGACCGGCAAGGCGCGCAGCTTCAGGGACCTGATGCTGGCGGCCTATGCCGCGCTCGGCAAAAAGCCCAACATCGAATACATCGACATGCCCGAGAGCATCCGCGACAGCTATCAATACTTCACCCAGAGCAAGGTCGATCGCCTCCATCGCGCCGGCTATAACGGCGGCTTCACGACGCTCGAGGACGCGGTGAAGGCCTATGTCGGCGATTATCTCGACCGGCCCGACCGCTTCCGCTGAGGCCTCTCGACCATGCCGACACCCATCCTCGACTTCGATGCCCTCGCACAAGCCATCTCAGGCCGCACTGTGCTGTGCATCGGCGACATCATGCTGGACGAGTTCGTCTATGGCGAAGTGTCGCGGATCTCGCCGGAAGCGCCCGCGCCGGTGATCTCGGCCCAGCGCAGCGAGATCCATATCGGGGGCGCCGGCAACGTCGCGCGCAACGTCGCCGCCCTCGGCGCGCGCTGCATCTTCGTCGGCCTCATCGGCGAGGACGATCCGGGCAGGCGGCTCGCCTCGGCGCTGGCGGTGCACGCCGGCATCGACAGCGTTCTGGTGTGCGACCCGTCGCGTCCGACCACGCGAAAAGTCCGCTTCGTCTCCGAGCATTTTTCCACGCACCTGCTGCGTGCCGATTGGGAGCAGGCGCTGCCGGCTTCCGATACGATCGAGACGAAGCTGATCGAGGCGATCCTGCCGCAGCTCGCGCGCGCCGACATCGTGCTGCTGTCCGACTACGCCAAGGGTGTTTTGACCGCGCGCGTGATCCGCCACACCATCGACGCGGCGCGAAAGCTCGGCAAGCCCGTCATCGTCGATCCCAAGAGCCTCAACTGGGCGATCTATCGCGGCGCGACGCTGCTCACGCCCAACCGCAAGGAATTCTCGGAAGCCACGCGCAGCCGCGCCGACACCACGCCGAGCATCGTCGCCGCCAGCGAGGACGTGATGCGGCTCGCCGATTGCGAGGCGATCCTGGTCACGCTCGGCGAGCACGGCATGACGCTGGTGCCGCGTAGCGGCGAGGCGGTCCATGTTCCGGCATTCCCGGTGAAGGTGCGCGACGTCTCCGGCGCCGGCGACACCGTCGCCGCCGCGCTCGCGGTGGCGCTCGCGGCGGGCGCCGATTGGGACACGGCGCTGCGCATGGCCAATGCCGCCGCTGCCGTCGCCGTCGGCAAGCAGGGCACCGCCAGTGTCAGCGCGGCCGAGCTGCGCCGAAAGATCCTGCCGCATGCCTATCGCGCCGCCGAGGAGAAGATCGTGCTCGATCCGGGCGCACTGGACGCGCAGCTCGCCGAATGGAGGAGGCAGGGCCAGCGCGTCGGCTTCACCAATGGCTGCTTCGACATCCTCCATCCCGGCCACGTCAAGGTGCTCACCGCAGCACGTGCCGCCTGCGACCGCCTGATCGTGGGTCTCAACAGCGACGCCTCGGTCCGACGGCTGAAGGGCGCCGATCGGCCGGTCCAGGACGAGCGCGCGCGTGCCGAGGTGCTGGCTGCGCTGGAGGCGGTCGATCTCGTCGTCATCTTCGAGGAGGACACGCCGATCGAGCTGATCACCAGGATCAAGCCCGGCGTGCTGGTGAAGGGCGGCGACTACACCCGCGAGCAGGTCGTCGGTCACGAGGTCGTCGAGGCCGCGGGCGGGACCGTCGTGCTGGTGGACATCCTCCAGGGCTTCAGCACCACGGCGCTGGTGCATCGCGCACGGGGAGGGGGCACGTGACGGCGCTCGCCCGCGGGACGGCCGGCCAGATGCTCGGACGGCGCCTGCGCAGCCCGGCAGCCTGGCGCGAGACCGTGGACATCCTGGCGGTCCTGACCGCGGCTTCGCTGCCATGGTCGACGTCGCTCGCGGGGATCTTCAACGCACTGATGCTGCTCTGCATGGTGCCGTTTCTCGACGTCCGCGCGTTCCTGCAATTCCTGAAGCGTCCGATTTGCATTGCGCCGATCGCACTGGTCGTTCTCGCGCTGGTCGGCACGCTATGGTCCGACGCGTCCTGGGGCGCGCGCCTCTATGCGGTCAATCCGACCGTCAAGCTGCTCGTGCTGCCCATCCTGCTCTACCATTTCGAGCGCTCGCAACGCGGGCATTGGGTGTTCGTCGCCTTCCTGGTGTCCTGCGCGCTGTTGTCGGTGATGTCGTGGCTGGTCGCCTTCTATCCCAACCTCGCGCTCAAGACCGATCCGCCCGAACGCGGCATCTTCGTCAAGAACTACATCGACCAGAGCCAGGAATTCACGCTCTGCGCGGTCGCGCTCGCCTATCCGATCGTGACGCTGCTGCGCGAAAAGCGCTACTGGCTCGCCGGGCTGCTCACGGCGCTGGCGCTCAGCTTCTTCGTCAACATGGCCTTCGTGGTGGTGTCGCGCACGGCGCTCGTCACCATTCCGATCATGTTCGGCGTGTTCGCGCTGCTTCATCTGAGGTGGCGCAGCATCGCGATCGTCGCCGCCGCCCTGCTTGCCGGCGCCGTTCTCGCCTGGCAGACCTCGCCGCATTTGCGTCAGACCGCCGAGAAATTTACCGACGACTACACCCGCTATGCGGAAAAGGGGGAGCCGACCTCGCTGGGCCTGCGGCTCGAATTCTGGCGGAAATCGCTCGGCTTCTTCGCGGAGGCGCCGATCGTCGGGCACGGCACGGGCTCGACCCGCGGATTGTTCGAGCGCGTCGCGACGCCCAGCGGGCGATACCAGGCGTCCGCCGAGGTGATCGGCAATCCGCACAACCAGACGCTGAACGTCGCCGTGCAATGGGGCGTCATCGGCATCGCAATCCTCTACGCGATCTGGATCCTGCATCTGCTGTTGTTTCGCGGCGACGGGCTTGCCGACTGGATCGGGCTCCTGGTGGTGGTGCAGAACGTCTTCACCTCGCTGTTCAACTCCCATTTGTTCGACTTTCACGAGGGCTGGATGTACGTCATCGGCGTCGGCGTTGCCGGCGGCATGGTGATCCGGGCACGACGGGCCGAGGACAAGGCGGGGGAAGCTGGTTCCTGAACGGCCGGCGCGGCTGCCTCGACTGGCAAGCTGGCATGTCTTGCCGAGATGGGCTATCAGCCGGTCAGGTTGCACCTAACGGGATTTCATCGGTCGGCGGATGACGCGTCTTTCGCATCTCACCTTGCGCAATTTCCTGATCGCGCTCCACGACCTGCTGGCGACCACGGCGGCGCTGTTCGTCGCCTTCTATCTGCGATTCGAGGGCGGCGACGGCTTCTACGATCGCCTGCCGCTGCTGATCCAGATCCTGCCCTATTTCCTCGCCTTCAGCGTGGTCGTGTTCTTCGTCTTCAACCTGACCACCACGAAATGGCGCTTCATCTCGCTGCCGGACGCGCTGAACATCATCCGCGTCGCTACCGTGCTGACGGTCGCCCTTCTCGTCCTCGACTACATCTTCGTCGCCCCCAACGTCCGCGGTGCCTTCTTCCTCGGCAAGGTGACGATCATCCTCTACTGGTTCCTCGAGGTCTCCTTCCTCAGCGCATCGCGCATGGCGTACCGCTATTTCCGCTATACCCGGGTGCGGCGTCATGCGAGGACCGATGATGCCGCCCCGACGCTGCTGATCGGCCGTGCCGCCGATGCGGAAGTGCTGTTGCGCGGGATCGAGAGCGGAGCGATCAAGCGCATCTGGCCGGTCGGCGTGCTGTCGCCATCGAGCTCCGACCGCGGCCAGTTCATTCGCAACGTGCCGGTGCTGGGCGGCATCGACGATGTCGAGGACGTCATCGCGGACTTCGCCAAGCGCAACAAGCCGATCGCGCGGATCGTGATGACGCCGTCGGCGTTCGAGCCGGAGGCGCATCCGGAATCGGTCCTAATGCGGGCACGAAAGCTCGGCGTCATCGTCAACCGCATGCCTTCGCTCGAGAGCGGGGACACGCCGCGCCTCACCGCCGTCGCGGTCGAGGACCTCCTGCTGCGGCCCAGCGAGACCATCGACTATGCGCGCCTCGAAGCCCTGATCAGGGGCAAGGCGGTGATCGTCACCGGCGGCGGCGGCTCGATCGGGTCGGAGATCTGCGAGCGTGTCGTCGCCTTTGGCGCCGCGCGTCTCTTGATCGTGGAAAATTCCGAGCCGGCGCTCTATGCGGTCACCGAGACGCTCGCCGGCACCACGGCCGCGATCGAGGGGCGGATCGCCGACATCCGTGACCGCGAGCGCATCATGCGCCTGATGGCCGAGTTTAAGCCGGACATCGTGTTCCATGCCGCGGCGCTCAAGCACGTGCCGATCCTCGAGCGCGACTGGAGCGAGGGCGTCAAGACCAACATCTTCGGCTCCATCAACGTTGCGGACGCAGCGCTCGCCGCCGGCGCCGAGGCCATGGTGATGATCTCGACCGACAAGGCGATCGAGCCGGTGTCGATGCTGGGCCTGACCAAGCGCTTCGCGGAGATGTACTGCCAGGCGCTGGATCACGACCTCGCCGCCGCGGGGCACGGCGCCAAGCCGCCGATGCGGCTGATCTCGGTCCGGTTCGGCAATGTGCTGGCCTCGAACGGCTCGGTGGTGCCGAAGTTCAAGGCCCAGATCGAGGCCGGCGGACCGGTGACGGTGACGCATCCGGACATGGTCCGCTATTTCATGACCATTCGCGAAGCCTGCGATCTCGTCATCACGGCGGCCACGCACGCGCTCGGAACGCAGCGTTCGGACGTCTCGGTCTACGTGCTCAACATGGGCCAGCCGGTGAAGATCGTCGATCTTGCCGAACGCATGATCCGCCTGTCCGGCCTGCAGCCGGGCTACGACATCGAGATCGTGTTCACGGGCATGCGGCCGGGCGAGCGCCTGCACGAGATCCTGTTCGCCTCCGAGGAGCCGACCCGGGAGATCGGCGTCGCCGGCATCATGGCCGCGCAGCCGAACGAGCCGCCGATGCAGACGCTGCGCAAATGGATTGCCGCGCTCGAGCAGGCGATCGCGCGCGACGACCGCGCCACCATCAGGACCATCCTGAAGGATGCAGTTCCCGAATTCGGGTCGACCGCGGCCTGACCATGCAACCTCAAGGCAAGATCGTCGTCGCGAGCCAGCATTACCCGCCCGACGCGAGCACGACGGCGTCGATCATGGCGGAGATCGCCGGTCGTCTCGCCGAAGACCACGAGGTCGTCGTGCTGTCGGGCTCGCCGGGCGCGTTACCGGCCTCGCAGGCCGGCCCGGGCAAGCCGCGCGTCGTCATGGTCAAGAACCGCATGGCGGGCAAGGCGGCGCTGGTGCGGCGCGGCGTGTCCGAACTGCTGTTTGCAGGCCGCACGTTCCTGGCGCTGATCCGCGAGCTGAAGCGGGGCGACGTCGTGCTCACCGTCACCGCGCCTTTCATGCTGCCTTACGCGGTCGCGGCGGCGGCAAGGCTGAAGGGGGCGCGGTCGGCGCTGATCATGCACGACCTCTTCCCCGACGTGCTGGTGATGGCGGGGCTCCTGAAGCCCGGCTCGCTCGTGACGCGGACGATGCGCGTGCTCAATAGCCTCATGTTCCGTGCGCTCAATGTCGTCATCACCATCGGCCGCGATGCCGAGCGTCCGCTGCTGAGCTATTCCGGCATGAGGCGCAACAAGATCCGCTTCATCCCGAACTGGGCGACGCTCGTGCCCGGGCCGCGTCCTTTGTCGCAGGACAATCCGTTCCGCAAAGGTCTCGCCGCGCGCTTCATCGTCGGGCTATCAGGCAATCTCGGCTTCACCCACGATCCCGAGATCGTGTTCGAGGCCGCGCGCCTCTTGAAGGACGATACGGACATTCACTTCCTGCTGTCCGGCTGGGGCATCGGCTTCGAGCGGCTGAAGCAGTTGCAGGCCGAGGCGAACCTGCCCAATGTCTCCTTCGTGACGCGCGTCGCCGATTCCGAGCTCGAGGCGTTTCTGGCGTCCGCCAATCTCTGGATCATTCCGTACCGGAAGGACGTTGCGGGGGTGTCGGTGCCGAGCCGGTTCTATAATCTGCTGGCGGTCGGCCGTCCCGTGGTGCTGGTGTCCGAGCCGGAGGCCGAGGCCGCGTTGACCGTGGTCGAGAACGGGCTCGGCTGGGTCGTGACGCCGGGCCGCGCCGATCGGCTCACCGACGCGATCCGCGCGGCGTCCCGTTCCGATGACGGCGCCATGGCGGAGCGGGCGGTGAAGGCGGCATCGCGCTTCGACCGGACCGTCGCAATGGACGCCTATGCCGGCCTGATCGAGGAATTGTTGCGCAACCCTGACCTTGCGGAGCAACGATGAGCGAGAAGAAACCAGTCGTCCTGGTGACGGGAGCGAGCGGCTTCGTCGGCCGCCATCTCACGCCGGCCCTGGCACGCGCGGGCTGGTCGGTTCGCCGTGCAGTCCGCAGCCCGAAAGGGATCGACGACGAGGTCGTGGTCGGATCGATCGGCCCGGAGACGGGCTGGCAAGCTGCGCTCGAGGGCGCCGACGCCGTCGTCCATCTTGCCGCGCGTGTGCATCACACGCGCGAGAAGAATGCGGATCAGATCTACCGCGACGTCAACATCGCAGGCACGCTGCATCTGGCACGCTGTGCGGTGGCGGCCGGCGTGCGCCAGTTCATCTTCGTCAGCACCGTCCTCGTGCATGGACGCAGCAATGACCGGCGCGCGCCGTTCAGCGAAGACGACGTCCTGACGCCGCGCGGTCTCTACGGCTTGTCGAAGGCCGAGGCCGAGGCCGGCCTGAAGACGCTGGCGCGTGACAACGACATGAATATTTCGGTGATCAGGCCGCCGCTAATCTACGGTGCGGGCGCCAAGGGCAATTTCGCGCTGCTGACGCGCGCAGTGGACCTCGGGCTGCCGTTGCCCTTCGGGGCGATCCGCAATCACCGCGCTTTTCTCGCCGTGCAGAACCTGTCGTCGTTCATCCTGCACCGGCTTGGCCGTCCCGACCCGGTGAGCAATTTCGAGATATTCCTGGTGGCCGACAGGGAACAGGTCTCGACCGCCGAATTCATCGCGCATTTGGCGAAGGCGTCCGGCAAGCACCCGCGCCTGTTCGCCGTGCCGCCGGCCCTGCTCGGTGCGGTTCTCAAGATGATCGGCCGCCAGAACACGCGAGACAGCCTGATCGGCTCGCTCGAGCTCAACATCTCGAAGGCGCTCGCGACCGGCTGGCAGCCGCTGGTCTCGCTCGACGAGGGTTTGCACCTCGCGCTGTCGTCTCAGGACACTTGAGGGCGCGAGAAGCGCCGCAGCACGAATGCGATCGCGATCGCGCCCGCGAGCAGACAGGCGATCGCGGCCGCCGTCGAACCGGCGCGAACGGTGACGACGGCAAGCAATGCCAGCACGAGATTGAGCACGAATACTTCGCCGATCACCTGCGCGACCGTGAAGCCGTTGTCGGTCGCACGCTGATAGAAATGCGAGCGATGCGCCGACCAGAACTGTTCGCGGCGCAGGATACGGCGAAACAGCGTGATGGTGGCATCCGCGAGGTAATAGCCCGGGAGCAGCAGCGCCGCGGCGGCTTGCCCGTGCCAGGCGAGATCGAGCAGGCACCAGCCGAGCAGAAGGCCGATCGGCAGGCTGCCGACATCGCCGAGGAACACGCGTGCGACCGGCTTGTTGAACGGCGCAAAGCCGAGCATGGCGCCGCACAGGGCGGCCGCGAGCAGGCTGGCGGACGGGGAGAGGTCGCCGAACCATCCGAGCAGCCCGAGCGCGGCGGTCGTCGGCACCACTTCGGACACCGTCATCAGGTCGAGCCCGTCCATGAAATTGACGAGGTTCACGAACCAGACGCCGGCGATGACGATGAGGACGCGTTCCAGGGCAAGCGGCAGCGCGGGCACGATCCGCAGCGTCTCCGGTGCCGCATGGACGATGGTGGTCACGGCCGCGGCCTGCAGCAACAGCCGTACGCTGACCGGCAGAGGCCTGATGTCGTCGACAAGCCCGACCAGCGCGATCAGCATGGCGGAGCCGATCAGGGCCAGGGGAATCGCGCCATGGGTCCAGGCAGCCCAGGGCGCAGCGACCAGCAGCGTCGCTGCGACGACGGCGATCCCGGCGCCCTGCGGCGTCGGGATGCGATGCGAGGACCGCGCATTCGGCCGCGCCAGCGCATAACGCTGCAGCAGCGGCATGCTCAGCCGGGTGATGCAGGCGGAGATCAATGCGGCCAGCACGGCCGGCGCAAGCAGAAACAGCACCAGTCCGGCCGCAAGGTCCGGACCTGCGACCAGCGTCGTCACTCCGGCACCCCGATCGGGGCCGATCCTTGCGCGGCTTTCTCCGCGCTGAGGATCCATACGAGCCCGCCGATCGCGCCGACGATGAAGAACACGGCGCCGAACAGCAGCGAGACGTTGACGCCCTCGTTGGCGGCGAGCCCGGCGAAACCGAATGCAAGGCTCATCGTGGCTTCACGCACGCCCCAGCCGGCGATCGAGATCGGCATCAAGGTGATCAGCATCACGGGCGGGACGAGCAGGAAGACGTCGCTGAAGCCGACCGGGGCCGCAATCGCCTGCACGACGCACCAGGCGATGACGACGGCCAGCACGTGGACCAGGATCGACAGGACCGCGATGATCGGCCCGCGGGTGGGGCTGAAGATCACGCGATTGGCGATCACCGCGCACGCATGAATGTGATGCGTTGCCCACCAGGTTTTCAGCCAGCGCCATTTCAGGGCGCCGAAGATCAGGAAGCCGAGGCCGCCGGCGAGCGCCAAGAGATCGATGAGCAGCAGCGCCGAACGCCCGTGCGGATCGGTGATGAGCGTGTAGCTCCACGGCAGGCTGGCGACGATGAGGATCGCGAGCGCGATCAGGCCGATGGCGCGATCGACGAAGATCGAATAGGTGGCGGCGCGCCAGCCGGCGCCGGCGCGCGCGACCAGCCACAGCCGGACCGCATCGCCGCCGATCGCGGACGGCAGCGTCTGGTTGAAGAAGGCGCCGATCACGTTGTAGCGCATGGCGCGGGCGAGCTCGAGCGGCGCGCCGCATTCGGCGCTAATCTCCCGCCAGCGCAGCACGCCGACGAAGATCTGCAGGAACGTGACCGCGATCGCCACGCCGATCCAGACCAGGCTGGTCACCGTGAAGCGCGAAAACAGTTCGGACAGGTCCACCTTGCGCAGCGCCAGATAGAGCAGCGCCGCGGAAATCAGGATCTTGGCCGCAGAAAGCAGGATTCGGCGCATCTCGCCCGCATCAACAGGGTTTGCGAAGATTGGGAGGCAACCCGACGCGAGGCGCCGAATTCGGCCGCTTTGGTATGGTTTTGGCGCCGATCTTGCAATAGCGGTTATGAAGGCATTTATGCCGGCCGTCATGAAAGGCGAGGCGGGCTATTGCGACCCCCTCCGGGCCGCGGCTAAACAGGCGCTGCGGGCTCAGTATCCCTTGGGAACAGGATGACGGATCAGGCGATTTTGGTCACGGGCGCTGCCGGCTTCATCGGCTTCCACGTCGCCCGGCAGCTCCTGGGCGAAGGCCGGACCGTCGTCGGGCTCGACAATCTCAACACCTATTACGATCCGGCGCTGAAGCGGGCGCGCCTTGCGCTGCTGCGGAACGAACGCCGCTTCTCCTTCGTCGAGGCCGATCTCGCCGATCGCGGGACGATCGCGGCGCTGTTTGCGCAACATCGTTTTGCAGAGGTCGTGCATTTCGCGGCCCAGGCCGGCGTGCGCTATTCGATCGAGCAGCCGCACGCCTATGCCGATTCCAATCTCCGGGGCTTTCTCAACGTGCTCGAGGGCTGCCGCAACAATGGCTGTCGTCACCTCGTCTACGCCTCGTCATCGTCCGTTTACGGCGCCAACACAAAACTGCCATTTGCGGTTGCGGACCGCACCGATCACCCGGTGAGCCTCTACGCCGCGACCAAGAAGGCGAACGAATTGATGGCGCAGTCCTACAGCCATCTCTACCAGCTGCCGGTCACGGGCCTGCGCTTCTTTACCATTTACGGGCCGTGGGGACGGCCTGATATGGCCATGTTTCTCTTTGTAGATGCCATTTTGGCAGGGAGGCCAATCCGGCTCTTTAACCATGGAAGGATGCGTCGCGACTTCACTTATGTTGATGACGTGACCCATGTAGTATCCCGGCTGATCGATCGTGTGCCCGCGGACGATCCGGCTGCCGCAAATGCGCCGTCAAAGATCTACAATGTCGGCAATCACCGTCCGGAGGAACTGATGCATGTCGTCGGTCTTCTGGAACGGGAGCTGGGCCGGACGGCGATCAAAGAATTGCTGCCGATGCAGCCGGGAGACGTGTTGGAAACGTTCGCGGATGTCGAGGACCTGATGCGCGATACCGGCTTTGCGCCGTCAACGCCGATCGAGCACGGGGTCCATAAATTTGTCACCTGGTATCGGGACTACTTCAAGGTTTGAGATGACGATGGACAAACGCATAATCCCACTGATCATGTGCGGCGGTGCCGGCACGCGCCTGTGGCCGGCCTCCCGCGAGGTGCGCCCCAAGCAATTCCTGCCGCTGTTCGGCACCCGCTCGACTTTCCAGGACACGCTGCTGCGCGTCTCCGATCCGCAGCTGTTCGACCGGCCGATCGTTATCACCAACGCGTCCTATCGCTTCATGGTGCTGGAGCAGCTCGCCGAGATCGGCATCGAGGCCGACGTGATCCTCGAGCCGATGCGGCGCGATTCCGGGCCTGCGATTGCCGCCGGCGCGGTGTTCGCGCAAAACCGCGCCAATGAGGCGATCGTGCTCGCGCTCGCCGCCGACCACGTGGTGCGGGACAATGCCGCCTTCGTCGCCGCATGCCGCGAGGGCCTCGCGGCCGCGAATGCCGGACGCATCGTCACCTTCGGCGTCAAGCCGGAGCGGCCGGCGACCGAATATGGCTATATCAACCCGGGCGAGGCGATCACCGGCGAGGTGCACGCGGTCGCGCGCTTCGTCGAGAAGCCGGACGCGGTGAAGGCGTCCGACTACGTCAATTCGGGCTATCTCTGGAACAGCGGCAACTTCATGTTTCCGGCCGCGGTCCTGCTCGACGAATACCGCAGGGTCGATGCGGCCAGCGTGGAGGCGATCGCCAATGCGGTCAACAATGCCGGCCGCGATCTCGGCTTCGTCACGCTCGAGCCGCAGGCCTTCGGCGCGGCGAAGGCGATCTCGATCGACTATGCCGTGATGGAGAAGACCTCGCGTGCCGCCGTGGTGCCGGTGTCGTGCGGCTGGTCCGACGTCGGCTCCTGGCTCGCAGTGTGGGAGTTGTCGGAGAAGGACGCGCAAGGCAACGCGGCACACGGCACCGCGGTGTTCGAGGATTCCCGCAACTGCAACGTCACCACCGATTCCGCGCTGGTCGCGCTCGAAGGCGTCGACGATCTCGTCGTGGTCGCGACCGCGGATGCGGTGCTGGTCTCGCGCCAGAAGGATGCCAACGGGCTGAAGCGTCTCGTGACCAAGCTGAAGGCGGTCGCGCCGAAGGTCACCGAGGAGCATCTCAAGGTGCACCGCCCCTGGGGCAGCTATCAGTCCGTCGACAATGGCGAGCGCCACCAGGTCAAGCGCATCGTGGTGAAGCCGGGCGGCCGGCTGTCGCTGCAAAAGCATCACCATCGGGCCGAGCACTGGATCGTGGTGCGAGGTACGGCCCAGGTGACCGTCAACGACACCGTCAAGGCGGTGCACGAGAACGAGTCGATCTACATCCCGATGGGCGCCGTCCACCGGATGGAGAATCCCGGGAAAATCATGCTGGAGCTGATCGAGGTCCAGACTGGAAGTTATCTCGGGGAAGACGACATCATCCGGATTGAAGACGACTACCAAAGGTCGTAACCAGCAAGCTCCGAATCACGCGACCCGGGCCGGAAGAGCGGTATCTTTCCGGCTTAAGGCCCGGGGAACGTGTAACTTTTTGAATCAAATCGTGTCCGGACCGATAGCGGGGCATTCGCCACAAATGTGGCGCCCGTGCTAGAAGCGGCGCCGGGGATTTGGATTGAATCGGGGTTCCATCAGATGAGTTCCAAAGGATTTGCGTCGGCAAAGGCCGGCCTGCGCGTCGGCGTCATTGGCGCGGGCGTGATGGGCAGCAACCATGCGCGTGTGCTCGCGGGCCTACCCGGCGTCAGCCTGGTCGGCATTGTCGATCCCTCGCCGGCGCACCGGACGCGCACCACCGAGCTTGCGGGCTGCCCGGGCTTCGAGACGCTCGACCAGCTCCTCGCCGAAGGCGTCGATGCCGTCACTATCGCGGCGCCCACCCATCTGCATCACGAGATCGCGCTCGCCTGCATCGCCAGGAAAATCCATGTGCTGGTCGAGAAGCCGATCGCGTCCACGGTCGAAGAGGGCCGCGAGATCGTCGCCGCCGCGCAGAAGGTCGGCGTCACGCTGATGATCGGCCATGTCGAACGCTTCAATCCGGCGGTCGCCGCCGTCAAGCAGGCGATCGCGGGCGAGGACATTCTCTCCATCGCGATCACGCGCGTCGGCCCGTTCCCGCCGCGCATGTCCAATGTCGGCGTCGTCATCGACCTCGCCGTGCACGACATCGACCTGATCCGCTGGTTCACCGAATCCGACATCGTCGAGGTGCAGCCGCAATTGTCGAGTGCGGTCGCCGAGCGCGAGGACATCGCGCTGTTGCAGTTCCGCACCGCCAACGGCGTGCTCGCCCACATCAACACCAACTGGCTGACGCCGTTCAAGGCCCGCAGCGTCACAGTCGCGACGCGCGACAAATACGTGATGGGCGATCTGCTGACGCGCCAGGTCACCGAATGCTTCGGCTTCAAGCCCGACGGCAGCTATTCGATGCGACATCTGCCGGTCGGCCATGACGAGCCGCTCCGCGCCGAGCTGCTCGCGTTCCTGAAGGCGGTGCGCAACGGTGAGACGCCGGCGGTCACCGGCGACGAGGGCGTCGCCAGCCTCGAGATCGCCACCCGGTGCCTGGAAACGCCGTCGCGGCCCGCGGCGACGTCGGTTGCCCGCAAGGGCCCGCGCCGCATCGCCGGCTGATCCCCTTTTCATGTCGACCACGCAAGAAGGCGCCAAGAACCAGACCATGAACCAGCATCTGCGTTCCGAACCCATTCCCTTCATCGACGTCGCCTCGCAGCGCCGCCGTCTCGGCGCCTCGCTCGATGCTGCGGTCAAGCGCGTGCTCGATCATTGCCAGTTCGTCAACGGCCCCGAGGTCGCCGAGCTGGAGAAGCAGCTCGCGGCCTATTCCGGCGCCAAGCACGTGATCGGCTGCGCCAGCGGGACCGATGCGATCCTGATGGTGATGATGGCGAAGAACGTCGGCCCCGGCGATGCCGTGCTGTGTCCGTCCTTCACCTTCATCGCGACCGCCTCGCCGGTGGCGCGGACCGGCGCGACGCCGGTTTATGTCGACGTCGACGAGACGACCTTCAACATGAGCCCGGAGTCGCTCAGGCGCGGCATCGCGAGCGCCCGCAAGGCGGGGCTGAAGCCGGTTGCGGTGATTCCGGTCGATCTGTTTGGCCAGCCCGCCGATCACGACGCCATCGCCGAGATTGCCCAGGCCGAGGGCCTGTTCGTGCTCGACGACGCCGCGCAGGGGTTTGGCGCGAGCTACAAGGGCCGCAAGCTCGGCACCTTCGGGCTCGCCACCGCGACCAGCTTCTTCCCGGCAAAACCGCTCGGCTGCTTCGGCGACGGCGGCGCGATCTTCACCGATGACGACGAGCTTGCGGTCACCTTGCGCAGCATCCGCGTGCACGGGCAGGGCGTCGACAAATACGACAATGTCCGCCTTGGCCTCACTGGCCGGCTCGACACCATGCAGGCCGCGGTCCTGATCGAGAAGCTGAAGATCTTCGACGACGAGATCGCCGCCCGTAACAGGGTCGCGGAGCGCTATGCGCGCGGGCTCGGAAATGTGGTCACCGTGCCGCGTCTCAGCCCCGGCAACACCTCGGTCTGGGCGCAGTACACCATCCGTCTGCCTGAGGGCACCAACCGCGACGGCTTTGCCGCCGCGCTGAAGGCCCAGGGCGTGCCGACCGCGATCTATTACGGCAAGTCGATGCATCAGCAGACCGCCTACAGGCAGTATCCGGTCGCAGAAGGCGGCCTGCCTGCTTGCGAGAGCCTGTCGCAGGACGTCATCAGCCTGCCAATGCACGCCTACCTGACGGAAGCCGACCAGGAGCGAATCATCGCCGCCGTGCGCGGCGCGATTTCGGCCTGATTTCGGCATTTTGCTGCTCTTTCCCTCTCCCCTTGTGGGAGAGGGTGGCTTCGCGAAGCGAAGCCGGGTGAGGGGTCTCTCTCCGCGCGGAAAGTGCCGGGAGAGACCCCTCACCCTATTGAATTTGTATCGACCTGCGGCGCTGCCCTCTCCCACAAGGGGAGAGGGCACAGTAATGCGCATCGCAAGCCGAGCGCCCGTCTTTTTTGATCACGTCAAACTTCAAAGCCTTATCGTTAGGCTTATAAGTCTCTAAAACAGACGCATGCTCGGACGCATCTTCACGGTTGGCGGATATACGCTGCTCTCGCGGGTGACGGGGTTTGCCCGCGACATCATGCTCGCGGCAATCCTTGGTGCCGGCCCGGTGGCCGACGCTTTTTTCGTGGCGCTGCGGCTGCCCAACCATTTCCGCGCGATCTTCGCCGAGGGGGCCTTCAACGCGGCCTGGGTGCCGGCCTATGCGCATGTCCACGGCGAGAAGGGCGGGGCGGCCGCACGCCTGTTCGCCGACCGCATCTTCACGCTGCTGCTGGCCTCGCAAGTGGTGCTGCTGATCGTTGCCTGGCTGTTCATGCCGCAGGCCATGAGCATTCTGGCGCCCGGCTTTAGTGAGGATGCCGAGCAGCGCAAGCTCGCGATCGAGCTGACCCGGATCACCTTTCCCTATCTGCTCTTGATCACGCTCGTCACGCTCTATGGCGGCATGCTCAACGTGATGCAGCGCTTTGCCAGCGCCGCCGCCGCCTCGATCTTCCTCAACGTCGCGATGATGATGACGTTGGCGGTGGCCGTCTGGTTTCCGACCGCGGGCCACGCCGCAGCCTGGGGCGTCCTCATCTCCGGCTTCCTGCAATACTTCCTGCTCGCCGGCGATCTCGCCCGCCATGGCGGCCTGCCGCGCTTTGCGCCGTTGAAGCTGGATGAAGACGTCCGCGGCTTCTTCAAGGCGCTCGGCCCCGCGACGCTGGGCTCGATGGGCACGCAGGTCGCGCTGTTCGCGGACACCATCATCGCGACCTTCCTGCCCGCCGGCGCGCTCTCGGCGCTCTATTACGCCGACCGCCTCAACCAGCTTCCGATTGGCGTCATCGGGATTGCGATCGGCACGGTGCTGCTGCCGGAGATGTCGCGGCGGATCACGGCCAACGACCACGACGGTGCGATGAGGGCGCAGCGCCGCGCGTTCGATTTCACGCTGTTGTTCTCGGTGCCCTTCGTCGCTGCATTCATCACCGTGCCCGACGCGATCATGCGCGCGCTGTTCGCCCGCGGCGCGTTCTCGAAAGCCGATGCCGCCGCCGCCGGCGCCACGCTCGCGGCCTATGCCATCGGCCTGATCCCCTTCGTGCTGATCCGCAGCGCGGTCGCGACCTTCTATGCGCGGAAGGATACGGCGACGCCGGTTCGGGCGTCGCTGACCGGCATCGCCGTCAACGTCGCGCTGAAGGTCGCCTTGATGGGATCGCTTGCCCAGATCGGCCTCGCGCTGGCAACCGCCGTCGGCGTCTGGACCAATCTCTTGCTGGTGCTGTTCTTCGCCGTGCGCCGAGGCTTTCTCGTGCTCGACCGCGCCTGGCTGTTGTCGCTCGCCAAATTCCTGTTGACCGGACTGGTCCTGGCCGCCGCCTTCTGGCTGATCGCGCGCTTCAGCCCGGCCGCTCTTGCCTCCATGCACGCCTTCCGGGACGAAGTGACGCTGGCGCTGCTGGCCCTCGGTGGCACGATCATTTATGCGCTCGCGATCCTGACGCTGTTCGGTCGGGCCTGGCTGGTCTCGCTGGTGCGCGGGTAGGGGCGGCGGCTCGAGACCTTGTCGGACCTGCGAGGGATCAAGCATTCTACGCGCATCATGCCGCAGCCCTTCGTGCCGTTCGCCGATCGTGATACGATCATCCAAAATTCAGGTGTCGTCCCACGGACAACAAGGCGAAGAGGCAGTGGCCATGCCATTCCGCGCTCCTTGGCAAACATCTCGGGTAGACCAATTCGCCACCAGCAATGCAGACCTGTTGATCCTGATCGGCCGCATCCTGCTTGCATGGGTCTTCGTTGGAAGCGCATACGGAGCACTTCTTAATTTCAGTGGCTCGGTGGGCTATTTTCGGTCGCTCAACCTGCCAGTCCCCTACCTGTTCACGATGTTGACCGTCGCGCTGGAAGTCCTGCTGTCGGTCGGCTTGATCCTCGGCATTGGAACGCGCTACTGCGCGATTTTGACTTTTCTTTTTGTATTGTCGGCCACTGCCATCGCACATCGTTACTGGGAATATCCCGCCGGTTCGCAGCAGATTGGGCAGTACAACCATTTTTTGAAGAACATCTCGATCATGGGCGGGGCGCTGTTGATCCTCGCCACCGGAGGCGGCCGGTTCTCCCTCGATCGAAGACTAATAGGCTAGCAGCGTCGCCCGTTTCGGCCGCTGCGCTCAGCGTGGCAGCCCAACACGCCGTCGCCCTTTCTCGTCGTTGCGAGCGAGAGCTGCCGCATGATGGCGCGCCTTGTCCGTTCGCTTTGGCGTCAACAGCCCGACGCACGGCTCCGCAGCTTGGCTGCTGCGAAGCCGCTGGCTTGACGCCTCATCGCGTCACTTCGCCTTGAGCTTGAACGCAACCTCGAGCAAATGGCCGAGGAATTTTGAGAGAGGCTTCACGCGCTCAATTGCGATTCCGAAGAAGAGCATCAACCACGTCGCCAGCGCGGCACACCATAGCAGGCTTTCCAATGTTTCGGGCATGAGGGTACCCTTTCAAACAAACATCTGAAATCCGATCAGTGTCGCCGAACAAGGTCCGCGCCACAAGTCTCCAAAAAGTGGCAAAGACGTCGGAATACTCGGCGGAGCGTTAGCTCGCCGGGGATACGCTATGAGCACGGCGTTTGGGTGCAAGCGCCGCGGAGCCGAATGCATCAATTGGTGGCCGACCAATTGCTCGTCGGCGGAAAACGATCTGGCAGACCTTGCATGCGTCAACCTCTAAGCCTCACCGCGGTCGGTCGTCCGAGACCATGACGAGGCGATTGCATTCTTTGTCGACGAGCTCGGATCTGAGCTTCGCGAAGATCGGCATCTCGACAAGGATAAACGCCGGGTCGTCATAGCGCTGCCCTGCAGCAGAGAGAGTGGCATTCTACGGGACCTGATGGAACGGACACAGGGCTCCGGAGATCCCCGCAGGCCGGCGCAATCTGCGGCATTGCCATGACCGATCCAGCGGGGCTTTTCCCGGCCTGTAGCCAATGTGCATGGCTAATCCCGTTTGCCTTGCCACTTTTTCCACGGCAATATGGTCCGCAAAACAACCATAGGACGGGAAAAGAAAATGGCGGCTCCCATCAAGTTCGGCGTTGGCCAAAGCGTGTTGCGCAAGGAGGATGACGCGCTCATCCGCGGCAAGGGCCGCTATACCGACGATTACGCGCCGCAGGCCGCGCTTCGCTGCTTGATGCTGCGCTCGCCGCATGCGCATGCCAAATACACCATCGATGTCAGCCGGGCCCGCGGCCTGCCGGGCGTGGCGCTGATCCTGACCGCCGACGACGTCAAGGATCTCGGCAATCTGCCCTGTCTGTTCAATCTCGAGACCGATCCCTTCACCGGCCCGCCTTACCCGATCCTGGCCAAGGACGAGGTGCGCCATGTCGGCGATTCCATCGCCTTCGTGGTCGCGGACACCATCGACCAGGCCCGCGACGCGATCGAGGCGATCGACGTCAAATGGAGCCCGCTGCCGGCGGTGACCGGCGTCGTCAATGCCGTGAAGAACGGCGCACCGCAGGTCTGGCCGGACAAGGCCGGCAACGTGCTGTTCGACGTCTCGATCGGCGACAAGGCGGCAACCGAGGCGGCCTTCGCCAAGGCGCATGCGGTGGCCGAAATCTCCATCGTCAATCCGCGCGTGGTCGCGAGCTTCATGGAGACGCGCGCGGCGGTCTGCGAATACGATGCCAAGCGCGACCATCTGACGCTGACGATCGGCAGCCAGGGCAGCCATCGCCTGCGCGACATCCTCTGCCAGAACGTGCTCAACATCCCCACCGACAAGATGCGCGTGATCTGCCCCGATGTCGGCGGCGGCTTCGGCACGAAGCTGTTTCCGTATCGCGAATACGCCCTGATGGCGGTCGCGGCGCGGCAGCTGAAGAAGGCGGTGAAGTGGGCGGCAGACCGCACCGAGCATTTCATGGGCGATGCGCAGGGCCGCGACAACGTCACCACCGCGAAGATGGCGCTCGCCGAGGACGGCAAGTTCCTCGCGATGGACTGCGACCTGATGGGCGACATGGGCGCGTATCTGTCGACCTTCGGTCCCTACATCCCGCATGGCGGCGCCGGCATGCTGCCGGGCCTCTACGACATCCAGGCCTTCCACTGCCGGGTGCGCACCATCTTCACGCACAGCGTGCCGGTCGATGCCTATCGCGGCGCCGGGCGGCCGGAGGCGGCCTACGTCATCGAACGTCTCGTCGATGCCTGCGCGCGAAAGCTCGACACGACGCCGGATGCGATCCGTCGCAAGAATTTCATCCCGCCGAAGGCGCTGCCGTACAAGACCGCCACGGGCAAGGTCTATGATTCCGGCGACTTCGCCGCGCATCTCAAGCGCGCGATGGAGATCGCGGAGTGGAAGGAGTTTGGAAAGCGCGCCAAGGCGGCCAAGAAGAACGGCCTGATCCGCGGCATCGGTCTTGCGAGTTATGTCGAAATCTGCGGCGTGATGGGCGAGGAGACGGCCAATGTCCGGCTCGATCCCAGTGGCGATGTCACCGTGCTGATCGGCACGCAATCGAGCGGGCAGGGCCACCAGACCGCCTATGCTCAGATCGTCGCCGAGCAGTTCGGCCTGCCGCCGGAGCGCGTGCATATCCGCCAGGGCGACACCGACGAGATCGCGACGGGCCTCGGCACCGGCGGCTCGGCCTCGATTCCCACCGGCGGCGTCTGCGTGGAGCGTGCTGCGGGCGATCTCGGCAAGAAGCTGAAGGAATTCGCGGCGCAGGCGCTGGAGGCGAGCGCGGGCGACCTCGAGATCACCGACGGCGTGATCCGGATCGCCGGCACCGACCGCTCGATCTCCTTCGCCGACCTCGCCAAGCGGCCCGGCGCCGATCCGTCGAAGCTGAACGGCAGCGCGACCTTCGCCAGTGCCGACGGCACCTATCCGAACGGCACGCATCTGGCGGAGGTCGAGATCGATCCGGCCACCGGCATCATCAAGATCGTCAACTACGTGATCGTCGACGATTTCGGCAAGACGCTCAATCCGCTGCTGCTGGCCGGCCAGGTGCATGGCGGCGCCATGCAGGGCATCGGTCAGGCGCTGATGGAGCAGGTGGTTTATGGCGCCGGCGACGGCCAGCTCATCACCGCGACGTTCATGGACTACGCGCTGCCGCGCGCGGCGGACGGGCCGGCCTTCGTGTTCGAGACCAACAACGTTCCCTGCAAAACCAATCCGCTCGGCGTGAAGGGGGCGGGCGAGGCCGGCGCCATCGGCTCCTGTCCGGCCATCGTCAACGCCATCGTCGATGCCCTCTGGCGCGAATACAAGATCGACCACATCGACATGCCGGCAACCCCGGAGCGGGTGTGGATCGCGATCAACGAGCACCACCGGCGCCACAGCCTGTGATTCCCAAGCAACGCGGAGCGTGTGCGGAACACCCTGCTCAGCCAACAATCCAAAGCGCGACGATCTGTCGTCGCGCTTTGGATGGAATGAACTCTGCCAGGTGGTGTTCGCCCATTGAGGGGTCGGCACGATCCTGCTCAGGAAAAGGGATTTTGCGATGAAGCGAGTGTTGATCGTCGGAGGCACGCTCCTGCTTGGTATGGGGGCCGTTTGGGCGCAGCAGGACTCCGTCAAGGAGGTTCAGACCCTGATGAAGGGCAACGGCAGGAACGCCGGCGCGATGTCCGCGATCGTCAAGGGCGAGAAGCCCTACGACCAGGCCACGGTGAACAGCGCACTGGCGCAATTCGAGGATACCGCCAAGAAACTGCCGAACCTGTTTCCGGCCAGCGCCAAGGGCGTGAAGCTCGACGGCGATTACAGCGCCTCGCCGAAAGTCTGGGAGGACAAGGCCGGCTTCGATGCCAAGATCGCGAGCTTTGCCAAGGTCGTCGGCGAAGCCAAGAGCAAGGTCAAGGATCTCGACTCGCTCAAGGCGAACCTGCCCGCCATCGGCAAGGAATGCGGCGCCTGCCACGAGACCTATCGCATCAAGAACGGCTGAGGAAGTCGGGCGACCTCGAATCCAGGAAGGGCGGTTGCGGAAGCAGCCGCCCTTCCTGTTGCCTCAGATCCTGGCCCGGATGAGCGAAGCGATATCCGGGGAGACCAGCGAGCCGATGGATTGAGCCGGATGTGCTTCGCTCATCCGGGCGACGACTCATGATCAGTCGATGCCGGCCCGCAGGTCAACGGGGAATTCCGTGCGCAGGGTCTGACGTTTCGCAGGCGGAGTGGCTATCTTTGCTGTCGTTGCCGCGGCGCTGACGTGAGCTGTCGGAACCAGCGCCTACGCTTCAGATTGCTTCATCATCGCGAAAGATCAAAGCGCCGCGAGCGAATCAACAGCGAGACAGGCCATGGCAAAACCGTTCCCGTCGAAGACCCACATCGGCAACCACATGCTGCATCCGGAAACCCTGATGCTGACCTATGGCTATGATCCGCAACTGTCGGAAGGCGCCATCAAGCCGCCGGTGTTCCTGACCTCGACCTTCGTGTTCAAGACCGCCGATGACGGCCAGGACTTCTTCGACTTCGTCGCGGGCCGGCGCGAGCCGCCGGAAGGCATGGGCGCGGGCCTAGTCTATTCGCGCTTCAATCACCCCAACAGCGAAATCGTCGAGGACAGGCTCGCGATCTACGAACGCACCGAGAGCTGCGCGCTGTTCTCATCCGGCATGGCGGCCATCGCAACCACGATCCTGGCTTTCGTCCGCCCCGGCGACGTCATCCTGCATTCCCAGCCGCTTTACGGCGGGACCGAAACCCTGCTGACGAACACGCTTGCGCGTCTGTCGATCGGCGCCGTCGGTTTCGCCGACGGCATCGACGAGGCGGCAGTCAAGCAGGCCGCGGAGGACGCCATGGGTAAGGGGCGGGTTTCGATGATCCTGATCGAAACCCCCGCCAATCCGACCAACGGGCTGGTCGATGTGGCGATGATGCGCCGTGTCGCCGAGGCGATCGGAAAGGCGCAAGGCGACCCGCCGATCATCGCCTGCGACAATACGCTGCTCGGACCGGTGTTTCAGCGGCCGATCGAGCACGGCGCGGATATTTCCCTGTACTCGCTCACGAAATATGTCGGCGGTCATTCCGACCTGATTGCGGGTGCCGCCCTCGGCTCGAAGGCGCTCATGAAAGGCATCAAGGCGCTGCGCGGCGCCATCGGCACCCAGCTCGATCCGCACTCGTGCTGGATGATCAACCGGTCGCTGGAGACGCTCAGCCTGCGCATGGAAAAGGCCGACGCGAATGCGCGTCTCGTTGCGGACTATCTGCGCGATCACGCCAAGGTGGCGAAGGTCCACTATCTCGGCCACCACGAGGAAAGCTCGCCCGCCGGACGCGTGTTCGCGCAGCAGTGCCTGGGGGCCGGCTCCACCTTTTCGTTCGACATCGTCGGCGGCAAGGACGCGGCCGTCAGATTTCTCAATGCGCTCCAGATCTTCAAGCTCGCGGTCAGCCTCGGCGGCACGGAATCGCTGGCCAGCCTGCCGGCGACCATGACCCATTCCGGCGTTCCCGCCGCGATCCGCCAGAAGATCGGCGTGCTCGATTCCACGATCCGGCTGTCGATCGGTATCGAGAATCCGTCGGACCTGATCGCGGACCTCGCGCAGGCGCTGAACGCGGCTTGAAGGCGTAGCCCCGACATTGCCGAAGCGAGCCTACAACGCAACGAGGTCGTGCCAGGCCGTCGGTCGGGCTGGTATCTCCTGGCAGGTCGTTTGGCTCCCACTTACGCGGCGCGCGAATGGCTCACGATGTCTCGTGGGTCGATATCGCAGTTGGAAACAACGTAATCAATCTCGCCGCGCGTCGTGCCGATGTCCATCAGTTCGCGGTCACTCAAACCGGACAACGTGCCGCGCAAATTCCGGCGATCGCGATGTGCCAGAAAGGCATCCCAATACTTCCGGATCAGGCTGTGGACACGCCGGGTCGATACGGACGTCCGCTCCGGCCACATTGTACCTTGGATCATGGTCATTGCAGCGCCTCCAAGGGAGTTTTCCAGCCCGAGAAGGTGCCCGAAGACCGACACGCGTGCTTGACCAGCGGCTTACTTTTTCCGTACCGGCGGCTTATTCTTGCGACGTCCAGCGGGCCAAAACGCCCACCCGGGGTCGCCCCCGGAGGGCTCACTCCAGGGATTCGCACCTTGCGCTATCTCTTTGAGGAGTATGCATTCGACGCCGGTCGGCGAGAGCTGCATCGCGGCGCGGATCGGATCTCGGTTGCGCCACAGGTGTTCGATCTGCTCGATTACCTGATCCGCAACCGGGAGCGCGTTGTAGGCAAGGATGAACTCATCGATGCCATTTGGCAGGGGCGCTGTGTGTCCGATGCTGCGCTGACGACCCGCCTCAACGGTGCGCGATGCGCGATCGGGGATTCCGGCGAAGAGCAGCGGCTGATAAGAACACTACCACGCAGAGGCTTCCGCTTCGTCGGTACGGTGCGGGAAACCCTTGCCGCCGAGGGCACAGCGGTCGCCGACGGCGGAGCCGAGAGGCCGAAACCTGCGCTCTCGCTTCCCGACAAGCCCTCGATCGCGGTCCTTCCATTCGTCAATCTGAGCCCGGATCCGGAGCAGGACTATTTTGCCGACGGTATGGTCGAGGACATCATTTTGGGACTGTCGCGGTCGAAGTCTCTGTTCGTCATCGCACGACATTCGACTCTGGCTTACAAGGGCAGGGCGATCGACGTCAAACAGATCGGTCAGGAACTGGGCGTTCGCTACGTGCTCGAAGGCAGCGTGCGCAAGGCCGGCAATCGAGTCCGGATCGGCGGTCAGTTGATCGACGCGGCGACCGGCCTGAATCTCTGGACAGACCGGTTTGACAGTGAGACCGAAGATATTTTCGACCTGCAGGATCGGCTGACGAGCAGCGTCATCGGCGCGATCTCCCCGCGACTGGAACGCGCCGAAATCGAGCGTGCCCAGCGCAAACCCACAGACAACCTACAGGCCTACGACTATTATCTCCGGGCGTTCGCCGCCTTCTTCAGATTCACGGAGGAGGCGAGCGTCGAGGCTATGGAGCTCGCAAAGACGGCCCGAGACATCGATCCAGAATTTGCGCGCGCATATGCGCTCGGCGCCCGTTGTCATGTCCTGAGGAACGTTTTCGACTGGGTCACTGATACGGCCCGCGAATGCGGCGAAGCCCAGCGGCTGGCGAGGCGGGCGGTCGAGCTTGACCCGAATGATCCGTCGGTTCTTGCGATGGCCGGACACGCGCTCTGCCTGGTGGCAGGCGAAGTCGAGGAAGGCGATGCTCTTCTCGTGCGCGCGATAAAGCTGGATCCCAATCTCGTTGTCGCACGACATTGGTACGGGTGGAGCCAACTTTGGCTTGGTCGTGGTGACGCCGCAATCGAGCAATTCAGCACCGCATTGCGTTTGAATCCGCTTCATCCGCATGGAAGCGCCAACGCCCAGACGGGCTTGGCCTTCGCTCATTTTTTTGCTGACCGTAACGATGACGCCTTGGCTTGCGCGGCAGCGGCGATCAGGTTGATGCCGAACTTTCCGCCCGCGCTATTCATTCTGGCAGCGTGCCATGCGGCGTTAAACCGGGTTGGGGAAGCTCGGCGGATTTGCGACCGTGCGATGCAACTATTTCCCAATAAACGTATCGATGCGTACGCGTGGCGATACCGCCGACCGGAAGACGTCGAAAAGCTGGCTCAAGCGCTCCGGGTTGCCGGCATGCCGGAATGAACGCGCGCGCCAGCTCGCGGCGTGTGGAATCGAAAAGGCTGGCCGCTCCCAACGGGGCGTCCGGCCTTTCCGCGACGAAGCGGCGTTTCAGCCTACTTCATCACCTGGCCGCGGATCTCGCCGCCCGGGTTCGCCGCCGTGTGGATGTTGATGTAGTACTTGCCGCCGAGCAGATCGGCGGCCTGCGCGTCGGTGAGCGTCGCTTCGCCCTTGACGGGGCTCGCGGCTGCATTCGGGATCGCGACGGCAACGCCGGCGTTCTTGCCCGCCTCGGCGGGCCCGTGGAAATGCGCGGCGGTGGCAGGGCCGGAGAGGCCCGAATAGGTGACGGTCCAGGACAATTTCTTGCTGGCGGCATCGTAGTTGAGATCGGCCGTTCCGGTGCCGCTGGTGGTCGTCGCCGGCACCTCGGACTTGCCGTCGAGCGTTGCTTTCAGCTTTTCGGCGCTGGCCGGGCCTGCAAATGCGACGGCTCCCAGCGCCAAAACGGCGATGACGGTCTTGTTCATGACGTACTCCCTGCTGAACCCCTTCGGACTATAAACTTCCAACAGTCCGCATTTCAGTTTATTCCCGTTTCCGGCCAGGGCGGGCTAAATTCTTCGTGGCTGGAGCCGCACGCGGATCGGTCATAGGTTGGCCGCACGAGAAATGGGATCAGCATGTTGCAACGAACAATTTTCGTGGCGCTGCTCGTCGCGATCGCCGCTGCCGGCGTCTATTGGTGGCTCAGCGCGCCGGTGGTGGCGGCTGCGAGCACCGCGCCGCCCCGTGCGCCTGACATTGCCAATGGCGAGGTGATGTTCAACGCCGGCGGCTGTGCGTCCTGCCATGCGGTTCCCAATCAGCCCGATCGTCTGAAGCTGGGCGGCGGCGTCGCGATCAAATCGCCATTCGGAACGTTCTACGCGCCGAACATCTCGCCCGATCCGGCCGACGGCATCGGCAAATGGACCGACGCCGATTTCGTCAATGCGGTGATGCATGGGGTCTCGCCGTCCGGGCAGCACTACTTTCCGGCGTTTCCCTACACCTCCTATCAGCGCGCCAGGCGCGAGGACGTGCTCGATCTCTTTGCCTATCTGAAAACGCTGCCGGCCGTTGCAGGAAAAGTGCGTGACCACGACGTCAGCTTCCCGTTCGACGTAAGGCGCAACATCGGCATCTGGAAATTTCTGTTCATGGACGGCAAGCCCGTCGTCGTCGCCGACGGCGCGAAGTCGGCGGAATGGAAGCGCGGCGCCTATCTCGTGAACAGCTTCGGCCATTGCGCCGAGTGCCACAGCCCGCGCAATGCGCTCGGCGGCATCATCTCCGGCGAGCGCTTTGCCGGCGGCCCCAATCCGGAAGGCGAGGGCTGGGTGCCCAACATCACCCAGAAACGCCTCGGCGACTGGAGCGCGAAGGATATCGCCTATTTCCTCAAGACCGGCGAATTGCCCGATGGCGACAGCGTCGGCGGCGCGATGACGCGCGTGATCAAGAACACGTCGCTCTTGCCGGACTCAGATCTCGCAGCGATGGCGGACTATCTCAAATCGCTGCCGCCGGTGGATGGGCCGACGCCGCCGAAGCGCAAGCAGGGGAGCTAGTCTAGGGTATGTAGCGGAAGTACG
Organism: Bradyrhizobium sp. 1(2017); assembly: GCF_011602485.2. Classification (NCBI taxonomy): domain Bacteria; kingdom Pseudomonadati; phylum Pseudomonadota; class Alphaproteobacteria; order Hyphomicrobiales; family Nitrobacteraceae; genus Bradyrhizobium; species Bradyrhizobium sp. 1(2017). The sequence continues at coordinate 5,498,796 of NZ_CP050022.2, read as the reverse complement.
CGGCTTTCTGGGGAGGCTCAGGGAAGCCCCGGACTTCAATTAGCCGTGGTGGAGGCTTGCCTTCCATAAGGAGTATCGCAAGATCGTTGAGCACATTTCGCGTAGTGGCGAACGTGTTATGATTTAACCCGAACAATTCATCTCCAATGAGACTGACATCAATCGTCCAAAGTCCCGGCAAAACGACCGGACCGGCTTCAGGTACGTCCCCTGCGCGCGGGACACCCCCGGCAATACGCTTCGATAGCTGCAAGGCCCTGTCGTTCTTGGAGGCGTAAAGTGTGAGCCCCTTGGTGACCTTTGCAGCGCCGGAAATGCCTTGAACGAACATGTCTCGGTCCACATCGGGCGCGACCATGATCAACTGCGCAATGGCTTTGGGTGATCGTGTCGCGGCGCTGTTTGATAGCGCCTCGACTGCGATCAAGTTCCCGATACTGTGAGCTATCACATCGATGTCGTCATATCCGGCTTTGTAAAGATCGTCGATGACGCGAAGAAAGGCCGTGCGCGAACCCAACGCGCTTTCCTTGTCATAGAGATAGTCCGCGATGTCTCCGCGAGACGGCCACGAGAATAGGATTGTGGTGCCTCTGAACTGAAGGTCCCAAGTTATCTGCGCTGCCCGGAAGACGGCGTCGCGGAATTTGGTGTTGAAGCCATGGATAAACACGAGAGCCTTTTTCTTCTTTGTTGATGCCAGCGTCTTTATCCATTTCGCTTCGTCTGTTTTCTCGATGCTCCGAATCGTAAAGTGCTTGGTTGGGTCAGTTGTGTCTCTTCTCAACTTGAATCCGAAGAGCTTAAGGCTCGGGGGCAATTCCAGGTTTCCGATGTGGTGTCCCTCAGGCACCCGGACGCGAACGATCCCGACGCTCAGATCAGGGTTGCGCTCGCCTGTATAGCCGCCGACAGCAGTCCAACCGTTTAAGCTGTAGACAGGAGGTCCATCGCTTGTGAGTGCGGGCTGGGGATTGCCTTCGACATCGGGGGGAGTATCCGACTCTTTGCGGTTCGTTGCATAGAAAAACTCGACTATGCGTGTGTCGGTTCTGGAGTCTTGCGCTGGGTTCTCCGAGGATTTGTCCGTATCTTTAGCCTCATTCGCTGTTTTTTGATCCCCTTTCTGAATCGCGCCGCCTCGGATGTCCGGGTCGACTTTGATGCCGCCGGTTTTAATCGTCGGCCTGATCGGGGCTAACGCCGCAGAAAAAGGCGCGCGCCATGGCTCATCATCCGCCAGCGTGACGGGCCTGAACCTCTCGATGGAAATCCGTTGAACCGAGTTGGAGTCAGTGAAGAACCTCCAGTAACTCTCGTACTGAGTGTTCTGAATCAAGAAAGTCACGCTATTTGGTTCGCGCTCGCGCTCCGATGCCGATAGGCAGCCTCGTAGCCGGTCCGAAAAGCGCGCGTATCTTCCAACGAAATTCCTGGCAGCGTCCGGCCGGACAATTGTCGGCATTTGCTCCGGGGCTTTCCTCGAGAACGCCTCGCAAATCTGAAGGACGTCTCGCTCGGCGATGATCGGTTGCGCGTGGCTGCTCCCGAAGCTCGCTGCGAAAGCAATTGACCAAACAGCCAGGTATTTCGACCAATGCTGAGGCACGGCACTCCCCTCAAACTGAATATGCAAGAGATCGGGCAGGCGTTCGTCGCAGAGTTTCTCCTGGTCCAGCGGCGGCTTCCGTAGCGCCAGCGGTCCAGCTCGGTAGCATGCAGTCGTCGGACATCGACTGTTGAGGGTTGGGAAGCCCGGGCCTCATTGCCGTGCTCCAGCAAAGGTGTTGCAGCTCTTCACCAATCCAGTTGTGTAACCGACATCGAACCAATGACGGCGCTGCGCAGCGCTGCCATGAGTGAACGAGTCAGGCATGACGTACCCCAAGGCACGTTTTTGCAACGTATCATTGCCTAGGGCTTCTGTCGTTCGAATCGCCGCTGCTATGTCGCTCGCGGTGATCTTCGCTTTCTCTTTAATTTTGCGCGCCCAGATGCCGGCGAGACAATCGGCCTGCAGCTCGAGAAGTACTTGCAGGCGGTTTCTCTCCGCCTCCGTTTCCATGCTCGCTTGAAGCTCGCGCACCCTTGGAAGAATTCCCAGCAAGTTCTGAACGTGGTGTCCGATTTCGTGGGCTATCACATAGGCCTGAGGAAGTTGACAGTCGGCGCCGCTCGAATCGCAGGCGCGAAGTTCAGTCTGCATCTCCTGGAAGAACGAAAGGTCGAGGTAGACTTTCTGATCATCAGGACAATAGAATGGTCCCATGATTTTCTCGGCCAAGCCGCAGGCTGCGTTGGTGGCGCTTGTGTACAGGACGAGACGGGGTGGCCGATAAGTTAGGCGATCGGACGCGAAGATTGCCTCCCACACATCCTCCGTGCTGCCCAGAACTCGCGAAACGAAGAGATACATTTTGTCGCGCGGTGCACCGGTCTGCTCGCCCGACTTCGCTGGAAGCTCGGCATAAAGCCGCTCGGCTTGCCGGTCATCGCGACCCGATGTTGCCGTGAATCCTTCGCCGAATGGGCGAGCCCGCATGAAGCTGCCAGCCTCGATCTGTTCAGTTTGAGCCACGCCACGACGTTGGAGTGGCGGGACGGCTAATGGCTCGCGATAGCCGACCCTCATTTCCGAAGGATCTAGGCCAACTGAACCCGGACCAATCTTGTCGACCTGGGTACGGAGGATGGCTGCGGGGTCTATCGGTGCTGGGCGAACCGCCCATGCTAGGCCGCCTGTGCAAAGCACCCAGACAGCAACTGCTATCGAAACAAGCGGTCCTTTGGGCATTGCCCGCCCCCCGCGCTCACGATCTATGCGAAAAGAGCATTCCAGGGTGGTCGGTTCAATGAACTATTTCACATTTTGAGCGCGGCATAAGTGCACGCGATCGGGCCGCCGAATTGTTCCTCCGCGGAGCGCCCGGGCTACCATGCAATGGTCCCAACCACTTGGAGACCATTCGTTTTTTGACTGAACTTGGCTGAGATGGGCAAGCGGGTTGATGCCGCGGATTGATCGCTCGACCGCATTTGTCGTGGAGTTCGACGCGACCGTCATCCATGCAGCGCGTTGAGCCTTGCCAGCGGGAGAGGGCGTCACCTGCTGGATGATGTCTGCGATTGTAAGAATCCGAAGAGCTCGCTTTGAGTGCAATTGGTCCGCTGTGCTGTCTCGGAAGCGGACTTCCCATTCGGCTCTCTGTGATTGCACACCTTAGCCGGTGCCGAACGCCTTGAAGGTGATGATTGTGAGGGTATCCTGGATGCCCGGCAGCACCTGCACCTTCTCGTTGACGAAGTGACCGATGTCGGTGTCCTTGTCGACGTAGAACTTCACCAGGAGGTCGTATTGGCCGGCCGTGGAGTAGATCTCGGAGGCGATCTCGGCTTCGGCGAGCGCGTTGGCGACGACATAGGACTGGCCGAGCTTGCATTTGATCTGGACGAAAAAGGGAACCATCGCGGTCACTCCGAAAGCATATCTGGCCGGCTAATAGGCCAAACCCGCCCGGATTTAGCAAGCGGGCGGCCGCCTGCACAAGCCGCCAGGCGCAGGTCCAGCGCTCAGGAGGCGAGGGCCGCCGCGGCGAATGCGTCCCGAAGCCGCTGCGCGAGCTCGGCCTTGCGGTAGGGCTTGGTCAGCACGATCGCTTGCGCATGCGCGCGGCCCTGCTCGACCAGGGTCTCCAGCGCATAGCCGGAGGTGAACAGGACGGGCAGGCCCGGGCGAATCCGCCGCGCCTGATCGGCAAGCTCCCAGCCGCTCATGCCCCCGGGCATCACGATGTCGGTGAACAGCATGTCGATGCCGGGGTCGGTGCGCAGCTGCTGTAACGCCTCCTTGCCGTTGACTGCCGCAACGACGCGATATCCGAGCGCTTCCACCCTGCGAATGACGGAGGAGCGAACGAAGGGATCGTCCTCGGCGATCAGGATCGTCTCGTATCCGCGCGGCGCTGTGTCCTCGCCTTCCGCAAGGTCGGCCTGCGATTCCCCCGCGGCGGCGTGCGGCAGGTAGATCCGGACCGTCGTGCCGAGGCCCGGCTCACTGTAGATCGAGACATGGCCGCCTGACTGCTTGGCAAAGCCATAGACCATGCTAAGGCCGAGGCCCGAGCCCTTGCCGACCTCCTTGGTGGTGAAGAACGGCTCGAAGGCGCGTGCGATGACGTCGACCGTCATGCCTTCGCCGTCGTCGGTGACCGAGATCAATGCGTAGGCGCCGGATGCAACCTCGGGGTGCAGGGCGCGATAGTCGTCGTCGATCGCGGTCAGCTCCGTGCTCAGCGTCAAATGCCCTCCTGCGGGCATGGCGTCCTGCGCGTTGAGCGCGAGATTGAGCACGGCGGATTCGAGCTGGGCGCGATCGGCAAATGCCATGATCGTGCCGGGACCGGAGCTCGTCCTGATCTCGATGTCTTCGCGCAAGGTGCGCTTGAGCAGCTTGAACATGGAATCGAGCAGGCCGCGGCAATCGATCATCTGCGGCTGGAGCAATTGGCGGCGGCTGAAGGCGAGCAGTCGCTGCGTCAGCTCGGCGCCCCGTTCGCCCGACTGGCAGATGTCGTCGGCAAACCGCTTGAGGTCGGGCCTGACCTTGAGCTGCTCGCTGAGATGCTCGGCGTTGCCGATGATGACGGTCAACAGATTGTTGAAATCGTGGGCGATGCCGCCGGAGAGCTGGCCGACCGTTTCCATCTTCTGCGCCTGCTGCAGCTGCTGCTCGGTCAGCTTGCGTGCGGTCAGGTCGTGGATGATGCCGACGAAGATCAGCTCGCCGTCCTGCCGCGCCTTGCCCACCGACAGGTCCATCGGAAAGGTCGATCCATCCCTGTGCTGGCCGACTGCCTCGCCGCCGGTCGCAAAATGCCGCGCGGGATTGTCGGACCCGGCGGCCGGCTCGGGCATCAGCATGCCGACGTTCCGGCCCATGACCTCGTTTGCCCGATAGCCGAACAGGCGCTCGCAGGCGGGATTGAACAGCAGGATGCGGTCCTGCGCGTCGAACAGGATGACGCCGTCCACTGCGGTCTCGACGATCGCGGTGAGACGCGCCACGCTGTCGCGCATCGCGCGCTGGGCCTCGCCGACCTGCTGCAGCAGCAGCGTCGCGTCGCGGCTCTTGATCTCCTCTTCCTCGAGCGCGGCCTGGACCTGCCGAAGCTCGAACGGAGAAGGGATCGTCAGAATCTTCGGCAGCAGCGGCCAGAGCGCAGCGGCGGTGAAGACGGACGCGACCGCCGTGGCCGCCTTGACGATGCCCTCGATGCCGTAGATCGGGACCCATAGCGTGTAGATCGACAGCACGTGGGTCAGGCCGCACGCCATGATGAAGATCGCGAACGCCCAATACACCCAGCCGAATTTGAGGTCACGCCGCTTGGTAACGAGGATCGCGAGGGCAAACGGGATCGAAAAATAGGCGGCCGCGATGCAGGTGTCGGCAACGACATGGAGCCAGATCAGCTCGGGTTCCCACAACAGGCAGATGCCGTGCGGCGACAGCATCGAGGAGTCGAGGAGACGTTCAAGAAAGGCCCACATAATTCCACCCGGGAAAACGTGCGAGCCGGGGGGCGGCTCGCGCAATTGGCGTCGCTGGACGATTTCACCACCTAACGTCTCACTCATCGCTGTGGAGGCCAAGGGCAGGCTGGCAAGGCTATGGCGAGGCTCGATTTTTCAAGGCCGTACGATTGCGCGGGCCATGCCGCGCGGGTCGCAGACGCAGCTGCTGCCGCGAATCATCGTTGCTGCGCCCCCTCACGCTTGCTGGGGTTCCACGGTCGCGCTAGGACAGGTCATGACCTTGTCCTCAAGCAAATGCGTTCCGCGATGACGACCCCGGTCGCACTCACCATCGCCGGCTCCGATTCCAGCGGCGGCGCCGGCATCCAGGCGGACCTGAAGACGTTTGCCGCGCTCGGCGTCTATGGCGCCTCCGCGATCACGGCGCTGACGGCGCAGAACACGCGCGGCGTCACGGGCATTCACGCGGTGCCGGCGGAGTTCGTCACCGCGCAGATCGACGCGGTGTTTTCCGATCTCGATGTCGGCGCCGTGAAGATCGGCATGGTGGCGCAGGTCGCGAGCATCGAAGCCATCGCGGCCGCGCTGTCGCGCTGGGCGCCCCGTCACGTGGTGCTCGATCCCGTGATGGTGGCGACATCAGGCGACCGGCTGCTGGCCGCCGAGGCCGTCGAGGCCCTCCGCACGAGGCTGATCCCGCTGGCGTCGGTGATCACGCCGAACCTGCCCGAGGCCGCCGCGCTGCTCGACGAGCCGGTCGCGGCCAGCGAGGCCGCGATCGAAAGCCAGGGACGCCGCCTGCTGGCGCTGGGCTGCCGTGCCGTCCTGGTGAAGGGCGGGCACGGGGTGGGCGCCGAGAGCGTCGACTATCTGGTCGACGCCGACAACACCATCGCGCTCGCTGCGCCCCGCATCGCCACCGCGAATACCCATGGCACCGGCTGCTCGCTGTCGTCGGCGGTCGCGGCGGGGTTGGCCAAGGGCGAGAACCTCGAGCAGGCCGTGCGCCATGCCAAGGCCTGGATCAGCGCGGCGATCGGTGCCGCTGACCGTTTCAGCGTCGGTCACGGCCACGGGCCGATCCATCATCTCCACAGATTTTATTGAGGATGGCCACCGCCCTCAAAGGGAGGTGGGGTTCTTACGGCACTCCCTGCGGCGCCATGTCGCCTGATTGTCGCATGCGACTGATATTCGCGGGCAGGGCGAGGCGAGGTTTGATTCGTATCTGAGGGTGCCTCAAGGGTTCAATCGGTCATCCCCCTGTCACGGGACATTGTTACAGGCTGGCGCATGGGAAGTTACGATGTGAGTGACGAGAGCCCGGAGCGGCGCTTTCGCACGTTGTTCATCTCCGACGTTCATCTCGGAGCCCGCGGTTCTCAAGCCGATCTTCTGCTCGACTTCCTGCGCTACCACGATGCAGACACCATCTATCTCGTCGGCGACATCGTGGACGGCTGGGCGCTGAAATCGAGCTGGCACTGGCCGCAATCGCACAACGACCTCGTCCAGAAGCTGCTGCGCAAGGCGCGCAAGGGCGCCAAGGTCATCTACATTCCCGGCAATCACGACGAGTTCCTGCGCAACTATTACGGCACTCATTTCGGCGGCATCGACGTCGTCGAGAACACCGTCCATACCGGCGTCGACGGCAAGCGCTATCTCGTCATCCACGGCGACATCTTCGACCTCGTGGTGCAGAACGCCCGCTGGCTCGCCCATCTCGGCGACAAGGCCTACGACTTCGCGATCCAGATGAATCGCTTCGTCAACTTCTTCCGCCGCCTGTTCGGCGTGCCCTATTGGTCGCTGTCGCAATGGGCCAAGCAGAAGGTCAAGAACGCCGTCAACTATATCGGTGCGTTCGAGCAGGCGCTCGCTGCCGAGGCACGACGCCACGACGCCGACGGCGTGATCTGCGGCCACATCCATTACGCCGTCATCCGCGACGAGGGCGGTATCCGCTACATGAACTGCGGCGACTGGGTCGAGAGCTGCACCGCGCTGGTCGAGCACGACGACGGCCATTTCGAGATCATCACCTGGGCGGATCAGTCGCAGAAGCCGGCACAAGTCCCTCAGGTCGCAGCCAGAGCTGCATGACAAGGGCCACTTGATGCGCATTCTGGTCGCGACCGACGCCTGGCACCCGCAAGTCAACGGTGTGGTTCGGACGCTGACCAAGCTCGCCGACGCCGGCAAGAGCCTCGGCGTCGAGTTCACGTTCCTGACGCCGCAATCGTTTCGCACCTTCGCCATGCCGAGCTACCGCGACGTGCGTCTCGCCATGCCGCGCCCGGCGCGGATCGCGAGGCTGATCGAAGAAGCGCGCCCGGACAGCATCCACATTGCGACGGAAGGGCCGATCGGCCTGATGGTCCGCCGCTACTGCCGCCAGCGCAAGCTGCCCTTCACGACCAGCTTCCATACCCGCTTTCCCGAATATGTCCGCGCCCGGGTGCCGGTGCCGGGCTCGCTGATCTGGCGGGCGCTGCGCCGTTTCCACAGCCCCAGCCGCGCCGTGATGGCGGCGACCCCCGCGCTCGCCCGCGAGCTGACCGAGCGCGGTTTCGACAATGTCGTGCTGTGGCCGCGCGGTGTCGACACCCAGCTGTTCCATCCGCGCCCCATCGATCTCTGCCTGCCGGCGCCGGTGTTCCTGTCGGTCGGCCGCGTCGCCGTGGAGAAGAACCTCGAGGCGTTCCTCGACCTCGATCTGCCCGGCACCAAGGTGATCGTCGGCGACGGACCGGCGCGTGCCGCGCTCGAAGAGGCCTATCCCGAGGCGATTTTCCTCGGCGAGAAGCACGGCGAGGCGCTGGCGGAAATCTATGCCGCGGCCGACGTCTTCGTGTTCCCGAGCAAGACAGACACGTTCGGCCTCGTGCTGCTGGAGGCGCTCGCGAGCGGCCTGCCGGTCGCCGCCTTCCCGGTGAAGGGGCCTCGCGACGTGATCGGCCAAGCACCGGTCGGCGCCCTCGATCACGATCTCCGCAACGCCTGCCTTGCCGCGCTCGACATTTCCCGTCAGGACTGCGTGGCCTTCGCCGCCAATTACACCTGGGAAGCCTCGGCCCGGGTCTTTATCGACAGCATCCAGGCGGCCGGCGCGGTGCTGCCCGGCCGACACGGCGGGGAACAGCCGCGCTTTGTGGCCTGATCGGGAAGAAACCTCTCGCGGAGGTGTCTTGCCCGGCCCTCATTGGCCGCGATAACATTGCGCCATGTCCGAACAGCTCCTCCCGGTCGGCCCTGCCGACATCGATGCCGCGGCGCGGGTGATCGCGCCTTACGCCATCCGCACCCCGCTGTTGTCCTTTCCCGTGCTCAACGAGCGTGTCGGGGCGAAGGTCTTTCTGAAGCCGGAGATGCTCCAGCGCACCGGCTCCTTCAAGTTCCGCGGCGCCTTCAACAAGGTGTTCTCGATCCCGCAGGACAAGCGGGCCGGCGGCGTCGTCGCGTTCTCCTCGGGCAATCATGCCCAGGGCGTGGCGGCCGCGGCAAAGATCCTGGACATGCAGGCGACCATCGTGATGCCGGCGGATGCGCCGCTGTCGAAGCGCGAGCGCACCAAATCCTATGGCGCCGAGGTCGTGCTGTACGATCGGGACCGCGACGACCGCGAGGCGATTTCGCGCGGCATCGCCGAGAAGCGCGGCGCGACGCTGGTCAAGCCGTATGACGATCCCTTCGTGATCGCGGGGCAGGGCACGGCCGGCCGCGAGATCGCGGAGGACATGGCGGGCCTCGGCCTTGCCCCCGACATCGTGGTGGCGCCGGCCTCGGGCGGCGGCCTGATCGCGGGTGTCGCCACCGCCGTGAAGGCACGTTATCCGCAGGCACAAATCGTGGTGGCCGAGCCCGAGGCGTTCGACGATCACGGCATTTCGCTGACCGCAGGCCACCGTGAGCCGCATCCGCCGGCGGGCCGCACCATCTGCGACGCGCTGATGGCCCTGATGCCCGGCGAGATGACGTTCGCGATCAACAGCAAGCTGCTCGCGCGCGGCGTGACCGCATCGGACAAGGAAGTCGGCGCGGCCGTCGCCTTTGCCTATCGCGAGCTCAAGCTCGTTGTGGAGCCCGGCGGTGCGGTCGGCCTTGCCGCGCTGCTCGCCGGACGCCTCGACGTCGCCGGCAGGAACGTCGTCATCGTGCTCTCCGGCGGCAATGTCGACGCGGATCTGTTCGCCGAGCTGGTGGCTTAGTCGTCATTCCGGGGCTCGCGAAGCGAGAGCCCGGACTCCATCTTCCCACCGACGCTGCCGCATAATGGATTTCCGGGTCTGCGCCTCTCGGCGCATCCCGGAATGAACCCGTTAGGAGCTGAGACGAAGACGGGGCGGAGCATCGCTGTTCCGCCCCTTTGTCGTGCGCGCCTTGCGCAATCAGCGCATGAAGCCGCCGCGACGGTTGCCGCCGCCATTCATGCTCGGCGCCTGGTTCATCGACTGCCGGAAGTTGTTGTTGCTGCTGACCATGCGGCTCGGCATCGTGTTGACCTGCGGGCGATGGTTCTGCACGTTGTTCTGCACCTGCACCCTGGTCGCCGGATTGTTCGTGATCTTCACACCGTTGTTGATGCGGATCGGGCGGTTCTGCGTCTGAACGTTGACCGGCTTCGACTCGATGTTCGAGCCACCCTTGCCGACATTCACGGGCATGCTCACGATCTTGCCCGGCTTGCCGTTGGCATTGCTGCCATTCGGGGTGTTGGTCGCCGGCAAGGTGACGATCTTGCCAATGCCGCCGTTGGTCTTGGTCGCGTTGGTCGGCGCCGGCAGGGTGACGATCTTGCCCGGGGCCTGCGACGGCGTGCCGTTTGGCTGGTTGTTGCCGCCCGGCAGATTGACGATCTGGCCGCCATTGCCGAGCTTGCCGTCGAGCGGCTTCTGCAGGACCGGCAGGTTGCCGCCCATCTGCGCACCGCCATTGCCCTGCGGCATCAGCGGCATGTATTTGGGCTGGCCGAGATTGCCGATCTTGAGCGTCGGAGCGATGTTCTGGGGCGCCAGGAACTTGGTCGCCTGCAGCAACGGGATCTGCTTCGGCTGCGCCTGCAGCTTCAGCGCCATTTGCGCATAGGGGCTGTTGCCATAACTGTCATAGAAGCTCTTGTAGCCGAGCGGGGAGTTCGCGAGCACCGCCTTGTGCCAGGCCTGCGTGAGCAGGAGGTTGTTGAGCAGCCAGCGGATATGGTCGCACAGCGGGTCGTGCGGGTACATCCGGATGAACTCCTGATAGTACTCCGGCCGGCCCTCGGACACGACATAGTCATAGGCTTGCCGGGTCGAGCGGCTTGGCAGGTTGGAGGCCATCTGCACGACGGGCGTATTCACCGGCGCGCGGTTGGCGGCAATTGCGGTGTCGCCGAAGAAGGTGAAGTCGGAGGTCAGCGACGAACTCTCCCACGGGATCTGCGCGCCGCTGGTGGTCTGGTTCACCTGGAGCCGCACGCGCTTGAACAGCTGCTCGATCGGCACGTTGGGCTCGCGCGCGACGTTCAGGAACGCCTGCGTGTAGGGGCTGTGACCGCCCGTGCCGTCGAGCGCCTCGGCGCCCGGCGCGGTCGAGTAGCCGACGATCGAGCCGTTCGGCGCATCGACGATGGCCAAGCCCCGGCCGGCGTCGTTGACCTCCGGGAACGGGTTGTTGCGGCAGGCATCGAGGATGACGATGCGCATGCGGCTCGGGATCGTCTCCAGCGTCGACATCACGTCGACCAGACGCACCGAATTGTTGACGAGCTCGGTCGGGCTCGAGACCTTGGCGTCGACGGGAACGAGATAATTCTCACCGGCGAGCTGCACGCCGTGACCGGCGTAATAGACCATCGCCACCGTGTTCGGACCGCGCGAAGCGACCTTGGCGGAAAAGTCCTGGACGACGCGAAGCATGTCGTTCTGGGTCAGATCGGTTGCCGAGACCACCTCGAAGCCGGCAGAGTTCAGGAACTGCGCCATCGACTGCGCGTCATCGTCGGGATTCGCGAGCTGCGGCGCGTTCTTGTAGTTCGCATTGCCGATCACCAGCGCGACGCGCTGCTCCGGGCCCTGCAGCGCGGTGGGGGCCGGCTGAACCGGGGCGACTTGCGCGGAAACGGGCCCGCAGGTGAAGCCGAACAGGCTTCCCAGCAGGCTGGCCGTCATCAGGAAAGGCTTTAGGCGGAACATGGCGTGCTCCTTTGGCACTCATCTCGATGCGAGATTGGTTGCGGGCAAGCCTGACCGCGTTCGAGCCTGGGGTCCGTGATCCCCGTCACCATGGCGGCGGACGTGATCTGAATCACGCTGGGAACCTGCTATGGTGAATGATCGATTGGGAGGATAGTCCGTCACATGCTGAAATCGATCGATCCGATCCTCACGCCCGACCTGCTCTGGCTGCTTGCCTCCATGGGGCACGGCGACGACCTCGTGGTCGTCGATGCTAACCACCCGGCGACCCGCATTGCGGCCACGACCTCGTCGCAGCGCCTGATCCACCTGCCGGGCATGACCATGGAGACGGCGGTCCGCGCCATCATGACGCTCTATCCGCTCGACGATTTCGATCCCGATCCGGTGCGCGTGATGATGCCGGTCGACGATCCCGACCGCGTGCCTGACGTGCAGCGCGCGGTGCTCGTGGAGATCGAACGCGCCGTCGGTCAACCGGTCGCGCCCGGAAAACTCTCGCGGCCGGATTTTTATCGCGCGGCGGCAGCGGGCTTTGGCGTCGTGCAGGTCGGCGACAGCAGGGGTTATGGGTGCTTCCTGATCAGGAAGGGTGTGATCTGAATCGCGATGAGAATGGGGCGAACGGTGATCGCGCTTTAGGCTGCTGTTTGAACATATCTCCGCGCTAGCCCCGTCCCACCAGATGAGCCGCCGAGCGCCAGGCGTGCTGCGACAGAGCTTCGAGGTTTCGCACCGCCTCGACACGAAGCAGGGCAGTGTCGGCGGTCAGGGTACCATTGGCCACCGCACCGAGCGTCGCACTGCGATGGGTGCGCAGCATTTCGGCGAGCTGTGTCGTACAACGCTCGAGCTCTGCGATCGCCTCGTCGGTTGGGTCGGCGCGCGGACCGGCCATGGCGTCGCCGGCACGCAAGGCGGGTACGGAGTGCGGCGATCCGTCGACGCGGGGCGGCGCCGCCACGCCGCGCGCAATCGCGGCCGCGCTTCGCATGACTTCGGCACATAGCTCTGCGGCGCGGATGTCCTCCGGTCCGCCTGCCACCGTAGCGAAATTGCTTCCTCCACCTGCGAGGTCCGTCAGCCGGGACGCGTGGTCGAGGGCGTGCAGCGTGCTCGTCAGACGCTGTTGCTCGTCGTCGGTGTCAGGCGGTCCAGCTACATCCGAGAGGAATATTTGTGCTTGGTGCACGGCATCGGCCGCCTCCTTTACGGATACAGCGTCCTTTCCCAGGCGTATCGATCCAGCGTCGCCGGCCAGTTTCGCTTCGACCGAACCGCACACCGTCAAGAGCACGCGCGCGATCGTGCGCCGTACCGCCTCCACCGCCACGATCGGGGTCGCCAGCGCCGAAGGATCGAGACATCGCGTCAGCGCCGAGCCGCGCTCGGGCAGAATCCGTTCGACCAATCGCGTGAACGGGTTGATCAACGGCAGCAGGACCGCGACGCCGACGACGTTGAAGGCGGTGTGGTAGCCGGCCAGCAGCGTGACGCCGTCGATCGTGTCCGAGGCGCGCAGCAGCAAGGGCGTTACGACGGGAAAAGCCACCAGCGCGATGAGTGCGGCAATCAGCTTGAAAAGAACGTAGGCGACGGCCAGCCGCTTCGCGGTCGGGCTCGCGCCGATCGCGGCCAGGGCGGAACTCGTCGCTGTTCCGATGTTCTGGCCGATGATCAGGGCGCAGGCTTGGTCCAACCCGACCGCACCTGCGAAATAGGCGGACAGGGTCACCGCGATCGCGGCCGTCGACGATTGCATCAGCGCGGTCATGACCAATCCGATCACGACCAGCGCCAGCACGCCGAAGAGCCCCGACAACCACGACACCCCGGGACTGCCGAGGACCGTGGGCAGGTCCGCCGGGTGCAATCGTTCAGCCAGCCCGCTCATGCCCTGCTGCAGGGTCGTCAAGCCGAACAGCACAAGTCCGAAGCCGGCGAGCGCGGCGCCGACCCCGGAGATTCGTCCCTTGCCGAGAAGCTTGGTCAACGCGCCGACGAAGATCATCGGCAGCGCCGCGGCCGTGAGCGAGACGCGGACGCCGATCAGCGCGACCAGCCAGCCGGTCCCGGTGGTGCCGATATTCGCGCCGAAGACGAGGCTCAACCCTTGCTGGAAGGTCAAGAGGCCGGCACTGACGAGACCGATCGTTGTCATGGTCGTTGCGCTGGAGGACTGCACCAGCAGCGTGACCACGCCCCCCCAAAACGAGCCAAGCAGCGGCGTCGACGCAGCCTTGCCGAGCACCGTGCGTAGCGCAGAGCCGGCCAGCGTCTTCAGGCCCTCCGTCATCACGGTCATGCCGAGCAGGAAGAGACCCACCCCGCCGAGTGTCGAGATCGCCGTGGACATGCGCGCTCCTTCCGACAGGGCGACAGTACAGCAACGGAGTGCTGATAGGTCGGATCAATTATTGCGCGATGGTCGGGCTTCCCCGCGTTTCGGATGGGCGTGATCAGCCGGGGACGTCGTCAGGATCGGTCCAGCCGCACGATCGCCGCGAGCCAAGCATAATGATTCCGCGAAAGCCGGCGTGGCTGCGTGTGCGAAATATTGATCGAGGCGGCGAAAAGCCCCGCACTCGGATTTGAGTGGCCTTCTCGCATCCGCCTGTCTATGGTCGATCCATGTCCCGCCTTATGTGTCTATTCGTTGCTGTCTTTCTGTCTCTGCTGCCCGCAGTCGCGCCCGCCGAGCCCGTTCAGAAGCGTCCGAAGCCGGTGTGGAAAGGCTACGGCTTCCTGCCGGGCTATCGGCAGCCGCTGAGCAACAGCATTCCGCTCTACAAGCAGAAGGACGCGATGCGGCGTCTTGCGCGAAACGACCGCCGCCATTGGTACATCGACCCAGTTCCCCAGTATTACCGTTGGAATGGCGAGTGGCGCTATTTCGGCCGTCCCGGCTTCGGCGGCGGCCGCTACAATGGCGGCAGCTTCGGCCCGTGCTGGACGCGGACGCCGATCGGGGCGGTGTGGAATTGCGGGTGATGGGTGGTTTCGTGCGATAAGCGAGCATAGCTCGATCATCGCATTGAACCTTCTCGATCCGGTGTCGCGGATCGAGTTGCTTTGGAACGTACCCGTCTAGCGCCACAGACCGTATTTGGACCACTCAGACGACGGAATCAGCTTGCCGATCTGGTAGCTGAAGTGGGTCACTCTGAGATGATCGGGACTTGTCTTGCAGGTGTAAGACAGCGCGTACCAACGCCCGTCGCTTCGGAACGCGCCACCATCGGTCGCAACCATATCGGCGGTCCGGCGAGGCGTTGAAAGAACTTCCGCCTTGGCGCGATCCGGATGATAGGGATTTGGATCTCGATCGATGCGAAGCATGGCTTCGTAGTCGCAAATCTGGTCGAGCCGTGTCATCGGATCAAGCCTTCGCAAGCTATCGTAGAAACGGGGATCCCCAACTTCGCTGCCCGCTACAGCCGAGCCGTTTGCTGCCAGCAGCAAAATCGCACCAAAGATCGCACGAGTCATGATTCTTCCGGCCTTTCCTGTCGCGAATCGAACTGCTTGATTCTCAGCCAGAATAAACTCACTCCGCCACCCTGATAATCGCAGTGGTTCTTGGCGCACTGACTGCAGCATCGGCCGGAGCGAGAGCGGATCAGCCGCGCTCAGACTGGATGCCAATGAGCAAGTCAGGGCAAAGCTCACGCGATCGGGCGACACCGAACCGAAGTGAGAAAGCTTGAGGCTGATGATGGGTCACTGGGAGGGAGAAGGCCTCAACAACGGGAGGAAGATGGAGTTTCGCGCCGATCCCAGGACCGGTTTGGTTACGTCTGAAAAGCTGGACGACTAGAGCAAGCTCAGTCCGCGATCATTCGCGCGGTTACGGGAAGCTGCGGACCACCTCGATCAAGCCGACGATTGCGGCGTTGAAGGCATCGAGGTCTTCGGCCGGAATCCAGTACTCCAGATGTGAGCGTCCGCCGGCCTCCTGCACGTCGTATTTTCCGATGAAGCTGCGCTTGACCGCAAAGCGTGTGACGAAGCCCGAACCGCTCGCCGGGACATTCCAGTCGCGTGCGATCTTGACGGCGTAGTCCTCGGTCAGCACCGGATAGAAGATCGGCTGGTCCGGCAGGCGCGGCGGAAACGCGCGCATGCCCGACCGCTCGATCCAGCTCCTTCGGGCCGACGGGACGCCAGAGGGTGAGGGTGTCTTCGGTGGGGGACATGGTTCGCGAAGTCCGATGCACGAGGGGCCGTCCTTGCGAGCATAGCGAAGCGATCTAGAATGTCACCGCGGAGACACTCTGGATTGCCTCGCTACGCTCGCAATGACGACGTGGAGCGAGCGCGCGCCGCATCTCGCCCTCGTGCCTCGGACGCAGCCCTGCGCTGGGCCCATGTTGCGAATGAGGTTGTGGCTCCTGGGTCCCGGATCTGCGCTTCGCTTGTCCGGGACGCGAGAGCGAGTACGCAGCGCCCGCCTTACGAGAAGAACGCGATCTTCTCGGCCTGGGTCATGCGGCGGATCGGTGCGAGCGGGTCGTTGGCCGCCGCGCGCGGCCTTTGCAAAATGCCGCTGGCGAGGATGGTGGCGCCGAGCGAGGGTTCGGGCGAGGACAGGGGCGAAGGCATCGGCAGAGTCGCGCTCGGCGCGGCTCCGAGCGCTGCCGTCGCGGCCATGGCCGGCGCCTGCTGCTCCATCACCTCGGCAGCGGCCTCCGCGATGGCATCGGTGAGGCGCGCGAGCGAGTCCATCGCGATCGGCGCGTCCGCGGCGGGCTCGTCTGCGACCGCTGCGGCGACCGGCCGAGCTGCGATCGGCTGCGGCGGCTCCGCTGCAACGGGAGCTGCGATCTCCGCGGCCATCGGTCCCGGGGCGACCGCTTCCATCTCCACCGGCTCGATGATCTCGTCGAACTCCGGATCGGGCGCGGCCATCTCCAGCGCGATCGCATCGAGGATGGCTTCGTCTTCGGCTTCCGCGGCGGCGTCGAGCGAGACCTCGTCGGTCACTTCGGCGAAGGCGGCCGGCTCGGGCTCAGCGAGCGGCGCTTCGAGCGCGACGTCTTCACCCGTGGCATTGTCGCGCGCGGTATTTTCAGTAGCGGCCTGGCTTCCGGCCGCGATGTCCGGCGCGACGGCGGCGTCCATGGCCTGCTCGGCAGCGGCGAACGCATCGGGGACGCCAGCCGCGTCAATCTCGGGAACTGCGGCGCTGTCCGGCGACGTCTCCGTGAAAGCCACGGGGGCTTCGCTCGCCATCGCGCCAAGCCCGGCCTCCGCAGCTGCAACCTCCGCAGGCAGCACGTCCGCCGTCGACGGTGCCTCTTGCCTCGGAGCCGGCGCGTCGGACGCGGCCTGCGGCGTTGCGTCGCCGTCGAGCTGCTCGACCCGATCCCTCAGCAGATCGAAGGCGGCCTTGAGCTCGACGCGAGGGTCGACGGTCGAAATCTGTCCGCAGGCGGCTTCGATCGAAGCCAGCTGCGAATCAATGAGGTCGCAGATTCGCCCGTCGGCGCCGATCTCGCGCCAGCGCCAGGAGATCTCCTTGATGATGCGCACGCCGCGCGGGATCGGCGCGAGGCTCGCCTCGATCGCCGCGGGATCGAACGCCGCGATCGCGATCGTCTCGGCCTCGCGGATGGCGCGCCGGATCTCTACCAGCGCCTCGGGGAGGCGGTCCTCGACGACGGGTTGTCGCTGTGCCGCAAGGGTTTCTTCGATTTTCGCGACCGCGTCGAGCACCATGCGCGTGTCGGCGTTGCGGTTGCGCTTGGCATATTCGCCGAGGAACCAGCGGCCGCGCGCGGTCTCCATGAAGGCTTCGCGGATCGCGTCGTAATCCTGCTCGTTCGGCTCGGCCGCGCGGGCAGACATGGGCGAGAGGGCGAATGCTTCGTTGGCCATGACAATCTCGTCGCGCAAATCAGAGCGCGTTACTGTAACGATCACCACGATATCGACCGAATCGCAATTGGTTTGATGGCAGGCGAATCACAAATCCCCATCGCAGCAGCGAAGAAGCGGCGATTCGCCGTCAGCCTCGCCGTGTTCTATTCGGCCGTCTTCGCGGTCGCGGGCACGCATCTGCCGTTCTTTCCGCTCTGGCTGAAGGCGATCGGCATCGACGCGGCGTGGATCGGGCTGATCAACGCGTTGCCGGCGATCACGCGCTTCACCACGCTGCCGCAGGTGACCGCCTTTGCCGAAAAGCGACAGGCCATTCGCGGCGCCATGATGGTGTCGGTGCTGGCGACGGCGATCGGCTTTGCGGCCGTCGGCTTGCAGCAGCAGCCGCTGGCGCTGTTCCTGATCTATGCGCTGACCTGCATGATGTGGACGCCGACGACCCCGCTCACCGACGCCTATGCGCTGCGCGGCGTTGCGCGCTACGGGCTCGATTACGGACCGTTGCGGCTGTGGGGCTCGGCGGCCTTTGCCGCCGGCTCGCTCGCCTGCGGCTATCTCGTCGATGTCATTGCGCCGCGCGATCTGATCTGGGTCATCGTCGCATGGGCCGTCGTCGCGGTCGCTGCCAGCCTGCTGCTCCAGCCGCTCGACGATGTCAGGCGCAGAAGCGCCGAGACGCATGCCGGCAAGGCGCTGCTGCGCGATGCCGGCTTCTGGGCGATCATCGCCTCGGCCGCGCTGATCCAGGGCAGCCACGTCGCCTATTACACCTTCTCCGCCATCAACTGGCAGCTCCATGGCATCAGCGGGCTGACGATCGCGGGGCTCTGGACGCTCGGCGTCATCGCCGAGATCGTCGTGTTCGCGCTGTCGCCGCGCTTCTCGCTGCATCCGTCCACGATGATCGCGATCGGCGGGCTGAGCGCCGTGGTGCGCTGGGTCGTCACCGCGAGCGAGCCGCCGCTGGCGCTGCTCGCGGTCGTGCAGCTCGGCCATGGCCTTTCCTTCGGCATGACCATCCTCGGCACCATGAATCTTCTGGTGCAGCGCGTGCCCTCGCACCAGATCGCACGGGGGCAGGGCTATTACGCCGCGTGCAGCGGACTATTGGGCGCTGCGACCTCGATCGCGTCAGGCGCGATCTACGCCCGGATCGGCGATGGCCTGTACTACGTGATGGCGGCGATGGCTGCAGCGGGCGCGCTTCTGATCTGGTCGTCGCGGCACCGGCTCAAGGCTCAGCCCCAGAGCGAAGCGTCCGGCGGATAGACCAGGCTGCCGTCATAACGCAGCCCGTGATCGCGGTCGCGCGCGAGCAGCAGGGGACCGTCGAGGTCGACGAAGCGCGCCTGCGGCGTCACCAGCATCGCCGGCGCCATCGACAGCGAGGTCGCGACCATGCAGCCGATCATGATCTCGAAGCCGAGCGCCTGGGCCGCATCGGCCATGGCCAGCGCCTCGGTGAGGCCGCCGGTCTTGTCGAGCTTGATGTTCACGGCGTCGTAGCGCGCGCGGAGCGGCGCGAGCGAGGAACGGTCATGCACGCTCTCGTCGGCGCAGACCGCGAGCGGGCGCCTGATCCGCGCCAGTGCCTCGTCCTTGCCTGAGGGCAGCGGCTGCTCGACCAGCGTGACGCCGGCCTCGGCGCAGGCGGCGAGATTGTGCTCGAGATTGGCCTCGGTCCACGCCTCGTTGGCATCGACGATCAGCTCGGATTCCGGGGCAGCCTCGCGCACCGCCGCGATCCGCTGGGGATCGCCGTCGCCGCCGAGCTTGATCTTGAGCAGCGGCCGGTGCGCTTCCTTGGCGGTCGCCGCGGCCATGACCGCGGGGGTACCTAACGAAATCGTGTACGCCGTGGTGCGCTCCCCCGGGGCCGATCGGTCCAGCAGGTTCCAGGCGCGCAACCCGGCCGCCTTGGCCTCGAGGTCGATCAGGGCGCAATCCAGCGCGTTACGGGCCGCACCGGGCGGCATGGCGGCCTGGAGGGCGGCTCGCGTCAGCCCACCCGTCACGGCCTCCTGCATGGCGTTTATAGCGGCCAGCGCCGCCTCGGGCGTCTCCCCATAGCGCGGATAGGGTACGCACTCGCCGCGTCCGGTCAGGCCGTCCCGGCTGACCTCCGCCACGACAGTCGCGGCCTCGGTCTTGGCGCCCCGGCTGATGGTGAAGCTGCCGGCGATCGGGAAGCGCTCGATTCGCGCCGCCAGGGACACAAGTTTCGTGGAAGTCATTTTGAACTCTGGCGAAATCTGAACCTGCTGGTTACCTCTAGCAACTAACAATGGCCAGTTGGGGATACCTTCTCTAGGTAAGGGCGCGTGCGCAACCATCCGATTCCATCCGTTTCCTGCGCTTCGGCACGGGAGCGGACATCTTGACCGGCGATCCGAAGCTGGAGCGGATTGCCAAGGGCAACGCGCTGGCACTGTGCGCCACCGGAACCTGGACCGCGAGCTTCGCGCCGGTTTTGGAGCGGATCGTGGCCGATGCCGAGAAGCTCGCCGGCAGCCCCCAGAGCATCTTCATCGACGTCTCCGAGGTCGCCAAGCTCGACACGTTCGGCGCCTGGCTGATCGAGCGGCTGCGGCGTAGCCTGACCAGCGGCTCGGTCGAGCCGCAGATCGCGGGCCTCTCGGCCAATTATTCGAGCCTGGTGGACGAGGTGCGGCGGGTGCGGGCGACGCCCGTGATCGACCGCAGCCCCATCACCATCACCGGCATGCTGGAGCAGATCGGCCGGGCCGTGGCCGGCGTTGCCGGCACGGTCGCGGGCCTCGTCGACATGCTCGGCGCGGTGCTCGCAGCGGGCTTTCGCGTCCTGATCCATCCGCGCTCGTTCCGCCTGACCTCGACCGTGCACCACATGGAGCAGGTCTGCTGGCGCGCGGTGCCGATCATCGTGCTGATCACCTTCCTGATCGGCTGCATCATCGCCCAGCAGGGCATCTTCCATTTCCGCAGGTTCGGCGCCGACATCTTCGTCGTCGACATGCTCGGCGTCCTGGTGCTGCGCGAGATCGGCGTGCTCCTGGTCGCCATCATGGTCGCGGGCCGTTCGGGCAGCGCCTATACCGCCGAACTCGGCTCGATGAAGATGCGCGAGGAGATCGACGCGCTGCGCACCATGGGGTTCGATCCGATCGAGGTGCTGGTGCTGCCGCGTATGATGGCGCTGGTGCTGGCGCTGCCGATCCTCGCCTTCCTCGGTGCGATGGCCGCGCTCTATGGCGGCGGTCTGGTCGCCTGGCTCTATGGCGGCGTCCAGCCGGAGGCCTTCCTGCTGCGGCTGCGCGACGCCATTTCGATCGATCATTTCATCGTCGGTATCGTCAAGGCGCCGGTGATGGCCGCCGTCATCGGCATCGTCGCCTGCGTCGAGGGGCTCGCCGTTCAAGGCAGCGCGGAATCGCTCGGACAGCACACCACGGCCTCGGTCGTGAAGGGCATCTTCTTCGTCATCGTGATGGACGGCGTGTTCGCCATCTTCTTCGCCGCGATCGGGATGTGACGATGGCAAAAGAAGCTCAAAGCGAAATTCAGGATCCCATCATCCGCGTCCGCGACATCACCGTGCAGTTCGGCGCAACGCGCGTGCTCGACGGCCTCAACCTCGACGTCAAGCGCGGCGAGATCCTCGGCTTCGTCGGGCCCTCGGGCGCGGGCAAGTCGGTGCTGACGCGCACCATCATCGGCCTCGTTCCGAAGGTCGCGGGCTCCATCGAGGTGTTCGGCGTCGATCTCGATTCTTCCAGCACGGCGCAGCGCCGCAACGTCGAGCGGCGCTGGGGCGTGTTGTTCCAGCAGGGCGCGCTGTTCTCCTCGCTCACGGTGCGGCAGAACATCCAGTTTCCGATGCGCGAATATTTGCGCGTCTCGCAGCGGCTGATGGACGAGATCACCATGGCCAAGCTGACCATGGTCGGCCTCAAACCCGAGGTCGCCGAGCGTTTTCCCTCGGAGCTTTCGGGCGGCATGATCAAGCGCGTGGCGCTCGCGCGCGCGCTGTCGCTCGATCCGGACCTGGTGTTCCTGGACGAGCCGACCTCGGGCCTCGACCCGATCGGCGCCGGCGATTTCGACGAGCTGGTCAGGACGCTGCAGCGCACTTTGGGGCTGACCGTTTTCATGGTAACCCACGATCTCGACAGCCTTTACACAGCATGTGACCGCATCGCCGTTTTAGGGAACGGTAAGATCATTGCGGCAGGGTCGATCGCCGACATGCAGGCCTCGCAGCATCCCTGGCTGAGGCAATATTTCCATGGCAAGCGCGCCCGCGCGGTAATGGGTTGAGTAGCCGGAGCACCTGATGGAAACGCGGGCAAATTACGTGTTGATCGGTTCGTTCACGCTGGCGGTGATCGCCGCCGCGATCGGCTTCGTGCTGTGGTTTCAGTCGCTGCACACCACCAAGCAGCGCAGCCCCCTGCGCGTCGTGTTCGAGGGCCCGGCGGCGGGCCTGCGCAACGGCGGCAGCGTCAACTTCAACGGTATCAGGGTGGGCGAGGTGGTCTCGGTGAAGCTGGACAACCCGCGGCGGGTTGTCGCACTCGCCATGATCGAGAACAACGCCCCGATCCGCAAGGACACGCTGGTCGGCCTCGAGTTCCAGGGCCTCACCGGCGTTGCCGCAATCTCGCTCAAGGGCGGCGACGAGGCGGCGGCCCCGCCGCCGCTCGATCAGGACGGCATTCCGACGCTGACGGCCGATCCCAACAAGCTCCAGGACGTCACCGAGGCGATCCGCGGCACGCTGCAGAACATCAACAAGATCGTCGCCGACAATCAGGAATCGGTGAAGAACTCGCTGAAGAACCTCGAGACCTTCACCAATTCGCTCGCGCGCAACGCCGAGAAGATCGACGGGGTGATGGCCAAGGTCGACGGCGTCATGCTCAAGGCCGACAATCTCATGCTCGGCCTCAATACGCTCGCCGGTGGCAAGGACGGCGGCGAGCTGTTCCAGGCGGTGAAGTCGATCCGCGAGCTCGCCGACGATTTCGACAAGCGCTCCGGCGCGCTGATGGCCGACGGCCGCCGCACCCTCGGCGACATCAGCCGCGCCGTGAACAATTTCGACCGCAACCCGACCCGCGTGCTGTTCGGCGCCAGCAATTCATCGCAAGCAGCCCCGCCGCCCGAGCCGCCGAAGCCGGCAGCAGCGCCTAGGCGGTAGTAGTAGGTCTCGATGCGACCGTTTCCGATTGCCAGCCGTATAGGGCAGAATGATGCACGGCGGCGATCCATTTGAGTCTCAGCACGATCCTTACGCTGTTGTGGACCCCGTCCTAGGGCCGTGGGCAAGGAAGCACGGCATACGCGTGGCTAAGCTGGACCGCGAATATCATGTGCGCTCGGTCTGGGTATTCGACCGACGTGGCGATCCGCGGGCTCAGATGTGGCTTGATCTACCGAATGCTCAGGGCGACGTGACTGTGATCGCGTGTGCGCTTGATTCCTCCAGCCCGACCAAATGGGGACAGCGTGAAGAGCGTCGTGCGACGCTGTTGACACTTGAATCTGTCCTTGAAGAGTTGCGGTCAATGATATTCGCTTGGGGTGGGCCGGGCGCATTCACCTAGTCGGATGCGGACGTCTCTCTTCCGTCATTGCGAGCGTAGCGAAGCAATCCAGTCTGCCCCCGCGGAGATTGCTTCGTCGCTTCGCTCCTCGCAATGACGGTGCTTGTGGAGGTCGCATAATTTCCCAGCGCGCAGTAACTTGATTGCGCGACGGCGCTCAAACAAAAACGGAGGCCGTGAGGCCTCCGTTTTTCCATTCGTCTCGTTCTCTCGCTTATCCCAGCCGTCCCGCCGCATGCGCGAGCAGCGTGTAGACCAGCCCCGTCTCCGAGGTGAGGTGGCTGCGCAGCTCCTGCGGACCGCGGCCGTCGCGGGCGACTTCGTCGAGCAGGCGCTCGAATTCGGCGACATAGCGGTCCACCGTGCTCTTGAAGTTGCGGTCGGCGCGATACTTGCGGGCGACCTCGTCGAAGGCCTTCTGGCCGGCGGGCGTGTAGAGGCGCTTGGTGAAGGCCTTGTTCTCGCCGCGCTGGTAGCGGTCCCACATCTCGGCGGCAAGGTTGCGGTCCATCAGCCGGCCGATGTCGAGCGACAGCGATTCCAGCGGATTGCTGCTGGCCTGCGCGGCCTCGGGCTGCGGAGCGGGGGCAACGCGGCCACGGGGAGCCTCACGGCCGGTCGGAGCGCCCTGGTTGGCGTCCGTGCGGTTCAACAGGTCCGACAGCCAGCCGTCGCGGCTCTGGTCGTTGCCGGCAGGGGCAACCGGCGGCGCTTCGGTGCGGCGGGCGGCCGGCATGCCGAGGTCCGGCGGGGGCAGCGTCGAGGCGCTGCCGGTGTCGCGCACGCGGGTCTCGGTGGCGCGACCGCCGACGGCTGCCAGCACCGGCTCGTCCTGGCGCTGCACGCTGGTGCGGCCCGCCGTGGAGACGTCGAGGCCGCGGCCGTGCTGGGCCACGATGCGGTTGAGCTCGGCGAGGGCCTCGATCTGGTCGACGATCACCTTGCGCATCTGCGCGGTGCTCTCGGCGGCCTCCTGCGGCATCTCAAGCACGCCGCGGCGCAGCTCGTTGCGGGTGGCCTCGAGCTCGTTGTGCATCTCGAGCGCCATCTGCTTCATGCTGGAGACGAGGTTGGTGAAGCGCTCGGTCGACTGCTTGAACATCGTATCCGCCTCGTCGGTGGTCTGGCGGTAGATGTCGTGCATGGCCTCGATGGTCTGGCGGTGCTCCTCCTCGGAGGCCGCGCGCACCGCCTCGAACTGGCGGGTGATCGCGGCCGATCCGGCGCCGGCGGTCTCGGCGACGACGCGGGCGATGTCGCGGGCACGCTCTTCGGCGGCGGCCAGGGATTCATCGAGCAGGCCGGTGAAGCGCGACAGCCGCTGGTCGAGATCGGCCGTACGCAGGTCGATCGTGGTGACGAGCGATTCCAGCGCCTGCTTGCGCTCGGCGAGCGAGGCGGTGGTGTTCTTGTTGCTCTGCTCGACGACCTGCGCGGCATCGACGAGCGCCTTGCCGTGCATATCGAACTGGGTCGACAGCTCACCGAGATCCTGCAGCGCCTTCGTGGTCTTGCTGTTGAAGACGTTGAGCTGGTCTTCGAGGCCCTGCGTCGCAGCGCCGTTACGCGAGGTGACGTCGTTCATCGCCGAGACGAAGTCGGCAACGCGCGTCACCAGCGCCCGCTCGAGCGAGTTGAGGTTGTCGTGCGCACCGGTCAGCACCTCCTGCAGCAGGATGTTGCCTTCGCGCAGACGCTCGAACAGGGCGACCGTGTCGGTGCGCAGGATCTTGCTGGTCTCCTGCATCTCGGTGACGGCCGCGATCGAGACCTGGCGCGACTGGTCGATCGCCGAGCGCGAGGCCTGCTCGAGATCCTTGAGCGACTTGCCGACCGCGCCGGTGGCGATCTCGCTCGCCGTATTGATGGCGCGGGCGACTTCCGAGCCGTTGCCCATCATGGTCTGCGAGAAGGCCTGGCCGCGCGTCTCGATCGACTTCAGCGCGTCGGAGGTGACGCGGTCGATGTCGAGCGTGAGCTGGCTGGTCTTGGAGCCGATCGCATCGACCAGCGCGCCGCGCTTGGTGTCGATCATGTTCGCCAGACGGTCGGCCTGCTGCTGCACGTAGGTGACGATCTCGTCGGTCTTGCCGGTCATGGCCTGACCGAAGCTGCTGCTGGCGGCGAGCACCGAGCGCTCGACGTCGGCCGAGCTCGTCTTGACCCGCGAGCTCGCCTCATTGGAGGCGGAGATCAGCGCGTTCTGGGCGTTGAGCGCGCTGGTCTGGATGTCGTTGGTCGCGTTCGTGGTCGCCGCGCTCAGCGTACGCTCGATCTCGGTCGAGATGGTGCGGATCTGGCTCGCGGCATCCGCCGAGGTCGAGGTCAGCGAGGTCTGCGCCTCGCGGGCGCTGTTGAGGATGGTCGAGGCAGTGTCGGCGCCGACCGCGGTCAGCGTGCGCTCGATGTCCGTGGTCAGCGACTTGATCTGGCTGGCCGCGTCGGTCGAGGCGGAGATCAGCGACCCCTGAGCCTCGCGCACGCCGCTGGTGAGCGCCTCGATGGTGGCGCCGCCGGCAGTCGCCAGTGCGCGCTGCATCTCGGCTGCGAGCGAACGGACCTGGCTGGTCTGCTCGGCCGAAACCGTGAGCAGGGTGCTCTGGGCGTCGCGGGCGCTGGTGGTGATCGTCTCGGCGGTCGACTGGCCGACCTGCGAGAGCGAACGATGAACCTCGGTCGCGAGCGACTTGACCTGGTTCGCCGCCTCGGATGACGCCGTCACCAGCATGTTCTGGGCCTCGCGAGCGCCGGCGGTGATGGTTTCCGCCGTCGAGGTGCCGGCCATCGAGAGCGAGCGTTGCACGTCGGCCGCGAGCGATTTGACCTGCGCCGCAGCATCGGTGGATCCGGTAACGAGCGTGTTCTGGGCCTCGCGCGCGCCGCTGGTGAGGATCTCGGCGGTCGAGGTGCCGGCCATCGTGAGCGAACGCTGCACGTCCGACGACAGCGCCTTGATCTGGTTAGCGGTCT
Source organism: Bradyrhizobium sp. 1(2017) (assembly GCF_011602485.2). Taxonomy (NCBI): domain Bacteria; kingdom Pseudomonadati; phylum Pseudomonadota; class Alphaproteobacteria; order Hyphomicrobiales; family Nitrobacteraceae; genus Bradyrhizobium; species Bradyrhizobium sp. 1(2017). The sequence goes on along the minus strand of NZ_CP050022.2, from coordinate 5,472,647 downwards.
CGGCCGAGGCCGCGATGAGAGCGCCCTGCGCGTCGCGGGCGCCGGCGACGATCGACTCGGCCGTGGTGGTGCCGACCAGCGTCAGCGAGCGCTGCACGTCGGTGGTGAGCGTCTTGACGTGGTTGGCTGCATCCGAAGAGGCGGTGACGAGCGTGGTCTGCACCTCACGGGCGCCGGCCAGGATCGAGGCGGCGGTCGCCGATCCCGCCGCGGACAGCGTGCGTTCGACGTCGGAGGCGAGCCCCTTGAGCTGGTTGGACGCATCGCCCGATGCGGCGACGAGGGTCGACTGCGCCTCACGGGCGCTGGTCAGGATCGAGTTCGCGGCACCGGTGCCGACCGCGGTCAGCGCCTGCTCGACCTCCGCGGAGGTCATCTTGAGCTGGGCGTTGACGTCGGAGGAGACCGTCATCAGCGACTGCTGGGCGGTGCGCGCGCCGGTCTGGATGGTCTCGCTGGTATTGACGACGAGGTTGGTGAGCGAACGCTCGGCGTCCTCGACATGCGAGCGGATCGCGGTCGAGATCATCTCGGCGCGGGACATCATGTCCTCGCTGGCCTGGCGGCCGCTGCTCTCGATGCGTCCGGCGACGGCTTCGACGCGCGAGCCGAGCAGGTCCTCGAACTGCGCCACGCGCACGTCGATGTCGCTCGCGACCGAGCCCACCTTGGTCTCGATGGTGTGGTGGATCTCCTGGAAACGCGCAGTGACCGTGTCGGTCAGATACGTGCTGCGGCCGTCGATGATCTCGGTGACGCCGGTGATGCGGCGGTCGACGGCCTCGATCGCCTGCGCCGTGCCGTCGGTGAGCGTCGAGGTCAGCAGCGTGAGGCGCGTGTCGATCGACTGCACGGCCTGCGAGGCGCTGCTGGTCACGGCGGTGGTCAGGTGGGTGAGGCGGCTGTCGATGGATTCGAGCGCCTGCGTTGCGCCACCGGTCAACGTCATCGTGAGGTGCGTCAGCCGTGTATCGACCGACTGGATGGTCTGGGATGCGCCGTCCGTCAGCGAGCTCGTCAGGTGGTTGAGGCGCGCGTCGATAGTCTCGATGGCCTGCGAGGCGCCGTCGGTCAGCGACGTCGTGAGGTGGGTGAGGCGGTTGTCGATCGACTGGATCGCCTGCGCGGCGCCGTCCGTCAGCGTCGTCGCCAGCGTGTTGATACGGCCGTCGATGGTCTCGTTCATGGACCTGGCGCGGGTATCGAACGACTGTTCGAGCGCTTCGACACGGCCGATGAGCTGCTCGTCGAAGCTCCTGATATGTCCTTCGATCGTGCCGTCGAGGCTGGCGATCTTATTGTCCAGCGAGGCGTCGAGGTTGCTGACGCGTTCGCCGATGGTGGTCTCGAAGTGCACGAGGCGCTGGTCGAGCACGCCCGTGATGGCGCCGCCGTTCGCGGTGAAGCGGGTGTCGAAATTGTCGACATAGGTCTTCAGGCTCTCGGCGATGTCCTGCGTGCGCTGGCCCATGCGCTCGACGATCTCGCCGCCGAAGGTCTTCACGGTGCGGTCGAACTCGGAGATGTGACGCGTGATCAGCGCGCCCAGCGTGCCGGAGTCACGGGCGAACTTCTCGACCAGCTCGGTGCCCTGGTTGCGCACCAGCTCGTCGAAGGCGCTCATCTGCAGCGACAGCGAATCGTGCGCGGTCTCGGTCTGGCTGACGACCTTGGCGACGAGCGTGTTGACGGTGGCGTCGAGCGCCTCGCTCGCCTTGTCGCCGCTCGTCAGGATCTGGCCGGCGAGCCGGTTGCCGGCGTCGTCGATCTTGGCGGAGATGTCGCTGGACCGCAGCTCGAGCTCGAGCAGCAGCGAGTCCGACGAATTCTTCAGGGAATCGTGCACCTGCTCGGTGCGCTCGGAGATGCCGTCGACGATCGCGGCGGAGCGCTGCTCGAACTCGCCGGTGATGCGGTCGATGCGCTCGTTCAGCATCTCGTGGACGCGGTCGGCGAGGTCGACGAACTCGTCGTGGACGTGGCCGGTCTTGAAGTTGAGGCTGGTGGTCAGCCGCTCGCTGGCGTCGAGCACGGCGCGCGTGGTCTCGTTGCTGGCCTCCTCGAGGCGGTCGAGCAGGTCGCCGCCGCGCTCGCCGAGCGCCAGGATCATGTTGTCGCCGGCATTGCTCAAGGCACTGGTGATGTGCGCGCCACGCTCTTCCAGCGCGCCGGTGATGGACTTGGCGACCTCGTCGACGCGCGAGGCGATCGCGTCCGAGATCAGCGCGATGTCGTGGCGCAGGTCGATCTGCACGCCGGAGATGGCGCTGCGGACCTGCTCGGCCTGGCCGACCAGATTGTCGCGCTGATGCGCGATGTCCTGGAGCAGGGCGCGGATGCGCACCTCGTTGTCGGAATAGGCGCGCTCGAGCGCGGCGACCTCGTTGGCGACCAGCGTCTCGAGCTCGCCGGCGCGCGCGATGGCGCGCTCGATGCCGTCGCCCATCGCCGCGACCTCGCGGCGGATGGCCTGGCCGACGGTGACCATGGAATCGGAGGCCGAGCCTTCCGGCTCGGAGAAGCGGATCGCGACCTGCGCCATCGCCTGCGCGATCATGCGCATTTCCTGACCGCGCCAGACGAGGCTCGCCAGGAAGTAGAACAGCATGATCGGCGCGAAGAACATCGCGATCAGGCCGGCAATGACGAGCACGCCGCCGCTCTGGCCCATGGCGGCCTGGATCGAGGGCAGGAAACCGAAGGTCAGCGCGGCGCAGGCGGCGAGCCAGACGCCGGCGAAGATGGTGGCGAAGGTGTAGACGCTGCGGGCAGGGCGGCCCTTCTGAAGCGCCTGGAGCAGCTGACCGATGGTCTCGCGGTCGTCATTGGCGGCGCGGCGCGAGGTGCGCGGCTCCTCGATCGGGTCGAACACGTTCGCGCGCTCGTTGGCGGCGGGTCGCGGCTCGAAGCTCGGCTCGTCGAAGATCGGAGGCGCGGGCGGCGCCACCGGAGGCGGCGTTTCGTTGCGCATCGCGGCGTTGCGGCTGGTATCCGCAGTGGTGTCGCTGATGTTGAGGGCTTCCTGGATCGCAGAAAGCGCAACTTCTGTGGGGTCTTTGACCTTCTTCGGAGTGTTCGCCATGTTCAGTCCGAGCCCTCGTTACTTGTACGCGTCCCACCGCGAGCCCTGCGCGTTGCGCAAGCCCACAGACCGGATCATGCCGCTTGCGCGGATCTCCGAGCCGTCCCCACCCGAACGGCTTGTCCGCCAATTTCTGCAACATCCTATTGGCAGAGCGTCGCGAATGAAATGCCCGCGATTAAGACATTCTTAATCATCGTTAACAGGATCACGGCGTAACGCCTTAGCAATAAATGCAATTCTCCACTGGACTCGGCTGATTGCGGCAACTTTTCGTCAATAAGCGGGCATATCTGCGTCAAGCAACCCCAACATTTCGTTAACCATTTCCATGCTTGGGTGGGAGGAACCTGACCGCCGGACCGGCGGACCATCGCGCGATGCCGGGGCCTTGGGTCATGACGCCTGAACTGCAACGGATGGACTGGATGCCCTCGCCCCCGCTTGCACCCGTCGACAGCCCGCTCGACCTCGATCACCTCTCCCGGATGACGCTCGGCGATGCCGAGCTGGAACAGGAAGTGCTGGCGATGTTCGCCGAGCAGGCGGTCCGCCTGATTGCGGCGATCGCGGCGGTGCCGGCCGAGGCCGGCGCACTCGCCCACAAGCTCAAGGGGTCGGCCCGCGGGATCGGCGCCTTTGTAGTGGCCGATGCCGCCGCGCACCTGGAAGCCGCGATCCGGACCGGCGACGACCGGCCCCACGCCCTCGCAGCCCTGAAAGAGGCGGTGACCGAAACCCGCGCCGCCATCGAGGCGATCCTGAAGTCTTGAGCGCGGACTGTCAGAACTGGGTTCTACGCGTTTGTTTTGATGGGTTTTCTTCCCGCAAAGCGGGATCTACATCGCTTCAAAACGCTATGGCGCCGGGCTGACCGACCCGTTATAGGACAGCCCGGACCCTCCTTCATTCCCAGCACCGCGGCAGCACGAGCACACATGGCCAAAATTCACTTTGTCGACCACAAGGGCGAAACCCGCACGGTGGAAATCGAGAACGGCGCAACCGTGATGGAAGCGGCCATCCGCAACAGCATTCCCGGCATCGAGGCCGAATGCGGCGGCGCCTGTGCCTGCGCGACCTGCCATGTCTATGTCGACGAAGCCTGGCGCGAGAAGGTCGGCAGCCCGACGCCGATGGAAGAGGACATGCTCGACTTCGGCTTCGACGTGCGCCCGAACTCGCGCCTGTCCTGCCAGATCAAGATCTCCGACGAGCTCGACGGTCTCGTCGTCGCAACGCCCGAACGCCAGGCCTGATCCTGACAAGGCTGGTTCTTGCCGGCCTGATCCTTCCTGATTGAACTTACGTGCTCGGCGGTGCGACCTCGATGCCGCGCTTGTGCCAGGGTCTAAGCTTCGCAAGCACGTCCGCAGTGAGCGGCGTCGGCCGCCGCGACACCTCGTCGATCATCACGCCGACCGAATTCGCCGACGCGATGCACTTGCCTTGCGAGAACACGACCTGCTCGAAGGTCACTGACGTTCGCCCTAGTTTCACCACGCCGAGGCCGAGCTCGATCGTGTTCGGCCAGTGCAGCTCGGCGCGGAAATGGATGTCGAGCCGCACCATGATCCAGGCCAGACCCGGCGGCGTCAGCCCGTACTCCGGAAGCTTCATCAGCGTCACACGGCCGGTCTCGAAATAGGTGGCGTAGACGGCGTTGTTGACGTGCTGGTTGGGATCGAGATCGCCGAAGCGGACGTTGTCGCGGAGGCGGTAGGGGTAGTCCTCCAGGCGCGGCGGCGTGTCGAGGCGGCTTGGTGCGTTCACCGATTGATCTCCGTCATATCCTTCCTCGTTACAGCCCAGTTATCTTGACCCGGCAAGTGGGAACGGCCGCGGGGCGCTCCCGCTTTTATGCCTTCCCTGATCCATCCCCGTTGGCTAGACAGGCAGGGTCACCTCTGCCCAAAGGGCGCCGTCCAACCGATAACGACCGATAAAGAGACGACATGAGCGACGTGATCAAAACCGATGTGCTGATTATTGGCGCCGGCCCCTGCGGTCTGTTCGCCGCCTTCGAGCTCGGCCTTCTCGACATGAAGGCGCATTTCGTCGACATCCTCGACAAGGTCGGCGGCCAGTGCGCGGAACTCTATCCGGAAAAACCGATTTACGACATTCCCGGCATTCCGCAGGTCTCCGGTCAGGGGCTGACCGACGCGCTGATGGAGCAGATCAAGCCGTTTCATCCGACCTTTCATCTCGGCGAGATGGTCGAGACGGTGGAGAGGATCGGCGATCCCGGCTTTCGCTGCACCACCGATGCCGGCAAGGTGTTCGAGTGCAAGGTGGTGGTGATCGCAGCCGGCGGCGGCTCGTTCCAGCCCAAGCGTCCGCCGGTGCCGGGGATCGAAGCCTATGAAGGCAGCTCTGTGCACTACGCCGTGCGCAAGATGGAGACGTTCCGTGACAAGAACGTGCTGATCGTCGGCGGCGGCGATTCAGCGCTCGACTGGACGCTCAATCTGCATCCGCTGGCGAAGCGCATCACGCTGCTGCACCGTCGCGACGATTTTCGCGCTGCGCCCCACAGCGTCGAGCAGATGCGAGCGCTGGTGGCGGACGGCAAGATGGATTTGCGGCTCGGCCAGGTCACCGCGCTGTCAGGCGCGAACGGCCAGCTGACCGGCGCCACCGTCAAGGGCAACGACAACGCCATGACGGACATTTCCTGCGACACCATGCTGCCGTTCTTCGGACTGACCATGAAGCTCGGCCCCGTGGCGAACTGGGGCATTGCGCTCGAGAACAACCTGGTGCCGGTCGAGACCTCGGCGTTCGAGACCAACGTCCCCGGTATTTTCGCGATCGGCGACATCAACACCTATCCCGGCAAGATCAAGCTGATCCTGTGCGGCTTCCACGAGGGGGCGCTGATGTCGCAAAAAGCCCATCGTTACGTCTATCCGGATAAGCGGCTGGTGTTCCAGTACACGACCTCGTCCTCCAGCCTGCAAAAGAAGCTCGGTGTCAGCTGACGGCGCCAGGCGGGGAGGCGATGCCCCATGTTTCTGGTGCTGGAGCTGTTCGCGAAATCGCCGTAGTCTGCGGCCATTCCGGTCGCGGCTTGGCAAGGTGATTGGCTCAGCAAGGTGATGATAATGCGGACTCTCATTTCCAGCTTTCGGCAGCTCCCCCTCGTCGCCCTCGCGCTGTCGCTGGTCGCGGCAACGCCGTCCGTGGCGCAAACCGCAGAGCCCACGGCCGCGGGTCTCTGGCAGAAGGTCGAAGACGGCAAGACGGTCGGATGGTTCCTCTTCGTCGACCGCAACGGCGTCTTCGAAGGCGTGATTGCCAAGACCTTCCCGCGCCCCGGCGATGATCCGAACGAGGTCTGCTCCAAATGCACCGACGACCGCAAGAACGCGCCGGTGCTCGGCATCCCCTTCGTCCGCAACATGAAGCGCGAAGGCCTGAAGTACGAAGGCGGCAACGTGCTCAATCCGCGTGACGGTCAGATCTGGAAGGCCAACATGAAGGTCAGTCCTGACGGCCAGACCCTGACGCTGCGGGGCTATCTCGGCATCTCGCTCCTCGGCAAGGACGAGGCCTGGACGCGCCTGCCGGATGCCAACATCGCCCAGGTCGACCCCGCCATCGTCGCCAAATATCTCCCCGCCCACGCCGCCGCCGCGAAGCCGGCGCCACCTGCGGCGAAGAAGGGCGGCGCGATGATGGCGCCGGCGCCCAAGCAGTAAGGGCGCATGTCGCGCACCTGATCGGCTGTAGTTCCGGCGGTCATATCCGCCGAAAGACGAACGCGCCGCGGGCCCGCTCCAGTAGTTGCCCGGAATGCGTGCTGGCGTCGTATTTGCATAGCTACCCGCAAAGCCGCTGGGGGAACGAGTCGCTGTCCTTCAAGCCTTTCGCCGAGCCGCGGAAGGCGGCGGCGCGCGTTGTCCCTCGCGGCGATCACATCGATCCGCGGAGACGACATGCGACTTGCAAGATTGTGTACGGCACCATTGCTGGCCCTGACAGCGCTCGTGGCGACATCGGCGCTGGCGCGCGACGACGGGCGTTACGCCAACTCGCCGCTGAAACCCTGGTTCGAAAGCCTGCACAGCCAATTCGGGCAGTGCTGCTCGGACGCCGACGGCTACGTCATTGCCGATGTCGACTGGGAGTCCGACCGCGGTCGCTACCGCGTGCGTCTCGACGACGAGTGGGTCGTGGTGCCCGACGGCGCCGTCATCACCGAGCCGAACAAGATCGGCCGTACCATGGTGTGGAAGCACTATGTCGACGGTCATCCGCGCGTGCGCTGCTTCATGCCGGGCAGCATGACGTGAACGCGCACCATTCCGGTCGGCGCGGAGCGCCGAACCGGGAATGACACGATGGCGCTCAACGCGCTTCGCTGTCCGAGCCCGCGCTCGCGAGCCGCTTGACCCGCGGCGACAGCACAGAGACCTGCGCGGGCGAGGCAGGCATGCCGGCGACGATCATCGCGGGCATGGCCGATTGCTCCTCGACGCCTGCGCCGCCGAGCAGCTGCACTTGCGTCGCCGAGATCGGAAACGACGTCACTTCGTAAGAGGGAAGCTCGGTGGCGAAGGCGGCCGTGGAGCTCGCAAGCATGGCGCCGGCAACGGCAATCATCGATAGGACACGCATTGGAAAATCTCCGTGGAAGATGTCAATCGGAGGTTTGGTCGCGTCGATCCCGGAGCAGGTTCGCTCGTGTACGAACATTCTCATCGCCTTCGGCGAACATATTGGTTGCCTGATGCGAAAGGGCGAAACGAGGACGAAGTTTTTCGTCCCAATGTTTCCGGACGGTTTCGCGGAAGAGCGGATGCGCTGCGCTTGGCGCTCCTGCAGATCCGCCTGCTTGTCGCCTCAGGTCACCGGCGCCGGATTGAACAGCGTGAGGTCGTTGTGGATGCCCCAGCGGTCCGACCACGGCTTGGTGCGGCCAGAGGCGACGTCGAGGATCAGGCGGAACAGGTCCCAGCCGGTTTCCTCGATGGTCTTTGCGCCGGTGGCGATGCCGCCCGCGTCGAAGTCGATCAGATCCTTCCAGCGGCGGGCGAGCTCGCTGCGGGTCGCAACCTTGATCACGGGCGCAGCCGCAAGACCATAGGGCGTGCCGCGGCCGGTGGTGAACACCTGCAGCGTCATGCCGGAGGCGAGCTGGAGCGTGCCGCAGATGAAGTCGGACGCGGGCGTTGCCGCGAACAGCATGCCCTTCTGCGTCGCTTTCTCGCCGGGCGAGAGCACGCCGGTGATGGCTGACGAGCCCGACTTGACGATCGAGCCCAGTGATTTCTCAACGATGTTGGCGAGGCCCCCCTTCTTGTTGCCGGGCGTGGTGTTGGCGCTGCGGTCGGCGCCGCCGCGGGCCAGATAAGAATCGTACCAGGCCATCTCGCGCACCAGCGCGCGGCCGACGTCCTCGTTGATGGCGCGGCGCGTGAGCAGCTGGATGGCGTCGCGCACCTCGGTGACCTCGGAGAACATCACGGTGGCCCCAGTGCGCACCAGTAGGTCCGCGGCGAAGCCCACAGCGGGGTTGGCGGTAACGCCGGAGAAGGCATCGCTGCCGCCGCATTGCAGCCCGATGACGAGTTCGGACGCGGGGCAGGTCTCGCGCTTGCGGGTGTTGAGCACCTTCAGTCGCGCTTCGGCCTGGGTCAGGATGGCATCGACGATCGCGCCAAAACCGTCGAAGGCTTCGTCCTGCATGCGCACGATGGCGTCACTGATGCCTTCCGGCACCAGCCGCTCGGGCGCGAGCTTCTCGCAGCCGAGGCCGACGACGAGGATCTCGCCGCCGAAATTCGGGTTCAACGCGATGTTCTGCAGCGTGCGGATCGGCACCACCGCGTCGGAGGCAGTGATGGCGACGCCGCAGCCATAGGCGTGCGTCAGCGGCACGACGTCGTCGACGTTGGGGTACTTAGGCAGCAGCTCGGCGCGGATGCGCTTCACCGCATATTCCATCGTGCCCTTGACGCATTGCACGGAGGAGGAGATGCCCAGAATGTTTTTTGTGCCGACCGAGCCGTCCGGATTGCGGTAGCCCTCGAAGGTAAAGCCTTCGAGCGGCGGCAGTGGTGCAGGGACGGCGGTCGAGATTTCAAGCTTGTCGAGGGCAGGGGCCTCCGGCATGCGGATGCGGGCTTCATCGACCCATTCGCCGGCCAGGATCGGCGCGAGCGCGTAGCCGATGATTTCGCCGTAGCGGATGATCGGCTGGTCCTGTGCGATGTCGACCAGGGCCGTCTTGTGCCCTTGGGGGACGAAGGCGCGCAGCGTCAGCCCGCAGGCAAAGCGGGAGCCGGCGGGAAGCCCGAAATCGTTGACCACGATCGCGACATTGTCGCGCTCGTTGAGCTTGATGTAGCGGGGCTGCTCTTTCGCTGCGACGTCCTGGTCCATGCTGGACTCCGGGATTTGTAGGGTGGGTTAGCGCAGCGTAACCCACCAATGTCTTTATCCTTGGAGGCAGAACAGGTGGGTTACGCTGCGCTAACCCACCCTACGATATCGGCCTATCAGCCGGGAAACGTATAGGCCGTCTTCACCGTGGTGTAGAACTCGCGGGCATAGGAGCCCTGCTCGCGGGCGCCGTAGCTCGAGCCCTTCCGGCCGCCGAACGGCACGTGATAGTCGACGCCGGCGGTCGGCAGGTTGACCATGACCATGCCGGACTCGCTGTTGCGCTTGTAGTGCGAGGCGTACTTCAGGCTGGTGGTGCAGATGCCGGAGGCGAGGCCGAACTCGGTGTCGTTGGAAATCGCCAGCGCCTCTTCGTAATTCTTCGCACGAATGACGGCAGCGACCGGGCCAAAAATCTCCTCGCGCGCGATGCGCATGTTGTTGTTGGCTTCGGTGAACAGCGCTGGCTGCAGGTAATGGCCGGGCGTCTCGCGCTTGAGCAGCTCGCCGCCGAAGGCGAGCTTGGCGCCTTCGTCCTGGCCGATCTTGATGTAGCGCAGGTCCTGGTCGAGCTGGCTCTGGTCGACGACAGGGCCGATATGCACGCCGGCCTTGAGCGCGTCGTCCACCGACAGGCTGTTCAGGCGCTCGGCCATCGCCGCGACGAAGCGGTCGTGGATGCCTTCGGTGACGATCAGGCGGGAGGAGGCGGTGCAGCGCTGGCCGGTCGAGAAATAGGCGCCGTTGACGGCGACCTCGACGGCGGTCTTCAGGTCGGCGTCGTCGAGCACGACCAGCGGGTTCTTGCCGCCCATCTCGAGCTGGAACTTCTTCATCGGGTTCGACAGCACGCAGGCCTGCGCGATCTTGCGGCCGGTCTGCACCGAGCCGGTAAAGGAGATCGCCGCGACATCCGGGTGATCGAGCAGGGTCTGGCCGACCACCGAGCCGGAGCCGACCACGAGGTTGAACACGCCGGCGGGGATGCCGGAGCGGGTGATGATCTCGGACAGCGCATGCGCCGAGCCCGGCACCAGCTCGGCCGGCTTGAACACCACGGTGTTGCCGTAGCAGAGCGCGGGCGCGATCTTCCAGGCGGGGATCGCGATCGGGAAATTCCAGGGCGTGATCATGCCGACGACGCCCATCGGCTCACGCGTGAGCTCGACGTCGAGGCCGGGACGGACGGAGGCGCCCTTCTCGCCGATCAGCCGCAGCGCTTCACCGGCGAAGAACGCAAAGATCTGGCCGGCGCGCGCGACCTCGCCGATGCCTTCCGGCAAGGTCTTGCCTTCCTCGCGTGCGAGCAGGCGGCCGAGCTCTTCCTTGCGGGCGAGGATCTCGAGAGAAATCTTGTTCAGGGCGTCATAGCGCACCTGCGGCGTCGACTGCGCCCAGGCGGGGAAGGCGGCCTTGGCGGCGGCGATGGCCTTTTCGGTCTGCGCCTTGTCGGCCTTGGCGTATTCGCCGACGAGGTCGTTGGTGTTGGAGGGGTTGATGTTCCTGGTGACGCCGGAGCCGTCGACCCATTCGCCGCCGATGAAGTTCTTCAGGATCGCAGTCATGTTGTCCTCCGAGATAGTTTCTAACGCACGAGGCAGGGACGCTTGTCGTCGAAGGTCCAGCCGGGGATCAGGTCCTGCATGGCAATAGCGTCATCGCGGGCGCCAAGTCCATGCTGCTTGTAGAGCTCATGCGCAGCGTCGATGGCGGCCCTGTCGATTTCGATGCCCAGGCCCGGCCTGTCGGGGACGGCGATCTTGCCGCCCTTGATCTGGAGCGGCTCCCTGGTGAGCGCCTGGCCGTCCTGCCAGATCCAGTGGGTGTCGATCGCGGTGACCTTGCCCGGTGCAGCGGCGCCGACATGGGTGAACATGGCGAGCGAGATATCGAAATGGTTGTTGGAGTGCGAGCCCCAGGTCAGGCCGTTGTCGCGGCAGGTCTGGGCGACGCGCACCGAACCCTGCATCGTCCAGAAATGGGGATCGGCCAGCGGAATGTCTACGGCGCCGAGGCGCAGCGCATGGGAAAGCTGGCGCCAGTCGGTCGCGATCATGTTGGTCGCGGTCGGCAGTCCCGTGGCGCGGCGGAACTCAGCCATGATCTCGCGGCCGGAGAAGCCGGCCTCGGCGCCGCAGGGGTCCTCGGCATAGGCGAGGATGCCGTGCATGTCCTTGCAAAGCCCGACAGCCTCGTCGAGCGACCAGGCGCCGTTGGGGTCGAGCGTCACGCGCGCGTTCGGGAAGCGTTTTGCGATGGCGGTCACGGCCGCGATTTCCTGCTCGCCGCGCAGCACGCCGCCCTTGAGCTTGAAATCGGCGAAGCCGTAATGGTCGTGGGTGGCTTCTGCGAGCCGCACCACCGTCTCGGGTGTCATCGCCTCCTGGTGGCGAAGGTTGAACCATTCTGCCTTGCCGGTCTCGCCGCTGACGTAGTCGAGCTTTGACCTGCTGATATCGCCAACGAAGAAGAGATAGCCGAGCGTCTCGACGCTCTTGCGCTGCTGGCCTTCGCCGAGCAGGGCCGCGACCGGCAGGTCGAGATGCTGGCCGAGCAAATCGAGCAGCGCGGATTCGATCGCTGTCACCGCATGGATCATGACGCGGAGGTCGAAGGTTTGCTTGCCGCGGCCGCCGGCGTCGCGGTCGGCGAAGGCGGTGCGGATATCGGCGAGGATGTTGTTCATCGCGCCGACGGTCTTGCCGATCACGAGATCGCGGGCGTCCTGCAGCGTTTGCCAGATCTTCTGACCGCCCGGCACCTCGCCGACGCCGGTGTGACCGGCATTGTCGGTGAGGATGACGATGTTGCGGGTGAAGAACGGCGCATGCGCGCCGCTCAGATTGAGGAGCATGCCGTCGCGGCCGGCGACCGGGATCACCTGCATCGCCGTGACGACCGGTGCGCCGGCGACTGGCGCGCCGGCAAGATCAGTCTGGGCCATCGCAGCTTCTCCCGGTTGTCGTCCGTTATTCTGCCGCCTGTTGTGTCGATCGGATGGCAGGCAGATTCTTCACCAGCGCGGTCAGTTCCGCGATCTCCTGCTCGGTGAGATCGGTCAGCGGGGGGCGGACCGGGCCGGAGTCGCGGCCGATCACCTTCATGCCGGCCTTGATGATCGAGACCGCATAGCCCTTCTTGCGGTTGCGGATCGCGATCAGCGGCAGGATGAAGTTCTTCAGGCCGGCATGGATCGTCTCATGGTCGCGCTTGCGCACCGCGGCGTAGAAATGGGTGGCGAACTCCGGAACGAAGTTGAACACGGCGGAGGAATAGGTGGTCACGCCCATGTCGAGATAGGGCAGCGCGAAGGTCTCCGCGGTCGGCAGGCCGCCGATATAGGTCAGGCGGTCACCGAGCTTGGTGTAGACGCGGGTCATCAGCTCGATGTCGCCGATGCCGTCCTTGTAGCCGACGAGGTTCGGGCAGCGCTCGGCGAGGCGCGCGAGCGTGTCGGGCTGGAGGATGGCGTTGTCGCGGTTGTAGACGATGACACCGATCTTCACGGCGGCGCAGACCGCCTCGACATGGGCGGCAAGGCCGTTCTGCTCGGCATGGGTGAGATAGGGCGGCAGCAGCAACAGGCCGTCGGCGCCGGCCTTCTCGGCGCCAACAGCGATCTCGCGGGCGATCGCGGTGCCGTAGCCGGTGCCGGCGAGGACGGGCACGCGGCCCTTGGTCTCCTCGACGGCGATCTTGACGATTTGCGGAACCTCGGTCGGCGTCAGCGAGAAGAATTCGCCGGTGCCGCCGGCGGCGAACAACCCCGCGACGTCATAGCCGCACAGCCAGTCCATGTTGGCGCGATAGGTCGGCTCGTCGAAGGAATAGTCAGCCTTGAACGGCGTGACGGGGAAGGACAGGAGGCCCGATCCGATCTTCTGGGCCATCTCCTGCGGGGTCATCTTGCTCATGGGCGCGGCTCCCTTCTTGCGTGTTGTGGAGGACACGAGCTGAAAGCCTGCGCGTCCATGCGCCGTGGTTTAGGAGACGGTTCGATGCGCGTCCAAGCCAAAGCCTATATCGACCGATGCGGATTGAGCATCAATCCTCCGCGATCTCCGCAGAGGACAGCTCACCGGCGATTTTGACGAGAGCAGACAGCAGCGGGTTCTCGTCGTCGCGGCGCCAGACCATGAACAGCTCGACGGGAACGCGCGTGCGCAACCTCAAGGGCCGCAGCCGGACGTCGGAGATCTTCAGGCTCGCCGCGGCGGCCGGCACGATGGCAAGGCCGAGGCCGGCGCGGACCATGGCGAGGATCGAGTGGATCTGGCTGAGATGCTGGACGTAGCGCGGCAGCACGTCGGCGCGGGTGAACAGGGCCACCAGGAGGTCGTGGAAGTAGCGGCTCTCATAGGGCGAATACATCACGAAGGGCTGGTCGTCGAAATCCTTGATGGTGATGTTGTCGGCGCTCGCCAGCGGATGCTTCTTGGGAATTGCCGCGAGCAGCGGCTCGGCAACGACGCGGCGGCTGGCAAGCTCGGGCCGCGCGATCGGCGGCCTGAGCAGGCCGGCGTCGATCTGGCCGGAGGTCAGCGCCTCGAACTGGTCGCCCGACACCATCTCCTTCAGCGAGAAATCGACCTCCGGCAGTTTCGCGCGGCAGGCGGCGACGAGCTCGGGCAGGAAGCCGTAGGCTGCGGCCGCGGTGAAGCCGATTTTCAGCGAGCCGGTCTTGCCGAGCGCGATGCGGCGGGCGACCTGCGAGGCGCTTTCCGCAAGCTTGAGGATGCGCCGCGCCTCCGGCAGGAAGCTGCGCCCCGCGGGCGTCAGGCGCACCGAGCGGCTGGTGCGCTCCAGCAGCGGCGCATCGATGATGTGCTCGAGCACCTGGATCTGCCGGGACAGCGGCGGCTGGGTCATGTTCAGCCGCGCGGCGGCGCGGCCGAAATGCAGTTCCTCCGCCACCGTGACGAAACAGCGGAGCTGGTTGAGGTCGAACATCGATACATGCCTTAGATGGATAAGGCGTTTCCCCGGCACTTCTAGCATCGATCACCCCCAAAACAAAGACGGCGGCTTTGTGAGCCGCCGTTGAGTTGCCTGGTCAAGCTCCCATGGGAGCCCTCAGGAGGAACGTTTGAGCGTCACCCGCTCGATCTTGCCGACGATCACCAGGTAGGCGAACGCCGCCACCAGCGCGTTGAGGCCGACGAACACCAGCGCGCCGTTGAACGAGCCGGTCGCGGCCAGGATGTAGCCGATCACGATCGGCGTGGTGATCGAGGAAAGGTTGCCGAAGGTGTTGAACAGACCCCCGGAGACGCCGCCAGCTTCCTTCGGCGAGGTGTCGGAGACAACCGCCCAGCCGAGCGCGCCGATGCCCTTGCCGAAGAAGGCGAGCGCCATGAAGCCGACCACCAGGGCCTGTCCATCGACATAGTTGCAGGCGATGATCGACATCGACAGCAGCATGCCGCCGACGATCGGGATCTTGCGCGCCATGGTCAGCGAGCCCGTGCTGCGCAGGATCGCGTCGGAGATGACGCCGCCGAGCACGCCGCCGATGAAGCCGCACAGCGCCGGGAGCGTTGCAACGAAACCGGCCTGCAGGATCGACAGGCCACGCTCCTTGACGAGGTAGACCGGAAACCAGGTCAGGAAGAAATAGGTCAGCGTGTTGATGCAGTACTGGCCGAGATAGACGCCGAGCATCATGCGGTTGGAGAGCAGCTGGCGGATGTGGTCCCAGCC
Organism: Bradyrhizobium sp. 1(2017); assembly: GCF_011602485.2. Classification (NCBI taxonomy): domain Bacteria; kingdom Pseudomonadati; phylum Pseudomonadota; class Alphaproteobacteria; order Hyphomicrobiales; family Nitrobacteraceae; genus Bradyrhizobium; species Bradyrhizobium sp. 1(2017). The sequence continues at coordinate 5,457,475 of NZ_CP050022.2, read as the reverse complement.
GGAGCCGGATTGAGCCGCGTGCGCCTGCCTCAGAACGTCCTTGGGCGCGTCGAGATCGACCAGCGCGCCGCCCGCCTTGATGTACTCGAACTCGGCGTCGTTGATCGACGGATGCTCCTTCGGGCCATAGATGGTCTTGAGCCAGACGAGGCCCATGACGATGCCGAGCGCGCCCATCACGAAGAACACGAAGCGCCAGCCATGGGCATGCGCGATCCAGCCCATCAGCGGCGCGAAGATCACGGTGGCGAAATACTGTCCCGAATTGAAGAACGCCGAAGCGGTGCCGCGCTCATTGCCCGGAAACCAGGCCGCCACGATGCGGGCGTTGGCGGGAAAGGAGGGTGCTTCGGCGACGCCGACGAGCAGGCGAAGCGCGAACAGCACAGCGACGGCAGCGCCGGCGCTGAGGAAGCCGACCCAGCCCTGCATCAGCGTGAACAGCGACCAGACCATGATGCTGAAGGCGTAGACGAGACGCGAGCCGTAGCGGTCGAGCAGCCAGCCGCCCGGCACCTGCGCGAGCACATAGGACCAGCCGAAGGCCGAGAAAATCCAGCCCATGGCGACGGGATCGAGATGCAGCTCCTTGGAGAGCGCGGGGCCTGCGATCGACAGCGTGGCGCGATCGGCATAATTCACGGTGGTGACCAGAAACAACATGGTCACGATGAGCAGCCTGACGCGAGACCTCCTCACATCCGCTGCGGACACCACTGCGCTCATCACGCGCCTCCCTTGAGTCTCGCCCCGTTTCCCCGAGACGAGTCCTAGAGGCGCGCGCGGCGAAGTGTCCAAGTTCAAGGCAGTATCGATCGATGCCGTTTTTGGATTGATGGAACGGTGGGTGTGGGGAACGATACGTTGAGGTCGCGAACGCGGTAGTGCGCTGGCGGGACGCACTCAATTGTCATTCCCCGCGAAGGCGGGGAATCCAGTCCGCCGAGGCGTCTCGATTCGATCACCGCGGTCACGGCGTACTGGACCGCGGAGACGGTCTGGATTGCTTCGCTGCACTCGGAGTGACGGTGTGGCGGTAGCGCGTAGCCCGCATGAGCGAAGCGATATGCGGGGAGAACGGTCACGGATGTCGCTGCGCTCATCCGGGCTACGACGTCCGCGCTACTGCCGCGCGCTCGGCAATAGCTGCGGCAGAAATCCGCGCGTCACGTTGGGTGGCACGGCATCGAGGCCGAGCACTGCGCTCGCGGCGGGCAGTGCGGCATCCGCCATGGCGGCATGACCTTCGGCGCTCGGATGCACGGCGCCGCCATAGACGGCGGACAGCACGCCCCAGGTCGCGTCGTGAATGTCGGTCGGCTGGCTCGCGGCCGGCAGGCCTTGCGGATAAGTCATCGCAGCAAAATAGCTGTCATTGGCATCGCGGATCCAGCGCGCGCGCGGCAGATAGGCGCGGTATTCCGAGGCCCCGCGGCCGCACAGCATCGGCTGGCTCGCCGCCGTCACGATGTCCGGATTGAAGCTCTGGCCGTTCTCGGCAAAGCAGGTGCGGTCGAATTCGGGATCGTTGCCCGAATGGGCGCAGAAGCCGTGATCGGCGAACGCGCTCTGGTGCGCATCGACGAAGGTCATGCGGTCGGCTTCCGGATCGCGGCACAGCGCCCCGCGCGTGCAGGTGGCGAGCCCCTTCAGCTGCGGCAGGAATTCGGTGTCGACGAAGGTCGAGACGCGGGCGAGGCGTTGCGGATCGGCATTGAAGGAAGGATGGATGTCGAAGCCGGCACGTCCGCCGCGGCACGGCACGCCGCCGTCGGCGAGCGCCGGATTGGCGTAGGACACATAGACCACGTGCGAGAGGTCGCCGCCGACCAGCGGCTTGAGCGCCTCGCGCAGCTTGACGAAGTTCTGCGGCAGCTCGCGCGTCAGCGCATCGCGGGAATCGTCGACGCTGGCCATCACGCCGGAGCGGCGGAATAGCGCGCGCTCGGTCGCGGTGTCGACGATGACGTCGGCAACGAGACCGGAGAAGTAGACGTCATTGGCGCCGACCGACAGCAGCACGAGATCGAGCGTGCGGTCGGGCTGGCGCTTCTTCGCCGCAGTGAGGGCTTCGCGCAGCTCGGCGACCTGCGCGTTCACGCTGGTGTTGCAGACGCCGGTCTTGCCGGGCGGGCATTCGCGGGCACGCTGCGAGCCGAGCAACCCGTCGCCGATGCTGGCGCCGGTGCAGGCAAGCGGCAGGAAGGTCACCGCGATATGAGTATAGCGCACAGCGAGCGCCAGCGCGGTGCGGGCCTGATAGCTGTAGAGCGAGCGGTGGCAGGGCGCGTTGAACCAGAGCGCGCTGTAGCGCTGCCAGTTGGCGAGCGTATCCGGCGCCTCGCAGGCGCGGCCGCCCTTGAAGCCGTGACGGCTCGGCCGGTAATACTGCGCGCCGGCCGTGCCGAGATAGGAGCGGAAGCAGAAGCCTTCGTCCGAGAGCGCCAGCGGCCGGTCCGGATTGCCTTCGCCGGACGCGATGCTGTCCCCGAGACCGGCGACGAAGATGTCTCGGACCTGGATCTCGGTCTGGACCCGCTGGGTCGGATCGGAGCCGGAGGAGACGTCGACGGTCGCGACCGTCTGCTTGCCGTAGCGGACGCGCAGATTGATCGGCTCGGCGCAGTCGAAGGTCGAAGTCTGCGGGCCGTCGCCGTCGTCGAACGACCAGGCGCAGGTGGCGCCGACCGGCACTGCGCCGTCAAGGCGCACGGTGACGGGGTGGTCGATCGGGGTGATGTAGTTTTCCTTGACGTTGTCGCGGGTGCAGGGCTGGTTGACCCGTCCCTGCAGGTCGATGCAGAGCCGGTTGACCATGTTGCGGGCCCAGCCGCGCCCCTCGCTCTGGAGCTCCAGCGACTGCTCGGCGGCCAGGATGTTGCGGTTGCGCGCATTCTCGACATGGAGCAGGAAGTCGCGCTCTTCACGGAACAGGCGGAAGCGGTTACGTACCTCCCAGCTGATCCGCATGGCGCCGGCGTCCTGCGCGGCAGCGCGCTCGGGCGCCAGGACGGTCAGAATCCCGGCAAGCAGCAGGGCGCCTGCGGAAAATGTACGAAGGGGGAGAGGGATCATGGCCCGCGTGTTCAACGGCAAAGTTGAGGCGGAAATAAGAGAGGATTAGTCCCCCGCCTGCAACCTTTGTCTCACGGGTTTGGGGATCCGCCCTACCGCTTCCCGGCCTGCCGCAGCGACCGTTCGCGCTCCATCGCGGCCACTTGCGTGGGCAGATTGCCCTGGGCGCAGGCTTCCGCCAGCCGCCGCCGCTCCTGCCACGGCGCGACCACATTCATCCAGAGCTCGCGCGCGCCCATGATGGAGATGGCAAGGCCGAACGGGATCACGAAATAGAGAATGCGGAACACCAGCAGCGTCGCCAGAAGCTCCTCGCGGCCGAATTGGGGCAAGGCCACCAGCATGGCGACATCGAACACGCCGATCGAGCCGGGCGCGTGGCTGGCAAAGCCGATCAGCGTCGCCAGGATGAACACGACGGCGAGCGACATGAAATCGATCGGCGGATTGGCCGGCATCAAAAGGTACATCGCGGTGGCGCAGAAGCCGAGGTCGACCACGCCGATCAGGATCTGCACCAGCGTCAGTGGCGCCGAGGGCAGCACCACCTTCCAGCCTTTCTGGCCGAGCTCGCGGCGCTTCTCGCCCATGCAGAGCCAGACCAGATAGGCGCCAATCGAGGCGAGGCCGCCGAGCGCGATCAGCCGGTTGAGCGACGACGGGAGCTGATCCATCGCGGACGCCGCATCCGGGTGAATGGCCATGCCGATCGAGAGCACGAAGATGTTACCGAGCCAGAAGGTCAGGCCCGACAGGAAGCAGATTTTTGCGACGTCGATCGCGTTCAGCCCGTAATCCGAATAGATCCGGAAACGGATTGCGCCGCCGGTAAAAACGGTGGCGCCGATGTTGTGGCCGATCGAATAAGATGTGAAGCTGGACAGCGCTGCGATGCGATAGGGCACGTGCTTCTTGCCGATCGTTCGCAGTGCAAAATAGTCGTAGAAGGTCAGCGTACAGAACGCGAAGACGACGCAGATCGCTGCCAGCCCGATATTCCCGCGCGGAATCTCGGTTAACGCGGTCAGGATGACGCCAGTATCGATGCCGTTGAGGGTGCGCACAAGCGTGGCGATCGCGAAAGCGATGATGAAGAGGCTCGCGGCAATGCCGAGCCGTCGCCAGCCGATCCATTTATTGAAGCCGCGTTTCAGCGCGGGCAGCAGTCCGTGCATTCATCCTCCCGGCGGGGGGCAAGACCGATCCAGCCAGGCATTGGCCGATCGGGTCCGATCACGCCAGAGGTTGGCGTCGATCGCTAGACATGATGTCGCTCATTTAAGGCAAAAACGGCGACTTGTGCAGCCCTTGACAACGATAGCTTCTGCGCTGGACCGGCTACTTTCGTCATACGTCGTTCACATCGGGCACGCGTTAAGCATGAGTCGCATGGGCCAGCCCGGATGACGTGCCGACGTGTTGACATGATGGCGGAATTCCAGCGCCGCCGCGTTGTTCCAGCGCAAGCAAGACGTGCACTTTTGGAACGTCGATGCCGCGTCTCCGTTAGCGCCCCATCAACAATCGAACATGACGGAATACACGGCCTTTTCGTGCGGGCCGGTGTCGTCGTGTTCCCGAAACCGAGAGGATCGGAACGATGGGACTGTTCACAAAAGACATCAAGACCATGAACGATCTGTTCGTGCATCAACTCCAGGACATCTATTACGCCGAGCAGCAGCTGACCAAGGCGCTGCCGAAGATGGCGAGCAAGGCCACCGATCCGCAACTGAAACAGGGCTTTTTGACGCACCTCGAAGAAACCAAGCAGCACGTCAAGCGGCTGGAGGAAGTGTTCAAGATGCATGGCGTCCCCGTGAAGGCGGTCGATTGCCCGGCCATCGACGGCATCATCGAGGAAGCTGACGAGACCGCCGGCGAGGTCGCCGACAAGGCCGTGCTCGACGCGGCGCTGATCAATGCGGCCCAGGCCGCTGAACATTACGAGATCGTTCGCTACGGCAGCCTGATCGCCTGGGCCAAGCAGCTCGGCCGCAACGACTGCGCCAGCGTGCTCGCCCAGACACTCGAGGAGGAAAAGGCGACCGACAAGAAGCTGACGACACTCGCCGAGAGCAAGGTGAATCTGCGCGCGGCGAGCTAGATAGGGTGTAACGACGAAGGCCGCGCGCGGGGTATTCGCGCGGGGCCTTCTCTCAGTTGTGATGCCCCGCGAAGGCGGGGCATCCAGTGTTCCGCGGCTTTTCGGTTCAACCATTGCCGTCTCGGAGTACTGGATCGCTCGCCTGCGGGCGATAACACATCCATCATTCGGTCATTGTCGAAACATGACGGCGGGCCGGACGAGTATATTTCGCATGGAGCTGCAATCGAGATGCTGCATGCGAGCCAATACCATCAAACATGAAGCCTTCGACGATCGAGCCCGCGCGCCGGCTCGCGTTTGGCAACCTCTCTCACGCTGGCCGCGATGAGCCTCGGCTATGGCGTGGTGCAGCTCGACGTCACCATCGTCAACACCGCGCTCGACGCGATGGGAAAGTGGCTCGGCGGCGGCGTTGCCGAGCTGCAATGGGTGGTCAGCGCCTATACCATCGCGTTTGCGGCCTTCATCCTGACCGCCGGTGCGCTGGGCGACCGGATCGGCGCCAGGCGCGTCTTCATGGCGGGGTTCGCCATCTTCACCGCGGCCTCGCTCGCCTGCGCGCTGTCGCCCAACGCGGTCGTGCTGATCGCCGCAAGGCTGGTTCAGGGCCTGGCGGCGGCGATCCTGGTGCCGAACTCGCTTGCGCTGCTCAATCATGCCTATCCGGATGACCGCGAGCGCGGCCGCGCCGTCGCGGTCTGGGCCGCGGGCGCGAGCCTTGCGCTCACCGCCGGTCCCTTCGTCGGCGGCACGCTGATCACGCTGGTCGGCTGGCGCGCGATCTTCCTGGTCAATTTGCCGATCGGGCTCGCCGGCCTGTGGTTGAGCTGTCGCTATGCCAGCGAGACCACGCGGGCGCGCTCGCGCGAGATCGATCTGCCCGGCCAGCTGGCCGCGATCGGCGCGCTGGGCGCGCTCGCCGGCGCAATCATCGAAGGCGGGGCGCTCGGCTGGGATCATCCGGCCGTGATCGCAGCCTTCGTCGGAGCCGCCGTTCTCGCCCTGCTCTTCGTCTGGCGCGAGAATCGCGCGGCGCAGCCGATGTTGCCGCTGTCGTTGTTCGGCCACCGGCTGTTCACGCTGACCTCGTTCGTGGGACTGCTGGTGAACATCGCGATCTACGGCCTGATCTTCGTGCTCAGCCTGTACTTCCAGCGGATCAACGGGCTGTCGGCGTGGTGGACCGGGCTTGCCTTCGTGCCGATGATGGCGGCGGTGCTGCCGGTCAACCTGCTGGCGCCACACCTGGCCGAGCACATCGGCCCGTGCCCGACCATCGTCGTCGGCGCCTGCATCTCGGCCCTCGGCTGTCTCGGCCTGCTCTGGATCGAGGCAGGGACCAGCTATTGGGCGATCTGCGCGCAGACCATCGCGATCAGCGGCGGGCTCGGCCTCCTGGTGCCGCCGTTGACCTCGACCCTGCTCGGCAGCGTGGAGAAGGGGCGTTCCGGCATCGCGGCCGGCGTCCTGAACGCGACGCGGCAGACCGGCAGCGTGCTCGGCGTTGCCCTGTTCGGTTCCCTGGTGGCGTCGGACCGTGCCTTCATGACGGGCCTGCACCTGGCGCTGGTCATTTCGGCGGCCGTTTTGCTGCTCGCCGCCGGTGCGATCGGCCTCGGCGCGCCGGCGCGCGGATGAACAATGTGAATGTGAGCGAACGCACACATCTCCCGTTCACCATTCCCGGAATGGGTTTGTAGTCGGTTACCGATCGTCCATCTCTGTCGGGTCAAGTGCCGGTCGATAGGGGCCGGTAATGTATCAAGTTCTCTTCTGTCTGACCGACGAGCACGACTGGCGACTGGTCGCCCTTGGCGGCGCCGTGTGTCTGCTCGCCAGCGCGGCGGCGATCAGCCTGTTTCAACGCGCGCGCGCGACGCATGGCCCCGGGCGTCTGTCCTGGATCGCCCTGGATGCCGCCGTCAGCGGATGTGGCATCTGGGCGACGCATTTCATCGCGATGCTCGCCTACGGGCCGGGCGGCGCCGGTGCTTACAACATCCCGGTGACGATCCTCTCCCTGATCCTCGCGATCTCCGTGACCTTCGTGGGGCTGAGCATCGCGGTATCGTCCTCGCGCCCGCTGTGGATCATTCTCGGCGGCGCCGTCGTCGGCATGGGTGTCGCGGCGATGCATTACACCGGCATGGCGGCGCTGGAGATGCCGGCACGGGTGCACTGGATTACAAGCACGGTTGTTGCCTCGGTGCTGTTCGGAATCGTCTTTGCGGCATCCGCATTGTTCGTCGCCGCGCGGCGCGACGACCTCTTCCACGCGTTGACGGCGACGACCCTGCTGACGGTCGCGATCGTCGCGCATCACTTTACCGCCATGGGCGCGGTGCTGCTGACGCCGGATCCGACGCTGGCGATCAGCGGGCTCTCCATCCCGCCGGCCTCGCTGTCCTTCCTCACCGCCAGCGCTGCGGTCGCGATCATCGCGATTGCGCTCGTGGCCGCATTGCTCGACCGCCGCGCCAAGGGCGAACTGGGCCGCCAGCAGATCGTGCTGGACAGCGCGCTGGAGAACATGTCGCAGGGGCTGTGCATGTTCGACGCGGACGGCAAGATCATCCTGTTCAACGAACGCTACGCCGCGATGCTCCGCCGCACGGACATCCTGCTCACCGGCCGCCTGCTGGTCGACGTGCTCAGGGAAGAGCAGGCCAAGGGCCAGTGGCAGGGCGACGCCGATGAATTCTTCGCGCGCCTCGTTGCCGACGCGCGCGAGGGCCGCACCACGACCGATATCGTCAACCGCTTCGGCCGCTCGATCCGGGTCGTCAACCAGCCGATGCAGGGTGGCGGCTGGGTCGCGACCTTCGAGGACATCACCGAATGGCTGGAGGCGCAGGCCAAGATCTCGCACATGGCGCGCCATGACGCGCTGACCAGCCTGCCGAATCGCGTGCTGTTCCACGAACAACTCGAGCAGGGGCTGCGCCGGACCAAGTCGGGCGATCAGCTCGCGGTGCTTTGTCTCGATCTCGATCACTTCAAGGACATCAACGACTCGCTCGGCCATCCCATCGGCGATGCGCTGCTCAAGGAGGTCGGCCGCAGGCTGAAGGCGACCGTCGCAGAGCACGATACGGTGGCGCGGCTCGGCGGCGACGAGTTCGCCGTGGTCCAGATCGGACGTTCCGAGGAAACCGCTGCGAGGTCCCTCGCCGGGCGCCTCGTCGAGGTGGTCTCGGCGCCTTACGAGATCGACGACCATCAGATCGTGATCGGCGTCTCGATCGGCATCTCGCTGTCGCCGCAGGACGGCAACAATCCGGACGAGCTGTTGAAGAACGCAGACCTCGCGCTCTACCGCGCCAAGGCGGACGGCCGTGGCACCTATCGCTTCTTCGAGACCGGCATGGATGCGCGCGCGCAGGCGCGGCGCCTCCTGGAAATGGATCTGCGCGCGGCGCTGCAACGTGACGAGTTCGAAGCCTACTATCAGCCGATCCGCGACGTCGCGAGCGGTCGCGTCGTCGCCTTCGAGGCGCTGCTGCGCTGGAATCACCCGCAGCGCGGGCTGATCGCGCCGATCAACTTCATTCCGGTGGCCGAGGAGACCGGGCTCATCGTCCAGCTCGGCGAATTCGTGCTGCGCTGTGCCTGCACCGACGCGGCGACCTGGCCCGACGATGTCGACGTCGCCGTCAACCTGTCACCGGTGCAGTTCAAGAGCCCGAACCTGATCGCATCCGTGACCGAGGCGCTGGCCGTCTCGGGACTTGATGCGCGCCGGCTCGAGCTCGAGATCACCGAATCGGTGCTGCTGCAGAACAGCGAGGCGACGCTGACCACCTTGCACGAGCTGCGTGCCATGGGCGTCAGGATCTCGCTCGACGATTTCGGTACCGGCTATTCGTCGCTGAGCTATCTGCGCAGCTTCCCGTTCGACAAGATCAAGATCGACCGCTCCTTCGTGTCGGAGCTGGCGACGCGCGAGGATTCCATGGCGATCATCCGCGCCGTGACCGGCCTCGGCCGCAGCCTCGGCATCGTCACCACCGCGGAAGGCGTCGAGAACGACGCGCAGCTCGAGCTGCTCCGGCGCGAGGGTTGCACCCAGGCGCAGGGCTATCTGTTCAGCAAGCCGCGGCCCGCTTCCGAAGTGGCGATGATGCTGGAAGGTCCGCGGCTGCGCGTGTCCGCTTAAGGGTCAGCCGCGGCGCAGCGCGAAATGCGCACCGCAGAATGCCATCACCGCGCCGAGCCACAGCGCGGCAAGGCCGGCGAGCACGCCGGAGATGGTCGGGATCGGGCTCGGTGCCGAGGCCGCCTGGCCCGCGCCGGCCAGCAAGAGCACGCCGACCGCGATCAGGAATTGCCGCATCCGTCGCGGGATCTGGCCGGAGACGGCGCTCTGCATCAAGGTCGCCGTGAAATAGCCGCCGGAAAAGCCGACGGTCGCGATCAGCCACCAGGCGATCGCCGCGCCAGCCGGCATGAACTCGTGCGTGTCGGAGCGCCAGAGGCCGCCGAGGTCGAGCCCGTAGCGCGCGCCCAGCATGTGCACCGCGAGCGCCAGCAGCACGCCCGAGATCATTGCGGCGCCGAGAATCAGGTGGCGCGGAAAAAAGGTCGTCTCAGCCATGCCACGCTTGTAGGATGGGCGAGGGCGTTCGCGCAAGCGGATCGCGAACGGGATTGCGCGCACGGGATTGATCGTCGAGATGCAGGTTTTGGATGCTGAGCCAGTCACGAGCTATGCCTACAAGGCGTCGCTGATCGGCTCGGCGCGTCGCTTCGAGCTGACGGAGGACGGGCTGTCCTGGCACATCGGCGGGCGCTCGGGCCTGTGGCGTTATGACGAAATCAGTGCGATCCGCCTCTCGTTCCGCCCGTCGTCGATGCAGCAGCACCGCTTTCGCGCCGACATCAGCCACACCGGCGGCGGGCGCATCGCGATCCTGTCGACGAGCTGGCAGACCGCGGCGCTGATGGCGCCGCAGGACAACGGCTTCCGCCAGTTCATCGTCGCGCTTCATGAGCGGATGGCGAAGGCGGGTAGCCGGGCGACGCTGACCGCAGGCCTCGGCCGCAAGACCTATGCGGCAGTGCTGGCGTGCCTGGCGCTGCTGACGGTGGCGATGTCGGGGCTGCTGATCCGCGCGCTTCTGACCGGGGAGTTCGCCGGCGTGCTGTTCATCCTCGGCTTTGCCGCGCTGTTCACCTGGCAGGTCGGCGGCTTCGTCCGGCGCAACCAGCCGCGGAGCTACAGCTTCGATCAATTGCCCCGGTCCCTGCTGCCATAGAGCGATCGCTACTCCGTCGAGTCGAAATCCTCTTCCTTGGTGCCGAGCAGCGACACGATCGTGCGCAGGCCGGAATCGAGCTGCTCGGGCGAGGGCGGGGCGAGCGCGAGCCGCACCGCGTTCGGTGCATGACCATGGGCGATCGCGAAGGTCGAGGACGGCGTCAGCGCGATGCCGCGCCTCGCTGCGGCCGCGACGAAGGTTTGCGAGCGCCAATGCGGCGGCAGTGTCAGCCACAAATGGTATGAGCGCGGATCGGCGGCGAGCTGGTAGCCGGCCAAAAGCCTTGCCGCGGTCTGCTGGCGGCGCACGGCGTCGATGCGCTTCAGGCGCGTCAGCTCGGCGACGGTGCCGTCGGCCATCAGCCGCTGGCCGGATGCGAGCGCATGGCCGGAAGCGATCCAGCCGCCGGTGCGGACCGCGCTCATCACGCTCTCGCGCAAGTGCGGCGGCGCGACGAGAATGCCGAGTGCGAGGCCCGGCGCGACCTTCTTGGACAGGCTGTCGATCACGACGCAGCGGTCCGGCCCCAGCGCGGCCAGCGGCGTGTCGTCGGCGAGGAAGCCGTAGACCGCGTCCTCGATGATGGTGAGATCGAGCTTCTCGGCGACGCGCATGATGTCGGCGCGCCGCGTCGCGTTCATGGTGACGCCGAGCGGGTTCTGGATGATGGGCTGCAGATACAGCGCCGACAGATGCGCCTCGCGATGCGCCTTCTGGATCGCGTCGGGACGCGCGCCGAATTCGTCCATCGGAATCGGCACCAGCGTCACGCCCAGCCGCGCGGCGATGCTCTTGACGTAAGGATAGGTCAGCGCTTCCACGCCGCAGCGGCCGCCGGCGGGAACGAGCGCGGCGAGGGCTGCCGCGAGCGATTGCTTGCCGTTGGCGGTGAAGACGATCTGCTCGGCCGGCGGCGCGAAATCCTTGCGTGCCAGATAGGCGGCGGCCGCGTTGCGCGCGCTCTTGGTGCCGGTGCTGGTCGAGACGCGCAGCGCGGATTCGAGCGCGTCGACGCGCTCGAGCCCGGCAAGGCTCTTGGCGATCATCGTCCATTGCTGTGGCAATAGCGGATAATTGACCTCGAAATTGATGCGCGCCTCAGCCGGCTCGCTCAGCGTCTCGACCTCGCGCCTGATGTCGCCGGAGATGAAGGTGCCGCGGCCGACCTCGCCGACCACGAGGCCGCGACGGAGCAGCTCCGTATAGACCCGGCTCGCGGTCGAGACCGCGATGCCACGGTCATAGGCAAAATTGCGCTGCGGCGGCAGCCGGTCGCCGGGCCTTAACGTGCCGTTAGCGATATCGACTGCAATGGCATCGGCAAGCTTCACGTACTCGAACTTGGACATTATTGCACCGAGAGCAATGTTTTCCTTGCTCCGAGCAATGTACTGGAGCATTTAAGTTCCATCAAGGTCCGCGATTGAGCCGAGGTGAGCGAGAGCAATCCGACGGCAAATGAGGTGCAGACGCTGACAGCGTCCGCGCCAACGGCATCGGCTTCGCCGCGCGGGACAACAGGCCGGAGAAGAAAAATGACCACGATTTCTCAAACTGCCGGGCGGAGTTTACGCCCATCCTCGCCGGGCGGATTTTTCAGCACGCTCGCCAATGCCGTCCAGGCGCTGTTCGACCGCCTCGAGCGCCGCTCCGCCGTCAAGACGCTGAACGAGCTCGACGACCGCGCCCTGCGCGACATCGGGATCAACCGCAGCCAGATCGAGGACGCGGTGTACGGGCAGTTCAAGGCCGAGTTGTCGCGGTATTTGTAGGGGTCCTTCTCGTGTCCCGGACGCGACGCATCGCGCAAGCGTTGCGGCGCAGAGCCGGCAACTGTTATGTCGGCTTGGCCTTCAGATAGGGTTTCCTGTCTCGCATCATGGCATTGAGCACGGTTAGCAGCTTCCTGGCTACGGCAATGAGGGCGAGCTTGGCTGGTTTGCCGGCCTGTCGCAGTCGTGCGTAGAAGACCTTGAACGGATCGGCCCGGCGGACCGCGTTGAGAGCGGCCATGTAGAGGGCATCCCGGACGCGCTTTCGGCCGCCGGCGATCTTGCGTTTGCCACGGAAAGCGCCGCTATCGACGTTGAAGGGGGCGAGGCCGGCGAGCGCCGCGATCTGCTTGGCTCCGACATGCCCGAGTTCCGGCATCTTCGCGATGAGCTGCATGCAGGCCACGGGACCCACGCCAGGCAGTGAGCGCATCAATCGCGCATCGTCCGCGATCTCCGGCTCGGCCTTGATCAGTGCGCTGATGTCGGCCTCGATCTCGGCGATCTCGCTGTCGAGGACCTCAATGAGGCGGCCGATCCGATCGGCCATGGCGTGGCTATCGGCCTCGCTTCGCCGGTTCTTCTCCTGCGCGCGCATGAGGACCAACTGGTCTCGCCGTTTTGCAAGCCCTGCCAAGGCATTGCGGGCGGGATTGGCGACCTGCTCGGTGGCCGGCTGCATGGCTCGCGCAAAAGCTGCCAGCATCCGCGCATCGATCGGATCAGTCTTGGCGAGCTGGCCGCTGGCACGTGCGAAGTCGCGCGCCCGGGCCGGGTTGATCCGGGCAAAGCGGATTCCGGCCTGGCTCAGCACCTCGCGAAGTTCGAGGTCATAGACGCCCGTGGCCTCGAAGACGACCAGCACATCGCATCGCCAACGCGCCGCGATCTGTGTGATGGCCTGCGTCGCGTTGGCGATGCGCTCCGGAAAGGCCAAGCCTTCATCGAAGATATCGAGATATTGTTTGGAGACGTCGATTCCGACGCAACGAAGGGGTATGATCACGATGCCTGTCCCTGTGATGCGAGGTCTGTTGGCGCAGCCTCGTGCAACTGTTCAGGTTGGTAATGGAACGGGCGGGAGGCCGAGCCGGCTCACGGCGTCAAGCGCCAAGGACCCAACGGCTTCCCGCCCAACCCCATTCTGACAGACTTCCAAGACACAGGGACCCAGAAAGCAGCACAGTACGATGCGGCGAGATGGGCCCCGGCTCTGCAGCGCACCGCTTCGCGATGCGCTGCGTCCGGGGCACGAGATTGTTGTTCAACGATAAGCATGGCTGCTCATCCTCGCGGCTTGTTTCGCCCGAGCTTTGCCTCAACGCCTCACCCTCGATTGAAAGAGGGCGCAGGGAAGACCGGGTGCCGGCCGGGCACCCACGGTCCACTGTGCGAAAGGTGGCAACAAGAATCTGCACAGCGGCATACAGGTGAAGCCAAACATCCGGCCTTCCCTGCGCAGTGGTTTTACGGCTTATGTCGTGCTCTCCCCGGGGAGCGATGCACTATTGCCCCCGTCGCCTTGCGGATGGCTGATGCTGCGAACCCGGCCGGGCCGCGACATCACCGCAAGACTTGGCGCACAGACCCCGGGCGCCAGGACGACACGATTTGACCGTACGCGAACCCCATTTGTCGTTGGCGCGACGCGTTCGCTCACGGTTGCCCGCCCTGCGAAGCGCTTCGCGCCGATGTGGCCCGCGTCCACCGCCGCCCGGCCCGCGTTCGTGACGATCGCGATGCGCCCCTCTTCCTTGGGCCGGAGTGCGTGCACTATCCGCCAATTCCGAATTTCGGTAAAGTGGAATATTTTCGACGGCGTGCATTGACCCGCTGCTGGCGTGTTTTGCCCGACGGGTAGCACAATGGCTTGTAGCCCGGATGAGCGAAGCGATATCCGGGATTCCCGGCGCGAGCGGTCCCGTATATCGCTTCGCTCACCCGGGCTACGAATGACCCTCAGTGCCTGACCACCAGCACGGAGCACTTGGCATAGCGCACGACGTGGCCGGCGTTGGAGCCGAGGAAATAGGTGCGCATCGCCGGCCGGTGCGAGGTCATCACGATCAAATCGGCTTTCATGTGCACCGCTTCCTCCAGGATCTCGTGATAGATGCCGCCCTGGCGCACCACGCTGGAGATGCGAGACGCCTCGATGCCCGATTCGCGCGCGACGATGGCGAGGGCTTCCTCGGAGGTCTGGCGCTGCTGCTCGTCGAAATCGGCCGGCACGTATTCGGCCAGCATCACCGGCGTCATCGGCAGCACGTTGAGCAGGCGCACGGCGCCGCTCCAGGTCTGCGACAACGTCGCCGCGGTCGCGATCGCCGGCTTGGCGAGATCGGTATCGGCGAGGTCGATGGGCACGAGAATGGACTTGAACATCTGCGCCTCCCTATTGACCAAGCTCAATCAACCGGTCGAGACGGCGCCCGCGCGTCTCATCCCGATCGAAGCAGCTTGGGGCTGATGAACAGCACCAGTTTGCCGCGGCGGTAGGCCACGTCATCCCAATCCTTCACGTCAAAGTCGAAGATCGCAAGCCCCGCCGTGGGCAGGTTGTCGCCGAGCGCCCTGGCCCCGGCCGGATCGCCGCCGCCCATCAGCATCAGCGCGATCTCGTGCATGCCCGGATTGTGGCCGACCAGCAGCAACTGCTTCGGGTCTGCCGGTGCTGTTGCGGTGCGAATGGAGTCCAGGATCTGCGCTGGATCGGCGCCATAGAGTTCCGGCAAGACCTCGACCTGCGGCGCTGCGACGCGGTCCTTCATCGCCCCCCAGGCGATGTCCCAGGTCTGCCGGGCCCGAACGGCATGCGACACCAGCACGGTCTCGGGGAAGGGCGGATGGGCGGCGATCCAGTCGCCCATCCGCGCCGCGTCCTTGTGGCCTCGGTCGTCGAGGCGGCGATCCTGGTCACGGCCGCTCGGCGCGTCGGTCTCGGTCTTGGCGTGACGCAGCAGCATCAAACGGCGCATGGCATTCTCGAATCGTTCCACGTTCAGGATAATCTACAGGCGCCCGTTGAGGACAAGGTGACAGGCGCCCAGTTGGGGATGAAGCGCGCCGAGATTAGAACGAATCGTCATCGCGCTTTAGGTTGTTATTTCGAGCATGATCCTTTGGGAAAACCGCTGCACAGTTTTCCGGATCATGCTCTAAGAAACGACATGAGCGAGACTTTCACAAGCGTGTCCCAGGAAGAACCCGGCTTTCGCGAACGCGTGCGGCTGTCATTCGATCTCGATGCCGACATTTGTGTGATCGGGGCGGGGCTTGCCGGCCTCTCCATCGCACTGGAGGCGGCCCGGCTCGGCGCCAGCGTCGCGGTGCTCGAGGGACGCCATATCGGCTGGAACGCCTCCGGCAACCAGTTCGGCACCGTGATGCCGGGCTTTGCGCTGCCGCTCGCGGACCTGATCGAGCGCATCGGCTTCGTGGACGCGCGCAAATTGTGGATGCTGTCCAAGGAGGGCGCCGAGCTCGTCCGCGCCAACGCCACGGAAGAGAACATGCCGGGGATCGACCTTCGCGACGGCGTGCTGGAGGTCTCCAATGTCGATGCGGGCGACCGGCTGATCAGCCGCTTGCAGATGCTGAACGAGGATTTCGACACCGAGGTCGAGGGCTGGCAGGTCGATCGCGTCCGCGAGGCGCTCAAGACCGATCGCTATTTCCATGGCGTCCATTACCCCAGAGCGTTTCAGGTCGACGGCCGCAAATATGTGCACGGCCTTGCGGCATTGGCGCGGCGGGCAGGGGCCCGCATCTTCGAAGATACGCCGGTGGTGAGCATCGATCATTCCGGCATCCGCAAGCGCATCGTGACGCCCTCGGCGCGGCTGCGCGCGACCCATATCGTACTCGCTGGCAACATCCATCTCGGTGCGCCATTGAAGCGCCTGTCGGAGACGCTGCTGCCGGTCTGGCGCTATGCCGGCATCACCGCGCCGCTCGGCGAGCGCCTGCATGAGATCATCGCCTTCAAGGGCTCGGTGATGGATTCCGACGGCGTCGACCATTTCCGTGTCGTCGACGGCGACCGGCTGATGTGGGAAAGTCCGGAGACCACCTGGGCGGCGCGGCCGCAGCGCTTCGGCGGCGCCGTCAAGCGGCGGATCCGCACGATCTTCCCTGAACTCGGCAATGTCGAGATCACCGAGACGTTCGGCGGCGCCACCGGCCAGACCGTGCACGGCATGCCGCAGATCGGCCAGTTGCGCAAAGGCCTGTGGGTGGCGAGCGGGTTCGGCCGCCGGGGCATGAACACCTCCGCCATGGCCGGACAGATGATCGCGCGCAGCATCCTGTGGGGCGACGATCGCTGGCGCCTGTTCTCGCCGTTCGAACTGGTCTGGGCGGGCGGGGCCACCGGGCGCGTTGCGGGACAATTGGTCGGGATCTGGGGCAGGGCGAGTTCCGCCGCAGCCGGCTCGCTTGCCCGCTACCGCGAGCGTGCCAGGGCCAAGGACAGGGAACGCGAGGCGCGCCTCGCCGAAGCCAACCGGGCGGCCGGCACGGGCCCGCGCCGGCCGCCGCCCGGCGTCCGGCCGCGGCCGGCTCCGCCGCCAAGAGCTGCGGCCCCGCGACCGCAACGGGCGGCGGAACCGGCCTCGCACGAGGACGGCGTCCCGCAATAACCCTGAGAAAAATTCCGCCCGGACGTGTAACGTCGGCCGTTGGAGCACGTATCTCAGGCGTGGACCCCCATGCACGGAGAATGAGATGTTTGACCGTCGCATCCTGCTATCGACTGCCGCCGGCCTGCTCGGCCTTTCGGCCTTCCGCTGGCTGAGAGCATCCCCGGCCGAGGCGGGCGAGAAGGCCGCGCAAAAATTCGAGATCGTGAAGACGGAGGCTGAATGGCGTGCCCAGCTCACGCCGCAGCAATATGAGATCCTGCGCAACCACGGCACCGAGCGGCCCGGCTCCAGCCCGCTGCTCAAGGAACACCGCAAGGGCATCTTCGCCTGCGCCGGCTGCGACCTGCCGCTGTTTGCCTCCGAGACCAAGTTCGAAAGCGGCACCGGCTGGCCGAGCTTCTACGCGCCGATCGAGGGCAATGTCGGCAAGACCGAAGACCGCGCCTACGGCATGGTCCGCACCGAGGTGCATTGCCGGCGCTGCGGCGGCCATCTCGGCCATGTCTTCGACGATGGTCCGAAGCCGACCGGCCTGCGCTACTGCATCGACGGCTTCGGTCTGGTATTCCACCCGGCGGCGGCGTCGGCGACGTAGGCCATTCTCCTCGTCATTCCGGGGCGGTCCGCAGGACCGAACCCGGAATCGCGAGGTTCTCGGGCGCGCAATTGCGCACCAGAGTTCGATGCTTTCGCATCGCTCCGGAACGACGATGTGTCCCGGCAATTGTTGCCGGCCCGGCAATTGTGCCCCGGTCATTCGGCCGGGGCATGTTTGTTTAAGCCATTGATTTCCCGAAGATACAAGCATTGGCATGGCCCTTGCGACTGTCTCTGCCGATTGCGGCCACGGTTCGGGCGCCGCCGAGATCGGATTTGGAGACAAAGTTATGGGTATCTTCGATGCAATGAACACCTCGGTGGGTGGTTTGCAGGCGCAGTCCTTCGCGCTTCAGAACATTTCCGGCAACATCGCGAACTCGTCCACCACCGGTTACAAGGGCATCGGCACCAGCTTCGTCGATCTCATCCCCGACTCATCCGTTCCGAGCAAGCAGGTCGCAGGCGGCGTGACGGCCAACGCGAAGGCCACCATCACGACGCAGGGAACGATCTCATCGTCCACCGTCGCCACCAACATGGCGATCACCGGCGACGGCTTCTTCTCGATCCAGAAGGCGAGCGGCGTCGTCGACAACGTGCCGGTGTTCACCGGGGTCACCTACTACACGAGGCGCGGCGACTTCCAGCTCAATGCCAACGGCAATCTGGTCAACGGCGCCGGCTATTACCTGATGGGCGTCACGGTCGACCCGAAGACCGGCAACCCGACCGGCAGCGTCGCGAACGTCCTGCAGTTCCAGAACAACTTCATTCCGGCGCAGGCGACCACCTCGATCCAGTATGCCGCGAACCTGCCGACCCAGCCGAACACGGTGGCGAAAGCGACCGCGGCGACCGGCACGCTGCTGGCGGCCGGCGGGCTGAACCCGTCCGATTTCAGCGCCAACCCGCTGCCGGTCGGCACACCGCCTGCGCCCTATGCCAACGCAACGGTCTCGGGCGCGGCCGCCACCGGCAATATCCGCTCGGCCTATTCGTCGACGACGGCCACGGGTACGGTTGCGCTCCAGAACAATTCCTCGGCTGCGGCCTCGACGACCACGTCCCTCGACAATGCCGCCGGCACGCATCTCGCCTCCAGCATCCTCACCGCCCTGAGCGGCCAGACGCTGACCATCAACGGCAACACCATCACTTTCGACGGCAGCACCACGGTCTCGACGGCCGGTAACAACACCACGATCGGTCTCGGTGCGGGTACGACGGCCACGGTTGCCAGCATCCTGAACGCGATCCAGACCGCCGGCGGCGCGGGCGTCACCGCGTCGCTCTCGGTCAGCGGCAATATCCAGATTGCCAGCGGCACCGGCACGGACGTCGCGATTGGCAGCGGCACGGCCGCCACCGCGCTCGGCATCAGCAGCGTGACCCGCGGCGGCAACGTGCTCTCTTCGCCGGCGATCTCCGGCGCGACGGTGCTGAGCGGCAGCGCGACCGCCGGTGGCGCACAGGTGCTCACATCGGGCTTCGCCGCGGGCGATACCATCACCGTCAACGGCCAGACGCTGACCTTCATGGCCTCGGGCGCGGCGGGGCCGAACCAGATCAACATCACCGACAACATCACGACCCTGCTCGGCAAGATCGACGCGCTGTCGGGCGCGTCGGGATCGTCGATCAGCAGCGGCGGCGTCATCACGCTGAACACCGGCACCGTCTCCAACCTGTCGGTGTCGAGCTCCAACAGCGCCGCTTTTTCGGCGCTCGGCTTCACCTCGACCATCACCAGGAATCGCGACGGCGGCGGCACCGCCGGCACCGGCGGCGTGATCGGCAACGACATCGCCACCTTCACCAAGGAATCGATCAGCGGCGGCGCCGTGACCGCCTACAATGCCGCCGGCACGCCGGTGAACCTGCAATTGCGCTGGGCCAAGACCGACAGCGCCTCGCTGGGCGCGGGTCATTCCGACAGCTGGAACCTGTTCTACCAGACCGATCCGAACGCGACCGGCACGACGGTGGGCTGGGTCAACACCGGTCAGACCTTCACCTTTGCCGCCGACGGCTCGCTGACCACGCCCAGCGGCTCGGGCATCACCATCAACAACGTCAGCGTCAGCGGCCAGTCGCTCGGCTCCGTCGCCTTCAACATCTCCTCGGGCGGGCTGACCCAATATGCCAGCACCAGCGGCGCGGTGACGATCAACACCATCACCCAGAACGGCTATGCCGCCGGCCAGCTCCGCTCGGTCGCCGTCAACAACAACGGCGTCGTGGTCGGCACCTTCTCCAACGGCCAGAACCTCAACCTCGCCCAGGTGCAGCTGTCGCACTTCAACGGCACCAACTATCTGAAGGCGATGGACGGCGGCGCCTATGCCGCGACCGAGCAGTCGGGCGAAGCCATCGATGGCGCTTCGGGCACCATCAGCGGCTCGTCGCTGGAAGGATCCAACACCGACATCGCCGACGAATTCACCAAGCTGATCGTGACCCAGCAGGCCTACTCGGCCAACACCAAGGTGATCACGACCGCGAATTCGATGGTGCAGGACCTCTTGAACGTGTTGCGCTGATCGGCGCGTGACATAACCAAAGGCGGCAAGTAACATGGGTTTGAGTTCAGCCCTCGCCAGTGCGATGAGCGGCCTGCGTGCCAACCAGGCCGCGCTCTCGATCGTCTCCTCGAACGTCGCGAACTCGCAGACGCCGGGTTACGTCGTCCAGACGCCGAACCAGATCGAGGTCACCACCGGCGAGTTCGGCTCGACGGCGATGACGACCGGCGTCAGCCGCCAGCTCGACACCTATGTGCTGAACCAGCTGCGCACCGAGGTCGGCGGCAGCGGCTACGCCGACCAGATGGCCAACATTCTGAAGCAGCTTCAGAACGTCTATGGCACGCCCGGCAATTCCGGCACGCTCGAAGATGCGCTGAACAAATTCACCACCGCGCTGCAGGCGCTGTCGACCAGTTCCGGCGCGTCCTCGGCGCAGACCGTCGCGCTCGGCGCGGCGCAGGCGCTGGCGCGGCAGCTCAACGTCACCACGACGGGTATCCAGTCGCTGCGCTCCAACGTCGAGCAGGATCTCGGCAACTCGGCGCAAGCCGCCAATGCGGCGATGAAGCAGATCGCCGACATCAACACCAAGCTCCAGGGCCTGTCGGCCAACGACCCGTCGGCGGCCACGCTGATGGACCAGCGCGACCAGGCCATCAACACGCTGTCGAAATATGTCGACGTCCGCGTCACCACCGACAATTCGAACCAGGCCAACATCTACACCACGACCGGCATTCAGCTCGTCGGCGCCGGGCTCGCCTCGGAATTCTCCTTTGCGTCCGCCGGCGCGCTGTCGGCGACCTCGCTCTACAACATCGATCCGGCCAAGTCCGGCGTCGGCGCGTTCAACATCAAGCTTCCGAACGGTTCGCAGGTCGACGTCGTCGCCAACAACGTGGTGTCGTCCGGCCAGATCGCGGCCGACCTGAAGCTGCGCGACGACCTGCTGGTGCAGGCGCAGAACCAGATCGATCAGCTCGCCGCCACCATGTCGAGCGCGCTGTCCGACAAGACCACGGCCGGCAGCACGGTCTCCGGTCCGCCGGCCGGGTTCGATCTCGACCTCGCCGGGGCGGCGCCGGGCAACACGGTCAACATCACCTACACCGACACGACCACCAACACCCAGCGCCAGATCACGCTGGTCAACGTCACCGATCCGGCGGCGCTGCCGCTCCAGAACGCGACGAACGCCAACCCGATGCGGATCGGCGTCGACTTCGCCGGCGGCATGAGCGCGATCGCGTCCGCGCTCAATACCGCACTTGCCGGCACGCATCTGTCGTTCGCCGCGGCTCCGTCGCCGGCGACGGCGACGACGCTGCGGGTGACCGACGACAATACCGGCCTCACCAAGATCAATTCAGCCTCGACCACCAAGACGATGTCGTCGCTGGCCTCGGGCAATCCGCAACTGGCGGTGTTCACCGACGGCGGGCAAGCGCTCTATACCGGCGCGATCACGGGATCGGGCTCGCAGATGACCGGCCTTGCCGGGCGCATCGCCGTGAACACGCAGCTGGTTTCCGATCCGACCCGGCTGTCGGTCTACAATACCTCGCCGGTGACGCCCGCGGGCGACACCACGCGTTCGGACTATCTCTATTCGCAGCTCACCAATGCGGTGTTCTCCTATTCCCCGCAGAGCGGTCTCGGTTCGGCGAACCAGCCTTTCACGGGCAGCGTCTCGAACTATCTCCAGCAGTTCCTGAGCGTGCAGGCCAATGCCGCGACCCAGGCGACCCAGCTCCAGCAGGGCCAGAGCGTCGTGGTCTCGACGCTCCAGGCCAAGTTCGACTCGACCTCCAGCGTCAATCTGGACTCGGAGATGTCGAACCTGATCCAGCTTCAGAATGCCTATGCCGCCAACGCCCACGTCATGTCGGTGGTGCAGAGCATGATGAACACGTTGCTCCAGGCTCAAGGGTAAAAAGTAACAGGGCTCTGAAACATGTCGATCAGCAGCATCAACTATTCCTCGTCGGTTCTCGGCGCGCAGATTCGCAACATCAATCAGCAGCTCACCGACCTGTCGACGCAGCTTTCGACGGGCAAGCTGTCGCAGAACTATGCCGGCATGGGCACCAACGAGGGCTTTGCGATCGCCGGGCGCGCGCAGCTCTCCAACATCGCCGCCTATACCGACACGATCACCAACGTCAACGTCAGCATCAACCTCGCCAACACCGCGCTGCAGTCGCTGACGAAGATTCGCAACACCGTGCAGACCGGCTCGGCCTCGACCGCGCAGGATCTCAACGTCAATGGCCAGACGGTCGCGCAGAACACCGCCGCCGCCCAGTTCGGCTCGATGGTCGGCGTTCTCAACACGCAGACCGGCAGCCGCTATCTGTTCTCCGGAACGGCGGTCAACACCCAGTCGGTCGCGGATGCCGGCGACATCATCAACGGCACCACGACGCAGGCGGGGTTCAAGACCGTCATGGCGGAGCGTCAGGCCGCCGACCTTGGGGCCAACGGCATGGGCCGCCTGGTGCAGACGCAGCCGACGCCGAGCTCGGTGCAGGTGTCGGAAGACGTCGCCGGATCGCCGTTCGGGCTGAAGCTCAAGGCGGTGTCCTCGACCCTGACGGGCGCGACCGTCACCGGCCCGAGCGGCTCGCCGGTGTCGTTCTCGGTCGATCTCAACGGCGTCAACCCGAACAATGGCGACAAGCTGAGCGTCCAGTTCACCCTGCCGGACGGCACGACCGAGCAGATCGACCTGACCGCCTCGACGGCGACGCCGACGCCGCTCGGCAGCTTCGCGATCGATGCGAGCACTCCGGTCAACCCGGACAACACGGCCGCGAACCTCAACACGGCGCTGAACACAGCGATCCAGAAGGTTGCCAACACCTCGATGGTGGCGGCATCCGCGGTCGTCGCCGGCGACAATTTCTTCAACAGCGCGAGCTCGGCGATCGGTACGCCCGTCAACAACCAGGCGGCGCCACCCGCACCGATCAGCGGCGCGACGGCGCTGTCCGGCGCAAGCCCCTCGGACTCGATCTCGCCGGGCTTCGTGGCCGGCGACACCATCACCGTCAACGGCACCACGCTGACTTTCGTCAGCTCCGGCGCCACCGGCAACCAGCTCAACGTCACCGACAGCATCCAGACGCTGATGAGCAAGATCGACGCGATCACGGGGACGTCGAAGCCCTCGACCGTCCATGGCGGCTCGATCACGATCAACACCGACGATGCGGCGAGCCTCAACATCACGAGCTCGAATACGGGCGCGCTGAGCTCGCTCGGCTTCAGCTCGACGCCCGTGACCGCCACGCAACCGCCGCTGCGCGTCGGCACCTCGCCGGCGAGCTCGGCGACCACGCTGGTGAACGGCTCGGCCAACACGGTGAAATGGTATCTGGGCAATGACGGGCCCGGCTCGCCGCGCGCGACCGCGATGGCGCGGGTCGACGACGCCGTCACGGTGCAGTATGGCGCCCAGGCGAATGAAGATGCGATCCGCCGCCAGTTGCAGGCGATCGCGGTGTTCGGGACCTTCTCGACCTCGCCGACCGGCCAATATTCGGGCGGGCAGGTGTCCGCGCTGAGCCTGCGGGTGACGCAGGCGCTGACCCAGCAGCCCGGTCAGCAGCGCATCGAGGACATCCAGACCGACATCGCCATGGCCCAGAACACGATGCAGGACGCGAGCACGCGCCAGACCCAGGCCAAGGCGCAGCTCCAGTCGATCATCGACCAGGCGGAATCGGCCTCGCCGGACCAGGTCGCGAGCGAGATCCTGGCGCTCCAGAACGCGCTCCAGGCCTCCTACCAGGTGACCTCGAACCTGGCACAGCTCTCGCTCGTCAAGTTCCTGTAGGGCCGCGTTAAGTCGCCGTTAACCATGCCTCTTTACCTCTTGGTGAGGATTGGAGCGGGGCGGAGCTGCCGATGTCGGACAAGATGCAACTGGTGGTGGCCACGCCGTGCTTCGGCGGGCAGGTGTCGAGCATCTATGCGAGCTCGATCTTCGCGCTCCAGCGCGCCGTGCACGGCATGTCCAATCTCGAGCTCAAGGTGCTCTTGCGCGACGGTGACGCACTGATCACGCGGGCGCGGGCCAATCTGGCCGCGATGTTCCTGGACGATCCCAAGGCGACGCACTTCCTGTTCATCGATGCCGACATCGGCTTCAAGCCGGAGCAGGTGTTCCGGCTGATCGAATGCGGCGCGGACGTCGTCGCCGGCTGCTATCCGATCAAGCGGATCAATTGGGACAAGGCCGCGCGTGCCATCCAGTCGGGTCGCGCCGACGTGCCGGCCGCTTCGCTCGACTACGTGCTCGAGATCGAGGACCCCGACCGCATCGTGGTCGTCAACGGCTTTACCCGCGTGCGGTATGCGGGCACGGGTTTCCTGATGATCCGGCGCCACGTGCTGGAAGCGATGTGCCGCTACCCGGACTATGCAGCGTTGCAATTCTTCCGAGAGCATTCGCACGATACGCTGGCGGCGAGCCCGAACCGGTTCGCGCTGTTCGAATGCATGATCGATCCCGTGACAGGCACGTACCTTTCCGAGGACTTCGCCTTCTGCAAGCGCTGGACCGACATCGGCGGCGAGATCTGGGCCGACATCCAGAGCTCGCTCGACCACGTCGGCCCGTCGGTGTTCCACGGCGACATCGCCTCGCAATTCGCGCCGGCGCCCGCAGCGGCGGCGGCCGATGCGGCGTGAGCCCTTCGGGATGAGCAGCGGCGCATCCCGTCTGTCGGAACCGGAACGCGCATCCGACCACGGCTCGCGTTACGGCCTGCGCGACCTCTTCACGCCGCTCGACACGCTGCTCGTCTCCGGCGGAGATCCGCGGCTGACGCTCGATGCCAGCAATCGCGTCAACGCCTATGGCTGCGCGGCCTCGCCCGAGCCTGCGGTCTGGAATTTCGCCTCCTCGACCGCCTCGACGATCTCGCAAGCGGCCTATGACCGGGCCGCGCTGGCGCGCGAAGAGCTGGTGCACAAATGCCTGTTCGACGAGGTCGAGCTCGTCTTCGATGCGCGCTGCGAGGACATGCGCGACGAGCTGCGCGGCCAGCTCCAGCTCCCGCCGCGCGTCGATGTCGTGTTCTCCCCGTCCGGCACGGACTCCCAGCTCCACGCCCTGTTCGTGGCGCGCACGATGCTCGGCGCGCCGCCGGTGACGATCGTGGTCGGGTCTGATCAGACCGGAAGCGGGACGACCCATACCGCGCGTGGACATCATTTCAGCTCCATGACGGCGAACGGCCTTGCCGTCCGCAAGGACGGAGCGGTTGCGGGTCTCGCCGGCGCCAGCATCGCGCTGCCGTTGCGCGAGGCGGGGGCCGGGATCGCGATGCGTGCGGACATCGATGCTGCGGTGCTGCGCGCAATCGAGGCCACGATCGCGCAGGGCGCGCCGGTGCTGCTTCAGATCATGGATATGTCGAAGCTCGGCTGGCGCGCACCGAGCGCAGCCTGTCTCGACGAGATCGCGCGGCGCTGGCCGCGCAAGGTTCAGATCGTCGTCGATGCCTGTCAGGCCCGGCTCGGCCGCCGCCGATTGCGTGCCCATCTCGACCGCGGTTACCTGGTGCTGATCACCGGCTCGAAATTCTTCGGCGGCCCGGCCTTCAGCGGCGCGCTGCTGGTGCCGAAGGGCTTCTCCCGATCGCTCGACCGGGTCGAGGCGATCGCGCCGGGCTTCTTCGATTATGCCGGCCGTTGCGACTGGCCGATGGCGTGGACGGCGCTGCGTTCGCGCTTCGCGCGCCGGCCGAATTTCGGCCAATGGTTGCGCTGGGAGGCAGCGCTGGCCGAGATCGGTAGCTACCATGCGGTGCCGGGCGCGTTCCGCGCCAGGGCGCTGACCGAGCTTGCCGCCGGCATCGACAGCATGATCGCGTTGTCGTCGTCGCTTCTCCCCGCTCCAACCGGGATGGAGAAGGCCGGTGCGGACGACGAGGAGTTCGCGCAGCGGACGATCTTTCCGTTTCTGCTGCTGCGCGACGGCAAGCCGGTCTCGATCGCGGAGACCGGTGCCGTTCATCAGGCGCTCGCGCGTGACGTGAACGAGGAGATCGGCGGCAGCACGGCCGACCGGGACGTCGCCGCACAGCGCTGTCTGATCGGCCAACCGGTCCGGCTGGAACGGCAGGACGAGGCACCGCTCGCCGTCTTGCGCCTTTGCGTCGGCGCACGGCTCGTGACCGAGGCCTGGTCCCCGGACCCGGTGGAAGCGCAACGCAATCTGCAGGAGGTCCTCGATCGCGTTGCGCATGTTCTGGTCAAGATCGAGCTGTTGCTCGGGCGCGGCGCCGCGGCGCCCGTGCAGGTAACGTCCGCGTCCGAGGTGTGAGATGCAGCAGCCAGTTTCCGCGGCCAATTATGCCGACCGCATCGGCTTCGCGCAGCTGACGCGCCAGGCCTTCGAAGGTGTCGATCTGCAGCCCTTGCGCGATCAACTCGTCGTCCGGATCACGGAGGGGACGGCGCAGGCGGGCGAGGGTCTCGATCTGTCGCTGATCGTCCAGCTCCTTGGCGACAAGGAGGCGGGGCTTGCGATCCAGTCGGAGGTGCTCACCTTCCATCAGTTGTTTCGTACGCCGAGCGCGGCCGCGAAGCCGGGCTTGCGCTTGCTCGCGCTTGCGGCCGACATCGACATGGGCGGCAACACGCCGATCGATTTCCTGCTCGAAGGCTCCGACATCGAGCTGTTGACGCTCTACGTGGTCAAGGGCGTCGGTCTGCCCGAGAGCTTGCCCGACCACGACGTTGCGATCGTGGTTGCGTCCGACTCGGAGGAGTGCCGGGACGCGCTCGCGCTGATCGAGAAGGCCGCGCCACACTGGCCCCGTCCGCTGCTCAATCGCCCCGATCTGATCGGCAACCTCGATCGCGACAAGCTGTATCGGCTGCTGGCGGGCGTGCCCGGCCTCGACATTCCCGCGACCGTCCACGCTACGCGCACGCAATTGTCGGATCTCGCGCAGGGGCGGATCGCCTGCGGGACGATCGCGAACGAATTGCACTTTCCGATGATCGCGCGGCCGCGCGGCTCACATGCCGGCGTCGGGCTCGCGAAGCTCGACGACGCGGCGGCGCTCGAGGCCTATCTCGCCGCACGCAAAGAGCAGGATTTCTTCGTCGCACGCTTCGTCGACTATGCCAGCCCCGACGGACTCTACCGCAAATATCGTCTCGCCATGGTCGACGGCAAACCTTACGCCTGCCACATGGCGATCGCCGATCGCTGGGACATCTGGTACCTCAACGCCTACATGGCGTTCAGCGAGGAGAAGCGGGCTGAAGAGGCCGTCTTCATGCTCGACTTCGATCACGCCTTCGCAGCTCGGCACGAGCACGCGCTCGATGAGCTGAGCAGGCGCGTCGGCCTCGACTATTTCATTGTCGATTGCGCCGAGAACCAGAATGGCGAGCTCCTGGTGTTCGAGGCCGACAATACCGCCGTCGTGCACAACATGGATTCGCCGGTCGTGTTTCCGTACAAGCCGCCGCAGATGCGCAAGATATTTGCGGCGTTCACGGCGATGCTGTCGCGGCATGCACGAGCGGGCGAGGGAAGCGCGACATGAACGAGATCATCCGTAACGCGCAAAGCTCCGTCACCCACAGCTCGCTCGACCCGCAGGACTGGAGCGAGTTGCGTGCACTGGCTCATCGTATGCTCGATGATGCGATTGACGGCATCGCCAATGTTCGTGCGCGCCCGGTGTGGCAGCCGATCCCCGATGCGACCCGTGCGGCGTTGAAGGCCGACGTGCCGCGCGAGGCAAACGATCTCGCCGACGTCTATCGCGAATTCAGCGAGCATGTCGCACCCTATGCGACCGGCAACGTCCATCCAGGCTTCATGGGCTGGGTCCATGGCGGCGGCACCGCGGTCGGCATGCTCGCGGAAATGCTCGCAGCCGGCCTCAATGCCAATCTCGGCGGACGCGACCACATGCCGATCGAGGTCGAGCGCCAGATCGTGGCGTGGATGCGCTGCCTGTTCGGCTTTCCGGATAGTGCGAGCGGCATCTTCGTCACGGGCACGTCGATGGCCAATCTGATGGCGGTGCTGGTGGCCCGTACGAACGCGCTCGGCACGCTGGCGCGGCAACACGGCCTCGGCAATGACGGCGCGGTGCTCACGGCCTATACGTCGCACGCCGCACATGGCTGCATCTCGAGGGCGATGGACATTGCCGGGTTCGGCACGGATGCGCTGCGCAAGATCGGTGTCGATGCCGATCATCGCATCGATGTTGCCGCGTTGCGCGCGCAGATCGCTATTGACCGCGAGGTCGGCTTCAAGCCGTTCCTGGTGGTCGCGTCTGCCGGCACGGTCGATGTCGGCGCGATCGACGATCTCAAGGCAGTCGCGGAGCTGTGCCACGAGGAAGGGATCTGGTTTCACGTCGACGGCGCCTTCGGTGCGCTCGCCATCCTCTCGCCTGAACTCGCGCCGCTGCTCGGCGGCATCGAGCTTGCGGATTCCATCGCGCTCGACTTCCACAAATGGGGGCAGGTGCCCTACGATGCCGGCTTCCTGCTGGTGCGTGACGGCGAGCAGCACCGGCAGGCTTTTGCACAGCCCGCGGCCTATCTGCGCCGCGAGGCGAGGGGACTTGCGGCGGGCGCAGTCTGGCCCTGCGATCTCGGTCCAGATCTGTCGCGCGGCTTCCGTGCGCTGAAGACCTGGTTCACGTTGAAGACGTTCGGCACCGATCGGCTCGGTGCGGTGGTCGCGCGAAGCTGCGCGCTCGCGAAATATCTGGAGGCGCGCATTGTCGCCGAGCCGCGGCTGGAATTGCTGGCGCCGGTCAATCTCAACATCGTCTGCTTCCGCTACCGCGCCGATGATGCGGTCAATCGCGAGATCGTCGCCGACATCCAGGAGGCCGGTGTCGCGGCCCCGTCGAGCACGACGCTGGACGGCAAGTTCGCGATCCGCGCCGCGATCGTCAATCACCGCACCGACGAGACCGACATCGATGCGCTGGTCGCGGCCGTGCTGGAGTTCGGCGGGCGCCGAGCCGGCGACGGAGTGATCGAGGTCGAAGCGCCGCCGCTCGCCGCGCAGTAGCGCCGATGCAGGCCTGAGACGACAACGGCCCCGGAGATGATCCGGGGCTGTTGTCGTTGTGCGGCTCGGCCGCTCGCGCGGCCGTTGCGATCGCGTGTGGTCAGGCGGCGGTGCTCTCCGCCTTGGGCTGCGTGGCCTCGAACTGATCGCGCAGCTTTTCTTCATATGCGATCAGCTTGCGGGCGTCCTTCAGCGCCCGGTAGAGGTCGCCGTTGAGGATGTTGTTGTTGATGGCTTCGATGATTGGCCAGGCGCTCGGCACCGCGGTGACGATGTCGCGCACCAGGTTGAAATAGGTGCCGTGCTGGGTCTGCGGATCGGGCGAGATGTACATGAGCTGGACCGCCAGGTAGACCAGCTTGGCGGGCGTGTCCGCGGTCTCCGGCGTGAGGATGTCGCGCTCGCGCAGGATCGGCACGTTGTCGCCGTCGATCAGGAGGCGGGCGCGCTGGTCCGTGTTGGTAATCACGCAGTTACCGACGATGATGCGCTCGTGCGGTCTGAGCTCGACCTTGAGGGCCATGCCTGTTCTCCATCAACGCTTTCGTAACCGAGCGTTCGTTGCGGTCCGTCAAAGCAGGATTCTCGCTCGGAATGAGTTAACGAGTCGTAAATTCTCGGGCTTTGCACGGAAAAGCTCAACGTTTTCAAAGTTGTCGTTGTGCGAGGGCGCAATCCTGCGAGCGGCTTCCCGGCGCGAATCACGCGCGACCGGGCAAAAGCGCCGGTTTCATTTCATGCTTCGTTAGAGGTCTCAGCGCCACGGTCCGCCGGTCGCTGGATCACGCTCGATCCAAGCAGACGTGTAACAGTAGCGTCGTTTACCAGAAAGGTAACAGAGTCATGTCCGGTATCGTTCTCTCCGCATCGGTTCGCCAGAACCTGCTCTCCCTCCAGTCCACCGCCGATCTTCTCGCCACCACGCAGAACCGTCTGTCGACCGGCAAGAGCGTCAACTCGGCTCTCGACAATCCCACCAACTTCTTCACCGCACAGTCGCTCGACAACCGCGCCAGCGACATCAACAACCTGCTCGACGGCATCGCCAACGGCGTGCAGGTGCTGCAGGCTGCCAACACCGGCATCACCTCGCTGCAGAAGCTGATCGACAGCGCCAAGTCGATCGCCAACCAGGCGCTGCAGACCACCGTCGGCTATTCCACCAAGTCGAACGTCTCCGCCACCATCTCCGGTGCGACGGCGGCCGACCTGCGTGGTACGACCTCCTACGCCAGCGCGACGGCGAGCAGCAACGTCGTGTTTAGCGGCGCTGCCGGCGGCACCACCGCGGCGAACGGCACCACCTCGCTCGGCGCCACCCTCGGCACGTTCACGGGCACCGCGGCAACGGCCGGCGACGGCACCACGGCCCTGACCGGCACCATCACCCTGATCGCCACCTCGGGCACGACCGCAACCGGCCTCGTCGGCAACGCGCAGCCCGCCGACGGCGACACGCTGACCGTAAACGGCAAGACCATTACATTCCGCAGCGGCTCTGCGCCGGCGTCGACGGCGGTCCCGTCCGGCTCGGGCGTCAGCGGTAACCTCGTCACCGACGGCAGCGGCAACACCACTGTCTATCTCGGCACCGCCGGCACCCCGGCTGCGACCGTCAACGACCTGTTGACCGCAGTCGATCTCGCCAGCGGCGTGAAGACGGCTGCCATCAGCTCGGGTGCTGCGACGATCGCCACGAGCGTCAACCAGACCGCTTCGAGCGTCGCTGCGGGCGCCGTCACGCTGAAGAGCTCGACGGGTGCGGATCTGAGCGTTACCGGCAAGGCCGACCTGCTCAAGGCTCTCGGGCTGAGCGGCGCAGTCGGCGGCGGCAACGCCACCGTGAGCGTCAACCGTACCACGAGCGCGACCTCGCTGGGTGCGACGATCACGGACGGCTCGACGCTGAACGTCAACGGTCACGTCATCACCTTCAAGAACGCGCCGACCCCGGGTACGACCGGTGCTCCCAGCGTTCCGACCGGTTTTGGCGCGAGCGGTAACGTCCTCACCGACGGCAACGGCAACTCGACGGTCTATCTGCAGGGCGGCTCGGTCAACGACGTCCTGAAGGCGATCGACCTCGCCACCGGCGTGCAGACCGCGACGGTCAATGCCAACGGCACCGCGACGCTTGCGACGGCCACCGGCCAGACCAACTCGTCGATCAACGCCTCGGGCCAGCTCAAGCTCTCGACCGGCGTCAACGCCGACCTGTCGATCACCGGCACCGGCAACGCGCTGAACGCGCTTGGCCTCGCCGGCAACACCGGCACCGCGACCGCCTTCACGGCGGCCCGTACCTCCGGCGTCGGCGGCATCAGCGGCAAGACCTTGACCTTCAGCTCCTTCAATGGCGGCACGGCGGTCAACGTCACCTTCGGCGACGGCACCAACGGCACGGTCAAGACGCTCGATCAGCTCAACACCAAGCTGCAGGCCAACAACCTGTCCGCGACGATCGACGCCAACGGCCTGCTGACGATCTCGACCACCAACGACTACGCGTCCTCGACCATCGGATCGAGCGCCGCGGGTGGTGCGATCGGCGGCACGCTGACCTCGTCGCTCACCTTCTCGACGGCTTCCACCCCCGTCCAGGATACGGTTGCACAGACCTCGCGTGCGAACCTGGTGTCTCAGTACAACAACATCCTGAACCAGATCGACACGACCTCGCAGGACTCCTCGTTCAACGGTGTCAACCTCTTGAACGGCGACCAGCTCAAGCTGGTGTTCGACGAGACCGGCAAGTCGAACCTGAGCATCACCGGCGTGACCTACAACTCCAAGGGTCTGGGCCTTGCTGCGCTGACCAGCGGTGTCGACTTCATCGACAACGCTGCCACCAACAAGGTGCTGACCAACCTGAACGCGGCGTCGAGCACGCTGCGCTCGGAAGCCTCCAGCCTCGGTTCGAACCTCTCGGTGGTGCAGGTTCGTCAGGACTTCAACAAGAGCCTGATCAACGTGCTGCAGACCGGCTCGTCCAACCTGACACTGGCCGACACCAACACCGAAGCGGCCAACAGCCAGGCGCTGTCGACCCGCCAGTCCATCGCGGTCTCCGCGCTGTCGCTGGCCAACCAGTCGCAGCAGAGCGTGCTGCAGCTGCTCCGCTAACTGGCGGACGACATCGCAAGCAAGATCCGGCGGCGGGGCTTCGGCCCCGCCGCTTTCTTTTTGCGCCGGCCTCAGAGTGCCGATCGGCAAAGTGGAACGATGCATTCGGATGCAGCCAATTGCTCACTCTGAGTTATGGTTGACAAGTCGCAAACATCTGGTCGCTGCGCGAAAAAGCATCATCCTATCATGGCGATATGAGCGAGCTCGATCCGGCTCCGATCGCTCGCATGGTGAATCCGCGCACGGTTCGGCGCGACACGCTTCATGCTTTGTTAGCCGTCTGCGTTCACCGTCCCGGCATCGATTAATCCTAATCGAAGTTTGTTGCGTTGCGTACCAGAAGGGTAACACTCAATGTCCGGTATTGTTCTTTCTGCGTCGGTTCGTCAGAACCTGCTTTCTCTCCAGTCCACCGCTGATCTTCTCGCCACCACGCAGAGCCGTCTGTCGACCGGCAAGAGCGTCAACTCGGCCCTGGACAATCCCACCAACTTCTTCACCGCACAGTCGCTCGACAACCGCGCCAGCGACATCAACAACCTGCTCGACGGCATCGCCAACGGCGTGCAGGTACTGCAGGCTGCCAACACCGGCATCACCTCGCTGCAGAAGCTGATCGACAGCGCCAAGTCGATCGCCAACCAGGCGCTGCAGACCACCGTCGGCTACTCCACCAAGTCGAACGTCTCCACCACCATCTCCGGCGCGACGGCGGCCGATTTGCGTGGCACGACCTCCTACGCCAGTGCGACGGCGAGCAGCAACGTGGTGTATAACGGCACGGCCGGCGGCACCACGGCGGCGAACGGCACCACCTCGCTCGGCGCCACCCTCGGCACGTTCACGGGCACCGCGGCAACGGCCGGCGACGGCACCACGGCCCTGACCGGCACCATCACCCTGATCGCCACCTCGGGCACGACCGCAACCGGCCTCGTCGGCAACGCGCAGCCCGCCGACGGCGACACGCTGACCGTGAACGGCAAGACCATCACGTTCCGTAGCGGCTCTGCGCCGGCGTCGACGGCGGTCCCGTCCGGCTCGGGCGTCAGCGGCAACCTCGTCACCGACGGCAACGGCAACACCACCGTCTATCTCGGCACCGCCGGTACCCCGGCTGCGACCGTCAACGACCTGTTGACCGCGGTCGATCTCGCCAGCGGCGTGAAGACGGTCGCCATCAGCTCGGGTGCTGCGACGATCGCGACGAGCGTCAACCAGACCGCCTCGAGCGTTGCTGGTGGCCAGGTCACGCTGAAGAGCTCGACGGGTGCGGATCTGAGCCTCACCGGCAAGGCCGACCTGCTCAAGGCCCTCGGCGTGAGCGGCGCAGTCGGCGGCGGCAACGCCACCGTGAGCGTCAACCGCACCACCAGCGCGACCTCGCTGGGTGCGACGATCACGGACGGCTCGACGCTGAACGTCAACGGTCACGTCATCACCTTCAAGAACGCGCCGACCCCGGGTACGACCGGTGCTCCCAGCGTTCCGACCGGCTTTGGCGCGAGCGGTAACGTCCTCACCGACGGCGCCGGCAACTCGACGGTCTATCTGCAGGGCGGCTCGATCAACGACGTCCTGAAGGCGATCGACCTTGCCACAGGCGTGCAGACCGCGACGGTCAATGCCAACGGCACCGCGACGCTTGCGACGGCCACCGGCCAGACCAACTCGTCGATCAACGCCTCGGGTCAGCTCAAGCTCTCGACCGGCGTCAATGCCGACCTGTCGATCACCGGCACCGGCAACGCGCTGAACGCGCTTGGCCTCGCCGGCAACACCGGCACCGCGACCGCCTTCACGGCGGCCCGTACCTCCGGCGTCGGCGGCATCAGCGGCAAGACCTTGACCTTCGCCGCCTTCAACGCGGGCACGGCGGTCAACGTCACCTTCGGCGACGGCACCAACGGCACGGTCAAGACGCTCGATCAGCTCAACACCAAGCTGCAGGCCAACAACCTGTCCGCGACGATCGACGCCAACGGCCTGCTGACGATCTCGACCACCAACGACTACGCGTCCTCGACCATCGGCTCGACGGCCGCCGGCGGCGCGATCGGCGGCACGCTCACTTCGGCACTGACCTTCTCGACGGCTTCCACTCCCATCGCGGATGCGGTTGCACAGACGGCTCGTGCGAACCTGGTGTCTCAGTACAACAACATCCTGAACCAGATCGACTCGACGGCGCAGGACTCCTCGTTCAACGGTGTCAACCTCTTGAACGGCGACCAGCTCAAGCTGGTGTTCGACGAGACCGGCAAGTCGAACCTGAGCATCACCGGCGTGACCTACAACTCCAAGGGTCTGGGCCTTGCTGCGCTGACCAGCGGTGTCGACTTCATCGACAACGCTGCCACCAACAAGGTGCTGACCAACCTGAACGCCGCGTCGAGCACGCTGCGCTCGGAAGCCTCGGCTCTGGGTTCGAACCTGACGATCGTTCAGGTTCGTCAGGACTTCAACAAGAACCTGATCAACGTGCTGCAGACCGGTTCGTCCAACCTGACGCTGGCCGACACCAACGTCGAGGCGGCGAACAGCCAGGCGCTGTCGACCCGCCAGTCCATCGCGGTCTCCGCGCTGTCGCTGGCCAACCAGTCGCAGCAGAGCGTGCTGCAGCTGCTCCGCTAACTGGCGGACGACATCGCAAGCAAGATCCGGCGGCGGGGCCTTGGCCCCGCCGTCTTTTTTCGTTCGTCAGTCGAGGTTCGAGAGCGCAGGCGACGGTCCGGGAAAGTAACCAGCGGTTATGGTTAATGGAGCGTAAGCGCTGAGAAAAGCCAATGATTCCAGGGCGATTGCCTGACGCTGCAAGCGCGTCCAGGCGCTTATGGTGAACCGGCGCTTAGGCAGGCGATGTTCGTTTCACCCTTTGTTAGCCATGTCAGCTCACCCTGTGCCCGTCACTCGATCCAGAAGCGATCGAACGAAGACGCGTAAGCCAGAAGGGTAAGAGTCATGTCCGGTATCGTTCTCTCTGCGTCGGTTCGTCAGAACCTGCTCTCTCTCCAGTCCACCGCCGATCTCCTCGCCACCACACAGAACCGTCTGTCGACCGGCAAGAGCGTCAACTCGGCCCTGGACAATCCCACCAACTTCTTCACGGCACAGTCGCTCGACAACCGCGCCAGCGACATCAACAATCTGCTCGACGGCATCGCCAACGGTGTGCAGGTGCTGCAGGCTGCCAACACCGGCCTGACCTCGCTGCAGAAGCTGATCGACAGCGCCAAGTCGATCGCCAACCAGGCGCTGCAGACCACCGTCGGCTACTCCACCAAGTCGAACGTCTCCACCACCATCGCCGGCGCGACCGCGGCGGACCTGCGCGGCACGACGAGCTTTGCCAGCGCGACCGCGAGCAGCAACGTGCTGTATAACGGCACGGCCGGCGGCACCACGGCGGCGAACGGCACCACCTCGCTCGGCGCCACCCTCGGCACGTTCACGGGCACCGCGGCAACGGCCGGCGACGGCACCACGGCCCTGACCGGCACCATCACCCTGATCGCGACCTCGGGCACGACCGCAACCGGCCTCGTCGGCAACGCGCAGCCCGCCGACGGCGACACGCTGACCGTGAACGGCAAGACCATCACGTTCCGCAGCGGCTCGGCGCCGGCGTCGACGGCGGTTCCGTCCGGCTCGGGTGTCAGCGGCAACCTCGTCACCGATGCCAACGGCAACACCACCGTCTATCTCGGCACCGCCGGCACCCCGGCTGCGACCGTCAACGATCTGTTGACCGCGGTCGATCTCGCCAGCGGCGTGAAGACCGCTTCCATCACTTCGGGTGCTGCGACGATCGCCACGAGCGTCAACCAGACCGCTTCGAGCGTTGCTGCGGGCGCCGTCACGCTGAAGAGCTCGACGGGTGCGGATCTCAGCCTCACCGGCAAGGCCGACCTGCTCAAGGCTCTCGGCCTGACGACGTCCTCGGGTGCGGGCAATGCCAGCCTGAGCGTCAACCGGACCACGACTGCGTCCTCGCTGGGGGCGACCCTCACGGACGGCTCGACGCTGAACGTCAACGGTCACGTCATCACCTTCAAGAATGCGCCGACCCCGGGTACGACCGGTGCTCCGAGCGTTGCGAGCGGCTATGGTGCGAACGGTGCGGTCGTCACCGACGGCAATGGCAACTCGACGGTCTATCTGCAGTCCGGCACGGTGAACGACGTCCTGAAGGCGATCGACCTTGCCACCGGCGTGCAGACGGCGACGATCAATGCCAACGGCACTGCGACGCTTGCGACCGCGACGGGCCAGTCGAACTCCACGATCAATACGTCCGGTCAGCTCAAGCTCTCGACCGGCGTCAATGCCGACCTGTCGATCACCGGCACCGGCAACGCGCTCAATGTGTTCGGCCTCGCCGGCAACACCGGCAACGCAACGGCCTTCACCGCGGCCCGCACCTCCGGCATCGGCGGCATCGCCGGGAAGACCTTGACCTTCAGCTCCTTCAATGGCGGCACGGCGGTAAACGTCACCTTCGGCGACGGCACCAACGGCACGGTCAAGACGCTCGATCAGCTCAACAACAAGCTTCAGGCCAACAACCTGGCTGCGACGATCGACGCCAACGGCCTGCTGACGATCACGGCCTCGAACGACTACGCGTCCTCGACGCTCGGCTCGACGGCCGCCGGCGGCGCAATCGGCGGCACGCTCACTTCGGCACTGACCTTCTCGACGGCTTCCACCCCCGTCCAGGATGCGGTTGCGCAGACGGCTCGTGCGAACCTGGTGTCTCAGTACAACAACATCCTGAACCAGATCGACACGACTTCGCAGGACTCCTCGTTCAACGGCGTCAACCTGCTCAATGGTGATCAGCTCAAGCTGGTGTTCGACGAGACCGGCAAGTCGAGCCTGAACATCACCGGCGTGACCTACAACTCCAAGGGTCTGGGCCTCGCGGCGCTGACCGTCGGCGTCGACTTCATCGACAACGCCGCGGCCAACAGGGTGCTGACCAACCTGAACGCGGCGTCGAGCACGCTGCGCTCGGAAGCCTCCAGCCTCGGCTCGAACCTCTCGGTCGTGCAGATCCGTCAGGACTTCAACAAGAACCTGATCAACGTGCTGCAGACCGGTTCGTCCAACCTGACGCTGGCCGACACCAACGTCGAGGCGGCGAACAGCCAGGCGCTGTCGACCCGCCAGTCCATCGCGGTCTCTGCGCTGTCGCTGGCCAACACCTCGCAGCAGAGCGTGCTCCAGCTGCTCCGCTAACAAGTAACTGAAATCACTCAATAAAATCGAGCGGTGGGGCCATTTGCCCCGCCGCTCTTTTTTGCGTTCGGAGGCGGGCAGGGCTCTTCACCCGCCATTAACCCTATCGCTTAAACCGGCGTTAACCATACTTTAAAGGACACGTCCTAAAACTGGACAAAAGCCCGCTCTCCAGACCGCGCGGCCGATTCGTACCCGGTTCAAGAGGAAGACTCGCCAATGTCCAACATCGTTCTCTCGGCGTCCGTTCGCCAGAACCTGTTGTCGCTGCAGTCGACGGCCGACTTGCTGGCCACGACGCAGGAACGGCTGTCGACCGGCAAGAAGGTCAATACAGCGCTCGACAATCCCACCAACTTCTTCACGGCACAGGGCTTGGACAACCGGGCGAGCGACATCAGCAACCTGCTCGACGGCATCAACAACGGTGTGCAGGTGCTCCAGGCCGCCAACACCGGCATCACCTCGCTCCAGAAGCTGATCGACAGCGCGAAATCGATCGCCAACCAGGCGCTCCAGACCACGGTCGGCTATTCCACCAAGTCGAACGTCTCCACCACGATTCCCGGGGCGACGCCCGCCGATTTGCGCGGAACGACCTCCTATGCGAGCGCGACCGCCAAGAGCAACGTGCTCTATACCGGTGCGGCCGGCGGCACGACCCCGGTCACCGGAACTGCCGCGCTCGGCGCATCGCTCGGCTCGAGCGCCGGCACCTTTACCGGCACGGCAGCGCTCGCCGCCGACGGCACCACCGCACTGTCCGGCACCGCCACGCTGCTCGGCACCACGGCATCGGCCACTTTCAGCACGCCGCCCGCGGACGGCGACACCATCACGGTGAACGGCAAGACCATCACTTTCCGCACCGGCGTTGCTCCGAGCACGCAGCCGACCGGCTGGGGCCTCGATGCCAGCGGGCACATTGCCACGGACGGCAACGGCAATTCGATCGTCTACGAGGGAACGGCGGCTGCGCCCGGGGCGACGGTCAACGACGTCCTCACTGCGATCGACCTCGCCAGCGGCGTCAAGACCGCAACCATCAGCGCAGGCGCGGCGACCATCGCGGTCAGCGGTTCGGCGGGTCCCGTCGGCACGCTTCAGGTTGCATCCTCGATCACGGCGGGCGCCGTGACGCTGAAGAGCTCGACCGGCGCCGATCTCAGCGTGACGGGCAAGGCCGATTTCCTCAAGGCGCTCGGCCTGACATCCGCGACCGGCGCGGGCAACGCGAACGTGACCGCGAACCGGTCGACCACGGCCGGCTCGCTCGGCTCCCTGGTCCAGGACGGCTCGACGCTGAACATCGACGGCAAGACCATCACCTTCAAGAACGCGCAGACGCCGCAATCGGCGGCGGGCGTCACCTCCGGCGGCGTCAGCGGCAACATCGTCACCGACGGCAACGGCAACTCGACGGTCTATATCCAGAGCGCGACGTTGACCGACCTGCTCAACGCAGTCGACCTTGCCACCGGCGTCAAGACCGCCAGCATCTTCAACGGCGCGGCGGCCCTGTCGACCACCGCGGGCCAGATTCCGTCCTCGGTCAACAGCAGCGGCCAGCTTGCGCTCTCGACCGGCATCAACTCAGACCTGTCGATCACCGGCACCGGCAACGCTCTCAGCGCCTTCGGCCTCAGCGGCAACACCGGGACGGCGACCGCCTTCACCGCGGCGCGCACCTCGGGCGTCGGCGGCATCAGCGGCAAGACGCTGACCTTCACCTCCTTCAACGGCGGCACGCCGGTCAACGTCACCTTCGGCGACGGCACCAACGGCACCGTCAAGACGCTGGACCAGCTCAACGCGCAGCTTCAGGCCAATCACCTGACGGCGACGATCGATGCCAACGGCGTGCTCACGGTGACGACCGTCAACGAATACGCCTCTTCGACGCTCGGCTCGAGCGTCGCGGGCGGCGCAGTCGGCGGCACGATCACCGGTGTTCTGGCCTTCACCACGGCGCAGCCGCCGGTCCAGGATCCGGTCGCGCAGACCGCGCGCTCCAACCTGGTCAACCAGTTCAACAACATCCTGGCCCAGATCGACACGACGTCGCAGGACTCCTCCTTCAACGGCGTCAACCTGCTCAACGGCGACACGCTGAAGCTCGTCTTCAACGAGACCGGAAGTTCCACGCTGAGCATCAACGGCGTTGTGTTCAACGCGGCGGGCCTCGGACTCAGCAATCTCGTCAACGGCGTCGACTTCATCGACAACGGCGCCACCAACAAGGTGCTGGCCAGCCTGAACGCGGCCTCGAGCACGTTGCGCTCGCAAGGTTCGACGCTCGGTTCGAATCTGTCGATCGTGCAGGTGCGTCAGGATTTCTCCAAGAACCTGATCAACGTGCTGCAGACCGGCTCGTCCAACCTGACGCTCGCCGACACCAACGAGGAAGCGGCCAACAGCCAGGCGCTGTCGACGCGCCAGTCGATCGCGGTCTCCGCGCTGTCGCTGGCCAACCAGTCGCAGCAGAGCGTGCTCCAGCTGCTCCGCTAATCGCGCGGTGCAGAATCGCTATTCGAGATTTCGCGGCGGGGCTAATGCTCCGCCGTTCATTTGAGGGAGATCGCTAACTCGAGATTAGCTCAGATCGACACGCCTCATGCGATGTGCGTTTACACCGTGTGTGCGTGGATCTAACGTTTGCGCTGACGAAGAGCTCCGCGACCCGTACTTATCCGGAGTGCTTCCAAGCACACATGTAAGCAAATCTTAAGCGGTGCTGCCTAGGGTTGGGAAAGAAATCCTTAAGCTCTTTCAACGGGCTAGGAAACTTCCAGGGTGTGATTGATGTCGAATTCTGCTGCCTCGGCCTACGCGCGTGTTGCAACGACCACAGCATCTCCTCGCGACATCGAGGCGCAGACCCTGCTCAAGGCCGCGAACAAGCTCCAGGATGCGGTGAACAACGCCGATCCGCTCAGCGAGCAGACCATGCAGGCCCTGATGTTCAACCGCAAGCTCTGGACCATCTTCCTGAGCGAGGCGATGCGCGACAACAATCCGCAGCCGATCGACGTCCGGCAGAAGATCGCCAACATCAGCGTGTTCGTGCTGAGCCAGACCGCGGCGCTCCAGATGAGCCCACAGTTCGATCATTTCCGCCCACTGATCGAGATCAACCGCAACATCGCTGCGGGTCTGTCCGGACGGCCGTGAACGGCCTTCCGTCGTGGTCGAGCATGTTGTAGATCACGCAAGAGGTTCACGCTGAAGAGGGCAGGGCGCAACGGCGCAACCGATACTGCCGTTGCGACGTTGATGGTCAGGCGCTGCGGTCGGTGCTGAGCGGACGCGAGGGTTCGGACTTCATATCCAGGGCGTGGAAATAGGCCCTCCGGCGCAGCATCGCCTCGTCGGGAAATTGATTGACCACCGCGTCGGTCCTCTCGTTGACGACCTGGAAGACGAAGGATGCGGCCGCCTGGTCGAACACGACTTGGCGCGAAATGTTTTCGTGGTTCGGCAAATCATTGCGCACCGGCGCGCTCGTATCGCTCGCGGCGACCGTCTGCCTCACCGGAAGATCAGTTTGCACGGCCTCGTTCGCCGCCGCGTTGGGCGTCGCTACGATCTGCACGGGGGCCGGGATCCCCACCGGCCTGATGCTGAAATCTGTACTCATGGCAGCCTCCTGGTTGCCTCACGTGAGTCAAATCCCAACCCCTCTAATCGCGCAAGCATGGAACACCAGGACTGAAGACCTGGTAACGAAACGTGCCTAACCGCGCGGCGATTTCGCCGCGCGGTTTTTCGTCAAATTGTCTCTTGTTCTCGAGCGCGCTCAGAGCGAGCGGCTGACCGCGAGCGGCGTGATGTGGCGCGGTCCGGGAGCGGCGCGACGACCTGCGGCCGTATAGGTGTTCGGTACGTTGCGCTTCTGGATCTCGGCATTGACGCCGCGCACGACGCTCTCGGACACCGCGTGCGCGGTGGCGAGCACGGTGAGATTGACCTGAAGCATCGCGCGAAATGCATCGTGGTGACGATGCAGGGTCGAGAGCAGCTCGGGCGCGGATTTCGCGAGCTGGGCCTGGTTCGCCTTCAGCTGGCTGACGGCGCCGACATAGTTGCGCGACAGCTCCTGCTTCCTGCCCTCGAGCATCATGGCGTCGCGGACCTTGCCGGCGCGAACGAGCTCGGTCTCGCGCTCGATCAGCCCGAGCAGGGCGCTCATCGCATCCATCAGGTCCTCGGCGAGCTTGCGCGCCTCGGCGCTACCGGGCGCGGTGTTCGGGCGCTGCGCTTGCATCGGCTGACGTGAGAGGTTGGAATGATTCATCTCGTTTGACCTTATGCCGTGCGGATCGTTTTCGCCTGCTGCATGATCAGGGTGCGGTAGACTTCGGTGGCGACGCCGACGCCGCCGGCCTTGGCGAAGTTCTTGGAATATTGCTCGGTCAGCATCGAGCGCCACACGCCGGTGCCGGGCGTGTCGCCGAACGGGCCTTCGCCCTTCAGGCCGGAGGTCATCTGCGAGAACATGCTGTTGAGGAACATCGCCTCGAAGTCGGTGGCGGTCTTCTGCGCCTTGGTCTGCTGCTGCGGCGAGACCTTTTGCAACGCGGCGGCGAGATCGAAGTCCGGCCGGCCGTTGCGGCTCTCGACCGAGAAGGCCGAGGAGGTGGCGAGGCGCGGAGTGTTGATCGCATTGGTCTGCATCACATCACCTCGATGTCGGCTTCGATCGCACCGGCGGCCTTGATCGCCTGGAGGATGCTGATCATGTCGCGCGGACCGATGCCGAGGCCGTTGAGGCCGTCGACGAGCTGTTGGAGCGACACGCCGTCCTTGACGACCGCCAGCTTCTTGCCGTCCTCGGTGACGGTGACGCTGCTGCGCGGTGCGACCACGGTCCGGCCCCGCGACAACGGATTGGGCTG
Organism: Bradyrhizobium sp. 1(2017); assembly: GCF_011602485.2. Taxonomy (NCBI): domain Bacteria; kingdom Pseudomonadati; phylum Pseudomonadota; class Alphaproteobacteria; order Hyphomicrobiales; family Nitrobacteraceae; genus Bradyrhizobium; species Bradyrhizobium sp. 1(2017). Next base: position 5,415,163 of record NZ_CP050022.2, on the reverse strand, counting down.
GCTCACCTGGGGGCTCTCGGAGATCGTGACGGTGAGATTGCCCTGCGCGACCGCGACGGTGGCGACGCGGACGTCGCGGCCCATCACGATGATGCCGCTCCGTTCGTCGATGATGATCTTGGCGGCGAGATCGGGATCGACCTGGAGCTGCTCGATCTCGGTGAGAAAGGCGACGACGTTGCCCTTGAACTCCGGCGGGATCGACAGCTGCACCGTCGAGGGATCGATCGGCTCGGCGGTCTTGACGCCGAGATAGTCGTTGACGGCGGCAGCGATGCGCTTGGCGGTGGTGAAGTCGGCATTGCGCAGCGCCAGGCGCACATTCGGCAGGCGGTTGAGCGCGAACTCGATCTCGCGCTCGATGATGGCGCCGTTGGCAATGCGGCCCACGGTCGGGACGCCTCGGACGATTTTCGCCGCTTCGCCCTCGGCCTGGAAACCCGAAATTGCGAGCGAGCCCTGGGCGACCGCATAGACGTTGCCGTCGGCGCCGAGCAGGGGGGTCACGAGCAGGGTCCCGCCCTGGAGGTTCTTGGCGTCGCCGAGCGCGGAGACGGTGACGTCCATGCGCGTGCCTTGGGTGGCGAAGGCCGGCAGGTTGCCGGTGACCATCACGGCGGCGACGTTGCCGGTGCGGATGGTGGCGCCGCGGATGTTGACGCCCATGCGCTCGAGCATCGCTTGCAGCGACTGCTTGGTGAAGGGGATGTTGTTGAGCGTATCGCCGGTGCCGTTGAGGCCGACGACGAGGCCGTAGCCGATGAGCTGGTTCTGCCGCACGCCCTCGATGTTGGCGAGATCCTTGATGCGCGAGGTCGCAGCCGCTGACGTGACCGAGAGCGCCAGCGCTGACAGCGCAGCGCAGGCCACCCCAACAATCCTCACCCAACGAACGCCTGGCATCCTCTGCTCCCCAAGGGTACCCGAAAGGGCTCCTCAAATCGAAGGACCGGCTGCGACACTCCCATGACGAGCTGGTCCGGCGCTTTCCTTGCGAGCGCTGTGCCAACCCAGGGCAGCAAGGGTAGGTGGCTGAATAGGTTGAATAAATCTGTTTCGACTGGTGTCAGCGGGCGTTCGCCCTGAGGAGCGAAACTGCCGCCTGTCGGCAGTTTTTGCCGGGCTGTTTACGCCCCGTTAACCATAAAGCGGCGAAGGTGAGGCATCGATCACCCGGATTGCTGCGATGCGCATCTACGGACCGAACGGCACCACGCTTGGAGCGCCGGCCAGCCAGGCCAAGCGAACCGGCTCCGGCACCTTCGTCCTGCCCGACACCTCGTCGGCGCAGGAGACGCGGAGCGCTGCTGCGCCGAAGGCCGCTGCCAACATCGATGCACTGCTTGCGCTGCAAGGCGTCGAGGAGGATCTGGTCGAGCGCCGCAAGCGCTCGGTCGCCCGCGGCAAGACCGCGCTCGACGTGCTCGACGATCTCAAGATGGGCCTTCTGTCCGGTAATCTCGACGCCTCGACGGTGATGCGGCTGCGCGATGCGGCGGCGAACCTGAAATCGTCCTCCGGCGATCCTGGTCTCGATGCCGTGCTCTCCGAGATCGAGCTGCGCGTCGAGGTCGAACTGGCGAAGGCCGGACAGGCGTAGTCGCGCGTTGCGAACGATGCCCCTACGCCGCTTCCACCTTCTGCTGGGCGTCGTAGCGGCGCTGGGCGGCGAGCACGTCCTTCAGATTTTCCTCGGCCCAATCGCGCAGGGGATCGACCGCTGCCGCCAGCGTCACTCCAAGCTGCATGATCGAATATTCCACCGTGACAGGCACGGTTGCGATGGCGCGACGCCTGATCAGGCCGTCGCGCTCGAGCGATTTGAGAACCTGGCTCAGCATCTTCTGTGAAATGCCTTCGATCGTGCGGCGCAACTGATTGAAGCGCATCGGCTCCTCGCGCAACAGCAGAAGGATCAGCACCGCCCATTTGTCGCCGACGCGATCCAGGATCTGGCGCGTCGGACAGTTCGCTGCGTAGACGTCGGGTCTCATCATCGGGGCCTCGGATTCCGTTCGGCTCGGTTGCCAACAAGCATGCCGGTTACTCCAGCGTTATCAGGTAAGCACAAAGTGCTCTCTTAACACCAGCATTCTTTGCGATATCTAGTCACCTTTGGTTACTATAGGAGCAAAGGAGCCTTCCATGAGAATCGCAGTCGCCGGCGCCTCAGGCCGGGCCGGGTCGGAAATCACCAAGGAACTGTCTCGTCGCGGCCATAGCGTCACCGCCATAGCCCGCAACCCCGAAAAGATCGCGGCGCTGCCCAATGTCACGCCCATCCGGGGCGACGTGCTCGATCAGGCGGGCCTTGCCAAGCTGTGGGCCGGGCACGACGTCGCCGTCAGTTCCGTGCATTTCCTCGCTAGCGACCCGATCAAGCTGATCGGCGCGGCGAAGGACTCCAAGGTGGCCCGTTACCTCGTCGTCGGCGGCGCCGGCAGCCTGGGGGTCGCCCCGGGCGTGAAGCTGGTCACAACCGAGGGCTTTCCGGCCCAATACAAGGCCGAGGCCGAAAAGGGTTCCGCCTTCCTGGACCTGCTGCGGCAGGAAAAGGACCTGAACTGGACCTTCATCTCGCCGTCCGCGCTGTTCGTCGAGGGTGAGCGCACGGCCAAGTTCCGGCTCGGGACCGATCAGCTTCTCGCAGATGCGAACGGAAAGAGCTGGATCACCTTCGCCGACTACGCCATTGCGCTCGCCGACGAGATCGAGCGGCCGGCCCATCAGAGGCAGCGTTTCACGGTCGGATACTGAGCCTTCAGCCACCCCCGGGCCTTTGCGGATAAACCTTCCTGTGCAAGGGCTTGGGGGCGGCGATGGAGCGGTGAGGGAAATATTGTCTGTCACAGGTGGCCGCTATATAAGGCCCCGCTCAACGGACCTCGTTCCGTTTCGCGAGTCGTTGCTTAGACAGATAGGCCGCCCTTGGAAAAGTTGAAAAACTACCGACCGACCGAAAAAGAGCCTTTCATGAACGACCGGCAGAAGGAGTACTTCCGTTTGAAGCTCCTTGCCTGGAAGGATGAGATCCTCAAAGAGTCCAAGCTCACCCTGCAAGCCCTGCAGGAGGAGAACGTGAACCACCCCGATCTCGCCGATCGGGCATCGTCCGAAACCGACCGTGCCATCGAACTCCGCGCCCGCGACCGCCAGCGCAAGTTGATCGCCAAGATCGACGCCGCGCTCCAGCGCATCGAGGACAACACCTATGGCTATTGCGAGGATACCGGCGAGCCGATCTCATTGAAGCGGCTCGAGGCCCGGCCCATCGCGACGCTCTCGGTGGAAGCGCAGGAGCGCCACGAGAAGCGCGAGAAGGTCTACCGCGACGAATAGAGCCCGAGCCGCAGAGTTGCGGCTCTTTGTTTTTGGAACGCAAGGCGCCCTTTCGGCGCCATAATCGGCATTTTGCCTGCCGCTTGCTGCCGCGCATCGACGGCGCGTGAGCCTGATCGCGAAAAGCGAATCGCGATCAAGGACCTAGACTCTATTTCTTCGAGCTCACGTGAGTTCCGATGAGAAGCAGCCTTAACTTCAGGTCCGGGAGATTTCGCGAGTCGCATCAACGGGATCGACTCGACTGTTGAGGCATCGATACAGCCGCATCAAGCGTCGCTGTAATCATGCCTCGCGCGAGGTTTTCGAGACCGCAAGGCGCTTCTCCATGAAAAGGCGCCTCGCCATAAAGCCCGGACCAGCTCAACATTTCCTTAAACGCGGGCGGGAGGCCGGAGCCTAATCCCCCCCGCGCTTGTCAGGCCGGAGCGGGGATGCTGAAGTGCCGTCCCTGAATGCGTAGCGTGGGAGGCGGGGCCGATGGACAAGATTCTCGAAGCCGCAAAGGCGATCGCGCTGGCGCGGCGGAACCATGCGCCGCTCGCGGTGCTTGAGCGTCCCCCCGCCGATGAAGACGAAGGCTATCAGGTCCAGTGCGCCCTGCACGATCTCCTGCTGCCCCATCTCGGGCCGCTCGTCGGCTACAAGATCGGCTGTACCAGCCAGGTGATGCAGGATTACATCGGCATCCCGCATCCCTGCGGCGGCGGCGTGTTCCAGAAGGGCGTGCATCAGAGCGGAGCCAAGCTCGCCGCCTCGAATTATGTCCGCGTCGGCGTCGAATGCGAGATCGCGGTGCGGCTGAAGCGCGACCTTGCCGCCGGCGAGGCGCCGTTCACGGCCGAATGGGTCGGCGAGGCGGTTGAGGCCTACCATCCCGCGATCGAGATCGTGGACGATCGCTACGTGAAGTGGGAGACGATGGGCGCGCCAACGCTGATCGCCGACGATTTCTTCGCCGCCGGCTGCGTGCTGGGACCCCTGGTTCCGCGCTCGTCCGTGCCGGATCTGAAGGTCGTGAAGGGCCGCGCCATCGTCAACGGCGAGGAGGTCGGCCACGGCACCGGCGCCGACGTGCTCGGCCACCCCCACAACGCGCTCGCCTGGCTCGCCAACCATCTGGCCGCCGAGGGCAAGGGCCTGCATGCGGGGCAGCTGGTCCTCACCGGTAGCCTGGTCAAGACGCTCTGGCTGAAGGCCGGCGACAAGGTGCGGATGGAGCTGGACGGGCTGGGAGTGGTGGAGGCGAAATTTACGTGAGGGCGTACGGCGCTTCGGCGCCTGCCGACATTGCGAGGAGCTCGCGACAAAATTGCATAGCAATTTTGCGCTGATGCAACGAAGCAATCCAGAATCTGGATTGCTTCATTGCGCTCGCAATGACGGAGGTTGGGGCAACCGCGTCTGTACCGAGCCTGCTACGGCCGCGCGATCATCGACTGCAAAATACATGCGGCCCGCGCCAGGGGAGCTAGCGAGGGCCGCGTAGTACATCGTCGTTCGCGCCTAGGTTCGCGAACACGATGTGGGAGCTCGGGAGAGAATTAGAAGGGCAGCAGCACGTCCATGACCTGCTGGCCGTAGCGTGGCTGTTGCACGTCCATGATCTGGCCGCGGCCGCCATAGGCGATGCGTGCTTGGGCGATCTTGGAGGAGTCGATGGTATTGTCGCTCTGGATGTCTTCGGGGCGGACGATGCCTGCAACTATGAGCTCGCGGATCTCGTAGTTGACGCGGATCTCCTGCTTCCCTTCGACCACGAGGTTGCCGTTCGGCAGCACCTGAGTCACGACGGCAGCGACGTTGGTCTGCAAAGCTTCCTGCCGATTGACCGAGCCTTTGCCGTCGCTGGAGGAGGTCGAGTCTGTGGTGAGAAGGCGACCGGGCAGGACCTTGAGCGGCTGCGTGATCGTCTGGCTGCCGATAAAATCCGAAATGCCCGAATCTTCCGAGGCGGTGCGGCTGCGCTGGGTCTCGTTGGAGAGGTTGGCCTTGTCGGTGATGTTCACGGTCACGGTCAGGAGGTCGCCGACCTGGCGGGCGCGCTGGTCCTTGAAGAAGGCGCGGCTGCCGTTGCGCCACAGCGAGTTCGGATTGTAGGAGGCGACTTCCGGCTTCGGCATCGGCATCTGCACCGGCTTGTAGCCGGGCTGCGTCGTCGGATTGTCGATCGCCGACAGCTTCGGTTGCTCGCCGATCTGCGACAGGCGGTCGATCGAGGAGCATCCGCTCGCCAGCGCGCAAGTTGCAAGCAGCAGGGCAGAGATCGCGATGCGACGAAGACGGAAAGCCGAACTGAACGTGGACATGACTTACTCTGACTTGGCTGGAGCTTGCGAGACGCGAACTTGCGGGATCTGGGCTTGTGCGACGTGGGCGCCAGACGCCGGCGCCTGGATCAGGCTCTGCGCCAGGGCCGCGGCCGCCGGCACCTCGTCACGCTTGAGCGAGGAGGTCTGCTCGACCGCAGGCGCCATCGGCGCGGACTGGCTGGCTCCCTGGATCGTCACCTGGCCGCGGCCGGTGACGATTCCGGTCAACGTGCGCTTGGAATGCAGATTGATCACGCTGACGGTGTCGCCCTCGGCGCCGCTCTCGATCGCCTTGCCGCGCGTGGTGAGGTAGACGCCGGGCACCTGGTAGATGATGGTGACGGCCTGATCGCGCACCACGAAGTCGGGCTTGACGATGTCGGCGACGCGGATCGGCATGCCCGCCCGCATCGGCCGGCGCAGCTGCATGCCGAGAGTGCGATCACGCGAGGCGGGCTCGCCGGAGACCTCGGCCTTGGGCCGGCGCTCCAGCGAGACGTCGGAGGCTTTCAGGAGCTCGGTGCGGTCGATGTCGCGCGTCAGCACGGCCACTTCCACCGTCTCGATCGCGGTTCCGGTGAAGCGGAGCTTGGTCGGCGTCGGGCTGTTGTCGTTGTTGATCTCGAAGGTGACGTCGAACCGGCCGCCGCGGGCGTCATAGCGGGTTGCGACCGGCTGCAGCGCGCCGGTGTTGGAGGCATCCAGCCGCATGTCGGCGATGCCGCGATCGAACGTGACCGTGATGTTGGCGGCGTCCCCCAGGCCGAAGCGGCGCTCGAGCGCGGAGGCGACCGCGGTTTCGAGGTCCTTGCTCGCGAGTGTGCGGGCGAGGCGGGTGACCTGGACCTCCTTGATGTCGCCGGTCATCACGCCGATCACTTGTTTCGCGCGCAGCACCGACAGCACCTGTCCGACCGTCAACGTGCCGGTGGTGCCGAGATCAGGCGAGCGGTAGACCGGGATCAGTGCGGCCGATCCGGCGTTGTCGATGAGGTCGCCGACCCGCACCACGTCCGAGCTCACGGCAACGCTCGCGCGCAGCGTCGGCGTTGCGATGACATCGTCGGCCGCCGCGGCCGGCAGCGCCAGCGCGAGCAGAGCGGAGATGGTGGCGAGGGTGGTCCGGATCATCGTCATCACTCAGCGGAACAGGGCCGTGGTCGATTGCATCATCTGATCGGCGGCGCTGATCACCTTGGCGTTCATCTCGTAGGCGCGCTGGGCCGCGATCAGGTCGCTCATCTCCGAGACGACGTCGACATTGGCCTGCTCGAGGCTGCCTTGCGTGATCTTGCCGTAACCTTCGGCGGTCGCCGTGCCGTCCTGGGGCGGGCCGGACGAGGGCGTCTCGGTGAACTGATTGCTGCCGACGGGCTGGAGGCCGGCCTTGTTGATGAAGCGGGTCAGGCCGATCTGGCCGAGAATGGTCGAGGTCGAGGAGCCCGGCAGCGTCACCGAGACCTGGCCCTGCTCGTTGACGGCAAGGCCGGACGCGTTGTTCGGGACGGTGATCGTCGGCTGCACCGGGTTGCCCTGCGCGGTGACGACGCGGCCCTGATTGTCCATCTGGAAGGTGCCGTCGCGCGTGTACTGATATGTCCCGTCGGGCATCAGGATCTTGAAGAAGCCGTCGCCCGAGACGGCGAGGTCGAGATCGTTTCCGGTCTGCGACAGCGTTCCTTGCGTCATGCTGCGCGGCGTGCCGACGGTCTTGACGCCGCCGCCGATGTCGACGCCGACGGGCACGATGGTGCCCTGGTCGGAGGCCTGCGCGCCGACGCGGCGGACGTGCTCGTAGATCAGGTCCTGGAACGCCGCGGTCTGCTTCTTGAAGCCGGTGGTGCGCAGGTTCGCGATGTTGTTGGAGATCACCTGAACGTTGAGTTCCTGTGCCGCCATTCCGGTCGCTGCGGTGTGAAGCGCCTGCATGTCAGTTCTCCTTCAATCAGGCCGGAACGTCGGCGAGCTTCTCGATCGCCGATTTGTGGAGGTCGCTCTGCTGCTGGAGCAGGCTGGCGATGGAGGCGTAGCTGCGCATGACTTCGACCATGCGGGTCATCTCGCCGACCGCATTGACGTTCGACTTCTCGACATAGCCCTGACGCACGGTGGACTTGGTGTCGGCCTGCTGGGCGGCGGAGCCGATGTCGTAGAGGTTGGCGCCGAGCTTGGTCAGCCTGGTCGCATCGTCGAACGATACCATGCGGATCTTGCCGCGGATCGAGTCGGTCCTTGCCGTGCCCTCGAGCACCGTGACGGTGCCGTCGGGGGCGATGTTGATGTCGTGATCGGTCGGCTGGAAGGTGATCGGGCCACCGGTGCCGAGCACGAGGGCACCGTCGGAGGTGACGAGCTGGCCGGTGCTGTTGAGCGAGAACTTGCCGTCGCGGGTGTAGCGCTCGCCGCCGGCGGCCTGCACAGCGAAATAGGCGTTGCCGTCGATCGCCACGTCGAGCGGGTTGTTGGTCGGCTCCATCGGACCCTGGCCGATGTCGCGGAAGGTGCCGCGGTCCTGCACATAGGAGACGCGCCGGTCCGCGCCGCTGAAATTGTCTTCGCGCGCATTCGTGTTGAGGTACTCCTCGAACATCGAATGGTCGGCCTTGAAGCCGTTGGTATTCGCATTGGCGACGTTGTTGGCGATGACATCCATCTGCCGTTCCAACGTCATCTGCCGTGACAAGCCGATCAGAAGCGCGTTCTGCATCGGAAATCTCCCCTGAGTGGGATCTGCCACCTCGCTCTCCCAAGCGCCTTGGCGGATCCCGTGAACGAGACCGTCTGGTTCTCCCAAACCGTCGGGTCTCGGCCCTTTCTCAGCGAAAGCCGTGCCAACTCAAAAAATACCGTAATTTCAATGGTTTGAATAATCTGGAGGGGTGCGGGAAGGCGGCAGAAAGGTTCTGTTAGCCATGTTTGCCCGGCAGATTTTTCCTAGCGGAGGCCCAATCGAAAGGTTCCGTTAACCATTATTACCGTAGCGTTTGCCATGAAGAGGAGCGCATTGCGCCGGGGCATTTGTATCGCGTCTTTGTCTGAGGCTTCGCTCTTTCGACCCCTTTGAGAGATCCGGGCGCGGCGATTATGGCAGAGAATGAAGCAGAAGGCGGCGCAGCCGCCGAAGGCGCGGAAGCCGCTCCGCCGAAGAACAAGCTCAAGCTCATCATCATCGCCGTCGGCGTGCTGGCCATTCTCGGCGGCGGTGCCGCGACCTGGTTCTTCGTCTTCCGTCACGGCCACGACGAGCACCACGCCGAGGTGGCGCCGCCCCCGAAGCCGCCGGCCTTCGTCGACGTCCCCGACCTGATGGTCAACCTCGCGGGCTCACCGGGCGAGCGCGTGCAATATCTGCGGCTGAAGATCGTGCTGGAACTGAAGGAAGAGAAGCAGATCGAGGCGATCAAGCCGACGATGCCGCGTGTCACCGACATCTTCCAGACCTATGTGCGCGAGCTGCGCCCCTCCGACCTCAACGGCTCCGCCGGCATCTTCCGCCTCAAGGAGGAGCTGACCAAGCGCGTCAACGCGGCGGTCGCTCCGGTCCATGTCAGCGCGGTGCTGTTCAAGGAAGTCGTGGTGCAGTGAGGGGAATGGGCTAGCGCCATGGCCGGCAACGAGCAGATGGACCAGGATGCGATTGCCGCCCAATGGGAGGCGTCGCTCGATTCCGAGGATCCCGCGGAGGCCGCGAAGGCCGCCGCCGAGAACGAACTGTCCGAGACCATGGCCCTGCAATGGGCGGCCATGGTCGAGGACGGCAGCCGCGATCTCGGCAGCGGCAAGAATTCCGGCGAGCGGGTGCTGTCGCAGGAGGAGATCGACAATCTCCTCGGCTTCACCGTCGGCGACGTCACGCTCGACGACCATTCCGGCATTCGCGCGATCATCGATTCGGCGATGGTCTCCTACGAGCGTCTGCCGATGCTCGAAATCGTCTTCGACCGCCTGGTGCGGCTCCTGACGACCTCGTTGCGCAATTTCACCTCCGACAACGTCGAAGTCTCGCTCGATCGCATCACCTCGGTGCGCTTCGGCGACTACATGAACTCGATCCCACTGCCGGCCGTGCTCTCGGTGTTCAAGGCCGAGGAGTGGGAAAACTTCGGCATGGCAACGGTCGATTCCAACCTGATCTACTCGATGATCGACGTGCTGCTCGGCGGCCGCCGCGGCACCAGCCAGCTCCGCATCGAGGGCCGGCCCTACACCACTATCGAGACGGAACTGGTCAAGCGGCTGGTCGAGGTGGTGCTGGCCGACGCCGAGCAGGCGTTCCGGCCGCTCTCTCCGGTGACTTTCACGATCGACCGGCTCGAGACCAATCCGCGTTTCGCCGCGATCAGCCGTCCGGCCAACGCCGCGATCCTGGTGCGCCTGCGCATCGACATGGAGGACCGCGGCGGCAACATCGAGCTGCTGCTGCCCTATGCGACCATCGAACCGATCAGGGGCGTCCTGCTCCAGATGTTCATGGGCGAAAAGTTCGGCCGCGACCCGATCTGGGAGGGCCATTTCGCCACCGAGATCGTGCAGGCCGAGATCGCCGTCGACGCCGTGCTCTACGAGGCCGACATTCCGCTCAAGCAGCTGATGCGGCTCAAGGTCGGCGACACGCTGCCGCTGGACATGCGCGCCGATGCCAACGTGACCGTGCGCTGCGGCGACGTCTTGCTCACCGAGGGACGGATGGGCCGGGTCGGCGACCGCGTCGCGATCCGCGTGACGAAACCCTTGCGCAAGCCAAGTACGACACTTGCGATGTTCGAAAAGGTCGACGAGCAGAACAAGATGATGGAGGCCCCATGAACCACTCTCTGGGAATGGCGATCGAGTCGCTGGTGGCTATCCTGCTGATGCTGACGATCGTCTACTGCGTCATGCTCAACAAGCGCCTGAGGCGACTCAAGGCGGACGAGCATTCGCTGAAGGCGGTCATCGGCGAGCTGATCACCGCGACCGAGATCGCCGAGCGCGCGATCGGCGGTCTGAAGCTCGCCGTGCGCGACGTCAACGAGAACCTCGGCAGCCAGCTTGCGGCGGCGACCCAGATGTCCGACCAGCTCTACAAGCAGCTCGGCGAGGCCGACAACGTGGTGCGGCGCCTGTCCAAGATCGCGATCGCCGCGCGCCCCGTCGCGAATCCGGAAATGGTTGCCGCCCCCGCGGCCCAGCCCTCCACCGCGAAGGCGGTGGCGGCTGCGGCCGAAGCCTTCGAGCGCCGACGGTCCAACGGTCTTGCCGCATGAAGTCGGGGATATGAAGTCGTTTCGTAACATCCGCGTCATTCCGGTCGTCCTGGTGGCCGTCGCAGGCCTCGCCACGCTCAAGGTGGCGGGGCTCGCGATCAATGGCGGCTACGTGTTCGACTACAAGCAGAACCAGGCCAAGAAATCCTGGGCGCAGGAGAATCTGAACTTCCCGACCGGACGGGAAGACCCCGATATCACGGGATCGACCCATGGCGCGCCGAAGGAGGCGCCGAAGCCGGCTGCGCCCGAGACCAAGATGGAGGGTGGCACCGTCGTCAAGATCGACGAAACCCAGCCGCAGGTCTCGGCCGCCGAGCGCGCGATCCTCGAGCGGTTGCAGGCGCGCCGCCAGGAGATCGAGGCCCGCCAGCGCGAGATCGACATCCGCGAGAGCCTGTTGAAATCGGCCGAGAAGCGCATCGAGAACAAGGTCGAGGAGATGAAGGCGGTGGAAACCCGCATCACCGCGACGCAGGCCGAGCAGAAGGCCGCCGAAGCCCAGCGCATGAAGGGCCTCGTCACGATGTATGAAGGCATGAAGCCGAAGGATGCCGCGCGGGTGTTCGACCGGCTCGAGATGGGCGTGCTGATCGAGATCGCCTCGGCCATCGCGCCGCGGAAGATGTCGGACATCCTGGGGCTGATGTCGCCCGAGGCCGCCGAGAAGCTGACGGTCGAGATGGCCCGCCGGGCCAATGGTGGCGGAGATCAGTCCGCCTCGGCCGGCGAGCTGCCCAAGATCGACGGCAGGCCGACGCAAAAGCCGAATTGAGGGCTCATACTTAAGAAGTCCTTAATTGGCAAAACCCTAAAATCGATGGCAGGGCCGGCAGCAGTGCCGGCATGCACCGCCGAACCGGAAGAAATGCCGCCAATGGCGCGAGAGGCTGCCGCTGGATTTGTGTCGCGAGCCCGCGCCTTTGCGCAGGGGTTACAGCGTCATGTCCGCAAGGCGCCGCTGCTGGCGGCCTGCCTGGTGATCGGCTTCGCCGCGCCTGCCCGGGCGGCCGATCCCGTCAGGGGCGAGGCGACTTTCTCCGCCGGCGGCGGCTTTGCCCGACTCGTGATCAAGCTCGGCGAGGACGTTCCCTCCGAGGTGACGACGGCCGGCTCCATTCTCGTCATCCGTTTCGACCGGCCCGTCGACGTTCCCGTTGATCGCGTTCCCGAAGGCGCGCCCGACTACGTCAACTCCGCCCGGCGCGATCCCGACGGCGGCGCCATCCGCCTGTCGCTGGCGCGGCGCGTCACCGTCAACACCATGAATGCGGGCGAGCGCACCTTCATCGACCTCCTGCCGGAGGGATGGAAGGGGGCGCCGCCGAGCCTGCCGATGGACGTCGTCAAGGAATTGGCCGAACGCGCACGCGTGGCCGAACGGGCGTTGCGCGCCCAGCGCGCCGCAGCCGAGGCCAAAAAGCGTCCGCAAATCCGCGTGCGCGCCTCGGTGCAGCCGACCTTCGTGCGTTTCGTATTCGAGATGCCCGACGGGGTCGGCGTCTCCTCCGTGCTCAATGAGCAGAAGCTCACGCTCGCCTTCAACGCCAACCTCAATTTCGATCTGGCCGACGCGGTCGTCGCGGCGCCGCCGAACGTCGTCTCGATCAAGCAGAAGGCCGAGATCGACCAGACCAGCGTCGAGATCGCCCTGATCGGCGATTCCGACGTGCACTCCTTCCGCGACGACAAGAACTATGTCGTCGACATTGCCTTCCAGCCGGAGAGGGGCAAGACCGCCGCAACGCCCGAGGCGGCGATCGCGCAGCTCAAGCCCGCAGGTCAAGGACCTGTGCCGCTGCCCGCGCCTGAAAAACCAAAGGAAGCCCAGCGCGAGATCGCGCCGCCGACATCCGAGACGATCGCGCGCGAGGCCAAGATCGACGTCAAGCCGGGCGCGAAGCCGGAAACGCCGGCCGTGATGCCGGCGGCCGAAGCACCGAAGCCAGCGCCGGCTCCCGCCACTGAAGCCGCGCCGGCCGCAGAAGGGCCCAAGGAGGCGCTCAAGGACGCTCCAAAGCCAGCGCCAGCCGTCGCCGAAATTGCGCCAGCCAAGCCCGCAATCGCCGAGGCGCCCAAGGAATTGGTCAAGGAGCCGGTCAAGGAAACCGCCAAAGCCGCGCCCGCCGAGGTGCCGGCCGCGCCGCAGCCTGCGATTGCCAGCGTCGATGCGCGCCGGGACAGCGACGGCCTGCGTGTCACGTTTCCAATTCAGGTCGCGACCCCTGCGGCGGCGTTCCGCCGCGGCGACACGGTCTGGCTGGTGTTCGACACGCCGAAGCCGGTCGACGTCGAGGCGATCCGCAGCAGGGGCGGCGCGATGATCGGCGAGGTCGGTCGCGTGCCGCTCGACAAGGGGCAGGCGGTTCGCATCCGTCTCACCCGTCCGCTGGTCTATTCGCTGACGAGCGAGGAGGTCGGCAAGGAGACCAACTGGCTGCTGACGCTCGCCGACAAGATCCAGGCGACGCCGCTGCCGCTGATGATGTCGCGCAACATCACCGATCCTGCCCTTGCCAACATCGCAATTCCCTTCGCCAATCCGGGCCTGCTGCACAAGCTCACCGATCCCGATGCCGGCGACACGCTCTATGTCGTTACCGGGCAGCGGCCGGTGCGTGGCTTCATCAAGCGGCAGGATCTCGTCGATCTCTCGCTGCTGGAATCCGCGCACGGCATCGCGATCCGGCCGAACTCCGACGAGATCGGCGTCGAGGTCGGCGCCGACAAGGTCATTCTCGGCAAGAAGGGCGGTCTGACACTGTCACCGGTCGACATCTCGGCCGAGCGCGCCCCGACCGCGGTGCGCCCGGTCTTCAGCCCCGAAGGCTGGCGAAAGGGTCAGTCGGAAAACTTCATGGCGCGTCAGAGCGATCTGATCGCGGCGATCTCGGCCGTCGAACCCGCGCTGCGTTCGCTGCCGCGGCTCGACCTCGCGCAGTTCTACATGTCGCGCGCCATGTATCACGAGGCCAAGGCCGTCACCGAATTGATGCTGAGCGATCCCCTCAACAAGGAGGAGAGCGGCGCGCTGATCATGCATGCGATCGCGAGCATCCTGATCGGCCGTCCGGCGCAGGGACTGAAGGACCTCGCCAATCCCGTGATCGGCAACAGCCACGATTCCCAGCTCTGGAAGGCGCTGGCCTATGCGCGCCAGGGCAAATGGGCCGATGCGCGCGAGAAATTCAAGAACGTCGAGTTCGCCATCGCTTCGCTGCCGCTCGACATCCAGCGCATCGTGACGATGGATGCGATGCGGGCGTCCCTCGAGGTGAAGGACTATGCCGGCGCCTCGAAGCGGCGCGGCGAGCTCGAGGTGGTGGGCGTCTCGCCCGAGGCCGCGCCCGGCTTTGCCGTGCTGCGTGGCCGGCTCGCCGAGGCGCTCGGTCACGACAAGGATGCGCTCGACGACTACAAGCTCGCGGTCGCCTCGAGCGACCGGCCAGCGGCGGCTGAGGCCAAGCAGCTCGAGGTCGCGCTGCGTCAGAAGCGCGACGAGATCGGCAAGGACGAGGCGCTGCACGAGCTCGAGACGCTCTCGATGACCTGGCGCGGCGACGCGATCGAGGTCAGGACGCTGCAGATGCTGTCGCGGCTATATGCCGAGAACGGACGCTACCGGGACGCGCTGACGGCCGCGCGCACCGCGACGAAACTCCAGCCGAACGCGGAAGCCTCGCGCCAGGCGCAGGATCTCGCCTCCGAACTGTTCACGCAGATCTTCCTGGGGCCGAAGGGTGACGAGCTGCCGCCGGTCGAGGCACTCGGGATGTTCTACGAATTCCGCGAGCTGACGCCGATCGGCCGCCGCGGCGACGAGCTGATCCGCCGTCTCGCCGATCGTCTCGCCTCGATCGACCTGCTGGACCAGGCTGCCGAGCTGCTGCAATATCAGGTCGATCATCGCCTCGAAGGCGCCGCCCGTGCCCAGGTCGCCGCGCGCCTTGCCATGATCTATCTCGCCAACCGCAGACCCGACATGGCGATCACCGCGCTGCGCGCGAGCCGTATCAGCGACCTCTCCGGGGAGCTCAGGCAGCAGCGCTTGCTCCTGGAAGCGCGGGCGCAGAGCGACGTCGGCCGTCACGATCTCGCGCTCGACATCGTCTCCAACGTCTCCGGGCGCGAGGTGCTGCGCCTGCGCTCCGACATCTTCTGGGCGGCGCGGCGCTGGCGCGAATCCGCCGAGCAGATCGAGCTCTATTACGGCGAGCGCTTCCGCGACTTCAAGCCGCTCAACGCGGTCGAGAAGAGCGACATCATCCGCGCGGCCGTAGGCTACGCACTCGCCGACGATTCGATCGGCCTGTCACGCTTCCGCGAGAAATACGCGCCGCTGATGAGCGAGAGCGCCGACCGTCTCGCCTTCGACATCGCGAGCAAGCCGGCCGCAGCCTCCAGCGCCGAGTTCGCGGAGATCGCCAAGCTGGCTGCCAGCGTCGATACGCTCGACGGCTTCCTGCGCGAGATGAAGCAGCGCTTCCCCGACGCCACCGCGCGCGCGCCGGCCGCGCCGCAGGCGAAGGACGAGTCCGACCACACCGGCTCGCTACCGACGATTCCCGTCGTGCGTCAGATCAAGATGACGCGGTAGGGCGTCGGTGCCGCGAGAGGCGCGGCTCGTGCTCCGGCGAGCGAAGCGACTTGTCCGCCGAAGCCTTGGCGAAGGCGGAAGCAATCCAGAATCTCTCCGCGGCGGCAGTCTGGATTGCTTCGTCGCAAGAGCTCCTTGCAATGACGGGGAGGGGCTGGAGGCGATCGCCGGGAGCGGAGAGGATGCATCGCTGACGCTGTCCTCGAGTCCGCCTCACCCCCCGTAGCTCTGCACCAGGCTGCCCGCCACCAGCGACCAGCCGTCGACCAGCACGAAGAAGATCAGCTTGAACGGCAGCGAGATCGTTGCCGGAGGCAGCATCATCATGCCCATCGACATCAGCACCGAGGCGACGACGAGGTCGATGATGAGGAAGGGGAGAAACAGCAGGAAGCCGATTTCGAAGGCGCGCTTCAGCTCGGAGATCATGAAGGCGGGAACGAGGATGCGAAGTGCGAGCTCGTCGGGCGTGGCCGGCGGCGGCTCACCGGAGAGATCCAGGAACAGCTTGAGGTCCTTCTCGCGCACGTTCTTCTGCATGAAGCCGCGCAAGGGCACCGAGGCGCGCTGAAGTGCGTCCTCGACGCCGATCTGGTTGGCGACGAGGGGGCGGATGCCCTCGTCATAGGATTTTTGCAGGACCGGGCCCATCACGAAGAAGGTGAGGAACATCGCAAGCGCAATGATCACCGAGTTCGGCGGAGCGGTCGCCGTTCCCAATGCCGTGCGCAGCAGCGACAGCACAACCACGATGCGCGTGAACGACGTCATCATGATCAGGATCGACGGCGCGATCGACAGCACCGTGAGCAGGGCGATGAGCTGGATGGCGCGCTCGGTGACGCCGCCGCCGCCCGGACCGCCGCCGAGATTGATGCTGATGTCCTGCGCATGCGCAAGGCCCGCGAACGAAGCCGCGCCGATCAGGACAGAAGTGAAAAGAACTCTACGCGGGAGGGCCGGCAATCTCACGAAGATGGCTTCGGACGGCCGAGCAGGGAGGCCATCTCGTCTTCAAGGTTTTCAAAGCTGGTCTTTTCCGCGGCCGGCTTTGCGGGCGGGGCCGGTGGTGCCGGCGGCTCGCTGCGTGCCGCGCGCGGAGGCGCGGCCGGCGACTCCGGTGCAACAGGAGGCGCGACCGTTTCACCGGCCGGGCGGCGCAGGGCAGCCTCTAACCGCTGGGCCATTTCGGCGAGATTCTGCTCGGCGCTCGACGGGATGGCGGCCGGGGCCGGCGGTGAAACAGGCGGAGCCTGCGGAATGGGGGGAGGCGGCGGCGCTGCTGCGCGCTCGGCCCGCACCGGCGGCACCTTGACGGGATCGCTGTTGCGCGGCGGACGCGGCATCAGCGGCGGCTCGCTGCGGCCAATGCGCGGCGGCAGGGGCTCGGGCCGCGGTTCGCGCTCGGGCCGGGGCTCGGGCGGAAAGCCTGGCAAAGGCGACTCGGTGCGGCGTTCGGCCAGCGCCGGCGCAGGCCGGCGCACCTCGTCGGCGAAGGAGGGACGGGCGGGCCGCGGTGGCGGTTCGGGCATTTGCGGCTCGGGATGATCGAGCAGCTCGGGCCGCGGCGCTTCGTCTGCCCAGCCACCTGCATCGGGCATGGGGGCAAGGCGCGGTGGCTCGGCGGCGTTGGAACGCTGCGGGAGCTGGTCGCGGCCGGACGCGGCGCGAACGATATTGGGCTCGACGACGATGTCGGTGGGGCCGCCGATCATCAGGAGATGCTCGACATTGTCGCGCCGGACCAGCACCAGGCGCCGCCGGCCGTCGACCGCGGCCGCATCGATCACGGCGAGCCGGGGCATCCTGCCACGCTGGGTGTTGGCGCCCAGGCGGCTGTTGGAGAATCGGCGAACCAGCCATGCAGCGACGCCGATCAACGCCAGGACGACGATGAACGCGACGATGAAGGTGATAGGGCTGCCTTGCATACTTGTCCCCGACAAATGGCGCTTTTCTCGTGCCCATGGTCAGATGCGCCGACCACCGGCGGACGATGCCCCAAACTGCGATCTCTTAATGTCCCACGGCAAGTTTTGCCGTCCCCAACTCTTAATAACCCATGAATCGCCCGATCCAAAACGACTTCTTGCCCTGAGCATGGGCCGCCAAGCGGTTGGGTTAATGCTGCTTTTGGATGCGTAGAATCACGGGGGGCATGCTTTCGTGTCCCGTCGGGGGACACGTGCCCGTCTTATCTTAACCACCCGTTAACCATACACGCGGCAAATTCTGCCTAGCTTCGGACCTCACAGTCCGCAAGGGGCGGAAGGAGCCGCAACGATGTCCATCAACGACCTCCCGCTGCTGTCGGCGCTTCGGACCAAGATGCAGTGGCACCAGGAGCGCCAGCGCGTCCTGTCCGAGAACGTCTCCAACTCCGATACCCCCAAATTCCGGCCGCGCGACCTGGTCGAGCCCAAGCTCGACAATTCCGGCGCCGTCACGGGCTCGATGGGGCCCCTGGCGCTCACCCGCACCAGCGGTTCCCACATGACGCCGTCAGGCGCTGCCTCCGCATTCGACCAGAACAAGAACGTGGGTTTCGAAACCCGCCCCGCGGGCAACGCGGTCGTTCTCGAAGAGGAGATGATGAAGGCGGCCAACAACCAGATGGACTACGCGGCGGCGACCTCGCTCTATTCGAAGAGCCTGCATCTGCTCAAGACCGCGATCGGGAAGGCCTAGAGCATGATCCGGAAAAGGCGACCAGACCAATCGCAACCAGGAGAGTTAGAGGAGGCGGCTCATGGCGAATGACAGCAGCGACTTTACCCGCTCGATGGCGATCGCGACCTCCGGCCTGCGTGCGCAGGCCGGGCGCATGCGGGTGATCTCGGAGAACATCGCGAACGCGGATTCGACCTCGCAGACGGCCGGCGGCGATCCTTACCGCCGCAAGGTGCCGACCTTTTCGTCCGCGCTCGACCGCACGCTCGACGCGCAGGTCGTCACCCTCGGCAGGATCAAGCCCGACGAGTCCGCCTTCCGCGTCAGATTTGAGCCGAACAATCCGGCCGCGGATGCGAGCGGCAACGTCAAATATCCCAACGTGAACTCGGTGGTCGAGATGACCGACATGCGCGACGCTCAGCGGTCCTACGAGGCCAATCTCAACATCATCAGTGCGACGCGCCGGATGATCCAGCGCACGCTGGACATCCTCAAGAGCTGAACAGGACATTTGAGCCATGGCATCACCGACAATCGCCGCCAATGCTTACGCCAACCTCGCCCGCGTGCTGGAGAACAGCGGCGCCGCCAAGGGTAGCGAGCCGAACGGGCAATCCTTCGCTGCTCTGCTGAAAGACGCCGTCGGCAGCGTCATGGAGTCCGGCCGCAAGTCCGACGCGCAGGCGGTGGCGATGGCCTCCGGCAAGGCCAACGTGATGGACGTCGTGACGGCGGTCGCCGACACCGACGTCGCTGTGTCGACGCTGGTCTCGGTCCGCGACCGGGTCATCGCGGCCTATGAAGACATCATGAAGATGCCGATCTGATAGGTGCTGTCATTCCGGGGCGCGCGCAGCGCGAGCCCGGAATCCATGGTGCTCCGATGATGCCGTTGGATGGATTCCGGGCTCGCGCTGCGCGCGCCCCAGAATGACGAAAGACAATCAGAGTAGGAACTAAGCAATGACCGGACCCGAAACCCTCGACGTCGCGCGCGATGCGATCTGGACCATCGTGATCGTGTCGTCGCCGCTGATGGTGGTCGGCCTCGTGGTCGGCGTCATCGTGTCGCTGTTCCAGGCACTGACGCAGATCCAGGAGCAGACGCTGATCTACGTGCCGAAGATCCTGGCCATCTTCGCCACAATGCTGTTGGCGCTGCCGTTCATGGCCGATTCGCTCCACGCATACATGATGCGGATCTCGTCGCGAATCATCGGCGGCTGAGGCACAATGCGTCGTGCGGTGGATTTGACATTCGCCAGGGCGTTTCCGCGGCCTGCGATGGCGAATGTCAAATCCGATGGCCGCACGACCACTGATATTTTGCGAATGCCCCTTTGGCTCCGACATTCGCAAAGCGCCTGCCGCGATGGCGTGCGAATGTTGGAGCCGGGGCATTCGACCATGCGCATCGACGTCTCGCTGCTGCCGGCGCTTGCCGCTTCCTTCATGCTCGCCTTCGCCCGGGTCGGAGCGATGGTGATGCTGCTGCCGGGCCTTGGCGAGACCAACATTCCGACGCGGATCAAGTTGTCGATCGCGCTGCTGCTCACGCTCATCATCCTGCCCCTGCACCGCAACGCCTATCAGGTCGACATGGGCTCGCTCGCGCCGCTCCTGGTCCTGATGCTGCACGAGATCGCGATCGGCATCGTGCTGGGCGCGACCGCCCGCGTGACGCTCTCGGCCCTGCAGGTCGCCGGCTCCGTGATCGCGCAGCAGATGGGGCTCGGCTTCGTCACCTCGGTCGATCCGACGCAGGGACAGCAGGGCGTGCTGGTCGGCAACTTCCTGACCATCCTGGGCGTGACGCTGCTGTTTGCCACCGACAGCCATCACCTCGTGATCGCGGCGCTCAACGATAGCTACAGGATCTTCTCGCCGGGCGAGACCGTATCGAGCGGCGACATCGCCTCGCTCGCAACGCGCGCCTTCGCAGCCGCGTTCAGCCTGGGCTTGCAGCTCTCCGGACCGTTTCTGGTGTTCGGCCTCGTCTTCAATATCGGGCTCGGCGTGCTGGCACGGCTGATGCCGCAGATGCAGGTCTATTTCGTTGGCGTGCCGCTCTCGATCTTCGCGGGCTTTCTGGTCCTCGCCGTGGTGCTCGCGGCGATGATGGGCACGTATCTGGATTACTTCATCGGTGTCATGCACCAGATGATACCGCTCAAGTGACGGGGATCGACCGATGGCGGAAGACAACGATCCCGAGAGTCAAACAGAAGACCCGACGCAAAAGCGCCTCGACGATGCGCTCGAACGCGGCGACGTCGCCAAGAGCCAGGAGATCAACACCTGGTTCATGATGGCGGGCGGCACGCTCGTGGTGTCGACCTTCTCGGGCTCGGTGGGCAGCGGCCTGCTGGCGCCGATGCGCAACCTGCTCGCCAATTCCTGGATGATCAAGACCGACGGCAAGGCCCTGCTCGCGCTGATGCAGCAGATCGAGGTCGCAATTCTCGCGGCGATCGGCGTGCCCCTCTTGATGCTGATGCTGGCGGCCATTGCGGGCAACATGCTCCAGCATCGGCTGGTGTGGTCGGCGGAATCCCTGAAACCCAAATTCGACAAGATCTCGCCCGGCGCCGGCTTCAAGCGCATCTTCGGCAAGCAGGCGGCGGCCAATTTTCTCAAGGGCGTCGGCAAGCTGGTCCTGCTCGGCGTGGTCATGACCATGATCCTGTGGCCCGAGCGGCATCGCATGGAGGCGATGGTCAGGCTCGATCCGGCCGCGATGCTCGGCGCCACCACCAGCATGACCATCCATCTCCTCGGCGCAGTGGTCGCGGCGCTCGCGATCGTCGCGATCGCGGACTATTTCTTCCAGTACCGAAGCTGGTTCCAGCGCCAGAAGATGTCGCTCCAGGAGATCAAGGAAGAATACAAGCAGTCCGAAGGCGACCCGCACATCAAGGGCAAGATCAGGCAACTGCGGCACCAGCGCGCCAAGAAGCGCATGATGGCGGCGGTTCCCAAGGCCTCCGTGATCATTACGAACCCGACCCACTATTCGGTGGCGCTGTCCTACGAGCGCGGCATGTCCGCGCCGATCTGCGTCGCCAAGGGCGTCGACAATCTCGCCTTCAAGATCCGGGAGATCGCGCGCGAGCACGACATTCCGATCGTCGAGAACGTGCCGCTGGCGCGCGCGCTCTACGCCACCGTCGACATCGACCAGGAAATCCCGACCGAACACTACCATGCGGTCGCCGAGGTGATCGGCTACGTCATGCGGCTGAAGCGCGGATTCGGCGCCGGGCGGGAATAAAATGCCCGGAAAGTACCGGAAATGGCCGTAATCTGGGAATCAGCATACCTTTCGCGTCTGCCGCCCTTGCACCCTTGGGTCCGATTCAGGCAGGGAAGACCCTGCGCGCCCCGTGGCGCGGTGATTCTCCGCCGACAGGCTACGCCAGCGTAAAATGACTGCTGAGACCGACCACGACCTGTCACGCGAGCCCGTTGCGGCGCACGAGCCGTCGCCGCGCTCGGGCAGCATCGCGCTGGTGCTGCTGGTGGCCGCCGCCCTCGTTGCGGTCGCCGTCGGCCTGATGACGCTCGGCCGTGCGCAGGCGCAGCCCTATATTCTCGGCATCCTCGCCGTGCTGGCGATGGTCGGCCTGTTCAACCTGTTTGCCTTCGCCGCCGGCATCATCCGCTTCGCCGACCGCAATCTCGATGATCCCGTCATCGGCCGCATCTCCGATCACGCGTTCGACGGGCTCGCGGTCACCGACACCCGCGGCCATGTGGTCTATTCCAACGCGGCCTATCTGACCCTGACCGGCGCGACCGGCCCACAGGATGTGCGTCCCGTCGAGCGGGTCTTCATCGGCAACCCCGACGTCTCCGAAGCCGTGTTCCGCCTGCTCAAGGCCGCCCGCGAAGGCAAGCGGCAGCAGGAGGAGGTGCGCATCTCCGGCCAGGACGGCAACCAGGGCCGCTGGCTGCGCATGCGGGTGCGCCCGCTCGGCAGCGGGAAACGCGAGGCGAAATATGCGGTGTGGTCGATTGCGGACATCACGCGCGACCGCGAGCGCCAGGAGGACGTGTTCCAGGAACTCCAGCACGCGATCGAATATCTCGATCACGCCCCTTGCGGCTTCTTCTCGGTCAATCCGGCCGGAGAGCTCGCTTACGTCAACGCGACGCTGGCGAACTGGCTCGATTATGACCTCGCCGAGATCGGCTCGGGCGGCCTCAAGCTGACCGACATTGTCTCCGGCGACGGCGCCTCGCTGCTGACCTCGATCGTGGCGGTGCCGGGCGAGGTGAAGACCGAGGTCTTCGACATCGATTTGCGCATGCGCACCGGCAAGACCATGCCGGTGAGGCTCTATCACAAGCTCGCCTTCGGCGCCGACGGCGCGCCCGGGCCGTCGCGAACGCTCGTGATCAGCCGCGCGCGCGACGAGCGCAGCGATCCCGATCGTGCCGCCGAAGTGCGCTTCATGCGCTTCTTCGACCACACGCCGATGGCGATCGCGACCGTCGATCGCGGCGGCAACGTGGTGCGCGCCAATGCACGCTACGCCAAGCTGGGACAGGCCCTCGGGCTCGACAGCGCCTCGAAGTCGATCTTCCGCGCCGTCAGTTCGCGCGACCGCCAGTTGCTGATCGCGGCCATCAACCAGGCCGCCGAGGGCCAGGCCGACATCGCTCCCGTCGAGGTGGCGCTGGAAGGGACCAAGGAGCGCTGGGGCCAGTTCTTCGTCACCCCGGTCGATGCGGCCGAGAACGAGGCGGAAGCCGCCATCGTTCACATGCTCGAGACCACCGAGCGTCGCGCGCTGGAGAACCAGATTAACCAGTCGCAGAAGATGGAGACGGTCGGCCAGCTCGCCGGCGGCATCGCCCACGACTTCAACAACGTGCTCTCCGCCATCATGATGGCGAACGACTTCCTGCTGAACGCGCACAAGCCGACCGATCCGTCGTTCCAGGACATCATGCAGATCAAGCAGAACGCGACCCGCGCCGCCACGCTGGTGCGGCAGTTGCTCGCCTTCTCGCGGCGGCAGACGCTGCGGCCGCAGGTGCTCGATCTCGGCGATGCGCTCTCCGACCTCGCCATGCTGCTGCGCCGGCTGATCGGCGAGAAGGTCAAGCACGAGACCATCCACGGCCGCGACCTCTGGCCGGTCAAGGTCGACGTCTCCCAGTTCGAGCAGGTGATCGTCAATCTCGCGGTCAACGCGCGCGACGCCATGCCCGACGGTGGCAAGCTGATCATCCGCACCGCGAACGTCACCGCAGAGGAGGCGGCCAGGCTCGCCTACAAGGGTATGCCGGCGGCGGACTATGTGCGGATCGAGGTCGCTGATACCGGCACCGGCATCCCCGCCGATATCCGTGACAAGATTTTCGAGCCGTTCTTCTCGACGAAGGAGGTGGGCAAGGGCACCGGGCTCGGGCTGTCCACCGTCTACGGCATCGTCAAGCAAACCGGCGGTTTCATCTACGTCGATTCCGAGCCGGGGCAGGGCACCTCGTTCCATATCTTCCTGCCGCGCCATCATGCCGAGCCGGAGGCGCAGGTCGAGCAGCCCGCAGCCGTGGTCAGCGCGACCAATGGCGCCGCGAAGGAGGCCGCGCCGGCGGAAGCCAAGCCGCGCACCGATCTCACGGGCCAGGGCACCATCCTGCTGGTCGAGGACGAAGAGGGCCTGCGTGCCCTCAATGCGCGCGGCCTGCGCTCGCGCGGCTACACCGTCGTCGAGGCCGAGAACGGCGTCGAGGCCATGGAGGTGCTCGAGGAGCAGAGCGGCGCGATCGATCTCGTCGTCTCCGACGTCGTGATGCCGGAGATGGACGGCCCGACGCTGCTCAAGGCGATGCGGGAAAAGAATCCCGACATCAAGTTCATCTTCGTGTCCGGGTATGCCGAGGACGCCTTCGAGAAGAGCCTGCCGGAGGGCCAGCAGTTCGACTTCCTGCCGAAGCCGTTCACGCTCAGCCAGCTCGTGGCGGCGGTGAAGGAGACGATGACCAAGCAGGGGTGAAGGCCTCTCTGTCCGAATCTCTCCGCGAAAAGACGCTGGATTGCTTCGTCGCGAGGGCTCCTCGCAGTACGGGTGGTGAGAGCGAACTGGGCTTGCGATGACGCGGGGAAAAGCGGAAATCGGATCGTAAACCCGCCGGTAACCAGCGAGCCATGGTTCCCGGCAAACCTCCGTCAAATATGGGCTTTTGCCACATCCCCGCGACTGAGGGCCGCAGTCACAAGTTCCGAAACCGGCTTCACTTTTCGGGAAGTCTGCCCATGTTAGGGGCACGTCCCCATGCCGGGGATTTGGGAAACGCACATGACTTTCTCGCAACGCTCCCGCAGTGTCTTCAAGACGATCGCCGTCGTGCTGGCGCTTGCGCTGCCGACCGCGCTGACGATCTCGGCTGCCGACGCCCGCGCCGGTGGCGGCATGTCGTCGGGTTCGCGCGGTTCGCGCACCTATTCGGCCCCGCCGTCGACCACGACCGCGCCGGGCTCGACCTCGCAGTTCAACCGCAGCTACACCCAGCCCGGCGCCGGCATGAACTCGGCCGCAGCCGCGCCCGCGCGCGGCGGCATGTTCGGCCGCGCCGGCGGCTTCATGGGCGGCCTTGCGGCCGGCTTCCTCGGCGCCGGCCTGCTTGGCATGTTGTTCGGCGGCGGCCTGTTCGGCGGCCTCGGCGGCCTGTCGTCGATCCTGGGCCTGATCATCCAGATCGCGCTCGTTGTGCTGGTGGTGCGACTGGCGATGTCCTGGTGGCAGCGCCGCCATACCCCGCAGGCGGCCTACGCCAATGCCAACGCCGATGCGGGCCCGGGTCCCGGACCGCAGACGAACTATCGCAGCGGTCTCGGTGGCTTCGGCTTCGGCGCCAACAACGCACCGCTCGAGATCAAGCCGGACGACTATGAGTCGTTCGAGCGCCTGCTCGGCGAGGTCCAGGCGGCGTGGTCGAACGAGGACGTGGCCAAGCTGCACACCCTCGCGACGCCGGAGATGGTCTCGTATTTCGAGCAGGATCTCGCCCAGAACCGCGCGCGCAATGTCGTCAACAAGGTGACCAACATCAAGCTGTTGCAGGGCGACCTCGCAGAATCCTGGCGCGAAGGCGAAACGGACTACGCCACGGTGGCGCTGCGCTTCGCGCTCACCGACAAGACGCTCGATCGCAACACCGGCGCCGTCGTTGCCGGAAGCGAGCAGCCGGGCGAGGCGACCGAGATCTGGACCTTCGCCCGCCGGCCGGGCGCCGGCTGGGAATTGTCGGCGATCCAGCAGACCAACTGATCGCTCGCGACATGAGAAATCAGGGCGTCGTGCTTGCGCACGGCGCCCTTTTCTTTTGGGCATCTCGCATCGCCGCATCGGAATAAGCTGGCCCGCGTCGGGTTGACATGAGGCGGCCAACGACAAGCACAACGGGAGGACAACATGATCCGCATCGAGAGATCCGTGACGATTTCAGGCCTCGCACTGGCAATGGCCTTGCTGGCGGCGCCATCGGCCCAAGCGCAATCGGCCGACATGACGTTCTTCGTGACCTCCAACGGTCCGGGGAAGGGCGCCGATCTCGGCGGCCTCGAGGGAGCCGACGCGCAATGCCAGAAACTTGCACAGGCGGCTGGTGCCGGCACCAAGACCTGGCGCGCCTATCTCTCGACGCAGGCCGCCGACGGCAAGCCGGCCGTCAACGCCAAGGACCGCATCGGCAAGGGACCGTGGCAGAACGCCAAGGGCACGGTGGTCGCCAAGGACGTGGCCGACCTGCACGGCGCGGCCAACAACCTCACCAAGCAGACCGCGCTCAGCGAGAAGGGTGAGGGGATCACCGGTGCCGGCGACCAGCCGAACCGCCATGACATCCTCACGGGATCGCAATCGGACGGCACCGCGTTTGCCGGGCCGGACGATCGCACCTGCAAGAACTGGACGTCGAGCACGCAGGGCGCCGCGATGGTCGGACACTTCGATCGCCGGGGCCTGCGTGACGACGAGCCGTCAAAGTCCTGGAATAGCTCGCACCCCTCGCGCGGTCCCGACGGTGGCTGCTCGCAGGCTGATCTGAAGAGCACCGGCGGCGACGGCTTGCTCTATTGCTTTGCCGCGAATTGAAGCGCTGAGTTCTCTCCGCCGTCATTGCGAGGAGCCCGCGACAAAATTGCGAAGCAATTTTGCGCTGGAGCGACGAAGCAATCCAGTATGGTCCCGCGGCGGCCGTCTGGATTGCTTCCGCCTTCGCCAAGGCTTCGGCGGACAAGTCGCTATGCTCGCAATGACGCGTGTGGAGCCGGTGTTGCACCCCGCAACGACGGAACTTGCGTCGCGTGATAGGCTTGTCCTGCGCGCGTCTCAAAGGACTGTCCCATGAAATACGAGCTCTACTACTGGCCCGAGATCCAGGGCCGCGGCGAATATGTGCGGCTGGCGCTCGAGGAGGCGGGGGCCGCTTACGTCGACGTGGCGCGCGGACCGCGCGGGACAGCCATGATGATGAAGATGATGGAGGCGAAGGGCACGCCGCCCTTTGCACCCCCGTTCCTGAAGGCGGGCAAGCTCGTCATCGGCCAGACCGCCAACATCCTGCTCTATCTCGGCGGCCGCCACGGGCTTGCACCGAAGACGGAAGCCGGCCGGCTCTGGGTGCACCAGCTCCAGCTCACGATCACGGATCTCGTCGTCGAGATCCACGACACCCATCATCCGCTCGGGCCCTCGCTCTATTACGAGGACCAGAAGCCGCCGGCGAAGAAGCGCACCGCCGATTTCTGGAGCGAGCGTGTGCCGAAATTTCTCGGCTATTTCGAGCAGCTTCTCATCGACAATGGCGGCAGCTTTGTCACCGGCCGCAGGCTGACCTATGTCGACCTCTCGCTGTTTCAGATCGTCGATGGCCTGCGCTATGCCTTCCCCAAGCGCATGAAGGCGTTCGAGACCGATATTCCGAGCCTCGTCGGCCTGCATGACCGCGTCGCCGCGCGGCCGAACATCAAGGCCTATCTCGACAGCAAGCGCCGCATTCCCTTCAACGAGCAGGGCATCTTCCGCCACTATCGCGAGCTGGATTAGAGCGTTCTCGAGCGAAGTGGATAACGGTTCGCGTGAAGAAAACACGCCAGACAAAAGGGCGTCAGCGGGTGCGGACGGCAGAGTGATCCGTCCTCACCAAACGCCCGGTACGAGGCGATAGCGCACGCGCGCCGCATAGTCGGAATAGCCCGGCAGGCCCTCGCGCAGCATGCGCTCCTCGATCCCGATGCGGACCGCAAACAGGGCGGCGAAGAGCGGCGCCATCGCAAGGCCCCACCACGAGCCCAGCAGCAGCGGCATGCCCGTGAAGAACAGGACCATGCCACTATACATGGGATGGCGCACATGGGCGTAGGGTCCCGTCGAGATCACGCGCTGTGCGCGCTCGGCCTGCAGCTTCACCACCGGCGCGGCGAACGAGTTCTCGCGGAAGACCCACATCGTGAACAGCGTCGAGGCCAGGAACAGCACGAGGCCGAGGACCTGCAGCGCAACCGGCATCTCGGAGGATCGAATGCGCCGGTCGATGCCCATCGCGACCAGCCAGGCCAGCATCGCCACGACGAAGACCGCCATGAACATCTTGTCCGCGGCGGGTTGATCCTTTTGCAGGACCGGCCGCAGACGTTCGGCGAGCAGCGCCGGATCGATCCGGTAGAGCCACCAGCCACAGAGCGGACCAAGCAGCGCGGAGGTGGCGAGAAGCACCCAGGCCGATGGCCAGTGCAGCGTTCCGGCGGACGCAAACAGCAGCGCGCCCATGCCGACGACGAAGATCGTGTTCTGCAGCAGAAGGCGTGCGATCATGCGCAGATCCCGGGATGGCCTCGCACGAGACTGGTCCCGCTATCCGGCGAAGATGCGGCCGGACGCGCGAAAGGCCCGATCGATCGGATCGGGCGCTTCAGCTTCGGCAGGTGCGATCAGGCGAGCTGATCGATCCGCGTGCCCTGACCCGGCGGCAGCGGCGCGGCCGGCTGCGGTTTGAAGGTCGGATTCTCGTCCTTGACCTTGGTCTGCTCGTCCTGCTGCTTGGTCGTATCGTAGTTCGGAACCACGATCGCGATCGGCGGAGGCGCAACGGTGGAAACTTTCATCCACAAATCCTCACACATGGAAACAATTGAGCCTGCCCTGCAAGGAACGAAGTTTCCTTCAAGGCAATCGCTAAAATGCGAGGGATTTGGTGCGGGCGGCGCTGTTTCGTGCTCATCGCAGCGCGTCGGAGAGACGAGATTCTCACCTCGTCATTGCGAGGAGCCCTTGCGACGAAGCA
This sequence comes from Bradyrhizobium sp. 1(2017), assembly GCF_011602485.2. Classification (NCBI taxonomy): domain Bacteria; kingdom Pseudomonadati; phylum Pseudomonadota; class Alphaproteobacteria; order Hyphomicrobiales; family Nitrobacteraceae; genus Bradyrhizobium; species Bradyrhizobium sp. 1(2017). The sequence continues at coordinate 5,386,700 of NZ_CP050022.2, read as the reverse complement.
ATCCAGAATCCGTCCGCGGAAACAGACTGGATTGCTTCCGCCTTCGCCGAGGCTTCGGCGGACAAGTCGCTTCGCTCGCAATGACGGAGTGTGGGGCGGACGGCATTGCGACACGCACGCTGCCAGCGCGTAGAAAGAGCGAGTGCTCCGCCTATTCGTCCTTGCCGCGCGTGATCGCGATGGACGCATCCGTCTTCGTGCGCGTGCATTCCATGTTGAGCCGCCGGTAGCGCATGGTGACCTTGTCGCCGCGCAACAGGCCCATCCGTTTCAGGCAGCGTGTCGCGCCTGTCGTGGTGTCGTCCTTCGTCACGGTGAAGACGATCGCCGCCATCGATCCCACCAGCGCGTAGAACTCCGGCTTGGGCTTGCGATCGCCCTTGGCAAAAAGCTCGATGGAATATTTGTCGCCGCGGCAGCCGACCGACAGCTCCTTGGCCGCCGGATGCGTCAGGTAAACGACGTTGGCCGCACGGAAATTCACCTTGAGGCGATCGATCTGGCTCGCGAGCTCCTTCGCGCTGTCGTCGCAGCGGTCGGCGCGCGCGGGTGAGGCGAGGGTCACAAGGCCGGTGATGGCGGCGGCGACCAGGATCGCGCCGCGGACGTTCGAGTTCAATGTCATGATGAAAAGCCCCTTAGGGCGCACATTCAAGCGTCGGCGAGCGCGAAGCGCAAGGGTGGGGACCGGCCTTTCCACGTGCTGTGCCAATGCTTTCCCAAGCCCTGGCCAACCTCTCCCATGCGCACCGCTCCCTTCCTTTTCCGTCCAAAATGGGCTTAGAACGTTTCTATGCCGAGGGCCCGCGAGGCCCCAGAACCCGAGATTTGCCCATGAACGCTCCCACCGCCTTTCCCGACCAGTCAAAACCCGTTCCGCCCTACAAGCACACCCCGCTGTTCCCGTTGGGCAAGGACGAGACGCCTTACAAGAAGATCACGTCCGAGGGCGTCAGGGTCGAGAAGGTCTTAGGGAAGGACATGCTGGTGGTGTCGCGCGAGGCGCTGCGGGCGCTGTCGGAGGCGGCTTTCGGCGACATCAACCACTATCTGCGGCCGGGTCATCTGAAGCAGCTCCGCGCGATCCTGGAGGACGGCGAGGCGAGCCCGAACGACAAATTCGTCGCGCTGGACTTTTTGAAGAACGCCAACATCGCGGCCGGCGGCGTGCTGCCGATGTGCCAGGACACCGGCACTGCGATCATCATGGGCAAGAAGGGCTGCAACGTCATCACCGATGGTGACGACGAGGCGGCGCTCTCGGAAGGCGCGCGCGATGCTTACCTGCGCCGCAATCTGCGCTACTCGCAGGTCGCGCCGCTCTCGATGTACGAGGAGAAGAACACCGCCAACAACATGCCGGCGCAGTGCGAGATCTATGCCGAGGGTGATGACGCCTACAAGTTCATGTTCATGGCGAAGGGCGGCGGCTCCGCCAACAAGAGCTTTCTGTTCCAGGCCACGCCCTCGGTGCTGACCAAGGACCGGCTGCTCGCCTTCCTGAAGGAGAAGATCCTCACGCTCGGCACCGCGGCGTGCCCGCCCTATCATCTCGCCATCGTGATCGGCGGCACCTCGGCCGAGCTCTGCATGAAGACGGTGAAGCTCGCCTCGGCGCGCTATCTCGACGCGCTGCCGACGCAGGGCTCGCCGGACGGAAACGCCTTCCGCGACGTCGAGATGGAGAAGGAAATCCACAAGATGACGCAGTCGCTCGGCGTCGGCGCGCAGTTCGGCGGCAAATATTTCTGCCACGACGTGCGCGTGATCCGCATGCCGCGCCACGGCGCCTCGCTACCGATCGGGCTGGGCGTGTCCTGCTCGGCCGACCGCCAGGTGCTCGGCAAGATCACCAGGGACGGCGTCTATCTCGAGGAGCTCGAGCACAATCCGGCACAATATCTGCCTGAGGTCGAGCAGTCGCTCGGCGGCGAGGTCGTCAAGATCGACCTCAACCAGCCGATGAAGGACATCCTGGCGACGTTCTCGCAATACCCGATCAAGACGCGGGTCTCGATGACCGGCACCATGATCGTCGCGCGCGACTCCGCGCACGCCAAGCTGCGCGAGCGGCTGGAGAAGGGCGAGCCGCTGCCGGACTATTTCAAGAACCATCCGGTCTATTACGCCGGCCCGGCCAAGACTCCCGAAGGCTATGCCTCCGGCGCGTTCGGTCCGACCACTGCCGGCCGCATGGATTCCTTCGTCGACCAGTTCCAGGCCGCCGGCGGCTCGATGGTGATGGTGGCCAAGGGCAACCGCGCGCCGGCCGTGCGCGAGGCCTGCAAGAAGTATGGCGGCTTCTATCTCGGCTCGATCGGCGGTGCCGCGGCAAACCTCGCCGAGCACTGCATCAAGAAGGTCGAGGTGCTCGAATATCCCGAGCTCGGCATGGAAGCGATCTGGCGCATCGAGGTCGTCGACTTCCCGGCGTTCATCATCGTCGACGACAAGGGCAACGACTTCTTCAAGGAGTTGAACCTGGGCTGAGTTGTCATGGCTGGGCTTGACCCGGCCATCCATCGCTCGTGAGAAGATGGATACGCGGGTCAAGCCCCGCGTATGACGCAGAGTGATCGGGGACGCATCCGTCCGCTCTAGCTGCAATTCGTGACCTGGTTCGAGCACAGCGCGCGCCACCAGCCGCGGACGCCGTCATGGCTCTCGACGAGGCCCCAATATCCGCTGCAGGCGAGAAGCCGCTTCGGTCCGCCGTCGGTGTCGATCGGGCCGCCGAGCTCGCGCTGGGCGGGCATCCATTTGGCGTCGACGAAGGGGGCCTGAAACAAGCCGCCGGCACGTGTCGAGCCGTTGGCATAGCTCGCGCCGACCTTGTTGGCTGCGACCCAGCCGCGCCCGGCATAGGGCTTTGGCGCATTGCGCGGGTATCTTTTCTCGTCCTCGTAGTCCTGGCCCGGTGGCTTCGCGCCTTCGATCAAGAACCAACCGTCCCGAAAGCCGATGATGCGGAATTCCGTCAGCCAGCCGCCCTCGGGTGTGTTCTCGGCTCCGCCCAGCTTCAGCCGGTATGGCGGCGGCAGGGTGCCGAGCACGCGCGCTTTCACCGAGGGCTCGGCGCGCACGTTGAGGCCGTGCGGGTCCTTGTCGATGGACCAGGCGCCGAGCGCGCAGGGCTCGGTGCCCTCGGGCAGGCTGGAGCGCTTTGCTGCGAGATCGGCGTGCAGATCAGCGAAATCGGTGTCGTCGCCGTCCGGAGCCGGCTCGGTGCGCGGCTTCAATTCGGCCGTGACCGCGCGCGTCGCATCCGAGGTGAGGGCTACGACGAGGCTCTGACGCGTAGCGAACACGCTGGCCGGAATCTTCGGATCGTTCGATGTCGCGGGATAGATGGCGAGGTAACCGGTCGCGCTTTCGGTCCGATAGGCCGTGCCGGCGGCATAGCCCACCGGCACCAGGGCGAGCGCGCTTGCGCGCCACGCCGGTTCGATGTCGTCCGCGTACGCCGCTTGTGTCGCGACAGACAGGATCGTCGCCGCGATGAGGCGGAGCGCACGCATGGTCATTCGGCGTGAGGCGTTACGCCCGCGCGCCCGTGAACGGGAAGCTGCCCATGGGGCCGATGCCCATCTCGCCGCTCATGCTGTCGCCGGATACCTTTCCGATGAACTCGAGCGTCAACGGCATCGGATTGGTGATCGAGACCTTCCAGTTGATGGCGTCGCCGCTGATGGTGCCGTCGAAAATCTCGGCGGAATTACCATCGGCGCCCTGCGTGCCGGTCAGCGTGCCGCCGGAGCTCAGCAAGGTCAGCGTCGCCTGGCGCTCGCCCATCGGCGTCGTCATGGTCAGATTCCAGTTGCCGTCTACGGCCATTCCCGTCTCCCCAACAATCCCGGCCGGCCGCGACGATCCGCGGCCAGTCCTGAGTGAGCCTATAACCCAACTCGGTGCTCGTGCCTAACGCAGCATTGGCACCATCTAGGCGCGGGCAGCCGCGCGCCGGCGGCTGCTGACGATGAGGCGCAGAACGAGATATTGCACGGCAAAGGCCAGGATCTTGCCGCCGCCCGCGACCACCGTGAGGTAGAACGCCCACAGCTTCAGGTCGCCCGTGGAGGCCACCGCGATCATGCCGGCGCCGATCACGAACATCAGCAGCGCCCAGGCATAGCCCGCGACCGTCACATATTCCGGAACGGTCTCGACGACGATCGGCGGCATGTAGCGCAGCATCCAGCCGCGCTTGAGCATGATGAGGCCGATCGCGAAATGTGCGATCGCCGGCTTTGCCAGCATGAAGCGGGCATCGTTGGTCAGCAAGGTGACCGCGCCCAGTCCCACGACGAGCACGAGGCTCGCATAAGTCATGTAGTTGAGCTGCTGCCCCTTGATGCGGGCATAGATCACCTGCGCGACCGCGCCGGCGACCGCCACCGACGTGGCCAGAATGACATTGTCGGTGATGAGGTAGACGGCCAGGAAGAGGATGGCGGAGAAGAGATCGGAGCCGAGACGGGCAAATACGTCCTTCATCGTGATCCTGTTCAGCGGGCGATGGGCAATACGCGGGTGGACGTAGCATACTTGGTCTGGCGATACTCGGGATACCATTTTGTGAAGTAAATCGCGCTGTTGCGAGCGGCGAAAGCGACCGCAAGACTCGACCAGAGCGGCAGGCCGGGGACGTAGAGCAGCATGAGATTGGCGGCCGCCATCAAGAGTGCAGCGGCAGTCCAGGCGCCGGTAATGATGTAGTTGGCATGGAGAAATCCAGGCATCGCCGCGGTCTCGGCCGGAACCGATTCCAGCGCATATTGCAGCGTGAACGGACGGCGGGCCAGCATTGAGCCGAGCGAGAGAAGGAAGATCCCGATATCGATCGACAGCTTGACGCCGAGCGTGCCGAGTACGGGACCGAGCAGCGCGAGGGCGAGGCCGATTGCGGCGAACACGATCGCCGATCCCGCGGCCAGGATCTTCACCGAGCGGCCGCGTGCGACATCGATTGCGATGGTGGCAAGACAGATCGCGGACGCTGCGAACACGCTGGTCGTGGCGGAGGTCACCAGCATCAGGAACGTGTAGACGCCGTAGGGCGCGAGGATCAGGAAAATCGCCATGGGCCGCCTCGGTCAAATCGATCTTTCCGATGTAAAGATCGATACTTCCGGGCCGGTGCCGGGGTCAAGGGTAATCTTTACAGTGTCAAAATTACGTAGGCGACCTCCAGGAGATGAAGCGCGGCGACGGCTTGGTCGGTGGCCTCGTCGGCCAATTCCGCCCAGGGCAGGCGCGACAGGATCGGCAGCGCGGAAGCGAGCACGAGGCCGACGGTGAGCAGGATGCCACCGTCGAAGAAGGTATGGCTTCTTCGCTGCAGCCGGATCGCCTGGAGTGCGAGCGCGGCGCAGGCCAGGGCGAAAATTGCAAGGCAGCTTGCGGTGATCGAGGGCATGTCCATGGGAAACTCCTCTTTCCGTCATTCCGGACGGCGCCAGGGTCGAGCTGTGACGCGCAATCGCGCATCTGGGATTCGATCGATTGGCAGAACGCCCGGTGACAGGAACTACGCCGCGCCCACCCAATTGCCGTGAAAGCCGTCGGGCACCCGATGGCCGAGCTGCACCAGGGCCGCTGGCCCGGCCTCGATATCGGTGGCGTTGAACACGGCGAGGTCGCTGCGGTTCTCCCGTGCGCGCCAGACCACCGCGAGCAGCCAGCCGTCGCCTTCAGGCGCGTCCTGCGACCGCTCGACGAAAACAGGCTCGGAGACAGTGTCGCCGGCCGGCAGCAGATAATGGCCGAGCCGCCTGCCGTTGCCGTCGACATGAACGATGCCCGAGAGCGCGCCGAACATCGGCAGCCTCGGATTGGCGCAGGCGTACCAGCCGTGACGGCTCTTCAGACCGGCGCGACGATCGTCGATGCGCGGGAATTCGCCCGTGAGATCGTCGAGATAGGTCTGCTGGAAGCGGTCGGTATTGCCCGAGAGATCGAAGGTCCAGCGGCAGTGCCGGGCGCGCGACTTCTCCGGATCCGTCGGCCGGCCATCGGGATGCGGAAACAGCGGCGCCTCTTCGAACTGCATGACGTCGGCGACGATGCGGCCATCGTCCTCCCACGCATTCATGATGTGGAAGACGTAGCAGGCTTCACCGCGGAACCAGACGATGTCCTTTGCGGTGCCGCTGCGCTTCATCACGCCGACATAGGCGCCTTTGTCAGGCTCCCAGGCATAAGGCGGCCGCCCGCTCATCGCGCGCTCCATGCTGCCCGTGATCGGGAGGATCGGAAACAGCACATGGTTCGCGGTGACGATGAAGTCGTGCACCATGCTGGCATAGGGTGCCTCGAACCGCTCGAAGCGCGTCGCCTTGCCGGTGGCGTCGATCGATCCGTAGGAGAGGGCTGATGTCAGCGGTCCCGCGGCGTTGTAGCCGAAGAACACGAGCTCGCCGGTGATGGGATCGACCTTCGGATGCGCCGTGAAGCTGCCGGCGACGCGGCCCTGATAATTGTGGTAGCCGCGCGTCGCCAGCGTGCCCGGCTCGATCTCGGTCGGCAAATGCGCTTCCTCGAGCGCCAGCAGCTTGCCGGCGTGGAAGATGATGTTGGTGTTGGCGACGCCGCCGTCGGTGAGACCGGCCGGTGCATCCGGCAGCTTGCGGCCGAAGCCGCCGAACAAGGCGCGGCCGGCATCGTGCTCGGCCAGCCATTTCGGCGTGCGGACCCAGCGGTTGCGGTAGCTGGCGCTTCCGTTCTCGAGGTGGAAGGCGTGCAGCATGCCGTCGCCGACGAACCAGTGCGCGCCGGGTGAAGAGAACTGCGGATTGGGGCCGTTGCGATAAAGCGTTCCGTTCAGCTCGCGCGGCAATTCGCCGATGATCGTCAGGAATGGCGCGTCCGCCTCGAACGGAATTGGCGCGATGTTGTTGCGGCGCTCGGTCACGGCGTCCTGCTGCACGGCCTATCCTCCTTATCTTTACATCGTAAAGATCAAATAGAGCCGAATACCGTCCAGGTCAAGCGAAATCTTTACACTGTCAATATTGCGTCATATAGCTTGTCCCATGGGCAAGAGCGAAACCAGGACCGCGCACGGCGTGCGCCCCCCGAAGAAGACATCGAGCGCATCGCCGCGTCGGGCACGACGCCCGGCGCCTGCGAAACCCGAGACACCCTATCATCACGGCGCTCTGCGCGAGGCGCTGCTGCAGGCCGCCGAACGGGTGCTGGAGCGCGACGGGCTTGCCGGCCTGACGTTGCGCGCGGTGGCGCGCGAGGCAGGCGTCTCGCATGCCGCGCCCACCCATCATTTCGGCGACCTCACCGGGCTCCTCAGCGAGCTCGCTGCCGTCGGCTTCCGCCAGTTCAACGCCGCGATGGCCTCGTCCTCCGACGCGGCCACCACGCCGCTCGAACGCGCGCTGGCGCGGCCGAAGGCCTATGTCGCCTACGCGCAGGCGCATCCCGGCATGTACGGCATCATGTTCCGCACCGAGCGGCTCGATTATTCCAGGCCCTCGCTGCACGAGGCCGCCGAAGCCTCCTTCGCCGGACTTGCGAACGCCATCGGCGCGATGCGTCAGGAGCAGATCAGCGAGGATGCGCTGACGCTGAACCAGGGTGCAGCGATCGCTCGCGCCTGGTCGATGGTGCACGGCTTCACCATGCTGCTGCTCGACGGCCGGCTGAAGGATATTCTGGAGCGGCTGCCCGAAGGGACCACCGCCGAACGGCTGTTCGAGGCGATGCTGACGGCACCGGTGACGGGCAAGCTGCCGGATTGTCCCTGATCCGGTGAACGCAACTCTTGCCATGGCGGGGCGTTGACGCTGCATGGCAAAGGCATCCCGCTCTCCCTGGAAGCGCCAGAACCCGCGCAAGCGCGCGGGCAAGGCGTCCAAGCATCTCAGTCCCGCGCAGAAGTCGGCCGCGAAGGCACGCGCCCGCCGCGCCGGTCGCCGCTATCCCAACCTCGCGGACAACATGCGCATGGCAGCGAAAAAGACATCGAAGTCCAAATCGTCGAAGGCCAAAGCCTCGAAGACGAAGAAATCGGCGAAGAAGAAATCAGCGAAAAAGGCCCGGAAGCGTACTGCGAAGAAAGCGGCAAAGGCCTCGCGCAAACGCCGCGCAACGGCCCAGGAAAAGGATCCGCGCGGTGGCCTGACCGCCGCGGGCCGCAAGGCCTTTGCGCGCAAGCAGGGCGCTCGCCTGCGGCCCGGCGTCACCAAGAAAGAGTCCGACATGACGCTGCAGGAGATGCGGCGGAAGGGAAGCTGGGCCGTGCGCTTCTATGGCCGCGCAAAGCTGCCGCCGCTGGTCGATGCCAAGGGGCAGCCGACCCGGCACGCGCTGTCGGCCCATGCCTGGGGCGAGCCGGTCCCGAAGACGGTGGCCGCGGCACGGCGTATTGCCGCGAAGGGCGAGCGGCTGCTGGCGCGTTACCGCCGTGCCAAGGCGAAATAGCGCGGCGGCTCACCGCATCGTCGCAAGCTCGACGGCGCGGCCGCGCGTGCCGATGATCTTCACCTGGTCCTTGCCGCAGGTGAAACCGCGGGCGAAATCGTCGGCGGCCTTGCGGGCGAGCTCGTTGGCTGTGGGGTTGGCGATCGCATCGACATAGGCGACGTGGCAGACCGGGCCCGGCGGAAGCCGGGTCACGACCAGCATGCCCTTGGTGTTCGGCCGTCCCTGCCTGTCAAGATCGCCGCCGTCGGCGATGTGCCAGCGCTGGATGATCGCAAACGGCTTGGTGCCCGAGCTGCGCCATTCCACGATGGTCTCCGACGAGTTGAACGGTGCGAACCAGACATTGGCCGCCGGTTCCTCGGCCGCCTGCTTGCGACTGCGGCCGACCGAGACGATTTCGCGAAGATCGTCCTCCGCGATCAGCACCACGAGCCCATCCTTGCCCTGACACACCCGCGTGGTGCCCCCGTCGAGGTCGCTGGGCTTGCCGATCTGGCGGCAATCCTTCGGCGCCGTCGAGGTGTAGATGCTGCCCAGGGATTGGGCGCGGGCGCCGTCGAAGCCGGCGCAAACCAGCAACACGGACAGGCATGTGGTGACGATGCGGATCATGATGGCGGCTCGATGCGGAACTCCGTACCATCAGACGTCTTGATTGTGGGCAAGGTTCAAACAAGGCCGCCAAACACCTGACAGCGGCGCGGAATCGTTCTAGAAGGGCCGCTTCCGCCCGCGCTCACCGCGCTTCGCTCGCGACCATCTCATTCGATCATGCCAGTCATCGCTTCCAGCAAATCTTATCGCGTCGGCCGTTCCAAGACCGGACTTGGCCTCTTCGCCACCATGCCGATCAAGAAGGGGACGAGGATCATCCGCTATTTCGGGCCGATCCTGGACTCGCGCATTCCCGCGCATGACGAGATCGAGAACAAATATCTGTTCGAGCTCAACAACCGCTGGACAATCGACGGTTCGGTGCGCAAGAACCTCGCCCGCTACATCAACCATTCCTGCCGGCCCAACGCGGAATCCGACGTCCGTCCGCGCGAGCGCAAGGTCTTCATTCGCGCCATCAGGAACATCGAGCCGGGCGACGAGATCAACTACGACTACGGCACCGACTATTTCAAAGCCTATCTGAAGCCGATCGGCTGCAAATGCGCCTCCTGCGAGAAGAAGCGCAAGAAGCTGCGCGCCGAGGCGCGGGCCGAACGTGCCAAGGTGAAGGCGCGCGACGAGCGCAAGGCGAAGAAGGCCGGCGCCAAGGATATCAAGAAGACCGCCAAGAAGAAACTGAACGGTCACGCCGTCGCCAAGGCGAACGGCCGCGCGCGGGCGTAATACCGGGCCGCCCGGTCCAGTGCGCTATTGCGCACAAGGCCGGGCGACGATAGGACGTATGTGGCCTCACGCCGCCACCACACTCCCGCTCTTGCGCAATCCCACATATTGCAGCTCGGCGAACACGCCGGTCGCGATGGCCTGCGCCACGACCATCAATTCGCCTGCGAGGTTCGGTGACACGGAACCTGAGAGCAGCAGTGCGATACTGCCGACCGTCCAGGCCGCGTTGCCGATCACGACCAGCAGCACGAGCGCCCTGGAAACCGCTGGACGTGCGGCGAGCCAGCCCACGAGTGCGGTATAGGCGATCAGGAACAGGCCGGTCTCGCGCAACAACGCCTCGGGCAGGTTGAACAGTGTCGCGAACGCGCCAGCGCCGAAGGTGAAGCCGAGGGCGGCGACGCCGCTGAAGACGGCGTCGGCGAGCAGGGCACGGCGCAGGAAGGTGGATGCTTCGATCATCGTGGTTCTCCTTGGTTGAGGTCGGGGGAAATCACCGCACGCCGCGCCACCAGGCGCGCAGCAGGCGGGCGAGGCGGAATGGGCAGAGGCTCCTGCCCACGCCGTGCTCGAAGGCAACGACCTGCGCGACGACATAGTCGCCGGTCGAATGCACGAGCGGTTCCGGCATGTTGAGGCTGCGCGCCAGCATCCGGGTTGCGAATGCCATCGCCCAGGGCAAGACGTGGTCTGCGATGGTCCGGTAGAGCAGCAGCGCGATCATGGTCATCTCCTGTTGAGACCAAGATGCGCGCGTTCGCGCCTCGTTTCGATTACCTCGCGGGTAAAAGGGGCGGCTATGTTTGCGGCGGAGGCCGAGTGCGGGAGATCAGAAGATTGGATCTACCCGATGGCGCGCGGCAGCATGCCCTTTGCGGTGATTTCCGCTGAAAGTTCTTCGATGGACTTGCGTTGTTCCATGGCGGTTCGGCGGATCAACGCGAAGGCGGCCGGCTCGGCCAGCGCGCGCGAATGCATGACCTGCAGGACGGCGGCCAGCACGATACGACGCGACCGAAGGCGCTGCTCCAGCTTGACGATCTGCTGCTTGAACTCGTTGGTGCGCTCGTTTCGTTCGAACGCCATGACGAGGGCCGCGTAAATGCCGGCCGAACGCAGCGGCTTGACCAGGAACGAGGCCGGATCGAGCTCGAACACCAGCTTGAGCCGGCTCGGCGTCTCGGTGCCGAGCAGGGCGATGACCGGACAGTGTCCCAGCAGCGCGCGCAGCGCCGGGTGTACCACTGGCAGGAAATCATCGTCGATCAGCATCAGATCCGGAGCGAAATTGATCGCTGCCCCGGGCTCCCATGCGACGCCCTCTATCCCCAGACGCTCGAACTGGCGTCGCACGATCGAGGCATCGCGGTCGTCCTTGATGGCGACGAGGGCCTTGCGTCCGCGTAGCGAGAATGATGACGGCTTGCTCATTTTACAACCCGCAGGTGGGGCGCGTTCGGCGATGCACCGCCCTTCGAGGTGTCCCTCGCGGGGCTGACGGCAACGTCGAGCTGCGTCAGGTAAGGATCCGGTTTAACGGGCGCATCAGCTTCCCAGAAAATGTCGAACTGTCCCGCCGTATTGGAGACCGCGAGCCGCGGCGTAAGGACGCAATGATTGTTGCTGCCGTCGATCCACACCGGTCCCTGCGGTGAATTGTAGCGATAACCGGCCGCGGCGCGCCTGACCTCGCCGATATCGGACGTCCCGGCCCGTTGCAGCGCGCGTGCCAGCAGATGGACGGCGACATAGGCGGATTGCCCGTCGACGGAGGGGCTACTGTCGTTGCCATGGCGCGCCTTCCAGCGGGCGACGAAGGCGCGGTTCTCGGGCAGGCGAATGCTCTCGAAATAAGCCGACGACGTGATGCAGCCGGCCGATGCCGGTCCGACGATCGCGAGTTCCGGCTCGCACAGGCTGCAGCTCAACATGGGAATATCGAGCCCGGCCGCCTTGGTGCCGGCGTCGAAGGCGCGGATGAAGTCGTAGCTGGAGCTTCCGACCAGTGTGTTGAACACGATCGGCGGCTTGCGACGAACGATCTCGTCGACGATGTGCTGGACCGCGCTTTCGCCGAGTTCGAGCAGTCGTTCGGCCAGGATGTGGCCGTTCGCCGCGCTGACCAATTCCCGCGTGACGCGATTGGTCTCCCATGTCCACACATAGTTGGAGCCGACGCAGAAGATCTCGCGCGATAGATTGTCGAGCACGTAACGAACGAGCGGCAGGACGTTGTGATTGGGCGAGGCGCCGACATAGATCACGTTGTCGGAGCATTCGAAGCCTTCGTAGCGCGCGGGATACCAGAGCAGGCGATCGGTACGCTCGACGATCGGCAGGACCTGCTTGCGCGATGCCGAGGTGTAGCAGCCGATGATATGCTTGACCCCGACGTTGCGGATGAGATCGTCGCAAGCCGTATGGTACTCGGAGATGATGCCGCGGGGATCGCGGATGTGGGCGGCGATCGAGAAATCGAACTCGGACTGCTCGTTGATTTCGTCGACCGCCATGATGGCGCTCTTGAGGATCTCGCGACCCATGGCCTGATAGGGCCCGGACTGCGAACAGATGATGCCAACGGGAATGGACGGCTTTGTCATTGACGGCTTTCGGCGGCGCAACGCGAAGATGAAATCATCATCGGCGATGACAGCGCAAGTGGCTTGCCGATTTGCTGCGCAGCAGGCTCGCGAAATTTAGGCAGACAGCCTCGTTGACAATGCGATAGGCAGTTACATAGAATTTTCGACTACAGGGCTACCTGTCGAACCTCGCGTGCGGTGATCTGGCCGATGACGTCCAGCTCTCCACATCAAATGCTTCGTTCGATTTCGGACCCTAAGTGATAGATCATAGCCGCGGCATCTGAGCCATTCGTCGCCTCATTCGGGAGGGACGGGTGGCTTTTTTCGTTTGCCGCCAGGGAAGCTGGCGATGCGCCCGTGTCGCCTGAACGGTGACGCATGCGCGAAGACGGCGGTGCGTCACGTCGAGCGTGAGGATGACCAACGATGGCCGCAACAGATCTCCATTATCTCGGACTGGCCGAAGTCGGACGGAAGATCCAAGCGAAGGAGCTGTCGCCGGTCGAAGTCACCAAGGCGATGCTCGGGCGGATCGAGCAGCTCGACGGCAAGCTCAAGAGCTATGCGCATGTGATGGCGGAGTCCGCGCTCGCAGATGCCGCCGCGGCCGAGAAGGAGATCGCATCCGGTCAGATCAGAGGACCGCTGCACGGCGTGCCGGTGGCGGTCAAGGATCTCTGCTGGGCCAAGGGCGCGCCGGCAGCGCATGGCATGACGATCCATCGCGATTTCCGTCCGACGGAGGATGCAACGGTGGTCGCGCGGCTCAAGGATGCCGGCGCAGTCATTCTCGGCAAACTGCAGCAGACCGAGGGCGCCTACGCCGATCATCATCCGAAGATCGACCCGCCGAAGAACCCGTGGAATACGGATCTCTGGCCCGGCGCATCCTCGAGCGGCTCCGGTGTCGCGACGGCGGCCGGTCTCTGCTTCGGGTCGCTCGGCACCGACACCGGCGGATCGATCCGCTTTCCTTCGGCGGCCAACGGCGTCACGGGGCTCAAGCCGACCTGGGGACGCGTCAGCCGCTACGGCGCGTTCGAGCTTGCAGCCACGCTGGATCACATCGGCCCGATGGCCCGGAGCGCGCGCGATTGCGGCGCCATCCTCGGCGTGATCGCAGGACAGGATCCCAAGGACACGACATCCGTACCGCTGACGGTGCCCGACTATCTTGCCGGCCTTTCTGGTAATCTCAATGGCGTGACGATCGGCATCGACCGGCGCTGGACCAGCGAAGGCACCGACAGCGATGCGACCAAGGTGCTCGCCGAAGGTCTGCGTGTGGCGGCCGACCTCGGCGCGCAGGTCAAGGAGATCAACTTCCCTGATCCCAAGGCCGTCATCGAGGATTGGTTTCCGCTGTGCGGCGTCGAGGTTGCCGTCGCGCACGAGGAGACCTATCCCGTGCGCAAGGAGGAGTACGGCCCGGCGCTCGCAGGTCTGCTCGACCTTGGCCGGCAGCAGTCCGGCATGGACTACCAGAAGATCGTGCTCCGCCGCGAAGCGTTTCGCGGCGCGGTCCGCCTGCTGTTCGAGACGGTCGATCTCATTGCGGTGCCGGCGCAGGCCTTCGCCGCGCCAACCCTCGCCAAGATGGCGGCCCTCGGCGAGGACGCGTCCCTCATCGCCGGGTTGCTCCGCTTCACGTGTCCCTTCGACATGACGGGAAGCCCGACCGTGACCTTGCCCGGTGGCTTCACCGCGAATGGCGCTCCGGTCGGCTTCCAGTTCGTCGGCCGTCATTTCGACGAAGCCGGCCTCGTTCGCGCCGGCGACGCATTCCAGCGCGTCACCGATTGGCACAAGCGTCATCCCGGGATCTGAGTCGAGGAGCCGATCACATGTCCGCAGAAGACTGGTTGAAGACATCCATCATGGCCAAGCGCGCGGTTGCCAAGGGCGCAACCGGCACAACGCATAGTCTGACGATCGAGCAGCAGGGCGGCTTCCATTACGTCTACGGTCCCTATGCCAAGCCGACGCTGTCGATCGACCCGGGCGGGGTGGTCGTCGTCGAGACCGAAGACGCCTTCGGCGGCGTGCTCACCAAGGAGACCGACAGCCCGACCGCCAAACTGAACTTTCCCTACCTCAATCCGCAATGCGGACCGATCGCGGTCAAGGGCGCCAAGAAGGGCGATTGCCTCGCGATCTACATCCGCGACGTCGAGACGCGGGGCGAACAGCCGGCCGGCACGACCTGCATCATTCCCGAGTTCGGTGGACTCGTCGGTACCGGTTCGACGGCACTGCTCAATCCGCCGCTGCCGGAGCGCGTGAAGAAGCTGCATGTCGACAGGAACGGCGTGCGCTGGAACGACAAGATCACGTTGCCCTACGAGCCGTTCATCGGCACCATCGGCGTCTCGCCGGAGATCGAGGCGATCTCGTCGCTGCAGCCGGACTATCACGGCGGCAACATGGACCTGCCCGATGTCGCGCCCGGCGCGATCATCTATTTCCCGGTGCATACCGACGGCGGCATGCTCTACGTCGGCGACTGCCACGCGACGCAGGGCGACGGCGAGCTGTCCGGCGTTGCGCTCGAGCAGCGCGCGACCGTCACGCTCCAGGTCGACCTGATCAAGAACTGGAGCTTCGCCTGGCCGCGGCTCGAGACCAGGGACTTCATCATGACGATCGGCAGCGCGCGCCCGCTCGAGGATGCGGCACGCATCGCCTATCGCGAGCTCGTGCGCTGGATGGCGGCTGATTACGGCTTCGACGAGATCGACGCCTACATGCTGCTCAGCCAGGCCGGCCGCATGCGCCTCGGCAACATGGTCGACCCCAAATACACGATGGGGGCATCGATCCTGAAGAATTACCTCAAGCCATGACAACTAGCCGCTTTCAAGAACAGGGGATATCACGATGAACTCGCGACGCAAGCTTGGAATGGTCCTGCTCGGCGCCATGCTCGGATCAGCGGCGGCAATGAGCGCTGCCCAGGCGGCCGAACCGCCGTTGAAAGTAGGACTGCTCGAGGACGTGTCCGGCGACCTCGCCTTCATGGGCATGCCGAAGCTGCACGGCTCTCAGCTGGCCGTCGAGGAGATCAACAAGAGCGGCGGCATTCTGGGGCGGCAGATCGAGCTGATCCACCTCGATCCGCAAGGCGACAACGCGCGCTATCAGGAGTTCGGCCGGCGCCTGCTCAATCGCGACAAGGTCGACGTGCTGATCGGCGGCATCACCTCGGCCTCGCGCGAGGCGCTGCGTCCGATCGTCGATCGCACCACGACGCCGTACTTCTACACCAACCAATACGAAGGCGGCGTCTGCGACGCCAGCATGGTCAGCATGGGCGCGGTGCCCGAGCAGCAGTTCTCGACGCTGATCCCCTGGATGGTCGAGAAATTCGGCAAGAAGGTCTATGTCATCGCTGCCGACTACAATTTCGGTCAGATCTCGGCGGAGTGGAACCGCAAGATCATGAAGGATCTCGGCGGCGAGGTCGTGGGCGAGGAGTTCATTCCGCTCGGCGTGTCCCAGTTCGCGCAGACCATCCAGAACATCCAGAAGGCCAAGCCGGACTGGCTGCTGACGATCAATGTCGGTGCGGCCCAGGATTCCTTCTTCGAGCAGGCGGCCGCCGCCAACCTCAACCTGCCGATGGGTTCGTCGATCAAGGTCATGCTCGGCTTCGAGCACAAGCGGTTCAAGCCGCCGGCGCTCAACAACATGCACGCGACCGCGAACTGGTTCGAGGAGATCGATACGCCCGAGGCCAACGAGTTCAAGAAGCGCTGGCGCGCGAAATTCCCCGACGAGCTCTACATCAACGACATGGGCTACAACGCCTATAACGCGCTCTACATGTACAAGACGCTGGTCGAGAAGGCCAAGTCGACCAAGCTCGAGGACATGCGCAAGGTGATCGCGACCGGCGATGCCTGCATCGACGCGCCCGAAGGCAAGGTCTGCATCGATCCGAAGAGCCAGCACACCTCTCACCGCATGCGCCTGATCTCGGTCGGGCCGAAGCATGAGGTGAAGGTCGAGAAGGACTATGGTACGATCCAGCCTTACTGGCTTGGCGAGATCGGTTGCGACCTCACCAAGAAGAACGACAAGGATCAGTACACACCAAGCCATCTCCCCAAGAAGTCCTGACGCGGGCACGGATCTTGCTCGTGTCGAGCACGACGATTTCAAAACACGCCGGCGCCGCGACGATGCGGCGCCGCCATCGAGGGGATCGAGATGTCGGCTGAATTGTTCTCGCTGTTCTATCAGTTCGCCGACGTCTTCGCGTTCCTCATTCTCTCGGCCGCAGGCCTCGCCATCGTGTTCGGCATGATGGGCGTCATCAACATGGCGCATGGCGAGTTCATCATGTGCGGCGCCTATGTCACGGTTGGCCTCGTCAATCTGGGCGTGCCGCTCGCGATCGCCCAGATCCTGGCGGCGCTGACCGCAGGGCTCATCGGTGTCCTGGTCGAGTTCCTGGTGGTGCGGCGCTTCTACAAGCGCCCGCTGGATTCCCTGCTCGCGACCTGGGGGCTCAGCCTGATCGTGACGCAATCGATGCTCTTGATCGTCGGCTCTGCCGTGCGCGGCATCGGCACGCCCGAGGGAAGTTTTGCAATCGGCGGCTATACGTTCTCGAGCTACCGCCTCGTGCTGTTCGGCTGCGCCGTGGCGGTGCTGGCCGGCCTCTACATCATTTTCATGAAGACGCGCTTCGGCGTGATCGCGCGCGCGACGATGCAGAATGCGGCGATGGCCAAGGCATTGGGCGCGCGCACCGGCCGCATCTATGCGATCAGCTTCGGGATCGGCACCGGCCTTGCAGGTCTCTGCGGGGCGCTCTACGCGCCGACCATGACGCTGATCCCGACCATGGGCGCGACCTTCGTGGTCGAGAGCTTCGTGACGGTGGTGATCGGCGGAGCGAACGTGCTGCTCGGGACGGCGCCGGCGGCCGTGTTGCTGGCGATGATCCGGATGGCATTGAACGCAAGCTACGGCCAGATCATCGGACAGATCGGCATGTTGGTGGCCGTCATCCTGATTATCCGGGTGCTACCCGAGGGGCTCTCCAGCGTGCTGGTTCGTCGTGGCCGCTAAAGGGAGAAGCGTGATGTTCAAGCTGCTGGAAGGGCCGCAGACGCTCGGACGCGGCAAGGTCTTCTGGTCCTGCTTCCTGGCGGTGCTGGCGGGTGCGCTGGCCTATCCGCTGTTCGCCGATTCCTACGATGTCGGCAATTTCGCCTACTTCCTGATCTGGATCTTCATGGCGCTCGGCCTTTGCCTGATGTGGGGCTATGGCGGCATGCTGTCCTTCGGCCAGACGCTGTTCTTCGGCATCGCCGGCTACGGCTACGGCGTGCTCGCGATCAACATGGGCGGCGGCACCGCGACGATCGCTGCGCTCGCGCTCTCCGTCGTCCTCGCGATGATCGCGGCCGGCATCCTCGGCTACTTCATGATCTGGGGCGGGATCAACGGCATCTTTTTCGGCATCGTGACGCTGTCCGCGACGCTGGTGCTCGCGTTTTTTCTCGGGCAGACCGCGGGGCCGGAATGGCACATCGGCCCGGCGCGGCTGAACGGTTTCAACGGCATGAAGGGCATGGACCCTCTGACCGTGGGCGACTTCTATATCGAGGGCTCGGCGCTTTATTACGTCATGGTCGCGCTGATCGTGATCGTCTATCTCGCGCTGCGCATGCTGGTGAATTCGGGCATCGGCAACGTCATCGTGGCGACGCGGGAAAACCCGCAGCGCGCCGAGATGCTGGGATACGACGTCAGGAAGTATCAGCTGCTGACCTTCGTGATCGGCAGCGGTCTCGCAGGCCTCAGCGGCGCTCTCTACACATCGTGGGGGCAGTTCATCACGCCGTCCAGCATCGGCTTGCCGGCCGCCGCGATGCCCATCGTGTGGGTGGCCTTCTCCGGGCGCAGCGATTTGACTGCGACCCTGGTCGGGTCGTTCCTGCTGCTGTTCGGCTTTCAGACCATCACGGTCTACAGCCAGCAGGCGGCGCTGGTGCTGATGGGCGCGCTGCTTCTCGCCACGGTGATGCTGGCGCCGCAGGGGTTCGTGCTCGGCATCGGCAAACTCGCAGCCGACTGGTGGAACGGACGCCGGCGGCGTCATGACGGCTCCGTCATGGCGGAGGCCGCTCGCTTGCAACCGGAAGAATCCTGATCATGGCGCTGGTCGAAGTCAAAGGCGTCTCGAAGCGCTTCGGCGGACTGACGGCCGTCTCCGGCGTCGACCTCACGGTCGATGCCGGGGAGATCCACTGCCTGATCGGACCCAACGGCGCCGGCAAGAGCACGCTGTTCAAGCTCATCGTCGGTCTCTATCCGCCGACCGAGGGCAGCATCCTGTTCGATACCGTCGACATCACGGCCGAGCGTCCCTACGCGCGGGTGCAGCGGGGCATGAGCATCAAGATGCAGGCTCCGAGCGTGTTCAAGGAGCTGCCGGTGCGGCAGAACATCCAGACCGCGCTGCAGGAGCGATTGTCCGGCGCGGAACGGATCGCCGAGGAGGATCGCCTGCTGACGCTGCTCAACCTCGGACCGGACAGCGACAAGCTCGCCGGTGCGCTGTCGCATGGGCAGCAGCAATGGCTCGAGATCGGGATGGCGCTGGCGCTGAAGCCGCAACTCCTGCTGCTGGACGAGCCGACGGCGGGCATGTCGCCGGAAGAAACCTTCAAGACCGGCGAGCTGATCAAGTCGTTCAATGTCGAGGGAATGACGGTGCTCGTGGTCGAGCATGACATGGCCTTCGTACGCCAGGTTGCCCAGCGCGTCACGGTGCTGCATCTCGGCCGGATTTTTGCGCGCGGCACGCTCGAAGGCATTTTGCAGGACGAGAAGGTCGCGGAAATCTATCTCGGTAAGACCCATGCTCACTAAAACTTCGCCCTCTGACCGGATTTTGGACGTCGCCGAATTATGGGCCGGATACGGCGCGACGCCGATCCTGCAGGGTGTCACCATGTCGGTCTCGCGCGGCGAGATCGTCGGTGTGATCGGCCGCAACGGGGTCGGCAAGTCGACCCTGATGCGGTGCCTGATCGGCCTGCTGCAAACCTGGCGCGGGACGATCAGCTTCATGGGGCAGGACGTCACGGCGCTCGAAGCCGACGCGAGGGCGAGGGCGGGGTTCGGCTACATCCCGCAGGGGCGGGATGTGTTTCCGCAGATGACCGTCGAGGAAAACCTTGAGGTTGGCGAGCTGATCGGCGGCCCCGGCGGCAAGAAGCTGCCGGAGCTCGTCTATGAGTATTTTCCGCGGCTGAAGGAGCGCCGGCGGCAGGCCGCGGGCACCATGTCCGGCGGCGAGCAACAGCAGCTCGCCATTGGCCGCGCGCTGATCGGCAATCCTTCCCTGATGATCCTGGACGAGCCGTCCGAGGGCATCCAGCCCTCAATCGTGCAGCACATCTGCGAGTCGCTGAAATCGTTCCGGGACGAGCTCGGGACCACGATCATCTTCGTCGAGCAGAATCTCGACACGATCCTGGCGATCGCCGAGCGCTGCTACATCATGGAGAAGGGCAAGGTCACGCGGTCGCTGGCGGGGCACGAGGTCAACGAGGACAATGTCCGCGAGCAGCTCCTGCTCTGATGGGGGGGCGCGTGACCTGATTGATCATCGGCAACAACGGAGGGAATGGACATGGATCTGGGACTCAAGGGAGCAAAGGTTCTCGTCACCGGCAGCACCAAGGGCATTGGCAGGGCGATCGCCGACACCTTTGCGGCTGAAGGCGCCAATGTCGGTATCTGCGCGCGCAACCAGGCCGACGTCGACAGCGCGGTCGCCGCAATCAAGGCGAAGGGCGTTGCCGCCTTTGGCAGCTCGGTCGACGTTTCCAACGGCCCGGCGCTCAAGACCTGGGTCGAGGACATGGCCTCCAAGCTCGGCGGCATCGACGTCGTCGTCGCCAATGTCAGCGCGCTGTCGATCGGGCAGGATGAGGAAAGCTGGGAGAAGGAATTCTCCACCGACATGATGGGCACGGTTCGGCTGGTCAATGCGGCGATGCCGTATCTGGAGAAAAGCAAGGCTGCCGCGATCGTCACCATCTCCAGCGTGTCGGGACGCGAGGTGGATTTCGCCAGCGGTCCCTATGGCACGTTCAAGGCCGCGATCATTCACTACACGCAGGGGCTCGCCTTCCAGCTTGCCGGCAAGGGCATCCGCGCCAACTCGGTGTCGCCGGGCAATACCTATTTCGAGGGCGGCGTCTGGAACATGATCAAGGATGGCAATCCCGAGCTGTACAAGACTGCGCTGGCGCTCAACCCGACCGGCCGCATGGGCACGCCGCAGGAAATGGCGAATGGCGCCGTGTTCCTTGCCAGCAGGGCGGCGAGCTTCATCACGGGGACCAACCTCGTGATCGATGGCG
The DNA here is from genome assembly GCF_011602485.2 of Bradyrhizobium sp. 1(2017). Lineage (NCBI taxonomy): Bacteria > Pseudomonadati > Pseudomonadota > Alphaproteobacteria > Hyphomicrobiales > Nitrobacteraceae > Bradyrhizobium > Bradyrhizobium sp. 1(2017). The sequence continues at coordinate 5,365,945 of NZ_CP050022.2, read as the reverse complement.
CCCTCACGCGCGGGGTGCAGTTCTAGGCGCGTCCTGAGCGCAACGTCATCACGAGACCGCGCCGTGTCTGCGGCGCCGGTGGGCGAAGCCGTCTTTCGACAACAGCAGGGCTGTCAGATGTCAGCAGATCCAATTCACTACAAGTCGATCCTCGAACTCTCCGAACTGTTCCGCCGCGGCGAGCTGCTGCCCTCGAAGGTGACCGAGGCGATGCTGGACCGGATCGCGAAGCTCGACGGCAAGTTTCACGGCTATGCGCTCGTGCTGGCCGAACGCGCCATGGCGCAGGCAAAGCGCTGTGATGCCGAGCTTGCCAGAGGCATCTGGCGCGGGCCGTTGCACGGCGTGCCGATCGGGCTGAAGGATCTCTGCTACACCAGCTTCGCGCCGACCGCGGGCGGCACCACGATCCACGCCAGGTTCGTCCCGTCCTTCAATGCGACGATCGTGGACCGGCTCGAGCTCGCCGGCGCCGTCACGCTCGGCAAGCTGAAGATGACCGAGGGCGCCTATACCAGCCACCATCCCGACGACCAGGCGCCGCTCAATCCCTGGGGCGTCGACTATTGGGTCGGCTCGTCGTCGAGCGGATCGGGCGTTGCGACCTCGGCCGGGCTCTGCTTCGGCTCGATCGGCAGCGACACGGGCGGTTCGATCCGGTTTCCCTCCGCGACGTGCGGGCTGACCGGGATCAAGCCGACCTGGGGACGCGTCAGCCGTCACGGCATCTTTCCGCTGGCGGACTCGCTCGATCACGTCGGGCCGATGTGCCGGAGTGCGGCCGATGCGGCCGCGATGCTCGGTGTCATCGCAGGCGCTGATGTCAACGATCCGACCGCCTTGCAGGCGCCGGTGCCGGACTATCTGGCCGGGATCGACAAGGGCATTCGTGGGCTCAGGATCGGCGTGGATCGCAGCTATACCCAGGACGGCATCGATCCTCAGGTGGTCGCGGCCTTGCTGGAGGCCGAGCGGACGCTTGCGGCGCTCGGTGCCGACATCCGCGAGGTCAAGTTTCCGGCCTTCGAAAAACTGGTCAGCATGTGGATTCCGATGTGCTCGGTCGAGACCGCCGAGGCGCATCTCGAAACCTATCCGTCGCGCAAATCGGAATACGGTCCCGATCTGGCGCAACTGATCGAGCAGGGCAGGTCGATGAGCGGCGTCGACATCGCGGCGATCCATCATGAGCGGCTGAAGTTCTGCGGCAACCTTGCCGCGCTGTTCGACGATATCGATCTGCTGCTGATTCCGACCATGCCGGTGCCGATCCCGACGCTGACCAAAATGGGAGAGTACGGCGCCGATCCAAATGTGCTGCTCAGCATCCTGCGCTTCACGGCGGTGTTCGATTTCTCGGGCAGTCCGACCATCACGCTGCCCAATGGCATGGCGTCGGACCGGTTGCCGCTCAGCATGCAGCTCGTCGGCCCGCATCTGTCCGAAGGCCTGCTCGCGCGCGCCGGACATGCCTTTCAATCCGCGACGGATTGGCATACGCGGCGTGCCCCTGTCGATTGAAGGCCGCGCGATAGCCCAGGGACTTTCAGCCGCTTGAGTGCCGACATCCATTACCTCGCGGGTAATGGAACGGCCGAGATCCGCGTGCTAAACGCTGGATCATGAACGCACATGCATCCACGGCACGCACCGAACGCAGCCAGCCGGTCCATATCGGCGACCATTTGCGCGAATGGCGGCAGCGCCGTCGCATGAGCCAGCTCGATCTCGCCGGCGAGGCGGAGATCTCGGCGCGGCACCTCAGCTTCGTCGAGACCGGCCGCGCCGCGCCGTCGCGCGACATGGTGCTCCGGCTCGCCGAACGTCTCGACGTGCCCTTGCGTGAACGCAACGTGCTGCTGGTCGCCGCGGGCTATGCGCCGGCGTTCCAGCAGCGCCCGCTGGAGGACCCCGCGTTGAAATCAGCTCGCCAGGCGATCGACCTCGTGCTCAGGGCGCATGAGCCCAATCCGGCGCTGGCAGTGGACCGGCACTGGAACCTGGTCTCGGCCAACCGCATGGTGGCGCCGCTGCTCGACGGCATCCCACACCATCTGCTCGGCCAGCCCTTCAACGTGCTGCGGCTCGCCTTCCATCCCGAGGCGCTCGCGCCGCGCACGGTCAACCTTGCGGAATGGTGCGGACATCTGCTCGAGCGGCTGCACCGGCAGTGCGAGGCGACGGCCGATCCCGAGCTGATCAAGCTCTATACCGATCTCAAGAGCTACCCAATCCCCGCGCGGTCGGCGCCGCTGTCGAGCGACAATGTCGCGATCCCCTTCAAGCTGCGCCACGGAGGGGAGATCCTGAGCTTCTTCTCCACCACCATGGTGTTCGGCACGCCCGTCGACATCACCCTGTCGGAGCTGGCGCTGGAGACCTTCTTCCCGGCGGACGAGCGCACCGCGGAACGGCTGAAGCAGATGGCGGCCGGCGTTTCCTAGCGGCGTTTACAGCGCGCAGCGAGCCTCGCATAATCGGCGGATGGACACACGCTCGTCCCGGTCCTTGCGGCCGGCCAATCCGGTCGGCGATCTCCTGCGCGCCTGGCGCATGCGCCGTGCGTTGAGCCAGGCGGAACTGGCGTTCGAGGCCGGCATCTCGGTCAAGCACCTCAGCCATGTCGAGACCGGCAAGGCGGCGGCCAGCCGGGACATCCTGCTCCAGCTCGCCTCCGCCCTCGATTTGTCGCTGCGCGACCGCAACGCACTGCTCGAGGCCGGTGGCTTCGCACGGCAATATGGCGAGCGCGATCTCGCCGCGCCTGAGCTTGCCGATGCGCGGCGCGCCATCGATCTTCTGCTGCGGCGGCACGAGCCGTTCCCTGCGATCGTGACCGACCGGCGCTGGAACGTGAAGCAGGCCAATCGCGCCGCCACACGCCTGATGACCATGCTGCTCGGCTCCGAGCGCATGCAGCGCCCGCTCAACCATATGCGCATGTTCCTTGCGCCGAACGAACTGAGGCCGTTCGTCGAGAACTGGCCGGGCGTCGCGGCGGCGCTGTTGTCGCGGGCGCGCCATGAAGCGATGGCCGCGCCGCTCGATGACGCCCTACAATCGACCTGGCGCGAGCTGATGCGCTTGCCGGATCTGCCTGCGCCTCAGCTCGAGGACAACGCCGTGCCGGGCCCGCTCTGCGAGGTGCGCCTGCGCAGGGGCGAGGTCGGCATCGGTTTGATCGGTGCGGTTCTGACGCTGGGCACGCCACAGGACGTGACGCTCCAGGAGCTTCGCGTCGAGATGTTCATGCCGGCGGATGCGGCGTCCGAAGCCACGCTCATCGCGCTTGCCTCTCAGGACGCCTGAGCCTGCACGGCCTCGCGCCGTTCGAAAGTCATCGCCTGCATCACCTCCGCGAACGGACCCTTGTGGTCGCTCAACGTTGCCGTGGTGAGGCCCGCGCCATTGGCCCCAACGCGCGTGGCGGCGCGGATTAAAATCCATTCGCCCTCGGGCGGACGGAAGAAATAGAGGCTGATCTCGGGATTGATGAAGGTCCAGCTGCGCATGTCGACGATCTGCGCGACGCCGCTGGAAAAGTCCGCAGCCTGCACGGCCTGGAGCATCGGCGTGTTCAGCTCGCCGTCGACCAGCGCGGCGTCGAGCCGCATCCAGGCGGCCGCGGGACCCGGCTTTTCCAGCGCGCCCTCGATCAGCCGCACCGACACGTTCTGGAAATAGCGGCTCCATTTCTGCGCGAAGGCCGGCGGCGGGCTGCCTGCTTCGGGCGTCTTGTCGGGCGTCGCGGGCCTGGCGAAGGGATCGGCCGGCGATTCTCCGCCCTGCGCCGTCAGCAGCGCCGTGCACCGGCCAATTTCCGTCTCGCCGTCCATCAGCCGCACCTGCACGGTCTTGGCCTTGCGGCCGTCGCGCAGCCATTCCGTCGCGGTCCCGAAGGTGCGCAGGCCCGCCGGCCGCCAGAGGTCGAAGGTCAGCCGCCGCACCGCAAAGCCCGATTCGGTCGCGAGCCGTTCGACCTCGCGCGCCATCAGCGCGGTGGTGGCGCTTCCCTGCAACATGTCCGGCGACCACGGACCGCCGGCATGCTCCGTCGCCCGGAAATGATGACCTTCCGGCTTGAAAATGGCTGTCATTGCAGTCTCCCGCTGGTTCGATCGTGGCCGTGAGTATCCGTGCGGGGCCGGCCCCTCACAATAACCGCAGAGGTGAAGTCGTGAGCCATGCGGGGCGGGCGGCTTGCGCGGCCTCCGGTTCGGCTTATCTTCCGGCAGACCCATAGATTGCCCGAAGGAGGCGCCGCCATGAGCACGCTGAAACCGCTCCAGATCGACGTCGTCTCCGACGTGGTGTGCCCGTGGTGCTATATCGGCAAGCACCGCATCGAGAGCGCGCTGGCGCTCGTGCCGGACGTTCCGGTCAAGCTCAATTTCCGGCCCTTCTTCCTCAATCCCTGGGTGCCGCGCGAGGGAATCAGCCGCGAGGCCTATCTCACCCAGAAATTCGGCTCGGTCGAAGCCTATAAGGGCATTGCCGGCCGCGTTGTCGCGGCGGCAAGCGAGGAGGGGCTGATCTACAAGCCCGAGCTGGTCGCGCGTCAGCCCAACACGACCGACTGCCATCGCCTGATCCTGTGGGCCGAGGCGATCGGCAAGGCGCCCGAGATGAAGCAGCGCCTGATGGAGCTCTATTTCCGTGACGGCGGCGATCTCACCGACGTCAACGTGCTGGTGCAGGCGGCCGCCGATATCGGCCTCGACGCCGCCGACGTGCGCAAGCGCCTTGCCACCGACGAGGACGTCGCACGCGTATCGGCCGATGCGCAGGAGGCCGCCGAGAAAGGCATCTCCGGCGTGCCGACCTACGTCTTCGCGCAGAAATACGCCGTCTCCGGCGCGCAGGACCCGAACCTGCTCGCCCGCGCCATCCGCCAGGTCTCGGAGGAGATCAACGCGCAGGCGGCGGAGTAAACTGGCTTAATTGCGAAGCAAGCGAACGGCGCGGCGCGCCGCCGCGTAGGCGGCACCGTGCGCCGCGAGCGCCCCGTGGATGAGCGTGACCACCGGATCGTTCCGCCGCAGCGGGAGCAGCACGTCACCGATTGCAAGACGTCCGCGCCAGATCGGATTGATCATGGGGTGATCGGCGCTTGCGGTCGAATCCGCGCTGGCAATGGCCGGGTCGGCGCAGAGATGGCGGGTGAGGTCGAGCGTGAGCTGCACGCCCGGCGAATATTTCGCAAAGCGCTCGTCGATGCCGAGCTTGAAGAAGAAGGCGCGATCCTGGTGACGCAGCACGATGCCGGCGGCGACCGCTGTCGCGCCGGCGCGCAAGCTGATGATCTCGCACTGCGCAGTTTCCGCCAGCGCCGGCACGGCGCGGCGGATGAAGGTGGCATCGCCCGCATGCTGGACCAGCGCGGTGCCGCGCTTGCCTTTCCAGCCGCTGGCCTCGAGCTGCAGGAACGTTTCGAGCGCCGGCCCGATCTCGTCGCGCCCTCGCGCGACTCCAAACGTGACAGGACCGTTTTCTTCGAGGCGATGGCGCTGGCGACGCAGCTCCTTGAGCTTCCTGGCGCCGAGCGCCTCGCGCAGCAGCGCATCGCCGTCCTGCGTCGCATCGAGGCTGGCGCGGACGTAGGAGCTGAGCACGCGTGGCCTCAGGCCGTCGCGATCGAGCACCTGATTGAGAACAGTCATCGCAGCGCCCTCGAGCGCGACGTCGGTCAGCACGAGCGCATGCGCGCCGGCCGCGCGCGCCTGCTGCAACAGACGCGTGGCGGCCTCGACCGGAGTGCCGCGGTCGAGCAGCGGACTGCACAGCGTGCCATAGGGATGGGCGCTTACCAGTGCGGGCAGGGGAATTTTCAAGGCCCGCGAGAGCGAAATCACCGGCATCAGCCCGATCAGGTGCGCCGAAAGCCCGTCGAACGCAGTCAACGCCGAGGCGTCCGTGCGGCCGCGGGCCGTTGCGCTGACGGCGAGCTCCCAGCCGGGCAGGTAATAGCCGTTCGGTTCGATCGCGCGTTGCGCAAGCGCACGCCATTGACCGGGGTCGACGGCGGTGAGCGGAACGCGGGCGCGCCCGGCCGCGGCATCCCTTGCCGATGCCGGATTGATCGCTGCCTGCTGCGCGATGTTCATCACGTCCCGTCGTCCCAGCCCGTGTTACGCGGCCATGCTTAGCGTAAAGATTGGAAAATACCGTTGGGACGCCGCGTCAATTCGAGTGGTAGTGTTAACGTCTCGTTGAGCATCCGTGCGCCCGATCGCCGGTCGTATCGATGGAAGCACAGGGATTGCTCTGGACCTGGAGGATCACGATGATCGCGACGCCTTTCACGCCATTGGCATCGCTCCTGGGCGGAGCGCTGATCGGGCTGTCCGCCGTGCTGCTGATGTGGGCGACGGGACGGATCGCCGGCGTCAGCGGTATCGCGGCGCGGCTGTTTCCGCCCTATGAGGACCGCGAATTCGCCGGCCGCTTCGCCTTCGTCGCTGGCCTCGTCGCCGCGCCCGTGCTGGTCCGGCTCGTCACCGGAAGCTTGCCGGAGCAGACGATTTTGGCTGGGGCGGCCGTTTTGATCGTCGGTGGATTGCTCACCGGTTTCGGCGCGGTGTGGGGCAGCGGCTGCACGTCCGGCCATGGCGTCTGCGGGCTGTCGCGGCTCTCGATGCGTTCGTTGGTGGCGACCATCACCTTCATGGTGACGGCGATGGTGACTGTCTTCTTGATGCGGCACTGGAGCTGATCGCGATGGCAATCTTCGTCCAATTCATCATTGGCCTGATCTTCGGCCTCGGCCTCATCGTTTCCGGCATGTCGAATCCGGCAAAGGTTCTGAATTTCCTCGATGTCGGCGGCATCGCGAAAGGCACGTGGGACGCCAGCCTTGCTTTCGTGATGGCTGGCGCGGTCGCGGTCACCTTCCTCGGCTTCAGCCGCGTCTTGAAGCTCGCACGCCCGTTCTTCGCCGAGCGCTTCTACGTTCCCACGCGAGCAGACATCGATCCAAGAATTGTCGTTGGTCCGGCGATCTTCGGCATCGGCTGGGGACTCGTGGGCTTCTGTCCGGGGCCGGCACTGACAGCGCTCGGATTTGGTTCGCGTTCCGCCTTCATTTACGTCGTGGCGATGTTTGTGGGCATGGTGGCTGCGCGGTTCGTCACGCACGTGCCCACGGCAAGGCGCGTCGTCACGCCGGCCGATCCGCTCGAAACGTAACAGAGACGGGACCGGGCGAGTTGTCTCGTCCGGTCCCGCCCATCGACTTCGCCAATTACCAGCGGTCGGTCAATTACCAGCGGTCGTCGACACCGACGCCCACACTGACGCCAGGCGCGCGGATGCCGACGCCGGCGCGCGGGCCGTCATCCCAGTCGCGACGATACGTCCGACGCTCATAATAGCGATCGCGCGGCATGGTCGCATAGGAGTCGCGCACGATCACGCGCGCGCCGCTACGGCTGCGATAGCAGTTGCCGGCGTCGTCGCAGACGAGCCGCACTTGCTGGATGAGCTCAGGGTTCGTGTATTCGCTGGTCGTATAGATATCGGCAGCCTTGGCGCCGGTTGCTGCGGCCAGCGCGCCGACGCCTGCCAACAGCGCAATCGTGAATGTCCTCATCATGTCCTCCTCGAAACTGCCCTCGGCGGTAACAAGAAAGGGAGGCGATGATCGTTCCGGGCGCGATGCTGGTTTTTCCCGGAACTTGGTGGTCGTCGAGCCCGGGTTCCTAGATCGGTTCGTATGTCTCGGTTCCGCAGATGTCGTCGGCTTCCGCGCGGCGGCGGTCGACGACCTTTCCACCTGCAATGGTCACGATGTAGGTCTGGGCGCCCAGCGGCGTCCCGGTCGCGGAGGTGAGCTGGGCGCGGACGCAGGCCGTCCAGCCCGGCCCTCGCACCTCACGATGAGGCCGGGCGACGTGCACCTCGCGCGGATAGGACGTGTTGAGGAAGACGACGTCGATCTGCTCGCGCACCACGCGCTTGACGTCGGGTACGGGCTCGGGCGGCGCCTCTTCGGCTTCCTTCATGCGCATGAACTCGGGCACCGGCGCGCGGCTGTCGGCAAAGCCGCAGGCACCGAGTGCTAGTGCGCCGGCGAGCACCGCCGCAAGAGCAATGATCCGTAACATCCGTGAAAGGTCCCCCGCGGGTCAACAGATAGGCACGAATGCGATCCCGCGAAGTCCGGCGCGATCAAGTTTTGCTGAAGCCTTGGAACCTCCAGCATTTGCTATTACGGAATTGCAGGCTAGTTTGTACCCAGAAGAGGGGGGATTGCACCGATGAGGATGTTGGTCATCGCGGCCGCAGTGCTGGCACTTGCGGCAGGATCGGCCGAGGCGCAGATGGGCGCCGGCAGCAAGCGGCATGGCAATGATGCCAAGCCCGACAACAAGCCCAAGATCGACGAAAAGGCCTATAAGGCCGCGCTCGAGCGTATTCCCGAGCCCAAGGACAAGTACGATCCGTGGGGCGGGGCCCGGCCGAGCGAGCCCGCCAAGAAGTCGAAATAGGACGAGGCGGGCGTTGCGGACCAACCTGCGCGTTGCGGCCGCCTTCGTTACGCTCCTGTGGTTTGCAGTGCCGCCATGCCTCGCCTGGGAGAGCTGGGGCGGCGATCCCGGCGGCTCGCGCTTCTCGTCCTTGCGACAGATCTCGCCCGGCAATGTTGGCCAGCTCGTCCGCGCCTTCGAATATCGCACCGGCGATCTCACGGCACGCTCGCCCGAGCTGATGCGGCGAACCAAATTCCAGGCGACGCCGCTGTTCGTCGAAGACAGCCTGATCTTCTGCTCCCCCTTCAACGAGGTCATCGCGCTCGATCCCGGCACGGGCGCACAGAGATGGCGTCATGATCCGAAGATCGCGACCAGCCAGCGTCCCGCCAATCGCTATGTCTGCCGCGGCGTCACCCATTGGGTCGACGACACGGCGCCGCCTGAAGCCGCCTGCCGCTCGCGCATCTTCATGGGCACCAACGATGTCCGCCTGATCGCGCTCGATGCAAAGACGGGCGTCCCCTGTGCCGGATTTGGTCGTGACGGCGAGATCAGGCTCGATGTCGGAATGGCTCTGGACTGGCCCGGCGAATTCCAGATCACCTCGCCGCCGGCGGTCGGCCGCGGTGTCGTCGTGGTCGGATCTGCGATCGGCGACAATCGCCGCGTCGACGCGCCGAGCGGCGTGGTGCGCGCGTTCGATGCGCGTAGCGGCGAGCCGCGCTGGACCTTCGAGCCGCTCAAGCGCGATGGCATCGAAGCCGGTCACGCCAATGTCTGGGCGCCGACGTCGGTCGATGACGCGCGCGGGCTCGTATTCCTGCCGACGTCGTCGCCCTCGCCGGATTTCTGGGGCGGCAAGCGGCCAGGCAACAACGAGCACGCCAATTCGGTGGTCGCGCTGCACATCGAAACCGGCGAACTCGCATGGGCGTTCCAGACCGTGCATCACGACGTCTGGGACTACGATCTGGCAGCGCAGCCGACGCTCGCGCGCATCGACACCGGGGGAGATCAGCGCGATGTTGTGATCCAGCCAACCAAGCAAGGCTTTGTCTTCGTGCTCGATCGCGACACCGGCAAGCCGGTATGGCCGGTCGAGGAGCGCGCGGTGCCGCAAAACGGCGCGGAGGGGGAAGCGCTGTCACCGACGCAGCCATTCCCGACGCATGTGCCGCCGCTGACCTCGCAGGCGATCTCGACCGATGATGCGCTCTCGCTGTTGCCGGGATTGGGCGGCTCTTCATGCGAACGCCAGTTTTCAGAAGCGCGCAACGAAGGTCTGTTCACGCCGCCTTCGGTGCAGGGCACGCTGGTGTTTCCGTTCACCGGCGGCGGCGTGAACTGGGGCAGCGCGGCCTTCGATCCGGTCAGCCAGATCCTCTATGCGAACACCAGCCGCGCCGTTCATCGCATCAAGCTGATCCCGCGCGCGGAAGCCGTCGGATTCAATCCGCCGCCGGGTCATGATTTCGGCCAGCAGCGTGGCGCGCCGTTTGCGATGTCGCGTGCAGTCGTGATGTCGCCGCTCGGTCTGCTCTGCAACAAGCCGCCCTGGGGCGAGATGGTCGCGGTCGATCTGAAGGCCGGCAAAATCCTCTGGCGTTCGACGGTCGGCACCACCGAGGACCTTGCGCCGTTTGGCGCGCCGCTGCCCTGGGGCGCGCCGCTCGTCAACGGGCTCGCGGTCACCGCGAGCGGCCTCGTCTTCACCGGCGCGATGGACGCCTATCTGCGGGCCTTCGATGCGCGCAGCGGCAGGGAGCTATGGCAGGGACGGCTGCCGGTGCCCGGCGTCGCCAATCCCATGACCTATCTCTGGAAGGGCGAGCAATATGTCGCGATCGGCGCCGGCGGCCACTCCGAGGCAGGCACTTCGATCGGCGACAGCGTCGTTGCGTTTCGCCTGGCGCGGCCGGGCGAGGCGCCGACATTGTGGTCGCGCAGCATCGATCGTCCGGGCGGACGATTTGTTGCGGCGTCATCGGTGATCGCGCTCGCGATCGTCGTGCTCGTGATCGCAAGCCTGCGGTGGCGTCGCCGTCGTCGTCGTATCATGCAATCATAATCGTGTTGTGGATGCGATGCGAACCATCGTTCACATCGCATGCATTATTGCACGAAAGCGAGGCCGACGCGGCGGTCGTTGCGCCAAACGGGGCGGCAATTCCGCACGAATTTGTCGCACGCGATCGAGAGTGTGAACGCTTGCGGCAATGTGACGGCACCTTCGAGGTCGATCGCCGCGCCGCCCGCCGACATGTTTCGCACCGTGCAGGCGATGTCGCTGCCTTCGAAGGTGATCGCTCCACCCTTGAAAACGCGGTGCCGCTGCGTCGTACGCTTCTCGATCATGCCCGTTAATCCATAACCACGATTGTGAAATAGCGCATAGAAATTACGTAGAACCAAACTCAATACTGGCGCTACTTGCACAGCGCTTCATACTTCGTTTACGACGTTGATGCGGAGAGTCTCTCCGCCGACTTTCCCCACAAGCCTTTCCTTTATGGCGTTGCACGCCGATGGAGATATTGATGAAGACCACGCTTTCGATTCTGTTCGCCGCAGCGCTCTCGCTGTCATCGATGCCCGCCCACGCCGTCAAGTGGGACCTCTCGACGATGAGCTGCAAGCAGTTCCTCGAGAGCGGCGAAGACAACATCCAGGTGGTGCTGACCTGGATGGACGGCTGGTACAAGGGCGACGAGGACAACGCGATCATCGACACCGACGTGTTCATCGAGAACGCCAAGAAGTTCGGTGCCTATTGCGGAAAGAATCCGACTGCCAGCATCGTCACCGCGGCCGACGAGGTGCTCGGCAAGTAACGTTTGAATTGTGCCGGCCGAAAGCGCGGATGCGATCGCGCTTCGGCCTGTTGCTTCGAAGCGAACGTGATGATGTGAAGCTGATGGAAGGGCCGCGGTGCGCTTTGCGCTCCCGCGGCTCTCTTCGTTTCGGGTTTTACCCCGGCAGCATCGCGAACGCGCTCGACACCATCGCGACCGGCTTGTTGTCGGAGGCCGAGAGCAGCGTGACGCGGCCAAAGCTCATGGTGCGCCCGAGCCGCACCACGCGGGCGTCCGCCAGCACGTCCGAGGAAGTGGCCGCGCGCATGAAGTGCGTGGTCTGGTCGACCGTGGTCATCGGACGATAGCCGCGATTGGCGGCGAGGATGGCGATCACCATCGCGGTGTCGGCGAGGGCCATCAGCGCCTGGCCGCAGACGATGCCGCCGTTCCGGCACAACCGCTCCGAAAACGGCATCCGCAAGAGCGCGCCCGGCTGCCAGTCCGGCGCGTCCGCAGGCTGCGTGTGCTCGATGCGCTCGACGGAAAGGCCGAGATCCTGGACCCAGGGCGCAAAGACCTCGCCGAGAATGCGCCTGGCGTCGGTGATGCCGAACTCGGCGTCTGGCTGCGTTGGCATTGCTGTCGTTCCCTCCATTGTTGCCGGATGTTTCTCATTCTGCGCGGATCGGCGGGGCAAAGTCACCCGGTCCGGCGCCGGCCCCATCGGCTTGAAAATGCCCGACTTCGCCCGATATGATGATTCGCTTGGGTGCGGGTGGGTTATGTTGCGTCGATGTGTCCTGGTTTTTTGTCTGGCCGCGCTCGGCCTTGTGCTGAACGGGTAAACCAGATGCGGCTCGATCTGGGACGACTGGCTGCATGCGCCGAAATCGTGCAGATCGGACCGGCTCTAGCGGCCACGCGACCCCTGAGGTTGCGCTTCGCCGCGACAAGCGCGACAAGGCGCGGGCGATCCGCGCTTCATGGATGATTCAAGGAGTGGATGATGAAGCTTTTCCGTTTGGCCGCGGTGCTGGCCGTGCTGGCGGGACCGGCCTATGCGCAAATGCCCAATCTCAATTTGCTGCAGGACGCCCCTAGCAAGACCCCCGAGGAGAAGGCCGCCGAGGCCGAGCGCGACAAGGCCTACAAGGAAACGCTGAAGAAGATTCCGGACTCCAAGGCGTCCAACGATCCCTGGGGCGGCATGCGCTCCGATCCGCCCAAGCAGGCGGCAGCGCCCAAGGCTTCGGCTGCGACCAGCGCGCCGAAGAAGAAATCCGGCACGTCAGCCAACTGATCGCGACGGGGGCGCAATAGCGCCTCCCAGCGGGACTCCTCTTCATCCGATCCGCTCCCTACATTTGGCCGGAGCGTATTTGCGTAGAGGAGGCGTGACATGGCCGATCGTCCGCGGGATCTCGCCGAGCGGATGGCGCGCCGGCGCAAGGCGGGCGGCAAGCCGGATCATGCGATCGCCGACGGCTATCTGCGCGAGACCTTCACGCTGCCGCGCGCAGCGGCGCGGGCGAGGGCAGAGGCCTTCTTCGCCCGCTACCCCAAGGCGGGTTACATGAGCGCGGTCGAGACCTGGCGCGAACTGCCCGGCGGCGACATCGAATTCACCATGCGGCGGCTGCCCAGCGCGGATTAAGGCTGCGGCCCTATTCGAGCGTCTCCGCGACGATGCGGATCCGGAACACCGGCTCCTTGGCCTCGTCCAGGAGCTCCATGTGCCACTCGGAATTTTCCTGGAGCTTGCGCGCGATGCCGGCGGCCATGTCGGCGCAGACGCTGGTCATCTCCTTCCAGGCCGCATCGCGATCGGCAAATTCCGACGCCTGGTCCGCGCAGCCGGAATAGCGGCCGTTGCGGATTCGAAAGAAATAGAGCGGCATGGCTGGCACCGATCGCGCGTGATGGCCCCACCCCCAAGGCCATGGGCGCGCAGTGCAATCCCAAACCCCGACCAGATCAATTCCGGGCGGCTACGGGATCGCCTTGTGGCGCCCCGCCGCCGCTGATCTCACTCAGCCCGGCCGGTTTGGGCCGTCTCGCTCGCGCTCCATCGCTTTCAGTTCCCGATCGATGCGCAGCTGCACCCGCCGGATCGCCAACAAGTCGATCTTGGTCTCGGTCCTGCCGGTCTTGATCTGCTCGCCGATGCGGAACTCCCATTGCCAGATGCGGGGATTGGCCGTCTTGGCGACGGTGAACTCGACGCCCCTGTGATTCATGGTCATCTCCCACGATTCACCTTCCATGACTGCAACATGTTGGACGTCACGATATTCCCCGACCAAGCGAAATTTGCAGGGTAAACCCCGGGCCATTCACGGAAATCTCGAAAGCGTGCACGCGCCGAAACAATCGAGATCGGTTTCGCAAAATCGAGCCCGGCGGAGCGGGCGCCAGACCATCCGCTTTGAGCGCGCACAGCTGGAACTCTGTTCATGGTCGGAGAACCACGGAGTACCGTCGCCGGCGGCGGCATATGCCTTGCTTGGCTCGGTGACGGCAACCATGGACCTCTCATGCTCCGCATCCCCCGCCGCTATGCGCATGTCGTCTTTGGCGTGCTCCAGTCCGGACTGACCTCGCTGATCGCGGCGGGCATCGCCAGCCTTCCCGCCGCCAGTGCGATGGTGTTCCTCGGGCACTGGGTGATGTCGTGGCTGATCGCATGGGCCGCGATGCTGCCGGTCGTGCTGCTCGCGGCGCCTGCGATCCGCGCCGTTTCGCTGCGGCTGACGCGCGAGGAAGGAGAGCTGCGAACCGGCCGGCAAGCATAAAAAAACCCCGCCCGGGGAGAGCCAGGCGGGGCAGGAAGTTATTGGAGGCTGAGGTGCTGGGCTGCAACACCATAGCCAGATGACACTAACCCGCTCCGCTTACGGCAGCCTGACACGGCAAGATCGGATTCCGGGCGGGCGTCGCGCTTCGTCCATGGTGCCTTTGTCCATGCCCCAAACAGAAAACCCCGCTCGCAAGGAGCGGGGTCGTCGGCTGGGTATGGAGACCCGATGTTGGTCCACCGGGCCTCGCGAGACTAGGCGATCCCGCTTACACGCGCCTGACGGTGTCCGGAAAAGTCGCGAGCGAGGCCGCAGACTGGCCTCGCGCCCGTCCCAATTTCGACATCCGGTCGCACAACTGGCGACACATCGGTCGGCAAGATTCCATCGTTCGGCGCAGCCATGGGGGAAACGTGGCGCGGCGGCAACGGGGTGGCATCATGGATAAGGTAGAGCGGTCATTCGCCGCCGCGACGGCGGCTGGCTTCATCGTGCTGGTGATCGGCGTCGTGCTGCTGGCGCTGCTGTAGGGGCGGGCACGGCGTGCCGTAAGACGAGACCAAGCCGAACCGCCCCAATGCGGGATGGCGAAGGCGCCGCCGCAAAAAATTGAAAAACAACCCCATGCACAGTAGGCGGCTGCAGGATTCCCATACGCGATCAATGAGTTAATCAGGGTATTTAGATACCTTGAGCGCGCGTGAACCTTGTTCAGCCGCCATGCCCCTGAACGTCAGGGCCTGCGAGGCTCGTTCCAGACCGCTCGGATCCAACGCCCGCCGGCGAGCCTCAGTGGACCTGGATCTCGCCTAGGGGCAAATGGAGCTCGGCCGCGCGCTCTTCGCGGTCCTTTCTGCGGAATTCGTTTTCCCTGCGCTCGAACTTGACCATCTCCTCCCGCGCTGCCTCCAGCAGGAGATTGCGCCTGTTGACGTCGTGCTGCGTGTCTTCCGCCATGACAGAGGTCCCAAGATTTGCCGGCCCATCCGCACAGAAGGCCGCAGGCCACGAAAAG
This sequence comes from Bradyrhizobium sp. 1(2017), assembly GCF_011602485.2. Classification (NCBI taxonomy): domain Bacteria; kingdom Pseudomonadati; phylum Pseudomonadota; class Alphaproteobacteria; order Hyphomicrobiales; family Nitrobacteraceae; genus Bradyrhizobium; species Bradyrhizobium sp. 1(2017). Next base: position 5,350,869 of record NZ_CP050022.2, on the reverse strand, counting down.
GTTCAGTCCCGCAAGATTACGGAATTCTGACGGCGCGCAGCCCGCGCGTCTTTGATCCGCGTCAGCTTTGGCAAAGAACGCGCAGCGGGAATCCGGAAAGTCCGGACGCAGAAGCCGCCTGCACCGATACCGAACCGGTAAGGACGAACAGGACCAGCGCGATCTTGAATGCAGAGCCTTCTTTCAAGCAGATCCGACGGACATTAAGCTTCGCCAATTTCGAATTCACGTCGGAACCCCGCTCCCCCATCATGGTTAACGGTCTGGCCAAGGAGGATTGTCAGATGTCCCATGCCACCCCTTTGATCATCGCCGCGATCGTCGCGACCTCCTCTCTGCTGCTCCTGGCGCAGGCAAGCGGCGCGAATGCCGGCTCCGCGGGAGCAGGCACGGGGACGGGGGCAAGCAGCGGCAGCGCCGGCGCATCGGCCCCTTCTGGAATGGGGACGGGCGCAGGCAACGCCGGCGCGGCAGCGCCCTCGGGAATGGGGACGAAGGATACCGGCGCCAGCGGAAATCTCGGCGCCGGCGCCGAGCCGGCGAATCCGAACGTTCAGCCCGCCACGCCGGCGAAGTCGCGGTCCGCAGCCCAGGCCGCCAGAAATGCCGGAGCTGGCCGTGCTCCGAATGGTCTGCCGATTGGCGCGATTGGGTCCGGCACGAGCAACGAGGATCAGAAGGCCGCTGCGTCCGCGTCGACCCGAACGAACGCCCCGCCGGCAGCACAGGCTCAGGGAAACAGCGTTGATACTGGCAGGGGCTCCAGCCTTTCGAACCAGAACAGCGTGCCGCGGGCCGCGCGAGCGGGCGACAAGGTGCTGGATGCCAAAGCGCAGGTCGAGCGACGAACGACCGTGGCACCCAGGCGCGTTCCGGGCCTGTAAAGCCGGGTTGCGGCAAAGTGAGCGAAGCGGCGAAGAGACAGATCCAGCGCGAAGGATCCACGCGTCGCGGCGTTCGCGTTTCGGCAGCGAGCCGACGATCCGGGAATGCTCCTCGGCGTGCCATAGGCCGTCCCATCGAATGAGCCATTCCAGAAACCAATCTGGGACACCCGGGTCACATACGGACAGCACCCCGGTCCAGGTGTCCCGACTACGACAGCCCCGCAAAAGCAAATTGGATCTTTTTTTCACATAGACTAATGCGGTCCGAGGCGATCTGTGCTTGGTTTCATGCACTTGTGGGCGCTCTTGCCAGCCCCGGAGCGCCGCCTTGGAGCAAAAACGCCGCCTGCTTAAATGATCGCAGGCGGCGGCTTTCCAGCCCCGGGTGGGAATGCAATTCCCCGGTTCTGATACGTCTGCACAAGCTGTGCCAAGGTTCAGCGTCATCCCTCCGCATGGTGGTGAACGGACATCGCCTTCGCCCTTGAGAAGGCCCTAGTTCATCTTCTGGCGTAGCCTCCTGATGACCTCCCGGAGGTCGGCGGCGTACTCTTCGATGGCGCGGCGGACCTCGTCCAGGCGCGACGGCTTGGCTTCCTTATTCTCGATGTCCTTGTTGGGGTCGGGCACGGACCGATGGTCTGCTGGCGGAGGTGGACGCCCTTTGAGCTAGATCAACCGGAACGCAGCTGGCGCTACTTCCTCTTGATCGGATCGGCCAAGTCCAACTCGAAAGAGCCTGCCAATACCATTGGTTCCGTGCTGACACGGCGTATGGCAGAGGTCGGTGATGTGGTGAGAGTGGGGCGCGGGACTTGGGGCCTTAGGGAATGGTATCCGAACCGCAGCTTCAAGGTGAAGGACGACGAAAAGAAGGACGACAAACGTCCCCAAGGTGGCCCCGTCGTCCCTCCGCCGCCCGGGGATGCTGAATTCCGGGAGTCTCGGGGGCTTCCGCCGCGCGAAGACGTAATGAAATGAAAGAGGCCGCCAACTGAGGCGGCCTTACTTCACCCGCCGTAATCCATGCAGGTGACCGGCAGCGGTTTCACTCCGGGCTTGCGGTGTTCATAGCCGGTGCAGAAGTTCTTGACGCAGTCAGGGTTTTTCCCGCTGCCGCATTTGTTGCATCGCTCGACGCAGTCCTCGTAGGTCACTCCGGGGCGACGCTGCTCTTGAAGGGTCTTGGGAGCCTTCTCCTGAGCGATGGCGGGACCAATGATCCCAGCCACGCCCAAAGATATCAACGCGATGTTGAGTTTCATGGGCGCCCTCCTGTTGGTTCCCTAGGATACTGCGCCCGGTAGCTGGCCAAGTTGACCTAGATCAAGAGGCGCCCGCGTCCCCCCAAACTGGCGCGCACAGAACAAATTAGGCCACTGCGAAAATCAACTTAGGCCACCGCGCTCGGAAACAGGCCAGTGCCCGAAAAACTCAAAGAACATATTGCGAACAAAGAACAGATGGGGTACATTGTTTTTATCGACGACCCGCTGCCTCACCGTTTGTCCCGCACCCGAATCCTCGCCATAAGGAGCACGACCCAATGTCCGCCACTGCCCTGCGTATCGTCGAAGGATCTTCCATGGACAAGAGTAAAGCCCTCGCTGCCGCGCTCTCTCAGATCGAGCGCCAGTTCGGCAAGGGATCGGTGATGAAGCTCGGCAAGAGCGACCGCTCCATGGACATCGAGGCGGTGTCCTCCGGTTCGCTCGGCCTCGATATCGCGCTCGGCATCGGCGGCCTGCCCAAGGGGCGCATCGTCGAGATCTACGGGCCGGAGTCCTCGGGCAAGACGACGCTGGCGCTTCATACGGTGGCGGAAGCGCAGAAGAAGGGCGGCATCTGCGCCTTCATCGACGCCGAGCACGCGCTCGACCCGGTCTATGCCCGCAAGCTCGGCGTCAACATCGACGAGCTCCTGATCTCGCAGCCGGACACCGGCGAGCAGGCACTGGAGATCTGCGACACGCTGGTGCGCTCGGGTGCGGTGGACGTGCTGGTGGTCGATTCGGTTGCCGCGCTGGTGCCGAAGGCCGAGCTCGAGGGCGAAATGGGCGATGCGCTCCCGGGTCTGCAGGCGCGCCTGATGAGCCAGGCGCTGCGCAAGCTCACGGCCTCCATCAACAAGTCCAACACCATGGTGATCTTCATCAACCAGATCCGCATGAAGATCGGTGTGATGTACGGCTCGCCCGAGACCACGACCGGTGGCAACGCGCTGAAGTTCTACGCCTCCGTCCGCCTCGACATCCGCCGCATCGGCGCGATCAAGGAGCGCGACGAAGTGGTCGGCAACACCACGCGCGTGAAGGTGGTGAAGAACAAGCTGGCGCCGCCCTTCAAGCAGGTCGAGTTCGACATCATGTACGGCGAGGGCGTCTCCAAGATGGGCGAGATTCTCGATCTCGGCGTCAAGGCCGGCATCGTCGAGAAGTCCGGCGCCTGGTTCTCCTATGACAGCCAGCGCCTCGGCCAGGGCCGCGAGAACTCGAAAGCGTTCTTGAAGGCCAACCCTGATATCACCGCCAAGATCGAGACCTCGATCCGCCAGAACTCGGGCCTGATCTCCGAGCAGATCCTGGCCGGCACGCCCGAGAGCGACGCCGACGGCGAGGAGCCGGCGGACGAGTAGGCCTTGGAATAGAGTTTTCGCGAGGAGCGGGCGCTGATGACGTTGAGTTGCCGACGTCGTCAGTGCCCGTTTCGTTTGGCGTGGGGTTGGCGTCGACGATGAAGCGTATGATCCTGACGAGTTCGTCCGGCGTCGGTCTCACCCATGCCGATCGCGCGGACATGGTCGTCCCGTTCATCTATCGCTTCGTTTCGGGGCCACTTCCGTCGCCTGACCACCTCAACAACTATCTCGGCAGCCGCTGGGACAAGTTTTACGATCAGATGCACTGGTCAGATTGCGTCCGTCTATCGCCCGTTATCAGGCGCCAGGATCGGGCAGGGCCGCTGCTCTGGGTCTGCGAGACTTACGGGGTCGATCTCATCGAACTGTGGTTCGACCCTGAACCCAACAGTCAATTGCAGTTGATCTGGATCCTCGATTACCTGCGTTCCGAGCCGTCCGTCACAGAGAGTCTGAGATTGCGATGTGTCGATTTCGATCTGCGCGGAGCCGATCCCGCAGAGCTTCGTCATCGTGAGGTGCGGCAGTTCGATATCGCAGAAAGTGATTTTGGAATCGCCAGCATGGCCTGGGAGGCCTACCGCGCGCCGACCCCCGAGCTTTGGGCCGCGCTGCTCGACAGGCCGCTCGGCAAGCTGACTTTCCTGAAGCCGGCCGTGGAAGGCCTGCTCTCAGAACTGCCATCGCCGGCGACGGGACTGGGGATGACCGAGACGCGGCTTCTCGAACTGATCGCAACGGGACACAATCGCACCGATGAGCTGTTTCGGCCGGGCATGCTTGGGGTACGCGTGTTCGATCCGTGGGAGTTGGGCACGCTGCTCGAAGGACTCGCATTCGGACCGACGCCCGCGGTTGCGGGTCTGGACAGCAAGCTGGCGACACTCGATAAGTACAATGAAAGAGGCCGCAACGCCGCGTTTCGCCGGAGCCGGCTGTCGCTGACCGAATTTGGCAAGGCCGTTCTGGCAGGCCGCGAGGATTTCCGCCGGCACAACCCGATCAAGCGCTGGTGGGGCGGCACTGAACTCACCAACGAACGGCTCTGGCGATGGGAGCGCGAAAGCCGATCATTGGTTGCGCCGTAGACGAGCGTGCAGTGCCGTAGGGTGGGCAAACATGCGCGAGCGCCGTGCCCATTATATTTCAACAAGCAAAGAGGCGGTGGGCATTCTTTCGCTGTGCCCACCCTACGAGATCCTCTTGAGTCTTACTCCGCGGCCTCCGCGTAATCGCTCACCGGCGGGCAGGAGCATACGAGGTTGCGATCGCCGTAGACGTTGTCGACGCGCCCCACCGGGCACCAGTATTTGTCGGTGCGCGAGGTGCCCGCGGGGAAACAGCCTTCACTGCGGGTGTAGGCGCGCTTCCAATCATCATCCGCGATGTCGTGCACGGTGTGCGGGGCGTGACGCAGCGGTGACGCTTCGATCTTGAAGCGGCCGGCCTCGACCTCGGCGATTTCCTTCCGGATCGCGATCATAGCGTCGCAGAAGCGGTCGAGCTCGGCCTTGGACTCCGACTCGGTCGGCTCGATCATCAGCGTGCCAGGCACCGGGAAGCTCATGGTCGGCGCGTGGAAGCCGTAATCGATCAGGCGCTTTGCGATGTCGTCCACGGTGACGCCTGATGTCGTCTTCAGTGGACGGGGATCGACGATGCATTCATGTGCGACGCGGCCCTTGGCGTTCTTGTAGAGCACCGGGAAATGCGGATCGAGGCGGGCGGCAATGTAGTTGGCATTGAGGATCGCGATCTCGGTCGCGCGCTTCAATCCTTCGCCGCCCATCATCAGGATGTAGATGTAGGAGATGGTCAGGATCGACGCCGAGCCGAACGGCGCGGCCGAGACCGGGCCAACCGGGGCATCCGCCTTTGTCGCGGGGTGGCGATTTTCAGGATGACTTGGCAGGAACGGCGCGAGATGCGCCTTCACGCCGATCGGGCCCATGCCGGGGCCGCCGCCGCCATGCGGGATGCAGAAGGTCTTGTGCAAATTGAGATGGCTGACATCGGCGCCGTAATCGCCGGGCCGGGACAAGCCGACCTGCGCGTTGAGGTTGGCGCCGTCGAGATACACCTGGCCGCCATGGCTGTGCACGATGTCGCAGATCTCGCGAATGTGCTCCTCGAACACGCCATGCGTCGAGGGATAGGTGATCATGACCGCGGCAAGATCGTTCGAATGCTTCTCAGCCTTGGCGCGGAGATCATTGACGTCGACGTCGCCGTTCTTCTCGCAGGCGACCACCACCACGTCCATGCCGACCATCGCGGCCGAGGCCGGGTTGGTGCCGTGCGCGGAGGAGGGGATCAGGCAGATCTTGCGATGCGTCTCCCCGCGCGCGGCGTGATAGCCGCGGATCGCCAAGAGCCCGGCATATTCGCCTTGCGCGCCCGAGTTCGGCTGCAGCGAGATCGCGTCATAGCCGGTGATGTCGCACAGCCATTTCTCCAGCCGCGCGAACAGCGCGTGATAACCGGCGGCCTGCTCGCGCGGAACGAACGGGTGCAGCGAGCCGAATTCCGGCCAGGTCAGCGGCATCATTTCGGTGGTCGCGTTCAGCTTCATGGTGCAGGATCCCAGCGGGATCATCGCGCGGTCGAGCGCGAGGTCGCGGTCACTGAGCTTGCGCATGTAGCGCAGCATCTCGGTTTCCGAGCGATGCGCGTGGAAGACGGGATGGGTGAGGAAGGCGGTGGTGCGCTTCAACTCGTCCGGCAGCGCCTCGCGCGTCTCGGCGTCGATCTCGGCATAGACGAGCGTGCCGCCGAAGGCACGCCAGACCGCTTCCACCGTCGCCGGCGTCGTGGTCTCGTCCAGCGCGATGCGGAGCGCGGTTTCACCGATGCCGAGATTGATTCTCTCCGCGACCGCGCGCGCGACGATCTCGGCGCGCCTGGCGCCGGCATCGATGCTGAGCGTGTCGAAGAAGCTGCCCGACTGCGGCGCAAAGCCGAGCTCGCGCAGGCCGGCCGCGAGCACGGCCGTGCGGCGATGCACGTTGCGCGCGATCTGCGCCAGCCCCTCGGGGCCGTGATAGACCGCATACATCGAGGCGATCACGGCGAGCAGCACCTGCGCGGTGCAGATGTTGGAGGTCGCCTTCTCGCGGCGGATGTGCTGCTCGCGGGTCTGCAGCGCCAGGCGATAGGCGGGCGCGCCGCGGGAATCCACGGAGAGGCCGACGAGACGGCCGGGCAGCGAACGCTTCAGCGCATCGCGCACCGCCATATAGGCCGCGTGCGGTCCGCCATAGCCCATCGGCACGCCAAAACGCTGCGCCGAGCCGATCGCGATGTCGGCCCCTAACTCGCCGGGCGAGGCCAGCAGCGTCAGCGCGAGCAGATCGGCGGCGACGATCGCGAGCGCACCCTTGGCCTTCAGCGTCGCGATCGCGGGCCGCAAGTCGCGCACTGCGCCGGAAGAACCCGGATATTGCAGCAGCGCGCCGAGCACGTCACCCTTGTCGAGATCGGTGAGGGGATCGCCGACGATCAGCTCCCAGCCCAGCGGCTCGGCGCGGGTGCGCATCACGGCCAGCGTCTGCGGATGCACGTCCTTGTCGACGAAGAAGGCCTTTGCTTCGACCTTCGAGTGCCGCTCGGCGAGCGCCATGGCTTCGGCCGCCGCGGTCGCCTCATCCAGCAGCGAGGCATTGGCGACGTCGAGCCCGGTGAGGTCGCAGATCATGGTCTGGAAGTTGAGCAGCGCTTCCAGCCGGCCCTGGCTGATCTCGGGCTGATAGGGCGTGTAAGCCGTGTACCAGGCCGGGTTCTCCAGGATGTTGCGCTGGATCACTGCGGGCAGGATGGTGCCGGAATAGCCTTGGCCGATCAGCGAGGTGAAGACCTGGTTCTGACGCGCCAGCTCGCCCATATGCGCGATCGCCTCGCTCTCGCTGAGCGGCTTGCCGAGGTCGAGCGGCGAGGCCTGGCGGATCGAGGCCGGCAGCGTCTCTGCCATCAGCGCATCGACGCTCTTGGCGCTGACAGCCTCCAGCATCGCGGTGACATCGCGCGCGGAGGGGCCAATATGGCGCCGAACGAAGCTGGCGGTGTCGCTGTTGGATTTGCGGTGCGCGGTCATCATTGGGTCCTCGCTAGGAGTTGCTGTCATCGCCCGCGAAGGCGGGCGATCCAGTACGCCGCGGCCTCTCGGCTCTAGCCGAACCGGCTGCGTTTACTGGATGCCCCGCCTTCGCGGGGCATGACAGTGAGTATGTTGAGGCTGTTCGGCTCATAATCCTCACGCCGTATGGGCCTTGTAGGCGGCCTCATCCATGAGGCCGCCGAGCTCGCTCTTGTCGGCCATCTTGATCTTGAAGAACCACGCCTTGCCTTGCGCGTCCGAATTCACCAGCGCCGGTTCGGCGGCGAGCGCCTCGTTGGTCTCGAGCACCTCGCCCGTCACAGGGGCGTAGACGTCGGACGCGGCCTTCACGGATTCGACGACGGCTGCGGCTTCCGTCTTCTTCAGCGTGCGGCCGACCTTGGGCAGTTCGACGAACACGACGTCGCCGAGTTGCGACTGCGCATAGTCGGTGATCCCGACGGTCGCGACATCGCCCTCGATGGCGAGCCATTCATGGTCGGAGGTGTACAGCGTCGTGGTCATTGTCTTGTCCTCAGCGTTTGTAGGTGTTTTTCACAAAGGGCATGGCGGCGACGGTGAGCGGCAGGCGTTGGCCGCGCACTTCGGCGAAGAGATTTGTGCCGAGCGCGCTCTGGCTCGTCGGCACGTAGCCCATCGCCACCGGCGCATTCAGGCTCGGGCCGAAACCGCCCGAGGTGACCTTACCGATCGGCTCGCCGCCCGCGCTATCAGCAAACAGCAACGCGCCCTCGCGCACCGGCGCGCGTCCCTGGGCGAGCAGGCCGACGCGGCGGCGCGATGCGCCGTTGTCGAAATGGGCGAGAATCTTCTCTGCGCCGGGAAAACCGCCGGCGCGCGTCCCGCCGCTGCGGCGGCTCTTCTGCACCGACCATTCCAGCGCGGCCTCGACTGGCGTGGTCGCGGTGTCGATGTCGTGGCCATAAAGGCAAAGCCCGGCTTCCAGCCGCAGGCTGTCGCGGGCGCCAAGACCGATCGGCAGCACGTCCGGGTTTTCGAGGAGCATCTTGGCCAGCCGCTCGGCGTCCGCAGCGGGGACCGAAATCTCAAACCCGTCCTCGCCGGTATAGCCCGAGCGCGAGACGAAACATTTGATGCCGGCAACCTCGCGCGGGCCGGAATCCATGAACTTCATGGCGGGCGCATCTGCACAGAATTTCGCCAGCACCGATTCCGCCTTCGGGCCCTGGAGCGCGATCAGCGCGCGATCGGCGAGCTGCTCGATGACGCAGTCGCCGGACAGATGCGCGCGCAGATGCGCCTCGTCCTCCGCCTTGCAGGCGGCGTTGACGACCAGGAACAGGTGATCGCCGAAATTTGCGACCATGAGATCATCGAGGATGCCGCCATCCGCATTGGTGAACTGGGCGTAGCGCTGCCGCCCCTCGGCAATCGCCACGATATCCTGCGGTACCAGCCGCTCCAGCGCGCGGGCAGCGTCCTCGACCTTGCCGGATTTGGGCCGGAGCGCGAGTTGGCCCATATGGGAGACGTCGAACAGCCCGGCCTGGCTGCGGGTATGGAGATGCTCTTTGAGGACGCCCGCGGGATATTGCACGGGCATGTCGTAGCCGGCGAACGGCACCATCTTGCCGCCCAGGGACACGTGCAGGGCATGGAGCGGGGTATGTCGGAGGGAATCTCGGTCGTCGCACGCTAGCATCACAGGGGCCCTCGGCGGTTCCCCGGGGACGATTCCCCGGAAGCAACCCATCGAAGCCCCATCTGTCGCTGTGCCTGAGAGTATTATCCCGTCGGCGGGTGCCACCCGGGTTTCAAGCCCGTCGGCGCCTCTTTCCAGATGTCGTCAAAGCCACGCGGTCCTTTTGCCTGAGAGTTTCCGGGGCGGTTGCTCCTTCGGCGCCGGCTGCCTAAAGCCGGTCTCTCCCGACGTGGCCGTACGATACAGATGGGTACAGACCACAGGGCGGCCAAGCCTGTCAACGCGGCGACATGGCCTATCAACGGGATTGGCCTTCCAACCGGATTGCGGCCATTGCGCGCCTTGGGCAACCCTCTGATCTCTCTGCACAGTTTCTGGACAGCGAAGCTGGCCTTGTCTAAAAGCGCTCTGGCCCGCAGATATCAGCCTTAACGTCCGGTTTTTATGGCGAGAAACGCGGGTCCAAGCACACCCGATTGGATGAACATGAGCGGCGTCAACGAGATCAGGTCGACCTTTCTGAACTTCTTTGCCGAGAACGGCCACGAGATCGTGGCGTCCTCGCCATTGGTGCCGCGCAACGATCCGACGTTGATGTTCACCAATGCCGGCATGGTGCAGTTCAAGAACGTCTTCACCGGCGTCGAGAAGCGGCCCTATCAGCGCGCCACCACGTCGCAGAAATGCGTGCGCGCCGGCGGCAAGCACAACGACCTCGACAATGTCGGCTACACCGCGCGCCATCTCACCTTCTTCGAGATGCTCGGCAATTTCTCGTTCGGCGACTACTTCAAGGAGCGGGCGATCGAGCTCGCCTGGAAGCTGATCACGAGCGAGTTCGGCCTGAAGAAGGACAAGCTGCTCGTCACGGTCTACCACACCGACGACGAGGCGGCGGGCCTGTGGAAGAAGATCGCGGGCTTCTCCGACGATCGCATCATCCGCATCCCGACCGCGGACAATTTCTGGGCGATGGGCGACACCGGCCCGTGCGGCCCGTGCTCGGAGATCTTCATCGACCGCGGCGAGCACATCTGGGGCGGACCTCCGGGCTCGCCGGAAGAGGACGGCGACCGCTTCCTCGAATTCTGGAACCTGGTGTTCATGCAGTATGAGCAGGTGACGAAGGAGGAGCGCGTGAATCTGCCGCGTCCCTCGATCGACACCGGCATGGGCTTGGAGCGCATGGCCTGCATCCTCCAGGGCGTCGAGAGCGTGTTCGAGACCGATCTGTTCCGCAATCTGATCGATGCGACGTCGTCCGCGCTCGGCACCGGGCCGAACGAGCAGACGATGGCCTCGTTCCGCGTCATCGCCGATCATCTGCGCTCCTCGGCCTTCCTCGTCTCCGACGGCGTGCTGCCCTCGAACGAGGGCCGCGGCTATGTGCTGCGCCGGATCATGCGCCGCGCGATGCGCCATGCGCAGCTGCTGGGCGCGAAGGAGCCGCTGATGCACCGGCTGGTCTGGGCGCTGGTGCGCGAGATGGGCCAGGCCTATCCCGAGCTGATGCGCGCGGAGAAGCTGATCGAGGAGACGTTGCGGCTGGAAGAGAGCCGCTTCCGCAAGACGCTGTCGCGCGGCCTGGCCATCCTCGACGAGAAGAGCGCTTCCTTGAAGAAGGGCGACATGTTCGACGGCGACGTCGCCTTCACGCTCTACGACACCTACGGCTTCCCGCTGGATCTGACCCAGGACGCGCTGAAGTCGCGCGGCATCGGCGTCGACCAGGCCGCGTTCACCGACGCGATGGAGCGCCAGAAGGCCAAGGCGCGCGAGTCCTGGAAAGGCTCCGGTGAAGCGGCGTCCGAGGCGATTTGGTTCCCGCTGCGCGAGAAGCTCGGCGCGACTGAATTCCTCGGCTACGAGACCGAGAGCGCTGAAGGTGTGGTCGCGGCGCTGGTCAAGGACGGCCAGGAGGCGGGCAGCCTCAAGGCCGGCGAGACCGGTTCGATCGTGCTGAACCAGACGCCGTTCTACGCGGAGTCCGGCGGCCAGGTCGGCGACACCGGCGTGCTCACCGGCGAGGGCGGCATCAAGATCCGCATCACCGACACGCAGAAGAAGCTCGGCGATCTCTTCGTTCACATCGGCACGGTCGAGAGCGGCGAAGTCAAGCTCGGCACCGCGCTGCAGCTCGAGGTCGATCACGGCAGGCGGTCTTCGATCCGCGCGCATCACTCGGCGACGCACCTCATCCACGAGGCGCTGCGCCAGGTGCTCGGCGATCACATCGCCCAGCGCGGCTCGATGGTTGCGCCGGACCGTCTGCGGTTCGACTTCGTGCACCCCAAGCCGATCACGGCGGAGGAACTGTCTCGCATCGAGGACATCGCCAACGACGTGGTGCTGGAGAACGACGAGGTCACCACGCGCATCATGGGTGTCGACGAAGCCCGTGAGGCGGGCGCGCGCGCTTTGTTCGGCGAGAAATACGGCGACGAGGTCCGCGTCGTCTCGATGGGCAGGACGGCGCGCGAGCGCGGCGCCAATGCGTTCGGCTGGTCGGTCGAGCTCTGCGGCGGAACCCATGTGCGGCGCACCGGCGACATCGGCCTGATCACGCTGACCGGCGAGAGCGCGGTTGCCTCGGGCGTGCGCCGCATCGAGGCGTTAACAGGCAACTACGCGCGAAAACACGCCAACGACACCATGGCGCTGGCGAAGACCGCGGCCAACGAGCTGCGCACCTCGATCGACGACGTGCCGGCGCGCATTACCGCGCTGATGGAGGAGCGCAAGAAGCTCGAGCGTGAGCTGTCGGACGCCCGCAAGAAGCTGGCGATGGGTGGCGGCGCATCGTCGAGCAACGGTGCGGCCGCAGGCGTGCGCGAGGTCGGCGACGTCAAGCTGATGGCGCGCGCGGTCGAGGGCATCGAGATGAAGGATCTCAAGAGCCTCGCCGACGACGGCAAGAAACAGATCGGCTCCGGCGTCGTCGCCATCGTCGGCGTCACCGAGGACGGCAAGGCCGGCGTCGTGGTCGGCGTGACGCCGGATCTCACCGCGCGCTTCAACGCCGTGAACCTGGTGCGCATCGCCTCCGAGGCGCTCGGCGGCAAGGGCGGCGGCGGAAGGCCCGACATGGCGCAGGCCGGCGGCCCCGATGGGGCCAAGGCGGCCGCGGCGCTCTCGGCGATCGAAAAAGCGATGGCGGGCGCTTAAACCCCGACGTCGCCCGGACCGCTGAGCGATCAGCCCTTCTTCAGGAAGATATACGCGGCGGAGTAGGGCGCGCTCCTGAACGCGCCGGCCTTGTCGCAGGCGCCGTCGAGCGTGCCGCCATGGGTGTGGATGCGCTGGACCGTCGTGACCGGCGTGAGCACGCCGCTGCCGCGATGTGAGGTGACGTCCAGCTTCAGCCAGGGAATGTCGGCGGCCGTCGCGCCCGGTGCGTTGGCGGCGGCCTTGCCGACCACCGCGCTGCCATCGGCGAGCTCCCAGCTCGGGCCGGCATAGTGGCGGCCGATGGTCTTGCCTTCGGACAGCAGCGTCGCGATCGGCTCGCGGAAGGCCCAGGCGAGCTTGCCGTCGGCGGCGGCCTTGCACTCATAGACCTGCGCGCCCTCGGCGTGGACACTCAGGACGACGGTTTCGCCCGGTGCGGCAATGGCCGCGGGAAGCGGCTCCGCGGCTCCTGCCGGCCCGATCAGCGCCGCGAGCACCAGGGCAGGGGTAGCAAGCTTCATCGACATGATCGCATCTCCGCAAAAGGCTCATAAAAAAACGGGCCGCGCTTTGAGGCGCGGCCCGTGATGCTGTCTGGCCCAGTCGGGCGACATTGCAGACGGCTTACGCCGCCAGCTCCTTCGTCAGGTTCTCGGCGACCTTGTCGAGGAAGCCGGTGGTCGAGAGCCAGCGCTGGTCGGCGCCGACCAGCAGCGCGAGGTCCTTGGTCATGTAACCGGCCTCGACGGTGTCGACGCAGACCTTCTCCAGGGTGTTGGCGAACTTGGCGAGCTCGGCATTGTTGTCGAGCTTGGCGCGGTGCGACAGGCCACGGGTCCAGGCGAAGATCGACGCGATCGAGTTGGTCGAGGTCTCCTTGCCCTTCTGATGCTCGCGGTAGTGGCGGGTCACCGTGCCGTGGGCGGCTTCGGCTTCCACGGTCTTGCCGTCGGGGGTGAGCAGCACCGAGGTCATCAGGCCGAGCGAGCCGTAGCCCTGCGCGACCGTGTCGGACTGCACGTCGCCGTCGTAGTTCTTACAGGCCCAGACATAGCCGCCGGACCATTTCAGCGCCGAGGCCACCATGTCGTCGATCAGGCGGTGCTCGTAGGTCAGGCCCTTGGCGTCGAACTCCTTCTTGAACTCCTTGTCGAAGATCTCCTGGAAGATGTCCTTGAAGCGGCCGTCATAGACCTTCAGGATCGTGTTCTTGGTGGAGAGATAGACCGGGTAGCCGCGCAGCAGGCCGTAGTTGAAGGAGGCGCGGGCGAAGTCGATGATGGAGTCGTCGAGATTGTACATCTCCATGGCGACACCGGCGCCGGGCGCCTTGAACACTTCCTTCTCGATCACGGTGCCGTCCTCGCCGACGAACTTCAGCGAGAGGGTGCCCTTGCCCGGGAACTTGATGTCGGTGGCGCGGTACTGGTCGCCATAGGCGTGGCGGCCGATGATGATCGGCTTGGTCCAGCCGGGAACGAGGCGCGGCACGTTCTTGCAGATGATCGGCTCGCGGAAGATCACGCCGCCGAGGATGTTGCGGATGGTGCCGTTCGGCGACTTCCACATCTGCTTGAGGTTGAACTCCTTCACCCGGGCTTCGTCAGGGGTGATGGTGGCGCACTTGACGCCGACGCCGACCTTCTTGATCGCCTCGGCGGCGTCGATGGTGACCTGATCGTTGGTGTGGTCGCGGTATTCCATGCCCAGGTCGTAATAGAGCAGTTCGACATCCAGGAACGGGTTGATCAGCTTGTCCTTGATGTACTGCCAGATGATCCGGGTCATCTCGTCGCCATCGAGCTCGACGACGGGATTGGATACCTTGATTTTTGCCATGATCGGGGAAGCCTCTTTCGAACGGCGCTTTTGGCGCGCCACGGGAATATCCGCCGCCTCTTAGCACCGCCGCGCGGCGGGCGAAAGCCAAGGGATTATGCACTTTTAGCTCATCCAGCTTCCGCAGATGGGGAGCGGCAGCCGGGCCTTGGTCAGGCTTTGGGCGGGCCTTGGCCGCATGTTCCCGGCGAGATTCAAAAGTCGAATCCAAGTCGTTATTTCCCTTGAGAATTTCGTCAGGACAGGCAAACGACAGGCGAGAGCGGGGCGGCGCCGGCCGGAACGGTGCTTGAATCAATTCCTCAGGCGGCCTCTGCAAGGCCTTGAGACGAAGAGTGAAAGCGAAGCGGGATGTCGGGGACTGACAAGAGCAAGGCGGGACTTTCCCTCGACGGTCCGATCGTGATCCTGGTCGAGCCGCAGCTCGGGGAAAACATCGGCATGACCGCGCGCGCCATGGGCAACTTTGCCCTGAGCCGGCTGCGCATCGTCAATCCTCGCGACGGCTGGCCCAACATCGCGGCCCAGCGTGCCGCCGCCGGCGCCGACCACATTCTGGAAAAGGTCGAATTGTTCGACACCGTCGAGCAGGCAGTCGCCGATCTCGACCTGCTGTTCGCCACCACCGCGCGCCCGCATGACCAGGCCAAGCCGGTGGTGGGGCCGGAGGCGGCCGCGGCCGAGATCGCCGGGCACGTCGCGACCGGCGGCAAGGCCGGTATCCTGTTCGGCCGCGAGCGCTGGGGCCTGACCAACGAGGAGGTCGGGCTCTCCAACCGCATCATCACCTTCCCGGTCAATCCGGGCTTTGCCTCGCTCAACCTTGCCCAGGCCGTGCTGCTGGTCGGCTATGAATGGTTCAAGCGGGCCACATCGGGCGAGCTGCCGCACGCCATGCCGGAGCGCTCCGAGCGCGCCTCGCAGCACCAGATGCAGGCCTTCTTCGACAACCTCGTGCGTGAGCTCGACAAGGTCGAATTCCTGCGCCCGGCCGAGAAACGCGACACCATGCTGGTCAACCTGCGCAACATCTTCACCCGGATGGAGCCGACCAAGCAGGACATGCATACCCTCCATGGCGTCGTCATGGCCATCGCGGAGGGGCGCAAGGGGCCGGCCAAGGGCGGAGTGCTCGACGGCGAGCAGGCGACGCGCCTGCGCGCGCTGCTGGCCGAGCACGGGCAGGGCGGCGGCGCGCCCGACAGCGGCTCGACGGTGCGGGGCCTTGCTCGCCTGCTCCGCCGCAACCCGACCGATGCCGAGCGGCTGTTGTGGCAGGCGCTGACACGCGACCGCCGCTTCGCAGGCGGGTTCAAGCGCCAGACCCCTGTGGGGCGGCACATCCCGGACTTCGTCTCGTTCCCGCACCGGATCGCGGTCGAGCTGGTGAACTCGGGCGAGGGCGAGGCGATTGCCGCCGACCGCTCGGCGAGGCGGGCCTGGCTCGAGGCGCGGGATTATCGGGTGCTCGACATTCGCGCGGCAGATGTGGAGCGCGATCTGGAAGCGGAGCTGGTGCGGCTGCAGGCGATGATGGAGCAGAGCGCGTAGGTCTTGCAGGGGAGGCAAAGCGCTTGTCCGCCGTAGCCCGAAGAGCGAGGGCGGAATGTTCCGCGTTCGACCGTCACTCGTTGAGGCATTTGCACCCGCGGCCCGCCGCGTTACCCATTGGACGCCGGAGGAGTGCGCCGCCAGCACTCCGACGTAGGCGCTATTCCGGTACGACTAGAGCCTTGTTCGTGCGCAGCGCGCTCATCACCTTCGGATCAAGTTTGAGATGGGCATCCACTAGTTCCGGCGGTGTTGCCGCCATCCAAGTATCCAGAGAAAAATCAATGAAGCGGTCACTCTTGAACGTCTCTAGGAATCGAAAGTTGGTCGAGCCGGTATTCTCGAGATAGTGGCCCATCGCTACCGGGACGTAACCGACGTCACCGGCCTGCAGATCAAATGTGCGCGCCTGCCCCTGACCGGCAAACACACCCATGCGCGCCCGCCCCTCAATGACGTAGAGCCACTCGTCGCCGTTAGGATGCCAGTGCACCTCACGCAATCCGCCTGGTTCGACTTCAACCAGGGCTGCTGCGGTCGTGGTGCTAATTGGAAACAAACGGGAATCGGTGATCCGCACCGTTCCGCCCTTCGTCTTGATGGGCACCTGCTCCATCATTCGCCATGTGTAGCTTGTCTCCGACGCCTTTGCGCCCGGTATGGCTTCCGATCCAAGCGGCCCTGGCAATGGAGCCTGAAAAATATAGCGTTCGCTTTCATCGGGGGTATGGCCGAACAGCGAGGCAGGCACTCCGAAATTCTTGCCCAGCACATCGGCCGGTATGCGCTTGAACCAGTCGTTGAGCAGGAAGGTGTTGTCTTCGTCGAAATCGCCATCGTCAAAAACGAGAAGGAATTCGCAGCCGTCGGGGCCGAGGCCTTGGATCGAGTGCGGAGTTCCGCCCGGGAAGAACCAAAGATCTCCGACGCCGACGTCATCGACGAAATAGCGTCCCTCGGAATCGACCGCCGTCACCCGAGCCTTGCCATAGAGCATGTAGGCCCATTCTGACGCCTTATGCCAATGCAGCTCACGCACACCGCCCGCGTTCAGGCGCATATTCACGCCGGCCATGGACTTGGCGATACCCAGCTCACGCTGCGTGACCTGGCGGGTCCAGCCGCCCGGCTCAAGCCGCACATGGGCATCCGAGAACGAGAAGCGCAGGTTCGGCAAGGTACCGTGATCGGTAGACGGGGGTACCAGCAGATCCGGGTTCTGCTGATCGCGCATTACATTGCGCGGACCGGGATCGGTGCCGCCGTGACCCGGTCGCTGTGGCTGAGGAATCTCGCCGCCCGCGGTTTGCGCGTGCGCCAGCGCAACGCTTGTCAGAAGACCACCGGTAGCGGTCGCTGCCAACATACGGCGACGGGAAATGGAATCCATGTTCGGTTCTCCCATGATTCCAGGCTGTAAGCCTCTGCGCACGACACCCGCGCCTGACATCTCCGAGCGTCGTCCGCTGGAAGCAATTCACACTATCAAAGCAGCACATTTCGATATTCCTCGTTAGCACGAGTTCCAGCGGCTTCCGGCAAGGCGAGCGCTAACATTTGCACTCTCCGCCTCGATGCTTCGATATGTATCGGTTTTCAGACCAGGCCGTGACCCAATGAATCGACAGAGGTGACGGCTCGCCCGCGACGGGTCGAAATGCGAAGAACTCAGCGTAAGAAAATCTAGTCCGCACCGCCCCACCACGCGGACCTCAATGAGGCGTCCCGCCATTTCGCTGATGGGCCAACAGCGGACGTGCGAGATAGCTGAAATCGATAAGAATGTGCCTGCCTGACAATTCCGCCAAGCTGACTTAATTTTGCGATCAAGTATGATCCAATCCTAGACCACCCACGAGGTTTGGGCGTGCCCCTATTGCCACGCATCAGTTACGGCACCGAGGCCTATTCGGAAAAGGTCGCTCGGCGTCTTCGCGCAGTCAATATCGCTGCTTGGTCAATAGCCGCGGCCACGCTGTTCTTCGCAATTCTCCGTTTTCTAGACCCAAGGCCCGAGATGTTGTCGCGCGCTCTCGCCAATTTGGGAGCTACTTTGGTACTCGCGTCCGTACCCCTTTTGCATCGTTTTGGACCGCTCGTGGCGCCGCTTACCTTGATCGGCTTCGTCTATTTGTTTCTCATCTATGTCGTAATGCAGGTCGGGATGGATGGCGGCGCGTGGCTTGCTTATTTGTCCGCCGCTGCCCTTGCTATGTTGTTGGTCGGCACCGAACGGCTATGGCTGTGTATCGCTTTGTGCGCAATCGCAGCGTTCATTGTGATCTGCCTGCAGACTCTTGTCCCCGACAATACGGGCTTGCTCTCGGACAAATCGCTGTTCTTTGGCAACTTCATCTTCAATGTTCTCGCCAATATGGCCCTCATTTTCGTCATTGTGTACTACGCGGTGGGGCAAATCGCGCGAGCCGAGGCCGCTGCAGAACGTGAATTTCAGCGCTCCGAAGAACTGCTGGTGAACATTTTGCCGCGCGACGTGGCAGAGCGCCTGAAGCTTCAGTCAGGCAAGATCATTGCGGATCGTTTTGAGAATGCATCCGTGCTGTTCCTTGATTTGGCGGGATCAACGGCGTTAGCAAGTCATCTTTCTCCCGATTTATTCGTGTCTTTTCTCAATGACATGTTCACGAGGCTTGACGACAGGTCCAACGCTTTGGTCTCGAGAAAATCAAGACGACAGGCGACGGCTATATGGTTGTGAGTGGAGTGCCTACTCCAAATCCTCATCATTCCGAGATCATCCTGGACTTTGCGCTGGCGATTCAACACGAACTCGGAAATCTGACCGACCAGGATCGGCGCCCGATACCTTTTCGGATTGGCGTCGAGTCGGGTCCTGTCGTGGGAGGCATTGTAGGTACGCGAAAGTTTTTCTACGACGTTTGGGGCGACACCGTGAATGTTGCCTCGCGCATGGAGTCGACCTGCATCCCCGGCAAGATACAGATCGGACCTGGTATCGCGGCGTCCATAAACGATAAATTCACGCTGATCGAACGTGGCGCCATTGAAGTGCGCGGGAAAGGATCCATGCGGACTTGGTTTCTCGCCGGACGTGCGAAGTCGGGCTCCGCTTAGAGCGGGACGTCCGCTATGGGTCAAAGGCGACATTTGGTCCGTGCGGCCACACTGCTCCAGTCGGGTCGCATGGCCAACTCAAAGCTTGGAGACCAATTCCACCAAGGTCTGGCGCAGCCACGCATGAGATGGATCGTGATCGTAGGATGCATGCCAGAGCAGTGATACGGCTACGTCCTGCAAATCCACCGGGGGATTGCTCAAGCTGAGCTTGAGTTCTGTGGCGAACAATCGAGCCAACCGCGCATGCATGGTTACCAAGACAGGTGCGCGTGCCACCAAGGAAGGGACCGTCAGGAAGCGAGGCGTTGTCAGGACAACCGTCCGCCGCAATCCTAGTTTCTCAAGAGCATCGTCTACCACGCCGCGAACACTCCGGCCGGGCCGCAGGCTCGTGAGGACATGTGGCAACCGCACGTAATCTTCAAGCGAGACTTGAGCGTCAGTAATGCCCGTTATCTCCTTGTTGAACATGCAGAGATAACTCTCGTTGAATAGCAGACGCCGCTTATGGTGGACCTGGCCCCCGGGAAAGACGTCATAGCCAATAGCGAGGTCCAACTCGTCGGCGTCGAGATCATCCAGAAGTTTCGACGAGTCGATATTGTAGAGCCGCAGGTGGACGCCAGGCGCAACTTCGCGCAGGTGCGCG
Source organism: Bradyrhizobium sp. 1(2017) (assembly GCF_011602485.2). Classification (NCBI taxonomy): domain Bacteria; kingdom Pseudomonadati; phylum Pseudomonadota; class Alphaproteobacteria; order Hyphomicrobiales; family Nitrobacteraceae; genus Bradyrhizobium; species Bradyrhizobium sp. 1(2017). The sequence goes on along the minus strand of NZ_CP050022.2, from coordinate 5,331,261 downwards.
AGGAGAGCGGGGAGGACCAGGATTTCCATACTGTCTGGGAGTCCGAACCTGAAAGTCCGCTCTGCTGTCGCTGGATCGAACGCTTCGTCGCGTGAGACCATCGTTTGGATTTGAGACAGCGTATCCCGCACCGGCTCGACTAACATCACCGCACGAGGCGTGAGGCGCAGGCCATCGGGCCCTCGCGTCAAGAGTTCGTCGCCGAAGAGGTCACGCAGGCGGGCGAGGTTATGGCTCATGGCCGACTGACCAATGCCAACGCGGCTCGCAGCACGCGTCACGCTACGTTCGCGAAGCAAGGCATCGAGGTGAACGAGGAGGTTTAGGTCGATCCGGCCTAGATTGACGGCATCGATACCCATTATCGATCCAATCTGTTTGATCAATGATCATAAGCCGACCATCTTGGGTGGCAAGAGAACGGAGGGCACGGCCCACCGCCCAGCCAAAGGAGACCGATATGTCAATCCGCAACAGCCTCTTCGTCGTCGCCGCATTAACGCTAGTCGCTCTCGGAACCGCCCACGCCGATAGTCTTCGGCCAATCCAGGCAAAGAGCATCGATCTCGGCGAGGTTTCCGGCGTCGCCTACTATACCGTTGAGCAAGATGGATTCCATGTCGTGACCACGCTTGCTCAGGGCGAAAACGGAACGCCAATCCGTGTCGTTTCCGTTCTTTCGCCGGGTCAGAGCGTTGTTCTCTCAACATCCCAGCAGCGCCGCGGGCTTGAAATCAGTCGGGCGGGCAACGAAGTGCTGGTCCGCAGGGCCGCAGCGGTGACGAACTAAGGTTCGAGGCGTCGCGCGCGCTCGTACCGACATTGCGTCAGTCAGATGATAGGAGAAAGTCGACCATCGTCTCCCGCAGCGCGCGATACATATCGTGGCCCGTCGAGCAGACGCAGCCCGCGGAGCGGGCGGCTCGCATCAGGGCAGTCTCGCCAGTCGCCGTCACAACGTCACCGACGATCATCGTGGGGCGCAACCGGCGGGGATCTACCGGAGAGTCTTGAAGGTTCTCCATGCCGGTCGGAGTTGCATTGGCGATGATATCGAATTCGTCAGGGGTGGGTCCCACCTCGGCGACCCGATCGCCAAAGCGATGTCGCAGCTTTCCCGCCAGCTCGCTTTGGCGCGTTTGATCGATGTCTTGGATCGAAAGTTCGGCGACGCCCACCTCGAGCAGCGCATAGCCAATAGCGGTGCCTGCTCCGCCGGCGCCGAGAAGGAAGGCCCGCTTTCCGGTCAGAACGCCGCCTTTCTGCAGGATGGCGTCAACGAAGCCCTGCCCGTCGCACATATCTCCCTCCCATGCACCGGAGGTGGACCGGCGCATGACGTTGACAGCGCGCAAAAACGAGGCCCGTTCGGTCGCCCGTTCGCAGTGTTGGAACGCAGTGAACTTGTGCGGAACGGTGATGACGATGCCATCCAGATTGCGGATGGCCTTCAGCGCGCGCACGACGTCATCGAAGTCGTTCGAGGTCACGTGAAACGGGACGAGGATTGCATTGCGTGATCTTGCCCGTAGCGAGGCGGTGACCTCGGCCGGCGACTTCGCCTGACCTATGGGGTCACCGAGAATGGCGAAGATCCGCGTGCTTCCGTCAACGATGGACTGCAAGTCACTCTCCTGCTGCCGGCGCTCTCACGTTTCAGGCTTCGATGCCGCGCGCTGCCATGATCGTCTTCATTCGCCTCGTCGCAAGGTCGGGGGCGCGCAGGATTCCGGCCTGGTCGGATAGACGAAAGAGTTCGGCCAGATGCAGGGTCGAGCGTGCGCTCTCCTGGCCGCCGATCATCGTGAAGTGGTCCTGATGCCCGTTGAGGTAAGCGAGAAGCACCACGCCGGTCTTGTAGTAGCGCGTGGGCGCCTTGAAGATATGACGGGAGAGGGGAACAGTCGGCGCGAGGATCTCGTCGAACGTCCTATGGTCGCCCTTCGCCAGACTGGTCAGGGCCGCCGCCGCTGCAGGCGCGATGGCATCGAATATCCCGAGAAGGGCGTGCGAGTAGCCCTCGCTGTCGCCGGCGATCAATTCCGCATAGTTGAAGTCGTCTCCGGTGTACATCCGGACGCCCTTTGCAAGGCGCCTGCGCATCGCGACTTCCTTGCCCTTGTCCAGCAGCGAAATCTTGATGCCGTCGACCTTGGCGGCGTGCTCGTCGATGATCTCCAGGACCGTGTTCATCGCAGCGTCCACGTCCTTCGATCCCCAATAGCCGGAGAGGGCAGGGTCGAACATGTCGCCAAGCCAGTGGAGGATCACGGGTTCGCGGACCTGTCGGAGGATTCGGGAGTAGACCTTGACGTAGTCCTCCGCATTCTTAGCGGCACGGGTCAGCGCGCGCGAACACATCAGGATGATCCGCCCGCCCAGCTTCTCGATGTCGGAGATCTGGCGTTCGTAGGCCGCGATGACCTCATCGATGGTCGATGGTGCATCATCCGGGAGATGATCAGTGCCGGCCCCTGAAAAGACGAGCCCGTCGCGCGCCTTCGCTGCGGCAACCGAGCGACGGATCAGCTCCAGCGAATTCGGCCAATCGAGACCCATGCCGCGTTGCGCGGTATCCATCGCCTCGGCAACGCCGAGCCCGAGATCCCACAGATATTCACGGAATGCGATCGTGCGATCCCAGTCGACTGCGCAGGTGAGCCACGGATCGCAATCTGCGAGCGGATCGGCGACCACGTGAGCCGCCGAGAAGGCAATCCGATTCATGCGACCGGGCTGGCGGTCCGGAAAACGCGTTGCTTGGCTCAGCGCGTAGGGCTCCAGGCTTCCGTTCGCGAGAGGCAGGCGAAGGACTGTTTTGGCGGTCACGCTGGCATCTCCTGATCAGGACGTTGTCGCGGATTGCGCGGCGAGAGCTTGCAGGCGCGGATGGACGCTCGGCGTCGCCTCGGCGAAGTGGTCGCCCACCCCCATTCGCCCGCTCCGGAAGATCCGCTCGTCCATCGTCTTGAGGTTCGGGGAGATCTTGGGCCGGAAACCCATCTGGCCCAGGACGTCGCGCTCGAGATCGATGCCCGGCGCGACCTCCATCAATTCGAGCCCTTCCTCCCCGGTGCGGAAGACGGCGCGCTCGGTCACGAATACCGTGGTTTGTCCGCGCGCCTTTGCGTACTGGCCATTGTAGGAGGTCTGTTCGAGCTGCGGGACAAACTTCCTGTACTTGCCTTCCGACAGGATGGCCAGTTTGCCATCACCGGCGCCGATCCTCAGACCGCCCGCCGTCAAGGTGCCTCCGAACACCATCTTCTTGGCATTCTGGCTGATATTCACAAAGCCGCCGATGCCGACGACGCGTCCGGCAAACCGGCTTATGTTCACGCTGCCGCGCGGATCGACCTCGACGGCCGAAAGGAAGGCGATGTCCAGTCCGCCCCCGTCGTAGAAATCGAACTGATAGGGCTGGTCGATCATCGCCGCATAGTTGCGTCCCGCCCCGGCATCGAGGCCGCTCGCCGGGGCCCCGCCGATGATGCCCTGTTCGTTGGTCAGGGTGATGTGATCGAGAAGTCCTTCCTCCGCAGCAACCAGCCCGATGCCGGTGCAGATGCCGGATCCGACGTTGCAGACGGCACCGGGCTCCAACTCCATCGCGCAGCGCCTGGCGACGATCTTCCGCTCGTCCAGCGGCAGGTTGGGAAAGGAATCGAGCGGGATCTTCAGCTCGCCAGCGAAGGCCGCGTCATAGAACGTTTGATAGGTTTGCGCCTGATCCGGCACCACAACGACCGCATCGACCAGCATGCCCGGCACTTTGACCGTCTTCGCCGGGAGGGTGCCGCGGCGGGTGAGGCGCTTGACTTGCGCGATCACCAGTCCGCCGCAGCGGCGGGTGGCCTGCGCCATCGAGAGCATCTCGCCGAAAATCGCTTCATGCTCCATGGAGATGTTGCCGTCTTCATCGGCCGTCGTTCCGCGGATGAAGGCGACGTCGATCGGGAAGGGCTTGAAGAACAGCCATTCGCGGCCCTTGAGCTCGATCAGTTCGACGAGATCCTCGGTTGCGCGTTCGCTCTGCCGGCCTCCCGCCTGCCGCGGGTCGACGAAGGTGTGCAGGCCGACATGGGTGATGAGGCCGGGCCGCCCGGCCGCGATCTCTCGTATCAGCTGCGATATGGCACCCTGCGGAAGGGTGTAGGCTTCGATCTTGTTGTCCGCCGCCATCGCCGCAATCGGGGGCGCATCGACGATCGTCCCGCAGACGATCCGCTTGAGCAGCCCCTCATGCGCAAATCGCGATGCGCCGCGCTGACCGCGGTCGCCCAGTCCGACCGGATGGATCGAGGTGATGGAGCGTGGAGCGCCGGTCGCCAGAAAGCGCGCTTCGATCGCCTCGATCAATCGCTCGGGCACGGCATGTCCGGAGCCGGAGCCTCCGATGAGAACCGTGTCTCCGTCGCGGATCAGCGTCGCGGCCTGTTCGGGGGTGATTACCCTCACGTCAAAACCTCCCAAGGAACGAGAATTCCAGGAAGGTGTACACTTACTTAGTAGTAAGTCAATGACGGTTTGCGCGACGCTCCCGTGACTCGGTCGGCTTGCCGGCATAGACCTTCAACATCACGCGCTCGAAGGCGGTGAAGAATTCTTCCAGACGGTCGAAACTGCCGGCATCCTGCGTAAACACCGAGGAACTGTTCACCAGATTGACGACCAGCAGCGTCAGGTCGTCGAGCGGAGCGTCCGCTTGCAGCTCTCCCGACCTGCAAGCCTGCTCGAAAGCCGACTTGATCGCTTCATGAACTGATCGGCTGAATGATGCGAGGCTTTCCCGTGCAACCGGCGAAAGGTCCTCGCTGTCGAGACGAAGGCGTCCGATCAGGCTCCATGGCCGTCCGCCCACCTTGCCGCGATTGAAGCGCTTGTATCGCTCGTAATTGTACTCGACGACCGCTCTTAACTTCTCTGCCAGCGTATGGCCGTCGTCGAGCCAGATCGACCTGTGTCTGGCCGAGGCTTCCGCGACATAGTCCGTCAGCACCTCTTCAACGAGCTGCTGTTTGCTGCCGAAATGATAGTGGATGTTCGTAGTGGTCGTTCCGATCTGATCCGCGATGTCGCGGAAACTCGTGTTGTGAAATCCGTGTCTGATCAGGAGATCAGTCGCGACGCGCTTGATCGTATCTCGCATTCCCGTACGAGCGCCTGCCGTCCGGGTCTTCGTTTTCTGTGGCATAACCTACCCGCAGGGGTTGCTTGGATTGCCGATCACTTGAACCGGAGCGCGGCGCACCGTCAAGCCGACGCGCTATCCCGAAGGCGCATCATCAGCAAGGTTTCTCCTTCCTGGACCGTTTCTCCCGTCTGTTTGAGGACCCGCATGCCGAGGGTCACGATTCCACGGTCGGGGCGCTTGGTGGCGCGCTTTCCGGCGACCACGATCGCCGCGTGAATGCGGTCGCCAATCAGGATTGGCCCCTTGAACGACCAATTCCAGCTCAAGGTGGCAACACCGAGCAAGCGGATCGGACTTCGTGTTTTCAGTCCGTCCGCGAGGGAGAGCCCGAGCAGTCCATGCGCGATGCGCCCCGGAAACCCGACGTTTCTCGCGAACTCATCGTCCATGTGAACGTCGAACAGATCGCCTGAAAGGCCAGCAAATCCAACTACATGGGCTTCGGTCACTGTTACCCCCGCCGTGTCATAGCGGTCGTGAATTTCCAGATCGTCGTAGCCGTATTCACCGGCGGTGAGTTTGCGGCCAGCCGGAACGCCACCAGGCGCGTCATTGGGCGTCATTGAGTTTCCCTTACTTTCCGATAAGTAAATTATCGCGTTGACGGCGTGCGCCGTCAACGGCTATTTGAGCGTGGGTTGGTCCGCGTGTCTGGTCGATGGAGTGCGTCGTGGCTTCAGTTCAAATTCAAAACGTTCGCAAGAGTTTTGGGGCTAGCCCTGTCATTCATGGCGTCGATGTGGACATTGTCGACGGAGAGTTCGTGATCCTGGTCGGTCCCTCCGGATGCGGCAAGTCGACCCTTCTGCGGATGATCGCCGGTCTGGAGAGCGTCACGAAGGGAGCGATCCGCATCGGTCAGCGCATCGTGAACGATGTTCCGCCGAAGGAGCGGGATATCGCGATGGTATTCCAGAATTACGCGCTCTATCCGCATATGACGGTCGCGGAAAATATGGCGTTCTCCCTCAAACTCCGGAAGGCGCCCAAATCCATCATGGATGATCGAGTGGCCAAGGCGGCTGGCATTCTCGGTCTCGAGAAGCTTCTCGATCGCTATCCTCGGCAATTATCAGGTGGCCAGCGTCAGCGCGTGGCGATGGGGCGAGCTATCGTGCGCGACCCGCAGGTCTTTCTGTTCGACGAACCGCTCTCGAACCTGGACGCCAAGCTCCGCGTGCAGATGCGAACCGAGATCAAGGATCTTCACCAGCGCTTGAAAACGACCACGGTCTACGTAACGCACGACCAGATCGAGGCGATGACCATGGCCGACAAGATCGTTGTCATGCATGACGGTCTCGTTGAGCAGATCGGCTCGCCGCTGGATCTTTATGACCGGCCAGGAAATCGATTTGTCGCGGGCTTCATAGGTTCGCCATCCATGAATTTCTTCGAGGGGAATGTGACCGGCGAGGGCTTTCACTCCACGGGCGGTTTTCGGCTGCCAATGCGCTCTGCCCCAGCGGGTTCCGAGGGGAGGCCGGCGATCTACGGGCTGCGTCCCGAACATATCGCACTCGATCCTTCGGGCGTTCCAGTCACCGTGAAGGTGGTCGAGCCGACAGGATCAGAAACGCAGGTCTTCGCCGACGCCGGCGGCCAGCAGATCGTTTGCGTTTTTCGGGAGCGAGTGGCGGCCTCGCCCGGCGAGACGATCCGCATCTCGGCGGATCCAAGGGCCGCTCATCTGTTCGACCCGACTGACGGCAAGCGACTGGCCGCAGCATGAACCAAGCGATGGGCCGCGGTGCGCAAGCTGCCGCAGGTCAATTTTATTGACTTACTGGAAAGTAAGTATAGCGTTTGCCGACATTATAGAAACGATAAGGGAGAAAGACGCGATGTTGAGAATTGATCTACGCAGGGTTCGTTCGGCCATTGCAATAGGTGCTGCCCTCGGCGGTCTGGCGATCGCGCCAGCGGTCGCACAGACCGGTCAGTTGACGATCAACACCGACCGCAGCGGAGCGGGCCAAAAGGCGGCGATGACCAAGATCGCCAGCGACTTCGAGGCCAAGAACCCGGGTACGAAGGTCACCATCAATTTCAGCGACGTCGAATCCTACAAGACGTCGATCCGCAACTTTCTCGTCACGACGCCGCCCGACCTTGCGTTCTGGTTCACCGGCGCGCGCATGCGAGCCTTCAGCAAGCGGGGTGCGTTCGAGGACATCAGCAAGTTCTACACCGATCAGAACCTCAAGGAGGTCATGGCGCCGTTCCTTCCGGCGGTCACCGACGGCGGCAAGCAATTCATGATGCCGACGAACTTCACGACGTGGGGCTTCTTCTACAACAAGGAGGTTTTCGAGCGCGTCGGCGTTACGCCGCCCAAGACCTGGGACGAATTGATGGCAGCCGCCGCCAAGCTCAAGGCGGCCGGCGTGATTCCCTTCACGATCGGCACCCGCGATCTGTGGGCAAACGATCTCTGGTTCGACTACCTCGATCTGAGGCTGAACGGCCTCGATTTCCACATGGCGCTCATGGACGGCAAGGAGTCGTACACGGACGAGCGCGTCAAGAAAGTCTTCGCGACCTGGCAGCAGCCGATCGAGAAGGGGTACTTCCTGGAAAACGCGTCGTCCTATGGCTGGCAGGAGGCGATCCCGCTGCTTGCCCAGGGTAAGGCGGCGATGTACCTGCTTGGGCCCTATGTTCTGACTTCGCTGCCCGCCGACGTTCACGGCAAAATCGGTTTCTTCCCGTTCCCGGCGATGGATGCGAAGAACGACGGCTTCGAAGAGGTCTCGATCAACGGCGTCGGCATCCCGTCGGGCGCCAAGAACAAGGAGCTTGCGCTCAAGTTCCTCGCATTCCTTGCACAGCCGGACAATCTCGCGGCGTTTGCCAAGGCCGGCGCCGTGCTGCCCGCCCGAACCGATGTCGCGCTCGACGACCAATTCTCCCAGGTTCAGATGAAGCTGGTTCAGGCCGCGAAGGGATCGTCGCAGTTCTACGACCGCGACACGGATCCGGAGATGGCGCAGATCGGAATGAAGGGCTTCCAGGAGTTCCTGGCGAACCCGCAGCGCGGCGAGGCCATCCTTGAGCGCCTTGAAGCAGCCCGCAAGCGTATCTTCAAATGAGCGAGAAGACCGCGATGGCCGACTATGCGGACCTAGCTGTGATTCCCCCCACGCGCCTGCAGCGCGTGTGGGAGACTCGCGCGGTCTGGTTGACACCGCTTCTCCTGCTGGCCGCTCCGGTCTCGATATTCGTTCTTTTGATCGTCATTCCGATCATCCAAAGTATCTGGATCAGCTTCTACGACTGGGACGGGACCGGCCCGGCAAGTTGGGTCGGGCTCGGCAACTATGCCGAGCTCTTCGCCGATCCGCAGTTCTACGTCTCGCTGAAGAACAACATCATCTGGCTGCTCCTGTTTCTGCTGGCGCCGGTCATCGGCTTGGCGATCGCCGTATTTCTGAATCAAACTCTTCCGGAAATGCGCTTCGTCAAATCGATCTTCTTCATTCCTCTCGTTCTTGCGCACGTGATCATCGGCGTCGTGTTCACGTGGTTCTACGATCCGACGTTCGGCATCATCGCCATTCTGGCGCGAGCCGTGGGAATGACGCCGCCAGCGATCCTATCCAACGAGCACCTGGTCACGTTCGGCATCATTGCCGCCGCGCTGTGGTCGCAGATCGCGTTCTGCCTCGTTCTCTTTCTCGCGGGTCTGTCTCAGCTTGATGATGATCTGATCGCCGCAGGACGCCTCGACGGCGCGAGCGGATGGCCTTTGTTCTACTACGTGGTGCTGCCTCAGCTCAGGCCTGTAACGTTCGTCGCCACCATCATCACCGTGATCATGTCGCTGCGAAACTTCGACATGATTGCAATCATGACGCAGGGAGGTCCGTACGGAAGCTCGACGGTTCTCGCCTACCAGATGTTCGATGCTACCATCTTCAGCTATCGGGCCGGGTACGGGGCGGCAATCGCCACCGTTCTGTTCGCGATCATGAGCGTCTACATCGCCTGGTTTCTCCGGTACACCCTCAAGCAGGAGGCCGCGGAGCGCTGATGTACCCGACCCCCATTCAAGACCGACCGCTTCCGGTCCGTGTTGCTTATCGCCTCGTCCTCTACGTCGCGATCGCGGCCTGGATCGCCCCCCTCATCGCCATCGTCATGACGGCGATCCGCGCGCAAGGCGATCTGCTGGCTGGAAACTACTGGGGCATGCCCCAGCAGTTCGCGTTGGTCGAGAATTTCCGGGAGATCTTTGCCAGTTCGCCGATGGGCATGTTCTTCGTGAACAGCATCGTGGTCACGGTGACGACCGTGGTGGGAGTGCTCGTGCTGAGTACGCTCGCTGCGGTGGCACTCGCCAAATATCCTTTCCCGGGCCGGACGCTCGTCTTCTCCATGTTCATTGCCGGCAACTTCGTGCCGTATCAGATCCTGATGATTCCGGTGCGCGGCATCGTACTTTCACTCGGCCTCTACGACTCCATCTGGGCCCTGATCATATTTCACACCGCATTTCAAACGGGCTTTGCGACGCTGTTTCTGCGCAATTTCGTGGTCGCTCTGCCGAATGAACTGTTCGAAGCAGCGAGGCTCGAAGGAGCGAGCGAGTTCACGATCATCTGGCAGATCATCGTGCCTCTTCTGAGGCCGGCTCTGGCGGGCCTTTCCGTGCTTGTCTTCACATTTGTCTGGAATGATTATTTCTGGGCTCTCGTGCTGGTCCAGAGCGATGCGGCAAAGCCGCTTACGCTTGGACTTGCAGGTCTCAAGGGAGAATGGCTGACCGCCTGGAATCTCATCTCGGCAGGTTCGTTGGCCGCGGCGCTTCCGCCTGTTGCACTGTTCTTTCTGACTCAGAAGCATTTCGTCGCAGGCCTCACGGTCGGAGCCGTAAAATCGTGAGGATGCGCTCGAGGCGCGGGACTATCGGGTGCTCGACATTCGCGCGGCGGACGTGGAGCGCGGTCTGGAGGCGGAGCTGGTGCGGCTGCAGGGGATGATCGAGCAGGGCGCGTAGGCCTCGCCGCGCATCACCCGCGTCCGAGCTGCACGTCGCGGTCCACTGCGATCCATGTCGTGCGGGCCACGGCCAGCAATCTCCCACCTTCATCATGCAACGCAGCTTCGGCGGTGCGCTTGCGGCCGTCGCGGCCGGTGGGCCAGGCCGTGATGATGCAGGCATCGCCAGGACGCGGGCGGGCCTCGATGCGGGCGGACATCCGTCCGAGCAGGAGCGGGGTCTTGTCGAAGCCGCCGCTCTGCGGCTCGCAATTGCAGGCAAAGCCGGTGGGGCAATCGAGCGCTGACCAGAGGAATTCGGGCGCGACCAGGCCATCCTCGGCGGCGAGGTTCGAATCCGGTGTCCAAGTCGCCGCGAGAACGGGAACCGGTGCATGACGGCTGAGCCGCCCCGCAAAGACGCGCAGGCCGTCGCCTTGTGCCCTTGCGGGACCGCACACGAAGCAGTGCGGCAGCGGATGCTGGTGCGGCTCGAACAGCGCCAGCAGCGCGGCCGCGCGTGCTTCCGGCAAGCTGGCGCTCTCCACGCGCGCCAGCTCGACGCTTGCCGCTCGCGCCGTCGCCACGACCCTGGCGCCATCGCGAAGCTCCCACGTGCCGTCGTCCGTCGCGACGGTGTCGAGCGCCGTATCCAGTGGTGTCGGTGCGCGTAGCGTCACTTCGGCGCCGCCGGAAATGTGCCGGGCGAGCCGGCCGCAGACATAGCCGCCGTTGCCGGAATTCGGAGGGCCGCAATAGCGCTTGTCGATGATGATCGGTGCCATCGGTTCTCTCTTCGTCGTTGGTGCACCTTACCCGATCTTGAGGACAATTCTGCCCTGAACCGAGCGATTGGGCACGGCGCGCGCATGGCTTGCCCGACCCCTCCAAAGGAGGACGCGATCGATGTGCGGGCGGATCTTTCCCTCGGCCAGCCATTGCATCAGCATGTCATTCGCGCGGGCGGCCTCCCGCGGGGAATTTCGCGAGGACGCCGGTGAAGCGCTGGCCTCATTTACTGGCACGTTTCGTGCCTCCCAAAGCGGCAGGCCCGACACAGTGCCTGATCAAGGGAGACCCGACATGAAACGCGAAGACCTCACCGAGAAGCTGCTCGACATCAAGCGCGAGAAGGGCTGGAGCTGGAAGCACATCTGCGAGAAGATCGGCGGCTATTCCGAAGTCCTGATCGTTGGTGCGATCATGGGCCAGATGAAGCTGACGAAACCGCAGGCTGCCAATGCCGGCGAGCTGTTCGGCCTGTCGAAGGCGGAAGTCGCGATGCTGAACGAGGTGCCGATGCGGGGCACCGGCACGCCGATGCCGCCGACCGATCCCCTGATCTACCGCTTCTACGAGATGGTAATGGTCAACGGCCCCGCCTGGAAGGCGCTGATCGAGGAGGAGTTCGGCGACGGCATCATGTCGGCGATCGACTTCGACATGGCCATCGAGCGCGTCGCCAACCCGAAGGGCGACCGCGTCAGGATCACCATGAGCGGCAAGTTCCTGCCGTACAAATATTACGGCGCCAGCGGCAATGTGCCGGAGTACGGCTTCAGGGAGGAGTGACGGCGGCGAAGGCGGCGCGCAACTCGCCGACCGGAGCCATCCCGCGAACATAGGTGAAGGATCCCTTGTCCTTCATCTCGCGCGCGCAGTTCAGGAACGCTGCGAGCGCGTAGCGCGACATCGCCCCGCCGACGCTGATGCGCTTGACGCCGGCGGCGGACAATTGTTCGACTGTCAGCGTCGGGTCGGCAAAGCCCATCACGTGATTGAACGGCTTGCCGAGCGAGGAGACCACCGTCCGGATCGTGGCGAGATCGTACAGGCCCGGCGCATACAGGACGTCGGCGCCAGCGGCCTCGAAAGCCTGCAGACGGCGAATCGTGTCGTCGATGTCCTTGCGGCCGTGGAGGAGGTTCTCGGCTCGCGCCGTCAGCGTGAACGGAATGGGCAGCGCGCGCGCCGCTTCGACGGCGGCCTGGACGCGCTCGACGGCCAGGGAAAAGTCGTAGATCGGGCGATCGCGGTCGCCGCTGAAATCCTCGATCGAGCCGCCGACCGCGCCCACCTCGGCGGCACGCCGGATCGCTTCGGCAGCACGCCTTGGCTCATCTGCGCCGCAATTCTCGAGGTCGAGGCTGACCGGCAGCTCGGTGGCATCCACGATCGTGCGCGCATTGGCGAGGATGAGGTCGAGGCTGACGCCGCTGCTGCCGAGCATGTTGGCGACGCCGAGGCTCGTGGTCGCCAGGGCTTCGAAGCCCATCGCCGCGAGCAGCTTGGCGGTGCCCGCGTCCCACGGATTGGGAATGATGAAGGCACCACGCCGCTCGTGCAGCGCGCGAAACGCCGTCGCCTTGTCCAGCTGGCTCGTCATGGCTCGTCTCCATTGTCTGTCCCACGAGCTTTAGGCGCACTTCCGTCATCCGCCAAATTTGTTATCCTGTCGGATATCATCAGCTTTTTGCATGGGATGATCTGGGATGGACAGTGACGCCCTCAACACCTTCCTGGCCGTTCATCGCAGGGGTGGGATCTCGCATGCCGCAAAATTCCTGCACCGTTCGCAGCCGGCGATCTCGCGCCGCATCGCGCTTCTGGAGCAGGAGCTCGGCGTGCCCCTGTTCGAGCGGGTGGCGGGCCGCACGCGGCTCAGCGATGCCGGGCGCGTGCTGATCCCCTATGCCGAGCGCGCGGTTGCCGCGGCGCAGGACGCCGAACAGGCGATCCGCGCGTTGACCAAGCAGAACGCAGGGCCGGTATCGCTGGCCGTGACCGGCACGCTCGCCGACGGCCGCCTCTCCAGCATCATGAAGCGGTTTGCCAAGGAGCATCCGGCCGTCACGCTGGCCTTGCGGACGGCGACCAGCGCGGAGGTCAGCGATCTCATCCGGCGCGGCGAGGCCACCATCGGCCTGCGCTACAACACCGACCGCTCCGGCGATCTCGCCTGCGAGCAGGTGCTGAGCGAGGCGTTGCAGGTCGTCTGTGCGGCGGATCATCCTCTGGCCGGAAAGCGCGTGAAGCGCCTCGCCGAGCTCGGTGGCGAGCGCTGGATCGCCTTTCCGGAGATCCGCGGGCGGCGCGAAATCGCCGCGGCTCACGTGTTCGCGTTGTTTCTGACGCAGGGACTTGGCGAGGTGGAGTGGACGGCCGTGGACAGCCTCACCGCGCAGAAGCGGCTCGTGGAATCGGGCTTTGGCCTTGCACTGCTGGGACAAAGCCATTTGGCGGAGGAACTGCGTGCGGGCTCGATCGCGACGATCGCCGTGGGCGATCTTGCCGCGCAGCAGCACATCGTCCTTGTCACGCGTCGTGGCGGGTTTCTAAGCGCTGCCGCCGAGCGCCTGCTCGAGAGCATTCGCCGCAACTATGCGCTGGATGTCTTGGCGAGGCGGGACGCCCGAAAAAGTTCGCCGGCGCGCAAGGGTGTTGCGCGCCGGCGCTCGGTTTGACTCGGTTATTTCCCCGCCTTCACCTCGGCGGCCGCCACCGCGATCAGTTCACTCATCTTGGCGCGAATCGCCTGCTCGGTGATGGCGACGTTCTTGGCGGCGAAATCGGCCGTGATCTTGCGCAGGACGTCGGCATCGCCGGCCTCCTCGAAATCGGCGGCGACCACTTCCTTGGCATAGGCCGCGGCGGCATCGCCCGTGATTCCGAGCTTCTCCGCCGCCCACAGACCGAGCAGCCGGTTGCGACGGGCCTCTGCCTTGAATTTCTGCTCCTCGTCGAGGGCGTACTTCTTCTCGAAACCTTCCTGGCGCTTGTCGAACTCGCTCATGCCTGTTCCAAATCCCTTCTCAATGGAGCGGGCGCCTTACGTTGCGGCGACCCGGCCCCGTGCCTACATAGATAGCACAAAAGAGCAAAACAACGGGCCGTTAAGCCGCAGGCAAGACGGTATAAGTTGGTGCCGGACGGCCGGATCGATTGTGCTGGGACAGCCAATCGGATAGGTTGCCTGGAGGTTTGGTTCCTGTTCTGTTTCCAGGGGTTACAGGCGGGTTCCCAGCCGTTCACGGCAGCTCCGCTGTGGGTTCGTAATCCTAGTCAACCGGAGCACACCAAATTCATGGATTTCAACAAAACACGGTACATCCCCATGAGCCGTCGGCGTCGCATTTATGAAGGCAAGGCAAAGGTTCTCTACGAAGGCCCGGAGCCCGGCACCCTGATACAGCACTTCAAGGATGACGCCACCGCGTTCAATGCGAAAAAGCATCAGGTGATCGAGGGCAAGGGTGTCCTCAACAACCGGATCTCGGAGTACCTGTTTCAGCACCTCAACGACATCGGGGTGCCGACCCATTTCATCCGCCGCCTCAACATGCGCGAGCAGTTGATTCGCGAGGTCGAGATCGTGCCGCTGGAGGTAGTGGTGCGGAACGTCGCCGCCGGCTCGCTGTCGCAGCGCCTCGGTATCGAGGAGGGCACGCAGCTGCCCCGTTCGATCATCGAATTCTACTATAAGAACGACCAGCTCAACGACCCCATGGTGTCGGAAGAGCACATCACCGCCTTCGGCTGGGCGACGCCGCAGGAGATCGACGACATCATGGCGCTGGCCATCCGCGTCAACGACTTCCTCACCGGCCTCTTCCTCGGCATCGGCATCCGCCTCGTCGACTTCAAGATGGAATGCGGCCGCCTGTTCGAGAACGAGATGATGCGGATCATCGTCGCCGACGAGATCTCCCCGGACTCCTGCCGTCTGTGGGACATCAAGTCGAACGAGAAGCTCGACAAGGACCGTTTCCGCAGGGATCTCGGCGGCCTGCTCGAGGCCTATACCGAAGTCGCAAAGCGCCTCGGTATCCTCATGGAGAACGAGCGTCCGCAGGGCTCCGGCCCGGTGCTGGTGAAGAGCTGAGAGAGGATCTTTGACGTGAAGGCACGTGTCACCGTGACCCTGAAGACGGGTATCCTCGATCCGCAAGGCAAGGCCATCGAAGGCGCGCTGAAATCGCTCGGCGTCGATGGCATCGCCAGCGTCCGCCAGGGCAAGGTGTTCGACATCGAGCTTGCCGGCGCCGACAAGGCCAAGGCAGAGGCCGCGCTGAAGGACGCCGCCGACAAGCTGCTGGCGAATACCGTGATCGAGAATTATCGGGTCGAGATCGTCTGAGGCTGCCTCGTAGGCCCTCATGACGAGGCGCGCGAAGCGCGTCTCGAACCACGCGGGCCCGGCTCTTACGCCTCGGCCTTCATCCTGCAAGGCGCGCAAAGAGCGCGCTCCTCACGATGAGAGGCAAGACTGGGGCGTAGCTGCGATTCGTTCACAGCCACCCCACGCTGCGGAAACGCCAGTACAGCGAGCCGCATGCCGTCAGCATCACGCCGAGCAGAATGAAGTACCCGTACTCCCATTCCAGCTCGGGCATGTGCTTGAAGTTCATGCCGTAGATGCCGGCGAGCGCTGTGGGAATGGCGATGATCGCGAGCCAGGACGCGAGCTTCTTGGACACAGCGGTCTCCTGGGCCTGGCCGACCAGCAGGCTCGCCTCGAAGGCGAAGGCCAGCACCTCGCGCATGGAATCGATGCGCTCCTGGATGTTGCGGACGTGGTCGGTGACGTCGCGGAACAGCGGCTGCATGGCCTGCCGCACCATCGACAGCTCGTCATGCTCGAGCCGGCGGCAGACCTCCACCAGCGGGCCGATCGCGGTCCTGAGCCGCAACAGGTCGCGGCGCAGCATGTAAAGGCGCTCGATTTGCGCCTTGCTGATCGCCTTGGACAGCACGTCATCCTCGATGCCCTCGATCTCCTCGTGAATGCTCTCGAGCACCGGCGAGTAATTGTCGACGATGAAATCGAGAATGGCGTAGAGGATGTAGTCCTCGCCGCGCGCGAGCGCCCGCGGACAGCTCTCGCAGCGTTCGCGTACCGGCGTGTAGGACGTCGAGGCGCCGTGGCGCACCGAGACCAGATAGCCTTCGCCGACGAAAATGTGCGTCTCGCCGAAGGCGATGCGGCGCTCGATCAATTGCGCGGTGCGCGCGACGATGAACAGGGCATCGCCATACTGCTCGATCTTGGGGCGCTGATGGGCGTGGTTGGCGTCCTCGATGGCGAGATCGTGCAGGTCGAACTGCTTCTGCACCGCGCCCAGCAGCGCCATGTCAGGCTCGTGCAGGCCGATCCAGACCACGTGGCCGGGCTTGGCGCGCCAGCTCGAGGCCTCGCTGATGGCGATATTGGCGATGCGCCGGCCGTCGACATAGGCGCCGGCAGCGACGACGCCCTCGGCGGACACCGGTTCGGACGGGGAGGTGGGCAGCGACGGGACGTTCATGGCTTCAATCCCGGGCAAATCGAGCGGCCGCACAGCGTGCGACTATCACCTGTGCACAAGGCCCTGTGCCGAGGCTAGCACTGGTAAAATCCCCGTCAAATGGATATGTCTTTTCGCGAATTGGCCCGTCGGCCAGCCCCTTTTCGGAACCTTGAGCCATGAAAGCCGCCATCCTCGTCTTTCCCGGAATCAACCGTGAGCGCGACATGGCGCGCGCCTTAAGGCTGATCTCGGGCCATGAGCCCGCGATGGTGTGGCACGCCGAGACCTCGCTGCCCGCGGGCACCGATCTTGTCGTGGTGCCGGGCGGTTTCTCCTACGGCGATTATCTGCGCTGTGGCGCCATCGCGGCGCGTGCGCCGGTGATGGATGCGGTGCGCGATTATGCGGCCAAGGGCGGCCTCGTGCTCGGCGTCTGCAACGGCTTCCAGATCCTCTGCGAGTCCGGCCTGTTGCCGGGCATCCTGATGCGCAACGCGCGGCTGAAATTCATCTGCCACGACGTGCATCTGCGCGTCGAGCGCTCCGACACGCCGTTCACCCGCGGCTACAATGCGGGCCAGGTGATCCGTGTGCCCGTGGCCCATGGCGAGGGCAATTACGCGGCGGACGCGGAAACCATCAAGCGGCTCGAAGGCGAGGGGCGCGTGCTCTATCGCTACTGCGCGGCCGACGGCAGCATCGACGACATCAGCAACATCAACGGCGCGGCGCAGTCGATCGCCGGCATCGTCAACGACCAGGGCAACGTGCTCGGCATGATGCCGCATCCGGAAAACCACGTCGAAGACATCATGGGCTGCACCGACGGCCGCGGCCTGTTCGCCGGCCTGGTCCAGCATCTGGAAAAGGCCGCGTGATTGCGTTCGTGTTGAAGCGGACGCTCGCCGCGCTCGCGGCGGCCTCGCTTGCGACCGCCGCATTCGCGCAGGATTATCCAAAACGTCCGATCACCATGATCGTGCCGTTCGCGGCCGGCGGCACCTCGGACGTGATCGCGCGTACGGTCGCCGAGCAGATGGGCATCGCGCTCGGCCAGACCATCGTGATCGAGAACGTCGCCGGCGCCGGCGGTTCGACTGCGCTCGCACGCGCATCCCGCGCCGAGCCCGACGGCTACACCATCGCGATCGGCAATGCCGGCACCAATGCTGCGACCTACACGATCTATCCGAAGCTGCCGTTCACGCCGGAGTCCTTCGTGCCGATCGCCATGGTGGCGAAGACCTTCGGCATCATCGCGCTGCGCAAGGATTTTCCGGCGAAGGACCTCAAGGAGTTCATCGCCTACGCCAAGGCCAATCCCGGCAGGATCAATCTCGGCCATGCCGGCGTCGGCTCCTCGAACTATCTGATCTGCAAGAGCTTCGTCACATCAGCCGGGATCGATGCGACGCTGGTCGGTTATCGCGGCGCCGCGCCTGCGCTGACCGACGCGGTCGGCAGCCAGATCGACGGCGTCTGCGACGCGGCCGCCTCGGTCTCGCAGTCGATCAACGAGAAGCTGGTGAAGGGCCTCGTGGTCGGCTCGACCGTGCGCCTCGCCACGCTGCCGGACCTGCCGACCTCCGCCGAAGCCGGCCTGCCCGAATTCGAGGCGCAGGGCTGGAACGGCCTGTTCGCACCGAAGGGAACGCCGCCCGCCGTCATCGCCAAGCTGAACGCGGCCGCACGCACGGCGGTGGAAACCGACGCGGTGAAGAAGCGCTTTGCCGATCTTTCGACGGTTGCCCCCGATCCCGACGAGCACACGCCCGAGGTGCTTGCGAAGCTCGTGACGCGCGACGTCGAGAAGTACCGGAAGATGCTCGCGGACGACGCCAAGCCATAGCTGCGGCTACGCTTTCATGAACCTGCATCGCGTTCGAGGCGACTGACCCTGCGTCGCCGTTACAGGCGCGCGCGTCCGGGTTCGCGCACTGTGCGGGTGGAAGCAACTCAAAGTTGTTTTGCTGCACGAGTTGCGATATCAGGGCGGTGCGCTCTCGTTGTGCTCCTGGATGTCACATGCCCGTCGCTCTGGTCGTTCTGCTGCTCGATATCACGTTGATCTATCACGCGTCGCGAACCGGCCGGCTGCGGCCCTGGGCCTTCATCATCCTGCTGGTGCCGATGATGGGCGCGCTCGCCTATATCGCGGTCGAGCTCATTCCCGAATGGTTCTCCAGCGCTGGCGCGCGGCAGGCGCGCCAGCGTGTCGCCAATCGCCTCGATCCCGAGAAGCGCTATCGCGAGCTGTCCGACCGTCTGGCAGGCACCGACACCATCGCCAATCGCGCCGCGCTGGCGGAAGAGTGCGCGACGATCGGCCGGTTCGGCGAAGCGGAAGCGCATTACGATCACATCCTGAAGCTGCCCATGGGTCACGATCCCGCCTATGCCCTGCGCAAGGCGCAGGCGGAATTTTCCGCCAAGCGCCCGGCTGACGCGCTCGCGACGCTGGACGATTTCCAGAAGCAATGGCCCGACTTCGACTCCGCCGACGCGCATCTGTTGTACGCCCGCGCGCTTGCGGAGGTCGGACGTCTCGACGAAGCGCTCGAGGAATATCAAGCGCTCGCCGGCTATTTTCCCGGAGCCGAAGCGCGGGTGCGCTACGGCATGCTGCTGCAAATGGTCGGCCGCACCGCCGAGGCGCGCATGGTCTTCAACGAACTGCTGATCCAGATGCGCCGCGCACCGAAATATCTCCGCAAGGCGCAGGCCGAGTGGCTGTCCATCGCGGAGAAGCAGCTCTCGCCGTGAGCTACCGCCACTTCAACCGCTCCGCCGGCACCGTCATGGCCGCAACGCCCGCCATGACCAGCAGCAGGCCGAGTGCGAGGTTCGACGGCACGCTCTCGCCGAGCAGCAGCACGGACAGGCCGACGCCGATCGGGATGCGCAAATAGCCCTGGGCATTCGTGGTCAGCGTTCCGAGGCGGCCGAGGCAGACGTAGAACAGCATCAGACCCAGCGCGCTGGAGACGATGCCCATGACGATGGTGGCGACGATCGCCGTGGGCGTCGGCTGCAGCGTCCAGGGCTGGTCGATGATCAGCGAGGGCGGCAGCAGCACGAGGCCGCCGAACAAGAGCGAGCCGGCCGCCACCACCATGGGGTCGTATTCGGACAGCCTGAGGCCGAAGATGGTCGCGCAGGCAAAGGAGATGGTGGCGAGCAGGATCGCGATCTCGGCAATGATCTCGCTGCCGAAGCCGCGCAACGCGTCGAGCCCGACGATGGCGATGGTGCCGGCGAGCCCCAAAATCGCGCCGGCGAGCTTGAGCAGCGTCGCCGGTTCGTGCCGCGTGATCAGCGAGGTGATCAGGAAGGCGAAAATGGGCGTCGTCGAGGCCAGCACCACCGTGTTCGACGCCGGCACATATTGCTGCGACCAGGTGATGATCAGGAACGGGAAGGTCGAGTTGATCAATTGCTGGGTGGCGAACAGCTTCCAGGCCCTGGCGTCGGTCGGGACCTTGATGCCGCGCATCCACAGGATCGCGAACAGGAAGGCGGCTGCGATCAGCGAGCGCGCCGCGATGAAGGTGATGGGCGGGATCGTGTCCAGCGCCAGCTTGGTCAGTGGATAGGTCGAGCTCCAGCAGCAGGCGAGTGCGAACAGGAGGGCATAGTCGCGCCAACCACGCGCGCCGGTAGCGGGTTTCGTTGGCAATGGCACTGATGCGGTGGCCGCCGTGCTGCCCGTTGGCGGTGTGCTCTGCGGCACCTTGTTTCTGCTCCCCGGCGCAACAGCGCTTCCGCAACTGTGGGCGAGGGGACGCGAAAAGGAAAGGTCGCGAGCTATGCGTTTGCCTGCAGTGCCGGCTTCCGCTTCACCCGCTTGATCGTCCCGGAGAACGTGAACAGCGGCCGGCCGGCCGAGGTCAGCTTGCCGCGCAGGAAGATCAGCGAGCCGCCGGCGCGCGAGACTTCGCCTGCGCATTCGACCAACTCGCCCTCGCGGGCGGCGTCGAGGAAATCGCAGGCAAAATTGGTGGTCACGGCCGGGCCGTCCAGCTCATGGGTGGCGATCGCGAACAGGCAGTAGTCGGCGAAGGCCATGAAGCAGCCGCCATGAACGTTCCCGGAGCCGTTGAGGTGCTTTTTCTCGACCCGGAACGCCGAGCGGACGCTGCCGTCGTCCTCGATCTTGTGCCAGAACGGGCCGATATGGCTCTCAAAACTGTCGCGAATCCACGTTCGCCAGCCCGCGAATTCGCCCTCCGTGGCGACATGGAGGTCAGGGCGGCGGGTGGAGGGGACTTTGGTCAATTCGTGCAAGGAAATAGGCCTTCAATTGCTGGTCTTGAGCCCTTAAATCCGATCCGTCCGCGCCGTGCAATTCCTGTTCCCGCGGGGCCCCCGGCGCAAAACGTGGGACAGCGGGAAAATGCGCCATAAAGGGCTTTTCCAAGCCGCCCGATGTTCCTAAGAACGGCCAACCGCCGCCGAAAGCCCCGAATCCATGAAGAATGAACCCAAGATTACCCCCGAACTGGTTGCCGCCCACGGGCTCAAGCCGGACGAATACGAGCGCATCCTGAAGCTGATCGGGCGGGAGCCGACCTTCACCGAGCTCGGCATCTTCTCGGCGATGTGGAACGAGCATTGCTCGTACAAGTCGTCGCGCATCCATCTGCGCGGCCTGCCGACGAAAGCACCCTGGGTGATCCAGGGCCCCGGCGAGAATGCCGGCGTGATCGACATCGGCGACGGCCAGGCCGTGGTGTTCAAGATGGAGAGCCACAACCACCCGAGCTATATCGAGCCCTACCAGGGCGCGACCACCGGCGTCGGCGGCATCTTGCGCGACGTCTTCACGATGGGCGCGCGGCCGATCGCCTGCCTCAATGCGCTGAGCTTCGGTGCGCCCGAGCATGCCAAGACGCGGCACCTCGTCTCCGGCGTGGTCGCCGGCGTCGGCGGCTACGGCAATTCCTTCGGCGTGCCGACGGTCGGCGGCCAGGTGCGCTTCCACACCCGCTATGACGGCAACATCCTCGTCAACGCGATGGCCGTGGGCCTCGCCGATGCCGACAAGATCTTCTATGCGGCGGCGTCCGGCGTGAACATGCCGATCGTCTATCTCGGCTCCAAGACGGGGCGCGACGGCATTCACGGCGCCTCGATGGCCTCGGCCGAGTTCGACGACAAGTCCGAGGAGAAGCGCCCGACCGTTCAGGTCGGCGATCCCTTCGCCGAAAAGCTGCTGCTGGAAGCCTGCCTCGAGATCATGGAGAAGGGCTGCGTCATCGCGATCCAGGACATGGGCGCGGCTGGCCTGACCTGCTCGGCGGTCGAGATGGGCGCCAAGGGCGATCTCGGCGTCGATCTCGACCTCGATGCGGTGCCCACCCGCGAGACCGGCATGAGCGCCTACGAGATGATGCTCTCGGAGAGCCAGGAGCGCATGCTCATGGTGCTCAAGCCCGAGAAGGAAGAGGAAGCCGAGGCGATCTTCCGGAAATGGGGCCTCGACTTCGCCGTGGTCGGCTACACCACGCCGAGCAAGCGTTTCGTGGTCAAGCATGGCGGCGACGTCATGGCCGACCTGCCGATCAAGGAGCTCGGCGACGAGGCGCCGGTCTATGACCGTCCGCATGTCCCTTCCGCCGCGCTCCCGATCGTGCATGCCCGCGACGTGCCGGCGCCGATGGCCCTCGGGGCCGCGCTGGAGCAGCTGATCGGCACGCCCGACATGTGCAGCAAGCGCTGGGTCTGGGAGCAGTACGACCACGTCATCCTCGGCAACACCATGCAGCGTCCCGGCGGCGATGCCGCCGTGGTGCGCGTGCAGGACGGGCCGAAGGGGCTGGCGCTGACCGTCGACGTCACGCCGCGCTATTGCGAGGCCGACCCGTTCGAGGGCGGCAAGCAGGCGGTGGCGGAAGCGTGGCGCAACATCACCGCCGTCGGCGGCAAGCCGCTCGCGATCACCGACAATCTCAATTTCGGCAATCCTGAGCGGCCCGAGATCATGGGCCAGTTCGTCGGCTGCCTGAAGGGAATCTCGGAAGCCTGCCGTACGCTCGACTTCCCCGTCGTCTCCGGCAATGTCTCGCTCTACAACGAGACCAACGGTCGCGCCATCCTGCCGACACCCTCGATCGGCGGCGTCGGCCTGCTCGACGATTTCACCAAATCGGCGTCGCTCGCCTTCAAGGCCGAGGGCGAGGCGATCCTCTTGATCGGCGAGACCCATGGCTGGCTCGGCCAGTCCGTCTACCTGCGCGACATCTGCGGTCGCGAGGAGGGCGCGCCGCCGCCGATCGATCTCGCCGCCGAGAAGCGCAACGGCGATTGCGTGCGCGGCATGATCCATGCGGGCACCGCGACCGCCGTGCACGACCTCTCCGACGGTGGCCTGTTGATCGCGCTCGCCGAGATGGCGATGGCGAGCGGCATCGGCGCCAAGCTGCTGGCGGCACCGACTTCGCTGGTCTCGCAGGCCTATTGGTTCGGCGAGGACCAGGCGCGCTATCTCGTCACCGTGCCGGAAACGGAAGCCGGCCGCGTGCTCGCCAAGATGCGCGGCTGCGAGGTGCCCTGCGTGCGCATCGGCACCACCGGCGGGGATGCGATTGCCATCGCGGGCGAGGCGCCGGTTGCGATCGACGTGCTGCGCAAATCGTTCGAGCGCTGGCTGCCGGAGTATATGGGCGGGAAGGCGGCGTAAGGCGCCGCCGCGAGCTCAGAGCCCGTAGCCCGGATGAGCGAAGCGACATCCGGGTCTTTGTCGAGAGGGTTCCCGGATATCGCTACGCTCATCCGGGCTACGAGCTGTTCCTCAAAGCACCTTTGTCGCGCCCGGGATCTGCCGCAACGCGCGCGTCAGCGCCCAGCTTGCCGCAACGGTCAGTACAAACCCGATCGTGGCCTTGACGATCGCCGGCAGATCATAGTCGAACAGCCAGTATTGCAGCCACAGTGCGATCGGATAGTGCACCAGGAACATGCCGTACGCGTCGCCCTGCATTGGATCGAGCAGCTTGGCTGAGCCTGACTGCCTGAACCTCTGGAAAAAGGCCAGGATCAGAAACATGACGGCAACGCTGAAGACCGTGAAGCAGATCGCATAGAGCGCTTCATACCAGTCCGGCAACGGCGACGGGTTGCCCAGTATTTCGCGCTTGATGAAGATCAGCACCCATAAGAGGCAATACGGAACGATCGCCAGCACCATCCAGTCCCAGCTGACCCTTGCCATGCGGCCGTCGACTGCGAGCAGCCCGCGATCCATCTGCGCAACGCCGATGCCGGCACCGAAAAAGAAGTAGGTCGCGTAGAGCATCACGCGCCCCTGCTGGACCGAGAACGGCCCGAACTCGAACCAACTGCTATGCCCGTAGTGGACCAGCCCGGGAACGTAGAAGACAGCGGTGACGGCAAGCATCACTGCGAAGAACACCGCGGGCCGGCGGCGGCCGTGCAGTGAGAGGCGATTGATCGGATCGAGCAGATTGGGCGACAGCCGGTACAGCAGGCAGGCAACTAGGTCGAAACCCAACAACACCCAGAGAAACCAGATCGGCCCGCTCGGCCACGGGCCCTTCGTGATCATATTCCAATAGTATTCCGAAAAGCCGATCTCGGGATGGTGCCGCAGCGAGATGGCGTAATAGGCGATCGGAATGACCGTGAAAGCGCAGATCACGAATGGCAGCGCGAGCCGAAGCAGGCGATCCTGCAGATAGTTCAGCGGTCCCTTCCGGGCGATACCTGACCAGGCGAACAGGCCCGACAGGAAGAAGAACATCGCCATGAAGAAACTGTCGGTGGCGAGCACGATCATGTCGAAGCCGAAGAAGTACTTCGGATCGGTATGACCGAAATAAGTATAGGGGATCACCGCATGATGCAGCAGCACCACCAGAGTGAGGAAGGTGCGGGCGCGATCAATCGCCAGATTGCGCGCCTTGCTCTTCGGTGCGGCATACACCTCTGCGCCGATCGTCGCTGAATGTGACATCGTCATCGTGGTGGCCCCGATCGCGTTCTTGCTCCCGGCTGGACTGTGACGCCGGGAACTCGATTCAGCAAGGGCAGTCTGCGCCGCAGGTCTCCCCTGACGCCATCAGGAACCAGTTCCGCGAAGCAAAGTTAGCGTCCGGGCATGGGTTGAGGGCCGCGACACGGCCTTAAGTCGGAGTTGGCGATGACGATTCTGAAATGGGCGCTGATCTTCCTCGTGATCTCGATCGTGGCCGGCGTGCTCGGGTTCACCGGCATCTCGGCCGCCTCCGCCGACGTCGCCCGTTTCCTGTTCTACGTCTTCGTTGTGATCTTCCTGGTGCTGCTGGTCCTGGGGCTCACGATCTTCAGGGCGTAGCGCTGCGCCGCACGCTCAACCGTCATGCCCGGCCTTGTCCCGGGCATCCACGTCTTCCTCATCCGTGGCAATCAAAGAACGTGGATGGCCGGGTCAAGCCCGG
Source organism: Bradyrhizobium sp. 1(2017) (assembly GCF_011602485.2). Taxonomy (NCBI): domain Bacteria; kingdom Pseudomonadati; phylum Pseudomonadota; class Alphaproteobacteria; order Hyphomicrobiales; family Nitrobacteraceae; genus Bradyrhizobium; species Bradyrhizobium sp. 1(2017). The sequence continues at coordinate 5,306,365 of NZ_CP050022.2, read as the reverse complement.
CCATGACGGAGCAGGGCGCGGGGCTGCTACCCCACCTCCTCGATCTTCACCTTGTCCGGATAGAAGGCGAGATGGCCGGAAATCTCCGCCATTGCGGGGAAGGGCGTCTCATAAGTCCAGATCGCGTTGTCGAGCGTCTTGCCGCTGGCCTTGACGCTGTAATAGTTCGCATCGCCCTTGTACGGGCAATGGGTGACGCGCTCGGTGCGCTCCAGCAGCGCCATGTTGGCATCCTCCCGCGGCAAATATTGCACCGCCGGATATCTGGCTTCCTTCAGGGTCAGAGCCTTGCTGCTCTCGGCGATCACGATGTCGCCGGCCGTGACGCGGACGCGCCGGGGGTTTTGGGTGATGGTGATGGGGTGGTCGGGCCCTGGAAGCTTCATGATGTCACGCCTTTTCGATCAACCTGTCGCGCGCGGCACTTTGTCGTGCCTTTATCGTGATCGGATCAGAGATATAGTACCTGAAGGCGTGACGCAGAAGGCCGTTCACGCTAAGTTTGGCCCTGCCGGGCCGGGGACCCCGGCAGCGATTCGACGACGAGGCTGATTCGCAGCCGAGACAAGGAGCTAGACCCGAATGCCCATGGACGCCCACGATATCGAGGCGATGATCAAGGCAGCGATCCCCGATGCCGAGGTGACCATCCGTGACCTCGCCGGCGATGGCGACCATTATGCCGCGACCGTGATCTCTGAATCCTTCCGCGGCAAGTCCCGCGTCCAGCAGCACCAGATCGTCTACCAGTCCCTGCGCGGCCAGATGGGCGGCGTGCTGCATGCGCTGGCGCTGCAAACCGGCGTACCCGGCACCTGATCTGACCAGCGCGACGGGGGAAGACGATGGCTGCGGACAACCCGCGCGGCACGATGTTTCGCGTCGTCACGCCGAACCAGCACAGCCGTGTCACCAATGTCGAGCTGTTCTTCGACCTCGTCTTCGTCTTCGCCGTCACGCAGATCTCGCACACGCTGCTGCATCATTTCACGCCGCTCGGCGCGGTGCACGTCGCCGTGCTGTTTCTGGCGGTGTGGTGGGTGTGGGTCTTCACCGCGTGGGTCACCAACTGGCTCAATCCTGAGCTGACGCCCGTCCGCATCCTGCTTTTTGCGATGATGCTGGGCGGCCTCGTGCTGTCGACGACGATCCCGACCGCCTTCGAGGGGCGGGGCCTATGGTTTGCGATTGCCTACGCGACCATGCAGGTGGGACGTACGGCGTTCTGGATGTTTGCGACTCCGCATCACCGGACCGCGGTGCGGCACAACGCAATCCGCATTCTGACCTGGCTCTCGGTCTCCGCGGTGTTGTGGATCGCAGGCGGCTTGTCCGAGGGAGACACGCGGCTATGGCTGTGGATCGCGGCGGTGACTCTGGAATACATCTCACCGGCGGTGCGGTTCTGGGTGCCGAAGCTGGGCTTTTCCTCGGTCGAGGCCTGGGCCGTCGAAGGCACGCACATGGCCGAGCGCTGCTCCCTGTTTGTCATCATCGCGCTCGGCGAGGCCATCGTCGTCAACGGCGCGACCTTCGCGGAGCTGGAGTGGACCGCGAGCAATATCCTCGCCTTCGTGTCGGCGCTGGTCGGCGCCATCGCGATGTGGTGGATCTATTTTCACAAGGGCGCCGAGGCCGGCTCCGAGCGCATCTCGAAATCCGCCGAATCCGGCCGCCTGGCGCGGCTCGCCTATACCTATCTGCACACGCCGATCGTCGCGGGCATCATCCTGACGGCCGTGTCTGACGAATTGGTGCTCAAGCACCCCACCGGACACTCCGACATGCGCACCATCGTGAGCACGATCGGTGGACCCTTGGTGTTCCTGGTCGGTACTATCCTGTTCAAGCACGCGATCCGCGGCTTCCTCCAGCTTTCGCATGGCGTCGGCATCATCCTGCTGCTGGCGCTGAGCTGGTTCGCCTCGGACATGTCGCCGCTCTGGCTCTCGGTCGCGACGACGATGATCATGATCGTGGTGGCGGTGTGGGAGTCGCTGTCGCTGGGGGCGACGTCGGGGGAAGCGGAGGGGCATTGAGCCCCGCACCGTCTACTCCGCCACCTCCAGCGCGTGCACCGAGAACATCTCGTCCGTATCCGTCCAGCTCTCGCGCACGCGCCAGCCTGCGCCCTGCGCCAGCGCCGCAAAGCGTTCGATGCTGTACTTGTAGCTGTTCTCGGTGTGGATGCTCTCGCCCGGGCGGAACGAGAAGCTGGTGCCGAGCAGGCGCACGGTCTGGCTCTTCTTGCTGATCAGGTGCATCTCGATGCGGTGCCGCTCGCGGTTGTAGATCGCGCGATGGGTGAAGGCGGAGAGGTCGAAATTGCCGCCGAGCTCGCGGTTGATGCGCACCAGCACGTTGAGATTGAAGCGTGCGGTGACGCCGGCCGCGTCATTGTAGGCGTCGTGCAGCACCCGTTCGTCCTTCTCAAGATCCGCGCCGATGATCATCTGGGCGCCCTTGCCGAGGATCTTGCGGGCGCTTTTCAGGAAGGCCTGCGCTTCCTGCGGCTCGAAATTGCCGATGGTCGAGCCGGGGAAGAAGCCGACCTTGGGCATGGATGCGACCTGCCGGGGCAGCTCGAACGGCGTCGTGAAGTCGGCCGCGACCGGATAGATGCCGAGCGAGGGGAAGTCCCGCTTCAGGCCGTTCGCCTGCGCCTTCAGGAAGTCGCCGGAAATGTCGACGGGGACATAGGCCGCGAACCTGCAGTGGCCCAGCAGCAGGCGAACCTTCGTCGTCGCGCCGGCGCCGAACTCGACCAGCGCCGCGTGCTCCGGAATGATCTTTGCGATCTCGCTGCCGCGCTCCTTCAGGATCGCAAGCTCGGTGCGCGTCGGATAATATTCCGGCAGGCGCGTGATCGCTTCGAACAATTCCGACCCGGTCGCATCGTAGAAATATTTCGGCGACAGTTTTTTCGGCTGCTGCGAGAGGTCCGCGATGGCCTCGCGGGCGAAGGCGGTGGTCTGCTCGTCGGGGAGATGGGCTTCGGCCAAAGCGCTGGCGTGCACATTCATGATACTCTCCTGAACGCGCTGTCCGGCGCGCATTTGTCGTCGGATAAGAGTTCTACTCGTAGTCGGCGAGCCGCAGCCCCGTGAACTGCCAGCGGTGGTGCGGATAGAAGAAGTTGCGATAGGAAATACGGCTGTGGCCCTCGGGAGTTGCGAGCGAGGAGCCGCGAAGTACCAATTGGTTGACCATGAACTTGCCGTTGTATTCGCCGAGCGCGCCTTCGATGGCGCGATAACCCGGATAGGGCGCATAGGCGCTGCGGGTCCATTGCCATACGATTCCGAAAGCATCGTTGAGTTGCCTGGTGCGCGCGGCGACCTCCCATTCCATCTCGGTCGGCAGATGTTTTCCGGCCCAGCGGGCGTACGCATCCGCCTCGTAATAGCTGACGTGGCAGACCGGCGCGTTCGGATCCACCGGCATGAGGCCGGCCAGCGTCATCACCTGCCATCCGCCATCGACCTCGCGCCAATGACCCGGCGCCTGCCAGTCTTCCTTGCTGGCCGCGGCAAAGCCGTCCATCAGCCACAGCGTTGCATTCCGGTAGCCGCCATCCTGCATGAAGGCGAGCCATTCGGCGTTGGTGACGAGATTGCGCGCGAGCTTGATCGGGCCGACGAGGGCACGGTGCGCGGGCTTCTCATTGTCGAAATGGAAGCTGTCGTCGACATGGCCGACGGTGTGGATGCCCTCGTTGAGTGGCAGCCAGTCGTCGCCGCTGCGCGCTGCGGCCGGGAAGCGCCAGTTCGGATCATAAGCGGGGTAGACCGGGTTCTGTGCAAAGGCGTGCAGGATGTCCGTGAACATCAGCTCCTGATGCTGCTGCTCATGGTTCAGCCCGACCTCGACCAGCGGCGCGATCGCGCGCAGCTTGGCCTCAGTGGTCTCGCGGAAGAACTTGACGACGGCGGCATCGACGTAGTTGCGATAGGCGCCGACCTCGTTCGCACTCGGACGGGTGATGTCGCCGCGATGGTTGCGGGCATGACGCGGTCCGGCGCTGACGTAATAGGAATTGAACAGGAACGCGAAATCGGGGTGGAAGGGCCGGTAGTCGGGACAGTGCTCGCCGAGCAGGAATTGCTCCCAGAACCAGGTGGTATGGGCGCGATGCCATTTCGCCGGGCTCGCGTCGGGCATGGACTGGATTTGCTGGTCCTCGGGCGACAATGGCGCGGCCCGGCGCTCGGTCTCGTTGCGGACGGCACGAAAAGCGCTCTCCAGGCGCTGGGCGAGTTTGCCGGCGGAGGACGGTGACGAAAGCGAGGGGGCGGCCGTAGCGGAGGCTTGTTTCGTCACGTTTTTCTCCAGACAGGACAAGAGAACGTTGTTGGCGTTGCCAGGTTCCAAAACCGGGGTTCGTCCTAAATGGGGCCTCCGTTACGAGATAAAAGTCCTCCCGGCTGTTAATATTAGTGTCATCAGCCCATCACCTGGCGCCAGCAAGGTCGGCTGCCCCGGGGCCGTTCGCCGCCATTTTACTTTGGATGCACAACGGTTTGGGCTACATATATGAGCAAATATCGGGTTAGATCGGCTGGGCCGGCCCGAAGCGATCGTTGAGGCCCCAGAAGGACACGGAATATGAGCATCGAGGAATTCATCGCCAACGAAGTGAAGTCGAACGACGTGGTTCTGTTCATGAAGGGCACGCCGCAATTTCCGCAGTGCGGGTTCTCCGGCCAGGTCGTCCAGATCCTCGACCACATCGGCGTCGGCTATAAGGGCCTCAACGTCCTCGAATCCGCCGAACTGCGCAACGGCATCAAGGAATATTCGAACTGGCCGACCATTCCGCAGCTCTATGTGAAGGGCGAGTTTGTCGGTGGCTGCGACATCGTCCGCGAGATGTTCCAGGCCGGCGAATTGCAGCAGCTGTTCACCGAGAAGGGCGTCGTCGTCGCGGCCTGATGAGATGGCCGTGCTGACGCGCCAGATTGGTGGCGCCGAGCTCGAGGTCATCGTTGCCGACATCACCACGCTTGGTGTTGACGCCATCGTCAACGCCGCCAACACGTCGCTCCTTGGCGGGGGCGGCGTGGACGGCGCGATCCATCGGGCCGCCGGGCCCGATCTGGTCGCCGAATGCCGCATGCTCCACGGCTGCAAGACCGGCGACGCCAAGATCACCAGTGGGTATCGGCTTAAGGCCGCGCATGTGATCCATACCGTTGGGCCGGTCTGGAACGGCGGCACCCTCGGAGAAGACGATCTGCTCGCCGCCTGCTATCGCCGCTCGATGGAGCTGTGCGGGAGGCACGAGCTGACCTCGGTGGCATTTCCTGCGATTTCGACCGGCGTTTTCCGCTTTCCCGCCGACCGGGCGGCCGATATCGCGGTGCGTACGGTGATCGAAGGGCTCTCCGCCGCTCCGTCCATTGCCCGCGTGGTGTTCTCTTGCTTCGCCGAGCCGAGCGCCGAGCTTCATGCCGGGGCGCTTGCGCGTCATGGTAGCTCTTGTGCCCAATGACGCCGCCGGTACACTCCACCGGACCATGTTCCGGGGAGGGGATATGATTTCACAATCTGGACTGCGTGCGCTGATCTGCGGCGCGCTGGTGTGGCTTGGTGCGATATCGTTCGCGCGGGCGGAGGGCACCTACGAAATTCCGGCCGGCGCGCATTTCAATCAGGACAAGCTTGCGAAGATCAGCGAGTTCTTCAAGAACGAGGTCACGACCGGCAAGATCGCCGGCGCGACCGTGCTGATCAAGCAGCACGGCAAGCCGGTCTATCACGAGGCCTTCGGCGTGCAGGACGTGGTCAGCAAGGCGCCGATCACGGACAAGACCATCTTCCGCCTGTTCTCGATGACCAAGGCGATCACCTCGGTGGTCGCGATGCAATTGATCGAGGACGGCAAGATCAAGCTCGACGATCCGGTCTCGAAATACATCCCGTCCTTTGCCAACGTGAAGGTCGGCGTTGAGAAGAAGGCCGAGGACGGCAGCAAGTCGCTCGAGCTGGTGCCACCCAACCGGCCGATGACCGTGCTCGACCTGATGCGCCACACCTCGGGCATCACCTATGGTTTCTATGGCGACAGCCTGGTGCGCAAGGCCTATCGCGAGGCCAATATCTATGCCGGCGATTTCGACCTCGCCGAGTTCGCAGAGCGGATCGCGAAACTGCCGCTGCACAACCAGCCCGGCGCGCTCTGGCAATATGGCCATTCCACCGACGTGCTGGCGCGCGTGATGGAGGTCGCGGCCGGCAAGCCGCTGATCGACATCATGCGGGAGAAACTGCTCGATCCCTTGGGTATGGTCGATACCGGCTTCTTTGTCAGCGCCCCCGAAAAGCAAAAGTTGCTGGCGCAGCCGGTGCCGAATGACAGCGATTTTCGGGTTGGCCGGATCAACGATCCAACCGTCGCGAAGAAGATCCAATTCGCCAGCGGCGGCATGGTCACGACCATGGCCGACTATGAGCGCTTCGCCCAGATGCTGCTCAACGGCGGTAGCCTCGACGGCAAGACCATCCTCAAGCCCGAGACATTCAAGCTAATGGTGACCGATCAGGTCGGACCAGGCTCCGGCGTCGATCGCGACTTTTTCTATTTTCCCGGCGACGGTTTTGGCTTCGGCCTCGGCTTTGCCGTCCGCACCGATCCCGGCAATGCCAAGCCGCCGCCGCCCGGCGATCTCGGCGAATTGAAGTGGGACGGCGCCTCCGGCTGTTATTTCGTGATCGACCCCAAGCAGGACATGTTCTTCGTCCTTCTGGAGCAGACACCCACCGAACGCCAGCGCGTGCAGCGGACATTGAAGCAGCTCGTCTATGAAGCCATGGAGAAATGAAATGCGCGGGCGCCGCGCCCTGATCGCGGCGCTCGTTCTTCTGGTGAGCGCGGTCGGTGCGCGTGCGAGCTCCGAGCGCGCTGCGCACAAATTCTCAGCCGAAGGCCTCGCAAAGGTCTCCGACTACATCCGGAACGAGATCGCCACCGGAAAGATCCCCGGCGCCATCCTGCTGCTCCAGCAACATGGCAAGCCGGTCTATTACGAGAATTTCGGCGTTCGCGACGTCGCGACCCAGCTTTCGATGAGTGCGGACACGATCTTCCGCCTCTATTCGATGTCGAAGCCGATCACCTCGGTCATGGCGATGATGCTGGTCGAGGAGGGCAAGCTTTCGCTCGACGATCCCGTCTCGAAATACATTCCGGCTTTTGCCCAGATGAAGGTCGGCGTCGAGAAGAAGTCCGGGGACGGCAAGGAGACGCTGGTGTTGGAGCCGCTCGCGCGCCCGGTCACCATCAAGGACCTGCTGCGCCATACCTCGGGCCTGCCCTACGGCTATCATGGCGGCGGCATGGTGCGCGAGCTCTATGCCGAGGCCAATCTCTTCCAAAGCAATCTTGGCAATGCCGACTTCGTCGCGAAGGTCGCGACGCTGCCGCTGGCGGAGCAGCCCGGCACCGCGTGGGACTATGGCTTTTCCACCGACGTGCTCGGCCGCGTCGTCGAGGTCGTCTCCGGGAAGACGCTGCTCCAGTTCGAGAAGGAGCGGCTGCTCGATCCGCTCGGCATGACCGAGACGGCTTTTTTCGTCCCCGATCCCGCCAAATTCCCGCGCATCGCCGAGCCGATGCCGGAGGACCGCAACATCAACCCGACAACGCCGATGCGCGACATCAGGCGACCGCTGAAATGGGAATCGGGCGGCGGCGGCATGGTCGGCACGATCGGTGACTATGCCCGTTTCACGCAGATGCTGCTGAATGGCGGCAGCTACGAGGGGCGGCGCTATCTCAAGCCCGAGACCGTCGCGCTGATGGCGTCCGATCATGTCGGGCCGGAGACGAAGATCGCGCGCGACCATAGCTATTATCCGGGCGCCAATTCCGGCTTCGGCCTCGGCTTTGCGGTGCGCACCTCCGTGCCGGCAGGTACGTCGTGGCCTTTAGGCGAATATCGCTGGGACGGCGTCGGAGGGACTTTCTTCTTCATCGATCCCGAAGACGATCTGTTCGGGATATTCATGGTGCAGACGCCATCGCAGCGCGGCCGGATCCAGCTCGCGCTGAAGACGCTGATCTATCAGGCGATGGGGCGGTGAGTCCTTTTCGCAGACCGCGTAGCCCGGATGAGCGCAGCGACATCCGGGATCCTTGCGAGCGAAGTCCCGGGTATCGCTTCGCTCACCCGGGCTACGGGACTGAACTTTACGCCCCGCGCACGATGTCGCGGACGTATCCGATCGTTTCCTCGATCTGGCCCGCATTGACGTCGAGATGGGTGCAGGCGCGTATGCGGCCGTCCATCATCGCGAGCGTGACGCCGCGCTGGCGCAGCGCCGCGACCATCTTGTCGCCGGGAATGCCGGCGCCATCAGGCTTGAAGAACACGAGATTCGTCTCGGGCTCCTGCACCTCGATGCCGGCGATCTGCGACAAGCCGCGGGCGAGCGCGCGCGCATTGGTGTGGTCGTCGGCGAGCCGCTCGACGTGATGATCGAGCGCATAGATGCAGGCAGCCGCACAGACGCCAGCCTGCCGCATCGAGCCGCCGAGGCGCTGCTTCCACTGCCACACCGCGTCGATGAAGGCGCGCGAGCCTGCCAGCACGCCGCCGATCGGCGCACCGAGGCCCTTGGAGAAATCGATCCAGGCCGAATCCCATCCCGCGGTCATGTCGCGCGGCGAGATGCCGCTCGCCACGGTGGCGTTGAGCAGGCGGGCGCCGTCCATATGGGTGATGAGGCCGTGCTGCTTGGCGATCGCGACGATCTCGTCGAGCGCGGCCTTCTTCCAGATCGTGCCGCCGCCGATATTGGCGGTCTGCTCGACGCTGACGACGGTCTGCGGCGGCTGGTAGCGGGTGCGCGGATGCAGCGCCTTGCGGAACGTTTCCGGCGTGAACTGGCCGTCGGGGCCCTTGAGCTGGGTGACCTGGAAGCCGCCGATGGCAGCGTGCGCGCCGCCTTCGCGGGCGATGATGTGCGCGGTCTCATGCGCGAGGATCTCGTCGCCGGGGCGGCAATGCACCAGCGTCGCGGTGACGTTGCACATCGTGCCCGAGGGCATGTAGACCGCGGCCTCCTTGCCGAGCAGATCGGCAACGCGCTCGCACAGCGCATTGACGGTTGGATCGTCGCCGACCTGCTCGTCGCCGACCTCTGCCCGCGCCATCGCCTCGCGCATCGCAGGCGTCGGCCTGGTCTGCGTGTCCGACAGCAGATTGATGCGCACCGGCGGCGCCTTGGGATCGATGGGGGGAGGGGTGTAGAGCATGAGACGCCTCCTAGCGGCGGGGACGGCCACTGACGTGGCTCTAAAGCAAAAAGGCCCCGGCGAACCGGGGCCTTTCGATATTCAGATCTTAGCGCGAATAGAATTCGACGACCAGATGCGGCTCCATCTGCACCGGGAACGGCACGTCGGAGAGGCTGGGGATGCGGGTGTACTTCGCGGTCATCTTGCCGTGGTCGACTTCGAGATAGTCGGGCGTGTCACGCTCGGGGAGCTGGCTGGCTTCGAGCACGTGGGCGAGCTGCTTGGAGGCTTCCTTCACCTCGATGACGTCGCCGACCTTGAGCTGGTAGCTCGAGATGTTGACCTTGCGGCCGTTCACCTTGATGTGGCCGTGGTTGATGAACTGGCGCGCGGCGAAGATCGTGGAGACGAACTTGGCGCGGTACACGACCGCGTCGAGACGACGCTCGAGCAGGCCGATCAGGTTCTCGCCGGTGTCACCCTTGAGACGGCTGGCTTCCACGTAGATGCCGTGGAACTGGCGCTCGCTGATGTTGGCGTAGTAGCCCTTCAGCTTCTGCTTGGCGCGGAGCTGCACGCCGAAGTCGGAGAGCTTGCCCTTGCGGCGCTGGCCGTGCTGGCCGGGGCCGTATTCCCTGCGGTTCACGGGGCTCTTCGGGCGGCCCCAGATGTTCTGGCCCATACGGCGATCGATCTTGTACTTCGCCTCACTGCGCTTAGTCATCGCGTCCTCTTCGGTTGCATGGTTTGAGGAAACGCGCCCTCCTGTGTGACGGGCATAAGCCCGGCACCGACAGGTCCGATCCCCAAAGCTTAAGGGAGTGGACCACGGGTCGCGAAACGCTTCGCGGGCCGAAATCGGCCCGCGAGCAGGCGGCTTTTAGGGGAGTTTGGGGTTCGCTGTCAATGCGAATGGCCCCGGAATCAGGTCCTGACCGCCCGGATCGGCTTTGACCCGGCCGCCCGCAATTCGCCAGCGATTTCAGTGTTCAGGACCTGTTCCAGCCGCGTCAGGACCCGGGCGATCGGGGCGGCATCCGTCACCCGGTGATCCCAGCGGATCACGACATGGATGGTCTGGTCCGCCTCGACCGTTCCATAGCTGACGATGAAGGGGCCGGGCGTAATGGGGTGGAGCTCGCCGCCGCCATAGGCGGCCACCGAGCTGACCGCAAAGCTGCCGAACCAATTGCCGCGCTGCCGGCCGAAATTCAGCCCCACCGCCCAGGACAGGCGCCGCAGCGGGAACGGGAGGCGGGTCGCCCGCATGATCTTGCGGAACATGGGAACATCCTCGACCGGCGCCGTCTTGGCGCGCCGGATCTCGGCATCGACGGCCGTCAGCGCCAGCGCGTCGGGGGCCACGATTCGCTGCGGGATGACGCATTCCTCGCCGTCGTCGACCCGGGCGATCGCCACCAGCGCCACGCTCTTGGGCAATTCATAAAGGGTCGGCCAAGGCCATTTGGCGTAGACGGTGCGCAGGATCGGCTCATCCCTGGCCACCAGGGCAAAGGCCTTGACGAACATCGCAGCCCAGCCGGCAGGCGCCGTTGTGCCTGCGCGGGCCTCCAGCACGGGGCGGATGCTGAGCGTGCGGGACAGCGAGACGAAAGGCACGCCCATCGAGGCATGCATGAGGTCGCAAATCAGGCGGCGCCGCAGCGAGATGGTCTTGGGCGTCCCGCGCATTGGTCTTTCGGTTCCGGATCAAAGATTAAAATATGTGCAGCGAGCGGGGCCCGCCCGCTCGCTCTAGCATGAACCAACCTGCTTGGGGCCGGTCGGTTCGCCGCATCAGGGCGCCGGCGAGGCCAACGGCTTGGTCTTGTCCACGACGTAAATTCCAAGCACTTTCATGGCCTTGTCGCCATGAGCCTTGGCGTCGTGTACGACGCCTGCCGGGATCTGGTAGGAATCACCGGCCTTCAGGGTTTTCGCCGGCTGCCCGTCGATGAGGAGATTCAGCTCGCCCTCCAGCACGTAGCCGGTCTCGATCCCCGGATGGGTATGACGTCCGGCAGCGCCGCCCGCCGGGACTTCTGCGATGGCTGTGATGGTGTTGTAGCCCTCCGGAAACTCGACTTTCTGGAGTGGGGTGCGCTTGATGCCGGGCTGCTGGGCAAAGGCGGCAACGGCAAGGCCGGTGAAGGCAAGGGCGAGCAAGGTCTTTTTGAGCATGATTTTTCCTCCCTGGAGCCGCCGACCCTAGCAGCGTCGCGGTTCCCGGCAAGGCCGTGCTCGCCAGTTCAGCGCTTGATCCCGTCGAACGCCGTCATGATGCCACGCTGGAACAGGGACCAGTCGAAGCCGAGCGCGATCGCGCGGTAGCCGCGGTCGATCAGGGCGTTGGCTTGGTCGGCGGTGCGCGCCACGCCGCCGATCGGCACGCCGCTTCTGAGGATGCCGGCCTCCGCACGGGCGACCAGCTCCAGCAATTCCGGATCGTCCATCTGGCCGCGCTTGTTGATGGAGGTGGCGAGGTCGCCCGGACCGATCACGGCAACGTCGATGCCGGGCGTGGCCATGATCTCGTCGATGCGATTGACCGCATCGACATGCTCGATGGTGATCATGCAGATCATCTCGTCGTCGGCACTGGCCATGTAATCCGGCATCGACTGGCCCCAGCGGAACGGCGCGTGGAAGGGGCCCCAGAGGCGATCGCCGCGCGGCGGATAGCGCACGCTTCGCACCGCCTTCTCGGCGTCGGCGCGGCTCGTGATCATCGGGAAGTTGATGCCGAAGGCGCCGATGTCCATCGGCGCCTTGGCAAGCCATGGCTCGTTCGCGGCGATCCGCACAAGCGGCGTGCATGGCGTGCCGGTTGTTGCGGCGATCATCGCATGTGCTTCGGTCAATCCGATCGGGCCGTGTTCGAGATCGACGATGATCCAGTCGAGCGAGCGCGCCATGATCTGCACCATCTGCACGCTCGGAATGGTCGCGATCGCGCCGAAGGCGGGGCGTCCCTCGCTCCACAATTGGCGGAGGCGATTGAGCGGCTTTGCGGGGACCGACATGTGATGACCTGCGCAGAGATGACGACGGCGAGCCTAGCAGCGCGCCGTCGGGACGCAAGGTCAGGCGACTGCGCGGCCGCCGAAGAACGATGTCAGCATGGCCGACAGGCCATGCACGCGGTTCGAGGTGAAGATCATCGCGGCGCGGTCCTGCGCGATGGCGCCGATCCGCGGGCCAAGCAGATCGGAGACGCGGCGGGCGATGGCGGGCGCGGGGTCGATCCAGTCGACCGGCCAGGGTGCGAGCTTCTTCATCCGGTCGAGCAGCAGCGGATAATGCGTGCAGGCGAGCACCACCGTGTCGGTGCGCGATGCCACATCCGAGGCCTTGCCGACGAAGCAGGAGGCGAGCTCGGCGAGGATGGCCTCGTCGCTTATCGGAGCTCCGCTGAGCTCGGCTTCAGCCAGCGAGGCAAGCTCGGGCGAGCCGACCAGCGTCACCTCGCAGCCCTGCGCGAAGTCGCGGATCAGTGCCTTGGTATATTCCCGCTTCACCGTGCCCTTGGTGCCGAGGACCGAGACGCGGCGGGTCTTCGACTGCGCGCAGGCCGGCTTGATCGCCGGCACCGTGCCGACAAAGGGCAGCGAATAAGCGGCGCGCAGGTGCGACAGCACCAGGGTGGATGCCGTGTTGCAGGCGATGACGACGAGATCGGGATCATGCGTGCCGATCAATTCACCCATCAACGGCACCACGCGTGCGATGATCTCGTCCTCGCTGTGGTGGCCGTAGGGGAAGAAGGCGTCGTCGGCGACGTAGACGTAATGGGCGTCCGGGCAAGCGGCCACGACCTCACGGAGCACCGTGAGCCCGCCAAGGCCGGAATCGAACACCAGGATGGTCGGAGAATTGGTCACGTCGTTACCCTAGCCCGCCATGGTTACCATTCGGTTTTTAGGGCGATTTTGCGGCGGGCCCGCCTGGGACCGATCTCGAGGGGTTGAATGCGGCGGGACATGCCCGCAAAATTCCGGGAAGCCGGCCATCACGACGTATGATGCGGCATCACAGTGCTCCAATCTTGCGGTCCCAGGAGGCCTCATGCTCACCGTCCATCACCTCGGCAAGTCTCAATCCGAGCGCATCGTCTGGCTGTGCGAGGAGCTGGGGCTGCCCTACGAGCTGAAGCGATACGCGCGCGATTCCGTCACCATGCTGGCGCCCCCGGAGTACAAGGCGCTGCATCCGATCGGGGCGGCGCCCGTCGTGACCGACGGCGCTCTCGTGCTCGCGGAGTCCGGCGCCATCGTCGACTACATCATGGCCAGATACGGCAATGGGCGCCTCGTGCTGCGCGCCGACGATCCCGATTTCGCGCAATTCCTGTACTGGTTTCACTTCGCCAACGGCACGCTGCAAGCAGGCATGGGCCGGCTGATGATCCTGAACCAGCTCAAGCTCGCAGAGGACAATCCAATGCTGCGCGCGACCCGGGGACGCGTGGATCGCGCCTTCGATCTGGTGGATGCGCGCGTTCGTGAGGCCGAATATCTGGCGGGCGACACCTTCACCACGGCCGACATCATGATGGGTTTCTCGCTGACCACGATGCGCTACTTCCAGCCCTATGATCTCCAGCGCTGTCCGAACGTGGTCAGATATCTCGGCCGCATCGGTGACCGTCCGGCCTACCGGCGCGCGATGGAGAAGGGCGATCCGGGCATGGCTCTGCTGCTGAGCTGAGCAGCGATCATGCGATCCTGTTCGTGGTGGCCGCTCGCTCGCTGGCGAGCTGCTTCTGCAGGCGGTCAATGTTTTGCAGGAGCCGCTGGCTGGTCAGGACCAGGAAGTAGTAGCCGAACTGCGGATCCTGGAAGTAGATCTCGAGCAGCCGGTCATAGGTGATCGTCAGCACCTGGCCGTCTTCGATGCATTCGACCGTTCCCGTGCGCCGGTTGTCCGGCGTGAGGAAGCCGAGCTCGCCCATCAGCGCTCCGGGCCCGATCTCGACATTGATCTCCTTGACCAGGAACTTGCCGGTGACGGTGAGGAACATCTCCTTCGCGGGGTCGCGCAGCTTGAACAGCGTATCGCCGCGGCGATATTTGCGCTCGGTCATGAAGGGCTTGAGCCATTCGATCGACATGTCGCCTTCGGCGGCGTGGCGCGCTTTCTTGACGAGCTTGAGCATCTGCCGCAGGCGCAGGGCGTTGATCGGAAGCAGCAGCAGATAGAGCAGGAACGTGGCGACGTTGGCGGAGAGCGCGCCGAAAACGGCAAAGAACGCGCAGCCGATCATGTTGGCGACGCGCAGCGGCACCATGGTCCGCATCAAGAGGGTGGCGACGAAGAAACCAGCGCCGACCGCGGCGAACAGATTGGCAAACGTGATGTTGTGGACGAAGATCTCCAGCAGCCGGTTGAAGATCGCATCATAGGTGACGTTGTTCGGATCGAGGCCCATCTGGACCAGGATCTTCGCGATCCTGAGGTTGTCCGTCGCCGCATCTAGAATGCGGTCGAGGATCGACGAAATGTCTGCGCTGCCGGACGGCATGGTACTAACCCCGCGTAAGGCCTTCAGTCTTGGTCGGTATGCTCGACAGGTATAGCCGAAATCGAGTGACGGCCGTCTGAAATGAAGCCTTCGGCCGCCATGTCGCAAGAGGCAAATTTTAACCTGATCGGGCGTTTCGGCAATTGCCCGTTGGTTGCGCGTCTGGCTGCAATGCGGCCGTGATTCGGGGCGGGCTTCGGCGTTGCGGAAGGGGCTTGAGGCCCATGGCGGGGCGTTGGACGATCTTCGCCTTACGGCTTGGCGGCGGGTTGGATCACCTGCTGCTCGAGAAGGCCAAGACGTCCGGGCAGCGAGCCGGCGCGCAGCAGCATGGCGACGCTGTTGGCCTCTTCCAGGGTGAAGTTGCCGGAAATCTGGACGGAGCCGCCGGTGATGGGCTCGCGGATCACGGGGGAGGAGATCACCTTGTCGTCGAGCGCGATGGCGAAGGGCATTCCAACGTTCTCTGCCGTGATGTGGGCGAAGCGCCGCGTACCGCGGCCGTTGAAGCGGAACGAGGCGATCGGCTCCTTCGTGTCGGTGGTAAATCCAGGTCCGGCGTAGCTAATGTCGTCGCCGTCGAGCGCGCTGGCCTTGACGAGATATTGGTGCTTGTCCTTGAAGCCCAACATGACTTCCGTGCCCGCGGGAGGCGTGCCGGATTGCGCCTGCTCCGCCGACATCGTGACGTCGATCGGGCGGAAGCTGACCTTCACCTTCTTGGCGAAGATCGCGGTGATGCGCTCGGGCTCCATCATGCCCGGCAGGAAGATGCGGATGCGGTCCGTTCCCTCGGGCTGGACGCTGGCCAGCGTGACGCCGGCGTCCTTGAGGCGCTGCTCGATCATGGCGATGGAATCTTCGACGAGGTCGTGCAGCCGTGCGGCGGACGCGGCATCGGTCGGCGCGAGCCTGATCAGCCCGTCTCCGGCATCGGTCACGGTGAGCGCATGCGTGGGCAATCCCTCTGCGGCCGAGGCGAGCTTGCGCGTGAGCAGTTGGCGGCCCTTGGCGTCCGCGATCTTGACGTCGACGCCGCCGTCGCGGATCGCAAGGCCGGAGAAGGCGATCCGGCCCTCGCGCAAGGTCCTGTAGACGTCGTCGCGCAGATCCGTGACGACCGCCTCCCGCAAGGCGTCGCTGTCCACCTTGTAGACGATGCGCGATCCGCCCAGCTTCTCCATCTTGTCGGTGATGAATGCCGCGATCTTCGCACGCATCTTGTCGAGCTGGCTGTCCGCGGCGAATGTTGCGGAGGGCAACGCGATCGCGGATGCGACGGCGAACGCGGCGATCAGCCTTGTGATGCGGTTCCGCGGGGGCGTCGTCATGTGACCTCAAGTCTTGCGGCAGGGCGCTGGCGCGCGAATTCAGTGCCAGTTCTTGGTCCCCAGACCGGCCGCAGAGGTTCAAGCGACGCAGACGCCAGGCAATGGACGAACGCCAAATCATCCATCATTCTGTCCGCGCTCGGCCGGCCATCGGCCGAGGCCTCGCCGGACCAAAATGTCAAAAGACAGGGCGGCGGGACGAGCATCTGAGGGAGGACGGAATTCCATGGCGGGCATCCACGCGCTCGATCGGCTCATCGGCAACGACTATCCGGAATTTTTGACGGACGCGGAGGTGCGGGCCTTCGAGCAGGTTCCTTATGCCGATCGCGTCGCGGCCGAGAGCACCTATGAAGCGATCAGGCTGGGTGCCGCGCGCAATCCCGACGGCGCGGCGATCCAGTTCCTGCAGAATGCCGATCCCGCCGACACGCCGGTCGTGGTCACGTACCGCGATTTCATCGCGCGCGCCACGCAGGCCGCCAACATGTTTCATGCGCTGGGTGCGGAGAAGGGCGACGTCATCAGCTTCATGCTGCCGCTGGTTCCCGATGCCTTCGTGACGCTGTTCGGCGCCGAGGCCGCGGGCATCGCCAATCCCGTCAATCCGCTGCTCGAGCCGCACCAGATTGCGGAAATCCTGGAGGCCGCCAACACGAAGATCCTGGTGGCGCTCGGACCGATGCCCGGCACCGACATCTGGCAGAAGGTCGAGCAGATCAGGCCGCAACTGAAGCATCTCAAGGCGATCGTACAGGTGTTCGGCGGCGGCGATCCGGCGAAGGGCATTTATGCCTTCAACGACCTGATCAAGCAGCAGCCGTCCGACCGGCTCGTCAGCGAACGCAAGATTTCGGGGGGCGACATTGCCGCCTATTTCCACACCGGCGGCACCACGGGCACGCCGAAGCTGGTGCGGCACACCCATGCCAACCAGGTCTACCAGGCCTGGGCGCTCAATCTGCTGCTGAAGGCGAAGCCGGGCGGCAACCTGCTGTTCGGCATGCCGCTGTTTCATGTCGGGGGCTCGCTGACGCAGGTGCTGCTGACCCTGTCGAGCGGCGGCTCGATGGTCGTGCTGTCGCCGAGCGGCTGGCGCAATCCGAATGCGGTGAAGAACATCTGGCAGCTCGTCGAGCGCTACAAGCCCGAGGCGCTGTCGAGCGTGCCGACGGTGCTTGCCGCCACGCTGGCGGTGCCGCCTGGTGACGCGGATCTTTCCAGCCTGAAATATGCCGCCGGCGGCGGCTCTGCGATCCCCGTCGCCGTGGGCTCGGCAATCCAGGACAAGCTGAAGCTGCCGGTGGTCGAGGTCTACGGCATGACCGAGACCTCCAGCGTGCACACGCTGGCCTATCCGTCGCGGCCGATCCGGCTCGGCTCTGTCGGCCTTCCCATGCCTTACGCGCGCGTGCGCATCGTGCAGCTCGATGCCGATGGCCGCCTGATCCGCGATTGCGCGCCGGACGAGATCGGTGTCGTCATCATGGCCGGGCCCGGCGTGTTCGGCGGCTATCTCAACGACGAGCACAACAAGGGCGCTTTCGTCGACGAGGTCTGGGTCAATTCCGGCGATCTCGGCCGGCTCGATGCCGATGGCTATCTCTGGATCACCGGCCGCGCCAAGGACCTCGTGATCCGTGGTGGTCACAACATCGATCCGGCGCCGATCGAGGAGATCATGTTCAGACATCCCGCCGTCGGCTTCGCCGCGGTGGTCGGTCAGCCCGACGCCTATGCCGGCGAGCTTCCGGTGGGATATGTGCAATTGAAGCCGGGTGCGACCGTCGAGCCGGGCGAGCTCGAAGCCTGGGTCCGCGAGCGCACGCCCGAGCGCGCTGCCGTTCCGGTGCAGGTCATTCCGATCAATCCGATGCCGGTCACGGGCGTCGGCAAGGTGTTCAAGCCGCAGCTGCGCTGGGACGCCGCGGAGCGCGTGTTCACCAAGGTGCTGGCGCCGCTGGCGGAGCGCGGCATCGATTGCAAGGTCAAGGTCGGTGCCCATGGCAGTCATGGATCGATCGCGACCGTGACGCTCGCGGGCCTGCCGCCGGATCAGCGCAGGGTGGTTGCGAGCGAAGTGCACGTGTTGCTTGCACCGTTCGTGATGCGCCACGAGGTGGTGCAGATGTAGCGAACCCTGCGCGTGGCGTCGCCTCGGCTGGAAAAGCGGGGCGACGCTTCGTCGCATTATCATACCCGCGTCAGACCGCCTTATGTGACAGGTATCACATAGGTACGATTGGCAATCGGCAACGCTACCGAATAGTCTCAGGGAATTGCATCCGGGGGGACGCAAGTGATTCCGTTTCGGCTATTTGTATTGTTTATTTTGACGATGGGTTTTGTCTGCGGTCCGGCGCATGCCGACCGGCGGGTGGCGCTCGTGATCGGCAATTCCGCCTACAAGAGCGCGCCCAAGCTCGGCAATCCCGCCAACGATGCCACCCTCGTCGGCGGCATGTTCAAGAAGGCCGGCTTCGATTCCGTGGACGTGCGGCTGGATCTCAGTGCCAGCGAGATGCGGCGCATGCTGCGCGAGTTCGCCGGGAGGACGCGCGATGCCGACATGGCGGTGATCTACTACGCCGGTCACGGCATCGAGCTCGACGGCAACAACTATCTCATCCCGACCGACGCGACGCTGGAGACCGACGGCGACGTTCTCGATGAGACCATACCGGTCGAGCGGGCGTTGTTCGCGGTCGAGCCGGCCAAGCAACTGCGGTTGATCATCCTGGATGCCTGCCGCGACAACCCGTTCGCGAAGACGATGAAGCGCACGCTGGCATCGCGCGCGATCGGACGCGGCCTCGCCAAGGTCGAACCAACCAGCCCGAATACGATGATCGCCTTCGCCGCCAAGGCCGGATCGACCGCGTCCGACGGGGATTCCAGAAACAGTCCGTTCGCCGCCGCGCTCGTCGAGCATTTGCCGAAGCCGGGGCTCGATCTTCGCAAGGCCTTCGGCTTCGTCCGTGATGACGTGCTCAAGGTGACCGGCTACAAGCAGGAGCCCTATGTCTATGGTTCGCTCGGGGGCGACGACGTGCCGCTGGTCGCGCTCAAGCCGGCTGCGACCGGTCCGCAGGCCAACCCGCAGGAAGCGGTCCGCAGGGACTACGAGCTCGCGCTCCAGCTCGCCACGCGCGACGCCTGGGAGGCGTTTCTGGCGCAATATCCGGACGGCTTCTACGCCAACCTCGCCAAAGGTCAGTTGAACAAGATCGGCGCCGAGGAGACGCGCGCTGCGGCCGAACTGAGGGCCAAGGCGGCCGAGCAGGAAAAGACGAGGCTGATTGCCGAGCGCGCCCAGAAGGCCGAGCAGGAGAAGGCAGCCGCCGCGGCCAAGGCGGCCGAAGAGGCGCGGGTTGCCGCGGAGAAGCAGAAGCAGATCGAGCAGGCGAGGGCCGAGGCGGCCGAGCAGCAGCGCAAGGCGGCCGAGGCGGCCGCAGCGAAGGCCTTGGCCGAGAAGCAGGCGGCGGAGAAGGCCAAGGCCGAGCTCGCCGCAAAGCAGGCGGCGGAGAAGGCGGGGCAGGCCGCAAAGCCGGCCGCCGATCGGCAGCTGCCCGAAATCGAAAACCAGAAAGTGGCCGCGCTCTCCCCGGGGCCCACGTCCTCATTGTCGGCGGCCGACCTCGCCAAATCCGTACAAAGCGAATTGCGCCGCGTCGGCTGCCTGACCGCGTCTGCGGAGAGCGAGTGGACGCCGGCGGCGCAGCGTTCGCTGACGCTGTTCAACAAATATGCCGGCACCCAGTTCGACGTGAAGCTTGCCAGCGTGGATGCCCTCGATGCGCTGAAGGCAAAGCCGGGACGGGTCTGCCCGCTCGTTTGCAATTTCGGCTTCAAGGCAGACGGCGATCAATGCGTGAAGATCACCTGCGGGGCCGGCTATCGGGTCGGTGACGACAACGAGTGCGAGAAGATCCCGGAGAAGAAACCTGTGGCGACACGCGAGGAGTCACGGAGGCGGGACACGGATCGAAAGCAAACGGAGGCGGCCCCGTCGGCACCGCAGGCTGCGGGACAGATGGTCTGCGGCAGCGCGGGATGCCGGCCGGTTGCAAAGGGGTGCCGCCTCGCAACGACGAAGCTCAACAACGGAGTCAGCGTTACTGCCGAGGTCTGCAATTGAGTGTCGCTCGTCTGGGCGAACGCGATCCTATCCCGCCGGCATCCTCGTCTCGACGAGACGCGCCCAGAACGAGGCGCCGTGGCCCAGAATGTTGTCGTTGAAGACGTAGGCAGGGTGGTGGCACTCGTTGCCGTCGCCCATTCCGACCAGCACCATCGCGCCGGGACGCGCCTCCAGCATGAAGGAGAAGTCCTCGGCGCCCATCATCGGGATGAACTTGTCGTTGACGCGGTCGGCGCCGACGATGTCGCGGGCGACGTCGGCGGCAAGGCCGGCCTCGCGCGCATGGTTCATCGTCACCGGATACATCCGCGTGTACTTGACCTCCGCCGAGCCGCCATAGGCGCGGGCGACGCTGTCGGCGACTTCGCCGATGCGGCGCTCGACGAGATCGCGGACTTCAGGATCCAGCGTGCGCACGGTGCCGGCGAGCTCGGCGACCTCGGGGATGATGTTGAAGGCCGTGCCGGAGTGGAATTGCGTGATCGAGATGACCGCTGACTTCAGCGGATCGACGTTGCGTGCGACGATGGACTGCAGCGCGTTCACGATCTGCGAGCCGATCAGCACGCTGTCGACCGATTTGTGCGGGCCGGCGCCGGCGTGGCCGCCCTTGCCGTGCACGGTGATCTGGATGTTGTCGGAGGAGGCGAGCATCGCACCGGGGGTGGTTGCGAAATGGCCTTCGGGCAGGCCCGGCATGTTGTGCATGCCGTAGACCTCCTGGACGTTCCAGCGCGTCATCAGCCCATCCTCAACCATGGCCTTGCCGCCGCCGCCGCCTTCCTCGGCGGGCTGGAAGATCACGACCGCGGTGCCGTCGAAATTGCGGGTCTCGGCGAGATATTTGGCGGCCCCGAGCAGCATCGCGGTGTGGCCGTCATGGCCGCAGGCGTGCATCTTGCCGGGGACCTTCGAGGCGTAGGGCACGCCGGAGGTTTCCATGATCGGCAGCGCATCCATGTCGGCGCGCAGGCCGATGGTCTTGCCGGAGGCGGACTTGCGGCCGCGGATCACGCCGACCACGCCGGTGCGGCCGATGCCCGTCACCACCTCGTCGCAACCGAACTCCTTGAGCTTGTCGGCGACGATGCCGGCGGTGCGGTGGACGTCGTATTGCAGCTCGGGGTTCTCGTGGAAGTCATGGCGCCAGGCGGCCATTTCGTCGGAGAGGGCGGCAACGCGGTTGACGATGGGCATGAAGGCTCCGTCTCTGGTGTTGTAGCCCGGATAGCGACATCCGGGATTTCTTGCGATTTGGGCTCCCGGGTCTCGCTGCGCTCACCCGGGCTACGGACGCGCGCTCAGCTCTCCCCGAACACACGCTTGAAGATCGTGTC
Source organism: Bradyrhizobium sp. 1(2017) (assembly GCF_011602485.2). NCBI lineage: Bacteria > Pseudomonadati > Pseudomonadota > Alphaproteobacteria > Hyphomicrobiales > Nitrobacteraceae > Bradyrhizobium > Bradyrhizobium sp. 1(2017). Next base: position 5,284,797 of record NZ_CP050022.2, on the reverse strand, counting down.
GACGTGCTTGAGGTGATAGCCGAGGTCAAACTGCTCCTCGATCTCGGCGTCCGAGAGATACTTCTTCACCTCGGTATCCTTCTTCAGCAGCTCAAGGAAATCGCCTTCGCCGCGCCACACCGGCATGGCGTTGCGCTGCACGAGCTTGTACGAATCCTCGCGGCTGGCGCCCTTCTGCGTCAGCGCCAGCAGCACACGCTGTGAATGCACGAGGCCGCCGAGGCGGTCCAGGTTCTTCTGCATGTTGGCGGGGTACACCAACAGCTTGTCGATCAGGCCGGCGAGGCGCACCAGTGCGAAGTCGAGCGTCACCGTGGCATCGGGCCCCATCATACGTTCGGCCGAGGAGTGCGAGATGTCGCGCTCGTGCCAGAGCACGACGTTCTCCAGCGCCGGCGTCACATAGGCCCGCACCATGCGGGAGAGGCCGGTGAGGTTTTCCGAGAGCACCGGATTGCGCTTGTGCGGCATCGCGGACGAGCCCTTCTGCCCCTCCGAGAAGAACTCTTCCGCCTCCAGCACCTCGGTGCGCTGCATGTGGCGGATCTCCACCGCGATGCGCTCGATGGAGGAGGCGATCACGCCGAGGGTCGAGAAGTACATCGCGTGGCGGTCGCGCGGGATCACTTGCGTCGAGATCGGCTCCGGTACGAGGCCCATGGCCTTGGCGACATGCTCTTCGACGCGCGGATCGATCTGCGCGAACGTGCCGACCGCGCCGGAGATGGCGCAGGTCGCGACCTCCTTGCGTGCCGCGATCAGGCGCTCCCTGGCGCGCGAGAATTCGGCATAGGCATAAGCGAGCTTGAGGCCGAAGGTGACCGGCTCGGCATGGATGCCGTGGCTGCGGCCGATGGTCGGCGTCATCTTGTGCTCGAAGGCGCGCTTCTTCAGCGCCGCCAGCACCTTGTCGAGGTCGGCGAGCAGCAGGTCGGCGGCGCGGGTGAGCTGGACGTTGAGGCAGGTGTCGAGCACGTCGGAGGAGGTCATGCCCTGGTGCACGAAACGCGCCTCGGGGCCGACGATCTCGGCGAGGTGGGTGAGGAAGGCGATGACGTCGTGCTTGGTCTCGCGCTCGATCTCGTCGATGCGGGCGACGTCGAATGTCGCGTCCTTGGCCTTGGCCCAGACCGTTTTGGCAGCCTCCTTGGGGATGGTGCCGAGCTCGGCCAAAGCGTCCGCCGCATGCGCCTCGATCTCGAACCAGATCTTGAACCGGGTCTGCGGTTCCCAGATCGAGGCCATTTCCGGGCGGGTATAGCGGGGGATCATCTGACGGCTCCAAGAGGTAGGCGGGGGCGCCCCGGGAGAAATTGGGGGCGTGGGTCTCCGGCCAAATGCTTTTTACGCCGCGATTTAGCAGAGCGGGGAGGGCGAAACAAACGATCCGGCCGATGGAGCGGAGCGCGGGAGCACCTATCCACCGGTCGGGGGTGAGCGAGCGGCACCCGAGCCAAAAATCGGCTGTCAATCACGGATCATTGACTGACAGATATTGAAATCTGTCAGCGAGACGTGTATATCCGTTCTCGGACGCTTCGATTGGAGTGTCCCGCGACAAGCCCCGGGGAGCCTGACATCCGAACAACCTTCGGATCGGACGGCAGATTGAAGAACGGGGACCGCGGACGAATGGAGACTTAAGACAATGACAACCGAAATCCTCAATTTCACCGGCGTGATTGGGCATTGGCTCAATGTGCTGGTGGCGCGCCAGATCGCGGCGCAGGCTGCAAAACTGCCTCATTAAGGCATAGGCTTTCCGAAACGACCGGCCAGGGCGCTTCGGAAGCAGCCCTACTGCCGGAGTGACTGAGCCCCGAACGGGAACATGGTGCTGGCATGAATGAAGCCGTTGTCTTGACGCCGGAGCGGATCCTCGAAGTTACCGAGGACGTGCTCAGGCGTTTCGGGCTGGCCAAGGCCACCGTGGTCGACGTTGCCCGTGCGCTCGATGTGAGCCACGGCAGCGTCTATCGCCATTTCCCGAGCAAGGCCTCGCTGCGCGAGGCCGTTGCCAAGCGCTGGCTCGACCGCATCGACGCGCCGTTGCGCGCGATCACCGAGGAACAGGGGCCCGCCCCTGACAGGCTCGACCGCTGGCTGCGGACGCTGTTCGCCGCCAAGCGTTCGCGCGTCCTCGACGACCCCGAGATGTTCGAAACCTATCTGACGCTGGCGCGTGAGGCCTGCGCGGCCGTCAAATGTCACAAGGACACCATGATCGACCAGATCGGGGCGATCCTGACCGACGGCGTCAAGCAGGGCGTTTTCGCCGTGGACGACGTCAAGACCACAGCGCGCGCCATGTTCGATGCGACTGTCCGCTTCCATCATCCGGCCCACGCCGACGAGTGGAAGGACGCCGATCTGCCGGCGCGCGTCGACGCGACGCTGGCACTGCTGCTGCGCGGGCTGAAGGCGGGATAGACCGCCGCACCTCTTCACCGCATACCAGTCAACCGCGTGCCTTCTGAAGCAGGGCGCCATTGTGAGCCGGTTGCGAGGACGCCGAGCGTCTGCGCGCATGGAAGTTCGCCTCGGACGATGGCACGACCGGGGGACTTTCCGGATAGGCATTGACCGCGATTTCCACGGCGTCCTTTGACCGCTTGCGCAGGCGATAGAAGGTCAGTTCCTGTTCGAGCATGGGGCAACGGAAGTGGACGACGGCGGTGTCCGGCAAGCGGCAGAGTTCGTCGATGAGCTCGCCTACTGTGATGATCGGGGGATGGTCGACAGCGTTGTGATGACCCTTACTCATGACCTTTGACTCCTTGACTGTCGTACTAACCGGAACCGCATGCGCTCTGTTCCATGTCGTTCGGCAGATTGAGTGGCTCCATGAACCAAGGCTGTGCGGCAGTCTTGCTGCTAGATTCGCGTGAGCCCGCACGTCGCCGCGAGCCGCACGAGTTGGGCGTCCGTGCGCGCCCCGGTCTTCGACTTGATCAGGTAGTGGTAGTTCTGGACCGTCTTCACGCTGAGATTGAGATGCGCCGCGATCTGCTCGGTGGTGGCGCCGCCGGCGAACTGGCGCAGGATCTCGATCTCGCGCTCGCCCAGCTGATCCAGCACTGAACCCGTCGGCGACAGGCTGTCCTCGGCGAGAATATGTGCGACATCGTCGCTCATGGCGCGCTCGCCGCGCGCGACGCCGCGAATGGCGCGCACCACGGCGGACGGCTCGCTGCTCTTGGTGACGAAACCGGAGGCGCCGGCGCCGAAGGCGGCTTTCACCAGCACGGCTTCGTTGTGCATGGTGAAGACGAGAATGCGCGCCCGCGGATTGCGCGCCCGGATGTTGCGGATTGCTTCCAGGCCGCTCGCGCCGGGCATCGAGATGTCAAGCACGACGACATCGGGGTCGTGCGCCTTGAAGGCGCCGTAGGCGTCCGCGGCGTTGTCGGCTTCCGCCACGACGCGAAGATCGCCCTGGCTTTCGAGCACGCGCCGGTAGCCTTGCCGCACGATCGGGTGGTCGTCGACCAGCAGAACGGAGATGCCTGTTGCCGCGACATCGTTCACGTCGGCCTCATGCGGCGAGCGGGATGGTGGCGGCGACGCTGAGGCCGCGGTTCGCAGGCAGGATCGACAGCGACCCGCCGGCGGCCGCAACGCGTTCGCGGATGCCGGTGAGGCCGAACCCGGCCGATTGCGCGACGCGTTCCGCATCGCCGCCGCCGTCGTCCTCGACGCGGATCAGGAGCGCGTCATCGTCGCCGGCACGCCGCTCGATCCTGAGCGAGATCTCGCGGGCCGCGCTGTGGCGCAGCGCGTTGGTCAGGCATTCCTGCGCGACGCGATAGGCGGTGGTGGCCGCCGGACCGCTGATGTCGGTGAGGTCGCCCTTGAGGTCGAGCTGGATCGTCGGCCGCGCCGCGCTCTGCGAGCGCCAGCTGTCGACGAGGTTGACGAGGCTCGCCTCGAGCCCAAGCTCCGCGGGCAGGGGATTGCGCAGGCGCTTCAGCGCATCGCGGAGCGAGGCCATCAGATGATGGGTCGCCTGCGAGATCATCCGCGCATCCTGCGCGATGCCGCTATCCTTGTCGGCCTTCGCGCTTGCGGTCTCGATGGTGTTGGCGAAGGCGAGGATGGCGGAGAGATTCTGTCCGAACTCGTCGTGGAGCTCGCGGGCGAGTGCGCGGCGCTCGTCGTCGCGGATCTCGATCAGCCGCCGCGTCAGTGCCGCGCGCTGCTCGGTCGCTTCCTCCAGCCGGCCGCCGAGCGCATCGACGGCGTTGCCGATCATTGCAAGCTCCATCGAGCGGAAACGCGGCAGCCTGGTGCGATACTGGCCGCGCGCCATGCGCTGCAGCGCGGTGACGATGGTGCGCGCCGGTGCCAGTGCATGCGCGATTGCGAGCGACGCCAGCAGCGCTATTGCCGCTGCCATCAGCAGCGCGACGTCGATAACGTTGAGAATGTACTCCCAGGCGAGCGAGATTGCGGCTGCGGGGTCCGGTGTCGCGACCACAGTGCCGGCCGATGCAGCGCGCGGGCTGACCGGCCGCACCACTTCGGCATGGCTGCCGAGGAAGCTCGGCACGATCGCGGCGAACCAGCGCGGCGGCGTCTTGCCGAGTCCCTCGCTCTGACCGCACAGCGGCTTCTCGAATGCCGTGGCGGGCTGGAACTCGATGCAGACGCCGGGCGAGATCAGCTTCATCGTCTCCAGCGAACGCCAATCTGGAACCGGTAGGAGATGCTCGCGCGCTCTGCTGCTCCGCAACAAGAGCTCGCGCCAATAGAGCGCCTGAAGCGCCTGCGCCACCCGCTGCGCGGAGGCTGCCGTTGCCCGGTCGACGCTCCGATAGGCGTCGAATGTGGCCCACACCGTCGCAGCTCCCAGGCACAGCGCCACGATGAGCAGCAGACGGGCGACGAGCTGAAGCACGAGGCGCATGCGATCACCCCCAACGTTTGGTAAGCTCAGCCTAACAACGCCGCCGCCCCTTGCCAATTGCGGGGAACGGCAAGTTGGCAGCTCGGGCAAATTTCCCAAGCCGGATTGGGCATGGCTCTTTGGACCGGGCGCGGCGGCTTTGATCTAATCGGCCTGGAATCCTTCAGGCCGATCTTTTCAGGCCAATCGTTGCGGGCAGGAGCGGTGCAGCATGAGTTCGATGACGATTGGACCGATCGCGGGGCAGGCTGCCGACCCATCCGAGCGCAGCGCGCTCTTGTTCTGGATGATCTTCACCGGGCTCTCGATCTTCGCCGTCGTCCTGCTGTGGCGCTTTGGCCTGATCCATCTGATGGTGACGTCCGACCGCACCTACATTTCGAGCGTGATTGCGGTGCTCTACATCGTCACCTGCGGCCACTGCTTCCTGCGCACGCGGGCGATCGCGCGGGAGGGGGCGGCGGCGCGGCGCTGCCGGACGGCGCTCGCAGCACCCGACGGCGGCAAGCTGCTCGATGGGCGTGCGACGGCGCTGCCGCGCGGCCTCGTGCGCGATCACATCGAGAGCCTGGTGACCAAGGCCGCCGCGCAGGACTACCGGCCGGTCGACCAGACGCTGCTGCTGCGGACGCTGGCCGACCGCCTGCGCGGCTCCAACGGCTTCGGTGCCTTCGTCTCGGACACGCTGATGAAGCTCGGCCTGCTCGGCACCATCATCGGCTTCATCATCATGCTGGCGCCGATCGCGGGCCTGGATGCCGCCGACAAGGTCGCGATGCGGTCCTCGATGGGCCTGATGAGCGACGGCATGGCGGTTGCCATGTACACGACGCTGGCGGGCCTCGTCGGCTCCATCCTGGTCCGCATCCAGTACTACATGCTCGATGCCGCGACCCAGCGGGTGTTCTCTGATGCGGTGGTGCTGACCGAGACCTATGTGACGCCGGTCCTGGAGCGCAAAGGTGCCGGGACAGCGTCATGATGGATGATTTTGGTCTGTATCCGCGCGAGGAGCCGTTCGATCCGCTCGGCGTGATGCTGTTCAAGGCGCTCCAGGTGATCGCATTTCTGTTCTTTCTGGCGCTGCTTGCGGTGTCCCCGGACGCCAAGGAAGGCAAGATCGACTCCAAGGCCGAGTTCATGATCACACTGGACTGGCCGGACAACCATCCTGACGATCTCGACCTGTTCGTGCAGGATCCCGCCGGCAACATTGCCTGGTACCGGCACCGCGAGGCCGGCTTCCTCACGCTCGATCGCGACGACCGCGGCGGGGCCAACGACTTCATCATCGTCGCCGGCAAGAAGATCGCCTCGCCCATCCGCGAGGAGATCGTCACGGTGCGCGGCATCCTCGCCGGCGAATATACCGTCAACGTCTCGCATTTCGTGGCGACGACGGGCGAACCCGTCACGGCCAGTGTGAAGGTGCAGAAGCTCAATCCGACCGCGCAGGTGGTCTTCGACAACAAGTTCACACTCGACCACACCGGCGATGAGAAGACCGCGGTGCGGTTCCGGATCGATGCCGAGGGCAAGGTCGTCAACGTCGACCAGCGGCCGAAATCGCTGCTTGAGACGTTCCGCAGCGGCTGGCGCAACGGCGCCGATCTCGACCCGAGGACCGGCGTGAGCAAGAACACTGCGAGGATACGCCGTGATTAGCCTTCAGACGGTCATCCTCACTTTGTCGGTCGCCTATGCGGTCATCGGCGCGTTGCTGCTGGTCGTGCTGGTCTATGCGCGGCTGCACTGGTCGCTGAAGGCCGTGGCCGTCGTCATCACCAGCGCCTTCTATGTCGTCAGCTTCTCCGAGATGCGCGGGCTGCTGGGCTGGGCCAGCTCCGACCGGATGCCGACCGCTTTCAAGCTGCTCCAGGCCCGCATCGTCGAGCCGCATTCGCTGCAAGGCGATCCTGGCTCGATCTATCTGTGGGTCGAGGCGCTCGACGAGGACAATCGTCCGAGCGGCATTCCCCGGGCGTTCCGGGTGCCCTACGACGACAGGCTGGCCAACAAGACCCATGCGGCGCAGAACGAGATCGCATTGGGACATCCGCAAGGAGGCCGCGCCGCCGATTTCGGCGGTGGCGATGGCAGCCTGATCGACATGGTGCGGGAATATGTGACGCCGAAGACCATCCTGGAGACCAGCGGCGGCGATTCCTCGACCGGCGAATTCACCGCCCCGCCGGCCGGCGCCCAAGGCGCCGTGTTCACCCCTTTGCCGCCGCCCCGGATGCCGCCAAAGGACGAGCAATAGGCCTTCACCTTCGCGGCAGAGGCAGCTGGAAAACCGGCCCGGCCGGCGCATCGTCTTGACGTCCCTCAATTTGGCCTTATCGGGTTCCGATAAGCCTTTGAGGGTGGAGGATGCGTGCTCCTAGCTGTCTTCTCGGATATCCACGGCAACCGGCAGGCGTTCGAGGCGAGCCTGAAGATGGCCCGTGCGAAAGGCGCGGAGCGCTTCATCCTGCTCGGTGACTTCGTCGGCTATGGCGCCGATCCGGAATGGGTCGTGGACACCGCGATGGAGCTCGTCGCCGGCGGCGCCGTGGCCATACGCGGCAATCACGACCAGGCGGTGAATTCGTCGGCCGAGACCATGAATGCGGAGGCGCAGGTCGCGATCGAATGGACCCGCGGCCGTCTCGACACCGCGCAACGCCGCTTCCTGGCCGAGTTGCCGATGCTGGTGGAGGACGACGGCCGTCTGTTCGTGCATTCGGAAGCCTCCAGCCCGCAGCGCTGGCACTATGTCCGCTCGACCGCGGATGCTGCCAAAAGCCTGATCGCGACACAGGCCCATGTCACCTTCTGCGGCCACATCCACAGGCCGGCGCTCTACTCGATGTCGGTGACGGCGAAGATGACGAGCTTCGTGCCGAAGACCGACGTGTCCGTGCAGCTCCTGCGCGGCCGGCAATGGCTGGCGGTGGTCGGTTCGGTCGGTCAGCCCCGCGACGGCGATCCGTCGGCATCCTTCGTGCTGTTCGACACGGTCTCGTGCCAGATCACCTATTGTCGCGCGCCCTATGACGTTGCGACTGCCGCAGGCAGGATCCGGGACAACGGCCTGCCGCATTGGCTCGCCGACCGCCTGTCGCAGGGGCGCTGACGACGATGCCCAAAACGCTGGTCAAATCAGGCGCGGAGATCGACGGTTACACCATCGGCGAATGCGTCCATGCCGGCGGCATGGCGACGCTGTGGACCGTGACCCATCCCGGCATCGACATGCCCTTGCTGATGAAGATCCCGCGGGTGTCGGAGGGCGAGGACCCCGCCGCGATCGTCTCCTTCGAAATGGAGATGATGATCCTGCCGCGGCTTGCGGGGCCGCACGTGCCGGCCTGCTTCGGCACCGGCGATTTCGCCCACCAGGCCTATGTGGTGATCGAGCGCATCGTCGGCACGACGCTGTACAAGCGGCTGCCGGACCTGCCGCTGCCATACGACGAGGCGCGGCAGCTCGTGGCGAGGATCGCGACCGGGCTCGCCGACCTGCACCGGCAGAACGTGATCCATCACGACATCAAGCCGAGCAGCATCATGTTCCGCGACAGTGGCGAGGCCGTGCTGATCGACTACGGCCTGTCCCACCACAACCATCTGCCCGACCTGTTGCAGGAGGAATTTCGCCTGCCTTACGGGACCGCGCCCTATATGGCGCCGGAGCGGCTGCTCGGGGCGCGTGACGATCCGCGCAGCGACCTATTCTCGCTCGGCGTGCTGCTCTACTTCTTCACCACGGGCGAGCGCCCCTTCGGCGAGGGTGAGACATTGCGCGCGATGCGGCGCCGTCTGTGGCGCGATCCCTATCCGCCGCGGGCATTGCGCGCCGACTATCCGCCCTGGCTCCAGGAGGTGGTGCTGCGGTGCCTGGAGATCGAGCCGGTCTGGCGCTATCCGACCGCGGCACAGCTGGCCTTCGATCTCACCCATCCGGACCAGGTCAAGCTCACCGCGCGCGCGGAGCGGCTGAAGCGCGACTCCCTCGGCGTCGCGTGGCGGCGCCGCTTCAACCTGGGCGTCATGGCGCCGCGCGCAAAAGCGGACGTCGCGGCGCAGATCGCGTCGAGCCCAATTCTTGCGGTCGCGCTCGACACGGTGGAAGGCGCACCGGAGCTGAACGAGGCGCTGCGCGTGACGGCCGAGCGCATTCTCGCCACGCTGCCCTCGGCGCGGCTCGCCTGCCTCAACGTGCTCAAGCTCAACCGTATCGCGATCGACCGGACGCTCGACGAGCAGGGCTCCAACAAGCATATCGACCGCCTGGTGGCGCTCAGGCATTGGGCGACGCCGCTCAAGCTGGACGAGAGCCGGCTGTCGGTTCACGTGCTGGAGGCCGTCGACCCCGCCGCCGCAATCCTGGAGTTCGCCGAGGTCAACCAGGTCGACCACGTCATCATCGGGGCGCGGCAGAGCTCGTTCAGGCGCTCGCTGCTCGGCAGCGTCTCGGCCAAGGTGGCCTCGGAGGCGAGTTGCACCGTCACGGTGGTCCGGCCGCCGCGGATGGCAGGGGATGCGCCTGACGTGGATGCGGGCGAGGCGGCCGGATAGGCCGCTTGCGCGCCCGGACGGCGGATCAGGCCGCGTGGGCGGTGTGCGCGACGCGCTTGCGGCGGATCGGCCAGGAGAATTGCGGGCCGGGCTCGCCGTGATCGCAGCTGCCGCCGAAATACTGGATGATCTCGCGGCAGGGCTCGCAATTGAACAGGTTACGCGACGCGGACGCCTTGGTCATTTCCTTCAGGCAGTTCGGGCAGTGCGGCTTCATCGGTCTCAAGTCCAATTCAGAATCTCATTGCCGGCACGGTGACCGATCGGTTAGTCCAGGTCCGCCGCTTCAGCTCCCGGATCGTCGCGCATCTCGCCTTCGGTGCGTTCGAGCCGACCGAAGAAATAGTCGAGGTCCGGATGCGGACGCCGCGGGATGCGGCACCTGCGCTTCGGCTGACGCTTCACGAGCGCGACTTGCATGGTGTCAGATCCGATTGCGACGGATGCTGCGCGCCGAACGTGCCGGGACCTGCACCGGTCCGGCCGAAGGGCCAAACACAACAAACGCACTGAAACCAAGCCACAACGCCACGCCAGTCCAAACCAGGGTCGTCGTCATGATGTGCTCCCGCGAAAACAGGCAAGAATCACTAGCAGTGATTTGCGCGAATCAGGGAAGTCCGGAGGAGTACGGATTTGGGCAATTTTAAGCATTGCGTGCTGCCGCTCCCGAAAGCCGCAGTCTTTGCGTGTGCTACCGCCGCGTTTTGCCTGCGCGCGCGCCTTCGAGGATATGGCGAATGCGCGCAGCATCTCGAACACAGCGAAACCCGTAGCGGCCGGTGTAGTCGGTATCGGGCGAGCGGGTCGATCGACCTGATGCGAAGTTGAGGTGGCCAACACCACCGCCGATGTCGAGGATTTCGAAGACCGCGTCCATCGCCTTGAACGGCGTCTGGCTGACCGTCCGTCGGCCCCAGGCTGTTCGCAGGATCAGCGCGCGGCGATCGGTGATCATGTACAGCGTCTGCAGGTCTTGCAGCAGCATCACCAGCGGAGCCGCAATCATTGCAACTCCCAGCATCACGAGAGGTTGGGCCGCTTGGTCGACCCAATCGTTCCTGAGGGCGACGACGGTCAGAAGCAGCCAGGGGAATCCGAGCCACCACAGAAATCGCCACATGATCATCCGGGCGATGCCGTCGGGTTGACCCTCCCAGATCACCCGCTCGCCGTCCAGCAACGCCTCGGCGCACAGGCGCCTCAAGCCCGCAGAAAACGGAGTGGCACGAATCTCATCCATTCCCATTGGTCGCACCGGCTACAAGGCCGGTTCGGACCGCGAATGGCGATCAGATGGCCTCGCCGCGCGCGCCCGCGGCCGCGTTGCGGATTGCAGCGATATTGGCCTTGTAGGCTTCCTGCGTGCCGCCCCTGAAAACTGACGTGCCGGCGACGAAGGCGTTGGCGCCGGCCGCTGCGAGCGCGCCGGCAACGTCGGGACCGACGCCGCCATCGACCTCGATGTCGATCGGGCGTCCCGCGATCATCGCACGGATGTCACGGATCTTGCCGATCGCGGAGGGGATGAAGGCCTGGCCGCCGAAGCCGGGATTGACCGACATCACCAGCACGAGATCGACGAGGTCGAGCACATATTCGAGCGCGCTGATCGGCGTGCCCGGATTGAGCGAGACGCCTGCCTTCTTGCCGAGGCCGCGGATGGCCTGGAGCGAACGGTGCAGATGGGGACCCGCCTCCGCATGCACGGTGATGTGGTCGCAGCCGGCCTTCGCGAAGGCCTCGAGATAGGGGTCGCAGGGCGAGATCATCAGATGCGCGTCGAAGATCTTCTTCGTATGCGGGCGCATCGCCTTGATGACGTCGGGGCCATAGGAGATGTTGGGAACGAAGTGTCCGTCCATCACGTCGAGATGGATCCAGTCGGCGCCGGCGGCATCCACGGCGCGCACCTCCTCGCCGAGCCTGGAGAAATCCGAGGCCAGGATCGAGGGCGCGATGGCCAGGGGGCGAGGGGCGAAGGCTTGGGTCATGGCGCGGTTTCCGGTGGCGGCCGAACGAGGAATGGCCTCGCCTAACATGGGCCCCTGCGGCCGGCAATGCAGGGGGAGGCTGCTTCCTGTGGGCGGAAATTTCTGCCGTGACCGGCACGAATTGCCGGTCCTTCCGGGCAGTGCCAAGCGCAGCCAAGGCGGATTTCATTGAGCTTTTCACGCTGGCACGACGCTTGCTGACCTCAACTCCGGAACATTGGCCGCGGCATGCCGCGTCGGTTGGAGTTGTGCAATGTTGTTCGCCCTTGGCGCGGTATCGAGCGCACTCGATGCGATCCAGTCGCTGACGAGCTCGAAATCGTCATCCCCGACGCAGAAGACGGGATCTTCCCAAGGCACAACCAATCCGTTCGCAATCGATAGCGGCAGCAGCACGACCAGCGGTGCGACCTCGTCGGTCAATGCGGGAAAATATCCGCAGATCGCGCCGGAGACGATGAACGCGCTGTTCGCAGCGCAAGGTCAGTCGACGGACAGCACGAGCAGCAGCTCGGCCAGCTCGACATCCTCGACCTCGACGAGCCGTGACGCCGCGCTGAAGGACCTGTTCTCGCAGATCGACGCGGACGGCGACGGCAGCATCACCAAGTCCGAATTCGAGAACGCGCTGGGCGCCGGCGGCACCAACCTCGCGCAGGCCGACGACGTCTTCTCGAAGATGGATTCGAACGCCGACGGCAGCGTCAGCCTCGACGAGATGTCGAAAGCGCTGAAGGGCGGCCATCAGGGCCATCATCACGCGCAAGGTGCGGGCGGGGCGGGCGACGGATCGCAGTCCAGCGGCGGGTCGACCTCGACGACGACGACCAATGCCGACGGCTCGTCTACCACCACCGTCACCTATGCCGACGGCTTCAAGATGTCGACAACGGTCCCTGGCGCCTCCAGTTCTTCAAATGCGAACGGTGGCGGCAATTCGCCCTATGACTGGTTCGGACAGATGATGCAGCGCCAGGCGCAGACCGCGGCGGGATCGGCCGCATCCTCGATGTCGATGAGCGTGTGAGCGCAGATCGCTCTCTCAACAGATGATGGTGTCATGCTCCGCGAAAGCGGGCATCCAGTACGCCGCGGGCCTGCCGGCTCAATCACTGTCGTCTCTGGAATACTGGATCGCCCGGTCGTCGCCGGGCAATGACACCTGACGTGCCAAACTAATCGCGAAACCGGTCCCTCCACGCGGGCAGCGCGCCGGGGAATGGCAGGACGCTCGCGCCGTAAACCCCGCGGGCGATCGCGCGTGCGACCACGTTGGCTGCGACCGTGCCGAGTTCGGTCAGGCCGACCAGCGGCTCGATCGGCTTCTCGCAGGTCGCGGCGGCGAACAGCACGTCGCCGTCGGTCGGCGCATGCACGGGATAGATCGCGCGGGCAAAGCCGGTATGCGCGATCATCGCCAGCCGCTTGGCCTGGGGCTTGGTCAGCACCGCGTCGGTGACGACGGCGCCGATGGTGGTGTTCTCGCGCGCATTCGCCGCGGGCCCGCCCTTGATGCGCATGCGGAGCATGTCGTCGGTGAACTTGTCCGGCAGGCCGCGTCCGCCGAATTCGCCGTTCACCTCGAACGGCGCCGCCCAGAACCAGGGTCCGTCGCCGACGGTCACGCTTCCCACCGCGTTGACGGCGACGATCGCAGCGACCTTGACGCCGCTTGGTGTCACCGCCGAAGCCGAGCCGAGCCCGCCCTTGAACGTCGCGGTGGTGGCCCCCAGACCGGCGCCGACGCTGCCCAGCGCGAAGTCCGTGCCTGCGGCGGCTGCCGCGGCGTAGCCGAGGTCGCGATAGGGCGAAAAGCGTCCCCAGGCCTTGTCGCCGCCGTTGAGTAGGTCGAACAGGATGGCGCCCGGAACGATCGGGATCAGCGCTTCGCGAACCCGGTGGCCGCGGCCCCGCTCGGCGAGCCAGGCCTGCACGCCCCCGCCGGTATCGAGGCCGAAGGCAGACCCGCCCGACAGCGCGATCGCGTCGACGCGCTCGACGGTGTTGGCGAGATCGAGCAGTGCGTCTTCGCGCGTGCCGGGTCCGCCGCCGCGGACGTCGATCGCGGCGACCGCAGGAGAATCGAAGATGATCGCGGTCGCGCCCGAGGCGACTTTCGCGTCTTCGGCATGGCCGACGCGGACGCCGGGAACGTCGGTGAGGAGATTTTTCAAGCCGGCCTCGCGCGCTGAAAGGGTTCACCTCTGCGATAGCGCAGAGATGTCGCAGGCTCAACCGGCGAGCGCCGTCCTGAGCATCTTGGCGAGCTCGGACTTGCGGTAGGGCTTGGCCAGCAGCAGCACGCCGGAATCGAGCCGGCCATGATGAACGATGGCATTCTCGGTGTAGCCCGAGGTGAACAACGTCTTGAGGTCGGGACGGCGCCGGGCGGCTTCATCGGCGAGCTGGCGGCCGTTCATGTTGCCCGGCATGATGATGTCGGTGAAGAGCAGGTCGATGGTCTTGTCGCTGTCGATGATGGTGAGGGCCTCTGCGCCGTTGGCGGCCTCGAGCGCGGTATAGCCGAGGCTCTTGACCTGCGTCACAACATATTGCCGCACCAGCGCGTCGTCCTCGACGATCAGGACCTTCTCGCTGCCGCCCGTGATGGGTACGTTCTGGAGCACCTCGAACTCGGTCTCCTGCACGCCGGTCGAGCGCGGCAGATAGATCTTCACGCTCGTGCCGTGGCCTTCCTCGCTGTAGATCTTGATGTGGCCGCCCGACTGCTTGACGAAGCCGAACACCATGCTCAGCCCGAGGCCGGTGCCCTTGCCGACCTCCTTGGTGGTGAAGAACGGGTCGAAGACCCGATCGATCAGGTCCGGCGGAATTCCGCTGCCCGTATCGCTGACGGCGATCATCACGTAATTGCCGGCGACCACGTCGGGGTTCATGCTGGCATAGCCGTCGTCGAGGAAGATGTTGCGGGTCTCCAGCACCAAGGTGCCGCCGTCGGGCATGGCATCGCGCGCGTTCAATGCGAGATTGAGGATCGCGGTGGAGAGCTGGCCCGGGTCCACCAGCGCCGGCCAGGCGTCCTCGGTGAGCTGCGGCATGATCGTGATCTGCTCGCCCAAGGTCGGGTGCAGCAGCTTGCCGGCTTCGAGCACCAGCGCGTTGACGTCGATCTCGCGCGGCTGGAGCGGCTGCTTGCGCGCGAAGGCGAGCAGATGCTTGGTCAGCTGGGCGCCGCGCTCGGCCGCATCGTCGATCAGCTTGGTGATGGCGGCGAGCTCGGGCCGGTCGGCGACCGCGTCGCTGAGAATGCCGATCGTGCCCGTGATCACGGTCAGCACGTTGTTGAAGTCGTGGGCGACGCCGCCGGTCAATTGCCCGATGGAGTCCATTTTCTGCACTTGCCGGAGCTGGGCCTCGGCGGCCTGCTTGTCGGTGAGGTCGCGGCCGATGAAGAAATGGCGCTTCACCGGCTCGGACCAGGTGCCCATCCAGTTCAGCGAGACCTCGTGACCGTCATAATGGTAGTAGCGCGCCTCGAAGCTGCGCTTGACCGCGCCGCGCCGCGCCGCGCGCATCTCGCTTCGCGTGTTCTCGAGATCGTCGGGATGAATGAATTCGGTTGCGCTGTGCCCGACCATGTCCTCGGGGCCGTAGCCGAGGATATTCTTCACGCTCGGGCTGACTTGAATGAAATTGCCGTAGCCATCGGTGACCAGGATCAGGTCCTGCGATGTCTCGAAGATGCGCTGGCGTTCTTCGGTCTCGCGGCGCAGCTTCTCGCGCGCCTGCTTCTCTTCGGTGATGTCATGGGCGATCTTGGAAGCGCCGATGACCTCGCCTTGATCCGTGCGGAGGGGGGAAATATTCAGGACGACGTCGAGCGGATGTCCGTCCTTTCGGATGCGGATCGTTTCGTGCTGGGCGATCGACTCGTTGCTGGCGATCCGGTTGAGACTGCTCCTGATCTCGCCCTTGCGATCCGGCGGCACAATGATGTCGATCGGCTGGCCGACGGCCTCTGCAGCGGAATAGCCGAACAGCTGTTCGGCGGCCTTGTTCCAGCTGGTGATGATCCCGTCGAGCGTCTTCGTGATGATGGCGTCGTTGGAGGACTCGACCACCGCGCCATACAGGGCGAGCCGCTTGCCGAAATAGTCGCGTTCCGAAGCCGATTGCTGGCGCAGCCGGCCGACGAGACCTACCGTATGTGCCTGAAGGCGGACATTCTCGATGAGAAGCACCGCGAGCACGAAAGTCGCCGCCGCGAGGCCGTAGAGCCGGCCGGCATAGAAGCCGAGGTCGAAGCGCGCGACGTTGATGATCGCCGACAGCGCGATGTCGAACAGCCAGGCGCACATGACCACCATGAGCCAGATGTCGATCACGGAATGCGGCCTGCGGAACCAGAGCGAGACGAGCGCGGCAAAGCTCAGCGACCAGACAAAGGACACGACGCCGATCATTGTCGGCGTGTAGTGGCCGTCGCGCAGCAGGACCGGAAGCAGATCGTGCCCTGCAGTGACCATCCAGCCGAAGACCGCAATCGCCGCGATCACGCCGAACACGCTCGCATAGATCGCGCTGCTGTTGGCCATCCGGACCCGGGCGCCTCCATCCTTCTCCTTCAGCCAGGCATAGCCCAGCACGAAGAGCGGGAAACCGGCGTGCCAGATCATGTAAAGCCAGACCGTGGTCTGGCGGCCCGCACCGAACAGACCGGTCGGCGTGAAGAGCCCGGGGAAGGTGAGGGCATGGAGCAGGGCGGCCGCGGCCGTGAAGAGATAGCCGGTCGCGAGCCACAGCAACGCGCGGGTCCGCAACACCGCAAATTGCGAGAGCAACAGCACCGCCGTGACGATGTCGCTCACAGCGAGCGCCGACTGATAACTCGCGACAAAGGCGGGGACGGGCAGTAGCGGGATACCGGCGAAGGGCGCGACCATCGCGAACAGGATCGAGGAGATACCAACGATCGTCAGTGCCGCAGCCCGGTCGGTTGAGGTGGCCGGCAGGGTCGAAAGAAATGTGCTTCGGTCGATGGTCGCAGGCACGTCCACCTCTTGCAGGTCGGTCTTGGGCGGGATCTTCGGCACGGTCTTGGACAGGGTCTTGGACAGGGTCTTGAGCATCTCCGCTCGTCTCATTCGGTCGGAAGCATGTTCATGGTAGCTGGTTCTGGGCGCGCATCGTGAACGGAACCGGTTACGACTCAACCGAAGGTTACAGCTTACTTAATACCGCAGGGAATACAGTGCGGGGGTCGGGTAAGATGCGCTTTACCCGACGGTGCCATAATGCTCCTCCGCCACGGCGGGTTCCAGGGTCAAATCGGGCGATTTGATCTCGATATCGGGGGGTGGTTCCCAATGCCTCGCGTTCTCATCATCGACGACCAGAAGGAGGTCCGCGCGATGATCGCGATGGTGCTTCGGGTCAATCGTTTCGAGGCCGTGGAGGCCGAGAGCGGTGCGGCCGGGCTGAAAGCGTTTGCGGAAAGCCCCTTTGACGTGGCGATCGTCGACATCTTCCTCGGCGACACCAGCGGCGTCGAGGTCATCGCGAGCCTGCGCGAGCGGGCGCCGGCACTTCCCGTCATCGCGGTATCCGGAATGACGGCGCTCGATTTCATGGAACAATCGCCGCACCTCGCCAACGTGGTCTGCCTGCAAAAGCCGTTTCGGCCGAACGATCTCCTGCAGGCCCTGCAAAAGGCCCAGGCTGCGACGGGTGGCGAGCTCACAGAAACCGTCTGACCTTACCCAAGACAAAACGCCCCGGGGCAAGCCGGGGCGTCGTGGTGATCGATGGGCTTGAGGTCAAGGCCAGCGGCTAGGTGCCGTTGCCGCTGATCTCGGCGTAGCCGCCCTTGGCATCCCATTTGTAGACGACGTAGTCGATCTGCTTGATGTCGCCCTTGGCGTCGTACTCGATCGGGCCGATCACGGTGTCCCATTTGCCGGCCTTCATCGCCTCCATGACCTTTTTGGCGTCGGTGGTGCCGGCCTTCTTCGCCGCCTGCGACCAGACCTGCATCGCCGCGTAGGTGTAGAGCGTGTAGCCCTCGGGATCGATGCCCTTGGCCTTGAAGGCCTCGACGATCTTCTTCGCCGTCGGCTTGTTGCGCGGATCGGGACCGAAGGTGAACAGCGTGCCTTCGCCGGCCGGACCGGTGATGGAGGCGTACTCCTTGTCGGCAAGCGCGTCGCCGGCCATCAGCACGGTCTTGAGGCCCTGGTCGCGCATCTGACGCAGGATAAGGCCGCTCTCCTGATGATAGCCGCCGACATAGACGAGGTCGATGTTGTCGCGCTTCAGGCGCGAGACGATCGCGTTGAAGTCCTTGTCGCCCTTGTTGTAGGACTCGTACATCTTCTCGGTGACGCCGGCCTTGTTGAGCGCCTTCTTGGTCTCGTCGGCAAGACCCTTGCCGTAGGTGGTCTTGTCGTTGAGGATCGCGATGTTCTTGCCCTTGTAGTTCTTGGCGATGTATTGCGCGGCGATCAGGCCCTGCTGGTCGTCACGGCCGCAGACGCGCGCCACGTTCCAGAGCTTGCGCTCGGTGAAGGTCGGGTTGGTCGATGCCGGCGTGATCTGGAGCACGTTGCCGTCGGCATAGGCTTCGGAGGCGGGGATCGACGACGACGAGCAATAGTGCCCGGCCACGAACGGGATTTTTGCGCCGGCGATCTTCTCGGCGATCGAACGCGCCTGCTTCGGATCGCAGGCATCGTCCTCGACGGACAGCGCCAGCTTCTTGCCGTTGACGCCGCCGGCGGCGTTGATGTCGGTCACGGCCATCTCGGCGCCGTTCTTCATCTGGCGGCCGAAGGCGGACTCGCCGCCGGTCATCGGGCCTGCGACTGCGACGGTGACATCCTGCGCCAATGCCGCGCTCGACAGCGCGAGCGATGCGCCGAATGCCAGACCGATGAGCTTCAGTGATTTCATGAGATACCTCGCGGGTGGTCGCCTGTGGAAGTTGCCGGGCATTGCCCGGTCCAAACCGGCGCCATTCTCGAATGAAATTGCCGAGAAGTCACCGGCAAAATACGGGCATTGGCGGAGATATCTCGCTGCATTCGGCCGCACGTGATTCGCCCCCGGTTGTCTTGGGAGGGCGCGTCAGCCGTGCCGGCCGCCTTCCAGATAGGCGGCGCGAATCTCGGGGCGCTGCAACAACTCGGCTCCGGTCCCGGCCAGCGTGATCAGGCCATTGACCATGACATAACCGCGATGGGCGAGCTTGAGCGCGTGGTTGGCATTCTGCTCGACGATCAGAACGGTCAGGCCGTCCTGCCGGTTCAGGGTGCGGATCGCATCGAAAATCTGGCGCGCGATCAGCGGCGCGAGGCCGAGCGAAGGCTCGTCGAGCAGGAGCAGCCGGGGACGGCTCATCAGCGCGCGGCCGATGGCCAGCATCTGCTGCTCGCCGCCGGACAGGGTTCCGCCGCGCTGGGCGTAGCGTTCCTTCAGTCGAGGAAACAGCGTGAACACGCGTTGCAGCGTCGCCTCGCGTTCGGCGTCCGTGCATGCGGTGGCGTCCGCCCCCATCTGGAGGTTTTCCGCCACGCTCATGCGCGGGAAGATCCGGCGGCCTTCCGGCGACTGCGCGATGCGCAAATGCGCGATCTCGTGGGTGGGAACGTCGGTAATGTCGCGGCCTTCGTACAGGATCTGGCCGGCGCGGGCACGCGGCTTGCCGAAGATCGTCATCATCAGCGTCGATTTGCCGGCGCCATTGGCGCCGATCAGGGCAACGATCTCGCCGGCATTGATCTCGACGTCGACGCCCTTCAGCGCCTCGATCTTGCCGTAGGCGGCGCGAAGACCGCGGATCACGAGCAGAGGGGACGTCACGACCCGCTCTCCATCACGGCCACGGCCTCGTCCTCGTCGGCGCCGAGATAGGCTGCAATCACCTTGGGATCGTCGCGGATCTCGCGCGGCGTGCCTTCGGCGATCTTGACGCCGTGATCCATGACCACGATCTGGTCGGAGATTTCCATGACCACCGACATGTCGTGCTCGATCAGCAGGATCGAGGTGCCGAGCTCGTCGCGGATCGACAGCAGCAGCTCGCTCAAGGCCGCGCTTTCGCGCGCATTGAGACCGGCGGCAGGTTCGTCCAGGCACAGAAGCGCCGGCTCCGTGCACATGGCGCGCGCGATTTCCAGACGGCGCTGATCGCCATAGGCGAAATTGCCGGCGGCGTCGTCGGCGCGGTCGAGCAAATTGACCCGCTTGAGCCAGTCGGTGGCGAGGTCGATCGCGCGCTTTTCGGCCTCGCGGTAGGCGGGCGCGCCAATGAGGCCGAGAAAGGTGAAGCCGGAGGCGCGCATCAGCGCGTTATGTTGCGCCACCATCAGGTTTTCGAGCGCGGTCATGCCGGGAAACAGGCGGATGTTCTGGAATGTGCGCGCGACCTTGGCCTGCTTGGCGATGCGGAAATCGTTGAGCCGCTCCAGCGCGATCACCCCGCCGTCGTCGTGGGTCAGGCGGATGCTGCCGCCGCTCGGCTTGTAAAACCCGGTGATGCAGTTGAAGACCGTGGTCTTGCCGGCGCCATTCGGCCCGATCAGCGCGGTGATCTTCTTCCGCGCGGCCGCGAACGACAGATCCTGCACGGCGACGATGCCGCCGAAGCGCATGGTGAGCCGGTCGACGCTGAGAATCGTGTCGCCGCTCATCCGTGCCCTTCCTTGACGAGGTCGGATGAGATCGCCTTCGCCTTGGTCAGATACACGGTCGGCGCGCGATGGCCGATCAGGCCGCGCGGCCGCCAGATCATGATCAGCACCATCGCCATGCCGAACACCAGCATGCGGTAGTTCTCGAGACCACGGAACAGCTCGAAGCCGCCGATCAGGGCGAGAGCTGCGAGCGCGACGCCGAGCTGCGAGCCCATGCCGCCGAGCACCACGATGGCGAGGACCAGCGCCGATTCCTGGAAGGTGAAGGATTCCGGGCTGATGAAGCCCTGACGCGTGGCGAAGAACGCGCCGGCGAAGCCGCCGAACATCGCGCCTGTCGCGAACGCCGTGAGCTTGGTGGTTGTGGTGTTGATGCCGAGCGCGCGACAGGCGACCTCGTCCTCGCGCAAGGCTTCCCAGGCCCGGCCGATCGGCAGGCGGCGCAGGCGGATCGTCACCCAGTTGGTGAGGAGCGCCAGTGCCAGGATCAGGTAGAACAGGAAGATGATGCGGTGGGTCGCCGAATACTCGATGCCGAGCCTGGCGGCGAGTCCCTCATCGCTGTTGTCGAGCGGGATGCCGAAGAAGGAGGGGCGCGGAATGCCGGTGACGCCGTTGGGCCCGCCGGTGAGCTCCTGCCAGTTGATGATGACGAGGCGGATGATCTCGCCGAAGGCCAGCGTCACGATCGCGAGGTAGTCGCCGCGCAGCCGCAGCACGGGGAAGCCGAGCAGCACGCCCCAGAACGCGGCGAGGATGCCGGCAAGCGGCAGGCAGATCCAGAAGGACCAGCCGAAATTCGTGGCGAGCAGCGCGTAGGAATAGGCACCCACCGCATAGAAGGCGACGTAGCCGAGATCGAGCAGGCCGGCGAGGCCGACCACGACATTTAACCCCCAGCCCAGCATGACATAGGTGAGCACGAGGATCGCGAGGTCGAGGATGTAGCGCTGGTTATAGAAGATCACAGGCACCAGCAGCGTGAAGATCAGGAGCGCCGGCGCGAGGTAGCGGCCGATAAACGACACTCCGCTCTGCACCGCCGGCGGCACCAGCCTCTCGGTGCCGGTCGAGCCGATCCATTGCCTGAGCAGCTCGATCACGATTGAGCCGCCGAACACGATGGCGACGAGGGAGGCGAGCTCGCCGAAGCGCGTCCAATAGGTGAGCTGGCCGGAGGAACCCGCCTCGGTGCGGACGCCGACCATCAGCGAGAACAGCACCAGCGCGACCAGCGCGTTGATGACGGCCGTCTTCAGGAGGGAGGGGACGCCCGTTGCGGATTTGGCCGTCTTGGTCGAGGAAGCTGTCACGCGGCCGGTCCGTCAGACTTTTTCGACTTCGGGGCGACCGAGCAGGCCGGTCGGCATGAAGATCAGCACGACGATCAGGATCGAGAACGCGGCGACGTCCTTGTACTCGACGGAAAAATAGGCCGACCAGAACGTCTCGATCAGGCCGATCGCAAGCCCGCCGAGCATGGCGCCCGGCAGCGAGCCGATGCCGCCGAGCACGGCCGCGGTGAATGCCTTGATGCCGGCGACGAAGCCCATGAAGAAATCGACCAGACCGTAATAGAGCAGGTACATCAGGCCCGCCACGGCGGCGAGCGCGGCGCCGATCACGAAGGTCATGGAGATGGTGCGGTCGACGTTGACGCCGAGCAGCGCCGCCATGGTCTGGTCCTGCTCGCAAGCGCGCATGTCACGCCCGAGGCGGGTGCTCGACACGAGCCAAGTGAAGAGCGCCAGCAGCACGATGGTGGTGACGACCACCATGATCTGGATGTTGGAGAGCTGGATCACGAAGCCGTCCGCGCTCTCATGCAGCGTGTAGCCGCCGGTGATGAAGGGCGGAATCGGCTTGACGCGGGCGCCCTGCGCCACCTGCGAATAATTGGTCAGCACGAAGGACATGCCGATCGCCGACAGCATCGGGGCGAGGCGGAAGGAATGGCGCAGCGGCCGGTAGGCGATGCGCTCGATGGTCCAGCCATAGAGCGCGGTGATCGCCATCGAGACCAGCAGCACGACGAGTAGGATCACAGGAATTGCGGTCAGGCCGAGCGAGATCAGGATCAGGAAGGTGATGAGGGCGATAAAGCCGCCGATCATGAAGATGTCGCCATGGGCGAAGTTGATCATGCCGACGATGCCGTAGACCATCGTGTAGCCGATCGCGATCAGGCCGTAGATCGAGCCCAGGACGAGACCGTTGATGAGCTGCTGGGCGAAATAATCCATGGGCTGCCGTTACCAAACCTGACGCGGCTCAAAGGGAGCTCTTGAGAAAGAGTTCTTGGGCTCCGGCAGCCCTTGAGCATTCTTCCGGTTTTGTAACAGGAGGGAACTGGCGGCTGCAACTGGCGAAGCCGCGGCAGATGGGCTTGTACAATGGTCATTTCAGTTACGAATGTCATTGAGGCGGTTCCGCAGGTGCGAGGAACCTGGTTCCGCGGGCAACGAAAGTCGGGCCCGCCCGTTGTATCCGCTCTGACGTCCAACAAGGGAGTTTCCCCGAATGACGAAGCAGCAGAACCAGAATCCGGGCCAGCAGAGTCAGAACCCCGGCCAGCAGCGCCCAGGCCAACAGCCCGGACAGCAGCAGGGCGGCGGCCAGAAACCCGGGCAGCAGCAGCAGAACGACCCGATGCGCCAGGGCGAGCGCCCCGGCCAGCAGCAGGGCGGCCAGCGCGGTCAGGAATAGTGAGTTTGGGAGCCCAGGAGTCACAAGGGAGTCACAAGGGTGAAGAGGGCCCCGCCGAAAGGCGGGGCCCTTATCTTTGGTTCAGCGGCCCAGTTAAGGTAAACAAAGGGTTTAAATTGCCGCCACAGTCTGATGCGAGTTAGCTCCGGCAAAGCCGCTGCCTTCCGTCGAAGGCCTCGGTAACCAGCGGGAAGCGGCATGTTCAGGAATTGGCGGATCGGCTCGGTCAACGGCGCGCTGCTGGCGGCCTATTTCATTCCGGCATGGTCCCTTGTCGCCTTTAATATCATCGTGGCACCGGTGCACGGCCTCTACGAGCGGCCGAGCGTTGCCGTCGCGTTGTTCCTGAGCGACCATCTCCAGATGGCGGGGATGGACACGGTGCGCGCCGCCTGGCTGCTGGCGCTGGGACGGCTGACGGTGGTGGCGTTCTTTGCAATCTATTTCGTGCTGCTCTGCATCCCCCGCACGCGGAAGAATGGCGGCAGCGACGAGGCGCTCGGCATTGCGCTGGCGATCGGCAGCCTGATCTCGTTTGCCAGCATGGTGATGGCGTCCAAGGTCGGCGAGATGGCCGCGCTCCGGCTGCACGCCACCGAGCTCCTGCTGCTGCTCGGCGCGGCGATCGTGCTCGTCATCGAGAAGCCGGAGGCGGCGCCGAAGACCGTCGAGAGCGTCGGCCCCCTAGGTCTTGAGCAGGCCGAGCTCCTGCACAATCGCTGAGGCTTCCTTGACGGCGTGGTTCACCGCCGGAACGCCGCAATAGATCGCCTGCTGCAGCAGGATCTCCTTGATGTCGTCGGGCGTGAAGCCGCCCTCGGCGAGCGCCGCGCGCACATGCAGGCGGAATTCGTCCCATTGTCCGAGCGCGACCATCGTGCCGATCACCAGCACCCGCCGCGTGCGCTCGTCGAAATGCGGCCGCGTCCAGATCTCGCCCCAGGCGTAACGGGTGATCATGTCCTGGAAGTCGGTGTTGAACGCGTTGCGGTTCGCGATCGACTTGTCGACCCAGGCATTGCCCAGCACCTTTCGGCGCACATTCATGCCGGCCTCGCGGCGCTTCTGGTCGTCCATGTTCTTTCCTCCTTCGTCATTGCGAGGAGCGGAGCGACGAAGCAATCCAGACTGTCGCCACGGAGGGATTTCTGGATTGCTTCGCGGCGCTCGCAATGACAGCTGTAGCTAGCGCTGCGTCAAGAATCCCACCACGGCATCCGTGAATGCGTGCGGCTGCTCGACATTGGAAATGTGGGCGGCGTCGATGATGGTCATGCTGGCGCCCGGAACGTTCGCGCGGATCAGCTCGCCCGCCGAGATCGGCGTTGCCATGTCGTGACGGCCGGCGATCACCAGCGTCGGGCTCTTGATCTTGGGAAGCAGTGCGCGCTGATCCAGCGTCGACAGCGCCTCGCAGCAGGCAAGATAACCCTCGACAGGGGAGGCGAGCAGCATCGACTTCATCTTCGCGGTGATTTCAGGCGCGCGCTCGCGAAAATCCTGCGTCAGCCAGCCCGCGATCACGGCGTCGGCAACCGCCGCGATGCCGCCCTTCTTCACGGCGTCGATGCGCTCGAGCCATTTGGTCGGCTCGGCATAGTAGCAGGACGTGTTGGCTAGGATGAGCTTGCCGAAGCGTTCCGGCGCGTTTGCGCCCAGCCATTGCCCGACCATGCCGCCCATCGACAGGCCGCACCAATGCACCTTCTCGATGTTGAGATCGTCGAGGATTGCGAGCACGTCGCGGCCGAAGCGCTCCATCGTATAGGGGCCGGGCGGAACGTTCGATTTGCCGTGGCCGCGGCGGTCGTAGCGGATGACGCGGAATACCTGCGTCAGCGCCTTCATCTGCGGCTCCCACATCTGAAGCGTGCAGCCGAGCGAGTTGGAGAGCATCAGGGTGGGCCCGCCGTCGCGGCCCTCGACGGAGACGTTGAGCAGGCATCCGTCGGCATCGATCATGGGCATGCGGCGTCTCCGTCGTATTTGCGGTTCTTATTCGCGGTCGAGGCTGTCGAGCAGCCGGTCGATCAGGGCCTGGGAAGCCCCTTGATAGGCCATCGGCTCGAACAATGCCGCAATTTTTTCCGGCGGCAGATGCGCGGTGACGAGCGAATCGGCTGACAGCACCTCGCGCAGATGCTTCTTCTCGGCGACGGCGCGCTTGCTGGCGGCCTCGACGAGATGATGCGCATCGCTCTTGCCGATCTTCTCGGCGAGCGCAAAGGTAACGGCTTCCGCCATGATCAGCCCCTGCGTCGCATCGAGATTGCTGCGCATGCGCGCGGCGTCGACGTCGAGGCCCTCGGCGATGTCGACGATTGCGGCCAACGCCCCAGAGGTGACCAGCATCAATTGCGGCAGCGTAGGCCATTCCGCGTGCCAGGGGCCGGCACTGCGCTCGTGATCGTGGACCTGCGCGGCAAAAATCGTGGCAGCGAGTTGAGGGGCCATGGTCGCAGCGCCCAGCGCGCTGGCGGCGGCGACCGGGTTGCGCTTATGCGGCATCGTCGAGGAGCCACCCCTGCCTTCGCCGGCAGGCTCGAACGCTTCGGCAACGTCGGTCTGCATCATCAGCGAGACGTCGCGCGCGATCTTGCCGCAGCTGCCGGCGAGGATCGCCAAGCTTGACGCGGCCTCCGCGATGCGGTCGCGATGGGTGTGCCAGGGCGCTTCCGGCAACGGCAGGTTCAGCTCCTGCGCCAGCCGTTCGGCGACCGCGAGTCCCTTGTCGCCGAGTGCGGCTAGCGTGCCGGCGGCGCCGCCGAATTGCAGCGCGAGGCCTTCACGGGACAGCCGCCTGAGGCGACAGCGGGCGCGGGCAAGGCTTGCGGCATATTCGGCGGCCTTGAGGCCGAACGGCATCGGCAGCGCGTGCTGGAGCCAGGTCCGCGCCACCATCGCGGTGGCACGATGGGCCCGCGCCAATGCGGCGAAGCCCTTGATGGCACGGCTGAGGTCGGCATCCAGCACCCCGATGCCGGCGCGCAGCATGAGCATGGTCGCAGTGTCGATGACGTCCTGGCTGGTCGCGCCCCAATGCACGTAACGCGCGGCCTCCGCATCGGCCTTGCCGACATTGGCGGTCAGCGCCTTGACCAGGGGAATCGCGAGATTGCCTGACCGCGTTGCGGCCTCGGCCAGGGCGGCCATGTCAAAAGCATCAGCCTCGCAGGCGGACGCAATCGCTCCCACTGCGGAGGCGGGAATCACGCCTGTGGCGGCCTCGGCCCGGGCCAGCGCTGCCTCGAAATCGAGCATGTTCTGAAGGGTCGACCGATCGTCGCAGGCCGCGCGCATGGCTGCGCTCGACAGCATCGGCGCGAGCAGGGGGGAGAGGGATGTGCTCATGTTGTGCGGGACCTAACCACCATGGCCCGCCTGTGCCAATCCCAAACCATTGACGCAAGCCTTTTGCAGTTGCGAATATGCATTGCACGTGACCGGGCCCCGCCCTTTCCTTTACGGCCTCCGTGCGTTACTTGAGCAGAATTATAGTTGTGCGATCCGGGAGGCACCCATGGCCATGACGATGAACGGCGAAGTCCAGCTTGCGGCGCCGCGCGAGGCCGTATGGGACAAGCTCAACGATCCCGAGGTTTTGAAGGCCTGCATTCCCGGCTGCGAGGAGCTGGAGAAGACGGACGACGGCGGCTTTCGCGCAACGGCGAAAATGAAGGTCGGCCCGGTGTCCGCGCGCTTCAAAGGCAAGGTCACGCTGTCGGATCTCGACCCGCCCAATGGCTACAAGATCTCCGGTGAAGGCGAGGGCGGAGTGGCCGGCTTTGCCAAGGGCGGCGCGGCCGTGAGGCTCGCCGAGAAGGATGGCGGCACGCTGCTCTCCTACGACGTCGAGGCGCAGATCGGCGGCAAGTTGGCGCAGCTCGGCCAGCGCCTCATCAACGGCGCCGCCAAGAAGCTGGCCGACGAATTTTTTGCGAACTTCGCCAAGGCGGTACAGGGCTGACGGCTATCGCCTTTCGGCATGGCGCCTTGCGCCCGGGGCGATGTTGCCCCCGGGCGTATTGGCCCATATGATGGGTTGGAACAATTATAAGAACCGCTTCGATGGGACCCGTCGGGGCGCTGATAGAGAGTGCTTATGGCAAAAATCTCCCTCATCGTGAACGGCAATCCAGTCACGGCCAACGTCGATCCCCGCACCCTCCTGGTGCAGTTTCTGCGCGAGAATCTGCGGCTGACCGGCACGCATGTCGGCTGCGACACCTCGCAGTGCGGCGCCTGCGTCGTGCATCTCGACGGCAAGGCGGTGAAGTCCTGCACCACACTGGCCGTGATGGCCGACGGCCACGAGGTCAGGACGATCGAGGGACTCGCCGCCGACGGCGCGCCGCTGCATCCGATGCAGGAGGCCTTCCGCGAGCATCATGGCCTGCAGTGCGGCTTCTGCACGCCCGGCATGATCATGACCGCGATCGATATCGTGCATCGCAAGGGCAATGAGCTCGACGACCACACCATCCGCGAGGAGCTGGAAGGCAATCTCTGCCGCTGCACCGGCTACCAGAACATCGTCGCCTCGATCTCCGCCGGCGCGAAGGCGATGGCGAAATCCGATCTGGCGTAAACCGCGCGCGCATTCCGCGATCAGGACACACCCATGTACGAATTCAAATATCATCGGCCCGGCACCGTTCGCCAGGCGGCCAACCTCCTGGTGAAGAACGAGGACGCCAAGGTGATCGCCGGCGGTCACACGCTGATCCCCGTCATGAAACAGCGCCTCGCCAGCCCGCCGCATCTGGTCGACCTCTCCCATATCGAGGGGCTTGACGCGATCGAGATGAAGGGCCGTTCGCTGGTGATCGGCGCCACCGCCAGGCACGCCGAGGTCGCGAGCTCCGCCATCGTCGGGGAAGCGATTCCGGCATTGGCAGATCTCGCCAGCCAGATCGGCGATCCCGCCGTCCGTCACAAAGGCACGATCGGCGGCTCGCTCGCCAACAACGATCCGACCGCGGACTATCCGGCCGCGGTGCTCGCGTTGGGCGCAACCATCGTCACCAACAAGCGCCGCCTCAAGGCCGAAGAGTATTTCCAGGGTCTGTTCTCGACGGCACTCGAAGCTGACGAGATCATCACCAAGGTCATGTTCCCGCTGCCGAAGAAGGCAGCCTACATCAAGTTCCGCAACCAGGCCTCGCGCTATGCGCTGGTCGGCGTCTTCGTGGCGCGGCGTCCGTCGGACGTGCGTGTCGCCGTCACCGGCGCTGGCTCCGACGGCGTGTTCCGCGTGACCGCGTTCGAGGAGGCCTTGAAGAAGCGCTTCTCGGCGAAGGCGCTTGACGGCATCGCGGTGCCGGCGGAAGGCCTCAACAGCGACATCCACGGCAGCGCCGAGTACCGCGCGCATCTCATCGGCGTGCTGACGCGCCGCGCCGTCGATGCCGCCAATGCCAAGGAATGAGCTGACCTCATTCCCCGGCTCAGACCTGTCCCCGGTGAGGGCGTAGCGAGACTGGCTTTTTCATGACCTCAGCGGCCAATTCTTCCGGTGCTTTGCCGGCGTCGGTCGATGCGATGCTCGAACTCCTGACATCGCGCGGCTATCTCGCCGAGCGATCGCTGGCGACGGTGACGTACCTGTCGCTGCGCATGGGCCGTCCGCTGTTTCTGGAAGGCGAAGCCGGCGTCGGCAAGACAGAGATCGCCAAGGTGCTCTCGGCGGCGCTGGGGCGGAAACTGATCCGCCTGCAGTGCTACGAAGGCCTCGATGTCTCCTCCGCGGTCTATGAGTGGAACAGCGCCGCGCAGATGATCGCGATCCGGATGGCGGAAGCCGCCGGCGACACCGATCG
Organism: Bradyrhizobium sp. 1(2017); assembly: GCF_011602485.2. Taxonomy (NCBI): domain Bacteria; kingdom Pseudomonadati; phylum Pseudomonadota; class Alphaproteobacteria; order Hyphomicrobiales; family Nitrobacteraceae; genus Bradyrhizobium; species Bradyrhizobium sp. 1(2017). The sequence goes on along the minus strand of NZ_CP050022.2, from coordinate 5,256,158 downwards.
CGACCAGCTCTCGAGCGACATCTTCGCCGATCGCTACATGATCAAGCGGCCGCTGCTGCAGGCGCTGGAGCCCGACGTCGCCGGTCCGCCAGTGCTCTTGATCGATGAGCTCGACCGCGCCGACGAGGCGTTCGAGGCATACCTCCTCGAAATCCTCAGCGACTTTCAGGTGACCATTCCGGAATTCGGCACGGTGAAGGCGCCGAGCCCGCCGATCGTTATCATCACCTCCAACCGCACCCGCGAGATTCACGACGCGCTGAAGCGGCGCTGTCTCTATCACTGGGTCGACTATCCCGCCGCCGAGCGCGAGCTCGCGATCGTCAAGTCACGCGTGCCCGGCATCTCCGCGAAGCTGTCGCAGCAGGTCGTGCGCTTCGTCCAGGCGCTGCGCAACCAGGACTTCTACAAGTCGCCCGGTGTCGCCGAGACCATCGATTGGGCCACTGCACTGTCGGAGCTCGACGCCCGCTCGCTGACCCCGCAGGTGGTCGGCGACACGCTGGGTGCGCTGCTCAAATACCAGGACGACATTACCCGGATGCAGGGCGACACCTTGCAAAAGGTGCTGAAGGACGCGACGAGCGAGAATTGATTTTCCGTCATTCCGGGGCGCGCGTAGCGCGAACCCGGAATCCATTGTGCAGCGGCGACGGTGGATGAATGGATTCCGGGCTCGCGCCCAAGAGGGCGCGCCCCGGAATGACGAGGGGATGGATACGAGACTATGGCCATCAACCACCTTGCCCCCGAGCAAACCGAGCAGTTCGCCGACAACATCGTCGGCTTCGCCCGCGCGCTGCGGGCGGCGGGAATGCCAGTGGGCCCAGGCGCCGTCATCGATGCCATGAGCGCGCTGCAGGTGATCGACATCGGCAGCCGCGCCGACGTCTTCACCACGCTGGAGGCGATCTTCGTCAAGCGCCACGAGCATGCGCTGATCTTCAAGCAGGCCTTCAACCTGTTCTTCCGCGCCTCGGAGGAGTGGAAGCACATGCTGGATTCGGTGCCGCTGCCGGAGCAGGCCAGGAAGAAGCCGCAGGCCGGCTCCCGCCGCGTGCAGGAGGCGATGTCGCAGCCGCGGATGACGGAGACGCCGCAGCACCAGGAACAGGATCTGCGCCTGTCGGTCTCCGACAAGGAAATCCTTCAGAAGAAGGATTTTGCGCAGATGAGCGCGGCAGAGATCGCGGAAGCCTTGCGCGCCGTCGAGAAAATGCACCTGCCGCAGGCCGAGCTCTTGACGCGCCGGCGCCGGCCCGATCCCCACGGCCTCCGGCTTGATCTGCGCCGGACGCTGCGCGCCTCCTTGCGGACAGGTGGTGACATCATCGACATCCATCGCCTCGGACGCATCGAGAAGCCTGCGCCGATCGTCGCGCTGCTCGATATCTCGGGCTCGATGAGCGAGTACACCCGCCTGTTCCTGCATTTCCTGCATGCCATCACCGATGCGCGCAAGCGCGTCTCGGTGTTCCTGTTCGGCACCCGCCTGACCAACGTCACCCGCGCGCTGCGCCAGCGCGATCCGGACGAGGCGCTGGCGAGCTGCTCGGCCGCGGTCGAGGATTGGGCCGGCGGCACCCGGATTTCGGCCTCGCTGCACAACTTCAACAAATTGTGGGCACGGCGCGTGCTGAGCCAGGGCGCCATCGTGCTCCTGATCTCCGACGGGCTGGAGCGGGAGGCCGATTCCAAGCTGGCCTTCGAGATGGACCGGCTGCACCGGTCCTGCCGGCGGCTGATCTGGCTGAATCCGCTACTGCGGTTCGGCGGCTTCGAGGCCAAGGCGCAGGGCATCAAAATGATGCTTCCGCACGTTGACGAATTCCGCCCGGTGCATAATTTGAGTTCGATCCAGGAGCTGATCACCACGCTCTCCCGGCCGCTGCCGCCGCATCACCGCAGCCTGATCCGCTCCGCAGCTTGAGAGGCCCCCATGCTCGATCGCGACGAGGATATTCTGAAGGCGGCGGAAGACTGGCAGAAGGCCGGCCGTGGCGTCGCGCTGGCAACGGTTGTGGAGACCTGGGGCTCGGCGCCGCGCCCGGCGGGCTCGAGCCTCGTCATCAACGACGAGGGCACGTTCCTGGGGTCCGTCTCCGGCGGCTGCGTCGAGGGCGCCGTGGTCACCGAGGCGATGGACGTGATCGAGAGCGGCAAGCCCAAGATGCTGGAGTTCGGCGTGGCCGACGAGACTGCCTGGAACGTCGGGCTCTCCTGCGGCGGCACCATCCGCGTCTTCGTCGAGAAGGTCGGTTAGCCGTGAAGCTTGCGATCCTGCACGAACTCAACGCCGAGCGCGCCGCGCGCCGGCCGGTGATCCTGGTGACGGATACCGAGAGCGGCGAGCAGCGCCTGGTGAAGGCCGCGGACTTTGCCAAGGATCCCCTGCGCGCCGAGCTGGACAAGCAGCTCCGCATGGGCAAGAGCGCCAATGTCGAGGCCGGCGGCAAGAAGCTGTTCCTCAACGTCTACGCGCCGACCGCAAAACTCGTCATCATCGGCGCGGTCCATATTAGCCAGGCCCTGGCGCCGCTGGCGCGCTCGCTCGGCTACGACGTCACGGTCGTCGATCCCCGCACGGCCTTTGCGAGCCCCGAGCGCTTCCCCGACATTCCACTCGTTGCGGAATGGCCCGACACGGCGCTGCCGCCGCTCAATGTCGATGCCTACACCGCCTTCGTCGCGGTGACGCACGATCCGAAGATCGACGATCCCGCGTTGCTGCACGCCTTCGAACGCAATTGTTTCTATATCGGCGCGCTCGGCTCGCGAAAGACTCACGCCAAGCGCGGCGACCGGCTACGTGCACAGGGCGCCAAGGAAAGCGACATCGCGCGCATCCACGCGCCGATCGGGCTCGCGATCGGCGCGGTCTCGCCATCCGAGATCGCGGTATCGATCATGGCCGAGATCACGGCCGTGCTTCGGCTACCTCCAAAGGAAAAAGAAGAAGCGGCATGAAGTTCGGTCCGGCGAGCCCCAAGGACGCAATCGGCGGGGTGACCGTCCACACCCTGCGCCAGGGACCGCTGGTGCTGAAGAAGGGCACGACGATCGGCCCCGCCGAGGTCGAGGCGCTGGAGCGGGCCGGCATCAAGGACATCGTCGTGGTGCGCATGGAGGAGGGCGATGTCTCCGAGGACGTTGCGGCCGCGGGCATCGCGCTTGCCATCGGTGGCGAGGGCATCCATGTCGAGCGCGCCTTCACCGGCCGCGCCAATCTGTTCGCCGCGCGCGCTGGCGTGCTGGTGATCGACCGCGCCGCGGTCGACCGCATCAACAATATCGACGAGGCCATCACCTTTGCCACGCTCTCGGCCTACAAGCCGGTGGTCGAGGGCGAGATGGTCGGTACCGTCAAGATCATCCCGTTCGGCGTCGAGGGGAGTCTGCGCGACGCGGCGGTGAAGGCGGCCGGCAAGGACGTGCTTAAGGTCGCGCCTTACGTGATCCAGCGTGTCGGCGTGGTCTCGACGCTGCTGCCGGGCCTGTCGTCCAAGGTGATCGACAAGACGCTGCGTGTCACCGCCGAGCGGCTCGCGCCCGCCGGCGCCAGCATCATTGCCGAGCGGCGCGTCCCGCATGAGGAGCAGGCGCTATCGGCCGCGATCAAGGAATTGCTCACACTCGGTGCGGAGCTCGTGATCGTCTTCGGCGCCTCCGCGATCGCGGACCGCCGCGACGTCATTCCGGCGGCCGTCACCCTCATTGGCGGCGAGATCGAGCATTTCGGCATGCCGGTCGATCCCGGCAATCTGCTTCTGATCGCCCGCGCCGGCAATGTGCCGGTGCTGGGCGCGCCGGGCTGTGCGCGCTCGCCGGTCGAGAACGGGTTTGACTGGGTCTTGATGCGGCTGCTCGCCGGCATCGAGGTGACGCGGTCCGAGCTGATGGGCATGGGCGTTGGCGGCCTGTTGATGGAGATCGTCACGCGCCCGCAGCCGCGCGCCAAGCCGGAGACCGAGGGCAACCGCCAGGTCGCCGCCATCGTGCTGGCGGCCGGCCGCTCCACCCGCATGGGCGGTCCGAACAAGCTGCTCGCCGAGTTCGACGGCAAAAAGCTGGTGCGGATCGCGACCGAACAGGCGCTCGCCTCCAAGGCATCGGAGGTGATCGTCGTCACCGGACATCAGGCCGAGCTGGTCGAGCAGGCGCTGCAGGGCCTGAAGGTGAAGTTCGTCCGCAATCCGGATTTCGCCGGCGGCATAGCGAGCTCGGTCAAGACCGGCATCGCCGCCGCGCCCGAGTCCTGCGACGGTGCCGTGGTGTGTCTCGGTGACATGCCGTTGATCGACGCCGGCCTGATCGACCGCCTCATCGACGGTTTCGCACCCGACCGCGGCAATCTCATCGTCGTGCCCGTCAGCGAGGGCCGCCGCGGCAATCCCGTGCTGTGGTCGCGCCGCTTCTTCAAGGAATTGATGACGCTCGACGGCGACGTCGGTGCGCGTCATCTCATCGCCAAGCACACTGAAGCGGTGGCCGAAGTGCCCGTCGATGGCGAGAGCGCCTTCCTCGACATCGATACGCCGCAGGCGCTGGAAGCGGCCCGCCGCGGCTGAAGGTGCCGTCCAATGACGGTGCCGTAGGGTGGGCAAAGCGAAGCGTGTTCACCATTTTTCGATAGTCGCGGAGATGGATGGTGGGCACGGCGCTTCGCGCCTTTGCCCACCCTACGGCACCTCCCATTCGGCTCGATTTCAACCACCCGTTCACCATCTGGAAACGACCGCGGCATAGAGTGAGCCCACCTGCCTTGGGGGGAGGGGCTTTTCCATGGCTTCGAACGTCGTCGCGCGCCGTTGCGCGATGTTTTTCTTTGCGCTGTCGGTTTGTGTTTCCGGCGCTCGTTACATCACCGACGCCCACGCCGCCGGCGCCATCGCGGTCGGAAAGTGCGGAGCCTATGGCCAAGCCTTTGATTACGGCGCCGAACACGAGGCTCGCGCCGCGGCGCAGAAGCAATGCAAGGGTGATTGTACGACCGTGACGATGAAGCGCGCCTGCGCCGCGATGTCGGTCGATCTCGCCAATCCCTGCGGCGCCTATGGGTATGCCGTCAAGCCGAAGATCTCGGCCTCGCTCAATGCCGCCACGCGCGAATGCTACAAATACGGCGGCAAGGAATGCGTGATCCGCGCCTGGGCTTGCGACGCCAAGGGCTGATTCCGCTTGCTGTCATTCCGGGGCGATGCGTAGCATCTCCATCAGGAATGACATTCGAGGAATTGCATGCAGTTCGACACCAAGATCGCGGTCGTGATCCGCACCGATCTTCAGGCCTGGCAGAAGCTCAACGTCGCGTCTTTTCTCACCAGCGGCATCGCCGCTGCGTTTCCCGACTGTATCGGCGAGCCCTATGAGGACGCCTCGGGTACGACATATCATCCGTTGATCGGCCAGCCGATCCTGATCTACGGCGCCGATGGTCCGGCCTTGTCGCGCGCGCTCGATCGCGCGCTCACCCGCAACGTCAAACCGGCGGTCTACACCGAGGATATGTTCAAGACCACGCATGATGCCGCCAACCGCGAGGCGGTGAGGGGCGTGGCGCGCACCGAACTCAATCTCGTCGGCATCGCGATCCGCGCCGAGCGCAAGGTGATCGACAAGATCGTGGACGGGCTGAAGTTCCATAATTAGTGGCCGCGCCCGACAGCTTCCGCATCGTCATTGCGGGCGAAGCGAAGCAATCCAGAATCTTGCCGCGGAGGTTTTCTGGATTGCTTCGCCGCTTCGCTCCTCGCAATGACGGAGTGCGCGGCTACCCCGGGGGCATGCCTTCGAACGTCTGCAGATCGGGATCGAGCCGATCCCAGTCATGACCGCGCGCGGTATACGTCACGACCTGCGGCTTGTATCGCGCGGGCTCGTCGAGGCTCGCGGCGCGGATCGTGAAGATGTCGGGCATGGCGGCAAAGGTCAGATAGACAGGCACGCCGCATTGCGCGCAGAAGCCGCGCGTCTTCACGTTGCCGCTGTCGGCGACCATGTCCCAATGCTTGGCATCGCCGGTCAGCGTGACGCCGGCACGCGCGAACGTCGCGTACGAGCCGTGGCCGGTACCGCTCTCCCGCTGGCAGTCGCGGCACTGGCAGTGATTGCTGAACAGCGGCTCGCCGGCAATCGAATAGCGGATCGCGCCGCAGGCGCAGCCGCCGGTATAGGGCTTGTCCATGACGATGCTCCTTACGTGCCTTCGCCCGAGATCGCATCGAGCCGCTGCAGCACCTTGACCCAGCCGTCGCTCATGTCGCGATAAGCGGTGTCGTTCTTCGGCGTCACGAAGCCCGAATGCACCACCCGCACCCGCGTGCCTGCCTCGACCGGCGTGAGGGACCAGGTGACGACGGTGTCGAGCGCCGAGCCGTAGGCGGTATTGCCCTCGTCGCCGCCCTTCCAGGCATAGGAAAAGCGCCGGTTCGTGACGACCTCCAGAACGCGGCAATGGATCGTGCCGTCCCACGCGCCCGCCGGGTTGGTCTTGAACGTGAATGTGTTGCCTTCGACGGCTTCGAAACCGGTCGGCGGCATCAGCCAGCGCGCAATCAGCTGGGCGCTGGTCAACGCATTCCAGATGACCTCGACCGCATGAGGGAAGACCTCGTCGATGACGATGTCCTTTGTCTCGGCGTTCAACTCGGCTGCACTCATGTATCGATCTCCTTCAAGAGGTCACGCAGGTTCTGGAAGCGCTCGCGCCAGAACACGCCGTAATGGTCCATCCAGGTGACCAGGGGCTCGAGCCCTTGCGGCGCGGCGCGGTAGTAGACGTTGCGGCCCTCGGCACGCTCGGCGACGAGGCCGGCCTGCTTGAGGGATTTTAGGTGCTGCGAGATCGCGCCCTGGGTCACGCCGCTGCCGCGGGTGAGCTCGGCGACGCTGATCTCCTTGCTCTCGAAGACACGCTCGAACACCGCGCGGCGGGTCGGGTCGGCGAGGGCGCGCATCACGGTGGTGACGGGATTTGGAGCAGTTTCGATCATGAGGTTTAATTAGTATACACTAATGCATTAGTCAATGCTAATTTGTTTCATTTATCCGCGCCAATCACTTGACTTGACAATGACTGACTAGTCAGTCATTAATTGATCATGACCAAGAAGCCGACCAAAGCCCCCACGTCGTCAGCAGATCGCGCCAGCGCGGAAGGCAATGCGCCCCATGGCGCAGGCGGCGTGCCTGCCTCGAACCGCGCCACGCGTGCCGCGGAGCGGCGGGCAGCGATCGTGGAAGCGGCAATGGAGGAGTTCATCGCACGCGGCTTTGCCGCAACGCGGCTCGACGACATCGCCAAGCGCGCCGGCGTCGCCAAGGGCACGATCTACCTGCACTTCAAGGACAAGGAATCGATGTTCGAGGAGCTGGTGCGCATCGTCATCGTCCCCGTCGTGGCGCGGCTGAATGCGCTGCCGCCGCCGACCGGCACGGTGCGCGAGCTCATCGAGACCTTTGCCGGCAACTTCCTGAAAGAGGTCATCGGCACCAGGCGCGGCGATCTCGTGCGCCTGATCGTGGCGGAGGGGCCGCGCTTTCCGTCCGTTGCCGATTTCTACTACCGCGAAGTCGTCTCGCGCGGGATCGCGGGCATGCGCGCCCTGATCGAGCTCGGCATCGCCCGCGGCGAGATCCGCGAGAAGAACCTTGCGCGCTTTCCGCAGATCCTGGTCGCGCCCGCGATGATCGCGGTGATCTGGCAGAGCCTGTTTGCGCGGCACGCGCCGCTCGACGCGCAGGAGATGCTGCGCGTTCATCTCGATTTGATTTTTGGCGAACGGAGGACGACATGAGGTCGTCACAAGCAATTTTCGGTGTTGCATTGACGATCGTGCTCGCGACCGGGCTGGCCGGCTGCAAGGAGAAGCGCGATCCCGGCTTCCAGGGCTGGGTCGAGGCCGACATGATCTATGTCAGCCCGGACGAAGCAGGCCGGGTGACGAAGCTCAACATTCGCGAAGGCGACGAAGTGAAGGTCGGCGATCAGCTCTATTCCGTCGACGACGACCTCCAGCTTGCCGATCTCAATCAGACCAAGGCGACGCTGGCGAACGCGCAGCAGACCCATGATCGCGCGGAGTCGCTGAGAAAGACCGGCTCCGGAACACAGGCGTCGCTCGATTCCGCCGTCTCCGACCTGCGGGTCGCGGAGGCGCGGGTGGTGACGTCGCAGACCCGGCTGGCGCGGCGCAAGGGTTTTGCGCCCGTTGCCGGCACCATCCAGCAGATCTATTTCCGCGAGGGCGAGATGGTGGCGGCGCAGCGGCCGGTGCTCTCGATCATGCCGCCCGGCAACATGAAGCTGCGCTTCTTCGTGCCGGAGACCGAGCTGCCGAAGCTTGCGATCGGCGACACCGTGCGGGTTGGTTGCGACAATTGCGCGGCCGATCTCACCGCAAAGATCTATTTCATCGCAACCGCGGCCGAATACACGCCGCCCGTGATCTACAGCCTCGAGGAACGCAACAAGCTGGTCTATCTGATCCAGGCGCGGCCCTCGCGCCCCGACGCCCTGCGCGTCGGACAGCCGATCGACGTCTATCTCAATCCAAAGACTCCGGTGGCGGACAAGCGATGAGCGGCGGCAACGGCATCGCGATCGACGTCAAGGGCCTGACCAAGTCGTTCGGAGGCCGCGAGGTCGTGCACGATCTGTCGATGCAGGTGAAGCGCGGCTCGATCTACGGCTTCCTCGGCCCCAATGGCTCGGGCAAGACCACGACCATCCGCATCCTTTGCGGCCTGCTCACGCCCGACAGCGGCGAGGGCACCTGTCTCGGCTACGACATCCGGCGCGATGCCGACAAGATCAAGCGCCTGGTCGGCTACATGACCCAGCGCTTCAGCCTGTATCAAGATCTCTCGGTGCGCGAGAACCTCGAATTCGTCGCCCGGCTCTATGGCCTCACGGACCCGCGCGGTGCTGCGCGCGACATGATCAAGCGGCTCGGGCTTTCGGGGCGCGAGGAGCAGCTTGCGGGCGAACTCTCCGGCGGCTGGAAGCAGCGGCTGGCGCTGGGTGCCTGCACGCTGCCCAGTCCGAAACTGCTGCTGCTGGACGAGCCCACTGCCGGCGTCGATCCAAAGGCGCGGCGTGACTTCTGGAACGAGATCCACGCGCTCGCAGCCGATGGTCTCACCGTGCTGGTCTCGACCCACTACATGGACGAGGCCGAGCGCTGCCACGAGATCGCCTACATCGCGTACGGCCATCTGCTGACGCATGGCACGGTGGAGGAGGTGATCGCGGGATCCGCGCTGACGACCTACACGGTGACGGGCGACGAGCTGAACGAGCTCACGGCCGCGCTCACCGGCAAGCCCGGCGTGGATATGGTCGCGCCGTTCGGCACCTCGCTGCACGTCTCCGGCCGTGACGTCGCTGCGCTCGAAGCCAGCATTGCGCCCTGGCAAGACAAGAGCGGCCTGCACTGGCACAAATCGTCGCCGTCGCTGGAAGACGTGTTCATCGAGTTGATGAGCCGTTCCAAGGACAATTTCCAATGAGCGCCGCCGATCAGCCAGTCCCAAGGCATGAGATCCGGGAACGCTTCGGCTTCTGGAAGCGCTCCTATGCGATGCTGATCAAGGAGTTCATCCAGCTGAGGCGCGATCGCGTCTCGTTCGCGATGATCGTGATGCTGCCGGTGATGCAGCTCATGCTGTTCGGCTATGCCATCAACACCACGCCGCGCAATCTGCCGAGCGCGGTGCTGCTTCAGGAGGATTCCGATCTCGCCCGCTCGATCCTGAAGGCGCTGGAGAACACCGCCTATTTCCGCTTCCTCTACGAAGTGCACGACGTCGACGATTTCGACAATCTCCTGAAATCGGGCAAGGTGCTGTTCGGCGTCGAGATCCCGCGCGGCTTCGAACGCGCGGTGCGGCGCGGTGACAAGCCGGCGCTGCTGGTCGCGGCCGACGCCACCGATCCGGTTGCGGCGAGCTCGGCGATCGGTTCGCTCGGCATGGTGGTGCAGACCGCGCTCAAGCATGATCTCTACATCGGCGATCCTCCGGAGATGCCGCTCGAGATCCGCGCGCATGCCCGCTACAACCCGGCCGCGGACTCCAGCCTCAACATCGTGCCGGGGCTGGTCGGCACCATCCTCACCATGACCATGCTGATCTTCACGGCGCTGTCGGTGACGCGCGAGGTCGAGCGCGGCACCATGGAGAGCCTGCTGTCGATGCCGATCAAGCCGATCGAGGTGATGTTCGGCAAGATCGTGCCCTACGTCCTGGTCGGTTTCCTCCAGGCTTTCCTCATCATCGGCATCGGTGTCGGCCTGTTCGGCGTGCCTCTGCTCGGTAACCTGTTCCTGCTTGCGCTGCTCTCGACGCTGTTCATCACCACCAATCTGTCGATCGGCTACACCATCTCGACCCTGGTGCAGAACCAGCTCCAGGCGATGCAGATGTCGATGATGTTCTTCTTGCCGAGCATCCTGCTCTCCGGCTTCATGTTTCCGTTCGCGGGCATGCCGGCCTGGGCACAATATCTCGGCGAAGCCCTGCCGCTGACCCATTATTTGCGCATCGTCCGCGCCATCATGCTCAAGGGCGCGACGATGCAGAACCTTCATTTCGACACGCTGGCGCTGGCGGCCCTGATGCTGCTCGCCATGACCATCGCCGTGACGCGCTTCCGCCGCACGCTGGATTGAGGCACACTATCCTCGATGTCATTCCGGGGCGATGCGCTAGCATCGAGCCCGGAATCTCGAGATTCCGGGTTCGCGACTTGTCGCGACCCGGAATGACAAGGGGGCGGAATGGTCAGGTTTGCAAGCAGGAAGACGCGGCATCACGCCGTGCTATCGGACGATTTCGAGCGCGAGCTGACGCGGGAGGTGCTGCGCACCGAGCTGTTGCGGGTGCGAGCGCTGATCATGACGGGCTGCTGCATGACGTTGTTCCTCACGGCTATCTACCTGATCGACCCCGCTGTGGTGAACCGGGTCTGGCGCGGGACGGAGGGGATCATCGAGGTCTACGGCCTTCTGGCCTGCTTCATCCTGTTCGAAGTCTGGATTCACACCCAGATCAGGAAGAACCTCCGCCTCGATCGCGACCTGCCGGTGATCCGGCGCTATATCGGCACGCTGATCGAGACGTCACTGCCCACCGTGATTCTTGTCATGCAAATCCGGTCCATGGGCGCGCCCCAGGCGCTCGGCTTCGCCGTGCCGCTGATGTACTTCATCTTCGTCATCCTCTCGACGCTGCGGCTCGATTTCTGGCTCTCCGCATTCACGGGTTTCGTGGCCGCCGCCGGACTTCTGGGAGTCGCGCTGTATTACAACTCGGCTGGCGAGGGCGACGAACCCCTTATTTATTTCCACGCCGTGCGCAGCATCATCATCCTGATCTGCGGCGTGCTCGCCGGCGCCGTCGGCGCGCAGCTGCGGCGGCAATTTGCCGCGAGCATTGCGGCGGCCACCGCGCGCGACCGAGTGACCAATCTGTTCGGCCAGCACGTCTCGCCGCAGGTGGTGGAGCGGCTGATGGCGGCGGGGCCCAGCACCGGGGGCGACGTCCGCCGCGTCGCCGTGATGTTCGTCGATTTCCGCGGCTTCACCGCCGGTGCGCAGTCGCGCACGCCGCAGGAGGTGGTCGACCGGCTCGACGGCGCCTTCGCCGTGCTGGTCGACATTCTCGACCGCCACGGCGGCATCGTGAACAAGTTTCTCGGTGATGGCTTTCTCGCGCTGTTCGGCGCACCGCTGGAGGCTGCCGACGCCGCGCATCGCGCAGTCGCCGCCGGCCGCGAGATGCTGACTGCGATGGACCGCATCAACGCGCAGACCAGCTGGCCGCTGCGCATCGGCATCGGCATCCATTTCGGCGAGGTCGTCGCCGGCAATATCGGCTCGCCCCGGCGCAAGGAATACACTGTCATCGGCGATACCGTGAACTTCGCCTCGCGGCTGGAAGCGCTGAACAAGGAGTTCGGCTCGCAGCTCCTGATCTCCGCAACCGTTCGCGAGGCGCTGGGCGCCGACGGCGCCGACGCCGTTGCGCTCGGCGAGGTCGAGGTGCGCGGTTACGAGCGGCCGGTCGCGGTGTTTCAGTTGGGCTAACGCGCGTCGCACATCGCGCGTGTGTCGCTCCTTCGCTTCGAAATCGATTGCTCCGATTGCTCCGAATTTTGGGACATGACGAGCGATGTTGCCGGCTTGTAGACTGCCGGTGATGCGGCCGGTCGCGGCCGCGCTTGCATGAGGAAGAGACAATGCAGCGCCGCTACGTCACCGTCGACGTGTTCACCGACCGCGCCTTCGGCGGCAACCCCCTCGCCGTGGTGCTCGATGCCGGCGGACTCACGACCGCGCAGATGCAGGCGATCGCGACCGAGTTCAACTATTCCGAGACAACCTTTGTGTTGCCGCCGCACAATCCCGGCCACGAAGCGGAGGTCCGCATCTTCACACCGGTGAGGGAGCTCCCCTTCGCAGGCCATCCCAATGTCGGCACCGCCTTCGTGCTGGCCCGGCGCAGCAACGAGCCCTGGCCGCGTTTATTGTTCGAGGAAAAGGCGGGGATCGTGCCGGTCAAGATCTGGCGCGAGCATGGCAAGGTCATTGGCGCCGAGCTGACGGCACCGCAGCCGTTGGCGCGTCTTGCAAAACTGTCCGCTGCCGAGGTCGCCGCATGTCTGTCATTGACCGCGGACGACGTCAGGACCGACCGCCACGCGCCGCAGGTGGTCGGCGTCGGAACGCCGTTCGTGGTCGCGGAATTGCATTCGCGCGATGCCCTGCGGCGGGCGAAGCCCGATGCTGCTGCGTTCGGGCAAATACTGCCCCGAGACGGCGCCTTCGCGGTCTATTTCTACACGCGTGACATTCTCGCAGCGGAAGCGGGCTGCGATCTCATGGCGCGGATGTTCATGCCCGGCACAAGTGGATTCGCGGAGGATCCCGCCACCGGCAGCGCGACGGTCGCCGCGGCCGCTCTGCTCGCAGAGCTCGATCCGCTTCGCGACGGCGAGGTGAAGCTCACCTTCGGTCAGGGTTTTGACATGGGCCGGCCGAGCATCCTGCGGACCACGGTCGAGAAGGAGGGCGGTGCGCTTCTCGATGCCTATGTCGGCGGCCATTGCGTGCAGATGATGGAGGGGACGTTCGAGCTGGCGGGGGAGGGTTGAGTTCTATCGGCCGGCCATTCCGGGGCGCGACGAAGTCGCGAGCCCGGAATCCATTCATCTACTCACTCTGTTGCCCGATGGATTCTCAGGTGCGCAATTGCGCACCGTAGCTCGCGTTACGCGCGCCCCGGAATGACGGTGTGGCTACACCTGCTGCCCCGCCAAATTCTTCACCGCAACGCCATCGCGCTCCTCGATGATCTCCGCGATCATCTGGCGGTGGCAATGGGTGTGGTCGCGCTCGTAGCACAGCAGGCAGACGGGGCCGGCCCTCTTCACCAGCGCCGAGAGCTCGTCCATCTCTTCCCGCGCTTGCGGCGTCTTCAGGTGCTTTGAGTAGATCTTCTCCAGCACGTCGTATTGGCCGCTGCGCGCCGCCAGGCGGCCCTCCTTCGGCGTGCCGAGCGCGGCGAGGTGGACATAGGCGATGCCGCGCTCGTCGAGGCCCGCCGACAATTGCTTCTTGGAGAAGCCCGGCCGGCGCGAGGACGTCACCGCGCGCACGTCGACCACGAGCTTGACGCCGGCCTGTTCCAGCTCGTCCAGCACCGCCTTGGGCGGCGTCTGCTCATAGCCGATGGTGAAGAGTTTCTTCGCCTTCGCCATGGACGATCCTCAGCTCACCCGCGCGATCAGCTCCATGGCGCCGTGCGGCGCCCGCACCTTGCCCTCGTGGATGACATAGGCGAACACGTCGCGCGGCTCCTTCTTCGGCTTGCTGTCGTCAACTTTCGGCAGGTCGTCGGGTTCACTGCCCGAAGCCCAGGCCTGAAATCGCTCGGCCCACGCGTCCAGCTGCTTCGGCGGGTAGCAGGTCTTGATCTCGTCATTGCCCTTCTGGAGCCGCGCATAGACGAAGTCGCCGGCGACGTCGGCGATCGCCGGATATTTGCCGTGCTCGGCGAACACGACCGGCGTCTCGAATTCGCGGATCAGGGCGACGAAATCAGGCGCACAGAAACTGTCATGGCGCACTTCCACGACATGGCGCAGCGCGCGCCCGTCGAGCTTGCGCGGCAGCAGCTCCAGAAACTTGCCGAAATCGGCGCCGTCGAACTTTTTGGTCGGCGCGAACTGCCAGAGCACGGGCCCGAGATGGTCGCCGAGCTCCAGCACGCCGGAATCATAGAACCGCTTGATGGAATCGCCGGCCTCGGCGAGCACGCGGCGGTTGGTGGCAAAGCGGGGGCCCTTCACCGAGAACACGAAACCCTCGGGTACTTCGCTCGCCCATTTGCGGAAGCTCTCCGGCTTCTGCGAGCCGTAATAGGTGCCGTTGATCTCGATCGAGGTCAGCTTCGAGGCGGCATAGGACAGCTCCTTCGCCTGCGTCAGCTTCTCCGGATAGAACACGCCGCGCCAGGGCTCGAAGGTCCAGCCGCCGATGCCAATGAAGATGTTGCCGGATTTTTTGGACGCAGTTTTTGCTTTGGCCACGGGCGGATCTCGCATCGACGGGGGAGGGACCTCATCCTAGTCAAACCAGTTGTGATTGGCCAGTTGGCCTGTCCCGTCTAAGCTCGCGGCCGGACCCGCGAAAAAGGAGAACAAGATGCGGAAGCTGTTGGTGGGAGCTGCGCTCGTGGTGATGACATCTGCTGCCATGACATGTTTTGCCTTCGCAGATGACGACGACGCGAAAGGCGCACAGAAGCTCGCCCAGCAGGGCCGCGACGATTATTGGCATTGCCTGGCGCGGGAATATTCGCGCGAGTCCAACAAGGGCCTCTCGGAGCAGGATTTCGGCCGCTCGGTTGCGGGCGCCTGTCCGTCGGAACGGCAATATTACCGGGTGGCGTTGCTCGATTACCTCACCACGCAATATCCAAACATCGATTCCGGCGCCCATCTCGCCACCGCGAACAGGGCTGTGGAGGCGGCGCAGAAGGACATCGTGACGGCTTACGTCAAGCACCGACCGCCGCAGAAATAGGTCGATTGACCGGTGCGGTCGGCAAGCCCTTCCGGCCGCGCGCGCATCCATGGTATCACTGGGCGCATCTGGAACAGGGATGGGTCGATGTCGTCTGAGTCGGTGGGGGGCATTCTGGGCGCGGTCGTCGCGGCGATCGTGCTTGTGGTCGCCGTCATGTTCGGGCCGATTGGACAGTACGGCAAGCCGCCCAAGCCAGCGAAAGTGGAGCCTGCCCCGGCGGCGGCTCCCGCAGCCCCGGCCGCTCCGGCGCCACGAGGGCCGGTGATCCGGGAAGTGCCCAACCAATAGGGCACAAAAAGCGGGTTTGGACCCCTTGCGAAGCGGATTCCTCGTTCCTATCTAGCTATCAACGGCGACGTTGAGCGAAAGCTCCGGCGCTGGGACGACCTTGGAATAGCTTGGGCTTGCGCCGGATGTACGCGCGGCCCGCCGTTCCGGGGTCGTTGGCATTTTGGGGCCCCTTTGGGCCGTTCCCCACACAACCCTTGGGCTTGGCAGCGCAAGAACTTGGCAGCGCAGGACGCGGCGGATATACGCTGCCGTTATGAATGAAGCGATCAGACCGGGCGCCGACAACCTGCCACAGGCTCAAGAGGGGCCGGAACTGTCGGTCATCGTCCCGACCTTCAACGAACGCGACAACGTCATGGTGCTGTACCGGCGGCTGGAGGCGACGCTCGTCAACGTCGCCTGGGAAGTCGTGTTCGTCGACGACAATTCACCGGACGGCACCTGGGACGTCGTGCGCGCGCTGGCGCAGCGCGACAGCCGCGTGCGCTGTGTCCGCCGAATCGGCCGTCGCGGCCTGTCAGGCGCCTGCATCGAGGGCATTCTCGCCTCGAGCGCACCCTTTGTCGCCGTGATCGACGCCGACCTCCAGCACGACGAGACGCAGCTGCCGAAGATGCTGTTGCTGCTCGCAAGCGACCAGGCCGACCTCGTCGTCGGCAGCCGCTACATCGAGGGCTACAAGAGCGAGGGCTTCAACAAGCAGCGCGCCGGCGCCAGCGCGCTCGCAACCGAGTTTGCAAGAAAGATGCTGCGGGTCGAGATCGCCGATCCCATGAGCGGCTTCTTCATGCTCCGCCGCGACCGTTTCGAACAGCTGGCGCCGAAGCTGTCCGTGCACGGCTTCAAGATCCTGCTCGACGTCGTCGCGACCGCGAACGGAACCTTGCGGGCGGTCGAGATTCCCTACACGTTCGGCGCCCGCCAGCATGGCGAGAGCAAGCTCGATTCCATGGTCGCGCTCGACTTCCTCGGCCTCGTCCTCGCCAAGCTGAGCAACGACATCGTCTCGCTGCGCTTCATCCTGTTCGCGATGGTCGGCGGCATCGGCCTCGTGGTGCATCTCACCACGCTGTTCATTGGACTTCAGCTGTTCAAGGCGCCATTCGCGGAGGCGCAGGCGGCCGGCGCCATCGTCGCCATGACCAGTAATTTCATCCTCAACAACTTCCTGACCTATCGCGACCAGCGGCTGAAGGGCTTTGCGCTGCTGCGCGGCCTGATCGCCTTCTACATCGTGTGCAGCGTCGGTCTGCTCGCCAATGTCGGCGTCGCTTTCTCGGTCTATGACCAGGAGCCGATCTGGTGGCTGGCGGGCATGGCTGGCGCGCTGATGGGCGTGGTGTGGAACTACGCGATGTCCGGACTGTTCGTCTGGCGCAAGAAATAGCGCGATATGGCCGGAGTTGACGCGCGGATCGTCCGCAACACCGCGCTGGCGATTCTTGCGCTGGTCGCGTTGCGGCTGGTCGCGGCCGCGTTCACGCCGATCACCTTCGACGAAGCCTATTACTGGATGTGGTCGAAGAACCTGGCGGGCGGTTACTACGACCACCCGCCGATGGTGGCCTATGTGATCCGCGCCGGCACCATGATTGCCGGCGACACCGAGCTCGGCGTTCGCCTCGTCTCGATCCTGCTGGCGCTGCCGATGAGCTACGCGGTCTATCGCTCCGCCGCGATCCTGTTCGGCGGTGCGCGCGTGGCCGCCACCAGCGCCATCCTGCTCAACGTGACGATGATGGCCTCGGTCGGCACGCTGATCGTGACGCCCGATGCGCCGCTTCTGGTCGCCTCCAGCTTCGTGCTGTTCTTCCTTGCGAAGGTGCTGGAGACCGGACGCGGGCCCTGGTGGCTCGCGGTCGGCGCAGCCGTCGGTGCGGCGCTGCTGTCGAAATACACCGCGATGTTCTTCGGGCTGGCGATCCTGATCTGGCTCGCGGCCGTGCCGAAATTGCGGCGCTGGTTCCTCTCGCCCTGGCCCTATCTCGGTGGCCTCGTTGCGCTGGCGCTGTTCTCGCCGGTGATCCTATGGAATGCGGATCATCAATGGGTCTCGTTCGCAAAGCAGCTCGGCCGTGCCAGGATCGAGGACTTCCGCCCCGTCTTCATCGCGGAGCTGGTTCCGACCCAGATCGCGTTCGCGACCCCGCTCGTCTTCATCCTCGGCGCGATGGGTCTGCACGCCTTGACCTGGCACCGGGCCGGCGCGCTGGCCTCGCGCGTGCTGATCGAGACGATGTTCTGGACCATCGTCGTCTATTTCGTCTGGCATTCGCTGCATGCCCGCGTCGAGGCCAACTGGTTCGCGCCTGTCTATCCGCCCTTCGTCATTGCTGCGGCGGCCGCAGTCAACCTCGTGCCGTGGCGGCCGCGCCAGCGGCGCCTGGCCGATTTCTGCCTGCGCTGGGCGGCGCCAACGGGCATCGTGATGTTTGCAGCCCTGATCGTGCAGGCCAATACCGGCTGGCTGTCCGGATATCGCCGCGACGCCACGGTGCGCAGCGTCGGCGTCGGCTGGCGTGAGCTTGCCGCCGAGATCGAAGCGGTGCGTGCGCGCAACGGCGCGACCTGTGTGCTCGCGCAGGACTACGGCACCACCGGATGGCTCGCCTTCTATTTGCCGCGCGGGACCTGCGTGGCGCAGCAGACCCAGCGCATCCGCTGGGTCAACATGCCTGAGCCCGATCCCAAGCTGCTCGCCGACAAGCTGCTCTACGTCGACGAGCTGCGTGCAGGAGGACGTCCTGCCCTCGACGAGCTTTTCGCGAAGGTGACGCAGGTTGCGCAATTGCAGCGCAAGCGCGGGCCGCTCGTGGTCGAGACCTACGGCATCGATCTGCTCGAAGGCGCCAAGGGTGACGTGCTCGACCGTTCCCCGCCGCCGGAGGCGCGGTAACGGCCGCGCCACTTCCTCGCCGTCGCCCCGGCGAACGCCGGGACGACAGCGGAGTGTTGGGTGGGGCGCGGTGTCTATCAGTCGATCATTTCAGCCTTGGTAGCCGCCTGGCCGCCCGGCCCATCCCTGTCCCGCCAGAACCACACGGTCACGACGCCGGAGCGGCCGCGGACCTGGGTGAGGAGGGGGCCTGTCAGGATGCCGTCGGGAGCGCCGTGGAAGTCGGCTGCATCCAGCAGCGTATCGCTCAGTGCGAGCCGCGCATGGTTCTGCGCGGCGACCTCCATCAGCCGGCTCGCGACATTGACCGTGTCGCCCGTCGCCGTGATGTGCTGGTGGCTCCCGCCGAGGCGGGAGGCGACGATCTCGCCGCAATGGGCGCCGATCTTGAAACCAAGCTGGTTGCCGATCGCCGGCGGCAGCGAGGCGATCCAGCGCTCGACGCCGCGATGCAGGCCGATCGCGCAATTCAGCGCGCGCGCGGCGTCATCCGGCATGGCGCGCGGCAGGCCGAACAGGATCATGGCGCCGTCGCCGAGAAAGCCGGTGATCATGCCGCCGCAATCGACCGCGGTCTTGTCGATCAGCGCGTGAAACGCCTTCACGATCTCCCGGAGCGCATCCGGATCGGTCCGTTCGCTCAGAGCCGTGAAGCCGGAGAGATCGATGAAGACCACGGCTGCGTCCTGGCGGACCGGTTTCGACAAAAAGTTCGGATCGCGCGCCAGCCACTCCTGCACCGCCGGCGCCTGGAATTGCGCCAGCGACCTGCTCTTGGCGGCGAGATATTGCGTGCGGCGGCCTCCTGCCCACAGCTGCACACCGGCAAAGACCGCGACCGGCGGCACGGTGGCCGCAAGCGTGGTGGCAGCGTTCAGCCAGACGCCATGCGTGAATGCGAGCACGTTGAGCCCGGCCCAGGCGATCATCACCGCAGCCGCCGCCATGATGCCGAGCGCGCTGCGCCGCCAGGCGAGCAGGCCAACCAGCAGCATCGGCAGGAGGATCGCGGCAAATGCGTCGGCGATACGGACCCTGCGATCGCGCAAGATGCCGTCGCCGGCGACGAGATGGGTGATTGCGGTCGAAACCACCTCGACCCCCGGCATCAGGGAATCGAACGGCGTCGGGTAGAAGTCGCCGCCGCCGGCGACCGAAGCGCCGATCACGACGATCCGGTTCTCGATGGCGGCGCGGCTGAGCGTGCCGTCGAAGATGCTCTGCGCGCTGACGGTGCGGATGGTGCGGCGTGGGCCATAGTATGTGATCGGCAGCGCGAAGTCGGCGTCGGTCGGCACCGCGCGATCGCCGAGCATGAGATGATCGGGTGCGATCGTCAGCGGCTTGTCGAGCGCGCGCGCAGCGACGCGAAGCGGAAATGACAGCTCGACCTTGTCCCGGGTGCGGAACAGCATCGGCACCGAGAGCGGCGATCCCGATTGGCCGGTCGCGACGTTGACGACGCCGACCTCGGCATGGTCGGCGAACGCCGGCAGCGGCAGCAGGAAGCGCTCGGCCTGGGGCAGGGTGGCGAGGGGCCCATCGCTGCTCGGCTCAATGGTCTCGCTGGCAGACGGGAAGATTGCCGCGGCGGCGAGGACCATCGGACCCGTGGCGAGCGTGTTCGCCAGCGTGGCATCGCCGATCGCGGCGCTGCGGTCGACCAGCAGCAGGTCGATCGCGACGACCTTCGGATTGAATTGCACGATGGTGTCGACGACACGGGCGAGATCGGCGCGCGGCAGCGGATAGGTCCCCCCGCGCTTCACCACGGTATCGTCGATCGCGACGATGGTGACGAAATCGGGCGGGCGCTGCACGCCGCGGATTTGGGTCCGCCAATCCGT
Source organism: Bradyrhizobium sp. 1(2017) (assembly GCF_011602485.2). Lineage (NCBI taxonomy): Bacteria > Pseudomonadati > Pseudomonadota > Alphaproteobacteria > Hyphomicrobiales > Nitrobacteraceae > Bradyrhizobium > Bradyrhizobium sp. 1(2017). Next base: position 5,236,035 of record NZ_CP050022.2, on the reverse strand, counting down.
CAGCGTCGCCTCGAGGCGGTCGAGAAAGCGCAGGTGGCCGTTGGCGTGCGCGGTATAGATGCCCGCGCCCCACAGTGCGGTGAGCACGAATGCCATCAGGATCTGAACGCGTCGGCTACGCATGCGGTCGTCTTGCAATCTTCTATTGTCCAAATCTCATTGGCCAGCGTCGTTACCCGGCCTTATCGTCCAAGTCTCGTCGTCCAAGCCTTACGTCCGAGACTTATTGCCGGAGCCTCGCCATGAGTGCGTCAACGCGCGGCTGGCCCCATGTCTTGACGGTCAGCGGGCCGGTTGTCTCGACATCAACGCCTTGGCCCGGTCCGAGCACGACGCCGCGTCCACGGGCCCTGCGGCTCACGCCGACACGGCCATCGGCGACGAACACGGAGGTCTTGGCGTCAGCGACGTCGACCGCCCATTTCGTGCCGCGCACCGCGGCAATCGCCTGCGGGGTCAGCACCTTGAAGGGATTGCCACCGCGTTTCTTGGGCACTTCGATCAGCAGCGCTTTGCTGCTCAACTCCACGGAGTCTATATGTCCGTCGCGGTTGGCGTCCTTAAGTTCAAATCGGGCGCCGTTTTCGGCAACGATCGTGACGCCGTTGTTGCAGCGCCAAATTTGCGTGCCTGCGGCCGACGGCGAATCCGTGCAGCCCGTACTGGCAGCGGGCTGTGCGCTTGCAAACCCCATCAACAACAGTGACCACGCTGCGGCGAAATACGCGGCGCGCGAAAAGCCTCTCATGCCAGCCTCCGTTTGCGTGCGCGGCACAGTCCAAGGCGATGTTGATACGGTACCGTATCATGCACAGAGGCTGCTGAAAAGTGCCGAGGTAGGAACTACTTTCTCGTCGCGCCGATTTCCAGACCGGCGCGATCAACTTTCAATCACGGCGCCGTGCCGCGTGAGCGCGCCACGCAGGATGTGTGATGCAGGATGAGCGCGGGCAATGAGAGCAGCGCAGCGGTTGGAGAGGGGCGCGCCCACCAGCCTCGCGCAACGCTTCCCCGTTATCCTCCGGGCATAAAGACCACGAAAACGACGTGATTGGATGGCCTTGGAGATGCCGCCGGACACCCCGGCAGAACGCGCCGATCCGGCCGAGAATTATGGTTAACAGATCCGAATAAGTCCGTAGTTCTGCGGGCTTTTTTCCCAAAATGAGACAGCGTTAACGAGCTGCCCCACATCCGCCCGAACTTAATCCGCATTTAACTAAAAGTCGCCTTAATGACGCTCCGACCCTCTGCGAGATGCTGTTCCCGGATCGTGACCAGCGGCACTTCGAAGGGGGACTTGGTGACACCGTCCTGGACGCAAGGCGAATGAGTACGAGTATCGCTGCGCAGAGTAACGCGGCACGGAAGTCCAAGAAGTTCTCGAAGAGCTATTCGCGGAAATCTTCCCGGAAAATGACCACCCGTAAATGGCTCGGCGCCGCGGCGATCGGCTGCGTCGTGATGGGCGCCGGCTGGACCATCTACACCAACATCCTCGGCGCCAGCGTCTATCCGACCGTCGGCAGCATTGGCTATGACGAGCCCGTGATCAAGCGTGCGCCCAAGGTCGCGCTGCGGGAGGCGGGCGAGGCGGTCAAGGAAGCCTTCTCGCTCTTGCCCGATCGGATCCAGATTGCCGCGCCGATCTCGCGCGAGATGTTCAACGAGCGCTTTGCCGCGGCTGCGACGCAAGGCGTACCATCGAATGCGGCCAGCGCCGCGCCCGCGACCCAGGTCGCCGTGGTCAAGGACGCGCCGAAGCAGAGTGTGATCGCGAAGGTCGCGGAAGCGCTGAAACCGTCGGCCCCGGCCAAGATTGCCGACAAGTCCACCGACAAGACCGCGGACAAGGCCAAGCGCGCTCCGGATGCCCAGATGCAGCTCGCCTCGGCCGATCCGGCCCAGATCGTGCCGGCACCCGAGGCGAAGCCGAAGTCGTTCGCCGATCGCGCCAAGGCGGCGGTGATGGCGATCACCGGCCCGCGTCAGTCGATGGTCGAAAAACTCTGGGGCAAGCGTGAGCCGTCCGGCGGGCTTCTGGCCTACGCCTCGGCCGATGCCAGCATCACCGCGGCCATCGCGCCCAAGGAGCAGAACCCGATGTTCGGCGGCGCGCCGCCCTATGAGCGCGATACCGCGGTCTACGACATCACCGCCAAGACGGTCTATCTGCCCGATGGCACCAAGCTCGAGGCGCATTCCGGCCTCGGTTCCAACCTCGACGATCCGCGCTCGCAGCGCACCCGCATGCGCGGCGTGACGCCGCCGCACATCTACACGCTGAAGCCGCGCGAAGCGCTGTTCCACGGCGTGCCGGCGCTGCGCCTGACCCCGATCGGCGGCGAGAGTGCGATCTACGGCCGCGACGGCCTGCTCGCGCACACCTACATGCTCGGGCCGAACGGCGACTCGAACGGCTGCGTGTCGTTCAAGGACTATTACGCGTTCCTCGACGCCTATCGCAACAAGGGCATCCGCAAGCTCGCGGTGCTGGCGCGGGTTGAGTGATCTCATCCTTCTGTGAATGACGCAAAGGGCCGCTCGCAGCGGCCCTTTCTTTTTCACGGGCCCGTTGTCAGCCCGGCCAACATTGTCCGCCGCCGTCGATCCTCAGCACCTGGCCGGAGACGAAGGCGCCCATGGGGCCGGCAAAGAACTCCACGACACGCGCGACCTCGTCCACCGTCGCGATGCGGTCGAGCGTGCCGCTCTCGACCATCCGGTCCGGATCCACGGCCCGCGTGCCGAGGAAGCGGCCCGTGCGGGTATCGCCAGGCGCGATGCAGTTGACGGCGATGTCGTAGGGACGGAGCTGGTCGGCAAGGCATCGCGTGTAGTGGGTCACGCCGGCCTTCGACACCGCATAAATCGAGCCGTTGGTTCGCCCCTTGAACGCCGCGACCGAGCCGAGCGTGACGATGCGGCCGGATCGCCGCTCCATCATGCCCTTGGCGACCGCCTGGCAGGTCAGGATGGTCGAGAGCAGATTACGCTCCAGCACCGCGCGCACGTCGGCCTCCTTGATGTTCACCGCATCGTTCGGATCCGGCTTGCCGCCGGCGGCCGCGATGTCGCCGCCGGCATTGTGGACGAGAATGTCGATCGAGCCGAGCGCAGCCTCCGTCTCGGCAATCACGCGTGCGATGTCCTCGCCCTTGGTGAGATCGCCGAGCACCCGCTGGCTGCGGACGCCGAATTGCTGTCCGATGGCTTCGGCCACCGCGGTGAGGGTGGTGCCCTCGCCATATTCCGCGGGGCCATTCTCGCGCATGCCGTGGATGGCAACGTCGGCGCCGAGCGCAGCGAGCCTCTCAGCAAAAGCGCGGCCGAGCCCGCGCCCCGCGCCGGTCACCAGTGCGACCTTGCCGGCCAGAATCTTCGCCGTGTCATGCGATGTCATGATCTTTTCCTGTTGTGAGAAGTCAGTCGATTGCGGGGCCAATCGCCATCGCCACACGTGCGGTGTAACGCGTGTACGCGGCGCAGTCGCGATCATCGCACGATCAGCGCTTGACGAAAACCAGGTTGCAGGCCCGCGCCTCGTTGCGCTTGCCGCTGCCGCGGCTGCGTTCGAACTGCGCATCGATCGTAAAGGCGTAGGGCGAGCCGGGCGCAAGGTTATTGAGGGTGTAGGCGCTCGCCCCCGTCGTGCCGCGTGCACTCAACGTCGTCTTGCCGTCCGCCGGAATCTGGCCGTCGATCTCCAGCCGGTTGCTCCCGCCTGGGTTCTGCCCCTCGGCGTGAAACACGCCGTTCGTCACGGTGGCTGCCAGGGCCCTGGTGAAGCCCTGCGCCTTGCCCGAAGTCGGGCAGTTCAACGTCACGTCCCAGTTGCCGTCGAAGGCCTTGGTCCCGCTGGCCCGGGCGGCGTCTGACGCCGGCGCGAGCACCGTCTTCTGCTTCAGGCCCTCGATCCGCGCCTTGGCGAGACCGGCGAAGCTGCAACTCGAAAATCGCGCCAGATGATCCTCAAAGGCGCTGGCATTGCCGATGCTCTCGGCGGCCTTCCAGTGTGCCTCCGCGGCTGCGCACGGATCGGGCCGCGGCGTGGGCTGGGGCGCGGTGGGGCGACCGTGATCGCGACCTGTCCGTTCAGATAGAACTTGCCGATGATCGACAGCGACAGCTCCGGGAGCTGGGTCTTGCCGCTCGAATCGTAGACGTCGCTGCTGATGTCGCGAAAGACGTCGCCGATCTCGTGCGGCTGCTCGATGTGCTTCAGGAACGCCGTCGTGTAGGGGCTGTTGCGGCCGGTGCCGTCGGCGGGCGACCTGTCCTGATTGCGTCGAGAACGATACGATCGTGCCGCGCGGCGCCTCGATCTTCGACAGCCCGCGTCCGATCGAGGCGGCGCGGGTCGCGCCGGCCGAGCGCTTGAGTGTTTCGGCGAGCGGATTGTCACGGCAGGAATCGAGCACCAGGATGCGCAGGTTCTTGGCCTGCTGTAGATCGTTCACGATGTCGTCGACCCGCACGAAGCGCTTGAGGTCCGCTTCATCAGTCAGCATGGCGTCGATGGGCATCAGATAGTTCACGCCGTTGTACTGCATCGCATGGCCGCTGTAATAGAACATGGACATCGGCTCTGCTGGCCGCGCGCGCGAAGCGGATGGTGAGGTCCTGCATCTCGGCCTGGCGCAGGTCAATGCCCTGGAGCACCTCGAAGCCGCTGCGCTTGAGCGAGGCGGCGACGTCCTCGGCATCGTGCGACGGGTTGGGGAGTTGCGCCGTGGAGGTATAGGCGCCATTGCCGACGACGAGCGCGATCCGCGTTTCCGCCAATGCGGAACCAGGACAAAGCCAGCAGGCGAGGTGGACTAGGCAAAGCTCGGCCAGGCGCGATCCGGAAAAAGCTCGCCTGAATGCCGTCCAGGGAAATATCGAAAATATCCCCTGAGATTAGCGCATGCCGGGTCGACTTCAATGCCCCCTTGCAAGGAAACGCCGGAGATCAACCCCGCGGTCACCCCAGTGCGTCGCCGCGTGCGATGATCGCGAAGCGGTCCGACAGCTCGGCGAGCGCGACCTCGTGGATGGTCCGGGCGTCGAGCGTGCCGCCGCTTCCGTCGGGCAGGTCACGGGTGGCGCAGCTGTCTGCATCGATGGTCGTGCGAAAACCGAGATCGAGCGCGGCACGCGCGGTGGAGCTGACGCACATATGCGTCATGAAGCCGGCCAGCACGATGTCCTTGCGTCCGCTCGCGGCGAGCTGCGCCTGCAGGTCGGTGCCGGCGAAGGCGTTCGGCAGCTCCTTCTCGATCACGAGCTCATTCGCACGTGGGCTGAGCTCGGCGACGATGGCGCCGCGATCGGCGGAGCGATCGAACAGGCCGCCTTGCTTGCCGCGATGGGCGATATGGATGATCGCAGCGCCGCGCTGGCGCGCCCGCGCCAACAGCGCGGCCGCCCGCACGATCGCAGGCTTGGCGTCGGGCAGGGCGAGGGGGCCCGCCAGATATTCGTTCTGGATGTCGATCAGCACCAAGGCGGCGTCGCCAAGACGTGGCGGGGTGAGGTCAGCACCGGCGAGTTGCAGCAGGGTCTTTGCGGAGGTCATGGCTCAATTCTCCAGGACAGCGGGTTGGGCCGAGCATAGCCTCCCGGCTGCCTGCCGATATGCAGGGATATTGCAGCCGATGGCTGCGATATTGCAGGCCATTGCCGACCAATGTAACCTTGCGCCATGAACTGGGACGACCTTCGCATCATTGCCGCGGTCAGGGACGAGGGCACCTATGCCGGCGCCAGCGCACGGCTGCGCATCGACGAGACCACGGTCGGACGCCGGCTGTCGCGCATCGAGCGCGCGCTCGGCCTGCGCCTGTTCGAGGCCGCCGACGGCGTCCGCAGGCCGACCCGGAGCTGCGAAGCGGTGCTCGCGCATGTCCAGGCGATGGCTGCGCATGCCGCCGAGATCGGCCGTGTCGGTCGGAGCCTGCCCGGCCCGGCGGGAGATTTGCGCATCGCCTCCACCAATGCATTCGCGGAGGAGGTGCTGGCACCGCATGCGAGCGACTTCCTGCGCGCCAATCCCGGCCTGACGCTGCAATTCCTGACCTCGAGCGACAATGTCAGGTTCTCGCGCTGGGAAGCCGATCTCGCGATCCGGCTGCGCAAGCCCGACAAGGGCGACTTTTCCATTTCGAGGCTCGGTGACATCAAGCTCTATTATTTCGAGCCGGTCGCGACCGAAAGCGAGCCGATGCTGTGCGCCTATCCGGACGAGCTCGGCGCCATTCCGGAGATGCAGTTTCTGCGGACCAAGAAAATCCGGCCGCGCTGCGTGACCGACAATGTCCGCGTCATCCGCACGCTGATCCGGTCGCACCGGGCCGCGGGCGTGCTGCCGGAGCACAGCTGCACCGAGTTGCTCGGCGACCGCCGCCTGCGCGCCACGCTGCTGCCGAAACGGCGCGACGTCTGGCTGCTCGTGCAAAACCATCTCAAGCGCGATTCCGCGACTCGCGTGACGATCGACTGGGTGCGGTCTTGTTTCGAGCAAATGTCGCGCGCCCGACGCGACGTCGACTTGTGATCGTCGCGTCACGGTACGTGACGCCCGACGAAAAATCTTCGCGCAGCCTCTTGCAACCCGAACGTGCTTCGTCTATTAGCGCGGTCCTTCGCTAGGCCATGGGTTCGGGCTCTCTGAGATCCCGACCGGCGCGGGCCGGTCTCCGGTTTCGTGTTCCGCCGAATGAAGGAGAAACGCAGGACGTAGCTCATGGAGAGCGTCGGGCTGAACACCCGAAGGTATCGGTTCGATGCCGGTCTCTTGCACAAAGGATAGCTCAGTTTGGTAGAGCAGATGACACTGACTCATCGTGACGCGGGTTCGAATCCCGCTCCAGCGCTCCGTTTCAGCCTGAAAAGCTGATACCTCTGACGAGGACCGGACGCGCGCTTCAGTCGCAGTCCGGCCGTTTTGCCGCAAGGCTTTCCGTCCGAACCTAGACACTGTGAGACCGGCTTTGCGCCGCGGGTAGATACCGCTTGCGCCGATGCCGGGTGGCTCCGCATGACCGCGCGACACGCGTCGCGCGATCGCGCGCGTGCGCCCGTCGTCGTGCAAGCTCAAGCCCCGGCCCGTCGATCTCCCGGGAAGCGTCGTCCGCGTCCTCACGTCCTTTGCAAGCGAAACCTGTCGTCCGGCATCCGGCCGGGCGCAAACGAAGGAGGCGTGTCGTGACTTCGAACAAGAGCTGGCACTTGCTGATGCTCAACTTGACGGTGAAGGATGGCGAGCGTGCGCTGCTCACGCGCAACGGGCAGCTCGTGCGCGTGCTCGCGCCCGGCAAGCACCGGCTGTTCGATCCCCTGCACGAGCTGAAGGCCGAGGTGCTCGACGTGGTCCGCAGCGAATTTTCTGCGGATCGCTACGCGGTGCTGAAGGCCGCGCGGCCCGATCTCGCCGCGGAGCTGTTCGAGGCGGTCGAGACGAAGGCGGACGAGATCGCCATCGTCAGCCTCGATGGCCGGCCCGTGCATCTGATGACGCCCTGGCAGGTGCGCGTCTACTGGAAGGTCGCAACCCGCATCGATGTCGAGCGCATCGATGTGTCGCGCGATGCCAGGGTCGATGCGCGGCACCTGGCCATGATCGAGCGCAACCGCTCGACCGTCGTGACGGAAGCTGTGGTCGAGAACCACGAGGCGGGCCTGCTCTATGTCGAGGGCCGGATCGTGGAGCGGCTTGCGCCTGGCCGGCACGCCTTCTGGACTGTCGGCCGCAAGATCGAGGTCAAGCGCCTCGACCTGCGGCCCCAGGCGGTCGAGATCACTGCGCAGGAGATGCTGACCAAGGATCGCATCGCGCTGCGGGTGACGCTGACTGCGTTCCGCCGGGTTGTCGATCCAGAGCGCACGGTTGCGACCGTGCCCGACGTGGATGCGTGGCTGTACCGCCTGGTGCAGTTCGCGATCCGCGAAGCGGTCGCGGGCCGGACGCTGGACGAGGTGCTGTCTGCGAAGGCGGCGCTGGATGCGGAGCTGCGCGACTATGTGCGGGCACGCGTCGCGGGGTCCGGTGTCGAGGTGACCGAGCTCGGCGTCAAGGACGTGATCCTGCCCGGCGAGATCCGGGAGCTGGTGAACAAGGTGGTGGAGGCGGAGCGGGTCGCGAAGGCGAACCTGATCCGCCGGCAGGAGGAGACCGCGGCGACACGGTCGCTCCTGAACACCGCCCGCCTGATGGAGGAGAACCCTCTGCTGCTCCGGCTCAAGGAGCTGGAGTCGCTGGAGCGGCTGGTCGAGAAGGTCGGCCGCATCGACCTCCATGCCGGCAACGGCGAGGGTCTCGACGCCCTCCTGACCCGGCTCGTGCGCCTGAAGGCGCCCGAGAGTGCGTGAAACCGAAGGGCCGCCCACGGGCGGCCCTTCACATATCCGTCGCATCGTCCGCCATGAACGGATGGCAGCGCCTGTGCGACCAAGATCACGGAGCGGGGATTGCACGCGCGCAAGAGTTGCGTAATCTCGTGCCGACACGGACTTGATCAGGGCAGCTGCATGACCACTCTTGAGGACACGATCCGGCCGGCGCGGTCGTCGGCGCAATCGCGGGAATGGAAGGCGATCGTGATCCTGATCCTGCTGATCCCGGTGCTGTGGTCGCCGCCGTTCCTGTTTCGCTTCTTCCTGTACCAGCCGTTCAACATTCCGTCTGGTTCGATGTCGCCGACGCTGATGGTCGGCGACTACGTGTTCGTTTCGAAGAGTGCCTATGGCTACGGGCGCTATTCGTTTCCCTTCGCGCCGTCCTGGATTTCCGGCCGCGTCCTTGCCGCAGAGCCGGAGCATGGCGACATCGTCGTGTTCCGGACCGCGAAAGACACCTCTGCCGACTACGTCAAGCGCGTGGTCGGACTGCCTGGCGACCGTATCCAGATGCGGCAGGGCCAGCTCATCCTCAACGACCGTCCGGTGACGCGCGTCGCGCTCGAATACGGGCTTGCCTACACGGCCTGCGGTGCGGATGGCAGCATCAAGGTCAAGCGCTGGCGCGAGACGCTGCCGAGCGGCACGTCCTATGTGACCTTCGACTGCGCCGACAACGGTTTTCTCGACAACACCAACGTCGTCACGGTGCCGCCGGGCCATTTCTTCGTGCTCGGCGACAACCGCGACAATTCCACCGATAGCCGCATGATGTCGTCGTTCGGCTTCGTGCCGATGGACAATCTCGTCGGCAAGGTGACGCGGATCTTCTGGTCGCTCGACGAAGATGGCGAGCCGCACATGGAGCGTCTGGGAAAGGTGGAGTAGGCCGACGACGTCTTTTCACGAGGCAGGTATGGTCCGCTTCTGCGCTTCCTCGATGTGTCGTCGCTGATCGAGAAAGGCCTGGCTTGACCTCGTCTTGAACAATTCGAGGTTCTCGGTTGGATCGACCCAGGGTGTCAACGCCTTGTCGGTATAGGTGAGCCGGTTTGGGTCGCGCTTGACCTTGCGTGCGAGGCGCTCGAGCCGGATCGCAAGCGTCGCCCATTGGGCGGCTTTGGTCGCGGTTTCCGCGATGAAACGCGGATAGAACAGCCAGGCCGACTCGGTTGGTAGATGCGGACGGCGCTCACGCCTGCTCTTCAGGCGGAGCACGCCGCCTTCGAGCGGATGTACATGCTCGATCGGATGGTAACCTCTGAAATAGAGAACGAAGGTTTTGATCCGGTTGACGCTGTTGCCGGACGCGGCGGCCCGCCGCATGATCGTTTCGACATGCGCCCAGCTGTAATAGGTGGTCCAGGCCATCCTGTAGGCATCCTCCCATTCGGCCTGGGACATCGTCGCGTGCGCAACGGTGACATGGTCCAGATCGTATTTGTTGAGATCCGGGTCCATTGCGACGCCCTTGGCGTAGAGCGTCTTGTGATCTTCCGATCCGGGCAGCGGCGTCAGGAAGAAGAACTCCAGCATGTCGATCGGCAGTTCGTCCTGGATGATCCGGATGTCACGGACGATCGATGCCAGCGTGTCGTTCGGGAAGCCCAGGATATAGCCGCCAACGGTGACGATCTTGGCCTGTTTCCAGGCGAGCATCATCTCGCGATAATCCGTGATCTTGTTCTGGCGTTTCTTGGCGCCGAGCAAGCTGTCGGGGTTGATATTCTCCAGGCCGATAAAGCATCGTCGTACGCCGGCTCTTGCGCATTTCTCGACGAAGTTCGGCAGCTTGTGACAGAGGGTGTCGACCTGGATCGTGAAACTGAGCTGCCATCCTTCCGTCTCGCGCAGCGCGATGATGCGGTCGAGCAGCAACTCCCAGTCCTTGTTGCGCGCAAAATTGTCGTCGGTGATGAAGAAGGCGTGAATGCCCTGCGCGACATTGGCGCGGATCAGGGTCTCGATGTCGTCGGGGGATCGGCGCCGCGACTTGCGGCCCTGCACATTGATGATGGTGCAGAACGAGCACTGGAACGGGCAGCCGCGGCCCGCATCGAAGCTGGTTGTGCGGCCCATCACCCGCGCGATCTGCGCCTGCGGGATGATCGGCAGCGACTGGCCTTCGAGATGCGGAAGGTCGTTGAGGAAGTCGTACTTTGCCTGGAGCTGTCCTGCGAGGGCATCCTTCAGCACGAGCTCGAGACGGCCCTCGGCTTCCCCGGCAAACACCGAGACGCGGAGCGCCATGATCTCGCGCATGTCGGGGTCGCAGTCCGGCAACATCGCCAGCGTCCCCGAAACATGGAAGCCGCCGACCGCGACCTGGATGCCCCGACCGCGAAACTGCCGTGCGATATCGAGCGCCCGCGGAAACTGATTGGACTGCACGCCGACCAGCATGACCATGCCAGCGCCGGCTGACTGGATGGAGCGCGCCAGCGCGTCGATCCGGACTTTCCGGTTGGTCTCGTCGATCGCCTCGATGTCGATGTCGACATCAGTGCCGAGAACCTGGCGCTCGCGGCAATTGAGCGCGATGCCGTGAAGGCACGCCAGCGAATTCGACGGCAGGCCACCCCGCCACCACCGGATCACATAGCCATCACTGTCGTAGTGAGACGGCTTGATGAGAACAAGCCGGAACGTCTTGTTCGATGTCATGCGTCAACGCTATCGCGCAATCCACCGATCGCCAAGTTCGTTTCGATTGCCGATTTGTCGCGGCCGACACATTCGGCTGCAGACGGGGCGGCGCAACGCCCGATATCTGATATGGGCAGATCGGTCCGGTGGTGCGGCGAGGCAGCCCCGTCATCCGGGGGTGGTGCTACCGAAGTACCGTTGCGGAGTATATCAATCGCACGCAGGAGTGGTCGACGTGCAGAGAGCCCGTCACATGATAACGGTGGTTGGATACTGAAAACAAAAACCCCGGCATCGCTGCCGGGGTTTCGTAGTTCTCGAGGTGGTTGGACCTTAGAAGTCCATGCCGCCCATGCCGCCGCCCGGAGGCATCGCGGGGCCGGCGCCGCCCTTCTTGGGCAGCTCGGCGACCATGGCTTCCGTGGTGATCAGCAGAGCCGCAACCGAGGCTGCGTTCTGGATCGCGGTGCGAACCACCTTGGTCGGGTCGATGATGCCCTTCTTGACGAGGTCGGCATATTCGCCGGTCTGGGAGTCGAAGCCGTAATTGTAGGCCTTGTTCTCCAGGATCTTGCCGACGATCACCGAGCCGTCTTCACCGGCGTTGATCGCGATCTGGCGAGCGGGCGCCGACAGCGCCTTGCGCACGATCTCGACGCCGGTCTTCTGGTCGTCGTTCTTGGTGCGCAGGCCCTTGAGCTGCTCGGAGGCACGGAGCAGGGCCACGCCGCCGCCCGGGACGATGCCTTCTTCCACGGCCGCGCGGGTCGCATGCATCGCGTCATCAACGCGATCCTTGCGCTCCTTCACCTCGACCTCGGTCGCGCCGCCGACGCGGATCACCGCGACGCCGCCCGCGAGCTTGGCGAGACGCTCCTGGAGCTTCTCACGGTCGTAGTCCGAGGTGGTCTCCTCGATCTGCGCCTTGATCTGGGCCACGCGCGCCTCGATGTCGGCCTTCTTGCCGGCGCCGTTGACGATCGTGGTGTTCTCCTTGTCGATCATCACCTTCTTGGCGCGACCGAGCATGTTGAGCGTGACGTTCTCGAGCTTGATGCCGAGGTCTTCCGAGATCGCCTGGCCGCCGGTCAGGATCGCGATGTCCTGCAGCATGGCCTTGCGGCGATCGCCGAAGCCCGGCGCCTTGACGGCCGCGACCTTGAGGCCGCCGCGCAGACGGTTCACGACCAGGGTGGCGAGGGCTTCACCTTCGACGTCCTCGGCGACGATGACCAGCGGCTTGCCGGTCTGCACCACGGCCTCGAGCAGCGGCAGCAGCTCGTTCAGCGAGGAGAGCTTCTTCTCGTTGATGAGGATGTAGGCGTCGTCCATCTCAACGCGCATCTTGTCGGCGTTGGTGACGAAGTAGGGCGAGATGTAGCCGCGGTCGAACTGCATGCCCTCGACGACGTCGAGCTCGGTCTCGAGCGACTTGGCTTCCTCGACGGTGATGACACCCTCGTTGCCGACCTTCTTCATGGCATCGGAGAGGAACTTGCCGATCTCCTGGTCGCCGTTGGCCGAGATGGTGCCGACCTGGGCGATCTCGTCGTTCGAGGTGACCTTCTTGGAGTTCTTCTGGAGGTCCGCAACCACAGCCTCGACCGCGAGGTCGATGCCGCGCTTGAGGTCCATCGGGTTCATGCCGGCGGCGACCGACTTGGCGCCTTCCTTCACGATCGCCTGGGCCAGCACGGTGGCGGTGGTGGTGCCGTCGCCGGCCGCGTCAGCGGATTTGGAAGCGACTTCGCGCACCATCTGGGCGCCCATGTTCTCGAACTTGTCGTCGAGCTCGATCTCCTTGGCGACGGTGACGCCGTCCTTGGTGATGCGGGGAGCGCCGAACGACTTGTCGAGCACGACGTTGCGGCCCTTCGGACCGAGCGTGACCTTCACCGCGTTGGCGAGAACGTCGACGCCGCGCAGCATCTTGTCGCGCGCTTCAACCGAGAATTTGACTTCTTTGGCTGCCATCTGGAATTTTCCTTGGATGATGTTGACTGGAGGGAGAGGGGGCTCTTAGGCCGCCTTCTTCTTGGAAGCGGGGACGTCGAGGACGCCCATGATGTCGCTTTCCTTCATGATCAGGAGATCGACGCCGTCGATCTTGACCTCGGTGCCGGACCACTTGCCGAACAGCACGCGGTCGCCGACCTTCAGGTCGATCGGGATCAGCTTGCCGGCTTCGTCGCGGCCACCGGGGCCGACGGCGACGACTTCACCCTGGGAGGGCTTTTCCTTGGCAGTGTCGGGAATGATGATGCCGCCAGCGGTCTTCTCTTCTGCGTCGATGCGCTTGACCACGACGCGGTCGTGAAGCGGACGGAATTTCATGCAGTCCTCCTAAACATTTGCACGAGTTGAGGATTTTTGGATTGTTAGCAATCGAAGCCCGCGAGTGCTAGCACGAGCGAGGTTGAAATAGGACAGGAATTTTGCGGGGGCAAGGGCTTCTAGCAGAAAAATCAGCACCCGGAAGCGCGGACTGCCAGAATCTCTTTTCCATCGTTAACTTGGGCCGCGCCCGTATTAGCACGGTCTGTCATCTGCTGCTAACGCATTGAATTTCAACAGCTTGTTAAACTTTTGGGCTTGAGATGAGTTGTCAGTTTGCGTCACATTTCTCTGTGAGCGCATCGTTGCCGGGTGGCTCGTAAGGAGTACCGGATCAAGCCACCCCCAGAATGCGCTCCTGCAAAGGAGGTTGGCATGGCACTGCGGAGTGGGGGCGTTTCCGATGACTTCCGGAAACAGATGCTGGGTTACGGGCTGACGACGGCACAAATTCTCTACCGCATGCCGGATCATCCCTCGCTGCTCCAGACCTACGTCTGGCAGAACTACGACATGTTTCCGAAATTTCCGGCGCTGAAGGATTTCCTGGCATTCTGGCAGGAGAAGCTCGATGGCCCCCTCCATTCGGTCACCGTGGCGCATTGCAAGCTGATCAAGCCGGCCGAGCTGCGCGCCGTGGACGGCGTGTTCCGACTGCATTGAGGCGGAGTCAGACGCCGCCGTTGCAATAGCGTTTCCACATCGCGCGATAGGCGTCGTCCACCGCTCGCCCGTATGAGACGGGGTTGCTGGCGGCTGCGGTGCGAATCTTGTCGGGCAATTCGAGCCGCAACTTGTCGAGCTCGCTGATCTGCGAGGCTCGGCGCGTTGCAATTTCGATATACGCCTCAGGGCTATCCGTGACCCAGTCCGGGAGGCCAAGCGCCGTGAGGATGGAGCCGGCAGCACGGCTGGGCAGGCTGTTGCCGAGTTTCGCGACCACCGGCACGCCCATCTGCAGGGCTTCCCATGTGCTGACGCCACCATTCTGCGGGAACGGGTCGAGGCAGATATCGACGCGATTGAACGTCGCCAGATGTTCGCTTCGCAAGGTGGCGCCGAGCAGATCGACGCGTTCGGCCGGCAATCCGCAAGCCTCGAACCGCGCCAGCAAATTCTCGCGGACCAATCGGTCGTCCAGCGCAACATCCTTGATCAGCAGTCGCGAACCCGGCACCCGCTCGAGAATGCTGGACCAGACTTGCGCTGCGTCGTCCGAAATCTTGCTGATGCGGTTGAAGACGCCGAATGTAACGAAGCCGTTCGAAATCGCCGGCGTCTGCGCCCGCGCAATCCCGGCCGGCAGCGGCGCCAGCGTCACAAAGCACGGCAGGTCGACGACGGTCTCCGCAAACAGATGCCGAACCTCGGGCGGAATCGCGACGGGGTCCGAGAACAGGTAATCGATCGTCGGCAGTCCGGTGCCGGTACCGTGGCCCCAACCATGGACCTGGATCGGTGCCGGCTTGCGCGCAAACACGCCGAGCCGGTTCCCTCTGGTATGGCCGGACAGGTCGATCAGGATGTCGATGCCGTCGGCGCGGATCTCGGCGGCGAGGCGATCCTCGGTCCATTGCGAGGCGTCGCGCCAGCGATCGGCGATCTCGCGAAATTCGCCGGTCGTAGCGTCCACTTTCGACGAGCAGGCGTAGCACACGATCTCGAACTGTGCCCGGTCACGGTGTTGAAGGACCGGCTTGAAAATCAACGCGGCCGAATGCGCGTTGAAATCCGACGAGACATAGCCGAGCACCAGACGGCGATCCGGGTCGCGGCTGTTGTCATGCGCTCCCGCCGCTCCTGATGCGATCTTCGCGCCGACACGCTCCCACCACATATGCCGCGCCTGCTGATGCCGCTCAACGGTGGCATCCCCCGCAAAATCGAGCGTGAATATCTTGTTGGAGATCGCGCTCTGGAGATCAGGCTGGATGTCGAGGGCTCTGTCGAAACTGGCGAGGGCTTCGTCGACCCGGCCAAGTCCGGCGAGGCAAAGGCCCAGCACCAGGTGAGCTTGAATGGAATCGGGAGCGATCACGAGGGCCTGCTCGCAATCGTGTGATGCCTGGGCAATCTGCTGGATCTGGAGCAGGACGCTGGCCCGTGCGAGCCATCCATTCGCGTCGTCGGGGGCCAGCGCGATTGCCCGATTGCCGTCTGCCAAGGCTTCGTCAAATCGCTGAAGTTCCCGCAACGCGGCCGCGCGGTTCGCCAGCGCCGCGGGATAGTCGGGCTTGATCGACAGCGCGCGGTTCAAGCTTGCGAGAGCCTCGTCATAATTGCGCCGACGGCAGAGCGCCCAACCCCGGCCGTTGTGGGCTTCGGCAAGCCTTGCGTCGAGGGCGAGCGCCTTGTCGTAGCTGTGGAGCGCCTCCTCGTGAAGGTCGAGGGCCACACTCGCGTTACCGAGATTGGACAGGGTTGTTGCGTGGTTGGGCCGCAAGGCGAGGGCTTTGCGATAGCTCGCGCAGGCCTCCTCGTGACGTCGCTGCCCGTTGAGCGCGACGCCCAGGCTCATATGAGCATCGGCAGATCGCGGATCCACGGCAACCGCCCGGCTCAGCAGGATTTCGGCTTGCTGGTAGTTTTTGGCATCGGACTCCAAGGTGCCGAGCATATGCAGCGCGATGAATTGGTTGGGCGCGAGCTGCAGGAGTTGCCGATAGGCCGTCTGGGCCTCGGGGAGGAGCCCCATCTTGTGCAGCTGGAGCGCGTGCCCGAGCATTGGCAGGACTTCGGCTTTTTGCCGTTTCTCAAGCCGGGCCTTTTGAAATGCACGCTGACCTACGCTGTTGCCCATGGATCAATTCCCCCAGAATCTCGGGGCGACATTAATTCAGCATGAGAACCAATACGAGACGACGGCCGCTCGCCACGACAGCCTGGGGCAAGCTACAGCCGATGGGGCGTCGCGTGACAATCCCAAAGCGCTGCAATTGCTGCCTCGTCCAAGACTGGATAGTCTGTCTTCGGGTTGCACCCATCCGGTGGGCGCGGCTCAGATCAGGGAGGCAGACAATGGCCAGGCAAAAGGCAAAGGCATCAAGACCCGCAACGAAGACCGCGGTGAAGAAGCGCAGCGGTGCCAAGGCCGCGGCGCGATCCTCGGCACGCAAGGCGGTGAAGGCGAAGGCGCGCACCGCGCCCGCCAAGAGCGCGCCGAAAAAACTCGCTCGACCGAAGCAGCGCATCGCGGTCAGTCATCATCGCGAAGAGGACTTCAAAGCGGACGGCCTGCGCACTTACGCAAAGTACCGCGACCTCGGCATCGCCGAGGCGAGCCACGGCCTCGCGCAAGCGCATGTGATTCGCCTGCAGGGCCCCTGCAATCCGGCCGAAGTGTCGAAACTGCACTTCCACGACGTCGAGTTCCAGATGGTCTATGTGCTCAAGGGATGGGTGAAGACCTACATGGACGGGCAGGGCGAAACCTTGATGAAGGAAGGCAGTACCTGGACCCAGCCGCCGAAGATCAAGCACATGATCCTGGACTATTCGGATGACGTCGAGCTGCTCGAGGTGATCCTGCCGGCGGAGTTCAGGACGGTGGAGTTGAAGGCCTGATGTCATTCCGGGGCGCGTAGCGCGAGCCCGGAATCCATTTCGCCTCACATATCGCGGCCCGATGGATTCTCAGATGCGCGATTGCGCATCATAGTTCGCCGCTTCGCGGCGCCCCCCAGAATGACGAGCAGAAAGAGCCTACGTCAATACCCCCACCACCGCGCCCATCAGACACGTCGTCAGCGTTCCCGACACGATCGACTTCAGGCCGAGCGCGTTGATCTCCTCGCGCCGCTCCGGCGCCATCACTCCCAGGCCGCCGATCATGATGCCGAGGCTGGCGAAATTGGCGAAGCCGCACATCGCGTAGAGCATGATCAGGCGCGAGCGCGGATCGAGCGCCTCGGGCGGCAGCTTCGAGAAGTCGACATAAGCGATCAATTCGTTGAGCACGGTCTTGGTGCCCATCAGGCTGCCGGCCGTGACGGCCTGATCCCACGGCAGCCCCATCAGCCAGCACACCGGCGCCATCACGAGACCAAGCAGGCGCTGCAACGAGATTGCGGCGCCGCCGACATCCGGCAAGAGGCCGAGCATGGCGTTGACGAGATAGACCAGCGCCACCAGCACCAGCAGCATCGCGACGATGTTGATCAGGAGCTCAATCCCCGCGCTGGTGCCCTTCACGATCGCATCCATCGTGCCGGAGACCTCCATTTCGGGGTCTTCCAGCGCACCGCTGGTGCGCTTGTCGGAGGTTTCGGGGACCATGATCAGGCTGACGAGGATCGCAGCCGGTGCGCCCAGCACCGAGGCGATGACGAAATGCGCGGCGGCATCCGGGATGAGGGGAGCAAGGAACGTCGCATAGAGCACCAGCACGGTGCCGGCGATGCCGGCCATGCCGCCGGTCATCACCAGAAACAATTCGCTGCGCGTCATCTGCGCCAGGTACGGCCGCACGAACAGCGGCGCCTCGACCATGCCGAGGAAGATGTTGGCGGCGGTCGACAACCCCACGGCGCCGCCCACCCCTAATGTGCGCTCGAGCAGCCAGGCCATGCCGCGCACGACCGGCGGCAGCACCCGCCAGTAGAACAGCAGCGTCGTCAGCACGCTCATCACCAGCACGATCGGTAGCGCCTGGAACGCCAGGATGAAATCGGCGCCCGGCACTTTCAGATCGAAGGGCAGGGTGCCGCCACCGACATAGCCGAACACGAACGAGGAGCCGGCGCGCGAGGCGGCCGAGATCGCGCCGACCGCCTCGTTGATGGCGCCGAAGGCGCGCGCGACGATCGGCAGCTTGAGGAGGACGATCGCGGTCACAAAGGTGGCGACGAGGCCGATCGCCGCCTGCCGCAGCGAAACGGCGCGCCGGTTCTCTGCGAGCGCGAAGGCGATCAGCAGCAATGCGAAAATGCCGAGTGCCGATTGCAGGCGCAGCATGATGTCCCCAAAACCCCCAATGATTATGGCCGCGCCTGCGAGGCAAAGGCAATGCCGGGAGATGTGGGAGGCGCTCCGCTGTTGACAAGCCGGGCCGCCTCAGCCACGCGGGGGCACGTCGAGATCAGGGCGCGGACGGTCCGAGGGTGACCCAAAAGACGATCCAACAGGCGATGCCAGAGCAGCCAATGTCCGGACATCCGCCGGTCAGTGCCCGCGTGCTCCTCTCACACCGGGCGTTCCTGTTCTTCCTGCTGTCGCGCAGCCTGTCGCGCTTTTCCAGCCAGATCGCGGCGGTCGCGATCGGGTGGCAGATCTACGATCTCACCGGCTCGGCCTTCGACCTCGGCATGGTCGGCCTCGTGCAGTTCCTCCCCACCGCGCTCCTGGTGTTCGTCGCCGGCCATGCCGCCGACCGCTTTGAGCGCAAGCGCGTCGTCCAGCTCTGCCAGCTCGCGGAAGCCGCGACCGCGCTCTATCTCGCCGTGATTACCTATCTCGGCGCAGTCAGCGAGGTGCAGATCTTCATCGCGACCTTCGTGCTCGGCATTGCGGGTGCCTTCGAAAGCCCGACCACGGCGGCTCTGCTGCCGCTGATCGCGCCGCAGGGCTCGCTCCAGCGCGCCACCGCGGTCTCCAGCGGCGCGGCACAGGTCGCGACGATCACGGGACCGGCCCTCGGCGGCCTTGCCTACGCGGTGGCGCCGCATCTCGCCTATGCGGTGATGGTGCTGTTCTGGATCTTTGGAATGATCCTGACCGGCTTCATTCGCCCGCGACCGCAGGCCATTGCCAGGGAGGGGACGAGCTCGGACAATATCTTTGCCGGCGTCCGCTTCATCCGCAGCAACCCCGCGATCCTCGGCACCATCTCGCTCGATCTGTTCGCGGTGCTGTTCGGCGGCGTTACCGCGCTGCTGCCGATCTATGCCCGCGACATCCTCCAGACCGGCCCGGTCGGGCTCGGCGTGCTGCGTGCCGCGCCCGCGGTCGGCGCGCTTCTGATGACCATGGTGCTGGCGCGCCACGCCATCTCGCGTCATGTGGGCCTGCGCATGTTCCAGGCCGTGATCGTATTCGGCCTCGCCACCATCGTGTTCGCGCTGTCGTCCTGGATGTGGCTGTCGGTGCTCGCGCTCGCCGTGCTCGGCGCGGCCGACACGATCAGCGTCGTGATCCGCTTCTCGCTGGTGCAGCTGGCAACGCCCGACGAGATGCGCGGCCGGGTCGGCGCGGTCAATTTCCTGTTCATCAACGCCTCGAACCAGCTCGGCCAGTTCGAGAGCGGGGTCGCAGCCGCGCTGCTCGGCGCCATGCCGGCCGCCGTGCTCGGCGGCGTTGCCACTGTCGGCATCGCGCTGCTCTGGATGAAGCTCTTCCCAAGCCTGCGTCAGGTGGAGAGCCTGGAGTAGGGGAAGGTCTCTGCGCGGTCATTGCGAGCGCAGCGAAGCAACCCAGTATCATGCCGCGACGGCAGTCTCGATTGCTTCGCTTTTGCCGCTTTCAGCATTGCCACACGAACGGCGCAATCCCGACGGCAAGTTGGTCCGAAGGATCGGTCTCTACTTGAAATAGAGGGGAAGATGGGCCAGCGGTCACGATTGTTAGTCTTGGCGTGGTTCGCTCTGGCCAATGGCGCGCTCACCGCTCAGGCGATGACCAGAAGCACGGTCGAAATGACCTGTCCCTATGACGGCGTCAAATTCACCTTCAATGCGCAAAATTCCGGCACCTCTTTCGGCAAGCAGCTCGATGGGATGCCGGTCGGCGCCATTGAAAGTCCCTGGCCGCTGGCGAGTTGTCCCACGAACGGGTTTGTTTTCGTCAAGGCGAAGTACGAGGACGACGAACTGGAGCGGCTTCGGCCTTTGATCCTGTCAGCGGAGTTTCAAGCCATCAGGAGCGAGGCGCCTTACTACCGCGCCTCCTGGATCATGGAGCGCACAGGGGCCTCTCACGCGGAAGTATCGAACTTGTTGCTGCAGGCAACGTGGGAGGCCGGGCGGACCGAGCTTGGCGAGCGCATCCGCGCGAACACGCCCGGCATTTCTGCGAAGGATGCTCGCGATCTCGTCCGGCACCTGATGGCCGAGGGCACGACCGGCGAACGCTACACTCGCTATGCAAGTGAACTGCTGGCCCGGCTGGCGGCGGACGTTGTCGACACGACGAGGAGCGCGGAAGCGCGCGTCGCCGATCGGCTTCTGGCCGGCGAGATGCTACGGCGCCTCGGCCGCTTTGACGAGGCCGACAGTCACTTCGCTGCCCTGGCCGGCGATCTTGCGCCCGACAGCCAAGAGGCAACCTTGGCCGCATTTCAACGACGGTTGATCGCGGCCAAGGATCGCGGGCTTCATCTCGTGTCGGAAGCGTTAGGCAAGGCCCAATAACGGTTCAGCCCCGCCCCACGAACGGCATCTTGGTCGCCATCACCGTCATGGTCAGCACGTTGGCGTCCAGCGGCAGGCCGGCCATGTAGGCGACGGCATCGCCAACCGCCTTGGCGTCCATGCGCGGCTCGTGCTTGGTGGTGCCGTCGGGCTGCAGCACGCCGGGGCCGTTGACCATGCGGTCGGTCATCGGCGTTGCGGCATTGCCGATGTCGACCTGGCCGACCGCGATGTCGTACATGCGGCCGTCGAGGTTCGAAGCCTTGGTCAGGCCGGTGATGGCGTGCTTGGTCGAGGTGTAGGCCGCCGAGAACGGTCGCGGCGCATGCGCCGAGATCGAACCGTTGTTGATGATGCGGCCGCCGCGCGGGGTCTGGCCCTTCATGATGCGGAAGGCGTGCTGGGTGCACAGGAACGGGCCGGTGAGGTTGGTGTTCACCACCGCCTGCCACTGCTCGAGGCTGAGGTCCTCGAAGTTCACGGCGGGGGCGCCCATGCCGGCATTGTTGAACAGCACATCGAGCCGGCCGTAGGTCGCCTTCACCTTGTCAAACAGCGCGGCGATCGAATCCGGCTTGGTCATGTCGGCGGTGACGCAGAGGCTTTTGCCGGCGGGGCCGAGCTTCGCCGTCTCCTCGAGCATGTCGAGCCGGCGCCCTGTGAGCACCACCGTGAAGCCGGTGTTCATCAGCGCCAGCGACGCCGCGCGCCCGACGCCGGTGCCGGCGCCCGTCACCAGTGCGATCTTCTTTGCTTCGCTCATCGTTTCCCGCCTTTTCTCTTAGCTGTCAGGTTTTGGATTCTTTTTCGTTCTTGTAGGGCGGCCGCGGGATGTTCTGATGCGCGGCGCGCAGCGCCGCCGACCAGCGCGAGCGCAGATCGTGGAAATAGGGCTCGCCGGCCTCGATGCGATGGTTGAGATCGGCATCGCAGGCATCGCTCCGCACCACCAGCACGTCGATCGGCAGGCCGACGCCGAGGTTGGAGCGCATGGTCGAGTCCATCGAGATCAGGCCGGTCTTCAGCGCCTCATAGAGCTCGACGTCGTAATGCATGGCCCGGTCGAGCACCGGCTTGCCGTATTTGTGCTCGCCGATCTGCAAGTACGGCGTGTCGGTGGTGCATTCGATGAAATTGCCGGCGGTGTAGATCATGAACAGGCGCATCCGGGAACCCTTGATCTGGCCGCCGAACAGGAAGGAGACGTCGAAGGAGACGTCCTCGGATTTCAGCGCCGGCCCTTCGGTCGCGTGCACCGCACGGATCGCCCGGCCGATGCGCTGGGCGGCCTGGAACATGGTCGGCGCGTTCATCAGCGTCTCGATCTCGCCCGTGTTGGGATCCTCCAGGCCTTCGGTCAGCGTCGACAGCACCGACTGGCTGATGGCGAGATTGCCGGCGCTCGCGATCGCCATGATGCGCTCGCCGGGCTTGGAGAAGATGTGCAGCTTGCGGAAGGTCGAGACGTTGTCGAGACCGGCGTTGGTGCGGGTATCGGCGATCATCACCAGACCGTCCCGAACCAGGATTCCGCAACAATAGGTCATTTCCCGTCCCCGAACGCGTTTGCGCGGAATTACTAGCCAATTTCGGGGGCCGGTCCAACCCCCGATTCCCGGGGGCAAGGCCGTCATTCCGGGGCGCGCGGCAGCGCGAGCCCGGAATCCATTGGGCCGCAGAGTTGGTGGATGAATGGATTCCGGGCTCGCGACTTCGTCGCGCCCCGGAATGACATCTGAGTTTTGCCGCTGCGACTACCCAGCTCAATCCGCGGCGTCGACGAGGAATGCCTCATCGACGGGTACGCCGAGCGCGGTGACCAGCCGGTTCGTTTCCGCGGCCATGCCGACGATGGCGAGCAGCTCGCCATATTCGGCTTCGCTCATGCCCTTGGCCCGTGCGGCGGCGGTGTGCGAATGGATGCAGTAGCTGCAGCCATGCGCGATCGAAACCGCGACATAGAGCATCTCCTTGACTTTGGGATCGAGCGTGCCGGGAGCCATCACCTCCTTGATGCTTTCCCAGGTCCGCCGCAGCGTCTTCGGATCATGCGCCAGCGCGCGCCAGAAATTATTGACGAAATCCGATTTCCGCACCTTGCGGATATCGTCGAAGACGGCGCGGGCCTCGCTGGAGAGCTCGTCATCCGAAAGCAGTTTCACAGTCGCCATGGGGTACCTCGCAGGGTCGGGTCTGATCCCGTAAGTGTAGCACGGCCGATGTGGTCAGAGTTCGGCCGAGCGGCGCAAGGCCAGCTTGCCGACATCGACATACTGCCTTTGCTGTGCATGGGCGTGCTGTGCGCCGATATGAAGGTCGCGCAGGCGACGCTGCAGCGGCGAGCTGTCGTAGACCGCACTGCTTCCGGCAAGCGCGAAACTCGCGTCTGCGATGCCGACGCAGGTCGTGGCCAGCCAGACTGCGGATCTCGCGCTCTCGATCAAGAGATCTTCGTCGTTCAACGTGCCGGCCAGTGCGCGGCGCCAGTGGCTGGCGACCTGGACTTCGTGAAAGGCCTGCGCGGCGCTGAGGTCGGCAGAAATCCGCCCCACCTCGTACTGGAAGACCTCGGAGTCCCGCATCGACGTGGTCGCATATAGTTGCTGCCGCCCGGTATGGGCCAGCGCGAGCAGGTCATCGAACGTACCTTCGGCGAGCCCCACCGAAAATGTGCCGTGAAGCAATGGCAGCCATTGCCGTAGCGCCTGATAGAGCGGACCGGACAGGCGGGGGGCTGCTTCGAGATCGAAGATATGGATCTCAGGAACCAGCCTCTCATGAAGCGTGATGTGATGGCTGCCGGTGCCCTTGAGCCCGGCGGCGTGCCAGGTGTCCTCGATCTCCCAGTCGCGCGCCGGCAGCGCCACGGCGCGAACCTGCGGCTTGCCGTGCGGGCCGGGGACGGGCTTGCCATTTTCGGTGACGATGCAGAATCCGCCGATCCAGTCGGCATGCGTGCAAGAGCTGGCAAACGGCCACCGGCCCTTGACGCGATAGCCGCCCGACACGCGCTCCGCCGTTCCGGCCGGCTGCGAGGAGCCGCAGATCGCGACATCAGGTCCGTCCTGATACATTTTCTGATACAATTCAGGGCGTGCCGCGGCGGCGAAAAGCGCGCCGACACCGCCGACAATCGAAATCCAGCCGATCGAGCCGTCGAGGCGGGTCAGTGCCCTGATGACCTCCATTCCGGCCGGAAGATCGAACTCCAGCCCGCCGTGGCTCCTCGGGACGAACATCCGAAACAGCCCGATCGACCGCAACCGGTCCACGAGGTCAGGCGGGACACGGCGCGCAGCTTCGATCTCGGCGGCGCGTGCCGTGATCTCTGGAGCCAACTCCCGGATGCCCACGAGCATGGCTGTATGGGGATCGCGCAGTGCGAAGTGGTCGCTGAGTCTTTCTTGAAGCCGCATCTGTCTCAACCTCTGTTGCAAGGACGGATCGCAACAGGAATTGGAGGTGCCGCGCTACGGAGTGGTTTCAGCGCGGCGGTCGCCGATTACAGCTGTAACGCTGCTTCTAGCTCTGTCGCTGCGATTGCGACTGCCCGCCGCGGCCGGCCTGCTCGACCTTGACCGCGACCGTCAGCGTCTCGGTGCCGCCGCCATAGCGGGTGCCGCGCACGGGCGCGGCGCCGAGATAGTCGAGCCCGATCGCGACGCGGACATGGGCGTCGGTGGCGCAGATGCTGTTGGCGGGATCGAAGCCGACCCAGCCCAGATCGGGCACATAGGCCTCGGCCCAGGCGTGGCCGGCGTCCTGGTGCACCGTGCCGTCCGAACGCAGGAAGTGCCCGGAGACGAAACGCGCCGGCACGCCGCCGCTGCGCGCACAGGCGATGAAGATATGCGCGTAGTCCTGGCAGACGCCGCGCTTGAGGGCGAACGCCTCGGCCGCCGAGGTCCCGCTGTTGGTCGGGTCCTCGTCGAAGGTCATGTGATCGCCGATCTCGGTCATCAACGTGTGCAGGAAGCCGAGCGTGTCGCTCTCGGACTCGCTGCGCAGCTGGCGCGCAACCGCCAGCATCGCCGGATTGACCGAGGTGAGGTCGGTCGGGCGCAGAAACATGCCGGCCGGAAAGCGCTCGTCCGTGCCGCGCAGCACGCCGCCGGTGTCGTGGGTCTCGATCAGGCCCTCGGCGATGATCTTGATGTCGCCGACGGGTCCGCAGGACAGCACATGGGTGACGTTGCCGAACGCGTCCTCGTGGGTGTCGAGTTTGGTGTCGGTCGAGACGTCGATCTGCCAGTCCGCCACATATTGCCCGTCATGGCTGCCGGGCGTCATGCGCAAGATCTGGATCACGCTGGTGGCCGGCGGCTCGTAGCGATAGGTCGTGGTGTGCTGGATTCGCAGGCGCATGGTGGTAACTTGCTCCGTCATTCCGGGATGGTCCGAAGGACCAGACCCGGAATCTCGAGATTCCGGGTTCGGTGCTGACGCCCGCCCCGGAATGACCGAAGGTCAGATCAAATACTGCTTCGTGATGATTTCGCCCAGCCTGGAATTGTCGGCAATGAATTCCTGAATGAATTCATGCACGCCATGCTGGAAAATGTCGTTCATATTGCTGTGTTCCAGCCGGTTGCGGATGCCGCGGGCATGGCGCTGGGCCGGGCCCTGGCGGCCATAGGCGACGCCGATCTGGTCGAGGTTGCGCACGAGATTGCCGTAGCAGCTTGCGAGCGAGCGCGGCAGCGTGTCGTTCAGGATCAGCAAATCCGCGATCAGCCACGGCTTCAGCGTCTCGCGATACACCCAGTGATAGGCGGTCAGCGCCGAGACCGATCGCAGGATCGAGCTCCACTGATAGAAGTCGAGCGGTCCGCCGACATGTTCTTCCTCGGGCAAGAGCACGTGATACTTCACATCGAGGATGCGCGCGGTGTTGTCGGCGCGCTCCAGATGCACGCCCATCCGCGAGAACCAGTAGGCGTCGTTGCGCAGCATGGTCCGGTAGGCCGAGCCGTCGAAGCGCAGCGAGGTCTCCTGCACGAAGCGCAGGAACTTCGCGAGATCCTCGCGCGTGGAGGTGCCCTTGCTCCAGACGGCCTGGAGCTCGATCCAGGCCGAGTTGATGGTGTCCCACATCTCGCTGGTGAGAGCGGTGCGCACCGAGCGCGAATTCAGCCGCGCCGCCTCGATGCAGTTCCTGATCGAGGACGGATTGTCCGCCGAGAACGAGAGATAATCGACGACGTTGTGCTCGTTGGCTTCCTCATATTGCTGATAGAAGCTGCCGGCGACGCCGGCGGTGAGCAGCGCCGAATCCCACTCGTTGGTCTTGCCGACATAGGCGGCGGGAAGTGCGGTGACGCGCAAGGTCGCATCGATGGTGCGCGCGAGGTACTCGGCCCGTTCGACGTAGCGGGCGAGCCAGTAGAGGTTTTCGGCGGTACGCGACAGCATTCGCTCTACTCGTCCAGGATCCAGGTGTCTTTGGTGCCGCCGCCCTGGCTCGAATTCACCACCAGGGAGCCTTCCTTCAGCGCGACGCGGGTCAGCCCGCCCGGCACGATGGTGGTGCGCTTGCTGCCGGTGAGCACGAAGGGCCGCAGATCGACATGGCGCGGCGCAAGCCCTGACGCCGTGCAGGTCGGGCAGGTCGAGAGCGCCAGCGTCGGCTGCGCGATGAAACCTTCCGGCTCGCGCTTGAGCTTCTCGCGGAAGGCCTCGATGGTCGCTTTCGTCGCGGCGGGGCCGATCAGCATGCCGTAGCCGCCCGAGCCATGCACTTCCTTGACGACGAGTTCGCCGAGATTGTCCAGCACGTAGGCGAGGTCCTTCGGCTCGCGGCAGCGCCAGGTCGGGACGTTCTTCAGGATCGGCTCTTCGCCGAGATAGAACTTCACGATGTCGGGCATGTAGGAGTAGATCGCCTTGTCGTCGGCGATGCCGGTGCCGACGGCGTTGGCGAGCGTGATGTTGCCGGCCGCATAGGCCGACATCAGGCCGGGCACGCCGAGCACGGAATCGGGGCGGAAGGTGAGGGGATCGAGGAAGTCGTCGTCGACGCGGCGATAGATCACGTCGACCCGTTTGACCCCCTCGGTCGTTCGCATGAACACTTCGTTGTTCTTGACGATGAGGTCGCGGCCCTCGACCAGCTCGATACCGAGCTTGTCGGCAAGGAAGGAGTGCTCGTAATAGGCCGAGTTGTAGACGCCGGGCGTGAGCAAGGCGACCGTCGGCTCGCCGGATGCGCTTTGCGGCGCGACCGAGCGCAGCGCGGCGAGCAGCTCGTCCGGATAGCGTTCGACCGGCGCCACCTTGTGGCGGGCGAACAGGTCCGGAAACAGCCGCATCATGATCTCGCGGTTTTCCAGCATGTAGGACACGCCCGAGGGCGTGCGGGCGTTGTCCTCCAGCACGATGAAGTCTTCGGCATCGACGCGGACGATGTCGATGCCGGCGATGTGCACGTAGACGTCGTGCGGCACCTGCTGGCCGTTCATCTCGGGACGGAAGACCGGGTTCTGGAAGATCAGGTCGTCGGGCACGATCTCGGCGCGCAGGATGTCGCGGCCGTGATAGATGTCGCGCAGGAACATGTTCAGCGCGCGCACGCGCTGCTTCAGGCCCTTCTCCAGCAGCGCCCATTCCTTGCCGGACATGATCCGCGGGACCACGTCGAAGGGGATCAGGCGTTCGGTGGATTCTGAATCGCCGTAGACGGCGAAGGTGATGCCGATGCGGCGGAACAGGAGCTCGGCTTCCTGGCGGCGATATTCGAGCGCCTCGGGTGGCGTCTCCTTGAGCCAGCGCGCCAGCTCCTGATAGGCGGGGCGAAGGTCCCCGCCGGGAATATTCATTTCATCAAACGCGACTGCCATAGATACCGACTTGTCTCCGCAACGCGTTGCACCATTGGACAGTCCGCGAGGCTTGGTGAAGACCGCAACGTCCTGTGGCCATGCGGCAAGAGTGCATGACTTTCATGTGGTAGCAAGGGGCGGGCCAGCGCGATAAGCATGGAGGATGGGCAATTGCCGGGGATGGCCGGCGGCGTGCCTGAAAAAATGGCTGAGGACTGCTTATTTCGGCAGCAAAACCGCGTGACTTCAACGCGTTACCTCGGCAAAGTCGGCGCCACAGGTGAGGGACAGTTTTATGAGCGAGATCGTCACGGCGGGCATTCTGGTCATTGGGGACGAAATCCTGTCCGGCCGGACCAAGGACAAGAACATCGGCTTCATCGCCGAATATCTGACCAATATCGGCATCGACCTGAAGGAGGTCCGGGTCGTCTCCGACGACGAGGCCGACATCATCGCCGCGTTGGATGCGCTGCGGCATCGCTACACTTATGTCTTCACGACAGGAGGCATCGGCCCGACCCATGACGACATCACCGCCGACAGCGTCGCCAAGGCGTTCGGCGTCGGCATCGATCATCACCCGGAGGTGGTTGCACGCTTCCGCGAGCGCTGGAGCGAGCAGGACCTCAACGAGGCTCGGCTGCGCATGGCCCGCATCCCCGACGGTGCCGAGCTGATCCAGAGCGCGACCATCCTCGCCCCCGGCTTCAAGATCGGCAATGTCATCGTGATGGCCGGCGTGCCCTCGATCATGCAGGCGATGATGGACATCGTCTCGCCCAAGCTGAAATCGGGCGTGCGCATGCTGTCCGAATCGGTCCGCGCCAATGCGCGGGAGGGCGACATCGGCAGCCCGCTGCGCGCGATCGCCGAAGCCCACCCCGACACCATCATCGGCAGCTATCCATTCATGGACGAGGAGCAGAAGCCGAACACAAATCTCGTGGTGCGTTCGCGCGATGCGGAGAAGCTCGCATCCGCCATGGCGGCGGTGAAGGAAATGCTGGCGGGATTGAACGTCAGCCGTTAGCACCTGACGGTCGACGGACGAAGCAGGAGACGGCAATGGCGGGTGAAGCACCGGAACTCAGCGCGCAGGAGCGGGCCGGCAAGGCCTTCCCGGTCTCGTGGGACCAGTTCCACCGGGACTGCCGGGCGCTGACCTGGCGGCTCAACGAGGTCGGCCCGTTCCATGCGGTGATCGCAATCACACGCGGCGGCCTGGTGCCGGCCGCGATCGTTGCGCGCGAGCTTGGTGTGCGCGTCATCGATACGGTCTGCATCGCCAGCTACGACCACGACAAGCAGGGCGAGCTCCAGGTCCTCAAGGGCATTTCCGAGGCGGCGATGCAACTCGGCGGCGGCACCGGCAAGGGCCTGCTCATCGTCGACGACCTCGTCGACACCGGCAAGACCGGCAAGCTGGTGCGCGAGATGCTGCCCGATGCGCATTTCGCCACGGTCTACGCCAAGCCGATGGGTCGTCCGCTGGTCGATACCTTCATCACGGAGGTGTCGCAGGACACCTGGATCTTCTTCCCCTGGGACACCGCGCTGTCCTACCACCCGCCGCTGCGCGACGGGGCGGCGTGACCATCCCCGTCATTGCGAGCCAACAGGCCCGCGCGACGCGCGGCCCGATGACAGGCTCCGCGAAGCAATCCAGAAAGGTATCCGCGGAGTCAGTCTGGATTGCTTCGTCGCTTCGCTCCTCATAATGACGGGTGGAGGCAGCCATGCCCCTGCAAAACCGCGTCACGCCAACCGGCGACATCATCGCCACGCCGCATCGCGGCCTGTTCACCGGCAATCGCGGCATCATCCATGATCCGGCCACGAAGACGCTGCTGAGGAAGCGCTGGTCGTCGCCGGCCTGGCTCACTTGTACCTGCGAATTCCGCGGCCGCCGGCGCGAGGTGATGGCGCAGCGGAGCTGGACCGAGCTGTTCTTCCTGGACGAGGCCACTGCGCTTGCCGCCGGCCATCGCCCCTGCTTCTATTGCCGCCGCGACGATGCCAATCTATTCCGGGCCGCTTGGGAAAAGGGCAATCGCGTGCAAGGTGTCCGCATGCACGATATCGACACGGTGTTGCATCACGAGCGGCTCGATCACGGCGAGAAACGGCTGCACGCACTGCTCATGCCGCTCGAGCAGCTTCCCGTAGGTGCGATGGTTCAGCAGGGAGAGGAGAGCTTCCTGGTCACGCAGGGAAGGGCGCTGCTGTGGTCGCCGGCGGGCTATAGTGCGGTCGAGCGTGAGCCTGACAAGGCGGCGCTGCTGACGCCGCCCTCGACGCTGCGCACCTTAAACGCGGGCTATTCGCCAGTGCTGCATCCGACGGCGTTGCCCTAGCGCGTCCGTTGCCGGTCACCCCAGCTTCTCGCGCGCGAGCGCCGCACCTGCGCCGAGCGCCATCAGCTTGGCCTCGGCGATCTCGCGGCGCATCGGCGCCATGCCGCAATTGGTGGTGGCGATGATATTGGTCTTGGGGACGAATTTCGACACGGCGTCGATCACCTTCACGACGTCCTCGGCCGTCTCTACCGTGTCGCTGGCGACGTCGATCACGCCGGCCTGCACGATCTTGGTCTTGAGCAGCGCCAACAGGTCGAGCGGCACCTTCGAATTGCGGCACTCGATCGCGACCTGCTGGATCGGGCTGGCGTCGATCGCCGGGAAGATCTGCTCGTACTGCCGCCACTGGTTCCCGAGCGTCTCCTTCCAGTCGGTGTTGGCCTTGATGCCATAGCCGTAGCAGATGTGCACGGCGGTGGTGCAGGTCAGGCCCTGCGCCGCGCGCTCCAGCGCCTTGATGCCCCAGTCGTTGACCTCGTCCATGTAGACGTTGAAGGCGGGCTCGTCGAACTGCACGAGATCGACGCCGTCGGCCTGCAGCGCCTTGGCCTCTTCGTTGAGGAGCTCGGCGAAGGCAAAGGCCATCTTCACGCGGTCGCCATAGTATCGGTCCGCGATCGTGTCGATGATGGTCATCGGGCCGGGCAGGGTGAATTTCAGCTTCTTCTGGGTGTGCGAGCGCGCAACGCGTGCCTCGTCCGCATGAACGCGGCCCTTGAGCCGGAGCGGAGCGACCACCTGCGGCACCATCGCTTTGTAGCGGTCCTTGCGGATGCCCATCTCGACCTTGTGGGCGAAGTCGATGCCTTCGACCTTCTCCAGGAAGCCGTGCACGAAATGCTGGCGGGCCTGCTCGCCCTCGGTGACGATGTCGATGCCGGCATCCTCCTGGACTTTCACGGCGAGCAACGTCGCATCGCGCTTGGCACGGAGAAGCTCCTCGCCTTGCGACTTCCAGGGCGCCCACAGCATGTTGGGCTCGGCAAGCCATTCCGGCTTCGGCAAGGAGCCGGCGATCGTGGTTGGAAACAGCATGGCGGCCCTCCCGGCAGGTTGTGTTGCGCCCCTTCCTGCCATGTCTTAACGTCGAGGTACAGAACAACAAAAGTCGCTTTCTATTCCAGCGGCGACGACAGGGAAGGCCCAAAGGAAAGGTCCGAAGGAAAGGTCATGATCGACCTCTATTACGCGCCGACGCCGAATGGCTGGAAAGTCTCGATCATGCTGGAGGAGCTCGGGCTTGCCTACACGGTGAAGCCCGTCAACATCCGCGCTGGCGAGCAATTCAGCCCCGAATTTCTGGCGATCTCCCCGAACAATCGCATCCCTGCGATCGTCGACCACGCGCCCGCTGATGGCGGTGCCCCGTTCTCGGCATTCGAGACCGGCGCTATTCTGATCTACCTGGCGGAGAAGACCGGCCGGTTCCTGCCGGCGGACCTGCGCGGCCGCTCGACCACGATCCAATGGGTGATGTGGCAGATGGCTGGTCTCGGGCCGATGCTCGGGCAGCACGGTCATTTCGCGCTCTATGCGGCAGAGAAAATCCCCTATGCGATCGAGCGCTACCGCGACGAGGCGGCGCGGCTCTACGGCGTGCTCGACCGGCAGCTCGGCAAGACCGGCGCCTATATCGCCGGCAACTACTCAATCGCCGACATCGCCTGCTTTCCCTGGACCATGACCCACAAGGCGCAAGGCTTCACACTCGACGACTATCCGAACGTGAAGCGCTGGTATGCCGAGGTGCGTGCCCGGCCGCAGGTGCAGGCGGGCCTTGCGATCGGAAAATTCGTCAAGGAGCCGTTCGACGAGGAATCACGCAAGATCATGTTCGGCCAGCGTGCGAAGGAAGTGCTGGGCAGGAAATAGGCTGCTCGCCCCGCCGTCATTGCGGGCGAAGCGAAGCAATCCAGACTGGTTCCGTGGAAACACGCTGGATTGCTTGGTCGCTCCGCTCCTCGCAATGACGGGGAAAGAGCGGGACAAACTCGACAAAGGGAACCCCATGATCGAATTTTTCTTCGACTGTTCCAGCCCCTGGACTTATCTCGCCTTCCACAACATCCAGCCGCTCGCGAAAGAGCTCGGTGAGGAGATCGTCTGGCGGCCGATCCTGGTCGGCGGCATCTTCAACACCGTCAATCCGAGCGTCTATGCGCAGCGGGAGAAGCCGGTACCGCTGAAAGCGCGCTACATGAAGAAGGATCTCGAGGACTGGGCGCGTTCGGCCGGCCTTGCGATCAAGATGCCGCCGACGGTGTTTCCCGTGAACAGCGTCAAGGCGATGCGCGGCTGCATCTGGCTTGGCAAGGACATGGTGCCGTTCGCTACCGCCGTGTTCGAGACCTATTGGGGTGCGGACAAGGACATCTCGCAGGACGCAGTGCTGGCCGAAATCTGCAGGAAGGTGGGTATCGACGAGCAGAAGTTCTTCGCCGGCATCGCAGAGCAGGGCATCAAGGACCAGCTCAAGGCGAATACGGAAGAGGTCGTCGCGCGCGGCGGCTTCGGCTCGCCGACCATCTTCGTCGGCAAGACCGACATGTATTTCGGCAACGACCGCCTGCCGCTGATCCGCGAGGCGCTGAAGCGCCGCAAGGCGAGTGCAGCCTGATGGTGCGCGCCGTCATCTGCCGCGAACTCGGGGCGCCCGAGACATTGCGGCTGGAAGAGTTTCCGTCGCGGGCTCTGAGGCCGGGCGAGGTCCGCGTCGCGATCCGCGCTGCCGGGCTGAATTTTCCCGACGTGCTGATGGCCGCGGGCGAGTATCAGCTCAAGCCGGAGCTGCCGTTCACGCCGGGCATGGAAGCCGCCGGCGATGTCACGGAGGTCGGCGCGGAGGCGAGCGGCGTTGCCGTTGGCGACAAGGTCATCGTCAAGATGCGCCATGGCGCATTCACGGATGAAGCGGTCGTCACGCCCGCGCAACTGACCCCGATGCCGTCGACGTTCGACTATGCGGAGGCCGCGACCTATCTCGCCGGCCACGGCACGGCCTATCATGCGCTGATCGATCGTGGCCGGGTCGAGCCGGGCGAGGTGCTGCTGGTGCATGGCGCCGGTGGCGGCGTCGGCCTTGCCGCCGTCGAGATCGGCAAGATGCTGGGTGCGGTCGTGATCGCGACCGCCTCCAGTGATGAGAAGCTGGCCATCGCAAAGGCGCGCGGCGCCGATCATCTCGTGCGCTATGACCGCGAGCCGTTCCGTGATGCCGTCAAGCGCATCACCGACGGCCGCGGTGCGGACGTCGTGTTCGATCCGGTCGGTGGCCAGGTGTTCGAGGATTCGATGCGCTGTATCGCCTGGGGCGCGCGGCTGCTCGTGATCGGCTTCACCGGCGGCATCGGCTCGGCCAAGACCAACCTCTTGCTGATCAAGGGCGCCAGCGTGCTGGGCGTGCGCGCCGGCGAAGCGGTGCGGAAAAATCCCGCGCTCGGCGAGGTGCGCCTGAAGGCGCTCTTGCGGTGGGCGGAGGAAGGCAAGCTGCGCCCCAACGTCTCGCACCGCCTGCCGCTGGCGGACTATGCCAAGGCCATGCGGCTGTTGCTCGACCGCAAGGCGATCGGGCGCGTCGCGCTGGTGATGGAGTAAGCAAGCCGCGATGACGGTGCCGTAGGGTGGGCAAAGGCGCTCTTGCGCCGTGCCCACCATCTCTTGATGATCGCGAAAGAACGTGGGCACGCTTCGCTTTGCCCACCCTACGCGAACCTCACTTGTACTCCCGCTCCGTCCACCACGGGAAATAGTCCGGCATGTCGCTGGACACCTTGTTCTTGAACTGCGCCGGACGCTTCTCCAGGAACGACACCACGCCTTCCTTCACGTCCTCCGAGCGGCCGCGGGCATAGATGCCGCGGCTGTCGACCTTGTGGGCCTCCATCGGATCGTCGGCGCCCATCATGCGCCACATCATCTGGCGGATCAGCGCCACCGAGACCGGCGCGGTCTTCGCCGCAAATTCCTTGGCGAGCGCGCGGGCTGTGGGGAGCAGATCGTCTGGCGCGACAACCTTGCTGACGAGGCGCCCGGCAAGCGCTTCCTGCGCCGGGAAGACGCGGCCGGAATAGCACCATTCCAGCGCCTGCGAGATGCCGACGATGCGCGGCAGGAACCAGCTCGAGGCGGCCTCGGGCACGATGCCGCGCTGGGAGAACACGAAGCCGAACCGCGCGGCATCCGAGGCGATGCGGATGTCCATCGCGAGCTGCATGGTGACGCCGATGCCAACAGCCGGGCCGTTCACCGCGGCAATGACGGGCTTGAGGCACTTGAAGATGCGCAAGGTCACCTGGCCGCCGCCGTCGCGCACTTGCGGATCGCTGTAATCGACCTTGCCGTCGGCGAGACGCTTCACCGGCCCGCGCCGCGCATCGCGGTCGAACGTGTCGGCGCCGGAGGAAAGGTCGGCGCCCGCGCAAAAGCCGCGGCCGGCGCCGGTGACGATGATGGCGCGGACATTGTCGTCCTTGTCGGCGGCGTCGAACGCGTCGATCAGCTCGCTCTGCATCTGCGCGTTGAAGGCGTTGAGCTTGTCGGGCCGGTTCAGCGTGATGGTGAGGATCTGCTCGGCGACCTCGTATTTGATCGTCTCATACGCCATGGTGGTTTCCTTCCCTGTCATTCTTTGAATCAATTCTGTCATTGCCGGGCTTGACCGGGCAATCCATCTTTCTTGAAGAGGATGGATGCGCAGGGCGAGCCCGCGCTTGTGCTCAGACGCTACTTCGCCGGCGGGGCCGGCCAGGGGCGCTGCGCGCCGCGTAGGCCCTCGAATGCCTTGGCCATGCCGAGCACGCCGGTATCGTCGAAGCGGCGGCCGACGATCTGCACGCCAATGGGAAAACCCTTGGCGTCGAAGCCGCCATTGACGGAGATCGCCGGGTTCTCTGACATATTCCACGGCACGGTATAGGCGATGTGCTCGAACGGCTTCATCGGATCGTTGGTCGGCGAGGCCCATTCCGCCGAATAGTTCACGTTCGGCGCGGTCGGCGAGATCACATAGTCGAGCTCGCAGAACAGCTTTCCCGCCGCGGCGCGGATCGCCATGGTCTGGTTGAAGCCGCGGAGGACGTCGAGGCCCGAGAGCCTGGCTCCGGACTCGCCCCACTTGAAGATATAGGGCAGCACCTTTTCCTGCTCGGCCGGCGTCAGCCTGGACAGATCGTCCCACATCCGCGCGCGCCAGAAATTGTCGAGGCCGTCGAGCATCTCGCGGGTGAGGATGCCGTCGACCTCCGTCACGACGGCGCCGGCGGATTCGAACGCCTTCGCCGCCTTCACCGCGATCTCGCGCACCGGCTTGTCCAGCGGCAGGCCGACGCCGGGATCGAGCATCAGGCCGATGCGCAATTTGCGCGGCGACTTCTCCAGGCCCTTCCAGTTGAGCGGCTCGGCAGGCAGGCTCATGCCGTCGCGCCGGTCGGGCTTTGCGATCGCGCTCATCATCAGCGCGCAATCGTCGACCGTGCGGGTCATCGGCCCGGCGACGCGGCCGACATAGGCGGGGTCGATCGGCACGCGGCCGAAGCTTGGCTTCAATCCGACGAGGCCACACCAGCCCGCGGGAAGGCGCACCGAGCCGCCGATGTCGGTGCCGAGATGTAGCGGGCCATAGCCGGCCGCAGCGGCCGCGCCTGCGCCCGCGCTGGAGCCGCCGGGGTTCTTGGAGAGATCCCACGGATTGCGCGCGAGCGCGTGGAAGCTGGAGAGCCCCGAGGACAGCATGCCGTAATCGGGCATGGTGGTCTTGGCGAAGATGATCGCGCCGGCCTCGCGCAGCCGCGCGGCGGGCGGGGCGTCCTTCTCGGCCGGCACCAGCTTGACGCTGGCGGCGCCCAGCGGCACCGGCACGCCCTTGGTCGCGATGTTGTCCTTCACCGTGACAGGCACGCCGTCGAGCGCGCCTGATGGTTCGCCGCCGGACCAGCGCGCGGTCGAGGCCTTGGCGGCCTCACGCGCGCTGTCGGGATCGAATGCATAGAGCGCTTTCAGATGCGGCTCCCACGCCGCGACATGCGCGAGCACGTCCTCCAGCACCTCGCTCGGCGAGAATTGCTTGGCACGATAGCCCGCGATCAGATCGACCGCGGACAGATCGTGCAGCGAGGTAACCGCCTCTTCGACGCTCTTCTTATGCATTGCCACCCACCGGCATCCGGGTCTCGATGATGCGGGCGAACATGCTGGCGCCGATCGGCAGGATCTTGTCGTCGAGCACGAAGCCGGGATTGTGCACCGGCACCGAGCCGTCATGCCCGACCCAGAAATAGGCGCCGGGAATGGTTTGCAGCATGTCGGCAAAATCCTCGCTGCCCATCTTCGGCTGAGCGCGGGTGATCACGTTGGCGGGATCGACGATGGTGCGCGCGACCTCCTCGACCACCTTGGACTGCTCGACCTGGTTGATCAGCACGTCGAACGTGTCGCGGATGTCAACGTCGATCACGCATTGATAGGCGCTCGCGATGCCGGCGCAGATCGTGCGAATGCGTTCGGCGATCAGGGTGCGGACTTCTTTCGAGAAGGTGCGGATAGTGCCGCACAGATGCGCGTCGCCGGGGATGACATTGTAGGCGGAACCGGCATGGATCTGGGTGATCGAGATGACGGCGGCCTGCAGCGGCTCGACGTTGCGGCTGACGATGGTCTGGATCGCCTGCGCCAGCGTGGTCGCGATGATCACCGCGTCCTTGGAGCGCTCGGGCATCGCGCCATGCGCGCCATAGCCGGTGATTCGCAGGTCGAAGAAGTCGGCGCTGGCCATCGCCGGGCCGGGCAGGATCGCGATCTCGCCATGGTTGAGGTCGGGCGCGTTGTGCAGGCCGTAGAGCTCGTCGCAGGGGAATTTCTCGAACAGGCCGTCCTTGATCATGGCGCGGGCGCCGCCGAGGCCTTCCTCGGCCGGCTGGAAGATCAAATGCACGGTGCCGTCGAAATTCCTGGTCTCGGCGAGATAGCGCGCGGTGCCGAGCAGCATGGTGGTGTGGCCGTCATGGCCGCAGCCGTGGAAGCGGCCGGGAATTTTCGAGCTCCATTTCAGATTGGTGTTCTCCTCCATCGGCAGCGCGTCCATGTCGGCGCGCAGGCCGATGCGCTTGCCGCCCGTGCCCTTGCCCTTGATGACGCCGATCACGCCGGTGCCGCCGAGACCGCGATGCACCTCGATGCCCCAGCTCTCCAGCTTGTCGGCGACGATGCCGGAGGTGCGCACCTCCTCGAAGCCGATCTCGGGATGGGCGTGGAGGTCGCGGCGGATAGCGGTGAGTTCGTCGGCAAAGCCGTCGATACGGTCGATCGTGGGCATCTGTTCTGTCCGGTTAGCGTGAGGGAGGCGTGAAAGCGGGGCCGTTCGGCTTGATGCGGATGCCCGGCCGCAGGCGCGTCCAGGGCAGGGTGGCAGTATCGGCGGGCATCGCGCCGGGCGCGGCGCAGATCATCAGCGTCTCGGCGATCGGCTCGAAATCGGCGCGGAAGTGCACCGAGCTCTTGTTGACCAGGATCTTCTCGCGCGTCGGCTCGATGCCGACATAGCGGTACATCGCCTGGTCGGCGAGCTGGGCCTTGTGCGAGGAGACGACGACGCGGACGTCGCCGATGCGCAGGCACGCGGAGGGACCCATCTCCATCGCGCGGCCGCCATAATAGGGGCCGGGCGCGATAAAGCGGCCGTCGGAGAGCTTTTCGACGACGAAGGTCTCGGTATAGGGCTCGTCACCGGCGATACCGGACTTGCCGCCGAGCGACAGCGTCACGGTGGCACCGACGCCGGCCTCATGCGCCGCCTTGGCCGAGACCGGATCGTAGATCGCTCCCGTCGCGGCGCTGGCCTTGTTGCGCACCAGTGCTCGCAGCATGCCGGTCGTGTCGGAATCGCCGCCGGCGCCGGGGTTGTCCTGGGTGTCGGCGATGATGATCGGCTTGCTTGCGTTCCTGGAAAGCTCCATCGCATGACGCACGCCGTCGTCAGGCGACCAGATCCTGCCGTCGAAATCGTCCTCGTGGCTCTCGATCAGCTTGACGATCGCGTCGGCCGCGCGGTCGGCGTCGACTTGCGTCGCAGCATAGGCGAACACGCTCGGTCCGCAATCGCGGAAGTCGGCGGCGGGGAAGCCGGGCGCGAAGGAGAGTGTCGGAACCGCGTCGCTCTCCAGCGCGGCGAGTTTTTCGTAGATGCCCTTGGTGGGCTGGTCGTTGGTGCATTGCCAGCTGATCGGGATCAGGAACGGCAATTGACGGAACGATTTCGCGAAGCGCTGCTTCGAATTTAGCAGCAACGCGAGATGTCTTGCGCAGGCGCGGCCGGTCTCGGCCATGTCGATATGCGGATAGGTGCGGTAGGCGATCAGCGCATCGGCATGCGCGATCATCTCGGGCGTGACGTTGGCGTGCAGATCGAGGCTCGTGACTAGCGGAACATCCTTGCCGATGACGCGGCGCACGCGCGAAAGAATCTCGCCTTCGCCGTCGTCGAGATGTTCGGTCACCATGGCGCCGTGCAGATCGAGATAGACGGCATCGAGCGGACCGGCGGCCGCGATGCCGTCGACCATCACCTTCACGATGCGCTCGAAGGCGTCCTTGGTGACGTGCGCCGACGGGCTCGCGCCGCAGGCGATCGTCGGAACGAGTTCCCAACCGTGCTCGCCAGCGCTGTCGACGAAGCCGGCAAGGCCGACATTGATGCGCCGCATCACTTTCAGGACGTCGGCCCCTTCAGTCATCGCCGGCCAGCCGCCGCCATGCTGGAAATCGGCGAACGTCGCCTTCGTTGGAGCGAAGGTGTTGGTCTCGTGCAGGAAGCCGCCGACGGCGATACGTGTCATCAATTCCGGTCCAGTCGATCAGGAGTGCGCGACGTTAGCCTCGGCCCTGCTGCAAGAGCAAGGCGGGAAGCAATCGCGCCACGCATAGGGTCAGGGTGTTTTGGGAATGCTGCGGATGCGGTGAGTATGTCAGCCGCTCCGCCAACCACATTCTCGGTGTCGTCCCGGCGAAAGCCGGGATCCATAACCCCAGGGAGCGGTTTGGCGAAGGCTGGTCGTTCGGGATTAGCGCCGCACGAGATCGATAGATTCCGCGGTATGGGTCCCGGCGTTCGCCGGGACGACAGCGGTGGGTGTTGTTACACCGTCGCCCCCACAGCCTCAGACACCGGCCGGAAGTTCGCAAAATCCCAGTCGCGTCCCGGAGCCGCATCGAGCAGCGCCTTGGTGTAGGCCTCCTTGGGATGCGTCAGCACTTCAGCGGCGGGGCCCTGTTCGACGACGCGGCCGTGTTGCATCACCACGACCTCGTCGCAGATTTGCGCGGCGACGCGAAGGTCATGGGTGATGAACAGGATCGCGATGCCGAGCCGCTTCTGGATCTCGTCGAACAGTTCCAGCACCTGCGCCTGCACCGAGACGTCGAGGGCGGAGACGGCTTCGTCCGCGACCAGCACGTCGGGATCGAGCGCGAGCGCACGCGCGATGGCGATGCGCTGGCGCTGGCCGCCGGAGAACTGGTGCGGATAGCGCGACACCGCATCGGCCGGCAGGCCGACGAGTTCGAGCAGCGCGCGCGCCCGCTTCATGGCATCGGCGTGCGCCACGCCGTAATTGACCGGGCCTTCCGCGATGCTCTCGCCGACGGTGACGCGCGGATTGAGCGAGCGATAGGGATCCTGGAACACGATCTGGATCTTCTGCCGGTGCGGCTGCAGCAGGCGGCGCGAGATATCGGCGATCTCGCGGCCGGCGAGGCGCACGCCGCCGGAGGTCGGATCGATCAGGCGCACGATGCAACGCGCGACCGTCGACTTGCCCGAGCCGCTTTCGCCGACGATGCCGAGCGTGCGGCCCTTGCGCAGCGTCAGCGTCACCTTGTCGGCGGCGACGACCTCGCGGCCTTTGCCGAAGAAGGCGCGCTCCTTGTAGACCTTGCTGAGGTCGTTGGCCTCCAGCACGACGGGCTCGCGGCTTTGCTCGCGCGGCGGCCGCGGCACCAGGCTCGGCACCGAGGAGAGCAGGTTGCGGGTGTATTCCATGGTCGGATTGCGCAGCACGGTCTCGAGCGGGCCGGTTTCGACCAGGCGGCCCTGCCGCATCACGGCGACGCGGTCGGCGATCTCCGCGACAACGCCCATGTCGTGGGTGATGAACAGCACCGCTGTGCCGTGATCGCGCTGGAGGTCGCGGATCAGCGTCAGGATCTGCTTCTGCGTGGTGACGTCGAGCGCGGTGGTCGGCTCGTCCGCAATGAGCAGCTTCGGCTCCAGCACAAGGGCCATCGCGATCATGATGCGCTGGCGCTGGCCGCCGGAGAGGCGGTGCGGGTAGGAGGCGAAGATGCGCTCGACCTGGGGCAGGCGGACATGCTCCATCATGTCGAGGATGCGCTTCTTGCGCGCCTTGGCGTCGAGATCGGTATGGGCGCGCAGCACCTCGTCGATCTGGCGGCCGACCGGCACCACCGGATTGAGCGCGGTCATCGGCTCCTGGAAGATCATCGCCATCTGCGTGGCGCGGAGCTGGCGCAGGCGGCGGTCTGTCGCCGTGAGCAGCTCCTCGCCGACCAGCTTGACGCTGCCACCGGTCGGCACCAGCGTGCCCTTCGGCAACAGGCCCATCGTGGTGAGCGACGTCACCGACTTGCCCGAGCCGCTTTCGCCGACGAGGCACAGCGTCTCGCGTTCGCGCACCTGGATCGAGATGCCGTCGATGATCTTCGTCCCGCCCGGCTTTTTTCCGACGGAGACGACGAGGTTGTTGATGTCGAGGATGGTGTTGGTCATGCAAGGTCTCCACCGTCGTTCCGGGGGGCGCGCAAGCGTGAACCCGGAACCTCGAGATTCTCAGGTGCGCAAGGGCACACCATAGTTCGCGTCTTCGACGCGCCCCGGAATGACGGAATAAATGGTTTCACTTCCCCTCCCGCTGCTTCATGCGCGGATCGAGGGCGTCGCGGGCGGCATCGCCGATCAGATTGATGCTGAGGATGGCGATCGAAAGCAGCAGGCCCGGCCAGAAGATCAGCGACGGCTTGATCTGGAAGAACTGGCGGCCCTCGGCCATGATGTTGCCCCAGGTCGGCGTCTCCGGCGAGATGCCGGCGCCGAGGAAGGAGAGGATGGCCTCGGTCAGGATCGCGGAGGCGCAGACATAGGTGCCCTGGACGATCAGCGGCGCGACCGTGTTCGGCATCAGATGCCGCCACATGATCTTCGGCAGGCTGGAGCCGACCGAGATCGCGGCCTCGACGTAGGGCTCCTCGCGTGCCGACAGCACCACCGAGCGGACCAGGCGCGCCACCCGCGGAATCTCCGGGATCGTGATCGCGATCAGCACGGTCCAGAGGCTGGCACCGGACAGCGACACCACGGCGATCGCGAGCAGGATGCTCGGCATCGCCATCAGGCCGTCCATGATCCGCATCATCACGGCATCGACCAGCTTGAAGAAGCCGGAGACGAGACCGATCGCAAGGCCGATGGCGACCGAGAAGATTGCCGAGCCGATGCCGATCAGCAGCGAGATGCGGCCGCCATAGATGACGCGCGACAAGAGATCGCGTCCGTAGGCGTCGGTGCCGAGCGGGAACTGCGTCGACGACGGCTTCAGCCGCTGCGAGGGCGCGAGCTGGATCGGATCATGCGGCGCGATCAGGGGCGCCAGGATCGAGATCACCACGATCAGCGCGAGCAGGACCGTGGCCGTCGCGATGATCGGCGTCGAGGTGAGGAATCCGAAGCGCGGCCGCAGCGGCGACGTGATCGGAATGGACGACTGGGGAAGGCTATCGATGGACATTCTTGTTCGTACCCTTGCCTCAGTACCGGATCCGGGGATCGAGCAGCGTATAGGCGACGTCGATCAGAAGATTGACGACGACATAGATCAGCGACGTCAGCAGGATCATGGCCTGGATCACCGGATAGTCGCGTGCCAGCACCGCATCCACGGTGAGGCGGCCGATGCCGGGAATGTTGAACACGCTCTCGGTGACGACGACGCCGGAGATTAGCAGCGCAAATCCGGTGCCGATCACGGTGATCACGGGCACGGCGGCGTTGCGCAGCGCATGCCGCATCATCACCGCGACCTCGGTGATGCCCTTGGCGCGCGCGGTGCGGACGTAATCTTCGCCGAGCACGTCGAGCATCGCCGCGCGCGTCATGCGCGCGATCAGGGCGATGTAGATGAAGGAGAGCGCGCAAGTCGGCAGGATGATGCGTTCGAAGAACGGCCCAAAGCCGTTGAAGATGCTGCGGAAGCCCTGCACGGGCACCCAGCGCAGATTGATCGCGAAGATCTCGATCAGGACATAACCGACCACGAACACCGGCACCGAGAAGCCGAGCACCGAAAGGCCCATCACGAAGCGGTCGATCCAGGTGCCGTGCTTCCACGCCGCGATGACGCCCAGGGGTACCGCGACGACGACGGCGAGGATGATGGTCGACAGCGCGATCGAGATCGACGGCTCGACGCGCTGGGCGATCATCTTCATCACCGGCAGGTTGGAGATCAGCGAGGTCCCGAGGTCGCCGTGCAGCAGCTTGTTCACCCAGGTGACGAACTGCACGATCAAGGGCTCGTTGAGGCCGAGCGAGGCGCGGATGCGTTCCAGCCGTTCCGGTGTCGCGTTGTCGCCGGCGAGAATGGCGGCGGGATCGCCGGGGGTGAGGCGGAGCAGCAGGAAGACGAACAGCGCGACGACGCCCATCACGGGCACGGCGGCGAAGATTCGGCGAACGAGATATCCGAGCAAGTTGAATCCGTCAGTTTAGGGTCAAATTCGGCGGGGCCTTCGGCAAGCCTGCCATCAGCCTAACATTTCAGCAATTCCCGTGCCATCCGGGCCACAGCTTTTGCAGGGCGGCCGGTCGTTTTGAGAAGCGTACTGTCGCGTCGGCGCGTCGAAGGCGCGAGCATCTCGAAATTCCGGGTTCGGTCCTTTGGACCGCCCCGGAATGACGATCTGATCACTCCAGCGTCGCCAGCAGCCCCGCCATCAGCCGGCCGCGTTCGACCAGGCTTTCGACCTCGATATACTCTTCGAGCGTGTGTCCATTGCCGCCCCGCACGCCCAGGCCGTCGAGCGTCGGGATCCCCATTGCACCCGTGAAATTGCCGTCGGAGCCGCCGCCGGAGCTGGCATGCGGCAGTTCGGCGCCGAGCGACTTGGCGATGCCGCGGGCCTTTTCATAGAGCGCCATGGTGCCGGCGTCCGGTTCCCACACCGGCCGCGTCACGCCGCGGGTGACCTTGAAGGTCACGTCATTGGCGGTGCCCGACAGCGCCAGCATTCGCTCGACGCCGCGATCGAGATCGGCCTGGCGCTTGGCCATCGACAGCGCTTCGCCCGTTGCGGTCGTGGCAACGCAATTGACCCATTGTCCGCCATGCACGACGCCGACCGAGAAGGTGCAGTCGTCCGCGGTCATCGCGTCGATCGCGAGGATCTGCCGGGCCATCTCGCGGATCGCCGAGCGTCCCGCCGACAGCGTGGCGCCGGCGTGGCTCGGCCGTCCCGTCGCCTCGAGATTGAAACGTGCGATGGCATAACGTCCGGTGGTGACGCCGTTGTCGGCGCGGCCGGGTTCGGGCACCAGCACGTATTTGTTGCGCGCGGCCTCCGCCTCGATGATGTCGCGAGTCGAGGGCGTGCCGACTTCCTCATCCGGCGTGAACAGCACGGTGATCGGCAGCGGCGTGGTGAAGGCGGCGCGCGTCAGCTGCCGGATCGCTTCCAGCGACAGATAATTGCCGCCCTTCATGTCGTAGATGCCGGGGCCGTAGCATTTGTTGCCCTCGCGCCGCCATTTCAGCTTCTCGATGGTGCCGACCGGGTGGACGGTATCCATGTGTCCGGCGATCAGGATGCCCGGCTCCCCCTGTTTCGGATGGGGAAAGCGCGCGCGGATCACGCCGCCGAAGCCCTCGCGGCCGGCGATGCGCTCGATCGTCGCACCCATGATGGCCATATCCCGCGCTGCGATATCGAGCATGCGGTTCACGGCATCCGCATCCCAGGTGGGGCTCTCGCATTCCACCCAGCTGCGCAGGCCCTGGAGCATGGCCTCGGAATCGAAAGGAAGATTAGCTGGATTCATCTCAATGTCTCTCAAGCTTCGAAAGATGGAACGCGCATTGCATCAGCGCGGGGCAGGACGAGCGGAGAGAGTTGTAGAGCTAAACCGATCCTTGTGGAGCCCGTGCGCACGCCGCGAGGGCTTGCAGCGAAACCGGATTGACGCGCTCAGCACTGTCTGCAAGTCTCGAAAGATAAAGGCATTGCATGGGGTTAGTTCGCCCAAAGAACGAACCGGATGCTCAACCAATAATCTGCCTTTGAACAGTTTCACGTCAGGAGAAACTTTCCATGTTCAACTTCTTGCGCCGGAGGCCTCGCGCGTTCGCCTCCAAACTTGCGCTGTCGGTCGTCGCGCTGTCCGCAGCGATGGCCTCGCCGGTGTTTGCCGCCGGCAAGACCATCACGGCGGTGCTGCATTCGGACCTGCGCATCATCGATCCGATCTTCACCACGGCCTACATCACGCGTGACCATGGCTACATGGTCTACGACACGCTGGTCGCCACCGATTCCAACTTCAAGATCCAGCCGCAGATGGCGGACTGGAAGATCTCCGATGACAAGCTCACCTACA
The DNA here is from genome assembly GCF_011602485.2 of Bradyrhizobium sp. 1(2017). Classification (NCBI taxonomy): domain Bacteria; kingdom Pseudomonadati; phylum Pseudomonadota; class Alphaproteobacteria; order Hyphomicrobiales; family Nitrobacteraceae; genus Bradyrhizobium; species Bradyrhizobium sp. 1(2017). The sequence goes on along the minus strand of NZ_CP050022.2, from coordinate 5,191,502 downwards.
CCTTCACGCTGCGCGACGGCCTGAAGTGGCACGACGGTGCGCCGGTGACGGCGGAAGACTGCGTCGCTTCGCTCAAGCGCTGGGCCGCTGTCGACGGCATGGGCCAGAAGCTCATGGACTTCACCGCGAGCATCGAGGCGACCGACCCCAAGACCATCACGCTGAAGCTGAAGGAGCCCTACGGCCTCGTGCTGGACTCCATCGGAAAACCATCTTCGCGCGTCGCCTTCATGATGCCCAAGCGCCTCGCTGAGACGCCGCCGGACAAGCAGATTCCGGAGCAGATCGGCTCGGGTCCCTTCAAGTTCGTGGCGTCGGAATTCCAGCCGGGCGTGAAGGCGGTCTACGTCAAGAACACCGACTACGTGCCGCGCAAGGAGCCCGCGAGCTGGACCTCGGGCGGCAAGGTCGTGAAGGTCGATCGCGTCGAGTGGATCACCATGCCGGACTCGCAGACCGCGGTGAACGCGTTGCAGTCGGGCGACATCGACTTCATGGAAAACTTGCCTTACGACATGCTGCCGGTGCTGGAGCCGAACAAAGAGATCAAGATCGAGGTCTTGAACAAGTTCGGCTTCCAGACGCTAGGCCGGATGAACTTCCTTCATCCGCCGTTTGACAACGTCAAGGTGCGCCGTGCTGCCTTCCTGGCCATGAACCAGAAGGACGTTCTCGACGCGCTGGTCGGCAATGCCAAATATCAGAAGATCTGCGGCGCCTTCTTCGTGTGCGATACGCCGCTCGAGACTGACGTCGGCGCCGAAACCCTGGTCAAGGGCAATGGCATGGCGCAAGCCAAGAAGGCGCTTGCCGAGTCCGGTTACGACGGAACACCCATCGTCATCATGGCGCCGGGCGACGTCACGACACTCAAGGCGCAGCCGATCGTTGCGGCCCAGCTGCTGCGCGAGGCCGGCTTCAAGGTCGACCTGCAGGCGACCGATTGGCAGACGGTGGTGAGCCGCCGTGCCAGCCAGAAGCCGCCGAAGGAAGGCGGCTGGAACATGTTCTTCACCAACTGGGTCGCGGCCGACGTCTCCAACCCGATCGCCAATCTCTCGATCGGCGGCCAGGGCAAGAAGGGTTGGTTCGGCTGGGCGGAAGACGCCAAGATCGAGCAGCTCAAGGATGCCTTCGTCCGCGCGTCCTCGATCGACGAGCAGAAGAAGATCGCCGCCGACATCCAGAAGCAAGCCTATGAGCAAGTGATCTACATTCCGCTGGGGCAGTATCTCGGACCGAGCGGCTGGCGCACATCGTTGAGCGGCGTGCTCGACGGTCCCGCGACGCCCGTGTTCTGGAACATGGACAAGACGGAGTAGGCGGAACGCCTGCGTGTGAAAAACGAACGGCGCCGCGAGTTCACCGCGGCGCCGTTTTTTATGAAGCCGTCTCTGGTCGACCTGGCCTAGCAGTGGCTGTCGCGCAACTGCTCGAGCCCTTCGCTCGCGAATGGCAGGCTGGTGTCCGGCCGCTCACCGGACGAACGTTGCGCTGAAGCTGGCCGTTCGACCTCCCACGCGGGCTGATCCGGTCTATTGTCTTGTTCCATCTCGCCAATCCTCTGAATTGCTGCAGTACAACATCAACAGGGGCGAGAGGTTCCTGGAACACGGTCCGAAAAAGTGCGCGGCTGTTTGCCGAAATCATCATGCTCAAACAATAAGCTCGAGCGCGATGACGATTTCATCCCGATCTCATCGCGCTTTAGCCGATGGGACGATGATGCGGCCTGAATAGCCGCCCCTTTTCCACCACCAGCACGATCGCGAGCGCGGCGATCGTCGACAGGAAGAATCCGACCGAGAACGGCAGCAGCGTGCCGTCGAAGCTCTGGCCGATCGCCATGCCGACCACGATCCCGATCAGCGTCGTGATCGAGCCGTAGAGCGAGGAGGCGGTGCCGGCGATGCGGCCCTGCGGCTCCATGGCGAGCGCGGTGAAGTTGGCGACCATCATGCCGAACGAGAACATCATCAGCGCAGACAGCACCATGAACAGGGACAGCGGCAGCACGCCGAGGATTTCGGTCAGCAGCATCACGCCGGCGACCGCAGTGTAGAGCGCCAGCGCCCCGTGCGAGATCACGCGCATGCCGAGCCGTCCGACCAGCCTTGCATTGAGGAAGCCGGCGATGGCGGTGCCGGCCGCGATCGCCGCGAAGGCGAGCGGGAAGTAATGGCCGAGATGATAGATGCCGGTGAAGACCTGCTGGGCGCAGAAGACGTACGCGAACAGCGCGCCGATGACGCTGCCGGCAGCCGTGGCATAACCGATCGTCTGGCGATTGGTCACGGTCTGCCGGAAGGCCGACAGCACCGCGGCCGGTGCCAGCGATCTGCGCTCGGATTCGGGCAGGGTTTCAGGCAGCCGCAGCACGCACCATGCGAGCGCGAGCAGGCCGTAAAGCATCAGCACGACGAAGATGCCGCGCCACGCGGTCACCAGCAGCACCGCCTGTCCGAACGAGGGGGCGATCACGGGCACGGCGATGAACACCATCATCGCGAGCGACATCACGCTCGCCATGCGGCGGCCGACATAGCAGTCGCGCACGATCGAGGTCGCAATCACGCGTGTCGCCGCGGTGCCGAGCCCTTGCAGCGCGCGCGCCAGCAGCAGCGTCTCGAACGAAGGCGCCGCGACCGCCAGCACGCTCGCTACCGCGTACACCGCCATGCCGCCGAGCAGCACCGGACGGCGGCCGTAGCGGTCCGACAACGGGCCCATGACGAACTGGCCTGCGCCGAAGCCGACCAAGAAGGTCGACAGCACCAGCTGGAGATGGTTGGCGACCGGAATATTGAAGGCGGTGCCGATGTTGGGCAGCGCCGGCAGCATCATGTCCATCGCAAGCGGATTCAGCGCCATGATGGACGCGATCACGATAACAAATTCTGGAAAACCCATGGGACGGTGCCCGGAGGACACCCAATCGTCGGCATTGACGTCGGACAAGCAGCTCACCTCTGAAATGCGGAGGCTTTATCCAAGTCTATGCTGCGTTGCACAACCCATGTTTCGGGATGGCTGTCAGGCAGGCCCGGGACGAACAAGAATTGGTGAGGAACCCCTTTTCCTGCCGGCCGGGGTCTCAGGGATCGTGCAATCCCCACTGGCCGGAAACCAGCGATTCACCATCCCTTCCTAAAGATCGCGCCCCGGCGCAGCCGGTCGGTCCGGCAGGATGAAACCGAAACCCATCCTCCCCACAGTGCGGCTGAGATGGGCTCCGCTGCCGCAGCGGCGCCGAGCGAAACCCAAGCCAAGCAAGGTATCCGCCTGTGTCCGACATGTCCGGTACAGCACGATGGTTGGAGCCCGCAGCCGGCACGGCGGGCCGGCGGAACATCTGGCTCGTCTGCCTGATCGCGCTGACGGCGCTGCTGGTGCTCGGCAACCTCGTCAACGACGCCAGGCTCGACGTGAAATATGGCTGGGACGTCCGGGTCAATTGCGCGGCGGTCGATGCACATGCCGAGGGACTCGATCCCTATTTCGTCAAGAACCTGAAGGGCACCAGACTCTCTTATCCCTATCTGCCGGTGACGCTGGACGTGTTCCGCCCCCTGTGCGCGGGCGGATTTCTGGTCGATCACTACAGAAGCATCTTTCTCGTCGTCGCCGTGCTCTGCGGCCTGCTCTTGCCAGGGCTCGGCCGAACCGGCCCGAGCGCGCGCGACATTGCGCTGAGGGTGCTCTGCGCGCTCGGCGCGTTCGTCGGTTTCGAATGGGTGCAGGCGTCGGGAAATTTCGCGATCCTGAGCGGCCTCGTGACCGCGATCGCGTTGTCGCTGCTGCTTCGTCCGGTCTCCCCTGGAGACGATGCGAGCTTTTCCTGGCGTCTTGCCGGCGCTGCGCTGTTCGGCCTCGTGACCTCGTTCAAGCTGGTGTTCTGCCCCGTGCTGGCGGCGCTCTACTTCCTGCCGCTGCCGCGCTGGCGCAAGCTGGCGCTGATCGCCGTGGCGGCGGTCGGCTTCGCCTTGCCGGTCCTGATGTCGCGGCTGCTGTATCCCGATCTGTTCGCGAGCTGGCTGCTTGCGATTGCGGGGCAGATCCCGAACCAGCACGCCGTCGACCTCGTCGAGATCAATCCATCGCTGCTGCTGCTGGCACGCGACCTCATGGTCCATGCCGGGCTCGGCGACAGCAAGCCGGCGCTGTTTGCGACCTATGCGGTCGCGGCACTCGTGCTCGTGCTGGTGCCGTTCGCCCTGTCCGTTGTGCGAGTGGCCGCAAGCCGGCCCGCGCGGGAAGGGGGATCGCTTCTGATGCGGCTGGACTGCTGGCTGATGGAGCATCCCCGCACGGCCATGCGCGTCACGGTGCTGGCCATGTTCGCGCTCTATCTCAGCTCGCCGCGTCTGAAGGAATATGCCTTCTTCGAGCTCGCGCTTTATGCCGCCATCCTCGTCGTCGACCTTCCGGCCATCGCGCTCGCCGTCTGTCTTTCCGTCGGCCTGCTCGCGCCGGCGCTGATCTCGCTGGTGGGGACCCCGCTCGAGGGGAGCTTCATTCTCCTCTTCGTGTCGCTGATTTGCTTCTGGATCCTGTTGCTCGATTTTCGCGACCAGCCGAACCGCCTCGAGCTGAAAGGCGCGCAATCATGACCGATGTCGCCGCATCCGCGGATGCCGGAGAGGGGCGGAGCATGGCCGCTGCTGCTTCGGGAAAAAGCTGGATGACCCGCCTCATCCTGGCTCTGGCCATCCTGGTCGCCACCGCCGTCGCGATCGACCTTGGCATGGACGAGACGTTCGGCTGGGACGCGCGCGTGAACTGCGCGGCCGTGGATGCGCATAGCGAGGGGCTCGATCCCTACTTCGTCAAGAACCTGAAGGACACCAAGCTGTCCTACCCCTATCTTCCCGTCACCCTCGATGCGTTCCGGCCGCTCTGTGCCGGCGGCTTTCTGGTTGCGCATTACAAGCCGATCTATCTCGTCCTGGCGCTGCTCTGTGCGCTGCTGCTGCCCGGTCTCGGTCGTTCGGGCTTGCAGGATGTCGCGTTGCGGGTGGTGTTCGCGCTGGGCGGCTTGCTCGGCTTCGAATGGATCATGGCGACCGGGAATTTCGCGATCCTGAGCGGCCTGTTGACCGCCGCTTCGCTGGCCCTGCTGCTGCGTCCCGCGCAATCGGCAAGCCTAGCGCCGCAGCTTGCCGGTGCGGCCGTGCTCGGCCTCGTTACCTCGTTCAAGCTGGTGTTCTTTCCGGTCCTCGCCGCGCTCTACTTCCTGCCGCAGCCGCGCCGTCGCAAGCTTCTCCTGATCGCGGTGGCGGCCGCCATGTTCGCGCTGCCGATCCTGGTCTCGCTTGTGTTCTATCCGGAGCTGTCGAAGAGCTGGCTGAGCGCGATCTTCGGCCAGATCCCCGGACAGCATGCGCCGGGCAACGAGGTCAACCCCTCGCTGCTCTTCCTTTCGCTCACGCTTGCCGATCGTGTCGGGCTCGCCGGCAGCAAGCCGATCGTCGCCGTGCTCTATGGCTTGATCGCGATCGCCCTGGTGCTGGCGCCGCTCGCCATCGCGGTGTGGCGCACGGTCGGCGCGCAGCGCTTTTTCGGCAAGGCCGCGCCGCTGCGGGCGCTCGACGACTGGCTGATGAATCATCCTGACGCCGCGATGCGCATCACCGTGCTCACGATGTACGCGCTCTATCTCTGCGCGCCCAGAGTGAAGGAATATGCCTTCTTCGAGGTCGCGCTCTACGCCGCCGTTCTCATCGCCAGCCTGCCTGCGGCGACAATGGCGGCGGTGTTGACGATCGGCGTCGCCATCCCGACCCTGGCGTCGGTCATGGGCATCGCGTTCATGGGCGGGTTCGGCCAGCTCACGATCGCGCTGATCTGCTTCTGGCTCATGCTGCCGCGTCAGGCTTCGGAAGAGGTGGTCCCGCGCGGGCCTATCAGGGCGCGGCCTGTGGCCGGGTGTAGAGGCTGACATAGGCCCCGGTATAGTCCTCCTTCCAGCCTCTCTCGCCGACGAGGAAGTGCCGCAGCTGCTCGTGCCCTCGGACCCAGAGCACCGCATCGATCTTGTATTTGCTGATCACCTTGTCCCAGGTCGCTGCGTCGATCTCCCACCGGACCAGCTTGAGATAGTCGTGCAGCAGATCGTCCGGATAGGCGGTCGCGGCGCGGCCGTCCACGAACACCGGCACCGATCCCTGCGTCCGGAAGATCAGCAGCCCGCCGATGTTCCAGTGGTTGAGCAGGTGCGCGTGCGAGGCATGCGCCTTGAGATAATTGGCATCCTCCTCCGAGAGCATGTCCGGCAATGCCAGCGCCGGTCTCACCTGGATGAAGGTGAGCGGCAGCAGCAGCACGCCGACGATTCCGGCCGCCAGCATCGCGCGCTGGACGTCGAACCCTGCAAGGCGTTCCGGCAACAGCCGGTCGATGTGGAGCGCCATCGGGACGCTCGAGAAGATGAAGAAGAACGCGGCGTACCTGAACTGATAGAGACCGAGGCCCAGGAACAGCCACGCCAGCACGCGCGTCTCCAGGGGAACGCGCGTCGAAGATCGATAGCGCAGCTCCAGCACGACGAAGCTCAAGGCGTAGACGATGCCGGGAATGCTCCCCGGCATCACCATGTTCTGCCAATAGGAGCGCCATTCGCCGATGTCGGCCTGGACGAAATGGCCGAGCGTCGCCGTCACGCCGTCATAGACATGCCATCCCAGCGGATTGACGAAGATCGCGACGAAGCACCCGGCGCCGGCAAGAGCGTAATTCCGAAAGCTCGTCCAGTCCCGCCGGAGCAGGGCGATGCCGCAGAAGGCGCCGATGATGGGAAAGGCCAGCATGAACCCGCCATGCAGGTTGACCCACAGCACCATCAACATCGGCAGCAGGAACCAGCGGCCCCGCCGCAGGCATTCGGCGTAGAAGATGACCGCGAACAGCATAGTCGCGATGTTCGGCGACGCCGCCAGATACATGTTCGGCGAGGCTTCGTAGCAGGGATAGAGCAGGCATGCGGCGAACACCGCGATCGAGACCGCGAGCGGCGAAGCGCCGCTGCTCAGGGCGCAGAAGGCGAGGTAGCCGGCGATGATCGCGCCGGAGGCGACGACCATGAGGACGATGCCGGCAAATCCCGTGTGCTGGTACAGCACGCTGGCCACCACGTCCCACAGCCACGACAGGTTGTACCAGCGCTTGTCACCGAGGGTGAATGCCCAGGGATCCTGAAACGGCACCTCGCCCCGCTGCCTGATCAAATCTCCGGCGGCGATGTGCCAGCCGAGGTCATAATGGCCGAGCAGGAGCGGACCGTTCGACAGATAGAACACGCCGAGGAAAGCGATGAGGAAGACGTAGACCTCGAACCCGTGCGGGCGACGTCCGAATGCGGCGGCCGCTCCGCCAATCCCGGACCCGGACCAATTCTCGCGCGCGTCCATCGGGGCTCTCACCATCGCAGCCACCAGGTCCAGGCCCTGCATGTCCCTGGGGCTGGAAGTTCTTGGGTCTGCATCGATAGCCGGCAGACTCGTTCGCTTTAGGGGAGGACGGCCTAAAGCCGAGTAAAGGCTGGTCGCCCGATCAACTCTGCTGGTGCGGGCAGCCGGGGTCGAACCGGCACAGCGCTTGCGCGCCGAGGGATTTTAAGTCCCTTGCGTCTACCAATTCCGCCATGCCCGCTTGATCCAACGAGATCAATCACTTAAGTCCTAGCCGGCCGTCTGGAATTGGCGCGTTTGCGGGCCGGATGGGTGGTTCTTCCTTAAGCGAGCCGGGCGCACAAGGCAAAGCCTCAATCCGGACAAGTGTTGTTGCTTTAGGCATTCTCAATCCACGGGGACTATTCATCCGGCATGGCTGCTTCGTATTCATGTTTCCTGCGCGGCTTCGGCGCGCTGCTGGCGCCGCTTGCGGTGGGCGTCGCGCTGTCCGGCTGCGCCGGCATGAGCGAGACGATCGCGCCGGCTTTTGCCGATCCCGGCAGATACGAATTGTACGACTGCAAGCAGCTCGAGACGGAGCGCAAGTCGCTCGCCGTCCGCACGGCCGATTTGCAGAGACTGATGGACAAGGCAGAGACCGGCGCCGGTGGGGCGGTCGTGTCCGAGCTCGCCTATCGCAACGACTACATCGCGTTGCGGGGCCAGTCGCAACTCGTCGAGGACGCCTGGCGCCGCAACAGGTGCCGGGAAACGCCGCCGAACGCCGCGCCGCCGGCGTCAGCTCCGCAGCCGCCGGTGATCAAGCCGGCCCCGAGATCCGGCAGCGCCGTGCGCTGAGCCGCGCCAACGGCGCACGCTTCACGGCCGCCAATTGTAGATCCAGTCCTGCCGCGCCAGCATGCGGTCCGGGCCGAGCGCGCGGATGGCAAGATCGCGCGCGATCGCGAGCGGCCCGTTGAGATGATAGATGCGGCCCTGCTGCCGCGCCGTCCGCTGCACCCGCCGCACGCGCGCCTGGCGTGCACGGCCATATTGCGTCAGCGCGGCCGTGATGTCCGCGGCGCTCTCGGCCGCCTCGACGCTCAAATGCCGGGCGAGCACGGCGGCATCCTCGATCGCCATGCCTGCGCCCTGCGCCGCGAACGGCAGCATGGCGTGCACGGCATCGCCGAGCAGCCCGACCGGCCCCTTGCTCCATGGGCAGCTATCGGGCACGCCGAACAGCGCCCATTTCCGCCAGCTGTCGACCGCGGCGAGCATCATCCGCGCCGACGAGGGCCAGTGCGGGGCGGCGAAGGCACCCATGACCTCGCAGGGATCGCCGGGCGTGCTCCAGCCCGGCCTGTTCCAGGTGCCGGGCAGCACCGCGACCACGTTGATCTGGCGTCCGCCCGCGATCGGATAGGCCACCAGATGGGCGTTCCGCCCCATCCAGAGCTGGACCCGGCGCGCGGTGTAATCCTTCGGCAGTTGCGTGGCATCGAGCGTGCCGCGCCAGGCGATCAGGCCAGAGAAGCGCGGCTGCACTTCGGGGAAGAGATGCTGGCGGACCGTCGACCAGATGCCGTCGGCACCGATCAACGCGCTCGCCAGATCGCTGCGGCGGATCGTGCCGCTGCGATGGACCACCGTCAGCCCCTTGGCGTGAGGCGCGACGTCCTCGAAGGTCGCACCCAGCTTCAGGTCGATGTCGGGATGGTCGGAGACGGCGCCGGCGAGCGCCGATTGCAGATCGGCGCGGTGCACCACCCAATAGGGCGCGCCGGCGCGCGAGGATGCGGCTTCACCGAGCGGCATGCGCAGCAGCTCGCCACCGGCCCTGGCGCTCATGATCGAGACCGCCTCCGGCGTCACGGCGCGCTCGTTGAGGCGTTCGGCAAGGCCGAGCTCGACGAGCACGCGGCTGGCATTGGGGGAGAGTTGCAGGCCGGCGCCGACGTCCTCGAGGCGCTCGGCCTTTTCCAGCACGACGATGCGAAAGCCGCGGGCCGCGAGGGCCAGCGCGGCCGTCAGTCCACCGATGCCGGCACCGGCGATGACAATCGTTCGGGAGAGCGCCACCCCTGACCGATGGGACCGGTCAGGCCACCTTGTCCTTCAGCACGCATTCCGGCGGGCGCGCTTCGCCCGCCTTCAGATCGGCCGCGAAACGGTACAGCGTCGAGCAGTAGGGGCAGATGATCTCGTTGTCGTTGCCGAGGTCGAGGAAGACGTGCGGATGATCGAAGGGAGGGTTGGCGCCCACGCACATGAACTCTTGCGAGCCGATCTCGATGACGGGGACACCGGCATCGTTATGGAAGTGCGGGACGACATGGTCGGACATCGTAACTCATCCTGGAGTGGCAATGGCGGCAGATACAATCACAACTGACGCGGCTTTAGTAAGGCGCCGCGGACCATACTGGCGGGTGTGGATGATTGCTAGTCCAGCGGAACCGAAAGCTCCGCAATTGCCCCATGCTCATTTGCTCATGCAAATTCGACACAATCTTGCGGCCTGAGAGAAGCCCTTCTTTCGTCGGGGACGTTGTGTCGCAATTTTGGCATACTATGTCTGTGGGCGAGCGCAATTGCGACCAAAGACCGAATCGTCAGGCGTCAACGCTTTCAGGACCCTCCAGGTTTTCCGCATGAAATGGCTGCGAATCAGCACAGCGTTGGCCGGTGTCGCGGCATGCAGCTTCATGCTCGCGCAGGTAGCACCGCACGCCCGCGAGGCCGGCGCGATCCTCGCCGCTCAGGACGATCCGGCCGTGCTCTCCGAACTCAAGCTCGATGCGCTGTTGCGGCAGAACGATCGCCTGGTTCAGGACAACATCGAGGCCGCGCTCGCCGCCGGGGACGCCGACCTCGCCGACAGTTTCGTCGCGCTCGCGCGTGACCGCAACATCGCGTTGCCGGACGATCTCATCAGCCGCGTCAGCGATGCGGTCAAGGTCGAGGGTTCCACCTCCCATTTCGCCAAGCGATTTGCCACCGGCCTCGTCACCGGCAATGCCGACGACGTCGCGAGCTTGTCGGGAACCGTGGCCGGCGATCTCTTCGTGTTCGGCGACATCAGGGACGTCGTCCGCGAGGGCAAGCACCTCGCCATGGGCGAGGACACCGACCGCCTCGTGCTGGGACTTGCGGCGGCGGGCCTTGCGGTGACCGCGGCAACCTACGTGTCCGTTGGCGGTGCCGCGCCGGTGCGCGCCGGGCTGTCGCTGGTGAAGGACGCGCGCAAGGTGGGACGGCTCGGCGAGGGGCTTGCCGCATGGGCCGGCCGTTCCGCGCGTGAGGTCGTCGACACGCCGATGCTCCAGAACGCGGTCGCCAGGGGTTCGGTGCTGCGGCCGGGCGAGACCATGAGCGCGATCAAGGCCGCGTTCCGGGCCGAGAAGGCCGGCGCGCTGGTTCGGCTCGGCAAGGACGTGACACGCGTTGCCGGAAAGACCGGCACGCGGGGAGCGATGGACACGTTGCGCATCGCCGACGGTCCGAAGGACGTCGCGCGCGCGGCGCGGCTTGCGGAAGCCCATGGCGGCAAGACGCGCGCCATCATGAAACTGCTTGGCCGCGGCGCGCTGCTGCTTGCGACCGGCGCATTCAATTTGACGCTCTGGCTGTTTGGCGCGGCACTGACGCTGTTCGGCCTGTTGTCGTCGATCAAGGCCACCACCGAGCGCCTGACCCAGGCCTGGTGCGATCGCAGACGTGCGCGGCGGCTCCGCCGGGCGCAAATCGCCGCCGAGGCCGCTCTGGCGGATGCTGCCGTCAGGGCCTAAAGCGCGATAAACTCGGGGTAATCCAGAGAAGCGCGCTGCAGGCCATTGTTTGAGCACGATCTCCGCGCAAACGCGTTGCGCGTTTCTCGTGCGGAAAAACCGCTGCACACTTTTCCGGATCCTGCTCTAAGATCGACTTTTTCCCCTCAAGACCTCACGGAACTGATGATGCCGAGCTTCCACAACGGCGCCGTTGAAATTGCCTATCTCGACGAAGGCGAGGGCGACCCGATCATTCTCGTGCACGGCTTTGCCTCCAGCAAGAACGTGAACTGGGTCTATCCGACCTGGGTCTCGGAGCTGCGCAAGAACGGCCGCCGTGTCATCGCGCTCGACAATCGCGGTCATGGCGAGAGTGCGAAACTCTACGAGCCCGCGCAGTACTCGATCCCTGTCATGGCCGGCGACGTGCTCGCGCTGATGGATCATCTCGCGATCCCGCAGGCCGACATCATGGGCTATTCGATGGGCGGACGGATGACGGCTTGGCTCGCGCTCAACGAGCCGCAGCGCCTGCGCTCGGCGATCCTCGGCGGCATCGGCATCGGCGGGCTGATCGAGGGCACCGGCCCCGGCGAGAACGTCGCGAAGGCGCTGGAGGCGCCCTCGCTGGACGATGTCACCGATCCCATGGGCCGCACCTTTCGCGCCTTCGCGGACCAGACCCGCTCCGACCATCGCGCGCTCGCCGCCTGCCTGCGCGGCACGCGCGACCTCATGACCAGGCAGCAGGCCGCGCGCATCGAAGTGCCGGTGCTGATCGCGGTCGGCACCAGCGACGACGTCGCGGGTTCTGCCAGCGCGCTCGGCGCGATCATCCCGGGCGCGCAGGTGCTCGACATCCCCGGCCGCGACCACATGCGCGCGGTCGGCGACAAGGTCTACAAGACCGGCGTGCTGGATTTTCTGTCACGCCGCGGGTGAGGCGACGTTGGCTGAGGCAAGGACGTTGTCAGCCACGGTGACGGCACCAAGACGACCGCATGATCGAGGTCAATCGGATACTTGCATTTCCGATCCGTCCAACTGCGCATGGGTTCCGTCGGCGCGTCGAGCGGCCCGGTAACGGCCTGGCGACTCTCCGTTGTGCCGGTGAAACAGCTTCGAAAATGCCGCTGCTGTCTCGTAACCGACCCGGCTGGCAATCCGTGCGATGGGCTCATCGCTTGTTTCGAGCAGGAACGCCGCTTCCGCCATCCGGCGTTCGATCACATAGCGTTGCACGGATTGGCCGACGAGTTTGGTGAAGCGTGCCGAAAATGCCGAGCGACCAAGCCCGACGCGGCGGCCGAGATCGCTCAGGGTCCAGGGACGCTCCGGGCTTTCGTGAATGAGCTTGAGCGCCGGTCCGATATGCGGGTCAGAAATGGCTCCGAGCCAGCCGCCTTGTCCGGGACTGAGAGACGAAATCCAGCTTCGCAGGACTTCGACAAAGAGCACCTCCGTCAGTCGCGAGAGCGCAACGCGCTGGCCGGGACGCTCGAGCGCAGATTCGCTGACCATGCGACGCAGGATCGCTTCAAGCCAACCACCGTCCGTTGTCGGCTTCAGCAGGAGTACCGGCGGTAGCAGCTCGAGCACGTTGCCAAAGAGCGGCCGCGATATCGTGAAATTGCCGCAGATCATCGTCGCGTGCGGCTTTGCACGGCTGCCGTGACGAATGACGCCAAACCGCGACGACGCCCGATCGATATCTATGATCCGTAAAGGCTTGGCCCGGCGATCCGAATAAAACACATGGGGCTCACCGCGCGTGATCACGACAAGATCGCCCTCGGTTAACTGCATGTCTTGTCGTTGTTCGAGCGCAAGGGTCGCCGATCCTCGGCTGATATAGTGAAACAGCGCGTAGGGGCGCGCCGGCAACTCAAGATGCCAGGGATGGCCGAGCTCGAAGTGAAAGAGCAGCGTCCCGCCGAGACGAACGCGGTCGAGCAATTGGGCGAGCATATCCATGCCGCCGAGACTAGACCTGTGGACGATACGACACAACATCCGGACGATTGAGCCCTATCGTCCGGGAGGCTTGCGGAATAGGTCATGGCACGGCGGGCCGACGTTACGAGCGGCGACCATTTCGCCGACGGCAGATGGAAGAACCGCGATCTCACCGGAAACGCCTGTCCATTCCCCCGGACTTTGTTCGTCCGACATGCCTACAGGAACAAGCGATGCGAAATATCCTTTTCTCAGCTGCCACTGTGATTCTGGCCGGATCGACATTGGTTGGCTCCGCCCATTCCGCCGAACTGCCCAAGGGAGCAGCCCACAATATCGTACTCGTCCACGGCGCTTTCGTGGACCAGACGAGTTGGCAGCCTGTCGCCGATATTCTCACGAAGAAAGGCTACAACGTCACACTCGTGGAAAATCCGCTCACTTCGCTCGCCGCCGACGTTGATGCCACCAAACAGGCGCTTGCGAAGCAGGACGGCAGGACAGTTCTGGTCGGCCATTCCTGGGGCGGCGTGGTGATTACGCAAGCCGGCAACGATCCCAAGGTTTCGGCACTGGTCTATGTTTCCGCCTTTGCGCCGGACGTCGGTGAATCACTGGCATCGCTGGCAAAGGCCGGTCCCCCGACCGAAGGTGGCAGCGCGATCCATCCGGACGCGAAAGGCAATTTGTACATCGACCCCAAAGTGTTTCCTTCGGCCGTCGCGGCTGACCTTCCTCCGGAAATCGCCCAGCACCTCGCCAACTCGCAGCTTCCGTTGCACCACGTTGCGTTTGAAGCCCCCGTCACCATTGCGGCCTGGCATGACAAGCCGACGTTCTATGTCGTCAGCACGAAGGACAAAGTCCTCGCGCCCGAGGCCCAGAAGTCGTTCGCAGCCAGGATCAAGGCTCAGAAGACGGAAGTCGCCGGCAGCCATGCCTCGCTCGTTGTCCATGCCAAGCAAGTCGCTGAAGTCATCGAAAAGGCAGCGCTCGCGAAATGACGGTACCGCTCCCGGCGCTTCCGCGTCGGGAGCGCATTACCTCGCTCGTGGAAAGCAGAACGCTCAGACCGCAATGGCGAAACCCGGCAAGCCGCGGAGGTGTGAGCGCCACCTGGCGGAAGCCTCCGGCATTGCGCCATAGCGCCTCGCACACTTGATTTCTTATGCCAATCCAGAGGATGACATGACTCATCGCGACATCGCGAGCCAGGACGCCACCACACTCGAAACGGCGCCAACCCTTTATGTCGAAGGCAACGGGATCCGCTTTGCCTATCGCAGTCTCGGCCCGGCAGACGGAACACCGCTGATTCTTCTGCAGCACTTCTCTGGCAATATCGACGCTTGGGATCCCGCCGTCGTCAACGCTCTGGCCGCTGATCGCCCGGTGTTCGCTTTCGATAATGCGGGGGTCGGCCGCTCGACCGGCCAAACGCCCGACAATGTTGAAGCGATGGCGCGAGATGCCGTCGCCTTCATCCATCTACTCGGCTTTTCTGAAGTCGACCTGCTGGGCTTTTCTCTCGGCGGGTGCGTCGCTCAGCAGATCGCCGCCGAGCAGGGACAGCTTGTCCGCAAGCTCATACTGGTCGGTACCGCACCGAAAGGCGGAGAGGAGCACCTGTTGGCGGTTCTGCAGCAGGCGTTTTCCCAAACCGACGCGCCGGACCCCCGCCTGCCGCTGTTCTTCACCAATTCTCCTGCGAGCCGGTCCTCAGGCCTGGCCTTCCTCCAAAGGACGAAGGTGCGTAAGGACGATCGGGACACCGATAACGGTCGCGCAGTCACCGATCCGCAGGCCAAGGCGTTGATCGGCTGGTGTGCCACACCTGATCCCGGGCACGCCATTCTGCGCGCCATCGGTCAGCCCACACTCGTGGTCAGCGGCAGCCACGACACCATGCTGCCTGCGAACAATGCCCACACGATGTTCAAGGAGCTCAGCAACGCTCAGTTGATCCTGTATCCCGATTCAGGCCACGGCGCGCTGTTTCAGCACCACGAGACGTTCGTCAGCCATGTCCGGACCTTCCTGGAAGCGCAGCCCGCGACTGCATGAATCCGGCGAGTTCCGACTCCATCGGACGCGTCAAACCAATGAGTTGTTAGAGGACCAAATGACAATCGCCAAAGTCGAGGTGGAACGATTCAGCCTCACGAGCTCGAAACCATTCGACGCTGTTGTGGCTGCCTTCAAGTCCGCGGTCGGTCAGCCTGACATTGTCCAATTTTTCAAGGAGACGAGGGCGACAAGTTCCTTCGAGGATTTGGCGCGCGTTGTAGAACGTGGTCTCGGCCGGACGGACCTCATGCTCTTCGCGCAATTCGACCTGGGCGACATTCTGCGTCGCGAATCCGGATCCAGGACGCCGAAGATCATCCGGCTTGTGGTCGGCAATCCACTCATCATGAAGGAAATGGTCAAGCACGTGCCCGACGCCGGATCTTACGCGCCAGTCACAGTCCTCATCGACGAGCGTCCCGATGGTGTTCACGTCTCCTATGACAAAATGGAGAGTTGTCTGCTGGGCTACGGCAGCTCCGAGGCCCTTGCCGTCGCCCGTGCTCTCGATGAGAAGATCACAAACCTGCTGCGCGAGTGCGCGAGTTGAACGTAGGCCGCGCCTTCACGTTTCTCTGAGGTCTGATAGGGGCGGTTATCGGACGTCAGCTCGAAGCGGACAAGAATGTCGGCGAGAGCCACAAGCCGACATCGCGTTCACGCTAACCCTTTGGACTACCATGCTGTTTTCAGGACATGACGTCCTTGGTATGACAAATCTATTGAATGATCATACTTGTGCTGTTAGCGTGCGGCGCCGGGTTGAAATGCAGTTTGCGTTGACTGCGACTATGATCGTTCGGGGACGTATCGGTGCGCAGGGTTTGGTTGCGGATATTTTTCGCCACGACTTCATCTGCTGCTCTGGTGCTTCCTGCTGAAGCGCAAGAGCGTTCGGCGCAGCAGCCGGACAAACTCCCACCAGTCACCGTAACCGCGACCGATGCAAAACCGCTAAGGCGCGCCGCCCGGCAGAAGCCTCTGCCAAATCGAGGCGAGCGCGCCAGAAACGTGGCTCGACCCGAGCAGCAGCAGGAAGCAGCGAGTGCGGGTTCAAGTGGGGTGACGCCTGCGTCTTCCGATGATGCTACCGGCCTGCTTCCCACAGCCGCCAGCGCGATCCGCTTCACCGGAGCCGAGGTAAATGCGGTGCCCTTCACGCGGCCCGGTGAGGCGCTGGAAATTGTGCCCGGCCTGATCGTCACCCAGCATTCAGGAGAAGGCAAAGCCAATCAGTACTTCCTGCGCGGCTTCAATCTCGACCACGGCACCGACCTCGCCATCACCGTCGATGGCATGCCCGTCAACATGCCGACCCACGGCCACGGACAAGGCTATGCCGACATCAACTTCCTGATCCCCGAGTTGATCCAGTCGGTGAACGTCCGCAAGGGGCCGTACTTCGCCGATGTTGGCGACTTTGGTTCGGCCGGAGCCGTCGGCATCGACTATGTCAACAAGCTGCCGAAAAACATTGCCGAAGTGAGCTTTGGCAGTTTCGGATATCGTCGCGGCATCGCTGCAGGCTCCACCGCTGTCGGTGACGGCACGTTGCTGGCGGCTATCGAAGGGACAAAGTACGACGGCCCGTGGGACGTGCCGGACGACGTGCGCAAGATCAATGGCATGCTGCGCTACAGCCAGGGCACGGCGACCGATGGCTTCACCCTGAGCGGCATGGCCTATTCCAACGGCTGGAACTCCACCGATCAGGTCGCCCAGCGTGCGATTGATCAGGGCATCATCACCCGTCTCGGCTCGCTCGATCCGACCGATGGCGGCGTCTCCAGCCGGTTCAGCCTGTCCGGCAACTTTGCGTATTCGAGCGAGTACGGCCAGACCAAGATCACCGCCTACGCAATTCGCTCGAGTTTGCAGCTCTACAACAATTTCACGTACTTCCTGGACAATCCCGTCAATGGCGACCAGTTCAATCAGCTCGATCAGCGGACGGTCAGCGGCTTCGACGCGCGACACGCATTTGACTGGCGGTTCGGCAGCTTCGAGACACAGACCCGCATCGGCATGCAAACCCGATACGATGACATCCGGGTCGGCCTCTTCAAGACCGAGCAGCGCAACTGGTTGTCGACGGTGCGAGAGGATAGCGTGCGCGAGGGCAATGTCGGCATCTGGACCGACTCCACCACGCGCTGGACTGACTGGCTCCGCACGACGGTTGGCCTCCGCGAGGATTTCTTCGCTGGACGCGTGCTGAGCGATACACCGGAAAACTCTGGAAATGCACAGGCGTCGATGATGAGCCCGAAGGCGGGCATCGTGCTCGGCCCATGGTTCAAGACAGAACTCTACGGTAACGCCGGTTATGGTCTGCACAGCAACGATATCAGGGGGGCCACCATCACGGTCGATCCCAACGACAAGGTGACGCCGCTTGATCGCGTGCCCCTTCTGGTGCGGTCACGCGGCGCAGAGGTCGGCGTTCGCACCAGGCCGATTGAGGGTCTCTCCAGTTCGGTCGCGCTCTTCGTTCTCGATTTCGACTCCGAATTACTGTTCGTCGGCGATGCCGGAACGACGGAGCCGAGCCGCCCTAGCCGCCGCGTAGGCGTCGAGTGGGTTAACCAGTATAGGCCGCTGCCCTGGCTCTCCTTCGATCTCGACGTCGCCTATACCAAGGCGCGCTTCACTGATTTCGACCCTGCGGGCGACCGCATTCCGGGCGCGCCTGCCTGGGTGGGAAGCGCCGCAATCACCTTCGGCCACGAGACCGGCTGGTTCGGGGCGCTGAAGGCGCGCTATTTTGGACCGAGACCGCTGATCGAGGACGACAGTGTCAAATCCCTGGCTTCTCTCATCTTCAATGCGCGCGCGGGCTACCGGTTCGACAATGGCTTGCGCGTTCAGCTCGATGTGCTCAACCTCTTCAACGCACAGACAAACCAGATCGAATATTACTACCTTTCGCGGCTCCCGGGCGAGCCTATCGACGGTGTCGCCGATCGTCACATTCATCCCGCGGAGCCGCGCGCTGTGAGGCTGACCGTGGCAGCGCGGTTCTGATCTGCTGTGCGCAGCGCTGGAGCCGGCTTTGGGTCAAAAGCGGACGTTCAAGCGAGCCGCCCGACATTCGCCAGTGTCCTCTAATGGCTGTGATCGGACTCCAGGCTCAGAGAACGCTGCCTTACAATCTCATCGCTCCTTAACATCGTCCCCAAAACGTTGCGCCAGCGCTATCAGCACCACGAAGGTCGCGACCCACACCATCCGAGCGCCATAGCGGTCGTGCGGGCCTGAGATCACGCCGCAGATGAAGGCGTTGCCGAGCAGCGCCAGCGTCACCGTTCCCGCCAGCAGCGTCAGGTCGTCCAGCCGGCGCCTGGCGAGCGCATGCGCGAGCAGCCCGAGGAGCGCCGCCATCGAGGCCAGCGCGACGGGGATGTGCAGCCAGTTGATGGTGTCGAAATTGACACCCCAATGCTGCTGCCGCGCCGCGCGCATCGGCGCGGCCTGTGAGGGAATGTAGCGCTCGATGATGCCGCGCGTGTGCGGGATCCAGCCATTGGTGCCTTCGCCGGTGGCGACATGCAGCAATTGCTGGCCCATCGCCCGCAGCGCCGCGCCGGCCTGCCATGCCGGATAGTCGGCGAGCGAATGCACGACGATGTAGCCCATCTCCTCGTTCATGCCTTCGAAGCGGCCGAGCGTGTTGAACATGCTCTTGCCCCACAGGAACTCGTCTGCGCTCGCCGGCAGCTCGTTGCGATACGGGCAGAGCTTGAAGTGCTCGCGCGGACAGCGGTCGTTGAGATAGCGCGCAACGATGCCGTCCTGCATCATGCGGCCGAAGGCGACGCCGTAGCCGCCGGGTGTCCAGGTCCATTTGCCCGACAACGCATAGTTCGCCGAGATCAGCATCAGGCCGCCCGCGACGATGGCGAGGCTCGCCTGCGCCAATCCCGCCAGCGGAAGGCGGGGCCCGAGCAGCGGCCGCGCCATCCAGCCGGCGGCGCACAGGCCGAGCAGCACGCCGAGCGTTGCGCTATGGGTCGCGGCCGCAAAGGCCGTGAACACGAACAGCGCGAGCTTCTCCAGCACCGAGATGCGGCGTCCTGCGATAACCAGCAGGAACAAGGACAGCACCGACAGTCCCGCAAAGATGTCGGTGAGCAGCATGCTCGCGAGCCAGGGCAGGGCGGTCGACAGCATCAGCAGCAGGCTGATCGCGACGAAGCGGAAGGTCTGCATCAGGCCGAGCACGCGCAGGCTGAGCTGCAACAGCCACAGCGTCGCCAGCGACTGGACCGCGAGGTTGATCCAGAACCCGAAGCTCTCGCCATAATGAAGATAGATGCCGAATACGGTGGAGCGGCTCGGGACGAGATAGCCCTCGTACCAGCGCGCCAGATAGCCGCCGGTATCCCATTGCAACAACGGATAGCCGTTCCAGAACGCCGGCGCGATCATCAGCAGGGGCAGGGCCATTGCGGCCAGCCGCAGCCAGAACGTGTCGGCGGCGCGCGCGCGCAGTTGGTCGGTGGTGATGCTCAAATCTGGTCTGCCCCCGTTCGGATCATGCCCGCAATAACGCTTGAGTGAGAATTCACCAATAGTTTGACGTGGCCCGGCTTGAATTTGGCAAAACTCTGACCACTTTGAGCCGACCTTGCCGCTTGGGGGCGTCAGAAAAAGTATTACGTATCAATGCTTTGGCTTGCTCTCCCCGGGCAAGGCACTGTTCACTCTCAGGCAAGCCCGTCAGGACTTTGTCGCCTAGACTGTGCTATAGAACCAACACTACGAGCCAATTCGAAAGAGCAGTTCCCATGGCAGTGCATCAGGTCAATCCGGGAGGAAAGCTCGCATCGCTCGATCCGATCTGGGACCGGGTCCGGAGCGAGGCGGAGGACATCGTCCATCGCGAGCCGGAGCTTGCGACCTTCATCTACTCGACCGTGCTGCATCACAGCCGCCTCGAGGATTCCGTGATTCACCGTCTCGCCGACCGGCTCGATCATTCCGCACTGTCCGGCGATCTCGTGCGCCAGACCTATGACGAGGCGCTGCGCGACGATCCCGATCTCGGCAACGCCTTTCGCGCCGATCTCGTCGCCGTCTACGACCGCGACCCCGCGACCTCGCGCTTCATCGATCCCTTGCTCTACTTCAAGGGCTTCCACGCGATCCAGACCCATCGCCTCGCGCACTGGCTCTATTTGAAGGGCCGCAAGGACTTTGCCTATTACCTCCAGAGCCGCGCGTCCGCGGTGTTCCAGACGGACATCAATCCCGCCGCGCGCATCGGGCGCGGCATCTTCCTCGACCATGCCACCGGCTTCGTCTGCGGCGAGACGGCGGTGATCGAGGACGACGTCTCGATCCTGCACGGCGTCACGCTCGGCGGCACCGGCAAGGAGAACGAGGATCGTCATCCGAAGATCCGCCATGGCGTCCTGATCGGCGCCGGCGCAAAGATCCTCGGCAACATCGAGATCGGACATTGCGCGCGCATCGCGGCGGGCTCCGTCGTGGTCAAGCCGGTGCCGCACAACGTCACGGTTGCGGGCGTCCCCGCCAAGATCGTCGGCGAAGCCGGCTGCGCCGAACCATCGCGCACCATGGATCAGATGATCAACGCGATGGGGCTCTGAGCTCGCGAAAAGGGCGGATTCTCCGCCCTTTTTTCGTCCCCAAATTGTTTGGCAATTCATGCTGGCGGTTCGTCGCGTCTCGTCCTAAAACCCCGCCAACCCAGATTTCGATTGGAGACTTGCCGTGGACGTCAAGGAAGTGAGAAAGCTCGACGCGTATCTGAAGCGTGTGTTCGGCAATCCCAAGATCCGCGTCGTGCCGCGGCCGAAGAAGGACGATTCCGCCGAGGTCTATATCGGCGAGGAGTTCATCGGCGTGCTCTTCGTCGATGACGAGGACGACGATCGCTCGTTCCAGTTCCAGATGGCGATCCTCGAGGACGATCTCGTCGATCAGGAGTAGCGCCGGCTTGCGTGAAGCGGAACCTCCGCTCTCACCATTTGGTGGTTGACGCGGCGGCGCAATCGATCGTCGCTCTTCCCATGTCTCTTTCATGCGAACAGTGCCGATCTCCGGGCGCGGGGATCGCTGGACCGACGCTGGCTTATTGGCTGAAGCGTGCCGGCTACGTGCTTACGGCAGCTCTGTTGCTGGCTTGGTGGATTGCGCGTAATCGACCAACGTTGGCTTCGTGGTTGACCGTTGGCTCCGATGTTCCAACACTGGCGATCTAGATCAAGCGACAGCGCTCAACCTGAAAACACAAGAACCATCAGCGCGCCCCAGGTCGTCAGCAGAATGTTCGCGACCGGATAAGCCGGCGTGTAGCCGAGCACCGCGACGGGACTGCCTGAGCGCTCCTGGACTGCGGCCATCGACGCTGTTGCAGTTTGGGCGCCGGTCAGGGCGCCGAGCAGAAGGATGGGATTCATCCGCAGGCCGAAATAGCCGAAGAACAAACCAATGATCTGCGGCAGGAGGGTCACCACCACGCCGCCGAATAGGAGCCCGACGCCGACCTCTCGCAGGGCCGACAAGAAGACCGGGCCCGCCTGGATGCCGGTGAGTCCGACGAAGGCGGACAGGCCAAGCGAGGTCATGAGGGCGACGGCGCCTCCGGGAATCCGCCCGAACAGCGGAAAATGAGTTCGGAGATGTCCAACGAAAAGACCCGCCAGTAGCGTGCCCACGCTTGTGCTTAGTGACAGCGTGACGTGTCCGATGGAAACGGTCATGAGGACGCCGACTACGCCACCAAGGAAAATCGCGAGACCCAGCACGAAATAATCGATGCTCGCGTCCGGAGCGACGACTGTTCCGATCCTTTCGGCTGCGTTCTGCGCGAGCGTCTCCGGGCCAATGATGCGAAGCAAATCTCCACGCTGTAGCGTAACTCCGCCTGCCACAGGGATCTCCTGCCCGCCGCGGCTGACCGATCGCAAGTAGACACCGCGAGCCCAGTCCTTCCTTGATATGTCCGCGAGACTTGCGCCGGCGAGTTCTGCACGCATCAGAAGAACGTCTGCCGCCAAAAGAGGTACGTCGAGAAGCTCCTTGTCGTCGATCTCGTGGGCGCGGGATCTCGTCAGTTCAACGATCGCTTCGCGCGGCCCAGAGAGTGCAACGACGTCGCCTGCCGCGATCGTCACGGCAGGATCTGCCGCGAGAATGCGCTCTCGGCGCCGTATCCGATGCAAGAACAGTCGATGCTCAGGAATGCGAGCCTCCGCGGCGGCTACGGTCAGTCCGCAAAGAGGGGAATCTTCAGTCAATCGATAGGCGCGCAATTCGAATTTTCGCAGGGCCGATGCCAGGCCAGGCCTGGCGCGGCTCATTCCCAAACTCTGTTCCAGCTTCAGCGCCTCCGTCCTGAGGTCGATCCTCAGGAGGGCCGGCGCGATCGTGGTGCTGAAGATGATGACGCCGGCATAACCGAAAATGTAACAGACCGCATGAGCCACGGCGATGTGGGCGATGATCAATCCACGGTCCGCTTCGGGCAACGCCAATCCATTTGCCGCGTCCGTTGCCGTTCCAATCGCAGCACTCTGGCTCAGGGCGCCCGACATCAGGCCGGCGGCAAATCCCGGGTCCAGTCCAAGTGCCTTTGCCACGACGATCGAGGTACCAAGACCGGTGATGCACACGACGACGGCCAGCAGCATGGGCTTCAGCCCGTCGCGCTTCAGGGCTTGCATGAATTGCGGACCGACCGAATAGCCGATCCCAAACAGGAACAGCAGGAACAGAAAAGATTTCGTCATGCCTGCGACAGGGACTGGCGCAAGCCAGCCGATGAACAGGCCTGCAAAGAGTGCGCCGGTGACGGGGCCGAGGCTGAAGGTGCCGATCTTGATGTTTCCGATCCCGTAACCCGCGGCGATCACCAGGAACAGCGTGAGTTCCGGATAGCGGACCAGAAACTGCTCAAGCCAGGCAAGCATTCCGCGCCCCCCTCGTACGGCCGCTCCGGCGACCCAGTCCCCGCGCGCAGACCTCGACGAGAGAGGCTTCGACGACAGATCGCGAGTGGCAGTACCCGCCATGGCGATAAGCAGTGCTACGCCTGCTGAGGGGTTTGATCTAAATCAACTATCCCCGATGCCACCAAACGCGCGTGGCGGCACAAGTCCCCGTGCTTCTGCCAGATAGCGCATGATGACATCATGCACTTGTTTTGCCCGACGGGTCAAGCTTGATTTCGAAAAATACGAATCTCGTCCGGGGCCTGGCTACTGTGCATGGGGTTGTTTCGACGTTTATTTTGAAGGCGGAGCCGAGCGACCGCGCTCAGCCCTTCGGCCCGCGCAACTGCGCCGTCAGCTTCTCCATCGCGTCCGCCACCTCGCGCCACTGCGACAGCCAGCTGCGCGGGAAGCGGAAGGTGAGGTCGGCGCCGCCGACGCGGCGTTCGGACAGGCACATGCCCGGTGTCGCCGCATCGCGGGTGCAGCGCGCGCTCAGTGCGGGGCTTGCGGCGGAATAAAGGTCCTCGCTGCCGTAGGGCGTCTCGGCGCGGAACATCCGCATCGTCAGGCCTTCCTCGGGCTGGGTTGCCGCCGGGTCGAGATAGCGCGGATAGATCGTGGCTGCTCGCTGCTCGGGTGCGAGCGCATCGTGATGCGCCGCGATCGACAGGAAGATGCGGTCGATCGATTGCACCGCCGCTTCCACCGTGTCTGCGGTGACGTGCCTCGGTGTGCCGGGCGGTTCTAGCGAGGGGTAGAGGAAATCGAGATCGATGCGCTCCTGCGGTCCGGAATGCCGCTGGATCTTCATCCGGATCGCCGTCACAGGCAGGTTGAACAGCGTGTCGCCGACGCTCACCGGCAGCTTGTCCGGGGCGTTCGCGCCGCGCGTGCCCCAGGTCGGCCACAGCAGATAGGCGACGAGCGCCACCGCGCATGCCGCGGCGATGCCGCCAAGCACGATCGGGACGACGTGCGCGCGGGTGCGCGTCCGTGGAGAGCGAGGAGAGGCTGCCGAAAACACCGTCATGAGCTAGCGCAAGAAAGCCTGATGTCGGCCGGTGGCCGACGAATCAGCGGCGAATATGCCATGCGGCGGCGATTTCGCGCAGCGTTCCCGGCTGCAGGGACGAGAGGGGGCTCTGCGCGGGCCGGCCGGCGGCGTTAACCTTCCCTTAAGGATAATGTAGCGTTAACCCGCACTCTTTGTCACAGGAAGGCGGTGGCGTTGCGTAAGGGCGGACCGTTCCGATGACACCTGAAGCTCTCAATACCTTTTTTGCGATTGGCATCGGTTTCGCGCTCGCGGGCGCGCTCGCGAACGGATACCAGGCGTTCGCGCAGCGTCCCGCCGGCTTCGGCCTGTTGCAGGACGGCGTGGCGCCGAAGACCTTCGCCGCGGTGCCGTTCCTGGTGTTCGCCGCGCCCTTCATCATCATGCGCAACACGCTGCGCGGCTTGCAGGTGGAGAGCCGCCGCGCCGAGTTCGTGATGATGGCAACCGTCATCGCCGGCTTCTGGAGCATGATGAGCGGCACGTTCATCCTGATGACGCTGCGCGCGGCCGGCGTTCTGGGCTGACGCCCGCCAGTCTCCCGGGACGCCGCCGTTCCTCGACCGCCCCGGCGGCCGGCCCTTTGCCTCCAGGCCGCCGTTTCGCTATGTCGGGATCATCCTGACAGGAGACCTCCATGGCGATCTACGAACTCGACGGGCAGGCGCCCGAGCTTCCCGCGGACGGCAATTACTTCATCGCCGAGACCGCCACCGTGATCGGCCGGGTCCGCCTGAAGCCGGGCGCGAGCGTCTGGTTCGGCGCGGTGCTGCGCGGCGACAATGAGTGGATCGAGATCGGCGAGGGCGCCAACGTGCAGGACGGCTCGACCTGCCACACCGATCTCGGCTTTCCGCTTGTCATCGGCAGGAACTGCACAATTGGCCACAACGTCATCCTGCACGGCTGCACCATCGAGGAAGGCGCGCTGGTCGGCATGGGCTCGATCGTGATGAACGGCGCGAAGATCGGCCGCAACAGCATCGTCGGTGCCGGCTCCGTCATCACCGAGGGCAAGGAGTTCCCCGAGCGCTCGCTGATCATCGGTTCGCCGGCGCGCGTGATCCGCACGCTCGACGACGCGCAGGTCCAGAAGATGGGGAGCGCGGCGAGGTTCTACGTGGCCAACGGTCCGCGTTTCCAGAAGGGCCTGAAGCGGATCGGCTGAGATGACCGCGCACACGTTCGCGCGCGGCGCGTTCGCCTTCGGCAAAGGGGTCGCGATCGGTCATCGTGATTGGCCTCCTCGCTGTCAAGCTGATGTGACGCCATTGGTTCCGGAACCGGTCTCCGCCGCAGCGGTTGACCGGGAAAGGAGAATTCCGATGGCCCGATCGTCCGCAAGCGGTTCAATCAAGACCATGATCGTGATCTTCGCACTCGCGGCGATGCCGGCCGTATCGTTCGCGCAAGCGACCGGCGGCGCTGGCGGGTCGACCGGAGGCCCTGCGGGATCGACCGGAGGTGTCGCCAACGCGCCGGCTCCGCCGCCCGGGACCAACAGCCTGGGTACGGCTCAATCATCCGGCGGAGGCTCCGGAATCACGACCGGCACCGGCGCCGGTGGAGCGGCTGATGCCACCGTCAACGCCGAGAACAAGCAGCTCGACAAGAAGATGAAGAGCATCTGCCGCGGCTGCTGACGCTCGCGCGGAAGTGAGACAGCGTGGCTGTCAGGAATGCCCAACTGACGTTAGCTTGGTCCTGCTTTGAAGCGTGGAGCGTATCCACGCGGAGGATCGAGTGATGTTACGGAAGATGATGATGACGGCGCTGGCCGTCGCGGCCGTTGGACTAGCGGCCCCGCAAGCGGCCCAGGCGCGGGGCGGCTTCGGCCACGGTGGTGGCGGCTGGCACGGCGGTGGCTGGGGACATGGCGGCGGCTGGGGCCGTGGCGGCCACTGGCGCGGCGGCGGCTTCTGGCCGGGTGTCGCGATCGGGGCGGGCATTGCCGGCGCTGGCCTCTACGGCGGCTATTACGGCTATGGCTACGGCTATCCCTATTACGGCGATCCCTACTATTATGGTACCGGCTATAATGACGGCTACGGCGGCTGCTACGTCGCCCGGAAGCGCGTGATGACGCCTTCAGGATGGCGATACCGCAACGTCGACGTCTGCGAGTGAGATCGGCAGATCGGCCGAACCGACCAAAAAACAAGGCCGTTGACGCAGTATACCGTCAACGACCTTGCCAGCCCCGGACATTGAAATCGGCTCACGCCATCCGGTAAGGGCGAGCATCGCGCGGAATCATACGGGCGAATGTGATCCAGTTCACAAGTCGAGAAAATAAAGCGGGGTGAGGCGTGATCTGCTCAGCCGCGCGTGCGCTTGCGCGCGCTGGCATAGGCGCGGTGCCGTGCCGGTTTCCTGCGGGTAACCGAGGGGGTTTCAGCCTCGGTGGTCCGGGCGCTGGCAAAGGACTGCCGCAAGCCGTCGATGGACTCGTTCAACGACGCCACCTGCTCAGACAGGCGTTTGGTGTCGGCCTGCTGCGCCGCCATCAGCCGCTTCATGGTCTGGAGCTGGTCCTGCACCGCCTGGAGCTGATCGATCGATTCCTGCTGGGTCGCTTCCAGCCCCTTGGTCTTCTCGACGAGCTGCTCGGACACCTGTGCCGTACGGGCCTGAAGCTGCCGCGATGCCACCACCCGGTCGGTCTCGGGAGCTACCCCGGTATAGGTGCGCCAGATCGCAATCGAGGTCACGCCGGCGACCAACAAAAGGAGAGCCGCGGCGGTCAGCGCGATCGGCTGGGCCCCGCGGCGGAGCAGGGGATTGGACGGTGTGTCCTGAGCGAGATCGATCATCGCTGACAAAACCCAAATTGAAACTTGGTGAGTGGCGAAGACCGGCAACCCTTGGGCGGCCGGGGCGTCCCGAAAGCGTTAGGTTTCCGCAAGGAATGGGACCAAAAAGAGGCCTAACGGCAAAAATCCAACGATCAGCGGGCTTTAACGACCTCTGAGGGGCTCCGCAGGGACGGGATCAGGGCTGAAACGGTGAAAACGGCCCGGAATAGGCCTTTGCCCGCGGCGCCGCATAGGGGCCGAGCCGGGACGTCGTCAGTCCCAGCCGCACCAGCGATTCGGCCAGCGTCACGGCGGCGGCGACGCCGTCGATCACGGGCAGGCCGTGCGCGGCGGCGAGCTCGCCGGCGAGATCGGCCATGCCGGCGCAGCCGAGCACAATCGCCTCAGCGCGGTCGTCGCGGATTGCGGCGGTGATCTCCGCCGAGATCTTGCCGAGCGCATCGGCATTGCGCTCCTCGAGCGCGAGCACCGGAACTTCGGCGGCGCGGACGCGGGCGCAACGCTCGGCGAGGCCGTATTTCCGCAAATTGTGCTCGATCGGCACGATGGAGATACCGAGCGTCGTCACCACGGCGAAGCGTGCGGCGATTAGGCTCGCCGTGTGGAAGCCGGCTTCGCCGATGCCGATCACGGGCGCCTTGGCAGCGGCGCGCGCGGCATCGAGGCCGGTGTCGTCGAAGCAGGCGATGATGTGCGCATCCGCGCCGTCGCGATCGGCTTCGCGGATGCAGCCGAGCATGCCGGGGACCGCAAAAGCCTCGTCGTAGAATCCCTCGATCGAGACCGGGCCCATCGCCGGCTGGCGCGCATCGATCGCGGTGTCCGGCAGTGCGACCGCGCGCGCGGCAGCGGCGATCTTCGCCGTCATCGACGCCGTCGTGTTGGGATTGACGATGTGAAGCCGCATCGGATCAGACGAGTCCCTGCTTAGACAAGTCCCTTCTCAGACCAGTCCCTTGCCGGCGTCCGAGCCCTTGGCCGCCTGCCGCTTGTTGAGCACGTGGATGGTGCCGAGCGCAAGCGTGATCACTGTGAACGAGACCGCCGAGATCACGGTGCCGAGGGCATAGATGTCGGGATTCGTCACCGTGGTGGTGAGGCCCTGCAGATCGAGCGGCAACGTATTCACCGCCCCGATCGCCTGGCTGGAGCGGGCGAGCTCGTCCCAGGAGAGGGTGAAACCGAACAGCCCGATGCCGATCACGGACGGCAGGATGATCGGCAGCACGACGTGGCGGAAGGTTTGCCATGGCGTCGCGCCGAGATCGCGCGCGGCTTCCTCGAGGCGCGGGTCGAAGCGGTTGAAGATCGCGAACATGATGAGCAGGCCGAACGGCAGCGTCCAGGTCAGGTGCGCACCAAGCCCGGAGGTGAGCAGGCCCATCGAGGTCTCGAAACTCTCGTTCCAGTGCGCCTTGATCAGATCGTCGATGATGCGGAATTCGAGGGATATGCCGAGCGAGGTGATGATCGAGGGCACGATCAGGCTGGCGATCGCCGAGTAGAACAGGAGGCTCTGCGCCTTGAACTTGCGGCGGAACGCCATGCCTGCGGCGACCGACAGCACGACGGTGACGATCATCACGATCACGCCGAGCAGCAGCGAGCGGCGGAAGGCCGCGCCGAGATCGACGATGCCGGTGCCCTGGAACAGCTTTGCGATCCAGAAGGTCGACACGCCGTTCATCGGGAAGGTGAGGCCGCCCTGCGGCCCCTGGAACGACAGCACGTAGATCGCGATCATCGGCCCGTAGAGAAACAGCACATAGGCCGCGAAGAAGATCGCGAGCACATAAAATGAGCGCGGGCGTCCCTCCTTCATGCGCTAGAGCTCCTTCTTGATGTCGACGATGCGCGACATCATGGTGATGATCAGGAAGGTGATGGCGAGCAGGATGACGGCGTTGGCCGCGGCGGCCGGGAACTGCAGCGCGTTCACCCGCGTCTCGATGATCTTGCCGGCGGCGGCGATCTGCTGGCCGCCCATCACGCCGATGGTGATGAAGTCGCCCATCACGATGGTGATGACGAAGATCGAGCCGATCACGATGCCGGGCTTGGCCAGCGGAATGATGACGTTGACCAGCGTCTGGAAGCCGGTGGCGCCGGCGTCATAGGCGGCCTCGATCAGCGATTTGTCGATGCGCACCATCGAGTTGAAGATCGGCACCACCATGAAGAAGGTGAAGAGATGCACCAGCGCCAGCACCACGGAGAATTCGGAGAACAGCAGCCATTCCACGGGATGGTTGATCAGGCCCGTTTTGACGAGGCCGGAATTGACGAGGCCGTTGCGGCCCAGCAGCGGAATCCAGGCGATCATGCGGATGACGTTGGAGGTCCAGAACGGGATCGTGCACAGCAGCGACAATCCCATCTGCCAGGTCTTTGACCTGACGTGGAAGGCGAGGAAATAGGCGACCCAGAAGCCGATGAAGAGCGTGATCGCCCAGACCATGAAGCAGAGCTTCAGCGTCTTCAGATAGGTCTTGCCGATCGTGCAGAGATCGGGGAGCTGCGCAAGGCAGCCCTCGAACGTGTCGGTGTAGCCGCGGCCGGAGAAGTGCGGCAGCAATTGGTATTCGTTGTAATCCCAGAACGAGACGATGACGACGAACACCAGCGGAATGAGGAAGAAGGCGAGAAACACCAGCATCATCGGCCCGGCCTGGAGCCAGGAGATGAAGGACGGCGACAGGCGCGTCGCTTTCGCAGCGCGCGCAGTGCCCGACCCCGGGATCAAGCCCGGGGATGCCTGTTGCAGGACTTCTTCCGACATGACCGTTACGCCGCGATGAACTCGTTCCACTTGCGGACCATGTAGTCGTTCTCGTCCATCACCGCGTTCCAGCAGGCGACGCCGCCCATGCGGTCCTCGTAGGAGCCGCCGTCGCGCACCGCACCGGCCTTCTCCAGCAGCGAGCCGTCGGGTGCCTTGATGTCCTTCTCGGCCGGCTTGCCCTCCATCCAGTAGGCCCACTCGTAGGGCTCCATATGCGCCTTTGCGGTGGGGAGCACGGCGGAGTAGTAGCCCTGGCGATTGAGATAGGCGCCGGCATAGCCGGACAGGAACCAGTTCACGAACTCATAGGCCCATTCGAGCTTCGCACCCGAAACGCCCTTGGAGACGCAGAAGCCCGAGGCCCAGGACCGGTAGCCTTCCTTCAGCGGCTGGAAGGTGCAGGCGATCCCCATCGAGCGCACCTTCGTCACCGCCGGCGACCACATCGACTGGATCACGGTCTCGCCCGAGGCCATCAAGTTGACGCTCTCGTTGAAGTCCTTCCAGAACGCGCGGAACTGGCCGGCCTTCTTGGCCTCGGTCATCACCTTCATGGTGAGATCGATCTCTTCCTTGGTCATGTTGCCCTTGTCGGCATATTTGTACTTGCCGGAGGCTTCCACGACCATCGCGGCGTCCATGATGCCGATCGAGGGGATGTTGAGGATCGAGGCCTTGCCCTTGAATTCGGGGTTCAGCAGCTCGGACCACGAGCTGATCGGGCGCTTGATCAGGTCGGGGCGGATGCCGAGCGTGTCGGCGTTGTAGACGGTCGGGATCAGGGTGACGAATTCGGTCGCCGACGTCGCGAACTTCTTGGAATCCTTGCCTTCGAGATAGAGCACCTTCCAGGGCGCGGTGCCCTGGCCGCCGATCTTCTTGCCGCCGGGCGTCTCGCCCTTGGTGAAGACGGGCGTGATGTTGTCGAATTGTTTGATCTTCCTGGCGTCGAGCGCAAGGATGTTGCCCGACGGCACGATCTTCTTCAGCGAGAAATACTCGGTGTCCAGCACGTCGAAGGAGTTCGGCTGGGTCATCACGCGCTTGGTGACGTCGTCGGTGGTCGCGGTGATGTACTCGATCTTGATGCCGGTGTCCTTCAGGCACTGCTTGGCGATGTCGTCGCCCTCGTTCACGGCGGTGCCGAGATAGCGCAGCACCTTCGCATCGGCCGACTTCACATAGGGAAAGCCGGTGATCGCGCCGGAGCCGGCGGCGAGGCCGGCGAGACCTGCGGTGCCCTTCAGTAGCGTGCGGCGGCTGACGCCGGTCTTCCTGGTCGTCTCGGTCATTTCGCTCACTCCTCTGTTGCGCATTTTCTGTCGTGCAGGGCGCTATTGCAGGCGCTGCGCCTTGGCGGGATCCCAGGTGGCCAGCACGCGATCGCCCGGACGGAATGGGTGGACGTCGAAGGTGGACTCGGGAACGTGGGAGAACAGGGCGGTGCCGTCGTCGAGCGTGAGCGAGACGGCGATGTAGGAGCCCTGGTACTCGGTCTGGGTCAGCAGCGCCGGCGCGCCGAAGGCGCCGTCAGCAAATGGCACGATGCCGAGCTGATCGGCGCGCACGGCGATGAGCTTGCCGGCGTCGCTGAGCACGTTGTGGCCGCCGATGAAGCGCGCCACGAATTCGGTGCGGGGATGGTGGAAGATCTCGCGCGCCGTGCCCTGCTGCTCGATCCGGCCGTGGTTCATCACCACGATGTGGTCGGCAAGCGCCATCGCCTCTTCCTGGCCATGGGTGACCTGGATGAAGCTGATGCCGAGCTCACGCTGGAGCCGCTTCAGCTCGCCACGCATCTTCACCCGCAGGAACGGATCGAGCGCGGAGAGCGGCTCGTCGAGCAGCAAGATCTGAGGCTCGGTGATCAGCGCGCGGGCCAGCGCGACGCGCTGCTGTTGCCCGCCGGAGAGCTGCGCCGGGAGACGGCCCGCATATTGGCTCATCGCGACCAGCCCGAGCAGTTCGCCGGCGCGCTTGTGTCGCGTCGGCTTGTCGATGCCGCGCATCTTCAAGGCGAAGGCGACGTTGTCGATCACGCTGAGATGCGGAAACAGCGCGTAGGACTGGAACATCATCGCGGTGCCGCGCTCGGCCGGCGGCAGATCGGTGACGTTCTGCGCGCCGAGGATGATGTCGCCCGCGCTGACCGCCTCGTGCCCCGCGATCATGCGCAGGGTCGAGGTCTTGCCGCAGCCGGAGGGGCCGAGCAGGCAGCAATAGGTGCCGGCGGGGATCTTCAGGTTGACGTTATCGACCGCCAGCGTGGTGTCGTAGCGCTTGGTGACGGCGACCAGTTCGAGAGCGGCGGGAGTGGCCATGGCGTGTCCGACGGGAGGGCGATGCTTCCGCGTCTCTCCGCAAGCTCCGTGCCAACGGCACTCGGCCCGCCAAATTCTCGAAACTGTGCAACGGAGTCAGATCGTTAGATCGAATGCCGCCCGTCCGGGCTGGCGGTCATCCGCGAGATCATCTGCACACAAAACAAGCGAACATTGTATAAAGTTTCGCCTGTGATTGGATACAGCTCGTCCGCTAACATCCCATTCGAATGTCGCGATGAGCCCTGACACCGATGGCTGCCAAGTCCCGCCCGAAGTCCGACGCGCCTGACGCCAGCGATCGCGTCAGCCGTATCAGGGAGGGTGTGACCGCGGCGATCCTCGAGCACCGCCTCTTGCCCGGCACGAAGCTCGGCGAGGACGAGATCGGCGACATCTACGGCGCGAGCCGCACGCTGGTCCGCACGGCGCTTCAGCAGCTCGCGCATGAAGGCATCGTCAACATCGAGAAGAACCGCGGCGCCTTCGTCGCGAGGCCGACGCCCACCGACGCCCGCGAGGTGTTCGAGGCGCGCCGCCTGATCGAGCCCACGATCGTCGACCATGCCTGTGATGCGGTTTCACCAGCCTGGCTCGATCGCCTTCAGGCGCATCTTGCCGAAGAGCGTGAGGCGGAGTTGCGTGGCGATGCGCGCGCCTCGGTTCGCCTCTCCGGCGAGTTTCACAAGCTCGTCGCCGAGATGAGCGGCCACAGCATCTATCTCGGCTTCCTGAAAGAGCTGATCGCGCGCTCCTCGCTGATCATTCTGCTCTACCGCCGCCACGATACGCCGGCCTGCGGCACCGATCACCATGCCGGCATCGTCGCCGCGATCCGCAAACGCGACAAACAGACTGCGCGCGGGCAGATGCTGTCGCATCTGACCGAGATCGAGGCCGAACTGTTCCTGAAGGATCCCGCCGCCGACGAACTGCGGCTCGCCGACGTGCTCGACGCCTAAGCGAAGCGCGTCGTTGCCTATGGCAACGAAGATCCTTCGTTTCGTTTGACGATCTTCAGTACGAGCAACCCCGCACCAAGCACCAGGAAGAGAACGCCAAGGAAGCTCATGCCGCCGGATTCGAAGGTCACTCCGACCGCGGTCAGCAAGCATCCGACGATGATTGCGATGAGTCCGCCGAGCTTCTTGACCAGCAGGACATGTCCGTCACTCGTTTGTGCCACCATGTTAGGCCTCGTTCACGTCATGCGGACTGCCGTCGCGTCTGCCCTATGCCCCATGATCCTCTCGCAGCCCGTGGCATGATCGTACTCCAGCGCCGGCGCATTGCAATCTGGCGTTGATCGTCATCTGGCTCATCTTGCCAGTTTGAATCAAGTTTCGATGCATGCGCGACAGTGTTCCTTACGTATATGCCGGATTTTCCTGCTGCATGGCTGCTCGCGAGTCTCTCCTGGAGCCGTATGGCAGTGTTGCAGAATCGCCTTATGGTTGCAAATTGACTTCACCGGGCTTGCGGAATCAACTGCGCTGGAGCGTCGAGTTCTAGGACGGAGCCGACATCGGTTGAACCCGTTCTGCTGAGTGGTGTCATGGCGCGTCCTCTGGCTGACGAAGGAGAGACGGCTTACGTCTCGACCGGCCATCTGCCCGGTGCAGAGACCGTGCAGACGCTCGTGACCGAGGCGCGGCGACGCTTTCAGTCAAACCGTGACGGAACCAACTCGCAGGTCTATCCCGCGCTTGCACGTGTCCCGAGCGAGCTGTTCGGCGTCTGTGTCGTCGGAACCGGCGGGCAGGTCTACGGCGCCGGCGAGGTCGACTACGAATTCTCGATCATGAGCGTGTCAAAACCGTTCTTGTTCGCGCTGGTCTGCGAGACCATCGGGCCTGAGGAGGCCCGCGCCAGGCTCGGCGCCAATGCGACCGGCCTCCCGTTCAACTCGCTCGCCGCCATCGAGCAGGGCAGCGGGCGCACCAACCCGATGGTGAATGCCGGCGCGATTGCCACGACGAGCCTCGCGCCCGGCGCAAATGCCGCAGCGCGGTGGGCCTTCATCCATGACGGGTTGTCGCGCTTTGCCGGTCGCAGGCTGCCGCTCAACGAAGAGGTCTACGCGTCGGCATCGGAGACGAACTTCCGCAACCGCAGCATTGCACGGCTGCTGGAGAGCTATGATCGCATCTATTGCGACGCAAAGGAAGCGACCGACCTCTACACACGGCAGTGCTCCCTCAACGTGAGTGCCCGTGACCTCGCCGTGATGGGGGCCACGCTGGCCGACGGCGGCGTCAACCCTGTCACCAAGCAGCGCGTGGTCGATGCTTCGGTCTGCCACTATGCGCTCGCCGTCATGATCACAGCCGGGCTCTACGAGACCTCGGGTGACTGGCTCTACGACATTGGACTGCCCGGCAAGAGCGGGATCGGCGGCGGCATCGTCGCGGTGTCCCCGGGCAAGGGCGGCTTTGGCACCTTCGCGCCGCCGCTCGATGCCGCCGGCAACAGCGTGCGGGGGCAGCTCGCGGCAAAGTTTCTGTCGCAGCGGCTGGGAATGGATCTGTTCGTGTCGAAACCAGAAGAGTGAATGGATGCCGGGAGGATCGGCAGGCTGATAGCTTGGCCGATCGCAACGCCGATCAAGCCGGAGGACGTCATGGCCACGCAGACGATGTCGATCGGTGCGGTTCATGGGGAAGAGCGCGCATCCTGGGTTCCCATGATCGCGATCGCGCTCGGCCAGATGATCATGTCGTTCAACGTGGCTTCGCTGCCGGTGGCGATGGGCGGCATGGTCACGAGCTTCGGTGTGGCGCCGACGACAGTCGCAACGGGTATCGTCGCGTATTCGATGCTGGTTGCCGGCTTCGTCATGCTCGGCGCCAAGCTCGCCCAGCGCTTTGGCGCGCTGCAGGTGTTCCGCGGCGCCGTCGTGCTGTTTTTCGTCTCACAGGTGATGATGACATTCAGTCCGTCGGCCGCTGTCATGATTTCGGCGCAGGCGCTGTGCGGCGTCTCGGGCTCGGTGATCGTGCCCTCGCTGGTCGCCCTGATCGCCGAGAATTATGCCGGCCGCCAGCAGGCGACAGCACTGGGCGCGCTCGGCTCGGCGCGTGCGGCCGCGGGCGTCCTGGCCTTCATCATCGGCGGCGTGTTCGGGACCTATATCGGCTGGCGGCCGGCCTTCGGCATCCTGATTGCGGCATCCGCCATCGTCTTCCTGATGAGCTTCCGCCTCAAGCCCGACCGCGGCCGGCCCGACGTGCAGATCGATCTCGTCGGCGTGGCGCTCGCCGCGAGCGCGATCATCCTGATCAGCTTCGGCTTCAACAATCTGAACGGCTGGGGCCTTGCGGTTGCGACAGCGAATGCGCCGTTCGATCTGTTTGGCCTGTCGCCCGCGCCGGTCATGATCGTACTCGGCATCGTGCTGGGGCAGTCGTTCCTGCTCTGGACGCACCGGCGGCAGGCCGCGGGGAAGACGCCGCTGCTGGCGCTGGAGGTGATCGATTCGCCGCAGGAGCGTTGCGCGGTCTTCGCGCTGTTTGCGGTGGTCGCGCTCGAGGCCGCGCTCAATTTCACCGTGCCGCTCTACATTCAGATCGTGCAGGGGCGTTCGCCGCTGGCAACCGCAATTGCAATGATGCCGTTCAATCTCACGGTCTTCTTTTCCGCGATGCTGATCGTCAATGTCTACGAGCGGCTGACGCCCCGCCAGATCGGCCGCTACGGCTTTGCCTGCTGCACCATCGCGCTGGTCTGGCTCGCCTTCGTCGTGCGCAACGACTGGAGCGAGATTCCGGTGCTGTTCGGGCTCGTCCTGTTCGGCATCGGCCAGGGCTCGCTGGTGACGCTGCTGTTCAACGTGCTGGTCACGGCGTCGCCGAAGGCACTCGCCGGAGATGTCGGCTCGCTGCGCGGTACGACGCAAAATCTCGCCGCCGCGGTCGGAACCGCAGTGGCCGGCGCGCTTCTCGTCGGTCTGCTCAGCACCATCGCGCTCGGCAAGATCACTGCCAGTCCCCTGCTGACAACGGAGCTTCAGGCGCAGGTCGATCTCGACAACATCACCTTCGTCAGCAACGACCGCCTGCGCAGCGTGCTCGAAGGCACGCGCGGATCGCCGCAACAGATTGCGGAAGCCGTGCAGGTCAACACCGAGGCGCGGCTGCGTGCGCTCAAGATAGGGCTTCTCATTATGGCCGGCCTCGCGCTGATCGCGATCATCCCGGCGGGGCGGCTCCCAAACTATCTGCCGGGCGAAATTCCTAGCGATGAGGCCGCGGCGAAAAATCCGAGTTGATTGAACGGGGCAGGGGATTTCGAAGGAGAACCCCGGGAATGAAATCAGTCAGTGAGCTGGATCGGCGTGGTGCGCTACGCACTTTGTTGGGAGGCGTGATCGTGGCCGGCGCAGGCGTGAGCCTGTGGCCGCAAGACGCCGTGGCCTTGCCGGAGATGTCGCCAAGCGAACGTCCCGTTTCCGGCGGGCACGAGTCTGCCACCCGCGCCTTTGCGCAGCAGAGCGCCCGTCCGCTCCCGGCACCGGGCCATCGTCCACCGCATCGGCCGCCACACCGGCCACCGCACCGTCCGCCGTCCTGGCACCGGCGGCGCCGGCGCTGGGAGTGCTGGTGGCATCGTGGCCGCCGTCATTGTGGTTGGCGCTGGCGATAAAAGGAGGAGGATGACATGACGATCTATGATCATAGCGCGCCGATGGGCGCGACCGGCCTTCCGCAGCCGCCCCGCTGGGTCTGTGTGCTGCTCGGTCTCTTCATGGCGTTCGCGGGGCTGATGGTGCTGGGCGACATCGCATTCTTCACCGTGATCAGTGCGCTGTTCATCGGCTGGATGGCCATCGCCACCGGCGCCTTCGAGATATTCCATGCGTTCTGGACCAAGGGCTGGGGCGGCCTCGTCTGGCAGGTCATCCTCGGCATCCTCTACATTGCCTTCGGCATCGTGCTGATCAGCCAGCCTCTGACCGGCGCGCTCCTTCTCACCTATGTCCTCGGCATCGCGCTGCTGATCTCCGGCGTCGTGCGCATGCTGATCGGCATCGGCCGGTGGCAGCAGGGCGGCGGGATCATGGTCGCGTCCGGTCTGTTTGGCGTGCTGGCGGGGCTCGTCATCCTCACGGGCTTCCCGATGACGGGTCTCTGGGTGCTGGGCCTGCTGCTCGGAATCGACCTTCTGTCCCACGGCATCGGGTGGCTGACTTTTGCGTGGCTTCCCGTGGCAAAGACCGCATAGCGCGGCGGAGGTCGAAGATGTCGGGTTGGCGTATGCTGGTGGCGTTCGTGCGAACCGCCACCGCGCTCTGGTTTGCCGGAAGCGTCCTCGGTCTCTCGTCGTCGGCATCGGCGCAGGACTCCACGGTCCTGTTCCGCAACGTCAGGATATTCGATGGCAAGACCGCGTCGCTCTCCGCGCCATCCAGCGTCCTCGTCCGGAACAAGACGATCGAGAAAATCTCGACCGGCGACATCGCCGCCACCTCGCAAGTGATCGACGCAGGCGGCCGCGTGCTGATGCCGGGGCTGATCGACGCGCATTGGCATGCGATGCTGGTGCGCCCGACACCGATGGCCGCAATGGCGGGGGACGTCGGTTACAACAATCTGCTCGCTGCGGCCGAGGCGACCGCGACGCTGATGCGCGGCTTCACCACCGTGCGCGACATGGGCGGCCCCACCTTCGGGTTGAAGCAGGCCATCGACGAGAATCTCGTCGCGGGACCTCGCATCTATCCATCCGGCGCGATCATCACGATCACGGGCGGCCATGGCGACTTCCGGCAGCTCTCCGATCTGCCGCGCACGATCGGCGGCATGCTGAGCCGCATGGAGCGGATCGGCGGTAGCATGGTCGCCGACAGTCCGGACGAGGTCCGCGTGCGCGCGCGCGAGCAACTGATGCAGGGCGCCTCGCAGGTCAAGCTCACGGCCGGCGGCGGTGTCGCATCGCCGTTCAGTCCGCTCGACGTCTCCACCTTCACCGAGCCCGAGTTGCGCGCGGCGGTCGAAGCGGCCGACAATTGGGGCACCTATGTCGCGACCCACGCCTATACGCCGGTTGCGATCCAGCGCTCGGTCGCAGCCGGCGTGAGATGCATCGAGCACGGCCATCTCATGGACGAGGCGAGTGCGCGACTGATCGCGGAGAAAGGGATTTGGCTGAGCACGCAGCCGTTCCTGGATCTCGCCGGCGCCGCCGCGCTCGGGCCTGCTGAGCAGGACAAGATGCGGCAGGTGGTGACGGGCACCGACCGCGTCTATACGCTGGCGAAGAAGTACAAGATCAAGACCGCCTTCGGCACCGACGTCCTGTTCTCGAAGGCGCTGGCGGACCGGCAGGGCGCGATGCTGGCCGCACTGACGCGCTGGTACACGCCGGCCGAAGCGCTCACGATGGCAACATCGACCAATGCGGAATTGCTGAGCCTTTCCGGTCCGCGAAATCCTTACCCGGGCCGGCTCGGCGTGGTGGAGGAAGGCGCGCTCGCCGATCTCCTGCTGATCGACGGCAATCCGCTCGACAACATCAGGCTCGTCGAGGATCCGGCGAAGAATCTGGTGGTGATCATGAAGGACGGCAGGATTTACAAGAACACACTCGCACACTGACGCGTGTCCGCGCGCGCCGATCCGGCGAAAAACGGAGCGCTTCCGGTCCTATCTTCGGGAGTCGGTTGTTGCGACGCGGATTCGTTGCGATGTCCGGGCATGACGGGAGCAGCATGGGCCTGTCACAGACTTCGCCCTGCCATTGGACGTGGGCTTCTAAGGCCTTACAGGATCAGAGAGAATCTCTCGAACGGCTGAGCGAAACGCGCTGACGCGTTCGTCTCGGTTTCGGGAACTGCGGGATTCGCTGTCGATTCGATCGCCTGCCGGACCGGAACGGGGCTTGATGCGCCGCGTCGCGCGGGATTGTGACAAACTTTGGAGTTGTCGGGCGCGTCGCATGCACGATTTACGCATGCGACGTAACGACTGTTCTTTGCATGCGGCTCCGGCTATATGCTGTTGCTCTGTCATTGAACTGTCATGTTATCGCAAATGCTAAAGTCAGACCCAGTGCCGGCTCGCAAGACCCCGAGCGCGCCGGACCAGAGGCCTGCGCCAAAGGACAACAAGAGAACGCAAGTCGCCGCAGGCTTCCAGCAGATTGAGGACGGCGCGGAACCCGCGAAGGTCGAGGGCGCTGTGATCGATCAGGCGCTATCGCAAGACGCGACGCCCGCTCAGTCGACCGCCGCCGCACGGCCCGACGGCGAAATCGAGCTCAAGCTCGGCGTCGATGCCGATCGCATGGCGCATTTCAACGCCGCGCCTGTCATCGCGGCGCACGCGCGCAACAAGGGTTCGCGCAAACATCTCAAATCGGTCTACTACGACACGCCCAAACGGACGCTTCGACGCAACGGCCTCAGCCTGCGCGTGCGCCAGAGCGGCGCGCGCTTTGTGCAGACTGTGAAGACCGATGCTGCGGATGATCCGCTGCGCCGCGGCGAGTGGGAGGCGAGCGTCCCCTCGCTCGCGCCCGATCTTGCCTTGGCGATGCCGTTCATTCCGGAGGAGCTTCGCGGCGATCTCGAAGCGCAGCCGCTCGAAGCGGTCTTCACCGCCGACATCCATCGCCACGCGCGGATCGTCGATCTGCCGTCGGGAACGGTGGAGGTCGCCTTCGACCACGGCGAGCTGACGGCAGGCGATCGGTCGCTGCCGGTGAGCGAGATCGAGCTCGAACTCAAGGGCGGCAGCGCGAGCACGATCTACGAGATCGCGTTGCGGCTGGCGGAGCACGGGGCGGTGAGGCCGACGATCCGCACCAAGTCGGCGCGCGGCTTCGACCTTGTCGCTGGCGTGCCGCCCTCGGCGCGCCGTCCGCGAAAACTTCGCCTCGATCCTTCGGTCGCGCTGGATGACGCCTTCGCGACGATCCTGCGCTCCTGTTTTCTCCATCTGCTGCAGTCGCTTCCGGCGGCCGAGGACGGCCGCAACCCGGAAGGCGTGCATCAGCTTCGCGTGGCGCTGCGCCGCCTGCGGTCGGCGCTCGACCTGATGGGATCGGTCGGATCGCTCAGCAATCTCGACGCGCTGCGCTCGGAAGCAAAATGGCTGGCACAGGATCTTTCCGCGGCGCGCGACTGGGACGTGTTCCAGCTCGACACCCTGCCGACGATCGCGCAGGCCTGTCCTTCCGTCGCGGGCTTCGATGCGCTTGGCCGGGCTGCGGCCAGGCGCAAGTCCGAGGCGTATGGCAAGGCGCACCATGCGCTCGCCGATCGCCGCTGTGCACTGTTCCTGATCGGCCTCGGCAACTGGATCGAGACGCGGGGCTGGCGCAGCGATGTCGCCGCCGAAGATCTCGGCCGGCTCGCCGAGCCCGCGGTCAATTTCGCGCAGCGGATTCTGTCGGCGCAACATGCAAAGGTGCTCAAGCGCGGCCGCCGCTTCAAGTCGCGTGCGGCGGAGGAGCTGCACCGCCTGCGGCTCGCGACCAAACGGCTGCGCTATCTCAGCGAATTCCTGCTGCCTCTGTATGAGGATCGCAAATCCACGAGGCGCTTCGCGCGCCGGCTTGCAGCCTTGCAGGAAGAGCTCGGCGCGTTCAACGATATGGCGGTCACGGCATCGCTGCTCGAGGGACTCAATGCCGAGCCCGACAGCGCCGTCGCCGCTGCGGCCATCGCCGGCTGGCAGGCGCGCGCCTCGATCGGCGTCCAGCCGTCATTGCACAGCACGTGGCGCGATTTCACCGCGGCGCGCCTGCCATGGGCGGCAGCCTAGACGGACGGATCGCGCTCCTGTGTCCCAAAAAAGTTGCGGCCAGGCTTTGGGGGAAGCCTGGCCGCGCGCGAACCGGTCTGGGACGGGGAGGGGTGGGGATGTGACCGGGTCGCGTAACTCGTCGTCTCGTTCCTGCTAATCTCTTGCGCTGGCGGTGGAGACCGCCGGCTTGGTATCGCCGAGCGAGACCCAGACATTGGGATCGTTCTGCGACTGGCGCTTGACGAAGCGGTATCCGGTCTCCGTCCAGGCAACGACGGTCTCGTTCTGATTGTCGAGAACGAACTCGCCCTTGTCGGTCTTCACCGTCAGCACCGCGTGGCCTTCGCCCTTCTTGTCGCGCACGACGGTGATGAGCAGGGCCTCGCGCGGCCATCCGGCATCGATCAGCATCTTGCGCTTCAACAGCACGTAGTCTTCACAGTCGCCGTAGCCGTCCGTCGGCAGCGACCACTTCTCGATCACGCCCCAGTGCTCCTGGTCGGTCAAAGGCTTCACGGTCTCGTTGACCCAGCGATTGACCTTGACGAGATCGCGCCAGGCCGCCTGCGACATCACGATGTCGCGTGCTTGCGTCGGCGCGCCCTTGCACTGAGCGGCATTGTCCGCACAGAACTCGACCCAGCCGATCGGCGCACGCGTGGTGTCGCCGAGGCTCGCATAGAGCAGTCGGCTTTCGCCGGCCTGCGCTGCTGCGCTGATCCCGAAGAGCATGGCGGCCAGCGCCAGCCCTTTCCCCTGTCCCCTGAAATCAAACATTGCGGCCCCCGTTTCTTGTTGGGACCACATTTCGCATGGAGCTTTTGAGTTGCCGCTAAGTCAGCCAAGTCAAGTCGAGACGAATACAAGTAAAAGGCGCGACGAATTCGATCTATACTTGAATCGAATTCTCATAAAATTTGAAATGACTGCAATTGAATCAAATTTTATCTGTTAACGCGCAAACGCTGCCGGAACCGTCGTTTGCGCGCAACCGCAGCCCTTGCGTTAACCCGCTTGGGACCGGTCGCCGCGCACGAAAAAGGCGGCGTCCGCATCGCGGAGACCGCCTTCGAGGCTGAAAATACAGTGGTTTTGACGCCGTCGCGCTTTACCGCGCGGTAACGCTCTCTTCGAGTGTCTCGATCGGCTGCTCGTGCATGAACTCGAGCGCGAAGCCGTCTTCGAGGTTTCGGACCACCCGGCCCTGGACCCGGCCGAGGAACACCGTCGATCTCAGCGGCGGGCGGTTCTCGGCGGCGATGGCGGCGCCGGACAGTGAGAGGTCGATGATGCGGCAGGTCATCTTGGTGCCGTCCTCGAGCGTCAGCACGGCGATCGGGTTGCGCGGCACGATACGGTCGTGGCGGCGGTCCTCGGGCAGGTTGAGGATGTCGCGGTTGGCGAGCCAGGTCAGCTGGGCCGCGAGCTTGTCGCGCTTGCGCGGTGTCGCCCCGATCGTCATGGCGAAGCCATTGTCGATGATCCGGGTGATCTTGCCCTCGACCCGGCCGATATGGTCGAGATAGGCGACGACGCGGTCGCCGACATTGCCGATGCCGGGGGCCAGCAGGGCCAGCCCGCCCGGCGACATGTTGATCACCTGGCAGGGGAA
Organism: Bradyrhizobium sp. 1(2017); assembly: GCF_011602485.2. NCBI lineage: Bacteria > Pseudomonadati > Pseudomonadota > Alphaproteobacteria > Hyphomicrobiales > Nitrobacteraceae > Bradyrhizobium > Bradyrhizobium sp. 1(2017). The sequence goes on along the minus strand of NZ_CP050022.2, from coordinate 5,149,028 downwards.
TTCACGGCGGTCGGGCAGCATGTAACGGCCGAGCAGGTGCACCTTCACCCGCTGGAAACGCCGACGCTCCTCGGCGGCCGGAAGAAATTTTTTGTTCGCCAACGCCATTTTCAACACCCGACCCCCGCCCGGGCGGAGTCCGCGACGACCCTAAGGTGCATAGGGTTAATGCCGCGTTAGGATCGGGCGCGCCGGTTGCGGACAGACACAATGCGCTCGAAAAGCCACATCAAGGGCGGGCAGGCCAGCACCGTCAGTGCGCCGAAGTCGAGCGCGACCGCGGCGGTGCCGGCCGATTTGGCGAGCCGGCCCGCCACCGCCGGCCCCAACATCATCGCGGCATAAAAGAGAGTGTAGAACACGCCCATCCCGAGGGCGCGCGTCTCCGGCGCAAGCACGCGGGCGGCGAGGCTCATCATCAGGCCGGCCGGAAGGCCGCCGGCCAGTCCGCCCAGGATCAGGATGGTGATCACGGCATCGGATCGGCTCAGGCAGGCCAGCAGGGCGGCCACGACGAGGCTGGCCGCGATCGTCAGAACAAAGGGCTTGCCGCGATCGGCGAGGTAGCCACCAGCCGGCACCGAGATCACCGACAGCCACATCACGACGCTGATCGCCGAGCCCGCCGTCGCGATGCTCCAGCCGCGCTCGGTCAGCATCGTCGGGCCGAACGAGAAGATCATGGCAAAGGCGACATTATAGAGGCCCCAGATCATGCCCGCGACGATCACTGCCAGCAGGGCGAGAGCATCGGGCCGCCCCGAGGTGGCCGCGCCGGCCGTTACCCCTCGGGGCGGCTGGTAGAACATGATCAGCGCAATACCGATCGCGGTCAGCACGCCCGTTGCCAGGAACACGGCGTCTGCGCCATAGGCGGTGCCTATCGCCGGCAGCACCAGAAGCGAGATCCCAACGCCGGCCGGCCAGGAGTTGACGAAGATCGCCATCGCGGTCGCGATCTCCCTGCCGGCAAACCAGTCGGTGGCCATCTTGGCGAGCTGCACCGTCAGCAGCACGCCGCCGGCGCCCGAGGTAAGGCGGCCGGCCATCTGCCAGCCCCAGATGTCGGTTGTGGCCATGATCAGGCTGCCGGCCGTCATCAGCACGAGGGCAAGGATCGTCGTTGGCTTGTCGCCGAGAATCCGGCCGATCGCACCGCCCGGCAGTGCCAGCACGATGCCGGGCGTGAAATAGAGCCCGATCAGGATGCCGATATCGGCGAGCCCGACGGAGAAGCTCTGTTGCAGCAGCGGCGCGACCGCGGCCACGCTTTGAAATTGAAATGCGATGGTGAGGCGCACGACGAACAGGATCGCAAGAATGCCCCAGCGATTGCGCAACGTGTCATCTCCCCGGCCGCCGCGGCGAGCGTGCGGCGGCGAGAGGCGGGAGTCAACCGGCTCGCTTCGTCATGTCGGCTTCGCCGCGCGCAGTTGCAGCAGAAACAGCAGCGCAAGCAATACGGCGGCCGACAGGCCGAGCGACCAGTGAATGCCGATCGCCGCGCCTGATAGCCCGACCGTGATGCCGCTGAAGGCCCGCATCCCGAGCCCGGCCATATTATAGAGGCCGACGACACGGCCGCGGATGTCGTGCGGTGCGTTCAGCTGCACCAGCGCCTGCGCCATGGTGTTGAAGGAGAGCTCGAAGAAGCCGGCAAAGAACAGCAGCACGATCGCGACCGGATAGATCCGCACCACAGCGAAGCCGAGCAGCGCCACGCTCCAGAGCATCGCCAGCATGATCGCAGTTCGCGGCGTGCCCTTGAGGCGCCCCCAGGATTCCAGCGCGATACCGGCCAGCAGCGCGCCGGCGGCGTCGGCGGCGAGCAGCACGCTGTAGGAGACGCCGGGATCGCCATGACCGAGATCGCCGGCATAGCCCGGCATCTGGGCGTGATAGGCGTTGCCGATCATGAAGGAGGTGAGGCCGGCGAGCCACGTCATCGCCGACAGCACCGGCTGCGTGCCGATCGCGCGCATCGTCAGCACGATGTCGGCAAGGCCGCGCACCGCGAAGCGCCGCACCGCAACGCTGCCGTCGCGGACCGGCGCCCAGAACAGCCAGAGCAGCATCGGCAGGTAGAACAGCGTGTTGAAGATGATGCCGTGCGAGGTGCCGAGCGTCAGCATGATGATTCCGCCCACCGCAGGCCCGACCAGAATGCCGAGATAGCGCGCCATCGCGTTGAGCCGCACCGCGCTCGGCAGATCAGCGGGGCCGACGAGGTCGTAGAGAAGGAGCTGGTTCGGCGTCTGCCAGAGCACGCCGGCGCAGCCGTGGATCACCAGCAGCAGCATCGCGTGCCACATCTCAATGGTGTCGGTGAGGAAGAAGAATCCCCACCCGGCCGAGGCGACGATGAACAGCAGCATGCCGCATTGGATGATGCGGCGCGGATCGAACCGGTCGGCTAGCCCGCCGACCGCGACCGAGAACAAGAGGAACGGCAGCCAGTGCGACAGCACGGCAAAGCCGCCCAGCGTCGGTGAATGGAATTTCTGGAACACCACCCAATAGCTGATCACATGCTCGATGTTGTCGGCCATCATCGCCAGCACATAGGCGATGAACTGCAGCCGGTACGGCACGGACTTCATCGCCGCGAACGATCCGGACGCGGCCACGGGATTTTGGAGAAGGGGGTTCAAGCGAGCACCAGGAGAGGACTTGTTCCGGCCATACACGCTCATCGGTGAAGGCTCAAGATGCCAGGGTGTGCCGGACACCAGCCATGCACTGCTGCCACACTCATCGCGTCATCGCGGGAGGCCCATTCGCGATGCTTGCATCGCGTAGCCCGGATGAGCGCAGCGACATCCGGGAGCTCCGTCCCCGCATATCGCTTCGCTCATGCGGGCTACGAGGCTGCCCCGCTTGGCACGAGCGCCCATCTCACATACGCTTTCCACAGCCCGTACCCGATCAATCACAACAAGCGGGCAGCGAGGAAATACCCATGGAACAGATCCGCGTCTGCACCCACGCAGGACCGGGCTCGGAGCCTGTGATCAAGACCGTGCCGTGGCCGAAGGTCGGCAAGAAGGCCGCGCTGATCAAGGTCGGGGCATGCGGAGTCTGCGGCACCGACCTGCACATCCTGAAGGGCCATTGGCCGAAGCCGCTGCCCTGGCCGTTCACGCTCGGCCACGAGCTCGGCGGAATCATCGTCGAATGCGGCGAGGAGTTCGCCGAGGATTTCATGAGCAAGCCGCTGTCCGTCGGCTCGAAGGTGATGATCCCGCCGCTGATGCCGTGCGGACGCTGCTACTACTGCATCCATTATCCGCAAACCGCCAACAAGTGCCTGACGCCGGTCTATTACGGCCGCTATCTCGGCTTCGACAAGGCGCCGCACATGTGGGGCGGCTGGGCCGAATATGTCTATGTCGATCTCGACATGCTGCCGGGCACCAAGATCTACAAGTTGCCCGACGACATGTCGCTGCGGCTCGGCGCGCTGTCGGAGCCGCTGACGTCCTGCATCCGTGCCTTCAACCGCGCGAGCCGCGCCGGCGGCTTCAGCTGGGGCGACACGGTGGTGATCCAGGGCTCGGGCCCGATCGGCATTCTCGCGGTCGCCGCCGCCAAGGAGATGGGAGCAGGGCGCGTGATCTGCGTCGGCGCGCCGGAGGCGCCCCGGCTCAAGCTGGCGCGCGAGTTCGGCGCCGAGGCGACCGTGAACATCGAAGAGCTGAAATCGCCGCAAGAGCGCATCGCGCGCGTGCGCGAGATCGTCGGCGGCTTCGGCGCCGATCTCGTGATGGACTGCTCGGGACATCCCTCAGCCGGACCTGAAGGCATCGAGATGCTGCGCGACGGCGGCACCTATGTCGAGATGGGCCAGTTCACCGACGCCGGCTCGATCGAGACCTCCTGGCACCGGATCTGCACCAAGGATCTGAACGTTCTGGGATCCTGGGGCTTTACCGGCAACGATCTGCCGCTCGGCGTCGACATGCTCTACCGCACGCGCGACAAATATCCCTGGCTGAAGATGCAGACGATCTATCCGTTCACGGAAGAGGGGGTCGCGCAGGCGGTGAGGGATGCGATGGCGATGAAGACGGTGAAGTCGACCATCGTGCCGTGGCCGGAACTGGTGGATTAGAAGATGCCGTCGATGCCTCACGATCTCGCAGCGTTCCTGGTCGAAGCCAAGCGGCGCACCTATGCGGGCCTCGACGATGATGCGACCGTGGCAGCGCCGCTGCTCGCCGGCTCGAAGCAGCTCGAGCATCGCGCCCCGCCTTATGCCTATCGCGACATCTATTTCGGAATGGGATTCTTCGTCGGGCAGGAGACCGTGTCGCGCGATGATCGCGTTATCTGGTCGATGAGTTACAGCGGCGGCGTTCGCGTGGAGATCATGGACCGGGACACTTTTCTGGCGATCTACAGGTTCCTGCGTCAAGCACTACTCGCGATAAGCTCCGATGAGCCCTATCGTGGGCCGCGCCGGTTCGAGCAGGCGGGGATGGTCTATCGCAACGAGGTCGATGGCGGACTTGATCGCTTTCATGGTGTTGAGACGATTGCGCGGCATGATGAGGCGCCGCTCTACGAGCTGCGCTATAGCGGCGATCTGCTGAGATAAGTCTCCCGCATGTCGCTGCGCTCATGCGGGCTACGGGCGAGCGCTTGGAATGAAGACCACGATGACAGACGTATCTAACCCGCACACCCGCTCGCCCTTCAGCGCCATCCGCGCGATCGACTACACTGTCATCTTCGTGCGCGACATGGCTGCGATGCGCCGCTTCTACGAGGACGTGCTCGGCATGTCCCTGCTGCGCGAGCTCTCTGCGAACTGGATCGAGTACGGCCTCGGCCCCAACACGCTGGCGCTGGCGAAACCGGGCCGGACCGCAGCCGATGCGCCGATCCCGGCGGGCAGCGCGTCGCTGCAACTGGCCTTCAAGGTGTCGGCAAGCGAAGTCGATGCCTGCGCCGACGAACTCGTGCAGCATGGCGTGGCGCTGCTGTCGCCACCCACGAACCAGCCTTTTGGTCACCGGACGCTGTTCTTCCGCGACCCCGATGGCAATCTGCTGGAGATCTACGCCGAGATCTGAGGTGCCCCGCATGGTACGGATGCCGGGATCGCGAGCAAAAATCGGCTGCAACCTTCGGGCGCGGTGCTTTTCATCAAGCCATGCATCATAGGTATGGTGATTTCCGGGCTCTTGGCGTAAAGAGCGCCAGAACAAATCCAGCGTGCGGCCGGGCCGTTGCCGCGCACGCAGCTCAGGTCCGCCGAGTTGCCATTCCGCGCCTGAATTAACCAAGGTTTCCCATCTCGTGTCTCTTCCGGCCCTGACCCCGCCGCTCGCCCGCGCATTGGCCGAGCGGAACTATGATTCACTGACCCCCGTCCAGCTCGCCGTGCTCGCCCACGAAGCGACCGGCCGCGACCTCCTGGTCTCGGCCCAGACCGGCTCAGGCAAGACCGTCGCCTATGGACTGGCGATCGCCAAAAATCTCCTCGATGACGCCGAGCGGTTCGAGCAGGCCGCAGCGCCGCTTGCGCTGATCGTGGCGCCGACGCGCGAGCTTGCCCTTCAGGTCCAGCGCGAGCTTGCCTGGCTCTACGGGCATGCCGGCGGGCGCGTCGTCTCCTGCGTCGGCGGCATGGATCCCCGGCGTGAGCAGCGCGAGCTTGCGGCGGGCGCGCACATCGTCGTCGGCACACCAGGGCGGCTCTGCGACCATTTGCGCCGCGGCCGTCTCGACATCTCGGAGCTGAAGGCGGTCGTTCTCGACGAGGCCGACGAGATGCTCAATCTCGGCTTTCGCGAGGACATGGAGTTCATCCTCGAGACCACGCCGGAGACGCGCCGGACCCTGATGTTCTCCGCGACGTTTCCCCGCGGCATCGTCGCGCTGGCCAGGCAATATCAGCGCGACGCATTCCGGATCGAGGTCGCCGGCGACGAAGGCGGCCACGCCGATATCGAATACCGCGCGATCCGGATCGCGCCGGGCGATGTCGAGCACGCGGTCGTCAACGTGCTACGCTTCCACGAGGCGCCGAGCGCGCTGGTGTTTTGCAGCACGCGCGATGCCGTCAGGCATTTGCAGGCGGCGCTTCTGGAGCGCGGCTTCTCCGTGGTCGCGCTGTCGGGCGAGCTGACGCAGAACGAGCGCACCATGGCACTGCAGTCGCTCCGGGACGGACGTTCGCGTGTATGCGTCGCGACCGACGTTGCTGCCCGCGGCATCGACCTGCCGAGCCTCGACCTCGTCATCCATGCCGATCTGCCCAATGACGCCGAGGTCATGCAGCACCGCTCGGGCCGCACGGGACGCGCGGGACGGAAGGGCACGAGCGTCCTCCTTGTGCCGCCGGCACGACGGCGGCGCGCGGAGCTGCTGCTCAATCTTGCAGGCGTCGACGCCGCCTGGGGCACGGCGCCGCAGGCGGAGGACATCCGCAAGCTCGATCACGCCCGCATGAAGGACGTGTTGTTCACCGAGGAGACCACCGCCGACGATCTGGTGCTGGCACAGGCGCTCTTGGCCGAGCGCTCGCCCGAGGATATCGCCGCGGCGCTCGCGCGGCTCTATCGGGCACGGTTGCCATCGCCCGAAGACATCATCGATCCCGGCGAACGCAGCGGCAAGCCGCGCGAGGATCGCGGTCGCGACCGGTTTCAAGGCGCGGATGGCGACGATCGTCCCGGCAAGCCCCGCTCGAAGTCCGGAAAAACATCGCCGAAACACGGCATGACGGAGGCAAGCGTCTGGTTCCGCGCCGCCATCGGACGGCGCAAGAATGCGGAGGCGCGCTGGCTGCTGCCGATGATCTGCCGCCGCGGCGGCATCGACAAGCGCGACATCGGTGCCATCAAGATCATGGACACCACCACCGAGTTCGAGATCTCCGAGCGGGTCGCGGAGTCCTTCGCGGCCAAGATCAAGCGACCGGACAAGGAAGACAGCATCCGCATCGAGCCGATGGCGGAGGCGCCGCAGCGGCCGGCGCCTCCGGAGGAACGCTCATATGCGCCCCGGTGCGAGAGCGGCGAGGCCGATCGTCGCCCGCGTCGCGATGATGGCGCGCGCGACACGAACACATTCAAGCCGCGTGGCAAGGCTCACGGCGAGCGTGGTCCGAAATTCGCGGATGCACCGACTTTCGGAAAGAAGAACAAGCACCGGACCAAGCCAGGCCACCCCGAGCCTTCGGTCACGCCGTGGCCCGTGAAGGGCGCGGGAGGAAAGAAGGCGAAGAAGAAGCGGCGCGGGTAAGCTTCGCCGTTTGCTCAGACAAGGATGATGCCGCCGGAGCACCGGCGACATCATCCGAAAAGTCCGATGTGAGTTCAGCGGCCGCCGCCGCCACCACCGCCACCACCGCCACCTCCGCCGCCGCCACCACCGCCAGCGTCATGCAGCGTCGAATTGTAGCGCGGGTCGGTCTGCTTCATGTAGATGGGCGAGATATCGGGGGCGGTACGAGCGCGCCGTCCGCCCTGGTTGGGCATCTCGACCAGGTTGCCGCAGCCCTCGACCAAGGCGAACTCGCAGCCGTAGGTCCGGTACTGCGCGGCGTTGGCACTGGTCGCGCTGAACGCGGTCGCCGCAACGAATGTGATCAAAGCAACTTTCGACAATGTGAGTTTCATGGAAAACCTCCAGTCTCGGTTCGGCGAGACCGGAACGGCCCGCACAGTTCTTCGACGGAGGCCGGCTGAAGCCGGTTCGAGCGGGCGGCTTCACGCCCGCGTGAGCCGCGACCGGGAAGGGGCGTCAGGTCGCGACGAGATCGCGAAGCATGTAGGTCGCGCCCTCGCCATAAGAGGCGAGCTTCGCGCGCAATTCCGCATCGGTCGTGACGGGCCGGAAGCCGAAACGCTCCCATAGCGGCAGCGCGTCATAGACCGAGACCAGCGCGAGCGCCGCGATGCGCGAAGTGCGTGCGAGTTGCTCGATCGTCGCGACATAAGCCCGCGCGACCCCGCCGCGGGCATCGGGCAGCACCGCGACATCGTGCACGTAGAGGCAGTCCGCATCGTCGGGCAAGCTTCCGAGGAAGCCGTCGAGCGGCGGAATGCGATGCTGCTTCCAGGGATGGGCAAGCCCATAGCCGACGATGGCGTCTGCTGCGGCGAGCACACGGCATCCACCGGGACAAAGCTGCATCTTTTCCGCGAGCACTTCAGTGCGCTCGAACAGGTCAGGGTGGATGCGCCCCGCGATCGCGCTGATCGCGGCAAGGTCGGAGGCGCGTGCGGGACGCCAATGCGGCTTGCTCATGTCGGTCTGTCGTTCCGTCTCGTTCATTGCAGTTTATTCCGCCGCGACGGTGCGCGTAGCGAAAAATATCCCTGCCGCCGTCTTGGGAATACCACGCCTCGCGCGGCGTCCTACCCTTGCAGGCCAATTGCATGACAGGAGTGACAATGACCACGACCCCGATCCGCCTCGCGTTCACGCTCGCCATTTCGCTCGCGATCGTTCCCGCGGCCTTCGCGGCGCCGCCGACCAAGACCGGCAAGACCGACAAGGGCACCGTGCTGACCGACGCCAAGGGCATGACGCTCTACACCTTCGACAAGGATGCGGACGGAAAGTCCGCCTGCAACGGTCCATGCGCGACGAACTGGCCGGTGCTGAAGGCCGAGGCGAGCGACGCCGCCGGCGACGGCTACACCATCATCGCGCGCGATGACGGCTCCCGGCAGTGGGCCTACAAGGGCAAGCCGCTTTACACTTTCGCCAAGGACCAGAAGCCCGGCGACGTCACCGGCGACGGCTTCCTGAACGGGGCATGGCATCTGGCGATGCCGTAACGAACTCTTGTGGCACCGGCGCGCCGCTGATGTCGATGCAGCGGCGCGCCGGCTCGGCATCGCGACCGGCTATCTCGGATATTCCAGCTGCATCGCCACGAAGTCGGCCGTGCCCGATCCATAGCGTGTTTCGATTGCGCGGAGCGTTTCGTCCAGCGCTTGAGCCGGCGGTGAGGTGACGGCGCGCGGCAACGCCTGCCTCGCCGGCCAATCGTCGGCGATCCGGTCCGGCAGGATGCCGAGGCCTCCGCGGCTCCTCTGCGCCTGCGGCGTGGCGGCGAAGGTGAGGGCGCGCGAGCGATAGGTCCGCGACCACGCGTCGGCGATCAGCGCGAGCGAGACCTCGTCGATCTCGGGCGTCAGCGCGATGCCGAGCTGCTCGCGGTTCCAGAATGCGAGCGTGTTCGCGATTGCCGTCAGCGCGAAGGGGCGCGTGAAGCTGAACGCGCCGCTGCGGTGGCGCGCATCCCACGCCGCAAGCCCGATGTCACGGGCGACCGCCTCGGCCTTCGCCCGTCCGGCGATCGCCTCGATCAGGGTGAGGGCCATCGGCATGGATGCGGTGATGCCGGTGGTCGTTGCGACGCCCTGGTCGACGACCAGTCTGCGGTCCGGCGCATAGCGGATCGTCGCATGCTTCTGCAGATCGCGAACGGAATACCAATGCGTCGTGGCCCGCTTGCCGTCGAGCAGCCCGGTATTGGCAACGACCGTGGCGCCGACGCAGACACCGATCACGATCGCGCCCTTGCCGGCCTGGCTCCTGATCCATTGCAAGACGGCTGCGTCGTCGCGGCTCATCGCGGGCACGATGACGTAGTCGGCGCCGTCGGGATGCGCCGCATCGAACTCGGCGATCGTCGCGTGCGGCTGCACCTTCAGCGCGGGATAAAGCGTGACGGGCCCCGGTTGCGTCGCCAGAGTGAGGACGTCGGCGACGTCGGCGCGGGCGAGGATGCCGTAGGGCATCAGATAGTCGGTGGTCTCGCTCATGTCGTTGATGCCGACGATGGCGATCAGGGGGCGCTTTCGTTTCGGCGGCTTCAATGCGGCCAGCGTCGCCTCGGCTTCGTCGCTGGATATCGCGGGCGCGGTTCCCGATGCCGGTGCGCCGGGAAGCAGCAGCAGCCAGGTTCCGCCGATCGCCACGAGCAATGCCAGGCTGCCGAGGGCGGCCCATGCCAGAATGCGCCAGCTCATGATGATGTCACCCGCTCGTCGTCTCACGCGGCGCGGAAGCTATCCGGTCGGAGCGACTTCAGGAATGACGCAAATCCGGCAAAAACGGTCATGCCGCGCGACGATCCATCACACGATCACCGCCTGCGCTCTCGAACTCTAGCGCAGGCCCTCATACACCATCAGCCCGCGGGCGATCTGCAGTTTGCGGATCGCGCGCGGCAGCAGTTTCTCCGGCTGATGCAGATAGCGCCAGGAGGTGAGGGTGAAGGCACCGAGCGCCCCGCATTCGTCGTCGAACGGTGCGAGCACGCCGGTCACACTGACGGGCGTATGCGGGCGGGCGTTGAAGGGGAGCAGCAGCAGCTCGAGATGCGCCTTGCTGCCGTCCTCGCGCGCGGCGGTGACGCCGGCAATCGCACCCAGCGTTTCGTCGGCGACGATCGTGGTGATCTCCTCGATCTCGCCGCGGCTTTCCTGGGTGAACAGCGCCGCAAAGCTCCGGTCCTTGAGGTCGCTCCCGGCCAGCGCGCAGACGCGCGTGCCGGCGACGCGGAACGGGAAGCCGAGACTTGGCTCGCAGGACAGCACGAAGATGTCGCCGAGCAGGTCGCGGACCGCGGCCGGATCGATGTCGGCCCGATCGGGCGCCCGCGCCGTGCCGCGCTTCTTGTCCCAATACGCGAAGAACTCGCGGCTCGACGAATGTTTCATGACTGAACGCTAACCCGGGGTGCAACCCCGCGGGACAAAGCTGTCCCGCTTCAGTGCACCCGCGATCCCTTCGGTTGTTGTGCAGGAGGGGATTTGCAGCGTCCATGCCGCGAGGGCGTTTTAGGCCCCCCGGGAGCTGTCTTTGCGTCGTTAACGTTAAATTAACTATGCGCTTCCCGCCGGCAGCCCCGCTGCTATGGTGACCGCGGTCGCAAGCCCCGCCGGTTTTCCAGGTTCTCGGCGAGGCCTGTACACAGGGCGTCAAACAGTTTGGTCACGGGCCGCGGGGAGGGGTGGGGATACACCTTATTTCCTTGCAGTACCGGAAGACCGACATGGACAGGCAGGGCTCCCCAGGGCCCTGCCTTTTCCTTTTGTGCACTTGCGCAAGGCCGGCAAAGGCGACTATCTCCAATATGTCGCTCCGATCGCGCTGAAAGCGAAGCTGCCTTGGATTCCCCGCCAAATTCTCCGCCGCAGCAGTCTCCGGATCTGCCGGCCGTCCATGAGGAGGCTCCGCGCGAGCCGATCCTGACGCTGCCTGCGGCGCTGACCGCCTATATCGCTCTGCTCGCTTTGATCCATCTGCGGGTGCTGCTGCCGCCGGAGATCGAGAACTGGACCATCGACGTCTTCGGCTTCATCCCGAAACGCTACGATTCTTCGCTGCTCAACCTGCAGATCCCGGGCGGGGCGGGTGCAAAGGTCTGGACCTTCGTCACCTATTCGCTGCTGCACGCCAATCTGACCCATCTCGGCTTCAACGTGCTGTGGCTGCTGCCGTTCGGCAGCGCCCTGGCGCGGCGGTTCGGCGCCGTCAGGTTCTTCGTGTTCATGGCGGTGACGGCGGCGGCCGGCGCGCTCGCCCATCTCGTCACCCATGAGCATGCAGTGGCGCCGATGATCGGCGCCTCGGCCTCGGTGTCGGGTGCCATGGCAGCGGCGATCCGCTTCGCGTTCGCCCGCGGCAGCTTCCTGTCGTTCAGCCGTTCGGATGCCGATACCGCCGCAAAGGTTCCGGCGCTGCCGCTGCTGCGCGCGCTGCGCGACGGGCGGGTGGTCGCCTTCCTCGCGGTGTGGTTCGGCGTCAACATCATCTTCGGCGTCGGCGCGATCGGCATCGACTCCGAAACCACCAGCGTGGCCTGGCAGGCGCATATCGGCGGCTTCTTCGCAGGATTGCTGCTGTTCGCGCTGTTCGATCCCGTGCCGCGGGTGCGAAGCGATGCTGCGGATGCGTCATCACGGGACGTTTCAGACCGTATTTGAAGCTTCGCTTGCGACGCCGCCCGAATTCATCCATCATTGCCGCGAAGAATGTTTCGAAGCAGCAGGCCCATAGAGGCAGCGCTTCGACAAGCGCACGAGCGTGAAACCGGCGCTGAAACTGTTAGTTGAAGACTCGAGAACAAGTCCCGACCGCCCAAGAGGCGGACGGCTCCGATTCAGGGAGGCCACAATGACGGTACGTTCCATTCTCAACACCAAGGGCCACCAGATCATGAGCGTCGAGCCCGACGTCAAGCTGTCGGACGCGATCAGGCTGCTCGGCGAGAAGAAGATCGGCGCGGTGCTGGTGATGAACCAGAGCCGGCTCGAAGGCATCCTGTCCGAGCGCGACATCGTCCGCGTGCTCGGCGAGCGCGGCGCCGGCGTGCTGGAAGAGCCGGTCGCTCAGGTCATGACCCGCAAGGTCGTCACCTGCAAGGAGACCGATACGGTCGCCGAGCTCATGGAGATGATGACCTCCGGCAAGTTCCGCCATCTGCCCGTGATCGACAACGGCAAGGTGGTCGGCCTGATCTCGATCGGCGACATCGTCAAGCGTCGCGTTCAGGAATACGAGTCCGAGCAGGAAGCCCTGCGCGACTACATCAAGACCGCCTGAGCGGATCTTACGTGTCTGCCGTCGGCGCGGCGCCTTCGGGCGGCGGCGCCAGCACGTGGATGGCTTCCTGGATCGATTCCAGCGCGCGCTCGGCCGCGCGCGTGCCATGCGCGATCAGGTCCTCGGAGCGGTGAAAGTCGAACCAGCCGAACTGACCGACCCGCGGTGTGATCAACAGGTCGGGCGGATCGCCGGCAAGGCGGGCGCGGGTGATGCGGTCCTGCATGATGTTGAAGGCATCCACCATCACCGAGGAGATGCCGGGCCGTCCGCCGCCGCCGAAGAACTCGCGTTTCATGGTCTTCTCAGGCGAGAACAGCCGCGGGAAGCGCCGCTTGACCGTCGCTTCCTCGGGCACGGCGGCGACCGGCGCGGGCAGCGCGCCGTGCGAATAGATCGTCGTGGAATGGGTGAAGATGTCGCTGGAAAGATTTGCGGCGATGACGATTTCGGCGCCGAGCGCGCGGGCGGCGGAGACCGGCACCGGATTGACCAGGGCGCCGTCGACCAGCCAGCGGTCGCCGATCAGCATGGGCGCGAAGATGCCGGGTAGCGCATAGGAGGCGCGCATCGCGTCGACCACGCGGCCGCGCGTCAGCCAGATCTCGTGGCCGGTCCGAACCTCGGTCGCGACGCTCGCAAACTTGATCGGAAGGTCCTCGATCAGGGCCTGTCCGACCGCCGCCTCGAGACGGGTTGCCAGCTTCTCGCCGCCGAGCAGGCCGGAGCCGTTGAGGCGGATATCGAGATAGCCAAGGATGTTGCGCATGCCTTGCAGGCTGCGCCCCCACTCCTCGAACGTATCGAGCCGGCCAGCCGCATGGAGGCCGCCGACCACGGCGCCAATGGAGGTGCCTACCACGACGTCGGGCACGATGCCGTTGGCAATCAGCGTTCTCAGAATCCCGATATGGGCGAAGCCGCGCGCTGCGCCGCCGCCGAGGGCGAGGCCGATGACGGGCCGGCGGGTGCTGCCCAAGCCGACCTTTTCGCCAACCTTCTCGTTATTTGAGCCGCTGGCGCTCCGCCCCTTCAATATATCCAGCACCGATACTCTCCTACCCCGAGCCAGCACTCCCACCAGAGTAGGCGCCGTACGTCCGCTCCGCCATAACGAGGGCGAACCATGGTTTATACCGTTTGGGACGCAGGGGGCAGTAGTGTGGCGAGGGCCGGTTGTCGTCGGCTCAATCACGCAGGCGTCAATCGGGTTCCCCAGAACCGTATTTGTTGGGGGTTCCGAGGCTTGAATTTGCCGCGTTTTCGGTGAAAAGCAGGGGCATGACACGCGGGGGTGACGGCATCATCGGATGGCGGCGCGGCGTTCGGCTGCTGCCGGCGCTGATGCTTGCCGCCTGCCTCGTGGTCTCAGGCCAAAACGCCGCGCGGGCCCAGCTATTCTCCGACCGTCCGCCGCCGGTGCCCCCCGCGTCGGTGCCCGATCCCGGCGGCGCCATCAATCTGGCTCCGCCCTCCGGGCCGGGCGCAGGCCCGCCGAGCCTGCCGCCGACCCTGATGCAGCCGGCGACGCCCAGCATGCCGCCGCCCGCGGTTACGACCGTGCCGCCCGCGGCACCGCTCAATGCGGCCGTGCCCGGCCAGGGCGTGCTGTCGCTGACCGCGAAATACGGCAAGGATTCTCCCGCGATCACCAGCGGCCTGGTCTGGCGCGTGTTCGCCGACCGCCCGGACGAGAACGGCACCTTCAAGCTGATCCGCGAGGACCGCAGCGCCACGCCCAACATCGTGCTGCCGCCCGGCAATTACGTCGTGCACGTCGCCTTCGGCCTCGTCAGCGCGGTGCGCACCGTCAGCCTGAAGGCGGAGACCGACCGCGAATCGTTCGTGCTGCCCGCGGGGGGCCTGCGCATCGAGGGCCGCGTCGGCACCAGCCGCATTCCGCAGAACCAGATCTCGTTCGCGATCTACAAGGGCAGCCAGTTCGAATCCGGCGAGCGCGCCTCGCTGGTGCCCAACGTCGCCGCCGGCGACGTCGTGCTGATCCCGGAGGGCACCTATTACATCATCTCCAACTATGGCGACGCCAATTCGGTGGTGCGCTCGGACATCCGCGTCCAGGCCGGCAAGCTCACCGACGTCACCATCACCCACCGCGCCGCCGTGATCACGCTCAAGCTAGTCAGCGACAGGGGCGGCGAGGCGCTCGCCAACACCGCCTGGTCGGTGATCACCCCCGGCGGCGACGTCATCAAGGAATCGATCGGCGCCTTCCCGCGCGTCGTGCTCTCCGAAGGCGAATACCGCGCCATCGCCAAGAACGAGGGCAAGGTCTACGAGCGCGGCTTCAACGTCGTGAACGGTGTCGACGGCGAAGTCGAGGTCGTCGCGCGGTAGCGCTCCAGCGGCGGCGCGGCCCGCGTTGCAACGCCGAACCGTTTTCCGGAACAGAATTCTCATTCTGCGCACGAACGTCCGTCCTCTATTACCGTCGTGCGCGCCGTTATGTTTGCCAGTAACACAAGGCTCCGGGACAGGCCCTGTATTCTGCTTCGAATGCGCCACGTCACGTGCCCAGGTGGCTTTGGGACGTGAAGAAACACCAGTGGGGAAAGCTTATTCCACGCTCTGCGTGTTCATCATAGTTGGTGGAAGATACCTATTTCCGATCATCAATTTTATTCGCTTTCCATCCTGCTGCGTTATATGTCGAGCAACCGTCTAACGGGGGAGGCCGGAGCAGGCGCACGCCTTGCGAGACCGGCAGGAGCAGGGGACCAAGCCCGTCGGCATGTTCGAAGTCATCCTCACCAGACGCAAGCGGTTCGGCTGGCGTTGGCAAGTCAGCGACCACTCCGGCAAGATATTCGCCGACGGCTTCGAGCGCACCCGGCCGTCCGCCAAATATCAAGGCGAGCGCGCGTTGTTCTTTCTGTTGTCGCAGGCCTATCTGCACAAGCGCTCCGCGGCCTCGAGCGGGGATTAGCGGCGTTTATGGCTGCGTAACCCGGATGGAGCGCAGCGCAATCCGGGCCGCCTTGTCCGCGGATGCGATGCCGGTTGTCGCTTCGCTCATCCCACCTACAAGTTCTTGCGTTGCCGGTCGGGCAAAACACGCCAGCACTGGGTCAACGCACACCGTCGAAAATATTCTTCTTTACCGAAATTCGGAATTGGCGGATAGTGCGCGCACTCCGGTCCAAGGAAGAGGGGCGTATCGCGATCGTCTCGAACGCGGACCGGGCGGCGGTGGACGTGGGTGACGTCGGCGCGAAGCGCTTCGCAGGGCGGGAAACCGTGAGCGAAAGCGGCGCGCCAATGACAGGCGTGATCCGCGTACGGCCAAATCGTGTCGTCCTGGCGCCCGGGGTCCTGTGCGCCAAGTCTTGCGGTGAGGTCGCGGCCCGACCGGGTTCGCGGCATCAGCCATCCGCAGGGCGACGGGGGCAATAGTGCATCGCTCCCCGGGGAGAGCACGACATAAGCCGTTCCAACCACCGCGCAGGGAAGGCCGGGATGTCCTGGTTGCCCTGTTCTCCGCGATGCATGAAGCACACGCAGTCTGCATCTGGCATGGCGGTCCATGGGAGCCAACCGGCTCCCGGTCTTCCCTGCGCCCTCTTTCAATCGAGGGTGAGGCGACGAAGCAAAGCTCGGGCGAAATGCGCCGCGAGGTTGAGCAGCCATGTTTATCGTTGAACAACAATCTCGTGCCCCGGACGCTGCGCAGCACGACGTGATGCGCTGCAGAGCCGGGGCCATGCTTCAGCGAGGGCGCGGCTGCCTGGGTCCCGGCTCTGCGCCGCAACGCCTGCGCGTTGCAGCGCGTCCGGGACACGAGAGGAGACGATGTCGTCACCTCACACTCCGTCATTGCGAGAAGCCCTTGCGACGAAGCAATCCAGACTGCCTCCGCCGCGGGATTCTCGATTGCTTCCGCCTTCGCCAAGGTTTTGGCGAACAAGTTGCTACGCTCGCAATGACGATGTGGAAGCAGTTTCGCGCCAGCCTCCCGCTCTCGTGCCCCGGACGCTGCGCAGCAACGCCTGCGCGTTGCAGCGCGTCCGGGACACCGGAGAGGTGAACGTCGCGCTACACTGCGTCATCGCGCGCTGCGATGCAGTTTGCACAACCGTCATAGTCTCTAATGCCCGCTAACCACCACCTGACTTAAAACTGTCATAATCACCGAACGGAACTCGCGCCGGCGCGCTCTTTACAGGCCGTTAAGTGCCCCCGCATTGGATGCGCCGGGAAAGTGCGTTGGGGACTGCCATGACTGCCGCGAAGAAAGTGTCGGGGAAACCGGCCGCCGAAATGTTCGATGACGTACCGGTGCTTCAGCGCAAATGGCATGCCGCACTGAAGCCGGGCGAACGGCTGCCTCGCTACGAGGACGTGATGCTCGGCAGCCTCGGCCGGCTCGCCGACCATATCGCGCTGCTCAGGGGTGACAGCGCGCTCGAACTGTCGCGCAGCGGACGTTACGTGCAGAAATGGCTCGGCGAGGAGCGCTGGGACATTCCCGTCGCAGAGCTGTCGCCCGACTGCGCCACGGCGCTGACGGAAGCCGCGGCCATCGCGCTCGCAACGGGGCGGCCGCATCGCGCGAGCGCGCATTGCGTGCGCGACGGCATGGTCAGGACCTACGATGTGCTGGCGCTGCCGACGGCCTCGCGCTGGGGCGCCACGCTGGTCGGCGCCTACGTCAACGAGCGCGGGACGCAATATAATCTCCTCGACGCGATCTTCTCCGCGACCGATGACGCGGTGGTCTCGCTGGCAACGTTGCGCGATGCCGCGGGCAAGCCGTTCGATCTCCAGATCGTGCACCACAACAAGAGCGCGGGCGCGCTGCTGAAGGCCGCGACCGGAAGCCTGTTGTGGCGGCGGATCGGCGAGGGCAGCACGCTGCTGGCCGCGCCCGAGATCATGGACTTCCTGCTCAAGGCCGTCTCGGGCGGCCGCGGCGAGCAGCTCGAGATCGAGACCGACGGACGACATCTTCGCCTCGGCGCCACCGCCTTCGCCGACGTGGTCTCGCTGACGATTTCCGACGTCACCGCGTTGAAGCGGCGCGACGCCTCGTTCCGCCTCTTGTTCGACAACAATCCGATGCCGATGTGGGTGTTCGATGCCGAGACCAAGCAATTCCTCAACGTCAACGACGCCGCGGTCCAGCATTACGGTTACAGTCGCGCCACCTTCCTGCGCATGAAGCTGCACGAGATCTGGCCCGAGGACGAATGGGAGAGCCACGCCGAGGCGCTCGAACGCGTCGGCGAGACCTATCATTCCTCGCGCAACTGGCGACACCTGCGCGCCGACGGCAGCGAGATCGAGGTGCTCACCTTCGGCCGCCGCGTCGCCTTCGACGATCGCGATGGTTATCTGGTCGCGGTGGTCGACATCACCGAGCGCCGAAAGGCCGAGGCGCGGATCGCCCACATGGCCCATCATGACGGGCTCACCGACCTGCCGAACCGCGAATATTTCCAGCAGCGGCTGAAACAGGCGCTCGACCAGGCCGGCGGAAAGCGCGTCGGCGTGCTCTACGTCGATCTCGACCTGTTCAAGAACATCAACGATTCCTTCGGGCATCCCGCGGGCGACCGCCTGCTCAAGCAAGTCGCCGAACGCCTGACCGTCGCGGTCCGCGGTGCCAATCTCGCGGCCCGGCTCGGCGGCGACGAGTTCGCCGTCATCCTGGCGGCCGACGTCTCGCCGAACGAGGCCAGCGCTTGCGCGGCCCTGCTGATCGACATGCTGAAGGCGCCCTATGACATCGATGGCCAGGAGATGGTGATCGGCGCCAGCATCGGCATCGCGCTGTCACCGGGTGACGGCACGACGTCGGAAGAGCTGATGCGTAATGCCGACATGGCGCTTTACCGTGCCAAGTCCGACGGCGGCGGCGTGCACCATTTCTTCGAGCGCGAGATGGATCTCCTGGCGCAGAAGCGCCGCGACATGGAGCTCGACCTGCGCCGCGCCTTTGCCAACGCCGAGTTCGAGCTGCACTACCAGCCGCTGGTGTCGATCGCCTCCGATCGCATCTCCGGCTTCGAGTCGCTGCTGCGCTGGCGTCATCCAGACAAGGGCATGATCTCGCCGGCCGAGTTCATTCCGGTGGCCGAGGACATCGGTCTGATCACCCAGCTCGGCGAATGGGTGCTGCGCGAGGCCTGCGCCGAGGCCGTCAAATGGCCGGTCGACATCAAGGTCGCGGTCAATCTCTCGCCCGCGCAATTCCGCAGCCGCAATCTGGTTCAAGTCGTGATCTCGGCCCTGGCGCAGTCCGGCCTGTCACCGAAGCGGCTGGAGCTCGAGATCACCGAGTCGATCTTCCTAGCCGAGACCGAGGCCAACCTCGCCATCCTGCATCAGCTGCGCGAGCTCGGCGTCGCCATCTCCATGGATGATTTCGGCACTGGCTATTCGAGCCTGAGCTATCTGCGCAGCTTCCCCTTCGACAAGATCAAGATCGACCGTTCCTTCGTCAAGGACCGGGCGCAGCGGCCCGATTGCAGCGCGATCGTGCGCGCGATCTCCGGGCTCGGCCGCAGCCTCAACATCACCACGACGGCAGAAGGGGTCGAGACCGAGGATCAGCTCGACTGGCTGCGCGCCGAAGGCTGCAACGAGGTGCAAGGCTTCCTGTTCAGCGCGGCGCGGCCCGCCGCCGAGATCGCAAGGCTGCTCGCCGATTTCGGCGAGCGCGCCTCACGGGCGGCGTAGCGCAGGCGGGTAGCAATCGTAGACCAGGGCTTTGAACGCGGGCGTGATGCGGCTGCGCTCGTTCTGGGTCTGCTGCATCATGAGGTAGACCATGTCGAGCTTGGGATCGACGCCGAAATAGGTGCCGCTGCCACTGTCCCATTTCAGCTCGCCGAGCGAACCCGGCGGCGGCGGTTTGGCGTTGCCGGGATCGGTTCGCACCGCAAGGCCATAGCCATAGCCGAAGCCGTCGCCCGGAAAATAGAAATAGTCGCGTCCGACGCCCGATCCGGGTCCGATGTGATCGGTCGTCATGGCCTTGAACGCGGCGGGGCTCAAATAGCGCCTGCCCTCGAACTCGCCGCCATTGAGCAGCATCTGCGAGAAGCGTTGGTAGTCGGTGATGGTCGAGAGCAGCCCGCCGCCGCCGGACTGCCATTCGGGATGGTCGAGGCGCTCGCGCTCGGCGGCGAGCAGGATGAAATCGTTCGGCAGCGGCCGCGCCATCCGCGCGAGCTCGTCCTCCGTCGCCAGCGCGAACTTGGTGCTGGTCATGCCGAGCGGATCGAAGATGCGTGCTTTCAGGAAGGCGTAGAGCGTCTGGCCCGAAATGATCTCGATGATGCTGCCGAGCACGTCGGTGGAATGGCCGTATCGCCACAACGTTCCCGGCTGCCGCGCGAGCGGAAGCCGGGCGATGCGGTCGGCGAACTCCCTGTTGTTGAAGGCACCTTCGAAGATATTGGCGGCCTTGTAGGCCTGCTCGACCCATTTGCCGCCGATATAATCGTAGCTGATGCCCGAGGTGTGCCGCAGCAGGTCCTCGATGTTGACCGGACGGACCGGCGGGACGAGGTCGAGCTCCAGCTTGCCGTCCAGCTTGGTGATCTCCAGGCCCACCTTGGTGTCGGCGAAGAGAGGGACGTATTTCGACACGGGATCGGTCAGCGCGAGCTTGCCCTCGTCGATCAGCATCATCGCGCCGAGGCACGTGATCGGCTTGGTCATCGAGTGGATGGCGAAGATCGTGTCCGGCGTCATGGCAAGGCCGGTCGTGACGTCGCGCACGCCGAAGGTCTTGAGGTAGACCGGCTTGCCGTGCTGCTGGACCAGGATCACTGCACCCGGCAGCCGGCCGCTTCCCACCTCGTTGTCGAAATAGGCCGTGATGCGGTCGAGCCCATCGGGCGAGGGGGCGGGGATGTCCGCGGCGCTGCCTCGCGCCATCGAGCCCGCGAGCATCGCGGCTCCGAGCAGAAATTCACGCCGTCTCATCCGGGCTTCCTCCCTGGGCGGGATCAAAGCCGCAACACGCCAAAGGCGTCAACAAGGCATCGATTAAAAACGCGTCACGATTTCCGAAAGGAACGGCCGCGGGCGGTCCTCGCTCGGCTTGGTCGGCGTGCCGATATGGATGAAGCCGGCGAGCTTCTCGTCCGGCTTGAGGCCGAGCCCGTCGAGCACGTCGCGGTCAAACGAAAACCAGCCGGTCAGCCAGCAGGCGCCGTAGCCGAGGGCGGTGGCGGCCGTGACGATGTTCATGGCGCTGGCGCCGGCCGACAATTCCTGCTCGAAGGCCGGCACCTTGGGATGCGGCTTGGTGAAGCTGACGATGCCGATCACCAGCGGCGCGTCCAGGAGACGCTTGCGCTCGGTTTCGACGTCGGCGGCGGGCGCGCCGGGATTCTTCCGGGCGAAGACCTTTGCGATCACCTCGCCGGCGCGCTGGCGGGCGTCGCCCTCGAAGACGATGAAGCGCCAGGGCGCCAGCTTGCCATGATCAGGCACGCGGGCGCCGATGGTGAGGATCGTCTCGAGCTCGGCTGCGGAAGGGCCGGGCCCGGTCATCTCGCGCGGCTTGACCGAGCGGCGGGTCTTCAGGAGTTCGATGGCGTCGGGCACTGCGATATCCTCTTCAGCTGGTCGGCGGGCGTGCAGACCCGAGATAGGCATGCACGCCCGCAACCGGAAGCGAACTTAGATCGATTTAAGGGATCAGGCGGCGCCGCGGGCCCGCCGGACGTCCGGCGGGGTGGCCTCGTCGACCAGGGCGGCGATCGCCTCGGCCGTTGTCATCACCTTCTGGCCGTCGCTGCCGAGGCGGCGGACGGAGACCGACTGCGACTCGGCCTCCTTCTTGCCGACCACGAGCAGCGCCGGGATCTTGGCCAGCGAGTGCTCGCGGACCTTGTAGTTGATCTTTTCGTTGCGCAGGTCGATCTCGACCCGAAGACCTGCGCGGCGCGCCTGCTCCAGCACCACCTTGGCATATTCGTCGCCCTCCGAGGTGATGGTGGTGACCACCGCCTGCACCGGCGACAGCCAGAGCGGGAAGTTGCCGGCATAGTGCTCGATCAGGATGCCGATATAGCGCTCCATCGAGCCGCAGATCGCGCGATGCACCATCACCGGCGGCTTCTTGCCGCCGTCATGGTCGATGTAGAACGCGCCGAACCGCTCCGGCAGGTTGAAGTCGACCTGCGTGGTGCCGCACTGCCAGTCGCGGCCGATGGCGTCGCGCAGCACATATTCGAACTTCGGCCCGTAGAAGGCGCCTTCGCCGGGATTGATCTCGGTCTTGATGTGGTTGCTCTGCGTCTGGATCTCGCGCAGCACCGTGGCCATCACCCGCTCGGCATGGTCCCACATCTCGTCCGTGCCGACGCGTTTATCCGGCCGGGTCGACAGTTTCACGGTGAGATCGCCGGTGAAGCCGAAATCGGCATAGGTCGACAGGATCAGGTCGTTGATCTTCAGGCATTCCTCGGCGAGCTGGTCCTCGGTGCAGAAGATGTGGGCATCGTCCTGGGTGAAGCCGCGCACGCGCATCAACCCGTGCATGGCACCGGAGGGCTCGTAGCGGTGCACCACGCCGAATTCGGCGAGGCGCAGCGGCAGGTCGCGATAGCTCTTCAGGCCGTGCTTGAAGATCTGCACGTGACCGGGGCAGTTCATGGGCTTGAGCGCGAACCAGCGCTTGTCCTCGGCCTCGTCGCCGGCCGACTGCGCCGCGAACATGTTCTCGCGATACCAGCCCCAATGGCCCGAGGTCTCCCACAGCGCCTTGTCGAGGATCTGCGGCGCATTGACCTCGCTGTAGTCGCCGGTCAGGCGGCGGCGCATATAGGCGATCAGCTGCTGGAAGACGGTCCAGCCCTTGGGGTGCCAGAACACGACGCCCGGGCCTTCCTCCTGGAAGTGGAAAAGGTCGAGCTCCCGCCCGAGCTTGCGATGGTCGCGTTTTTCCGCTTCCTCGATCTGCTTGAGGTAGCCGTCGAGGTCTTCCTGCTTCGCGAAGGCCGTACCGTAGATGCGGGTCAGCATCGGATTGTTGCTGTCGCCGCGCCAATAGGCGCCGGCCACCTTCATCAGCTTGAAGGCATTGCCGACCTTGCCGGTCGAGGTCATGTGCGGGCCGCGGCAGAGATCGAACCAGTCGCCCTGATAGTAGATCTTGATCGGCTCGGTGCCGGGAATGGCATCGACCAGCTCGACCTTGAAGGCCTCGCCCTTGTCGCGGAACACCTGCTTGGTCTTCTCGCGATCCCAAACCTCCTTGGTGAAAGGCTGGTCGCGCGCGATGATCTCGCGCATCTTCTTCTCGATCGCGGCAAAGTCTTCCGGGGTGAACGGCTCGTTGCGGAAGAAGTCGTAGTAGAAGCCGTTCTCGATCACAGGGCCGATGGTGACCTGGGTGCCCGGCCACAGCGACTGCACGGCTTCGGCCAGCACGTGCGCGCAGTCGTGGCGGATCAGCTCGAGCGCGCGGGGATCGTCGCGATTGACGAACTCGATCTTCGCGTCGTCCTCGATGGGGTCGTTGAGATCGGTGACGACGCCGTCGAGCGCCATCGCGACCGTGCGCTTGGCCAGCGACGGCGAGATGCCCTTGGCGATTTCGAGGCCGGTGATGCTCTTGTCGAACTGGCGCTGGGCACCGTCGGGGAAGGTGAGGGTGATCTTGGCGGCAGGGGTCACGGGCTTCAAATTGGAGAGGCTGTACTGGAAGCCGGACTCGGATTTGGGCTGGTCGGTCATTGCTGTACTCCTGAGGCTCACTCCTGCGAACGAGCGCAGGTAAGCGGGAACGAGCGATATATCAGGGGATTCGGCCTGCGCAATCGGGCATTTCCAAGAAAATTCGCGCGCAGAGCCGGGTGGCGGTGCCAACTATTTCGCCGAGGCTCTTTCATTGGCCAGCCGTGCGCCTACATGCGTTTGCATGGAAAATCCCCGCGCTGCCCGCTTCGCGCCAACCGCCCTGATGCTCGGCAACATCGTCACCGGCTGCTCGGTGCTGGCGCCGGCGGGCATGCTGCCGGAATTGGCGACCGGGCTCGATGTCAGCATCCATGCGGCCGGGCTCCTGATCACCTTCGGTGCGATCACGCTGTGCATCGGCTCGCCGCTGACGGCTTGGCTCACCAGCCGGATTGAACGGCGGACGCTGCTCACGACGACCCTGGCCGTGCTTGCCGTCGGCAATCTCGCTTCGGCCTTTGCACCCGACTATGCGACCCTGCTTGCGATCCGTCTGGTGATGCTCGCGGTCGGCGCGCTCTATACGCCGCAGGCCGCGGGCACGGCGGCGCTGATCGTGCCGGTCGAGCGGCGCGGCAGCACCATCGCCTACATCTTCCTCGGCTGGTCACTCGCTGCCGCCGTCGGCCTGCCGCTGATCACCTTCATCGCCAGCCGCTATGGCTGGCGCGCGGCGTATGGCGAGATCGGCGCGCTCGGTTGCATCAGCGTCCTGCTCTTGATGCTGCGCCTGCCGGCGAACCTCAAGGGCACGCCGGTGGACATCACGACCTGGGCCGCGGTCGGCCGGAGCAAGACCATCCTGCTCCTGCTTGCGATCACCATGCTGCAAATGTCCGGGCAGTTCGTGGTGTTCACCTATATGGGCCCGCTGCTCAACAAGCTCACCGGCGCCGGCCCCAATGCCATCGGCATGGTGTTCGCGCTCTACGGCGTCTGCGGCTTTCTCGGCGTCGCCGTCGCGACCCGCATCGTCGACACCTCGGGACCTTATCGCACCTCGCTGCTGTTCACCTCCCTGCTGCTTGCGGGCATCACGGGCTGGGCGTTCGGCGCCGGTACGCTCGTCTTGATGGCGGGCGCGGTCGCGGTCTGGGGCCTCGGTTTTGCCTCGACCAATTCGATGCAGCAGGTGCGGCTGGTCGCGGCCGCGCCATCGCTGGCATCGGCGACCGTCGCACTCAACACGTCCGTCCTCTATATCGGCCAGGCGGTCGGCTCGGCCATTGGCGGACTGCTGTTCGCCCGCGAGCTCCTGCACACGCTCGGCTTCGTGGCGGTCGCTTTCGTCGTATCGGCGCTGATCCTGGTGGTTCTGACCCGGCCCCGGCCGGCTGCTGCCGCACCGGCCTGAATCCCGCGGTTTCCTGTGCGCAAGGTGCTTGGCAAACCGCGCGTGAGGGCGCTAGAACGCCGGTCATGGGGACCAGAGAGAGTTGACTGAAATGAGGATGATTCTGGCGGTTGCCGCGGTGCTCTATTCAGCCTCCGCATTTGCGCAAGCCGACAAGCCACCGATGGTGGGGGACAAGCCGCTGGTGCAGGTCCAGCCAAAGGGGATCAAAGAGGCCCAGGCCAAGCCCGCCGCCGCCCCGAAGGGCAAGCCGCAATCGATCGCGGTGCGGTTACAGGCCTGCCTCGAAATCGATGACGGCACCAAGGACCGTCTCAACTGCTACGACGCCGTGATGCCGCCGGCGCCGAAGCCGAAGCCGGCGAAAGCCAAGGGCTATGCAGATTGCCGTTTCTTCAAGGAAGAGGACGAGCGGCTGGCCTGCTTCAACGGCTTTGCCGAGAGCATTCCGAAGCTGCCCAAGAACTAACTATCGGAGCGCTCAGTCGCGATCCGGCTCAAGACGGCCCTGAAGGCAACGCCCGGCACCTGCAGCGCATTGCCTTCGAATTCCGCGGTGTCGCCGTCCTCCCGGCCGGTGAGCGTCAGCGTGATCCGATCGACGCCGAACAGGGCCTTGAAGGACGGGTCATCGTTGTAGCGCCGCGTGGAGATCTTGACCTTGATGGTATCGCCTTGGCCCGAATAGGTGCCGATGAAGGCGAACGCGGAATTGCCGCCGCGCATCTTGCCATTGGTCACGTAGATGATGCCGCAGCCGGTTCCGTGAACCGTGTGGAAGTCGGCCTTGTACAATCCCTCACGCACTGCCTGTCCCCGCAGAATTCGCAACTCGGCCGGCAAATTATGGGCCTTGCGGGCGGAAGCAATCCGTTGGCTCCCGGGGACGCCGGCCATCAACATCACATTTTCATCCAGGCCTGAGAGAATTGTAGGCATTGCCGCCGGATACCGGCCGGCAAACATCGCGCCTAGCGGCTCGATGCGGATGGATTGGTGGACGCGACGCGCGTCAGCGCGAGCGCGGGCGTTGCCGACATCTTGACCAGCACGTCCTTGAGTGGATCCCGCGTCCAGGCCCGCGTCACGTAGTCACGATGCGTAATGCCTTCGCCGGTCTCCACGAACACGACGCTGCCGGGCCGCAAAGGCCCGTCCATGTCCTCGGAGACGCTGATGCCCTTCTGCCGCAGCATGCTCATCAGCTCACGATCGCGCCGCGCGGTGTAGCGGGTGTAGGCGCTGACGAAGAAGCCGGAGCGGTGGCTCTCGATCCAGGAGGCGAACTTGTCCATTTCGCCGTAGACCGCGTCGAGCAACACGACGCCGCGGACGCGGTCGCTGATGCCGCCGACCTCCAGGCTCCAGGCCGTCGGCAGGAAGCCGCCGCTATAGCCGACGATCACGATCGGCATGGTGGCGAAGGCGCGCGCACTGTTGGGATCGCCGGTGAGCCGGGCCAGGTGGACAGCAGATTCCTCCATGAAGCGCTTGAAGCCGCCCGCCTGCCAGAACTTTCCGGCGCTGGAATCGGCGGCGTCGACCGCCATCTGCGGCGCCAGCAGGATGGCATTGGCGCCGGAATCGGTGATCTGTTTCGGCACCAGCTGCCGGTCGCGCACGTCACGCTCGAGCGTGGCGCCATTGCCGTGGAAGAACACGACGATCACGCCCGGCTTGCGGACGTCGAAATGCTCGGGGACGTGCACCAGCACGCGGCTGTCGCTGTAGGTCTCGTCCTGCCAGTACACGCGCCCCGAATAGCTGCGATGGCCGCGGCGGTCCCCCTTGGAGATGTTGAGGAAGGGGGCGTCGGAGGCGGGGTTGTT
The DNA here is from genome assembly GCF_011602485.2 of Bradyrhizobium sp. 1(2017). Lineage (NCBI taxonomy): Bacteria > Pseudomonadati > Pseudomonadota > Alphaproteobacteria > Hyphomicrobiales > Nitrobacteraceae > Bradyrhizobium > Bradyrhizobium sp. 1(2017). The sequence goes on along the minus strand of NZ_CP050022.2, from coordinate 5,122,553 downwards.
GCCGAAATAGGGGAAGGCCGACGACTTCATGCTGACAAGCGTCGTCAGGTCCTCGCGGGGCGGCCGCTTGTAGGGGACCTGCGGCTCGAGCGAAGCCACCTTGTAGGGCGCCTGCTCCGGCGGCTGTTGCACGGCGCGCTTGGGCGAGAAGTCCGACATCTGCCGTTGCAGCAAGCTTTCGCTCGCCGAGGGGAAACGCTCCCTGAACTGCGGGGCGGGGAAGCGATCCTCGAAGGTGTCGCCGCTCGCCACCTGCGTGTTTGTCTTTGCGACCACCTGCACGTTGGCCTGCGAGTTCGCCGCGAGCGCCGCCGGATTGGGCGCCTTGCCGCACTGAACCAGCGTCAGCGACAGCGGCACCAGGGCTGAGACCAGACCGACCCGGAGCATGAGAACACGCGTGCCGGACCTTGTCCGGGCGGCACGCGTGTCAGCTCTCAATTTCGGAACGGCCCCGACCATCCACCCCTGACCCCAAGTGACATCCATCAAGTCACGTCTATCGGCAGTTTCTAGTCAATTGAGCCGACTGGCGTTTAGGTGACGTTAAGCGTCCGGAGAAACTTCCCCACGTCCGGAACGCTCAAAGGGACCATGCAATCGTGTCCTGATTGTGGGGAGGAGAGCGGGATTGTACGGGGCTTGTGGAGGTATATGGCCGAAGACCAAGCACAAAGGTGTCAAAATACCCGTTTGGACCGCCTCATTTAACCCTTGTTAACCCTGCTTGAATTGACTGGTTCAATCAGGACGATGCCTCCCACGAGGTGTGACGCCTGAGGCTTGAGGACCCCGATGACGGGATCAGATGCGGGTACCGCGCCCTGGACTGGCCGGCTGACTGGAAGCGGGGCGCGAATCTCCGTTCCGGTCGCAACGGCCATCGTCGTTGCCGACATGATCGGGGTCGGCGTCTTCACCAGCCTCGGCTTCCAGGTCAAGGACATCCCGTCCGGCTTCTCGATCCTGCTGCTCTGGACCGTCGGCGGCATCGTCGCGCTGTGCGGGGTGTTCTCCTACAGCGAATTGGGCGCGATGTTTCCGCGCTCGAGCGGCGAGTACAATTTCCTCGGCCGCGCCTATCATCCCGCCTTCGGCTTTCTCGCCGGCTGGGTTTCCGCGACGGTGGGGTTTGCGGCGCCGGTCGCGCTCGCGGCGATGGCGTTCGGCGAATACGCCAAATCGGTGCTGCCCGATCTGCCGCCGATCCCGCTCGCCATCGGCGTGGTGTGGCTGGTCTCGCTGGTGCAACTGACCGGCGTCAGGCACTCCGCGACGTTCCAGCTGATCTCGACGATTCTGAAGGTCGTGCTGATCGTCGCCTTCCTGGTGGCCGGCTTCGCGATCGGCGTGCCGCAGCAGATCGCCTTCACGCCGCAGCCGGGCGATCTTGTCCACATCGTCAGCGCGCCCTTCGCGATCGGGCTCGTCTTCGTGATGTATTCGTTCTCGGGGTGGAATGCCGCGACCTACATCATCGGCGAGATGAACGCGCCGCAGCGCAGCCTGCCGCGCGCGTTGCTCGTGGGCACGCTGATCGTGCTCGTCCTGTACGTCGCGCTGAATGCGGTGTTCCTCTATTCGACGCCGGTCGGTGAGCTGGCCGGCCAGCTCGACGTCGCCAGCGTCGCCGGCAGCGCCATATTCGGCGAACTCGGCGGCCGGATCGTCGGTGCGATGATCTGCGTCGGCCTGGTCTCCTCGATCAGCGCGATGATGTGGATCGGCCCGCGCGTGATGATGACGATGGGCGAGGACATTCCGGCGTTGCGCGTGTTCTCGCAGAGGTCGGCGAACGGGGCGCCGGCCTATGCCATCCTGTTTCAGCTCGCCGTCGCGACCCTGCTGCTGTTCACGCGCAGCTTCGAGGCGGTGCTCGACTTCATCCAGTTCGCGCTGCTGTTCTGCTCGTTCTTCACCGTCGCGGGCGTCATCAAGCTGCGCATCACCGATCCGGACCTGCCCAGGCCCTATCGCGCCTGGGGATACCCGTTCACGCCGCTCGTTTTCCTGCTCGTGACGGCGTTCATGATGTACTACCTCTTGACCGAGCGGCCGGTGCAGTCGCTGTCGGGAATGCTCGTCATGCTCTCGGGCCTGTTGATTTATGCTGTGTTCCGCAGGCGGCCGGTCGCCGCGGCCGCTTCACCACATTGCGAATAGACATGCTCAGTCCCTTCAGAACTGCGGCCGTCGCCCTTACCCTGCTGGCTGCGGTCGTCTCGTCCACGCATGCCGCGGAGGTCACCTTCGACGACACCGCGCGCTTCCTTGCGGGCATGCACCCTTCGGCGGACTCGCCGCTGGTGCCGCTCACCAAGGACCCGGGCTGGCAGCGCCACGCGAAATTTTTCGACGGCGCTTTCGCCCAGCTCGAGCAGCGGCAGCTCTCGAAGATCCGCAGCTGGGCCGACGTCAATCTCGCCGCGCCCCGGCCCACCATGTTCTACCTGTTCAGTGGTCCGGATTTCCTCTACGCCAACACCTTCTACGCCAAGGCCAGCACCTACGTGCTCGGCGCGCTCGAGCCGGTCGGCGCGGTGCCCGACCTGACGCGGCTGCCGCGCGGTTCGGTCGGCGCTGCGCTCTACAATGTCGAGCGCTCGCTCGGCTCGATCCTGAGTTTCTCCTTCTTCATCACCAAGCAGATGAAGGTCGACCTGCACGCCAACCAGGTCAAGGGCACGCTGCCAATCCTCTATGTCTTCCTCGCCCGTTCCGGCATGACCATCCGCAACGTCGAGATGCTCGCGCTCGACGACAAGGGTGGGATACATGTCGGCGGCGACAATCCGGGACGGAACGCGACGCGCGGCGTCCGCATCACCTTCGCCGGCAGCGATGGCGAAGCGCGCACGGTGTATTATTTCTCGACCGATCTCTCCAATGCCGGCGCGCGCAACACGGGATTCCTGAAATTCTGCGAGACGCTCGGGCCCGGCAACAGCCTGCTCAAGAGCGCGTCCTATCTCCTGCACAAGAGTGACTTCACCGTCGCTCGCGAGTGGCTGCTGACCAACAGCGCGACCATCATCCAGGACGATTCCGGCATTCCGCTTGCGAACTACAATGCACGGCAATGGCGGTTTTTCCCGTTCGGCCGCTATCTCGGTCCGATCGACGAATTCCCGGGCCGCCATCAAGAGCGCTACGCCGAGTTGTTCTCGCGCGCCCAGCCGATCGATTTCGGCGTCGGCTATCGCTGGCGGACGCATGAGTCGAACCTGCTGCTGTCGGTGAGAGTGCCGGGCGGCGAGACTGCGCCGTCGGCGGAAGCGACCTCGTCCGCGGAGCCGCCGCCAAGGCCGCCGCGACCGAAGCGGCCGCGCCCGCCGGAATCGATCCCGCCGCAGTCCGGCCGCTTCTTCTGGTTCCGCTAGCTACCAGTGCACGCTCTGGCTCGGCACGATGAACGACGTCGTGCTCGGGGGCGTCGCAAGGCTCGTCGACAGATACCAGCCCGAGCCGAGGATCAGCAGGAGGAGGGCGATGATGACCAGCAGATCGATGGTCCTGGGGTCGTGATGACCTCTGCGACCGGGATGTTGCCCGGGCGCGAAGGGAAAATGAGGGCTGATTTTCCAGCGCATTGTTGTTTCCTCCCAGTGGGGGAGCATCACCTCAACGCGAGGCGCTGGTTCCGGTTCCGGTCGGGACAGCGACGCGTCAAGCGCCGTAGCAAACTGAAGCGCCGCAAACTCAGGATGCGTTGACCCCGCGCCAGCGGCCGTAGCGCCAGGGCAGATACCAGCGGGCGCCCGGCGGCGGCGTGAGCGGCACGTTGTCGATGCCCGACGTGCCGAAGGGATGGCAGCGGAGCAGCCGCGCAAGCGTCATCCATCCGCCACCCCAGAGCCCGAACCGTTCGATCGCTTCGTCGCCATAGACGGAGCAGGTCGGCAGGTGCCGGCAGTTGTAGCCGACCAGGGGCGACAGCGTGTGCCGATAAAGCCAGATCAGCGCGCGGCCGAATCTGCGCGGCAGCCGGAGCGCGCCCGCGACGGGATTGGAACAGTGCTCGCAGACTGAATGCTTCATGTGCGCTTTGCTGCGATGGTGGGCGACGCATTGCTCGGTTCCGACGCAGGGAACTGCAACGTGTTGTTTTCGCGCCATATTTTACGTGCTTTTTGGGAGCACTGCAGCAAGTCCGTGTAGACGAGCTGTATTCCCCCGGATACCATTTTCATGACACTCGTGAAAACATACGACTGTATGATGGACTCATCGAGCGCGAAGCGGGGATAATCGCGCCAATGGGCTTGGGGAAGGGATCAGTTTGAAACTCCTGACGTCGCTCAACCTTCGCGGCTGGTTGTTGGTGGGAACCGCCGTGTGTGGAGTCGTGCTGGCTGGCGCCGTCGCGACATTCGGGTCGTCGGCCCGCGCGGGGAGCGCTCTCGAAGAGCGCAAGCTCCCGATGAAGTTCAGCTGGATCGCCTGCGAGCCGAACTGCCGCGGCTGGGTCAGCGCGGTCGGCATCATTACTGCCGATACACCGAAGGATTTCGAGGAGTTTTCGCGCGGCCGCCAGCTCGGCGGTGCCACGGTGGTGCTCGATTCCAGCGGCGGTTCGGTCAACGATGCGATCACCCTCGGCCGGCGCTTCCGCAATCTCGGCCTCCTGACGACTGTCGGCATCAGCGTCCAGAACCGCGGCGGGCAAGGCGCCCGTCCGGCGGTCGCGCCCGAGGCCTATTGCGAATCCATGTGCGTGTTCCTGCTGCTGGCCGGCAAGAAGCGCTATGTGCCGGACGCCGCCCATGTCCGGGTTCACCAGATCTGGATGGGCGATCGCGCCGACGATGCGAGGGCTGCGAGCTACACCGCGCAGGACCTGATGATCGTGGAACGCGACATCGGCCGGCTCGCCAAATACACATTCGATATGGGCGGCACCGGCGATCTGCTGTCGCTCGCGCTCAGCGTGCCGCCGTGGGAAGATTTGCACCAGCTGGATTCCGGCGAGCTCAAGCTCACCAATCTCGTGACGACGGACCTCATGGCCGACGTGCTGCCTCACGTGGACATTTCCGCGCCCGCGATGGCGGAGCTTGCACCGAAGACGCAGGCAAGGTTCGGCGCGGAACCGGAGCAGACGCAGCCTGCCAAATCGACCAAGACCGCGGAAGCCTTGGTGCCGACGGGTGGCGTGGCGGCACCGGCAACGCCGGCGCAGCAGAAGTAACATCGCTCCGGAATGACTCAGCCCTGCGCCGTTGCCGGCTGCTTCGCCTTGGCCTCGATCTGACCGATGGCATCGACCACGGCGTCGAAGGTGAGCAGCGTCGAGGCGTGCCGCGCCTTGTAGTCGCGGACCGGCTCGAGGAACTTGATCTCTTCCCATTTGCCTTCGGGAGGCGCGCCGTTCTCCTTCAGCATCTTGCGAACGGTTTCGCGTAACTCACGGAGTTCGCTCGCAGTCGAGCCGACGACTTGACTTGCCATGATGGATGAAGAGGCCTGGCCCAAGGCGCACGCCTTCACGTCATGGGCGAAGTCCGTGACGGTGTCTCCGTTCATCTTGAGGTCGACCTTCACGGTCGAGCCGCACAGTTTGGAATGGGCGGTGGCGGAGGCGTCGGGGTCCGACAGCCGCCCGAGGCGCGGAATATTCCCGGCCAGTTCGATGATCCGCTTGTTGTAGATGTCGTTCAGCATGTGATGGAGTCCAAACACTTCCGCACGGATCGGCCTTGGCGCGCGCCGTCCACGGTCCTATATAGGGTCGGAACCTGCGGAAAAACAGTCCAGCGGGGTGGCCCAGACCCTGTGGCCAGCGCTGGTGGTGAGGATTTCTTCCGCCGGGTTCAGTTGTTCTCTTCAGGCGTCCGGCGGCTTTCCGCCCCGTCTGCCGGTGACACTCCGGCCGTTGAGGCCGTCGAACGGAGTAGACATGGACGCTACAATCAAGCCGATCCGCCCCAATAAGCAGCCCGAGATCCGTCCGGCCGAGCTCGATCCCGCTGAATTCCTCGCGGCCGCCGTCCGTGCCGACCAGCCGCGCCCGGCGCGCGCCGAGGCGGAAGCGGCGGTGAAGACGCTGCTCGCCTATATCGGCGAGAACACCGAGCGCGAGGGCCTGCTCGACACGCCGCGCCGCGTCGTCGAGGCCTTCGATGAGCTCTATCAGGGCTATCACCAATGCCCGGCCGAGGTCCTGGACCGCACCTTCGGCGAGACGGCGGGCTATGATGACTTCGTGCTGGTGCGCGACATCGAGTTCACCTCGCAATGCGAGCATCACATGATGCCGTTCTACGGCAAGGCGCATATCGCCTATACGCCGGTGGAGCGCGTCGTCGGCCTGTCCAAGCTCGCGCGCCTGACCGATATCTTCGCCCGCAGGCTCCAGACTCAGGAGCATTTGACGGCGCAGATCGCCGCCGCCATCGACGAGGTCCTCAAGCCTCGCGGCGTCGCGGTGCTGATCGAGGCGGAGCATACCTGCATGTCGGTGCGCGGCGTCGCCAAACATGGCGCCTCCACCTTCACCAGCCGCTTCACCGGCATGTTCCGCGATAATCCGGCGGAGCAGGCCCGTTTCCTGTCCCTGGTGCGAGGCCTGCAGCGCTGACCTCGCGAGGTTTCATTTCTTGAGCACGATCCTTCCGGAAAACCGCGTTGCACTTTTCCGGATCGTGCTCTGGCGAGGTCGTTGTGTCCGCTCACTCCCATGAGATCGAGGAAGGTCTCACCTTCCTGCCCAGGTTCGACGCGATCGGCCTTGTGACCTGCGTCGCGACCGACGTTGCCACCGGCGACGTGCTCATGGTCGCCCACATGAACGAGGAGGCGCTGCGCAAGACGGTCGCGACGGGCGAGGCCTGGTACTTCAGCCGCTCGCGCAATGCCTTGTGGCGAAAAGGTGAGACCTCAGGTCAGACCCAGCGCGTGGTCGAGATGCGTACCGATTGCGACCAGGATGCGGTCTGGATCCGCGTCGAGCAGATCGGCGCGGCCTGCCACACCGGCCGACGGTCGTGCTTCTATCGCAAGGTCGAGGCCGAGGGCGGGGGAGCGAAGCTGGTCTTCGCCGATGCGGAGCGGCTGTTCGATCCGGACGCGGTTTACAAGAAATAGCAAACTGTCATTCCGGGGCGCGCGTAGCGCGAGCCCGGAATCCATCGCGCGGCATCACGTGCGGTGGAATGGATTCCGGGCTCATCGCTGCGCGATGCCCCGGAATGACTCGGAGTGGGAGCTGCTGCCCAATTAACCCCGCATTAACCATACTTGTCCCACGGTGAGACGACAGGGCGCCGAATTGCCGGCGCCGCTCAACGCCGTGCGGGGCGGGCACCTCAACATGTCGGTCGACAATTTCAGTGCGACGCGGACGGCCGGGCTCGACCCGACGCGCGCACGCGTCGCCGGTGCCATCAAGCAGGCGTCGAACATTTCCGGCGTCAGCTTCCAGTACATGCTGACCACGGCTAAAATGGAATCGGACTTCAATCCGACGGCCGCTGCCACCACCTCGTCCGCGCAGGGGCTCTATCAGTTCATTGACCAGACCTGGCTCGGCACGGTGAAGGAAGCCGGCGCGCAGCTCGGCTATGGCAGCTATGCCGACGCCATCACCAGGACTTCGTCGGGCACCTACACCGTCGATGATCCCCTGAAGAAGCGGTCGATCATGAAGCTGCGCGATGATCCGGAGGCGGCATCGAGCATGGCGGCGGCGCTGACGCAGTCGAACAGCTTCAAGCTCACCGGCCTGCTCGGGCGCAGGCCGAGCGACAGCGAACTCTACATGGCCCATTTCATGGGCGTCGGCGGAGCGGCGAAGCTGATCGCCAATGCCGAGGACAATCCGCAAGCGGCCGGCGCGCGGCTGTTCCCCAACGCAGCCGCCGCCAACCGTTCGATCTTCTACGCCCAGGACGGCCGCGCCCGCAGCGTCTCGGAAGTCTATTCGGTGCTGGATGCGCGCTACGCCAGCGCGGCAAACGCGAAATCGACGCGCAGCGCGATGGCGATGTATGGCGACACGCCCTCGACCACGCAGGTCGCGAGTGCCAATGGCGCGCAGCCCACCGCGCCGGTGATCGACAACGCCGCCTATCTCCAGAGCTTTCCGAACACGCACGCGGTGACGCCCGTCGAGGCGTCGGCGCCAGCGACGCTCGCGGACAATGCGCCGAGCACGCCGGTGTTTCGTTCAATCTATCAGCCCGGCGACGCCACGCAGCCGGTCTCGACCACCGTGCAGAAATTGTGGGGCAACAACGCCTCGCTGACGTCAGTCGCCTCGGCAACGCCGGATGTGCGGCCGCCGCAGCCGCTCGATCTCTTCAGCGATCGCAGCGGTACGTTCTCGAGCTAGCCGAGGTCTTGTGTCCCCGACGCGCTGCAGCGTGAGGCGCGGTTGCGCAGAGCCGGGACCCGTGCCGCCGCAAGTCCTCCGTTGAAGCCAGGCCCCGGCTCTGCAGCGCATCGCCGAAGGAGCGGTGCGCCGCGTCCGGGGCACGTGTAGCCAGCGGCGTTGTTCCCTTAACAAAACGTCAATAATACCAGCCAGTTATGGTGAACGCTTTGTTAAGCGTCGTGGTTTATTTTGTGTTGCAGGTGACGAGCCGTCACCAATTTCGTTTGTTGTGTAAGCCGGAAGCAGCATGATTGTTCGGCAGTTCATTAATTGGATCAGGACGGCGTCTGCCGGCGAGCGGGCCGAGGCGACGCGGGCATTGGCCCGCGCCTGGCTGATCTCGGATCTATCCCACGACGACCGCGTCGCCGCCGAAGGCGCGCTTCTGATGTTGCTCGACGATCCCTCGCCCTTGGTGCGGCAGGCGATGGCCGAGGCATTTGCGCGCAGTGTTGATGCGCCGGCCGCAATCGTGCGGGCGCTGTCGGCGGATCAGCCGACGGTCGCGCTGCCCGTGCTCGAACATTCTCCGCTGCTGATCGATGCCGATCTCGTCGACATCGTCGCGACCGGCAACGACGAGGTGCAATGCGCGGTCGCCCGCCGGATCGCGCTGCCCGTCCCGGTCTGCGCGGCCATTGCCGAGGTCGGCTGTGCGGCTGCTGCGCTTGAGCTGATCGAAAATCCCCATGCCGAGCTCGCGCCGTTCTCCTGGAATCGCATCGTCGAGCGTCACGGCCATCTCGCCGCGATCCGCGAGGCGATGCTGGTGCTGGACGAGCTACCGGCCGCAACGCGTGCGGCGCTGGTGGCGAAGCTGTCGGAGACGCTGGCCCAGTTCGTCGTGGCCCGCAACTGGCTGAGCGCCGATCGCGCCGAGCGCATGACGACAGAGGCACGCGACCGCTCCACCATGAACATCGCGGCGCGCTCGCGCGGCGATGACATGCAGGACCTGGTGCATCATTTGCGTGTCACCGGCCAGCTCACCGCCGGCCTGATCCTGCGCGCACTGCTGTCGAGCAATCTCGATCTGTTCGATGCGGCGCTCGCCGAGCTCGCCGATTTACCGCTCGCGCGCGTCTCCGCGCTGCTGCACGATCGCGGCGGCAACAGCCTGCACGCGCTGCTCCGCCGCGCCGGGCTGCCCGAGGCGACGTTCGCCGCATTCCAGGTCGCGCTCGATGCCTGCCACGAGCAGGGGTTCGTCGACAGCGACGACGGTGCGGCGCGGCTGCGCCGGCGCATGGTCGAGCGCGTGCTCACCCATTGCGAGACCGATCGCGGCGCCGCCGAGCCGCTGATGGTCCTGCTCCGCCGCTTCGCCACCGAATCCGCGCGCGAAGAGGCGCGATTGTTCTGCGACGAAGTCGTCGCGGACGATGCGATCGATCCGATTTACGACGATCTGATCGCGGCGTAATTCAAAGCCCGCGACAGGGTAGACCGGAAGACACAACCTCCGTCATTGCGAGCCACCGGGTCCGCGCGGAGCGCGGCCCGATGACAGGCTCAGCGAAGCAATCCAGAAATCCTGCCGCGAGGACAGTCTGGATTGCTTCGCTGCGCTTGCAATGACGCGCGGAGAGCGCTGGACCCTAATCCGCCGGCGCGATGCTCGGTGCCAGGATCACCTCGAGATGCTCGGGGCGGTCGCGGTTGACGTGGGCAAGGTATTCGTCGGCGACCTTGCGCAGGCGCCGGCTGAGCTCGGCGGAGACGCTGATGCTGTCGAGCCTGGTGTTCTCGTGCACGATGGCGAGGATCGCGTTGATGTGGTGCGTGAACAGCTCGGCCGGCACCTTCGAAAGATCCGGGGCATGCTCGATGACACGGCACAGGCTCTCGGAGATTCCCGCTGCCGACGGGAAGCCGAACGTCGCCGCATCGCCCTTGATGTCGTGGGCGGCGTGAAACAGCTCGTCGCGCAGCTTCTTGCCGAAGCCGTCCTGCTGCACGGCAGTCCAGGCGGCGGACAGTCTCTGGACCTCGATCGTCATCCAGTCCTTGAACTCGCCGGACAGGCCCGCCAGCGCCTGCTCGGCGCGGGCGACCGGATCGTCCATGTCCTTTTCCTCGACCCGGCGCAGAACCTTGCGCAGCGGATTGGGCTGCGTGATCACGTGATGCGTGGCGAAGGCCGTGACCTCGATGTCCTTTGCGCTGTTCTTCGCCATGATGCCTGCCTCGTCTGAAGACGTTGCGCTAGATGGAGGAGCGGGCCTTGTCGAGCAGCGAGGGCTGCTGCAGCACCTCGTGCTTTTCGCCGACGCGGCGCTCCGGCCCCATATAGGCGGAGTTGGTGTTGCGGCGCCGGTCCGGGCCGAAATAGGTCTTGGTCTTGATGAAGGGGCGGGGATTGGCGACCACGTTGAGGATGCGCTGATAGAGCCCCTTGGCCGAGATCGGCTTGGCCAGGAATTCGGTGACGCCTGCATCGCGCGCGACCGTCACGCGGCGCTTCTCGGAATGACCGGTCAGCATGATGATGGGCGCGTAAGGGTTGCCCTTCGACTCCGGCTGCCGGATCATCTGAGCGAGCTCGAGCCCGTCGAAGATCGGCATCGCCCAGTCGGTGATGACGATGTCCGGCACGTAATGGCTGTACATTTCCAGCGCGGTGGCGCCGTCCTCGGCCTCGTAGACTTCGCGTGCGCCGAACGAATGCAGCAGCGTCCGCAGGATGCGGCGCATGTGCGGATTGTCGTCGCAGACGAGAAAGCGCAGCTTGTTGAAGTCGATGCGGAACATGGCGCCCGGGCCGAAGCGGTCAATCTTCGTTAACCATATCGTGGCGGGGGTTAACGAAGGGTTGCGATCGGCCTTTCGGTAGGGCGGGACGGCGCGGCTCAGTAGCCGAACTGCTCGCGCAATATCCGCTCTTCCAGGCTGTGACCCGGGTCGAACAGCATCCGCATCGAGATGGTCTTGTCCGAGAGGACCTCGACGCGGCGGACGTCGCGCACTTCGTCGTGGTCGGCGACCGCCGCCACCGGGCGCTTGTCGCCCTCCAGCACCTCGATCACGACATAGGCGGTGTTGGGCAGCAGCGCGCCGCGCCAGCGGCGCGGGCGGAAGGCGCTGATCGGGGTCAGCGCCAGCAGCGCGGCGTTGATCGGCAGGATCGGTCCCTGGGCCGAGAGGTTGTAGGCGGTCGATCCGGCCGGGGTTGCCACCATGATGCCGTCGGCGATCAATTCGGGCATGCGCTCGCGCTCGTCGATCAGGATCCGCAGGCGCGCCGCCTGGTAGGTCTGCCGGAACAGGGCGACCTCGTTGATGGCGTGATGCAGGTGGACGCGGTCGTTGACATCGGTGGCGCGCATCAGGAGCGGATTGATCTCGGATTCATGCGCCGCTTCGAGCCGCGCGCGCAGATCGTGCGTCGAATATTCGTTCATCAGGAAGCCGACCGTGCCGCGGTGCATGCCATAGATCGGCTTTCCCGTGCGCATGTTCTGGTGCAGCGTCTGCAGCATCAAGCCGTCGCCGCCGAGTGCCACGACGACGTCAGCTTCCCTGGGGTCGCAATTGCCGTACTCCCGGGTGAGCTGGCCGAAGGCGGCCTGCGCCTCGCTGCTCGGGCTGGCGACGAAGGCGATCCGGTCGTATCGCGAGGACTTGGTCATGGCTTCCCAGGCAGGTGCCGCTGGCTCGAGTAAGTTCCGCCGGGCTCGTCTATACGAGGTCGGCCTCGATTGTCGAGGACGACCGCCCTTCAAGGCAAACGGGCGACTGCCGGGTCGAGGACAAAACCGGGTGGTTTCGAGCCCGATCGGCCGGTTCGGGCAGCGCCGGACCGGTGATCCCCCAATCCGTCGCAATTCCCCGCTAGGCTCTGGCCTTCACTGGCTCTCGCAGCCGGGCAGGGAGGACGATCATGACCACGCATGTGAAAGCGTTCCGCCGCACGACCCTGGTGCTGGCCGTGTCGGCTTTCGCGCTTGCAGGATTTGCGCGCGCGGATGATCCGCCGCAGCCGCGCGCGGAGACGACGGCGCCAGCCGGACAGAAGGGCGGGCGCGGCAGCGGCGCGCAAAGTTCGCCCCCGGCTGCCGAGCTGCACCGCCTGCCGCCGGATTCGACCACGAAGCAGACGCTCGATCTGCCGGGCCGCACCCTCAACTTCGCCGCGACCGCCGGCTCGATCCGCGTGTTCGACGGCAAGGGCGAGCCGTTGGCCGACATCGCCTACACGTCCTACGCGCTCGATGGTGCGGACCGCGCCACGCGCCCGGTGACGTTCCTGTTCAACGGCGGGCCCGGCGCGTCCTCGGCGTGGCTCCAGTTCGGCTCCGCGGGGCCGTGGCGGTTGCCGATCGATGGCGAAGCGTTGTCGCCATCTGCCTCGCCGGAGGTGAAGCCGAACGCGGAGACCTGGCTCGACTTCACCGATCTCGTCTTCATCGATCCCGTCAGCACGGGCTACAGCCGCTTCGTCGCCAGCGGCGAGGACGCGCGCAAATCATTCTATTCGGTCGATGGCGACGCCAACGCGATCGCGCTCGTGATCCGCCGCTGGCTCGAGAAGCACGACCGGCTGGTCTCGCCCAAATACGTCGCGGGCGAGAGCTATGGCGGGATTCGCGGGCCGAAGGTGGTGCGCCAGCTGCAGCTCCAGCAAGGCGTCGGCGTCAGGGGATTGATCCTGGTCTCGCCGCTGTTCGACTTCCGCGAGTTCACCGGCACGAGCCTCCTGCAATATGTCGCGACGCTGCCGAGCTATGTGGCGGTGGCGCGGGAGGCCAAGGGACCGGTCAAGCGCGCCGATCTCGCCGATGTCGAGGCATACGCGCGCGGTGAGTTCCTGGCTGACCTCGTTAAGGGCGAGGCGGATAAGGAGGCGACCAATCGTCTCGCGGACAAGGTCGCCGAGCTCACCGGCATCGACCAAGCCGTGAGCCGCAGGCTCGCCGGACGTTTCGACGTCGGTGAATTCCGCCGCGAATTCGACCGCAAGAACGGCAAGGTGACGGGGCGTTACGATGCCTCCGTGCGCGGCTTCGATCCCTATCCGGATTCCAGCAGCTCACGCTTCGGCGACCCTTCCGGCGATGCGCTCCAGGCGCCGCTGACGAGCGCTGCGGTCGACGTGCTCTCGCGCAAGCTCAACTGGCGGCCGGACGGCTCGTATGAAGTGCTGAACGGCTCCGTCGAAGGTCACTGGGATTTCGGCCGCGGCCTCAACCCGCCGCAATCGGTGTCGGAGCTGCGCCAGATCCTCGCCACCGATGCGAAGCTCAACGTGCTGGTCGCGCACGGTCTGTTCGATCTCGCCACGCCCTATTTCGGATCCAAGCGGGTGCTCGACCAGTTGCCGGCGTTTGCGACCCAGCGCGTGAAATTCGTCGTTTATCCCGGCGGCCACATGTTCTATTCGCGCGACGGCTCGCGGCAGGCGCTGCGCGGTGAGGTCGAGGCGCTCATCCGGGAGTAGGCCGGCGCTTGCGTGGCTTGTATCTCCGAGCGATCTCGCCCGCCACGACGCGCTCGGGCTTCACATTGGCACCCGCGATCCAGATGCTACTGACCTTGCCGCGCTTGTCGCGGACGCGGCGGACCGGCTCGCCGTGGCTGGAGTAGCCGCCGGCCCAGGCCAGCTTGCCGGTGTCGCGGCCGGTGACCTCGATCTCGGCGGCATCCATGAACGGGTTGTTGAATTGCGGATTGGCGATGAGCACGCGGTTGCCCGCGGGTACGAAATCGGTCGCACCCCAGATCGTCCACCAGCGGCCGGTCCAGTCGCGCCCACGCCGGTCCGGCGCGCCGCGGGTCTTGAGCACGCGCAGGATCTGCATCGCACCATCCATCCAGAACGGCGCTGCGCCGTCGATCGAGTTGCTCAGGATGCTGATCGCGAGTTCGCAAGACGGTATGGAGCAGGTCCGGGAGATGTAGCCCTGGAATCCGCCGCTATGGCCGAACCAGTCCCAGCCGTCGGTCTTGCCGGCATTGACGCCGAGGCCGTAATAGCCCTCGAAGCTCTGCGGAATGCGCCAATGGTGCCGCGTCATCTCGCGGCGGCTCGCGGCCGAGAGCACGCTCTTTCTCGCATTGGGCGCCAGCTGCGCGAAGAAGCGGGCGGTGTCGCCGGCGGTCGCGACGAAGCCCGCGGCCGATGCCATTGCGTGCGCGGGATTGTCGCCCGGAATCACGCAGCGCTCGCCGAATGGAAGCTTTCGGGTATGGCCGCGCGCGAACGGCGCACCCTTGGGAAGCGGAGCATTCGGTTCGGTCTCACGCAATCCGGCCGGCTCGACGATCTCGCGCTTGATCCAGACGGGGTAGGGCTCCTTCGTCACGGCCTCGATCACGAGGCCGATCAGGCCAAAACCGTGGTTGGAATATTTGAAGCGCGTGCCGGGCTCGATCGCGGTCGGCAGCTTCAACTCCGCGAGCAATTCCTCCGCGTTCAGATACGGACGGCTGTCGATGAACTGGCCGGAATCGGCGCCATCGCGCGTCAGTCCAGCGCTGTGCGAGAGCACCTGCGCGATCGTGGTCTCGGCGACGCCCGGATTGAGGCCGCCGACATATTGACCGATGGGATCGTCGAGCCGAAGCTTGCGTTGCTCGCGCAGCTTCATGATGCCGGCGGACGTGAAGCTCTTCGAATGCGAGGCGATGCGGAAGCGATGACGCGGGCTGAGCTTCTCGCCCGTGTCGAGATTGGCGAGGCCGAACGCGTGCTCGGCGACGACCTCGCCGCGATGGGCGAAGGCGATGATGACGCCCGGCTGCTGGATTGTCGTCAGCTGATATTCGACCCAGGAGCCGATGTAGTCGATCGCGGATCGCAGCCACTTGTCCATTGCGCACCGATTTGCGGGAGGAAGATTTGGTGCGCGAAGCTAGCCGAGAATGCGGAACGGGCACAACCCAAAGGTTGTGCCCGTTCGCTTCGTGCAAAGATCCCGACGTTTCGGCAGGCCGGCGTCTCAGTAGACCAGCGTCGCGCCGGTCGGCTTGTCGAGCGCCGCGGCCAGCGAGCGATACTCGGAGCTGTCGGTGCCGGCGAGCGAGGCGATCTTGTTCAGGTGATATTGCGCCTGTTCGCGGTTGCCCTGCTCGAGCTGCCAGAGGCCGTAATACTGCCAGGTGCGGACGTGGTTGGGATCGTCCTTCAGCGCCAGCTCGTAATAGACCTTCGACGACTGGTAGTCGCCGAGCTTGCGATAGGAATAGCCGATCAGGTTCGCAACGTCGGCAACGTCGTCGCGTTTGAGCGACTTCAGCTGGCCGATCGCGCCCGTGTAGTCGTGGTTGTCGTAGATCGCAGTGTAGGCGGTGCGATAGGCCGCGAGGAATTTGGGATCGCTGATGGAGGAGCTCTTCTTCTTCGATTTTTTTGGCGAGCTATCCGACTTCGGCGGCGGCGAGGGCGAGTCACTGCCCGCGGCATAGGCGCTGGACAGCACCGGCCCGGCTGCCAGCGTCATGGAGACAAGTCCCGGCACCAGCAGCATTGAGAGTTTGCGCATCTAAATTCTCCCGTATGGAACGTGGCGATCCTACACGATTGCCCGAAGACCGGAACACCCAGGGTGCAAAAACATTCCCGCTTCGCACGATCTATTCGCCCCGTAGCGGATGACAAACTTGTCATCGAGATGAACGGAAGCCTGCAACGGCCTTCAGATCGGGTTCAGTGCGCAGCCCCTAGGCTCCCACCCACGATCGAAGGGTGGGCGAGAGGGCGCCGCCTCGAGATCCTTCCAAGAGGAGACCATCATGCTGAAGACCATTTCCGCAGCCTTGCTCGCAGCTTCCGTGATCGCAGCCCCGGCCTTCGCCACGGACGCCGGCAAGACCACCACCACTGCGCCTGCGATCAAGGCGGACCAGAGCCAGACCAAGGCGGCGAACACGGCCGTCAAACCGGATGCAGGCGCCAAGGTCGATGCGAAGGCCGACACGAAGGCTGCCGACGTCAAGGCGGATAGCAAGTCGAGCGCGATGAACGCCAACGCCGCCGCTACGCCCGACGAGCACAAGACCGTTGGCAAGCATCGCCACCAGGACAAGCAGGTCTCGGAAAAGCAGTCGCAGAAGGCGCAGCTGGACGTGACCAAGCCGGCGACGTCTGACAAGCGCAACTGACGACTGATCCCGCGCGGCGGCATCCCTGGCATTGCCCCGCCGCCGCGTGCGGAATCCAGGCCCGGTCCGTTCGTCCTGCCTCGTGCGAAAGCCGAGGTGTCGGCGGCGGGCCGGTGCGCTATTGCGCCGCTGCAAGCGAATTCCCTTGGCGGAATTCCCTTGGCGCAGGCTTGAGGCTAGAACGTCTTCGAGTCTGATCGAGCGGAGAGCGGGGCCTGTGGGGCGATTGGCGAGATGTGCGGTGACCCTGGCGTTGCCGTTGGCGCTTGCGGCATGTTTCGGCAGCGACGGTGACCGTCCGACGCTGATGGGCGGGACCCAGGCCGGAGGCCCGCAGCCGTTCCCCGACAATTTCCGCAGCGACACGCTGGCCTTGATGCGGACCTATCTGAACAACCCGGTGGGCGTGCGGGACGCCGGCATGGCCGAGCCGGTGCAGCGCGAGGTCGGAGGCCGGCAATTCTATGTGAGCTGCCTCCGCTTTACGCCGCGCGAGTCCGACGGCAGCTACAAGGCCATGCGGGAACGCGCCGTCGTCTTCGTCAACGGACGGGCGGACCGCGTCCTCGACCGCACCAATGAGCTCTGCGCCGGCGCGGTTTACGCACCCTTTCCGGAACTGGAAAAGATGACGCGATAGCCCAAAGCCGGCCTTCATCGATTGGTGCTAGAACGAGCGCTGCCGGAGCCGCTGGATCACATTTTGGCGAGCTTTGAACGAGGTGGTTTCGCCTTGCGACAAATCGTTACGCCGAGCCTTGCGCAAACGACAAAAACAGTCGGCGCAGGGCGGCGGGACGGAACAAAATCGCGTTGTTGCCACTCCGTCACAGTCACGAACGATCAACGTTCCGGCATCGTCGCGAAGCAACCCAATTCACGCCACGTTGTTTCCTGAGTGTCGTTTATGAAAGAACGGGGATGACTATGAAAAAGTTTTTGCTGGGCGCAGTCGCTCTGCTGGCGTTGGCCGGACCGGCCGCAGCGGCCGACATGCAGCCGCGCCCTTACACCAAGGCGCCGGCCTATACGCCGCCGCAGGTGATTTACAATTGGACCGGTTTCTACATCGGCGGCCATGTCGGCGGCGCCTTTGCCGGCGACAGCAGCTTCCAGTCGAGCGACGCCCGCTTCCTCGGCGGCGTGCAGGGAGGCTTCGACTACCAGTTCGCGCCCAACTGGGTGGTGGGTATCGAGGCTCAGTATTCCTGGCTGCCGACCAACAACAACGGTGTCACGTTCCCGCTGGGCACGCAGGTGACGTCCAATACCGACCAGCTCGGGTCGGTGACCGGTCGCATCGGCTACACCTGGGGACCGACGCTGCTCTACGCCAAGGGCGGTTATGCCTGGCGCAATAACGGTCTTGGCGTGAACATCGCCGGGGTGCCGCAGGCCTTCACCACCACCGGCAACAGCAAGGACGGCTACACCGTCGGCGCCGGCCTCGAATACATGTTCGCGCCGAGCTGGTCGGCCAAGGCCGAGTACCAGTATTACAACTTTGGCAGCACCACCTTCACCTCCGGCCCGGCCGACATCGTCGGCGTTCGCGGCCGGGAGGACGAGCATACCGTCAAGGTCGGTGTGAACTACCGGTTCGGCTGGGGCGGTCCGGCGGCCTCGCGCTACTGACCGACCGCCAGCGTCCACGATCTGACAAAGGCCGGCTCCCGCCGGCCTTTCGTTTGCCGGGCTCTTGCCCGCCGACCCATTGTTTGCTTTGCGTGAACCATCTGGCGCGTCATTTGCTTGCAAATGACGCTGGCGCGCTTTCTCACGCGCGTCATGGGGCCGGGGTAAAGCAAAAATAATTTTTGCAATTTACGGAACTCGCGCCCCGGAACGCGTTATATGAGAATTATCGGGCTGGTGGGACGACGGACATGCGTATTCTTGTGTCGGTAGTGGTGCTTTCGTGCTCCTTCGGCTTGCCGTGCTCTGCACAGACAATCCTTAAATCCGAGCCTCTGATGCTGGCGCCCTATGAGGTGGCCTTCGTCAAGGATGCCTCCTGTCCGTCGGGCAAGGTGATGAAGGTCACCGGGGCGATTCGCGGGCTGCATCGCCGCAAGGCCTGTGTGCCTATGCCGGGAGAACAGGCCTCGCTTGTGGCCGCCACGCCCTGAGCGCCGGGTCGGACCTCAGGAATTCAGCTCAAGCTCCATCCTCGACTGCTGGTCGGCTTCGGCCTTGTTCTTGGCGGGATCCTCGCCTTGGGCCAGCTGGCAGGGCGCGATCTCGTAATCATTGTCCAGCACCCGGCGCGGTCCTGTCCGCTCGTCGTCCGCGATCATGTCCACGACGAGCCCGCTTCGCTGCGCGAGCTTCCAGACGTCGGATTCATCAGGATAGGCCTTGCTGATCTGGGCGTCGTTGCAGAACAGGGCGTAGGGCATTTCTTCCCGCTCCAAGAAAGCCATTCAACGAGTTCGCGGGGTAAGGGGTTCCGCCCCAATGTCGATCACGGAACCGTGATCGATTGCGGCCCGCCCTGAGTCCTTAACGAGTCCTGAATCCCGAAAAAAAGAATCCCTGGGACTCATCGGCCGGAATCAGCGGATGTTTTTGGCCATGACGAGCGACCTGAAAACCTCCTGCGGGCACATGCTACTGCCCCTGACGCTGGCGCTGTTTGGCGCCTGCGCGGCCAATCTCTGGCTGGTCTGGTCCTGGCTGTAGTCCGCTGGAGCCCCTGCCTTAGGTTTTGGCCGGTGGGCGGGGGGAGGCGCTGCCGATGGCGGCGCGGAGTTTGGTCAGGGTCGCCGTGCAATATTCTTCCCGCTCGCGCTCGAAACGCTCCTGGTGCTTGCGGAAATTGGCGATCCGGGTCTGCATTTCGCTGCGGAAATCACCATCCGCCCGCGCGGGAGCGAGCTGAACGCCTTGAGGCTGCGGAGGGGGTTGGGGCGGCGCGATCTCGACCGCGACGGTCTCAAGGGTGGTGGCGGCAACGATCCCGACGCTCGCCGCGGGTGAATCCGGCGGCGCGCCCGGCCGAAGGACCTCATCCTTCTTGCCGGTCACCGATTGGACGAAGGCCATTGTCTCCGCGATCAGCGCGTCGCGTTCCCTGATCCATTTCATGATCCACCTCAGTCGCCCATTCCAGCAAACCGGCTGCACCGAATCAAGGTATGTTCGGAGGGGATTGCATATTTTTCCCGATCGGCCGACATTGGCCGGATGGCTGCCGAAGACGAACGGGTAGACGAAGCGGAGGGCTTGAGGCTGGTCCGCGCCTTCCTGTCGTTGCCTCCCGACAAACGGGCGGAGGTGATCGCTTTCATCGAGGGATTGGCGCGCGTCCATGGCCGGCCCCAGAAGGGCAGGGAGACCTCACCGACGTGAGCGCTATCGCTGGCGGGGATTGACGTTGGGCTCGAACGGCGCGCCGACCACCCGAACCGGCGCCTGAGCGGTGACATCGATCGCCGTCCGCTGGGCAACCTGCTCTGACGCCATGGGTGCTGGCACCTGTTCGAACAGAGCAACTGTCCCGGCCACGGCGCCACAGCAGAGCGTCACCGTCGCCAGCAGAAACATGTTTCGGTTTTCTTCCCGGATCAGCATGGGTCGGAAACGTACGATGCACGTCTTTGGTTCCGGTCTGGCCCTGTCCGGCTGGCCGTCTCCGAGAGGATCGATGGCCAATGGCGATGACGGCCGCGACGCATCGCCTGTACACTGCGTGCGACTTGGCTTGAGGCTCGTCAGATGATCTCCCATCGTCCTCCCGTGCTCGCCCATGAGCGTTTCCTGGCCGACCGCGAGAATTTCGCGGGCCTCGATCTCGCCGCCCGCTTCGAGCGCATCGAGCGGACCAACCTTTGGGGCGCTGCGACTTCGGTCTCCGGCCTCGGCTCGGAGGATCCCGCGACCGCGGCGATCCGGGAGGCGCTTCCAGCGCTACTGCAACGGCTCGGCGCGCGCTCGCTGCTCGATGCGCCCTGCGGCGATGCCGAATGGATCGGCCGCATCAAGCTCGATGTCGACTACACCGGCATCGACATCGTGCCGACGCTCATCGAAACCAACAACCTGCGCGCATCTCGCGGCGAAATGGCCGGCCGTTTTCTCGTCGCCGACATTACGCGCGATGCGCTGCCGCGCGCTGACGTGATTCTGTGCCGGGACTGTCTGGTGCATCTGAGCCTTGCCAATATCGACTGCGCCCTCACGCAATTCCGGATGAGCGGCGCGCGCTTCCTGCTGGTCACCACCTTTCCCGATTGGGAGGAAAATCAAGATTGCGAAGACGGCGACTGGCGTGCGCTGAACATGGAGAAAGCGCCATTCGACTTGCCGGCACCGCTCGCGCTGATCAACGAGCGTTGCGATGAGGGCGGCGGCGGCTGGCGCGACAAGAGCCTCGGGCTCTGGCGGCTGGACCGGTTGCCCGATCGCGTCCGCATGGCCACGGATGTGTGATGGGCGCGGACGGAACGTCCATTGCTTCCGTGATCGCGCCGCCGATACACTTTGGGTTGTGCGACGCGATCCTGGGGCGCGCCGATCACGCAGGAGCACACCATGCGAGCACGTGCTGTCTTGGTCGCCCTGTTGATCTCGTGCGGCGCTCCGGCGGCCGCACAGCAGGACGGCGCCGCGCTCTACGCGACGCATTGCGCACAGTGCCACGATGGCGGCGATGCCCAGAGCCGCGTGCCCGGCCGGAGCGCCATGCAGGCGATGGCGTTCGATCATGTGCTGGCGACGCTGACCTCCGGCAGCATGGCGGCGATGGCGAAGGACCGCAGCGACGAAGAACGCCGCGCGATTGCGGCCTTCGTCACCGGCAAGGCCGCGACCGGAGGCGGCACGGCCGACACGCAGGGCCGCTGCACGCAGCAGGTCAGCGGCTTTCCGGAGCCGCTCGACGGTCCGCATTGGAACGGATGGGGCGTCGACGCTGGCAACAGCCGCTTCCAGCCGGCCGAGATGGCGGGACTGACCGCGGCAGAGGTGCCGCGCCTGCGGCTGAAATGGGCCTATGCGTTTCCCGGCGCCTCGGTGTCCTTTGCGCCGCCGACCATCGTGGGCGGCCTGCTGTTCATCGGCGGCACCGACCGCAAGGTGCATGCGCTCGACGCGCGAAGCGGCTGCACGCTGTGGACGTTCGCAACGGATGCGGCGGTGCGCGCCGCGATCAGCTTCGCGCCGCTTGCCGGCACCGATCAGTTCGCGATCTACTTCGGCGATCTGCGCGCCAATGCCTATGCGGTGAACGCGCTGACCGGCACACTGATCTGGAAGACGAAAGTCGAGGAGCACGCGGCCGCACGCATCACCGGCGCACCGGTGCTGCATTCCGGCGTGCTCTACGTGCCGGTGTCCTCGCTCGAGGAAGCCGCCGGCTCGCAAGCCAATTACGAATGCTGCACCTTCCGCGGCAGCGTGGTTGCGCTGGAGGCTGCGACCGGCAAGGAGGTCTGGCAGGCCTATACGATCCCCGAGATACCGCATCCGACGAGCAAGAACGCGAGAGGCACGCAGCTCTTTGGCCCGTCCGGCGCCGCCGTCTGGTCGGCGCCGACGATCGACGCGCGGCGTAACGCAATCTATGTCGCGACCAGCAATTCCTACTCGAACCCGCCGGCCGCAACCGCCGATGCGGTGCTCGCCTTCGATCTGGCGACGGGAAAGCTGCTCTGGAAGCAGCAGGCCACGCCAAAGGACGCCTTTGTCGTGGCGTGCTACAGCGCGGACAGGACCAATTGCCCTGACGATCACGGACCCGATCACGATTTCGGCCAGTCGCCGATCCTCGTCGCCTTGCGCGACGGCCGACGCGTGCTGGTCATCGCGCAGAAATCCGGCGTCGTGCACGCGCTCGATCCCGATGATGGTGGCAAGATCCTGTGGCAGACGCGGATCGGGAAGGGCGGTCCGCTCGGCGGCAGCGAATGGGGCTCGGCCGCGGATGGGGATCGCATCTATGTCGCCAACTCCGACGTGCGGTTTATGCGCGATGGTACGCGGCGTCTCGATTCCACGCAGGGCGGCGGCCTGTTCGGCCTCGATCTCGCGACCGGGAAGATCGAGATGGAGGTGCCGCCGGTCGCCTGCGGCGATCGCCCGCAATGCAGCCCCGCGCTGTCGGCGGCGGTGAGCCTGATCCCGGGTGTCGTGTTCTCCGGCGGCGTCAGCGGCGTCCTGCGCGCCTACGCCACTGCCGACGGCAAGCTGTTGTGGGAGTTCGACACCGTGCAGGATTTCAAGGCGGTGAATGGTGTTCCCGCCCATGGCGGCGCGATCGACGGTCCCGGGCCGGTGATCGCCGGCGGCATGCTCTACACCAATTCCGGCTACGGCCAATGGAGCGGCGTTGCCGGCAACGTGCTGCTGGCGTTCGAAGTGGGGAAGGAGTGAGAGCGAGGGCCCATGATCGATGCCAGATGCAATTGCGGCGCTGTTGCGCTGACGCTTCCGGGGCCATCCAGCCTCGTCGCCGCCTGTCACTGTGTTGAGTGCCAGCGACGAACCGGCGCGCCGTTCGGCGTCGGCGCCTTCTATCCGGTCGAGGCCGTCACGGTCGCGGGAACGCCGAAGGAATATGTTCGTGCGGCCGCGAGCGGCAGCAGGGTCCGCTTCTATTTTTGTCGAGACTGCGGTTCGACGGTCTATTGGAAGGCCGACAACCGACCGACGATGATCGCCGTTGCCGTCGGTGCGATCGCGGACCCAAACTACCCGGCTCCCGTCAGATCGGTTTTCGAGCGGTCGAAACACGCCTGGGTGGAGATCGCGGGCGCGGAGCACTTCCAGCAGAGCAGCGCGCCGAAGAAATCGAGCTGAGTGCCGCGTCAAAAGCTGGTGCCGGCTGAGGGGATTGAACCCCGACCTTCGGTTTACAAAACCGTGGCTTCGGCCGAATTTCATTATAATTATCAGGGGATAAGGATCGAACGAATTGCGCGGGTAACCAACGGGGTAAAAAGAGGGGCCTGTGTGGTTGCCGCGATCGTCGCTGTTCTGATATGACCGAGGCCGTCGCTGGCATAGCTCAGTTGGTAGAGCACGTGATTTGTAATCACGGGGTCGCGGGTTCGATCCCTGCTGCCAGCACCATCATTGCTTTCCCCTTGATCACGTCAACGAACAGCGCGCGAGTGATTAACTCACCTCAACCTTTCCGGTAGCCAATCGTCGGCGCTTACGGTTCAATACCGTGGTAGAAGTCTGGGGAAGGGTAAATGGCCGCCGCTGAGCCGAGCCTTCAGCTCCATTTGGAGCCGGAAGAGCCTATTGAAATTTCCGAACTAACCGGCGCGCTAACAGCTATCGCGCACCAATATCAAGCCTACGCTGTCGAGAACGAGCTAGCTTCCAAAAACTCCGAGGCTCGGCTCTTAGTGTCGGCTGTAAGGCCCGGCAGCATCGACATCAACTTGGTCCCCGATCTGACTACCATGATCGCGATGGCGGGGCCGCTGCTCGCTCCTCTAATCGACAAATTGGAGTTGATCGAAAAGTTCGGCAAGCACCTTAAATCCCTGATCGATCTTTTCGCGAAAAAGAGGGAAACGACGGATCGTGACAATATCACGGTCAAGGATTGCGACGACGCAACGAACATCGTTAAGCCCATCGCAAACCACGGCGGATCACAGACCTTCAATGTGATTAACGGACCGGTGACGATCCAACTATTGACTATCACAGCACAGGAAGCGGTCAGTATCCTTGAAACTGCTGCCCAAGAAAAAGCTTTACTTCAAAATCCGAACGCAGAGATCGTGCAGCGCGTTCCGATGATTTGGAAGCGACTTGATCGCGATTCTGTTAAGTCTGCTGCAAAGACGACCCCGGACCGGGCGCTTATCGAGGAGATAGATGAGAAGTCCCACGCCGTTTTCTTTACCGACGAAATGAGCCACCTAAAAAATCAGATGATTGATGATGAGGATAATCCATACCAAGCGATCTATTTTGTAGACGTTGTGGTGTCGCGGTCATCCGGAAAGGTCGTTTCTTATCGGGTTATTGGATACCACGGCAAGGAAGAGCTAGAGGTCATTCCGCCAGCGTAGAAGCGTACATTCCCCGGACGCGTTGTGTACTTCCGACAACGCGTCCGGGGTAGCATGAACCGGCAATGGAGAAGCGACTAACCTCTGCCGGCGCATTCGATTAGCGTTTGTCGGGGGATGCGAACGCGAGCAGGGATCGCATGTGGTCAGCATGCAGATCGATTTTGGCTTCGTCGCCATGCTTCGATAGCAATTCGCGCATATATTCGAGATGCGATTTTCCGGCTTCGCTGTGGGAATTGTGGCTAAGCAGTTTCGTTGCCATGGGGAACGTTACCTTCTGTTGTTCGGACGATGAAAGACGGCCCGTCCGATTAGCCGATCTATTTGCGCTGTTCGCGGCATTTGTCCGGAAAGCGCATCGCTAGTTGATCAACGTAGCTTCTGAACAGACGCTCGGCCTCATTCAGTGAGTAGTTGTCGTTCTCGAAGAACAGCCGGAAGTCGCGCGGAGTTTCAAACGCGTGAGCGGGTGTCGTCCACAAGTACAGGCTAATGATCCGAATTAGCGTGTCGGGACCAATCGAGAGATTAGGCGTTTGCACATTTGCGAAAAAGTGTATCTCGCGCACTGGCTCACGCTGATAGTTGTCAA
This sequence comes from Bradyrhizobium sp. 1(2017), assembly GCF_011602485.2. Classification (NCBI taxonomy): domain Bacteria; kingdom Pseudomonadati; phylum Pseudomonadota; class Alphaproteobacteria; order Hyphomicrobiales; family Nitrobacteraceae; genus Bradyrhizobium; species Bradyrhizobium sp. 1(2017). The sequence continues at coordinate 5,097,454 of NZ_CP050022.2, read as the reverse complement.
AATAGAGGGCGTCGCACTTCCTGATGACGCGGTTGTTGTTGGTTGCGTATTCGCCTTCGATGCGATCGTGTTCGGTCGCGCTCGCAAAGTGCATCAACCCGTCGCGATTGAAGGCGTAGATGATCGGGTGCGGATGAAACACCTTGTAAATTCGCACATCGCGAAGCGGCGAGTTATCGGCTATAAGCATTGCAAATAATCCATCCATTTGCGGGCGGCGTCGGCTTCGGTGTCCGTCTTGGGTATTTTTGGCGCTTGGCCGAAAAGCGCGGTTTCTACTTCGTGGCGTAGTGTTGGCGGTGGGTACCGTTGAAGCGAATAGGCGTATGGACGTGCATCATCATCTTCGATTTCGTCATCTTGCTGCGCTTTGCACCACTCAATCCATCGTTCATGACGTGCTTCCCATCCTGCGTAAGAGTCGCGCTGTTCATCCGTTATCGCTTCCAGTTTTGCTGCGATGCTGTGGGCAGGCTTCACGATCGCGATAAGTGCAGCAAGCCTGTTGCGGTCGCGATCACCTATCGGCATTGAGCAGTTGTTCCAATTCGCCTAGGCGATTGCGTAAATCATCGATATCTGCGACAGATTTTAGTTTCTCAATTGCGGTTGCGATTTCTTTCATTTCATCCGCCGAAATGTCGCCAGCAACAAATGCTTCCTTGATATCTTCCGGGTCAGCGCCGTGCATTTCCTGCGTGCGCGCGCTCGGCAGGCAGTAACGAAGCACTAGAGTTGTTGCCCACTGCTCTTTGGCGTCTAAAGCATCGGACAAATTTGCGGCAGCGCGATTGCCCATCGCGCGAACGATTTTCATCAACTCAGCGGATTGTTTGTTACGAGCGCCAACCGGTCTCCCGGTGTTGGCCGGGCCGGATACGAAGCGGCCCCGTTCGTCCTTCGCAACCGTTGATTTACCGTGAAAAACGGCGAGGTTAGAGGGTGTGGTCATCGCTCTAAGTCCAGAAAATTCGTATTTGCCTATGCTCACACCACTGTGCGACTGCCGCTGTAGATGTCCACCACACATTGCCGCGACGTGTCGCAGCCGGGAAGTTCTCCACCATTCTCCATCGCGACAAGACCGCGCGCGACCGCATGATAGAATTTTGAAGCGTCGCGGCATCAATCTCCGGCGTCGCACGTAACACTACAACGCGCGGAAAATCCGGACGGCGACCGCGCCTCATCGCAAAGCACTCACGTTGATGATAGTGGCCAAGCAAACAAGATTCCCCGGCGCTGCTTGTTATTTGCGATCGAACGTTTTGTAGATATCGTGCGGTGACAGATTGGTTGCGGTCGCTACAACATTGCAAATTCGCCTCAGCATATCTTCGACGGTAGCAACAGCTTCAGCGCGTGCGTTCAATTTATCCAGTTCGCGCGTGGCGGCATCGCGCGCTGCACGGTGGTCCGGCCCGGTTGCGAGAGGGCGTTCGTAAGTGGGTGCGATTTGGTGCGCAGCATTTGAACCAGATTTCGCGATTAGACGTTGAGCCATATAGCGGTTGATTGCGGCATCGCGTGCGCGTTCGCTTACGCCAGTCAGTGCACCAGATTCGATCAATGCGGCCGTCGTCTCATACGGCGTGTTTTCGCTAGTCGCCATCGCTTCCTGACGGGAGCGGTCAGCGCTGCGCCATAATGCCATTCCGTGCGCTCTCAGGTGGGCATTTGCGGCCGTTGCAGGATCAACGGCCATCAGCGCGGCGCGCGAAGCGGCAACGTCCTGGCTTTCCTTGATGCCTCGGTTTTGAAGTTGTCCGCAGGTCTTTCCGAAACGCAAATCAGCGGCGGCCCGTATGCGGTTGGTCAGTTCGTCGTTTTTGAAACTCTCATGCAATCCCGCAACGTCCGCAACGAACGCTTTCGCACACTCGCCGATGTAGCTGTTCATTTCGGCAAGTGGTGAAGCCGGATCGAGTGTCGTGATCAAGGCGCTCGCTGTGGCCCCGTTTGCCGAGCGCCCTGTCATCACCACGCCGCGCTCGGTCGTGTTCAGTTCGAACGCGAACGGTTTCTGATCCGGCTGATTGTCGAACCTCAGCGGGAACGCCGTTTTGGCAATGCCATTCATCAGCAATCCTTTCCTTGACACGGCGAGGAGCGCAGCACTCCAAACGCCTGAATATTTACGACACGCCAACGAATACACCGAGCCGGAAAGTAAAGTCAAGAGACGACCTCACTAAGTACTTGATTTCATTTGATTATTGCTGTGGATATTGCGATGAATATTGTGTTGTTCATGCGGTATTACTTGCGATGATAATTGCGACGATAATCGCGATGATCGCGCTGCGAATGGAGCATCGGTTCAGCAAACAGAAATGCGACAACCCAAACGCACGCAACATTAACGTGATAACTGACCGCGTTTTTGTAGGGGGCACTGTGGGGTAATTCGGTCTGCTCTAAGGGGGTGACGCGGACTCGCCACCCGAACATTAGGGATGACCGGTTGCGGACCCGAAGCAGACGTTCGGCCAATGCGGGCACCGATGCTACCAGCTCTTTAGAAAGGGGCATTGCACTTCTGATTTGACCCTAGGGCCAATAGGTGGCCAAATACCCTCTCTGGTAGCATCAAGACTGTTCAATCAGCATCACGGGAGGCGACTAATGAAGTCAGTAGGTTCGCTTACAGCAGCCGTCGTTTGCATTACGTTGGTACTGCCTCGGACTGCCCCCGCCCAAACGGCACCGGTAATTCCCCCGTCAATCATCACGCCGGACAAAGTCGAGACGCGGCTTGGCACGTTCGATTTCAAGGATGGTGCGCCCGGAAAAGCCACGTTGGAGAAGGCTTACGATTACATCGATTTCACGCACGCTTACAACGCCTTTGCAAACACCATGCAAGGGGTGAGCTTAGTCGCCGCCCGCAGGGGCTTCTTGGAGGCCGGGGTCAAGGACAATGAAATCCTCATTTTTTCCGAGTTGATGGATGCAAAGTCGCTCTTCCTGACTGCCAACGCAGACACTGTGTACTTCCTTGGCTTCATCGACGTCTCCAAGGGGCCGATGGTGTTCGAGGTGCCGCCCAAGGTCCTTGGAGCGCTCGACGACATGTGGTTCCGCTGGGTCACCGATTTTGGCCAGCCTGGCCCTGATCGTGGCCTCGGTGGCAAGTATCTCATCCTGCCACCGGGTTACGACGGTCCGGTGCCGGAGGGCGGCTACTTCGTGTCCCGATCCCGGACAAACCGGCTCTTAATCATGGGCCGCGCTTTTCTTGAAAACAAAAACGACCCGAAACCTGCGGTCGCATCCATTAAGCAATCGACCAAGATTTACCCGTTCGAACCCGGCGGCGTCGGAACACCCATTGCCGAGTACCTCAGCGGCAAGGCCAAGCTCGGCAGGATCGGAGACCCGCCGCCTTCCAAGTTTCACGAAGGCAGCGGCAAGGTGATGAACACCGTTCCGCCCAACGATTTCAGTTTCTATGAGATGCTAAACGAAATCGTGCAGCAAGAGCCTGCTACATCCCTCGACCTTGAACAAATGGGGTCGGTCGCAGCCATCGGTATTGTCAAAGACAAACCGTTTGCGCCGGACGCGCGGATGAAGAAAATTCTCGCCGAAGCGCTTGCGGTCGCCAATGCCACCTCCCGCTCCCTGTTCATGAACCCTCGTGATCCAAGCTGGTTCTATTATCCCGGTTCGGCATGGATGAACTTTCTGTTCGTCACCGGGTACGAGTTCGAGACGCCAATCCCAGAAATAACTCGTGAGGGCGTCAAGCCATTCCCAGCGACCGGCTACCGGCAGTTGGATGCGCGCACCGCCTTCTTCTACTACGTCACCGGTATCACACCGGCCATGGCGATGCGCGTGCCGGGCATCGGCTCGCAATACCTCCTCAACATGCTGGATGCCGACAAGAATTACTTCGACGGGTCCAAGACGTACAAAGTGACGCTACCCAAGGGAATACCGGAGGCGAACTTCTGGTCGTTCACGGTCTACGACAACCAGACACGCTCCATGCTTGACACGCCGCAGCGCCACCCTCGCGCTGGTAGCCAGAGTTATCCGTCGCCGGCCGCCGAAGCAGACGCCGACGGCACTACGACAATCTATTTCAGTCCGACCCAGCCTGCGGACGTCAAGCGTGGCAACTGGATACAGACGGACCCGAAAAAAGGCTGGTTCACTATCCTGCGTCTTTACAGTCCGCTTGAACCGTTCTTCACCAAGGAATGGCGTCCGAGTGAGATTGCGATGGTGAAATAGTAACCGCCTCTACCGCAGCCACGAGCGGCGCCGCCATCGCATGCGTGGCGGCGTCCGCTATTGGGCCCGAAGCCGAAAGTTCCATGGACGACCGGCGATTTCTGATTTCAGGAGTAAAGCCGACATGGCGATTTATGGGCGCGCTCCCTAACAGCATGGCGACAGCGGCGACGGCCCTCTACAGCCCTACAGAGAGATGTAGAGGGGATATCTTTTTTCCTAAAGGATAAAGGCCCTGTCGCCGTTGTCGCCGCTCCAAATTATGAAGCGACGGCAACTGTGAAGGGGAGAAACCCGTTCGTTCGCAACCTGTTTGCTTCGACGTTCGCAAGCTGCACATAGAGCGCGGGGTCGGCGTAAATCTGCTGCTCGTTCAGATCGCGGATAATCACCAAGCGAACGTTGTCTTTGGTGACGCGCCTTTCGCAGAAGATCATTTCTTGTTTCGATAGGTTTCTTCGGATGACAGTTTCGTTCGCATTCGGAATTCTGTGCTTCACGAATTGTTTGATCGTCTCGAAACGCGCCACTTGCGCCTGCCAATGGTCTTTGAACTCTGCTAAGGCCTGTTCAACCTCATTCGCAAGGTTCGAAAGCATCCTTTTGCGCGCGTCGTTCTCAATGCTGCGATGTCCAACATTGAACCCGTCGAGCGACAACGTGGAAAGATGCGCCCACACTGCGGCTATCAATTCATTCTGTCTCATTCGTTCGTAAATGAAGTCGTAGTAGCTCGTTGGTTGCGGTTGCGTCGGGTTTTCAATGATGTTCCAGCGTCTATCGTTCTGTTCGATCGGGAGCGCGTCCCAATTGTTGCTGAATACGAGCCAGCGCAGTGCGTTATGCTCAACCCATTGCAAGCCGTGCTTTTCGTTGATTTCGCGATAATCGGCATTCACCATTGTCTTGAGCTTTTCCGACAGTCCCCAACTGTTGGTACCGCGCATTCCTGCTCGTGCTTCGTCTACGACCATCAGCAGCTTGCGGGACATGCGGCCGTTATATTTACCCTCAAGGATCGTATCCAAAATCGCATTGTTGAGCACGTAGCCGCGTAGCACGCGCGACAGAACGCCACTTAGCCAGTTGCGACCAATGCCGGTTTGAGTTGCGACGAAGCACCAGCCAGTTTCGACTTTTTCACCGGGATGTTGCAGAATGTGGGCAAGCCACTGTTCAAATCGAGTGCGTTCCGCTTCGATCGGAACGAGATAGGCGAGGTGTTCGCGCCATACAGGCAACCAATTGTCGCGCAACCGATCGTCGCTGATGAAGTGATCGGTAAACGTCGGCTTGATCAGTCCGCGCCAAACGTTGAAGGCGCTTTCGCCCGGTCGCTCTGGCGGTTCGCAGATAGGGCCGCCGTCCGGCTTCCAAGTGACCGCGTCTACATTCATTCGCTTGGTGCTTTTCAACCACAGTTCTAAGCCGGGTACAGGCTTTTCCTTTTCTTTTCCGCTGCGGCCGTCTTTGTATTTTAGCGTTTCGAGCGATGCCGCGTACGAATTGCGAGCGACGCTCATCGACAGCACTTCGCGGTTGATCGCGTTGGCAACTGCGCCGCTGTTCCCGGTCTTAGCGAAGAATAGGCTTGCTTCCATTTCGACCAACGTCATCAACTTCGTGGTTGTGTCGAATTCAAGCTGTTCACCGATACGCTCGTTTTCCTTGCGTTGTTTTTCCCGGCGTTCGGCGACGGTGCCGGAATAGATATTGCAACAGGCTATGTTGCTACTACTGGCCGTTCTGTTGCGGTAGTACGCGCGCCTAATCCATTTATCGCGCTTGCCTAGCGCGCATATGTTGAAAAGCCGGATCATTCGCACATGATCCTTGCCGGTCCAGAATGCCAACTTGTTCATGAGGGCCAAATCAGCTGCACTGTGGTCGAATTGCTGTCCTGTTGATGACGGGTAGAGGTGGTTCAGAACTTTAGCATCACCATTCCATAGCGCGGCGAACGGAACTCGTTTGCTCAACCTGTCGAATTCGATTTTGGCAAACCAATCACTCGGATTGCACATGATCGTGTCATTTAACTCTGCAAGCCGATCGTCTGAAATCTTGTCATCAGATGCAAACATACGGGCCAATAGTTCCTGATCGTCTTCCGGCCCTGACCATCTCGGATCGCGGATGGTCTCGATTTCTTGATTGTCCCGGTCGTGTTCGCGGATCGGAAGGAAGGTTTGCAGCGATGCTGTCTGCTCTAAGTCGGCATTACCAATCCATTGGCTGCCCGCAATGGCGATAAAGCGGTTGTTCTGATAAAACTCAAATCGGCCACCCCACTTGTTGCGGCGATTGCCGAATTGGGTTTTGTCGCCTCTCATGATCAGGTGCAAGCCGCTTCCTGATTGGCTAACCTCCGCTGCTACGCCCGGAAATAAGCGCGTGCAAATATGCGTTGCTTCGTCGTTATATGTGCCGGAGTCCGGATCGCGGCACGCATCAAGATCAACGAAGATATATGGATCATTTAAGGTGAAAACAAAGCCGATCCGGAATTCCGGATTGATCGTCGCAATGGTCGTCGCGGTTTCGAAACTCGCCCATGTGGTCGGATTGGTTGTGTCGGCGCGTTGAAGTGTCTTCGGATCGTATGGGATTTTGCGCGGTTTCGGTTCGCCATCGTATTGCTCAAGTCGCCACAGCACCCATTGCGGAAGGGATTTCAGGCCCGCGAGAGGATCGGCGAGGTTTGCAGGCGGCTTTCCGCTATCGAATGCGCGCAGTGTCACAAGCGCGCGGTTGAGATGCGCGGCGCGGGCGTGTATAGTCATGATGCTTATTCCTAAAGAACGATGATTAGAGGCCCTGCCGGGTTGCGCTGGCGGGGCCTTTTCCTCTGGCGCTAGGCGGCGCTGGCGCGACCGTTGATGAACTTTTCGAGGTCGGACCGGCGCCAGTAGCGCCGACCGCTGATCATGACCGGGGCGGGGAAGTCCGCGAGCGGGGCGATGATCTTGTTGCGCGTGCGATGGTGTAGACCGTGCTGCCAGCAATGTAGCGTCGCGTGCGAGATATTGCCGAGCATTGTCCTGGCAGCTTTGGAATTGACGAGGATGTCGCTGGGCGCGAAAGCCGCGTGTGTGCTCGCGTCAACGAGCAGGACCGTTGATGTCATGGCGGATGACCTGATGATGATGTTGACGGGGTTCACAGGCATCCGCCCGCCGCGCGCCGCGTCTCTACCGCGACTTGGGCCATCCGACCCTTACACCGGGAGCATCCGCATCACCGGCTTACACAAACTGATTCAACGAATATGGTTCGTCAAGGCCACGATGAGTAAAGATCAACAGCATTGAAGGGGCTTCGCGTACCCCTCGGCTTCCCCGGCAATATGTCGCCGCGCCGAACATCAACGATTTCAATGCGATGATTCCGCGCGCTGCCAAATTCTATATTTGCTGCTCTATCTGCTCATTGAGGCTCATCTGCCAGAGACCGTGATGAACACGTCGGAAGAGGCAAACAGACGCGGGGCGCGAAGGACGCAAAGGATAGAAAGCGAGAATGAAATATGAGAATAGCAGCGAAGGATGGGACGCTACAGGGGATTTGGCATTGACGTGGACAAAGACAGACGATGGCTCAATCGTCGACGGCAGCAAAGTGATCTATTTTAGTACCCAGCGTTTTATTAGGGACATCGCTTTAGGGAACTGCTGCTTCATCTGCGGCGCTGCGCCGGATACAAAGCCATTCAATGACGAGCACGTATTTCCAAGGTGGTTGCTGCAAAGGTACAATCTCTTTTCGCGCACGATCACGTTGCCCAACGGCCGGCCGGTTCGTTACGACCGCCATACAGTTCCGTGCTGCGAAGAGTGCAACACCCTCATGGGAAGGGAAATTGAGCTGCCCATAAGCGCAGCATTGGATGGCTCGCCGCATTCGGTTCAGGACTTTGTCGCGTCTGGAAAAGGATTGCATTTATTCGTTTGGATGGGGCTTATTTATCTGAAGCTACACCTAAAGAATAAGACGAACAGAAAAGTCCTCGACACCCGTGTAGACGCCGGCATGATCGCCGACGATTACGATTGGTATCTCCTGCATCATCTCCACACCGTTATTAGGTGCTTCTACATCCCCACGATCATAGAGCCGGAAGTAATAGGATCGCTTATGGTTTATCCGGTTCGTACGGAAGGGAGTCTCGACGAGTTCGATTTCGGGGATCTTCACGCTACGCAGACGATGATGCTGAGGCTTGGACGTACCGCCATATTCGTTGTGTTCGACGACTCCAGAGGTGCGCAGAGCTACATCCAACATAATATGCTCCCAAAACTCACGGGTCCGATTTCTGAATTGCAGGTGCGCGAGATTATGGTCGAGTTCGCGATGCTTAATTGGCACCTGAAGGAACGTCCAAGTTTTCAAAGCCTTTGCGATACCGTGAGGGAAGAGCACACGATCATCGCGCGCCGCTCCGAGCGGCCGGAATTAGTCGGGTGGGACTTGGAAGTGCGCGGGCAATTAATGTGGAATGCAATCGGTCATGCATGGTCAACTTTCCCGTCCCTCGGCGCGTCCGAAGAGGAAGTGAAGAAGGTGGTGCTGACGGGGAACATGTCTGTATTGTGGGACAACAACGGTGATTTTATCCTCGGCGATACAAAGCGGTGGAAGTGAACGCCCTGGGTTGCGGCGGGAGCGCGTTCTGACAAAGGCGTGGGAGATCTACGGCTTGGGTTCAGCGATTAGCTTGCCTTGTTGATCGATGAGCGATGTTCGGCACACCTGAGCTGCTTCGTCGAATACGATCGAGCGATCAACGGCCATGTATCCCGACATGGCATAGCTTAGTTCGGTTTCATTCCAATCGCGGAATATCTGGAGTTCGTTGCTGCCCGGCAGATATCCTGAAAAGGACCGAACGTTCAGTTGTTCAATCTGGATTGATTCGTCGCTTTCGAACGTCAAGTAGGAGTGCGTCGCGTCTCTGAGCGCGGCTTTGTAGTGGACGCGAGCTGATATCTCTCTGAATTGTGTTCTGGACAGCTCAGCGCCCAAGAGGCCGAATGGTCCCGTCGGACCAACTTCCATTTGGAACCCGCCGTCGTTGATGAATATGACGCCTAGCTGACCAATCCTGATAGAAACCGACTGTCCGGCGAGATTTGTTGAGAGATCAAACTCGGCGTTGTTTCGGGGATTTGACACTGTGTAGGCATAGAGCGAGAAAGGATATTCACTGTGGATGCACCTGAAGGATGTGGGCTTTCTTGCGCTCTGCATTACAAAATGACAATGCTGGAGCTCGTCGATGAAGCTAGGGGGAACGATTGTACTGCTGCTTGGTTTTGACCGGTCGAGCAAGAGGCTGGTCTCTTTGACTAGAATTCCAATCAAAATTTTGGAAAGCCAGCGGCCTAGAGTAAGCTTCTCCTCGTCAGAAGATATGCTGCCGCGATGAAAGATCGGTTGAACGCCGGCTTCAATCGTCGATAAGAACCCAGTATTGCAGTCAACGCAGCACGGAACGGTCAATTTTCGATATGGAATAGATGTTCCGTTCAAGAGCGTCAGTCGCTTGTCAAACAGATTGCATTGGGTCTGAAGCCATTTTGGGATTACGTGCTCACCTATGCCGGTGCTCGGTGCTCCGCCGCATGCAAAGCATCTCTTATTGGCTATGCTGCTTTCTAGGACAGCTCTATCTGTCAACTCGAAGACTTTCATTGCGGTGAGGTGCCCTCGTTGAAGGTTGCAATCAATAGCGATCTTCGATTGGGAATCGGTGCTGCCTTATTGAACCATGCGCAAAGGCGCGTTACTGGCTCACGACCAACTTTGGACGCGGCCGATCAGTGACGATTTCCTGCAACCGATCCGCCCACAGCTTCAAGGCTTCGCGCTTTTCATCGGCGTATTCGTAACGATTGTAGATCGCTGCTACGCCGCTGACTTTGCCTGATTTGTGGTTCAATATCGCTTCCGTCACTTCCTGCGTTACGCGTAGTTTTGCGAGTTCGGTTGAAACGGTCCGACGCAAATCATGCAGGTGCCAATCTGGCAATGCAGGTTTGCAATGCTTTTCGAGGGCAATCTTTCCGTTAGAGAAGCCGCTGAATGGCGTGGTGCCGATCGTTGTGAATACGTAGTCTGACATCTTGTCAGGTGAGATTGCCACTCGCGGTAGCGTCTTGATAATCGCGGTTGCCAGTTGCGGAAGCGGGACAATGTGGGCGCGACCGTTCTTCGTGCGCGATCCTTCAAACGTGATCGTATCAAACGTTTCAGACAGTTCGGACCACTTCAGGTTCGCGATTTCGTCGCGTCGTTGACCCGTCAACAAGAGCAATTTGACCAATGCCCCAAATGGATAGTCACAGGCCGTTGCGGCGTTCCACACAGCTTTGATTTCGTCGTGAGAAAGAACGCGGTCGCGGCTTTGTGGTTTAGGAGGGACGTCCGCGAGTTCGATCACGTTTTTGCCGATGGTGCGAATGACGGCTTTCCATCGAAAGAAGGTTGACAGCAGAGCGAATGCGTTTCGTCGCGCGCCGGGCGTTAGCTTGTCGATCAGCTTTTTAACGTCGCGATCATCGATCGTTCGAATGTCGCTGATATGCTTCCAGTTCGGCTTGATGTCCGTTTCGATGATGCGTTCGTATTCGTCGGCTGTGGATGCTTTGACGGGACGCCCTTTGAACCCGGTTGAGCGGGCGGCTTTGATGAATTCATCTAGCCAATATTCGAGGCTAAAGCGCTCGGTTTTCGATTGGCGTGGATCATGCCCGCGCTTTGCATCTTTTTTCACGCGTTCGGCCAATGCCCGCGCCTCGGTGATGTTGAGGACTTGCTTGCTAGATGGCCGCTCGATCCGCTCTAGGCCGGAGCCTTCCTCGTCATAGCGGCCTAGGGTGACTTTGGCGGCCTTGCCGTCCAGCTTGGTCCGAACGGCCCAGGACAACGCTCCAGACGGCTGCACAATGAGGTAGAGGCCGCTCACCGCGTCGTCAGGCACTTCCTGACGTGCATCGGTAGTCTTCAAATTCTTGATGAACGCGGCGGCGCGCTTGTGCTGTGCGGGGAGCATCGGTTTGTCCGGGTAACCGGCCGGGTAATTCCGGCGGCCTTATCGTGGCAGACCGAACCATACACGAACCGATGCCCAACGGAATCATAAACTACTGAATCAACAGCAATTTAACCGCTAAAGTCACCGCAATTAGACCGAGCCAAACCGAACCAAATTCGCCGAATTCTAATTACAAAACCGCTGCTCTACCGCTGAGCTAAGCCGGCGACGCTGGAAACACGGCAGGGCTCGGTATGCGCCGGGGCCGTCCGCCTGTGCGCGCCGCAATATCAGACTTGGGTGGAAAGTGCCAGAACCCGCGACGTATCGCGGACACGGAACAGGCGGCCTCGTGGGCCGCCTGTTCCGCTTCAGCAGACTTGTGGCGCCTTATTGGCAGATATGCTGGAGGCCGTCCGCGCCCTTGTACCAGGTGCCGGGGCGGCAAACGATGCCGTTGCGGGCCGCGTAAGTATCCCAATTGCCGTACCAACCCGTTTGGCCGCGGTTGTAGCCGCCGCCATAGCCGCCGGAGGTGTCATAGGCGTAGGAATTGCTCCAGCCGCGGAACGGCGCCGCTGCAACGGCTGCTGCGGTGCCGACCGCGGCGCCGGCAACTGCGCCCGCGGTGTTGACCGGCCAGAAGCCGCTGTCATAGCGGTTCTGCTGGCGATAGGCCGCCCGCCGGTTTTGTCGCTCTTGGCGGCTGGTGGCGTAGGGGCTGCCGGCACCCGCATTCAGACAATTGGCGCTGGCAAACATGGATTCGCAAGCGGCGGGATTGGTGATGGCTGATTGACCCATTGCGGGGCCCGCCAGCGCGGATGCAGCGATCGCGACCGCGCCGATCAGTTTGAGGCTCGTCATGGCGTTTCCTCCACGTTGATTGGCAACGGGTGGCTAAGCGCGGCAAACGCGGAGTCGTTCCTTCGTTTCGTCTGAGCGGGGTCACATCGACGTGAGCCCGCGGAGGATGTGCACTTCGTGCCCAGCAACCAACCCGACCGGCCCGCCCGAACGCGAGGTCCTCGCCATGGCCAGGCCGCGTACACCTCGTTAACGCTTCGCTAGTGCGCGTTGCGGCATTTGAGGGGCATGGAATCCTTCCGTGTTAGGCTTACCGGAAATTGGTGAGCAGGCCTTAACCCTCTCTGTGCCGCGTTCGGATAGGTTGTCGCCGGATAACCGGGGTCTCCTCATGCGCGCCGTGGCGCTTGCCGCCTTCCTGATCGGACTGCCTGCGACGGCGTTTGCCGGCGGCTTCGATATCGTCGTTCCCGGCCGTCCCGGCGTGCCGATCATCATCAACAACATCGACGCGTCCTACGCCGTGGTCGAAGGCACCTGGGGCCTGGGCAAGAACCAGCAGGTGCAGCCCACGATCTATGGCGGACGCTACATCGCCGAGCGGCAGCCCGACGACGTCGGCCACTATTATCCGACGCTCGGCCTGCGGCCCGGCTACGGCCGGCTCGAGGTCGAGCCGCCTGCGAACCGCAAATTGCCGAAGCCCGCCGAGAGCTATCATCAGAGCTGGGGCGCATCGTCCGCGCCCTTGCCGCCGCAGATGGACGTGCCCGTCGATCCGCCGCCGGTGATCTACGCGCCGGAGATCAACGAGCGTCCGCGGCCTCCGCGACCGCGGCCGCGCACAGAGATACCCGGCAGGCCGCCGGGTTGAGAAACGTGAAAATCCAAAAAACGGAAATCAACAGGAGAGAGTAATGCGTCAGATGATTTCGGGACTGGTCGCGGCCGCTGCCGTGATGTTCGCCGCTACCGCGCCCGCCGCGGCGTGCGGCTACACCACGTGCGCGCCGGTCGCGCCCGTCTATTCCGGCTGCAACACCGGCTGCGGTTATGGCTATGGCTACGGTTATGGCTATGGCGCTTATGAGCGTCTCGCCGATCCGGCCACGCAGTATTACTACGTCAACCAGGGGCCGACCTACACTGGGCCGGGCGCCTTCGCGCCGTATCCGACCTATCGTGAAGACGCGGTCGTCGCACCCGCCAATTACGGCTACGGCTATGGCTATCGCGCCGCCGTGGCTCCCCGCCCGTACTACCGTCCGTATCGCTACGGCTACGGCCCGCGCTATGGCTATCTGCCGCGCGTGCACTACGGCTACGGTCCGCGCTACGGCTATGCCCACCGCCACGCGCCGTATTACGGCGGTCACCGCGCGTTGCGCCGCTACTACTGATCTCTGATCGGTCGAGCCGACGAGACGCCCGTTCGCGTGATGCGGACGGGCGTTTTGCTTTTTGGCGTGAGCGTAGTGGCGATCGGAAACGCTTTAGCCGACAGCCCGCCTACGCCTGCCGGCTACGGCGTGGCAGCCCTCGTTCGCTTCGCACGGTGATGTTCTGAGCTGGCTTGCCAAGCCGAAGCTCGCGAAGCGAGCGAAGGCTGGTGGGGGAGGCAGGACTCGAACCTGCGAAGCCATGAGGCGGCTGATTTACAGTCAGCTCCCTTTGCCACTCGGGACACTCCCCCGCTCGACGGCAGCACAATCGGGCCGGACCTTGCCGGCGGACCGAAGACGGCCATGGAACGTGAAGGCCGCGACAACCCGGATCGGGGCGCGACCGGGCGCGTTTATGGGCGAAGCAGTGGGGCAAAGTCAACCGAGGCGAACTGCTAAAATCGCCTCCCAAGCCACCCAAATTGCCATATTCCGGCGCCCATGACACAAGCGGGCCCATGAAGGATCGAAAATTCGGCCCCAAGGGGGCGCGCGGCGGGGCTAAGCCCTTCAACAGGCCCGGGAAATCGGCCGGCCGTCCGGCCTGGCGCGAGCGTGATTCGGGATCCGACGGCCCTGTCATCCTCTATGGCTGGCATACCGTCACGATGGCGCTCGCCAACCCGCAGCGGCGGATCCGCAAGCTGACGCTGACCGAGAACGCCGCAAGGCGGCTCGCGGAAGAAAACATCGCAACCCGCATCGCCCCCGAGATCGTCCGGCCCCAGGAAATCGACCGTCTGCTGTCGCCGGACGCCGTGCATCAGGGCCTGCTCGCGGAGGCCGATCCTCTGCCGTCGCCCGACATCGAGACCTTGAAGCAGGAAGGCATGGTGCTGGTGCTCGACCAGATCACCGATCCGCACAATGTGGGGGCGATTCTGCGCTCGGCCGCGGCGTTCGCGGTGAAGGCGATCGTCACCACCGCGCGCCACAGCCCGGAAGCGACCGGCGTGCTCGCGAAGGCCGCCTCCGGTGCGCTCGAGCTCGTGCCTGTCATCACCGTGCAAAACCTCGCCCGCGCGCTCACTGCGCTGAACGAGCGCGGCTTCCAGACCGTCGGGCTCGACAGCGAGGGCAGCGAGGACCTCGGCGACGTCGCGCTGCGTGAGCCGCTTGCGCTGGTGCTCGGCGCCGAAGGCAAGGGCCTGCGGCAATTGACCCGCGAGACCTGCAGCGTCGTGGCGCGGCTCGACATGCCCGGCGAGATCAAGAGTCTGAACGTCTCCAACGCCGCCGTGCTCTCGCTCTATGTGGGCGCGAGCCGGCTCGGGCTGATGAAGCCCGGCGCGACGTCGTAGGGCGAAGGCAGACGTTACCCCAGCATCTCCCGCACCATCGGCATCACCTTGCGCCCATAGAGCTCGATGCTCCGCATCAGCTTCTCATGCGGCAAGGGGCCTGCTGAATATTTCAGCTGGAAGCGCGAGATGCCGAGCGCCTTGGCCGTCTTGGCGATCTTGCGTGCGACGGTCTCGGGCGAACCGACATAGAGCGAGCCGTGCTCGGCCTCGCTCGCGAACTCGTCGCGGCCCATCGGCGGCCAGCCGCGTTCCTTGCCGATACGGTCGCGCATGGCCTTGTAGTCGGGCCACAGCTCTTCGCGGGCCTGTGCGTCGGTCTCGGCGACATAGCCGGGCGAATGTACGCCGATCGGCTGCACGGTGCGGCCAAACTCCTTGAACGCGCGGTGATAGAGATCGACGTAAGGGGCAAAGCGCGCGGGATCGCCGCCGATGATCGCGAGCATCAGGGGCAGGTCGTAATGCGCGGCGCGCACCACCGATTGCGGGCTGCCGCCGACGCCGATCCAGGTTTTCAGCGTGCCGGTCTCGACCGGCGGATAGACCAGCTGATCCCGCAGCGGCGGACGCAGCTTGCCTTCCCAGCTCACCGGCTTCTGCGGCAGCAGGGCGGCGAACAGGTCGAGCTTCTCCTCGAACAGCTCTTCGTATTTGCGAAGGTCGAAACCGAACAGCGGAAAGGATTCGGTGAACGAGCCGCGGCCGAGGATCACCTCGGCACGCCCGTTTGAGAGCGCATCCAGCGTGGCGAAGCGCTGGAAGACGCGGATGGGATCGTCCGAGCTCAGCACCGTCACGGCGGACCCGAGATGGATCCGTTTGGTGCGCGCCGCGATGGCCGCGAGCGCTGTTTCGGGCGAGGAGATCGCGAAATCTCCGCGGTGATGCTCGCCGAGGCCGATGAAATCGAGGCCGAGCTCGTCGGCCAGCACGGCTTCGTCCACCACGTTGCGGATCACCTGCGCATGGGGAAGCATCGCGCCGGAGGCGTCCCTGGTGACGTCGCCAAAGGTATCCAGTCCGAATTCGAGCGGTGCGTTCATCGATCATGTCTCTGTGGGATGATCCGCCAGATCTAGGGGATTGCCGCCGTCCAACAAGGCGGCTTTCGGAAATGCTCGGTTTCCGTTTCTGGATTCTACCGCGCCATGCGCACGACCACCTTGCCGAGCGCAGCGCGCGTCTGCATCGTCCTGAACGCCTCGCGAAAATCCTCCAGCGCGAAGACGTGGCCGACCACGGGCTTCAGCCGGCCGTCGGCGAGCCAGCTCGTCAACTCCGACATCAGGCGCTTCTGCACGTCGGGCTCGCGCACGGGAATCTGTGCGAGGTCGACGCCGAGCAGGGCGCCGCCTTTCAGAAGCGGCAGATTGAACGGTAGTGCGGGGATGGAGCCTGCAGCAAAGCCGACCACGAGGTGGCGTCCGCGCCAGGCGATGGATCGAAAGGCCTGCACCGAGATCTCGCCTCCGACAGGATCGAAGATCACGTCGGCACCGTGCCCGTTGGTCAATGCCTTGAACTCGTCGCGCCAGCCGGCCTGCGTGTAGTCGATCACCGCATCGGCGCCGTGCGCGCGCGCAAACTCGCGCTTGTCCGGCGTCGACGCTGCCGCGATGACGCGCCCGCCGAGCAGCTTGCCGATCTGGACGGCCGCAATTCCGGTGCCGCCGGACGCACCCAGCACCAGAAGCTGTTCGCCTGCGACCAGCGAGGCGCGCGCGCTCAGCGCGTAGAGCGCAGTCAGATAATTGGCGCGAAACGACGCTGCGACTTCGGGCGCGACGCCGTCGGGCAGCGGATGGACCGCTTCAGGATTGACGACGATCTCTTCGGCGAGGGCGCCCGACCGCGTCATGCCCATCACGCGCATGCCGGCTCGGTAGCTGCCCGGTGCGCCGGGCGCGTCCGCCACCACCCCGCGAACTCCGTCCCGGGAATGAAGGGCAGGGGATCCTTGGTCTGATAGCGTCCCTCGATCTTCAAGCCGTCGACGAAGCCGATCCCGGCAGCCTCGATTTTGATGCGCAGCTGCCCGGGCTCTGCGCGGGGAGATGCAACCTCCTTCAAATCGATCTGATCGATAGGGGCATATCGCTCGACGACGACGGCTTTCATGTCGGACCTCGGTTCTTCAAGCTATCCTGACAGGTCCGCAGACTGGCCTCCAGTGTCTACCGCCACATCCCGCGCATCCGCGCCCCGATGTCGATCTTCGGGCCCTGCGCGGCGGTGCGCGCCCCGGCGGCTGCGGCCTTCGGCCAGGCGGTGCGCTCGAACAGATAGACCAGTTGCTCCGGGATGAAGCGGGTGCGCGAGGCGTAGACGTGGCGGTCGCCCTTGGCGGCCTGGCCGTGGACGAAGAAGCGCTGGGGAACGACGAGATGGAGATCGTCCTTGGCGCGCGTCATCGCGACGTAGAGCAGGCGGCGCTCCTCTTCGATCTCGGCGCTGGTGCCGGCGCCGAGATCGGACGGCATGCAGCCATCGACGACGTTGAGCACGAACACCGACTTCCACTCCTGGCCCTTGGCGGAGTGGATGGTGGAGAGGATCAGGTAGTCCTCGTCGCGCAAGGGCGGGCCGGACTTGTCGCTGGTCGCATCCGGCGGATCGAGCGTGAGCTCGGTCAGGAATTTCTCGCGCGAGGAATAGCCGCTGGCGATCTGCTCGAGCTGCATCAGATCGGCGCGGCGCGTCTCGGAATCCTCGTGGATGCGATCGAGATGCGGCTCGTACCAGAGACGCACGCGTTCCAGGTCGGCCGGCCATTCCGAATAGCGCAGATTCTGGGTCGTGCGGACGAAGTCGGTCCAATCAGTGCCGGTGCGTGCGGGCACCGGAAGCTGGCCGAGTGCGTTGAGCGGATCGGTGCTTTCGGCCATATGGTCGAGCACGCGCTGCGCCGTTGCGGGTCCGATGCCCGGCAACAGGTGCAGGATACGGAAGCCGGCGACGCGGTCGCGCGGATTCTCGGCGAAGCGCAACAGCGCCAGCACGTCCTTGACGTGCGCGGCGTCGAGGAATTTCAGTCCGCCGAACTTGACGAAAGGGATGTTGCGGCGGGTCAGCTCGATCTCCAGCGGACCCGAATGCGAGGACGTGCGGAACAGCACCGCCTGGTGCTTCAAGAGCGCGCCTTGCTCGCGGTTGGCCAGCACTTCCTCGACGATGTAGCGGGCCTGGTCGGCCTCGTCGTGCACGGTGACGAGCTGCGGCTTGTGCGAGGAGGTGCGGTCGGTCCAGAGGTTTTTCGTGAAGCGCTCGCGCGCAAGACCAATGACGCCGTTGGCGGCCGCCAGCACCGCTTGCGTCGAGCGGTAATTGCGGTCGAGCGTGATCATCTCGGCGCGGGGCGAGAAGCTCTGCGGGAAATCCAGGATATTGCGCACGGTGGCGGCGCGGAACGAATAGATCGACTGGGCGTCGTCGCCGACCACGGTGAGGCCGCGGCCGTCGGGCTTCAGCGCCAGGAGGATCGAGGATTGCAGGCGGTTGGTGTCCTGGTATTCGTCGACCAGCACGTGATCGAAGCGGCCGCCGATCTCGTCGGCGATCAGCCCGTCGCCCATCATCTGCGACCAGTAGAGCAGAAGGTCGTCGTAATCGAGCACGTGCTGGGCCTGCTTGGCCTCGACATAGGCCGCGAACAGGCCCTTAAGCTCGGCGGCCCATCCCGCGCACCAGGGATAGTGTTGGCCGAGCACCTTCTCGATCTCCATCTCGGCGTTGACGCAGCGCGAGTAGATCGACAGGCACGTGCCCTTGGCCGGAAAGCGGCTCTCGGTCTTCGACAGGCCGCGCTCGTGCCGGACCAGATTCATCAGGTCGGCGGAATCCTCGCGGTCGTGGATGGTGAAGGCGGGATCGACGCCGATCCGTTCGGCATATTCGCGCAAGAGGCGTGCGCCGATGCCGTGGAAAGTGCCGGCCCAGCTCAGCGCATCGCGCATGATCGCGGCGTTGTTCTCGCCCAGCACCTTGCGGGCGATCCGTTCCACCCGGCCGGCCATCTCGGCTGCCGCGCGGCGCGAGAACGTCATCAGGAGGATGCGGCGCGGATCGGCGTTGGCGACGATCAGATGCGCGACGCGGTGGGCGAGGGTGTTGGTCTTGCCGGAGCCGGCACCGGCAATGACGAGCAGGGGGGCGCCCACGGTCGCCCCTTCGGCCACGCCATGCTCGACGGCGCGGCGCTGCTCCGCATTGAGCGTGTCCAGATATGTCGCCACGAATCGCCCCGGTGAAAGGTTGAGAGTCGGCGATCCCGTCGCGAATCGCAATGCAGCTGGACGAAGCCGGGTTTAGGATTTAGGGGGAAAAGGCGGCCCGAAGTTCCAGCCCGAAGAGTGCGCGCGACATGACCGAGCTCAGGCCTGACCAGTTCGAGATGCGGCGGCTGGAATCGCTCAGCAACACCATTTTTGGCGTCGCCATGACGCTGCTGGCCTATGACCTGCCCAAGGCCGCGGTCTTCACCACCGCGCCCGACTGGCACGATCTCGCCCGGGTCTATTCCGGCAAGCTTGCCGGCTTTGCGCTCAGTTTCATCATTGCCGGGGTGTTCTGGATCAGCCATCACCGCCGGCTGGCACGCCAGCCCGTCGGCAGCCGCGGCATGGTCGTCCTCAACCTGTTCTTCCTGCTCTCGATCGTGCTGCTGCCGGTCACCAACGGCCTCTACACCAATTACGGCACGAGCAGCGCGGTCGCGGTGCTCTATGGCCTGCACCTGACCACGATCGCCGGCCTCAATGCCTGGCTGTGGTGGATCATCCTGCGCGGCTGGCGCCACGAGATCATGGCGTCGATGTTTCCGCTTGTCGTGTTCATCCCGGGCACGATCGTTGCGGCGTTTGCACCGCATATCGCGCCCTTCGTGTGGTTCATCGCCTTCGGGGGGCTCCTGATCCAGCGCTTCTACGTCGCGCCGAACCCATCGGCCGGCACGTAAAGCTTGACCGGGCGGATCTCGTAGACCGCGGTCGGATTGACCGCACGCAGCTTCTGCGCGGCCGCGATGGCCTCCTCCTCGGTGGCGCATTCCATCAGGTGGAAGCCCAGAAGCTGCTCCTTGGTCTCGGCAAACGGGCCGTCCAACACCATGCCCGCGCCGGGGCCGCGCAAGGTACGGGCCTTTCGGGTCTCATCCAGGCGGGCAGCCGGTCCGAACTGTCCACTGGCCCTCAGGGGCGCCTGAACCTCGATGACTTTGGCGACGACCGCAGCGTCCTGTTCAGGCGTCCAGGACATGACCTCGTCTTCCACATGGTAGGCCAGGATGGCGTAGAGCATCGGCACCTCGTTTCTTCTGCGCAGGTCCCAAGGACGTAGCACGGCGGTTCGTGCCGACAATCCGGAAAGCAAAATATTGCACGGCCGGCAAGCGACGAAACCGTCCGGAAACCCGATTGCGGCCTTGCCGTGTGAACGCCGCCGGAACCGGTCGCGACTGATGACCACAACAACAAGATTTCCGCTGGAGGCGGCAATGTCGGGTCACACCATCAAGACCGTTTGCAAGATCATCTGCGACGCACGGCGGGCGGGGCAATCCGAGCCGGCCGATCTGCACGACCAGACCGGCCATCACCGCTATTACGGCAGCTCGGCCGAGAACGGCGGCGAGCGGATCGTGGAGAGCCGGCGCGGCAAGCGCCCGCGCGCGTTCGGCATCTTCGGCTTCTAGAGCATGATCCGGAAAAATCGTCTCGCACGAACTGAGCCGGCGAGCCGTCGCCAGCCTTCCGATCACGGCAAATCCAAAAAGAAAAAGGCGCGGCGGGGAGGCCCCGTCGCGCCCGATTTCTTGCTCGCTGGTCCAGGGCTGAGAGCGCCCCGATGCCAAGCCTTTATCGAGAGCTTAGCGGGCGATCCCAGCGAGGTGACAGCGCTTGGTAAAAGACACTGGATCACCTCCTTTCGTTGGTTTCGGGAGATTTCAATATAGGCTGTAAGGCCGCCGCTGTTAAGGGGAGGCCGATCGGCCGGAACCTGGGCCTGTTCGTCAGGCCGCCAAGCTGCCGAAAAGGCCGTCGTCGCGGCAGTTGAGACCGCCGTCCGGCCGTGTTAGGGAGCGGCTTACGCGGGTGTAGCTCAATGGTAGAGCAGCAGCCTTCCAAGCTGAATACGAGGGTTCGATTCCCTTCACCCGCTCCATTGCCTTCAACGGCTTGGCGTATCGAGGACGTTTCATTCCGATACGTCGCGTTTGCCGGTGCTTTCAGCGAACAGGCCACGCCCCCTCAGGCCATACTGGCCGAACTCCCGATCTGATAGTAACAATACCCCGGCGTCGGGTGGTGGACATCTCACGCGGATGAATCCGTCCACGATCAGGAAGGATATTCGAGCTTGCAAGTCCCCGCCGCCCTGTCGGACCGAGCTGAAGAAATCCTCGTGTCAGCTTCCAAGCTATTTGCCCGCCACAGCTATGCGAACGTGACGATGGAGCAGGTCGCAGCGTCAGTTCGAGCGGTGCCGGGAGCGCTGTACCACTATTTCCGCGACAAGGACGAGCTGATCTTCCACTGCTACCTGCGCGGCCTTGCCATCTACAGACACGAAATCGAGACCGCCGCTGAGCCCGGCATCGACGGGCTCGAGGTCGTCAGACGCTTCATACGTGCCCGGCTGCGGCCTGAACGCCAGCGCATGATCCTGTTCACCGATATCGATGCGCTGGCCGCGTCTTACAGCAATGATGTCCATGCCAGGCGCTGGCAGAATGCCGCGCTGCTGGCCGAAATTCTGAAACGAGGCGTGGCTGACGGCTCGATCGCCTGCGACGAGCCGCTTCTCACGGCCGTCGCCCTCATCTCCATCCTGGACTGGGTTCCGTTCTGGCTCTCCGAGCGCGACTATTACACACGCCAGCAGGCGATTGATGCGATCGATGACATCATCGCGCATGGGGTTTACCGGCGTGAGATTGCTTTGCCGGACATGCCTGAACCGCCGAGCCTCGCACCCTTTCTCCAGGCGCGCGCGAAACTGAACAAGCGCGCCGCAAAGCTGGACAGGATGCTCTCGATTGCCTCGGATAGTTTCAATCGAAGGGGGGCGTCCGGCACGTCTCTCGAGAGCATCGCGGCGGATGCTGGCATGACCCGCGCCGGCATCTACTATCACTTCAGCGAAAAGGAGAGCCTCTTACTGGCTTGCCTGCGAAGGGGACTCGCTGGCGAGATAGGAATCCGGGAACATCTGCAAGATCTGGAGCTTGGAGCGTTCGACCATATGGTTCAGCGCGTGCGTCTGTTGTTGATGCTGCACGACACCCCCTGCGGCCCCAAGGCGACCTATCATAACATCAACTATCTCGGCGACGTTGACCGGAAGCACTTTGTCAAGCAGGTGCTCGCAACCATCGGGCAGGACCAGAACAACCATCAGCGCTGGATCGACGAGGGACTTTTCCGCAGCGTCGACACCTACTTCGCAGAACGTGTTCTGACTGGTATGAGCCATTGGTACCCGATCTGGTTCAGAGATGTGCGGGGCTGGTCACCGATGCAGATTGCCGATCATTTTTCGCGGCTGTTCCTCGGCGGCCTCAAGCCGCGTCGTCGCGCCTAAAGCGAAGATTCCGAGTTCCGGATTTCCGCGCCCTCTATCGCACCCGGGGAGGTCGATGTACGCCAAGGTCATCTGGGCCGTCGAAAGTTGACCTCGATTTCAATTTCCGGGGTGCGACAATCTTCGTGTTCAATCGCGGAATACGGCTTGCACCAAAACTTTACACAGTATTCAATATTGGTATAGCGAAGGTGGCGCGACCGACGTTCTGAATCAGCTTCGATCGCCAAGGAACAAGAACATGCAAAGGGAGAAGGTCAGGATGCACAAGCTCGTAATTGCTGCGGCGGCAGCGCTGACGGTGTTCGGAGGAGCGGCATTCGCGCAGGAAACCATCAAGATCGGCTACATCGATCCACTGTCCGGCGGCGGCGCCAGCGTCGGTGAAGGCGGCTTGAAGACGTTCCAGTATTTGGCCGACGAGATCAACGCCAAGGGCGGCATCCTGGGCCGCAAGATCGAGATTCTTCCCCTCGACAACAAGACCAATCCGCAGGAAAGCCTGGTGCAGGCGCAGAAGGCGATCGACGCCGGTGCCCGCTACATCACGCAAGGCAACGGCTCGTCAGTGGCCGCCGCGCTGTCCGATTTCGTCAGCAAGAACAACACGCGCAATCCCGGCAAGGAAGTCCTTTACTTCAACTATGCCGCTGTCGATCCGAGCCTGACCAATGAAAAGTGCAGCTACTGGCATTTCCGCTGGGATGCCAGCTCGGACATCAAGATGGAAGCGCTCACCAGCTATATGAAAGATGTCCCCGCGATCAAGAAAGTGTACTTGATCAACCAGGACTACTCCTTCGGCCAGTCGGTGCGCGCCGATGCGCGCAAGATGCTGGGCGCCAAGCGGCCAGACATCCAGATCGTCGGCGACGAACTGCATCCACTGCTGAAGATCACCGACTTCTCGCCTTACATCGCGAAGATCAAGGCTTCAGGCGCCGATAGCGTCGTTACCGGCAATTGGGGACAGGACATCGCACTGCTGCTCAAGGCAGCTGCCGATGCTGGCCTGAAGGTCAATTGGTACACCTATTACGCCGGCGGCGCCGGCGGCCCGACCGCGATCAAGCAGACCGGTCTCGACCATCAGGTGTTCCAGATCACGGAGGGCTTTGCCAATTCGGGCCACCAGTCCGCGATGGACTTCGAGAAGGCTTTCCGCGCCAAGGTCAATATGTCGCTGTGGTATCCGCGCGCGGTCAACGAGATGCGCATGTTCAAGGCCGCTGCCGAGAAGGCCAACTCGCTTGACCCCGCGAAGGTCGCCGCTGCCCTTGAGGATCTCAAATTCGAGGTGCTGGATGGTGGAGAGGGCGTCATGCGCAAGGATGATCACCAGTTCTTCCAGCCGATCTACATCTCCTCGTTCGGCAAGCTCGCTGCAAACGAGCCCTTCGACGAGGAAGGCACCGGCTGGGGATGGCACTTGGTTTCCAAGGTCGATACATCCAAGACGATGGTCCCCACCACCTGCAAGATGACCCGGCCGTAAGCCGTAAAGCCTTGCCTTTCCGCGGCCGATGACGGCCGCGGAAAGATCGTGGTTCGCATGGAGGGCCGACGAATTTGCCGAGGCCTTTCCGGTCCCGGCCAGGGGTGTGAATGCAGTGCTTGAACTGATCGTTATATCGACACTGAACGGCCTGCTTTTCGGCATGCTGTTGTTCTTGCTGTCGAGCGGCCTGACTGTCATCTTCAGCATGATGGGCGTGCTCAACTTCGCCCATGCCAGCTTCTATATGCTCGGCGCCTTTTTCGGCTTTCAGCTTACCAAATGGATCGGCTTCTGGCCGGCGCTGCTGCTGGCACCGCTGCTGGTCGGCGCGATCGGCATGGCGGTCGAACGCTACGGCCTGCGCAACACGCACAAGCACGGCCATGTTGCGGAACTGCTCCTGACCTTCGGTCTCGCGTTCGCGATCGAGGAAATCGTGGCGATGATGTGGGGCAGGAGCCCCGTGGACTACCGCGTGCCGGCGCTGCTCGACTTTCCGGCCTTCACGATCTTCTCGACCAATTATCCCGCCTACAAGATCTTCATGCTGGCGGTGTCGGTTCTGATCTTCATCGTTTTGCTGATCGTGCTCAAGCGCACGCGGGTGGGCCTGATCGTTCAGGCCGCGCTGACGCATCCCCACATGGTCGGGCATCTCGGTCACAATGTCGGACTCATATTCATGCTGGTATTCGGCGTCGGCAGCGCGCTGGCGGGAATTGCCGGCGTGATCGCCGGTCCGGCCTTGGTGACGCAGTCCGATATGGCAGCGGCGCTGGGGCCGATCCTGTTCGTGGTCATCGTGTTTGGCGGCCTTGGCTCCTTGCCGGGCGCCTTCATCGCCTCGCTCGTCATTGGTTTGGTGCAGACCTTTGCGGTTGCGCTGAACGGCTCGCTCGCCAGCGCCTTCGGTCCGCTCGATCCGTCGGCGGGGCCGTCCGTGCTCACCGACATCTGGAACGTCACGATCGCGCAGGTGGCGCCGATCGTGCCCTATCTGCTGCTGGTCATCATTCTGATCGTACGCCCCATGGGCCTGTTGGGGACGCGCGAATCATGAACGCCACGACGACTTCGACATCGAAGATTGCAGGCAAGCCCGCCGGCGACGGCCTGCGCTTCTACGGCGTCTGGCTGGTCGGCATCGCCGCGCTGATCGTGCTCCCGATGATCTTCTCCTCCGGCGGCTCGCTGACGTCCTTCAGCCTGATCGGCATCGCGATCGTCTTCGCACTGTCCTACAACATCCTGCTCGGCCAGACCGGACTGTTGTCGTTCGGCCATGCGGTGCATTACGGCCTTGGCGGCTTCGCGGCCTGTCATATGATGAATGCGGTGGTCTCGCACGGCTGGCCGATCCCGCTGCCGTTCATCCCGCTGTTCGGCGGGCTCGGCGGTCTCGTTTTCGCGATGATCATCGGCTGGGTGATGACAAAGCGGGCCGGCACCGTGTTCTCGATGATCTCGCTCGGGATTGCCGAATTGGTGGCATCCTCCTCGCTGATCTTGCGTTCCGTGTTCGGCGGTGAGTCCGGGATCTCGACCGACCGCACGGCTTTGCCGAAAATGTTCGGCTGGACGTTCGGTCCGCAGCTTCAGGTCTATTATCTGATAGCGTTCTGGCTGGTGATCTCCGCGATTGCGATGTACGCGCTGACGCGGACGCCGCTGGGGCGCATCAGCAACGCGGTGCGAGACAATCCCGAGCGCGTTCAGTTCATCGGCTACGATCCCCACGTGGTCCGCTACATCGCCTTCTGCTTTGCCGGATTTTTCGCCGGCGTCGCGGGAGGACTGGCTGCGATCAATTTCGAGATCGCCAACTCCGCCTATCTCGGCGCGATCCAATCCGGCCTCGTGCTGTTCTCGACCTTCATCGGAGGCGTTGCCTTCTTCTTTGGCCCGATCCTCGGTGCGATCCTCGTGACCTATCTGCAGCTTGGGCTGACCAGCGTTACCGGCGTGTGGCAGCTCTATTTCGGCATTATCTTCATCGGGATTGTGATGCTGTCGCCGGGCGGCATCGCCGGACTGGTCATGATGCACCGGCCGCTGGCGCGCGCGGGAACTCTACTGACGCTGCTTCCGTCCTACCTGGTCGCAGCAGTACCAACCATAGCGCTGGCTTGCGGCGTGATCCTGACGATCGAATCGATCGCGCGGGCGCATGGCGGTCAAAGCAATCCGATCCATCTGTTCGGGATTGCCTTCAATCCCGGCTCGGCAGTGACATGGGCGAGCGCGGCGTTTCTCGTCTTCGGCGGCTTCTTCGTCGCGCGCCTGAGCTGGCGGCGAGTCGCCGCTGCATGGGACCGTGCGGCGACGGTCGCGCGCGACCGGGGGTACCTGGCATGACAGCAGCCATCGAGGTCCGCGCTGTCGAAAAGCGCTTTGGCAATGTCGGCATCATCCGCGATCTCAATCTCAGCGTCGCGCAAGGTGAACGTCACGCCATCATCGGTCCGAACGGCGCCGGCAAATCCACGACGTTCAACTTGATCAGCGGCCATATCAAGCCGACCTCGGGTGAGGTGAGGCTGAATGGCGATGTGATCTCCGGGCTCAGGCCGTTCGAGATCAACCGGCGCGGCCTGTCGCGCTCGTTCCAGGTCACCAATGTGTTCTCGCGCATGTCGGTCTGGGAGAACGTCCGTTGTGCCGTGCTGTGGGCGACGGGCCATCGTTACGCCTTCTGGAAGAACGTCGACAGCCTGCCGGAGGTGCGCGAGCGGACCGCGCAGATCCTCGACGACATCCATCTGACGCATCGGTCCGACGTTCCGGCGGGCTTGCTGACCTACGCCGAGCAGCGCGAGCTCGAGATCGGGATCACCATCGCCAGCGGTGCCACCGTCGTGATGCTGGACGAGCCGACCGCCGGCATGAGCCATGCCGAGACCGATCGTGCGGTGTCGCTGATCCGGCGGCTGACGGAAGGCAAGACCCTCGTCATCGTCGAGCACGACATGAGCGTCGTGTTCGGACTCGCCGATCGCATTTCCGTGCTGGTCTACGGCCACATCATCGCATCGGGCACGCCGGAAGAGATCCGGCGCGATCCGAAGGTCAAGGAAGCCTATCTCGGCGAGGAAGCGCACTGATGCTCGAGGTCAGGGACCTGCACGCCTACTACGGCAAGAGCCACATTCTCCAGGGCGTCGACCTCGACGTGGCCGCGGGCGAGGTCGTGAGCCTGCTTGGCCGCAACGGTGTCGGGCGTTCGACCACGGTCAAGGCGATCATGGGCGAGGTTGCTCCGCAAGGTACGATCCGCTTCAAGGGCAAGGACATCGCCGGGCTGCCCAGCCACAGGATCGCGCGTCTCGGTCTCGGCTATGTGCCGGAGCATCGGGACATCTTTCCGGGTCTGACGGTTCGCCAGAATCTGCTCCTCGGCATCAAGGATACGCGACGGCCCGGCAAATGGCAGCTTCAGGACATGCTCGACATGTTTCCGAATCTCGCCGCGCGGGCCGACACGCCCGCAGGGGTGCTGTCGGGCGGCGAGAAGCAGATGCTCACGACCTGCCGGACCCTGATGGGCGACCCTGATCTCATCATGATCGACGAGCCGACCGAAGGTCTTGCCCCGTTGATCGTCCAGCAAGTCGGCGATCTCATTGCGCGCATCGCACAAGCCGGAGTCGCGATTCTCCTCGTCGAGCAGAAGCTGTCGATTGCGATGAAGATCTCCAACCGCGTCTACGTCATGGGACACGGCCGCGTGGTCTTCGAAGGGACGCCCGAGCAGCTGAAGTCGAACGGCGACGTTCGGGCGCAATGGCTGGAAGTGTGAGGCGGCGCGCATCCGCTCGTCAAATGCAGCGTTCGAGTTGTTGGGCGGCTCTCCGGCCTGACGGCGTTCTCCGCGCGTGAACGCGGCCGGGACCTCATGCGTGGTGTCCGCACCGGTGGGACACAACGCCGCCACTGGTTGGTGTCTTCGTCGCCTCGCCCATGGTCCGCCTAATCGCACGGGAACGAAATAACGTCATAGTGAATTACTTCTCCTTGTAACCGTAGGAGACTGTGATGCGACCAACAAAGGTTCTCTTAGCGATCGGTTTCGTCGCTGCCGCCGCAACTGCTATTCCCAGCGCGGCTGACGCCCGTGGTGGCCGCGGATTCCATGGCGGCGGTGCACATTTCCACGGGGGCGGCGCACGTTTCCACGGCGGTGGTGCGCATTGGCACGGCGGCGGAGCACGTTGGGCCGGCGGCGGTCGCTATTATCGTGGCGGCTATCGCGGAGGCTATTACGGTCCCCGTTGGGGCGCCGCAGCTGTCGGTGTGGCGGCGGGTGCTGCGCTTGGAGCTGCCGCTGCGTACGGTTCATCCTGTTATCAGCAGCAATGGAATGGTTACAGCTACGTGACTGTGAGGGTTTGCTAGGCCGTATACCTGCAAACTTGGCAGCGTTACGTGACCGGTGACTATGTCGCAATGCTCCTATAGCGACCAGGTTCGTGCGGCAGCGCAATGTGTCTCGATGGGCCAAGATCCGAGATCAATGGTCCGTCAGTCGTGTTTGCTGGACGAGCTAGCGTCACCGTGTTCCGGCTTGTCCAGCTAGCTGGCTATAATTGCCGCTGCCCCTGATGCCGCTGTACGGATGATCGATACTTCGATTGTCCGCTTGAGCACGACAGCGCCGCGATCCTCGAGATCGACCGCGCCAGAGGCCGCTCTTCGCTTTCCTCCACCGCACGGGCTGCCGGCCGCCTATCGCGACGGTGCACTCGGTGAGCACTGCAGCTTGCATCGGCAGGTGCTGAACGGCTACAAGGTCGTGGTCGCCGCGTGGGGAGGGGGATCTCGATCGCGCGAAGGCGCGTCGCATCCTTGATGGCGAGATCGTACCTTCGAGCGAGACCCTCCAGATCGACCCGGCCGGTGCCAGCGCGCCCGTCGCGGGCCTGCAAACGTCTTGAACGCGCGGAATTTGGCTGACGATGGCGATACTTTCGATCGAGCCCTTGACGAGGCGGGCGTTCGCTCCGTTCGGCGAGGTCGTCGAGACGGAAGGATTGACACCGCTGTCGATCAACCAGGGCTATGCCTCGCGCTACAATGAACTCGCCAATGTCGATGTCGGCGCGGAAGGCGGGCAAATCAACATCAGCTGGTTTGTCGCCTCTGTGCGGCCCGCGCCGATCGCGATTCGCCTGATGGAGCGTCATCCGCTTGGAAGCCAGCTGTTCATGCCGCTGAACGGAGGGGACTGGTTGGTCGTCGTTTGCACGGACCCGCGCGCGACGTCGAGCTATCGGGCGTTCGCGGCCAATGGCAAGCAAGGCGTGAACTATGGCCGAAACTGCTGGCATCACCCGCTTCTGGTTCTGAAGGACGCAAGCTCGTTCCTCGTCGTCGATCGAAAGGGCGGTGGCGACAATCTCGAAGAATATTGGCTGGACGAGATCATCCAGCTCGATCCCGGCACAGCCGCAAGCTCGCCCCGGTAGCGTCCAACGAGGCTTTAGATGTCATCGCAAACCTATCATATCCCGCAGGGTGGTCTTCCGCCCCAGACCGATCTTCTGAGCGGCCGGGCGGTCTTCACGAACGCGTATGCCGTCATCCCGAGCGGCGTGCAGCGCGATATCGTCGTCAGCCATCTGCCGCACTGGGACGGCACGCGCGTCTGGGTGCTGGCGCGACCGCTCTCCGGATTCGCCGAGACGTTTTCCCATTACCTCATGGACGTCGCGCCGGGCGGAGGAAGTGAAGGTCCCGAGCCGGACAAGGACGCCCAAGGGGCGTTGTTCGTCGTCGGCGGCGATTTGATCCTCAAGCTGGTGGACGGTGAGCGTGAGCTCAGGCCCGGCAGCTTCGCCTATCTGCCGCCTGGCTGCGCCTGGAGCATTCGTAATCGCGGCGAGAAGCCGGCGCAGCTGCACTGGATACGCAAGCTGTATCAGCGCGTGCCCGGATTGGCCGAGCCCGAGCCGATCGTGACCCATGCAGACTCGGTTGAACCTGTCGCGATGCCGGGGACCGAGGGGCGATGGGCAACCACGCGCTTCATCGATCCGGCCGACATGCGGCACGACATGCACATCAACATCGTGACGTTCGAGCCGGGTGCGTCGATCCCCTTCGCAGAGACGCACGTCATGGAGCACGGCCTATACGTCCTCGAGGGCAAGGCCGTGTACCGCCTGAATCGGGACTGGGTCGAGGTCGAGGCCGGCGACTATATGTGGCTGCGCGCCTTCTGCCCGCAGGCCTGCTACGCAGGAGGCCCCGGCCGGTTTCGCTATCTGCTCTACAAGGACGTCAACCGGCACATGAATCTGCGGCAGGGACCTCCGCTGATCTGATCCCCAGCAACCCGCCCGTGCCATCGAGCGGTTGCAGGAACCATCATCCCACGCATGAGTTGGCCGGTCGGGCAGGGCGAAAGTCACACGAGGCCGACCGTGCAAGACGATATGCGCGTGCGCTCCACGGCGCAAATCGCGGGTCATCCGATTCATCCGATGCTGGTGCCGATCCCGATCGCGTGCTTCACCGGTGCGTTACTGACCGACATCGCCTATGTCGCCAGCGCCGAGATCATGTGGGCGGATTTTTCCGCCTGGCTTCTGGTGGTCGGGGTCGTCTTCGGTGTGCTCGCCGCGATCGCAGGCCTGACCGATTTCCTCGGCAATCGCCTCGTCCGGAAACAGCCGCCGGCCTGGCCGCATCTGATCGGCAACGCCGTGGTGCTGATCCTCGCAATTTTCAACACGATGATCCACATGCGCGATGGCTGGACCTCGGTGTGGCCGACCGGGCTCGTGCTTTCGGTGATCACCGTGCTGATCCTGCCCGTCACCGGCTGGCTCGGCTGGGCCATGGTCTATCGGCACGGCGTGGGAGTTGCGCGATGAAGTCTTCGATTGTCCGCGCCCTGTTGTGCACCTCATTGCTGTGCCTTGGCGGCTGCAACGACGGCAGTGGCGATCCCAAGGCGCAAATCGGCCCCAATCCGGCGCTGCCGGACTTCCAGCAATATCTGCTGCCGCCGATCCACATCGCCCGCATCGTCGGCTGGAAGAAGGACGAGACGCCCACCGTCGCGCAGGGCTTGCAGGCCAAGGCGTTCGCGACCGGCCTGCAGCATCCGCGCTTTCTCTACGTACTGCCCAATGGCGACGTGCTGGTGGTGGAGTCCAAGGCGCCGAAGGGGGCTCCGATCAAGCGTCCCAAGGAATTC
The DNA here is from genome assembly GCF_011602485.2 of Bradyrhizobium sp. 1(2017). Taxonomy (NCBI): domain Bacteria; kingdom Pseudomonadati; phylum Pseudomonadota; class Alphaproteobacteria; order Hyphomicrobiales; family Nitrobacteraceae; genus Bradyrhizobium; species Bradyrhizobium sp. 1(2017). The sequence continues at coordinate 5,066,349 of NZ_CP050022.2, read as the reverse complement.
GTGATGGGCTACATCGAGTCCTGGGCGACATCGGGCGGCGGCGACACCGGGCCGGGTAACCGCATCACGCTGCTGCGTGACAGCAACGGCGATGGTGTGCCCGACACGCAAAGCGTCTTCCTCGACCATCTCAATTCGCCGTTCGGCGTCGCGCTGGTCGGCAATGATCTCTACGTCGCCAACACCGACGCGATCGTCAAATATCCCTACACCGAGGGCGATACCAGGATCTCGGCGCCGGGCAGGGTGCTGACGCCGCTGCCGGGCGGGCCGATCAATCATCACTGGACCAAGAGCCTGGTCGCGAGCCCCGACGGATCGAAGCTCTACGCGGGTGTCGGCTCCAACAGCAATATCGCCGAGAACGGCATGGAGGCCGAGCACAACCGCGCCGCCATCCTCGAGATCGACCGCAGCAGCGGCCGCTGGCGCGTGTTCGCGAACGGCCTGCGCAATCCGAACGGCCTCAGCTTCGAGCCGCAGACCGGCGCGCTGTGGACGGTGGTGAACGAGCGGGACGAGATCGGTCCCGATCTCGTCCCTGACTACATGACCGCGGTGAAGGACGGCGGCTTCTACGGCTGGCCGTACAGCTATTGGGGCCGGCACGTCGATCCCCGCGCCAAACCGGAGCGGCCCGACCTCGTCGCCAACGCGATCGTGCCGGACTATGCGTTGAGCTCGCATGTCGCTCCGCTCGGCATGGTTTTCAACACCGGCACCGGACTGCCGGCCTCCTATCGGGGGGCGCGTTCGTCGGTGAGCACGGCAGCTGGAACCGGCAGGCTCTGAACGGCTACAAGGTCGTGTTCGTGCCGTTTGCGGACGGCAAGCCGAGCGGACCGGCGCAGGACGTCGTGACCGGCTTCCTCGACAGCGACAATCAGGCGCGCGGACGCCCCGTCGGCGTCGCCATCGACAAGACCGGCGCGCTGCTGGTTGCCGACGACAGCGGCAACACGGTCTGGCGCGTGACCGCGACCCATCCGCAACTGACGCAACGTTAAGCCCGCCGGCGCGTTGTCGGGCAGACGGTTTCGGAACGCCAGGGAGTTGGACCATGGGCCTTGCTCAATATGCCATCGTGCCGGTGCAGGACGAATGGGGCGTGCTGCACGACGGCGACGTCAAGAGCAGGTACGCCACCAAGGAAGCTGCATTCGAGTCGGCGGTCGCCGCAGCATCCCTCGCGCTTCGCGAGGGACATGAAGTGCATGTCAGCGTGCCTGGCCGCGAAGCCGGCGAGAACGCACTCGGCATCTAGAGCCCGACCACGGCGCAGCATTTTGGCTGAGTCCCCGCGGCGTGCCGAATGCTCCGGACCCGGCCAGGATGACCCCGCAGCGCGCCAAGAAGACCCCGAGGCACACCGATCCCGGCCACACATCCTAGAGCGGGCATGCTCTGCGGCTGACGCCGCAGTGCCATTCGGAACCGTCATTTCCGCGTCTTGAATCTGCAGGTAAGACCGACCTGCTGGCGCAATCTGCGCCCGCTGGGCAGGCGATATCTGGAATGCGGCTCTTGAAATCTGACGGCAGGCTCATCGGGGTTCTGCTGGTGCTGGCGATTACCCAACTGGTCGGATGGGGCACGATCGGGCTACCTGCGATCGTCGGCCGCGACATTGCCGCGGATCTGGGCATGAGCCTGCCGGCCGTGTTCGCCGGGACCTCCGTCCTTTATGTCACCATGGGGTTGTGCGCGCCCTGGCTTGCCAGGGCCTTTGCGCGGCACGGCGCGCGCAAGGTCATGATGATCGGGACGGTCGTCACCGTACCCGGCTTCGTGCTTCTGTTCTTCGCGCGCGAGCCGATGCTTTACTTCGCGGCCTGGATCGTCTTTGGCCTGGCCGGCAGCGCCACGCTCTCGACCGGCGCCTATATCATGCTGAACGAGGTTGCCGGGCGGCAGGCCAGGAGCGCCATTGGCGCGCTGATGCTGGTGACCGGACTGTCCAGCAGCATCTTCTGGCCGACCACGTCGTTTCTCAGCGGTCACCTCGGTTGGCGCGGGACGTGCCTTGTCTATGCCGCCATGCTGCTTCTCGTTTCGCTTCCGCTCTATGCGTTCGCAGCACCGCGCCGGACCGTCGCGAAGGAGGACGGCGCCACGCCGGCAAAGCACGCGGACGTGCCGCGGACTCCGCGAAGCACGTTCGGCCTCGTCGTTTGTGCGACTACCCTCAATGCGTTCGTCACTTTCGGCCTCAGCGCCGTGTTCGTCGAGCTGCTACGGGCGGAGGGGCTGGCGCCGGCGCAGGCGATCGCGTTCGGCTCCATGCTCGGTGTGGTCCAGGTCAGCGCCCGCGGGCTGGATTTCCTCGGCGGAGGACGGTGGGACGGGATCACGACCGGGCTCGTCGCCGGCACGGCGCTGCCCGTGGCCATGCTGCTCCTGATGCTGAGCGAGGGCGCGACCTGGGCGGTCGCGGTCTTCATCCTGCTCTATGGCGCCGGCAGCGGCGCGATGGCGGTGGCGCGGGCGACGATCCCGCTCGTGTTCTACGACCAGGCCGAATTCGCCAAGGCAACTTCGATGATCGCGCTGCCGCTCAATCTCGCCTCCGCGGTTTCACCGCCGCTGCTCGCCGGCCTGCTGACCCAGTTCGGCGGCCGCGGTGCGCTCGGTCTCACCTTCGTCTGCTCCTGTGGGGCAGTGTTGATCCTGGTCCTGCTGGGACGGCGACGGCCGCGAACCGCCGCCGCGGTCCTGACCTAGGCTATTCGCGGCGCGGAATTCGACGTCCACGACCGATCCTGCTGCCGGGGCGGGGGATAGCCGTATGCCCGGGATGCAGTGCTCGCCGCCCCGAAAATGGTGTATCCGCAGGGTGCGCGGCCAGAGCTTCGAGCCCGCCGCGCCAAGATCCCAGTTCCCGGAGGAAATCGACATGTCGGCCTTGCCGCTTTCAGGCATCAAGATCCTTGACCTCACCCGCGTGCTTGCCGGGCCCCTGTCGGCTCAGATGCTGGGCGATCTGGGCGCGGAGGTCATCAAGATCGAGCGGCCGGGCACCGGCGACGACGCGCGCGCCTTCGGCCCGCCTTACCTGACCGATCCGGAAGGGAAGGCGAACAACAACAATTCGTTCTACCTGTGCGCCAACCGCAACAAGAAGTCGGTCACGGTCAACATCGCCAAGCCCGAGGGGCAGGCCATCATCCGCGAGCTCGCCAAGGATGTCGACGTCTTCATGGAGAACTACAAGGTCGGCGATCTCAAGCGCTACGGCCTCGACTATGAATCGATCAAGGCGATCAACCCCGGCATCATCTATTGCTCGGTGACCGGCTTCGGCCAGACCGGCCCCTACGCGCCGCGCGCCGGCTATGACGCGATCCTGCAGGCGATGGGCGGACTGATGAGTGTCACCGGCCATATCGACGGCGAGCCGGGCGAGGGCCCGATGAAGGTCGGCCCTTCGATCGTCGACTACATGACCGGCATGAACTCCTCGATCGGGATTCTCTCGGCGCTCTACCATCGCGACGCCAATGACGGGGAGGGACAGCACATCGACGTCTGCCTGTTCGACACCGTCATCGCCTCGCTGTCGCACTGGCTGCAGATCTATCTCGTCAACGGCAAGACGCCGCCGCGCCGCGGCACCTGGGGCAATGGCGGCATGCCGGCCGGCGTATTCCGCTGCACCGACGGCGAGCTGATGCTGGTGGTCGGCAATGACGGCCAGTTTCAGCGCACCTGTGCCGTGCTCGGCGAGCCCGGGCTCGCGAACGATCCACGCTTCGTCAAGAACAACGACCGCGTCGTGCACGGCAAGGAGATCATGGCGATCTTCGCCGGCCTGTTCCTGAAGCAGCCGGTGGCCTACTGGCTCGAAAAGCTGGAGGAGGCCGGCGTGCCCTCGGGCCCGATCAACAATTTCGAGCAGGTGTTCTCCGATCCCCATGTGCAGTCGCGCGGCATGCGGGTGAAGGTCGATCATCCCTTCGAGCCCGAGCTGTCGCTGGTCCGCAACGCACTCACCTTGTCGGAAACCCCGATCAAGGACTACCGCGCGCCGCCGCTGCTGGGCGAGCACACAAAGGAGGTGCTCGGCGGCCAGCTCGGCTATGATGCCGGCAAGATCGAACAGCTGAAGCAGCAGGGCATCATCTAGCTGGACGTCGCGGCGAGGCTTGCGGCGGCACCAAGACAAGTCGGGGACGGCATGACCAAGACCATCATCACCTGCGCCATCACCGGTAACCTCACAAAGCCCGAGCAGTCGCCGCATCTGCCGATCACCCCCGAGCAGATCGCCACATCCGCCCTGGAAGCGGCCGAGGCTGGCGCGGCGATCGCCCACATCCATGTGCGCGATCCCGCGACCGGGCGGCCGTCGATGGCGATCGAACTCTATCGCGACGTGATGGATCGCATTCGCGCCCGCAACAAGAGCCTCGTCATCAATCTCACGACTGGTCCCGGCGGCCGCTTCGTGCCCTCGCTCGAGGATCCCCGTATCGCCGGTCCCGGCACCACGCTGCTTGTCCCGGAAAAGCGCGTCGAGCATATCGAGCTCCTGAAGCCCGACATCTGCACGCTCGATCTCAACACCATGAATTCCGGCGGCGAGGTCGTGATCAACACACCGCGCAACGTCCGCGTCATGGCGGAGCGGATGAAGGTGGCCGGGGTGCTGCCGGAGATCGAGCTGTTCGATTCCGGCGATTGTCATCTCGCGCGCGATCTGTTCGCCGACGGCACGCTGACGGGGCCGGGTCTGTTCTCCCTCGTGCTCGGGGTGAAATACGGCTTCTCCGCAACGCCGGAGACGATGTTCTACGCCCGCAGCCTGTTGCCGGCGGGCGCGATCTGGTCCGGCTTCGGGATCGGCCGCGCCGAGTTTCCGATGGTTGCGCAGGCCTATTTGCTCGGCGGTCACGTCCGCGTCGGCATGGAGGACAATCTCTATATGTCGAAGGGCGTGCTGGCGAAGACCAACGCCGAGCTGGTCGCGCATGCCGCCGGCATCCTGAAGAGCCTGGGCGCTAGCGTTGCGACCGCGGCAGATGCGCGCGGGCTGCTCGGGCTGGCGTGACGACGGCCGGAGCACGCCGCTAGGCTGCATTTCGCCGCGGACAATCGTGACGGCATCGCCCGGTTTCCGCTTGCCCGAAACTCAACTTGAAGTTTATCATCTCCTCCATTGCTCTACTTTTTTTTCAGGCATGGAGGCCGATATGAGTGCTCCTCTTTTCAGAGACGATGTTCTTTTCTATCAGCGCGTGCTTTCGGTGGGTGGATTTTACGGCGGCGCGCTGGACGGCCGCTGGACCGCGGCGGTCGAAGCAGCCGATGAGGCGTTCGCGGCAGAATTCAGCAGCATCGCCACCGAGCTCGGCGCATTCGACTCCCGTTCCGAAGGAAACATCCGGACGCTGGTGCCGCAGACCCAGCGCGCGGCGCGGGGCTTCCTGGCGCGGGCGAAGCAACTGACGGGCTTCGACGTCAAGATCATCTCGGGCACGCGCACCTATGCCGAGCAGGAGCTGCTCTACAGGAAGGGCCGCGGAAGTCCCGGCCCCATCGTCACCAATGCGAAAGGCGGACAAAGCAACCATAATTTCGCGATTGCGTGGGACGTCGGCATCTTCAAGAATGGCCGCTATCTCACCGGAGACACCGCCAGCGAAGCGAAGACTTACAAGAAGCTGGCGGAATTGGCGCGCGACGGCGACCTCGAATGGGGCGGCGACTGGACCAGCTTCCGTGACATGCCGCACTACCAGCTTCGTCTCGGGCTGACGCTCGGCCAGGTGAGGGGTCTGTTCGAGAGTGGCAAGCCTTACACGGATCACAACCTCGAAGCTTTCGAACTCGCGGTACCGCCGAGGCCAGTCAGGGCCACCAAGGCGAAGAAAGCCAAGGCCAAGAAGGCCAAAACGACCAAGGCTAAAAAAACCAAGTCTAAAAAGACCAAAGTCAAGAAAGCCAAGGCCAAGAAGACCAGGCGCGCCGCGCCAAAGCGAAGGGCAAAGCGCGGCTAGCCGGCACGTGCCGCAGCGTGCGATACCCGGCGTTGCGTGAAGCTTGCGCGCAATCCCAGATAATCACGATCCGTAGTCGCACAGGCTTCCGTTCCGCGCGAGACTCTGTTTCGATCTCTCCACTTGAGTTCGGGAGGGAAGTGAATGTCCTACACGATCGGGTTCCAAGCGAAGGACCAGACGGCCGTTCTGGCGACCGAGGCGGCGACCGCCAATCAGGCCGTCGCCATCGTTGCCGCGCTGCGGCAAAGTGCCGATGAGATCAAGTTCATCCGTTCGCCCCAGGAAGGCGACATGGGCATCGAGATGCTGCTGCTGCTGGCCAAGGAAGAGGCCGAGGAGATGCCGCAGCGGGTGTAGCCCGCAGAGCTGATCCGGAAAAACGTGAAGCGGTCTTCCGGACGGAGTCATGCTCTCACGACGACCACACTTCGCTCGGAAACGAAGCATGCTGGCTACAAAATGATGTAGCCCAGGCATCGTTTCCGCTCGAAAGGTGGCCACCATGACACGCGAAGTGCTCCGCGTCGAACCGATCTCGACCTTCCTCGACCGCGCGAAGGCGCCGGTCTCGCCGGTGACGCGCGCCGGCAATATGATCTTCGTCGCCGGCCTGCCGCCGTTCGACCCCGAGACGGGCGAGATCGCCTCCGTGCCGATCGAGCGGCAGAGCGAGCTCGTCATGGAGCAGATGAAGCTGTGCCTGCAGACCGCCGGCGCCTCGCTCGACAACGTCATGAAGTGCAACGTCTACTGCACGTCGGCCAAACATTTCGCGGCCTTCAACGCGGTCTATGCGCGCTATTTTCCGCGCGATCCGCCGGCGCGGATCTTCGTCTGCACGCCGGAATGGTTCGGCCCTTTCGATGTCGAGATCGACTGCATCGCGATGATGTGAGGCGCTAACGCGCAGCAACCTTTGACGGCGATCTTGCCTCCGTCCGTCCCGCGGTCAACGCCATCGTCGCCACGCTGACGACGCGCGCGACCACGTCCTCGACGTCGTTTAGATCGCATTTGCCTTCCGACAGCTTGGTCAGCCGCTCGCTCTCGCGGATGGTGTGATGCGCCATGGCCAGTGCGAAGTTCAGGCCCCAGTAGATCTCGACGTCGCTGCGCTCGGGCAGGGATCTGCGCATCGCGCCGGCGAATTTCCGCAAATGGTCGATCTCGCGGTTCTTGATGCGGCGGATCGGCGGCACGGATTCGATCGAGGCGCGGATCATGAAGCGTGCCGCGGTCGAACGCTGGTTCTCGGGGCCAAGGCAGCCGCGCAGTGTCGGCCCCACCAGCGCGCGCAAAATCACCTCGATCGGCGCGCGGCCGCCGCCTTGCTCTTCCGCCGCTTTCAGCTCGCGCAGACGTTCGCGGTTGGTCGCGATCGAGCGGGTGACGAATAATTCCGCGATCAGCTCGTCCTTCGAGCCGAAATGATAGTTCACCGCCGCGAGGTTCACGTTCGCCTCGGCGACGATGTCGCGCAGCGTGACGTCGCCGAATCCGCGGTCGGCATAGAGTCGTTCGGCGGCGGCGAGGATGGCGGACCTTGTATGATCGCTGGGCATGGGCGCTCTCCCTGAGGGAGTTGCAATTCAAACACTTGTATGAAACTATCGTTTGAAGGCCGGAGAAAGTCAATCCGCATGATGGAATTGCGCCGCATCAAAGCGGCCCGGGTTCCATCCGGTATCTGCAAGCAGCTGGAATGGCGCTTGCGAGCCGCGCGAGGCGGGAGGACAGTCCGGCGCAAAACAGGCTTTCAAAACGAGACCGAGGAGCGTCCCATGGATTTCGATCTGTCCCCGAAGCAGAAGGAATGGCTCGACCGCGTGCAGTCCTTCATGACCAAGCACGTGCGTCCGGCGGTGCCGATCTATAACGAGCAGGACAAGAGCGGCGACCGCTGGAAGGTGATCCCGGTCCTCGAAGACCTCAAGAAGAAGGCGAGGGCCGAAGGCCTCTGGAACATGTTCATGCCGCCGAGCGAGCATGAGGATGACGAATTCCGCGGTGCGGGATTGACCAATCTGGAATACGCGCTGCTGTCGGAGCAGATGGGCCACATCTCCTGGGCTTCGGAAGTGTTCAACTGCTCCGCGCCCGACACCGGCAACATGGAAGTGTTCATCCGCTACGGCTCCAAGGAGCAGAAGCGCAAATGGCTGCGCCCGCTGATGGACGGCGAGATCCGCTCGGCCTTCCTGATGACGGAGCCGGCGGTTGCTTCGTCCGATGCCACCAACATCGAGACCCGCATCGAGAAGGACGGCGATCACTACGTCATCAACGGCCGCAAATGGTGGTCGTCGGGCGTCGGCGATCCCCGCTGCAAGATCGCGATCCTGATGGGCAAGACCGACTTCAACGCGGCCAAGCACCAGCAGCAGTCGCAGATCCTGGTTCCGCTCGACACACCCGGCATCAAGGTCGAGAAGATGCTTCCCGTGTTCGGCTTCGACGACGCGCCGCACGGCCACGCCCAGGTGCTGCTCGAGAACGTGCGTGTGCCCAAGGAGAACATCCTGCTCGGCGAGGGCCGCGGCTTCGAGATCGCGCAGGGCCGCCTCGGTCCCGGCCGTATTCACCACTGCATGCGCACCATCGGCAAGGCCGAGGAGGCACTGGAGAAGATGGTGAAGCGCCTGATGTCGCGCACCGCCTTCGGCAAGAAGATCGTCGAGCACTCCGTGTGGGAGCAGCGCATCGGCGAGGCCCGCACCAACATCGAGATGACGCGTCTGCTGTGCCTCAAGGCCGCCGACATGATGGACAAGGTCGGCAACAAGACCGCGCAGGCCGAAATCGCCATGATCAAGGTCGCAGCCCCCAACATGGCGCTGAAGATCATCGACGAGGCGATCCAGGCGTTCGGCGGCGCAGGCGTGTCGGACGAGGCGGGTCTTGCCAAGGATTATGCCGGCATCCGCACGCTGCGGCTCGCCGACGGTCCGGACGAGGTGCATAATCGCGCCATTGCCAGGCTGGAAGTTCGGAAGTATGCCAACTCCCCAAGCACTAGTAGCGTTTTCAAGCGAAGTGGACACCGGTTCGCGCTAGAAAACGCGTCAAGACGAGAATCCGGAGATTCCGTTCCGATTTATCGGAACGGAATCTTTGGGCGGGAGAGGCGGGAAGCGCTCCCGACTTGAAGAAACGACAGGGCATGGTCCCATTCGGAATGACCGCTTGACGCAAGTGCGTCAGCGGTTACCGATTAGGATCATGCTCGGCCTGAAAAGGTCGGAACTGAAGAGGGAGCGTCACCGTGGCTGACGGCGTCAGGAAAGACGAAGAGTTCTCGGGCACCAAGCCGGTCGAGGAGCGGCATCGCTTCGACGAGCTGCGGCTCGAGGCCTGGATGCGCGAGAACGTCGAAGGCTATGAGGGCCCGCTGGTCGTCCTCCAGTTCAAGGGCGGCCAGTCCAACCCGACCTATCGGCTGAACACGCCGAACCGCTCCTACGTGATGCGTCGCAAGCCGTTCGGCAAGTTGCTGCCGTCCGCGCACGCCGTCGATCGTGAATATCGCGTCATCGCGGCCCTCGGAAAACAGGGCTTTCCGGTCGCACGTGCCTACGCGCTGTGCCAGGACGACGGCGTCATCGGCGCGGCCTTCTACATCATGTCAATGGAGGAGGGCCGGGTGTTCTGGGATCCGGCGCTGCCGAGCCAGGATAACGACGCGCGCCGCAAGATCTTCACCAGCAAGATCGAGACGCTGGCCAAGCTCCACATGTACGATCCCACGGCGATCGGCCTTGGCGACTTCGGCAAGCCAGGGAATTACTTCGCACGCCAGATCGACCGCTGGACCAAGCAGTACCGGGCGTCCGAGACCCAGCACATTCCGGAGTTCGAGAAGGTCGCCGAATGGCTGCCCAAGACCGTGCCGGAGCAGGCGCGCGTCTCGATCGTCCACGGCGACTACCGCCTCGACAACATGATTTTCCACGCGACGGAACCGCGCGTGCAGGCCGTGCTGGACTGGGAGCTGTCGACGCTCGGCGATCCCATGGCCGACTTCACCTATCTGCTGATGCAGTGGATCATGCCGGGCCTCCATGGTGTCGACCTGAAGGCGCTCAACATCCCGAGCCTGGACGAGGCCGCGCAGATCTATTGCAACGTCACTAAGATGACCGTGCCGGATCTGAACTGGTATTTCGCGTACAATCTGTTCCGCCTCGCCGGCATCACGCAAGGAATCGCCGGCCGCGTCCGCGACGGCACCGCCGCCAACGCCAAAGCGCTCGAATCCGCCAAGCGCACCGTGCCGCTGTCGAAGGCGTCATGGGAGTACGCGCAGAAGGCGGGCGCGGTGTAAGGGACGAAAAAGGCGCGGCTGATGGCCGCGCTTTTTTGTTTTGTGTCGTCGCGCATCCTTGCGCCGCTCTCGTGTCCCGGACGCGGCGCAGCACGAAGTGCTGCTCCGCAGAGCCGGGACCCAGTCACGTCGCTAACGTATTCAGCCCATCCGTCAGATCACGCCAATTCGGGTTGAGTTCTTCGATCAGTTTGAGCTTCCACGCGCGCCGCCATCGCTTCAACGTATGCTCGCGTGATCGCGCTTCGAGCACCGACTCGAAGGTTTCGAAATAGACCAGCAGGTTTACGTCGTATTGCCGCGTGAAGCCGGGGATGGGCTTGGCCTTGTGCTCGCTCACTCGGCGGACAAGGTCGTTCGTCACTCCGATGTAGAGGGTGCCGTTTCGTTTGCTCGCAAGGATGTAGACGAAGAAGGGCATAACCATGCAACCAGTGCCGATGACCGCGCACTCTAGAGTTGCGTGTTTCGATGCCATCGCCAAGTGCCCTGGGTCCCGGCTCTGCAGTGCGGTACTGCGCACCGCACTGCGTCCGGGAGACGAGAACCTTCGTGTCCCGGACGCGCTGCAGCGTGCAACGCTGCTGCGCAGAGCCGGGACCCAATCAAGCGCGAGACACGATCACCCCTTCGCACAGTGCGCGATCAGCCTCTCCACGAACCCCGCGCATTTCTCCAGCTCCGCCATCTCCACGAACTCGTCCGGCGTATGCGCCTGCGCGATCGATCCGGGGCCGATCACCACCGAGGGGATGTCGGCCATACTGGCAAACAAACTCGCCTCGGTGCCGAAGGCGACCTTGGCGTGGTCGTTGCGGCCCGCAAGGCTCTTGGCCAGCGTGACGATCGCGGCATCGGCTGCGGTGTCGAGCGCGGGATAGTCGAGGATCTCCTCAAAATCGATGCCGCAATCGGGATGCCGCGCCTTCATCGCCGGCTCGATCTCGGCCTTGGCCCAGGCGACGATCGCATCCGTCACCTCGCGGGACTCGGTGATGCCGATGCCGCGGCATTCGAAATCCACCGTGCAGGTGTCGGGCACGATGTTCAGCGCCGCGCCGCCATGCACGATGCTGGTGAGCAGCGTCGAATGCGGCACATCGTAGAGGCTGTTGCGCTCGGCCTGGCTTGCCAGCTTCACGGCGCGGCGGCGGATCTCGACGATCAGCTCGGCGGCATATTCGATCGCGTTGACGCCGTCGGGCGCGATCGAGGAGTGGCGGGCGAGGCCATGGAACGTCGCGCGCACACCGTGCTTGCCCTTGTGGCCGATGATGACTTTCATCTCGGTCGGCTCGCCGATGAAGGCGCCGAGCGGCATGACTTTCTTCTTCGCGACCTCGCGCAGCATCGGCCGCACGCCGACGCAGCCGATCTCCTCGTCATAGGAGATGGCGAGATGAATGGGCGTTGCCAGCGTCGCCTCCAGCATCTCCGGCACCATGGCGAGGCACACCGCGACAAATCCCTTCATGTCGGTGGTGCCGCGGCCGTAGAGCTTGCCGTCGCGCTCGATCAGCTTGAACGGGTCGTGGCTCCAGTCTTGGCCGACGACGGGCACGACGTCGGTATGACCCGACAGCACGAAGCCCGGCCGATCCTCCGGCCCGATCGTGACCCAAAGCGAAGCCTTCTGTCCGGTTTCGTCGACGATGCGCTCGCCCTTGATGCCGAGGAAGGCGAGATAGCTCTCGATGTGAGCGATCAGGGGCAGGTTGGTGCGATCGCTGATGGTGTCGAAGCCGACGAGCTCGGCGAGAAGGTGGCGGATGCGATCGGGTCGGGAACTCGGGAAGATCGGGTTGGGCATTGTCATTTCTTGTCGGGGGAGAGGGAGGCTGAGGTTGCCTGCACGAACCATACCAACGTCGTGCGCTGATGGGCAAATCAACACAGTGCCGTAGTCCGGATGGACCGCAGCGAAATCCGGGGCCGCTGTGTCCGCGGATGCGATCCCGGATTACGCTATGCTCCATCCGGGCTACAAGACTTGGCGTTGCCCGTCGGGCAAAACACGCGAGCCGCGGGTCAATGCACACTGTCGAAAATATTCCACTTTACCGAAATTCGGAATTGGCGGATAGTGCGCGCACTCCGGCCCAAGGAAGAGGGGCGTATCGCGATCGTCACGAACGCGGGCCGGGACAGCGGTGGACGTCAGTCACATCGGCGCGAAGAGCTTCGCAGGGCGGGAAACCGTGAGCGAAAGCGTCGCGCATACGACCGGTGTGATCGGCGTACGGCCAAATCGTGTCGTCCTGGCGCCCGGGGTCTGTGCGCCAAGTCTTGCGGTGATGTGGCGGCCCAACCGGGCGCGCGCATCAGTCATCCGTAACGGCGACGGGGGCAATAGTGCATCGCTCCCCGGGGAGAGCACGACATACGCCGTTCCAACCACTGCGCAGGGAAGGCCGGATGTTTGGCTTCACCTGTATGCCGCTGTGCAGATTCTCGTTGCCACCTTTCGCACAGTGGACCGTGGGTGCCCGGCCGGCACCCGGTCTTCCCTGCGCCCTCTTTCAATCGAGGGTAAGACGACGAAGCAAAACTCGGGCGAAACAAGCCGCGAGGATGAGCAGCCATGTTTATCGTTGAACAACAATCTAGTGCCCCGGACGCTGCGCAGCACGAAGTGATGCGCTGCAGAGCCGGGGCCCATGCAGCAGCGAGTGCGCGGCTTCCTGGGTCCCGGCTCTGCGCCGCAACGCTTGCGCGCTGCGTCGCGTCCGGGACACGAGGGAGGTGGATGCGCCGCTACACCCGTCATTGCGAGCGCAGCGAAACCAGCCTCCGGCTCTCGTGCCCCGGACGCAGCGCAGCGTCTCTTCGACGGTGCGCAGCAGAGCCGGGGCCCATGCAGCGGCGAGTGCCGTGGCTTCCTCGGTCCCGGCTCTGCGCAGCAACGCTTGCGCGTTGCAGCGCGTCCGGGACACGAGACCTGAGTTAAACCGGCTTGCCCGTATACGGCATCGACGCGGTGAGACCACCGTCGACAGGAAAGGCCTGGCCGTTCACATACGAGGCTTCGTCGCTGGCCAAAAACAGTCCCATCGCCGCGAGCTCGTGCGGCTGGCCGGGGCGCTTGAGCGGGTTGAGCTGGCCGATCTTGTCCTGGGTGCCGCGCTCCTTGGCACGGTCGAAGATCGGCTTGGTCATGCCGGTCTCGATCAGGCCCGGGCACACTGCGTTGATGCGCACGCCGGTGCCGGTGAGCGAATAGGCCGTGGTCTGCACGAGGCTAATCACGCCGGCCTTGCTCGCGGCATAGGGATGTCCGCTGGCTCCGGCCTTGAGCCCTGCGACGGACGCGGTGAGCACGATCGCGCCGGACTGCTGCTTGACCATGTGCGGCATCGCGTATTTCACGGCGAGGAACGGCCCGATCAGATTGACGCGCAAGATCTCCTGCCAGTGCTCGACGGTCTGCTCGGCGAGCGGAACGAGCCCGCCGGAGACGCCGGCATTGGCCCAGATCACGTCGAGCCGGCCATGCGTCTTCACCGCCTTGTCGATGACGGCGACGACGTCGCTCTCGGAGCCCGCGTCCGCCACCATGGCTTCCGCGACACCCCCGGCCTTCTTCACCTCGTCGACGGTCTCTTTCACCGCCTCGGTGCGATCGACTGCGATCAGCTTTGCGCCTTCCCGGGTGAACAGAAGTGCGGCGGCGCGGCCGATGCCGCTGCCGGCGCCGGTGATGATGACGGATTTGCCTTGCAGGCGGCCCATGCGCTTCTCCCTTTGGCTCGTGCGCGGCCCTTGCCGTGCGACGGAATTTCAAACAAGATTTCAAACGGTAAAGTGTCTTGAGACACGTTCGCTACTGACGTACAGCGACATCAAACGGGATGGAAGGGTTTCGATGGCAGGCGCAGACAAGCCAAAGGTGGTCGTCACACGGTGGTGGTGGGTCCGGCACGCCCCGGTGCGCAACGACGGCGGCAACATCTACGGACAGTCCGATATCGCCTGCGACACCAGCGATAGCTACGTGTTCAACGCTGTTGCCAAGGTGCTGCCACGCAAGGCGGTCTGGTATTCGAGCAATCTGATGCGCACGCACCAGACGGCGGAAGCGATCTGGGCGGCAGGCTATCCGAAGCCTGCATCGATGACATGGGAAGCGGATCTCGCCGAGCAGAATCTCGGCCGCTGGCAGGGCATGAACCGCGCGCAGTTCATCGCGAGCCGCCCGGTCGGCTCGAGCTGGTTTGCCGATATCAACGAGCCCGCGCCCGGCGGCGAAAGTTTCATGGATCTCTACAACCGTACGCGCCGCACCATCGAGCGGATCATCAATGAGGCGGGCGGGCAGGACATCATCGCGGTCGCGCATGGCGGCACCATCAAGGCAGCGCTCGGGCTCGCGCTCGAAGGCCAGGTGGAGCGAGCGCTATCGTTCGACATCGACAATTGCTCGATCACGAGGCTCGATTATTTCGCAAGCCCCGGGCGTTCGGTCTGGCGTCTGCCGATGGTGAACCAGCAGCCCTGGATCGCGGATGATGCGCACGCGGCGATGCATCAGCCGGCGGGACCGGAAGTCAAGAAGCTCGCGTGAGTGAGCTGTCATCCCGGGATGGTCCGAAGGACCGGACCCGGGATCTCGAGATTCCGGGCTCGATGCTTCGCATCGCCCCGGAATGACATCAAATACGAAGTTCATACTCTGGGAGAGAAACATGACCTTGTTCGACATGAAGGGGAAAGTCGCCGTCATCACCGGCTCGACGCGCGGCATCGGGCTTGCGATCGCCGAGCGCATGGCCGAGCACGGCGCCAAGGTCGTGATCTCCTCGCGCAAGGCCGACGTCTGCGAGCAGGTGGCGAAAGGCATCAACGACAAATTCGGCAAGGGCACCGCGGTCGCGATTGCCGCCAACATCTCGTCGAAGGAGAATCTGCAGAACCTCGTCGACGAGAGCAACCGTGCGTTCGGCAAGATCGACGTGCTGGTCTGCAACGCCGCGTCGAACCCGTATTACGGTCCGCTCGCCGGTATCTCCGACGATCAGTTCAGGAAGATCCTCGACAACAACATCGTCGCCAACAACTGGCTGATCTCGATGGTGGTGCCGCAGATGATCGAGCGCAAGGACGGCTCGGTCATCATCGTCTCCTCGATCGGCGGATTGAAGGGATCGACCATTCTCGGCGCCTACGCGATTTCCAAGGCGGCCGACATGCAGCTCGCGCGCAACCTCGCTTGCGAATACGGCAAGCACAATATCCGCGTGAACTGCATCGCGCCCGGCCTGATCAAGACCGATTTTGCCAAAGCCCTCTGGGACAATCCGGAGAACCTGAAGGCCTCGACCTCGCGCTCGCCGCTCCTGCGCATCGGCATTCCCGACGAGATCGCGGGCGCTGCGGTGTTCCTGGGATCGAAGGCCGGCGACTTCATGACCGGCCAGACCATGGTGATCGACGGCGGCGCAACGATCAGTTGATGGTCTTGTGTCCCGGACGCGGTGCGGCACGCAGTACCGCTCCGCAGAGCCGGGACCCGGAAGGCCAAGAACGAACTCGCGCATGCATGGGCCCCGGCTCTGCGCAGCAACGCCAAGGGCGTTGCAGCGCGTCCGGGGCACGAGACTAATCCACTGCCGCGTTGACCAGATCCCTTACCAGCGTCCGCGTGTAGTCGCGCTGGCCCGGACCCTGGCTCATGAACACTGCGAACAGGTCCTCCTTCGGGTCGATCCAGAAGAACGTGCCCGCAATGCCGCTCCAGAAATACTGGCCGACGCTGCCGGGGAAGGGCGCGATGCCGGCCTCGCGGCGCACGGCAAAGCCCAGCCCGAAGCCGTGGCCGGGCGACAGCAGCGTGCCATTGGTCACGACGTGCGGCTCGAGATGGTCGGACGCCATCAGCTCCAGCGTCTTGCGGCCGATGATCCTGTTGCCGTCGAGCGTGCCGCCATTGCGCAGCATCAGGCAGAAGCGGGCATAGTCCATCGTGGTCGAGACCAGCCCGCCGCCGCCGGATTCCATCACCGGCTGCTCGAGCATGTTGAAGAGCGCGACCTTGTCGCCGGTCCAGGGATCGGCCGCGAACGGTTCGGCGAGGCGGCCGGCATTGGCTTCGGCGGTCGCAAAGCCGGTCTCGGCCATCTGCAGCGGCGCGAGGACGCGCTCGGCGAGGAAGGTGCCGAGCGATTTGCCGCTGACGACCTCGATGATGCGGCCGAGGATGTCGGTGGAGCGGCTGTAGTTGAACTCGTCGCCGGGATGGCACACCAGCGGGAAGCTCGCCACCAGCGCGGCGTGCTCGGCATTGGTGATCTTGCGGCTGCGGACGCGGGACTCCTGATAGAGCTTGTGCACGGGGCCATCGCCCTGGTGCTCATAGGTGAGGCCCGAAGTGTGGCGGAGCAGGTCCTGCACCGTCATGGGCCGCTTCGGCGGAACCAGATCCAGCTTGCCGCCGCTGACCACGCCGACCTTCTGGTCGGCGAATTCCGGAATGAACTTGGCGACCGCGTCGCTGAGGAGCAGGTGGCCGTCCTCGACCAGCGCCATGATGCCGACCGACACGATCGGCTTGGTCATCGAGAACACCCGGAAGATCGAATCACGCGCCATCGGCGTGGCGGCGGAAGGGCTCTGCCGGCCCAGCGCCTCGAACCAGCCGATCTGGCCGCGGCGGGCGACCAGCACCGTGACGCCGGGAACGGTTCCCTTGTCGATGTCGCGCTTGAAGGCGTCCGACATGGCCTGGAGGCGGGGCCGCGACAGCCCGAGCGTCTCGGGGCGGGCTTCCGGCAGGGGCGGGGTCTGCGGGGAGATCGTGCCCTGTGGGGCGGCTGGAGCGGTCGCTGTGGCGGTCATGGGCTCTCCCGGTTGTTTCTTGATTGTCGGTAGCGGACTGTGGCCCAAAAACCCCGGTACAAACAAGCGAAGCCGGCGCGGTTCACCCTTGCAAACCGGCCGTCCCCTGTGCTTGAAAGCGGCCCTGATCCCAAGGCGACGCGGGGTCTGTAGGAGTGTAGCTCAATTGGTAGAGCACCGGTCTCCAAAACCGGGGGTCGCAGGTTCGAGCCCTGCCACTCCTGCCAGCAAAATCAATTACTTAGATCAGCTGCTGACGGGATAGGGACGAGCGTCCCCGTTCCGCGAATCGCAATGCGCCGGGCCGAGCCGCCCAGCCTCAATGCTTGCCGGAACGCTTAGCGTACCAGGGTCCGCTCGGCGTTGGCGGGGACCTTGCTGAGGTCGACATCGCGGATGGGAACGCGGCGGAGCAGCGAGATGATGGTGCTCCCGAGCTCGAAATAGGTCCGCAGCCGAAGTGCGCGGGAAGATCCCTTGAGCTCCGCGTTCAGGCTGACCGGCACCTGAACGTGGGTGAGGCCGAGCTGGAGCAACGAGATCAACGCACAGATCTGATAGCCATAGCCGTCCGCCTTGACCGCGATCTGGCGCAGCCATTTCACGGGGTACACGATCATGCTGTGGTAGTCGGAGAGCCAGAAGCCGAACAGGCAGTTCAGGATCAGCCGCAGCGAATGCGACTGCAGCGAGCGGTTGACCGAGCGGTCCGACTGGTTGTCGCGATAGGTGATGACGAGGTCGGCGGCGCCCGCCGCCTTGAACATCCGGGCAATGCCTTCGTTTTGAAAGGCGTGGTCGCCGGGAATGAGGGTGATGGCGTCGAACTTGGCGCGCGACAGGGCATATTCGAAGCCGGCGCCGACACCCCGCCGTTCGGGATTGTGATGCACGACGATGCGCGGCTCGCCGGCCGCGAATTCGTCCATGATCGCGCCGGTGGCGTCCGTGCTGCCGTCGTCGATCAGGAAGATCTCGAAATCATCGAGCAGCTCGCGCGCAAGCGGGAGCACGCCGCCGATGGTATCGGCGATCTTGTCCTGCTCGTTCAGCGCAGGAATGACGATCGTAAGCCTTTTTGCCGCCCTGGAAGGTGTCATCGCGTGCTGCCGTTGCCGGCTACTCTTGCTGTTGCATCCCCAGTCACAACTCTAGGTGATCCGAGGGGGGAGAACAATACGGGCCACGCAGGTCATCCCCGCAAACGAAACGGAACCGGCGATGTGTGTGTTCTGCGCAACTAATCGGAAAAATCGTAGAGACTGGTATCCGCAATATCGAAGGCGCGGCGCAGTCGTCCGATGCGGATTGCCATGCTCCGGCCTGCCGCGGTCGGAGCAAAGCGGGTGCCAGCCTGCTCGACCAGTCCGCCGTCGACGAGACCCCCGGCACGCCCCTGGAACAGATCTGGAACCTGCTGTTCGACGATGTCCGAAATCCGGACCTTCCGTTCCGGCCGGTCGACGAGGCCGAGCAGAATGTTCAGTGAAACCGATTTGTAGACCGCGCCAAAGCCGAAAACATAGGCCATGACGCAAAATCCGAAAATTGACGCGGCGTCCCAATATTGGAACGTCGGAACGACGAGAATGCCGAGCACCACGCCGAAACCGTGCGCGACGACCGCGGCGATCGCGAGCAGCATCACCGATGAAATCGACCACGCGAAAGTGCGGGCCATCAGCTGCAGGACAGGCGACATCACGGCGAAGGCGGCGACGGCGATCAATCCAATGGCGTAGGACATCGCGCTCCCTACCCAAGGCCGGTCGACAGACGAACCAGCTTGACGACACGGGCGACCGCCACCCCCTTGGATGTCGGTGCCAGCCTGCCGTCGGCCGTCACCACGAGCCCCGAGCCGATCAGCAGTTTCAGGCGATTATGCGCGAAGGAGCCGAGATCGCCGCCCTGCGTGTAGGCCGAAGCCCATTGCTCGATGGTGAGGGGACGTCCGGACTTGACCAGTGCCGTGAGCAACGTCAGCGTAAAGCCCCAAGCCAGCAGGCTGAACAGGATGTAGCAAAACATCATCGCCGTCGCCAACAGGAAGAGGCCGCCGAGCACGTCGTCGAGACGACGTTGACCAGGAAGCACGATGCAGGCGATTGCAAAAAGAGCGACGAGGCTGACGCAGCCGAGCCGAAAGCGGCGGCCGGATCCGCCAGTGGCCGCGATGCGCGCATAGCCCAGCAACAAAAGCGGAAAGGCCATGCTGAGACAGATCGCAACGGCCTGCGCCGGGCCGGGTAGCATGTTCATTGCGGAAAATCGTCCCTGACGCCTCTCGGGCTCAGCCACAGCGGCAGTCTATAGGAGGTCGCATATTTCCGGTCAAGGGAAGCCGGTCATCCCGCTCTTGCAGCGGTCACGCGGCCGTGCGAGTCCTTGCCGGCGATGTCCTTCCTCACCCGTCCGAGCATGTCCCCCTTGTTGCGCGCGATAGCCGTTCTCCTGTTGGTGTTGCTGGCCGCGCATGCACCGATGCTGCTGAACCACGGCCTCTTCATGGACGACTGGCTGGTGCTCAAGCCACGTCCGGATTATTTCATCGACATTGATTTTCTGCTGAACAGCGCCGGCCATCCGATTTTCTACAGTTACGACAGGTTCGCGAACTGGACCGGCGCGCCGGTTGCCGTGATGGTATCGCTGGCGTTTGCCGGAGTTGTCTTGGGCGCGACGTGCCTGGTGCTGACGGCGACGCGGCTCGAACTGCTCGATCGCGCCGAAGCGGTCGGCTTTGCGCTGGTCGTCTGGACCTATCCCGGCTATCAGCTCTGGGCGGGCAAGGCCAACGCGGTCTATGTCTTCAGCTTTGGACTTTCGTTCGTCGGTGCCTGGCTCCTGACGCTCGCCTTCGGCGCCCGCGGTCTGCCTCGCGCGCTGCTTCGCGTGGCCTGCGCGCTGGTGTTCTTGCTGAGCTTCGCGCTCAACTCGACGATCATGCTCTATGCCTTCGTGATGCTCGGCCTCTTCATCGCGATGTGGCGGGGCGCGGACGGTGCGCATGGGTTGGTTCGCCGCACGTGGCTCGCGGCCTGGCGCTCCGCTGTGGGCTATCCGGAATTGGTCGTGCTTCCCCTGGTCTATTGGGGCGCGCTCAACATCTGGTTTAAACGGATCGGCGTGTACGCGCAGCACTACAACGCGCATTTCCCGACGCTCGGTGAATTGGCGAAGGGATGGGGGGCGTTCGTCGTCGCCGGCTACAGGGACGTCCTGGCAAACGCTGCCCGAGCGGCGATCCAGCTCCCGGCGCTCTTCGTCATGGCCACGCTCCTCGTCGGCATTGTCGTGCTGCTGCTGCGTCCCGGTACAGAGCCGACCGCGTCCAGAAGCGGGAGGGCCTTGCCGCTGATCCTCGCCGCCGCCTTGTTCCTCGCCTTGTCGTCGCCCTACGTGATCGCCGGCCTGCGGCCCTATTCCACGCATTTCTACGAGAGTCGCCACCTGCTGATGTTCGGTGTGCCGTCGGCGCTGGCACTGCTTGCATTGAAGCGATACGCCCAACGTTGGGCCGGCTCCGGCGCCGCCTTCGCGGTCGTGTTCGGATTGGGCATGATCGTCTCGATCGGCCTGCTGTGGACCGACTACATCTTCCTGCAGGCGAGAATGCTGAAGCAAGAGGCCCTGACGCGTGACCTTGCCGGCCGAGTCCAGCCTCCGGCGACGGTCTATGCGGTCGATGACGGCTTTCAGAATTACCCGGCACGGTTTGTGCCGTTCGGTCTGGCCGAGGTCACCGGAATGCTGCGCCTCGCCTGGGGCAATCAGCCCTTTTTCGGTTTTACCCTGGTTGCCGAGCGGCCCACCATCCTTCAGGAGATGGAGGAATCGCGGACGGCACCGGGAAGTGCATTCCATCACTTCGATCCTTCGGGGCCGCAGGCGACGATCCTGCTCCAGCCGGGCCCCGGAGCGGCGCCGAACGAGATTTTGGTGCGGAGGTACTATGCGTGCCGGTTTCTTGCGCGCTGTGATGTCGGGGAGTTTCTGGCCCAACTTGCAAAGGTCACGATCAAGGTGGGGCCGATCGCCGGCGTCATACCGCTCGATGACGCAGCGAAGGACGCGACGCCTAGCCGCTAATGCGCCGCTTCCAGACTGCCTCCGCAAGCACGATGTCGGTCACCGAGTCCGCGCCGGAGGCGAGGGGCATCCGTTGTTCGACGATATCGGAGACAAAGGCATCGGCCTGGCGCCGAAAAGCCCAGCTGGTTTCACGCATCAGCCGTCTGGAGAGGCCATTGTGATCGACGATGATCTCCGCCTCTTGTTGGGCAAAGGGAGGCGGCAATTCGATGGTCACCGCGCCGCGCTCGAAATCGATCGTCAGTCCCTCACGCCAGGCACCCTCGGACCCGTTTACGAGCTCGAGCGTGCACGCGATGCCGTCGAAGTCGAGAGTGACACGCGCGGCTCCCGAGATCTCGACGGAGCTTTCGGAAACGATCGGCGACGGTCCCAGCACGTAGCGCGCCAGATTGATGATATGGCTGAAGACGTTCAGAAAATTATCGTAGCCGGGTCGCATCGCGTCCGGCATCCAGTCGGGACCATCCTGCCATAGTTCGAGACCGTCCGGCCGCGCTTCGCCAGTCATGACGAAATTGTCCTGTGCGCGGCCGGTATCGCCGCCAAAGCACCACCCGCGCGCACCGACGATCCGACCGAGCGACTGGTCTGCACGAATGCGCGATAGCTCCACCAGCGCGCGTGCCACGCCGGCGTCGTGACGCTTCATGTAGCCGATGCCGTAAATGACGCCCTTCCGCTGTGCAGCCTCGACCAGCGACTTGGCCTGAACCGTCGTATAGGCCATCGGCTTCTCCGACAGCACGTGCCGTCCACTGTTCAAGGCATCGAGGACGATCGGCCCGGTGGCGCGGCGCTTCGTTACGACGACGACGGCGGATACCGCGCTGTCCGCGAGCAGCTCCCGGTGCGTGCCGTAGATCCGGGGGATGCCGAATTTCCGCGCCGCGGCGGCAGCCAGATCGGGCCGCAAATCGGCGATCGCGACGACGTTGCAGGCGGGATTGGCAGCGAAATTGGCGAGGTGGCACATCTGGCCGACCATGCCCGTTCCGATGATGCCAATGCCTGGCCTCACTGGCTAGGATCCCTCGAAGCGCTTCCGGATGACGAGGAAATGCGCCGGCTGTCCCCAGGTGTTGATGAATGCCGGGTCGGACTGGGTGAGGGCGGCGACCGCGGACGCGTCCCGTCGCCCGATTGCACTGAAGATGCGATGGAAGCTGTCGAGCGTTGCAAGGATGGCGTCGATCTCGGCGGCATCGTCGGCGAGAATGGCACTCGTCGGGATCGCCTCGCGCAACGACGCCAGGCCGGAGACCACCCGGGGCAGACAATTGCCGAAGGGATCGTCGATCATTCCGTCGACATCGAGAACCAGCGCTTCGATCGACGCCGAGATCGCATCGACCGCTTCGATGTTGCCGACCAGATAGAGCTTCCGTCCGCCAAGGAAGCTCAGACGGCTGCGGCCGAGATGGCGCGATGCACGGCGCAGCTTCTCGTCGTCGGACAGGACTTTCTTGTGCCAGTAGACGTCCAGGCTGTCGCGATAGGCCGGCCACGCCGAATGGATGTCGAATCCCTGCTCATGCGCCGCCGCGCACAAGGCGCCGGCGTCGAGGAAGTAGCGGTGCCGGACGAAGGGATTTTCGAGCACGTCCATCAGCCAGGACTCGAAGCCGCGGGTGTGCGGAATGCTGTTCCATTTCGCCTCGAACAGCATCTTCGCCGTCTCCGGCGCGGGGCGGCCCGTCAATGCCTTGCCGGCCGCGTGGATCGCCTTGAGCGCGAGCTCGAAGAAGCCGCCATAACGTTCGTAGTAGGAGACGACGGCATAACCGTCCGGATTGAGCAGCCGGTGAAAGATGCCGAGCCATTTTTCGCTCGGCTGCACCGTGTAGATGAACCCTTCGGCATCGATCAGGTCGAAGCGACGATCGCCGCGAAACCCTTCGACATCGGACAGCGCGAGCTCGCGAAGACGTCCGGTCAAGCCAAAATGCGCGAAGTAAGCCTGGATTTTTTCGTGCGCGTGCCGGTTCGGCTCGGCGAGCGTCATGTTCGCGCCCCAGCCGGCAAACACCAGCGCGTTCTCGCCGGAATCGGGACCGAATTCGAGCACCTCGGCGTCGCGAAACAGCGGCTGCGGAAGCATCAGTTTGTCCGAAAACAGCTCGCGCCTCTGGCCGGCATAGGCTCCGAGTTCGGCGGACGACTTGAAATTTCCAAACGTCGGCAGAACGTTCTGACGTTCGTAGTAATTGAAGAGCTTGTCCTCAGCCATGCCGCGATCCTGCGGCCGCCTCGAGGCGATCGAGCTCGCTCCAGATGTCGGAGGGCGCGAAGATCGAGACGATGTGCAGCGGGCGCTTTACGCTCTCGCGCAGCCAACTGCTGACCTTGGTCTCGTTCTCCTGGTTCACGGCCAGAAGACAGATCAGCGGATCCGACTTGCCGGCAAGATCCTCGGGCGAGCGGATCGGGATGCCGGTGCCGGGCAGGAACAGCCCCTGGCGCTCCTTCTGGTCGTCGACCGAGAGGTCGACGAGATCCGCCAATTTGTGAGCATTGGTGAAGGTGCAGGCGCGGCAGCCGGCGCCATAGATGGCGATCTCTGCGCCATTGGTACGGGCGCTGGCGAGGATCGGGCGCAGACGCGCGCCGTATTCCCTGGCGCGCTGACCGAATTTCTCGCCGACCCCGGACGGAGCAGGCGGCGGCGTCACGTCGCGCGCGGCGCGGCGCGCCGCGATGGCGAGGCTGCCGCCGCTGAAATTGTACTTCTTCACGGACACCGCCTCGAAGCCATGGCGCGCCAGCAGCGCGAGCAGGGTCGGCTCGGTGAAATAGCTGACGTGCTCCTCCCAGAGAACGGAGAGGTCTCCGGCCGTCGAGCCGGGAGCGAAATCGGGAACGTCGATGAACAGCAGCCCGTCGTCGCGCAGCGCGATCTTCACGCAGTCGAAGAAATTCTCGAAGTCGACGATATGCTCCAGCACCTGGCGCGAGACGACGAGGTCGAACTTGCCGGCCTCGGCGACCGCATCGTGACACATCGCCGGGCTGATCATGTCGGAATAGACCTTGATGCCGCGCTCGCGGGCGATCTTGCCCGACACGGGGTTGGGCTCCACGCCCACCAAGACCTTCGCGCCGCGTTCGCGCAGCTTGTCCATGAACAGGCCGTCGTTGCATCCGATCTCGAACACGGACTGATGCTTCGAGAACTTCGCGATGGTGTCGAGCTCGTCGACCTGATGCGGCTCCGGCTTCCAGCTGCTGAAATTGTAGTTGAACTGCCGATACAGGATGTCCGGATCGATCGGCTTGACGATCTGCGGCAGGCCACACTCGCCGCACGCCAGCACCTCGAACGCATACCGTTCCTCCTGCGCGTTTCGGCTATGCCGAAGTCGGTGCGCAATCGGCATTGGTCCGAGGTCGATGACGGGTCGCAGGTCGGTCGAATGGCAAAGGCGGCAATGGTCGGTCACGGGTCTAGCTCTTTGCAGGAAAGCGGAACATCGGCGTCCCGGGCAATACCCGGTGCAGTTTGAAGCCTATATAGCGCAATGGGCCGTGCCACAATTCTTATCTTAAGTTGCTTGGTCGAGCGAGAACCCGCGATTTTTCGAGCATGTCTCCGCTGACGTCGAGGCAGCTACCGCGCATTAGTGGCACCGAGATAGCTGTTCGAGGACCGTGAGATCTCCACGCCTGCCGTTCGGTGGTAGATGGTGCTTGACCACCTCAAATGGATCCACGCCGTAAGCCTCCTGATAGATATCTTTCGATCTTGTCCTTAGCGCCGATATTCCGATCGCAGCCTCAGAACTCAATGGTTGATCGCTGTGCTTCCACGTCAATATCCAGTAGTCCGGGGACTCTCGATGAATGGCAAAGCGTCGCGTCAATTCATCCTTTTGGAACAGGTCGGAGAAGCCGTTGAGCCAAAAGTCACAATTGCCTTTCTGGACGTAGAACAGCTTCACGCCCAGCGATCGAAGCGTGGCTTCCGCCGTGTCGGCGTCGCCGAGCGCGATCTTCGTGAAATTGCGCGCGACGTCGCTCTCGTATGTATGAATGATCTTGCCTCGCGTGAGCAACGACGAGAAATAGCATGGCACCATCGCCCGGTAACCGTTGAGGGCAAGAACCCGATCGGAACCTGTTGATTGCTGTAGCTCGTCGCACCGCTTCCAGTCGAGCGTGACGCGGGGCATTTGGTCAAGCGGACGCCCATTGACAAAGAGCGAAGTGCCATCGGCTTGGAAGCTTCTCCAGGGAACTGCGTGAATCACGGAAGCGCAGACAACCGAGAGGCCCAGGACGGCTATGTGCGGAGCGGCGCGGCCGGTGAACCAATTTGGTGCCAATCGCCACGCCATCGTCAGCGCGAAGAAGGCCATTGCGATGATCGCAACCGGGATCAACGCGCTCACATGGATGGACAACCTTTGCAGGCTCGGGATCTGCAGGGTTGAATCGAGAAACCGGACGCTGGCCAGGTAAGCAACAAGGATGAAAATCCCCGCCACCATACCCGTCGGCCCGGCCTTGGATAGAGACGATCGGGCGGGAAACAGTTTTGAGTCCGCGAAGGCGACAACCAAAGAAGTCATGGCGAGCAGGGAGGCAGCTTTGACAAGCGCCTTCACCTGCCCGATTGCGGAGATCCATCCATTTCTGATGGAGAAGTCGCTTACTCCCAGCGACTGGGACAACACAAAGAAATCAAGGATGTCGAGGCTGCCGAACTGTGAAAAGCGGTTCGTCGAAGCGACGTGGCGGAAGATCGAGTAGGGGTTGGTCGCTGGAATTCCGAGATAGATGTAGTTGACGGCAAAAATCAGCAGGCAACCGGCGACCGCTCCGACTCCAAGCGTAACGCTGGTGATGAAGCCGGATCGATCTCCACGGAGCAGTTTGGTGAACGCTCCTAATCCCGAGATCAGAACCATATACGCCGCATAGAGCGGGTAGGAGACTGCGAGGGCCAAGCCACAGATCCCGGCGCCAAATTGGTCGCGGCCCTTGGGAGATCGGGCGACAACGAGCAGCGAATAGGAGAAGAATGCCGCTGTCTGAAGATGATACTTCCCGAACTCCATGATGTGCAGGCCTGGTGCCCACGTGAGCCCGAGAATGGCAATACCGAGCGCGATCGGTATTGCCACGCGGTCCCATTGGGGGCCGAACATCTCCAACGGAGCGAGCATCCGGGCGAACTCAAAGATGACCCCGCCGATTGCGACGTAGTAGAGAAATGAAATGATCTGGGTCACCTGGGGAGGCAGAAACGTAGCCATCAACAGATGAAGTCCGTTTCCGTGGCCGATCTCGAAATCGGAGAAGATCGGATTGTCGGCGGCAAGCCAGATGCTGTGGTTGCGCGCTACTTCTGCCAGATAGGGCGCATAGAGCTGTTGAACGTCGGTCGAGACGACGTCGGGCATTGCCGCGCGATCGAGAAATACCATTCCCAAAGCCACGAAGCCGACCAACGATACCAACAACAGTGCGTAGTTCGTCGCAGTTCGTTTCGGCTGTCTGAAGCTGCGCGTATCCCACAACAGGATTGCAAGCATGGAGCCAAGAACGAGTTGCGGATACAGGATGGAAAATGCGCCGAGCGTCAGGCCGGCCAGTATGAGGGTCGATGCGCCAACGAAGAACTCATCGATGCGCCGCGCGGCATCGTGCTTGATGAGGGAGAACGTGAGGCGTCCGGCAGCCATCACGATCCAGCCGAGATAGGGCGTGAGGACAATCCAGGCGAGAACATAGAATCGCGTCGTCCATCCGCCGTCGAATATCAGTGCTCGGTACGTGCCGCTTCGGTTCAAGCACCAAATGGACAGGACGGCCGGCGCCAGGATGAGCGCGCGCCAGACGAGTGCTTCGGCGATGCGGCGCAAGTTCGTTCGAGCGAAATCCATCTCTGCCATGGCTAGACCGATGCCGCGTCCGTTCGTTCGCTGGCGGCCCGGGCCCGGTCTACGCTGAAGCTGGTGCGCTCGGGCGCCACCAGCCATACCAAGCCGCCAAACAGCCCGACGACGAGGCCGCCGAGGCCCAGCAAGACCGATATCGCGAGTGCCTTGTCGGAAGCGATCCCGACCAAGCCGAGCGCAGCAACCATGGCACCTTCTCGCACGCCCCATCCGCCGATCGAGATCGGAACCGCGGACGACAGAATGACAAGCGGAACAAGGACGAATGCATCAAGCGCGGAGAGAGGCGCGTCGAGGCCGATCGCAAGGACGTAACTGGCCGCGACCGTGATCAGGTGGATGACAATGGCAGTCGCAATCAGCGTCCCGCGCCCCTCAGCCGCTAGCGGAGCCCTGACCAACATCGCGAATTGCATGATCCGGGCCGGCAGAATGGCGATCGTACGGGATGGCCAGCGATCCAGCGTGACCAGGGCCACGAGGCCGAAACAAGCAAATGCAAGAACGATGACGATCGCGAAAAGGAGGGACTTGTCACCGATTCGCGACAGCAGGAACGGCATTCCCGCCAATATGACGGCACCGAGCGCCAGCAGTGCCAGAAAGCGATCGGCCACGATGCTGCCGATCGTTTGCGACCATTGCGCGCCGTGCCGCCGCAACATCCAGATCCGGACCGCGTCGCCGCCTGCTGGCAGCACCTGGTTGAAGAACGTGCTGACGATGAGAATGCGCCAACCTGCCAGCCAATCCAGGGGCACATGTATCGCACGCAGGATCAGGATCCAGCGATGACAGAGCATGAAGGTCTGGGCGAACAGCAGCAGCACTGCAAGCACCAGCATGTCCAATTTGACGGCGAGGAGGTCGGCTTTCAGGGACGACAAGTCCTGGCTGCGCAGGAGCAAGACCAGGATGCCGATCGAGACGGCGAACTTGGCCAGAGTAACCAGTGCTTTTGCCGGCGGCTTCATCGGGCTGGTGTCGTCCTCGATCGTTCACGGCGGAATCATCAGGCAGCGATTGCGGTCGAAATCTATTTTCTCGCCAGATGCTCGGCAGCGAGCATGCCAGTTTTCGCCACATAAGCCAGGACGGCGGCGGCATCGCCGCCGTCGGGGGCCCAGTCGGGAAAGGCGGTCCGGGAGGGATCGAACGGGCCGGCGGTGGTTTCGTGAAACACCAGCCACTCCGAGGTGATCAGGATCGAATGGAAGACCTTTTCGGGCATCCGATAATAGCACAGGGCGCCCTGGCCGTAGGGCGCCATATCGAGCACGTCGCGAATGCGGCCGTCATCCTCGAAGATCACGACCTGGGCGGTGCCCTCGATCAGGTGAAACGATTCAGGTTTGCCAAAATGCTTGTGGGGCCGGACATAGGCCTCGCGATGATGCACGATCAGCATCTCGTGCAGGCCGGACGAAGGGTCCGGATGCGTGCACAGCCGGCTGCGCAGGCGCGGATTGCCGGCGGCGATGCGCTTCAGTTCCGCGATCGTGGCGTCGTCCGCCGTGACGATGACGTCGTCCGAATAATAGACTTCCGGATTCTGCGCGCGCAGCGAGGTCGGCCGGCGCAGGCCGGCTTCATTCGAAGAAGATGAACCCATGGTCGCCCCGGTATCCGCATTTGTCGTAGATCCAGGCCCAGGTTTCCGGACCGTGGAAGCTCAGGCAAGTGAGCTGCCAATAGAGCAGGTTGGCCTTCTCGCTCTCGTTGCGGAACGATTCCACCATCAGATATTTCGAGGCGCCGCGCCCGACGCGCTCGATCTCCGTCACCGCGCGAAACACGTCCTCGAGCGGAAGGTTGTGGAGCACGCCGAGTGAGACCACGAGGTCGAAGCTGTGGTCGGGGTAGGGTAGCTCGACCGCGCTGCCGACCTGCAATTGCGGCCGCACCTCCTCCTTGGCGTTCGCGATGCCGTAGTCGGAGATGTCGATGCCGGCGATGGTGAGGTTGGGCACCAGCTGACTGAACTCGTAGAGCAGGTAGCCCTTGCCGCAGCCGACATCGAGCACGCTCATGCCGGGCTTGATCCCGTAGCGGTCGATCAGGGTCTGCGCGAGCGGTCGCCACCGTCCGTCGTAGCGATAGCCGCCATAGCCATAGCGGCGGTCGCCGTCCCAATAGTCGCGGCCCCATTGCCGGGCCACGGTGGCGGATTCGGCCTTGTCGTGCTCGACCACGCGCTGAACGTAGTTGCGCTTGGTCGATGCGTGCATCGGCTGGAGTAGGTTGATCTCGGCCATGATCGTCAACCGGTCCGCAGCATCGTCACAGGATGGTCGCGAATTTGTTGACGAGCAGGATGTCCTCGACGGCCTGGATGTCGTTCCGCGAGGAAAGAGAAATCTCCTCGACGGCCGCATGCAGATTGCAGCCCTCGCGCAGCACGCGCTCGTAGATCTCCCGCCGCCGTGCCTCTTCGGGCGGAAGCATGAAGATGCTGTAGAGGATCAGGCCGTTCAGGCGGGGCAGCTCGTCCACGATGTCCTCGAGCACCATGTAGCTGCCGGGCATGATGTGTTCGACGGCGCTGAGCAGGTATTGCAGGTTTTTCCGCCGCGCGTAGTCGCGGATCACGATGTTCTGGACGTGCTGTGGGGTGCGGCTGCCGTTCAGCGGCCGGGCGCCGATGTAGCCGCGATGGCCGGCTCGCTCAGCCATGGAAGCCTCCCGGCAGCTTGTATTGCATGCCGACCCGTGTCGCCGGGCGCAGCAGGATCGGCTCGAAGAACTCGCCAAAGCGCTTGTCCGCGTAGGGCGACATGATGCTCTTGAAGCGGCAATTCATGCTCCAGCGGGTGCCGGGCTCCTCGTTGATGCGATTACCGTGCATCAGGGTCTGGTTGAACAGCATCACGTGACCGTAGGGAATCTCGATGAAGGTCGCGTGCGGCTTGATCGTCTTGTACAGCTCCTCGGCGCTGCGCAGGCTTGCCATCCGGTCCTGCATGTCGCCGTTCAGGGACGGGGGCAGCAGATACATCGCCTTGGTGCGGTGGACGTCTACCAGCGGCACCCAGACCACGACCTCGAAGGGCGAATCGCCGGACCAGACGTCGGAATGGGTGGCGAGCAGCGAGGAATCGTCACCGGGCATCTGGATGCTGAG
Source organism: Bradyrhizobium sp. 1(2017) (assembly GCF_011602485.2). Lineage (NCBI taxonomy): Bacteria > Pseudomonadati > Pseudomonadota > Alphaproteobacteria > Hyphomicrobiales > Nitrobacteraceae > Bradyrhizobium > Bradyrhizobium sp. 1(2017). The sequence goes on along the minus strand of NZ_CP050022.2, from coordinate 5,036,082 downwards.
GTTGACACGGCGTTGCATGCAGAGCTCGTTGCCGACGATGGTTTCGATCGTCGAGCGTGCGAGGCGGAAATAGGTCGGCCGGAACCAGGGCTCGGCATTGAGGCCGTTGAAGACGTGCAGCCGCAGTCCGTTGAGATCGTCCACGCTCACGCGCGTATGGATGGTGTCCAGCATCGCGTAGGGGTCGTTGCTGTGCGGCAGCTTCAGATAGTTCGCCGCGAGCTCGGCGGCCCGGCGCTGGATCCGGTCAAGCCCGGCGCGGTCGTCGGCCGGCGTGGTGACGAAGCCGTCGTCGATGAAACGCTGCGCCAGCGCCTGCTCGTCGGCCTGGAGGAAAGCCGTATCCGTCATGCAAAATACTCCCGAGCGGTCGCGCAAATATAGCTGATGTCGGAGGCCGAGAGGAACTGGTTGATCGGGAGGGTGAGGATCTGATCCGCCTGCCGTTCCGTCACCGGGAACGCGCCGCGTCCGTGCCCCAGATGCGCCGCCGAGGGCTGGAGGTGGATCGGTACCGGATAGTGGATCGCGGTCTCGATGCCCTTGTCGGCAAGATATTTCTGGAAGTCGTTGCGACGGTCGGTCTGCACGACGAAGGTGTGGAAGGTATTGAACTCGATGTTGCGGCAGGGCGGAATGAACAGCGGTAAGCCGTCGAGCTCTGCTCGATATTGCGCGGAGTTGCGCCGCCGGCGTTCGATCACGGAGGGCAGGTGGCGCAGGCGGATGCGCAGCACCTCGGCCTGGAGCGTGTCGAGCCGCGACACGATGCCCCATTCCTGGACGTCGCTGCGGTTGATCAAGCCGTGATTGCGGAGGCGGCGGATGCGCGCGGCCATCTCTGCGTCGGCGGTGACGAGAAATCCGGCGTCGCCCGCAGCATTGAGATTCTTCAGCGGATGCGCGGAGAAGCAGCCGAACGTTCCCATGGTGCCGCTCATGCGGCCGTCGTAGGTCGAGCCGACGGCCTGCGCGCTGTCCTCGATCACGGCGAGGGCGTGCTTGCTCGCGATCGCCATCAGTGGGTTCATGTCGGCCATGCGCCCGGTCAGGTGCACCGGCATGATCGCCTTGGTCCGCGGGGTGACGGCGGCTTCGACCGCGGCCGGATCGATGTTCTGGTCCGGCAGCACGTCCGCAAACACCGGCGTGGCGCCGACCGCGATGATCGCGGCGGTCGATGCCACGAACGAATTCGGCGGGGTGATGACCTCGTCGCCGGGGCCGATGTCGAGCGCCCGCATGGCGAGGATCAGCGCGTCCGTGCCGGAATTCAGCGTCACCACATGCGGCGAGCCGAGATAGGCGGACAACTCCTCCTCGAGCTTTCCGACCGCGGCGCCACCGATGAAGTCGCCGCGGGAAAACACGCCCTCGACTGCCTGCATGATCTCGGCGCGTTCTTCCTCGAATTGCGCGGGAAGGTTGACGTAACCGATGCGCCGGTGGCCGGTGTCAGCGTCCATGGCAGAACTTCCGAACGGTTTCGATGACGCGATCCTGCTGCGCGCGTGCCAGATGCTGGTCGACGGGGAAGCTGATGACTTCCTTCGCATGGCGATCGGTGACCGGGAAGGTGCCCGGGGCGTAGCCGAGATGCTTGAGGCCTTCCTGCTGATAGAGCGGGATCGGATAGTGGATCTTGGCCTCGATGCCGTTGTCCAGGCAGTATTTGTAGAGCTCGTCGCGGCGCTCGGCGAACACCATGTAGAGGTGGTAGACGTGCTTCACGTTGGGCCGGCGCGGCGGGATGCGCAGGCCGGGCAGACCGGCGAGGCCCGCATCGTAATAGGCTGCGTTCTCGATCCGGCGCCGCGTGATCTCGCTGGTCTGGCCGATCAGCCAATTGCCGACCACCGCCTGGAGCGAGTCCAGCCGCGAATTGCAGCCGAGGATCGCGATCTCGTCGCGGTTCTTCATGCCGTGATTGCGGATGAGGCGGAGCTTTTCGTTCATCCCGTCGTCATTGGTGACGACGACGCCGGCATCGCCCCAGACGTTGAGGTTCTTGAGCGGATGCAGGGAGAAGCCCGCGGCGATGCCGTGGGTGCCGGAGCGCTTGCCGGCAAACTCGGACAGGATGCCCTGGCAGGCGTCCTCGACGACCGGGAGATTGTGGCGCTGGGCGATCGCCATCAGCTTGCCCATGTCGGTGACCTCGCCGGTGAGCTGAACCGGCATGATCGCCTTGGTCTTCTTGGTGATGGCGGCTTCGACCTGGTCGACGTTCATGCAGAAGGAATCGTCGCAGTCGACCAGCACGGGCGTTGCGCCGGTCTCCGCGATGGCGCCGACGGTCGCGATGAACGTGTTGGCGGCCGTGATGACCTCGTCGCCATGGCCGATGCCGAGCGCCTTGAGCGGCAGCTTGAGCGCGTCGGTGCCCGATCCGACGCCGATGGCGTGACGCACGCCGATCAGTTCGGCAAAGCGGCGCTCGAATTCGGCGACCGGCTTGCCAAGGGTGAAATCGCCGGTCGCCACCAGGCGGCCGATCTCGGCCAGGATCGGAGCGGGGTCGGCGAATTGCTCGAGCAGATAGGAATATCGAACGTCGTACATGTGACCCGTCAGGTGGAATGAAGTTGAGGGGAAGAGGTGGGCGAGCCGGCAAGCGTCCGCTCGATCGAGGTCGCGATGGCGCTCGCGGAAAGGCCGTGCTTCTTCAGCAGCGAATCCTGCGAACCATAATTGTGCATGAAGCGGTCCGGCAGCGACAGCCGCAGCATCGCGGGCAGACCCGAACCGAGCTTGTCGATCAGCGCCTCGGCGACAGCGCTGCCGAGGCCGCCGGAGGGCACGTGCTCCTCCAGCGTTGCCACCAGCTTGACGCCGCGGATCGCTTGCAGCAGCGCCGCGGTGTCGAGCGGCTTCACCGTGTGCATGTGCAGGATGCCGGCGCGAATGCCTTGCGCGGCCAGCAGGTCGGCTGCGGCGAGGGCCCGCTGCAGCATGATGCCTGTCGTCACCATGAGGACGTCGCCCGGCGGCCGCATCAGGATGGCCTTGCCAATTTCGAAGCCGTGCTCGGCCTTGGAGACGATGGCGTCGCCGCCTTTGCCGAGCCGGATGTAGATCGGGCCGGTCCAGTCGAGCGTCTGCTCCATCATGCGCGCCGCTTCGTCGGCATCGCATGGGCAGATCACCGTCATGTTCGGCAGCGCCCGCATGATCGCGATGTCTTCGATCGCCTGGTGGGTCGGGCCGAGCGGCGCGTAGACGAGCCCGCCGCCATTGGCGATCAGCCGCACCGGAAGGTTGTGCAGGCAGAGGTCGACGGCCACCTGCTCGTAGCAGCGGCGGGTGAGGAAGGTCGCGATGGTGTTGACGTAGGGCACGAAGCCCTCCATCGCGAGACCTGCCGACATGCCGATGATGTGCGCTTCCGAAATGCCCTCGATCAGATGGCGCTTGGGAAACTCCTTGCTCATCGCGCGCAAGGTGCCCGCGCCGGGATCGGAGCCGATGTAAAGCACCCGCTCGTCGCGCGCGGCGAGCTTGTGGACCATGTTCATGGCTGTGTTGCGCATGGGGAGCCGATCAAAAATCGCCGACGGCGACGCGAATGGCGTCGAGCTCGCTGTCGGTCAGCTTGTTCTTGTGATGCCAATCGGCGTTGGATTCCGCCGGCGGCAGACCCTTGCCCTTGACGGTATGGCAGATGATCGCCGTGGGCTTGCCCGGAACGGCCGGAACCTGCTTGAGGACAGTGCGCAGGGCGCCGACGTCGTGGCCGTTCAGCTCCTGCACGGCGAACCCGAAGCTGCGCCATTTGTCCGCGAGCGGCTCCAGCGGCAGGACGTAGTCGGTCGGGCCGTAGCTCTGCAGCTTGTTGTAGTCGATCAGCGCGACCAGATTGTCGAGCCCGTGCTTGGCCGCGCCCATGGCGGCTTCCCACACCGATCCCTCGTTGATCTCGCCGTCGCCGAGCAGCACGAAGGTCCGGTAGGTACGCTCGCGCATGCGTGCGGCGAGCGCGAGGCCGACACCGATCGACAGGCCATGGCCAAGCGCGCCGGTCGAGGCCTCGACTCCGGGCACCATGCCGTATTCGGGATGTCCGCCCAGGATGCTGTCGGGGCCGCAGAAGCCGTCGAGCTCCGACAACGGAAAGAAGCCGCGATCGGCCAATAGCGCATAAAGCGCCAGGCAACCGTGTCCCTTGCTGAGGATCGCGCGATCGCGATGGGGATCGCGCGGATTTTTCGGATCGATCCGCAGCACGTCGTCGTAGAGCACGCGGACCATCTCGATCAGCGACAGAGCAGGACCGACATGTCCGCGTCCCGCCGAGCGGACAGAACCGAGTACCAGGCGGCGCAAGTAAAGGCTGCGCTCGTCCAGCGTGCAGGTGAGGGCGGCTTCAGCGTGGGGTGAGATCTGGATCACGTTGGCAAATCGTTTGATGGAGCCGGCGGGCTTTGTCGAGCTGGCCGGCAAGGCGGACCGTCAGATCACCACCTTGCGCAGCCAGGGCACGCCGGGAGCGGCTTTCCGGCAAATAGGCATTCAGGACAATCAGGCACCAAATCGCCCCGAACACAGGATACAGTACGTCACGGCGGATCGCAAACGCGTCATCCCCAGCTTCGAAGGCACGCGAGAGCCGTTCGATCAATCGATTTGCGCTGGCCTCGGGCAGATCGCTGCCCGGATGGATTGCGGTGTCGGACACGAGCTTGACCGGATCGTCCCAGCCGAAATATTCGAAGTCGATGAAGCGCAGCCTGCCGTCATCGGCGCGCAACGCGTTGTGCAGTCCGAAATCCGACGGGCTCAAGGCGCGATGTGCGGGCGCCAGGTCCGCTGCGGGATCCCGGCCCAGTTCCGCATAGCGTCTCCGGAGTTGCCGGATCGCGATGGCCGTGCTGGGAACCAGGCTCTTCTCCACGAACGCGCGCAAGTCCGGGTGATCCTGCGATGCGTGCTGCAAGTCGTCCAGACGCTGCTCGTACTGGGCGATGGCCGCCTCGGGCGAGAAGATGCTGGCCGAGGCGTTTCGCAAAGTCTGCGCGCCTTCGGCCTCGCGCAACTTCTGAAGCTCGATGAGAAAATCGGCCAACTGGTCGGCATCGTCATCCTGCGGGCGCAGTACGGCCGCATCGCCGTCGAACCATTGATACAGCGCGCAGAAGGCATTTGCGTCCTTCGCGATCGGCCGCGGTGTCGATGTGATGCCGTGGCGAGACAGAAACGAGAGCGCGTCATATTCCTGTCCGAGGCGATCGCGCCCGTCGGATGGATAATGCTTGAGGGCGAGCGGCGATCCCTCCGCCATCTCGAGCCGAAACACCCGGTTGTTGCCGCCGGACCGCGCCGGTTGCGCGGCCGCGACCCGCGCTCCGGCCAAGCGGCTGCCGATCGAGACCGCATCCTGCGCGCTGATGTCCGGCTCGCTCATGCCGCGAACACTCCGCGGCAGATATCGGCCCAGGTCGCGAACGGCTCGCAATGGGCGGGGTGAGGGGGCCGCGACTGCGTGAACAGGATCGATCGCGTCGCCTTCGGAAAATGCGGCTGCTCGAAGACGTCGACGAGATCGTCGATGAAGATATCGAGCCCCAGGCTCGCGAGCCGCTCCACCTTGGCCGCAAGCGTATCCTCGAAATAGATGTTGCCCGCGGCCAGCGCCGCCCCGGCGGTGTCGGTCAGGCCTGCGGTTCGCAACCAGCCGCGCGCGGCCTCGCGCAGGTCGACGCGGTCGGGGTCCTGATGGCCGAACTGCGTCTTGTGGCTGACGACATAGACGCTCGCGCCGGCCTCGCGGCACGCTGAGAGGAACTCGCGGACGCCCGGATAGATCTCGGCGCCGCCAATTCCCTTGCCGTAGACGAAGCCTTGCAGGCCTTGCCAGGCAAGCTCGCCACCCGCGCGGGACCGCAGATGATCCCGCACGTCGGTCTTCAGCCCCTCCCATCCTTCCGGCACCAGCCCACGCTGGCGCGCGACGGCGGCAAAGACCTTATCGTAGCAGATGATCGTGTTGTCGAAATCGATGCCGATCCGCACGCCGCTCACTTCAGGCTGATGTTCTGCATCATCTTGATGTTGAAATACCGGGGATCGTTGAGCGAGTTCGGCAGGCGACCGCCCCTGAAGGCGTCCACGAGTCCGGACACGGCCTGTTCGATCGTGTGCGTCGGCGCAAATCCGAGCTCGCGGCGGATCTTCTCCGAGGAGACGTGGTAGGAGCGCAGATCGTCGGTCGGCTCGACGGCGACGTCGACGTTGTTTCCGACCACCGATTTGACGATGTCGGCGATCTTCATCAGCGAGTGGTTTTCGTAGCCGATGTTGTAGGTCTTGCCGTCGATCTTCGCGTCGTCCTGCTGAAGCAGGAACAGATAGGCCGCGGACATGTCCTCGATGTGCAGATTGGGCCGCTTCTGCGTTCCGCCGAACACGCGAATGCGGCCGGTGTTGACCGCCAGGTTGGTCAGGATGTTGACGACGACGTCGAGCCGCTGGCGCGGAGCGTAGCCGCAAACCGTGGCCGGGCGAACCGTGCAGGTGACGAAGCCGGACGCGGCCTCGTCGGCAAGATCGGTCTCGCACATCGCCTTGAACTTGGAGTAGTCCGTGAGCGGCTCGCAGGACAGTTCCTCGGTCACCTCGGCCTCGTCCTTGATGCCATAGACGCTCGACGAGGAAGCATAGATGAAGCGCTTGATGCCGGCCTTCTTCGCGGCGCGCACCATCGGCCGGAAGCAGTCGTAGTTGATGGATTTTCCGAGGCCCGGGTCCAGTTCGAACGATGGGTCGTTGGAGATGCAGGCGAGGTGAATCACCGCATTGTTGCCGCGCAGGGATTCGTTGATCGCGGCCTCATCGCGGATGTCGCCCTTGATCAGGCGCAGGTTCGGATTGTCGCGAACGGCATTGAAGACGTCGTCGCCGTACATGAAGAGGTCGAGCACTGTGACCTTGTGTCCCGCTGCCAGCAGCCGGGGAACCAGAACGCTGCCGACATAGCCGGCGCCACCGGTGACCATCACATTCCATTTCTGATCGATCACTGTCGTTCTCCAGATTTTCCGGTTCGCGTCACTTCAACAACGCGGTGACGAATTTGACCAGCGGCGCCTTTTCGACCGAGCTGCGGTGGCCGACGATGCCGACCTTGATCGCACCTGCCGCATTGCCGATGAAGGCGACGTCCTCGATATTGCCGCCGGCCGCCACCAGCGGCGCCGTGATCGTCAGGAAGGCATCGCCAGCGCCGACCGTGTCGACCACGGTCTTGGTGAAGGCGGGTACGCGCGCAACGCCGGTCTTCGACGAGAAGGGGTAGCAGCCGAAGGAGCCGTGCGTGATGATCATGTTGTCGCAATCGATCTTGGCGTGCAGGCCGTTCTGGATCACCGATGCGATGTCGTTGAACTTGTCGGTGGCCGCCAGGCGTGCTTCCGGCGCGTCGATGCAGACGTAGTCGGCGCGCGGATACTTCGTGATCAGATTGTAGCCGTGGTTGCCGCTGTTGCTCTGGGCATTGACCGCCAGGAACTTGGAGTTCGCGATCAGGGTGTCGATCGTGCTGGATGCGATCATGCCGTGACCGAAATCCGTGACGATGACCACGTCGGCGCCGCGCACGCGCTCGGCGGTGACACGGTCGATCTCCTTGCGCTCGGTCTCGTCGAGCGGCGTGTCGTCCATGGTGTAGACTTCGAAGAGCTTGTGCAGATAGCCCATCTCGACGTACCGCAATTTGCGGGTCGTCGGACGGCCCTGAATGCGGATCGGCGTGAGCGTGACATTCGGGCGGACGTGCGCGCGGATGAACTCTTCGGGGTAGTCCTTGCCACCCAGCGTCGTAACGATCTCGACCGATTTGCAGAAACTCGCCACGTGATTGGCCGCGGCAATCACGCCGCCTGCAAATTGCTCGCCGTTCTTGAACAGCGTCGCGACGATGTTTTCCTTCGAGGCTTTTCCGAGAGCCGTGACGTATTGGTATTCGTCGATGATCGTGTCGCCGACCAGAACGACGTGCATGTCCTGGATTTTGTCGATCAGCTTCAGCAGGCGTTCGGCGCCGCCGCTCTCACGTACCTTCTGGAGGTAGTCGCGCAGAGGGGGGTCGTAGATGTCGAAGTAGCGGTTCATCAGCGACGACGAGCTGAAGGTCACGTCGCGTGTGAAGACGATGCGCCCGCCGTGGCGTTCGACCGCCTCACGCTCGGTGGCGATCTTGCCGGTGACGTCGTCTTCGGGGTTTTCGTAGTCCGAGCCCTTCACGTAGATGTCGGGCCGCACGGTATCCAGGATCGGCTCGGCACTCGACGTCCGGTTGATGCCGACCCAGTCGACCGTGCCGAGCGCGGCGAGCATCTCGGCGCGCATGCTCTCCGGAAAGATCGGTCGTCCCGGGCCCTTGTTGACGAAGCGGTCGGCCGTGATCGTCACGATGACCACGTCGGCCTCGTTGCGCGCCGCCAGGATGTGCCGGACGTGGCCGAGATGCACGAGATCGAACACGCCGTGGCAGAGCGCAACGGTACGGCCCTCGGCCTGCGCGGCCCGCGCGATCTCGCCCAGTTCCTCGATAGTCTTGATCTTCAGATGCGGTGCCGGATGGACGGCCGGCTGGTCAGTCGGAGCATTACCCATGTGAATTATCCAAAGCACGGGTCGGTCTGGCCGGCCCGGAAATGATCGGTTGGCGGCACGGACGTTGAGGTCGAACAGGTCTGCTCAACGGCCTGCCTTCTGCGGCGTGCCCGACGCCGCATCGCTGCCATCACCGAGATACTTGAACCAGTCCTTGGTGGCGTCGGCGATCTTGTCCACAGTCCACAGGGGGGCGTCCCTGTATTGGTCCATCGACTTCAGCATCGTCGCGACGCCGTCCTCGAATTTCACTTTCGGCGCCCATTTCAGGATCCGCTTGATCTTGGTGATGTCGGCGTAAGTGCAATCGGGTTCGCCGGGACGCTTGGGAATGTGGACCTTGTCGCCGCCGAGAAGCTCGACCAGGCGATTGACGCTGTAGGTGTTATCCGAACCGACGTTGAAGATCTCGTGCGAGACGTCGGAGCGGGCGGCGGTCACGAAGGCATCGGCGACGTCGCTGACGAACGTGAAGTCGCGCGTCTGCTCGCCATCGCCGACCACCGTGAAGGGCTTGCCCGCAAGCTTCTGCGCCATGAACACGCCGAACACGGCGCCATAGGTGCCGGTGGTGCGGTGGCGCGGCCCGTACACGTTGAACAGGCGCAGCGCCACGGCGGGAAGCTTGTAGACCTGGCACCAGTGCATGACGCACTGTTCGCCGAGATTCTTGGTGAGAGCATAGGGATACATCGGCCGGATCTCGGCGCTCTCGGGCGTCGGATAGACGTCGGGAATGCCATAGCAGGACGACGACGCCGCGTAGACGAACCGGCTGACGCCCGCGTGCCGCGCAGCTTCGAGCACGTTGACCGTGCCGTCGACATTGGCGCGGTGATACGGGATCGGCGACTCGATCGAGGGGACGATGTCGGCCAGCGCCGCGAGATGGAAGACCCAGTCGACACCGTGGAAATACGGCCCGATCGAGTCCGGCTCGGTGACGTCGGCCCGGACGACCTTGAGCCGGTCCGATTTGGCGCGCGAGGCGAGATTCTCGGGGCGTCCGATGACGAAATTGTCGAGCGCGATCACCTCGTGGCCGTCATCGAGGAGGCGATCGACGAGGTGACTGCCGATGAAACCGGCGCCGCCAGTAACGATGCACTTCATAGGGAACATCCGTAGCGCGAATGCCCTGCGGGCGCCGCCAATGTTGAGTGAAACCCGAAAAGCCGACTACCAGCCGCTCGCCGCTTTTGCAAGCATTATACCTTTGCAATCCCTGGTAATAGCCGGTATCAGGGCCGCATGTTGCAGTCGAGCCGCCAGCCCATGCCTGCCGAGTCCGTCGATCCCGATCACAAGGCTTTCCTCGCCGATTACATGGGGCGCCTGCATCGCGCGACCGCGGTCGATGACGCCGTCTTTGCCAGCATCTCCGCCACGCGCGCGACCTGGTTGCGGACGCGCGAGCAGGGCGGTCGCGTCATCTTCATCGGCAATGGCGGTTCCGCCGGCATCGCCTCGCATCTGGCGATCGATCTGGCGAAGAACGCGTCGGTGCCTGCACTCTGCTTCAGCGATGCAAGCATGATGTCGTGCCTCGCCAACGACTACGGGTTCGAGGATTGGATCGCGCATGCGGTGCGGCTGAGCGCCCGCGCCGGCGACTGTCTCGTCGCGATCAGCTCGTCGGGACGCTCGAAGAACATCCTCAATGCGGTTGCGCAGGCGCGCACGATGAAGCTCGACGTGATCACGCTGTCGGGCATGAATGCGGACAATCCCCTGCGCAATCTCGGCGACGTCAATTTCTGGGTCGACAGCCGCAGCTACAACATTGTGGAGACCACGCACCAGTTCTGGATGATGGCCGCGATCGACCTCGTCATCGGTCGCGCCGAATATCCGGCATCCTGAGGCGGGCTCCCGATGCAGTCGCGGTTCAAGCAGGCGGCCCTGTTTTCGGTGAAGCTGCTGCTGTCGGTCGCGGTGCTGGTGTACATCGCGCGCGGTCTCGATCTCGGCCAGTTGCGCAACCATCTCGTCTCCGTCGATCCGTTCCTGTTCGTCCTTGCTCTGGCGCTGATCTTCTTTCAGACCTTCGTGCTGAACGGCCGGTGGGAGCTGATCATGCGCGCGCTCGGCGTGTCGCTCGACTGGCTCGCCGGTTGGCGCATCCTCATGATCAGCCTCTGGTTCAATCAGGTGTTGCCGTCGTCGGTCGGCGGCGATGCGGTACGGATGTGGCTGCTGCGGCAGCGCGGCGTGCAGTGGCCCGAGGCCGTCAAAGGCGTCGCGGCAGACCGTTTCACGGCATTGATCGGTCTGATCGTGCTGATGGTGGCCGGGTTGCCCTTCCTGCTGTCACGCGTGTCCAATCAGGCCGCGATCCTGGCCATCGGCGGACTGACGCTCGCCGGTGTCGCCGGCACGGTTGTTCTGTTGACTCTCGACCGTCTGCCGAAACGCCTGATCGCGCTTCCCGCGATCGCAAGCTTCGTCCGGTTCGGGACGCTGGTCAGGTTTCTTCTCCTGCAATCCGAGCGCCGTGGTTTGCTGTTCGGATCGGCGCTCCTCATCCATCTCGTGACGGCGGCGGCCTGCTATGCCTTGGCGCGTGGCGTGGGCGCGCAGCTCTCCGTGGTGGACGCGGCCATCCTGATTCCGCCGGTGGTGCTGCTGACGGCCGTTCCGATCTCGATCAGCGGCTGGGGCGTTCGCGAAGGGGCGATGGTCGCCTGCCTCGGTCTGGCAGGGGTGTCGTCCGAGGAAGCGCTGTCGGTTTCGCTCCTGCTGGGCGCCGTCAGCGTGATCATCGGCCTCGTCGGCGGCGTGATCTGGCTGGCGAGCCGGGAGCGCGGCTCGTATTCGGCGGACAAGGCCGCCAAGGCGGCCGAGGAGACGCCCGGCTTCGCGCTGGGGCGGGGCAAGGAAGTCTCGAGCCACCCATGACCCGCTCGAGCCCATTGCCGATCCGATCATCACAGGGTGAGATTGCCTCACTCGCTCGCGTATCTCATTTTTCGGTCCCATGATGAAAAACCTGTTCTACGTCCGCCATACCTGCCGACTCTGTCACTCGGACAAGCAGGAACTCGTCGTCCCGATGGCAGGCATGCCCATTGGCACGCCGAACTTCCAGGTGCCGGACGCCAGCGTCGACGATCCCGTCTTCCGGGCTGCGGTACCGATGGCGCTGCATCTGTGCAGGGATTGCGGCCACCTCCAGATCCTCCATGTCGGCAATCCCGAGATCCAGTACCGCAACTACGTCTACACGACCTCGCTGTCGCTCGGTCTGCGGGAGCATTTCGCAGGCTATGCCGACGACGTCGTCAGCCGCTTCGGTGTCGCGCCGGGTTCGCTGGTCGTCGAGCTCGGCAGCAACGACGGCTCGCTGCTCGGCTTCTTTAGGGAGCGCGGCATGCGGGTGCTGGGCGTCGATCCCGCCGTCGACATTGCGCGGCGTGCGACGGAAGCCGGCATCGAGACCATCGGCGATTTCTTCACCGATGCCATTGGGCGCCGCATCCTGCAGAGCCACGGTGCGGCGAGCGTCGTGATCGCCAACAACATGATCGCCAATGTCGACAATCTCGATCCGCTGGTGATCGGGGTTCGCGACGTGCTCGCGCCGGACGGATTGTTCGTCTTCGAAACGCAATACGGCGTCGACGTCACCGAGAAGAACCTGCTCGACACCGTCTACCACGAGCATCTGTCGTATTTTAACATCAAGCCGCTGACGCGCTTCTTCGCCCGGCTCGGCATGGAAGTGATCGACGTCCAGCATATCTGGACCAAGGGCGGCTCGATCCGCGTGACGGTCCAGCGCGCGGGCGGTGCCAAGAAGCCGTCGGCGGAGGTCGCGCGGTTCATCGCCGAGGAGGACCGGCTCGGCGTCGATCAGCCGGCCTATTATGCGCCCTATGTGAAGCGGATCGCCGCCATCCGTGACGAGCTGGTCGCGATGGCCGATGCCGCCCATGCCCGCGGCCAGCTGGTCGCCGGCTACGGCGTCTCGGTCGGCACCACGACGCTGCTGCCGCAGTTCGGCCTCGAGAACAAGATCGACTTCCTGGTGGACGACGATCCCAAGAAGGGGAACGTGATGGCCGGACCGGGATACGACATCCCGATCCTGCCGCCTGCGGCCCTGTATGAGCGCAAGCCGGCGTTCGTCGTCGTCTTCGCCTGGCGTTACGTCGACCCGATCCGGTCCAAGCATGCCCGTTATTTCGCCGACGGCGGAAAATTCGTGGTGCCGTTGCCGGGTATTTCCATGGTCGACCGGGCCGACTGACCCGGGCCGGGTCGGTTAGAAAGTTCCCGGAGCGGAAGCTGGATCTCGCCTCCGAGGGGGCGGGTGGATAAGCCCTTGATCCTCCTTGGGCTATGCAACGTTGCTGAGGACGCCGGCTTCCCAGTGCGACCCCTCTATATCTTGACCTTTGGCCCCATCCGCAGTATCTACCCGGCACTCGCAGCCGGCCCGTTAGACGCGGATTTCCGGCGCGGCTTTGAAATCCCCGAACAATCGAGCCCGGTTTCCGGCTCATCCTTCAAACGAGGGCTGGGCCAAAGGCGGCTGTTCGGATCCCTTTGAAATCAGTAGCCGTCTTGCGACGGACGTTGGACATCAAGCGATGGCAGTCAGCCCGTTCAAGTTTTTGCAGGAAGTGCGCTCGGAGACCGCCAAGGTCACCTGGCCGACCCGTCGTGAGACCACGATCACCACCATCATGGTGTTCGTCATGGTTGCCGTGGCCTCGATCTTCTTCTTCGCCGCCGACCAGATCATCCGCTACCTCATCACTTTCCTTCTGGGCATTCACTGATGGCAACAGCAACCGCTCAATTGTCCGACAAGCGCTGGTACATCGTCCACGCCTATTCGAACTTCGAGAAGAAGGTCGCCGAATCGATCCGCGAGCAGGCCAAGCAGCGCGGGCTCGAGGAGCTGTTCGAGCTGGTGCTGGTTCCGACCGAGAAGGTCACGGAAGTGCGCCGCGGCCGCAAGATCGACGCCGAGCGCAAATTCTTCCCGGGCTACGTGCTGGTGAAGATGAAGTTGACCGACGAGGCGTTTCATTTGATCAAGAACACGCCGAAGGTCACGGGCTTCCTCGGCGCCGAAAACAAGCCGATGCCGATCTCGGAGAGCGAGGCCATGCGCATCCTGCACCAGGTGCAGGAGGGCGTGGAGCGGCCGAAGGCGTCGGTGTCGTTCGAGATCGGCGAGAACGTGCGCGTGGCCGACGGCCCGTTCGCCTCGTTCTCGGGTGTCGTCGAGGAAATCGACGAGGCGCGCTCGCGCGTGAAGGTCGCGGTGTCGATCTTCGGCCGCGCCACGCCGGTCGAATTGGAATTCGGTCAGGTCGAGAAGGTCTGATCGGGTCGCGCGTGAAGCTGAAAAGCTTCGCGCAAAGAGAGGCCGTGGGAGGGAGAGGGCGGTTGCCAGCCGCATCCGACCCAGACCACGAACCTGAAACCGCCGGCGAGATGCCGGCACAACAGGAGTGATACATGGCAAAGAAAGTGACCGGATACCTGAAGCTTCAGGTCCCGGCCGGCGCGGCGAATCCTTCGCCCCCGATCGGTCCCGCGCTCGGTCAGCGCGGTCTCAACATCATGGAGTTCTGCAAGGCGTTCAACGCCCAGACCCAGAAGGAAGAGAAGAACACCCCGATTCCCGTCGTGATCACGATCTACGCCGATCGTTCGTTCACGTTCGAGATGAAGACCCCGCCGATGTCCTTCTTCCTCAAGCAGGCTGCCAAGATCCAGTCCGGCTCGAAGGCGCCGGGCCGTGACAAGGCCGGCAAGGTGACCAAGGCACAGGTGCGCGAGATCGCCGAGAAGAAGATGAAGGATCTCAATTGCGACACCATCGAATCGGCCATGAAGATGGTCGAGGGCTCTGCCCGTTCGATGGGTCTGGAAGTGGCGGGGTAAGCGGTCATGGCAATCGGAAAGCGTTTGAACAAAGCCCGCGAAGGTGTTGATCGCGAAAAGCTTTACCCGCTCGCGGACGCCATCAAGATGGTCAAGGAACGCGCCAAGGCGAAGTTCGACGAGACCATCGAGGTCGCGATCAATCTCGGCGTCGATCCGCGTCACGCCGACCAGATGGTCCGCGGCGTCGTGACCCTGCCGAACGGCACCGGCCGTACGCTCCGCGTCGGCGTGTTCGCCCGTGGCGCCAAGGCTGATGAAGCCAAGGCCGCAGGTGCCGACGTCGTCGGCGCCGAGGACCTGGTCGAGAAGGTGCAGAACGGCTCGATCGATTTCGACCGCTGCATCGCCACCCCCGACATGATGCCGCTGGTCGGCCGTCTCGGTAAGGTGCTCGGTCCGCGCGGCCTGATGCCGAACCCGAAGATCGGCACCGTGACCATGGACGTCACCGGTGCGGTGAAGGGTGCCAAGGGCGGCTCGGTCGAGTTCCGTGTCGAGAAGGCCGGCATCCTGCAGGCGGGCGTCGGCAAGGCCTCGTTCTCCGAGGAGAAGCTGGTCGAGAACATCAAGGCTCTCGCCGATGCTGTCTCGAAGGCGAAGCCGGCCGGTTCCAAGGGCACCTACATCCAGCGCGTTGCAGTGTCCTCGACGATGGGTCCCGGCGTGAAGGTCGAGCCGGGCACCATTCTCGGCTAAGATTTGGAAATTGCATGAAGCGAGGGGCGGAATTGGGCAACCGATTCCGCCCCTCGTCGTTTGTGAAGGCTTTCACCGGAAACAAGAACAATGGCTGACAAGGTCCTGATCTATTCGCGCTTTCCCAAGACGATGATGGCGCGCTTCGCCGAGCGGTTCGAGCTGCTCGACACCGGTGGCAAGCCCGCAGGCGAGGTGTTTCCGGCTGAAGAGATCGGCGCCATCCGCGCGGTGCTGACGGCGGGCGGCACGCCGCTCGGGGCGGAGGCGATGGACCTGTTTCCCAAGCTCGGCGCCATCGTCTGCTACGGCACCGGTTATGACGGCGTCGACCTGAAGGCGGCCGCCGCGCGCAACATCGCAGTCGGTCACAGCCCGGGCGCCAATGCGGCTTCGGTCGCCGATATCGCGATGACGCTGATGCTGGCGACGACGCGGCGGATCCTGGTCGCCGACCAGTATGTCCGCAGCGGCGATTGGGCCGCGTCAAAACAGTCGCCGATGATGCGCCCACAGTCCGGCATGCCCGGCCGTCGCATCGGCGTCTACGGGATGGGCGAGATCGGCCGCAAGATCGCGACGCGTTGTGCGGCCTTCGAGAGCGAAATCGGCTATTTCAGCCGCACCAGGTACGATCTGCCCTACCAGTATTTCCCGTCGCTGGAGGCGCTGGCCGACTGGAGCAGCGTGCTGATGATCGCGGTCCGGGCAGGGGCCGAGACCCAGCACGCCGTCAATGCCGACATTCTGAAGCGCCTCGGCGCGGACGGCTATGTCGTCAATATCTCCCGCGGCTCGGTCATCGACGAGAAGGCCCTGGTGGCGGCGCTCACCGACAAGGCCATTGCGGGGGCCGGCCTCGACGTGTTCGAGAAAGAGCCACACGCCCCCGACGCCCTGACCGAACTCCCCAACGTGGTGTTCGCGCCCCATATCGGCGGCCACACCCTGGACTCGCACGTCGCCATGCAAGGCTGTGTCCTGGCGAACCTGAGCGCCTTTTTCGAGGGCAAGCCGCTGCCCTATGAGGTCGAAAAGGGCTGAATCGGTCCTTATCGGGCCTGGTCAAGCCTCGTCGGCAACGGGTTGGAACTGGTGCGAATTTTGCTCTTGGCAAGCAGGCCGAGAGCGGTTAAAGAACCGCCTCCGGACGCGTCGGCCTCGGCTGGCACGTTCGTGCACGCATTCCGAAAACCCGACATGTAGGAGTTCATTCCTTTTCAGGACGTCCGCAAGGATTAGCCCGAAAAGGAAGGAAAATTCATCGGTTGGGTGGGGGTGCGGGCAGAGGTCAGGCGGTTCGCCGGCTGACCTTGTCCTGTCCAAGACTGCAGGCGCCCGCGGGAAATTTCGATTTCTCAACGGCTTAATCGCATGGCCTGCATAGACGGGTGAAGACCGGATTTCACTTCGCATCCAGCTTTGAAGGCTGGCTTGCGGAAAGGGTCTGGTTCGGACCTCGACACGCCGTGGGCCCATGGGCTCCCGGAGGGCAGGCTTTGAATTGTCGTCTTGCCCGGCGTGTCTGAAGGGTTTTGGCCCCGAGGTTCAGGTTTGGGCGGGACGATGGGTGCAACCCGGCGGTCCCGCTTTCGCGATGACCGCCAACCGGAAAGAGCTTGCTGTGGAACGAGCGGCAAAAAAGGACGCGGTCGAACAGCTCAATGGGGTCTTCAAGACCACGAGCGTCGCGATCGTTGCTCAATATTCCGGCCTGACCGTTGCCCAGATGCAGAAGCTGCGTACGCAGATGAAGCAGGCTGGCGCCTCGGTGAAGGTCTCGAAGAACCGTCTCGCCAAAATTGCTCTTGAAGGCACTGACGTCGTTGCCATCGGCCCCATGCTGAAGGGACCGACCGTGATCGCCACTTCGAACGATCCGGTAGCGGCGCCGAAGGTCGCCATCGAATTCGCCAAGGCGAACGAAAAGTTCGTCATCATCGGCGGCTCGATGGGTAAGACCGTCCTGAATGTCGACGGCGTGAAGGCACTTGCCTCGCTGCCGTCGCTTGACGAACTGCGCGGCAAGATCGTCGGCCTACTTGTGGCCCCGGCGACCAAGCTCGCTCAGCTCGCCAACGCGCCCGCGGGCAAGCTCGCGCGCGTCATCCAGGCTCATGCCTCAAAGGGCGAAGCGGCCTGACGCCCTTCGCAAAACTCAAACCCGAACCAGACTTACACTCAAGGAAACTGAACAATGGCTGACTTGCAGAAGATCGTTGACGACCTCTCGAGCCTCACCGTGCTCGAAGCTGCCGAACTCGCGAAGCTCCTCGAAGAGAAGTGGGGCGTTTCGGCTGCCGCGGCTGTCGCCGTGGCCGGCCCGGCTGCTGGTGGCGCTGCCGCCGCTCCGGCGGAAGAGAAGACCGAGTTCACGGTGGTTCTCGCCGCCGCCGGCGACAAGAAGATCGAGGTCATCAAGGAAGTCCGCGCCATCACCGGTCTCGGCCTGAAGGAAGCAAAGGACCTCGTCGAGGGTGCTCCGAAGCCGCTGAAGGAAGGCGTGAACAAGGAAGAAGCCGAGAAGATCAAGGCCCAGATCGAGAAGGCTGGCGCCAAGGTCGAGCTCAAGTAAGCACAGCTTACTGGCGAGGTTCCGGGCGGCGTCAGCGCGGCCCGGGATCTTGGTCCGCTCGTCATCACGGGGTGGATGAGATGCAAAAGGCGTGCGACGGAACGTCCCGACGCAGGCTGAACACGAAAAAGTGTGGGGATTTGAGGGTTTACTCCTCGAATCTCCACTATTGTCGCCCCATATCGGGTCGACAGCACGAAAGCGCGGTGGGCAGGGATGCCGGATTTCCCTGTAAGCCGTTGGGAGAGCAGGCTATTTCGGGCTTTTGCAGTCCGTGAAGAGGATGGTTGTGACGGGCGGGCGCGCTTCTGCGCCCCGCGCGTCGTTTTGCGTTTTGAAGGTCTGAAGAACAGATTCAGGACATTCCCAGCCTGAAACTGAGCTTCCGGCCCCCAAGACGGGTTCGAAAAATTCAACCCGGGGAGCGGTGGCAGCCGCGTTCCGGACGGCGCGCCCAGAGCGGGCGACGAAATGAGAGGCCACGATGGCGCAGCAGACATTCACCGGTCGCAAACGTGTTCGCAAGTTCTTCGGACACATCAAGGAAGTCGCCGAGATGCCGAACCTCATCGAGGTTCAGAAGGCGTCCTATGATCAGTTCCTGATGGTCGACGAACCCCAGGGCGGCCGTCTCGACGAGGGTCTGCAGGCGGTGTTCCGCTCGGTGTTTCCGATCTCCGACTTCTCGGGCACCTCGATGCTGGAATTCGTCCGCTACGAGTTCGAGCAGCCGAAATACGACGTCGACGAGTGCCGCCAGCGCGGCATGACCTTCGCTGCGCCCCTCAAGGTGACGCTGCGCCTCATCGTGTTCGATATCGACGAGGAAACCGGTGCGAAGTCGGTGAAGGACATCAAGGAGCAGGACGTCTACATGGGCGACATCCCGCTCATGACGATGAACGGTACCTTCATCGTCAACGGCACCGAGCGCGTCATCGTCTCGCAGATGCACCGTTCGCCGGGCGTGTTCTTCGATCACGACAAGGGCAAGACCCACTCTTCGGGCAAGCTGCTGTTCGCCGCCCGCGTGATCCCGTATCGCGGCTCCTGGCTCGACATCGAGTTCGACGCCAAGGACATCGTCTATGCGCGTATCGACCGTCGCCGCAAGATTCCGGTGACGTCGCTGATGTTCGCCCTCGGCCTCGACGGCGAGGCGATCCTGTCCACCTTCTACAAGAAGATTCTCTACAAGCGGACCAAGGAAGGCTGGCGCGTTCCGTTCGACGCCAACCGTTTCCGCGGCTATTCGACCATCAACGACCTGATCGACGCCGATACCGGCAAGGTCGTGCTCGAAGCCGGCAAGAAGCTCACCGTCCGCGCCGCCCGCCAGCTCCAGGAGAAGGGGCTGAAGGCGCTGCGCATGGCCGACGAGGAGCTGGTCGGCAACTACGTCGCCGAGGACCTCGTCAACCCGAAGACCGGCGAGATCCATGCCGAGGCCGGCGAGGAAATCACCGACAAGCTGATGAAGGCGCTCAACGAGCAGGGCTACAAGGAGCTGCCGCTGCTCGACATCGACCACGTCAATGTCGGCGCCTATATCCGCAACACGCTGTCGGCCGACAAGAACATGACGCGCGAGGACGCGCTGTTCGACATCTACCGCGTGATGCGTCCGGGCGAGCCGCCGACGCTGGAATCGGCACAGGCCATGTTCCAGTCGCTGTTCTTCGACGCCGAGCGTTACGACCTCTCCGCGGTCGGCCGCGTCAAGATGAACATGCGCCTCGACCTCGATGCGCCCGACACCCAGCGCACGCTGCGCAAGGAAGACATCCTCTCCGTCATCAAGACGCTGGTGGACCTGCGCGACGGCAAGGGCGAGATCGACGACATCGACCATCTCGGCAACCGCCGTGTGCGCTCGGTCGGCGAACTCATGGAGAACCAGTACCGCATCGGCCTCCTGCGCATGGAGCGCGCGATCAAGGAGCGCATGTCCTCGGTCGATATCGACACGGTCATGCCGCAGGACCTGATCAACGCCAAGCCGGCGGCCGCCGCCGTGCGCGAGTTCTTCGGCTCCTCGCAGCTCTCGCAGTTCATGGACCAGACCAACCCGCTGAGCGAGATCACCCACAAGCGTCGCCTCTCGGCGCTTGGACCGGGCGGTCTGACCCGCGAGCGTGCCGGCTTCGAGGTGCGCGACGTGCATCCGACGCATTACGGCCGCATCTGCCCGATCGAGACGCCGGAAGGTCCGAACATCGGCCTGATCAACTCGCTCGCGACCTTCGCGCGCGTGAACAAGTACGGCTTTGTCGAGACGCCTTATCGTAAGGTGAAGGACGGCCGCGTCACCGACGAGGTCGTGTACCTCTCGGCGATGGAGGAGGGCCGCTACACGGTCGCGCAGGCCAACGTGCCGCTCGACCCGAAGGGCCGCTTCACCGAAGACCTCGTGGTCTGCCGTCACGCCGGCGAAGTCCTGCCGGTGACGCCGGACAAGGTCGACTACATGGACGTGTCGCCGAAACAGCTGGTTTCGGTGGCCGCGGCCCTGATCCCGTTCCTTGAGAACGACGACGCCAACCGCGCGCTGATGGGCTCGAACATGCAGCGCCAGGCGGTGCCGCTGGTTCGCGCCGAGGCGCCGTTCGTCGGCACCGGCATGGAAGGCGTGGTCGCGCGTGACTCGGGTGCCGCGATCGCGGCGCGCCGTTCGGGCGTGATCGACCAGATCGACGCCACCCGCGTCGTCATCCGCGCCACGGAAGATCTCGATCCGACCAAGTCGGGCGTCGATATCTACCGTCTCATGAAGTACCAGCGCTCCAACCAGTCGACCTGCATCAACCAGCGTCCGCTGGTGAAGGTCGGCGACGTCGTCAAGAAGGGCGACATCATCGCCGACGGTCCCTCGACCGATCTCGGCGAGCTCGCGCTCGGCCGGAACGTGCTGGTCGCGTTCATGCCGTGGAACGGCTACAACTTCGAAGACTCGATCCTGCTCTCCGAGCGGATCGTGAAGGAAGACGTCTTCACCTCGATCCACATCGAGGAATTCGAGGTGATGGCCCGCGACACCAAGCTCGGACCTGAGGAAATCACCCGCGACATTCCGAACGTGTCGGAAGAAGCGCTGAAGAACCTCGACGAAGCCGGTATCGTCTACATCGGCGCGGAAGTGCGCGCCGGCGACATCCTCGTCGGCAAGATCACGCCGAAGGGCGAAAGCCCGATGACGCCGGAAGAAAAGCTCCTGCGCGCCATCTTCGGCGAGAAGGCTTCCGACGTCCGCGACACCTCGCTGCGCGTTCCTCCGGGCGTGCAGGGCACGATCGTGGAAGTGCGCGTGTTCAACCGTCACGGCGTCGACAAGGACGAGCGTGCGCTGGCGATCGAGCGGGAAGAGATCGAGCGTCTGGCCAAGGACCGCGACGACGAGCAGGCGATCCTCGACCGCAACGTCTACAACCGTCTTGCCGAGCTGCTCGAGGGGCGGCAGGGCATTGCAGGTCCCAAGGGCTTCAAGAAGGACACCAAGATCACCCGCGCGGTGCTCGAGGAGTACCCGAAGTCGCAATGGTGGCTGTTCGCCTCGCCCAACGACAAGCTGATGGCCGAGATCGAGGCCATGCGGAAGCAGTACGACGAGTCGAAGAAGGGGCTGGAACAGCGCTTCCTCGACAAGGTCGAGAAGCTTCAGCGCGGTGACGAATTGCCGCCCGGCGTGATGAAGATGGTCAAGGTCTTCGTCGCGGTGAAGCGCAAGATCCAGCCCGGCGACAAGATGGCCGGCCGCCACGGCAACAAGGGCGTGGTGTCGAAGATCGTGCCGATCGAGGACATGCCGTTCCTCGAAGACGGCACGCATGCCGACATCGTGCTCAATCCGCTGGGCGTGCCCTCGCGCATGAACGTCGGACAGATCCTCGAGACCCATCTCGGCTGGGCCTGCGCCGGCCTCGGCAAGCGCATCGGCCAGACGGTCGATGCCTACCTGTCGAAGCAGGACATCAAGCCGCTGAAGGAAACCTTGAAGAGGGTCTACGGCGAGGACGAGACGATCAAGACGCTCAACGACAACGAGCTGATCGAGCTCGGCCATAACCTCAGCCGCGGCGTGCCGATCGCGACGCCGGTGTTCGACGGCGCCAAGGAAGCCGACATCGAGGAGATGCTGAAGCTCGCCGGTCTCGACGCTTCGGGTCAGTCGACCGTCTATGACGGCCGCACCGGCGATCCGTTCGATCGCAAGGTGACGGTGGGCTACATCTACATGCTCAAGCTGCACCATCTCGTCGACGACAAGATCCATGCGCGTTCGATCGGTCCGTACTCGCTCGTCACCCAGCAGCCGCTGGGCGGCAAGGCGCAGTTCGGCGGCCAGCGCTTCGGCGAAATGGAGGTGTGGGCGCTCGAGGCTTACGGCGCGGCTTACACGCTCCAGGAGATGCTGACGGTGAAGTCGGACGACGTCGCCGGCCGCACCAAGGTGTACGAGGCGATCGTGCGCGGCGACGACACGTTCGAGGCCGGTATTCCGGAATCGTTCAACGTGCTGGTCAAGGAAATGCGCTCGCTCGGTCTCAACGTCGACCTGCACAACTCCAAGATGGGACCGGCGCCGACGTCGGAAGCGGCCGAGTAATTCGACCTGTTCATGCCCGGCCGTCGCGGCCGGGCATTGGCGCCCCTCCCGAGGCCTTGAGGGCAGGGCGCCCCGCTAAGTGATTTTCGAATTTGCGGCCGGAGGCGACCGGCACGCGAGGAGAAGACGATGAACCAAGAAATTATGAATCTCTTCAATCCGACGACGCCGGCTCAGGTCTTCGACCAGATCCGGATTTCGATCGCGTCTCCGGAAAAGATTCTGTCCTGGTCCTACGGCGAGATCAAGAAGCCGGAGACCATCAACTACCGTACCTTCAAGCCCGAGCGCGACGGCCTGTTCTGCGCCCGCATCTTCGGGCCGATCAAGGACTACGAGTGCTTGTGCGGCAAGTATAAGCGCATGAAGTACAAGGGCATCATCTGCGAGAAGTGCTCGGTCGAGGTCACGCTGTCGCGCGTCCGGCGCGAGCGCATGGGCCACATCGAGCTCGCAGCCCCCGTCGCCCACATCTGGTTCCTGAAGTCGCTGCCCTCGCGCATCGGCCTTCTGCTGGACATGACGCTGAAGGATCTCGAGCGGATCCTCTATTTCGAATACTACGTCGTGCTCGAGCCCGGCCTCACCGCGCTCAAGGACCGTCAGCTGCTGTCGGAAGACGAGTATCTGAAGGCGCAGGACGAGTACGGCCAGGACAGCTTCACCGCCATGATCGGCGCGGAAGCGATCCGCGAGCTGCTCAAGGGCATGGACCTCGAGAAGCTCGAGCTCTCTCTGCGTGCGGAGATGCAGGAGACCGACTCCGACATCAAGCACAAGAAGCTCGCCAAGCGCCTGAAGATCGTGGAAGCGTTCCGCCACTCCGGCAACAAGCCGGAATGGATGATCATGACCGTGGTCCCGGTGATCCCGCCGGACCTGCGTCCGCTGGTGCCGCTGGACGGCGGCCGCTTCGCGACCTCCGACCTCAACGACCTCTACCGCCGCGTCATCAACCGCAACAACCGCTTGAAGCGGCTGATGGAGCTGCGCGCGCCGGACATCATCATCCGCAACGAGAAGCGCATGCTTCAGGAAGCGGTCGATGCGCTGTTCGACAACGGCCGCCGCGGCCGCGTCATCACCGGCGCCAACAAGCGCCCGCTGAAGTCGCTCGCCGACATGCTCAAGGGCAAGCAGGGCCGGTTCCGTCAGAACCTGCTCGGCAAGCGCGTCGACTATTCGGGCCGTTCGGTGATCGTGGTCGGTCCCGAGCTGCGCCTGCATCAGTGCGGCCTGCCGAAGAAGATGGCGCTCGAGCTGTTCAAGCCGTTCATCTATTCGCGGCTTGACGCCAAGGGCCTGTCCACCACCGTGAAGCAGGCCAAGAAGCTGGTCGAGAAGGAGCGGCCCGAGGTCTGGGACATCCTGGACGAGGTGATCCGCGAGCACCCGGTGCTGCTCAACCGCGCGCCGACGCTGCACCGCCTCGGCATCCAGGCGTTCGAGCCCGTGCTGATCGAGGGCAAGGCGATCCAGCTTCACCCGCTGGTCTGCTCCGCGTTCAACGCCGACTTCGACGGCGACCAGATGGCCGTGCACGTTCCGCTGTCGCTCGAAGCGCAGCTGGAAGCGCGCGTGCTGATGATGTCGACCAACAACATCCTGCATCCGGCGAACGGCCAGCCGATCATCGTGCCGTCGCAGGACATCGTGCTGGGGCTGTACTACGTCTCGATCATGCGCGAAGGCCTGCCCGGCGAGGGCAAGGTGTTCGGCGACATGGCCGAGCTCGAGCACGCGCTGCACGCGAAGGTCATCCACCTCCACACCAAGATCAAGTACCGGTGGGAAGGCATGGACGAGACCGGCAAGGTCTCCAAGCGCTGGATCGAGACCACGGCAGGCCGCGTCATGCTCGGCAATCTGCTGCCGAGGAACCCGCGGATCTCGTACGAGATCATCAACAAGCTGATGACCAAGCGCGAGATCTCGGGCGTGATCGACCAGGTCTACCGCCACTGCGGCCAGAAGGAGACGGTGATCTTCTGCGACCGCATCATGGCGCTCGGCTTCTACAACGCGTTCAAGGCCGGCATCTCGTTCGGCAAGGACGACATGGTCGTGCCGCACGGCAAGTGGAAGATCGTCGACACCACCCGTACGCTGGCGAAGGATTTCGAGCAGCAGTACAACGACGGCCTGATCACCCATGGCGAGAAGTACAACAAGGTCGTCGACGCCTGGTCGAAGGCCACCGAAGAAATCGCCAAGGCGATGATGAAGGAGATCTCTGCCACCAAGAAGACGGCGAGCGGAGCCGACGCCGACATCAACTCGATCTACATGATGGCCCACTCCGGTGCCCGCGGTTCGCCGGCCCAGATGCGCCAGCTCGCCGGCATGCGCGGCCTGATGGCGAAGCCGTCGGGTGAGATCATCGAGACGCCGATCATCTCGAACTTCAAGGAAGGCCTCTCGGTGCTCGAGTACTTCAACTCGACCCACGGCGCCCGCAAGGGCCTCGCGGACACCGCGTTGAAGACCGCGAACTCGGGCTACCTGACCCGCCGTCTCGTCGACGTGGCGCAGGATTGCATCATCACGCAGTCGGACTGCGGCACCAAGCTCGGCATCAAGATGCGCGCCATCGTCGATGCCGGCACCGTGGTCGCTTCGCTCGGCTCGCGCATCCTGGGACGCACGGCCTGCGAAGACATCCGTGACAGCTCGGGCAAGGTGATCATCAAGCGCGACACGCTGATGGAAGAGAGCCATCTGGACGCCATCCAGCAGGGTGGCGTGCAGGAGGTGAAGATCCGCTCGGCGCTGACCTGCGAACTCGTCAACGGCATCTGCGGCAAGTGCTACGGCCGCGACCTCGCCCGCGGCACGCCGGTCAACCACGGCGAAGCGGTCGGCGTCATCGCGGCGCAGTCGATCGGCGAGCCGGGCACCCAGCTCACCATGCGCACCTTCCACATCGGCGGTGCGGCGCAGCTCAACGAGCAGTCCTTCGTCGAAGCCAATTTCGACGGCAAGATCGTGATCCGGAACAAGGCCATCGCCCGCAACAGCGAAGGTCACCTGATCGCGATGGTGCGCAACATGGTCGTGGCGATCGTCGATGCCGACGGCACCGAGCGTGCGACGCACCGCGTCCAGTACGGCTCGCGCCTGCACGTCGACGAAGGCGACATGGTCAAGCGCGGCCAGCGCATCGTCGAGTGGGATCCCTACACCCGTCCGCTCCTCACAGAAGTCGAAGGTACGATCGGCTTCGAGGATCTGGTCGAGGGGCAGTCGATCTCGGAAACGCTCGACGAGGCGACCGGTATCGCCAAGCGCGTGGTCATCGACTGGCGCTCGACCCGTGGCGGCTCGGACCTGCGTCCGGCCATCGTGGTCAAGGGCAAGGACGGCAAGGTGCTCAAGCTGCCTCGTGGCGGCGATGCCCGCTACATGCTGTCGGTCGACGCCATTCTCTCGGTCGACGTCGGAGCCAAGGTCAACCCGGGTGACATCCTCGCCCGTGTCTCGACTGAAAGCGCCAAGACGCGCGACATCACCGGCGGTCTGCCGCGGGTGGCGGAGCTGTTCGAGGCCCGGCGTCCGAAGGATGCGGCGATCATCGCCGAGATCGCGGGCACCATCCGGTTCGGGCGCGACTACAAGAACAAGCGTCGTATCTCGATCGAGCCGATGGACAAGACCGAGGAGGCGCGCGAGTACCTGATCCCGAAGGGCAAGCACATCCACCTTCAGGACGGCGACGTCGTCGAAAAGGGCGACTTCATCGTCGAAGGCAACCCGGCGCCGCACGACATCCTTGCGGTCAAGGGCATCGAGGAGCTCGCGGCCTATCTGGTCAACGAGATCCAGGAGGTCTACCGGCTCCAGGGCGTGCTCATCAACGACAAGCACATCGAGGTGATCGTCCGTCAGATGCTCCAGAAGGTCGAAGTCACCGACCAGGGCGACACGGACATGATCTCGGGCGAGCAGGTCGACAAGATCGAGTTCGATGCGCTGAACGAGAAGGCCAAGGAAGAGGGCAAGAAGCCCGCCACGGGAACGCCGGTTTTGCTCGGCATCACCAAGGCGAGCCTCCAGACCCGCTCGTTCTTCTCGGCGGCCTCGTTCCAGGAGACCACCCGCGTCCTCACGGAAGCGGCGGTCAACGGCAAGGTCGATCCGCTCGAAGGCCTCAAGGAGAACGTCATCGTCGGCCGGCTGATCCCGGCGGGCACCGGCGCCTCCATGGCCAAGATCCGCGAAGTCGCCATGAAGCGCGACAAGCTGATCCTCGACGAGCGCGAGAAGCAGGCGGCCGTCGTGTCGCCCGCGCCGGAAGCGGAGCTTCCTGCGCTGCCGCCTGCGGAATGA
The DNA here is from genome assembly GCF_011602485.2 of Bradyrhizobium sp. 1(2017). Taxonomy (NCBI): domain Bacteria; kingdom Pseudomonadati; phylum Pseudomonadota; class Alphaproteobacteria; order Hyphomicrobiales; family Nitrobacteraceae; genus Bradyrhizobium; species Bradyrhizobium sp. 1(2017). Next base: position 5,009,368 of record NZ_CP050022.2, on the reverse strand, counting down.
TGGTTCATCCGTAGGAATACCGAGGACAATGAAAAGGCCGGCGCAAGCCGGCCTTTTTGCTGCTTTGTTTGCTTGCTGCGATGCAGGATCAACCTTTGTTCATCTTTCCTTCAGCCGCAAAAGCGCTTCTGCTAAGGGAACTTAGACCGGTGGTCCCGTGACGGGGGCAGGGCCGGAGACCACGGAACTCACATGCTTGATCTCGCAATCGTAGGCGGCGGCCCCGGCGGGCTGATGAGCGCATGGTATCTGAAGCGCAAGCTCGGCGACCTCTGCCGCGTCACCATCTTCGAGGCGTCCGACCGGCTCGGCGGCAAGATCGTCACGCGCAAATTCGATTCGGCGCCGGCCATGTATGAAGCCGGCGTTGCCGAGATCTACGACTACTCGATGACCGGTCCCGATCCGCTGCGCGAGCTGATCCAGCATTTCGGGCTCCAGACCATTCCGATGGACGCCGAGCAGGTGCAGTTCGGCGGCGAGCTCCTCAACGATGTCGCCGGCATGCGCCGCAGATACGGCGCCAAGACCGCGGCCGCGATCGAAACGTTCCGCAAGCGCTGTGCCGAAATGATGTCGCCGATCCAATATTACGAGGGCGTCGGCGCGCACGACAACGAGAATCCCTGGGCTTACAAGACCGCCGAGCAGGTGCTCGACGAGGAGGTCGAGGACGAGACGGCCAAGCGCTTCTTCAAGGTGATGGCCCGCTCGGATATCGCGACCGAGAGCCACAACACCAACGGCCTCAATGCGCTCAAGAATTATCTGATGGATGTCGACGGCTATATCGGCCTCTATTCCATCCAGAACGGCAACGAGCAGCTGATCGAGTGCCTGCAGTCGGAGGTCAATGCCGACGTCCAGCTCAATCATCGCGTGCTCACCGTCGGAAAGGCACCGACCGGCCGCTACCAGCTCAAGATGATGAACGGCAAGGGGCCCGAGACACGCGATTTCGATCTCGTGCTGGTCTGCCTGCCGCATTCGTGGCTCACCACCGTCGGCTGGGAAGGCGAGCAGCTGCGCAAGTCGATGGTCAAGCACGTCTCCTATTTCGACCGTCCGGCCCACTACTTGCGCGTCTCGATCCTGTTCGACAGTCCGTTCTGGGGCGAGAAGATTCCCGGCGCCTGGTTCATGTCGGAGGCCTTTGGCGGCTGCTGCGTCTACAACGAGGGCGCGCGTCACGACGTCGGCAAGCACGGCGTCTTGAACTGGCTCATTCCCGGCTCCGACGCGCTGGCCTTCGCCAATCTGTCGGACCAGGAGCTGATCGACGCCGCGCTGAAGTCGCTGCCGGCCTCGCTCGGCGACGCGCGTTCGCATTTCGTGGAGGGCAAGATCCACCGCTGGCTGTCGTCGGTGAACGCGATTCCCGGCGGTCTGCCCGTGCGCGACGTCATGACCAATCACCGGCCGGAGCCGAAGGAGCATCCCGGCATCGTGGTGGTCGGCGACTATCTGTTCGACTCGACGCTCAATGGCCTGCTCGACTCCTCGGACGCGGCCACCGACATCATCCTGACCGAGATGATGCGTCTGCGCCGCGAGCGTGCGCAGGACGACAAGCCGCTCTCGGACAAGATCGATCGCGAGTTTTTCGAGAACTATCGCGGCCTCGGTCCCTACCACCAGGCGTGGCGCCACTTCACGGATCCCGATTATCTCACCAGGCTGATCGGCATCGTGTGGGGCAACGCGAAGGGTGCCAAGCTCTTGGTCGCGGGCTCCGCCAGCGGCGAGTTGGTCGGTGCGCTGCGCGATCGCGGCATCGATGCATGGGGCATCGAGAACAATCGCGCCATCCACGCCAAGACGCCGAAGGCGCTAAAGAAGTACAACAAGCTCGGTTCGATCACCGACATGCCGTTCAAGGACGCCTCGTTCGACTTCGTGTTCGAGACCAGCCTCTGCCACGTTTCCCCCAAGCAGGTGGTCCGCGCGATCCGGGAGCTGAACCGCGTGGTCAAGTCCGGTCTCGTGTTCGGCTCGATCACCTCGGATATGGCTTCAGTGGTGATCGACCGCTACGACCTGCTGCGCGGGGTCAAGAAGCTCGGCACCTGGTGGGAATGGTCCGAACTGTTTTTCGGCAACGGCTTCGATCTGTCGATGCATCGCAAGGACTGCACCGATGCGCTCTGGGAGGCGACGCTCGCCGCCAACAAGGGGCCGGGCCAGTGGTACGCCGACGCCGACAGCTTGCGCTATTCCTTCTTCGACAAGGTCGAGGACGATGACTAGCTGGGCCGTGGGGCCCGGCTGTTTTGCCAATTGCTTTGCCGAATTCATCTTGATCGCATAGAATCGGTGCAATAGCGGTTGACGCTATTCCTGCTTTCTCTGCGGTCATGTCGGCCGTCAGCATCGATTGGTTTCATGGCGTCCAAGCCCCTCCCGCCCGACAAACAGAAGCTTGCCGCGGAAGAGGCGGCCGAGCTCGACGACAAGCTCGCCGCCGCCAGGCCGGACCTCGAAAACGACGAGGAGGACGAGGACGAGGGCGAGGGTGAGGACGAGCTCGATGACGACGATGAGGACGAGGACCTCGTCGTCTTCACCGCGCGCGAGGCTGCCGGGGCGCTCGCCACCATCGTCGGCTTCGTCAGGCCCTATCTGACCAATTACAAACGGATGCTGTCCTACGTGGCGTTCGGCGTCTTCGTCGAGACGCTGTTCAACGTCATCATGCCGCTCAGCCTGAAGTACCTGATCGACGACGCGCTCGGCGAGGAGGACTTCCAGGCGCTCTACAAGATCCTCGGCGTGCTCGCCGTCGCCGGCATCTTCACCTCGATCGTCGCGATCTGGTACGAGCGATGGGATGCGCGGCTGGCTGCCTGCATCATCTCGGACATCCGTACGCGCCTGTTCGTTCACGTCCAGGACCTGCCGGCGGCCTATTTCGGCCGCACCAAGCGCGGCGAGATCCTGTCGCGCTTCTCGGTCGACCTCTCGGCCGTCGAAGGCTCGGTCAAGACCTTTGTCAACAGCGCGGCGCTGCCGTTCCTGGAATTGATCGCCGGCATCATCCTGATGCTGTTCCTGAACTGGCAGCTCGCCGTGGTCGCTCTGCTGGTGTTTCCGATCACGCTGATCGGGCCGCGCATCCTCACCCCGAAGGCCGTGCAGGCCAATTACGAGCAGAAGCAGAACGAGAGCGCGCTGCTCGGCATGGTGCAGGAGAACGTGGCGGCGCAGGCCGTGATCAAGGCGTTCAGCCTGCAGCGCAAGATGTTCGGCTTCTTCCGCTTCCGCAACGACGAGACCCGCAACAGGATCGCCTCGGCCACCTTCCTCTCGACCATGGTGGAGCGCACGGTCACCATATCGGTTCTCCTCCTGCACCTCGTGGTGCTCGCGATCGGCGCCTATCTGGCAACAACGGGCCGGATCACCATCGGTACCTTCGTCACCTTCGAGAGCGCGTTCTGGGAGGTCTCCTACAACATCGCCCATGTGATGCATTTCATTCCGGTGTCGATTTCCTCGGCCGCCGCGATCCGGCACATCCAGGAACTGCTGGATGTACCGACGCGCGCTGCCGATCGGCCCGGTGCGCCCGACCTGCCGCGCATCACCAACGACATCACCTTCGACCGCGTGACGTTTCAGTACGAGGGCAGCCAGACGCCGGTGCTGGACAATCTCAGCCTCAAGCTCAACGCCGGCAAGCGCATCGCCATCGTCGGCCCTTCGGGCTCCGGGAAGAGCACGCTGCTCAATCTCATCTTGCGGCTCTACGTGCCCGACGAAGGCCGGGTCACCATCGATGGCGTCGACGTCCGCAAGGTGACGCTCGATTCGCTGCGCCAGAGCATGGCGGTGGTGTTTCAGGAGAACATGCTGTTCAACATGTCGATCCGCGAGAACATCCGGCTCGGCAAGGAGGCGGCGAGTGACGAAGAGGTGGAGGAGGCCGCCAAGAAGGCCGAGATCCACCGCTACATCATGAGCCTTCCGCAGCGATACGATACGCCGGTCGGCGAGCGCGGCGACACGCTCTCGGGCGGCCAGCGTCAGCGTATCGCGATCGCGCGCGCGATCATCCGTAACCCGTCCGTGCTGCTGCTGGACGAAGCCACCTCGGCGCTCGACCAGACCACGGAAGCCGCGATCAACCGTACCCTGCTGAAGGTTGCCAAGGGCCGCACCATGATCTGGTCGACCCATCGCCTGACCTCGGTGGTCGAGATGGACGAGATCATCGTGATTTCGGGGGGCCGGGCGATCGAGCGCGGCTCCCATGCCGAGCTGCTTGCCCGGAACGGCACCTATCGCAAGCTATGGAATGATCAGATTCACCAGCCGCATGGCGCTGTGGCTCACGCGGACGACCGCGACGATGACGACGAGGATGAAGACGACCTCGATGAAGACGAGGAAGGCGAGGACGAGGATTGAGCGGAAACGTCAGGCGCCGGCGGGAATGCTTCGTCCCGATTCTTTGCCTCCCAAGGATGCGGTAATTCCTGGGGTGTGAGACCTCGGCCGCGCCGAAGGCGGATTTTTTTGACCCTTTGGAGGACCGGGGCGGCCGTCCATAGATCGGTCAGCGCCGCCGCAGCGATACCCGCGAGACCGGTATCGTCGCTCTTGGAGGTCCACGCAGGCCGCGGATTCGTGCATCGGCCAGACAACCGCCAAGGTTTTCGAAGTAAAAGTATATTTAACCCGGATAAAAATTGCCTTGAAGCTGGCGCAAGCGGCGTTCTGCACCCATATGGGAAGGCGCGGCGAGGGTGGGAAACAGCGATTTCGACAGGCGCCAGAAGCGCTTTGTGACTGTCGTTTCACCTTGACTTGACCGATTCTCACTTATAGAAAGCGCCTCACTTAACGACAGGCGGTGAGCATCGCCAACGTCGGAACGGGCCACCCGTTTGATCCCCAAGGACTAGATCCGCAAGGGGTCGCAAGGCGGGCACCAACCTCGACGAATGCCGCTCAAACGCTGTCGATCATAGCTAGGCAATGCCAGTGCGATTTTAGTTCTCTTGAGCACGTTCTCTTGAGATCGAACTCGGATGCATGACCTCAGTGCGCGGACCGCGGCATTACGCTGATCGGTCTCAATACTGCGGTCCTCTGTGGCGTCGAAGCGCTTTCCGCTCGTTGATGGAGCGGTTGGCGCAATTTCGCTTTGTGCGGATTGATCCGCGCGAGGCGGCCCAGTCGGGCGGGTGGCTCGAAAAAAATTGCGGTCCCGGCAACGGGCCGCGGCAAGACAGCGGACCCGGAAGGGGCCGCGGCAGAACAAAGGGTAAGGCCAGGATGCCGACGATCAACCAGCTGATCGCTCAACCGCGGGAAGTGCAGAAGTCGCGCAAGAAGGTGCCGGCGCTGCAGCAGTCGCCTCAGAAGCGTGGTGTTTGCACCCGCGTCTACACCACGACCCCGAAGAAGCCGAACTCGGCGCTTCGTAAGGTCGCCAAGGTGCGCCTGACCAACGGCTTCGAGGTGATCGGCTACATCCCCGGCGAGGGCCATAACCTCCAGGAGCACTCGGTGGTCATGATCCGCGGCGGTCGCGTCAAGGACTTGCCGGGCGTGCGCTACCACATCCTCCGCGGCGTTCTGGATACCCAGGGCGTCAAGAACCGTAAGCAGCGTCGTTCGAAGTACGGCGCGAAGCGTCCGAAGTAAGCGGGAACCAAGCCTATGTCTCGTCGCCACTCAGCGGAAAAGCGCGAAGTTCTCCCGGATCCGAAGTTCGGGAACATCATCGTCACGAAGTTCATGAACTCGGTGATGTACGCCGGCAAGAAGTCGGTCGCCGAAGGCATTGTCTACGGTGCGTTCGGTATCATCGAATCCAAGACCAAGCAGAACCCGCTCGGCGTGTTCGAGCAGGCGCTCGAGAACGTCATGCCGACGATCGAGGTTCGCTCCCGCCGCGTCGGCGGCGCGACCTACCAGGTTCCGGTCGAAGTTCGCTCGACCCGCCGCCAGGCGCTGGGCATCCGCTGGCTGATCTCGGCCGCGCGCGAGCGCAACGAGAAGACGATGACTGAGCGGCTCTCGGCTGAGCTGCTGGACGCCTCGAACAACCGCGGCAACGCCGTCAAGAAGCGCGAAGATGTGCACCGGATGGCGGAAGCCAACCGCGCCTTCTCGCACTATCGCTGGTAACGGCGACACACGGAATCTAAGGAACAGCCCATGCCTCGCGTTCATGCCATAGAGAACTACCGCAATTTCGGTATCATGGCGCATATCGATGCCGGCAAGACCACGACCACCGAGCGCATCCTCTATTACACCGGCAAGAGCCACAAGATCGGCGAAGTGCACGAAGGTGCCGCGACGATGGACTGGATGGAGCAGGAGCAGGAGCGTGGCATCACGATCACCTCGGCTGCGACCACCGCGTTCTGGAACGGCAAGCGCCTGAACATCATCGACACTCCCGGCCACGTCGACTTCACCATCGAAGTCGAGCGTTCGCTGCGCGTGCTCGACGGCGCCGTCTGCGTGCTCGACTCGAACCAGGGCGTCGAACCCCAGACCGAGACCGTCTGGCGCCAGGGCGACAAGTACAAGGTTCCGCGCATCGTCTTCGCCAACAAGATGGACAAGACCGGCGCCGACTTCTTCAAGTGTCTGGCTGACATCGTCGATCGTCTCGGCGCCAAGCCGATTGCGATCCAGCTTCCGATCGGTGCCGAGAACAACTTCAAGGGTCTCGTCGACCTCGTGAAGATGCAGGGCATCATCTGGAACGATGAATCGCTCGGCGCGAAGTTCGACTACGTGGACATTCCGGAAGACATGGTCGACCAGGCCAAGGAATACCGCGAGAAGATGGTGGAAGCCGCCGTCGAGCTCGACGACGACGCCATGGCTGCCTATCTCGACGGCAAGGAGCCGGACGAGGCGACCCTGAAGCGTCTGCTCCGCAAGGCGGTGCTGACCGGCGCGTTCTATCCGGTGCTGTGCGGGTCGGCCTTCAAGAACAAGGGTGTGCAGCCGCTGCTCGACGCCGTCGTCGACTATCTGCCGTCGCCGATCGACGTGCCCGCGATCAAGGGTACCGACGATGCTGGCAACGAGGTCGTGCGCAAGGCGGACGACAAGGAGCCGCTCGCGCTGCTCGCGTTCAAGATCATGGACGACCCGTTCGTCGGCACCATCACCTTCTGCCGCATCTACTCCGGTGTTCTCCAGAGCGGCACCGGCGTCGTCAACTCGACGCGCGAGAAGAAGGAGCGCATCGGCCGCATGCTGTTGATGCATGCGAACAACCGCGAAGACATCAAGGAAGCCTATGCCGGCGACATCGTCGCGCTGGCCGGCCTGAAGGAAGCGCGCACCGGTGACACGCTGTGCGATCCCGACAAGCAGGTGATCCTGGAGAAGATGGAATTCCCCGAGCCGGTCATCGAGATCGCGATCGAACCGAAGTCGAAGGCCGACCAGGAAAAGCTGGGCGTGGCGCTGGCGAAGCTCGCCGCGGAGGATCCGTCCTTCCGCGTGTCGACCGACCAGGAGTCCGGCCAGACCATCCTCAAGGGCATGGGCGAACTCCATCTCGACATCAAGGTCGACATCCTCAAGCGCACCTACAAGGTCGACGCCAACATCGGCGCGCCGCAGGTTGCGTTCCGTGAGCGCGTCACCAAGAAGGCCGAGGTCAAGTACACCCACAAGAAGCAGACCGGCGGTACCGGTCAGTTCGCGGAAGTGTCGATCGTGGTTGAGCCGAACGAGCCCGGCAAGGGCTACGAGTTCGAGTCCAAGATCGTCGGCGGTGCGGTTCCGAAGGAATACATCCCCGGCGTTGAAAAGGGCCTCAACAGCGTGATGAGCTCTGGCGTGGTCGCGGGCTTCCCCGTGGTCGACGTCAAGGTTCAGCTCGTCGACGGCAAGTATCACGACGTCGACTCGTCGGCGCTCGCCTTCGAAATCGCATCGCGCGCGGCATTCCGCGAAGCGCTGCAGAAGGGCAAGTCCGTCCTGCTCGAGCCGATCATGAAGGTCGAAGTGGTGACCCCGGAAGACTACACCGGTTCGGTCATCGGCGACCTGAATTCCCGGCGCGGTCAGATCCAGGGCCAGGACATGCGCGGCAACGCCAACGTCATCAACGCGATGGTGCCGCTCATGAACATGTTCGGTTACGTGAACAACCTGCGCTCGATGAGCCAGGGTCGCGCGACCTTCACCATGCAGTTCGACCACTACGCAGAAGCGCCGGCCAACGTGTCGGCAGAAGTCCAGAAGAAGTTTGCCTGATTGTCGTCGGTCTCAAGCTGACGATTGAACGGAGAGTCAAATGGCCAAAGCAAAGTTTGAACGTAACAAGCCGCACTGCAACATCGGCACCATCGGTCACGTCGACCATGGCAAGACGTCGCTGACCGCGGCGATCACCAAGGTTCTCGCCGAAGCCGGCGGCGCGACGTTCACCGCGTACGACCAGATCGACAAGGCGCCGGAAGAGAAGGCGCGCGGCATCACCATCTCGACCGCGCACGTCGAGTACGAGACGCCGAACCGCCACTACGCCCACGTCGACTGCCCCGGCCACGCCGACTACGTGAAGAACATGATCACCGGCGCCGCGCAGATGGACGGCGCGATCCTGGTCGTGTCGGCCGCTGACGGCCCGATGCCGCAGACCCGCGAGCACATCCTGCTCGCCCGCCAGGTCGGCGTGCCCGCGCTGGTCGTGTTCCTCAACAAGTGCGACATGGTCGACGACCCGGAGCTGCTCGAGCTCGTCGAGCTCGAAGTCCGCGAACTGCTCTCGAAGTACGAATTCCCCGGCGACAAGATCCCGATCATCAAGGGTTCGGCGCTGGCCGCTCTCGAAGATTCGGACAAGAAGCTCGGCCACGACGCCATCCTCGAGCTGATGAAGAACGTCGACGAGTACATCCCGCAGCCGGAGCGTCCGATCGACCAGCCGTTCCTGATGCCGGTTGAAGACGTGTTCTCGATCTCGGGCCGCGGCACCGTGGTGACCGGTCGTGTCGAGCGCGGCGTCGTCAAGGTCGGCGAGGAAATCGAGATCGTCGGTCTGCGTGCGACCCAGAAGACGACCGTCACCGGCGTCGAAATGTTCCGCAAGCTGCTCGATCAGGGCCAGGCCGGCGACAACATCGGCGCTCTGCTCCGCGGCACCAAGCGCGAGGACGTCGAGCGCGGCCAGGTTCTGGCCAAGCCCGGTTCGGTCAAGCCGCACACCAAGTTCAAGGCGGAAGCCTACATCCTCACCAAGGAAGAGGGCGGTCGCCACACCCCGTTCTTCACCAACTACCGTCCGCAGTTCTACTTCCGCACCACCGACGTGACCGGTGTCGTGCACCTGCCGGAAGGCACCGAGATGGTGATGCCGGGCGACAACATCGCGATGGAAGTGCACCTGATCGTGCCGATCGCGATGGAAGAGAAGCTCCGCTTCGCGATCCGCGAAGGCGGCCGCACCGTCGGCGCCGGCGTCGTCGCCTCGATCATCGAGTAACAACGCGAATAGGGAATGGCGAGTGGCGAATAGTTTCTATTCGCTATTCGCTACTCGCCACTCACTAAGAAAGATTCGGCAATGAACGGCCAAAACATTCGTATCCGTCTCAAGGCGTTCGACCATCGTATCCTCGATACGTCGACCCGCGAGATCGTGAACACGGCGAAGCGCACCGGCGCGCAGGTCCGCGGACCCATTCCGCTGCCCACCCGCATCGAGAAGTTCACCGTCAACCGTTCGCCCCACGTCGACAAGAAGAGCCGCGAACAGTTCGAGATGCGCACTCACAAGCGTCTGCTCGACATCGTCGATCCGACCCCGCAGACCGTCGATGCTTTGATGAAGCTCGATCTGGCCGCCGGTGTCGACGTCGAGATCAAGCTCTGAGCAAGACCCCGAGAAGTGGGCACCGGTTCTCGGACCGGGTCTTGCCCACAACGAAGATTAGCTAGTCCGCAAGGACAGAAAGAACAGGAAGCAAGCCGATGCGCTCCGGAGTGATCGCACAAAAGGTCGGGATGACGCGGGTCTTTACGGAGGCCGGCGAACATATCCCCGTGACCGTGCTGAAGCTCGGCAATTGCCAGGTCGTAGGCCACCGCACCGAAGAGAAGAACGGTTACGTCGCGCTCCAGCTTGGTTCTGGCAGCCGCAAGACCGTTTACATGCCCAAGGCAGAGCGCGGCCAGTTCGCGGTCGCCAAGGTCGAGCCGAAGCGCCGGGTCGAGGAATTCCGCGTTTCCCAGGACGCGATGATCCCGGTCGGCGCCGAGATCCAGGCCGACCACTTCGTCGTCGGCCAGTTCGTCGATGTCACCGGCACCTCGGTCGGTAAGGGCTTCGCCGGCGGCATGAAGCGCTGGAACTTCGGCGGTTTGCGCGCCACGCACGGTGTGTCGATCTCGCACCGCTCGATCGGTTCGACCGGTGGCCGTCAGGACCCCGGCAAGACCTGGAAGAACAAGAAGATGCCCGGCCACATGGGTGTCGATCGCATCACCACGCTCAACCTTCGCGTCGTCCAGACCGATGTCGAGCGCGGCCTGATCCTCGTCGAAGGCGCCGTTCCCGGCTCCAAGGGCGGCTGGATCCGCGTGCGCGACGCCGTCAAGAAGCCGCTGCCGAAGGAAGCTCCGAAGCCCGGCAAGTTCAAGGTTGCTGGCGACGCGGAAGCCGCTCCGGCTGCGCAGGAGGCGTGAGATGGAATTGAAGGTCACCACCCTCGAAGGTAAGGAAGCCGGCTCGGTCCAGCTTTCCGACGCCATTTTCGGTCTCGAGCCGCGCGAGGACATCATCGCACGCTGTGTGCAGTGGCAGCTCAACAAGCGCCAGGCCGGCACGCACAAGGCCAAGGGCCGCGCCGAGATCTGGCGTACCGGCAAGAAGATGTACAAGCAGAAGGGCACCGGCGGTGCTCGTCACGGCTCGGCCCGCGTGCCGCAGTTCCGTGGCGGTGGCCGCGCCTTCGGTCCGGTGGTGCGTTCGCACGCCACCGACCTGCCGAAGAAGGTCCGCGCCCTCGCGCTGAAGCATGCGCTCTCGGCCAAGGCCAAGGACGGCGATCTCGTCGTGATCGAGAAGGCCGCGCTGGAAGCCGCCAAGACCAAGGCGCTGCTCGGTCACTTCTCGGGCCTGGGGCTCACCAATGCGCTGATCATCGACGGCGCCGAGCTCAACAACGGTTTTGCCGCCGCGGCCCGCAACATCCCGAACATGGACGTGCTGCCGATCCAGGGCATCAACGTCTATGACATCCTGCGCCGTCAGAAGCTCGTTCTGACCAAGGCTGCCATCGATGCGCTGGAGGCGCGCTTCAAATGACGAAGAACATCGAGCCTCGCCATTACGACGTGATCCTGTCGCCGGTCGTGACCGAAAAGGCGACGATCGCCTCGGAGCACAACAAGGTGCTGTTCAAGGTGGCCGCGAAGGCGACCAAGCCGCAGATCAAGGAAGCGATCGAGAAGCTGTTCGACGTCAAGGTCAAGAGCGTCAACACGCTGGTCCGCAAGGGCAAGGTCAAGGCCTTCCGCGGCAATCTCGGTTCGCAGTCGAACACCAAGCGCGCGATCGTGACCCTCGAAGAGGGCCACCGGATCGACGTCACCACCGGTCTGTAAGGTCGTACGACGATGGCACTGAAGAAATTCAATCCCACGACGCCGGGCCAGCGCCAGCTGGTCATGGTCGATCGTTCGGCCCTCTACAAGGGCAAGCCGGTCAAGGCGCTCACCGAGGGCAAGCACTCGTCGGGCGGCCGCAACAACACTGGTCGCATCACCGTGCGTTTCCGTGGCGGCGGTCACAAGAAGACGCTGCGCGCCGTGGATTTCAAGCGCGAGAAGGTCGACGTCCCCGCGACCGTCGAGCGGCTCGAATACGATCCGAACCGCACCGGCTTCATCGCCCTGATCAAGTATCAGGACGGCGAGCAGGCCTACATCCTGGCGCCGCAGCGCCTGGCCGTGGGTGACACCATCATCGCCGGCAACTATGTCGACGTGAAGCCGGGTAACGTCATGCCGCTGGGCAACATGCCGGTCGGCACGATCATCCACAACATCGAGGTCAAGATCGGGAAGGGCGGCCAGCTCGCTCGTTCCGCGGGCACCTACGCCCAGCTTGTCGGTCGCGATCAGGACTACGTGATCATCCGCCTGAACTCGGGCGAGCAGCGCCTGGTGCACGGCCGTTGCCGCGGCACGATCGGCGCTGTGTCGAACCCGGATCATATGAACACCTCGATCGGCAAGGCCGGCCGCAACCGTTGGCTGGGCCGCAAGCCGCATAACCGCGGCGTTTCGATGAACCCGATCGACCATCCGCACGGCGGTGGTGAAGGTCGTACCTCGGGCGGTCGCCACCCGGTCACCCCGTGGGGCAAGCCGACCAAGGGCAAGAAGACCCGCACCAACAAGTCGACTAACAAATTCATTCTCCTAAGCCGCCATAAGCGGAAGAAGTAAGGAACGCCGGACATGGTTCGTTCAGTCTGGAAAGGCCCGTTCGTCGAGGGTTCTCTGCTCAAGAAGGCAGATGCCGCGCGCGCGTCCGGCCGTCACGACGTCATCAAGATCTGGAGCCGTCGCTCGACGATCCTGCCGCAGTTCGTCGGTCTGACCTTCGGCGTCTACAACGGTCAGAAGCACGTGCCGGTGGCGGTCAACGAGGAAATGGTCGGTCACAAGTTCGGCGAGTTCTCGCCGACCCGGACCTTCCATGGCCACTCCGGCGACAAGAAAGCCAAGAAGGCTTGAGGATTAAACGATGAGCAAACCTAAGCGCGAACGGAGCCTCGCGGACAACGAGGCCAAGGCGGTCGCCCGGATGCTGCGGGTGAGCCCGCAGAAGCTCAACCTGGTCGCCCAGCTCATTCGCGGCCGGAAAGCGTCTGCCGCGCTCGCCGACCTGCAGTTTTCGCGCAAGCGGATCGCGGTCGACGTGAAGAAGTGCCTGGAATCGGCTATCGCCAATGCCGAGAACAATCACGACCTCGACGTCGATGACCTCGTCGTGGCGCAGGCCTTCGTCGGCAACGGCCTCGTGATGAAGCGCTTCGCCGCCCGCGGCCGTGGCCGTTCGGGCCGTGTCTACAAACCATTTTCGCAGCTGACGATCATCGTTCGTCAGGTCGAAGCCGAAGCAGCCGCTTAAGGCGCAGGAGAACACGATGGGTCAAAAGATCAATCCGATCGGTCTGCGCCTCGGCATCAACCGGACCTGGGATTCCCGCTGGTTCGCCGGCAAGCAGGAATACGGCAAGCTGCTGCACGAGGACGTCAAGATCCGCGAGATCCTGCACAAGGAGCTCAAGCAGGCGGCCGTCGCCCGCATTGTGATCGAGCGTCCGCACAAGAAGTGCCGTGTCACCATCCACTCGGCCCGTCCGGGCGTGGTGATCGGCAAGAAGGGCGCCGACATCGACAAGCTGCGCAAGCGGGTCGCGGACATCACCTCGTCCGACGTCGTCATCAACATCGTCGAGATCCGCAAGCCGGAGCTCGATGCGACGCTGGTGGCCGAGTCGATCGCGCAGCAGCTCGAGCGCCGCGTGGCGTTCCGCCGTGCCATGAAGCGCGCCGTTCAGTCGGCGATGCGCCTCGGCGCGGAAGGCATCCGCATCAACTGCTCGGGTCGTCTGGGCGGTGCGGAAATCGCGCGCATGGAGTGGTACCGCGAAGGTCGCGTGCCGCTGCATACCCTGCGCGCCGACATCGACTACGGCGTTGCGACCGCGTTCACGACCTTCGGCACTTGCGGCGTCAAGGTCTGGATCTTCAAGGGCGAGATCCTCGAGCACGATCCGATGGCCCAGGACAAGAGAATGGCCGAAGGCGAGACCGGCGGCAGCAGTGATCGTGGTGGCCGTCAGCGCCGCGACACGGCCGCAGCCTAAAGCCGCACAGGAATTTGAGGGCTTAAAGCCATGATGCAACCTAAGAAAACGAAGTTCCGGAAGGCGCATAAGGGCCGCATCCACGGCGTTGCGTCTTCGGGCGCGACGTTGGCCTTCGGCCAGTACGGCCTGAAGGCGACTGAGCCTGAGCGCGTCACCGCGCGCCAGATCGAAGCCGCCCGCCGCGCGTTGACCCGCCACATGAAGCGCGCTGGTCGTGTCTGGATCCGGGTGTTCCCCGATCTTCCGGTCTCGAAGAAGCCGGCCGAAGTCCGCATGGGCTCCGGCAAGGGTTCGCCGGAGTTGTGGGTCGCGCGCGTCAAGCCGGGCCGGGTGCTGTTCGAGATCGACGGCGTCAACACCCAGACCGCACGTGAGGCGCTGACCCTGGCGGCGGCCAAGCTGCCGATCAAGACGCGCTTCGTCGAGCGCATTGCGGAGTAATGGCCATGGCCCAGATGAAGATCGAAGATATCCGCGCGATGAGCCCCGACCAGCAGGATGACGCCATCCTGAACCTGAAGAAGGAGCGCTTCAACCTGCGCTTCCAGCGCGCCACCGGGCAGCTCGAGAACACCTCGCGCCTGCGCGAGGCCCGCCGTGACATCGCCCGGATCAAGACCGTCGCCGCGCAGACGCGCGCGAAGAAGAAGTAAGAGGCTTACGAAGATGCCGAAACGTACTTTGCAGGGCGTGGTCGTCAGCGACAAGCAAGCCAAGACCATCGTGGTGCGCGTCGATCGCCGCTTCACGCACCCGATCTACAAGAAGACGATCCGCCGTTCGAAGAACTATCACGCGCACGACGAGAGCAACCAGTTCAAGCCGGGCGATGTGGTGTGGATCGAGGAATCGAAGCCGATTTCGAAGTTGAAGCGCTGGGTCGTGATCCGGGGCGAGCACAAGAAAAGCGCCTGATCTGTTGGCTTTAGCCGGCTGACTTCAGGGAAATGTTGAGCGCCGGCTGGGCTGGCGCATTAGAAAGAGGACGAGGTGCATCAATGATTCAGATGCAGACCAACCTCGACGTGGCCGACAATTCTGGCGCACGCCGTGTCATGTGTATCAAGGTGCTCGGGGGATCGAAGCGCCGCTACGCCACGATCGGCGACATCATCGTCGTCTCGATCAAGGAAGCCATTCCGCGTGGCAAGGTGAAGAAGGGCGACGTGATGAAGGCCGTCGTGGTGCGCGTCCGCAAGGACATCCGCCGCGCCGACGGTTCGGTCATCCGCTTCGACCGCAACGCCGCCGTCCTGATCAACAACCAGGCCGAGCCGGTCGGCACCCGTATCTTCGGGCCCGTGCCGCGCGAGCTGCGCGCCAAGAACCACATGAAGATCATTTCGCTCGCGCCGGAGGTGCTGTGATGGCTGCGAAGATCCGCAAGGGCGACAAGGTCGTCGTGCTGACCGGCCGCGACAAGGGTCGCACCGGCGAGGTGTTCGAGGTTCGCCCCGACGCCGGCACCGCGCTCGTGCGCGGCATCAACATGGTCAAGCGTCACCAGAAGCAGACGCAGGCCCAGGAGGGCGGCATCATCTCGAAGGAGTCGCCGATCCAACTGTCCAACATCGCGTATGTCGGCAAGGACGGAAAGCCGACCCGCGTCGGATTCAAGATTCTGGCGGACGGCAAGAAGGTCCGCATCGCCAAGAGCTCGGGAGCTGAGATCGATGGCTGAGGCCGCTTACACCCCGCGCCTGCGCGCGGAATACGACGCGAAGATCCGCACGGCCATGACCGAGAAGTTCGGTTATGAGAACGTGATGCAGGTTCCGCGCCTGGACAAGGTCGTGCTGAACATGGGCGTTGGCGACAGCGTCAACGACCGCAAGAAGGCCGAGACCGCCGCCGCCGAGTTGACCCAGATCGCCGGCCAGAAGGCGATCGTGACCTACTCGCGTATCGCGATCGCGACCTTCAAGCTGCGTGAAAACCAGCCGATCGGCTGCAAGGTCACGCTGCGCAAGACCCACATGTACGAGTTCATCGATCGCCTGGTGACGGTGGCGTTGCCGCGCGTCCGCGACTTCCGCGGCCTGAACCCGAAGAGCTTCGACGGCCGCGGCAACTACTCGCTCGGCATCAAGGAACACATCATTTTCCCCGAGATCGACTTCGACAAGGTCACGGAAGCCCGCGGTATGGACATCACCGTCTGCACCACGGCCAAGACCGACGAAGAGGCGAGGGCCTTGTTGACCGCTTTCAATTTCCCGTTCCGGCAGTGAGACGCTGACTTAAAGCCTCTCAAACGCGGATACCCAGGAGCCAAGCATGGCAAAGAAGAGTTCAGTCGAGAAGAACAACCGGCGCAAGCGGATGGTGAAGAACGCCGCCCCGAAGCGCGAGCGGTTGAAGGCGATCATCGCCGACAAGACGCTGCCGATGGAAGAGCGGTTCGCCGCTACCCTGAAGCTCGCGGAGATGCCGCGCAATTCGTCGGCGACCCGCATCCGCCTGCGTTGCGAGCTGTCGGGCCGCCCGCGCTCGAACTATCGCAAGAACAAGCTGTCCCGTATCGCGCTGCGCGACCTTGGCTCCAAGGGCATGGTCCCGGGCCTCGTGAAGTCGAGCTGGTAAGGAGGGTCGTTTAGATGTCTACGCACGATCCAATCAGCGATCTGATCACCCGTATCCGCAACGCGCAGATGCGCTCGAAGACCAAGGTCTCCACGCCTGGCTCGAAGATGCGCGAGAACGTGCTCGAGGTCCTCAAGTCCGAGGGCTACATCCGCGGTTACGCCACGCTCGAGCACTCCTCGGGCCGCAGCGAGATCGAGATCGAGCTGAAATATTTCGACGGCGAGCCCGTCATCCGCGAGATCGAACGTGTTTCCAAGCCCGGGCGTCGTGTCTACGCCTCGGTGAAGAACCTGCCGCGGGTCAACAACGGGCTCGGCATTTCGGTGTTGTCGACGCCGAAGGGGATCATGGCCGACCACAGCGCGCGCGACGCGAATGTGGGCGGCGAAGTCCTCTTCACGGTGTTCTGAGAAGGATTTTTGATCCATGTCACGTGTTGGCAAAAGGCCTGTGGCGGTTCCGTCGGGTGTGACCGCGACCGTCGATGGGCAGACCGTCAAGATGAAGGGGCCGAAGGGCCAGCTTCAGTTCGTCGTTCATGACGACGTCGAGGTGAAGCTCGAGAGCGGCCAGATCAAGGTCAAGCCGCGGGCCGAGACGAACCGCGCGCGGGCGCTGTACGGCACCGCTCGCGCCCAGGTCGCGAATCTGGTCGAAGGCGTCACCAAGGGCTTCGAGAAGAAGCTCGAGATCACCGGCGTCGGCTACCGCGCTGCGATGCAGGGCAAGAACCTGCAGCTCGCGCTCGGCTACAGCCACGACGTGATCTATCCGATCCCGGAAGGGATCACGATCGCAGTGCCGAAGCCGACCGAGATCACGGTGACCGGCAGCGACATCCAGCGCGTCGGCCAGGTTGCGGCCGAGATCCGCGCCTATCGCCCGCCGGAGCCCTACAAGGGCAAGGGCGTGAAGTATGTTGGCGAATTCATCTTCCGCAAGGAAGGCAAGAAGAAGTAACGGAGCCGGTCATGTCCAAAGCCAAGGTTACGAATGCCCGGCGCAAGCGGAGTGTGCGGCTGAAGCTGCGCCGCTCCGGTGGCGGCCGCCCGCGTCTGTCGGTGTTCCGCTCGTCCAAGCACATCTACGCCCAGGTCATCGACGACCTGAAGGGCGAGACGCTGGCCTCCGCCTCCTCGCTCGAGAAGTCGATGCGCGACGGCGGCAAGACCGGCGCCGACATCGATGCGGCGAAGGCGGTCGGCAAGCTGCTGGCCGAGCGCGCTGCCGAGAAGGGCGTCAAGGAAGTCGTGTTCGATCGCGGCAGCTATCTCTATCACGGGCGCGTCAAGGCTCTTGCCGATGCAGCGCGTGAGAGTGGGCTGAGCTTCTAACAGAATTTGAGGATTGAGGCGTAAGCCTCTGAAGGATTAGAAAAATGGCAGAACGCGAACAACGTGGTGGACGCGATCAACGCGGCGGCGGACGTGAACGCAGGGAGCGCGAGGAGCGCGACAGCGAGTTCGTCGACAAGCTCGTACACATCAATCGCGTGGCCAAGGTCGTCAAGGGCGGCAAGCGCTTCGGTTTCGCAGCGCTGGTCGTAATCGGCGATCAGAAGGGCCGCGCCGGCTTCGGTCACGGCAAGGCGCGCGAAGTGCCCGAGGCGATCCGCAAGGCGACCGAATCCGCCAAGCGCAACCTGACCCGCGTGTCGCTGCGCGAGGGCCGTACGCTCCATCACGACATCGCCGGCCGTCACGGCGCGGGCCGTGTCTACCTGCGTGCCGCCCCGGCCGGTACCGGCATCATCGCCGGTGGTCCGATGCGCGCCGTGTTCGAGACGCTCGGCGTCCAGGACGTGGTGGCGAAGTCGATCGGCTCGTCGAACCCGTACAACATGGTTCGCGCGACCTTCGACGCGCTGAAGCATCAGGATTCGCCGCGCTCGGTCGCTGCCCGCCGCAACATCAAGGTATCCACCCTCCAGTCCCGCCGTATCGGCGGCGACGCCGAGGCGGCTGCCGACTAACGGAAGCTTTTCGGAGTAGACTCCCATGGCCAAGGCCGCAAAGACGATCAAGCTCGAGCAGACCGGCAGCGCGATCCGCCGCCATCACTCGCAGCGTTCGACGCTGATCGGGCTCAAGCTCAACAAGATCGGCCGCACCAGCGAACTGCCGGACACCCCGGCTGTCCGCGGCATGATCGAGAAGGTTCACCATCTCGTCCGCATCGTCGACGAGAAGTAAGAAACGGCGCGCGATCCCGATTTTCGGTGAAGATCGTGCGCAAGACACAAGGAGAAGGGCGATGAAGCTCAGCGATATCGCCGACAACGCCGGCTCGCGCAAGAAGCGTATGCGCGTCGGCCGCGGCATCGGTTCGGGCAAGGGCAAGCAGTCCGGCCGCGGCGGCAAGGGCCAGACCGCGCGTTCGGGCGTGCGCATCAAGGGTTTCGAAGGCGGCCAGATGCCGATGCATCGCCGTCTGCCCAAGCGCGGCTTCAACAACATCTTCCGCGTGGAGTTCGCCGAGATCAATCTCGACCGGCTCCAGGAAGCGGTCGATGCCAAGAAGATCGACGCCGGCAGCGTCATCAACGTCGAGGCCCTGGTGAAGGGCGGCGTGCTGCGCCGCGCCAAGGCCGGCCTGCGGCTGCTCGGCCGCGGCGAGCTCAAGTCCAAGCTCAACATTGAAGTGCACGGTGCCACCAAGACCGCGATCGCGGCGGTCGAGAAGGCCGGCGGTTCGGTGAAGATTCTCGCCCCTGCCAAGGAAGAAGGCGAGGCGGCGTAACAACTGCGTCATTGGCCCGCGCCCCGCGGGCCTTTACGCATGCGGGACGTGGACTTATCGAAGCCGAGCCCCAGATAATGTCCGGCGTCCGCTAAAGTAGCCCGGCCGCGGGCATGACGGCGCAACAGGCGGCGGGAGAAAGTCCAAGATGGTCTCTGCAGCGGAACAACTGGCAGCCAATCTCAATTTCGGTGCGTTCGCCAAGGCCGACGAACTGAAGAAGCGCATCTGGTTCACTCTGGGTGCGCTGCTCGTTTATCGGCTCGGGACCTACATCCCGCTGCCCGGCATCGATCCTAACATCTGGGAGCAGGTGTTTAAGTCCCAGGCGGGCGGCATCCTCGGCATGTTCAACATGTTCGCCGGCGGCGGCATCCACCGCATGGCGATCTTCGCGCTGAACATCATGCCGTACATCTCGGCCTCGATCATCATCCAGCTCCTGACCACCGTCTCGCCGCAGCTCGAGGCGCTGAAGAAGGAAGGCGAGGCCGGCCGCAAGACGCTGAACCAGTACACCCGCTATCTGACGGTGATTCTGGCCGCGTTCCAGTCCTATGGCATTGCCGTGGGCCTCGAGGGCGCCGGCAACGTCGTCAGCGACCCCGGCATGTTCTTCCGCCTGTCGACGGCGATCACGCTGACCGGCGGCACCATGTTCCTGATGTGGCTGGGCGAGCAGATCACCTCGCGCGGCATCGGCAACGGCATCTCGCTGATCATTCTCGCCGGCATCGTCGCCGAGCTGCCCGCAGCACTCGCCAACATGCTCGAGCTCGGCCGTCAGGGCGCGATGTCGACCGGCCTGATTCTGGTCGTCATCATCATGGCCGTCGCCGTGATCGCCTTCATCGTGTTCATGGAGCGTGCGCAGCGCCGCCTGCTGATCCAGTATCCGAAGCGCCAGGTCGGCAACAAGATGTTCGAGGGCCAGTCTTCGCATCTGCCGCTCAAGCTCAACACCTCGGGCGTGATCCCGCCGATCTTCGCGTCCTCGCTGCTGCTGCTGCCGGCCACGGTTGCGAACTTCAACGCGGGCAGCGGCCCGGAATGGTTCCAGTGGATCACCACCCAGCTCGGCCACGGCCGTCCGCTGTTCCTGTTCATGTATCTGGCGCTGATCGTGTTCTTCGCCTTCTTCTACACCGCGATCGTGTTCAACCCGACCGAGACCGCGGACAATCTGAAGAAGCACGGAGGCTTCATTCCGGGCATCCGTCCCGGCGAGCGCACGGCGGAATACATCGATTACGTGCTGTCGCGCATCACGGTGCTCGGCGCCATCTATCTCGCGATCGTCTGCTTGATCCCGGAGATCCTGATCTCCTACGCCTCGGTGCCGTTCTACTTCGGCGGCACTTCGCTGCTGATCGTCGTCAGCGTCACCATGGACACGGTGGCGCAGGTGCAGGGCTATCTGCTGGCCCATCAGTATGAAGGCCTGATCCGG
Organism: Bradyrhizobium sp. 1(2017); assembly: GCF_011602485.2. Taxonomy (NCBI): domain Bacteria; kingdom Pseudomonadati; phylum Pseudomonadota; class Alphaproteobacteria; order Hyphomicrobiales; family Nitrobacteraceae; genus Bradyrhizobium; species Bradyrhizobium sp. 1(2017). The sequence goes on along the minus strand of NZ_CP050022.2, from coordinate 4,988,722 downwards.
AAGTCGAAGCTGCGCGGCCGCCGTAGATGAGTAGGGAGCTTGCGCGCCGAATCGCTTTCACGATTGGCGCGCTGCTCCTTTTCAGGCTCGGCACGCAGATCCCGGTCGCGGGACTGAATCTCTCGAGCTACTCGCCGGTGCTCGACTTCATCAGTCGGCTTTCGCTTTTTGCGCTCGGCCTCATTCCCTATCTCACCGCAGCGATTTTCGTCCGGCTCCTGTCTGTGGTGTGGCGCGGGTTGAATTCGCTCGAGCGTTCGGGCGAGCGAGGTCGACGCAAGATCGCGCGGGCCACGCTCGGAATTACCTTGGCACTTGCTGCCTTTCAGGCCTTCGGCATCGCCTCGACCTTGACGACCATTCCGGGCCTCGTCAGGAATCCCGACGGTTGGTTCGTGGTGACGGCGACGGCTTCGATGGTCGGTGGCGTCTTTGTGCTGGTGTGGTTGAGCGAACAGATCACCCGCTATGGCATCGGCAACGGCTTGGCCGTCATCCTGAGCGCCGGCTTTCTCGTCACCATCCCGCGCGACGTCGCCGGCATCGTCGGTCTCGTACACAGCGGGGAAATCTCGGGCCATCTCGTGCTCGGCCATGCGGTGTTCTGGATTGTGACCGTGGCCGTGATCGTGCTTGTCGAAGGAGCCCGCCGGAATATTCACGTCGAATTCGGCGCGCGCTGGGTTGGCAGGCGGCAACTGCCGGCGCGTGGTGCCGTGCTGCCAATCAAGCTCAACAGCGCCGGGTTCCTGATTCCGGCCACCGTGGCGCCGTGGATATTCGTTCTGCCGCTCGCCTTTGCAGGCCTCATCCTGGGCGCTGATCAACCCCTTGTGGCCGCGGCCTATCAACATCTGCAGACAGGACAGCCGGTGCAGGTCATCCTCGTGTCGCTCGCCGTGTTCGTGCTGGCTTTCATCTACACGGCCTATGTCGTCGATCCCGAGCACACGGCCAAATCGCTGGCTCAGCATGACGGCACCATTGCCGGCGTCGCGCAGGGGGGCGCGACGGCCGACTATCTCGATCGCGTCGTGTCATTGACGACAGTCGTCGGAGCCGTCTACCTGACGGCATTGCAGTTGATTCCGGGGGTGTTCGAGCTTTACGGGATCGGTCTGCCTTATAGTATGGTCGTCAATGGCGGTGCGGCGATGGTTGTGGTCTGCACCGCTCTTGATATCAAAGCACAGGTGCGCGACGTATCGCTCACCAATCCGGGGGGCGTACGCCGATGAGAATTATACTTCTGGGACCGCCGGGGTCGGGCAAGGGGACCCAGGCGCAGCTCTTGGTGCAGCGCTACGGCATCGTGCAGCTCTCGACCGGTGAGATGCTGCGCGCTGCCGTTGCAGCTGGAACGCCGGTCGGGCTGAAGGCCAAGGAGATCATGGCCAGCGGCGGTCTCGTGCCCGACGAGGTGGTGGTCGGAATCATCTCCGACCGGATCGACCTGCCGGACGCCAGGGGCGGTTTCATCCTCGACGGTTTCCCGCGCACCGTGCCGCAGGCCGAGGCGCTGGATGATCTGCTGAGGCACAAGCATCTCAAGCTCGACGCCGTGATCGAGCTCCGCGTCAACGAGAGCGCGCTCTTGAACCGCGTCGAGACCCGCGTCGCCCAGATGCGCGAGCGCGGGGAGGAGGTCCGGGTCGACGACACCCCGGAGGTCCTGACCAAGCGGCTAGCCAGCTACCGCAGCCAGACGGAACCGCTGATTCACTACTATTCCGAGCGGCGGAAGCTCTCCACCATCGACGGCATGATGGCCATCGACGAGGTTACCCGCGCCATCCACCGCCAGCTGCTGGCGCTGGGGGCGGTCGAGCCCAAGACCCATGCTCGCAGCGCGGCCAAGGCGGCGCCGACCAGGAAGGCCAAGACGGCCAAGAAGGCCAAAAAGTCGGCCAAAACGGCCAAAAAAGCCGCCAAATCGGCGAAAAAGGCCGACAAGAAGGCCGTGAAGGGCGCCAAGAAGGCGACCAAGAAGACGGTCAAGAAGGCGGCCAAAAAGACCGCCAAAAAGACCGCCAAGAAGGCCGTCAAAAAGGGTGCCAAAAAGGCCGCAAAAAAGGTCACGAAAAAGCGAGCCAAACGCTAGCAGCGGTTGACGAAAGCCCCCGGAATCCCCTAATAAGCCTCGCATCCAAGTCGGATAGTTTCAGACGATGCCGGGCCCCAGGAAGACCGGGGGTGGGCGTCGTGTTCGCGTTTGTGAACACCTGCCCGAGAAAGCAAGCACTTAAAGCCCGGTCCTGACGAGGATCGGCGACAGGAGAAAAGGCCGTGGCCCGTATTGCCGGCGTGAACATTCCCACCAACAAGCGCGTGCTGATCGCGCTCCAGTACATCCATGGCATCGGCCCGAAGATCGCCGGTGACATCATCGAGAAGGTGAAGATCCCCCAGGATCGTCGCGTCAATCAGCTCAGCGACGCCGAAGTGCTCCAGATCCGCGAAGTGATCGACCGCGACTATCTCGTCGAGGGCGACCTGCGCCGCGAGGTCGGTATCAACATCAAGCGTCTGATGGACCTCGGCTGCTATCGCGGCCTGCGTCATCGTCGCGGTCTGCCGGTACGTGGCCAGCGCACCCACACCAATGCGCGTACGCGCAAGGGCCCGGCCAAGGCCATCGCCGGCAAGAAGAAGTAAGTTTCGAATTCAGTCGCGGCGTGCGGCGAACAGGGGATGACCCGTTCGCCGCGCGCCTTTCGTTCCACAGGTGTAGCCGCTGGCATTACGGCGGCGTTTGAGATCTCCAGGAAAGGTACTCTATGGGCAAGGAAGCCACCCGCGTTCGTCGTCGTGAGCGCAAGAACATCGCCTCGGGCGTCGCGCACGTGAACTCGTCGTTCAACAACACGACGATCACCATCACCGACGCGCAGGGCAACACGATTGCCTGGTCCTCCGCGGGCACGATGGGCTTCAAGGGCTCGCGCAAGTCGACCCCGTATGCCGCGCAGGTTGCCGCGGAAGACGTCTCGAAGAAGGCGCAGGAGCACGGCATGCGCACGCTGGAAGTCGAAGTCGCCGGTCCGGGTTCGGGCCGTGAGTCGGCGCTCCGCGCGCTCCAGGCCGCAGGCTTCACCGTCACCTCGATCCGTGACGTGACCACGATCCCGCACAACGGTTGCCGTCCGCGCAAGCGTCGTCGCGTTTGATACGAAGTTGCGGGCGCATCGGCGCCCGCGATGTTTTTTGCGAAGCCGCGGGAATGCTCTGCGGCCTTTCTCCAACGCCAGTATTTGAGTTTTCAAATTGACTGGCCTGTATGGGTGAAACAGTGACGATCCAGAAAAATTGGCAAGAACTGATTCGACCGAACAAGCTCCAGGTCACGGCCGGCAGCGATTCGAACCGATTCGCGACCATCGTCGCCGAGCCGCTCGAGCGCGGCTTCGGCCAAACCCTCGGCAACGCGCTGCGCCGCATCCTGCTCTCCTCGCTCCAGGGAGCGGCGGTGCAGTCGGTTCACATCGACGGCGTGCTGCACGAGTTCTCCTCGATCGCGGGCGTCCGTGAGGACGTCACCGACATCGTGCTCAACATCAAGGACATCTCGATCAAGATGCAGGGCGAAGGCCCCAAGCGCATGGTCGTGAAGAAGCAGGGCCCGGGCGTCGTCACCGCCGGCGACATCCAGACCGTTGGCGACGTCGTGGTGCTCAACCCCGACCTGCAGATCTGCACGCTCGACGAGGGCGCCGAGATCCGCATGGAATTCACTGTCTCGACCGGCAAGGGCTACGTGCCCGCCGAGCGCAACCGTCCCGAGGACGCGCCGATCGGCCTGATCCCGGTCGACAGCCTGTACTCGCCGGTTCGCAAGGTCTCCTACAAGGTCGAGAACACCCGCGAGGGCCAGATCCTCGACTACGACAAGCTGACCATGACGATCGAGACCAACGGCGCGATCTCGCCGGATGACTCGGTGGCTTACGCCGCTCGCATCCTGCAGGATCAGCTCAACGTGTTCGTCAACTTCGAAGAGCCGCGCAAGGAAGTCGCCCAGGAGATCATCCCGGACCTCGCCTTCAACCCGGCCTTCCTCAAGAAGGTGGACGAGCTCGAGCTGTCGGTGCGTTCGGCCAACTGCCTGAAGAACGACAACATCGTCTACATCGGCGACCTCGTTCAGAAGAGCGAAGCCGAAATGCTCCGCACTCCGAACTTCGGCCGCAAGTCGCTGAACGAGATCAAGGAAGTGCTGGCCCAGATGGGTCTGCATCTCGGCATGGAAGTGCCGGGCTGGCCGCCGGAGAACATTGACGAGCTCGCCAAGCGCTTCGAGGATCATTACTGAGCGGCAGCATGATCCCGGAAAAGTGCGAAGCGGTTTTCCGACAGTGATCATGCTCAAACAAGAAAGCGAAAGCGCATTCGCGCTTTCGCGGGCGAACGCAGGCAGCCCACCTGAGCAACATGTCCGACGAACCGTCGCGGCAGTTTAAGTAAGGACTACACACATGCGTCACGGCAAGGTTCATCGGAAACTCAACCGCACGGCCGAGCATCGCCGCGCGATGTTCGCCAACATGGCGGCCGCGCTGATCAAGCACGAGCAGATCGTCACCACGCTGCCCAAGGCCAAGGAGCTTCGCCCGATCGTGGAGAAGCTCGTCACCCTCGGCAAGAAGGGCGGCCTCTCCATGCGCCGCCAGGCCATCTCCGAGATGCGCGACAAGGACCAGGTCAAGAAGCTGTTCGACGTGCTCGCGACCCGCTACAAGGATCGCCAGGGCGGCTACACCCGCATCATCAAGGCCGGCTTCCGCTACGGCGACAACGCCGCGATGGCCGTGATCGAATTCGTCGATCGCGACGTCGATGCCAAGGGCCAGGACTCCGGTCCGGTGCAGGAGACGGAAGCCGAGGCGGCGTAAGCCACCCGGCAGATACGGATTGAAGACGGCGCCCTTGGGCGCCGTTTTTGTTTCGGGGTAGGTGGCCAGGGACGGCCGATTGCGCTTCGTGCCGCAGTGCTGATCCAACCGGCGATTTTGCCTTCTCACGCGTGAGTGAGGGCGATTGCAGCGTCACGGGCCGCTCCCGATATCTTCAATCGCCATCCATGGAGACATCGCATGAACATCGACCTGTCCGGAAAAACCGCGCTGGTGACCGGTTCTACCGCCGGCATCGGCCACGCCATCGCGAAGGGCCTCGCCGCCTCCGGCGCCAGCGTCGTGATCAATGGCCGCGGCCGGGACAAGGTCGATGCCGCCGTCCGCAAGCTGGAAGGGACGGGCGCCAAGGTCCGCGGCATCGCCGCCGACGTCTCGACGGCGGAAGGCTGCAAGGCGCTCGTGGCGGCGCTTCCCGAGGTCGACATCCTCATCAACAATGCCGGCATCTTCGAGCCGAAGGACTTTTTCGAGATTCCCGACGAGGACTGGAGCCGGTTCTTCGAGGTCAATGTGATGAGCGGCGTCCGGCTGTCGCGCGCCTACATGAAGGGAATGCTCAAGCGCAATTGGGGCCGCATCGTCTTCATCTCCTCGGAGTCCGGGCTCAACATTCCTGTCGAGATGGTCCATTACGGCATGACCAAGACGGCCCAGCTCTCGGTCGCGCGCGGCCTCGCGCAGCTGACCAGCGGCACCGGCGTGACCGTCAATTCCGTGCTGCCGGGCCCGACCATGTCGGAGGGCGTCGAGACCTTCGTGAAGGATCTCGCCAGGCAGAACGGCCAGTCGGTGGACGAGGCCGCCGCCAATTTCGTCAAGCAGCATCGCCCGAGCTCGCTGATCCAGCGTTTTGCGAGTGTCGACGAGATCGCGAACATGGTGATCTACGTCGCATCGAAGGAGGCGTCTGCCACCAACGGTGCGGCGCTACGGGCCGAGGGCGGCATCGTCAACACGATTGCCTAGAGCATGATCCGGAAAAGTGTGATGCGTTTTCCGAAAAGATCATGGTCAAAACGAAGAGGCGCCGCGCATGACCGCGTATGTGATTTCTGAAGTCGAGATGCGCGATCTCGATGGATTCGAAGCCTATCGCGCGCTGGCCGCGAAGACGATCGCGCAGTATGGCGGGCGCTATCTCGTCCGCGGCGGCAAGGCTGAGCTCGCGGAAGGCAACCTTCCGGCGATGGCCATCGTCGTCGTCGAGTTCCCGTCGATGGCGACGCTGAAGGAATGGTACGCTTCGGCGGAATATGCCGAGGCATTGAAGATCCGCGCCGGCGCGCTGGAGCGGCGACTGCTGTTTGTCGAAGGCGCGGCTTGAACGTAACAGCCGTAGGTGGGCAAAAGCGCGCCCACCACTGCGTGCGTGTCGGGAGGAGGGTGGGCTCGGCGCAAGTACGCCTTTGCCCACCCTACGAAGCCTTTACCATCCCTCCAGCACGATCTTGCCGCGAGACTTGCCGCTCTCGAGCAGCGCATGCGCGCGCTTGAGGTTGGCCGCATTGATTGTCCCAAAAGTCTGATCGAGCGTGGTGCGCAGCACGCCCTTGTCGATGAGGTCGGCGACGTCGTTGAGCAGATGATGCTGCGCGATCATGTCGGGCGTCTGGAACGAGGACCGCGTGAACATCGATTCCCAGTGCACCGAGATCGCCTTGCCCTTGAACGTGCTCATGGTGAACTCCGGAGGATCGTCGATCAGGCCGTACCGGCCCTGCGGCGCCATGAACTCGGCGATCGATTTGTAGTGCTGGTCTGTGAAGGTGAGGCTCGCCACCAGCGCGACCGGCGGCAGCTTCAATGTCTCGATCTGCTCCTTCATGGGCTTGCCGTGGTCGATCACCGCATGCGCGCCGAGATCGAGGCACCATTTTTGCGACTCCGGCCGTGTCGCGGTGGCGAGGACGGTCAGCCCGGTGAGACGACGCGCGAGCTGGATCAGGATCGAACCGACGCCACCGGCACCACCCGTGATGAGCAGCGTGCGTGGATCGACGCTCTTGCCAGGCACTGCGCCGAGACGGTCGAACAGCAATTCCCAGGCCGTGATCGAGGTGAGGGGAAGCGCGGCGGCTTGCGCGAACGACAGGGTTCTCGGCTTGTTGCCGACGATGCGCTCGTCGACCAGATGGTATTCCGAGTTGGTGCCCTGGCGCAGGATAGAACCTGCGTAGAACACTTCATCCCCCGGCTTGAACAGCGTCACGTCGGGGCCGACGGCGTCGACCACGCCGGCCGCGTCATAGCCGAGGATCTTCGTCTCGCCCTCGGGCGGGGCGGCGCGCTTGCGCACCTTGTAATCGACGGGATTGGCCGAGATCGCCTTCACGGCGACGCGGATGTCGCGTCCCTTCGGCTCTGGTGTTGCGGTCTCGAAATCGATCAGTGAATTCGCGTCCTCGATCGGAAGCGATTTCTTGTAGCCGACGGCCTTCATGGCGTGTCTCCATCAGATGGCTTTGTTCGCCCGCCGTCCTAACTGTCGCTCTAGCCCCGATTTGGCAAGTACTGTAATTTCGGGGATATAGTCCCTGTTTGGATACTATTGGGAAAACAGGCATGAAACGGCGAGATTTTACCCGGCGCCCGGGCTGCTCGGTCGAGGCGACGCTGGATCTGATCGACGGCAAGTGGAAGGGCGTGATCCTCTACCACCTGCAGAGCGGCACCCAGCGCTTCGGCGAATTGCGCCGCCGGATGCCCGGCATCACCCAACGCATGCTGACAAAGCAGCTTCGCGCGCTGGAGGAGGACAAGCTCGTCATCCGCAAGGTCTATGCCGAGGTGCCGCCGCGGGTGGAATATTGCCTCTCCGAGCTCGGCGAGAGCCTCAAGCCGGTGATTGATATCCTGAAGGCCTGGGGCGAGAGCCATCAGCAGCGGCTGTCCTCTGCGCCGCCGCCGGTGGTCGCAAAGAAGAAGCGCGCGGCGTGATTTGGAGAGAAGCAGCGCCGCATTTTCGGGTGTCGTCCTGCGGACGCAGGGACCCATAACCCCAGGGAGAGGTGTGGTGCGAGCTAGCAACTCCTAGTCATCGCAACCACGTCCGCCTGTGGTGATGGGTCCCGGGTTCGCGCTGTCGCGCGCCCCGGGACGACGAACCAGCGTCAGAACGCAAACTGCGTGCGCATCGCGACGGCGTCGAACTTCGAGCCGACGTTGGCGGTCGAGATCGGCGAGGCCTGCCGTGACACCGTTCCGTGCAAATAGTCGAGCATGAAGCGGACATTGCCGTTGACGTACCAGTTGAGCGCCAGCGTGTAGACCGTCTGTCGTCCGCCGGCGACGCCGTTGGCGGTTGCGAGCTGGTCGTTGAGGTCGATCGTCGAGAACCGCCCCGCGATTTCCCACGCGCCCCAGCCGCCGCCGTCGAGCGAGAACGGATGCGCTGGCTTGACGCCGCTATAGGCCGCGTTTGCCGCATTGTAGGATCGGCCTTCGCCCGTCAACACATAGCCGGCCTGCGCGTAGCCGCCCTGGAATTTCAGGCTCGGCGCGCCGACCAGCGGCACGCTGGTGTTGGCCGTGCGATCGACATTGTACCAGAAGTACTCGCCCTGGACGATCAACGGGCCGTAGGTCGCCGCCGCCTCGACGCTGTAGACCTGCGCGCCCGAGACATTGGCGATGGCGCCGGTGGAGATCAGCGTGGTCGGGTCGAGACGCAGTTCCGGACGATCGCTGAGCGTGACCGTCTGGGTATTGGCGATCAGATTGCGCGGCGGCTGGATCAGCCATTGCGCATTGGCGCCGATATGCACCGTGTAGTCCTTGGTGCTGATCGGATTGCCGGCCACGCGTGCCACGGCGCCATATTGTTCGCTGGTGCCCGGAGGCGCTGCGCTCGAGGCGGAGTGGATCGCACCGCTCGATGGTCCCGTGACATAGCCGCCGATCCAGAGCTGGTCGTTGAACCAGCGCGCACCGGCTGCGGAGCGGAAGTCGCCGGCGGCGATGTTGGTCGCGACCACGCCGGGGGAGGCGCGCTCCATGAACAGGATATCGTTGGAGCTTGTGGCCTCGTCCAGGGTGTAGGGCAGGTCCATGATGCCTGCTTCGACTGCCATCCGCCCGCCGAACGGCTTCAGGCCGGTATAGCTGATATAGGCGTTCTCGACGCCGGAGACGCCGCCACCCGGAAGCGATCCCGGTGCGGCGCCGCCAAATCCGTCGGACGAGCCGCCGAAATCGTAGACCAGCGCGAAGTTCCAGTCGTGGAAGAACTTGCCGGTGACGCCGATTCGCGCGCGGCGGACGTTCTGGCCGCTGTCGAGCTTCTGCGGCACCGTCGCCGCGGTGTTGGGACGATAGTCGTAGCCGCCGACATCCCAATGCAGGCGGCTGGTGATCGCGACGCAGTTGGCCTGGTCTGCGGTGCAGATGGTCGGCCGGTTGTTCGGCATCGTCACGACGACGCCGGAGGCCGGCGCCGGTCCCTTGACGGGGATCGCCGCATTGGCGTTGGCAACCACCGCCTTTGCCTCCGAGCGCGCCTCGGCCTTGGCCTCAGCCTTTGCTTCGGCCTTGGCTTTCGCCGTGGCCGCCGTATTCGCCGCGGTCTGGCTCTGGAGCTTGTCGAGCTTCTGTTCGAGCAGCTTCAGCTGCTGCTTCAGCAGCGCGATCTCCTGCTCGCTGCTGCTTGCCGATTGGGCCTGGGCCTGCGAGGCCGCCAGCGCACCGGCGAGACCAATCGCCGTGGCTGCAAGTCTTGTTCTGCTCACGTCATGACTCCATCGTTTGACGAACTTCCCCAAGTCGCCCGCGGAGCCTAGGTGTGATCGATGACTGCCCCGCGACGCTGCGGCCCGGTTGCGCGGTTCCCACTGATGCCAATTCGCCGCAACCGAATCCGCTTCCCACCACAATGCTGGATGACGCGCATCATGCCAATCGGTCGTCATGGCAATTTGCCATTTCGCACGCTGGCCTTGCATGTCGGACACACCTGAAAGAGGTCGAATAAGGCGTCCTGGCGGCCTTCTATTGGCGGGCGAACGCGCCTATATTCCGGCGTCTTTTCCAAGAGGGTAGGAATGTTTCGATCGATCCGTGCTGCCGTCATCACGGCCCTGTGCATAGTGTCTTCAGGACACTTCAGCCCGTCCGTCGCGCAGGACCGCCGCGTCCCGGCGTCGGCGGCCGAGCTGCGGCTGTCCTATGCGCCGATCGTGCAGCGGGTGCAGCCGGCGGTCGTCAACGTCTATGCCGCCAAGGTGGTGCAGAACCGCAATCCGCTGCTGGACGACCCGATCTTCCGCCGCTTCTTCGGCGTGCCGGGCCAGCAGCCGGAGCAGATGCAGCGCTCGCTCGGCTCCGGCGTCATCGTCGATGCCTCCGGCCTCGTCGTCACCAACGTGCATGTCATCGAGGGCGCGGACCAGGTGAAGGTGTCGCTGTCGGATAAGCGCGAGTTCGAAGCCGAGATCCTGCTGAAGGATTCCCGCACCGATCTCGCCGTGCTCCGCCTGAAGGACACCAAGGAGAAATTCCCGACCCTCGATTTCACCAACTCCGACGAACTCTTGGTCGGCGACGTCGTGCTCGCGATCGGCAATCCCTTCGGCGTCGGCCAGACCGTGACCCACGGCATCATCTCGGCGCTCGCGCGCACGCAGGTCGGCATCACCGACTACCAGTTCTTCATTCAGACCGACGCGGCGATCAATCCCGGCAATTCCGGCGGCGCCCTGGTCGACATGGCCGGCAGGCTCGCCGGCATCAACACCGCGATCTATTCGCGCTCCGGCGGCTCGCAAGGCATCGGCTTTGCGATTCCCGCCAATATGGTGCGCGTCGTCGTTGCCTCCGCCAAGAGCGGCGGCAAGGCCGTGAAGCGGCCGTGGCTCGGAGCGAAATTGCAGGCGGTGACGCCCGAGATCGCCGAGAGCCTCGGCCTGCGATCGCCGACCGGTGCGCTGGTCGCAAGCGTGGTGTCGAACGGCCCGGCGGCGAAGGCCGGCCTGAAATCCTCCGACCTCATCACCGGAATCGACGGCCAGACCGTCGACGATCCCAACGCCTTCGACTACCGCTTCGCGACGCGGCCGCTCGGCGGCACCGCGCAGATCGACGTGCAGCGCGCCGGCAAGCCGGTCAAGCTGACGGTGGTGCTGGAGACCGCGCCCGACACCGGCCGCAACGAGCTCGTCGTCACTGCGCGCTCGCCGTTCCAGGGTGCGAAGGTCTCGACCATCACGCCGGCGGTCGCCGACGAGCTGCGTCTGGACGCCGACACCGAAGGCGTCGTGATCACCGATGTCGGCGGCGATAGCGCGGCCGCGAATGTCGGCTTCCAGAAGGGCGACATCATCCTCGCCGTCAACAACCAGAAGATCGGCAAGACCGGCGACCTCGAGAAGGCCGCAGGCGAACGGCCGCGGATCTGGCGCATCACGCTGGTGCGCGGCGGCCAGCAGATCAACGTCACGCTGGGCGGATGAGCCCGAAGCGACCACAGGAGACGCCGACACTCTTCGCCGCGGCGGGGCTCGACCACGAGGCCCCACATCCGCTGCCGGACCGGCTGCGCCCGCGCGCGCTGTCGGAAGTGGTCGGTCAGGATCACATCCTCGGCCCGGACGGTGCGCTGACGCGCATGCTGGAAACGCGCACGCTGGGGTCGCTGGTATTCTGGGGCCCGCCGGGCACCGGCAAGACCACGGCGGCACGGTTGCTGGCGGATGCGACCGATCTGCATTTCGAGCAGATCTCCGCGGTGTTCTCCGGCGTCGCCGACCTGAAGAAGGCCTTCGATGCCGCGCGCGCCCGCCGCGAGATGGGCAAGGGCACGCTGCTCTTCGTCGACGAGGTGCATCGCTTCAACCGCGCCCAGCAGGATTCGTTTCTGCCCGTGATGGAGGACGGCACCGTCGTCATGGTTGGCGCCACCACCGAGAACCCGTCCTTCGAGCTCAACGCGGCGCTCCTGTCCCGCGCGCGCGTGCTGGTGTTTCGCTCGCTCGATGCCGCCGCGATCGAGAAGCTGTTCGTGCATGCAGAAGCCGTCGAGGGCAAGAAGCTGCCGCTCGACGCGGAAGCGCGCGCGGTGCTGGTGCGCATGGCCGACGGCGACGGCCGCGCCTCGCTGACGCTCGCCGAAGAGGTTTGGCGTTCTGCGCGGGCGGACGAGATCTTCAATGCCGCGCAGTTGCAGGAGATCCTGCAGCGCCGCGCGCCGATCTACGACAAATCCGCCGACGGCCATTACAATCTGATCTCGGCGCTGCATAAATCGGTGCGTGGCTCCGATCCGGATGCTGCGCTGTATTATCTCGCGCGCATGCTGGACGCCGGCGAGGATCCGCTGTTCCTGGCGCGCCGCGTCGTGCGCATGGCGGTCGAGGACATCGGGCTTGCCGATCCGCAGGCGCTCGTCATCGCCAATGCCGCCAAGGATGCCTTCGACTTCCTCGGCCATCCCGAGGGCGAGCTCGCCATCGCCCAAGCCGTGGTCTATCTCGCCACCGCGCCGAAATCGAACGCGGTCTACACCGCCTTCGGTACCGCGATGCAGGTGGCAAAACAGGCCGGCTCCTTGCTGCCGCCAAAACACATCCTCAATTCCCCGACCAAGCTGATGAAGTCGGAAGGCTACGGCTCCGGCTACGCATACGACCACGATGCGCCGGACGCCTTCTCCGGCCAGGACTACTTCCCGGAAGCGCTGGGCCGCCAGACCTTCTACGACCCGCCGGAGAGGGGGTTCGAGCGCGAGATCCGGAAGCGATTGGAGTATTGGGCCAAGCTGCGGAAGGAGCGGGGCGGGGCGGGCTAGAAGCGGCCATTTCGCCGTGACGGCAGCCGGCTTTTAGGATACGCAGGCAGCCATGAGCCGCCGCATCAAAAGAACCGATCCAAAGCCCCGTTCGCGCGACGAGCGCAAGGAGGCGCGCCCGTTCAAGGCCCGTAGCGCCAAGAAATCTGGACCGCGGCCCGGCGGCAAGCCGGGTGGGAAGCCACCGCGCTTGGCGGGCGAGCACGCCGAGCGGCGCGCGCCCAGGGCTGAGCGGGAAGGGGCCGCGCTCGAAAAGCCCGTCGAGGCACTGCTGCCGACCAAGGTGCAGACCGTCACGGTGACGGCCGACGAGAACAACATGCGGGTCGATCGCTTCCTCGAAGCGCGCTTTCCCGGTCTGTCGTTCTCCCACATCCAGCGCGTCGTGCGCAAAGGCGAGCTGCGTGTCGACGGCAAGCGCGTCGACAGCAAGGACCGGCTGGAAGAGGGGCAAAGCGTCCGCATTCCGCCGCTCAAGCTCGATGCGCCAAAGGTCGTCGGCGAGTTGTCGGAGGCCGCGCAGAAGACGCTCAAGGCGCTCAAGGAGATGACGATTTGGGAGGACGACGACGTCCTCGTCCTGAACAAGCCCGCCGGCCTTGCCGTGCAGGGCGGCTCGGGCATGACGCGTCACGTCGACCAGATGCTGGAGGTGATGCGCGATTCCAAGGGCCAGAAGCCGCGCCTCGTGCACCGCATCGACCGGGAAACGTCCGGCTGCCTCCTGATCGCGAAGACGCGCTTTGCCGCCTCGCATCTGACGGGCGCGTTCCGTTCGCGGTCGGCGCGCAAGGTCTATTGGGCATTGGTGCCGGGCCTGCCGAAGCCCAAGCAAGGCCGCATCTCGACCTTCCTTGCGAAGGAGGAGAGCGAGGACGACACCATCATGCGCATCGCCCAGCACGGTGACGAGGGCGCCAGCCACGCCGTGACCTACTACGCGGTGGTCGAGACCGCCGGCAACAAGCTGACCTGGGTGTCGCTGAAGCCGGTGACGGGACGCACCCACCAGTTGCGCGCCCACATGGCCCATATCGGCCATCCCATCATCGGCGATCCCAAATATTTCAACATCGAGAATTGGGCACTGCCGGGCGGCCTGCAGAACCGGTTGCATCTCCTGGCGCGCCGGATCGTCATCCCGCATCCGCGTGGCGGCGTGATCGACGCCACCGCGCCGCTGCCGCCGCACATGCAGCAATCGTGGAACCTGCTCGGTCTCGATGCGGCCAGATTCGATCCGATCGAGAACGCGCCGGAGGAATAGCCGGTTGAATGGGGGCGGCGGACGCACGACATATCCTCCATGACGCGGCTCTCGGTCTGTCTTGTGTTGTTCTCCACTCTGTTCGTGGGGCAGGCCACCCACGCGCAATATGTGCTGCCGGACGCCTCGCGGCTGGCTCCACCGCTGCCTGCGCCGCCACCGCCGCCGAAGATCGAGGTACCCAAGATTCCGCAATTCGACGCGCCGCCGCGCTACAACTACCAACCGCTCCCGCGCAATTCGTTCAGCGATCGCGTCTCGAAGTGCCTCGACGATGCCGCAGCCGCAGGACTGGGCCCGGCGGATCGCGGAACTTATGCGCGCAGTTGCGCGAATTAGCAGCACTCATCGCCGTCCTGGCGAAGCCATGACGATACAGGTAATTTGACTGACGACAGGGATCGAGAAGCCGATATGCGCGAACTATTCGAAGAAGCCGCGGGGCAGCCTCCGCCGGATCCCCGGGAATCGGCGCGCGCGTCCGCGCGCACACCGCTGCGCAAGCGCTTCTACAAGGAGGCCCGCGTCGCTGATGCCGAGGGCGGCTTCGCGATCACCCTCGACGGCAGGCCGATCCGCACGCCCTCTGGACGCCAGGTGGTGATCCCCGCGCGCGCGCTCGCCGATACGGTCGCCGCCGAATGGGCAGCGCAAGGCGAGACGATCGATCCCCTGACCATGCCCCTGACGCGGATCGCCAACAGCGTCGTCGAGGGCGTGATCGACCGCGTCGAGCTCGTCAGCGACGACCTCGCGAAATATTTCGAGACCGACCTCCTGTTCTATCGCGCCGGTCACCCCGAAGGGCTGGTTGCACGCGAGGCCGCGCATTGGGACCCCGTGCTGTTCTGGGCCGCGGAGACGCTGGGCGCGCATTTCATCCTGTCCGAGGGTGTCATGCATGTGAAGCAGCCGGTCGAGGCGGTCAGGACCGCACGCGCCGCGCTGCCCGGGGATGCCTGGTCGGTGGCGGCGCTCCATATGGTCACAACCCTGACCGGCTCGGCGCTGCTCGCGCTGGCCCTCGCCCATGGCGTGCGGGACGCCGGCCAGGTCTGGGCCGCGGCCCATGTCGACGAGGACTGGAACATCGACCAATGGGGCGTGGACGAGGAGGCAGCGAGCCGTCGTGCCAACCGCGCGCGGGATTTCGAGGCCGCCGTGACGGTTCTGGCGGCAGTAAAGCCGCCCGCGGCCAAAGGTCCTTAACGAGAGGTTTACGACGGCGGCCCTAGGGTGGAGCCAGCATTCCCTGGGCCCTCCAAGATGCCGACGCCGATCAATTCGATCCTTCCGGTCAATGCCGCCAGCCCTGTCGCTGATGCGACGACGCCCGATCTTGCGTTGCAGGCCGGCAGCGTCGTGGATGCAAAAGTCGTCAGCGTGCTCGCCGACAATCTGGTGCGGATCGCGATCGCCAACCTCGCGATGGACGTGATGTCGGAGGTGGCGCTCACGCCGGGGCAAAATCTCCAGCTCGCGGTGTCGAAGAACGACGGCACCATCCGGCTCGCGGTTATGGGCGGGGCAGGCGAGGCAACTCCCGATCAGGTTACGTTGACGGCCCGCGCGGCCTCGCTGGTGGAGAGCCCGTCGCTGGCGCCGTCGGCGAGCGTCGCGCGCAATGCGTTGACGCAATCGGAGCAGGTTGCCGTCACAAGGGCCTCCGCCGAGGCCGTGACCAGGCAGGGCAGCCAGGCGCCGCTGTTTGCCAATCTCGCCGCGGTCGTCACCGGCGGCGATCTGCCGGCCGGATTGAAGCAGGCCGTGCTCGACGTGCTGGCGCAGCAGACGCCGCTCAACGCCGGGCTCGATGGCGGCGATATCGAGACTGCCTTCCAGAAATCCGGCCTGTTCCTCGAGGCTTCGCTGGCCGCCGGCACGACGCCGTCGTCCCCGGGCACCACGCCAGATTTGAAAGCGGCGCTGCTGGTCCTGCGGCAGACCCTGGCTACGCTCGAGACCGCCGCGCCCCGGGCGCAAGGCGCTGCGCTTCCGGCCAGCGCCCCGGGGACAGCCGCACCGGCTCCGCCAACAGGCGGGGCCGTGCCGGCCGCTGGTCCGTCAACAGAAGCTGAGATCGCGCAACCGCAGCAAATGCCGCGTAGCGCCACCCAGGCGGCCGCCGTCGTGGCAGATGCCGCCGCCGGAGCTTCGCAGGCCGCATTGCCGCGGACCATGACCGCGGGCCTTGCCGCCAGCCTCTTGCAGGAGATGACACAAAACCTGCCGCGCATGCTGGGCAACGTGCCCGGGTCCAACAAGGCCGTGCCTGATGGTCACGTCTTCGAGGCGGCCAGCCAGGCGAGCACGCCGCCGCCGTTCCGCGGTGCATTGCCGGCGTCGCAGGCCATCGCCTCGCCATCGCTCGCGCCGGATACGCCACTTGCAGCCACGGTGCACCGCCTGCTCGACGACACCGATGCCGCGATTGCGCGGCAGACCCTGCTCCAGGTCGCCTCGCTTCCCGATCGCACGGATGCCTCCGGCCACCGCATCGACCCGGCGGTGTCGCAATGGAATTTCGAGATTCCCTTCGCGACCCCGCAGGGCACCGCGATGGCGCAGTTCGAGATCTCGCGCGACGGCGGCAACGAGGCTGCCGATCCCGCCACGCGGGCCTGGCGCGCGCGCTTCTCGCTCAATGTCGAGCCGGCCGGCCCCGTGCATGCCTTGATCACGCTGAACGGTGACAAGACCTTCGTGCGGATGTGGGCGGAGCGGCCGGCGACCGCGCAGCAGCTTCGCGCCGGAATCGGCGAGCTCAATCAGGCTCTGACGAGGGCCGAGCTCAAGCCCGGTGACATCATCGTGCGCGACGGCACGCCGCCGCAGCCGGCACCGGCCCGCGCCGGCCACTTCCTGGATCGCGCCACATGAGCGACCCATCCAAGCTCGCGATCGCCCTCCACTACGAGAAGGGCTCCGGCGCCCCGGTCGTCGTCGCCAAGGGCAAGGGCACGATCGGCGAAAAGATCGTCGAGATCGCCAAGGCCAACGACATCCCGATCGAGAAGAACGAGCTTTTGGCCGGCGCCCTCTCCAAGGTCGAGCTCGGAGAGGAGATTCCGCCCGACCTCTACAAGGCTGTTGCCGAAGTGCTGGTGTTCGTGCTGCGGCTGTCGGGCCGGGGGCGGTAGAGCATGATCCGGACCCGAGCGGCCGCGTTAGCGCAAAGCGCGCCGCGGTCTCCCGAAGAGTTCATGCCCAAGACAGCCTGTCATCGTTTCACCACGTAGCGGCGGCATGGTCGCGTCGCTTTCACTGTTCAACGGACATCACGCTTGCTCACCCGCCGTTCCACCCTCGGTCTTCTCGCCGCAGCTGCGATCGTGCCGTCACGCGCGCTCGCTCACGTCGCGCCGCCGCGCAACGAGATTCGCGACAGCCTTGCCAAGCGCTTCACCGACCTCGGCACGTCAGGCACCTTCGTCGGCTACAAGGTCGAGGACTATCTGATCGTCGCCTCCGACAAGGAGCGCTCGGGCGAGGGGAAGCTGCCGGCCTCGACCTTCAAGATCCCGAACTCGCTGATCGCGCTGGAGACCGGCGTGGTCACCGATCCCGACAAGGACGTGTTTCCGTGGGACGGCGTGAAGCGCCCGATCGAGGCCTGGAACAAGGATCACACGCTGCGCAGCGCGATCGCGGTCAGCGCGGTGCCGGTCTATCAGGAGATCGCGCGCCGCATCGGCCAGGAGCGGATGCAAAAATTTGTCGACGAGTTCGACTACGGCAACCGCGACATCGGCGGCGGCATCGACCAGTTCTGGCTCACCGGGAATTTGCGCATCGATCCGATCGAGCAGATCGACTTCGTCGACCGGCTGCGTCGCCGCGCGCTGCCGATCTCCAAGCGCAGCCAGGATCTCGTCTGCGACATCCTGCCCGTGACCAAGGTCGGCGAGAGCGTCATCCGCGCCAAGTCGGGCCTGCTGGGCGCCGAGCGCGGCGAGCCGTCGCTCGGCTGGATGGTGGGCTGGGCGGAGAAGGGCGAGGCGCACACCGTGTTCGCGCTCAACATGGATTGCAAGGAGTCGCGCCTCGTCAGCGAGCGCATGCCGTTGACGCAGGCCTGCCTTGCCGAGATCGGCGCGATCTAGCGCTATCGCGCCGGTGCCGCTGCACTAGCATCCTCCCGCCAAAGAAGAATCGGGAGGATAGCAATGAACTCAACGCCGCTCTGGCTGTCGTCGCTTACGCTTGCCGCCGCGGGCGGCTGGCTCGCCGCCACGATGTTCGCCGGGTCCGCCACCAGCAAGGAGCCGCGCTTTCCGCAGCTCACCATGGATCAGCTCGACGCCAAGCAGAAGCCGCTCGGCGAGCAGATCATGAAGGTGTCGAGCGTCGGCATCGGCGGGCCCTACAATCCGATGATCCGCAGCCCCGTGCTCGGCCAGCGCCTGTTCGACCTGTTCCATTATCTGCGCTGGGAGACGTCGGTCCCGGTCAAGCTCAACGAGTTCGCGATCCTGATCATCGGGCGACAGTGGCGTTCGCAAGTGGAATGGTTTGCGCATGCGCCGCTGGCGGCCAAGGCGGGCCTGTCAGCCGACATCATCGCGGAGCTGAAGGCCAACAAGCGGCCGTCGAAGATGGCCGAGGACGAGGCCGTCGTCTACGACTTCGTCACCGAGCTCACCACGGCCAAGAAGGTCACCGACGAGACCTATGCGCGGGCGAAAAAGGTCTTCAACGACCAGCAGATCGTCGACCTCACCGCAGTCGCCGGCAATTACGTGATGGTCGCCATGTTGCTCGCGATGGCGGAGGAGACGGTGCCGCCGGACAAGCAGGAGCCGTTCAAGCCGGGCGAGCCGTAAGGCTCGTCATTGCGAGGAGCTCTTGCGACGAAGCAATCCAGAATCTTTCCTCTGGATTGCTTCGCTGCGCTCGCAATGACGGAGTATGCCGCGCCAGCCTATCCCGGCTTGAACAGCGCCTGCAAAAACTCCTCGACGGCCTTGCGCGCTTCAGCGGCCGTCTTCGGATTGCCGCCGACATGCGGGTTGAGCTCGACGCAGCTGTCCTTGTACGAGAACGGCGCTTTGGTATCGCCGTTCATCAGCACGCCGCCGTCGCCTTCCTTGATGCTGCAGTTGCGCACCGTTTGCGCATTGGCAGAGACGGCGACCGTGTTGGCGCCGAGCAGGCCGCTGTCGAATCCGTGCGCGCTGTCGGGGTATTCGGTCAGCACCACGTCGCGCCCGGCAGTCTTGAGCCGATCGACGAAGGCCTTGCAGCTCTTCACCGGATTGTAGTCGTCGGGCGTGCCGTGGAAGATGCGGATCGGGCGCGCGGTGACCTCGCTATCGCCAACGTAGGTCGTCGAGCAGTCCGGATAGAAGGGAATGTAAGCCGCGAACTGGATGCCGGACCTGTTCCAGAGCTTGTTAAAGCGGTCGAGGCTCGCATAGAGCGTCGCCTGTCCGCCGCGCGAAAAGCCCATCAGCACGATGCGGTCGGGGTCGACGCGGGGATGCTTCGCCAGGATTTCAAGCGAGCGGTAGATGTCGACGATCAGATTGAGCCGGCCGAGCAGGGCCTGGTTCGGCCCCACCACTGTTAGCCCGCGGCCGGTGAAGCCGTCGATCACGAAAGTCGAGATGCCCATGGCATTGAACGCGTGGACCCAGGCTTCGGTGGTGGCGCCGACGCCGCTGGAGCCGTGCATCAACACCACCACGGGAAGCTTGCCGGTGCCCTGGGCCACGCGGAGTTCGCCCGCCACTGTCACCGGCTTGCCGGCCGCCGCATCGCCGCTGAGGAATTGCTGATCGGAGAGGGTGAGCGAAGGGATCGGATAGATCTCGGCGCGCGTGGCGACTTCCTTGGGGAGGGATTGCGCGTTGGCCTCGATGCCGGGGAGCAGTGACGAAGCGCACAGCGCAACAACCGTCGCGGCGACGCGGACTATCGTCGGCATTGGATCCTCCATTTGATTTTTGGGCAGTAGAACAACCGGTGCGCGCGCTGTCAATTTGGCGCGCGTCCTTTTCAAGCAGGATCGGCCGTCTTCTTCGGCGTCAGCGTCTGGTCGATCGCAAAGCCGCCGATCTCGCTCATCGCCTGCGAGACCACGTCGCCGCGTCTCGCAAAACCGTTCGACAGATAATCAAACTGCGTCCGCGCCAGCCGCAGCACCTCGATCGGCACGGAGACCACGGTCTCGTTGAAACTGTCGACGGAGGCGCGCAGCGTATCGAGCTCGGTTGTCAGCTTGCCGATATGGCTTTCGGCATCCTGCATGAGCATGAGCACCTTGCCGCGCTCGGTATCGAAGGCGGCCCGCTCGGCCGCGGCCGCTGCGGTGACCTCGGCGAGCTGCGTCCGCAGCGCCGCGATCTGGCCGGCCATGGCGTCGGAGGCCAGCTCGGCGGCCTTTCGGAGCTCTGCGCTGCGCGTGCTTTCGATCTGTTGCTCGTGATAGAGCCGCTCGGCCGACATCGCCCGTTGCGCCAGCGACTCGATCAGGCTTGCTGCACGCAGCAGCATCTCGCCGTTCCGCCCCGACACCATGCTGGCCATGCGCCGCAGGAAGTCGATGGTTTCGGACGACGGCTTCGGCGGCAGGGGGACGACCGTCGCGGACATCTGAGATGATTGCGTGATGCTTGAGCCAATGACCACCGCCGTACCGACTGAGCTCACGCAACATTCGGCGCCTGATCGCGAGCCAGGAGCAAGCCTGAATCGGCTTGCCCGGTCAACCGGGCCGGGTCACCTAATTTGGGCAGCGCGCGGGGATCAGGCGCCCTTCTGCCGGCCGATCCGGCCGAGATGGGTGAAGCCGAATCCTGCCGAATATTTCAACCCATAGCCGAGCGCCCGGTCGATGCCGATATGGGCGAGCCAGATCAAGGCGATGGACAGGGTGAGCGGCGAGGCGAGGCCGAAGCCCAGCGTCAGCAGCGTCACCGGCAGCATGTAGCTGTGGGCGGCGTTGTAGATCATCGCGCCGAACCGGGCGTCGGACAGGTATGCCAGGAAGCTCAAATCCGGGACGAAGAAGAGCAGGGCGAACACCAGCCACGAGCCGCCCCAGGCCGCGTAGAGCATCACCATGCCTGCGAACAGGGTCAGGCCCTCCAGGCGAAGCAGGATATTGACGCCGCCTGTCGCAGCTCCTGTTTCGGTCGCTCGGTCGTCCATCTTCGTCTCCCAGGCAAAACTTTGAAATTCCTTGCGCTTTCACGCTGCGGCAAGGCAGCCCTGCGGTCCCGAAAGCGGCTTCCCGGGTCGCAAAATGCCGTGTTAGAACCCCCGGCAAGTGTGGCTTAGTTAAGAACTGGCGGGAGCAAATGAAACACATCCTGGACGCCCTTGAAGATCGTCGTGCCGGCGCAAAGCTCGGCGGCGGGGAGAAGCGCATCGAAGCGCAGCACGCCCGCGGCAAGCTGACGGCGCGCGAACGCATCGAGCTGCTGCTCGACAAGGGATCGTTCGAGGAGTTCGACATGTTCGTCGAGCACCGCTCCACCGAGTTCGGCATGGAGAAGAACAAGATCCCCGGCGACGGCGTGGTCACGGGGTGGGGCACCGTCAACGGCCGCAAGACCTTCGTCTTCGCCAAGGATTTTACGGTGTTCGGCGGGTCGCTCTCGGAGACGCACGCGCTGAAAATCACAAAGCTGCAGGATATGGCGATGAAGGCGCGGGCGCCCATCATTGGCCTCTATGATGCTGGCGGCGCCCGCATCCAGGAAGGCGTCGCCGCGCTTGCAGGCTATTCCTACGTGTTCCGCCGCAACGTGCTCGCCTCGGGCGTGATCCCGCAGATCTCCGTCATCATGGGCCCCTGCGCCGGCGGTGACGTCTATTCGCCCGCGATGACCGACTTCATCTTCATGGTGAAGAACACCAGCTACATGTTCGTCACCGGTCCTGATGTCGTGAAGACCGTCA
The DNA here is from genome assembly GCF_011602485.2 of Bradyrhizobium sp. 1(2017). Classification (NCBI taxonomy): domain Bacteria; kingdom Pseudomonadati; phylum Pseudomonadota; class Alphaproteobacteria; order Hyphomicrobiales; family Nitrobacteraceae; genus Bradyrhizobium; species Bradyrhizobium sp. 1(2017). Next base: position 4,966,860 of record NZ_CP050022.2, on the reverse strand, counting down.
CCAACGAGGTCGTCACCGCCGAAGAGCTCGGCGGCGCCTCGGTGCACGCCACGCGCTCCTCGATCGCTGACGGCGCGTTCGAGAACGACGTCGAGACGCTGCTGCAGATGCGGCGCCTGATCGACTTCCTGCCGTCCAACAACACCGACGGCGTGCCGGAATGGCCGAGCTTCGACGACATCGGCCGGGTCGACATGTCCCTGGATACGCTGATCCCCGACAATCCGAACAAGCCCTACGACATGAAGGAACTGATCCTGAAGGTCGTTGACGAGGGCGATTTCTTCGAGATCGCGGACGCCTTCGCCAAGAACATCGTCACCGGCTTCGGCCGCATCGCGGGGCGCACCGTCGGCTTCGTCGCCAACCAGCCGATGGTGCTGGCCGGCGTGCTCGACAGCGACGCCTCGCGCAAGGCGGCGCGCTTCGTCCGCTTCTGCGACGCCTTCAACATCCCGATCGTCACCTTCGTCGACGTGCCGGGCTTCCTGCCGGGCACCGCGCAGGAATATGGCGGCCTGATCAAGCACGGCGCCAAGCTGCTGTTCGCCTATTCGCAGTGCACCGTGCCGCTCGTCACCATCATCACCCGCAAGGCCTATGGCGGCGCCTTCGACGTCATGGCCTCAAAGGAGATCGGCGCCGACATGAACTACGCCTGGCCGACCGCCCAGATCGCGGTGATGGGTGCCAAGGGCGCGGTCGAGATCATCTTCCGCAGCGACATCGGCGACCCCGACAAGATCGCGGCGCGCACCAAGGAATACGAAGACCGTTTCCTGTCGCCGTTCATCGCGGCCGAGCGCGGCTACATCGACGACGTCATCATGCCGCATTCGACCCGCAAGCGCATCGCCCGGGCGCTGGCGATGCTGAAGGACAAGAAGACGGAAATGCCGGCGAAGAAGCACGACAATTTGCCGTTGTGAGGACACGTAGCCCGGATGAGCGTAGCGACATCCGGGTCTTTGCACAGGTCCCGCATGTCGCTTCGCTGCGGGCTACCAATTGTTGCTGAATTCCCATGACCGAAGACGATCCGACCGACGAAATCTCCGACATCGAAGATCGGATCGAGGCGCTCGCCGAGATCGCCGAACGCTGCCGGAAGTACATCCTGGCCTCCAAGATCGCGATCGGCGGCGGGGCCGCGCTGCTGCTGATCACGATTCTCGGCCTGCTGGGGACAGGCCAGACCGCCGCGCTCGGATCGATCGCCTTGGTGCTCGGCGGAATCGTTTCGCTGGGGTCGAACATCAGCACGCTGCGGCAGACGGACGAGGCCATCAGTGCTGCGGAAGCGCAGCGCGCGGCGTTGATCGGGAGCATCGATCTCCGCCTGGTTACCGATGCGCCGCTGAAGCTGGTCTGACGCGGTGCCATAGGTAGGTTGGCCCGCGGCCGCGCGAAGCGCGGTCCGCCGGCGTAACCCACCAAAGCCTTCATCACCGGATCGAGACGTGGCGAATTACGCTGTCGCTCATCCGCCCTGCGAGCGCGCCTTATCCGCCGCCGCGAAATGCGCCATCTGGTCGGCGTGGGCCTTGGCGAAAGCCGGGCGGGCGGTGGCGCGCGCGAGGTAGGCGCGGCAGGCCGGATGGTCCACGAGCCCATCGAAGCCATTGGCGGGACGCAGCACGTCGGCCATCAGGATGTCGGCGACGGAGAACGAGCCCGCCAGCCATTCGCGGCTGGCCAACATCGGCTCGAGATGCTTGAGCCGAAGCTTGAAGAAGTCGTCCACGAATTTCCACGCCGGCGTGTCGGTCGGATGTCCCATGAACTTCGACATTGCCCAGGGCAGGCTGGCCATCTCCACCGAATTGAGCGCCGCGAACACCCATTTCGTCGCTTCAGCGCGACCGCGCGGATCCGAGGGCATCAGCTTATCGCTACGCTGGCCGAGGTGCAGCAGGATCGCGCCGGTCTCGAAGATCGAGACGTCGCCGTCGGTCAGCCACGGAACCTGGCCGAATGGCTGGTGCGCGAGGTGCAGAGGCCCGCGATCGTCGAACGGGGCGCTGGCGACGCGATAGGGCAAGGCGGCTTCTTCCAGCGCCCAGCGCACGCGAAGGTCGCGCACGAAGCCTCGCGGCGGCTCGGGAACCCAATCGAAGGTGGTCAGGGTGAGGTCGGCCATTTTGCTGTCTCCGTGTCCTGGTTCGTGCAAAGGACGGACGAAGGGCGCCCGTTCCGACACCGGCACGAACTCTTTTGTCGCCGGCCGCCGAAGCGGCTAGTCTTGCCCTAAACAACAGGAGGAAATCCGATGTCTGCTGCGTTTTTCGTCGTCCGCGCCATTGTCACCGATGCCAGCAAGCGCGCTGCCTTCGACCGATGGTACGAACGGGAACATCTGCCCGACGCGGTGAAGGCTTTCGGCGTCAGCAAGGCCTTGCGGTTCTGGAGCCTGGACGATCCCTCGGTGCATCAGGCGATGTATCAATTCGATGACGAGGCGAAGCTTGCGGCGATGCTCAAGGGCGACGCCCTGAAGCAGCTCGTTGCGGATTTCAACCGCGACTGGCCCGATGTGACGCGCACGCGCGAGACTCTGGTGCTGGCGCAGGCGTTCGCGACCTAGCGATCTCCGGCCTAAGAATTCTTCATCTTGCTCATCGTGAGTCTGAACGCGCGATTCAGCTTCGGTTCATGTCGTGGCCGCGACACTGCCCCTGCATCACAGGCACGATGATCCAACGAGGAAGAAAATTATGGAGCGCCGGAACTTTTTGAAACTTGCATTGGGCATTACGGCGGGAGCCGCTGCCTTTGCCGCGACTGCGCAGGCAGCACCGCTGTCTCCGCAGCCGGTCGGTGATCCCGCCCGCATGCCGCAAGGCAATGCCGACGCTCATCCCGCAGTCACCACCAGCGACGAAGCCGCCAAGCTGACGCCCGAACAGGTTCATTGGCATGGCCATCATCGCCACTGGGGCTGGCGCCATCGTCATTGGCGGCGTCATCGCCGGCGCTGGCACCGCCGTCATCACTGGTAAGCTCGCGAAGTTCGCGGATGGGACGGGGATCGCCGCTGGCGGTCCCCGTTTCGATTCTGGAGGCACGCCGATTCGGTGACGGAAACGAAAAAGGCTTCAAAAACGAAAATGGCCGCGCAGGCGGATGCCGCGCGGCCATCTTGCAATGCGAAGGAGATCAGATCGGGCGGCAGCGGCCGGCGTACCAGCGGAAGCCGTAGGGGCACACGCGTGCGCGGGGCACCACGACGACCGGAGCCGGAGCAACCACCACGGGCGCGGGACGCACGACGACCGCGCCGCGCATCGGACGGCAGCCGCCATAGGCGCCGCGATACCAGCCGGGGCCGCAACCGCCGGCGGCACTGGCCATCTCGCTGAACCCGACGACCGTGCTGGCGAGCACGACGGCTGCGAACAGATATTTCATTTGATCTTCCTTCTCGTCCTGGGGGGCAGGCTTAGTGGGATGGCGCTTGTGGCGCACAATGAATCAAGAGATACGATTCGACACGTTAAAATTGGAGAAACGTGCCGGCACGTCGCGATCCAAACCTGCCAATCATGACCTGAATGCGGCATGAACGTTCCCCGCATACGGCCTCAGGCGACGGCGATGGCGCTAGAGACCGTTCAGATGAATCTGATCGGTCTCTAGATCCTTTGGCTTTGACGTGTTTTCGCGCGAACCGGTCGCCACTTCGCGCGAAAACGCTCTAGCGGCCGAGAAAGCCCAGCACCAGTTCCCTGTACTTCTCGGGCGCCTCTAGGAAGACGAGATGGCCGGTATCCGGAATCACTTCGGCTCGCGCATTTGGCATCTTCGCGGCAAGCGCCTTCGCGAGCTCGGCGTTCTGCCCCATTCTTGCGCGCAGCGCCTCCGGCGCGAGCGGTCGGCCCGGCGCGTTGTGGTCGTCGGCGCCCATCACGAACAGCGTCGGCACCGTGATGAGCGGGATCTCATGCGCCACCGGCTCGCGATAGATCATCTGGCCGGAGCTGACGAAGGCGCGCAGCCAGCGCGGATAATCGGGACTGCCCTTGATGTTGAAACGGGCATCGATGAACGGGGTGATCGCCTCCGGCGGCAGCTTGATCGCATAATTGGTCTGGAGCTGCTTGCGATATCCCTCCGCGGTGAGCTTGTCCTCGGTCTCGATCATCTTGTCCGTCGGCGTCGGCGGCACATAGAGGCGGTAGTCCTCGAGCCCGATCGGTGCGGTCAGCACCAGATGGGCGACACGGTCGGGATAGGCGCGGGCGATGCGCGTGCCCAGCATGCCACCGAGCGAATGGGCGACGACCTCGGCCTTGTCGATCTTGAGGTGATCGAGCAGCGCAATGGTGTTGCGCGCCAGATTGTCGAAATGGAGCTCACCGGCCGGCTTGGACGATTTGCCGAAGCCGATCTGATCCGGCACCACGACACGGAAACCGGCCTCGCCCAGCATCTTGATGACGGGAGCCCAGTAGCTCGACGGGAAATTGCGTCCGTGCAGCAGCACGACAGTGCGTCCGTTCGGCTGCGCGGGAGACACATCCATATAGGCCATGCTGAGCTGCTCGCCGTCATTGACGAGCGGCAGGAGGTGCACGGGATAGGGATAGGCAAAACCTTCGAGCGCGATGCCATAGGGTTCGCGCGGCGCGGCGTCGGCGGCGTTGGCGGAAGCGAGTGGGGCGGTGAGGAGGACTGCGGCGAGCGCGGCCGGGAGGATACGGTTCATGGGGGTCTCTTGTTTGGAGCCGTCGTTCCGGGGCGCGTCGAAGACGCAAACCCGGAACCTCGAGATTCCGGGCTCGATGCTTCGCATCGCCCCGGAATGACCGTGGCCATAAAGACGTGGATGGCCGGGTCAAGCCTGGCCCATGACGAGATCATCCGATCACACGCAAACGTGCGACCCCACGTCGTTTCCGTGATCAATCCTTGCCGTCGCCAAACAGCGCGGCGAACTGCTTCTCGCCTGCGCGGGTGAAGTTCACGACGCGGCTGCCGGGCGTGGCGTCGCGCGCGGCCCATTTGAGCTCGGCGAAGCGCTGCATCATGGCGGCGCCGAGCGTGCCCGCGAGGTGATGCCGCCGCTCGCTCCAGTCGAGGCAGGCCTTGCACACCGGGCGGCGCGGATGGGCGAGCATATCAGGCGAGATCTGCAGATGCCTGGCGAGGAAGCGCTCCCCCTCGGCCGTGAGCTCGATGTCCTGCTTCCTCTGCCTGATCAGCTGCCGTGCGCGCATGGTGTCGAGCATCTGCACGCCGAGATCGCCGGCGAGATGGTCGTAGCAGATCCGCGCGCGCCGCAGCGCGGGATCCTTCGGCCCGGTGCGCACGCGCATGTGGCCGTTGCGCGCGGCAAGGCCCGCGAGCCCTTCGAGCACGCCGGCGACGTCGTCGTCGGTGAGGCGATAGTAACGATGCCGGCCCTGCTTCTCCGGCTCGACGAGGCCGCCTGCCTCGAGCTTCGACAGATGCGAGCTCGCAGTCTGCGGCGTGATGCCGGCCTCCTGCGCGAGCTCGCTTGCGGTCAGCGCGCGGCCGTTCATCAGCGCGGTGAGCATGTTGGCGCGGGCGGGATCGCCGACCAGCGAAGCGATCATGGCGATGTCGGGACCTGATTTCATGCTTCGATGGTAGCCGAAGCATTGCGGTCGAGCAAGGGCGTAGCGTGTCTCTGCAAATACGTCATTGCGAGCGCGGCGAAGCAATCCAGACTGCTTTCGCGGCGACGGCGTCGCTTTGCGTTATCGACGAGAAATCAGGAGCCACCATGTCCGTCACCGTCTTCATCCGCTATCAGCTCGATCCGTTCAAGCGCGCGCAGTTCGAGGAATATTCGAAGCGCTGGCTCACCATCATCCCGAAATGCGGCGGGGACCTGATCGGCTATTTCATGCCGCATGAGGGCACCAACAACATCGCCTTCGCACTCATTGCCTTCGAGAGCCTGGCCGCCTACGAAGCCTATCGTGCGCGGCTGCGGCAGGATTCCGAAGGCATGGCGAACTTTCATTTCGCCGAGGAAAACAAGTTCATCCTCGCGGAAGAGCGCACCTTCCTGCGCAAAGTGGTATTGTAGGCCACGACATCGTTTAGCAGGAGACGTCCATGATCGCCGTGATCTTCGAAGTCTGGCCGAAGCCGGAACACCGCCAGGACTATTTCGACCTCGCGGCCGACCTGAAGCCGCTCCTGCAAACCATCGACGGCTTCATCTCGGTCGAGCGTTTCGAGAGCCTGACGGAGAAAGGCAAGATCCTGTCGGTGTCGTTCTGGCGCGACGAGGCGGCGGTCGAGGCCTGGCGCAACACGATGGAACATCGGCGCACCCAGGCCAAGGGCAGGGCGAAGATCTTCGCCGACTATCATCTGCGGATCGCCAGCGTCATCCGTGACTACGGCATGACGGATCGGAACGAGGCGCCGAAGGACAGCCGGGCGGTGCACGACGCGCACTAGCAAGCCCGGGTCAGCGCGCCTATGTCTGCGCGGCCAACAAGGGAGAAACAACATGCACGTCACGACCGCGGACAAGCGCGCGACTTTCAGGAAGATGCACGAGCGCGGCTGCTTCATCCTGCCCAATCCGGTCGACGTCGGCAGCGCGAAGGCGTTGCAGCATCTCGGCTTCAAGGCGATCGCGTCGTCCAGCGCGGGCTTTGCCTGGACCATCGGCAAGGCCGACAATCGCGTCGCGGTCGAGGAAGTTTGTCAGCATCTGGCAGCATTGAGCTCGGCGGTCGACATTCCCGTGAACGCGGATTTCGAGGGCGGCTTTGCGGTCGAGCCGGACATGGTTGCGGGCAATGTCGAGCGCTGCGTGCGCACCGGCGTTGCCGGCCTGTCGATCGAGGATTCCACCGGCGAAAAGGCCAAGCCGCTCTACGATCGTGCGCTCGCGGTCGAGCGGATCAAGGCCTCGCGCCAGGCGATCGGAGACAGCGGCACGCTGCTGGTCGGCCGCTGCGAAGCCTATCTGTGGGGTGTCACCGACCTCAAGCTGGTCATCGACCGCCTGACGGCCTACGCGGACGCCGGTGCCGACTGCCTGTACGCACCGGGCCTGAAGAGCCGCGAGGACATCACGGCCGTGGTGAAGGCGGTGCATCCGAAGCCGTTCAATCTCCTGATCGGCGGCCCCGGCCTGTCGCTGCAGGAAGCCGCCGATCTCGGCGTACGCCGGATCAGCGTCGGCGGCTCGCTGGCCCGCGCCGCGTGGGGCGGTTTCATGCGCGCGGCAAAGGAGATGGCGGAGCAGGGGACCTTCACGGAGCTCGGAGGCGGCTACTCCGGCGGCGAGCTCAACAAGATGTTCAGCTAGCCAAACGAAAGCGGCGGGATGTTGCATCCCGCCGCTCGCGAATTCTCTCGGTGTCATGCCCCGCTACAGCGGGCGTACGTCGTGCCGGGCGATGACAGTCGTTGCGTCACTTCCGTTGCGTTACTTCGCGCCCTCAGACGGTGTCTGCGCATCCGGCGCCGGCTTTGCAGCTGGCATATCCGGAGCCGGGGCAGCCGGCTTGCTCGGCGCCGCGCCCGTGGTCACGCCCGGTTCGGTGTTGCTACGCGGCGTCACGTCACGCACGGCCGGAGGCGCCGCCGGATTGGTCGGCTGCGTCTGTGCGGTCTGCGAAGCGGGTGCGTTGCTGGCCTGGTTGTTCGTGCTGGTGTTGTTCAGGCCGTAGAATACGGCACCCAGCACCAGGGCAATCGCAACGGCGAACATCGCGACCTTGCCGCTGGAGGCGGGGCCTTCGCCCAGCTCGGGATCGGCCTGGAGTTCAGCATCCCGACGCGCCGCGCGAGCATACTCATCGTCGGCGAGGTTCGGGCGATACGGATCGTTGGGAAAACGCTCGTCAGCCATCATTGGTCTCCTCGTTTATTGCGGCTGGACAACCCGTGGATGCGAGATTCTGTTCCGGGCTCCCCAATGCTTTCGTCGCATGTTGCCCTTGTCCCGGGAATCGGGAACCTGTTCCATTGGGAACCGCCGGCGTGGGTTCCAACAGGGTGAGGAGGGAACAATGTGGAGCCTGCCGCCGAGCGATACCGTGCTGCACTTCCTATCCCTGGTCGCCGTGGCCGCGCAGGGCATGACCGCCGCGCTTGCTGCGGGGAGGCGCAGCATGGACTGGCTCGGTGTCTGTTTCCTCGGTTGCATCACCGCGCTTGGGGGCGGCACGCTGCGCGATCTCTTTCTCGGGCATTATCCGTTGGCCTGGGTCGCCAATCCGATCTATCTCGCGCTGGCCGGCGGCGCAGCCTTCCTCACCATCCTGATCGCGCGTCTCGTGCACCGGCTGAAAGTCGCTTTCATCGTGCTCGACGCCATCGGGCTCGTCGTCTTCACCATGGCCGGTTGCGACGTTGCCTGGCAGACGGGTGCCTCGCTGCCGATCGTCATCGTCTCGGGCATGGTGACCGGCTGCGCCGGCGGCGTGTTGCGCGACGTGCTCTGCAACGACGTCCCGCTGCTGTTTCGCTCCGAGCTCTACGCCAGCGTTTCGGTGGTGACCGGTCTGTTCTATGCCACCGCCTTCGGCCTCAAGCTCAACGCCGAGCTCTGGACCATCCTGACCTTCGTGCTGGGCATCAGCTTCCGCCTGCTGGCGGTGCGCTACAAATGGGAGATGCCGAAATTCGTGTTCACCGGCGATGAGGAGCGGTAGCTCCACAAAAAGCAGGCGGCGGTGAGCTGCGGCTACTCCTTACGCGCTTTCGCTACCTGCGCCGGCGTCACCAGCAGGCCCGCATTGCCCCAGGAATTGCGGATGTAGTTCGTCACTGCCGCAATTTCGTCGTCGGACAATTGCTTGGCATAGGCCGGCATCTCGCCGGTGTTGGGCGCGCGCGGCGTCGTCACGGTGTGGGCGCCGTCGAGGATGATGCGCAAGGTGGAGGATGGATTGATCGATTGCAGCAGCGCGTTGCCGGGCAGCGGCGGATAGATCCGCGGGCTGCCGGTGCCGTCGACCTCATGGCAGGCGACGCAGAGCTTTGCATAGACCGCCTGGCCCGCCTTCATCTCGGCATCGTCGGGCGGCGTGACGATCGTCTCGCGCCGCGCCGGAGGCAGGCTCTTCAAATAGACCGCGATCGCGCGCACATCGGCATCGCTCATCTTCGAGGTCGAATTGACGATCACCTCGGCCATCGGCCCGCCGGCATGGCTCCTGGCGTTGCGCCCGCTTTGCAGATATTCGGTGATGTCTCCGGCGCTCCACGACTTCAGCCCGGTGCGGCCGGCGCCGTCGAGCCTGGGCGCGTACCAGAAGCCGACCTCGCTGCCCGACAGCGCCTGCGCCAGCCTGTCCGCGCCGAAGTAATTCTTCGGCGTATGGCAGGCGCCGCAATGGCCGAGCCCGGTGACGAGATAGCCGCCGCGATTCCAGGCCGCGCTCTTGCTCTGGTCCGGCTCGAACAGGCCGGGCTTGAAATACAGATAGTTCCAGACCCGCATCAGGCCGCGATAGCCGAAGGGCCAGCGCAGCTCAGGCGGCTTGTTGCGGCTGGCGACGGGCGCCAGCGTCCCGAGATAGGCCCGGATCGCCAGCGTGTCGTCCTTCGTCATCCGCGTGAAATAGGGATAGGGAAACGCCGGATAATAGTTCGAGCCATCGGGCGCGACGCCATAGCGCAAGGCGCGGGTGAAGTCGGCATCGGCCCAGGCGCCGATCCCGGTGTCGCGGTCCGGGGTCAGGTTCGGCGCATAGATCGCGCCGAAGGGCGTATCGATGCGCTTTCCGCCCGCGAACGGCTTGGCCGGATCGGCGGTGTGGCAGCCCGCGCAGTCGCCGGCCTCGACCAGCGCCTTGCCATAGGCGATCAGCTCCGGCGACGGCGCAGCGGCGAAGGCCGCATTCGCAACCGCACTGCACAATGCGATGACAACCAGAATCGTCCGCATCGAAGGCCTCTCCTGCGACCAATCGCCGTCGACGCACCACAGGGGCGCGTCGATTCATTTCGCGACGGCGGGGGTATGGTGACACAAATTGAAAATGCCCAGCGTGTTTCAGGCCACGAAATTGCGATTTCTACCCGGCGCCCGCTTTGGTCCAGAATTGTGATGCGGAGCGTTAAATATCCGACATAGAGTGGCGCAGGTGGTCGGCGCGCCCTAGCTAAAAACAACGGGCAGGCAACGGCTTAAGCGGCAAAACCTGAACAGGGCGTGGAAAGAGGACAGCATGGGCATCAACCAGGGTCCGATCAGTCTCGATCAGAAATACACCCAGGAAACCGGACACGTCTTCACCACGGGCATCCAGGCCCTGGTCCGTCTGCCCATGGCCCAGATCCGGCGCGACCGCGCCAACGGCCTCAACACCGCGGGCTTCATCTCCGGCTATCGCGGCTCGCCGCTCGGCGGCTACGACCAGCAGCTCTTCGCCGCCCGCAAGCATCTCGAGCAGTACAACATCAAGTTCCAGCCGGGCGTGAACGAGGATCTGGCGGCGACCGCCGTCTGGGGCTCGCAGCAGCTCAACCTCTCGCCCGGCGCCAAATATGACGGCGTCGTGGGCATCTGGTACGGCAAGGGCCCCGGCGTCGACCGTTGCGGGGACGTGTTCCGCCACGGCAATGCCGCCGGCTCCGCCAAGAACGGCGGCGTGCTGTGTCTCGCCGGCGACGACCACGGTGCCAAATCCTCGACCGTCCCGCATCAATCCGACCATGCCTTCATGTCGGCGCTGATGCCGTACCTCTACCCCTCGAGCATCCACGAGATGATCGAGATGGGCCTGCTCGGCATCGCGATGTCGCGCTATTCCGGCTGCTGGGTCGGCATGAAGGTGATCACGGAGACGGTGGAGACCACCGCCGAGATCGACCTCACCGACGAGATGAAGCCGTTCATCATTCCCGCGGATTTCGAGCTGCCGCCCGGCGGCCTCAACCTGCGCTGGCCCGACGACCGCTTCGAGCAGGACCGGCGCCTGCAGGACTACAAGGGCTTTGCCGCGATCGCCTTCGCGCGCGCCAACAGGGTCAATCGCGTCACCATGGATTCGCCGAACGCCCGCTTCGGCATCATGGCGTCGGGCAAGAGCTATGAGGACGTGCGGCAGGCGCTGCGCGAGCTCGGGATCACCGAGGAGGTCGCCGCCAAGATCGGTCTGCGCCTCTACAAGATTGGCATGCCCTGGCCGCTGGAGCCGGAAGGCGTGCATCAATTCGCCGTCGGCCTCGAAGAGATCTTCATCGTCGAGGAGCGCCGCGAGATCGTCGAGAACCAGGTCAAGCAGGTGTTGTTCAACTGGCGCGACGACGTGCGCCCGCGCATCGTCGGCAAGATGGACGAGCACGACAAGCGGTTCCTGACCTTCGCCGCCGAGCTCAGCGTCGCCTCGCTCGCGACCTCGCTGACCGAACGGTTGCTTCGACTTGATCTCAACCCTGAAATCGCGGAGATGCTCCGCGTCAAGGCCGACTGGTTCAACGGCCGCCAGGCGACCCAGATGCAGGCGGTCGCGCCGGTCTCCCGCACCCCGTATTTCTGCTCAGGCTGTCCCCACAACACATCGACGAAGGTCCCGGAAGGCAGCCGCGCGCTCGCCGGCATCGGCTGTCACTTCATGGCGCTGTGGATGGACCGATCGACCGAGACGTTCACGCATATGGGCGGCGAGGGCGTGCCCTGGGTCGGCATCGCGCCGTTCACCAACGAGAACCACATCTTCGCCAATCTCGGCGACGGCACCTATTTCCACTCAGGTCTTCTGGCGATCCGGCAGGCGGTCGCGTCCAAGACCAACATCACCTACAAGATCCTCTACAACGACGCCGTCGCTATGACCGGCGGTCAGCGCCATGACGGCGATCTCTCGCCGCAGCAGATCACCTTCCAGCTCCACGCCGAAGGCATTCGGGAGATCTACCTGGTCTCGGAGAATCCCGATTCATATCCGGCCAGCACCATCGCGCCCGGAGTGAAGCTGCATCATCGCGACGAATTGCAAGACGTCATGAAGATGTGCCGCGAATACAAGGGCACCTCGGCGATCGTGTTCGTGCAGACTTGTGCGGCCGAAAAACGCCGCCGCCGCAAGCGCGGCCTGATGGAAGATCCGGCGCGCCGCGTCATGATCAATCCGGCGGTCTGCGAAGGCTGCGGCGATTGCTCGGTGCAGTCGAACTGCATCTCGGTCGAGCCGCTGGAAACCGAGTTCGGTCGCAAGCGCGCCATCAACCAGTCGTCCTGCAACAAGGACTATTCTTGCGTGAAGGGGTTCTGCCCATCCTTCGTCACCGTGGACGGCGGCAAGCCGCGCCACCGTGCGCCGGCGGAGCTTGCTGATATCGGCGCATTGCCTGAGCCGGCCTCACGCCCGACACTCGACAAGCCCTACAACATCGCGGTCGGCGGCGTCGGCGGCACCGGCGTGCTCACCATCGGCGCGCTGCTCGGCATGGCCGCCCACATCGAGGGCAAGGCCTCGATGATCCTCGACATGTCCGGTCTGGCGCAAAAGGGCGGTGCGGTGCTCAGCCATGTCCGCCTCTCGGATCATCCGGCGGAGGTGACCTGCTCGCGCATCGTCACCGGCACGGCCGATCTCGTGCTCGCAGCCGACGAGGTGGTTGCGGTCGCCAAGGACACGATCTCGCTCTGCGACTCCAGCCGCACCCGCGGCATCATCAACAGCCACGTCATCCCGACCGCCGACTTCGTCCTCAACCGCGACTTCAATTTCCAGACCCGCAAGCTGAACGGGCTTCTGGAAACTGCGCTGCACAAGGAGTCCGCGTTCTTCGACTTCACCAAGCCGGCCGAGCAACTGCTGGGTGACTCCATCGCCACCAACATGATGATGATGGGCTATGCCTATCAGAAGGGCCTGTTCCCGCTGTCGGCGGAGGCGATCGAGCAGGCGATCGAGGTCAACGGCGTCTCGATCAAGATGAACAAGGAAGCCTTCCGCCTCGGCCGCCTCGCGGTCGCCGATCCCAAGCGTCTTGCCGACATGCTGAAGGGGACTGACGAGGTCGTTGCGCCCAAGTCCCTGGATGCGATGACGCTGGACGAGGTCATCGAGCATCGCGCCAAGCACCTGGCTGCCTATCAGAACAATCGCCTCGCCAAGCGTTATCGCAAGCTGGTCGACCAGATCCGCGAGGCCGCGGAGAAGGGCGGCTACGGCGATGCGCTGCCGCGCGCGGTCGCGGTGAACTACGCCAAGCTGCTGGCCTACAAGGACGAATACGAAGTCGCACGCCTCTACAGCGACGGCGCCTTCGAGCAGCAGCTCCGCGACCAGTTCGAGGGCGACTTCAAGTTCAACTTCAATCTGGCCCCGCCGATTTTGGCGCGCGGCGTTGACGCCCTTGGCCGCCCGAAGAAGCGCGCTTTCGGGCCGTGGATGCTGAAGGTCTTTCGCGTGCTGGCGAAGTTCAAGTTCCTGCGCGGCACCCCGCTCGACGTCTTCGGCCGCAGCGCCGACCGCAAGCTCGAGCGCGATTTGATCGCCGGCTATGAGAAGGACGTCGCCACCGTGCTCGGCCTGTTGTCGCCGGTCACCGTCGACACCGCGGTCGAATTGCTGTCACTGCCCGATCGCATCCGTGGTTACGGTCCGGTGAAGGAGAAGGCGGTGCACGACGCCAAGGCCCGCTACGCCCAGCTCGCCGCCGATTTGGCGAGCCCGCCGCCGGCCCCGAGGCAGATCGCGGCGGAGTAGGGGAGTGCCGTAGGGTGGGCAAAGCGAAGCGTGCTCACGTCTGTGGGATCGATCTCGGCGAGATGGTGGGCACGGCGCGTTGCGCCTTTGCCCACCCTACGGCAACATCCGTGGTGTTGCCCGTCGGGCAAAACACCCATGCGGCGGGTCAAGTCCCGCGCATAAAGATATTCCGCTTTACCGAAATTCGGAATTGTCGTATCGGTGCGCCACCTCATCCCAGTCAAAGGGGCGTATCGCGACCGTCACGAAACGCGGGGTGAGCGGCGGTGGGCGCGGGCTGCGTCACGCGAGCGGTTGTCTCGCGGCACGACGGGCGCGGTCTCGCGTACGGCAAAATCGTGTGGTCCTGACGCCCGGGGTCTGTGCGTCAAGTCTTGCGGTCATCCGCAGGGCGACGGGGGCAATAGTGCAACGCTCCCCGGGGAGAGCACGACATAAGCCGTCAAACCACTGCGCAGGGAAGGCCGGATGTTTGGCTCCACCTGTATGCCGCTGTGCATCTGTTCTTCGCGCATTCGCGCACAGCGGACCGTGGGTGCCCAGCCGGCACCCGGTCTTCCCTGCGCCCTCTGTTTGGAGAGGGAGCAAGACGGAAGCAAAACTCGGGCGAAAACCGCCGCGAGGATGCGGTGGTGTGTCTGCTAGACAGGTCTCGTGCCCCGGACGCTGCGCAGCACTCCCGGCGATGCGAAGCATCGTCCGGTGTGATGCGCTGCAGAGCCGGGGCCCAGAACCTTCGCACACTGAATTCGCGGCTGCATGGGTCCCGGCTCTGCGCAGCAGCGTTGCACGCTGCAGCGCGTCCGGGACACGAGAGCGTCACATCACTTGCGCCAAGCCGCTGCCCTCTCGCCCGACGGAATATTTCCGCGCTTGCCAAGGAGGCCACTGCGGTTCAGAAAAAAGAGCCAAGAAGAAACGCGAGCGGAGACCTCTGTTTTGACCATCAAGGGCAAGGCCTACATTGCCGGGATCTACGAACACCCGACCCGGCATGCGCCGGACAAATCCACCGCCCAGCTCCACGCCGAGGTCGCCAAGGGCGCGATCGAGGATGCCGGGATCAGCAAGGACGATGTCGACGGCTATTTCTGCGCGGGCGATGCGCCCGGCGGCGCCTGGCCGATGGTCGATTATCTCGGCCTGAACACCAAGAAGCTCCGTCACGTCGATTCCACCGAGACCGGCGGCTGTTCCTACATCATCCATCTCGGTCATGCCGCCGAGGCGATCGCCGCGGGCAAGTGCTCGATCGCGCTGATCACGCTGGCCGGCAAGCCGCGCACCGGCGTGATGCCGCCACGCGCGGCCGGCGCCGAGGTCGATTTCGAGTCCGCTTACGGCGCGACCACGCACAATGCCTACGGCATGTGTGCCATGCGCCATATGCACGACTATGGCACCACCTCCGAGCAGCTCGCCTGGATCAAGGTCGCGGCGTCGCATCATGCCCAATACAATCCGCATGCGATGCTCAAGGACGTCGTCACTGTCGAGGATGTCCTGAACTCGCCGATGATCTCCGATCCCCTGCATCGCATGGATTGCTGCGTCGTCTCCGACGGCGGCGGCGCGCTGATCGTGACCACGCCCGAGATCGCCAAGAGCCTGAAGAAGCCGCTGGTCAAGCTGATCGGCCATGGCGAGGCGATGAAGGGTCCGCGCGGCGGCAAGGATCTCGACCTCACTTACTCCGCCGGCGTGTGGTCCGGCCCGCGCGCGTTCGAGGAAGCCGGCATCACGCCGAAGGACATCAAATACGCCTCGATCTATGACAGCTTCACCATCACAGTCCTGATGCAGCTCGAGGACCTCGGCTTCTGCAAGAAAGGCGAGGGCGGCAAGTTCGTCGCCGACGGCAACCTGATCTCAGGCGTCGGCAAGCTGCCGTTCAACACCGATGGCGGCGGCCTGTGCAGCAACCATCCGGTCAACCGCGGCGGCATGACCAAGATCATCGAGGCCGTCAGGCAGTTGCGCGGCGAGGCGCATCCGAAGGTGCAGGTCAAGAATTGCGACCTCGCCATCGCTCACGGCACCGGCGGCCTTTTGGGAGTTCGCCACGCCGCCTCGACGGCCATTCTGGAGCGCGTGTGATGAGCGAGACGAAGAAATATCCGGCACCGGTCACGAACCCCGAGACTGCTGCGTTCTGGGACGCGGCGAAGCAAGGCAAGTTCATGATCAAGCGCTGCACGGCGTGCGGCGAAGCGCATTACTTCCCGCGCTCGATCTGTCCGTTCTGCTACTCCGACAAGACGGTGTGGGAGGAGGCCTCGGGCGAGGGCACGATCTACACCTGGAGCCTGATGCGGAAGTCGCCGACCGGCCCCTACGCCATCGGCTACGTCACGCTGAAGGAGGGGCCGTCGGTGCAGACCAATTTCGTCGACTGCGATCTCGAGAAGCTGAAGATCGGCCAGAAGGTGAAGGTGGTGTTCAAGCCGACCGACGGCGCGCCGCTGCCGTTCTTCACGCCGGCCTGAGTTCTTTCCTTCTCCCCTTGTGGGAGAAGGTGGCGCGGAGCGCCGGATGAGGGGTTCTCTCGACGGAAAGACTTTCCGTACGGAAGCAACCCCTCACCCTTACGAGTTTGATGCGAGCACCTTGCAGCCCTCTCCCGCAAGGGGAGAGGGCACATCAACGGGCACCGCCGCTCGCGAAAATCTTCCGGAGGAAACACACAAAATGTCCGCCAGATACGAAGAGCTCAAAGGCCTGAAGAATATCGGCCAGAAATATGCCTACACCGATCGCGATGTGATGCTCTACGCCTATGGCATCGGCCTCGGCGCCGATCCGATGGACGAGAACGAACTCGCCTTCGTCAACGAGGGCACGTTCACGCCGCGGCCGCTCAAGGTGGTGCCGACCTTTGCGTCCGTCGCGGCATGGGGCTCGGGCCCCGGCGAGATGAACCTCAACCGCGTCATGGTCGTGGACGGCGAGCGCGACATCACCTTCCATCAGCCGCTGCCGGTGGCCGCCAACATCACCGCCGATTCCTCGGTCGTCGAAGTCTACGACAAGGGCAAGGACAAGGGCGTCGTCATCGCACACCAGACCGTGCTGAAGAACGAGAACGGTGAGAAGCTGGCAACACTGGTTGCCTCGCGCTTCGCCCGCGGCGACGGCGGTTTTGGCGGGCCGAACCTGACCCAGCCCGATCCGCACAAGATCCCCTCGCGTTCGCCCGACAGGACCATCGACATTACGACGCGTCCCGACCAGGCGCTGGTCTACCGCCTCTGCGGCGATCGCAACCCGCTGCATAGCGATCCCGAATTTGCCAAGAAGGCCGGCTTCCCGCGCCCGATCCTGCACGGCATGTGCACCTACGGCATCACCTGCCGCGGCGTGCTCCAGACCTATGCCGACTACGACGCCAGCGCCTTCCGCCAGCACGTCGCGCGGTTCTCCTCGCCGGTCTATCCCGGCGAGACCGTGACCATGGACCTCTGGAAGGACGGCAACGTGGTCTCGTTCGAGGCCAAGGTGAAGTCGCGCGGCGTCACCGTGATCAAGAACGGCAAGACGGTGCTGGGTTAGGTCAGTCTCGTGCCCCGGACGCAGCGCGGCACTCCCGGCGATGCGAAGCAGCGTCCGGTGCGGTGCGCTGCAGAGCCGGGGCCCCCCAAGAAAGAGCCGGGTCCTGGCTCAGCGACGCAGCGTTGCACGCCGCATCGCGTCCGGGACACGAACAACAAAAACAGGGAGAAGCCACCATGGGACTACTCGACGGCAAGGTCGCGCTGATCACCGGCGCGGGTGGGGGGCTCGGTGAGGCCTACGCAAAACTGTTCGCGCGGGAAGGCGCCTCGGTCGTCGTCAACGATCTCGGCGGTCCCCGCGACGGCTCCGGCGCCGACAAGTCGATGGCGCAGCAGGTCGTGGACGCGATCACGGCCGCGGGCGGCAAGGCGGTCGCCAACGGCGCCGATATCTCCACCATGGAGGGCGGCCAATCGGTGTTCGACGACGCCATCAAGCATTTCGGCCGGGCCGATATCCTCGTCAACAATGCCGGCATCTTGCGCGACCAGACCTTCGCAAAAGCCTCCGAGTCCGACTGGGACAAGGTGATCAAGGTGCATCTGAAGGGTACCTTTTGTTGCACCATGCCGGTGTTTCGCTGGATGCGGGAAAACGGCGGCGGCGTCATCGTCAACACCTCCTCGACATCAGGGCTGATCGGCAATTTCGGCCAGACCAATTACGGCGCGGCCAAGGGCGGCATCTGGGGCCTGTCCAACGTGCTGGCGATCGAGGGCCGCAAGTACAACATCCGGATCTGGACGCTGGCACCGGGCGCCCTGACCCGCATGACCGCAGACCTGCCCCGCTATAAGGAGAACCCGGGGGCGGCGCTGGGGCCGGACGGCATCGCGCCGGCCGTGCTATACATGGTCAGCGATTTGTCGGGCGACCAGACCGGCAAGGTGCTGGGCGTGTCCGGGCCCCGCGGCGTGCGCGAGATGCGGATGATGGAAATGGAAGGCTGGAAGCCGCCGCATTCGGGCTGGAACGCCCAGGACATCGTCGATCACGCCAAGGAGATCTTCTTCTCCGAGGAGCAGATCAAGATGGGGGCGCGGAGGTTTTGATTCACTGTCGTTCCGGGGCACGCGCAGCGTGAACCCGGAACCTCGAGATTCCGGGTTCGGCTCTGCGATCCCCCCCGGAATGACAACAGAGAGAGACGAGGACTTATGAAACTCACCGCCGACGCCAAGGGCACCTTCGCAATCGCGCCGACGCCGTTCCACGACGATGGCCGGATCGACGAGCGTTCGATCGACCGCCTGACCGACTTCTACGAGGAGGTCGGCTGCGACGGCGTCACGGTGCTGGGCATCCTCGGCGAGGCGCCGAAGCTCGACGCCGCCGAGGCCGAGCAGGTCGCGGTGCGCTACGTCAAGCGCGCCAAGAAGATGCAGGTGATCGTCGGTGTCTCCGCGCCGGGCTTTGCCACCATGCGCTCGCTGGCCAAGGCCTCGATGGACGCCGGCGCGGCCGGCGTGATGATCGCGCCGCCGCCGAGCTTGCGCACCGACGACCAGATCATCGGCTATTTCAAGCAGGCGGCGGAAGCGATCGGGCCCGATGTGCCCTGGGTGCTGCAGGACTATCCGCTGACGCTCTCAGTGGTGTTCACCCCCGCCGTGATCCGCAAGATCGTCATGGACAATCCGAACTGCGTGATGCTCAAGCACGAGGACTGGCCGGGGCTGGAGAAGATCACGACGCTGCGCGGCTTCCAGAAGGACGGCTCGCTCCGCCCGCTCTCGATCCTCTGCGGCAATGGCGGCACGTTCCTCGACTTCGAGATGGAGCGCGGCGCCGACGGTGCCATGACCGGCTACGCCTTCCCGGAGCTTCTGATCGACGTCGTGAACCTCTCCAAGGCCGGCAAGCGCGATGCCGCGCATGATATCTTCGACGCGCATCTGCCGCTGATCCGCTACGAGCAGCAGCCCGGCGTCGGCCTGACCGTGCGCAAATACGTGCTGCAGAAGCGCGGCATCATCGCTTCCAGCGCGCAGCGCAAGCCCGGCGCGATCATCACGCCGGCGGCGAAGGCGGAGGTCGATTATCTGCTGTCGCGCGTCGCCCGTTTCGACAAGCGCGCCAACCTTGGCCCGCAATCCAGTGCCGCAGGTTAGTTGAATGGCCGAGACATCAGCATCACGCCCGGCGTCGACGATCCTCCTGCTGCGCGACGGCGCACAGGACGTCGAAGTCTTCATGATGGTTCGCCATCATCAGATCGAGTTCAACTCGGGCGCGCTGGTGTTTCCCGGCGGCAGCGTCGATGCCGGCGACAAGGAAATTGTCGCCCGCTCCGACCTCTATTCGGGCGGCGAGGCCTTGAGCGAAGCGGACCGCGGCTTCCGGATCGCCGCCATCCGCGAGACCTTCGAGGAGAGCGGCATCCTGCTGGCGCGGTCGAAGGAGACGGGGGCGCCTGTTGATGCCAAGCGCGCCGGCGAGATCGCGGATGCACATCGCGTTGCGCTCAACGAACACAAGATCAGCTTCCTCAGCATTCTCGCCGACAACGGCCTCCAGCTCGCGCTCGACACGCTGGTCCCTTACGCGCACTGGATCACGCCGGAGGGCATGCCGAAGCGGTTCGACACCTGGTTCTTCCTTGCCGCCGCACCGCCCGACCAGCTCGGCGCCCACGATGGCCGCGAGTCCACCGATTCGATCTGGGTCTCGCCGCGCGAGGCAGTGGAGGGCGGCGAGAGCGGCCGCTTCAAGCTGCCGTTCCCGACCACGCGCAACCTGATCCGGCTCGCCAAGCAGGGCAGCGTGAATGCGGCGCTGGAGCATGCCCGTGGCATGTCGATTGTCACGGTGATGCCTGTGATGACAAAGACCGAAACCGGCCGCCAGCTCCGCATCCCCCGCGAGGCCGGCTATGACGGCGAGGTGTTCGAGGTCGGCGCGGTCGGCTAAGACACTTCGACAGCCAGCGAAATATTGGTGATCGTGGGCGCGCCCGGCGGCCAGCCAGCGTCGAAAGCGCGTAGGCCGAGACGGAGGAGGGGCAGCGGCCCCCAATATTAAGGATATTCAGCGGTCCGAGGCATGTTCCCCCGGGGGTGCAATACGTCGTATATTGGGCCTCCAGCAGCCCGGTCCCCCAAAACACCAATGTCCGCCGAATTGACGCCGACCCCTGAGAAAAAGCGAACCTTCTCGCTCTCCATCGGCCAGCTCACCTTCGGCAGCTTCCTGCTCGTGCTGGCGGTGATCATCGTCACCTCGACCGCGAGCGTGATAGCGATTCGCCATATCGACACCACCTTCGCCGAGCTGCAGCGGCTCCAGAGCGTCGGCGACCTCGCCGAGGACATCGACCGCCGCATGAACGAGCTGCGGCTTGCCGCGCGCGACTTCGTCACCGATCCCGGCGCCGGCATCCAGTTCCAGCAGGTCGGCGAGGCGGCCTCGACGCTGAGCGATATCCTGAAGAAGACCCGTATCGAGCTCGCTCCCGAGCAACAGGATATGATCGACGGGGTCACAGACCGGCTTGCGACCTATCGCGGCGGCCTGGAGCGGATCTCGACCCTGATCGATCGCCGCGCCCAGCTGCTCGCCGGCCTGCCGCCGCTGCGAGACCGGTTCGATGCGGCTGTCGCCGGGACCGCCGACCGCGAGTTGGCCTCCCGCCTGTCCGAGGCGCAGAGCCGGATCGCGCTCGGGCTGCTCGCGCGCAACCCCTCCGCGGCCGAACAGGCCGCCGAGGGAATGCGGGCCATGGACATCGCCGATGGCAAGCTGAAATCGGCCGTCAACGACTACGCCGAGGCCATCATTGCGGTGGCCGTCCGCGAGCGGCAAATTGCCGACATCGATCGCGAGGTCCTGGGCGCCGAGGGCCGGCTGATCGGCCGGGTCACCGAATTGCTGCGCGAAGTCAGCGACCGGCGCGGCCACGTGCTGTCGCGCGATTTCGCCCGCACGCTCACCGAGGCGCGGTGGCAGAGCATCGTGCTCGGCACGGTCGGCGTGCTGATCGGCATCGGCGCAGCGCTGTTCGTGGTGCGCAGGACGGTCCGTCCGCTCGCCCAGATCGCACGCTCCATTCGCGCGCTGGCCGGGGGCCAGAAAGACGCATCGATCCCGTCCGCCGACCTCGGCAACGAGATCGGCGACATCGCACGGGCGGCCGAAGTGTTCCGGCGCGCGCTCGAGGAGGCCGACACGGCGCGCGAGGCCGCGGTGCGGGCGCTCACCGAGCAGCGCCTCGCGGAGGAGAGCTACCGAAAACTGTTCGAGGGATCGGTCGACGGCATCTACGTGACGACGCCGGCCGGCGACCTCCTCAACGCCAATCCGGCGCTGGCGCGGATGATGGGCTATGACAGCCCGCAGCACCTCATCGACAGCATCAACGACATCGCCCACACGATCTACGTGCATCCCGAGGCGCGGGGCGAATATCAGCGGCTGATGGCGCGCGACGGCATGGTGCGCGAGTTCGAATATCAGGTGCGCCAGCGCAGCGGCAACATCCTGTGGCTCTCCGACAGCGCTACCGGTGTCCGGGACGAGCAGGGCAACATCGTCCGCTACGAGGGCACGTTGCGCGACATCACCGACCAGAAGCGGGCGGAAGACGCCATCGCCGAAGGCCGGCGCCTGCTCCAGCAGGTCATCGACACCGTGCCCGCGGTGATCAACGTCAAGGACCGCGACCTGCGCTACGTGCTGATGAACCGGTACATGGCCGGCATCTTTGGCATCGAGCCGGGCGACGCACTCGGCCGTACCACGGCCGACCTGATGTCGCGCTACGGTGCTGCCAAGTCCGACGAGAGCGACAAGCGCGTGCTCAAGCTCCGCAAGGGACTCGGTTTCTACGAGGAGGAATACAAGGACTCCGCCGGCAACATGCGACAATGGCTCGTCAACAAGCTGCCGCTGCTCGACGCGGACGGCGAAATCGAGCGCATCGTCACGGTGGCGCTCGACATCGGCGAGCGCAAGCGCGGCGAGCAGGAGATGCGCAAGGCCAAGGAATCCGCCGAGACCGCGCTGCGCAATCTGCGCGAGACCCAGGCCTCGCTGATCGAGGCGGAAAAGCTCGCGGCGCTCGGGCGCCTGGTTGCCGGCGTGGCGCACGAGGTCAACAATCCCGTCGGCATCAGCCTCACGGTCGCCTCGGCGTTGGAACGCAAGACCGCGATGTTCTCGGCCGACGTCGAACGCGGCGAGCTCCGCCGCTCCACGCTGAACGACTTTCTGAACACCAGCCGCGATGCGTCGTCTCAGCTCGTCTCCAACCTCAATCGTGCCGCCGAGCTGATCCAGTCGTTCAAGCAAGTCGCGGCCGACCGCAACTATTCGGACCAGCGCAGCTTCGACCTCGGCGATCTCACCGAGCAAGTGGTGATGAGTCTGCGGCCGGGCTTGCGCAAGCACAATCTGACGCTCAATGTCGAGTGTCAGCCGGATCTCAGCATGAACAGCTATCCCGGCCCCTACGGCCAGGTGCTGACCAACCTGTTTCTCAACTCGGTGGCGCACGCCTTCCCGGACGGCCGGCCGGGGACCATCGATATCCAGGTGCGCGAGTCCGGCAAGGACAATGTCGAGATCATCTTCTCCGACAATGGCTGCGGCATGTCGCTCGACGTCCGCCGCCGCGCCTTCGATCCGTTCTTCACGACGCGGCGCGACCAGGGCGGCACCGGCCTCGGCCTGCATATCGTCTACAGCATCGTCACCAACCGGCTCGGCGGCCGGCTCGATCTCGATTCCGAGCCGGGCGGCGGCACGCGCATCCAGATGATCCTGCCGCGAGTGGCGCCGCTCGAACTGGCGGCGGAGTGATTAGTCGACGTCGGCGAGCCTGTGCAGCGTCGCGCCGAAGATCTGGCTCGCCTTGCCGACCAGCGCAGTACCGGTCATCTCCCCACGCGTCTCCGTGAAGGTGCCGCTGACGCCGATGCCGACCGGGGCGGGGCCTCCGAACAGCGGATTGTCGTTGCCGCGCGGCGAGGTGTGGCGCTGCACCAGCACTTCGCCCTTGAAGCTGTTGTCCTTCACGATGTAGCTGCCGGTGTAATAGAGGTAGGCATCGCCGCCAAGAATCTTGCCGTCGCGGAACAGGATCACGCCGCTACCCTTGCCGACCCGACCATCGAGCAGGCTCACGTGGATTGAATAGAGGCCGTTCTTCATAACGTCCCATCGGCCGGCCACCATCGCCCAATGGTGTAGCCGGTAGAGCTTTTATGCCAAAGCGCGTCCGCTGGCGCAACGCGGCAGTTTGGCGGCTGGCAAGCTCGCGGACCGTCTTCGTCCCGGCGTTCTATGACGCGATCATGACGGCCTCATCGCGAGGCGAGGCCGGACGTTGCGACTCAGAGTTGGCCCGCGAAATGCATAATCACCGCGCCTCAGGTGTATTTCTTGTCCCGCTCGAGCAGCTCGATGGAGATGCCTTCGGGACCGCGGATGAAGCAGATGCGCACGCCGGGCCTGATCGTCGTCGGCTCGCGCGTGAAGGTGACGCCCTTGGCCTTGATCTCGGCGGCGACGGCGTCGATGTCCTTCACGGTCAGGCCAAAATGGTCGAGGCCTTGATGCGGATGCGGGGGCGGCGGGCTGACGGCGCTGTCGCCCTCGAGCGGGGCAATGAAGATCCTGGCGCCGCCAAGGTTCACGTCGATCCGTCCGGGAGCCCGCACGATCTCGCCACCGAGGATGTCGCGCAGCCAGGCCGCGGTGGCCTCCGGATCGGGGCTGCGCAGATGGACGTGATCCCAAGTGACGACTGGCATTTCATTCTCTCCCAACGCGGTCTTCGATGTTGCAGCGCATGTTAGCGGCCCCAGCCGGTGATCGCCACCGCCCTGCCGATTCGCAATTGCGCGGGAACCTTAGTTTGTCTTCGGGATTGAAGTAAGCTGTGCCCAAGTCCGTTCGTCCAACATGGGCCGGCATTGGTGATGTCATCATGAACGCTCGGCTTGGCTGGTTCGGGTTGGGACGTTTTGCCGGAACCGGCGAGCGAGTGGCACGGGCCGTGACGATTGCGAGCGTCTCGTTTGGTCGGGGCCTGCTGTGGCTGCTGGCAATGATCATCCTGGGCTGTGGCGTCTGGATGCTGCTGCCTCTCTCCAAGAGCAATAGCGCTGAGACGGGCAGCCCGGAGCTGGCAGCCGTCGAGACGGCGCCTTCGGGCGATGCGACGGCAACGGTGGCTCCGGCTTCCGAAGCTCAAGCAGCGGCCATGGCAGAACTCGGTCGTCTCAGGATCTCATCACAAACCTGGCGGCGCGGCGGCCTCGGTTCCAAGGCGCTGGTGACGTTCACGCTGCGAAACGACAACGACTATGCCGTAAAGGATATCGAGATCATCTGCGCGTTCGCGCGGCGCGACGGCAGTCATCTCACCGAGCGCAGCCGTGTGCTGGCGGATCCCGTCAGCATGAAAAGCCGCAAGACCTATGCGCGCATTGCCGTCGGCTTCGTCAATGTGAATGCCGACCAGGCGAAGTGCTCGCTGGTTGCAGCACGCCGCGCGTGAAGCGCTGCATCCTCCGGTAGCGGAAAAGTTACCATACGCAGGGCTTGGGCAAAAAACTTGGCGTTGCCATTTGAACCGAACGGCTGGGGCCAGGAACCAACTAGAGGATCGCCTGTTAAGGCGAAGAGCCCACGCGGGGATGCGGGGGGCGGAGCGCGGCCAATGCCCATCTTTCGGTATTTCATCTTTGTCGGTGGAGCTTTGCTCGCACTGTTGTTTGCGGCGGACTTCATGGTGCCGCCGGCACCCGCGGTGCAAGCTGTTGCGGCGGCCACCAACGACCAGCCACTGATCCGGATCAGGTCCGATCGCCATTTGCCTGAGCGGGTGGTGCTCGATACCAGTCAGCCGACGATTGCTACGCCTACGGTCAAGACGGCCGCCGTCGCAGCGCCCCAGCCGCCTGTGGCGGATAACGCATCGCCAGTTCTCGCCGACATGTCGGCCAAGGCGCGGGTGCGCGAGACGTTCGCTCAGTTCACTCCGGCCCCGAAGACCGATGCCGCCGCCGCCAGGAAGACCGATTCCAGGTCGCAGGCCCAAGGCTCACTCCATGCCCAAGCCCAGGTTCAGGGCTCTCCGGCCCCCCTGGCTTCTCCGGCGCCGGCTCAGCCGAAGCGCAAGGTCGCCCGGACCCATCCAGCGTGGCAGCCCGGCCGTCCGATGATGGTTGCACAGCAGCCGCATTTCGGCCTCTTCAACACGACCTGGTAAGAATGCCTTCGACCCGTCTCGATGGAGGCGGGGAGGGCTTTTTATTGGTCGGCCTCTCTGCTAATTCGAACCCATCCGAAGGCCACCCGGCGTGCTGACTTGCCAGCCGCGGTCCGGTGCGTCTCGGTTGCGGCCCAATTCCTGGGCCAGGGCGCTCGTAGCTCAGCTGGATAGAGCATCGGATTTCGATTCCGAGGGTCGGAGGTTCGAATCCTTCCGAGCGCGCCACGGCTTGCAGATGTTCTAGATTTGTTCCGCGTCGGAGCTTGATGCCGCTCACGGTCAGGGGCCTGCAGCCTCAGCCCGTCGGAACCCGGATTTGCCGGCCGCGCGCCAGCGTGTCGGAGGGGGTCTCGTGGAAGGTCGCGCGGTAGGCTGCGGCGAACTCACCGAGGTGATGAAAGCCCTGGGCGCGGGCGCATGTGGCGACGGTGGCGCCGCCGCCCTTGAGCAGGCGGACGCGGGTCGCCCACAGTCTCTTGAGCCGAATGTACTGGTGCAGGCTCATGCCGCGCACCTTGCTCACCGCCCCGCCGAGCGTGCGGATCGAGACGCCAAACTCGCTGGCGAGATCGGCCGTATAGATCGGAGCGGTCGGATGAGCTGCGACGTAATCGTCGATCCGCTGAATGAGTTTGACCGACCGATCGCCGCGGACAGTGGTGCTTCGATCTAACCGGGGATCGATCCGAAACAGATCGTCGAGCGCGAGCAGCAGGCCTTCCTGGAGATGGGCGGCGGCCTCGGTGGTTTCGAACAGGAGCGGCTGTACCGATGCGGTTCGCAGGATGTCGAGCAGGAGCTGCTGTGCGTGGAGCAGGGCCGGCCGGTTCGCAACACGGGCCCGCAGGTCGTCGGCACGATCGAACCAGCCCCGGTCTTTCAGGGCGGGCGAGAAAATGATCATCGCGTGATGATTGGTCTGGGGTTCGACGTAGTGACATTCGTCGTTGCCGCGAAGCGCAACGAAGAAGCGGGCGTCGAGATTCACGCCCTTGAAATTGGCCTGAAGGTCGTCGGTCATCGGCAGGATCACCATCCCGCCCGGCATCCGATAGGCTGCGTCGAGGATGCGCGCGAACGATCTCATCACGACGATGCGGCATGCCGGCAGGGAGACGACGGCGCGGGCCGCCGCGAAGTTCGCAACGTCGAGCGGAATGCTTCGCGCATCCTCCATCGTCTCGATCGGTCGAAACGCGTCGACGTCGGCAAAGCCGATCAGTTGGAGCGCGGAGGACGGGGCGAGGGCGTCGAACAACATGCGTCTGTCCGGCTGCTGAAATGTGACAATGAAATGAACGTTGATATATCGCCATCAATGGCGAAACATCATGCTTCAGTAAATGGGATTTCGGGCCGTAGTATTTCGGACATCATGCCATGGTGCCCGGCAGATCAATGTCATCTTCAACGTTCTCGGCCGATCGGTTGGCCGGAGGCCAGATCGATGAAATGCAGGCGCGTGCACGCAGGGCAGGCAAAAGATGCAAAGCTGCGGCCTGCCTGCTTCTGCTCCTTCTCCAAGTGCGTCTGCACGTTCATGCCCGTCTGAGGGCATCGGAAAACGATCAAATCCGCCATGCCCATACAATGACGGTGTGGCGGATTTCATCTTTGATCTGGATCAGTTTTGGAATTGCTCCAAGCCGGCTGCGACCGTTCAATCCATGATCCTGCAAAAGCGAAGGGCCCCAAAGGGGCCCTCAGATGTCACCAGCGGCGATAGCCGCGATAGCCATAATAGCGTGGGCCGTAATAGCGCGGTGGCCCATAGTACCGGGGTCCGTAGTACGGCCGTGGTGCGTAGTACCCATAATAGTTCGGGCGCCACCAGCACTGTCCCCAGGCGTTGCAAACCATGCGGACCTGCTCGACGTCGGAGATTTGCGGTGCTGCAGGCGCGGGCGCGATGGGCATGGCGGACGCCGCCGGCGATGCCGCAATGGCACCGAACAAGGACGCGGCGACGAGGCCGATCTTGAGATTCATGAATGTCTTCCTTCGCTGACGCGACGCAGGATATCGATGATGTTCTGATCAAATTGTGGCGGAGCCGAAATGTAATGCTGATGAACAAATCTTCAGCGAGCTCGCCGCAGGCGTGATCCTCACGAGGCCAGACATCCCCGATACGTGCGTCTTACCAACAACGTTGCGTTAGCGCCGCCCGCTGCCAGCACGACATCTCCGCATCCTTGATCCTGCGCAATTCGTCGATGCGGCTTCGTCCCTAGTCTTGCCGCATAGCCAGCCGGTCGGGGAAATTCGATGGGCAGGCTCACAAGTTGGTTGGAGCTGCGCAATGGACAAGATGAGAATCGAAAAGGGTGACTGGCTGGTCGTGTGCGACGGGCGCAAGGCGCTCATTCTGGAAAATCTCGGCGACGAGATGTTTCCGAACCTCTACACTAGGGAGGTGCATGAACAGCCCAATTCCTCGACCGGCGCGCAAGGGAGCGATGCGCCGGGCCGGTTGCATGGCGCGACCGGCAGGGCGCGCAGCTCGGTCGAGCAGACCGATTGGCACGACGAGGCCGAGCGCGCCTTCCTGAGGACCCTTGCCGGCCGTCTCGATGCCGCCGTCAGCGCGGGCGAGACCTCGGCCCTGACCATGGTGGCTTCTCCACGCGCGCTGGGCATGATCCGCGCCGACTATTCGGATGTCGTGCGCAAAGCGCTTCAGGGCGAGGTCGGCAAGGACCTCGTCAAATTGCCGGTCTACGAGATCGAGAAGCAATTACTGCTGTCGGGCGCCGCGAAATAAGGAGCGCCCGCGGAAAAAAGGACGCGCGGCGCCTCAGTAGCAGGGGTGCCGGCGGCCGTCCTGGCCGATATAGGCGGCCGAGCCGCGGTAGCAGTGGTTGGTCGACGGGCCGTCGTAATAGGCGAAGGTGCCGGGGGTGATGCCGGGTCCGTAATTGTGCAGATAGCTGATCGGGTAGGGCAGCGGGTTGGCGTAGGAACGGTGATACCGGTGATGCCCGCGCGCCTCCGCAAGGCCAGGGGCCAGAATTGCAGCCGTCAGGGCCACAACGGCCGCTACAAGCGTCAACTTGCTCATCTCGATTCTCCGGAACCCGCGCGAATTGGTCGGCCGTTTATAGCAATTTGGGGCGGCCCGGATGCCCGAAATGACGGCCGATCCCGCAGATTTCCGGGTGGGTGTGACAGAATTGCCGGACATGCGGTCGAAACCTGCCCATTTTTGGCCTTTTCCGGATGCTTAACGAATTCCCCACACAAGTATGACCAAAGACTATTCGGTTAAGAATCCTGTCGCTGGCCCCAAGGGATCATTTTAGGGTCCTTCGCAGCCGGTCCATTCCTGAGGCTTTAACCGCCACGTCGCCATGCGCATCACGCTTCTGAGCCTGCTGTTGATCTGCTTCGCCGCCGCTACGCCGGCGCGCGCCGAGCTGCACATCACCCGCGACCACGGCGGCTATGTCGAGGAGTACAAGGCCAAGTACAAGCGGGTGCGCGAGAAGGGCGAACGCGTCATCATCGACGGCATCTGCAATTCGGCCTGCACGCTCGTGCTGGGCATCGTGCCGATGAACAAGATCTGCGTGACGCCGCGCGCCAGCCTCGGCTTCCACCAGGCCTATTACGACAAGGCCTTCACCTTCGGCATCAAGGTCACCAGCGCCGAGGGCACCTCCGACCTCATGTCCTACTATCCCGACAAGGTGAAGGACTGGATCCGCCGCAATGGCGGGCTCACCACCGACATGAAGAAGATCAAGAACGGCGTCGAGCTCTGGAAGATCATCGACCCCTGTCCGGAAGAATGGTGAGCGGCTGAGCCGCGGCTGCCGCTGTCCGTAGCAGGCAGCAATCGCCCATCTGGAAATTCGTATTGCCGCATAGGGCCCGCATGGGGCAAGGAGGGCGGCAATGAACCACAATCAAGAAGCCCTGACCGCCCGCGCCGCGCCGATCCTGTTCGTGCTGCTCTGGAGCACCGGATTCATCGGCACGAAATACGTTATCAACAATGCCGATCCCTTGACCTATCTCGCCATCCGCATGGCGATCGTGGTCGGCCTGATGGCGATCATCGCTGGCGTTGCGCGGCCGAAATGGCCCGACGGCACCGGCATTGCCCATAGCGCCATCGCGGGCATCCTGGTTCACGGTTTTTATCTCGGCGGCACCGCGATCGCGATCGCGCATTCGATTCCGGCCGGGCTTTCCGCGCTGATCCCGGGCCTGCAGCCGATCCTGACCTCGACCATCGCCAATCGCTGGCTCGGCGAGAAGGTGACGCCGGTGCAATGGGCGGGCCTCGTGCTTGGCCTCGGCGGGGTCGTCCTGATCCTGCACAACCGCCCGATGACCGGCGAAGCCGGGCTCGGCTGGCTCGCCTCGGTGGTCTCGCTGATCAGCATCACGCTCGGGACGCTCTACCAGCGCCGCTACTGCAACCACATCGACTGGCGCGCCGGCAATCTCGTGCAATATGCGGCCGTCACCATCTTCTTCGCGATCGGAGCCTTCCTGTTCGAGGACCGCGTGGTGCACTGGACGCAGGAATTCGTGCTCGCGCTCGCCTGGCTCGCCGTGGCGCTCTCGATCGGATCGATCGGGCTGTTGTACTGGCTGATCCGCCACGCCGCGGCAACCTCGGTCGCGAGCCTGTTCTACCTGGTGCCGGCCGTGACGGCGCTGATGGCCTATCTGCTCTTCGACGAAAAGCTGGACGCCATCGCCATTGCCGGCATGGCGATGTGCGCGGCGGCGGTCTTTGTGGTCAATCGGCGCACGTAGCGGCTTTTAGCCCATACAGCCCTGACGTGTGTTGGCCGTTCCGTGCTAGGGTGGGGCATTCGACCCATTTCTTTTCAGCGCGGTGAGATCCATGAAGAAGGCGAGGCGTGCACTGCTCCACCGGTCGATGAAGCCGGTCCGGATTGCCTGCATCAATTATGCAGAGGAGATGATGAGCGAGCGGATGATGGGAAGGCTCACCGCCGCGCTTCAGAAATGCTACGACGAGCATTTCCTCCCTGTCTGGGGCTACCCCGTCGATCTCGACGTCACCAGCAAGCCGAAGCCCACCGATTGGCAGTTGATCTATTTCGACGACGCCACCCACGAGAACTTCCTCGGACGACACGAGCTGACACATCGGGGCCAGCCGATCTCGAAGATCTTCATGAAGACGCTCGGCAAGGATGATCCGGTCAGCCTCGCGGCCTCGCACGAGCTGTTCGAGATGGTGCTCGATCCCATGGCCAATCTGTGGGCCGAAAAGACCCGGCACACCCAATATGCCTATGAGGTTTGCGACGCCGTGGAGGAGGAGGCGTTCCTCGTCAACGGCTTTCCGATGTCGAACTTCGTCTACCCGTCCTGGTTCGAGCCGTTCGAACATCCCCGCGGCACCAAGTTCGACCACATGGGGTCGCTGCAGGCGCCGTTCTCGATGACCGAGGGCGGCTACGTGATCAAGAAGGTCAACGGCCGGCGGGTGATCAAGCAGTTCGGCTCACCGGAAAAGCGGAAGCGCTTCCACGCCGAGGACCGGCGCGGCCATCGCAGCGAATTCCGCGATCCCAAGGGCATGCACTATCCGGGCCGGCGCTCGGCCAAGCGGTGAGATAGGCCGACATGGTCTCCGGGCGCGCCTGCACCCGGAGACAGCTCCGAGCGTTGCGATCAGCGCTTGGTCTTCTTGGCCTTCTTGGCTTTCTTCGACTTGGCAGCTTTCTTGGCGGCCTTTTTCGCAGATGTCTTCGGGGCCTTTTTCGCGGCTTTCTTGGACGACTTCTTTGCCGCTTTCTTCGTGGACTTCTTCGCAGCCTTCTTGGCTTTCTTCTTGGCAGCCTTCTTCGGCGCTACTTTCTTCGCGACCTTCTTGGCAGCTTTCTTCACCTGCTTGACGGCGGTGACCGCGGCATCCTTGGTCGCTTCCACGGCGTTGGTGATCGTGTCCATCGCCTGTTCGGTGATCGGCTTCTCGTCGTCCATATCGTCCCCCAATGTTTGAACGGAGCGATGACGATAGCGGGTTTCGAAATTGTGTCAAAGCAACGCTCAACCC
Source organism: Bradyrhizobium sp. 1(2017) (assembly GCF_011602485.2). Classification (NCBI taxonomy): domain Bacteria; kingdom Pseudomonadati; phylum Pseudomonadota; class Alphaproteobacteria; order Hyphomicrobiales; family Nitrobacteraceae; genus Bradyrhizobium; species Bradyrhizobium sp. 1(2017). Next base: position 4,935,383 of record NZ_CP050022.2, on the reverse strand, counting down.
TTGCGGATCTTTGCATAAGCGGCGAGCGCGCGCTCGCGCCCCTTGGCATGATCGATGATCGGCTGCGGATAGGTCTTGCCGAGCGTGATGCCGGCGCTCGCAAGCTCGATCGGTGTCGCCTGCCACGGCTGGTGGATCAGCTTCACCGGCAGATCCTTCAGCTCCGGCACCCAGCTTCGAACGTAGGTTCCATCCGGATCGAACTTCTCGCCCTGGAGCTGCGGATTGAACACGCGGAAATAGGGCGCGGCGTCGGCGCCGCAGCCTGCGACCCACTGCCAGTTGGCTGGATTGCTGCCGGCGTCCGCATCGACCAGCGTGTCCCAGAACCAGGCTTCGCCCTCGCGCCAGTCGATCAGGAGGTGCTTGACCAGGAACGAGGCCACCACCATCCGCACCCGGTTATGCATCACGCCGGTGTGCCAGAGCTCGCGCAAGCCGGCATCGACGATGGGATAGCCGGTGCGGCCGCGCTGCCAGGCGGCGAGCGCCTTTTGGTCGCGTTTCCAGGGGAAGCCATCGAAATTCGTCTGCAGGTTATTGGTGGCGAGGCCAGGGTGATCGTGGAGGAGGTGACGGCAGAACTCGCGCCAGCCGAGCTCGCTCAGGAATTTCTCGACCCCACGCCCGCGTGCCGGATCTTCCGCCGCGGCGAACCGCGCGGCGTGCCAGATCTGGCGTGGGCTGAGCTCGCCGAACCTCAGATGCGGCGACAGCCGTGAGGTGCCCTCCCGGTCCGGGCGGTCGCGGTCGCCGACATAGTCCCGCAGTGTGTGCTTGAGGAAATCGCGCAAACGCGCGCGGGCGGCGTCCTCGCCCGGCGTCCAGCTCTGCCGTAGGCCGCCCGCCCAATCGGGTTTGACCGGCTCGAGCTTCCAGCTCTCCAGTCGATCGCTGGCGATCTTCGCAGCCGGGCGCAGCGCCTTCGGTGCAGGCAGTGGCTTTGGCGGATCGCCGAGCGCCAGCACCCGCCGCCAGAATGGTGTGAACACGCGCAGGCCCCGGCCTTCCTTGTTGCGGATCGCCGAGGGCGGGACGAGCAAGTCGCCAGGAAAACTTTGCGAGTCCGTTCCGAGCTTTGCCAGCGCCGCTTCGAGCCCTCGCTCAACGGCCTGATGCGGCGCTTGCGCGATCTCGTTCCAGTAGACCGCGCGGGCGCTGCTCTCTCGCGCCACCTCGGGGATCACCCTGGCGGCCGGTCCCCTGCGCAGGACCAGCGATCCGCCGCGGGTGGCGATCTCGGCCGCGAGGGCCCGCAGTGACTGCGCCAGCCACCAGCGCGCCGCCCCGCCGGGCGACCGCCCCGTCGCGTCGTCGAGCACATAGAGGCAAATCACCGGCGCGCCGGACCTCGCGGCGGCGTGGAGGGCGGGATGGTCGGACAAGCGGAGATCGTCGCGGAACCAGACGATGATGGGCGGCTCGCTTGGCGCGGTCAGGAAAGGCCTCGTTTACCAATTGGAAACCATGCCGGGTGCGGCGATGCGAACGGTCGTTAATGCGGCCGTAAGCCGATTGCATGATTATGCAGGAATTACGGGGGATGTTCCATTCATGTCCAAGGTCTTAGCTGGGAAGTTTCTGCCGCGACTCAAGCTGGGCACCAAAGCCGTCTTGTGCGCCGTGCTGCTGATCGCCGTGAATACGGCGCTGGTGGTCGGCGCCGGCTATTGGTCGCTGACGGCCGCCTTCAATGATCGCGCGCTCCGCGACATCGAGGTCAATCTGCGCACGCTGGCGCTGGCCTTTGCCGAGACCGTTCCGGACGTCAAGATCACGATGCGGGACGGCGCCGTGCAGCGCGCCGAGATTCCCAGGATGCCCGACCTGAAGGATCACGCCATCGTCGATCGCGCGGTGTCCTATGTCGGTGGCAATGCGACCCTGTTCGTGTTCGACGATGCGAGCGGACAGTTCGTGCGCCGCTCGACCAACGTGAAAAAGGAAAATGGCGATCGCGCCGTCGGCACCCAGCTGGCGGCCGATCATCCGGGGCAGGCGCCGCTGCGTCGTGGCGAGGCCTATAAGGGGCCGGCCACGCTGTTCGGCAAGACCTTCATGACCGCCTATTTCCCGATCGTGGACGCGGCCGGCAAGGTCGCCGGCATCCTCTATGTCGGCATCCCCATGGCGCAGTTCGAGAGCATGCTGGCCCACGCCATCGAGAGCATGGCGGTTGCCGCCGGGCTCGCCGCGCTTCTGGTTCTGGTCCTGACCCTGCTGGTCGTCCGTCGTATCACCCGGCCGCTCAGCTCGGTCACGCAATCGCTCACGGCGCTTGCCAACGGCCAAAGCGACGTTGCGATCGACTGCGAGGACCGCGCCGACGAGATCGGCGAGATCGCCCGCACGGTCGCGGTGTTCAAGAGCAACTCGCAGGAGCGGGCGCGCATGCGCAGCGAACAGGCGGCGGCAACGACGGCCGCGGCCGAGCAGCGCAAGGCGGAGCTGCGCAGCTTCGTCGAGGAGTTCCGCGGTAGCGTCGGCGGCATTCTCGACAAGGTGCTGACGTCGTCCGGCGAGTTCGAGCGCGTGGCGCGGCAGCTCACCGACGTCGCACGCTCCACGGCCGATCTGTCGGCGCAGTCGGCCGGAGCCTCCGAAAATGCCTCCGAGCACGTGCGCTCGGCTGCGTCGGCCTCCGACGAGCTGTCCCAGTCGATCTCCGAGATCACCCGCCGGGTGCAGGAATCGAACGAGATCTCGGCCGAGGCGGTCCGGCAGGCCGAGGCGACCGATCAGCGCATTGCGCAGCTCTCGGAAGCCGGCGCGCGCATCGGCGACGTCGTCAAGCTGATCACCTCGATCGCGGAGCAGACCAATTTGTTGGCGCTGAACGCCACCATCGAGGCCGCGCGCGCGGGCGATGCCGGGCGTGGCTTCGCCGTGGTGGCCCAGGAGGTCAAGACGCTCGCCGGCCAGACGGCGAAGGCGACCGACGAGATCTCGAACCAGATCGAGAGCATGCAGCTTGCGACCGAGGAATCGATCGCCGCCATCAAGGCGATCAGCCAGACCATCGAGCGCATCAGCGGCATCGCAGGCTCGATCTCGGCTGCGGTCGAGCAGCAGAAAAGCGCGACCCACAATATCGTGGCCAGCGTTCGCGCCGCGGTGTCGGGCACGGCCGATGTCGCAGTCAACGTCCGTCACGCCGCCAAGGGCGCCAGCGAGACCGGCGAGACCTCGAGCCGGATGTTCGCTTCCGCCCAGGCGCTGTCGGGCGAGAGCCTGCATCTGAAAGCCGAGGTCGACGGCTTCCTCGACCGCGTCCACGCGGCGTAGTACCCCGTCATTCCGGGGCGGTCCGTGGGACCGAGCCCGGAATCTCGAGATCCCGGGTTCGATGCTTCGCATCGCCCCGGGATGACTTTTTGCGGCCGCCAAAAGTCACTTCGGCTGCGGCACGATGCGGATGTAGGGCTTGGGCTCTTTCCAGCCCTGCGGGTAGATCGTCTTGGCCTCGTCGTTGGAGACCGAGCCCGCGATGATGACGTCCTCGCCCTGCGACCAGTCCGCAGGCGTTGCGACGCGATGCTTGGCGGTGAGCTGGAGCGAGTCGATGACGCGCAGGATCTCCTGGAAGTTCCGGCCCGTCGTCATCGGATAGACCAGCACGAGCTTGATCTTCTTGTCCGGCCCGATGATGAAGACGTTGCGGACGGTCTGGTTGTCGGCCGGTGTGCGGGTGAGGGGATCGCCCGAGGTTGAGGCCGGCAGCATCTCGTAGAGCTTCGAGACGTTGAAATCGGTGTCACCGATCATCGGATAGTTCGGAGCCGCGCCTTGCGTCTCCTTGATGTCCTCGGACCATTTCGAATGGCGGTCGACCGGATCGACCGACAGGCCCATCAGCTTGACGCCGCGCTTGTCGAACTCTGGCTTCAACTTGGCGAGAGCACCAAGCTCGGTCGTGCAGACCGGCGTGAAGTCCTTGGGGTGTGAGAACAGCAGGGCCCAGCTGTTGCCGATCCAGTCGTGGAACTTGATCTTCCCTTCGGTGGTCTCGGCTTCGAAGTCGGGGGCAGTGGTGCCGATCGGAAGTGTCATGGTTCTACCTCATCACGTTGAATTTACGAAGGAATTCATCTCAAACCGTCAGCTTCAGTATAGGCGCTTGGCGAGGTCAAGTGAACGGCGACTGAAACGGCTCAAGTAAAATGTGAATTCCTTCCTTGAAGGGCCGATCTCCTAGCAACTTTTTGTTACAGCGGCACCTGCGGCGAAACATCTCCACCCGGGGTCACACGGTCTCGCTCGCCCCGATAAAGCCTTTTATGACTTCCATCACGCCCGCCCGTCGCATCCTAGAACCGAAACGGTGCTGACAGCGACCAATTGGCAACCATCTAGAAAAGTCGCGATCCCCGTATCGAATCATTAACCACCCCTTTACGCCGGCATGAAAATGCTGGCCGATCAGAAGAAATCTGGAAGTGAACTATGTCTGCCGCCGCGCCTAAGCCTATCGACTCCTCGTCCCTCGAACCGTCCTGCCGCGATACCGCGGCGCATGCCCTCTCCATCGTGCGCGATGGCGTGATCACGGGCGAAGGCCCGACCACCAAGGGAAGGGTGCATTTTTCCCGTTCGCTCGATGCCGATGACACCGCCTGGTGCTCGCGCATCCTCACCGCCACTGCCGTCAACGATCAGCCCGTCAGCCGCGCCGAGGCCGAAGTGCTGTTCGAGATCAACGAGGCCGCGACCGAACGCAGCGACAATGGCCGGTTCGACGACCTGCTGGCCAAGGCGGTCGCCCATTATGCCGCGAGCGCCTCGGGCCTGAAGGTGCCGCCGCGCAGCGTCGCGCTGTCGGCCGACACCGAGATCGAGAGCTGGGCGCCGTCCTATGCGTCCAAGGTGAACAGCGAGATGCTGGAGTGGATCGCCGGCCAGATGCGCGGCAAGCGCCACAACAACCGTCGCCTGATGGCGATGGTGGCGACCTTCCTCGGCGCCACCGCGCTGCCTCTGGCGGGCCAATTGCCGAACGTGTTCGACATTGGGATGTAACTTCTCGCCTCTGGTGAGAACGATCCACAGCGGCGGGGTTATTTCCCCGCCGTTTTTTGTTTCACGGCGTCGGGTTCGAGCCCGAGCGTGCGGCCCGGAAAACCGGCAGCATCGAAATAGCGCTGGCTGCCGACGCGCTGGAAGTTCAGCACGGTCATCAGGCCGCCCTCGGCGGGCTTCGACTTCAGCGTGCCGGCATAGGCCTTCGGCACGATGCCGTTGGGCAGAGCCTCCGACATCACGCGGCCGACCAGGCCGCCATTGTGCGCGCCGCGCAGGCCCATCAGCTGGGCGGCCGTCATGCCGACGTCGGCATTGCTGACCGGCAGCTCGTCGACGAAGCCGGCTTTGAAGTCCGGGCCGATCGCGGCCATGAAGTTCATGGTGTCGCCGCGGCTGAAGCTGCCATGCATGCCCTGGCCCTGGCGCAGCACGGTGTCGGCGACCTGGACCGAGCAGTTGGTCGGCGCCTCGCCGCAATCGCTGGCATAGGAGCGGAAGTTGACGACGATCGAGGGTGTCGGCGTCGCCGCCTTGCCGCGCAGATTGATGCTCGACAGCGGCAGCGTGCCGGGGAAGCGGCCGAGCGAATCCTCGATGAACAGGCCGGAGACGTAGTCCTGATCAAGCAGCGCCTTGATCGTCTTCGCTGCCAGCTTCTTGTCCTTGTTCGGCAGATAGATCAGGTCCGAGCCACCATTGGTGGCGACGACGAGATCGGGCTTGGCGGGATCCTTGCCGAGCACGCCGTTGCCGGCCTTGGGATGCTTGTTGCCTTCGACCTTCGCATTCTTGTCGTTCGGGTCGAACAGCGGCAGGTCGAGCGCTTTCGCAAGGTCGATCGCCAGAAATCCCATCGGCAGGAAATCCTTGGGCGTGTCGTCATAGCTGACCTTGGCGGAGGGGCTGGTCTTGCTTTCCTTGGAGATGGTCGAGAAGCCGTGGTCGGCGGAGACGATGATGTTGGTCGAGGCGGCGAGTCCGAGCTCGTCGAGCGCCTTGCGAAGCTGGGCAAGGTTGGTGTCGGCATTCTTGATGCCGGCCATCGAGGTCGGGCCGTTGATGCCCGGCATGATCTGGTTGAGGCTGTCGCCGGTGTTGTGCTGGCTGCCGTCGGGATCGCGCGACCAGAACACCAGCACGAACGGCTTGTTGCGTGCCTTGAACATCGGCAGCACGACCTTGGTGGCGACGTCGGCGAAATAGGCCTGCTGCGCGACGTTGGCGACCGTGGTCCCGGGCGTCTTGGCATCGCCTGCCTTGGAATTGTCGCCGCGCGGCGGCGTCGCGGCGGGCAGGCCGGCTTTCGTCAAAGCGTCCTTCACCTCGTCCGAGAGTCCGACGCCGTTCTTGCCGCCGGTGGAATCGTCGAACACGATCGAATGCAGGCCGGGCTTTTCGGGCTTGTCGGTGTGGTCGAACTGATAGGTCGGGCCGACCTTGCCGATCGCTGCGGTGCTCAGGCCCTTGTCGCGGGCCATCTTCAGAATGGTCTCTTCGTTGAGATAGTCGCCCTTGAAATGCTCGTCGATGTCGCCGAGCACGGCATCGTTCTCGATGAAGGGGACCACCGTGCCGCCGGCGGGCACCGAGGTGTAGTTGGTCCAGATCGTGTTGGAGAACACGCCGGTGTCGCCGAGATAGTGGCCGGTCGACATCGCCGAGCCGTTGGCCATGGTGAAGGTCGGGAAGAGCGAATGCGAATTCTTGAAGTTGACGCCCTTGTCGCGGACCGCGGCCATCGCCGGCGCCGTTTCCGGCGTGACCTTCAGCGCGCGAAGGCCGTCCGGAATGAACAGGATCAAGTTGCGGGGCGTGTTGTTCTGGGCGGAGGCAAGTCCGGTGGACAGGACCGTCAGTCCGGCGGACATCAACACCAGTGAACGGCGCATCGAAATCTCTCCTGCGGTGAGGCAAATCGCCGCGGACGCGGCTCCAGCTTCGTTTAGTTACGCTGTATGACGGTTTTGTTACAGGCCTCGTTGGTGCTGAAGGGGCTGGGGAGGGGAGCGCAGCGACTTGTCCGCGAAGCCTGGGCGAAGGCGGAAGCAATCCAGAATCCCGCGACGGAGGCAGTCTGGATTGCTTCGTCGCATCAGCGCAAAATTGCTTCGCAATTTTGTCGCGAGCTCCTCGCAATGACGGAGTGTGAGGTGACGACATCGTCTCCGCTCGTGTCCCGGACGCGACGCGGCGCGCAAGCGTTGCGGCGCAGAGCCAGGACCCAGGAAGCCGCGCACTCGCTGATGCATGGGCCCCGGCTCTGCAGCGCATCACTTCGTGCTGCGCAGCGTCCGGGGCACGAGATTGTTGTTCAACGATAAGCATGGCTGCTCAACCTCGCGGCGGATCTCGCCCGAGCTTTGCTTCGTCGCCTTGCCCTCGATTGAAAGAGGGCGCAGGGAAGACCGGGAGCCGGTTGGCTCCCATGGACCGCCATGCCAGATGCAGACTGCGTGTGCTTCATGCATCGCGGAGAACAGGGCAACCAGGACATCCCGGCCTTCCCTGCGCGGTGGTTGGAACGGCTTATGTTGTGCTCTCCCCGGGGAGCGATGCACTATTGCCCCCGTCGCCCTGCGGATGGCTGATGCCGCGAACCCGGTCGGGCCGCGACCTCACCGCAAGACTTGGCGCACAGACCCCGGGCGCCAGGACGACACGATTTGGCCGTACGCGGATCACGCCTGTCATTGGCGCGCCGCTATCGCTCACGGTTTCCCGCCCTGCGAAGCGCTTCGCGCCGACGTCACCCACGTCCACCGCCGCCCGGTCCGCGTTCGAGACGATCGCGATACGCCCCTCTTCCTTGGGCCGGAGTGAGGAAGACCTAACAAAAATCCGAATTCGAATAAAGAGAATTATTTTGGTGCCGACCCGTTGACCCCGGATTTGGGTGTGTCGTGCCGCCGGACGCAAGGGATTGTGGGAGGGATTGCGGACGGGCCGGCTAATCCGGCGCGCTCGGCACCCGCGTTGCTCGCGTAAGCGCCTGCGCCGGTACTGTCTTGGCAGAGCCGCGTGGTCGTGCAAGCAGCATGGCCGCTGACACACGAAGGCCCACCGTCCTTTGCGACGGTGGACCTCACGTTGCGCAGCCTTACCAGCGATAGCCGCCGGTCAGCGTTCCGTTGTTGTTGCCGTCCGGGCCGACATCGCCCTGTGTCGAGCTCGGGGTCGGATGGTTGGTGCCGTTGTACGCGCCATAGGGTCCCGCGACGTCGGGATAGTACGCGTGCGGCTGAACCGGCTCATAGGCGGGCGCGGTGCGATCCCAGCCCACGCGCGGACCGTTCCAGTCGTAGCCCTGCGCGGAGGCGGCCGCGGTGCCCGCAATGAGCGATGCCGTGATCAGGCAGAGGAGTTTGGATTTGTTCTGCATTGGAGATGCTCCTTGCTTGTGTCGGGGGCCAACGGTTGCGCTGCGGCAGCGTTCCGGACGGATTGGCCGGGCGCGATCAACTCCGATCAACCAGTTATGAAGCCCCGGCCGCGGAACGAATGGGCCGGATGGGACAAGGGCGCGCGTTCTGCCGCGGCAGGTTCCCCGTTAATCGCGTGCCTTAACCAACAATTAATTATACGTTTGCGGGCGGGCGACAGCCCGGCCTAGCGTGCGATGGGGAGCCGTTTTCGCGAAGCCAAACGAGTTGGTGCGTATCATGATGTCCAGATCATACGGGGCGCTATTTGCCTCCCTTGGCGCGGCCGCGCTGCTCCTCGGCCCCAGCGAGAGTTTTGCCAGGCCTGGCGGCGGCGCGCCGCACGGCGCGGCCGCGGGCCCTGCAGGTGCAATGGCGCGCGCGCCGTTCGGGCCCGGCGCCCGATTCCACCGGCGCAGCAGTCCCTTTGTCTACTGGCCCGGCGGCGGTGCGTTCTTCAATGACGGTGCGACCTACAGCCAGCCTTTCGGCGAGACCAATCACTCGTTCTCCGGCGACGTGCGCTACACCTATACGTACGACGTGCCCTGGGATTGGACGCATCGCTTCCCGCCGAACGTCGTGCCGTCCGACCGGCCCTACGTGCCGAGTTGCCCAACCGAGCAGGTGACGGTGCCCGGCCGGGGCGGCGCCGAGCACACCGTCAACATCACGCGCTGCTACTGAGCTATCCGAGCTCGAAGCTGGTCACGCCGAAGACGCGGTCGACGCGCAGCGGCGGGACGGGGCCGGTGTACATCCGCGCCGTCTCGAACACCGGCTTGAATCCGAGCTCGCCCGCGAGCGCGACGGCCTCGGCATTGACGGCGGGGACGTCGAGGAAGACCTCGCCGCCGTCCGCGTGCGCCAGCAAAGCCTGCACGACCGCCATCGCCGCCGCACGATCGTCGGCGACGAGCGGGCCGATTTTGCGGCCGGTCCGGCACGGCCGGATCACGCCCCATGCGGTGAGCCTGCCATCACGCAGCAGCGCGCGGCCGACATGGCCCGACGTGTTGATCCAGGCGCGCAGGAAGGTGCCGCGCGCGGCAGGAAAGACGGTTGCGTCATCGGCTTCAACGGTTGCGAACGGGATCTTGTCGAGGGCGACGATTTCGGCGGGCGGTTTCGGTGGTGCGGCCACGATGCCACCGTAGCGGATATTGGCGTAAGCAAGCCGGAAGCCGGATTTTTTGTAATTGTCCTGCTGCGCGACCACGCCATCGAGCCCGATCACGCGCGCGCCCGCATGCGTGATCGCCGCGTTCCAGATGCGCAGGCCATGGCCTTTGCCGCGAAAACCTGCGCGCACGATGTAGAAGCCGAGGAAGGCGAAGCGGTCGTCGTAATTGACGCAGGAGACGGTCGCGACCGGCGCGCCGTCGATCTCGCCGACGAAGAAGCCTTGCGGATCAGGGAGCGCGAAGCAGGCGGCGTCGGCAAGGCCCGGATTCCAGCCTTCCGCTGCGGCCCAGTCGATGGCGAGGGCAATCTCCTCGGGACGCAAATTGCGGATCTGCAGATTGCTCATGACGAATGTTCTCGACTGTGGACCTGCCAGCCGGTCTGGCGGTAGAAGGCCTCATGATAGGCCGGGCCTGCGGCTCGTCTCAACGATATCAGAGGATGATCGGTCATGGCGGAGAAGGTTGCACTCGTCACCGCGGGCGGCAGCGGCATGGGGGCAGGGGCCGCGCGGCGGCTCGCGGCGGACGGCTTTCGCGTCGCGATCCTGTCGTCCTCCGGCAAGGGTGAGGCGCTGGCGGCCGAGCTCGGCGGCTTCGGCGTCACCGGCTCGAACAAGTCCAATGACGATCTGAAGCGTCTCGTCGACGGCGCGCTGGCCAAATGGGGACGCATCGACGTGCTCGTCAACAGCGCCGGCCACGGGCCGCGCGCGCCGATCACCGAGATCACCGACGAGCAGTGGCATGCCGGCCTCGACACGTATCTGCTCAACGTGATCCGTCCGACCAGGCTGGTCACACCGGTGATGCAGGCGCAGAAGCGCGGTGCCATCATCAACATCTCGACCGCCTGGGCGTTCGAGCCCAGCGCGATGTTCCCGACCTCGGCGGTGTTCCGCGCGGGCCTTGCCGCCTTTACGAAGATCTTCACCGATACCTATGCCGCCGACAATGTTCGCATGAACAACGTGCTGCCGGGCTGGATCGACAGCCTGCCGCAGCTGGATGCGCGCCGCGACAGCGTGCCGATGAAGCGCTACGGCAAGGTCGAGGAGGTCGCCGCGACGGTCTCGTTCCTCGCGTCCGACGGCGCGGCCTACATCACCGGCCAGAACATCCGCGTCGATGGCGGACTGACGCGCTCGGTTTGAGCGCGGCACCTCAATGTGAGGCGACGAGCCGCGCCAGTTCCGGCAGGATCCTGTAGCGCGCAATCTCGTGCGGATATTCGCCGCGATTGGCGAGCAGGACGATGCCGAGCCGCTGCGCCGGCACGAGGCCGATATAGCCGGAGGCGTTGTTGAGGCCGCCCGGCTTGTCCACGACGGTGACGCCGGGAAGATGCACGCTCTCCCAGGCCATGCCTTGTCCGAATTTCTCGTCGACACGGAAAGCTTGGCGCTGCGTCATCCGCAGCGCATCGCGCAGATGTGGGTCGATCGAGCGGCCGTCGACGCAGGCGGCGACGAAGGTCGCAAGATCGCGCGCGGACGAAAACATCTGGCCGGTCCCGGGAAAATCGAAATAGCTCTGCTGGTTGCCGACCGGCCCGATCGCCATGCCTTGATCTGAATAGCCCTGGGCCGCGCGCCGCATCCAGGCTTCGTCCATGACGGCGCGATTGTCTTCGCCGCGTTCGGGGACGCAGGTCGCGCTCATGCCCAGCGGCTTGAGGATGCGCTGCTCGAACAAGGGCGCGATCGGCATGCCGTAGCGGCGCTCGAGCACGAGCTGAAGCAGCACGTAGCCGGCATGGGTATAGATGCGCTGCCGGCCGGGCGCGACGCCGGGGGCAGGCGCAAAGGCATTCAGCATGGCGACGAACTGGCCGCGGGTAAACTGCGCGTCCGGCCAGGGCGGATGGTCGGTCGGCAGCAACAGCCCCGAGGTGTGCGTGACCAACTGGCCAACGGTCACCTGGCGGATGTAGTCGCCGCCCAGCTCGGGAAGGTATTTTGTCAGGCGATCGTCGAGCCGCAGCTCGCCGCGCAGCGTGCCGAGCGCCACAAGCGTCGCCTCGAACGGCTTTCGCAAGGAGGCGAGATTGAACAGCGTGTCCGGCGTCACCTTCCGTCTTGCGGTATCGTCGGCAGAACCGTAGGTGAAGAACTCGACATGGCGGCCGGCATACAGCGCGGCGGCGAGACCGCCCGCATGGTCCGCCGTCACGGTCTGCGCCAGATGGCTCGCGACGATGTCGCGCATCTGCGCAATCATGTCGGAATCCGCCAGGGCGCGGCGAGGCCAGGCGAGGGCGAGTGGAACGAGCGCTGCGCGGGCGAGCGCCCGCCGCGTGAGGTGCGATGAGGTGGCAACAGACGACACGGCTCTGACGCAAGATGCGATGCGCCCCCGAGCCCTTCTTAACGTGAACGGGCGCGCGTCCCAATTCACGATTGCGTTGCAGCTCCGCCGCGCCGTCCGCGAGAAATAGCTTGGAAGAAATAACTTAGCCATGTAGCTAACAATCATTGACAGCGAATGGCGACGCCGTATAGTTAGCTTCATGGCTAACCAATTCTCCCGGCTCGACCAGATCTTCTCCGCGCTCGCCGATCCCACGCGGCGGGCGATCGTGATGCGGCTCTGCGCGGGCGAGGCATCGGTCGGCGAACTCGCCGATCCCTTCGACATGGCGCTGCCGAGCTTCATGAAACACATCCATGTGCTGGAGACGAGCGGGCTCGTGCTGTCGGAGAAGTCCGGCCGCGTGCGCACCTGCCGCCTCAGCCCGGATGCGCTGCTCGGTGCGGAAGAGTGGTTCCAGCAGCAGCGTGCGATCTGGGAGGCACGGCTCGACCGGTTCGAAGCCTACGTGATGCAGCTCAAGAAAGAGAGGGCGGCCACCAAGCGGCCGTCCCGAACAACCAAACGGAAAGGTTCTGAGTGATGACGAATTCTGCCAATCCAGCCTTGTCGCAATGGTCGCTCGACCGGGAGATCGTGATGTCGCGCGTGATCGACGCGCCGCGCGATCTGGTGTTCGAGGCCTGGTCCGATCCGAAGCATCTGCCGCAATGGTTCGGGCCGAAGGGATTCAAGGTCGAGACCTTCGAAATCGACGTGCGGGTCGGCGGGGTCTGGCGCTTCAACATGATCGGCCCCGACGGCACGGTCTATCCCAACCGCATGCGCTTCCGCCGCATCGAGCGGCCGCACCTGATGGAGATGGATCACGGCCTCGACCAGGACGACGATCCCGGCATGTTCCGTTTCACCGTCACCTTTGCAGAGCAGAGCAACGGCAAGACCGTGCTGATGATGCGCCAGCTGGCGTCCAGCACCGAGCAGCGCGATGGCATGATCGGCTTCGGCGCCGTCGAATACGGCTATCAGACGCTGGACAAGCTGGCGGCGTATGTGAGCGGGCTGAAGCGATGAGGCAAACCGATCATTCCGGGATCGATGCTTCGTGTCATCCCGGAATGACGGACGGCCATTTGCGCACGTTCTGACCGACGCATCAGCCTCAGATAGCCTGATTCTTCCTGCGTTTCTCGCCGAAATCGAGCCACCGGCCAAGGCGGCCGGTGGCGTTGCCTGCTTTCAGCCGGGCGTTGCGTTCAACGAATAGGAACGATCGCTGCCCTGCGGCTTTGGCAGTGATGACGCATATTATCTTCAGCGACTATCGTCATCCGGCCGCCGAGCAGGCCTACGAGATCGCCTGGGATTTTCTGTCGCGGACCGGCGCCATCCGGGACGAATTCGAGGCCTGCGTGTTCCTGGCGCAGCGCATCACCATGATGGTCGAGGAGGGGCACGCCAACCGCATCCGCATGGCCAATCGCGCGATCTCCGAATATCAGCATCATGTCGAGGAAGCGGATGAATACATCCGCAGCGGCGGCCGCCGCGCCGGAGGGCATTGACGGCCGCCTGGGACGATGTCTCGCTCACTCTTTCGCTTCGTCCGTGATGATGTCCCCGAGCTTCTGCCAGCGCTGGCCGTCGAACTGCACCATCTGGAACTGCTTGTTGACGCGGTAGTCTGTCGGCGTGGTGGCGACCGAGATCCCCGGCAGCGTCAGGTCGAGTTCGACGTTCTTCAGGCTGGCGGCTTGCCGCATCACGCTCTCGCGGGTGAGGTCGTCGCCGCACTGCTTGAGCACCTGCACCAGGAGCTGCGCGGTGATGTAGCCGTAGACGTTCAGGTTCGAATCCCTGTCGCCCTCCGGATAGTACTTCGCCATGAAGGCGAGATAGCGCTTCATGCCGGCATCGTCCTTCCATTCGGGATCGGCGGCATCCTTGACATAGCCGACGCTGACGACGCCCTTGGCGTTGTCGAGGCCTGCCGGCTTCAGGACGGCGCTGACCGAGGAAGCGTTGATGTCGATGATGTGCAGCGGTTTCCAGCCGATCTCGGCGACCTTCTTGATCGCCTGCGCCGCCTGTTTCGGCGTCGTGGCGCTGAACAGCACATCGGCGCCGGCGTCCTTCAGCCGCAGGATCTGCGAGTCGATGGTCGGCTCGGTGATCTCATAAGAGGTCTCGGCCACGATCATCTTCGCCTTGTCGCCGAGACCGGCCTTGAGGCCGGCGAGATAGTCCTTGCCGAGGTCGTCATTCTGGAAGAGCACGCCGATCCTTGCGTTCGGATGGTGCTTCAGGAGGTACTGCGCATAGATCCGGCCCTCGACGAGGTAGGAGGGATTGAAGCCCATGGTCCAGGGAAAATTCTTCGGATCGGTGAAGCGTGCGGCGCCGGTGGCCGCGAAGAGCTGCGGGATCTTCTTTGCGTTGAGGTATTTCTGCACGGCGACGTTCGGCGCGGTGCCGATGATCTGGAACGTCAGCAGCACCTCGTCGCTTTCCACCAGCTTGCGAACCTGTTCCACCGTCTTCGGCGGCGAATAGGCATCGTCATACTGAATCAGTTCGACCTTGCGGCCGTTTACGCCGCCCTGGTCGTTGATCATCTTCATGTAGGCGGCCTGGGTCTTGCCGATCACGGCGTAGGCCGAGGCAGGACCGCTCAGCGGAATGGTCTGGCCGACCTTGATCACGGTGTCGGACGCACCGGCATCGTATTTTTTCTGCGCCTGCGCGCCCACGATCGAGAGCGTGAGAAAGAGCGTAGAAATCGCGGTGCGTTTGACAAGGACGTGTTTCATACCCGATCTCCCCCGTTACTCGCCCTTGAGCCCGGCGTCGCGGATCAGCCGGGTCCATTTCTGCGTCTCGTTGTCGACGAACTGGGCGAACTCCACGGCGGTGCCCGCGCGCACCTCGAGCCCTTGCGCAGTCAGCTTGTCCTTGATTGCGGGCTCGGCGAGCGCGCGCAAAATCTCGGCCTGGAGCTTGTCGACGATCATGCGTGGCGTCGTCGCAGGAGCCATGAAGCCGTACCAGCCGGCCGCGGCGACATTGGGAAAGCCTTGTTCGCGCAAGGTCGGCGCCTGCGGGTAGAGCGGGCTGCGCTCTGGCGAGGCGACGCCGAGCACGATGAACTTGCCGCTCTGGATGTAGGGCAGCGCGGTCGGCAGCGCCGTCAGCGTGGCATCGACGCGGCCGGCGAGCAGCTCGGTGTAGGAGGCGGCATCGCCGCGGAACGGGATGTTGAGGCCCTTGACGCCGGCGTCCCGGAATAGGAGCTCGCCGGCAAGATGCGGCTGCGAGCCCGCGCCAGGGGAGGCGAAGGTGAGGCCGTCGGGCTTCGATTTTCCGTAGGCGATCAACGCGGGCAATGTCTTGAACGGCGCGTCCGCGCTGATGATCAGGAAGAGCGGCGCAACCACCGCCATGGCGACCGGCTGCAGGGCCTTGCGGTCATAGGTCAGCTTGCCGAACAGCGCTTCGGCGGTAGCGTAGGGCGCGGCGACATAGAGGAAGGTATAACCATCGCCCGGTGCATGCGCGACCATGTCGTTGGCAATGCGGGTGCCGGCGCCCGGCTTGTTCTCGACGATGAACTGCTGACGCAGGCTGCGGCCGAACTCTTCGGCAAGCAGACGGAGCGAAATGTCGTTGGAGCCGCCGGGCCCGTAAGGGGAGACCAGCCGCACCATCCGCGAAGGCCAGGCGTCCTCGGCGCGTGCCGTCAAGCCTGAGCTGACGGCGAGGCCGCCTGCGAATGTGCCCAGCAGTGTCCGGCGTGTGACCTTGAACAACGTCACTGTTTTCCTCCCATTTTGTTGTTTTGGTCTCTGAAGGTCAGATCACCTTTCGTTGGGTGAGCTGTTCGATCTCCTGGTCGGACAGGCCGAGCCAGTCGCGATAGACCTCGCGGTTGTCCTGGCCGATGTCGCCGGCGGCGTGCCTCAATCGCGCCGGGTCCACGGTGAAGCGTGGAACGGCGTTGGTCATGGCAACGGTGCCAAAATCCCCGTCGGGGACGCGTGTGATGACCTCGCGCGCTCGCACCTGCGGGTCGTTGGCGATCTGGTTGATCGAATAGATCGGCGCCAGCGTTCCTTGCGCCGCACTGAACGTCGCTAGAACCTCGTCGAGTGGGTGTGCTGCGCACCAGGCCGCGAAGATGTCGTTGAGCCCTGCGGCGTGCTTGACACGCTTGTCATTCGTGGCGAAGCGCGGATCATCGATGAGGTCGGAGCGATCGATCGCCCGGCAGTTTGCTGCAAACAGTGCGTTGGTCGAGCCTGCGAGCGTCACCCAATGATCGTCGCTGGTGCGAAACACGGCGGCCGGGGCCGAATAGCCGTTGGCGTTGCCGATGCGGCCGCGAACGGTGCCGAGCTGGTCGTGCTCGATGGCGAGAACGTCGAGCAGCCGGAAGACGGATTCGGTCAGCGCCAGATCGATCTCCTTGCCTGGCGCATTGGGATCGCGGGCCCGCTTCCACAGGGCCGCGAGAACGCCGACCGCGCCAAACAGGCCGCCGATCGAATCCCCGATTGGATATCCTGGATGTGTCGGTTCGCCTTCGCTCTCGCCGGTAATGTAGGTGAGCCCGCCCATGGCTTCGAAGATACGGGCAAAGCCGGGTCGTTCGCGGTAGGGCCCATTCTGCCCGAAGGCGGTGGCGCGCAGGATGACGAGGCGCGGCTGGATCGACCACAGCACCTCCCTGGACAGGCCCCAGCGATCGAGCGTTCCCGGACGGAAATTCTCGATCAGCACGTCGAAGCGGGGAAGCAGCCGCTTGAACAGCGCAAGCCCTTCCGGCGTGCGGAGATCGAGCGTAGCGAGCTTCTTGTTGCGATTGGCGGCCTTCCACCACAGCGGCTTGCCGTCCTTGAGCGGCGGAAACGATCGCACACCATCGCCATGCCCGGGCATCTCGATCTTGAGCACGTCCGCGCCGTAGTCGGTCAGCAGCGTCGCGGCGAACGGCGCGGCGATGATCGTCGCGATGTCGAGAACCTTCAAACCCTCGAGCGGCCCAGCCATGTCATTTCCCTGCGCTCATGATTTTCTTGTTTTGCGCGGCGACGCGGCGGGCGCCGTTTGGCCGACGAGGGCGCGAATGCTGTCGGCGAGCGCGGCGATGCGCGGGCCGATCTCGCCTTCCAGCTGTCCAGGCTGAAGCCGGAATGCGGGGATGCCGCAATTGATCGAGAACGACTGCTTTGACTCGCTCGCGTGAAACAGCGGCGCGGCGACGGCGTGGATCGAAGCCATATACTCGCCCCAGCAGGTGCAGAAGCCGCGGCTGACGGATTGAGCGAGGCCCGCGCGATATTTGTCCTGGACGGCCGCCCACAACTCGGAGTCTTCGGCAGCGATGCGCCGTTCCAGTTGGGCTGCATCGGCCGGCGGCAAGGTCGCTGCCGCGGCGCGGCCCATTGCGGTCATCACAACCGGAATGGGCATGCCAATGTCTGGAACGTGGGGACCGACGTCGCCGGACCGCGCAGTTTCGACGTAGATCATCGAGGTCGCATCGAGCAGACCGATCGAGACCGTGCCGCGGACGCTCTGCGCCAGCTCCTGCATCATGGGACGCGCGACCTGGCGGAATTGCATGTCGGCGAGGAGCGGATGCGCCATCCGCAAGGCGCGTGCGCCGACGCGATATTTGGCGCGCCCGGCGTCGTAGCGGAGGTAGCCGAGCTCGGCGAGCGTGTGCGTCAGCCGCGCCACCGTCGGCCGCGGGATTCCGGTGAGTGTCGACAGCTCCATGTTGCCGAGCTGCGTTGCGCCGGCCCTGAAGGCTTCGAGCACCACGAGGCCTTTTGCCAGCGTCGTCGCGAACGCGGCGTCATCTGCACTCTCGGCGAGCACCGCGGCAGCGGAGGACGAGGCGAGGGGCGGTCTGGATACGGTCCGAGCCATGCGGGTTTAATGGACCCGGCTGCGTCTTTTGTCCAATAGATTCATGAAGCCGCGCTTATCTGTCCATTATGCGGACACCACTCGTTCGCGCAAGTCGGCTCACATGCGCGTGGAAATGCGCCGGCGCGCACAGATTTTTGTCGCGATTCCCTGGTGTCTCGTGACAGGATTATTACGAAGAAATGTCACGTCGATTACAGCGGAGCGATTCATGTTGCAGTGGCAGGCACGGTCAAATCCCCTCGCGTGGTGGTGGGGGTCCCTGACGCTGGTCAGCGCTGCCAACATCCTCGTCTGGTTCATGCTGTACCGCGAGTTCTATCCGACCGTCGCCGGCAGCGTCAGTGGCGGCTCGGATATCGGCCTGATGTTCCTGCTTTGCGCGGCCTATGTGTTCGGCTGCGCCTTCCGCTCGGTGCTGCCGCGCGCCGACGTGCAGCGCATCTGCCTGTTCGACACCTGGCTATCGAGCGTGTTCGTCGGCCGTACGGTCGCGACCGTGGCCGAAGTCTGCTTCGCCGCGCAATGGGCGATCATCCTGCATCAGCTCGGTCACATGACGGGTGCGGAGACCGCGGTGAACATCGCGCTCGTGATCGTGCCGATCATCATCATCGCGGAATGCTTCTCCTGGTACGCGGTGGTGACCACGAACTTCCTCTACAATGCGATCGAGAACTCGCTGTGGGCGGTGACGTTCTTCCTCGCCGGCATCGCACTGTGCCGGCTGATGCCGGAATTCCAGGGACCCGTGCGCTGGGCGCTGATCGCGGGGATCGTCGGCATTGCCTGTTTCCTCGCCTTCCTCATCACCGTCGACGTGCCGATGTATCTCAGCCGCTGGCGGGCTGGCCACGCCGAGGGCGGCAGGCTCCTGGGCTTTCTCGAAGGCATGCATGACGTCGCAACGCGCTGGGTCGTGACGCACGACATCGCACACTGGAAGGGCGAACTGACCTGGATGTTCCTGTACTTCAGCGCCGCGGTGTGGTCGAGCCTCGCGCTCTGCGCGCTCTACGCCATGGAAGGGTATCTCCAGCGCTACCTAGCCTGAGGGCCAGAGTCCTGTTCCGATCGGAACGGGGCTGCAGATTCCTATTTGTCGCGTTTTTCTTGACCGAACCGGTATCCACTTCGCTTGGAAACGCTCTACTTGCCGACGAGGCCGCACTTGCTGCGGTCGAGCGGGCGGAAGGCCTGGTCGGGAGGGATCGTCGCGACCAGCTTGACGAAGTCCCACGGCCCCCTGGATTCCTCGGGCGTCTTGACCTGCACCAGATAGAGATCGTGCACCATGCGCTGGTCCTCGCGGATGTGGCCGTTGGGCGTATAGGCATCCGACACCGGCGTCGCCTTCATCTTTCCCATCACGGTCGCACTGTCGTCCGAGTCGGTGTCCTTCACGGCTTGCAGATAGTGGCGCACGGCGGAATAGACGCCGGCCTGGATCTGCGACGGCATCGCCTTGCGGCGGGCATAGAACGCGTCGGAGAATTTCCGGGCCGCCGGCGAGACGTCCTCGAAGAACGAGGTGACGATGAGATCGCCGCGGGTCGCCTTCAGGCCGACCGCCTCAATGTCGACGTTCTGGAACGACATCGGCACAATCTTCATGCCTTGATCGGCGAGCCCGAATTCCTCAGCCTGCTTGATCGCGGTGGCATTGTCGCCGGCGACATTGATCGCGAGGATCTTTGCGCCGGAGGACTGGGCCTGCAGCAGAAACGAGCTGTAGTCGGGTGTGCCGAGCTGGGCTTTCACGCTGCCGGCAACCTTGCCGCCGAGCGCAGCGATGCGGTCGCGCGCGGTCGCCTCGATCGAATGGCCGAAGGCGTAATCGCCGGTGATGAAGAACCACGGGTCCTTGCTGGTCTGCATGACGCCGGAGACCACTGCAGTCGCCGTGGAGTAGGCATCCTGGGTCCATTGCACGCTGGTTGGCGCGCACGCCTCGTCGGTGAGCTGGTTGGCGCCCGCGCCGGAGACGAGGAAGATCTTGTTGTTGCCGCGCACCAACTCCTGTACGGCGAGGGCCGCTCCTGAACTGCCGCCGTCTGCGATCGCCTGCACACCATCGCTGAACCACTTGCGTGCGAGCGAGGCCGCGAGGTCCGGCTTGTTCTGGTGATCGGCCTGCAAGATCTCGATCGGCTTGCCGTTGATCTTGCCGCCGAACTCCTCCGCCGCCATCCGCGCCGCCTCGAATGAGCCCGGGCCCATTGCGGTCGCGAACACCCCGTTCATGTCGGTGAGGACGCCGATGCGGATCGCATCGCCCTTGATCTCGGCGCGCGCAGGGGAGCCTGCGAGCGCCATCGTGATCAGAAGGATGGCGGTGGATGTCGTGCGGGTCATGGCCATGGCGTTTCCTGGTTTGTCGTTGATTGATTGGTGCTGGTTGGTCAGGCCGGTTCAGCGATGACCTTGTTGCGCAAGGTCCCGATGCCGGAAATCTCGACCTCGACGGTGTCGCCAGGGCGCATCCACAACGGCGGCGTGCGCTTGGCGCCAACGCCGCCCGGCGTACCCGTCACGATGACGTCGCCGGGGACGAGCGGGCAGATCGTCGAGATGTAGGCGATCAGCTCGGGGATCGCGGTGATCAGCAGATCGGTGGTGGTGTCCTGCACCACAGTGCCGTTCAGCCGTGTCTGCAAGGTGAGCTTCGACGGATCCGGAATTTCGTCCGCCGTCACCAGCCACGGACCAAAGCTGCCACTCTCCGCAAACGTCTTGCCGGAGAGGAACTGGCTGGTGTGGCGCTGCCAGTCGCGGATGCTGCCTTCATTGTAGCAGGAATAGCCGGCGATGTGGTCGAGCGCGCGGCTCGCCGGGATGTGGCGGCCTTCCTTGCCGATAACAAGCGCGAGCTCGCCTTCATAGTCGAAGTCGTTGCTGACCTTCGGCTTCACCACCGGCTGGAGATGGCCGACCTGGCTGCAGGGGAAGCGGACGAACAGAGCCGGCTTCTCGGTGACGGTGCGGCCGGTTTCGGCGACGTGGTCGCGATAGTTGAGGCCGACGCAGATGATCTTGCCGGGATCGGGGATGACGGGTGCAAAGGTGATCTTGTCGAGTGGATCATCCGGGGCCGCAGACGCGACCAGCTTTGCCGCCTCGGCCACGCGACCCGCTTCGAGCAATTGCCGCAGCGTGGTGCAGGGCGCCATGCGCATACCGAGATCGACTACGCCATTGTCCTTGATGGCCCCGAACGAGGCGCGGCCGTTGGCGATGAAAGAGAGCAGCTTCATGAGATATCCTTGGAGATTGTTCGGTCAGGCCGCGGACGGCACGTAGGTTGGAGGCGTGATGGCGGTGATGAGCCGGTCGAGCTCTGCATCGTTGCGGGCGGTGCCGAGGACATAGCGGTCGGGGCGAACGAGCGCGGCTGTAATGCCGTGCTCGCGCAGCCATCGCCCGACGCCTTCGGCGTCGTCGCCGGTCAGGATACTGAGTCCCGCCTGTGACGACGCACAGCGCGATGACAACATGGCGGCCGTCTCGACGAGAAGCACGTGGCTGTAGCCGACCCGGTCGTCACTGCGGCGGCCGTCCTTCAGCAGGAATTGCGGTGCGAGATGCCCGGCGAGAGGCTGATCGCCCAGCGTGAGCCCCGGGCCGAGCAGGGGTTTTTTCACCTCGAGCTTCACCGGCGCGTTCTCGCGCGCTTCGCCGGCGGCAAGGCCAGCTTCGATCGCCTTGGTGTTGATCACACCGCCGAGGCGAATGGCGAGCTCGATGAATTCGCGCACATGCGGCAGCCGCTCGCTCTGATAGGTGTCGAGCAGATCGGGCGCGGCGCCGTCGCGGACGATGGCGCCGAGCTTCCAGGCAAGGTTGGCGGCATCGCGGATGCCGGCGCACATGCCCTGGCCGAGGAAGGGCGGGGTCTGATGCGCGGAGTCGCCCGCCAACAGCAGGCGACCGTTCCGCCATTGCTGCGCAATCACGGAATGAAAGGTGTAGACCGCGGCGCGCTCGATCTCGGCATCGTCGGGTGTGATCCAGCGCGACAGCAGCTCCCAGACTTTCGCCGGCTGCGCCACCTCCTGCGAATCCTCGTCCGGAAGCACCGTGATCTCCCAGCGACGCCGCATGCCGGTACCGCGGACATAGGTCGCCGGCCGGCGCGGATCGCAATGCTGAAGGCTGTAGTCGCCGAGGTCGTCGCGGTCGCGCTTGAGCATCACATCGATCACCAGCCAGCGCTCGTGGAAGCCGAGATCGTCCATGCCGGAGCCGATGAAGCGGCGTACCAGCGAGCGGGCGCCATCGCAGCCGATCACATAGCCGGCGCGAACTTCGGTCAGCGTCCCGTTCGAGAGGTCCTCGTAGCGGACGCGGACCCCGGTCTCGTCCTGATCGAGCGCGAACACATCGCAGCGGCTGCGTAGGGTGACATGCGGCCAGCGGGGGAGGCCGCCGATCAGCACGTCCTCCAGATCGGGCTGGTGGAAGCGGTAGCTGAGATTCCAGCCCATCGGCGTCAGCGTCTGCGGGCGCGACCAGTCCAGCAGCATGCGGCCGTTGGCATCGAGAAAGAGCATGCCGGGGCTGAGAATGATCTGCGGCAGTATCGCGTCGGCAAGGCCGACGGTCTGGAACACGCGCATGCATTCGTCGTCGAAATGCACCGCGCGGGGCAGATGATAGGTCCGCGCCTCGCGCTCCAGCACCAGCGTCCGCACGCCGCAAAGGCCGAGCAGATTGGCGAGCGTGGCGCCGACCGGGCCACGGCCTACGATGACGACGTCAAACTCTTCGGGGACGGATTTATCCTGCATGGGGCTATCTCTTCCCCAAGCCGCGCCGCCGCTTCAACGCCGCCGCGCCAAGTGTCCGCCCTGCGGACGGCCCCTAGACCTCAACCGGAATGGCCGCCGCCGTCTCCTGAAGCTGGCTCGCAAACCGCGTCACGGCGTCCTCGATCCCCAGCGCCGAGCGGATCCAGATGATCGAGATGCAGCCGAACACCGCACCGTTGCGCACGATCGGGACGGCGATCGAGGCGGTCTTGGGATTGTACTCGCCCTTGCTGCGGATCGCATAGCCGCGCGCGGCCGTCTCGGCGATCATCTGGTCGAGTCGGCTTTGGTCGAGGAAGGGACGATCGTCGGCCTCGTCGATCCGGCGTAAATGATTGACGATGAGGTCGCGTTCGCGCGCGGGACAGGCGGCGAGATAGGCGCGGCCCGCGGAGGTCCGCAGCATCGGCAGGCGCTTGCCGATCATGCCACGGTCGATCGAGAGCGGGCTGCGGGAATGAGTGGTTTCCTGCACCACCATCGCCGCGTTCTCGTAAGTGGAGAGATCGACCGGCCAGACCAGGGACTTGCTCAATTCGGCGAGATAGGGCGCTGCCGCCTGGCAGATCACCACGCCGGGGTCGTAGCCGTCGCCGAGACTGAGGGCGAGCCGGGTCACGCGAAAGCGGTCGTCGCTGGCGCTGCGGGCGACGTAGCCGAGTTCCTCCAGCGTTTCGAGCAGCCGATAGACGGTGGGTCGGGGCAGGTCGAGCGCGCGGGCGACGTCGCCGGCGCGGATGCCGCCGGACCGGTTGACCTCATGCAGCACGTCCAGCCCGCGCTTGAAGGCACGCACGCCCTCCGACTGCCGGGGCTGGCCGTTCCGCGTCCGCTCCTTGGACACTTCGTATTTCCTCTCTTGCGGCCGACGGCCTCGCGATTATCGTTTTGGCGAACGCGAAGCGATTGCGGGACGCCACCGTAGGATCGCGCACGGCCGGTATCAAGTTCGTCGCACTGCGGCGCTGCGATGCCTTTGGGAGGACGTCGATGGAAATCACCGCGCTCGGCTATATCGGGATCAGTTCATCCCAGCTCGATCTGTGGGGCCGGATGGCGACCGGGCTGCTCGGGATGCAGCAGGTCGATCGCGGCGGCAAGATGCGGGCTTTCCGGATGGACGACCGCAAGCAGCGGTTGATCGTCGACGGCAGCAGCGATGCGGGGCTTGCGGTGATGGGGTGGGAAGTTCCCTCTACTGCCGAACTGGATCAATTGGCCGGACGCCTGGAAAGCTATGGCGTCAAGGTCGTCAGAGGCTCGCGCGCGCTCGCTGACGAGCGGCATGTCGCCGAGCTAATCGCGTTTGCCGATCCCGCCGGCAACCGGCTGGAGGCTTTTTGCAAGCCGGAGCTTGCGAGCGAGCCCTTCAGGCCGGGCCGCCCGATCTCGGGTTTCCGCACCGGCGCGATGGGCATGGGACATGTCGTGCTCAATGTTGAGGACGTCGAGCCGCTGCTGCCGTTCTATCGCGACGTGCTCGGCTTCCACGTCTCCGATTTTGGACTGAAGCCTTATGGGCTGTATTTCTTTCACGTCAACGGCCGCCACCACTCCTTTGCCATGGTCGGCTCGGGGCGCAAGGCGATGCACCATTTCATGGTCGAGCTCGGCAGCCTCGACGATGTCGGGCAGGGCTATGACCTCGCGCAGATGGATGAGGGGCGCATTGCCTACACGCTGGGCAGGCACACCAACGACCACATGACCTCGTTCTATGTAAATACGCCCTCCGGCTTCTTCATCGAATATGGCTGGGGCGGGCGCGTCATCGATCCCGAGACCTGGCAGCCGCACGAGACGTTTGATGGACCCTCGCTGTGGGGCCACGAGCGCCTCCATATGCCGGAGGAACAGCGCAAGCGCCTGCGCGACATGCGGCTCGATGCGGCCGCGCGCGGCGTCCGCGTCGCCGATCCGCACGTGCCGCCGCTGAACTGCGCATGGCTGGACTCAGTGGTCGCGCGCGAATGATCCGCGGCCACCCGACAGGAATCTGACACCCCAGGAAAGGACGATATGTTCAGGACCCTTTACCGGGCAGGCCTTGTGCTGCTCGCGTTCACGGCGGCGGCCTCGGCCGAACCGATCAAGGTGACGTTGCTCGGCACCGGCGTGCCGACGCCGCGGCCGACCAGCTTCAGCGCTTCGACGCTGGTGGAGGCGGGGAGCGAAAAGCTGCTGTTCGATCTCGGGCGCGGCTCGACGATGCAACTCTACAAGCTGAAGATCCCGCTGGGCGCGATCACCACGAATTTCATCACGCACCTGCATTCCGACCACATCGTGGGCCTTCCCGACATGTGGCTGACCGGCTGGCTCGCCACGCCCTGGGCCTCGCGCAAGGGCCCGATGAAGCTCTATGGCCCCAAGGGCACTGTGGCAATGACGGAAAACCTCACCAAAGCATTCGCCGACGATATCCGCATTCGCATCGACGACGAGCACCTCGACCCGAAGGCAATCGAATTCAGCGCAAGGGATATCGAGGCAGGAATGGTCTACGACAGCAACGGTGTGAAGGTCACCGCCATCGAGGTCAATCACGGCGAGAAGATCAGGCCGTCGTTCGGTTACGTCGTAGAGTATGGTGGCCATAAGGTCGTGCTGTCAGGCGACACCAAGTACGATGAGCGCATCGCGAAGGCGGCCGAAGGCGCCGACCTGCTGATCCACGAGGTCGCGGTCATCGAGCCGGAGCTACTGGTCAGGAATCCCGTCTACAAGGACATCCAGGCGCACCACACCTCGCCCGAAGAGGCCGGCCGCATCTTTGCCTCGGCCAAGCCCAAGCTCGCCGTCTATTCCCATATCGTGTTCGGCACGGCAAAGCCGGCGCCCGACATTCCCGAGGAGCCGCTGATCCTGCGCACCCGAGCCGCCTACAAGGGGCCGTTGCTCGTCGGACGTGACATGATGTCATTCAAGATCGGCGACACCGTCGAGGCGTTTGCGCCGGATGGTACGAAGCTCGAGCCATAACACGAGGGGCGATCAGCCTTCGCCGAGATCGACCTCGGTCAGGATTCCCTGACGCAACGCCAGGCGGACCAGCTCGATGTCGGAACCGACGCCGAGCTTGTCCTTGATCAGCGAATGCAGGTTCGCCACCGTTTTCGGGCTGACATGCAGCGTTTCGGCGATCTGCTCGGTCGTATTCTCGGCAAGCAGCAGCCGCAGCACCTCGAATTCGCGCGGCGTCAGCACGTCGGCGGCCGAGCTCTCGCCGCTGATGCGGCTGAGCGCAAGCTCGTGGTCGATGTCGGGGCTGATGGCGATCTTGCCGGCCAGCACGTCCTTGACCGCGCGCACCAGCGTCTCGGGCGGGCTGGTCTTGGTGACGTACCCCCTCGCGCCGGCGCGGATCGCCTGCACGGCAAAGCCGGCATTCTCGTGCATGGTGAAGACCAGGATCCGCGCGGCCTTGTCCCATTGCCTGATGCGCCTGACGGCCTCGATGCCGCCGATGCCGGGCATGCTGAGGTCCATGATGACGAGGTCGGGTGCCTCGGATTTGTAGAGGCGATAGGCTTCCGCGCCGTCGGCCGCCTCGGCGACGACGCGGAGGCCCGGCTGCTTCTGCAGCACGGAACGATAGCCCTCGCGAACGACGGAATGGTCGTCGACCAGCAGGATGGTCGTATCCGTCCCGCTCATGCCGCGTGGTCCAGCGCTGGCCGATCGGCGGATGCGAGCGGAATGACAACGCGCAACGTCGAGCCGTGGGGGCCGGTCTCGAAGCTCAGCCGGCCGCGAAGCGCGGCGACGCGCTCGCGCATGCCGAGCAGGCCCATGCCGGATTTGACCGCCGCGTCGTTCGGCCGGCCATCATCCTCGATCGCGAGCGCAATCTCGCTTTCGGCCATCGCCAGATGCAGGCCGACCTTCGTTGCGCCAGCATGCTTGGCCGCGTTGGTAAGCGCCTCCTGCACGATGCGATAGAGGTTGGCGCTGACGGAGGCGGGCACGCTCTCGAAGGCGCCCTCGAACCGGATCTCGAAACGGGGCTGGCCGCGGCTGCGGCCGTTCCAACCCGACACCAGCCCTTCGAGGCTCGCAACGAGTCCGAGCTCGTCGACATCGGGCGGGCGTAAACGGAACAAGGCGCCGCGCAGCGTCTCCATCATACCGGTCGCGGTCCGGGCAATGCCGTCGCACTCTCCCAGCAAGTCGGGGCAGTCCTGCGCCGCAGTCTGGCGCGCGGACGCGGCGAGCGCGCGGATTGCGGCGAGCGACTGGCCGAACTCGTCATGCAGCTCGCGGGCGAGATGGCGGCGCTCCTCGTCCTGGAGCGCGATCAGCTTCCGTGTCAGCTCGTTGCGTTCCGCAAGCGCGGTGTCGAGGCTTTCGGCGAGGTGGTTGAAGACGTCGCGGATGGCGGAGAGCTCGGCGAGGTCGAACGGCGGCAGTCGCGTCGTGAGGTCGCCGGCGGCGATGCGCTCGAGGCCGTTGCCGATCATGCGGGTGGGGCGCAGGGCGCGCGCCAGCGCGGCATAAACCAGCGCGCAGAGCAGCGGCAGCGCGATCGCAAGCGCAATCATCAGGCGGCCGGCCTCGTGCCAGGCCTCTGCCGTCTGCACGGCCGGATCGACCGTGACCACGGTCTCGCCGAGCTTCGCGCCGCGCACGATCACGGGCCGGGCCGCCTCGCGGCCGGGGTCGAACAGGCTGCGGTAGAAGGCGCCAAACAGCTGCGGCGGCGGGCTCGCCGGGGCAGGTGCGCCACTGCAGAACTGCTGGAGCATGTCGCCGCTCGCGCCGCGGAAGCCGAGACACAGACCGGGCGTCATCACATAGGCCGAGACGGGATCGAGGTTCGGAAAGTCGGAGCGCGGGCTGGCCACCCACTGGACCTTGCCTTGCTGCAGCTCCAGCGACTTTGCGACGATGGCGGCGATACTGTCGATGCGGGCATGTGCGGCGCGGTCGGCCGTCACGAGGAAATAGGCGGAGATGGCTGCGAAGCAGGCGGCCGATATCGCCGCCACGCGCAACGTCAGACGGACCTTGAGATCGAACCTCGGGCGGTTCCACATCGGCTGGCACCTGGTGCAAACGGGTTTGCTGCCCCCACATTAAACGGCAGAACGCCAGCCACGGAAAGCGTTCCAGCCTTACCGCAATGCAACGTCGTGAAATTTTCCCGGCCTTCGTCGGGACAGTTTCGGCTGCATGGCCTCGAGCCGCCCGTTCAGGATTTGCGGGCCGTTCCATCCCACGAGGCCCGTTCATGCACCGCTCCCGGCTGGTTATCTCCGCTTTGCTCCTGTTTATCCTGCCTCATTCGCCGGCCGCCGCTGAGCCCGCCATCGGCGTTGCCATGGACGATTTCAGCTATACCGATACGTCGGCCGAGCCGACCAACCAGACCGCAGCCCACGAGCGGCGGCTGTCGGCGTTCATGGCCGCGCTCAGGCGGGACATCGGCGCGGGTGGGCGCTATCGGCTGGTGCCTTCTGCCGAGGACGGTGCGGCGTTCAAGATCATTGGCGGCATCCAGAAGTCGAGCACGCTGGTGCAATGGGCCAAGGTCGCGGTGATCGACGTCGGCGCCAAGAAGCTCGTGATGGACAAGCTGTACTCCTTCCGCGGCGACAGCGACGAAGCATGGGAGCGCGCCGAGATCTTCCTGTCCCGCGAGGTCAGGGCTGCGCTCGGCGCGCAAGCGCAGGTCGCGCTTGCCGTGTTCGACTTCGAGCTCGAGGACATGACGGCCGCCTCGGCGGGCGCTTCTGCCGCGTCAGATGCGTCATACCTGGCCGAGGTCACCGGCGGCGTGCGCGAAGCGCTCGGCCAATCCGGCCGTTACCGGATCGTCGACGTGGGAGGAGAGGCGGCGAAGGCGGGGCCCCTGCGGGATTGCGGCGGCTGCGAGGCCGCCATTGCGCAGAAGCTCGGCGCCGACCAGTCGTTGATCGGTGTGGTGCGCCGGGTCAGCCGCACCGAATACACGCTCGGCTTCCAGGTTCGCGATGCCAGGACCGGCGCGGTGCTGGCGCGCGGCGACAGCGGCCTGCGCCTCGGCGCGGATTATTCGTGGAAACGAGGCGCGGTGCGGCTGGTCAGTGACCGGCTGATCGAGAGCCAGCAGGCCACCGACGCGCCTAGAAAGTAAGCTGCACCTTCATCGACTGCGAGCGGTCGCTGGCGAGCTCGAAGGCGGCAACCGCGTTCTCGAACGGCATGGTGGCCGTGATCAGCGGCTTGACGTCGATCAGGCCTTCGCCCATCAGCCGCACCGCGAGCTCGAACTCGGGATCGAAGCGGAAGGTGCCGCGGAGCTGCAGCTCCTTGGCGACGATCGCGTTGATCGGCAGCGTCATCTCACCGCCGAGACCGAGCTGCACGAGCGTTGCGCCGGGCCTGAGCACGTCGAGCGCGGCGCGCAGGGCAGCCTGATTGCCCGAGGCTTCGAACAGCGTGTCGAACACGCCCTTGCCGGCGCGCCAGGGATCGAGTGCCGTGGCGTTGGCTGCGACATTGATGGCGTGCGTGGCGCCGAGCTTCCTGGCAACCGCGAGCGGAGCCTCGGCGACATCGGTCACCACGATCTCGGCGGCACCGCCGAAACGCGAGACCAGGATCATCAGTGCACCGATCGGGCCGCAGCCGGTGATCAGCACGCGCTTGCCGAGCAGGGGGCCGGCCTGCTTGCCGGCATGCAGGCACACGGCGAGCGGTTCGGCGACCGCGGCCTCCGCCAGCGACAGCTTGTCGGCGATCGGCACGGCCTGCGTCGCATCGACGGTGATGAACTCGCGAAAGCCGCCTTGCACATGGGGAAAGCGCATCGCGCTGCCGAGGAAGCGCATGTCGAGGCACTGGTTGCGCATGCCTTCCTGGCAATGCAGGCACTGGCCGCACGGCTTGCTCGGATTGACCGCGACACGCGTGCCCGGCTTCACGCTGGTGACGCCGTCGCCGATGTCAGCGACCACGCCCGCGATTTCATGCCCAAGCGCCATCGGCTGCTGGATGCGAACGACCCCGAAACCACCGTGGTGGTAATAGTGCAGGTCCGAGCCGCAGATGCCGCCATTGGCGATCCTGACGCGGACCTCGCTTGGGGCGGGAGCCGCATCCGGATAGCTGTCGATCCGCAGGTCCTTCGGGGCGTGGATGACGACGGCGCGCATGAGTTCGCTCCTTTGTTCGCGGATCACATCGCGGCGATCATGCCACCATCGACATAGATGATCTGGCCGTTGACATAGGTGGAGGCGTCAGAGGCGAGGAAGATCGCGGCGCCGACCAGCTCGTCCGGCTTGCCCCAGCGCTTGGAGGGAATGCGGCCCATCAGCCAGTTGTTGAAGTCGGCGTTGTTGACCAGCGCCTCGTTCATGTCGGTCAGCATGTAGCCGGGGCCGATCGCATTGGCCTGGATGCCGTGCTGAGCCCACTCCACCGCCATCGAGCGGGTCAGGTTCTTGATGCCGCCCTTGGCCGCCGTATAGGGCGCGATCGTCGGGCGCGCGAGCTCGCTGCCGAGCGAGCCGATATTGATGATCTTGCCGTGCTTGCGCGGGATCATGCGCTTGGCCGCCTCGCGGCCGATCACGAAGGCGCTGGTGAGGTTGGTCTCGATCACCTTGCGCCATTCGTCGGTGGTGAACTCCACCAGCGGCTTGCGGTGCTGGATGCCGGCATTGTTGACGACGATGTCGACGGCGAGGCCCTTTCTGTCGAAGTCGTTGAAAGCGGCAACGATCGCGGGCTCGTCGGTGACGTTGAAGGCGGCGCCTTCGGCCTGATGCCCGGCGCTGCGAAACTCGGCGACGGCCTGCTCGACGCGCTTGGGATCGACGCCGTTGACGATCAGCTTCGCGCCGGCTTTCGCCATGCCCTCGGCGATGGCACGGCCGAGGCCGCGGGAGGAGCCGGTCACGAGCGCAGTGCGGCCGGAAAGATCGAAAAGGGCGGTGCTCATCTCAATACATCCTCAAGCGTTGGAGCGGCGCACGGTGAGATCGGTGCGCTCGAAGACAGCAGGCAGGAGATCGACGCCAAGGCCGGGTCCTTCCATCGGGAAGACATAGCCGTCCTTGATCACGGGCATCGTGGTGACGAGTTCATTGTACCAGCCTTTGTAGAAGGCGCGCACCGATTCCTGGATCAGCGTGTTGGGCTGGCTGAACGACATGTGGATGGCGGCGATGAAGCCGATCGGGCCGATGCAGTCGTGCGGCGCGAAGGGACGATGATAGGTCTCGGCCATCGCCGCGATCTTGCGGCCCTCGGTGAGGCCGCCAGTCCAGCACAGATCCGCCATCACCACATGCATAGCGTCGCGGTCGAGCATGTCCTTGTAGGGGAAGCGCGAGCCCAGCGTCTCGCTG
Organism: Bradyrhizobium sp. 1(2017); assembly: GCF_011602485.2. Taxonomy (NCBI): domain Bacteria; kingdom Pseudomonadati; phylum Pseudomonadota; class Alphaproteobacteria; order Hyphomicrobiales; family Nitrobacteraceae; genus Bradyrhizobium; species Bradyrhizobium sp. 1(2017). The sequence continues at coordinate 4,904,376 of NZ_CP050022.2, read as the reverse complement.
GCGCAGACCCAGACGTCGGTCGAGCGCGCATATTCGGCCAGCGCCTGCGGCGAGTTCATCCGGATCGGGTCTTCGTACCAGGTCGGCTTGTAGGGCTCGAGCGCGCGCGCGATCTGCTTGGCTGTCGGCAGATTCCACAGCGAATGAAGCTCGACCATGATCTCCATCTTGTCGCCGACGGCCTTTCGGATTTTCTCGAACGGCTCGATCGCCTGCTTCATCTGGGCGGCGGTGATGTAGAGGCCCTTGTTCTCCTGCGCCGCCGGATCGAACGGCCAGATCTTCATGGCGGAGATGCCGCTTTCCAGCAGGCTTTCGGCGAGCGCGTCGGCGCGATGCATGAAGCCGTCGAGATCTTCGTAAGGTCCCTTGGAGGCACCGAGATTCCAGTTCGCGACGGGGCTGATATTGGTCGAGCGGACATATTGCGTGCCGGCGCAGGTGTTGTAGATGCGCTGCTTGTCGCGGCAGAGGCCCCCCAGCATCTGGTGCACCGGCTGGCCGCAGACTTTGCCGAACAGGTCCCACAGCGCGATGTCGATCGCGGAGGCCGCGCGATATTCGACGCCGGTGGAGGACTGCGCCATCGGCAGGTTCAGCATGTCGCGATGGATGGCCTCGATGTGCAGGGGATTGCGGCCGAGCAGGCGGCCGGCAAAGGTGTCGTGGATTTGCGCCTCGACCGCGCCCGCGCCGTAGAAGGTTTCGCCGAGACCGATCATGCCGGTGTCGGTGTGAATGCGCACCCAGATGACGTTGGAAAACTCTTCGGTGCGCAGCGTCTCGATCGACGTGATTTTCACGGCAATTGTCCTCCCATCACAAGCGCCTCGCGCCCGTCGTCTCTTTTTTGCACTGCAGCATGCTGCGGGTGCGCGGGAGTCTTACGCCTGCTTGTAATATATCACAACATGTTTTAAGGCTGCGACAAATTGGGCGCCACCGAGCAACGAGCGCAGGCTGAGGGGAGAGAACGACATGGCAAAGCGCAAGCGCGCACTCGAGGTGGTGAGAAACGAGGTCGACGGCGAGGGCAAGCCCTCTCGACGCAACCGGCTCAACTTCTTCGAGCTGGCCTATCAGAAAATCGAAGAGCTCCTTGTTCATTGCGAGCTCAAGCCTGGACAATTCATGACGATGCTGGAGTTGCAGCAGATCACCGGCTTCGGGCGCACACCGGTGCACCACGCCGTCAATCGTCTGTCCGCCGACACGCTCATCATCATCCGTCCGCGCCACGGCCTGCACATCGCGCCGATCGATCTGGCGCGCGAGCGCATGCTGTTGGGGCTGCGTCGCGACATGGAGCGCTTCGTGATCCGTCTCGCGGCCGATCGTGCCAGCCTCTCGCACCGCAATCAGGCGCTGCACATTGAGCGCCTGTTGCGCGAGCGCCGCGCCAGCCTGACCCTCGACCAGTTCAACAGTATCGATCGCCGTATCGACGCGCTTGTGCTGGAGGCGGCCGGCGAGCCGTTCCTGGTGCACACGCTGCGGCCGCTGCACACGCTGTACCGGCGCATCGGCTACATCCATCACCGCTTCATGCCGGGGCAAGCCGATCTGTCAGGCACGATCGATCATCATCTCGCCATCCTCGCGGCAGTCGCCAACCGCCGCGTCGAGGAGGCCGTGAAGGCGAGCGACGCATTGATCGACTACATGGGCGAGATGTTCACGGGGATGGAGGCGGGGATCGACCCGCGCCTGCTCGATTGCAGTATCGAGCCGCTGCTCGGCGCGTAGAGAGTTTTGAAGAGAGGACCACACATGTCAACGATGGCGATGCCACAACCGACCGCGAGCGAAGCCGCGGTCCGCTACCTCATCACGAACTACAGTCCCAAGGGCAACAAGGTCGGCTGGCTGATGATGGCCTCGATCCTGGTTGAAGCCTGGGACCTCTATTCGATCGCCTTCGTTCTGATCTTCATCAAGGAGCAGTACAATCCCGATCCGCTGATGCTGGGCCTCGCCGCGGCGGGTACGCAGGGCGGCGCCCTGATCGGCGCGCTGCTCGGCGGCTGGCTGTCCGACAAGATCGGCCGCCGCGTCATGTTTCTGGTGACGATGGTGCTGTTCATCGTGCTGGCGCTGGCGCAGGCTTTCGTGCCGAGCGTCGGCTGGCTCGTCGTGATCCGCTTCCTGCTCGGCATTCCCCTCGGCTCGGACATCTCGACCGGATACACCTACATCATGGAATCCATGGCCAAGGGCGAGCGCGAGGTCATGGGCAATCGCTGGCAGTTCATGTTCGCGGTCGGCGAGGTCCTGACCATCGGCGTCATCGTGATCTTCCTCCTGTTCGACATCAACCACGAGACGCTGTGGCGCGTCACGCTCGGTCTCGGCGCGGTGCCGGCGCTGATCATCCTGATCATGCGTCACGACGTGCCGGAGACGGCGGTGTGGCTGGTGCAGAAGGGGCGCTATCGCGAAGCCAAGCAGGTCGCGCGCGAGATGTTCAACGACAATCTCGACATGTTGCCCAACCATGACGTCGAGGTGCCGAAGGTCTCGACCCGCGCGTTCCTTGCCGATCTCAGGAAGGACCCGATCCGCTGGCGCGCGACCATCTACGGCTGGATCGCCTGCTTCGCGCAGGGCAGCGAGTTCTCGACCTTCGCGTTCTATTTGCCGGTCCTGTTCGTGATGGTCGGCGTGTCGAGCGTGCTCGGCATCAACCTGGTGACCATGGCGCTGTTCTGCTTCGCCGCGCTGTCCGGCTGGGTCGGCCCGCTGCTGACGCCGAAGATCGGTCACCGCGGTATCGCGATCGCCGGTTTCGGCATCGTGCTGGCCTCGTTGCTGGTCGCGGCTTTCGCGCTCTACACCGACAACAAGATCCTGCTGCCGTTCGCAGCGGCCGCCATGCTGTGGGGCCACTATTGGGACGCGTCGAACTGCATGACGATCCCGACCATGGTCGCCAAGCCGAAATATCGCGGCACGGCCAGCGGCTTCGCCTACATGTTCGTGAAGCTGCCGTCGTTCCTGGCGATCTTCCTGTTCCCGTCGCTGTTCGCGGCGATCGGGCAGGCGAATGCCACGCTGATGGTCGCGATCTTCCCGCTGATCGGATTGCTCGCCGCGATCTTCATCCTGCCGGAAGTCTACGGCTACGAGAACGACTGAGGATGCGTCACCTGATCGCGGCAGCCAGTGCCGCGATCAGGGCTGGCGGCGTCACCAGCATGCCGAGCTTGAGGAACGGCCAGGCGCCGACCTCGATCTTCTCCCGCCGCAGCGCGACCAGCCAGAGGATGGTGGCGAGCGATCCCGTCACCGACAGATTGGGGCCGAGATCGACGCCGATCAGGATGGCGCTGACGACCTGTGCGGGCAGATGATCGCCGGCGGCGACCGAGCCGGCGACCAGACCGACCGGGAGATTGTTGGCGATGTTGGTCGCGACAGCAGTCGCAATGCCGACGTTCCAGGCAGCCTGCGGAACCGATTGTGCCACCGCCTGATGCAGCAGCGCGCTGAGCTGCGCGATCACGCCGGTCTTGATCAGTGCTTCCACCATTACGAAGAGCCCGCCGACCAGCGGCAGCACGCTCCAGGAGACGCCGTGCAGCACGGGCAAAGGCGATTGCCGGCTGATCAGCAGCACGAGAGCGGCCGTCACCACGCCGCAAATGAAGGTCGGCAGGCCCAGTTGCCTGTCCAGCGCGGATGCCGTCACCAGCACGACACCGATCGCCGCGATGCCGATTGCCGTGAGCTTGCCGCCGCGTCCGAGCTTCGGATGCGGCACCTTGCGCGCAATCGTCTCTTCCTTCAGCGCGCGGTGCTGGGTCAGGCGCAGCACGACATAGGTCATCACGATCGAGGCCGCCGAGGGCAGGGCGAACAGGCGCAGCCATTCGGTGAGCGCGGGCATGCGCGCGCCGAACACGACCAGATTGGCCGGGTTGGAGATCGGCAGCACGAAGCTCGCGGCATTGGCGATGAAGGCGCAGACGAACAGGTAAGGCAGCGGCTTGGCGCCAGCCGCGCGCGTCGCGGCATAGACGGCCGGCGTCAGCACGATCGCGGTGGCATCGTTGGAGAGCAGCACGGTCACGAGCGTGCCGACGAGATAGATCAGCAGGAACAGCCGCTGCGGCGAGCCGCGCGCAAATTCCACGGCTAGGGCGGCGAGGTAATCGAACAGGCCTTCGAGCCGCGCGAGCTCCGCGATCAGCATCATGCCGATCAGGAAGAGGTAGACGTCGACGCCCTTCTCAATCCCTGTCAGCGCGTCCTGCCACGGCAGCAGACCAAAAAGCACGAGCGCGCCGGCGCCGATCACGGCCCAGACCGCCTCGGGCAGGCGAAACGGCCGGATGATGACGCAGGCGGTCGCGGCGACGATGATGCTCCAGGCCCAGATGGCGTCAGACGGCACGGTTGGTTCTCGAATGCAGGGGAGTCATTCGGCAGCGATAGCGGAAGCCGACGCCGCTGTCTTCCCCTTCGGACGCGGATCTCCGTCATCGCCTTGTCGCGTCTCGGGCAGAGCGAGGAGGCAGACGACTGCGCCAATCGCCGCGGCGGCGCCGAGCGTGAGGAACGCTGCGCTGTAACCGGCGCCGACCACGACGAAGCCGGCGAGCGCCGTCGACAGCGCGGCGCCGATGCTCTGGGCCGTGATGACGGCACCCTGCGCGACGTTGAAGCGGCCGGTATTGCGCATGAGGTCGGCGACGATGACCGGGAAGATCGCACCGAAGATGCCGGCGCCGACGCCGTCGAGAAGCTGCACGCCGACCAGCCAGAATGTATTGTCCGAGAGGGTATAGAGTGCGCCGCGGACGGGCAGGACCAGCAGTGCGGCAAGGAAGAACCGCTTGTGGCCCCAGCTGTCGGCCCGTGCGCCGACCAGCATTGCGAACGGCACCATCACGATTTGCGCCGCGACGATGCAGGCCGACATCAGGCTCGTTCCGATGTTCTTGTCCTGGAGCGCAAGCTTCTGCCCGACCAGCGGCAGCATGGCGGCATTGGAAAGGTGGAAGAGCAGTACGCAAATTGCGAAGACGAGCAGGGGACGGCAGGTCAGGAGCACGCCAAGGCCCGAGGGCTGCTCGCGCTGGACGTCGCCATCGGCATCGTGCAGCCCGCGCGCGAGATCGTGATCGATCGCCTGTTCGGGAATCGCCAGGATGCTGAGGAGGCTCGCGATCGCCATGGCGCTTAGAAGGTAGAACACGACGGTCGGTCCGAACCAATAGGCGGAGAGGCCGGCAATTGCCGCCGCGACGGCGTTGCCGGCGTGGTTGAAAGTCTCGTTGCGGCCAATGCGGCGGGTGAAGGCGGCATGGCCGAAGATGCCAAGCGAGACAGCGGCGATCGCCGGCGGGAAGACCACGGCGGCGGCCTGCGCGATGCCTTGCGAGATGGCGACCGGCAGGAAGCTCGGCAACAGCGGCAATGAGAGCGAGGCGAGTGTCACCAGAACCGCGGAAACGATCATTACCAGCCGCTTCGCCCGCGTGGCGTCGACCAGTGCACCGGCCGGCGTCTGCGCCGCGATCCCGGCGATGGTCGCGATGGACATCACGATGCCGATGCGCGCCTCGTTCCAGTGCTGCTCGGTGAGAAGATAGACGGCCAGATACGGGCCGAGCCCGTCGCGGACGTCGGCGAGGAAGAAATTGGCTGCATCCAGCGCGCGGCCCGCCTGCCTTGTCTGGGGCGTGCTTGTCCGGGACGACAGCGGAGGAAGATTCACCGCGCGACCGCCAGCTTCTCCGTGATCGCCTTGCGCAGGATGCGCGACAGCAATTCCACCGAATACGGCTTCTGGATCAGCTCGAAGCCGCGATGGGCGTTCTCGGCGAGCACGTTGCTGTAGCCGGAGGTGAGCACGACCGGCAGGCCCGGATAGCGCTCGCGGATGATGCCGGCGAGCTCGACGCCGTTCATGCCGGGCATGATGACGTCGGAAAACACGAGGTCGACGGCGAATTCGTTCTCGCCGAGGATCGCGAGCGCCGAATGGGCGTTGGCGACGCGGCGGACGACATAGCCGAGATCCTCCAGGAGCTCGGTGGAGAAGCGGCCAACCTCGTCGTCGTCCTCGACCACGAGCACGCGATGACCACGTCCCGTGGCCGCAGCCTCGTAGGTCAGCGCCGCGGCTTCCTTGTCCGTTGCGGGGCTTTGCGCCTGCGGCAGATAGATCGTGAAGGCGGCGCCTTCGCCCTGCGCGCTCGTCACCGCGATGTCGCCCTCGGACTGTTTTGCGAAGCCAAAGGCCTGGCTGAGACCGAGGCCCGTTCCCTTGCCGACCTCCTTGGTGGTGAAGAAGGGCTCGAAGATCGAATCGAGATGTTCCGCCGCAATGCCGCTACCGGTGTCGGTGACCGAGATCGCGACATAGTCGCCGCGGCGCGCCGATTGCGCGCGCAGGCTCGGAATGCCCTGAACCTTGCGCACCGCGATGATCAGACGGCCTTCGCCGTTCATGGCGTCGCGGGCGTTGACCGCGAGGTTGATCAGTGCGGTCTCGAACTGGGCGATGTCGGCCACCGTGAAGCAGCCGGCATCCTCGACCTCGACCGCGATCTCGATGCGGCCCCCGACCAGCGGCCGGACCAATTGCGCGACGCCCTCGACCTGGCTGCCGACATTGAAGATCTGCGGCTTCAGCGGCTGCCGCCGCGCGAACGCCAGAAGCTGCGCGGTCAGCTTGGAGGCGCGCTCGACCGTCTCAGAGATGGCGTCGACATAGCGGCGGCGGCGCTCCTCCGGCAGCTCGCGGCGGCGCAGGAAGTCGGTCGCCGACCGGATGATGGTGAGGAGATTGTTGAAGTCGTGCGCGACACCGCCGGTGAGCTGGCCGATCGCCTCCATCTTCTGGGATTGCCGCAGCGCTTCCTCGCCGCGGCGGCGCTCGGTGATGTCGACGGCCTCGGGCACGGCGCCGGTGATGTTGCCGTGTCGGTCGAGCACGGGGCGCATGCCGAAGTCGAAGTCGCGCTCACCGATGGGAAGGCGCAGCCGCATTTCAAGGCGCACCGCTTCGCCCTTGAGCACGGCGTCGAAGGCCTCGCGCACCAGCGCGCCCATGCCTTCCGTCGCGCTGAACCATGGGGTCTCCCACAGCGGCTTGCCGATCACGTCCGAAGAGCTCGCCCTGATCCCGTCCAGCGCGGTCTTGTTGGCGTAAAGCAATTCGCCCTTGAGATTGACGAGGCCCTGATACTGGTTGCTGGTCTCGAGGATTGCACGCAGCCGCGCCTCGTTGGACTCGAGCTCGGCGGTGCGCTCGGCGATGCGCTCCTCCAGCGTCTCGTTGAGCTGGCGGAGTTCAATCTCGGCCTGCTTGGCGACAGTGATGTCGTGGGCGACGCCGATGAAGCCGATATGCTTGCCGGTCGGATCCCAGCGCGGCTGCGATTCCGAGCGCAGCCAGCGCCATTCGCCGCCGGCGTTCTTGTAGCGTGCTTCCAGCACGAATGGCTTCAGCGAGGCTTCACCCTGAACGGATTGCTGCAGCACATGCGGCAGGTCGTCCGGATGGAGGATCTTGCGCCAGTCGAAGTCGATGGCCTGATCATAGGGCAGGCCGACGAAATCGACATAGGCCTGGTTGGCGAAGGACCGCTTACGATCGAGCTTGGTCACCCAGATCGGCACCGGCGCGCTGTCGGCGATCAGCCGGAAGCGCTCCTCGCTCTCGCGCAGCGTCTCACGCGCGAGTGCCTGGTCGGTCATGTCGATATGGGCGCCGACGAGGCGAAGCGCGCGGCCGTCCTTGTCGCGCTCGATCTTGGCGACGACCCGGATCCAGCGGGTCTCGCCGTCCTTGGGGCGGATGATGCGGTATTCGGCGGTGTAGTCCTCGCTCGTTCCGGCGAGAGCCTCGAAGAAATGTCTGACGGTCGCGTCGCGATCCCCGGGATGGATGCGGTTGACCCAGTCCTCGTGCGACTCGTCGGCGGCCTCGGGCGGAAGGCCGTGGATCATCAGATATTCGGGCGAACGGCGGTTCTTGAAGCCTTCGCGGAAGTCGACCTCGACGCCGCCGACCTTGCCGATGCGCTGGATGCGTGCGAGCTCGGCCTCGCGCTCCTGAAGCGCGCGATAGGCGTTGTCGCGCTCGCGCGCGACGTCTTCGAGGTGCTGGCGCAGCCTCTCGGCGGCGATGGTCTCGGGCAAGGGATCGTTCAAGGCATTGGCCGTTGTGATGCGGTTATGCACGTGCCGGCCCGATATTCACACAGACGGAGCGTGATGGCCATCGCTTAGAAGGGAATATCAAGGAACGACGCCGCAGAACGCACGGCGGCGGGTATGAACGAAACGCCAGATCTGGCAATTTGTTCCTGACGTTGGAACGATGAGCCTGCGGAGGCGTCTTCGCGAGGCGCCCTCGTTGATAAGACTCTCTTTCCAAAGAGGCTAAATCTTGAAGCTCTTTGTCTGCCAGGCCTGCGGCAACGTCCTGTATTTCGAGAATCGCGCCTGCGAACGCTGCGGACATCGGGTCGCCTTCCTCCCCGAAGGGGAGACGATGTCGGCGATCGAGCCCGACGGCGACGGGTGGACCACGCTGGCCGACAAGGGCAAGCGCCGCATGCTCTGCAGCAATGCCGAATACGATGCGTGCAACTGGCTGACGGATGCGGCAGACAGCACGGGCTATTGCCGCGCCTGCCGTCACAACGGCATCGTGCCGGACCTGTCGGATCAGGCGCAGCTCGCCGGCTGGCGCGAGCTCGAGGTGGCCAAGCACCGTCTGTTCTACTCCCTGATCCGCTGGAAGCTGCCGCTCCAGAGCCGGCAGGAGAACCCGGAGCATGGGCTGATCTTCAATTTCCTCGCTGACGATCCGCACAGCGGGGAGAAGGTCATGACCGGCCACGACAACGGCCTGATCACGATCGCGCTCACCGAAACCGACGATATCGAGCGCGAGCGGCGCAGGCTCGAGATGGGCGAGCCCTACCGGACGCTGCTCGGGCATTTCCGCCACGAGGTCGGACATTATTTCTGGGACGTGCTGGTGCGGGACGGCGGCAAGCTGGAGGACTGCCGCGCCGTGTTCGGTGACGATTCCGCCGATTACGGCCAGGCCCTGCAGCGCCATTATGCCGAGGGCGCGCCGCCGGACTGGCAGCAGAATTACGTCTCCGCCTATGCGACCACGCACCCCTGGGAGGATTTCGCCGAGACCTGGGCGCATTATCTCCACATCGTCGACACGCTGGAGATGGCGGCCGAATTCGGCATGGAGGTCCGTCCCAAGGTCGACCGCGACGGGGAGTTGACGGCGCGCATCCGTTTCAACCCTTACGAGGCTCGGGACGTTGAAGCGCTGGTCAACGCATGGCTGCCCTTCACCTTCGCCATGAACAGCGTCAACCGCGCCATGGGCCTGCGCGACCTCTATCCCTTCATCCTGTCGACGGCGGTGATCGCGAAACTGGGCTTTGTTCACAGCCTCGTTCGGGACGTGGCCAAGGCTGGCAGGCCGTAGGCGCTCTCGGGGTCCGCCAGCCCCGTTGCCCAGGCCCGTTGCGGTCTTGCGCTGGCACGCCAGATTGGGCCGGATTTAGACCGTTGCCTCCGGCCCATTTTGATGTACCACGGGAGCCACACGGCCCGTCCCAAAGGCCCCAACGGCCAGGGAAGGGTCCCGCCCAAGGTCGAGACTCAAGAAAAGCATGTTCAAACGCATTCTGATCGCCAATCGCGGCGAAATCGCCTGCCGGGTCATCAAGACCGCTCGCCGCATGGGAATTCAGACGGTCGCGGTCTATTCCGAGGCCGACCGCGATGCCCTCCATGTCGAGATGGCCGACGAGGCCGTGCTGATCGGCCCGCCCGCCGCGGCCGAGAGCTATCTGGTGATCGAGAAGATCGTCGAGGCCTGCCGCAAGACGGGCGCCGAGGCCGTTCATCCCGGCTACGGCTTCTTGTCCGAGCGCGAGGCGTTTCCGCGCGCGCTGGAGTCGGCCGGCATCGTCTTCATCGGCCCCAATCCGGGTGCGATCGCGGCGATGGGCGACAAGATCGAATCGAAGAAGGCGGCAGCCAAAGCCAAGGTCTCGACCGTGCCGGGCCACCTCGGCGTCATTGAGGACGACAAGCACGCGGTTCGCATCGCCGACGAGATCGGCTATCCCGTGATGATCAAGGCCTCCGCCGGCGGCGGCGGCAAGGGCATGCGCATCGCGCATTCCAAGTCCGAGGTCGCCGAAGGCTTCAACCTCGCCAAGGCCGAGGCCAAGGCCTCGTTCGGCGACGATCGCGTCTTCGTCGAAAAATTCATCGTCGATCCCCGCCATATCGAGATCCAGGTGCTGGGCGACAAGCACGGCAACGTGATCTATCTCGGCGAGCGTGAGTGCTCGATCCAGCGCCGCAACCAGAAGGTCATCGAGGAGGCGCCGTCGCCGCTGCTCGACGAGGAAACCCGCCGCAAGATGGGCGAGCAGGCCGTCGCGCTGGCCAAGGCCGTGAATTACGACTCCGCCGGCACCGTCGAGTTCGTCGCAGGGCAGGACAAGAGCTTCTACTTCCTGGAGATGAACACGCGCCTCCAGGTCGAGCATCCCGTCACCGAGCTCGTTACCGGCATCGATCTCGTCGAGCAGATGATCCGGGTGGCCGCCGGCGAGAAGCTCGCCATCGGCCAGAAGGACGTCACGCTGACCGGCTGGGCGGTGGAGTCGCGCCTCTATGCCGAAGATCCGTTCCGCAACTTCCTGCCCTCGATCGGACGCCTGGTGAAATATCGTCCGCCGGCGGAAGCGAGCCAGGACGGCATCACCGTGCGCAACGACACCGGCGTGCAGGAGGGTGGCGAGATCTCGATCCACTACGATCCGATGATCGCCAAGCTGGTCACGCACGCGCCCTCGCGCGCCGCGGCGATCGAGGCGCAGGCGACCGCGCTGGATTCGTTCTATGTCGACGGCATCAGGCACAACATCCCGTTCCTGTCGGCGCTGATGCATCATCCGCGCTGGCGCGAGGGGCGGCTCTCGACCGGCTTCATCGCCGAGGAGTTTCCCAAGGGCTTTGCGGTGCGCGTGCCCGAAGGCGAGGTCGCGCGGCGGATCGCCGCGGTCGGCGCCGCGATCGATCACGTGCTCGGCGAACGCAAGCGACAGATCTCGGGCCAGATGGGCGGCCGCGTCGTGCAGCGCGAACGCCGCCGTGCGGTCTGGCTCGACCGCCAGGAGATCCAGCTCGAGGTCGGACGCGAGGACGAGGCGATCGCGGTGCGTTTCGTCGATTCCAACGGCAAGGCTGGCAACGCGCATCTGTTGCAGTCGCCGTGGAAGCCGGGCGATCCGGTCTGGCAGGGCACCATCGACGGCCAGTTCGTCGCGGTGCAGGCGCGTCCCATTGCCAACGGTGTCCGTCTCGCGCATCAGGGCGTCGAGGTGCCGGTCTATGTCTGGACCGAGGCGGAAGCGGCCTCGGCACGCTTGATGCCGGTCACGACGGCCTCCGACACCGGCAAGAAGCTGCTTTGCCCGATGCCCGGCCTCGTGGTCTCGATCGCGGTGAGCGAGGGGCAGGAGGTCAAGGCCGGCGAGACGCTCGCAGTGGTCGAGGCCATGAAGATGCAGAACGTGCTTCGCGCCGAGCAGGACGGCACCGTGAAGAAGATCCACGCCAGCGCCGGCGCGACGCTGGCGGTGGATGCGCTGATATTGGAGTTTGCGTAAGGATGCGAGTGGGGCAGGCGATCTGCCCACAAGCACGCGTCATTGCGAGGAGCCTTAGCGACGAAGCAAATCCAGTCTGTTGCCGCGGATGCATTTCTGGATTGCTTCGCTTCGCTCGCAATGACGAAGTATGCTGTGGCCTCCGTGACCTAACCGAGACAGCACCATGGCCTTTCGTTCCCGCCGCGAGAAACTGCGATCGATCTTGTCGGGCAGGACTTGCGTCCATCCCGGCTCGGTCTACGACGCCATTTCGATCCGCATCGCGGAGGATCTCGGCTTTCCGCTCGGCATGTTCGGGGGATCGGTGGCCTCGCTTGCCGTGCTCGGCGACCCCGATGTCACGCTGATCACGCTGACCGAGCTTGCCGAGCAGATGCGGCGGATGTCACGCGCCTCTGCGCTTCCTGTCCTGGTCGATGCCGATCACGGCTATGGCAATGCGCTGAACGTGCGCCGGACGGTGCAGGAGCTGGAGACGGCCGGTGCTGCCGGTCTCACCATCGAGGACACGCTGCTGCCGGCGGCGTTCGGCGAGACGAAGGCGCAGCTGATCCCGCTCGAGGAAGGCGTCGGCAAGATGAAGGCGGCGCTCGACGGCCGCAGCGATCCCTCGCTCGTCATCATGGGCCGCACGGGAGCGGCCTCGATCACGTCGGTCGAGGATGCGATTCGCCGCGCCAGGGCCTATGAGGCCACCGGCGTCGATGCGCTGTTCTTCACCGGCATCAAGTCGCGCGCTGAGGTCGAGGCCATTGCATCCGCCACGCGCCTTCCGATCGTCCTTGGCGGTGCGCCGGACGAATTGAACGCGCTCGACTATCTCGAGAGCCAACGCGTGCGCATCGCGCTTCAGGGCCATGCGCCGATCGCGGCTGCAACGCAGGCCGTGTACGAGACGCAGAAAGCGCTACGTGATGGCACGGCACCGAAAGCGCTCAAGGGATTGTCGGCGGCGGAGCTGACGAACCGCGTCATGCGCGAGGCCGACGTGAAGGCGCGCAGCGCCGCCTTTCTTGGGCTGAAAAAATGAGCCGGGCGATCCTCCAGGTCTTGGTCCGCGGCCGCGTGCAGGGCGTCGGCTACCGGGCCTGGGTCGAATACCAGGCGACCACCAGCGGTCTCGAAGGCTGGGTCCGCAACCGTCGCGACGGCAGCGTGGAGGCGCTGTTCGCCGGCCCCCCGAAGCATGTTGCCGACATGGTCGCATTGTGCCGCCACGGCCCGCCATCCTCGCGCGTGGACAGCGTCACCAGCGAGACCGCTGGTCCCGATGAGCTGAACTTGCGACGGGCAGGGGAGGCATTTTCGGTGTTGCCGACGCTGTAGGTGCTCTCACCGGAGGTCGTCAGCCCGGCCATGACGGCGTCGAGGCGGGAAGCCTGAGCCTCACCGCGGCAGCTTGGCGATCGCTTCGCTGAGCTCGTGGATCTCGTAGGGCTTTCGCAGGATCGGGAAATCGCCACGCACGCCGGCGGCGACCTCGCTGTAGCCGGTGGCGAGCAGGATCGGCAGACCGGGACGGATCTGGCGCAGGTGCTGGGCGAGGCTGAGCCCGTCCATCTTGCCGGGCATGACGATGTCCGAGAACACGAAGTCGACGCCGTTCTTCTCGATCTCGCGCAACGCGGCCTCGGCATCGGCGACGCGGTGCACGCTGTAGCCGAGCTGCTCCAGGAGGCCGACGCTGACGGCGGCGACGTCGGGATTATCCTCGACCAGCAGCACCGTGCCGCTGCCGCGGAACGATGCCTCTCCCGCCGTCTCGCGCGATGGCGCCTTGTCCGCGCGCGGCAGGAGGATGGTGAAGGTGGTCCCTTTGCCGAGCTCGCTTGCGACCTTGATCGTGCCGCCGGCCTGATGGGCAAAGCCATGCACCTGGGAGAGGCCGAGGCCGGTGCCTTTTCCGATCGGCTTGGTCGTGAAGAACGGCTCGAAGATCTTGTCGAGGACGTCACCGGGAATGCCGAGCCCGGTATCGGCGACGTCGATCGCGACGAAGTCGCCGGCGAGGGGCGCCTCGTCCAGCACGACGTTGCGCGCGCCGATCGTCACTGTGCCGCCGTCGGGCATCGCGTCGCGCGCATTGATGACGAGGTTGAGCAGCGCGGTCTCGAGTTCGGAGGCATCGGTCTTGACCGGCCAGAGGTCGCCGCTGATGTCGGAGGCGAGGCGCACGGAGCTGCCGACGCCGGCATCGAGCACCTCGCGGATCGCCGCCATCCGCTCGGCGAAATCGATCGCCTGCGGATTGACGCTCTGCCGCCGCGCGAAGGTGAGCAGCTGGTTGGTCAGCGCCGCGCCGCGCTTGGTAGCGGTCTCGATGGCCGAGATCGCGCGCTGAAGCTTGGCCTCGTCGTCGGACCCTCGCTTCAGCATGTGGAGGCTGCCGCTGATGATCATCAGGAGGTTGTTGAAGTCGTGGGCGACCCCGCCGGTGAGCTGGCCGAGCGCATCGAACTTCTGGGACTCGGCGAGCTGCTTTTGCATCGCCTCGAGCTTGATCTGCGTATTCCGCCGTTCGGTGATGTCGCGCGTGATCTTGGCGAAGCCGACCAGGGCGCCGTCCTCGTAGATCGGATCGATCACCACGCTCGCCCAGAAGAACGTGCCGTCCTTGCGGACGCGCCAGCCTTCCTCCTCGTAGCGGCCCTTTTCCCGCGCGATGCCCAGCGCCCGCGCGGGCTTGCCGTTGGCGCGGTCGGTCTCGGTGTAGAAGCGGGAGAAATGCTGTCCGAGGATCTCCCCGGGCGAATAGCCCTTGATGCGCTCGCCGCCGATGTTCCAGCTCGTGATGATTCCGGAGGGATCGAGCATGTAAAGGGCGTAGTCCGCAACGCCTTCCACCAACAGCCGGAAACTGCGTTCGCTCTCGAACAAGTCTCTCTGTTGACTGGACTTTTTTACCATTCCGAACCCCGCCTCGACGGGAGCAAACGCCGGAGGCGCCGGATTGTTCCCTGAGGTGGGACATTTTTAGGCAAACGTGCCGGGCCGTATGCAAGGGCAAGGGCGCTTGACAGCACGGCAGGCATGTCAGATATTTCTGTCATGACAGAAATCGCCGGAAAGAAGAAACTGCCCGCCGCCGTCGAGCGCTTCATCCTGCATTGGGGCGACATGGGGGACGGGTGGGGCGTCAACCGCTCGGTCAGCCAGATCCACGGGCTGCTCTATCTGGCCGAGGCGCCGATGACGGCCGAGGACATCGCCGACACGCTCGGCATGGCGCGCTCCAACGTCTCCAACTCGCTGAAGGAGCTGCTCGCCTGGAACCTGATCCGGCGGGTGCCGATCCTGGGCGATCGCCGCGACCATTACGAGGCCGAGACCGACATCTGGGAGGTCGCCGCCCGCATTGCCGCGCGGCGCAAGGAGCGGGAGCTGGATCCCGCGATCGCCGCGCTCCGGGCCTGCGTGTCCGATGCCACCGACGATCCCACCATCAATCCGGTCGCGAGCAAACGACTGAAGGAGATGCTCGCCTTCACCGAGCTCGCCGACCACTGGTTCATGCAGATGCTGAAAGTGCCGCGGCCGCGGCTGGCCGCCCTGATGCGGCTTGGCGAGAAGATCGTGAGCCTGCTGCCGCTGGGCAAGGCCAAATAGTGTTGAGGAGGGTGCGATGACGTCGGCTCGACTATCAGGCTCAGGCGCAACTCCCTCCGCTCACACCAGACTGCTCGACGACCGCCGCTTCCGCGCGCTGCTGTCGGACGAGGATTGGGGCCGTCTGCCGCTCGCGACCTGGCGGCGTTTCTCCAAGCGCGTCGCCGACGGCGACAGCGTCGTCTATGTCGGCGTCGTCGACGAGGTCTGTTTCAGCGACATCGGCTGGTGGTTCGCGCAGGCCGCGCGCCTGATCGGCGGGCCGCTCCCCACGGGGCGCGACACCGGTGTGCCGATGATCGTCACGGTCACCGAGGACGGCGCCACCGGCGGCCAGACCTGGACCCGCATCTGCGCGCGCAAGTGCGGCTTTCCGCAAGTCATCCATTCGGCAAAGCGCTTCGCAGGCCCGACCGGACTTGAAGAGTATGTCGGCTTCGGCGTCTCGATGGCGCTCCGCATCGCAGTCGAAGGCGAGACGCTGACCTTTCGCAGCGCCGGCTATGGCTTGCAGCTCGGATCTCTGTGGATCCCACTGCCGCCATGGCTCACCCCGGGCGATCTCACGGTGACGCATCGCGACCTCGGCGAGGGCGCGTTTCGCTTCACTCTCGATGTCATTCATCGGCGTTACGGCGCGCTGATCCACCAGTCCGCCTTGTTCAGGGAGGCCGTATCATGACGCCGCTGTTGTGGACGCTCATCGCCATCCAGATCGTGATGGGCGTATTCGACACCTTCTATCACCACGAATTCACCGAGCGCCTGGCCTGGCGCCCGTCGCAGCGTTTCGAGCTGAAGCTGCACGGCATCCGCAACATGCTCTATGCGCTGCTGTTCCTGTTGCTCGGCTGGCTCGAGGTCTATGGCGTGCTGGCGCTCTTGATCATTGCGGTGCTGGTCGCCGAGATCGTCATCACGCTGATGGATTTCGTCGAGGAGGATCTGAGCCGGAAGCTGCCGCCGAGCGAGCGCATCAATCACACGCTGCTCGCA
The DNA here is from genome assembly GCF_011602485.2 of Bradyrhizobium sp. 1(2017). Classification (NCBI taxonomy): domain Bacteria; kingdom Pseudomonadati; phylum Pseudomonadota; class Alphaproteobacteria; order Hyphomicrobiales; family Nitrobacteraceae; genus Bradyrhizobium; species Bradyrhizobium sp. 1(2017). Next base: position 4,888,096 of record NZ_CP050022.2, on the reverse strand, counting down.
ATCAACTACGGCGCCATCCTGGTGCTGCTGCTGCCGGTGCTGATCGACTGGGCGATGCAGCCCTTTGGCGTGACGGTCGTCTACCAGGGCCTGCTCAGCATCGCCGCGACGGCCTGCGCGGTCGGCGCATCGCTCTGCGGCGTCAGGGATTTTGCGGCGATGCGCCGGCTCGGCCGCATGCGAAGCGTCCCGGCGCAGGGACTCGTCGAAAAGCTGCCGGGACGCAAGACCGTGCTCATCACCGGCGCCACCGGCTTCATCGGCAGCCGGCTTGCTGCGAGCCTCAGTGGGGCAGGGCACCACGTCATCGCCCTGATCCGCAACCCCGCCAAGGCCGAGATGCTGCCGCCGCCGGTGACCCTGATCACCAGCCTCGATCAGCTCGCCGCGGACACGCCGGTCGATGCCATCGTCAATCTCGCCGGCGAGCCGATCGGCAACGGCCTGTGGACCCAGGCGAAGCGCGCCAAGATCATCGGCTCCCGAACCGACATGACCGGAGAGGTGGTGAAGCTGATAGCACGGCTCGACCGCAAGCCCGAGGTGCTCGTCAGTGGCTCCGCGATCGGCTGGTACGGTCTGTGGGCGGATCAGGTGCTGACGGAGTCGGCCAAGTCCCACGCCTGCTTCAGTCACGAGCTCTGCGCGGCGTGGGAGAAGGCGGCGCGGCCGGCGGAAGAGTGTGGCGTCCGCGTGGTCTATTTGCGCATCGGCCTCGTGCTCGGCACCGAAGGCGGCTTCATCACGCGCATGCTGACGCCGTTCGAGTTCGGGCTCGGCGGTCCGCTCGGCACTGGGCGGCAGTGGATGTCCTGGATCGAGCGCGACGATCTCATTCGCCTGATCGCCTATGTGATGGCGACGCCCGATCTCACTGGTCCCGTCAATGCCACCGCGCCGATCCCGGTCACGAATGCGAAGTTCACCGAGGAGCTCGGCCGCCGTCTGCACCGGCCCGCGGTGTTTCGCATCCCCGGCAACCTGCTGCGCCGGATCGGCGGCGGCTTTGCCGACGAGCTTCTACTCGGCGGCCAGCGCGTGCTGCCCAACAAGGCGCTGAGCCGCGGTTTTGTGTTTCGGCACGAGACGCTGCGCAGCGCGTTCGAGGCAATCCTGTGAGGTGATGATGTGTCTGGCGATATCCTTTCGCGCGTGGCGTCTGGCTGGATTCGCGCCTGCATGGCCGTGACCGCTGCATTGGACGTGCTGGTGCTGTTCAGCGTGTCCCTGTTCGGCGGAGGGCCGGTTGAACTCTTTGGGTTCATCGTCATCATGGTCGTATTCGGATTGCCGCTGACTATGGTCTTGACCTGTCTGCTGTCCGGGATTCCATCTGCCATTGTCATATGGCTTGGCGAATGGCTCGCGATACGCTCCGTCCTGTTCTATGCCGGTGCTGGAGCTGCGATTGGCACGCTGATCGGGGCGTTCATCTTCCCGATGGTGCTTCCGGCCGTCGTCATCTTTGCCGCCGCCGGATGTCTGGGCGGGGTCGTCTACTGGTTCGCGGCGGGGTGGTCTGCGGGCAATCAACACGGCGATGATCCGACGGATGCACCTCTCAGGCGGCTCTGCTCCGGAACGTCGCCGCGATCGTGCGCAGTGCGGCGAGTTTTGTGGGGTCGCTGACCTTCGAATGCAGCATCACCTTGGAGCTGCCCAGCTTCGGCAGCTTGTGCGCGGGACCGATATCGACCAGCCCGGGAGGCGCGATCCGCCGCGCCAGCGGTGCGATGGCAAGTCCGGCGAGAGCGGCCGCGACCACTGCGGTGACGCCGCCGCCGACAAAGCGCTCGCGCCAGGCGATGCCGGCCCTGTCGAGCGCGCGCACGGCGATGGCGCGGACGCCGCAGGGCGGGGCGAGCGTCGCAAGCGGTAGCGGCTCGCCCTTCGGCAAAGTGAAACGTCGTGCGGCGAACCAGCCAAACTCGTCCTCGGCGAGTTTTTCGCCGCCGCGGCGGCTGCCTTCCTGGCGGACGATCACCGCATCGAGTTCGCCTGCATCGTAGGCATCCTGCATCTCGCGCGAGAAGCCGATGGTGACGGCAAGCGTGAGGTTTGAGGACATCGCATGCAGCCGTTCCAGCAGCGGCACCAGTTCGGGGCCGGCGGCATGATCGGAGATGCCGAGCGAGAGTGACTGCGCAGCCGATGCTTCGTCCGACAGTGCGCGGTCATGCGCCGCCATCAGCGCGCGGGCGCGTTCGAGAAACGCGACGCCGTCGGCGGTGAGCCGGACCGCGCGCGGCGAGCGTTCGACGAGGCGCTTTCGCAGCAAGATCTCCAGCCGCTGAAGCTTCAGGCTGACGGCGGCCTGGGTCGCCCCAAGCGCCTCGGCAGCACGCGTAAAACTCTGGAGGTCGGCGACCAGCAGGAAGGCCCGGACGGTGGCGATGTCGAGTGTCGCTGCCATTATGATTCATTATCACTGGTATCAATTGAGATAAGATACCAAAATGATCGGGGAAGGTCTAGCTTCTCACCAACGCCGCACCAAGCCCGCGGCAATCGAGGAGAACGACAATGCCCCTGATCACCGTGTCCTACACCACGTCCCGCCGGTCGGCCTCGCTGAAGGCCGACATCGCGGGCGCCGTCTCCGAGCTCACCGCAAGAATTCTGCGCAAGGACCCCAGGGTCACCGCCATCATCGTCAAGTCGGTCGATGCGGACGACTGGTTCGCCGGCGGCAAGTCGCTCGCCGAGCAGAACCTTGCGAGCTACTGGATCGACATCCACGTCACCGAAGGCACCAACACCAAGGACGAGAAGGCGGATTATCTCGCCGCGATGTTCCAGCGCATGGCCGAAATCCTGGGGCCGCTGCATCCCGAGACCTATCTGCATGTCGACGAGGTCAAGGGCGATGCCTACGGCTTTGGCGGCCTGACCCAGGAGCGGCGCTACATCGCCGGCAAGCTCGAGGTGTCGCTCAAGGCGGCGTGATGCCGGAAGCCACGGGTGAGCGATCTCACCCGAGGCCTCGCGGCATTGATCGTCAGCTCGCCGCCCGGAACTGGATTTCGGCGTTGTTGATGAAGCAGGTCTTGTCGAACAGCGTCAGGTCGAGCGGGTTCGGCAGCCTGATATCGTCGAGGTCCGGGCAGGGCTTGACCGTGGGATTGTAGGATCGGTCGATCTGCGAGATGAAGACGATGATCAGTCCCTTGTTACGCGCGAAGGATTTCAGCGCACGCACCTGAACGGTCAGATCGGGAGTCTCCCGCCTCTGGTCGAGCAGTTGCAGATAGTCGATCACCACGAACGTGCCGCGAGGTGAAGCGGCCATTTGCTTGACGACGTAATCGGCGCTGATGGCGTCGGAGCAGTCGATCTCGAATAGTTGGCCGAACTGGGCGGGGTCCACACCGATCGCGCGGAGGCGATCCATCACGTCTCGCACGGTATATTCGAGCGAAAAGAACGCGGCGCGCTGGCCGCATTTCATGGCTTCGACGGCAAGCTCGAGGCTCATCAGCGTCTTACCCTGTCCGGGCCGGGCCCCGACCAGCACGAGATCGCCCGGTCGGAATTGCGGGAACAGCTTGCTGGCCGGCGTCACGGCTGCGGCTTTCGCCGCGAGGATGCTCCAGGCAGGAAACCCTTCCGTCGCAGCGACGCGGTCAAGCGCGTCGTGCAGCGGAATGCCCCCCTCGCGGGATAGCCGCTTCGCCTTCCGCTTCAAATGGTAGATCGGCGCGGACAATCTCATCGTCAAAACCTCCCATTGCGAGCATGGATCGCAATCCCTCCTTATGCCGGGTGCTCGAACAGTCGGCCGATGATCAATCGCCCGGCATGAGGTCTGCTTTCCCGGCGGAGGGGGGAGGCGTGGGCGGCACCGGAGTCGAGCATAGCCGATTCTGCGAAGAACGCAGAAAGTGTCAGGCCACCACTTCCGGCAGCAGCGCGCTCGTCGGCCCGAACAATTCCTCGAAAGCCTGCCGGAGCGCGATGTCGACGTCGGCCATGGTCACGAGCTGGCCGAGATCGACCAGCGAGGTGACGCCGTAGCGGGAATCGACGACCCCGCAGGGCACGATGCCGGCGAAATGCGACAGCTCCGGCTCGACGTTGATGGCGATGCCGTGGAACGACACCCAACGCTTCAGCCGGACGCCGATCGCCGCGATCTTGTCCTCATGCTCGGGCCCTTTGTCGGGCCGCCTGACCCAGACGCCGACCCGGTCCTCGCGCCGCTCGCCGCGGATGTTGAATGCGGCCAGCGTGCGCAGGATCAGCTCCTCCAGGCTCGCGACGTAGGCCCGCACGTCAGGCCGGCGCCGCTTGAGGTCGAGCATGATGTAGGCCACGCGCTGACCGGGGCCGTGATAGGTGAGCTGCCCGCCGCGCCCGGTCGCAAAGGTCGGGAATCGGGGATCGAGCAGGTCCGATTCCTTGCCCGAGGTCCCGGAGGTGTAGAGCGGGGGGTGTTCGAGCAGCCAGACCAATTCGGGGGCTTCGCCCGCGGCGATTTGAGCGACTCGCGCCTCCATGGCGGCAACGGCCTCCGGATAGGGCACCGGCGCGTCCGAGATTCGCCACGCGACGGGCGCGCCGCCTGCGGCGGAAAACGCCGTCAAATCGAGGTCTTGGCGGGGGTTTTGAGGCAAATTAACCATTGGCTAACCATAACGTGGTGATCATCGCGGGAGCAAATGCCAAGTCCTTTGGCTTAGGTCCTTTAGTTGCGGCGGTCCTGACAGTGCCCACTCTCGATAAAGTCACCGTGGATCTCATGGTCGTCCTCGGGACGACCACCATGCCGGTCCATCAGGTATTACGTCTTTCCCGCGGCGCCATCATCGAGCTGGACGCGACCGAGGCCGACGAGGTCAAGGTGTTGGCCAACAACCTGCCGGTCGCCTCCGGCGTCGTGCTGGTCGATCGCAACCGGATCGCGGTCGAGGTCAAGCAGATGCTGCCGCGCTCGCCGGGGACGCGATAGCGACCCGGGCAAGGCCCGGGCTTCCGATAGGGCCGATCCGGGGTCGGATTTCCTGCCAAGCTTGTGGAATTCGAGGTCTTTGCAGGCTTGTATCCCCCTGATGGATTTGTTAGATCGGCGGCCGCTGATCCGGCCAGCCTAACGACCTCAGGCCGGCATCTCCTAGCGCTCGTGGCGGAACTGGTAGACGCGCTGCCTTGAGGTGGCAGTGGGTAACACCGTGGGGGTTCGAGTCCCTCCGAGCGCACCATAAACCCACATTTCACCTTGAAATGATTAGGCTTTTTTCTGGGTGTTACCCGGGAATGTTACCACCCCGTTCCGGTCCCTCGTTCGTGAACTGTTCGCCCGCGGCACTAGCCAATCGTCGACTGACTGGCTCCGGTCGAACGTGACGATCTTCTCCATCCCGGTGATCCCGAGCCTCTCTCGATTCGCCTGTGCGATGTAGTGCGCGGGCATTTTGGGGTCGGTCCAGCCGAACATGGCCATCATCTGGCTCTCGGTGCAGTCGGCGTAGGCGGCCACTTCGGCCCGCGCCTTGCGGACGCCATGGCAGCTCTTCTTCGGCTCATTCACGCCAGCCAGGACCGCATATTTCTTGAATTTGGCTGCCCATGCCTTTTTGTTCATCGGCAGGACACGGCCGCGCACGAGCTTGCCAGTGAATACCTCGGCGCCGATGATGTTTGCCGCACGGGCAGCCCTGAGGCTCTCGGCGAACTCCGGATGGACGGGCACCGTGACGGTGGTATTGCCCCGGCTCTTCTCGGTGGCGATCTGCACGGCCATTTTCCGAACGATCTGCCGCAGGTGGGGTGGCCCGAAACGGTGGGCATCTCCAAGCCGCAGAAACGTGTAGTGCAGGATGTCGAACATGAGCCGGGCTTCGGTGCCCAGCGACCACTTCGCCCGATAGCGGGCCATGTCATCCTCGGTCCAGGGCAGAAAACCGCCAGTCTCGCGGCTCGCTTTTGCCTTGCCGGACTTCAGGCCGATGGTCGGATCGTCATCTTCGTCGAGGTGTCCTTCGTCGATCATCCAGCGGATCATGCCCCGAACCGCCGACAGCAAATTGCCCGCCTGCGACGGGGTCCGCGCCTTCATCTCCGCTCTGATCACCTTGCGCGTCAGCACGGCAAACGGCTTCTCGCCATTCTCAGGCAGCAGTGACTCTATCAGTCCGGTGCGTTGGAGCCTGGTCGACTCCGCAAGACCCTCGTGACCGACACTGAGATCGCCGAGCCAGTGATCACTTTGCTTATAGCCGTTCCAGTACCAGCGCAACGTACCAGGGAGTGCCGGCGTCTTCGGCAAAGCAGGGCGCTCCTCGTTGCGCTGCTTCTGTGCGTTGATGTAATCGCTCCCGTCGCCGTACAGCGCGATCTGGCTGGCAACCGCCACATCAACCTCGGCGTTGAACTCAGCCGTGTCGTATTCAGCCCTGATCCGGATCTTCGGCAGCTTGTTGCGCAGCTGCACGTAATACCTGACTTGACCACGTTGGCTTACGTCGACTTGCAGGTAACGACGTTCCGGCTGGTCCGGCTTCGCCAAGCCTTTGACGCGGCGCATGCGCAGAACTCCCCCCAGCGCGGCAACGCCGGCCTCATAGGCAGCGTCGAACGCTGACGTTCCGTATTCCTCGGCGATCCCGATCCTTCTTCCTTTGCGGCTGACCCTCACGTACCAGCGCAGTGAGCCGGACTCGGAATAGTTGAAGTAGAGGTACATTCGGCGATCCCCGCTCGCGCGGGGGTCGCGTCTTTCCGTCCCAAGCATTGGTGTCTCCATGGACCAATGCTCGGAGTCTAGCGATGCGGTGACTCCGCATCAATTGCATAAGGTGCGTTTCACCCGCTTTCGGTGCTTTTCAGGTACCGCTGTAGCGCTTCGGAGGGTTTCCAAACCTCGTCGCCATTGCCGGCGCGTTCGATCAGCGTGGGACCTGCCGTTAGCACGATCCGAATATGGCCTTCACCATCGACCACGACAGCATTCGCGCCGGCTTGCCGCTTCGACGGATCCCATCGTAAAGACGAGGGTGGTCCCGAGCGCGATACGCAGCTCCATTTCTAAGCGCTCGTCTCGTCGCGACATGGCCCGAAGGCTGGACAGCGCGCGCGTTGCACGATCTCGGCACTCGGTCATCAATGCGAGCCGCAACAAGATCGGCGCATACCCAGCCGTCAATCTAATACCAATCCATTCATCTCCGCCTACTGAGAATGACCAGTCGAGCGCAACACGAACATTGTCGAGTTCTTTGACATCGGCGTCGACCTCTAAAGCTCCGGGGCTCGAGTGGAGATCGGACTTCGGTGACGAGAATGCCTGCTGGAAGTATTTTGCGTGGTATTTGGCGCCAAGTTCGGCCTCTCCGGAGCCGGCAGCCTTCTCAAGGGCGTAGGCCCTTATTGTCTCCAGCAATCGCCATCGCGTCGAGCCGTCGACCATCACGAGCGATTTCGCGACAAGATTTGAGAGTTGTTCAATTATCTCTGCATCATCGAGGTCAGTGTCGCTCATCACATAAATCGCTGCGTCCAGCGTAAAGCCTGCAGCGAAGATCGCTAGTCGTTGCAGAAGACGCCTCTCCTGTCTGGTCAGGAAGTCATAGCTCCAATCTAGCGTCGCGCGCAGCGTTTGATGTCTCGCGAGGGCAGTCCGATGACCAGAAGTGAGCAATTTGAAGCGATCGCCAAGCCTGGCGGCTAGCGCGTCTAAGCCCAACGTTGCGGCTCGTGCTGCGGCAAACTCAATCGCGAGAGGAATACCATCAAGGCTGCGACAGACCTCCGCGACCTTCCCGAGCTGAGACTTTTCGGTCGCGATGCGACATTGGCCTGCGCGCGTTCTGGTGAGGAAAAGCTGTACCGCGCCATACTCCTCGGCGCGGTCCGTCTTGTCGCAGTCCTGTGGGGGCACCTCGAGCGGCGGGACGCTATAGACGTACTCTCCTTCAATTCGCAGCGCCTCGCGGCTGGTCGCCAAGATGGAAGCCGCGGGACACATGCGGACAATCGTATCAGCAAACGTCGCAGCAGCGCCGATCAGATGTTCGCAGTTGTCGAGGATGAGAATCGCTTGCTTCTTACCAATCGCGCGGGCGACGGCCTCAAACGAGATCTCGTCCCCTCCTAGCCGGAGACCGAGGGCATGAGAGACGGCAGACGCAAGAAGATTTGCGTCCATCAGCGATGCGAGTTCGACCAGCATGCAATCGCCGTGGAACGATGGGAAGACAGTGCGGCCAATTTCCATCGCCAATGCGCTCTTGCCTATGCCTCCCGGGCCAGTCAAAGTAATTGTGCGATGATGAGACAGAGCCGCGCACAATTGGTTCAATTCTAACTCTCGACCAATAAGAGCCGAAACCGGCACGGGCAAGTTTGTCGTAAAGGGTGACTCGGACGCTTGACCTATGCTGCCGCGCGCAGAACTCGTCGGTGGGCGAGGCGTCCATGTACCGGTCAGCCGGTAGCCTCGACCGGACTCGGTCTTCAGAAAATTACGGTCCCTCCCGAGTGCCTTCCGTACTGCCGAGATGTGAAACTGAAGAGTGTTCTCCTCAACGAAGAGCCCAGACCAAACTCTTCGCATCAGTTCGTGCTTGCTGACGAGTTCACCGCCCGCCAGGAGAAGCGTTTCGACGATGTCGAATGCGCGGCTTCCGACCGGAACGCGAGAGCCGTGCAATCTCAACTCTCGCATGGAGAGATCGATCTCCCAGGCGCCTGACGTATACACAAGCGACTGAACTCGTCCGATCAAAGGTCGCTCCGGTTCCAAGAGCTTCTCTCAGAATTCCTCAGGAAGTTTATCACGGACTTAAAGCTCTTACGGGATAAAGCAAGCGCTCCGGACTTATTTCGCGGTAGTTCATCAATTTGAACAAGAGGAGCAGCGACTGATGAACCTCGGGTTGAGATCTTTGGCGTGCGCCGCCCTAATCGCGCTGTCGATAACGGCTGCCAAATCGGACGAGCCGCAGCTGGGCGGCTGGGTGGATCAGCAGGCTCCCGGCTTCTATCGTCTTCGGATCGGTGAGTTTCGGATCACAGCTCTGTCGGACGGGACGGCTTCCCGCGATCTTCCAAAAATCATGAGCAAGTCGAGCGAAGTAAGCGCAGCTTTCGCTGCATCGCACGAAGAGCTTCCGACAGAGGTTTCGATCAACTGTTTTCTGGTAGACACCGGAGCAAGAAGGATACTTGTCGACACCGGGGCGGGCGCCCTCTTCGGTGAACGGTCAGGGCGGCTCGTAAGCAATATGCGCGCGGCTGGGTATGATCCGGACAAGATCGACGCAATCCTATTGACTCACATTCATGGCGACCACTCCGGAGGACTGACGGTCGCGGGGAAACGAATCTTTCCGAAAGCATTGGTTTACGTCGATCGTCGAGACGCCGAGCATTGGCTATCCTCGCCGGGATGCGAGCCAGCGATAGCGCTCCCTGCCTAATGCTGCAGACCACCCTGGCTGCCGATGCCCTGTTCGAACTTGGCGGAATGCGACTGAACACTGTCCCCGACGAATCCGGACCGTTTCTCGTTCTCTCTTTGGAGGACAGCAGCCGACGTGACCTTTTTTCGACGATCTGCGCAGATGTCGTGTCTGCCGCGGCACAGGCCGGGACGGCAGACGCCTTGGCACAATTTCTCGCCCGGCTGGATGCCTGGCGACAGTTTCTTCGAGATCGGCGCGATGGACTGTCAAGGTCGGAAACAATCGGCCTGATGGGCGAGCTTCTTGTTCTGGAGCAGCTGCTCGCTGTCGACCCGTACAGCCTGGCGGCTTGGCAATCGCCCAACGATGGCTTGCACGACTTCCAGAGCAACGGCCACGCTCTCGAAGTGAAAGCCGGACTCGGGCCTTCGTCTTCCATCACGATCTCTGCGCTCGACCAGCTTGATGCAGCAGGCCTTCGGCGGCTTGACCTGCTCCACATCAGGCTCGTTGAGGTATCGACAGGACCAGGCGATGGGCTGTCACCTACAAGCTGAATGAAGGCGCAACCGCGGCGGAGATCAAAGCTGCCCGCACCAAGCTCGCCGGAGACTTCGTCAAAGCCCTCCGTGATTTTCTGGCTGTGCCGGAGACGACCAAGCCATTCCCGGAGCGGAAGCCCGCCAGCTCAGACGCTTTCTTCTTCCCGCCAAGGTCGATCCTCGGCGCTGTCGGTGAAACGCAGGACCGCATCGAGTTTTATCTTGAGCACATCTCGGCATTTTACCTCCGAGTCATCCCGACCGTGGAGCTGCCCAGGCCGCTGCGGGAGAATGATCTGCTGCAGAAAGTCCATATGCTGGGTAACTTCGGAAAGTCTCACGGCGGGACACAGCGGACCAACGAAGACGGCGCCTGCATCTTCGACATGCGCGGTAACGGCACCTCGGGATATCTGGACAGCGTGTCCCAGGCATTTCGCAACGGTGAGCTTTGGGGCGTCAACGTCACGGTTCTTAGGCAAGGCCAGCGCGACAATCGGAATATGATCTATCAGAACGTCATTGAGCAGGTCTATATGGCGTCGCTCCCGCTGTACCTCGAATTCATCCAGAAGGTTTCAGGCGTCTCGCTGCCAGTAACGGTTGAAGCCGGCATGGTGGGCGTGAAGGGTTGGGAGCTGATCGTGGCAACCGACTACGGTCCCGCCAAATCTGCGGGTACGATGTACGATAACGTGAAGTTTCGTCGCCTGCTCAAGAGTGACGACGCGGAAACCCAGAGGAAGTTCTTGCTCCAATTCTTCGAGACCATCTTCGATCAGGTCGGCGTGGATAGGCCTCGCCTAAACGACTTCCCATGATTCCAGGCTTGCACATTAAATGTCTGCCGACTGCCGCAAAACGCACAATGGGGACCGTGAGCTTCGAAGATTTCGTGCAAAGCTGGCTGGCTGGGCTGTGCACCAGCGGATAAGGGAGAGCATCGTTCTAGAGAGGGCGCGCGCGAGAAGCGGCCGGACTCTCAGCGCTGCACTTACCGAGGCCAACTTGTCTCTGCCTTTCGGGCTTTGATCCTTCGCGCAAGGAATATTGAGCTCCTCGCCGGGGGCACTCGGGAAAGGGGCTCGTCTTCGGCGATCGCTATCACTGCCCCTGTCCCGGGTGCCGCTATTAACCGGTCTCGTCGCTGCACTCGGTCCCGCGTGCCGCCCTCGCCATCGCGAGGACGTCGCTATGCTCACGCTCTTGCGGGTGCCATCTCATCGGGCGATGCGCCTGCGGCGCACGCGGTTGGGGTCTGCGACCCCACGGCAGTCAAGGGCCATGCAAGCGCCGCAAGCGGCGCCCTTGACTGCCTTCCCCCGCTCATCGGCGCGGGCCTAGTCCGGTTGCATGCGCAACCGTCCTACAAGACTAGGAAATCCGATATGGTCAGGTGAATTCGGCCTGCCTTGCCGCAGCGTCGTAGACCTTGATTTGAATGGCAGGAAACCGGTCCTTCAGCTCGATGGCCGCTCTGTGTGCGCCTTCTCTGGTGGAGAAGGTCGTTTTGGCGTGGCCATCGACAATGATTGCGAATCCTTCGAGCGGAAGGTCGTGCAGGCGCTGGTGCATAATCGTTCAATATCCCCCGTGCGGCGGATTTGGCGTGAGTCGTGTGGACCGTTCAAGCCATGGCTAGTGCCGATCGTGATCAGGTCAGTCGGACAAGCGTCGGATCGCGACGATGCGCCAACGAGCGCCGTCGAACCATTTCTCGGCGGCGCTGCGTGCTGAGTCTTCGTTCAGAGCTTTGGTCGGTCTTCAGGTTCCGCTCGCCATCGGCCAGCAGAATTCGAAACATCGCCATCTGCGACTCCCTTTGTTTGGAGGAGAGGTTGGCGCTGCATGGTTAATGGAAGGTTGGCGGGCTCCGCCTTGGGTTCCCTAGAGCCGAACGGGACATTCGAGTGCATGGCCGAGCACCCAGAGCTGAAAGGATCCCATTGGGGTCGAAATGAACCTTTCGATCGAGATTGCTCGAATAAACCATTGAAATCGCAGAAAATGCGAACGCCCTCCGAGCGCACCAATCGAAATAAGCCATTGATACGGAATGGATTTCCTCGATGATTCCATTTCCACATCGTTGCCCGCAGGGAATGTCCAGCCAATCTCCCCGCTTGATCTTGTGGGGCTCACAACCGTTGCAGTCTTCTTTGAATCTATCTCCTGCCAAGAAGAATCGGCGACTGCTCACGAGAGGAACGAGGCATAGCCCAGCGTAGAGATCGGCGGCCCCGCATCATCCGGCTTTAGCGAGACGAACTATGTGGGCCTGAAGTCACACAAGCGTCATCGCCATGCCCGCGGCAGCGCTGAAGGCGACGACGATGAGCGGAGGGGCACGCCAGGCGACCAGCAGGACGAAGCCGACAAGAGCGATGCCGAAGTCACGTGGCGAATGCACGCTCGTCGTCCACACCGGATCATACAGCGCAGCGCCCAGCACGCCGACCACGGCGGCGTTGACACCCCGCATCATGGACTGGGCGCCGGCGCGCCTCCGGAACGAGTCCCAGAACGGTAGAGCGCCGAGCAGGACCAGAATCCCGGGCAGGAAGATGCCGATGAGGCCGAGCGCCGCGCCGGCGAGCCCGTGCGGCTCCGGAGAGACCACGGTGCCGAGATAGGCCGCGAAGGTGAAGAGCGGGCCCGGCACCGCCTGGGCGGCGCCGTAGCCTGCGAGGAAGGCGTCGTCGCTCAACCAGCCTGGTGCAACGAAGGCCTCACGCAGCAGCGGTAACACGACGTGGCCACCGCCGAAGACAAGCGCGCCGGAGCGATAGAACGCGTCGAACAGAGCGATGCCCGTGGATGATGTCAGGCCCCGCAGCGCCGGCAGCCCCGCCAACAGGACGAAGAACATCCCGAGCGTGATCAGGCCCACGGTCCGCGACACCCGGATTTCAACGTGTCCGGACGGTGTCGGCGCCTCGCTGCGGCACAACCACAGGCCGGCGAGCCCGCCGAGAACGATTGCGCCGATCTGGGCGACCGAAGCCGTGCTGAAGAGGATGATCAATGCCGCCACAACCGCGATCGACGCGCGCTCGTGGTCGGGACAAAGGTTGCGCGCCATGCCACAGACCGCCTGCGCCACGATGGCGACCGCGGTCAGCTTGAGCCCGTTGAGCAGGCCGGCGCCAACCGGCCCGCTTAGTTCGCTGGCGCCGTAGGCGAACAGGACGAGGATCACGGCCGAGGGCAGGGTGAATCCGATCCAGGCTGCGAGCGCGCCCAGATAACCGGCCCGCATCAATCCGATCGAGAAGCCGACCTGGCTGCTGGCCGGGCCCGGCAGGAATTGACACAACCCTACGAGATCCGCGAAGGCGTGCTCGTCGATCCACCTCCGCCGCAGGACGAACTCGTCGCGGAAGTAGCCGATGTGAGCGATCGGACCGCCGAAGCAGGTCAGTCCCAATTTGAGGAAGATCAGGAGCAGTTCGGCAGGCGAGGTGGCGCTCTTGCTCTCCTCAATCGCGTCGTCGCTCATAACTTTTCCTTCGCACAGCATCGTTGCGTACTAACGCTTATCGAATTTCGATAAAAGGGGCGACTCTCGCGTTGGTTCCAGCTAATGCGAACTTCCCCAACTCAACTTCTTTTGTTGGCGGAGACTGCTCGTCCGGCTGTCGCGGGACGATCGACTGGTGTTACTCATGGCCTCCGAAGGAGGTCAGAGCGATGGCGAAGAGTGATCGACGCGGAGACATCCCTCGGAGACAGTTGCTTGTCAGCCGGCGAACCCTGCTTCGCGGCGCGCGGGCCGGTGCATTCTCGCTCGTGACCGCCAAGGCCCTCCCGCTCGTTCGCGCCCAAGCGTTGCCGAAGGAGAGGGCTGACTACAAGATCAGCATCGCGCCGATCTCGCTCGAGATCGCGCCCGGGAAGGTCATCAAGACCACCGCCTACAACGGCGTTGTTCCCGGGCCCGCGCTGCGGGTCAAGGAAGGCCAGCCGGTGCGGATCGAAGTCACCAACGCTTCCGGCTATCCCAATCTGGTTCACTCGCACGGCCTGATGATCCCTTCGCAGCAGGACGGAGCGACGGAAGAAGGCTCGCCGATCATCGAGCCCGGCAAATCATTGACCTACGAATACGTTGCGAAGCCGGCTGGGACCCGCTGGTATCACAGCCACGCGATGGCGATGACCGACCTCAACAAGAGCACCTATACCGGCGAGTTCGGATTCCTCATCGTGGAGCCCGCCGCCGGCAATCCCGGCGGCTACGACCGGGAGGTGCTGCTCGCCGCTCACCACTGGGACGGTCACTGGGTCAGCATGCAGGACATCAAGAAAGGCCCGCCGCCGGACAATGGACTGGAGGTCATGTATCACGCAGCAACCCTCGGCGATCGCATGCTTGGCCATGGAGAGCCGATCCGAGTGCGCGAAGGCGAGCGCGTGCTCTTCCGGGTGCTCAACGCCAGCGGCAATATGGGCATCTCGCTCGCGCTGCCGGGACATCGCTTCAAGGTGCTGTCACTCGACGGCAATCCGGTCCCGACCACCGCGACTGTCGATATCCTGAAACTCGACGTCGCCGAGCGCGCCGACGTGATCGTGGAGATGAACAATCCCGGAGTCTGGGTCTTCGGCTCGACGGCGGATGAGGACCGCAACATGGGAATGGGCGTGGTCGTCGAATACGCCGGCCGCAGCGGCGAGCCAACCTGGGCGCCGGCGAAATCCAATTGGGACTACACCGCGTTCGGGCGTCCCGATGTGCCGGCCGCCGCGCCTGACGAGACGATCGGGTTGAAGTTCGAGAAGATCCCTGGCGGCAGAGGCGGTTACAATCGCTGGACCATCAACGGAAAATCCTGGCCGGACACGAATCCGCTCTTCACCGTCCTCAGAGGCAAGCGGTACCGCCTGGTGCTGAACAACGACAGCGGCGACGAGCATCCCGTACACCTGCATCGCCATTCGTTCGAGATCACGAAGGTCGGCGACAAGCCGACGTCCGGGGTGATCAAAGACACGATCAGCTTGCCCAGATACTCGACGGCCGAGGTCGATTTCGTCGCCGACGACCCCGGACCGACCTTGTTTCACTGCCATCATCAAGACCACATGGACGAAGGCTTCGCCGGGCTGATCACATACGCATGATGCGATCGGCTATTTCTTTATGGCCTCGCCGGTGAACTCCATGACCCGCGACTTGGCCAACGCGAGTCCGCGCTTTCCGAGCGGCGTCGCCCGATAGAGGGTGCGCGCGGTTCGTCCGGGATGCTCCTTGCGCGACCGCAGATAGCCTTTCCGCTCCATGCCATGAAGCAGCGGGTAGAGCGTCCCGGGGCTGAGCTTGTAGCCGTGGCGAGCCAGCTCTTCGATCATCCACTGGCCGTAGATTTCATCTTCCGCGGCGTGGTGCAGAATGTGCAGCCTGATGAATCCCGTGAGCAAGTCCTTGTACTTCATGTCCTCTTTATCGGATTTCGTAAATGGAACGACGCTTGCGACGGTCCGTTAACTCGCCGTCCCGCCGGACGGTCCTGTGTCCGGCGGAACCATAATAGCAGTGAGGAGACGGACCATGGCAAGTGCGGCAGATCGCGATCCCCGGCACCATACGCAGAAGATGCAGAAGGCGCTTGCGGACATTCGGAATCATCTGCGCGAGGACGTCCAGAAGGTCGACGAACCGCAGCTGAAGGCGATGTTCGAGACGTCTGCCGAAGTCCTCAGCGGCCTTGAGAAGGCCTTCAAGGACTACGAACAGAAGAACGAGAAGGCCTGGCGATGATCGGCCGGCCCAGCGCCGAAGTTGCTCTCCGTGATGGCGACGGGCATTGTCGACCTGTTCGGCGACACCGCCATCGAGCACGGAATGCGGATCAAGTTTCCGATGTTGCTGATGTCGTCGCGTGAATTCCGGAACTGGGCCCCAGTATCTACCCCGCAGCCCGGGCTTCGTGTGACCGGACAGGGGGGCACAAGCCGAGGGCAGGAACCAAAGCCTCTGCGTTCGCATTGCAGCCGCTGAGCTCGCCGCGAAGATGCCGGCTGACGGCGTGCGGCCAAGCGCCTGACGGTGGAGGACGATGAGGGACAGTCGCTCGGAAATCGCCGAGATCAGGAATGCGGTTCATCTCTGCATCGACATGCAGAACATTTTTGCTCCCGGCGGACTCTGGGCGACGCCCTGGATGGAGCGGGTGCTGCCGACGATCGCCTCGATCGTATCCCGCCATCCGGCCAGGACGATTTTCACGCGCTTCGTCACGCCGCAGGATCCGGAGGACCGTCCGGGCCAGTGGCAGGGCTATTTCCATCGCTGGCGCCAGGCGACCCGCAGGCATCTTCCGCCATCCGGCCTCGAGCTCGTGCCGGCCCTGGCCGGGTTCGTTCCGCCGGCCGCCATCATCGACAAGCCGGCCTATTCCGCGTTCAGCAATCCCGGTCTCGGCAGCCTGCTGATCGAGAAGAACGTCGGCACTGTGGTGATCACGGGTGCAGAGACCGATGTCTGTGTGCTGTCGACGGTCCTGAGCGCGGTCGATCTCGGCTTCAGGATCGTCATCGTCGAGGACGCGCTGTGCAGCTCGTCCGATGTGGGGCACGATGCGCTCATGACGATGTACCGCACCCGCTTTCACGGACAGGTCGACCTCGCGACCGCCGAGGAGCTGACAGAGTTCTGGCGGGAGTAGGCGGCCGGCTCGTCAGTTGACGTTGTCGTTCAGCATGTTGCGGATCGCCATGGCCACCGCGGCAACACCGCTGGTGCCTTGCATCAGCGCGATCTCGCCCTGCTGCTCATGACGGATGGCGTGAGCCATGATGCGCAGGCGCGGATCGCCACGGCTGTGCCACATGCCGTCGGCCATCTTGACCGCGCCTCTGTGATGCCTGCTCATCGCGTCGACGAAGACCGCGTCGAACCGCTCCGATGCGACGGTCCTGATCTGCCGCATCTCGGCCGGCGTCAGCATGCCCGGCATGGCCGCGCGTTCCTCGCTGCTGCAATCCGGCATCTCGGTGTCGAACCAGCTCAGCCACCAATTCTCGAAAATGCGGTTCTCGCCGGTCTGGCTGGCGATCATCAGCATGGCGAGCTTTCGCAGATGCGGATCCTGTGCGCGCTCCGCACCAATGCGCGCCAGCTCGATGCCCTGAACGTGATGCGCGGTCATATGGCGAATGTAGGTCTGGTCCGCATCCCTGTCGTGGCCCACCCACCGTGGTTCATAACCGTGGCGGCCGATCAGCGCGATCGTTCCGATCAGCGCGATCGCGGCGAATGCGCCGGTGGTCCAGGCATTGGTGAAACGAACGTCACGCGCCGGTGCCGCGCCGCTCTTCCAGCGCAGCCGCGCGAACAGCGGATACATCATGGCGGACGAGGCGTGCACGAGCAGCCCGATCCAGTAAGGCTGCTGCAAGGTGAACAGCGGTTGCCAGAACGGAAACAGCGGCACCAGCACGAACCATTCCATGCTCGAGGTGAACACGGCCCAGGGCAAGGCGAGCAGCAGGATCGTCAGCGGCCGCAAATCGGCGGTCCAGCGCCCGAGCACGCCGAAGAAGACCAGCGCCCAGGAAAAATCGGCCCATTGGTGGAAGGCGATCCCGGCAAGGACCGCGCTCCACGACGGCTCGGCGCTGATGGCCCAATCGCCCGCGGGAATGGCGGCAACCGTCATCCAGTCGACCGCAGCATCGCGGCCAATGCGCGCGGCGAAGAGCTGGCTGAGGATTGTGGAGAAAGTGCTGCTGATCAGGCCGAGCGCAGCCGCAGCAACCCAGCGCGAGCGTCGCAGGGGCTTCGCCGTCGAGGCGCCTGCGACGATGTGCGCGCCTGCATCGGCAAGCATTGCTCGCGCGCCGTCGTTCACGTGAGCTGGTTGAGCTTCTTCAGCGGGTTGCGATCGCTCGGCTTGTCCTGTTCCTCCCGGCCGCGCTCCGCCTCGGCCTTGCCGGCTTCGTGCAGGCCCTGGTCGCCGATGATCTCGCCGACGGCTTGCTTTGCCTTGCCGACGATCCGCCGCTGTAGTCCCTTCGTCTTGCCCATGGTCGTCTCCATGCCGACGCTTCGCCCCGACGCCTGAAGGGGGCGAGCGCCGGGGCGCGGTTTCGTTGATGAGACTCCTTCGCGCGCGGATGGTTCCTTGGGGTGATTAGCGGCAATCCAGCGCGATGGTCACGCCTTTCATTGCCTCGCAGCAGGAGGGAGGAGGCGTCGGGCAGGCAGCGTCATCAGCGCGAAACAGCGCCAGGCCCGAGCGCTCGCCACCATGCCGCTGCGTCACGGGACTCGGTGCTCGTCGCCTTGCTTCACCTCGTTGCTCCCGGCGTGAGCTGCGATCTGCCTGGCCGCGGTCCGGGCGCTCTCGATGCCCTTTGGGAAACCGCTACGGTTTGGATAGAGCTTGCGACGGGCCTCGCCCGGCGGCCGCCGCGGCTTCGTGTCCTGCGCGGCGCGATAGTCGAGCATGGCGATGCCCCCGACCATCAGGAGCGCCAGCGCGATATTGCCCTTCTTGGGATTGTCGGCCGTCAGTCCCGACAGCAGGGCCGCGGCATCGAGGCCGTCGCCGCCGACGCGCGCCCACAGGCCGGCGTTCTTGTCGACCGAGAGCGACATGACCCCGGCAAGGATCTCCCGCAAACCAAATGCACGGACCAGCGTCTCGCGGCCTTCCATGCCCAGCGTCTCGGTGACGCGCCGCGGCGTAAACAACTCGACAACGCCCAGACCAACGCTGAACCAGCCGAGCGCACGCGCGAGCTGGTCTTCGGGGCGCTTCAGGCTCGGCCCGCCCGCGATGATTTTCGGATCGCCCTTGGTGCGCACGATGTTGGAGACATGAAACATGGATGACTTGCTCCTTCAGGGCCTCAGCACGACCTTGACGCAGGAATCGCGCTTGTCGCGAAACACCTGGTACATCTCGGGTCCCTGCTCGAGCGGGACGGTGTGGGTGATGACGAAGGACGGATCGATCTCGCCTTCCTCGATGCGGCGGAGCAGATCGTCGGTCCAGCGGTTGACGTGGGTCTGGCCGGTGCGCATCGTCAGGCCCTTGTTCATGAAGGCGCCCATTGGGAGCATGTCGGAGAGGCCGCTATAGACGCCGGGCACCGAGATGATGCCGCCGGGCCGGCAGACATAGATCATCTCGCGCAGCACATGCGGCCGGTCGCTTTCCAGCATCACCATCTGCTTGGCGCGGTCGAGCAGGGTGTCGGGCAGCGACGCCATCACGTGCGATTCCATGCCGACGCAGTCGATGCACTTCTCCGGGCCCTTGCCGTCGGTCAGCTCCTTCAGCCGCTCGAGCACGCTCTCGGTCTCGAAATTGATCGTGGTGGCGCCGCCGGCTTCCGCCATGCTGAGCCGCTCGGGCAGGCAGTCGATCGCGATCACCTGGTTGGCGCCGAGCAGGATGGCGCTGCGGATCGCCATCTGCCCCACGGGCCCGCAGCCCCAGATCGCGACCGTGTCGGTCGGCTCGATGTCGCATTGCACGGCGGCCTGCCAGCCGGTCGGGAAGATGTCGCTGAGGAACAGCAATTGCTCGTCGGGGATGCCGGGGGGAACCTTGATGTGCGTGGCATCGGCATAGGGCACGCGCAGATACTCGGCCTGTCCGCCGGGATAGCCGCCGGTCAGATGGGTGTAGCCGAACAGGCCCGCGGTCGCATGTCCGAATGCCTTGTCGGCGAGATGCCGCTTGCGGTTGGTCGTTTCGCAGACCGAGAAATTGCCGCGCTTGCACTGGTCGCACTCGCCGCAAATGATGGTGAAGGGCACGACGATGCGGTCGCCCTTCTTCAGCTTGCCGTCGACCCCGGAGCCGACCTCGACCACTTCGCCCATGGTCTCGTGGCCCATGATGTCACCTGGCAGCATGCCCGGGATGAAGTTATGGAAGAGGTGTAAATCGGATCCGCAGATGGCGCAGCTCGTGACCTTGATGATGGCATCGCGCGCGTCCTGGATTTCAGGATCGGTGACGGTGTCGCACCGGATGTCCTCCTTGCCGTGCCAAACCAGCGCCTTCATCGTTCGTCCTCCGGACCCAACCACGTGGCATCCAAGTCCAGGAATGAACGATGGTTGCTATCCCCGGACGCAAATTCTTCGCATCGCACCGCTCCTCGCAAATAGGAACGGGAGAGCGGGGGAATGATTGGGCGTGATCATCCCAACCTCGAGGATACGGCCATGCCCGCAAATCAACTCGCCGTCGTCACCGGTGCCTCCACCGGTATCGGCCTGGAGCTCGCCAGGCGCTGCGCACAGGCGGGTTTCAACCTCGTCATCGCGGCCGACGAGCCGGCGATCGCGAGGGTTGCCGTCGATTTGCGCCGGCTCGGCGTCAATGTGGAGCCGGTCGAGGCCGACCTGTCCACCACTGAAGGCGTCGACAAGCTGTGCGCCGCGGTCGGTGACCGGCCGATCGATGCTCTGCTGGCCAATGCGGGCATCGGGCTCGGCAAGGCCTTCCTCGATCAGGATTTCCAGCGCGTCAGGCACCTCGTCGACACCAACATCACCGGCACGCTCTACCTGATCCACCGCGCCGGCAACGAAATGCTCCGCCGCAACTCGGGGCGCATCCTGATCACGGGCTCGATCGCCGGCTTCACGCCCGGCAGCTTCCAGGCCGTCTACAACGCCTCGAAGGCGTTCCTGGATTCGTTCTCGTTCGCGCTGCGCGAAGAGCTGCGCGACAGCGCCGTCACCGTCACCTGCCTGATGCCAGGCGCCACCGAGACCGAGTTCTTCCGCCGCGCCGGTATGATGGACACCAAGGTCGGCACCGAGCCGAAGGATGGCGCCTACGACGTCGCCAAGGCCGGCTTCGATGCGATGCTGCGCGGAGAGGCCGACGTCGTCACCGGGCTGAAGAACAAGATCCAGACCACGGTCGCGAACGTCACGCCGAACGAGATGCTGGCGAGGCAGCATCGCAAGATGGCCGAGCCCGGCACGGCAAAGACGTGAGCGCTGCGGCTTCGCAACCTCCGAGCTGCGCGGCCGTCTGCCAGATATTTCCGACCAAGCGGCGGTCGATTCACATAGCCTAATGCGCGGAGCTTCCGGAGTGCTCACACTGTGTGGGCTGGAAAGGGGGCTACGACGGCGATGGACCGCATCGAACAGGCTTTTGTCGCGACCGCGATCACGGGATTCGTGGTGATGATGGTGGCAATCGTCTGGATGATGGTGACCTGACGCGGGGAGGCTTGCAATATTGCGCGTCGTGCTGCCTTACGCCGCGGTTGTCCTTTGCCTGGCGGTGACCGCTTGGCTTGCTATTGCACATCTGTTCTGATTGTCGATCAGTTGTGGGCCTGCAATTCAGTATCCGGGCCGGCTCTCTCGTTGCTCCGGCGCGGCGGCCTGCGACGTTCCTGCTCCAGCTCATCGCGCAGGCGCTGCAGGCTCACGAGGTGATCGCTGCTGCGCAGCAGCGCCAATGCATCTCGAACCAGCTCCCGCGAATGCCTCAGCATTTGCGCGTCGAGGGTGGAATTCGGTGAATAGATCATCGAACCTCCTTTGGTTGTCCAGGGAGCACTCGGGAATACGCCTCGTTGCGTTTCAAATCCCGCGATCGGCGATGAGCCCGGCCAGCTTCTGTGCCATCGCCGCAAGATCGATCGGTTTCTCCAGGACCAGCACGTCCTGGAATTCCGGACCGACACTGATCTTGTCGTATCCCGTGGTGAACACGAAGGGCACGTTGCGCGCCTTCAGCTCGCGCGCAACCGGAAAGATCATGTCGCTGCGAAGGTTCACGTCGAGCACGGCGGCATCCAGGACGCTGCCATCGTGCAGGATCTTGAATGCGTCCTCGATGTGTCCGACCGGACCTGCGATCTCTGCGCCGAGCGCGCGGAAGGTCGTGTCGATGTCGTCGGCGAGGAAATACTCGTCCTCGACGACGAAAATGCGCCGCCCGGTCAGTTGGACGGACGGACGTGACAGCGCGGGCGATACCGCCATGGTGCCTCCAGCGTGCCCGCCGAACGATAGGAACATAAGGCGGAGGGCCGCCTTGGTGCTAACGACGCAAGCGAAGGTGGGTTCCATGAGCAACCGCGACATCATCGTCATCGGGGGCTCGGCCGGTGCCACTCAGCCCTTGAAGCAGATTCTGGGCGGTCTACCAGCGGATTTGCCTGCGGCCATATTCATCGTTCTGCACATTCCCGCGCAGGGGATCGGCATTCTCTCGACGGTTGCCAGCAGTGCCGGCCCGCTCCCGGTCCGGCAGGCTGAAAACGGCATGAAAATCGAGCCGGGCCGGGTCTATCTGGCCGCGCCGGACCACCATCTGTTGCTGGCTGAAGATCGCGTCTTCCTCGGGCGCGGCCCGCGCGAGAACATGGTCCGGCCAGCGATCGATGCCTTGTTCCGCTCGGCGGCCCTTCATCATGGGCCGCGCGTGATCGGGGTGCTGCTCAGCGGCTTGTTGTCCGACGGCGCGGCCGGCCTCAATGCCATTAAGCGCTGCGGCGGGATGACCGTGGTCCAGGACCCCACGGAAGCCATTTCCGACGAGATGCCGCGGCGGGCGATGGAGGCGACCACCATCGACCTCTGCGTTCGCGGCGCCTCGATCGGCGACGTCCTGTCCGAGCTCGTCAGGGAGCAGGCCGGAGCCGTTCTGCCGATCCCGCCCGAGATCAGGCTCGAGGTCGAAATTGCGGCCGGCGACCGGATCGGAAGCGATAAACTCGTCTCGATGGCCGATCCCGTCGCGCTGACTTGTCCCGGGTGCGGAGGCGTCATGTCCCAGGTCAAGGAATCGCGCCCGCTGCGCTTCCGCTGTCAGGTTGGACACGCCTACACGGCGGATGCGCTCGCCAAGGAGCAGGAAGGGCGGGTGGATGAAGCCTTGCGGGTCGCGCTGCGCATCATCGAGGAGCGGGCCGAGCTGGTGCATCGCATGGCCAGCGATGGCCGGCGCAGCGGCCGGGCTGCTGTCGCCGAGATGTACGAGGCGCGGGCGGCCGAGTACCGCGAATATGCCGACATGATCCGGCGCGTCGTGCTACAGTCGCTCGACCCTCCGGTTCGCAAGCGGGAGGATTGAAGGCTCTGCCATGGCCATCTCCCTTGCCGAACGGACCGAGCAGCTCAATACCGAGCAGCGCCTGCTGGTGAAGGCGGATCAGGATATCGAGGAGGGCTGGCAGCGCATCCGCAATCAGGAAGATCGCGTGCGGGAGCTCATGGCGGGCGGCCACGACACGCGCCAGGCGGAACGGCTGGTCGACCTGCTCAAGCAGACCCTGGTCGAATGGGAGCGCCACCGCGTCCTGATCGAGCAGCGGATCATGTATCTTCGGCAGGAGGTTGAGCCGGGAGAACCGGGCGGCTGACCGGCCGCCTGAACTCGGCGCCAAGTTCGAACATGTGATGGAGCTGCTGCTCCACGCTGCGGCGCCAGCGGTCGTTCTCGTCGAGCAGCCGGCGGGCGGTCGCGGTGGCTCCCTCGGCCCGCCTGATCAGGGCCGCGAATTCTTCGGACATCTGCATCACGGGTTCCTGCGCTACCGGCCGAATATGGACCTTCCGGTCGTGGCTGACAACGGCGAGGCCGGATGCCGAAAGTCGCATCGCGACGCTTTTGTCTTTGATCTGTTGGGGTATTATCGATTTCTGCTATCTGCAGGGATCGGGCGCTCGTTGTCCCGGCCAGCGAACGAAAGCTACCAGAGCCATGCATGAAGTCGGCGACCAGCCGGTCGATGGAGAGCGCCAGATCAAGGCCCCGCTGATCATTGGTGTCGGCGCCTCACCCGGTGCGCTGGAAAGCATCGAACGCTTCTTCGCCAAGCTGACCCTCGGGGCTGATCAGGCCATCGTGCTGGCGCTTCAATATCATGAGGCGTTCGACGAGCCGCGGCTGCGCGGCATCGTGCAGGGGTCCAATGGTGGTAAGGTCGCCGATATCAGGGATGGTCATGCGATCGAAGGCGGCACGATCTATCTGTGCCCGCCTGCGATGATCACCACGATTCATGGCGACCGGTTCGCGATCCGCAAGGCCGAGCAGGCGCCCGGCGAGCGCGCCACCATCGACAGCTTCCTGGTGTCGCTGGCCGAAGAACGCGCCGAGCAATCCATCGGTGTCATCCTTGCCGGCACCGGCGGTGACGGCACGCTCGGTACCGCGACGCTGAAGGACCACGGCGGCCTCGCCATCGCCGAAAAGCTCGCCAGCGAGGAAGAGACCGAGCATCTGATCGACGGCAACACCCCCGCCGCCATCGCCGACTATGTGCTGCCGCCGGAGGACATCCCGGAGCATATCCAGGTCTATGCCCGCCATCTCAGGCGCCTGGAGGAGAAGCAGGGCTTTGACGAGGTGCTGGCCGCGGCCGCGACCTCGCTGTCGCGCATCGCCGACATCCTGCGCAACAAAACCGGCAACGATTTCCACGGCTACAAGCAGAACACCTTCCTGCGCCGCGTGCAACGGCGCATGCAGGTGATCCAGATCGACGAAATTCCGGCCTATGTCGATTTCCTGCGGAACGACAAGGACGAAGCGCAGCATCTCTTCAACGATCTCCTGATCGGCGTCACCGAGTTTTTCCGTGACAAGCGCGAATTCGATGTGTTGGAGACGCAGATCGTCCCGAAGATCTTCGAGAACAGGGGCGCCGGCCAGCAGGTGCGCGTCTGGGTGCTCGGCTGCGCCACCGGCGAGGAGGCGTATTCGATCGGCATTCTCCTGCGCGAGCACATGGCGCGGATGGACTCCCCGCCGCAGGTGCAGATCTTCGCCACCGACATCGACGGCCGAGCGCTGGCGACCGCGCGCGTCGGCCGCTATCGCACCAGCATCGAGGCCGACATGACCGGCGAGCGCCTGGCGCGCTGGTTCGTGCGGGAAGGCGACACCTATTGCGTGGTGAAGGAGCTGCGCGAGATGTGCATCTTCTCGCAGCACAACGTCATCAAGGACGCGCCGTTCTCCAAGCTCGACCTCGTCTCCTGCCGAAACCTGCTCATCTACCTCAATGCCGAATTGCAGAACCGGGTGATCCCGCTGTTCCATTTCGCGCTGCTGCAGGAGCGCTATCTGTTCCTCGGCAATTCCGAGAACGTGACGCGGCACCCGAAACTGTTCGCGCCGGTCGACCGTCGCGCCCGCATCTTCAAGAAGCTCGAGACCGGAACGCGCCTGCCGCCGGAGTTTCCGATCACGACCTCGGCGGGCAGGGCTCCTGTGGAGGTGCCGCCGGTGCGCTCCTTCGGTCCCGACGTCGGACTGGAGCGCCGCGCCCAGCGCATCGCCGAGCGATATGCGCCGGCCTATGTCATCACCGACGACAATTTCCAGATCCTGCATTTCTCCGGGAGGACGGGCCGCTACATCGAGCCCACGGCGGGCACGGCCACGCTCGACCTGCTTCAGCTCGTGCACCGCGATCTCAGGCTCGAATTGCGCACCGCGCTCAGCCGCGCCGCGGAAACCAACGAGCCTGCCCACGCAGAGCAGGTCCAGCTCGGGGTGAACGGCCACCGTATCCTCGTCGACATCACTGTCGAGCCGATCCAGGAAGGCGCCGGCGGCCACCGCAATTTCGTCGTTCTGTTCAAGGATGGGCCGGTTCGGGCGATCGAGGCCGATCAAGGCAATCCCAACGCGCTGGTGCGCACCGAGCACGTCGAGCGTCTCGAAAGCGAGCTGCGCGCCACGCGCGAGCGCCTCCAGGCGACCATCGAGGAGCTCGAGAGCACCAATGAGGAGCTGAAATCCTCCAACGAGGAATATCAGTCGCTGAACGAGGAACTGCAATCCGCCAACGAGGAGCTCGAGACCTCGCGCGAGGAATTGCAGTCGGTCAACGAGGAGCTGACCACCGTCAACGGTGAGCTGGCGCATCGCGTCCAGGAACTGACGCGCGCCACCAGCGATCTCAAGAACTTCCTCGAGAGCACGCAGATCGCCACGGTGTTCCTCGACAATGATTTGCGCGTGATGAATTTCACACCGGCGATCACGCAGGTCCTGCACCTCGTCGAGACCGATACGGGTCGCCCCATTGCCCATATCAAGGCACGCATCCCGATCGAGGAGCTCTATGACGACGTTCGCCGCGTGCTGCGCACGCTTGCGAGCGCCGAGCGAGAGCTGAGCGCGCCGGACAGCGGCACGCGCTACATCGTGCGCATCCTGCCCTATCGCAGCATCGACAATTTCATCGCCGGCGTCGTCATTACCTTCATCGACGTCACCGCGATCACCCGCGCCGAGGAGCGGCAGCGCCTGCTGCTGGCTGAACTCCAGCATCGCGTCCGCAACACGCTCGGCGTTGTCAGGTCGATCGCCCGCCGTTCGGCGGAAACGAGCTCCACCGTCGAGGAATACGCCGCTCATCTCGACGGCCGGCTCAACGCCTTCGCCCGCACCCAGGCCCTGGTGACCCGCGATCCCGAAGGCGGCGTCGATCTCGAATATCTCGTGGTCGAGGAGCTCCTGGCCTACAACGCCCGCGAAGGCGAGCAGATGCGGGTTTCCGGCCCCAAAGTGCGCTTCCAGCCCAAGGCTGCCGAGACCTTCGCGCTCGCGATCCATGAGCTCGCGACCAATGCGCTGAAATACGGCGCCTTGAGTCAACCGAGCGGGCGCATCGATATCTCCTGGCGCCTCGACGAGAGCACGGACCCTTCGGGGCTGGTGTTCGAATGGCGCGAGCGGGGCGGGCCACAGGTCAAGCCGCCGCCGCGAAAGGGCTTTGGCACGGAGCTTCTGGAGCGTACGCTGGCGTTCGAGTTCAAGGGGCAGACCACGTTGGCATTCAGCCCTGCGGGGCTGCAATGTACGATCGTCATCCCCTTGGGTAAGCGTACGTTCCACACGCCGATGGTGGCTGACTGATGTCGTTGTCGCTGACGGACCGCAGCCTGGTCGAACCCGTCGTTCGCCGGCTGAACCTGCTGAGGCCTTTTCCGGCCACGGCCGGTGCATCACTCGAATTTGCCGTGCTTGAAGGTCTGCAGCGAGCGGGTCCAGGCGAGGACCTGATCACGGAGGGGGATCCGGTCGACAGTGTCCGCATCGTGCTGTCGGGCTGGCTCTGCCGTTACAAGACGCTCGAGGACGGCCGGCGCCAGATCGTCAATTTCATCTTTCCGGGGGAAAGCTGCGACGCGCATGCGTTTCTGCTCCCGGTGATGGATCATTCCATCGCGACGCTGACGCCGGCAGTCTACGCCGAGATCAAGCGCGCGCGCTTCGAGAGCCTCATGGCGGCCGACCGCTCGCTTGCGGAAGCGTTCTGGTGCGAGAGCTTGGTCAACAACGCCATCCAGCGCGAATGGGCCATCAATCTCGGCCGCCGCACAGCTCTGGAGCGCGTCGCACATCTGTTCTGCGAGATCTTCGAACGGCTTCGCCCGGTCGGAATGGTCGATGGCAATTCCTGCACCATGCCGATTACGCAGATGGATCTCGCCGATGCCACCGGGCTGTCGGTGGTCCATCTCAATCGCACCGTTCAAGAGCTGCGCGGAACCGGTCTCATCGTGCTGCGGGAGCGGACGCTGACCATCCCCGATCTCGATGCACTCAGGGACGCAGCGCTGTACTCATCGAGCTATCTGCAACTCTATCGGCGTGGCGCTTGACGCGATCGGCACGGTCGGACGAGGAGGAGTCGTCATCCGCAATATTTCCTCTCTGCTCGTGACGCTCGCCGAAGCAGAGCCCGGAGGCTTCCGGGTTCTATTGCCCTTAAGGCATGATCCGGAAAAGTGCGAAGCGGTTTTCCGGAAAGATCATGCGTAACCGGGTATTCCCGCCAGTAGCTCGAATTTGTGAGTGGTTGATTGCGGTGCTTTGGTCTATTTTGCCGATATCGCTGGCCGGGGCTCTGCCTCGTAGGTGCCGGTGACTGAGAGACCGGTCGCGCTCCCGCTTGTACGAGGGAGACACAGCATGCGCCGATGCGATTTGTTGACGGAAATTCGGGAGTTTCGCGCTCAAGCAGTCGAATTACGGGAGTGCAGGACGCTCGCCGAAGAGGCACTGAGGTTGTCCTATCAGACACTTCGGCTAGAGATGCCCGATACGTTTCTCGGCCGGTCGAGGTTCGCGTCAGCAGAAGAGAGCCTCAAGGCTCCCCCCCCCGATCGGGCATGTCCTGAGGATACCGTGGCTTGTCCGAAGCAGGCAGGAAGCGAAAGCCCCTAAACATTCGGTCGATCGCCTCCGCAGTATAGTTCCGCCAAGCGAGATTGACTTCCGCAAGCCGCTTCGCCTCCGCTATCGCGGCTTCGGCGCGGGCCAGGAGCGCTCTCGTTTCATCGACCATGCAGCACAATGACGACTGGTGAAGAGTGGTTCCGCTTCCTGCGTCAAGCCGCGGTCGAGAACGACTATATTGCTGGCGTTTCCGCAGATGAGCGAGTGGTTGCGGTCGCCGGACCTGCAGCCTCCGGACCAGAGCCGCTGCCTCCCGGCTTGTGGTGTGAATGAAGCATGCATCAGGCTGCACGCGCCGGGAACGGGTCAGATGTCGGCGCGTACCGATGCGCTGATGTCGTGGGCAGAAACCGGAAAAATGAGCGCCACGTCCATCGTCCCCGTTGTGTCCGGTTGTCACCCGGCGGTGCAAGGATCAACGCCGCTTCGCCGCTTTGGTTCGCCGGTTGTAGGGCGAGCGGTTGGCCGGCCGCAGTGAAATTCCTTCGCGCTGCGCCTTGCTGCGAATGGCCGCGACCGGGCGCTGAAGCTTGATGCTCATCACGCCGGTCGGCGTGTTTCCCTTCGCGAGCTGTTTCAGCTTGCTCACATCCGCAGGCGTCCAGGGCTGCCGCACGCGGCGCTTGTACGCGGGATTGGCCTTGCGCGGTCCCTTGCGGCCGATCGGTGAACCCGGCCGCTTCCATGCTGCTTTCGCCATGATGATCCTCCTTCAAGTCGTTCTCGCAAGTCGTTCTCGCAAGCTGTTCTCGCAAGTCGTTCTTGAACCTGCGAATCAGCATTTCGGTTCCGGCGCAGTCGGCGAAGATGGCAGCGCGTCTGTCCCGAACGCAAAATCACGCCGCGTTAACTTATTGAAATGATGGAACCGCAAGTTGCGGCCGAAGCTGCGAACGCTGCCGGACCGGGCCGCCCCGACCAGGCAGCGGCTTGACTGACATGCGACGTGACTAACTAGCGCTCGGGCCCCGGTGCCATCCTCCCGCCGGGGCCCAGCCTTCTTCCATCTCAAATCCACCGTGAAAGACCAATGACCGCCAAACGTAACCGCAGGAAACAGACCCAGTCGCTCCAGGAGCGGCTCGCGACGTTCGCCGAAAATGCCCGCGATCGCGCGCTGTCCTTGCCGCCCGGCAAGGAGCGCGAGATGCTGCTGCGACGCGCCAAGCAGAACGAAGTGACATCGAACCTGACTGACTGGCTGAGCGCACCCGTCTACCCGAGACGAGGAGAATCATAGTGCGGAACATGAAGCATTACCGCGCATTCCAGATCGATCCGGATGGCCAGGTGTTCGGATGCACCAATCTCGTCTGCGACAATGACGAGCAGGCCAAGCGCGAGGCCGCGGCGCTCGTGCAGATGCGCCGCATCGAGCTGTGGCGGCTTGGCCAGCGCATCGCGCGCTTCGACGCGCCGCAGGACGCCGTTCGCCAATAGGCATTGGGAACCGCGCGCAGCGCCCCGGGTTGGTCGGATGACGACTTCGCCAGGAGCCAGCATGACGGAAGCCGACGTTCGCAAGGGGATGCCGCCCGTCAAGCTGTCGCGCGACGAGTTCGAACGGCGTTACAAGAGCCAGTTCGTCGATCCCGCCTTTGCGCCGTTGCAACGCGAGCTCGACGCCATCGTGGGCGCCGCCTGGGACGCCTACAGCCATTCGCGCAAGGCGCCGCGGACGCGAAAGGCGGGCGCGGGCTTTTCCGACCCGGACTACGACATCGCCGTCGACTGGCTCGATGCGCGCGCCGCCGTGCTGGCGGCGCAGCGGCGGCACGACGATGCCGACGAGATTCCGCGCATTCTCATCATCAACGGCTCGGCCCGCAGCGAGCACACCTGTCCTGGCGAAATGTCCAAGACCTGGCGCCTCGTCAAGCTGGCCGAGCCGGTCTTTGCCGAGATGGGCTTTGCCGTCGACATTCTCGATCTGTCGCGGCTCGCCTCGGAGTTCGGCAAGACCATCTATCCCTGCAAATCCTGCGTCGGGACCGCGATGCCGCTCTGCCATTGGCCATGCAGCTGCTACCCGAACTATTCGCTGGGACAGACCGGCGATTGGATGAACGAGATCTACCCGCTATGGGTCGCCGCCCATGGCATCCTGATCGTGACGCCCGTGAACTGGTATCACGTGCCGTCGGGCCTCAAGGCGATGATAGACCGCATGGTCTGCGCCGACGGCGGCAATCCCGATCCGACCTCGACGCACGGCAAGAAGGCCACGGAAGCCAAGGCGATGGAGCTGAAAGGCTGGTCCTATCCGCGCCATCTCGCCGGCCGGCATTTCGGCGTCGTCGTTCACGGCGATGCTGTCGGCGCCGAGGGCGTGCGGCGCGCCTTGTCCGATTGGCTCACCGACATGCAGCTGATCTCGGCCGGGCGCTTCGGCGAGCTCGACGGCTATGTCGGCTATATGGAGCCATACGCCACCTCGCACCGCGCGCTCGATGAAGACGACGAATTCCAGGAGGAGGTGGTGAACGCGGCGCGCGCGCTCGGCAACGCGGTTCGGCTGGCGCGGAGCGGGCGCCTCGAGGAGCCCGGCGCCGGACTTGCAGACCCAAACCCGAAATGACCGCGCGCGGCGTGATTGCCTGATCGCTGGCGGCGGCCCTTAAGCTCGGTCTTTCGCGCCTCTCATGCAATTCGCGCCGAACGCCGCAGCGATTGCGGCGGCTGACCGAATGCGCGGATGAAGGCCCTGCGCATCCGCTCGGGATCGCGAAAGCCGGTGGATTGCGCAACGCGCTCGATCGCTTCGCCGGAGGATTGCACCCGCTCGCGCGCGACCTCGACCCGCAAACGCTCGACGGCCTTGGTCGGCGTGGATCCGGTTTCGGCGATGAAGGAGCGGACGAAATGCCGTGAGCTCAGACCCGCGCGCTCGGCAAGCGCCTCGACCGTGAGCGGCGCATCCAGATTCTCGCGGACCCATGACAGCAGGCCGCCGAAGCGGCCGTTCGGCGTCTTCAGTTCGAGCAGGCTCGAGAACTGCGATTGGCCGCCGCTGCGGCGATGGTAGAGCACCAGTTGCCTGGCGGTCGCTTGCGAAATGTCCTCGCCATGGTCTTCCGCGATCATGGCGAGCGCCAGATCGATGCCGGCGGTGATACCGGCCGACGTCCATACGCCGCCGTCGCGCGTGAAGATCTGGTCCGGCTCGAGCCTGACCCTGGGATAGCGTCCGATGAAGTCGCGGGTGCACGACCAGTGCGTGGTTGCGCAGCGTCCGTCGAGGACGCCGGCCTCCGCGAGCAGATAGGCCCCGGAGCAAACGCTGGCCATGCGCACGCCGCGCCGCGCCAGTCTCTGGATGAAGGCGATCGTGGTCTTGCAGCGCGCCGCATCTTCGACACCTCGCCACCGGCCACGAAGAGCGTCGTGACGGAGCTTGCCGATCGCAGGCTGCGCGCCAGCATCTCGGTGCCCGACGAGCTGCGCACGGCGCCGGCCTTCGCCGCGACGGTGATCACGCGCGGCGCATGCGGCGTGTGGCGTCTTGCGATCTCGAACACCGAGATCGGTCCGGCCGCATCCAGCAACTGGAATTCCGGAAAGATCAGGAAGCCGATCATGGCATGTCCAAAAATGAGGGAATTAAGCCGTTTCGACCCCAAGGCCATCATGGCAGGCTTGCATCGTCAAGCGCGATGTCGAGGTGACTATGTCGGGTCCGTTGCAGATCGGTCTTCTGGTTTTTCCTCGCGTCACGCAACTCGATCTCACCGGTCCGGCACAGGTCTTCTCCAGCCTGCCTGACGTCGCGGTCCATCTGATCTGGAAACGCATCGAGCCGGTGCCGAGCGATTCCGTAATTGCGCTGACGCCGACCGTCACCTTCACCGATTGTCCGCAGCTCGACGTGATCTGCGTTCCCGGCGGCTATGGCACCGACGAGCTGATGCTGGACGCGGAGGTGCTGACGTTTCTGCGGCGGCAGGCACGCGCCGCGCAATATGTCACGTCGGTCTGCACCGGTTCGCTCGTGCTCGGCGCGGCCGGTCTGTTGAAGGGATATCGCGCCGCCACGCATTGGACCGCGGTCGACGCCTTGCCGTTCTTCGGCGCCGAGGTGTCGCGGGAGAGGGTCTGCGTCGATCGCAACCGCATGACGGGCGGCGGCATCACCGCCGGCATCGACTTTGCACTGACGCTGGTCTCGATGTTGAGAGGCCGCGCGGCTGCGGAGATGATCCAGCTGCGCATGGAATACAATCCTGCGCCGCCATTCGAGGCCGGCTCACCGGACACGGCACCGGCCGCGGTCGTCGCGGCCATGAAGGAGCGGGTTGCACCAGCGCAGGCACGCCGGCTGGAGTTCGTCAGGCAGGCCGTGCAGCAGCAGGGATGATCATCGCCGATATCGGTCGCGATGCCAGTGAGGAGGGGAAGATGGCGGGGCAGGGGATTGGGGCGTTGCGGTCATGGCACGTCCGGCATTGCCGGTCGGCTTTCGGTCTCGTCCTGGCATTGGGCCTTGTGGCGCTGGGCCTTGTGGCATTCGCCCAACCGGGCCTCGCCGCCGACGTCTCCGGTGGCGTGATCAGGATCGGCATCGTCAACGACCAGGCGGGACCCTTGTCGGACCTTGCCGGACCCGGCTCCGTCGTCGCCGCGAAGATGGCGGTCGAGGATTTCCAGAAGGCCGCGCCGGGGCTGAAGGTCGACATCGTCGTTGCCGACCATCAGAACAAGCCCGACATCGGCGCCCAGATCGTCCGCAAATGGTTCGACGTGGATGGCGTCGACATGGTGGCCGACGTCGGAAACTCCGCCGTCGCGCTCGCCATCCAGTCGATCGCACGCGACAAGAACAAGATCGTGATCTATTCGGCCGTCGGCACCACCGATATCGGCGGCAAGCAATGCTCGCGCACCGGCCTGATGTGGCTGCACGACAATTACAATCTGGTCGCCGGCTCGGTCCGCAAGCTGGTGTCGCAAGGCTACGACAGCTGGTTCTTCATCGCGTCCGACTATGCATTCGGCCGCAACATGGTGGACGTCTCCCAGCGCGTGCTGGCGGAGACGGGCGCCAAATCGCTCGGCGCGGTCTTTCACCCCTTGGGAAATTCCGACTACAGCTCGTTTCTGCTCCAAGCCCAGGCCTCGAAGGCGAAGGTGGTCGCGTTCGCCAATGCCGGCGAGCAACTCGTGACCTCCATGAAGCAATGGAACGAATTCGGCATGAATACGGGGCCTCAGAAGGCCGTTGCCGAACTCATGTTCCTGACCGATGTCCACGCCATGGGCGCCGAAACCGCCAAGGGCCTGACGACGGTCACCGCCTGGTACTGGGCTCTGAACGAGCAGACGCGAGCCTTCGGCCAGAGGTTCTACAAGCGTCACAACGCGATGCCGACCGCGCCGCAGGCCGCGGTCTACTCCGCCGTGCTGCAATATCTGCGGGCTGCCGCCGCGGCCGGAACGGATGAGACCAATGCGGTCCTCGACAAGATGCGGTCAATGCCCGTGGACGATTTCTATGCGCCGGGAGCGCGGCTGCGCGCAGACAACAAGCTGGTGCACGATTTCTATCTCGTCGAGGTCAAGAAGCCGTCGGACGTGAAGGCGCCCTGGGACTACTACAATGTGGTCGAGACGATCCCTGCGGCGGATGCCTATGTTCCGCTGAGCCAGAGTGAATGTCCGCTGCTCAGGACCTCGCAAAACTAGCGCGTCGATCCACGCCACGCCTTGCGACTCCCAAGGCGCGCGGCGCTAGCCATATTCCTCCCCGATGCCGTATTCCCGATAGATCTCCAGCGGATCGAGGTCGGGAAACAGGCGGCACTTGGCCTGGGCGAGGTGCAGGCTCACCGCCGCCGGCTCCTTGCCGTTCGAGAGCAGCTTGCGGATGTCGTCCATATGCGCGTTCGGCCGGTGCTTTGCCTCGAGCTGCTCCAGCGCGACCAGCGCAGTCGCGAGGGCCTCGGTCAGCACCCAGTCGTCGTGGCCCGTGATTCCCTTCTTCGGCATCGGCAGACCCCAGATGTAGCGGCGGTCGATAGTCTATCGCGACTTCCGCCAAATCGCCATTGAAGCGTTGTCGGCTACCGGCGGCGCACTCCGGCTTGCATTATGGACGCGTGTGGCTAAAAGGCGGCGGCTTGCAGTATCTTTGTTGAAACAAACTTGGCGTAGACGGGCCTGCACCGCATCCAGGCTGGCTGTTCCGGTCTGGGTCCCCTGATCCCGTGCGCGCAAACGATCCGGTTGCGCTCCCCCCAAGGCTCGAGCCACCATGGTTTTCCTCAGCTTCGTCTACCGCTTCCTCACCAACTTCGCGTTCATGGCGGTGGTCTATTTCAGCCTCAACTTCATGGAGAAGTATCCGAACCGGGCGATCCTGGCGATCCTGGTGCTGGTCTATGCCGCCATGCGCGCGGCCTCGACGCTGCGCGCGTTCTACTTCTTCCAGAAGATCGAGCGGCTGGAGGCCGAGACGCGGCGCCTGCAGGCGCCGATCAACGATGGTTCGGGCGGAACCACGGCGCGCAAGCAGGTGGTCGCCGACGTTGCGCGGCTGCGGCGCGACGGCGAGCTCAAGTCCTATATGGACCTGTTCTTCCTGGCGCTGATCGTGCTGCTCTGCGTTGCCGCCATCATGCGGCAGTAGGACTCACGCGCGCTTCTTCAGGCTGGCGACACGGGTCGGACGCGGCCCGGCGGCCTTGGGCGCAGGGCCGGCGGCCTGCGCCGCGTGCTTCGGTGCGCCATGCGCGGCATGCGCCGTTCGGTGTCCCTGCGGCTTGACCCGCGACTTGGCCGCCTTGTCTTTGGCCGGATGAGGCCTCTCGGCCGCCATCGCCAGCCGCGTCGCGGCGCGCCGCGACAACGTCGTCGACAGCAGCACCTCGACCGAGCCCTCCGGAATTGCAAAGAGGTCGCGGCCGGGTACGGGCAGGGTGGCCGCGACATTCGCCTGCGCCATAGTCCGGCGCGGCAGCAGCGGCTGATGCTCGGTCTGCGCATTGAGATCGGAAAGTGAGGGCGCGGGCAGCGTCCGGGTCTGCGCGAACACGAAGTTGGGCACGCGCGGCCAGCGCGCGATCGGCGTCGTCTCCGTCGGCGGATGCAGCAACCACTCCACCGGCGTGGTCGGCGTCGCCGGCCGATCGGCGGTCGCCGGCACCACGTGCACGATGCGATAGCCGCGCGCCTTGAGATCGCGGATGATCCTCGGCAGCGCCGCCACCGTGCGAGCCTGGATGTCGTGCAGCAGCAGGATGCCTTTGCCCTTGGCCTCCAGCCGCTGCATCGCGAGCTGATAGACGCGATCGGACGACACGTGGCGCCAGTCGTCGGCCGGGAAGTCGGCGCTCCAGACCTGGATGCCGCGCGAGATCAGATGGCTCTCGACGCCTTCGGCGCGCATCAGGCCGGGAATGCGGAAGAAGGGCGCGAGCTTGGACGGATCGGTCATCGCGGCCGAAGTCCACGCGATGCCGCCGTTGATCTCCGCCTCGGCCTTCTCGATCGGCATCCGGTCGAATGTCAGCGGATGGTCCATGCTATGCGTGCCGACAGTGTGGCCCGCCGCCACCAGCTTGCGCACGCCTTCCGGGTTCGCCTTGGCCTGCTGACCGATGATGAAGAAGGTAGCCTTGATGCACTCGTCGGCGAGGATCTGGAGCACCTGGTTGGAATATTTCGGCAGCGGACCGTCGTCGAAGGTCAGGACCACTTCGTGGTCCTTCAGCGGCAGTGTCTCGCGATACTGCATGGTGCCGATCAGCGGATGTTCGCGCGGGTCGACCACGAGGGTGCGGGACGTGCCGAGCGCATCCGGATGGCCCGGACAATCGGCCGCGAACGCCGCCGGCGACGCCGTGGTCAGCAATCCCAGCAACAGGCCAAGGGCGGTGCACGATCGCGTCCGCAAACCAACGCTACTTCCGATCATGAACCTTCGTCTGCCCCTCTATGCGATTACCGCCTTAGTAGGTCGGAGACATCAGGAAACGGTTCAGGCGCGAAGAACCCTTTCCCGTACAAAGTCTCCCTCCATTTGCACGGGGTAGCATGAACAGAGTGTTAATAGGGCCCAAATCACCCCATTTTGCGCGGGCGTGACATTCCGGCATCAACGCGCGTCGGCATTCTTCTGGGGCGCAGCCGCCGGCACGATGTGAACCACCCGGTAGCCGTTCTCCCTCAGATACCGCAGGAAGGCCGGCATGATCGCGGCCGTGCGCGCCTTGGGGTCGTGGAAGAGGATGATGCCCTTGCCGCTCGCGGCCAGGCGCTCGGTCACGAGCTTCAATTCCTGCTCCGGCGTGATCTCGGTCCAGTCGCTGGCCCACAGGTCGGCCCCGAACACGACGATGCCGCGCCCCTGCAGCAGGTCGAGCTGCGCTTGCGTCGATTCGAAATAGGGGAAGCGGAAGAACGGTGTCGAGGGCGTCGTCGTCGCCACGCCCTTCAGTGCCATCTCGTCGGCCGCGATGCCGCGGTCGATCTCGCTCTTCGCCTTGTCGAACGGGATTCGCGCCATGAACGGATGCGAGAAGGTGTGATGGCCGATGGTGTGGCCCTCGCGGGCGATGCGCTTGACCATGTCGGGATGCTGGGAGGCGTGCAGGCCGATCAGGAAGAAGGTCGCACGCACGCATTCCTGCGCCAGCGCCGCCAGCACCTTCGACGTCGTCGGCGGGTTCGGCCCGTCGTCGAAGGTCAGCACCACCTCGCGATCGGCGAGCGGCAGCGTCTGCGGAAAGCTCTTCAGGCCCACGCGCGGAGTGGTCTTGGCGTCGACGCTCAGCACCCGCGAGGTGCCGAGCGCGCCCTTGCGCGGGCACTCTGCGGCCTCAGGCGAGCTCGCGCCGACGAGGCCGGCCAGCGCCGCGCCCAGCGCCATCGAGGTCCATTTCGGCCGGCACATCTTTGTCATTGCGCTCGCAGTTCGCTTGTGGGTATTGGCTGACCGTCAGCCCAGACCATCCGATCCAACCTGTCAAACGGCGAGGCGCGCCATGGATGAACATATGGACGTTGCCCAATCCGCCGCGGATTCGGTACTCGACCACGTGCCGATGCGCAACGAGGACGGCGATATCAGGCACGAATTCGTCGAGGAAATAGCTCGTGCGATCGAGGCGGCAGACTCGGCGCAGCTGCGCGCGATCGTCGCAGAGCTGCACGAGGCCGACCTCGGCGACCTCATCGGCGTATTGGAGCCCGACGACCGCGTCCGCCTCGTCGAACTGACCGGGCGCGATTTCGACTTCTCTGCGCTGAACGAGGTCGACGAGGCCGTGCGCGGGGAGATCCTCGAGGAGCTGCCGCCGGAGACGGTCGCAGAAGGCGTCCGCGAGCTCGAATCCGACGACGCCGTCGAGCTGCTGGAAACCCTCGGTGCGGAGGAACAGGAGGAAATCCTCGAGAAGCTGCCGCTGCGCGAGCGCGTCGCGCTCGAGCGCAGCCTGCTCTATCCGGAGAATTCCGCCGGCCGCCGGATGCAGACGGAGTTCATCGCCGTGCCCCAGGATTTCACCGTGGGCCAGGCGATCGACTATATGCGCGAGACGCCGGATCTGCCCGATCGCTTCTACGAGATCTACGTCGTCGACAAGGATCAGCACTGGCAGGGGGCGGTGCCGCTCGACGTGCTCCTGCGCGCCCGCCGCCCGGTGCCGCTCACCGAGCTCACCGACGAGGATCGCCGCCGCGTCTCCGTCCTGGAGGACCAGGAGGAGGTGGCGCGCATGTTCGGCAAATACAATCTCGTCGCCGCGCCCGTGCTCGACACCCAGGACCGCCTGGTCGGCGTCATCACCGTCGACGACGTCGTCGACGTCATCGAGGAGGAGGCCGACGAGGACCTCAAGGCGCTCGGCGGCGTCACCAGCGACGAAGAGCTGTCGGATACCTTCCTGACCATCGCGCGCGGCCGCTTCAACTGGTTGCTGGTCAATCTCGCCACCGCCTTCCTCGCGTCCTCCGTGCTCGGCCTGTTCGAGGGGCAGCTCGAGAAGATGGTGGCGCTCGCCGTGCTGGCGCCGATCGTGGCGAGCCAGGGCGGCAATGCCGCGACCCAGACCATGACGGTCGCCGTGCGGGCGCTCGCGACCCGCGAGCTCGGTTCCTTCAACGCCTGGCGCGTGGTGATGCGCGAGACCCTGGTCGGCCTCGTCAACGGTCTCGCCTTCGCCGTGATCACGGGCATCGCGGCGGTGGCCTGGTTCAAGATCCCGGGCCTCGGCATCGTCATCGGCCTTGCGATGGTCTGCAACCTCATCGCCGGCGCGCTCGGCGGCATCCTGATCCCGATGGCGCTCGACCGTGTCAGGGCAGATCCTGCGGTGGCGTCCGGCACCTTCGTCACCACCGTGACCGACGTCGTCGGCTTCTTCTCCTTCCTCGGCATCGCTACGCTCTGGTTCGGGTTGAGGTAGCTCTCACGACCATCGTCATTCCGGGGCGCGCCACTTGACGCGAGCCCGGAATCCATTTCCCCACGTCCCCAGGCGCATAATGGATTCCGGGCTCGCGCTCCGCGCGCCCCGGAATGACGGCTCCGCCAATCATCTTTAATCCGAACTTAAGCGACCTGCCGCATCATTGTCTCGCTTGGGGGAATGAGCATGCGGTTGCGGCTGAAGGCGGACGGACGGATCGTCGAATTGCGGGATGGGCAGGAGTTTCCGGTCCAGCCGGCGGCCCATGCCGCGCCGGGCGACGCCGCCTCGCTCGCGGTGCGCGATTTGCGCCGCCGCGCCTGCCTCACCCAGATGGAGTTCGCCGCAAAGCTCGGCGTGCCCGTCGAGACCATCCGCAACTGGGAGCAGGGCAAGCGTGCCCCGCGGGGACCGGCCCGTGCGCTGCTTGCCGTGATCGCGCATGCGCCGGATACGGTGTTCCAGGCGCTCGCCAAGGTCTGACGCGAACCTGCCGTTAGCATTGCGCTGAAGATTCGGCCGAACTGTCGCTGCGTCCGTTGGCAGCGTCATGGGCCCGGTCCATAATGTCGCCTGGATGAACTTGGGGCTGCCGCAACAGAGAGGATTCCTCATGCTGTTCGTCGAGGCCAATGGTGCAAGGATCCCGGCGATCGGCCTCGGGACCTGGGAGCTGAGCGGAAGGCTTGCCGCCCGCGTGGTCGAGCAGGCGCTGCGGCTCGGCTATCGCCACATCGACACGGCGCAGGTCTATGAGAACGAGCGCGAGGTCGGCGACGGCTTGCGGGCGTCGGGCGTGCGCCGCGACGACATCTTCCTGACGACGAAAGTCTGGACGAACCATTTCGCGCCCCATGATCTCGAGCGCTCGGTCAAGGAGAGCCTCGCCCGTATGCGGCTTCCCTCCGTCGACTTATTGCTGCTGCACTGGCCCAATTCGCATGTCCCGCTGGCGGAGACGCTCGGCGCGCTGTCACATGCGAAGACGATGGGCCTGACCCGGCACATCGGCGTTTCCAATTTCACGGTGGCGCTGACCGAGAAGGCGGTGGCGTTGTCGCCCGAGCCGCTGGTCTGCAACCAGGTCGAATATCATCCTTATCTGGACCAGGCGAAGGTGAGGGCGGCCTGCGACCAGCACGGCC
Source organism: Bradyrhizobium sp. 1(2017) (assembly GCF_011602485.2). Lineage (NCBI taxonomy): Bacteria > Pseudomonadati > Pseudomonadota > Alphaproteobacteria > Hyphomicrobiales > Nitrobacteraceae > Bradyrhizobium > Bradyrhizobium sp. 1(2017). Next base: position 4,848,411 of record NZ_CP050022.2, on the reverse strand, counting down.
TTGCCCTCGTTGCCTACAGTCCCGTCGCCAAGGGGCGCGTCAAGACCGACCAGACACTCGCGCAGATCGGCCGCGCCCATCGTAAATCGCCGGCACAGGTGTGCCTGCGCTGGTTGGTGCAGCAGAATGTCGCTGCGATCCCGCGCACCTCGCGCGTCGAGCGCCTGTCGGAAAACATCGAGATCTTCGATTTCGAGCTGTCGGAGGACGAGATGGGCCGGATCGCCGCGCTCGCCCATCCCGATGGACGCCTGACCGATTTCGGCTTCGCGCCGAAATGGGATTGAGGGGCTCCCGGGGTATGCTAGGACCGCGGCGGCAACCCAAGATCGGTCGATGGAACTGCGGAAGATCATACGGACGGACATTGCGGCGTCGGCTATCGCGCATCTGACGCTGGTCGCGCTGATCATCGTGATCAGCGAGGTCCATCCGTTTCACGCCGCGCCGACCGAGACCGTCATGGTCGATATCGTCACGCCGGAGCAGGTCAAGGAGGAGATCAAGGAGCAGGAGACGAAGGAAGCGGCAAAGGAGAAGCCGCCGGAGCCGCCGCCCGATCTGAAGCTGCCGAAGCTTGATTTCACCGACAAGTCCGAAGCGGCGGCCAAGCCGCAGGCTGCGCCGTCGCCGCAGGCTTCGCCCGAGCCGCAACCTTCTGAGCAGCAATGGACGCCGCAGCAGTCTTCGCCGCCGAAGCCGAGCGAGGCCAAGGCACAGCCGCAACAGCCTTCGCCGCCGGCCCAGCCCCAACCGACGCCGCCGCCTCAGGCGATGCCGCAGCCATCCATGCAGCCGCCACCGATGCAGCCGCCGCCGTCACAGGCGATGCAGCAGCCCCCGGCCGCGCCGCCGCCGGCCTATCAGGCGCCGCAGCCCGACGTCACCGTCAAATACGGCGTCATGCTCGGCCTGCCGCCCGAATTGCCGACGGAGCTGCCGAAAGACGCACCAACGGACGACGGCGGCGACGCCAAGGATTCGATCGCCGCCAAGCTTCCTCCGGAGGTGATCGCCGCGCTGCGTCGTCACCTGAGAAGCTGCGCCAGGCTTCCGGCCGGGGTCGACCCGACTGACAACGTCAACATCAAGCTGCGTGCCGTATTCGCCACCGACGGCACGCTGTTGCGCGAGCCGATCCTGATGGCCGCCCCGCCATCCGCGAAGGGCGTGGCCATGGTGAAGTCCGCCACGAGCGCACTCCAGAGCTGCCAGCCCTACAAGATGTTGCCGGCGGACAAATACGGGGAATGGAAGGTGCTGGATCTGCCGTTCAGCCCACGGGATTTTGGCGGGCAGTAGGCCCGCGGGATGGGTCGATTGCGGCGAGGTCCACGATGTTTCCTAAGGCCTGCCGGTACGTGGCTTCAGCCATGCCATGATCACGGCGTGCGAAGTTCGCCGGCTGCGCGGCAGGCGGTGCCTTTCGATAGCGCGCCGTGCAAAGGCGCCCGCCTGCGCCGCGGATCGTCGCTCCGCCGGTGCAAGCGCCATCCACTCGCGAATGACGGCGCGTCGTGTCTTTGATTTCGGCATCCGATCAAATCCTTGAAGGTCCGGTGGATGTGCGCGCTCACGCCGCCTGTTGGACGGGAACGGCCTGCGAGCGCCGCGCCAGAACCACGCTGCCGCAGGGATGATCAGTGCCTTGCAGGACGACGAATCCGCGCTTCATCACCGCGGCACGCAGGGCCTCCTTCGCCGCCGTCTTCTGCGCATCGAGCCAGATCACCAGCTCGGCGCGAGGCGCGAGGAAATCGTCGAGCCAGTCGAGCGTTGCATCGAGCGCGTGGAGCGTGCGCCGCCGCCAGTCCACGAGCGCAACCTCGTATTGACCTGCCGGGAGGCCGCAATTGCCTGCTGCCGCTGCCAAGAGATATCCGCGGCGATGCAATTCCATCATCAATTCCATGCTCTTTGCACCGACCACGACGATGCGTTGCCGTGTCGTGCAGTTCGCGATGGCCATCATCGGATCGATGATCCGGTCGCCGGCCACAGAGGTAGACATCGTTTCACCCAGTTCGCTGCGTCGCGCGAGCTTGCGCGACGGAGCGGATATGGTGCCGGAGCCGGTAGGATTTCGAGACTGGCGCGGTCCGAGTTTCATAGGAACGGCATAGCCGCCGCTGCGAGCTCGTTCCAACTTATGTCCCGCCTACAAACGGGCGATGCGATCCCCATCGAATTCAAACGTCGTCGGCGTCACCTTGTGGGCGAAGGCGCGCTGTCGCGCATTGTCGGGAGATGAAGATGTCCGCCTATCGTGCATTGATCATGGGTCGACACGACCGTCCAATCAGGATGATCCAGATGGATTGCATCGACGATGAATCCGCGATCAGCTCTGCAGAGCGCCTCGTCGACGGTCGCGACGTCGAGCTCTGGCAGATGGACCGGCCTGTGGCCAGATTCGATTCCAGGTCCGGAGCGATGCACAGGAAGTAAGCCCGAGGGTATCGCACGCGGAGAGAGATTCGCCGTCCGTCGGGCAAGCCCGCCCGCGAGGCCGCGTACTGGATTCCCCGCTTTCGCGGGGAATGACAGTGGAGGTTGAGAGCAAGGCCTCATACTCCGTCATTGCGAGCGCAGCGAAGCAATCCAGAGTCTTTCCGCTGAAGGATTCTGGATTGCTTCGTCGCAAGGGCTCCTCGCAATGTCGATGTAGGACGGACGCGCGCCGCACTCCGCCCTCGCGCCCCGGACGCAGCGCAGCGTCACGTCGACGGTGCGCTGCAGAGCCGGGGCCCAGGTCGCTGCCTCGAACCATGTGGCCCTGGATCCCCGGCTCTGCGCCGCAACGCTGCGCGTTGCAGCTGGTCCGGGACACGAGGCGGCATCAATGACCGCGCTTGCGCATCTCCTCGCCATCCGCCATCTCCGGCGCCATTGCGGCCCAGGCACTCGACGCGAATTGCCGGCGCCAGGTCACGACCACCACCGCCGCGGTGGTCACGAACAGCAGCCACGGGCTGACGAACCAGCCGAGATAGCCGAGCGCGAAGAAGAAGGCGCGTTGGCCGCGGTTGAAGTGGCGGCCGGCGGATTCGAACAGGCGCGAGGTGCGGATGACATGGGCTTCGGCGGAAGGCGTGTCGCGCTGGTCGGCCGGCGGCATGCCGCCGAACAGGATCGCAACGTAGTTGAACAGGCGATAGGCCCAGGCGAACTTGAAAAAGGCGTAGACGCAGATCAGCACGAGGCCGACGCATTTCAGCTCCCACATGGCCGGCGACGTGCTGAGGTCGACCGGCAGCTTGCTCAAAATCGTGATGGCGTCGTTGGTGGCGTGCAGCAGCGCCAGCGCGCCGCCGAGCGCGAACAGGCTGGTGGACGCGAAGAAGGCGGTGCCGTTCTGGAGCGAGGCCATGATCTGCATGTCGACCATGCGGGTGTCGCGGTCGAGCAGGCGGCGCACCCAAACCTCGCGATAGCGGTTCATGCGCGCCGACAGGCTGTCGCGGCCATAGGCCGAATGCTCCAGCGTCAGCGCGTAGACCAGCCATTCGATGATGAAGAAGCCGACGGCGGTGATGTCGACCCAGTGCCTGCTCATGTCCGTCTCCTCGCGGGCCGCAACGATTGCCACGCAAGGCGATGTGCAGCAACGATTGATTGGCGGCAGGCGATGGCGCTAAAACGGGCGCGCTCCAGGACGCCTCGGGAAGGACTGCTGACATGGCTGCACTGAAACTCGCGATCGGCAACAAGAACTATTCGTCATGGTCGATGCGGCCCTGGCTCGCGCTGCGCGCCAACGACATCCCGTTCGTAGAAACCGTCATCCCGCTCTACACCGACAATCCCGCCGACAAGGAGCAGATCCTGTCCTTCAGCCGCGCCGGCAAGGTGCCGGTGCTGGTCGACGGCGACATCACGGTGTGGGATTCGCTCGCCATCATCGAGTACGTCGCAGAGCGCCATCCGGAGAAGAAGCTGTGGCCCGACGACGTCGCGGCCCGCGCTCATGCCCGGTCGGTGTGCGCCGAGATGCATTCCGGCTTCATGGCCTTGCGCAACGAATGCGGCATGAACCTGCATCGCCCGGTGCGCCCCGTGACGCTGTCGGCAGACGCCAGCGCCAATATCGCGCGCGTGCAGGAGGTCTGGCGCGAGTGCCGGACCCGCTATGGTGCCAAGGGACCGTTCCTGTTCGGCCGCTTCGGCGCGGCGGATGCGATGTACGCCCCGGTCGTGCACCGCTTCCGCACCTACGCGATCGAGGTCTCGCCCGAGACCAAGGCCTACATGGAGACGATGCTGGCGCTGCCGGCGTTCCAGGAATGGACCCGGGACGGGCTCGCCGAAACGCTTCGTATCGAGAAGTTCGAGGACGCCTGATCGCTGCTCTGACCGGGGGCTCCGGTCCGCGGTCCGGTTGGCGGCGCTCGGCCTGCAAACCGGCCGGTACGGTCGATTCCCACCCCTGCGACAGAAGCTGCGACACGTCGCTGGAGGGGCGGCTCCGACGGCCCGCCGGTTCCGGGCCTATCGTTCTGAAAAGATTGCAAGAACTACGCACTTGCCATGCGGGTATGGCGCTGGCCAAAACGGCCGGCCGCGTGCTATACAGCGCCCGGGTTTCCGGCCGGCCATCGCAGTGGGACCATGGGCGAGGCAGGCGTTGTTTGAGTAATGGAGAGGGTGTTGAAGCACAAATTCCCCGTGGGAACGCGCGTCTTGTTCACGGCCAGCAACGTCGCGCGCCCGGCTGCCACCGGTTCGTATGAGGTCATCCGTCTGTTGCCGACCGAAGGCGACGACTGCCAGTACCGGATCAAGAGCTCGACCGAAGCCTTCGAGCGCGTCGCCAAGGAAAGTCAGCTCGCGCTCTCCTGACGACCGACGCGATCAGCGCATAGGCGCCTCCCGGGGAAATTGTATTCTCTCGCCGTCAAAAGGCCCGCTTCACCTTCACAAGGTGGGCCGGGGGCAGCTGCCGGATCGCGGTGCTCGCTTTGACCATTCGCTCTTTGCTCGCGTGAGGGGACGTCGCGCATGAACTGGGCATGGGCCACTTCGCTCGACCAAACCTGGCGCTTGCCGGCCTTCCCGATGTGGATGACGCTGGCGGCTGCCGGATTCTTCGGATTGATCCTGCTTGTCGCGCTGCTGCGCGCCGACAGATCGGTCGCCAACGGCGCCCTGGCCGTCATCACGCTGCTGGCCCTTGCCATTACGGTGCCCACGACCATGCACCTCTACGGATCGGGGGGGCAGGGCGCGCCGGCCGAACTGCGGGCGCAAGCTGCGGTGACCGCGAGCCTGCCGGCGCTGTCATGTCTCGACGATCTCGCCGGCGATGCCGTCGCCGTCGGCTGCGAGAAGGCGCTGTTCGGTGCGCCTGACGCTGCGGCTGCGGCCGTCTCCTACACTGCGGCGAGGATCGACCGGCTGAGCGCGCTCGGCGACGTCGCTACGGCCGATGCTCTCACCGCCGAGATGAAGGTGCTGCGCAAATCGCTGGAGCGCGATCGCTACGGCCTCGTCGCGCATGTGCTGGTCGCGCGCGACGGCTGCACGCAGTTCGACTGCGCCGCGTTCCGCTCGCTGACCGACCGGCAGCAGGTCGCCGCCAACATGGAGTCCCATCTCTACGACATGCTGGTCGCACGCTATGCGCCGACCTGGAATGCACCGGGGCCGGCGATGCCGGCGACGGCTGCGCTTGCCGGATTGCCGCCATCGGCGCCGACGGGCAAGCCGACCAATGCCGAGTTCCCGAGCGCTTCGTCAACCCCGGCAGTCAGCATCATGAATCCGGAGCCAACGGCGACGACGCGTCCGGCGGCACCCGCTGCAAATGCGGCCGCAGCGCCGCGTGCGCCGGCAGCGACCTCGGCCCAGGCCGCAGCTCCCGCGGCACCCGCCGCCGCAAAGAGACCGCCGCCGCCGCCGAAGGCGGCGCGCGCGCCCGCCGCCGCGCCGGTTCCGCTCGCACCGCCGCCGGCCTCGGTGGCTGCTCCCGCGGCTGCGGATAACGAGTAGATCGGCATTCCAAATGCGCGTCTGCCCGGCTAATGCTGGGGCATGCCGCTACATCTGATCAAGCTCGCCGTCGGCTGCGACTCCGTCAAGGAATTGAAGGAGTGGATCGCCGAACGGATGCAGACCGCCAAGAAGAAGGGTCTGCCGCAACATCACATCCACATCACCCGCATGGTGCCCAAGCGCGACGCCGAGATCATGGCGGGCGGCTCGCTCTATTGGGTGATCAAGGGTGAGATCGCCGCGCGGGAAAAGATCATCGGCATCGAGCCGTTCCGCGACAAGGACGGCATCGGGCGCTGCCGGATCGTGATGCAGCCGAAGGTGATCTCGGTGTCGCCGCGGCCGATGCGCCCGTTTCAGGGCTGGCGCTATCTCACCGACGATTCAGTGCCCGCCGATCTCGGCAAGTCCGCCGCCGGCTCGATCGCGGCGATGCCGGAGCCAATGCGGCGTGAACTGCGCGATCTGGGGTTGCTCTAGACCGCGATATTGTCGATCAGCCGGGTGCTGCCGAGCTTGGCCGCGACCAGGATCCGCAAGGGCCCGTCCTTGCGCGAGGTGACCGGCGCCAGCGTCGCGGCATGGCGCACCTCGAAATAGTCGAGCACGAAGCCGGCCGCCTTGATCATCTCGGCGCCGCCCGCCATCGCCGGTGCGATGGCATCGCCGGCCTTGATCCGCCGCGCGCTCTCCTTCATGGCGCGGTACAGGATTGTCGCGGTCTGCCGCTCCTCCGCCGAGAGATAGACGTTGCGCGAGGACATCGCGAGCCCGTCGCGCTCGCGGACGGTGCGGGAGCCGATCACCTTGACGCCGAGATCCAGATCGCCCGCCATCCGCGTCACCACCCGCAGCTGCTGAAAATCCTTTTCGCCGAAGATTGCAACATCCGGCCGGCATTGCGTGAACAGCTTGCCGACGACGGTGGCGACGCCGCCGAAGAAGTGCGGCCGGAAGCGGTCCTCGAGGCCGGCCAGCGCCGGCCCATCTGGCACGATGCGGGTGGCAAAACCCTCCGGGTACATGGCCCCGACGCCGGGGTGCCAGACCACGTCGACGTTCTCGGCCACGAGCTTGGCGATGTCGGACTTCCAGGTGCGTGGATAAGCGCCAAAGTCTTCCGTTGGAGCGAACTGCGTCGGGTTGATGAAGATCGACACCACGACGCGACTCGCGCGCCGCTTGGCGAGGCGGACCAGCGACACATGCCCGTCATGGAGTGCACCCATGGTCGGGACCAGCGCGATCGTGGCCTTTCGCTTGCGGAGAGTATCGACGGCGCGCCGCAGGGCGGGGACCGTGCGGGCGATCAAGGGGCTTGATGACATCGGGACTCGACGGGGTTGGAAATGAGTGCGGGTTCGGCCGGCGCCGACCGGTAAACCTTAACAAGCGGCGATCGTGGACGCCATGCATCCGGATGCGGCACAGCATCCCGCGCATGGCCGCGCTGGTTGTCGCGACATTGTGGGCGGCATCACGGACCAACATTGGCGCGGCGATTCATGATGAGGAACGGCGCGCTGCAATTTGCATCACCTGTCACGCATTTCACTTGACCGCAGACGCGGTCAACTCGAAGATATTCGCTAGGGGTGTCGAGGATCATTATGCTTGTGCAGGCTAGCCAAGGCCAATCCGGCTCGGCGCATGTAGTCGTGCTCGGCAACGAGAAGGGCGGCTCCGGCAAATCGACCACCGCCCTGCACATCGCCGTTGCGCTCCTGAAGGCGGGCCAGCGCGTTGCCACGATTGACCTCGACTGCCGCCAGCAGAGCTTCACGCGCTACATCTCCAACCGGTCTGCCTGGGCACGCCGCACCAAGCTCGACCTCGAGCTGCCGGTGCATCGCTGCATCAAGCTCGGCGAGACCATGCAGATCGCCGAGAACGAGAATTCCGAGTTCCAACAGTTCATGGAAGCGGTCTCGGCGGTCGAGAGCAGCTTCGACTTCATCGTCATCGATACGCCCGGCACCGACAGCTACCTGATGCGGCTCGCCCATTCGATGGCCGACACGCTGGTGACGCCGATCAACGACAGCTTCCTCGACTTCGACGTGCTCGGCACCGTCGATCCCGCCAATTACGCGGTCACCGGTGAGAGCCACTACGCCGAGATGGTGCGCGATGTCAGGCGCAAGCGCCGTCAGCTCGATGGCGCGACCACCGACTGGATCGTCGTGCGCAACCGCCTGTCCATGCTCGGCTCCCGCAACAAGCAGCTCGTCGCCGAAGGCCTGAAGGATTTGTCGCTGCGGCTCGGCTTCCGTTATGTCGATGGCTTCGCCGAACGCGTCGTCTATCGCGAGTTCTTCCCGCGCGGACTGACCGCCCTCGACGAGATCGACGAGGCCACCCTTGGTATGAGGCCCAATCTCGGCCATCTCACCGCGCGGGAGGAGGTGACGAGCCTGCTCCGCCAGCTCAAGCTGCCCCTCGACGAGCGCGGCCGCCGCCGCGCCGCCAACCGGGCCGAATGGTTCAGTCAGGTCGATAAGCCGCTCGAGGTTCACGATATCCTCGGCGCCTGAGCCAGCGGTATATCGCTACTTCCGCTTGGTCCAAGCGGCCGCTTGCCGCGGGAACCCGGCCCGCGCCCAGCGCGTTTCATCTCATGTTTACTGCGAAATCGAACCGAGTCGTCACCAGTTGCGTCGGATAGTGACCTGCACCCTGACGTAGCCTTATGAGAACGGGGTGCCCAAGAAAAGTGTGCGACGCACAATGAAAGGGCTGCCGGCTCACAATATTTAGCCTTCCTGTCACGCTGCTGTGACATATATTAGGGAATAGGCGACAAGGGGACGCAGAGCCCCGGAAGAACACGATTTTCAACAGGGAGCAGGCCGCAAGAGCCTGCGGCTGAGGACGAAAATGAAGCGTGGAATTGCCGTTCTGGTTTCCGTCAGTGCCCTCTGCGGCATCGCTTATTTCACGGCGAGCAAGTGGGCGATCAAGCACGAGACTATCACTTTCTACGACGCTTCGCGCGACAACCGTCCCGTGCCCGTCCACGTCGCGGTGCGCCGCGACAAGGAAATGCAGGCCAATGCCGGCTTGATCACGCTGCCTGTCGCCGTGATCAACCACGGCAATACCGTCAAGAACACCGAATACGGTTTCCTCGCGAACATCTTCGCTGCGCGCGGCTACATGGTCATGAGCCCGCAGCATGATTTGCCGACCGATCCTCCGATGGTGACCAAGCCGGGCGAGCTCTATGTCGGCCGCCTGCCTCAGATCCTGCGCGGCGTCGCCAACATTCATCTCGCCATGCAGGAGATGAAGAAGGTCCAGCCGAATGCCGACTATGACAGGGTGACCATGGTCGGCCACTCCATGGGCGGCGACATCACGATGTATTTCGCCAAGCAGTATCCGGATGAGGTCAAGAAGGTCGTCACGCTCGACAATCTACGCGTGCCCTTCGTGACCGCCGGCAAGTTCAAGATCCTGTCGTTCCGCTCCACCGACCCGCAGTTCAAGACCGATGCGGGCGTGATCCCGACGGATGAAGAGTGCGAGAAGGCGGGCATTCAGGTCGTGAAGACCGAATTCCAGCATAACGACATGCGCGACACCGGTCCGGATGTGGCCAAGAACTCGATCCAGAGCATGCTCGACAAATTCCTGAGCGCGACCGATAGCGAGGTGAGTCCGGTGGACACGCAATCGTCCCCGCCCAAGATTCTCGAGCCCGGTCCGGTCGCACTTATGGCGCCTGCCAAGAGCTGACGCCTCCCGCATCATCAGCATCGATTTCAAGCCTCCGCCGGCATCCGCCCGCGGAGGCTTTGCACATTGACCAAGTGCTGCGCGTTCACCACATTAATTGCTCATGCATGGTTGAACTGCGATGTCGGGCGAACCCATCAAGCCGCGCGGCGGCGCAGTGCCGCAGGCCGGCACGTCAAGCTCGGAGGACGTTGCCGCCTTCGTCGCGAAGGCGCGGGCGCTGTCACCGCATGCGCCCGGCGCGAAGGGACGGCTGATCTTCGCGCTGGACGCGACAATGAGCCGGCAGCCGACCTGGGACATGGCTTGTGCGCTCCAGGCCGACATGTTTCGCGAGACCGCGGCGCTCGGCAGTCTCGACATCCGGCTGGTCTATTATCGCGGCCTCAATGAGTGCCGCGCGACGGCGTGGATTTCCGACAGCGCGAGGCTTGCGACGCTGATGAGCAAGATCGATTGCCGCGGCGGTGACACCCAGATCGGCAAGGTGCTGAGCGAGGTCCGGCGCGAGGCGGTGGCGTCCGGCGTGCGAGCCGTGGTCTTCGTCGGCGACGCCATGGAGGAGAACGCCGACGAGCTCTGCGCCAAGGCCGGCGAGCTCGGCATGCTCAAGGTGCCCGTGTTCGTGTTTCAGGAGGGCCATGACGCCGTGGCCGAGCAGACCTTTCGCGAGATCGCGCGCCTGACCGGCGGCGCCTGGTGCCGATTCGATCCCGGCGCAGCGGGACAGCTGCGCGAGCTGTTGCGGGCAGCCGCGGCTTACGCCGCCGGTGGCCGCGACGCGCTGCTGGCATTGGCGAAGAGCGCAAGCGGTGCGGCGAGGCTGATCGGCCAGATGAAGTAGTGGCTGGCGCGGCCTGCGGTGGACGCGATGCATTTTGCGCGCAGGGCGACTATATTCTGGGCATGACCCTGATCGCCGGCGCTGTCGCTGTTATCACGCTTTATCTGCTGCTCCAGATGTTCCGCTCCGCCAATCCGGCGGCGCTGGCGCGCGTCATCAAGTTCGGCGGCGGGGTGGTGGCGCTGGCGGCCGCAGCGTTCACGGGTCTGCGGGGCGAGCTGGTGGTCGCGATTCCGCTCGCGATCTTCGGCGCCGGGCTGCTCGGCTGGACACCCCTAGCCAACGCGGGCTTCGGCAACTTGGGAGGATTGTTCGGCGGCGGCGCGACGCGCCCGTCCGGACAGGCCTCGCGGGTGCGCTCCCAATTCCTGGACATGCGGCTCGACCACGACACGGGTCAGCTGACGGGCCGGATCGTTGCCGGACCCCACGCCGGGCGCGATCTCGGCGAGTTCGATCTCGCCGGCCTGCTGGCGATGGTGCCGGCGTTCGATGCCGAGAGCGTGGCCTTACTTGAAAGCTATCTGGACCGCCGGTTTCCCGCCTGGCGTCAGAACACGCAGGGCGATCCGGCAGGGCGGCAGCGCCGCGCGGCGGCGAGCGGCAAAATGACGACGGAGGAAGCCTATCAGATCCTTGGCTTGCAGCCGGGCGCGGGGCGCGACGACATCAGCAGGGCTCACAAGTCCCTGATGAAGAAACTCCATCCCGACCAGGGGGGCTCGACGTATCTCGCTGCCCGTGTAAACGAGGCCAAGGACACTCTGCTTCGTACGCATAACGGCTAACTCCGGCACAACGCCACAAACGCCCGTACCGCGTGAGCTCCGCTTGCTCTGTTTGCCGTCGCCGATGCCCGCCATTATCGGCGTGGTCGATCCCTTGAGCAGAATTTTAACCGTAAATCCTTGACGAGAAGTTGTCGTGGAACAGCCCGGCACCGCTGCATCTCCGGAAACGAAAATGCCCGCGCAAGGCGCGGGCATTATTGTTTGGAGCGGTCCGGACGATCAGTTGCGGACGGTGATACAGGAGATGTCGGCGCGCTTCAGGGCGCGGCAGACGGCTTCGGCCTGGTCGCGCTCGAGCCCGGCAAAGCGGGCGCGGTAGAGCTTGCGGTTGTCCTTGGCGACGACCGGCTCGGTGAACGGGTCGGCCTTGCTGAGCAGGCCGCGCGCCGAGCTGCGGGCGGCGTCGATGCGCTGCTGGGCTTCGGTCTCGCTCTCGAGCGCGCCGACCTGGACGATCCAGCCGCTGTGGGTGACGACGGGCTTGGTCGCGGCGCTCATCTGGATCGGCTGCGGCGCCGGGTCGGCGGACGCAAGCTTCGGAGCGGCCGGGGCGGGCGCGGCAGCGGTTGCGGCCGGCAGCACCCCGAGGATGCCGTTGCCGGTGCCGAAGCCCGCCGGCTGCCGCGGCAGCTCGGTGCGGGCGATCTCGGCCTTCGGCGCTTCCGGCTGGCTCACGATCTCCGGCTTGTTGATGAGATCGGCCCGGGCGACGACGGCGCCGGAGGTCTCCGCGACGTCGGACCGGGACGGAATGGTGCTGGTGACCGGCGGCGACACCTGGGCCGGGGCGGCGGAGGCGACCTTCACGGGCCCGGCCTTGACCTGAACCGTCTTGACCCGCACCGGCTTCATCGGCTCGGACGAGCCGGGGATGATGGACAGCGGCTGGCTGGAGATCACGCCGTTGGTGAGGGGCGCGGGCTCGATCTTGGATTCCGTCGGGCGAACTTCAGGCTTGCTGGCTTCAGCTCTGGGCTGGGCCGGCGGCATCGCGGCCGTCGCAGCGGCGAGCGTCGACAGGCGAGCGGCAAGACGCGACGGGGCGGCTTCGGCCGCGGCGACCTGAACCTGCGCCGGGGGGCGGGCCGGGGTGTCGGATGCGGCGGCGATGTCGGTATTGACGTCAGCGCCGTTGCGCTCGGTGACGGCGGCGACGGTATGGGTGGTCGCGCCCTTCTCGAGATTCTCCGCCAGCAGGTTGCGCATGATGGCGTCGCGCGAGCCGCCGCTGCGGCCGCCGAGCACGACGCCGATCAGGTGGCGATTGCCGCGGCGCATCGAGCTGACGAGGTTGAAGCCGGAGGCGCGGGTGTAGCCGGTCTTGATGCCGTCCACGCCCTCGACACTGCCGAGCAGGTGATTGTGGTTCCGGATCGACTGTCCGCGCCAGTTGAAGGTCGAGGTCGCGAAATAGCGATAGTAGCGCGGGAAGCGCTCCTGGATGGCGCGGCCGAGCGTGGCCTGGTCGCGCGCAGTCGTGACCTGCTCGTCGTTGGGAAGGCCGTTGGCGTTGCGGTACACCGTCTTGGACATGCCGAGCGAGCGCGCCTTGCGCGTCATCATCTGGGCGAAGTCGTCTTCGTCTCCGGCGATCGCCTCTGCAATGACCACGGCGGCGTCGTTGGCGGAGCGGGTGACCAGACCCTTGATCGCGTCCTCGACGCGGATGGTCTGGCCGGCACGCAGGTTGAGCTTGGTCGGATCCTGCTCGGCGGCATGCTTGGATACCGGCATCTCGGTGTCGAGCTTCAGCTTGCCGGACTCGAGGCGCTCGAACAGCAGATAGAGCGTCATGATCTTGGTCAGCGAGGCGGGGTGGCGCAGCGCGTCGGGGCTGGTCGACTGGAGCACGGAGCCGGAATTTCCATCGACGATGATGGACGCGAATTTCGGGCTGGAGCTCTCCGACACATCGCGCTGCACTTTGTGGTGCGCGTAATGGCGTCGGTGCCGCCGCGCCTCGGCAGCATCGGTGGTGAAGATGACTGCGGTGGTGACCGTAAGAAGCCCGAAAACGCCAACCCGCGCCAAGCGCGAGGAAGACAAGTTGTTACGAAGCATGGAACCCCGTCCCCGTTTCTGACTTGATCACCGGCCCGTGAGGCGAAATTGTGCCCACTCGACCGGGATCATTACCTGCTCAGGCTGTCCCTCCGCTGGCGTTCACCGCGGGGGACGTTGGGCCTGAGCCGCTATTCTGGCTAAGGTGATGTTCTCAAACGGCTTTGACCGCCTGCGGAAGCTGAACACGTCCAGGGAATCAAGGTAGGGGGCCGCGGTTTCCAAAGGCTTAAGGAAACCTTGCGGGAAACCCCGGGAATCTCGGCGATTTGGATCTGTTTTTTTGTGCGTCGCACAAGATTCTTGACATTATTGTGCGTTGCACTAATTGTGGGCAGAGTCAGGAAGCCCGGGGCTTCCCGACGAAAGCCAGGGAAAAGGGATTCCGACATGTTCAAGGTTGAAGACTTTCAGAACTACGGGAAAGAGCAGTTCGAGCAGTGCGTCGCGTCCGCGACCTCGGTGCAGCACGGCCTCCAGGCAATCGCCAGCGCGTATGGCGACTACACCAAGAAGTCGTTCGAAGACACCAAGTCCTTCGTCGAGAAGCTTTCCGGCGTGAAGTCGCTGGACAAGGCCGTGGAAGCGCAGACCGACTTCGCCCGTTCGAGCTACGAGACCTTCGTTGCGGAATCGCAAAAGATCGCCGGCCTCTACAGCGACCTCGCCAAGCAGGCGTTCAAGCCGGTCGAGACCATCGTTTCGAAGTTCACCCCGGCCGCCAACTAAATTTCCGGGGCGTCCTGGAAGCGAAAGCCCGGCTGACCAGCCGGGCTTTTTTGTTTGCGCGGTTGAATGCGTCAGCACGCCGCGCTTTCGCGACATCGATCATGACGCCGGCCACCTGCCGTCGTCGCACAGCGAGAGACCTCCACCGCGATAACGCCCCATTTGCGACACGCAATCGAACTCTTGGCAAACCGGCCCGTAGAAGACCGGAGATGCCTTCTGCGCAATGTCGTGGCGGCATGCACCGCCGGGTTCCTGGTCAATACGTTCTAAACAGGCGCGGTGGAAATTTTTGTCAAATCGGTCGAGATTGATTAACCTTGGTCAGGATCGCCGGGCCGGGAATCGGCGCCGCTGCGGCCACATTGGCCGGACTTTTGCGAGCTTGCGGCAAGCCGGAGGCGGGCCCATATTGCTAGCGAACGACCCGGCCTGGACCGGATCCGTCGGGAGCGGCGATCCAACAAAGGCGGCGCGCCTGCGCAAGGCTCCGAAGGGCGGGGCGCGCGGCAACCGTCATCGCCTCCGTGGGGAATTTTGAACGCCTGTGCCATGCCGCAACTGATTTCCAGCCTCGATATGTCCGCGTCAGCCGCGGCCCGTGCTCCCCGGATGAGCAATGACGACAATCGTTCCAACGGTCCGACAGGGCCGAACACCTCGGTCATTACCAAGGTCAAGCCCAAGACCAAGCGGCCGAACCTGTACCGTGTGCTGATCCTCAACGACGACTACACGCCGATGGAATTCGTCGTCCACGTGCTGGAGAAGTTCTTCCAGAAGGACGTCGAGGCTGCCACCAAGATCATGCTGCACGTTCATCATCACGGGATCGGCGAGTGCGGTGTGTTTACCTACGAGATTGCCGAGACCAAGGTGACGCAGGTGATGGATTTCGCCCGCAAGCACCAGCATCCGCTGCAATGCGTGATGGAAAAGAAGTAGGACATCTGACGGCGCACTCGAAACCGGCTTCCGTTGTGGATGTCGCAGTGTTCGTCGCGCGAGATCTGCGCGCGATGTCCGTTGCAGCCGTCGAGCTCGCGAAACTCCGCGCCGGCGCCGATCCCGCCCAAACCGGAACGGGTTTTGCATCGAAAATACCGCCCATGTGGCTAGCTGCCGAGTCGCGGAACCGGTCTTTCGCCGCGATCTTGTATAACTATATGTGACAAAGGTTGTTGTTGCCTGACTGGGCGATGACGATCATGATGGTGGGGGCCATAGAGGACGCGAATGCCGACTTTTTCCCAAAGCCTTGAACAATCCCTGCATCGTGCGCTGGCGATCGCAAACGAGCGTCATCACCAATACGCGACGCTCGAGCATCTCTTGCTCTCATTGATCGACGACTCCGATGCAGCCGCCGTCATGCGCGCCTGTAGCGTCGATCTCGACAAGCTCCGCACGAGCCTCGTCAATTATCTTGAGACCGAATTCGAGAACCTGGTGACGGATGGCGCCGACGACGCCAAGCCGACCGCAGGTTTCCAGCGCGTGATTCAGCGCGCGGTGATCCACGTGCAATCGTCCGGTCGCGAAGAGGTGACCGGCGCCAACGTGCTGATCGCGATCTTCGCCGAGCGCGAGAGCCATGCCGCGTATTTCCTGCAGGAGCAGGACATGACGCGATATGACGCGGTCAACTACATCAGCCATGGTATCGCCAAGCGGCCGGGCGTCTCCGAGGCGCGGCCCGTGCGCGGTGTCGACGAGGAGACCGAGACCAAGGGCAACGAGGACGCCAAGAAGAAGGGCGAGGCGCTCGAGACCTATTGCGTCAACCTCAATAAGAAGGCGCGCGACGGCAAGATCGACCCGGTGATCGGACGCAATTCCGAGATCAACCGTGCGATCCAGGTGCTGTGCCGCCGGCAGAAGAACAACCCGCTGTTCGTCGGCGAAGCCGGCGTCGGCAAGACTGCGATCGCGGAAGGTCTCGCCAAGCGCATCGTCGACAGCGAGGTGCCGGAGGTGCTGGCGGCTGCAACGGTGTTCTCGCTCGACATGGGCACGCTGCTCGCCGGCACGCGCTATCGCGGTGACTTCGAAGAGCGGCTGAAGCAGGTGCTGAAGGAGCTCGAGGCGCATCCCAACGCCATTCTGTTCATCGACGAGATCCACACCGTGATCGGCGCGGGCGCGACGTCGGGCGGGGCAATGGACGCCTCGAACCTGCTCAAGCCGGCGCTGGCCTCGGGCACCATCCGCTGCATGGGCTCGACCACCTACAAGGAATACCGCCAGCACTTCGAGAAGGACCGCGCGCTGGTGCGGCGCTTCCAGAAGATCGACATCAACGAGCCGACGGTCGAGGACGCCATCGCGATCCTCAAAGGCCTCAAGCCGTACTTCGAGGACTATCACCGTCTGAAGTACACCAACGAGGCGATCGAGGCCGCGGTGCAGCTCTCCTCGCGCTACATCCACGACCGCAAGCTGCCCGACAAGGCGATCGACGTGATCGACGAGTCGGGCGCGGCGCAGATGCTGGTGGCCGAGAACAAGCGCAAGAAGACCATCGGCATCAAGGAGATCGAGACCACGATCGCCTCGATGGCGCGGATTCCGCCGAAGAGCGTGTCGAAGGACGATGCAGAGGTGCTCAAGCATCTTGAGCAGACCTTGAAGCGCACGGTGTTCGGCCAGGACAAGGCGATCGAGTCGCTCGCCGCTTCGATCAAGCTGGCGCGTGCCGGCTTGCGCGAGCCGGAGAAGCCGATCGGCTGCTATCTGTTCTCGGGTCCGACCGGCGTCGGCAAGACCGAGGTCGCCAAGCAGCTCGCGGCGACGCTCGGCGTCGAGCTGCTGCGCTTCGACATGTCCGAGTACATGGAGCGGCACACCGTGTCGCGCCTGATCGGCGCGCCTCCCGGCTATGTCGGCTTCGACCAGGGCGGCCTGCTCACCGATGGCGTCGACCAGCATCCGCATTGCGTGGTGCTGCTGGACGAGATCGAGAAGGCGCATCCCGATCTCTACAACGTGCTGCTCCAGATCATGGATCATGGCCGGCTCACCGATCACAACGGCAAGCAGGTCAACTTCCGCAACGTGATCCTGATCATGACGACGAATGCGGGCGCGCAGGATCTCGCCAAGCAGGCGTTCGGCTTCACCCGCTCGAAGCGGGAAGGCGACGATCACGAGGCGATCAACCGGCAGTTCGCGCCGGAATTCCGCAACCGCCTCGATGCCATCGTCTCATTCGGCCATCTCAGCGTCGAGGTGATCGGCACGGTCGTGGAGAAGTTCGTGCTTCAGCTCGAGGCCCAGCTCGGCGATCGCGACGTCACCATCGAGCTGTCGGACCCCGCCAAGGCCTGGCTGGTCCAGCATGGTTACGACGAGCAGATGGGTGCGCGTCCCATGGCCCGTGTCATCCAGGAGCACATCAAGAAGCCGCTGGCTGACGAGGTGCTGTTCGGCAAGCTCAAGGGCGGCGGCCATGTTCGCGTGGTTCTCGTCAAGGACGAGGCCGACGAGACCAAGGAGAAGATCGGCTTCGAGTTCGTCGAGGGTCCGGTCACGCCGAAGCAGGAGAAGCTGCCCGGCACGCGCAAGCGTCCGCCTGGCAAGTCCAAGCCGGGCGGTCCCGGCGGCTCCAAGGGGCCGACCTCGAAGGGGCCGTTGGTCAAGGCTTGATAGGCACCGATGAATTGAAAAGGCCGGCTGAAAAGCCGGCCTTTTTGTTTGAGGTGCCGTCGGCGCTATTCACCCCGCAGCCGCTGATCGTCCTGCACGCGGACATGTTCGGCGCCGCGGGAGCCTGCGGGAGACAGCCGCAACATGCTCAGCATCGCGCCGCAAAGGGCAAAGCCGACGCCGGTGAGCAGCGCGATCCGGGTTCCTTCGATCGGAAAGCGACCGAGAAACAGAGCGACCAGCGCTGCGCCCGTAGTCTGGCCGAGCAGCCGCGCCGTGCCCAGCATGCCGCTGGCGCCGCCGGCACGCTCGCGCGGGGCGGCCGCGATCATGGTGCGGTTGTTGGGGGTCTGGAACAGGCCGAAGCCGGCGCCGGCCAGCGCCATGCGCCAGATCACGTCGAATGGCGTCGGGCTTGCCGGCAGGAAGGCGAGTGCGCCGAGGCCGCAGGCGAACAGCGTCAGCCCGATGCCACCGAGCAGGCCGGCCGGATAATGCTCGACCAGGCGGCCGGCGAGGGGCGCAGCGAACGCCACCGCGATCGGCCAGGGCGTGATCAACAGGCCCATATGCACCGCCGAATAGCCGAAGCGGCTCTGGAGGTAGAAGGGGATCGCGACGAAGGCGAGCATCTGCGCGCAGAACGATGCGATCGAGGTTGCGATCGACAGCGCGAATACCGGGATGCGCAATAGATCGACCGGCAGGAGCGGCGAGGTCATGTGGGTTTCGCGATAGATCAGAAGCGCCCCGGCGACGAGCGCGATGGCAAACTGGACGAGGCAGGTGATCGCGGCCTCACCGTGACCGACGCTGTCGACGGCCGCGATACCGACGCCGAACGTGATCGCGGACAGGCCTGCGCTCTGCCAGTCGAAGGAACGGCCCGCGGGCCTGGTGTGGGGCAGACTGCGCAGGCCGATCAGCAATGTCACCGCACCGAGCGGCACGTTGATGGCGAACAGCCAGGGCCAGCTTCCGACCGCGAGGATGCCAGCCGCCAGCGTTGGGCCGACCGCGGCCGAGAAGGCGACCACGAGCGCGTTGAGCCCGATGCCGCGGCCGAGTTGGGCGCGCGGATAGGTGAAGCGCACCAGCGCCGCGTTGACGCTCATAATGCCGGCCGCACCAAAGCCCTGGAGGATGCGCGCGACCGTCAGCAGCGGCAGCGTATGCGCCAGCGCGCACAGGGCGGACGCCAGCGTGAACAGCACCAGTCCGACCAGATAGACGCGGCGATAGCCGACGATCTCGCCGAGCGAAGCCAGCGGCAGCAGCGAAATCGTGATCGCGAGCTGGTAGCCGTTGACGATCCAGATCGAGAAGGCCGGGCTGGCATCGAGGTCGGCTGCGATCGTCGGCAGCGCCACATTGGCGATGGCGCTGTCGACCACGGCCATGATGATGCCGAGTGCAATTGTGAGCACTGCCTGGTTGCGCTGCGGCTGCGGCAGGCCGTCGGCATGCTCGATCGGGGCAGACGACATGATGGAGGCGCGCTTGATTCGAGCCGTGGTTCATCTCCGAATAGGAAATCACCCGCTCGATCGCAACCCGACAGGACACGGACAGTTCCCGCGCCGAAGGCGAGTCTGAGCGGCCAGCCGCCGGCAGGACGGCTTTCGCCGCCTGTCGGCGATTTCCAGCGCCTGAAGGATGCCTACGCCGCCGGCGGATTGCGGTCGGTGAAGGTCGTGCGCTGGTGCCAATAGGGATAGGGCAACGTTACCTTGCTCGCGGCGTCGAGCTTTGCGACCTGGTCCTTGGTCAGCGACCAGCCGACCGCGCCGAGATTTTCGCGCAGCTGCGTCTCGTTGCGCGCGCCGATGATCAGCGTCGCGACCGTGGGGCGCTGCAGCAGCCAGTTGAGCGCGATCTGCGAGACGCTCTTGCCGGTCTCCTTCGCGATCTCGTCGATGGCGTCGACCACGCGATAGACGTGCTCGTCCGGCACGGGCGGCCCGAACTCGGCGGTCTTGGGCAGGCGGCTGACTTCCGGCTTGGGCTGGCCGCGGCGGATCTTGCCGGTGAGGCGGCCCCAGCCCAGCGGCGACCAGACCACGGCGCCAACCCCCTGGTCGAGGCCGAGCGGCATCAGCTCCCATTCGTAGTCGCGCCCGATCAGGGAATAGTAGGTCTGGTTGGCGACGTAGCGCGGGAAGCCGTGCTTGTCGGCGACGGCGAGCGACTTCATCAGGTGCCAGCCCGAGAAATTGGAAACGCCGACATAGCGGATCTTGCCGGCGCGCACGAGCACGTCGAGGGTGGCGAGCACCTCTTCGGGCGGGGTGAAGGCGTCGAAGCCATGGAGCTGGAACAAGTCGATGTAATCGGTGCCGAGGCGGCTCAGCGAACCATCGATGGCTTTGAGCAGGTGCTGTCGCGACGAGCCGATGTCGTTGGGGCCGTCGCCGAAGCGGAAGGTGGCCTTGGTGGAGATCAGGACCTTGTCGCGGCGGCCCTTGATGGCTTCGCCGAGCACGCGTTCGGACTCGCCGAGCGAGTAGACATTGGCAGTGTCGAACATCGACACGCCGGCCTCGAGGCAGATGTCCAGGAGGCGCCGCGCCTCGGTCGCATCGGTGGTCCCCCACGCGGCGAGGCGGCCGACGCCGCCGAAGGTGCCGGTCCCAAGACTCAATGCGGGCACCATGAGGCCTGAGCGGCCCAAGCGTCGGTATTCCATCGATATGCTCCTGGCTGGCCGCTGATTGATCGGTGCGGCTCGGTGCCGAAGGATAATGCAAGCAGGCGCCGCGTCCTATCACGCGCTCACATACCGGCCTTGCTGAGGAATGGCCTAGTCGTGCCGAAGCATGTCGGCGAATGCAGCATCGACGGCGCGCGGCCCGGTGATCTTCGCCTGTGGCCGCGCCTCACTTGCCGCTGCGACAGAAGCGTTGCAGGCGAAGTCACCGTGGCGTGTCTGCCGCGGCAGGAGCGTCAGGCTCCAGCCCACCAGGACCAGCACCGCGAGCCGGATCGCGATCAAGCCCAGCAGCAGCTCCGATCCGCTCATCGTCGCGTGACCTCTCATGCGCGTCAGCCTGAGGCACGCGGCATGACAAGACAATCTGGAATTGGCGAGCGCTGCCTTCGCTCCGGGCGAAGGCTCGCGGAGATGGCTGCTCAGTGCCGCAATTGGCTCTGCCTGAAATCGCGCGGCGACATGCCGAAATGCTCTCGGAAGACGCGGCCGAAATGCGAGAGGTCGTTGAAGCCCCAGGCGAAGGCGATCTCGCTGATGTGGCGATGGGCAAGCACGGGCGAGGCGAGGTCGCGACGGCATTGGACGAGACGCTCGGCAAGAACGTAGCGCTGGAACGACGTCTCCTCGTCGGCGAGCAGATCGTTGACATAGCGCGGCGAGATGCCGAGCGCGGCCGCGGTCTCCGCGAGTGAGAGGTCGGGTTCGGCAAGATGCGCGCGGATATGCGCCTTCAGCCGGAAGAGCAGGGCGGAGCGATGGGTGGAGGATGGCAGCGACGTCGTGCCGAGCCGTTCACCCAGCGCCATCGCAAGCAGATCGACGACCTGCTCCGACAGCGCGGCCGCATTGCCCGGCGTAAGCCGGTCCGCGCTCTGGCAGAGCCTGACGATGAAATCATAGGCCAGCCGTTCGAGCGGCGCATCAGTCCCGAACGAGATCGCGGTCAGTGTCTCGGTGCCGCCGAGCCGGCGATGCAGCATCTCGCGCGGCACCTTGAAGATGGTCTGGGTGAAGCTGTCGTTGAACTTCAGTTCATAGGGCCGCGTGGTGTCGTACAAGGCGAACTCGCCGGGGTGGATCACGGTCTCGCGGCCGTCCTGGACGACGCCGCCGTCGCCGCGATTGCCGAGCGCGACCAGCACGAAATCCTGATCCGAACGTGCGATGCGCGAGGGCGTGCGGAAGACGTGCTGGCGGTCGGAGCAGACCTCGGAGCACACCGCCTTGCCGAGCGAGGCCTGCGTGACGGAGCCGTGGAAGGCGCTGCCGAGGTCCGACTTGCAGTCGAGCCCGACGAAGACGTCGCAGACGATGTCCTGCCAGAGGGCGAGCCGCCGGTAGCCGGGGCTACCGTCCGTCGTGAACTGGATTGGCATCAGGACAGCCTCCCTTTCACATCCTGCAAAACCGCATGCTGGCGCAGATCGAGCCTGATCGGAGGCAAATTCCGTACCCGCGATCCCTTCCAGTCGAGTTTTTGTTCCGCCGTGGTCGAGCGCCCGGCCGCCCGGCTTGGCCAAATAGACTGCATCGGACGTGGCTTCCGATCAACCGGCAATGGAGGCGGCAATGGGCATCGAACATCCGAAATACAAGGTTGCGGTGGTGCAGGCGGCGCCAGCCTGGCTCGACCTCGACGCCTCGATCGACAAGTCGATCGCGCTGATCGGGGAGGCCGCGGAAAAGGACGCCAAGCTGATCGCCTTTCCGGAGGCCTTCATCCCCGGTTACCCCTGGCACATCTGGATGGACTCGCCGGCCTGGGCGATCGGCCGCGGCTTCGTGCAGCGCTATTTCGACAATTCGCTGTCCTACGACAGTCCGCAGGCTGAAAAGCTGCGCGAGGCCGTGCGCAAGGCAAAGCTCACAGCCGTGATCGGCCTGTCGGAGCGTGACGGCGGCAGCCTCTATCTGGCGCAATGGTTGATCGGACCCGACGGCGAGACCATCGCAAAGCGCCGCAAGCTGCGGCCGACCCATGCCGAGCGCACGGTCTATGGCGAGGGCGACGGCAGCGATCTCGCCGTGCATGCGCGGCCCGACATCGGCCGTCTCGGCGCGCTGTGCTGCTGGGAGCATCTTCAGCCGCTGTCGAAATACGCGATGTACGCCCAGAACGAGCAGGTCCATGTCGCGGCCTGGCCGAGCTTCTCGCTCTACGATCCCTTTGCGCCGGCGTTAGGAGCCGAGGTGAACAATGCGGCGTCGCGCGTCTACGCTGTGGAAGGCTCCTGCTTCGTGCTCGCGCCTTGCGCGACGGTGTCGCAGGCGATGATCGACGAGCTTTGCGACCGGCCCGACAAGCATGCGCTGCTGCATGCCGGCGGCGGCTTTGCCGCGATCTACGGCCCCGATGGCAGCCAGATCGGCGAGAAGCTGGCGCCGGACCAGGAGGGCCTGCTGATCGCCGAGATTGATCTCGGCGCCATCGGCGTCGCCAAGAACGCCGCCGATCCCGCCGGGCACTATTCGCGGCCCGACGTGACGCGGCTCCTGCTCAACAGGAAGCGATACCAGCGCGTCGAGCAGTTCGCGCTGCCGGCCGACATGGCCGAGCCAACGGACATCGCTGCAGCAGCGAGCTGATCGCGGGGAGGGACCATCATGGAATCCGCAATTCCTCTGCATCTCGAAACGGCGCGCACACGCCACAAGCGCGTGCCCGACGATTATCAGCCGCCATATCCGTCCTTCGTGGCCCGCTACAAGCCTGCGGTCAGCCGCGTCGTGATGGCCTATTTCGGTGTCCAGTATCGCGGTGTGACACCGGCGGAGGCAACGGACGCGTTGAACGAAATCGCAGCCCTGTTCGCCGCGGAGGGCGGTCCGTCGCATTGGGACCGGGCGCACTATGCCGACCAGTCCGGCTCCGAGAATGTGGTCACGGTCGCCTATTGGGATGACGTCGCGCGCTTCGATGCCTGGTTTGCACCGGCGCGAGAGGTGTGGACCGGGCGGCAGCGCGAAGGTATCGGCACCTTCGTCGAGGTGCTGCGGCCCGCTGTGGCACGTCATGAGACGCTGTTCTCCTCCCCCGGTCGGCCGGAGGGGGTCGCCGTCGTCGCGGAGGGCATGAGCGGCGAGGTGCAGGAGCACGCCTATTGGGGCGGCATGCGCGATCGTATCCCGCTGTCGCAGACCGATGCCATGGCGCCCGCCGGCGTCCCGGAGCTGATCCGCGACGGCGCGCGGCTGCGCGTCGTAGCGCACGACAATCTCTGCCTGATCCGCTCCGGGCAGGACTGGAGTGATACGGAAGCATCCGAACGCAAGCTCTATCTCGACGACGTCGAGCCGGTGCTGCGCGAAGGCATGGATTTCCTGCGCGACGACGGCGTTGCTATCGGCTGCTACGCCAACCGGTACATGCAGGTGCTCGCAGCCGACGGAAGCGTGAGCGAAAAGTCCTACGGCCAGAGCTGGTGGAAGAGCCTCGCCGCGCTCGAACGCTGGGCGGAGTCGCATCCGACCCACGTCAGGATCTTCGGAGCGGCGATGAAATATCTGTCGACGCTCGGACCGTCAGCCAAGCTGCGGCTCTATCACGAGGTGACGGTGGCAGCGGCCGACGAGCAGTTCTTCGAATATCTCAACTGTCACCCGAGGACGGGCATGCTGGCGGCGGTGGAGATGGTCGGGGCCTGATCGACTAGGTGACGCAGTGGCCGAGCAACTCGGGATGCGCGGCGCAGATGTGATGCGCGCCAGCGTCCCGCAGCTCGGCTTCGCTGCCATAGCCGTAGAGCACACCGATGGCGGTCATGCCGTTGGTGCGGGCGCCGACCACGTCGTGGCTGCGGTCGCCGATCATGATTGCTCGCTGCGGATCGACCTTGGCCTCGGCGAGCGCGTAGCGGAGCAGGTCGCGCTTGTCGACGTTCGTGCCGTCGAGCTCGGAGCCGAATACGCGCTCGAAATACGGCTTCAGGCCGAAATGATCGACGATGCGCGTGGCGTAGACGGCGGGCTTGCTGGTCGCCACGAACATGCGTGCGCCGGTTGCGGCCACTGCGGCGAGCGTGTCGTGAATGCCCTGATAGGGGGTGTTCTCGAACAGGCCGACCTCGGAAAACCGTTCGCGGTAGAGCAGGAGCGCCTGGTCAGCGAGTTCGTCGGTTCCCACGAGCCTCTTCAGGCTTGCATGCAGCGGCGGCCCGATGCACCAGGTCAGCTCGTCCTGGCTCGGAACCGGCTGGCCGAGTTTTTTCAGGGCATACTGGACCGAACCCGTGATCCCGGGCTTTGGGTCGGTGAGTGTGCCGTCGAGATCAAAATAGATTGTCCGCATTCTGGCCGGGCTCAGCGTTGATTATTCCGGCCGTTGCTAGTTGCCTTGAGGCCTGAGTTCAAGGGCTTGGAGCGAAATGCAGTTCGATGGGGCCCAGAAGCTGATCTGGCAGTTGCTCGTGGCAGCGTTCGTCTGCACGTCGGCGCGGGCCGAGGACGCACCGGTTCCTCCCACACAGCTCGGCCCCGAAGCGCCCGCAAAACCGTCGCCATCCCCCGAGCCTGCGCGTGAGAGCGACACGCGGGAATCGCTCTGCCTGATCATCGAATCCGCCGCGCGCGCCTCGAACTTGCCGCTGGAGTTCTTTGCCCGCGTGATCTGGCAGGAAAGCCGGTTTCAGGCAGATGCCGTCGGGCCGGTGACGCGCAGCGGCCAGCAGGCGCAGGGCATCGCCCAATTCATGCCGGGCACAGCCAGCGAGCGCGGGCTGCTCAATCCCTTCAATCCGATTCAGGCATTGCCGAAATCGGCCGAGTTCTTGGATGAGCTGCGCAACCAGTTCGGCAATCTCGGTTTGGCTGCGGCCGCCTATAACGCCGGACCGCGCCGGGTGCAGGAATGGCTCGCCGGCACCGGCGGAATGCCGGAGCAAACCCGCAACTACGTCTATGCCATCACCGGCACCAGCGTCGATGCCTGGGCCAAGGCAGGCGCGACCGGCAAGGGCCCGCCGAGCTCGCCGCCGACGAGCTGCCGCGATCTCATGGCGCTCTTGAAGCGCGCACCCAATCCGTTCGTGGCCGAGCTCGAGCAGCATGTCGAGCTTGCTGCCGCGAAGATCTGGGGCGTGCAGCTCGCCGCCGGCTTCGACCGGAACCGGGCGCTGGCGATGTATTCCCGCGCCGTCACGCGGCTGAGCAACGTGATCGGTGAGCGCGATCCGAGCTTGCTGAGTTCGGTGATGCGCAGCCGCGGAACGCGCGCGTTCTATCAGGTGCGCATCGGCACGGACACACGCGCCGAGGCGGATGATCTGTGCGGCCGCATCCGCAAGGCGGGCGGTGCATGCTTCGTGCTGAAGAACAGGGGTGTGACGGGGTAGGGGCGCGCTTCGGTCATTCCGGGGCGCGACGAAGTCGCGAGCCCGGAATCCATCGTGCAGCGATCTCTGTGGCCTCATGGATTTCCGGGCTCGCGCCAAGTGGCGCGCCCCGGAATGACAGCGGTGGGTGGGGCACGCATGCCAGCCCCGCCGCCGGCTTCCTTGACGCGAGCCGATGCATCGCACGTTATGCGGGCACGAGTCCTCACCTGGCCAAACTTCCCGTGGCGCTTCCCCCGCTCGATTCACCTCAATGGCAAAGTCCCTGGCGCGCGTTTGCCTGGGGGCTGCGCTCGGTCACGCAGACGATCCTCACGCTCGTCCTGTTCGCGACTTATCTCGGCATCGGCGCACTGGCCCATGACACCCATTTCAGCCTGCTCTGGGCGTTGTGTTCGACGCTGTTCGTCTGGGCAGGTCCGGCGCAGATCATCTTGATCACCACGCTCGGCTCGGGCGCCACCATCATCCAGTCGGCGATTGCAGTCACCGTCAGCGCGATCCGGCTGTTTCCCATGGTGGTCTCGGTGCTGCCGCTGATGCGTACGCCGACGACCAAGCGGCGTGAGCTGTTTTTCGCGGCGCATCTCACGGCCGTGACGCTGTGGGTCGAATGCCATCGCTTCCTGCCACAGGTGCCGCGCGAGCGGCGCATCGCCTTCGTCAACGGGCTTGGCTTCGGTCTAGTCTCGGTATGCCTCATCGCCAACACGGTGGGCTTTTTCCTCGCCGCCAATCTGACACGGACGCTGGGGGCCGCGATCCTGATGCTGACGCCGCTGTCGTTCCTGTTCTCGACCGCGCGCAATAGCCGTGAGGCTGCCGACGTCGTCGCGCTGGCGCTCGGCGTCTTGCTCTATCCGCTGGCTGCGAAAATGAACTCTGGCCTCGACATCCTCGTCAGCGGCCTCATAGCCGGCACCATTGCCTATGGCGTGCATTGGTGGCGGGAGGTGCGCGCATGAGCTACGCGCAGCTGATCGGCGACTGGCAGGCGCTCGTCGTGCTGTTCGTCGCCGGCGTCGTTCCCAACCAGATCTGGCGCATGCTGGGCCTGTGGTTCGGCGGTGGCATCGACGAGGGCTCCGAGCTGCTGGTCTGGGTGCGGGCGGTCGCAACCGCGATCCTGGCCGGCGTCATCGCCCAGATCGTGGTCGAGCCGCCCGGAGCGCTGGCGAGCGTGCCTGACGTCCTGCGCTATTGCGCGGTCGGCGCCGGCCTCGTGGTCTTCCTGCTGACCCGCCGCTCGATCTTCGCGGGTGTGGTCACGGGCGAAGTCTTCATGCTGGCCGGCAAGTGGTGGTTGGGCTAAAACCGCCGGCGAACAGCTAAAGCGCGATGAGATTTGGATGAATCATCATTGCGCTTTAGGTTGTTGTTTACGCATGATCTTTCCGGAAAACCGCTTTGCACTTTTCCGGATCATGCTTTAGGGAACAGGACATATGGTTCGCGAACAGGAGCTCCGCGAGGGCGAACTCGCCATCGAGCTGCCAGCGACGCAAGATGCCGGCCTCGTCTTCATCGGCCGTATCCGCACGCCCTGGGCGTCGCGGCTGGAGACGCCGCGGCAGGGGCGTCAGGATGGCCCGGTGTGCCGGCTCGAGATCTTCGAGCCGTTCGTGCCGGCGATCAAGGGCGTGGATTTCTACAGCAATCTCGAAGTGCTCTATTGGCTCGACAAGTCGCGCCGCGACATCATCCTGCAAAGCCCGAAGAACAACGAGAAGACCCGCGGCACGTTTTCGCTGCGCTCCCCGGTGCGGCCCAATCCAATCGGCACGTCGATCGTGAAGCTGGTCGGGATCGAGGGCAACGCGATCCTGGTGCGCGGCCTCGACTGCATCGACAACACACCGCTGATCGACATCAAGCCCGACCGCTGCGAGTTCACGCCGTTGGCCGCACCGCAGGCAGGGGATTTCCAGACGGAGTAGTCCGTCATTCCGGGCTCGACGCTTCGCGTCGCCCCGGAATGACAGGTGGAGAGACCTAGCCCGCCTTCAACGCCGCGATCAGCTTGGCCGCGTGCTCTTCCAGCACCTTGGTCTCTTCCTTGCGGCTGGCCGGCGGCAGCATGGCGACGCCGTCGTGGCGTGGCATCACGTGCATATGCAGATGAAACACCACCTGTCCGCCGGCGGGCTCGTTGAACTGCTGCACGGTGATGCCGTCGGCGTCGAACGCCTTCATCGCGGACGCCGCGATCTTGTGCGCGCCGCGGGCGACATGGGCGTAATCGTCCGGCTTGATGTCGAGGATGTTGCGGGCAGGGGCCTTCGGGATCACCAGCGTATGGCCTGGCACGCGCGGCATGATGTCGAGGAAGGCGAAGACGTGCTCATCCTCGTACACCTTGTGGCAGGGCAGCTCGCCGCGCAGGATCTTTGCGAAGATGTTGTTGGTGTCGTAGGCGGTCATGACGGCTCCTCGGCGGGCTTTTTGGAATTTTGCGCTTACTGTCACCAGCAATCGCGAGGCGTCAAGGCGCCTCGTCGATGCCTTTGCGGAACGGGCCGAGCTCGGCGAGCTCCCGTCCGGCTTCGGCGACATAGGCGCGCTCGCGCTTGAGATAATCGTCGATGGCGCGGCGCAGGCCGGGATCGGCGATGAAGTGGGCGGAATGGGTGGTGCGCGGCAGGTAGCCACGGGCGATCTTGTGCTCGCCTTGCGCGCCCGCCTCAACATGCGTCAGGCCGCGTTTGATCGCGAAATCGATCGCCTGATAGTAGCAGACCTCGAAATGCAGGAACGGGTGATGCTCGACCGCGCCCCAGTTGCGGCCGAACAGCGTGTCCGAGCCGATGAAGTTGATCGCGCCCGCGATCCAGCGATCGTTGCGGCGGGCCATCACCAGCAGTACGTCCTCGCTCATCGTCTCGCCGATCAGCGAGAAGAACTCGCGCGTGAGGTATGGCCGGCCCCATTTGCGCGAGCCGGTTTCCATGTAGAACGCGAAGAAGGCATCCCAGGCGTCCTCGGTGATGTCCTTGCCCGTGAGCCAGTGGATGGTGATGCCGGCGGCGAGCGCATCGCGCCGCTCGCGCTTGATCGACTTGCGGTGGCGCGAATTCAGCGTCGCCAGGAAGTCGTCGAAATTCGCAAAGCCGTCGTTGTGCCAGTGGAACTGCTGGTCGGTGCGCTGAAGGAAGCCGTGCTCGGCGAGCAGCTTCCACTCCGCCTCGCGCGCGAAGGTGACGTGCACCGAGGAGGCCTTGCTGACCCCGCACAGCGCCACCAGCCCGCTCGCCAGCGCCTCGGTGATGCGCTCGCGCTCGACGCCGTCGCGGACCAGCAGCCGGGGTCCGGTCGCCGGCGTGAAGGGAACGGAGACCTGGAGCTTGGGATAGTAGCGCCCGCCGGCACGCTCATAGGCATCCGCCCAGCCGCGGTCGAAGACATATTCGCCCTGGCTGTGTGATTTCAGATAGCAGGGCACGACACCGGCGACGCGGCCATCGGCCTTGGCCACGAGGTGACGCGGTCCCCAGCCGGTACGGATCGTCGCCGAACCCGATTTCTCCACGGCGGAGAGAAATGCGTGCGAGACGAACGGGTTATAAGCGGGTTTTAAGAGGCCAAGGGAATCGCCTGGACGAAGGGATGAGGTTCCTTCGCCATGCCCATTGCAGGCCCTGCCGGGATTGGCGCAGGCGTCCCAATCCTCCGGCGATACCTCGCCAACGGATGGTACGGCCTTGAGCGTAATTTCGGATGATGCCATCGCGTCCAAGATCGTGCATTGCAGCAGCGACTTCAAGGGGCGGGAACGAAGGTCGAGCGGCCACCACCGCCGTCATTGCGAGGAGCCCTTGCGACGAAGCAATCCAGACCGTCTCCGCGGAGGGATCCTGAATTGCTTCGCTCCGCTCGCAATTACGATGGAGAAGCAGTTGGGCCCTACGGCACGAACCCCTCGAAGATCATCTGATCCGCATACTGCCCGACCCGCGTCCGCTGCTCGCCCGTGCGCACAGTCCAGCCGAGCAGGGCGCAGCCGAAGACGTTGCGGGCGATCCAGGGGGCGGGGGCCGGCAGGTGGTCGACCTTGAAGGCGACGAAGTGCGGCTGGGTCTGCAAGCCGTGGCGGAGGTACAGCATGCTGTCGCGCTGCGCCTGGGTCAGCTTGGCCCAGTACTCGTCCTCATAGGTCCTCTGCGCGACGATGCCGCGCGGAAGGGAGGGCAGCAATTCGCGCAGCGCCAGCACCTGGTCGGGGTCGAAGGACATGCCGACGGCAGGTCCGACATAGGACGCCAGCACCTCGGCCATCCGCTTCACCAGCTTGCGGTCGCCGCCAAAATGGCTCTTTACCTCGATCACCAGCGGCACCCGGCCGGCGACCAGGGCGCAGAGGTCGGACAGCGACATCATCCGCTCGTCCGTGTCCTTGAACCTGACGGCTTTCAGCTCGGCCGCAGTCTTGTCGATCACCTCGCCGGTGGCCTCGGTGACGCGGCCGAGGGCATGGTCGTGGTGCACCATGGCCTCGCCGTCGGACGAGAGCTGGATATCGACCTCGATCGAGAAATTGCCTGCGATCGCAGCCTGCACCGCGCCCGGCATGTTCTCGACGATGCCGCGCGAATTGTCATGCAGGCCGCGATGGGCGACCGGCCGGGCTGTCAGCCAATCCGGAGCGCGCATCCGCGTCAGGCGACCTCGAACACGCCGTCGACCTCGACCGCGGCATCGGCCGGCAGCGAGGCGACCCCGACGGTGGTGCGGGCATGGCGGCCCTTGTCACCGAAGGCCGCGACCATCAGGTCGGAGGCGCCATTGAGCACCTTCGGCCCGTCCAGGAAGTCTGGAGCAGAGTTGATGAAGCCGCCGAGGCGGACCACGCGCACGACCTTGTCGAGATCGCCGAGCGCCGCCTTGACCTGGGCCAGCAGGTTCACCGCGCAGCCGCGGGCGGCCGCCGCGCCGTCTTCGATCGAGACGCCGGCGCCCAGCTTGCCCTTGGCGATCAGCTTGCCGGCGGGATCGAAGCAGACCTGGCCGGAGACGAACAGCAAATTACCGGTGCGCACGAACGGCACGTAGTTGGCCACGGGAGTGGGGGCCTCATGCAGCTTGATGCCCTGTTCCACCAGTTTCTGCTCGACCGTGCCAGCCATGTCCGACCTCATTGTCCCGAAATTGATCCGCCCGGGCGATCTCGGGTTTTGCCGCCGGGCGCGCCTGTTTCGCCCATTGTGCAGCCACATGCAAGGAAGCGGGCGCGCAAGCCAGGGCAGGCCGGGAGGTTCAATGCGAAGAGGCACATTTACGTGAAACGGCCTCAGTTGCGACGCAATGGAACGGTCATTAAAATGTCGAATCTGCGCTCTCCCCAGGGATGCCTCTCAAGGACCAGACATGGTGCACCTTTTCCGGACTTCGCTCGGTGTGATGGCGCTCGCGGCGGCCAGTGTCGGCCTCGGCGGCGGGGTCCAGGCCGCCAACGGTCCGTTTCTGGCGCACCAGGCGCTCTATGACCTCAGCCTCGTGAAATCGCGCTCCAACTCGGTCAACAGCGCCCGCGGTCGCATCCTCTACAATTTCGCCGGGAGCGCCTGCGAGGGCTATACCTCAGAATTCCGCCAGGTCTCCGAGCTCGACAGCGGCGAGGGCAAGGTCACGCTCAGCGACCTCCGCTCCAACTCCTGGGAGGACGCCGCCGGCAAGAGCTACCGCTTCAAGATCGAGACGCGCATGAACGAGACCGATGCCGGCCGCGTCGACGGCTCGGCCGAGCGAGACGGCGACCACATCAACGTCAAGTTGAAGCTGCCGGCGCCGAAGACGTTCACGCTCGACGGCAAGATCGTGTTCCCGACCGAGCAGATCCAGCGCATCATCGCGGCGGCCAAAGACGGCAAGTCGCTGCTCGAGCTCTCCGTCTATGACGGCTCCGACGACGGCCAGAAGGTCTACAACACGCTGACCGTGATCGGCCAGCCGATTCCCGCCGACCGTGCCACCGCGTCCGATCCGTCGACCTCGGACGAGCACATGAAGTCGCTCAAGCGCTGGCCGGTCACCGTCAGCTATTTCGATCGCGACGCACAGAAGAAGGACGGCGAGCAGACGCCGGTCTACGCGATGGCGTTCGAGCTCTACGAAAACGGCGTCTCGCGCCAGCTCGTGCTCGATTACAACGATTTCGTGATCTCCGGCGCGATGGGCAAGTTCGACGTCAAGGATAGCAAGCCCTGTAATTGAGCTTCAGCCGTCATTCCCGGGCTCGCGAAGCGAGAACCCGGAAGCTCGAGATTCCGGGTTCGGCCTGCGGACCGCCCCGGAATGACAGCGAAAGTTGTTCTGCCAATCTCCTCCGTCATTGCAAGCGGCTTGTTCGCCGCAACTCGGAGAGCGAAGCAATCCAGACTTTTGCCGTGGTGGACAGTCTGGATTGCTTCGTCGCTTCGCGCCTCGCAATGACGGGACTGGCTCTCCGCTCGCTCTCCAGCTACGCTCCCTCCCAACCACTGACATCCGGGAGGCACGCAACATGCCCAAGCTCGACCATCTCCGCCCCAGCGGACTGCATCACAATCCCGCTTATTCCCACGTCGTCACGGCTACAGGCGCGCGCACCATCTACATCTCCGGGCAGGTATCGACGGACGAAGAGGGACGGATCGTCGGCGAGGGCGATATCGCCGCGCAGACGACGCAGGTGATGCAGAATCTCGGCCATGCGCTGAAAGCGGCGGGCGCGAGCTATTCCAACATCGTCAAGATCACGACCTTCGTGGTGAACTACAAACCGGAGCTGCGCCCGATCATCGGCAAGGCCCGCTCTGCCTTCTTCGAAGGCATGGAGCCGCCGGCTTCCACGCTGGTCGGCGTCTCCGCACTCGCCGCGCCGGAATGGTTGATCGAGATCGAGGCGATCGCGGTCGCGGATTGAGATTTTGATCCTGGAGCCGATGATCCGGGCGACCAGGAGCGTCGCTACGAGGGCCTCGCTTTGGCCATATCTTGCAGAATCTCCATCGCCTCGTCGGCCCTGTCCGCGGGCACAAACAGGTGATCGTGATAGAAGGCCGAAACCGCGTTCACGCTGATGCCGGCTTCGGCCAAACGCGTCGTGATTGCCGCCAGAAAGCCCACCGCATCGAGCGCGGAGTGGACCGTCAGGGTGATCAGGCGCGAGGGAAAGGCGTAGCACAGTCCCGCGCGCTCGGCCTCCTCGTGCAGCACCACCAGTGTCGTTCCTTCGCGTTCGCGGAATGTCAGCACCGGGCTGATGATGGCTGGAATGCTGGCGCTCGGCGCAAGCGTGTAAAACACGAAGGTGCCGTCCAGCATGTCCGGCTTCATGTTCCTCAACAGCGCGTCGAGGTCGCGTTCGCTCGTCACCGCGCCGTCCCCTGGGCGGGCAGGACCGTTTGAACTCTGGCGACGCAATGGGCGCCAGAGGCCGTTGTAGTGTCAGCCAACATACCTTTGTATATCTCCCCTAATCCTTCTCATGAGCTGGTCTTACGCTGGTACAATTGAGCGACGGCGGGAGATTCTTACAATTTGAGTCCACTCGGGTCACTGCGAGGAAGCTCAAATGAACGTCGTCATTCGAAAGCTCAACGGCCTGTGGCACCTCATCGTCGGGTCTTGTCAGATCCGAACGCCGTTTCTGGATACCCAGGATCGGCAGTTGGTCGTTCAGTATGCCAGGCGCGCCTATCCGGGTGCACGGATCTTCGAACGCGACTGAGTTGAGCAGGGATCACTCGTGCGCCTTCGGTCCGTCATAGGCGATGCCGCGGATCACGGCAGCGCTGCCGAATTTCTTGCGCAGGCTGTCCACCGCGCGCTCGGCATGGGCCGCGCGGCGGTCCAGCATGTCGGTGTCGTCGGAGGCTGAACCGTCGCGCAGCGCGCTGACGCCGGCGCCCATCAGGCGGAAGGCGGTGCCGTCGATCTCTTTCGCCAGCATCTCGCGACAGATCGAGAAGATCTTTGCGGCGAGCTGCGTCGGCGCGGCAATCGATTGCGAACGCGTGCGCTGGCGGAAATCGGCGGTCTTCAGCTTCAGCGTGACGGTGCAACCGGCGAGTTCGCTGCTCTTGAGGCGCGACGACGTCTTCTCGCACAGCCGCCACAATATCTTCTCCAGCGTCGCGAAGTCGCGGATGTCGGTCTCGAAGGTGGTTTCGCTGGAAATCGTCTTGGCGCCTCGGTCGGGCTCGACGCGGCGGTCGTCGATGCCGCGCGCGAGCCGCCACAGCCTGCGGCCTTCGCTCGGAAACTGGCGCATCATCTCGATCTCGTCGGCCTTCTGCAGGTCGGCGATGACGCGGAAGCCGCGCTGCACGAGGCGGTCCTGCGTAGCGGGGCCGACGCCGAAGATGAAGCCGACCGGCCTCGAAGCCAGCATCGTCAGCGCTTCGTCCTGGTCGAGCGCGGCAAAGCCGCGCGGCTTGTCGAGGTCGGAGGCAATCTTGGCCAGAAACTTGTTGCAGGACAGGCCGACCGAGACGGTGATGCCGATGTCGCGCTCGACGTTGCGGGCAAAGCGCGCCAGCACCTTTGCGGGGATCATGCCGTGGACCCGCTCGGTGCCGGAGAGGTCGAGGAAGGCCTCGTCGATCGAGAGCGGCTCGACCAGCGGCGTCAGCGCCTGCATGGCCTGGCGCACCTCGCGGCCGACCCGGACGTACTTTGCCATGTCGGGGGGGATCACGGTCGCATGCGGGCAGGCGTCCAACGCCTTGAACATCGGCATGGCCGAGCGCACGCCATAGGTGCGGGCAATGTAGCACGCGGCCGACACCACACCGCGCTTGCCCCCGCCGATGATGACGGGCTTGTCGGCGATCTCAGGGTTGTCGCGCTTCTCGACCGTCGCGTAGAAGGCGTCGCAGTCGATATGGGCAATGGTCAGGCCCGACAGCGCGCGGTGGCGGACCAGGCGCGGGGAGCCGCATGCGGAACAGCGCCGTACCCCCATATCCAGATCGGCCAGACAATCCCGGCAGAAGCAGCGGGGCCCGTCCGCCTCCAGACTGGTCACGGCACGTCGCGCTCCCAGGAGGGGTCGCCGAGCGCGTCGCCCAGGACCTGCCGCGCTGCGGCAACGTTGGTCGGATGCAGTTCCGCGGCCTTGGCAAAGGCCTTCACGGTGTCGTCATCGCGCAGCACGAAATCGAGCACGCTGAGGAGGAAATTCGGGTCGGAGGCGGCATTGCGCAGGGTCTCCGGACCGACCCCTGTCTCGGCCAGGAACAGGCCCAGCCGCTCGGGCTCGCCGGCGACGAAGGAGAGGGCCTGAATCGCAACGATTTCAGCGACTTCGCGGGGGTTGTGAACAGGCTTTTTCACGGAGCCGGTTTGCCTTTCCGTTAACTTTCAGTGTCTACTTTGGAATCATCATGCCCGAGTCTTCGCCTTGAGTCTTGCGACCCCCGACAAGCAACTGGAAACCACGCAGAAAGTCGGCCCTCGGGTTTAACGAAACTCAAGCGAATCTGCGGCTAGTTTGAATCCAGTTTTCGAAACGCCGGCAAGCGGCGTCTGAGGCGTCACATGTATCGGTCTGCGGACCAATCAGGAGGGCGGGATGGCTAAGACCGTCCTGATCGTGGAAGACAACGAGCTCAACATGAAGCTCTTCCGCGACCTGTTGGAGGCGCACGGTTACCAGACCTCGGGCACCAGCAACGGCTACGAGGCGCTCGACCTCGTGCGCAAGATGCGGCCCGACCTCGTGCTGATGGACATCCAGCTGCCGCAGGTCTCGGGGCTCGAGGTGACGCGCTGGATCAAGGACGATCCGGAGCTGCGTGCCATTCCCGTCGTCGCGGTCACGGCGTTCGCGATGAAGGGCGACGAAGAGCGCATCCGCGAGGGCGGCTGCGAGGCTTATTTGTCCAAGCCGATCTCGGTCGGCAAGTTCATTGAGACGGTCCGGCGTTTTATCGGATAGGAAGTGAGTTCACAGTGTCCGCGCGTATCCTGGTTGTCGATGACGTTCCCGCCAACGTCAAACTCCTCGAAGCCCGCCTGTCCGCCGAATATTTCGACGTGATGACCGCCGCGAACGGCACCGAGGCGCTGGCAATCAGCCGGCGCGCCGAATGCGACATCATCCTGCTCGACGTGATGATGCCTGACATGGACGGCTTCGAGGTCTGCCGCCGTCTCAAGACCGATCCGGCGACGCACCACATCCCGGTCGTGATGGTCACCGCGCTCGACAGCCCGTCCGACCGCAACCGCGGGCTGGAAGCCGGCGCCGACGATTTCCTGACCAAGCCCGTCTCCGACGTCGTGCTGATCGCGCGCGTGCGCTCGCTGACGCGGCTGAAGATGATGACCGACGAGCTGCGCATGCGCGCCATCACTTCGCTCGAGATCGGCATGCAGGCGCCCGAGCGCAGCGCGGTGGCCGACACGGGCAAGGGCGGCCGCATCCTGCTGGTCGACGACCGCGAGTCCTCCTATGAGCGGCTGGCGACGATCCTCGCCGCCGAGCACACCATCGACGTCGAGCCGAACCCGACGGAGGCGCTGTTTCACGCCGCCGAGGGCAATTACGACCTCCTGATCGTCTCGCTCGACCTCAACAATTTCGACGGCCTGCGGCTCTGCAGCCAGGCGCGCTCGCTGGAGCGCACGCGCCATGTGCCGATCCTGGCGATCGCCGACCCCGAGAATTCGACGCGGCTGCTGCGCGGCCTCGAGATCGGCGTCAACGACTATCTCTTGCGTCCCATCGACAAGACCGAGCTCCTGGCGCGTGCCCGCACCCAGATCCGCCGCCGCCGCTACACCGATCATCTGCGCGACAATGTGCAGAACTCGATCGAGATGGCGATCACCGACGCGCTGACCGGCCTGCACAATCGCCGCTACATGGAGAGCCATCTGGCAACGCTCGCCGAGCAGGCCGCAACGCGCGGCAAGCCGCTGGCGCTGATGATCCTGGACATCGACTACTTCAAGTCGATCAACGACAATTACGGTCACGACGCCGGCGACGACGTGCTGCGCGAGTTCGCGGTGCGCGTGCGCAAGTCGATCCGGGGCATTGATCTGGCCTGCCGCTATGGCGGCGAGGAGTTCGTCATCGTGATGCCGGAGACCGATCTGCACGTCGCCGGCATGGTCGCCGAGCGCCTGCGCCGCTCGATCGCGGGCGAGCCCTTTGCGATCCACAAAGGGGCGAAGCGCATCGAGGTCACGATCTCGATCGGGCTGACCACGCTGGAGCAGAAGGGCGAGGCGGTTGCCGACGTTCTCAAGCGTGCCGACACCGCGCTGTATCGTGCCAAGCACGACGGCCGCAATCGCGTGGTGTCGCAGGCGGCGTGAGGCTGCTGCGACACATAAGTCGCGAAACAACCCCATGCACAGTAGACGGCGCGAGCCGGATCAATGGCTTACGCGGGTCAACGCAACGGCTGACGTTGACGTCAGGTCCGTTTGACACGTCGGGCAAAACACTGGCATTCTGCTGTCGTTGGTTTTGCGTATGGCGGACAGTGTCGCCTCACATGCGATGTCGTCCCGGCGGAGGCCGGGACCCATAACCCCAGGGCGGGGTTGTGGCGCGAGCAGCTAACCACAAGTCTTCGCCAAACGTCTCCCTGTGGTTATGGGTCCTGGATCTGCGCTCCGCTTCGCTGCGCTTGTCCGGGACGACAGTGGTTATTATGGCGCGGGTTTGCCTCGTTTCACGATCGGCGCCCCATTATCCTCCACATCCACCCCCGCATTCCGCAGCAGCACCTTTGCCGCTTCCTTCGCGGCCCTTGCCATCGCGGGATCGTCGCGCACGAGGTCCTGTGCGATCGAGCCGTCGACCAGCAGCACGAGCTGCGTCGCAAGCGCCTCCGCATCCGCAACGCCGAGCTCGGTCAGCCGGTCGCGAAACCACACGCGCCGGCTTTCCTTGAAGGCGATGGCGATCTTCTTCACCGCGCGGTCGGCAGGCCCGAGCTCGGCGACCGCGTTCACGAACGGGCAGCCGCGGAAATCCCTGGCCGCAAACCGCCGCTCCAGCGAATCGAAGGTGGCGAGAATCTGCTCCGCCGGCGGCTTGTCCGAGGGGCGCTGAGATACGAAGCGGCGCTCGAGATAGGCCGCGATCAGCGCGTCCTTGGACGGGAAGTGGTTGTAGAGCGTGCGCTTGGAGATGCCGATCTCGGCTGCGATGGTGTCGACGCCGATGGCGCGAATGCCCTGCAGATAGAACAGCTTGTCGGCGGTCTCGAGGATCCGCTCCTTCATCGTCTGTGGTTTGGGCGGGGGAGCCATGCGGCGGCAAACGTCCTGTTCGCTTGACAGCGTACACCTTTCATAGCCTAAGTGCACAGGTCTGTGTAACCAAAATCATCGAGCATTGCAGACGCCGGTGCGCGCGCCGCGCCGACGAGGGAGAAAAACATGCCCCTGTTGCAGGTCCTGCGTCCGACCTTGCCCATCCTGATCGGCGCCTCGATCATGCTGACCTTGAGCATGGGGCTGCGGCAGAGCCTGGGCATCTTCATGCAGCCGTTGACGCATGGCATCCACATCTCGGTGTCGGATTTCACACTGGCGCTGGCGGTCCAGAACCTAGCCTGGGGCTTTCTCCAGCCGCTCGCCGGCGCGATGACGGTGCGCTATGGCTTCCGTCCCATCATGATCGTGGGCTCGCTGATGTACATCGCGGGCCTCGCTCTGATGGCGACAGCCAATGGTCTGATCAGCGTGATGATCGGCGGCGGGGTGCTGATCGGCACGTCGCTGGCCTGCACCGCGGCGGCGATCGCGATGTCGGTGGCGGCGCGCGCAGTGCCCGAAACGGTGCGCTCGACCGTGCTCGGCATCGTCTCCGGCGCAGGCTCCCTCGGCGCGCTCCTCTCGGCGCCGATCGGGCAGATGCTCAACGAGGGCTTCGGCTGGCGCGTTGGTCTCGCCGGCTTCGTCATCATGTCGGTGCTGATGATCCCGGCCGCGTGGTATGCGGGGCGCATCGACCAGGTCCCGTTGCCCAAGCCGGCCGCCGACGAGATCGACGATGCCACGGCTGCGACCGCGGCGAAGGCCGCGTTCGGCAATGCCTCCTTCGTGGTGATGACCTGCGCCTATCTCGTCTGCGGCATGCAGCTGGTGTTCCTTACCACGCATCTGCCGTCTTACCTCGCGATCTGCGGCCTCGATCCGATGCTCAGCGCGCAGACGCTCGGCATGATCGGCGGCTTCAACGTGCTCGGCTCGCTGTTCTTCGGCTGGGC
Source organism: Bradyrhizobium sp. 1(2017) (assembly GCF_011602485.2). NCBI lineage: Bacteria > Pseudomonadati > Pseudomonadota > Alphaproteobacteria > Hyphomicrobiales > Nitrobacteraceae > Bradyrhizobium > Bradyrhizobium sp. 1(2017). Next base: position 4,809,361 of record NZ_CP050022.2, on the reverse strand, counting down.
CGGCCAGCGCTGGAACAAGCTGGCGCTCCTCGGCGGCATCTACATCCTGCGCTCGCTCGCGCTCGCCTGGTATTTCATGCTGCCGGCGACGCCGTTCTCGACGCTGCTGTTCGGCGCCATCATGGGCTTCCTCTGGATGGGCGTCGGCCCGCTGGTCGCAGGCGCCGTCGCCGAGATGTTCGGCCTGCGCTGGCAGGCGATGATCCAGGGCCTCGCCTTCATGAGCCACCAGATCGGCAGCTTCCTCGGCGCGTACGGAGGAGGGGTGCTGTACGATGCGCTCGGCTCCTACACCATGGCCTGGCGCATCGGCGTGGCGCTGGGCCTTGCCGGCGGGATCGTGCAGGTGGCGTTCGCGCTGATCCGGCCGTCGCAGCCGCCCGTGCTGCGGACGGCGTAGGCGGGGCGTGTGATCGTGAGCAGCTTAGGGAAGTTGCAGCGGACGCCGCGGTGCTGGGTAGTGATCGGCTGCTTCTAACCCCAAAGGAACATTCGCCAATTGCCGGTGCAGCAGCCCGGTCGGGTCGGCCGAAAAGCAACCTCGGTAGGAACGTGCGACCTCGCAGGCGTATCGGCCGGTGGATGAGTGGCGACCCGAAGGTAAGCTTGGCCCGCCTCACACCGCAGTGGTTTGATTGCTGCCAGGATCAAGCCGGCGTGACAATCCAAGTCCCTGCCGGTCTTCTTGCATGGCTTTCTATTTGTCTTCGGTATCAAACTGCGAATGATCGATACCCAGATCGAGTTGCTCGAGAGATAGCGACGCGTTGCGCCGGTACGGGCGGCAGTCGGCGAGATGTCAGCCAGCCCCGAGAGCGCCGACCGCAATCGACGGACCACCTGAATCGAATTCCCTCCAAATTGCCGAATCTCATCGAAGGCGAGCGACAGGTAGTCTTCCCACGACGGCAACAACAGGATGACCCGCAACTCACCCCGTGAGTCTCTTATGTGCGCCGTATCCAGGTCCTTTCGGATCAGTCGGCGCAGCATGTCTTCGATCTGATCGATTGCCTGGACCGCAGTCGTTGGGTCGTTGATGGCTGGTGAGAGCGCCCTAATGGCAATGACCGTCGGGAAGTTGCCGCCAGTTCTCGAGGATCGAAATCAAACCATTCCTGCAAGGCTGGTGATTATCTCGCAGGCTTTGCGGCGGGCGGCGTCCAAGGGAAGCGCGACGACTTGCGGCTCCAGATCAGCCAACTCGGTTGCCAGATCCCTTGGACGCGTGCGCATATCTGCGTCCCTTCGGAAATTGAGCCAGACGACCTCAGCGGCCAGAAAGGCACGACGGCTCGCGGCAACTATTGATCTGCATCAACCTTGGCCGGGCGCCCGGTCGCACCGTGGTCAAGACTGCTGACGTGTTCGCCCACTTTGGCTGAGCGCTATCTCGTCACGGCCGAACTGCGGCGTTCGCGCGAGACGCTCAATGACCTCAACAAGAGCGTGATGCGCAGGGCTATCGGGATCGCGAAATTCGGCCAGATCATGTTCGTCCGCGAGCCGGTGCAAGCGCATCAACTCCCGAGCGCGTTGCCGCCTGTTCAATTGCAACTCAGATGGTCTGTATGTGAAGAACAGCCGCCACATTTCCGGCGAGCCGAAGAGATTGCTGAACTCCGACACCGTCGTGTAGATCAGAAAGAGCACAAGTATCCAGAGCGAAATTGCGGTGAAGCGCTGCCAGGAGAAGTCCGAAATCAGATGGGTCGGAAAATCACCCGGCCAATTCCCGTCAATGACCGAGAAATGCATGAATCGCTCGGCTAGCCGCGTAATGACCGTCGCGACCCAATAGACGGCCGTCTTGAACAGGATCGGTTGGATGAGAGGGGCCCGGTCGAAGATCTTGAGGAAGGGCATCGAGTTCGCAGTGATCACGGCTTTGCCGACGACAAGCGCCGCCACCGTGGCAAGCATAAAGCTGCTGACGGCGACGGCATAGCTGGCGACGAGGAGGTTCGTCGTCAGAACTATGAGGTTGAAACCGACGAAGAAGAATATCGTCGGCGGTAACGCCTGCCTTAGCTCGCCGGCAATTCGGGTACACCAGCGCCGCAGCAACTTGGAATTTGTATCCGTCCCTTGTGCCGAAACTTCCGCTTGCAGGCGGGCATCTTGCCGGAGAGGATCGCTCTTCATGGGTATGACCTGACGTTGTCGATGTCGCTGCCAAACCGGATACAAACATTCCGCAACGCGCGAGCGCGTACAAGCTCTATGTCGGCGTAGCGCCCGCCACGGGTGCTCCGGGGTTCACTTCCAGCTAAGCTCGGCAACGCATTCGGCTACGGAGCTCGAACTGTTGCCCACGCTGCTGCCCCACTCGCAGCTTTCGCGACGCCATTTGTCCATCGCGAGATCAACTTCCGTTCTCGCCGCCGCGTCGGACGACGCCGATGTGTTGCCGCCGAGCTCAATCGTTGATCGGCTTATGACTATGTTCCCAAACTTCGTGTTCTCGATGAGAGGTCGCAGTCTCCCTCCGTCAACTCCGCTCCGCGTCTGAACTTTGCCGGAACTGGACGGAGGGGGTCTCGCTGCTACGCCATCGTGAAGGCGATCTGCGAGCAATAGCCAAGCCCGGCCGCGCTCGAGACAATCGTGTCGTCGGTTGCGCAACATGTTTACGGCCTGATCGAGCCGGTGCCGGCCCAACCTGAGCTACGGCTTTTCTTGTTCCCGATCAGTTCAAGCGTCGCGCGGCGGTAGACGGCCGTCCGGCGTGTACTTGTCGATGGCGGTTGGCAGTTCTCGCGAAAGTCGAGCGAGAAGCTCTTCCTGCGAAAGTCCGGTCTTCTGCACGAGTGTCGCCAGAACATCCTGACCAATCGCTTGCTTGAGCTGAGGCGGCGCCAATTCCTTGTTGGGGCCGGGACCGACCCATGATTCGGCGGCCTCTCCTTGACCATTCTTCGTGAATTGTTCGAGCAATTCATTGAGACCGCCACCAAGCAGGCCTCCGACTCCTGCACCGCCCAGCATGCTGTTCAAGCTACTCAGCATATCGCCCTGCGGTTGTGACTGACCGCCGCTTGGAGCCTTGGAAAGCGACCCCGCAGCCTGGTTGAACATTTCTGCGAGCTTGTCCCGATTCTGGTAACCGGCAATGGCAAGCATCCCGAGGAGGGCAGTCATCGAGGGCATTCCACGGCTCATTTTCTCCTCCTTCATATGATGTGTTTCGCACTCTCAGGCCCAGGTCGCCCCAAGGCCTCATCAAACCCCGAGGGCGCCGGAAATTTCGGTCAAGGTCGCTTTCTCGGCGTCGCTCACCTGAACGCCGCCAAAGCCGAGCAGGCCACCCTCGCTGGCTGCTTCAGCAGTCGTTTGGCTGATCTGACGCAGCCAGCTCCTGAAAGCTGGAGCGTCGCCCGGCGCCTTCGCTTCCAAGATCGCGGAAACCCGGCGCAGAGCTTCGATCGATCGAGACTTGATGTCTGCAACCTGGCTATTGGCGAACTTCGCCTTGAGGCCATCGCGTGCAGCACTTCGAGCCTCGCTGGTTGAAAAGTCGGTCGCGACTGCCTTCACCAGGGGATTGGCACCCGGGTCGGCAATGGCTTTCGCGAGCGCGTTTCCGCTGGCAAATGATTCCTTCAGGAGACCCCAAAGACCACTCGGATCGGCCGCGGTGACAGCCATGCCGGCCATCATTGGGCTCTCAAGCAACAGCGTCCACTCTTCCTTTGTAAAGCTCGTTTTGTCTGCCACGATGCCCCTCCTGTGAGAGTGTGGTGCACGCTGATTGGCACCGGTATTGTCCCAACGTGCATTGCGTAATGCTGTCCTATTTCGGAAGGCAATCCACGCTATAGGCAATGATGACGTGCGTTGGATCTGCTTTTCCTATGCTCTTTAAGTCCTCCAGGCCACTTCTCAGCTTGGCTCCCGCCTCGCTCAAGCTGGCTTCGAGCGTTGCCTTGGCCTTCCGGCACCGTTCTTCGTTCGAGAACTCCTGAAACACGACGGTAGGGAGCAGCCTCCATTCCGCGCGGTCGCTCGTAGCGGCAGGGCTAACCGAGTAGGAGAAGACATACATCAGGACCCACATTCGTCCGCTCCGCTGCGGGAAGGGCAGGCAACCTGCACCTCTAGCGCATCCCTTCGACCAAGCCGGTTGGGCCTCCAACGACGGCATAAAATATTGGGCGGGCCGGTCTGGTTTGATCTGGATCAAGCACTCACCGCGCACTGGCCTACAATAAGAGATTGCGTAGCACCCACTGCGCGAAGTGCCCACATCCAAAGCCGCTGGCTTCCCCAAGGCCAGCGGCTTCCCGTGTGGCCGGTGCGCGGACAATTGACACGACGCGCTTCGGCTGGGGAGTGAGGGAGCAACTCGGGCCGCTGGGGGGCACCGGCCTCGCGCATCGGCTTTCGCGCCGGGGCGGCGGTTCAACTGCGTTTGGGCGATTGCCGCTCGAGCCGAAGTCGTTGCGCTCTCATCCTCTTGATTTCTGCGTCGAGCGCCTCGATTTTTTCGTCGCGTCGTTCGCCCTTTGATTTGGGCGTCTCCTTGCGGATCTTTTCCAGAGCCTTCTCAGGCGAGAGCTTGCTTGTATCAGACATGGGGGCATCCTCGCGTCTGCGGTGGCCAGCCTGCCGGGTAGCAGCGCGGTACCGTTGATTTAGCTCAAATTCTTCGGCCGGCCCATTTCCCCTTTGGACAATAGCGCGAGGAGGGCGTTCCGACCGAAAGTCGATCTGTAGTTTCGCAGGCGACGACGACCTCTCGCGAGCGACCGGAACGCCCCAAAGCGGTACCCACCCATGCGTATCCTGAAGCAGTCGCAGCGATTGAAGCGCTGCTTGGAGTACCACAAGCGCGTCGGCATCGAATTGCCCGGCTGGTGCAGGCAGGCGGGAAACGTCGGCTCGTCGTTCGAATCCGAGGTTGATCCTCTCGACTCGGCAGTCGTGCTGAGATGGATGAGTGGCGAACTGCGTCCACCTACGCTGGGAGCCACCAGACGGCGATCGTGCTCCGAGCAGGTGCCTGTCTCGATTCCGAAATAAACCGAGAGGGCCGAGTTGCAGGCCGGCTGGCCGCACAACCTGACCTGCGTTAGCATGCGCGAGGAGGGTATTGCGATGTCCCGCCTCGTCGACCGAATCTACGAATGCGCCTTTGTACCGGAGCTTTGGCCGGAGATTCTCGCGGAATTGGTGCAGATCGACGGCGCGCTGGCCGGCTGGTTATGTATCTCGAACGGAAGCGTCATCCGATGGTCTGCTTCGAGCCAGCAGGCGAGAGATGATTTGCGGCCATTGATGGAGAGCGGATGGGTTCCGCGATCGGAGCGTTTCAACCGCCTGCTGCGCGCGAAACAGACTGGCTTCATACCGGACAGCATTCTCTATACTCCCGAGGAGATGCGCAACGATCCGGCCTACAGGGACATGTTGTATCCCCGCGGTATGGGGTGGGCCTCGGCGACTGCGATCGCGCTGCCGACGGGTGATGACATGGTGATCGCGTTGGAGCGAGCATACGATCAAGGATCGGCGTCGCCCGCTGTGCTTGAACGCCTCAACGAGGTGCACTCTCATTTGGCCAGGGCCTCGTTGGTTGCGGCCCGCATGCAGTTGGAACGCGCCCGGGCCGCGACCCAGGCACTCGCTCTGCTCGGCATTCCTGCGCTCGTGTTCTCGGACAACGGGAAAATCCTGGCTGCAAATGCGTTGATCGAAGCTTTGAGTGGCTTCATCTCGTGGCGAGCGAAAGACCGCATTGCGTTGAAGGACGTGCGCGCCGACGCACTGTTGCGCGACGCCATAGCGACCGTGGATCGTGATGATGCCCCCAGTGTGCGCTCATTTCCCGTCCGCGACGTCGGCTCCACGATGATTGCGCACGTCGTGCCCATTCGCGGTTCGGCGCGTGACACCTTTTCCCGATGCGCAGCCATGTTGATGCTGACGCCCGTGACCAGGCCGGAGGCTCCGTCGGTCGACCTGATACGATCCCTTTTTGACTTGACCCCCACCGAAGCTCGCATCGCGCGCGGCCTCGCCGCCGGCCATACGGTCAAGGCCATAGCAACGGAGAGCGGCACATCCACGAATACCGTGCGTTGGCACGTTAAAATTGTACTGGGTAAAATTGGCTATAGCCGGCAATCTGACGTCGTGGCGTTGCTGAATGGACTTCGGCCGCCGGGCTGCGCGAACGATCCCTGACATCATCTAGGCCCCCGGAGCGGGGCGACCGGGCGGCTCCCGAGTGCTGTGGAGGGCCATTGGCGCCAATGTCCTCCGCGCTCTCGTAGGCAGCCGACCCAAAAATATTCGGGAAGCCCCCCAAAACGGATGGGGCGCCGCACGTCGACGCGCGTCCAGATAGCGGCCGGAGACATTGGCCGAGCCGGAGGCGCCACAATGAGCTCAATCCACCAAACCACTGCACGGGAATCCGTAAAGCGACAGGTCTACAGTCCTATCGAAACATACTGGGATGCATTTCAGGAGTGGCGCAAACGCGAGACGTCGCGAACTCAATTGTGCCGCCTGACCGAAAGGGAGCTCGCCGATATCGGCATCACGCGCGGTGAGATCGACTACGTTGCCTCGAAGCGAGGACTTGCAACGCCGCACCACGCGAGGGGATGGCACGCCGGCGCTCTCGTCATTCTGATGTTCTGCAACGCGTGCATCCTGGTCTTCGCGAGCGAAGCCGGAGCTCAATGCACGGCGAGAGATGTTCTGCAGGTTCGCCCGGTGCTCAAGGAGGCTGCCGGAGTTCGCAAGCCGCAGATTGTCACTGGATCCGCTGCCGATGTTCCGGTGTGGAGGAAGACGACGGTCGGGACGTTTCCAGATTCGGTCGCTCTTCGTAACGCGTTGAATGCGCGAGGGTGCGGTGTCGGAGACTTGGCCGGTGAAATCATGGCCCGACCAGCTTTTACCCTCAGCGCCACGAAAACTGACTTGGAGCTTGTCACGGTTTCGGCGGCCGAACTCGGTTTTCAGACCGAGATGGTGTCGCTCGGGCAAATACATGCGCGTGCCCAACAGCTGGGTTTTGGGCTTGCGCCAGCAGAGATTGCTCCGCAATTGAGGCTTCAATATCTGGATCAGCCGATCGGTGAATTTCTCATCATCGGAATGGACCCGATCAAGACATGGAAGGGCCAGCCCGTCATTCTGACCGTGGCCAATGGCGGAGCAGGACTCATTCTCATTGGCCAGGATGGTCGCGCCGACGTCGAGATGTTCGTTGGATCTCGTTTTGTATTTCTGCGGTCGAATGAAGCGGCACCTGCGGAGGCAACGCTCGTCCATCGCTGATTTCCAGGGCCCGCATGGCCTCGCCGGAAGGCGAAGGCCTTCGGAAGCCGCATAGATCAGTTGTACTGAGTAGGTCCGCTAAGCCCACGGTTTGCTGTTTGGTGCAAAGCAACATGCGGGGCCGACACTGCAGGGATATTCTGGTCTGCCTTGAGATCCAGGAGGTAACATGCACTTCGCAATCAAAGCCCTGTTACTCGGCCTCATTCTCTGTCCCTTGCATCTGGCGCCGGCTTTGGGGGCTGACGTCAAGCAGGTCAGTGTCAATGGCACGCAATTCGCCTATGTCGAAGCCGGACAAGGCGATCCCGCCGTTTTGGTGCACGGCGGACTTCAGGATTACCGTTTCTGGCTTCAGCATCTTGAGGTGCTCGCCAAGAACCACCGGGTCATCGTCTATAGCCGGCAGAATCATTTTCCGAATGCAACGAGCAAGGACGGCCTGCCTGACGGCGCAGCAGATGTCCATGGGGCGGATTTGGCCGCCATGCTAACCGAGCTTGGCGTGAAGCGCGCGCACATTGTCGCGCACTCCTCCGGGGCACATGCCGCGCTGTTCTTCGCCGCGAACCACCCGGAGATGGTGCGAACGCTCATCATCAACGAGCCTCCTGCCGCAGCGTTGCTCGCCGCGGCGCCCGGCGGTGCCGATATCTTGAAGCAATGGGGGGCCAGGTTTTCTCAAGCGCGGGCGGCGTTCCAGAAGGATGATATCGATGCAGGGCTGCGGCTCTTTGCAGAGGCGGTTGGGGGCCCCGGCACCTACGATCGGCGTTCCGAGAGCGAGCGCAAGATGATGTCGGATAACGCGTTGTCGGCCGTTGCGGATGCGACAACGACCCGCCCGCGTCCGGTGTTCACGTGCGATATGGCAAAGCGCATTTCGGCGCCGACGCTTGTGACGAATGGTGAGCGCAGCCCGGAATTCTTCCATCGCATCGTGGACGAACTGGAACGATGCCTGCCTCAACGAACCCGGATCATAATTCCCGGATCATCTCACACGGTTCCAGGAGAAGCTTCTCACGCTTATGACGAGGCTGTGCTTGCTTTCATCGCGAGGCACTAGCAAGCCGGGCGCTCTACGACGCGCTCGGCTCCCGCACCATGGCCTGGCGCATCGGCGTGGCGCTCGGACTTACCGCCGGCATCGTGCAAGTGACGTTCGCGCTGAGCCGCCCGTCGCAGCCACCGGCACGGTGCTGCGGACGGCGTGGGGGGCGTGTGATCGTGATCAGCTTAGGAAACCACAGCGGACGCCGCGCTGTTGGGGCGTGATCGACTGCTTCTGACCCATTTGGGACATCAACCGATTTGCTTCCTGAACCGCGGCTCATCCTCGGGTGCCTTGTTTCCATTCAGGCAAGCTGTCAAAATCAGGTCTAGCACGCTTGGTGTGCGGCTTACATTTTCCTTGCGTGCGGCTTATTCTCCAGTTTCCGGGCGTAGCCGGACGACGCCTAGAGGGATTTCGCGTCTTGCGCTATCTCTTCGAAGAGTACGAACTGGATACCGGCCGACGCGAGCTATACCGCGATTCAAGCGTCGTCGCCCTTACGCCTCAAGCCTTTGACTTGCTCGACTATCTAATCCGCAACCGCGAGCGAGTCGTTAGCAAAGACGAGCTCATTGCTGCCATTTGGAAGGGGCGGTGCGTATCGGAAGCCGCGCTGACAACCCGGCTGAATGCCGCTCGATCCGCAATCGGAGATTCCGGGGAGGACCAGCGTCTGATCAAGACGCTGCCGAGGAAGGGCTATCGCTTCATTGGTACGGTGCAGGAAACTCACGGCGCTTCCATGGCAGTAGCTGACAGCCAAAGGACGGCGCCCAAAAATGCCTCCAGCTTCCCGACAAGCCGTCGCTCGCCGTCCTTCCATTCACCAATCTGAGCTCGGATCCGGAGCAGGAGTATTTCGCCGACGGAATGGTCGAGGACATCATCACCGGCCTTTCGCGGTCCAAATCGCTGTTCGTCATCGCCCGACAATCGACTTTTACGTACAAAGGCAAGGCGATCGACATCAGGCAGGTCGGGGGCGAGCTAGGGGTTAGGTATGTACTCGAAGGCAGTGTGCGCAAATTTGGCGACCGGGTTCGAATTTCCGGGCAGTTGATTGAGGCCACGACAGGCGCCAATCTTTGGGCCGACCGCTTCGACAGCCAACTCAGCGACATCTTCGATCTGCAGGATCAAGTGACGAGTAGCGTGCTTGGCGCACTCTTCCCTCAATTGGAGCGAGCCGAGATTGAGCGCGCGCAACGCAAGCCAACCGAAAACCTTCACGCCTACGATTACTATCTTCGTGCGCTTTCAAGCTTCTATCAATTCACCCGCGAACAAAACATTGAAGCTCTCAGCCTCACTCGGCATGCGGTCGAGATTGATCCTGGATTGGCCGCGGCATACGCCCTGGGCGCCTATTGCTATGTGCAACGAAAGATCTTTGGTTGGACAACTGATGCGGATCAGGATCTGAACGACACCCGGCGGCTAGCAAGGCGAGCGATTGAGCTTGGTGGGGACGATCCAACTGTACTCGTCAGGGCCGGCCAGGCTATGGCCGCCGTATTATACGAGCTGGACGATGGCGCGGCCCTCGTCTCGCGAGCGCTCGAACTCAACCCAAATCTGGCTATCGCACGGTATACCGTTGGCTGGGAACACATACGCCGGGGCGACATAGATGCGGGTCTCAGGGAATTCTATGCCGGGGAACGTTTAAGCCCGATGGATCCGTTCCTTTTTTTCATGCAGACCGGAATAGCCTCCGCTCACTTCTTGATAGGTCGATACGAGGAAGGGTCATTATGGGCCAAGTTGGCTGTGCTGAACCGGCCCAACTATCTCAACGCACAATTTATTCTGGCGGCATGCCAGGCGATGTCTGGACGGATTGAAGAAGCGCGGATGTTCGGTGCACGCTTGATGGAAGCGAGGCCGGCTCTGCGAGCATCTACAATCGCTCACAAGTTCGCTAGAATTTACAGGCCCGAGCACCTCGAAATGATAGGGCGAGCTTGCCACATCATGGGTGTGCCTCCGTAATCGAGAGCGGCTGTTATGGTCGCAATCGAGCTCGGGCTTGTCGTACGAGATCTGCTGGCGGCGCAGCACCAGCTTTGATCCTGCGATCTTCAAATCTCCTTCCACCAGCGCCACGTCGTCGCCATGGCCAGCAAACCGAGCGTGCCTGTCAGGGCGGTGGCGCTGTGGGACCCGATGCGGTCGGCGAGCCAGCCCAGCCAGAGAAAGCCGATCGGACCGATGCCGATGCAGACGGTGAGGACGCCGAGTATGCGCGAGCGCATCTCAGGCGGCGAAGCAAGATAGACCAGCGTGGCCTGCATCGTTCCAAAGCCGGCGCCACCGACGCCGGTCAGGAGCAATGCCGCGCCAGCCAGCACCGGGTTTTGTGCCAGCGCGAAAATCACGACCGTGAGCATGTAGCAGAGGACGCCGCCAACAAAGGCCCGGCCGTACCATCTTGGCGTGAGCCACAGCGCCAGCACGAGCGCTCCCACGAAAGCGCCGATCCCGTCCATGGTCGCCAATAGGCCAACGCCCTCCGGGCCCAGATGCAGACGGTCGCGCCCGATGACCGGGATCATGCTGGTGAACGGCCAGGCAAAGACATTGTAAATCACCGTCACGATCAGCACGCCGCGGATTCGTTTGTCGCTGCGCGCCAAAGCGAGACCCGCGGCGATGCGCGCCAGCACCGGCCCGGGCTCCGCAGCGTGAGCGGCACGCGCGCGAACCGTCAGAACGGCCCACAGCGCCGCGCAATACATCAGCGTGCTCAGGATCAGGACGCCCTCAAGACCCGCTCCGGCGAGCAGGATCCCGCCGATCACGGGGCCGACCATCCGGCTTGCATTGTTGGCGCCGACGTCCAGCGACATCGCTAGGCTCATCTTCTCGCGGCCGACGACCTCGCCGATCATCACGCGTCGCACCGGGTTGTCGGTGCACCAGCCGCAGCCGTTGATGAAACTGGCGAACGCGAGATGCCAGATCTCGAGCTGTCCGGTCTTGTCCAGAATGGCGAGGACGGCCGAGGTGGCGGCCATCAGCAGCACCACGACGACGAGCATTCGGCTGCGATCCAGCCGTTCCGCGAGCGCGCCGAGAAACACCCCGAACAACCCCATCGGAAGCAGGCGGAGCATGGTCATCATTGCGACGAGAAACGCCGACTCGGTGCGCTGGTAGACGACAATGCCGACCGCGACGGTTTCCACCCAGCGTACGGTGGCGATGATCAGGCCAACCCACCACAAACGCCAGAAGTCCGGCGCATCGATGATCCGCCGGAACGGCAATTTGCTCACGGGATCTCTTCCTCGGGGGCTCTCCTGGCCCCTTGCGCTTCCACTATGGGAAGCTCGCCGCACGAAACAAGCACTTTTCAACAAGCGATGAAAGTTTGGGAGTGGGATTCGGCTGGATTCGTGGGGACGTTGCGGGAAAGCAGACGCTCGTCAGGGCTGGGACGTCGCGACCTTCACTTTGACCGGAACCGGCAGGCGCAGTCCCCGGGACAGCGCGGGACGGCGCGACGCCGGTTGTCTCCGCGGCAGCTTTCCGAAGTGCGAGAGGGCTTGCATCAGCGCGGACCTGACGGCTGGCTCGATCTTGACGCAAATGAACCAGCAGACCAGGACGAGCAGGCCCAGCGCGATCCATAGCGCCGAGGTGGCATCGAGACCGGAATCGACCAGCGCACGAATGATCGCAGCGCCGATCACGTTGTGGGTGAGATAGAGCGGATAGGTGATCAGCCCAAGCGTTCTCAAATAAGCGGGTGCTTCAACAGGGGCGATGTCCGCGGACTGCCTGTTGCACTTTGCGGCAAGAGCAATGAGCAGCACCGCGGCTGCCCAGACCGCGACCGGCACAAGGGCCGATTGATCCGCGATCGCGGGCACCGACGTCAAAAGGAAAGAGGCGAAGAAATAAATCTCGGCGGCGCCTGCAAGACAAGTCGCGGCGACGGCGATCTGCTCGAGCGCCGTCAATTCTCTGTTGGCGGAAATGAACAGCCAGATCCCGAGCGCAAAGAAGCAGCCATGGGTCAACAGGAACGCCGCGCAGGGCACCCGAAACATGAGAATGACGAGGTAGGGCAGGTCGGACGACGTCGTGCATGACAGCACTGCGAGCGCGGCCGCGTTGAAGATGGCGCTGTAGATGGTCAGGCCGAAGGCCAGATGCCGCAGGGTGATCTTCTTCGTCAGCATCGCGCAAAACACGAGACCATAGAATGCGGTCTCGGCCGCCAGCGTCCAGTAGACCTCGTCAAGCCATTGACCCGTGACGCCCTTGGGCACCATCAGCATGGCGTGGATGTAGGGCAGGATGGTTTCGGATGCGGGTCCGCTCCCGAAGAGAAGCAGGACGAGGAAGGTCGCGGTGGCGCAAACCCAGACCGCCGGATAGAGCCTGAGCGCGCGGCCGACAAGAAACGCGCCCGGCGAGGTTTGGCTCGCGGAATTTGCAATGACGAAGCCGGAGATGACGAAGAAGATCTCGACGCCGACCCAGCCGAACCATGCATAGGGCGCCGCGGACGGATAGAGGACGTCAGCGGCGACGTGGCGCTCGAAGCCCGGCACGCCGATCGAAACCCAGGCCCAGGACCAGAACATCTGGTGAAAAATGGCAACGCCGAGCGCGGCGCCGAAGCGCAGCGGATCCAGCAGGGGCAAATGGCTCTTCACGGCAATGGACCAGATTCATGCAACGATCCCGCTGGGGATATTGAATCCGGTCAGGGCGCTCTGCGAGGTGGGTCACACTCGCTCCGCCCCTCCGGGCCGCGGCTGATTCAGCGTTTGCGCCCCGGACGCAGCGCCGCGTCACCCCGGCGATGCGAAGCATCGTCCGGTGCAACGGTGCGTGCAGAGCCGGTGCCCAAGTGTCTGCAGAGTGCTGTGTGGCTTTCTGGGTCCCGGCTCTGCGGAGCAGCGCTACGCGCTGCGCCGCGTCCGGGACAGGAGAGTGGAAGCGAGGCAATCCAGGGGTGTTGGAGTGGCGCGTCAACCTCGGTCGCGTGCCCCGGACGCAGCGCAGCGCTTCTTCAGCGGTGCGCTGCAGAGCCGGGGCCTATGTTTTTGCGGCGTGCTGTATGGCTTTCCGGGTCGCGGTCCTACGCGGCAGCGCTTCACGCTGCGGCGTGTCCGGGACATGAGAGAATAGCCAAAATAAAAACGGGGCCCGAAAGGGCCCCGCAAAATTCTTCGACGCTCAAGCCGATCTTGCTTGATCTTCTTACTTGATCTTGGCTTCGCGGAATTCGACGTGCTTGCGCGCGACCGGATCGTACTTCTTCTTGACCAGCTTGTCGGTCATGGTGCGCGAATTCTTCTTGGCGACGTAGTAGAAGCCGGTGTCGGCCGAGGACACGAGCTTGACCTTGATGGTGACCGCTTTGGCCATGTTCTGAACCTCAGAATATCGGGGAATCTGGAGCCGGCCAAACGGCCCGCGTTGGCCGGCAACCTAGCCAGAAACGGCTGGAAGTCAAGGTTTTACACTCGGAAAACCCCTCAAATCGGCCCGATCAGGCCTCGAAGAACCGGTTTTTCGGCCGCGGCAGGCCCAAATTCTCCCTCAAAGTGGGCCCTTCGTACTCTTTGCGGAAAATCCCGCGGCGCTGCAGTTCCGGGACGACCTTGTCGACGAAATCGTCGAGGCCGGCCGGCAGGAACGGGAACATGATGTTGAAGCCGTCGGAGCCGCGCCCGACCAGCCATTCCTCCATCTGATCGGCGATGGTTTTGGCGGTGCCGACGAAGGACAGGCCGCCATATCCGCCGACGCGCTGGGCGAGTTGGCGCACGGTGAGCTTCTCGCGCGCGGCGAGATCGACCATGCGCTGGCGTGCGCTCTTGCTGGCATTGGTCTCGGGGATGTCAGGGAGCGGGCCGTCGGGATCGAAACCGGAGGCGTCGGTGCCGAGGATAACCGAGAGCGAGGCGATGGCGCTGTCGTAATGCACGCGGCTGTCGAGCAGGGCACGTTTCTCCTTGGCCTCATCGACGCTGTCGCCGACCACGACGAAGGCGCCGGGAAGGATCTTGAGGTGCTCGGGGTCGCGGCCGACCTTCTCCATGCGGCCCTTGATGTCGGCGTAGAGTTTCTGCCCGTCGGCGAGGCTGCCGCCGCCGGTGAAGACGGCTTCGGCGGTCTCGGCGGCGAGCTGCTTGCCGTCCTCGGAGGCGCCGGCCTGCACGATGACAGGCCAGCCCTGCACGGGGCGGGCGATGTTGAGAGGACCGCGCACCTTCAGATATTTGCCGTTGTGGTCGAGCGTGTGCATCTTCGCGGGATCGAAGAACAGGCCGCTCTCGACATCGCGCACGAAGGCATCGTCGGCGAAGGAATCCCACAGGCCCGTGACGACGTCGTAGAACTCACGCGCGCGCTTGTAGCGCTCGGCATGCTCCATGTGATCGTCGAGGCCGAAATTCAGCGCCGCATCGGGATTCGAGGTGGTGACGACGTTCCAGCCCGCACGGCCGCCGCTGAGATGGTCAAGCGAGGCGAAGCGGCGGGCGACGTGATAGGGCTCGTCGAACGTGGTCGAGCCGGTCGCGATCAGGCCGATGCGCTCAGTGACCGCCGAGAGTGCCGACAGCAGCGTGAACGGCTCGAACGAGGTCACGGTGTGGCTGCGCTTGAGCGCGTTGATCGGCATGTTGAGGACGGCGAGGTGGTCGGCCATGAAGAAGGCGTCGAACTTGCCGGCCTCGAGCTTCCGGATCAGCTGCTTGATGTGTGAGAAGTTGAAATTGGCGTCGGGCCAGGCCCCGGGATAGCGCCAGGCGCCGGTGTGGATGCTGATCGGGCGCATGAACGCGCCAAGCTTGAGTTGCCGTTGTGCCATCGCCCGGTGTCCGTTCTTGGTGACGCTCGGGAAGACATAGGCATGCCGGGGAACTCCGCCATTGGGGATGGCGGGAAGATTATTTTGTTTTTCACGACGCCCTCAGCACGTTCTCGTCGTTCCGGGGCGCCGCACGGCGGCGAGCCCGGAATCCATTGGGCCGCACAGACCGACGATGGATGGATTCTCAGATGCGCAATTGCGCATCATAGCTCGCGCTACGCGTGCCCCGGAATGACGAAAGGAGAGCTGCTTAGCTCAAAATATCCTTCTGCATCTTGCCGCCGTAGAAGTGGAAGAACGGCACCGGCGCATCGTGACGGATCGGGCCGGTGGCGAGGCGCGAGTCGAGCTCGTTGAGCACGTTGCGCGTCATCGGATGCAGATCTGCGAGGGGCTTTGAGCCGAGCTCGACCCAGACCAGCTCGACCAGCTCGGCATCGGCATGGATCACGCCGTCGACGCGATGGGTGATTGCGGAGGCATCCGCGGTGAAGAAGCGCGTGTCGAAGCGCTTGACGCGGCCGGGTGGGGTGATGGCGCGGGCGATCAGGAACAGGCTGGAGGGATCGGGCAGGAGGCCCGCATCCGCGAACGGCTTCCAGGGACCCTCGAGCTTTGCCTTGCCCTCGGCTTTGCGCCCGAGGCAGAGGCCGGTCTCCTCGCAGGCCTCGCGGATCGCGGCAATGGCGAGCGATTTCGCGCGCGAAGCCGGGGTCTTCGGGCTGCCCTTGGCGAGATTGGCTTCCAGCTCGGTGGTGATGGGCGCGGCGCACGGCACGCGGTAATCATCCTTGTCGACGCGGCCGCCGGGGAAGACGAACTTTCCGGGCATGAACACGACCTTGTCGTGGCGCTTGCCGACCAGCACCTTTGGGATGCTGCCGCTGCGATCGACGAGGATCAGTGTCGCGGCATCCTTCGGGCGGAAATAGGGATGATGGTCGGCTTCCTTGCCCTCGTGGATCTTGGCCTTTTCTGCTGCCTGCGAAGTATCCGTCATATCCTCACCCAGAGCGTTTTTTGCTTATTGCTTACACCGGCGGAATACCATCCGGAGGGTTCTCGTCAAAGCCGTGCATGCGCAGAGCCCATTGCAAGCCGACCACGGCTCCCTTCACCGGCTGCAACAGCGCAAGCGAGGCGACGAAGGTGAAGGGCAGATAGGCGACGAAGCTGAGCCAGACCGGCGTCGAGTAGTTGGTCTCAATCCAGAGGATGGCCGGCACCACGATGTGGCCGACGATGACGATGACGAGATAGGCGGGCAGATCGTCGGCACGATGCGGCGTGAAATCGAGGCCGCATTGGGCGCAATTGTCCGCCGTCTTCAGGAAGGCGCGGAACAGCTTGCCTTCGCCGCAGCGCGGGCAGCGGCTGCGAAAGCCGCGCTTCATCGCGGTCCAGACGTCGCGTTTCTCGACGAGGCCGGTCTCGCGCGTCCAGATTTTCGGGGCCGTGCTCATCGTCACCATGCCTTGCCCTTCTGCCCCCCGCCTTTCCCCTTGTTATTTCCTTTGCCCTTCTTGGGTTTGCCGGATTTCTGCTTCGTCGGCTTGCGTTTTCTCTCTGGGCTGCGGCCGGGATGAGGTTTTGACGATTTGCGCTGCTGACGGAACTGCCGGCGCTCGCGTGGCGAGCTCTCGCTCTCCGACGACAGCAGCTCGAAACGCAGCGCGCCGGCGATCGGAGCGGCTTCGATCAGGCGGACGTCGACCACGTCACCCAGCTGATACATCGTGCCGCTGCGCGTGCCGACGAGGGCATGTCGGCCCTCGTCATAGTTGAAATATTCCGTGCCGAGGGATCGGATCGGGATCAGTCCGTCGGCGCCGGTCTCGCTCAGCTTGACGAACAGGCCGGCGCGGGTGACGCCGGAGACGCGGCCCTGGAAGCTGGCGCCGATGCGGTCGGCGAGATGGTGGGCGATCAGGCGGTCGACGGTCTCGCGCTCCGCCTTCATCGCGCGGCGCTCGGTCAGCGAAATATGCGCGGCGACCTCGCTGAGGCTCTCCGGCGTCTCGCTGTCGGGCAGCGCGCCTTCGCCGAGGCCGAGCGCGCGGACCAGTGCGCGATGCACGACGAGGTCGGCATAGCGGCGGATCGGCGAGGTGAAATGCGCGTAGCGGCGCAAATTCAGGCCGAAATGTCCGTAATTCTCGGACGAATACTCAGCCTGCGCCTGGGCGCGCAGCACGACTTCGCTGACCAGCGGATAATAGTCGTGGCCTTCGAGCTGGGCCAGCACGCGGTTGAACAGCGTCGGGCGCAATGCGCCTGATTTCGTGAAGGGGATGTCGAGCGTCTCCAGGAACTCGGAGAGCGCGTGGACCTTCTCCAGGGTCGGCTCGTCATGCACGCGGTAGATCAGCGGCAGCGATTTTTTCTCCAGCATCTCCGCCGCCGCGACGTTGGCGAGGATCATGAACTCCTCGATCAGCTTGTGCGCATCGAGACGTTCAGGGACCACGACGCGGTCGACCGTGCCGTCGCTCTTCAGCAGGATCTTGCGCTCGGGCAGATCGAGATTGAGCGGATCGCGCTCGTCGCGGGCGCGCTTGGCACAGGCATAAGCGGCATAGAGCGGTTTGAGGATCGGATCGAGCAGGGGGCCGGTGGTGTCGTCGGGGCGTCCGTCGATCGCGGCCTGGGCCTGCGCGTAGCTCAGCTTCGCCGCCGAACGCATCAGGATGCGATGGAAGCTGTGCGAGCGCTTGCGTCCGTCGGGGCCGAGCACCATCCGCACCGCGAGCGCGCCGCGCGGCTCGCCCGGCACCAGCGAGCAGAGATTGTTGGAAATGCGCTCGGGCAGCATCGGCACGACGCGGTCGGGGAAATAGACCGAGTTGCCGCGATCGAGCGCGTCGCGGTCGAGCGCGGTGCCCGGCCGGACGTAGAAGCTGACGTCGGCAATGGCGACGTTGACGATGAAGCCGCCCTTGTTGTTGGGATCGTCGTCCGCTTGCGCATGCACCGCGTCGTCGTGGTCCTTCGCATCCGGCGGATCGATGGTGACGAGCGGCACGTCGCGCCAGTCCTCGCGGCCCTTCAGATTGGCGGGCTCTGCCGCCTCCGCCTCGCGCACGGCGGCGGCGGAGAATTGCAAGGGGATCTCGTGGGCGTAGATCGCGATCAGGCTGATCGCCTTCTCCGACTTGACCGAGCCGAGCTTCTCTTTCACGCGGCCCGAAGCGAGGCCAAAGCCGCGCGAGCGGACGAGGTCGACGCTGACGAGATCGCCGTCCTGCGCGCCGCCCGTGTCGGTCTCGGCAATGTTCAATTCGCGGTCGGCGAATTTCTTGTCGACGGCGACGAGTCGTCCGCCGCCTTCGGGCAGGCTGCGGAAGACGCCGAGGATACGGCTCTTGGCCTTGTCGATGACCTTGATGATGCGGCCGCGATAGGCCGGGCCTTCGTCCTCGTCGGTTCGCTCGATGCGCAGCAGCGCGCGATCACCGACGCCGGCCGCGGTCCCGGGCTTGGGCCGGCGCGGCATTTCGATCAGGATCTTCGGGGGCTCGCCGCTCTCGACCTCGTCCCATTCGGCGGGGGCGGCGATCAATTCGCCGTCGGAGTCGCGCCCCGTGATGTCGGCGAGCAATGTCGGCGGGAGCGTGTCCGGCTCCGAGACCTTGTGGCGTTTTTTCTTGATGATGCCTTCGTCCGCGAGCTCGCGCAGCATGCGCTTGAGCTCGACGCGATCGGCGTTCTTCAGGCCGAACTCGCGCGCGATTTCGCGAGTTCCCACCTTTCCATGATTTGCCTTGATGAAGGCGACGATGGCTTGCCTGTCGGGAAAGCCACGGTCATTCTTGCGTTTCACTTAACCTCTAATTCTTCACTCAAGTCTTGCCGGCACTCTTCTTGGCCGGAGCCTTGGTGGCGGCGGACTTGGTCGGCGACGTCTTCGCCGTCGACGACACGGCTGCGCGCGCCTTGCTGGTGGATTCGGATTTGGGTTTGGCCGCCTTCTTCGCGGCCGCTTTCTTCGGCTTTGGCGTGGCGTCCTCGCCGTCGACCTTGTCCGCAGCCTTCTTGGCCTTGGCCGGCTTTGCCGCCTTCTTCGCCTTGGTCTTGCCGCCGCCCTTGGCCGCGCGCTCGTCGATCAGCGCGATGGCCTGGGCCAGCGTGACGGTCTCCTTCTCGAACTCGGCCGGAATGGTCGCGTTGACGCCGCCGGCCGTGACATAGGCGCCGTAGCGGCCGCTCTTCACGGAGACGGTGCCGAGGCTCGGATGATCCCCGAGCGCCTTGCCGGGATCGGCGCCGAAGCGCCGGCTCGGACCCTTGGCGACCTTTTCCGCGATCAGCGTCACGGCGCGGTTGAGGCCGATATTGAAGACCTCGTCGCCGGCCTCGAGGCTGGCATAGGTCTTCTCGTGCTTTACGAACGGCCCGAAGCGGCCGAGGCCCGCGGTGATCGGCTGACCGGTTTCCGGATGCTTGCCGATCTCACGCGGCAGCGACAGGAGTTTCAGCGCGAGCTCGAGGTTGACGTCGCTGGGCGAGGTGCCCTTGGGAATCCCCGCGCGTTTCGGCTTCTCGCCTTCCTCATAGTCCTTCTGCTCGCCGAGCTGGATGTAGGGCCCGAAGCGGCCGGCCTTGACCCAGACATCGCGCCCGGTGTCGGGGTCCTGGCCGAGCGAGCGGTCGGCGCTGGCTTCGCCGTCGGCAGCGAGCTGGCGGGTGTAGCGGCATTCCGGATAGTTCGAGCAGCCGACGAAGGCCCCGAACTTGCCGGCCTTGAGATTGAGCCGGCCGGTGCCGCAGTTCGGGCATTGCCTGATATCGCCGCCATCGGCGCGGGGTGGATAGATGTGCTGTCCGAGCATCTCGTCGAGCACGTCGAGCACCTGCGCGACGCGCAGATCCTTGATCTCGTCGACGGCACCGATGAAGCCGGTCCAGAAATCCTTCAGCACCTGCTGCCAGGAGATCTCGTTGTTGGAGATGCGGTCGAGCTGCTCTTCGAGACCGGCCGTGAAATCGTACTCGACGTAACGGCTGAAGAAGCTTTCCAGGAACGCGACCACGACGCGGCCCTTGTCCTCGCCATGCAGGCGCTTCTTCTCCAGCTTGACGTAGCCGCGGTCCTTCAACACCTGGAGGATCGAGGCGTAGGTGGAGGGCCGGCCGATGCCGAGCTCTTCCATGCGCTTGACCAGCGATGCCTCGGAGAAGCGCGGCGGCGGCTCGGTGAAATGCTGGGTGACGGACAGGCTCTGCCGCTTCAGGGCGTCGTTCGGGCTCATCGCGGGCAGGCGGCGGGAGTCCTCGTCCTCCTCGTCGTCGCGGCCTTCCTGATAGAGCGCGAGGAAGCCGTCGAACTTGATGACCTGGCCGGTCGCGCGCAGCTCCAGCGTACGGGGGCCTGCTTTTGCCGTGATGTCGACGGTGGTGCGCTCGAGCTCGGCCGATTCCATCTGGCTCGCGATGGTGCGCTTCCAGATCAGCTCATAGAGTTTCGCCTGATCGGCATCGAGCTTGCGGCTCATGCTGTCGGGACGGCGTGACATGTCGGTCGGGCGGATCGCCTCGTGCGCTTCCTGGGCGTTCTTGGCCTTGGCCTGGTACTGGCGCGGGGCGTCCGGCACATAGGCGTTGCCGTAATCCTCGCCGATCACTTTGCGCGCCTGGGTGATCGCTTCGGGCGCGATCTGCACGCCGTCGGTCCGCATATAAGTAATGAGTCCAGTGGTCTCGCCGCCGATGTCGATGCCTTCATAAAGGCGCTGGGCGATCCGCATCGTGTGCGCGGGCGCAAAGCCATATTTGCGGCTGGCTTCCTGCTGCAGCGTCGAGGTGGTGAAGGGCGCCTGCGGATTGCGCCGCGCGGGCTTGGCGTCCACTGCGGTCACGGCGTAGGCGGCTGCCTCCAGCGCCTTCTTGAAGTCTTCGGCTTCCGCGCCGGTGCCGATGTCGAGGCGCTGGATCTTCTTGCCGTCGGCGCCGACGAGGCGGGCCTCGAAGGCATCGCCGCGCGGCGTCAGCAGGGTCGCGACCAGCGACCAATATTCCCGCGGCACGAACTTTTCGATCTCGAGCTCGCGATCGCAGACAAGGCGCAGCGCCACCGACTGCACGCGGCCGGCCGAGCGTGCGCCCGGCAGCTTGCGCCACAGCACCGGGGAGAGGGTGAAGCCGACCAGATAGTCCAGCGCGCGGCGCGCCATATAGGCATCGACCAGCGCGCCGTCGATCTGGCGCGGATTCTTCATCGCCTCCGAGACGGCCTGCTTGGTGATGGCATTGAACACCACGCGCTCGATCTTCTGATCCTTCAGCGCGCGCTTCTCCTTCATCACCTCCAGCACGTGCCAGGAGATGGCCTCGCCCTCGCGATCGGGGTCGGTGGCGAGGATCAGGCGGTCAGCACCCTTCAGAGACTTGGCGATATCGTTCAGCCGGCCGGCGGCCTTGGGATCGACCTCCCAGATCATCTTGAAATTTGAGTCGGGATCGACGGAGCCGTTTTTGGCGGGAAGGTCGCGGACATGGCCGAACGACGCCAGGACCTCGTAGGACGAGCCCAGATATTTGTTGATCGTCTTGGCTTTCGCCGGCGACTCCACAATAACGATATTCATGTAGTTCCAGTAACTTACGGGAAAATCTTAGGCCGAAAACGAAAGGACTCGGGTCGGCCGTTTCGACCCGAACATGGGTGGTGAGGCCGTTCCTGTCAAATCGAGGGCTGTTGAAAGCCGCCGCGATGGGAAAAGTTTCATATCGAGAAAGTTGCAGAATACCACCTTGGAGTTGCGGCCGATGTCGGCGTAAGGTTGGCGCGGGGCATGGATTCGGGATGGGGTCTGGTGACGAAGCCAGCAAAGAAACGAGCGCGCGTCGCAACAGGCGCGCCGGGAGGCTCGCGCAACGAGGAACCGGGGGAAGGCGGGGCGGATGAGGCGGTGGCCTTCATCGCCGAGCAGACGGCTGCCCTCCGCAAGCTTGCCGAGCGCCACAAGCTGCACGTGTTGCATTATTTATTGGGCATGACGCAGCTCGAGGCCGACGAGCACCTGCGGCTGCGAAGCAAGCGCAAGCTGTCGTAGGGGCGCCAGGCGCGAGATGCGCTTCACCGATGTCGTCCTGGCGAAAGCCAGGACGATGTGAGATTGGGCGCCGCGTCGCTACCCAGCCGACCGCCGGCGCGGCGCGGCCCGCGGCTTCAACATGGTATCCGCCGGGCTGAGCAGCCGCCCGTCCTCGGCCCGCATCTCCAGCTTCTTCACCGGGCGGCTTTTCTCGCGATCGACCAGAATGGTCGCGATCTCCTCGGGGTGGTCGTCGAACTCCTCGCTCCATTGCCGCAGGGCCACCAGGATCGGGAAGGTGCCGCGGCCCTTCGGCGTCAGCACATATTCGGAATAGGCGCTGCCGTCGGAGGCGGGGGCGGTTGTCAGAATGCCGTGATCGACCAATGCGCGCAGGCGCGCCGACAGGATGTTCCTGGCCATGCCGAGCTTGTTCTGAAACTCGCCGAAGCGGCGGACGCCGAACAGCGCCTCGCGGATGATCAGCAGCGACCACCAGTCGCCGAGCGCGTCCAGCGAGCGCGCGATCGGGCAGGCGTCGCCCTCAAAGCTCGTCCGTTTCACCATCACCTTCGTCCTGTCGCGTTCGCACGGCTTGGCGGCCGATCACGCGCTTGTGTGGTTGCATCATAAAACCGTATGCCCTAGATGGCAATCTAGTTTCATTATGCAACTACTGGAGGCGAGCGTGAGACTGAAGAACAAGACGGCCCTGATCACCGGCGGCAACAGCGGCATCGGGCTTGCGACGGCAAAACTGTTCGTGGCCGAGGGCGCCAGGGTGGTGATCACCGGCCGCAACAGGGAGACGCTGGAAGCGGCCGCGAAAGAGCTCGGGCCGAACGCGCTCGCACTCGCCGCCGACGCGACCGACATTGCCGCGACGGAGGCTGCGATCAAGAAGGGCGCGGAAAAGTTCGGCAAGTTCGACATCGTGTTCGCCAATGCCGGCATCGCCGGCGGCACGCCGCTGGGATCGGCGACGCTGGAGGTCTTCGAGAAAGTCATCAGCACGAACCTCACCGGCGTGTTCTTCACCGTTCAATCCGCGCTGCCCTATCTCAACGACAATGCCTCGATCATCCTCAACGGCTCGGTGATCTCCGTGCTCGGCATTCCCGGTTACTCCGCTTACGGCGCCGCCAAGGCGGGCGTGCGCGCGATGGCGCGGATCATGGCCTCGGAGTTGTCGCCGCGCGGCATCCGCGTCAACGTGGTCGCGCCCGGCGCGATCCGCACCCCGATCTGGGGACCTGCGGTCGCAACGCCCGAGGCCGAGAAGGCATTCGAGAAGCGGATCGCGCTGTCGACGCCGCTCGGCCGCATCGGCGAAACGGACCACGTTGCGAAGACGGTGCTGTTCCTCGCCTCCGACGATGCCGCCCATGTGCAGGGTCAGGAGATCTTCGTGGACGGCGGCGCGGTCGCCTCTCCAAGCGGCGCGCCGATCTATCGGGGCTGATCGCTCGAGCGGACCTCGTCGGGCGCAACATTCGCGTTGCGCCCGATGGCTCGGCCGTGTCGAGCCCTACGCCGCGCGCAGGCTGGTTGCCGACTGGAGCGCGCCGGCAATCGCCTTTTCGCGGTGCTCCGGCCCGACCTGGATGCCGTCGGCCGGGATGAATTCGACGTTGGTGATGCCGATGAAGCCGAACACCCAGCGCAGATAGGTTTCGAGGTGTTCGCCGGCCGCGGATGGCGTCTCCGCGCCGTAATAACCGCCGCGCGAGATGGCCACGATAACGCGCTTGCCGCCGGCAAGGCCTTGCGGTCCATTCGCTCCATAGCTGAACGTCTTGCCCGCAACGAGGATGCGGTCGATCCAGGCCTTGAGCTGGCTCGGAATGGTGAAATTGTACATGGGCGCGCCGATCACGACGATGTCGGCGGCCAAAAACTCGTCCAGCGCAGCCGCGCTCGCGGCGAGGTCGGGGGCGAGTTCCGCCGACGCCGGGGCGCCTTGCGCGGCCGCAAGATGCGGGCCCGAAAGATGGGCGAGCGGGGTCTGGGTCAGATCGCGATAGGTGATGTCGAGCGCGGGGGGTGCCTGGCGGAACCGGTCGACGATAGCCGCCGAGACCTGCCGGCTGACGGAGTGGGGGCCGAGGACGCTGGAGTCGAGATGGAGGAGTTTCATTGGGGTCACCCATGGTATATGTTTGTAACCAGCACTACATGAGTGACTGTTGAAATCCCCGCAAGAACGCACTTTTTTGAGCCATGGGCACATCTTTGAAACCTGCGAACACCGATTTGCCTGCGCCGCCGAGGCAAAATCCGAGGTCGGATACGAGGCCCGATCCGACGCCGGATCCCAACCATGCGGACTGCCGTGGGGTCGCCTCCGTGCTGTCCCGCGTCGGCGACAAATGGAGCGTGTTCGTCATCATGATGCTGAGCGACGGGCCCAAGCGCTTCAACGAGCTGAAGCGCATGATCAACGGCATCTCGCAGCGCATGCTGACATTGACGCTACGCGGGCTGGAGCGCGATGGCCTCGTCACGCGCACGATCTTTCCCACGATTCCCCCGCGGGTCGATTATGAGCTGACCGATCTCGGCCGTGGTCTCCAGCAGCCGGTCAAAGCGCTCGGCGAGTGGGCGATCAAGCACCAGACGCAGATCGCGACGGCGCGGTCGCGGTTCGACGAGCGAAACGAGACCTAGATCAAAGACACCAAGCCGCCGCCGTGACGCTCGAGCTTTCCGGCCAGCTCGAGCTCCAGGAGGACGGTGCGCACGATCGCAGGCGAGGCGCCGGACATCCGCACGAGATCATCGATTGAAACCGGCGCGGGGCCGAGCAGGCCGGTGATCTGGTCGCGGTCGTGGCCTTGCGGATCGCTCTCGAACGGCTCGCTGTCGGGCTCGCTCGCAGGAATCATCAGTGGCCGCTCCATGATCGGCTGGACCGCGTTGACGATGTCGGCAGCTTCCGTGACGAGCGTCGCGCCCTGCTTGATCAGATCGTTGGCGCCGGCGGCGCGCGGATCGAGCGGCGAGCCCGGCACCGCGAACACTTCGCGGCCCTGCTCGGCCGCCATGCGCGCGGTGATCAGCGAGCCCGAGCGGTGCGCGGCTTCCACCACGACCACGCCGAGCGAGGCGCCGGAGATCAAGCGGTTGCGGCGGGGAAAGTCGCGGGCGCGCGGCTCATGGCCGAGCGGCATCTCGGAGATCGCGGCGCCTTCGTGATCGAGGATCGATGCGAGCAGATCGCCATGCTCGGGCGGATAGATGCAATCATGTCCGCCGGCGAGCACGGCGATAGTGCCGCTTTCGACGCTCGTGCGATGCGCTGCCTGGTCGACACCGCGGGCGAGGCCGGAGATGACGACAAAGCCGGCTTCGCCGAGCTCGCGCGCAAGCAATCCAGCGAATTTCAGCCCGGCGCCGGAGGCATTGCGCGAACCGACGATCGCGATCATCGGCCGCATCAAGGTTTTGGCGTCTCCGCGTACGGCCAGCAGCGGCGGCGCGTCGTCGATCATTGCGAGCCGCGCCGGATAGCCTTCCTCGCCGGGCGCGCGCCAGGCGATGCCGAATTTACGGCTCGCGGCAAGTTCGGCCTTGGCCTCATCGGCGCTGCAGATGCGCCCCGATCGCTGCGCTCCGCCGCGCCGCGCGAGATCAGGCAGCCGTTCCAGCGCCGCCCGCGCGGTGCCGAAATGATCGACCAGCGAGCGGAAGGTGCGCGGACCGACATTGTCGGAGCGGATCAGACGCAGGCGGTCGATCCTGTCAGACTCGGTCAGCTCCACGCTCGGATTGATGGCGTCCACGGCGTCTCCTTGTAGGAGCAGCATGGAACAACCAGAGGGCGTTGCGCAACAGTGGCGTGCGCTTGCGCGGCTTTGCTCCGATGCTAAAAGCGATGCCAATAACAAGGATTTTGCCATGATCTCACTCGCCGACCTCCAGCGCCGCATCGAAACTGGCGAGCTGTCGCCTGATGCCGCCATCGCTCAGTCCCACGCGGCGATCGAGGCCAAGGAGAAGGACGTCCGCGCCTTCGTCCGTCATGACAAATCCGCGAAGGCGCAAGGCTCCGGCCCGCTGCGTGGCATCGCCGTCGGCATCAAGGACATCATCGACACCGCCAATATGCCGACCGAGATGGGCTCGGAGATCTATCGCGGCTGGCAGCCGCGTTCGGACGCGCCTGTGGTGATGATGCTGAAG
The DNA here is from genome assembly GCF_011602485.2 of Bradyrhizobium sp. 1(2017). Classification (NCBI taxonomy): domain Bacteria; kingdom Pseudomonadati; phylum Pseudomonadota; class Alphaproteobacteria; order Hyphomicrobiales; family Nitrobacteraceae; genus Bradyrhizobium; species Bradyrhizobium sp. 1(2017). The sequence continues at coordinate 4,782,957 of NZ_CP050022.2, read as the reverse complement.
CGGGCGGGCGCCACCATCATCGGCAAGACCACGACCACGGCGTTCGCCTCGCGCGATCCAACGCCGACGCTCAATCCGCACAACCTTGGTCACTCGCCGGGCGGCTCGTCGTCGGGCTCGGCCGCAGCGGTCGGCGCCGGCATGATCCCGCTGGCACTGGGTACGCAGACCGGCGGCTCGGTGATCCGGCCTGCGGCCTATTGCGGGACGGCAGCGATCAAGCCGTCGTTCCGGATGCTGCCGACGGTCGGCGTGAAATGCTATTCATGGGCGCTCGACACGGTCGGCCTGTTCGGCGCCCGCGCGGAGGATCTGGCGCGCGGGCTGCAGGCGATGACGGGACGCAACGAATTCGCAGGCATCGTCGCGGCGAAGTCGCCGCGCATCGGCGTGGTCAGGCAGGAGTTTGCCGGCGCCGTCGAGCCGGCGGCCGAGCAGGGGTTGCAGGCTGCGATCCAGGCGGCGACGCGTGCCGGCGCCAATGTGCAGACGATCGATCTGCCCGAGGCGGTACAGGAGGCCTGGCGCATCCATCCGATCGTCCAGGATTTCGAGGCGCACCGCGCGCTGGCCTGGGAGTTTTCGGAACGGCACGACGAGATCGCACCGATGCTGCGCGCCAGCCTCGATGCGACGGCGGGACTGACGCCCAAGGATTACGACGAGGCGCGGCGGATCAGCCGCCGCGGCCGGCGCGAGCTCGGCGAGCTGTTCGAAGGGGTCGATGTGCTCTTGACCTATTCCGCGCCGGGCACGGCGCCGGCCAAGGAGCTCGCGACCACCGGCGACCCCCGCTACAACCGGTTGTGGACCCTGATGGGCAATCCCTGCGTCAACGTGCCGGTGCTGAAGGCAAATGGTCTGCCGATCGGCGTGCAGGTGATCGCGCGCTTCGGCAACGATCCGCTCGCACTTGCGGCGGCCTGGTTCCTGGAAGAGGCGCTGGCGAAATCAGGCTAGCGCAGGTTCGGCGCGAGCCGCCTTTTGATCGCGCGCGGATGCGCTGCCGTCCGGGCCTTGGCGGAGCCAACGCTCGGCGGCCTCGCGGCCGCTCCGGTGCAGGAGGCGAATGAAGCCGCGGCCGAGATCGGTGGACGAGCGCTGCGCCAGCCCGTCGACGGAGTCTTCGGCCGCGATCCTGGACAGCCGCAGCGACGGTGCGGCATGAGCCTGCGCCCATTCGATGGCGGCGATCTCGGCGTTGAGCGCGGCGTTGGCCGCGATCTGGTCGAGCCGGCGGTCGATCGCGGCGAGCGTGATCGGCACGTAGCTGTCGCGCGCCGGCGTGACCTGGATCAGCAGGACATCGGGCGTCGTCGTTTCCTGCGCCAGCCGCAGCAGCGGCGGGTTGCCGCCGAAGCCGCCGTCCCAATAGGCCTCGCCGTCGATCTCGACGGCGCAGTGAACGAGGGGCGGGCACGTCGAGGCCAGCGCGACGTCGGCGGTGATGGCATCGTTACGGAAGATCTGCTGCTGCCCGTCTCGGATCCGCGTCGCCGCAATCAAGAGTCTTGGGCATTTTGCGTCGCGCAGGGCGGCAAAATCGATGTCGCGCAAGAGCGCCTGCCGCAGTGGATCGAGATCGAACGGATCGAACTGGCCGGAGCGCAGCGTCGGCCCGAACGCAACCGAGCTTCCCGCCGGCGAAAAGCCGCCGATCAGCATCAGCGAGCGGAACGAGGCCTCGTGCATCAGCCGGACCCAGAACCGGTTCAGCCGCGACCGCGCGCCTTCGCGGCCGCCTTCGGCTAGGCCGCAGGCGAGCAGCAGCGCATTGATGGCGCCGGCGCTGGCGCCACTGATGGTGTCGATCAGGATATCAGGCTCTTCCAGCAGCCGCTCCAGCACGCCCCAGCTGAAGGCGGCAAAGGTGCCGCCGCCCTGGAGCGCCAGCGACAATCTTCGTGGCGGCCATTGGCCGGCGTGTAGCTGCTTGGGTGCAACGGGTGCGGCTGTAGTCACGACCTCGGTCGTCACAGGTGCTTGTGCGATCGGATCGGGCTGCGGCGCTGGCGGCACAACAGGAAGAGGCTCTGGCGCCGGAGGCGGCGAGGGTGCCTGAGACCAGATGTCGGTTGTCGAGAGCAGCCGGCTTGCCGCGGTGCGCATCGCGCCCGGCGAACCAATCCCGTCATGCACGCCGACAATCTTCTCGCTCATTCTGAGCACCGCGTATCGCCGTTTCCGCCGTCAGGATGACAGCTCCGGATCCCGCTCGCCAATACAACCGTGATTCGGCCGTCAGTTGCGAACAGGATTTGGGATATAATGTGGAGAGGCCGCTTCGGTATCCGTAGATGCCCGGCTTCGCTCGAAAACGGCTCTAGGCCTTCTCGCCGATCCGGCTTTCCTTGCCCCCTTGCAGGCGCTTGATGTTCTCGCGATGCGCGTAGAACAGCAGCAGGGTCAGCACTGCTGTCAGTGCGGCCAATGCGAGGTGGCCGAACCACCACAGGAACATCGGCGTGATGAAGGCCGCCACCAGCGCCGAGAGCGAGGAGTAGCGGGTGGTGAAGGCGGTGGCGAGCCAAAGCAGGCAGAACACGACGGCGCCAGGCCAGAACAGGCCGAGCAGAATGCCGATATAGACGGCGACGCCTTTGCCGCCTTTGAACTTCAGCCAGACCGGGAAGAGATGGCCGAGGAACGCGCCGAGCCCGGCCGCCATGGCGGCATTGGGACCTGCGATGTAGCCGGCGATCACCACGGCCACGGTGCCCTTGAGCGCGTCGAGCAGCAGGGTGCCGGCGGCGAGGCTCTTGCGTCCCGTGCGCAGCACGTTGGTGGCGCCGATGCTGCCGGAGCCGATCGAGCGGATGTCCTGCGTGCCCGCGAGCCTGGTCAGGATCAGGCCGAACGGGATCGAGCCGAGGAGGTAGCCGATGACGAAGGCCACCGGCAAAAATGCTTCAAGCCCCATGGCGGCAGCTCCAAAGGCAGGATTTCCATCTCGATTTCAATGCCGAACGATCGGGCACGTCAGACATGCTCATAGACCGTCCGGCCGCCGACAATGGTGCGCACCACGCGGCCTGTAAAGCGGGCCTCGTCGAACGGAGTGTTCTTGCAGGGCGATTTGAGGTCGGCGGGATCGACCACCCAGGGCGTATCGGGGTCGATCACGATGACGTCGGCGGGGCTGCCGGCGCGCAGGGTTCCACCGGGGAGCCCGAGCAGCTCGGCCGGGCGCGTCGACATCGCGCGGATCAGCGTCGTCAGTTCCAGTTCGCCATTGTGCACGAGGCGCAGGCCCGCGGGCAGCATGGTCTCGAGCCCGACCGCGCCGGGCGCGGCTTCCGCGAACGGCAGGCGCTTGACCTCGACGTCCTGCGGATTGTGGTCGGACATGATGACGTCGAGCAGGCCGGAGGCGAGCGCCGCCACCAGCGCGCGGCGGTCGTCCTCGGTGCGCAGCGGCGGCGACAGCTTCAGGAACGACCGGTAAGGACCGATGTCGTTCTCGTTGAGCGCCAAATGGTTGATCGAGACCGAGGCGCTGACGGCGAGGCCGGCATCGCGGGCGCGCTGGAGGATGTCGAGGGAATCGATGCAGGTCAGCGAGGCCGCGTGATAGCGGCCGCCGGTGAGGGCGACGAGGCGCAGGTCGCGCTCCAGCATCACGGCTTCGGCGGCATTCGGGATGCCCATCAGGCCAAGCCGGGTCGCGAACTCGCCCTCGTTCATCACGCCTTCGCCGACGAGGTTCGGGTCCTCGGTGTGATGCACGATCAGCGCGTCGAAGTCGCGGGCATAGGTCAGCGCGCGGCGCATCACCTGGGCGTTGGTCACGCTCCTGTCGCCGTCACTGAAGGCGACCGCGCCGGCCGCTTTCAACAGACCGAACTCGGTCATCTCCTGGCCGTCCATGCCCTTGGTGAGGGCGGCCATCGGCTGGATGTTGACGATCGCGGTGTCGCGGGCGCGGCGCATCACGAAGTCGACCGTCGCCGAGTTATCGATAACCGGAGAAGTATCGGGCTGGCAGATGATGGTGGTGATGCCGCCGGTCGCGGCGGCCTGGCTCGCCGAGGCAAAGGTCTCGCGGTGGCTGAGGCCGGGCTCGCCCACGAAGGCACGCATGTCGATCAGGCCCGGCGCCACGATCTTGCCGGAGCAGTTGACGATGTCGGTGCCCTCGGGGACGCCGGCCGCGCCGATGCCGCGGCGGGTCTCGCGGATGGCGCCGTCGGCGATGAGGACGTCGCCGACGCCGTCAAAGTCCCTGGAGGGATCAACGACGCGGGCGTTGGCAAGCAGGATGGGGCGGCGATCGGTCAGCATCGGCATCACGCGTTCGGCAGGTTGCGGGCGAGCGCTTCCAGCACGGCCATACGGACCGCGACGCCCATCTCCACCTGTTCGCGGATCAGGGACTGCGCGCCGTCGGCCACGATCGAGTCGATCTCCACGCCGCGGTTCATGGGACCGGGATGCATCACGAGGGCATCCGGCTTGGCGTAGGCGAGCTTCTTCTGGTCGAGCCCGAAATAGTGGAAGTATTCCGATGACGAGGGCACAAAGGAGCCGTTCATGCGCTCGCGCTGCAGGCGGAGCATCATGACGATGTCGGCGCCCTCCAGGCCCTCGCGCATGTCGCGCGCGACCTCGACGCCCATCCGCTCGATGCCGGTCGGCAAGAGCGTGGAAGGGCCGACGACGCGGACGCGGGCGCCCATCGTGTTGAGCAGGATGATGTTGGAGCGGGCGACGCGCGAATGGAGCACGTCGCCGCAGATCGCGACCACGAGGCCTTCGATCCGGCCCTTGTTGCGGCGGATGGTGAGCGCATCCAGCAGCGCCTGCGTCGGATGCTCATGCGCGCCGTCGCCGGCATTGATCACGGAACCGTCAACCTTGCGCGCCAGCAGTTCCACCGCGCCGGAGGCGTGATGGCGCACCACCAGGATATCCGGGTGCATCGCGTTCAGCGTCACCGCAGTGTCGATCAGGGTTTCGCCCTTGCGGATCGAGGACGAGGACACCGACATGTTCATGACGTCGGCGCCGAGCCGCTTTCCCGCGAGCTCGAACGAGGATTGGGTTCGGGTGGACGCCTCGAAGAAGAGGTTCACCTGCGTCCGTCCACGCAGGACGGTGCGCTTCTTGTCAACCTGGCGGTTGAGCTCGACATATTCTTCGGACAGGTCGAGGAGGCCGGTGATGTCGGCCGCGGAAAGGCCCTCGATGCCCAGCAAATGCCGGTGGCCGAGGACGAAGGTCGATTTCGATGTCATTAAAAGCAGAGCTATAGGGGCGGATGGCGGGGGGAGCAAGGGGCAAACGGTGGGACGGGAGTTATCCCCCGATCTGTCTTGCCGTCATTCCGGGGCGATGCGAAGCATCGAGCTAGGGTGCGGCTCCCGCACCCGAGAATCTCGAGATTCCGGGTTCGGCTCTTCGAGCTGCCCCGGAATGGCAGGGGAAGCGAATGCGTCTCGTTAGACCAGTTTTGATTTCATTTCTCGCAGTCGCCTCAATCTCACCGGCCCACGCCCAATCGCTTCCCGGCGGGTTCGTCTACCTGCGGGACATCGATCCCGGCATCATTCAGGACATCCGCTACGCCACGTCGAACAATTTCGTCGGCCGTCCGCTCGCCGGTTACGGTGCCGGCGAATGCGTGGTGAAGCGGGAGGTGGGGCTGCGGCTGAAGGCGGTTCAGGAGGAACTGGCCGCGCAAAATCTCTCGCTCAAGATGTTTGATTGCTACCGTCCCGCGCGGGCCTCGCTCGACATGGTGAAATGGTCGCAGAACGGCCACGAAACGGCGGCCGAGCGGCGCTACAACCCGAGAATTCCGAAGACCGAGCTGTTTCGCCAGGGTTACATCGCGAGCCGCTCGCAGCACTCCACCGGCGCGGCGCTCGATCTCACGCTGGTCGATCTCAGGGCAGACAATTCGGCCAGATACGATCCGTCGAAGACGTATGCCGATTGCACGGCGCCGGCCGAGGGCCGGGCACCGGAGGGCAGTGTCGACATGGGCACCGGTTACGACTGTACCGACGCGAAGGGGCACACTGCGGCACCATCGATCACTCCGGAGCAACGCGCCTGGCGCAAGCGGCTGGTGGCTGCGATGGCCAGGCAAGGCTTTGTGAACTATTCGAAGGAGTGGTGGCATTTTTCCCTGCCGGGGGCGGGCGGTGCGGCCTATGATTTCCCGATCCAGCCGCGGCGGAACTAAAAGTCCGCTCCGAGGAAGCGCTTATGACCCAGCCAAGCTTTGCGACCCACGAGGTCTTCAACCAGTCGCCGCCGTTCGAGGACGTCGACCTGTTCGCGGTGGATCGGCCGCTGGTCGAGGCGGTGAAAGCCAATGGTGGCGCGGCGGCGGAGCGCGAGCTGTCGGCGTTCGGCAGAGAGTGGGGCTCGGCAGCGATGGCCGATCGCGGGCGCGCCGCGAACGAGAACACGCCGAAGCTGCGCAGCTTCGATGCCAAGGGCAATCGCCGCGATCAGGTCGAGTTTCATCCCGCCTATCACGAGCTGATGGCGCGCAGCGCGCATGCCGGTGTGCACAATGCGACGTGGACGGCTGATGGCAAGCCCGCGGGCGATGCCGCCGAGGTCATCCGCGCTGCAAAGTTCTACATGGCCGCGCAGGTCGAGACCGGCCATCTCTGTCCGATCACGATGACGCGTGCCTCGGTGGCCGCGATGGCGATGCAGCCCGATCTGCTCGCGCGCGTGATGCCGGTGCTGTCGACGAAGAGCTATGATCCCGGCTTCGCGCCGTGGTGGGACAAGCGCGGCATGACGCTCGGCATGGGCATGACCGAGAAGCAGGGCGGCACCGACGTCCGCGCCAACATGAGCCGGGCCGTGCGCGAGGGAAATGCCTATCGCATCACCGGCCACAAATGGTTCATGTCGGCGCCGATGTGCGATGCGTTCCTGGTGCTGGCACAGGCCGAAGGTGGCCTGACCTGCTTCTTCATGCCGCGCTTTGCGCCGGATGGCTCGGTGAACGCGATCCAGTTCCAGCGGCTGAAGGACAAGCTCGGCAACCGCTCCAACGCCTCCTCGGAGGTCGAGTTCGTCGGCGCCTATGCCGAAGCCGTGGGCGAGGAGGGCAAGGGCATTCGCACCATCATCCAGATGGTGCAGCTGACGCGGCAGGATTGCGCGATCGCCTCCGTCGGCCTGATGCGCTCTGGGCTCGCCCATGCGCTGCATCATGCCCGTCATCGCAGCGTGTTCCAGAAGCATCTCGCGGACCAGCCCCTAATGCAGGCCGTGCTGTCGGACATGGCACTGCATGTCGAGGCGAGCACGGCGCTGGTGATGCGGCTCTGCCGCGCCTTCGACCGCATGCCGAACGACGCTGCCGAGGCCGCCTATATGCGGCTGCTGACGCCAGCGATCAAATACTGGACCTGCAAGAGTGCGCCACCGTTCCTCTACGAGGCGATGGAGTGCCTCGGCGGCAACGGCTATGTCGAGGACGGCATTCTGGCGCGCCACTATCGGGAGTCGCCGGTCAACGCGATCTGGGAAGGCTCGGGCAACGTGATGTGCCTCGACGTGCTCCGCGCGCTCTCGCGCGAGCCGGAGGCGGCCATGGCGGTGCTGCAATCGCTGGCGGCCGAGACCAAGGGCCTGCCAGGGGCGGGTGAGGCGGTGGCGCTCATCAGCAAGACCTTCCGCCGCCCCGACGGCGAGCGCGTCGCCCGGCTTGCGGTCGAGAAGCTGGCGCTGCTTGCCGCGGCTGCGGCGCTCAACGGCGTGTCTCCGCATGGTGCGGAACTGTTCGGGAGCACGCGTCTCGCCGCCAACCATGCCAGCATGTACGGTGCCGTTGAGCTCGACAATGGTGACGTGCGCGCGCTGCTTGAACGGGCGCTGCCGTGAATCTCCCGAACGAAAGCCTTCTGATGGATTCCCTCAATCCCGATCATCCACCGCTCGCCGAGACGCCTGCGGCACCGCGCGTCTGGATGTTCTGGGGCACGGCGCTGTGGGGCCTCGTGATCTTCTCCGCGATGTTCGTCGGGCAGATCGGTGCCATTGTTCTGCTGGTGGCGCAGCGCGGGCTTCCCATGGACCTCGCCTCGCTGCAACTCGTCGGCCGTGAGCCTCAGGCGCTCGCGCTGTCGGTCGCCATGGGGCTGCCGGCAACGTTGGCCGCGGTCTGGCTCGCCATTCGCCTCAAGAAGGCGTCCCTCGTCGATTATCTCGCGCTGCATTGGCCGTCCTGGAAGCAACTGCTGTTCGGCGTCATCGGCCTCATCCTGATCGTGGTGGTCTGGGAGACGATGTCGCGCGCACTCGGCCGCGAGGCGACGCCGGGCTTCATGACCGATCTGTTGAAATCCGGCCGCGACAAGGGTGCAGCCCTGCTGTTGCTGTTCGCGTTCAGCGTGGCGGCGCCGATGTCGGAGGAAGTCCTGGCGCGGGGCTTCCTCTATCGCGGCTGGTCGGAAAGCTTCCTGCGTGTGCCCGGCGCGATCCTGCTGTCGTCGCTGGTATGGACGATCGTGCATTTGCAGTACGACCTGTACTTCCTCGCCGAGGTCTTCTGCATCGGATTGTGGTTCGGTTACATGCGCTACCGCGCCAATTCGCTCTGGCTCACGATCGTGCTGCACGCGCTGAACAATTTGACGGCGGTGGTGCTGACCATGTGGCTGGGACTGTGATCAGGCCGCCAGCGCGATCGCGACCGGCATCGTCACGGCGGCGAAGATCGTCTGCAGCGTGATGATCTGCGCCAGAAGCGGCGCGTCGCCGCCCATCTGGCGGGCCATGACATAGGCGCTGGACGACGTCGGCACCGCCGAGCAGATCGCCACGATCGCGAGGCTGTTGCCGGACAGCCCGAACCAGACGCCGAGCCCCATCGCGAGCGCGGGCATCAGCACGAGCTTGAACACGACACCGACGGCCGCGCCCAGGCTCGGGCGCAACAGGCCCTGGAGATGAAGGCCGGCGCCGGTGACGAGCAGGCCGATCGCGAGCGAGGAGCGGCTCAGCGCGTCCGCCACGTCGTGCCAGATCTTCGGCAGCGGCAGGTGCAACAGGTTGACGGCGAGCCCGATCGCGCAGGCCCAGATCAGGGGATTGCGGACCACCGTCATGACGATCGTGCGTGCCGACTGCTTCTCGGGCGCCGCGTAATGGGCGAGCACGACGACGCTCAGCACGTTGACCAGGGGAATGATCGCGACCATCGCTACCGAGGCCAGCGCCAGCCCGACATCGCCGAACATGTTGGCGGCGACCGACAGCCCGACGAAGGTCTGCCAGCGCGTTGCGCCCTGGAAGATCGAGGTGAAGGCGGGACCGTCGATGCCGAACCGCGACAGAGCGGGGCGCAGCGCGAGACACAAGAGCGACATCACGAGCGCCGACAGCAGCAGCGCGCCGCCGACGCCGGCGACCGGCACCTTTGACAGGTCGGCCCTCACCAGCGTCTGGATCAGCAACATCGGAAACAGCACGAAATAGGTCAGCCGCTCCAGGCCGTGCCATTGCGTGTCGAGCGGCATCAGGCTGCGCTTCAGCACGATGCCGAGCACGATGAGGATGAAGACCGGCAGCAGCGCCGCGATGACGACGGCCATGGATCAGTCGATCCCCCGGCTGGCGCGGAGATTGGCGAGGCGGTCGAGCGCGCCCTGCAGGATGAAGATCGCGGCGTGCTCGTCGATCACCTCGGCACGCTTGGCGCGGCTGACGTCCATGCCGATCAGCTCGCGCTCGACCGCCGCGGTCGAGAGGCGCTCGTCCCAGAGGCCGATTGGGAGGACGGTCAGGCCGGCGAGGTTGCGGGCGAAGGCGCGGGTGGATTGCGCGCGCGGGCCCTCGCTGCCGTCCATGTTGATGGGCAGGCCCAGCACGAAACCGGCCGCCTTGCGCTCGGCCGCGATTGCGAGCAGGCGAGCGGCATCCTGTTTGAATGCCTTGCGCTGGATCGTCTCGACGCCGGTCGCCAGCCTCCGGTCGGGATCGGACACGGCAACACCGATGGTTTTCGTGCCGAGGTCGAGCCCGACCAGCGCGCCGCGCGCGGGCCAGTGGGTTGCAGCATCGACGAGAGGCAGGATAAGAGCCGGCATGGCTTTAGCGCATATCACGCGGCGCGCTGCGGAGTGAACCCTGGACATGGATGCACTGACACTATTCGGCCTGTTTGCCGTGACGGCGATGCTGGTCTGCTATGCACTGGAGGACCGCAGCCATTGGTTCGTGCTGCTGTTCGCGGCGTCCTGCGCGCTCGGCTCGGCCTACGGCTTCCTGCAGGGCGCTTGGCCGTTCGGCCTGGTCGAGGCGATCTGGGCATTGGTGGCGCTGCGGCGCTGGCATCGCAAGGCGTAGCGAGGAAAGCTCGCCTTCGGTCCGCTCCTGAACGAGGCCTTTCGAAAACGCGACGCTCGCATGCGAGAGCATCGACCATTTGTTATGTAGTTCACACAAGCGAAGCCGCTTCCCATGACATGATGTCGCGCGAGCGGTCATCCGCATCGATTGACGCTTCGGTTGTGGCGAGCTAAGTTTATCTGGCTAAAGTAGTAGGGGCGCCGACCCCAATTTTTTGAACAATCATTGGCAGTGAACGGCCGATCGGACCGCACTGCAGCCTTGGCGCTACTTTTCTCGGCGCTGGTTTTCTTGGCGCGATTTTCAGCGTCGACACGTCGATATTCATCCGAATTTTCGAGAGGTCATCATGTTCATCAAGCCAAGCCTGATCGCGGGTTCAGAACGGCGATTCAAGCAAGCCGAGTTTTCACCGGAAGCCCTGAACAAAAAGCTGGGCGACGGCCCGATCGAGATGACGGTCGATAAGAAGCGCCTGCGCCAGCGCCAGCTCTTTGCCGAGACAGGGGACGTGCAGAAGGCCGAGATCGGCCTCGAGCGGATCATCCAGGGCAACGATCTCGACAGCATCAACTATCTCGCCAAGGGGACGGCCGCCTCGCGCTCGGTCTGTCGCATCCAGCTCAGGGACCTCAGGTCGAATCTGCTCGGCTATGGCTCGGGCTTCATGATCGGACCAGGCTTGATGCTTACGAACCATCATGTCTTCGGCAAGCCGTCCGACGCAGCCAACTCGATCGCCGATTTCAACTACGAGCTGGATATTTCGGGACAAGAGCGCGTGCCGGTCAGATTCGGGTTCGAACCGGGCAAGTTCTTCTACGCCAATGACAGGCTGGATTTCTCGATCGTCGCGGTGGCGCCGACCTCGCTGTCGGGCGGCGAGCACCTGGAGGACTGGGGATGGCTGCCACTCAGTGGCGCGCCCGGCAAGGCGGACCCGGGCGAGTATCTCACCATCGTCCAGCATCCCAGCGGGCAGATGAAACAGGTCTGCGTCCGTGAGAACAAGCTGCTCAAATATGTCGGTGACTTCGTCTGGTACAATACCGATACCACGGCCGGCTCGTCGGGCTCGCCGGTGTTCAACCGCTTCTGGCAGGTGACCGCGCTGCACCACAGCGGCGTGCCGAGAAAGGACGCGCGGGGCCGCACCCTGACCAAGGATGGCAAGGTGTGGGACGCCTCGATGGACGAAACCTCGATCGACTGGATCGCGAACGAGGGCATCCGGACCAGCGCGATCGTCGCCGATCTCAAGATTTCGGTCGGCTCGCATCCCCTGATCAAGCCGGTGCTCGACGAGGAAGAGCCGCCGACCCGGCATGAGATCGAGAAGATGCCGCAGCCAGTCGTCCCAACGCCCTTCGGAGCCAATCTCTGGTTCGAGCAATCCGTCGACGGGACCTCGCTGGTGGTCCCGCTCCGCGTGCCATTGCCGATGCTCCGGAAGGAAATTCCGATGTCGCCCATTCCGGGCCTCGGAGGCCATGGCGGAGCGCCGAACGGCAACGTCGAGAACGGCGGCAAGCCCTTGATCGTTCCGCCGGTCGGCCTGCTGCCCCGCATCAGCGCAAAGAACGGCCTGCCCATGGAGGCCGTGCATATCGATCAGAGCACGCTGAAATCGCGGCCCGGCTACAAGGCGAATTTCCTCGGCACCGGCAAATTTTCAGTCCCCCTGCCGAAGATACCCGCTGCCCTCAAATCCCGCGTCGCGATGCTGAAAGGGCGCTCCAAGCAGTCCGAGCTGAAATATTTCAACTATAGTGTCGTCATGAACAAGGAGCGCGGACTGGCCTTCTTCAGCTGCGTCAATATCGACGGCGGTCAGCAGCAGGACGTCGGCAAGCGCGAAGGCGATTCCTGGTTGCGCGATCCGCGCATCGATGACGACGCCCAGATCGGCAACGAGTTCTACCGCAAGCAGGCCACGTTCGAGGCCGACCGCAGCAAGAATCCGTTCGACCGCGGCCATCTTGTCCGCCGCCTCGATGCGACCTGGGGCGACACCGTCGCCGCGGCCAAGGAGCACGGCGACGATTCCTTCCATTTCACCAATTGCTCGCCGCAATTCTTCTCGTTCAACCAGGGCAAGCAACTCTGGGCAGGACTGGAGGATTACACGCGAGATATCCTGCTCGAAGGCGAGGAGAAGGGCATCGTGATGAACGGTCCGGTGTTCGACGGGCCGGACGCCGACGGATCCGATCTGCCCAATCCGGCCGGCAGGCCGCACAAGGATCCGAGCTTCGGCGGCGTTCAGATTCCGAAATACTTCTGGAAGATACTGATCCGGCGCGACAAGGATGACGACGTTCTCAAGGCGACGGCATTCCTCATGAGCCAGCGCAAGCTGGTCATGGAGATCGACCGCATCCAGGAGGCGGAAATGCTCGAGCGTATGTCCGAGGAGGACGTCAGCGTCTTCCAGGTCGCGATCGCCGACCTGACCAAATTGACCAAGCTCGATTTCGGCAATCTCGCCGATGCGGATTCGCATGAGGCGACCTCGATCGGTCCGCGCCGGATCGAGTCCTATGAGGACATTCGGCTCAAATAGCGCTTCGGTTCGCCGCGGCGCAAAACCGACACGCTGTTCGGGTGAGGGCAGCAGTGCGCTCCACAGATGCACTGCAAGACCTCACCCGGCTTTCTTCCAGAGCCCGTTTCGGGCCTCAGCGGATCGCGATCGGGTTGATCATCGCCTGCACGCCGCAATCGCGATCAATAGTCCTCCCAATGTCTTGCCGATGTTTGGCTTCGTTATGGTTTCGCGCTGGCAGTGACGCATCCTAACGGGAAAGAATCGGGTGCTTCAAAATGTTTCAAATGCACTGCACTGCACTGCGCTGCGGCGGCTGAGCGCAGGGCAACGGTGATTGATTCAAGTACGACAGATTTGCAACAATTGAATTTCGCGTGGTGGAAGGAAACGTCGCGTCAGGCTGCGATGACGTCCTCGTCCTGCTTCAGGCACGCGGCAAAGCCGGAGAGCGCGCTGGTCCGATGTCCGGCGCTGCGTTGGATGAAGAGCGTCTCGACGCGCGCATGCGAGGCGCTCAACGTGTGGATGGAGACACTGCCGATCATCGCGCTGCATTCCACGACCGCGCGCGGCAGCAGCGTCACGCCCATGTCCGCGGCGACGCAGCCGATCATGCCGTCGAGCGTGCCGAGCTCGAAGCGCGCCGCTGAGGGCCAGCCGAATTCGACGAACACCTGCTCGAGCCGCTGGCGGTAGGTGCAGCCGGTGCGGAACACCAGCGCGGTCGGGCCGGACTCCGGCGTGCCGGCGCGCAGCTCGGCCAGCGAAGTCCAGCGCCGCGCGCTGACCAGCACCAGCTCCTCGCGGAAGGCGCTCGTCGCGATGAGGTCGGCATGCACGATGGGCCCGGCGACGAAGGCGCCGTCGAGCGTGCCGTCGAGCACGGCGGCGACGAGGTCGGCGGTCGGCGCGGTGCGCAGGGAAAGCCGCACGGCGGGGAAGCGGCGATGGAAATCTGCCAGCAGCAGCGGCAACCGCACCGCCGCCGTTGTCTCCATCGAGCCGATCGCGAGCGGTCCTTTCGGTTCGCCATCGTCACGCGCGGCGAGCAAGGCCTCGCGCGACAGCGCCGCCATCTTTTGCGCATAGGGGAGAAGCCGCTTGCCGGCGCCGGTCAGCGTCATGCCGCGTGCGTGCCGCTCGAACAGCGCCGTGCCGATCTCGGCCTCCAGCGCCTTCACGCGCTGGGTGACGTTCGACTGCACCGTGTTGAGCTCTTCGGCAGCACGGGTGATACCGCCGGCGCGGGCGACCGCAGCAAAGGTCTGGAGATCGCTGAGTTCCATGGCCGTTTCTCTTTTGAGATGGCAGCGTTCGCAAGAATTCAATTTTAGAGAATGATATTCGCGCTTACCCTCGCTGTCCAGATCGAGGAGGAGTCATGCCCATTGCAACGTCGCTGACGAGGCTGCTGGAGATCAGGCATCCTGTTTTGCTGGCGCCGATGGATGTCATCGCCGGCAGCCGTCTGGTGACGGCCGTGAGCGGCGCTGGAGGGTTTGGCATTCTGGGCGGCGGTTATGGCGAGAGGGCGTGGCTGGAGCAGGAGACTGCGAAGCTCGCCGGATCGTCGGCACCGTTCGGGATCGGGTTCATTACCTGGAGCCTCGCCAAGCGACCCGAGCTGCTCGACATCGCGCTCGCCGCGAGGCCATCCGCGATCATGTTGTCGTTCGGCGATCCCGCGCCGTTCGCGCCAAGGATCAAGTCAGCCGGTGCACAACTGATCTGCCAGGCGCAGGACGAAGCGATGGCACGGCAGGCGCTCGATGCCGGCGCTGACATCCTGATCGCGCAGGGAACGGAGGCGGGTGGGCACGGCGCCTCGCGCACCACCATCGATCTCTTGCCTGCGATCGTCGACCTTGCCGCGGGTCGCGTGCCGGTGGTGGCGGCCGGAGGCATCGCCGACGGACGCGGGCTTGCCGCCATGATGATGCTGGGCGCGAGCGGTGTGCTGCTCGGTACGCGCTTCTACGCGAGCCAGGAGGCCGATGGCGCGGAGGAAGCCAAGCGGCGCATCTGCGCGGCAAGCAGCGGCTCGACCGTGCGCGGCATCATCTTCGATCTCTCCCGCAACAATGTCTGGCCGTCGCCGTTCACCGGGCGATGCCTGGTCAACGATCATGCCCGGCGCTGGATCGGGCGTGAGGTCGAGCTGATGCAGAATGTCGCCGCAGTCGCGGCCGAGTATGCGGCGGCCAAGGCCGCCGGCAATTTCGACGTCGCGGCGGTGATCGCAGGGGAGGCGGTCGGACTGATCCATGATATTCCATCCGCAGCCGAGATCGTCGAGCGGATTGCGATTGAAGCGGAGCAGTTGCTGGAAGGAAGACGCAATTCGGCGGGAGGTGTTCTTCCTTCTCCCTTTGCGGGAGAAGGTGGCGCGCAGCGCCGGATGAGGGGTTCTATCCGCCGAGAATGAATCCAATCTGAGAGGTCTGCTCCCGCAGATGCAAACCCCTCACCCGTCTCGCCGCTATTGCGGTGAGCCACCCTCTCCCGCAAGGGGAGAGGGGAAGAGCGAAAGAGAACAACCATG
Source organism: Bradyrhizobium sp. 1(2017) (assembly GCF_011602485.2). Lineage (NCBI taxonomy): Bacteria > Pseudomonadati > Pseudomonadota > Alphaproteobacteria > Hyphomicrobiales > Nitrobacteraceae > Bradyrhizobium > Bradyrhizobium sp. 1(2017). The sequence continues at coordinate 4,767,544 of NZ_CP050022.2, read as the reverse complement.
TGGCCTGACCGTCGACTGATCGACCTTTTCAAGACCGAATTCCCGATCGTGCTGGCGCCGATGGCCGGTGTGATGGACGCCGAGCTGGTGATTGCGGCGGCGCAAGGCGGAGCGCTGGGCTCGCTGCCCTGCGCGATGATCTCGGCGGAGAAGGCGCGCGAGCAGGTCGGTCTCATCCGCCAGCGCGTGAAGGCGCCGGTCAACATCAACTTCTTCTGCCACACGCCGGTCGAGCTGACGGCCGAGGCGGAGGCGCGCTGGAAGCAGCGGCTCACCGGCTATTACAGCGAGCATGGTCTCGATCCGGCGGCGCCGATCGCCGCGGCCAACCGTGCACCGTTCGACGCTGCCTTCTGCGAGGTCGTCGAGGAACTGAAGCCGGAAGTCGTCAGCTTCCATTTCGGCCTGCCTGACGCGGGGCTGCTCAAGCGGGTCAAGGCAGCCGGCTGCCGTGTCATCTCGTCGGCTACCACGGTGAAGGAAGCGGAATGGCTCGAGCAGCACGGCGTCGACGCGGTGATTGCGCAGGGCGCGGAGGCGGGCGGCCATCGCGGCATGTTCCTGACCGACACGATCGCCGAACAGCCCGGCACTTTCGCCCTGGTGCCGCAGGTCGTCGATGCCGTGAAGGTGCCGGTGATCGCGGCCGGTGGCATCGCCGACGGGCGTGGCATCGCAGCCGCCTTTGCGCTCGGCGCCGCCGGCGTGCAGATCGGCAGCGCGTATCTGCGCTGTCCGGAGTCCAAGGTCAGCGCGGGCGGCCGCAAGGTGCTCGCCGAGGCGCGGGACGATTCCACCGTCATCACCAATGTCATGACCGGCCGTCCGGCGCGCGGGGTGCAGAACCGCCTGATGCGCGAGGCCGGCCCCGTCTCGCCGGACGCGCCGCCCTTTCCCCATGCCGCGACCGCGCTGGGGCCGCTCAAGGCGGCTGCCGAAAAGCAGGGCAGGGTGGATTTCACCAATCTCTGGGCAGGCCAGGCCGTGGCCCTCGGCCGCGAGGTCTCTGCGGCCGAATTGACCCGGGATCTCGCCAAATCGGCGCTGGACCGCCTGAAGGCCCTCGCAGGATAGGTGGGAAGCGCCGGTTGCGGCGCAAAACCGGCCTCTGCTATACGGCACATAGGTTTTGCCGTGAGAGGCCTTATATAATGTCCGTCGACGCCGCTACCGTCCGCCGCATCGCGCATCTGGCGCGTATTGCGGTTTCCGAGGGCGAGGTCCCGCATCTGCAGGGCGAGCTCAACGCCATGCTCGCCTTCGTCGAGCAGCTCTCGGAGGTCAACGTCGAGGGCGTGGAGCCGATGACATCGGTCACCCCGATGCAGATGAAGAAGCGGCAAGACGTGGTCAATGACGGCGAGATCGCCGACGATATCGTTGCCAACGCGCCCGCGACCGAAGGACACTTCTTCTTGGTGCCGAAGGTGGTCGAGTAATTCAATTCAGGACGCTGTCCGATGTGTTTGCTTTGCGACGATGAGAAGGCCTATCAGGCCTACATGAACTACCTCGATAAGATGGAGCGGCAGGGCAAGGCTGCCGATCCCAACGTCGCCGTCAATGCCGTGCTCGACGAGCTCGAGGCCGCCGCGAATGCGGCCGCCAAAAAAGACGACCCGGCCAACGACAAGACCCTGTCTCCGTTCTTCTGCAGCCCGATCAATAAATGACCGATTTGACATCGCTGACGCTCGCCGAGGCCCGCAAGGGTCTCGCCGACAAGACTTTCACGTCCCTCGAGCTGACCGACGCGCATCTTTCCGCGATCGAAGCTGCGCGCGTGCTCAATGCCTTCGTGATGGAGACGCCGGATCAGGCGCGCGCCATGGCGAAGGCCGTCGACGAGAAGATCGCCAAGGGTGAGGGCGGTCCGCTTGCCGGCATTCCGCTCGGCATCAAGGATTTGTTCGCGACCAAGGGCGTGCGCACCACGGCGTGCTCGAAAATCCTCGGCAATTTCGTGCCGACCTACGAGTCCACCGTCACCTCGCAGCTCTGGCGGGACGGCGCGGTGATGCTCGGCAAGCTCAACAATGACGAATTCGCGATGGGCTCGGCGAACGAGACCTCGTGCTTCGGCCCCGTCGGCAATCCCTGGCGGCGCGAGGGAAGCAACACGACGCTGGTGCCGGGCGGCTCGTCCGGCGGCTCGGCCTCGGCCGTGGCCGCGCTGCTGTGCATGGGCGCGACCGCGACCGATACCGGCGGCTCGATCCGCCAGCCGGCGGCATTCACCGCGACCGTCGGCATCAAGCCGACCTACGGCCGCTGCTCGCGCTGGGGCATCGTCGCCTTTGCCTCCTCGCTCGACCAGGCAGGTCCGATCGCACGCAGCGTGCGCGATGCCGCGATGCTGCTGCGCTCGATGGCCGGGCACGATCCAAAGGACACGACTTCCGTCGACATGCCCGTGCCTGACTACGAGGCCGCGATCGGCAAGTCCGTGAAGGGCATCAGGATCGGCATTCCCAAGGAGTACCGCCTCGACGGTATGCCGGCCGAGATCGAGAAGCTTTGGAGCGAGGGCGCGGCCTGGCTGAAGGCGGCCGGCGCCGAGCTCGTCGAGGTGTCGCTGCCGCACACGAAATACGCGCTGCCGGCTTATTACATCGTGGCGCCTGCGGAGGCCTCCTCCAACCTCGCGCGCTATGATGGTGTCCGCTACGGCCTGCGCGAGTCGGCCAAGAACATCATCGAGCAGTACGAGAACACCCGCGCCGAAGGCTTCGGTGCCGAGGTGAAGCGCCGCGTCATGATCGGCACCTATGTGCTGTCGGCCGGCTATTACGACGCATACTATTTGCGCGCCCAGAAGGTGCGCACGCTGATCAAGAAGGATTTCGAGGACTGCTTTGCCAAGGGCGTGGATGCCATCCTCACGCCGGCGACGCCCTCGGCCGCCTTCGGCATCGGTGAGAAGGGCGGTGCCGATCCCGTCGAGATGTATCTCAACGACATCTTCACGGTGACCGTGAACATGGCGGGGCTGCCGGGCATCGCCGTGCCCGCCGGCAAGGATGTGCAAGGCCTGCCGCTCGGCCTGCAGCTGATCGGACGGCCCTTCGACGAGGAGACGCTGTTCTCGCTCGGCGAGGTGATCGAGCTGGCCGCCGGCCGCTTCACGCCCGCGAGGTGGTGGTGAATGCCGCTGATTTCATCGCGAGCCTCGACGGCGCGGCGCCTGCGCCGGATCTGAACGCGCCGCTCGCCGGCCTCTGGTGGGCGGCGAAGGGCGACTGGGACCGCGCGCACAAGATCGTCCAGGACGAGAGTAGCCGTGAGGCGGCCTGGGTGCATGCCTATCTGCACCGCGTCGAAGGCGATCTCGGTAATGCCGGCTACTGGTACCGCCGGGCCGGCCAGGCAGCGGCTAAGGATTCATTGGAAGCGGAGTGGGAGCGGATCGCTGTCACTCTGCTCGGGAGCAAGACATGAGCACGGCCACGCACAAGCTTCTCAAGGGCACTACCGGTGACTGGGAGATGGTCATCGGCATGGAGATCCATGCCCAGGTGACCTCGAACTCGAAGCTGTTCTCCGGCGCATCGACCGCGTTCGGCGGCGAGCCGAACAGCCACGTGTCGCTGGTGGACGCCGCGATGCCGGGCATGCTGCCCGTCATCAACGAGGAGTGCGTCAGGCAGGCTGTCAGGACCGGGCTCGGTCTCAACGCGAAGATCAATCTGCGCTCGGTGTTCGACCGCAAGAACTATTTCTATCCGGATCTGCCGCAGGGCTACCAGATCAGTCAGTACAAGTCGCCCGTCGTGGGCGAGGGCGAGGTACAGGTCGAACTCGACGGCGGCCGCAGCGTCGCCATCGGCATCGAGCGGCTGCATCTGGAACAGGACGCCGGCAAGTTGCTGCACGACCGGTCGCCGACGATGTCCAATGTCGATCTCAACCGCTCCGGCGTGGCGTTGATGGAGATCGTCTCCAAACCCGACATCCGCGATGCCGAGCAGGCCAAGGCCTATGTAACCAAGCTGCGCTCGATCCTGCGCTATCTCGGCACCTGCGACGGCGACATGGAGAAGGGATCCTTGCGCGCCGACGTCAACGTCTCGGTGCGCAAGCCGGGCGCGCCGCTTGGCACCCGCTGCGAGATCAAGAACATGAACTCGATCAACTTCATCGGCCAGGCGATCGAGTACGAAGCCCGGCGTCAGATCGAGATCCTCGAGGATGGCGGAGCGATCGACCAGGAGACGCGGCTCTACGATCCCAACAAGGGCGAGACGCGGTCGATGCGGTCGAAGGAAGAGGCGCATGATTACCGCTACTTCCCCGACCCGGACCTGCTGCCGCTGGAGTTCTCGCAAAGCTTCGTCGACGCATTGAAGGCTGAGCTCCCGGAATTGCCGGACCAGAAGAAGACGCGCTTCGTCGCGGATTTCGGCCTGTCGGCCTATGACGCGAGCGTGCTGGTCGCCGAGCGTGAGAGCGCGGTGTTCTACGAGACCGTGCTCGAAAGGCTCGCCGACCGCGCCCGCGACGGCAAGGTGGCGGCGAACTGGGTGATCAACGAGCTGTTCGGCCGTCTCAACAAGGAAGGCGGGGATATTACGGGCTCTCCGGTCAACGCCGAGCAGCTCGCTGCGATCATCGACCTGATCGGCGAGGGCACGATCTCGGGCAAGATCGCCAAGGATCTGTTCGAGATCGTCTGGCAGGAGGGCGGCGATCCCCGCGCGCTGGTGGAAAGCCGCGGCATGAAGCAGGTCACCGACCTTTCGGCGATCGAAAAAGTCGTCGACGACATCATCGCGGCCAATCCCGACAAGGCCGCGCAGGTCAAGGACAAGCCGCAGTCGCTCGGCTGGTTCGTCGGCCAGGTGATGAAGGCGTCCGGCGGCAAGGCCAACCCGCAGAGCGTCAACGAGCTGCTCAAGTCCAAGCTCGGCGTCTGATCTCACGCGTTCGAACGGGGTGACGAGCACGCATCGTCACCTCGCATTGGCTCCGGTGCGACGCTCGCGCGCAGTCTCGAACGGCAGACTTCATCCTGATCGACACCGACGCAGCGACCGAATCGGCGCCACGCGATTCGTGCAAAACGGCGGCTAGCGCTGCTCCGACGAGCGCTCGGGCCGTTAATCATGAAAATATTTTCGTTGCCAAAAATCGCGACTCAGAGTCCGCGAAACGCCTTTGCGCGGCGATCGCGCGATCTGCGATGCAGGTACGCACGTCGATCATCCGCGATGCGCGCGTGCAGGAAAATACTTGCTGCATAGTGTTTTTCTGCAATCGCATCGCTCGCAAACACCGACGATGCGCTCACCTTGCGCGATCGCGGGCATGCCTCATCTGGTGCGCTTGCATCGCGCTCGCCAAGCGCACGCGCGTTGCGTCGTCAACACTTCTTTAAGCGAGACGCTGTTTTTTTCTTCGTGTTGGTGTATTCGGGATGAAGTGCATTCGATCCCCGAGTGCACGCAGCGATTAAAGCCATCTCACACATCGGAGGGCAACATGGCCAAGAAAGCGAAGAAGGCGAAGAAGGCGAAGAGCGCAGTGAAGAAGACTGCGAAGAAGACCCGCAAGGTCGCGAAGAAGAAGAAGTAACTTCGCTTCTGAAGTTGCCGGCTCCAGTAACCGGCACGTCATCAGCGCCTCCTAGAGGTTCTGGTCGACGATAGAGGGTGTCGGCGAGACATCAGGTCAACGGTCGGATCGCTCTTCGCGGTCCGGCAGAAGAAACAAGCTTTCTTCGTTCGGTGCGGCTCTCCGAAAGGGGCTCCGCAATTTCACAAGCGGCCTTCGGGCCCGTGTGAAATCTGGTCCTGACGTGTTCGCCGACGCCCTCGTTCTCCTGAGGCCGGGGTATTGCCGGCATTCCTTTCCCCCACATTGCTGATCTGACCGTGACGTCGCCGCGCCGACGTCTCTGCTTCTGTCATTGGGCAGACGCGGGCGACGGTTTGTTGACGCTGCTTTCCCGCTGCATCTCCATCACGGTGTCATCGCGTGGCGGCGGCGCGATCCAACACGTCATGGCCTGGCGTGGATGGCTGCTGTTTCTGAAAGACCGGGCCGCCCCGCCTGCGCGGGTGACGACGATGAGCGGCATGCGAAACGCCACGGCCGGGCATCCGACTGCGCGCGATGGTTATCGATGTCCTGAAATCCCAGGGTAAACCGAATCTGACGAACCGCAGAAGTGCCTGCAAATCAGCGACTTTCTGCATTCGGTGCCCCGGCGCCGAGCGCCCGCGTTTACGTCTGCTTCATCGCGATACTTAAACTGCCATTCAAATTTGCCCGCCATCATCGCCTCCAACAAGCCGGCAAACGGCATGGGGATGAGTTGAACACGATTTGGACGGGAGCCGCGCTCGGGGGGACGAGTCGGCATAAGAAAAAAGGGGATGCGACATGTTTCAGGGTACTTTCGATCTGGAGACGGCGACGCCGATCGACGCAAGCGCGCTCTCGGACGTGCTGTTCGAACGCGGAATCTACTGGGCGAGCGGTCGCTCCGGCCTCGTCGATCTCGTCGCCGCGCACAAATGGTTCAACCTCGCCGCTCTGAAGGGCCGTAAGGATGCCGTCGCGCTGCGCCAGGAAGTCGCCGGGCAGATGTCGGAGGCCGAGATCTCGGCCGCGCAGCGCGAGGCGAGGGCGTGGGCTTCCGCCCACTGAGCTGACAATCGCATCCGGCCCCGTGTTCTTACGGGGCAAGCTCGTTGCGCAGAATCAAAGTTCTTGCGTCGTGCCGGTCCTAGACCAGCGAGGCATGAGCGCTCCCGACAAGACCGGCCCAGGCATGGGCCAATGGCTGCCGATTCAGATCGCGCCCGACGACTGCGATCTGGAGCTCGGACGGCTGCACAAGACCGGTATCTTGCCCTGGACGTTTCCATGCCGGCGCAGATCCGGCGTCTGGTTCAACGTCTGGGCTGGCGAAGCGGTGCTGATCTCGCCCTCGTATTGGCGGATCTGGCGGTCGGGCCGCCAGCAGCAGACACATATATTAAGATGATGGCGAGTCGGGCCGGGCTCGGCGCCGATCCTCGCGCCAGACTTTTGCTTGCGCATTCAAGCGACAGAACACGCAGGCCTTGGCTGATTCTGCTGCTGGGTGGCGGAGAGGGAGGGATTCGAACCCTCGATACAGCTTGAGACCGTATGACGCTTTAGCAAAGCGTTGCCTTCAGCCACTCGGCCACCTCTCCGGTGCGAGCCTTATGCATCTAATTACTCGGGCGGGTCAATTTGGAAGCGCGTGTTTTTGCTCGAATATTCCCAGCGATTTTGAAAACGAAGCGGTTTGCCCTTGGGGCGCGAACGGAACGTTGAGAGAACGGACGCGGAGGTCGAAGGTCTGGCGCGCAGGGGCGCGATGGTTTCACGCGTGAAGGCCGGACTTCTCGCGTAATAAATTGAATTTACTGGGAAATCCTGCGCTGGCGGAGGTGAGGGCTAATCCGCGGGGCTGCTATCCGCGCCAGTTCATCTGCCGGCCCGGTCCAAGGTCTCTGAGTGTTCGCTGCCTCCCAAGGCGTTGCCGGCATGGCGCTTGCGCAAAGCAAATAGAACGTCGCGGAGGGGGGCTCGCCTTCTCCTTGAGTTTCCTTGTTAATTTCGATCGCGCCAAAACCCGTCAGACCGTGCCCTTGCCCAGGGGCCAAATCTGCGCAACCCCAGGGCACGCGGAACCGTCTCGAAAGCGCAATAGAAGCAATGCGTTATGGGGCCCCTGGGGAGTTCGCTGCCGCATTCTGCAGAATTGTCGGCTCGGGCCGCCGCCAGGATCATATGCGACTGCCCTGCGTCGCAGAGGGAGCGCCTGAGCGCCGCCTCACAGCTCCGGATGCAGTCGGACGCACAAGGCCTGCCGGCATCGCTCGCTGCCGATGCCCCCGGCAGCATATCGTACGAGAATGCCGCTATTGCAGGTTGACGGCGCCGCGGCGCAAATCAGCCTCGATCTGCAACCGCGTGCCGCCGCCGAAGCGGGCGCGGTAGACCTGAAGGTTCTCCATGATCCGCTGCACGTAGTTGCGCGTCTCGGAGAACGGAATCAGCTCGACCCAGTCGACCGCGTCGACCTTCGGATCGCGCGGATCGCCATATCGGTCGACCCACTTCTTCACGCTGCCGCGGCCGGCATTGTAGGCGGCAAACGTCATGATGTAGGAGCCGCGATAATCCTCGAGCAGTCCGCCGAGCTCGGCCGAGCCGAGCGTGGCGTTGTAGACCGAATCGTTCTTCAGCCGGGACAGATCGTAGGTCGCGCCGTGACGCTTGCAGACGTAGCGGGCGGCGTCAGGCGTCACCTGCATCAGCCCATAGGCCTGCGCCGGCGAGACCACCGACGGATTGAACGCGCTTTCCTGCCGCGCGATCGCATAGATGATGCTGCGCTCGACCTCGGGCCCGATGGGCGTGAACTGCGGAATGCCGTTGATGGGGTAAGCGTAGAAGTCGAACGGCAGGCCGCGGTTGAGCGCGGACTTGCCGAGCAGCAGCATGCCGCGCGCGTCGCTGTAGCGCTGGGTCAGCTCGCCGAGACCGGCAAGCGCCTCGGGATCGCCGTTCTCGCCCATGTCGGCGAGCATCGGCACGGCCATTTCCCGCTCGTCGAGCTCGTAGAGCAGCTGCGCGGCGCGCACGATCTCCAGCCGTTCGGCGCCGCGGCCACGCGGCTGGCTGTTGAGCTCGATCTGGGGCAGGCCGAGCTTTGCGCGCGCGAGCTGGCCGTAATAGCTGGTCGACTGCTCGGCGGCGCGGGCGTACGCGTTGCGCGCCTCCTGCTGGCGACCCATGGCTTCAGCGGCGCGGCCCTGCCAATAACCGGCGCGCGCCAGCGCGGTCGGATTGACGCTGCCGACCCCGATGCGGGCGAAATGCTGCGCGGCGGCGGCGGGGTCGCTGAGGAAGCGGAGCGCGATCCACCCGGCGGTGAACTCCTGCTCGGTCTTGTAGATGTCGCGCGAGGGCAGCGCGGCGTCGCGCGCGATCAGATAGGCGCTGCGGAATTCCTCGGTGTCGATCATCTTGCGCGCCAGAAGACGGCGCTCGATCCACCATTCGTCGAGATTGTAGAGCCGGCCCGGATCCTTCGGTGCCGACAGCATAAGCTGCGCGGCTTCGGCGAATTTCTCCTCGCGGCGCAGCAGCTGGATCTTGCTGAACATGAAGCCGGGATCGTTGTGCAGCTCGCGCGGCACCGCGTCGAGCAGCGCGCGTGCGTTCGGCGCCTTCTTGACGGCGGCGATGCGGGCCTTGGCCAGCGCGACATAGCCAGCGCCGAGGCGCTTTGCGGCGCGAAGCGCAGCCTCGTTCTCGCTGCCATAGAGCAGGGTGTCCATCCGTGCCTTCTGATCGCCTGGCGTCAGCAAGGCGCCGAACTGGTCGAGCGCGTTGTTCTCCGTGTCTTCCGACATCGGATCGCTGCGCCAGGCCTCGCGCACCAGACGCTCGGCATTGGCCCGGTCGCCGCGCGCCAGCATCGCCTTGGCAAGCGTGAAGCGACCCTTGGCGGAGATCGGAGACTCGTTCTCGAACCACGACCACGCAACGGAATCATCGCGCCGATCGTCCCACATCGCAGCCTCGAGGCGCCGGCGCAGGAAAGTTTGCGACGGCCAGCTCGGATTGGCGGAGATGAAGGCCCGATAGCGCTCTACCGTCGCGCCATTGTCCTCGCTGCGCAGGATGATCCACTCCGCGAGCTTTCGCGCGACGGGATCGGAGATCGAGGCCGCATAGCTGGTGGCGTCGGCCGCCTTGCGCTTGCGCACGAGCTCGATGACGTTTTCGAGCGTGTCCTTGTCGGCCTGCGACGTCGACGATGTCGCCGCGACCGCGGCCGGGATGACCGGCTTGCGCGGCGCTGCATGCTGTCGGGTCGCAGGAGCCAGCACCGGAGCTGCGAGGGGTTTGGCGGGGGCCGGGGCGGTTGGTCTGACGGTGGCCGTCGAAGGGGCGGCGGGTGCAGTCTTGGGCGCCGAAGTACCGGCGGCCGGGTGCGGCTTTGGCGCGGGGGCCGCAGGCTTGGACACCGCCGCGGGCTTCGGTGCTGCGGCCGGCTGCGCTACTGCCGCCGGCTTCGCTGCTGTCGCCGGCTTGGGCTTGTCCTTCGGGGATTCCTTGCCCGCGTCCTTGCCAGTGTCCTTGCCGGCGTCCTTGGCAGGTTTCTTCGCGGCATCCTTGGCCGGGGCGCTGGCCGCACCCTTGCTGGCGCCCTTGGCGGTGGACGTGTCTTTGGATGTTTCCTTGCCGGTTCCCTTGGAATGGTCCTTGGCGGCCGGCTTAGCGGGGGTCTTGGCCTCGTCTGCGGCTGTCTCGTTGGATTTGGCCAGCGCAGCACAGCCGACCGACAGCCCTGCCATCAGGCATGCGACCAGGCCTAGGGATCGCCATGCGGCACGAGAAAGGGAGGTCACGGCGTTTCGTCGCCCCGAATCAGTCAAGTGGCTAGGATCTAGCTGTATTTGATTGAATATGCGGACAAAATACCAACAGCCGCTTACCTCGGGCCGATTTGCACCATCACCGCGGCAAAATCGCGGCCTAAACGGTGCGTCACACGGCAGCGGCCCTTTTACCGAAGGGACAGACCCGATATGAAGGGGGCTTGCTCGAGAGATCGCCGCGTACGGAGGAAGTCCATGGCAGCCAAGACGAAATTCCGGGGGTCGTTCACCGCCTTGGTCACCCCGTTCAAGAACGGCTCGCTGGACGAGGCGGCGTTCCGCTCCCTGGTCAATTGGCAGATCTCTGAAGGCACCAATGGCCTGGTCCCGGTCGGCACCACCGGCGAGAGCCCGACGCTCAGCCATGACGAGCACAAGAAGGTCGTCGAATGGTGCATCGCTGAAGCCAAGGGCCGCGTGCCCGTCGTCGCCGGTGCCGGGTCCAACTCGACCAAGGAGGCGATCGAGCTCGCCCAGCACGCCGAGAAGGCGGGCGCGGACGCCGTGCTGGTCGTGACGCCCTACTACAACAAGCCGACGCAAGAAGGCATGTACCAGCACTTCAAGGCGATCAACGACGCGATCGGGATTCCCATCATCATCTACAACATCCCGCCGCGCTCGGTGATCGACATGTCGGTCGACACCATGAAGCGGCTGTGGGAGCTGAAGAACATCGCCGGCGTCAAGGACGCCACCGCCAGCATGGTCCGCGTCTCGCAGCAGCGCGCGGCGATGGGCGAGGACTTCAACCAGCTCTCCGGCGAGGACGCGACCATCCTCGGCTACATGGCCCATGGCGGTCACGGCTGCATCTCGGTGACCTCGAACGTCGCGCCGCGCCTGTGCTCGGAGTTTCAGGCTGCCTGGGCGAAGGGCGACACCAAGGCGGCGCTCGCGATCCACGACAAGCTGATGCCGCTGCACAACAACCTCTTCATCGAGAGCAATCCGGCGCCGATCAAGTACGCGATGTCGCTGCTCGGCAAGCTGGACGAGACGCTGCGGCTGCCGATGGTGCCGGTCTCGGAGCCGACGCGCGTTGCCGTGCGCAGTGCCATGGTGCACGCCGGACTGATCAACTGATGAGCTAGTCAATCGGGGGGGCCGTTCATGAGCGTCGAGGAAAAGGGCACGCGGATGCTGAAGGAATTCCGCGAGTTCGCCATGAAAGGCAATGTCGTCGACCTCGCGGTCGGCGTCATCATCGGCGCGGCCTTCGGCGCCATCGTCACGTCGCTGGTCGGTGACATCATCATGCCGATCATTGGCGCTGCGACCGGCGGCCTCGACTTCTCGAACTACTTCGCCCCCTTGTCCAAGGCGGTGACCGCCACCAACTTAGCGGATGCGAAAAAGCAAGGCGCAGTCCTCGCTTACGGCAGCTTCCTGACGCTCACGATCAACTTCATCATCATCGCCTTCGTGCTGTTCCTGGTGATCCGCGCCATGAACACGCTGAAGCGGAAGGAAGAGACCAAGCCCGCGGAACCGGCGAAGCCGTCGGAGGAGGTCGTGCTGCTGACGGAGATCCGCGATCTCCTCAAGAAGTGACGCGCACGCTTCATCCAAACTGTTAGCTTACGTGCGCATCTCGATCAGGTTTGTTTTCCATGGCCGATAAGAACGAACGTCCGATCAAGGTCATGGCGGAGAATCGCAAGGCTCGCTTCAACTATGCCATCGAGGATACGATCGAGGCTGGCATTGCGCTGACCGGCACCGAGGTCAAGTCGATCCGCAACGGCAAGAGCACGATCGCGGAATCCTATGCCGATTCCAAGGACGGCGAGATCTGGCTGATCAACGCCACCATCCCCGAATATCTTCAAGGCAACCGTTTCAACCACGAGCCCAAGCGGCCACGAAAGCTGTTGCTGCATCGCCGGCAGATCAACAAGCTGATGGGCGCAGTCGACCGCGAGGGCATGACGCTAATCCCGCTGAAGCTCTACTTTAACGAGCGCGGCCGGGCGAAGCTGCAGCTGGCGGTTGCAAAGGGCAAGAAGCTGCACGACAAGCGTGAGTCCGAGAAGAAGCGCGACTGGAGCCGGGAGAAGGGCCGCCTGATGCGGGCGAGGGGGTAGCGGAATGACCCAGAGGAACCTGCTCGAGGTCGATTGGAGCAAGATTCCCGCGCCGACCGACGACGGCGGCGCCGCGCATCTCAAGGGCATGACGCTGCCGCCGATCGGGCTGCTCGCGACCGACGACAGGTCGGTCACGCTGTTGGCGCTGCGAGGCCGCACCGTGGTGTTCGCCTATCCGCGCACCGGCGAGCCCGGCAAGATCGCGCTGGTTGACGATTGGGACATGATCCCGGGCGCACGCGGTTGCACGCCGCAGACCTGCGCGTTCCGCGATCTGTTCGCCGAGCTGAAGGCGGCCGGCGCCTCGCACGTGTTCGGCCTGTCGACCCAGAGCAACGACTACCAGATCGAGATGGCCTCGCGGCTGCACCTGCCATTCCCGGTGCTGTCAGACGAGAAGCTGGCGCTGACGCGCGCGCTGAAGCTGCCGACGATGGAGGTTGCGGGCCTGACGCTGATCAAGCGCCTTGCGCTGATCATCGACGATGCCAGGATCACGCACGTGTTCTATCCGGTGTTCCCGCCGGACCGGAACGCCGGCGACGTGCTCGACTGGCTGAAGGCCAATCCGGTCAAGTAAGACCTAATCGAGGTCGGCCTTCACCTTCGCGAACACGGATCGGAACATGTCCGGCGTCAGCACGCCGGTGTTCGTGTTGTAGCGGGAGCAGTGATAGCTGTCGTAGAGCCTGAACGCGCCGGCCTGATGCACTGCGCCGTGACCGAAGGGGGCCTGGGAGGCCTTCAGCTTGAGCGGCTTGAGCACGCTGTCGTGCGCAATCCGCCCGAGCGCGACGATCGCGCGCAGCTTCGGCATCGTCTCGAGATTCGCGATGAGAAACTGGCGGCAGGTGGTGATCTCGACCGGAAGCGGCTTGTTCTGCGGAGGCACGCAATGCACGGCATTGGCGATCCGGCAGTCGACCAGTTTCAGGCCGTCGTCGGGGCGGGCCTGATAGGTACCCCTGGCAAAGCCATATTCGAGCAGCGTCGCGTAGAGGAGATCACCGGCATAGTCGCCGGTGAAGGGGCGACCGGTGCGGTTGGCGCCCTGCATCCCGGGCGCGAGGCCGACGATCAGGAGACGCGCGCGGATGTCGCCGAACGGGGCAACCGGTGCATTGTGCCACAACGGCTCGCGCGCACGGTTCGCCTCGCGAAAGGCGACCAGGCGCGGACAAAGCGGGCAGTCATGGTCGGGAACGACGGTGGAAGGCTGGCGGCTTGACCGGGCTGCCTCACTCCTCGAAGTCGTCATCGCCCCTCGGCGCCATCGTGGTTGCGCGCTGGAGGAATTGCGGGGCGTGGTGGCGTCCCTCGCGCTCGCCGCGGTCACGCGGGGCGGGGCGTTCGGACGGGTCGCGGCCGAGCTTGGATTGCAGCTCGACGAGGTCGGTGAAGACATCGGCCTGGCGGCGCAGTTCGTCGGCGATCATCGGCGGCTGGCTGGCGATGGTGGAGATCACGGTGACCCGCACGCCGCGGCGCTGGACGGCCTCGACCAGGGAGCGGAAGTCGCCGTCGCCCGAGAACAGCACCATCTGGTCGATGTGCTCGGCGAGCTCCATGGCATCCACGGCGAGCTCGATGTCCATGTTGCCCTTGACCTTGCGGCGTCCGGAGGCGTCGATGAATTCCTTGGTCGCCTTGGTGACGACGGTGTAGCCGTTGTAGTCCAGCCAATCGATCAAGGGGCGAATCGAGGAATATTCCTGATCCTCGATGATCGCGGTGTAGTAGAACGCCCGCAACAACGTCCCGCGGCTCTGAAACTCCTTCAGCAGGCGCTTGTAATCGATGTCGAAGCCCAGAGTTTTCGCCGTCGCGTAGAGATTGGCCCCGTCGATGAAGAGCGCGATCTTGTTGGTAGGAGAAAGTGACATTCAGTTTGCTCGCGTAGAGTTCGTGATTGATCGTTTATTGTTGGCGCGGCGGCAGCAAGCCGCGCTGGTCTAAGGCGCCGTCGAAACCCGTCGAAACCGCAAATCCGGAGAAGTCGGGGCAATCAAGGTATAGTTATGGCGGACCCGCATACGCCCGGCGCCGCCCTCGATGGCAGCCCGGCAAATCACCCATCCCAGCCCCAATGTGGGGGTAGCAGAGCCGTTTGGCGAGGCCAAATCACAAATTGGCCTTGCGAAATCGCCCCGGCCCCTATAACTAGCCCCGATCATCCACATATTTCGTCCCACCCACAACGGAGCGACAGTCCATGGCTCGCGTCACCGTAGAAGATTGTATCGACAAGGTCGACAACCGGTTTGACCTGGTCCTGCTGGCCGCCCACCGTGCCCGCATGATTTCGTCCGGTTCACAACTAACGGTTGACCGCGATAACGACAAGAACCCTGTTGTGTCTTTGCGCGAAATTGCGGAGACGACCGTCTCGCCGGAGGACCTCCGCGAGGAGCTGGTGCACTCGCTCCAGAAGTTCGTCGAGGTCGACGAGCCCGAGCCCGATACGGTGCCGCTGATCGGTTCCGCCGGCGCGAGCGTCGATGCGGACGACACCGAGGTCGCCGTCGAACGCATGACCGAAGAGGAACTCCTGAAGGGTCTCGAAGGCCTCGCGCCGCCCGAGGAGCAGCCGGAGGAGGACGAGTAGATCGTCCCGTCGCAATCATCGATCTCTTGTGATCTTATCAAGGCCCGAACCGTTGTTCGGGCCTTTGCTTTTGTTGGCGTTTTCGTGGTTACCATAGTGCTCTCGGCTCGCGCTGGCCTGTCACCGAATTGATCGGACACGCGCGGGTTCGCAGCTAAGATACGTGCAACGGGCCGTCTCTGGTTCGTTTGAAGGCAGGACGGCATGGTTTATCGGCGCCGCAGATCCACGCAGATGCAGGCCGCAACCGAATCGGTTGCCGTGGCCCCGACTGCGCCGGTGGCGCGCCCGGCCAAGCCGCGCGCGCGGATGATGCGTCAATATGACCTCGTTGAGCGCGTCAGGTCCTACAACCCCAACACCAACGAAGACCTGCTGAACCGCGCCTACGTCTACGCCATGAAGGCACATGGGTCGCAGACTCGCGCCTCGGGTGATCCGTATTTCTCGCACCCGCTCGAAGTGGCGGCGATTCTCACCGACCTCAAGCTCGACGACGCCACCATCGTGGCCGCGCTGCTGCACGACACGATCGAGGACACCGAGGCGACGCGGGCCGAGATCGACCAGATCTTCGGGCCCGAGATCGGCGCGCTGGTCGAGGGGCTGACCAAGCTGAAGCGGCTGGAGCTGGTGTCGCGGGAGGCCAAGCAGGCCGAGAACCTGCGCAAATTGTTGCTGGCCATTGCCGACGATGTCCGTGTGCTTCTGGTCAAGCTCGCCGACCGCCTGCACAACATGCGCACGCTGGATTTCGTGCCGACGGAATCGCGCCGGCGCATTGCCGAGGAGACGCTCGACATCTATGCGCCGCTCGCGGGGCGCATGGGCATGCAGGAGATGCGCGAGGAGCTGGAGGATCTGTCCTTCCGCACCCTCGATCCCGAAGCCTATTCGGTGGTGATGCAACGGCTCGACGCGCTTGCCGAGCGCAACCGCAACCTGATCGGCGAGATCGAGGACCAGCTCTCCAACAATCTGCGCCACCGTGGCCTCGGCGCGCGGGTCTATGGCCGCCGCAAGAAGCCATTCTCGATCTGGACCAAGATGGAGCGCAAATCGGTCGGCTTCGAGCAATTGTCCGATATTTTCGGCTTTCGCCTCGTCGTCAACGACATCGAGGCCTGCTATCGCGCGCTCGGCATCGTCCACACCACCTGGCCGGTCGTGCCGGGGCGCTTCAAGGACTACATCTCGACGCCCAAGCAGAACGACTACCGCTCGATCCACACCACGGTGATCGGTCCCGGCAACCAGCGCGTCGAGCTCCAGATCCGCACCGAGGCGATGGACCAGATCGCCGAGCGCGGCATCGCCGCGCATGTGTTCTACAAGGAAGG
Organism: Bradyrhizobium sp. 1(2017); assembly: GCF_011602485.2. Lineage (NCBI taxonomy): Bacteria > Pseudomonadati > Pseudomonadota > Alphaproteobacteria > Hyphomicrobiales > Nitrobacteraceae > Bradyrhizobium > Bradyrhizobium sp. 1(2017). Next base: position 4,751,082 of record NZ_CP050022.2, on the reverse strand, counting down.
CGTGGGCTCGCCGACCGAGTTCCTCAAGCGCGAATCCAATGCGTTCGCCTGGCTGCGCCACACCATCGGCATCCTCTCCGAGAGCGCCAACCCCGAGGAATTCCTCGAGCACACCAAGCTCGAGCTGTTCCACGACCAGGTGTTCTGCTTCACCCCGAAGGGCAAGCTGATCGCGCTGCCGCGCCATGCCAACGTGATCGACTTCGCCTATGCCGTACATACCGACGTCGGCAACAGCGCGGTCGGCTGCAAGATCAACGGCAAGTTCGCCCCGCTGTCCTCGGAGCTCCAGAACGGCGACGAGGTCGAGGTGCTGACCTCGGAGGCGCAATCGGCGCCACCGTCGGCCTGGGAGACCCTTGCGATCACCGGCAAGGCACGCGCCGCGATCCGGCGCGCCACGCGCACCGCCGTGCGCGATCAATATGCGGGGCTCGGCCGGCGCATCGTCGAGCGCCTGTTCGAGCGCGCCAAGATCGAATATGCCGACGACAAGCTCAAGGGCGCATTGCCGCGGCTTGCGCGCACCTCGATCGACGACGTCATGGCGGCGGTCGGCCGTGGCGAGATCAAGGCCTCCAACGTCGCGCGCGCGATGTATCCCGACTACAAGGAAGAGCGCATCGCGCGGTACGGCGTCAAAAAGGGGCTCGTTGCCAAGCTCAGGGAGAAATCGTCGGAGCCGCCGCGCAGCCCGGTCGCAATCCCGATCCGCGGCATCAATTCCGACCTGCCGGTGAAGTTCGCGCCGAACGGCGGTGCCGTACCCGGCGACCGCATCGTCGGCATCGTCACGCCGGGCGAGGGCATCACGATCTACCCGATCCAGGCGCCGGCGCTGAAGGATTTCGAGGAGGAGCCGGAGCGCTGGCTGGATGTGCGCTGGGACATCGAGGACTCCGCGCCGCAGCGCTTCCCGGCCCGCATCAAGGTCGAGAACGTCAACGAGCCGGGCGCGCTGGCCCAGATCGCGACCGTGATCGCCGAGCACGATGGCAACATCGACAACATCAGCATGCAGCGCCGTTCACCCGATTTCACCGAGACGACGATCGATCTCGAAGTCTACGACCTCAAGCATTTGAGCGCGATCCTGGCCCAGTTGCGCGCCAAGGCCGTCGTCGCCCGCGTCGAACGTGTTAATGGATAGCGCCTCCCGGAGGCGACAGTCCCCCTGATCTCGCGAGTCCTGAAATGCCCGCATCTCCGCTCCGCCTCGGCGTCAATGTCGACCATGTCGCGACCCTGCGCAACGCGCGTGGCGGCCGCAATCCGGATCCGGTGCGGGCCGCATTGCTTGCGATCGAGGCCGGCGCCGACGGCATCACCGCGCATTTGCGTGAGGATCGCCGCCACATCCGCGATGAGGACATGGCGCGGCTGAAGGCCGAGATCTCCAAGCCGCTGAACTTCGAGATGGCGGCGACCGACGACATGATGCGCATCTCGCTCGCCACCAGGCCGCATGCGGTTTGCCTCGTGCCGGAGCGCCGGCAGGAGGTGACGACCGAGGGCGGATTGGACGTGGTCGGCCAGCACAACGCGCTCGCGCCCTATATCGCGCGGCTGAACGATGCCGGGATCCGGGTCTCGCTGTTCATCGCCGCCGATCCCGCGCAGATCGAGATGGCGGCGCGGTTGCGCGCGCCGGTGATCGAGATCCACACCGGCGCCTGGTGCGACGCCGTCGTCGACGGCCACACCGACAAGGCCGAGGCCGAATGGCGGCGGATCGTGGCAGGGGCAAAGCTGGCCAAGGCTGCCGGGCTGGAGGTCCATGCCGGACACGGGCTCGACTATGCGACGGCGGAGACGATCGCGGCCCTGCCTGAGATCATGGAACTCAACATCGGCTACTACATGATCGGCGAGGCGCTGTTCGTCGGGCTGGCCGAGACCGTACGCAGCATGCGGGCGGCGATGGACCGCGGGCGGAGCCGGGCATGATCATCGGTATCGGCTCCGACCTGATCGACATCACCCGCGTCGGCAAGGTGATGGAGCGCCACGGCGAGCGCTTCCTCGACCGCATCTTCACCGCGGCCGAGCGGGCGAAGGCGGAGCGGCGCGCCAAGAACGAGAAGATGGTGGTGGCAACCTACGCCAAGCGCTTCGCCGCCAAGGAGGCCTGCTCCAAGGCGCTCGGGACCGGGATCCGGCGCGGTGTCTGGTGGCGTGACATGGGGGTGGTCAACCTCCCGGGGGGGCGGCCGACCATGCAGCTGACCGGCGGCGCCCTGGCCCGGCTTCAGGCCCTCACGCCGGAGGGGTTCGAGGCGCGGATCGATGTTTCGATCACCGACGACTGGCCGCTCGCGCAGGCATTCGTCATCATTTCCGCCGTCCCGCTCGCCAAGCCCTGACCATTCAGTGGAGCCGCATAATTCGTTTGAAATACCAATGTCTTATGTAATTTTGATGCGTTCCTTGATTGCGCGGTCTCCGACAACCGTCTAAAAGTCCGCGGACGCAAATCGGGCTGGGTAAATTCGGCTTTACGCCGGAATTGGCCCTCACTATCAGAATCAGGACAATCTCCTCGAGCCGCGAACCGATGGCTGTTCGCGGGAGGAGGGCGCTCTGTGACCGCCGGCCGGAATTGAGAGAGCAATGAGCGTGACTTCGGGAACGAAAACTGAGAGCGGCGTCGGCGAAACCATCCGGGTCGTGATCCATGCCCTGCTCATCGCGCTGGTGATCCGCACGTTCCTGTTCCAGCCCTTCAACATCCCGTCCGGCTCGATGAAGGCGACGCTGCTGGTTGGCGACTATCTGTTCGTCTCGAAATATTCCTACGGCTACAGCCACTATTCGATCCCGTTCTCGCCTCCGCTGTTCTCGGGGCGGATCTGGGGCTCGGACCCCAACCGCGGCGACATCGTCGTGTTTCGCCTGCCCAAGGACGATTCCACCGATTACATCAAGCGCGTGATCGGCCTTCCCGGCGACCGCATCCAGATGAGGGATGGTCTGCTCTACATCAACGACACCCCGGTCGAGCGGCAGCGCATGAGCGAATTCGTCGGGGAAGACCCTTGCGGCTCCGAAGGCGGCGGCATCTCCCGGGTGAAGCGCTGGAAGGAGACGCTGCCGAACGGCGTGTCCTACGAGACGCTGGACTGCGCCGACAACGGCTACATGGACAACACCAACGTCTATAACGTGCCGCCCGGCCACTTCTTCATGATGGGCGACAACCGCGACAACTCGACCGACAGCCGCTTCCTCGGCCAGGTCGGCTATGTGCCGCAGGAGAACCTGATCGGCCGCGCCCAGATGATCTTCTTCTCCATCGCCGAAGGCGAGCACGCCTGGATGTTCTGGCGCTGGCCGTGGGCGGTGCGCTGGAATCGTTTCTTCAAAATCGTTCGATGAAAGACGAAGCCAAGGATATCGCGACCCAACCGACCGAGGCGCAAGCCGCTCCTGAGGGCGAAGCTGCAACCAAGACGCTTGCGGCCAAGACTCCTGAAATCAAGACTGCTGAAACCAAGGCGCCCGCGAAGAAAAAGCGGACGCGCAGCAGCAAGGCCAAGGGCACGGATGCGAATGCGGCGCTCGAGGCGCGTATCGGTCACAGCTTCACCGACCCGAACCTCTTGATGCAGGCGATCACGCATGTCTCGGCGCTGAAGTCCGGGCGCAAACGCGGCGACAGCTATCAGCGGCTGGAATTCCTCGGCGACCACGTGCTCGGGCTCGTCGTGTCCGACATGCTCTATCACGCCTTCCCGAATGCCGACGAAGGCGAGTTGTCCAAGCGGCTTGCCGAGCTCGTGCGCAAGGAGAGCTGCGCAGACGTCGCCAAATCGCTCGGCCTGCTGGACGACATCAAGCTGGGCTCGGTCGGCTCAAGCGCCGATGCCCGCCTGCGCAAATCCATTCTCGGCGACATCTGCGAGGCCGTGATCGGAGCGATCTTCCTCGACGGCGGCCATGCGGCGGCAGCGGAATTCGTCAGGCGCAACTGGACCGAGCGCATGCACAAGCCGCGCCGGCCTTTGCGCGACCCCAAGACCGTTCTACAGGAATGGGCGCAAGGCAAAGGGCTGCCGACGCCTGTTTATCGCGAGGTCGAGCGCACCGGCCCGCATCACGATCCGCAGTTCCGCGTCGCGGTGGACCTGCCGGGACTGGCCCCGGCCGAAGGCATCGGCGGCAGCAAGCGCGCGGCAGAGAAGGTGGCGGCGTCAGTGATGATCGAACGCGAAGGCGTTGGCGGCAGCAATGACGGCTGAAGCAAGCGGCGAGGCACCCACCGCGACGCGCTGCGGTTTCGTTGCGCTGATCGGCGCGCCCAATGTCGGCAAGTCCACGCTGGTCAATGCGCTGGTCGGTGCCAAAGTCACGATCGTCTCGCGCAAGGTGCAGACCACGCGCGCGCTGATCCGTGGCATCGTGATCGAGAACAATGCCCAGATCATCCTGGTCGACACGCCCGGCATCTTCCTGCCCAAGCGCCGGCTCGACCGCGCCATGGTCTCGACCGCCTGGAGCGGGGCGCATGATGCCGATCTCGTCTGCGTGCTGCTCGATGCCAAGACCGGCATCGACGAGGAGGCCGAGGCCATCCTCGCCAAGGCGGCGAGCGTCAATCAAGACAAGATCCTTGTCATCAACAAGGTCGACCTGGTCCAGCGCGAGAAGCTCCTGGCGCTGGCGCAGGCCGCCAACGAGCGCATGAAGTTCGCGCGGACCTTCATGATCGCGGCGATCTCGGGCGACGGCGTCGACGACATCCGCACGACGCTTTCGGAGATGGTGCCGCCGGGGCCGTTCCTCTATCCCGAGGACCAGATGTCGGACGCGCCGATGCGGCAACTGGCGGCCGAGATCACGCGCGAGAAGATCTATCAGAAGCTGCACCAGGAATTGCCCTACCAGTCCACAGTCGAAACCGACAAGTGGGAGGAGCGCAAGGACAAGTCGGTGCGCATCGAGCAGACGATCTTCGTCGAGCGCGAAAGCCAGCGCAAGATCGTGCTCGGCAAGGGCGGCGCCACCATCAAGTCCATCGGCGCGGATTCGCGCAAGGAGCTGATGCAGATCCTCGATGTGCCCGTGCATCTGTTTCTTTTCGTCAAGGTGCGCGAGAACTGGGGCGACGATCCCGATCGCTATCGCGAGATGGGCCTGGACTTCCCCAAGGAATAACCAAGAAAAGATCGGTGTCCGATGAGCGTGCCCAGCAACGTCCGGCGCTTCGAAGCGCTTCTCTATGCATCGTTGATGCTGGATGCCCTGTCGGTCGCGGTGCAGGACCGTACGCCCAACGCCGAGATGACCGACCAGATGATCATGACGGGGACCCTGCTCGCCGGCGGGATGATCCTGCTGCTGGTCTATTTCGTCTGGCTGGCTGCGCATGGGCGCAAGAACTGGCCGCGCTGGGTGCTGGCGGCGGCCCTCGTGCTGTCGGTGATCTCGCTCGGCCAGATCATCGGCGAGAAGGGCATGCAGCTCGACAGCGCCATCGAAATCGTCTCCTGCGTGCTGACCACGATGGGACTGTATTTCTCGTTCAGCGGCGACGCGCAGGGCTGGTTCAACGCCTAGCGGCTCACGCGGTAGCGCAGGGTGGGTTGGCGGAGCGTAATCTACCAATTTGATGCCGCACGGGCCATCTGGCGGGTTACGCCTTCGGCTAATCCGCCCTACGAATGAAGGGCGGAATCCGCTAAGCTTCACCACATGGAATGGACCGACGAAGGCATCGTGCTGGGTGTGCGGCGGCATGGCGAGTCCAGCGCCATCGTCGAGCTGTTGACGCGCGCGCATGGCCGGCATCTTGGCCTCGTCCGCGGCGGCGCCAGCTCGCGGCTGCGGCCGCTGCTCCAGCCCGGCAACAGCGTCAGTGCGGTCTGGCGGGCGCGTCTCGACGAGCATCTCGGCACCTATGCGATCGAGGGGCTGAAGCTGCGCGCGGCGACGCTGCTGGCGTCTTCGCACGGCGTCTATGGCGTCACCCATCTGGCCTCGATTGCGCGGCTCTTGCCGGAACGCGACCCACACGAGGAGATATTTTCGCTGCTCGAACACTCGCTCGACGATTTCGACGATATCGGCGGCGCCGCCGTGCACGTCATCCATTTCGAGCTGGCGATGCTCGCCGAGCTCGGCTTCGGCCTGGCGCTGGAAAATTGTGCCGTCACCGGCGAGACCACGGACCTGATCTATGTCTCGCCGAAATCCGGCGGCGCGGTGTCGCGCGGCGCCGGTGAGCCGTGGCACGATCGGCTGTTGCGCCTTCCGCCGTTCCTGCGTCATGGCGAGACTGCGAGCGACCTGACCGAGCAGGATCTCCAGGACGGCTTTCGGCTGACCGGCTTGTTCCTGCTGCGCCACGTGCTGGAGCCGCGCGGGCAAGGGCATTCCGACGCGCGAGCAGGCTTTATCAACGCCTTGATCCGGCAGCAGACGAGGGCGACGATGGCTTCGCCATGAGCGGAGCGGGACTCAGCCCTGTTCTGCGACCCCGGAACCAAAACAGGGCCGTTGGAATTGGCGCTCAGGTTCCACAATGGGGATAGCCCACATGTTGATCAGGGGATTCGCCTTGTCCGCGGCGCTGTTCGCGTGCGCGCCTGATGCAATGGCCGGCGAGACGCAACCCGGCGTGTTTCGCCGGGCCTCCTGCACCGTGGTCCGGTACTATGTGGCCAAATATTCCGCTGCGGCCGCAGAGACATGGGCGCGGTCTCATGGTGCGACGGAGGCCGAGATCGAGGCCGCGCGCCGTTGTGTGACCAACGCACCGGCGCCGGCCCAGGCGCCGGGGCAGGCCAAGACCCCGCCTGTGACGGCTGGCTGGGCCGGTCACTAGGCCGCTCCACGGGGAACAATCGATCCTTGCCCGATTCGCTTCCACGGTTTAACCGGGCGGCATGGGAAAACGAATCGTTCCGCCGGAAGAACCGGCCGAAATTCACGAGGTCCGGCTGCAGGAAGCGCTGGAAGAGCGCTATCTCGCCTATGCGCTCTCCACCATCATGCACCGTGCGCTGCCGGACGCGCGCGACGGCCTGAAGCCGGTCCATCGGCGCATCCTCTACGGCATGCGCCTGCTCCGGCTCGACCCGGGCACGGCTTTCAAGAAGTCCGCCAAGATCGTCGGCGACGTGATGGGCTCGTTCCATCCGCATGGCGACCAGGCGATCTACGATGCCATGGTCCGCCTCGCGCAGGATTTCTCCTCGCGCTACCCGCTGGTCGACGGCCAGGGCAATTTCGGCAATATCGACGGCGATAACCCCGCCGCCTACCGCTACACCGAAGCGCGCATGACCGACGTCGCGCGGCTTCTGCTCGAGGGCATCGACGAGGACGGCGTCGAATTCCGCGCCAATTACGACGGCCAGTCGAAAGAGCCCGTCGTGCTGCCCGGCGGCTTCCCGAACCTGCTCGCCAACGGTGCGCAGGGCATCGCGGTCGGCATGGCGACCTCGATCCCGCCGCACAACGCCGCCGAGCTTTGCGACGCCGCGCTGCATCTGATCGAGAAGCCCGATGCGAAATCCAAGGCGCTGCTGAAGTGGGTGAAGGGCCCGGACTTCCCGACCGGCGGCATCATCGTCGATTCCAAGCAGGCGATTGCGGAAGCCTACACCACCGGCCGCGGCTCGTTCCGCGTTCGCGCGCGGTGGGAGCAGGAGGAGGGCGCGCGCGGCTCGTGGGTCGTCGTCGTCACCGAGATTCCCTTCCTGGTGCAGAAGTCGCGCCTGATCGAGAAGGTCGCCGAGCTGCTCGACCAGAAGAAGCTGCCGCTTGTCGGCGACATCAGGGACGAATCGGCCGAAGACGTCCGCATCGTGATCGAGCCGAAGTCGAAGAACGTCGATCCGGCGCTGATGATGGAATCGCTGTTCCGGCTCACCGAGCTCGAAAACAAGATCCCGCTGAACCTCAACGTGCTGATCAAGGGCCGCGTCCCCAAGGTTGTGGGGCTGGCCGAGTGCCTGCGCGAATGGCTCGACCATCTGCGCGACGTCCTGATCCGCCGCAGCAATTATCGCAAGGCGCAGATCGAGCACCGGCTGGAAGTGCTCGGCGGCTTCCTGATCGCCTATCTGAACATCGACAAGGTGATCAAGATCATCCGCACCGAGGATGAGCCGAAGCCGGCGTTGATGAAGGCCTTCAAGCTCACCGAGGTGCAGGCGGAAGCCATCCTCAACATGCGCCTGCGTAGCTTGCGCAGGCTCGAGGAGATGGAGATCCGCACGGAGGACAAGAACCTTCGGGCCGAGCTCAAGGGCATCAACGCGGTGCTCGCCTCCGAGGCCGAGCAGTGGAAGAAGGTCGGCGAGCAGGTCGGCAAGGTCCGCGACATGTTCGGACCCAAGACCCCGCTCGGCAAGCGCCGCACCACCTTTGCGGATGCGCCCGAGCACGATCTCGCCGCGATGGAGGAAGCCCTGGTGGAGCGCGAGCCGGTGACGGTCGTCGTTTCCGACAAGGGCTGGATCCGCACCATGAAGGGCCATGTCGAGGATCTCTCGGGGCTTGCCTTCAAGCAGGACGACAAGCTCGGCTTCGCGTTCTTCGCCGAGACGACCTCGAAGCTGCTGCTGTTTGCCACCAACGGCAAATTCTACTCGCTCGATGTCGCAAAACTCCCGGGCGGCCGTGGCCATGGCGAGCCGATCCGCCTCTTCATCGACCTCGAGCAGGAGGCGGCGCCCGTTGCGCTGTTCGTCAACAAGGGCGGGCGGAAATTCCTGGTCGCGAGCCACGAGGGCCAGGGTTTCATCGTCAACGAGGACGACTGCGTCGGCACCACCAAGAAGGGCAAGCAGGTCCTCAACGTCGACATGCCGAACGAGGCGCGCGCAATCACCGAGGTGCTCGGCGACACCGTCGCGGTCATCGGCGACAATCGCAAGATGTTGGTCTTCCCGCTCGACCAGGTGCCGGAGATGGCCCGCGGCCGCGGCGTGCGCCTGCAGAAGTACAAGGACGGCGGCCTCTCGGACGTTGCCGTGTTCGACGCCAAGGCGGGCCTGACCTGGAAGGACTCCGCAGGGCGCGAATTCTCGGCGACCATGAAGGAGCTCGCGGAGTGGCAAGGCACCCGCGCCGACGCCGGCCGCCTGCCGCCGAAGGGATTCCCGAAGTCGAACAGGTTCGGCAAGGTGATCGGGTAGCGGACGCAAGCAGGCCGCGCCCGCCTAGAGCCATTTCCGTTCCGATGGAATCGGAACGGGGCTCTAGATTTTTGTTTTGACGCGTTTTCTTTCCGCGAACCGGTGTCCACTTCGCTCGAAAACGCTCTAGACGGGTGCGATCAATCTAGCCCACAAGTTGCGGGCGAAACACGACATCCGCCCAATAATTGCTGGCATTGAAGCTGCTCGACGGAAACAGTCCTTCGCTGTTGGTGCCGCCGTAGGCATAGACGCCGTTGCCCCCGGCTGCGGAAGTGGATGGCGCCGTCAACGAACCGCTTGTGACCGGGTTGGTGAAGAAGTCGTTGGTCGCCACGTAGGCGCCGGTGGTGTGGTAGGAGGCGATGTAGGTGGTGTCGGCCGCGATCGCCACTGGCGTCGGCAATGACACGGTCTGCCACCCGCTTGCCGACGTGTTGGTGAACGTGACGCTGGCGAGCTTGGTGCCGGTTGCGCTCCACAGATCGAGCAGGTCGGGTCCGTTGTCATTGGCACTGCGGTAGAACTTGAGCGCAGTGATGTCGCCGGCCGTCGACGAGGTGAACTTGAGACCCAGCTCGAGAGGCGAGCCGTCGTTGTATTCATTGTGCACCGGTGTGGATGAGCTGAAGAGGCTCACGACCTGTGGTGTCGCCGTTACGTCGATGTTGAATGTCTCGCTGGCCGTCAGGCCCCCGAGGTCGGTGGCGGACGCCTTGACACTGAATGTGCCGACATTGGCGGAGCCCGGCGTGCCGCTGAACGTTCGCGTTGCCGGGGCGAATGTCAGCCAGGCTGGAAGCGGTGAGCCGTCGGAGGCTGTCGCCGCATATGTGAGGCTGTCGCCGGTGTCGACGTCAGTGAAGGTGCCGGCCGGCAGCGCGAGCGAAAACGCCGAGCCGACGACCGCGTTCTGGCCGGCGGTCTGATTAGCCAGCACCGGCGCGTCGTTGGCGCCGTGAATGTTGATCGTCAGCGTCGTCGATGACGTGGCGCCGGCCGAATCCCGCATCGTGTAGCTGAAGACATCGGACAGCGTGTCGGTCGACTGCCGCAAGGCCTGCACGGCCGAATCGGTCTCGTTGACGGTGTAGGTGTAGTTGCCGGCGGCATCGACAACGATGCTGCCATGCGCACCGGCGAGCGCTGTGTCGAGCGAGCCGTTGGTCGTGTTGAAGCTGATGGCTGTGACCGTCTTGGTGTCGCCGGTATCCGGGTCGGTGTCGTTGGTGAGGACGTTACCGCTCGCCGGCGAGCCGCCGGAACCATTGGCAAGCCCACCTTTCTCGGTCGCATTGCCGGTGTCGGCAACGGCGGTTGGCGTCGTATTGCCGGGCGTGCCGCCGGTCGACGTGGAGAAGACGACGTCTGCCCAGTAGTTGCTGGCGTTCCAGGTGCTGGTCGGGAAGATGCCGTTGGTGCTTGTGCCGCCGTAGGCATAGACGCCGTTGCCGCCGGCCGTGGTGGTAGACGGCGCGGTCAAGACGCCGTTGGTGACGGCCGAGGTGAAGTAGTTGTTGGTCACCACGTAGGCGCCATCGGTGTGGTAGGAAACGATGTAGGTGGTGTTGGCCACGATGGAGACCGGCGTTGCCAGGGTCACGGTCTGCCAGCCGCTCGCTGACGTGTTGCTGAAAGTGGCGCTGGCAAGCTTCGTGCCGGTCGCACTCCACAAGTCGAGCAGGTCAGGACCGGTGTCGCCGGTGCTGCGATAGAACTTCAGCGCAGTGATATTGCCTGCCGCCGCCGAGGTGAACTTCATGCCGACCTCGAGGGGCGCGCCGTCGTTCAAACCGACTTGTTGCGGCGAATTGGCCGCACTGAAGAGGCTGACCGGCTGCCCCGGCGCAACGACGTTCAAGTCGACGTTGGCTGTGGCCGTTCCTCCTCGTCCGTCCGAGACGGTGTAGCTAAAAGCTGCCGCTCCAAGGTAGCCCGCGTCGGGCGTAAAGGTAATGGTGTTGGCCGCCGGGTTGGCTTGGGTGTTGAGCACGACGGTGCCATGCACGGCGCCGCTGACTGCGGTGATTGTCAGGGCGTCACCATTTGCGTCGCTGTCGTTGGCGATCAGGGACGCCGCCGTGATGGTGACGGCCGTGCCTTGCGTGGTCGCAATTCCGGAATCGTCCACGGCCACTGGCGCGACATTGGTCGTGCCCGTGGATGGGTTGAACATGACGTCCACCCAGAAGTTCGTCGACTGATACGTTTCGGTCGGGTAGAGGGAGCCGCTGCCATAGGCGTAGACGCCGTTGCCCTGAGCCGGTGCCGTCAGTGGACCATTGGTCACAGCTGTCGTGAAATAGTCGTTCGTATTGGAGTAGTGGCCGGCGTTGGTATGATATGAGACGGTGTAGATCGTACCGGGAGTGATCGTTACAGGACTGGAAAAAAAGGCGCTCTGCCAGCCACTCTCTGATTCATTCGTGAAAGCAACCGTCGCGAGCTGCACGCCTGTACTTGACCAAAGCTCGCCGGTGTGGGTCCCGGTATCCTGGCCGCTCTTGTAGAAGCGGACACCGCTAACGGTACCCGCGACAGAGGAATCGAACCTTACGCCGAGCTCCACAGCGCCGACGTCGGTGGTGTTCAAAGTCGCAGGAGTCGCGGAGCCCGAAAACAGCGTGAGATAAGAAGGGGCCGTGACAGTGACCGTGCGGCCCGCCGACGGCGTTTCCAAATTGATGCTGTCGTCAACGGCACGCGAGAGAATGGTGTAGGTGCCGGCAACTTGAGGGGACCAATTGTATGTCCAATTTGCCTCTCCATCTACCGGATGCCAGCTCGCGCCATTGTCGGTTGAAATTTCCACGCCAGCGATGACGCCCCCAACGTCTGTCGCCGTGCCGGAGATCGTGACAGAGTCCTGGGCTATTATCGGGCCCAGGGCATTGATGACGGAAACCGGTGCGGTATGGTCGGTAGAAGCCAGCCCGGTGATCAGCCCCGATTGAAGCGTCCCCGGTTGAACGCCCATATCGGCGAACAGGTTGACCATGGCCTGCTGGACCCGCGGATCGACCGGGGTCTCTTCCTTGTCGTGGTTGGCGCTGAGTGCCCAGGGCCAATAAACCGTCCCGGCGCCGAAAACCAATGCGCCGCTGGGCGCACGGTACAGTGTGAGGTTGTGCGTCGCAGTTCCGTCACCGACGGTGTTCCCATAGTCGAGAAGATACGTGGAGACGTTGACCGTCGTTGAAGACAGTCTGACGAGCCCGGCCGGATCGAAGCCGTTGTCGGGCGCGGTGTCCCATTCATAGCCGAGGTAGTTTGTGTTCAACGACGCTGTCTGACCGGGTTGCAGGTCGGCGACGCTGGTATTGCGCCAGAACCGCAAGTCTGCGTCCTCGTAGGGAATCGTGATCGTGCCGAGGCTTGTACCGACGTCGTCGACCTGGAATAGCGTACCGGTGAGTGAATTTTCCGGATCGCCACCACCAATAGCAGGTGGGCTGAAGCGAGGGTCGCGGAACGTGCCCGTCCACTGGTCGGTGGGATCGATCGAAGCGTTTGCCCAGGTTTCCTTGTAGCTGATTAAGGTGCGGTAAGGCGTGCCGTCGCTGCTGATGCTGTTGCCCCAACGCGTCCGCCAGTAGACCTCGTTTCCACTCCAGAACTCCAGATTGACACCGGCGTCGCGCGCCGCCTCGACATTCGCCCGTTGCTGACCCGACCAATACTCATCGTGACCGGCGTCAAGGTAGACCTTATGGTTCAGCAACAGACTGCCGTAGCGGTCGACATCGAGCCCGCTCATGTAGGAGACGTCGTAGCCGTTCTCCTCCAGCCAGGAGATGGCCGCATACTCGGCACCAAACAGGTAGTCCTGGGGACCGGCGAACGTTCCGACGCCGCCACGCGTATCGATGGGCCGGTTATAGCTGACCGCATAGGCCCGTCCGGCACCCTGACCTTGCGCCGGACCATCGCCGCCATAGAAATTTGCGCCGCCCCAGCCGTTGTAGGCCTGCCAGGTTTCGTCGGAGGTCTGGAACACGATGTCGCTGTGGCTGCTGTCGTCGCGTACGATGAACGGAATCTGGTTCTCGCCGGACGTACCGTCCAGGCGCGTGAGTTTCGCGATGTACACCCCCGATACGGCGTCCGCTGGCACGTCCCACGATGCCGAGACGGACCAATTGCCCGCGTCGACCAGCCCGGTGGTCGGGTCGGTCAGCGGCGCAGGCTGGGACTGCAGGCCGGTGTGATCGATCGACGCGACTTTCCTGGCGCCCATGCCGCCGTAATAGCCGAGGCGATAGATATCGATCCTGTAGTGATCGGAATCCGTATTGATCTTGAAGCTGACGGTCGTGCCGTGGTTCACGCTGATGTCGGTCGCAAAGCCTTCGATGTTCGAGTCCCCGGCGCCGTCAATTCCCCACTCGCTCTCCGGATTGCCGGGCTTCTGATTTTCCAGCACGATCGGGTTTGTCGCGGTGGGCGCTGCCAGCAGGGTTGCCGCGGCAGTCTGCGGTGCTACCGCAGTCGCAACGGGGCCGGACAGAATTCCAATCTGGCCAGTTGTTCCACCGCCGCTTCCGCCGCCGGGCAACGCACCAGTCCAGTTCGTCACGGGCACGACATTCGCCGACGACATCGAGGCGCTGATCGAAGCGGTGGGAATGCCCGGTGAAATCGTCGCGACATGATCGGCCGCGCCGGGCGCACCTGCACCGTAGGATTGACCAGCCAGCGCACTGTGGTTGCTGGTTGGGTTCTGCGCGAGCGCCTGTAGCGGGCAGTTGACGTAGCCGCACGTGCCACAGCAAGGACTGACACTCTGGCCGGCCGGCAGAGTCATGGATATCGGAGGCGTGGATATCGGAGACGTGGATATCGGAGGCGTGGAGCCAGACTCCGATGCGACATTCACGGGGGGAGTCGGCTGGTGATTTGCGAGAGAACGCGAATCCAGTGCGTCAGCGGCGACTGGCAACGCATCGTTACTGCCGCTCCGCAAAGGCGGCGGGTCAATGCCGCCCCTCGAAGCGAGCTGCGCGTTCGCCAAGGATCCACCGCAGGGAATGTTTGCGAGACTTATGTCGATGGACGCGCGGCGCAACAGCGTGGCGTCGGGGGAGACTTGTCCGCTTGGGGCGCTGCCGGTTCTTTGACCTGACTCGCGCAGCTTCTTTTTGGTTGTCTCAGCGCGCGATCGTCCAATACCAAAGAGGGAATTGCTGTCTTGCATGGCAACCTCGTCGCGGCATTGCCGGGTGGGTGAGACTTCGGGTTGATTATTTAAATAAATTAATTAAAAATTAAAATTTGTCGAATAAATAAATATTGAATATCTCAAGTTGAGGTCGCTCAAAACCTGGCCTTGAACGGCCAAGGCATTCTGTTTTTTGCGGAAATCGACGCCTCAGCGGGGCGACTGTGGGGCCCGGGTCGTTTCGTGAACCCGCTAACGCGCCAAGAAGGAGGGCTGGAGCGTCTCTGGCGTCGACGCTGGTGGCTCTGATGATTTGGGCTCGCCGTGGGACCAGTTCGCGTACCTGGCCAGCGACTGCGGCCCCTTGCGCGATCTGATACCCTCTGCCATCCCGGTCTTCTGAAACGCTGAGAAATAACGCGATGTACGATGTCATTGTTGTCGGCGGCGGCTCCGCTGGCGCTGCGGTTGCGGCACGGCTCTCCGAGGATCCCGCGCGGCGCGTGCTGCTGCTCGAGGCGGGCCGCGACTGGCGGGCGGATGAGGCGCCGTGGGAGGTGAGGACGCCAAATCCCATCCCGATCATCCACAAGCGCGAGTACCAGGAGAAATGGCAGTGGCCCGATCTGCTGTCGCGCCGGGTCGCGGGGCAGGAGTCGCGCTTCTACTGGCGCGGCAAGGGGCTCGGCGGCTCCTCGATGATGAACGGCCAGATCGCCATCCGCGGCGTCGCGAATGCCTTCGACGAGTGGGCTGCGCTCGGCTGCAGCGGCTGGTCGGCGAAAGACGTGATGCCGCTATTCTCGGTGATCGAGGATGACCTGGAGTTCGGCGCTGCGGAGGGCCACGGACGCGGCGGGCCGCTGCCGGTGTATCGCGCGCCGCCCGAGACATGGGGGCCGATCGACCGCGGCCTGCGCGATGCCGCGCTGGCGAGTGGCTACCCCTGGTGCGCCGACCTCAACGGTCCGGACGGCGAGGGCGTTGCCTGCTATCCCATCAACAGCCGGAACAGTCGACGCATCAGCACCAACGAGGGCTATCTGGAGCCGGCGCGCGGCCGCGCCAAGCTCGAGATCCGCGGCCATGCGCTGGTCGATCGCGTGCTGATCAGTGACGGAAGGGCGACGGGCCTGCGCGTTCATATCGAGGGGCAGGGCACCCACGAGATCAGCGCGCGCCAGATCGTGCTCTGCGCCGGCGCCATCCACAGTCCGGCGATCCTGCTGCGCTCGGGCATCGGTCCCGCCGACGAGCTGAAGGCAATGGGAATCGCGGTCGCGCGCGATTTGCCTGTGGGGCGGCACTTCTTCGACCACCCGCTGTTTCGCGCCACCATTCAGCTTCACGACAAGCTCAGGCCCATCGATCCCGACACCCGCCATACCAATTGCTGCGTGACCTATTCCTCGGGTCTCGCCGACGGCGGCAAGCGCGACATGATCCTGATCGCCTTCAACCATCGCGGCATCGGTAACCCCGGGGCGATCGGCGCCGGCCTGTTCAACGCCTATTCGCGTGGAACGCTCAAGCTGGCCTCGACCGATCCGTCGGTCGATCCTGTCGTCGAGGAGAACATGCTGGCCGACCCCCGCGACATGCTGCGCATGATGGATGCGGTGAAGCGCCTCGCCGTGATCACCTCGCAGCCCGCGCTGTCAGGCATTGCGGACTGGATCCGGCTCGCCGACACCGATCTGACGCTGCCGCAGGCAGCTCACCTGCCGGACCACGAGCTCGACGCGGTGCTGCGCCGGGAGACTGGCGACATCCAGCACGCCGCCGGCAGCTGCCGCATGAGCGGCTTTGGCGATGCTAATGGCGTGGTCAATCCTGACGGCACGGTGAAGGGCATCAGCGGCCTGCGCGTCGCCGACGCCTCGATCATGCCGTCGGACTGCCGCGCCAATACGCATTTCACGACCGTGGTGATCGGCGAAGCGATCGCGCGGATGATGGTGCGGTAGTTTCTGCTGCCTCCGCGTCATTGCGAGCGCAGCGAAGCAATCCAGAGTCTTTCCGCGGTGACAGTCTGGATTGCTTCGCTGCGCTCGCAATGACGAAGCAAGCGGTGAGGGCACCGCTCTCCAATTCACATTTCAAACAGCAGGCGCACGACCGCCTTCTCGCGGCGCGTCGTGCCCGAGGCTTGCTCTTCGTTTCGCACCCTCGAAAACGACAAGGGCGCAGGGAAGGCCGGGCGCAGGCTGGCACCCGCAGGTCCGTGCGCTGTAAAAATGCACACGGGGTGGACCACAGGTGTTGCCGGTCGCCCGGCCTTCCCTGCGCGAATGGTTTTAACGGTGTCCTTCGTGCTCTCCCCGGGGAGCGATGCACTATTGCCCCCGTCGCCTTGCGGATGATCGATGCGCGTGCCGGTCGGCTGCCACATCACCGCAAGCCTTGACGCACAGACCCCGGGCGTCAGGACCACACGACTTCTCCGTCCGCGCACGTCCTCGCTGGGAATCCGAGGGGTGGCGTGTGCTCGCCCCCGAAGCCATGCGAAGACGCTGTCGGCGCCGTGTCGTTCGCGCGAGAGCCATTGCTCACGGTGTCCCGCCCTGCAACGCCCATCGCGCCCGACGCCGTCGCGTCCATCGCTGCCCAGCCCGCGGTTCGTGACGATCGCGATCCGCCCCTTGTCTCGGGCCAGGGTGTCTTGTCTGTACGACAAATCCGAATTTCGGTAAAGTGGAATATTTGCGATGATAGGGCTTGACATGCGATGTCCCTCGGTGTGGCGGCTGTTTTGCCCGACGGCAGTGCCTCGATGGCGAGCTTTCGCCTAGAGGGAATGTAATCATAACGTCAGACTTCAAGAGCGAAGCGGAAGTCGCTCCGCTCGGCCGGCATCGACGGCTTCTGGCCCCAAAGCTGACGCTCGGGCGCTGATCGCTTTGATCGCGTCCGTAAAGTTGGACTTTGGGGCAACTCGACCGTTCCAGGCAAAGCTGTCACCCTGAACCCGCCCGGATGAACGCCGGCCGCCTGTAATCCGCAAGCTCCTTTCGGGCTACCTGACCATCCGAGAAATTCCTTCGGATATCAGAGTGTGCGTCGATTCTCACAAATGGAGTGAGTTATGACAGGCAGGAAGGTCGATCAAGAACTCGGTGCCCTCTTACCGACCAGTCCTCCGACGCGGCGCAATATCTTGCTTGCTGGCACCGCGGTAGCAACAGCGGCACTCAGTACATCTGCCCTCGTTTCGACCGCGCAAGCTCAACAGTCTCCTCAACCAGCGACACCCGCAACTCCGTCAAGAGGAAAGCCGAATATTCTCGTCATTTTCGGTGACGACATCGGGCAGACGAACATCAGCGCCTATTCGTTCGGCTTGATGGGTTACAAGACACCGAACATCGACCGGATCGCTAAAGAAGGAATGATGTTTACCGACTATTACGCCGAGCAGAGCTGCACGGCGGGCCGTTCCACTTTCATCACTGGCCAGTGTACGTTGCGCACGGGACTATCGAAAGTCGGCATGCCCGGCGCAACGGTTGGACTCCAGCCACGTGACGCGACCATCGCCGAACTACTCAAGCCGCTCGGCTATGCCACCGGCCAGGTCGGTAAGAATCACCTCGGCGATCGCGATGAGTATCTACCGACCAATCACGGCTTCGACGAATTCTTCGGCAATCTGTATCACTTAAACGCCGAGGAGGACCCGGAGTCGCGCTTTTATCCGCGCGATCCGGAGTTCAAAAAGAAGTTCGGCCCGCGAGGTGTGCTGAAGGCGTCCGCCGATGGCAAGATCGAAGACACAGGTCCGTTGACTCGAAAGCGCATGGAAACCATCGATGACGAAACATCAGCTGCTGCAATCGACTTCATGCAGCGTCAGGCGCGCGCAAACCGACCGTTCTTCTGCTGGTTCAACTCCACCCGCATGCACTTTCGTACCCACGTGCGAGAAGCCCATCGCGACCAACCGGGATTTACATCCCGAACCGAATATGCGGATGGAATGATCGAGCACGACAACATCATCGGTAACATTCTCAAGACAGTGGACGATCTGGGCCTCGCCAACGACACCATCGTGATCTATACGACCGACAACGGCCCGCACCAGAATTCGTGGCCCGATGCGGGAACAACTCCATTTCGCAGCGAGAAGAATACCAACTGGGAAGGTGCATTTCGCGTGCCATGCATGATGCGCTGGCCTGGACGCGTCCAACCCGGTTCAGTGTCAAACGAGATGATGAGCGGTCTCGACTGGCTGCCGACCTTGATGGCCGCGGCTGGCGAACCGGACATCAAGAACAAGCTGTTGCGCGGCCATCCAGCAGGGACAAAGACCTTCAAGGTCCACCTCGACGGTTACAACCAGTTACCCTACCTGACAGGCCAGCAGCCGAAGAGCGCGCGTAAGGAGTTTTTCTATTTCAATGACGATGGAGACCTCGTCGCCCTGCGTTACGAGAACTGGAAAGCAGTGTTCGAGGAACAGCGTGCGACGGGCACGCTGCGAATTTGGGCAGAGCCGTTCGTCAAGCTGCGGGTTCCGAAGGTCTTCGACCTTCGCTCTGACCCTTACGAGCGGGCCGACGTCACGTCGAACACCTATTACGATTGGTTTATGGCGGATGGCATGGGAGTGATGCTCGGATCACAGCCGGTTGTCGCGCAGTTCCTCGCAACCTTCAAAGAATATCCGCCAAGTCAAAGGGCTGCGAGCTTCAGCGTCGATCAAATCATGGAGCAGATGCAAAGGCAGCTCGAGGCAGGGTCCACACGCTGACAACACCGAGAGGTAAGGTGCGAGTTGCGGACCGGTGATCAGTATCATGCCGCGAAGTGACAAGATTAGTGGTCCCACGGAAAGTAGCTCGCGCCTGCCGACGTTCATAAATCCATCTGATGCCACGCGTGGCGGATAGCCGACGTGCTTACCCGAAGACCTCAACGACCGCTTTCGAGAGTAAATCTGACGCGAGGTAGAGAAGGTCGGCACTTCCACTGTTGGCCCTTGGCTGTCGGGTATCTCAGTCGTCGTGAGGTCGGCTCTCGGTCAAAAGCTGACGGAAGCCGGACAACGTAGGGACGGCGGCTTATGACCGTTGCGGAAGTCGCCACTCGGGGGCTGCTTTCTGAGCATCAGGCGAGTGCCCAATCAGGCCACTCCCGCTTCAAGAAGTGGTGATGACCGGCCGAAACATCTGTTGTCGTCCTTTGTCGTTACTAGCTACCCCAAGTCAACGGAAGGGCGCAGTAATGACGAATACGGCGCTTGTCGTCGGAGCCAGCGGCATCGTCGGGAGTAATCTCGCCCGCCATCTCCGCGTTCGTGGCTGGCAGGTGCTTGGGCTCGCGAGGCGCCCGCCTGCCGATATCGAGGGTGTCCATGCCGTCGCCGCCGACCTCCAGGATCCGGACTCGCTTCGCACAGCTCTGGCTGGCCTTCGTCCCACCCATGTGTTTCTCGCCACATGGCTGCGCCAGCTGACCGAGTCGGAAAATGTCCGTGTTAACGCCGCGATGGTGCGCAATGTGCTGCAGGCACTCTCTGGCGCGCGTTCGGTCTCTCATGTGGCGTTGGTCACGGGGCTCAAACATTATCTCGGGCCATTCGAAGCTTACGGCAAAGGCAAGCTGCCCGCGACGCCATTCCGCGAGGAGCAGCCTCGGCTCGATATCGAGAATTTTTACTACGCGCAGGAGGACGAGCTATTCATCGCGGCCAAGCGCGACGGCTTTACCTGGAGTGTTCACCGCCCGCACACCATCATCGGCTATGCGATCGGAAACGCAATGAACATGGGAACGACGCTTGGAGCCTACGCCACGATCTGCCGAGAGACCGGGCGACCATTTCTGTTTCCGGGCTCGTTGACGCAGTGGAACAGTTTGACGGATATGACGGACGCGAGATTGTTGGCGCGACATCTGGAATGGGCCGCGACGACAGATGCTGCACGAAACCAGGCGTTCAATGTCGTAAATGGCGACGTCTTCCGATGGAGCTGGATGTGGGCGCGGCTCGCCCACTGGTTCGGTTTGCGGCCTGCGCCTTTTCCAGGCGAAGTCGCGCCACTGGCGAGTCAACTTGCCGATGCAGGCCCGCTCTGGGCTGACATCGCCCGCAAGCATGATCTTGTAGAAAGAGACCTTGGCGTCCTCGCTTCTGCGTGGCACACCGACGCCGATCTTGGCCGTCCGATCGAGGTCGTGACGGATATGAGCAAGAGCCGCAAGCTCGGCTTTCTCGATTATCAGGCAACGGACGACAGTTTTTTCGATCTCTTCGGCCGCTTGCGCCTGGCGCGCATCATTCCTTGAACGTTGGGGGCGGCGGCGGCAAACCGGACGCGAGTGCAGCTTCTAAATCACCCCGGCCACCCGCAGCGCCACGCCCGCTGCGCAGCTTGCCGCCAGCACCGTCAGCATGCCCAGCTTGAACCGGAAGATCGCGGTTGCCGCTGCGATCGCCAGCACCAGCGCTGGAACGTCCACGCTCTTCAGGACCGGCATGTCGAAGTTCAGCGGAAAGGCGTTCACTGGCACCGTCTCGCGGAACAGCGTGTGCAGCGCGAACCAGATCGAGAGGTTGAGGATCACGCCGACGACGGCGGCAGTGATGGCGCTGAGCGCGCCGGCGAGGCCCGTGTTGCCGCGCAGGCGCTCGATATAGGGCGCGCCGACGAAGATCCAGAGGAAGCAGGGCGTGAACGTGACCCAGGTCGCGAGCAATCCGCCCAAGGTCGCAGCCAGCATCGGCGATAGGCCGCTCGGATCGCGATAGGCAGCCATGAAACCCACGAACTGGAGCACCATGATCAGCGGACCCGGCGTGGTCTCGGCCATGCCAAGCCCATCGAGCATCTCGTGCGGCTTCAGCCAGTGGTAATGCTCGACCGCCTGCTGCGCGACATAGGCCAGCACGGCATAGGCGCCGCCGAAGGTGACCAGCGCCATCTTCGAGAAGAACAGCGCGATCTGGCTGAACACGCTGGCTTGCCCGAGCACCAGGAGCAGCGCGATGACCGGTACCAGCCAGAGCGCAAGCCACAGCGCGCCGACGCGGATCGCGCGCGCGGTGTTGGGGCGGACGTGCTCGGGCTCGGCTTCGCCGAGCATGCTGTCGATCGCCGCGCTACTGTCGCCACGGCCGTGACCGGCCGGTGCGAATTCGGGGCGACCTTGCCTTGCGCCGATATATCCGATCACGCCGGCGGCGATGATGATGATCGGGAAGGGGACGGCAAAAAAGAAGATCGCGACGAAGGCCGCCGCCGCGAGCGCGATCATGATGCGGTTCTTCAGCGCGCGCTTGCCGACGCGCACCACGGCCTCGACGACGATGGCGAGCACGGCGGCCTTCAGCCCGAAGAACAGCGCCTCGACGAAGCTGACATTGCCGAAAGCCGCGTAGACGTAGCTGAGGCCCATGATGGCGATGATGCCGGGCAGGATGAACAGGCCACCCGCCATCAACCCTCCGGCGGTGCGATGCATCAACCAGCCGACATAGGTCGCGAGCTGCTGCGCCTCGGGCCCCGGCAGCAACATGCAATAGTTCAGCGCATGCAAGAAACGGCCTTCGGAGATCCAGTTCTTCTCCTCGACCAGGATGCGATGCATCACCGCGATCTGGCCCGCGGGCCCGCCGAAGCTGAGGCAGGCGACGCGCAGCCAGACGCGAAAGGCCTCGTTGAAGCTGACGCCGTGACCGGCGTCAGCTCCTGCTTGAACGTTACGGGTGTCCATTACGCCTTCGCCTTGTTGGTCGGCCAGTTGTGGGTCTCAGTGGTGGCGTCGCGGCACCAGCGGTAGAAGGCGTCATAGAGCAGCATGCCGGCCTCGAGCTGTTCGAGATCGTCATCATACATGCGCGACAGTCCGAGCGAGGCCGCGAGCAGGCCTGGCGCCTCCGGCGCGAGATCCGGCCGCGCGGTGTCGGCGCCGCGCACCAGCGTCGCGAGGCGGAGCAGGGGCGGTGAGGCGATCCCGAACTCCTCGATCATGACGTCGAAGGTGCAGAGCTCGCCGCGATGACTCCAGAACACGTTCTCGATGTCGAAGGGCGCCGCATCGAACCGTTCGCCGACGGCGACGACCTCGGATGGCGCCACATAGAGGAACACCGCGTTGGGGTCGACAAAGCGGCGGATCAGCCAGGGGCAGGCGATGCGGTCGACCTTCGGCCGTGCCCGCGTCACCCATACCGTGCGCCCCTTCGCGTCGCGCGGCGGCAGCTTGCGCGTGTCGAGCAGCGGCAGTTTTGCTGCCTTCCAGTCCTCGAAGCCGCCCTCCAGCGTCTCCGCCTCCACGCCGAGCTGGCGCAGCCAGGCGGCCGTGCCCTGCGCGAGCTTCTCACCACGGAAGCATGAGACGACGGCCCGGCGACCGGCGAAGTCGCCGCCCCAGTCCGTCACCTTGTCGTGGCTGAGCTTGATGGAGCCCGGGATCAGCCGTCGGTCGGCGGCGAAATCCTCGGCGGTGCGCACATCGATCAGGGCAGGCGCGTTCGCCGTGCCGATCAGCCGTGCCAATTTATCAGATGATATGGTCGTGAACGTTGACATGATGCGTCCTCGCAAAAAACGAACGGGACGCGATACTTGGGCATGTCGCCTCGTGGGGAGATCGCTCAAATCCCCATGGGCTGATTACAGCTAAACCAAGCAGAACTGTCAATCCGCAGGATGATCGGGCCTTAGAAAATTGGTGTCCGCCGGCTATAGTGCGCGCCAGCTGACCTGAATCTTCTGGAGAATTCGATGCATTCTCACTCCATCGACCAATGGACACATGACCACGCCTTCCTTGGCGAGAAGCACGACGAGAACGAGCGGCGCACCTGGTTCGTGGTCGCCCTGACGCTGGTGATGATGGTCGGGGAGATCGTCGCCGGCTCGCTGTTCGGCTCGATGGCGCTGCTCGCCGACGGCTGGCATATGGGCACGCATGCCGCCGCGCTCGGCATTGCCGCCTTCGCCTATCGCTTCGCGCGCCGGCATCTGGGCAATGCGCACTTCACTTTCGGCACCGGCAAGTTCGGCGATCTCGCCGCCTTCTCCAGCGCAATCATCCTCGGCCTGATCGCGGTCGAGATCGCCTATGAGAGCGTGCTGCGGCTGTTCACGCCGGTGCCGATCGTCTATGGCGAGGCGATTGCGGTCGCAGCGCTCGGACTCTGCGTCAACCTCGCCAGCGCTTGGCTGTTGCGGGGCAGCCATGATCATCATCACGGCCACAGCCATGTGCATGACGATCACGACGATCATGACCACGACCATGATCACCATGACCATGATCACCATCATCACGACAACAATCTGCGCGCGGCCTATGTCCATGTCATGGCCGATGCGGCGACCTCGGTGCTGGCGATCGCGGCGCTCGTCGTTGCGATGTATTCAGGATGGGTCTGGGCCGATCCGGCCGTGGGCTTGATCGGCAGCGCCGTGATTGCGGCCTGGGCGTTCGGCCTGATCAAGTCATCAGGCGCGGTGCTGCTCGACGTGCGCGCCGACGAGAAGCTGGAGCGGGTGATCCGGGCGCGGATCGAGGTCGACGACGACCGCGTTACCGATCTGCATCTCTGGCAGGTCGGGCCCGGCCATTGCGCCGTGCTGCTCTCGGTGGTGTCGGACCAGCCGAAGCAGCCGGCGGTCTACAAGAGGCGGCTCGCCGGGCTGAAGGGGCTGAGCCACGTCACCGTCGAGGTCGAGACGTGCCTGCATTGACCGGCTTTGCTTAGAATTCTGCGGACGGGCCGGGGTTCATCCTCGGTCGTGGCCTGCACGGTTTCAGGAGAGAAATAACAAACAATGCCCAGGATCAAGCTCGCGCTCGCCATCGCCGCACTCGCTCTGTCCGGCTCTGCGGCATTCGCGCAATCGGGACAGGCCGGCGTCGAAAAGCTCTATGTGCGGAATTGCGGCGAGGGTACCGCCGGCGACATCTCGCGCTGGAAGATGGCGCCGGAGTTTTACGACTAGTTCTGCGCGAGCCCCTGTTGCCACACAGGTGGCAGCAGGGATGTGCTAGCCGCTCCCAAAAGCTCCGCAACAGGAGACGAGCGTGGGAGAATGGCTCGGGGTCGCGATCGCGCTGGCGTCGAGCAGCCTCGGCGGCACGGCGGCAGCGGTCACGCGCTATCTCGTCGGCGGCGCCGATCCCATCCTGCTCGCGATCCTGCGTTGGGGGATCGGCTTTCTCTGCCTCTTGCCGTGTGCGCTTGTGCTCGGCGCGCGTTGGCCGCAGCGGGCGGATTGGCCGGCTGTGGGGCTGCTCGGCATCTGCTTCTTCGGCCTGTTCTTCATCCTTTACAACATCGCGGTGTCCTACACGACGGCCGCGCGCGCCAGTCTTGCGCTGGCGACGCTCCCGCTCCACACCATGGTGGTCGGGGCCATCCTCGGCGTCGAGCGGCTGACGTCGCGCAAGATGATTGGCGTTGCGATCGCCGTGCTCGGCGTGGCGGCGGCGCTCGCTGCGGGCCTCGCGCAGAGCCCACCCGGGGCTTGGCGCGGCGAGTTGATCATGACCGGCGCCGTGTTCTGCATGGCGTTCTACAATGTGCTGTCGCGGCCGCTGATGCAGCGCTCCAGCGCGTTCGGCTTTCTCACGGTGGGCATGGGCGCGGGCGCCGTCGTGCTGGTGCTGGCGGGTCTGGTGAAGGGCAGCTTTGCCGCGCTCGATCATTTCACGACGGCACAATGGATCGCCGGCATCTATCTCGGCGCCGGCGGCGGCGCGCTCGCGTTCATCCTCTGGGTTATGGCGCTGGCGCGGGCGACGCCGACCCGCGTTGCCAATACGATGACGGTCAATCCGATCGCGGCTACATTGCTGGCGGCGCTGCTGATCGGCGAGCCGATCACGGCAAACCTTCTGATCGGGCTCGTCGCGGTGTTCGCCGGCATCTGGATCGCGACCAGCGAGGCGAAGCCGGCCTAGCTGCGCGGCGCACTCGCCGTGGGCGGGCTCGGCTCTGGCGTTTTCTTCGGCTTCAGCGTGCCGGCATAGAACGACACCAGCCAGACCAGCAGGACTGCGAGGAGATAGACGCCCCAGGCCTGCGGCGGCGTGGTCGCCCAGCGCAGGAGGCCTTTGAACGTGCGGGGCGGGCCAGTGTCGTCGGTCATCGCCCGCTTGTGCGCGAAAGCGGCCGAGCGGTCAATCCGGCCGCGGTCCGGTGCGGATCAGGAACAGCGCGGCCAGCGCCGACAGGCTGAGCGCGGAGGAGACAATCAGCACCTTGGCGCCCATCACGTCGATCAACAGCCGAAGGCGAGCGGGGCCACCGCCTGGCCATTCGCGCCGGGGCGCCGATGATGCCAAGACGGTAGCCAAAGTCCTTCGGACCGAAGATGGCGAGCGGCGGCTCGCCGGGCTGAAGGGGCTGAGCCACGTCACCGTCGAGGTCGAGACGTGCCCGCATTAGCGGCAAACGAATCTGACTTCTCGTATAACGAGAAGAAGCTTGTAGCGTGTATTTTGAGGTGCGAATAATTGCCGCGCATGCGACCGGCCCAGGCATTTCGGAAATCGTGATCTGGATCATAACCGAGCGAACGCGTGCGCAGTATTGATTTGCGTGCACTCGATGAGGGCGTCCGCCGAATTCGCAACTGCCGGGCAGGGTTCGGTCAACATCTGGGAAGTCGAACAGTAATGGCCTAAAGGGCCATTCACCTGAGAGTCCGGTCAGCGGAAGCCGGGCTTCGGAGAGACGAGCAATGGGCCTCGTGCAGCAGGACACTGTGGTCCTCTTGGTCGACCTGGTCGAGTCCGTGCGGCTGATGCAGGCGCACGAGGCATCCGCTGTACGTCGATGGACGGACTTCGTCCAACTTGCCACCGGCCAGATCCTGCCGCGTTATCGCGGCGGCCTCGTGAAGAGCCTCGGAGATGGGCTGATGGCCCGCTTCGAATCGGTGCCTGATGCCGTCAATGCCGCGGCAGACATGCACCGGACCATCGCTGTCCAGAACACCGGGCGTCCCGACGATCAACACTTCCAGCTTCGTGCGGGGATCAACGCTTCCACCGCCTGGAGCGACGGCATCGACATCTATGGCACCGGCATCAACCTCGCAGCCCGGCTCGCAACCCTTGCCGGTCCCGGTGAAACGATCGCCAGCGAGGCGGCGCATGAGCAGCTGGCGGCAGCTCTTGCCAGCCTGGCCAAGCCGGGGGAGACGATTGGCAGCGCTGCAGCGCGCGACGAGCTGACGCACGGAGTGGATGCGCTGTGCGAAGACCTGGGCAACTGTATCCTCAAGCACTTTGACAAGCCGGTTCGCGCCTACCGCGTTGGTCCGGCCAGTCCACACCCGAGCCTCGCGGCTCGGCGAGACTATGGTACTCCCATGGAGCCGGCGATCGCGGTCATACCCTTCGACGCGCGCAAGGACGCGAACGAACATCTCGACATCGGTAACCTGATCGCGGACAGCGTGATCTGGCGCCTGTCCAAATCGGCGAACCTCAAGGTGATCTCGCGTCTGTCCACAAACACGTTCCGCGGCAGGATCAGCGACGTCGCGGAAATATCGGCATATCTCGGTGCCACCTACATTCTTAGCGGCAGCTATGTGGTCCATGCGGACCGGATCATGGTGACAGCGGAACTATCGGCGGCGCGAACCAACCAGGTCGTGTGGACCGACCGCCTGACCGGCAATATCGGCGACCTGCTGCAGCCGGAGAGCGAATTGGCTCACCGCATCGCCGCTGCAGTGCATCTGTCGGTGTTCGATGCCGAGGTCGAGCATATCCTGACCCAGCCGTTGCCGACGCTGGAGAGCTATTCGCTCCTGCTCGGCAGCATCCGCCTGATGCACCGGTCGAGCAGGGAGGAGTTTCTCCAGACACGCAAGGTCCTGGACGAACTGATCAATCGCCACGGCCGGATAGCTGCTCCCCGCGCCTGGCTCGCCAACTGGTACATCCTGCGCATGACGCGCGGCTGGTCCGAGAACCGCAAACGCGAGGCCGCCGAGGCATTGAGCGCCACGCGCGCGGCGCTCGATCGCGACCCGTCCGACGCGCTTGCGCTTGCGACCGAAGGCTTCGTCTATTGTCACATGTTGCGGGACCTGGACACCGCTCGCAAGCGGTGCGAGCAGGCCGTCGATGCCAACCCCAGCCACGCGCTGGGCTGGCTCTACCGCGGCACGGTCAACGCCTTCAAAGGCGAGGGCGAGGCAGCCGTGGGAGCAACGCGGCGGGCTCTGGAGCTTTCGCCGCTCGATCCGCAGCGCTATTATTTCGAGTCCCTCGGCGCCACGGCTCTATTGTCCGCGCATCGATACGAAGAGGCGGAAAAGCTCGCGCGCTCATCTCTCCTTCTCAATCGCATGCATCCCTCCACCTGGCGGGTCCTTGCGATCGCACTCGTTTCGCAGGGACGGGTCGAGGAGGCGCGCGAAGCTTTGGGCAGGATGCGCGAGCTCGAACCGCAATTGACCGTAGATCGCTACAAGGCGCGTCTCCCGAACGCGCAGCTCGAAACAGGCAAGCATTGGGCTCGCTGCCTGGAAATCGCAGGTTTACCGACGACAGGCTGACTGAACTGTATTCCAGAGGGAGGCAGGCAATGGCTCAACTAGGCGGTGCGGGAGGAGCAGGCGGCGCAGGTGGTGCTGGCGGAGCCGGCGGCGCAGGAGGAGCAGGGGGAGCTGGGGGAGCGGGCGGCGCTGGAGGGGCCGGAGGAGCGATGCTTGGCACAATGGGCGATGTCTGGGCCAATCCGGTGATGGTGGATGCACTCATCCGGGCTCGCGAAGGGACGATCGTTCTTCCCGAAACCTCGACGTCGCCATACTTTTATTATTACGCGCCGAGCTTGCCGGCGATCGAAGACCCCGCCCAATTGGATCGCTGGGACTCATGGGTGCGCGCCTACACGGCGGTCGGGGAGATGCTGCAAGGCATCACCCTCCAGGTGTCAGGCACCGATCCGAACGCATTCCTGGTTCGGTCGCCCGCATACGTGATTGCGGAGATAGGACGTCCGAGCGAGGCGACGTTCAAAAACCAGATTGCGATGGTCCTGAGTTGGGCCGAGCTTCGCAACGAACGCGCCACGGAAATCATGGCGCAGATCGATCCCCAATATGCCTTCTGGTCTTCGATCGTCTGCGTGCATCCCGAGCGGACCAGACGGACGTTCGAGCTCATCAACATGGTCCTGCAATTCTGCGTCTACGTCGAGATGCGCTTCAAGCATGCGCTGGCGTGCTGGCGCCCCGTCGAATACAACGCCCAGATACAACCGATGATGACGACGCCGGGACACGGAAGTTTCCCGAGCGGACACGCGACGCAGGCTCATGCGGTAGCTTACGTGCTCAAGCGGCTATTGAGCCTGCATAAGACGACACCCGGATTCCCCCAGATCGTCGAGCAGCTCGAGCGCCAGGCGGCACGGATCGCAACAAACCGGGTCGTGGCCGGGGTGCATTTTCCGGTCGACAGCATGGCAGGACGAATGCTGGGCACCGCCTTGGGCGAATATTTCGTCGGGCGCTGCCTTGGGAGCACGGCAACCAAGAGCCGCACGTTCAACGCGGGCTATGTGAACAGCAACTCCAGCACGGACTTCAATCCCTTCCGTGCCGACCAGGCGCTCAATGCGAACAAGTTCTATTCGGAAACCACCGGGGGGACTGTGCCGCAGTCTCTCCTGATGAAGGAGCTGTGGGACAAGGCCTACAACGAAGTGTCGACGAGATTCCCGTAGCCAGAACGCCCCTGCGACCGAAGTGGAGAGCATCCATGGCCGAGGAACTGCCGAAATGTTTCGACCCATACCTGCGGTACGCAATCGAGAGCAAATTCAAGAACTTTGAATTTTTCGACCCGCGGGAATCCAAGCTATTTCTGTTTGTGGAGCTCAAGGCGGCCGAGCGGGCCGAAGACTTCAAGAGAGCAATGAGCCCTAGCGGCTTCGGTGCCGAGTTCGGACTGACCAGTCCGAACTCGCGATATTTGACCATGCGAGCTTTCAAGAGAACGATCGAGCCGGAAAGTTTCCGGGCGTGGAACGACAACGTATCCCGGGTCGAGTTGTCGCTTCCGCTGAAGCCGACGGGAATAGAAAAGGGGGCGCAGCGCAACAGGTCCGCGAGCGACGCAGCACCGACGTCGCTCCTCATTGGCGTGATCGACGATGGCTGTCCGTTCGCCGCCTCTCAGTTCGTCAAATGGACCGCGGGTGTTGCGACCGGGACGCGTGTCCGCGGAATCTGGGATCAGACCGAGCACCCGGGCAGAGTTCCGATTCCGGTAGGAGCCGACGTCTTTGGCGAAAAACCCTTCGACTTCAACTACGGCCTCGAGTTCCTTCGGGACTCCGTATCCGGCGTGCTTGGCCTCAATGACTGGATCCAGTTGCACAAGCGAGCAAGCACGGTCGACGAGGATGGCTGCTACGCGGATGGGGAATTCAAGACCCTCAAGCATCAGGGCTCGCATGGCGCACATGTGATGGATGTCCTCGCCGGCCGCATTCCGCCCTCGGCGCGGATCGCGCGCGGCGATCCGCCAAATTGGCAGCCCGGAGATCCCCTGTCCGATCCCGCTTGCGAAGCAGACATCGTGTTCGTGCAGTTTCCTGAGAGCTGCCTTCGTGACGCGACCGGCATCTGGCTGAAGGGTTACGTCGCCGATGCAATCGATTACATCATGTCGTTTGTCGATTCCGGCACGACCAACGTGGTGATCAATGTCAGCTACGGGCCGACGACCGGAGCTCACAACGGCACAGCGGAGCTCGAGGGCAAGCTGAGAGAGCTTGTCACCTATTATGACGGGATTTCCGTAAAACCAAAGCTCGACGTCTTCCTGCCCGCCGGCAACAATTATCTGAGCGATGGGCACGTCCGTTTCGCCAGGCCAACCATGGCGGACCCTGACTATGTCGAATGGACGTGGCGCCTTCCTCCCGACAACACCGTGCTCTGCTTTGCCGAAGTCTGGATGAAGAAGCACCATACGGGCGGTGTCGTCGTTACGCTGACGTCGCCCGGCGGTGACAGCTCCTCATCGACCGCCGGTCCGCCGCCGCCGACGCCGCCACCCCCGCCGCCCGGCGTACCCGCACTTCCGCCCTACACTGGCGCGTATGCCCCGGTCGTCTGGGGTGACGACAGGGTGTGGCTGATGGCGGTCGAGCCCACCGTCGCCAGAACCGGCGCGGTGCCCGAACATGGCAATTGGAAGATCAAGGTCGAGGGCATCGCGGTGGGGCACGAGGTTCATGCCTATGTGGCGCGCACCGATCCGAACATGAACATGTCTACCGGCGCCAAGCGGTCCTATTTTGTCGATGCCGGATGGGAGGCGGGCGGCGCGGCCGGGGCCGGCTGCACATATGCCGGTGGAGAGTTCGACAGATCCGGATCGCTTGTGTCTCGCCTCGGCACCCTCAACGGGATTGGTACCGACAGCGTCGCTGGTGTTCACGTGGCCGGCGGCTACATTCTTTCGGCGCCGAAACGCAAGTCGGCTTATTCATCAGCGGGCCGTGCACGAACCGGGCCTTATGCACCGAGGATCGGGCCCGACTACGCGCTGTTCTGCGACGAGTCGGATGCTCTCCAGGGCGTACGCGCCGGGGGCAATCGAAGCGGCGTCGTGTTTCGTCTCATCGGTACCAGCGCCGCCGCGCCGCAACTCGCGCGGCTGGTTGCGGACGGGCAGCCGTTGACGGTACACGATGCTCCAGCCAGTCCTCCGGACGAGAAGCGGGGTTGGGGCGATCTCGATCCGCCGTGACCTGCGAGCGAAGGACGCGAACGGACGCCCTTTGTGCAAGCGTCACGTCGGCCGTTGGTCCGGGTGGATCGCAAACAGCGCGACGAGGGCCGCGAGGCTCAGCGCTGACGATACGATCAGCACCTTGGCGCCCATGACATCGATCAGCAGGCCGAAGGCGAGCGGCGCCACCGCCTGTGCCATCCGCGCCGGTGCGCCGATGATGCCGAGACGGTAGCCGAAATCCTTCGGTCCGAAGATGGCGAGCGGCAGCGTGCCGCGCGCGATGGTCAGGATGCCGTTGCCAGAGCCGTGAAACAGCGCGAACGCGCTCGCGGCGGCGGCGCCGAAGATTGCGACGACCACCGCGCCGATCGGATGGGTGAGGCAGGCGAGCCGCGTCGACCACAGCGGATGGAAGCGGCTGAGGAGGCCGGCCTCGAGCAGGCGCGCGCCGACCTGTGCCGGGCCGATCAACGCGCCGGCTGCAATCGCCTCGACAGGCGTTGCGCCCGTCGCCTCCAGGATGCGCGGGAAATGCGCGGCCATGGCGCCGGTGACGGTCCAGACCGCGGCAAAGATGAAGGCGAGCAGGATCATGGTGCGGTCGAGCGGCAGATGCGGCTTCTCGGCGGTCGCCGCAGCCTGCTTCGCGCCCCGGATCGCCGGCAGCATGAAGAAATTGAGGGGCAGGCCGATCAGGAGATTGGCGGCCGCCCAGGCAAAGCAGGTCTCGCGCCAGCCGATATGGGCGAGGCCCCAGGCAGTGAGCGGCCAGCCGACCGTCGAGGCGAAGCCCGCCATCAGCGTGATGCCGGTGATCGGCCTGCGCGCCTCGGTGCCGTAGATGCGCCCCAGCGCGGCGAAGGCGGCGTCATACAGACCCATCGCCATGCCGATGCCGAGCACGAGCCAGGCGATCGCCATCACCGCCACCGACTGCGCGAGCCCGAGCAGGACGAGCCCGGCGGCGATCGTAAGGTTCGAGGCCGACAGGACCTGCCGTCCGCCGACGAGGTCGATCTGCCGTCCGATGCGCGGGCCGAGCATTGCGGAGATCACGAGCGAAGCCGAGAACGCGCCGAAGATCCAGTTGGAGGAGACGCCGAGGTCGCGGGCCATGGGATCGGCGATCAACGCCGGCAGATAATAGCTGGAGGCCCAGGCCAGGGTCTGCGTGGTGCCGAGCGCCAGGATGATCGGAAGCTGGCGCTGGCTCATGTCCTTGTGCTTCTGGTCGCCTGTGTCATCGGAGCCATTTGCCGCCTGCGGCGAGAGCGCGTCAACAGCGTCTGCGGCATATTCGCCCTGCTGCGGACGGGAGCCTTGGGCCGTGAGCCTTGGGCCGTGAGCACAGCCGCCTTTCGCTCGTCACGAATGCACGCCATAATGGCGCATGCAATTGACCTCGCGCCTCGCGCTGATGAACTGGCTGACCGGCCAGGGGCTCACGGGCCTGCCTGAAAACGAACTGCTCCGCGGCTTCTGCGAGCGCTGCTGCGCCGAGGGGCTGGAACTGTCGCGCGGGCTGGTCGTCATCGACACGCTGCATCCGATCTATGAGGGCCGCGGCTTCCGCTGGAGCGACCGTCCGAGCAACGAGAGCGACGCGTTCGAATACGGCTCGACAGCCGACGGCGACGCCGCCAAGAGCTGGCGCCGCTCGGTGTTCTTCCACATGCTCGAGAACGGCCACGACGAGATGGTGATCGATCTCGCCGATGCGCCGTCGATGGATTTCTCGCAGATCGGCGAGCTCGCCGAAAAGGGCCACAAGCACTATCTCGCTTTCGTGCATCGCTTCGGCGAAAACGGCGCGCTCGGCCTGATGGACTGCCTCTATTCCTGCTGGACCACGCGGCGCGACAGCGGCTTCTCCGGAGCGGAGCTGGAAGCGCTGCGCGATCTCGTGCCGGTACTGGGGCTCGCGATCAAGTCGGGCCAGCAAGTCGACATCGCCCGCACGCTCGGCCGCGTCTATCTCGGCCGCGATGCTTCCGAGCAGGTCTTGCGCGGGCGCATCTCGCGCGGCGTCACCGAGCGCATCAACGCCGTGCTCTGGTATTCGGATTTGCGTGGCTCGACCGGGATCAGCGAGAGCATCGGTCCCGACGAGATCATTCCGTTCCTCAACGACTACGCCCAGGCCGTGATCGATCCGATCCACGATGCCGGGGGCGACGTGCTGAAGCTGATCGGCGACGGCGTGCTGGCGATGTTCTGGGGCGAGGACATGGCGGACGCGCGCCGTGCCGCGCTGCGCGCCGAGCATCTGTTTCGCAAGAACGTCGCGGCGCTGAACGCGCGCCGGGCCGCCGACGGCCGTCCCACCACGTCGGCCTATATCGGCCTGCATGTCGGCGAGGTCTTCTACGGCAATATCGGCAGCGAGGACCGGCTCGACTTCACCGTGGTCGGGCCGACCGTCAACGAGGTCAGCCGCATCGCCTCGATGAGCCGCTCGGTCGATCGCGAGCTCCTGGCCTCGTCGGAATTCTACAAGGGCCTCGATGCTGCCGGGCGCCGCTATCTCGTCTCCACCGGCCGCTACGCCCTGCGCGGCATCGGCCGCGCGCAGGATCTCTACACGCTCGATCCCGACGTCGATGCCAGCGAGCCCGTGACGGGGAGCTACGAGCGGTATCTGGCGGGGTAGGCCGGGCTGTTCCGGCTTGCTCCGTCATTGCGAGCGCAGCGAAGCAATCCAGAGTCCCTCGGCGGAAGGACCCTGGATTGCTTCGTCGCTACGCTCCTCGCAATGACGGAGTGCCTAGCACCGCACCGCCGCCTCGTCCCCCACCATGTCCGGCTGCCGGTCCAGCGCCACAGCCGGCGACAGCAGGATCACCAGCGCCTGGACGCCGAACACGGCGGCGGCCAGATACAGGCACGCTTCCGCGCTCCAGAGCCCGCCGACGATCGCGCCCAGCGCCGAGCCGAGCGGCCGGGCGCCGTAGCTCATGATGTTGATGGCGGAGACGCGGCCGAGCAGGCGCGGCGGGGTTACCGACTGGCGCAGCGTCGTTGTCGAAATCACCCACAGGATGGGCCCGACGCCGAGCAGGAAGAAGCTCAGGGCCGCAAGCCAGGGCGAGGGGACCAGCACCGTCAGCGCCATCACCAAGGCGGCGACGAAACCGGTGACCGGGCCGAGGCCGACGACGGTGCCGAACGCCAGGCGCTGCATCACGCGCGTGGCGAGCAGCGCGCCGATCACCATGCCGACGCCGTACATCGTCAGCACGGCGCCGACGCCGGCCGCGGTCAACCCGAGATGACGCACCGCATAGGGCACGAACACCGCGATCTGCAGGAACCAGCCGGTGTTGAAGATGAACTGGGTGATGAACACCGGCCGCAGCAGCGGATGGTGAAACACGAAAGCCGCGCCTTCGCGAATGTCCTGCAACGGATGGCGCCGCGGCGCCGGCGTGCGGTCGGGCTCGTAGATGCCGGACAGCAGCACCACCGCGACGGCAGAAAGCGCGGCGGCGAAGCCGAAGGCGGGGCTTGCGCCCCACCATCCCACCAGCACGCCGCCGAGCGCCGGTCCGCTCGCGAAGGCGACGGTGCGCGCAAGCTCGATCCGTGCGTTCGCTGCCGGCAACAGGTCCGGGCTCACCAGTGAGGGCACCAGCGCCGGTGCAGCGACACTGTAGACGACGGTGCCGCAGACAGCCGCGAAACCGAGCAGCGCCAGCAGCGGCAGATCGAGCGCGCCGAGCGCCAGCAGGAGCACGATAGCCGCGAGTGCGGCGGCCCGCAGCGCTTCGGCGCCTGCCATCAACCTGCGGCGCGAGATGCGGTCGGCGAGCACGCCGGCGGGAATGGCGAACAGGACGAAGGGCAAGGTGAGGGCGGTCTGGAGCAGGCCGGTCCGCCCCTCGGCAACCCCGAGCGTCAGCACGGCGACGATGGGCGCTGCGGCGAGCGCGATCTGCTCGGCCGACTGCGCCGCGAGGTTCGACCAGGCGAGGCGGTTGAAGGTGTCAGGGAGACGAGGCGACGTTGACATGGCGCATATCCTGCGAGAGCGAACTTGCGCCAATGTTCGCCTTCCATGACCACCGAACCCACCCGCTTCCCGACAAGAGAAGTCCCACGGCCACATGGGAGGGTGCTGCTAGATGCAGTTGCAAATGAGTTGCAATAAGAGTGAAGTCGGGTATTCTGCCAGCATGGATGCCCGATCACCTCAATTGAGCCCCAACACTGCCGGCTGGCGTGCCGACGCGCCCACCACCAAGAGCCTCGCCGAAGTCAATTCCACCGTCGCGATCCCCGCCACCGGCCTTTGGTGGCGGCGGCTGCTGGCCTTCGTTGGTCCGGGCTATCTCGTCTCGGTCGGCTACATGGATCCCGGCAACTGGGCGACCGACCTCGCCGGCGGATCGAAGTTCGGCTACACGCTGCTCGCGGTCATCCTGCTCTCGAACTTGATGGCGATCCTGCTGCAGTCGCTGGCTGCGCGGCTTGGCATCGTCACCGACCGCGACCTCGCGCAGGCCTGCCGCGCGACCTATTCGCCGCCGGTGAATTTCCTGCTCTGGCTCGCCTGCGAGGCGGCGATCATCGCCTGCGATCTCGCCGAGGTGATCGGCACCGCGATCGCGCTGAAGCTGCTGTTCGGCATTCCCCTGATCGGCGGGGCGCTGCTCGCCGCGCTCGATGCGTTCCTGCTTCTCATCCTGATGAATCGCGGCTTCCGCTTCCTGGAAGCGTTCGTCATCGCGTTGCTGGTGGTGATCGCGGTCTGCTTCGCAGTCCAGATCGTGGCCGCTGCTCCGCCGGTGGCCGAGGTCCTGCGCGGCTTCGTGCCGAAGAGCGAGATTTTCACCAATTCCGCGATGCTCTACATCGCAATCGGCATCATCGGCGCGACCGTGATGCCACATAATCTTTACCTGCACTCCTCGATCGTGCAGACGCGCGCCTATGAGCGCAACGATGCCGGCCGGCGCGAGGCGATCAAATGGGCGACGACGGACTCGACGATCGCCTTGATGCTCGCGCTCTTCATCAACGCCGCGATCCTCGTCGTCGCCGCTGCGACCTTCCACAAGAGCGGGCATTCCGACGTCGCCGAGATCGGTCAGGCCTTCGAGCTGCTGTCGCCGCTGCTCGGCCTCGGCATCGCCTCAACGCTGTTCGCGGTGGCGCTGCTCGCTTCCGGCCTCAACTCGACGGTGACCGCGACGCTCGCCGGCCAGATCGTGATGGAGGGCTTTCTCGACCTGCGTCTGCCGAGCTGG
The DNA here is from genome assembly GCF_011602485.2 of Bradyrhizobium sp. 1(2017). Classification (NCBI taxonomy): domain Bacteria; kingdom Pseudomonadati; phylum Pseudomonadota; class Alphaproteobacteria; order Hyphomicrobiales; family Nitrobacteraceae; genus Bradyrhizobium; species Bradyrhizobium sp. 1(2017). Next base: position 4,714,804 of record NZ_CP050022.2, on the reverse strand, counting down.
GCGCGGCGCCTGCTCACGCGCGGCATCGCGATCATTCCTGTGATCATTGTCACCGCGATCTATGGTGAGCGCGGCACGGCGGATTTGCTGGTGTTCAGCCAGGTCGTGCTGTCGATGCAGCTGCCCTTCGCCGTCATCCCGCTGGTCCGCTTCGTCTCCGACCGTCGCAAGATGGGCAAGTTCGCAATTCCGATGTCGGTCGCCGCGGTCGCCTGGATCGTCGCGGGCGTCATCGTGATCTTGAACGTGAAGCTGCTCGCGGATACCCTGTTCGGGTGAGTGGCGAATAGCGAGGAGCGAGTGGGGAGTATTTCTCCTGTTCGCTATTCACCACTCACCATTCGCTCCTTCAATCCTGCGGCTCGGACATTGCATCTCCCTGCGCGTCGATCCGCAGCCAGCCTGATGGGGCGAGGCGCTGCTGCGGCAGGAAGCGGGCCTTGTAGTCCATCTTCTTCGAGCCTTCGATCCAGTAGCCGAGATAGACGTAAGGCAGCCCCTGCCGGCGGGCGCGCGCGATGTGGTCGAGGATCATGAACGTACCCATCGAGCGGCTGACCTGGCTGGGCTCGAAGAAGGAATAGACCATCGACAGGCCGTCGCTGAGGACGTCCGTGAGTGCCACCGCGATCAGCTCCTCGCCGCGGCCGGTGATGCCGCTGTCGGGTCCGCGCTTGCGGTACTCGATGATGCGGGTCTCGACATGGCTGTCCTCGACCATCATGGCGTAGTCGAGCACGGTCATGTCGGCCATGCCGCCATGCCGGTGGCGGGCGTCGAGATAGGCCCGGAAAACGGAATATTGCTCGGAGGTCGGCACCGCGCTGCGCTGCTCGCCGACGATGTCGGCATTGCGCGCCATCACCTTGCGGAAGTTGCGGGAGGGTCGGAACTCGTTGGCGACCACCCGGACCGAGACGCAGGCGCGGCACTGGTCACAGGCGGGGCGATAGGCGATCGATTGGCTGCGGCGGAACCCGCCATGGGTCAGGAGGTCGTTGAGATCACCGGCGCGCTCACCCACGAGATGCGTGAATACCTTGCGCTCATGCCGGCCCGGCAGATAGGGGCACGGGGAGGGCGCCGTGAGGTAAAATTGTGGGGTGTCGCGCGAGTGCTGGGTCAAGGGACGTCGTGGGCCTCCAAACTGTACATCAGCATCGCGCTCCGAAAGCCCCCGGTCAATTGGCCTGCTCGGCAGATCAGATCAGCCAGCTTAGGTGATCCAGGTTGATAGGTCCTTGATCGCCGGGTTTTCAGTAGGTCCGTGCGGCCTGGGGCGCCGGGATGCGAACCGAGTTGTTGACCACGACCGTTCCCAGCACGAAATCGTGCAGCAGGCGACGGCGGCCGTTGAACGGGCCGACCAGCACCACGAAGGGCGTCAGGAAGGAAACCGTCACCCAGAACAGCACCGCATGGGTGGCGCCGAGCACGAAATAGCCGGGCGCGCCGTACCAGGTGCGCAGTTCCAGGTCCATCAGACGCATCCCCACGGTCGCGGACGACGGACCGCCGATGCTCGCGCCGTAATAGACGATGGCCCAGACCACCGAGGCCGGCCAGGCGATCCAGAACAGCGCCCAGCCGAGGCCGAGCGTGACCACGCCGAACAGGGCGATGAAGACGTAGCCGAGAATGACAGGTACGGAGATCACGATCATGTCGATCAGGAAGGCGAACACGCGCCGCGTCGCCACGCCGCGGAACAGCTCCGGATGCAGATAGGGGTCGTAGGCGTGCGGCTGCATTCCGCCATCGCTACGCCAAGTGCCTGAATTGCCCGAGTCCGACATGTCCGTTCTCCCAGCGAACCCCCGTGGCAGGACATGGGAACAGCTCGTCCGCATGCCAAGGGCGCGGACGTCAACAAGCCGAAATATTCCGGCGATTCGGCGGCGCGAGAGGAGGTGAGGCCATGCCTGCGCAACGCTTCCGCTGTCGTCCTGCCGAAAGTCAGGACCCACCCTAGGAAGGAGCGATGCGGCGAAATGCCCACTACGAGTCTTCGTCGAACGGAAGCCGGTGGGTATGGGTCCTGGCTTTCGCCAGGACAACACCGTGGAGACAGGGTGCGCAAACTCGCTAAGCGTTCGCCGGGACGACGGCCGCTTACTCCTGCGCCCGCAGCTTCTCCGCCACCTTCGGAGCAAAATAACTCAGCACGCCGTCGGCGCCGGCGCGCTTGAAGGCGAGCAGGCTTTCCATCATGGCGCGCTCGCCGTCGAGCCAGCCGTTATTGGCGGCGGCTGCGATCATCGCGTATTCGCCGGAGACCTGATAGGCGAAGGTCGGCATCGCAAACGTGTCCTTCACGCGGCGAACCACGTCGAGATAGGGCATGCCGGGCTTCACCATCACCATGTCGGCGCCTTCGGCGATGTCGAGTTCGACCTCGCGCAGCGCTTCATCGGTATTGGCGCTGTCCATCTGATAGGTGCGCTTGTCGCCGGTGAGCGTCTTGGCCGAGCCGATCGCGTCGCGGAACGGGCCGTAGAAGGCCGAGGCGTATTTGGCGGCATAGGCCATGATCTGGACGTCGAGCAGGCCGGCGCGATCCAGGCCTTCGCGGATCGCGGCGACGCGGCCATCCATCATGTCGGAGGGTGCGATGATGTCGCAGCCGGCCTCGGCCTGCACCAGCGCCTGACGCACCAGCACGGCGACCGTCTCGTCGTTCAGGATCTTGCCGTCGGAGATCAGGCCGTCATGGCCATGGCTGGTGAAGGGATCGAGCGCGACGTCGCAGAGGATGCCGATCTCCGGAAACTCCTTCTTGATCGCGCGCACCGCCTGGCAGACCAGATTGTCCGGGTTGGTGGCTTCCGAGCCTTCCTCGTCGCGCAAGGACGGGTCGGTATAGGGAAACAGCGCGAGGCAGGGGATGGTGAGCTTCATGGCGCGCTCGGCCTCGCGCACCGCCTGGTCGACGCTGAGACGGTCGACGCCGGGCATCGAGGCGATCTGCTCGCGCTTGTTGGTGCCGTCGATCAGGAACAGCGGCCAGATTAGGTCATCCGTGGTGAGCACGTTCTCGCGCACCATCCGCCGGGCCCATTCGGCCTTGCGGTTGCGGCGCGGACGGACGGTCAGATCGAGGGCATGGGGCACCGCCGCGCCCTCCCGGCGCGAAACCTCGCGCAATTCGATCGGACGTCCATATTTGATCGCCATCACTCTTCCTCCGGCTGGAATTATTCTTATACCAGCCCGCACGGTTCCCGTCACCGCGGCTTGAGTTGCCGCAAGGGATGGCAGCCGATTGATTTTGCGGGGCGAAGCAGCCAGAAGGGGCCATGTCCGAGATTTCCACCCGCGATGCGGCCCGCGACGGCGCCAGGGACAATGCCAGAGACAGCGCCAGGGACAGCGCGATGTCGGTGGCGGCGATCTCGTCGGAGCGCTCCGAGTCCGATGACAATGTCTGGACGCGCCGCCTCGTGCTGTTCCTGCGGGTGATGGCGCTGCTGTCGATCCTGAAGGGTCTCTATCACTGGGCGCAAGTGACAGGTTTCGTCGGCGGCGAGGACGAGGCGTTCGAGAACCAGTCGATGGCCTGGCAGGCCGCAACCGTCTACTTCGCCGTGATCGAACTCGTCGCGGCCGTTGGCCTGTGGCTGGCGACGCCCTGGGGCGCGGTGGTGTGGCTGACGACCGTGGTGTCGATGGCGGTGATCGAGCTGATGTTCCCGGGCATCTACGGCGGCAGCCTGATCGTGGTCGGTGTCGAAGCCTTCATGCTCGCCGCCTATCTCGCACTCGCCTGGATGGCGGCGCGCGAACGGCCGCCGTAGCGCGCGGTTCGACGCAACGGACTCTCGTGCCCCGGACGCGACGCAGCGCGCCCCTGGCGATGCGAAGCATCGTCCGGTCCGGCGTGATGCGTTGCAGAGCCGGGCCCATCTATTCCCGATCTCGCTCGCGCCTCTCTGGATCCCGGCTCTGCGATGCATCGCTGCGCGCTGCACCTTGTCCGGGACACGAGAATGTTGCGCTTGGTTGACCTTTGGTTGCCTAAAATTTGCGGTAAGTTTTCGTTGACCAGGCGGTTCCGCCACAGCCGTTACGCGCCCGTTTCGAAACGGGGCGGTGCTGTTCTGGAATGCGACAACAGGGGCGGACGGAGGGTGAACAGGACCTTGCAAAGGTCAACAGAGGGTTGCGAAAAGCCCTTGTGGCACAGGCTTAATCCGCAATTCACTGTCTTAAATTCATGATCTCTTTATTCTCTTATTTAAGCCGATCTTCAAACGAGCCCCTTAAGTTGCACCTATCAGACGGGACACAAGTTTCGTCGAATAAGTGTCGATAAAAACGACAACAGGGGAAGTGTCATGATGAAAGCCGTCGCAACTGCGGCAGATACCGCAGAGCGCGTCTCCGGCCAGCAGGGTTCGGTGCAGTCGCTCTATCTGGAAGCTTTGACTCTGGTGGAGCGGCTGCATCGTCGGCTCCTCGACGTGATCAAGGATGAATTCGATCGCCGCGGCCGTGCGGACATCAACTCGGTCCAGGCGCTCTTGCTCTACAACATCGGCGACAAGGAGCTGACCGCGGGCGAACTGCGCACGCGCGGCTACTATCTCGGCTCCAACGTCTCCTACAATCTGAAGAAGCTCGTCGAGCTCGGCTTCCTCGATCATCAGCGCTCGCGCGTCGATCGCCGCTCGGTGCGCATCCGTCTGACCCCGCAGGGCCAGGAAGTCCGTCGCATCGTCGATGCGCTCTACCAGAAGCACGTCAAGACGGTCGAGCAGGTCGGCGGCATCTCGGGCGAGGAGTTCTCGACCCTCAACAAGTCGCTGCACCGCCTCGAGCGGTTCTGGACCGACCAGATCCTGTATCGGCTCTGAGTTTTTCGCGAGGGATCAAGGCCAAGCCGGCCCAAACAAGACCGGCAAGCCGTCCCGAACGTGCCTGACTTCCCCAAGCGCGCCGGCCCGGATCCAATCCGGACCGGTGCGTTTTGATTTGTGCACCTGCGAAAAAACACGTCGCGGGGAGGAACCAGTTCCGGGCTTGGCGCTTATCTCCTTCGGATCGGAGGGATGTCGATGCTGGTCGAGCGCGGGCTTCAAGTGATGAACGTGGAACTCGTGAGCGAGGCCTACGCCATCGCCGCGAACTACCTGCGCCGCTCCGGCGCGATCCCCGATACGCTCGTCACCGACGAACGCCTGCTCGGAATCATCATCGAGCTGCTCCAGCAGGGCGAATTCAACAAGATCAGGCTCGCCAACACGGCGATCGCCCGGTTCGAGACGCAGTCCGATGCCCGAGCGGTTGCCTGATCAAGACTCCCAAAATTCAAGTGAACCAGAGGGTGCCATGGAAGCCGCCATCGACCGCATCATGCAGACCTATGACCTGCTCGCCAACCGCACCGCCGCGGCCAGCGAGGAGGCACGGGCCAAGGTCACGACCTACCTCAATACGCTGATGGAGGCCGGCGAGAAGGACACCCACAGGTTGACAGTCTGCGGCCTGACCTATCTGCGGCAGCTCGACGGCAGCGTGGACCCGGTGAAGGCGGGGTATACGGGGCTGTGACATCGCGCCGGCAGGGACCGGCCAACCTCGGCTCGCGAGGTGGAGGCCAACGCGGTCCTGGTCAAGGTGTCCGGGGCGGACCGGTTCCATGAAACCGTCGGGGGCCGAAAACCTCCAATCCCCACCATATCTTGCATAAATCTCAGGCCCGACCCGCAAATGCTTGGCCGGGGGCGGGCGATGTGGTAGATCGCGCTCGCCGCTTCCGATCGCCACACCAGACCGCCCGTAGCCCGCCAAAAGGCTGCGGCGGTGGAGATATTCGCAAGATGACCTCAGCCAAGACCGCCTCCGCGCCCGATTCGTTTTTCACCGCCTCGCTCGAGCAGGCCGATCCGGAAATCGCCGCCGCCATCAAGGGCGAGCTCGGCCGGCAGCGCCATGAGGTCGAGCTGATCGCCTCTGAGAACATCGTCAGCCGGGCCGTGCTGGAAGCGCAGGGTTCGGTGATGACCAACAAATATGCGGAAGGCTATCCGGGCGCGCGCTACTACGGCGGTTGTGAGTGGGTCGACGTCGCCGAGAACCTCGCGATCGATCGCGCCAAGAAGCTGTTCGGCGCCAAATTCGCCAACGTTCAGCCGAACTCCGGCAGCCAGATGAACCAGGCGGTGTTTCTGGCGCTGCTCCAGCCCGGCGACACCTTCATGGGCCTCGACCTTGCGGCCGGCGGCCATCTCACCCACGGCTCGCCCGTCAACATGAGCGGCAAGTGGTTCAAGGCTGCGCACTACACCGTGCGCCGCGAGGACCAGATCATCGACATGGATGCGGTCGCCAAGCAGGCCGAAGAGGTCAAGCCGAAGCTGATCGTGGCCGGCGGCTCGGCCTATTCGCGCGCCTGGGACTTCAAGCGCTTCCGCGAGATCGCGGACAGCGTCGGTGCCTACCTGCTGGTCGACATGGCGCATTTCGCGGGCCTGGTTGCCGGCGGCGTGCACGCTTCGCCCGTGCCCCATGCCCACGTCACCACCACCACGACGCACAAATCGCTGCGCGGCCCGCGCGGCGGCCTGATCCTGTCCAACGACGAGGTGCTGGCGAAGAAGCTCAATTCGGCGATCTTCCCGGGTCTGCAGGGCGGCCCCCTGATGCACGTGATCGCGGCGAAGGCGGTTGCTTTCGGCGAGGCGCTGCGTCCGGACTTCAAGGTCTATGCGAAGAACGTCGTCGAGAACGCCAAGGCGCTGGCCGAGGCGATGAAGAGCCACGGCTTCGATATTGTCTCGGGCGGTACCGATAACCATCTGATGCTCGTCGACCTCAGGCCGAAGGGGCTGAAGGGCAACGTCTCGGAGAAGGCGCTGGTCCGCGCCGCCATCACCTGCAACAAGAACGGCATTCCGTTCGACCCCGAAAAGCCCTTCGTGACCTCCGGCCTGCGTCTCGGCACTCCCGCCGCGACCACCCGCGGTTTCGGCGTCGCCGAATTCCAGCAGGTCGCCGGCATGATCGCCGAGGTTCTCAACGCGATCGCGCAGTCCGACGACGGCAAGGCGCCGCTGGTCGAAGCCGCGATCAAGGAACGTGTCCAGGCACTCACCGATCGGTTCCCGATCTATCAGTAAGGCTAGGCCAAGCGGATGCGCTGCCCGAACTGCAACAGTCTCGACACGCAGGTGAAGGACTCGCGTCCAACCGAGGATTCATCCGTCATTCGCAGGCGTCGCGTGTGCGTCGCCTGCGAATTCCGCTTCACGACCTTCGAGCGCGTGCAGCTGCGCGAGCTCACAGTGATCAAGCGCAACGGCCGCCGCGTCCCGTTCGACCGCGACAAGCTGATGCGCTCGGTGTCGATCTCCTTGCGCAAGCGGCCGGTCGAGCCGGAGCGGGTGGAGAAGATGGTCTCCACCATCGTGCGCGAGCTCGAGACCGGGGGCGAAGCCGAGATCTCCTCGGAGGTGATCGGCGAGACCGTGATGGAGCATCTGCGCACGCTCGACGATGTCGCCTATGTGCGCTTCGCCTCGGTCTATCGCAATTTCCGCGAGGCCAAGGATTTCGCCGACGTGCTCGGCGAGCTCTCCGGCGAGGAGGAAGCGCGGCTCGCCGCGATCCGCAAATGATCTTCCGCATCCTGGAAGATCAGTTCGCGCACAAGGCCCGCGAGGCCAAGGACGCCGATCTCCGCTTCATGCAGCTGGCGCTGGCGCTCGGGCGCCGCGGGCAGGGGCGCACCTGGCCCAACCCGGCCGTCGGCGCGGTTATCGTCAAGGACGGAATTATCGTCGGCCGCGGCTGGACCCAGCCCGGCGGACGACCGCATGGCGAGCCCGAGGCACTGGGCCGCGCAGGCGAGGCGGCGCGGGGGGCCACGCTCTACGTTACCCTGGAGCCGTGCTCGCATTTCGGCAAGTCGCCGCCTTGCGCCAATGCGGTGATTGCCGCCGGCATCAAGCGGGTGGTCGCGGCGATCGAGGACCCCAATCCTGAAGTTGCGGGCCAGGGTCATGCCCGCCTGCGCGCCGCCGGAATCACGGTTGACGTCGGTCTGTGCGCGGCAGAGGCCGCGTTCGATCATGCCGGCCATTTCCGCCGCATCCGCGACAAGCGTCCGCATGTGATCGTGAAGCTCGCGGTCTCGCCTGATGGCAAGATCGGCGCTGCCGGCGGCAAGCCGGTCGCGATCACCGGCGAAGCCGCGCGTGATCGCGTGCATCTTCTGCGCGCGCAGAGCGACGCCATTCTGGTCGGTATCGGCACGGTGCTGGCGGACGATCCGCTTCTCACCTGCCGCCTGCCGGGCATGGCGGCGCGCTCGCCGGTGCGGGTGGTGTTCGACCAGAGCCTGCGCATTCCCGGCGCGAGCAAGCTTGTGCGCACCGCGCGCGAAACACCGCTCTGGGTGGTGAGTTCGGAGCTCGCGGAAGCTGCGGCCGCAACGCGGCTCGGGGCGGCCGGCGCGCAATTGTTGCGCGTGGCGTCGGGCGGTGCAGCGGGGCTCGATCTGCCGGCCGTGCTGCACGCGCTGGCCGAGAAGGGCATCACGCGGCTGATGGTCGAGGGCGGCAGCCGTGTCGCCGCGTCCTTCGTCGCGGCCGATCTCGTCGACGAAATCTGGCTGTTCCGCGGCGCGGAAGAGGTGGGCGCTGGCGGCGTCGATGCGCTCGATGCATTGCCCCTGTCGAAAATCACGCAGTCGCAGGCCTACAAGGTTCATGCTAGCGAGACATTCGACAAGGATACTCTCACCGTCTACGAGCGCGCGTAATGTTCACTGGCATTGTCACCGATATCGGCGAGATCGTCGGCTTCACGCCGACGGCGCAGGGGCAGCTCCACCGCCTGCGCATTGCCTGCAGCTATGACCAGACCACCATTGCCGATGGCGCCTCGATCGCCTGCAACGGCGTCTGCCTGACGGTGGTCGCCTCCGGCGTCGCAGGCGGCAAGGACTCTGAGCAACGTACCTGGTTCGACGTCGATGCCGCCGCGGAGACGCTGGCGCTGACGACCGCAGATCGCTGGAAGGTCGGAACGAAGCTCAATCTCGAGCGGGCGCTGAAGATCGGCGACGAGCTCGGCGGCCACATCGTCGCCGGCCATGCCGACGGTGTCGCGAGGCTTCTCAGTCGCGAGGACCTGCCCGATATGGCGCGGTTCGAGCTCTCGACGACGCGCGAGCTGGCGCGCTTCATCGCCACCAAGGGCTCGATCACGCTCGACGGCGTCTCGCTGACGGTCAACACGGTGAAAGACACGAGCTTTTCGGTCTTGATCATCCCGCACACGCTGACGGTGACGACGATCGGCGGCTGGAAGGCGGGGGACGAGGTCAATATCGAGGTCGACCTGATGGCCCGCTACGCCGCGCGGCTGACGGAAATGAAGTGACCGGCGCATAAAGTCGTCATGCGCGGGCTTGACCCGCGCATCTATCCTCTTAAGAGGTGCTTGCCCGATGGATTGCCGGGTCAAGCCCGGCAATGACAGAATAGGTTGACCATGGCAGACGCGCGGCGCGCACCCCTGAAGGACCAGACCAACATTTCCGGCGCACGCGCGCTGATCGTCGAGGCACGGTTCTATGACGATCTCCAGGACGCGCTCCTGGACGGCGCGGTCGCTGAGCTGAAGGCCGCCGGCCTGACCCATGACGTCATCACCGTTCCGGGCGCGCTGGAGATTCCGGCAGCGGTCGCCATCGCGATCGACGCGGCTGCGGCGAACGGCAAGCCTTACGACGCCGTGATCGCGCTCGGCTGCGTCATCCGCGGCGATACCATCCATTTCGAGATCGTCTCGCAGGAATCCTCGCGCGCACTGATGGATCTCGCCGTGGCGCGGAAGCTGCCGCTCGGCAACGGCATCCTCACCGTCAATACCGATGCGCAGGCCTGGGCGCGGGCACGCGCCAGCGAGCTCAACAAGGGCGGCGATGCCGCGCGCGCCGCGCTTGCGATGCTGCGCATCAAACGCCGCCTGGCGCAGGCCTGAACCATGGCCGACAACAACAAAAAACCGGCAGGCGCTGCCGAGAAGAAGGCGAACCGGCGCGGTGCGGCACGGCTCGCCGCCGTGCAGGCGCTGTACCAGATGGATATCGCCGGCGCCGGCATCAACGACATCTTCGCCGAATTCGAGAGCCATTGGCTCGGCAACGAGGTCGAGGGCGACACCTACCTGCCGGCGGAGGCTGCGTTCTTTCGCGACGTCGTCTCTGGCGTCGTGCGCGACCAGAAGAAGCTCGATCCGCTGATCGACGAGGCGTTGTCGAAGGGCTGGCCGTTGAAGCGGATCGAGGCGATCCTGCGCGCGGTGCTGCGGGCAGGGGCTTATGAGCTCCAGCATCGCAAGGACGTGCCGGGCCGCGTCGTCGTCTCCGAATATGTCGACGTCGCCAACGCCTTCGTGGACCGCGAGGAGACCGGCATGGTGAACGCGGTGCTCGACCAGATCGGCCGTCAGTTTCGCGGTGACGAGTTCGGGCGGGGGTAATCTCCCGCGAGGGCGGTGAATTCATGCGAGACGGCTGCCCCATACTCCGTTGTCATCACCCGCGAAGGCGGGTGATCCGGTACGCCGCGGCCAATCGATTTGACACGACCGTCTCTGGAATACCGGATCGCCCGGTCCCGTCTACGCCAAGGCTTCGACGAGGCCTACAATCCCAGGCGCGCCGAAGCTTTAGCGAAGGCGGCAAGCCGGGCGATGACAGTGGAGAGTGGGGTTAGGCTCATGGCAAACCCGCAAAATCCCTCCGCCGAAGACTCCCTCATCGCGCGCTATTTCAGGCCTCTCGCGACCGATCCCGGCGCGTTCGGGTTGGTCGATGATGCCGCGATCCTGTCGTCATCGGGCGAGGACATCGTGGTCACCACCGATGCCGTCGTCGAGGGCGTCCATTATCTGGCCGCCGATCCGCCCGATACGATCGCGCGCAAGGCGCTGCGGGTGAATCTGTCCGATCTCGCCGCCAAGGGAGCGGTGCCAGCCGGCTTCGTGCTGACGCTGGCGCTGCGGAGCAGGGAGGATGCCTGGCTACGGCCGTTTGCGGATGCGCTCGGCGAGGACGCAAGGTCCTTCGGCTGTTCGCTGCTCGGCGGCGATACGGTTTCGACGCCAGGGCCGCAGATGATCTCCATCACCGCCTTCGGCCGCGTGCCGCGGGGGCGGATGGTCGGTCGCACCGGCGCACGCCCGGGCGATCTGATTCTGGTGACGGGCACGATCGGCGATGCCGCGCTCGGCCTCGACGTGCTCACGGGAGGCGCAGTGGCCGCCGCGCTTGCGTCCGATCCCGCTGCACGGGATTTTCTGGTCTCGCGCTATCGCGTGCCGCAGCCGCGCAACGCGCTGGCGCGGGCCGTGAGCGACCATGCAAATGCCGCGATGGATGTCTCCGACGGGCTCGCGGGCGATCTCACCAAGCTTTGCGCGGCCTCCGGCGTCTCGGCCACGGTCGGGGTGGCGACCATGCCGCTGTCGGCGGCGGCGGCCGGCCTGATCGCGCGCAAGGTCGTTGGCGTCGAGACCCTGTTGGCCGGCGGCGACGATTACGAGGTGCTGTGCACCGTGCCTCCGGAGCAAGGCGAGGTGCTGATCGCCGCGGGCAAGGCGGCCGGTTTGGCCGTCACGGCCATCGGCACGATCGTCGCGGGCCATGAGCGGCCGCGCTTCCTGGACGGGCAGGGGCAGGAGCTGACCTTGAAGCGGCTGTCCTACAGCCACTTCTAGGAATTGCTCCAAACCGGCATCTTAGTTCTCGGGACTGGCCCAAATACCTGCCGAGATCGGCTGTTTCGGCCTTATCCGGCGTTGCACCCTCAATTTGATTTTGGCAAGCTTGTGACCGACTGGGGCCGCTCCCTTCGGGCTAGGGGGCGGCTTTGTTCAAAATCAAGGCGCCGCACCGCACGACGGACAACAAAAGGCGCCGGGGGTTACATCAAGGATCTGAGGCAAAAATCACATGACAGCATTATGGTTGATAGTGCTCTGCGGAGTGCTTTCCGTCGTCTACGCGATTTGGGCGACGTCTTCGGTGTTGAGCGCGGATGCGGGGTCGCCGCGCATGCAGGAGATCGCAGGCGCAGTCGCTGAAGGCGCACAGGCTTACTTGCGGCGCCAATACACCACGATCGGTCTCGTCGGCATCGTCATCTTCGTGCTGCTTGCCTATTTCCTCGGACTTTATGTCGCGATTGGTTTCGCCATCGGCGCCGTCCTGTCGGGGGCGGCCGGCTTCATCGGCATGAACGTCTCGGTCCGCGCCAATGTGCGCACCGCCCAGGCCGCGACGACCTCGCTCGCCGGCGGCCTCGAGCTCGCCTTCAAGGCCGGTGCGATCACCGGGCTTCTGGTGGCGGGTCTCGCTCTGCTCGGCGTCACCCTCTATTTCGCCTTCCTCGTCCACTCGCTGAAGCTGGCGCCTGACAGCCGGGTCGTCGTCGACGCCCTGGTGGCGCTCGGCTTCGGCGCCTCGCTGATCTCGATCTTCGCCCGTCTCGGCGGCGGCATCTTCACCAAGGGTGCGGACGTCGGCGGCGATCTCGTCGGCAAGGTCGAGGCCGGCATTCCCGAGGACGATCCGCGCAACCCCGCCACCATCGCCGACAACGTCGGTGACAACGTGGGCGACTGCGCCGGCATGGCGGCCGACCTGTTCGAGACCTACGCGGTGACCGCGGTCGCCACCATGGTCCTGGCGGCGATCTTCTTCGCCAAGACGCCGATCCTCGCCAGCATGATGACGCTGCCGCTCGCCATCGGCGGCATCTGCATCATCACCTCGATCATCGGCACCTTCTTCGTCAAGCTCGGACCGAGCCAGTCGATCATGGGCGCGCTCTACAAGGGCCTGATCGCCACCGGCGTCCTGTCGCTGGTCGGTATTGCGCTCGTGATCCACTACCTGATCGGCTTCGGCAAGCTCGACGGCGTCGACTACACCGGCATGGCGCTGTTCGAGTGCGGCGTGGTCGGTCTCGTCGTCACCGCGCTGATCATCTGGATCACCGAATACTACACCGGCACCGACTATCGTCCGGTGAAGTCGATCGCCCAGGCCTCGGTCACCGGCCACGGCACCAACGTGATCCAGGGCCTCGCCGTGTCGATGGAAGCGACCGCGCTGCCCGCGATCGTCATCATCGCCGGCATCCTGGTCACCTACAGCCTCGCCGGGCTGTTCGGCATCGCGATCGCGACCGCCACCATGCTGGCGCTGGCCGGTATGGTCGTCGCGCTCGACGCCTTCGGTCCGGTGACGGACAACGCCGGCGGCATTGCCGAGATGGCGGGACTGCCGAAGGAGGTACGCAAGTCGACCGATGCGCTCGACGCGGTCGGCAACACCACCAAGGCGGTGACCAAGGGCTACGCGATCGGCTCGGCCGGTCTCGGCGCCCTCGTGCTGTTTGCGGCCTACAACCAGGACCTCAAGTTCTTCGTTGCGGACTCCGCGCGCCATCCCTACTTCGCCGGCGTCAATCCGGACTTCTCGCTCAACAACCCCTACGTGGTGGTGGGCCTGCTGTTCGGCGGCCTGTTGCCGTATCTGTTCGGCGCGATGGGCATGACCGCGGTCGGCCGCGCCGCCGGCGCGATCGTCGAGGAGGTGCGGCGTCAGTTCCGCGAGAAGCCCGGCATCATGCAGGGCACCGACAAGCCCGATTACGGCAAGGCGGTCGACCTGCTCACCCGTGCGGCGATCAAGGAGATGATTATCCCCTCGCTGCTTCCGGTGCTGTCGCCCATCGTCGTCTACTTCGTGATCTATGCGATCGCGGGCGGCGGGGTAGCCGGCAAGTCGGCGGCGTTCTCCGCGGTGGGCGCGATGCTGCTCGGCGTGATCGTGACGGGCCTGTTCGTCGCGATCTCCATGACCTCGGGCGGCGGCGCCTGGGACAACGCCAAGAAGTACATCGAGGACGGTCATTTCGGCGGCAAAGGCAGTGATGCCCACAAGTCGGCGGTGACCGGCGATACCGTCGGCGACCCCTACAAGGACACGGCCGGCCCGGCGGTGAACCCGATGATCAAGATCACGAACATCGTGGCCTTGCTGCTGCTGGCGATCCTGGCGCACTGAGCGGCGTCAACGACACAAGACAAACCCCGCGGCGCGAGCCGCGGGGTTTTTGTTTGGTGGACTGCACGCTCTCACCACGTCATTGCGAGCGCAGCGAAGCAATCCAGAGTCTTTCCGCAGATGCAGTCTGGATTGCTTCGTCGCTACGTTCCTCGCAATGACGGAAGTGGCGCTACTGCACGTCCATCTGCAGCCCTTCCTTCTGGATGATGCCGGCGAACTTCTTCGTCTCGGCGTCCACGAAGGCGGCGAACTGCTCTGGCGTGCCGTAGTCGGCGCGGGCGCCCATGGCGGCGATCTGCTTCTTGACGTCGTCGCGCTCCAGCATCGCCTTGATCTGGAGATTGAGCGCGCTGAGCACCTCGGGCGAGACCCCCTTCGGAAGGAAGACGGAGAACCAGGAGGACACGTCGAAATTCGCCAGCTCCGGCGCGCTCTCGCGCATGGTCGGCAGGTTCGGCGCGAGCTCGCTGCGCTCGGTCGTGGTGACGCAGAGGCCATTGAGTGTGCCGTTCTGGACCTGCGGCAGGCTCGGATAGAGATTGTCGAACAGGATCTGGATGTCGCCGGCAAGCGCGGCCTGGAGCGCCGGGCCGGCACCGCGGAACGGAATGTGCGTCATCTTCAGCCCGGTGAGCTGGAGGAACCACGCGCCGGTGAGGTGAGGGCTCTGGCCGACGCCGGAGGAGGCATAGCTGAGCTTGTCCGGATTGCCCTTCAGGTAGGTGATCAGCTCGGGAATCGACTTGATGCCGGTCTTTGGATGCGCCGAGACGATGTTCGGGATCCGGATCATGTTGGAAACCGGCTGCAGCTGCTCCGGCTTGTAGCTGAGGTTCTTGAAGATGCTGTAGGCGATCGCGTTCGGTCCGGGGTTGCCGACCAGGATGGTTTGACCGTCAGGCTTGGCGCGGACCGCCTCGGCGGTTCCGATCGTGCCGCCGCCGCCCGAGCGGTTTTCCACGACGGCCGATTGCCCCCAGGCCGTTTGCAGATGGGCAGCGAGCAGCCGGCCCATGACGTCGGTCGAGCCGCCGGCTGCGGCCGGTACGATGAGACGAACGGTCTCGGTCGGCTTCCAGTCGGCGAGGCTCGATCGCGGCAGGATCGCTGCGGCCGAAAGGCCGGCAGCACCGGCGAGCACGCGACGGCGGGACAACGAAATGTTCTGAAGTTTCCTGGGCACGAATCCACTCCCTGCTTCTTGCTTTGCAGGGAGCGTAAGGGAACGCAGCGTGCGGCGGCAAGTCGCGCATGGCGGCAAGGGCCGCGTGGACAGCGGCAGGACGCCGCAGGCTGGAGCGATTTACCTTCCGACGGAATTGGATCGGGCTTTAGATCTTGTTTCGACGCGTTTTGTTCGCGCGAAGCGGTATCCGCTTCGCGCGAGAGCGGTCGCGACTCAGTTGAAGCTCAGCAGCTTGAACAGCGGTGCGAGGTAGCTCATCTCCTGGCCCGACGTCGCCGTGGTGCGGCTGATGAAGTCGAAGATCTTGCCGTCCTGCAGGCCGTAATTCGCCAGCCGGCGCACGCGCCGGTTCTTGTCGAAATAGATCGCGATGACGCGCTGGTCGACCACCTTCTGGTTCATGAAGGCGACCATCCGCTCCGAGCGCTGCGAGATGTAATAGAACACCTCGCCGTCGAGGGTCGCGACGGTGGAGGGCGTGCCCATCACGATCAGCACCTGGTCCTGGCTCGCACCGATCGGAATCTGCTCCAGCGCGCCGGGCGGCAGGATGTAGCCCTTCTGGAATTGCTCGCCGGTGCAGCCTGCAAGGGCGGCGCCGACCAGGGTCGCGGCCGCGAGCAGGCGCAAGCCGCGCCAGCGTGCATGAAGGCCGCGCCGCTTGTCAGCGCGCAGGCCGGTCTGGTTCGTTATCGTCATTGCGGAACTGATTCCGTCCCCTTGCGTCGCGCGAGGCGCTGAAGTACCGGGCGGAGGCTCAGAATGCAACACGCGCGCGCCCGCTTGCGGAAACCACAATGCTTTGGCCGTTCAATCACTTCAGGAAACCCCGGCTAGCCCCGGGCACCATCGAGGCCATCTATGGCATGATCGTGACGCAGGCGCGAGAACCCATATTTTACCGGGACTTGGGCGTGCCGGATACGGTTAACGGTCGTTTCGACCTGTTGCTGCTGCATCTGTGGCTGCTGCTGCGCCGCCTGCGCACCGTCCAGAGCGCCACGGAGCTGTCCCAGGCGCTGTTCGACCGCTTCTGCGAGGACATGGATGACAATCTGCGCGAGATGGGGGTAGGCGATCAGACCGTGCCGAAACGGATGCGGGCTTTCGGCGAGGCCTTCTACGGCCGCGTCCAGGCTTATGACCAGGCCATGGACGGTGGCGGCGAAGCGCTGGCGTCGGCGATCTGCAAGAATATCTTGAATGGTACCGGCATGGATCAGGCCCGGAGCCTCGCGGCCTATGCCCGAGCCACGGAAGCCGATCTCGGCCGGACCGATGAAGCGGCGCTGCTGCGCGCGTCGTTCAAGTTTCCCCCGGCGCTCCCAGAGGATGTCACGCCATGACCCGACCGACGACCGGATCCGAGCCAGATCCCTGGCGGGCGCCCGTCATCGTGGCGCAGGTCCCCGACACCGGCCTGCATCGCGAGCTCGAGGCATCAGCGGCCGAGCGGCAGGCCATGGCCGAGATCGCGGGTCTGCGGGAGGTGCTGTCCGCCCATGCGAGCTTTGATGTCGTGCCGAAAAGCGGCGGCCGGCTCCAGGTCACGGGGCTGGTCCGCGGCCGGATCGGCCAGACCTGCGTCGTCACGCTCGATCCGATCGAGAGCGAGATCGAGGAGGAGGTGGACCTCATGTTCGCCCCCGAGGCCGAGGCGCGCCGGCTGGCCGACCTGATCGAGGAGGGGCAGGACGACGAGGAGCCGCCTGAGGTCGCCGACCCTCCGGAGGCGATCGTCAATGGCATCATCGACCTTGGCCGTCTCGCCACGGACGCGCTGTTCCTGGCAATCGACCCCTATCCGCGCAAGGAAGGGGCGGTGTTCGAGGCGGAGGTCACCGCCCCCGATCCGGAGGACCATCCCTTCGCAGCGCTGAAGGCCCTCCAGGACAGGAAAAAGGGCAAATAGCCCGGGGCATATCCGGCCGGACCGCTTGCGGCCGGACATGAGCCGTCTATCGCGATGGTTTGAAGCCCGGCCATATCCGGTTGATTTCGATGTATTTCTTGCCAATTCATCCACCCGTTCCCGGATCGCCCCGAATGCAAAAGGCTGGGGGCAAGAGGTTGTTTCGGGGGTACAAAACGCTATTGTCGCGCCCCGGTCCGGGTGCGGCGTGGCGCTTGGCCGGTCGCCATGTCCGTGGCGAACCCATTTTGCGGCCCCGCTAACTCAAGACCGCACCAGACCAGGTTTCCAGGACTTTCATGCCAAGCAAGGTTCGTATCGCGCTGGACGCCATGGGAGGCGACGCCGGCGCCGCCGTGGTCATTCCGGGCGCTGCCATCTCGCTGGGCAGGCATCGCGACATCGAATTCCTGCTGGTCGGGGACCGCGCCAAGATCGAGCCCGAGCTCGACCGGCATCCCCAGCTCAAGGCCGCCTCGAAGATCATCCACACCGATGTCGCCGTCAGCGGCTCGGACAAGCCGAGCCAGGCGCTGCGGCGGGGCCGCAAGACCTCCTCGATGTGGCTGGCCATCGATGCGGTCAAGCAGGGCGAGGCGGATGTCGCGGTCTCCGCCGGCAATACCGGCGCGCTGATGGCGATGGCTCGGTTCCATCTGCGCACGCTGCCCGGCATCGACCGCCCAGCCATCAGCGCGATCTGGCCAACCAGGCGCGGCGAGTCGGTCGTGCTCGATCTCGGGGCGACGATCGGCGGCGATGCGCGCCATCTGGTGTCGCTCGCGGTGATGGGCGCGGCCATGGTGAGCGTGGTGTTCGACAAGAAGCGTCCGACGGTCGGCCTGCTCAATATCGGCACCGAGGAGATCAAGGGGCACGAGGAGATCCGCGAGGCCGGCGAGATGCTGCGCGCGATGAACCTGCCGGAACTCGACTATATCGGCTTCGTCGAGGGCGATGGCATCGGCAAGGGGCTGGCCGATGTGATCGTGACCGAGGGCTACAGCGGCAACATCGCGCTCAAGGCCGCCGAGGGAACCGCGCGCCAGATGGCGGACTTACTCCGTAACGAGATTCAGCGGAGCTGGCTGTCCAAAATCGGCTATCTGTTTGCCCGCAATGCCTTCCAGGCCCTGCGCGACAAGATGGACCCGAACAAGTCGAACGGTGGAGTGCTGCTCGGGCTGAACGGGCTTGTGGTCAAGAGCCACGGCGGAATCAATGCCGAAGGCTTTGCCTACGCGATCGATGTTGGCTATGAGATGGCTCACTACGATCTCCTGAACAAGATCAATCAGATGCTCAACCGCGAGGGTGGTGCACTCAATCCCGTGCAGGCCGCGCAGGAGGCTGTTTCGTGACGAAAATTCGTTCGGTCGTACTGGGCTGCGGCTCTTATCTGCCGGAGCAGGTGGTGACCAACGCCCAATTGGCGGCGCGGATCGACACCTCCGATGAGTGGATCGTGCAGCGCACCGGCATCCGTGAGCGGCATGTCGCAGCCGAAGGCGAGTTCACCTCGCACCTCGCGATCAAGGCGGCGCAGGCCGCGCTCACCGACGCCGGCCTCGACGCCCAATCGATCGAGCTGATCGTGCTGGCGACCTCGACGCCGGACAACACGTTCCCGGCAACGGCGGTCGCCGTGCAGCACGGGCTCGGCATCAATCATGGCGCGGCCTTCGACCTGCAGGCGGTGTGCTCGGGCTTCGTGTTCGCGCTCGCCACGGCCGACAATTTCCTGCGCACCGGTGCCTACAAGCGCGCACTGGTGATCGGCGCGGAGACCTTCTCGCGCATCCTCGACTGGAACGACCGCGGCACCTGCGTTCTGTTCGGCGACGGCGCCGGTGCGGTGGTGCTGGAGGCGCAGGAGCAGCCGGGCAACGCCGCGACCGACCGCGGCATTGTCACCACGCATCTGCGCTCCGACGGCCGCCACAAGGCAAAGCTGTTCGTCGACGGCGGGCCGTCCTCGACCCAGACCGTCGGCCATCTGCGCATGGAGGGCCGCGAGGTCTTCAAGCATGCGGTCGGCATGATCACCGACGTGATCGTCGACGCCTTCCAGGCGACCGGGCTCAACGCCGACAGCATCGACTGGTTCGTGCCGCACCAGGCCAACAAGCGAATCATCGACGCTTCCGCCCACAAGCTGCACATCGCGCCCGAGAAGGTGGTGCTGACGGTGGACCGGCACGGCAACACCTCGGCGGCCTCGATCCCCCTGGCGCTCTCGGTGGCGCGCAAGGACGGCCGCATCAAGAAGGGCGACCTGGTTCTGCTGGAAGCCATGGGCGGCGGCTTCACCTGGGGCTCCGCACTCGTGCGCTGGTAGCAACAGTCGATAAAATTTTGTCGGAATCACCGCCGATTATCGATGCTTCGGCATTGATGAGCGCTGTTGACCGCCGTATCGTAACCTCATAATTTCAGACAACAATTGTTCGCCGTGATGTGGGGCAGGGCGATGACCGATCAAAGCAAAACCGTAACGCGTGTCGATCTGTGCGAGGCCGTCTACCAGAAGGTGGGCCTGTCGCGCACGGAATCGTCCGCCTTCGTGGAACTCGTGCTGAAGGAGATCACCGACTGCCTGGAGAAGGGCGAGACGGTGAAATTGTCCTCGTTCGGCTCCTTCATGGTGCGCAAGAAGGGCCAGCGCATCGGCCGCAACCCGAAGACGGGCACCGAGGTGCCGATCTCGCCGCGCCGGGTCATGGTGTTCAAGCCGTCGGCGATCCTGAAGCAGCGCATCAATTCCCAGCATCGCACCAATGGCGATGCCAGCAAGGCTCAACCCGAGGCGTAACCGCCATTCGGAAAGGATTGGCATTTGGACAAGGCGCCGGATGCGTTCCGAACCATCAGCGAAGTAGCGCAGGAACTCGACATTCCGCAGCACGTGCTGCGGTTCTGGGAGACCCGCTTCGCCCAGATCAAGCCGATGAAGCGCAGCGGCGGCCGCCGCTACTACCGCCCCGACGACGTCGATTTGCTCAAGGGCATCCGCCGGCTTCTGTACGGGGAGGGCTACACCATCCGCGGCGTGCAACGGATCCTCAAGGAGCACGGCGTCAAATCGGTGCAGGGTCTCGCCGACAGCGCGGCCGCGGTCTCCTTTGGCGCCATCGAGGACGCCATCGGCGCGAGCCTGATGGAGCCCGAGGACGAGGCCCCCATCAAGGGCATCACCGACACCGACGATGACGACTACCAGGGCGACGAGGAGGAAGGCATCGACTTCCGCTTCGCCGAGATCGACGACGAGGAGATCCTCACCACCTTCCGCAAGGGCGGCGCGCCTGCAGCGTCTGCCGGCCCCAGCGCGCTCGACCGGGAGCGGCTGGGACGGGCGCTCGCCGACCTCGTCGCAGCCAGGGAAATGCTGGATCAGGCGTTGAAGGACGGCTAGGGCCGCCATCGGCAAGCTTGCGCCCGGTTCCGGGGGCTTTGGCCGAGGACACCAAAATGGTGTGACGTCGCCTTGCGCAAAGCAGCGATCCTAGCTAATGGAACGACGTTCGGAGCGTGGCGCAGCCCGGTTAGCGCACTAGTCTGGGAGACTAGGGGTCGGAGGTTCAAATCCTCTCGCTCCGACCATTTTTCTCAAATCATTTGTCGCGTGGATCGACGGGGCGGCGTGGAGCTCCCCGCCGTTGGCGCGTGCGCGATCGGTATGGCATGGCGGGTCCGGTGGCCGGCAGGACCAGGATGCCGAAAACAACCCCATGCACAGTAGCGAAGTCATTGTTGGGATGACGTTTTTCCGAAATGACTTGACGCCTCGGACAATCGACGGCGTTAGACGTGCTGACAAGCTGCGGCAGCAATCGGTCGCACGAGTTAGGAACGACGTGCCAAGGCCTCCGTTGGCAAGCACCCTTAACGGAGGAAACACGATGAGAGTTACGAAAATTGCGTTGGCGGCAGCGTTCATTCTCGGTTCGATCGCGGCGGCGACGGCACAAGGCGGTGGCGGAGCCGGCGGCGGAGCGGGCGGCGGTGGCGCTGGAGGCGCTGGAGGAGCGGGCGCAGGTGCGGGAGCCGGTGCCGGGGGAGGGTCCGGCGGAAGTGGCTCTGGCGCAGGCGGCTCTGCAGGCGGAGGCGGAGGTAACTCACCCGCTGCTGCAACGGGTCAGGGCGCATCGAGCAGCCCGAGTTCAGCCAATCCTGGCGCAACGATGAACGATACGAAATCGAAGGGACGCTAAGTCTCGAAGGCTCGCCACCACCCACAGTGGCGAGCCTTTTCGTTTCGGGTCCAGCGCCGCCCTCCGCCTATGGCTTCGACGTGAAAGACGTCTTCCTGGTCGCGTTCTTCGAGGCGCGGATGGCGTGCTGTACGCTCCTGATCGCTTCTCAGTTCGGCGTCATCTCGGCTTTGACCAGGCGAGGTTTCCGCCGACTTCCCTGGACGCAGAGGTGCTGAGGATCTGACGCTACCTGTCTCAAACACCTCACCACCATCTGCGTGGTCTTCTCCACCGGCGCCCGCACCATCTTCCGTGATCTTCCCGGTTCAGCACCGAGCTGTGCGCGGCGGCCTCGATCGCGGACGCAGACGGAAGTGGGTCACGAGGGGGCGTCGGGTTATCCATGTCACGGCGCTTCAAAAGTCCTCCGCTACAACACCTCGGCACGGACGTGAGCTACACCGCGATCCGTAATGCCCAGGCTGCGCGCGGCAGCAAGCGAGAGATCGAGGACGCGGCCACGAATGAACGGGCCTCGGTCATTGATGGTGACGATGACGCTGCTTCCGCCATGGGTCACGCGGACCTTGGTGCCGAACGGCAGGGTCCGATGCGCTGCTGTCAGGTGATTCCGATTGAATGTCGAACCGCTTGCTGTCTTGCCTTTGGAATACCAATAATAGGAGGCCTTTCCCGAAAAGACTCGATTGAAAGATCGCATGCCCGGGCGATCAGCCGATGGCTCTTGTTCGTTTGGAGGTCGAGCCTCCGGTTGATCCGTCTTGATCTGGTCTACTCCCCCAGGCGCCGGCTCTGCTTGAGCCTTCGGAATGATGGACCATCGGTCGGTGAAATCCTGTGCTGCAGCAGGGTCCGCGTTCAATCCGATCCAAGCAGGGACTGTCGCAATCGCTACCATTCTGACGAGAAGATGCATTGTCGACCTCATGAACAAATTGAAGATCAAACCCACAATGCAGGCTCATGAGGCCGCGTTCCCTGACACGCGCAAAACGGTGATGACATACCGACATTGCGGAGCAAGAGCGTTCCTGCTCCCAATGATCTCAAATGATACGACATTTAATTCATCTGAAATTAAATAAATTAAATATTTAAATTGCAGCCGAGGCTGATGGGCTACGGCGGGTCGTGATCTCGTACCGGCGGAAGTGAGGCGCGCAACGATCGGCTTTGGACCCCGGAGGAGGGCGATCGTCGGGCGGAAGATGCGGCGAGCTTAAGGAGCGTCGGCTTCGCTGGAATGCAAGTACCTTGGCTTGCCGCCCGCCTACCTCAAATACCCCACCACCATCCGCGTCGTCTCGTCCACCAGCGTCCGCACCATCTTCTCCGTGAGCATCTGCGCCCCGCTCAGCACGGTGTTGTGTGCGACCGCTTCGATCGCGCTGACGCAGACGAAGGCGGCGATATCAGGATCGATCCTGCGCATCTCCTTGCGGCGGCTTTCGAGATAGGCGCGCACGAGGGCGTGGACCTCGCGGTTCGAAGCTTCGACTTCCTTGAGCTGGCCGGAGCGCGGGATCTGCTCGGCGAGGACGCGGTGCAGATTGGAATCGATATGATGGGCCTCGATCGCGGCTGTGACGAGGCGGCGCACGGCCTTCTCGATCGGCATGTCCGCGACCTCGACGAAGGCGGCGCGGACGATCTTCATGATCTCCTCGTTGTGACGCTCGATCACGGCGACGACCAGCGCCTCCTTGCTGGGAAAATACTGGTAGAGCGACCCGACACTGACGCCCGCGATCTCGGCGATGCGGTTGGTGCTGGTCTTCTCAAAGCCGTCGCGGACCAGAATGCGAGCGGTTGCTTCGACCAGCGCGTCGACGGTGGCGCGCGAACGCGCTTGGGACGCATGTTTCCGGGGATTTGTCGGCGGTTTGCGCGCCATGAGCCCTGCGATCCCGAATGCGAGTAGAAAATGCGAGCGATCGCTCGCATTATATCCGCCCATGGAGGCCTGTCGGCAAGCCCCTTTTGCCGCCATATGGATGCCGAGCCAGGCGGAGAACGGACCATGAGCGTTGCGAGACTTGTGTCGGCTTTGCAGTTTTGCCCGGGCCTCTGCGTGCAGCGAAGCCGCGATCCCGCGGCGAGCCTGCAAAGTCGCGCCTTCAACCTCTTGCTGCGACAGCTTCCGTACAAGAAGCAGCTCGCATCAGCCGAGGCGGTGCAGGCGCATGTGCAGAAGCTGGCATTGGCGCCGGCCTCCTACGAGCCGACGGGACTCGGCCGTGACGTCGAGGTGATCCTGACCAAGATGGGCGGCTGGCCCGTCTACTACACCGCGCCGCCCTCCGGCCATGAAGGCTGCAACTACGTCATGTTCCTGCACGGCGGCGGCTACATCAACGAGATCGTGCCGGCGCATTGGCGCTTCATCGACCAGATGACGCGCAAGGCGCGCGTCTGTTGCGTCGTGCCGATCTATCCGCTGGCGCCGCGCGCGACCGCCGAGGACGTCGTGCCGGCGACGGCCGAGTTGCTCAGGATGCTGCTGGAAGACGCAGGCGACGCCAAGGTGACGGTGGTCGGCAATTCCGCCGGCGCGGGTCTTGCGCTCGCGGCGTGCCAGTGGCTGCGCGATCGCGGTCATCGGCAGCCGAATCGCATGATGCTGATCTCGCCGGCGGCCGATGCCTCGGTCAGCCGCCCGGAGCAGATGGCGATCGCCGCGCGCGATCCGATCCAGGACATTCCGGGAATCGCCGAGGCGGGACGGCTCTATGCCGGCGAGCTCGATATCGGCCATCCGTTCGTCAGCCCGCTCAACGGCGCCTTCCGCGCGCTCGCGCCGATGACGATCTTCGCAGGGACGCGCGATCTCCTGTATCCGGACAGCGTCGATTTAGCTGAAAGAGCGAGGGCGGTTGGCGTGCCGGTCGAGCTGCATCTGCTCCGCGACCAGCCGCACAATTACGCGCTGATGCCGACGCCGGAGGGGCGACGCGCGCGTGCGATGATTTTGCGCGCGGTGGCTTAAAGGGAAGGCGTGATCGTTGTCACAAACCGCAGCGGCGCGATCGGAGCTGGCGCTGACGGTGCCCGCGCGGAGGACAAGGCGGCCCGGGGCGTTTCCTCTGATAGTCCCGATATCAGATGCATTGATATCGGTAGTTTTGCTGGGTCTTAGGCGTGACCCTTGATCTCGTAATGCCCCGGCACGCATTTGTAACGCTCGAGGCGCCAATTGGCGTGATAGATCGGATGCTCCCCCATCCACTTCGCAAGCGGCGCCTGTGCGCCGATCGCACACTGCATCATCGATATCTCAGGCGTCATGTTGCTGTCGGTCACGATTTCCTCGACGCAACTGGCTGAGCTGGCTGCGCTCAGCCGGCAGAGCACGGCAACGACGGTCACGAACATTCCAGTCACCTCATCGGTAGTTTCTGACCACGACAAGGATGCAAGCGGAGTGCCAGAGCCTGTGACTCACACACAACACGCTGGCCTAGCCGACTCGACCCAGCGTCCGAGAGTCCATTTGATGTTTCGGACTGTAAAAAAATTACCCTTAAACCGAAGCCGGGCAAATACGGGAACCGGGGCAGAAATGATGCAGGCAGGGGTGATGCAGGAATGAGCGATTGTGGAGGCAGTATCGCGCGGACGGCCCTTCACACGGCCGGCGCAGCCGATACGCTCGGAGATATACGGATGCTCGCCAAAAGAGCGGTCACCGTCACACGCAATGGAAACGCGAGGGCAGACCATGAAGGTACGACCAACCGGCGTGATTCCGCCGATGACGACGCCGTTCCGGAAGGATGGCGAGATTGACTACAAGCTCGTGACGCCGCAAGTCGACTGGATGATCGGGGCCGGCGCGCATGGCGTTGCGGCCGGCGGCTCGACCGGCGAGGGCCACACGCTCGACCACGAGGAATATCGCGACCTGATGGCGGCCACGGTGGACGCGGTGAAGGGACGCATTCCCGTGATCGCCGGCATCATCGTGGATTCGACGCGCGATGCGATCCGCCGCGGCAGGCTCGTGCGCGATATGAATGTCGCCGCGCTCCAGGTCACGCCGGTGCATTACCTGTTCAAGCCGGACGACGAGGCGATGGTGGCGCATTTCCGCGCCATGGCCGATGAGACCGGAATGCCCATCATCATCTACAACGTGGTGCCGTGGTCGTATCTTTCGCCGGCGCTCCTGACGCGGATCATGACCGAGGTGCCGCTGGTGGTCGGCGTCAAGCAGAGCGCGGGCGACCTCAAGCTGTTCGCCGATCTCATGATGATGGCACCGGACAAGCTGATCTACAGCGCCGTCGATGCCCTGATGTATCCGTCCTATACGTTAGGGGCCCATGGCTCGATCGCGGCGATCCTGACCGCGGCGCCGCATGCCTCCGTCGCGCTGTGGGACGCGGTGAAGGCGGGCGACCATCCGCGCGCGCTCGACCTGCACAAGAAACTCCTGACGCTGTGGAACGCGATCATTGCCGACAATCTGCCGGCCTGCACGCGCTATGCGCAGACGCTGCAGGGTCTGCCGAAGACGTATCCGCGCGCACCGATGCCGGAGGCATCACGTGCGCAGCAGGCAGCGACCCGCAAGGCACTGGAGGCGCTCGGCGCGTTGAGCGGGGCGCGCAACGAGGCGGCGGAATAGTCCGTCCGCCGAAATAACGGCCGCGAAGACAGCAGCGCCGATCCGCTTTTACCCGCGGATGCGGCGCTGCTACATTTCGCGCCGGCGTCCCGCAACGGGGTGCTCCGAAGAAACATACCGACGAGGGGAGGGACCGAAGTCCCATGAAGGATTTTGCTGGAAAGATCGCGGTCATCACCGGCGGTGGCACGGGAATGGGGCGCGAGCTCGCGCGGCAGCTCGTGGCCGAAGGCTGCAACGTCGCGATGTGCGACGTCTCGGAAGCCGCGATGGCGGAGACCAAGCGGCTGTGCGAGCTCGAGAAGCTGCCGCAGGGCCTGCGTGTCACCACGCATGTCGCCGACGTCGCGATCGAGGATCACCTGAAGCGTTTTCGCGACGAGCTCGCCGAGCAGCAGAAGACGGACCGGATCCATCTGTTGTTCAACAATGCCGGCATCGGCGGCGGCGGCAGCCTGTTCACAAACACGCGCGAGCAGTGGGAGCGCACCTTCAACATCTGCTGGGGCGGCGTCTATCTCGGCGTGCGCACCTTCCTGCCGATGCTGGTGGCCGCGGACGAGGCCCACATCGTCAATACCGCGAGCGTCAACGGCTTCTGGGCCTCGATCGGCATGAACCAGGCGCACACCGCCTACAGCTCCGCCAAGTTCGCGGTGAAGGGATTTAGCGAAGCGTTGATCAACGATCTCCGCCTGCACGCGCCCCACGTCAAATGCTCGGTGGTGATGCCGGGCCACATCGGCACCTCCATCGTCTCCAATTCGCGCAAGGTGCAGAGCGCCGACGGATCGGAGCGGCTCAATGCCGACGAGGTCGCGCTGACCCGCAAGCGCATGGTCGCGGCCGGCGTGCCGGACGCCGACAGGATGACGGACGAGGACGTCCAGGCGGCGTTTGCCGAACGCGCCCGCAGCTTCCTCGAGGACGCGCCGACGACGGCCGCACAGGCCGCGAAGATCATCCTCGACGGGGTCAAGGCGGAGCGTTGGCGCATTCTCGTCGGCGAGGACGCCATGCGCCTCGACGAGCGCGTGCGGGCCACGCCCGAGCAGGCCTACGACCGCGCCTTCTACGAAAGTTTGACGCAGGAGGTCGGCTGGCGACTCGGCTGAGCAGCCAGGCGGCGCGCCGATTTAGGTATGATCATCGTCATGGCAAGAGGTGCGCAGCCGATATCGTGTGCCACCTCTTGCCAGTGTTCGTCACCTCATGCCGAATTGGAATGTCACGCATGCGACGCATCCCGTGCGTTCAAGCGATGGTGATCTTAAACGGGTCTCATTTGACGCACGCCAGCTTGGTCGATGAACCGAAATAGTCTAGTCAAGCAAGGGTAACGCGACGATAGAGCGTAGCTCCGATGATACCCGCATGCCTCTCCGACGACTGGATCCTTTGCCCGGAGCGAGAGGACATATCCGCTGAATTCACGCGGCTCCTGACCGCGGCGCAGGAGGGCGGCGCCACGATCGCCGAATGCCTGATGATCGCGCGGCAGCTGAAGCGGGGCGAAGATCAGTCCTGGCATCGCGAGTGGAAGAAGCTGGCGCAGGCCAATCGCCATCGCGCCGAGGCCGCTTTCGCGGAAGGCCACATGGCGACGGCGCAGCGCAATTGGCTGCGCGCGATGAATTATTACGGCGCCGCGGCAATGCCACTCGACCCGGCCGATGAGCGCCGCTGGGTCGCGGTGCTGGCCATGCAGGAATGCGCCCGCCGCTATCTTGCGGCACGCCGCCCGGCCGGCGAGGTCGTCACCATCCCCTGGCTCGATGGCCACCCGCTGGAGGGCTACTTCCTGCCGGCGCCGGGACGTGGGCGGGCTCCGACCGTGATCTGCATCGGCGAGCCTGGCCACCGGAAGGAAGAATTCCTGTTCAAGCTCGCGCCGCATGCGCGCGAGCGCGGATTCTCCATGCTGGCGCTGGACCTGTTCGGCGACCGGCGCGACGACTATCTCGATGCACTGTTGCGGCGGCGGGATCTCGAGAGCTCGATCCCGTGCGTCATGGACTATCTGGAGACGCGGGGCGACGTCGATTTCGATCGCGTCGCAATCGTCGCGGATGGCTGGGGCTCGTCCTTCGTGGCGCGCGCGGTGTTGCAGGAGCCGCGGCTCGCCGCAGCGGTCTGCGACGGCGGCCTGTGGGACCTGCACGAGCGGGCTTTCTTCGCCAGCCGATTCGCGATGAGCGACGTCAGCATCGTTCCGGTGCCGCATGCCCCGCTGATGGCGTCGAGCGCCGACTGCCCGGTGCTGATCACGCTCGGCGAGGACGGCTGGCTCAAGGCCGACCGGGCGCGTCAGCTCGTCAAGAACTCCGGGCTCGGAAGCTCGGACGTCATGCTGAAGGTGTTCACCGCAGCGGAGACCGGCGCGGCGCAGGCGCATGCGGACAATCCGAGCCTTGCCAACGAATACATTTTCGACTGGCTGGAATCGCGGCTCGGCGCCGCCGGGCGGATCTAGACGCCTGGTCTTGCGCTCGCATCAAAAGTCGAGCGTGAGGCGGACGCAGGCCTTTTCCAGTCGGGTCTTCAGCATCGCGAGCTTGGTGGTGAACTCCGTCAGCTCGTGTTCGTCGAACTCCTGGAAGACGAATTCCTTGATGGTCTTGTACTGTTCGTTGAGGCTCGCCAGGTGCTTCTGGGTCTTCTCGGTCAGGGACAGTCGGACCACCCTGGCGTCGGTCGGCGAGGGACGGCGGCGCAACAGACCCTTCTTCTCGAGCAGCTTGGACTGCGTGGTGACGAAGGACGGATCGACGTGGAGCAGCTTGGAGACGACGTTGACCGGGATGCCGTCGTCCTTGTCGAGGTCGGAGATAGCCATCAGGATCAGCCATTGCGGGCCGCTGATGCCGAGCGTTCGCGCCCAGAACTGGCGCAGCTCCTCCAGATACATGTTGATTGACGATATCTCCCAGGTGAAGCGCCTGATGACATCCAGATTTCCGATGGAGCGCAGGCGCGCACCCTCTTTCCTCGTTGCGGACACAGCGTCACTCCCGTGAACTGATTCTTCAGGCCGAACTTCGCGGTGGGCCATAGTCCACGCAAGCCTGCTCTGACGCAAGTGCAGGGCTGCGTTATTTTGTCACTAAAACTACAAATATGATCTGCTCAGCATATTGGTGTTGCGCGCGGGGCACAGGGTTAGTGAAACAATAAAGCTGAGTTGATAAACTATTTTGATTAGCGGAACGACGCAGGCATATTGGCCGCGACGGTGGGGGGTACTCGATCGTCCCGTTGCAGGTGGTTCGCTCACGTCCCTCGCTCGAATGCGGGTGTGTCCGAAAGCGCACAGCGGCCGAGCGGATTTGAAAAGACGGGGATCTTGGGGGGCCTCACGGTCCGGTCTCCGTAAAATGAGCAACTTGGAGGTTTTAAATGAGAGTGGTGAAGAGCCTTTTGCTCGGCACTGCGGCGGGTCTGATCGCCGTGGGTGGAGCCCAGGCGGCCGATCTTCCGGTGAAGGCCAAGGCGGTCGAATACGTCAAGATCTGCTCGCTCTACGGTGCGGGCTTCTACTACATCCCTGGCAGCGACACCTGCATCAAGCTGGGCGGCTATCTGCGTGCCGAAGTGGCGCTCAATGCCGGCGGCAATTACAGCGCCCAGTACAACAACGTCTTCGCGGCCAACAACCGCCTGACGAACTACTACTCGATGCGCGCTCGTGAAGATCTCAACATCGACACGCGCACTGCGACCGAGTACGGCGTGGTCCGCACCTATTTCGACGCCGTCTTCACCTGGACGACCGGCAATTATGTCGGCACCGGCTCGGGCACGGGCGGCACCCAGTACAGCGGCACCCTCGGCCTCAACGCCGCCGGCACCGGTCTCGTCGGCTCGAGCGGCGGCGCGGTCAACGGCACCGACGGCGGCATCTCCGGCGGTTCGCTCGGCGTCTACTACGCCTTCATCCAGTTCGCCGGTTTCACCCTGGGTAAGTCGGTCTCGCAATTCGACGCGCCCTGGATCAACTATCCCGGCAACAACTTCGACCAGCTGGTCGGCGGCAGCGGCACCACCAACGGCGTCGCCCAGATCACCTATACGGCCGATTTCGGTCAGGGCATCACGGCGGCGTTCTCGGCGCAGGACCAGACGCAGGTCTTCCAGACCAACATCTGGAACACCGCCGGCATGTCCACCACCGGCGTTCTCGGCGGGGCCTACGGCTCGAACGACCTCGGCGGCACGCGCTCGCCAGACCTCGTCGCCATGGTTCGCGTCGACCAGGCCTGGGGCCTGTTCCAGGCGTCGGTCGCCGCGCACGACAACCATGTCGGCTATTACGGCGCCACTGAAACCACCGGCCATCCGGAAGACAAATGGGGCTGGGCCGTTCAGCTCGCGTTGGGCATCAAGAACATCCCGACCGGCGCAGGCGACGTGATCAACATCTCGGGCGTCTACACCGAGGGCGCGAGCCGCTACAACTTCCAGGAGCTGGCTGCGACCAGCTACTCGATGTTCGGCAGCTCGAACGCCGCCTATCAGAGCATCGGCTTTGCCGGCGTGTCTGACGCAGTGTTCGGCCCGGGCGGCCAGCTCGAGTTGACCAAGACCTACGGCTTCCGCGGTGCCTACACCCATAACTGGAGCCCGTTCTGGAACACCGCGCTCTACGGTGCGTGGGCTGCGGTCAACTACAGCGGCACGGCGAAGAGCCTGATCTGCGGCAGCGCCGCGTTCGCGACCCTGACCGGCACCTGCAACCCGGACTTCAACATCGGCCAGATCGGTGTCATCACCCGCTGGACGCCGGTGAAGAACCTGACCTTCTCGGCCGACTTCACCTACAGCCATCTCGACCAGAAGTTTTCGGGCCTGATCACGCCCGGTGCGCAGACCGCCGTTGCCAAGCCGGCGGCCACGTATGAGCTGAAGGACCAGGACACCTACAGCCTACTGCTGCGCGCCCAGCGCAACTGGTAAGCTCGGTCTTTCCGAAGATGACATAAGCCCCGGCGGGAAACCGCCGGGGCTTTTTTATGTGATGATGAATTCGGAAATCCGGCAGCCTTCCGCGCTCCCGATGAAGACGAGCCATGCGATTCAATCGCCTCAAACTTATTTACTTACCTGAGTTACTAAGCTATATAGCTCTCGGCCGGATACGAAAGGTACGGCTCTTAGCTTCACGCTAAGCCTCCAGAAACCTCCGGTGATGCCCCGCCGGAGGTTTTTCGTTTTGGAGCATGGCGGTTTCAACGCGTGACCAGAAACTAGCCGCGCATGGCGCGGATGCGCGAGTTCGGCCGGTAGGCAAGGCGGCTATGGCCGACGCAGTAGGAGTGGCCGTCGGGCGCGACATTGCCGCAGAAGCAGAAATCGTCTTCGCCCGGCGATGAGATCGGCCAGCGGCAACGGTTCTCGGACAGCTCCAGCAGCGAGCAGCGGTTGGCCTCGTCGATCGGCCCGGTGACCACGGGCGCATCGGTCTCGCCATAGATCGTGGCAAGCATCTCGTATTGCAGGCGCGGGACGGCTCTCCGCGCGCGCCCCGGCGCCGGGCCGCGGTCGTGAACCTTGCGGTCGTCGACCGTCCGGCCGCGCGTCAAGTTCAACCGGGACAGCTTGCCGATCACGGCGTTGCGGCTGACGCCGATTTCGGCGGCGATCTCGCGGCAGGAGAGGCCGGCCTCGAAATGCCGCTTCAGGAGCTCAATGCGTTCGTCGGTCCAAGTTTGCGAACAAGCTTGCGAAGAAGCCTGTGAAGAAGTCTGTGCAGAACCCTGTGAGAAAGTCTGTGAAGAAGTCGGGGAAAGAGCAGGCATGTGTAACGGTCCAGGTTGCAGATGTCGGCCATCCGCCTGCTCGAGATCCGTCCGCCTTACCTCCGGCGTGTGCTCACGTTCTGCCGTTGTCGCGGATCGACAAAAGCCCGTCTTTGATGGCGAGACGGATGCCTTCCTCGATCAAGGTACGTGCGACGCCGGGAACGCTGGTGCCGTGGGTGCCCTGTCTCACCAGTTTCTCCAGATAGGTGATGGTCGAGAGCGCCAAGGTTACGGGAATACGGTCAGTCTCGGCTTTTTCGGTGGCCATGGCCCGAACGCTAGCCTCATACTCGGGTACATAAAAGTAACGTTTAAGACTCTATTTAGGTTCGGGGGTGGGAGTCAAATGCGGCCTTGGCTGATCGCTCAGCCCATTGGAATCGCACATGAAATCAGGCGCGGCAAAGCGCGCCGCGCGGGATGGCCGGCGGCGGCCTGGCGTCGATGGGTCGGGAAAGGCGGGGCCGGATCAGCCGTGCACGATCGCCTTTTCGATCATGCAATGGATGCCCTTGGCGCCGTTGACGGTCTGGGTCACCCGCAGATCGGCGGCCAGGCTGCACAGCGTGTAGGCGTCCTGGCGCGACAGGTTTCGCCGCTCGCCGAGCAGCGCGATCATGTCGCGCAGCGCGCGCACCACGCATTGGTCGAGATCGGGATCCATCGCCATGGTCATGTAGTGCGTCGCCGTCTCGGCGCGGGGATAGTCGAACTTCAGGTCCTTGCGCAGCGTCAGGCGGAAGCGGCCCCGAAGCGCGGTCTCGATCGCGGTGACGCAAACCTCGCCGTCGCCCTGCACGCCGTGGCCGTCGCCGCAGGAGAACAGCGCGCCCGGAACGAACACCGGCAGATACAGCGTCGCACCCGCACCGAGCTCCTTGTTGTCGAGATTGCCACCCATCGCGCGCGGGATCAGCGAGGAGATGCGGCCCCACGCCGGCGGTGGTGACACGCCCATGACGCCGAAGAACGGCTTGAGCGGCAGGTCGAGGCCCCACGGCATGCGGCCGACCATCCGCGACCGGTCCAGCGGGATGTTCAGGATGCGCGTCTCGTGGAAATCGTCGGGCAGGGTGCCGGACAGCGGCTTGATCATGTTCCAGCCCCAATCCTGCCGGAGCTGAACGTCGAGGATCTCGACCGCAAGCACGTCCCCGGGCTCGGCGCCCTCGACCGCAATCGGACCGGTGAGGATGTGGCCGGGCAGCATGCGCTCGTTCCTGGCGTGAACCTCGTGCATCTCCGGCGGAATGTGGAAGGCGTCGCGGTCGGGCAGCATGTCCGGACCGCCGCTGATGGTGTCGACCGTCACCTCGTCGCCGCTGGCCACGGTGAGGACGGGCTCGAGCGCGGCTTCGAAGAAGCCCCAATGACAGGTTTCGGGGCTGGAATGCAGGTGATGATGGGTCATTTGCCGCGTCCGCTTGGTTTCATCGGTCCGGGCTTGACCCGGCGATCGATCCTCTTCCAAGAAGATTTCTGAAGAAGGCCGGGCCGGTCAAGCCCGCATATGGCAGGCACGACCATTCGAGCGAGGCTCCCCTGTTTTTCACGCTTTCCAAGACCCTCGGGATCGCGCTGCTGCCGATCAACCTCCTGGTCGAGCTCGGCATCCTGTCCGTGGTGCTGATGGCGACGCGCTTTGCCGCATTCGGCCGCAAGCTTGCGGTGGTCACGCTGGTCCTGCTCGCGCTCGCTGCGTTCTCGCCGCTCGGCAATCTCCTGCTCTATCCGCTGGAATCGCGCTTTGCGCCCTGGGACCCGTCGCGCGGTGCGCCCGACGGCATCATCGTGCTTGGCGGCTCCGTCGACACCGATCTGTCGGCGGCGCATCGCACGCCGGTGATCGCGCACGCGGCCGATCGTCTGTTTGCGCCGGCCGAGCTTGCGCGCCGCTATCCCAATGCACGCATCGTCTTCACGGGGGGCACGTCGAACCTGATCTCGACCGAGTCGAGGGAAGCCGACTATTCCGCGCCGGTCCTGGAGGCCATCGGCATCCCGAAGGAACGCCTGATCCTCGAGCGCAACTCCCGCAACACCTGGGAGAACGCGATCTTCACCAAGCAATTGGTATCGCCAAAGCCGGGCGAGCGCTGGCTCCTGGTGACGTCGGCGTTTCACATGCCGCGCTCGATGGGAATCTTCCGCAAGGCCGGATTCGACGTCGAGGCCTATCCCGTGGACTGGCGAATGGGCGGACGGGACAATCTCTTCTCCTTCACCAATTCGGGCGCGGACGGCCTCCGACGAACCGACGTTGCCGTGCGCGAGTGGATCGGCCTCGTGGCGTACCGCCTGATGGGCAGGACCGGCGAGTTGCTTCCGGGACCGGGCAAGGATTAAAACGAGGACTGAAAAGCAAGAAACGCGGCGCGCGATCGCCGGCAAGGAGGGAACGCCATGCAGGAGCAGAGCGCAGACAGGATCGATCTTGCCGGCCTCGTCGCCGATCTCAACAATCTGCTGCGGCTGAAGACGAATGTGATCGGCATGAAGCTGTTCGCGCGCGCGGCGGACATGGAGGCGATCCCGAAGATCCGCCGGCCGAATGCGATCCACACCACCGACCAGATCGTCAGCATGGCCGCGCGTCTGGGCTGGACCGTCGGCATCACCGCCGACGATCTCGTCGGCGCGCAATGCCGCGCGGTGATCGGGCTTGCGCCGCAGGACGAGACATGGCTCGCCGGCGCGAACTATGTCGGGGTCTGGCACGGCACCGCGGACGACGCGCGCAAGCGCCAGGAGGCGCTGGACGTGGTGCCGTTCGGGCAGTATCAGGCGCTCGTCGTCAGTCCGCTGGCGAGCGGCCGGCTCGATCCGCCCGACATCTGCCTGGTCTATGCAACGCCGGGGCAGATGATCATCCTGATCAACGGGCTGCAATATACCGGCTACAAGAAGTTCGAATGGGGCGTCGTCGGCGAGACCGCTTGCGCGGATTCCTGGGGGCGGGCGCTCAAGACCGGCGAGCCCAGCCTGTCCTTGCCATGCTATGCCGAACGGCGCTATGGCGGCGTGCCGGACGAGGAGATGCTGATGGCGCTCAAGCCGTCGCATCTCGCCAAGGCGATCGAGGGCATGAAGGCGCTGGCCAGGAACGGTCTGCGCTATCCGATCCCGCCCTATGGTATTCAAAGCGACGTCCGTGCCGGCATGGGCGTGAGCTACGCGAAGAAGTAAAGGCCGATCATGAGCTCTGCGAAATTCGACATCGTCGTTTACGGCGCGACCGGTTTCACCGGCCAGCTCGTGGCCGAATATCTGGCGGCGCATTACAAGAACGACACGGCGCTGAAATGGGCGATGGCGGGCCGCAGCCTCGACAAGCTGAAATCGGTCCGCGATGCGATCGGTGCGCCTGCCGACACGCCGCTGATCGTTGCGGACGCGTCGGACGCGGTCTCGCTGAAGGCGATGGTGGCGCAGACCAGGTCTGTGATCACGACGGTCGGGCCGTATCAATTCTATGGCGAGGACCTGCTCGCGGCCTGCGTCGGTGCGGGTGTGGCTTATTTCGATCTCTGCGGCGAGCCGGTCTGGATGCGGCAGATGATCGACAAATACGATGCGGCGGCCAAGGCGAGCGGCGCGCGCATCGTGTTCTCCTGCGGCTATGATTCCGTGCCGTTCGAGCTTGGAACCTTCTTCGTGCAGGAAGAAGCCAGACGCGTGTTCGGCGCGCCGGCCGCGCGCGTGAAGGGCCGTGTGCGCGACATGCGCGGCACGCTGTCGGGCGGCACCGCCGCGAGTGCGAAAGCGACCTTCGATGCGGTCGCCAAGGACCTCAGCCTCGTCGCCATCCTCAACGATCATTTTGCGCTGACGCCCGGGTTCGCAGGTCCGAAGCAACCGAAGGGCAACAGGGCGGCTTACGAGGAGGATCTGCAATCCTGGGCCGCGCCGTTCATGATGGCGCTGATCAACACGCGCAACGTCCACCGCTCCAACATGCTGATGGGCTTTCCCTACGGCAAGGAGTTCGTCTACGACGAGATGGTCCTGACCGGTCCCGGCGAGAAGGGCGAGGCCAATGCGAAGCGCGTGATGGCAGCCAACGCCGAGAAGACCGGCCCGAACGCGCCAAAGCCGGGCGAGGGGCCGTCGAAGGAGGAGCGCGAAAACGGCCTCTTCAATCTGCTTTACGTCGCGATCGCGCCCGACGGCCGCATGGTACGCGCCGGCGTCACCGGCGACCGCGATCCCGGCTACGGCTCGACCTCGAAGATGATCTCCGAATGCGCGATCTGCCTGCTGCGTGATGCAGCGGACGTTCCGGCCGGCTTCTGGACCCCGGGCGCAGCGATGCAGCACAAGCTGATCAAGCGGCTGGTCGATCATGCTGGATTGACGTTTGCGGTGGAAGCGTAGCGCCGTCTTTCCGCTCGCACGCTGTCGCAGCGTGGGCAAAGCGGAGCGTGCCCACCACGTCCATCGCGATTGCGGAGAGATGGCGGGCACGGCGCGTTGCGCCTTTGCCCACCCTATGGCGGCGTGTGCTTACGCCGCGCGCGCGTCGTACGCGTACATGAACTCCATGCTCCTCGATCCCAGCGGCAGCAGCCATTTCATCATCTGATTGCGCATCCATGCGCCGGAGGCGCTGAACTCCCGCTTGCTGTTGCCGTTGCGCCGCGCCATGGCGACGATCTTTTCCGTGCGCGGGCGGCGTTCGGCCTCGAAGGCCTGGAAGGTGGCGCCGAGCTCCTGGCCCTCCTGCATCAAGCGCGCGAGCCGCATCGCGTCCTCTAGCGCGAGCGAAGCGCCCTGGCCGGCATGGGGGCTGGTCGCATGCGCGGCATCGCCGATCAGCAGCGAGCGCTTGCGCGACCAGGTCGGCAGGGTCGCGACGTCGAGCGTGTCGGTGACGACGATGTTCTCGGCCGCTTCGATGATGGCGGGGATCGGTTCGTGCCAGCCGCGGTGGAAGTCGCGCAGATGCTGCTTCAGCGTGGCCTCGTCAAGCGCGCGGAACATCGCGGCGTCCATATCGTGCGCGGGCTGCGTGCTCCACCACATCACGCCGTCGTTGGGATCGGGGCTGCAATAGCCGTAACCGAAGAAGCCGCTCTGTCCGAACGTCGTCTCGACGTGCCGGCCGATCGGCCGGCCATCGAGCGCGGCATGCGGGACGAAGCCGCCGAAGCCGATCAGGCCGGTGTTGAACGGTTGCGGTCCGTCCGGCACCACCTGTCGCCGTGCCACCGAATGCACGCCGTCGGCGCCGATCAGGAAGTCGGCTTCGGCGGTGGTGCCGTCGGCGAAATAGGCGATGATCGGCTGGTCGCCGCGGTCCTCGATCTTGATCAGGCGTTTCTCGAAATAGAGCGAGACGCAGGCGCACCAGGCCTTGTCGATCAGGATTTCGTTCAGCGTGGCGCGGCAGACGTTGACGGCCGGCTGGCCGAAGCGCCGTTCCATGTCGCGGTTGATCGAGCCGAGCCGCTCGCCGGCTTGCGAATAGAAGTCGAAAGACTCTGCGACCGAGCCGCGGCTGACCAGCTCCTTCGCAAGGCCGATCTCGTCCATGACATGCATGCCGTTCGGAGCGATCTGAAGGCCGCCGCCGATGCCCTTCGAGTAGGGCCACGCCTCATAGATCGCGGACTCGATGCCGGCCCGGCGCAGCAGGATCGCGGCGACAGGCCCGGCGATGCCGGCGCCGATGATCAAGGCCTTGCGAGGACGGCTGGACATGGCTTGCTCCCGACGTTTCCGTGGTGCTAGGAGAAATTACGGTCGCTAAATCTCTTAGTGACTAAGATATATATCGAGTAAGAGAAGAGGTTGGCCTTGTCAAGGACGAAGGCGCGCGCGGCGTTGTTGGGGGAATTGGAGGAGGCGATGCGCAGGTCCTCCGCGCAGGGCGTGCTCTACGGCCAAACCGTTGCGAACGTTGCCGGAATTGCCAATTCCGACCTCGAATGCATGGACATCCTCTATCTCGAGGGACGCGTCACCGCGGGCCGTCTTGCCGAGGTCACGGGGCTCACGACGGGCGCCATCACCGGCGTGGTCGACCGGCTCGAAAAGGCGGGCCTCGTCCGCCGTGAACGCGACGAGAAAGACCGCCGCAAGGTGTTCATCGCCGTCGTGCCGGAGGCCGCGATGAAGATCGGCCAGTTCTATGTGCCGATGCAGGAGGCCATGGAGAAGGTTTGCGGCGGCTATTCGGACGAAGAGTTACGCCTGCTGCTGCGCTTCACCAATGAGGGCTACAAGGGTGTGGTCGCGGCGACGGAGGCTCTGAAGGGCCTGCTCGATACGCCGCCGGAGAAGCGTCCCGCTCTCAAGCTGAAGGAGCGTCCTCGCCGGCCCTGAGCTTGTAGACCTGCGCAGCCGCGATCATGCCCCACATCGTGCCCAGCATCATCCAGAAGTGCCGCCAGTGGTCGGTGTCGATCACGAAGCTTTCGCCGACGGTGCCGACGAAGGCGGCGAACACGGCAAGATAAGCGCGCTGCCAGGGCACGCGCACGAAAATGTGCCTGAAGCCCATGATGACTGTGGTGAAGACCAGCGCGGGATAGCACACGCCGGAGAGCCAGCCACCGGACATGAAGGCGTTGAGGTAGGAGTTGTGGGTGTCCTCGGGGAAGAAGCGGTGGAACTGCAGGGGACCTATGCCGAAGGGCAGGTCGAGCGCCATCTCCGCACCGAGGATGTGCCGGCCGAACCGTCCGAAGCGGCCCTCGTCGTAGCTCTGGTCGAAGCTGGCGCGCTGCTTGAACATCTCGGCGGTGGCATCGAATGACAGCAGCACCGCGATCAGCGCGAGGCCCAGCACCGCCGCGACGATTGCCATGATGACGATGCGCGAGCGCTGCGCATTGGTGCGGCTGGTCAGCACCATCAGCGCCAGCATGAAGGCGGAGGTCAGCACGAGGCCGCCCCAGGCCGCGCGGGAGAAGGCAAGCAGGATCGCCAGCGACATGATGCCGAAGGCGATGACGTTGCGGAATGCCTTGCCGAGCTTGTCCGAGACCACGCTCTCGAGCGCGAACAGGGCCGGCAGGATCAGGAAGGCGCCGAGCACGTTGGGGTCCTTGAACGTGCCACGCGCGCGACCATAGAGCGTCAGGAGGTCGTTTCCGCCCGGGACCAGGTGGAAATAGCCGGCGACCGCCGCGAGTGAAGCGACCATCGCGCCGACCACGAGCCCGCGGCGCAGCATGTCGAGCCGCGCCGTGGTGTCTTCCGAGATGACCATCGCGAAGAACACCACGGTCACCGCCATGTACCACGAGGTCGCGATCCAGCTCACCACCTCAGACTGCTCGAACAGCGGGATCGCGCTGATCGTGTAACCGACATTGAGCAGGATCAGCACCAGCACCAGCGGCATCAGCACGAGCTTCAGCCGCAGGCCGGTGGCGAAGAAGGCGACGGTCGCGAGCAGCGTCGCGATTTCGTAGGGGCTCGGCTCGATGAACACGATGGCGCTGCAAGCGCCGACCAGCCACACCAGCGCGCGCTGGAGCGCCAGCACGCCGGGCGCAGCCGGTGCGGCCAATTTCACTTCGCCGGCTGTCGCCGCATACGCCATCACACACTCATACGCTTACGCAACTCGTAGACATAACTTTCGCCGTCATGCCCCGCCTAGTGCGCCCTTGCGCACGGGGGCGGGGCATCCAGTACGCCGAGCTGTTCGTGGCAGTTTCCGCTGCCGGCGATTACTGGATCGCCCGGTCAAGCCGGGCGATGACAGTGGGGCTCGAGCACTACAAAACTCAATACGCGTTCTCGTTCTTGGTCAGCAGCGAGATCGGCGTCTTCAGGAGAATATAGAGGTCGAACAGCACCGACCAGTTCTCGATGTAATAGAGGTCGAACTCGACGCGCTTCTGGATCTTCTCTTCATTGTCGATCTCGCCGCGCCAGCCGTTGATCTGGGCCCAGCCGGTGATGCCCGGCTTGACGCGGTGGCGGGCGAAATAGCCGTCGACGGCTTCGTCGAACAGGCGGCTCTGGAGCTTGCCTTGCACCGCATGCGGACGCGGCCCGACCAGCGAGAGGTTCCCGGAGAACACCACGTTGAAGAGCTGCGGCAGCTCGTCCAGGCTGGTCTTGCGGATGAAGCGACCGACGCGGGTGACGCGCGGATCGTTCTTGGTCACGACCCTCGAGGCGGTCGGATCGGCCTGATGGTGGTACATCGAGCGGAATTTGTAGACGTCGATGCGCTCGTTGTTGAAGCCGAAGCGCTTCTGGCGGAACAGCACCGGGCCGGGGCTGTCGAGCTTCACCGCCAGCGCCACCAGTCCCATCACCGGCAGGGCGGCGAGCAGCGCGAGGCTGCCGACGACGCGGTCGAACAGCCATTTCATCACCAGGTCCCAGTCGGTGATCGGCGCCTCGAACACGTCCAGCGTCGGCACCTCGCCGAGATAGGAATAGGAGCGGGGCCGGAAGCGCAGCTTGTTGGTGTGCGCGGAGAGGCGAATGTCGACCGGCAGCACCCAGAGCTTCTTCAGCATCTCCAGGATGCGCGTCTCCGCCGAGATCGGCAGCGCGAACAGCACGAGGTCGACGCGGGTGCGGCGGGCGAACTCGACGATGTCGTCGACCTTGCCGAGCTTGCGCGCGCCGGCGCAGGTGTCGAGCGCGCGGCTGTCGTTGCGGTCGTCGAACACGCCGAGCACGTGGATGTCGGAATCCTCCTGCGCCTTCAGCGCCTCGACCAATTGCTCGCCATTGCTGTCGGCGCCGACGATGATGGTGCGGCGGTCGAGCCGGCCCTCGCGCGCCCAGGCGCGCACCAGCGAGCGCAGGATGAGACGCTCGGCCATCAGCGCGGCGAGCCCGAGGAAATAGAAGGCGGCAAGCCACAGCCGCGACACTTCGCTGCCGAACTTGGCGAAGAAGGAGATGCCGATGAACAGCAGGAAGACGAACGACCAGGACGAGATCATCCGCGTCATCTGCCGGAGCTGACCACGGAACAACTGCACCTGGTAGATGTCTGCGGCCTGGAAACAGACCACGGCGGCGACCGCAACCGCGACGACCTCGGCGGGATAAACCCAGCTGAAGGCGCCGGCGAGCGGCATGACATAGCCGACATAGAGCGCAATGCCGACAAGGCTGAGCAGCGCGAAATCAACCAGACGGACGAAGCCGGCAATCACGATCGGCGAATAGGCGCGGGCGACTTTCTGATTGACGACTTCAAGCGCGGCGGGTGAGAGCCGGCGGCGGCGCTCGACGAAGGGGCGGTCGGCGGGCTTTGCCGCGGCGCTGGTCGCGGCATCGAGCATCGAGCGTGCGTTGAGCGGTTCCACGGGCGTCCACGTCCATTCCAAAGCCCCCGGCACGGCCTTGCGTGCCCGGGCAAGCATCCCCTGGCACTTCGATTATCGAACAAATCGGAAGATTTTCTAAAGCGGAGTTAAGGATGGTTAATGATTGGCAAATGCGTCGCGATAGCCGGCGAGCACGCCGTCAACCATGGCGGCTTGCGAGAAATGCGCCGAGATGCGTTCGCGCAAGGACACGGCGCGCTGCGCCGTCGTCTGCGGATCGTCGATGGCGGCCGCGATCGCCTCGGCCATGGCTTCGGGATCGCTCGGCGAGAACAGGGCCGGGCTCTCGGAGCCGAAGATCTCGGGGATGCCGCCGATGCGGGACGCGATCATGGGAATGCCGGCCGCGCCCGCCTCGATCACCACATAGGGCATGGAATCGCCTCGCGAGGGAACGACCAGCAGGCGCCCCTTGGAGAAGCCGTAACGCGCCTTGACGTGCCCGATGAAGCGGATCGCGGTGGAAAGACCGAGCCGCTCGACCTGCGCTTTCAGCGCCGCGGTTTCCTCGCCGTCGCCGCCGAGCGTCAGCGTGACCTTCTTGCCGCCTTCGTGCAGGCGCGCCACGGCATCGACCAGGAGATCCGCACCCTTGATGTGCCTGAACTCGCCGACATAGGCGAGATCGGTGGCATCGTCGGCGATCGCGACCGGCTCGAACTCCTCGGGCGTGACGCCGTTGAAGACGCAATGCACCACGCCCTTGGGCGTGCCGACGATGCGTTGATAGGTGTCGCGGGCAAACGCGCTCTCGAACAGGAACAGGTCGGTCGCGTCCATCAGCGTGCGCTCAAGCCGCGCGTAGAACTCGCCCTTGAAGGTGTTGAGGGGATAATGCAGCGAGCCGCCATGCGGCGTATAGATGCGGA
This sequence comes from Bradyrhizobium sp. 1(2017), assembly GCF_011602485.2. NCBI lineage: Bacteria > Pseudomonadati > Pseudomonadota > Alphaproteobacteria > Hyphomicrobiales > Nitrobacteraceae > Bradyrhizobium > Bradyrhizobium sp. 1(2017). The sequence goes on along the minus strand of NZ_CP050022.2, from coordinate 4,672,801 downwards.
TGGTGTCGTCGGAGCGCCGACGCATGCGGATGAAGGCGCCGGCCTTGGCGCCGTGGCCGTGCATGACGTCGGGCTTGAGCGCGGCAATCAGCCGCCGCATGCGAAGCCACACCAGGACGTCGTCGGGCGACGGTTCGCGGCGGATCGCGAGCCGGTGCACGCCGAGCTTGAGCCGCGGTGCGAGCTCGGCAAGTGCCTTGTCGGCGCGTTCGCCGCCGGTGAGGCTGTCGGCGAGGATGCCGACATGATGACCACGGTCGACCTGGCCATTGGCGACGTCGAGGATGTGGCGGAAGATGCCGCCGACTGGCGCGCGCACGGCGTGCAGGATGCGAAGCGGCCGGTCGGGGGTGGGGGGCATGATCAAAACCAGCGCTTTGGCGGCGAAAACCGAACAATTGTCACGAAATAATCGAGAGGGATTAAGGGGCCTCGTGGTTAACAAATGGTGACGAGCGTGCGCGCGCCGGTCGGCGGGACGCCGCGATTAACCCAGCGGCAACCTTAATGGAGTGTAATCGCCGCGGCTGAGGTAGAGTCGCAGCGTTGCCTGCGGGAGTGTTCGATGCGTTTAGCGTTCTGGCGTGCCGGCAAGGACAAGGCGGTGATCGAGCGGGCTGTCTCGAAATCCAGGGCCGAAGCCGCGCCCAAGATCGAGGCGAAGATCGAAAGCAAGATCGAGGCAAAGCCTGCGCCGGTCGTCGCGAAGCAGGCGCACGTCGAAGCCGGCGACATCGACCTGCACGCGCTCGGCGGGGCATTGGCGCGCAAGCGCCGCTGGATCATCGTGCCGATGATGCTGGTGCTCGTCGGATCGATCGCCATCGTGAACCTCGTCACGCCGCGCTACAAATCCGAAGCTCGCATCCTGATCGACGGGCGCGAGAACGTGTTCCTGCGCCCGAGCAGCGACCGCACCGAGGAGCGGCAAGCGCTCGACGCCGAGGCCGTCACCAGCCAGGTGCAGCTCGTGCTGTCGCGCGATCTCGCGCGCGAGATCATCAAGAAGAACAAGCTCGCGGAACGCCCCGAATTCGATCCGGTGCTGCAAGGCATTTCCCCGCTGAAATCGCTGGCGGCGCTGATCGGCATCGGCCGCGATCCGTTCTCGATGACGCCGGAAGAGCGCGTGCTGGATGCCTATTACGAGCGCCTGCAGGCCTACGCCGTCGACAAGTCGCGCGTGATCGTCGTCGACTTCCAGTCCGCCGATCCGGAGCTTGCCGAGCGCGTCGCCAACTCGATCGCCGAGGGTTACCTCGTGCTCCAGCAGAGCGCGCGCCAGGAGCAGGCCAAGAGCGCCAGCCAGTGGCTGGCCGGCGAGATCGAGGACCTGCGCAAGAAGGTCTCCGACGCCGAGGCGCGGGTCGAGGACTTCCGCTCCAAGTCGAGCCTGTTCGTCGGCACCAACAACACCACGCTGTCGAACCAGCAGATGGGCGAGATCAACACGCAGCTCAACAACGCGCGCTCGATCAAGGCCGACGCGGAATCCAAGGCGAAGCTGATCCGCGAAATGCTCCAGAGCGGCAAGCCGATCGAGGCGTCGGAGGTGGTGAACTCCGAATTGATGCGGCGGCTGTCGGAGCAGCGGGTGACGCTGCGCGCGCAGCTCGCCGAGCAATCGTCCACGCTGCTCGGCAATCATCCGCGGATCAAGGAGTTGAAGGCGCAGCTCGGCGACCTCGACAATCAGATCCGCGACGAGGCGGCCAAGATCTCGCGCACGCTCGAAAGCGACGCGCGTATCGCCAGCAGCCGGGTCGACGGTCTGACGACGAGCCTCGAGCAGCTCAAGAAGCAGGCGGCGTCCACTAACGGCCAGGACGTGCAGCTCCGCGCGCTCGAACGCGAAGCCAAGGCGCAGCGCGACCTGCTGGAAACCTATCTCGCCAAATACCGCGAGGCCAACACCCGCGAGACCATCGACACCGCGCCGACGGACGGCCGCATCATCTCGCGCGCCATCGTCTCGAATACGCCGGCCTATCCGAAGAAGCTGCCGATCGTGCTGATCGCGACCATCGCGACGCTGCTGCTGTCGTCCGGTGTCGTCGTCACCGGCGAGCTGCTGCGCCAGACCGCGCCGCGCGCGGTGGGGGCGGTCCTGCCGTCACGGGCGCCGGTGCGCCGTGACGTGATGGTTGAGCCGGTGGCCGAGCCGGTGGCCGCGCCGATCATCGATCCAGTCGTGGACGAGCCGGAGCCGTCGCTTCAGCCGGCGATGACGGCCGAAGCCGACATCTCCGAATTCACCGAGATCGAGCAGTTGGCCGACAGCCTGCGCCGGGCAGGCGCGGCGGCGAAGAAAGTCACGGTGCTCGGCACCGCGGCCGGTGAATCGATCACGCTGTCGGCGCTGACGCTTGCCAGGCATCTGGCGCGCGACGCGCGCGTCGTCGTGGTCGATCTCGCTGCGTCATCGCCGACCATTGCCGCTGTGTCGGTCGATGCGTCCGCGCCGGGCCTTGCCGAGCTGATGCAGGGCGAGGCGACTTTCGCGCAGGTCATCACCCGGGACAAGCTTTCACGATTGCATCTGGTGATGGCCGGCCGCCCCGGCTTCGACCGCAGCCTGTTGCAATCGCCGCGCGTGACGCTCGCGATCGATGCGCTGCTTCGGGCCTACGACCACGTCCTGATCGATGCCGGCAGCGCCTCCGACCTGCCGGCGGACCTGCTGACGGCGCATGCCCGCGCCGTCGTGGTGCCGGACGGATCGATGGCGGTCGATGCACGCACGCTGATGTGCGAGCAGCTGAGGGCGGTCGGCTTCAGCGACGTGACGATGCTGAACAAGCCGGTGCAGCCGTCGGACGCCGTGGAAGTGCCGCGCGTGGTGGCGGCTTGATCTTTCTTGCCCTCTCCCCCTGCGGGAGAGGGTGGCTCGCTGTCCAGACCGGATAGATAGGTAACACAATAGACCGGATGGATAGGTGACAGTTCTCTGTCGGCTGGGAGGAACAGCCGATGCCTTGGCGAGAGAGCTGCGCAATGGACCAACGGATTAAGTTCATCGCGGATCAGCGAAGCGGATTGTGGACGATGACGGAGCTTTGCGACCGCTACGAGATCAGTCGCAAGACCGGTTACAAATGGTTGGAACGCTACCGGCTGGAGGGGCCTGGGGGGCTTGCGGAACGCTCCCACGCCGCGCGGGTGCATGGGCGCGCGACACCACGGCACATCGTGGATGCGATCGTGGGGCTGCGGCTTGAGCGGCCGAGCTGGGGACCGCGCAAGATCGTGAGCAGGCTCGAGGCTCGGCAAGGGGACGTCGATTGGCCGTCGGCCTCGACGGCAGGCGAGATTCTTAAACGGGCGGGATTGGTCAGCAGTCGCCGGGTGCGGCGACGAGCGCCGCCGCGCATGGGGCAGCTGACGGTACCTCGGCATGCCAACCATGTATGGGCTCTCGATCACAAGGGCTGGATTCGACTGGGCGACGGCTCTCGGGTTGAACCCTTCACAGTGACCGACGGCTTCAGCCGCTATTTGATTAGTTTGGCGGCGACGGGCAGCACGCAATATGGCGAATGCCAACCACTGCTGGAGCGGGCGTTTCGCGAGTACGGCTTGCCGCAGATCATCCGCTCCGACAACGGCTCGCCATTCGCCTCGACCGGAACCACCGGCCTGACGGCGCTGTCGGTATGGTGGATCAAGCTTGGTATCCGTCATGAACGGATTGATCCTGGCCACCCGCAGCAGAACGGCCGGCACGAGCGCTTTCACCTCACGCTTCTGGAAGCCATGCGGCCACCGCCGCCAACCCGGGCGGCGCAGGCTCGTCGGTTCTCGGCATTTGCACGCGACTACAATGAAGAGCGGCCGCACGAAGCGCTTGGCCAGCGCCCGCCTGCCAGCTGCTATCAGCCTTCGCCCCGTGAGATGCCAAGGCGGCTTCCCAAGCCTGATTATCCATCCGAAGCCGCGGTTCGCCAGGTTCGCTCCAACGGCGAGATCAAATGGCGTGGCGACCTCATCCACATCTGCAGCGCTCTCGGCGGTGAAGCAGTCGCTGTCGAGGAAACCGAGGACGGAGCCTGGCAAGTGCGCTTCTTCGACGTGCCGATCGGCATCATCGACCAGCAAACACGCGAGCTGCGGCGCTGCGCTAGCGCAGCGCCGCAGCTGATCAAATCATGAACGACTGTCACCTATCCATCCGGTCTATTGTGTTACCCATCCATCCGCTGGACATCGCCGCATAGCGGCGAGACGGGTGAGGGGTTCTATCCTCACGAACGGTCCTGCGAGCGGAGACATACCCCTCATCCGGCGCGCATTCGCGCGCCACCTTCTCCCGCAAGGGAAGAAGGAAGGGCACCTCGCAAGCGGAGAATTCTTACCCGAACGCCTGCCTCAGCCTGCGGGCGAGGTCGAACAGCATCTGGTTCTGCTTCACCAGCCGCTTGCCGCGGTTCAATGACGACATCGCCATTGCCGCGAGCTTTCCGCGCGAGGTCAGGGGAACGAAGCTGTCAAAGATGTCTTCGTCGTCCTTGCAGAACATCCGCTTGTAGTCGTCCGAACCGATGCCGAGGTCGAGCGAGCGGTAGCCGTGCCCGGCGCAGTGGTCGATGATGTAGCGCATCAGGATCAGGCCCGGGCTGTACCGGGCGTGCTCGGACATCGTGTAGGTGTTGAACATCATCGAGAAGCGCTGGCCGTCGGCAACGCCCGCGAAGATCGCGATCACCTCCTCGTCGCATTCGAGCGCGTGGATGTCGATCACGCGTCCATCTCCGCGCCGGGACAGGCAGGCGCGGCGGATGAACTGCTCGACGCCGGGCTCTGCGAAGACGTTCGGCAGCTTCTGCTCCTCCATGCGCGCCGGCTTGACGCGAAAGAACCAGTCGAGCAGGCGCACGATGTCGGCATCGGCCGTCGCGAGATGGTAGCGGTAGCCGGCGAGGGCCTGGAGCTTCTTCTCCTTGCTCTTGAGGCGGCGACGGAAGGAATTGCTGATCCGCGATTCGGGCGGTCCGCCCGGCTCCATCGCCAGCAACGGGCAGCCGTTGATGGAGCTCTGCCGCGGCAGCAGCGCAAACGGGTTCTGCTGGTCGTGCCAGCGCTCGGGCTGCTGCGTCAGCGAGAGCACGTCGACGTGCTTGCGGAGCGGCGCGAGCAGCGCGTCGAGATCGGCGAGAACCGCCTGCGCCGCGAATTCGGCGTCCCACAGGCCCATGTTGAAGGTCGTGTGCTTGCCGCCCATGAAGCAGGCTGTGCGCACGCCGTGGCTCTGGTGAAGGGACAGCGGCAGCAGCAGCAGTGGCCGGTGCTCGGCGTCGCGGGCGATCACGACGAAAGGGCGCGCCCCTTCGCGGGCACCGACCAGCTGCTGCCAGGGGCCGAGCAGGTCGAAGCACTGATAGGGCGTGAAGAGGTGGCCGCTCTGCTCGAAGGCGCGCCAGGCCGCCTCGACCTCGCCGAGATCGGTGACGATATCGACATGGGCGATGCGGCTCGCTTTCGACCGCGCTGGCGCTTCTGCCGTCCGGCTTTGCATCGCCGCAGCCATGGTCATTTGCGAAACCTGTCGAGAAATCAAAATAGACGTAGTTCGGCCTCTGGCCGACCTTTGCAAAGAAAGGTCAACAAAGGGTAATGACGATAGGACAGGGAACAAGGCGCCAGCGTGCGCGAAGGTGGAACCTTGGCATCCGACGACAGATGGCTGGAGCGGCTGCGGCTCGAGCTGGCCTGGTTCAGCGGTCAGGCGGCGCTGCGCGGCCGCGGTGCCGGCGCCATCCTGCGCTTTCAACGCGTGCGGCCGCGCCGGCGCGGCGCCTTTCAGCCGCTGCGCGAGCACGAGATCACGCCGCAATTCCTCGACCGCGCCATTCGTGCGCTGCAGCGCTGGAAGTATGACTTCCTCGGCATGGACGAGGTCTGCCGCCGCGCGGTGACACTGCCGGAAAAGCGCCGCTTCGTGGCGCTGACGTTCGATGGCGCCACCAAGGACCTCATCAACTTCGCCTATCCGGTGCTGGCGCGCCACGGCGAGCCCTTCACGATCTATGTCCCCACCGCGTTCCCCGATGGCGTCGGCGAGGCCTGGTGGCTCGGGCTCGAACGGGTGATTGCGCGCGAGGGCCGCGTCAGCCTGATGATGGGCGAGAAGGAGCAGCGCTTCACCGTCACCGACAATGCCGGCAAGCGCGCGCTGTTTTCCTATCTCGAGGGCTGGTTGCGCTCGCTGCCGCCGGCGGAGCTGTCGGTGGCGATCGCCGATCTCTGCACGCGCTACCGGATCGATCTTGCCACGCTCTCGCGCGAGGCGTCGATGGATTGGGAGGACCTCGCGAGGCTCGCTGCCGATCCGCTGGTGACGATTGGCAATGCGACCGTGAATTATCCCGTACTCGCCAACATGAAGGACGCAGCCGCGCTGCGCGAGATGACGATGGGCAAGGCGGTCGCGGAAGCGGCGTTCGGGCGCGAGATCCGCCATCTCGCCTTTCCGTTCGGGGACCGCGCCGCATTCCGGCGCAGCCATGTCGTGATGGCGGAAGAGGCCGGTTATGCCAGCGCCGTCTCGACGATCCCGGGCATCGTGGATGCGGAAGGACGCACCAATCTGCGCGCGCTGCCGCGGATCTCCTGGGACGGCCGGCTGCAGTCGCTGCGCATGCTGCGCGTGCTGGTCTCGGGTGTTGCCTTCGCGCCGGTGAAGCCGACGGGCAGCGTTACGAGCCGGACTTGACGCGGTCTGGCCGCTGCATCCAGCTCACGATCGGCATCGCCGGCAGCACCCAGCCCAGGCCGACCACCACATAGTAGATCGCCTGCCGCCAGCCGGACTCGGCGATCCACGGCATCTGCGCCGCCGCCATGCCGAGCAGGGCCCAGACCGTGGCCAGCACCAGGAGCAGGATGGCGCCGAGGAACTTGCGGGTGCGGATCGTCATGACGGAATATCGTGGCTTTCGCGTAACTTGCGCTGCGGGAGCGGGGGACTATAAGGGGCGCGCAGTCCGGTTCAAGCCTCCCTGGTTCAAGTCCTGGTTTTTGCCCCGAATGACGTCGATTTGCGCCTCGTCCGAACCGCATCGCGCCTTGCGCGCGTGGCTGATCGCCGTGGCCGGGCTGATCGCGTTGATGGTGCTGGTCGGCGGCGCGACGCGGCTCACGGAATCCGGCCTCTCGATCGTCGAATGGAAGCCGGTCACGGGTAGCGTGCCGCCGCTCACCGAGGCGCAATGGACCGAAGCGTTCGAGGCCTACAAGAAGATCCCGCAATATCGCGAGCTCAACGCGGGCATGAGCCTGTCCGAGTTCAAGGAGATCTTCTGGTGGGAATGGAGCCACCGGTTTCTCGGCCGTTTCATCGGCGTAGCCTATCTGCTGCCGTTCCTGTTCTTCCTGTGGCGCGGCGGCCTCTCCGGTGAATTGAAGCGGCGGCTTTGGCTGCTGTTCGCGCTGGGCGGGCTTCAGGGGGCGGTCGGCTGGTGGATGGTGGCTTCGGGCCTCACGGAACGCACCGAGGTGTCGCAATATCGGCTGGCGACGCATCTGATGCTCGCGCTTCTGATCTTCGCGGGCATCGTCTGGACCGTGCGGCGGCTCAAGGAGCGGCCGCGGATCGCAGCACCGGCGCGGCTCCGGTTCACGAGCGCGCTGCTTCTTGTCGTGACGTTCGTGCAGATCTATTTCGGCGCGCTGGTCGCGGGACTGCGCGCCGGGCGAGCCTACAACACCTGGCCGCAGATCGACGGCGCGTTGATTCCGTCGGCCGAACGGCTGTGGTTCGAGACGCCGTGGTGGCGCAACATGTTCGACAACGTGCTGACGGTGCAGTTCGAGCACCGCATGACAGCCTATCTGCTGTTCGCGCTGACGGCGCTGCACGCCATCGACGCGGTGCGCTCGCGCGCAGGTCCAGCTGCGAGCGGCGCGCTGTGGCTGTTCGCGGCGGTGAGCCTGCAGGCGGTGCTGGGCATCCTCACGCTGCTCAATCAGGTCCCGATTGGCCTCGCGCTCGCGCATCAGGCGGTCGCAATCGTGGTGTTGACTCTTTCCGTGATGCAGGTGGAGCGTCTGGCCTCGCGGCAATCCGTGCAAGCGCAGCCGCGTGCAGTTCCGCTCGGTCAGGTCAGCTGATCGCTGATCAGCAATAGCCGTAAACGCCGCAGGCGTAGGGCAGTCGCCAGTAATAATCGACCTGCGGTCCGCCGTAGTATGCGCCTTGATAATCGTAGTCCCACGGGCGGCCGTAATAGCCCGGCAGCGTGTGCGAGCCGGGCAGTAGCGGCGTTCCCGGCAGATTGCGGATGTAGCTGCCGATGCCATAAGCCGGCGAGATCAGTGCGTCCGGGTCAGTTTCGACCCAGACTTTCGGCGGCTCGGGCGGCGGAGCGGCGGCCCGCCGCCTCGGCGTGGCCGGCAGGTCGGCGGCGAGGGCGCCGGAGATAGTCAGCATTGCCGCAAGGGCGGGTACCATCCAGCGCAGCATCCTCGGCTCCGAATCAAGGGGCGATCCAGAGACGATGTATGCGGCAGACATGGTTAATGACTGTTAACGGGGCGGTCGTTAAAACGGCGCCGCTGTCATTCCGGGGCGGTCCGACAGGACCGAACCCGGAACCCAGAGATGATCAGGCAAGGTCGGGATTCTCTGGTGCGCAAATTGCGCACCAGAGTTCGCGCTACGCGCGCCCTGGAATGACTCAGAGGCTTACGCGCCCAGCGCCTGCTCCAGGTCCGCGATCAGGTCTTCCTTGTCCTCGATGCCGATCGAGAGCCGCACCACGTCGGGGCCGGCGCCGGACTTGACCTTGGCGGCATCGTCGAGCTGGCTGTGCGTGGTCGAGGCCGGGTGGATCACCAGCGAGCGGGTATCGCCGACATTGGCCAGATGCGAGAACAGCTGCAGTTTCGACACCAGGCTGACGCCGGCGTCATAGCCGCCCTTCAGGCTGAAGGTGAACACGGCGCCTGCGCCCTTCGGTGCATATTTGCGTGCGAGCTGATTGTACTTGTCGCTCGGAAGGCCGGCATAGCTGACCGAGGCCACCGCCGGATGTCCCGCGAGGAATTCGGCGACTGCCTTGGCGTTTTCGCAGTGCTTCTGCATGCGCAGCGGCAATGTCTCGATGCCGGTCAGGATCATGAAGGCGTTGAACGGCGACAGCGCCGGCCCGAGGTCGCGCAAGCCCAGCACGCGGCAGGCGATTGCGAAGGCGAAATTGCCAAAGGTCTCCTGGAGGCGGATGCCGTGATATTCGGGCCGCGGCTCCGAGAGCATCGGATATTTGCCGCCTGCGGACCAGTCGAAGGTGCCGGCGTCGACGATGATGCCGCCGAGGGAATTGCCGTGACCGCCCAGGAATTTCGTCAGCGAGTGCACGACGATGTCGGCGCCGTGGTCGATCGGGCGGATCAGATAGGGCGAGGCCAGCGTGTTGTCGACGATCAGCGGCACGCCCGCCTTGCGCGCCACCGTCGAGATCGCCTCGATGTCGGTGATGCTGCCGGCGGGATTGGCGATGGACTCGATGAAGATTGCCTTGGTGCGCGGCGTCACCGCGCGCTCGAAGCTCGCGATGTCATCGGGATCGGCCCACACCACGTTCCAGCCGAAGCTCTTGAAAGCGTGCGTGAACTGGTTGATCGAGCCGCCATAGAGCTTTCGCGCCGCGATGAACTCGTCGCCGGGCTGGAGCAATTGCTGCAGGATCACGACCTGGGCGGCGTGGCCCGAGGCCACCGCAAGCGCCGCGGTGCCGCCTTCGAGCGCGGCGACGCGCTCTTCCAGCACTGCGTTGGTCGGATTGCCGATGCGGGTATAGATGTTGCCGAACGCCTGGAGGCCGAACAGAGATGCGGCGTGGTCGGCGTCGTTGAAGACGAAAGAGGTGGTTTGATAAATCGGCGTTGCGCGCGCACCGGTGGTGGGGTCGGGCTGTGCACCGGCATGCACGGCGAGCGTGGAAAATCCCGGAAGGCGATCGCTCATTGAGGCGTCCTGTTCTCTTGGTCTGAAATCGCGCGGCATGCTGATCGGCGTGGTGCCCGCCGTCAAGCCGCCGCTTCACATCGAAACGATCGTGCTACGCATTGTCGCGATGACGAAATGAATCCTTCGCGATCGCGTCAGCCTTGCTCGGTCTTGTTTTTGGCGGCGCGATCGGAGGCGGCCGTGTCGCCGCCGCCGACGCTCATCCGATTGAGGGATAGACGCATGCCCTGCGTCGGCGCAGGAGCCCGCTTGGAGCTGAGCGTGCGCGAATTCACGCCCATCCAGGAGATCTCGGACGACAGGCGGCCGTATTCGATCTTGGGACAGCGGTTCATCACCACCTTGATGCCGACCGATTCGGCTTTCGCGGCCGCCACATCGTCACGCCCGCCAAGCTGCATCCAGATCACCTTCGGCAGCGGGTCGAGCGTCAGCGCCTCCTCGACCACGGGCATGATGTGACTGGAATTGCGGAAGATGTCGATCATGTCGATGGGACGGCCGATGTCGGAGAGCGAGGCGACGAAAGGCTTTCCCAGCAGCTCCTTGCCGACATGGCCGGGATTGACCGGGATCATGTCGTAGCCGCGCTGCGCCAGATATTTGAACGCGAAATAGCTCGGCCGCACATTGACCGGCGAGGCGCCGACCATCGCGATCGACTTCACGCTGTTGAGGATGCCGCGGATGTAATTGTCGGGATAGGCGTCGTGGTTCATTTGTCGTTCTTTTTCCTTGTTATTGCGAGGAGCGAAGCGACCAAGCGATCCAGTCCGTTTCCGCGAAGGGATTCGTGGATTGCTTCACGAGCCCGTCGGGCCGCGCTTCGCGCGGACCCATTGGCTCGCAATGACGAATTTCACTCATCCCGCCATGTCGGCGTGCGCTTCTCGATGAAGGCGCCGATGCCTTCTTCGGCGTCGCGAGCCATCATGTTCTCGGTCATCACCTCTGTCGCATAGCGATAGGCGTCTGCAAGGCTCATCTCGGCCTGGCGGTAGAACGCCTCCTTGCCGAGCTTGACGGTGTAGGCGGATTTCAGCGCGACCTTTTCCGCCAGCGCAATTGCGGCGGCGCGCTCGGTCCCGGCGGGGACGACGCGATTGATGAGCCCGATCTCGCGGGCGCGGGCGGCCGGGATCGGCTCGCCCGTGAGCAGCATTTCCATGGCCTGCTTGCGCGGCACGTTGCGCGACAGCGCCACCATCGGGGTCGAGCAGAACAGGCCGATGTCGACGCCGGGCGTGGCGAAGCTCGCCGCCTCCGAGGCGATCGCCAGATCGCAGCTTGCCACGAGCTGGCAGCCCGCTGCGGTCGCAATGCCTTGCACGGATGCGACCACGGGCTTGGGCAGGTGCACGATCGCCTGCATCATCGCGCTGCAGGCATTCATCATCCCTGCGAAGAACGCGCGGCCGCGATCGGGGTCGGCGCGGCGCGCGGTCAGCTCCTTCATGTCGTGGCCGGCCGAGAAGGCGGGACCGTTGGCCGCGATCACGACGCCGCGGACCGCCTTGTCGTCGCGGATCGCGTCGAGTTCGGCATGCAGGCTTGCGATCATCGCCTCCGAGAGGCTGTTGCGCGCGGCCGGGCGGTTGAGGGTCAGGATCGCAATCGGGCCTGCGGTCTCGCGCAGCAGGATCGGCGGTTGCGGGGAGGGGGCGCGGGCGGCCTGGGCGGACATTGGAAGCGTTTCCGTCTGGATCATTGCATTTGGATGACGCAGATAACTTAATGTAACAGAGGACGTGAAGCGAGGGTGAGGCGGAGCATGGCGTTAGCGAAAATGAGCGTGGCGGAGCTCGAGCAGTTTCTCCGTCACGAGTTTCCCCAGGCCTTCAGCGGCGATGACATCACGATCGAAAGCGCCGACGGCCAGACCTGCCTCCTGCGGCAGCGCTATAGCGAAAGGATGCTGCGGCCGGGCGGAACCGTGTCCGGCCCGACGCTGATGGCGCTCGCCGATTTCGCGATGTACGTGGTCCTGTTGTCGGCGATCGGGCCGATCGGGCTCGCGGTCACCACAAATCTCAACATCAATTTCCTGCGCAAGGGCCAGCCCGGGCAGGACGTGCTGGCGGAAGCCCGGCTGCTCAAGCTCGGCAAGCGCCTGGCGGTCGGGGAGGTGAAGCTGCTGTCCGGAAGCTCGCCCGATCCGATCGCGCATGTCACCTCGACCTATTCCATTCCAAATGTTTGATGTTTTTGCGGGTATCTTGATACCATATTTTTAAGTGCATGATATTACGGGAATATTTTCCATCTGCGGGCATTGACCGTTGCGCCTCTCTTCTCTAGAACCCGCGCAGTCCGGTGCGGTGTTCGCGCCGATGTCTCCCTCACGGAAATTCTGACATGAAAACCTTTTCGGCAAAGCCGGCCGAGGTGACGAAGAAGTGGGTGCTGATCGACGCCAAGGGTCTGGTCGTCGGCCGTCTCGCCACCATCGTTGCCATGCGGCTGCGCGGCAAGCACCTCCCGACCTACACCCCGCACGTCGATTGCGGCGACAACATCATCATCATCAACGCGCAGCATGCGGTCCTCACCGGTCGCAAGCGCGAGCAGAAGACCTACTACAAGCACACCGGCTATGTCGGCCACGTCAAGGAGCGCACCGCGCGCCAGATCCTCGAGGGCAAGCATCCCGAGCGCGTGCTCGAGAAGGCCGTCGAGCGTATGATCCCGCGCGGTCCGCTCGGTCGCGTGCAGATGGGTAACCTCCGTGTCTATGGCGGCGCCGATCACCCGCACGAGGCGCAGCAGCCCGAGAAGATCGACATCGCCAAGTTGAACCGCAAGAACACGAGGGCCGCATAACATGGCCGAATCCATCCAGTCGCTCGACCAGCTCTCGCAGCTCAAGACGGCGGCCGCGCCCGACGCGCCCAAGCATGAGAAGAAGGTCGACAAGTTCAACCGCGCTTACGCCACCGGCAAGCGTAAGGACGCCGTCGCCCGCGTGTGGATCAAGCCGGGCGCCGGCAAGGTCACGGTCAACTCGCGTGAGGTCGAGGTCTATTTCGCGCGTCCCGTGCTGCGCATGATGATCGAGCAGCCGTTCTCGGTGGCCGCGCGTTCGGGCCAGTACGACGTGATCTGCACCGTCGCCGGCGGCGGTCTGTCCGGCCAGGCCGGCGCCGTCCGTCACGGCATCTCCAAGGCGCTCACTTACTTCGAGCCGGAGCTGCGCTCCGTGCTGAAGAAGGGCGGCTTCCTCACCCGCGACTCGCGCGTGGTCGAGCGCAAGAAGTACGGCAAGGCCAAGGCCCGCCGGTCCTTCCAGTTCTCGAAGCGTTAATCGCTTCGGTCACATTCGCCGCGAAAGCGGCTTCAATGAGATGCAAAAGGGCGCTGTTTTCAGCGCCCTTTTTGTTGTTCGTTTGTACGCAAATTGATGGCGTGTTTCCCGAAAACTTGGCCACCCGCAACAACCTGAATGGAACCCGCGGGACATAGCGTCGCCTTTGGAAGGGCGCGCAAATCGGCGGGGCCGATCGCGTAACTGCTATGTTCTAAAGGGGGCCGACATGATGTCGCTCGATAGCATCACGCTCTATTTGGTTGCCACCATGGTCGCCGCATTGCTCGGCGCCATGATGGTGTTTTTCGGCAGGCAGGAGGACAGTCCTGCGCTGAAATGGTGGGGCACCGCCTATCTCCTCGGTGCCGCCTCCGTCGCGCTATGGACTGCGGCCGGCGACAAGCTCGGACCGCATCTTTATCTGGCGTTAAATGCCGTCGGCTTCGTCGCCTGCGGCATGGTGTGGAATGCGGCGCGCGTCTTCCACGGCCGCAAGCCGAACTGGCCGGGTCTCGTGCTCGGCGCGCTCGCCTGGGTCGCCGCCGTCACGCTGCTCGATCCCGCGGCATCCATGCTGCGGATGATCGTCGGCGCCGGCATCGTCTCGGTCTATGCGGCGCTGACCGCCAGCGAGCTCTGGACCGAACGGCGCAAGAGCCTGCAACGACGCTGGCCGGCCTTGGTGATGCCGGTGATGCACGGCTGCGTGCTGATGCTGCCGATCGTGCTCGGCAGCTTCCTGCGCCCGCACGATGCCGGCTTCTCGTCAAGCATCTGGGTCACGGTGTTCGCAGTCGAGCTCATCCTCTATGCCGTCGGCACCGTGTTCGTGATCTTCATGTTGGTGTCCGAGCGCACGGTGACCGCGCACCGCACGGCGGCATCGACCGATCCCCTGACCGGCATGCTCAACCGGCGCGGTTTCTCCGAAGCCTGCTCGCGCGTGATCGAGCGCGAGGCAAAGGCCGGCCGGCCCGTGACCGTGATGATCTTCGACATCGACCACTTCAAGTCGATCAACGACCGGTTCGGTCATCCCGCCGGCGACGAGATGCTGAAGCTGTTCTCCACGGTCGTCGTCAACAATCTGCGCATCACCGATCTGTCGGGCCGCATCGGCGGCGAGGAATTTGCCGCGCTGCTGCCGTGTTCGCTGGAGGAGGGCGTGCTGGTCGCCGAGCGCGTGCGCGAGGCGTTCGAGACATCCGGCGTCGTGGTCGACGAGGGCCCGGTCGACACCACCGTGAGCATCGGCGTCGCCGGCGGTCCGGCCGGCACCGAGCTCGAGGTGCTCCTGGCTTCGGCCGACACCGCGCTCTACCAGGCCAAGCGCGGCGGCCGCAACCGCGTCGAGGCGGCGGAAGAGCTGCCGCTGTCGCTGGAGAACTGGCGCCGTCAGAGCGCTGCCCGTCCCGGTGCGCCGCAGGTGCGTCCCGCCACGGCGTGAAGCAAGGCGGCGTTGCGGTAATCTTGTGTTTACCATTCGATCCCTACCTTCACGGTCATGGAATCGATCCCTCGACCGGACCCGCAAGCCGCCCTGATGTCACTCGAAGCCGCTGCGGCCTCGACCCGCGGCGGTTTCGCCTGCCTGTTCTCGACCGCGGACGAATACGAGACGGCGCTGATCACGCAACGCCGCGCCCAGGGTCGCTACACGCAGGGCCGCAGCTATTGGCCGTTCGTGATGTTCGTCGGTTGCGCGTTGATCGTGGCGGGCACCGCCCTGCTGCTCGCCTGAGTGATCTGCGTTTTTCGGCCAGCCCGGCGCCGTTTCGGCGCCTTCTTCTTTTGCGCCGGCTGCGGTAGATACGCCCACCCAACAAAAACGGGTGGAAACCGATGATCACCGAGATCGCGCAAATCGACGTCAAGCCGGGCAGCGAGAAGGACTTCGAGGCCGCCGTCACCAAGGCCAAGGCTGCCTTCGGCCGCGCCAAGGGCTTTCATGGCTTCGAGCTGCACAAGTCGATCGAGAAGCCGCAGCGCTACCGGCTGATGGTGAAGTGGGCGACGCTGGAAAACCACACGGTCGATTTCCGCGGTTCCGAGAACTTCACCGAATGGCGCGGCCTCGTCGGCCAGTATTTTGCCGCGCCTCCGGAGGTCGAGCACACCGAGACCGTGCTGACGACCTGAGCCGGCTCACGCCGCTTCCGCGAGGGCCGGGGCTTCATACGTCTTGAAGTGGTCGATGACGACCTTGGCGATGGCGACCAGTGGCAGCGCCAGCGCAAGGCCCCAGATGCCGAACACGACCCCGAGCAGGATCTGGAACGCGAACAGTGTGGCTGGCGGGATGTCCAGTGCCTGGCGCTGGAGGATCGGCGTCAGCACGTAGCTCTCCATGGCGTGGACGCCCATGAAGAGGAGAAAGGCCGACAGCGCCGCGATCCAGCCCGAAGCAAGGCTCGCCAGCACCACGATGACGCCGGCAATGATGGCGCCGACGGTCGGGATGAAGGCGAGCAGGCCTGCCTGGATCCCCAGGATGAACGCGCCGGGGATGCCGATGACGGCGAGGCCGATCCAGGTCACGGCGCCCACCGCGAGCATGACCGTGATCTGCGCGATCAGCCAGCGCTCCAGCGTTTCGCTGATGCGATCGATGATGAGCCTGACGCGGGTGCGATGTCTGGCCGGCGCGAGGAACAACAGGCCGTCATGGTAGACGCCCGGCTGGGCGGCGAAGGCGAGACCCAGGAACAGCACGATGAAGATGTTGCCGACGCCGTGGATGGTGCCGAGCAGCAGCTTGAAGGTCTGGCTCACGATGGCACCGCCGCTGGAGGCGAGGGCGCCCGCGCTGGGCAATGGACTGTGCGAGGCCGCTGGCGGTGAGGGCGTCGGGTTCGCCGGCGCATCGATCGATGCTTCGGGCGCAGCATTGCCGAGATCGAAGAAGCTGGTGTCGACGCCGTGGCTGTCGAGGAAACTGCGGACGTTGGTGATCTGCGACTTGATGGTCTTGCTCAGCAGCGAAGCCTGCTCGGCGATGGTGGCACCGCCGAGATAGGCGACGCCCGCGAGCACCAGGGCGAGGGCGGTGCAGACGATCGCGAGCCGGACCGGATGCGGTAGGGGCACGCGGCGGCCGAGTGCGCCAGTCAGCGCGTTGAGGCCGACGCCCAGCAGCATGCCGGTGAAGATCAGCAGCAGGGTCGCGGCAAAATACAAGGTGAACAGCAGCATTGCCGTGAACAGCACGACCCCGATGCCCCCGACCGCGATCGCCCAGGCCTGATCGTGCGCGAGCTCGGAGCGGGGCCGTTCATCTCTGGAAATGGTCACGTCGGATCCCGTCCTTTGGCGGCTGCAATCGGGGCACTCTTTCGACAAACGCGCCTCCGATCAAGAGCGGCAATGCGCCGGTTTGACGCTGCCGCGCGAACGGTGCACAGCGGGAAGAAAGAAGAGGTGGGGACGCTTGGGTTTCATCAGCAAATGGGCCGGTCTGCTCGGGCTTCTGGCCTTGCTCGTCGGCGGCGACCAGATCCGGATCAACCGGCCGGACCACAAATATCGCCTGACGGTCGAGGTCACGACGCCCGACGGGATCAAGACCGGGTCGGGCATTCTCGCCGTCGTGCCCGATCGCAACTATAACCGCAGCGGCCGCACCACGATGCGCGGAGAGGCTGTGCTCGTCGACCTCGGCCGGGGCAAGAACCTCGTCGCATTGCTGGCGCATCGGCAGGACGCCAAGCTCGACCTCGACGACATCAACTACGTGGCGCTCCGGGCCTATGGCGCCGCCCGCGGCAGCCGCGTGTCGTTCAAGGACATTAGCCGGCAGACCGGCATTGTCCCGGTGCAGGGCGAGCTGATCCCCGTGCTCGTGAGCTTTGGCGATCTCAAGGACCCCAAGAGCGCGCGCCTGGTCGCCAGCGACCATGCGGGAGCTGTCCTGGGCGACGGCTACGCCATTGCCGGCCTCAGCGCCGAGGTGGTGCCCAACGGGTTCTGGCCGATCGATTTCGGTGGCGCGCTCGGGGAGCCCGTGACGCGCGGACTTGAGGCCAGGCTGCCCTGGCTGGCCTCGCCGGGCGAGGCGCCGGCAATCGCGCTGAAGGCCGCCGGCCTGCCCGTGGTGGCCGGGTTGGAAGCCCGGGAGGCATTTGCGCGAAAATAGCATTGCCGTCCCGCGCTCCCTTCTGTTGAATTTGTTCCACCCCAAGGGCATGTTTGGAGAATCTTCTCACCGCAGGAGGCGCGGAACGACAGATGAGAAAGCCGGTCGTCGGCGTGATCGGGAATGCCCATCGCGTCGAAAATCGATTTCAGGTCCAGATGGTCGGCGAGCGAAATCTGCGCGCCGTGGCCGAGGTCTCCGGCGGCTTGCCGGTGATGTTCGCGGGCTCGCCTGACATCACCGATATCGGGGCGCTGCTCGACACCGTCGACGGCGTCATCCTCACCGGCGCCCGGGCCAACGTGCATCCGACCCGTTTCAACGTCGATCCTTGCGAGAAGCACGAGCCCTACGACATCCACCGCGACGAGGTCGCGCTGGCGCTCTCAATGGCGTGCGTCGCCCGCGGCATCCCGCTGTTCGGCATCTGCCGTGGCCTTCAGGAGATGAACGTCGCCTTCGGCGGCTCGCTGCATCCCGAGATCCGCGAAATCCCCGGCCGCATGAACCACCGCATGCCCCGGCTCGAGAACGGCGAGATCCACCCCGATCCGACCGTGGTGTTCGCCGACCGCCACGACGTCGACCTGACGCCGGGCGGCGCGTTCGCGCAGCTGCTTGGCTGCGAGAAGATCAGGGTCAATTCGTTGCATGGCCAGGGCATCTTGGAGCCCGGCAAGCGCGTGCTGATCGAAGGCATCGCCGAGGACGGCACCATCGAGGCGATCCGCATCGCGGAAGCCCCGACCTTCGCGCTCGGCGTGCAATGGCACGCCGAATACGATCCGCAGCGCAATCCCATCAACCGCAAGCTGTTCGAGGCCTTCGGCGAGGCGCTGGTCGCGCGGCAGAAGGCGGCGGCGTAGGCGGTCGGGCGCGCGGAGGAGGGCGTCGGGCACGCTCACGTCGTCATTGCGAGCGCAGCGAAGCAATCCAGAGTCTTTCCGCGGCGAGGTTCTAGATTGCTTCGCTGCGCTCGCAATGACGAATCTGGGTGCCTGCATCGCTCTTTCAATTGCCTTTCCAGATCGCAGACGCGCGTTCGCGCTCCCGCACGCGTTTTGCCCGAGCCTTTCTTCGTTCACGCGCCAGGCATTCGGGCGAATAAACCAATCAGTAGGAATTGGTCCGAGCCGATTCTTGCGGCTCTGATTTGTTCTTTGAGAACGAAATGGAGTCAGATGCAGAACGAAGCTGTCGAGGCGCAGGGTGTATGCCGCGAATGCGGTTGAATCGCAGACCCGCCCGGTCGGTCGTCCCGCGCCAGCCTCAGACGGCTCGCTCCGTCCGCCGCGTGCGGTAAGCCTGCGGTGACATCAAGGTCAGTCTGCGAAACGCCTTGCGGAAGCTGCTCTCGTCCTCATGCCCGGCCGCGCGCGATGGTCTTGATCGGCTGGGCGGCGGGCAGCGCAAGAGCTCTGCCCACGCTGTCGGCGCCATTTCCATTGCGTTGCACAATCGCAACGTTGATCTCCACACGCTGCATTGAGGTTCACGAGCCGCGCACCATATGCTCTGCAAGGGAGCCCGTGCCGTGCAGACCATGAAGGCGGCCCTTGTTGCGGCGATTGGCGTCGTGGCTTTGATCTGCTGTCTCCTTCCCGGCTCAGCGGAGGAGAGGAGCCGTCTTGCACTGATCGTTTCGATCGACGGGGCCGTCGGTCCTGCGTCGGCCAGCTACGTGAAGGAGGCTTTGGCCAAGGCGAGCGAACGGCGTGCCGAGGTCGTGGTTCTCAGAATGAACACGCCGGGCGGTCTCAATTCCAGCATGCGCGAGATTATTGCGGATGTGCTCGCCTCGTCCATCCCTGTCGTCGGTTACGTTGCTCCTTCCGGCGCCCACGCGGCGAGCGCGGGGACCTATATCCTTTATGCGACCCACATCGCGGCGATGGCGCCAGGCACCAATATTGGTGCCGCGACGCCGGTGCAGATTGGCGGGCCGCTGCCGGGGCTGCCGAGCGGGACACCGGACAAGAACGGCAAGGACAAGAACGATCAGCCGAAGGATGCGATGACGGCAAAGGCGACCAACGATGCGGTTGCTTTCATCCGCAGCCTTGCGGAGCTGCGCAGCCGCAATGCGGATTGGGCGGAGAAGGCGGTCCGTGAGGCTGCCACACTCTCTGCCAGCGGCGCGCTACAGGCTCATGCCATCGATCTTGTCGCGCGCGATCAGGCTGAATTGCTGAGGCAGCTCGATGGCCGCATGGTGGAGGTTGCAGACGGCAAGACGCAACGACTGGCGACAAAGGATGCTGTTGTCGAAGCCATCGAGCCCGGATGGATATCCCGCTTCCTGGCGGTCATCACTGATCCGAACGTCGCGTTCATTCTCCTGATGATCGGCATCTATGGCCTGATCTTCGAGTTCATGTCTCCGGGTGCCGTCGCCCCCGGCGTCGTCGGCGCGATCTGCCTCCTGATCGGCCTCTATGCACTCAATTTGCTGCCGATCAATTATGCCGGCCTCGCCTTGATGTTGATGGGACTCGTGCTTCTCACCGTCGAAGCATTCAACCCAACCGTGGTGATCGGTCTGGGAGGGATCATCGCTTTCGTGCTGGGAGCACTGATGCTTTTCAGGAGCGAGGCGCCCGGTTATCACCTCTCGTGGTGGGTGATCGGCATCACAGCGGCGGCGTTCGCCGGCTTTGCTCTCTTCGTGCTTGGTTCGCTGCGGCGCGTCGGCAAGGCTCCTGCGCTGGTCGGCGCGCAGGCCATGCAAGGCTTGCCCGCCGAGATTCTCGACTGGAATGGGAACGAAGGTCATGTCTTCACCCATGGTGAGCGCTGGCAGGCGCGCGGCGCTGAAACCTTCAAGCCCGGAGAGACGGTCGAAGTCGCTGACGTCATCGACCTGACGCTGCTGATACGGCGCGCACCGGCCCGAACGGGCGAGGGAGGTATATCATGATGCTGGAATATATGACGTATGCGGCGCTTGCGCTGCTTGTCATCATCTTTCTATCCCAGGCTATTCGAATCCTGCGTGAATACGAGCGGGGCGTCATCTTTACGCTTGGCCGGTTCACAGGCGTGAAGGGCCCGGGCTTCATCCTCATCGTTCCGATCGTGCAGCAACTCGTCAAGGTCGATCTGCGGGTGATGGTGCAGGTTGTCCCGCCGCAGGACGTGATTTCGCGGGACAACGTCTCGGTCAAGGTCAATGCCGTCCTCTACTTCCGCATCGTCGATCCCGAGCGCGCCATCATTAAGGTCGGCGACTACATGGCCGCGACCAGCCAGCTCGCCCAGACCACGTTGCGCTCGGTGCTCGGCAAGCACGAGCTCGACGAGATGCTTGCAGAACGCGACAGGTTGAACGCGGACATCCAGGAGATCCTCGACAAGCAGACTGACGTCTGGGGCATCAAGGTCACCGGCATAGAGATCAAGGACGTCGATATCAACGAAACCATGGTTCGCGCGATCGCCAAACAGGCCGAGGCGGAACGCTTGCGGCGGGCCAAGGTGATCAATGCGATGGGCGAGCAGCAGGCCGCCGAAAAGCTCGTCGAGGCCGGCCGGATTCTCGCGCAGGAGCCTCAGGCCATGCAGCTTCGTTATTTTGCGGCTCTGCACGACATCGCGGGCGAACGGTCGTCGACCGTCGTGTTTCCGCTGCCGACGGGCTTGCTCGACCATTTCATGCCGCGGCGTGACAACCCGTAGCCACAAGCGGCAGCATGACCCATCTTCGGCCTCAATGGGCGTATCGAATGTCGATCCCTACCTAAACGGGAGGACAATTCGATGACGAGGCCTACCGCCAGTGCAGCCGGTCGCCGCCAAAGCTGGATTTCAATGCTCTCCATTCCCCTGTTCGCCCTTGCACTTTGGACTTGCGGGGACATAGCCGTGCAGGCCGCAGAGCCGGGCAAGGACCCCGCCAATCTGCCCCGCATCCTCGTGCTGGCGACGGGAGGCACCATTGCGGGCCAGGCCGATCCGCGCGCGGCGGGTGCGTACAAGTCCGGCCAGATTACGGGCGAGCAGCTGATGCAGTCGGTGCCCGGCCTCGACAAGCTCGCCAAGCTGAACGCCGAGCAGATCTCGTCGATCGGGTCCCAGGACATGAACGACAAGGTCTGGTTCGCGCTGGCCCGCCGCATCCAGGATGCCTTCGACAAGAACGAAGCCGATGGCGTCGTCATCACCCACGGCACCGATACGCTCGAGGAGACCGCGTTCTTCCTCGACAATGTGGTGCGCGGCGACAGACCGGTGGTGATCGTCGGCTCGATGCGCCCGGCCACCGCCGTGAGCGCGGACGGCCCCGGCAATCTCTACGAGGCGGTGCAGGTGGCCGCCGATCCGCGCTCGCGCGGACGTGGCGTGATGGCCGTGCTGAACGACAAGATCCAGGGCGCTCGCTCGGTCACCAAGACCAACACCACGAGCATCGAGACCTTCAGCTCACCCAATGACGGGCCGATCGGCTATGTCGACACCGCCGGCGGCATTCGCTTCATGACCCAGGCCGCCGGCCTCAAGCGCGCGACCTACAGGCTGCCGGCCGGCGAGCAATTGCCGCGCGTCGCGATCGTCTACTCGCACGCCAACATGGATGCGGTCCCGATCG
Organism: Bradyrhizobium sp. 1(2017); assembly: GCF_011602485.2. Taxonomy (NCBI): domain Bacteria; kingdom Pseudomonadati; phylum Pseudomonadota; class Alphaproteobacteria; order Hyphomicrobiales; family Nitrobacteraceae; genus Bradyrhizobium; species Bradyrhizobium sp. 1(2017). The sequence continues at coordinate 4,650,816 of NZ_CP050022.2, read as the reverse complement.
AGGACGCCATCTCCCACGGCGCCAAGGGCATCGTGCTGGCCGGGGTCGGCGACGGCAACACCTCGAAGCCGGCCCTCGATGCGCTCGAAGCGGCGGCCAAGAAGGGCATCATCGTCGTCCGCTCCACGCGGGTTCGGTCCGGCTTTGTCACAAGGAACGTCGAGGTCGACGACGACAAGAACGGGTTCGTCGTGTCCGAGGACCTCAATCCGCAGAAGGCGCGCGTGCTCACCCAATTGCTGATCGCGAGCGGCGTGAGCGCCCCGGCCGAGCTGCAGAAGGCGTTCACGGCGACGTGGTAGGGGGCATCGCTCAACCCATCCTGCAACTGCCGCGACGCCCAAACGAAAAGGCGCCTCCTTTCGGAAGCGCCTTTTGCTTGTCGCGTAAAGTCCGGGTCGCTTAGTTCGAATAGTACATCTCGAACTCGACCGGGTGCGGGGTCATCTCGAAGCGGGCGACTTCGGTCATCTTCAGCTCGATATAGGCGTCGATGAAGTCGTCGTCGAACACGCCGCCGGCCTTGAGGAAGGCGCGGTCCTTGTCGAGGTTTTCCAGCGCCTCGCGGAGCGAGCCGCAGACGGTCGGGATCTGCTTCAGCTCTTCCTTCGGCAGATCGTAGAGGTCCTTGTCCATCGCCGGACCCGGATCGATCTTGTTCTTGATGCCGTCGAGGCCGGCCATCAGCATCGCGGCGAAGCCGAGATAGGGGTTGGCCATCGGATCGGGGAAGCGCACCTCGACACGCTTGGCCTTCGGCGAAGCAGTGTACGGGATGCGGCAGGAGGCCGAGCGGTTGCGCGCGGAATAGGCGAGCAGCACGGGGGCCTCATAGCCCGGGACCAGGCGCTTGTAGGAGTTGGTCGACGGGTTGGTGAAGGCGTTGATCGCCTTGGCGTGCTTGATGATGCCGCCGATGTAGTGGAGGCAGGTCTCCGACAGGTCGGCATATTTGTTGCCGGCGAACACTGGCTTGCCGTCCTTCCAGATCGACTGGTGCACGTGCATGCCCGAGCCGTTGTCGCCGTAGATCGGCTTCGGCATGAAGGTGGCGGTCTTGCCGTAGATGTGCGCGACCTGGTGGATGCAGTACTTGTAGATCTGCATGTGGTCGGCCATCAGCGTCAGCGTGTCGAACTTCATGCCGAGCTCGTGCTGGGCGGACGCGACCTCGTGGTGATGCTTCTCGACCTTGACGCCCATCTTGGCCATGGCGCCCAGCATTTCCGAGCGCATGTCCTGCACCGAATCCTGCGGCGGGACGGGGAAGTAGCCGCCCTTGGTGCGGATGCGGTGGCCGAGATTGCCGCCTTCATATTCGGTATCGGAGTTGGTCGGCAGCTCCGAGGAGTCGAGCCGGAAACCGGTCTTGTAGGGCTCTGCCGAATAGCGCACGTCGTCGAACACGAAGAATTCGGCTTCGGGGCCGACGAACACGCTGTCGCCCACGCCCATCGACTTCACCATGGCTTCCGCCTTCTTGGCGATGCCGCGGGGGTCGCGGTTGTAGGGCTCGCCGGTGGTGGGCTCGAGCACGTCGCAGGTGATGACCATCGTGGTCTCGGCGAAGAACGGATCGATCGTCGCGGTCACCGGATCGGGCATCAGGCACATGTCGGACTCGTTGATCGCCTTCCAGCCGGCGATCGAGGAACCGTCGAACATCGTCCCTTCGGCGAAAATGTCCTCATCGATCATGCTGACGTCGAACGTGACGTGCTGCCACTTGCCGCGCGGATCGGTGAAGCGCAGGTCGACGTATTTGACGTCGTTGTCCTTGATCGATTTCAGGACGTCTTTGGCGGTCTTCATGCATACCCCTTTTGGCTCTGCGGGTCGGTTTCCTGGTGAGCAGATTCGTTCTCGCTTTCGGCGAGTTTGCGCAACCGCACAAACGAAATCAGGCCGCCGAAGCAGCCTTTTTCTTTCAGAGTGTCGCAAAATGCGGGATAGCACCCGGCTCAGATAGCGTCCAGCCCGGATTCACCGGTTCGGATGCGGATCGCCTCTTCGACGTTGGACACGAAGATCTTGCCGTCGCCGATGCGTCCGGTCTGCGCGGCGCGGCGGATCGCGTCGATGGCGCGCTCGACCAGATCGTCGCCGATCACGATCTCGATCTTCACCTTGGGCAGGAAGTCGACGATGTATTCTGCGCCACGGTAGAGTTCGGCGTGACCCTTCTGCCGGCCGAACCCCTTGGCTTCAGTGACGGTGATGCCCTGAAGGCCGACTTCCTGAAGCGCTTCCTTCACCTCGTCGAGCTTGAATGGCTTGATGATGGCTTCGATTTTCTTCACTGCGCGCCTCCCGGCCTTTCGATCAAATAGCAACGTGTTCGTCAGGATGCGCTTTTGTCACGCACGATCTTGTCTTCGGTATGCCGGAATGCCTGACCAACCCGGCGGAAGCCGGCCACACCCCGTGAGATGCCACTGAGCACGACGAACCGAAGCGGCTTCCTCGAAAGCAGGGTCTATGCCAAGTTGCAAATGCCCTGATTATTGGAGCGTTATCAGCCTTTTAACGAGCATCTCTGTTAGGTGGCGCCGACCGGCCCAAAATACCGAAGACTACGAAATAGGCAAACGGTTCAATATGTGTGCAGATCGATGTTCCCAGGGATGGGCCGGCACGGATCGTGCCTCTTGAACGGGCGTTTGGACAGGGAAGTGGCATGGAAGTTCTGACCACCGCTGAAATGCAGCGCGCCGATCAGCTTAGTATCGCGGCAGGCACGCCCGGCTTCAAGCTGATGCTCAGCGCCGGCCAGGCCGTCGCCGAGGCCGCCAATGCGCTGGCGGAGGAGGGGCCGATCCTGATCGTGGCCGGCCCCGGCAACAATGGCGGCGACGGTTTCGTCGCGGCCGCCGAGCTCGTCGCCCAGGGCCGCGAAGTTTCGGTGATCCTGATGTGCGAGCGCGACCAGCTGCAGGGCGATGCGGCCTCCGCTGCGCGCGGCTGGAAGCAGCCGGTGCTTCCGTTCAATCCGCAGGCGATCGGGAAGCCTGCGCTGATCGTCGACGCGCTGTTCGGCGCAGGGCTGAGCCGTCCTGTTGACGGCGAGGCACGCGCGATGATCGAGGCAATCAACGCCAACGGCGCCTTGGTGCTCGCCGTCGACCTGCCGAGCGGAATCAACGGCACCAGCGCCGCCGTGATGGGCGTGGCGGTGAACGCCGCCGAGACCGTCACTTTCTTCCGCAAGAAGCCGGCGCATCTGCTGCTGCCCGGCCGCATGCATTGCGGCCGCGTCCGCGTCGCCGACATCGGCATCGATGCAAACGTGCTGGACGAGATCGCCCCGCAGATCTTCGAGAACGATCCGGACTACTGGGGTGCCGCCTTTCCGGTGCCGCGCATCGACGGCCACAAATTCGCGCGCGGCCATGTGCTGGCCGTCTCCGGTGATGCAGCCGCGACCGGCGCCGCACGGCTCGCCGCGCGCGGGGCGTTGCGGGCCGGCGCGGGCCTGGTGACGCTCGCGAGCCCGCGCGATGCGCTCGCGATCAATGCGGGCGCGCTGACCGCGGTCATGGTCCGCCCCGTCGACACCGCGGTCGAGTTCGGCGAGCTGCTTGGTGACAGGCGCTACAACACCTGCGTCATCGGTCCGGGCGCGGGCATCGGCGAGCGGACCTGCGACCTCGTCCACACCGCGCTGACCGCGCAGCGGCGCCTGGTGCTGGATGCGGATGCGCTGACGAGCTTTGCCGCCAGGCCCGAGCGGCTGTTCGAATCGATCAAATCCTCGCAGGACAATGCGGTGGTGCTGACCCCGCACGAGGGCGAGTTTCCGCGCCTGTTCTCCGACCTCAGCAACAAGAATCCGCACCGCTCGAAGCTCGAGCGCGTGCGCGCCGCTGCCGAACGTTCTGGCGCCGTCGTGCTGCTGAAGGGACCGGACACGACGATCGCCGCCCCCGACGGCCGCGCCACCATCGCCGCCAACGCCCCGCCCTGGCTCGCCACCGCCGGCGCCGGCGACGTGCTGTCCGGCGTCATCGCTGGCCTCCTGGCGCAGGGCGTGCCCGCGTTCGAAGCCGCCAGCATCGGCGTCTGGATGCACGGGGAAGCGGCGAGCGAAGCCGGGCCGGGCCTGATCGCGGAAGACCTGACCGAGACGCTGCCGGCCGTGCACCGGCGGATCTATGACGCGCTCGGGGTGGAGTACTGAGCTGCCCAGGCAGGATGGGTTTCGCTTCGCTCGACCCATCCTGCGAAACCTCACTCCACCGCGTACCAGCGCACCAGCCGCGGCGCGGCCCAGTCGGTCACGACGGATTCGAGCAGCCATCGCCCGGGGGCGGTCGCCGCGAATGCGATGCGCTGGGTCTGGCCGGGCTCGATCGCGAGCGTGTCGAGCCAGTAGGGCTTCCAGCCATCGTCGAGCTTGTCGAGCAGGCGGAAATGGTGGCCGTGCAGGTGGAATATAGTCGTGACCGGGGCGGGGTTCTTCAGGGCCAGCACGACGGTGCGGCCGGCCTTGACGCGGAAAGCGGGGGCGGATGCCGTGGAGAAGCTTGCCGGCCGTATCCAGCCACCATCGGGCGCGCCGAGCGCGACATCGGATCGCAGGGCGCCTTTGAGATCAAGCTTCTCGGGCAGGTCGTTGGCGGGAAACGGTTGCGGCGAGGTCATCGGTGCGCGCCGCTCCACCCTGTCTGCCAGCGTGAGGCGGCCGACCTGGTGGGCCTCCTTGCCGTCATGCAGCAGCAACGGGGCCGATGTGGCTGCATCCACAATGGCATCGGCCCGTGCGCCGGGGGCCAGCACCAGCGCGCCGTTGCGCGCCGGAAACGGCTCGGCCGGCTGTCCGTCCAGCGCCATCACGCGCACCTCGTGACCTTCCAATTTGATCGCCAGAACAGACCGTTGCGAGCCGTTGATAAAGCGCAGCCGCAGCCGTTCATTGGCTGCAGCTGAGAGTTCGAATGAAGTCCGCCCGTTGATCGTATAGAGTGCTGTCGTGTCCGTTGGGTCCCGGCCCGGCGGCACTGCAGTGCCGTCCGTCCGCAGGCGCCATTCCTCGATCAACAGGATCTCGTCTCGATCGGCGGCGACGCCGCCCGCCTCCTCGACGATGACCGGAAGGGGCCGGGCGGGCTGCTTCAGGCCGTCCTCGAAGAGCCGGAAGTCGGCCAGCAGGGTTCCTGCATTAAGCATTGAAAGAATTGACGTTTCAGTCGCATCCGGCGCGGTCGGCGCGCGCCCGCGTAGCGGATCGGATGCGGCAGGGCCGTTCAGGCCGTACCAGACTGGGGCAATCGGCACAGGCAGATCGTTCCGGAAGACCACCTCGCAGCGGTTGCCGCGCTTGAGCCGGACGCTCCCCAAATGGCTTGCGGCGGCGAGCTCCCAGATCGGTGTGGCCGGCAGGCCCGGGCGCAGAGCCAGCGTGGCTGACCTCGCCTGCAGGGCGAGCTGGGCGGTCACGGACGGGCTGGCGCCGCCGGCGATCAGCCCGGTCGCGCAGGCGCCGAATCCGGTCGCTAGCCCGGCCAAAACCTCACGCCTGCTCGGCTCGAAAATCCGCGTTGTCATGGCCCGATCCGGACCACGCCGCGCTGGATAAGTCCAGCCATCGTGCCTACTTGAAGCTTGCCTCCAACCGGCCATTTTTTTGCTGCGAACAGTCAGGCACATGCTATAAGCCCGGCCGCCCGCGGCATCGCGGCCGGTCTTGATGCAAATTAAGCGGGCGTGGCGGAACTGGTAGACGCGCTGGATTTAGGTTCCAGTGACGAAAGTTGTGGGGGTTCGAGTCCCTCCGCCCGCACCAAGCGCTTATCGCGTTTGCACGGATTACGAGGCCTGTTTCCTCGCGGATGTTTGGCCGCTGGGAGCCGGTCCGATGAACCACCGGCGTTGAGGCGTTTGCCTCGCGTCGGATCGATTAATGACAGCGTCCCGACGCATGCGCGCCGGGACCGAGCGAAAAGAAGATTGGACGCCATGCAGGTCACAGAAACCCTCTCGGAAGGTTTGAAGCACGAGTTCAAGATCAGCGTTCCGGCGTCTGATCTCGACGCCAAGGCCGGCGCCAAGCTCGTCGACCTCAAGGACAAGGTCCGCATCAACGGCTTTCGTCCCGGCAAGGTGCCCGTCGCGCACTTGAAGAAGGTCTATGGCCGTTCGGTGATGGCCGAGACCATCGACCAGACCATCCGCGACACCAACACGCAGCTGTTCTCCGAGCGCGGCTTCCGCCTCGCGACCGAACCGAAGATCACCATGCCGAGCGAGCAGGCCGAGGTCGAGGAGCTGCTGAGCGGCAAGACCGATCTGACCTACACGGTCGCGATCGAGGTCGTGCCTTCGATTGCGCTCGCCGACTTCAAGACCTTCCAGGTCGAGAAGCCCGTCGCCGAGGTCACCGACGCAGACGTCGACGAGGCGATCAAGCGCATCGCCGATTCCAACCGCAGCTTTGCCGACAAGGGCGAGGGCGCCAAGGCCGCCTCGGGCGATCGCGTCACCATCAATTTCAAGGGCAGCATCAACGGCGAAGTCTTCGAGGGCGGCACCGGCGAGGGCATCCAGGTCGCCATCGGCTCCAACACCTTCATCCCCGGCTTCGAGGAGCAGCTCATCGGCATCGGCGCCAATGAGACGCGCACGCTGAAAGTGTCTTTCCCGCAGAACTATATGAACGAGAAGCTCGCCGGCCAGCCCGCCGAGTTCGAGACCACGGCGACGCTGATCGAGGCGCCGCAGGAACTCGCGATCGACGACGAGTTCGCCAAGACGCTTGGCCTCGAATCGCTCGACAAGCTGAAGGAAGCCGCACGCGAGCGGCTGACTGCCGAGTTCGCGACCGCGACGCGCCAGCGCGTCAAGCGCGCGCTGCTCGACCGCCTCGACGAGGCGCATCGCTTCGAGGCACCGCCCTCGCTCGTCGACGAGGAGTTCAATCTGATGTGGAACTCGGTCAAGGCCGAGATGAGCTCGGCCGGCAAGACCTTCGCCGACGAGAACACCACCGAAGACGCCGCCAAGGAAGAATATCGCAAGATCGCCGACCGCCGCGTGCGGCTCGGACTCGTGCTCTCCGAGATCGGCGAGAAGAACAAGATCAGCGTGACCGACGACGAGGTCGGCCGCGCCGTGATCGAGCGGGCGCGCCAGATGCCCGGCCGCGAGAAAGAAGTCTGGGACTATTATCGCAACAACGCCCAGGCGCTGGCCCAGCTTCGTGCACCGATCTATGAGGACAAGGTCGTCGACTACATCCTCGAGCTCGCCAACGTCACCGAGACGAAGGTGTCGCGCGAGGACCTCTACAAGGACGACGACGCGGAAAAGACCGCTGCCTGAAGGCTTTGAGCAATTCTGCCAAGAATGCCTTCTGTTAAGGATGATCAGCGAAGGGGTTCAGCTAGCCAGATGGCCGGCTGGGCCTCTTTGCACGAATCAGCTTCAACTGAACGGCGGATTAAGCCTTAATGCGCTCCGCACTTGTCAGGCGCGAATTGGGCTATATCTGTCGGTACGCCCTCTACCACTACCAAGTTCCTGCATCACAGGACGTCCATCCGCCCTTCCGGCAAATCCAGCCACGCTGGCAGCCAGGCCCGGCGATGTCCGTCTCCGAAAACCCTAGGTGACTCATGCGCGATCCGGTTGAAACCTACATGAACCTCGTGCCCATGGTGGTCGAGCAGACCAACCGTGGCGAGCGCGCCTACGATATCTTCTCGCGCCTCCTGAAGGAGCGCATCATCTTCGTGACCGGTCCGGTCGAGGACGGCATGTCGACGCTGATCGTCGCGCAGCTGTTGTTCCTTGAGGCGGAAAATCCGAAGAAGGAAATCTCGATGTACATCAATTCGCCGGGCGGCGTGGTGACGTCGGGCCTTGCGATCTACGACACGATGCAGTTCATCCGCCCGCCGGTGCACACGCTGTGCACGGGGCAGGCCGCCTCGATGGGCTCGCTGCTGCTCGCAGCCGGCGAGAAGGACAACCGTTTCTCGCTGCCGAATTCTCGCATCATGGTGCATCAGCCCTCCGGCGGCTTCCAGGGCCAGGCCACCGACATCATGCTGCACGCCCAGGAAATCCTGAACCTGAAGAAGCGCCTCAACGAGATCTATGTGAAGCACACCGGCCAGACCTACAAGGCGATCGAGGATGCGCTGGAGCGCGACAAGTTCCTGACGGCCAACGACGCCAAGGAGTTCGGCCTGATCGACAAGGTGCTCGACAAGCGCGCCGAGGAGCCGGCGCTGACGAAGGTCCCGTAGCACTACTGGGGCCTGATGGACGATCCTCTGGCAACTTCCGGGGGCTTCGCCGGGAACAGGGCGGCGTTCACGTTAAGTGCGCCTGTGCGCGTTACACAACTTGGTTTTTCGCGCCGCGACAGGCGGAAAGTTCCGCTTTCGTGCTAGTTTTTCGTGGCAATCCAGCAACGTCGGGGTGATTTCGGTCACTTCGCCCGTGCCAAGACCGGAAATCACGGTATTGTCACGGGTAGCCGGCGACCCCCGATTAGCGAATTCTTGATAGTCGGGTGACAGCATGGTTGGCTACGATTGATCGGCTATGATCGCGGGGAATCGAGTGACCGCGATTCGCACGGGATGTAACGCGTAGGGTCTTTTTTGGTACGCAATTTGCTCTACTTAAGCTTCAAGCCGGCCATCGTGCCGGAATGGAGCGATCGAGCGGAACGGGATCGAACCGCGGACGGAGACATGAATGAGTAAGGTCGGCACGAGCGACTCCAAGAACACGCTATATTGCTCGTTCTGCGGCAAGAGCCAGCACGAAGTCCGCAAACTGATCGCGGGTCCCACGGTCTTCATCTGTGACGAGTGCGTCGAGCTCTGCATGGACATCATCCGCGAGGAGAACAAGTCCTCGCTGGTCAAGTCGCGCGACGGCATTCCGACGCCGAAGGAAATCTGCAAGGTCCTGGACGACTACGTGATCGGCCAGAGCCATGCGAAGAAGGTCCTGTCGGTCGCGGTGCACAACCACTACAAGCGCCTCAACCATCAGACCAAGCACAACGACGTCGAGCTCGCGAAGTCGAACATCCTGCTGATCGGTCCGACCGGCTCGGGCAAGACGCTGCTCGCGCAGACGCTCGCCCGCATCCTGGACGTGCCGTTCACGATGGCGGACGCAACCACGCTGACCGAAGCCGGCTATGTCGGCGAGGACGTCGAGAACATCATCCTGAAGCTGCTCCAGGCCGCCGATTACAATGTCGAGCGCGCCCAGCGCGGCATCGTCTACATCGACGAAATCGACAAGATCAGCCGCAAGTCCGACAATCCTTCGATCACGCGCGACGTGTCGGGTGAGGGCGTGCAGCAGGCGCTGCTCAAGATCATGGAAGGCACGGTGGCTTCGGTCCCGCCGCAGGGCGGCCGCAAGCATCCGCAGCAGGAGTTCCTGCAGGTGGATACCACCAACATCCTGTTCATCTGCGGCGGCGCCTTCGCCGGCCTCGAGAAGATCATCTCGGCGCGCGGACGGTCGACTTCGATCGGCTTCGGTGCCCAGGTGCTCGCACCGGAGGATCGCCGGACCGGCGAGATCTTCCGTCACGTCGAGCCGGAGGATCTCCTGAAGTACGGCCTCATCCCCGAATTCGTCGGCCGTCTGCCGGTCGTGGCGACGCTCGAGGATCTGGACGAGACCTCGCTGAAGAAGATCCTCACCGAGCCGAAGAACGCGCTGGTGAAACAGTACCAGCGGCTGTTCGAGATGGAGAACATCGAGCTGACCTTCGCCGACGAGGCGCTTGGCGCGGTCGCCCGCAAGGCGATCGAGCGCAAGACCGGCGCGCGCGGCCTGCGTTCGATCCTCGAGGCGATCCTGCTCGAGACCATGTTCGACCTGCCGGGCCTGGAAGGTGTGGAAGAGGTCGTCATTTCGCGGGAAGTCGTGGAAGGCACCGCGCGTCCGCTCTATATCTACGCCGATCGGTCCGATCGCGCGGTCGAGAACGCCAGCGCCTGATCGGCGCTGGAACGCTCCAATTGTCTCATCAAGTCGGGCTGCGGAAGTGTATCTCCGCAGCCGGTGTTGCGTCGCTTACCTGCGTGCGTAAGCGCCTGATGGCGCGCGTTTTTCAATGACTTGACACCCCCCGGGTCGATAGCCACCTAATGTCGGCGGCGAGCGAAAATTCTCTTCAAGATTCGCCTCAGTTCCGATCCGGCAAGCCGGTCCAAAGTGCAAACGGACCGACCGGTCCTGCGGATCACCTCGGCACCTTGTGGCGGTTGCGCATGATCAGCGGGCTGCGTGCGAGGGGGCAAAGCAAAAGGAAAAGGCCATGACTAATCCAAAACCCCGGCCAACCATCGTCCACGGCGAAACGCACGCCTATCCCGTGCTGCCGCTCCGCGACATCGTCGTCTTCCCGCACATGATCGTGCCGCTCTTCGTCGGCCGCGAGAAGTCGATCCGGGCGCTCGAAGAGGTGATGAAGAACGATGCGCTGATCATGCTCGCGACGCAGAAGAACGCGTCCGACGACGATCCGGCGCCCGATGCGATTTACGAGACCGGGACGCTTGCCAGCGTGCTCCAGCTCTTGAAGCTTCCCGACGGCACCGTGAAGGTGCTGGTCGAAGGGCTCGAGCGTGCGCGCGTGCAGAAATACACCGATCGCGCCGACTACTATGAGGCGACCGCCATTGCGCTGGCCGACACCGATGCGAAGTCGGTCGAGGCTGAGGCCCTGGCGCGCTCGGTCGTGTCCGACTTCGAGAGCTATGTGAAGCTCAACAAGAAGATCTCGGCCGAGGTCGTCGGCGTCGTGCAGGCGATCACCGATTTCGCCAAGCTCGCCGACACGGTTGCCTCGCATCTCGCCGTCAAGATCGCGGACCGCCAGGGCATCCTGGAGACGCTGTCCGTCACCACGCGCCTGGAGAAGGTGCTGGGCCTGATGGAGAGCGAGATTTCGGTGCTGCAGGTCGAGAAGCGCATCCGCTCGCGCGTCAAGCGCCAGATGGAGAAGACCCAGCGCGAGTATTATCTCAACGAGCAGATGAAGGCGATCCAGAAGGAACTCGGCGACGACGACGGTCGCGACGAGCTCGCCGATCTCGAAGAGAAGATCTCCAAGACCAAGCTCTCCAAGGAAGCGCGCGAGAAGGCGCAGCATGAATTGAAAAAGCTGCGCCAGATGTCGCCGATGTCCGCGGAAGCGACCGTCGTGCGCAACTATCTGGATTGGCTCCTGTCGATCCCGTGGAACAAGAAGTCCAAGGTGAAGAAGGATCTGGAATCGGCGCAGGCCATTCTGGACTCCGATCACTATGGGCTCGAGAAGGTCAAGGAACGCATCGTCGAGTATCTCGCGGTGCAGTCGCGCGCCAACAAGCTGACGGGCCCGATCCTGTGCCTCGTCGGGCCTCCCGGCGTCGGCAAGACCTCGCTCGGCAAGTCGATCGCGAAGGCGACGGGACGCGAATTCGTGCGCGTCTCGCTCGGTGGCGTGCGCGACGAGGCCGAGATCCGCGGTCACCGCCGCACCTATATCGGCTCGATGCCCGGCAAGATCATTCAGTCGATGCGCAAGGCGAAGTCGTCCAACCCGCTCTTCCTGCTGGACGAGATCGACAAGATGGGCGCCGATTTCCGCGGCGATCCGTCTTCGGCGCTGCTCGAGGTGCTCGACCCCGAGCAGAACGGCACGTTCAATGACCACTATCTCGAGGTCGACTACGATCTGTCCAACGTGATGTTCATCACGACCGCGAATACGCTCAATATTCCGGGACCGCTGATGGACCGCATGGAGATCATCCGGATCGCGGGCTACACCGAGAACGAGAAGGTCGAGATCTCGCGCAAGCATCTGATCCCGAACGCGGTGTCCAAGCATGGCCTGGACTCCAAGGAGTTCTCGATCGACGACGACGCGCTGCTGCTTCTGATCCGCCGCTACACCCGCGAAGCGGGCGTGCGTAATCTGGAGCGTGAGCTCTCCACACTCGCCCGCAAGGCGGTGAAGGAGCTGATGATCTCCAAGAAGAAGTCGGTCAAGGTCACCGAGAAGACTCTGGAAGAGCTGCTCGGCGTGCCGAAGTATCGCTTCGGCGAGATCGAGAGCGAGCCGCAGGTCGGCATCGTCACCGGCCTGGCCTGGACCGATGTCGGCGGCGAGCTGCTGACCATCGAAGGCGTCATGATGCCCGGCAAGGGCAAGATGACGGTCACGGGAAACTTGCGCGACGTGATGAAGGAATCGATCTCGGCGGCGGCGTCCTATGTCCGCTCGCGGGCGATCAATTACGGCATCGAGCCGCCGATGTTCGACCGCCGCGACATCCACGTGCACGTGCCGGAAGGCGCGACGCCGAAGGACGGTCCGTCGGCGGGCGTCGCCATGGCCACCGCGATCATCTCGGTCATGACCGGCATCCCGGTCCGCCACGATGTCGCGATGACCGGCGAGATCACGCTGCGCGGCCGCGTGCTGCCGATCGGTGGCCTCAAGGAGAAGCTGCTCGCCGCTGCCCGCGGTGGCATCAAGACGGTGCTGATCCCCGAGGACAACGCCAAGGATCTCACGGAGATTTCCGATGCGATCAAGGGCGGCATGGAGATCATCCCGGTCTCCCGTCTCGACGACGTCATCGCCAAGGCGCTGGTGAAGAAGCCCACACCGATCGTCTGGGAAGAGGACACCAAGGTGACGGTGAAGCCGGACGGCGACGAGGCTGGCGGCGGCCTGACCGCTCACTGATCTCAAGCGAAAGATGATAAAACGGCGCCTTCGGGCGCCGTTTTTGTTTGGGGGAAGGGACGAGAGCAATGCAGATCGACGGGCAATGCCATTGCGGCAAGATCACGTTCGAAGCCGAGATCGATCCGGAGGCAGTCTCGGTGTGTCACTGCACCGATTGCCAGACGCTGACCGGCTCGCCGTTCCGGGTGACCGTGATCTGTATCGCGGCCGACGTCCGCCTGACCGCCGGCACGCCCAGGATCTATGGCAAGCGTGGCGACAACGGCCGGACGCGCTTCCAGCACTTCTGCGCCGACTGCGGTTCCCCGCTGTTCACGAGCGGCGAGGGCGACCAGCCCGATGACTGGGGGATCCGTTGGGGCAGCATCCGCCAGCGCGACAAGTTGCGGCCTGTGAGGCAGGTCTGGTGCCAGTCCGCGGCGGTGTGGATCGACGCCGTGCCGCTGCTGCCGGGGAGACCCCAAGATTGAGAAGGGAACGACGTTCCGCGCTTGCCCGTTTGGGGCCTGTGAGGCTAAAGAGGCGGCGAGGGGCGGTTAGCTCAGCTGGTTAGAGCATCTCGTTTACACCGAGAGGGTCCGCGGTTCGAATCCGTGACCGCCCACCAGCCTGCGCTCGCGCAGCGAGGCGGGCTGCCACGCCGGGGCCGACGGGCGAAGGAGGCCCTTTCGCCCGGTATCTGACGCCCCAAAAAGACCCGTACCGGGTCCAAAATTGCCTTTCTTCGGCCATCGTTTCGGACGCACGGCAAACCACCGTTCCAGTTCCCTTAAATTGCGTGGAGTATCGCCGTGATGAGTGATCTTCGCACGAAATTGGAAAGGTACGAGTCCAAGGCTGCCCACTGCATGAAGGCAGCTCAGGAGGCGAGCGACGAAGCCGGAGGGGCTTTTTACGAGGAGCTCGCCCACTACTATGACGAGCTGGCAACGGACTTCCGCCGGGTCCTTGCAAAGCGAACTGGGGCCTCGCTGGCAGCCGAGTGAATTTGCGCAGCGCATCGGGGTAGCGCTGCTCGGCCGTCAAAGTCCTCTCACCGTACGTCAACCCGTGACGCCGTGCAATGCGGCGAGAGGGGAGGCTTGTCTCACCGACAGGTGGACAGAGGAACCGTGGTTGACGGGTTGACGGCGTTTTTGCATCGGGTCTTCCGACTGAGCTGCCGGGCGAGCGCGCGCGACGTCGGCCGCGGTTCGGGCGCAACCACCGTTGCGTTCGCGAAGGCGGTGGCGCCTCGGCTTAGCGCTCCGGACACGAGGGGCCCTGCAACGGGCTCGCTACAGGGCACTCCTCTTTCGTCGTCATCGGACCGAGGAGGCGACGTGCTTCCGCCTCGACCTGGATACTGTCAGGCCGTCTTGGTGAACATCGTCAGGATACCGTCGGCGATGTTGATCGCGACGACCTGCGACGAACTCAAGCCCTTGGCCTTGAGTGCGGAGGCTGCCTGAGGTGTGGCGTCGATGGTTTGGCGGAGTGACTGTATGTCTTGATCGCTCGTCTGCGCCACGATCTCATCGACCTTCGCCCGCACCGTCGGCTGCAATTCCTTGATGTCAACAACCTGAATGCTCCGGATCACCGTGCTGGACTTGGCGGACGGGGACTCTGCGCCGGGTTGCGACGATGCTCCCTGTGCCTGCACGAGAGCCGGCGTTCCCAGGGAGAGAGCTGCAATTATGACGGATGCCGTGAAGCTGCGCATGGTCATGCCTTTTCCAGTTTGAGGAGGGGCGATACCTATCGACGAAATCTGGTTGGGGTCTGATTCCGATATGGCCGTTCAGTGAAACCAATGCGGCTGCAATGCGCGCACGTGAGACGCGCCAGGCCGGTTCCGGTGATGTTCCGGTCAAGCACCGGTCGCCCCGTCGACGAGGTTGCCGAACCCAGTCTTTCCAATTCAGAGAGTGGACTGGATTTTCCGGGTGGGCGATAGGTGTCGCCTTGACCTGAATGACAGGGCCCCCCGATGGAACAGCCTAGCGGACACGAGCAAAACGCCGACCAGATCGCCTATTGGAACGGACCGAGCGGGCAGCGCTGGGCCGATCGCCATGCGGCGCAGGAGAATCTGCTCGGGCCCATTGCCGACGTGCTGATCGACCGTGCCAAGCCCAGGCCGGGCGAGCGCGTCCTCGATGTCGGCTGCGGCTCGGGCGCGACGACGTTCGCGTTCGCAAGAGCGGTCGCGCCGGATGGCTTTGCGCTCGGGCTCGACGTCTCCGAGCCGATGCTGTCGCAGGCGCGTGCGCTGGCGCCGAAAGGCCTGCCGCTCGATTTCGTGCTGGCGGATGCGACGGTTCATCCGTTCGAGCCGGCGAGCTTCGATCTCCTGGCCTCGCGCTTCGGCGTGATGTTCTTCGCCGACCCGGTCGCGTCCTTCACCAATCTTCGCCGCGCGCTGAAGCCGACCGGACGGCTCGCCTTCGTCTGCTGGCGCGAGCCGAAGGAGAATCCGTGGATGATGGCGCCGCTGATGGCGGTCTACAAGCACGTGCCCAAGATGCCGCCGGTGGGGCCCGAAGAGCCGGGCCCCTTTGCCTTCGCTTCGGAAGAGCGCGTGACGCGCATCCTGAAAGGTGCGGGCTTCGTCGATGTTGTGATCGAGCCGCACACTCTTCCCATGGACATCGCCATCGGCGGCGGTCTCGACGCCGCCGTCGATGGCTCGCTGCAGATCGGTCCGGCCAGCCGCGCGCTTCAGGGGCATCCGCCGGAGACGTATGCGGCCGCAAAAGCCTCGGTCCGCGAGATGCTGGCGCCGTTCCTGAAGGGGCAGAGCGTGGCGCTGCAGGGTGCGATCTGGATCGTCACGGCGAAGGCGGCGTAGGCGAAGCAGCTTCCTCAACCGTCATTGCGAGGAGCACTTGCGACGAAGCAATCCAGACCGCTTTCGCGTCGGCAGACTGGATTGCTTCGCTGCGCTCGCAATGACGCTGTGCAGAAGCAATGCGTCACACCACATCGTCCGGCGCCAGCGCGCAGCCATTGTCCGGATGCGTCTCCACCTGAAGCGTGGTGTGGCCGATGCGAAAGGATGCCTTGAGCATCTGCGCCGTCTCCATCAGGAACGCATCGCCGGTTCCGGCGGGCATCACGAGGTGGCAGGTCAGCGCCGTCTCGGTGGTCGAGATCGGCCAGACGTGGAGATCGTGGATCCCTGAGACGCCCGGCCGCGCCAGCAGGAACGCCCTGATCGCGGCGAGGTCGGTGCCCTTGGGCGCGGCGGCCATCGACATGTCGATGGACCCGCGCAGAAGGCTGGTCGTGCTCCACAGGATGATGGCGCAGATCACGAGACTGGTGACGGGGTCGAGCCAGAGCCAGCCAGTCCAGATGATCAGCGCCGCCGAGACCACGACGCCGAGCGAGACCGCGGCGTCGGCGGCCATGTGCAGATAAGCGCCTTCGATGTTGATGTCGTCCTTGCGTCCGCCGGCGAACAGCAGGGCGGTGAAACCGTTGATGAGGATGCCGATGCCGGCAACCACCATCACGGTAATGCCTGCGACCGGTTCGGGCTGTTGCAGGCGCAGGATCGCCTCCCAGCCGATGGCGCCGGTCGCGACCAGCAGGAACACCGCGTTCGCCAGCGCGGCCAGGATGGTGGAGGCGCGAAAACCGTAGGTGAAGCGGCCGCTCGGCGCGCGCCTTGCCGCGATCGATGCACCCCAGGCCACGACCAGGCCGAGCACGTCGGACAGGTTGTGGCCGGCGTCCGCGAGCAGCGCGGTGGAGTTGCCGAGATAGCCATAGACCGCTTCGGCCACGACCAGCGCGATGTTGAGCGAAATGCCGATCGCGAACGCCTTGCCGAAATTGGCGGGCGCATGGACATGCGCATGGCCGTGGCCATGAGCATGGTCGTGGCCATGACCATGATGATGCGCGTGGCCCGCATGATCATGGTGATGGTGACCGTGATGGTCGTGGCTGCCCAATTCTAGCGCCCCGCGGATGCTGCCAAATCAGGTGCCATTGTAGGCGTTTCGTTTGCCGCGTCACGGCGGAACAGCACGTAGAGCGCCGGCAGCACCAGGAGCGTCAGCACGGTCGAGGAGATGATGCCCCCGATCACCACGGTCGCGAGCGGCCGCTGCACCTCGGCACCGGCGCCGGTGGCGAGCGCCATTGGAACGAAGCCGAGGGAGGCGACGAGGGCCGTCATCAGCACGGGGCGCAGCCGCGTCAGTGCGCCCTCGCGCACGGCTTCCACGACGGACCGCCCTTCGCTGCGCAGCCGCTCGATGAACGCGATGATCACGAGCCCGTTGAGCACGGCGACGCCCGACAGCGCGATGAAGCCGACGCCGGCGCTGATCGACAAGGGAATGTCCCGCAGCATCAGCGCCGCAACGCCGCCGGTCAGCGCCAGCGGCACGCCGGAGAACACCAGCGCCGCATCCGCCACCGATCCCATCCCCATGAACAGCAGCAGGAACACCAGGAGCAGCGCCACCGGCACCACGATCATCAGCCGCTTGGTCGCGGAGACCAATTGCTCGAACTGTCCGCCCCAGCCGATCCAGTAGCCGGGCGGCAGCTTGACCTTCTCGGCCACCGCCGCCTCGGCGTCAGTGACGAAGGAGCCGAGATCGCGGGCGCGGACATTGGCGGTGACGACGATGCGCCGCTTGCCGTTCTCGCGGCTGATCTGGTTGGGCCCGGGCGTCGCGTCGACGGTCGCGACCGACGACAGCGGCACATAGCGCATCTGGGTGAGGGGGGAGGCGGCCAGCGCTGTTCGAACGGCCGTGCCGGAGCCGGTCTCCTCACCGGGCGGCAGCGGAATCGGGATGGCCCGGATCGCCTCGAGATTGCCGCGCAGATGCTCGGGCAGGCGGACCACGATCTCGAAGCGGCGGTCACCCTCGAACAGCTTGCCGGCGGACTTGCCGCCGACCGCAATCTCGACGATGCCCTGCACCTCGGCGACGCTGAGGCCGTAGCGCGCAAGTGCCTGCCGGTCGAGGCGCACCGTCAGGATCGGCAGGCCCGCGACCTGCTCGATCTTGACGTCGTTCGCGCCGCGGATGCCGCGGATCGCGGCCTCCACCTGTTTCGCGGCGCCTTGCAGGATGTCGAGATCGTCGCCGAAGATCTTGACGCCGACGTCGGTGCGCACGCCGGAGATCAGCTCGTTGACACGGAACTGGATCGGCTGGGAGATTTCATAGGCGCTGCCGGGAATCTCGTCCGCGGCATGCTCGATGGCTTCGATCACCTCGGATTTCGGCTTGTCCGGGTCGGGCCATTCGGAGCGCGGCTTCAGCATGATGTAGCCGTCGGTCTGCGCCGGCGACATCGGGTCGGTCGCGATCTCCGCGGTGCCGATGCGGGTGAAGAACTCCTTCACTTCAGGGATCTGATTGATGCGCTTCTCCAGCGCCTTCTGCAGGTCCAGCGATTGGGTGAGGCTGGTGCCGGGGATGCGGATGGAGGCCAATGCGACGTCGCCTTCGTCCAAGCTCGGAATGAACTCGCCGCCCATGCGCGCGGCGGCGATGCCGCTCGCGACCACGATGACGACGGCCATGATGGCGACCGCGGCGCGATTGTCGATGGCAAAACGGAGCAGGGGGAGATAGGCGCGCTTGGCCCCCCGCATGAACAGGTTCTCGTGTTCCGACACCTTGCCGGTGACGAAGATGGCAACGGCCGCCGGTACGAAAGTGATGGAGAGCAGCGCGGCCGCGCCGAGCGCCATCAGAACGGTCAAGGCCATCGGCGTGAACATCTTGCCTTCGACGCCGGTCAGCGTCAGCACCGGCAGGTAGACCACGGCGATGATCAGCGTGCCGAACAGGCTCGGCTTGATGACGTCGCTCGACCCGCGCAGGATCGTGCGCAGCCGCTCCGAGGTCGTCAGCAGCCCGCCTTTCTCGCGCTGGGCCGCGGCCAGCATGCGCAGGCAGTTCTCGACGATGATGACGGCGCCGTCGACGATGATGCCGAAGTCGATCGCGCCGAGACTCATCAGGTTGGCGCTGACCCTGGTCTCGACCATGCCGGTGATGGTCATGGCCATCGACAGGGGTATGACGCAGGCCGTGACCAGTGCGGCGCGGATGTTTCCGAGGATCAGGAACAGCACGGCCACGACCAGCGCCGCGCCTTCCAGCAGGTTGTTCCGGACCGTGCGGATGGTGGCTTCGACCAGGTCGGTGCGGTCGTAGACGGTCCGCGTCACGACGCCCTCGGGCAGCGATTTGGCGATGTCCTCGAGACGGGCAGCGACGCGGCGGGCCACGGTCCGGCTGTTCTCGCCGATCAGCAACATGGCGGTGCCGAGCACGGTCTCCTCGCCGTTCCAAGTCGCCGCGCCCGTGCGCAAATCGCGGCCTTCCTTCACCGTCGCGACATCCCTGATCCTGACGGGATTGCCGCCGCGCGAGCCGATGACGACGTCCTGGATCTCGCTGATATTGCCGACCTGGCCGGGGGAGCGAACCAGGTATTGCTCGCCGTTGCGCTCGATATAGCCGGCGCCGACATTGGCGTTGTTGGCGGCGAGCGCCGTCATGACGTCGCGAAAGCCGAGCCGGTAGGCCATCAGCTTGCCGGGATCCGGCAGCACGTGGAATTGCCGCTCGAAGCCGCCGATGGTGTTGACCTCGATCACCCCCGGCACGTTGCGGAGCTGCGGCCGGATGATCCAGTCCTGCACGGTGCGCAGATCGGTCAGCGAATAGTCGTGGCCAGATTGCGTCTTGGCGCCGGCCTTGGCCTCGACGGTGTACATGAAGATTTCGCCGAGCCCGGTCGAGACCGGGCCCATCGCGACCTCGACGCCGGCCGGAAGCTGGTCCTTCACCTGCTGGATGCGTTCGCCGACGAGCTGGCGGGCAAAGTAGATGTCGGTGCTGTCCTTGAAGACGACCGTCACCTGGCTGAGGCCATAGCGCGACAGCGAGCGCGTGTAGTCGAGTTTGGGCAGGCCGCCCATCGCGGTCTCGACCGGGAAGGTAATGCGCTGCTCGGTCTCGAGCGGCGAATAGCCGGGCGCGCGGGTGTTGATCTGGACCTGGACGTTGGTGATGTCAGGCACGGCGTCGATGGGAAGGCGCTGGAAATTCCAGGCGCCGAAGGCGAGGGCGCCGAGCGCGAGGACGAGGACCAGCCAGCGCTGATGCAGCGAGGCGGCGATGAGGCGCTCAATCATGCTCGGCCTCGCCCTTGCCCATCTCCGCCTTCACGACGAAGCTGTTCTCCGCGACGTAATGTTCGCCGGCCGCAAGGCCGGCCTTGATCTCGACGAACCTCGGATCGGAATCCCCAGTTTCCACCGGGCGCGCCTCGATCTTGTCGCCGTCCTCTCGCACGAACACGATGGTCCTGTTTTCCAGGGTCTGGATCGCGCTGCGGCGCACGGCGACCGCGACGTCGCGCGCGGCGAGGATCAGCCGCGCCGTGACGAACAGGCCGGGACGCAGGCGTCCGTCCGGGTTCGGCAGCACCACGCGCGCCAGCGCGGTCTGGGTCTCGCTCGAGCCGATCGGCGCCATGTAGGAGATCGTGCCCTTGATCTCGCCGCGGCCGTCGTCGGGATCGATCAACACCTCGTCGTTGAGACGGACGCGCCGCAGATCCTGCCGGTAGATCGACAGATCGACCCAGATGGTGGAGAGGTCGGCGACGACGAAGGCCGGCTTCTGCTCGGAGGCATATTCGCCGAGCGAGATCTGCCGCTCGATGATCGTGCCCGCGATCGGCGCCTTGAGCTCGTAGACGGTGAGGCTCTGGTTGCTCTCGATGGCGGCCAGCAAATCGTCCTTGCCGACCTTGTCGCCGATCCGCTTCAGGATCGATTTGGCGATGCCGGGAAAGCGCGGCGTCACCTGCACCACGGCCTCCTGGTTGGCGCGCAAGATGCCGTTGAAGGCGAGCGTGTCGGTCAGTGTCGCGCTTGCGGCCTCCGCGAGCGTGACGCCCGCCGCCGCCAGCTTGACGTCGGAGATGCGGATTCGGTCGGCGCCATGCTCGTCCTGCTCGACATGGTCGTTCGACTTCTTATGCCCGGAATGCTCCGTCTGCTCGGTGTGCGCGAGCTTGCCCGGCGCGAGCAGGGAATAGCCGTAGGCGCCGAGTGCGGCGGCAATGACGGCCACGACGATGGTGGAGGACGTCTTCATCGCGCGCTCTCCCGGGCCAGCGCAAAGGGATTGCCGACGAGGCCTTCGATGATGGCCACGCCGGCATGGAAATTCTGCAGCGCCTCCTGCTCGCGCAGCCGCGCCTGGCTGACGCTCGCCTGGGCGTCGAGCACTTCGAGCAGGGTGAATCGGCCCTGGCCGTAGCCCTGCGAGATCGCCTCGGACGCTTCAACGGCCTTGGGGATCGCAACCTCGCGCAGCACGGCAAGCTCGCGCAGCGAGCCCTGGATGGTGTCATAGGCCCGGCCGGCGATCACGATCAGCGTGTTGCGGTTGGCCTCGCGCTCGGCCCTGGTCTTGGCGAGGCTTTCCTGCGCGGAGAGGATGTTGCCCTGGTTCTGGTCGAACACGGGGATCGGCACCGAGACGGTCAGGCGGGCGGCATCGTCATTTGTTTCGTTGAAATGCCGCCAGCCGGCCGCGATCCGCACATCCGGATAGGGCTTGACCCGCGCCAGCAGCAGCTCGGCGTTGCGCTGGGCGTAGACCGCGGTCCAGCGCACCAATTGCGGATTGGCATCGATGGCGGCGACGACCGACTGGAATGTCGGCGGCCGGCCGGTGGTATCGAGCCGGCCGGAGACCTCGCCGAATTTCGCCGCGGGATCTCCCATCAGCACCGCAAGCTCGCGCCGGGCGCTGGCCAGCGTCGCCTTGAGACGCTCGCGGTCGGCCTTCACCAGCGCGGAGGCGACCTCGGCGCGGCCGGTCTCGGCCGGCGAGGAGGCGCCGGCCTCGACGCGGCGGCGGAGCAGCGGCGTCAGCTGGTCGATCGCAGCGATCTGCTCGTCGAGGATCTGGATGCGTCGCTGCGCGCCGAGCACGCTGAGGAAGGCGATCGCGGTCTCCGACAGCACCTCCAGCCTGACGGCCTTGCGCTGGATTGCGGCGACTTCGATGCCGGCTTGCCTCGCCGCGACCCTTGCGTCGCGTTTGCCGAACAGCTCGAAGGCCTGGCTGATCTGGAGCGTGGTTTCGGCCGATCGCGTCCCGCGATATCTGCCGGAGCCGAACGAATCGTCCTGTTCGTAGGACAGTTCCGGATTGAACAGAGCGCCCGCCTGGATGCGCTGGCCGGTGGCGATGCCGACGTCGCGCTCCGCCGCCGTCAGGCGCGGGCTCGCGGCCAGCGCGCGCGTGAGCGCGCTCCGCATCGTCAACGTCTGGGCGTGGGATTGCTGCGTCAGCCAGGGGCTGACGAAAATCGCCATCGCGCACGCGATGCGCGCGGCAGTCCGTCTGCAAGACATAGAGGTGACCTGAGAACAAATAGCATCGGGGGCGCGAAAGGCGCCCGGCTGATCAGTTCAGGTCAGATGTTTGGGGGGTGGGGAGTCGGTGTCCGGCGCAATGCCGATCAGCGCAGGCGCACGCTGCGGGATCGGTGCGGCAACGATGTCGGCGGCAGCTCCGGCCAGCAGGGGCTGAGCGACCGCGACCGAGAAGCAGCCATGGCAATGATGCCCGCCGATTGCCTTGTGGTCGCTGTGACCCGTGGAGCCGTCGAGGACCGCAGCGATCTCCGAGCCACCGCCGGGCGTGGTGACGTCGATGTCGTGCAAGCCATGCAATGCGCCCGCGAGCAGATAGACGACCGCGATCAGCACAGACAGCAGCCCACGCCAACTGCGCGGGCGGCAAATTCCTGAGGGCTGGCGGTTCGCAGGCACGAAGTCACTCTGGTTGCGGTCTGTGCCCGGCCTAGCATGCAGGCAGGAACAGTGTCGACCCGCAACATTGTTACGTCCCTGGAACAATTGCCGCAGTAGCGCCGCGATCGCCTCTCACTGGCGGACGATGACGCGCGGGTGGAAGGTGGAGGTCTCGGCGGCCGGGTGGACCGGCTCCGGAACAGGAGAGGCCTCGTCAGCCTCCATAGTCGTGGCGGCGCGACGGCTCGCCTCCATCGCGCGCTCAAGCCATTTGATGGCTTCATCGATCCATTGGTCGTGGTGCTCGGGATCGGCGAGGGCCTTCTCCCGGAATGCATTCGCCTGATCCAGGCACGCCGTTCTGCGATCCACGCGCCTCTCCCGTCTGGAGGTCCGGCCCCGATCGCATCTTTGATGATCCCGACCCTGGCGTCGTTAACATGGGATAGGAACAGGCGAGGCGTTGCAGACGCAGAAAGGCCCCAGCCGGGGACCGGCTGGGGCCTCTTGTGCTCACAATCTTCATCCTTGGGACTCGAGCAGACAATGCGCACCTCGCCGGTTCGTTCCCCGGTCGGTGCCGAATTAGGAACGTTCCTCTTTCCTTCTGATTACCGACAAGAGGTATCTGAGGAGGAAGGACCATGGACGGATTGATTTATCTCATCGGCTTGATCGTCGTGATCATGGCGATCCTGTCGTTCTTCGGCCTGCGCTGAGGCAACGGCAATGGCTATTGAAACGCTCATGCGGGAAGAGGTCATGGAGAGCGGCGTCGTGGCCGTTGAGGATCGCCGAACCATCCAGTGGAGCTCGGTCTTCGCGGGCGCACTTGCGGCGGGCGCGATGTCGTTCATCCTGATCGGCTTTGGTGTCGCGGTCGGCCTGGGTGTCAGTTCGGCCTCGCCAACCTGGCGCGATGCATCGGCAGCGCTGGCGCTGCTCTCAGGGGTCTATCTGATCATTCAGGCGATCATCAGTTTCGGCTTCGGCGGCTACATCGCCGGCCGGACCACCCGGCCGGCGCCCGCGCATTCAACGATCGAGGACGATGGCGAGCGGCGGGACGGGCTGCACGGTCTGACTGCCTGGGCACTGGCCGTGCTGGCCGGCGCAGCTCTGCTCGCGCTACTCGGCGCTGCTGCGATCGACCGTTCGCCGATGCGCAGCTCGGCGAGCACTACGTCCGCGGCCGAGCCATTGCTGAGCTATGAGCTCGACAAGCTGTTCCGTGCACCTCGCCGCGCGCCGAACATCGACCTGAGGGAAGCCCGCGCCGAAGCCGGGCGTGTCCTGATGACGTCCTCCAGCCACAGCGGCGTCAGCGCCGATGACCGGACCTATCTCGTGCAACAGGTCGCCGCGGTGACGGGACTGGCGGCGCCCGACGCCGAACGGCGTGTCGATGCGCTGATCGCGGATTCGAAGACGGCCATCAACCGTGCGCGGCGCAACTCGATCATCGTGGCGTTCTCGGTCGCAGCCGCGACCCTGATCGGCGCCGCAGTGGCCTGGGCTGCAGCCGTCGCCGGCGGACGGCATCGCGATGGAGAGCCGTTGCCGAACTGGATGGCGAGCTCGAACCGCTTTCATCGCAGCCCGCGTGCGATGCCGGTACCGTAACTGGCCGGGCGCAAGCCCGGCCAATTCGTCTCTGCAAGAGCTTCAGGCCTTTTCTTCCCAGATCATCGCAAGGTGCACGATGGTCTGCACGGCCTTTTCCATGTCCTGCCGGCTGACCCATTCGAGCCGGGAATGAAACGCGTGCTCGCCGGCGAAGATGTTGGGGCAGGGCAGGCCCATGAAGGACAGGCGCGAGCCGTCGGTGCCGCCGCGGATCGCGGTGCGCATCGGCCGCAGGCCGGCGCGGCGGATCGCCTCGATGGCGTATTCGAGGACATGCGGGTGACGGTCGATCACCTGCTTCATGTTGCGATACTGCTCGCGCACCTCGAACTTGTAGGTCGAGCGCGGATAGTCCTTCATCACATCCTTGACGATGGTCTCGAGCAGGACCTCCTTGTCCTTCAGCCCTTCCTCGGTGAAGTCGCGCACGATGAAGGAGAGCGTCGCCTGTTCCAGAGCGCCTTCGATGCCGACCGGGTGCAGGAAGCCCTGCTTGCCCGAGGTCGTCTCCGGCGAGCAGCCTTCCTTCGGCAGACGCTCGACGATGGCGGCGGCGATCTTGATCGCGTGCTCCATCTTGCCCTTGGCGTAGCCGGGATGGGCGCTGACGCCGTTGATGGTGATGGTGGCCCCGTCGGCGGAGAAGGTCTCGTCCTCGACGCAGCCCGCGCTCTCGCCGTCCATGGTGTAGCCGAAATCGGCGCCGAGCTTGTTCAGGTCCACATTGTCGACGCCGCGGCCGATCTCTTCGTCCGGCGTGAACAGGATCTTGATGGTGCCGTGCTTCACATCGGGATTGTTGATGAAGAAATGCGCGGCATCCATGATCTCGGCGACGCCGGCCTTGTTGTCGGCCCCCAGCAGCGTGGTGCCGTCGGTGGTGATGATGTCGTTGCCGATCTGGTTCTTCAGCGCGGGGTGCTCATTGAAGCGGATCACCTGGCTGGCGTCGCCGGGCAAGGTGATATCGCCGCCGCGATAGTTCTTCAGAACTTGCGGCTTCACGCCCTTGCCGGTGACGTCGGGCGAGGTGTCCATGTGCGAGCAGAAGCAGATCACCGGCACCTTCTTGTCGGTGTTGGCCGGGATGGTGCCATAGACGTAGCCGTAGTCGTCGAGATGGGCGTCCTCGACGCCCATGGCTTTCAGCTCGGCGGCGAGCACGCGGCCGAGATCCTTCTGCTTCGCGGTCGAAGGCGAGCTCGGGGATTCCGGATCGGACTGGGTGTCGATCGTGACGTAGCGCAGGAAGCGTTCGGTCACGGTGTGCGAGAAGGTGAGGGAGGACATTTCTGGTCAAACCGCCGGGTCTTTGGGGAAGCAGGCGGTATATCAGAAAAGCGGGCCGTGATGGGGCCGCAACGGTGCGGATCAGGCTTAACGAAACGTCACTGCTAGATCGCCTCTTTGAGTTCCTTGACGGGGCGGAACGCAACCTTCTTGCTGGCCTTGATGTGGATCGCCTCGCCGGTCGCGGGATTGCGGCCGGTGCGGGCGGCGCGCTTGCGAACCTGGAGGATGCCGAGGCCGACGATCCGGACGCGGTCGCCTTTCTTCAGGTGCTTGGTGATCAGCTCGACCATGTCGGTCAAAACCGCCTCGGCGCGCTTTTTCGACAGGTCCTGGCTCTCCGCGATGTCAGCGGCGAGGTGCTTGAGCGTGATGGTGGCGGGAGCGGCTGCCTTTTTCGCCGAATCCTTCTTGGCCGAATCCTTCTTCGCCATGTCTGGCCTCCTGATCCAATGACAGGGGATCCCCGGAAAAGCCGTGAAATGTGAGGGGGATCCTCTAGGTCCTTGGAGGCGTAGACGATTCGGGCGCGGGCTGACCATGCCCCGGTCCTGGTGGCCGCCTGAAACAGCAGGCACAGCCTCGAAAGGGATCGGGAAATTCGGGTTAAGACTTTGAAGAGATTGTAAAAAGGGCGCGAGAGACGGGCTCGAACCCGCGGCCTCCGGCGTGACAGGCCAAAGGCTTCGCCAATCGGAACAAGGCTTGTCCCAACTTCGGCATGGCCGATAGACGCCCCGCAAAGCTCTCGAAGTTGGAACGGTCGTTCAGCGTGACGATGGCCGGAGCTGAGCGCGCCAGCCATCAAAGCACCTCGGCGCGCCCATCAGGCGAACGATGATTTCGCTGCTGCAAGTGAGGCAGTGGCTACATATGCAGTCGACGTAGCAGGAACTCGTAGAACTTCGGGTTGCTGGCTCGGGCAACGTTGATGCGGATAGCTCTTGCGAGCGGGCTGTTCTTGTCCAGGCAAAACAAGCTGCCCGGCGCGATGAATATGCCTTCTTGCGCGCCAGCTCGCGCGAGAGCCATGTCGTCCACGCCCTTCGGAAGCAGGAGATAGACATAATATCCAGCCTTGGTGTTGGAATAAATTCGGTGACCCCCGCTCAGAAGATCGGCCTGAACCTGGGTTGCCGCTGCTTCGGTCCGTTGCCACAGTCGCTTCAAATGTCTGTCGTAGTGCCCATCCACGAGCAGGCGATGGAGAAGTCGCTCGACATGTCCGGAGCTGTTGACGGTGGTGAGCATCTTGAGCTCGGCGAGTGTCGCGATGCGGTCGCCGCGAGCTGCAATGAAACCGGACCGCAGGCTGGCCGACAAGGTTTTCGAGAATGTTCCGATCGATATGACGTTGTTGAGCTGATCGAGCGTCGCCAACCTGTTGGCGGCGCTCATCGGAAGATCGGCGAACGGGTCGTCTTCGACGATCACAAGGTTGAAATGCGTCGCGACCTTGAGCACGGCGTGCGCGACGGGAAGAGTGATCGAGCCGCCTGTCGGATTGTGGCCCAGCGACTGCGTGAAGAACAGCTTTGGGCGCTCTGTCTGGATCTTGGCCACGAGGTCGTCGACATCAGGCCCGTCTGGCATGCGTCGGACACCCACGATCCGCACCTGTGCCAGCGTGAGTTTTGCAAATAGCGGATAATAGCCGGGCTCGTCGACGAGAACGGTATCTCCCGGTGACAACATAGCTCGAATCACCAGATCGAGCGCATGGTTCGCTCCGAACGTCAGCAGCAGATTGTCTTCCTTGATTGCCACCTGCTGGGTTTGCAAGCGTAACGCGATCTGCTGCCTGAGCGGAAGGAAACCCAGCGCGGACCCGTAGGCGTCGGCATCGGGCGGCAGCATCCGGCCATTGCTGCTGAGGTAACGCTTGATCTCCGAGTGCTCGGTCCACGACGCTGGCGGCCGTCCATCGCCGACGCGGATCTCGAAATTTTGTGAAAGCTGGGCGCTCAGCAGCGAGGCGATGTCGACGGCCTCCGAAACATGTCTCGGCCTGCCGCTGTCGTCGCCACGATAGGTGATGACGAAGCCGGAGCCAGCTTTGGCAGCGATGAGATGGTCGAGAACCAGCCGGTCATAGGCCTCGACCACGGTGTTCTTGGAAACGCCGAACTCTGCCGCGGCCTTTCTGATCGAGGGTAGGCGGCTGCCGTCAGGCATAGCGCCGGACAGGATTTGCGTGCGCAGTCGGTTGGCGAGCGAGCCGGCGAGTGTCGCTCCACGATCACGTTGAACAGGCGCTAACGCCACACAGTGCCTCCGGTGGGTACGGTGTAAGACAGTCATTCGGAGGTGTACCCAGGCGCGACAGTAATCAGATGTCGTTCGGCCGTCCAATGGCCGGTTGACCGCCGTAAGCGCTTCGACGGACCTGCCAGACCAGACGGATTGTTGGGCGGCCGGCCGCGCAGTCTTTCCATTAAGCGTGGGTACAGTTGCGGACACTATTTTCGAATTGTCCCTTTTGACCGCAGTGTCATGCTGCCTAACCTCGCGCCAACCGAGAAATTCTTTGTGGGAGGCGCGGCAATGGCCGGACCCGAGGCGGGCAATCAACCCCGGAACATCAACTCGCGTTTGGAGAACCTGCGCAACCTCTCGCCTGCGCAGCGCATGGGGCGTGTGGCTGAAGCTGCGGCGCTCGGCGAGGTCGAGCGCAAGGCTTTCGGTGCAGGCACACTGCCGGCCGAACTCGCCAATGGCATGATCGAGAACGTGATCGGCACGTTCGAATTGCCCGTCGGCATCGCCACCAATTTCACCGTGAACGGCCGCGACTATCTGGTTCCGATGGCGATCGAGGAGCCCTCGGTCGTCGCCGCCGCGTCATACATGGCGCGCATCGTCCGCAAATGCGGCGGCTTCCACACCTCCAGCACCGGACCGATCATGCGGGCGCAGGTGCAGGTGCTGGGTGTCACCGACGTTCACGGCGCCCGTGCGCGGGTGTTGAAGGAGCGTTCGGGGATCATCGAGGCCGCCAACGCGAAGGACAAGGTGCTGATCTCGCTCGGCGGCGGTTGCCGCGACATCGAGGTCCACATTTTCGAGGAGACGCCGGTTGGCCCGATGCTGGCCGTGCATCTCATCGTCGACGTGCGCGACGCGATGGGCGCCAACACCGTCAACACGATGGCGGAGACAGTCGCGCCGATCGTCGAGCGGATCACCGGCGGCACCGTGCGCCTGCGCATTCTCTCGAACTACGCGGATCTGCGTATTGCCCGCGCCATGGTGTCGGTGACGCCGGACGCGCTCAGCACCGAGCAATACAGCGGCGAGCGCGTTGCGCGCGGTATCGTCGAGGCCTGCGCCTTTGCGATCGTCGATCCCTATCGCGCCGCGACCCACAACAAGGGCATCATGAACGGGGTCGACCCCGTCGTTGTCGCGACCGGTAATGACTGGCGCGCGATCGAGGCGGGCGCCCATGTCTGGGCGTCCAGGTCCGGCCGCTATACCTCGCTCTCCAATTGGGAGCTCGACGGAAACGGCAATCTCGTCGGCACGCTTGAAATGCCGATGGCGCTCGGCCTCGTCGGCGGCGCCACCAAGACACATCCCGCGGCGCGTGCCGCGCTGAAGATCTTGAACGTGCAGAGCGCGCAGGAGCTGGCCGAGGTCACCGTGGCCGTCGGGCTCGCGCAGAACATGGGAGCGCTCCGAGCCCTCGCGACCGAAGGCATTCAGAAGGGGCACATGGCTCTCCATGCTCGGAACATCGCGATCGTCGCAGGGGCGGCCGGCGACGAGATCGAGAAGGTTGCTGCCGCGCTCGCTGCCGATCACGATGTGCGCGTCGACCGCGCCAAGGAGGTTTTGGAGAAGCTGCGTTCGTGAGGCGTCGACGACTGCATGACGTGCAGGCATTTCGCCGCCTCGACGTGCGGGTTCGAAAATGTATCTTCGGTGCTCACACCCCGTAAGCTGAATCGCGTGCCATGCCGGTGGGCGTCCGCGGGGGATGGGAGGATGATGTGAACAAAGAACAAAGCGCGGGCGGAATGGCCGTGCGCAGCGGCGCTCTCAGGAACGTGGTGGTTCTCGACATCACGCGCGTCGTTGCAGGTCCGTTCTGCTCGATGCTGCTGGCCGATCTCGGCGCCACCGTGATCAAGGTCGAGCATCCCGGGGATCCCGACTACGCCAGGACCTTCCCGCCCTTCGTCGGCGACGAGCAGCTCAGCGCCTTTTTCACGCAGTTCAACCGCAACAAGCAAGGCATCACACTCAACCTCAAATCCGAGGACGGCAAGGCGCTGCTGAAGAAGCTGGTCCGCAAGGCCGACATCCTCGTCGAGAATTTCCGCCCCGGCACCATGGACAAGCTCGGCCTCGGCTACGAGGTGCTGCGCGCGGAGAATCCAAAACTCATTTACACCGCCATCAGCGGCTTCGGTCGCACCGGGCCCAACTCGTCCAAGCCGGCCTACGACAATACCGGGCAGGCGGCAGGCGGACTGTGGTCGATGAACGGCTATGCCGAGATGCCGCCGGTCCGCGTCGGCACCATCATTGGCGATCTCGCCGCCTCGCTCTATGCCGCCATCGGAACGCTGGCGGCCCTGCGCCAGGCCGAGACGTCAGGCGTTGGCCAGGTGGTCGACGTCTCGCAGCAGGATTCCGTGCTGACCCTCACCGAGAACGCGGTGGTTCGCTACACCGCCGAGAAGGACGTTGCCTCGCCGCTCGGTAACGACCATCCGTTCGTGCGGCCCTACGGGCAGTTTCCCTGCAAGGATGGCTACGTCTTCTTCGGCGGCTACACCGACAAGTTCTGGGCGATTACCTGCGCGCTGTTCGGTGAGCCCGAGCGCGCCAAGGACCCTGAGATCGACACGATGGAGAAGCGGTTCGATCGCGTCGTCGCCGAGACCAAGGTGAACCCGCTGCTGGAGCGCTGGTTCAGCCGCTACACCAAGACCGAGCTCGAGGAGATGGCGGGCGACAAGATCCCGCTCAGCGCGATCAAGACCATCGCCGAAGTGGTCGAGGATCCCCATATCGCCGCGCGCAACATGATCGTCAACGTTCCCGTCGCCGGCAAGCTGATCGGGATGTTTGGCCAGCCAATCAAGCTGTCGGCTGCGGAAGTGACGTCGTTCGAGAAGGCGCCGCTGCCCGGTGAGCACAACGCGGATGTTCTCGCGCGCTTCGCGGACGTGACGCCGGACGAGCTGGCGCGTCTCAAGGCCTCGGGAGCGATCTGATGTCGATCGATTTCACCAGGGACGGCCACATCGCCACGGTCCGCATCAACCGGCCGGACAAGCTGAACGCGCTGACCCTCGCCATGTATGACGATCTCGGCCGCGTCTTCTTCGAGATCAAGGACGACGACGGAATTCGCGCGGTCGTGCTGACCGGCGCGGGGGACCGCGCGTTCTGCGTCGGCGCCGATCTCACGGAGTCCATTCCGGCGCTGGCGTCCGACAGGTTCGACATCTCCGAGTGGGATCCGGCACACATCAAGTTTCCGGGCTTCTTCAAGCCGGTCGTCAGCGCCGTCCGCGGCATGTGCATGGGCGGCGGCTTCGAGATCATGCTGGCGACGGACATTCGCATCGCCGCGCACGATGCCGTGTTCCAGCTACCCGAGCCGAAGCACGGCTTCGTGCCGGCCGGCGGTACGCTGGTGCGCCTGGTCCGGCAGATCGGCTATGCCCATGCCATGGAGATCATGCTGACGGCGCAGCGCTTCTCGGCCGAGGACATGCGGGCGAAGGGCGTCGTCAACCACGTCGTCGAGCCTGAGAAGGTCGAGCCGCTGGCGCACGAGTTCGCCGCAAAGATCGCGGCGCTGAGCCCGGTCGCGATCCAGACCATCAAGGAAGCCGCGCTCACGCTGCAGGATCTGCCGCTGACCGAGGCGTTCCGGATCGAAGCCGGGCTCGGCCAGCGCACCTTCACCAGCGAGGACGCCAAGCGGGGTCTTGCCGCATTCGCGAAGAGATCGAGCGGAAAGTGACGTCGCGGCCCTCGCTGGCCGCGCGCAACGACAAGAAGACTTCATTTCAAAAGGGGGTAGGGCTATGAGACGATCCCAATCTGGTCTGCGTTATATGGCGAGCACTGCTGCCGCCGGCTTGTTGCTTTGCGCGGCTCCCGCCGCCGCACAAACCGAAAAGGTGTCGGACGGCGTGGTCCGCATCGGTGTGATCGAGGACATGTCGGGCGTCTATGCCGACATCACGGGAAAGGGCGCGGTCGCGGCCGCGCAGATGGCGATCGACGAGTTCGGCGGCAAGGTGCTCGGCATGCCGATCGAGCTCGTATCGGCGGATCACCAGAACAAGCCCGACATCGCCGCGAGCGCTGCGCGCAAATGGTTCGACACCGAAAAGGTCGACGCCATTCTCGACGTTGCGTCCTCCTCGCCCGCGCTTGCCGTGCTCGAGATCGCCAAGGAAAAGAAGAAGATCCTCACGCTGAGCTCGCCGGGCTCGACGCGGATCACCAACGAGGTTTGCGGTCCCTATGTGGTGCACTGGGCTTACGACACCTTTGCGATCGCCAACAGCACGGGCAAGGCGCTGGTCGGCCAGGGTTTTGACAGCTGGTACTTCGTGACGGCGGACTATGCGTTCGGGCAAGGGCTCGAGAAGGACACCGGCGAGGTCGTCACGACCCTCGGCGGAAAAGTTCTCGGCAGTACGAAGCATCCGGTCGGCACCGCCGATTTCGCATCGGTCCTCCTGACGGCGCAGGGCTCCAAGGCGAAGGTCGTCGCGCTCGCCAATGCCGGCGGCGACACCATCAATTCGATCAAGCAGGCGGCGGAGTTCGGCCTGACCTCAGGCGGCCAGAAGCTCGCGGCGCTCGCCGGCTTCATCAACGACGTTCACGGTCTCGGGCTGAAGGAAGCCAAGGGACTGACGATCACCGAGGCGTCGTATTGGGACATGAACGACGACACGCGGAGCTGGTCGAAGCGATTCTACGCGACGCTGAACGCCATGCCGAACATGCTCCAGACCGGCACCTATTCATCGGTCCTGCACTATCTGAAGGCGGTGCAGGCTGCAGGCACCGACCGGACCGAAGATGTCATGCAGAAGATGCGGGAGCTGCCGGTCAACGACGTCTTCTACAAGAACGGCAAGATCCGTGAGGACGGCCGCATGGTCCATGACATGTATCTGTTCGAGGTGAAAAAGCCGGAAGAATCCAAGGCACCCTGGGATTACTACAAGCTGCTCGCCACCATCCCTGCCGATCAGGCTTTCCAGCCCTTGTCCCGGTCGCGGTGTTCCCTGGTAAAGAAGTAGCACAGAAGTATACCTGTCGTTGTCCACTCCGGTGTCGCGACCGGAGCGGCCGTATGCAGGTCGGAAGAGCGCGCGCCGGGAATTCGGCGCGCGGACGTCCGTAAAGCGTCGGCCTAGCGCAACACGACTTCCTGATCTGTCCAACGCAGATAATGTCGCGGTGCTGCGCCGAGCTCGCGCTTGAACATGGCGGCGAAAGCGCTCGGGCTGTCGTAGCCCACATCCAGCGCGACGCATGTAACGGGTTCACCCGCGCCCAGGCGCGCCAAGGCCTCCAAAAGCCGCACCCGCTGTCGCCACACCGAAAAGCTATGGCCGGTCTCGCGGCGGAATAGCCGCGTCAGCGTTCGTCGGCTGAGGCTGCATTTGTCGGCCCAATCGTCGAGCGTGAGGTCCGAGGAGGGATCGCCGAGCACCGCCTTGCAGATTGCCGCAAGCCGAGGATCCGGCGGGACCTGCACGTGCAGCGACACCTCCGGCATGCGCGCGATCTCGGCTAGCAGCAGTTCGACGAGCTTGCCGTCGCGTCCATTCTGGTCGTAGGTCTGCGGCATGCACACAGCCTCGTCCATCAGCGCTTCGACCAGCGATGAGGCGCGGATCAGCCGGCACACGTCCGGCGCCTCGCGCTGGCGATTTGGCGTGACATAAATCGACTGCGCTTCGACCTCGCCCCAAGCGCGTGACTGGTGCACGACGCCGGCCGGAATCCACAGGCCATGCCCGGGCGGCACCACGAAATGGCCGCGCTCGGTCATCATGGCGGTTACGCCGGTGATCTGCAGGATGAACTGGTCGCGCCGATGCGCGTGCCGCGTGCTGGTGCTGTCGTTCGGATAGGTTGCGGTCATCGCGGCGACCGGCCGCGCGACGGTCTGAAGATGTCCGGCATAGTTTGCGGCCGCTGCGGGGCCCACCTGTTTGCTGCAGGTGCGCAATTCGCCAGTGACATCTCGCCGCGTTACGACTTTCACGGGTCGTGAACTCCCTGATCAGGTCCTCTTCGCAAGGCTCTTATGCATCTTCCGGGCCAGCGTGGCCCGATCGCGATGATCATTGTCCCCGATCAGGTAGCGCGGGACAGGGGGTTTGGCAACAATGCTGGCGCCCGCTTCATTCGCCAACCCGGATGCGAGGCTTGGCGAAGTCCTTCTCACGTCGATGTGCGACCACGGAGAGCTCGATGAACAGACGCGAATTCACCCAGGCCATGCTGGCGGCGGGTGCAGCGATTCCCCTCGGCATCACACGAGCGGCAGGGCAGACCCGCGGTGGCACGCTCAATGCCATTATCCAGCCCGAACCGCCGGTGCTGGTGACCGCGATCAACCAGCAGCAGCCGACGCTGACGCTCGGCGGCAAGATCTATGAGAGCCTGCTGAAATACGGCCCTGACCTGAAACCCATGCCGGGCATGGCTCAGTCTTGGGAGGTATCCCCCGACGGCCTCACCTATACGTTCAAGCTGTTTCCCAACATCACCTTCCACGACGGCAAGCCGATGACGTCAGAGGACGTCGTCTTCAGCTGCATGAAGGTGCTGACCGAGACACATCCGCGCGCACGACAAAACTTTGCCCGCGTCGCTTCCGCCGAAGCGCCTGACCCGCTCACCGTCGTGTTCAAGCTCAAGCAGCCCTTTTCACCGTTCCTCGGTTGCTTCGACTGCACCTCGGCGCCGATCGTGCCCAAGCACATCTACGAGGGGACCGATTTCCGCAAGAACCCGATGAACGACAAGGCGATCGGCACCGGCCCGTTCAAGCTCAAGG
This sequence comes from Bradyrhizobium sp. 1(2017), assembly GCF_011602485.2. Taxonomy (NCBI): domain Bacteria; kingdom Pseudomonadati; phylum Pseudomonadota; class Alphaproteobacteria; order Hyphomicrobiales; family Nitrobacteraceae; genus Bradyrhizobium; species Bradyrhizobium sp. 1(2017). The sequence continues at coordinate 4,616,316 of NZ_CP050022.2, read as the reverse complement.
AGTGGGTGCGCGGTTCCCATGTGCATCTGGTGCGGCATGAGGGCTACTACCTGAAGGACCAGCCCTATCTCGACGAGATCGTCTATCGCATCATTCCGGATGCCGCCTCGCGCGCGCTGGCGCTGGAGAACGGAACGGTGCAGCTCACGCAGTGGTCCGATCTCCAGTTCTTCGATGTGCAGCGCTTCAAGACGCAGAAGAATCTCGAGGTGACGACCAAGGGGTACGAGTATTTCGCGCCGCATTCGTGGCTCGAGATGAACAATCGTGTCGCGCCCATGAACGACAAGCGCTTCCGCCAGGCCATTATGCACCTGATCGACCGGGATGCGCTTAGCAAGCGCGTCTATTTCGGCATGGCCAAGCCCGCGACAGGCCCGATCTCGTCCAAGACAAAATTCTACGACGGCAAGGTCAAGCGCTACGAATATTCGATCGAGAAGGCCAAGGCGCTGCTCGACGAGATGGGGCTGAAACCTGACGCCAACGGCAAGCGTGTCGAGATCAAGTATGTGGTGCCGCCTGTGGACGAATCCTATCAGCGCGCCGGCGAGTTCTTCCGTCAGAGCTTTGCCCGCGTCGGCATCGACCTTGTCCTGGTCGGCACCGACATGGCCGGCTGGGCCGAGAAGGTCGGCAACTGGGACTATGAGATGACTCAGAACCTGCTCTATCAGCTCGGCGATCCCGCGCTCGGCGTCTCCCGAACCTACGTCTCCTCGAACATCAAGAAGGGCATCCTGTTCTCGAACACCCAGGGCTACTCCAATCCGGAAGTCGACAAGCTGTTCGATCAGGCCGCGGTGGAGCTCGACGACGCCAAGCGGCAGGAGCTCTATTCCAAGGTGCAACAGATCCTGGTCGAGGACGTGCCGGTCGCCTGGACGCTGGAGCTCGAATACCCCATCATCTACGACAAGGCGTTCAAGAATATCGTGTCGACCTCCATCGGATCGCACGAAACCTTCGGGACGGTCTACAAATCGTGATTCGTCTCGGCAGCGCGGCGACGATCGGGCTGATGGCGCTGAGCCGGATCGCCCAGCTCGTCGCCGTCATCCTCGTCATCGCCACCTTCAACTTCGTGCTGGTGCGGGCCGCCCCCGGCGACCCCGCCCAGGTCATGGCCGGGCAGTCCGGCGCGTCCGATCCAAAGCTGCTCGAGGATCTGCGCAAAGAGTATGGGCTCGACAAGCCCTACGCCGTGCAGCTCGCGAGCTATCTCGGTCGCGTCGTCAGGCTCGACCTCGGCTATTCCTATCGCCAGCGCCGCGCGGTAGTCGATCTCATCCTCGAGCGTCTTCCGGCGACATTGCTCCTGACCGTCACGGCGTTCTGCCTGGCGCTGCTGATCGGCACCACACTGGGCGCGCTCGCGGGACTTGCGGCCGGGAGCGTGCTCGACACGGTCTTCACCGTGCTGTCGCTGGTGCTCTATGCGACACCTGTGTTCTGGCTCGGGTTGATGCTCGTCCTGGTCTTCTCCGTGACGCTCGGCTGGCTGCCGCCATTTGGCTACGAGACCATCAACGTCAAGCTCTCGCCGCTCCAGCGCGCGCTCGATGTCGTCCAGCACATGATCATGCCGGTGATGTCCCTCGCCGCGATCTATCTCGCGATCTATGCCCGGCTGATGCGCTCCTCGATCATCGAGGTCGCCCAGCAGGACTTCATCAAGACCGCGCGCGCGAAGGGCCTGTCCGGTCCGAGCATCGTCGTCGGCCACATGCTGCGCAATGCGCTGGTGCCTGTCGTCACGGTGGCCGGCATGCAGGCGGGCGCGCTCGTCGGCGGCGCCGTGGTCATCGAGACGGTGTTCGCCTGGCCGGGGCTCGGCCGGCTCACCTTCGACGCCTTGCTCCAGCGCGACTATCCCGTGCTGCTCGGTATTTTCCTGATCCTGTCGATCGTCGTCATCGTACTCAACCTCCTGACCGACCTGATCTACAGGCTGATCGATCCCCGCATGACCACGGGAGCGGCCTGATGGATGCGGTCCGCGCCTTCCTGCGTCATCCCTCGGGCATGGTCGGCCTCGTCGTGCTGCTCGTGGTCGTGATCGTGGCGATCATCGCGCCGGTCGTGTTCCCGGTCTCGCCCTGGGAAATGGTCAGCGCGCCCTTTACGCCGCCCGGCGAGGACGGGCTGCTGCTGGGCGGCGACACGCTCGGCCGCGATGTCGCTGCCGGTGTCGCCTATGGCGCCCGCGTCTCGCTCGTGATCGGCATCGCCTCGGCCATGGCTGCGATGGTGATCGGGGTCACGATCGGCGCGATCTCCGGCTATTTCGGCGGCAGGGTCGATCTGGTGATGATGCGGATGACCGAGTTGTTCCAGACCATCCCGGCCTTCGTGCTCGCGATCCTGCTGGTCGCGACCTTCAACCCGTCGCTGCTCACGATCATCCTGACCATCGGCGCGGTGAGCTGGCCACCGCTGGCGCGCCTTACCCGGGCCGAATTCCTCCGTCTGCGCAACCGCGAATTCGTCGAGGCCGCACTGTGCCAGGGCGAAGGCACCTTGCGAATCGTGCTCGGCCATATCCTGCCCAATGCGATCTCGCCGATTCTGGTCGTGACCTCGCTGACGGTCGCAACCGCAATCCTGCTGGAAAGTGCGCTGTCCTTCATGGGGCTCGGCGACCCCAATCTGATGTCGTGGGGATTCATGATCGGCGCGGGCCGCACCGTGATCCGCAATGCCTGGTGGATGAGCGTGTTTCCGGGTCTCGCCATCCTCATCACCGTGCTCGCGATCAATCTGTTCGGTGAAGGGCTGTCCGACGTCCTCAATCCGCGTGTGTCGAGGCGCCGGTCATGAGCGGGGCCATACAAGCCAGGGCGCCTGTGCTGTCGGTCGAAAACCTCTCGATCGCACTGCCCGAGGGCGGAGACCGTCCGTTCGCGGTCGAGAACGTCTCCTTCGAGGTCAAGCCGAACGAAGTCGTCTGCCTCGTCGGCGAGTCCGGCTCGGGCAAGTCGATGATCGCGCACGCGGTGCTGTCGCTGCTGCCGAAGAGCGTGGCGGTTTCCGCGGGCGCGGTGACCGTCGCCGGCCAGAACCCGGCAAAACTTGACAGGCAAGCACTGCGCCGGCTGCGCGGTGGCGAAGCCGCGATGATCTTTCAGGAGCCGCTGTCCTCGCTCAATCCGCTCAAGCGGGTCGGCAAGCAGGTCGAGGAGATGATCCTCGCGCATCAAAAGCCGACGCCGTCAGCGAGCGAAGTGTATGAGCGCGTGCAGCAGCTCCTGACGCAAGTCGGCCTGCCCAATCCGGGACTGCTTGAGCGAAGCTATCCGTTCGAGCTCTCCGGCGGCCAGCGCCAGCGCGTCATGATCGCGATGGCGATGGCCAACCGGCCGGCGCTGCTGATCGCGGATGAGCCGACCACCGCGCTCGACGTCACCACGCAGCGCCAGATCCTGCGCCTGATCGACGATCTCCGCCGTGACCGCGGCATGGGCGTGCTGCTGATCACCCATGATTTCGGCGTCGTCGCCGATGTCGCCGACCGCGTAGTGGTGCTGCGCCATGGCAAGGTGGTGGAGCAGGGAACGGTCGAGGAAGTCCTGCGCCATCCCAGGGCGGACTATACCCGCGAGCTGATCGATGCGGTGCCGAAGGCCCGGCTCGACGGGATCAGCCGCAAACCTGTCCATCCCGCGCCGCTGCTCGAAGTCAGCGGCCTTCAGAAGACGTTCCGGGTCAAGCGCGGATTCCTGCAGCCGCCGCGCGAGGTGGTTGCCGCCGACGGCATCTCGCTGACCCTGCACGAAGGCGAGACGCTCGCAGTCGTCGGCGAGTCCGGCTCCGGAAAGTCCACGCTCGGGCGCATGATCATGCGCCTGACCGAGCCTGATGGCGGCGCCATCCGCTTCAATGGCCAGGATCTCCGCCAGTTGCGCGGCGAGGCGCTGCGCCAGGCACGCAAGCAGCTCCAGATCGTATTTCAGGACCCGTTCGCGAGCCTCGATCCGCGCCAGAAGGTCGGAGACGCCATCGCGCGCGGCCCGAGGGCCTATGGCAGCTCGCGCGCGGACGCGATGGAGCAGGCGAAGATGCTGCTGGTCAGGGTCGGCCTCAACGCCGTCGCCGCCGATCGCTATCCCCACGAATTCTCCGGCGGCCAGCGTCAGCGCATCTGCATCGCGCGGGCGCTGGCGCTGAAGCCGCGCGTGCTGATCGCCGACGAGGCGGTGTCGGCGCTCGACGTCTCCGTGCAGGCTCAGGTGCTGGCGCTGCTCGCCGAGCTGCGCCAGGAGATGAAGCTCGCGATGGTCTTCATCACCCATGACTTGCGTATCGCCGCCGAGATCGCCGACCGCGTCATCGTGCTTCAGAAGGGCCGCATCGTGGAGGAGGGCGCGACCGTCGACGTCTTCACTGCGCCGCAGGCCGCCTACACGCGCGACTTGCTCGATGCGATCCCGGGCCGCGACTTCTTCGACCAGCCGGGTTTTGCAACCGCAACCGGCACAGTTCCGACAGCAAGGATGAGTTCATGACCGACAGCTTCCCCCTTCCAGCCGGCGCGCGCGAGCGTATTGAGGCCGCCGTGGATGCCGCTTTCGACAAGCAGGTCGACACCACGATCGCCTTCACGGCGATCCCGAGCACCCGTGCCGCGGAAGCGCCCTGCCAGGACATGTTCGCAAAACTGCTGCGCGAGCGCGGCTATGAGGTCGACGACTGGGTCATCAACCAGGACGATCTGAAGACGCTGCCGGGCTACGGCCAGGTCGAGACCGATTTCTCCCGCGCGCGCTCCGTTGTCGGCACCTATCGGCCGGCGAAGGAAGAGGGACGCTCGCTGATCCTCCAGGGGCATTGCGACGTGGTGCCTGCGGGACCGCTCGACATGTGGGACCGGCCGCCGTTCCAGCCGGTGATCGAGGACGGCTGGCTCTACGGCCGCGGCGCCGGCGATATGAAGTCGGGCACCATTGCGGCGCTCTACGCGCTCGATGCGATCAAGGCTGCAGGCTACAAGCCCAAGGGCCGCATTCACTTGCAGTCCGTGATCGAGGAGGAGAGCACCGGCCTCGGCGCGCTCTCGACGCTCCAGCGCGGCTATCGCGCCGATGCCTGCATCCTGCCCGAGCCGACCGACGAGAAGCTGATGCGCGCCCAGGTCGGCGTGATCTGGTTCCGTCTGAAGGTGCGTGGCATTCCCGTCCACGTCGCGCGCGCGGGTACCGGCTCGAACGCGATCAAGGCCGCCATTCACCTGATCCAGAAGCTCGAAGGTCTCGAAGCCGAGTGGAACGAGCGCGCCAAGACGCACCCCTCGTTCAAGTCGGTCGATCATCCGCTCAATTTCAATCCTGGAATTATCAAGGGCGGTGACTGGGCCTCCAGCGTCCCCGCCTGGTGCGATGTCGATTGCCGCATTGGCGTGCTGCCCGGCTGGAAGATCGCCGATGCCCAGGCCGAGATCGTGGATTTCGTCGCCAAGGCGGCGCGCTCGCATCCGTTCCTCGCCAACAACCCGCCGGAGATCGTCTGGTCCGGTTTCCTGTCGCCGGGCTACGAGGCGACGGAGATTCAGGAGAGCGAAGCGGTTCTGGCTCCGGTCTACGAGCATGTGTTCGGCCGCAAGCTGACGGATTTTTCGTCCACTGCGCTGACCGACGCACGCTTCTACGGCCTCGATTTCGGCGTTCCGGCCTTCTGCTTCGGCGCCAGGATGGAAGGCGCTCACGGCTTCAACGAGCGCGTCGATCTCGCCTCGGTGAAGCGAGTGACCAAGGCGCTCGCTTTGTTCACCGCGAGCTGGTGCGGCATCGAAGCGAAGTAGTTCAGCAAGAGAAACTCGCCAAATCGGGAGGTTCGCGAATGGACAGCCAAAATGCAGGCGGCAAACCGCCGGTCAAGACGCAAGAGGATCTGCGCGCGCATTTCGGTCAGCTCAATCAACTGGCCGAGAAGAAGGTTCTCAACCATCTCGACAAGTTCTGCCGTGACTTCATCGCGCTGTCCCCGTTCCTCGTCCTCGCCAGCAGCGACGGCAAAGGCCATGCCGATGCGAGCCCCCGCGGCGACGCGCCGGGCTTCGTCGCCGTGCTCGACGACAAGACACTGCTGATCCCCGATCGGCGCGGCAACAACCGCGTCGACACCTTTGGCAACATCCTCGCCTCGCCCGGCATCGGCCTGATCTTCCTGGTGCCGGGGGTCAACGAAACCCTGCGGGTCAACGGCCGCGCCGAGATCTCGCAGGATGCCGAGCTGCTGACGCCGCTCGCGATGCAGAACGTCGTCCCGATCATCGGGCTGAAGATCCATGTCGAGGAAACCTTTTTCCACTGCGGCAAGGCGCTCATGCGCTCGAAGCTGTGGAATCCGGCGGCGCAGGTCGAGCGCAACAGCTTTCCGACGCTCGGCCGCATCGTCGCCGAGCAGACCGCCGCCATCGCGGTCGAAGAGGCCGAGAAGGTCATGGAAGAAGGGTACCGTACGAGGCTCTACTGAGAATGACCGATCTGATCTCCTGGCGGCAACGGGCCGGCACACTTTTTGGTTGCGAGAAGGTGCCGGCGACCGCCCGGCGCGAGATGATTTCTGCACCGTCCGCGCCGCCGAATTTGGCCCGCTGGAACGCCGCAGGCTGGGACACGACTTCCGCGGGTCCGGGGCGGACGAAGCAATTGCCGGTGAGGCCAACCCCGCCGGCCCTGGCCCACGTGTCCCCATGAACGCCACCACGATCGCCACAGTCTTCAATGCCAGAAGGAAGGGCGGCGACTCATCCGGAATGGAACGTAAAGGGCGCAAAACTTGGAACGCGCCGGCCTGGAAAGCCGGATCGCGAGAAATCGCAAGGAGCGAGGATTCGAAGTGATTGAGATTGTTGCCAAAAATGGCGCGAGAGACGGGGCTCGAACCCGCGACCTCCGGCGTGACAGGCCGGCGCTCTAACCAACTGAGCTACTCCCGCGTGGTTCGCTGAACGCGCGCGGAACGAGGGGGGACTTAAAGGCGGGGCTTGGTGAAGTCAAGGACGTTGCGCTCCGCCAGCGCATCTCGGCTAAGCATTGCTCTGGAAAACGAAAAGGCCGCCGGAAGGCGGCCCCCTGGTCAACCTGGAAGCGTACGCCTCAGCGAATCTGCGACGTGTCCGCGCTCGTCACCGCCACCGGCTTGCCGGCTTTGATGACCTGGGTCGACTGGGCGGTCTGGCTGTAATCGGCATTGGTACGGGCCGCGATCCCGAAGCCGGCCACCGCAATGCCGGCAATCAGCGCCACCACCACGATCTTCAGGTGGGTCGCGCGATCAGCAGAGTGAATTGAGTGGTTCATTTGAGCCTCCCGACGGGCTTTGCCGTCGTCTATGGGCTCTCTTCTAGGGACTGTCTGTTTCCGGATGGTTTCGCGGGTTCCGCAAAATGGTTTCATTAATACGGCCGCTTGGTTTCGCCAGGCTGGCGGCGAGGTGCCGTCCTCAGGCGGCGACCCGGCCGATATCGTCCCGGATCGTGCGGGCGGCCCAGATGAACAGCAGGGCGCCGAGCGTGGTCGTGACGGCGGCCGAGAGCAGGGAGTAGCGCACCGCGTCCGCGCCGTAACTCCCCTTGAGGGCGTCGTTGACCATGCCCACCGCCAGCGGGCCGACGCCCTGGCCGAAGCAGGTGGCCGTGAGCGCGATCAGGGCAGAGGCGAGCGCCCGCATGCTCGGCTTGGCCACGGTCTGCGCGATTGCGAAGATCGGTCCGAGATGGAAGCCGACCAGGAACGAGGTCAGCGCCAGCATGGCCACCATCATCGCGAAATCCTGCGTCAGCATGCACAGCGCGAACACCGGGCCGGCGAGGCCGGAGGTGATCGCGGGCGCCCACAGCTTCCAGCGGTCGTCGCGCCGGCTCACCTGCGCCACCACGAAGCCGCCGAGCAGGGTGCCGGCCATGCCGGCCAGCCCCTTGAACGTGCCGGCATAGGTGCCGATCTCGGCGCTCGACAGATGGTGCACGCGCGCCAGGAACGGCGGGATCCAGGCTGCGGTCGCGTAGTTCGTGTAGGTGGTGAGGCAGAAGCCGATCAGCACGATGACGAAGCTGCGCTGCGAGGCGAGGAAACGCAGCGTCGGCCCGAGCGGCTCGGGCACAAAACTCTCCTGCATCGCGCCGCGCTTCGGCTCGGAGATGGTCAGCCACAGCACCAGTGCGAGCAGGATGCCGGGGAGGCCCGCGACGTAGAACGCCATCCGCCAGCCATAGTGCTGGCTGACGTAGCCGCCGACGAAATAGCCGAGGAAGACGCCGAGATAGGTGCCGATGGCGTAGATGCCGAGCGCGCGCGGGCGCTCGTTCTTGGCGAAGAGATCGGCGACGATCGACTGCGAGGCCGGCGAGCCCGCGGACTCGCCGATGCCGACGCCGATGCGCGCCAGCGCCAGCGAGGTCAGGCTCGTGGCCGCGCCGCACAGCGCCGTCATCGCGCTCCAGAACGCGAAGGCGACGGCAACGATGTTGCGCCGGTTGATCCGGTCGGCGACGCGCGCGATGGGGATGCCGAGCAGGGAGTAGAACAGCGCAAAGCCGAAGCCTGCGAGCAGGCCCATCATGGTGTCGCTGAGCGCAAACTCCTTCTTGATCGGCTCGATCAGCACGTTGAAGATCGTGCGGTCGAGGAAATTCAGCGCGTAGATGACGGTGAGCAGGCCGAGCACGTAATAGCGCCGTGCCAAGGGTTTTGCCGCGGCAGCCGTTTGCACCGACATTTGTGACGTCACATCGACCATCGCGTCCCCCAATCTGTTTTTTATCGTTGTCGGTCGTTCAGCCCTGGCCGGAGCCGCAGGCTCAGCCTTCGCGGATGTAGTTCCCCGCTTCGAATTCGACCGGCGGCGCGCTCGCGTCGAACGAGACGCCGATCGGATCGCGACCTGCGGCGAGCGCATCGAGCTGGTCGCTCAGCATCCGCCGGATCATGAGGATGCCGCGGTCGCTCTGGCCGAAATGCTCCTCGGAGTGGACGGTCACCTCGCCCTGTCCGACCTGGGCTTCATAGTCGCCCGGGAATTGCTGGTGCTCGGCTTCCGTCATGTCCCACCAGAACTTGCCGTTGAACTTCGAGCGCATGCGGCTGATATCCCCGGGGTTCTTGACGCGGCCGGCGACATAGATGCGGAAGGACCCGTCGTCGATCGGAAGGACCCAGCCGATCGACTCGACGCGGGCGAATTGTGCGACGCGCGGGTTCGGCACCACGCGAAGCGTCGGCAGGGCCGCCTCGCTGACGCGGTAAAACACCTTGCCGTCGTCCTGCTCGCGCTCGGAGCGTACGAGCACGCCGCGCGGCGACTTCTCGAATCTCACCTCCGGGATCGATGCCATCATGTTGGTGAATTGCGGCCCCGAGAACGAGCCGTGCAGCACCGGCACGTGGTAGGGATCGACCACGTTCTCGAAGTGCTGGAGCCAGTTGCAGGGGATGATCGCCGGTCCGCCACCGCCGATCGAGGAATCGTCGGCCTCGACCAACTCGCCGTCGTCCATGTTCTCGAGGCACTCGTAGTACGGCAGCACCGGGCGTTTCTCGGCCGGGCCCATATAGGCGAAGATCAATCCGTAGCGCTCTTCGACCGGATACCAGGGCTGGCGCACCTTGTCCTTGAACTGGCCGCCGCCGGGTTCGCAGGGCTGCTCCAGGCAGTGGCCTTCGGTATCGAACTTCCAGCCGTGATAGCAGCAGCGGATGCCGTCCTCCTCGACCTTGCCGTAGTAGAGCGTGGTGCCGCGGTGGCAGCAGCGGGCGTGCAGCAGGCCGGCGCGGCCATGCCTGTCACGGAAGAGGACGAGATCCTCGCCCAGCGCGCGCACCTTTTTCGGCGTGTCGGTGGCATCGCCGGTGAGCCCGACCGGATGCCAGTAGCGACGAAGCAACTCGCCCATAGGCGTGCCACGAACGACCGAGGTCAGCTCGGTGCGCGTATGCGCCGGCTTCATCGCATAGGCCGTGCCGAGATCGCGATCCCGCTGGGTGATCGTCATGTTGGTCCTCCCGCTCTGGGCCATGCCGCCCGGGCCTTTTTGATGCCTTGTCCCGAGTGAAAGATAATTCGATGACAATGTCAACGATCTTCCAAATGCCTCTTAGACGCATTCGGATGGAGGATGGGGAGGCCGCCATGACCCGGGCTTGGCACGCCGCGGCTTTCTTGGCAGAGGTGGAATCATGAGCCAGACCGGGAGCAGGGGCGGGTTGACGCCATCGGAAACGGACCAAGGCGAGCCGGCGGCCCCGATCACCGCGATGCTGTCGTCGCGGCTGATGGTGCTCGCCAATCTGCTCAAGCGCGGCGCCATCCTGCGCTACAAGCGCCTGACCGGGCTGAACTCGGTCGAGTTCGGTCTCGTCGCTTCGCTCGGGCGGCGGCCGCCGATGAGCGTGGCGCGGCTCGCCGAAGCCGTCGGCCAGGACAAGGGACAGATCAGTCGCGCGCTGGCAAATCTCGTGTCGCGCAAGCTGATCGCCAAGACGGCAAATCCGAAGGACAGCCGCGAGGTGCTGATCTCGCTGACCGCGACCGGCCTCGCTGCGCATGATGCGATCGTCGACGGCGCGCAGGAGCGCAATCGGCGCCTGCTGGAACATCTGAGCGAGGTCGAGTTCCACACGCTGCTGCAGCAGGTCGACCAACTCACGACGATCGCCGCCGAGATGCTCGAGAGCGAGAAGAATTCTCGCTGATGTCTCGGCAATCTCTGGAAATATTGGAGCGCTTCTAAGACCTGTTCTAAGAAGCTTTCAATTAGCGAATTCGCGCGCGCTCACATAAGCGTCACCTTAAGCGCATGTCGCGGTGGGACCGGCGGCACGACGCATCAAACATGCAGCTTCGGGGTGGCGCGTTGAACAGTCTTGGATTGCTGCGGTCGGCCGTATTGGCGACCGCGTCCGCTTGGGTCTTGATGCCGCAGGCATCGCTCGCACAATCGTCGGCGCAGAGTGGCGCGCAGAACGTCCCGTCGGTGACGGTCACGGCGCCGGAAGCGCGCCGCCGCGCAACCGTGACACCTCAGCGCCGTGCGCCGCGATCGTCGGTGCAGACCGTCAACAGGAACAGGCCGCAGCCGCAGCGTGACGTCGGCTTCGTTGAGACGCCACGCGGTCCGGTGAACGGCTACGTCGCCGGCCGCAGCTCGTCGGGCACCAAGACCAATACGCCGATCATGGAGACGCCGCAGTCGGTGTCGGTGATCGGCGCCGAGCAGATCCGCGACCAGAAGCCGAACAAGCTCGACGAGGTGCTGCGCTACACCGCCGGCGTGCGGGCAGGGACCTTCGGTGCGGACACGCGCAACGACTGGTGGCTGATCCGCGGCTTCAAGTCCGACGACATCGGGCTGTTCCTCGACGGCATGCAGCTGTTCTACACGTCCTATGCGAGCTGGAAGCTTCAGCCGTTCAACATGGAGCGCGTCGAGGTGCTGCGCGGTCCGTCGGCGGTGCTGTACGGCGGATCGAGCCCGAGCGGCATCGTCAACGTCATCAGCAAGATGCCGCCGGCCGAGCCGATCCGTTACGTCGAGACCGGCGTCAACAATTTCGGCAACGCCTATGTCAGCTTCGACATGGGCGGACCGGTCACGGTCGCGCCCGAAAACGGCAAGCTGTTCTACCGCGTCGTCGGCCAGGTCCAGAACGGCCCCACGCAGGTCAACTTCACGCCCGACAACAATTACTTCATCGCGCCGTCATTCACCTGGCAGCCGGATGCCGATACGAGCTTCACGGTGCTGGCCTCGGCCTCGAAGCAGGACACCCGCGGCATCAACTTCCTGCCGTACCAGGGCACGGTGACCAACGCGCCGTTCGGCAAGATCCCGACCAGCTTCTTCGTCGGCGACCCCAGCGTCGACAAGTTCACGCGCGAGCAGGAGATGCTCGGCTATCAGTTTTCGCGCAATCTGACCGACGACCTGACGTTCCGTCAGAACGCGCGGTTCGCGCATGTCGACATTACTTACCGCGGTTATATCGGCAACGGCTGGGACAACATCAACACGGCCACGATGGGCCGCTACAATTGGTATGCGAAGAACACCGCAAACCAGGCCAATCTCGACAACCAGCTCGAGTACCGCTTCAACACCGGACCGGTCAGGCACACGATGCTGTTCGGGGTCGACCTGAAGGGGTACCAGATCGACGACTATCAGGCCTTCAACTTCGGTACCGTCCCGTCGATCAACGTCTTCAATCCCGTTTACGGCATCAACATCCCGCTCGCGGGTTTGCCGTTCCGCAACTTCCTGATCACGCAGAAGCAGGCCGGCACCTACCTCCAGGATCAGATGAAGCTTGGCAACTTCACGCTGGTGCTGAGCGGCCGTAATGACTGGGTCGAGACGACGCAGGAAGGGCGCGACACGGGTGCAACGCTGGCCAGCAACAATGACAGCCGGTTCAGCGGCCGCGCCGGCTTGATCTACAATTTCGACAACGGCATCGCGCCGTATGTCTCCTATGCAACCAGCTACAACCCGATCATCGGCCTCAACGCGCAAAACCAGCTGTTCCGTCCAGAGACCGGTCAGCAGGCCGAGATCGGTGTGAAGGTCGCGCCCATCGGATTTGACGGCTACTTCACGGCCTCGGTGTTCGATCTGAAGCGCCAGAATGTGCCGACCACCGATCCGGTGATCACCACGCTGCAGAACCAGACCGGCGAGGTGACCTCGCGCGGCATCGAGCTCGAAGCGGTGGCCAATGCCACGAAGGAGCTGAAGTTCATCGGCGCCTTCACGGCCTATCATCTCTTCACCAGCAAGGACCTCAATCCGGCGCTGGTCGGCAAGACGCCGACCAATACGCCGGAGCTCCTGGTCTCGGGTTGGGCCGACTACACCTTCAGGGACGGGCCGCTCGAAGGATTTGGTTTCGGTGGCGGCGTACGCTACGTCGGCTCGTCCTGGGCCGACCCTGCCAACACCCTCGAAGTTCCCGCAGTGGTGCTCGGCGATCTCGCGGTTCACTACGAATGGCAGAACTGGCGCACGGCGCTCAACGTGATCAACGTAACCGACAAGATGTATGTCGCAAGCTGCGCGTCGGTGACATCCTGCTTCTACGGCGACCGCCGGCGCGTGACCGCCAGCGTCTCCTACAAATGGTAAGTGCGGGCGAGGGAAGGCGGTCGTAAAGGCCCGCACCGTCAGGCGCTGGTCCCTGGTCCACACCCGGACCAGTCTGGTCTCCACCTGCTCACGATCATCGTGATCGGCAGCGGCCTCTATCTCTGGCTGGCGCGACGGCGCAAGCGGACGTCCGCGCGCCTCGACGCATTCGCCAGGCGAGCCCTGGTCCCGTCATGATGCATGGCTCGTCCGATCGCTCGCGCCTGTGGATAGGTGTCTTTGCTGCACCTGTCCTGCTCGCGGCCGCGACCATCACCGGGCTCCTGGCTGCGCTGCTCTGGGGCTCGGTCGGCCAGTATGTCGCCTGGGTGACGCTAGGGGCGCCGGGGCTGGTCGTCGCCGGCGTTTGGGTGCGCTGCCGTACCCGAAAAACCGGGCAATTCTCGCGGCCGATCCGCAGCAAATAGCCGGTGCGGCCTGCCTGCCGCAATCTCAGACCAGCTGCCCTGCAAAACTGCGGCCGGCCTTGCTGGGTCAGGCGATCTGCTCCATACCAGCGCGGGGGTGATTCCGGGGTTTCCACCGTTCTGGAGGCCGCAAAGGGCCTGAAAAGAGCGTGTCTTGCGCCCATTGGTGCACTGCGCTAAGGCTCAGAATAATTCCAAACCGGACGAATCCGTGGCTGTCCCGAGGCTGCGGGAAAAAGGGCTCGTCAATGAGCGGCATTCTACAGAACTATCTTCCACTCGTCGTCTTTATAGGGGTAGCTGGCCTCATCGGCCTCGTGCTGCTGATCGCGCCCTTCATCGTGGCGTTCCAGCAACCGGACCCGGAAAAGCTGTCGGCGTATGAGTGCGGTTTCAACGCCTTCGACGACGCCCGCATGAAGTTCGACGTCCGCTTCTATCTGGTCGCCATCCTCTTCATCATCTTCGATCTCGAGGTGGCGTTCCTGTTTCCCTGGGCCGTGGCGTTCGGCAAGCTTGGCGCGACCGGCTTCTGGTCCATGGTGGTGTTCCTCGCCGTGCTGACGGTCGGGTTCGCCTATGAATGGAAGAAGGGAGCACTCGAATGGGATTGAACCCTGCACCGTCCGCCGGTCCGGTCGTCGCGCCGGCCCCCAAGGGCATTCTGGATCCGTCCACCGGCAGGCCGGTCGGCGCCAACGACCCGTTCTTCCTCGAGGTCAATTCCGAGTTGTCCGACAAGGGCTTCTTCGTGGCCGCGACCGACGACCTCATCACCTGGGCGCGCACCGGCTCCCTGATGTGGATGACCTTCGGTCTCGCCTGCTGCGCGGTCGAGATGATGCAGGTGTCGATGCCGCGCTACGACGTCGAGCGCTTCGGCTTCGCGCCGCGCGCCTCGCCGCGCCAGTCCGACGTGATGATCGTCGCGGGCACGCTGACCAACAAGATGGCTCCGGCCTTGCGCAAGGTCTACGACCAGATGCCCGAGCCGCGCTACGTCATCTCGATGGGCTCCTGCGCCAATGGCGGTGGCTACTATCACTATTCCTACTCGGTCGTGCGCGGCTGCGACCGCATCGTGCCGATCGACATCTACGTGCCGGGCTGCCCGCCCACGGCGGAAGCGCTGCTCTACGGCGTGCTGCTGCTGCAGAAGAAGATCCGCCGCACCGGCACCATCGAACGCTAAGGTTTTACGTCATGGACGACGCCAAGCTCGACGCCCTGGGGCAGACGATCGTTAGCGCGCTTCCGGGTGCTGCCACCGGTCACTCGGTGGCCTTCAACCAGCTCACGGTGGACGTCGAGGCCGCCAGGATCGTCGAGGTGGTCAAGTACCTCCGCGACGACCCGAAATGCCGCTTCGTCAATTTCACCGACATCACCGCGGTCGACTATCCCTCGCGCGAAAAGCGCTTCGACGTTATCTACCACTTCCTGTCACCGATCCTGAACACGCGGATCCGGCTCAGGGCCCAGGCTGACGAGACCACGCAGGTCCCGTCGCTGATCGAGGTTTTCCCCGGCGCCGACTGGTTCGAGCGCGAGGCTTACGACCTCTATGGCGTGTTCTTCGTCGGTCATCCCGACATGCGCCGCATCCTCACCGATTACGGTTTCGAGGGTCATCCGCTGCGCAAGGATTTCCCGACCACCGGCTTCGTCGAGGTCCGCTACGACGACCAGGAGAAGCGCGTGGTGTACGAGCCCGTCCGGCTCAACCAGGAATTCCGCAAGTTCGACTTTTTGTCTCCGTGGGAAGGCGCGGACTATCCGGTCCTTCCGGGCGATGAAAAAGCGGGACCGAAGGCCTGATCATGAACGAACAACCTGAACAGCTTCGCAATTTCACCATCAACTTCGGGCCGCAGCATCCGGCGGCGCACGGCGTGCTGCGCCTGGTGCTGGAGCTTGACGGCGAGGTCGTCGCACGCGTCGACCCGCATATCGGCCTGCTTCACCGCGGCACCGAAAAGCTGATCGAGCAGAAGACCTATCTGCAGGCGATCCCTTACTTCGACCGGCTCGACTACGTCGCGCCGATGAACCAGGAGCACGCGTTCTGCCTCGCTGCCGAGAAGCTGCTCGGCATCGAAGTGCCGCGCCGCGGCCAGTTGATCCGCGTGCTCTATTGCGAGATCGGCCGCATCCTGTCGCATCTGCTGAACGTCACCACGCAGGCGATGGACGTCGGCGCGCTCACCCCGCCGCTGTGGGGCTTCGAAGAGCGCGAGAAGCTGATGGTGTTCTACGAGCGCGCCTCGGGCAGCCGTATGCATGCAGCCTTCTTCCGCGTCGGCGGCGTGCATCAGGACCTGCCGCAAAAGCTGGTCGACGACATCGAGGCCTGGTGCGATCCGTTCCTCAAAGTGGTGGACGACCTCGACCGCCTGCTCACCGCTAACCGCATCTTCAAGCAGCGCAACGTCGACATCGGCGTGGTGCCGCTGAAGGAAGCCTGGGAGTGGGGCTTCTCCGGCGTGATGGTGCGCGGCTCGGGCGCGGCCTGGGACCTGCGCAAGTCGCAGCCCTATGAATGCTATGCCGAGATGGATTTCGACATTCCGATCGGCAAGAACGGCGACTGTTACGACCGCTATCTGATCCGCATGGAAGAGATGCGCCAGTCCGTGCGCATCATGAAGCAGTGCATCCAGAAGCTGAATGCGCCTGATGGCAAGGGCCCCGTCGTCGTGGCCGACAACAAGGTCGCACCGCCGCGCCGTGGCGAGATGAAGCGCTCGATGGAAGCGCTGATCCACCACTTCAAGCTTTACACCGAGGGCGTCCACGTGCCGGCCGGCGAAGTCTATGCCGCGGTCGAGGCGCCCAAGGGCGAGTTCGGCGTCTATCTCGTCGCCGACGGCACCAACAAGCCGTACAAGTGCAAGATCCGCGCGCCGGGCTTCGCGCACCTGCAGGCCATGGATCACATCTGCCGCGGCCATCTGCTCGCGGACGTCTCGGCGATCCTCGGCTCGCTCGACATCGTGTTCGGAGAGGTCGATCGGTGATGGCGCAGGCGCCAATTCAGTTTGACCGTGCCTCGGGGGCCCTTGAAGGGGCCAACCTGTGGGAGCGGACGGCTGCCTTGGCGCTGGTGACGGGATCGAAGATCTCGTCCCACTTCTCGCATATGGGCTACATCGCCTGCGCCAATCTGCTGGCGAAGACGCTGCCCAAGCGCAACATCGCGATCAGGCTCAATCCCGACGCCGTGTTCGAGTTCCCTTATGGCGACGGCTATTGGAGCAAGCTGCTCAACCGCTCGTACAACTATGAAGACGAGCTCGAACTCTTGTTCGCCGACTCCGTCGACGTCGACTACACGCTGCTCGATTGCGGCGCCAATTACGGCTACTGGTCGGTGCTGGTCTCGAGCAGGCCGTTCGGCTCGCACAAGGCGATCGCGATCGAGCCGTCGGGGCAGAACTATCCGAAGCTCGCCAACAATGCCCGCGTCAATGGCAACCGCTTTGAGACGATGAAGTGTGCGATCGGCTCCGCCCGCGGCACCGCGCGCCTGTCGGGCACCAAGCACGAAGCCTTCAGCATCGCCGGCGCTCCGTCGGCGGGCGGCGAGGAAGTGCCGGTCATCGCGCTCGACAATCTGATCGACGACGGCAAGATCGCCGCCAGCGGCAAGTACCTGATCAAGCTCGACGTCGAGGGCGTCGAGATCGAGGCGATCAAGGGCGGGGCCCGGCTGCTCCAGGCCGACAGTGTCATCATGTGCGAGGAGCACGGCAGCGACCGCTCCCATGCCGTGTCGCGCTACATCCTCGAACAGACCCCGCTGAAGCTGATCGTGTTCGATCCGCGCAGCAACCGCATGGAGACCGTGACCGAGCTGTCGATCCTCGACCGCATCAAGGTCTCGACCCACGTCGGCTACAACGTCTTCGGCACCGCAAGCGCATTCTGGCAGGACAGGATCGAAGCCCTGAATGCGAAAACCGCGCGCCGCATGCAGTGAGAGATTGAAGAGATGTCCGTTCGCCGATTAGCACCGAAGGAAGTCCAGCCCGCGAGCTTTGCGTTCACGGAGGAGAACCTCGCATTCGCCAGGCAGCAGATCGCGAAATATCCGGCCGGACGCCAGGCCTCCGCCGTCATCGCCATCCTCTGGCGCGTGCAGGAGCAGCACGAAGGCTGGGTGTCGGAGGCCGCGATCCGCGCCGTCGCTGACTTGCTCGACATGCCCTATATCCGCGTGCTTGAGGTCGCGACCTTCTACACGATGTTCCAGCTCGCCCCCGTCGGCAAGAAGGCCCATGTCCAGGTCTGCGGCACCACGCCGTGCCGCCTGCGCGGCGCCGAGGATCTGATCCACGTCTGCGAGCACCGCATCCATCACGAGCCTTTCCACCTCTCCAAGGACGGCAATTTCAGCTGGGAAGAGGTGGAGTGCCTGGGCGCCTGCGTGAATGCGCCGATGGTGCTGATCGGCAAGGACACCTACGAGGACCTGACCAAGGAAAGCTTCGGCAAGTTGCTCGACGGTTTCGCTTCGGGCAATCCGCCCAAGCCGGGTCCGCAGAACGGCCGCCAGTTCTCGGCGCCGATCACCGGACCGACCACGTTGAAGGAGATCACCTGATGCGTGATCTCATCGCAATCGGAGGGACCGCGGCCGTGAAGAAATGGGGCTTCGTCGCCATGCACGCCGCGGTCGCGGCTACCTTCATGTTCCTGCTGCAGCGTTTCTTCATGAACGCGTCGCAGGAGACCAGTCTGCTCTGGGCGCTGTTCTTCGCCGTCTGCGCCGCCGGACTTGCCTACAAGCAGTCCATTCGTTGATCGGAAAGCACTGATATGCTCGAGGACAAGGACCGCATCTTCAAGAACCTCTACGGCCTCCACGATTGGGGGCTCGAGGGCGCGCGGCGCCGCGGCGCCTGGGATGGCACCAAGAACATCATCGACAAGGGCCGCGACTGGATCATCAACGAGATGAAGGCGTCGGGCCTGCGCGGCCGCGGCGGCGCCGGCTTCCCGACCGGCCTGAAATGGTCGTTCATGCCGAAGGAATCGACCGACGGCCGGCCGAGCTATCTCGTCGTCAACGCCGACGAATCCGAGCCCGGCACCTGCAAGGATCGCGAGATCATGCGGCACGATCCGCATCTTCTCATCGAGGGCTGCCTGATCGCGAGCTGCGCGATGAACGCGCATGCCTGCTACATCTATGTCCGCGGTGAATTCATCCGCGAGCGCGAGCATCTCCAGGCCGCGATCGACCAGGCCTATGAGGCCAAGCTGGTCGGCAAGGACAACGTCAACGGCTGGCCGTTCGACATCTACGTCGCCCACGGCGCCGGCGCCTATATCTGCGGCGAGGAGACCGCGCTGCTCGAAAGCCTCGAAGGCAAGAAAGGCCAGCCGCGCCTGAAGCCGCCGTTCCCGGCCAATGTCGGCCTGTTCGGCTGCCCGACCACCGTCAACAACGTCGAGTCCATCGCGGTTGCGCCCGACATCCTGCGCCGCGGCGCGGCCTGGTTCGCCGGCATCGGCCGTCCCAACAATGTCGGCACCAAGCTCTTCTGCATCTCCGGCCATGTCGAGCGGCCCTGCAACGTCGAAGAAGCCATGGGCATCCCGTTCCGCGAGCTGATCGACAAGCACTGCGGCGGCATCCGCGGCGGCTGGGACAACCTCAAGGCCGTGATCCCCGGCGGCTCGTCGGTGCGCATGGTGCCGGCCGAGCAGATCATCGACACGCCGATGGATTTTGACAGCCTGAGCAAGCTGCGCTCGGGCCTCGGCACCGCCGCCGTGATCGTGATGGACAAGTCGACCGATTTGATCCGCGCTATCGCCCGCATCTCCTATTTCTACAAGCATGAGAGCTGCGGCCAGTGCACGCCGTGCCGCGAAGGCACCGGGTGGATGTGGCGCGTGCTCACCCGCATGGCCGAAGGCCGCGCCCACAAGCGCGAAATCGACATGCTGCTGGAGGTGACGAAGCAGGTCGAAGGCCACACCATCTGCGCGCTCGGCGATGCGGCGGCATGGCCGATCCAGGGCCTGATCGCGCATTTCCGTCACGAGATAGAGGAGCGGATCGCACAATATTCGCACAAGGCGGATATCGACGATGTCGGCGTTCTCGATCCCGCGCACATGGTTGCAGCGGAGTGATCGCGATGTCGCAACCGAGCTTCTGGTGGCAGAGATATGGGACGCTTGCGCAGATGGCGCAGGCGGCCGTGGCTCTGCTCGGCTTTGTTGCGATCCTGTTCCAGATCAATGAAATTCGCACCGGCAACCGCACTTCCAGCGCGCGGGAGGTGTTTTTGGGCTATACGGAGCTGGCGTTCCAGAATCCGAAATTCTCGCAGCCTGACTACGACGCGATCAAGGCCGGCAGCCGCGAGGAGCGGGCGCAGTATGAGAGCTTCGTCTCGTATTTTCTTTACGCCTGCGAGGAGACGATCGCCACCTTCGCCGACAAGCGCGAATGGCAGGCCTCCTGCGATTACGATTTGAAGCCGCATCTGCCGTTCCTGTGCGAGAAGAACGCGGCGAAGCCGGCCTATCTCGCCACCTACGGCGCCGAGACCCAGCGATGGATCACGGCGTCGCTGAAGACCGCCAGCGTCACACCGCCAGACTGCAAGCTGGGAAAGACTTGAGACAGCAATGACCAAACTCATCATCGACGGCAAAGAGATCGATGTCCCCGCCGAATACACGCTGCTTCAGGCGTGCGAGGCGGCCGGCGCCGAGATTCCGCGCTTCTGCTACCATGAGCGGCTGTCGATCGCCGGCAATTGCCGGATGTGCCTCGTCGAAGTGAAGGGCGGCCCGAAGCCGGTCGCCAGCTGCGCCTGGGGCGTGCGCGATTGCCGTCCGGGTCCCAAGGGCGAGCCGCCGGAGATCTCCACGCGTTCGCCGATGGTGAAGAAGGCACGCGAAGGCGTGATGGAATTCCTGCTGATCAACCATCCGCTGGACTGCCCGATCTGCGACCAGGGCGGCGAGTGCGATCTGCAGGACCAGGCGATGGGCTATGGTGTCGACACCAGCCGCTTCGCCGAGAACAAGCGCGCGGTCGAGGACAAATATCTCGGCGCGCTGGTCAAGACCTCGATGAACCGCTGCATCCAGTGCACGCGCTGCGTCCGCTTCTCGGCGGAAGTCGCCGGCGCTCCGGAGATGGGCGCGACCGGCCGCGGCGAGGACATGGAGATCACGACCTATCTCGAGCACGCGCTGACGTCGGAACTGCAGGGCAACCTCGTCGACATCTGCCCGGTCGGCGCGCTGACCTCGAAGCCTTATGCCTTTGCTGCGCGCCCGTGGGAGCTCGGCAAGACCCAGTCGATCGACGTCATGGACGGCGTCGGCTCTGCGATCCGCGTCGATACCCGCGGCCGCGAGGTGATGCGCGTGCTGCCGCGCATCAACGAGGCAGTGAACGAGGAGTGGATCTCCGACAAGACCCGCCACGTCGTCGACGGCCTGCGCACCCAGCGTCTCGACCGGCCCTATATCCGCGAGGCCGGCAAGCTGCGCGCGGCGAGCTGGCCCGAGGCCTTTGCCGCCATCGCCGCCAAGGCCGCGCGCACCGACGGCAAGCGCATCGGCGCGATCGCGGGCGATCTTGCCGGCGTCGAGGAGATGTTCGCGCTGAAGGATCTGCTGGCCAAATACGGCTCGGCCAATCTGGCGGTGCAGGGCGGCGACGCTTTCGATCCGGCGCTGGGCCGCGGCTCCTACATCTTCAACCCGACGCTCGTCGGCGTGGAGCGGGCCGACGCGCTGCTCATCATTGGCGCCAATCCGCGCAAGGAGGCGGCCGTGTTCAACGCCCGCATCCGCAAGCGCTGGCGCGGCGGCGGCTTCAAGGTCGGCGTCATCGGCGCCAAGGTCGATCTGACCTACGACTACGACCATCTCGGCGCGGGCACCGAGACGCTCGGCGAACTCGCGGCCGGCAAGCATTCCTTCATGGACGTGCTGAAGAACGCCAAGCATCCGATCGTCCTGGTCGGCGCGGGCGCGGCCGCCCGTCACGACGGTGCCGCCATCCTCGCTGCCAGCGCCAAGCTCGCGCTCGATGTCGGCGCGGTCAAGGACGGCTGGAACGGCTTTGGCGTGCTGCATGAGTCCGCCTCGCGCGTCGGTGCGCTCGACGTCGGCTTCTCCGCCACCGCAGGCGGCCTGAACGCGGCGCAGATGACGACGTTCGGCACGCTGGACCTGCTGTTCCTGCTCGGCGCCGACGAGATCAAGGCGCCGGACGGCACCTTCGTCGTCTATATCGGCACCCATGGCGACCGCGGCGCGCACCGCGCCGACGTGATCCTGCCGGCAGCCGCCTACACCGAGAAGTCCGCGATCTACGTCAATACCGAGGGCCGCGTGCAGATGACCGGCCGCGCCGCATTCCCGCCGGGCGAGGCCCGCGAGGACTGGGCGATCATCCGCGCGCTATCGGAAGCGCTCGGCAAGAAGCTCGGCTACGACTCGCTCGGCGCGCTGCGGCAGGCGATCTTCAAGGCCGTGCCGCATCTGATCCGTCTCGACCAGATCGAGGCCGGCTCCGCCGACCAGATCAAGAAGCTGGCGGGGAAGGGCGGCTCGCCCGAGAAGGCGCCGTTCAAGCCGCTGGTCGAGGACTTCTACCTGACCAACCCAATCGCGCGTGCGTCCGCCGTGATGGCGGAATGCTCGCGTCTCGCCTCCGGGCAAATGCTGACCGCAGCGGAGTGAGCGTGATCTGATGGAATTCTTCGAAAGCGCATTCTGGACCGGGTTCCTCTGGCCGCTGATCATCATGGTCGCGCAGAGCGTCCTGGTGCTCGTCGTCCTTCTGGTCGCGATCGCCTACATCCTGCTCGCCGATCGCAAGATCTGGGCGGCGGTGCAGATCCGGCGCGGCCCGAACGTGGTCGGACCCTGGGGCCTGCTGCAATCCTTCGCGGACCTGCTCAAATTCGTGCTGAAGGAGCCGATCATCCCGGCCGGCGCCAACAAGGGCGTGTTCCTGCTGGCGCCGCTGGTGTCGTGCGTGCTGGCGCTTGCCGCCTGGGCGGTGATCCCGACCAATCTCGGCTGGGTTATCTCCGACATCAATGTCGGCATCCTCTTCATCTTCGCGATCTCGTCGCTGTCGATCTACGGCATCATCATGGCGGGCTGGTCGTCGAACTCGAAGTACCCGTTCCTGGCCGCGCTGCGCTCGGCGGCGCAGATGGTGTCCTACGAAGTCTCGATCGGCTTCGTCATCATCACCGTGCTGCTCTGCGCCGGCACGCTGAACCTGTCCGCCGTGGTCGAGGCCCAGCACGCGCGCGGCCTTGCCAGCCTGATCGGGCTGCCGCAGCTCACCATCCTGAACTGGTACGTCTGGCCGCTGTTCCCGATGTTCGTGGTGTTCTACGTCTCGGCGCTGGCGGAAACCAACCGTCCGCCCTTCGACCTCGTCGAAGCGGAATCCGAGCTGGTTGCCGGTTTCATGGTCGAATACGGCTCGACGCCGTACCTCCTGTTCATGCTCGGCGAGTATGTCGCGATCGTCACGATGTGCGCGATGGCGACCATCCTGTTCCTCGGGGGCTGGCTGCCGCCGGTCGATCTGCCGCCCTTCAACTGGGTGCCGGGGATCATCTGGTTCGCGCTGAAGCTGTTCTTCATGTTCTTCCTGTTCGCGATGGCGAAGGCGATCGTGCCGCGCTACCGCTACGATCAACTGATGCGTCTCGGCTGGAAGGTGTTCCTGCCGATCTCGCTGGCGATGGTGATCGTGGTGGCCGGCGTGCTGCATTTCGCCGGCATCGCGCCGAAGTGAGGGCCGTCATGGGTATCAACGTCAACGCCACTGCACGCTCGCTTCTGCTGTCGGAATTCGTCTCGGCGTTCTTTCTCGCCATGCGCTATTTCTTCCAGCCGAAGCCGACGCTGAACTATCCGTTCGAGAAGGGCCCGATCTCGCCGCGCTTCCGCGGCGAGCACGCGCTGCGCCGCTATCCGAACGGTGAAGAGCGCTGCATCGCCTGCAAGCTGTGCGAAGCGATCTGCCCGGCGCAGGCCATCACCATCGAGGCCGGCCCGCGCCGCAACGACGGCACCCGCCGCACCGTGCGCTACGACATCGACATGGTGAAGTGCATCTATTGCGGCCTCTGCCAGGAGGCCTGTCCGGTCGACGCCATCGTCGAAGGTCCGAACTTCGAGTTCGCGACCGAGACCCGCGAGGAACTGTTCTATGACAAGGCCAAGCTGCTCGCCAACGGCGACCGCTGGGAACGCGAGATCGCGAAAGCGATCGAGCTCGACGCGCCGTACCGGTGAGGTGAGGGCATGATCCTTCCCGCGCTGTTCTTCTATCTGTTCGCCGGCATCTGCGTCGCCTCGGCGGTGATGGTGATTGTCTCGCGCAATCCCGTGCACTCCGTGCTGTACCTGATCCTGGCCTTCGTCAACGCCTCCGGCCTGTTCGTGCTGATGGGCGCCGAATTCCTGGCGATGATCCTGATCGTCGTCTATGTCGGCGCGGTCGCGGTGCTGTTCCTGTTCGTGATCATGATGCTCGACGTCGACTTCCTCGAGCTGCGCGAGGGCTTCATCGAGTATCTGCCGGTCGGTCTCGTGATCGGCGGCATCTTCCTGTTCGAGCTGCTGCTCACGGTCGGCTTCTGGGTCATCAACCCCGGCGTCTCCAAGACGATCACGGCGGCGATCCCGGCCAACGTCAGCAACACCGAGGCGCTCGGCCTCGTGCTCTATACGAAGTACATCCACTACTTCCAGCTCTCGGGCATGGTGCTCCTGGTTGCCATGATCGGCGCCATCGTGCTGACGCTGCGCCACAAGGCGAGCGTGAAGCGGCAGGACATCAACGTTCAGAACGCGCGCACGCCCGAGATGGCAATGGCGATGCGCAAGGTGGCGCCGGGGCAGGGGCTCTCGGATGCCGATGCGGCGGAGTGGGTGAAATGACGATCGGGCTCGGACATTATCTGGCGGTCGGCGCGATCCTGTTCACGCTCGGCATCCTCGGCATCTTCCTGAACCGCAAGAACATCATCGTCATCCTGATGTCGATCGAGCTGATCCTGCTCTCGGTCAACATCAACCTCGTCGCGTTCTCGACCTTCCTCGGCGACATCGTCGGTCAGGTCTTCGCGCTGCTGGTGCTCACCGTCGCGGCCGCCGAAGCCGCGATCGGTCTCGCCATCCTGGTGGTCTATTTCCGCAACCGCGGTTCGATCGCGGTTGAGGACGTCAATCTGATGAAGGGCTGAGCTCTCAAATGGTTCAGGCAATCGTTTTCCTGCCTCTGCTGGGCGCCATTCTGGCCGGCCTGATTGCGCTGTTCGGCGCGCATGCCCGTAACCCCTCTGGCGACGAGGTCGAGCATCATGGCGACCACGGGCATGGCGACGCGCATGCGTCGGCGGCGCACGGCTCTCATGGACATGACGACCATGGTCACGGCGATCACGGTCATGACGACCACGGCCATGGCCCGACCGAGCCGCCGGCGGCGGGCTCACGCGGCGCCGAGCTGATCACGACGGCGCTGCTGTTCGTCTCGGCGGCGTTGTCCTGGATGACGCTGGTCGATGTCGGCTTCATGCACCACGACGCCCGCATCCAGCTGCTGCCCTGGATCTTCTCCGGCGACCTCCAGGTCTGGTGGACGCTGCGCGTCGACACGCTCACCGCCGTGATGCTGGTGGTGGTGACCACCGTGTCTTCGCTCGTGCACCTCTATTCCATCGGCTACATGGACGAGGATCCGAACCGGCCGCGCTTCTTCGGCTATCTCTCGCTGTTCACCTTCGCCATGCTGATGCTGGTGACCGCGGATAACCTCGTGCAGCTGTTCTTCGGCTGGGAGGGCGTGGGTCTGGCCAGCTACCTGCTGATCGGCTTCTGGTACCAGAAGCCGTCGGCGAACGCGGCCGCCATCAAGGCTTTCGTGGTCAACCGCGTCGGCGACTTTGGTTTTGCGCTCGGCATCTTTGCGATCTTCATGCTGGTTGGCTCGACCGATTTCGAGACGATCTTCCATGCCGCCCCGGGTCTGACCGGCAAGACCATCAACTTCCTCGGCTGGCACGCCGACGCGCTGACCCTGACCTGTCTGCTCCTGTTCATGGGCGCGATGGGCAAGTCGGCGCAGTTCCTGCTGCACACCTGGTTGCCCGACGCGATGGAAGGCCCGACCCCGGTCTCGGCGCTGATCCACGCCGCGACCATGGTCACCGCCGGCGTTTTCATGGTGGCTCGCCTGTCCCCGCTGTTCGAGCTCGCCCCGAACGCGCAGGCGGTGGTGATGTTCTTCGGCGCGACGACCGCTTTCTTCGCGGCGACCATCGGCCTCGTCCAGAACGACATCAAGCGCATCGTCGCCTATTCGACCTGTTCGCAGCTCGGCTACATGTTCGTCGCGATGGGAGCAGGTGCCTATTCGGTCGGCATGTTCCATTTGTTCACGCACGCCTTCTTCAAGGCGCTGCTGTTCTTGGGTTCCGGCTCGGTGATCTACGCGATGCACCACGAGCAGGACATCCGCAACATGGGCGGCCTCTGGAAGAAGATCCCCTACACCTATGCGGTGATGGTGGTCGGCACCCTGGCGCTGACCGGCTTCCCGCTCACGGCCGGCTACTTCTCCAAGGACGCGATCATCGAGTCCGCCTACGTCTCGCACAATCCGTTCGCGGTGTACGGCTTCCTGATGACCGTCGTCGCCGCCGGCCTGACCTCGTTCTACTCCTGGCGCCTGATCTTCAAGACCTTCCACGGCGAGCCGCATGACGAGCACCACTACGAGGCCGCGCATGAGGCTCCGCTCTGGATCCTGATCCCGATCGGCGTGCTCGCGGTCGGCTCGATCGTCGCCGGCTTCCCGTTCAAGGAGCTGTTCGCCGGTCACGGTGTCGAGGAGTTCTTCCGCGAGTCCGTGAAGATGCACCCGCACATCATCGAGGAGATGCACCACATCCCCGAGACCATCGCGTTCCTGCCGACGGTGATGATGGTGCTGGGCTTCCTGGTGTCGTACCTGTTCTATATCCGCCGGCCGTATCTGCCGGTCGAGCTCGCGAACACGCAGCCGATGCTGTACCAGTTCCTGCTCAACAAATGGTACTTCGACGAGCTCTACGACCTCATCTTCGTCCGTCCGGCGAAGTGGGTCGGCTACCAGCTCTGGAAGAAGGGCGACGGCTTCATCATCGACGGCTTGGGTCCCGACGGCATCTCCGCCCGCGTGCTGGACGTCACCCGCAACGTCGTGAAGATCCAGACCGGCTATCTCTACCACTACGCATTCGCCATGCTGATCGGCGCCGCCGGCCTGATCACCTGGTTCATGTTCGGCTTTGGAGGCCAGTAAATGACAACCTGGCCCATCCTTTCGGTCACGACGTTCCTGCCCCTGGTCGGTGCGCTGATCGTCTATCTGAGCCGCGGCGATGACGAGGCGGCCAAGCGCAATTCGCGCTGGATCGCGCTCTGGACCACGCTGATTACCTTCGCGGTGTCGGTGATCCTGGTCATGCGCTTCGATCCCGCAAACCCCGACTTCCAGTTCGTGGAGAAGGCGAACTGGCTCGCCACCGGCATCACCTACCACATGGGCGTCGACGGCATCTCGCTGCCGCTGGTGATCCTGACCACCGCGATCATGCCGTTCTGCATCATCGCGAGCTGGAAGGCGGTCACCAACCGCGTCCGCGAATACATGATGGCGTTCCTGATCCTGGAAACGCTGATGATCGGCACCTTCTCGGCGCTCGATCTCGTGCTGTTCTATCTGTTCTTCGAGGGCGGCCTGATCCCGATGTTCCTGATCATCGGCGTCTGGGGCGGCCCGCGCCGGGTCTATGCGTCGTTCAAGTTCTTCCTCTACACGCTGCTCGGCTCGGTCCTGATGCTGCTCGCCATCATGGCGCTGTACTGGAACGGCGGCACCACGGACATCCCGACCTTGATGCACACCGCGGTGCCGCGGTCCCTGCAGACCTGGGCGTGGCTGGCCTTCTTCGCCTCGTTTGCGGTGAAGATGCCGATGTGGCCGGTGCACACCTGGCTGCCCGACGCTCACGTCGAGGCGCCGACCGCGGGCTCGGTGGTCCTGGCCGCGATCCTGCTGAAGATGGGCGGCTACGGCTTCCTGCGCTTCTCGCTGCCGATGTTCCCGCTGGCCTCGCACGACTTCGCGCCGCTGGTCTTCACGCTCTCGGCCATTGCCATCATCTACACCTCGCTGGTGGCCTTGATGCAGGAGGACATGAAGAAGCTGATCGCGTACTCCTCGGTCGCGCATATGGGCTTCGTCACCATGGGCATCTTCGCCGGCACCATGCAGGGCGTCGCCGGCGGTGTGTTCCAGATGATCTCGCACGGCATCGTCTCCGGCGCGCTGTTCCTCTGCGTCGGCGTCGTCTACGACCGCCTGCACACCCGCGAGATCGCGGCCTATGGCGGCCTCGTCAACCGAATGCCGCTCTACGCGCTGACCTTCATGGTCTTCACCATGGCCAATGTCGGTCTGCCCGGCACGAGCGGCTTCGTCGGCGAGTTCATGACGCTGCTCGGCACCTTCAAGGTCTCGATCCCGACCGCGTTCTTCGCGACCTTCGGCGTGATCCTGTCGGCGGCTTACGCGCTGTGGCTCTATCGCAAGGTCGTGTTCGGGGCGCTGGTCAAGCCGTCGCTGGCGAGCATGAAGGATCTCACCTTGCGCGAATGTGTGACGCTGTTCCCGCTGATCGCGCTGACGATCCTGTTCGGCGTCTATCCGAAGCCGGTGCTCGATATGTCGGCCGCCTCGGTCCAGCAACTCGTCAATAATTACAACACCGCTGTGACGGCCGTGAAGGCCGCCGCACTGCTCCAGTGAGCGGGCAGGTCAGGATATCGCCATGAGCTTTGAGACTGCAGGTTATCAACTGGCGCCGGTGCTGCCCGAGATCGTGCTCGCGGTCGGCGCCATGGCGCTGCTGATGCTGGGGGCCTATCGCGGGCAGGAGACGACCAGGACCGTCACCTCGCTGGCGGTCGTGCTGCTGATCGTGGTCGGCGCGCTCGTCTACATGCAGCCCGCGGGCAAGCAGGTGACCTTCGGCGGCAGCTTCATCGTCGACGACTTCGCCCGCTTCATGAAGATCCTGGCCCTGATCGGCTCGGCGGTGACGCTGGTGCTGTCGACCGAATTCCTGTCCGATCCCTCGCGCCGCATCTTCGAATACGCCATCCTGGTGCTGCTCTCGACGCTCGGCATGATGGTGCTGATCTCGGCCGGCGATCTGATCTCGCTCTATCTCGGCCTCGAGTTGATGTCGCTCGCGCTCTACGTCGTGGCGTCCTCGAACCGCGACAATGCCAAGTCGACCGAAGCCGGCCTGAAGTATTTCGTGCTCGGCGCGCTGTCCTCGGGCATGCTGCTCTACGGCTCCTCGCTGGTCTATGGCTTCACCGGCACGGTCAGCTTCACCGGAATTGCCGCTGCCGCGACGATCTCGAATACTGGCCTGGTCTTCGGCCTCGTGTTCCTGCTCGCCGGCCTCTGCTTCAAGGTCTCGGCCGTGCCGTTCCACATGTGGACGCCGGACGTCTATGAGGGCGCCCCGACGCCGGTCACCGCTTTCTTCGCCTCGGCGCCGAAGGTGGCCGCGCTCGCCGTCTTCACCCGCGTCACGCTGACCGCATTCCCCGGCATCGTCTCGCAGTGGCAGCAGATCCTGGTGTTCGTGGCGATCGCCTCGATGGTGCTCGGCTCCTTCGCCGCGATCGGCCAGACCAACATCAAGCGCCTGATGGCGTACTCCTCGATCGGCCACATGGGCTTTGCCCTCGTCGGCCTCGCCTCCGGCACGGTCGAGGGCGCGCAGGGCGTCTTGATGTACATCGTCATCTACGTCGCGATGACGCTCGGCTCGTTCTCGATCATCCTTGCGATGAAGCGCAACGGCCAGGCCGTGGAGCAGATTAGCGATTTCGCAGGCCTGTCGCGGACCAATCCGCTGCTCGCCTTCATGTTCGCGATGCTCCTGTTCTCGCTCGCCGGCATTCCGCCGCTCGCCGGCTTCTTCGCCAAATGGTACGTCTTCGTCGCCGCCATCAAGGCGAACCTGTTCACGCTCGCCGTGATCGGTGTGCTCTCCAGCGTCATTGGCGCCTATTACTATCTCACCATCGTCAAGACGATGTACTTCGACGAGCCGGCCGGTCAGGTCGATCCTGTCCGGATCGAGGTGCGGACGGTGCTCGCGGTCGCGGGCCTGTTCAACCTGCTGTTCGCGCTGTTCGCGGGTCCCGTGGTGAGCGTCGCCTCCGCCGCGGCAAAGTCGCTGTTCTAGGATGGGGTTCGCGCTCGGTCCTCGCGCACAGGCCGCGGGCTACAAGCTCGCGGCTTTCGATCGGACCGGCTCGACCAATACCGACGCGATCGAGCACGCGAGGCGCGGCGAACGCGGCCCGATGTGGTTCGTCACATCCGAGCAGACCGCCGGGCGCGGCCGGCGCCAGCGGGCGTGGATCGCGCCCAAGGGCAATCTCGCCGCGAGTGTCCTCGAGATCATGGATATCACCCCGGCCGTCGCGGCGACCCTCGGCTTTGCCGCCGGGCTGGCGCAGGAGGCGGCACTGGAGAGGGTGAGCCTCGAGGCTGCGTTGCGCCTCGGCGAGGGCCGCCCCCGCTACGCGCTGAAATGGCCGAATGACGTGCTCGCCGGCGGCAAGAAGCTCGTCGGCATCGCGCTCGAGGCCGAGGCCATCGGCGACAGACTCGCGGTCGTCGCGGGCATGGGCACCAATGTCGTGGCCGCGCCGGAAGGCACGCCGACGCCCGCGGTGTCGCTCGCGACGCTCGGCGTCCAGATCAGCGCCGAAGAGCTGTTCTCGGCGCTCTCGGATGCCTGGGTCGAGTTCCGCGGCATCTGGGACAATGGCCGCGGCTTTGCCGAGATCCGCAAGCTCTGGCTGGAGCGCGCCGCCGGCCTCGGTGAACGCGTTGCGATCCATACGGGTGCGATGACACTGGAAGGCGTTTTTGACACCATCGACGACACCGGCTGCCTGATCGTCCGCACCGCGGAAGGCCGGATTGTGCCGGTCGCAGCGGGCGAGGTGTTCTTCGGTCCGGCCGCCTCCGTGGGAGCTGCGTGATGGCGAGGCCCGACGAACTGGTGTTTGCGCCGCTCGGCGGCGTCGGCGAGATCGGCATGAACCTGTCGATCTACGGCCTCGGCAACCGCCACCAGCGGGCCTGGCTCGCCGTCGATCTCGGCGTCTCCTTCGGCGACGAGGAGCATCTGCCCGGCATCGACCTGATCATGCCGGACATCTCCTTCCTGGAGAAGGAACGCAAGAACCTGATGGGCCTGGTCTTGACCCACGCCCATGAGGATCATTTCGGCGCGATCATCGATCTGTGGCCGAAGCTGCAATGCCCGATCTATGCGACCCAGTTCAGCGCGGCGCTGTTCGAGGCCAAATGCGCCGCCGAGCGCAATGCGCCCAACATCCCTGTTACGGTGATCCCGTCCGGCGGCCGCATCGATGTCGGCCCGTTCAACGTCGAGTTCATCCCCGTTGCGCACTCCATTCCGGAAGCGCACGCGCTGGCGATCCACACCGAAGCCGGCACGGTGCTGCACACCGGCGACTGGAAGATCGACCCGACCCCGACGCTGGGCGCGCCGACCGACGAGAAGCGGCTGCGTGAGCTCGGCGAGGAGGGCGTGCTCGCCTTGATCGGCGATTCCACCAACGCCGTGCGCGACGGCCGCTCGCCGTCGGAGGCCGAGGTTGCCCGGACCATCATCGATCTCGTGAAATCAGCCAAGGGCCGCGTCGCGGTGACGACGTTCGCCTCTAACGTCTCCCGGATCAAGGCCGTGGCCGAGGCCGCGAAGGCCGCGGACCGCGAGGTCGTCGTGGTCGGCCGCGCCATGGAGCGCGTGGTGCAGGTCGCGCGCGAATGCGGTTATCTCGACGGCGTGCAGAACTTCCGCTCGCCCGAGGTCTACGGCCACCTGCCGCAGGACAAGGTGCTGGCGCTGTGCACCGGCAGCCAGGGCGAGCCGCGCGCCGCGCTGGCGCGCATCGCCAATGACGACCATCCCGAGATCACGCTCAATCGCGGCGACAGCGTCATCTTCTCCTCGCGCACCATTCCCGGCAACGAGAAGGCCGTCGGCTCGATCATCAACAACCTCGTGCTCCAGGGCGTCGAGGTGATCACCGACCGCGACCACCTGGTCCACGTTTCCGGCCATCCCCGCCGCGACGAGCTGCGCGATCTGATCTCCTGGGTGAAGCCGCAGCTCCTGATCCCGGTCCACGGCGAGGCGTTGCACTTGAATGAGCACGCAAAGCTCGCGCGCGCCGCGGGCGTGCCGCGCGTGCTGGTCTGCCGCAACGGCGACCTCGTCAAGCTCGGCCCCGGCGACCCCGGCATCGTCGGCGAGGTGCCGTCGGGCCGTCTCTACAAGGACGGCACGATCCTGGAGGATTCCAAATCCCGCGCGGTGGTCGAGCGCCGCCGCATGGCCTTTTCCGGCTGCGCCTTCGTGGCCGTGGCCATGACGGAGCAGGGCGAGCTCGCCGACGATCCCGAGGTCGATCTCGTCGGCATTCCCGAGAAGAACAGGGCGGGCGAGGCCTTTGACGATCTGGTCTTCGACGCCGTGACGTCCACCATCGAGGGGCTGCCCAGGGCGCGCCGCCGCGATCCGGACGCTCTGGCGGAGTCGGTGCGACGCGCTGTCCGTGCCGTCATCAACGAACATTGGGGTAAAAAGCCCCCCTGTCTGGTACATGTGCTGACAGTGTAAGGGGAGAGACAAGATGCTGGGCCGGCTCAACCATGTCGCGATCGCGACCAAGGACGCCGTCAAGGCCGCGAAGATCTATGGTGCGGCGTTCGGGGCCGAGATTTCGGCAGCCGTGCCGCTGCCCGAGCACGGCGTCACCACCGTGTTCGCGACGCTGCCCAACACCAAGATCGAGTTCATCGAGCCGCTCGGCGAAGCCTCGCCGATCGCAAAATTCCTCGAGCGCAACGCCGACGGCGGCATCCACCATATCTGCTACGAGGTCGTCGACATCATCGCCTCGCGCGATACGCTGGTGAAGGAGGGAGCGCGGGTGCTCGGCGACGGCGTGCCGAAGATCGGCGCCCACGGCAAGCCGGTGCTGTTCCTGCACCCCAAGGATTTCTCCGGCGCCCTCGTCGAGATCGAGCAGGCATAAGGCCGCGCCATGGCCATCCAGATTTCAACCTGGCTCGCGATCTATTTCGTGCTGTGGTGGGTCATGCTGTTCGTGACGCTGCCGTTCGGCGTCCGCAGCCAGCACGAGGACGGCGTCGGCGCGCCCGGCACCGACCCCGGCGCACCCATCCTTACCCGCATGGGACGAAAGCTGATCTGGACAACGATCATCTCGGCCATCGTCTTCGGTATCGGCCTTGCCGCCTACTACGCCGGCTATCTTTCGATCGAGCGCCTGTCGAAGATGATGGGAATGCCTTTCTAGCTTTTTTGCTGACGATTGTTTTGGGGGACCGAATGACTTTTCAGAGGATCGTCATTGCGCTTCTGGTGCTCATCGTCGCCGGCCTCGGCGCCATCGGCTATGTCGAATGGAAGATGGCGGTCCAGGTGCGCACCTTGAAGGCGTTCGTCGAGGGCTATGTCTTCAACGAGGCCGTGATGGCCTGCGAGCAGGCCAAGAGCTCGACACCGTTCAAATGGAACGGCGGCAAGAGCACCTCGGTGATCGGGCTGAATTCGGTCAAGACCGACAAATACAGCGTCTACGCCAGCTACACGCTGGTGGCGGACAGCGTCTATTGCGATTACGACCCGATCAAAAGAAAGGCCGAGATCGGCTCGAGCTTCCTGGAGCGGGAGTAGCGATCCGCGCCAATCTAGATCGCGCGGCGTTGCCGGCCGGCGATGAAACCGTAGACAAACAACACGATGATCGCGCCGACCACGGCACCGATCAGGCCCGCGCCTTCACCAGGGCGATACCAGCCCAACGCTTGGCCGAGGTAGGAGGCGACGAAGGCGCCGACGATGCCAAGGATGGTCGTCAGGATGAACCCGGAAGGTTCATTGTCGCCCGGCATGATGAACTTGGCGATCACGCCGGCGAGAAAGCCGATGATGATGGTCCAAAGAAGGCTCATGTGTACGCCTCTTCTGAATTGAGCCGCTGCAGCTATGCCTCAGGCAGGCGTCCATCCGGCGTGTATTTGTCGATCGCGGAAGGAAGCTCGCGGGATAGCCGTGCGACGATCTCGTCTTGGGAAAGCCCGGTCTGCTGTGCGAGCTTCTCCAGGACGTCGCTGCCGATCGCTTCTTTCAGCTGCGGCGAGGAGATATCCTTGTTGGGCCCGGGCTTGACCCATGAATCGGCGATCTCGCCCTGCCCATTCTGATTAAATCTCTCCAGGAGCTCGCCAATACCGCCATTGAGCAGGCCGCCGATGCCGCCCGCGCCAAGCATGCCGCCGAGATTGCCGAGCACGCCCCCAGGCGGCTGTTGACCGCCCGCGGACGTGCCGCCGCTCGCGCCTTTCAGCAGCTCAGCCAATTTATCCCGGTTCTGATATCCGGCAATGGCCAGCATCGCCAGAAGGGCGGTCATCGAGGGCATTCCGCGGCTCATCGGCAGCTCCTTCAAAAGGTCAGAAAAGCAAAACCGTCTCAGCCGACTTGTGTTCCTGGTCGGCAAATCGTGGGCTCGCGACCAAGCGTCCCAGCCTAGTCGCCCGATACCAATCACCTTGCGCCCATCCCTGTTCGCCGGCACAGCCAAAGCACCAGGTAGCGGACCGCGTTGATTGCGATTACGATCCGATCAAAAGAATGGCCGGGATCGGCTCGAGCTTGCCAGCATCGGGAGTAACGATCCGGCGCAGACAGGGATGGGATCATCATGACCGGGGATCGGGCAGGGGACTACCGGATTTTGCATGAGGCGGCCTTGCGGGATTATCTCGCAAGCCTGTCCGATATCGCCGCGCTCCTGGGCGGCGAGCCAGCGTCCTGGGCGATCACCGAGGTCGGCGACGGCAATCTCAACCTCGTCTTCATCGTCAAGGGTGGGCGCGGCGGCATCGCCGTGAAGCAGGCGCTGCCCTACGTCCGCCTCGTCGGCGAGAGCTGGCCGCTGCCGCTGTCACGGGCCCATTACGAATATTTGGCGCTGTCGAAGCAGGCCCGGCTCGCGCCGGGCCTCGTGCCGGCGCTGCTGCATCACAACGAGCCGCTGGCGCTGACGGTGATGGAGCTGCTCGAGCCCCACATCATCATGCGCAAGGGGCTGGTTGCGGCAACGCAATATCCTGGCTTCGTCGACGACATCACCACCTTCATGGCGCGGACGCTGTTCTTCACCTCCGACCTCGCGCTGTCTGCGGCCGAGAAGAAGGAGGGGATCGCCGCGTTTGCCGGCAACCATGCGCTCTGCAAGATTACCGAGGATCTGATCTTCACCGATCCCTACCGCATCGCCGAGCAGAATCGCTGGACCGCGCCCTATCTCGACGGCCTGGCGGCGGCCTTGCGCGACGACATGGAGCTGCATGTCGCGATCTCCCGCTTGAAGCTGAAGTTCATGGCGAGCCCGGAGGCGCTGCTCCATGGCGATCTCCATACCGGGTCGATCATGGTGACGCAGAGCCAGACCCGGGTGATCGACCCCGAATTCGCGTTCTATGGCCCGATGGGGTTCGACATCGGCGCTGTGCTGGCCAATCTCCTGATGGCCTATTTCGCCTCCGCCGGCCACGAGCGCGCGCCGGGCGAGCGGGCCGCATTCGAGGCCTGGGTGCTGGGGACCGTCGAGCGGGTCTGGAGCGAGTTCGCCGGCAAGTTCCTGAGCCTCTGGCGCGCGGGCGCTGCGGGCGATGCTTATCCCGTCTCGCTCTTTGCCGGCGAGAAGGGCGCCGCACGACTGGAAGCCGAGCGGCAGGCCTACATGCATCGCCTGTTCACGGATACGGTCGGCTTCGCAGCCGCAAAAACCATTCGCCGCATCTTCGGCCTCGCGCACAATATCGACTTCGAGCTGATCGAGGATCCGAAGAAGCGCGCCATCAGCGAAGCCCGCGCCGTGCGGCTTGCGCGCGCAATGATGGTGGAGGCGGCGGCATTTCGGTCCATCGCCGACGTCGCCGGCGCCGCGCGAAAGCTGAGAGACTGGATGCCGGAACTGTCCGGTTGACAGTGCGGCGTCAATAAAGCCGCATCGGCAGCGAGGCGCCGTCCGGGCCGACCAGAAGACCCCAGGTCTCATTGGCAGGTCTCATTGGCAGGTCTCATTGGCCGCGATCTCGAACTGCCGGATTTGCACCGCGTTGCAACCTGACCCGTAGTCCCCGTCGAGGGGCCGTCTTCCGGAACGAGATTGGTCTTCATCGAAAACGAAGCTTGCGCTCGACGGGTTGCGAATGATCAACTCTCGGAGCGGAATACCTGCGTTGTTGGGGGGACTCATGATGTTCAGGATGATTGCGTTCGTTGCCGGCCTGGGGCTGGCGCTCGCCGCCACGGCGCAGGCCCAGACACCGCGCAAGGGCGGAACCATCCGTATGACCGCGCCCTATGGCTCGAGCTTCACCAGCCTGGACATCCACACCACGCAGCGGGCCCAGGACGAGATCTACGCCAAGGCGCTGCACCGGTCGCTCTACATCTGGAATTCCGCGGAAGGCAAACCGGTTCTGGAGCTCGCCAAGGAAGATGTCGTCTCGGGCGGCGGCCTCGTTCACACTTTCAAGCTGCGCGACGACGCCTATTTCCACAACGGCCGCAAGATGACGGCCGACGACGTCATCTGGTCCTACACCCGCATCATGGACGGAACCAAGGCCTATCCCGGCGCGCGTTTCGTTCGCTTGATCGAGGGCGCGGCGGCGGTCGAGAAGGGCCAGGCCAAGGAGATCTCCGGCCTGAAGAAGATCGACGACTTCACGATCGAGATGAAGCTGACCGAGAAGGTCGATCCGGGCTTCTACTTCTTCACTGCGCTGACCTCGATCTATCCTGCAGACGAAGGCGCCAAGGAGAGCTTCATCCAGAAGCCGATCGGCCTCGGGCCGTTCAGGTTCGTCGAGCACGTTCCGGGATCGCGCATCGTCCTGGAGCGGTGGGACCGCTTCTACAAACCTGGCAAGCCCTATGCCGACAAGCTCGTCGTGTCGATCATGGCCGAAGCCGCGGCCCGCGATGTCGCCTTCCGCAACAAGGAGATCGACACCTCCGTGCTGGGACCTGCGCAATACGTCGCCTATCAGTCCGACGCCGCCCTCAAGGGCACCATCGTCGAGGTCGCCGAGGTCTTCACGCGGTACATGGGGATGAACCCCACCTTCAAGCCGTTCGCCGACAAGCGCGTCCGGCAGGCGATCAATTATGCGATCGATACCGACCTGATCATCAACAAGCTGGTGAAGGGCAAGGCCTATCGTGCCACCAGCTGGCTGCCGCTGACCGCGCCGGCCTACGACAAGGCGATGAAGCCTTATCCCTATGATCCCGCCAAGGCCAAGCAGCTGCTCGCCGAGGCCGGCTATCCCAACGGCTTCGAATTCGAATGGACCACCAGCCAGAATGAAAGCTGGGGCCTGCCGATCGTCTCTGCCGTCATCCCGATGCTCGACAAGGTCGGCATCAAGGCCAAGGTCAAGCAGGTCGAGACCGCGGTGCTGGCCGAGGTCATTCGCAGCGGCGACTATCAGGCCTTCATCTATTCCCAGGCGAGTGGCCCGGATCCCCAGGCCGCACTCAAATGCTTCCATTCGTCGACGCCGCAGCCGGCCTGCAACTACATGACCTTCAAGAATGCCGACTTCGACAAGATCATCGATGAGGCCGGGCAGGCCGACGATCCCGCAAAGCGCATCCAGCTGCTGCAAAAGGCCAATGCGCTGCTCTACGAAGAAGCGCCGGTCTGGTTCTTCAACTACAACAAGGCGGTCATGGCGGTGCAGCCCTGGCTCAAGGGGATTCAGCTCAATGCGACGGAGCTGACCCATCAGAACGTCGAGGACCTCTGGGTCGACGAGACCTCACCCGCGAAGTGATACGCGCTCGCGCGCTCCCTGCATCGCGTCGCGCGCCGGAGGGAGAGAGGAAAAGTGCCGATGCTCGCCTTCCTGACCCGCCGTCTCCTGCAGACCATTCCGACCGTCCTCGCCGTCGTTCTGCTGGTGTTCGTGCTGTTCAGCGTCGTTCCCGGCAGTATCGTCACGGGAATGAGCGACGACGCCGATCCCCAGGTCGAGCTGCGCATGAAGAAGCAGCTCGGCCTAGACGACCCCGTCTACGTGCGTTTCGGGTCCTACATTGCCAAGCTCGCCACCGGTGATTTCGGCACCTCCTTCCGCACCCGCGAGCCCGTTACGGCCATGATCGCCAAGCGGGCCTGGCCGACGCTGCAACTGATATTCGCCGCCATGGCGTTCGCCATCGTGATCGGGGTGCCGCTTGGCTTCATCGCGGCGCTGCGGCCCGGCGGTCTCGTCGATACGATCGCCATGGTCGTCGCGGTGTCGGGCCTTTCCATCGCCAAATTCTGGCTCGGACTGGTGCTGATGTATCTGTTCGCGCTGAAACTGGGCTGGCTGCCGAGCTTCGGCTATGGCGATGGGGGCCTGAAATATCTGGTCCTGCCGGCGGTGACGCTCGGCGTCTCGCCGATGGCGCTGTTTGCCCGCACCACGCGCGCCGCGGTCCTGGAGATCATGACGGCTGATTTCGTCCGCACCGCGCGCTCGAAGGGCATGAGCGAGACCAGGGTCGTGAAGTGGCATGTGATGCGCAACGCGCTCGTCATCATTCTCACCACCGTCGGCCTGCAGTTCGGCGGGCTGATGGGGCAGGCGGTCGTGGTCGAGAAACTGTTCTCCTGGCCGGGCATCGGCTCGCTGCTGGTCGACAGCGTCTTGCAGCGCGACATTCCGGCCGTCCAGGGCTCCATTCTCGTGGTTGTGCTGGCCTTCCTCGCGATCAATCTGCTGATCGACGTGCTCTATGGCGTGATCGATCCCAGGATCAGATACGCATGAAGCTCCGCGCCAATCTCGTCATCGGTGGGGTCTTGTTCGCGCTGGCGATCCTGGTCGGCCTGCTCGCGCCCTGGCTGGCGCACACCGATCCCGTCATGGACGCCAATTTGATGAACGCGGAGGAGCCCCCGAGCTGGACCTGGTGGTTCGGCACCGACGACCAGGGCCGCGACATCTATTCCCGCGTCGTGTATGGCGCGCGCGTCTCGCTGACGGTCGGCATCGTCTCGCAGCTGATCAACAGCATCATCGGCGTGGCCCTGGGCCTGAGCGCCGGCTATTTCGGCGGCTGGTGGGACGATGTCGTCAACGCCCTGACCAATCTCATGCTCGCGATCCCTTCGCTGATCTTCGCGCTGGCCATCATGGCGGTGCTGGGACCCGGCCTGACCAGCCTGCTGATCGCCCTCGGGCTGACCAACTGGTCCTTCACCTGCCGGATCGCACGGGCCTCGGCGCTGTCGCTGAGGAGCCAGGGCTATGTGCAGGCGGCGACCGTGCTCGGCTATGGCGATCTGCGCATCATGATCACACAGCTGCTGCCGAACATGCTGGGACCGATCGTCGTCATCGGCACGCTGGGGATGGGCAGTGCGGTCCTGTCCGAAGCCGCATTGTCGTTCCTCGGCCTCGGCGTCCGCCCGCCCTTTCCAAGCTGGGGCAGCATGCTGTCGGAGGCCCGCGACCAGATCACGACGGCGCCCTGGCTCTCGGTGTTTCCCGGCCTTGCCATCTTCCTGACGGTGCTCGGACTCAATCTGCTCGGCGATGGCTTGCGCGACATCCTCGACCCGCAATCGCGGAGCCGGCGCACATGACGGACGCACCGCTGATCGAGGTGAAGGATCTGCGCATCGATCTCGATGACGGGTCCAGGCGCGTGGCGGCAGCCGAAGGCATTTCATTCCGCATCGATCGCGGCGAGACGTTCGGCCTCGTCGGCGAATCCGGATGCGGCAAGAGCATCACGGCGCTCGCCTTGATCGGCCTGTTGCGGCCGCCGCTCGCGATCGGCGGCGGCGTCATCCGGTTCATGGGGCAGGAGATCCAGCACCTTTCCGCCGCCGGACAGCGGCAGCTGCGCGGCAATCGCATCGCCATGATCTTCCAGGAGCCGATGACGGCGCTGAACCCGGTCTCGCCGGTCGGCCGGCAGATCGCCGAGATGTTCGTGCTGCACAAGGGCAAGAGCTGGCGGGAGGCCAACCGGCTGGCGGTGGAGGCGCTGGCAAGCGTGCGCGTTCCCGCGCCCGAGCGCCGCGTGAGGGATTACCCGCACCAGCTGTCGGGCGGCATGCGTCAGCGCGTGATGATCGCCATCGCGCTGGCCTGCGGTCCGGATCTCCTGATCGCGGACGAGCCGACCACCGCGCTCGACGTCACCGTGCAGGCGGAAATCATCGAGCTGATGCGGAACCTGTGCGCCGAGAGGGGAACGGCGATCCTGATGATCAGCCACGATCTCGGCCTTGTCGCCAATGTCTGCCGCCGCGTCGCCGTCATGTATGCCGGCCGCATCGTCGAGGAGCGCGGTTCGGCCGATGTCTTCCGCGCGCCCTCGCATCCCTATACGCAGGGCCTGGTCGCCTCGCTGCCGCGGCTGGGCAGCCGCGCCGCGATGGGGCGCAGCAGGCTGAAGGAGATCGCGGGCGTTGTCCCGGCCATCACGAGCTTTCCGGAGGGCTGCCGGTTCAACCCGCGTTGTACGCAGGCGACCGAGATCTGCCGGACCGTCGCGCCGGCGACGGATCAGCTGGAGGCGGGCGGCCTCGTCAGGTGTCACCACCATGCTTGAGCCCCAGGGGAGAGCGGACGACGACGTCATCCTCAGCGTGAGGGATCTCGCGGTTCATTTTCCGCTCGGGGGCGGCTTGCTGGCTCGCGAGAGGCGGCTGCTCCGTGCCGTGGACGGTGTCGACCTCACGCTGAAGCGCGGCGAATGCCTCGGCCTCGTCGGCGAGTCCGGCTCGGGCAAGTCGACCGTCGCGCTGTCGATCCTCGGCCTCCTGAGGCCGACGCGCGGGCGTATCGTGGTGGACGGGCAGGTCGTGACGGACCGGCCCTCCGGCGATCGCAAGGCATTGGCCCGTACCGTCCAAATGGTGTTTCAGGATCCCTACGCCTCGCTCAACCCGCGCCAGACCGTGCGCCGCACCCTTCAAGATCCCTTGCGTGTGCACGGCGTGACCGCGAAAAGCGAGATCGAGGACCGCGTCGCGACGATGCTGCGGCATGTCGGCCTGCGGCCCGAACAGGCCGACCGCTACCCGCACGAATTCTCGGGCGGCCAGCGCCAGCGCATCGGCATTGCCCGCGCCCTGATCCTCAATCCCAGGATCGTCATCTGCGACGAACCGGTCTCTGCGCTCGACGTCTCGATCCGCGCCCAGATCATCAACCTGCTGCTGGAACTGAAGGACACGCTCGGCCTTTCCTTCATCATGATCAGCCACGACCTCGGCGTCGTCGAGCATATGAGCGACAGGGTGGCCGTGATGTATCTCGGCCGCATCGTCGAGAACGGCAACTGGCGCGAGATCTTCGAACGTCCCGCGCACCCCTATACGCAGGCCCTGATCGCCGCGATCCCCGATCCGCTGCGCCACACACCCTTGGCGACGACTGGCGGCGATCTGCCCAACCCGCTCAATCCGCCGAACGGATGTGCCTTCAGCCCGCGCTGCCGCTATGCCGAGGCGGTGTGCCGCCGTGAACCGGGGCCGTTGCTTGAAACGCGTCCCGATGGGCACGCGGTGCGATGCTGGCGGGCTGACGAGATTGCCGGTCAGACGCAGTTGGCTTCGACCGAAGGTGGGCACCCCTAGGGATGGAAGGCGCGTATCGCCCTGTCTTCATGTGTGCTACCAGATTGGATAGCAAAATGTAGCAGGAAAGGCAGATCATGACTGACGATCAGGTCAATCTCGTCGTTCGGCACCTTTGCGAGCAACTGCACTTGGCGCTCCGGTTGAAGGGCAGCGAAGCACATCCACCAAACGCCAAGGATATTGGATTCGATCCGGTCTCTGTGAGAACCGTACTGCTGACCGGCTTGCGTTCGGCGGGTGTCACGACCCACCACGAGGCAGCCGGGAAGAGCGAAGAGCCGCCGTGGGCGTAAACGTAAAGCGCGGGGCGGAAGCCTCGCGCCAATGACTCGGTTGGGTCAGCAGCCAACAATTCACTACTGCGCCCAAATATCCGCCTAGGGCCAATACCGGAGTAGCCAGCCTATTCGCTCATCCGGTCGGTGCGGCGGCTGAAGGTCGGCGGAAATTCGGGCGATGCTGCTCATTCTTCCGCACGCCAGATGGCTACCGAAGCAAATATGACTGCCTAAGCAAATGCCGCGATTGCAAGCGCAACGGCGGCAGGGGGGCGGACCTGCATAGACGACAGGCGAGCGATCATGTGCGCTGATTGCACCGACGCACTGCCGGCTAGAAATATCGCCAAGGACAAGCACGTGCAATCTGTGCGTTGGGAACTTTGTTCAATCTCATGATCCCTCTAAAATTTGCACTGCCGCAGACTGGACAGAAGTACCAATACTCACTTGCGATTACCTTCGGACCTGGACTGGGAT
The DNA here is from genome assembly GCF_011602485.2 of Bradyrhizobium sp. 1(2017). NCBI lineage: Bacteria > Pseudomonadati > Pseudomonadota > Alphaproteobacteria > Hyphomicrobiales > Nitrobacteraceae > Bradyrhizobium > Bradyrhizobium sp. 1(2017). The sequence continues at coordinate 4,574,131 of NZ_CP050022.2, read as the reverse complement.
TGTAACCGCACATCGTTCGATGACATTGAAAGCCGTCACATTCATCATAACCCATGAATGCAATTTCAGGAGGGGGATACCCTGAACAATACACCTTCACTCCAGTCCAGCATTTGCCGCCGTTATCCCCTTTTGGATCACTCTTCACGTATTTCATTCCCAGATCAGTGCAGTCTGCTGGCGACCCAAAACAAAAGGGCGCTGTCCCGATCCATATCCCCGGCTCCGCAATTGCATCCCTGCTTAGCAAGACAGCGATTACTGCGACGACTATCCTGAACAGGATCATAGAAGCCTCCCTATCTATGACGGATGTGGAAGGAGCTGCAGGGTGGATATCCTGACCCACCGCACAGGATATTTGAGCAACCAGAGACGCCTGTAAAGAAAGACACGCATGTCGCGCGACTTACCAGTGGTCAGTCGCGCACCGTGCTACCTTTTTTAGATGATCTCGCGGAGAGAGTTCGGCCGGGGAGGTGACTATAGCGGCCCTCCCACCAGGCGGCGGGTTGATGTCGCACTTGGGTCACAAGCGGCGGCTCTACGTCCGGTCCACCGTCGATAGCCGACATCACAATGGCTTTGGCCTTGTTCGGCTACGGGCCAGAAACGGAAGTCACCCTCCTATAAGTTAGGAAGGCGAAAGTCTTTCACTCAGGTAGTCCGAGCAGTTTTAGCGGCTTGATCAACGCATCGATGTGCTCCTGGCGGCGATAAGGCAGCCTAACTGCCCAGCGCGCCACCGAAAAGCGCGGATGACGGTCCAGCAAATCCTTCGCGATGATCCTTGCTTCCGTTTCCTGTCCCAGCATCCATTGGGCCGCGATCAAAGTTGTCTGCGCTGTCAGCCAGCCTGGCCTCTCCTTTAGGACCTGCGAGGCAGTATCGGACGCCGCGGCGAAATCGCCGAGATGAAATCTGGCCAGTGCTTCATCGACCATCGATTCCGTGAGCGACAGCGGGCTCATCCGCTGCGCGTGCTCGATGTATCGGATTGCTTCGCGGAAATTGCCGGCATAGCCGTGATACATGCCCGCCATATGATAGGCGTCCGTGCCACCAGGGCTGAGGGTGATCGCCTTCTCCCCGGCCTCCACGGCTTCGTCATGGCGGTGTTGAAAGGTCCTGACGTAGCCTATGACAAGGTATGCCTCGCCGCACCCAGGATCTACTTCCAGGGCCTTCGACGCGCAGTCCAATGCAGACTGATAAGTCGCGGCTGCTTCCTTTACCCAACCGAAGCGAGCCTGATCAGTCAGGGTGAGTCCCAATTGGTAGAGTGCTGGCGTGAACGCTGGGTTGATCTGCAATGCCCGTTCCAAACAGTCTCTGGCTTGAACATGAGTACGCTTATCAAAATTCAGATAGAAGTTGCGTCCTTTCAAGAAGTGCTCATATGCCAAGGGACTGCAGGAGCGCTTTCGCCAGACGCGCGCCTGCTCGCCAAGTGTCAGCCGTACCTCCAGCGCTGCGACGATTTCCTGTGTAATGCGATCCTGCAGATCGAATACGTCATCCAGACTCCCGTCAAAATGGTCAGCCCACAAATGGTGGCCATCCCGAGTGTCAATCAATTGTGCTGTCAGACGCACTCGATCTCCCGCCTTGCGCACGCTCCCTTCCAAAACATAGCGCACACCCAAGAGCCGCCCGACCTCGCGCACGTCTCTGGACTGTTCCTTGAATGCGAAGCTCGAGGTGCGCGCGATGACATTGAGAGCCTGGATCTTTGATAAAGTGGTCAGCACGTCCTCTGCGATGCCGGCGGCGAAGAATTCCTGCTCCGGATCGGAGCTGAGGTTATCGAAAGGAAGTACGGCAACCGAGGGTCTGTCGGGGTGCGTGAGGGCCAGCTTCGGCTGATTCTCTGGCTCGTCCGCTGTCGCATTTGTGAGCCCCTGTACTTCCGAAACCGATCCAACAAAACGGAAGCCTTTGCGCGGTAGTGTCTTGATAAGGCGCTGCTCTTCACCGGTATCGCCGATCACGGTCCGGGCAACGTTCAGGCGCGTAGTCACTGCGGCGTCAGATACGCTACGTCCATCCCAAATGGCGTTGATGAGTTCGTCTTTGCTGACGACGCGCTCCCTGTGGCGTATCAAGTAGTCGAGGAGGTCGAACACCTGTGGTGGGACAGGGACCACGTCCGCCCCGCGCCGCAGCTCCCGCCTATCGGGATCGAATGCGTAGTCCTCGAAGAGATAGCGCAAGCTGCCGATTCCCCCAGGCGCCCCTGATGATTGGGCTGCCGTTGAGCGCAAAGAATAAGGCTCCGACGAGGAAAAAGTAAGCTGGGCGTTAAGCGCCCGCTTTCACGCGCTGGCAACCTCGCCTGAAGACATTCAGGGAGATGCCGCGATGAGCACAGCCTCTGATGCAACATTACTGCGACAGACCGCCGCACCGACCGGGCGTCTATCAAGGCTCTTTAGGAAATGCTGCACCGCGCTTCAGGAACGGTATAAACGCCAGAGGCTGCGCGCGGCCTTGTACGACCTCAGTGATAAGGACCTGAAGGACATCGGGACCTCGCGCAGCGGAATCGAGTTCATCGCCTCCAACCGCTCAATCGATCCACGGACTGCATGAATTCTGTTCGGTTCGGCGGCGGTGGCCTTTTTGATCGTGCAGCTTCCCACAATGTGTTCGCCCGCGCCCTAGGAGGACTGTCATGGCGAAAGCACTTGAGGTCGAGATGTCGGATTTCTTTGGTCGCCAATACAACGAAGCCTGGCAGTTCGATGGCGACGAAATCGCCAGGTTTTACTGCGTCCCCACGGTCACTGTGCGGGGAGACGGGTCCATCCATTGTCTTCAATCCCGAGAAGAGCTTGCGCGATTCTTCCAGGGAGTGCTCGACACCTACAAAGGCCAAGGCTTGGCCAGTACGACCCTGCACGACCTTAGGGTCGTTCCGATCGGCGACCGCAGCGCTTTGGTGAGCATGACATGGAATGCGGTTGATGCTGATGGAAGGCCAATCAGGGAGTGGCGGCAATCGTACAACCTAGTCCGCCTTGCCGACGGCTGGCGAATACTGGTCTCAACATTTCACCTGAGCGCAGCGCCGGGCTAGTGACGTCTGCTGTGGGTCATGAACGACAAAACTCGAACTGAGTACAATAGGTCTGCTCTCGGTCAAATTGCCGCCAATCCGCTCGTCGTAGTGAGGCTATGGATTGCCGGTCCAGCCTAACGTTTGATGCCGACCAGACGAGGGCGGCGGTGGTTTGCGAGGGAGTGCTCGGCGGACAGGGCGCGCAGCCATTCGCGGAAGCTGACGATCTCGGGACAATCCGCGGTGCCTTCGGGCGCAACCAGCCAGTCGCCCAGACCCGGACCGTCATCGATCCGGTCGCAGCGATAGCCGGGATGGTGGCCGAGACCGCGGGCAATCAGCAGGTCGGCCTTGCCTTCGACCAGCTCGTGCAGGCCGGCGGGCTGCAGCACCCGCAGGCCGATGTCCGGATGCGCGCTGCGAAACTCCGCCAAATCGAGGCGGCGCAGGTCGAAGCTGCCATGGACCCCCAATTGCAGCAGCACTGCGCCTGCCGGTTTCAACCGCGAGGTCGCCTCTGCAATGTGACGAAAGCCTTCGGAGATCCCGGGCAGATAGGCCTGACCTGCCGGGGTGAGGATGAGCTGCTTGTGCAGCCGATCGAACAGGCGGACGCCGAGGCGCGTCTCCAGCGCCTTCACCTGCTGCCCTACGGCAGCGGGCGTCACATGCAGCTCGTGCGCCGCCAGTTTGAAGCTGAGATGCCGTGCGGCGGCTTCGAAGGCGCGGAGCGCGTTGAGCGGGGGAAGGGCATAGGTCATCGCCGCGCAGTTTGTCATGCAATGGCTGTGCGCTTGCAATAGATTTTCTTGCGCTGAGCCGCAGGAATGATGGTTTGCGCGGCAATGCTGTCCCCGGATACGGTCAGGCGCAATCCGGAGAACCCCATGCCTCGTCGTCTCGATCATCTCGTCATCTGCGTCCGTGATCTGCAACAAGCTGCGCTGGATTGGCAAAAGCTCGGCTTCAATCTCACGCCGACCGGCGTGCACCCGTTCGGAACCAGCAATCGCCTCGCCCAGTTCGCCGATAATTTTCTGGAGCTGCTGGCCGTCACCGACGATGCATTGGTGCCCGCGGCCGCGCCCGGCCGTTTCAGCTTCGCGGCCCACAACCGGGAATTTCTGGAGCGCGGCGAAGGAATGTCGATGCTGGTCTTGCACAGTACCGACGCTCACGCCGATGCGGCCCATTTCGCAGCGAAGCGCATCGGCGCCTACGCGCCGTTCGATTTTGGCCGCGACGCGGTGCTGCCGGGCGGTGGCAAGGCGCGCGTCGAGTTTTCGCTCGCCTTCGCCACCGATCCGGCGATGCCCGGGATCGCGTTCTTCACGTGCCAGCAGCGGCATGCGCCCGAATTGTTCTGGAAGCCCGACTATCAGCGCCACCCCAACGGGGCTGCGCGCGTGGTCGAGGTCGTGATGTCGGCACCGGAGCCGGCAAGGCATCGCGAATTTCTCGAGCATCTCATGGAAGGCCGGGCCGAGCTTGCGCCCGGGCGGCTGACCATCGGCGAGACCGGCAATCGGATCACGGTGCTGGGCCCTGCGGAATTGTCGCGGCGATTGCCGGGCCTCGCCGGCGAAGCCACGCCGCGCTTCTGCGCTGCGCGTGTTGCGGTCGGCGATCTCGATGCGACACGGCGGACATTGAGGTCCAACGGCGTCGATTTCGAGATGTTCGGCGCCGTGCTGCTGGTGCCGCCCACGGCGTCGCATGGGCTGGCGCTGGAATTCGTCCAACAGGAGACAATCTGACATGGCTCAAATCGTCACCCATAATCCGCCGTCGGTTCATGCTCCCGCCAGTGGGTACAGCATGGGGCTTGAATTCAGCCAGCACCGCCGCCTGCTGTTCATCAGCGGCCAGGTGCCTGAGAGGTTCGACGGCAGCGTGCCCGAAGGTTTCGAAGCCCAATGCGAGCAGTCCTGGCGCAATGTCATCGAGGTGCTCGCCGCTGCCGGCCTCGGCGTCGGGAATCTGGTCAAGGTCACGACCTTCCTGACCGATCTCAGTCAGGTCGTGCCCAATCGCGGCGTGCGCCGCAAGATGCTGGCGGGACACGAGCCCGCGCTGACGGTCATGATCGCGCAAACCGTCGACAGCAAATGGCTGCTGGAGATCGAGGCAATCGCTGCGGAATGAGGCGGGCAGGCCAATTTGATTGAGAGGCATCCGATGGCCGAAATCGTCCATCCCTTCTACGAGGCGCATCGCGGCGCGATGGAATCGGCGATGCGCCATCGGCTCGACCTTGCCGAAGCGATGTTGCGCGAGCGCGCGGACCTGCCCGAGATCGACGCGGTCCGGCAGGAGGTGATGGACGAGTTCGCAGTCGTGCTCGCGCAGATGCCCTATGTCGGAGGGGCGGCAAGCCGCATGAGCGATTTCTTCATGCGTCTGATGGGGTTCATGGCCATCAGCCGCGTGCTGCTGCGACACGGCGTGCCGCTGCCCGTGATCGGCGACATCGAGCGGGAAACGTACAAGGCGCAATTGCTCACGGTGCCCGAGGCGGAACGCCTCGCCGCGGGACGCCAGTTCATGTCGCCGGAGAACCGGCATTTGCTGCGCGAGCAGGCTGCAGAAAGCACAACGAAAAGCCATAGGGACGCGTTTCCGGGAGATTTCGTCTACGACTTCGTCGAACCGGGGCCAAACGACCACTTCGAGTTCGGCATCAACTACAGGGCCTGCGGCTTCTGCACATTTGCCGCGCGCCACGGCGACAAGGACATCCTGCCGAACATCTGCGGGCTCGATTTCGATGCCTATGCGACGCGCGGCATCCGCCTGGAGCGGACGCAAACGTTGGCCGGCGGCGCCAGCCATTGCGATTTCCGATTCTCGCGGTTGGCGCCGGATGTAAAGGTGGAGAGTTAGGCTCGTTCCCATACGCTGCGATACGCGCGGCCCGGGATTGCTCTCCTGCCGCCCCATCGTCATTGCGAGCGCAGCGAAGCAATCCAGAATCCCTCCGTGGAAAGACTCTGGATTGCTTCGCTGCGCTCGCAATTGTGCATGTTCACTAATTCGCTGATTGGATCGCTCCAGCGGAGGACGATCCGATGCGGGACAACAGCTACGACCGAACGATTGAGCGCAACTATCTGCAGAAGTGGCGTTTTCTGATCCCGGAGTATGAAGCGGTGAAGGCTGGTCGGTCGGCGCTGTTCAAGCGGGTCGGCGACTTTTACCGACATCACGGGACCTGCTCGCAGACGTTCCGCAAGTATTACAATCGCTATCTGCAGAGCGGCGAGGAAGCGGACCTGCTGCCGCGACGGCGCGGCCCCAAATGGCGGGAACGGCGCGAGCCGGAAGGGATCGAGGCGGAGATCGTCGCCCATCGCAAGCGAGGGATGAACCGCTACGAGATTCATGCCGTCTTGCGTGAGACGCGCCAGACGGTACCTTCGCCGATCACGATCTACCGGGTGCTGCGACGCTATCGCTTGAACCGCCGCACCCTGGCGATGCGCGAGGAGAAACGCCGCATTATCAAGGACAAGCTCGGGGAACTGGGCCACGTCGATCTGCATCAATTGCCGCGCGATATGTTCCTCGCGCCACCCCCGGTCACGGCCTACATCATCAGCCTGATTGACAGCTGCTCGCGGCTGGCCTGGGCTGAAGTGCTGATCTCCAAGAAGGCGCTGCCGGTCATGTTCAAGACCCTGAAGATGATCAACACCCTCAACGTCACCTACGGGCTCATCTTCCAGGAAATCCTGTCCGACAACGGCGCCGAATTCGCTGCCCGCACCAAGCCGGACGAACACCCGTTCGAGGCCATGCTGCTCGAGCTTGGCATCAAACACCGCTACACCAGGCCCTATCGGCCACAAACCAACGGCAAAGTCGAACGCTTCTGGCGTACCCTCGATGACGACGTCATCGAAGGCGCGACCTTCGACAACCTCGACCACTTCGCCAACGAACTGTTCGAGTACCTCCTCTACTACAACAACCACAGACCCCATCAGGCCTTGGCGGGACAAACTCCCAAGGCCTTTGCCGCAACCAAGACCACCGCGATCCAATCAGCGAATTAGTGAACATCGACAGCAATGACGGGGTAGGCACCGCCTTTCGAAGCAGTCGCCATGGTGACATCATGCGCCTGTTTTGCCCGACGCGTCAAACGGATTTCGTTAAATCCGTAGCTGCACGGCGCCACTGGCAAGTCATTGATTCCACTGGCCCCGGCTACTGTGCATGGGGTTGTTTTCGCACTTTATTGATGCGCGTGGTCTTAGTCCGCCGCTTTTTCCCTCAAGCGCTGCGCATAGACGTTGATGACCAGCGCCGCCAGCAGGATCAGTCCGCGGATCAGGATCTTCAGGAAACTGTCGATGTTGACGTGGTCGAGCCCGTTGTTGAGCACACCGAGCACGAACAGGCCGACGATGGTGTTGCCGATGCCGCCGCGGCCGCCGAACAGGCTGGTGCCGCCGACCACGACGGCAGCGATGGAGTCGAGCAGGTACGTGTCGAACTCGTTCTGCTGTGCGCTGCCAAAATGGGCGACACCCAGCATGCCGCCGATGCCGGCGCACACCGCGGAGATCACCATCACCGCGCCGAGGATGAGCTTGACGTTGAGGCCGGCATATTCGGCCGCCTCGCGATTGCCCCCGACCATGTAGACGTAGCGGCCGAAGCGCGTGTAGGTCAGCACCAGATGGCCGCCGAGCAGCATCAGCGCGGCGATGATCACGAGCCAGGGGATGCCGCCGATCGAGCCCGAGCCGAGCGTCGTGACCAGGCTCGGCACCTTGTAGGCGATCTGGCCGCGCACCAGCAGCGCGGAGATGCCGGCGGCGATCTGCATCATCGCCAGTGTCATGATGAAGGAGGGGATTCCGATCACGGTCAGCCCCAGCGCATTGACGAGGCCGAGCAGCGCGCAGAGCAGGATCGACAGGATGATCGCGACCGCGCCGGGCAGCGGCACGTTGGCGATGTTGACGTAGGATTCCTGCAGCGTGAAATAGGCGACCGCGATGCCGGTGACGTTCGCGATGGCGGCGATCGAGAGGTCGATCTCGGCGCAGAGGATCACGAAGGTGAGGCCGACCGCGATGATGCCGGTGATCGACACTTGCGTGAGGATGTTGCCGAGATTGTCGAGCGTCGCGAAGGAGGGGCTGGCGAAGGCGAAGAAGCCCGACAGGAAGATCAGCGTCAGGAACGGCGCGATGTTGCGCATCTGCGAGCGCAGGAAGGGCGCGAGGCCGCGCGCCCGCGCATCCGCCGCTGAAACCGTGTCACTGCTCGCCATGGTGCTTCTCCGTCACGCCGCTTCCAGCAGGCGGTCCTTGCTGACCGGCTCGTTCCTGAATTCCCGCACCAACGCGCCGCGCTTGAGCACGAGGATGCGGTCGGCCAGCGACAGCACCGTTTCCGGCTCGGTCGACAGCACGATGATGGCCAGGCCCTTGGCGCGGAGGTCGCGGACGATGTTGATGACGTCGTTCTTGGCCCCGACGTCCATGCCGCGGGTCGGCTCGCACAGCACCAGAAGCTTGGGCGGGTAGGTCAGCCATTTTGCCAGCGCGACCTTCTGCTGGTTGCCCCCGGAGAGCATGCCGAGGTCGAGGCCCACCACCGGCGGCCTGATCTGCAGCTGCTCGACCTGCCGCTTGGCGATATCGCGCTCCCGGGCCGGCCTGAGCAGCAGCGCCGAGATGCGGTCGAGGATGCTGATCGAGATGTTCTTGTAGACCGGCTCCTGGTGAAACAGCATGTCGCGCCGGCTCTCCGGCACCAGCGCCACGCCCGCACGCCGGGCAGCCGCCGTGCTGGCGAAGGTCTTCGGCGTGCCGTCGACGGCGAGCGTGCCGCCGTCCGGCTTCAACTTGCCGAACAGGATGCGCGACAGCTCCTGCTGGCCGCAGCCCATGAAGCCGTAGATGCCGAGCACCTCGCCGGCGCGGGCCTCGAACGAAACGTCCTGAAGGCTGCGGGCGAAGGAGAGCTGATCGACCTTCAGGATCACCGGGCGGTCGCTCGGCTGCGGCAGCATCAGATCGTCGGTGTAGCTATGCTCGAGCGCCTCGCCGCCGCGGCCGATCATCGCTTCGATCAGCGCGCCCTTGGTGGTTGCGGCGCTCGCCGTTTCCGCAACCTTCCGTCCGTTGCGGAACACGGTCACGGTGTCGGAGACGCGCAGGATGTCCTCGATGAAATGCGAGATGAAGACGATGGCCGTGCCTTGCTCGCGCAGCCGCCTGAGCGTCGCAAACAGCCGCTCGACCTCGGGCGGGGAGAGGGCGGATGTCGGCTCGTCCAGGATGACGATGCGCGCGCCCGAGAACAGCACGCGCGCGAGCTCGATCAGCTGCTGCAGCCCGATCGGGAGGTCGCCGAGCCTGCTCATCGGATCGACGTCGATGCCGAAGCGGGCGAGTTGCTCGCCGGCCTCGCGCGCCATCCGCCGCCACTGGACGAGGCCAAGGGCGTTGGTCGGCTGGTTGCCCAGAAAGACGTTCTCGGCGACCGTGAGGTCGGGGGCGACCGAGAGCTCCTGATGCACCATGGCGATGCCCGCCGCGTGCGCATCGCGCGCCGAGCGGAAATGCGTCTCCGCCCCGTCGATCAGGAAGCGGCCGGAGAACTCGGTGTGCACGCCGGCGATGATCTTCATCAGCGTGCTTTTTCCAGCGCCGTTCTCGCCGACGAGACCGTGGATCTCGCCGGGAAGAAGCGCGAAGTCGACACCACGAAGCGCTTCGACACCGCCAAAGCTCTTCGTGATGCCCTGGAGCTCCAGGATGGGCAAACGAACCTCAGGCATGGAGGACTAGATCAGGAAATGGTCCTGCATCCATTGCATGCCGGGCGCGTTGGCCTTGGTGACGACGGGGCCGTCGGTGACCACGTTCTTGGGGATGCCCTGTCCGCTCTTCTCGCCGCCGACCACGGCCGAGACGCCCGCAATGATCGCGCCGCCATGGATACGGCAGGACGGATTGCGCACGGTCGCGAACATGCGGCCTTCGCTCACCGCCTGGATCGCCGGCGGCATGGCATCGACGCCGCCGATCAGGATGTTGGTGCGGTTGCGGGCCTTCATGATGTTGTAGGCGGCGAGTGCCATGTCGTCATTGTGGAAGAACGCCGCGTCGATCTGCGGATATTTGGTCAGATAGGTTTCCCAGAGGCGAGCGGTCTTCGACACGTCCCAGTCGGCCGGCTGGGTGTCGAGCACCTCGATGTTCGGGAACTGCTTGACGACCGAGTTGAAGCCCTTGGCGCGGCCCTGTGCCCCGGAGTGGCCGAGCGCGCCCTGGGTCATGATGATCTTGCCCTTGCCGCCCATCGCGTTGCACAGCGCCTGGGTCACCGAGGCGCCCATGAACTCGTTGTCGGGCGCGAGGAAGGAGTGGACGTTGATTTGATCGAGCGGAGCAATCAGCGTGTCCATGTCGATCACGGGCGTGCCGGCGTCGATCATCTTCTGCACGGGCTGGGTGAGGGTGCCGATGCCGAAGGCCTGGATCGCGACGAAGTCCCATTTCTGCGACGCCATGTTGTCGACCGCCGCGCGTTGCTTCACCGCATCGAGCTGACCGTCGAACCAGGTCACCTCGACGTTGAACAGCTTGCCCCAGAACTCTGCGGCTTTCTTGCCCTGTGCGCACCACGTCGCCTGCAGGCCTGCGTTGGAGAAGGCCGCTTTCAGCGGCTTCTCGGATCGTCCGACTTCGGCTGCAAGTGCTGGGTTTATGCCCATGCTGCCGAAGAGGGCAGCTCCGGCGCCGGCGGCCGCTGCCGCCTGAAGAAGATCGCGCCTCGTCGTCGAGAAATCTTTCGTCCCGGACATCGCTCGCTCCCGTAAAGTTTTATCGTCGGCGCGTCATTGATTGCGCGACCGATGTCCGAAAGTCTCTCACAAGAGGTGTTTGCACTCAATCTGCAATCAATCGCACGATCGCCGCAGCGAGCCGCCGTTGGTGCAGCGCAAAGCGTCACGTCGGCACGGCGAAGGCGTCGATCTCGACGAGCAATGCATCCCAGGCCCGCGCAATGTCGCCCGACCATTCATTGCCGAGCAGATCACGGAGCGTATCCCTGATGATCGCGAAGAACGCGATGAAGAGTTCGCGAGACGTGCCGTAAGCCTCGTGCGAGGCCGCCTCGCAGGCGATCAGCCGGAAATGCCCACGGCGCTCGGCCGCGAAGTCGAGAATCGCCTCAATGGCGAGCGCGAGCATCGATCCCATCACGAGCTCGCTGCCTTGCGAGCGGAACATCGTCCGCGCTTCCGGATGCGCTTCGAACAGGCGTTGATAGACCTGCGGTGTCAGATCGGCGCAGCGCGCGGCCGCCAGCTCGAAGCTCTGCTCGATCGGATTGGGAGAAGCCGTCATCGGCGCTTCAGCCATCCAGACAAAAAAAGAGCGGGGCCCTGGCCCCGCTCAAAAATTGTGTCGACCCTATTATCCCCGATTCTAAGATTTGCTCTTGATTGACGGGGCGACGCTGCGTTTTGCGCGCCAGGGGCTCCTCCCGAGACTTGGACCACCAGACTTCGACCTCACGGCCAGCCTGAGCGAGAGGGATGCTAGATCAACTTTTCTCACTTGTCATCATTTTCGGCAACGATTGTTCAAAATTCGAGCAGTTGGCGAAATGTTCGGGCTTTTGATCTTGTAAGTGTATGACAGATATAAGAAATCTTTGGAAGGGCGTGGCCGTTGGCCTGTCTGAAATGCCGGCCCTCCGGCCGCACCAGGGTTTTTCGGAGCACAGTTTTCGAGAAATTTGCGCCGGGGCAAGAAGACCGCGGAACTGACCTCGACTTAGGGCGGGCCGGGTGTTTAGTTAGCAGGCGAACGAATGGTTCGGCGAATGCGCGCGCGGCTGCAAAAATTCCTACCCATCGTCCTGCTCGCTTTGGTGATGCAGGTGCTGGCGCCGATTGCCGCGTGCTTGGCGGCCGGCCAGGCCGTTGCCGATCCGTTGTCCGCCGCCATCATCTGCCACAGCGGGTCGGAGCAGGGGGGCCCGAACGATCGGACCGGCAGCCCGACCGCGCATGCCGGTGCCTGCGCGCTGTGTTGCCTCGCGCAGGCGAACGCATCGCTCGATTCGCCGCCGCGCGTCGCGCTCGCAATTCCCGTCCGCCTCGCCGAGCGCGTGGTGTGGCGCGATGCGGATGCGTCCACCGTTTCTGCCCATCGAGGCTCAGGCGCCCAGGCGCGCGCACCTCCACACTTTTCCTGACCTAGCGACCAACCGAACCATTGGCGCGCGACTTGGCTGCGCCGGTGGCGAGCTCAATGGACCGGCCGACGCGCCGGATGTCAGGAATTTCTAGAGATGTCACGCATATGTGCGATCGGCAGCGCAAGCTTGCCCGTGCTTTGTGGGCTGCTGTCCGCGGTCGGCTCAGATGCACTTGCCCAGTCGGCCCAGGAGGCGCTTCCCCCTGTCACCGTCGAGGCGCCGCAGACGGCCCGTCCCAGGGCGACAAATCGGCCATCGCGGCCGCGCTCTGCTTCGGCTGGCCGCGCTGCACGGCCTGTTGCGCCGAACGCGACCGAGAGCGCCCCGGCCCAAAACCGGACGTTGACCGTCGCCGCGGCGCGCGATGGCCTCAATCAGGCGCCGACCGGCCAGACCGCGACGACCATCAATCGCAGCCAGTTCGACAATCGCCCGGCGTTTTCGGTCGGCGACGTCCTGCGCGACAGTCCGGGCATTTCGGTCAAGCAGGGGAATGGTCCGCGCGATTTCGGCATCTCGATTCGCGGCTCCAACGCCCGGAACGGCTTCGGCATCCGCAATCTTGTGATCTTCGACGACGGCTTTCCAGTGACGCAGCCGGACGGCCTGTCGCGGAGCGACCTGATCGATCCCCACGCCTATGGCGCGATCGACGTGATCCGTGGCCCCTCGTCGGCGCTCTACGGCAATTATGCGACCGGCGGCGCGCTCAATTTCCGGACACGGCCGGGTGGCACGATCGACGGCGTCGAATATGGCGTCGACGGCGGCAGCTACGGCTATCTCAATAATTACCTGGCGGCCGGCAAGAAGGTCGGGAATTTCGAGGGCTCGCTGTTCGCAAGCGACGTGCGGGGAGACGGCTATATCGGCAACAGTTGGTTCAACACGCAGACGGTCAACTTCCTCGGAACGCTCCAGGCGACGCCGGACGATCGCTTCACGGTCAAGGTCATCAACAATGACCTCAGCACGCGGTTGCCGATCCGGCAGTCGCTGAACCAGTACTATCTCAACCCGTTCCAGCAGGGATGCGCGACCGGCGCCACGGCCGCGCCCGGATGCGGCACGGTCAGGCTGTTCAACAACGGCTTCAACGCCACCGCCGGAACTGATGTTGAGACGGCGGTGCAGGCCGGGCTCGGCCGCAACGATCGTCGAACCATCGTCGGCGGCCGCTGGGAGCACGATTTCGACAACACCATGACCTGGCGCAACCAGTTCGTCTTCGACGACCGGAACATCAGCCAGCCGACCGGCACGACCAGCGCGATCGGAGATTTTCCGTCGTACAACTACATGAGCGACCTGACCAAGCGCGGTGAGATTCTCGGCCTGGAATCGACCACCTTCTTCGGCGCGTTCTACAACACCCTGACGGCGTCGAGCGACACGCGAAACGTGATGCCGGGGGGCAATGCCACGCTCGGCAGGCTCTCGAGCAATCTCTTCAGCGAAACGACCAATTACGGCGTCCGCGCGCGGGAGGAGCTGAGGCTGACGACCTCGCTGACGGCGGTCGCCGGGGTTGGCTGGGAGACCACCGTCTTGAAGGGGATCAATACGGCATACGCGTACGCAGGTCCCACCGGAATTACCACGACAACCTTCACGACGGCAGACCGGCAGTTTCAAAATGCCGCGCCGGAGCTGGCGCTCCTCTACAATCTCAACAACGAATGGCTGTTCCGGGGGCGGGTTGCTACGGGATACGGCACTCCGCAGGTTTCTAATCTCTTTGTTCTCCCAACCGGCTTGTCGGGCAACAACACTCAGCTCCAGACGCAGAAAAATCTGGGCTACGATCTCGGTTTTGACTGGACGCCGAACAACACACTCAGGCTTAGCGCGACCGGCTTCTACGAGTTCTTTCGCAACGAGATCGTCAGTCAGGCTACCCCGGTTGCCGGCACATCCTACTCGTTCAACGCTCCGCGATCGGAGCATCGCGGCATCGAGCTTGCGGCCGACTGGAAGTTCTATCCGGGCTGGCGGTTCATGGCGGCGTATACCTATCTCGACGAGGTCTACACCGAATATGTCGAGAACATCACCAATGGCGCGGTGTTCAGCTTCAACCGGGCAGGCAACAAGATCCCGGGCATCTCGCCCAACGAGTTGACGGCAAGGATCGGCTACGACGAGTTTGCCGGACCGCTGGCGGGTCTCGGCGGCTTCGTCGAGGTGCAGTGGAAGGATTCCTTCTACATGGACAATGCGAATTTGCTGAAGGCCCCCGGCTATGAGCTGGTCAATGTGAATGTTCACTACAAGACCGATCTCGTGTCCGACACCTTCCGATCCCTGAATCTGTTTCTCGAAGTCAGAAACGTGTTCGACCGCACCTACGTCGCGTCCGCCAACAACATCGCCAATACGGTGACCGGGGCCGGCCTTCAAAATCCTGCGAGCGTGCTCGCAAACACGATGGGATCGATCTATGCGGGCTCGCCGCGCACGTTCGTTGCGGGTATGAAGGTGGCGTTCAGATGATCCGGGCTCTCGAAGGGACTAGGGCCGTGATCCGAAATGGCTTGTTCGGGATAGTCGCTCTTGCACTCTTGCCGGGCGCGGCGCTCGCGCAGATGCATGCACAGCATGCGTCCGAAGCTGCTTGCGAAGAGCCCGCGTTGCGCTGCGCGACCAAGGTGACGCCCGCATTCGGTCCGGACGGAACGCTGTGGCTGGTCTGGATGGCAGGCGGGCAGGTCTCGGTTGCGAGTTCGCAGGACGCGGGGCGCAATTTTTCGGTTCCCGTCCAGGTCACGACCAAGCGGCTGAACCTCGATTGGGGGCCGGATGCCCGGCCGAAGATCGTCGTCGATCGCAAGGGCGGGATCGCGCTCGCGTTCTCGATCTTCAGGGACGAGGCGTTCAACGGGCAGGTGCTCTACACGCGCTCAGCCGACGGCGGCAAGAGCTTTGCGGAGCTGAAGCCCATCACTGCCAATAACGAGAGCCAGCGTTTTGAGGCGCTGGCGCTCGATCAGGATGGAACGATATTTGCGGCCTGGCTGGACAAGCGCAATCGCGTTTTTGCGAAGGAAGCGGGACAGAAGTACGAGGGAGCGGGGCTGTTCTTCACGTCGTCGAACGACGGCGGCACCACCTACGCAGAAGCAAAGCTGGCGCGCGAGGGGACCTGCGAATGCTGCCGGTTGGGATTGACGTTCGCGGCGCCCGGGCGGCCGGCTGTGATCTTCAGGAACATCTTCGAAGGCGGCGTGCGCGATCACGCGGTCATGACCTTCACCGACCTTTCGACGCCGGGTGACATCCACCGGGTGAGCAATGATGACTGGCAGATCAATGCCTGCCCCCATCACGGGCCGAGCCTCTCGGTCGCGCCGAACGGGACCTATCATGTCGTCTGGTACACGAACGGCAAGGCGCGGAAGGGCTTATTCTACGCGCATTCGCGCGACGAAGCCCGTACGTTCTCCGCGCCGATGGCGCTGGGACGGCCGGATCGCGGTCCGGCGCGTCCCTTCGTGCTCGCGAGTCCGGCGGGAACGTTGATGGTGTGGAAGGAGTTCGACGGTGAGAAGACCTCGGTGCAGATGACGACCTCCCGGGACGACGGCGAAACCTGGTCGCCGCCGAGGACGATTGCGAGCACCACGGACACGTCTGATCATCCCTTGCTCGTCGCCAATGGTCGGCAGGTGTATCTGTCATGGATGACGAAAGCGGATGGCTATCGTCTCACAGCGATCGAGGATCAACCATGAGACGTCGATTTGCAGGCTTTATGGGGCTGGGTATCCTGATCGCATCGGCGTCCGCGCTTGGCGCGCCGCCGGCTCTCAAGCCATTCGAACGCGGCACATGGCAGAGCGTGCTCAAGGGGCACGCCGGCCGCCCGATGCTCGTGCACTTCTGGGGCGTGACCTGCGGCCCCTGCAAGGTCGAGCTGCCGTTGCTCGGCAAGTTTGCAAAGGACCACCCCGAGATCGATGTCGTCACGGTCAGTGCCGATCTCGTGCCGAACCTGCCGGCCGCGACGCAATCGATGCTCGACAAGGCGGGGCTGTCGTCCACCGAGAATTTCATCTTCAGCGACGGCTTCGTCGAGCGTTTGCGGTTCGAGATCGATCCTGCCTGGCAGGGCGACATCCCCAGGACCATGCTCTTCTCACGCGACGGGACCGTCACCACGATCGAAGGGTCGGCCGACATTCCCGATCTTGAGAAATGGTCGGCCCAACAGCTCTCGGCGCACTGAATCCAGTCTGCAAACAGGAATACGGACATGAAGACAATGTTGAAGAATGTGCTGCTCGCGACGTTCGCCCTCACGCTTTGCGCAGCGCCCGCCGTGGCCGATGACATCAAGGCCGGCGATCTCGTCATCTCGCAGGCCTGGAGCCGGGCGACGCCGGGCGGCGCCAAGGTCGCGGGCGGCTATCTCACCATCGAGAACAAGGGCACTGCGGCGGATCGGCTGGTCAGCGTTTCCGCCGACATCGCAGGGAAGGCCGAGATTCACGAGATGGCGATGGACAACGGTGTGATGAAGATGCGCCCGCTCGACAAGGGGCTCGCCATCGATCCCGGCAAGACGGTGAAGCTCGCGCCCGGCGGCAATCATTTGATGCTTCAGGAGCTAAAGGGCCCGTTCAAGCAGGGTGACAAGGTGCCGGTGACGCTTCAGTTCGAGAAGGCCGGAAAGGTCGCCGTGTCGCTCGACGTCCAGGGCGTCGGCGCGCAGGCGCCGGGTGGTGCTGGGCATTCAGATCACATGGACATGAAGAAAATGCCAGATCATTCGGGAATGAAGATGTGATGAAACTGATCAAGCCTCCCATGACCTCGCGTCGAAACTTTATGGCTCCTGCGCTCGCTCTCGCTGGGCTGCTCGCGATTGCGGCGACACCGGTTGCGGCGGCGACCGACGACGACAGTTTCTTCACGCATCTGCACACCGACAAGGCGATGGCCAATGTCACGATCTCGCCGGGCCGTGCTGGCCCGGTCGAGATCGCGATCCAGCTCGAAACGACAGACGAGACGCCGCTCACGGCCAAAGCCGTGTCGGTGACGCTCGTGGATACGCAGACCGGCAGGAAGCTCGCGCCCCTCGAGGCCGCGCGCAATGGCGAGGACAGTTGGCACGTGAAGGTGGCGCAATTGACGCCCGGTCGCTGGATGCTGGGTCTCGGAATTGTGCTCTCCGAGGCCGATCATGTCAGCATTGAATCTCCGATCCTGATCAAGTGACGATGTCGAAGGGACCGAACATGTCGAAGCGAGCCTGCCTCATCCTGATGGCGGCGCTCGCCGCTTCGCCGGCGGCGGCGCACGTGTCGCTCGAGACCAAGCAAGCCACAGTCGGTGCGTCGTACAAGGCGGTCTTCACTGTGCCGCATGGCTGCGCGGGCTCGCCCACGGTGAGGATCCGGGTGCAGATTCCGGAAGGCGTGATCGCGGTGAAGCCGATGCCGAAGGCGGGCTGGAACGTCGATGTCGTCGAAGGCAAATATGCCAACGAGTACGACTATCACGGCAACAAGCTTTCTTCCGGCGTCAAGGAGGTGGCATGGTCCGGCGGCAAGCTGCTGGACAAGCACTATGACGAGTTCGTCATGCGCACGGTCCTGACAGATAGGCTCAAGCCGGGCACGACGCTGTATTTCCCCGTCGTCCAGGAATGCGAGACCGGCGTCAGCCGCTGGATCGAAATTCCGGCAGAGGGGGCAGGGCACTCGCATGAGGGCAAGTCGCCGGCGCCTGGCGTAAAACTCCTGCCAAAGCCCTGATGCGCCTGCTTGCCGCGCTCGCGACGCTGCTCCTCGTTGTCGGCTTCGCGACCGGCGCCTCGGCGCATGCGGCGCTCGTCGCGGTCGAGCCGGCGAGCGGCAGCATGCTCGCTAACGCGCCGAAGGCAGTGGAGCTGCGCTTCAACGAGGCAGTGACGCCGGGCGCGATCCGACTGATCGATGGCGCAGGCAGGACGCGAGACGATGCGCGCGTCAGCGCCTCGGGCGAGATGGTCTCGGTCGTGATGCCTCCGGACCTGCCGCAGGGCACGGCGGTCGTCAGCTATCGCGTGATTTCGCAGGATGGCCATCCAGTCTCGGGATCGGTGATCTTCTCGATCGGCATGCCGACGGGAACGCAACCGCCTGTAAATGCCGATCGCGGTTTGAATGCGCTGATCTGGCTGACGCGGGTCGGTCTCTATCTTGGGCTCCTTGTCGGGGTCGGCGGCGTGTTCTTTGCGCGCTGGATCGCATGGTCGACGGTTGGCATGACCGTCCCGCGCGTGGCGCTCGCGATTGGCCTTCCGAGCGCCGTGGCGTCCCTTGGCGCGTTGGGTCTTGATCTCCTTGGCCTGCCGCTGGCGGCTCTTGTGACGGCGACTCCCTGGAAGGTCGCGATCGCGACCAGCGCCGGTCCGGCGCTACTGGTCGCCTTCGTTGCGATGCTGTTCGCTTTATTGGCGCTGCGTAGCGCGTGGTATGCGCGCGCTCTGGCGATAATCGCATTCGCTGGCGTCGGCCTGTCACTCGCCATGACCGGACACGCCGCGACGGCGCAGCCCGAGATCGTGACGAGGCCGGCGATGTTTCTTCATGGCCTCGGCGTCGCCTTCTGGATTGGGGCCCTCGCTCCGCTCGCCGCGCTTGTATCGAAACCGACCACCGCGACGACGCTCGTCGTGAGCCGCTTTTCCCGCATCGCTACGCTCGCGGTTGGCGCGCTGGCGTTGACCGGCCTTGGCCTTGCGATCATCCAGCTTGAAAGGCCGTCCGCGCTGGTCGAAACCCGCTACGGACTCATCCTCTCGATCAAGCTTGGATTGGCGACCGTGCTGCTTGCGCTCGCCGCGCTCAACAGGTTCCGGCTGACGCCGGCCCTGGCGCGAGGGGAGATGGCTGCCCCAGCCCTCAAGCGCTCGATCCTGCTGGAATGCGCCATCGCGCTTGCCATCCTCGCCGTCGTCGCCGGCTGGCGCTTCACGCCGCCGCCGCGGACCATCGTTCCGGAAACGCCGCTGGCGATCCACATCCACGGCGACAAGGCGATGTTCCAGGTGCTGGTGTCTCCCGGGAAGGCCGGCGTGGACGACTTCGTGCTCCAGCTCATGACCGGAGAGGGGACGCTGCTGAAGGCCAAGGAGGTGACTTTGACGCTGAGCCTGCCCGAGCGTGGCATCGAGCCGATGGAACGGGGCGCCTCGCTGGGGCCGGATGGCTATTGGCACGTTCGCAAGGTCGAGCTGCCCTTCGCCGGCCGCTGGCAGGTGCGGATCGACGCGCTGGTGAGTGACTTCGAGAAGATCACGCTGGAGGACGAACTCGTCGTGCCGCCGCCCTAGGCTCGCTGGCTTTGCCGGGCCTGCTGCTGCTCAAGTCAAACCTGAAGCCAACGGAAAAATGACAGGAATTCCGTCGCCTTAGCGGCTTTTCCTCATTCCTGCACTTGTGTTTTCGCTCCCAATCCGCTTTCACTGCAACCCACCACTGATTCCCAGAGTATTGCCATGCGGTTGTCGCGGTTCTTTCTGCCCATCTTGAAGGAAAACCCGAAAGAGGCGGAGATCGTCTCGCATCGGCTGATGCTGCGCGCCGGCATGATCCGGCAGGAGGCCGCCGGCATCTATGCCTGGCTGCCGCTCGGCTTTCGCGTGCTCAAGAAGATCGAGCAGATCGTGCGCGAGGAGCAGGACCGCTCCGGCGCGATCGAGGTGTTGATGCCGACGCTCCAGCTCGCCGATCTCTGGCGCGAGAGCGGGCGCTACGATGCCTATGGCCCGGAGATGCTGCGTATTGCCGACCGCCACAAGCGCGAGCTGCTGTACGGGCCGACCAACGAGGAAATGATCACCGAGATCTTCCGCGCCTATGTGAAGTCCTACAAGAACCTGCCGCTGAATCTCTATCATATCCAATGGAAATTCCGCGACGAGCAGCGTCCGCGCTTCGGCGTGATGCGTGGCCGCGAGTTCCTGATGAAGGACGCCTATTCGTTCGACCTCAACGAGGCCGCGGCGCGGGTCGCCTACAACAAGATGTTCGTGGCGTATTTGCGCACGTTCGCGCGGATGGGGCTGAAGGCGATCCCGATGCGCGCCGAGACTGGCCCGATCGGCGGCGATCTCAGTCACGAGTTCATCGTGCTCGCCGAAACCGGCGAATCCGGTGTGTTCATCAATCGCGACGTGCTCGATTTGCCGGTGCCGGGCGAGGACGTCGACTACGAGAGCGACCTGACACCGATCATCAAGCAATGGACGTCGGTCTATGCGGCGACGGAAGACGTTCATGACGCCGCGCGCTTCGAGCAGGAGGTGCCGGCGGAGAAGCGGCTTAATACCCGCGGCATCGAGGTCGGCCAGATCTTCTATTTCGGCACGAAATATTCCGAACCCATGAAGGCGCTGGTGGCCGGCCCCGATGGCGTCGATGTGCCGATCCACGGCGGCTCCTACGGCGTCGGCGTCTCGCGCCTGCTAGGCGCCATCATCGAGGCCTGCCATGACGATGCCGGCATCAAATGGCCGGAAGCCGTCGCCCCGTTCCGCGCCGTGGTGCTCAACCTCAAGCAGGGCGATGCCGCGGTCGATGCGGCCTGTGAAAAGCTCTATGCGGAGCTCACCGCCAAGGGCGTCGACGTGCTCTACGACGACACCGACCAGCGTGCCGGCGCCAAATTCGCCGCCGCCGACCTGATCGGAATCCCCTGGCAGATCATGATCGGGCCGAAGGGACTTGCCGACGGTAAGGTCGAGATCAAGCGGCGCAGCGACGGCGCCCGCGAGACCATGTCGCCTGCCGACGCGATCGCCCGGCTGGTCGGCTGAATATTGTTCATCGCGCGATATCGCGGCCGCCAATCCGGCCACAATTGACCCCGAATCATGGGATTATCGAGCGATGGATGAGACCATGACCGAAACCGTGCAGACCGCGCCTTTTGCGCCATTCGAGTGGATGCTGTCGGCGCGCTATTTGCGAGCGCGCCGCAAGGAGGGATTCATCTCGGTCATCGCCGGGTTCTCCTTTCTCGGCATCATGCTGGGCGTGGCGACGCTGATCATCGTGATGGCCGTCATGAACGGTTTCCGCAAGGAGCTGCTCGACAAGATCCTGGGGCTGAACGGCCATATCCTGGTTCAGCCGCTGGAATCG
The DNA here is from genome assembly GCF_011602485.2 of Bradyrhizobium sp. 1(2017). Classification (NCBI taxonomy): domain Bacteria; kingdom Pseudomonadati; phylum Pseudomonadota; class Alphaproteobacteria; order Hyphomicrobiales; family Nitrobacteraceae; genus Bradyrhizobium; species Bradyrhizobium sp. 1(2017). The sequence continues at coordinate 4,552,702 of NZ_CP050022.2, read as the reverse complement.
CCGCTGACCGACTGGAAGGACGTCGCTGACCGCATCAGCCAGGTCCAGGGCATCCGGCTGGCTGCGCCCGTGGTCGACGGCCAGGCGCTGGCATCATCGCCGTGGAACGCTTCGGGCGTCCTGGTGCGCGGCATCCGCTCCGACGACCTCAACAACCTCACCTCGATCGCCAAGAACATCAAGCAGGGCTCGCTGGAGGGCTTTGACGAGGGGCAGGGCGTTGCGATCGGGCGGCGGCTCGCCGACCAGCTGTCGCTGCATGCCGGCGACAGCGTGACGCTGGTGGCGCCGAAGGGCGCGGTCACCCCGATGGGCACGACGCCGCGCATCAAGCCGTACAAGATCGTCGCCGTGTTCGAGATCGGCATGTCCGAATACGATCTTGGTTTCGTATTCATGCCGCTCGCGGAGGCGCAGGCCTATTTCAACCGCAGCAACGACGTCACCTCGATCGAGGTGTTCACCACCAACCCCGACAAGATCGACGCCTTCCGCAAGGCGGTGACGGAAGCCGCGGGCCGCCCGGTGTTCCTGGTCGACTGGCGGCAGCGCAATTCGACCTTCTTCAACGCGCTCCAGGTCGAGCGCAACGTGATGTTCCTGATCCTGACCATGATCGTGCTGGTCGCAGCCCTCAACATCGTCTCCGGCCTGATCATGCTGGTGAAGGACAAGGGCAGCGACATCGCGATCCTGCGCACCATGGGCGCCTCGCAAGGCTCCATCATGCGCATCTTCCTGATCACGGGCGCCTCGATCGGCGTGGTCGGCACGCTGGTCGGCTTCTTCGTCGGGCTCGTGATCTGCCTCAACATCGAATCGATCCGGCAATTCCTGTCCTGGCTCACCAGCACCGAGCTGTTCTCGCCGGAGCTCTATTTCCTGTCGAAGCTGCCCGCCGAGATCGACGTCGGCGAGACCACGGCCGTCGTCATCATGGCGCTGACGCTGTCGTTCCTGGCGACGCTCTATCCGTCGTGGCGCGCCGCGCGTCTCGACCCCGTCGAAGCGCTGCGGTACGAGTGAGGGGCTGATGGAGCAGCAGGGGGAAGATGTACCGGTCATTTATCTCCACGAGATAAAGCGGCAGTACTTGCAGGGCGAGGTGCCGCTGACGATCCTCGACGGCGCCAAGCTGGCGCTGTGGGCCGGTCAATCGGTCGCGCTGGTGGCGCCGTCGGGCTCGGGCAAGTCGACACTGCTGCACATTGCGGGCCTGCTCGAGGCCCCCGATTCCGGTGAGGTCTATGTCTCGGGCGCGCCGACCTCGCAGCTGCCGGACATCGAGCGCACGCAGCTGCGCCGTACCGACATCGGCTTCGTCTACCAGTCGCACCGGCTGCTGCCGGAATTCTCGGCGCTGGAGAACGTCATGATGCCGCAGATGATCCGCGGCCTGAAGAAGTCCGAGACCGTGAAGCGCGCCAAGGAGATCCTGGGCTATCTCGGCCTCGGCGACCGCATCACCCATCGCCCCGCCGAGCTGTCCGGCGGCGAGCAGCAGCGCGTCGCGATCGCGCGTGCCGTGGCGAATGCGCCGCGCGTGCTGTTTGCGGACGAGCCGACCGGTAACCTCGATCCGCACACCGCGGACCACGTCTTCCAGGCCCTGATGCAGCTGGTCAAGGCAACCAAGGTTTCCATGCTGATCGCGACCCACAACATGGAGCTCGCCGGCCGCATGGACCGGCGCGTCTCGCTGTCGAACGGCCAGGTGGTCGAGCTCGAATAGGTCGTGCACCCATAATCGAACGCAATCCGGAAACGCTCAACCATGCTCACCGTCTATGGCGAAGGTCGTGGCTTCCGTGTTGTCTGGCTCCTCGAGGAATTAGGGTTGGCATATCGGCTGCACCCGGTCGATCTGCTCGCGGCCGAAATTGATCGCGATTTCCTCGCGATCAATCCCGCCGGCTTCATTCCTGCGCTGCAGGATGGCGAGACGATCATGGTCGAGTCGATCGCTATTCTGGAATACCTGCTGGCCCGTCACGGCTCTGGTTCGCTTGCCGTGGCCCCGGACGATCCCGCCTTCGCGTCCTATCTGCAATTTCTCCACTTGGGCGAGGCCGGGCTCGCCGGGCCGATGAACGCCGTCATTGTCGGTCGCCAGCTGGCGCCCGAAGCCGAGCGTGAAGCCCGGGTGACCCGCTGGGCACTCCAGACGTTCGAGAGCCGGCTGGGGTTGGTTATCCGCCGCCTCGCAGATTGCCCCTATCTCGCCGGCGACCGATTCACGGCCGCCGACATCTCGGTGAGCTACGCCCTCCTGCTCGGCCTGCGAACCGGCAACTATGTTCCCGGGTCGACCGAGCGGGACTATCTCGCCCGCACGACGGCACGCCCGGCCTATGCCCGAGCGATGGAAAGTTGCCAGGCCACCAAGGCCTGGGCGGCGAGATCACCGGGATTGTAGGGCTCGCTTCATCGGAGCAGCCAAAAGAACGCGAAAACAACCCCATGCACAGTAGCCAAGTGCCTGGCTAAACTGACGAAAAAAATGGCGGCGGCGCTCCGCCGCCGGAGGGTTCAAGGCCTGATCACGGTCAATTTGAACGGCCCGCCATTGGCCGCGGCGTGTTCCACCGCCGCGTTGGCGTGGTCGAGATCGAACGCGGTGGCCTCATAGTCGTCCAGCCTGAGCAGCCCGGCGCGCACCAGCGCGATCAGGCGGCTCGCGGCATCGGGCGGGTACATCCAGACGCCATGGATGCTGATGCAATTGCGCATGATCCATGGGTAGGGGAGGTCGAGCCCTGCGCCATCAGCCATGCCGACACCGCCCATCAGCACGACGCGGCCGTAAGCGCGCACCGTCATGACCGCCGCGCGCACCACATTGGTGCTCACGGAAGGCGGCATGATGTCGAACACGCAGTCGATCGGGCCCGATGCTGCGCGCTTCATCGCGTCGCGGTCGTCGTCCTCAACGCCCGTGAGCCTGACCGGCTTCACCCGGGCGCCGAAGCGGCGGACGAGATCGGCCAGGACCTTTTCATTGCGGCCGGGCGCGACCACGCAGGCCGCGCCCATCGCGAGTGCGACCGAGACGGCTGCGCTGCCGAAATTGCCGGTGGCTCCGCTCACCAGCACGGTCTCGCCTGCTTGCAGCTTGGCGGCAAGGAAGCCGCCATAGGGCACGAGCAGCGTGCCGAGTGCGCACCATTGCGTCGCGTCCTCGGACGTGATCGTGCCGATCCGTTTGACGTTCTCGGTCGGCACCCGCATCTGCTCGGCAAACGAGCCGTGGCGAAAATGCTGTTGCAGGCGCATGCCGCCGGCGCCGGCAGCGGTCAGCCCCTGCAGCGCGATGTCGGGCGCAAGGGCGTCGTCGCGCGAACGCACGGTCGGATCGCAGAACACCCAGTCGCCGACGGCAAGCCTGGTGGCATCGGGGCCGATCGCGCGCACGCGGCCAATGCCGCCGGGGCCCGGGATGATCGGCAGGTCGAGCGCGTAATTGCGCGTCCCGTCGAAGACCTCGTTCATGTAGGACAGCACGCGCGTGGCGACGACATCGACGATGACCTCGCCGGTGCCGAGCACCGGTTCGGAGACATTCTCGATCGCCAGTGGCGAACCGAAGGATTTGAGCACGGCAGCTTTCATGATGTTCACCTCAAGGTCGGGTGAAGCCGATATGGACCGCCTTGGATGCGCCAAGAAGGCCTGGTATTATCCTAGTATTCCAGGGACCCTCCATCGCGGGAGCGACAGCAATGGCCGACCCACGCCGCGTCGAATTCGGCGATTTCCTCCGCTCCCGCCGCGAGAAGCTCTCGCCGAGGAGCGTCGGGCTTCCGGCGGGCCGCCGCCGGCGCACCGCAGGGCTGCGGCGTGAGGAGGTCGCGCAACTCGCCGGCATCGGCGTCGACTGGTACATCCGCCTCGAGCAGGGCCGCACCGTCAGCCCTTCGGTCACCACCGTCGATGCGCTGGCGCGCGCGTTGCGACTCAGCAAGGCCGAGCACGCGCATCTGAAGGCGCTGGCGCGCGATGGCGTGAGGGCCGCCTTCGTGCCCGAGATCGTGCCGCCGCCGATCCGGCGGATGATCGAGAGCCTGGCGCAGCCGGCCTACGTCACCGGGCGCCGCTGGGACGTGCTGGCCTGGAATGCGGCGGCCGAGGAGATCTTTGGCTTTGGGCAATTGCCTGAACGGGACCGCAACACGCTGCTCCTCGTACTGACGAACAAGCAGACGCGAAAGTTCTACGGCGCAGGCTGGACCGATGTGGCCAAGAGCATGGTCGCGATGTTTCGTGCCACCCACGACGTCTGGGCCGGCGATCCCGCCTTCACCGAGCTGCTCGCGCGGCTGCGCCAGGGCAGCCCGGAATTCGTCAAATGGTGGGAAGCGCACGAGATCCGCAGCACTGCCTCGGGCCTCAAGACCATGAACCATCCGAGCAAGGGCGTGCTCCGGTTCGAGCACACCAGCTTTCAGGCCAACGATGATCCCGCGCTGAAGCTCGTGATCTATACGCCGGTGTAGGCAGGACGCGAAGGCCAAGGCCATCGACGCGCTGGCCCGCGCGCTGCGTTTCAGTAAGACCGAGCATACGCCCCGAAGGCACGGGCGCACACTCGCGCCCGGTATCGTGCCGCCACCCATTCGGCGGATGATCGCGAGCCTGACCGGCCAGCATCAGCCGGCGGCACTTCTGAAAATGGCCGGAAGCGCTGTGATCAGATTGGGAAGGCCGCCGGCATATGTCCAGCGGCCTCCGCGCTTGTTTACGGAGCGGCGCCCCGACTAGAGATCGATGCTAACGGCGATGTTACGGGCCTGTAGTTGGGCAATCTTCATTCCCTCAGCCTGCACCTGCGCAAACTCCGGGTCCTTTGCCACGGCCTCCTGCACTTTGCCGTAAACTTCCCAATTGGCGTAGCGCGTTGAAACCAGCAGCTCTCCTGCCCAGGGGCCGGTATGGAAGCGGGAGAGCCGAAGAAATTCGGCACCATGTTTTTCAAAGATTTTCTTTGCCTGCCTGATGATCTGGACCATTTCCTCGACCTTGTCGGTCTTGAAGCGAGTAAATTGGACGATCGGCATGGGATACCTCCTTAGTTGTGTAAACTGTCCAAGAGGCATGTATCGAGCAACGTTTGAGGAGCGAACCTCCCGTTCGATCTCGATGCAAGTTTGTCTTCGGCGGCTTGATCCTGGTTCAGACTTCGCAAGCGGAAGCAACTCTGCGTCTTCTCGGCGGATGGATTCGCATCGTCACTGGCAGCCTCAGGGCCGAGCGGCCGCAATGCCCGCTGGCGGGCGTAGCTGAAAATTGAACCGACGGACTCGTGGTGCTACGCTTCAGCCACGTCATTCCGGTTTCGAACTGATGCGGCGGGCGATCGGGCTTACGGACTACCGCCCGTTCATTTTGAAATTGGAATGCTTGTGCCAATGCGCCCCGCCTCCGGCCCCCTTTTCAGCTCGGTCGGACGACGTCTTTCATAGGCCTCCGTTCTTCCCGTTGACGTTCTTTCGGTCGAACTTTGCAACAAGCGATCTTCGACATGTGCAATTCGACAGGCGGGTCGCCCACACGAACTCGCTATCCGAACGCAGGGCAGCCATTGCCTGATTGTTGCATTGCTCTGTGCCGCTTCCCTGTTTCAGTTCACGCCCAAGGGTAGGGACAATGCTCGGCTTTCGACGTCTTACAGGACCAACTGAAGCTCGGTGCTGGCCGCGGAAGTTCTGGCTCGACCGACCTTCAAGATCAGTTTCAGCAGGACGAGGGTTGAGCTTGTGATGGCATCCGCGGTCGAGCTTGGCTTTGGCACCGACCGCGTGCCTCTGGCTGTCATCTACGCGCGGGCAGCAACTCGGCTTTGAACTTGCGGCAGCTGAGGTCGGTCCGCAATTGCGCCTTCAATACTTCGATCAGCCCATGGGTGAATTTCTCATCGTTGGAATGAAGCCAATCAAGACGTGGAACGGAGAGCAGGTGGTTCTCAACGTGGCAAATGGCGGGGCCGGATTGATTCTGATCGGCCAGGACGGCAGGGATGACGCCGAAATTCCGGTGACCTCGCGCTTTGTTTTCATGCGGTCTCCGGAGCTCAGCGACGCGATCGATACGGCCGTCGCTCTCCTGCCGCCATGAAGACGCGCCACCCAAGCTCTGACGTCCGACGAGCCGCGCCCAAGCGAGTCGGCATCGAGCAACGGCCTCAGGTCGCATTGCGTTGAGGCCAATCCTCGTCGCGGTCTCGGTGTGAAGGAGATCGATCGACGATCGCCAGCCCGGACGCTGCGGCCAGTCCTGCGTCAACCGAGGCAGCCGGCGGAGCCGTGCCGGCCACGCGGCACCGGTAGTCGGAATCATGGCGGGAACCTAAATGCAATCGTGCGGTTAACGGGCAGACAGCTCGCGCGACTTGCCGGCGTTACTCAACGGTCGGTGGGGCACGCTCTGCAGCGAATGGCCGTGTGAAAATCGATTCATTGGCTCCTCGGAGAGCCAGGAAAGTGGCAGGGGAAGTCCATGACGACAGCGACCGGGGTCTACTCGGCCGATCGCAATTCCGTCCTGGCCACACTCGGCGATTACATCCGAGAAATCAGCAATCCCGACGATCTCGCCTATGCAGCCGCAGAACTGCTTGGTCGTAGCCTGAACGTAAGCAGGGCAGGTTACGGCACGGTCAACACGTCGGACGAAACCATCACCATCGCGCGCGACTGGAATGCGCCGGGCATCTCGAGCCTTGCAGGGGTGCTGCGCTTTCGCGACTACGGCAGCTACATCGAGGATCTGAAGCGCGGCGAGACCGTCATCTGTGCCGATGCGGAGAAAGACCCACGCGTCGGCGACCGTGCCCGGGCGCTCGAGGCCATCTCTGCGCGCGCGCTCGTCAACATGCCGATCTCCGAGCCCGATGGGGTCGTGGCGCTGTTGTACCTCAACAACGCCGCGCCGCGCGAATGGAGCCCCGGAGAGCTGGAGCTCATCCGCGACGTTGCCGAGCGCACGCGCACCGCGGTCGAGCGTCGCCGTGCGGAGACGGCCGTGCGGGAGAACGAAGCCCGGCTGCTCTTCCTGGACGCGCTCAACAAGGAGACGGCCACGACCCGCGATGCAGACGGGGTGATGGCGGTGACGACCAGGATGCTGGGTGAGCATCTCGGCGTGTCCAATTGCGCCTATGCCGACATGGATCCCGATCAGGACGGCTTCACCATTCGCGGGGATTGGGCCGCACCCGGTGCGATGCACATCCTCGGCCACTACAGCCTGGCTGATTTCGGCATGAAGGCGGTGCGAGAACTGGGCGCCGGCCGGCCACTCATCATCAACGACAATCTGAAGGAGATCGCGCCGCACGAAGCTGCCACGTTCCAGAGCATCGGGATCGGCTCGACGATTTGCATGCCCCTGGTCAAGGAAGGGCAGCTCACCGCCTTGATGGCGATCCATCATCGGGGTCCGCATTGGTGGACGTCGCGTGAACTTGCCCTGCTCACCGAGGTGACCGAGCGATCATGGGCGCATATTGAGCGCGTTCGGTCGGAACAGGCTGCCCGGGAAGCCGCCGAACGGCTGGTCCTCGCCAACAAGGCGGCCGGCATCGGCACCTGGGATTATGATCCGGTCAACGACGTCCTGCGATGGGACATCCGCTGCAAGGAGGTGTTCGGTCTCCCGCCGGACGCCGAGGTCAGCTATGAAGGGGCCTTCCTCAAGGGCCTTCATCCCGACGACAGGCAACGCGCTCACGAAGCCGTATCGGCGGCGCTCGATGCGCAAGCTCCGACGAGTTACAACATCGAGTACCGCACCGTCGGTATCGAGGATGGTGTCGAGCGCTGGATTGCCGCGACCGGTGAAGCCATCTTTTCGGACGGCCAGGCTGTTCGATTCATCGGGACAGTGCTGGATATCACCGCGCGAAAGAAGACCGAGCGTCACCTTCGAATACTGAACGACACCGGCGCTTCGGTCGCGCGCGAACGCGATCTGGATACGATCGTTCAGATCGTCACCGATGCCGGCGTCCAGCTGACGGGAGCCCAGTTCGGCGCCTTCTTCTACAACGTTCTCACGCCCGATGGCGGCAGCTACATGCTGTATTCGTTGTCCGGCGTGCCGCGATCCGCTTTCGAGAACTTCCCGATGCCGCGCAATACCGCCGTGTTCGAGCCGACGTTCAAAGGCACCGGCGTGGTGAGGTCCGACGATATCCTGCAGGACCCGCGCTATGGCAAAAACGCGCCGCGGAAGGGCATGCCCGAGGGGCATCTTCCGGTTCGATCCTATCTGGCGGTCCCGGTGATCTCGCGGACGGGAGAGGTGCTCGGGGGACTTTTCTTCGGTCATGCCGAGACGGGTCAATTCCAGGCCGAGCATGAGGCCGCGTTGCTCGGGATTGCCGGCCACGCCGCCACGGCGATCGACAACGCCCGGCTCCTGACCCGGCTCGAGGCGCTCAATGCCGAACTGGAGCAGCGGGTCGCCGATGAAATCGCCGAGCGCATGAAGGCCGAAGAGCAGCTGCGGCAATCCCAGAAGATGGAAGCCGTCGGTCAGTTGACCGGCGGGATCGCCCACGACTTCAACAACATGCTGGCCGTGATTCTGGGCAGCCTGAATCTCGCCAAGCGGCGGCTCGGCAAGGGAGAGGTCAACATCGATCGCTTCATCGAGGGTGCGATCGATGGCGCCAACCGCGCGGCCACCCTGACGCAAAGACTGCTCGCGTTCTCGCGCCAGCAGCCATTGGCACCGGAGGTCGTGGACCTCAACAAGATGGTCGGCGGGATGAGCGAACTGCTCGAGCGGTCGCTCGGCGAGCTCGTCCGGCTCGAGACGGTCCTTGCGGCCGGCCTTTGGCGCGTCAAGGCGGACCCGGCGCAGCTGGAGAGCGCCGTCATCAATCTCGCGGTCAATGCGCGCGATGCCATGCCGAAGGGCGGCAGGCTGACGATAGAAACCAGCAATGCCTCGATCGACCGGAAATATGCCCGCGAATACGCGTTGTCGCCCGGTCAGTATGTTCTCGTTGCCGTGACGGACAACGGTACGGGAATTCCGGCCGACGTGCTGGGAAAGGTCTTCGATCCGTTCTTCACGACCAAGGTCGTGGGCAAGGGCACCGGCCTCGGCCTCAGTCAGGTCTACGGCTTCGTGCGGCAGTCGGGCGGCCACGTCAAAATCTACTCGGAAGTCGATGTCGGCACGACCGTGAAGATCTATCTTCCGCGCTTCGCGGGCGAGGAGGCCGCCTCAAGTCCGTCGCAAGGCGTGACACATCCCGGCGCAAGCCTGCAGAGCGAGACCATTCTCGTCGTCGAGGACGACGAACGCGTTCGCGGCATCTCGTCCGAAAGCCTGCGCGAGCTCGGCTATACGGTCATCGAAGCCGCGAGCGCCAAGGAGGCGATCAGGACGATCGAAAATGGTTTCGTTCCGGACCTGTTGTTCACCGACGTCGTCATGCCCGACATGACCGGCGCCGAGCTTGCGACCGAGCTGTCGAAGCGACATCCGGATCTGAAGGTGCTGTTCACCACCGGCTACACGCGCAACGCCATCGTTCACAACGGCATGCTCGATGCCGGCAAGCATCTGCTTTCCAAGCCGTTTGCGATCGAAGACCTCGCCGCCAAGGTTCGCAATCTGCTCGACGAGGGTTGAGGACGCCGTCGGTCACTGCGCCCCTTGGGCCTGCGACGGCGCGACGGCCGAAGGCGCTGCGCCGGGGCTCGGCGGGGCGAGGGGTGTCCAGGGGCTTCCGGGCCAATGAGACGCCTGCCAGGGACCTGCCTGCCGAGGCATTGCCTGCCAAGGGGTCCTTGCGCTTGTCGTCGCCGACGCGCACGCCGCCGTGAGCTGTGTCCAGACTGACGCGAGGCCCGTCAGGTCGATGTCGAATCTCGTGACGTTCGTCTTGTCGTCCGGCATCGGCGTGATCTCGCGGACGTGCAGGGCGCGGGACGCCAGGATCGCCTTGACCATGTCGGCGTCGATGCTGCCGCGCCAGACCTCGTACTTGCCGAGGCGTGGCGCAGGCCCTCCGGCGGTCATGTCCGCGTCGGCGTCCGCCGTCATCAGGATCGTGCTCTTGCCGGTGGTCGTCTCGTCGATCTCGCCGAAGAATGCCAGCGGCACGCGCTGGCCGCCTTCGCAGGACAGTCGCCACTCCATCGTTCGGAACGAAGAGCCGTTCTCCTTTTTCATCGTCGCGATCTTGCGGACGAACGGCCGAGCTTCCTTCTCCAGCTTCCACGTCGTCTCGACCAGCGGTCGCGTGTCGATTCCAAACTGATAGAGCTCCGATCGCGTCAGCACATGCAGGCTTTCGAACTTCACCGTGCGGATGAGAGCGTCGAGCTCGCCGCTGATCCCCATCGCCGTGATGAAGGCGGCGCGATCGCGATCGGCCGACAAGATCCGGCGCCGCCTGTATTCGGCGACCGCCTCCGGAGCCGGGTGCCCGTGGAAGGCGAGAACCAGCCTCGAATTATGGACCGCGAGCGCTGCGTCGGGCGCGACCTTGCGCGAGGTTGCCCCAAGAAACAGGTATCCGCAGGCCGAGTTGCACATGGCGCGGGACGTGGTGAGTTCGGCCTCGACCTCGCCGCTCGCGTTCTTGATCTTCAGGCACGCAGCGTCAACCTGCGTGCCCGCGGCGCAGGCCGTCGCGGTGGTCCGGCCGACCCGGGCGATCGCCTTGCGGCTGCGCAGCAACCGCGCGATCACGTAGGACTGTTCCACATTGCCGCCAGGCGAATGGAGATAGATCGGACGTTGCGAGTCCTTGACGCCGGCAAGGAAGCGGCGGATGCGCGGTGCAGCGTCCCGATCAATCTCGCCCTCGATCGCGATCCAGCGGTCGCAGCCCGGCCCGCACGCGTCCGGCGGTCCCTTGGCGAGATAGATCGTGAGCCTGGAGGCGAAGCCGGCTTTCTCGACCGGAGGCGCTTCCGCGCGTGATGCGCCCGGAAGCAACAGCGAGACCAGGAGGAGCAAAATGTGGGCAAGCATGAGCTGATCGGACCACAGGCGCGAAACGGTGAGGAGACTATACGACGATCCGTTCCTGTACAACTTTCGGTAGCGCGTCGGGATGATAGTCAATATCCTCAAACGCAATTTCACCCGGCTTCGCCAAGACACCTTGCGAGCCCTTGCGCGCGCCCCGCGTTTGCAAGCCGCCTGCACAAACGCTATGCCCGAGCTTTCGGAAGAGCATGGCATGACGATCTCAGACGACGACGACCTCACTCGCCTGAAAGAGATCGGGCGCATCGTTGCCAATACCTTGGAGGCGATGGGCAAGGCGCTCGAGCCGGGCATGACCACCTCCGAGCTGGACCGGATCGGGCGACAGCTGCTGGAGGCTGCCGGAGCGCGTTCGGCTCCGGAGCTGGCCTACAACTTCCCCGGAGCGACCTGCATCAGCGTGAACGAGGAGATCGCGCACGGCATCCCGGGCGAGCGACGGATCGCGCCCGGCGACCTCGTCAACATCGACGTGTCGGCCGAGAAGAACGGCTTCTTCGCGGATACCGGGGCCTCCTTCGCCGTTCCGCCGGTATCCCGCGTCATCGAGCGACTTTGCCGGGACGGCCGGCGGGCGATGTGGACCGGGCTGCGTCAGGTTGGAGCCGGCAAGCCGATCGCCGGCATTGGTCAAGCCATCGGGACGTTTGCACGCAAGAACGGCTACAGCCTGGTGCGCAACCTCGCCAGTCACGGTGTCGGTCTGTCGCTCCATGAGGAGCCGACCGAGATTGCAACATGGCCGGATCGCTCCGAGCGCCGCGTCATGAGCGAGGGCCTGGTGTTCACTGTGGAGCCGTTCCTGTCGTTGGGGGCCGAGTGGGCCCAGGACGGTGATGACCCATGGACGCTCTACAGCAGCCCCGAGGCGCCGACCGTGCAATACGAGCACACCGTGGTCGCCACGCGGAGCGGACCCTTGATCGTCACGATGGCCAGGTAAGGCGACTGATGTCCAATCACGTCGAGCGGTCAATGAGCTGAAGCAGCCGCTCGCACGACGCCTCGATTTTCTTGAGCGGGGATGTCGCGACGCCCAGCAGGAGACCCGGGCGCACTGAGCCCTTCGACGCGTACCAGAGCGATAGTGGCGTGGGCGCCAGACCGAGTAAGGTTGCTTCCCGGGCGATCGCGAGGTCGGGGGCTCCATCCGGCAACCGCAAGACCGCTGCCAAGCCGGCGAGCGTCACGTCTGCGGTGCGCGGGCGAAGGCATTTCAGCAACGCATCGCCTTGCGCAGCGTAGGCCCGCTTCGTGCGTCGAAGATGCCTGAGGTAATGGCCCTCGCGCATGAAGTCGGCGGTTGCGAGCTGCACCGCGGGGCCTGGCGCCGGCGCGAGGCATGCCGCAGCTTCGGCAAATCGCGACGCCAGGGAAGCCGGCGCAACGACGAAGCCCAGCCGCAGGGCAGGGGTCACGGTTTTGCTGAAGGAGCCGATGTGAATGACGCGGCCGGCGCGGTCTAGCGCGGCAAGCGCGGGGGTGGCCCGGCCCTTGAGCTGGAGTTCGCTCAAATAGTCGTCCTCGATCACCCACGCCTTGCTTTGCTCAGCCCAGTCGAGCAGCCGCGCGCGCCTTGCCAGCGATAATGTCGCGCCGAGCGGCGCCTGCTGCCCCGGCGTCACGACGGCGAGCGCCGCGCCAGGGGCATGCTGCAGGCCGTAGGCGACATTGATGCCATCGGCATCAACCGGGATTGGCGCGATCGACAATTGCGCAAGCCCGAGACCGCGCCGGGTGAACGGAAACCCGGGATTCTCGACCCAGACTTTCTTCCTTGGCTCGAGGCTGAGGACGCGCAGCGCCAATCCGAGGCCGCCGCTGAAACCGGCGGTGATGATGATCTGGGATGGTGCGCATTCGATCCCGCGCGCCAGCGCAAGGTAGGCCGCGATCTCGCGCCGTAACGCCAGCTCGCCGCGCGGATCGGGATAGATCGCCGGCGCGCTCAGTTCCGCACGAACGGCCTGCGCGCGCACCCTCGCCAGCAGCGTTGCGGGAAGCGTCTCCTGCGCCGGCACGCCCATCTGGAAGATCGCCGGCCCGGCGGTGAGCTCCTGATACATCTCCATGAAGGAGCCGGGGTCCGGAGCCTTGTCCTGCCGAATGGGAACGGAGGGCCGGTCCACGACACGCGTCCCGGTCGCGCGGGATGCAACGATCAATTGGGCGGATGAGAGCTTCTCATACGCGGAGCGTACGGTGCCACGTGCGACGCCAAGCTGGGCCGCCAGGTCCTGCCAGGAGGGCAGGCGCGCGCCCGGGGCGAGCACGGCGCTCTCGATGGCGATTTTGATCCCCCTGTGGATCTGCTCCGCCAGCGGGGTCTTCGCAGATCGATCGAGCTCCAGGCGCAGCGGGTTGCTCATGTCCCCGTGGTACACGAGTTTAGTGCATTCTTGGTGCTTTTTTGTGAACCACGGCGAGGCCACCTAAGGGGCAAGGGAGCGCTTCATCCCGTCGGATCATGAAGGAGAATGCAGATGAGTGAACGCCTCAACTACAATCACGTCGCGCCGGCCGGCGCCAAGGCGCTGGGCGGCGTTTACGGCTACGTCATGCAGAGCGGGCTCCCCACGACGCTGGTGAACCTCGCTTACCTGCGGATCTCGCAAATCAACAACTGCGCCTATTGCCTCGACATGCACACGCGCGATCTGATCAAGAGTGGCGTCAAGATCGAAAAGCTCGCGCTGGTCCAGGCTTGGGCCGAGGCCGGCGGTCTGTTCGACGAACGGGAGCGCGCCGCGCTTGCATGGGCCGAGACTGTCACCCGCGTTGCCGAGACCAATGTTCCGGATGAGGCCTATCAAGCCGCCCGCAAGGTCTTCAGCGAGCGCGAGCTGGTTGATCTCACGATCGCCATCAGCCTGATGAATGCGTACAATCGCATGTCGATCAGCTTCCGAAATACGCCGCAAGCGGTTCTTGAGAAGGCCGCCTGATTGCGAACGGCATCGGCCGAAAGGGAGCAGGAGCTCGAAAATGACAAGCGTGATTTCCGGCGTCAAAATTCCCGACAGCCAGCTGGCACGCGAGGCCGCCGAGCTGGTGCGCCAGTACGAAGACGAGATGTTGTTCAACCACTCGGTTCGCGTCTACGTGTTCGGCGCGATGAAGGGGCTGCGCCAGAAGCTGAAATTTGATTCCGAGCTGCTTTACGTGGCGGCGCTGTTTCACGACCTCGGTCTCGTGGATCACTATCACACGGAGACCAAGCGGTTTGAGGTCGATGGTGCCGACGCCGCGCGGGACTTTCTGCGCGCACGCGGCATTGCCGAGCCGCAAGCGGACTTGGTGTGGGAGGCGATCGCGCTGCACACGACGCCCGGCATTCCGCAGTATATGCGGCCGGAGATCGCTCTCACCAACGCGGGCGTCCTGGTGGATGTCGTGGGAGTCGGCTTTGACGACTACACGCCCGAACAGCGCGAGCAGGTGATCACTGCGTTTCCGCGCGGGGACTTCAAGAACGAATTCTTGAAGGTGCAGACCTGCTCAGCGCTGAAGAAGCCGCAGACGACGTTTGGAACGGTCAATTTCGACTACATCGAACATCACGACCCCGGCTTTCGCAAACCGAACGCGTGTACACGCATCCGCAACACGCCCTGGCAAAGCTGAACGGACGCGACCGCTACGCCACTCGATCCCTGGCGGCATCCGAACGGCTTCGGTGATCAGGCGCCAGCGGCGGCGCTGGTCTCGCCGGAGCGTTGTCGTCTCGAGCCGCGTTGCGTCCCGGGGTGATCCCGGCCGACACCGGTCCGGCGCGCCACGCGACGATCCAGATCAGGAAGCCGAGCAGCGCAAGCACCGCGCCGACGGGACCGGTGGAAGTCCAACCCAGGCCTTCGCGAATGGCGATACCGCCGAGGAACGGACCGAGCGCATTGGCGGTGTTGAACGCCGAGTGGTTCAGCGCGGCGGCGAGCGCCTGCGCATCGCCCGCGACGTCCATCAGCCGCGTCTGCAGGACGGCACCGAGCGAGACGCTGGCGCCGATCGCGAAGACGTCCGCCGCCAGCAGCCAGGGATTGCCGGCGGCGAGCGGAAAGACCAGCAGCGCAACCGCGGCGAACAGCAGGATGGCGCCCGCGGTCGGCATCAAGGCGCGGTCGGCGAAGCGCGGCACGACCAGATTGCCGAGCGTGGCTCCGATGCCGAACACCGCGAGGAAGAACGGGATGACCGCAGGGCTGACCCTGGTGACCTCGATCAGCGTCGTCGCAAGATAGGTGTAGACGGCGAACATGCCGCCGAAGCCGATGGCGCCGATCGCCAGCGTGATCCAGACGCGTCCGCTTCTGAGCGCGCCGAGCTCGCGCAACGGATCGGAGCTGCCGGCCCGGTCGCGCGGCGCGAACAGGGCGCAGAGGAGGATCGTGAGCAGCGCCAGCACCGACACCAGGCCGAAGCTGGCGCGCCAGCCGACCGCCTGCCCGATCAGATTGGCCAGCGGCACGCCGATAATCGTGGCCGTGGTCAGGCCGAGCATCACCTGGCCGACCACCTGCGAGCGACGATGTTGGGGAACGAGCGAGGTTGCCACCAGCGCAGCGATGCCGAAATAGGCGCCGTGGGGCAATCCGGAGAGAAAGCGGGCCGCGATCATCGAGCCATAGGTCGGTGCGAGCGCAGTGAGCGCATTGCCGAGTGCGAACACGGCCATCAGCGCCAGCAGCTGCGTGCGCCGCGCGAACCGGGCGCCGAGCACAGCGATCAGCGGCGCGCCCAACACGACGCCGAGGGCATAGGCACTGATCGCGTGACCTGCCATCGGCTCGTCGATGCCGAGATCGGCGGCGAAAAACGGCAGCAGGCTCATCGATGCGAATTCGGTGGTTCCGATCGCAAAGCCGCCCATCGCAAGCGAGAACAGAACGATGGCGAGGTGAGGGGGTGCCGAGGTCGCTGATGAATTCGCGCGCGGCGAGGTCGCTTGATGCGAGGGCGTCATGTGTCCTGCAGAGGTGGCGTCAACGGGAACCAGCCCAGCGAACGTCGCCATCCCTGCAAGATTTGTTCGTCGTACTTAACCCGGGATCGTTCGGCGTCAACACCGGAGCCGTGATGTGGGGCGGGCTGCATATCAGCGTCCCGCCTGTGCCACCCCTAGTTTACGCGCTTCGACCGGCGGGCGGGCTTCGTCGGCACGAAGTACGGGTTCACGACACAGCTCGCCGAACGGCCGACGGCGAGGTACTTGCACTGCTCGAGCGAGCCGTAGCGGCAGTCGAAATAGCCGACGGGGCCGTAGATCTGCATGCAGACCGGGTAGCGCGGATCGTAGGTCTGGGCGCGTGCTGACCCGCCCGCGAAGAGCAGGCCAATCACGACGAATGCGAGGCAGCCGCAGCGCATGTCAGCGCGGCAGGAAATAGCCCGGCGTCGGCGCGCGCGGACGATTCTGATAGGCGTAGGGATCATCGCTCTCGCCTTTGAAGAAGGGATTGGCGATGCAGGTCAGCGCGCGGCCCGACGCGCTCGCCTGACACTGCGCGTAAGTATCGAACCTGCAATTGCTCAGCCCGGGCCATTCATCTCCGGTGAGGCAGAAGGGATGATGCGTCCCGAATGCGCGCGCCGGCGAACTTGCGCTCAACGACAGCGCAAATGTGGCGAGGGCGAGCGAAAATGTGGCGACAATGGGGAGAGCGGTTCGTGCGCTCATCTCGATTCTCCAATCACGCGAATGTGCGCGCGGCGTTGTTACGCGTACGTGCAGCATATGTCGTGTAGTCGACATTGGAACTACAGAAAACCCTTGTTTCAAAGGGTCTCCAGCGCGCTCTGCTAAACGTTCATTAACGTAGCGCGGGCCTTTGGCGCCAACTGTTGCGTCGTGGTTACAGCAATTCCGTCGATCACTGTTATGACCGAGCCACGGCCCGGGGGCCTACTGAAGAAACTGGAACGGGAATCAAATGAAGAAGAATTTGTTGCTCGCCGCTGTCAGCCTCATCGCGCTCGGCGCGGCTGCGCCGGCGGTGGCTGCTGATCTCGCGGCGCGGCCTTACACGAAGGCTCCGCCGGCGGCGATCGCCGCGGTTTACGACTGGAGCGGCTTCTACATCGGCATCAACGGCGGTGGCGGTTCGGCGCATGCGGACTGGGATGTGGTCGGCTTCGGCCGTGATGGTTCGCACGACGCGACCGGCGGCACGGTCGGTGGCCAGATCGGCTATCGCTGGCAGTCCGGCCAGTTCGTGTTCGGCGTGGAAGGCCAGGGCAACTGGGCCGACTTCTCCGGCAGCCACGTCGGCGCGATCTCCGGCTTCAGCAACAACACCAAGATCGATTCGTTCGGTCTGATCACGGGCCAGGTCGGCTACGCCTGGAACAACGTGCTGCTCTACGTGAAGGGCGGTGCGGCTGTAGTCGGCACCAAGTACGACGCCTCCCTCGCCGGCGTGTCGGTTGCTTCCGCCAACGACACCCGTTGGGGCGGCACGGTCGGCGCAGGCCTCGAGTTCGGCTTCGCTCCGAACTGGTCGGTGGGCGTCGAGTACGACCATATCTTCCTGGGTGGCAATGATCGGAACCTGACTGGCTTCGGCGGTGTTCTGCCGGTCCACGTCAGCCAGGACGTCGACATGGGCCTCGTCCGCCTGAACTACAAGTTCGGCGGCCCGATGATCGGCCGGTACTGAGCAAAAGACTAAGACTGATCGCTCTTCTTCGAGCGGTTGTCGAAAGCCCCGGCCATCGGCCGGGGCTTTTTTGTTGTTCGAATTCAGCGAGTTAACCATTCCATGTCGGGATGGCTCAGTCGACTTGACTCCCGAGAACGAAATGAGAACAATGTTCTTCATACGTTCCAACACGGGAGCAGGCCATGTTCAAGATTTTCGTGGAAGAAGCCGCAGCACTGGCGTCGATCACGCTGTTCGTGGGGATGATCGCAATCTGGGCCCAGGTGATTCCGCAGCTTTGATGATGCGGGCCCCTTTCCGTGCCCCTGGGGAAAAGCCGGACGACGGGGCCGATCGGCCGCTCCGCCGTGGACTCTGGCGCAGTGACGCCCCACCATTGTGAGGCGAGTCGGCCGGATGGGTGCATGCCCCAGGAGCGGGCGACCGCTCCATCTCATCTGCAAGAGGCCGTCACGCGACCATGCCGAGCGCCGGATTTGTCCACCTTCACGTTCACTCGGCCTATTCGCTGCTCAAGGGCTCGATCAAGATCGCCAAGCTCGCCGAGCTTGCGAAGAAAGACCACCAGCCGGCGCTGGCGCTGACCGACACCGACAACATGTTCGGGGCGCTGGAGTTCTCCGACAAGATGGCGGGTTCCGGCATCCAGCCGATCGTCGGCTGCGAGCTCGCAATCGATTTCGGCGACCAGGATCCGAATGCGCGCAATGCGATGGGGCCGTCGCGCGTGGTGCTGCTGGCGGCGCAGGAGCGCGGCTATCGCAGCCTGATGCGCCTGAACTCGCGGGCGTTCCTGGAGACGCCCGACACCCATGCCTCGCACATCAAGTTCGACTGGCTCGAGGGCGAGACCGAGGGACTGATCGCGCTCACCGGCGGTCCGGACGGCCCGGTCTCGCTGGCGCTTGCGACCGGGCAGGCCGAAATTGCCGCGTTGCGCTGCGAGCGTCTCGCCAGCCTGTTCGGCGACCGCCTTTACGTCGAATTGCAGCGCCACAACACCGACAAGGAGCGACGCGTCGAGAGCGGCCTGATCGACATCGCCTATGCGAAGGGCCTGCCGCTGGTTGCGACCAACGAGCCGTATTTCGCCGCGACCGACGATTACGAGGCGCATGACGCGCTTCTGTGCATCGCCGGCGGGCGGCTGATTGCCGAGACCGACCGCGAGCAGCTCACCCCCGATCACCGCTTCAAGACCCGCGCCGAGATGGCGGTGCTGTTCGCCGACATTCCGGAGGCGCTGGCCTCGACGGTGGAGATCGCCGAGCGCTGCTCGTTCCGCCCGATGACGCGCAAGCCGATCCTGCCGTTCTTCACGGTGGGCGCCGCCGCAAGCTCGGATGCCGCTTCGGTGGAAGCGGCCGAATTGAAGCGGCAGGCGGAAGAGGGCCTCGCCAACCGCCTGCGCGTCCATGGACTGTCGCAGGGCACGAGCGAAGAGGACTACAACAAGCGCCTGGCGTTCGAACTCGACGTCATCATGCGCATGAAATACGCCGGCTACTTCCTGATCGTGTCCGACTTCATCAAATGGGCGAAGGCGCACGGCATCCCGGTCGGGCCAGGCCGCGGCTCCGGCGCCGGCTCGCTGGTGGCGTGGGCGCTGACCATCACCGACCTCGATCCGATCAAGTTCGGCCTGCTGTTCGAGCGCTTCCTCAATCCGGAACGCGTCTCGATGCCGGACTTCGACATCGACTTCTGCCAGGACCGCCGCGGCGAGGTGATCAAGTACGTCCAGGAGCGCTATGGCCGCGACCAGGTCGCGCAGATCATCACCTTCGGTACGCTGCAGGCGCGCGGCGTGCTGCGCGACGTCGGTCGCGTGCTGCAGATGCCCTATGGCCAGGTCGACAAGCTGACCAAGCTCGTGCCGCAGAACCCGGCCGCGCCGGTCACGCTGGCGGCGGCGATCGAGAGCGAGCCGAAGCTTCAGGCGTTCCGCGATGAAGATCCGGTGGTGGCGCGTGCCTTCGACATCGCGCAGCGTCTCGAAGGCCTGACCCGCCACGCCTCGACGCACGCGGCCGGCATCGTGATCGGCGATCGCCCCTTGAGCGAACTCGTGCCGATGTATCGCGATCCCAAATCCGACATGCCGGTGACCCAGTTCAACATGAAATGGGTCGAGCCCGCGGGCCTCGTCAAGTTCGACTTCCTCGGCCTCAAGACGCTGACGGTGCTTGACGTCGCGTGCAAGCTGCTCAAGCCGCGCGACATCCATGTCGATCTGGCAACGCTGCCGATCGACGATGCCGAGAGCTACCAGATGCTGGCGCGGGGCGAGGTGGTCGGCGTGTTCCAGGTTGAAAGCCAGGGCATGCGGCGCGCGCTGGTCGACATGCGGCCCGACCGTTTCGAGGACATCATCGCGCTGGTGGCGCTGTATCGCCCGGGCCCGATGGCGAACATCCCGACCTATTGCGCGCGCAAGCACGGCGACGAGGAGCCGGAATATCTGCATCCCGTGCTGGAGCCGATCCTGAAAGAGACGTTCGGCGTCATCATCTACCAGGAACAGGTGATGCAGATCGCGCAGGTGATGTCGGGCTACTCGCTCGGCGACGCCGATTTGCTCCGCCGCGCCATGGGCAAGAAGATCCGCGCCGAGATGGACAAGCAGCGCGACATCTTCGTCGCCGGCGCCGTGAAGAACGGCGTGCCGAAGGGGCAGGCCGAGACCATCTTCGAGCTGCTCGCCAAGTTCGCCGATTACGGCTTCAACAAGAGCCACGCGGCGGCCTATGCGCTGGTGTCCTATCACACCGCCTACATGAAGGCACATTATCCGGTGGAGTTCATCGCAGCGTCCATGACGCTCGATCTGAACAACACCGACAAGCTCTCCGAATTCCGCTCCGAGGCGCAGCGTCTCGGCATCAAGGTCGAGCCGCCGAACATCAACCGCTCGGGCGCGACCTTCGAGGTCGGCGAGAAGACGATCTACTATGCGCTCGCGGCGCTCAAGGGCGTCGGCATCCAGGCGATCGACCAGATCATCGAGGAGCGCAACAAGCGCGGATTGTTCACCTCGCTCGCCGACTTCGCCGCGCGGGTCAACCCGCGTGCGATCAACAAACGCATCATCGAGAGCCTTGCCGCCGCGGGCGCCTTCGACACGCTGGAGCCGAACCGCGCGCGCGTCTTCGCCGGTGCGGACTCGATCCTCGCCGCCTGCCAGCGCGCGCATCAGGCCGAGACCATCGGCCAGAACGACATGTTTGGCATGTCGGCCGATGCGCCGACCATCATGCTGCCGCAGATCGAGCCCTGGCTGCCGGCCGAGCGGCTGCGGCGCGAATACGACGCGATCGGGTTCTTCCTGTCGGGACATCCGCTCGACGATTATGCCACGGTGCTGAAGCGGCTGCGGGTGCAGTCATGGGCCGAGTTCTCGCGCGCGGTAAAGACCGGCGCCACCGCCGGCAAGGTCGCGGCGACCGTCGTTTCGCGCATGGAGCGGCGCACCAAGACCGGCAACAAGATGGGCATCATGGGCCTGTCCGATCCGACCGGCCATTTCGAGGCGGTGCTGTTCTCCGAAGGGCTCGCGCAATATCGCGACGTGCTGGAGCCGGGCGCTGCCGTGTTGCTCCAGCTGGGGGCCGAGCTTCAGGGCGAGGATGTGCGCGCCCGCGTGCTGCATGCCGAGCCGCTGGATGACGCCGCCGCCAAGACGCAGAAGGGCCTGCGCATCTTCGTGCGCGACACCAAGCCGCTGGAATCGATTGCCAAGCGTCTCGCCGGACCCGAGATGGCCGCGTCGAATGGCGCAGCGCCAAAGATCGGCAGTCCCGGCATCGCGCCGCGCTCCAATGGCGATGGCGAGGTGTCGCTGGTGATGATGCTCGACCTCGAGACCGAGGTGGAGATGAAGCTGCCCGGCCGCTTCAAGGTCTCGCCGCAGATCGCCGGTGCGATCAAGGCGGTCGCGGGCGTGGTGGACGTGCAGCAGATCTAGCAACTCGGTGCTGTCGTCGTCGTCGTCGTCGTCGGAGCGTGTTGCAACCTTGCGCTGTTTCCGGCTAGCATGCACTCGGGGATAGGGCTGGGGTGTGCGATGCTGCGACGAGGGTCGTTGTTGTTGGCCGTTGGTGCCATGCTGACGGGATGCCGTCAGCGATCAGGTCGGAACTGATTTTGCATCGGTGGCAAAGAAGGTCGGACCGCCTCGCCCCGGATATTCGCGTGTCGTCCTGCTGCAGGACAAGAGGAATGGGCTCAGCATGGCCATTTGCGCCTGCGAGGTGAAGCTCGACGGTGCTCCGCTCGGCAAGGTCGTGGCCGGGAAATATGCCTATGCCGATCGGCCGGCCGGCCGCCACGAACTGCTGGTGACCGAGGTGATGTTTCCGGGCGACACCAAGCGCGAGGTCGTCATGGACGCGGGCCGGACTCACTTCTATCTCATCAAGAGCAGCCCCAGGCACGATGCCGCGATGGGCGGTGCGATGCTGGGCGGCTTGGCCGGGCTCGTCGTCTCCGTCGCGACGGCAGGAGAGGCGAATCCCGGGCTGGCCGAGCTCGTCGCGTTGGACGAGGCGACCGCGCGAACGAAGCTCGCGGAATTACAGGCTGTCGAGTAGGATGCGGGGCATGATTGCCGCTGCATCAACGAGGCGGCTCGATGGGAGGAGGCAGGCATGTGCGAGAATTGCGGCAGTGATTGCGACGTCCACATCGGCCCTTCGCGGAGATCGCTCGTCCATCTGACGGTTTCGGCGCTCGGGCTTGCCCTGGGCGGCGTCGCCCTTGCCAAGGAGGCCAAGGCTCCGCCCAAGCCGCAGAACGTGTTGTCGCCGGACGCGAGCTTGAAGCGGCTGATGGAGGGTAATGCGCGCTACGTCGCCGGCGTCGCGCGGCGGCATGATTTCAAGCATGAGCGCGAGGCGCTGGCCGGCGGCCAGAATCCGTTCGCAGCGGTGTTGAGCTGTGCGGACTCACGCATCGCGCCGGAGTACGCCTTCGACAGCGGCCGCGGCGATCTGTTCGTCTGCCGCGTTGCCGGAAACTTTGCCGGGGTTGAGACCATCGCCAGCCTGGAATATGCGGTCGCCGTGCTGGGCGCACCACTGATCCTCGTACTCGGCCATGATGCCTGCGGCGCCGTGGATGCGACGCTGAAGGCGATCAAAGACAACAAGTCGCCGCCGGGCCACATCCCCTCGCTCGTCGATGCGATCGCCCCCGCCGCCAAGGCTGCGATGCAGCGGGGCGGGGAGGTGCTCGATCAGGCGATCCGGCAGAACGTGACCGACAATGTTGCCAAGCTGAAGTCGGCCGCGCCGATCCTCAATGCAGCCGTGGAGCAGGGCAAGCTGAAGGTCGTCGGCGGGATCTACCGGCTCACGACGGGAACAGTCGACCTGATCGCGCAGAGCTGAACCACCGTCGATCGTGAAGGCTGACGGGGCCTGACACAGAGGCCTGATTTGACGGCCTGGCGCAAACGCCAGGTGCCATGCCACCGCCTCAATCCGAGCTTTTCGTTCAAGTGCCGTTCAGCCGGCCGCGCGTCTGATGCATACTGGCACTTCAACGACAAAAACGGGAAATGCCATGCGTGGGATGCTTCGCTTCGTTTGCCTTCTCCTGCCGGTCGTGGCTCTTGTCGCCAGCGCGCCGAACGCGGCCCGCGCGCAGCAGCAGGAGAAGCGCATCGCGCTGGTGGTCGGCAACGGCGCCTATGCCAAATCGCCGCTAGCCACCACCGCGAACGATGCCGGCCTGATCGCGCAGACGCTGCAGGCGGCCGGCTTCGACGTCGTCGGCGCGCGCGATCTTGACGGCGACACGCTGCGCAAGAGCTTTCGCGATTTCATCCAGAAGGCGCAGGCGTCCGGCCCGGGCACGGTCGCGATGATTTATCTTGCGGGCTATGGCGTGCAGCTTGCCGGCGAGAATTATTTCATCCCGGTCGATTCCAACATCACCCGCGATACCGACATACCGACCGAGGCCTTGCGCATCAGCGACTATGCGCGCCAGCTCGCGGCGATTCCGCTCAAGGCCAACATCATCGTGCTCGATGCGGCCCGCGCGCAGCCCTTCGTCGAAGGCGGCCAGCCGATCGCGAGTGGCCTGGCGCTGGTCGAGCCCGAGGCGAACATGCTGATCGCCTTCAACGCCGCGCCGGGTACGGTGGCGCCGGAGGAGCCGGGGCCCTACGGCATCTATGCGCAGTCGCTCGCCGAGATGATCCGCACCGGCGGCCTGCCGCTGCCCGAGGTGTTCGATCGCGTCCGCCTGCGCGTCAACGAGGCCTCCAAGGGCGCGCAGGTGCCCTGGAACGAGCAGAAGATCACCGCGACGTTTTCGTTCTTCGAGCGTGGGCCCGACGCTCCGCCGGAGGCCGCGCCCGACCAGGTCGCTGCGATCCGCAACAAGCCGATCCGCGATCTCGGTGTGCAGGATGCCTATGCCGCCGCGCTCGAGCGCGACACGCTGCCGGCGTATGAGGATTTTCTCGCGGCCTATCCCGACGATCCGCTCGCCAAACGGGTCAGGGCGATCGTGGCGGCGCGCCGCGAGGCGATCACCTGGCGGCGGACCTATCGGACCGACACGCCGGAGGCCTATTGGTCGTATCTGCGCCGCTATCCGCGCGGCCCGCATGCAGCGGATGCGCGCCGGCGACTGGCGATCCTCACCGCGCCGCCCGAGCCGCCACCGACCTTTGCGATGATCGATTACGACGTGCCGCCACCGCCGCCGGAGGAGGTGGTCTATGTCGACCGCCCCGTGCTGTATTTCAGCGACCCCGATTTCGGCTTCGCGCCGCCGCCACCGCCACCGGTCTACTATCTGCCGCCGCCGCCGCCGGATTTCGTCGTGCTGCCGCCGCCGCTGCCCGTGATCGGCCTGTTCGTGCTGCCGCAGCCGGTGTTTGTGCCGATCCCGGTGTTCGTCAGGCCGCCGGTCTATGTCGCGCCGCCGCCGAACAACATCATCTACCAGAACATCCATAATACGACCGTCATCAACACCGTGATCAACCGGCCGCCGGCTCCGCCGCCCGGCGCGGCGCCTGCGGTGGGGAATCTGGCGCCCGCCGTCGCGGGGCGCGCCAACCCGGCAGGTCCGGCGGTGCCGCAGGCCGTGGTCCAGCGCGCCGCCCTGATCCAGCAGGGCAAGGCGCCGATGCCGCCAAGCGCGACCATCCAGCCGACGGCAAGGCCCGGGATCGCGGCACCGACGCCGGCCAATGTCGCTCCCGCCACGACCGCGCAGCCGCCGGTTGGGGGCAAGCTGCCGCAGGCCAATACGCTGCCGCAGGCGACTACGCTGCCGCAGGCCAATACGCCGCCGGCGCCGGGGACTCCCGGCGCGCCGCCGGCGGGGGCAGGGGTGGCTCCCGGCGTTGTCACCCCGAACGCGGCACCAAGTCCGGCTGCGACGGCTCCGGCTGGCAATGCTGCTGCGCCCCCCCAAGCAGCGGCGCCGGCCAAGCCGCCGCAGGCCAATACGTCGCCGCAGGCCAATACGCCGCCGCAGCCCAATACGCCGCAGGCGAATACGCTGCCGGTGCCCGGGACCCCCGGCGGACCGCCGCGCCCCGCCGGAGCTCCGGGCAAACCCGTTGCGACCACCACGTCGCCCGTCGGCAATGTTCCGCCGGCGCAGCCAAACGCGGCCACCGCTACGGCGCCCAACCAGCGGCCGGCTCCCGCAGGTACGACCCCATCCGCCGGGCTGCCCAGTCCAGGGGTATCGCCTCCGTCCGTGACTGACCCGCGTGGCAGGCAGACCGGTTCCCGGCCGGGCGCTTTGCCGCCCCCGAGTGCCGCCGCGCCGAGCACAGTCAAGCCCGCGACGCCTCCACCCCCACCGGTGGCAGCACGGGAGCCGTCCAGGCTTCAGGGGCCGCGGTCCGCTCCGCCGCCGGCGGCGGCCAAGCCCGCCGCGCCGCCAGCTCCTCCACAGGCCGTGGCGAGACCGGCGCCGCCGCCACCGCCACGGGTCGCGCCAGCTCCGCCGCCTCGGGTTGCACCTCCGCCCGCCGCCATGGCACGACCGGCACCGCCGCCACCCATGGCCCGGCCCGCACCGCCCCCAATGGCGCGTCCGGCGCCACCTCCGCCGCCGATGGCGCGGCCCGCGCCGCCGCCACCTCCTGTCGCGCGGCCGGCGCCGCCTCCGATGGCCGCCGCGCCGCCGCGTGCGGCGCCAGCACCACACCCGCCGCCGCGGCCGGCCGGACCGCCACCGAAGCCTTGCCCGCCGGGCCAGCCGAGGTGCTAGGCATCCGGGGCGCCGGAAGCTCCGGTGCCCCAGATGGGCCCGTTATTTCCTTGCTTCTGGCCGAAATGGCGCTATATAGCGCGCCATCTCACACGGAAGCATGGCTCACAAGGCCGTCCGGTGGCAGCCGGGGCGCAACGCTCCGTTTTGCTCACACGCTTCCGGAGGAACCAACCGGAGAATTAGAACGATGGCACTGCCCGATTTCACTATGCGTCAGCTCCTCGAAGCTGGCGTGCACTTTGGTCACCAGTCTCACCGCTGGAATCCGAAAATGGCTCCGTTCATTTTCGGCGCGCGCAACAACATCCACATCGTAGATCTCGCCCAGACCGTGCCGATGCTGCACACGGCCCTTCAGGCCGTCAGCGACACCGTCGCCAAGGGCGGCCGTATCCTGTTCGTCGGCACCAAGCGCCAGGCGCAGGACGGCGTCGCGGACGCTGCCAAGCGCTGCGCGCAGTACTTCGTCAATTCGCGCTGGCTCGGCGGCACGCTGACCAACTGGAAGACGATCTCGGCCTCGATCAAGCGCCTGCGTCACCTCGACGACGTGCTCTCGGGCGGCGAAGCCAATTCCTACACGAAGAAGGAGCGCCTGACGCTGCAGCGCGAGCGCGACAAGCTCGACCGTTCGCTCGGCGGCATCAAGGACATGGGCGGTCTGCCCGACCTGATCTTCGTGATCGACACCAACAAGGAAGACATCGCGATCCAGGAAGCCCAGCGGCTCAACATCCCGGTCGCCGCGATCGTCGACACCAATTCGGATCCGAAGGGCATCACCTATGTGGTGCCGGGCAATGACGACGCCGGCCGCGCCATTGCGCTGTATTGCGACCTGATCGCGCGTGCCGCGATCGACGGCATCTCGCGCGCCCAGGGCGATTCGGGCATCGACGTCGGTGCCTCCGCCCGTCCGCTGGCCGAAGAGCTGCCGGCGGCGTCCTCGAGCGGCTTCCAGGGCCTTGCGGGTCCTCGCGGCACCGCCGACGACCTCAAGAAGCTCCCGGGCGTGTCGGGTGCGATCGAGAAGAAATTCAACGACCTCGGCATCTTCCACTACTGGCAGCTCGCCGAGCTCGACCACGACACCGCGCACACGATCGGCGAAGAAGTCGGTCTGCCGAGCCGCGCGGATGCCTGGGTGGCCAAGGCCAAGGCGCTGACCGCGGAAGCGGAATAGTCAAAAAGGCGATGGGTTGGCCGGCTAAATCCCGGCCACCATTTCATTCAGTTGACGCGAATTCCTGAGATGGACCGCGGCGGGGCAATGGGATGCCGCGCCGCGGCGAACCGGCAGGCAAGAAGGATTTTCAACGATGGCAACGATCACAGCTGCGATGGTCAAGGACCTGCGCGAGTCGACCGGCGCGGGCATGATGGACTGCAAGGCCGCGCTGACCGAAAACGACGGCAACATGGAAGCGGCGCAGGACTGGCTGCGCAAGAAGGGCCTGTCGAAGGCCGCCAAGAAGTCGGGCCGCGTCGCGGCCGAGGGCCTCATCGGCGCGCTCACCAAGGGCAACAAGGGCGTCGTGGTCGAGGTTAACTCCGAGACCGACTTCGTTGCGCGCAACGGTCAGTTCCAGGGCCTCGTCAAGATGATCGCCCAGGTCGCGTTCGACGCCGGTGCCGATGTCGAGAAGATCAAGGCCGCCAAGGTCGGCGACGTCACGATCGAAACGGCGATCAATGACGCGATCGCCACGATCGGCGAGAACATGACGCTGCGCCGCGCCGCCCAGCTCGAGGTGAGCCAGGGCGTGGTGTCGCACTATGTCCACGGCGCCGTCATCGACGGTGCCGGCAAGATGGGCGTGATCGTTGCGCTGGAATCGCCCGGCAAGGCCGACGAGCTCGCCGCGCTCGGTCGCCAGATCGCGATGCATGTCGCTGCGGCCAACCCGCTGGCGCTCGATCCGTCCGGCCTCGATCCGGCGGTCGTCAAGCGCGAGAAGGACGTGCTCGCCGACAAATATCGCCAGCAGGGCAAGCCGGAGAACGTGATCGAGAAGATCGTCGAGTCCGGCCTCAAGACCTACTACAAGGAAGTCTGCCTGCTCGAGCAGGCCTTCATCCACGACACCGGCAAGTCGGTGGCGCAGGCGGTGAAGGAGGCCGAGGGCAAGGTTGGCGGTCCCCTGAAGATCGCGGGCTTTGTGCGCTATGCTCTCGGTGAGGGAATCGAGAAGCAGGAAAGCGACTTCGCAGCCGAGGTCGCGGCGGCCAGCGGCAAGAAGTAAGCGCCGGAACGTTCCTTCCGGCGTGCCGCCGGAAGCGGCGCCCGGACAAGGAAGGTGCTCATGACTGATCCGGTCTATCGTCGCGTCGTGATCAAGCTGTCCGGCGAATATCTCGCGGGACAGCAGGGGTTTGGTATCGACCAGCCGACCGTCGACCGGGTTGCGGACGATCTGATCGCTGCCCGCAAGCTCGGCACCGAGGTTGCGGTCGTGATCGGCGGCGGCAACATCGTGCGCGGCGTCGAGGTCTCCGCCCGCGGCGTGTCGCGGCCGACCGGCGACACCATGGGCATGCTCGCCACCATGATGAACTGCCTCGCGCTGGAAGCGGCGATCGAGCGCAAGGGCACGCCGGCGCGGACGCTGTCGGCCTTCGTCATGCCGGAGATTTCCGAGCTGTTCACCCGTACCGCGGCGCACAAATACCTCGCCGAGGGCCGGATCGTGCTGCTCGGCGGCGGAACCGGCAATCCGTTCTTCACCACCGACACGACCGCGGTGCTGCGCGCCGCCGAGATCGGCGCCCAGGCGGTGCTGAAGGCGACCAATGTCGACGGCGTCTACTCGGCCGACCCGAAGAAGGATCCGACCGCCACGCGGTTCGACCGTCTGACCCATTCGCAGGCGATCGAGGGTGGCTACAAGGTGATGGATGCGACCGCCTTCGCGCTTGCCCGCGAGACGTCGCTGCCTATCATCGTATTCTCGATCGCGCAGCCGGGTTCGATCGGTGCGATTCTGCGTGGCGCCGGCCACGGAACCATTGTCGCCGGCTGACGTCTCGTCGTCGCGCCCCCACAGAGGGGGGCGCGGAGAGGTCGCCGGGATTTTGAAGGAGAAACGTGATGGCCACGGGTAGTTTCGACCTCAACGAAGTGAAGCGCCGTATGCAGGGCGCCGTCCAGTCCCTCAAGCACGAGCTTGGCGGCCTGCGGACGGGACGCGCTTCGGCCTCGATGCTCGATCCGGTGCAGGTCGACGCCTATGGCAGCCACATGCCGCTCAACCAGCTCGCCACTGTCAGCGTGCCGGAGCCGCGCCTGATCTCGGTGCAGGTCTGGGACAAGTCGATGGTCAAGGCCGTGGAGAAGGCGATCGTCGATTCCAATCTCGGCCTGTCGCCCGCGACCGAGGGCCAGGTGCTGCGCCTGCGCATTCCCGAGCTCAACGAGGAGCGGCGCAAGGAGCTGGTGAAGGTCGCGCACAAATACGCCGAAGCCGCCAAGGTCGCCGCGCGCCATGTCCGTCGCGACGGTCTCGATGTGCTCAAGAAGCTCGAAAAGAACCACGAGATGTCGGAGGACGACCAGAAGCGTCATGCCGACGAGGTGCAGAAAGCGACCGACGGCACGATCGCCGAGATCGACCAGCTGCTGGCCGCCAAGGAAAAAGAAATTCTCACCGTTTAAGGCATCGCCTTCATGTCCAACGCCGCCGCGCCCGCAACGGAGGGACCCGACCGGTCCGAGGCGCCTGCGCATGTCGCCATCATCATGGATGGCAACGGGCGTTGGGCGGCCTCGCGCGGCCTGCCGCGTGCGGAAGGGCATCGTCGCGGTGTGGACGCGCTGCGCCGCGTGGTGCGCGCCTCGCACGAGCTCGGCATCCGCTATCTCACCATCTTCTCGTTTTCTTCGGAGAACTGGTCGCGTCCGGCCAGCGAGATCGGTGATCTGTTCGGCCTGCTCCGGCGCTTCATCCGCAACGATCTGGCGAGCCTGCATCGCGATGGCGTGAAGGTCCGCATCATCGGCGAGCGCGACGGGCTCGAGAGCGACATCTGCGCGCTGCTCAACGAGGCCGAGGAATTGACGCGCGACAACACGCGCCTCACGCTCGTCGTCGCCTTCAACTACGGCTCGCGGCAGGAGATCGCGAAAGCGGCGCAGAAGCTTGCGCGCGAGGTCGCGGAGGGCAGGCGGGATCCTGCCACGATCGACGCCGAGACGCTTGGCGCCCATCTCGATGCGCCCGACATTCCCGATCCCGATCTCATCATCCGCACCAGCGGAGAGCAGCGACTGTCCAACTTCCTGATGTGGCAGGCCGCCTATAGCGAGCTCGTCTTCGTGCCGATCCACTGGCCCGATTTCGACAAGGCGGCGCTGGAAAGCGCGATCGCCGAATTTGCCAGACGCGAGCGCCGTTTCGGCGGTCTGGTCGCGAAAACCGCCTCGTGAGCGAACCCGACGCCGCACCGGCGGGCGCCAAGCCTGCCCCGAGCAATCTGGTGATGCGAGTTCTCGCAGCGCTGGTGCTGGCGCCGCTCACCATTGCGATCGCCTATGCCGGCGGCTGGCTGTGGGCGCTTCTGGTCACCCTGGTCTCTATCGGGCTGTTTGCGGAATGGCTGATGGTGGTGGGCGCGGGTTCGGCCGCGCTGACCGGGGCAGGGACGGTCGTCCTCGCCATGATGGGGGCCGCCGTCGCTTTTGGCGCGCTCAAGACCTCTATCGTCACCGGGCTCATTGGCGGTGCGATCGTGACGCTGATCGCGCGTGGCAAGTTCTTGTGGGCGGCGACCGGCTTCGCCTACGCGGCGGCGGCGTTGCTGGCCTCGATCCTGGTGCGGAAAGATCTCGTCAACGGTTTCTCCGCGCTGATGTTCGTGCTGCTGGTGGTGTGGGCCACCGATATCGGCGGCTATTTCGCCGGCCGCAGCATCGGCGGACCGAAGCTGTGGCCGCGCGTGAGCCCGAAGAAGACCTGGGCGGGCGCACTCGGCGGCTTCGTCGCAAGCCTCTTGGTCGCTGTGGGCTTTGCGGCTTGCGGGTTCGGAAAGTTGGCGCCATTGCTGCTCGTCAGCGCGATCCTGTCGGTCGTGTCGGCATTGGGCGACCTGTTCGAATCCGCAGTGAAGCGGCGTTTCGGCGTCAAGGATTCCAGTCACTTAATTCCCGGCCATGGCGGGCTTATGGACCGCCTGGACGGTTTTGTCGCTGCCATCCTGGTGGCATGGATTATCGGCTTTCTCCGCCATGGTGTGCATGGCGCCGGAAGCGGTCTTATGGTTTGGTGAGGATATGAGCGCGGTCCCATTGCGTAACAACAAGCTTGCTGCGACGGCCGTTCGCAGCGTCACGGTTCTCGGCGCCACCGGCTCGATCGGCGACAGCACGATGGATCTGCTGCGCGCCTCGCCCGAGCGCTACCGCGTCGAGGCGCTGACGGCGAACGGCAATGTTGCGGCGCTCGCCAAGCTCGCGAAGGAGTTCTCCGCGCGCTTTGTCGCGATCGCGGACACCTCCAAGCTCGGCGAGCTCAAGGCTGCGCTGGCGGGCACCGGCACCGAATGCGGCGCCGGCGAAAGCGCGGTGATCGAGGCCGGTGCGCGCCCGGCCGATTGGGTGATGGCGGCCGTGAGCGGCGCTGCCGGACTGAAGCCGGCCCTGGCGGCGGTCGATCGCGGCGCGCATGTCGCGCTCGCCAACAAGGAATGTCTGGTCTGCGCCGGTGATTTCTTCATGCAGCGCGCGGCAAAGGCGGGCGCCTGTATCCTGCCGGCCGATTCCGAGCACAATGCGCTGTTCCAGGCGTTGAGCTCCGGCAATCGCGACGAGCTCGTCCGCGTCATCATCACCGCTTCCGGCGGCCCGTTCCGGACCTGGAAGCCTGCCGATATCGAGCAGGCCACGCTCGAGCAGGCCCTCAAGCATCCGAACTGGAGCATGGGCCAGAAGATCACGATTGATTCCGCCTCGATGATGAACAAGGGGCTGGAGGTGATCGAGGCATCTTATCTGTTCGCGCTCACGCCCGACGAGATCGACGTCCTCGTTCATCCGCAGTCGATCATCCACGGCATGGTCGAGTTTTCCGATTGCTCCGTCGTGGCGCAGCTCGGCGCGCCCGACATGAGGACGCCGATCGCCCATTGCCTGGGCTGGCCCGATCGGATCAAGGGCCCGGCGGCGAAGCTCGACCTCGCCAAGATCGGCCAGCTGACCTTCGAGGCGCCGGATTTCGAGCGGTTCCCCGGGCTGCGCCTGGCCTACGATTCGCTCCGGACCGGGAAGGGGGCGACCACCGTCTACAATGCGGCCAACGAGGTTGCAGTCGCCGCCTTCATCGCCGGCAAGATCCGCTTTGGCGCGATCGCGCGTCTGGTCGAGGCGACGCTGGACGACTGGATCCGCAGCGGGAACCAGGCCCCGATGACCTCGGCCGACGATGCAATATCCGTTGACCATGTTGCGCGAAATAGAGCTGCCGCCCTATTGCCTCAAATTGCCTTAAAGGCATCCTAGATGGTTCGGGGCCAGGGCCTTGCGGCGCTGGATGAGGGAATTCGATGATCGACTTTTTCGTCCATAGTTTCAATACGTTGAGCCATGGGCTCCTGGGTTATGCGGTTCCCTTCCTGTTCGTCCTGACCATCGTCGTGTTCTTCCACGAACTCGGCCATTTCCTGGTCGCGCGGTGGGCGGGCGTTCGCGTGTTAACCTTTTCACTCGGTTTCGGACCTGAGCTGGTCGGCTTCAACGACCGCCATGGGACGCGCTGGAAGATCTCCGCGATTCCGCTTGGCGGCTACGTCAAGTTCTTCGGCGACGAGAGCGAGGCCTCGACCCCGTCGGCCCAGACCCTCTCCTCCATGACGGCCGAGGAGCGCGCCGGAAGCTTCCACCACAAGAAGGTCGGCCCGCGCGCGGCCATCGTCGCGGCCGGACCGATCGCCAATTTCATCCTGGGCGCGCTGATCTTCGCCGCCATGGCGCTGTATTACGGCAAGCCGAGCACGATCGCCCGCGTTGACGGCGTCGTCGCCGACGGTGCTGCGGCGACAGCCGGTTTCAAGGTCGGGGACGTCGTCGTGCAGATCGACGGCAAGCCGATCGAGAGCTTTGCCGACATGCAGCGAATCGTTGCGATGAGCGCCGGTTCAACGCTTGCGTTCCAGGTGAAGCGCGACGGTGCCATCGTGTCGCTGACCGCGACCCCCGCGCTGCTGGAGCGCAAGGATCCCTTCGGGAACCGCCACCGCGTCGGCGTGCTCGGCGTCGAGCACAAGTCGCAGGCCGGCGAGGCCTCGACTGCCCCGGTGGGCGTTGGCGAGGCGCTCAAGATCGGCGTCGAGCAGGTCTGGTTCATCATCACCAGCACGTTCAAGTTCCTCGGCTCGTTGTTCGTCGGACACGGCAATCCCAACGAGGTCAGCGGAGTCCTGGGCATCGCCAAGATGTCGGGGCAGGCGGCCAGCGCCGGGTTCCAGTTTGTGATCAATCTCTGCGCCGTGCTGTCGGTGTCGATCGGCCTGTTGAACCTGTTTCCGATTCCGCTGCTCGATGGCGGTCACCTTATGTTCTATGCGGCGGAAGTTGTCCGCGGCCGGCCTCTGTCCGAGCGGACCCAGGAGATGGGGTTCCGAATCGGACTCGGTTTGGTGCTGATGTTGATGGTGTTTGCGACTTACAACGACATCCTGCGGATGGCCGCTTCGTGATAGGGGCTTTTTTGTGGCGTTGCTGTTGAGCAACGTCTTGGAATGAAATTGAAATTGCGGCGCGCTCGGCCGTTTGCGGCGTCGGGGAAATTGGCTACAAGCGGCTTGAAGTTGGGGAATCTTCCAGACCGGCGTTGGGGTTGGGTCTGGTACGGAATGATAAGGGCGCGTTGCGCGATGAAGTTTGGACTGCGACTCCGGGGGGGCTTGCTCGCAACCCTGATCATGTTCGGCGCGCCGGTGGTTGCCCCGGTTGGGGCTGTTTTTGTGTCTTCGTCTGCGCTCGCTCAGACGGTCCAGTCGATTTCCGTCGAGGGAAATCGCCGAGTCGAGGTGGAGACGATCCGCTCCTATTTCAAGCCGGGTCCGGGCGGTCGCCTCGATCAGGCCGCCATCGACGACGGCCTCAAGGCGTTGATCGAGACCGGCCTGTTCCAGGACGTCAGGATCAATCGCGGTGCCGGCGGCCAGATCATCGTTTCCGTGGTGGAAAACCCGGTGATCGGGCGCATCGCCTTCGAGGGCAACAAGAAGATCAAGGACGAGCAGCTCACCACCGAAGTCCAGTCCAAGGCGCGCGGTACCTTCTCCCGCGCCATGGTGCAGTCCGACACGCTGCGAATCGCTGAAATCTATCGCCGCTCCGGCCGCTACGACGTGCGCGTCACGCCTGAGGTCATCGAGCAGCCGAACAACCGCGTCGACCTGATCTTCACGATCGAGGAAGGCTCCAAGACCGGCGTCAAGTTGATCGAGTTCGTCGGCAACAACGCGTTCTCGTCATATCGCCTGCGCGACGTCATCAAGACGCGCGAATCGAATCTCTTGAGCTTCCTCGCCAGCGGCGACATCTACGATCCCGATCGCGTCGAGGCCGATCGTGACCTGATCCGCCGCTTCTATCTCAAGAACGGCTTCGCCGACGTCCAGGTGGTAGCTGCGCTCACCGAATACGATCCGGAGAAGAAGGGCTTCAACGTCACCTTCAAGATCGAGGAAGGCTCGCAATACCGCGTCGGTTCGGTCGACTTCCGCTCCAGCATTCCGAATTTCGATCCTTCGTCGATGCGCGCCTATTCGCGCATCAACGCCGGTTCGCTCTACAACGTCGAATCGGTCGAGAAGTCGGTCGAGGAGATGCAGATCGAGGCGTCGCGCCGCGGTTACGCCTTCGCCGTGGTCCGTCCCGGCGGCGACCGCAACTTCGAGGCCCACACCGTCTCCGTCGTGTTCAACATCGACGAGGGCCCGCGCACCTACATCGAGCGCATCAACCTGCGCGGCAACACCCGCACGCGTGACTACGTGATCCGCCGCGAGTTCGACATCTCCGAGGGCGACGCCTACAATCGTGCGCTGGTCGACCGCGCCGAGCGGCGCCTGAAGAACCTCGACTACTTCAAGAGCGTGAAGATCACGACGGAGCCCGGCTCGTCGAGCGACCGCGTGGTCCTGATCGTGGACATGGAAGAGAAGTCGACCGGCGACTTCTCGGTCTCGGGCGGCTACTCGACGACCGATGGCGCGCTGGCCGAAGTCTCGGTCTCCGAGCGCAATTTGCTCGGCCGCGGCCTGTTCGCCAAGGCGTCGGTGACCTACGGCCAGTACGCTCGCGGCTACTCGCTGTCGTTCGTCGAGCCGTATCTGCTCGACTACCGCGTCGCGCTCGGCCTCGACCTCTATCAGCGCCAGCAGCTGTCCAACAGCTACATCTCCTACGGCACCAAGACGCTCGGCTTCTCGCCGCGCCTCGGCTTCTCCTTGCGTGAAGACCTCGCGCTCCAGCTGCGCTACTCGATCTACCAGCAGGAAATCACGCTGCCGTACTACCTGGCGAACTGTAACAATGTTCTGGGCTCGGCGGCCTTCAACCCGAGCCCGGCCTTCGTCAACGCCAATGGCGGCGTTCCCGATCTCAGCTCGACCGGCGGCCTCGGCTGCTACAGCGACGGCGAAGCCTCGCTGCCGGTGCGCAAGGAGCTTGCCAACGGCAAGACCCTGACCTCGGCGCTTGGCTACACGCTGACCTACAACACGCTGGACAACAACAAGAACCCCACCGACGGCCTGCTCATCGACTTCCGGCAGGATTTCGCCGGCGTCGGCGGCGACGTCAGCTATCTGAAGACCGTGGGTGACGCCAAGTACTACGCTCCGCTGGTGTCGGACCTCGTCGGCATCGTCCGTCTCCAGGGCGGCATTCTGACCAAGATCAACGATGATCTGCGGATGCTCGACCACTTCCAGATGGGACCGAACCTCGTCCGTGGCTTCGCACCGAACGGCATCGGCCCGCGCGACCTCAATCCCTTCGGCACGCAGGACGCGCTCGGCGGCACCAAGTATTGGGGTGCTTCGTTCGAAGTGCAGATGCCGTTCTGGTTCCTGCCGAAGGAAGTGGGTCTGAAGGGTGCTGTCTATGCCGACGCCGGCGGTCTGTATGACTACAAGGGCCCGACCAGCTGGACAGCGACCAACGAGATCAACGTACCGGGCTGTATCCCGTCGACGATCAATCCGCCGAGCGCGGGCACCTGCACCGGCCTGGTCTACGACGACAGCAAGGTGATCCGCTCGTCGGTCGGTGTCGGCTTGATCTGGCAGTCCCCGTTCGGTCCGCTGCGCTTCGACTACGCCGTGCCGCTCAGCAAGGGCAAGTACGACCGCACGCAGGAGTTCCGGTTCGGCGGCGGCACCACGTTCTAGTTCGATCAGCACGGCACGATCCGGATCACCGGACCCGGTTTCCGAAAGGGATCGTGCCAATCCTGGAGATGAGGCATGATGCGGCCTGGCCGCTTCATGCCGAAGCCGGACCGCGACGGGGTGGAATGGCGCAGCCGACCTTCTTCACAAAACCGCCTGCCTCAGCGCTGGCTGACATTGC
The DNA here is from genome assembly GCF_011602485.2 of Bradyrhizobium sp. 1(2017). Taxonomy (NCBI): domain Bacteria; kingdom Pseudomonadati; phylum Pseudomonadota; class Alphaproteobacteria; order Hyphomicrobiales; family Nitrobacteraceae; genus Bradyrhizobium; species Bradyrhizobium sp. 1(2017). The sequence continues at coordinate 4,516,216 of NZ_CP050022.2, read as the reverse complement.
CGCGCTGACCAAGGCGCAGCTGGTCGATCCCGAAAGGGGCGGCCAGATCATCACGAGCCTTGCTTCGCTCGACGAAGCCGGCCCGATGCATCTGACGTTCTTCGACAACCTGAAATATGCCGACCAGCTCAGGGCGACCAGGGCCGGAGCCTGCCTCGTGAGCCCGCGCTTCGAGGCCCAGGTGCCCGCGCACGTGGCCGTGCTGCGGGCGGCGCAGCCGTTCCGTGCCTTCGTCAGGATCGCGCGCGAATGGCACGCAGACGCGCTCAGGCCGCAATCCTCGGTCGGCAATGACGGCATTGCGCCGTCCGCCATCATCGATCCCACGGCCCGGCTCGAGGACGGCGTGATCGTCGATCCCCTGGCGGTGATCGGCCCGGACGTCGAGATCGGCAGTGGCACCGTGATCGGGGTCGGCGCGGTGATCGGCCCCGGCGTCAAGATCGGCCGGGACTGCAATGTCGGCGCCCGTACGGCCATCCAGTGCGCACTGATCGGCAACAATGTGCTGATCCATCCGGGCTGCTCGATCGGCCAGGACGGCTATGGCTTCATCTTCTTCGGACCCGAGGGCCATCTGAAGGTGCCGCAGACCGGGCGGGTCCTGATCCAGAACGACGTCGAGGTCGGCGCCAACACCACGATCGACCGCGGATCCTTGCGCGACACCGTGATCGGCGAGGGGACCAAAATCGACAATCAGGTCCAGATCGGCCACAATGTGACGATCGGGCGGCACTGCCTGCTGGCGGCCCAGATCGGCCTCGCCGGCAGCCTGACCATCGGCGACAACGTGGCGCTGGGGGCGAAGGTTGGCATCAACAACCACCTCAAGATCGGCGACGGAGCTCAGGTGACCGCCATGAGCGCCGTCAAGGACGACATCCCGCCGGGCGGACGCTGGGGCGGGCATTTCGCCAAGCCGACCAAACAATGGTTCAAGGAGATCATCGCGGTGGAGCGTCTGGTGCGCGACAGCAAGGCCGATCCGAAGGACGAGGGAGGGGAATGACGGTGGAATCACCTGTTAAGTTCGAGCTGGTGGATATCAATGCGATCCTCCAGACCCTGCCGCACCGCTTTCCGATGCTGCTGATCGATCGCGTGATCAACATCCGCGCCGATTACAGCGGCATCGGCATCAAGAACGTGACGTTCAACGAGCCGGCATTCCAGGGGCACTTCCCCGAGCGTCCGGTCTATCCTGGCGTCATGATGATCGAGGCGATGGCGCAGACCGCGGGCGTGATCGGCATCAAGTCGGTCGAGGGCACCGAGAAGCCGCGCGCGGTGTATTTCCTCACCATCGACAAGTGCAAGTTCCGCAAGCCCGTGCTGCCCGGCGATACCATCGAATATCACATGCGCTCGGTCGGCCGCCGCAAGGCCATGTGGTGGTTTCACGGCGATGCCAAGGTCAACGGTCAGGTCGTCGCGGAAGCCGACGTCGGCGCCATGCTGACGGACTGAGCTATTCACCCCCTCTGAACCGGCTCGCGCACCCGGCAGGCGTAACGCCCGGCGGTCGCCTCGCGCTTGATGTTCTGGTTGAAGAACCGCCCCATGGAGGGCGCGCCGAGGAGGCGCTCGACGGTCTCGGCCGTCACGCCGCAATAGCGGTCATAGGCGCCGTTGCTCGCAACGATCAGGTCTTGCTGCGCGCGGTCGTAACAGACCCGCTGAAGCACCGTACTGCGGGTGATGTCCCGGCACTCGAAGGTGCCGAGATTGACGAAGCGGTGTTCGCCGGTCTCGACCGTCTCGGGCACGATCGGCGTAGCCGCGAGCTGCGCAAGCAAAAGGACCAGGGCCCTGACCACGATAGCTGAAGCTCCGCATGAACTTGTTGAAGGGCCGGGAGGGCCGCCTCATCCGGCACTTGAAACACGGCGAGATGATACGTCACTGGACAGATCGGGCATAGTCGCGCTAACCACCCGAAAATCGAACGACTTCAATAGATAACCAGACCTTCTTGACGAGTAAGATTGGCTTGATGAGCAAGATTGATCCCACCGCACGGGTCGCGGACGGCGCCGTGATCGGCGAGGGCACCGAAGTCGGGCCCTATTGCATCATCGGCCCCAACGTCGTGATCGGCAGGAATTGCAAGCTGATCGGGCATGTGCATGTCACCGCGCAGACCACGGTCGGCGACGATTGCACCATCTACCCGTTTGCCTCGCTCGGCACGCCGCCGCAATCGCTCAGCTATCGTGGCGAGCTGACGCAGCTCAAGATCGGCTCGGGCTGCACCATCCGCGAATCCGTCACCATGAATGCCGGGACCGTTGGCGGCGGCGGCGTCACGACCGTCGGTGAGCGCGGCTATTTCATGAACTGCAGCCATGTCGGCCATGACTGCCATGTCGGCAATGACGTGATCTTCGCGACCTCGGCAACGCTCGGCGGTCATTGCGAGATCGGGGACTTCGTCTTCATCGGCGGTCTGTCCGCCGTGCACCAGTTCACCCGCATCGGGCCGCAGGTCATGGTGGGCGGCGTGTGCGGCGTGCGCGACGACATCATTCCGTTCGGCCTCGTCAACGGCCAATATGCGGTGCTCGAAGGCCTCAACCTGATCGGCATGAAGCGGCGGAAATTCACCAAGCAGCGGCTCGCGACCGTGCGCGGGTTCTACCAGAAACTCTTCCAGGGCTCCGGCACCTTCGCCGAGCGGCTGGAAGCGGTGCGGCCGCTCGCGGGTGACGACCCGGCGATCGTCGAAATTCTCGACTTCATCGGCAAGGGCAAGCGCCCGCTCTGTCTTCCCGCCATCGCGAAGTGATCCGGGGATGGCCGCGGGCATGACATCGGCGGCTTCGGAGATTTCGTCACCGGTCGGCATCGTCGCCGGCGGCGGCGCGATGCCGTTTGCTGTCGCCGAATCGCTCGCCGCCCGCGGCATCACGCCGGTGCTGTTTCCGCTGCGCGGGGCCTGCGATCCGGCGCGGGTGGAGAAATTCCGCCATCGCTGGATCTCGGTCGGCCAGCTCGGCCGCGCGATGCGGCTGTTTCGCGAAGAAGGCTGCCGCGACCTGATCTTCATCGGCACATTGATCCGGCCTTCGCTCTCCGAGATCCGTTTCGACGTCAAGACGCTGCGTCTGCTCGGCAATGTCATCCGGGCCTTCCGCGGCGGCGACGATCATCTGCTGTCCGGTGTCGGCCGCCTCCTCGAGCAGGACGGCTTTCGCATGGTCGGCATCAAGGATGTCGCGCCCGATCTCTTGATGCCCGAGGGCTGCATCAGCCGTGCCTGGCCGAGCGACACCGGCAAGACCGACATCGCGCGCGGCCGGGCGGTGCTGACGGCGCTTGGTCCGTTCGACATCGGCCAGGCTGCGGTGGTGATCGACGGCCACGTGGTCGCGGTCGAGGATATCGAGGGCACCGACGCGCTGCTGGCGCGCGTCGCGCGGCTGCGCGAGGAAGGCCGCATTCGCGCGGCCATGGGCCGCGGCGTGCTGGTGAAGGCGCCGAAGAGCGGCCAGGATCTGCGCTTCGACCTGCCGACGATCGGCCCGCGCACCATTGAGGGCGTCGCTGCCGCCGGCCTTGCCGGCATCGCCGTCATTGCCGGCAATACCATCGCGGCCGAGCCGCAGGCGATGATCGCGCTCGCCGACGCCAAATATCTCTTCGTCATAGGCTTGCCGGCGTGATGCAGTCGCGCGATCCCAAGCGCAAGATCTTCCTGATCGCCACCGAAGAATCCGGCGACCGGCTCGGCAGCGCCTTGATGAAGGTGCTGCGCCAGCGCCTCGGCGACGGCGTGCAGTTCGTCGGCGTCGGCGGCCGCACCATGGCGCGCGAGGGGCTGGAGACGCTGTTTCCGATCGAGGAGCTCTCCATCGTCGGCTTCGCAGCGGTCGTGCAGCAGCTGCCGAAGATCCTGCGGCTGATCCGCCAGACGGCCGACGCCGTGATCGAGGCCGCGCCCGACGCGCTCGTCATCATCGACAGCCCCGATTTCACCCATCGCGTCGCCCGCCGCGTGCGTTCGCGCAGTCCGGCAATCCCGATCGTCGATTACGTCTCGCCGCAGCTCTGGGCGTGGCGGCCGGGGCGGGCGCGGACCATGCTCGGCTATGTCGACCATGTGCTTGGCCTCCTGCCGTTCGAGCCGGAAGAATACCGCAAGCTCGGCGGGCCGCCATGCAGCTATGTCGGCCATCCCCTCATCGAGCAATTGCCGTCATTACGGCCGAACGCGGAGGAGCAGAAGCGACGGGATGGCGAGCCGCCGGTGCTCCTGGTGCTGCCCGGCAGCCGCCGCAGCGAGATCCGGCATCACCTCGATGTGTTCGGTGCGACACTCGGCCGGTTGCAGGCGGAGGGGCGCGCGTTTGACCTGATGCTGCCGACCATGCCGCATCTCGAAGCCACCATTCGCGAAGGTATCGCGAATTGGCCGGTCAAGCCGCCGATCGTGATCGGCGAGAGCGAGAGGCGCGCTGCCTTCCGCATGGCCCACGCGGCGCTGGCAAAATCCGGCACGGTGACGCTCGAGCTCGCGCTGTCGGGCATTCCGATGGTGACGGCCTATCGCGTCGGCGCGATCGAGGCTTTCATCCTGCGCCGCGCCATCCGCGTCTCCTCGGTGATCCTCGCCAATCTCGTGATCGGCAACGACGTCATTCCGGAGTATCTGCAGGAGGACTGCACGCCCGAGAAGCTGGCACCGGCGCTGGCCGAGCTGCTGGCGGATTCGCCGCTGCGCCGGGAGCAGGTTGAAGCATTCGCCCGGCTCGACCAGATCATGTCGACGGGCAACAAATCGCCGAGCGTGCTCGCGGCCGATATCGTGCTCGCGACGATGCGGAAGAGCAGGCGGAGCTAGGCCAAGCCGCCGTCGACCCGGAAACACTGGCTGGTGATGCGCTGGCTTTCGTCGGAGGCCAGGAACAGCGCCATGTTGGCGATGTCCTCGGGCGTCACCGCGCCGGGAACGGCTTGCCGCGTGCGAATCTCGGCGATGACCTGCTCGTCCGGGTACCACAGCCGGCGCTGGCGCTCGGTGATCACCATGCCCGGTGCAATCGCGTTGACGCGAATGCGGTCGGGCCCGACCAGCCGGGCCAGTGAGTTGGTGAAGCCGACGATCGCCGCTTTCGCCGCGGCATAGGTCGGCAGTGCCGGTGCGCCGCGCATCCACGCGACCGACGACATGTTGATGATCGAACCGCCGCCGCGCGCCTGCATCTGCGGCACCGCCGCCTGCGCCGCGAAGAAGACATGCTTGAGGTTGACGCCGATGGTCCAGTCGAACTCGGCCGGCGTCACCTCGGCGAGAACCTGGCGCTGATCGTTGGCGGCGTTGTTGACGAGAACGGCGGCATCGCCGAGCGAACGGCGGACCTCCGTCATCGCGGTGCGCAAGGCGTCGATGTCGAGGAGATCGCAGGGCACGAACAGCGGTGCCGTCCCGACCGCCGCCGCGACCTCCCGCACCAGCGTTTCGCCCGCATCGGCGTCGATGTCGAGGAAGGCGACACGCGCGCCCTGGGCCGCGAAGGCCCGTACGAAGGCGGCGCCGATGCCGCTGGCGCCGCCGGTGATCAATACCACGCGGCCCGAAAGGCTTGGATAAGTCGTCTTCGTCATGCGATCAGTCGCTCCGTCTCGGGGTCGAACAGGCAGATGCGGCGGGTATCGAGCGCGAAGGAGGCGGACGCGCCGGGCGCCGGGCGGATATCGGGCGAGACGCGCGCCATCGCAGGCTCGCCGCCGAGCCGCAGCGACACCATCGTCTCGGCGCCGGTCGGCTCGACCATGTCCACCGGCGCGTTGACGAGGACAGGCGCATCGCCGGAGAACGCGCGGCTGCCTTCGGCAATGCATTCCGGCCTGATCCCGAACACCACCTCGCGCCCGACAAAGGACGCTGCAGCGTCATATCCCCTCAGGCGCAGACGAATCTCGTCCGGCCGGCCCGCGCCGATCACGGCCACCAGACCGTCATTCTCGGTCTCAAGCCGCGCCGGCATCGTGTTCATCGGCGGCGAGCCCATGAAGCGTGCGACGAACAGATTGGCGGGATAGCGGTACACGGTATCGGGGTCGGCGAATTGCTGCACGCAGCCCTGGTGCATCACGGCGATTCGTGTCGCCATCGTCATGGCCTCGATCTGGTCGTGAGTGACATAGACGATGGTGGCGCCGATGCGCTGGTGCAGCCGCTTGATCTCCATCCGCATCTCGACGCGCAGCTTGGCGTCGAGATTGGACAGTGGCTCGTCGAACAGGAAGAGCAGGGGATCGCGCACCAGCGCGCGGCCCATCGCCACACGCTGGCGCTGGCCGCCGGACAATTGCGAGGGTTTTCGGCCGAGCAGCGGCTCAATCTGCAGCAGCTTTGCCACGTTGGCGACCGCCTTCTCCTGCTCGGCCTTCGGCACATGACGGCATTCCATGCCGAAGGTGATGTTCTGCCGCACCGTCATCGAGGGATAGAGCGCGTAGGACTGAAACACCATGGCGATGTCGCGGTCCTTGGGCGGGACGTCGTTGACGACGCGCCCGCCGATCTCGATCGTCCCTGCGCTCGGCCGGTCGAGCCCGGCGACGATGTTGAGCAGGGTGGACTTGCCGCAGCCGGACGGCCCGACCAGCACGGTGAACTCGCCGCTCTCGATATCGAGCGCGATGTCCTTCAGCACCTCCAGATTGGCGTAGCGCTTGGACAGGGCGCGGATGCTTAGTGCTGCCATGACAACTCCATCATTTCACGGCCCCGGCAGTCAGGCCGCGGACGAAGTACTTGCCGCCGAGGAGATAGATCAACAGGGTGGGGAGCGCTGCGATGATCACCGCTGCGCTCTGCACGCCATGCTGCGGGATATCGGCGACCGCGGCAGACAGTGCGATCAGGGCGGCCGTGACGGGCTGCTGCTGGCCGGTCGTGAACGTCACGCCATAGAGGAATTCGTTCCAGATATGCGTGAACTGCCAGATCACGGTGACGATCAGGATCGGCCCCGAGAGCGGCAGGATGATGCGCCAGAAAATACGGAAGAACCCGGCGCCGTCGATCCGCGCGGCCCTGATCAATTCATGGGGAATGGCGACATAATAGTTCCGGCAGAACAGCGTGGTGAAGGAGAGACCCTGGATGGTGTGGATCAACACCAGTCCCGTCAGCGTGTTGATGAGACCGATGTCCCGCAGCACAACGGTCCAGGGAAGCAGGCGCATTTGCTGGGGAAGGAAGAGGCCGAGGGTCACGATGGCGTAGATCCAGTTGTCGCCTCGGAAGCGCCAGAGCGACACGGCATAACCGGCGATTGCGCCGAGCAGGGTCGAGAAGATCGTTGCGGGAATCGTGACGAGCGCGGAGTTCAGCATGTATGGCCGGATGCCGGCGCAGGTCTCGGCGACGCAGAAGCCGCTCCAGGCAACCGCATAATTGTTCCAGGCCCAATGCCGCGGCCAGCCGATCATCGAGGCCTGCGCGATCTCCTCGTTGCTGCGCAGCGAGTTCAGCACCACGACGACGAGCGGCGCGAGCCATGCCGCGGCGATCAGCGAAACGGCGAGATAGATCAAGATCCGGCCTGGCGCGAAGCTACGGTCACGCATGGGCGGCCCGCCGTCGCTGGACATATCGCCAGGCCGCATAGGGCAGCAGCACCGCGAGAAGAATGAGCAACATGAGCACCGCCGCCGCCGCCCCCCGGCCGAGCAGGCTGCGCTGGAACATCAGGTCGTAGACGACGAGGGCGGGCAACTGGGTCGCGATTCCCGGCCCACCATTGGTGAGCGCGCGGACGAGGTCGAACGTCGAAATCGCGAACTGCAATTGGATCACGACGACGGTGATGGTGATCGGCCACAGCGACGGCAGGATGATGCGGCGGTAGATTCGAACCGGTCCGGCGCCGTCGATCTGCGCGGCCTTGATGATGTCGGCGTCGACGGAGCGAAGGCCGGCGAGGAAAAGCGCCATCGCGAAGCCGGAGGATTGCCAGATCGCGGCGATGACAATGGTCCAGATCGCCATGTCGCGGTCGATCAGCCAGTCGAACTTGAAGGTGGTCCAGCCGAGGTCGTGGACCAGCTTCTGGATTCCAAGCCCGGGATTGAGCAGCCAGCTCCACACGGTGCCGGTGACCACGAACGACACGGCCAACGGATAGAGGAAGATGGATCGCAGCACGTTTTCGCCGCGAATGCGCTGATCGAGCAGGATTGCAAGGACGAGGCCGGTTGCCGCGCTCAGCACGACGAAAGCGCTGCCAAACAGCAGCAGATTGTCGAAGGCGATCTGCCAGTTCCGCGACGCCGCGACCGCCGAATAGTTGCGCAGTCCCACCCATCCCGAGACCGGGATCAGCGTGGATGGCGTGAACGATATCCAGATCGTCCACAGCGAGAACGACACGAGGTGCGCGGCCGACAGCAGCAGCGGCACCCAGATCATGAGATATTCGGGCAGCCGGCGCACCAATTCGGTCGCTGCCGGCCGGCCCGGTCTTATCGAGACGGCGTTGGTCAACGTGCGCCCTCGACGGCCTCGGCGAGGCGGGTGGCTGCCTGCTCCGGCTTGATGGTCTTGTTCTTCACATACTCCGTGATCACGTCGATCATCGCTGCGGTCATTCCGTTTTCCTGCGCCATGTTATGCGCAAGGCTCAGGACCGCCTGATTGCTGGCGATGGCGTCTTTCAGCGCCGCTGCGGTCCGCCGTTGACCTTCCGACCAGCCTTCGCCGGAAAGATCGACATCGGTGCGCACCGGGATCGATCCCGTGATCTGCGAATACATCGTCTGGATCGCCGGATCCATGACGAGCTGGGCCATCAACGTCTGGCCGGCCTGCAGGTCGGGCTCCTTGCGCTGCCAGAAGATGAAGGCATCGGCATTCAACAGGAAGACCGGCTTGCTGTTGTCGCTGGGGCCTGGCGCGATCATGAAGTCCTCGAACTTGAAGCCGGCATTGCGCAACACCCCCTGCGCCCAGCCGCCCATGATCATCATGCCCATGTCGCCGTCGACGAAGCGCTTCAGGTTGGTCGAAAAGTGTTGCGCGCCGACGTTGGGGTCCATCCAGTCGGCGATCTTGCGCACCTGTGCGAAGGCGGCCTTGATCTCGGGCCCCTTCAACGCTTTCTCGTCAAGATTCATGATGGCGGCGCGGTAGGCGGCAGGACTGATTCCCGCCAGCGCGGCCTCGAATTTCTGCCCGTCGTCCGGGCGGGTCCCGCCGTTGGCGATAGGATGATTGACGCCGCCCGCCTTCATCTTTTCGGCGAGGTCATTGAAGTCCGCCCAAGTGACGGGGACCTTGTCGGCCTTGGCCTTGTCCATCGCGCGTTTGGACAGGAACAGCATGTTGGTGCTGTAGATCTGTAACGGCAGCGCGATCCATTTGCCCGCCGGCTTGTGTAACTTTGCAAGGTCGGGAGCGACGACTTTTTCGTAACCGGCGGCAGCGACCACGGCGTCGAGATCGACGGTCGGAGCAATCTTCGACCAGGCTGCAATCTCGGGACCTTTGAGTTGCGAGCAGGCCGGCGGATCGCCGGCCATGATCTGAGCGCGCAGCTTGTTCATCATCTCGGTGGTGAAGCCAGGGACAGGCGAGTGCTGCCACACGCCTCCTTTCTCCTCGAATTTCTTGCCAAGCGCCGTGATGGCCGCCCCGTCGCTGCCGGCGGACCATTGCGAGATCGCGGTCAGGCGCGGCTTGGCTGCGCCTTGCGCACGGGCAAATGCCGGCAGCGCGAGTGTGGCAACGGATCCAGCGAGCAGACGGCGCCTTGTTGTCGTAATCGGCATGGCAGTTTCTCCCGGTGTGAAGTGCTTTGTGTTGGTGCGTTCAGGCGGCACGGCTCAGGACATCTCAGGCGGCCTCCGTCGAGGTGGCGGGCAGGCCGCCGCGGCTGGCGAGGCAAAAGGCGGCAAAGGCAAGGGCAGCCTGCGGATCGTTGCCGGTCGAGGACGGCACGAAGGCGATGGACACTCGCGCCAATGTCCGGCCGCCGAGCAGGCAGGCGTCGATCCCGTCGATGACGGCGTTGCGATCGTCGTCACCAAGAAGCGATGGCCAGCCGCTGATGGCAACGCCACCGCACGGCTTCACGTTCAGCGTGTTGCCGATCGCAAGGCCAAGCCGAAACAGCCGTCGCCGTAGCTCCTGGCGGACGCGCGTCGAGAGCGGGATCGCGTGGACCCAGTCGCTGCCGAGCTGGAGAAATTCGGCTTCGGAGACACCGAGAAGCTCGGCCAGCGCGGGGAGCGAGGTATAGGCCTCGACGCAGCCGTGATGGCCGCAGCGGCAATGCGGTCCTTCAGGTCCAAAGACCATGTGGCCCAGTTCGACCGGCTGGAATGCATCGGCTTCAGTCGGGTCGTCCATCCAGGCGCCGGCGACGCCATGGCTGACAAAGACGAACAGATGCGTGCCGCTGAACGGATAGCCCTCGGTGCGGCATCGGTGAAAGGTGGCGTGCGCCACGACCGAATTGGTGAACTCCAGCGGCACGTTGGCAAACTGCTCGCCGATCATGTCGCCGATGCCCCTGGCGTCGCACGGAATGATCGGATTGCCTGCTGCGGTCAACCGGCCGAGGCCCGGAATCGAGACACCGATCTGCGAGAGCGTGATGCGGCGGCGGCGCGTCCAGTCGCGCAGCAGCGTCATAGCCTCGCGGAACACGCGGCCGACCGTTTCGACGGTTGGCGCCTTCGGCAACGGCAGGCGCTCGGTGTAATGCAGCTCGCCCGAGAAGCCGCCGACGCCGATGCTGAGCCATTGAGCCGTCAGCTCCACGGCCGCGAGCGCCACTGCGCTGTCGAGCGACACGAGGCCCGTCGGGCCGCCGACGTAAGGGGCAGGGCGCCGCACTTCCTCGATCAGACCTTCGGCCTTCAGGTCGAACAGGATGCGCGACAGGCTCGCCTCGGACAGGCGCACGGCCTTGGCCAGCGGCGGCCGGAACGAGCCGCCCGACTGAAGCAAATGAGTCAAAATGGCAGCGCGCGTCTGCCGCCGACTTCTCGGCTGCTCCGGCATTTCCATCCCTGTCGTCATTCTTACTTAGTGTAAGAATTTGCGCGCGGAGCGTTTCGGCTGTCAAGGCGCTTGGGGCTCCATCGGCTGACTTGATGTTGTGCGGGGCAGCAAAACCGGTCGTAAGCCCGCCGGGGTTTGTTGCAGGACCGCTGCGATGATGACGTCGGCCGCCGGCGCAGCCGACCCGCACAATGACGCGATATCGGCACGCGCGTCAGATCGTAAACGTCTGTGCGATGGCCGCAGCCGTTTCTTTCTGAACGAAATAGTTGGTGTGGTGCACGTTGGGGTTCGTGCCGAAATCATGGACGATCTTCACCTGGCGCAAGTCTGCGACTTCGGACATCGACGAGGTGTCGACGACCAGGTCGTTTTCGGCCTCGAAGATGATGTCGGCTCCGAGGTCGCCGAGACGCTGCATCGGCTTGGAGAAGATCCGGAGGAAATTCCAGCCGATTGCCGTCGGCTCGAAATTCGATTTGATCGCGAAGTACTGGATCGGCTGGGCGCCGAACTCTCCGCTGCCGGTGTTCATGCGCAGGCGGCGGATCTCCTCATTGTTGCCGGTGCGTGACTGTGCATCGAGTCCGGGAACGAGAGCCAGGGCGGCGTCGAATACCGGTGTCTTGGCGGCGAGGTTGGTGACGGTACTGAACACCCGCAGCAATCCGCTCGCTGCAAGGAAGAAGGGGTTGGCGGCGGCGAGATCCGCGCCGGCCCGCAGGACGTCTGCGATGTTCGTCAAGAGGTCGAGCGTGCTGCGCAGACGCGGAGCAGCTGCCAGGCTGGTGCCGCCCAGCGGCGAACCGACGAAGATCACCCTGCGCTTCAGTGCGGGCTCGCAGAATCCCTCGCACAGCCACCGCGCCACCAGCCCGCCGCGGCTGTGGCAGACGATGTCCAGTTCCTTCGGCGCCGGTCGCAACAATGCCGCCAGGTCGAAGGCATTCATCACCGGGCTCACGCTGAGCGTCGGGTGGTCGTAGGCGAGCACGAGGTCATACTTCGCCTCCGCTCGCCTCAGCAGCTGTTGCCCTTCGGGAACCTTTGCCAGTCCGTTCTTGATGAGAGCTGCAGATCCGCTGAACGTTCCGTGGATCAGCAGCAATACGCGCTTGCCTGCAACCCCGGGAATGTCGGCCATTGTCAGCGGCTGGAGTTGGCCCTGCACGAGTCGACTGAGGCCTGTCGACGGTTTGACCGCATAAGACGCATCCGGTGTCAGCGTCCTGTCGAGCTTGAGGAGCGCATCATAGACCTGTGACGTTTCGAGAGTCTCAAAGGCATACTGCTTTACAATTTGTCCCATCGGCAGCGCGGCGCGCGATCCGGCGCGACTGGACATCATCGGAATGGCGGCGCCGAGGCGCCATCTCAGGATTCCGCCGTCGCGCACGAGTGAAATGATCTGCTGATCTGGCAGCCGGTCCGTCGGATCGGTCGGCGGGCGCTGGCGCCGATAGGTCGGCCGGTAGGATTGCATCCGCATGACCTCAGTGAGCCGATCAACTGGCCGGACGCCTTCGATTTCCGGCATTGATGCGAGCCAATCGTCGAAAGGAGGGGGCGCAGCCGCCATGGGGGCTCCGTGTTTTGTCGCCGGGCTAGCCGAGCCGGTCCAGCAAGGGAAGTGGGGTGACGCTTTCGCCGCGGGCGGATTGAATGTCGATCATTGCGTCGAAGCTCTGCGGATGCAGATTGCTCGCGCCCCGCTCGAGGGCCTCGAAGAAGCCCTTCCGTGCGGTCACGAAGGTACTCTCGAAAGGCACGAGCTCACCCTTTTGCACGTAGCTCAGGAGCTCCGCGAGATTGTCGGTACCGGTGAACATCCAGCTCTCGGTCTGGCCCTTGGTATTCGTCGACGGGACCGTGCTGGTGAAGCCATCCTGACTTCGGCCGATCTGCCCGGGCATCTGCTGCTCGTTCTGGTCAAATCGGAAGCTCTTCATGCGCCACCAGGCCTTGTTGCTTCTCCAGTAGGCCGGAAACGCGTGTCCCGTAATCAGGAACACCGACGAATAGATGCCCACGAACTCCAGGCACGATGCGAACAGAAGCGCAAGATCGATGCAGGTTGCTGCGTTGCCCTTGAATATTTCGGTTGGCGTTCGAAGCCGCTGCGACTGGCTGGTGTAGGACGGCGGCGGGTTGATGTAGCTGACGGGCAGATCGTGCTGAAGAGCGGCCCAGATCGCCTGCACCTGAGGATCGACCACGTTGGGCGCATTGGAGTCGTCTTCAAGCACTTGCTGGTAGCCGTCGAAGCCGGCGGAGCAGTCATCGAGCAATGTTTGCAGATATCGCTGGGCACAGGCGACGACCTTCAGCACTGTCGGGTCCCGCGGCAGAACGAAGCTCGGCAGCCAGCGATGGTCCTCCCCGTCGTCCCGCCACTCGTCTGCCGGAAGCACGGTCACGCGCTCGCTGGACTCGCGCAATATCCGGTCGCCGCATTGGACCTTGATGTAGAGATTACTTCTCAGGCTCTCGCTGGTCTGCCTGAGCATTCCCGCAACGAGGGGAAGCCGGATCTTCTCGAGAAGGTCGAGTGTGGCGTCTTCCTCGGGCAACTCCTCCGAGAAGCGGCAGCGGCATGATTCCGTACCGACTTCCAGCACGACTTCGACCTGAAGCAGGTCGAGTGGACCTGCCTTGGTCTTATGAACCGTGAAGATACTGAAGGGCGGGCGGTCGTTGTGAAGCAACGAGTAGTTCAAACTCGCGCTTGCGGTCTTGCGCATGCGACCGGGAATAGACTTGTCCTGGACCAAGGTGATGTCCAGCCTGAGGTCCCGGAAGGTTGCGCGGCCCCTCGCAGCTTTCTTCGACGCCGCAGGACGCGCCGCGATCGTTCCGGCCTGAGGGCTGTCGAGGAGCGAGACTTGACTCCAAAGTGCGACCCCCGAGCGCTGCTCGTTGTCGCTGCCGGCCTGGGACATCCACTGTTGCCGGGCGCGAAGAAAAGCGTCCTTGACGTTCCAGGCTTGCGCCAGGGTGCGGTAGAATACGCTGAAGAACAGCATGGCGTCGGCATCGGTGATGGTATCGACAAAACCGATCGCGTGCCTGGCGCCTTGCGCGGTGGCGAGGGGAGCAAGGCGCTGCGCGCTGTAACAGGTGCTGATCGCCACCAGCAGAGGCTTCTGCGCGCCGGCCGTGACAATATCGGCCAGGTCGGCTGAACCCACGGCGTCGTAGGCTTGGGCGATTCCCTGGGTGCTTCCTTGGGTGCTTGCGCGGAGAACAAAGCCGTCCTCTTCGTTGGTCGGCTGGTCAATGAGCTTTTGCTCCGCCAGGGACATCGGGTCTACGCCCACAAGATGCACGATCGAAGGAGAAAGAGCTTCGACCTTCGAGCGAAGTCCTTGACGGTCGGGATCTCGGAGGGTCTCTGTCTGGACTTCGTGCAGCGCGCCCTTGACCATCTCGATCTCTCGCGTGAATTCGTAGAGCGAGCGCAGCTTTCCGGGGCCGCTGTCGACTGCGAGCGCTGTCGCAGGTGTCAGCTGGTGATTGTATGGCGATTCAACGACGAGATGGCGGAGGACGGCGAATTCGCTTGGCTCGCTGCGATAGGGCGCGGTCGCCAGCCACAGCGCGCTCTCCCAGGGGAATAGTCGTGCCGACCACCCGACGTTTTCTTCGCTGTAAGGGATTCTGACCTCGACGAGCTTGGCTGCCGCCATCTCCTTGATCCGTGTCAGGATCTGGCTGTCGTCGTAAATGCGAGCGTGATCCTTGATCAGCGTCTGGAGGTCCCGGCTGAGGTCGTCGCGCGTCGAACGGACGATCCGTCGCCGGTTGGCGATCACGTAGCGCCAGCGCTGGACGGACGGGTAGAATTTCTGGTCGTCGATGGGAATGACGAGCTCGTCCAAGCCCCTGTTGCCGCTATAGCGGAGTCGTACCTCGTACTCGCCGGATTGCTTTTCGGCGGCCACGGGCGGCAAGTCCTGGACGGTGTCGGTGGCCGTCGCGCCGGTCGTGCGGCGTCGCGCTCGCGGTTTGGCAGGCGGTTTGGCTTTCCGGCCGCCGGCCTTCGCTCGTGAGGGCGCAACTCTCTTCGCGGACATGACCGGTCTCCGGGGTTCGCGACCACGGATGCATCATGCCAGAGAACTCGCGGAAATAGAAAGCAAATGATGCCGGGCGGCCGTCCGGACCGCACGCAAAACGAAAACGGCGTCACCCCTGGGGTGACGCCGTACCGCAGGACCTGAAGAGTCCGAACTTACTTGCGATCCTTGATCGGCACGTAGTCGCGCTTGTCGACGCCGGTGTAGAGCTGGCGCGGGCGGCCGATCTTCTGCTGGGGATCCTCGATCATCTCGCTCCACTGGCTGATCCAGCCGACGGTGCGGGCGACCGCGAACAGCACGGTGAACATCGAGACCGGGAAGCCCATCGCCTTCAGCGTGATGCCCGAATAGAAGTCGACGTTCGGGTAGAGCTTGCGCTCGATGAAGTACTGGTCGCTGAGCGCGATCTTCTCGAGCTCCATCGCCACATTCAGCATCGGATCGTTGCCATGGCCGGTCTCCTTGAGCACGGCGTGACACATCTTCTGCATGATCTTGGCGCGCGGATCGTAGTTCTTGTAGACGCGGTGACCGAAGCCCATCAGGCGGACTTCAGAGTTCTTGTCCTTCACCTTGGCGATGAATTCGGGGATCTTGTCGACCGTGCCGATGCCGTAGAGCATGTTGAGTGCGGCTTCGTTGGCGCCGCCATGCGCCGGGCCCCAGAGGCAGGCGATGCCCGCCGCGATGCAGGCGAACGGGTTGGCGCCGGAGGAGCCGGCGATGCGCACCGTCGAGGTCGAGGCGTTCTGCTCGTGGTCGGCGTGCAGGATGAAGATCTTCTCCAGCGCGTCGGCGAGCACCGGGCTGACCTTGTAGTCCTCGCAGGGCACCGCGAAGCACATGTTCAGGAAGTTCTCGGCAAAGCCCAGCGAGTTCTTCGGATAGATGAAGGGCTGGCCGACGGTGTACTTGTAGGCCATCGCCGCCAGCGTCGGGATCTTCGCGATCATGCGCATGGAAGCGATCATGCGCTGCTTCGGATCGTTGATGTCGGTCGAGTCGTGGTAGAACGCGGCGAGCGCGCCGACGGCCGCAACCATGATGGCCATCGGATGGGCGTCGCGGCGGAAGCCCTGGAAGAAGCGGGCCATCTGCTCGTGCACCATCGTGTGATGCGTCACGCGGTGGTCGAAATCCTTCTTCTGTGCGGCGGTCGGCAGATTCCCGTAGAGCAGGAGATAGCAGGTCTCCAGGAAGTCGCCGTGCTCGGCGAGCTGCTCGATCGGGTAGCCGCGATATTCCAGCACGCCCGCATCGCCGTCGATGTAGGTGATCTTGGACTGGCAGCTCGCAGTGGAGGTGAAGCCCGGATCGTATGTGAACAGGCCGGACTGGCCGTAGAGCTTGCCGATATCGATGACATCAGGCCCGACGCTGCCGCTGAGGATCGGAAGATCGTAGTTCTTGTTTCCGACCGTCAGCGTGGCGGTCTTGTTGCTTGGTTTTGCGTCCATCGTAGGTCCCCGATGTGTGGTGAAACGGGCCGGAGCCGGAGGCCCCTAGGGAGATCATGGGGGGCAGGCCGGATGTTCCAGAATGTACGGGGAGATGGGTATATTATTGCTGTGTGCGCTGCAAGATCATGGCAGCCATGGTCTACTCATGGCCTACTTACGTCGTAGACTGATCCTTGAGCCGGCCCAGGCTTTCCTGGCGTCCCAGGACGTCCAAAACCTCAAATATACCAGGCGACGTCGTCCGCCCGGTCAGCGCGGCCCGCAAAGGCTGGGCGACCGCGCCGAGCTTGAGACTATTTTCCTCGGCGAAGGTACGCAGCGCGGCTTCCGTGCTGGCGCCGCTCCACGTCTCGACTTTCTCCAGCGCGGAATGAAGCTGGCCGATCAGCCGGCGGTTCTCGGGTGTCAGCAGTGCCTGCGCCTTGGCGTCGAGCTGCAGCGGCCGGTCGGCAAAGATGAAGTAGGCGCCGTCGATCAGCTCGATCAGCGTCTTGGCGCGCTCCTTCAGGGCCGGCATGGCCTTCAGGAGCTGTGCCCGCGTGGTGTCGTTCAACTTGGCCTTGATCTCGTCGCGGGCGGGCACGACGTGGTCGAGCACATCCTCGAACATCTTCACGAGTGATTGATCGTCGGCGTGGCGGATGTAGTGGCCGTTGAGGTTTTCCAGCTTGGCGAAATCGAACCGCGCCGCGGCCCGGCCTACGCTGGCGAGGTCGAACGCCGCGATCATCTCCTCGGTCGAGAAGATCTCCTGGTCGCCATGGCTCCAGCCCAGCCGGACGAGATAGTTGCGCAGCGCCGCCGGGAGGTACCCCATGGCGCGATAGGCATCGACGCCGAGCGCGCCGTGGCGCTTCGACAGCTTCGAGCCATCCGGACCGTGGATGAGGGGGATGTGGGACATGCTCGGCAGCGCCCAGCCCATCGCATCGTAGATCTGCTTCTGGCGGGCGGCGTTGATCAGATGGTCGTCGCCGCGGATGACGTGGGTGACGCCCATGTCGTGGTCGTCGACTACCACCGCGAGCATGTAGGTCGGGTTGCCATCGCCGCGCAACAGCACGAGGTCGTCGAGGTTCTCGTTCTGCCAGACGACGCGGCCCTGGACCTGGTCCTCGATCACGGTCTCGCCGGTCTGCGGCGCGCGCAGCCGGATCGTCGGCTTGACGTCGCCTGGCGCCGTTGCCGGGTCGCGGTCGCGCCACATGCCGTCGTAGAGGCGGGTGCGGCCCTCGGCGCGCGCCTTCTCGCGCATCGCGGCGAGCTCCTCGGCGGTGGCGTAGCAGCGATAGGCCTTGCCGTTGGCGAGCAACTGCTCGGCGACCTCGCGGTGGCGGGCTGCGCGGGCGAATTGGTAGATGACATCGCCGTCCCAGCCGAGCTCCAGCCATTTGAGGCCGTCGAGGATAGCGCCGATCGCGGCCTCGGTGGAGCGCTCCCGGTCGGTGTCCTCGATCCGGAGCAGCATCTTGCCGCCGTGCTTCTTTGCATAGAGCCAGTTGAACAGCGCCGTGCGGGCCCCCCCGATATGGAGGAAGCCGGTCGGTGAGGGAGCAAAGCGGGTGACGACGGAATCGGTCATTCTTGGCAGGGCCTATGCATTGGAGGCGGTGGTGTATAGCAGGACCGGGGCATAACTAAAGCCCGGCCGCAGACGGCTGAAGGGCTTGCTTAAGCACTTGGCTCAGCCTCCCGAATTTGGCAGAAGGGCCGCTGATTTCCCTACAGGATTTTCGTGATGGCAGAACCGGTGGCACCTGAGGTTGGGCGCGATTTCATTCGTGACATCATCCAGGCCGACCTCGATCAGGGCAAGTACAGGGAGATCGTGACCCGGTTCCCGCCGGAGCCGAACGGTTACCTCCATATCGGCCACGCCAAGTCGATCGCGCTCAATTTCGGCATCGCCCAGGAGTTTCCGGGCCGCTGCCATCTGCGTTTCGACGACACCAACCCGGTCAAGGAAGAGCAGGAATTCATCGATTCGATCCAGGCCGACGTGCGCTGGCTCGGCTTCGACTGGGGCAAGAATCTGTTCTTCGCCTCGGACTATTTCGATCGCCTTTACGAATGGGCGGAGCAGCTGATCCGCGACGGGCTCGCCTATGTCGACGACCAGACCCAGGAGGAGATCCGCCTCTCGCGTGGCACCCTGACCGAGCCCGGCAAGAACTCGCCGTTCCGCGACCGCACGGTAGAGGAGAATCTCGACCTGTTCCGCCGGATGAAGGCCGGCGAATTCCCGAACGGGGCGCGCGTCCTGCGGGCCAAGATCGACATGGCCGCAGGCAACATCAATCTGCGCGATCCCGTGCTGTATCGCATCCTGCATGCGCACCATCCGCGCACCGGCACCAAATGGAGCATCTATCCGAGCTACGACTACGCACACGGCCAGTCGGACGCGATCGAGGGCATCACGCACTCGATCTGCACGCTGGAGTTCGAAGACCACCGGCCGCTCTACGACTGGTTCATCGAGAAGCTGCCGGTGCCGTCGGAACCGCACCAGTACGAAATGGCGCGGCTCAACATCACCTATACGCTGCTGTCCAAGCGCGTGCTGACCCAGCTCGTCCGCGACGGCCATGTCGCTGGCTGGGACGACCCGCGCATGCCGACCATGGCGGGGATGCGCCGCCGTGGCGTGCCGCCGGCTGCGCTGCGCGAATTCGTCAAGCGCATTGGTGTTGCCAAGGCCAACAGCGTGGTCGATGTCGGCATGCTCGAGTTCTGCATTCGCGAGGAGCTGAACCGCACGGCCCAACGCCGTATGGCGGTGCTGAAGCCGCTCAAGGTGGTGATCGAGAACTATCCGGAAGGGCAGACCGAGGAGCTCGAGGCGATCAATCATCCCGACGATCCCTCCGCCGGCACGCGCAAGATCACGTTCGGCCGCGAGCTTTATATCGAGCAGGACGACTTCATGGAGAATCCGCCAAAGAAGTTCTTCCGCCTGTCGCCGGGCAACGAGGTGCGGCTGCGCTATGCCTATTTCGTCAAGTGCACCGGCGTGATCAAGAACGACGCCGGCGAGGTGGTGGAGCTTCGCTGCATCTACGATCCCGCCACCAAGGGCGGCAACGCACCCGACGGCCGCAAGGTCAAGGCGACCATGCACTGGCTGCCGGCGGCGGCATCCAAGCCGGCGGAGATCCGCATCTACAGCCAGCTGTTCGCCAATCCGAACCCCGACGCAGCGAACTTCGCGGCCGATCTCAATCCGAACTCGCTGGAGATCCTGTCCGATGCGCGGATCGAGGCTTCCGTTGCGGAGAGCAATTCCACCGAGCCGGTGCAGTTCGAGCGCCAGGGCTATTTCGTGCGCGACAAGGACTCGACGCCGGGGAAGCCGGTGTTCTCGCGGACGATCGGCTTGCGCGATACGTTCGCCAAGGAAGTCGCCAAAGGCTGACAAGGGCTGACAAGGGGCAGGGCATATGAGCAGTGAAGCCGACGCCATCGTTTCCGCCATCATCGCGAAATGGTGCGCCGGCTTCGCGACGCTCGACGCTGCCGCGCTGTCGCGGCTTTATGCGAAGAACGCGTTCTTCTTCGGCTCCAACCCGAAGCTCTATCGGGGGCGGGACGGCGTTGCCGACTATTTCAACGGCCTGCCGCGCTGGCGCAAGCCGGCCGCGGCGTTTTCCGAGGTGAACGCAGCGCAGGCCGGCCCCGACCTCATCAACATGGGCGCGACCATCACGTTCGACCTCGCCGGCGAGCGGGACGACCTCGTCGTCAAGATGAGCTGGGTCATCGTCCGCGAGGACGGTGACTGGAAGATCGTCAATCACCACGCCTCGGCGAAGACACCGCTGATCTGACGCGCCAGCTTCACTCAGTTGCCTTTGACTGACGCGGGGGCCGAACTACCGGATGTCGCCGGATTCGGAATCATGTAGCGCTTTGCTGCTTTGGGGAAGATGACCGGCGAGCGCTCTGTCAGAGAGGCCTTAGCGTTCTCGCTCAGATCCTCCACCCTTGTGCGCCCCGTAAACGTTGCCTTTTGCATAAATTGCTGCGGGTTGCGCTTGAAGTCGATGACCAGGGATCCAAGATTGACGATCTCGTCCGGGCCGACCCGAAACCGGGCGAACTCGCCTCTCAGGTTCAGATAGTGCGAACAGGTCACGTAATTGACAACGTAAGTTCCAGGAGCGAGCAGATCAGCGCCGCCATACGTTGCCTCGGAAACGGAGTGGCCGAATATTGATGTCTCTTTTCGTCCGAGTTTGATGGATGACAATCCACGCGCCGACGAGACGTATACTATGGGTACCGAGCAATCGAGGGTTTTCGAACCGTCTTCAACCAAGCGCACATCCATGAAGACAACACTGTACCCCGGATGCCGAGCGAAGCCGTCGCGAACCTTCTGCTCGAATTCTGTGTCAGCAACCGCTTGACGGGCGCAGACCAATGACAGAGCCAACACGCCCAATCGAATAGCGATGTACATTTCCTGATTCCCGTTCCTGCCTGTTGCGGGCATAAACAACACAATCTGAAGGTGTAAGACAACAGGCAGTATGGTAGCTGTCGTCTCGTATCTCGGCGCTGCGAATGGACAATCCTCAATCGAACTGATCTGTGATTGCGGCGTTGTCGGTTGTTTGGAAGGGACAACAGACATGCAGAACATCGCTGAGCATATGGAAGTCATCGGCGCCGACGGCGTCCATGTCGGCACCGTCGATCGCGTCGAGGGCAACCGCATCAAGCTGACGAAGAAGGACAGCGGCGAGGGTAGCCACAAGGGCCATCATCATTTCATCGACAAGGGGCTCGTTGCCGGCGTCGAGGGCAACAAGGTCCGCCTCTCGGCCAAGGCGTCGGTGGCCGTGACCATGGAAGAGGAAAAGTAGGGCGCTCCGCCGCCTGTTCCTGATCCGTACCGCTATTCGTTGATCTGCACGTTCCGGTAGCCTCTGCACCCGTCGCATATCGCAAGGTGCAGAGAATGGCGGAGCCGGGCCGGCCAGGACGCTCCCAGGGAGTAGCTGGAACGTGGCCGGTCGGCCGCGCCGCGCCGGCTGGCGGGCTGGTGCCGGTGGGCTTCGGCCTCTGGCCTGCGATCGTCGGGACGTTGCGGGAATGGGTGCGTGCCGAGGCCGGTTCCGGGCGGCTGTTACCGTGGGTGCCGGTCGCCTTCGGCGGCGGCATCGCGCTCTATTTCGCCGCCGACCACGAGCCCGTGCTGTGGGTGGTCGCCGCGACGGCCGTCGCGCTCCTGCTCGGCGCTGTCCTGCTGCGGCGGAGCCGGCTGTTTGTCCCCGCGATCTTGATTGCGGCGGTTGCCGCCGGTTTTGCCGTGGCGACCTGGAAGACGGCGCGCGTCGCGCACACTGTTCTGGCAAAACCGCTCTATTCGGTGTCGCTGTCGGGCTTCGTGGAAGCGCGCGACATCCGCGAGCGTACCGACCGCTTCGTGCTGCGCGTCACCGCGATGGAGGCCCAGCGCAGCGAGGTCAAGCTCGAGCGCGTGCGACTGTCGGTGCGCAAGGGCACGGCTCCCGAGGTCGGCAGCTTCGTGCAGCTGAAGGCACGGCTGATGCCGCCGATCTCGCCGGTGCGCCCCGGCAGCTACGACTTTTCGCGCGACATGTTCTTCCAGGGCATCGGTGCTTCCGGCTTCGTAATGGGCGCGATCACGGCGTCAGTGCCGCCCGACGCCGGCGGGTTGCGGCTGCGCTATGCGGCCTTCATGCAGGGCCTGCGCGATGCGATCGACGCGCGTATCCGCGCGACACTCGAGGGCGACAACCGCGCGATCGCGACGGCGCTGCTCACCGGGCGGCGCGACGCCATCACCGCGCCCGTCAACGATGCCATGTTCATCTCGGGCCTCGGCCATGTGCTGTCGATCTCCGGCTATCACATGGCGGTCGTTGCCGGTGTCGTATTCTTCGCGGTGCGCGCGCTGCTGGCGCTGATCCCGGGGCTCGCGGCCGGCTTTGCCATCAAGAAATGGTCGGCGGCCGCCGCGCTGGTGGCGGCCGCGTTCTATTTGCTGCTGTCGGGCGCGGAGGTCGCGACGCAACGCTCGTTCTTCATGACCGCAGTGGTGCTGATCGCAGTCATGGTCGATCGCCGCGCAATCACCTTCCGCACGCTGGCCGTGGCGGCGCTGATCGTGCTCGCGGTCGCACCTGAAGCGCTGGTGCATCCGAGCTTCCAGATGTCGTTTGCGGCAACGCTCGGGCTGGTCGCGCTGGTGCAGATCGGCATGCCGAACCTGTTTGCCTCGCCCGATCATTCGGCAACGGCTCGCGTCGCGCTGTGGGGCGGCCGCGAGATCGCGATGCTGTTCCTGGCTTCGCTGATAGCGGGGCTGGCGACGACGCCCTATGCCGCCTTCCACTTCCATCGCGTGACCCCTTACGGTGTCCTCGCCAATCTCGGGGCAATGCCGGTGGTCTCGGCACTGGTGATGCCGGCGGGGCTGCTGGGACTGCTGGCGGCACCCTTCGGGCTCGACAGCGCGTTCTGGTGGCTGATGGGAATCGGCATCGACTGGATGGTTGCGGTGTCGCGCTGGGTGTCGGCTCTGCCGGGCGCCATCGGCCGCATCCCGGCGTTCGGTATCGCGCCGTTGATGGCGGCAAGCCTCGGCATCATCGTGATGGGCCTGTTGCGAACGCCCCTGCGCTGGTCCGGCGCCCTGGTGCTGCTGGCGTCCATCGCCTGGGCCATGTCGGTGCGGCCGCCCGACATCCTGATTGCCGGAGACGGCGCGAGCGTTGCGGTTCGGGGCCGGGACGGGCAGCTGCTTGTCATGCGCGCGAGCAAGGACAGCTTTCTGCTGAGGGAGTGGTTAGCGGCCGACGCCGATCGGCGCGATGCCGCGAGCAGTACGCTGGCCGACGGCGTGTCGTGCGACGAGGCCGGCTGTGTGACGCCTCTCGCCGATGGCCGGTTGGTCGCGCTGTCCTTGCGCATCGACGCGCTGGCTGATGATTGCAGCCGCGCCGCACTGGTGGTGACCGCGCGACCCGCGCCGCCGGATTGCGCGGCGATGGTGATCGATCGGCAGCGGCTCACGAGCCAGGGCGCGCTGGCGTTGTCGCAGCGTGGCGATGGTTTTGCGGTTCAGGCGGTGAGGGCGAGAGGGACAAGCCGGCCCTGGCTGCCGGCCGGCGCCGGCGAGGGTGATTTCGGCGGGAGCCTTGCGCCCAAGGCGGCGGCAGCCCGCAACCGCGACGCAACGCCGGCGGAGGCCGACTTGCAGGCCGACGATCAATGATAATTGCGAGGAGTTGGTCTGCGAGGTTGGTCCGGGTCCGACCGGAACTCCGCCGGGACACAAACCATACCATCTCGCCGGCTAGGGCCGGCGATGGCATTTGATCCAGGCCCGACCTGGGCGGCCGGGGACGGCCCATCAGTCGATCGGCAGGCGGCGCGTCGTGCTCGGCCGACTGTCGGTGATGATCTGCGGCTTGTGCTCGCGCTCGCCGATCGGCTGGGTCACCGGCAATTGCAGCACGGTTGCGCGCTGACCTTCGACGAGCTGCGTCACCAGCACATATTTGCCGTCCGGAAACTCGATCGCGTCGTGATGGCGATCGGGAATCTGCGGATCAATCTTGCCGAACTTACCGACGCGGGAGTTGATGGTGCGCGTCCAGATCCAGCGATTGTCGTAACGGACGTTGTCGGCGAAGGCGAGCTCCGTTCCCGGCAGCAGGCAGACGGCCACGGTCGGATCGGCCGCAGAAGCAAAGCCACGCGTCGAGGTGCCGCGAAACGTCGTCGACACGATCGTCTCGCCGACTTCGGCGGGCCGCGATGCAACGGCATGCAGGCTGTAGTCACACATCGGGTGCTCCTCTTTCGATGATAGCAACCCGCGCCTCTTTCGGAGGCGCAAGCCTCTATCAGAGTGGAAGCATACAACGCTCTGCTTGGTTGTGGGCAAATCTGCGGCTGGTGTTCGCGGGAAGCGATCACATTATTTTTTCAAATCTATTAGGAACAAAGCCCGCTTCAGTGCATTCGGCGAATGCCGGCGTCAGTGGTGCGCGGGCGTCGACGCATCGCTGTCTCGTCGATCCCTTGAGGTCGCAAAGCATGAGCTTCGCGGCGGTACGCCGAGGACCGCGCTGGAAAAGTGCCGGACAATCTGCGCAGTACCAGAAAGACCATCCAGCCGGAGCGGGCAACCTGGTCCGCTCCAATCGGAATCGTTGGTATCGAATGACCGCTGGTCGTCTCAGTGCTTTCTCAGTACTTGCGGTACAGCCCGATCAGCTTGCCTTGGATCTTCACCCGGTTGGGCGGCAGGATGCGTACCTCGTAGGCGGCGTTGGCGGGCTCGAGCGCGATCGAGGCGCCGCGGCGGCGGAAGCGCTTGAGCGTCGCCTCCTCGTCATCGATCAGCGCCACCACGATGTCCCCGGTATCGGCGCTCTCGTTGCGCTGGATCAGGGCCATGTCGCCGTCGAGGATGCCGGCTTCGACCATCGAATCGCCGCGCACTTCGAGCGCGTAGTGCTCGCCTGAGCCGAGCATGTCCGGCGGTACGCTGATGGTGTGACTGCGGGTCTGCAGCGCCTCGATGGGCGTGCCGGCCGCGATGCGGCCCATCACGGGCACCGCAACGGGGCGCTCGCCCTCGTCCGCGGGCGGGCTCGAGGTCGTGCGCACCTTGCCGAGATTGCCCTCGATGACGCTTGGCGTGAAGCCGCGGCGGTTGCCGGCTGCGGCCTGCAGCTCCGGCAGCTTGATGACTTCAATCGCGCGGGCGCGGTTGGGCAGGCGGCGGATGAAGCCGCGCTCCTCGAGCGCGGTGATCAGGCGATGAATGCCCGACTTCGAGCGCAGGTCGAGCGCATCCTTCATCTCGTCGAAGGAGGGCGGCACGCCGCTTTCCTTCAGACGTTCGCTGATGAACCGCAGAAGCTCGTATTGTTTGCGCGTTAACATCTCGACCAAAGTCCCCCGGTTGATGTCGTTCGATTCCGAGACGCTGAATTGAAGCGGCGAACCGCTACATGCTCGAAACAAATCATGAACGGACACTATATGTTCGATATGTGTTCCGCAACTGCTTAATTTACCGTGAACGCGACGAAGTTCGCGGAATGCGTGTGGCGGGACCGTTCAGGCGGGCAGGCGCAGCACCTCGCAAGGCGTACCGGCCTCGGCTTTGGGCGCGAACGGCATGCGCACGAGAAGTGCCTGTGCCGCAGCAAGATTCGCAAGCAGGGAGGAATCCTGAAGATGGAGGGGGAGCGCAACGAGCGTGCCGTCGTCGCGCTCTTCCAGACGCGCGCGAAGGTAATCCGCGCGCATGTCGTTTGCGCCCACGTCGCGGCCGAGCACGGCGCGCTCGTGGCGGTGATGAATCACGGACCGGCCCGACAAGGCACGAATCAGCGGCACCATGAACAGGAAGGCGCACACATAGGATGATACCGGATTGCCGGGCAGGCCGATCACCCGCATCGCGCCCAACCGCCCATGCATCATCGGCTTGCCCGGGCGCATCGCGATCTTCCAGAACGCCATCGAGATGCCTTCGTCCCGGAGCGCCCGCTGGACCAGATCGTGGTCGCCGACCGAGGCTCCGCCGGTGGTGATCAGGACGTCGGCGCCGCTCTCGCGGGCCCGGCGGATGCCGGCGGCGGTGGATTGCAGCGTATCGGCGGCAATGCCGAGGTCGATGGTCTCGGCACCCTCGCTGCGCGCGAGCGCGTGTAGGGCATAGCCGTTGGAATAGACGATCTGGCCGTGGCCGGGCGTGGAGCCCGGCATCACAAGCTCGTCGCCGGTGGCGAGGATCGCGACCTTGGGGCGGCGGCAGACGCCAAGCTGCGGGTAATTCATGGCGGCGGCGAGAGCGAGATCGCGCTCGGTGAGGCGAACTCCCTTGCGCAGTAGCACATCCCCTTCGGAGAAGTCGACGCCTGCGGGACGGATGTGCCGCCCGGCAGCCGCGGCTTCCTTGATCGTGACGCGCCTGCCGTCGGCAACGGTATCCTCCTGGATCACGACGGCGTCCGCGCCATTGGGGATCACGCCGCCGGTGAAGATCCGTACCGCTTCGCCGGAGCCGACCGTCTCGGCGAATGGCCGGCCGGCCGCGACCTCGCCAATGACCGTCAGCTGAGAATCAATCGTCGCCGCATCGGCCGCGCGCACCGCGTAGCCATCCATCGCGGACATCGCCTCCGGCGGCTGCGTGCGCAGTGCCGCCACGTCGCGGGCGAGCACGCGGTGGAAGGCTGCATCGAGCGCGACCGTCTCGTCAGGCAGCGGCTCTGCACCCGCCAGCACCGCGGCAAGCGCGTCGGAAACCGGCATCAGGGCCAAAAGTGAAATCTCCTGCTGGGCCGCTCGGGCAATCGGCAGCGAGAGTTCTAGCCGAGTGCGGGCGCAGAGGCAAAAAGCGGCGACGCAGGATAATTCGTCCCGCCTATCGATATTTTCGTTCAGAACGGCGGCTCAGATCCGCCGCGGCATGATCCGAAAGGCGAGACAGACCGGCAAGAGGATAGCCATGGCGAGGACGAGGAGGACGAGCGCCACGGCCAGCATCGGTCAACTCCCGCTGGGGCGGTCCGGGCCGCCGTCCAGCGCGACATCAGGAGCTTTTGGGCCTTGATCCTTGTCGGGCATCGGGTCGGCCTGGGATTTCAAGTCGGCCGCCTTGCTGATCAGCTTGGCGGACAGCTCAGAGTCCGAGGTGGTTCTTGCAAACTCGAGCAGGAGAGAGGCTTGCTTCGTCAGATAGGTTTTGCCCAGCACGTCGATCAGTCCGATGTAGAAGTCCCAACGGACTCATGAGTCCTGACGCAGCCATTCGTTCCCGGAACTTTGTATAAAAATGCACAGAGGAATTCGGTTCCTCGCCACCCGTAAATTTAGTTCCGGCGCCCCCGAACCAGCCCGCCTGGCGGTCAGACGCCCAGCGCCCTCAACGCGTTCCCGACATCGCCGGGCGAGGTGACGTGCACGGCGGTGAGGCCGCGTGCCCGCGCCCCTTCGACGTTCTCGGCAAGGTCGTCGAAGAATACGATTCGGCTGGCGGGCACACCGATCGCCGTCACGACGTGGTCGAACGCCTCCGCATCCGGTTTGCGTAGGCCGATGCTGGACGACAAATAAAGCTCGCGGAAATGTCCGAGCACGCCGGCATATTCCTTCGAGAAATAGTCGATATGCGGCCGGTTGGTGTTGGAGAACGCGTAGATCGGCATCTGCTTGGCCGCGCGCGGCAACAGCTCGGCGATATCAGGCATCTCGCCGGCGAAGATCGCGTTCCATCCCTCCAGAAACTGCGCATCCGAAATGCCGATTCCAAGCGAGGTGCGCAACGACTGGAAATAATCCTCGTCGCTGATCTTGCCGACCTCGTGCAGCCGGTAGGCCTCGTCACGCACATAGCGCGCGACGATGGCCTCCGGCTGGCAGCCGGCATGTCCCGCCCAGCAGGCGATCGCCTTGGAGAAATCGATGTCGAGCACCACGCGCCCGAGATCGAACAGGAGCGCATCAGCGCTGCCGGGAGAGAGTGCGGTCATTGCGTCCTTTTCACTTCAGTATCGATAGGGGTCGTGGTCGAACAGCGGGAACGCACTGAACACGCTTGGCGCATTCGTCGCGGTCGCCTGGTGCAGGCAGGACTTGTCGACCTCGGCGAACGAGGTGGTACCCAACAGGCCGAGGCAGCGCAACACTTCGTCCTCCAGCAGTTCCAGCATCCGCAACACGCCGGCTTCGCCGGCCGCCGCCAGTGCCCAGCATTGCAGCCGGCCGATACCGACGAGGTCGGCGCCCGCCGCAATGGCCTTGACGATGTCGGTGCCGCGGCAGATGCCGCCATCGACCATGATCCTGGCGCGACCTTTCACGGCTTCGACGATTTCAGGCAGCACATGCATGGCGCCGCGGCCATGATCGAGCTGGCGGCCGCCATGGTTGGAGACGTAGATCCACTCGACACCGTGATCGATCGCGATCCGTGCGTCCTCGGCGGTGGCGATGCCCTTGAGGATCAGCGGGGTCTTGAACGTGTCCTTGATCATCTTCACCGTCCGCCATTCCAGGCCCTTCTGGTAGTCGCCGCCGGTTGCGCGCAGGCGGCTCTCGCGAACATAGCGCTTGGCGATGTCGCGCTCACGACGGCTGTAATGGGCGGTGTCGACCGTCAGGCAGAACGCGGCATAGCCGTTCTTCTCGCTCCGGCTGACGACGTCCGCGACGAAGGCGTCGTCGCCGCGGACATAGAGCTGATAGAGCCGTAGCGCGTCGGGCGCAGCCTCCGCAGTCTTCTCCAGACCGGGATCGGACACCGAGCTCAGCATGTGGGCCGCACCGAAGGTGCCGGCGGCGCGTGCCACGCTTGCCGCGCCATCGGGGTCGAAGATCTCCAGCGCGCCGACGGGGGCGAGCACCACCGGCAAACGCATCCTGCGGCCGAACTGCTCGACGGAGCCGTCGACCTTGCGAACGTCCCGCAGCACGCGCGGGCGGAAGGCGATCTCGTCCAGGGCCATGCGGTTGCGGCGCATGGTGGTCTCGGTCTCGGCGGCACCGACGATGTAGTCCCAGGCATTCTGGTTGAGGTTGGCACGCGCCTTCCGGACGAATTCGTGCAGGTTCTGGAACGGCTCGTTGCTGGCGCCGAGTTCGACGTTCCTTTCCGGCCGGATGCGGGGCGCGTCGTTCATTGTTGTCCTCCCGAGAATTTGAAGTCTTGTTGCCATCGCCTATCGCGTCCGGCCCTGCAAAACCATCCTAAAATCGCATACCTGCGAGGCGTGGGCGGCCGATCGTCGTCCGCCCTGCTGAAGCGGTCTCGGAACGTTGCCAAAAGTTTAGGCCAAGGCGAAGGGATTTCTTCGGTGTGTCCGCCGGCGTGGCACGCCGGCCTTGAAGAAACCAGAATGGTATTGTGAGAAGCGGACTGGATCGCCATTTGCATGGCGCCACAGCCCCCAGCAAAAAGGCTACCTCATCCATGCGGAAAACCCTGCTGTTCCCCCTGGGCGCGCTCACGGGAGCGTGTCTGACCCTTCTGGTAGCCAGTCCCCACGGCGGCGTATGGGCGGCAAGGGCGGCAGCGAACGCGAACGACGCCTATTCCCAGCTCAATTTGTTCGGCGCAGTGTTCGAGCGCGTGAAGGCGAGCTATGTCGAGAAGCCCGACAATGCCAAGCTGATCGAAGGCGCGATCACGGGCATGGTGACCTCGCTCGACCCGCATTCGCGCTACATGAACGACAAGGCCTGGACCGAGATGCAGGAGACTACCTCCGGCGAGTTCGGCGGGCTTGGCATCGAGGTCACGATGGAGGACGGCCTCGTCAAGGTCGTCTCGCCGATCGACGACACACCCGCCTCGAAGGCCGGCATCATGTCCGGCGACCTCATCAGCAAGATCGACGGCGAGGCCGTGCAGGGCATGACGCTCGAGCAGGCCGTCAACAAGATGAAGGGCCCGGTCGACACCAAGACCAAGCTCACCATCGTGCGCAAGGGGGCCGACGCACCGATCGACGTCGCGATCACGCGCGAGATCATCCATGTGCGGCCGGTGCGCTTCCAGGTCAAAAACGGCGATATCGGCTATATCCGCGTCACCTCGTTCAACGAGCAGACCACCGACGGGCTGAAAAAGGCGATCGCGTCGATCTCCAAGGAGATCCCGCCGGAGAAGCTTGCGGGCTATGTGATGGACCTGCGCAACAATCCGGGCGGCCTGCTCGACCAGGCCGTGTCGGTGTCGAGCGCATTCCTGCAGCGAGGCGAGGTCGTCTCGACCCGCGGCCGCAATCCGGAAGAGACCCAGCGTTTCACCGCGCATGGGGGCGACCTCACCAAGGGCAAGCCGCTGGTGGTGCTGGTCAATGGCGGCTCGGCCTCCGCCTCGGAGATCGTCGCCGGCGCGCTGCACGACCACAAGCGCGCGACGCTGATCGGCACGCGCTCGTTCGGCAAGGGCTCGGTGCAAACCATCATTCCGCTCGGTACCGGCAATGGTGCGCTGGCGCTGACCACGGCGCGCTACTACACGCCGTCGGGCCGCTCGATCCAGGCTCAGGGCATTGCGCCCGACATCGAGATCCTCCAGGACGTGCCGCCGGAGCTGAAGGGCCGGATGGACACCATGGCGGAGTCCCAGATGCGCGGGCATTTGTCGGCCGCTGACGGCACCGAGCAGACCGGATCGCAGTCCTACGTCCCACCGAAGGAGGAAGACGACAAGGCCCTGCATGCGGCTTTCGACTTCCTGCACGGCGTGACCGCCAATGCGGTCGCAGCCAAGCCCGCGCCGAAGGCGGCGGTGCCGAATTAGGTCTTTCGACTTTTGATCACTGATCGCCCGGGCGTGGATGCCACTCCCGGGCGATGTCGTTTTGGACGCCGGCTCAGCTCGGGTTCATGGCCGCAAAGGTCGCCTCGTAGCGGCCGTCGCGCTCGGCCCAGCGGCGGGCGCGGTCGCGCTCCACCAGCACTTCATCGCGGGGATGAACCCGCAGCTCCAGCAATTGCATGACCTCCGCGACGTAGGCAGCAAGCGGCATGGCGCGCGCGTCGCTTGCCTGCTGCGCGCCGGTGAGCTCGGTCTGCACGTAGGGCGGCGCGAGCTCGAGCACCTCGACCGGGATCTTGCGGAGCTGGTGCCGCAGCGACTGCAGCCAGGAGTGCAGGAACGCCTTGCTGGCGCAATAAGTCGGGAAATCAGCGCGCGGCACGAAGGCGAGATTCGAGCTGGTCGCGACGATCGTCGCGTTCGGTTGCCGCCTCAGGACCGGCAGAAATGCCGCCGTCGCGCGAAGCGCGCCCACGATATTGGTCGCCACGATCGCCTCTGCGTCGGAAGCATCCCAGCCGTCCGCGCAGATGTCTTCGGGCCGCGAGATGCCGGCATTGGCAATGAGCACGTTGAGCTCGGGGAAGCGCGCGCGTACATCCGCCGACAGGCGCGGCAGCGATGCGGGATCGTCGAAGTCGAGCGGCAGGCCGATCAGGCCCGGCCGTTCGGTCGTGATCTGATCGAGCAGGGCCTGCCGCCGGCCCGTGACGATGACGCGATTGCCGCGGTCGTGGAAGGCCTCGGCGAGTGCGCGGCCGATGCCGCTGGTGCCGCCGGTAAGGAGGATCGTGTTGCCGGTCATCTTCATGGTCGTTGCCTTTCGATGGAGGTGAAGGCCACGGCAATCCGGGAATCCCGGGGAGCGAATGATCCGGAAGACGACCAGCATTTGGGCACGCGCGAGCCGTGCCGAACAGGCGTCTTGAATCGATGGGTGTCCGAAAACAGGGAAAGTGGCGGCATGACCGTGGCGTCTCGTGAATCGAGATCTCCCAGCTGGGATCCTCTCGACAAAGGACGCGTTGGATGACGGTAACGCCTACGGCAGCGCCGTTTCGGCCGCTGCATGCCTGGAAGTATCCGCGTCAGTCGTTTTCGTCAAGCTGGCGGGAGCTTGTCCAGGCTCTAACCCGCTTCGCGTCGGCGGCTCTCGCTGCCTTCGCGCTGGGCAAGACGGCTGCGGTGCAGCGCGAACAGCCCCAGCACCTTGTCGGCCGGTTTCGCGGCGCTGAACAGATAGCCCTGCATCTCGGAGCAGCCGAGCGTTCGAAGCAGCCGCTGCTGCTCTTCGGTCTCGACGCCCTCGGCCGTGGTGGTCATGCGGCGGGCGGTCGCGAGGTTGACGACGGCCTGGACGATGCTGGCGGAGCCGTCGGGGCCGGCGATGTCGTCGACGAAGCAGCGGTCGATCTTGATCTTATCGAAGGGGAACCGGTGCAAATAGCTCAGCGAGGAATAGCCCGTGCCGAAATCGTCGAGCGCGATGCGCACGCCGATGGCGCGAAGCTGGTGCAGGATCGCGAGCGCGGTGTCGTCGTCGCGGATCAGCACGGCCTCGGTGATCTCGAGCTCGAGCCGGCTTGCCGGCAAATTGGAGGTGGCGAGCGCCGCCATGATCTTCAGCGCCAGCGTGCCGCTTTTGAACTGCACGGGCGAGACGTTGACGGCGAGGCGGATGTCGTCGGGCCAGCTCGCCGCGTCCCGGCACGCGGTCGCCAGCACCCATTCGCCGATCTCGTTGATCAGGCCGGTGTCCTCGGCGATCGGGATGAATTCGGCCGGCGAGACCATGCCGCGCTCGGGATGGCGCCAGCGCACCAGCGCTTCGCAGCCGGTAATGCGGTCGTCCCTGAGGCTGAGGCAGGGCTGATAATAGACCTCGAGGCCGCCATCGAGTCCCCCTTGGGCGATGGCGTGGCGCAGGTCGATCTCGAGCTGCCGCCGCTCGCGGATCTTGGCGTCCATCTCCGGCTCGAAGAAGCGATAGGTGCGGCGGCCCGCCGCCTTGGCCGCGTACATGGCCATGTCGGCGTTCTTGAGGATCTGGTCGAGCGCGCTGCCATGTTCCGGCGCGAGCGCAATGCCGATGCTGGCGTCCGCGGTGAGATGGTGGCCCATGCAGTCGAAGGGGGTGCGGATGGCATGGAAAACCCGTGCGACGAGATCGGTGATCTGGTCCGGCGAGGTCACTGCGCTTTGCACGATGGCAAATTCGTCGCCGCCGAGCCGGGCCACGAAGTCCTCCGGGCCGGCGCAGCGACGCAGGCTCTGCGCGACCGATTTCAACAGCTCGTCACCGACGAGATGGCCAAGCGCGTCGTTGACGCCCTTGAACTCGTCGATGTCGATGTAGTGCACGGCGATTTCTTCGCCCTCGGCGAGGGCGGCCAGCTCGTCGCGCAAATGCTCGTGGAACATGATGCGGTTGGGCAGGTCGGTCAGCGCGTCGTAATGGGCGAGGTGGGTGATACGCTCCTCGATCCGGCGGCGTTCGGTGATGTCCTCATGCGTCGCTACCCAGCCGCCATCCGCCAGTGGTTCGTTGACGATCTGGATCGAGCGGCCGTCGGAAGTGTCGATGACCATGGAATTGCGCACGTTGACGTCGCGCAGCACGCGCGCGACATACTGATCGACCTCGCCGGCGAAGGAGCCGGTCGCCTTGCGATGGGCGATGATGTCGTGGAAGCTGCAACCGGGCTTCACCGTCTCGGCCGACAGGCCGTACATCTCGATGTAGCGCTGGTTGCAGATCACGAGACGCCGCTCGGCGTCGAACAGCAAAAGGCCCTGCGTCATGTTGTTGACGGCGCGGTCGAGACGCTGCTTTTCCAGCGTCAGCCGTTCCCGCGAGAGGCGGTGCTGCTCCAGCAACTTGCGAACGATCGCGATCAGCACGCCCGCGATGGCGAGCGCCGACGAGGCCGCGACCGAGATCAGGATGCCGATCTGCTCACGCCAGTCAGTCAGAGCCGCCGCGCGGGTCGTGGTGGCCATCATCAGGATCGGGAAATGGGGCAGGGCGCGCGATGAGATCAGCCGGTCTTCGCCGTCGACGGGGCTCACGAAGTGGCCGGCGAAGTGATCGAGCCCGAAAATCCTCTGCTGCTCGAACGAGCCGGTCTTGAAATTTCGTCCCATCATCTCGCTGGCATGGGGATAGCGGGCGAGCAGCGTGCCGTCTCGATGCAGCATCGAGATCGTCGCGCCTTCGCCGAGCGCGACGGAGGCGAAGAACTTCTCGAAATTGGCCGGCTCGATGCCGCGCCCGACCACGCCCAGGAACTCGCCGTTCGAGCCCACGATCCTGCGGACGATCAGGATGGTCCAGGCGCCGGAGACGCGGCTGTGCAGCGGCTCGATCAACACGTCGGGCGCGTAGGGATCGTATTTGAAGGTGCGGAAATAGGCGCGGTCGGCAACATTCACCTTCGGGGCGGGCCATGCCGTCGACGAGTTGATCAGATTGCCTTCGGCATCGATGACGTTGACGCCGCCCATGTAAGGCAGCGCCTCGATCTTCGAGCGCAGCATCCGGTGGACGTCTTGCCCCGAGAAGCGCTTGCGATAATCCTCGGCATTGTTGATGCCCGTCGTGCGGACGTGGTCGACGAAATCCTTCTGGATGACGGCGAAATCCTGCAATTGCTGGTCGAAATGATGGGCGAGCATCAGCACGGTGTTCTCAAGCTCGCGGCCGGAGTTGCGCAGCGCACGTTCGCGGAAATTCTGCGCCATGAGCGTCGCGCCGACGGCGATCGCCGCGATCAGCAGCGTACCGCCCACCACCAGCCAGCGGATCGGTCCGCTGCGCACGAAGGCCTGGTCAAAGAGGCGACTGCCGAATCTCGTCATCATGCTGGTTCATTGCCGTGCACACGCCAGGATCAATTCTTGATTCCCAAAACATCCGTTGGTTTACGGGAACGGTATGGAAGCGGAGTTAGGAAGCGCGGTTAACGCGACGTGAATGGTCGCGGACAAAAGCAATCGATGTGCGGGATGCAAGACGTGCAGGAATTGCCGCAAGCTCCCGCGATGCCGGTCAATTCCTGCCGACCATGCCGCGATCAATCAAAGTTTAACCATCTAAGTCGTTGGCGATCCTCAAGTCGACTTTGGCACGTGATTTGCGAATATGTGTGCAAGCGACACAGTGAGGAGTTGATCCATGAAAAGCGTCTTGAAGAACTTCATTGCCGACGAATCCGGAGCGACCGCGATCGAATATGGCCTGATCGCCGCCGGCATCGCGCTCGCGATCATCGCCGTGGTCAACAATCTCGGCTCGACGCTTAAGCTGAAGTTCGGCTCGATCAGCACGTCGCTGAAGTAGCGGCGCGATCACGCGCGGTAGTGGCCCGACTTGCCGCCGAGCTTCTCGACGAGATGGATGCCCTCGATGCGCACGCCGCGCTCCACCGCCTTGATCATGTCGTAGATGGTGAGGCAGGCGACCGAGACCGCGGTAAGCGCTTCCATCTCGACGCCGGTGGGGCCGGTCACTTTCACGCTGGCGCGGACAACGCAACCGGGCAGGTTCGCGTCGGGTTCGATGTCGACGGTGACCTTGGATAGCGCGAGCGGATGGCAGAGCGGGATCAGCTCGGAGGTGCGCTTGGCGGCCATGATCCCGGCGATGCGGGCGGTGCCGAGCACGTCGCCCTTTTTGGCGTTGCCGGACACGATCAGATCGAGCGTCGCCTTGGTCATGATGACGCGGCCTTGCGCGACAGCAAGCCGTTCGGTCGCGGGCTTGTCTGATACGTCCACCATCCGCGCCTCGCCGGAGGCGCCGATATGGGTGAGGGCAGGGCTGGTCTTTGTCTTGGACCGCTTGGTCGTGGAAACCTTGCGCGCCATGTCAGCGCGTGCCCGTTGCGCGCGCCGTGGTCTCACGCGCGAGCAACGTGCGGGTCGCCGCCGTGACGTCGGCCTGCCGCATCAGGCTCTCGCCGACCAGGAAGGTCGACATGCCGACGCGCTCGAGCCTGGCGAGATCGGCGGGCGTGAAAATGCCGCTCTCGCCGACCATCAGCCGGTCCCCGGGGATCAAGGGCGCCAGCGCCTCGCTGGTCGCAAGCGTGGTCTCGAAGGTGCGTAAATTGCGGTTGTTGACGCCGATCATCGGCGATTGCAGCTTCAGCGCCCGGTCGAGCTCGGCGCGGTCGTGGATCTCGATCAGCACATCCATGCCATGGGCAAGGGCGGCATCTTCGAGGTCTTTCGCGGTGGCATCGTCGAGCGCGGCCATGATGATCAGGATGCAGTCGGCACCATGCGCGCGAGCCTCCGCCACCTGATAGGTGTCGAACATGAAATCCTTGCGCAGCACGGGGAGCGACGTCGCCGCGCGAGCCGCCACCATGAAGTCGAGATGGCCCTGGAACGAGGGCGTGTCGGTCAGGACCGAAAGGCAGGCGGCGCCGCCTGCCTCATAGGCTTTGGCAAGCTCTGGCGGGTCGAAATCGGCGCGGATCAGCCCCTTCGAGGGCGAGGCTTTTTTGATCTCGGCAATCAGCGCGTAGTCGCCCTGGGCGTGCTTCGCCTTGATCGCGCGGACGAAGCCGCGCGGGGCGGCTTGCGCCCTGGCCTTTGCCTCGACGACGGAGAGCGGCTGGGCGCGCTTGGCGGCGGCGATCTCCTCGCGCTTGTACGCCTCGATCTTGGTGAGGATGTCCGACATGTCAGGCTCAGCCGTTCGAGACCGCAATCAAGTGTTTCAGCTTCGCGTTCGCAGCGCCGCTGTCGATCGACTTCGCGCCGATCGCAACGCCGTCCTTGAGGTCCTTGGCACGTCCGGCCACGACCAGCGCGGCGGCCGCGTTCATCAGCGCGACGTCGCGGTAGGGGCTCGGCTTGCCGTCGAGCACGCTTTGCAGCGCGATCGCGTTGGCATCGGCATCGCCCCCCTTGAGCGCGCCGGCGTCGCAGCGCGACAGGCCCGCTTCCTCCGGCGTCACCTCGAAATTCCGGATCTCACCATTGTTGAGCGCGGAGACGAAGGTCGGACCGGTCAGGGTGATCTCGTCGAGGCCGTCGGAGCCATGCACCACCCAGGCGGATTCGGAGCCGAGGTTCTTGAGCACCTGCGCCAGCGGCTGCACCCACTGCCTGGAGAATACGCCGACCATCTGGCGCTTGACCCCGGCGGGATTCGAGAGCGGGCCGAGCAGATTGAAGATCGTGCGCGTCGCAAGCTCGACCCGGGTCGGGCCGACGTTCTTCATGGCGGGATGGTGGGCGGGGGCAAACATGAAGCCGATGCCGCATTCGCGTACGCAGTGCCCGACCTGCTCCGGCCTGAGGTCGATCTTGACCCCGAGCGAGGCCAGCACGTCGGCGGCGCCCGAGCGCGACGACAGCGCGCGGTTGCCGTGCTTGGCGACCGGCATGCCGGCGCCCGAGACGATGAAGGAGGCGCAGGTCGAGACGTTGACCGAGCCGGAGCCATCGCCGCCGGTGCCGACGATATCGACGGCGTCGGGCGGTGCCGTCACCGTCAGCATCTTCGAGCGCATCGCCGCAACGGCGCCGGTGATCTCGTCCACGGTCTCGCCGCGCACCCTGAGCGCCATCAACAGGCCGCCCATCTGCGAAGGCGTCGCCTCGCCGGACATCATGGCATCGAAGGCGGAAGCTGCTTCGTCACGCGACAGGCTGGCGCCGGTCGCCACTTTTCCAATGATCGATTTCAGGTCGTCCATCGCGTGCTTTCAACTCACTGGTTCGCGCCGGTCACTTGCGCGAAGGCGGCCTGATTAATGGTGGTCCCGATGTCGGTTTCAAGCTTGTTGACGTAGGACGCGACCTGCTCCTCGGTCAGCGCGCGGTCGAGGGTCTCCTTGAGCTTCTTGACCGCGTCGGAGGTTGCGTCGATCGCGGGCTCGACGACGTCGGTGACGCGGAAGACGATCACTTCGCTGCCGCCGTCCACTGCCGTCTGGCCGACGCCGTCCTTGGCGGTTCGGAAGGCGGCCGCGACGACAGTACCGGGCACGCCGGCAGGCGAGTCGTCACGCTTGAAGCCGCTCGCGGTCTCGACCTTGACGCCGATCGCGGCGGCCTCATCGGCGAGCTTGCCGCCGGCTTCGAGCTTCTGCACCATCTCGGTCGCCTTGGCCTTCAGCTTGGTGGCAATCTGGTCCTGACGCCAGCGCGCTTCGACCTGGTCGCGGACCTCGTCGAGATTGCGGTCGCGCGAGGGCGTGATGGCGAGCACGTCGTACCAGACATAGCCGCCCTTATACGAGATCGAGTCGTTGTCGACGCCGACATCCGTGTTGAAGGCCTGCGACACCACGTCGAGGCCTTGCGGGATATTGGCGACCGGCTGGCCGTTCGGAGCACGGCCGGAACGGTCGACGGCCTCGATGGTCACGGCCGTGAGCCCGAGCTTCTGCGCCGCGTCGATCACGCTGGAGCCGCCGCCGCGCTCGTCTTCCATCTTGTCGCGGAGATCGGCGACCTTGACGCGCGCGCGCTCGGTGGCGATCTCGCGCTTGATGTCGCCGGCAAGGCTGGCGTAGTCCGCCTCCTTGCCCGGCTCGATCTTGTCGACCTTGACGATCGCAACGCCAAGGCCGCTCTGGATCGGCTGGCTGATCTCGCCGGCAGGAAGCGCGAAGGCGGCGTCACCGACGGCGGGCGCGAGCGAAGACTTGGTCACGAGCCCGAGGTCGACGTCGGAGGCGCTCAGCCCGCGCTCCTTGCCGAGATCCTCGAACGACATCCCGCCGACGAGCCGCTCGCGTGCGGCCTGCGCGTCGGCGACGTTCGGAAACACGATCTGCTGGATCTGGCGCTTCTCCGGCGTGCCGAGCCGGTCCTTGCGCTGGTCGAACATTTTCCTGGCGTCCTCGTCCGACACCTCGGTCCACTTGCCGATCTCCTCCGGCGAGACCACGACGAAGGCGATCTTGCGGTATTCGGGCGCGCGGAACTGGACCTTGTGATCCTCGAAATAGGTGGCGAGCGTCTCGGGCGAGGGCGCGTCGATAGTGCCTGCCTGCGCGGCATCGAGCTTGACGAACTCGATGGCGCGCTGCTCGTTCTGGAAGCGCGTCAGGGCGTCGAGCATGGTTTTCGGGGGCTCGATGCCGGCGCCGATCGTGCCGGTGATCTGCCGGCGCAGCGACACCTTGCGCTGCTCGGCGACGTAGCGTTGTTCGGTGTAACCGAAGTTGCGGATCATGGCCTGGAAGCGGTTCGCATCGAAGCTGCCGCCGACGCCCTTGAAGTTGGGATCGTTCATGATGAACTGGCGGATCTGTTCGTCGGACTGGCCGAGCCCAAGCCGGCGCGCCTCTTCGTCGAGGGCGGCTTCGGCAATCGTCTGCTGGAGCACCTGGCGGTCGAGGCCGAAGGCACGCGCCTGATCCGGCGTCAGCGGGCGGCCGAACTGGCGGCTGATCTGTTGCAGGCGGTCCGTGTAGATCTGGCGGAACTCGTTGAGCGAAATCTCGGTGCTGCCGACCTTGGCCACCGTTGACTGCCCGAAGCCCTTGAAAATGTCGGCGATGCCCCAAATGCCGAAACTGACGATCAACACGCCCATCACCACGGCCATAATGGTCTTGCCGAGCCAGTTTGATGAGGCTTTGCGTATTCCTCGAAGCATTTGGTCCAACTTGTTTGGTCAGGAGGGAAACGGGAGCGCGTCTTTAATGCAGATTCCGCAAAAGCGCGTCACCAAATTGATAGATCATCATAAAGTGGCGGCTTTCCCCCCGCAACCTCGCCTCAGGCGGCGCTTCGGCGCTGCGGTTAAAAGCCCCTAGGTCTGGAACTGCCGCGACAGCTCTGCTAGCGCAAGCGCAAACCTCATTCTGCTGGAAAATGACATGACCGACGCCATCCGACCGCTGATCGCCGGCAACTGGAAAATGAACGGCCTGAAAGCCCAGGCTGCCGAATTCGACGCCATGCTCAACGGCGCGGCAGACGTGGCCGCCAAGGCCGACCTGCTGGTCTGTCCACCTGCAACCCTGATCGCGGCCTTCGCCGACAAGGCGCGCGGCAAGAAGGTGGCGGTGGGGGCTCAGGACTGCCACCCCAAGGCCTCCGGCGCCCATACCGGCGACGTGGCCGCCGAGATGCTGGTGGACGCGGGTGCCACCGCCATCATCGTCGGCCATTCCGAGCGCCGCGCCGACCACGGCGAGGGTGACGCGCTGGTGCGGCAGAAGGCCGAGGCGGCCTGGCGCGCCGGGGCGACGGCAATCGTCTGTATCGGCGAGACGCAAGGCCAGCGCGATGCCGGGCAGACCCTGGACATTCTGCGAGGCCAGCTCGATGGCTCACTGCCGGAAGGCTCGACCGCAGCCAATCTGATCGTCGCCTATGAGCCGGTCTGGGCGATCGGCACCGGCCTGACCCCCACGGCCCAGGATGTCGAGCAAATTCATGGGTTTATCCGGGAATTCCTGACCTCGCGGTTCAAGGCCGACGGCGCCAGGATGCGCATCCTTTACGGCGGCTCGGTCAAGCCCTCGAACGCGGCCGAACTGATGGCGGTGAAAAACGTCAACGGCGCGCTGGTCGGCGGCGCCAGCCTGAAAGCGGCCGACTTCCTTGCGATTGCCAAAGGCTGTCCCTAGCTCATTGAAACCGTTGGCCTGGGCCCGATCGGGGGTGGCAATAGCCCCTCCGATCGTGTAACACCGCGCAACTTCAGGAAAACCCGCGAAGCGCGATCGGCCGCCGTCAGGCGCCGCCCGCTTGTGACGGAAGGACACTATGCATACCGTTGTCATCGTCATCCACCTCATGATCGTCGCCGTCATGATCGGCGCCGTCCTGCTCCAGAAGTCGGAAGGCGGCGGCCTCGGCATGGGCGGCGGCGCGGGCTTCATGTCGAGCCGTGGCACCGCGAATCTCTTGACGCGGACGACCGCGGTCTTGGCCGTCGGCTTCTTCCTCACCAGCCTGTTCCTGTCCTGGTACGCCGGCTATGATCGCAAGCCGTCGTCGATCATCAGCCAGCCCGGGCAGACCCAGCCGGCCGGTGGGTCGCCGATCGCACCGCCGACGTCGGGCGGCATCCTGGATTCGCTGAAGAAGGCCGACGAGCAGCAGCAGAACCAGGCGCCATCCGGCCCGCAGGTACCGCGCTCGCAATAAAGCAGGGGGGCCATGCAGGGCGGCTTCTACCGTCCTGCATCAACAACCCCCATCAAGGCCCTGTCACCACTATCAGTTCTGGATCACCCACAGGCCCGCAAAATCTTTGGGGCGGAATACGAATCGCTTTGGCGAATCGAATTCGAGGGATTAGAGGTTAAGTCCCATGGCGCGGTACATATTCATCACCGGCGGCGTGGTTTCTTCGCTCGGCAAGGGTTTGGCTTCGGCGGCACTCGGTGCGCTGTTGCAGGCCCGGGGCTACAAGGTCCGCCTCCGCAAGCTCGACCCCTATCTCAACCTCGATCCCGGAACGATGTCGCCGTATCAGCACGGCGAAGTGTTCGTGACCGATGACGGCGCGGAGACCGATCTCGATCTCGGTCACTACGAGCGTTTCACCGGCCGTCCCGCGACCAAGGCCGACAACATCACCACCGGGCGCATCTACCAGGACATCATCTCCAAGGAACGCCGCGGCGATTATCTCGGCGCGACCATCCAGGTGGTTCCGCATGTCACCAACGCCATCAAGGAATTCGTCCTCGACGGCAATGACGACTACGATTTCGTGCTGGTCGAGATCGGCGGCACCGTCGGCGACATCGAGGGCCTGCCGTTCTTCGAGGCGATCCGCCAGCTCAAGAACGAGCTGCCGCGCGATCACGCTGTCTACATCCACCTCACGCTGCTGCCGTACATTCCGAGCGCCGGCGAGCTCAAGACCAAGCCGACGCAGCATTCGGTGAAGGAGCTGCGTTCGATCGGCATCCAGCCGGACATCCTGCTCTGCCGCACCGACCGCGAGATTCCGAAGGAAGAGCGCCGCAAGCTCGGGCTGTTCTGCAACGTGCGCGAAAGCGCCGTGATCGAGGCGCGCGACGTCGACAACATCTACGCCGTGCCCGAGGCCTATCACAATGCGGGCCTCGACGACGAAGTGCTCGCCGCTTTCGGCATCGGCTCGCGGATTCCGCCGGAGCTGCGGAGCTGGCAGCAAATCAACGAACGCGTCCGCAATCCCGAAGGCAACGTCACCATCGCCATCGTCGGCAAATATACCGGCATGAAGGATGCGTATAAGTCGCTGATCGAGGCGCTGTCGCATGGCGGCATCGCCAACAAGGTCAAGGTCAATCTCGACTGGATCGAGAGCGAGATCTTTGAGAAGGAGGATCCAGCGCCGTTCCTCGAGCACGTCAACGGAATTCTCGTGCCCGGCGGATTCGGCCAGCGCGGCGCAGAAGGCAAGATCAGGGCGGCGCAGTTCGCGCGCGAACGCGACGTGCCGTATTTCGGCATCTGCTTCGGCATGCAGATGGCGGTGATCGAGGCTGCGCGAAACCTCGTCGGCATCGAGAACGCCAACTCGACCGAGTTCGGCCCGACCAAGGAGCCCCTGGTTGGTCTGATGACGGAATGGCTGCGCGGCAACGAGCTCGAGAAGCGCTCGCAGGCCGGCGATCTCGGCGGCACGATGCGGCTTGGCGCGTACCCCGCGGCATTGAACCGCGGCAGCCGCGTTTCGCAGGTCTATGGCGGTGCGACCGAAATCTCCGAGCGCCATCGCCACCGCTACGAGGTCAACACCGCCTACAAGGACCGTCTCGAGCAGCACGGCCTGAAATTCTCAGGTCTGTCGCCCGATGGCGTGCTGCCGGAGATCGTCGAGTACGAGGATCATCCCTGGTTCATCGGCGTCCAATTCCATCCCGAGCTGAAGTCGCGGCCTTTCGAGCCGCATCCGCTGTTCGCGTCCTTCATTCAGGCCGCGATGGTGCAGTCGCGGCTGGTGTAGCGCACTCTCTCCCTTTGACGTTCGCGCCGTTTGTTGCGACAACTCCCTGCCGCAAGAACAACAATGCAGGGAGTTGAACTTCGATGATCTACGAAATGCGCGTCTATCGCTGCGTTCCCGGCCGCTTGCCGGCGCTCTTGAAGCGGTTCGAGAATGTGACGCTGAAGCTCTGGGAAAAGCACGGCATTCGCCAGGCCGGATTCTTCACCACGCTGATCGGTGAATCCAACCAGGAGCTCACCTATTTCCTGGCGTGGGAGTCGCTGGCCGAGCGCGAGGCGAAGTGGGGCAAGTTCATGACCGATCCGGACTGGATGAAAGCGCGCGCCGAGAGCGAAGCCGACGGGCAGATCGTCGGCAACATCGTCAGCCAGTTCCTGACGCCGACGGCCTTCTCGTCAGTCAAGTAGCGGCTGCCGGCGGCAGGGCGCGGCGGGGGACCCCGCCGCAACCCTGATATTCTGACAGCCTGGCCCGAATAGGGTTGATCCGCCCCTCATCGCCGCTATGGTCGCGGCGAAACGGGGGATATTGGCCTTGAGCTCTTCGAATTCGGCGGCGCCGGTCGTCACCATTGGCACGGTCAAGTTCGGCAATGATCTGCCGATCTCGATCATCGCCGGACCGTGCCAGCTCGAAAGCCGCCAGCATGCGCTGGAGGTCGCCTCCGCGCTGAAGGAGATCGCCGCGCGGCTGAAGATCGGCCTCGTCTACAAGACCTCGTTCGACAAGGCCAACCGCACCAGCGCATCTGCCGCACGCGGGCTGGGCCTTGCGCAGTCGCTGCCGATCTTCGCAGAGATTCAATCCTCTCTCGACCTGCCGGTGCTGACCGACGTGCACGAGGCCACGCAATGCGCCGAGGTCGCGCAAGCTGTGGACGTCTTGCAGATCCCGGCCTTCCTGTGCCGGCAGACTGATCTGCTGCTGGCTGCGGCCGCGACCGGCAAGGTCGTCAACGTCAAGAAGGGACAGTTCCTGGCGCCCTGGGACATGGCGAATGTGGTGACTAAGATCACCGGCGCGAACAACCCCAACGTGCTCGTCACAGAGCGCGGCGCCTCGTTCGGCTACAACACGCTGGTCTCGGACATGCGCGCGCTGCCGATCCTGGCGCGCACCACCGGCGCCCCCGTCATTTTCGATGCCACCCATTCGGTGCAGCAGCCGGGCGGGAAGGGGACCTCGTCGGGCGGTGAGCGCGAATTCGTGCCGGTGCTGGCACGCGCGGCGGTCGCGGTTGGCGTTGCCGGCGTCTTCATCGAGACCCATCCCGATCCGGACCGGGCGCCCTCGGACGGGCCCAACATGGTGCCGCTGCGCGAATTCGAGGGACTGATCGCCAGATTGATGGCGTTCGACGCGCTCGCC
This sequence comes from Bradyrhizobium sp. 1(2017), assembly GCF_011602485.2. Classification (NCBI taxonomy): domain Bacteria; kingdom Pseudomonadati; phylum Pseudomonadota; class Alphaproteobacteria; order Hyphomicrobiales; family Nitrobacteraceae; genus Bradyrhizobium; species Bradyrhizobium sp. 1(2017). The sequence goes on along the minus strand of NZ_CP050022.2, from coordinate 4,472,043 downwards.
AAAGAATCCGTCGAAACCGGCCCGCGCTGATGCAGCACGGCGAGGCGGGGCCGCACGATCACGGCTTGCCGACAGCGCTCTACGTCATATCAGGCGCCAGCTTCGCCGCAGCACTTTCGGCGCGCGCGCTCGATCCGGTGCTGCCGCATGTCGCCGAGGATTTTGGCGTCAGCATCGCGACCGCCGCCGGCTTTGCCGCGGTGTTCGCCTTCACCTTCTCGATTATCCAGCCGATCGTCGGCGCCGCTGCCGACCTGTTCGGCAAGACGCGGCTGATGATCGGCTGTCTCGCATTGCTCGGCCTTGCCAACATCCTGGGCGCGCTCTCGACCTCGTTCTCGGTGCTGTTTGCGACGCGCGTTCTCGCCGGCATCGGCTCCGGCGGCGTGTTTCCGGTGGCGCTGAGCCTGACCAGCGATCTCGTCGGGCCCGAGAAGCGCCAGGTCGCGATCAGCCGTACGCTCGCCGGCGCCATGACCGGCAATCTGCTCGGCGCCTCGGCCTCCGGCCTGATCGGCGATTTCCTCGGCTGGCGCGGCGTGCTCGCGGTGCTTGGTGCGCTCGTGATCGTCGCCTCGATCGCGGTCGCTGCCGGCTTTCACGGCGCCAAGGTCAAGCATCCGCCGAAGACGAGCCTGTCGGCACTGAAGGCCGGCTATCGCACCATCTTCACCAATCCCAACGCCTATGTCTGCTACTCGGCCGTGTTCATCGAAGGCTGCTGCGTGCTCGGCCTGTTTCCCTACATCGCCTCGTTCCTGTTCGAGCTCGGGCAGACCTCGCTGTCGATCGCCGGCATCGTCATCGCGGGCTTTGCGGTCGGCGGCCTGCTCTACACGCTGACGGTGTCGCGCCTGCTGCCGCGGCTGGGCATGAAGGGCATGATGATCGCGGGCATGACGCTGGTGGCCTCGCAGCTCATTGCCGTCGCCTTCGGCCCACGCTGGGAAGTGCAGGCCCTGAGCCTCATCGTGATGGGATGGGGCTTCTACATCGCCCATGGCTGCCTGCAGGTCTTCGCCAGCGAGCTCTCGGTCGAGGCGCGCGCCACCGCGCTGTCGCTGCATTCGTTCTTCTTCTTCATGGGGCAGACCGTAGGGCCGCTCGCCTATGGCTTCGGGCTCCAGCATGCCGGCAAGATGCCGACCCTGTTCGCGAGCGCCTTGATCATGGTGGTGCTGGGCTTCGTCTGCGCCCGCCTGCTCAAGCAGCGGGCGCCGGCGGATGCGCGCTGACGTCCATCAGGCCACGTAGGCGCGCACCGCTCCGCACCACGACACCGTCGACCCGGTATACATGGCACACGAATTGCTTCGATTCCGGGCAAATCGAGGTGTGAAACCGTGGACGCCCAGCCCGACCATTTGCCCAGCACAGCAGGGGCGCCCCGATCATCCGGGTATCCTACCCGGCCGCCGCTGCGGCGCTTTCTCACCGATTGCCACGAAGAATTCAGGGTCGATCATTCCGGTGAGCTCGCCGACTACATCCCCGAGCTGAGGCGCGCCAACCCCGACCATTTCGGCATCGCGCTCGTGACCATCGACGGCCATGTCTACGAGGTCGGCGACAGCGACGTGCCATTCACGATCCAGTCGGTGTCGAAGGCGTTCGTCTTTGCGCTTGCGCTGGAGATGGTGGGCGAAGCACGCGTCGCTGCCACCATTGGCGTCGAGCCGAGCGGCGAGGCCTTCAACTCCATCCGGCTCACCAATGACAACCGTCCGTTCAACCCGATGGTCAATGCCGGCGCGATCGCCTGCTCGGGCCTGATCTACGAGGTGGACGGGAAGGGTGCCTTCGAGCGCGTCCGCGCCAAGCTCAGTCAGTACGCCGGCCGCGAGCTTGCGGTGGACGAGGCCGTTCATGCCTCCGAGACGGCGACCGGCAATCGCAACCGGGCCATCGCCTGGCTGCTGCGGAATTACGCGGTGCTGCCGGATGACGTCGACGCCGTGCTCGACGTCTATTTCCGTCAATGCGCCATTCTGGTGACGGCGCGCGACCTCGCGGTCATGGCGGCAACGCTCGCCAATCGAGGCATCAATCCGGTGACGGGTGTGCAGGTGATCACGCCCCATATCGTCGCGCGCACGCTGTCGGTGATGACGAGCTCGGGCATGTACGACTACGCCGGCGAGTGGACCTATCGGGTCGGCATCCCCGCCAAGAGCGGCGTCGGCGGCGGTATCGTCGCGGCGCTGCCCTCGCAACTCGGGCTCGGCACCTTCTCGCCGTTGCTCGACAATCATTTCAACAGTGTGCGTGGCCTGAAAGTGTGCGAAGCGCTCTCGGCGCGGTTCGACCTGCACATGCTCAACCGCAACGCCGATGTCCGCACCAGCATCATGGCGGATTACGACATCTACGGTATTTCCTCGCGCCGCAGCCGTCAGCCGCACGAGCAGCAGATCCTCGACGAGCGTCACAGCGACATCCGCGTGCTCGAGCTTGTCGGCGCGATGAATTTCGGCACCATCGACTACGTCACCCGGCGGCTTAGCAGCGAGCCGCCGAGCGCGCCGTTGCTGATCATCGATTTCCGCCGCGTTCCTGATATCACCGCGGCTGGTGCGGAGCTGCTCGGCGAGAAGCTGACCGCGCTCGGCAATGGCGGGGTCACTGCCATCCTGTCCGGCTTCGAGCAGTCCTCCGTGGTCTGGGCGGCGATCGCCGCGCGCACGGCCGAGCCGCGCCGGCTGCGCCGCTTCGCCCTGCTCGACGATGCCATCGAATGGGCCGAAGACCAGGTGATCTACCGCTTCGGCGGCTTCACCGACTTGAAGGAGAGCGCGCATCTCGGCGAGCAGGCGCTGCTTGGCGAGCTCGCCTCGGACGAGATCGCTGCGATCGTCAAGCTATCGAGCACCCGGCATTACACGGCCGGCCAGCGCATCATCGCGACTGGCGAGCCCGCCAATTCGCTGTTCTTTCTCCAAAGCGGGATGGTCAGCGTGAAGCTGCCGAGCGGCGTCCGGCTCGCTTCTCTCGGCCCCGGCATGGAGTTCGGCGAGATGGCGATCCTGGAGCGGAGCCGCAGCGCCGACGTCGTTGCGGACACACCCGTCATTTGTCTCGAATTGCCGCTGGACAGCTTTGCGGATTACCGCCGCCTGCACCCGGAAACCGCGCTGAAGATCATGCGCAACCTCGCCGCCATCCTGGCGCGGCGGCTGGTGGCGGCGAATGCCAAGGTGGATCTGCTGAGCGCGTATTGATCAGCCGCAATCGTGAGACCGCGACCGACTGCGTTAATTCGCCCCGGCAGCCGGGATCGGGTCCATGCCGCTCGCGACGATCGCTTCGCGCGCGGCCGGGGAGGCCAGGAACTTGATCAAGGCACGTCCTGCATCGGGTTCCTTCGAACCGGCCGCGATGCCGGCGGAGAAGATCGTGATCTTCTGCAATTCGTTCGGCAGCGGTCCGACGATATCGATGCCCTTGACGGGCTTCAGCTCGCTGATCTGCTGGAAGCCAAGCTCGGCTTCGCCGTGCGCGACGATCTCGCCGACCGGCGTCGCCGGAATCTTGCGCGCCTTGTCCTTCATGGCATCGGCTATGCCGAGCTTGTCGAACATCTCGGTGGAGACGTAGACGCCGCTGGCGCTGTCGGAATAGGCGATTGACTTTGCGGCCAGCAGCGCGCGCTTGACGGCCTCCACCGAGCTGATGTCCGGCTTCGGTGCACCCGACTTCACGGCGATGCCGATCGGCGACTTTGTCAGATCGACCTGGCTGCCGGCAGCGACCTTGCCCTTGCCCGCGAGGTCGGTGAGGGCGTAGCCCACCATGATCAGGACATCGGCCGGCTCGCCGCGCTCGAGCCGCACCGGGATGGCGTTCGCGGTCGTTCCCATCGACGGCCCGTATTCCGTCAGCACCTTGTTGCCGGTGGCCTTCTCGAATTCGGGCACGAGCGCCTTGTAGGCAGCTGTCAATCCACCCGAAATCATCACCCGCACCTCGGCAGCGTCGGACGCGCCGGTGAGCCAGAGGACGCTCAGAAGACCGAGGGCAAGGTTGCGGAATGTTGCTGGCATCCATTTCATTGTTGTTCTTCTCCTACTAGCCCCGCCCACGATAGGACGCGACGCCTTGCTCCGGCACCCACATGCCCTTCGGCACGCGGCCGGTCTGCCAGAACACGTCGATCGGGATGCCGCCGCGCGGATACCAATAGCCGCCGATGCGCAGCCATTTCGGCTTGATCTCGGAGGCGATGCGCTTGCCGATCATCACGGTGCAATCCTCGTGGAAGGCGCCGTGATTGCGGAAGCTCGCGATGTAGAGCTTGAGCGACTTCGACTCCAGCAGCCATTGGCCCGGCGCGTAGTCGATCATCAGATGGGCGAAATCCGGCTGGCCCGTGACCGGGCAGAGCGAGGTGAACTCCGGCACCGTGAAACGCACCAGATAATCCGTACCCTTTTGCGGATTGGGCACGCGGTCGAGCTTGGCCTTTTCCGGTGCATCCGGCCATTCCACGGCGCGGCCAAGCTGCAGAGCAGGGGAGTTGTTCGATTTGCTGGGTTTTTTCGACATCGGGCCGCCTCCGTGCGGCCCTCTTAGCCAATCATCGGGCGGCCGTCACCCGGCCTTTTCCACTTCGATGCATTGCGGTAGAAGCACGGCCAACTGCCCCCTGTGTTTCTCGAAATGAGGCTCTCATGACCGCCATCATCGACATCATCGGCCGCGAAATCCTGGACAGCCGGGGTAACCCCACCGTCGAGGTCGATGTCGTGCTGGAAGACGGTGCGCTCGGCCGTGCCGCGGTGCCGTCGGGCGCCTCCACCGGTGCCCATGAGGCCGTGGAACTGCGCGACGGCGACAAGGCCCGCTATCTCGGCAAGGGCGTCACCAAGGCGGTCGGCGCCGTCAATGGCGAGATCTTCGAGGCCCTGAGCGGTCTCGATGTCGAGCAGCAGGCCCAGATCGACCAGATCATGATCGACCTCGACGGCACGCCGAACAAGAGCCGGCTCGGCGCCAACGCCATCCTCGGCGTCTCGCTCGCCTGCGCCAAGGCGGCCGCGAACTCGCTCGACATGCCGCTGTATCGCTACGTCGGCGGGACCTCGGCGCGCCTCCTGCCGGTGCCGATGATGAACATCATCAACGGCGGCATGCATGCCGACAACCCGATCGACTTCCAGGAATTCATGATCCTCCCGGTCGGCGCGTCGTCCTTCGCCGAGGGCCTGCGCTATGGCGCCGAGGTCTTCCACACGCTGAAGTCCGAGCTCAAGAAGGCCGGCCACAACACCAATGTCGGCGACGAGGGCGGTTTTGCCCCGAACCTGCCGTCGGCCGACGCCGCGCTCGACTTCGTCATGAACGCGATCGGCAAGGCCGGATTCAAGGCGGGGAGCGATATCGTGCTCGGCCTCGACTGCGCCTCGACCGAGTTCTTCAAGGGCGGCAAATATGTCTATGAAGGCGAGGGCAAGACCCGCTCGATCTCCGAGCAGGCCAAGTACCTTGCGGACCTCGTCGCGCGCTATCCGATCGTGACCATCGAGGACGGCATGTCGGAGGACGACATGGACGGCTGGAAGGAGCTCACCGACCTCATCGGCAAGAAGTGCCAGCTCGTCGGCGACGATCTCTTCGTCACCAACGTCAAGCGCCTCGCCGAGGGCATCAAGGCCGGCCGGGCCAATTCGATCCTGATCAAGGTCAACCAGATCGGCACACTGACCGAAACGCTCGCCGCCGTCGAGATGGCGCACAAGGCCGGCTACACCTCGGTGATGTCGCACCGCTCGGGCGAGACCGAGGATTCCACCATCGCCGATCTCGCGGTTGCCACGAATTGCGGTCAGATCAAGACCGGCTCTCTTGCGCGGTCCGATCGCACCGCCAAATACAACCAGCTCCTGCGCATCGAGCAGCAGCTCGGCAAGCAGGCGCTCTATGGCGGCAAGGCGGCACTCAAGGCGCTGGCATAAGCCGGCGCTTCGACCCGCGAACAGACGGACAGGGGAGGATCGACATGAGCGACGGCAAAACCGGCCTGCAACTGCGTTCGCTGATCAAGAAGAGTGGAGAGCTGGAAATCTCGCTTCTCGACGTGCCGACCCCCGAGCCCGCCGCGGATGAAGTCGTCGTCCGCGTCGAGGCGGCGCCGATCAATCCGTCCGACCTCGGGCTCCTGATCGGCGCGGCCGATATGAGTACGGCGAAGGCGTCTGGCACGAAGGAGGCCCCGGTCATCACCGCGAAGGTGCCTGAGGGCGCGATGCGGGCGATGGCTGGCCGGCTCGACGAATCCATGCCAGTCGGTAACGAAGGCGCCGGCATCGTCATCAAGACCGGCTCGTCGGATGCCGCGAAGGCACTGATGGGCAAGACGGTCGCCATGATCGGCGGCGCGATGTATGCGCAGTACCGCACCCTGAAAGTGCGCGAGTGCCTGCCGTTGCCGGCGGGGACCACGCCGGCGGAAGGCGCCTCCTGTTTCGTCAATCCGCTGACTGCGCTCGGCATGACTGAGACCATGCGGCGCGAGGGCCACAAGGCGCTGGTGCACACCGCTGCTGCCTCCAATCTCGGCCAAATGCTGAACAAGATCTGCATCAAGGACGGGATTGCGCTGGTCAACATCGTGCGCAGCAAGGAGCAGGCCGACATCCTGCACAAGATCGGCGCCAAATATGTCGTGGATTCCACCGCGCCGACCTTCCTCAGCGATCTCACCAATGCACTGGTCGAGACCGGCGCCACCATCGCCTTCGACGCCATCGGCGGCGGCAAGCTTGCCGGCGACATCCTCAACTGCATGGAAGCCGCGATCAACAAGACCGCCAAGGAATACAGCCGCTACGGCTCCAACGTGCACAAGCAGGTCTATGTCTACGGCGCGCTCGATATCCGCCCGATCGAATTGCCGCGCGGCTTTGGCATGGCCTGGGGCGTCGGCGGCTGGCTGCTGTTTCCGTTCCTGATGAGGATCGGGCAGGCGGACGGCGCCAAGCTGCGCCAGCGCGTTGTCGACGAATTGAAGACCACCTTCGCCAGCCACTACACCAAGGTGGTTTCGCTGCCCGAGGCGCTCGATCCCGCCAACATCGCGGTGTACGCCAAACGCGCCACCGGCGAAAAATTCCTCATCAACCCAAACAAATAATCGTGGCGTGCGACGGCACGTCACCGAAAGAAGGTCTTGCCTTCTGAGCGAAGCCCGGGATTATTCCCGCTGCCGTTGAAAGCGGAAAATCCGCAGGGCGCTCAGAAGGGGACTTCTTCATGACTGACTTCAATCGCCGCCATTTGCTTGCAGGCGCTGCCGCCGTCGGTGCGGCTGCCGTTACCGGCCTTCGGCCGACCGACGCCAATGCCTCAGTGCCACCGACCGGGACGCAGGCGCCGGGCTTCTACAGGTACAAGGTCGGCAGCTACGAGTGCACGTCGATCAACGACGGCGCGCGCACCTTTCCGATGCCGGAGAAGTTCGTCGTCAACATACCCAAGGAGGAATCCCTGGCCGCGGGCGAGGCGGCCTACATGCCGAAGGGCATGGTCACAGTGCCGTTCAATCCGCAGCTCATCAACACCGGCTCCAAGCTCGTGCTGATCGATACCGGCAACGGAGTAGCCAACCTCGAGCCGAGCAAAGGCGCGGTCGGCCGCACCCTGCAAAACCTTGCCGCAGCTGGCGTCGACCCGAAGAACGTCGACGTCGTGCTGTTGTCGCATTTGCATCCCGACCACACCAACGGCATACGCCTGGCCGACGGCGCGCTCGCCTTCCCGAACGCTGAGATCATGGTGCCGGGCAAGGACTGGGAGTTCTGGACCAGCGAGGACAACGCCGCCAAGGCCGAGTCCAACCCGATGATGAAGAACTACTTCGCCAACGTGAAGAAGACCTTTGCCGGCCTCGAGTCCAAGGTCACCAAGTACGACTGGGGCAAGGAGGTCGCGCCCGGCATCACCTCCATTGCGACGCCGGGTCACACGCCCGGCCACACCTCGTTTGCGGTTGCATCGGGCGATGCCAAGGTGCTGATCCAGTCCGATGTCACCAACATTCCGGAATTCTTCCTGCGCAACCCGGACTGGCACGTGATGTTCGACGCCGATGCTGCGCTGGCGCAGGCGACCCGCCACAAATTCTACGACATGGCGGCTGCCGAGAAGGCGACCGTGATCGGCTTCCACTTCACGTTCCCGTCGGTCGGTCATGTCGAGAAGAACGGTGCCAAATATCGCCTGATCCCGTCGGCGTGGAATCCGACGATCTGACCGGATTTTGACCATTTGCGTAAAAGATCGGGCCGCCGCTTGGCGGCCCGATTGATTTGGGCGACCATCTGCTTTCGCGAAACGCAGCGTTTCCAAATCGATCCGGTTCATGCACTTGCATCCAATGCTCCGGATCGCTTAAGTGCCGCCCCGGCACTCCCGCTCAATTCCTCGAGGACACCCCATGGCCTACAACATCGTCGTGATCGCCGGCAGCCTGCGCAAGGACAGCTTCTCCCTCAAGATCGCAAATGCGCTTGCCAAGCTCGCGCCTGGCTCACTCAAGCTCGAGGTGATCACGCTGTCGGGCATCTCGTTCTTCAACCAGGACCTCGAGGGCGCGCCGCCCGCGGACTGGCTGGCCTTCCGCGAGAAGCTTCAGAAGTCGGATGGCGTCATCTTCGTCACGCCCGAATATAACCGCGCGATCCCCGGTGTGCTGAAGAATGCCATCGACGTCGCCTCGCGGCCCTACGGCAAGAGCTCGTTCAACGGCAAGCCGGTCGGCATCGTCTCGAACTCGCCAGGCCCGCTCGGGGGCGTCAGCGCCGCCAAGACGCTCCAGAACATCCTGCCGGGCATTGCCGGCCCGATCATGCAGCAGCCCGAGACCTATCTGAACGCGGTCGGTGACGCCTTCGATGCTGACGGCAACCTGACCAAGGAGTCGCTCAAGCCCGTGCTCCAGGCCTATGTCGACGCGTTCGCCGCGCACGTCGCGAAGCACCACGGCTGAGGCGAACGGCCTGCCGCCAAGCTTCTTCCTCACAGGAAGAAATCAATCGGGGGTCATTCCGGGGCGGCTCGTTAGAGTCGAACCCGGAATGACAGCTTGTCCAAGGTTAGCACTCCCTTAACCAACCTGCCGCATCTTCCCAGGATGGTCTCCCGCGCGCGCCTGAAATCGATCCTGACCGGTCTTGCCCTCTATGCCGTGGCAGCGGCCATCGTCGGCTATTTCGGCGTCAACGCCTACACCGGCAAATACGGCCTCAACGCCCGTCAGGAGCTCGATCAGGAGATCATCGCGCTGACCAGCGAGCTCGCGCAGCTCAAGCGCGAGCGCGCCAGGAGCGAGCAGCGCGTCTCGTTGCTGCGCACGTCGAGGATCGACCCCGACATGCTGGACGAGCGGGCGCGCTACCAGCTCGACTATGTCAATCCGCATGATCTCGTTCGGATGATTCCGGCGAAATAGCGCTTTCGCTGCACTCGAAACCGGAATCGAAAGCGGCTGCCGAAATCCGACGGCCGTGGATCAATTCTACCAAAGGCGTTGGCGTGGAACCGGAATGCCGCCTTGACGGCGGCGCCCGAGCGGGCTCATGGCTTGTGCTGCTGTCGCCAAGTTGACGCAGATCAACCGGGCCCTGCCGGCACAGCCTAGACTGCCTTCCGGAGGAAACAGTGGTGAATGGGCCAACGCCCCCGCATCACGCGGCCCGCGTCGAGGCCGCCATCGCGTCAGGCCAGGCGGCCCGGTCCGCGCTCGTGGCCTCGTGGCGCCGTTCGTCCAGATTGCATCATCTGGATCCCGCAGGGCGCACCTCGCCGATACGGCTGACCGACGCCGAGCTGCACAAGGCGCGGGAGCGCATCGCGCCGCTGTTGACCTCGGCGCAAGGTGCGATGGACCGGCTCTATCAGGCCGTCGGCGCGAGCGGCTGCTGCGTGTTGCTCGCGGACGGCGAGGGCGTGCCGGTCGATCGCCGTGGCACGCCGGGGGACGATGCGACCTTCCAATCCTGGGGCCTGTGGACCGGCGCGCTCTGGAGCGAGGAGCATGAGGGCACCAACGGGATCGGCACCTGCCTCGTCGAGCAGCGGCCGCTGACGATCGATCGTGACCAGCACTTCTTCACCCGCAACACGCTTTTGAGCTGTACCGCCGTTCCGATCTACGACCATGAGGCGGCGCTCGCAGGCGTGCTCGACGTCTCCTCCTGCCGCGCCGACCGCACCGATGCGTTCTCCAGCCTGATCGCGCTGGCGGCGGGCGAGGCGGCCAAGCGCATCGAGGCCGACCTGTTTCGCAGAGCCTTCGCCCATGCCCGCATCGTGCTGACGCAAGGACCGGACGGCAGTTGCGGCGGCCTCATCGCGGTCGATGCCGACGATCTCGTGATCGGCGCAACACGCTCCGCGCGGCTCGGACTCGGGATCGCGCCAGGCAAGGCGTTGCAGCCGGTGCCCGCGGCCGACCTGCTCGGCGGGGATACCGCGCACGACCACCTTGCCGGCGGTCAGCGCGCGGTGTTGCAGCGGGCGCTGCTCCGCGCCGGCGGCAACGTGTCGGCGGCCGCCAAGGCCCTCGGCGTCAGCCGCGCCACGCTGCACCGGAAGCTGAAGCGGTTCGAGATCAAGCACTGAGCTTCCCCAGCCGCATTGCGAGCGGAGCGAAGCAATCCAGAATCTTTCCGCGAAGGGACTCTGGATCGCTTCGCTGCGCTCGCAATGACGACGTGGCGACCACCCGTGACACTCACGACTGTCGCAGAACTGCGACAGGTCCGATCCACCATCGCAGCCGCCCGGGCTGACAGAAAACACCTCCCGAGACATCGTCGTCGCAAGTCGCGATCACGCGACGAATTGCGCAAACAGCAAACATCGGGAGTGATCAATGAACAAGGTGGAATTCCTCAGCGTCACCAAAGTTCCTTTCGCCGAACGCTATGACAATTTCATCGGCGGCAAGTTCGTGGCGCCGATCGCGGGCAAGTATTTCGACAACGCCTCGCCTGTGACCGGCCAGATCGTCTGCAAGATCGCGCGGTCCGACGCGCAGGACGTCGAGGCGGCCCTCGACGCGGCGCATGCGGCCAAGGCGGCCTGGGGCCGCACCAGCGTCGCCGAGCGCGCCGCGATCCTGAACCGGATCGCCGACCGCATGGAAGAGAACCTTGAGCGTCTCGCCATCGCCGAGACCTGGGACAACGGCAAGCCGATCCGCGAGACCCGCGCTGCCGACCTGCCGCTGGCCATCGACCATTTTCGCTATTTCGCCGGCGTGGTGCGCGCCCAGGAAGGCTCGATCGGCGAGATCGACCACGACACCATCGCCTATCATTTCCACGAGCCGCTGGGCGTTGTCGGCCAGATCATCCCCTGGAACTTCCCGCTGCTGATGGCCTGCTGGAAGCTTGCGCCAGCGCTGGCTGCCGGCAATTGCGTGGTGCTCAAGCCCGCGGAGCAGACCCCGGCCTCGATCATGGTGTGGGCCGAGATCATCGCCGACATCCTGCCGCCGGGCGTCCTCAACATCGTCAACGGCTTCGGCCTGGAGGCCGGCAAGCCGCTGGCCTCGAGCCCGCGCATCGCCAAGATCGCCTTCACCGGCGAGACCTCGACGGGCCGGCTCATCATGCAATATGCCAGCCAGAATCTCATTCCCGTCACGCTGGAGCTCGGCGGCAAGTCGCCGAACATCTTCTTCAACGATGTCACCGCCGAGGACGACGACTTCTTCGACAAGGCGATCGAAGGCTTCGTCATGTTCGCACTGAACCAGGGCGAGGTTTGCACCTGTCCGAGCCGGGCGCTGGTGCACGCGGATATCTACGACCGCTTCATGGAACAGGCGTTGAAGCGCGTCGCAGCGATCAAGCAGGGCGATCCGCGCGATGCCACCACCATGATCGGCGCCCAGGCCTCCAGCGAGCAATTGTCCAAGATTCTCTCCTATATCGACATCGGCAAGCAGGAGGGCGCCAAGGTTCTCGCCGGCGGCGGACGTGCCGAGCTCGCCGGCGATCTCGCCGGCGGATTCTACGTGCAGCCCACCGTGTTCGAGGGCCACAACAAGATGCGGATCTTCCAGGAGGAGATCTTCGGCCCCGTCGTCTCGGTCACCACCTTCAAGACCGACGACGAGGCACTCGCGATCGCCAACGACACGCTCTACGGCCTCGGAGCCGGCGTCTGGAGCCGCGATGCCAATCGCTGCTACCGTTTCGGCCGGGCGATCCAGGCAGGCCGGGTCTGGACCAACTGCTACCATGCCTATCCCGCACATGCGGCGTTTGGCGGCTACAAGCAGTCGGGCGTCGGTCGCGAGACCCACAAGATGATGCTCGATCACTACCAGCAGACCAAGAACCTCCTGGTCAGCTATAGCCCAAAGAAGCTCGGCTTCTTCTGATCGGGGCGGCGGCGAGGGCGGCGCCGTTTCGGCGTCGCCCGTTCCGAATGTCACGACCCGGTTGCTTCAACGCCGGTTGACGCGATCACGAATCTGCGCGTGCGGCGGCCGCGCATCGATTTGTTGCCCGATCGGCGCCAAACATTTTGCAATATTTCGACCACGTTGCAGTGCGGCATAATGAAAGTCGTGCCATGTCGCCGCGGTGCTTTCCAAGGGCGTTTGACTTGGGTTAGAGAGGGCGAAAGTTTTCTCTGACCCGGAATTCCCATGGCCGCACCCAAGAAAGCCGCCGCAAGCACGCCACACGACAAGTCCGACGGCGGGTCGCCCCCGGAATTCACCAGGGAGCAGGAGCTCAAGGCGCTCCGCGACATGCTCTTGATCCGGCGGTTCGAGGAGAAGGCCGGCCAACTCTACGGCATGGGCGCGATCGGCGGCTTCTGCCATCTCTATATCGGCCAGGAGGCCGTGGTGGTCGGCATGCAGATGGCCCTGAAAGAGGGTGATCAGGTCATCACCGGCTATCGCGATCACGGTCACATGCTTGCCACCGGTATGGACGCCAACGGCGTCATGGCCGAGCTCACGGGCCGCCGCGGCGGCTATTCCAAGGGCAAGGGTGGCTCCATGCACATGTTCAGCAAGGAGAAGCACTTCTACGGCGGCCACGGCATCGTCGGGGCGCAGGTCTCGCTCGGCACGGGCCTCGCCTTCGCCAATCACTATCGCGGCAACGACAATGTCAGCGTCACTTATTTCGGCGACGGCGCGGCCAACCAGGGCCAGGTCTATGAGAGCTTCAACATGGCGGAGCTCTGGAAGCTGCCGGTGATCTATGTCATCGAGAACAACCGCTACGCCATGGGCACCTCGGTCTCGCGCGCCTCGGCGCAGCAGGATTTCTCCAAGCGTGGCGCGTCATTCAACATCCCCGGCAAGCAGGTCGACGGCATGGACGTCCGCGCCGTGAAGGCTGCGGGCGAGGAGGCGGCGGCCTGGTGCCGCGCCGGCAAGGGTCCCTATATCCTGGAGATGCAGACCTACCGCTACCGCGGTCACTCAATGTCCGATCCTGCAAAATATCGCACACGCGAGGAGGTCGAGAAGGTCCGCCACGACCAGGATCCGATCGAGCAGGTGCGCAACCGCCTGCTCGCGGCCAAGGTCAGCGAGCAGGACCTGAAGGCGATCGACGCCGAGGTGCGCGACATCGTCAATGCGTCCGCCGATTTCGCCCAGCATGATCCCGAGCCGGACGCCGCCGAGCTCTGGACCGACGTTTACCGCTGAACGCGCGCAAGCTTTCTTTTGGAGTCGATATGCCAATTCAAGTGCTGATGCCCGCGTTGTCGCCCACGATGGAGAAGGGCAACCTCGCCAAATGGCTGAAGAAAGAGGGCGAGCAGATCAAGTCGGGCGACGTGATCGCCGAGATCGAGACCGACAAGGCGACGATGGAGGTCGAGGCGACCGATGAGGGGACGCTCGGCAAGATCCTGATCCCCGAGGGCACCGCCGACGTGGCGGTGAACACGCCGATCGCGACCATCCTCGCCGATGGTGAGAGCGCTGCCGATCTCGCCAAGGCCACCGCGCCGGCCAAGCAGGAGAAGGCCGCCGAGTCGGCGCCGCCCGCCGCTGCAAAAGCCGAAGCGCCCGCGCCCAAGGCTGCACCTGCTCCTCAGGCCGTCGCCGAGCCCGATCCGGAAGTGCCCGCCGGCACCGAGATGGTGACGCAGACCATCCGCGAAGCCTTGCGCGACGCCATGGCCGAAGAGATGCGCCGCGACGCCGACGTCTTCGTGATGGGTGAAGAGGTCGCCGAATATCAGGGCGCCTACAAGGTCACGCAGGGCCTGCTCCAGGAGTTCGGCGCCAAGCGCGTGATCGACACCCCGATCACCGAGCACGGCTTTGCCGGTGTCGGCGTCGGTGCCGCGATGACGGGCCTCAAGCCCATCGTCGAGTTCATGACCTTCAACTTCGCCATGCAGGCGATCGACCAGATCATCAACTCCGCGGCCAAGACGCTGTACATGTCCGGCGGCCAGATGGGCTGCTCGATCGTGTTCCGCGGGCCGAACGGCGCGGCTGCGCGCGTCGCCGCCCAGCACAGCCAGGACTATTCGGCCTGGTACTCGCACATCCCCGGCCTCAAGGTGGTGGCGCCGTATTCGGCGGCCGACGCCAAAGGTCTGCTCAAGGCCGCGATCCGCGATCCCAACCCGGTGATCTTCCTCGAGAACGAGGTGCTCTACGGTCACACCGGCGAGGTGCCGAAGCTCGACGATTTCATCATCCCGATCGGCAAGGCGCGCATCGTGCGCGCAGGAGGCCACGTCACGATCATCTCCTGGTCGAACGGCATGACCTACGCGCTGAAGGCCGCCGACGAGCTCGCCAAGGACGGTATCGAGGCCGAGGTGATCGACCTGCGCACGCTGCGCCCGCTCGACACCGAGACCATCATCAACTCGGTCAAGAAGACCGGTCGCGCCGTCACGGTGGAAGAGGGCTGGGCCCAGAGCGGCGTCGGCGCCGAGATTGCCGCGCGCATCATGGAGAACGCCTTCGACTATCTCGATGCGCCGGTTGCGCGCGTCTCCGGCAAGGACGTGCCGATGCCCTATGCCGCGAACCTGGAGAAGCTCGCGCTGCCTTCGGCGGCGGAAGTCGTCGAGGCCGCAAAAGCCGTCTGCTACAGGTAGATCATGGCGGGTCCGAAGGAGCAGCCACTGCCGCCCGACGTTATGACCCGCGAGGACGCGGTCGAGATCCTGCGCGTGTTCGTGCTGGATGGCGGGCTGTCGATGGCGTTCCAGCGTGCCTTCGAAGAGCCCGACATGTGGGGCCTGCTGCTCGTCGATCTCGCCCGCCATGCCGCGCGCGCCTATGCGCGCGAGAGCGAATATACCGAAGAGGACGCGCTGAACCGGATCCTGGAGATGTTCCAGGCCGAGATCGAGCGTCCGACCGACACCGGAACCACGACGCCACGCGGCAAGGGACACTGACCGTGGCGATCGAATCCCGTCATTTCGATTTCATGCTGGAGGCGATCCGCGAGGCGGAAGCCTCGATCGCGCAAGGCGGCCTGCCGATCGGCGCGGTGCTCACGCGCGACGACAAGATCATCGCCCGCGGCCACAACAACCGCGTGCAGGAGAACAACGTGATCCTGCACGGCGAGATGAGCTGCCTGCGCGAGGCCGGCGCCATCACGTTCCACGACACCGTCATGTATACCACGCTGTCGCCATGCTCGATGTGCGCCGGCGCGCTCGCTTTGTTCAAGGTCAAGCTGGTGGTGATCGGCGAGTCCGTCACCTTCGAGGGCTCCAAGGACATTCTCGACAAGTTCGGTATCCCCTGGATCGACCTTGCCGACGACCGCTCCATCGCCATGATGAAGAATTGGCGTTCTAATCCTGCCAATGAGCGCCTGTGGCAGGGCGACATCGGCAACTAAACCTGGTCTGTTCGTCTTCGCTGTCGAAGGCGACATTTTGAGAAGTTCTTCGTGAGGTCAGCATGCCCATCAACATCCTGATGCCCGCTCTCTCGCCGACGATGGAGAAGGGCAACCTCGCCAAGTGGCTGAAGAAGGAAGGCGACAAGGTCAAATCCGGCGACGTCATCGCCGAGATCGAGACCGACAAGGCGACCATGGAGGTCGAGGCGATCGACGAAGGCACGATCGCCAAGATCCTTGTGCCGGAAGGCACGCAGGACGTCCCGGTCAACGACGTGATCGCCGTGCTCGCCGGCGAGGGCGAGGACGTGAAGGCGGCCGGGGCTGCGAAGCCCACCGCCTCGGCTGCTCCGCCGAAAGCCGAGAAACCCGCTGAGGCTCCCGCCGCTGCGCCGGCGCCCGCTCCAGCCGCGCCCAAGGCAGCACCGCCGCCGGCCGCGCCGACCGCGCCGCAGGCGGCTGCACCGGCCGCGCAGGGCAACGGCCATGGCGGCCGCGTGTTCTCCTCGCCGCTTGCGCGCCGTATCGCCAAGGAAGCCGGCATCGATGTTGCGATGGTCACCGGTACCGGACCGCATGGCCGCGTGGTCGCACGCGACGTCGAGCAGGCCAAGTCCGGCAAGGGTCTCAAGGCACCTGCGGCAGCGCCGTCCGGCGCGCCTGCAATCGCGCCGACCATGTCGGACAAGCAGATCCTGTCGCTGTTCGAGCCCGGCTCCTACGACATCGTCCCGCATGACGGCATGCGTCGCACCATTGCGCAGCGCCTGACCGCGTCGATCCAGAACGTCCCGCACTTCTACCTCACCATCGACTGCGACATCGGCAAGCTGCTCGCCGCGCGCGAGGAGATCAACGCCGCCGCGCCGAAGGACAAGGAGAAGAAGCCGCTCTACAAGATCTCGGTCAACGACTTCGTCATCAAGGCGATGGCGGTGGCGCTCCAGAAGATCCCGAACTGCAACGTCAGCTGGACCGAAAGCGGCATGGTCAAGCATCATCATTCCGACGTCGGCGTCGCCGTTGCCATGCCCGGTGGCCTGATCACGCCGATCATCCGCAAGGCCGAGACCAAGACGCTCTCCACCATCTCCAACGAGATGAAGGATTTCGCCGCGCGCGCCCGTTCCCGCAAGCTGAAGCCCGAGGAATATCAGGGCGGCACCACGGCCGTCTCCAACCTCGGCATGTACGGCATCAGCCACTTCACCGCCGTGATCAACCCGCCGCATGCGACCATCCTCGCGGTCGGCACCAGCGAGGAGCGTCCCGTCGTGCGCGGCGGCAAGATCGAGATCGCGAACATGATGAGCGTGACCTTGTCCTGCGATCACCGGGCGATCGACGGCGCGCTCGGGGCCGAACTGATCGGCGCGTTCAAGCAGCTGATCGAAAACCCCGTGATGATGATGGTCTGACGCGGCGGCGAAGGGGGCAACCTTGCATGTCCGTACCCGCTGGCCATGGATATCGCTGCTGCTCGGCGCCGTCGTCGCGCTCAATCCGATCGGGCTCGATTTTCTACGATCCGCATTCCTGTCGGGAGAGCAATTATCGCGGAACATCGCTCAACCCATCGTGTTGAGCGCGCTGGCCGTTCTGGTCCTGGTCGGGATCATCGAATGGCTGGTCAGGTTTGTTGTCTTCAAGCGCCGCGCCCGCGGCGTCACGTCTTGAGTTGAACGGGAGCCGCCATGGCCGATACATCCTTCGACGTCATCATCATCGGGTCCGGCCCCGGCGGCTATGTCACCGCGATCCGCGCCGCACAGCTCGGCTTCAAGACCGCGATCGTCGAGAAATCGTATCTCGGCGGCATCTGCCTGAACTGGGGCTGCATCCCGACCAAGGCGCTCTTACGCTCGGCCGAGATCTATCACTACATGCAGCACGCCAAGGACTACGGCCTGTCGGCAGAGAAGGTCTCGTTCGATCCGAAGGCGGTGGTGCAGCGCTCGCGCGGCGTCTCCAAGCGCCTCAACGACGGCGTCGGCTTCCTGATGAAGAAGAACAAGGTCAGCGTCATCTGGGGTGCCGCCTCGATCGACGCGCCCGGCAAGGTCACCGTGAAGAAGTCCGAGGTCGAGGGTCCGAAGGGCGCGCTGGGCGAGGGGAGCTACCAGGCCAAGCACATCATCGTCGCAACCGGCGCGCGGCCGCGCGTGCTGCCGGGGCTCGAGCCCGACAAGAAGCTGGTCTGGACTTATTTCGAGGCGATGGTGCCGGAGCGGATGCCGAAGTCCCTGCTCGTGGTCGGCTCCGGCGCGATCGGTATCGAGTTCGCTTCGTTCTTCCACACCATGGGCTCCGACGTCACCGTGGTCGAGGTGCTGCCGCAGATCCTCCCCGTCGAGGACGCCGAGATCGCGGGCCTCGCCCGCAAGCGGCTGGAGAAGCAGGGCATCAAGATCATGTCCTCGACCAAGGTCACCAAGCTCGAGAAGAAGGCCGACAGCGTCGTCGCGACCATCGACGACGGCAAGGGCAAGCCTGTCACGACCGAGTTCGAGCGCGTGATCTCGGCGGTCGGCGTGGTCGGCAACATCGAGAATCTCGGCCTGGAAAAGGCCGGCGTGAAGACCGACCGCGGCATCATCGTGGTCGACGGCTACGGCAAGACCAATATTCCCGGCATCTACGCCATCGGCGACGTCGCCGGTCCCCCGATGCTCGCGCACAAGGCCGAGCATGAGGGTGTGATCTGCGTCGAGGCGATCAAGGGCCTCCATCCGCATCCCATGGACAAGAACATGATCCCGGGCTGCACCTATTGCCAGCCGCAGGTGGCCTCGGTCGGTTTGACGGAAGCCAAGGCCAAGGAGAGCGGCCGCGAGATCCGCGTCGGCCGCTTCCCCTTCGTCGGCAACGGCAAGGCCATCGCGCTCGGCGAGGACCAGGGCCTCGTCAAGGTGATCTTCGACAAGAAGACCGGCCAGCTCCTCGGGGCTCACATGGTCGGCGCCGAGGTCACCGAGCTGATCCAGGGCTACGTCGTCGCCATGAACCTGGAGACCACGGAAGAAGAGCTGATGCACACGGTTTTCCCGCATCCGACGTTGTCGGAGATGATGAAGGAAGCCGTGCTGGATGCGTATGGACGGGTGCTGAATATTTGACCGCCGCCGTCATTGCGAGCGAAGCGATGCAATTCAGAATTGATCCGCGGAAACAGTCTGGATTGCCTCGTCGCTTCGCTCCTCGCAATGACAAGGGTGAACGCGGCTTGCGACAGAGATCACAACAACAAGAGGGATGAACCCATGCACGACAACGACAACCTCACCATCGAACGCCCGACCTTCGTCACGCATCTCGAATGCGCGATGGAGGGCGATCACTACGCCGCCGACCAGGTCCACAACCTCTCCAAGGCCGGCAAGCCGCTGCTGGTGCGCTACGACCTCGCCGGCGTGAAGAAGGCGCTGACCAAGGACGCTCTCGCCCAGCGTCCCGCCGACATGTGGCGCTACCGCGAGCTGCTGCCGGTGCGCAAATGCAAGGACATCGTCTCGCTTGGAGAGGTGACCACACCGCTGATCCGGCTGCCCAAGCTCGGCAAGAAGCTCGGCGGCGGCGAGATCATCGTGAAGGACGAGGGACGGCTGCCGACCGGTTCGTTCAAGGCGCGGGGCCTCGTGATGGCGGTGTCGATGGGCAAGGCGCTCGGCATCAAGCACATGGCCATGCCGACCAACGGCAACGCGGGGGCTGCGCTCGCGGCCTATGCGACGAGTTGCGGCATCAAGACCACGATCTTCTGCCCGGCCGACACGCCTGAAGTGAATGTCAGCGAGATCGAGCTCCAGGGCGCGACCGTCTACCGCGTCAACGGCTATATCGACGATTGCGGCAAGATCGTTGGCGAGGGCAAGGCCAAGGTCGGCTGGTTCGACACGTCCACGCTGAAGGAGCCGTACCGGATCGAAGGCAAGAAGACGATGGGCCTCGAGCTCGCCGAGCAACTCGGCTGGGACGTGCCCGACGTGATCTTCTATCCGACCGGTGGCGGCACCGGCCTGATCGGCATGTGGAAGGCGTTCGATGAGCTCGAGAAGATCGGCTTCATAGGCTCGAAGCGTCCGCGCATGGTCGCGGTGCAGGCCTCCGGCTGTGCGCCGATGGTGCGCGCCTATGACGCCGGCACCGAGCATGCGACGCGCTGGGAGGACGCCCACACCATCGCTTCCGGCATTCGCGTGCCGCAGGCGATCGGCGATTTCCTGATCCTGCGCGCGGTGCGCGAAAGCAAGGGTTTTGCCATTGCGGTCGACGACGACAAGATCTCGGCCGCGTTGAGCGAGGTTGCGCGCGAGGAGGGGCTCTTGCTCTGCCCCGAGGGCGCCGCGACCTACGCCGCCTACAAGGAGAGCCTCGCCGACGGCCGCGTCAGCAAGTCGGACCGCGTGATGCTGTTCAATTGCGCGACCGGCCTGAAGTACCCGCTGCCGCCGGTCACTCGCACGCTCGATCGCCACAAGCCGATCGACTATTCCCAGTTCTAGCGCGGCAATGCGCCACGAATGATCCCTCTTCCCGTACGCGGGAAGAGCAAGAACAATATCGACATCGCTGGGGAGAAGACAATGAAGAAGGCCTTCTGGGCTGCGCTGATTGCTGTTCTCGCTGTTGCAGGCGTCGCGCGCGCCCAAGATTATCCATCGCATCCCATCACCATTATCGTGCCGTTCTCGGCCGGCGGACCGTCGGACGCAATGGCGCGCGTGCTTGCCGAGCGGATGCGGGTGACGCTGGGGCAGCCCGTGGTCATCGAGAACGTCACCGGCGCGGGCGGCTCGATCGGCGTCGGCCGTGCCGTGCAATCGCCGCCGGACGGTTACACGATCTCGTTCGGCCATCTCGGCACCCACGTCGCAAACGGTGCCGTCTACAAGCTCAAGTACGACCTCGTCGCCGACCTCGAGCCGGTGGTGCTGCTGCCGAGCAATCCGATGATCGTGGTCAGCAAGAACGGGGTGCCCGCGACCTCCCTGAAGGAGCTGATCGAGTGGCTCAAGTCGCGGCCCTCGCCGCCGACCGCCGGCACGGCCGGTGCGGGCTCCGGCAGCCACATCGCCGGCGTCTATTTCGAAAGTGTCTCCGGTATCAAGCTGCAATATGTGCCGTATCGCGGCACGGCGCCGGCCCTGAACGATCTGATCGCCGGCCAGATCGACCTCATCGTCGACCAGACCTCTAACTCCATCAACCAGGTCCGCGCCGGCACCGTCCGCGCCTATGCCATCACGGACGACAAGCGGCTGCCCTCGGCGCCGGAGATTCCCACCGCGGAGGAGGCCGGCCTGAAAGGCTTCAACATGACGCTGTGGTCGGGCATGTGGGTGCCGAAGGGCACGCCGAAGGAGATCGTGACCAAGCTCAACGCCGCGGCCGTGGAGGCGCTGAACGATCCTGCGGTGAAGAAGCAGCTCGAAAGTCAGGGTCTGGAGATGACGCCCAAAGATCAGCTCACGCCCGAAGCCCTCGGGACCCGCCAAAAGGCCGAGATCGCAAAATGGTGGCCGATCATCAAGGCGGCGAACATCAAGGTGGATTGATGCGGTCGGCGCGCTCCGCGTCGGCCGCCAGATCATTCTCCCTCATCCCGAGGCGGCCGCGAACGCGGCCATCTCGGGGGCTTCGCGAGAAGCGGGGATATGGTGTCGGTTGCCATGGACCGCACAATTACACCACGGTTTCGTCACCTGCTGTTAGCGCTCGCTCCAGGCACTGTATCAGTTCGGCGGCGACGAACGGCTTGCCGAGGAAACAGATTGCACCGGCCTTGAGCGCACGCACCCGCACGCTCTCATCCGGGAAAGCTGTGATGAAGATGAACGGCGTAGCCGAACCCTGCGCGCGCATCTGCGTCAGCAGGTCGATGCCGGTGACCGACGGCATCTGCACGTCCGCGATCACGCACGAGGTGTCGCTCGAATTGGCCGACCGTAGAAACTCGTCGGCGGAGGCAAACGTGTGGACGATGTACCCGCGCGATTCCAGGAGATTGTTGAGCGCCGCCCGGACGTAAGGGTCATCGTCGAGCACCGAAATGACCGAAGCCACTGACAAGACGTCCGCTCCTCGCTCGGGATTACGCTTGCCGACGCTGCGGCCACACATAAGCCACGCAAGGTGGACCTCTCGGTCACCATTGGAAACTCATACTTAGGTTTGTACGTCGGGTTTGCCGGGCCGAATCCCGAGCGCCTCGCTCATCCTGACCAGGTCGGCCAGCGACTTCGCACCCATTTTTCGCATGATCTGGCCGCGATAGATCTTGACGGTAATTTCCGCCAATCCGAGCTGGACGGCCACTTGCTTGTTCATCAGGCCGGCTGTCACCAGTGACAATACGTCTCTCTCCCGAGACGACAGTGACTCGAAGCGTGATCGCACGGTCGAGACCGTCCTGTTGAGGTCGCGGCGCTTGCGGTCCCGCTCGATCGCGGCCCGGACTGCGTCCAGGATGTCCTGGTCGCGAACCGGCTTGGTCAGGAAGTCGATCGCGCCGCTCTTCATGGCGCGAACGGTCATGGGAATATCGCCATGACCGGTAATGAAGATGATGGGTGTGTGGATATTGGCCTTGGCAAGATCGGTCTGAAGGTCGAGGCCACTCGCTCCGGGCAGGCGGATGTCGAGCACGAGGCAGCTGGGCACTTCCGGCGGCTTGGCCTGGAGCAGTTGCGGCGCCGAGCCGAATGCTTCGACCTTGAGGCCGACCGACTCGAATAGATTGGTGAGCGCACGGCGCATGGATGCGTCGTCGTCGACGATGAAGACGATGGGCTGATCGCCGTCCTCCTGCGCCGGCGAAGGTCCCGCGCGTTCGGTCACGATGCTTCCTCTCGATGGACAGGCAGGGTGATCTGGAAAGTTGCCCCGTGCCCTTGGTTCGGAGCGGCGGCAAGTCGACCGCCATGGGCCTCGACTATGGAGCGACAGATCGACAGCCCCATGCCCATGCCCGAGGATTTCGTGGTGAAGAACGGCATGAACAGGCGGTCAATCGCCTTTTCGCAGATGCCGGCGCCGCAGTCGGCAACGCTCACCAGCACCGCATGATCGCCGTCCGCCTCTGAGCGGATCGTCAGCTCGCGCGGGCGATCATCGACGCCTTCCATGGCCTCGATCCCGTTCATGATCAGGTTGATCAGGACCTGTTGCAATTGGATTCGATCGCCAAAGATCCCGGGCAATGCCGATGATAGCTCCATTCGCACCGACACGGCATGGCTGGCCATTTCGCGCTGAACGAGCGCCACGGCCTCCCGCACGACCGTGCTCGCGTCGAGCGGCACCATCTCGATGTCGGTCTGCTTGGCGAGCGCCCGGACGTGGTGGATGATGTCGCTGGCACGCTTGCCGTCCTCGATGATCCAGTCCACGGAGCGGCGGGCCGCGTTGAGATCTGGCGGATTGCGCTGCAGCCAGGAGAGACAGGCGTCGGCATTCGCGATCACGGCGGCGAGCGGCTGGTTGATCTCGTGCGCAATGGAGGCTGTCAGCTCGCCCAGTGTCGTGACGCGCGTCACATGGGCGAGCTCGGCCTGGGCCCTGCGCAGCGCGTCTTCCGCCTGATCGGCCCGGATGGCCGCGGTCACGTCGGTGCAGACGCCACGATAACCCAGAAAGGCGCCTTGCGGGTCGAAGAACGGCTTGCCGCTGGTC
This sequence comes from Bradyrhizobium sp. 1(2017), assembly GCF_011602485.2. Lineage (NCBI taxonomy): Bacteria > Pseudomonadati > Pseudomonadota > Alphaproteobacteria > Hyphomicrobiales > Nitrobacteraceae > Bradyrhizobium > Bradyrhizobium sp. 1(2017). The sequence goes on along the minus strand of NZ_CP050022.2, from coordinate 4,448,509 downwards.
CGGACATAGATCGCCTGACCGTTGCGGTCCCTGCTGCGATACACCAGGTCGCGGAATGGGACGTGGGCATCGAGCGCCTCCCGATGTTGTCGCCATTTATCCGGCTCGAGATCTGCATCGGGCGCAATGTCCCAACGCGTGAGCCCGAGCAGGCCGACGGGAGCCGTGATGGTATCGGAGTGTTCCGAAATCTGGGTCACGCGATGGTCTGGCCCTGTCTCCCAGAACCAGTCAGAGGCGGTTTCGGCGTAATCGCGAAAGCGCTGCTCGCTCTCGCGAAGCCTTCGCTCGGCCTCTTTGGTCGCCGTGACGTCAGTGACCGATCCGACGAACTGCACACGGCCGCTGGAATCCCGGGTCGCCCGGGCCACTGCCCGGACGTATTTGATGGAGCCGTCGGGCATCAGGAGCCGGTATTCGTGATCGTAATCCTTGCCCTCGCGCGCAGCCTGACCCGTGGTCTGTTGCACCGCAAGCCGGTCATCCGGATGAATCCGCTCGAGCATGAAGGGGATTCTTGGCCTGGTCCCCTCGTCGCATTGGAAGATGCGATAGGTCTCCTTGGACCAGGTAATCTCTCCGGTTGCCGACCTCCAGCCGAAACTGCCGGTGTGGCTCAGTTCCTGCGCCTGTGCGAGGTAAGCCTCGCTCTGTCGCAGCGCATTCTCAGCTTCCTTGCGTTCGGTGATGTTCTCGCAGGCGACCAGCACGATTGGCCCGCCATCGGCCCGCAGCATGGTCTTGGCGTTCTCGCGCACCCATAGCACCGAGCCATCCTTGCGGACCTTCCGGATTTCCCAGGTGTGTGACTGATCGACGGTCTCGAGACACAGCGTGACACATGCGCGGACGAAGTCGCGGTCTTCCTCGAAGAAGACATCCAGCACCGATCGGCCGATCAACTCCGTGGCCGTATAGCCCAGTTGCGCGGCGCCGAACGGGTTCACGTTGATCACGGTCCCGACCGGATCGACCATGAAGTACATGACGGGGTTGTGTTCGAAGACTTGCTGCCACTGCTTGACCGATTCGAGCAAACTGGCGTCGCCGGGCTCGACGCGAGGCTTCGTGGTAACCGTTTGCCGGACGCATCCGGCGAGGAATTGCACGGCTGACTTCCCAAAGGTCGCTGCACGGCCAAGCTTCATCGCAGACGCTCCCGGCGCTCTCTGCGTGAAGACAAGTAGAGCACGTTGCCGCCAGAGGAGCAATTCCGGCCAAAGTCGGACGGCGGTTACGACATTCGCCTTCGAATTGGCTGCCGCGCCGCTGTTCACCGCAACGCATCAAGCGCGCCGTGTCAGCCGATTTTTCGCGGTGGCCGTGCGGCCGACGCATCATGCGCTGTCCCGTTGAACATGAGCCGCGCGAGAGACCCGGGCGACTACGGACAAACCTAGGTATAGCTCCTCCATTCCTAGTCATGCCGGCTATTTACCTCCGTACAATTGAGGACCTCGTGCCCAACGGACTAGGCTCATGACCATCGGGAGTATCGACCAGTCAATCGCACCAGAACTGGTCTGAAGCCTACGGCCAAGCCGCCTCACCGACAGGCACACGATCAGGGACGAGGCCACCGCATTTCCCGATACGCAGCCGCGGCGCGGTCATTCAGGACCCGCGAGAGGTCGAAGGGAACGAACTGGCAAAAGCGCAAGCAACAGAGTGAGACAACAATGTGCGATACATCGGAACTTCCTGAAGGTCGCCTGTCCGGATCCGAACGTTGCTCTTCGATCAACGGCTGTGCGATGTGCGGCAGCAAGTTTGGCCTGATCCGCTACTATTCCTGGCGCACGGCGCTCTGTTCCAGGAAATGCGTTGATGGTTTCCGCACACGCCGCGAACGGGACCGCCGGTGGTTGTTTCGAGCTCAGGTCGCGTGAGGCTGAATTGGAGGGCTGACGTCGTTCAGCTCTGATCCGGGAGCCGGTGCGTTGAAACGCTCATACAAGCCCTTGTGCTGGATCATTCTCTTCGGCTCCGTTGCGACGGTCCAGGCGCAGGAGACGAGACAGGGTGCCGTTCATCGCCAGCACCCGCCCCAGGATCAGGGGCTGCACGAAAAGTTCTATTCGACCTGGCACATGCCGGACAATCCGAGCCTCAGTTGCTGCAACAGCGCTGACTGCTATCCGACCGATATCAAATATGTCGACGGCCAGATCTATGCACGTCGCAGGGAGGACGGGCGATACATTCTGATCCCGCCGCAGAAAGTGGAGCGAAACAGGGATAACCCGGACGGCCGAAATCATCTGTGCGCTCCACCACCCGCACTGTCTCCATTGGACAGCGTTTACTGCTTCGCTTTGGGAGGTGCCACATGAGGTTCGCGTTCGTGCTGGTGAACGACCGCACTCCGTTCCGGCAGACCTGGTGCTTGCAGTGCTGCGAGCCGATCGAAGGCGGATATCTCCGCGAGATCGCAACCCGTCTGCCTTACTGCGACCATCAGTGCTACGAGCTGTTCTGCGAAGCGCTCGCAAAAGATCGCATGAGGGCGGTGTCGTGAAGTTCGTGGTGGTCAATCACGAGCCTCCGTCGCACGCGGTGACGTGCAGCACTTGCTCGCGGTCGATCCAGTCCGGCTACGTCCGGCATGCGCGGACCCAGCACCGCTACTGCGACTACGATTGCTATCGGCGAAGCGAAGTCGTGACGCTGTTGATGCAGTGGCCGATACCTCGACGCACAGAGCCGGCCGCCGGGAGCGCCGAGGTCGCCGCCGCCAGCATGATCGAGACGTTGGCGGTGCTGGGTGCCGTCTCGTGCTGGAGCACCACGATACAGATCTGGAGCTTCGCAAGAGCCTTGACCGCCACATATCTGGACGGTCGCGATCTGATGAAGCTGGAAGGAGGTGACACCTAGCTAGCGACTGCACTCGCGTGGAAGCCGCAGCAACGCAACCTCGCAGTCGCCGCGTCCAGCCCCGGCGGCGCCGACTAGGGAGCGGGTGCTGCGGCCGCCACGGGTGCGGTTGCGCTGACGCCGTGCGTCACCACGCGCTGGTCGCTCTTGCCGGCGATCGTGCCGCTGTCTTCGAACCGGGCGCGATAGACCAGCACGTTCTCGATCACGCGCTGGACATAGTTGCGCGTCTCCGACAGCGGAATGCGCTCAACCCAGTCGACCGGGTCGACCTTGGGATCTCTGGGGTCGCCGCGCGCCTGCACCCATTCGCGCACCCGGCCGCGGCCGGCATTGTAGCCGGCGAAGGTCATGATCTGGTTGCCGCGATATTCCGAGAACAGCGCGCTGAGCTCGGCGGCGCCCATCTGCGTGTTGTAGACGGGATCGGAGACCATCTTGCCCCAGTCATAGGTCAGGCCGAAGCGCTTGGCGGTATCGCGGCCCGCTTCCGGCGTCACCTGCATCAGCCCGACCGCGTTGGCGTGCGACTTGTCGCGCTGGTGGAACGAGCTTTCGGTGCGCGCCACCGAATAGATCACACTGGTCTCGATCGCGGGCGCGACCTGCTTGTGCTCGGGGATTCCGATGGTCGGGAAGGCGTAGTGGTCGAGCGCGAGCCCGCGCGCCAGCGCCGACTTGCCGATCTCCAGCATCACGCGCGCATCGTTGCGCTGTCCGGCGAGCTCGCCGAGCGCTTCGAGCGCCGCAACGTCGGTGCTCTCCTTGGCGAAGTCCTCGGCATAATAGAACACCACGTCGCGCTCGCCGAGATCGTAGAGCATGTTGGCCGCGCGCACGCGCTCGTCCGCCGCCTGCGTATCGGCGGCGGCCAGGACGGGTGAGGGCGGGCGCAGTTCGATCCCGTCGAGGCCGAGCCTGGCGCGGGCGAGCTGTCCGTAATAAGCGGTGTGATAGCGCGCCGCCGCCCGATAGCTCATACGCGCATCGGCTGCCGCACCCATCGCCTCGGCGGCGCGGCCGCGCCAATAGTGGCCGCGCGACAGCGCGATCGGATTGGCCGAACCTGCGTCGATCGATGCGAAGTGCACCATCGCCGTCTTGGGATCGTCGAGATAGCGCAGCGCGATCCAGCCGCACATGAAGTGGTAGTCGACGCGATAGACTTCCTTTTCCGGCACCGCGGCGGTGCGCACCACGTCATAGGCGGTCCTGGACTTGCCCTGGTCGAGCAGCTTGCGCGCGATCATGCGGCGCTCGCGCCACCACGCATCGGTGTCCTGTGCGGCCATCGTGTCGGGCAGGGCGGCGAGGATCACCTCGGCCGCGTCTTCGATGCGGTCGTTCTGAAGATGCCACTGGGCGCGGCACAGCACATAGCCGAGATCGCGCCGCGCCTCGGTCGAAACGTCCTCGAGGTAGTCCTTGGCCTTGCTCGCCTTGCCGGTGACGGCGGCGCAGGCCTTCACGATCGCAAGGGCATCCTCGCCGAGGCGTTTGGCCGCGCGCCTTGCACCGTCATAGTCCTTGGCGCCGAGGCGCTTGTCCATGCGCGCGCGGTGATCGTCGGCGGTCAGAAGGTCGCCGAATGCCGCGTAGGAGTCTTCCTCGCTCCGTTCGGACAATTCGTCCGCGCGCCAGGCCTCGCGCACGAGACGCGCGGCCCTGTCGGCGTCGCCCTCGGCGAGCAGCACGCGGGCCAGCGCGAACCTGCCCTTGGCACTGGTCGGCCGGTCCATGGTGAATTTGTGCACGGTGGCCGCGTCGCTCTTCTCCTGCCAGAGCCGCGCTTCCGCGCGGCGGCGCAGCAGAGCGCTGCTCGGCCAGTCCGGGTTGGCGGCGAGGAAGGCGGCGTAGAGCTTGAAATTCGCCGTGCTCTCGGAGTGGCGCAGCATGAACCAGTCCGCGAGCTTCTGGCCGGCGGGGTCCGCGATGCGGTCGCGTGCCGCGCCCGCATCTTCCGTCTTGCCCTTCCGCGCGAGGTCGATCGCATCCCTCAGCGCGGCGAGATCGCCGGTCAGCGGCGGCGGAGCCGGCTTGTCAGAGGGCTCGTCGACCGTCTTCTTCGGCTTGCGCTTGGCCTCGGCGTGCTTGCCATGTCGCACTTTGCCGGCTGCGGCATGGCGCTGCTTGCCGACCTTCGCCTCATGCGTCTTCTTCGTTGCGGACGATTTATGACTGCCCTTCGCCGCCAATTCGGTGGGAAGGAGGGCTATTGCGGCCACGGCAACGACACACGCGAGCGAGCGTAGGCACTGGTTCATTGGATGGTCCCCCTGCGAAACCACTACAAACCAAGGTCCGCGACACATGCGGCTTGAGAATCAAACGACGACACCGAACGATGTCACGACATCGTTTCGCATTCCTCACGCTCCCGCAACATTGCGGCAAAATACGGATGGGAACTCTGGAACTTCCGAAAGGGCGGAAAGGGTAGCGCCTTTAACCTTTGTTAACGATCAAGTCTCGCGCGACCATCGCGTGCGGCATGAAACGTCAGGGTGACCGGTGTTCCCGCGACCAATTCCGTTGTATTGAGTTCCATCGCTCATCCTTCAGCCCTTTGCCCGCACCCATGCCGATTTTCAATCAGTCGATCCGGCGCAAGATCGTCGGTATCGCCCTCGGATTGATCGTTCTGATGCTGGTCACCTCGATCCTGTCGATGGTGATGTCGAGCCAGGTCGGCGTCCTGCTCGACGAGCTGACCAACCGCTACATCCCGGCTTACGGTAACCTGGCCCGCGCCAATATCCGCTCGCTCGAGCGTTCGCTGGCGCTGCGTCGGATGGTGATGGTGAAGATGGAGGCATCCTCCGACGAGGAGGCCTATGCCGCGCGCCTCAGAGAGTTCGAGCAGGCCGATCGCAGGATCGAGGAGGAGACCTCGAGCGCGCGAAAGCGCATCAACGAGATCATCAACGATACGAGGACCCCATCCAACGATGCCGCGCTGGCGCGGATCGACACCCGCATCGAGACCGCCGTCTCCGAGCTGCGCCACGGCATGGCTGAGGACCATGCAAGGCTCCTCAAGCAGGTCGACGCCAAGCAAATGCCGGACGCGCGAGGCACGCTGGAGCATCTCGACCTCTTGCGCGACCAGTTCAATCAGAAGATCGACGGCATTCGCGCCGATATGCTCAAGCAGGTGTTCGCCGCCACGTCGACGGTGATCGGCCGCCAGCATCAGGCGATCATCATTTCGGGCCTTGTCACTGTCCTGGCTGCCGTGGTCGGCTTTGTCTTTGCGCTGATGGTCTCCAGCGGCATCACCCGGCCGGTGCGGCTGCTCCTCGCCGGCACGCGCGAGGTCGAGGCGGGCCGGTTCGACAAGACCATTGCCGTTTCCACGCAAGACGAGATCGGCGAGCTCGCCGCCGCCTTCAACCGCATGACCGAACAGCTGCGGCACAACGAGCGCATCCGCGAGACGTTTGGCCGGTACATCGATCCCAAGGTGGTGCAGGGGCTGATCGACCGGCCGGAGGTCGCCATCGACGGCCAGCGCCGGGTGATGACCATCATGTTCTGCGACATGAGCGGCTTCACCTCGATGAGCGAGGGCATGACCCCGCGTGGCCTCGTCAAGGTGATGAACCACTATTTCACGGTGATGTCCGGCCCGATCCGGAGCAATCGCGGCGTCATCGACAAATATATCGGCGACGCCATCATGGCCTATTGGGGCCCGCCCTTCATCGAGGAGGACGAGCCGGCGCTGTTTGCCTGCTACGCGGCCATCGACATGGCCGATCAGGTGCCCGCGCTCCAGAAGCAATTGCCGGACCTGCTCGGGATCCGTGCCATGCCCGTGCCCTGCGACTTGCGTATCGGCATCGCGACCGGGGAGGTGCTGACCGGCAGCATCGGCTCCGACCTGATGATGAGCTTCACCGTGATGGGCGATGCCGTGAACCTCGCCTCGCGCCTCGAGGTGGTCAACAAGGTCTACGGGACCCGCATCCTGATCTCGCAGGCCACGGCGGATGCGATCGGATCGAACCTCGAGCTGCGCGAGATCGACCGTCTCGCGGTGGCCGGCCAGAGTGAGGCGCAGGCCATTTTCGAGGTGATGAGCAAGGCGCACGGGCTCAGCATTCCGCAGGAGAACCTGCGCACGCACTATGCCGAAGGTCTTGCCGCCTATCGTGCGCAGCGCTTCGACGACGCACGCATCGCCTTCAACGCGGCGCTTGAAGCGGTACCTGGTGACGGCCCTTCGCGTACGCTGCTCGGCCGCATCGCGCAGTTCGAGGCCAATTCGCCGGGCAAAGGCTGGGACGGCGCCTGGCGGCTGGATCAGAAATAGCCGTCCTTGTCGAGCTGGCACCGCCGCGGCGGGAAAAAACGGTTCTAGTCGATAACGATGTTCGCCGTGACCTATTTCCCGGGCTTACGTTAAGTGTCCCTTGTGGCGTTTGATGGGGACACGCCGATGACTGATCTTCACGACAGGCTGGAACGGTTCGAGACGCTCACCGCCGAATGCGAGCTGATTGCCAAGCTCGCCACCGACAGCACCAAGCGCGAATTCTACCTGAAGCTCGGCGAACAGTACCGCCAGCTGGCGGTGGATATGCGACAGGCGATCGCAGCCAGGGCTGCGGCCTGAGGCGGGTGGCAATCCCTTCTTAACGTTTGGCGCGCATCCTCGGATGCATGCGGGCGTCGCTGACCGGCGATATCCGTAGTGGGAAGGCCGGGGTTCGTTGCAATGCAGCGGGCCTCGCAAGCGTCACTGTTGCCATGCCTGGCAGGACAATCCCATGCGCCTCGTTGCCGTGATCATATTCGCGCTCATGACGGCGGCCTGCGATCAAGGGCAGGACATCACCGGCTCGACGCCGGTCTCGACCTGCCCGTTGCGAAACTACAGCTACAATCCGCGCGACATGAAGCAGTGCGTCAACGCCTGCAAAGTGTGCGATCGTGGCACCACGGTCACCTGCTCGACGTCGTGCACCCTCAAGGGGGCTCGCTGAGCGCACCGGGCGGACGCAGATTCGCAGCAGAATTGGCGCTGACGGTGTCCCGGCACCGGAACGATTCACATGGATCAATCATTGAGTGAGCGGGCAGGACGTGGAGTCCGATGGAATGGGTATGCTCGATCCCGGCCGGTTCCTGGTATCGTGCTCGCAATGCGATGCCTGGCCGATGGCCGCCAACGTGAAACGTTCAAGCTGGTCGGCGTCCCCGCATGAGGTCCGTTTCGTGTGCCCGCGCTGCCGCCGCGAGGAGACCGCGATCGTCTCCGCCTCCGGCGAGCTGACCCCGATCAAGCGCATCGACGTCCCACCCCGGGACGTCGCTGCCGCCTGGGCCCAGGCCCAGCGTCCCCGGGGACGGACATAGGAACCTGGCCGCTTGCGTTTTGCCTGCCGACATTGCGTCGATTGACCCCGGTCTGGGCGCCCCGTAGATTGGCCGCCGACGGTTCTCCTTTCGGAGATCAAAAGGGAATGTGGTGCGAGATGGTCCCGACGCCGGGATCTTCTCAATGCCATGGCTGCCCCCGCAACTGTAAGCGGTGAATCTCTCGTCCTGTGCCACTGGGAAATCTCGGTCCTGGGAAGGCGACGCAGAGGTAACGACCCGCGAGCCAGGAGACCTGCCGTCAGCCGTGGTCACACGCGAAGATGTCGGTCGGGGAGTACAGACATTAGCTTCACCGGAGCAATCGATCGCTCCGCCGTAAAGCCTCGTTCGCTGTGACGTGCCACTGACGTCATGCCGAAGTTACAATCGTGTCCCGTGTTCTCTCCGTCGCCTGGCGCTTCTGCGCCGGCATCGTTGCGGCCGTTTCCTTCCCTTTGCTCGATCCCTCCATCGCCCGTGCGCAGCAGTCCGCCGCGGAGCAGCTGCCGCCGGTCGAGGTGACGAGGCCCGCCGAGCCAATGGCACGATCGACCTCAAGCTCAGCGGTCAATATGAGCGCTATTTCTGGTCGCTCAGCGTCAACAACGTTTTGAACGCGCTCTATTACGACTATGCGATCGCAAGCACTTTCACTGACGGCCGCTTCAGCGCCTATCCGCTGCCGGGTCGCAGCTATCTGCTCAAGGCCGGCGCCACGTTCTGATCAGGACTCTGACCTCGATGGGGCTGTCACAGGCCCACAAATGGACTAGAATTGGAAAAGAAGGAGATCACTTATGGCTTTCAGCATCCTGCCGCCGCACGCGGACCATTTGCGGCTTCACCCGGTCGCCCCGCGCCTTGCGGCGATGTTCTGCCTTGCGCTGCTGACGGCGTCATGCGCGCTCGCGAGTTTCGCTTTGGCCTGCGCCACGCCCTTTGCGGCCTTCGCGGTTCTCGCGGCCGCGATGCTGCCGCTGCGCCCGGCGCTGCTCGTGGTCACCAGCGCCTGGCTCGTGAACCAGACGATCGGCTTCGGCGCGCTGCACTATCCCGTCGACGGCAACACCATCGCCTGGGGCTTTGCGATCGGCGCGGCTGCGTTGCTGGCCACCGCGGTGTCGTCCGCCGTGCTGCGTACGCTGCCGCAGGGCCGCACGGCGCTGGCGCTGGCCGTCACGCTCGTTGCCGCCTATGCGGCCTATGAGCTTGCACTGCTCGCCGCGACGCCGTTGCTGGGCGGAGAGGGCGCCTTCACCGCGGCCATCGTGACGCGCATTGGGCTGACCAGCGCCGCCTGGCTCGCCGGCCTCGTCGCCGCCTGCGAGATCGTGCGTCTGGTCGATCCTGACAGGCGCGTGATGCGGAGCGCCTGAAAAGCTATCGACGCGGACATTGCGTCGCAGGGGCTGCTAACCCTTTTCTCGCTCGGCTCGCGGTTGCAAGGTGCTAGGCTTCATGCCTCAGTCGGGCGCTTCACGCGAGCAACAGAATGAGGCGACGCGAGTTCATCACGCTCGTCGGCGTCGCGGCGGCTATGGGCGCGAGCACGGCGCGGGCGGAGCAGACGAGAAAGCTACCCATCATCGGATTCCTCGGCCCGGCCTGGTCGGCCCCGGACTTCGAGGATCAGTTGCGCGAACTCGGTTGGATCGCGGGACGGACCGTTGCGATCGAGTATCGCTCCGCGGAGGGACATACCGAACGCTCCACCGAAATTGCGACCGAGTTCGTCCGGCTCAAGGTCAACGTCATCGTCACGGTGGGGGGATCTCCGACCCTCGCGGTAAAACGTGCGACATCGCTCATCCCGATCGTCTCTGTTTCTGGTGACCCTGTTGGCAGCGACCTCGTCGCAAGCCTGGCCCGACCGGACGGCAATGCGACCGGCCTGGCGCTCAACCCGATCAGTCTTGCCGGCAAGCGCCTCGACCTGTTGCGCGAGGTCGTCCCGGGTTTCCGCCGCTTGTCCGTGATGGTCAATGCCAATAGTCCCGGTTTCCAGAACAGGATGGATGAGGTGCAGGCGGCAGCCTCTGCGCTCGGCCTCGAGGCGACTATATTGGAAATCAGGCGCGCGGCGGACGTTGCATCGGCCTTCGAGAACCTCAGGGATCGTGCGGACGCCCTCTATGCCGTTGGCGTCCCACTCACCTTCGCCATTGCCGCCCAGGCGCTGACCGCGCGAATTCCAACGATGTTTGAATACCGGGAGTTCGTCGATGCGGGTGGGCTGATGTCCTACGGCGTGAACGAAACCCACATATGGCGGCTTGCCGCGGCCTTCGTCGACAGGATTTTGCGCGGGGCGAAGCCCGCCGACTTGCCGGTCCAACAGCCGACCAAGTTCGACCTCGTCATCAATCTGAAGACGGCCAGGGCACTCGGTCTGAAAGTACCGGAATCATTCCTGTTACGCGCCGACGAGGTGATTGAATGAGCGCAGGCGCACTGTGGTCCAATTGGATTGTGACGGGGGCGACAGCGGCCGGCGGCTTGCCCGGCTGTGGCACGCCGGCGCGATCGAGCGCGCTGCTTTGATGGAGGGAGTGACGAGATGATACTCAATCCTGATCACGTTACGATCGCAGTGGCGGACGCCGAGGCAGCGATTGGGTTCTTCGCGCTCCTTGGTTTCAGAAAGGATCACGTCGCAGCGATCGACGGCGGCATTCCCGCCCAATACATGGGTATGCCGCGCATGAAAGCGCAGCACATAACCCTCGTACTCGAAGGATCGAAGCCGCGTTTCGAGATCCAGCTGCTTGAGTTCGACCCGCTCTCGGGGACCGATCCCGGGGCGCACCCGACGAATTTGCGAAAGCTGGGATTCAACCACCTGGCGTTCCGCGTCGACGACATTGAGGCGACCACCGCGCACCTCGTAGCTCACGGCGTCGTCATGTTGAGCGACGAGATGGACTACATTGGCCGAAAGCTGCGGCTCTTCGAGGGTCCCGAGGGCATCACCTTCGAGTTGGTGCAGCGGGAGGAGTAGACGCTTCTGTCTCCGGCGAACCATCCGCCATTCGAGCAATCCTGATGCCCGCCTTGTGGCCCGTTGCCGCTCGAAGAGCCGAAATGTCTGCTTCCGGGAGATGAGCCGACCAAGGTGAAGCAGCCCGCCAAGGGCAGCTTTTGACCCACAGCCGTCCTGAGCCACGCACCGCAGCATATGCAGCCACAGAGTGCCGCGACTAGCGAGACGTGATACGATGCGCCTTCGTCCTCACGCTGTGATGAGGGTCGAATGAAACGGCGGGAGTTCATAGCTGGCACTGCGGCGTTGCTTCTTTCGCCACGTTATTCGCGCGCGCAGGGAAAGCGTCGTCGGCTTGGCTTTCTTGCTGTAGGTGATGGAAGCGCAAAAGCTCTTAATCAAGCCGAGCTTGTGCTTCTTGATGCGCTGCGCAGCTTCGGCTGGATCGAGGGTAAGAATCTCGTAATCGAGTATCGATTTTCCCATCCCTCGGATCGACTGGCGGCTTCTGTCGCCGATCTGATTGCCCTCAGCCCCGAACTGCTCATCGCTCCCGGGCCGCAAGCGGCCGTAGCGCTGAAGTCGGCCACCACCACCATTCCGATTGTATTCGTAAGTGTGGCCGATCCCGTGAAGCTTGGCCTTGTGCAAAGCCTGTCGCGCCCCGGAGGCAACGTGACGGGCCTTTCGACAATGGTACCGGACGACTTCCTCGCGAAACGTCTCGAAATCCTTCGAGAACTCGTTCCCGGCGCCTCGAAAATCGCACTCTTGGTCAATCCGGCCAACCCAATGCAGAAGCTATATCTCGCAGAGGACGTACCACGAATAGGGCAGGAACTCGGCGTGACTTTGGTGCCGGTCGAGGCGGCCACGGCCGACGAGCTCGACGCCGCGTTTGCGTCCGCTGCCGCCCAAAACGCCAACGCGATCATCGATTTTGGCGATACGCTCACCTATGTCCAGGCTCCGCGGATTATCGCGCTCGCAGCAAAGTATCGCCTGCCGGCAAACTATCTGTTCCGGCATTATGCCGATGGCGGACTGTCTGTGTACGGAGCCGACGTCCGAGATCTATTCCGCCGTGCGGCGGGCTACGTGGACAAGATACTCAAAGGCACCAAGCCTTCTGACCTCCCGGTAGAACGGCCAACCAAATTCGAGCTCCTGATCAACATGAAGACGGCGAAGGCGCTCGGTCTCACTGTGCCGCCCTCGTTGCTAATCCGCGCGGACGAGGTGATCGAATAGGGACCTTAATTGCGGCGGTGAATGAGTCCGCTTCTGGCCCTCAGCCGAACAACCATTGCTACGTCGGCTACCGGCGGTGAACCGGACGAGGGCTGGTTGGCCTCCCTGCCGCTTGTGACCAAACCGGTCCTCCAAGAGAGCGCTCTAGACAGGCTGTCTCGACTGCGGGATCATGCAGCGCAAGGCGAACCCGGGGCGCCATCATGGACGTCGGAGTTTGGCTGCGGAGGCTTGGCCTCGAACAATATGAGGCGGCATTCCGCGAAAATGAGATCAGTGGGAAGGTCCTGCCCAATCTGACGGCGGAGGACTTAAAAGACTTGGGCGTCGCCATGGTTGGGCACCGCCGCATGCTTCTAGATGCGATTGCGGCTCTGCGCGCGGAAAAGAGCGCAGCCACGCCAGTGTTCGATGTTTCTCTGGCAATCCACGAAGAGGACACGGCTGAGCGTCGCCAAGTGACCGTAATGTTCTCGGATCTCGTCGGCTCGACGGCGCTCTCGGTCCGGATGGACCCAGAGGATTTGCGCGAGGTCATCACGGCCTATCAGAAGTGCGTTGCCGAGACCGTCCGCAGCTTCGGCGGGTTCGTGGCAAAGTACATGGGCGACGGCGTTCTCGTCTACTTCGGTTATCCTCAGGCGCATGAGGATGACGCCGAGCGAGCTGTTCGTGCCGGCCTCGCCCTGATCGACGCGGTTGCTGCCCTCCCAACTCGCGAGCCCCTGCAGATGCGGGTTGGGGTTGCCACCGGGCTGGTGGTCGTCGGAGATCTCGTCGGCTCCGGCGAAGCGCAGGAGCGCGGGATTGTCGGCGAGACGCCGAACCTTGCGGCCCGTCTGCAAAGCATCGCGGAACCGGACACGGTCGTCATTGCCGAGGCCACGCGCAAACTTCTGGGCAATCTCTTCGAGCTTCGGGACCTCGGGCCAACGGAGCTTAAGGGGATCACAGGTCCAGTGCGAGCTTTCGCGGTGCTGCGGGCCAGTTCTGTCGAGAGCCGTTTCGACGCAATGCATCCCGGCGGCCTGACCGCACTCGTCGGCCGCGAAGAAGAGCTTGAACTCCTGTTACGGCGCTGGGCAAAAGCCAAGAGCGGCGAAGGCCAGGTGGTGCTGCTGTCCGGTGAGGCCGGGATCGGCAAATCCAGGCTCTCCACTGCACTCATGGAGCGCCTGACGGCCGAACCCCACACACGGCTTCGTTATTTCTGCTCGCCCCAACACATCGACAGCGTTCTTTATCCGATCATCGGGCAGCTCGAACGGGCTGCCGGACTTGTGCACGGCGACACACCGCATACCAAGCTCGACAAGCTCGATGCGCTCCTGGCGCAGACTTCGACGTCCCGGCAGGACGCGGCGCTGTTGGCCGAGATGTTGTCGCTTCCTAACGACGGCCGCTATCCCGCTCTGGAGCTTGTTCCCGAACAGCGCCGGCAAAAGACGCTGGCGGCACTCGGCGTCCAATTGGAAGCCCTAGCGCGGACGAGCCCCGTGCTCATGATCGTCGAGGATGCGCACTGGGGCGATCCCACGAGCCTGGAAGTGTTCGGTCGCTCGGTGAACCGGATCGCGAGCCTTCGCGTGCTTTTGATCGTGACGTTTCGGCCTGAGTTCGACGCGCCCTGGGTAGGACAACCGCATGTGACAACGCTTGCCCTCAATCGGCTGGGACATCGCGAGGTCGGGACCGTCATCGAGTGCATCGTCGGCAATAAGCTGCTGCCGGCGAAGGTCAGAAAGGACATTGTCGAGCGCACCGACGGCATCCCGTTGTTCGTCGAGGAGATGACGAAGGCGATGCTGGAGGCCGGGAGCGAGCGCGGAGCGATGCAGACTGCGGCCGCGATTCCCTCTCCAGCGCTGGCGGTCCCCGCGAGCCTGTATGCTTCTCTGATGGCGCGGCTCGACCGGCTTGGCCCGGCCAAGGAGGTAGCACAAATCGGAGCGGTGATCGGTCGTGAGTTCTCTCATGTGCTGTTAGCCGCCGTGCTGCGGCAGTCAGAGCCGGAACTGGTCTCGGCGCTCAACCGCCTGATGCAAGCAGGGTTGCTGTTCCGAAACGGCATCCCGCCGCACGCGACCTATTTGTTCAAGCACGCCCTCGTTCAGGACACGGCCTATGGCACATTGCTGCGCAATAGGCGGCACGCGCTGCACGCGCGCATTGCCCGGGCGCTCGAGGAGACGTTTCCGGACATCGCGGCAACCCAGCCGGAGGTGATCGCGCACCACTTCACCGAAGCTGACCTTGCGGAAAACGCCATTGCCTACTGGCAGGCGGCCGGCCAGCGCGCGGCTGAGCGCTCGGCGCATGCCGAGTGCCTTGCCCATCTCTACAAGGGGCTGGCGCTCGTCAGGCGGGTCGCCGATCCGGCGGAGCGTGCCCGCCGCGAACTCGCCCTGCAGCTCGTGCTTGCGCCGATGCTGATCGCCACCAAGAGCTATTCGGCGCCGGAGGTGGAGCAAGCCTATCTGCACGCACGCGACCTGTGTCAGCAAGCCGGCGATGTAGCGCAGCTCTATGCCGTGAATTGGGGGCTGTGGCTTGTTTACCAGCAGCGCTGCGAGTTCAAGGCGGCCCGCGGCCTATTGGACGGGCTGTTCGCGGTCGCTCGGCAGAGCGCCGATCCGGCGTTGCTCCTGCAGGCGCATCATGCCGCATGGACGACACTCCTTCATCTCCCGGAACTGACCGCGTGTCGGACGCATCTCGAAGCCGGATGGGCGCTGTATCGGCCGGACGCGCACCGTGGCCATACGTTCCTGTATGGCGGCCACGACGCAGCCGTCTGCAATCGATACACCGCGGCCCTCACGCTGTGGCCGCTTGGTTTCCCCGAGCAGGCGCTTGTTACGGCGCGCGAGGCGGTGAGGATGGCGCGGGGGCTGTCGCATCCCTTCAGCCTTGTTCTCGCCCTGGTGTTCGCCGCAATGATCTACCAGCATCGGCGGGAAGCGGAGCCGGCCCAGGAGCATGCGGAGACCGCAATCGCGGTGTGCGCCGAGTATGGCATCGCACCGCACCTGGCGGCGGCTGGGAACATCTTGCGGGGGTGGGCGATCGCGGCACGCGGGCAGGCGGTGGAAGGGATCGCGGAGATTCGCGGCGGTCTCGCGGCCGTCGAGCCGACGGGCGTGCGCATCCGTTGGCCCTATTATCTCGCGTCGCTGGCTGAAGCATCGGCGTGGGCCGGAGAAATCGAGCAAGGATTAGCCGCGCTGGTCGAGGCTGCGCGCGTTGTCGAGGAAACTGGCGAGCGACGATGGGAGGCGGAAATCTGCCGGTTAACTGGGGAGCTGACGCTTGGCAGGCGGAGCGGCGACGGGACCGAAGCAGAAGGGTGGTTTCAGCGTGCGCTAGATGTGGCGGGTCGCCAGAGCGCCAAATGCCTGGAGCTGCGCGCTGCCACCAGCTTGGCCCGGATCTGGCGCGACCGTGGCAAGCGCAGAGAATCCCGCAATCTCCTCGCGCCTATCTACGGCGGGTTCACCGAGGGCTTCGACACGTTGGATTTGAAAGAGGCCAAGTCATTACTCGACGAGCTGGCGCAATGAAGGTGCTTTTGGTCGCGGGGGCCACATGGAAGGTCCGCTTGTGGCCCATAGCTGGCCTCGCAGTGCCATCCGCCGTCCGTCAGCTGACCCCAAATCGGACATTTGGTCGCGGAAGCGGCTGATCCCGGTAGTCGCCAACGTGCTAGTCTAAGTAGATCCTTTTCTTGGCTCGGGGCTGACATGAGACGGCGCGAGTTCATTGCGCTTCTCGGCAGCGCAGTGACCGTTTGGCCGCTGGCCGCTTGGGCGCAACAGGCGAAGAAAGTACCTCGCATCGGAGTCCTCTGGCATGCGGCGAGCGCCGAGGAGGAAGATGTCTATCTGAGTGTGGTCACGAAAGCATTCAGTGACCTTGGATATGTCGACGGCAAATCTATTCAACTCGAGCACCATTTTCCGGCCGAACAGCCCGACCGATTTCGTGCGTTTGCGAGGGACATGGTCGAACGCAGAGTGGATGCGATCCTTGCCGTGACTTCACTCGGCGCCAAGGAAGCGAAGCAAGCCACGAATACAATTCCTGTCGTGTTCGTTCTGGATGCCGATCCCGTGGGGCACGGTCTCGTCGAAAGTTTGGCGCGCCCCGGTGGTAACGTGACTGGCCTTTCGCTGATGTCCAACGACGTATCTGGCAAGCGCGTTGCACTATTCAGGAAACTGGTGCCGAACTTATCCCGGATGGCCATCATGGTTGATCCGAGAGACCCTGCGGCTCCGCGTATCCAGGGCGGCTACGAGAGGGCGGCGCAAGCCTTGTCGGTTTCGACCAAACCCTTCGGGATAACGACGCCCGACGAAATCGAGCCGGCATTCGCCGCGATTTCGCAAAGCGGATTTGACGGCGTCGCTCTGGCCGCACCGATTTTGTTCAATGAACGGCGGCGGATCGGGGCTGCCGCCCTGGCGCACAAATTGCCAACTGTCTCGCTCATCGCTGAAATGGTCCCGCACGGTCTTCTGCTGTCCTACGGGCAGGACTTTCCTGATTTCTTTCGTCGGGCAGTGGGATTGATGGATAAGATACTCAAGGGTGCCAAGCCGAACGATCTGCCGGTTGAACAGCCGACCCGTTTCAAGCTGGTGATCAATCAAAAGGTTGCCAAGGCGCTTGGCCTGACGATCCCTCCGTCCCTGGCCATCGGCGCCGACGAGATCATTGACTAGATCGGCGAGGCGCGAGACGGCGCTGAAATTTGTACGCCAGGCCAAGGTTTACGGTCTGCGCCTGCATCAAGCCACGGCGCCCGACGGGCAAAACACCCTGGTAGGTGTCAAGTCGCCGCTTGAAAATATTCCACTTTACCGAAATTCGGAAACGGCGTATGTGTCGTCCATCCCGGCTCGCCCTTGAGGGGCGGTCATGTGTCGTGTGATCGCAGGGCCGGGCTTGCGGTGGACGCAGCAGCGTCGTGCGCGAGAGGCGTGGGCAGGGCGGATTGCTCTCCGTGAGCCCAGGGCTTCGCGTGGACGAGCGGCGCTGTCAGGTTCGTCGCGTCACATTCCGATGGCAACGTGCACAACGCCGTCGGACCCTGTGGCGCCAACGGGCCGTGCGTACGGCAAAACCGTGTGGTCCTGTCGTCCAGCGATTTCGTACGGTTGGGGAAAACTAAAAAGCCTCGTTTAATGAAGGGCTTATGTTGATTAGCGGACGGCGCTGGGTGTCTTCGGAAACCGCCGGGCCCTATTAGGCCCTAGTTTCACATCCTGCCGTTGGGCGCGAGTTGGAGCTCGGGAAGCTTAAGCCGCTCGAGCGGCGCCCGAAGGGCCTGCGGATCGCGGCGCGCACTCAAACTACGCGATAGCGCCGGCTGTGCGGTGGCCCTGCGATCCGCGCGCTGTACTGCTTTCCCGGGCCTGCGCTGAGGCGGCCCGGTTGCCGTGGTTGGCCCGAATGAACGGACTACTTTTTCTGCTCGGTGGTGGTTGTGGTGGTCGGGGTGCCGTCGCGCGCGTCCCGTCGCTCGTCGCGCCCTGTGCGCCGGTCTTGACGCCGTTCTGTGCGTCCGGTCCGGCGTTCCTGGCGCCGTTCTGTTCGCCCGCTTCGCCGCTCCTGACGGCGCTCTGTCCCAGACATCGGCGCGTCTGCGGGCGGCGTCGTGGGTGTGGCGGGCGCGGTGGTGGTCTGAGCTTCCGCCTCCGACACCGCCAAAATTGCGGGCGAGGCCACAAGCCCAAACACGGCCGCGTATCCAAGGAAAGTGAGTGCGTTGCGACGACAGACCCGTTTCGGCTCCGAACGTTCACCCATCTTCAGGCTCCCGGTTGCTGTGCCCCAGAGTATGGCACCTGAGGTCGAGAGCCTGGCGCTTGATCTAGATCAAATAGGCGCAGTTGCACGCGGCAGCGTGTCGTCAAAGATTACTTTTTGGTCGGCCCGCTGCTTACAAACAACTCGTTTACTTGGTCAGCTTCAAGTCACGCTGGAATTTCCGGCGACGGGATTGACGTTCTCGGCAGGTGGGGGATCATGGTCCCCGCGGTTACGACCAATCCCTCGTTGAATTTGGTTCGCGCAAAAGCCCTAGCTTCCGCTTCGGTTTCAAACGTCTTGGTTAAGCGCGGATGTCGCCGTCTTAACAGCGTGCCATCCGGCGGCACTTCAAATGTGACGTACCAAGCGTGTTTCATGCCGTGAAGCCGCCACCGGTATCGGTCGCCAGTCCTCCGCGCCGGGACGATAAAAAAGCCTCCGCCATAAGAAACGGTGACGGCTTCTTTCTCGCTCGTGACCCGCAAACAAGTGCTTTACCGCCCCGCCCCAACGCGATTGACGCCACCATTTGCATTGCCACCGGCGTTATGACGGACCGCAGCGCGCGCCACCGGACGAGGCCTCAGCACGACGCCTGCCCGGGCAACGCAACCCACCGGATATTCAACGTACTGGCAGTACACGACCGCCTGGGCTGGCGCTGGATTGAGAGTGACACCTGCAAGCCCCAACAGGGCGCTAGCAGCAATCCCGGCAACAGTCGCTGACTTGATCGAAAAATGCTTCCTCGAATGCATGGCGGACCTCCCTCTTTGCTTTGCGTCACCGAAAGGTGGCAGAAGCCGCCTCAGGTGCGGGAACATAGCGTAGGCGCCGCAGTGCGCGGGTTCGATTGATCTACATCAACCTCCTGCGCGGAGAGAGCCGCAATCTCGCGAGCGGGGCTTAAGGAATACATAGAAGGGTTTCTGTCATGCTCCGCTATATTCTCGCTCCTCTTGCCGCTTTCGTTTTGCTCATCGCCTGCTTGATCCCCGATGATGCCGAGGCTCGGCGCGGCGGAGGTGCCTATCGGGGTGGCGGCGGTTACCGCGGCGGTGCGGTCGCAGTTCGAGGACCGCGGGGCGGCGGCGCTGTTGCAGTGCGCGGCGCAGGCTACCGGGGCTACGGCTATCGGGGCGGCTATCGCGGCTACGGCTATCGGGGCTACGGTGTCGGAGCGGCAGCGGTAGGCGCGGCTGCCGTTGGCGCTGCTGCGTACCGCCGCAGTTGCTACGATGCGTACGGAAACTATATTTGCGCCTATTAATACGTGGCGACGCGCGATAGCGCGGCTTGGCGCGCATCACGCCGCAGCCCGATCCTCTTTGTCGGTCCCGCGCATGACGATCTTGAGCGCATCGTCGGGCAATGGCTGCTGCAACGCCTTGGCCTCATCCCACGGCGCGCGCATCCACACGTCCCGCTCTTCGTCGGTGGTCAGGATCACCGGCATGGCCTTTGGATGGATCGGCTCCACCACCGCGTTCGGTGATGTCGTGAGAAATCCGTAGACAGTCGCCAACGATATGACCACTCAACTTCCCGGATTTTTCGAAGGCACCGGAATGCCTGATCCCGGTTGGTGGGAAGCGCTGTGGCCCGATCCCGCCAAAGTGCTGAGCGACGTGGGCGTGACGCCCGGCATGGACGTGGTGGACCTATGTTGCGGTGATGGCTGGTTCACGTTCCCGCTCTCTAGGATCGTGGGCAGCGTCATCGCTATCGACATTGACCGGGCGATGCTGAAAGCGGCAAAGGTCCGGATCGTCGAGCGAGGCGGTGCGCCAAACTGCACTTTCGTCGAAGCTGACGCTTACAATATCGCAAATGTAGTCCGGCAGGCGGTTGACCATGTGTTCCTCGCCAATGCCTTCCACGGAGTTCCGGACAGGCGACGCCTTGCGGGAGCCGTCCATGATGTTCTCAAGCCCGGTGGTTTGATCGCTATCGTGAGTTGGCACGCGCGGCCGCGCGAGCAAACGACTGTCCTAGGAGAGCCGCGAGGGCCAGCGACGGAACTACGAATGACGCCTGATCAGACCATCGCTAGCGTTGAGCCGAGCGGTCTGAAATTCCGCAACTTGGTTGAGGTCTCGCCCCACCATTACGGCGCTGTGTTTGAACGGCCTCATTAAGTATGCCTCCACTGCCGACGATGCCGTGGCAGGACGACGGGCGGTGATCGGCGTGTCGGGGTCTTACTTGCTCTGCTTGAGCGCCCACAGCCGATAGGCTTCGTCCTCGTAGGGATCATCACCGGTCGGCGGCGGGACCAGCTTCGCGCCTTCGCTGCGGAAGTGGTCGAGGCCACGGCTCAGCCTGCGACCTTCGAGCGTGTGCTGATCGAAAGCAAAATCTGGAACGGTCGGAACGTAGCCTTCGAGTTGAGACCGCAGACCGATCGCGGCAGCGAAGTGACAGCCCGCGCGGGACTTCGGCGCCCGGCACATGATCCTGATGCAGTTGCCGATCATCAACCGTGCCTCGCCGATCTTGCTACTGTAGCGGTCCTTGGACTGCGCGAGCGCGGTCGCGACGAACGGCACGACCCATGGCGCGGCCAGCGTGTCGAGGTCTTCATGGCAGATCACTTCGAGCCTGTTGCAGACCATCGAGTGGAAGGCTTTGCTGGTGTGCATGAGTTCGACCGCGAATTCCATCGCTTCGCGCTCAAGGCCGCGTCTGATGGCCTTCTGGAGGGCGCTGATGGCTACGTCAGCTTCAAGGGGCCGACAACATATCGGACCTTTGTCGGCCGCGACGCCCTTACCCTCCCGTTCCGCCGAAGTATCGAAATCCAGAGAACCCAATGCAGATTTGGTCCGGCCGTGGGAAGCAACCCCGATGGCTTGGGCCGCAAATTCAAGCTGGCAGACAGCTGGATGATTTCTTGATCGATCGGACCCGACGCCACTAACCCAGGAGCGAGCCCTAGGCCGCGCGGGTTCGTACGCGGGAGCAGCCACCGGCTGTGCCCGCGCCTCGCGCAATGCCGGGGTCATGCAGGCAGCAAGCCCGGCTGCACGATCGGTGTGATCGCCCGGCAGCTGGCCAGCCTCCGATCGCTTCCAGCAGTCTAGCCATTTGGGCTTGACGCAATGCGCGCGCCAGCTGCGAAGGGTAGGGGAATGGTTGTTGCGAATGCGTGGGGAATGCGCCAGCGGCACATGCGCAACGTCATTGCCGGGGGCCGCTATGCGTTGGACATACCCCCAATCCTCAGCGCGTATTCGGTTTGCGCCCAACAGCAGCAATCGCGCGCACGCGCCGCCCTTTGCCCCGGGCCCGACGCGGATCGAATTCATCGACCGCATTCTGCCACGCCACGATCTCGTCTTCGTACCAGACGCGCCGGTTGGGGCTGATATAAGTGCACTTCGGAAACCGGCCTGCCTTCTCCATGCGATAGAGCGTGGTGCGGCTCACGGGGATGATCTCCAGCACCTGTGTCTCGGTGAGCATGCGGCGAGGAGCGGACTTAGGCGTCGCGTCAACGCTCGTCTCGGTGAGTGCTGGCTTTGCTGCGGTCATTACGAACGTCCCTTAAAGCTCGGTCTGCGGAATTTCCGGCAGATCTTTCGTCATTCGCCCGCGCGAGGCGTGTCGTGTGGTTTCACGCCGTAAGCGAAGCGATTCATTTTTTGTCGCTTTGCATCAGCTCCCGGAAGCGGCTGATGTCGAACTTGTCGGATCGGAAACCAAGTGGCCGAACTCTCCGGCGGTAGTTTCGAGCGATAGCGCGGCCAATAACCTCCGGCGGATCTTCGGGCCCTGCCTGCTGCTCAGGTGTTCCCAAAGTTACCAGTGGTCTCGCAGCAAGATCGGCGGGATTGATCGGATAGCTCATCACCTGGTCGGCGATCGCCGCCATGAACGCAGATCGCGCCCTCTCGTCACCCCACCACGTCGTGCCGAAGTCGCGCATGATCTCGTGCGCGAGAAACAGGATCGCGTAGATCAGGTCGAGCGTGTGACCGTCACCTTGGATGTCGAACGACATTTCCAGCCGCTGGCGAATTTCCTCCGCGATCGACCGGAGATTGAGCGAACTGGAACTGTCGAGTTTCGCGCGAAGATCGTCCCCGAGGGTGATTTTGAACTGTTGCTGCTTCAATTTCATAGCCCTTGTTATGACAGAATGTAGCCCTACAATAGTTGACATAAAGGGTCAACTGGAACAGACTGAATATGACTACTTCGGAAAACACGACTGCCCCGCGTGTCCTCGACCGGCGCTGGGACGGTCGCTCGACGTTCACTGTCGAAGAAGCGGGATGCAAGATTCTGGGTCTCTCGAAGTGCAGTGCCTATGCAGCCGCTAATTCCGGCGAGTTGCCTGCAATTCGAGTGGGTCGGCGTTGGATTGTCCCGCGGCACGCGCTGGAAAGAATGTTGAGCGGCTAACTGAGGCGGCAAGGCGAACATCATCGCGCGCTAAATGGAGAGCGCATGTGATTTCTATTGAGCAAATCGCAGCAGCCTGTGGCGGTGCCAAACGGACGGCTTGCGGATTCATGTGTCGCTGCCCTGCCCACGAAGAGAGGATTGGCAGCCTCTCACTTGGATACGGCCGCGACGGGATCGTGCTTGTCCATTGCTTTGGTGGTTGCGATCAGCAGTCGGTTATCGAGGCACTCAAGCTCCTCGGTCTCTGGCCGGGATCGAATCTCGCTGGAGCGCGGGAGTCTGATATTGCCAAGGCGGCGGTATCGAAAGAGGCCAGCATTTGCGGCTCTGCTTCTTGGGCAGCAGAGGTTTGGAACAACTCAACCTGCGCAAAGGGCTCGCTCGTTGAGATTTATCTGCGGCGGCGTGGTCTCACGGTCGCAATTCCCCCTGCCATTCGTTTTCACCATGGATTGCGGCACCCGGAGGGGTCTCGTTGGCCCGCCATGGTTGCGTTGGTGACCGGCGCAATCGGCAACGCGCCGACTGCTATCCACCGGACATTCCTGTCGCGCGATGGCACCTCGAAGGCACCCGTTGAGACCGCCAAAATGATGTTGGGGCCCTGCAGCGGCGGGATTGTTCGCCTCGGCGGGCAGGGTGGCGTTTTGCTGATCGGCGAGGGGATCGAAACGTGCCTCTCGGCGATGCAGGCAACGGAACACCGGACGTGGGCGGCCCTTTCGACCTCGGGCCTGCGGAGGCTCGATCTCCCGGATGACGAGCGGGACGTTGTCGTCCTCGCCGACGCCGATGCGCCAGGTGAGGCCGCGGCAATGGCCGCCGCGCGCCGTTGGGCGCGGGAAGGTCGTCGGGTTCGTGTCGCGCGTCCTCCCGCGGGAATGGATTTCAACGACATGCTGATTGCGTGCCGCCCCACGAGCGATTTGGTTGGTTTCGGCTCGGGCCAGGGTCCGACGTTGCCGCGAAGCGCCTCGGGCGGATCGAGCTATGAAGGCGACCTGCCATGTCGGTAAACACCGAGAACTGCGAGCACGGGTTCCCGCGGTTTCTCTGCCGGCGTTGCGAGGGAAGTGATCGCGGCGCGTCGGGCGGATCTTCGCATCATGTCCACCGGATCGATGTTGCGCGTGAAACGACTGAAGTCGGTGAGCGCAGTATATTGACCACGATTGCCGCCGCCGAGGAGGTGCGCGTCCCACTGAACGGGTCGCTCGAGCGGATCGTCCGCGATTCCGGTGCGCCCTTTACGCCGGCGGCCCTTGCCACCCTGCAAAAGGACAATTACGCGGCATCCGAGGTGCTGGATGCCACGTCCAAGGATATTGGATCCAGGGTGACGGCGCTCGGGACCATCGTGGGGGAGAGCGGCGTTGCCGATAGGGCGCGGCGGACACAGGCCAGCATTCTGGCCGAGCTCGCGCAGAGCGCCGAATTGTTTCATGCGCCCGAGGGAACGGGCTACGCAGATATTGACATCAATAGCCACCGCGAGACCTGGCCGATCCGTTCCAGGGGCTTCCGTCGTTGGCTCACGCGGCGCTTCTTTGATGAGGTAGGAGGCGCACCAAGCTCGGAGGCAATGCAGTCAGCGCTGAATTTGATTGAGGCGAAGGCAGATTTCGGTTCACCGGAGAGGCGCGTCTACATTCGCATCGGGGGGCATGAAGGTAATCTCTATCTCGACCTCGGCGATGAACACTGGCGTGCGGTGGAGATCAGTCCCACCGGCTGGAGGGTCATCAACAATCCGCCGGTAAGGTTTCGTCGCGCAGCTGGCATGCAGCCGCTGCCGGTGCCGGTCACGGGTGGATCGGTCGACGCGCTTCGGCCGTTCCTCAACGTGAACTCGGACAAGGACTTCGTCCTGGTGGTCTCCTGGGCACTGGCTTGCTTGCGCAATTGTGGCCCTTACCCGGTGATCGCATTGGCGGGCGAGCAGGGGTCGGCCAAGTCGACATTCTCAGCAGTCCTCCGGTCGTTGCTTGACCCCAACACGGCACCCCTGCGGGCGCTTCCCCGCGAGGATCGCGACCTCTTCATCGCTGCCAGCAACAGCCACGTACTTGCCTTCGATAATGTTTCGGGGTTGCCGGGGTGGATCTCCGACACTCTTTGCCGGCTGGCGACCGGCGGCGGATTTGCCGTTCGCCAGCTCTATACCGACAATGACGAGGTGCTGTTCGACGCGACCCGCCCCGTCATCCTCAACGGCATTGAGGAGATCGTCACCCGGCCCGACCTCGCCGACCGCGCCTTGTTCTTGACACTGCAGCCGATCCCGGAGGAGCGCCGCCGACCGGAACAGGAGTTGCGGGCCGCATTCGAGGCGGCGCGCCCGAAGATTCTTGGTGTGCTGCTCAATGCGGTGGTGGAGGGCCTTAAGCGGCTGCCCCACACTCATCTGCCGAAGCTGCCGCGAATGGCGGATTTCGCTCTGTGGGCTACAGCATGCGAGGCGGCGCTGTGGCCCCCTGGCACCTTCTGGTCAGCCTACCGTGACAACCTCGACGACGTGGTGGAGGGCGTGCTCGATGCCGACCCGGTCGCCGCCGCCGTGCGTGCCATGATGGAAACGCAGGTGGTGTGGACGGGAACTGCCTCAGACCTTATGGGGGCCCTCGCGGTCAGCGAGCGGGTTGCGAAGTCGAAGTCTTGGCCCGAAAGCCCTCGCGTACTCTCAGGCAGGCTGCGGCGGATTGCGACCTTTCTGCGTAAGGTCGGCATCGATATCGACTTCAAGAAGGCCAAGGCCCGGGCGCGTACCCGCACCATCATCATCACGAAGATGCAGACTTCCTCTGCGTCAGAAATGCCGCCGGAAACATCGTCCGCAACGTCCGCATCGTCCGACAGTTCGGGAAAAGCAGCTGATGGCAGGGATTTCTCGACTTGGTCGGAGCGGACGCAAAACGACGATGCGGACGATGTCAATCCGCGCCAAGTTCCGATCGTCCGCGACAACTCCTTGCAGAATAACGCCGCGGACGCTCTGGACGCTGCGGACGCAACTTTCTCCTCCGAATCTGAATTCGAGGAGACTGGAACTCCAGGCTGGAGTGCGCGGCTATGAGCGCGGTCGAAGCTCTCAGGGCGGCCCGCGCCGCCGGCATTAAGCTCGTACTCGACGGGGACGATCTCGTGTTGACGGCAGCCGAAGCCCCCCGGGGCACGGTGCTCAGCGAACTGTCCCGGCGCAAGCCTGAGATTGTGGCGCTGCTGCGGGCCGCCCGTGACAACTGGTCGGACGCGGACTGGTTGGCCTTCTTCGATGAGCGGGCGGGCATCGCCGAGTTCGATGGTGGACTGCAGCGAACGGATGCTGAGGCGCGCGCTTTTGAATGCTGCGTGGTCGAATGGCTGAACCGCAATCCGGTGTGCTCTCCACCCGGACGCTGTCTCCACTGCGGTGGCAGCGAAGCCGTACTTGATGAGCTGGTGCCCTTCGGCACCGGACCGAGCGGCCATGCCTGGCTGCATTCGCGGTGCTGGGCAGCATGGCATGTCAACCGGAAGGCAGTGGCCGCTGCCATTCTGTCGCCGCTGATCATGAACAAGGGATAACTCGGAGCGACATCGATGCCCACGAACATCAGGAAGGACGACATCAGGGATTTGTTGGCCGTTTTCTCGGCGGCAATCGAGCTGGATCAGCTTCGGGTCGACGTCCTGCCGGCGGAGGCTTTTCATTACCACTACTCGGACAACATGTGGCGCATCTGGCGCCGTTGCCACCTTGAGTACGTCAGTTTGCTGCTTTCGACGGTAGAAGAGATCCGGCCGGCCACCTTGGAAAAGCTGACGCGGATTGCCACCCAATACGATCCGAAGGTCGTCGGCGAGCGGCTGATCGACTTGTTCGGCTCTGCGGCGTCCGGCTCCGTTCCTCGCGCGAATGTCGCTACGGCGGCACTCTTCTTCGAGTGGTTGATTACGGAGCTTCAGGGGCAGTCTGAAGAAAATTCATTGGGCCAGGACGCCCGGACTTTGATGATGCGTTGGTTGCGGTTCACGGATCCTCTGCAAATCGCTGAAGACCCCGAATGCGGTTACAAGCGATTTCTGGCGGCATACCGCGCTTCATAGGGGCGGGAGCGCGTTCAACATGGATTCTGTCTTCGCGGCACACCCCATCTGCTGGGGGAGGGGAACGTCAGATCGCTCGCGTGTCGCTGCGCCGCGATTGATAGAGGAAGCATCAACGCAGGCTGCCATAAGAACGGCGTAACTGACCAGAGCAGTTGGCGGCCTGCCGAGGGCCGATCGAAGAAGCGCAAAAGGCAGTAGTTCCACCGAAGAATTGAGTCTAGAATCACATGCATGGCGATGTGATTAGGGGGATCCCATGGGACGACCTATCGGTAGTGTGAACAGGGAGAAACCCTTCAACGACGCGCTCCGGATCGCGCTTCGGAGCCGTCCTTTGGCACTGCGCAGGGTCGCAGACCAGCTGCTCGACAAGGCGGAGCAGGGCAATCTCGCCTACATTCACGAGTTGATCGATCGCCTGGATGGCAAGGCTGTGCAGATTGTTGATCGTCAAGAGATTCCGATCCATGAGCTCAGCGATGCCGAATTGTATCGGATTGCGGCAGGCGGCGGATTGACCGCGGAGACGATGCTGCTGATGCCGCCGGCAAAGGTCAGGTCGGACGAGCCGGGCTGAGTCAGCTTGGATTACCAGCCGACAATTGTAGACGGCTGAGCAGCCTGATCACCTGAGTAGCCTGCCACTTGCCACCGCGTGGCGTCGTTACGCCTCGATCATTCAGGATCACCGAGATCCGCTTGGCGGGCAGGTGGCGTAGCGGTCCGAGAATGGGCCGGAAATGCTCGGCGTGCAGGTCTGCTTCGGCCTTGCGAGCTTCTCCGATTGCAGGATTGCCCAGCATCTGACCGCGAGCCTTGGCTGCCGCAAGGGCTTCCTTAGTGCGTTGAGCGATGCGCTCACGCTCCTTCTCTGCGACAGCGGCGTGGATATGCAGCATGAACGGGTCCACCTCGGGTCCGAGCTCGGTGACGATGAAGGGAATGCGTTGCACCATCAGGCCGCTGATGAAGTGAACGTCACGGCTTAGTCGGTCCAGCTTGGCGATGATGATTGGAGCAGCGCCTGACTTGCCGCCTCGACCAAGTTTGCGAGCGAACTTCATGGCGGCTGCGAGCTCGGGCCTGCGCTCCAGCGCATCAGCGCCTTTCCCGGTCTCGACCTCGCGGTACTCGGCTTCGATGTTGAAGCCGTGCTGCGCGCAAAAAGATCTGATCGCGGCTTGCTGCGCTTCCAGGCCGAGACCGCTGCGGCCTTGCTTCGGTTTTGAGACGCGGATGTAGGAAACGGCGGCGCGCATAGATGATTTATCCTCTCGAGAATTACAACTGATCGCTCGTTCATGTGTAAACGTCCGCAATCTACCGGATCGATACGCAAATCGGAATCCGTTTTCTTCCGGGGAGTATGAGCGCGGCGATAAGTCGTGGCTGCAGCCTTCGCCGCGAGCGCCAGCTTGAAGGGATCGCCAGCGCCGAGGTGCGCGGCGTCTACAAGGGGCGCAAGGCGAGCAATCGATGCCGCGAAGATCAGGAAGATGAAGGCCGACGGCGTGGGGCCGTCTGCGATTGCGAAGACGTTGAAGACCGGTCGAGCTTCAGTTTATCGCGCACTCGCGGAGTGAATTGCTCTGGGCGTGCAGTCCACGAGGCCCGCTGCCTCCTGCACCCCGAGGGGGAGGGAAAAATTTCTTGGAAAGCATGCTTATTCTCGGCAAAGCCCCTTACAAAGCCGACCGCCAAACAATCCCAACCTATCTGCTTTGCAGCCCCAGTAGTTTCCTCGGACTGACCCCAATCACCAGGAGGCCACGAGGCCTGCTTCGTCCCGCATGACGGGCGACCGAAGCAATTGCGACTAAGGACCAACATTTTAACAGCGACTGGCTGGGCGTTGGCGATGTCTGGTTATGAGGGTGGAGCTGAAGTCCTCAGTTCATCTCCCAAATCGACGGCTCATGACCCAAATGCGACATCGACCCGTCGTGGTCCTTCGCATCCAGCGTATGATGGTCATTTCGATTTAGCACCTGGATCGGCGCAGAACCGATAGCGGAATGCCGAGCTGCACTCCGGGGAAGCTCCCTTCGAGGGCGTGATCGCGGCCCAGTGGGAGGGCCGCTACAGGTCACCTCCGCGGCCGAAGTCTCTCCGCGAGATCATGAAGGAAGGAAAGCAATGCGCGCGACTGACCACTGGTAAGTCGTGCGACATGGGGATCTTTCTTTACAGGCGTGTCTGGTGTTGCTCAAATATCCTCTGCGGTGGGTCTGGGTATCCACCCTGGAGTCCCCCCACATCTGTCACAGGGAGGCTTCTATGATCCTATTCAGGATAGCCTTCGCAGTAACCGCTATCTTGCTAAGCAGGGATGCATTTGCGGAGCCAGGGATGTGGATCGGGACAGCCCCATTTTGCCTTGGGTCGCCAGCAGACTGCACTGATCTGGGAATGACATACGTGAAGAGTAATTCAGAAGGGGACGGTGGCAAATGCTGGACTGGAACGAAAGTGTATTGTTCAGGTTATCCCGCCCCTGAAATTGCATTCATGGGTTATGATGCTTGTGACGGTTTTCAATGTCATCGAACGATGTGCGGTTACAATCCCAGTCCGGGTCCGAAGGTAATCGCAAGTGAGTCTTGGTTCTTCTGTCCTGTCTGCGGCAGTGCAAATATTAGAACGATCATGAGATTGAACAAAGTTCCTAACGCACAGATTGCGCGTGCTTGTCCGTGGCGATATTTCTAGGTTTGTGATCATCGGGCAGTGCGCAGGCGCAGTCAGCGCACATGATCGCCCGCTTGTCGCCGATGCAGGTCCGATCCTCGCCGCCGTTGTGCTTGCAATCGCGGCATTTGAATAGGTAGTCACCTTGGCGTGCGGAAGATTGATGCCCGGAGCGCATCGCTCGCCGACGTTCAGCGCCCGCATCTACTTCCGGTATTGGCCCTAATGCGAAGTCCGGGCGGACGCTGAATTGGTCCGCTTATGGGCGTAGACCGGAAGTGATCGGCCGACTTCCTAAATGCCGGTTTTGACCCAAACCGGAAGCCGCGCCTACTCGTGATGGCTGTTATTTCGCCGCGCAGCAACGGCTGGCCGCAAGAAGATCAACCGGGGTGTATTGACGATGAGCGCTCCTCCAATTCGCGGAGCTCTAGGGTGACGAACGAAAAGTTTTAGAGCCGCTGATGCGTTTCGCGCGCGGCGATATGAGGGACCACATCGTTTCACACAAAAACGACCACGGAGCTTCGTATCGGCGCTACGGAGTATTGCCGTGGCGGAGTCGGCTCTCGTAACCCGATGCGGAAGTGGGGCCGACGCTTGAGACTTTGTCATGCGTCTTCCTCGCCTGAGCGTGCGGGCGCAGGTCACGTGCGACTGAAAACCCATCGCGTGCAAATCTCAAGACGGTGCTGAAATTCGGATGCGCTTTGCCGCCTGCGAACGCGCGGTAAAGGCTTGTTCGTATGATCCCAGAACGTCGCGCGGAGCTCCGAAAATGTTGTGCAGGCGGGCCGCATCCTCAATCGCACGACAACGGCGATGTCGCCGGTCTCGAATGCGGCATTGATGCGTTCCGCAACCTCTCGGCGGCTCAGGCTGGATCTGATGGAGCGCCTTGCAACTTTGTCAGAAATGGGCGTCAAACAAAAAGGCCGGGCAAATTGCCCGGCCCATTGTGCTGACAAAAGCGTCTAGATGAAGTCAGTATCTCGCGGCGACAGGAGCTTTTCCCAAGCCGCCGAATCGATAGTTTAAGCGCACGGTGACCAAGTCCACGTCCTGGCTGACCCCGTTGCCTAGGAGGGTGACCCCTCCGGGCGTGACCACGCCTGCGAAGGAGGTGTTGTCACGCCCCATCCAGAGATGGTCGTATTCAACACCGACCGACCAGTTCGGTGCGAAACCATATTCCCAGCCCACACCAAGGGCGCCGCCCCAGCGCGTGTGACCTGCCGAGGCAAGGCCGACCCCTGTGATGTTGTTGAATACGTCAAAGCGATTGCGAGTGACGGCCGCGCCACCCTTCACGTAGAGCAGCGATGCGTTCCATGCCCAACCGAGTTGGGCCGTGAAGAGGCCAATGCCATCGGTTTTCCCTGTGGTTGAAATCAGCGGATCGATCAGGCTGACGCGCGTATTCTTGATGTCAGCCCAATCGCCCTGTGCTTCCAGTCCGAACACAAACTGATTGGTTTGCCAGCGATACCCGATCTGTCCGCCAACAAGGCCTCCGGAGCGATCAGCGCAACCACCTGCGACTGTCCCTGCAAGCGTAACGAAATCCACACAGCTGTGGGTCTGGCCCCAGCCGCCGTTGGCGCCGATGTAGAAACCGGTCCAATCATAAATCGGCGCGACCACCGGGGGCGGGGCCTTGACGTAAGGTCTAGCAGCCAGGTCAGCCGCTGACGCGGGTGCCGCCATGCTCACTGCCAGCAAGGCCACGCCACTCAAAAAAATCTTCTTCATTATTTTCGCTCCATCCCGCGTTTCAGCCGAAACGACGCCGGTTCTTGTTGGATGTCCGGCATTCCAGCTGAACCTAGCTGACTCGATCAGCATGCGATGTGCCCAGGCCGCAACACTCGGGAAGATTCGGCAACACGCGCTCTAGTTGCGTCAGCGCTATTGACCAATCGACTGTGCAAGTTCGTGTCTTGCAAGCCAGCGATGTCTGTTGTTGGCCCATCGCTTCCGTTGATGCGGGGGCCGCCACATGTCGGTCAATGGGGGTAAACCAGGAGTTTGCAGCCGAGCGGTTGACCGACGTTTTCGGACCAAACGGCATTCTTTATCTTAGGGTATCCCCGCTGAAGTAATTGCGACTGGGGGACTAACATTTTTCAACCCGTCGCTAATAGCGGGGCGGTGACGATGTCTGTTCATGAGGGTGGAGCAGAAGTCCGCAGTCATCGCCCAAACCGACGCGATTGATCCCAACTGAGACATCAGCCACGCTTGTTTGCTGACATCGACTCGCTGGATTCCGTCACGGATGCTTTTTCACCGCTTGGTACCTAATTCAGCCATTTCTATCGAATACTTCTGGAACATTGCGATCCGCTTACTTGTGAATTCTGCAATGACGCTGAGAATTTCAACGGGCGACCTAATCGTCGCAAGCCTCTGGGCGAATTCGAAAGCCAATTGCATGTTGGCTTGTGCCATTTCCAGCAGCTTTGCTTGATAAGCCCGCACGTTTGCCGTGGCTGAAGGAAAAACAAACCCCTTCTTTGAATCGTTATCCGTCATCGTCTGTTTGCAGTCATCTTGAAAGGCTGTCGCCGGTTTCTCAACAAGGGGAGCCTCTTGTTTTGAGTCGTTATGACTCTCAGGGGGCGATTCAGTCGAGCCTGCCGCAACAGAGCGCAGGGGGCTGTCTTTCGGGCTTCTAGTAATAGCCTGATTGGCCCGTTGGGCGGCTATTTTCGTGCTGTGGGCATGCTTTGACGCCGTCGCCGGTTTACGTTTGCTCATCTGACACTCCAAGGGATGATTGGGCGACCACAACGGTCACTCGTGCGCAGCGACAACATGCCGTGTAGTTTAACGTTCCAAACGCAGATTAAATTCATCGCATAGGCTGATCAGGAAGTTCGGCGATGTGAGCAATATTGGCCACCAGCTCCGGACCAAACTTTTCCGAGAGGTGATCTGTATTGACCAGTATGTCGGGGCGCGGGCGTGGAAGACTATTCCCATCACCGGCCCGTCACGGCATCTACCCAGTGATGAGAGTGTTGCGCTCCCGCCTGATGCAAGGGACTGCATCATGAGCAAGAGAAAAACTACTGAGCAAAAATGGCACGAGCAATCTGAGGCCACAGAGGATGAAGCCGCCAAGCTTCCTTCCGGGAGACTCAAGGAGCAACTGCTGCGAAAGGCCAGACAGCTACACACCGCTTCCCAGATCAGTCTGTGGCTATCATCGCCGGGTCTAAAGTCGCCCGCGTGACAAACAAGTGAGACGCGACCCCTGCGGAACTCCCTCTATCTAGCCGGTCAAGCTCCCTCATTAGCGCTATGCACCCGCTTCATTTCGGCGCTGGGACCGTTATAATACGAGGCGCGCTCGTTCATCGGAGCTAAGGGAGGCTCCTGTGGGAAGGCCTGCCAAACCCGAGTTCGATCCCAAAGCCTTTCTCGCCATGGTTGGGACTGGCAAAACGGTCCTGACAATCAAAAAGAATCAGCACGTCTTCGAGCAAGGAGACGTGGCGGATTCGGTTTTCTACCTTCAAAAAGGCCAGGTCAAGCTCACTGTCGTATCCGAGCAAGGTAAGGAAGCGGTAGTCGGAATTTTAGAACCGGGCCAATTTTTCGGCGAGGGGTGCCTCAATGGCCATCCATTGCGCATCGCGACCACAACGACGATGGAAGAAAGTGTAATCACCTCAATCACCAAAGAAGCAATGATTGCTACCCTGCGTACCGAACCGAAATTTTCCGAGCTGTTCATGGCGTATCTCCTGACAAGGAACAGCCGAATCGAAGAGGACTTGATCGATCAGCTTTTTAACTCAAGTGAAAAGCGCCTCGCGCGCCTTCTCCTTCTGCTCGCGCATTTCGGAGAGGAAGGTAGATCTCAGTCTATTTTATTGAACATCAGCCAGGAAACGTTGGCAGAGATGATTGGAACGACCCGATCCCGCGTCAGCGCCTTCATGAACAAATTCCGCAAACTTGGACTCATCAGCTACAACGGAAAGATCGAGGTTCATAATTCGTTGTTGAATGCCGTTTTGCGTGAGAAGCCCGAGATAGAGCGGGATGATTCAACCAGCAAGGACTAACCGACCGGTTGCTCGATGAGCAGACTTTCCAGAGCGGCTTGCGTCGGCTGACGAACGAATTTTTCAGGACAACTGATGCGTTCCGCACGCGGCGATGTGAGGGACCACATCGTTTTACCCAAAAACGACCATGGACCTTCCTACGCCCTATCAGGGGTAATGCAGACATCCCATTTCAAGGGCGTCACGACCGTTTTGGCCAGTGGCCTAGTTTGAAAGTGAGCAATTCTGACCAGACGACCGCTGCGCCGTGTGTTTTTTTGCCACCGGGCAAAGAGGACTACGCACATGATAATAGCCCACGATAAGTGGACCGAGTTGCTTACATGCTCGAACTGCGGGATGTCGGGGTCAGCCCGTCTTTCACGGCCTGAGAAGCAGGCCTACGATTTTAACGTGGAAGCCGTTCCAGCAGGCTTCAAGGTCGTGCGCGTGGAATTTGGTGAGGCCTTCTATTGCGAAGCCTGCAATCGACCGGCGGACACCCAATGGCCAGTAGTGGTCTGTTTTGCTTGAACTATAGTCGGCGGCGGAGCGCGTATACGGTCTAGTGTGCGCGATGGCCGATCCCCCCCCATCAACGACTATTACGTCGTTACTTCTCGACGCGGTCAGAACCCTGATCGCTGGAGCTGGGAGATACATCGCAAGAGCAAACCGCTGGGCATTAAGATGACCGGAGACGGATTACAGTCCGAGATGGCCGCGCAATTTGCTGGCAAGCAAGCGCTGGCAGAATTTCTGGCCGAGTTATCGAAAGAAGAAAAACTCCCACGCAAATGAGGCCGCCGCTGTTGGCATTGCACCCTAATTTGGATTGACCGGACATGCCGTTCAAGCGCCAACTTCCGCCTTTGACCCCGGTGTCCGAAGTTGAATTTAGAAGTGTCCTAATTAATGGAGATGAACAAAATGGCAGTTCGGCCGTCTTACTGACTTGGGCTCGCGCCAATGCGGAACTGCCAATGTGTGAGACGTGCAACGAACTCGACAAGAGGATCGAGCATTACCAAAAAATTGCGTTCTCACTGAATGATCAGCTGACGGTTGAGCGGATCAAGGCGCTCATCGCTAAACTAGAAGCGCAGAAAAAAGCCCTTCACCCGGAACAACAGTAAGGCCGCCTTGGTTGGCGGCCTCCGTCCTTTCGATGTCGCTGAATTCTTCGCCTTTTGACCCATAGCGGCGGTACGTCAATTTTCATGGCCAGCTTTCTGAGGGCCGGCGGTCTCCCAGGCTTCGACTGTCTTGTTTTTGAGGGTGCGGTGAGGCGCCACTAGGCGAGTGCTGGAAGAGCAGTCCCTTAGCTTCATAAGCGCGTCGCTGACCGTCCGGCCCAATTGCCCAATCGCTTCGTCGGTGAGGATCGATCTCGCGCTTCCGAGCCGGTCGACGCTGACATTCAGGACGGTCAGCGCCTCCTTCAGTTGCGTGATCTCGGATTGAAGGGCTGGGTGTTCTCCTGCCTTAATCTCCCGAAGCTCGTTGCCAAGCGTGCGGACTTCCGCCGTCAGGTTTCGGAGATTCGACAGCACGTCTTTCGGCGGCAGATCGACTTTCGACAATACGGCCTCCGTCATCGTTGCGACGACGTTTTCCGCAAAATGGTCGATGCGCGCAATTGCGACCAGCGCAAGAATCGCGGCGACGATAACCAGGATCGCTGTCGCATTGATCAGCGCCAGCAGCAACTGCCCAGGGAGCCTCCACAATCGCGCGGAAATCCCATTGCGATCAGGCTCGGCCATGTTTACCTCCTGTAGTCCCCCGCTCTTACCTTCGGCTTCGTCCGGCGCGGTGGTGGCCGCGACCACACCGACGCGCCGCATGCGCTTACCTGCGCGCTTCTAGCGGCCACGTTGTTGTCGCACCGCCAAGATTCGTAACGAATTCCCGCCGCCGCATGGACCAATCCCCAAGGGGTACGGGACGGCGTGTCAAAGTTCAGCGCGGAAATACTATCAGGCTTCCCTGCAAAAAGGATGCGATTGCCAGGCGGTCCAACCGTCCGAGGCATGGGGGTGATGACCGCTCCTGGCCCTTTTGAGACCTGCCGACTGCCTCTGAGAATGTCTGCTATCAGGGGATGAGCAGCAGATGTACGGCCCACCGCCTACGCGCGCGTTCGCATCGTCGCCTGGCCGACGGAGCCGCCCTGCATTGCGGTCGGCTCAACGCGCGGCGGCTTACTTATCGACGTTATCCCCGCGGCTTGCAAGCCGCTCGTCAATTGGCATCGGCTTCCGCCTGGGTTCGTAGCGCTGCACTAAATTCAAAATGCGCTTTTTGATGAATGGGTCAGCTTGCTCTGCGAGTTCACGCAATATTTTCGCACGTTGCTCATTAAATTCGTCGTCCAGCATAGTCGTCCCCATTATAAAATATGAGATCGCAATAGTATGAATAGCGGCTTTGGCTTCGCGAGGAAGCCCCCAACTAATTCGCCTGCACGACTAATGGCAGGACGAACGGCTCAGCTAACGAAGCCGCGCGTTACAGAAAGACCATCTACAGACGGTCTTTCTGTAGGCGCCGGATAAATGCGCGCGGTTTCTTCCCCGCCGATCATAATATTACCAGCCAATTTTTGCGCGCGGATTATCTACGCAGGTCAGGCCTACCGTGTGAAGACGAAAACACGACGCAAAACATGGAACAAGAGAAGAGTTGCTTGCGTGCAACAAGCGGCGCGCTTGCCAATTCGCGTTACTCGCGACCTCACAACTCTCGCTCCATCGTAGGATACCGCCGGTTCTTGACCTTGATCCAGTGTCTGCAACGGCCACCGATGCAAGGCCGCTCACGATGCGTGCAGACGACCCCACGCGGCACGCGGCGCGAAAGAGGTTGGGGCCGATCTCACCCCGCTCGAACGGATTGACGAAGATGCCTTCCGTCGCCGCCGCAGAACTGCGCCTAAGTGGTCATGCTCGCGGGAGTGCAGGGCATTGAAATCGGAGATGCCATCGACGCCGAGCTCGTCGGCCTCGCCGCGGGGCGACCGGGTCCCCCGTCGCCCAGTCCCCTTCAAAGCCGCCGGGAAGGCGGCCGCTGACACGAGGCGGCTTTGCGCAATATCAAAGCGAGATTGGCCTCCCGATAGGCCGGACGTGTAGCCGAACAACCTCTTGTCAGGCTGCTGAGGTTATGAGGCCCGGGCTCCTAGGCACACCGGGCCTCACCTTATCCGCATCGCGCCATCGTGATTGCGTGCAAGTCTCACCATGTCGAGGCGACGGGAGGCTCAACATGTCCGCCAAAGATTACGCCGACGACCTCAGCGCGACCGTGCGCTATGCATTAGAGACAACTCGTGCAATCGCGGCCTGTCCCTTTCACTCTGAAGTGAGCATCCGTATAGGTGAAGATGCGGCTGAAAGCCATGCCTTCGAACGCGCCAAGAGGATCGTCAGGAGCAATGGTACGAATTGGGAGCCGAAGGCGCTCAACGAAGAGATTGGTCGGCAACTCAGCGAAGCGGCAGATGGTGAATGCCCCGCTGCGCGTCGCATTGAACCGATGCAACGGTGCAGTGCGCTCAGGCTTGTGCACGAGATCAGCCGCGCTAATGCGGCTCGCCATTGTCAGCTGTCTCGCGCGCTGCCAGATTTAGCTCCAGCTCTCTCAGCTGCTCGATCAGCAGTTCTACAATCTCATGGTAGTCAGATGGCGTCAGTGAATGCACGCCGCGCAGCGTCAGTTGGTTTTGGAGGATCGTCGCCATCATGGCTTTAACGCTCATGGGGACCTCGACTAAAAATCAGATCGTCATCAAATTCAATCTGAAGTAGACGCCCAAGATCGACGATGCGCAACGTCCGTAGGACTACGGACAATGCGTGGACCGCAGCGCACAAATAGCGCCTAAGACCAAAGTCGCAGCCTCATCGGACTAGCGCCTTCTCGCCGCGATCCCACGCGGCATATTTCCGCGCCGTCCAATCCCGCTCTTGTCGCCACTCCTCGAAGTCCGCGTCCGTGCGCTTGGACAAGAACACAGGCCAAGCCGCCAAGAACGCAGCGCGCGCGCTCTGGAAGGTCGTGGCGGTGGCGGAGGTGCATTCGCCCGGGCGTGATCCCGGATAGAAGCCGCTGCGCCACTGCCACGGATCGCTCTCGGTCGGATTGCCGGAGCGCAGGCCGATGCTCCCGACGTGCACATCGCCGCAATAGATTAGCCAGCTTTCCTTTCGGGCGGTGCGGTCGCGGCGGCGGGTGAGACGGGCATGGCGCCTGATCAAAGCGCCACGCGATGCCGCAGGCAAATTGTCAATGTATTGGGGATTGGATCGGCGCCGGACCACTGGGCGTCGTAGTTTGGTCGGTATCGGCATAGCGGACATCGAGTAAGCCGCAAGCTCGGTTTATGAGTACGCGCCCCAGCCTAAGTCTCTATGACGAGTCTCAGACTACCGTGAAGTGCATTAGCCTCAGTGCGGACCACACGAAGCAACAGCTCACGTCCGCTTTGGGGTCCGAAATTGGGACAGCGGAGGGATCAAACAACGTTCTTTCCGCCAAACGCCCGGCCTGCTCGGATCAGCGCCGGTATTTCACGTCGCCGGGCGATCGTTTCTGCCGAGTAGCGACCAGGCTTATAGGCGTGCCGATTGCCTTAGGTGCGCCTGGAGATGGCCCGCCGTGCATTCGGCACCTACCGTTTGCCATCGCTGGTGACTGGCACGGCTTGCCGCTCCGTCGCCATTAGGCGGCTTACCAAACATTGCTGCGCGCAAAAGCAGACTCCCGGGCCATCCCTCTAAACCGGTCCCACCTCTGGCTGTGATACTTGTTCGGCTTTAGCGATGCCGCCGGCGCCCTTACCGGGGCGATGCCATCGCGCGATGCCGATGCCATTGCTTCCTCACCCTTGGCCCGTTCGCTTCCGACTTCGCGGCGCGGCCAGGAAAAATCATCGGCGCGGCCGGGGGGCGGCGTCAGCGCTTCGCCCTTGATCAGCGCGCGAGCGGCGAGCGCATCGACCGCGGTCGGGCGCGTTCCCGGCCCGCCGAGCAATTGATCGGTGCTGACAGAGGAGGCGACCAGCGGCAGGATTGGTCCTGCGAGGGGCCGCGGCGCGGGCTGACCGGGCACTGCATTGGCATCGGGCGTCGCAGGCTCGGTCGGCAGGGCGATCGGCGCCGAACGCGCGGCGAGCAGCCGCGTGATTTCGCGCTCGACATAATGCGCGAGCTTGCGTGCGCCCGGTTTGGTGAAATAGACGCCGTCATAGGAGCGCAACTGGCGGATCTGGCCTTCGAAGTCGGGACCCTTCTGCAGGAAGCCGCCGGCTTCGTCGACAAATCCATCCCAGACATCGACATAGGTGATGCCGGTCTTGGCGGCCACATCGCGATAGAGCGAATCCAGGAACAGCGTGTCGGCGGTCGCCTTGGGGCCACGTACCATCGGCAGACCGACCCACAGCACCGGCACGCCTTTGGATTTCAGCACGCCGATCATCTCTTCAATCTTTTTTTTGTAGAGCTCGACCCAGCGTTCTTCACGAAATTCGTAGATGCCGTTCGGCGAGCGTGTGCTCTTCGCCGGCGCGATGGCCGGCGGCGCGCCATTGTCGATGACGTCATCCGGCGACAATTCGGTATCGACCGGCTTGTCATCCGGCCTTGCGGTGGCGTTTGTACCGCCATTCGGTTTGGCGCTCGGTTTTCCGTCCGCAGGCTTGGCGTCCGGTTTGGCTTTGGCGTCCTTCTTGTCGGTCTTTTTGTCCGACGACGTGCTGTCGGATTTCTCAGTCGGCGGCTCGCGGATCGCGACACGGTCGTCGAGCCCGAGCATCACGACAATGGCGTCCGGGTTTTCGGTGGCAAGAATGCCTCTTGCGGCGGCGGTCCAGTCGGCCGGATCGCCCCTTGGCTGGTATTTGATCAGGCCGGAGGTGCTTTTTGCCTTTCGGATCACGCCCATGTCTGGCTGTTCGGCATAGGCGGCTTCAAGACCATAGGCGAGCCAGTCCGCCATGGCGTCACCGAGCACAAGAATGTGGCGCTCCGGTATAGTGTCGCGTTTCTCGGGCGGCGGCGCCCTTGAAAAATCCTCGCGCACGGGCGGTAGTGTTTGCCGCCGCGGCTGGGGCGCCAGCGGCTGGAACGGCTGAAACGTGTCACCACCAAACCAGCCGCCACCGAACCCGCCGCCACCGCGTTGTGGCTGCGGCCGCTGCTGAAATCCGCCGAAATTGAAGAACTGCGCCGAGGTCGGTCCGACAATGCCGAGCAGCATTCCCGCCGCGATGGCTAGCGCAATCAGCGGGCCTCTCTCGGTAAACATGCAGCTTTCTTGGCATGCTCTTGGACCGCACAAGAACTTGCCCCGACACAAACTAGCACTCAGGCCCTATGACGAGTCTCAGATTACCGTGAAGTGCGTTACCGTCAGTACGGACCAAACGAAGCAACAGCCTAGGTCCGTTTCGGGGGTGGCACTTGGGTTACTCAGGATGGGAGCACACCATTCTCCTTCGAGGGACCTTCAACATCGTAAGTCTTGTTCCGGCGATGCATACCAACAGGCTGCATGTGGACGCGGGTGGACTGATGGGCTATGGGCCAAGCTTCCCCGACCTCTCGCGCCGCGCCGCGACTTATGTTGACAAACTCCTCGAAGGCGCAAAGCCGGCCGACCTGCCGGTTGAGCAGCCGACGTAATTCGAGCTTGTCATCAATCTCAAGACCGCGAGGAGCCTCCGCCTTGAGGTCCCAGCATCGCTGCTCGACCGGGCTGACGAGGTGATCGAATAGGTCAACGATTTCGTTGCGGTGCACGAGTCCGGAACTGGCCCTTTTGAGACCTGCCGACTGTATCCGAGAAGGTCTGCTATCAGGGGCTCAGCGGAAGATTTTGTTGTGTCCGCTGCAAGCTGATCGGGGCAACGCCCAAAGGGGAAGCGGAAAATTCCCCGTAGAGCATGCTTATTGTCAGTCCCAACGAAGTCGCCCGCCGCCCGTCATTGCCGAATGAACACCGTGGCAAGCGGTGGTCGCGGAGCGACATAAAAACGGGCTTCGCATGTCACGCAGGTCAGGTGCGCGGCGATATCAACGCGCAGCCCGGATCGTAATTTGTTCGATCCGCAATCCGGGCACTTTCCGACGTTTAGTGATTCAAGAATATCTGTCTCGCTCATGATGCGCGGCCTTGGAGAACGCGAAGAACGTCAGACGCCGAACGAGCGCGTGATCTGTTTCGCCATAACGATAACTGCGTCAGTGTACTTGCCATTTGATACTTGCTGATCGCACAGCAACAGAAAAAGCAGCGCGAAAGCGGCAATCATGCAACCTTTGAGCATAACGGTTTCTCCCGGGAAGAGACTGCCAACCGAGCAGGTCTAGACAATGGTTCTCGAAAGGGGTGTCGCCGCCGCGACGATTTGCAATGGTCTCAACGTTGGCAACGACCCATTAAATTTCCGTAAAGCAGAACTAGAGGGACAAACGCCCTTGATCTTCGGACCAATCAATAATCTCGAAGAACATGCCTCGCCGAAGCATTTCGGCCTCTAGGTTGGCGGCATGCTCCTTCCAGTCCGACGTTTGGCGAACCTTGAAGCGAGGCTGTTCACCGGCAGCCTTCTGAGCGTCATCCGACGCGAGAGCTCCCCGAATGCTCTCGTACATCATTGTGAGACTGTCGTTCGTGAAAGTTCGATAGTCCATCGGTGCCAACAAAAAGGCCGTCGCCGGGTTGAGGTCAGCGACGGCTCTGTGTGAGTTCTTTGATGATGATTATGCGCCAGTCGGACCGATGATGGAGATTTGCGGTTAACGGGCCGTTTACTGAGACACTGGGTAGTCCGCCTGTCGCCGTCGTCGCCAATTAAGGCTTGTCGGGATGCACTTCTACCCGGCAGTCATCCGATCCCGAAACCGTAATTTCTACGGGCCGCCGCCTTCCACCTGTTCGCCATCGAGCCAGACATGGACGCGTGACGATGGAATAAGTTGTTTGGGAGAACGCGGATTGATCGTGCACCGCAAATAGCGCCAAGCCATCTTCTAGCTTCATGCTAGCGAACGCCTTTGCTTCAACTCCAAACCACGTTGCCGCTCCTGCTCCGCGTCGCCGTGCTCGATCATCCAACGTTTAAGCGGCCCCGGCGAGGACTTGCGGCCGCGCCGGGGCCGAGCGCGCTGTCGCCGATCTTGGGGGGCTTGGGGGCTGTGAGAGATCGAAAAAGCGCGTGGCCAGACAATCACAGCCGGAGTGTTTGGCTAGTGCACTTTGTGCCAATACGAAGACGGCCGTAGACGCAGCCGAATTTTTGGTAGTCGGATGCGCGCGTTCCTCTTGTCAAAACGTCTGGAACCCCTTGTCGCCCTAAGGCAGGTGGAGAGACGGTCCGTCTGGGCGATAGCCCGCCCGCTCGGCAAGTGCCACGAGCTCCGCCAGGGACTGGACCTGCGTTTTCACCATCACCTGTTGGCGATGTGCCTTGATAGTACGCTCGGTACAGCCCAGCGCGTACGCGATCTGCTTGTTGACCTTGCCCTGAACCACCAAATCAAACACTTGCCGCTCACGTGGCGTCAATGCCGCCAGACGAGTGTGAGCCGCATCCAGCTTGTGCTTTTGGGCACGCGTGACTTCGTAACGTGCGAACGCACGATCAATTGCGCGAAGTAAGTCGTCGGACGATACCGGCTTGATCAGAAAGTCTTCCGCGCCCGCCTTGATGGCCTGCACCGTGGTCTGGATATCGGGACGGCCGGTAAGAAATATAATCGGCAACGACGAACCGAGTTCGTCCAATCGAGCTTGGAGTTCACGACCGCTCATTCCCGGTAGTCGTACATCGACGAGAATGCAGCCGGGCTTACTTTCGTCCGGGAAGCGATCCAGCAACTGCTCCGCAGACGCGTAGGTCGCCACTTCGTACCCGGCGAGTTTCAGGCGACGTTCGACCGCTGTTCTGAAGGCACAGTCGTCATCGACA
Organism: Bradyrhizobium sp. 1(2017); assembly: GCF_011602485.2. Taxonomy (NCBI): domain Bacteria; kingdom Pseudomonadati; phylum Pseudomonadota; class Alphaproteobacteria; order Hyphomicrobiales; family Nitrobacteraceae; genus Bradyrhizobium; species Bradyrhizobium sp. 1(2017). The sequence continues at coordinate 4,406,004 of NZ_CP050022.2, read as the reverse complement.
ACATGTACAAACTTCAGCACGTACGCCCCTAAACCCCAAGGTCGTTGGTAGACCTACGTCAGCCGTGACTAGCTAGAAGAGCCAGTACAGCATCGATGTCGTCCAAGCTCCGCCGCGATGAACCGGCGAGGTGATGGCGATCAACGTATCCTACTCGACTGGCAGGTAGGCCTGACCGTTTCCGACAGGGGATCTGCGATTTTGGCACCGTGATTGTACGGGCTATGTCGGGTGGCGTGCATACATGCTTTGCCCCCCGCACGACGGGAGATGAAAAAATTTCGATAGGACTACTCTTCAAGTCGCTGCTTTCTATGGGCAAACTGTGAAAATGAAAGCAGCGAGCACTATGCCACGCCCCCAGACTAATCCTCGTGACCGCCGACCAGGGGGTTGCAAGGGCGCTTGGTCCGCATACCCGGGGTCCTTACGCTGAGGTCCTAAGCTCCGCGCCAGACGTGCAACACGCCCTCGCGAAAGCCGCTGACGAACTGATCGGATACGTCCGGTGGCAGAATTTGGCTGAGATCATCGAACGAGCCGCTCACCATGGTGACAAGTTCATGTGCGGAAGCATGCTCTGCCCATCGGCGACCCAACTCCAAACCGCGTTGCCGATCTGCCTCTGCGTCCATCGTCTTGGGCTATCCCCGCGTTCACCGGCCCCGGCGAAGTTGATGGCCGCGCCGGGGCGTTGCACGTTCTCGCCAATCTTGGAAGCTTGGGGGCTGAGAAAGATCGGCGAGGCGCGCCCCAGGCAAGCAGAACCTCAGTGTTTGGCTAGTGCACTTTGTGCCAATGCGTAAACGCCCCGACCGGAAGTCGCTGTCGGCCTGACGGCATGACAAGGCTGGCCAAGTCTCGGTGTCGGAAACGGCCCAAGCGATGCCAAGGGTGCCTGCGCGAGAGCCGCCGAGGTCACTCGCCGCGAGCGCCAGCTTGAAGGAATAGCGGATGCGAACGCGCGCGGCGTCTATAAGGGGCGCAAGGCGAGCATCGATGCCGCGAAGATCAAGCAGATGAAAGCTGAGGGTTTAGGTCCGTCGGCCATTGCGAAATCGCTCAAGATCGGCCGAGCTTCGGTCTATCGCGCACTGGCCGAGTAATTCGCTCTACAAGCGCCGCCAGCAAGCACGCTTTCGCTCCGACGACCCAGGGAGGGGAAAAAAGTTCGATTGGGACCCACTATTTTTAACGAGCGGCAGACTTTAGCGGGACATGTCGGACGACCGGCTTGGCTTCTGAGACCAGCCCAAAACCGGACATCTAGCGGACATGTCGAGATCGACGCGAATGACCCATTTCGGAAGTCAGTCCTAGTCCGGCAATCGCCGAATATGCTTTGATGCGGAGAGTCTCAATTGCAATTTGGAGATTATTTTTTGGCCGCCGAGCGCGTCGGACGCCTGAGCACCGTCGTGAGCGAGAACGTGAATTGACTTGGATCAGGTTTGCTCGCCCCCTTGGCGCTTCAGTCTCGCTTTCGAGGAGGTTCCGATGCGCACTTTGGCGTTGGCTATCCTGACGGTGGGTATGGTCTTGGCGACAGACCAAGCCCGCACTCAGCCCTATGATTATTTGTCTGAACCCACGGGACCGAATAGCTACTGCTTGCAGGGGCGCATATGGGGCTATCCCGGCAATTGCCAGTTCAGCAGCTACGCCCAGTGTATGGCAACCGCGAGCGGCACTAACGCCTACTGCGGAATCAACCCCATGTACGCGTTCGCGCGCCAGCCGAGCCGCGCCTATCGGAACCGATACTGAGCGGCAACATCGCGGCAAGCAGCGTGGCTTCCCTAGGTCTGTTGCCTCGCCCGAGGCCTGAGGTACCCAAGAGCCCAAGGGGCACGCTGCTTGGCTGGAGCGGCGGCAGCTTCCGGTGTCGGTGATCTCTGAGTTTCGCAAAGGAGGCGCCTCTGGGGTCGTCTGTGCTGTTGGTTGTCTCTGTCCGCTCTGCGGCGCAGTACGGACCAAAGGAGGACATCGCGTCAGGTGCGAGAAGGGCCAAGAGGCGACATCGCTCACTCGGTTGTCGTTTCGAAATCTCTGCCGACTTTGTGCACGGTGCCGTGCAAAAACTCCATGATTCACGTTGAAATTTGGTCACGAGCCAGATCAAGGCCCTTGATCCTTGTCAATGTTGGCATCAACCGACGGGTCTCCTTATGCAAAGGGGGCGAGACAGGATAGGAGCAAAACGATGAAGCAAATGGTTTTCAGGAATTTTGCAATTGCAACTTCGGCTATCGCCTTTGCAACACTGTTCACCGTTGACTGGTCTGAGCAGCGCGGGATTTCGCTGTCAGTTGAGAGTGCCCAAGCGAGGCGGCTCTATGTCAGCCCGTATCCCTATAATCCCTACATAGCCGACCAGTCTGGTCTCCCTTGGTACGCAGTGCGGGCCTACTACAATGGCGGTCCCTGGTGTGGGGTCGGCGGCAGGACCGGGTACGGCACGACGGTTGGAGTCTTTGGGCGCGCTTCCTATACCTGTTACGACGGTTGGGATAGCTATGCGAAGCTCAACGGCATTGGTTGCACGCCCGGCACACTGATCAAGGGCGGTGACGGAATCATGTACGTCTGCCAGTAGGAACGCGGACGACACGGAGAGGCGGCGCAAGGGCCGCCTCTTTCAATTTGAATCCGATATCCGTTCTCGCCGTCACGAGCTCGGCTGGTTCGGTAACGTCAAAGTCTCTGCCTCATCCGTCGCAAGCCCCGTCGTCTGAGCGCCGCCGAGAACGGCGGTACGTCATGATGGCGCGGATCGCGATGGCGCCGCGTTGACCGGCCGAAGGTGGCCGACGCCGGAGCTGCGCTTCGTCGATGGCGCGGTCTTCCTGGGGCCCTGAAAGGTCGCTCAAGCGCCGCCGCTGTTCTGATCCTATGTGACATCACACGCCGGTCGCCCAAGCGTGATTGCGGCACCCCTGCGCGAGCGGAATGCCAACGCCTAACTGTCAGTCATGTCACTGGACAGCGCGCGCATGGGTTGCACGCCAGTAACAAGAGCATAGCATGACCAGCTTCAAATTTTTGGGCGCGGCGCTCGTTTTTTCCGCGCTCCTTGCGATGCCCGCCTCGGCATGGGAACCCGCCGCGGCATTAGCCGCGGACCCGACCTTCTCCATCTATTCGGGCATGCGTGGCGACATCAATTCGGGCATGCATGGCGACGCATCGGGACTGTCAGTACGGCCACATCGCGGAAATCATACCACCGGCGTCAAGCGCTTTCGATCGCGCTGATCGCCCGGATACCAAACCTGCGCCAATCTTGTCCGCTATGCCCGAGATACTGTTGCAAAAGTCGAAAATCGAACGACCCTAAAAATCTCGCGAAAGTAGATTTTTAGACCTCTCTGCTCCTGCGTCGCTATTCAGCTCCGCTACGAAGGTCCGTGGTCGATTTTGGACGAATCGATATGGTCCCTCACGTCGCGCGTAAAACGCATCGGCAGCTCTAAAAAATTTCGTTCGTCGCCCCAGAAAGACTTTTTCAACACTATCAGGGCCACATCGGACCTCGCACTTTTGGGTGTATCGGCACCGTTCAAAGAAGGGGCAGGCACTCGTCGGCGGCGCTTTGCCGGCGCCTGCCGCTTCCGTTGTGCCTGGCACGTCGTCCATCTCACTCCGGTGGCGGCTCGCCTGTCCATCATGGCCGGGCGGAGTTGTTGCCATTTTTGCTCCCCGCGATATTCTGACAATCGGCTGGGGGGCCTTAGAATGTTCGATGTGTATCTGAACGACAGACGTGATCTGTTGGTTGTACGCAATGGTTTGCCGATTCCTTTTCCTGACGCGTCGAGCAGATGGCGCAAGAAGAAAAAAGTAGCGAGCGTCAGCGAGGACATTAAGCTCGCCGTTCAGAGACAGGGCTACTACATGCGCAAGCTAACGGACTTTAAGAAGCGGTAGTCCGCAAAGCGCATGTGCAACCTCTACAGCATCACAACCAACCAAGCTGCGATCATCGCGCTGTTCCGCGTCGTCAATCGCTTGTCGGCAACCTCGCGCCGATGCCGGTCGTGTTTCCGGATTACCCGGTGGTGCGCAACACCGACACGGGCCGCGAGCTGGCCATGATGCGCTGGAGCATCCCGCCGCTACCAAAGTTCGGCGGGACACCGGTCACCAACATCCGCAATGCCGTCACCGCACTGGCGAGGCTGGCTGGAGCCGGAGAACCGCGGCCTTGTCCCGGCTAACAGCTTCCCCGAGCAACGTCCGCTGCCGGATGACGCGCTGAGGATCGTGGCGCCGACAAGGAGGACAAGGCCGTCAAATGAAAGTCGCCGTCGATCGACCTTACCGATCCCCAAAAAGCTGCCCGCAAGAGTCTTGAGATCGCTATGCAGTCTAGCTCGGCAAGCGCGCGGCATCGCCGATTAGTTTCTTGAAAGCCGAGCATTTCAGGCGCTCTAGGTCCCGTTCTCCGTCCGCCGCACGCGCCAGAAGATGTTCAGCAATTTCAAGCGCCGAAGCCGACTTCCGCTGATGGAAACGGGCGTCAAGCAGCACCTCGTCCAACGCGCGGCGCAATGTGGCTATCGTGGATGGATCGTAGCAGCTCATGTCGGTCGTGTAGCCGACGCTGACAACAGTGAGATGACTGCCAAAGGACGCTAGGTCCGTTTGGCCTCTTTACGGCCGCGGTCACACTGAAGATCAAGAATTGTCCGGATTTTATACCCGTTCAGTCGTTTGGTTGTCGCAGATCGATGCACCTACATACAGCGCCGCAGGCCTCCAATCAGCGGGTATGCGGCTCGTGCGAGATCGGATCGAGGGGCGGGCTCTCCAGAGGCGTCAGCCATCTCAACCCGAGTCATCGCGCCCCTGTCCGATCTAGTAGGCGCGACGAGGCTGCCGATAGGCTGGTTCCCGTGGCACTTGTGCGTTTGCAAAATATGGATTGGTAACGCACATGGCGGAGAGGCCCGATGCATTGGCGTGGCACTGCGCCATCGAGCTATAGCCGCAGTAGAAAGTTTCGCCTCCGCCCCAGTACCAACGTTGTAGGCAGATCGGAGCATTCCCGCCATATGTTTGGGCCTGAGTTGGCGCGGCCGCCAAAACCGCGATCGTTGCCCAAATCGCCAAAGCTGGAATGCGCATCAGAATTTCCTTACGGATCGACGCCATCGCATCAGCGCATCGAAGCAGACAAAGCCTATTGCTTCAGATCAATTCACATTCGCGCGAATAGCTGGGCCAAGGTTGGTGGTTCAACGCTGCAACGGGCGCCACCTCGGGCTTGCTCGCCACATAAGGGGCGAAGATGGGTTTCCGCGCGGAGGCTGAGGATGATCGATAGGGCGGCAGCGCGAACGCCACGAGTTGATCCTTGGGGCAGGGTAATCCGGTCAAGGCAGAGCCGCAGCGCCACCGGATCCCCCGCGAGCGCCGCCGCAAAATCGCCGGCGCGGTGGGGGGCTCCGGGGGCGTTGTTGGGGCGGCGGCTGTCAAACCATGCCGCGATTTACGTGCCAACCGGTCTTGTCGTGATGGCGCTGCGAAACGCGAGAGGCGAACTAACGGTGGAAATGGTTTGCGTACCCTCGCCAACGCCCTGAATGGTGAGGTCGCCATAGTTCAAAAGGCGGCCAAGAACGCTTTGATTGACATCGACGCTCTCAACTTTGTCGAGGCTCATCTCAAAGGTCCGCCTCTTAATGAAACCGGCCTTGTGGACGACCCGCATGTTGGTAACGTCGGTCTCGGTGGTCCAGCGGTGGAACCAAGCCGTCGCCGTCCAGTACAAGGCCGCAAGCCCAGCGACCGCCGCCAATACCAAGTAAACCAACGCCAGGGCGTCGACGGCGACCAAGCGCCACAGCACCAGAAATGCGACCGCCGCGATCCACGCCCCGATTGCAGGCAGAAAGTACACCCAGTGTTCGTTGGTCGAATACAGCACCCTTTCGCCAGGCTGTAGGATTTCGTCGATATAGCGCCCCATACGCCTACCCGGAGTTTACCTATCACCGCAGTAATATGCGCCATTTTAAACCGAGAAAGACCTTGATCTATCTCAAGCCTTCCAACGGCCAGCGCCGGAAGCTCGCATTGCTTTCACACGAGAGCCGGACCCATCCCCTGCCGTGAGAGGTCGGGATGTTTGGACGGTTAAGGGAGGTGCAGAATGATTAGGTTGATTGCTATTGCTGGCTTCGCCTTATCGGTCGCAGTATCGGCGCAAGCCATGACACCTGCACCGATTACTCCTCCGCCCAACGGCATGATCACGGAAGTCGCTGCTGCCTGCGGCGCGGGTAGGACACGAGTTAACGGTGTGTGCGTCGCAAGAACCACCGTCCGCCATACCCGTCGAGCCGTCCGCAGATGTGCGACCGGAATGACTTGCTAGCGCGCTGAGGGCTTAAGCAGTGCAACCACGAAGCCTGAGACGATCCGAAACTGTCCCTAGCGGCATTCTGCACTCAATGTTCCGAAGCCGCTGAAGGAGCGGCTGCTGGGTGTGATGGTCGCCACACATGATCCAGATCAACGCTGTCGCTCGACTGCCGAAAAAACTGGCGCATGGCAAGACGGCTTTCCATTATCGAAGTGGGGGCGATTGCGATTATCGTTCTCAGCGTGGCTGTACTCGCCTTCGTCGGGTTTTCCATTTGGGCAGAACCATGAAGGCCGGGGTGCGCCGAGACTAACGCCACTCCTCCACGCGCTCCCGGCGCACCGCCTCGCTCGCCGGGTTCTTCGACTTGAGCCACGTCTTCGATAGTCCGCTCCCGATACGGCGCATCCGTCCGCTTCGACACGATCCCTTCCAGCCCCCATCTGGCAGACGTGCTTGAAGATCGTCGGGCCGCCGCCGGTCAGGTGTTCGTTGAAGCGGATGGCGCGCGACTGGGCTTGCCGATCAGTCGCCGGCTGCGCTCGATCAGCGGCAGATCGTGCAGGTCGTCGCCGTGAAGCTCCAACAGGTCAAAGGCGAACAGCACCGCATCGCTGCCACGGCGCTTGCTGCGCAGAGTATGGAAGACCGGCTCCCCGTCGTCATTAATAATCACCGCCTCGCCGTCGATCAGGCACGATGCGGTCTTGAGGCGGCGTGCAGCGTCAACGATGGCCGGGAAGCGGTCGGCCCAGTCATGACCGCCGCGCGTGAAGCAGCGAATGCGCTGACCATCTCGGCGCACCATCATCCGGTAGCCATCATGCTTGATTTCGTGGACCCAGAGCGGGCCGGACGGAGGCCGGGCCACCTTCGACGGCTGGCACGGTTCGATGAAGCCGGGGATCGAGGATTTTCTCTTAGGTGCCGGGGACATAATTCTGGTTGAAAACGAACGGGTCGCTCGCTTTTTGATTGTTGGCACGCGAATCGCCGCTACCATCGCCAACCCTGAGGGCCATCCCCGACATGGGGATCATAAACAAGGGGCGACACAGGTGGACCCAACGCAGGCGACAATCCGGGTCAAGCTCGGAAACCTCGAAATCGAGTATCAGGGCGAAGCTAATTTTTTGAAAGATGACTTAGTTCGAACTGTTAAAGAACTGCTGGAAATCCAAGGAAAATTTCCAGCGATTGCCGCCATCCCCGATAAATCCGCCAGCGGACAACCGCCCGCAAAACTTTCCGGCAACGGCCTCGATCATTCGACAAGTACAATGGCGACCTTGCTCAAAGCAGACAGCGGGCCGACCTTGGCTGTAGCCGCTGCTGCCCACCTCCATTTCGTCAAAGGGATGCAGAAATTCACCCGCAAAGACCTCACGACCGCAATGCGCGATGCCCCATCTTACTTCAAGGAATCATACTTGGGTAACCTGACGGCAAGTCTCAAGCGACTAGTTACTGATGATATCCTGCGGGACGTGGGCACTGACACATATGCTTTGTCTGTTAAGGCTATTGCCGACATAGAGCCTAAGCTAAGTGCTTAAGCCTGCGGAGCTGAAGAACTGGTTGCATCGCGACCTTTCGAGGGCTGACAAGGTGTTACTTGTCATGGCTTCGGATGAAAGCCCATGGCAGGTGGCCGAGATTAAGGCTCGCGCTGAAGATGCCGGATTGCGAGAGATTCGAAAGTGGAACGTCTCTCAGATTGCAGGTGGCACGAATGGTCTTGCAATCTCAACTCCGAAAGGTTGGGAGCTTACGGATGCGGGTAAACAGCACCTCCGAAATTTGGGTGTCGCAAAAATCAGCCCTGCGGCGGTGAAGGTTGCCAGTGACCTCCGAAATATGCTCGCGAAGGTTAAAGACGATGATACTCGGGCTTTCGTTCAGGAAGCCGTCGAGTGCTATGAACTGGAATTATATCGATCCGCTGTCGTCATGGCGTGGCTGGCGGCTGTGCACGTCCTGAGACGGGTGATTGTGCAGCATCATCTCAGCGCGTTCAACACAGAGGCTGCACGTGTAGATGCCAAATGGAAACCCGCAAAGACAAGCGATGATCTTGGTCGTATGCCCGAAGGTGATTTTCTCGATAGGATGGCTGCCATTTCAGCTATCGGCAAAAACGTAAAGGAAGAGTTGCACAAGTGCCTGAAGCTGAGAAATGGCTGCGGACACCCGAACACTTTGAAGGTCTCGACCAACACCGTGGCGAGCTTGATTGAGATCCTTCTGTTGAATGTGTTCCAACCGTTTGCAAAATAGCCCTCAGACCTGTCCTACTAATCTCCTGTGATCGTCGTGTTTATGCTGCCGCCGCTCGATCCTCTTTGTCGGCCCCGCGCATGACTATCGTGAGCGCGTCGTCCGGCAGTGGCCGCTGCAACGCCTTCGCCTCATCCCACGGCGCGCGCATCCACACGTCCCGCTCTTGGTCGGTCGTCAGGATCACCGGCATGGCCTTTGGATGGATTGGCTCGACCACCGCGTTCGGCGATGTCGTGAGAAAACCATAGACCTGATGCGGACCAGGTATCGGCTTCGACTTCGTGCCGCGATCACCGTTGATCGTCGTCCAGATGCCAGCGAAAGTGAACAGGGGGCGGTCCTCGTTGAGCGCGAACCACACCACGTCCTTCTTCTTCGTATCCGGGTTCGGCTCCGGCGCGTACTCGGCGAAGCTGTTGGCCGGGACCAAGCATCGGCTCTCCGGCTTCAGCCAGCCGCGCCAGTGCGGTGACGACGTGTTGCGGATATTTGTGACAGGAGGCCCGCCTGTGCGCGGTGGCGGCGGCATGCCCCATCGCATCATGCTCAGCTCGCGCCCGCTGTCAGTGTTGCGCACCACCGGAGCCGGATAATCCGGAAACACGCCCGGCATCGGTGCGAGGTTGCCGACATAGCGGTTGACCACGCGGAACAGCGCGATGATCGCGGCTTGGTTTGTTGTGATCGAATAAAGATTGCACATTATCTTTCTTTGCATGCCGAACGAGCGATAGGTAAAATGTTCGCGTTTGCATAACTGGTCTGGACTTCCTGAAAACGCGCGCACAGCACTGAGCTTGTCCGGAAGGCATTGGATATGGTGTTCTCCCATCCAGTTATGTCGCCTAGACCTTGATACGCTGCATAGGTAAGCAACCCATCCGCTGTATCTAAACGTACGTCAGCAATAGCGAGAACGCTCTCGCGCTCATTATCATCTGGGGCTCGGTCTAATTCTTTCTTCTCCTCAAAGTATGGACGAAGCGATGGGTGATCGACGAATGTCTTGAGGTGCTCTCTTCACTCTCCCGTCATTCGTTGATATACTGCTATGTTCGCCGCATTTGTTGCCGCCTCCCACTGACGAAGTGCAAAGTACAGAGTGACGATGCCGCCGACGGAAATGACAAGTTTCAGGTATTCCAAGACAAGCTTTATTTCCTCGCGTCGCTCGCTTCGATCAGTCATTTCAATCCATCCCCACCGTTGCCAAAGGCCATCGCAATACATTTGTGATTTAAGGTCGATCACCGTTCGCCCGGCCACCACGTTGACGGCGGATCACTCGCCGAAATCTTCGTCGGTCGCAGCGCGACCAGATGACTGCGCTTGTACGCATAGCCTCGGACCTGCGAGCAGTCCTTGCACCGCATGTAGCGCTCCAGCTCATGGACCGGGGTCGCCTTCGGTCGCCGCACGATGTCCAGCGCGACGGTCTGATGCGTGTTGCAGCCAAGGCATTTGACTTCGAGATATCGATAGCCCGCATTGAGCGCGTCACCGAGCGCGGGTGATGGCTGCGCCGGACCCTGAAAGCCGAGCATGCGCTTATTCGATGCCTCGCAGGCGAGCCGGTCGGCTTGCTTGCGTGCCTCCGTCGCGCGCTCTGCCGCCGCGCGGACCGATGCGCCGTAGATCGTCTCACGTGATTTGGTCCCCATGCGAGAGGATCGCCGGGCCCCGCGCCCGCCAGGCAAGCCGCTACGGATTGCGGTGGATAGCGTGCCGGGCACAACGGAAGCGGCGCGGGACCTCCTTGGGATACGGTTCGCTTGGGTCATGTTGGAGCACAGCAACCCCGGCACTTGCCCATGGCCCCCAAAGGACCCGGAACCGCACCGATGACCGCACCCGGCGCGGCGTCACCACCGAGGCTGCTTGGGCCCAAACCGAAATTGGGCCAGAGAGGGCTGCGGTAATGCCAAGAGCGGTCGTCGGCAGGCGCTCGCAATCCTTTCAAACGCCCGGCAAATCAGGAGGCGAAGCCGCCGGTACCGCCGCTTTGACCTCCGCCAGAGCCGCTTGCAAGGCGGCTTCCTTAGTGTGGTCGAGAGAAGTCTTTAGCACCGTGCCGCCTTCGCCTTTGAGCCTCTCAAGAACCTTGTCTGCCGTGACTTTGCGCACCAGTACGAAGAGCGCTGCGGTTCCGGGTTGAACGGCGGCAGCGGTCTCTTTCATCCATTTGTCGTTGATGCCGACATCCGTTAAATATCCGCTGAGTGTGCCGGACGCGACGCCAAGGGCAGCACCAGCAAGCGGCATCAAAAAGATCAGGCCAATCAGCGTGCCCCAAAAGGCGCCAGTAGCCGCGCCCGCAGCCGTGGTATTGATCAGTTGATTTAGTTTGATGTTTCCGTTGCTGTCTTTCACCGCGATCACGGCATCGCCGAGCTCGATCAAATACTCCTTCTGCATGGCCAGCAATTTTTGACGAACTTCCTCCGCCTTCGCCTCGGTTGGAAATGCAATTACGACAAGGTCACTCATCTGTTCTGCTCCGCTACTCGAACGATTGCTGCCCATGCGAGAGAGGATGCGCCCGGTCGCGCGGGACAGGCAAGCCGCTAGAACTTGCGGTGGATGACGTGCCGCCTACCGGCTGTGGGCGATCAAGCAGAACGACAAGTAAGGCCGCTGGCAGCGGTCGGGATTTCCATCGCCTAGCGCTTCACGCAATAGGACGACCGTGGTTGCGCCGCCAACGCGGCCTCCTGCTCGAAAGACACGTAACGGGTGTCGTAGCGCGGACACGCCAGAGCGGCACCTTGGGCGATAATCGCTCGATTGATGTCGGTGCCGTTGGCTGTGGTGCAATAGCCGACCTCGCGGCTATAGGTCTTTTCTCCGGTCAAGCGGCAAGTCAGCGTCCCGGTGACGAGCGCGACCATCACCCGCCGAGCGTTCTCGCCGCGCTCCGTCCCCAGTTCGGCGGCATCGACGCCTTTTAGGCGTACTGTCGTGCCCGCGACGACGACGGTATCCCCATCGACCACGCGGGCGGAGCCGCTGATGGTTGTCATGGGGGCTACGGCATTGGCGTTCGCCCAATGCCGTCCTGGGATTTCACTGGCGACGTAAAGCACCACGGCCAAAAGGACTGCGATCACGGAGACGCGATTGAGGAAGGCGCTGTCTTCGCTCACGGTGCGCTGTCCGAGAACGCTGTACAGGCGCAGGCATATAAAGACCGCCAGCGCCGCGAAGATGATGGTGAAAGTATCCACGTTGCCCATCCGGTGACGGGCACCAAGGCCCCAACAGCGGGGGCTGGGGTGCTGGTGGGGCCGCCATTCCAACCGCCGGCAACGCAGAACAGCGGCCAACGGTCAGCGAAATTACCGCAGCTCGTTTGATCGCTCCGAACTAGTTCGGAGTACCTCGGTTGGCGGCTAAACGGGCATCAACATTGCAGTTTGAGTTAGCGCCGTTGTGTACCGGATCGCACTAAATTTAACGCCGTATGATGAATTGCAAATATCTTCATACCGGGCGGTTCGGCGGTCCCCGCGCTTTGGGGCGCTCTCCAAAGGACCCTGCCGACCGATTGCGGAGGGACTGCTACAACTTCACGCGCCCGGACAGCGTCACGCGCCGCACGTCATCACGATCACGACAACTGCCAAGTTTACCTATTCCGTTAACTTTTCATTAACCGGGTCCGCGCACCATCGATCCCGTTCTGAGGGGACACTGCGTCGCTTCTTGTCTTGTCGCCACGCATCGTCACCGCGACGCGACCGTGCGTCAGCATCAAGCGCACGACCCTCACCAATCCCTCCCGCTGGTTTCCGGCGCACGGCATCACGCCACCGGGTCACCATCGCCAGCGCTCGCGCGCATCGCCTGATTTGGTTGTTAACAATTCGGCGATCTGAGCAATATTGACCAGCGGCGGCGGAACTCGAAGCGCATGCTGAAGCCATCACCGCCCCGCCATCGGCATCCATCGGTGACTGAGAGATCGGTAACGCTCCCGCCCAACTAGGGGGAGAGCATTATGCCCACGACGCATTCCGACGTACTCTTCAGTCGCGCTGAGACCGGAATTATACCCTGTCCGCGTTGCAGCGAGCCCATGAGGCTGACTTGCATCACGCCCGGTGCGGAAGGCTACGATCTAAGGACCTTTGATTGCGAAAGGTGCGATAGATCGAAATCCTTCGTGGTCAAAATCTAACTCGGCGACGGCCTAATCCACCCTTCGCGCGCAAATCTCGTCATCGCGACCGACGACGACAACAGCGCCATCACGGCGCGGACAGGCGCGGCATCACGGCATCGCGCAATCACCACGCGGCGGCGGCAGGCAGCGCGCAAACGACGGGCCACGCCAGCGTCGAGCCGTCGTATCACGTCCACCACGTCATCGAGCGCGTCCCATCGCACCGGGCGATCAGATCGCGGTGCAGGAGACGGTATGTGCAGAGGGCTCAGTCGTTCAGAGATGAGCACGCGGCAATAGCCATCCCATGATCTTCTCATGCGGATCGCGACGACTGCGGACGAATGCTTTCTCGTTCTGCTGAGCGGCGGTCCTGGCGAATTCAGAAATCCCCTCCATAGACTGCCGTTTATCCTTCGGAAGCTTCGCCCATTGGCGAATGATCTTCCGGCGGGCTTCGCGTTGCTTTTCCCTTACGTCATGCATCGGTACGCTCCTAAGTGGATTGTTCCGGCTCGGCCTAGTAGGGCCTCCAAGATGGTTCGCAGGCTGCGGATTGCGACTATAGCACCTCGCTGGCGTCAAGCACCTCACCGTCACCACGACGGGCAACGGACACGCGGACAAGCCGCGCGCATATCGACTGGGGTCGACAGCGCGCCCATCACATCGAGCAGCGACATCGAGAGCAGCGCGCCCATCACCGCGACCGCGCCATCACGTCGGGGACACGCGGCAGGCGTCAGCGTCGAGGCCGTAGGAAGGCCCCACAACGCGCCGCCAGCACAGGGCTACAGGACACCGGGCGGGCCGCGCCAGCGCATACGGTGAAACTAGGGCCTACCCCCTGGGCCAAGGCGGGGTTCCGGCTGGCGCGGACTTTTGCACAGCGATCAGTCGCTCAACGGATCGCGACACAAATAACGACACTCAAAACTTAACTATTTGATTTATATAGATTTTTTATGCAGAAACACTTCATGCGCAGGGGAGAGGCGGCCAGCGCGAGCTGTGGCCGGGCTGACAGTTGGTCGGATGACGCAATCAGGCGGCGACCCGTCGCTCCTCCTGCTCCAAGGCCTTAGCGAGGGGCACGCCGACGATTCGCCTCAGCTCGGCCGCGACGCCGTCCAGCACTGCGCGTTTCTCCTTCATCCGCTTGGAGTGGTTGTAGACCTTGCCGGTAACGGTCGGCACGATCTGTTCCGATTTTTTGCTGGCGACGTGGTCGAGGCACTTCGCAATCCACGCGTCGTCGAAGCCGAGGTCGCCGGCCAGGGTCGCTGCCGTCCGGCGGAGGTCGTGTGGCGTGAACGGCCTAAGCCCCAATAGCTCACAGAGCCCCGGTGTCTTGGTCTTGTCTTTGTTTGTCTCGTGCTTGGTACCTCGCAGCGCGGCGGCCATCGCTTTCCGATGGATCGGCTGGCACTTGTACATGGGGCTCTCGAAAACAAACTGCTGATCATCCGAGGCCAGCGCCTCCTTGATGATCTCGACAGCCAGATCGGACAACGGCTGCTGGATCACCCGGCGCTTCTTGACGCGTTTGAGCGGTACGTCAAAGCGGGGATTATCGCCATCCAGGTCGAACAGTTCATCCCGGTGGGCGCCAAGCAATTCACGTGAGCGCAGCATGGTGACCAGCTCGAACTTCAGCGCCAGCCTGGTCCGGCGATCCCACGGCAGGTCGTTGCGGTCGAGGCCATGCCAAAAAATCCCGATCTCGTCTTCGGACAACACCCGCGTGCGGGGATGTTCAGCGTCCAGCTTCGGCAGGTTGACGCAGGGGCTGGCGGTGACGTAGTCGCGCCCCGCTTCCGCCGCCCAGTTGAACAGGCCCGATGCGGCTTTGCGCATGTGGCGCGCGTTGCTGACGGACGGCTTGCCGAACTTGCCCGCGACGATGTCATTGGAGAGCGTCGCGATGTCCTGCTTGGTGATCTCGGTGGCGAGCTTCTTGCCCAGCCGGGGACTAAGGAAGCGGCGCAGATGGCTCGCGGTGTTCTCCCAGCTTTCCAGCCGGGGGCGTTTTTCACCGTCCGCTTTGATGACCTTGGTCTTCATCCACTCGATGCGCTCGGCGATTATATCGTCCACGGTCTTGCCGCGCGCGGCCTTGACGGTCTTGGTCTGGCGCAACTGTTCGGCCAGCGTGATCGGATCGAGGGCCTTCAATCCGTAGACCCGGCTACGGGCGTCCTCGACGGTGAAGGTCTCCGGATTGTAGACACCGAGCACGGTCGAGCGCTGCTTGCCGGTGGTGCTATCGGTGAACTTGAAATTGAAGGTCGCGGTGCCGGCCGGGATAATGCTGACATAAAGGCCCTGGCATTTGCGGTCGTAAAACTTGACCCGCTTGGCGACCCGCTTCTCGCATATCCGGTCGGTCAGGATGATGCTGCTGTTGCGGCCACGCTTGCCATCGGGGACGGCTGCAATGGTAGTATCCATGTGGTTTCGGCTCCTAAGGCTTGAGACCAAAGGGCTCGGCTTTGGGGCTTTCAGTTTGTCGTGCGGACGCTGAAAGGCTTAGGGCCGGGCCCTTAATTTGGTGAAGCCCGCTGAAACAGCCCGCATCAGGGTAGCCGAAAAGCGCTTGTTTTAAAGTCTTTTGTTAGTTTCGGCGTGTTTCACCGAATGCCAAAATATAGACGTGTGGTCCTGGCCGTCGTTGCTACGGTCAAGCCCCGGCGGATGCGGCACTGGCGTCAACCGGCGCGGTGCCGGCGACTTTCGCCGGGGTGAGGGAGGCCAGAAGGAACTCGGCTCCCGGGAGAGCACGGCATAAGCCGTCCGACCATCGCGCAGGGAAGGCCGTGTGTTGGGCTTCACCTGTATGCTGCTGTGCGGTTCTTCCTGCGTGTGCCTTTCGCGCAGTGGACCGCGGGTGCCGCCGGCACCCGGCCTTCCCTGCGCCCTCTTGGTTTCAGGGCGAAGTGACGAAGCAAAGCTCGGGCGAAAAGCGCCGCGAGGACGCGAAGCCGTGTCTGGGCCCAGCCACGCGGCTGTCATCGTCCGGCTTGATCGGACGATCCAGTATTCCAGAAGCGCTTGTGATCGAACCAAGAGGCCGCGGCGTACTGGATTCCCCGCTCCAGTGCGCAATTGCGCACAAGGCGGGGAATGACAGTGGAGTTTGGAGAGCCAACGATCGCCTCATACTCTGTCATTGCGAGGAGCCGTTGCGACGAAGCAATCCAGAATCCCTCCCCGGAAGACTCTGGATTGCTTCGCTGCGCTCGCAATGACGACGCGGAGAGAGCTTGCTCCACACTCCGCTCTCGCGCCCCGGACGCAGCGCTGCGTCCCTTCGACGGTGCGCTGCAGAGCCGGGGCCCATCTCTCTGCAGATACCGATCGCCCTCAACTCCGCCTGCGCCAGCTTGTCGGGGACGCGGGAGCGAACGACGATGATCCGCCTTGCTCTGTCGAGCGGTGACGATCTGATCACGCCCGCTACCTGTAGGTGCCGGGCGACTCAGTGGGGCCGGCGCCTCACTGAGACAAATGTCGGGCGCAATTTGTCGACATCAAAACCTCAAGTGGCGAATCTCAAGGTATCCAAGTAGGCTAATCCGTGTCTTCCCGGTAACGATCGTGTTGTCTCTGCAACACCCGGTTCGGATTTAACCCTCATCACCGGCTGTTCGTATCGCCGCCGCTTTTTAGCCACACCCGACCATGAATAAAATCGCTCTAAGGTTCTAGGGCAACGGCAAGTCCTCGAGGCGACGGGAAATCCCAAGGTCGATTCAAATCTTGGCTCTGATTTTTCGGGTCTGAAAGGGTTGAGCTGGGAAACTGGTTTGCGATGGACGCGAAGACCAACATCAAGCAGAGGCTGCCGAGCCGCCACGTGACGGAAGGCCCCGCGCGCGCGCCCCATCGGTCCTATTTCTACGCGATGGGGCTGACCACCGACCAGATCCACCAGCCCTTCGTCGGCGTCGCCTCGTGCTGGAATGAAGCTGCACCCTGCAACATCGCCCTGATGCGCCAGGCGCAAGCCGTGAAGAAGGGCGTCGCGTCGGCCGGCGGCACGCCGCGTGAATTCTGTACCATCACCGTGACCGACGGCATCGCGATGGGCCACGACGGCATGCGCTCCTCGCTGCCGTCGCGCGAATGCATCGCCGACTCGGTTGAGCTGACCGTGCGTGGCCACGCCTATGATGCCCTCGTCGGACTTGCCGGCTGCGACAAGTCGCTGCCGGGCATGATGATGGCGATGGTCCGCCTCAACGTGCCCTCGATCTTCATCTATGGCGGTTCGATCCTGCCCGGCAATTTCCGTGGGCAGCAGGTCACCGTCCAGGACATGTTCGAGGCCGTCGGCAAGCATTCGGTCGGCGCCATGTCCGACGAGGATCTCGACGAGATCGAGCGCGTGGCGTGCCCGTCGGCGGGCGCCTGCGGCGCCCAGTTCACCGCCAACACCATGGCGACGGTCTCGGAGGCGATTGGCCTTGCGCTGCCGTACTCGGCGGGTGCCCCGGCACCGTACGAAATCCGCGACGCGTTTTGCATGACTGCGGGCGAGAAGGTCATGGACCTGATCGCTCAAAACCTCCGGCCGCGCGACATCGTCACCCGCAAGGCGCTGGAGAATGCGGCCGCCGTCGTTGCGGCATCCGGCGGCTCGACCAATGCTGCACTGCACCTGCCGGCGATCGCGCATGAGGCCGGCATCAAGTTCGATCTGTTCGACGTCGCCGAAATCTTCAAAAAGACACCATATGTCGCGGATTTGAAGCCGGGCGGCCGTTATGTCGCCAAAGACATGTTTGAAGTAGGTGGCATACCGCTTCTGATGAAGACGCTGCTCGACAACGGATTTCTCCACGGCGACTGCATTACGGTCACCGGTCGAACGATCGCCGAAAACCTCAAAAGCGTTAAGTGGAATCCGCACCAAGACGTGGTGCACCCGGCAGACAAGCCGATCACCGTCACCGGCGGTGTGGTGGGTCTGAAGGGCAATTTGGCGCCAGAAGGTGCGATCGTGAAAGTCGCGGGAATGTCCAACCTCAGGTTTACCGGTCCGGCCAGGTGCTTCGACCGTGAGGAGGATGCATTCGAGGCCGTCCAGAACCGGACCTACCGCGAAGGCGAAGTCATCGTGATCCGCTACGAGGGGCCCAAGGGCGGCCCGGGAATGCGGGAAATGCTCCAGACCACCGCAGCGCTGACCGGCCAGGGCATGGGCGGCAAGATCGCGCTCATCACCGACGGCCGCTTCTCGGGCGCCACCCGGGGCTTCTGCATCGGCCATGTCGGCCCCGAGGCCGCGATCGGCGGCCCGATCGGGCTGCTCGAGGATGGCGACATCATCGAGATCGACGCCGTCGCCGGTACTCTTAACGTAAAATTGAGCGACCAGGAGCTCGCCCAACGCAAGACCAAATGGAGCGCTCGCGCGACTAACCATACGTCGGGTGCGCTTTGGAAATATGCTCAGCAGGTTGGACCAGCGGTCGGTGGGGCAGTAACCCATCCGGGCGGCGCGCACGAGAAACAGTGCTATGCGGACATCTAGGCGTGCCATAGTTGCGTTTGTGTTGGGGGCTGCTGCGCTGGCCGCGCCGGCGCTCGCGTTTGACGGCGCGCCGGTCAACAAGGACGCGACCATCCCCGTCGTGACCAACCTGCCGGGCGCTGCGGCTGCGGTCCGCACCAAAGTTCCGCCGGCGGTCGCCACCCAGGAAACCTCGCTCAGTGCGCTGCAATATGCCGCCGAGGGCGGTCACCCCATCGCGCAGTGGAAGCTCGGCCGCATGTACGCCAATGGCGACGGCGTCGCCCAGGACGATCTGCGCGCCTTCGAATATTTCAGCCGCATCGCCAACGCGCATGCCGAGGATAGCCCGTCGGCGCCGCAGGCGCAGATCGTGGCCAACGCCTTCGTCGCGCTCGGCCGCTACTATCTCAGCGGCATCCCGAACTCCAAGGTCAAGTCGGATCCGGACCGGGCGCGGGAGATGTTCTCCTATGCGGCGTCCTATTTCGGCAACGCGGACGCGCAGTACGATCTGGCCCGCCTGTACCTGAAGACGCCGGATGCCTCGCGCGAGGATTTCCGCTACGGCGCGCGCTGGCTCGGCCTCGCGGCCCAGAAGGGCCAGCATCAGGCCCAGGCGCTGCTCGGCCAGATGCTGTTCAACGGCGATCGGCTGCCGCGACAGGCCGCGCGCGGCCTGATGTGGCTGACCCTGGCGCGTGACAGCGCCGGAGCCGAAGAAAGCTGGATCAAGGAAAGCTACAACCGGGCCTTCGCCAAGGCCTCCGACGACGACCGCGCCATGGCCCTGCAAATGCTGGAGCAGTGGGTGCAGGGCCGTCGGGAGTGATCAGCAGAGGCGGCCTCAAGCCGCCTCGAGATCCAGATCCGCCCACACCGGCACGTGGTCCGACGGCTTCTCCCAAGCCCGCACATAGCTGTCGATGCCGACATTGGCGAGCTTGTCGCTGGCCTGCGGCGACAGCAACAAATGGTCGATCCGCAGGCCGTGGTTTTTCTGCCAGGCGCCGGCCTGGTAATCCCAGAAGGTGTAGAGCCCTGGCTCGTCGGTGACGGCGCGCAAGGCGTCCGTTAGGCCGAGCCCGAGCAGGGACTGAAAGCTCTCGCGCGTCTCGGTCTTGAACAGGGCGTCCTCGGTCCAGGCGGCGGGGTTGTGGACGTCGCGGGCATGCGGGATGACGTTGAAGTCGCCGGCGAGGATCAGCGGCTCCTCGGTCTTAAGGCGTTCCTTCGAGTACTCAAGAAGGCGCGACATCCATTTGAGCTTGTAGGGATATTTCTCCGTCCCGACCGGATTGCCGTTGGGCAGATAGAGGCAGGCGATCCGCAAGACGCCTCGCTTGAGGGTCACCACGCCTTCGAGGAAGCGGGCATGGGCGTCCTCGTCGTCGCCGGCGAGGCCCGACTTGGTCTCGTCGAACCGGAGCTTAGAGAGCAGGGCGACGCCGTTGAAGGTCTTCTGCCCGTGCGTCACCACATTGTAGCCGAGTGCCTCGATCTCCAGCCGCGGAAAGGCCTCGTCGACGCATTTGATCTCCTGCAGGCAGACGATGTCCGGCTGGCATTCCCTGAGCCAGGTCAGGAGCAGGTCGATCCGCTGCCGAACCGAGTTCACGTTCCAGGTGGCTACTCTGATGGGCATGTCGGCGGGCTCCGGGCAGGGGTCTTGGTTAGAACAAACTGCCAACGCGCCCGTCAAGGACGCCGCAAAATCTCCCACAAAATTAACCCGCCTTAAGCGCGCGCCGGGCCATGGATGGGCGAAAAGGTTCCACGGATGGGATGGCCGGACAAATCCATGACGCGAACTGAGCCGCGCGACGGTCTGGTCGGCGCGTTCCTGTACTGGCTCGGCGGCTTCGAGATCGAGGACGGGCTGACCGCCGATCTCAGCGAGCGCGAGTTGCGGCGCATCCGCGCCAAGCAGATCGACGCGGTGAGGCAGCTGATCCCGGTCACGATGGCCGTGACCATGCTCAACGTCGCCGTCGTGCTGATCCTGTTCTGGGGCAGGGGCTGGAACGACTTCCTCGCGATCTGGGGCATGACGCTCGCCGTCGCCGCCTCGCTCGCAGTGCGCTCGTGGCAGCGGTCGCATCGGAATCCGCCGCAGGAGGCTTCAGGCCGCGCCGCGCGGCAGATGCTGCGACAGGCGTTCTTCTTCGCCGCGATCTGGGGCACGCTGCCGCTGGCGCTGTTTAGCCGCATCGAACCGACCAGCCAGCTCATCCTGGCCTGCCTGATGGTCGGCATGATGTCCGGCGGCGCGTTCACGCTATCGGCCTTTCCCCGGGCCGGCCTCGTCTATCTCGCCACGATGACGATCGCCTGCGCCGGCGCGCTGCTCCTGTGCGGCGCCGGACCGTATCTCGTGACCTCCGTGTTCCTGCTGCTGTTCGCGTTCTTCATGGCGCGCAACATCGTCTCCCAGGGCAATCTCTTCCTGGGCAATCTCAAGGCCCAGCTCGAGCTAGAGCGGCAGACCGAGATCATCTCGCTGCTGCTGAAGGACTTTCAGGAGAACGCCAGCGACTGGCTGTGGCAGACCGATGCCGACGGGCATCTGGTCGACGTGCCCGAACGCTTCGCCGCTGTGGCGCAGCTGCCGCTCCCGCTCCTGAAGGGATCGCAATTCGCCGACGTGCTCGACATGCTCTGCCCCGAGGACAAGACGGCCGCTTACAATATCGTCGGCCTGATGGAGCAGGCCGAGCCGTTGCACGAGATGAACATCAAGGTCGTCGCCGGCGGCGAGGCGCGGTTGTGGTCGCTGACGGCGAAGCCGGCCTATGATCGCGACGGTCAATTCCTCGGCTATCGCGGCTTCGGCCGCGACGTGACCGAACGCTGGCGCGCGGAAAAGGCCGAGGCCGAGAGCCGCGCCAAGTCCGACTTCCTCGCAGTGATGAGCCATGAGATCCGCACGCCGATGAACGGCGTGCTCGGGCTCGCCAGCATACTGCTGGAGACCAAGCTCGATCCGGAGCAGCGCGAGGCGGTCACCACGATCCGCGAGTCCGGCGACAATCTCCAGCGCATCCTCAACGACATCCTCGATCTGTCCAAGCTCGAGGCGGGCCGCTTCCAATTCGAGGCGATCGACTTTGCGCCGCAGACGCTGGTCGAAGCCGTCGCGGCCGTGGGGCGGGCGAGCACCAAGAGCAAGGGACTGGCGGTCAGGGTCGAGCTCGACCCGAACCTGCCGCCGATGCTGCGCGGCGACGTCGTGCGCATCCGCCAGGTGCTGCTCAATCTCGTGTCCAATGCGGTGAAGTTCACCGACGAAGGCGAGGTGACGGTCTCGGTGACCTGCCAGGCGCGCCGCGATCTGCTGGCGACCGTCGAATGGACGGTGACCGACAGCGGTATCGGCATCGCCCCCGAAAAGCTCGGCCAGCTCTTCAGCGATTTCGCCCAGGCGGACGCCTCGATCAGCCGCCGCTTCGGCGGCACCGGCCTTGGCCTTGCGATCAGCAGGCGCATCATCGAGCAGATGGGCGGGACCATCGGCGTCACCTCGACGCCGGGCGAGGGGTCAACCTTCCGCTTCACGCTGGTGCTGCCCTGGAGCTCGTCCGCGGCGTCCGATCACGATGCTGGCCACGATGAAGCCGAGGAGCTGAAGACCCGTATCGCCGGCCTCGATCGGCCCTTGAGAGTGCTGGTCGCGGAGGACGACGCCGTCAACCGCATGGTCGTGAGCAAGATGCTGGGTGCCTTCGACATTGAGCTTCGCGTCGTCACCGACGGCCTGCAAGCGGTCGCTGCAGCCTCGGACGGCGATTACGATGTCGTGCTGATGGACGTGCGCATGCCCGACATGGACGGACTGGCCGCCACCCGCGCGATCCGCGCGCAGGGCGCGAGCTACGAAAGCTTGCCGATCGTCGCGCTCACCGCGAACGCCTTCCCCGAGGACATCAGGATCAGTCGCGAAGCCGGCATGTCGGACTTCCTCGCCAAGCCGCTGCGCAAGCCCGCGCTGATCGCGGCACTCCTGCGCGCGCTGGACGGCTACGTCATGTCGGACGACGCACCGCTTCAGCCGGTGCTGATGCCGCTCGAGGTGGAGTGGACGGACGAGGAAAAGCAGGCGACCGGCGCTTAGACCGAGAAACTGGTCCCGCAGCCGCACGAGGCGGTGGCGTTGGGGTTGTTGACGCGGAACGAAGCGCCGATCAGGTCGTCGACGAAATCGACCTGCGATCCCGCAAGGAACGGCTGCGAGGCGGAATCGACCAGCACGACCGCATTGTCCTGCTCGATCACGAGATCGTCGTCGGTCCGGGCGCGGTCGATGTCGAACTTGTACTGGAAGCCTGAGCAGCCGCCGCCTTCGACGGAGATGCGCAGCATCGCGCCTGTGCCTTCGCCCTTGAGGATCTCCCCAATCCGGCGTGCGGCGCGGTCGCTGATGGTCACGTCAGTCGTCATGGCTCGTCTCCGATCGTCCCGCGGTCATACCAAATTCACTTGGCAGGTTCACTTGGCAGGTTCACTTGGCCAATTCATTTGGTATCCCGTGCCCGACATAGTTAAGTGCCACCATACGCAGAATCAAATGGATAGGGACTAAATTCGCCGTGTCCGTCGGAATGGCTGCCCCCCGTGCGCCCTATGCCTGCGACCCCGATCGCAGCCGCGGCCGGCTGGTCGTCGAGCCCCCGAGCCGGACCCGCAGCCCGTTCCGGCGGGATTGCGACCGGGTGATCCATTCCACCGCGTTCCGCCGCCTGAAGTACAAGACTCAGGTGTTCGTGTTCCATGAGGGCGACCATTATCGGACGCGGCTGACCCATTCGCTGGAGGTGGCGCAGATCGCCCGCGCGCTGGCGCGGCAGCTCGGCCTGGACGAGGACCTTACCGAAACGCTGGCACTCGCCCATGATCTCGGCCATCCGCCGTTCGGCCATGCCGGCGAGCGGGCGCTTGACGCCTGCCTCAAGGAGTTTGGCGGCTTCGACCACAACGCCCAGACCCTTCGGGTCGTCGCCGCGCTGGAGCACCGCTATCCCGAGTTCGACGGTCTGAACCTGACCTGGGAATCGCTGGAGGGCATCGTCAAGCATAACGGCCCGCTGACCGATCGCAGTGGCGCGCCGACCGCGCGCTATCGTGAGCACGGCATTCCCGTCGGGATCTCCGACTACATCAAGACCTACGATCTCGAATTGTGGAGCTTCGCCTCGCTCGAGGCGCAGGTCGCCGCGATCGCCGACGACATCGCTTATGACGCCCACGACATCGACGACGGCCTGCGCGCCGGCCTGTTCCACCTCGACGATCTCAAGGTCATGCCGCTCACCGCGGAGATCATCGCCGAGACCTCAGCGCATTACCCCGATCTCGAAGACCTCAGGCGCGGGGCTGAGCTGGTGCGCGAGCTGATCTCGCACTTGATCGGCACCGTGTTCACCGAGGCGCAGAAGAACCTTGCGGCGCTCAAGCCGCAATCGGCCCAGGACGTCCGGCAGCAAAGCAAGGCGCTGATCGCGTTCCCCGCCGAGGTCGCCGAGGAGGAGGCCGCCATCAAGCGCTTCCTGTACCAGCACATGTACCGCCACAAGCGGGTGATGCGGGTGATGGGGGAGGCGGAGCAGATCCTGTTCGATCTGTTCGCGAAATATTTGAAAGTGCCGGCCGAACTGCCGCCGGAATGGCTGCTGGGTGCCGAGGCGGACAATGAGGGCGACCGGGCCCGCCGGATCGGCAATTTCATTGCCGGAATGACCGACCGTTTCGCCCTGACCGAGCACCAGCGGCTCTTTGACTCGACCCCGGATTTGCGTTAGGCGGCGGCCATGCCCGACACATCCTCATCCCTGCATTTGTTCGCCGACGTGCTCGCGCGTGTGCACGCCGCCTGCCGTACGCTGGCCGTGGAAGCCAACTGGCCTGAGGGCATCGATTTCTCGCGCGTGGTGGTCGAGCCGCCGCGTGACGCTTCCCATGGCGACATGGCGACCAACGCCGCGATGGTGCTTGCGAAAGAAGCCAAGGCAAAGCCCCGGGATCTTGCCGAGCAGATCGCCGAGCGGATGCGCGCCGATGCGCTGATCGCCAAGGTCGACGTCGCCGGCCCCGGCTTCATCAATTTGACGCTGAAGCCGGCCGCCTGGGCCGAGGCGCTGCGCACGGTGCTGCGCGAGGGGGCCGATTACGGCCGCGTCCGCGGCGGCTCCAAGGTCAATGTCGAATACGTCTCGGCCAATCCCACGGGGCCGATGCATGTCGGCCATTGCCGCGGCGCCGTGTTCGGCGACGCGCTGGCCAGCCTGCTTCAGTTCGGCGGCCACGACGTCACGCGCGAATATTACATCAATGACGCCGGCGCCCAGGTCGACGTGCTCGCCCGCTCCGCGTTCCTCAGATACCGCGAGGCGCTGGGACAGGACATCGGCGCGATCCCGGAAGGGCTCTATCCCGGCGACTACCTCAAGCCGGTCGGTGCTGCGCTGGCGAAAGAGCACGGCGACAAGCTCCTCGCGATGAGCGAGACTGAATGGCTGCCGACGGTGCGCGCCAAGGCGATCGCGATGATGATGGACGAGATCAAGGACGATCTCGCCGCGCTCAACATCCGCCACGACGTGTTCTTCTCCGAGCGCTCACTGATCGAGACCGGCAACAACAAAGTTGCCGAGACCATCGACTTCCTGCGCGCCAAGGGCGACATCTACGAAGGGCGTCTGCCACCGCCGAAGGGCGCGCCGGTCGAGGATTGGGAAGATCGCGAGCAGTTGCTGTTCAAGGCGACCGCCTATGGCGACGATGTCGATCGTCCGCTGATCAAGTCGGACAATTCCTACACCTACTTCGCCTCCGACATTGCCTACCACAAGAACAAGTTCGACCGTGGCTTTGCGGAGATGATCGACGTCTGGGGCGCCGATCATGGCGGCTACATCAAGCGCATGCAGGCGGCGGTGAAGGCGACGACGTCAGGCAAGGGCGCGCTCGACGTCAAGATCGTGCAACTCGTCAAGCTGCTGCGGAATGGCGAGCCGGTGAAAATGTCCAAGCGGAGCGGGGACTTCGTCACCTTGCGTGAGGTGGTGGATGAGGTCGGCCAGGACGCCGTTCGCTTCATGATGCTGTACCGCAAGAACGACGCGGTGCTCGATTTCGACCTCGCCAAGGTCATGGAGCAGTCGCGCGACAACCCGGTGTTCTACGTCCAGTACGGCCATGCCCGCGGTCACTCGATCTTCCGCAATGCACGGGCCGAGGTGTTCCCGGAACTGCCTGAGGATGCGGGCGAGCGGATCGCCTGGTTGCGCGAGTCGGCCGTGGAGCGGTTGTCGGATCCGGTCGAACTCGATCTTCTCAAGCGCCTCGCAATTTATCCGCGCATGCTGGAAGCCGCCGCCACGGCGCACGAGCCGCACCGAATTGCCTTTTATCTCTATGATTTAGCCAGCGAATTTCATGCACTTTGGACGAAGGGGCGCGATTTGCCCTATTTACGCTTCATTATCAATAATGATGCAGATCTTACAAAGGCGCGGCTGGCGATGGTCCAGGGCGTCGTCTCGGTCCTGGCATCGGGCCTCGCCATCCTCGGCGTCCATGCCCCGGACGAGATGCGGTAGTTTGGGGCGAACTACTTAAGAGGAATTCGGGGGTAACCGGCAGAAGCCGGATCGCTTAGACTTGGTTGAAAGCCTTGTGGGTCGAAGGCCGTGCCTTGGTCGAGGGGCGCGCGGCTTTCCCGAAGGGACGCATCATCACGATGGCCGAACGATATCACGACAGACCGTTTTCCTCCGATGACCACGGTCGCGGCAGCGATCAGCATGGAAGAGCGGACAACGATCCCTTGGCCGAGCTCGCCCGCCTGATCGGACAGACTGATCCGTTTTTTGCAGCGCAGGGGCGGCCAGCCGCAGCGCCCAGCCAGGGCTATCAGGAACACGATTATCGCCAGGACGACGATCGGCAGGATTATGTCGAGCAGGCTCCGCCGCAGCCCGGACCGCCCTCATGGATGCGGCGCGCCAATGTGCAGCCGCAACCGGCACCCGCGCCGGAGCCTGACTATCCCGTCTCCGTGAACCCGGTTCATCCATTGCATCGCTATTCGGCCCAGCCGCCGGCGCCCGCGCCGGAGCCGGATTTTCGTCAGTCCCGGATCCAGCAAGATCAGGCCTATCAGGATCACGCTTATCAGGATCGGGCTTATCAGGCCCAGGCCTACCAGCCGCACGGTCAGGCGCATCAGGAGCAGGCCTATCAAGAGTCGTATCCGCAGCCCGATCCGTCGCGCTACGACGATGCGCTCTATGGTCGGCTCGAGGCGGGCGAGCAGGACTACCAGCGGGATCCGGCCTACCCGGACGATCCCTACGCCTACCAGAACGACTATCCCGATGCCGAACACGAAGAGCCGACGAAGCAGCGCGGCGGCATGATGACGGTTGCGGCCATCCTGGCCCTTGCGGTGGTCGGGACCGGCGCGGCCTTTGCCTACAAGTCCTATGTGGGTTCGCCCCGCAGCGGCGAGCCGCCGATCATCAAGGCTGACAATACGCCGACCAAGATCGTGCCGGCGCCGACGGACTCCTCGGCCAAGGTGCCGGATCGCATGGTGACCGGCGACGGCACCGAGAAGATCGTGCCGCGCGAGGAGGCGCCTGTCGACGTCAACGCCAGGGCGGGCGGTCCTCGCGTGGTCTTCCCGCCGCTGAATCAGAATGCGAATCCGCCGTCGGTGGCGAGCGTCTCGCCGTCGGCGGTCCCGCCGCCGGGCGCGGGAGCGGCCGCCGCGACCAACGGCACCCTGCCGAACAATTCGCCGCGCCCGATCAGGACGGTCGCCGTGAAGGGTGATCAGACCGATGGCACGACGCCGCAATCGGCTGCCGCCAAGCCGGCAACGGCAACGGCAACGGCAACGGCGCCCAAGCCGGTGGTGACGCCGCCCGCACCGATCGCGCCACGCAACCCGCCGATCTCGGCCAATGCCAGCGCCCAGCCGATGTCGCTGGCGCCGCACTCGATGCCGGCGGCCGAGCCGCCGCAGCGGATGGCTGCGACCACTCCCACTCAGATCGCGCCCGCCAGCAGCGGCGGTGGCGGCTACATCGTGCAGATCTCCTCGCAGCAGAGCGAGGACAGTGCCGCCGCATCCTACCGGGTGCTCCAGAGCAAGTATGGCAGCGTGCTCGGCTCGCGCTCGCCGGTGATCAAGCGCGTCGATCTCACCGACAAAGGCAAGGGCGTCGTCTACCGCGCCTTCGCCGGACCCTATGGCTCGGCCGAAGAGGCGACGCAGGCCTGCAACAGCCTGAAGTCTGCAGGCCTGTCTGCCTGCTTCGTCCAGAGGAATTAATGGCCGTTTCCTTGACCCCCTCGCGGGTCAGGGTTAATCGGCCGTTATGAGCACGCGGGCCTTCATTACCGGCGTATCCGGAACGGAACTGACCGCCGCCGAGCGGGAGTTTATCCGCGCCGAACGCCCATGGGGCTTCATCCTGTTCAAGCGCAACGTCGCGACACCGGCTCAAGTTGCTGCATTGGTTGCGGAATTGCGGTCGGTTGCGGGTGCCGCCGACGCCCCTGTCCTGATCGATCAGGAGGGCGGACGGGTGCAACGGCTCGGGCCGCCGCACTGGCCGGTCTATCCGCCGGGGGCCGTATTCGCGAATTTGTACGACACTGATTCGGCGCTCGGGCTCACCGCGGCACGCTTGAGCGCCCGCCTGATCGCGGCCGATCTTGCCGATCTCGGCATCACCGTGGATTGCCTGCCGCTGGCTGACGTGCCGGTGCCGGGCGCCGATGCGGTTATCGGGAACCGGGCCTATGGCACCGAGCCAGGCAAGGTCGCGGCGATCGCACGCGCGGTCACCGACGGGCTGGAGCAGGGCGGCGTGCTGCCGGTTCTCAAGCATATCCCAGGTCATGGCCGGGCAACTGCCGACACCCATTTCAAGCTGCCGACGGTCGATACACCCAAGGACGAACTCGAACGCACCGATTTTGCGGCGTTCAAGCCGCTGTCGGACCTGCCGATGGCCATGACTGCACATGTTGTGTTTAGCGCGGTCGACCCCGCCCATCCGGCGACGACATCTGCGACAATGATTGCTGACGTGATTCGCGGCGCAATCGGGTTCCAGGGTTTGTTGATGAGTGATGACGTGTCGATGAACGCGCTGTCGGGGAATATCGCCGAGCGGACCCGCGCCATCTTCGCGGCTGGCTGCGACATAGCCCTGCATTGCAACGGCAACATCGAGGAGATGCGCGACGTCGCCGGCCAGACACCTGAACTGTCCGGCAAGGCACTGGAGCGGGCGGAAGCCGCGCTCGCCGTACGCAAGCCGCCGCAGCCGTTCGACCGGGCGGCCGCGCGCACTGAGCTGGACGCATTGATCGCACGGGCAAACACGGCATCGGCATGACCGCAGAAATCCTATCGTTTGAAACCGGGCGGCCCGCAGAGCTTGCCGAGGGTGAGCCGGCGTTGGTCGTGGACGTCGAGGGCTATGAGGGCCCGCTCGACCTCTTGCTCGCGCTGGCGCGGCAGCAGAAGGTCGACCTCGCCAAGATTTCGATCCTGGCGTTGGCCGACCAGTACCTCCATTTCATCGAAGCGGCGCGGAAAATCCGGCTGGAGCTTGCCGCCGATTACCTCGTCATGGCGGCCTGGCTCGCCTTCCTGAAGTCGCGCCTGCTGCTGCCGGAGCCGCCGAGTGCGGAAGGTCCGAGCGCGGAACAGATGGCGACGGCGCTCGCCAACCGCCTGCGCCGGCTGGAGGCCATTCGCGAAGCCGCCAACCGTCTGATGAACAGGCAGCAATTGCTGCGCGACATTTTTCCGCGCGGCGAGCCGGAGCAGATCGCCGAGATCAAGCATCCGAAATACACCGCGACGCTGTACGACCTGCTCACCGCCTATGCGGCGCAGCGCCAGTCGCGCGTGCTGGCGAGCGTGCATCTGGCCAAGCGCACGGTGTGGTCGCTTGCCGAGGCGCGCGCCACGCTGGAGCGGCTGGTCGGCAGCATCAGCGAACAGGACGATTGGGGTGTTCTCGACGACTTCCTGATCCGCCACGTCGCCGATCCGACGCAGCGCGCGACGGTGTTCGCCTCGAGCTTCGCGGCCGCACTCGAATTGGTGCGCGAGGGTCAGCTCGAGCTGAACCAGAAAGAGGCGTTTGCGCCCATCTATTTCCGGAAGGGGCGTCCCAAACCGGTTCCGGACGCAGCTCCTGCGCCCGATGCGCCGGTCGGTTAAGTGCAAGAAGGAGAATCTGCCATGGCAAGCCTGGCTGAAGTGCGGGTAGAAGAGGCCGAGCCGATGGAGAACGAATCCCAGGCACGTCCCGAGGAATTGCGGCTGCTGGAAGCGCTGCTGTTCGCTTCGAGTGAACCGCTGGATACCGCGACGCTGGCCAAGCGGATGCCTGATGGTGTCGACGTCAAGGCGGCGCTCGAGCAGCTCCAGGCCGACTATGCCTCGCGCGGCGTGAACCTCGTGCGCGTTGCCAACAAATGGACCTTCCGCACCGCCGGCGACCTCGCCTGGCTCATGACCCGGGAGAGCACCGAGACCCGCCGCCTGTCGCGCGCCGCGATCGAGGTGCTGGCGATCATCGCCTATCACCAGCCGGTGACGCGCGCCGAGATCGAAGAGATCCGCGGCGTCGTCACCTCGAAGGGCACGCTGGACGTGCTGCTGGAGACCGGCTGGATCAAGCCGCGCGGACGTCGCAAGACGCCCGGCCGACCCTTGACCTTCGGAACCACCGAGGACTTCCTGTCGCAGTTCACCTTGGAACAGCTCGGGGATCTGCCCGGTCTCGAAGAGTTGAAGGGCACAGGGCTGCTGGATTCGCGCCTGCCGACCGGTTTCAGCGTGCCGACGCCGTCCGATGACCCGGCGCTGCGTGAAGACGAGGATCCGCTGGAACCGGGCGACGAGCTCGATCTCGCGCTCGCGCCTGCAGTCGAGCCCGAGACCCCGGACGGCGGCAATGAAGGGGGCGGCGAGGGCGGCACCGAGGCGTGACGCCCGTCCGTTCATCAGCCCTGCGACCGGTTAACACTAGCAAGATTACGTAGTGCCAACAGCGAATTGGCGCTGCCTTGGTCCTTGTTTTTGAGGCCTGCCGAGCCTAGGTTTCGGGGAAGATCGGTCGGGTCCCCGGCCATGCGCGTTTGGAGGGTTGCAGGATGGGTTCACTCAGCATTTGGCACTGGATCTTGGTGATCGCAGTGGTCCTGCTGCTGTTCGGCCGCGGCAAGATTTCGGATCTGATGGGCGACGTGGCGCAGGGCATCAAGGCGTTCAAGAAGGGCATGCAGGACGACGACAAGCCCGCTGAGAAGCAGGAGCCTGCCAAGTCCATCGAGCACAACAATGCCGCGCCGACCGCGGCACGGTCCGACGTCGGCAGCAAGGCCGTCTGAGCCAGAGAGCACGCGAGACGCGGGTAGCGGCCCGATCCTGCGCGCAAGGGATTGGGCCGGCTGCGGCTTCGCGTGAACGGAAGACCTCATGTTCGACATCGGGTGGAGTGAACTGGTCCTGATCGGGGTCGTGGCCCTGATCGCCATCGGCCCGAAAGAGCTGCCGGGTGTGCTGCGCATGGTCGGGCAGTGGATGGGCAAGGCCCGCAAGATGGCCGCCGAATTCCAGGGCCAGTTCCAGGAAGCCATGCGCGAGGCCGAGATGGCCGACCTCAAGAAGAGCTTCGACGAGGTCAAGGAAGCCGCGACCGGCTTCGCCAGCAACAATCCGCTGACTTCGCTCCAGAAGGACGTCAGTGACGCGTTGCGCGTCGATGCGCTCGACAAGCCCGCCGAGACTTCCGCCAGCAGCGCTGTCGAACCGTTGGCGACTTCAAGCGAAGCGCCGACGACTTCAAGTGAAGCGCCGACGACTTCGAGTGAAGCGCCGACGACGCCGACCACTCCGGAAGCTCCAACGCCCGCGACGTTCATGGAAGCCGAGGCCCATGCGGCCGCGAACGAGCCACTCGCGATCACCCGCGAGGTCGAGCAGGCGCAGGTTGCGCAGGACACCGCGCCATCCGAGGCGATCAAGGACGCCAAAGCGTCATGACCGACGCCGATATCGAGGCCAGCAAAGCCCCCTTGATGGACCATTTGATCGAGCTGCGGTCGCGGCTGATCAAGGCGTTGCTCGGCTTCGGCATTGCCTTCATCTTCTGCTTCTTCTTCGCCAAGCAGATCTACAACGTGCTGGTCTGGCCGTTCGTGTGGATCGCGGGCCCCGAGAACTCCAAGTTCATCTACACGGCGCTGCTGGAGTATTTCATCACCCAGCTCAAGCTCGCGCTGTTCGGCGCCGGCTTCATCTCGTTCCCGATCATTGCGACGCAGATCTACAAGTTCGTCGCGCCCGGGCTCTACAAGCACGAGAAGCAGGCGTTCCTGCCGTATCTGGTCGCGACCCCGGTCTTCTTCGTGCTGGGCGCAGCGCTGGTCTATTTCGTTGTGCTGCCGATGCTGGTTCGTTTCTCGCTCGGCATGCAGCAGGCCGGCAGCGACGAGACCGCGCAGATCCAGCTCCTGCCCAAGGTCGGCGAATATCTCTCGCTGATGATGTCGCTGATCTTCGCCTTCGGCATCGCCTTCCAGCTTCCGGTGATCCTGACGTTACTCGGACGCATCGGCATCGTCACCTCGAAGATGCTGCGCGAGAAGCGCCGCTATTTCATCGTCATCGCCTTCGTCATCGCAGCCGTGCTGACGCCGCCCGACGTGCTCAGCCAGTGCTCCCTCGCGTTTCCCCTGATGGCGCTCTACGAGGGCTCGATCATCGCGGTGGGCATGGTGGAGAAGAGGGTCGCGGCCTCGCGGGCGGCCACCGGCACCGACGTGTCAACGCCGGCCAAACCGGCGGAATAGGGCGGCTCATCTTCGGTGTCATTCCCGCCTTGTGCGCGATTGCGCACTGGAGCGGGGAATCCAGTACGCCGGGGCCCATCGTGGAATCACTGCCGTTTCCGGAATACTGGATCATCCGCCTTCGCGGATGATGACAGCTGTGCTAGGGGAGGCGCCAATGTGAATTGTCGGCATAAACGTCGACTATTTGCGCGCCGATCCAGGACCATTGCCATGCACGACATCAAATCGATCCGCGACAATCCGCAAGCCTTCGACGCCGGCCTCGCACGGCGCGGCCTGAAGCCGATGTCGGCGTCGCTGCTCGCGATCGACGAGAAGCGGCGTGCGGCGATCCTCGCCTCGGAGCAGGCGCAGGCACGGCGCAACGCAGCCTCGAAGGAAATTGGCGATGCCAAGAAGGCCAAGGACGAGGCCCGCGCGGCCAAGCTGATGGCCGAGGTCGCCGAGCTCAAGACCACGATGCCGGAGCTCGAAGCGTCCGCGAAAACTGCCGACGAGGAGCTGACGAAGGAGCTATCGGCAATTCCGAACATCCCGTTCGACGAGGTGCCTGACGGCGTCGACGAGCACGGCAACGTGCAGCGCCACGTGTTCGGTAGCAGGCGCAACTACAGCTTCGCGCCGAAGCTGCACGACGATCTCGGCACCGCGCTCGGCTATATGGATTTCGAGGCGGCGGCAAAGCTCTCCGGCGCGCGCTTCGTCGTGCTGAGGAAGGGACTGGCGCGGCTCGAACGCGCGATCGGCCAGTTCATGCTCGACCTGCACACGACCGAGCACGGCTACACCGAGATCAATCCGCCGCTTCTGGTGCGCAACGAGGTGATGTTCGGCACCGGGCAGTTGCCGAAATTTGAGGATGATCAGTTCTGGGCCATCAAGGGCGAGCTGCTCGCTGCGCCCGACCATGAGCGGCTGAAGACCGAGCGTCTCGGTCTGATCCCGACCGCCGAAGTGTCGCTTACCAACCTCGCCCGGGAATCCATCCTCGACGAGAAGCAATTGCCGATGCGCCTCACCGCGCTGACGCCGTGCTTTCGCGCAGAAGCGGGCGCCGCCGGGCGCGACACCCGCGGCATGATCCGCCAGCACCAGTTCACCAAGGTCGAGCTGGTCTCGATCACGACGCCCGAGGCGAGCAAGGACGAGCTGGAGCGGATGCTGTCCTGTGCCGAGCAGGTGTTGCAGAAGCTCGACCTGCATTATCGCGTGATGACGCTCTGCGCAGGGGATATGGGTTTCTCGTCGCAAAAAACCTATGACATCGAGGTCTGGATGCCCGGGCAGGGCGACGGCGGCATGTTCCGAGAGATCTCGAGCTGCTCGGTCTGCGGCGACTTCCAGGCACGGCGCATGGATGCGCGCTCGCGCGGCCCGGACGGCAAGCCGCGCTTCGTGCACACGCTGAACGGCTCCGGCACCGCAGTCGGCCGCGCGCTGATCGCGGTGATGGAGACCTATCAGCAGGAGGACGGCTCGATTGCGGTCCCCAGCGTGCTCCAGCCCTATATGGGCGGGCTGAAGGTGATCGCGCGCGACTGAAGCGTTTTCGAGCGAAGTGGATACCGGTTCGCATCAAGAAAACGCATCAAGACAGGAATCGCGTTGCCGGTCTGAAACGCTGGAAACGTGTGGTTGCGAACACCGGCCGGCCGGCTATCCTGCCGGCCCGTCCACGCGAACCCCCCGTTCATGGCCTTGCACCGCGACATCTTCTGGGTCGGCCGACAGTGGGCGGTGACGGGGGCCGGCATCCAGGCCGTCGATCAGCGCCTGCGCGGCGTGCTCGACATCGAGATCGCGCGACTCTGGGACGATGATCTCGTGCAGAGCCGGCGGGCCAAGCCCGGCGTCAATGCTGCGGATTTCGACAAGGCCTTGGCGGTGGCGCGCGAACGCTTTCCGCAGGCATCCGGGCCAGACCCGATCATCGCGCAATTCGAGGCCCTCGGCGTGATCGAAACGCCCGTCGTGAGCCCGGCCATGCCGGCGATGCAGCTGCGTGCGGAGGGCCGGCTCGCGCGCTTCCTGCCGCAATGGCGCATCCGCCGGTAGCAAAGCCGGGAACCTGGCCGCCGGCAGGATCGGCCGGTTTGCCTGATCGGGCAGAGCCGGATAAGACGGCTCAGACCCGCTTTTCTGGAAACGACCTTTCGCATGCGCATCCTCTGCACCAATGACGACGGTATCCACGCTCCCGGCCTCAAGGTCGTGGAGGAGATTGCGCGCGCCCTGTCCGACGACGTCTGGGTGGTGGCGCCGGAGCTCGACCAGTCCGGCGTGTCGCATTCGCTGTCGCTGAACGACCCCTTGCGCCTACGCGAGGTGGGCCCGCGGCACTTCGCCGTGCGCGGCACGCCGACCGATTGCGTCATCATGGGCGCGCGCCACATCCTGGGTGCCAAGCCGCCGGATGCCGTGCTGTCCGGCGTCAACAAGGGCCGCAACGTCGCCGAGGACGTGGTCTATTCCGGCACCATTGCCGGCGCGCTGGAAGGCACCATCCTGGGGCTGCCGTCGTTCGCGCTGTCGCAGGAATTCAGTGTCGAGACCCGCGATCGGCTGCCGTGGGACACTGCGCGCAAATTCGGGCCCGACATCGTGCGGAAGGTGATTGCCGCCGGCGTCCCGAAGGACACGGTGATTAACGTCAACTTCCCGTCCTGCGCGCCGGACGAGGTGCTGGGCATCCGCGTCACGCGCCAGGGCAAGCGCAATCTCGGTTTCCTCAGGGTCGACGAGCGCAAGGACGGCCGCGGCAATCCCTATTTCTGGATCGGTTTCGAGCGCGCGGCGATGATGGACACACCCGCCGACGGAACGGATCTCGCGGCGCTGCGCGAGCGCTACGTCTCGGTCACGCCGCTCAGGCTCGATCGCACCAATGAGGCGTTTTCGGAAGAATTGAGCGCGACGCTGAAGTAGTGCTTCGCTCCATCCGGGCTACGGAAATTTCCTAACCCCCGCGCAGCGCGGCTTCGATGGTCTTGCCGAGGGCGTCGAGCTGGAACGGCTTCTGGAGCGCCGGCCGATCGCGGTACTGTTCGGGCAGGCCAGAGGAGCCATAGCCGGTGGCGAAGATGAAGGGGCAGCCCTTCGCCTTGATGACATCGGCCACCGGCGAGATGACCTTGCCGTTGACGTTGACGTCGAGAATGGCGATGTCGAACTCGGTCGCCTGGGCGAGCCGCATGGCCTCGGTAATGTCGCCTGCCTCGGCTGCGACCTTGTAACCCAGCTCTTCGAGCATGTCCGCAACCATCATCCGGATCATGACCTCGTCTTCGACGAGGAATACAGAGCGGCCGGAAAGCCCTGTCGCAGTCATCGTTGAGTCCTTGCCCATTCCCAAAAACGTTCGCAGATAACATGAATCGACGCAATGCGCGTTTCGACGAACGGATGCCCGAAAATGGCCATCACGGCCCGCCCGTTGCAAGCCAATTTGTGGTCAAATGCGTTGCGTGAAGGGTATCATGGGTTCCTGAGCAGGAACAAGATTCTCGCGGCCGGACCGGGCGACCTCCCAGACCCGACAAGACAGCATTGGCGGCAATGACCTCCCATCAGCACCCACCCGAAAAGATGATGTTTCAGCTCACGTTGAGACGTCGCGGCATCAGCGATCAAGCGGTGCTGCGGACCATGGAGGAAGTGCCGCGCGAGCAGTTCGTCGATGAGGCCGACCGCGAGGGCGCCTATCGCGACAGCGCGCTGCCGATCGACTGCGGGCAGACCATCAGCCAGCCCTTCGTCGTCGCCTACATGACCGAGCAGCTCCAGCTCCAGAAGCATCACCGCGTGCTCGAGATCGGTGCCGGCTCCGGCTATCAGGCCGCCGTGCTGTCGCGCCTCGCCGGACAGGTGCTCACGGTCGAGCGCTACCGCAAGCTGGCGGACACCGCACGCGCCAGGCTTGAAAAGATAGCCTGTCACAATGTCGAGGTGATGCTGGGCGATGGCCTCAACCTGCCTCCCAATATTGGCCCGTTCGACCGCATCATCGTCACCGCCGCGTTGGAGCAGCTTCCCGAAAACCTGGTCGAGCGGCTCGAGATCGGGGGCATCCTGATCGCACCGGTCGGCCCGCATCAGGGCGTGCAGACGCTGACCCGCCTCAGCCGCTCCGAAAGGGGGATCGAGCGCAAGGAACTCGTCGAGGTCCGCTTCGTGCCGGCACTGCCCGGCGTGGCGCGGGAGCTGTAGATTTCCGGATCGGCTGTGCTGCCAACATCTTATTGGGAGGGTTAAGCCGTTATTTACTCGGCGGGTGTTTACTTAAAACACCAGTTCTGTTGCGTACGAGTGAGTAACCATGTCTATCGTCGCCGAGTTGCTTTACTCGCGCCGTGTGCCGCAGGTCGCGGTGCTGGCGCTGATCTCCTTCAGCTTTGCGGGGTGCAGCGCCGACATGTCGTCGCGGCTGTCCCAGTCAAACTTCTCCAACCCCTTTGCATCTGACCAGACCGGATCGGTGCAACAGGCCCCGCCGCCGCAGCGCGAGCTGCCGCAATATTCGCGGCTGCAGACACAGCCCGGCTATTATCAGTCCCAGCCCCTGCCTGCGCCGGCGGTGTCCGCGCCGCAATCCTACCCCGTCTCGGGTGGTGGCGGTGTATCCGGAGGCGGGCGCGGTGTCAGCTCCTACGCGCCGCCCGCGCAGCCGCATCTGGAGACCACGGCCACCGTGCCGCCGCGCTCGGTTGCTGCCGCCCAGCCGGCCGGTGGAACCAAGATCATCGTCGGCACCAGCGACACGCTCGACGTGCTCGCCAAGCGCTATCACGTCACGCCGCAGGCGATCCTAGCGGCCAACGGCTACAAGGGCCCGCGGGCGCTCTCGCCCGGCCAGCAGCTGATCATCCCGCATCCGGCCACTGCCGCAGCGCCCGCACCGGCCATGGCGCCCGTTGCGGCCGTGCCCGCTGCGAAGCCGGTTGCGGCCGTGGCTGCGCCGCCGAGCACGCACTTCGTCAACCGCGGCGACACGCTCGCCAGCATCGCGCGCAAGAACCGTATCTCGGCGGCCGAGCTCGCCCGTGCCAACGGCCTCGACCCGTCGGCCAAGCTCAAGCTCGGCACCAAGCTGACCGTGCCCGGTGCCAAGACCGCCGCCGTCGCGGCGCCCGCTGCGGCTCCGGTCGCAGCCGCTCCGGTTGCAGGTACGCTCCAGCCCGTCGCGGCCGCTCCGGCGCCCGCCACCAAGATGGCCGCTGCCGCCCCCGTGCAGAGCGCACGCCTGGCCCAGGCCACGGCCAATGTCGAAGAGAAGCCCGCGGACACGCCGGCGAAGGCTGCGGAAGCCACCGGCGCGCTGCCGACCTTCCGCTGGCCGGTGCGCGGCAAGGTGGTCACGACCTACGGCGCCAAGACCAACGGCAAGTCCAATGACGGCATCAACCTCGCGGTGCCCGAGGGGACGCCGGTCAAGGCCGCCGAAGACGGCGTCGTCGCTTATTCCGGCAACGAGCTGAAAGGTTACGGCAATCTGGTCCTGGTCCGGCACTCCAACGGCTATGTTACCGCATATGCCCATGCGAGTGAGCTGTTGGTGAAGCGCGGCGATACCATCAAGCGCGGTCAGGTCATTGCCAAGTCGGGTCAATCCGGCGAAGTGGCATCGCCACAGCTCCACTTCGAAATCCGCAAGGGATCGAGCCCGGTTGACCCGCTTCAATTCCTGAACGGAGCGTGAGACGCGGGCCCACAGAGTCGGGTGCGCAATTACCACCAATATGTTGTCATCGCCCGCCTAGTGCGGGCGATCTAGTATTCCAGAGGCGGCGGTCGCCAGGCCGAGGACATGGCTAGGCTTGCCAGCGACCCAGAGCCGGCGTGAAACAGCCAATCCGGAACTCTTGATCTAGATCAACCTGGAAGAGTGGCGTTCCGTTTCCGTAGCGCCGCAGGCTAATGATGCACGGGTCCGGGAGATCGGCGTGAAGCTGGCTGATACGACATCGTCGCCTGATCCCGGACAGTCGTACCAGCATCCAGCAGGTGAGGGGATGCTGTACGTGCCGGGCGGCACGTTTCGCATGGGTTCGGATCGGCACTATCCGGAGGAAGCGCCGGTTCACCGCGTCACCGTGGATGCGTTCTGGATGGATCGCCATCCAGTGACGAACCGCCAATTCAAGGCATTCGCC
This sequence comes from Bradyrhizobium sp. 1(2017), assembly GCF_011602485.2. Taxonomy (NCBI): domain Bacteria; kingdom Pseudomonadati; phylum Pseudomonadota; class Alphaproteobacteria; order Hyphomicrobiales; family Nitrobacteraceae; genus Bradyrhizobium; species Bradyrhizobium sp. 1(2017). The sequence goes on along the minus strand of NZ_CP050022.2, from coordinate 4,367,644 downwards.
AGAGCTACCGGCCACGTCACCGTTGCCGAACTCACGCCCGATCCAAAGGATTATCCCGGAATTCTCCCGCATATGATCTACGCGGGTTCGCTGATGTTCTCTCCGCCGGCGCATCCGGTCAATCTCCGGGACTTCAGCCAGTGGTGGACCTTCGCCAAAGGCGCGGACTGGCGGCATCCCTACGGGCCGGGCAGCGACATCCGTGGGCTGGACGATCATCCCGTCGTGCACGTGGCGTTCAGCGATGTGATCGCCTACGCAAAATGGGCCGGCAAGGATTTGCCGACCGAAGCGGAATGGGAATTCGCGGCGCGCGGCGGGCTGGACGGCGCCGAGTTCGCATGGGGAGATGAATTTACGCCCGAGGGCCGTCACATGGCCAACACCTGGCAGGGCGAATTTCCACGCCAGAACACCAGGGATGACGGGTACGAAAGGACATCGCCGGTCACCTCGTTTCCGCCGAACGGATATGGGCTGCACGATATGATCGGCAACGTCTGGGAATGGACGTCAGACTGGTATTCGCCTCGGCATGAAGCCGACGCTGCGAAAGCCTGCTGCATTCCAGAGAACCCGCGCGGCGGCCGCGAGGCCGATAGCTACGACCCCAGAACGACCAACGTCAAGATTCCACGCAAGGTCATCAAAGGCGGCTCGCATTTGTGCGCGCCGAATTACTGCCGGCGCTACCGGCCGGCTGCGCGGCATGCGGAGCCGGTCGACACATCCACAAGTCATCTTGGATTTCGGTGCATCAGGAGAGGTGTCTCAAACACGTCATAACGGGAGAGCGATGCCATGTTGAATTGCGTATTCGACGACAAGCTTTCGATTGCGAGGCAGCGCACGACATTCAATTGGTACAAGAGATCCTGCACCTCGCTGCTCGGCGCGACCATGTTGATGTCGCTGCCCGGGTTAGCGAGCACGCCGGCAACCGCGCAACCGGCACAGAAACCCAATATACTTTTCATTATGGGCGACGACATCGGCCTCTACCAGCCGAGCATTTACCATCGCGGCCTCATGGTCGGCGAGACGCCCAACATCGATCGCATCGGCAACGAAGGCGCGATCTTCACGCATTACTATGCCGAGCAGAGCTGCACCGCCGGTCGCAATGCCTTCTTCACCGGCATGCATCCGCTGCGAACCGGAATGATTCCTCCGCAGCTGCCCGGGAGCCCGTCCTATCTGCGGCCCGGCACCCCCGCGATCGCCAAGTTCCTGCTCGATCTCGGCTACAACACCGGCGAGTTCGGCAAGAACCATCTCGGCGATCACACCGACGCACTGCCGACCGCGCATGGCTTCCAGGAATACTGGGGCTACCTGTATCACCTTGACGCCATGCAGGGCGTGAGCTTCCCGGACATCAATAAATCCCCCACGCAGCAGACGGTGGCACCACCGTGCAAGAACACGCCGATCCCCGGCATCCCGGAGGTGCCGGGCGCAGTCGATCCGAAAACGACGGTCTGCCTGACGCCTCCGCGCAACATCCTGTCGTGCAAGTCGGATGGTTCATCAAGAACCCAGCAGTGTATCGATCAGGGTCCACTGACCCTTGAGCGGTCGAAGGGGGTCGACGAGGAAATCTCGGCCAAGGTCATCGACTTCATGGATCGCAACGATCCGAAGACGACGGGCAAACCCTTCTTCGTCTGGTACAATCCTGCGCGCATGCACATCACGACCGTGCTGAATGACAAATACGCGGCCATGATCGGCGAGCAGGGCGGCAAGGACTGGGGCCTCAACGAGGCCGGCATGAAGCAGATGGATGACAACATCGGCTATGTGCTGCAGAAGTTGCAGGACATGGGACAGCTCGATAACACGATCGTCGTGTTCACGACTGATAACGGTGCCGAGACCATCACCTTTCCGGATGGCGGCACCACGCCGTTCAAGGGCGGCAAGCTGAGCACCTGGGAAGGCGGCATGCGTGCTCCGGCTCTCATCCGCTGGCCGGGGGTCATCAAGCCCGGTACCATCAAGAACGAAATGTTCGCGGCCCTCGACTGGCTGCCGACGCTTGTCAACATCGCCGGCGGCGCAAAGGGCGACCAACTGAAGAGGCGTATTGAGGCCGGCCAATATCCCGGCATCGTGAAAACCACGCTCGATGGCGTCGATCAGACCGAGTACCTCTCCGGGCGTTCGGAAAAGTCGGCGCGCGATACCTTCTTCTACTATTCGGGCAAGGACCCGTCAGCAGTCCGCTACAAGAACTGGAAGATCTATTTCACGATGGTATCCGACAACCCGGCCGGCTTTATCGCCGGAGCGCTGCCTTATCACTGGGCCCAGGTCGTCAACATCAAGCGAGACCCGTTCGAGACCTCGATCGGTTCACAATACAAGACCCTCATGGGCCAGGGCGGCTCAATCGGCTCCCCGTCTACCGCCTACGTCTATGACTGGAACATGCTGCCGATCGGCCAGGCGCTCTGGCTGAAGGAACTGGAGAGCTACATTCCATTCCCGCCGCTGCAGGACCCGGCGAGCTACAACCTCGAACAGGTGATACAGCAGATCAAGCAGGCCAGGACGGCCGGCCGCAGCGATTAGCCGCATGCGGCGAGCGTGATCCGACGAGGCGGGCGCCCCCGCGACGGGGTGCCCGCAACGGAATGGCGAGCAATGTCGTCGAGTGGATCGCGCCGGTCCGGTCGGCACAACCACAAGTGACGTCAGCTTCCGATGCATCAAGCAAACAGCGCCAATGCATAGCAACGGTAGGAGCATGTGATGAGTAGCAAACGTCCGCCAGAAGAATCCCACGACGTTGTGCCGCAATCCGGCCCTGGAATGAAACGCCGCGATCTGTTGCTGAGCGGCAGTTTGGCGACAAGACCTACAAGGTTCATCTCGATGGGTACAACCAGATGGACCTGATTACCGGGAAGGGTCCGTCTGCTCGCCACTCGATCTTCTACTTCACCGAGGGCACACTGAGCGCGGTACGCATCGACGACTTCAAATATCGCTTCACCGATCAGCCGAGCGGCTGGTTAGGCGGCACGGTCAAGGTGGATTGGCCGATCCTCACCAACATTCGGCTTGATCCGTTCGAACGTACCGGCCTGCCAAGCGGCGATAAGGGATCGTTGGCATACTACAACTGGTTTGTCTTCGAGTTCTGGCGTTTCCAGTTTGTGCAGCAAGAGGTCGGCAAGCTCGCCCAGACGGCGATCGAGTTTCCGCCGATGCAGAAAGGGGCGAGCTTCAACCTGGAAGCGGTCAAGGAGCAGATCGAAAAGGCCATGCAGTCGCCGGCTGGCAAATAGCAAATAAAGGTGCGGTGAGCGGGCGCTCCGCGTCGGAGCGCCCGTTTAGGGCCTTCAAGATCCCTGCTTTCGCTGTCGAAAGGACCAACCATGTCGATCCCTCGGGCCTTATTCGGCGTCAACCGCCGCATCCTGCTGTCGTCGCTGGCGATGCTTCCGTTGCTCTCTGCCTCGCTTCGCTCGACCACGGCGGAGGCTCAAGTGCAGCGCGATGCGCTTCCCTCCTGGAACGACGGCGCGGCCAAATCGTCAATCCTCGACTTCGTCGCGCGTGTCACGGAAAATGGCGGGCCCTATTTCGTACCGCCCGATCAACGCATCGCGACCTTCGACAACGATGGGACGCTTTGGATCGAGCAGCCGATGTATGTGCAGCTCGCTTTTGCGCTGGACCGCGTGAAGGTTCTTGCGCCCATGCATCCGGAATGGAAGGACAAGCAGCCGTTCGCGGCAGTGCTGAACGGGGACCTGAAGGCGCTCGCAGCTTCCGGAGAAAAGGGCGTGGCCGAGTTGGTGGCGGTGACTCACGCCGGCATGACGACAGCGGAGTTTGAGAAGATCGTCAAAGACTGGCTTGCGACCGCGCGTGATGCTCGCTTCAAGCGCTCCTACACCGAGCTCGTGTATCAGCCTATGCTCGAATTGCTCGCTTATCTCCGCGCCAACGGCTTCAAGACCTTCATCGTGTCAGGTGGCGGCATCGAATTCATGCGGCCGTGGACCGAACAGGTTTATGGCATACCTCCGGAGCAGGTCGTCGGATCGTCAATCAAGACCCGATTTGAAATGCGCGACAGCACGCCGGTTCTATTCCGCTTGCCCGAGGTCGATTTCATCGACGACAAGGCCGGCAAGCCGATCGGGATCAACAGCCATATCGGCCGGCGTCCGATCGCCGCCTTCGGCAACTCCGATGGCGACCTCGAAATGCTGCAATGGGCGACACTCGGCACCAGCGGCGCACGGTTCGGCCTGATCGTCCACCATACCGACGCGGAACGCGAATACGCCTACGATCGCCAATCGCATTTCGGCAAGCTCGATGTCGCTCTCGATGCTGCAGCGCTGAACAGGTGGACCGTTGTGGACATGAAGAAGGACTGGAAGAGGATCTTTCCGTTTGATTAGAGGTGAAATCGTAGGGCTCTTGGCTGCGCGAATGCGGTGGGACCCAACCATCAGCTAAATGCACGCCATCGGGCGGAGCATGCCAACTAAGTTTTAGGTTGTGGCCAATTCACAACGGACATCGGCTCTGGAACATGGCTTACTTGCAGACCGGAGTCGTAACTCGGACTCCTTTCGAGATGGGCTTTGGCCTCATGACGGGACCAGGTCTTACAACGGAAGGTGTGTTCGCGACTGCGAAAGCCTGATGCACATCACCCGTGGCGTTTGGAGATTTGCAGATGAAGCCCACGTTGGAATTTGCGGGTGCCTCTCAACGGACCCTGCTCAGCTCGGTTGTGGTTGCAGCTCTCGCGTTTTTCCCGCAGATCGCCAGTGCCGACGAGAGCGGAATTTCATTCTGGGTCCCGGGACTGTTCGGCAGTCTGGCAGCGGCACCCAGCGTGCCCGGCTGGTCCCTCGGGACGATCTACTACCACACCAGTGTGTCCGCCTCCGGTTCGGCCGCTGCGGCCCGAGAAGTTCAGATCGGCCGCTTCTCGCCAAACGTCAATGTCAGCTTGAACGTAAATCTCAATGCGCCGCCAGACCTGGTGTTCCTGGCTCCGACGTATACGTTCGCGACACCGGTCTTCGGCGCACAATTGTCCGTCACCGTCATGGGCGTTTACGGCCGAAACAGCACGACCCTCGATGGCACGCTGACGACCGGGTTCGGTCCGATTTCGGCGACCCGCACGGGAAGCATATCGGACTCGCTCACCGGCTTCGGCGACCTCTACCCCATGGTCACGATGAAGTGGCACGACGGCGTCCACAACTACATGACCTACGTGACCGGCGACATTCCAGTCGGCGCCTATGAACCCAGCCGCCTCTCCAACATCGGCATCGGTCATGGCGCCATCGACGCAGGCGGGGGTTACACTTACCTCAACCCCGTGACAGGATATGAATTCTCCGGTGTCGGCGGCTTCACGTACAACTTCAAGAACCCGGACACGCTGGTTCGGAGCGGGGTCGATTTCCACTTCGATTGGGGCGCGTCGAAATTTCTCTCGAAGCAGGCCTTCGTAGGTCTGGTCGGCTATGCCTATCAGCAGGTCTCCGACGATACCGGCGGACTGCCGGCCCTTGGCGGATTCAGGTCGCGGGTTTTCGGCATCGGTCCGCAGTTCGGCTACCTTTTCCCTGTTGGCGGCATGCAGGGATATCTCAACATCAAGGGATATGGCGAATTCGGTGCGGAAAACCGGCCGTCGGGCTGGAATACCTGGCTGACCTTTGCGATCTCGCCCGCCGCGCCCGAAAGCACGGTTGCGCCGACCCGTCACAGGGTGACGAAGTAAGGGTGAACCCGGAAAGGGCTCAAACCGGGCGCCGGCTCCAGCGGAGGGTCAGGAATTGGCGCCGAACTGGGTGGGCGCGCAAAACCCGGGGGTCGCCGATCTGGAAGCGAGCTTCAAGAGGCTCCCTCCGGTCAAGCTTGGCACCCCAGATCCCTGCACGCCGCCCGAGCCGGGTTTGATGCGCACGCGCCCTTGATTCCCCGTTTTCGGGGAAAGACACCCGGGTTGCGATCCGACCGCTACGTTGCCGCCAGCTTCACGCCCAGCCGACCCGCCAGTTCCTGCACGAACTGCCAGGCGACGCGGCCCGAGCGGGAGCCGCGCGTGGTCGACCATTCCAGCGCCTCGCGCTCCAGGGCCTCGTCCTCGATCTTGATGCCGAAATGGCTGCAATAGCCGCGCACCATGGCGAGATATTCGTCCTGGCTGCAACGATGGAAGCCGAGCCAGAGGCCGAAGCGGTCCGACAGCGAGACCTTCTCCTCGACCGCTTCGCCGGGATTGATCGCGGTCGAACGCTCGTTCTCGATCATGTCGCGCGCCAGCAGATGGCGGCGGTTGGACGTGGCGTAGAGGAGAACGTTCTCGGGCCGGCCCTCGATGCCGCCTTCGAGCACGGCTTTGAGCGATTTGTAGGACGCGTCGTTGCCGTCGAAGGACAGGTCGTCGATGAACACGATGAAGCGGAAGCTCGCGTCGCGGAGCTTCTCCATCAGCGTCGGCAGCGTTTCGATGTCCTCGCGGTGGATCTCGATCAGCTTCAGCCTGTCGGCGGGCTTGCGGTCGGCATTGATGCTGGCATGTGCCGCTTTCACCAGGGACGACTTGCCCATGCCGCGCGCGCCCCAGAGCAGGGCGTTGTTGGCGGGCAAGCCGGCTGCGAAACGCTCGGTGTTCTCCATCAGGATGTCGCGCATCCGGTCGACGCCCTTGAGCAGGAACAGCTCGACGCGGCTGACCCGCGGCACGGCCGAAAGGCGGCCGTCGGGGTGCCAGACATAGGCATCGGCGCGTTCGAACGACTCGGGCCCAATGGCCGGACTGCCCTGGGCGGCGAGGTGGGCCGCAATGCTCTCCAGCGCGCGGACGAGGCGCTCCTGGGAGAGATCAGGGGCCGCCTTGACGGCCTCCGTGGGGCGTTTTGCCGCGACGCGGGCGGGCTTGCGGGCAGGGGTGCTGGGGCCTTTGCCGGCCGGGCGTTTGCTATGGTTTTTGGGCATGTCCGAAGTTCCTGAGAACGCAGCCTTATCGGGCCTGACGCCGCGCCGCAAGGTGGCCAAAAGGGCGGTCTGGCAGCGTTGCAATTGGGGCAATGGCCGCTATAGTCCGCGCGAATTTGACCGAACCGGTCGCCTTCGAGGGCCTGACCGGCTTCTCCCGTTGTCACGAGGATCGTCCGAATGCTGATTACCCCTGCGTATGCCCAGGCTGCGGCCGCCGGCGACACCAACAGCATGTTGATGTCGCTGCTGCCGTTCGCCCTGATCTTCGTGATCATGTACTTCCTGATTCTGCGTCCGCAGCAGAAGAAGGTCCGCGACCACGCCGACCTCGTGAAGAACATCCGCCGCGGCGACACCGTCGTGACGTCGGGCGGCCTCGTCGGCAAGGTCACCAAGGTCGTCGACGACGACCAGATCGAGTTCGAGATTTCCGACGGCGTGCGCGTGCGGCAGATGCGCCAGATGATCTCCGGCGTGCGCGCCAAGGGCGAGCCGGCCAAGGAATCCAAGGATAGCAAGGAAGCCGCCAAGGACGACGCCGCGTCGAAGTGAGCGCTTCCGCGAGCATCCCAAGTCTCCTGATCTGACAGGTCCAGTCGATGTTGTATTTCACGCGGTGGAGGGCGCTCGGGATTATCCTGACGGCGCTGATCGTGTGCCTCTGCGCGGTCCCCAATTTCTTCCCCGAGGCGCAGGTCAAGACCTGGCCCGCCTGGGCGCAGCGCCGGCTCGTGCTCGGCCTCGACCTCCAGGGCGGCTCGTATCTGCTGCTCGAGGTCGACGCCGCCTACGTGAAGAAGGAGAGGCTCGACCAGATCCGCGACGACGTTCGCCGGACGCTGCGTGACGCCAAGATCGGCTTCACCGGTGGTGTTACCGTGCGCAACGACGCGGTCGAGGTTCGCATCACCAAAGAATCAGATGCGCAGGCCGCGCTCGCCAAGCTGCGGGATTTATCGCAGCCGCTGGGCGGCCTCATGGGATCCAGCGGTCAGCGCGACCTCGAAGTGGCCGATGCCGGCGGCGGCGTGATCCGGCTGAGCGTCCCGCAGGCCGCGATACTTGATCGCCTGCGCAAGACCATCGAGCAGTCGATCCAGATCGTCGAACGTCGCGTCAACGAGCTCGGCACCGTCGAGCCCGTGATCCAGCGTCAGGGCAACGACCGCATCCTGGTGCAGGTCCCCGGCCTTCAGGATCCGACCCGTCTGAAGGAGCTGCTGGGCCGAACCGCGAAGATGGAATTCCGGATGGTCGACACCTCCGTGCCGCCGGATCAGGCGCAGCAGGGCAGGGTGCCGCCGGACTCCGAGCTCTTGATGAGCGCCTCGCCACCGCCGACGCCTTACGTGGTCAAGAAACAGGTGCTGGTCGCCGGCGGTGATCTGACCGACGCCCAGGCAAGCTTCGACCAGCGCACCGGTGAACCCGTCGTCAGCTTCAAGTTCAACACGTCGGGCGCCCGCAAGTTCTCGCAGGCCACACAGGAGAATGTGGGGCTGCCGTTCGCGATCGTGCTCGACAACAAGGTGATCTCGGCGCCCGTCATCCGCGAGCCCATCACCGGCGGCCAGGGCCAGATCTCCGGTAATTTCACCGTGCAATCGGCCAACGACCTCGCGATCCTCCTGCGCGCCGGCGCGCTGCCGGCGCCGCTGACCGTGGTCGAGGAGCGCACCGTCGGTCCGGGCCTTGGCCAGGACTCGATCGAGAAGGGCGAGCTTGCGGCCTATGTCGGCTCGATCCTCGTCATTGTGTTCATGCTCGTGACCTACCGGCTCTTCGGCGTGTTCGCCAACATCGCGGTGGCCATCAACGTCGCCATGATCTTCGGCCTGCTGTCGCTGCTCAACGCCACGCTGACGCTGCCCGGCATCGCCGGCATCGTGCTCACCGTCGGCATTGCGGTCGATTCCAACGTGCTGATCTACGAGCGCATCCGCGAGGAATTGCGTGGCGGCCGCAATGCGATCTCGGCGATCGACGCCGGCTTCAAGCGAGCGCTGGCGACCATCCTCGATTCCAACATCACCACCTTCATTGCTGCCGCGGTGCTGTTCTACATCGGCACCGGTCCGGTGCGCGGCTTTGCCGTGACGCTCGGCATCGGCATCATCACCACGGTGTTCACCGCCTTCACCCTGACCCGGCTGATCGTCGCCTGGTGGGTGCGGTGGAAGCGGCCGCAGAGCGTGCCGATCTAGGAGCCTGATCGTGACTCACACCGTTCTTATCGGGCTCGGCGTCTTCATTGCCATCCTCACCGTGGTCTCGGCCCTCGGCCTGCTGCCATCGCTGCGCATCGTCCCTGACGATACGCATTTCGACTTCACGCGGTTCCGTCGCATCAGCTTTCCGATCTCGGCCGCGCTGTCGATCGTCGCGATCGTGTTGTTCTTCACCCATGGCCTGAATTTCGGCATCGACTTCCGCGGCGGCACGCTGCTGGAGGTCAAGGCGAAGTCGGGCGCCGCCGACATCGCTGCGATGCGTACGACGCTCGATGCCTTGCGCCTCGGCGAAGTGCAGTTGCAGCAGTTCGGTGGACCCGAGAACGTCCTGATCCGCGTTGCCGAGCAGCCGGGCGGCGACGCCGCCCAGCAGGAGGCGGTGCAGAAGGTTCGCACCGCGCTCGGCGATTCCGTCGAATATCGCCGCGTCGAGGTGGTCGGCCCGCGCGTCTCCGGCGAATTGCTGGCCTTCGGCATGCTCGGCCTGATGCTCGCGATCGTCGGAATCCTGATGTATCTCTGGTTCCGGTTCGAATGGCAGTTCGCGCTCGGCGCCATGATCGCCAACGTGCACGACATCGTGCTGACCATCGGCTTCATGTCGATCAGCCAGGTCGATTTCGACCTGACCAGCATCGCCGCGCTGCTGACCATTCTCGGCTATTCGCTCAACGACACTGTCGTCATCTACGACCGCATCCGTGAAATGCTGCGGCGCTACAAGAAGATGCCGATGCCGCAGCTTCTCAACGAGTCCATCAACTCGACACTGTCGCGCTCGATCATCACCCACGTCACGGTCACGCTGGCCCTGCTCGCGCTGTTGCTGTTCGGCGGTCACGCCATCCACAGCTTCACCGCGGTGATGATGTTCGGCGTGGTGCTGGTCGGCACCTACACCTCGATCTTCATCGCGGCGCCGATTCTGATCTATCTCGGCGTCGGCGAGCATCGCGAAGATGCGCCCGATACGGATACGCCGGCGAAGAAAAGCAAGGCATGATCCGAACCGCATGCCCTCGCAGGCGTTTGCGAGGGCAGTAAGCCCATTCGGACGAAACTCATGGCTGGCGATCCCAACGCACCGCATTTTCCGCGCTCGGCGCCGATCGAGGCCTATGGCAAAGGCGGCTTCGCCTTTGCGGGCATGTCGCACCGGGGATCGCTGCTGTGCCTGCCCGACGCGATCTGGGCCTGGGACGTGAACGATCCGCAGAAGATCGATCGCTACTCGCTGGATCGGGTTTTCGCGGCCGCCAACAGCATCGACACGCTCCTGGTCGGCACCGGAACCGGCGTCTGGCTGCCGCCGCCGGAACTGCGGCAGGCCTTGAAGGCGGTGAGGGTGGTGCTGGATACGATGCAGACCGGCCCGGCCGTGCGCACCTACAACATCATGATCGGTGAGCGGCGCCGCGTCGCCGCCGCGCTGATCGCGGTGCCATGAGCAGCACCGCGTCGCCGCCGGACTCGGTTGCCTTCTGCGCCGATCTCGTGCGCAGCCACGACTTTCCGCGTTATGTCGCGACATTGTTCGTGCCTGCCGCCGAGCGCCGCGCGTTGCTGGCGCTTTATGCCTTCAATGTCGAGATCGTGCGTGTTCGCGACCAGGTGAGCCAGCCCTTGCCCGGCGAAATTCGCTTGCAATGGTGGACCGACATGCTGTCAGGCCAGGTTCATGGCAGCGCCGAGGGCAATCCGGTGGCGGCGGAGCTCTTGCGCACGATCCGGGATTACGGCCTGCCGGTCGAGCCGCTGTCGCTGCTCGCCGAGGAGCACCAGTTCGATCTCTACAACGATCCGATGCCGACCATGGCGGCGCTGGAAGGTTATCTCGCGGCGACCTCGTCTGCGTTGTTCGCTCTGGCGGCGCAGGTCTTGGCGCCGCCATCGGAAGCGGTCGAGCATCTCGCCCGCCATGCCGGGCTGGCGCAGGGCATCGTTCAGGTCATGGCCAACCTGCCGCGCGATGTGGCACATCGGCAATTGTTCCTGCCGCAGCAGGTGCTGGCGAACCACAATTGCGGCATGGAGGATGTGTTCGCCGGCAAGGAGACACCGGGCCTGCGAGCTGCGCTGGAGCAGCTTGCGGGCGAGGCGCAGCAGCATCTGTCCACGGCGCTGTCGCTATTGGCGGACGTGCCGGCATCCGTGCGACCTGCCTTCCTGCCGCTGAGCCAGGTGCGGGCCGACCTCAAGCGCCTGTCGCAACCCGGGCGCAATCCGTTTGTGCCGCAGCCAGAGTCGCGGCTGCGGACATTGTGGGCGCTGTGGCGGGCTTCACGTTCGCGGGAATTTACCAAATAGCGGTTGGCTTGTCGCCCGGTCCGGGCAAATGCTCTATGCTGTCCCATGGCTGACTTGTCCCAAAGCACGTCCTCCGATCTCAGCGGCCTTGCGGTCGCACCCAGTGACATTCACGCGGCCGCCGAGACCATCCGGGGCGCCGTCGTCGAGACGCCCTGCAGCTACAGCCGCACGCTGAGCAACATCTGCGGCTGCGATATCTGGCTCAAATTCGAGAACCTCCAGTTCACCTCCTCGTTCAAGGAGCGCGGCGCCCTCAATCGGCTCACCGCTCTGACGCCGGAGGAGCGTGCGCGCGGCGTCATCGCGATGTCGGCCGGCAACCACGCGCAGGGTGTCGCCTATCACGCCAAGCGGCTCGGCATTCCCGCGACCATCGTCATGCCGGTCGGCACGCCCATGGTGAAGGTCGAGAACACCCGGCATCATGGCGCGGAGGTGGTGGTCACCGGCGCGACGCTGGAGGAGGCGGCCGCGTTCGCGCGCAGTCGCGGCGAAGACCGCGGCATGATCTTCGTCCATCCTTATGACGATCCGCTCGTCATCGCGGGGCAGGGCACCGTCGGGCTGGAGATGCTGAAGGCCGTGCCGGAGCTCGACACGCTGGTCGTGCCGATCGGCGGCGGCGGGCTGATCAGCGGCACCGCCATTGCGGCGAAATCGATCAAGCCCTCGCTGCGGATGTTGGGCGTCGAGGCCTGGCTCTATCCCTCGATGTACAATGCCATCCATGACGGGAATCTGCCAGCGCGCGGCGATACGCTGGCCGAAGGCATCGCAGTCAAATCACCGGGCAAGATCACCACCGAAATCATCCGCCGCCTCGTCGACGACATTGCGCTCGTCAACGAAGCCGAGCTCGAGCGCGCGGTGGCGACCCTGATCTCGATCGAGAAAACGGTGGTGGAAGGCGCCGGCGCCGCGGGCCTTGCCGCGCTGATGTCCGATCCGTCCCGCTTTGCCGGCCAGAAAGTCGGCCTGGTCTTGAGCGGCGGCAATATCGACACCAGACTGATCGCATCCGTCCTCACGCGCGAGCTGGCCCGTGAGGGGCGGCTGACGCAGCTGTCGCTTGATATCCCCGACCGGCCCGGGCAGCTCGCCGCCGTGGCGGCGCTTTTGGCCGAAGCCGGGGCCAACATCATCGAGGTCTCGCACCAGCGCACCTTCTCCGACCTGCCGGCGAAGGCGACGCTGCTGCAACTGGTCATCGAGACCCGCGACAGCGCCCATCTCGACGAGGTAATGGCAAGGCTCAGCGCATCCGGATTGAGCGCGCGCTGCACGTAAGCGGCTCGGGCGCTATCGGGGAGCCAGGTTTGCGAGGTGCCCGATCAGCCTGTCGATCTCGGCTTCCGTGTTGTAGTAGTGCGGGGAGGCACGCACGAGCGGCGGCAGCGAGCGCATCTCGGCGTCGATGCGGGTGCTGGCCGGATCCGAGGCGCCGATGGTGATGCCGGCCGCTGCGGCACTGCTGACGATGGCGTCCGCGTCGAATCCCTCCACCGTGAAGCTGATGATGGCGCCCGGCGCGCGGCCGAGATCGCGGATGGTGACGCCGCGAACGGAGGCAAGGCCGCTGCGAAGGCGGTCCGCAAGCAGTCGGCAGCGTTGCTCAATCGGGTCCATTCCAATGTCGAGCGCGTAGTCGATGGCAGCGCCCAGGCCAAGCCTGGCCGCATAGTTGTTCTCCCAGGTCTCGAACCGTCGGGCGTCGTCCCGCAGCTGATAGGAATCCCGCGCGACCCAGGGCGCGGCGAAGTGATCGATCATCGGCGGCTCGAGCTGTTGCAACTGTGCCCGGCGGACATAGAGAAAGCCGGTGCCACGCGGACCGCGCAGGAATTTGCGACCCGTGGCCGACAGCATGTCGCAGCCGATAGCCTCGACGTCGACCGCCATCTGGCCCACCGCTTGGCAAGCGTCGAGCAGATAGGGAATGCCATGTGCCCGTGCGATCCTGCCGACGGCCGCTGCGGGATTGACCAGCCCGCCATTGGTCGGAACCCAGGTGATGGCGATCAGCTTCACACGCTCGTCGATCATGCGTTCGAGTGCGCCGACGTCGAGCTCGCCAGTCGCGTCGCTCGGCACGACATCGATGGTCGCGCCTGTACGATTGGCGACCTGAAGAAACGCGACATAGTTTGCCGCGTACTCTGCCTCCGCGGTCAGGATGCGATCGCCCTGGGTCAACGGAAGCGAATAAAACGCCATCTGCCAGGCAACCGTCGCGTTCTCCACAAGGGCAATCTCGTCCGACGCGGCGTTGAGCAGCCGTGCGACCGAGCCGTAGACCGTGTCGAGCCGGGCGGCCTCGCGGTCGGCGGCGGCATAACCTCCGATCTCGCTCTCGAGATCGATATGCCGCTTCATCGCGCTGGCAACGGGCATCGGCATGAGAGCAGCGCCGGCATTGTGGAGATACGCCAGCCGGGAGGTCGCAGGCGTATCGGCACGAATTTGGTCGATATCAATCAAGGTTGCCTCCACCATCTGGCTACGTTTCTAGAAGTAGACGCGATGAGGGCCACGGGCAAGGTTGAAGGCACGACGCTCATCTTGGAATAAACTGCGCGATCCTTGCAGGTCGTTGGTATCAGATTCCAATCCGAGCGCCGCGCTCGCGCTATTTTGAGAAACTCTGCGAACTCGAACGCGATATTCTCCCGGCCTGGAAACCGGCCATGCATGAGAAAATGCAATCGTCGCGCTCAATGAGCGGGGCACCCAAGATCAACATCGCGAGGCGGATCGATCTCACGACCCTGCGTTTGTTCATCGCCATCTGCGAAGAGGGTAATTTGACGCGCGCCTCGCAGCGGGAGGCGATCGCGCCGTCGGCCGTCAGCAAGCGCATGCATGACCTTGAGGAGGTGCTCGAGGTCGCGCTGTTCGAGCGGCAGCCGAACGGAATGGCCCTGACGCCGGCCGGCGAGTCGTTGCTGCATCACGCGCGGGTGACGCTGCTCAACGTCGAGAAGATCGCGGTCGACATGGCCGAGCATGCGCGGGGCGTGCGCGGGCATGTCCGGATGCTGGCCAATTTGTCGTCAATCGTCGAGTTCCTGCCGGACGACCTGCCCGGCTTTTTCCGCTCGCATGAGCTGGTGCGCCTCGATCTGCAGGAACGCCCCAGCGCCGACGTCGTTCGCGGCGTCGAGGAGGGGGTGGCCGAGATTGGCATCTGCTCGGCGGACGTCTCGACCCGCGGGCTGGAGCGGTTTTCCTATCGTCGCGACCGCCTTGTCATCGTGGTGCGGTCCGATCATCCGCTTGCGTCGGCAGGTGACGTTTCGTTCGCCGACACGCTCGACTACGACCATGTCGGTTTGTTTGCAACGAGCTCGATTTATCTCCGCTCGCAGTACACCGCGCAGCAGATCGGCAAGTCGATCCGCTTGCGGGTCCATGTTCCGGGTTTCGACGCGGTGTGCCGGATGGTGCAGGCCGGCATGGGCATCGGCCTCATTCCCGACCGTGCGTTCGAGGTGCTCAGTCACGGCATGAACCTCACGGCCGTCGAATTGAATGAGGACTGGGCCGATCGCGAGCTCGTACTTGTCGCCAGAGATCCCGCGGGCTTGTCGGCGACGAGCCAGTTGATGCTCGATCATCTGCGAACGCCAGGCAGCAGACCTCACTGATGCCGCCCTTCATGGCGTTCGTCATCCGCGAACGCGTGTTCGCCAAGGGATATTGGACTTAAGCCCCTGCGTTCGGCGACACCACGATCAAAGACGATCGAGGAGCGCTAGACGTGGACGGGCCATTATCCGGAATACGAGTCGTTGAACTCGGAACATTGATCGCTGCGCCGTTTGCTGCGCGGCTGTTCGCCGAGTTCGGCGCCGAAGTCATCAAGATCGAGCAGCCTGGTAGCGGCGATCCCTTGCGTACATGGCGCAAGCTGCATCAGGGCACGTCGCTCTGGTGGTACCTGCAATCGCGCAACAAGAAGTCGATCGCGATCGACCTCAAATCGCACGAGGGGCGCGACGTGGCGCTGCGCCTGGCCGCGCAGGCTGATGTCGTGATCGAGAACTTCAAGCCTGGAAACCTCGAGAAGCTCGGCCTCGGCTGGGATGTACTGTCGAAGCTCAACCCCAATCTCACTCTCGTGCGCATCTCCGGCTACGGGCAAACCGGTCCCTATCGTGACCGCTCCGGGTTCGGTGCGATCGGCGAAGCCATGGGCGGCCTGCGCTTCACGACGGGCGACCCGGACAGCCCGCCGGCACGGGTCGGCATCAGTATCGGCGACAGTCTCGCCTCGCTCCATGGCGTGATCGGCGCGCTGATGTCGCTGCTCCGCGTCAAGACCGGGCAGGGGCGGGGGCAGGTCGTCGACGTCTCGCTCTACGAGAGCGTGTTCAATCTGATGGAGAGCCTGGTTCCTGAGTATGACCTCATGGGGCATGTCCGCACGCGCTCCGGCGGGGCTCTTCCCGGCATCAGCCCCTCCAACACATATCCCAGCTCCGATGGTCGCCACGTGGTCATCGCCGGCAACAGCGATGCGATCTTCAAGCGGCTGATGCAGGTGGTCGGCCGGCCGGATCTTGCCGACGATCCGGCGTTCGCCAGCAATGACGGACGGGTCCGCAGCAACGCCTTGCTCGATGCCGCCATCAGCGCATGGACCTCGCCGCGGACGATGGACGAAATCCTCGTGCGCCTCGATGCGGCCGATATTCCCGCAGGCCGGATCTATTCGGTTGCCGATATCGTCGACGACCCCCACTACGCCGCCCGCGACATGATCCTGCCAACCGAGCTGCCGGGCGATGTCACCGTGAAGATGCCGGGCATTGCGCCAAAGCTCTCCGACACGCCTGGCTCGGTCAAATGGTCCGGTCCGACGCTCGGACAGCACACCGACGAGGTGCTGATCAGCCTCGGCATGAAGGCGGGCGAGATCGCGCAGCTGCGTCGAAGGGGAGCGGTGCAATGATGGCAACGCCCCCCGATATCATGATCCAGGAAGTCGCCCCGCGCGACGGCCTTCAGATCGAAGCGCAATGGGTTGAAACCTGCGAGAAGATACGGCTGGTCAATTCGCTTTCCGCGATCGGCTTCAGCCGCATCGAGGTCTCGTCGTTTGTCTCGCCGGCAGCCGTTCCGTCACTGCGAGATGCGGCGGATGTGTTCGCCGGTATCGAGCGCCGCCCCGGAACGATCTACACGGCGCTCGTCCCGAACCGGAAAGGTGCTGAGCTCGCGCTGGCGGCGCGTGCCGATGAGCTCAATTTCGTGATGTCGGCGAGCGAGACGCACAACCGCGCCAACATGAACATGACGCACGCGCAATCGCTGGCGTCGCTTGCCGAGATCGTGAAGCCGGCCCATGCAGGCGGCGCTCTGGTCAATGCGACGATCGCGACCGCGTTCGGCTGTCCGTTCGAAGGCATGCAGCCGCTCGAAAAGGTGGCGGATATCGTCAAGCGCTATCTCGATCTTGGCGCAGACGGCGTCACGCTCGCCGACACCACGGGCATGGCCAATCCCAATCAGGTCGCGCAGCTGGTGGCCGCAGTCTTGATGCTGCTCCCTGCAGACATGCTCACGCTTCACTTCCACAACACGCGCGGCCTCGGACTGGTCAATGTCCTTGCGGCCTATGACACGGGCGCACGCCGCTTCGATGCCGCGCTGGGCGGCCTCGGTGGATGTCCGTTTGCGCCGGGCGCGACCGGCAATGTCTGCACCGAGGATCTCGTCAATCTCTGCCACGAGATTGGCCGCAGGACCGGTCTCGATCTGCAGCGCTTGATCGATCTCTCGTTTCGATTGCCCGGGCTGGTCGGACACGAGGTGCCGGGGCAGGTCGCCAAGGCCGGGCGTCCCCTCGATCTGCATCCCATACCCGAACGTTTGCGGCGCTCGGGCTGAGCGACTGCCACCAAATCTCAAAACAAAATGGAGGAAACAATGACGATTGCCACGGCGGCGACTGCCGACCTCGATACTGGACTCACAGAGCACCAGGTCATCAAGAAGATCGCATGGCGGCTGATGCCGCTGATCATCGTCTGCTACTTCTTCGCGTTCTTCGATCGCGTCAACATCAGCTTCGCCAAGGCCGCGCTGCAGGCCGACCTTGGTCTCAGCAACACGGCCTATGGATTTGGTGCCAGCCTGTTCGTCGTCGGCTACGTCCTTTTGGAAGTGCCGAGCAACATGCTGCTCTATCGCTTCGGCGCGCGGCGCTGGATCGCCCGCATCATGATCTCCTGGGGGCTGGCGACCGCTGCCATGATCTTCGTTCACAGCGAATGGCAGTTTTATGCGCTGCGCTTCGTGATTGGCGCGATGGAGGCGGGATTTGCGCCCGGCATTCTCTACTATCTGACGCTCTGGTTTCCAAAGTCGCATCGCGGCCGCATGACGTCCGTGTTCTTTCTTGCGACGGCATTCTCGGGGATCATCGGCGCGCCGATCGCCGGTCTCATCCTCAACTATCTGAATGGGCTGCACGGTCTTGCCGGCTGGCAATGGTTGTTCCTGGCCGGCGGCATTCCGTGCGTTGCTCTTGGCTTCGTCGTGCTGCTGCGCTTCGACGACGGGATCGAGCAGGCCGAATGGCTGAGTGACGACGAGCGGCGGCTGATCTCTGTGCAACTCGATCGCCAGAAGAGCGAGATTGGCGAGCATTCGGCATGGCGCTCGTTGCTCATGCCCGGCGTGTTGCTGCTCGGGTTCATCTACTTCCTGATCCAGATCGCGTCCTACGGTCTCAATTTTTGGGCGCCTGACCTGATCAAGGCGGCCGGCGGAGGCAGCGCGGCTGCGATCGGCTTCCTGACCGCCGTACCCTATATCTGCGGCGCCTTCTGCATGATCATTGTGGGCCGCCTGTCGGATGCGTCGGGCGAACGCCCGAAGTTTGTCGCGGCCCTGGTTCTGGCTGCAGCCGTGGGCTTCTTCGCCTCCGGTGCATTCGACCGGAATATCGTCACGCTGGTCGGTGCGCTTGCCATCCTCGGCGCCGGCGTGGTCGCGGCCATTCCAACCTTCTGGACGCTGCCTCCGAAGATCCTCGCGGGCGCTGGAGCGGCGAGCGGAATCGCGCTCATCAACACGCTGGGGCAGGTCGGTGGCATCGTCAGCCCGGTGATGGTCGGATCGGTCAAGGATATGACCGGCAGCACGACGCCGGCGCTCTATGTCATCGGCGGCCTGTGCGTGGTCTGCGCCGTGCTGCTGCTGACGGTGTTGCCGCGCGATCTGAAAGCCAAGGATCTGGCGGAGCCCACGCGGTAGGGCGCAACCGTTCAGTCTGGCAACGAGCCGGGCCGGGAGGCGCTGTCGATGATCTCATCCCAGCTCTTCCCGGCCGTGCGGAGCCAATCGATGGAAGGCCCGGCCGCATCGCCATATTGGGCAATGGTTCGTGCCTGAATTCTTGTCCGCAGCGGCTCCGGCGTGATGTTCTTGAAGGCCTTGGCGATCGCGAGGCGCTCGGCATGAACCGCTCGCGCGATGGTTTCGGCCTCAACTCCGCGGCGCCGCATCTCCCTGGCCATGTCGGGGAGCATCTGCACCTTCCGTTCGTACTCCGAGCGAAGGTCGTTCATGGGCGATGCGCTCTTTCGTGCGGCGGCCAGCTCAGATGCAGAGGCCAAGCAGCTTGACATGGCAACTGCTGGATTTCGGCTTGGACTCGGATTTGGGCTTGCTTGCGGGCGCGGCCTCGCGCTTCACTGCAACCAGCGGCTCCTGGTCTTTCTTGCCTTTGCCCTTGCCCTTCGGTTCGTAATCGCCGGCGATCACCATCGCCCAATAGGTACGCTTGCCGCTGGCGTTTTTCGCGCTGGCGATACCGACGCGAGAGGCGTTGTGCAGCAACAGGTTCTTGCGGTGCCCGGACGAGTCGATCCACTGGCCCAGCGTCTTCTCGAAATTGTCGTAGCCGTAGGCGATGTTCTCGGCGGCGCGGCCCGCGCCGGCCGGCGCGACGCGCTTGTTGAACGGGCCGAGCGCGTCATGGCTGAGGTCGTCCTTCGCCGCCATCGCTTTCGCCTGGTCCATGGCAATGCGTTCGAGGGTTGAATCGCGGACGACGCGGATCTCCCCGTGCTTGAGGCGGAAGCTCGAGATCTGCTCGGCCGGGGACTCGGCCATGGCGGGCGCGGCCGCAAGTAAAAACAGGCCGGCGATCAGGACGCCAGCCGCGCGATGCATCGTCATCCCCCGAGTGCCCATTATCCCGCCAAGTCCTGATGATCCCAGCTTCTCTATCGTCAATGTGGACGCTTCAAGGCGCAACCGGCGGTGCTAGCCGGCCGGCAGGTCCGCCTCGAAATTGAAGCGGTCACGCAGGTTCTTGCGCTGCTCGAGGATGTCCTTGAGGAAGGCGCGGTCCTGGTCGTTCTTCATCATCGGCTCGATCAGGTCGAGCTGGTTCATGGCGACCAGTTGCAGGATCTCGGTGCGCGGCTTGCCGCTGGTATCGCGCGGCAGCGCGTGCACGACCTGGATGTGTTCCGGCGGCTTCGGGCCTCTGGCGGCCGCGAGCTGGTTGCGGAGCTCGCCTTCGAGCGCCGCCTGATCGGCTTCGACGAAGGCGTAGAGCCCGACTCCGGAACGGCGGTCGGCGAAGGCCACGATGGCGGTATCGCGCACGGCCGGGTTCTTGCGGATCAGTTCCGCCAGCACCGGCGCGTCGTTGACGAGGCGGCGGCCGCCGCCCTCACGGTCGGTGAAGTTGAACAGGCCGCGGGTGATGGCGCGGTAGACCTTCTTGCCCGTGGCGAGCCACAGGCTCGCTGCGAACGACTTCTTCGCCAGGATCTTTCGCTCGCGCGGCGTCAGCGCCTCGGGTGCGTAGGAGCGCTTGTGCTTGAGCAGGTGCCGGAGGTCTTCATAGGCGAGGATACGATAGAGCCGGCCGCGCCGCGCGAAGCAGGCCGCGAGCTGGAAGTCGGTGACGTAAGCGCGGCCGTCGCGGCCGACCAGCCAGTTCTGCTCCTTGGCGAGATCGTTGTGGCAGATGCCGGCCCGACGCAACCGGCGCAGGGCGGCCTTGGCCGAGCGGAAATAGGCAAGGTCGCCATGCGGCTTGGCCAGATGCAGCGCGACGCCGTCGACGAAGCCGCGCACCAGCGCGCGGCGGCCGGCCCATAGCAGCTCCGGCCCGACATCGAGGCCTTTGGCGAGCGCAAGCGCATGCTTCTCGCGAGCGAACAGATGGCGGGCCAGCAGGAACGACCACCACGGCACCTCGTCGAGCCGCCGCAGAACCGCATCGACTTCGCCGTTGTCGTCGCGAAAGCGGCCGCGCTCGACAGTCGAGAACACGTCGCGCTTGAGCAGCACGCCCTCGGTCCAGCGCGCCCGGAGTGCCGCGGCGTCGTCTTTGGGGAGGCTCATCGAAAACTCACGCCGCTGCGGCAATGCGCAGGTGATCGACGATCCAGCGATCGAGATCGGCGAGCGCGCGTGCGCTCATCGCCTGCTTCTTGGCCACCGTCTTCTCGTTGCCGCGCAGCCGTGTGCCGTCGGGCTTCTTGGTCGGCACGGTCGCGAGCGGGGGAAACAGGCCGAAATTGATGTTCATCGGCTGGAACGAGCGCGTGCCCGGCTCGATGGTCTCGATATGGCCGCCGGTGATGTGGCCGAGCAGCGAACCCAGTGCCGTCGTGCCGGGCGGGCTCGCCAGCGTTTCACCGCGCGCATCGGCGGCTGCATAGAGCCCGGCGATCAGGCCGACGCTGGCAGATTCGACATAGCCCTCGCAGCCCGTCATCTGACCGGCAAAGCGCAGCCGCGGCTGCGCGCGCAGGCGCAACTGGCCGTCGAGCAGCTTTGGCGAATTGAGGAATGTGTTGCGATGCAGGCCGCCAAGGCGGGCGAATTCGGCCTTCTCCAGCCCGGGAATCGTGCGGAAGATGCGCTGCTGCTCGCCGTATTTCAGCTTCGTCTGGAAGCCGACGATGTTGTAGAGCGTGCCGAGCTTGTTGTCCTGGCGCAGCTGCACGATCGCATATGCTTTCGTCGCGGGATCATGCGGATTGGTCAGGCCCACCGGCTTCATCGGGCCGTGGCGCAGCGTCTCCGGACCGCGCTCCGCCATCACCTCGATCGGCAGGCAGCCGTCGAAATAGGGCGTGTTGGTCTCCCACTCCTTGAACTCGGTCTTCTCGCCCGCGACCAGCGCCGCGACGAAGCCGTCATACTGCTCCTTGGTCATGGGGCAGTTGATGTAATCGGCACCGTTGCCGCCGGGGCCGACCTTGTCGTAGCGCGACTGGAACCAGGCCACCGACATGTCGATGGACTCGCGGTGCACGATCGGTGCAATCGCGTCGAAGAAGGCCAGCGCGTTCTCGTCGGTCAGTTCGCGGATGGCATCGGCCAGCGGCGCAGAGGTGAGGGGGCCGGTCGCGACGATGACGTTGCTCCAGTCGGCCGGCGGCAGGCCGGCGATCTCGCCGCGTGCGATCTCGATCAGGGGATGGTCGTTGAGCGCTTTGGTGACGGCCGCAGAGAAGCCCTCGCGGTCGACGGCGAGGGCACCGCCGGCGGGCACCTGGTTGCCGTCGGCGGCGCGCATGATCAGCGAGTCGAGTCGGCGCATCTCCGCATGGAGCAGGCCGACAGCATTGTTGGCGGCGTCGTCGGAGCGGAACGAATTGGAGCAGACGAGCTCGGCAAGCCCGTCGGTGCGGTGCGCCTCGGTCATGCGGGTCGGCCGCATCTCGTGCAGCACCACGGGCACGCCGGATTTCGCCACCTGCCACGCGGCTTCGGAACCGGCAAGGCCGGCACCGATCACGTGCACGATGTTGGGTTGGGGTCCTGTCATGGGGCGGACAGGTAGCGCTTTTCGGCGATGAGTGGAATCGCCGAGATCGAGTTTTCTGCCCCTAGATGCGACAACGCCCGCACGAGGCGGGCGCTATCGGTTCGTCCGGTGAGGGCTGAACGATATCAGCCCTGATACTGGCCGGCGGCAACGCGCGGGATGTCCGAACGATCGAGGCCGATGTCGGCCAATTCGCGATCGCTGAGCTGGGACAGCTCGGCAACATTGCGCTGATAGTCCCGGAAAGCGTGGATCATGCGGATGAGCGAGAGCAGCATTGGTAGTCTCCTGTAGTTCGATTCAGCCCTTGCTCGGGCCTCATCGTTGAAATGAATATAGGTGAGAGTGGTGCAGTGCGAAAGTTCCGATGTTGCGATGCAGCTAGGCGAAGAATGCATAGCGTCGGTAACTCACGATTAACCCGAGAGCGCTCCCGCTCAAGCAACAGGCAGAATGCGAGTGAGTGCGTCATAAATGCCCGTGAATTCACGGGCTTATAGGAGAAATCGCAGCTTTCTCGCCCTGAGATATACGTCTCGTTGGATCCATCGCCAAGGGAGGTGGCCCAGCGCCTCAACCCAAATCACTTATGCGCGAACTGCATGCTTGTGGAACCTGTAAGAGTGAATATTAGTTCACATTGACCTGCTGCCGATTCGCACCCATGCGCTCTACGGATCTGACGATACGGGCGGGCTCGCGAAGGCAATTAGCTCCCACAACGGGAAAATCTCACCTCATTGCGGTGCACACACGCCCAGCGTGCAGGGCTCATTACGCACATGTAATGAAAATCAGAATTTTCGCATGCCGCTCTGCGCCAAGCGCAACATCACGCAATTCTCGCGAGGAATTTATTGCGGCAAGTTGCCGCGCCCGGAGAAAAGTCATGCCGCAGAATCCGGCAATGTCGCTGGTCTGTCCAAGGACAAGAAGGAAGGTAACGTCATGACGAAGTTACTCGGGGTTATCGCAATCGCTGCCGTCGCTGCCCTCGCCGTCGCGCCGGCCCAGGCCGCCAAGCGCGCCGCGGGCGGCTGCAGCTCGGCCAATCTGGAGAAGACGGAGACCGCAATCGAGAATATGGCCGACGGCGACAGCAAGTTCGTCGCGCAGAAGGAGATCGCGGCCGCGCAGGATTCCCTGCTCAACGGCAAGATGGGTTCCTGCGGCACGCATTTGAACAAGGCGATGCAGGCCACCACGGCCAAATAGGCACGTCCAGAAGTCGACGCACCGAGAGGGCCGGTCGCCTCGCGATCGGCCCTCTCTTTTGTCCGAGGGATTAAGGGGCGCGCGCCAGCTGGGCGGCGAACGAGGCGACGGTCTTGGAATAGACCTCGCTCTTGTTCCACTGCTGGAGCACTGTGAAGTTCGGACCACCGGGCTGCCAATCCTTGCCGCGCTGCCAGCCATAGCCGGCGAGATAATTGGCGGTGGAGGCGAGCACGTCGGGTGCGTTGTGCAGGAGATCGCGCTTGCCGTTGCCGTCGAAATCGACGGCGTATTTCATCCAGGACGACGGCATGAACTGGGTCTGGCCGAGCTCGCCGGCCCAGGCGCCCTTCATGTCGGCAGGCGCAAGATCGCCACGCTGGACGATGCGCAGGGCATCCAGCAGCTCGGCACGAAATTGCTCGGAGCGCCGGCAGTCATAGGCCAGCGTCGCCAGCGAGCGGATGGTCGCGAATTTCCCGGTGTTGACGCCGTAATCGGTCTCGAGCCCCCAGATTGCGACCAGCACTTCACTTGGGACGCCGTAGGCCTGCTCGATGCGCGACAGCACCGAGCCGTATTGCTTCATCATGTTGGAGCCGCGCTGCAGGCGCGGCGGCACCATGCGGCCGGAAAATTCCTCGAAGCTCTGGGTAAAGACCTTCTGCGAGCGGTCGCGGTTGAGCACGGTCGGGTCGAGCGTCACGCCGGTGAGCCCCGCGGCAATGGCCTGCTGCGAGATGCCTTTGGCGGCGGCGTCGGTTTTGAAGTCCGCAAGCCAGGCGTCGAAATTGCCCGAGCCGCAGGCAACAGCGGCGGCGGGCGCCGGCTGGGCTGACAGGATTGACGCGGAGAGGGCGAAGGCTGCGAGAGCGAGACGAGAAATCGTCGGGGTCATCAGATGAAATGAATTCCGTGAGGTGATCTGACCGGCAGAGGCAATCTCGATTGTAACCGCGGCCAAAGCAAGGCGTGTGACAGCGTGAGACCCTGTCCGAACCGGGCAGGGTCTCACACCCACGATATCGTCAGGCATCCGTGTTGTTTCGCCACGGGAAGAGGTTGGCGGGAAAGTCCGCGGCCGGCTTGCGCGGCCGATGCGGCGGAGGCGGCACCGGGCGCGCGCCCGGATCTGACTCGATCACCTTGCGGTAGAGATGCCAGGTGGCATGGCCGAGCAGGGGGATGACCACGGCAAGACCGAGGAAGGCCGGGATCGTGCCGAGCGCCAGCAGCACCGCGACGATCAGGCCCCAGGCCGCCATCGGCACCGGGTTCTTCGCGACGACGCGCAGCGACGTCGTCATTGCTTCGAAGGCACCGGCATGACGGTCCAGCATCAGCGGAAAGGACACGGCGCTGATGCAGAGCGCGGCGAGCGCGAACAGGAAGCCGGTGCCGCAGCCGACCACGATCAGCCACCAGCCCTGCTCAGTCGTCAGAACGCGCGTCATGAAGTCCGAGATGCCGGTCACGCCCTCGTAGCCGAATGCCGTGACGTAGATCGCCTGCGCGGTCGCAACCCAGGTCACGAACAGAGCGAGCAGCAGCGTGCCGAGGCCGAGCATCGCGCCGAACGAGGGTGAGCGCAGCACCTCCATGGCGTCCCATGCCGTCGCCTCTTCATGGCGTTCGCGCCGGCTGGAGAGTTCATAGAGGCCGAGTGCCGCGAAGGGGCCGATCAGCGCAAAGCCCGCGGCCAGCGGAAACAGCAGGGGCAGCACCGAATAACCCATCACCACGCGCGCGAGCACGACGCCAAGCACCGGATAGATCACGCAGAGGAGGATGGCGTGGCTCGGAACGGCCTTGAAATCCTCCCAGCCGCGCTTCAGCGCATCGTGCAGGTCGGACAATTGGATGGTTCGGATCACCGGTCCAGCCGCTTCCGCGGGCTGGGCCATCGTGGGGACATTGCCCTGGTAGAGTGTGGCCATGGTCGCTAGCTCCCTTGCCGCGCAGCTGATCCCGCGCCGGCAACGGCGCAAGCGGCCGCTTTCTTTGAACTATCGCGATTCCGACCAGACGCGAATTCCGGACGGCATCGCGAGCTGAGCGGTCAGCGTACTCCCAATTCCGAGTCCTGTCCCTCAGCTTGGGGGAAATTCGATGACGCAGTGCAACCTCGACGATGTCATTCGGTCGTCATTTCGCCGCAGATAAGCTGATGCTTCGTGGTGGCTCGCGGAACTTCGCGGGCGCCACGACGTATCTTCGTCTATAAGTGCCACTCAAGGCCCTTCCAACGCATCCTTTTTGGGGAGCAGACATGAGCATTTTCGGGAAAATCATGGGCGCGATCTTCGGCAGCCAGCCAGCTAGCGCGGCGCCTGCCGGCAGCGCACCCGCAAGCAGTGCACCGGCAAGCAGCGCACCCGGCACATCGGCACCGGCCGCCGCACCCATGGCGGCTGTCGATGTCGCCGCGATCGTCGACAAGGCGGCAGCTGCGCACAAGGGCGAGAAGCTGGAATGGCGCACCTCCATCGTCGACCTCATGAAGTCGCTCGACATCGACTCCAGCCTTGCTGCGCGCAAGGATCTCGCCAAGGAGCTGGGCTACACCGGCGACATGAACGACTCGGCGAGCATGAACGTCTGGCTGCACAAGCAGGTGATGTCCAAGCTCGCCGCCAATGGCGGCAAGCTGCCGCCGGAGATCAAGCACTGACCGATCGCCAGGTCGTAGCGCCAAGGGCCCGCGATCTCGCGGGCCCTTTTGCGTTCAGGCCAAGATATTTCAGGCCGAGATGTCAGGCCAAGAGATCCGCATCCTCCGGATGTCTCTCGAGATAGTCGACGACGAAGCCGCAGCCGGCGATCACCTTCCGGCCGTCGCGGCGTATCAAGTCGAGCGCGCCCTTGACCAGCTCGGAGGCGATGCCGCGGCCGCGCAGCGCGCGTGGCGTCTCGGTGTGGGTGATGATCACGGCCGACGGGGTCAGCCGATAATTGGCGAAGGCAATCTCGCTGCCGACATCGAGCTCGAAGCGGCTTCTGTCCTTGTTGTCGCGTACCGAGGCCGCCATGCGAAATCCTTCCAAAGTGCAGATTGCCTTCTGATCTAAGAGACGGCGCCCACCCTTGCCAAGGCCAGACCAAGGGAGATGGCTGCAGGGGAGATATCTGCAAACGTGTGCCCCGCGGTGCGGTAGGAAAGTCTCGCTATGCGAGCATGATGCATTGACCGCAAATATTGTTCGATATTGCTCTTGCAAGGCAAATTTCGGTTCCCACGTCCTCGACAGGACATACGCCCGAATGCGGCCGGCAGGGTCGTTAGGCATTCGGAGTGTCATGGTCACCGGCCGCCGACGTATGCCTCTTTGCAGGAGGGTACGATGTCGGACTCTGGTTTTCTGAAGACTCATCGAACATGGGAAGACTGGTGCGGGATGCTGCTCGGGGCGGCGATCGTCGCTTCGCCGTGGTTTCCTGTCCAGGAACCGGCGATCGCCGGACACCAGACGGCGATCCTGAATACGATCGCGATCGGTCTGGTCGTGTTTGGCATCAGCCAGCTCGAATATGTCGCCTTGCAGCGCTGGCAGGAGGTCACGACGATCCTGGTCGGACTATGGCTCATCGCCTCGCCATACGTGATCGGATATTCCGGTGAAGGCTTTCTCCGCATCTACCACACGAGCCTCGGTGCGGCGGTGGTACTGCTCGGCATACTCCAGCTGTGGCAGGACTGGGATATGAACGACCAGGACATGCTCAAGCACGGCCAATAGGCCGCTGATCTCGGCGGATCCGCCGGAAGCGAGCGGCGGCCTGCGTCCTTATCTCGTCACGAGATCTGCATAGTCCGGGTGCTTCTCGATCCACGCCTTCACGAACGGGCATTGCGGGATCAGCTTCAATCCGTCGGCACGGACGTGGTCGAGCGCGCCTTGCACCAGCCTCGAGCCGACGCCCTTGCCACCGAGTTCCTTCGGCACGTCGGTATGCTCGAAAGTGATCACGTCGCCGTCGAGCTTGTAATGCTCGGTCGCAAGATGGCCGTCCATCGCGAGCTCGTAGCGGTGATGGTCCTTGTTGTTGATGACGTTGCTCATGTCGTCGATCTCTCCAGCTGTGAGCCTCGCGCGCGAAGCCGTAACGCGCGGTCGGCTCATCCGGTTTCCGTGGCTGAGAGCGATCGGCTCAATCGGTCGCTTTGGCCAGTCTGGAATCCTCGGGCTGCGGCTGCGGGCGAAGGCACCCCTGGCAGATGACGAGGGAGCGGTTGACCCTGGCGTCCTGCTCGGCCTCGATGCCGTCCTGCGCCTGCCACCACTCCTTCGAATAGGGCGCAAGGCCGGCTTGCGACGGGTTGCGCTCGGATGCTGCCGCGGCGCGCGTCACCCGCGGGGCAGAACGGGGCTGATTGGGATCCTCGCCGGCGCCATCCCAGGCGTAGCGCGCAGGCTTGAGGGTAGGACCTGAAGCCAGCTGTGCTTGCGGGCCCACGGCGCATCCGGCGAGCGCCAGCGTGAGCAGGAGGGTGGCGGGCGCTTTGATCATGACATGCACTCTGTCGGCGGAGACGGATGAAGGGTGCGCCGATCATGTTTAAAATTCCCTGAACGATTGCGGTCGTGGCTGCGACCAACGCCAATGCGATACCTGGTCCTCATGCTTGCTCTGTTTGCCTCCGCGGCTCGCGCCGACGAGGCAAGGCCGTTCAATCCGGCCGACTATCCGCCCGGCGTGCAGAAGGCGGTGCGCTTCGCCAACGAGGAATGCGACAGCCAGGAGGGCGGCGCCGTGACCTTCGCGCCCGAGACTGTCCGAAAGATCGACCTGACCGGCGATGGCCGTGAGGACTACATCGTCGACTTCCAGGAGACCAAATGCGGCGATCGGGAGACGACCTATTGTGGAACCGGCGGCTGTGTCATGAAGATCCTGGTGACGCTGCCGGACGGCAGCATGCGTGAAGTATTCGACGGCTACGTCCTCCGCTACAAGATCATGGCCCCGTCGGTGAAGCGCGGCGCCGCGCGCACGGTCCGCTTCGATCTGCATGGCAGCTTCTGCGGCGGCTTTGGTCCGCAGACCTGCGTCAAGCAGAAGGCCATCACGGCGACGCCGTTCGCGTTCAAGCAGCCCTAGGGGAGCCGTGGATCCGGCGGCCTTGCGGGGGCGCTGGCGATGGCGATAAATGGGCTGCAATGAGCGGGCAGCCCGCTTGCCGCCCGTCGTCGAAGAGGAAGCCCGATGCAACC
Source organism: Bradyrhizobium sp. 1(2017) (assembly GCF_011602485.2). Taxonomy (NCBI): domain Bacteria; kingdom Pseudomonadati; phylum Pseudomonadota; class Alphaproteobacteria; order Hyphomicrobiales; family Nitrobacteraceae; genus Bradyrhizobium; species Bradyrhizobium sp. 1(2017). The sequence continues at coordinate 4,338,875 of NZ_CP050022.2, read as the reverse complement.
CCTGCGCATGTCCCGCCGCGTCATGAATCTCGCTTATATGCTGACCCAGAATGCGCGGCGGCATGGATCGCGCCCCGGCTTCGTCTGGGGTGACAAATACTGGACCTGGCGCGAGATCGATGTGCAGGTCTCGGCGCTGGCGGCTGCGCTCGCCGCGCGCGGCATTGCCAAGGGCGACCGCATCCTCGTCCATTCCAAGAATGGCGACGAGATGTTCTTTTCGATGTTCGCCGCGTTCCGGATCGGCGCGGTCTGGGTCCCCACCAATTTCCGCCTGATGCCGGATGAGGTCGCCTATCTCGCCGAGGCCTCCGGCGCGAAGGCGTTCCTGTGCCACGTCGATTTTCCCGATCACGCCGCGGCGGTGAAGGGCGGCGCACTGGAATTCACCTGGAGCGTCGACGGCAACGCGGCGTTCGGCGCGCGCTCGGTGGCCGACGCCATCGCCTCGCATGCGGGCGCTGCCGTGGACAACGTTGCCGTCGAGCACGACGATCCCTGCTGGTTCTTCTTCACCTCCGGCACCACCGGCCGCTCCAAGGCGGCCGTGCTGACCCACGGCCAGATGGGATTCGTCGTCACCAATCATCTCGCCGATCTGACGCCCGGCACCACCGAGCAGGATGCCTCGCTGGTGGTGGCGCCGTTGTCGCATGGTGCCGGCGTGCATCAGCTGATGCAGACCGCGCGCGGCGCGCGCACCGTGCTGCTGCCGACCGAGAAATTCGACATCAACGAGGCGTTCCGCCTGATCGAGACGCATCGCGTCAGCAATCTCTTCACGGTGCCGACGATCCTGAAGATGATGGTCGAGCATCCCGCTGCCGACAAATACGATCATTCCTCGCTGCGCCAGGTCATCTATGCGGGCGCGCCGATGTATCGCGAGGACCAGAAGGCGGCGCTGAAGAAGCTCGGCCAGGTGATCGTGCAGTATTTCGGCCTGGGCGAGGTCACCGGCAACATCACGGTGCTGCCGGCCGCGCTGCACGATCCCGAGGACGGCCCGCACGCGAAGATCGGCACTTGCGGCTTCGAGCGCACCGGCATGCAGGTCTCGATCCAGGACGACGAGGGCCGGGAGCTCAAGGCCAACCAGAGCGGCGAGATCTGCGTGATCGGGCCCGCCGTGTTCGCCGGCTATTACGACAACGCCGAAGCCAATGCGAAGGCGTTCCGCAACGGCTGGTTCCGCACCGGCGATCTCGGCCACATTGACGAGGAGGGTTTTGTCTACATCACCGGACGGGCCTCCGACATGTACATCTCCGGCGGCTCCAACATCTATCCGCGCGAGATCGAGGAGAAGATCCTGACCCATCCCGCGGTCGGCGAGGTCGCCGTGCTGGGTGTGCCCGATGCGACCTGGGGCGAGGTCGGCGTTGCCGTCTGCGTCGCGCGCGAGGGCGCGAAGGCCGTGAGCGAAGCCGAGATGGCGGCGTTCCTGTCGCCGAAGGTGCCGCGCTACAAGATGCCGAAGCGGTTCTTCTTCTGGGAGGCGCTGCCGAAATCCGGCTACGGCAAGGTGCCGAAGCGCATGGTGCGCGACGAGCTCGAGGCGCGCGGCCTGCTCGATCTCGACAACACGAAGGCAGGTTGAGCCGGCGTCATGCGCGTCATCAAGCAGCCGGGCGCACCTGGCGCAGAACGTATCCAATGGGTGGAGGCGAGGGGGCGTGCCTTCGCTTTCACGCTTCAAGCCGGCCTGCCGCTGCTGGAAGCCGCGCGCCGCGGTCTTGCCGCGGAAGGTTTTACCGGCGGCGTGCTCAATTTTGGCGCGGGCGCGCTTAGGCCGTTCGGCTATGTGATGCCGGCGCTGTCGAAGACCGGCGAGAACGCGGCGTTCTACAGCGATACGTTCCGGCCCGAGGGCGTGACGCGCGTGAGGCTCGGCAGCATGACGCTGGGCATGCGCGACGGCGCGCCGTTCTTTCATTGTCACGGGCTCTGGACCGAGGCTGACGGCAAGACGAGCGGCGGCCACATGTTGCCGGACGAGACTGTCGTCGCCGAGCCGTTCGAGGTCGAAGCCTTCGGTCTCGACGGTGCGATGTTCACGGCGGAGCCTGATCCCGAGACCAATTTCAAGCTGTTCGGGCCGCTGGCCGCTGCGAGCACCGGCGCGCGAACGACGCGTCGCGCCTTCGCGCTGCGGCTGCGGCCGAACCAAGACTTTGCGGGTTGCCTCGAAGCGTTTTGTCGCGCGCATGGAATTGCGCGCGCCAGGATCCACGGCGGCGTCGGCTCCACCATCGGGGCACGCTTCACCCATGGCGGCGTGACCGAGCCGTTCGCGACTGAGCTGGCAATAACGTCCGGCGCGATCGTGCCGGGAGCTTCCGGTGCGCTCGAAGCCGCGCTCGACGTCGCCCTGATCGACTACACCGGCGGCATCGCCGAAGGCCGCCTGGTCCGCGGCGACAATCCCGTGCTGATGACGATAGAGCTGGTGCTGGAGGTGGTGGAGTAGCTTGCCAGGGTCCGGGCGGGTGAGGCCTAAGATTGCGCTTTGCAATCTTCTTGTTCCTGTTATGTTCCATGAAATCTCCGGGGCGGGCAATGGCACGAAAAGGCAATCGGACAATCAATTTGCCCGCGCCCTATCTGAAGCGGGTCTGGCTCGACCCGTCGCAAGTTCGCGATCGCGAGGCATACCCGTTTTGCCTGCCCATCTTCCCGGATGATTTCGAGCTCAGCTTCGACGCCCCCATCACGATCATCGTGGGAGAGAACGGCACCGGGAAGTCGACGATCCTCGAGGGCATCGCGGCGCTCGCCGGCTACGACGATGCCGGCGGAGGCAAGGGCTACATGCCGGTCGATCATTCCGAAGCGCGCGAGCAGATGGGCGGCCAACTCTCGAGGGCGCTGCGCGCAAGCTGGCTGCCGAAGATCACCAATGGCTGGTTCTTCCGCGCGGAGAGCTTTTTCTCGGTCGCGCGATATCTCGACAAGGCGGCGCGTGACGTCGGCCAGGCCGGCCCCGATTTCCTGTCGCATTCCCACGGCGAAGGCTTCCTGCGCTTCTTCGAGGAGCGCTGCCAGCGCCAGGGCATCTTCATCTTCGACGAGCCGGAATCGGCGCTGTCGCCGGCGCGCCAGATCGAGTTCCTGAAGCTGCTGCGGCGCATGGAAGACTCCCGCATCTGCCAGGTCATCATGGCAACCCATTCGCCGATGCTGATGGCCTACCCCAATGCGCGGCTGCTGCGGCTCGAAAAATACGGTCTGGAGCCGGTGACGGTGGAGCAGACCGATCATTACCGGGTGATGCGCGAATTCTGCGACGATCCGCGCGGGTTCGTGGAAGCGACGCTGACGGAATGATGGGTCAGTTGGCGGTCGTTCTCTCCGCCGTCATTGCGAGGAGCTCTTGCGACGAAGCAATCCAGAACCGTTCCGCGGCGGCAGTCTGGATTGCTTCCGCCTTCGCCAAGGCTTCGGCGGACAAGTCGCTACGCTTGCAATGACGGAGTGAAGGGCAGCAGCGCACTCAACCCTCGTGTCCCGGACAAGCTGCAACGCGCGAGCGTTGCGGCGCAGAGCCGGGACCCAGCAAGCCGCAGCATCGCTGATGCCTAGGCCCCGGCTCTGCAGCGCATCACTTCGTGCTGCGCAGCGTCCGGGGCACGAGACTGTCGTCGAATGGCTGGCACAGTCTCCCGTTCTCGCGGCACATCGTGCCCGAGCTTGCGTTGGTCACCACCCTCAAGAGTGCCGAGGGCGCAGGGAAGGCCGGGTGCCGGCTGGCACCCGCGGTCCGCTGTGCGCAATTGCGCTGGAAGCAAATGCACAGCAGCATACAGGTGAAGCCCAACATCCGGCCTTCCCTGCGCAGTGGTTTGACGGCTTATGTCGTGCTCTCCCCGGGGAGCGATGCACTATTGCCCCCGTCGCCTTGCGGATGACTGATGCGCGCGCCCGGTCGGGCCGCATACATCACCGCAACACTTGGCGCACAGACCCCGGGCGCCAGGACCACACGATTTTGCCGTACGCAGGCTGCACCCATCATATGCGCGCATCGCCTGCTCACGGAGTGACCCGCCCTGCAAACCAGCTGCGCGCGGCGCCGCCCGCGTCCACCACGCCCCATCCCGCGTTCGTGACGATCGCGATCCGCCCCTCGGCTCGGGTTGGGGTGGTCGAAACATGCGATAATTCCGAATTCGCGTAAAGCGAATTGTTTTGGGCCTGACAGATTGACCATGGTCTCGTGTGTTTTGCCCGGCGGGCAGCGCAAGGGCTGGTGTGGATGCCGGCGGCGACCTCGCCACAGCCGTGCCACGAACAGGTCTCCCCATGGTCCAAAATTGCGCTACGATGAGTTCAGCGCGCCCTTAAGTCGCGCAGATTGAGGAACGAGGAAACGACATGAGGATGAGAAGCGGAACGGCGCTCGCCGGGGTGGCGGCGCTGGCGGTGGCGGGGATGGCTCTGGCGGCTGCTTTCGAGCCGGTGTGGGCCCACGGGCCGACCCGCCAGAAGGTGCGGGAATCCATCGAGATCAGTGCGCCGCCGGCCAAGGTGTGGGCCGCAATCTCCAATTTTCAGGACATGAGCTGGCTGCCGCCGGTCACCAAGACCGAAGGCCAGAAGGGCAACGAGGTCGGCGCGACGCGGACGCTGATCCTGACCGGTGGTGCGGCGGTCGAGGAGGAACTCTACAAATACGAGCCCGACATGCAAAGCTATTCGTACCGGATCACCAAGGTCGACGTGAAGGTGCTGCCGGTGACCAATTATTCCTCCACCTTGACGGTATCGCCCGCGCCTGATGGCAAGGCGAAACTGGAATGGGCCGGCGCGTTCTATCGTGGTTACCCCAACAACGATCCGCCGCCGGAGCTGAGCGACGAGGCGGCCAAGACTGCGGTGACCGGCCTGTACAAGGCCGGGCTCGAGTCGCTCAAGAAGAAGATCGAGAGCGGAAGCTGATCGTGCGGGCGCTGGTCCTGGCGGCCTTGGCCGCCAGCCTTTGCGGTGCCGGTCTGCCGCGCGCGTCCGCCGAAGAGGCGTTCGTCACCAACCAGCTCAGCGACGATCTGATGGTCGTGGACCTCGCCGCCGCGCGCGGGGTTGCGACCATCCCGATCGGCGGCAAACCGGCCGGCGTCGCCGTCAGCGCGGACGGCCGCTTTGCCTATGTGACGAGCCCCGACGCCAAGGCGGTGACGGTGGTGGACGCCGCAGCGCGGCAGATTACGGGGCGCATCGAGGTCGGCGGCGGGCCGCTCGGCATTGCGTTGGCGCCGGACGGCAAGACGGTCTATGTCGCCGACTGGTATGCCGCTGCGGTCCGGGTGATCGACGCGGCGAGCCGCAGCGTCGTGGCCAGCATTGCGGTCGGCGCCTCGCCATCGGGGCTTGCGGTGACACCGGACGGCAAGCTGCTGCTGTCGGCCGACCGCGACGACGACAGCGTCTCGGTGGTGGACACCGCGACGCGTCAGCGCAAGGCGATCATCAAGGTCGGCACGCGCCCGTTCGGCGTCACCATCGATGCCGAGGGCAAGCGCGCCTACACCGCCAATGTCGGCTCCGACGACGTCTCCGTGATCGACATCGCCGAAGGCCGCGAGATCGGCCGCGTGCCAGTCGGGATGCGGCCCTATGCGGTGGCGCTGACGCAGGGGCGCGGTTTCGTCACCGACCAGTATGGCGGCACCGTCAGTGTGTTCGACCTCGCGAGCTTGAAGCCGATCAAGCGCATCACTGTCGGCGACTATCCGGAGGGCATCAATGCGACCGCCGACGGCAAGCGCGTCATCGTCGCCTGCTGGGAAAGCAACACATTGAGCGTCATCGATGCCGCCGAGCTGAAGGTGATCGGTGAGATCAAGACCGGCGACGGCCCGCGCGTTCGGCGCGTTCTTGCGGAAGACGGAGTAGGGGCGTGTAGGGTGGGTTAGCGTCAGGTGAGTAGGGTGGGCAAAGGCGCAGCGCGCCGTGCCCACCATTTCTCCACCGCCTCGGCGCGCAATGGTGGGCACGCTTCGCTTTGCCCACCCTACGGGACCTTCGACGCGGCGAAGTCTCGCAGCTTCAGGAAAAAATCCTTCAGGATCGGGTTGCGATCCACATAGGTCACGTAGCGGATCGGATGGCGCCGGCGGTCGATGCTCCACGTCATCTGGTCCGTGAGAACAGGAGCGGGGATGATCACGCTCGGCGCCCATGCGGGGTTCAGCAGCCATCCGACCGGCGCCATGTCCCAGATCTCCTTGGCCCAGCCCATGTGGTCGGACGAATACGCCTTGAACCGCATGGCGAGAAAGGCGCCTATACTGCCATGCGGTTCGACGTAGCGCTCGATCTCCGGCACCGTCGAGTGCAGGCGCGAGGTGACGCCCCTGCACGGCACCAGCACGAGCGGAGCGCCGCTGTCGAGCAGCACCTGCGTTCCGCCGACATCCTGTTTGAGGTTGAACTCTATGGTGTCGGGCCATTCCAGAGCATGACCGCCGAGCCAGACCACCACGACGCGGTCGATGAGGTCAGGCGCCGTCAGGAGGGCGGAGGCCACATTGCTGATGGCACCGATGGCGATGACGTAGAGCGGATTGTCCGGCGTGCCCGCGCGCGCCCGGGCGATGAGGTCGTCGACGGCGGGGGCTCGCTGCGCCGTTTTGCCGGGGCCGACATAGTCGGTGACGCCGCGATGCACCAGGCCATCAGGCGCGATGTTGAGGCGCTCCAGCAGGCGAAGGATTTCCTCATAGCTCAGCTCCATGCCGTGGCCGGGACTGTCCGCGCGCGCATTGAAGAACGGCGCGGCGTAGATCGCCTCGACGTCGAAACGCTCCGGTGACAGCAGCGTTTGTACGAGCGCGAACTGGTCGTCGATCTCGTTATAGGTGTCGGTGTCGAGCACGACCCGCAACCGGCCGACCGGCGGCTCCAGGAGCTTGAGGCGGCTTGCGTCCGTGAGTGTCATTGCCGTCTCCCTGCGCCGTGTGTGACGATTGCGGATCAGGCTCTCCGCTGAATCCGGCACACCACTTCGGCGATCTCCTCCATCTGCGCAAACATGTGATCCGGCGCAAGCGCCCGCAGCGCCGCCGGGGCCGCATAGCCCCAGCACACGGCGCCGCAGGCGATGCCGACGGCGCGCGCCGCCTCGATGTCACGGACCTCGTCGCCGATCGAAATCACCTGGGCGGGCACGACGCCGGCACGGCGAACGACCCGGCGGAATTTGGCGGGTTTGCCGAACAGCGACGCCGCGCAGTCGAAATGTGAAAACAGCGCTGCGGCGTCCCCGAGCTTCTCGCGCGCATTGGCCTCGCTGTCGGAGGTCACCAGCGCGAGCTGCATGCCGTTCGCAGCCAGCGTCCGCAGCATTGCCTCGACGCCCGCAAACAGCGGAATCTCGGCCGCCGCCTCTGCCTTCAGCCGCCGCGCATGCCGCGCGATCGCCGGCAGCTTCCACAAGGGCACCTCGAGCCGGCTGAGAATCTCGCGGCTCGAAGCGTGCCGCAGCTCCTCGATGTCCTCAGGCGCGACGCGACGAAAATTGAAGCGATCGGCGACGTCGTTGATGGTGCGCAGGAACCACGGGAAGCTGTCGGCGAGGGTGCCGTCGAGATCGAAGATGGCGAGGGAGTAGGGCACGTGACGGAAAGACTCCGGATGTCGCTTCGTTCATCTAGCCAATGAGCTAGAATTCCAAACAGTGTCCTCGGTCCAGCCCAGATCGGCAAATTCGGTGGCACGAAGCGATGCTTCTCCCTCCGCAAAGAACTCGTCAAGCTGAGGCGGTGTGACGCTCGTTCCGGACAGCATGGCATGCGCCTGTCCGCGATGATGAATTTGATGCTGGAACAGATGCATGAGCAGCCGGTCGCATCGTTCGGTCTGCACGGCCGGGTCGCGATTGATCCGCACAACGCTGTCGAGACTCTCGGGCGTCAATGCATCGCAGACCGCGATCAAGCGCTTGTCGACCGCGGCTTGCGCGGGCTTGAGCGCGGCGAGGGCAGGGTACGGCACCTCGTTCTTCCAGGCCGCCGGGCCCAACCATCCGCCCTCCAGCGCGTCGACATAGAAGAGATCAATGACATGGATGTGGTTGAGCGTGCGCTGCAGGCTTGGAAAGAACCCGATGCGCTCGGCTTCGAAACCAGCCTGAGGCAGCGCAGCGCAAGCCGTGAGCAGCCGATGGTTCGCCCAGGCGTTGTTATGGGCGAACGCGCGATAGGTCTGCACAAGTCCGGCAGGCAAAGCTCATTCTCCCTCAGACAAGTGCGTCGGCCCATCCAGCCGTGTAAACTACTCCGCCGCCTCACTCGTGCTCCGCCGTTTCGTCTTTCTGGCCTTCTTCAGCACCGGCTCGAGGAATTTGCCGGTATAGCTCCGCGGCGCTTTCGCGATGTCTTCTGGCGGGCCCCAGGCGACGATCTCGCCGCCGCCGTCGCCACCTTCGGGGCCGAGATCGATGACCCAGTCGGCGGTCTTGATGACTTCGAGATTGTGCTCGATGACGACGACTGTGTTGCCCTGCGCGACCAGCTCGTGCAGCACCTCCAGCAGCTTCTTGACGTCGTGGAAGTGCAGGCCGGTGGTCGGCTCGTCCAGGATGTAGAGCGTGCGGCCGGTGGCGCGCTTGGACAGCTCCTTGGCAAGCTTGACGCGCTGGGCTTCGCCGCCCGACAGGGTCGTCGCCTGCTGGCCGACATGGATGTAGTCGAGGCCGACGCGGTGCAGGGTGTTGAAGGTCTCGCGCACGCGCGGCACCGCCTTGAAGAACTCGGCGGCCTCCTCGACGGTCATGTCGAGCACGTCGGCGATGCTCTTGCCCTTGAACAGCACCTCCAGCGTCTCGCGGTTGTAGCGCTTGCCCTTGCAGACGTCGCAGGTGACGTAGACGTCGGGCAGGAAGTGCATCTCGATTTTGATGACGCCGTCGCCCTGGCACGCCTCGCAGCGGCCGCCCTTGACGTTGAAGGAGAAGCGGCCGGGCTCGTAGCCGCGCGCTTTCGCTTCGGGCAGGCCGGCGAACCATTCGCGGATCGGCGTGAACGCGCCGGTATAGGTCGCCGGATTCGAGCGCGGGGTGCGGCCGATCGGCGACTGGTCGATGTCGATGATCTTGTCGATATGCTCGAGCCCCTCGATGCGGTCGTGCGGCGCGGCGCCCTCGCTGGCATTGTTCAGCTTCCGGGCGATGGCGCGGTAGAGCGTGTCGATCAAGAGCGTCGACTTGCCGCCGCCGGACACGCCGGTGACGCAGGTGAACAGGCCGAGCGGGATCTCTGCGGTGACGTTCTTGAGGTTATTGCCGCGCGCGTTGACCACCTTGATGGTACGGCGATGGTTCGGCGGGCGCCGCTCCGGGACCTCGACCTCAAGCTCGCCGGTCAGGTACTTGCCGGTCAGCGATTTCGGGTTGCGCATGATCTCGGCGGGCGTGCCTTCGGCGACGATGTTGCCGCCATGCATGCCGGCGCCGGGGCCGATGTCGAGCACGTAGTCGGCGAGGCGGATGGCGTCCTCGTCATGCTCGACCACGACCACGGTGTTGCCGAGGTCGCGAAGTCTCTTGAGGGTGTCGAGCAGGCGGGCGTTGTCGCGCTGGTGCAGGCCGATCGAGGGCTCGTCGAGCACGTAGAGCACGCCCGTCAGGCCCGATCCGATCTGCGAGGCCAGGCGGATGCGTTGGCTCTCGCCGCCGGACAGCGTGCCGGAGGAGCGGGAGAGGGTAAGGTAGTTGAGGCCGACGTCGAGCAGGAAGGTGAGGCGCTCGCGGATCTCCTTCAGGATGCGGCCGGCGATCTCGTTCTGCTGCGCGTTGAGCGCTTCAGGCACGGTCTCGAACCATTCGCCGGCCTTTCTGACCGACAGCTCCGAGATCTCGCCGATATGCCTGGCGCCGATCTTGACGCAGAGCGCCTCGGGCTTGAGCCGAAACCCGTGGCACGCCTCGCAGGGGACGTCGTGGAAATACTTCGCCAGCTCCTCGCGCGCCCATTCGCTCTCGGTCTCGCGGTAGCGGCGGTTGATGTTGGTGATGACGCCTTCGAACGGCTTCTTGGTGTCGTAGGAGCGCACCCCGTCCTGGTAGGAGAACTTGATCTCGTCCTCGCCGGAGCCGTAGAGGAGCGCGTCCTTCGTCTTCTTGGCGAGATCCTTCCACTTGGTGTCGAGCGTGAACTTGTAGTGCTTGCCGAGCGCGGTCAGCGTCTGCTCGTAATAGGGCGACGAGGATTTGGCCCAGGGCGCGATCGCGCCCTTGCGGAGGGACAGCTCCTTGTCGGGAATGACGAGGTCTTCGTCGACATGCTGCTCGACACCGAGGCCGCCGCAGGCGGGGCAGGCGCCGTAGGGATTGTTGAACGAGAACAGGCGCGGCTCGATCTCGGGGATGGTGAAGCCGGAGACCGGGCAGGCGAACTTTTCCGAGAACAGGATGCGCTCGGGGCCGCTCTTGTCGTGGATTTTCGCGGTCTTCTTTTTCTCTTTCTCTTCCGCGGGCGCGGTGGCCGGCGCGTCGGCGAACTCGACGACGGCGAGGCCTTCGGCGAGCTTCAGCGCGGTCTCGAAGCTCTCGGCGAGGCGCTGGCCGATATCGGCGCGCACCACGATGCGGTCGACGACGACGTCGATGTCGTGCGGGAATTTCTTGTCGAGCGTCGGCGCTTCGGCGAGCTCGTAGAAGGTGCCGTCGATCTTGACGCGCTGAAAGCCCTTCTTGAGCCATTCGGCGAGCTCCTTGCGGTACTCGCCCTTGCGGCCACGCACGACCGGGGCGAGCAGATAGAGACGCGTCCCCTCGGGCAGCGCCAGCACGCGATCGACCATCTGCGAAACGGTCTGGCTCTCGATCGGCAGGCCCGTGGCCGGCGAATAGGGCACGCCGACGCGCGCCCAGAGCAGGCGCATGTAGTCGTAGATCTCGGTGACGGTGCCGACGGTGGAGCGCGGGTTCTTCGACGTCGTCTTCTGCTCGATCGAGATCGCCGGCGACAGGCCGTCGATCTGGTCGACGTCGGGCTTCTGCATCATCTCCAGGAACTGGCGCGCATAGGCCGAGAGCGATTCGACGTAGCGGCGCTGACCTTCGGCGTAGATGGTGTCGAAGGCAAGCGAGGATTTGCCGGAGCCGGAGAGGCCGGTGAACACCACGAGCTTGTCGCGGGGAATCTCGACGTCGATGTTCTTGAGATTGTGCTCGCGCGCGCCGCGGATCGTAATTGCGCGCAGGTGCGAGCCCGCGTTCTGTTGTTGACGCTTGGCCTTGATCACTTCGTCCATCCCGGTGGTCCTCAAGGAAGCCCAAAGACACGCGATCGCGCCAATGAAAAAGGCGCGCTTCGCCCGGAACCGGGATCGGCGCCGATGGGTATGGCAGCGAACGTAGGAAGAACGAGAGCGGATTTCCAGTGGCGTTTGCGAATCGTCAACGGAATGTTGGCGCGCTGGCGGCATCTGGCAGCAGGAGCGGGGGACTTGTGATCCCACCAAACAAAAAGGCCGGCGCGAGGCCGGCCTTTCGTGACGATGTGACGTCGGTAGTGATCAGTACTTCGCGACGATCGGGCCGCCGAAGTGATAGTTCACGCCGACCTGCACGGTGTGGAGGTTGAGCGTGCCAGAGTTCAGCGGAACGCCCACACCACCGAAATAGGTCTCGCTGCCGAGGCTGCGATAGAGGTACTCGCCCTTGACCGACCACTGCGGCGCGAAGAACGCTTCGACGCCCGCACCGACGGTCCAGCCGGAGTGGAACTTGCTGTCGGAGACGGTCAGGCCGAGCGTAGTGATGCTGATCTTGTTGTCGATCCAGGCATAGCCGCCGGTGCCGTACAACAGCACGTTGTTGACGGCCCAGCCGATGCGGCCGCGAACGGTTCCGAGCGCGTCGGTCTTGGACGCCACGGTGATGCCGAGTGCAGTCGCCGAGGCGTTGACGTCAGCCCAGGCTCCGTCGGCCTCGATGCCGAACACGACGCTGCCGGTCTGCCAATTGTAGCCGGCCGTGCCGCCGACGAAGCCGCCCTGCATTGCCGGGCTGTTGGCGTCTTCCCAAGCGCCGCCGCCGACGACACCGAGATAGAAGCCGGTCCAATTGTACACAGCAGCCGGAGCAATCGGAGCCTTGGTGTACGGACGAGCCGCCAGGTCAGCAGCCGACGCGGGCGCGGCGAGAGCGAACAAACAGGCCGAAGCCAGCAAAACCTTCTTCATATTCAACTAATCCCAGTCCCAGTTTCTGTTGTGCCTTCCGTAATCGGAAAGGCAGCGGACTCGATGGCCCAACTATTGCCGTGCTTACACCAACGAAGCCGCAAGTTGTGTCTCTCAAAAGCCACAACAGACGCAAAACGTAATGGTTGCTGACTCATTACCGCGCTGATCCCAGCAAAAAGGCCGGCGCGAGGCCGGCCTTCGATTCCAAAATGATATCAAGCGGGTATCAGTACCTTGCGATGAGCGGACCGCCCCAGCGGTAATTCACGCGGATGAGAGCCATATCGACGTCCTGGCTGATACGCTCGGAGCGTGTAACGACCCCAAGCGGAGCGATTACGAAGTTGCCAGACCCGGTGAAGTTGAGGGTGCGGTCGCCGAGGAAGATGTGATTGTACTCGAAGCCGACCGACCAGTTCGGCGCGAATCCGAACTCGACGCCTGCGCCCACAGTGGCGCCCCAACGGGATTCGTTGGCCCGGTCGAATTCGAGACCGGTGGCGAGATCGTAGCTCCGGTAGCGATCGCCGACGACGGCGCCGCCGCCCTTCACGTAGAGCAGGACATTGTTCCAGGCGTAGCCGACCTGTCCGGTGAACAATCCGAAGGCGTTGATCTTGGAACGATCGCGCAGGCCCGTCGCTCCGCTGATATTTTCGCCGGAGAAGTCGGCCCAGTTGCCCTGACCCTCGAGGCCGAACACCCAGTTGGTCGACTGCCAGCGATAGCCGACCTGGCCACCGACCGTGCCGCCAACCGCGTTGTGGCAGCCTTCGCCGACCAGAACGCCCGTAACCGGCGTCACGAAATCCCAGCACTTGCGGCTGGTGCCGCCGCCGCCGTTGATACCGATGTAGAAACCGCTCCAATCGTAGATGGTGGCGACCATCGGTGCCGGAGCCTTCGTGTAGGGACGCGCCGCCATATCCGCCGCGCTTGCGGGGGCCGACAGGCCCATTGCCACTATGCCGATTGCTCCAAGCAGAATCTTATTCATTGCAGTCTCCCCAGTTTCGTCCGCTTCTTGAAAATCCCGAAGCGGTTGATCAGGCGCGACGCCCATATGAACTAAGTCCAAGGCAACGGTAGCCTAAGGTGTGGGCAAAGTCCGTCTCCGAAATGCCACACTCGCGCGCCGACTGATCCGCTGCAACTTGATGAATGTTAAGCGGTTTTCCCCGTTCACGGGAACCGGAAAAGGTTCCGTCGAGACGCGCTTTGCGCCGGCGCCACGGTCCGGCCGGGCCTCCATTCAGGATTGCTGCTCGATAAGAACAAATCTGGAACAAACAGAGGGTCGATGCTATATAATGGGGATAACCTGAGGCGTGACCGGCTGATCGGCGCCCGGACGTGTGCGGCGAGCGTATAGGGTCGCCTCAACACAGGTTGCAGGCCGCGAGGGGCGGTCCTGCGTTCTGGAATTCAGTGGCATTCGGAGTGGAGAGCGGCGATGGCGGGAAGCGTCAACAAGGTCATTCTGGTTGGAAATCTCGGCAAGGATCCGGAAATCCGCCGCACCCAGGACGGGCGGCCGATCGCGAATTTGAGCATCGCCACGTCGGAGACCTGGCGCGACAAGAACAGCGGCGAGCGCAAGGAAAAGACCGAGTGGCATCGCGTCGTGATCTTCAACGAGGGGCTCTGCAAGGTGGCCGAGCAGTACCTGAAGAAGGGCGCGAAGGTTTACATCGAGGGCGCACTGCAGACCCGCAAATGGACTGACCAGAGCGGGGTCGAGAAATACTCCACCGAGGTCGTGCTCCAGGGCTTCAACTCGACGCTGACGATGCTCGATGGCCGCGGTGGCGGCGGCGGAGGCAGCAGCTTCGGCGACGAGCCGGGCGGCGATTTCGGCTCCTCCGGCCCGGTCAGCAGCGCGCCGCGCCGTCCCGTTGCCGCTGGCGGCGGACGCAACAGCGACATGGACGACGATATCCCGTTCTGAGGCTGGATCGCAGGCGGTTCGTCCTTCACATTGGCTTATTCGCCCAGAGCGATAAAATTCCCCAGCAATTGACGGGTAAAGCTCGGTTTTCCGAGCTTGCTCATGTTGTGCGTCAGCTTTTGACAGTGTCCGCTGCCAACCTGAAGGTGCTTCCGCATGAGCCTTGCGCCGCTGCTTGATGCTGCTCCGGCGATCCCGCTGCATGCCTTCGCCGCGATGGCTGCGTTCGTCCTCGGGATCGTCCAGATCGCCGCTCCCAAGGGCGCGCTGCCGCACCGGGCTTTGGGCTGGCTCTGGGTGGTGCTGATGCTTGTCGTGGCGCTCAGCTCGTTCTGGATCCACGAGATCCGTCTGGTCGGTCCGTGGAGCCCGATCCATCTGCTCTCGATCTTCGCATTGGCGATGCTCGTATTGGGTGTGATGGCTGCGAGAGCTCACAATGTTCGCCGCCACAGGATCACGATGGCCTCGATCTTCTTCGGCGCCCTCGTGACTGCCGGGCTGTTCACCTTCATGCCCGGCCGGATCATGCACGCGGTGGTTTTCGGGCCTTGAGGGGTGGCCGAAACTCACTGTCGGGCGCGGGCTGCCGGTGCCTCAAAGGATGCCCGGGAACAGCGGTCCGCCAACCCGGTAAGTGCATGAAAAAACGAACGGAAAAAGCGCTTCCCGGGACCCCGCAAGGGTGGTTATCAGGGGTGCGATGCGCTATATGATTCCCAGACAAAACCTCACCGGATTTCCCCTTGGCTGACGACGACAACAAGCCCGGCGACCAGCCGGCGCAACCCTCAGACATTCGCCCCGTCTCCATCCTCGACGAGATGAAGAAGTCCTACCTCGATTACGCCATGAGCGTGATCGTGTCGCGTGCGCTGCCCGATGCGCGCGACGGTTTGAAGCCGGTGCATCGTCGCATCCTGTTCTCGATGAACGAGCAGGGGTTCACGCCGGACAAGAAGCACAAGAAATCCGCCGGTATCGTCGGTGACGTCATGGGTAAATATCACCCGCACGGCGACCAGGCGATCTACGACGCGCTGGTGCGCATGGCGCAGGACTTCTCCTTGCGCGAGCTGCTGGTGGACGGGCAGGGCAATTTCGGCTCGGTCGACGGCGATCCGGCGGCGGCGATGCGCTACACCGAGTCGCGCCTGACCAAGATCGCGCAGAAGCTGCTCGAGGACATCGACAGCGACACCGTCGACTTCCAGGACAATTACGACGGCTCCGAGAAGGAGCCGGTGGTGCTGCCGGCGCGGTTCCCGAACCTGCTGGTCAACGGCGCCGGCGGCATCGCGGTCGGCATGGCCACCAACATCCCGCCGCACAATCTCGGCGAAGTCATCGACGCCTGCGTGGCTCTGATCGACAACCCGTCGCTGACCATCGACGAGCTCATCAACATCATCCCGGGCCCGGATTTCCCGACCGGCGGCATCATCCTCGGACGCCAGGGCATCCGCAGCGCCTATCATCTCGGCCGCGGCTCCATCGTGATGCGCGGCAAGGTCACGTTCGAGACGATCCGGAAAGAACGCGAGGCGATCGTCATCACCGAGATCCCGTATCAGGTGAACAAGGCGACGATGGTCGAGCGCATCGCCGAGCTCTACAAGGAAAAGAAGATCGAGGGCATCTCCGATCTGCGCGACGAATCCGACCGCGACGGATACCGCGTCGTCGTCGAGCTCAAGCGCGACGCCGTGCCCGACGTGGTGCTCAATCAGCTCTACAAGTTCACGCCGCTGCAGACGAGCTTCGGCGTCAACGCCGTTGCGCTCGACTCGGGTCGTCCGCTGACGATGAACCTGAAGGACATGCTGACGATCTTCGTCGGCTTCCGCGAGCAGGTCGTCACCCGCCGGACCAAGTACAAGCTGCGCAAGGCGCGCGAGCGCGCGCATGAGCAGGTTGGCCTCGCGATTGCGGTCGCCAATATCGACGAGATCATCCGTGTGATCCGACACTCGCCGACGCCGGCTGCCGCGCGCGAGACCCTGATGACGCGCGACTGGCCCGCACGCGACGTCGAGGACATCATCACGCTGATCGACGATCCCCGCCATCGCATCAACGAGGACGGCACCATCCGCCTGTCGCTGGAGCAGGCGAGGGCGATCCTCGAACTGCGGCTGGCGCGCCTCACCGCGCTCGGCCGCGACGAGATCGGCGACGAGCTTTCCAAGCTTGCCGGCGAGATCGGCGAGTATCTCGAGATCCTGCGCTCGCGCGCCCGGATTCTCGACATCATCAAGGCCGAGCTCACCGAGGTGAAGGCCGAGTTCGCCACCCCGCGCCGCACCGTGATCATGGAGCAGGAAGGCGAGGTCGAGGACGAGGACCTGATCCAGCGCGAGGACATGGTCGTCACCGTCTCCCACGCCGGCTACGTCAAGCGCGTGCCGCTGTCGGCCTACCGGGCGCAGCGCCGCGGCGGCAAGGGCCGCGCCGGCATGCAGACCCGCGACGAGGATTTCGTCAGCCGCCTGTTCGTGGCCTCCACGCACACGCCGGTGCTGTTCTTCTCGTCCCGCGGCCAGGTCTACAAGGAAAAGGTCTGGCGCCTGCCGATGGCCGCGCCGAACGCGCGCGGCAAGGCGCTGATCAACATCCTGCCGCTAGAGCAAGGCGAGCGCATCACCACCATCATGCCGCTGCCCGAGGATGAATCGACCTGGGGCAACCTCGACGTGATGTTCGCCACCACCGGCGGCAATGTCCGGCGCAACAAGCTGTCCGACTTCGTCGACGTCCGCCGTTCCGGCATCATCGCCATGAAGCTCGACGACAACGAGGCGATCGTCGACGTGCAGATCTGCACCGAGCGCGACGACGTTCTGCTGACCGGCGCCGGCGGCCAGTGCATCCGCTTCCCCGTCACCGACGTGCGCGTGTTCACCGGGCGCACCTCGATGGGCGTGCGCGGCATTGCGCTTGGCGAGGGTGACAAGGTGATCTCGCTGGCGATCCTGCGCCACGTCGAGACCAGCTCGGACGAACGCTCGGCCTATCTGAAGATGCGCCGCGCGGTGGCCGGCGAATCCGCCGCCGAAGAGACGGCGGTGGACAACGAGGCCGAGGAGACCTCTGGCAGCTTCCAGCTCGCGCAGGAGCGCTATGCCGAGATGTCAGCGCAGGAGCAGGTCGTGCTCACCGTCTCCGTCAACGGCTACGGCAAGCGCACCTCGTCCTACGAGTATCGCACCACGGGCCGCGGCGGCAAAGGCATCGTCGCCATGAGCGTCAACAACCGCAACGGCAATCTGGTTGCGTCCTTCCCCGTGGAGGATGCCGATCAAATCATGCTGGTCACCGACAAGGGCCAGCTGATCCGCTGCCCGGTCGAAGGCATCCGCGTCGCCGGCCGCTCGACCCAGGGCGTGATCGTGTTCGACACCGCCGAGGACGAGCATGTCGTCTCGGTCGAGCACATCACGGAAGAAGCCGAGAGCGGCAACGGGGCGAACGGGGAATAGTGCGAATAGTGAGTGGCGAATAGCGAATGGAATAGCTTCTATTCGCTACTCCCTATTCGCCATTCGCTATTAAATCTCCAGCTCCGTCCCGAATTCCACCACCTGCTTGGTCGGCACGCCGAAGAACGCGGCCGAGCGTTCGGCGTTGCGCTGGAGGAAGGCGAACACGCTTTCGCGCCAGACCCACATGCCCGGGACGTCCTCGCGCGGGATGATGGTCTCGCGGCCGACATAGTAGGTGATATCGGAGAGGTCGATGCCGGGGAGTTTGCCCTGGCGGCAGGCGAGCGTCAGCCCGTCATAGATCGTCGGGTTCTGCATGAAGCCGTAATGCAGGACCACGCGGGTGATGCCGGGGATGATCTCGATCACCTCGGCGCGTTCCTCGTCACTGATGTGCGGGGATTCCTCGATCAGGACGGTGACGAGGACGATGCGCTCGTGCAGGACGTGGTTGTGCTTGACGAACTGCGTCAGCGCCAGCGGCACGCCTTTCGGCGCAGATGCCAGGAACACCGCGGTCCCGGGCAGTCTTGCTCTGCACTTGTTGACCGCGGTTTCGATCAGGTCTTCCTCGGGCTGTCGCAGCTGTCCGCGCGCGGCCTCGACAAGCTTCACGCCGGCGCGCCAGGTCAGCATCATGAAGGCGACAAGGGCCGCCAGCAGCAGCGGAAACCAGCCGCCTTCGAACAGCTTGATCGAATTGGCCGAGAAGAAGATCACGTCGATCACGAAGAAGAAGCCGTTAACGGCAACCACGAGCCACGGCGAATAGCCCCACTGGATCGCAACCAGCGCGGCAAGCAGCGTGGTGATCGCCATCAGCAGCGACACCGCGATGCCGTAAGCGCCGGCAAGAGCTTCCGAGGAGCCGAAGCTCAGAACCGCGCCGAGCGTTGCTGCCGCCAGCAGCCAGTTCACCAGCGGCACGTAGATCTGGCCCATCGCATGGCTTGTGGTGTGGCGGATCTGCATGCGCGGCAGGAAGCCGAGCTGGATCGATTGCTGGGTCAGCGAGAACACGCCGGAAATGATCGCCTGCGAGGCAATCACGGTGGCGAGCGTCGAAAAGGCGACCAGCGGGTAGTGCAGGGCGTCGGGGCACAGCTGGAAGAACGGATTCTCGATCAAGGTAGGATCGGTGATCAGGAGTGCAGCCTGGCCAAAATAGTTCAGCACCAGCGCCGGCAGGCAGATCGCGAACCAGGCGAGGCGGATCGGGAAGCGGCCAAAATGCCCCATGTCGGCGTACATGGCCTCGCCGCCGGTCACCGCGAGGAAGGCGGCGCCGAGGATCGCGAAGGAGATGTGAAAGTCCTGGTGGATCAGGAAGTTGAAGGCATAGAGCGGGCTGAGCGCCGCCAGCACCGCCGGCGCCTGCGCGATGCCGTGGATGCCGAGTGCGGCGAGCACGACGAACCAGGCCAGCATCACGGGGCCGAAGATGCGGCCAATGAAGCCGGTGCCCTGCTTCTGCATCATGAACAGTCCGACTAGGATGGCGATGGTGATGGGCACTACGGCGGGCGCGAGCGAGGGGGCGTCGACCTTGAGGCCCTCGATGGCGCTCAGCACCGAAATCGCGGGCGTGATCGCACCGTCGCCATACAGCAGTGCAGCGCCGATGAGGCCGACGACCAAAAGATGCGCCCGCCAGGAGCCCGGTTGGGCGTTGCGGGCATGCAGCAGCGCCAGCAGCGCGACGATGCCGCCTTCGCCGCGGTTGTCCGCGCGCAGGATCAGCAGCGCGTATTTCAGCGAGATGATCAGCAGCAGCGCCCAGAGGATCAGAGAGGCAACCCCGAGGACAGCGTCGTGAGTCAGTGTACCGCCATGGGCGGCCGCCTTGGCGGCTTCCTTCAGGGCGTAGAGGGGGCTGGTGCCGATATCGCCATAGACCACCCCAAGGGCGCCCATGGTCATGGCAAGCGGTAGCGGATCGGGATGATGGCCGGAAGCGACTGCGGGCGTACTGGACAATGGCACCCCCCGATGGAATCGCGCCCGGCGGATCATTCCGACGGGCGCGAGCACAACGCAGTCTGCGACGGGACGTCGCAAATATCCATGGGGTTTATTTTGGGGAGCTTACCTGACGCGAAGCTGACAAGGCCGACTACGGGGTGCGGTCGGCGGTCACGAGGCGGGCCTCGCGGACATTGGTCTTGGTCCCGGCGCGGCGCAGGCACGAGGCTTCGAAGTTCGGCCAAGCCTGCTGCGAGCAGTCCTTGCCGATGGTCCGGATGTCAAGCCGGTCGCTCTTGGCGAGCGGCTGCGGCACGCTGGCTTCGACGGACGGCGCGAAGCCGGGAAGGACGGTGAGTGCGGCAGCAACAAATGCGGCGATCGCGATCGCTGAGATGGTCTTGATCATTGACGTCCCCTGTGATGCGGCCACTACGCCCGGTGTGCGGCCCGTCATTCGTTGGGTGGATTAGTAACCATGGCCAGTTTCCGGACGTCTTCGCGGATGTCTGAAATGGTTTCGTTCGCGCTCCGTTTTGTTTCGTGGGCGCCCTCAGGACGAAACAATGTGCTCCGTTCCGACAGGAGCGGCCTGAGATTTGTGGGACGGGCAGGAAACGGGCGGGAAATGGGCAAGGAACCGGCCCGGCTTGCCGGCCCGGGCCGGGCGCGGTAGGAGGAGGCCATGCCGCGCATTGCCTTCTATCCCGGTTCCTTCGACCCCATCACCAACGGCCATCTGGACGTGGTCCTGCACAGCGTGTCGTTATGCGACAGGCTGGTTGTCGCGATCGGGGTCCATCCCGGCAAGAAGCCGCTGTTCTCGACAGAGGAGCGGCTCAAGATGCTCCACGACGTCTGCGGACCGGTGGCGTCCCAGGCCGGCTGCGTGCTCGAAGCCGTGACCTACGACGATCTCGCGGTCACCGCAGCGCGCAAGCACGGCGCGACCATCATGATCCGGGGCCTGCGCGACGGCACCGACCTCGACTACGAGATGCAACTCGCCGGGATGAACGGCACCATGGCGCCCGACGTGCAGACCGTCTTCCTGCCAGCCTCTCCGGCGGTCCGCCCGATTACCGGCACATTGGTCCGCCAGATCGCCGGCATGGGCGGAGACGTCTCGGCCTTCGTACCGCCGCTCGTTGCGGCACAGCTCAAGGCAAAATTCGCCTGATAACGGCGCGCTTCCTCTCATCTGATCCGGAGTAGTCATGATCCGAATTCTCGCAGTTCTTGCCGCGCTTCTGTTCGCGGTGCCGGCGGTGGCGCAGCAATTGCCGGCAAATCTCGATAAGGCCAACGCCATCGTCATCGACAGCACCAAGGGCCGCATCGTCATCAAGCTCAGGACCGACATCGCGCCCCAGCACGCCGAGCGCATCAAGCAGCTTGCGCGTGAGGGCTTCTACAACAACGTGCCGTTTCACCGCGTGATGGACGGCTTCATGGCGCAGACGGGTGACGGTCAGAACGGCAACGGCACCGGCGGCTCGAAATATCCGAACCTGAAGCAGGAATTCTCGAAGGTGCACTTTGCGCGCGGCATCGTCGGAATGGCGCGGCGCGGTGACAGCGTCGACAGCGCCAACTCGCAATTCTTCATCATGTTCGCCGATGGCGGCAGCCTCGACAACCAGTACACGGTGATCGGCGAGGTCGTGCAGGGCATGGACGTCGTCGACAAGCTGAAGAAGGCGCCGCCCGGCTCGGCCGGCGGCAGCGTCACCGATCCCGACAAGATGGTGAAGGTGCAGGTCGCATCCGACATCAAGTAGGAGCGGCCATGGCGCGCCGCGGTAGCAGGCTCCTGCTGGTTGCCGCGATGCTGCTGCTTGGCGTCCCCGGCGCGGCCGCCCAAGGCGCGCAGGTCAACACCATCCAGGACATCTTCCGGCATCTGCGCACCTGCTGGAGACCGCCGCCCCCGGCCATGGCCCGCCCACTCGACATCACCGTCGTCGTGAGCTTTAACCGGGCCGGAAACATTCTGGGCCATCCGAGGATTACCTATGAATCCGCGGAGGCCTCCGACAATGACCGGCTGCAATACCGGATCGCGGTGATGGAGGCGTTGCAACGCTGTACGCCGGTGCCATTTACCGATGCAATGGCCGGCGCCGCCGCGGGGCGTCCATTCGCGATCCAGTTCCGCAACCGGAAGACTTCACCCCCAACGCAAGAGAGACGAGCATGAGCGTCACCGAAAACACCCTGATCCTCGAGACCACGCAGGGCCCCGTCACCATCGAGATGCGGCCTGACCTCGCCCCTGGCCATGTCGCGCGCATCAAGGAACTGGTCCGCGAAGGCTTTTACGACGGCATCGTCTTCCATCGCGTGATCGACGGCTTCATGGCGCAGACCGGCTGCCCGCAGGGTACCGGCACCGGCGGCTCCGGCAAGAAGCTGAAGGCCGAGTTCAACAAGGAGCCGCATGTGCGCGGCACTGCCTCGATGGCCCGCGCCGCCAGCCCCGATTCCGGCGACAGCCAGTTCTTCATCTGCTTCGACGACGCCCGCTTCCTCGACAACCAGTACACGGTGTGGGGCAAGGTCACCGAGGGCATGGACAACGTCGACAAGATCAAGCGCGGCGAGCCGGTGCAGAACCCCGACAAGATCGTCAAGGCGCGGATGGCCGCGGACAAGGAATAGTCACCCGTCATTCCGGGGCGCGCGTTAGCGCGAACCCGGAATCTCGCACCATAATCTCGGGATTCCGGATCGCCGCGCTTGAGGCGCGGCGTCCGGAATGACGGTGCTAGTGAGTCATGCGCACCGACCTCTTCGATTTCGATCTGCCTGCCGAGTGCATCGCGTTGCGCCCGGCGAGCCCCCGCGACTCCGCGAAGATGCTGGTCGTCGAGAACGGCGGGCTGCGCGATCAGGTCGTTTCCGACCTGCCGCAATGGCTGAGGCCGGGCGACCAGCTCGTCGTCAACGACACCAAGGTGATCGCGGCGCAATTGAAGGGCCGCCGCATCGGCCGCGAGACCGAGCCGAAGATCGAAGCGACGCTGATCAAGCGCCTCGACGGTTCGCGCTGGCAGGCGCTGGTGAAGCCGGCGAAAAAGCTCACGGCCGGCGACCGCATCCGTTTCGGCAACGAGGGCAGGGTCTGCCTGCTCGGCCATCTCGACGCCGATGTCGAGGCCAAGGGCAGCGAAGGCGAGGTGACGCTCTCGTTCTCGTTCCACGGCCCCACGCTGGACCAGGCCATCGCCGATCTCGGCAGTCCACCGCTGCCGCCCTATATCGCCTCCAAGCGCACGCCCGACGATCAGGATCTCACCGACTACCAGACCATGTTCGCGGCCAACGAAGGCGCGGTCGCAGCGCCGACGGCCGGTCTGCATTTCACCCCGGCACTGGAGCAGGCGCTGCGCGCGCGCGGCGTTGGCATCAACCGCGTCACGCTGCATGTCGGGGCAGGGACCTTCCTGCCGGTGAAGGTCGACGACACCGAGGGCCACAGGATGCATGCGGAGTGGGGCACCATCTCGGCCGAGACAGCGGAGCGCCTCAACACGGCGCGGAAGAGCGGCGGCCGCATCCTCGCGGTCGGCACCACGTCATTGCGGTTGCTGGAAAGCGCAGTGAGCGAAGACGGCACGATCCAGCCGTTCGCGGCAGAGACGTCGATCTTCATCACCCCCGGCTATCGCTTCCGCGCCGTGGATGTCCTGATGACGAATTTTCACCTGCCGAAGTCGACGCTGTTCATGCTGGTCTCGGCCTTCTCGGGGCTCGAGACGATGAAGCAGGCCTATGCGCATGCGATCGCGCAAGGCTACAGGTTCTATTCGTATGGCGATGCGTGCTTGCTGTTTCGGCGCGACTGACACTGGCGCCGTAGGGTGGGTTAGCCGTAAGGCGTAACCCACCACTTCTCTGTTCGAGTGCACAGCAAAGAGGTGGATTACGCCTTCGGCTAATCCACCCTACGCATCACCTGCTACGCCATCACCCGTTGCGGCAAAAGCTCGGCGATCTGCACGGCGTTGAGCGCTGCGCCCTTGAGCAACTGATCCGCCGCCACGAACATCGAGATCGAATGGCCTGAGGGGTCGCTGAGGTCCTTGCGGATGCGGCCGACCAGGACGTCGTCCTGGCCCGAGGCGTCGATCGGCATCGGGAAGTAGTTCTTGGCGCGGTCGTCGACCATCTTCACGCCGGGCGCCTGCGCCATGATGGTGCGGACCTGGTCCTCGCTGATCGGCTTCTCGCATTCGAAGGTGATGGCCTCGCAATGGGCGCGCAGCACCGGCACGCGTACGCAGGTGACGCCGACGGCGATCTTCTCGTCCTCGAAGATCTTGCGGGTCTCCTTGATGACCTTGGTCTCTTCGTCGTTGTAGCCGGTGTCGGGGTCGATGGCGGTGTTGTGGTTGAAGAGGTTGAAGGCGTAGGGGTGCGGCATCACCTTGGGCGTATAGACCTGCCCGTTGAGATTGGCGCGGGTGGATTCGACGAGCTCCTCCATTGCGGCGGCGCCGGCGCCGGAAGCCGCCTGATAGGTCGAGATGATCACGCGCTTGATGCGGTTCTTCTGGTGGATCGGCCACAGCGGCACCAGCGCGGTGATCGCGGCGCAGTTCGGGTTGGCGATGATGCCCTTGTGATCCCGGATGCGGCTCGCATTGATCTCGGGGATCACCAGCGGCACGTTCGGGTCCATGCGAAAGGCCGAGGAATTGTCGACCACGACGGCACCGGCCTTGACCGCGACAGGCGCGAACTTCTTCGAGATGCTGCCGCCGGCCGAGAACAGCGCGATGTCGACGCCCTCGAAGGCGCGCTCGGTCAATTCCTCGATGACGACGTCCTGTCCGCGGAACGACACCGTCTTGCCGGCCGAGCGGGCGCTCGCCAGCGCCTTCAGCTTACCGACGCGAAAGCCGCGCTTGTCCATGGTGGCGATGAATTCGGCGCCCACTGCACCGGTGACGCCGACAATCGCGACGACGGGATCGTTACTCACTTTGTCCTCCATTGAATTGAGAATTAGACAACAAAAAAGCCCCGGACCATCGAGGGCGGGGCTTCGGTAGAGCTGATGCGTTTAAGTCGACGACCTACGCGCGCACGCCTCCCCGGGCCCCTGGGGCCGTGGTGGTTTTGGTCGTGCGTTTGGTGGTCGTGAACATGGCGGCGACTTATGCGGGAGAGTCTTGCCTCCGTCAATGGCTTTTCGCCCCGGTCGATGCCGGGGCCGAGCCAGCTATTTGGCTCGTGCGCCCGGCGGCTCCAGGATGACCTCCTTGAGGTCGTCGCCGCTGATCACGACAATCGCGAAATTGAGCCGGCCACGTTCGCGCACCAGCCCGCCGCTGATGGCCTTGCCCGCGGCCGCGCGTTCGGCGACGCGCACGGCGTCGGCAAGGCGGTGCCTGATCGCACCGAGCGCTGCGAGATTGCTGCGATCGTCGTGGTCGAGCTCGGCGAGGGGAAGGGCGGCTTCCCCGCCGACGAGCTCGCCGGTCGACGCGTTGATGGTGTGGCGCCAGATCCGGTCGTTGTGCAGGGTCTTCACGCGGTAGACCGGGACGCCCGAGCCTCCGTCGAAACTCACATCCGCTGTGGTGGCGCCGGCATGGCGGGCTTCGGCAATGGCCATGGCCTGGCTGATCGAGATTGACGAGCTGCGGAAGCGCTCGATCTCGCGGCTGATTGCCTGGCGATCAGCTTCGCCATCTGTCTCGCTGTGAAGCGCGGTGGGTGTGCTTCCGGCCGAGACGACCGCCTGCGCCGGCGCTGCGGCCAGCAATGTCGACAGGGCGGCGGCGAAGAGCGTCCAGGTGTGTCGTCGTGCTGCCTTCATGCTCGAAACCCTCGGCCTGCGAGTGTGCCGGATGATCGTAAAGAATTCGCGGCCGACCTTGGGCAAAGGCCGGCCGCGGACCGTCGTAGCAGGTTGTGCCCGCCGCGGCGTTCGAAACAGCACGATCCGCTTTGGGGCTGGTGAAAAAGCGGCCAGTGCTGCTATAACAAAACCATACCGTATCGTTTTATTTTGGTCAATGGCGAAGCCGTGGCCGCCGGGGCGATTGATCGCGCGCTCACGGGATTGTCAGCGGGCGGGGCGCCGCTGTGCGCCCTTTGCGGCGCTCTGGACGCGGTCGGCAGGTCCCAGCGCGCCGGCCAGGAACAGCTTGATCGCCGACCGCATGCGCTTTTCCGCGGGCTTCAACTCCAACGCCGTTCCGAACGTGGCCA
This sequence comes from Bradyrhizobium sp. 1(2017), assembly GCF_011602485.2. Taxonomy (NCBI): domain Bacteria; kingdom Pseudomonadati; phylum Pseudomonadota; class Alphaproteobacteria; order Hyphomicrobiales; family Nitrobacteraceae; genus Bradyrhizobium; species Bradyrhizobium sp. 1(2017). Next base: position 4,313,072 of record NZ_CP050022.2, on the reverse strand, counting down.
TGCGGTGGGTGTGACCGACGACGACGTCGAGAAACACCTCGGCGGCGATGGTGGTGTCTTCGACATCGAGCGCACCTTGCGCCGCCAGATGGTCGAAGAAGCGCGCGGTGGTGGCGACGGCCTTGAGCCAGCCCTCCTCCTTGCCGAGCTTGGCGACGTCAGGAAAGTTGATGGCCTGCGACGTCATCATGCGGCTGAAGGCGACGGCGTCGGGACCGCAGGTGAATGTCAGCATCTCGCGCCCGATCTCGACCAGCCGCTGCTCGACCGAGATGTTCGAGGCGCTGGAGAGCTGCGTCTCCGCCGCCGCCGAGAGCGGCGCAAGCCAGCGCGCGATCTCGCGCCTCAGGACGGCGGCAAACAGGCCGCGCTTGTCGCCGTAGCGGGAATAGACGGTCGGCTTGCTGACCCGGGCCGCTTCCGCGACCGCATCGAGCGAGGTCGCGTCGAAGCCGCGGTCGAGGAACAGGCGGGTGGCGACCTCGATCAGGCGCTGATCGCGCTCGATGGCGGCGGTCTTCGTCGGCCGGCCGCCGCGCGATTTCGTCACCTCGCGCCGCGGCGCGGCCGGTTTCGTCTTGGTCGCAGTCAATCCCATGCCCAATGATTCCTGCGCGGTCGTGATATCGGTCATTCGCTCTATATCGCGCAGGAGCGGAGGCGTCATCGCGAATCTGGCCGAATTGGCCGTATCGTCAACGGTTTCCGTATGGTCTCGTTCCGTCACGTGGGATCACGGAAGCTTCGAGGTCCAGGCCTGGCCGGACGCCGCCTTGTCGTATCCGTACTGATACAGCGCCCGCATGTAGGCGGTGTCGAACCCTTCCGAGGGCGCCGCCGGATAGTCGCGCGCGATGTAGGAGAGATGGAAGCCCAGGCGGTTGCGCCTGGCGAAATCATAGGTCGAGAAGATGATCGAGCGCGTCTGCGACTGGGTGATCGCCGACAGGCTGCGCGAGGCGACGTCGATGGTGCTGTTGGAGACGAGCTCGAAATTGCGTTCGATCTTCTTGTTGACGAGGATGTAGATGTCCATCTTCGCGCTGCCGGGCAGGCGGCTGCCCTGGAACAGCAGGGCTTCCGGCAGCGTCAGCACGGGCGCCGTCACGCCGCCGTCGACATGCATCTCCTGGAAGCGCCGGCCCTGGCCTTCGGCGTCGATCATGATCGGCGGAAACACCAGCGGAATGCTGGCGGAGGCCGCCATCACGTCGCGAAACAGTTTCAGCGCCTCGGGCGTTCCGACCGCGGCGATCTTGCCCATGTCCCAGATCGCGGTGCGCTGGGTGTCGAGGTCGGTCGTCACCACCAGCAGCTTCCGGCCCTTGGCATTCTCGCGCGCGACTTGCGCCATGATCTCGGGGCCGACATAGCGGGCGACGAGCTCGCGCAGCCGCGTGTTGCCGAACAGGCCCGATCCGAACAGCACGCGCATGATGCTGGGATCGTTCAGCAGGCTCTCCGCGATGCCGCTGGTGTAGACCTCCCTCAGCGTGTCGTCATATTGCGAGCCGAGGAAGGCAAAGGGCGCGATCAGCCCGCCGGTGCTCACGCCCGAGACGACGGAGAAGGTGGGGCGGGTTCTGGCCGCGGTCCAGCCGTTGAGCACGCCGACGCCGTAAGCGCCATCGGCCCCGCCGCCTGACAGTGCCAGATAGGACTTTGTCGCGGTGCTGTTGTCCTTCTCGAAACTGAATTTGGTGACGGGCTCGTCGGCGTAGCGCCGGAGGCCGTCGATATCGAGCACGCGCGATGTGCTGGCCTCCGCGGCTGTGTAGGGGGTGCGCGGGAGGGACGTGCAGGCGCCGAGCGCCAGGCTGCCCGCCAGGACCAGGACACCGCTCAGGCGGGCGACCGTCCGCCCGATCCAGCCAGGTGCGCGGCGGGACATTTCGGTTGAACTTGAAGGGAAGGGCATCGTCGGTGGCTGGCGATCACGCTTGTACCGCCGCCGGCAGCTTTGCCGCGGCATTTTCGTCCAGCCCCAGGATAAAACTACACTGTATCGTTTTGTTTAACAAGGGCGGCGGGCACCGACATGGTGCCCAAATGTGTCCCAGTCTGAACCGTTGCCGGGCCGTGGCATGGTCCGGGCGGGTTGATCGGCCTGCTCCGACACGCAATAAGCACCGCCATGAATCCCGACAATGACCTTCCCAATCACTTTGAGTTGCTCGCCACCGATGGCGCCGCGCGCACCGGGCGGCTGACCACGCCGCACGGCGTGGTGCGGACGCCGGCCTTCATGCCGGTCGGCACCGCGGGCGCCATGAAGGGCATGCATTGGCGCGAGGTGCGCGACGCCGGTGCCGACATCGTGCTCGGCAACACCTACCATCTGATGCTGCGCCCCGGCGCCGAGCGGATCGCGGCGCTCGGCGGCTTGCAGACGTTCACGGGCTGGAACGGTCCTATGCTGACGGATTCCGGCGGCTTCCAGGTCATGTCGCTGGCGGATTTGCGCAAGGTCAGCGAGCACGCCGTCACCTTCCGCTCGCATATCGACGGCGCCAAGGTCGAACTGTCGCCGGAACGCTCGATCGAGGTGCAGCGCTTCCTCGGCTCCGATATCGCGATGCAGATGGACGAATGCGTGCGGCTGCCCGCCGAGCGCGCCGACATCGAGCGCGCGATGCAATTGTCGCTGCGCTGGGCCGAGCGCAGCAAGCGGGCCTTCGAAAGCGCGCCCGGCGGCTACATGCTGTTCGGCATCGTGCAGGGTGGCGACGTCCCGCAGCTGCGCCATGCGAGCGCGCAAGGCCTGGTCGAGATCGGCTTTCATGGCTATGCGATCGGCGGCCTTGCCGTCGGCGAGCCACAGTCGGTGATGCTGGCGATGATCGACGAGACAGCGCCATTGCTGCCGAGAGAGCGGCCGCGCTACCTCATGGGCGTCGGCACGCCCGACGACATCCTCGAGGCGGTGAAGCGCGGCGTCGACATGTTCGATTGCGTGATGCCGACGCGCAATGGCCGGCATGGCGTTGCCTTCACGCGCTTCGGCCAGGTCAATCTGCGCAATGCGCGCCACGCCGACGATCCGCGTCCGCTCGACGAAGAGAGCCCCTGGCCATCGACGCGCAGTTGCGCGCGCGCCTATTTGCATCATCTCGTCAAGGCGGGCGAGACGCTGGGAGCGATGCTGCTGTCCGAGATCAATGTCGCTTACTATCAGTCCCTGATGCAGGGCATCAGGGACGCGATCGCGTTGGGCAGGTTCGAGGAGTTCTATCAGCGTACGCGTGAGGACTGGGCGAGGGGCGATATCGCCCCTCGCTAGCCAAGCTCAGTTGCACAGGAACCGCTTCCGGACCGCATGCTTGGTCACGAAGCCATAGCCGCAATTGTCGCAGGTCCAGAGATAGCTGATCATTTGGTCCGAGACGTAGGCAGATGCTTCGGCGGCGACCATCGAGTCGGCGCAGACCGGACAGGTGGGTAACTCGCTGCAACGCGGATCGCGGTTCAGCGCGACGGTCGACATCACTTCAGCAACTGCTGACATCGTGGTGACCTCCCTGCTTTAAGACGTAAGTCTAACATAAGCAGAATCAGTTGACGAGGTCGCAACACAAATACGTTGGTTTTCTGATAATTACGGCTCACGTGATTTTGCGATGCAGCGTATTTAACATGTGCCGCATTGCTGCTTGCGTGTCGCCGCAAGCTGTCTGTAACTGCGCAAGAACCACGACAAAAGCGCAATTGTCGCCACAGGGAGTTGATCATGGACGCATCGTCCACCGCGGGTGCAACGCACCAACCCGGCCGAGGCCGGGTCTATGACTCGATCGTCGAGGCTTTTGGCGACACGCCGATCGTGCGACTGCAGCGTCTGCCGGGCATGCACGGTGTGAACGCGACCATTTTGGCAAAACTTGAATATTTCAATCCGGCCGCAAGCGTGAAGGATCGCATCGGTGCGGCCATGATCATCGCCATGGAGAAAGCGGGCATCATCAAGCCCGACACCGTGCTGATCGAGCCGACCTCCGGCAATACCGGAATCGCGCTTGCCTTCGTTGCAGCCTCGCGCGGCTACCGGCTCAAGCTGGTGATGCCGGAGTCGATGTCGATCGAGCGGCGCAAGATGCTGGCTTTTCTCGGCGCCGAACTGGTGTTGACGCCGGCAGCCCAGGGCATGAAAGGCGCCATCGCCGCCGCAGAAGAACTGTTGAAGACGACGCCGAACTCGGTGATGCCGCAGCAGTTCAAGAACCTCGCCAATCCCGAGGTGCATCGCCGCACCACTGCGGAGGAGATCTGGAACGATACGGTCGGCAACATCGATTTCTTCGTCGCCGGTGTCGGCACCGGAGGCACCATCACGGGCGTCGGCCAGGTGCTGAAGCCGCGCAAGCCATCTTTGCGAGTGGTGGCGGTCGAGCCGGAGGAGAGCCCGGTGCTCTCGGGCGGCCAGCACACCCCGCACAAGATCCAGGGCATCGGCGCCGGTTTCGTGCCCGACATCCTCGACCGCTCGGTGATCGACGAGATCGTGAAGATCAACTCGACGACAGCGATCGAGACCTCGCGCGCGCTGGCGCGGCATGAGGGCATTCCGGGCGGCATCTCCTCGGGCGCCGCGATCGCGGCGGCAATTGAGATCGGCAAGCGGCCGGAAGCTGCGGGAAAAACCATCCTGGCTATCGTGCCGTCTTTCTCCGAACGGTATCTTTCGACGGCTCTGTTTGAGGGGATCTAGGCCATGGCAGATCAACCGAGGCGGCCGCGCACGCTTGGCGATGCCAGGACGGAAGCCGAGGCGGCGTTCAAGAAGGTGACAGCCAAGGTCGCCGCGGCGCCGCCCAAGCCAAACGCAGTCCCGGGCATCAAGGAGCAGGTCACGCTGCGCATCGACCAGGACGTGCTGGAATTTTTCCAGGAGAGCGGGCCGGGCTGGCAGGACCGCATCAACGAGGCACTGCGGAAGGCCGCGGGGAAGTAGCGCTCTGGCCGGTTGCTCCGGACCAGCTGTCCGGCTGCAGGCAGAGACGTTCGCGTGAGGCGCGCATCTCTGTCCGCGTCATTGCGAGGCGCCCTTGCGACGAAGCAATCCAGGCTGCCATTGCGGAGAGACTCTGGCTTGCTTCGCGGAGCCTGTCATCGGGCCGCGCTTCGCGCGGACCCGTTGGCTCGCAATGACGAAGTCCGCGCCAACGCCGTTTGCCCGAAATAAAGCCCGGCGCGAGCCGGGCTTTTGTGTTCTCAGTCTGGCTTCGCGCCTCAGCGGCGGAACATGCCGCCCATCATGCCGCCGACGACGCCGCCCACGAAGGCTGCGCCGGCAGCATCGCCCGGGTTGCTGCGCTGCTGGGGAGCCGGCGCGCTGCCTGAGGGTGCGCTCGCGGCGCGGCGCGGGGCCTTCTGGCTGCCATCACTCGCCGTCGCGGGAGCCGCCACGATCTCCGAGAGCAGGGCCTTGTGCTGGTTCTTGTTGAGGTACCCGGACGACGGATAGCCGCGCGCGGCCTGCCAGCGCTTGAGCACCGCGCGGGTCTCCTCGCCGAACACACCGGTCGGCTTGATGTCGAAGCCGAGGCCGGTGAGGCGGCGCTGCACGTCGCGACGCCCGGTCTTGTCGAGGCCGATCTGGTCCTCGGTGAGCTGCGTGGCCTCGTCCGTAAAGGTCGCCGGATCGACGCCGGCATTGAGCGTGCGGGTCGCGGTCGAGGGGCCGCTCTTGATCGCCGCGATACGCGCCAGCGCCAGCGCCTTGAACTGGCCGTTCGGATAGGCCGAGAGATAGGCGTTCAGCTCCTCCGGCTTGTTGGATTCCTTCACCGAGCGCCAGTATTCGAGCTCGACGCCGTCCGAGCTCCCGCTCGCCACCGGCACGATGCCGGTAGCTGTCGGGGCTGCATTGGCGACCTGGGTCGTCGGGGCCTGATTGAGATAGACGGTGCCGGTCAGGTTGGTGTGGCCCCAGGGCAGCTGGCCCTTGCGGGTCTCTTCATTGACCTGGGCGCGTACCGACGTCATTGCCTGCTGGATCTCGATGCCGGGCTTGGTGATGTTGTCGATCAGCGCGCGGGTGAACGGGCTGTTGTTGCCCTCCTGGCCGTCGAGCGCGGTCTGGCCGGGCCCGGTGGCGAAGGCGATCAGGGTGCCTTCGCCCGACTTCATCTCGGCCAGGCCGCTCTGCACGTTGACGCTGCGGGTCGCCGCGTTCGACTTGATCTTGGCAGCAAACGGATTGTCGCGGCAGGCATCGAGGAAGACCAGCTTGACCTTGGCATCGCCCATGGTCTGCTCGAGCGTGAGGTCGATGTTGATGGCAGCCCCAAGCTTGACGTCCATCTCCGACTTGATGTCGGCGTCGACGGGCAGCAGGTAGTTGGTGCCGCTGACGGCGATGCCGTGGCCGGCATAATAGAACAGGGCGATGTCGGAGCCCTGTGCCTTGCGGCCGAAGTCGAGCAGCTTCTCCGTCATCTGGTCTCGGCTGAGATTGGATCCTTCGATCACCTCGAAGCCGACATTGCGCAGCGTCGCCGCCATTGCCTTGGCGTCGATCGGCGGGTTCGGCAATTGCGCGACGTTCTTGTAGTTGCCGTTGCCGACGACGAAGGCGACGCGGCGGTCGGCCTTCGCGGCACTGACCGACAGGGCCATGCACATCAGCGAAGCGAGGAGGGTGAGATAGCGCATCTGAAATCCCCAACAGAATCGAATTGCAGGCAGCAACGACTTGGCAACGAATCTACACGAAGTGCCCGACTTCGTGCCACCAAAACGGCAAGCACGTCGCGTCCAAACCGCTGCTGTGTGGCCGAATGTGCACGATGGGAATGCTTCCCAACGTGATCCAAATCACACGGCCACTCTGTTTTGTCGCGTGAGGCGGCGCGAGGTTCACCGCGCGCGGGCGGGAACCGCTGATGCCGGTTTCAGATTCAGGAGATTGCCGCAGAGGATCAGCGCCGCGCCGAGGACGGTCCAGGAGTCGAGCCGCTCTGAATACAGCAGCCAGCCGGCCGTCGCCGTGAGTGGAACCCGGAGAAAGTCCATGGGGACCACGATGGTCGCATCCGCGTACCGAAGCGCGCTGGCGAGGCAATAATGCGAGAATGTGCCGCAGACCCCGATAACGAAGAGCCAGCCCCACATGTAGGCTGACGGCCAAGTCCAGACATAGAGCGTCGGGAGCAGGCCCACGACCATTTGCACCACGATCATCCAGAACAGGATCGACAAGGCGCTCTCCGTGCGCGTCAGCGACTTGGCCAGGATCATCGAGACGCTGAAGCCGATCGCGGCCCCGAGCGCGATCAACTGGCCCGGGTTGATCTCGCTGGTCGCGGGCCGCACGATCATGACAACGCCGACGATGCCGAGCAGGACGGCGGCGATCTTCCAGATCGTCATGCGCTCGGACAAGAACGTTGCGGCCAGCAGCGCGGTCCAGATCGGCATGGTGAACTCGATGGCCACGACCTGTCCGATTCCGATCAGCGTCAGTGCGTAGAACCAGCCGAGCTGTGCGAAATAATGGACGCCGTTGCGCGCAAGGTGCTGGGGCAGGCGTTTTGTCGCGACCGCCTTGAAGCCGCCGGCGCGGTAGATGATCGGCAGCAGCAGCGTGAGACCGATCACCGAACGCACTTCCATGATCTGAAAGACGTTGAGCTCGCGCGTGGTCTCGCGCCCGGCGACCGCCATGACCAGCATCAGCGCCAGCCAGCCGGCCATCCAAAGTGCAGCCATCGATTTGGACGGTGTCGTGGTCATTGGCGGCGGGTACTGGAGGGATGCGGTCCGGAAGGATGGCCGGTATCGGCGACATCGACGCCGTTTGCAACGGCCAAATCTGCGGATGCAGCGATGCAGGACGACGTGCTAAGGCAGCATTGAACAATAAAAAAGGGAGAGCTTCGCTCATGCAAATCTTGCAGCCGGCCGAATGGAAGAAACCGCGCGGCTTTTCCCACGGTGTCGTGGCCGAGGGGCCGGGCCGCTGGGTGGTGCTGGCCGGGCAGACCGGGGGCGACGAGACCGGTGACTACGCGCCTGACATGGCGGCGCAAGTTGCGACCGCGCTGAAGCGGATCATCAAGCTCCTGGGCGAGGCCGGCGCGGGCCCCGAGCACATCGTCCGCCTGACCTGGTACCTGACCAGCCGCAGCGAGTATGAGGCCGCGGGCGCGGGCATCGGCGCGGCCTGGAAGGAGACCCTGGGACGGAATTTCCCGCCCTCGACGCTGCTCTACATCGGCGGGCTCGTAGACGAGCGGGCCAAGGTCGAGATCGAAGTCACCGCGTTCGTGCCGAACGCATAAAAAAATCGACCCGGCGCGGACGCCGGGTCGATTGTTCTGCCACCGCGCTGTCGTTCTATTTCGTCAGCGAGATGTTGGCGCCGCGGAACTGGCTGTCCGCGCGCATCGAAACGTTCTGCTTGTTGCCGCTCGTCTTCAGCGAGATGTTGGCGTTGAAGCCGGCGGTGGAGGCAACCAGCTCGTAATTGCCGCCGGCGCCGCGGCCCTGGAGCGAGCCGGAGATGTTGCGGCTGGCCTCGGACCAGCTACCGGCGATGGCGCCGCCTTCCGCCCTGACATTGGCGCCAAGGTTGAACTTGTAGGCGTCGCTGGCGCAGGTCAGGGACATCTCCATGGTTGGTCCGATCGGAGCGTATCTGGCCCGGCAGCGAATGCGCTCGGTCGAGCCGTCGTCGAGGGTTACGGTGCCGCTGCCGCTCCAGCTGCCCGCCAACGGGGCAAACGGGCTGGACTGGGCCTTGCTTTCAGCGCTGACGAGGCCCGCCGCAAACAAAACGGCGGCCGCCATCAGCAGCCGCCGGCCTTTAGCGCGACCCTCAGTTGGTTTATTGGCGCGATGCTTCCCACCGCCCGCTGCACGGTATGCCTGCAGATGCTCCATTCCACTTCCCCGATCCGGCGTTGCCGTTGAGTTGACCGTTGGCATATGCACCATTGATCGAAACTTTCACAAGTCCCCCGCTGCCGATGGTGCCGGAAACGTTAGCTCCGGGCGCGCTGATCTTGCCGTCGGCAACCGTCAGCATGGAGCTTGCGGTCGGCTCGCAGGAGCCGCTCTTGGTCACGATCGTGACATGCCAGTTGCCGTCATAGGGGCTCTGAGCAAAGGCGGGAGAGGCGAGGCTGCCGGCGAAAACTGAAGCGGCACAGAACGCCGCAATGCGACCATAACGCATGAATTCCGTCCTTGAATCTGTCTGATATGCTGACGCTTATTCGGACGAAATGTGACGGAAATTTGTTGCGATGCCAAACCGAAAATTGTTCCTGTGGAAACAATGGTTTATTTGTGTTCCCGACTCCAATTTTAGGAGCAGAATCAAAGGCCCTTCACGTTAAGGGTAAACGTCAAGCGAGACTCGGCGCCGAGGTCGCGAACTGCTCGTCCTGAACCTTGGACGGCAGCGCCTTGTGGACCTTTACGTAGTCGATCACATCGGCCAGCAATTTGAGTCCGAGGGGTGCCAGCGCGCGCTCCCAGAGCTCTCGCGCTGTCTCGCCCTTCTTGACGAAGCACCAGTCCTGGGCGGCGATGGCGCCTGCGTCCATGCGGTCGGCGAGGTGGTAGATCGTGCCGCCAGCGATTGGATCGCCTTCCTTGATGGTCCACTCGACGGCCGCCTTGCCGCGATGGCGCGGCAGCAGCGAGGGATGATAGCCGATCCCGCCGAACGTCGCTGCTGCCAGCGCGTCCTTGCCGATCCGGGCGTGGCTGTGCGCCGTGATGATCAAATCGGTATCGGGAGCAATCTCGGAAGCCACCACCAGCTTCGGATTGGCCTGGACGACCACCTCGATGCCGGCCGCCCTGGCGGTCGCAGCGAGGCGATCCTCGGCGTCGGCCACCACGACCCGGACGACCGAGACGCTGTGCTCCCGGAGCATGTTCAGGGTGGTCACGCCGAAATGGCGGGAGCCGACGAGGGTAATGCGCATGGGGGTCCAATCCGTCTCGCAGATGCGTTATCCCCCGATAACATGCCGGTACGTGATGTCACCACCCACGCCGCGTTTGAGCGGGTTATCAACAATGCAACCCGTACGGGGCGATGAGTTCGGCAGCCGCTCCGGAGCGCTCATGGCGCATGGCACCGGCTCCGGGCGCGCGAGCGCATACCAAGTGCCTGATTCTTGCGGCATTGGTCGCGGCCACTCCGGCTTACGCCGGTGGGCCGTGCCGTGCATCGATGTCTGGATCGCGGACCCGTTGCCGCGGCGCCACGGTCGGATGGCCATATGGACAGGCCGGTTCCTGTGTGTCTTTCCAGACAGACGAGATCTTGGGCCTGCCATAGCTTGCACGAACCGGGGCTGGCGACATTTCATTCCGGATCCGTTTTCGAACCCGGCTTGAGCCGCTGGCCTGATCGCCAGCGGCTTTTTCATGCCGCGCGTCGCGAAATCATCCGACGGTAATACGTTCTCAACCAGCTTGGCGTATCGACGAATCCGTCGCGGATTTGTATTGCGTACCGCGACACCGAAAATGCCCCGCCGGCGTGGGTGCGCCGCGCGGGCCTTTTCGCCGGGACAGATTTCATGCCGAGCGCGATTGAGAAGATCGTCGACGTCTATGTCCGACTGAAAAATCGTCGTGGTCTCAACGAGCTCATGATGCATCGGCAGCGCCTCGCCGTCGATCTGAAGAGCAGGTCGGGTTATGATTTCAGCTTGCCGATCGGCCAGATCGATGAGGAGATCGCGATCATCGAGGCAGGCCTCAGCCGGCTGAAGGCGGAGCAATCCACGGCGGTCTAGCGAGGCCCGGCGCGCGCGACCGGATGCTGGATACGACGCATCGCCGCATCCCGGCATGTTGGAGCGCTGATCGATGGCCGGGCTAACGCGTCTGTCGTTCAGTCGCGCCGGCCGCCGTCGATGACCGTAAACAACGGCCGCGCGGGGGTCGGCTCGACCAGCAACTCCTCCACCAGCGCGGTCGCCGCATCCACATATTTGCGCGTCGGCTTGTCGAGCGGACGCTTGGCCTCGTCGTCGAGCGCGACTTTCGCGGCCTCGACCAGCTTGCGCATGCGCGCGGCATGGTCGTCGCCCGCCGTCAGCGTGGCGCGTGCCAGCGAGCGCAGCACGAACAACTCGCCCTCGAGGCGGAGCAGACGGTCGTTGAGCCTGGTGAGGACGGCGTTGAGGTCGGCCATGGCTGATGTTCGGTCCGGCGGATTCGTCCTGATCTAGCGGCGATCGGTGAACGGAATCCAAACGCCATCGGCGCAATTGGGTCGATTTTCCAATTCGCCCGGTGCGCCTGCGTGATCCCGTCGATGTGACCGGTTGTGACGCGCAGATGAATGGCGCGGGCCGGGTCTGCTGACCACATCATCGGCAGGGGCGGGGGAACTGGAGCCTGTGCGATGCGCTCTGTCCTGGCCTTGCTTCTTCTGATGTCAGCGTGCATTTCGGCCGCCGCGGCGCCGAGGCATCACGCGCATCCGCGCCCCCACATCGTGGTCCGTCCCGACACGCGCATGGTCGTGCCGCCCGGCTGGTACAAGTTTCCCGGCTATCCGCCGATCCCGCCGTCGGAGAACAGGAATCTCGATCCCTCCAATTTCGGTGGCGCCTGATGGCGGCTTCACGCCGCCGTTCTCGCCAGGTAGTCGCGAGCGAAGGCGAGATACCAGACGAGACAAGCGGGATTGGCCATCGCTTCCTTGTTGATGACTTTTTCGACGGGCTGGCCGAGCAGGAGCTTCTTGACCGGCAGCTCCTGCTTCTTGCCGGAGAGCGTGCGCGGGATCTCGGCGACGGCGAAAATTTCGTTAGGCAGGAAACGCCGAGAGAGACTGGCCTCAATTGCCTTGTTGATCTTGGCCTGCATCGCTCCGTCGAGCGCCACGCCGTCACGCAGCACCACGAATAGCGGCATGTAGCTGTCGCGGCCGAGATATTCGAGATCGACAACGAGGGAGTCCAGCACTTCCGGCAGAGCCTCGATCGCGGAATAGATCTCGCTCGTACCCATCCGCAGGCCGTGCCGGTTGATCGTCGCATCGCTGCGGCCATAGATGATGCAGGAGCCGTCCGCGTTGACCTGGAGCCAGTCGCCGTGCCGCCACACGGGTCCGCGGCCGCTGCCGTCAAAATTGTCCGGATAGGTCTCGAAATAGCTGGTGCGATAGCGCGCGCCGTCCTCGTCGTTCCAGAAATACAGCGGCATCGACGGCATCGGTTCGGTGCAGACGAGCTCGCCGACCTGATCGACAACGGCCCGACCCTGGTCATTGAAGGCCTCGACTGCGGCGCCGAGCAGGCGGCACTGCATCGCGCCCGGTGTCTGCGGCAGCTCGCGATTGCCACCGATGAAGGCGCCGGCGAAATCGGTGCCGCCGGAGATGTTGGCCCACCAGATGTCCGCCTGCGCCTTGCTGCCGTTTGTTGCCGACAGTGCGGCAAAGCGGGCATTGAACCAGCCTTGCGTGTCGGCGCTGAGCGGCGAGCCGGTCGAGCCAAGGCAGCGCAGTCGCGACAGCTCGCCGGCCGCGGTCAGGTCGACCTCCGCCTTGGCGCAGTTCGCGAAGAATGCCGCGCCGGCGCCGAAGAAGGTCGCCTTCGATTGCGCGACGAAGCGCCACAGTGTGGTCCAATCCGGATTGTCCTTGGCGCCGCCCGGACTGCCGTCAAAAATGCAGCAGGTGGTGCCGGCAAGCAGGCCGCCGACCTGCGAATTCCACATGATCCAGCCGGTCGAAGAGTACCAATGATAGCGCTCGCCGAAGGAATTCGCGTGATAGGAGCAGCCGATGTCATTGTGCAGGCCGAGCAGTGCCAGCACCACGATGACGATGCCGCCATGACCGTGCACGATCGGCTTCGGCAGGCCGGTGGTGCCGCTGGAATAGACGATCCAGAGCGGATGGTCGAACGGCAGCCATTCCGGCTCGAAGGCGTCGATGGTCGCGCCCGACCTGGCGAGAATGTCGGACAGCAGGGCGTCCGGAGCCGCGGGCGAAGCGGCCTCGCTGTGCAGGATGACGTGCTCGACCGTGGGCAGCGACTGCCGGAGCTCGGCAACGACGTCCTTGCGGTCGTGGCGCCGGCCGGCATAGCGGACGGCGTCGCAGGCGATCAGCACTTTCGGCCCGATCTGCTTGAACCGGTCGATGACTGCGGGTGCGGCCATGTCGGGGGCGCACACGCTCCAGACGGCGCCGATGCTGGCGGCCGCCAGGAACGCGATGATGGTCTCGGGAATGTTGGGCAGATAGGCCGCGATGCGGTCGCCAGGCTTGATGCCTTTGTCCTTAAGGTGCAGCGCGAGTGCGGCCGCCTTGCGCCGCAGCTCAGGCCAGCTCGTCTCGGTCAGCTTGCCGTCCTCACCAGCGCTGACGATCGCAGGCAGGCCAGCGGCATCGGCGGCCCCGACATGCCGGAACACCTGCCGCGCATAGTTGACCTGCGCACCGGGAAACCAGACCGCATCGGGCATCTTGCGCTCGGCGATCACGGCCGCGAACGGCGTCGGTGATTGCAGATCGTAATAGTCCCAGATGCTGCGCCAAAAGCCGTCGAGATCGCGAACCGACCATTGCCGCATGTCCTCGTAGCTCGAGAATGTGAGGCCGCGCGTCTCGGCGAGCCAGGTGCGGTAGAGAGCGATCTGCGGAACGAAGGGGGCTGTCATGTCGACTTCAATTGCGGCCAGGGACGTGGAGGGGAGTGCGAACTTAGCCTGTCCCTGTCCCGCTGCAACGCTCCAGGCGCATTGGGGACGCGCGAAAATTGCCTGCGGCGCAGCGGCGCAGGTCCCCAGCACATCAGCTTATTTGCCAGCTTGTGGGACCGGCTGCGGCCGCCACACAGGGGCGGCGATCTAGTAGCCCGCGTCGGCCCAGCGCCGCCCGAACACGGGCGGCTTCGTCGTCACCGCTTTCCAGCCGAAGAAGTGATGCTTGCCGGACCAGCTGTGCACCACGCCGCTGCAGATGCGGCATTTGAAGCTGCCCGAATGCGCTTCGGCATGTTCCTCCCTGGTCGCGGTGTAGCTCATGCTGCAACCCGCGCAGGTGAATTCTTCGATCGTCCAGATGCTGTTGGCCATTGCACGCAATGTTTTCTTGGGACTGCAGCCACGGTAGCCGCGGGCTTTTGCAGCGGCGTAAACCGGCCCGGCGAAATCCGGTTAATCCCCGTTAGCCAATTCCGGCCGCCTGTTGCGGGCGACAGGCAAGCTCATGCATCAATCGTTGACCGAGTCAGCCCGCATGTCGCGATCGATACGCATCTTCACACGCCTGATGGCGAGCTGAGGCAATCTGCCTTGCACCCGCCCGGAGCGCACCTTGGCGCCGATGGCATAGGCATAGCGCCAATAGCCCGGCGCACCGTTTGGCTCGAGCGAGAAATGGATGCTGCGGTAAATTCCCGCGTGGGACTCTGGCTCCATGGGACGGCGCACCATCGTCCGGGAATGCGCTTTGGATCGAAGCGTTCCTAATTTCGGGGCCAGCGCCTTCCGGCGGGCACGTGCAGGCCGGTCGTCTTGACGGCGGTTGCGCGGCTGGCAATAACGGATTGGCCTCGCAAGAGCCGGAAGTTGCGTTCATGTCGCAGGGAAAGCAGTCGCCGTGAAAAGTCTCCGTCAGCTCCTGACGGGCGAGGATATCATCCAGCTCGTGATCCGGCTTGGCCTGCTCGCCCTGCTGATCATCTGGACTTTCCTGATCATCCGCCCGTTCGTGCCGATCCTGGCCTGGAGCGGCGTGCTCGCGGTCGCGTTCTATCCGGCGTTCAGCTGGGTCGCCAAGATGCTCGGCGGCCGGCCGAAGACCGCGGCAGCGATCCTGACCCTGGTCACGCTCGGCATCGTCCTCGGCCCTGCAACCTGGCTCGGCCTCAGTGCCGTGGACGGCGTGCGGGAGCTGGCGCACCAGCTCGGCACCGGCGATCTGGCGCTCCAATCGGCGCCCGAGCAGCTCAAGTCGTGGCCACTGGTCGGCCCGTGGCTCTTTGAGCTCTGGGACCAGGCCTACACCAACGTTCGCGCCGTGTTGCGCGAGGTGGCGCCGTATCTCCAGCCGTTGGCGGGGCCGCTATTGTCGCTTGCGGGCGACGCCGGGCTCGGCACTGTCCAATTCCTGCTCTCGGTGTTCGTGGCCGGCTTCCTGTTTCCGCACGGACCGCGGCTGGTTGCGGCCGGCCGCAACTTCCTGTTTCGCATCGTGCCCGAGCAGAGCGAGCATTTCCTGGAGCTCGCGGGCGCGACCATCCGCGCCGTGGCGCAAGGAGTGATCGGCATCGCGGTGGTGCAGGCGCTGCTCGCCGGCTTCGGCTTCAAGCTCGCGGCGGTGCCGAGCGCCGGCCTTCTTGCCTTCATCGTGCTGCTGCTCTCGATCGTGCAGATCGGTGCCTTCCTCGTGCTGTTGCCGGTGATCATCTGGATCTGGACCGCCAAGGACGTCACCGCGGCGTTGCTGCTCACCGTGTTTCTCGTCCTGGTCGGCTTCATCGACACCATGCTGAAGCCGCTTGTCATGGGGCGCGGCCTGACCACGCCGACCATCGTGATCTTCGTCGGCGTGATCGGCGGCACGCTCGCCCACGGCATCGTCGGCCTGTTCATCGGGCCGATCGTCCTGTCGGTGGCCTGGGAGATGATGATGGCCTGGATCAGGACGGAGGACCCGGTGGAGGCGGACAAGGGCTGACTTGCGCTGATTTGGCGCTGACTCGGCGCTGACTTGGGGGCGGACTTGAGGGCGACCTGGCGCCGCGACGGCTCCGCGGCCTGTGGTCAAGGCGAGTCCTGAACTTGTCTATCTGACTAGACAAGTTACGATCGGGACGATTCTGGTTTCAGTCTACGGCAGTGATGGCGAAGTCTTCCAAGCTGGTTGCCGCCAGGCGCGGCAAGGTATTGTTGGTGAGGCGCCGGTCGGACGGCCTGTGGATGTTCCCAGGCGGCCGCAAGCGGGCGCGCGAGTCCGAGAAGGCCTGCCTGCGCCGGGAGATCAAGGAAGAGCTGCCCAATCTCAAGCTCGGCCGGATCAGTCTCTGGAAGGAAGTGACGGCCAGGAACAAGCGCTCCGGCCGCAAGATGAGCGATGCGATCTTCATCGCCAAGGGCGCCAAGGGCAGGCTGACGATCGGCGACAAGAAGGAGATCGATCGCGCCGCCTGGCAGAGGCCCCGCGGCATCCGCCTGACGCCGACCTCGCGTTACATCCGCGACCGCCTGTTTCCGAGGAAGCGAGGCTGAGCTAGTCCTCGCGCTCCGCCACGACCAATCGAGTGGCCCGCTGGGCCGCTATTGCTTGGCCGCCATCGTGTCCAGGCAACGGTTGAGATAGGCGGTGCGGTCCCTGGGCAGCACCTTCTCGAGATCCGCCTTGATCGCGCATTCGCGCTGGCGAAGCTGCTCGGCCCGGCGCTTCTCGGCCGCCTCGCGATATTCGGGTGCAACCTTGGTGGGATCGACCAGTGCCTGGGCGCGGACGGGCGCCGTTGCGAGCAATGCGATAGTTGCGACGAAAATGAATGGTTTCAAAATGAGCCTCCGTGAAAGGCGCATCGTAGCGCGCGGGCTGGGCACGCTCAAACCTGAAAGGATGCGGTACCCTGTTCCGGCAGATATCGGGGCCCGCCGGCATGGAACGACTTCGCACGGCGCGCGTAGACTCTTGGCTCCGGCCCATCCCCAAGCCCCAAAACCCCCGGGCCGCGAGAAAACCTTCCCCACAAAGGTTGGCGACCTCAGCGCCTCTCGCACTGAGGTCGTTTTGGCGCATGACATGTGAACCAGTTCACAAACGCCCGGCCAAATCGCTGCTATGAAGACGTCATTGTTTAACCGATTTATTTTGAACGAAACGCCCCAGCGTGGCTCCAAGCGCTGGGGTTTTTCGTGTTGACATGTGAATCGCGCTGACCGGCCTTTGCTTCGACGGGTATAGCCTGCGCCTCACGCCCCGGTATGGTCAGTTCCGATCTGCGGGGCGATCAACACGAAAATTCCGGGATCGCGACGGCGATGCGGGCGTTGCCCCGAGCGTGCGTTCGCAAGGCAAATCCCATATGCATGGCACCGAGCAGCCGAATCAGAATGAGGACGGCTCGCGTTCGGTTGCCGACAGTTTTACGACCAGAGACGGGTTCAAGTGAGGCTTTCCAAAAAAGCGCGGGCGACCAAGAAGTCGTCCAAGAAGAGCAGGGCGTCGCAGCGCGCAACGATCTCGTCTTCGTCGCCACTCGGGATGATGGCTCTGCATCTGCTTGCACAATGGAAGCAGTCCGGACGCAGCGGCCTTGTTTTTCTGGCCGAGAGCGAGAACAGAGCGGAGCGGCTCGGCAGCGTCATTCACGCGCTCGATCCTTCCTGCGAGGTCCTGGTGTTTCCGCGATTGAACACCTTGCCGTTCGATCAGCTGGAGCCATCGCACGAGCTCGCGGGGCGCAGGGCCTCGGTGCTGCGGCGCCTTGCGAAATCCAGAAAGCCGCTCTTCCTGGTTTCGACGGCGGAAGCGGTGATGGAGCGCCTGCCGCTGCCGGCGAGCCTGTCCCGCCTGAGCGTGAGCCTGAAGGTCGGCGGCGCGTTTTCCGAGCAGGACCTCGAGACGCGCCTGCAATCCCTTGGATACGATCTCGACGACGAGCCGGATTATCCGGGCGGAGCGCTGTTCCACGGCCAGACCTTCGAGATATTTCCCGCAGGCGCGCTGGGCCCGTTCCGGGTCGAGCATTCGGATCGCGCCATCAGGCGGATCGTGGCGTTCGATCCGCAAGAGCACGACATCATCTTCGAGACCAGCGAGCTTCTGGTCGATCCCATGTCGGAGCGACTCGGCTTCACCGGCAAACGCGGCAAGCGCGCGAGCCTGTTCGACTATTGCGGGCGCGCCAAATGGATCGCCGATGCGGGCGTCCCGTTGCATGCCGACGCCTGGCTCAGCACGATCGAGGAGGCCGCGCCGCGAGCGGAGCGGGAGCGCGAATATCTCGCGCGGAGCGACTGGAAACGGCTGTCCAAGGGCATGAAGGTGTTGCCGCGGACGGCATCCTTCCAGACCACGCCGGAATTTTCCAAGCTGACATCCACAAGGAAGGCGCTGCGGACCTTCGTCGAGGAGACGCGGCGGGGCGGCTCGCGCCTGATCCTCGTCGCCGCGCTTGAGGACGATTTGCGCGTGATGGAGCGGATGAGCGGCGTCAAGGCACCGCGCTGCGACGACTGGGAGGACGCGACGAGCGGACGGAACGGAGAGGCGGCGCTGCTGGCCGATCTCGATGCCGGCTTCGTCGTGCCGGGGAAAAAAACTCTGACGGTGGTGACGGCGTCCGACGTGCTCGGCAGCCGGGCGCATCATCCGCAGCCGATGGCGCGGGCCTGGAGCGCGGCCTTCGATCACGCCGATGTGCCCGAGCAGGGCACCGTGGTCATCCATCTCCAGCGCGGGCTTGCCGTGCTCGATGGCCTGCAGACCGTGAACACCGGCGGCGGCGCGCTGCGCGAGATGATCCGCCTGAAGTTCGCCGGCGACAATGCCGTGCTGGTGCCGCCGCCCGATCTGGCCTTGATGTGGCCCTATGCCGCCGAGCTCGGCAAGCTCGCGCTCGACAAGGCGGATGGCAGCACATGGTGGGCCCGCCGCACCGAAGCCGAGCGCGAAATCCAGGCTGCGGGCAAGGTGCTGGCCAAGCACATCAGCCAGCGCCGGCGGCGGCGCGGTGACAAGCTGGTTCCGCCGGGATCGGCCTACGAGAAGTTCGTGGCGCGTTTCCCTTACTTCACCACGAGCGACCAGGCCAAGGCGATCGCCGACGTGCTGGACGATCTTGCCTCCGGTCACCCGATGGATCGCGTGATCTGCGGCGACGTCGGTTTCGGCAAGACCGAGGTGGCGCTGCGCGCGGCGGCCGCCGTGGTGCTCTCGGGCAAGCAGGTGGCGATCGCGGTGCCGACGACGGTGCTGGCCCGCCAGCACGTCGCCACGTTTCAGAAGCGCTTTGCTCCGTTCGGCATCGAGGTCGGCAACCTGTCGCGGGCGACATCGGGCGCGGAGCTGCGCGAGACCAGGGAGGGACTGCGCAGCGGCCGGATCAAGGTCGTGATCGGCACGCAGGCGCTCACGGGCAAGGACGTCAAGTTCGACGATCTCGGCCTCGTTATCATCGACGAGGAGCAGCATTTTGGCGCGGCCGAGAAAGCAAAGCTCTCGGGCCTCGCCAAGAACGTCCACGTGCTGATGATGAGCGCGACGCCGATCCCGCGGACGCTGGCCGCGGGCCTCGCCGGCTTCCGCGACCTCAGCGTGATCGCCTCGCCCCCGGTGCACCGGCTGCCGGTCGCAACCCGGATCGCGCCGCTGTCGGATGCCGCCATCGCCTCCGCGCTGCTGCGCGAGCAGCGGCGTCACGGGCAGAGCTTCCTGATCTGTCCGCGCATCCAGGACCTCGAACCCATGCTGACGCGGGTGCAGGCGGTGGCGGGCGACCTTCGAATCGTCGCTCTGCACGGCCGATTGGCGGCCGACGAGATCGACGACCGCATGATGAGCTTCGTGGAGGGCAGGGCCGACGTCCTGCTCGCGACCAACATCGTGGAGAGCGGCCTCGACATTCCCCGCGCCAACACCATCGTGGTGTGCTGGCCCGAGAAGTTCGGCCTCGCCCAGCTGCACCAGCTGCGCGGCCGGGTCGGCCGCGGCGGCATCCGCGCCTTCGCCCATCTGCTGACCGAGACCTATTCCGGACAATCCGAGAAACGGCTCGCCGTGCTCGAGGAGTTCAGCCGGCCGGGCGCCGGCTTTGCCATCAGCGAGCGCGACCTCGATCTGCGAGGCGCGGGCGACCTGTTCTCGGAGCAGCAATCCGGCCATGTTCAGGTGTTCGGGCCCGTGCTCTACAGCCACCTCTTGAAAATGGCTTCGGAGAAGGCCGACGAGGGACGGGCCGCGGTGTGGGTGCCCGATTTGAACCTGCCGGTTCCGGACATGCTGCCAGAGACCTACGTGCAGTCCGAGCCCGTGCGGCTCGAGCTCTATGCGCGCGCCGCAAGATGCACCGACGAGGACGATCTCGAGGATCTCGAGGAGGAAACCTCGCGCCGCTTCGGACCCTTGCCCAAGGTCGCGCGCGACTTCTTCGCGGCCGCAAAGCTCAGGATCGCGTGCAAGCGGCGCGGCATCATCCGCCTCGACGTCGGCCCTGAGGCTGCGGCCGCGACGTTCCTGCCGGGCCGCCTGCGGAAGTCGCGGGGCAAGTCACTGCAACGCGACGGCGATCGCGTCGTCTATCACAGCCCGATGCGGGATGCGCCGTTCGAGCGGGTGGAGGAGCTGTTCGAGCTGCTGGATGAGGGGTGAGCAACAAAAAGTGCCAAAACAACCCCATGCACAGTAGCCAAGTGCTTGTGCCACAACGTCTTCCGCATCGCGCGCAAATGCCGGTTGACGCGTCGGGCAAAACACTGGCATTCTGCCAACTTCGGAAAATCCGTTGAGGTCAGGCCTGGCGGGCCCAATCGGGCACGTCAGCGTCCTTACGCATGATCCCGATGAAATAGAAAACGCTTCTGGGCGTGAGCGTCGCGTGGTCACCATGGGTGAACACGATCTTCAGTCCGGCCGCATCGATCATTTCGCGAAAGGTCTCGACCGTCGAGCCGCGATTGTTCTCCTGCAGGACGACCACGCCGTCGCCCGCGAGATGGGGCCCGATCGTATTGAAGAACTCGCGGTGGATCGCCCAGTCGGGATCGTGCGCGCGGATATCGCCTTCATACTGGTCGATGAAGTGCGGCGGGTTGCTGACCACCAGGTTCCAGCGTTCGGCCTGGGGGATGTTTCGCAGATTGTTGGACTGGTAGACGGAGACCCGATCCTCCAGATGGTTCAGGCGGACGGTCGTCCTGCAGCAGGCGACGGCCGCCGGGTTGATGTCGGCGAGGCATAGCGTTTCGCAAAGGCCGTGGCCCAGCGCCGAGAAGCCGATGAACGCCGGCCCGGCGCACCACTCGAACATGCGAGGCTGCCTCGGCATCTGCCGGGCCCGCAGAAAGGGGATGAAGTCCTGTCCGAACTCGATGCCGCCGCCGTCGAGCTCGCTCCTGTATTCGATCGTGAGTCCGCCCAGCACTACGCGCTTTGCGGGCCTGACGCGGCGCAGCAGCGGCCGAACGACACCATGCTCAAACCGGTGCAGGATTCCCATGCGCCCATCGTTTCGTTTTGATGCGAAGCTTTTCGGAAGGTTGCTCTGTTCAACCCGGACTTGTCAAACCGCCGCGTCGCCTCCGTAATCGGCCGGGGCGCCGCGCCCGTCAGCCGGCCGCGCCGCTAACGTGGAATTAATCCAAAAAGCTCACAATTTTAGACAGTTGTGTATGGGTGCTGCGTAAAGGCGTCGTCGCGGCGACGTTCCAGGGGCGGCTGCCATCTGCTCGCTCATGGGGTCAATGCACGTGACCAAGACTTTCGAAACACAAAGCTTCGCCGAAGAACTCGACCCGGCCGCGCTCGCGGCCGCCGCCGCAGCAGCGCACGAGCCCGCTGCCCCGGACGTTCCGCTGCCGACCAGGCAGTCCAGCCGGAAATCGGTCCTGGCCCTGTCGCTGTGTGCCCTGGCCATCAATGGCGCGGCAGCCATCTACACGTTGCCGTCCGATTTTCCCGCGCTGAATGTCGCGAGTCTCGCTGAACTGCTCCCGCGCCAGGAAGCCGCCGCGCCAAAGCCGGATCCCATTGCCGCTGCCTTGATGGATATTCAGGCGGCCCAGCAGCAACACACCGCTTTGCTGCAGCAGAACAACCAAGCATCGCAGCAAAATGCGGCTCTGCAGCAGCAAGATTCGATGGTGCTCCTGTCCCTTCGACAGAGCATCACGGACGAGCGCGTCGATGTGAAGAAGATCTCGTCGCAGCTGTCGACGCTGATTGCGAAGGTCGACTCGCTGCAGAATACGATGATGTCGGACGTCACGTCGTCCGTTCGACGAGCGAATGCCCGCTATGGACTGGCGATGCGCAAACGGGCGACGCGGGAGACCAAGCCCCTGGGGCCGGTCTCGGTCGGCGGAGCCCCGCTGAGCGTGCCGGCTACGGTATCAGAGCCGGACAGCTGAGGATCGAAGGCCGTTCATACCGACGCCCGGAGATCGCGATCAGCGAGTGGGATTACGCGTCCTTCGTTCATGACCGCCCAGTCGTGCGTTTCAGGAATTTGTGACTTGTTGCGGCGATGTCCGCATCCCAATTCCAGAACGTGCGATCAGATAGGCGGAGCAGGAACAATGCGTACATTGCTGGTGACGCTCCTCACGGTGGCTTCGATTGCCCAGGCCCACGCAGACACGAAGACGAACGTCCCGGATACCTCGTGTAGCTATACGTTGTCGAGCGGGGAAACATACAAGATACCAGCGGGACAGAATCTCTGCTGGCGCGTGCCCCCGCCGTCTTACAAGGTGTACACGCTCCTGCGTTGTGATCCCCCGTTTCAGGAGCTCAAGCGGGTGCGCATGGGCGATGGCCAATGCAACCGGTACGAGGAACGCCAATAACCGCGGCAGGACAAGAGCCCACGATGGTGGAAGCTCTCTCGTAGTGCCTGCTGACGTAATGGGACAGAAGCACGCCGCGGAATGAGCGGAATGGCGGCCTTGACCGAGCGCTTCGGCACAGCAGCGGCCTTCTCTTGCGCGCGGGCAAGCCTGGTCTTACGCGCTGGCAGGCCTGGCACTCCCGGCGCTCTAATCCGCAATTGGATCGGCAGCCGGGAGTATTGGGGGCTGGTATACAAGAGTCCCATGTTTGCCCCTCAACGACAATAGGTAAAACATGGGAATCCCGTAGTTTGACGGAGTCCATTTTCGGAACGGGGTGTTCTACTGTGTGAACACCGGCGAGATTTAAGCAGCAAGCCAATTTCAAGTTGCCCGGGATAGAGCCGCAGTGGGGGCTGGAACCACGCTGCGGCTTTTCCCTGTTTGGTTCGGGCATGTCGCCATCGGGACGCGTCGCGCTGCGGAATGCGACGCCGCTTCAGGCGGTCCCTCCCTCAAATGACAATGAACAGCACGGCGGGCTGACCCGCGAAGGCGACGACGGGAGTTGGTTGGCTTGCGATCGCGATAGCTTGCGAGCCTCTCTCCTGCTCGTGAAGTCGCGCTCGTTGTGGCGAACCGATCGGTGCATCAAGTAACAGCGAGCGATTGCTCGATTGGAACTGGTGCGATGCGTTCTCTTCTTGCCGTGGGTCTATTGCTCGTCCTCTGCGCCTCGGCCAATGCCGCAACGGTGCATCACCCCCGCACTCGCCATCCGGCGGTGGACCGGACCCGCACGAACACAAGTCCGCCGGTGCGCTTCGCGGTCCCGGGCTGGAGCGACGAGGCAACGGAGCGCTGGCTCGACAACGCCTCGTCGAACGTCGGCCGAGGCGGATAGCGGCGGTAACCGGCGCCGGCAACCGTGGGAATGGCCCTAAAGGACCGGGCGGCTAGGCCGCCTGCTCCTCGAACGAGGTGTAGACCCGGCCATTGGGATCAACGACCTGAACGTCCCAGCACCCGTCCTCGACGAGCTCCCTGGCCTTCTTGACGGCGGCAGCGAGCGAAAGCCGCTTGAGACTGACGACGCCCGCCGTGTCCAAACCGTTGATTTCAAACATGCCGTTCCTCCGGTTTTGGTGAAGCGTACACGTTTCCGGCGCGATGTCAGCGGGTTTTGTGGGTGGGCTGGAAGGGCAGAGCCTGACGTCGACGGCGAGCCAAGCCTGTGCGGCGTGACCGTCGCGCCCGGCGATGGGCGCGACCTCGAAGCCGACTTGGCTCGCTCGATCGCCAGGTCGATCAGCGGCGCTCGCGCGCATGGGCTCGCGATTGGTGCGTCCAAGAGCAGAGACGCAACCGGGCCTGCCAGTTCACGCTGACGGGCCTTCTTCACGAAGCTCTGATGGCCAAACAAATCATTAACGAAGAACCCATAGTATATTTGGCCGTTGACCTGCATCCCGTCACCGCGGACGAGGTGGGTCTAGACGTAGGCCGACAACATGGCGGACCTCAGGGAGAAATTGGACAAACTCCGTGCCGATGCCGCGGATTTGGTCCTTATGAGCAGGCGAACGAGCGACCCGCAGAAGCGCGAACTCTTCGAACGGTTGGCAGATGAGCTCGCGATAGAGGCTCTGGAACTCGAGCAGGTGGTGAAGATTCAAAGCCGCCGTTCGGGTTCAACCGACGTGGATAAAGTCGTGCCGATCCAGGCGCGTCCGGCTCGTCGCTGACGCAGTCTCCATTTCCTTTGTGGGCCACCACTGGATTGGTGGTCTCGTGCTCAGGCTTGCGGTCCGTTCTGATCTGCACCACCGCGCCGTTTCACCCGCTCTCTTCAACTGATGACGACGAACAAGATGGCGACGTGGCCAGCGAACGCGACCGCAGCCAGCGCAGCATCACCGCTCTCCGGTGCCATCGTGTGTGCACAAGAAAATCGCAACCGCAATAACGGGGCGGAAGCTAGGGGGTTTGTAGAAACCAATATTCACCGTCTGTACTCGGCCGCGAAGCCTTAAATCTGCCGCTCGGAAGGCTTGCCAAAGTCCGGTATGCGCCGATAGCAACCAAACTTTGTAGCGCCACAAAATGACGCGAAGGGCCATATCCAGACATTCGTTCATAGAAGCGGGCTCGTTAAGCGGGCCAGATGCTCCCCGAGTTTGATCCAGAACGGCCGCTGCCGCCATTGCTGTAGATCGAGCGAACGACAATTGGCGATGTAGCGCTGCTGCTCTGTCTTCAGCCGGCCGGTCATGCCCGGATCATGTATCACGAGGATATGCTCGGCGTTGAGGGCGAACGAGCGGATGTCCATGTTGCTTGTACCGACCAGGCCGATGTGATCGTCGATGGTCAGGGACTTGGCATGGAGAAAGCTCGCTTGGTACAGTTGGACCTCGACCCCGGCCTCAAGGAGCTCCTCGTAGTACGACCTCTGGGCCCACGACACGAGAACTTGATCCTCAGTTTCGGAAACGACGAGGTGGACGTCCGCGCCGCGAAGCACCGCGGTTTGCAAGCCTGCAGCAAGGGTTCGTCAGGAATAAAATACGGCGTAGTGATTTTGATCTGCCTGCGAGCAGCGTGGACGAGGGCAACGATGAAACGTTGATTGTTCTGGGTGGGAAAATCCGGTCCACTCGCTAAGGTTTGGATTGGAGTCGATCCAGTGATTTCAGGATCGGGAAAAACGTTCTCGCTCTCAAGTACCTCGTTGGTTTCCAAGAACCAATCCGTGGCGAAAACGTACTGTAGAGCCAGAACGGCCGGGCCCGTGAGGCGCAGCACGAGTTCCTCGTACGTGATCCCTGCGATAAAATCGGAGGCGACCAGATTTTGCGAGCCGGTAAAGGCGACCCGGCCATCTATGATCGCGATCTTCCGGTGGTTGCGCAGGTCCAGCCGTGCTCGCTTTGAACGGAAGAGACCGACGGGCAGCATTTCCCTGACATCGACTCCCAATGCCGTCAATTTGGGCATCAAAATTGGCAAGCCGGAGCGAGAGCCCAAGGAGTCCACGAGCACTCGGCACGTCACGCCGCGCTCGACCGCTCGGCCCAGTGCGGAAATCACCGGAGCTGTTGCAGCATCGGCCACAAACAAGAAGTATAGCAAATGGACGTGGCTCCTGGCTTGGTCGATGTCTGCCACCAGCCGAGCGAGGACGCCATCGTAATCGACCATGATCTCCGCCGCGTTTCCCCAAGCGACGGCATGCGACCTAGTTTTTCTGCCAGATAACCCGTCCACTCCAGTCCCGGCGACATCTCAGGATGGAAGACGTTTGGATACTCAAGAATACGCTCGCGAACCTTGGCCATAGCTCGGGGCAGCCTTGCCATTTGCTCAACGCGCGACCGGGGCATCTTCGGTCGCCCGATCAGAGCATAGATGGCCAATCCAGGGCTCGAAGAAAATCAACAGCAACCAACCCTTGGCTGCTGCCGGCGTGCGCCGGAATGGCACCACGGCAAGCATGACCAACCGGATCACCCATTCGCTGAGAAGGAAAACCCAACCAAACCAATGCAGGACAATCTGCAAAAAACCCATAACAGAGCCTCAGGTTCTCCAACTTGCTCCGCGGGGTAGCTTAATGACGCCAGCGATGAGAGCTTCCGATTTGCGCGCGGCCTTAGCTGAGGCGGGCAGGGAGTCACGACTCTATTTGCTTATACCGAACAGAGTTTCGACGGCCTGCATGACCGGTGTGTCAGGATTGTGCAAGCAGTACATCACCACCTCGTCTGACTTGGCCTTCAAAGCCTGGGGGTCAACGAGAGTATTGCCGCCATGTTTGCCATTGTGATAGCCGCTGAGCCACAGTGCGATGTTCTGCGGGTTCGTGATCTTGTACGTGGCGAACTGATTGCAGGTGATCTTGGCCACGTCGATGGTAACCTGCGCGTGCCCGACCGGCGCTGCTATTGCACATAGCATCAAACCTAGCAAAATAGACTTGGACTTCATCATGTTTCGTCTCCACTGCATTGCATGATCACAGCTTGGTCGGGGGTCGGGAGAAACGTTTTCCAGTCGGTTCCCTGCTGTCACAGGAGCGGCTCATCAAGCGGGTCAGATGCTCCCCGAGTTTGATCCGGAACGGCCGCTGCCGCCATTGCTGTAAATCGAGCGAACGACAATTGGTGATGTCGTGTTGCTGTTCTGTTTTCAGCCGGCTGGTCATGCCCGGATCATGTATCACGAGGATATGCTCGGCATTGAGGACGAACGAGCAGATGTCCATGTTGCTCGTACCGACGAGGTCGATGTGATCGTCGATGGTCCGGAACTTGGCATGGAGAAAGCTCCTTTGGTACAGGTGGATCTTGACCCACGCGACTTTGAGCATCTTCGGCTCAGGGCCAGGGGCTGACATCGGCCGCGTGCGTTCACCAAGGTTGACGTAGATCAAGGATCGAACGGCAAGCCGAAAAAACAATCATGCTGGTGAGCTTTGTGCGCACCGCACACGTACTACACGGTCACGCGATCTCGTAGCGAAGTTGCCTAAGTCCACCTGCCGGATTTGGCCGCCAGATCATGCCGTCGATAAATCTAACGCTTGAATTGCTCGCCGAGATTTCGGCAGCCGCCGCCGCGGTCTTTTGGTTTGGGTCGGCGCGGGTCCGTTTAACTCGACGTACTGCTGCTAAACACGGCCTGGGGGCCGGCCTCGACGATCCAAAGGCACTGCTCCGTCTCGTCTACCGGCAAAGCCAATGGAGTGCGTGGGGAGCGATTTTTGCTGGCCTTGCTGCACTCTTTGCCCTCGCGGATGGACTTGTGCGGTAGCCCATTTTCTGCACTACGGCGAAGCCGTCTCGGGCCGCATGCCGCCAGTCCGTGGAAAATTGATACAGATCAAGGTTGCCAGCCGAGGCCAGATGACAATTCGGTTCGCAAGCCCCTTGCAATTCTTGGGGCTGCAACTGATTTGACGGACGAGATCTAAGCGGTGACGTCCATGACCAAAATCAAAAAGCTCTCGGTTGAGAAGGCCCTCAATGAGTTGCGCAAGGCGGATACCCCGAAATCCTCGCGGCGCGACCAAGAAACGGACGCGCTTCATGAAGAGATTGCGCGCATGAAAGCACAAAGATTGCGCCTTGAGCGGTCGCAAAAGAAGCGCGATTGAGCCAAGGCGCGCTGAGAGAGAGACGACCCGACAAGGCTGCAAGTACGGGTTAGGCGACGGGGAGGACGGGCAATGTCTGAACTTCTCCTCTGCTCGGTAGTCACCATCCTGCCGGACTACTTGTTTCGCAGGTACTGGCAGGGCAAACGGTTAGGTATAGAGATCACCTTCTACTCTGTCTGGTACGAGCTGAGATGGGGCATCACGAGTTGCCTCATGCTCACAATCGCGCTGATCACGTTGATCTTCTACTACCACCCGCAGACGACAACAGCGACGACGTATTTCCGCACCATACCGATCCTGCCCGAAGGTTTCGGCCGCGTCGCCGAGGTCAATGTCGGCTTCAGCCAAGACGTGAAGAAAGGCGACGTGCTGTTCCGGCTCGACAGTTCGAAGCAGGCAGCTGCGCTGGAAACCGCTAAGCGAAAGATCGCCGAGGTCGATGCGGCCATGCAGGCGGCGGAGGCCGACGTGGCCAAGGCCGAGGCGCAGATCGGCGAGGCGAAAGCCAACCTTCAGCAGGCCAAGGACGAACTCGACGTCAAGTCCGAACTGCAGCGCCGTAATCCCGGCATCGTGCCACAACGCGACATCGAGAAACTTCAGGTCCTGGTCGATCAGCGGCAGTCGGGGGTCGATGCCGCCAACGCGACGAAGCAGGCAGCGACGCTGCAGGTCACGACACGTCTGCCGGCGGAGAAGGCGAGCGCTGAAGCGGCGCTTGCCCAAGCGCAGGTCGATCTCGACAAAACCGTCGTGCGCGCAGGCGTCGATGGGCGCGTCGAGCAATTTCTGGTCCGCACCGGCGACGTCGTCAATCAGCTGATCCGGCCTGCCGGCGTGTTGATACCGGCCGAAGCAGGACAAAACATCCTGCAGGCCGGCTTTGGCCAGATCGCGGCTCAAATCGTGAAGGAGGGAATGCTCGCAGAGGCGACCTGCATGTCGAAGCCATGGACGATCATCCCCATGGTGGTCACGACGGTGCAGGACTACATCGCAGCCGGACAGTTCAGAGCTGGCGAGCAGCTCCTCGAAGCGCAGAACATTGCCCAACCCGGCTCCGTACTCGTCTTCCTCGAACCGCTCTACAAAGGCGGCCTTGACGATGTCACGCCGGGCAGTACCTGCATCGTCAATGCATACACGAGCAATCGCGACCTTATCTCGTCTGGGAAGCTGAGCGCGGCTCACGCTCTTGCACTGAAGGTGATTGATGCGGTTGGCATTGTGAAAGCTGCGCTCCTCCGCGTTCAGGCGCTGGTGTTGCCTGTCAAGACGTTGGTGTTCGGCGGACATTGAACACAGGGACTGGCGGGCTGGAGAACGTCCGCTCAGGGGCATTTGCGACCGGATCGAGCCACGAGCGAGTCCGGTCAAGTCCGCTAGGTTTGCCGAGAGCGGAAGCGCGCGGGAGTCTGATCGGCCTTATTGGACCGGATCAGCATCTCATCGACGAGCACGTAGGCATCGAGCTGCTCTGCGGGGAGTTGGCCGAAGAGTGCTCCTCGGTCTGCTCGAGTTGGCGAACTATTATCGCGTCGAGATCTCGTTGAGCACGTGATTGAAGGATCGTGAGCGTGTTTGACGCGTTGGCAGATCTTTCCCCATCGGCTTCAAATTGTGTCGTTCCTTCCGAAACAATCTCAAGATGAAGGAAAAATATTCTCGCGGATAGATGAGGTTTGTAGACTGGCTCGCGAGATTGTAGACAAGTCCCAGCTCTTCTGAAGCTAGTAAAATATTGATATTGCTGTAATTTTGGTGAGCGCGCTGGGGCTCGAACCCAGGACCCCGTGATTAAAAGTCACGTGCTCTACCGGCTGAGCTACGCGCTCCCATGGCCGCTGATGGCTTGACGTGATCGCCATCCTGTTCGGACATTCGAGAAGCATGTCTTGCCGCAGCGCCTAGGCTTGCGTTGCGGGGAAAACCGGCCGTTTCCGGATCATGCTGTCGGCCCGCGCTGTGTAGGGGGAGTGGCCGCGCAGGTCAATAGTGCGAGGTGCTGCCGAAACTCGCGGCAGGAGCGGGGATTCCATCGCCGTCTCCGCAGCTTAGCTCGAGAGTCTCAAGCTGATTGGCGGCCGGTCATCCACGCCGAAGACTACATGACTTTTAATCACGGGGTCCGGGCGCCCGCGTTCGGGCACCGTCAGTTCGTCTCCCGCCGCACCTCGGTCGGCACGGCTTGCGGCGCGCCCACGGGGGGCAGCGCCACCGGGCGCAGGCCGATCAGCTCGGCGGAGCGGATCGCGCTGTCGCGCCAGAATTGGAACGAGTTGATGCGGCTGAGCTCGAGGATCGCGATCGCGACCGCGGCGAGGAACGGCAGGCTCTGCAGCACGAGGACGCCGGCGAAGACGTAGATCTCGGTGATCTGGCGGTAGCTGTTGGTGGCGACGAGGACGCCGGCGCCGATCAGCAGAAGGGCGCCGATCACGGCCTCCCAGAACGCCTGGAACTCGATCGACATCCGGCTCAGGCCACCCTTGGAGGTGCGGGCGAAGGCGATGTGCTCGGTGATCAGGCCCTGCGCCACGGCCCGCGACACCGTCCACTGCACGCTCATCGCCGCGATCATCGCGCCCAGCATCTGGCCGGGTTTGATCGCGACGCGGGCGCGATACATCGACAGGAAGTGCACCAGCGAGACGATGAAGGCGCCGATGATCGGCAGCGTCAGGATCTTGTCGGGAATGGCGATGTCGGCGAAGGCGACGATCGGCACCCAGATCAGGTTGAGCAGGGCCACGACCACGCCGAGGCTTTCGGCGCCGAGCCAGTTCAGCCAGCCGAGGCCATATTCGCGCTTCTGGTCGGGCGTCAGCCGGCTCTTGCCGGGCAAGAACTGGCGCCAGTGCTTCTTGACGATCTGCAGGCCGCCATAGGCCCAGCGGTGACGCTGCTTCTTGAAGGCCTCGTAGGTGTCGGGAAGCAGGCCCTGGCCGTAGCGGTGGTTGGTGTAGTGGGTGACCCAGCCGAGCTCCTGGATCGCGAGACCGAGATCGGAATCCTCGCAGATCGTGTCCGACGACCAGCCGCCGGCCATGTCCATCGCGGCGCGGCGGATCAGGCACATCGTGCCGTGCACGATGACGGCGTTCAGCTCGTTGCGCTGGACCATGCCGATGTCGAAGAAGCCGGCATATTCGCCGTTCATGATGTAATGCATGATCGACAGATCGCCGTCGCGGTGCTCCTGCGGCGCCTGCACGAGGCCAACGCGCGGGTCGGCGAACGCCGGCACGAGGTCCTTCAGCCAGTCGGGATCGACGACATAGTCGGCATCGAGGATGCCGATGATCTCGGCATCAACAGCGGTGCGGTCCATGGCGATGCGCAGCGCGCCGGCCTTGAAGCCTTGCACCTTCTCGGCGTTGATGAACTTGAAGCGTTCACCGAGCGCGCGGCAATGGTCCTGGATCGGCTGCCAGAAGGCGGGATCCGGCGTGTTGTTGATGATGACCACGCATTCGTAGTTCGGATAGTTCAGCCGCGACAGCGCATCGAGCGTCTGCTTGAGCATGTCGACCGGCTCGAAATAAGCGGGGATGTGGATCGAGACCTTCGGGAAGTAATTCTCGGGCACGTTCTCGACCGGCTTGTCCTTTGCGATCAGCCGCTGCGGCGGCCGGCCGAAGGCGACCGCGGCGATCTCGTCGATGCGCGCCATCGCGATCAGGACGAGGGGAACGAGCAGGATCATGCCGAGCGTCAGCGCGAAGGCCGAGCCGAAGATGAAGTAATGGGTGTTCCAGAACGCGAACACGGTCGCGGCCCAGGCGCCGACGCCGTTGGCGGTCGCCGACAGCAGGAAGGCCTGCCTGGCGGTCGGCTTTTCGATCCGCAGGATCGGCAGCGACAGCAGGATGCCGACCAGCAGCGCGATGCCCATCAGCTTCCAATAATCGGGGTTCTCTACCGGGCCGGTCCAGGCGAATTTCGGCTCGCGGCTGGCGTTGAGGATGCCCCAATACGGACCGACGCCGCCTTCGAAGAACTTCCAGGGCTGATCGATGGCTTCGACGATGTTGTATTCCATGCCGATGGCTTCGGCGCGGGTGACGAAGTTGCGCAGGATCAGCGCCTGCTGGAACGCGCCGGGATCGGCGTTGCGCAAATTGTAGCCCTGGCTGGGCCAGCCGAACTCGGCGATCACGATGCGCTTTCCGGGGAACAGATTGCGCAACAGATTGTAGCGGTCGACGGCCTGGTCGACCGCCTGGTCCGAGCGGAAGTTCTCCCAATAGGGCAGCACGTGGGCGGCGATGAAATCGACGTTGGAGCCGAGGTCGGGATTGTCGCGCCAGATGTTCCAGATCTCGCCGGTCGTGACGGGCACGCGGACCGCGCCCTTGACCTTCTTGATCATGCCGATGAGGTCTTCGACCTTCTGCTCGCCGCGGTAGATCACCTCGTTGCCGACGACGACGCCGACGACGTTGCTGTTCTTGCGGGCGAGCTCGATCGCGGCCTTGATCTCGCGCTCGTTGCGGTCCTTGTCCTTGTCGATCCAGGCGCCGACGGTGACCTTGAGGCCGAACTCGGCCGCGATCGGCGGCACCAGTTCCACGCCGCCCGTGGACGAATAGAGGCGGATCGCGCGCGTCATGGTCGACAGCGTCTTCAGGTCGGCGCGGATTTTCTCGACGGTCGGAATGTTGTCGATGTCGGGATGGGCCGAGCCCTCGAACGGCGCGTAGGAGACGCTAGGCAACAGGCCCTTGAAATCAGGCGCGGGCTCCCTGTCGCGCATGACTCCCCAGATGCCGGCGTGGAGCGCTGACACAAGCAACAGAACGGCGGCGACAACGCGCATCGCGGCTAAACCAAAAGGGGCTGAGGGGGCAGGGCAGCGGATCCGACCCCGAGATCCGACCAAGTCCGCGGCAAAGGGAGCATACCTCTGCCGCGCGGTTTCTCAACTGTCATGGCCTCATGTCCTTATGAGGGCATGGCCTTTTCTGAAGACGCGTGGCAGTGCCAACCGTCTCTATGACCGATCGTTCCTGAACGGCAGCTGAAACGCTCGCGGCTATTTCTGGGGCGCCGGCGTCGGGCTTGCCGCGGGCGAGGGGCTGGCGGCCGGCTGCGGTTGCGCATTGCTGGCAGCCGACGCGGCCGGCTGGGCGCCGCTCGCCGCCGCCTGCTGCGGCTGGGAGGCCGGATTGATCCAGCAGGCGTGCACCCGGCTGTCCAGGGTCTCGGCGACCTTGGGGTCGATCTGGCCGCCGAAGCGGGTCAGGCAGCGGAACGCGGCCTGGATGTGGCCGCCGGGGCAGCCGAAACGATCGTAGAGGTCGAGATGGCGGAACGCGGTGTCGAGGTCGTCCCGCCACATCAGGCGCACCACGCGGCGGCCGAGCCAGACGCATTCGGGATTGCCGGCGGGGCCATTGATGACCTGGGCGGCTTCCGCGAATTCGTCGGTGCGACGCTGGTTCTGGGCGGCGTCCTTGGCGGCGGCGTCGGCGGGCTGGGCGGCGGCCTTGCCCTGGTCGGGCGTGGGGCTGCCGCTCTGGGCGGAGGCGCTACCGAAACCGGCGAGAACGAGAAGGCAGGAAACGGCCAAGGTGGCGGCGAACTGCCGCAGGACCGCATTTCGTGACTCGAACACCCGTTGCCGCATGAATTCCCCAATGTATCCGCTGGCCGTCCGCGTCAGGATCCCGCGGACGCGCCGGTGATGGCGTCCAAATGGGTCTCCAATGCGGCGGAAAAGTCTTTCCGAGTCCATGACCTGTATTTCGAATTTTGTCCAGCAAAGTCACGATGCTAGGTCCCGGTCGAACAGCCGCAGCCGGATTCCCTTGGGGGAGGCTTAAATCCCCACCCGGACACCCCCTTGGCAGACGGCGTGCAAGCAGGTAATCGACGGACCCTTCTGGAGGACGGAACCGATTTCTCTTCGTACGCCACTGGCGCTGTTGCTCGTTTCACTGGGTGCGATTGCTGCCGTGTGGTGGTGGTTGGCGACGCCGATCACGCTCGCGCGCGCCCCGATCGATCCCGCCGAGAAGGTCCAATGCGTCTCCTACGCGCCGTTCCGCGGCGAGCAGACGCCGCTGGAGTCCTGGACCCATATCGACGCCGAGCAGATCGAGCAGGACCTGCGCCAGCTCAAGGAGATCACCGACTGCGTCCGGACCTATTCGATGGAGAACGGGCTCGATCAGGTGCCGGCCATCGCCGCCAAGGTCGGCGGTTTGAAAGTGCTGCAGGGGATCTGGCTCTCCAGTAACCGCACCAAGAATCTCGAGCAGGCCGCGCTCGCGGTCCGGCTTTCAAAAGAATTCCCCGACGTCATCACCAGCATCATCGTCGGCAACGAAGTGCTGCTGCGCGGCGAGATGACGACCGCCGACCTCGTTTCCATCATCCGCTCGGTGAAGGCGCGGGTCAGCGTTCCCGTCACCTATGCCGACGTCTGGGAGTTCTGGCTGAAGAACCGCGAGGTCTATGACGCCGTCGACTTCGTCACCATTCACATCCTGCCCTATTGGGAGGATGTGCCGGTGAAGGCGAAATTCGCCAGCACACATGTCGAGACCATCCGCGAGCGCATGGCGGTGGCGTTTCCGGGCAAGGAGATCCTGATCGGCGAGACCGGCTGGCCGAGCGAGGGACGCATGCGCGAGGGCGCGCTGCCGTCGCGCACCAACCAGGCGCGGGTGGTGTCCGAGATCCTGGCCCTCGCGAAGGCCCAGAAATTCCGCGTCAACCTGATCGAGTCCTATGACCAGCCGTGGAAGCGCAAGCTGGAAGGCACCGTCGGCGGATATTGGGGCCTCTACGATTCCGTGGGGCGGAATCTGAAATATCCGCCGGGCCAGCCGATCAGCAATTTCCCGTACTGGAAATGGTACATGGGCGCCGGCATGGGGCTCAGCGTGCTGGTGTTCGCGGTCGCGCTGATCACGCTGCGCCGGCGGCCCTGGACGCCGCGCTTCTCGGCCTGGCTCGGCGTCGGCATCTCGGCGACGACGGCAGGCATCCTGCTCGGGATCGGCGCCGACAAGATGTATTACGAGAGCTACGGCATCGGCGGCTGGCTGTTCTGGGGCGCGCTGCTCCTGGCCGGAATCCTGTCGCCGATCTTGTGCGCGCAGGCGATGGTGATCGGCCGCAGTCTTCCGACCTTCCTCGACCTGCTCGGCCCGCGCGAGGGCCGCAAATGGTCGAAGCTCACCGCCGTGCTCGGCCTGACGCTGGCAGTGACGGCGGTGATCGCGGCCGCGACCGCGCTCGGCTTCGTGTTCGACGCGCGCTACAAGGATTTCCCTTACGCGTCGCTGACGATGGCGGTGGTGCCGTTTGCGCTTTTGATGCTGAACCGGCCGCAGATCGGCCAGCGTCCGATCGCGGAATCGGTGTTCGCGGGGCTGCTGGCGCTGTCGGCCGTCTTCGTGCTCATCAACGAAGGCCGCGACAATTGGCAGTCGCTGTGGACCTGCGCGATCTACCTGTTGTTCGCGCTCACGCTGTGGCGGGCGCGGGCCGAGCAAATCCAAGAATGAACAGGCCGACCGCAAGGCCCGACAGCACGACGTTGTAGAGCACGATGCCGAGGCCGGCGGCGATGACGCCGACGGTGAGCAGCACGATCGACGGCCGCATCAGGTTCAGCGTCGCCACCACCAGCGCCACGATTCCGAACACCGAATTCTTGAACAGCACGGTCGAGACCGAGCGCCCCTTGCAGGTCAGGGTCTGAAGTCCGGCGTCGCAGGCGAGCGCAACTTGCGACAGTTCGATCGCGAGGTAGCGCAGATAGAACGCAATGCCGACGCTGGCAAAGCCGACGACGATCAGGAACTGCACCTGGTAGGGCGTGAGGCGGAAGGGCTTCTTTGTCATGGGGGCAATATGGTCGGGATGGCGCGGGCAGGCAACAGGGCAGGGGGATGTTTCTGTTCGGCGCGCGAGCTGCGAACGCAGACCGACGCCAAGGGGATTTGAAAGGGCACGATCTCGAAAGGCTATTTCAAGCCAAGGCGGCGCTCGACCCAGCCGAGCGCGAACAGCACGAGCAATGTGACCGCGATCGCGGCGCCGACCAGCAGCCAGGCGCCCAATGCGCAGGCTATCCCAAGGCCCGCGGCAATCCAGACGGTCGCCGCCGTGGTGAGGCCATGGACCGTCTTCGCCTTGGCGTCGTGCAGGATGACGCCTGCGCCGATGAAGCCGACGCCGGTCAGCACGCCGGCAACGACGCCCTGGATCACCCTGGAGATCGCATCCGGGTGGTCCCGCAGATTCTGGAATTCGATCACGGAGATCGAGACCAGCGCGGATCCCAGGGCGACCAGCGACAGGGTCCGCATTCCCACCGGCTTGTCGTTCATGTCGCGGTCGATGCCGATCAGCAGCCCTGTCCCGGCCGCAACGAGAAGCCTCAGCACATCATCCAGTTCGTTCATCGGAGCCTGTGGGTTTCGGAATAAGGCACGCTCGGTCGGGCATATCGGGAACGAGAACGCAGAAGTCCTGCGAAAGAATGCCTCGGGTTGGAGCGTCCGATGGTCGCATGCGCCCACGGCTCGAAACCAGCGTCGATCTTCTTGCGGCGGCGCCGGGCCGATCGACAGAGCAACGGCGCCGACCGGGTCGGCGCCGTTTGTAGAGTTCAACGAACTCGCACCGCGCACCGTCACTTCTTGCTTGTGCTCGAGCCCGTGGTGTTCTGCATCTTCTGTCCAGGCGCGCTTTCCGAATGGCCGGGCCCCTTGGTGGTATTGGTCTGGTGACCAGGCGCGTATTCGGAAGCGCCGGGTCCCGTCGAAGGCTTCGTCGTATTTTGCATCTGCTGACCCGGCGCGTTGCTCGATGCGCCCGGCGATTTCGTCGTTTGCGCGAGCGCCGGGGATGCCGCCAAAAGGACGGCCGTCACGATGATAAACTTCTTCACGTGTATTTCTCCCTTGGTCATGGAGACGAGGCCCGAACGGCTGCGCGTCGGCTGCTCCGGTTCAAGACCGGGACAACTTGGCAATCGAGGGCTGGTCTCTCTGGTGGGCTGAAATTTAAGTCCAGCTGTGCGCGCAAGAAGGTGCCGGCATTCACCGCATGTTCAGGTGAAGGCAGACTCAGCCCGGCATGAGCGCAAGACCTACCTTCTGAACAAGACCTACCTTCTGAAGAAGGACGACAGCGTCGATCCCGTAGAGGGAGATGCTGACGCTTCGGGTTTTGCTGGCGCCGGCTGGGCCGGGGGTGCTGCTGGCGCAGGCTCCTCGCGCTTCGAGCGCTTCGAGGAGTAGCTGCGGCGGCGCTGCGGCTTTTCGGGCTTTGCGCTCGCCGCGGGCGCGATTTCGGCTTGCGGTGAGGCGTCCTGGTTCTTCTCGGAGGTCTTCTCCTGAACCCTGTCCTGAGTCTTTTCCTGTGCCTTGTCCGGCCCTTTTTCCTGGCCGCCGCGCATCGACAGGCGCTGGCCGTCGAACACGGTGGTCTCGCAATGGCGGTCGTTCGCGGTGAGGCCCGCGCAGAGTTTGGCAGCGGCGGCGGCGTTGATCAGGGGGCCGGCACCCAGACGGAGTTGCATGCCGAGGCCGCTGGTGCCTTCCTTGATCATGATGATCGGCCGCAACGCTCCGACTTCCGGATTGGATTTGGTCACGCCGCGCCAGAGCGTGCGCAGGCCGTCGACCGAGTTGGCGCCGCCGAGGTCGAGCGCAAAGCGCGTCTGCTGGACTGCGATCGCGGGAGTTTCGGTCTCGGCGGCTTCCGGCGGTTTCGTTGCGGCCGCAGCGACCTCGGTCGGGGCAGGATTCGTGACCGCAGCCGTGGCAAGCGCAGGCTCGTTTTTTTTCTCGACGGCTTTCTCGGCGGACTTCTCAGTGGGCTCGGGCTGGATCAGCTTCGAGGCGGCCGGATCCGGCGGCGCCATGATCGACTTGGACGGCACCAGCGGAATGGTCGGCAGCGTCGAATTCAGGGCCGACTGGTGCTGCACGAGCGAGGCGGCAGCCGCGGTCTGCGGCGGCGGGCTCGACGGCTCCTTCAAAGCTTCCTTCGGCGCATCCTTCGGAGCGGCGGCCTCGGCGCGCGGCTTCTCGCTCGCCGGTGCCGGCGTCGAGGCGACTGGCGCGACGCTGGGCGCTGCGGGGGGAGGCGCTGCGTCCTGCGGCTTTGCTGCCTGCGGCGGAGCGGCCGTCTGCTTGGCGATGGCACCGGTGACGGAATCGAGGCCCTGCTCCAGCACCGTGACGCGCGAATAAAGCCGGTCACGATCGCTGTTCAGCGTCTCGATGGCAGCGGCGAGCCGGCGCGCTTCGTTCTGGCTCTCCTTGGTCAGCACCTGGAGCCGGTCGGCCTGGCGCGTGAGATCGGCCGATGCAACCTGGTCGCGGCGCCAGCCGAGCTGGGCCTGATTGGCCATCACGGCGACGACGACGGCCCCCACCGCCGCCACGCCCCACGAGCCCAGTCGCCACATCATGCGGCGGTCGAACCCGCTTTCCTCGGCCAATAGTCCGGAGAACAGCCCGCCGGTCTCCTTGGTCCCGAAGGCATCCGCCAGTGGGTCGGAATCCTTTGCCATGAACGTTAAGTGCCCAGCCCTGTCTAGCTTCCCCGAATCAATCAGGGAACATTAACAGGAAAAGAGTACCGCACTTGAATTCCGGGCGTTTGCGGGGGTAGCTAAGACGTTAGCATCAGGACGGCCTGCCGTCCGCCGCACCATCGATTCGGTTTTATCTGTCAGGATTGCGATGACCGCCCGCTCAAGCCTCACGATCGTGCTCGCCGCCGGCGAAGGCACGCGCATGCGATCGACCCTGCCGAAAGTGTTGCATCCCGTCGCACATCAGAGCCTGCTCGCTCATGTGCTCGCCGCCGCACCGAAGGGAACCGGCACCGCGCTCGCCGTCGTGATCGGTCCCGACCATCAGGCGGTGGCCGATGAGGCGCGGCGCATCCGCCCCGACGCGCTCACCTTCGTGCAAGCCGAGCGGCTCGGCACCGCGCATGCCGTGCTGGCAGCGCGCGAGGCGATCGCACGGGGCGCGGATGATCTCCTGATCGCGTTCGGCGATACGCCGCTGATCTCGGCCGAAACCTTCGCGCGGCTGCGTGCACCGCTCGCCAGGGGGGCGGCAATCGCGGCGCTCGGTTTTCGCGCCGCCGATCCCACCGGCTATGGCCGCTTCATCGTCGAGGGTGACCGCCTGGTCGCGATCCGCGAGCAGGCCGATGCCAGTGAAGCCGAGCGCAAGATCGATCTGTGCAATGCCGGCGTGATGGCGATCGACGGGCGCCGCGCGCTCGACATTCTCGGTCAGGTCGGAAATGCCAATTCCAAGGGCGAATATTATCTGACGGACGCAGTCGGCATCGTCCGAGACAAGGGATGGGAGGCCGTGGTGATCGAAACCAGCGAAGACGAGGTGCGCGGAATCAACACCAAGGCGCAGCTCGCGGAAGCGGAAGGCGTGATGCAGGCGCGCTTGCGCAAAGCTGCGATGGAGGCCGGCGTCACGCTGATCGCGCCGGAGACGGTGTACCTGTCGGCCGACACCGCCTTCGGCAAGGACGTGACCATCGAGCCGTTCGTGGTGATCGGCCCCGGCGTCTCGATCG
The DNA here is from genome assembly GCF_011602485.2 of Bradyrhizobium sp. 1(2017). Taxonomy (NCBI): domain Bacteria; kingdom Pseudomonadati; phylum Pseudomonadota; class Alphaproteobacteria; order Hyphomicrobiales; family Nitrobacteraceae; genus Bradyrhizobium; species Bradyrhizobium sp. 1(2017). Next base: position 4,273,837 of record NZ_CP050022.2, on the reverse strand, counting down.
CGGACGGCACGGTGATCCATTCCTTTTCCCATATCGTCGAGACCACGCTCGGCAAGAAGGTCTCGATCGGCCCCTATGCGCGATTGCGTCCGGGCACCTCGCTCGGCGATGGCGCGCGCATCGGCAATTTCGTGGAGACCAAGGCGGCGATATTGGAGGCCGGCGTCAAGGTCAATCATCTCTCTTATGTCGGCGATGCCACCGTCGGCGCCAATTCCAACCTCGGCGCCGGCACCATCACCTGCAACTACGATGGCTTCAAGAAGCACAAGACGGTGATCGGACAGGGCGCCTTCGTCGGCACCAACTCCTCGCTGGTCGCACCGGTGAAGATCGGGAACGGCGCCTATATCGGCTCAGGCTCGGTGATCACGCGCGACGTGCCCGACGATGCCATGGCGCTCGAGCGCAACCAGCAGACCATCCGGGAAGGCGGCGCCACGCGCTATCGCGAGTTGAAGACGGGCGGCAAGAAGCCGGAGAAGTGAGCGCCAGCGGCCGTGTCCTCTCGCTTTGTCCGCGATCTGATCAGTTTTCTGATCGACACATTGGTCACGGGGACGGGGCGATCCCTGCTGTGGGAAATGAACGAGCGCGAGCCGCCCGAGATTGTAGCCCTCGTCATCGGGCTCGCGTTCTGGGCGCTCCTCGTCTTCCTCGTGTTTGCCCTTGTGGTGGGGTGGTAGCGCTTCCGCTAGTCGTCATCGGCGAATTCGGAGAAGATCGCGCGGGTCAGGCGCCAGCCGCGCGGCTTGGCGCGCTTCACGGGCTCGCCCTCGGGGTGCTTGACGAAAACCGGCTTCTTTTCCTTGCCACGGAGGGGCGGCGGCCAATGCGCGAGATGCGTGCCGGTGGTCTCGCTGGCGTGCACGTACATCGATGACAGACCTTTGCGGTCAGACGAGCCATTCATGACCTTCCTCCCAAGCGGGAAGCGTTGGTCAAACTTATTGACAACGAGTTAATGTGCGCGGTCTAAGGTCGGCCAATCCGCCGCAGGCGAAGCAGAGGTGGCGCAGCCATGCTGTCTCAATCAGCAATAATTATTGAGTATCTGGTTCCCTCGGAATTTCGCTAAAAACCGAGGGCGTCGTTTAGGCGATTTTTCGAAGATTTGGGGGATATTGATCCGCATGTGCGGAATTGTCGGCATTCTCGGGCGCGAGCCGGTTGCAGAGCAATTGGTGGATTCGCTCAAACGTCTCGAATATCGCGGCTACGATTCCGCGGGCGTCGCCACACTCGAAGGCAAGCACCTGGAGCGCCGCCGCGCCGAGGGCAAGCTGAAGAATCTGGAGAAGCGGCTCGAAGCAGAGCCCCTGAAGGGCACCACCGGCATCGGTCATACCCGCTGGGCCACCCACGGCAAGCCGACCGTCAACAACGCCCATCCGCATGCGACCGAACGCGTGGCCGTGGTCCACAACGGCATCATCGAGAATTTCCGCGAGCTGCGCGAGGAACTCGAGAAGAAGGGCACGGTGTTCCACACCGAGACCGACACGGAGATCGTGCTGCACCTCGTCGACGATCTGCTCGCGCGAGGCAACAAGCCGGTCGAAGCCGTCAAGCTGACGCTGTCGCGTTTGCGCGGCGCCTTCGCGCTCGGCTTCATCTTCGCAGGCGACGACGACCTCATGATCGGCGCCCGCAACGGCCCGCCGCTCGCGATCGGTTATGGCGACGGCGAGATGTATCTCGGCTCGGATGCCATCGCGCTAGGACCGTTCACCGACACGATCAGCTACCTCGAGGACGGTGACTGGGTCGTGCTGACGCGCAAGAGCGCCACGATTTTCGACAAGGATGGCCACCCCGTCCAGCGCGACAAGATCAGGCATGCCGCCTCGACCTCGCTGGTCGACAAGGCCAATTACCGCCACTTCATGGCCAAGGAGATCCACGAGCAGCCGGAGGTGGTCGGTCACACCCTGGCGCGCTACGTCGACATGGCGACCGAGCGCGTCGCGCTGCCGGTGAAGCTGCCGTTCGACTTCAAGACCATCCAGCGCATCAATATCACCGCCTGCGGCACCGCGAGCTATGCCGGCTTCGTCGCCAAGTACTGGTTCGAGCGCTTTGCGCGCCTGCCGGTCGAGGTCGATGTCGCCTCCGAATTCCGCTACCGCGAGGCGCCCCTGCGCAAGGGCGATCTCGCCATCTTCATCTCGCAATCCGGTGAGACCGCGGACACGCTCGCGGCGCTGCGTTACGCCAAGGCCGAAGGCGCGCATACGGTGGCCGTCGTCAACGTCCCGACCTCGACGATCGCGCGCGAGAGCGAGACCGTGCTGCAGACGCTCGCCGGTCCCGAGATCGGCGTCGCCTCGACCAAAGCCTTCACCTGCCAGCTCATGGTGCTGGCAAACCTTGCGATCGCGGCGGGCAAGGCGCGCGGCGAATTGTCCGACGAGGACGAGACCAAGCTCGTCCACGGTCTCGTCGAGGTCCCGCGTTTGATGTCGGATGCGCTCACCACCGAGCTCCAGATCGAAAAGCTCGCGCGTGAGATCGCCAAGTCCCGCGACGTGCTCTATCTCGGCCGCGGCACCAGCTTCCCGCTCGCGCTCGAAGGCGCGCTGAAGCTGAAGGAGATCTCCTACATCCACGCCGAGGGCTATGCCGCCGGTGAGCTCAAGCACGGGCCGATCGCACTGATCGACGAGACCATGCCGGTGGTCGTCATCGCGCCCCACGACCGCGTGTTCGAGAAGACTGTGTCCAACATGCAGGAGGTCGCCGCCCGAGGCGGCAACATCATCCTGATGACCGATGCCAAGGGCGCCGAAGAGGCGACGGTCGAGTCGCTCGTCACCATCGTCATGCCCGACATGGCGGCGGCGTTCACGCCGATGGTCTATGCCGTTCCCGTGCAACTGCTCGCCTATCACACGGCAGTCGTCATGGGCACCGACGTCGACCAGCCGCGCAACCTCGCGAAATCGGTGACCGTGGAATAGGCAGAAGGGATAACGGTCGGTCGCAGTCTTCCAAAACCTGCTAGAAGACCCTAGCTTGTTCGTAGCGACCGACCTGGAACCCGAATGACCCCCCGCGACGACGCGCCTGCGCCTCTTGATCCCGTCCCGGAACCGCATACCGGCATGATGGGTCGTTTCCGCAATTATTTCCTGACCGGCCTCGTCGTGACGGGGCCGATCGCGATCACCCTCTATCTCGTCTGGTGGTTCGTCACCTGGGTCGACGGCGTGGTGCGGCCGTTCGTGCCGCTGGCCTACCGGCCGGAAACCTATCTGCCGTACGTCATTCCCGGCTGGGGACTGGTTGTCGCATTCTTCACGCTGACGCTGGTCGGCTTCCTCGCCGCCAATCTGATCGGCCGGACGCTGGTCGACGTCGGCGAAACGTTCCTCGGCCGCATCCCCGCCGTGCGCGCGATCTATCGTGGCTTGAAGCAGGTGTTCGAGACGCTGTTCTCGGGCAAGGGCTCGAGCTTCCGCAAAGTGGGCCTGGTCGAGTTTCCATCGCCCGGCATGTGGTCGATCGTGCTGATCTCGCAATCGCCGAACGAGGACATCGCGCGCAGCCTGCCGGGACAGGAAGAGCACGTCTCGGTGTTCCTGCCGTGCTCGCCCAACCCGACCACCGGCTTCTTTTTCTATGTTCCGAAGAGCAAGGTCATCGAGGTCGACCTCACGGCCGAGGATGCCGCGACGCTGATCATGTCGGCCGGCGTGGTGCAACCGGGCTCGGCACCCGATCCGAAGAAGGCCGCCGCCCTCGCGGGCGTGGCCAACGCCGCGCGCATCGCCAACGCGTCCACGCGCCAGCCTGCGAAAGTGGAGTAGGGCCATTCCCGCGAGGGATGGCCGCATTCACGCAGGCGTTCGTAGCCTCTGCTAATCTCCGGTCGAACTGAGCGCCTCGCTCGGAATTCGATTTGGAGTGCATGATGTCCAAAATGACGTCAAAGACGATCGCGATCCTCGCGCCCGGCGCCATGGGCAGCGCCGTGGCCCGCCGCCTCAGCGAGAACGGTGCGCGCGTGCTGACGTCCTTGAGGGGACGTAGCGAGGCGACGCTGAAACGCGCGGCCGATGCCGGGATGGTCGGCGCCGAGGACGAGGCGATCGCGGACGCCGACATCATCCTCTCGATCGTGCCGCCGGGCGAGGCCGTGGCGTTGGCCGAACGGCTGGCGGCGCTGATCGTTCGCCGCGACAAGAAGCCGGTCGTGGTCGATTGCAACGCCGTCAATGTCGATACCGTGCAACGGATCGAGGAGATCATCGGCTCGGCGCAGGCGCCGTTCGTCGATGCCGGCATCATTGGCTTCCCGCCGCAGCCAGGTGGCAAGAGCCCGGCCTTCTACATGTCCGGCGAGTACGCCGCGGACGTCGCCGTGTTGAAGGATCTCGGCCTCGACGTGCGGATCGTCGAAGGCCCGGTCGGCGCGGCCTCGGCGCTCAAAATGTCCTACGCCGGCATCGTCAAGGGTCTCGCCGGCATCGGCTCGGCCATGGTGATCGCGGCAACGAAGGCAGGTGCGGCCGATGCGCTGCGCGACGAGCTTGCGCTGAGCCAGCCTGCGGTCCTGGCCCGGCTCGAGGTCGCGCTGCCCGACATGATTCCGAAAGCCTATCGCTGGGTCGCGGAGATGCGGGAGATTTCCGGATTCCTCGGGCCCGAGCATCCGGCCAGCCAGATCTACGAGGGCTTTGCGCGCTGGTTCGAGCATCTGGCGGCAGATGCGAAGGGCGATGCGGTGGATGCGGACCTGATGAAGGCCTTTGCTGCGCGCATCGCGCAGAAGAAGGCCTAGTCTTCCGACTGTGGCCATCTGGATTGCTTCGCTTCGCTCGTAATGACGGGGAGGAGACGGCGCGAGGCCCATCTGTTATTGTCTCTCCGCACGCCGTTCCTTCGTAAAAGGAGTTCGAATGAGAGTGCTGGTCATCGGCGCGGGCGCACTCGGCGGCTACTACGGCGCTTGTCTGGTCCGCGCGGGCGGCGACGTGACCTTTCTGGTGCGGCCCGCGCGGGCGGAGCAATTGCGGCGGAATGGATTGCAGGTCGTGAGCCCGCACGGCGACTTTGCCGTGCAGCCGAAGCTTCTTCTGGCGAGCGATCTCAAGGAGCCCTTCGACGTCGTGCTCGTCGGCGTGAAGGCGTACTCGCTCGACGATGCGATGGACCAGTTTGCGGCGGCCGTCGGTGCCGACACGATGATCCTGCCCATTCTGAACGGGTTGAAGCATATCGACGCTCTGACCGCCAGGTTCGGCGCCGCGCGCGTCCTCGGCGGGCTCGCGAACGTCAGTGCCGGGCTCGATGCGGATGGTCGTGTCGTTCAGTTCATGGCCAATCAGACGGTTGTCTTTGGCGAGATCGAGGGGAGCTTGAGCAAGCGTGCGCTCGCGCTCGAGACTTTGCTCCAGGTTCCCGGCATCGATGTGCGCGCCAGCGAAACGATCATGCACGACATGTGGGAGAAATTCGTCCAGCTCAGCACGGTCGCCGGCATCACCTGCCTGATGCGCGCGAGTATCGGAGATATTTTGGCCGTGCCCAACGGCGAGCAGTCAATTTTCCGCCTGTTTGCGGAATGCTGTTCCGTCGCGACGGCTTCAGGTTTTGAGCCACGCGCTTCGTTCATCGAGTTTGACCGGAAGCTGTTCACCACTAAGGATTCGCCGCTGAAGGCCTCGATGCTGCGCGATATCGAGCGCGGTTCGATCACCGAGGCGGAGCATATCTTGGGCGATATTGCCAATCGCGCCCGTACGCTCGGCGTCGACACACCGCTGCTGGACCTCGCCCGGGCGCATGTGGCGGCGTACGAGATCGGGCGCCAAAGAGTCGCGAGCTAACCCGCGCCGATCAGCGGGATCGCTTCGTCCCGTTCGTAGAGATACAGCAGGCACCGCAGCGCTTCGCCGCGCTCACCCTTCAGCTTCGGATCGTCCTTCAGGATCCGCAGCGCCTCGTCTCTGGCCTGGGTGATGAGCTGGCCGTGGACTTCCGAGCGGGCGATGCGATAGCCGGGCAGGCCGCTCTGGCGCACGCCGAGCACGTCGCCTTCGCCGCGCAGCTTCAGGTCCTCCTCCGCGATGCGGAAGCCGTCGGTGGTCTCGCGGATCACCTTCAGGCGCGCCTTCGACATCTCGCCGAGCGGCTCGGCGTAGAGCAGGATGCAGGTCGACGCCTCCGAGCCGCGCCCGATGCGGCCGCGCAACTGGTGCAACTGGGCAAGCCCGAAGCGCTCGGCATTTTCGATCACCATGATGGTCGCGGCGGGCACGTCGACGCCGACCTCGACCACGGTGGTTGCGACCAGCAGCCCGATCTCGTGGGCGGCGAACTGGCCCATCACGCGGTCCTTCTCGGTGCCTTTCATCTGGCCGTGGACGAGGCCGACACGGTCGCCGAAACGCTTTTGCAGGCTCTCGAAACGCTTGGTCGCGTTGGTGAGGTGCTCGGTGCCCTCCGCCTCGGATTCCTCGACCAGCGGGCAGATCCAGTAGACCAGCTTGCCGGACTCCAGCGCGCGGCCGACACCGTCCATGACCTCGCCGAGCCGGCTCATGGCGACGGCGCGGGTGTCGATGGGCTGGCGGCCGGCGGGCTTCTCGCGCAGCTCGGAGATGTCCATGTCGCCGAAATAGGTCAGCACCAGCGTGCGCGGGATTGGCGTCGCGCTCAGCACCAGCACGTCGACGGCTTCGCCCTTGGAGGTCAGCGCGAGGCGCTCGCGCACACCAAAGCGGTGCTGCTCGTCGACGATCGCGAGCGCAAGGTCCTTGAAGATGACATCGTCCTGGATCAGCGCGTGGGTACCGACGAGGAGGTCGATCGCGCCTTCGGCGAGCTGCGCGATGAGCTCGCGCCGCTCCTTGCCCTTTTCGCGGCCGGTGAGGATCGCAACGCGCATACCGGCGCGCTCGGCGAGCGGAGCAATAGTCTTGATGTGCTGGCGCGCCAGGATCTCGGTCGGCGCCATCAGCGCGGCCTGCTTGCCGACCTCGGCGACCGCAGCGGCCGCCAGCAGCGCCACCACGGTCTTGCCCGAGCCGACGTCGCCCTGGAGCAGGCGGAGCATGCGCACCGGTTGTTTCAGATCGTCGGCAATGGCTGCGGCAGCGCTGCGTTGGGACGGCGTGAGCGCATAGGGCAGGGCGTCGATGATCTTGTTGCGCAGATGTCCGTCGCCGGCGTTGCGCACGCCGGCGGGGCGGCGCAACTGCGCGCGGATCAGGGCGAGCGCGAGCTGGCCGGCCAGGAGCTCGTCGAAGGCGAGGCGCGACCAGAACGGCTGGTCCGGCAGGATGTCCGTGAGCTCGACCGGCTGGTGCACGCGATTGAGCGCCTCGTTGATCGGCGGAAAATTACAGCGGCGCATCACCTCCGGGCTGATCCACTCCGGCAGGGCCGGCAGCTTTTGCAGCGCCTGCGCGATCGCGCGGCGCAGCGAGCCGAGCGCGAGGCCCTCGGTCAGCGGATAGACCGGGTCGATGCCGGAGAGCTTTCCGATCGCCTCCTCGTCGAGGACGCGATCGGGATGCACGATCTGGGGGATGCCGTCATACATCTGCAGCGTGCCGGAGACGTAACGTTTCTCGCCGACCGGCAGCAGCTTCTCGACATAGCCCGGCTTGGCGCGGAAGAACGTCAGGACGACGTCGCCGGTATCGTCGCTGGCGTACACGAGATAGGGCGCGCGCGCGTTGCGCGGCGGGGGCGGGCGGTGGCGGTCGACGGTGACCTCGAGCGTCACCATGGTTCCCTGCACCGCGTCGCGGATTTTCGGCCGGGCCCGGCGATCGATGACCTGGCTCGGCAGATGCAGCAAGAGGTCGACCAGCCGCGGCGTCTCGCTCCGGCTGAGCAGGTACTGCAGCAGCTTGTCCTGCTTCGGACCGACGCCGGGCAGGCTGGTCACGGGAGCAAACAGCGGATTGAGCAGGCTGGGGCGCATTCGTGCAACAATCGTCATGCGCGGGCTCGACCCGCACATCCACAAGAGGATGGTTGCCGGGTCCCGGCTCCGCAAAGCTTCGCCGGGCTTCCGATAGCAGGCCGGCGAAGCTTTGCGAAGACGGCAAGCCCGGCTATGACGACCATAAACAATTGCAACAACAAAGGGCTGACAGGGCCACCCCGAGTGGCTATATCAGCCCCGCCCGGCACGTCCGGGCTTTCTGCGTTTGACTGGATTTGAGACATGACGGGAACGACACGATCGAGCAGCGGGCTGGATGACCGCCGCAAGCGGCTTCTGTTCCGCTGCTGGCACCGAGGCACACGCGAGATGGACCTGATCCTCGGCCGCTTCGCGGATTCCGAGATCGGTAATCTGTCCGACGCCGAGCTCGGCGAGCTCGAGCGGCTGCTCGAGGTCAACGATCCCGATCTCTATGCCGCCATCACCGGCGACAAGGTGCTGCCGGCCGACGTCACCGGCGCGCTGTTTGCCCGCATCAGGGCGTTCCCGATCGCGGAACGCGACGCATGAAGCAGGGCATGAAATCTCCGGCCGAGCTGCTCACGCCCGGCCGCGCGCTGACGCTTGCCAATGTCGCCGAGGGCGCCGAGGGCCTCGTCGTCTCCGATCTCGCGCGCGCCATCGCCGCGCGGCCGAAGAAGCCCGCGGTCAGCCTCGCGGTCGTCTGCCGCGACGGCGCGCGCATGCAGTCGCTCGAACGCGGCTTGCGCTTCTTCGCGCCCGATCTGCCGGTGCTGACCTTTCCGGCCTGGGACTGCCAGCCCTATGACCGTGTCTCGCCGCATGGCGGCATCCTGGCACAGCGCCTCACGACGCTGGCGCGGCTGGCCTCGCTGACCGGCAGCGACAAGCCGCTGATCGTGCTGACCACCGTGAACGCGGTGGTGCAGCGCGTGCCGGCGCGCGACCTCGTCGCGGCGCAGGCGCTGTCGGTGGCGCCGGGCAATGTGGTGCCGATGGACACCATTGTCGCCTGGCTCGAGCACAACGGCTACAACCGCTCCTCGACGGTGCGCGAGCCCGGCGAATACGCCGTGCGCGGCGGCATCCTCGACCTGTTTCCGGCCGGTCTCGACCAGCCCGTGCGGTTCGACTTCTTCGGCGACAGTCTGGAATCGATCCGCTCCTTCGATGCCGAGACGCAGCGCACGCTGCTCGACATGCGCTCGCTCGACCTCGTGCCGGTCTCCGAATTCCAGCTGGTCACCGACACCATCCGCCGCTTCCGCATGGGCTATGTCGCCGAGTTCGGCGCGCCCGAGCGCGACGATGCGTTGTACGAGGCCGTCAGCGAGGGCCGCCGCCATCCCGGTATGGAGCACTGGCTGCCGTTGTTCCAGGACCGGATGGACACGCTGTTCGACTATCTGCAGGGAGCGACCGTCGCGATCGAGCCGCAGGCCGAGGATGCCGTCCGCGAGCGCTTCAAGCAGATCCTCGACTATTACGAGGCCCGGCGCGACGCGATGGAGCATCCCGGTGGCGGCGCCATCTACAAGCCGCTGCCGCCTGACCGGCTCTATCTGACCGACGAGGAGTGGGGCAGGCGCCTCGGCGATGTCCCGCTGGCGCGGCTGACGCCGTTCTCCGTGCCGACCGACGGCACCAGTGTCGTCGATGCCGGCGCGCGCAAGGGCCGCGACTTCGCGCCGGAACGCAACGACAGCACCGTCAACGTGTTCGAATCCGTCGTCGCGCATGTGATGGCCTTGCAGGGTCAGCGCAAGAAGGTGGTGATCGCGCTGTGGACCGAAGGCTCGCGCGACCGCATGACCTCGATGCTGCGCGACCACAAGCTGACCCACACCACCAGCGTCAACGCCTGGCGCACGGTGCAGGCGACGCCGCGCAACGAGACCATGCTTGCCGTGCTCGGCCTCGAAAGCGGTTTCGAGACCGACGAGATCGCTGTCATCAGCGAGCAGGATATATTGGGCGACCGCCTGGTGCGGCCGCGCAAGGCCAGCCGCAAGCTCGACAATTTCATCTCGGAGGTGACGAGCCTCACCGCCGGCGACATCGTCGTCCACGTCGATCACGGCATCGGCCGCTTCGTCGGCCTGCAGACGCTCGACGTCGCCGGCGCGCCGCACGACTGCCTCGAGCTGCATTATGCCGCCGAGACCAAGCTGTTCCTCCCCGTCGAGAACATCGAGTTGCTGTCGCGCTACGGCTCCGACCAGACCACGGTCGAGCTCGATCGTCTCGGCGGCAGCGGCTGGCAGACCCGCAAGGCCAAGCTGAAGAACCGCATCCGCGAGATCGCGGGCGAGCTGATCAAGATCGCTGCCGCGCGCCATTTGCACGAGGCACCCAAGCTGCCGGTGCAGCAAGGCCTCTATGACGAATTCTGCGCACGTTTCCCCTATGACGAGACCGAGGATCAGCTCGGCGCCATCGAATCCACCCTGAAAGACCTCGAGCTCGGCCGTCCGATGGACCGGTTGATCTGCGGCGACGTTGGCTTCGGCAAGACCGAGGTTGCGCTCCGCGCGGCTTTTGCCGTTGCGCTCGAAGGCAAGCAGGTTGCGGTCGTGGTGCCGACCACGCTGCTCGCGCGCCAGCATGCAAAAACCTTCACCGAGCGCTTCAAGGGCTTTCCGGTGAATGTGGCCCAGGCCTCGCGGCTGATCGCGACCAAGGAGCTGAACCAGGTCAAGAAGGGCATTGCCGACGGCTCGGTCGATATCGTCGTCGGCACCCACGCGCTGCTCGGCAAGGCCATCAAATTCCGTGACCTCGGCCTCGTCATCGTCGACGAAGAGCAGCATTTCGGCGTCACCCACAAGGAGCGGCTGAAGGCGCTGCGCTCCGAGGTGCATGTGCTGACGCTATCGGCGACGCCGATCCCGCGCACGCTGCAATTGGCGCTCACCGGCGTGCGTGAGCTCTCGATCATCGCCTCGCCACCGGTCGACCGCCTCGCGGTGCGCACTTTCGTCGCCCCGCACGATCCCTTGATGATCCGCGAGGCGCTGCTGCGCGAGCGTTATCGCGGCGGCCAGGCGTTCTACGTGGTGCCGCGCATCGACGATCTCGCCGAGGTGAAGGATTTCCTCGACAAGAATGTGCCGGAGATGAAGGTTGCGGTCGCGCACGGGCAGATGCCGCCCGCCGTGATCGAGGACATCATGACCGCATTCTACGACGGCAAGTTCGACATCCTGCTGTCGACCACGATCGTCGAGTCCGGTCTCGACATTCCCAACGCCAACACGCTGATCGTGCATCGCGCCGACATGTTCGGCCTCGCCCAGCTCTATCAGCTCCGCGGCCGCGTCGGCCGCTCCAAGCTGCGTGCCTATGCGCTATTCACGCTGCCGGCGCAGCAGAAGATCACGGCGCAGGCCGAGCGCAGGCTCACCGTGCTGCAATCGCTGGAGACGCTCGGTGCGGGCTTCCAGCTCGCCTCGCACGACCTCGACATCCGCGGCGCCGGCAATCTGCTCGGCGAGGAGCAATCCGGCCACATCAAGGAGGTCGGCTTCGAACTCTATCAGTCGATGCTGGAGGAGGCGATCGTCAACCTCAAGGCCGGCGTGTCCGAGCCCGCCGCCGACCGCTGGTCGCCGTCGATCACGATCGGCATGCCCGTGCTCATTCCCGAGGATTACGTCAGTGACCTCTCGGTGCGGCTGTCGCTGTACCGGCGCCTCGCCGATCTCGACACCGAGGAGGAGATCGAGAACTTTGGCGCCGAGATGCGCGACCGCTTCGGCGTGCTGCCGGACGAGGTGCGCTACCTTTTCAAGGTCGCCGCGATCAAGGCGTTCTGCCGCCGGGCCAACGTCGAGAAGATCGACGCCGGTCCGAAGGGCGCCGTCATCGTCTTCCGCGACAATTCCTTCGCCTATCCCGATCGCCTCGTGACGTTCATCCGCAGCTACGGCCAGGCCGCCAAGGTTCGGCCCGACATGAAGGTGGTGTTTCTGCAGGACTGGGAGACGCCGGAAGAGCGTCTGGTCGGCACCACCGAGATCATGCGGCAGCTGGCGCAGCTCGCCGAGAGCAAGAAGGCGGCATAGCATCGTGCTCCGATGCGGCGCAGTTGAAGCGCTGCGCCGCGTCCGAGAGACGCTTTGCCATTATCGCGACGGAGCGGTGGGTGCCGCCAGCCGCCCGCGCAGTCGCACCGAACGTCATTCTTGAATTCAGGCGAGGCCCCTGTTACGATCAACCTTACGCAGTATATTGTCGTCGAATATTAAAAGGGTTGTGTCATGGCGGATTGGCAACCTCTTTTTTTTCTTCTCGGCGCGCTCGGCGCCCTCGCTCCTGAAGTTATACGCCAGGTCAATGTCTTGCGGGACGGCGGCACCTACACCTGGTCGCCCTCGCTGATATTCTTCTCATTGCTTTATGCCGGCATTGCAGGTGTGGTGGCGATGATCCTGCCGAGCGCCAACCTGTATTCCGCCTTCTACAATGGCATCTCAACCGATGTCCTGATCGGCAAGGCCCATGCAGCTGCGGCTGGCACCAAGAAGAAGAAAACCAGCCAGACCAAGGCGGCGGGCACGGAGGCCGCGCCAGCCCGCCTCTCGCCGCTTCACAGCTTTCTGGACGCGCTATGACCTCGGCGACGCCGAGCCGCCCATCGGGTCTCGTCGTCCTGTGCCGCCCTGCGCAATGGCGCGAAGCGGCCATCGTGCTGTCTTGCTGTCCAACCGATTGCTTCACGCCGCTGCTCGTCATCGAACCGCCGCCTGTCACCGACGATGGCTATCGCCGCCTGTATGATGCCTATGTCGCCGTCCGCAATCAGCGGGACGCCATGGCCGGCACCGCCATGGCCCGGCAAGTTGCGACGCTGGCCGAAATCTCCGCACTCAACGCCGCCGTCGACGCGGCCGCGTTGGCGCTCACGCCGTTCCGCTCGTGGTGGCGCCACCAACTTTCGCTTGGCGGCCTGCTGGCAAAGCAGCCGCCGAGCCGTGCCATCCTGCTGTTCGACCCTGCACCCGGCGAGCTCGACCTGATCGAGGCCATCCCGGTCAGCCGGATTGGTCCCGACCGGACGCCCGTTCTGCCCAATGCCACCGAGCGCATTCGGCTCGACCCTGGCCTCGACACGCTTGCGATGCGCGCCTGGTCGGCCTGCGGCCACGATACGGCGCTCCCGGACCCGCAAGGCCCGGAGCATGACGATGCGTTCGGTTGGTTCGCGGCCTTGGCGAGCGCGCTCGAGACGGGCCGTCCTCTGGCGCCGGGGGCTGCCGCACGTCCCAACCTGCCGGCGACTGAGGCCGCCGAGGCGGTTCTGGTCGAGATCGAATCCGAACCGGACGCGACGGCCCTGATCGGCGTGCAATATGCCCACGAGCGGCGCGCCCATCTGGTGCTGACGCCGGCGCCCGTTACTGCTGCCATATCCAACGCGCTCTCCACCATGTCCGGCAGATCCGGCGACAAGTTGTTTGCCGCCGTGCGGGAGTGGTGGCGGTCGCTTACGGAAAGCCCTGACATCGCGGGCCCGCTACAGGCGATCGAAGACGCCGTGAACGACGCTGTTCCCGACGCAGTGGTCACGGCGATCGGCGAGCGCGATCTCACAGTCTTCACCCAGGCGGTGCCTTACAGCTTTGTCCGCAAGTGCGGCGCCGACTGGACCGGCAAGACGATCGGCCACGTCGCCGGCGACCCGACCCTGATCGTGCTGACGGAACTGCTCGACACACCGGCTGCCGATGTGATCGGCTTCACGCTGCTGTTCGACACCGGCGAATTCAAGACCAACGAAACCGCCGACGTGCTGCGCGTGCTGAATGACCGGCCCGCCATTGTGTTGTTGCTGTCGGATGCCGCGGCCGCGGCGCTCAATCTGATCCCTCTCGGCGAGCTTCTCCCGATCGAGTTCATTCACTTCAACACCCACGGCAAGCAGCAGGAGATCGTGCTGGCCGATGGCGAGCTGCCGGCCTGGAAATTGTATCGAAACGCGCTGCCGAGCCGGCCTTTCATCTTCAACAATTCCTGTCTGAGCTGGGTCGGTGTTTGTCGCGAGTTCATGCGCACCGGGGCCCGCGGCTATATCGGCACGCTCTGGCCGGTGGATGCGGAGCAGGCGGCGCGGCTTGCCAGATCGGTGATCGAGCGCACCGTTCAGCATGGCTGGTCGATTGCCCGCGCCATCCGCCAGACCGGTGTCGATCGTCACACCGATCGGGCCTATATCTTTGCCGGCACGGCCAGCGCGCATCTCGCAACGCTCTCCGACAATCGCTCACGCCGCGAAGCGTTGGCGAAGGGTATCAGGCAAGTGTTGAACGCCTTGCTGCGATCGCTGGAGCGGGGCAGTGGGGGGCCGCCCGGCATCTTCATCCGGCCGATGCAGGAACTGCTATGGACGGTCGCCGGACAATTGATCGGCGTGCTCGACCAGCGCTGGCCCGCGCCCGACGCGGATCGGCTCGACATAGAGGCCGACCGCCTTTCCGTATTGGCCCGCGAGGCGGAGGACCGGCATGACCACGTGCCCGCTCGCGCCGCCGAGGTTGCCGCTGCGCAGGCGCTGCTCGACCGCGCCGGACTTTCCGATGCCGCCCGCACCCGCCATCGAGGGCTGATCCACTATGCCGGTGCGCGTATCGCGCTCGCGGAAAGGCGCATCCAGGACGCCCTGGATTTGCTGGCCGACGACGAGTCGACCGCCGCGCTCAACCTGCGTAGCGATGCGCTGCGTGCCGCCGGAAACATGGAGGAGGCCTTCGCCACGGCGGAACGGGCCCTCGCCAACGTTCCGGCCGGCGATCGCAGACAGCGGCTGCTTGCGCTCGGGCGCGTCGGCCAATTGGCCCGCATCAATCAGGACAAGGAGCGCGCGCTCGACATTGCCCGTGAAGGCTTTGCACTCGCCACCGAACTGGATGATGTGAAGGAGCGTGCGGCTTTCAAGGGCGACGAGACCCGCGCGCTGCTGGTTCTGCATCGGGCCCCGGAGGCCGTGGCGGCAGCGAGGCAGTACCGTGACCTCGCCCGGCATGCTTTCGGCGACCTCGAGGATCTTTCTGCTGCGGGCGCCTTGGTCCAGGCCCTCACCATGGCGGGCGAAACGCAGGAAGCGGATCAGGTCGCCAGGCAGGCGCTGGACCACGCCCGCGCCATGAACCAGCCGGTCCGCGTCGCGCAGTTTCTGCTCGATCGCGCCCGCATCTGCGCGGTCGAGGATCGCCTGCACGATGCCATCGCTCTCGGCTTCCAGTCCGCGGCCGCGTTCGCCGACTGCCGTGCCATGGACGGCACGCGACAGGCGCTCGGTCTCACCACGGAGTTTCTCAACCAGGCTCATCGGGATCAATTGCCGGGCTGGCCGGACCTGTTCCGTCTCGCCGTCCGCTCGCAAAGAGCCCTGCTGCCGAAGGTCAGTCCGGACCTGCAATCGGCCATCGCGACCCAAACCGCGTCCCAGCTGGCCAAGCTGACGGCCGCCGGGAAAGGGCCCTGACGGACCACAATTGGCCCCGCACCCCGAACCTGATTGGAGCAGGCGGCGAGAGTCAGGACGCCGCGCGCGAGGCGTCCGCCGACAGCCGCGCCAGCAACGACCTTGCGGTATCCGACGGCGACAGCGAGTCCACGCTGACGACGGGATCGCTGCGCATCTCGTGCTTGCCGTTGGAGGTGTGCCGCATCACCGCGGAGAGGCGGCGGGCGATCATGTGCGCGGTGCGGAAGTCGGTCTCCGCGAACACGACGATCACCGATCCGTCCTTCTGCGCCGTGCCAAAATCCATCTGCCGCATCAGGCGGCTCAGAATGCGCGCGGCGTCGAGCTGGGCGCGGGAATTGCCGGGATCGAAGGCGAAGCGCGCGACGGAGAGACCGCCACCGCGGGCGAGTGTCTGCTCGACCGCCTTGGCAAAATCGCGGGCGAAGGCTTCCACCGTGAGCAGGCCGCTGCGCGGATCGAGCCAGCCGCCGGCGTCGATCGAGCGCAGCGTGCGGCTCAGCTGCGCTTCCATCGCATGCTGGCGGATCAGCGGCAGCGCATTGGCGGCGACCCGCGTCGGCTCGCCGGAGATCAGTTCGAGATTGGGAAGATCGTAGCTCTGCGCGAGCTGGTGAGCGGTGACGACGACGGGCAGGTTACGGAAGCGGGTGTCCTCGGCGAGCACCGTCAGGAAGGCATCGGTGACGCGCGCCGTGAAACCTTCGGCGAGCACGACGCCGTCGAGGTCGCGGGTGTTGAGATGCTTTGCGGCGGCCTCGATCGAGAGCGCGCCGATGACGCCGGCGCGTTCGCCGAGAGCCACCGAGAGCGCAGGATAAGCCGCGCCGCGGCCGATCAGGAGCACGGTGGCGTCGCGTGCGGGATCGGCCTCCGGCAGCCTGACCGTCGCTTCCGGCAACCGGCGCAGCACGGTGGCGTGAAGCGTGCGCACGCGGAGCGCGGCGCGGAGGCGTGCGATCAGCCGGTCGGGATTGCCGCCGCGTGAGGCGAAGGGCAGGGCATTGGGAGGCAGCGTGCCCGCAGCATCCATGGCGACGAAGGGCAGGTAGGGCGACTGGCTGGCGACCTTCTTGGCGAACACCGCCAGATACGGTTCGTGCCCACCGGACATCGCGGCGAGAACGGCGGCCGGCTGCACTTGTTCGACCGCGCGGGCGGCGCTGGCCCAGTCGGTGTCGACCACGGGAAAGAGCCGGGCCTCGTCCAGCGCCGCAATGAAGGCGGGGCGCTCGGTATTGGACACAAACAGGATCGGGCCCGCCTGGGACATCAAGAAAACTCTGATCACGCAACAGGTGCCGCGCAATCTAGATTGACCGCCTTAATGCTGCGTCAACGTATCAGGCGAAAACGGCGCTCAAGCCGGCCCGGAGCGGTCGCGAAAGGCCTCGACCATCAGGGGGTTAAGCCCGAGCTCGCTGAGTGCCTCGCGAGCACGGGCATTGTCCTGGGCCCTTCCTGCCAGCCTGTGCCCGGAAAGGCGGTCGGGCAACGCGGTGAGCAGGGCACCCTGACCGAGCCGGCGGGCCCATTCCTGGAGATCGTTGGAGAGGAACCGGTAGCCGCCGACGGCCATGATGCCGGAGGGCGGCGCAGTGATGCAGATCGCGCCGCTCGGACGATCGATCCGCGCGGCATAGCCGGTGTCGACATAGTCGCGTGGCGGCTGCGCGATCAGGGTCTCGCCGACCGGTTGCGGCGGCGCGTAGGCCGCAATCGGCGCCATCGGACCGCGCAGGCCGAGCGTGCCTTTCGGGGTCAGCAGGATCTCGCCGGCGATGGAGGAGCCGGACTGTTCGCGCGGGGCGCCGTGCGGGCCCGGCATCACCGGGACAGGCATGCCGTTCTCGCCGCGGCGGGCACCGAACAGGCCAGCCTCGCCGAACAGATAGACGTCGGTCAGCGGCGCATGCGGCGCGGTCCAGGCATCGCTTGCGGCAACCTGCTCGGGCGCGCGCCAGAGGCCGATGACGTTGCGCAATGTCGGCGTCCGCGCCGCGAGGTCGGAACCGCCGAGCCGCAGCGCGAGCTGGGCCGGCGCTATCAGCACCTCGCATTCGTGCTCGGTGATCTGCTGCTCCAGCACGTCGATCTCGAAGGGATGATGCAGCGCCAGCGTGCCACCGGACAGCAGCCACACTGCGAGCGAGGAGGCCAGTCCGGCGAACGACATCGGCGCGAACGCCGCCATCACGGTCGCCCCCTGCCTGACATCGGCTTCCAGTGACATCGCGAGCCCGCCGGCGATCAGGCTGAAATGCGGCCGCGGCACCGGACGGAAGCCTTCTGCCGTGACGTCGAAGGAAATCATCGCCGCCTTGCGACCGTCCTGGATGACGGCGCGCGTGGTGCCGGGCGGGCGGGCCAGCACGTCGTCGAGCGAAGCCATGCCTTCCGGCAGGTCGGTGCCGAAGCCGCAGACGTGACGGATCGAGAAGGCTTCTGCCGCGGCATGCATCGCAAGGTCGGCATAGCTGATGCCGTCGACCGTGCTCATGGTGACGATGGCACGCGCCGCGGTGCGGTTGAGCGCGGCGGTGAGTTCCGCGTGCCGCCACAGCAGCGGCAGCACGGCGACGACGAGGCCGGCACGATGGGCGGCCAGCACCGTCAGCACGAACTCGACCGTGTTCGGGAGCTGGATCGCGATGACGGAATTGGCCGGCAGGCCCGATTCGACGAAATACGCCGACAGCGCCTCGATGGCCGTATCGGCCTCGGCGTAGGTCATCCGCCGCGGCTGGTGCCCGGTCACGCGCGCCTTGTTGAGGGGATCGAGCAGGGCCGGCGCGTGCGGCTGCCGGGTCAGCGTGCGCTGAAACAGCGTGTCGAGCGTCGGCGATATTGCTGGCTGGTTCACGGCGTCACTTTGCTTGATGCGCTTGCGGCGGCCCCTTCGACCACCAGGTCTCCGGCAGATAGCCGGACAGCGAAGTGGCCTTGGGCCGTTCTATCCGATTCCAGCGCGCGATCCATTGCTCGGATACGTTAAACAGCGGGATTGTATAGAAGCCCGCGATCAGGGCGCGGTCGAGCGCCCGGACCGCCGGAACGAAATCCGTATGTTCACGGGCCTCCAGCAGTGCGGCGATCATGGCATCGACTGCTCCATCTCTGGCGCCCATGTAGTTGCGCGTGCCCGGATTGTCGGCCGCGGCGCTGCCCCAATAGAAATACTGCTCGTTGCCGGGCGACAGCGATTGGTCCCAGCGGTTCTGGATCATGTCGAACTCGTAGGCGAGCCGGCGCTGGTCAAACTGCACGGGATCGACCGAGCGCACGGTTGGCTCGATGCCGGCACGCTTGAGGTCGCGCTGGAAGGCGAGCGCGACGCGCTCCTGGTCACGGGTCGTGACCATGATCTCGAAGGTGAAGGGCGCCTTGGTCGTGCGATTGCGCAGCACGGTTCCGTCGAGATCGTAGCCGGCCTCCGACAACAGTTTCAGCGCAGCCCGCAGCGCGGTGCGGTCGCGCCCCGAGCCGTCGGTGACGGGCAGGCGGTAGCTGCCGTCCATGATGTCGGGCGGGATCTGCGCGGCGAATGGCTTGAGCAGCTCGCGCTCGCGCCCATCCGCGGGGCGGCCATAGGCCGACAGCTCTGAGCCGGCGAAATAGCCGGCGACGCGCGAATAGAGGCCGAAGAAATAGTTGCGGTTGACCAGCTCGAAATCGAACAACAGAGTCAGCGCCTTGCGGACGCGGATGTCGGCGAAGATCGAACGGCGGGTGTTGAACACCAGGAATTCGGAGGGTTGCGGCACGCCCGGCTTGATGGTGTCGCGGATCACGTCGCCGCTTCGCGCGGCCGGAAAATCATAACCGTCGTGCCAGCGCAGCGGCTCGTGCTCGACACGGAAATCATAGAGCCCGCGCTTGAAGGCCTCGAACTGGCCGTTGGCCTCGCGAAAATAGTCGAGCCTGATCTCGTCGAAATTGTAGAGCCCGCGATTGATCGGCAGATCGCGGCCCCAATAATTTGGATTGCGGGTCAGCGTCACGCTGGAGCCGGGCTTCACGGCCGTGACGCGATAGGGGCCCGAGCCGACCGGGCCGGTCAACGTCGTCTCCTCGAACGTCCCGGCGTCGACCGCGTGCTTCGGCAGGATCGGCATCAGGCCGAGAATCAGCGGCAACTCGCGGTCATTGGCACCAGTGAGGTCGAAGCGGACGGTGAGGGGATCGGGCGCCTCGGCCTTCGCGACCTTGGCGTAATATTGCCGGTGATTGGGGCGGCCGTGGTCGCGCAGCAGCTGCCAGGAGAACAGCACGTCCTCGGCAAGCACCGGCTTGCCGTCGGAGAAGCGGGCGCGCGGATCGAGGCGGAAGGTGACAAAGGTGCGGTCGTCGTCGGTTTCGACCGTCCTGGCGAGCAGGCCATAGAGCGTGAACGGCTCGTCCTGTCCGCGCGCGAGCAGGCTCTCGATCACGTAGCTCCGCATTTGCTGAACGGCCAATCCCCTGACGATGAAGGGATTGAGACTGTCGAAGGTGCCGAGAACACCCCAGACCATGCGGCCGCCCTTCGGCGCGTCCGGATTGGCGTAGGGCATGTGGGTGAAATCGGCCGGCATCGCCGGCTTGCCGTGCATGGCGATGGCATGGGCTTCCTCGGCCCGCGCGCCGCCGGCCGGCAGTCCGATGGCAAGGGCCAAAACCAGCGCCGGGGCGAGGCGGCAAATGCGGGGTCCGGAGCCCTCGACGAGGCGCTGGAACATGAACATCGGCACACGTTGATTCGAGGACCGGCGGGCCTGAATCCTATCACAGGGAATTTCCCGGAGCGCAGCTGAGGATGTGGCCAAAGACGCCTGTCGGCATTGATCTTTTCGTCGGCCACGTTAAGAAGGCACCCGATCGCGGAAGAGTCGAGCCCGTCACTTATCCGCCTCAATTGACGGGGAGAGAGCCGCGCCCAGGGCGGCCAGGTTCGGCGCTTCGAGCGGTTCGGGCACTTCCCGTTCAGAAAGGGTTTTCCGCAATGAATTTCCGTTACTTGGCCGCGTCCGTCCGGCCGCGCGGGCGGCTCCTCGCCCTGTTGACGGCGACGGCATTGGTCGTACCGTTTGCCGCTGAGGCCCAAGCTCCCGCACCGGCTCCCGGCGCGCCCGCGCCCAAGGCGACCCCGGCCCCGAAGGCTGCTCCGAAGGCCGCCCCGAAGGCTCCGGCGCCCGCAGCGTCTCCGCAGGCCCAGCAGCCGGCTCCGGCGCAGGGCGGCCAGCAGCAGGGCGCAGCCCAGCCGGCCGACCAGCAGATCCAGCTGATCTACGCCCCCTGGACCAAGTTCTGCCTGAAGGGCCAGGACGCCAACGCCAAGCAGGTCTGCTTCACCGGCAAGGACGGCCGCATCGAGTCGGGGCAGCCGGTCATCGCCGCGGTGATCATCGAGCCCGAAGGCGAGCCCAAGAAGATCCTGCGCGTGACGCTGCCGCTCGGCATGCAGCTCGTGCACGGCACCCGCATCATCGTCGACAGCAACGCGCCGCTTCAGCAGCCCTATGTGATCTGCTTCCAGAACGGCTGCATGTCCGACTACGAGGCCACGCCCGAGCTCATCAACAGCATGAAGAAGGGCCAGAACCTCGTTGTCCAGGCGATCAATGCCAACGGCGCGCCGCTGACCCTGCCGCTGCCGCTCTCCGGCGAATTCCAGAAGGCCTATGACGGTCCGCCGACCGATCCGAAGGTGTTCGAGGAGACCCAGAAGAAGCTCCAGGAAGAGCTTCAGAAGAAGGCTGAGGAGCAGCGCAAGAAGCTCGAGCAGCAGGGTGCGGCTCCCGGCGCACCGCCGACTGCCCAGAAGTAAGCGGGACCAAATCCCGGACATGAAAAAGGCGCTCGGTTCGAGCGCCTTTTTTGCTGGCCGACGATCGGCGACGATCAGTTCAGCGACGGATTGCGCGGGCGATAGCCGCCGGCCTTGTCCTTGATGAAGATCTCGGCGACCTGTGAATGCCGGACCGGCTCGCCGGAATCGTCCGGCAACAGGTTCTGCTCGGAGACATAGGCGACGTATTCGGATTCCGCGTTCTCCGCGAGCAGGTGGTAGAACGGCTGGTCCTTGTGGGGCCGCACCTCCTCGGGAATCGACAACCACCACTCCTCGGTGTTGTTGAATTCCGGATCGATGTCGAAGATCACGCCCCGGAACGAGAAGATCCGGTGGCGCACGACCTGTCCGATCTGGAATTTGGCGGTCCTCGCTATAATCATTCCCCGTCGATAGACCAGGATTGTGGCCGATGCTAGTGGCCTTAGCGGGAATTAACCTTCGCGTCAGGGGCGGATAGCCCGCAAGTCCTCAGAAAACACTTCATCAATGGTCGATATCCTCAATCTGGCTCTACCTTATTTCGGCCTGATCTTCGTCGGGTTTGCCTGTGGCAAGGTCAAGTCCTTGCCGGAATCGGGTCTGGCCTGGATGAACTTCTTCCTGCTCTACGTGTCGCTGCCGGCGCTGCTGTTCGCGATCATGTCGAAAACGCCGTTTTCGGAGTTGAACAATCCGCCGTTCCTGATCGCGACCACGCTGTCGACGGTTGTCGCGTTCACGCTGGCGCTGGTGGTCGGCAAGCTGCTGGGACGATTGACGTTGCGCGAGGCGACGCTCGCGGGCCTGTCCGGCGGCTACGGCAATATCGGCTATATGGGGCCAGGCCTGGCGCTTGCGGTGCTCGGGTCGAAGGCTGCGGCGCCGACCGCGCTGATCTTCTGCTGCGACAGCATCTTCCTGTTCACGATCGTGCCGCTCTTGATCGAGCTCTCCGACCGCGACCATTCCTCGCTCGTGCACGCCTTCGGCGTGGTGCTGAAGCAGATCGTGCTCAATCCGCTGATCATGTCGGCATGCTTCGGCGCCGCGGTGGCGGCGCTGCATATCGAGCTGCCGGTTGCGCTCGATCGCACCATTACCTTCCTGCAGAACGCTGCCGCGCCGACCGCGCTGTTCGTGCTCGGCGTGACCGTGGCGCTGCGCCCGTTCGACCGGGTGCCGTGGGAGGTGCCGGGCGTGATCGCGGTCAAGCTGCTGATCCATCCGCTCGCGGTGTTCGGCCTGATGCTGGCGTTCGGCCCGTTCGCGCAGCCATGGGCCGCGACTGCGGTGCTGATGGCTTCATTGCCGCCGGCGCTGAATGTGTTCGTGATCGCCCGGCAGAACGATGCCTGGATCGAATCCGCGTCCGTCGCGGTGCTGCTCGGCACCTTCGCCTCTGTGGTCACACTGACCAGCGTGATGTGGGCGATCCAGAGCGGGCGGCTGGCGTTTCCGTGAGGCCACTTACCTTCGCCAGGTCGGCGTCAATCCCTCGCGCATGGCAAAGCGCCGGAGCGGGCCGATCGCACCGAGCAGGTGCATCCCGACGGCACGGACCGGCTGGAGCGGCAGGAAATCGTTGAGCAGGGAGCGGTTGGCGATGTCGATCGCAAAGGTCCGGCTCAGAATGTCCGGACGGCGCGCCCGGTCGTAGCGCTTGAGCACAGCGCCCGCCCCGGGATCCTCGCCGGCTGCGATGGCTTCGCCTGCGAGCCGGGCAATGTCGGCGGCATCGCGCAGGCCAAGGTTGAGACCCTGGGCGCCGATCGGCGGAACCACGTGGGCCGCTTCCCCGACCAGCGCGATGCGGTCGCCGCCGAATGATATGGGGCGTTCGATCGCCAGCGGGAACAGGTTGCGCCCGGGCTCGACCGTCATTCGTCCCAGGATCGAATGCGACTGCGTCTCGACCGCGGCAGAGAGCTCCTCGTCACTCAGGCTGCGCAGCCGCTCGGCTTCCGCAGGGGCCGCGACCCAGACGATGCTGGAACGGTCACCGGGCAGGGGCACGAACACGCAGGGGCCGTACGGCGTGTGGAACTCGGTCGACACATTGCGATGCGGTCGCGTATGGGCGACGTTCAAGGTCAGCGCGGTCTGCGTCAGCTCGCGCCGCGTCACGGTGATGTCGGCGGCCTCCCGGCACAGCGAATGCCGGCCGTCGGCGCCGACCACGAGCCGGGCAGAGAGGAATTGTCCAGAGACCGTGCGGACGGCGACGTCGTCGGCTTCGATCACGACGCTTTCGGCCTCGTCGTCGAAGCGGACGAGATGAGGAAGTTCGACCGCCCGCTCTTCGAGCGCCAGCATCAGCGAACGGTTGTCGATGTTGTAGCCGAACGCGTCGAGACCGATTTCGTGACAGGAGAACCGGACCTCGGGCGCGCGGAACAGCCGGCCGGTGTCGTCGACGAGGCGCATGACCTCGAGCGCGGCCGCCTTGTCCTTGCAGCGCGACCAGACGTCGAGGGTTTCCAGGAGTTCGACGGAGGCGCCCAGCAGCGCGGTGGTGCGGTTGTCGGCATAAGGCACGCGCCGCGCCACCAGCGCGGTCCGCGCACCCGCCTGCGCCAATGCGATCGCCGCTGCAAGTCCCGCTGGTCCGCCGCCGATCACGGCAGCGTCATGGAGTGTCGATGCGTCTGTCATGGAACGACAATTGACACGGCCGGCGGCAAATTCAAGCCCACCTATTTTTCCCTGATTTTATGACGAATTGTGCGACCGGGCGCCGCAATGGCTTATGTGCAAATCGGTCTCGTTCTGATAGCAGAAGCCATGGATACCCAGCAGGATTCCCTGAGGCCGAGACCGGCGATGCGCGCCGCGGCCTTCTCGGTGCATATCTTCACCGCCTTCGGCGCGGCGATCGCGCTGCTCGCGATGCTGGAGGCCGTGCGCGAGCACTGGGCGGCGATGTTTCAGTGGCTGGGCATCGCCCTGATCATCGACGCGATCGACGGGCCGATCGCACGGCGGCTCGACGTCAAGAACGTGCAGCCGAACTGGTCGGGTGACGTGCTCGATCTCGTGGTCGACTTCGTCACGTACGTGTTCGTGCCGGCCTATGCGATCGTCGCAAGCGGCATGCTGCTGCCGGTCGCGGCGCCCTTGCTCGGCATCGCCATCATCGTCACCAGCGCATTATATTTCGCCGATCTGCGCATGAAGGCGGACGACAATCATTTCCGCGGCTTTCCGGCGCTGTGGAATGCGGCGGCGTTCTATTTGTTTCTGCTGCACTGGCCGCCGCTATGGTCGACGCTGCTGGTTGCCGCACTCGTCGTGCTGACCTTCGTGCCGTTCCACGTGCTGCATCCGGTCCGCGTCGTGCGGCTGCGCTGGCTGACGATGTCGCTGGTCGCGATCTGGTCGCTGCTCGCCCTCTACGTGCTGGCGATGGATTTCCGCGTCGGCACCGGCGTGACCCTGGTGCTCTGCGCCATCGCGCTCTGGATCAGCTTCAGCGACGCACTGATCCGCCTGGTGAGATCCTTCACGTGATGCACCTGCTCACCAGCCCCGAAGCCTGGGCCGCGCTGCTGACATTGACGGCGCTCGAGATCGTGCTCGGCATCGACAACGTCATCTTCATCTCGGTGATCGTCTCGCGCATCCCCGAGAAGCAGGCGCATCGCGCCCGCCAGATCGGGCTCGCGCTGGCCCTGATCTTCCGCATCATCCTGCTCAGCCTCCTGGTCTGGCTGATCGGCCTGACCGCGCCGGTGTTTTCGTTTTCGGATTTCGATTTCTCCTGGCGCGATCTCATCCTGATCGGCGGCGGCCTGTTCCTGATCGCCAAGGCGACCCACGAGATTCACGGTGAGGTCGAAGCCGACGAGGGCGAGGGCGGGGAGAGGTCCGCGGGTAACGCCTTCTTCTGGGTGATCGTTCAGATCATCATCATCGACATCGTGTTCTCGCTGGACTCGATCATCACCGCGATCGGCATGGCGCAGGACATCGAGATCATGGTCGCGGCGGTCGTGATCGCCTGCCTGATCATGTACATTTCGTCGGGTCCGGTGTCGCGTTTCGTCGCGGAGCATCCGACCACCAAGATGCTGGCGCTGGCGTTCCTGGTGCTGATCGGCGTCGCGCTGGTCGCCGACGGATTCCATTTCCACATTCCGCGCGGCTACATCTATTTCGCGATTGCGTTCTCGGCGGCCGTGGAGTTCTTCAACGTGCTTGCCAAGCGCAATCGCAGGAAGGCCGGCAAGCGCCCGGTTTAGGCGTTCCAGCCACCGTCGAGTTGACAAGGCGGGCGCGATGTTTTTCGCTCATGGCGTTTCGAGCGAAGCGGACCCCGGTTCGCGTCAAGAAAACGCATCGAAACTGGAAACTGGAGCTCCGTTCCAATTGGCACGGGGCTCCAGGGGCGAGAAGAGGAGGTCAGGTGATGACCAAAGCCGTCCGTGTGCACAAGGTCGGAGGCCCCGAAGCCCTGGTCTATGAGAGCGTCGACGTTCCGGCGCCCGGGCCCGGCGAGGTGCGCATCCGCCAGCACGCGGTCGGCCTGAACTTCATCGACGTCTATTACCGCACCGGCCTCTACAAGGCGCCGGGACTGCCGTTCATTGCCGGCAACGAGGCCTCGGGCGAGGTCACAGCCGTCGGTCCCGGCGTGACGCATTTCCATCCCGGCGACCGCGTCGCCTACTACCACAATCTCGGCGCCTATACCGGCGAGCGCAACATCCCCTGGGAGAAGCTGGTCAAGCTGCCCGACCACATCACCCACGAGCAGGGCGCCGTGCTGATGCTGAAGGGGCTCACGGTCTGGTATCTCCTGCACAAGACCTTCAAGGTCGAGCCGCATCATCGCGTGCTGATCCATGCCGCCGCCGGCGGCATCGGCCTGCTCGCCTGTCAATGGGCGAGGGCGTTGGGCGCCCATGTCATCGGCACCGTCGGCTCGCGCGAGAAGGCCGAGCTTGCGGAAGCCAACGGCTGCGACCACGTCATCCTCTACAACGAGGAAGACTTCGTCGCGCGCGTCAAGCAGATCAGCCGCAACGAGGGCTGCGACGTCGTCTATGACGGCGTCGGCAAGGCGACCTTCCCGGGCTCGCTGTCCTGCCTGAAGCCGCGCGGCATGTTCGTGTCGTTCGGCAATGCCTCAGGCCCGGTGCCGCCGTTCTCCATCGCCGAGCTCAACAATCACGGCTCGCTGTTTGCGACACGGCCGAAGCTCAACGACTATGTCGGCACGCGCAAAGAGCTGCTGGAAGGCGCCGACACGCTGTTCGCCGCCGTCATCAACGGCAAGCTTCACGTGCCGATCAACCACGCCTACGCGCTGAAGGACGCGGCCAGGGCGCATATCGATCTCGAAAGCCGCAAGACCACGGGCGCGTCGATCCTGAAGCCGTAGAGCTGTTGTCACCATCCGTTTCAGTGTCCCGGACAAGCTGCAACGCGTAAGCGTTGCGGCGCAGAGCCGGGACCCAGATGCGACCCACGCTGCGGAGAGATGGGCCCCGGCTCTGCAGCGCACCGCTGAAGAAGCGCTGCGCTGCGTCCGGGGCACGAGACAGGCTTCACGCGACCCGCCGTGCCGCGCCGGCCTTGGTCAAGATCCCGTCGAGACAATCGATCATCTCGGCGATCTCGGCTCGCGTGACGTTCAGCGCCGGCATGAAGCGCAGCGTGTCCACCTGCGGCGCGTTCAGCAGCACGCCTTCCTCGAACGCCTGCGCGACGATGCCCGGCGCGATCGGCAGCTTGAGGTCGAGCGCGAGCAACAGCCCGCGTCCGCGCACGCCGCCGAGACCATGCCGGGCCGAGACCTTCTGCAACTCGCTTTCGAGCAGGAGACCGGTCTCGGTGACGGTCTTCAGGAAGTCGGGCCTGCTGATCTCCTGAAGCACCGCAAGCCCCGCCGCGCACATGATCGGGTTGCCGTTGAACGTGCCGCCCTGATCGCCATGGGCGAAGCAGGAGGCGCGTTCGGTCGCGAGCAGGGCCGCGAGCGGCACGCCGCCGCCGATGCCCTTGCCGAGCGTCATGATGTCGGGCGAGACCCCGGCATGCTCGTAGTGGAAGAGCTTTCCGGTCCGGCCCATGCCGGTCTGGATCTCGTCGAAGATCAGCAGCAGACCGTGCGCCTCGGTGAGCGCGCGCAGCTCCCGCAGGAACTGATCGCTCGCCGGCCACACGCCCGATTCACCCTGGATCGGCTCGAGCATCACCGCGACGGTGTTGTCGTTGATCAGCTTCTCGACCGACGCGATGTCGTTGAGCTTGGCCTTCTTGAAGCCGGCGACCTTCGGCTCGAACAGCGGCTCGAACGCCTTCTTGCCCGAGGCCGACATCGTCGCCAGCGTCCGTCCGTGGAAGCCGCCCTCGAAGCTGATGATCTCGAACGCACCGCCCTTGTGCAGGCTGCCATATTTGCGTGCGAGCTTGATCGCGCCTTCGTTGGCTTCCGCGCCGGAATTGGCGAAGAACACCTGGTCGAAGACGCTGTTGTCGACGAGCGAGCGCGCGAGCTTGAGGCTCGGCTCGTTGTAGAAGGCCGGGCTCGGCGTCAGCAATCGCTTGGCCTGCGCGGTCAGCGCGTCGGCAACCGCGGGCGGTGAGTGGCCGAGGCAATTCACGGCCCAGCCCTGCACGAAATCGAGATAGCGCTTGCGACCGTCGTCCCAGAGATAGGAGCCGGCACCGCGGACGAAGACGGCCTTGGGCCGTGCGGTGATGTCCATCAGCGCGTCATACGGATGGGTGGCGGTCGTCATGTCGAACTCCTCTGGAGGCGGGTGGAAAAAGAGGCGCAAAAAGCAGAAAGGCCGCACCTTGCGGGTGCGGCCTTCTCGAAGACTTGAGCTGAATTCAGTGGTTCAGCGGCGTCGTCGGACATGGCGCACCCTCTCGTCGTCGCGGGAGCGACGGCGGAGCATTTCGGTGCGCTGATGGGTCCGGGCGTTGATCATGGGGCGCGTCCCTACAGCCGAACGGCGGGACTTGTCAAGCGGACAGTTGCAAAACGCGCGTCCAGCGTGTGCCGGGCGGTCGGTGTCATTCGCCAGGTCATCGATCGTCCGGTCCGAAACTATCGCGCCTCTGGCGCGTTTGTGATCAAAGGACGCGAATTGGTTCGAACCGGACGCGTGGCGGTTCAGACCAAGAGGGGCGGGACCAACAAGATAGTTTTCAGCTTTGTCCGATACGCAATATTCGATTGATCTCGACAGCATTCGCGGCGCTTTCCCGCCGGGCGTCGAAGTACTGTCCTTGCTGGTCGACTTCGCCGGCTGGCTTGAGGGGCGCCCCTGGGGCAGCGTCGGCTGCTTCTCGCTGCAAGGCCAGTTCTCTGATTCCGCGCCGATTGTCGATGGCAGTCCCTTGCGGGACAGGTTTTCGCTGTTCATGCGGTTGCCCGACGGCTCGGCCGTAGGGGGCTGGTATGGCGCCGGTCTCGACCGGGACAATCCACCGATCGTC
Organism: Bradyrhizobium sp. 1(2017); assembly: GCF_011602485.2. NCBI lineage: Bacteria > Pseudomonadati > Pseudomonadota > Alphaproteobacteria > Hyphomicrobiales > Nitrobacteraceae > Bradyrhizobium > Bradyrhizobium sp. 1(2017). The sequence continues at coordinate 4,245,166 of NZ_CP050022.2, read as the reverse complement.
GGGCTGGGCTCGGAGGGCGATTACGCATTGCTGGCGCCGAGCCTCGACGGGCTGCTCGCCAAGCTGACGTCGCGGCAGTTCGACAATCCCTGGAGCGATCTGAAGCCGCATGACGAGGTCGAGTGCCAGACGGTCGAGCTTGCGCAATGGCTTGCCGGACGGCCGGCCGCCGAGACGGCAGCGCCCGACGATACGTCGGCGGAGCTGCCCGACTTTCGCGGTTTCGTGGAGAAGTGGAGCCGGGATCGCGAGGACTACTGGGCCAACCATCGGTTGATGGCCGAGCTCGGATGGCGCCTGGCGGCGCATCTGCCCAAGGGCAAGAAGCCGTGGGACCGGACGCGCTTCGAGATCGCGATCGTCGGCGCGCAATACCAGGCACGCGTGCTCACGCATGGACCGCAGCCGTTCGAAGAGGCGGCATCGATCGAATCCCTGCTGCGCGACTTGCGCGACCAGATGCGTCGCGCCCAGCCCGAGCTCGGGCTGTGGTACGCGATGAATTTCGGCCTCTATGCCGACGGCCGGATCATGCCGAGCTTCGAATACGATTTGCGCCCGACGATTGACGGCGACCTGGCGCTGCTATCCGAAGCAAAGGCCGATCTCGCCCGTGCCCCGCGCCCCGAGCGCTGGGTGCCGAAATGGCTGGGGTGACAGCATCCGCAGCGTGATTTCGACCGCCGCGAGCCCAAATGCGCCCCCGTCATCCTGAAGGTGATGACGGCGTATGTCAGAATCCCGCGACGCTGCCGTGCAGATCATACTCGTCGGCACGCTCGATCTTGGCGGTGACGATCTCGCCGACGCGCAGAGGCCGGCGGCTGGAGAGATACACGGCGCCGTCGATCTCCGGCGCGTCGGCCTTGGACCGTCCCTTGGCGACAGTCGGGCCGACCTCGTCGATGATGATCTGCTGGCGCGTGCCGACCTTGCGCTTCAGCCGTCGTGCCGAGATCTTCTGCTGGCGCGCCATCAGCGCGTTGTAGCGCTCCTGCTTGACCTCTTCCGGCACGGGGTTCTCGATCGTGTTCGAGGTGGCGCCGGCCACCGGCTCATACTTGAAGCAGCCGAGACGATCGATCTCGGCCTCATCGAGCCAGTCGAGCAGATAGGCGAAGTCGGCATCGGTCTCGCCGGGGAAGCCGACGATGAACGTCGAGCGAAGAGCGAGATCGGGGCATTCCTCGCGCCAGCGCTTGATCCGCGCCAGCGTCTTGTCCTGTGCCGCCGGGCGCTTCATCGCCTTCAGCACGTCCGGGCTCGCATGCTGGAACGGAATGTCGAGATAGGGCAGCACCTTGCCCTCATTCATCAGCGCGATGACCTCGTCGACATGGGGATAGGGGTAGACATATTGCAGCCGGACCCAGGCGCCGAGCTCGCCGAGCTCGCGCGCGAGATCGAGGAATCTGGCGCGGACCTGCCGGTCCTTCCACGGGCTCTCGGCATATTTGAGATCGACGCCATAGGCCGAGGTGTCCTGCGAGATCACCAGCAACTCCTTGACGCCGGCGCCGACGAGGCGCTCGGCCTCGCGCAGCACGTCGTTGGCGGGGCGCGAGACGAGATCGCCGCGCAGCTTCGGAATGATGCAGAAGGTGCAGCGGTTGTTGCAGCCCTCGGAGATCTTCAAATAGGCGTAGTGGCGCGGCGTCAGCTTGATGCCCTGCGGCGGCACCAGGTCGAGATGCGGATTGTGCGCGGGCGGCAGCGCGCGGTGCACGGCGTCGAGCACGCTCTCATATTGCTGCGGGCCGGTGATGGAGAGTACGCCCGGATAGGCCTGCTCGATCTGCTCGGGTTCCGCGCCCATGCAACCGGTGACGATCACCTTGCCGTTCTCGGCCATGGCCTCGCCGATCGCCGACAGCGATTCCTGCTTGGCGCTGTCGAGGAAGCCGCAGGTGTTGACGATGACGATGTCGGCGCCGTCATGCTTGCGGGCGAGCTCGTAGCCCTCGGCACGCAGGCGCGTGATGATGCGCTCGGAATCCACCAATGCCTTGGGACACCCGAGCGACACGAAGCTGACCTTGGGCGCAGCCGTCTGATCCATATCTGAACTGCCTGATTGACGCGCCTGAGCTAGTCCCAATTGCCCATAATTACAACCCTTTGCAGGGCGTTCCGGCGTGCTATGGATGAATCACCTGCCGTGAGTGAGCTATGAGCGCCGAACAGTCGCCCAAAATCGTGATCGTCGACGAAAGCCCGATCCGGGCTGCGATCCTGGAGGAGGGATTGCGGGAGGCCGGATTCACGCAGGTCGTCCATATCCGCGAGATGCAGAGCCTGCTTGCCCGTATTTATGCGGTGGACCCCGACATCATCCTGATCGATCTGGAGAACCCCAGCCGCGACGTGCTGGAGGCGATGTTCCAGGTCAGCCGCGCCGTGAAGCGGCCCATCGCGATGTTCGTCGACCAGAGCGATTCCGCCTCGATTCAGGCCTCGGTTGAGGCAGGAGTATCCGCCTACATCGTCGACGGCCTGAAGAAGGAGCGCATCAAGCCGATCCTCGACCTCTGCGTGTCCCGCTTCAACGCCTTCGCCAAGCTCCAGGAGGAACTGGAGCGCACCAAGTCGCAGCTGGAGGACCGCAAGATCATCGAGCGCGCCAAGGGCATCCTGATGAAGGTGAAGGGCCTCACCGAGGACGAGGCCTATGTGCTGCTCCGCTCCACCGCGATGCGCGAGAAGAAGAAAATCGGCGAGATCGCGCAGTCGATCATCACCGCGTCGGAGATGCTGAAATGACCGCTCCCCTCCGCATCGGGTTCATTCCGCTGGTCGATGCTGCGGCTCTGATCATCGCCGTCGACAAGGGATTCACCGCGGCCGAAGGGCTCGAGGTCGAGCTGGTGCGCGAGGTCTCCTGGTCCAACGTCCGTGACAAGCTCAATATCGGCCTGTTCGACGCCGCGCATCTGCTCGCGCCGGTCGCGATCGCGTCCTCGCTCGGGCTCGGCCACGTCAAGGTGCCGATCGCCGCGCCCTTCAATCTCGGCATCAACGGCAACGCGATCACGGTCTCGCCCGCGCTGCACGCAGCGCTGATGGAAGAGATCGACGGCGACCGTTTCGATCCGATGGTCACGGCGAAAGCGCTGGCGAAGGTCGTTGCCAGGCGCCGCAACCAGGGTGCCGATCCGCTCACCTTCGGCATGACCTTCCCGTTCTCGACCCACAATTACCAGCTGCGGTTCTGGATGGCCGCGGCCGGCGTCGATCCCGACGAGGATGTGCGGCTCGTGGTGCTGCCGCCCCCCTATATGGTCGACAGTCTCGCCAATGGCCATGTCGACGCGTTCTGCGTCGGTGCGCCCTGGAATTCGGTCGCGGTCGATCTCGGCATCGGCCACATCCTGCATTTCGTCTCCGACATCCTGGTCCGCGCGGCGGAGAAGGTGCTGGCGGTCCGCCAGGTCTGGGCCGACAAGCATCCGGACGTGGTTGCCGCCCTCGTGCGCGCGGCGGTGAAGGGGGCCGAGTTCATCGAGGAGCCGGCGAACCTCGCCGAGGCGGCGCAGATCCTGGCGCGGTCCGAGCGGATCGGCGTCGATGCCGAAGTCATCCAGCGCACCCTGACGGGACGGCTGAAGATTTCGCCCGATGGCACCTTCCGCGAGAGCGGCCGCTATCTGCTGGTCGGACGCGAGGAGGCTGGACGCCCCGATCCGGTTCAGGCCGCGTGGCTCTATGCACAGATGGTGCGTTGGGGGCAGGCGGCCTTGAGCCCGGATGGCGTCAAGACGGCCATGGCCGTGTTCAGGCCCGACCTTTACGATGCGGCGCTCGGCCGCCAACCGTCCGAACGGGCACCCGGAGCGATCGGAGCCTTTGCCGGCCCCGCATTCGACGCCGGCAACATCCTGGCGCACCTTCAGGCCTTCGGCGTCGGACGCTGGAAGGCCTAATTCGCCCCTGCATATTTTATAGGCAATTCGATTCACCGGCTAAATTTTGAGCCGGCTGCACGAATTTCATGAGCCTTTCCGCCGCCGGAATTTTTCCGCAGTGTCACTAACCCATTGAAATCATCAAATCTTTTATTTCGCAGAAGCTGGCACGCAACTTGAATGTTGCAGTGCGGCCAGCTTGTCACAGGTGCCTGCTGAGCCGAGTCCCGCAGCAACGAAGCTGATCGGACCGTTGGGTGGCCAGGCCGGCTCTCGTGCCAGCAGGTTCCCTTTCGGGTCGCGCCTATGTCCGTCGATGCCACCCCGGTGGCCGCAGGAGCTTCGTTCCCGACCATGAAAATCGATACGCTCGCAGTCGACTTTACCGACGAGCAGAAACGCTATCTCGAGGGCTTCACGACCGGTTTGCAGATCAGCCGGGTCGGGCGCGGTCTGGGCGGTGGTGGCGCCGGCAAGGCGAGTGCCGAGCCCACCGGTCCCGATGCCGTGCACATCAAGGCGCAGGACAAGGTCATCGCATCCGGCAAGAAGCTCGCCGACCAGGAGAAGTTCAAGCGCGATGAGCATCCCTTCGATGCCTATCCGCGGCTGCGCCAGCAGGCGCTCGACAACGTGCCGCCGAGCCCGGCGGATAATTTCCGCTGGCGCTATTACGGCATCTTCTATGTCGCGCCGACGCAGGACTCCTACATGAGCCGCCTGCGGATTCCGAACGGCATCATGAAGCACTGGCAGCTGTCAGGCCTGGCCGATCTCGCCGACGAGCTCTGCGGCCCCTACAGCCACGTCACGACGCGCGCCAATCTCCAGCTTCGCGAGATCCCGCCAAAGAATGCGATCAAGCTGATCGAGGGCATCCAGGACCTCGGCCTGTGCTCGCGCGGCTCCGGCGCCGACAACATCCGCAACGTGACGGGAACGCCGACCGCCGGCATCGATCCGCAAGAGCTGATCGACACGCGGCCCTATGCGCGCGAGTGGCACTATCACATCCTCAACGATCGCTCGCTCTACGGCCTGCCGCGCAAGTTCAACGTCGCATTCGACGGCGCCGGCAGGATCGCGGTGCTGGAAGAAACCAACGACATCGCGTTCACGGCGTACGAGGTGAAGGACGGATTTGGCGTCGAGCCCGGCATCTGGTTCCGCCTCGGCCTCGGCGGCATCACCGGCCACAAGGATTTCGCGAAATATTCCGGCATCATCGTCAAACCGGAGCACGCCACCGCCGTCGCCGATGCCATCGTGCGCGTGTTCATCGACCATGGCGACCGCACCAACCGCAACAAGGCGCGGCTGAAATATGTGCTCGACGCCATGGGCCATGACGGCTTCCTGGGGCACGTCGAGGAGCGGCTGAAGACGCCGTTCACCCGCGTGCCCGAAGAGGCGTTTCTTCCGCGACCGGCGGCGGACCGCATGGCGCATGTCGGCGTGCACAAGCAGAAGCAGGACGGCCTCAACTGGATCGGCGTGTCGCTGACGCTCGGCAAGCTCAGCTGCGACCAGATGCGCGGCCTTGCCAAGGTCGCGCGGGATCTCGGCGACGGCGAGATCCGCCTCACGGTCTGGCAGAACCTGCTGATATCGGGCGTGCGCGACGAGAATGTCGAGCTCGCCGTCGCGGCAATCAAGCAGATCGGGCTCGCCGTCGAGGCCTCGCACATCCGCGCCGGGCTGATCGCCTGCACCGGCAATGCCGGCTGCCGCTTTGCCGCGGCGAACACCAAGCGCCATGCCGCCGAGATCGGCGACTGGTGCGAGCCGCGCGTCGCGATGGACAAGCCGGTCAACATCCATGTCACCGGCTGTCACCATTCCTGCGCGCAGCATTACATCAGCGACATCGGCCTGATTGGCGCGCGCGTGCCGGTTGGCGAAGAGGACACGGTCGAGGGTTATCACCTCTTCACCGGCGGCGGGTTCGGCCCCGACGCGGATGTCGGCCAGGAGGTCTATCACGACCTCAAGGCCGAGGACGCGCCGAAGACGGTCGAAGGACTGCTCAAGGCCTATATCGCCCATCGCGCGTCTGCCGACGAAACCTTTCTCTCCTTTGCGCGCCGCCATGACGGCGAAACGCTGCGCAAGCTTGCCGATGCACAGGTGTCCGCATGAACCAGATCACGCCTCCGCCCAGGCTCGACATCATTCCCGCCAGCGCGCCGTTCTCCGACGCGCAGCGCTCCTGGCTGAACGGATTCTTTGCCGGGCTGCTGTCGCCTGACGTCGCCGCGCCGCTGTCGGCAGAGCAGGGCGCCGCCGTCATGCAAGGCGCCGGTGACGGCGACGACGGCGAAGCGCCGTGGCACGACCAGACCATGCCGATCGCCGATCGGATGAAGCTCGCCGAGGGCCGTCCCGTGCGCCGCAAGATGATGGCGGCGATGGCGCAGCAGGATTGCGGCCAGTGCGGCTACAATTGCCACGACTATTCCGAGGCGATCGCCGGCCGCAGCGAAGCGCGGCTCAATCTGTGCGTTCCCGGCGGCAAGGAAACCGCGCGGATGCTGAAGTCGCTGTACGAGGAGCTCGACAAGGCTCCGGCGGCCAAGGCGGCGGACAAGCCGGATGCTCCCGCGCCGGCCGTGACGGTGACGATCGCAGAGCCGGGCCGCTCGCGCGACAACCCCGTTGCCGCGACCTTCCTGTCGCGCCGCCTCCTCAACAAGGGCAAGTCGGAGAAGGAAACCTACCACGTCGAGTTCGATCTCTCCGAGAGCAAGCTCGACTACATCGTCGGCGACAGCTTTGGCGTGTTCTCGCGCAACGATGTCGGCCTCGTCGACCAGATCATCGCGCTGCTCGGCGCTTCCCACACCACCAAGGTCAACGGCAAGACGCTGCGCGAGGTGCTGATCGACGACGTCTCGCTGTCGCCGGCACCGGACTCGCTGTTCGAGCTGATCTCCTTCATCACCGGCGGCGCGCAGCGCGAGAAGGCGCGGGCGCTGGCGCAAGGCGAGGATCCCGACGGCGATGCCGCCACGCTCGACGTGATGGCGGCGCTGCAGAAGTTTTCCGGCACGCGGCCGCACCCGGAGGCCTTCGTCGAGGCACTGGAGCCGCTGCAGCCGCGGCTCTATTCGATCTCGTCCTCGCACAATGCGACGCCGGGCAAGCTGTCGCTGACGGTCGATTCCGTGCGCTACCTCGTCGCCAAGCGCAAGCGGCTCGGCGTTGCCTCGACCTTCCTCGGCGAACGTATCGCCGAAGGCGAGAAGCTCAAGGTCTATGTGCAGAAAGCACACGGCTTCGGCCTGCCGCAGGATCCGAAGACGCCGGTCATCATGATCGGGCCAGGCACCGGCATTGCGCCGTTCCGCGCCTTCCTGCTCGACCGCAAGGCCACCGGCGCGCCCGGCAAGAACTGGCTGTTCTTCGGCCACCAGCGCAGCGATTGCGACTTCTTCTACCAGGAGGAGCTCAACGCGATGAAGACGTCGGGCCTGCTCACGCGCATGTCGCTGGCCTGGTCGCGCGACGGCGAGAAGAAGTTCTATGTGCAGGACCGCATGCGGGAGGTCGGCCGCGAGGTCTGGACCTGGCTTGCCGAAGGCGCGCATCTCTACATCTGCGGCGATGCCAAGCGCATGGCCAAGGACGTCGAGCGCGCGCTGGTGGATATCGTCGCCCAGTTCGGCGCGCGTTCGACCGATGAGGCCGTCAGCTTCGTCGCCGAGCTCAAAAAGTCCGGCCGCTTCCAGGCCGACGTCTACTAAGGCGCGCTGGAGTCGGGCTGTCATCCCATCGTCATCCGGGCCGGTTCCAACTGGCTCGGATCTTAACGAATAGGATTCTCGGAACCCGGGGGTGAGGAGAATTTGTGACCGCGATGCCGGGTTTCCAGAGAACCCTCATCGCTTTTTCCGCCGCTATCTTGCCTCCCGCCCTGGTTGATCCTTCATAATCCCGCAAATGGGGCGTTGGAGATCGACCATGCGCGAACTATCGGCGGAAGCCAGGCTGCATTTCTACGCGCGCTCGCTCTCGCGTCGGACCGGGGCGAGCATGCACCATGTCGCGATGTACAGCGCCTTTGCCGTCATCGCGGCGATCGTGTTCGGCACGCTGTCGGTGCATCCGTTCTAACGAGCTTCGCTGCTCTCGTAGGGTGGGCAAAGGCGCGCAGCGCCGTGCCCACCGTCCCCTCGACATACGAGATCGACGTGGTGGGCACGCTTCGCTTTGCCCACCCTACGGCACCGAGTCTGCCTCACCCGCGCTTGAACGGCGCCACCTCGATCCCCGCAGCCTTCAACGCCTGCCGCAAGCCGCGCGCGATGTCGACCGCGCCAGGCGTGTCGCCATGGATGCACACCGTGTCCGTGCGCATCTTGATGACCTTGCCCGTCACCGACACCACTGCGCCGTCCTGCACCATGCGCACCACGCGATCGGCGATCGCCTTGGCATCGTGCAGCACCGCGCCGGGCTTCTTCCGCGAAACCAGATTGCCGTCGTTCTCATAGGCGCGGTCGGCGAACACCTCGTGCACCATCGGCAGATTGGCGGCTTCGCCGGCCTTCACCAGCTTCGAGTTGGCGAGCACGACGAAGATCAGGCTGGGATCGACCGCCTTGATGCCGGCGGCGATCGCCATCGCCGTCATGTCGTCCTCGCAGGCGACGTTGGAGAGCGCGCCATGCGCCTTCACATGCGTGACCTTGTGGCCGGCCGCCGTCGCGATCGCCTGCAACGCGCCGATCTGGTAGGCGACGAGGTTCTCGATCTCGGAGGCTTTCAGCCCCGCGATCGGATGCCGGCCGAAGCCGTGCAAATCGCGATATCCGGGGTGTGCGCCGACCGAGACGCCGCGCGCCTTCGCCAGCTCGACCGTCCGGCGCATGATGTCGGGATCGCCGGCATGGAAGCCGCAGGCGACATTCACCGAACTCGCCAGCTCGATCATCGCCGCGTCGTTGCCCATCTCCCACGCGCCAAATCCCTCGCCGAGATCGCAATTGAGATCGACTGTCTTCATGGTGCTCTCCGCCTCTGGTCTTGTTGCCGTTTACGGTTCCGCCGCGACCTGCCACGTCCCGGCGTCGACGGCGCTCACGGCGTAGCCCGCAACATTGGCATCGCTGAGCGCCTCGACGTTGAGCGCGACGGTATCTGATGAACGCAGGCGATCGGGCAGGGTCCGGATCGCTTGCGCGAATTTGCGCGCTTCGTCTTGCGCCTCGGCCATGCTGACGGCCTTGAAGCGGAACGCCGTTCCCGCCGAGGTCTGCGCGAGACGGCCGACATCCGCCGTGATGACGGTTGCGATCTTCGGATAGCCGCCGGACGTGCCGCGATCCATCATCAGCGCGATCGGCGAGCCGTTGCCGGGCACCTGGATGCTGCCGTTGACGGTGCCGTCGGAGACGATGTTGTGGCCGTGCAGATGCTTGATCGCGGGACCTTCGAGCCGGTAGCCCATGCGGTCGGAGGTCGCCGAGATCTTCCACTCGCTGTCCAGGAACAGCGCCTTGTTTTCGTCGTCGAACTCGTCGTCCTGCGGCCCCAGCAGCACGCGGATCGGGCCGCTCACCGGCTTCGGCAATTCGATGCGCAACTCCGGCGCGCCGCTGGCGGCATCGACGCTGAACTCGTCGCCGGCCTGGAGCGGGCGCGGGTAGGGGCTGCCGAGACCCGCGCGCGCATTGACTGCGAGACTGCCGAACACCGGCTCGCCGCGGATAGTCCCTTCGATCGCCAGATAGGTGAAGGCGCCGCCGCGGGCAAAGCCCAGCGTCAGCGTCTCGCCGTCCTTCAGCGTCACCGACGTGTCCATCGCGACCGGGCTTCCGGCGACGTCCGCGTTGCGCGGAGCGCCTGACATCGCGACGCGCACGGCGCCGTCACGCGCGGTGAAGGACGCGCCGAACGGGCCGATCTCGACGGCAGCCGCGAACGCTTCGTTGCCGACCAGCGTGTTTGCCGCAGCCAGCGACAGCCGGTCCATCGCCCCGCTCACCGTCAAGCCGTAGCGCTGCGCGCCGAGGCGGCCGCCATCCTGGACGGAGCTTGCCGGTCCAATGCTGGCGACGACGAGCCGGCTCATGCGTTCACCTGCTCGGCGATGATCTCGCCGGCTTCGGCAGCGCGGTCCAGTTCATCGAATGTCGTGTGGTCGATGGCGAAGAACGTCACGCGGTCGCCGGGTTCGGTGAGGAAGGTGGGATTGCGATGGAGCTGATAGGTTCTGACGGGCGTGCGGCCCAGAAGGTGCCAGCCGCTCGGCGCGGCCAGGCATTGGATGCCCGCCTGGACGCCGCCGATCGAGATGGTGCCGGCGGGCGTCAGCAGCCGCGGGTTTTGCCGCCGCGACATGTGCAGGAATTTGTCGAGGCCGCTGAGATAGGACCAGCCCGGCGTGAATCCGATCATGGCGACCTTGTAGTCGCCGCCGGCGTGACGGGCGACGATGTCGTCGGGCGTGGTGCCGAGCGCCTTGGCGACGTCCTCCAGATCGATGCCGTGCTCGCCGCCATAGGCGACGGGAATGAGCCAGCGGCGCGCCTTCGTCGCTGGCGGCAGCGGCCGGCCGGCGAGCGCGAGCAGCTTGTCGCCGAGCGCCTCGAAGCCGATCTTGCCGGGATCGTAATGCACCAGCAGCGAACGATAGGTCGGCACGGTCTCGGTGATGCCGTCGATGGAGCTTGCGGCCAGCGCCTTGTCGAGCGCCAGCACGCGCTGGTTGGCATCGTCGTCGATGGTGCGGCTGAACTCGACCGTGACGGCGCTGTCGCCACTGGGCAGAAGGCGGGGCGGGGGAAGCGTCGCGGCCATGAGCTGTCGAGGAGCTGTCGAAATCGGGCTTCGGAGGAATGCGGCCCTCGGCGTGAGAGTTCCGCTTCGTCCTGCTTCGCGTAAATGCGCCCGCAAGTCCAATAAATTAATGCAAGGGGGCGCGATAAAGCCTTGTTATCGCGTCGCATAACGGCTCAGCCGCCCTGCGTTATTGGTGGGCTCTTGGCCCTTGACGCAAGGGCTGCGGCTCGCAAGATGCGCGCGTTCTTTCCCGCCCATCCGGAGCTCGTCTGTTTCCATGTCGCTGTCCCCCGAAGCCCGCAAGACCCTCGCCGGCATCACCACCGCCACCATCACCACGGTCCTGCTGAAGAAGGGCCTGCGCAACGTGTGGATGCGCGGCGCGCGTCCGCTGCGCCCGGGACTGCCGCGGCTGGTTGGCCCGGCCTTCACGCTGCGTTTCGTGCCGGCGCGCGAGGATCTGGCGACGCCGGAATCCTGGTCGTCGCCGATCTCGACCCGCACCGCGATCGAGGCGATGCCCGATGGCTGCATCGCCGTGGTCGACGCCATGGGCATCACCGATGCCGGCATCTTCGGCGACATTCTCTGCGCGCGCATGGTCAAGCGGGGCGTGACGGCGCTCGTCACTGACGGCGTCGTGCGTGACGTCGAGGGCGTGCTCGGCACCAATTTGCCGGTCTGGTGCGACGGCTATGCCGCGCCGCCTTCGGTCGCGGGCCTGACCTTTGTCGGCTGGGGCGAGCCGATCGGCTGCGGCGGCGTCGCCGTATTCCCGAACGACATCGTCGTCGCCGACCAGGACGGCTGCGTGCTGATCCCGCAGGCAATGCTCGATCACGTGCTCAACGAGGGCGTCGAGCAGGAACGCATGGAAGCCTGGATCGTCAACGAGGTGAACAACGGCGCGGTGCTGCCGGGCCTCTATCCCATGAACGCCGAAACCAAGGCGCGCTACGCCGCCAGCAAGAAGTAACAGGAAGCGAGGACCCCATGGAGATCACAGTCGCAGGCACGCGGCCGACCCGCCGCGCGCCCAAGGAGAACTTCACCGGCACTGTCTGGCAGGATCCGGTCATCATGGCGCCGTCGCCGGCACGGCTGAACTGCTCGCGCGTCGCGTTCGAGCCGGGCGCGCGCACCAATTGGCATCACCATCCGCTCGGGCAGACGCTGTACGTCATCTCCGGCGTCGGGCGCGTGCAGACCAAGGGCGGTCCCGTCAGGGAGATCCGGCCTGGCGACACCGTCTGGATTCCGCCGGGCGAGTTGCACTGGCACGGGGCTTCGCCGACCAACGGCATGTGCCACATCGCCATGCAGGAAGCCCTCGACGGCGTCTACTCGACTTGGCTCGAACCGGTGACCGACGCCGAGTATGGCGCCGCGGTTGGCTGACGACCTCTCTCGTGCCCCCGGACAAGACGCATCGCGCAGGCGATGCGTCGCCGAGCCGGGGCCCAGAGATTTCGGACCACGAAGATTGCTGGGTCCCGGCTCTGCGCAGCAACGCTTGGCGTCGCTGCTTGTCCGGGACACGAAACCCTACATTCTTTCCGCCGTCCACGTCCCCGTGCACATGGCGCCGCGCCAGGTGCCGGAGCCGGACGTGCCGCTGAGCCGGCCGAAGCCGACGGCGCGCTTGATGCCGGTGCTCAAGGTGACCTTGATGCTGCCCGCATCGGCGACGCGGCCTGACGCCGTCACCGCGGCGTTGCCCGATGCGATTTGACCGTTGTTGATTCCGATCGCGACGGTCGCGCCGTTGCCGCAGGCCTGGCTCGAGGAGGCGATGCGGACGTTCCATGCGCCGTCGAACGTGCTCGTCGCAGCATTCGCCTGCACGAGCGGGACAGCGATGGTGACGATGGTGGCGAAGAGAGTCTTGCGAAAGCCGTTCATGACACGCCCCTGCGGTTGACCATGCGGGAACGGTGGCATGCGTGTGGAACCGGCGATGTGAGGGCTGTCACGTGCGCATGCGGCTGTGTGACGTTGCGCACCTCGCTACGGCACGCCGCACAAAAGCAAGGGGGCCCGCATCACGGGGCCCCTTGTGTTGATTGATCAGCCCGAGCTCAGTTCACGCGCGTCCAGGTCTGGCCGCCGCAGAACATGCCGCCGAAGGCGCAGCCCTGCACGCGCAACCGGTCGGTGCCTTTCATCGCGATGGTCGAATCGTAGGTGGAACCAGAGTTGGGGTCGAGGATGCGGCCCGACCATTTCTGGTCCTTGCCGGGCTTCATGTTGATCAGAACCTGCTCGCCGTTCTGGTTCGATTTCGAATCGACCGAATAGCCGCAGAGATTGCTGCCGCATTGCTCGATACGGACCTTGCCTTCCTTCTCCTCGGTGAGCCAGACGCCGAGCGGCGAGCTGATATCGCGCGTGGCCGCGGCAGCCGGAGCCGGCGTGGCTGCGGCCGCCTGAACGGGAGCGGGGGCGGGCGCCGGGGCAGGTGGCGGAGGCGGCGCCGGTGGTGCGGCAGCCACGGTCGGGGCGGGCGGTGGCGCCACGGCGGGCGCGGCCTGCTGCTCGACCGGAGCCGCGGCCGGAGGCGGCGCGGGCGGCGGCAGTACCGCCGTGTTGGCCGGCGCGTTGGTGGCGGTCGTGGTCGGCGGAGGAGCCGGCGGTGGCGGTGCAGGAGGCGGTGCTACGGCCGCAGCTGCGGGCGCCTGCGCGGCCGGCGGGGCGACCGGAGCGGGCGCAGGTGCCGGAGCAGCCGGTGCTTGCGGTTCGACGGTCGCTTGCTGCGGGGCCTGCTGACTCGGGCCCGTCTCGTTCTTCTTGGCCTTCTTGGCCTTGCCCTGGCCGGTGTTGTCGTAAACGCCGGGAATCTGCACCGTGCCGCGGTCCGGATCGATCCGGATGGTGCGCCCGCCATATTCGAACGTGTACTGTGCTTGAGCGGCTGTACTCGCCAAAAGGAATGCGGCCGCGGCCAACAGCTTCCTCATTTCCATCTCCTGAGCCGATAGTCCCCGGACCGAGGCATACGCCCCGGTTCAATCGCAAAAAGTGATCTAGATCACTGTTCTCGGTATGAGTCGTGCTCGCGCTGAGCTTGGTTCAATAGCGCCGAACTCTGCCCGGAGTTGGGCGGGCGGTGCCCGCTCGCATGTGACGCGCCTGGCCGGCGACAATTCAGCGCGCCGCGTCTACTTCCGGGGACAACCCGCATTGGCCGCCTGTTGGGCGCGGGCAAGCGCGGCGTCGTTCGCCTTATCGGCATGAACATCGATCGAAGCAATGAGGCAAGCATTTGCGCCGCTGATCGCGAACACGGAGAGCTCCTGGAGCTCCTTCTCATTCTTGCCGACCCGTCGCCAGGTGCGGATCACCGCGGCCCTCGGTACGCCGGCACGCATGATCCATTGCACCTTGTCGCCAAAGGACTTGCCGGCGCCGCGCCATTGCGCAGTCGGCCCGGACACCTTCTCGATTGCGCTCCGAGGCGCAATCGTGACCGATACGATGTTGCCTTCGTCGGCAAAGCTCACCACGTAACCGGCCGGACCTGGGCAGGTCCACAGACCGAGCTCGTCCGTTGACTCGTCCTTGCATGCCGGCCCGGTCGCTGGTGTGAACTTCGACTGCGCGAGCGCACCATGGACGCCGCTGATCCCGAGCAAAAATGCGACCGCTAACGCCCTTCGCATGTCAGTCGAACCAGGCGGCGTAGATCTTCCTGTAGCTGCCATCTTCCATGGAGATGTGCAGCCATTGGTCGACGAAGGCCTTCAGCGCCATGTCGCGCTGGAGCCAGTAGGCCTTCTCCGAGAAGTCGAACGGTTTCTCGGGATGCACCGCGCAGAGCACGCCAGCGTGCTGCTTCTGCTGGTAGCGCGTCTCGGAGGCGTCCGTCATCATCAAATCGGCGTTGCCCTTGGCGATCTCGTCGAAGATCACGGTATTGTCGGCGAACACCGTGATCTCGGCATCCCTGATGTTGGCACGCGCGAAGCGCTCGTTGGTGCCGCCGGGGTTGACGATGATCCGGGTGCCCTTCTTGTCGATGTCGGCGATGCTCTGATACTTGCCGACGTCGGCGCAGCGCGCGATCGGGGTCTTGCCCTCGCGCATGATCGGCGTGGAGAAGAAGCCCTTCTTCTGCCGGTCGAGCGTTACGGAAACGCCGCCCATGGCGATGTCGAACTGGTCGGTCTCGAAATCCTTCATCAGCTTCGGCCAGGCCGTCGGCACGAATTCGACCTTGACGCCGAGTGCCTTGCCGAGCGCCTGCGCCATGTCGACGTCGAAGCCGGTGAACTGCTGCGTGGTCTTGTCCAGATAGGTGAAGGGCTTGTAGTCGCCGGTCATGCCGACGCGCAGGGTGCCGCGCTTGATGATCTCGTCGAGGCGCGAGGGCGATGCCTGCTGCGCATGTGCCGAGACATTCACCAGCAACGCGACGGCCAGAGCCGCCCAGATTCGAACGATCATCTCTTTTCTACCCATCTCCGAGCTGTCATTGTGCAGCTCTTGAGTGTGGATCTAGACCAGATGCCCGTCGCTGGCGAGGCGAAATTGAAGGGAATTCAGAGGTGACGATCTCGATGCACGAGGCCTCGGTGGGCCTCTTCGTGCCTTACTTGCAAAATCTGTCGGCGCTGCTCGACAAGGGCGTCGCCTATGCCGAGGCCCGCAAGTTCAACCCGGCGGTCCTGCTGGGGATGCGCATGGCGCCGAACATGTACGATCTGGCGCAGCAGATCGGCGAGGCCTGCCGCCATGCCACGGTCGCTCCGGCCTTGCTGGCCGGACGCGAGCCGGTGGCGCTGCCCGTGCTCGAGCACGACATGGCGGGGCTTCAGGCGCGCATCGCGACGTCGATCGAGTTCATCGAGACCCTGCCGCGCGCCGAGATCGATGCGGCGGCGGAACGCAACGTCTTCTTCAGGCTGAAGAACGGCACCGAGCTGTCCTTCACCGGGCGGACGCTGCTGCTGACCTTCAGCGTGCCGCAGTTCTTTTTCCACGTCACGACGGCCTACGACCTGTTGCGGCACGCCGGTGTCGAGCTGGTAAAGAAGGACTTTTTGGGAAGGAAGTAGGAGCTTTGCGTCTACCTCTCCCCAGCGGGGAGAGGTGCACGGAGATCTGAGCCCTACGCTTCGCCTTTGCGCTCGTAATCGGCGAGCGAGCTGCGGCCGGCGATCTCGCTGCGCAGCTCTTCGAAGCGACGATGTGCCTCGTCTTCATGCTCGTCGACGAAGCGCACGGCGGCTTCGCTCGTCATCGGGCCGTTGACCACGGGAGCGGATTGCTCGCCGATGGTCTCGTGGACGTAGAACTGGCCGTCATCGCTGCGATGGACCGTCCATTTGAGTCGGATCGCGACCATAGGGCCCGGGCCGACCTTGCTGTAGCCATCGGCATCGGTGTGCTCCGGGACCAGCGGCTGCTCCTCGACCACGGGATGCTCTTCAGCCAGCAGATGCTCTTCAGCCAACTGATGCTCGTCGACCGCCGGATACGCGTCGACGACCTGCTGCTCGACGACCTGCTGCTCGTCAGAGTCCATGTGCTCGCGCTCTCCGGCGACCACGATTTCGGTCTCGGTCTTGCGAATGACGAGAACGGGCTCGGGGTTCTCCAGAATGCTGGCGATTGTCGCCAGAGCGTGGTCGGTCGGATCGATTTCTGACAAGGGTTCATCCTCCAGCTCGACGCGCCGGCCGGTCTGTCCCGCTGCCGCCGCGCTTCCGCCTCCATTACGCGCGCTTGATTAAGGCTGAGTTGGGGCCCGATCTGCACCAAAATGGGACGTATTCTGGCCTTCCGAAGGCGGGGCGGACTGAAAGCATGATCCGGAAAAGCGGGCAGCGGTCTTCCGAAAAGATCATGCTCGAACAACAATTTAAAGCGCGACCATCGGCTCGTTCAGCCCAGCACGTCCTGATTGATGATGTTCTGGCGGATGGGGTCGCCGTCCAGCACACTGAGGATGTTGCGCGCGGTCTGCTCGCTCATGCGGCTCACGGCCTCGACGGTAACGCCGGCCACATGGGGCGCCATGATGACGTTGGGCAGCGCGAATAGAGCGTTGCTGATTGGCGGCGGCTCGACCTCGAACACGTCGATGCCCGCGCCGGCGAGCTTTCCGGACGTGAGCGCGTCGTACAGCGCAGCTTCCTTCACGATGCCGCCGCGTGCAGTGTTGATGAGATAGGACAGCGGCTTCATCCGCCCGATCCGCGCCGCATCGAACAGGCCGATGGTCTCCGGCGTCTTCGGACAGTGGATGGTGACGAAATCGGCGCTCGGCAGCGCGGCATCGAGGTCAGTGACGGGCTCGCAGCCGGCCGCCTTGATGTCGGCGGCAGCCTTGTAGGGATCGTAGACCTGCACGTTCATTTCCATCGCCAGGCACCGCTTGGCGGTGCGACTGCCGATGCGGCCGAAGCCGACGATCAGCACGGTCTTGCCGTAGAGGTCGAACGGCAGCATCCCGAGGCGGTTGGCCCACTGGCCATCCTTGACGCAGGCGTGCATCTCATTGGCGCGCTTGGCCAGCGTCAGCATCATGAACAGCGCCTGCTCGGCGACCGAGGGCGAGTTGGCGCTGCCCGCGACCATCAGCGGCACCTTGCGGCGGGAGAGGGCGGGCACGTCGACGGCGTCATAGCCGACGCCGATGCGGGTCACCACCTTCATGTCCTTCGACGCTTCGAGCTCGGTCTCGCCGAAGGCCGTGGCACCCAACGCCACGCCATGGACCGGGGCATGGCTCTTCAGCAAGGCCTCGAAATCCCCGGCCGAGATCAGGTTCGGAAACTCGACGAGCTCGATATCGTCGCGCTGGGTGAGGAGGGCGCGTGCCCCTTGCGACAAAGTTTGCGTAACGAAAATCTTTTTCTTGTTGGTCGCCATCGTCCCCTGCCTGCGCGAGTTTCTTGAACCGGCGTCACAACACGACGCCGGTCGCCTCGTTTAGCAGGTGCATGTTGTTGAGGTCCATCGCCAAACGCATGGGTGCCCCGTCCTTGGCGCCGGCGTTGGGATTGACGCGGCCGCAGACCGGCGTGCCGTCGAGCCCGAAATAGACCAGCGTCTCCATCCCCATCGGTTCGGTCACGTCGAGCACGGTCTCGAAGGTCTCGACGCCGGGCTCCAGATGCGCATGCGACTCGGTGAGATGCTCGGGGCGAAGGCCCAGCAGCAGCTTCTCCGTGCGCGGCAGCGCGTTGTAGCGCGCGGCACGCGCCGGCGGCAGCGCGAAGGAGATGCGATCGGTGAGGCGGATCTGAAGCGCGCCGCCGACATCCTCGAGCCGGCACGGGATGAAGTTCATCGCGGGCGAGCCGATGAAGCCCGCGACGAAACGCGTCGCCGGCTTGTGATAGAGCTCGTTCGGCGTGCCGATCTGCTCGATCCGCCCCTTGTTCATCACCACGACGCGGTCGGCCAGCGTCATCGCCTCGACCTGGTCATGGGTGACGTAGACGGTGGTGGTGCGCACCTTCTGGTGCACCTTCTTGATCTCGATCCGCATCTGCACGCGCAGCTTGGCGTCGAGATTGGACAGCGGCTCGTCGAACAGGAAGACCTTCGGATTGCGCACGATGGCCCGGCCCATCGCGACGCGCTGGCGCTGGCCGCCGGAGAGCTGCTTCGGCTTGCGGTCGATCAGGTCGGTGATGTCGAGGAGCCGGGCAGCCTCGGTCACCCGGGCCTTGATCTCGGCCTTGGGATAGTGCTTGAGGCGCAGGCCGAACGACATGTTCTCCGCGACCGTCATGTGCGGATAGAGCGCGTAGTTCTGGAAAACCATCGCGATGTCGCGGTCCTTCGGCGGCACGTCGTTGACGACGTCGCCGCCGATCATGATGTCGCCGTCGCTGATGTCCTCGAGGCCGGCGATCATGCGCAGCGTCGTCGACTTGCCGCAGCCGGAGGGGCCAACCAGCACGATGAACTCGTGGTCGGCGATATCGAGGTCGATGCCGCGCACGGCTTCGACGTCGTCGTAACGCTTAACTACCTTCCGCAAAGCAACGTCAGCCATGAGACATCAACCCTTTGTCGCACCGGCGGTCAGGCCGGCAATGTAGTAATCCATCAGGAAGGCGTAGATGATCAACGGCGGCGCGGCGCCGAGCAGCGCGCCGGTCATGATCTGCCCCCAGTTGAAGACGTCGCCCTTGATCAGCGTGGTGGTGATGCCGACCGGCAGCACGAGCTGGTCGACCGACGTCGTGAACACGAGGGGATAGAGGAATTGCGCCCAGGATACCGTAAAGGCGAAGATGGTCGCGGCGATAAGCCCGGGCAGCGCGACGGGGATGAAGATCCGCGTCAGGGTCTGGAGCCATGAGGCGCCGTCGATGAGGGCGGCCTCGTCGAGCTCCTTCGGAATCGAGGCGAAATAGCCGATCATGATCCAGGTGCAGAACGGCACGGTCAGTGTCGGATAGATGAACAGCAGTACGTACCATCTGTTGAGCAACGTGATGCCGGTCAGGTCCTGAACCACGGCCAGCATCTTGAAAAGCGGGATGAACAACAGGCTGTCCGGGATCAGGTAAGTGAGAAAGACGCCGGTCGCCAGCGTCGTCGAGCCCCAGAACTTCATTCGAGCCAGCGCGAATGCCGCTGGAATGCTGATCAGCATGGTGACCATCACCACCACGATCGAGACGATGGCGGAATTCCAGAAGAAGCGCAAAAACTGGTTCGACGTCAAAAGCTCGACGTAGTTCGACAGCGTCGGATGGAACACCCACCAGGGATTGGTCGCCGCCGATATCTCCGCGCTGCTCTTGAGCGAGGTGATCAGCATGTAGATCGGCGGGGTGAGCGAGAAGATCGCGAACAGCACCAGAAAGAAGTAGGACCAGCGCAGTGCCCAGGTGCGATCCCGGCTCATGCTTCGGTATTTGACTTTCCGCGTGGGACCGCCCTTGTCGATTGCAAGCGTGCTCATCAGGCTTCGTTCCCACGTTTGTTGACATCGCGCAGAATGAAGATCGCCGCGACTGCGAGGATCGGCACCATGAACAGCGAGACGCAGGCGCCGAGCGGAATATCGCTGCTCTGGATGCCGACCTGGAATGCCCAGGTGGCGAACAGATGCGTCGAATCCAATGGGCCGCCTGACGTCAGGATGCGCACGATGTCGAAATTGGCGAAGGTGACGATCAGCGAGAACAGCGTGGTGATGGCGATGATGTTGCGCATCATCGGCAAGGTGATGTGCCAGATCTTCTGCCACCAATTGGCGCCGTCGATCGATGCGGCTTCATAGAGCTGGTCCGGCACCGATTTCAGCGCCGCCAGGTACATGATCATGAAGAACGGCGCGCCGTACCAGACGTTGACGAGGATGACGGAGAAGCGCGCCCAGAAGGTGTCGCCGAGCCAGGGAATCGGACCGATGCCGAAGAACGACAGCGAGTAGTTGAAGGCACTGTAGGACGGGTCGAACAGCCACAGCCAGGCCAGCGTGCTCATCGCCGGCGGGATCACCCACGGCACCAGCAGCATGCCGCGCCATTTGCGCTGGCCCTTGGCCGGAAGGTTGTGGACGAAATGGGCGACGATGAAGCCCAACAGCGCCTTGAAGAACACGGCGGTGAGGGCAAAGATGCAGGATTGCCGTACCACCATCCAGAACGTCTCGCGCTTGAACAGGAAGGTGAAGTTGCTGAGGCCGACGAACTTCTGCATCGACTTGTTCAAGGTCGCCAGATGCATGGAGTAGAAGGCTGGATAGAGCACGAGCAGCGCGATCAGGAGAATCAGCGGCACCGTCAGGAAGAACGCCACCGTCGACTTCCGCCCGAGAGTGTTGCGCAGACTGGAGCGTTTGCGCGAGCTTCCAGCGCGGACGGAGCGACCTTGCTCAACGACGACATCGGCCATGGCCAAGACTTTCGTAAAGGTTCGACGGGGAAGCCGACCGCATTGGCCGGCTTCCCCCGACAAGAGAATGGGACAGGCGGAATCGCCGGCGGCTCACGCGTCGGCGCGTGAACCGCCATGAGCACCCGGCATCAGCTCCGCATGAAGCCTTCGCACTCGCCCTCGGCCCAGGCGAGAGCCTGCTCCATGGTCTCGCCACGGGCATAGCGCAGCGCCAGTTTGGTCAACGTCGCCTGATTGTAGATCTGCTGTGCGATCTTTGGCGGCGCTGGCGAGGCCGCGATCGACATCGTCTGGCGGCCATGCGGGTCGGGATAACTATAGAGCGTGCCCTTCGGCGGCCCTTCCTCGGCCCACGTCTTCAGCTTGGTCATGTTCGCGAAAGCCGGGAGGTCGTAGCCGCCGCTCGCCGCGACAAACTTTTCAATCGACGACGGCTGCGACAGATGCGTCAGCAGGCTCTTGGCTGCTTCCTTGTTCTTGCCGAAGGCCCAGACGCCCCAGAAATAGGGCAGGAACGGTGCGAAGCGGCCCTTCGGACCGGCCGGCATGCCGTGCGTCCAGCATTGCTCGGCGACCTGTGGTGCGTCGCGTTTGGCAACGGCCCACGAGCTCGGCGGATTCAGGATCAGGGCCCCGCGGCCCGAGATCAGCCATTTGTTGTTCGAGGCGTCGTCCCAGGACGGCGCGTCCGCCGGAAGCACCGCGATCAGTTTCTTGTAGAATTCGAGAGCCTGACGCACGTTGTCAGACTTCACGGTGATGTCGCCCTTGGCGTTCACGAGCTCGGCGCCGAATGACTGGAAGATCGCGCCGGCGGTATCGACGCTGTCCGTGGTCTCGCCGAGGCCGATCCCGAACGGGACGCCGGCCTTGTTGCAGGCTTCGGCGGCCTTGAGGAAGACGTCCATTGTCCAGTTCTCGTCCTTGGGCGCGCTGCCCGCCGGATACATCTCCTGGACGTCGATGCCGGCATGCTTCTTCATCAGGTCGATGCGCGAGCAGGGGCCCTTGATCTGGCTGCCGACGGTCGCAGGGACGGCAAGCCATTTGCCGCCGGCCTGGCCGAGATATTTGGTCGTGCCGTTCACCTCGCCGTTTTGCTTGATTATCGGCCCCATGATGTCGGTGACCGGCTCGAGCTGGTCTGCATAGGCGTGCGGCCACCAGGTCGGCATCTGGAGAATGTCGTGGCCGGACTTTGCCTGCGCCTCGGCGGCGACGGTCAGTTCGAGCTTCTTGTTGTTGCTGGTGATGTAGTCGATGGAGACTTCGACCTTCTCCTTCGCGGCCCATTCGTTGACGAGGTCGGTCGAGGCTTTGTTCGCACCCGGGACCCAATGATCCCAGAAGCCGATGGAGAGCTTGCCGGCGGCGTAGGCGCCCCGGACATAGGGCGCTGTAACCAGCGCCGCGGAGGACAGTGCAGTGGCAGCCACAAATTGACGTCGCGTCAGTGTCTTGCGTGACATCTCGTTTCCTCGCCTGGGTGTTGTTGTTGGAGTTTCCTCTGAGATTTCTTTCTTGAGTTTTTGTTGTGGAATTTTCTTATTGGCGCCGTCGGCTGACGTGAACATTCTCGCGGGCCGCAGCAAATTGGTAGCGCGATCAGATCATGATTGATCGCATCTGTCGAGAAAGCCGAACGCCTCCTCGTCTAGAACTAATGGTGTGTCCGGCACCGTCGCGCGTCCACGCAGACTGTTCGTTTTGCGACGCACACTTCGCGCGAGCCGCCCCTCCAACGATCCGTGCGCAATTACGCCGCAGTTTCGAATAAGCCTGCATAACCGCTTCGCACGAAAGAGTTTTCGGGCGTAGACAGCAATCGGCGCGTCTGGACCGCGGCGCGGCGGAAACGATAGAGTTGCAATTGGCGGGGGCTCTCGCCCGACAGGCCAGTCAGATCGACGATGGAGACGAGAATGATCAAACCGGCGCTGCCAGCGCGACTTCACCTGCGACGATGGTTTGCGCTGGGGTCCGCGCTTGCGCTGCTGCTCGGCACAGCCTCGGTGGCGAATGCCCAAGGTCTGGTCAAGGGCGTTCAGGAGGGAGCTGCGGCCGGGAACAAGGCGGCAGGTCCCGTTGGCGGCGTGCTCGGCGGCGCCATCGGCGGCGTGGTGGGCGTCTTCACTGGTGTGCTCGGCGTCGGCAACAACAACCAGGGGCCGCCGCCCAAGGAGGCCAATAAGGAGGCCGGCAAAGACGCGAAGGAGTCCAAGCAGCCGGGCGGCAAGGACAAGGATGCCAAGAGCGCCAAGGCGGGCAAGGGCGCCAAGGCAAGCAAGGAGGCCAAGAACGCCCCGCCGGACGGCAAGGATAAAGACAACAAGGACAATAAAGACAACAAGAACGTCACCGTTCTCACCCAGCCCGGCGCGCCGCAGCAGACCGCGGAACAGATCGTCGCCAACAGCGATGCCTATATCGAGCGGATCAAGACCGAGCTGAACCTCACGTCCGATCAGGAGAAGCACTGGTACGGCTTCTCGAGCGCCATGCACTACCTGGGACATAATGGTGCGGAGCGGCTCAACCTGCGGGTTGCCCGCGCCAAGCGCGATCCGCCCGACGACATCATCGAGCAGATGCGTAACGAGTCGCAGTTCCTGATCGACCGGGCCGCCGACCAGCGCAACGTCGCAGATGCCGCCGAGCCGCTCTATTCGAGCCTCGATGACAAGCAGAAGCAGGTCTTCATCCAGGAAATGGTCCGCCTCAGCCACGAGCGGGGGCTGGATTGATCAAGTTGAATCCGATCGTGGGCGAGCGAATTAACGGCGCTCGCCACGAATTCGTGAATCCTTTCTACAATTCGGTTATGGTTAGCTTCGCTTGGCTGACTGCGGGGTTGATATGGCGGACGGACTCTCCGTTTTCCTGGTCGAAGACGAGGCGTTGATCCGGATGATGATCGCCGACATGGTGGAGGAACTCGGCCACCACGTCGTCGCGGAGGCGGACAATGTCCGCGACGCAAGCGCCTTTGCCATGACCGCGCAATACGATCTGGCCATCCTCGACATCAACCTGATGGGCGTTTACGTCGATCCCGTCGCCGACCTGATCGAGCGCCGCGGAAAGCCGTTCCTGTTCGCCACCGGTTACGGCCCTGAGCTGCTGCCGTCCTTGCTTCGGCGCCGACCGATCCTGCGCAAGCCGATCGCAATGGATCAGCTCAAGGCGATGATCGATTCGATGTTTCCGGAAGCACCGGTGAAGACGCCGCACTGAGTGACGACGAGGGCTCCGCACCGAGTGACGGCAAAGGTGCCGCACTGAGTGACGGTAAGGGTGCGCTGAGATCATCGGCGGAGCCGCGCGTGATGAGAGCGAGGTCTCGGTATCGGCCGTTCTTCAAAACCGTGGCGATGGTGTGTGCCGTCATGGCAGCACGGTCCGAGGCGCGCTGGGCAGCCAGCCGGTCTTTCGCCTTTTCCTCGATCAAGAGCTCGATCAAGGCCAGGCGCTTGTCATCGTCATCCGCCTCGGTCAGCAGACGGTGATAGCGGTGATAGTCGAAACCCAAATCCTGCTTACGCATGTCACGCCCCCGCAACTACGCCACACACACGGCAAGATTGTTTCGCATCGGAAGCACGCAGGCAAGCAGATCCTGCGTGAAACCGCGCCGATGCCTTAATCAGTTGTGAATTATTGAACCGGCGGGAACCAATGCCCGCCGCTCAGTTTGGATTGTGCTCGGCAAACATCTTCAGGCCGACGAAGCTCGCATCGGGCTTGGTCACCAGCCTGGTTGGGATGTTTCGCAGGTAGTCCTGGAATCGTCCCTTGGCCTCGAAGCGTGCCCGGAACGCCGAGGCGGCGAGGAACTCGGGAAAACGGGGCACGATTCCACCGGCAATATAGACCCCGCCGCGGGCGCCGAAGGTCACCGCGAGATTGCCGGCGACCGAGCCGAGAATGGCGCAAAACATGTCGAGCGTCGCGCGGCTGACGGGACAGCTGCCCTCCAGCGCGGCCTTGGTGATGGCGGCGGGATCGCGATGCGGCACCTGGGCGCCGTCGAGCTCCGCAAGGGCCTCGTAGAGGCTTTGCAGGCCGGAACCCGAGAGCGCACCGCGCTCGATCGAGACATGGCCGAGGCGCTTGCGCAGACAGGCGATGACCCGTTCCTCGCGCTCGTTCTCCGCCGGCAGGGTCGCGTGACCGGCCTCGGTCACGACCGCCAGCCGCGCGCCATGGCGCTCGACCAGACAGGACACGCCAAAGCCCGTGCCGGGCCCGACCACCAGCAAGGGTTCGCCGGGAAGGCCATCCTGTCCGCCGAGCGGGATCAGGTCGGCCGGCTGCAAGGCGGGAAGGGACCAGGCCACCACTTCAAAGTCGTTGAGCACGTGGACGCTGTCGAAGCCGAGAGCGGGTTGCAGCTCGTTGCCGTCGATGACCCACGGACTGTTGGTCATGACGCAGCGATTGTTGGTCACGGGCCCCGCGACCGCCAGCACGGCCCTTCTGGGCGGCTCGCCGCCGGCCCGGCGCGCGAGGACGTCGACGATGGCCTCCCGGACGGTTGGAAAGTCGGCGACTTTCACATAGTCGATCGGTGCGGCCGGATCGCCGTCCCGAGACGCGACCTGGCTCAGCGCGAAGCGCGCGTTGGTGCCGCCGATATCGGCGAGAAGAATCTGTCCTGTCTTGCCGATTGTCATGGCGATATGGCTGCCACAGCTTTGCCCGCTGCGGGAACCGCTTCCTCCGCTCTCTCCGACCGAAAACGACGACCGGCGTTCAGAATCCGTCCTTGGGTGCCGCTAGTCAACACGGTCGACATCAAACCGTTGCATCCCGAGGACCCGACCGGTGACCAATTCGCGCAGGCGTCCGCACGGGCCGGCGGTTGCGCAGCAGCGCTGGAAGGCCGACACTAATAAGAAGTGTGCTTGAAGGAAGAATGCTCGGCGCTGTCGTGCCGGGCAGGCGGGATGAGCCTGGCAATGAAGATTTCCGATCGCGACGTGCTGCTGGTGATCGATGTGCAGAACGATTTCTGCACCGGTGGAGCGCTCGCCGTTCCCGGCGGCGAGAAGGTCGTCCCCGCGGTCAACCGGATCGCCCAAAAATTCGCCAATGTGGTGCTGACCCAGGACTGGCATCCGAGAGATCACGTCTCTTTTGCGCCGAACCATCCGGGCAAGCAGCCGTTCCAGACCATCGAGCTCGACTACGGCATCCAGGTGTTGTGGCCGACGCATTGCGTCAAGGGCACGGCCGGCGCCGAATTCCACCGGGATCTCGACATCGCCAGGGCGAACCTCGTGGTCCGCAAGGGCTTTCGCCGCGGCATCGACTCCTATTCGGCGTTGTTCGAGAACGACAAGAGGACGCCGACGGGCCTGCTCGGATACTTGCGCGAGCGCGAGCTGAAGACCGTCTTCGTCACCGGTCTGGCGCTGGATTTCTGTGTCCGCTTCTCGGCGGAGGACGCGCGCAAGGCAGGGTTCGAGGTCGCCGTCATCGAGGATGCCTGCCGCGGCATCGATCTCGGCGGCACCGTGGCCGCGACCCATCAGAGTTTCAGGGACCTCGGCATTTCGGTCGTCGGCCTCGAGGCGTTCCTGTGAGGAGATCGAGACAGCGATGAAGGAGAAGACCGGCAATCAGCCAAGCCGACCAGGGCATGCCTCGGATGATCCGCTGCTGTGGCCGTTTGCAGCAGCGCGGCTCGCCATGGACGCCTGCTTCTGGTGGATCGAGCGCGGACCCGCCGAGCAGGGCGATAGCAGCCTGCCGTGGACGACGCCCGGCACGGTCGCGCTGGAGCTGGCGACCATGCGTCTGCGCGATTGCACGCGGACCCGCTCAGGCCAGCCCGCGCTGGTGTGCGCGCCCTATGCGCTGCATCGGCCCCTGATCGCCGACTTCGCGCCCGGCCACAGCGTGGTGCAGTCCCTCCAGGCCGGCGGCATCGACCGGGTCTATCTCACGGATTGGCGGTCAGCGGCGCCGGACATGCGCTATCTCTCGATCGACAGCTATCTGACCGACCTCAACGTCGCCATCGACGAGATCGGCGCGCCGGTGGATCTCGTCGGGTTGTGCCAAGGGGGCTGGCTGTCGCTGCTCTATGCGGCGCGTTTTCCGGCCAAGGTGCGGCGGCTGGTGCTTGCGGGCGCACCGGTCGACCTGTCGATCGAATCCCCGTTGTCGCGGCTCACCCGCAACGCGCCCGAGTTGGTCTATGACCAGCTCGTGGCGCGCGGGGGCGGCAATGTCAGCGGCGAGGAGATGCTGCGCTTGTGGTCCAAGGCGCCGAGCCGCGACGACATCGAAGCGGCGTTGCAGAGGGATATCTCGGACGAGGACGGCGCGGCGCTGCTCGCGCGCTTCGATCGCTGGAATACGGAAACGCTCGATCTGCCGGGCACTTATTATCTTCAGATCGTCAATTGGATTTTCCGGGAGAACCGGATCGCCGCCGGCTCATTCGTCGCCCTCGGCCGCGCCGTTGACCTCAAGGACGTCAAGGCGCCGGTGTTCCTGCTGGCCGGGCTGGACGACGACGTCGTGCCGGCTGCGCAGGCACTCGCCACCGCCGGTCTCGTCGGCACGCCGGCGGCCTTCATTGCGGCAGCGTCCGAGCCGAGCAATCATCTCGGCCTGTTCATGGGGGCGCGCACCCACGCCCATGCCTGGCCCCGGATCGCCGGATGGCTGCGCGACGACCTGTCCGGGGTGTTGGCGCGGAGCGCCTGACGTTGCGGGCGCCGCGGCCATGCAAATCCGTTATGCATGACGGCGGATGGCCTGCACGGGCCCCGGTCGATGGGCTACATATAATGCGGAGCCGACGGCTGCGGCCGGCGGCACGAGAGATTGCAAGAGATCGAAGGTACTGCGCTCGATGACTTTCCACTCGATCTACGCCCACGGATTTGCGCGCGTAGCGGCCTGCGTCACCACCTCGCACGTGGCCGATCCGTCGGCCAATACAAAGGCCGTTCTGGCCGCGGCGAATGCCTGCCACGACCAGTCGGTCGCGGTCGCCGTGTTTCCCGAGCTATGCCTGTCCGGTTACGCGATCGAGGATCTGGTCAAGCAGGATCCGTTGCTCGATGCGGTCGAGCGCGGGCTCGCGGCGATCGTCGAGGCCTCCTCGGCGCTGATGACGGTCCTGATCGTCGGCGCGCCGCTGCGCTTTGGCAATCGCATCTACAATTGCGCCATCGTCGTCCATCGCGGCAACGTCCTCGGCGTGGTGCCCAAGAGCTATCTGCCGACCTATCGCGAATTCTACGAGGGACGGCATTTTGCCTCCGGCGCCGGCATCGCCGGAGAGACGATTTCCTTTGGTGGCCTGCATGCCCCGTTCGGTGTCGATTTGTTGTTCTCGGCCGAGGACGTTCCGGGGCTCACCATCGGCGTCGAGATCTGCGAGGACATGTGGATCCCGGTGACGCCCGCCTCGGAGCTCGCGCTCGCAGGCGCCAGCGTCCTGATCAATCTCTCGGGCAGCCCGATCACGATCGGCCGGGCGCGTGCGCGCGCGCTGCTGTGCCAATCGACATCGGCGCGCTGCCTTGCGGCCTACGTCTATTCCGCCGCCGGGGCAGGGGAATCGACCACCGATCTCGCCTGGGACGGTCAGACCTCGATCTACGAGAACGGCGCGCTGCTGGCCGAGGGCGAGCGGTTCCGCCAGGGCGGCCAGATCACCTGTGCCGACGTCGATCTCGACCTGCTCAGGCAGGAGCGCGCGTTGATGGGCACGTTCGATGACAACCGCCGCCAGCGCGAGGCGTTTTTCCGCAAGGTGACATTCGCCCTGAAGCCGCCGGCCGCCGACATCGGCTTCCTGCGCAAGGTGGAGCGCTTTCCCTTCGTTCCGAGCGACGAAAGCCTGCTCGAGCAGGATTGCTATGAGGCCTACAACATTCAGGTTGCCGGTCTCGTGCAGCGCATGCGCGCAACCGGCACCAAGCGCGTCGTGATCGGTGTCTCGGGCGGGCTCGATTCCACCCATGCGCTGATCGTCGCGGCCAAGGCGGTCGACCTGCTCGGTCTGCCGCGTGAAAACATCCTGGCCTACACCATGCCGGGCTTTGCCACCGGCAGCGAGAGCAAGGCCCATGCGCTGGCCCTGATGCAGGCGTTGCGCACGAGCTGGCAGGAGCTCGACATCCGCACCACGGCGACGCAGATGCTGAAGGATATCGGTCACCCCTTCGGCAAGGGCGAGAAGGTTTACGACGTCACCTTCGAGAACGTCCAGGCGGGCCTGCGCACGGATTATTTGTTCCGGCTCGCCAACCATCATGGCGGCATCGTCATCGGCACCGGCGATCTCTCCGAGCTCGCCCTCGGCTGGTGCACCTATGGTGTCGGCGACCAGATGGCGCATTACAACGTCAACTCCGGAGTTCCGAAGACGCTGATCCAGCACCTGATCCGCTGGGTGATCTCCTCGAAACAGTTCGGCGACGACGTCAACCGGACGCTCGGCTCGATCCTGGTGGCGGAGATATCCCCGGAGCTCGTGCCGGTGCAGGCCGGCGAGAAGCCGCAGAGCACGGAAGCGGCCGTCGGGCCCTACGAGCTGCAGGATTTCAACCTGTTCTACACGCTGCGCTTCGGCATGCGTCCCTCCAAGATCGCCTTCATGGCGCTGCATGCCTGGAAGGACGTCGCCAAGGGCGAATGGCCGCCGGCATTTCCGAACGACCGGCGCAAGGCTTACGAGCTTCCCGAGATCCGGCGCTGGCTCGAGGTGTTCCTGCGCCGCTTCTTTGCCTTCAGCCAGTTCAAGCGCTCGGCGATGCCGAACGGACCGAAGGTCTCGGCCGGTGGCTCGCTGTCACCGCGCGGCGACTGGCGCGCGCCGTCGGATGCCAGCGCGGCGGCATGGATCGAGGATCTCGAACGGAACGTGCCGACCTGATTGGGCGGCGGATCGACATGGGGAGATTATCTGATGTCGACCGGGGATGGAGCAGAAGCGGGTAACGAGGCCACGGTCGTCAACGGCCTCTACATTTTCGACATCGAGATGCGCGACGGCAAACGCGGACACGCCAGAGGCGTGGTCGTGCTCAGCGACGGACGCATCATGGGCGGCGACAGCTTCTTCTATTACACCGGCAGCTACAGGTACCGGAGCGGCAAGTGGCGCGGCGACTTGATCGTCAATCAGCATACCGAAGCCGTCGGCAGAGCGCTCGCATTCGGCGGCCGGGAGGTCACCTGCGGTTTCTCGGGCCACTATTCCGCCGGCGGCGCCGAGATCGAAGGCATGGCCCTGGTCGGCAAGACCACCGTGACATTCACGGCCCGCCTCACGCTCAAGAACGCGATGTGAGCCCGGCGTGATCGGCCCTCATTCCTCCTCAGGAACCTTCGCAGCGACGGAACGTTCGCGTCGGTCGTTGCGAATTGTCGAGGAGAGGGACCATGCGCAAGCACTTGATGTTATCGACTGCGGCTATCGGACTGTTACTTGCTTCCGGCTTAGCCTACGCGCAGGCACCCGGCGAGCGTAGGGAGGAACCAAGACGGACCGAGGAACCGGCGAAGGGCGCAGCGCCGCAGCGCGGCGGCGCCCAGGAACGCGTTCAAGAGCGTGCGCAAGGTGCCCAGGAGCGACTGCAGGGTGCGGGCCGCGAGGACAGGGGTGGCGCTGCCAGGCAGGAGGCGAGCGATGACAAGCGCCAGCCGGCCGGCTCTGTCGAGCGCAACCAGCCGAAGGCGAAGGATCAGGCACAAGAATCGCGCGAGCCTTCGCGCGATCGCAATCGTGAGGCGGAGAGCGCGAAGCCGGACCGCGACAGCAAGAGCAGCGCGGAGACGAAGCAGGACAAGTCCGCGCCGCAGAAATCAACGGCCGAGTCCGAGAAGTCCAGGACGGGCCAGCAGAACGAGCGCAACCAGGCCCAGCCGCCGCGCAATGCGGCCGAGCAGCAGCCGCCGGCGCAACAGAACAACCGGCCGGCCACCGCGACCGACACGAACCGGACGGCTCCGACCAACAATGCGCAGACCGCGCCCGGCACCTCTGGCACGCAGACCAATCAGGCCAACACGCAGGTCAATCAGCAAGCCCAGGTGACGAGCGAGAGGCAGGTGCGGATCTCCGAAACGGTGAGCCGCGCGCGGCTGGCGCAACCGGAGCGCAACCTGAACATCTCGATCCGGGTCGGCGAGACGATTCCCTCGCGCGTGCGTCTCCATAGGCTTCCGCCCGAGATCGTCGCGATCGAGCCCGCCTATCGCGACTACGAATATTTCGCGATGGAGGACGAGGTCATTATTGTGGAGCCGCGCTCGCATCGCATCGTCAGCCAGGTGCCGCGCGATCCGTCGCGGGCCCGTGCACAAATGGGAGGCAGCGCCTCGTCGAGCATGGCGGCCACTGGGGCCAGCACCGTGAACTGCCAGGTCATGCGGCGTGACGCCTCGGGCAACGTGGCCCAGGCGGAACCCTCAACCGTTGGCTCGACCGCGCGCACCGATTCCCTGAGCGTGACTGTCCAGATGCCCGGCGGCGGCTCGTCCGCGCCGATCGCCCTCGGCGCTGCCACGGGCAACATCGTCGTCGCGACGCAAGGGCAGGGCGATTGCACGGTGACGCTCGAGCCGCAGACGCGCTAAAGACGACGCCGAAACGACAACGCGCCGCCCGGATGCCCATCCGGACGGCGCGTTGCTGCGTTCAATCTAAAAAGTTTCGAGGTCCGGAGTGCCTAGGAGTCCGGACCTCGTCACCTTGCCCCAGCCTTCAATCCCCCGCCCCATGTGGTCCCCCAACCCCATGTAGCGCGATCAGAGGGTGATGCCCGTGGAAGTGGCCGCCGATCGATGTCCCGCGATGTACGCGAAGCTTGGTAAGCATTCCATTCCGGATCACTACGGACATGAATACCGCTTGCCCTGTGTCCGTTCGGCATCGGTTGCGCGCGTCGTCGCCGGGTCCGCAAGCGAGATCCCGCGAGATGTCCACATCTCCCGTCACCTCGCGACCTGCATTTCACCGGCCTGTCATTGAACTGGTCTAGCGCTGCTCCCGTCATCGCTGACGGCCAAGGAGTACGCCATGTCGAAGCCGGTGTTAGGCGCCGCATTGTCCATCAAATCGATCCCTGCGCATCGCGACTGGCTTCTGGAACGACAGCGCGATCTCGAGATCCAGGATTTCTTCCGCGCCGATCTGCTCGATAGCGACTGGCACAGCACGGCGACCGACATCAAGCAGATGCTCGCAGGCCACACCGGCCGGCTCGGCATTCACGGCCCGTTCTGGGGCTTCAAGATCGACAGCCACGATCCGATGATCCGCCAGGCTGTGACCAAGCGCCTGCTCCAGGGGCTGGACGCCGCCGAGTTCCTCGGCGCGACGCAGATGGTGATCCATTCGCCGTTCACGACCTGGGATCACAACAATCTCGATCTCTATCCCGACAACCGCGGCAATCTGGTCGAACGCGTCAAGGCGACGCTCGCCGAAGTGATTGCGCGCGCCGAAACCATCGGCTGCGAGGTCGTTATCGAGAATATCGAAGACAAGGATCCACGCGACCGCGTGCGCCTCGCCAAGGCGCTCGAAAGCAGCAAGGTCCGCGTCTCACTCGACACCGGGCACGCCAACTATGCCCACATCTCCACCGGCGCGCCGCCGGTCGACTATTACGTCGAGACCGCCGGAGACATGCTGACGCATGTGCACCTCCAGGACACTGATGGCTTTGCCGACCGGCACTGGGCGCCGGGCGAAGGCAACATTCCGTGGGTTGCCGTGTTCCGCGCCCTTGGCCGGCTGAATTCCAACCCGCGGCTGATCCTCGAGCTCCGCAACCACGACGACGTCCGCGCCGGCGCTGCCCATCTCGCCGCGCTTGGTCTGGCCGAATAAACGACATCACAAAGGGCAGGGGTCACACTCATGAGCAAGCTCACCCGTCGCACCATCCTGAAATCCGGCGGCGCTGCCGCAGGCACGCTTCTCCTGCCGCGCTTTGCGATTGGGCAGGCCGACAATCGCCCGTCGGTGACGATCGCCGTGCAGAAGGTGACGAATGCCAACGTGCTCGACGTGCTGCGCGAGCAGTCCAATGTCGGCGAGCGCGTGTTCTTCTCCTCGATTTGGGAAGGCCTGATCTCCAAGAACTGGCGCGGCAATCTCGAAGCCGTGCCGGGACTTGCCACCGAATGGCGCCGCATTGACGACCAGACCGTCGAGGTGAAGCTGCGCCAGGGCGTCAAATTCCACAACGGTGACGAGCTGACCGCCGAAGACGTCGTCTTCACCTTCAGCCGTGAGCGCATGTTCGGCGAGACCGAGGCAAAGAGCCGCTCCACCATCCAGGCCTTCGAGAAGATCCCGACGCCGCGCCCCGGCAAGGAGCTGCCGCCGGATGTTCCCGCGGTCGCTCGCCGCATATGGCCGGACCTCGTGCGCGTCGATGCCGTCGACAAGTACACGGTGCGCTTCTACAACGCGACGCCCGACGTGACGATCGAGGGCCGGCTGTCGCGCTACGGCTCCGACATCACGAACCGCCGCGCCTGGGAAGAATCCGCGAGCTACCTCGACTGGGCGCGCAAGCCGGTCACCACCGGTCCCTACAGGGTCGTCGAGCTCAAGCCCGATGTCTCGCTGACGCTGGAAGCCCATGACGAATATTGGGGCGGCCGGCCACCGCTCAAGCGCATCCGCTTCCTGGAAGTGCCTGAAGTCGCGAGCCGCATCAACGGCCTGTTGTCTGGCGAATACCAGTTCGCCTGCGACATCCCGCCGGACCAGATCGCCGGCATCGAGAAGAACGCGGCGTTCGAAGTGCAGGGCGGCACCATCCTCAATCACCGCCTGACGGTGTTCGACAAGAACCACGCCCAGCTCGCCAACCCGCTCGTCCGGCGCGCCTTTACCCACGCGATCGACCGCCAGGCGATCGTCGACAGCCTGTGGGCCGGCCGCACCCGCGTGCCGAAGGGCCTGCAATGGGAATTCTACGGCGACATGTTCAACGCCGACTGGAGCGTGCCGGCTTACGATCCCAAGCTCGCGCAGGATCTGTTGAAGCAGGCGGGCTACAAGGGCGACCCGATCCCGTACCGGCTGCTCAACAATTACTACACCAACCAGGTCGCGACCGCGCAGGTGCTGGTCGAGATGTGGAAGTCGGTCGGCCTCAACGTCCAGATCGAGACCAAGGAGAACTGGTCGCAGATCAAGGAGCGCGCGCCCACGCGCGCGGTGCGCGACTGGTCGAACTCGGCTGCGTTCAACGATCCGGTGTCGTCGCTGGTCGCCCAGCACGGGCCGAACGGCCAGCAGCAACAGATCGGCGAATGGACCAATGTCGAGCTGAACAAGCTCTCGGAGTTCCTGGAGACCTCGACCGACCGCGCCGCGCGCAAGAAGGCGTTCCGCCGCATGCTGGAGATCGCCGAGCGTGAGGACCCCGCTTATACGGTGCTGCACCAGAACGCGACCTTCACGGCCAAGCCGAAATCGATCAAATGGAAGGCAGCTCCCGCCTTCGCGATGGATTTCCGCGCCGGCAATTTCGAGGCGTAGGCGATGCCGACGCTGGTCAGCATCCGAAACTTGCGCGTCGTCTTCAACGGCGTGCCGGTCCTGCGCGGCGTCGACGTCAGCTTGCACAAGGGCGAGGCCCTTGGCCTCGTCGGCGAGTCCGGCTCCGGCAAGTCGGTGACGTGGCTTGCCGCCCTCGGTCTCCTGCCGCGCCACGCGCAGGTCACGGGCTCCGTGCTGCTCGACGGCCGTGAGATCCTTGGCGCGCCTGCCGCCGAGCTAGATCAAGTGCGGGGCGGGCGCGTCGCCATGATTTTCCAGGATCCCGCGAGTGCGCTCAATCCGGTGCTGACCATCCGCAGGCAGCTTTGCGAGGCGCTGGCGCTGCACCGCGACCTCTCCGGCGAAGCGGTGAAGGCGGAAGCGCGGCGGCTGCTCGATCTCGTCGGCATTCCCGACGCGGCGCGTCGGCTGTCCGCCTATCCGCACGAATTCTCCGGCGGCCAGGTCCAGCGCATCATGATCGCGATGGCGCTCGCCGGAAATCCCGACCTGCTGGTCGCGGACGAGCCGACCACCGCGCTCGATGCCACCATCCAGGCGCAGATCCTGGAGCTGCTCTCCACGGTCCGGCGCGAGATGCACATGGCGATGGTCCTCATCAGCCACGATCTCGGCGTCGTCGCTGAGAACTGCGACCGCGTCGCGGTGATGTACGCCGGCCGCATCGTCGAGGAGGCGCCCAGCAACCAGCTCTTCGCCGATCCCGTCCACCCCTATGCGCAAGGCTTGATCGGCGCGCTGCCGCCGCTCGATGGACCTCGTCGGCGTCTGACGGCCATTCCCGGCACCGTGCCCGACCCGGCGCACATGCCGGCTGGTTGCGCCTTCGCGCCGCGCTGCACGCTGGCGGCCGAGCCGTGCGGCCTTGCCGCGCCGAGCCTGGTGCCGATCGCAAATGACCGCAATGTCGCCTGCATCCGCGCCGAGGCCTCGCGCCGCGCGCTGCTCGGGATCGCCGCCGAATGAGCGTGCCGCTCGTCGAGGTGTCCGCGATCTCGCGCAGCTATGCAATGCGCTCCGGAATGTTCGGCCGCGCGACGGCCGTTCACGCCGTCGACGGCGTGTCGCTGACGATTGCCAGGGGCGAGACGCTCGGCCTCGTCGGCGAGTCCGGCTCGGGTAAATCCACGACAGGCCGCATCGTGCTGGGCCTCGAGCCGCCCGACAACGGCGAGGTGAGGTTCGACGGCAAGCCGATGGCGTCACCCGGAACGTCCGCCTGGCGTGCACAGCGCGCGCGCATGCAGATGATCTTCCAGGATCCGCTGGGCGCGCTGGATCGGCGGCTGCCGGTCGCCGCCCAGATCCGCGAGCCCCTGGACATTCACGGCCTCGGCACGCCCGCCGAGCGCGAGGACCGCGTCCGCGAACTGCTGCGCGCCGTCGAGCTGACGCCGGCGCATGGTGCGCGCTATCCGGGCGCGCTCTCCGGCGGGCAGCGCCAGCGTATCGTGCTGGCGCGGGCGCTTGCCACGAAACCCGATTTCCTGGTCTGCGACGAGCCGGTCAGTGCGCTCGACGTCTCGATCCAGGCGCAGGTCGTGAACCTGCTGTGCGATCTTCAGGCGCAGCTGTCGCTGACGCTGCTGTTCATCAGCCACGATCTGCGCGTTGTCAGGCAGATCAGCACGATCGTCGCCGTGATGTATCTCGGCCGCATCGTCGAGATCGGCAGCGCTGACGATCTGTTCGCGCGGCCCGAGCATCCCTACACCCAGGCGTTGGTCTCGGCCTCGCCGGCACCGGGCCGCCGCAGCGCCGGCCGGATCGTGCTGGCGGGCGATCCACCGAACCCGGCTGCGCGCCCGCAAGGCTGCGCCTTCCACCCGCGCTGCCCGCGCGCCGTCGCACGCTGCAAGAGCGAGGTGCCGGCGCTCGCGGCCGTCGGCGGCAACCGGCAGGTCGCCTGCCATCTCGTCACTGGCGCCGAGACGCGGGATGCGGCCTGATGGGACGCTATTTCGCCATTCGGATCGGACGCGCGGCGCTCACGATCGTGCTCGTCGTGACCTTCGCCTTCATCGTGCTGCGGCTCTCGGGCGATCCCGCGCTGATGATCCTGGGACCGGAGGCGCCGCCGGAGGTGCTCGCGGCATTCCGCAAGGCGTGGGGCCTCGATGATCCGATCTGGGCTCAATATTTCGACTATTTCGGCGCCATCGCCAAAGGAGAGCTCGGCCGCTCCATGCGCGACGGCCGGCCCGCGATCGAGCTGGTGCTCGAGCGCATTCCCGCGACATTGGCGCTGACCTTGCCGGCCTTCTTCTTCAAGGTGGCGCTCGGGATTCCCGCCGGTGTCTACGCCGCGCTGCATCGGGGCTCGGGAATCGACCGCGCTGTGATGATGACCGCGGTCGCCGGCTTCACCGTGCCGAGCTTCGTGCTCGCGCTCCTGCTGGTCCTCGTCTTCGCCGTGCAACTCGGCTGGCTTCCCTCGGGCGGGCAGGACAGCTGGCGCCACGCCATCCTTCCCATTGCGACGCTGAGCCTCGGCGGCGCGGCAGTGCTGGCGCGCTTCACCCGCAGCGCGATGCTGGAGGTGCTGGGCCAGCCCTATATCCGCACTGCCTCGGCCAAGGGCGTGCCCTGGCGCAAGGTGGTGACGTCGCATGCGCTGCCGAATGCGGCGATCCCGACCGTGACCATCCTCGGCTTCATGGTGGGGACGCTGATCGCCGGCGCTGTGGTGGTCGAGAGCGTGTTTGCCTGGCCGGGAGTAGGGCGTCTGCTCGTCGTCGCCGTCGCCAACCGCGATCTCGCCGTCGTGCAATGCATCCTGCTGCTGGTCGCGATGACCATGGTGACGTCCAATTTGATCGTCGACTTCCTCTACGGCTTCCTCGATCCGCGGCTGCGCGCCAAAGGAGCGCACGCATGACCGACGCGACGCTGAAAGACGGCGCCGTCCGCAGGCGCGTCAGTCTGCCGGCGATCCCGGTCTCGGTCGTGCTGGCGATCACCTGGATCGTCGCGATGCTGGTGGTCGCCGCCTTCGCCGAGAAGATCGCGCCTTACGGTTTCACCCAGCTCGATCTGCGCAACCGGCTGGCCGCGCCCGGCAATGCCGCGCACTGGCTCGGCACCGACGAACTCGGCCGCGACGTGCTGTCGCGCCTTCTGGTCTCGATCCGCATCTCGCTGCTGATCGCGTTCGGCGCCACCGCAATCTCGGCCATCGTCGGCACCACGCTCGGCTTCCTCGCCGCGCATTTCCGCGGGGCGGTCGAGCAGCTCGTGTTGATGCTGACCGATTTCCAGGCCAGCATGCCCTTCCTGATCATGGCGCTGGCTGTGCTCGCCTTCTTCGGCAATTCGCTGCCGCTGCTGATCGGCCTGATGGGCCTGTTCGGCTGGGAGCGCTATGCCCGCATCGCGCGCGGCCTTGCGATCTCGGCCAACGCGCAAGGCTATGCCGCCGCCGTCCGCCAGTTGGGTGCAACGCCGTCGCGGATCTACCTCCGGCACATCCTGCCCAACATCGCCTCGACCCTGATCGTCTCGACCACGCTGGTGTTCCCGGAGGTGATCCTGATGGAATCCGGCCTGTCCTTCCTTGGCCTCGGCGTGCAACCGCCGATGACCAGCCTCGGCAACATGGTCGGCTACGGCCGGGAATATTTGACCCGGGCGCCCTGGATCATGCTCGCGCCCGCCACCACCATCGTGGTCACCACGCTGGCCGTCTCCGTGATCGGCGATTGGCTGCGCGACCGGCTCGATCCGACCCTGCAATAGCGCGACTGGCTTGAGGCGTGCGCCGATTTGCCGTCGGACAGCCGCTTCTAGCCTGGGATCTCCGGCTTCTTGCCGCGTCCGAGCGCGAATTGACCGACCGGGCCCTCTATATGCAGTTCCAGTTCCGTCATTTTTGCGAACAGATCGATGTCGGTGGTCCCGATGGCGCAGCCACCAAGGCCCATGTCGGTCGCTGCCAGATAAAACGTCTGAATCAGGCTGCCGACATCCTTCAGGATCAACGCATATGCGATTGAGCTGTATTTCCAGGAGACCCGCCCAAAGCGCGCCGCGATCGTGATCAGGATTTGCGGCTGACCGGGAGCATCCATCGCGAACTGGGCAGCCACCGAGAGCGCCTGGAGTTGTTGGGCGGAGGCGCTGATCGCTACGAGCGTGTGCCCCCCTGCGTCGTAGTGGTAGAGCCCGCGCGCGAGCCCTTCGCAATTCGAGACCGCCAGGTACAATTCCAGCTCGTAGGCGCTGCCAGCCGACGGATAAGGTCTCGTGCTGTAGGTGACCTCGGGACCGCCCTCAAAATACGGTTCGCTCTTCCATTCGGACACAACGCGCGCGGTGGTGTCGAGAAACTGCGCGAGTTCGCCGAGCGTGACCGGACGCTGATCGTCGAAATCCCGTGTTGAATGGCGTTCGCGCAACAGCTTCGGGAAGAGAGAGTCCGGCTCCGAGGAGAATTGACGCAGGTCGATCTTGCTGCCGGGCCAGGGTGGCCGCACCGCGGGCGACGGCGGAACGACGCTCGCATAGGCGAAAGCGGCGCCGACCGGATTGGCTTGCCGGCCCTCCGTGCTCCGGGTGTGAAATACCAGATCATGGAAATCCCAGAGAACGAGATTGCCGTCGCCTTCATTCACGCGCAAGCCGTCGCCACCTTTCGCATCGAGCTTGAGCAGAATCTGGCTTTCCACCAAAAGTTCGAGCAGAAGGAGGTTGAAGGAGAGTGCCTTCGGATCGAGCTTGCCGATCTTCTGAGGCTGCGACAGCGCAGCAAGGGTGGCGGCGATGGCGGGATCGCCAATCCGGAACAGCGCTCCGGCGCGAGGCGATTCCAGCACCATCTCATTGCCGCGCCGGCGCAGATAGGCAAAGCGCGACAACACAACGGTATCACGGCTACCCAGCTTCGCGCGTCGCGGCCAGTAGTCGGGGACTTGGGGCTCGATGACCACGAGCTCCCGCTCGTCACGCGGGGAGGAGAGGCGGTATTCCAGAAGCCCCTGCCGAGCCAGACGATGCACCAGGGCGTCGATTTCCCTGGCGACGATGCCCTTGCCTGCAAACGAAGCGAGCGGAAGACCGGTGTCCAGATGTCGCGCGCGGTCCAGCGCGGCCTCGCTGAATTGTCCGAGGTTGACGGAATAGTCGCCCAGAGAGGCGGCGATGTTGCCGTCCGGCTGCATCTGGAGGGAGAAGCGATGGCTCAATCGGGCAGCAATGTCCGGCGCGATCTTCCTGGTCGGCTTTTTCCCGGGAGCGCGCACGAAAGAGCAGCCTTCAGGTGTGTGGAAGGAATGAAGTCAAATCGCTTTCCGGTCGCGGCCGGTCCAACAATCCGAGCTTTACCGGCACATCGTAAAGGCGGCCCGGCGCGAAGCGGCGATAAAAATGACGCAAGCCGGGAACGAGCACTCTGACGACCGGAACCTCGACGTCGGGACGTGTCTGGTCGAGGACGAGGAAATCGTAGCCCGCGCGGGCCGCGATCTCGACGCAGGCAATGACCTGGTCTCGCGTATTGTCGTGAGGCTCGAGGCTCGGCGCCGGGGGGACGATCGGACGATCACTCGGTGTCAGGAACGGGTAGTCTTCCAGACGCAGCGGGGTGACACCGTCGAGAGTAGGCTTCTCGCCGCTCGCACCGCCCATCATGCTAACGGACATGAATTGGGTTAGCTCGGTGAGGGAGCGCAGCAGGGCTATCCGGCGGTCGAAATGCGCGCCGGAGCCGAACTCGATATTCTCGTGTCCATCCTGCATCCAGTGCATGATCGCCACGTAAGTGGGAATGCCGAGGTCGGTGGTGATATCGAGCACCCACAGCTTGCGACCGGCTTCCGCAAATTGAGTTTGGAGATCCCGGACATAGAAATCGTCGAACTGCTCGAGATCGACCTTGGCGCGCTGCACCCGGTTGTACCACCAGATCGCGTAGGCATCGCGCTCGACCAGTTCGAGGAAGCCCTGGACAATCGCTTCGTCGCGGGTGTTGCCTGCCGCGCAGCCGTTGGAATCCGTATGAAAGCCGCCATAAAAAAAGTACAGGAGGCCCGTCGGCAGATATTTGAAGCGTTTGTCGCGCAGCGATGAGACCGGCGACCACTCGGTCCTCGTCGAGGGATCAAACGGCTCGGGAATCGGATGGGAATCGTCCGGTTGCTGGAGAAATCTGTTCTTGAACTGTGTTTCGCTGAAGAGCTGGACATCGTTGGGAAGAAGCGCGTCGCCAGGCGCGAAATCGGCAAATCGACGCGTGGTCCTGATCTCATCGCCCTGGAAAATGCCCGAATAGCGTTCGATCGATTCCATCAGCGCGCTGGCTTCGCCCTGTTCGGCGGTCGAGCCCTTGCCAAAGCTGCCGCCGCTCAATCCGGACCTGAGCTGGTCGATGCTGTGGGCCGGCGCGGAGAAATTATGCTGGGCGAAGTAGTTGGTGTTCATCGGCAGGTCGAGGTCGATCCGTTCGAGCCTGCTCACCACGCCTGTCAGTGGGCTCACATGCTTGCGAAAGCGCGATACCGTCGACCGCGACGTCACGGTGCGATATCCACCGCTGGTCATGACGAGCTTCTTGCCCTCGGCGATCTCGACGAGGGCTGGAGACCGGCGCGGGTTGCTCAGCTTCTTGCTGCCGCAGGTCGGACATTGCGGACGTCGCGTCACGTAGTGCTTGGCAATCGCGGCACCGGTCAGGTCGAAGCTTGCGATGTGATCGCGCAAATCGGTGCGAAAATCAGAGGCAATTGCCTTAGCGATCTCGACGGCCGCAAAATGGATTCCAGTCTGGCCGACGCTTTCTCTGACGAGCGGCGATATAGCAACCGCGCGCGCCGGTCCCCGGTCGAGAAATCCCTTGATCTCCCGGTTGCGGATCATGCGATCGAACAGGCAGGTCCAGCAGGCGCTCTCGCCCGGTTTGAACACGGGCCCGACCAACGGAAACGGGCCGGAAGGCTGTACCAGCAACCACGGCATCTTGCCGGCCATACGTTCTTGGTTCAGTTCAGCAAGTCGCCGGTCGAGATAGTCGTTCGCCAGCGTGATCGTGAACTTCGGCGCTCGCTTGGCGATTTGAACGCCGAGCTTGCTCAGCGCCGCGGTCAGCTCCTTGGTGCCTTTGACGTCAATCGACTCGACCTGGACGGGGCAATTGCGAAAGTTTTGTTCCGCGATCTCCAAAGGCATGCCGAGGCTTGCCAGGAAACCGCCGACGGCGTCGTCGAACGCTTTCGGGGTTTGCGCAACGAGATGGCGGCGATCGAGCAGCCGCTTGATTGCTTCCTCGATCTTGTCGACCGGGAAGCGCTTCGAAAGCTGGCGAATGATCTCCGACCGGGCCTTGCCGTGTTGTCCGATCGCGGTGGCGAGGGCGTAGTAGAGTTCGCCGTGCAGGAAAAATTTCCGGTTCTCGGAATAGAGACAAACCGCACCGGGAGGCAGTGCATAGGCGGTGAAGTTCGGTGCAAATCGCAGAATGTCTTTGCGGATCTGCCGCGCGGTGCGGGGCTTGCGATCGACGGTCATCGAGTTAGCGCGCTGCTCCTGTTGCCGTTACGCTGGATATCCGACGCAAGAGGGCTCGTCGCGCCCGCGCGCTGGCATTTCCCCGGAGAATTGAAATGAACTCAGCTGTCACCGGCAAGCCGCCGATGCAAGCGTCGTCGCGAAATAAAGAGGTTGGCCGAACTCTTTCTTGAGGCCGGCCAATGACTATCAACCCGCGAATTTGACATTCAAAACGCGCCGAGGCCTAGCACCAGCGGCAACGGCCCCACGATGCGCAGCAGGCCGCGCATGATACGGCGCATCCCACGACACCCACGGCGCAGCCAACTCCGCAGCCCACCGCGCAACCCGCGCATCGGCAACCGACGCCACATCGGCAACCACGGCAAGCCCGACAGCCTCTGCAGCCACGGCAACCGCCGCATCCGCGCCATGCCAGCTGGACGCGGTCGCCGGCGTTTTCCTTGTCGAAGAGATGGAAGGTGGCGAGGCTGACGTCAGCCATTTCCTCTTCATCGAGCGTGATTGCCTGACCCGTTCCAAAGCGCAGCAATTGTTGTTCGTCCGTTGTCGGCACGGCGGACGCCGATGCGCCTCCCGCCAGCGAGAACGTCAAACCCGCGGCTCCGAACGCCGGCACGGCAACTTTGGTTACTCGCTTCTTCCCTTTAGAAGTCTTCTTCGCCTGCCGCATGGTTTAACCTCCGAGCATTGCTAGAAGTATCCCAGCCGCGGTAAGTCTACGCCCGGGAAATAACGCGAGCAACAATTACGCGCACAAAAGCGCGGCGCCGCACGTTGAGGATGTATTCATCTTCATGAACGGCATCGGCACGGCCAGTTGACGCAACGCATCAACGACCCGCGCTTGGTGCGCGTGCAGCTTAGTGCAATGCCGCAAGCGTCTGGAATCTTGGATGGAGAGATCGGCGTGGCAGATCAATCAGGCTGTTTCGCTTGGTACGAACTCCTGACCACGGATGTCGCGGCGGCGGGCGCATTTTATCGCAAGGCCGTCGGCTGGGCCGTGAAGGATGAATCGACCGCGGAACTGCCTTACACGGTGCTTCGCAGCAGCGGCGCTCCGCTGGGCGGACTTATGGATATCCCGGAAGAGGGGCGGAATTTGGGGGCGACGCCGAGATGGATGGGGTACGTCGCCGTCGACGACCTGGACGCGACCGCGGCACAAATCAAGCGCCTTGGAGGCACGATCCTTGTGCCGCCGACCGCCACGAATATTGGCCGCATAGCGGTCGTTGCCGATCCGCAGGGGGCGACGTTCGGGCTGATCAAAGGACCGACATATGGTCGACGGAAGCCGGGCCGGCTGGACGAGCCGGGGCGCGTTGGCTGGCATGAGTTACTGGCCGCCGACCGTACCGTGATCTTCGATTTCTACCGAGAGCTATTCGATTGGCAGAAGGCCGACGCTCAAAGCGAACCAGCGGCCTGGTATCAATTATTTTCGGCGGGTGGGCAGACGGTCGGCGGCATCCTCACCAAACTTCCGAGCGTAGAGCAGCCGAGCTGGCTGCATTACTTCAATGTCGATGACATCGGTGCTGCCACGAAACATGTGGTTGCTGGCGGAGGACGGATCCTGCAAGGGCCGATCGAATTGCCTGATGGCTGCTGGATCGCACGATGCGTCGATCCCCAGGGAGCCCTGTTTGCATTGCAGGGCGCCCGAGGTTCGACAAGCATTGAGCCGTCCTCGGCTTCGGAAATCGGCTGGTCCGCCAAATGGGGTGGCATTGCCTCCCAGGGCAGAATTATGCTGCCCAAGCCGAAGCGCTAGCTACAGCGTCCGTCCGGCGCCCACCCGACCGTGCAAAAGCCCGCGCCGGGAGCAGGGGAGGCCTGCGATCGGCTGATCTGGGCCGTTTCGGGGCAAGTTCCCGTTGCGCGCGCCCAGCCCGTGCGCTATCCGGCCAGAAAGGCCTGAGGCGGCTCCATATTTTCCCGCCCGGCGCTCATACCCCGAGGACGGAAACCGCCATGCCAGCCTATCGCTCCCGCACCACCACCCACGGCCGCAACATGGCGGGTGCCCGCGGCCTCTGGCGCGCGACGGGCATGAAGGACGGCGATTTCGGCAAGCCGATCATCGCGGTGGTCAACTCCTTCACCCAGTTCGTGCCCGGCCATGTCCATCTCAAGGACCTCGGCCAGCTGGTCGCCCGCGAGATCGAGCAGGCCGGCGGCGTCGCCAAGGAGTTCAA
Source organism: Bradyrhizobium sp. 1(2017) (assembly GCF_011602485.2). NCBI lineage: Bacteria > Pseudomonadati > Pseudomonadota > Alphaproteobacteria > Hyphomicrobiales > Nitrobacteraceae > Bradyrhizobium > Bradyrhizobium sp. 1(2017). Next base: position 4,201,358 of record NZ_CP050022.2, on the reverse strand, counting down.
CACCATCGCGGTCGACGACGGCATCGCCATGGGCCATGACGGCATGCTCTACAGCCTGCCGTCGCGCGAGCTGATCGCCGACAGCGTCGAGTACATGGCCAACGCGCATTGCGCCGACGGCCTCGTCTGCATCTCCAATTGCGACAAGATCACCCCCGGCATGCTGATGGCCGCGCTGCGGCTCAACATCCCCGCCGTGTTCGTCTCGGGCGGCCCGATGGAGGCCGGCAAGGTCAAGCTGCAAGGCAAGACCAAGGCCGTCGACCTCATCGACGCCATGGTGGCCGCGGCCGACTCCAAGGTCAGCGACGAGGACGTCAAGGTGATCGAGCGCTCGGCATGCCCGACCTGCGGCTCCTGCTCGGGCATGTTCACCGCCAATTCCATGAACTGCCTGACCGAGGCGCTCGGCCTCGCGCTGCCCGGCAACGGCTCGGTGGTCGCGACCCATGCCGACCGCAAGCGCTTGTTCGTCGAGGCCGGTCACACCATCGTCGATCTGGTCCGCCGCTATTACGAGCAGGACGATGCCTCCGTGCTGCCGCGCAACGTCGCGAATTTCAAGGCGTTCGAGAACGCGATGACGCTCGACATCGCCATGGGCGGCTCCACCAACACCGTGCTGCATCTGCTCGCGGCCGCCCATGAAGGGCAGGTGGCGTTCACCATGCAGGACATCGACCGCCTGTCGCGCCGGGTCCCCGTGCTGTGCAAGGTCGCCCCGTCGGTCGCCGACGTCCATGTCGAGGACGTGCATCGCGCCGGCGGCATCATGGGAATTCTCGGCGAGCTCGACCGCGCCGGTCTGATCGACACGTCCGTGTCGACCGTGCACGCGCCGACCATGAACGATGCGCTGGAGCGCTGGGACATCAAGCGCACCAAGAGCGAAGCGGTCCGCACCTTCTTTCGCGCCTCGCCCGGCGGCATCCCCACCCAGGTCGCCTTCAGCCAGGAGCGCCGCTACGACGAGCTCGATGCCGACCGCGAGAAGGGCGTCGTGCGCGATCTCGAACACGCCTTCAGCAAGGACGGCGGCCTTGCCGTGCTCTACGGCAATCTCGCGCAGGATGGCTGCATCGTGAAGACCGCGGGCGTCGATGCCTCGATCCTGAAATTCTCCGGCCCGGCGCGCGTGTTCGAAAGCCAGGACGCCGCCGTCGAAGGCATCCTGGGCGGCAAGGTCGTTGCCGGCGAGGTCGTGGTCATCATCTACGAAGGCCCGCGCGGCGGCCCCGGCATGCAGGAGATGCTCTATCCGACCAGCTACCTGAAATCGATGGGCCTCGGCAAAGCCTGCGCGCTCGTCACCGACGGCCGCTTCTCCGGCGGCTCCTCCGGCCTGTCGATCGGCCATCTGTCGCCGGAAGCGGCCGAGGGCGGCAATATCGGTCTGGTCCGCACCGGCGACCGCATCGCGATCGACATCCCCAACCGCAGCATCAACCTCGAGGTCTCCGACGAGGAGCTGGCCAAGCGCCGCGCGGCGGAAGAGGCAAAGGGCGATGCCGCCTGGCAGGCGCAAGGCCGCAAGCGCAACGTCTCGACCGCGCTGCAGGCTTACGCCGCGCTCACCACCAGCGCCGCGCGCGGCGCGGTGCGCGAGGTGAAGCGGCGCCCGAGATAGGCGCTCGATCGGTCGCGCCGCAGGCTGGCTTTTTCGTTCCGGAACGACGCGCGCTCCCTGTGCGGAGCGCGCGCAGATGCGCGTTGCGGTCCGATGTAGCTGGAAGGGAGGCTGGGAAAGAAACGGCCCCCGCCTCCTGGGGTGTGGGCTATTGGGGGGTGGAGGCGAGAGCCGTTTGCGAAGTGGGCACCCGACGTGCGGGCTCGCCCGCCAGGCACCGATCAACATAATGCATTTATCCCCGTTTTACTATTTAATTCTTATTTATTAAGTTTTATTTGAGATTTAATCGTGCCATCCTGAAGAAGTTACGGAAATCCATTGTTCCGAATCGAGCGGGGATGCGGTCGCCGTATCCAGATCCGTCCGCAACGGTCCGGATTGCCAGTAGCGGAGTAAGCCATGAGTCACTCTCCATCGCTCGTACCGCAGATGACCACCGACCGGGACGTCTATCTCGTGCTCGATGATTTCGGCCGGCGGCTCGGCCGCGCCTGGTGTGAAACGGCCGAGGAGGACGCCAATCGCGCAACCCTGCTCAGGCACCTCGTCGAGGGACAATATCTGCATCCCGCGCGTGTCGTGGCCTTCAATACCGCGGAAGGATGGTCGCGGGATTGCACTGCAGAGATTGCCGACGAGTTGCGTCGCCGCTTTGTCGAATTCGAGGAGACCGATCCCTCGCTGCTGGAGTTCCTGGAAAGAGCGGCGAGGCGCCCGACCTGACGGAGGCGAATGAAACCATTCGGAACGGCGCTTGAACGGAGCACCGCCGCGATGTCCGGCTCGCCGGTGCGGCGATGGCGCTTACGGACTTCGGAGCAAATGCACACCGCGCGTTAATGCGTGTGGTCAATGAGTTCTTACCGGTCGGCCGCAACCGGCCGTTCGCATTAAGGATGCCCGGACGAAGTTCGGCAGCCCTGGATCTTGCGGCGTATACTGCGCCCGACCTTCGCATCCAAATCCATTTCGGGCCAACTGGGGCGCCACCGCAATGTCTCGTACTCTCGCCGTTGTTTTCTCCACCGCCGTCGCCGCGATTTCCATGACGGGCGCAGCCTCCGCCGGCTGCTACAATTGCTACACGCCGCCGCCGTGCACGACCTGCTATCAGCAGCAATACGTCGCGCCGCAATACCGCACCGTCGAACAGACCGTGATGGTCTCGCCGGGCTCCGTCGTCGCGCACCGCACGCCGGCGCAGTACCGCACCGTGATGGTGCCGCAGACCGTGATGGTGGCCCCGCCCAGCGTCCAGTACGAGCGCATCCCTCCGCAATACGCCACGCGCCAGCGCGTCGAGATGGTCTCACCCGGCTATTCCTATTACGCCCCGGTGCAGATGAACTGCGCGTCCTGCGGCTACTGAGTCAGACGCATTGCGGTACCGTTCGCGCGGCGCTCCTTGCGGGGCGCCGCTTTTCTTTTGTGCGGCGTCAAGGTGAGGGACCTTTGAACCGCTGGGCGTGCCGCTATGACCTCAATTTCAGCCCTCAGTTCGGGCGCTCGCCTGTACAGGTTTGGCCACCCGCGCCAGCTTGGCGTTGCCTTGCGCGGGATCTACGTAAGCAGATTGCAGGGAACGTCATGTGAGCGGATCTGCGATCGTTCCTCCCGGACACAGGAGTCCAGCATCTCCAGCTGATGCGCCAATCCGCTATAACTGCGAGCGACGTTCTTCAGAATCGTCGCTTTCTTTGCCGAGATCTGTGCTTCGCAAGCGCGGTCCCTGTAACTCTGCGCGAGTTTCCGGCATTCGCCTGAAGTCATCATGATCGTCCTCCCGCCAGTGGACTGGCGGGAACATTAGCATGGAGTGGGTAACTCTGGACTTGGGAATTTTACGGGTGAGGGCCGATTTTGCCGGTGCTCATAACGCAAAATGGTCACGCCAGTGTCTCGAATCCGGTGAGACCGCTATGGCCCGTAAGGCAGATATTGTTGCCGAGCTCCATCTGCCAATGGACAGAGTGCGGTCGTGCTTAGTTTCAGACGTCGCCCGAGAGGTGCGATCAGGTCAGCGTCAGTGCCATATGAACTGTATGAGGATCGCGACGTTCTGCGCGCTCGAACCCAAATCTGCGAAAAAGCCTGAGCATCGCAGCGTTGTTCGGCAGCACCTCCGCGGTCAATTCCTTCAGCCCGGCTTCGCGGGCGAGGCTGATCAGGTGACGCAGCAGCAGCCCGCCGATGCCGCGTCCTTGCCAGGCGTCGATCACCATGAAGGCCGTCTCGGCGCAGCCCGGACCGGCTGCGACATATCGCGCGCCGCCCACGATGGTGCTCCGACCTGCATCCGCCACGCAAGCGACCAGTGCCACATGGTTCTTGAAGTCGACTTCGACGAAAAAGGCGCGCTCTTTTTCGGAGAAATGACGTTTCAGCATGAAGAAGCGGCGCTGGAGGGACTCCGCGCCCACCTCGCCGAGCGCGGCCAGCATGGCGGCCTCGTCATCTGGCCGGAGCGCGCGGATCTCCACGCCCGTACCGTCGCGGAGCTGTTCGTTTCGCGTGTAACTTGCTGCGTCAAGCATGCTTCACGTCGCGATTGTTGGGCCGCTGGGTGGCCACGGCATCCGTCCGATCAGGCCGCCTTCAATCCTTTGCCGCTTGATTTGGATCAAGCCTGCAGTGCGAGTCCGGTCGCTAGGCTTTCCGCACGGAGTTAATCAGCCAGGCGCAGGCCTCAGACCGTGAAGACACTTCGCCAACTTTTTTCCACGAGTGACGTCGTTCAGCTCGTTATCCGGCTCGGCCTGCTTGCGCTGCTGATCCTGTGGACGCTCGTGATCATCCGTCCCTTCGTGCCAATCCTGGCCTGGAGCGCGGTGCTTGCGGTGGCGTTCTATCCGGTCTTCAGCTGGCTCGCGAAATGTCTGGGCGGCCGCCCGCGGACAGCGGCGGTGCTCCTCACCGTCACCATGCTTGGCATCGTCATCGGTCCGGCGGCCTGGCTCGGCCTCAGTGCGGTCGAGGGGGTCAGGGAGCTTGCCGGGCAACTCGGCAGCGGCGATCTCGTGCTGCAGGCGGCGCCGGAGCGGATCAAGGACTGGCCGCTGGTCGGGCCGCAGCTCTACGATTTCTGGAATCAGGCCTACACCAACATCCGCGCGGCCGTGCGCGAGGTTGCGCCATATCTGAAGCCGATTGCCGGCAAGATGCTGTCATTCGCGGGCAGCGCCGGCCTCGGCACGTTGCAATTCCTGATGTCGGTGCTGGTCGCCGGATTTCTCTTTCCATATGGTCCGCAGCTCGTCAGCGCAATCCGCGGCTTCCTGTTCCGCATCGTGCCGGAACAGAGCGAACATTTCCTCGAGCTGGCGGGCGGGACCATCCGGGCGGTCTCGCAAGGGGTCATCGGCGTCGCCATCATTCAGGCGCTGCTCGCCGGAATCGGATTCAAGCTGGCGGTCATCCCGAGCGCGGGGCTGCTCGCCGTCATCGTTCTGCTGCTGTCGATCGTGCAGATCGGTGCGGCGATCGTCATCATTCCGGTCGTCATCTGGATCTGGATGGACAAGGACGTCACGACGGCGCTGCTTCTGACTGTATATCTCGTCATCGTCGGTGTTCTCGACAACATCCTGAAGCCGCTGGTCATGGGACGGGGTCTCTCCACGCCGGCACTCGTCATCCTGATCGGAGTGATCGGCGGCACGCTCGCACATGGGATCATCGGGCTGTTCATCGGACCGATCATTCTCTCGGTCGCGTGGGAACTCGCAGCGGCCTGGATCCGGATCGACCGGGCCGCGCCGCCTGCGCAGCTTGTTGCTGACCGTTGACTTAAATCAACGTCCCGGCGACGGCGGCGCAGCTTGAATGCCTTGCGCGACGACGAGGTCGAACATGGCCATTGAAAATCTGAAACTGCCCGATGGCCCGCTCTCCGGGCTGGTCGCTTCGGCCGTGGAATACATGGTCGATGCGGGACAGCGCAGCGTCCTCTTTTTGGACATCATGCGCCAGCGCGGCGACCAGTATCGCGAGCATGTCGCGCAAACCGCGCCGCATGTCCTGCAATATACAGCTGAATTGATCACGGATGGCCGGAAGTTCGATGAGCCGGTCAACTATGCGCTGGTGCGCATCGTTCCGCCCAAGGACATCGAAATCGACATGAGCCGGCGGCCATTCGTCGTGGTCGATCCGCGCGCCGGCCACGGTCCTGGAATCGGCGGCTTCAAGGCGGACAGCGAGATTGGCGTCGCGATGAAGGCGGGGCATCCCTGCTACTTCATCGGGTTCCTGCCCGAGCCCGTGCCCGGCCAGACCATCGAGCGCATCGCGCGGGCGGAAGCGAAATTCATCGAGACCGTCATCGACCGCCATCCCGAAGCGGACGGCAAGCCCTGCGTGATCGGCAATTGCCAGGCCGGCTGGGCCGTCATGATTCTGGCATCGTTGCGACCTGAGCTATTCGGCCCCCTTATCATCGCCGGCGCGCCGCTCGCCTATTGGGCAGGCGTGCACGGCAAATACCCGATGCGTTATTCCGGTGGCCTGTTGGGTGGAAGCTGGCTCACGGCGCTCACCAGTGATCTCGGCGCCGGCAAGTTCGACGGTGCCTGGCTGGTGCAGAATTTCGAGAACCAGAACCCCTCGAATACGCTCTGGACCAAGCAGTACAACGTCTATTCCAAGGTCGATACCGAGGCTGAACGCTACCTCGACTTCGAGCGCTGGTGGGGCGGGCACGTCAACCTCAATGCCGAAGAGATCCAGTTCATCGTCGATGAGCTGTTCATCGGCAATAATCTTGCCGCGGGCCGGATCGAGATGTCGGACGGGCAGACAGTCGATCTGCGCAACATCCGTTCGCCGATCGTCGTGTTCTGCTCCAAGGGTGACAACGTCACCCCGCCGCAGCAGGCGCTAGACTGGATTCTAGACTGCTATTCCAGCGTCGACGAGATCAGGGCTTACGGCCAAACCATCGTGTATACCGTTCATGACAGCATCGGCCATCTCGGCATCTTCGTGTCCGGCGGTGTGGCCAAGAAGGAGCACGCGGAATTCTCCAGCAATATTGACCTTATCGACGTGCTGCCGCCCGGGCTCTATGAGGCCACTTTCGAGGCCCGCGGTAACGAGACGCTCAACGCCGATCTGGCGGCTGGGCAATGGGTGATGCGTTGCGAAGCTCGGACGCTGGACGACATCCGGGCAATGGGCGGCAATTCTCCCGAGGATGAGCGGCGGTTTGCTGCCGCCAAGCGCGTCTCGGAGCTCAATCTCGCGGCCTATCAGAAATTCTTGCGGCCTGTCGTGAAGGGCATGGTGACGCCGCAACTCGCGGAATGGGCCCGCAACATGCACCCGCTGCGACTGCAATATGAAGTCTTCAGCAGCCAAAATCCCTGGATGTCCACGGTCAAGGCGGTTGCCGACCGGGTCGAGGACAATCGCAAGCCCGTATCGAAAGACAATCCGTTCCTGGCGTTCCAGGAGCAGATGTCCAAGCAGATCGTCCATGCGCTGGATAGCTGGCGTGATGCGCAGGAAGCGCTGAGTGAGACCGTGTTCCTGAACGTCTATGGCTCGCCGCTGCTTCAGGCCGCCGTAGGCATTGACCCCGCTGCGGCACCATCCCGCCGCCGCGAGATGTCGGCCGAGCATCAGGCCATGCTTGCCAGGCGGATTGCCGAGCTGAAGTCACGCATCGAGGAGGGCGGCCTGCGCGAGGCGGCGATCCGGGCGCTGCTCTATGTCGGCTCGGCGCGCGGCATGGTCGACGAGCGCAGCATCGAGGCGCTGCGGCGGGTTCGGCGCGACCATGCCGGCCCACGTATGACGCTCGCCGATTTCAAGATGCTGGTGCGCGAGCAATTCTTCATGCTGCTGCTCGATCGCGGTGCCTCGCTCGCGGCCATCCCCAAACTGCTGCCTGAAGACATGAGCCAGCGGCGCGCGGCCTTCACCGCGATCCGCGAGGTGCTGTCGGCGAGCGAAGACCTTACCGGCGAGCGCGCCAGACGTCTGCGGGAAGTTGCCGAGTTGTTCGGACTGGAGGGGGAAGGAGAGTGGACGTCGAACGTCGCCCCTTTCGACCCCAAAGCCAGAGCGTCGTGACGCGCATTGGTGGAAGCGGGAGTGACAGAATGACCGACGCCCAATCCGGCAGCAAGTATGATCGCTTGATAGCCGCGGCGAAGGCCGCGCCGCCGACGCCAACCGTGGTCGTGCACCCCTGTGACGAGACCTCGCTGCGCGGCGCCGTCGACAGCGCGAGCGCCGGCATCATCCGGCCGATCCTGGTTGGACCGGAGCGGAAGATCAAAGATACCGCCGCCAGATTCGATCTCGACGTTTCCGGCTTCGAGATCGTCGATGCCGCTCATAGCGATGACGCCGCAGCCAAGGGCGTCGAGCTGATCCATGCCGCGCGGGGTGAGCTGCTGATGAAGGGCAGCCTGCATACCGACGAGCTGATGCGAGCGGTTACGGCCAAGGTCGGCGGCCTGCGGACCGACCGGCGCATCAGCCATGTCTTCGTCATGGACGTACCGGCCTATGCCGAGACCATCTTCGTGACGGATGCCGCCATCAACATCTTCCCCGATCTCGACGCCAAGCGCGACATCATCCAGAACGCGATCGATTTCTTCAACCAAGCGGGCTTCGGCCAGACGCCGCGGGTTGCAATCCTGTCGGCGGTCGAGACCGTGACGTCGAAAATCCCCTCGACGATCGAGGCGGCAGCGCTCTGCAAGATGGCCGATCGCGGCCAGATCACCGGCGGTTTGCTCGATGGTCCGTTGGCCTTCGACAATGCCATTGACCCCGAGGCTGCGCGGATCAAGGGCATCACGTCCGAAGTTGCCGGCAGGGCCCAGATCCTCATGGTTCCAGACCTGGAGTCAGGCAACATGCTCGCCAAGAACCTCGCCTATTTCGCCAAAGCGGACGGCGCCGGCATCGTGCTCGGCGCCCGGGTGCCCGTCGTCCTGACCTCCCGCGCGGATTCCCCGCGGGCACGGATGGCCTCCTGTGCGGTGGCTGCGCTCTACGCTTATGCGAGGCGCCAGAAGGCGCCGACAGTCGCGGCTTGACGACCATGGATACCATCCTCGTCGTCAACGCCGGCTCCTCGAGCGTCAAGTTCCAGGTGTTTGCCGTCGAGGGCGAGGGCCGGCTTCGTCGGATGATCAAGGGCCAGGTGGACGGTATCGGCAGTCGTCCGCGGCTGCGCGCGAACGGCGCTGGTGGCGATGCCATGGCCGACCGGGCCTATCCGATCGAGGCGATTCCTGACGTTCCAGCGGCCATGAACGTGGCAGGCGACTGGCTGCGGAGCGAGGTTCGTGTCAATCCTCTCGCCGTTGGGCACCGTGTGGTCCACGGTGGCCCGGACTATGAGCGGCCGGTTCTGGTCGATCATGGGGTGGTGTCGCGGCTGGAGCGGTTCGTCGCGCTGGCGCCATTGCACCAGCCGCACAATCTCGCTCCGATCCGTTCGATCCTTGCCAACTTCCCGACGGTGCCACAGGTTGCATGCTTCGACACTGCATTTCACCGCAGGCATGGCCCGTTGGCCGATCGTTACGCCATCCCGCACCAGCTCCACGCCGAAGGCGTGCGGCGCTACGGCTTCCACGGGCTCTCTTATGAATACATCTCCAGGAGCCTGCCGCAGATCGCGCCTGATATCGCGAAGCTCCGGGTGATCGTCGCCCATCTCGGCAGCGGTGCGTCGATGTGCGCCATGAAGGGCGGGCTCAGCGTCGAGAGCACGATGGGATTCACCGCGCTCGACGGGCTGCCGATGGGCACACGTCCCGGCCAGCTCGATCCGGGCGTCGTGCTGTACCTGATATCGGAAAAGGGCATGTCAGCCGCAAAGGTGCAGGATTTCCTTTATCGCGACTGCGGCTTGAAAGGTCTCTCCGGCGTCAGCAACGACATGCGCGAGCTCGAGGCGAGCACCGATCCGCAAGCGAAGCTCGCGGTCGATTACTTCACCTATCGCATCGGTCTCAACGCCGGCATGCTCGCCGCTGCGCTTCAGGGCCTCGATGCCTTCGTCTTCACGGCCGGCATCGGCGAAAACTCGAGCGGCATCCGTGCTCGTGTGGCAGAGCAGCTCGGCTGGCTCGGCGTGGCACTCGATGCCGCCGAGAACGCCCGCCATTCGCGCCTGATATCGGCGAAGTCCAGCCGCATTCCCGTCTATGTCATACCGACGGATGAGGAATTGATGATTGCGCAGCATACTCTGTCGCTGCTGATGAATGGCCATTCTCCCAATCCCAGAAGTGAGAGGGTGTCATGATCCCAGTATTTCCGGACAGCAAGGTCGCCCTCAAGGGCAAGAAGGGCCTGGTGGTCGGTATCGCCAACGACCAATCGATCGCATGGGGTTGCGCCAGGGCGTTCCGCGCGCTCGGCGCCGATCTCGCCGTCACCTATCTCAACGACCGAGCGAAGAAACACGTCGAGCCGCTGGCGCAGGCGCTGGAAGCGCCGATCTTCATGCCGCTCGACGTCATGGTCGAAGGCCAGACCGAAGCCGTGTTCGAGCGCATCAAGTCGGAATGGGGACAGCTCGATTTCCTGCTGCATTCCATCGCCTTTTCGCCCAAGGAAGCACTGCACGGCCGCGTCGTCGACGTCGGCCGCGACGGCTTCCTGAAGACGATGGACGTCTCCTGCTGGTCGTTCCTGCGGATGGCGCATCTTGCCGAACCCCTGATGAAGAACGGCGGCACGATGTTCACGATGACCTATTACGGCAGCCAGATGGTGGTGGAGAACTACAACATCATGGGTGTGGCGAAGGCCGCGCTCGAGGCCTCGGTTCGCTATGCCGCCGCCGAACTGGGCCCGAAAGGCATCCGTGTGCACGCGATCTCGCCGGGGCCGCTTGCGACCCGCGCCGCGTCGGGGATTCCTGAATTCGACGAACTCATGGACAAGGCGCAGTCCAAGGCGCCGTCGCGCAGTCTGGTCAGCATCGACGATGTCGGCAACGCGACCGCCTTTCTCGCACTCGACGGCGCCAAGCTGATCACCGGCGGTGTGCTTTATATCGATGGCGGATATCACATCATCGATTGATCACGCATGCGCGCTGCATGGGGCTGTTTTCCGACATGTCGCTTCAGCGATAGTGCAGGGCGATCAACTCGGCGATACAGGCGGGCTTCTTGCCGCCCTCGATCTCGATCACGAGATGATAGTTGGCGCGCAATCCGTCCGGCGGTACGTCCTCGGCTTCGGCGACCGTGACGCGTCCGCGCAGTCTTGCGCCCGCCGGCACCGGGGCGAGGTACCTGATCCGGTCCGCGCCGTAGTTCAGCGTGTTGCGCAGGCCCTTCAGGCCGATGACCAAGCGGATGAACAGCGGCGCCAGAGCAAGTGACAGCAGGCCATGGGCGATGGTTTTGCCGCCGGGCATCTCCTTGCCGGCGCGCTCCTGGTCGACATGGATCCATTGCTCGTCGCAGGTCGCTTCGGCGAACTGGTTGATGCGCGCCTGGGTGATCTCGATCCAGTCGCTGGCGCCGATCTCGGTGCCGATGGCGGATTTGATCTCGCTGAAGTCGCTAAATATGCGCATGATCGCTCTGCTCAAATTCGCTCTGCTCAAAGTCTCATTTCCTGGACGCTGTCGGGAATGGCCAGCTCGGCCTCGGTGACAGCCATGACCTCGCCGACGCTGATGCCGGGCGCCGTTTCCATGAGGGTCGCCCTGCCACCGGGGAAGCCGATCACGGCCATGTCGGTCACGACAAGGTCGACGGGCCGCGCCGAGGTCAACGGCAGCGAGCATTTCGCCACGATCTTCGACTTGCCCTTGGCCGCGTGCTGCATGGCGATGATGACGCGCTTGGCGCCGGTGACGAGGTCCATGGCGCCGCCCATGCCCGGCACCATCTTGCCGGGGATCATCCAGTTGGCGAGATGGCCATGCGCGTCGACTTGCAGGCCGCCGAGCACCGTGACATCGACATGACCGCCGCGGATCAGTCCGAAGGACATCGCGCTGTCGAAGGTCGAGGCGCCGGGCAGCGCGCTGATGGGACGTCCGCCGGCGTCGGTGAGCGTCGGATGCGCCATGCCCTGCTCGGGGATCGGCCCCGTGCCGATCAGCCCGTTCTCTGACTGGAAAAACACCTTCAGATCCGCCGGCACGTAGTTCGCGACCAGGGTGGGAATGCCGATGCCGAGATTGACGAGATTGCCGCTCTTCAGCTCCTTGGCGACGCGTCGGGCGATGATGGTCTGGGGATCCATGATGTCACCCGTTGGTGATGAGATAGTCGACGAGCGGAGCGGGGGTGACGACGTGATCGGGCGCAATCACGCCTACGGGAACGATGTTTTCGGCCGTCACGATGACGGTGTCGGCCGCCATCGCCATGACCGGATTGAAATTGCGAGAGGTGAGTGCGTAGGCGAGGTTGCCGATATAGTCGGCGAGGAAGGCGTGGACGAGGGCGAACTGGGCGCGCAGCGCCGTTTCCAGCAGGAATGGCTTGCCGTCGATCTCGATCTGACGCTTGCCTTCGGCGACCAGGGTCCCGACGCCCGTGGGCGTCAGCACGCCGCCGAGCCCGCATCCGCCGGCGCGGATGCGCTCGACGAAGGTGCCTTGCGGAACGAGATCGACGCCGATCTGGTTCGCCAGCATCTGCTGCTGCGCCTTCGGATTGAGGCCGATATGCGTTGCGGTCAGCTTTGACACCAAGGCATGATCGAACAGCTTCCCGACGCCCTTTCCGGGCGTCGCTGCGTCGTTGGAGATCAGGGTCAGCCCTGTCTTCTTCTGGCGCACGACTTCATCGAGCAGACGCTCCGGCGTCCCGACACCCATGAAGCCGCCAACCATGACGCTGGCGCCCGCCGGAATCATCGCAACGGCTTCTTCGACGGAAACGGCCTTCATGATTGAAACTCCGGGTTCGGCCGACGATGGCAGAAGGCGGCAGCGGCGGATGTTGGCGCCCGGCAATTCCCCGCCTTTGATCTGCGTCAAGGCTTCCGATCATTCCGCACGGGATGCGTCGATACCGATGCTCCCTTGCAATTCGCACCAGAGCTTGCGAACGCCGGCGTGACGTTGCTCCAGCGCCGCACTCACTGCAGCCCGATGCGGCGCAAGATCGCTGCCCTTGAGGAACAGAATCTGGGCCTGCAGCAGCCGGCTGCTCTCGAACTCGATACGTCGCAGCGCCGTCACAAAGGGATCCTGCGCATTGGCCTCGACCGGCAGCAGCGCAGCCGGCCGGATGCCGGCATGCACGGCATGGGCGAGCGTTGCGAGATGAACCGCCTGGACAAGGCGAGGGTCTGCGATCCCTTCGATCGGCGCAGGCCACCAGGCGGCTTCCCAGGCCGCGACCATGTGTCCCAAGGCCAGATCCGGCACCCAGGACGTGGCGCGCATCAGCAGCGCGACGATCTCGGTCTCGCGGTAGAACTGCGCGTTCAATTCGGTCTGCCATGCCGCGTCCAGCCTGACGGGCAGCGTGAAGGCGAGCTGCCGGGCGAGGGCGCCATGCGCCGAGATCAGGAATGCTGCAACCCGGGTCTGCTGGCGCGGCGGAACGCGACCCTCGGAGTCGAGAGGACCGAGCATGCCGCTCATGCCGGCGTCCTCTTGTGGGGAATGGCGCGCAGATGGTCGTAGCCGTCGGGAAACAGCGTGAGCTCGCCGCCGGGCTCGTCCGGCGCCACCCAGACGGCCTGATTGCCCCGCCAGCGGCCGGCCAGCACGTCGTCGGCAAAGCGCGCGAGCAGATCGGCCGTCAGCGCGCCTTTCTCCAGCGTGAAGGCGTGATACGCCCTGGGAATGATCACCAGCGAGCTGTTGCGGATCTCGACGCGCAGGGTCTCGTGAAGATGCCGCGGCGTCAGGAAGTCGAACTCGCCATTGAGGATCATGGTCGGAGCCGTGATCGCCGACAGGTGTGGCGTGAGCGGCTGGAAGTCGAGGAAGGAATCCATCAGGTTCTGGAGCGCGTAGACGTCGTTGACCAGCCAGCCCTGACGTTTGACCCTGTCGAGCTTGTCGAGCAGCGGCTTCAGCCATTCATCCGACAGGTTCATCGGCAGCAGCAAATCCTGCAGGTAGCCCGTTCCCCCCAGGATCAGGCCGGTCCGCAGGGCGCTCCCGAGAAGCAGAAGCTGCGGCGAAAGCTCGGCGAAGCAGCTCATCGGTACCAGTCCGGACAGCCGCTCGCCATGCTCGATGGCATAGCGGAGGGCAATCAGGCCGCCGAAGCTGATACCGCTCAGGAAGACCGGGCCGTCGCCGAGCTTGTCGATCAAACGGCGCAGCACGGCGACCTGGTCGTCCTGGCTGATGAACAGGGTCGGCTTATCGGAGCCGCCTTGTCCCAGCAGATCGAAGGTCGCGACGCGAAAGCCTCGCGCCAGCAGCGCTTGGCGATAGGCGGCCCAAAGCTCCGAATATTGTGTCAGTCCGTTTACCAGCACATAGGCTGGCGCGCCCGTCGGCCCGTCGAGCTCATAGCGGATCTGATATGAGCCGTGGCTGAGGAAAGGCATCGCACAAAGACTACCCGCATTCCGATGCCTGCGAGTCTCAACGTCCGCGGCTGGATTCCGTTGAGTTAGATCAAAGCTCCCTGTGCCGTCCTTCCTAGCGTTTCAAGGAGGCGTAAAGGGGAGGAGTCCGCCATGACCGGGACCGATATCTTGAAGCGTTGCTTCGTCAGCTTGATCGTATTGCTGGTCGGCACCGCTCTCGCAGTCGCACAGCCCTTCACCCGCCGCTCATCGCAGGTACAGCATGACGGGCTGAAAAAGACCTACGAGATCGCCAACTTCCGCCTCGGCGGCAAGTACGACCTGTCCAATCCCTCCAAATGGGAGAATGGCGGCGAGGGTGGCGTCACGCTCGAGTCGCTCGGCGCCGGGAAGCTGCGCACCGCCTACATCGCCATCGGCAACGCCCGGCGCAACGCCGCCGGCGAGATCACCAATGCGGTTGTGATCAACTCCTATTATTCCGGCGACTCCACCGACATGTACGAGCAGTGGGTCAAGGGCGCTGCCCTGTCGGGCGGCGTTCCGATCATCGGCCCGGGCAGGCCGATCGATACCGACCGCTACTACGTCATCATGGTCGATCCGCTCGGCACCTGGGGCGCGAGCAAGCCGTCCGACGGGCTCGGAATCAAGTTTCCGCAATACAGCTACTACGACATGGTGCAGGCAAACTACCGCCTGCTGCGCGACGAGCTGAAGGTCGCGCGCGTCGCGCTGGTCACGGGCGTATCCATGGGCGGCACGCAGACCTATGTCTGGGGCGTCATGCACCCCGAATATATCGGCGGCCTGATGCCGATCGGCGGCACCACGCAATCAGACGGCGACGACCCCGTCGGCAACTGGACGTTCCAGATGATGACGGCCGCGATCGAAGCCGATCCGGTCTGGCAGGCGAGCAAGGGTGACTATTACAAGCTGCCAAAGGAGAAGCACCCGGTGCCCGGCGTGGCGTTCGGCTGGTCGATCCTCGGCATGACCGGCTACGACTTCGCCTATCGCACCGGCCAGAACTGGGGTGCCGTGCAGCCCGAGATCTTCTATTGGGATCCGCCGAACGAGAAGGCGGCCTTGAACGTCATCAACCGCGCCAAGCTCTATGATGCGGTCGATCTCGTCTGGCGCAACCGTGTCGGCGAGACGCACAACATCAATCCCTATCTCGGCCGCATCCAGGCGCGCACGCTGGTGATGCACATCACCAATGATCTCTGGCTCAACTTCAAGCTGGCACAGAAGGCCGTCGACCGCGTTCCCGGTGCGGACCTGATCGCGCAGGAAAGCCCGGTCGCTCATTACGGCGTGTTCCCGATCATCAACCAGCGCAAGAACGATCCGAAATTCGTCGCCTTCATGGACGACGTTGCGAGCCTCGATCGCGCGCAGAAATTCGTCGACAAGAACTATCGCGTGCCGGGCGTTGCCGAAAAGATCGATCCGCAAAAGTCCTTCTGGAAGGATTTCGTGACCTATCCCTATCCAGTGAAGTTCGCCGACGCCAAGGACAAGAGCGGCAATTCCTGGCAGATCGGCTACATGGACGAATACAACGGGACCGACAGGAACCCGAAGGTGCTCGTCATCATCCACGGCAAGGGTGCCTTCGGCGGGCATTACGGCAACATCATGCAATATGCCCTGCGCAACGGGCTACGCGTGGTCGTGCCCGACCTGCCGCACTACGGCATGTCCGGACCCGGCAATCTCGACAAGAGCCCGGCGCGCAGCATGCAGGACATGCGCGAGGTGATCTACGACCTCGTCGTCAACCAGCTCGGCGTCAAGAAGGCGTATTATCTCGGCCATTCGCTGGGCGGCCAGTTCGTGGTGGGCTATGCGCTGACCTGGCCTGACACGGTGCAGGGCCTCGCGCTGGAAGCCCCGTCGGGTCTCGAGGAATATCCGCGCGAGATCACCATCGCCAAGGACAAGAAGGCGAAGCTGTTCGATCCGGCCTTCGAGCACGATTTCGACAAGTGGAAGGCGACGTGGGACCAGACCGGCATCCTGGCGGCCGAGATCGGGCGTTCGGAACAGAACATTCGCGATTTCTTCTACTTCAAGAAGCGCGACCCCGACACCGGTGCGGTGTCGGCTGCCAAGAGCGGCTACTTCTTCAACGACAGCGAATATGCCCGCCTCCACACCGAACAGCGCGTCGGGCTGACCAAGGGAAACCCGAAGGAGCTCGAGCAGTGGTGCAACGTCTTCATCTATGACATCCACACCATCGGCGCCGAGGTTCAGCAAGACGATCCGAAGAACCTTTATGAACGGGTCACCCAGATCAAGGCGCCGATCTTCCTCGCCTTCGGCGACAAGGAGCCGTTCATTCCGACGCCCGCCTTCAACGGGCTGACGGATCTCGGACGTGACGTGATCTCGCCGCTCATGACGCGGATGACGAATGCCGGCAATCGGCCGATCCTGAAGATCTATCCGGACACCGGACACTTCATCCACACGGACAATCCCGTCGAGTACCCGGTCGACGTCGTCGACTTCGTCACCAGGGGCGGTGTCGACACATCGTCGCCCGCGGGGATCGACCGGATGATCAAAGGGGCCGTGGTGTCGGCCCTGCCGGTGGCGCCGAGCCCTCCGGGCGCAGCGCCGACGGCCGGACTCAACAAGTAGGATTGCTGATGCCAAGGGTGCAGGCGGGCGAGGTCCAGCTTGGCTGGCGGGAGTGGGGAGGCGGCGATGTCACAATCGTCTTCATCCATGGCAATCTCGCCAGCAAGGACTGGATAGAGCTCGCGGCGCCGATGTTTCCGACGGGGCTGCGCGTCATCGCCATCGACTGGCGCGGCTGCGGCGACAGCGACCGACCGAAGCCGTCTGCCGACTATGCCAACTACTCCATGCAGCAGCACGCCACGGACCTGCTGGCCGCGCTCGATACGCTCGATATCAATTATTGCCATCTCGCGACGCATTCGACCGGCGGCATCATCGCTGCCCGCATGCTCCTGATGCAGCCGCAACGCTTCGGCCGCGTGTTCGCGCTCGATCCGGTTACACCGCTGGGAATGACCTTCAATGCCGATCAGATCGGCCTGTTCCGCGCCATGATGGCGAGCAAGGAGCTGACGCGGACGATCATGGCAACCGCGGCGTCCTCGCTGTTCGTGCCCGAGAGCATGGCTCCGAATGCAGTCCCGCGTTTCCGCGAGGGACTGGCCGAGATTCAGGCACTGTTCGACCGCATCATCGATCAGACATTTGGCGTCTCCGAAGGCATCTGGATCGGGACCCCGCTCAACCTCACGCGGGAGAAGGAAAGCCGCGAGTTGGAGCGCCGGATGCCGGACTTGCGGCATCCGCATCTCGTGCTGTGGGGCGAATGGGACGGCTGGATTCCTCCGGCTGACCTTCGCGTCATGGCCGAAGCGATGCCGGATTGCCGCCTCGTGATCGTGCCCGGCATCGGACACTCGATGAATCTCGAACGGCCGGCACTCTATGCCGGCTATTTCGGCGCCTGGTTCGGAGGACTTTCCGCATAACCCCAACCTTGTGAAAGGAGAGGCAACATGGCCGAAATCAATACGTCTGCCGAAAGCGTGCGTGCGTTAATGAGCGGGGCGCTCGAGCGCGTGCGCAAGGCCAATACAGAGTATTTCGACCTGCTGGAGCGAGGACTCGGCTCGTCGCCACTGCCGATCGCGAACCAGGCAAAGGATTTCTGCACGTTCATGCGGCGCAACGTCGGCGCGACGTTCGATCTCGGCGACAAGCTGATCAATGCCAAAGACATGCAGGACGCGCTCAAGCTTCAGGCCGATTTTTTCCAGGACCAGATGCGAGCGCTAACCGAACAGGCGCGGGCCATGAGCGAGTCTGCGATGAAGACGGCGGGCGGCATGTTCGGTCCGAAGATCTGACGCGCTACCGACGGCGTGGGGCAGGGATCGACACCTACGGCAACAAGACCTGTCCGCAAGATCCGCATGACCGGTACTGACGTCTTCGCGCCCGCCGGCATCAACCGGCGGACCGGTCGCGGCGGCGCTAATGGCGAGCTTTCTCTTCTCGGTTGAGCAGCTCCAGGCGTCGTTCCAGTTGGTCCTTCTTCGCCAGAAGCCTGGCGGCGAGGATATCATTAACGAGGCTGTGGAGTTGCCACAGCTCTTCGAGAGGCATGCTCTCAAATGGCTTCCGCTCCATGGGTCCCCCCGACTCACACAGGGCCACAGCTTGGAGTGAACAGACGGAGCCGGCAACCAGACGTCGCGCGAGCGCGAAAGTTATCTACACCTGCTTCTTCCGGGCCTTGATTTTCGGGATGCTGACCATCCGGAATTTACAGCAACCAGGAAAGACCCGCCGACCCGGGAGCCAGCCGGTTCTCAACGCGTGCAGCGTTAAGTGCACCTATCGGCCGTTGACCTTGAGTTAGCTCGCCTGGCGTGAACCGGCGAGCCTGTCCGCGCGAGATCACGCCCAACCGCCATCATCAGCTGATTTGCGTTAAGCATATCCCCCTTCATGGCGGCACGCTCCTTGCGATGTGGACCTCCTCAGCATGGAGGCGTGCACCGATGGGACAGCGTATTCGTATCTCGCGGCGTCCAAAGCCCAGTTTGGCACATATGGCCCGCGAACTGATGAGATTGCTCAATGCGATCGAAGAGCTCGATGAGTTGAGAGAAAGAGTCCGGCTCGCCGAGGCCGGCCGGGTGCTGCACTAGGACGTTCGCCGCTTCCGGAATCGGACGACGCGGCCCCGCCGACTCGGCGCGGTCTGGGTCAGTCCGTGGCGGCCGAGGCGGGGCGTCGTCGAATGGCGTCCACGCGACCTCTGTCATCCCATAGGCGCTGTCCACCGGTGCGTCGTCAGGGATGCACCGCTTTAGGGGAAATCCTCGACGAGCGATTCCTCGTCCTCGGGATCTCCGGTCCTCTGCAGCCTCGCAGCCTCACGCATGTGATGTCTGCCTTCCTCGGCGAATGGGGCATGACGCTGCGCAAGATGCGCGACGCGCACGCCAATCACAGGGCTGGATCCAGAAGTGGCTGGGCCATTCCCCGATTAAGATCACCATGGATATCCACGGCCAATCGATTCGGAACATGCAGGGGGAGGCCGCCGCGGCGGTTGACGTCGCCATGCGCGCCGCCATAAACAAGCGCACCGACGATGTTGGGGAGCAAAGCGGTCAGGGTCCACGGAATGTTCCCTGCGAAGCGATGAAAAGCTAAACAATTTCAAGGCTTGGAAGGGTGGCCGAGTGGTTTAAGGCACCGGTCTTGAAAACCGGCGTGCCCGCAAGGGTACCGTGGGTTCGAATCCCACCCCTTCCGCCAAAAATTAAGCCAAATCAATTACTTAAGCCGAGGCACGCCGAACAGCGCACAAACGAACGTACAACGATCGAATAGCACCGTGCTCATTCGATCGCTGCTGGTTGCCTTCGCCGGCCAGGCCATGATTGGCGCTGTGCTGTTTGTCATCATCTGTTGGAGAGAGCGGGTGAAGCGTCGGCGTTCGCAATCGAGCGAAGACACTAAAGACGCCGCCGACTGACGCGGGCTTACAGGCTCATGGAAATGATGGCGGCTAAGCCCAAGGCCGCAGTTGCCCACGCCAGCACATGCAACATCCAAGGCTGCATCCAAGGCTGCATCGTTGCCTCCCTGGGTGGGAGGCTACGTCCGAATTACGTGCGCTTTTTGCGATAGATCAATGAGAGATGGCGCGGCGGATGGGTCGCCCAAATCTCACATAAATAGCGCCACGGCCAAAAGCGCCGGCGGCATCATGCCGACCACAATCACGAATACTCGGTAAGCAATTTCACCCCACATTGGTGTAATATAGACTCGGGAAAGTTCGGCAATGAAGTGCAGTTTGTGCCAAACGTAATCATTCTGTCAGACCGAGAAAAAAGGCTCCTAAGGCGCCTCGCCGGCGGTAAGCCGGACGGGCAGATCGCAAGCGAGATCGGGGAAGGCGGGATCAGATCGCCGCTCAGCGCGAGCGTCTGCTATCCCGACTGGGAATCTCCTCGGACACCGAGATCAAAGAGGCGGCTAGGTTGTTGGCTCGCTGGCCGTACCACCAAAGCCAAGAGCAACCGCCAGCGGGAAGAAAGAGGCCGCTGGCTGAGGGCTCACGTTGTTCTGGATTTGATCAATCCGCAACCTTAGGATGATTTATCCGGTTGTGCGGTTGTAGTCCTACTTTGGCGGCTGCAAGCCGGCCGAGCGCAGCCATTCGCTCATGTGCGAGCCGGTTTCGCATTGACGCGCCCGCCGTAGCAACTGTTCTCGCTCGAACCTGGGGGCGCTTCCTGAGCCTTTTCACGCAAGCGGACGGCCTCTGCGGTCAGACGGTCTTCCAACAACAGCGTTTGCTTGAAACGGCGCCGACGCTTCATCATGGCGCGCTCCTTTCCGTGAGAGGAAGGCGGGAGCGCAATCGGGCGTTCTCATCACCGATGTTTGCCACCATGCTTAAAAACTACCGGATAGCGGACTTGATTCCATTAGGAACCGATGAGAGCTGATCCCGTTAAGCTGACGCTTGCAGTAACATTGACTAGCCTCAACCGTTCTAGACAGCGGCTGGGGCTTTTCGTTGGTAAAGGCCCGCCAGCGTGAACCGGCGGGCGCGTGTCACAAACCTGTGGCATGGCCATTGCAAAGTCGAAACCAACTGGGATTTCAGCGCTCAGTTTGAGAATGAAACGCTGCCGGGACATATATTTCGAGCCCGGCAGCGTTCTATTTCGAGACTAGTAGGACAGCCGCCAGCGTGAACCGGCGGGCCTCGGTCGTCAGTAGTGGTACAGCGGGAACGATGGCGCCGCGAAGCGATCAAGCCCGCTGATAGCCGTACCGGCCATTGCAAGACCAAGGCTCAGCTTGAAGCAGACCCGGCTAA
The DNA here is from genome assembly GCF_011602485.2 of Bradyrhizobium sp. 1(2017). Lineage (NCBI taxonomy): Bacteria > Pseudomonadati > Pseudomonadota > Alphaproteobacteria > Hyphomicrobiales > Nitrobacteraceae > Bradyrhizobium > Bradyrhizobium sp. 1(2017). Next base: position 4,180,323 of record NZ_CP050022.2, on the reverse strand, counting down.
GCAAAAGACGGCTCAGGCGCATTCGTTGCCTCCGATCCGCACGACCACAGGGGCTGTTTTCTGCGCCGGCTCGGGAGCGTCGAGGAAGTCAGTAACAAGCTGCGTCATTAGGCGCAGAATGATCATGGCGTCCTCGGTCCCGTCCGGTAGTTGGCTGGCAAGCTGGATGGCGTGGCGGCGGTGCGAAGAATTTTCCTTCATGCCATCACCAGCGGCTGCTGCTTCACCTCGTCCGGATCGTCCTCCTCGCGGTCGCAGTCGTCCTGCTCAAGGTGGGCGGAGTAGGCGCCGCGTCAAGCATGCTCCTGGTTGACGATGCGATCGAAGCTGCCCAGGGACGGCTCGGTCTCCTCCGGCTCGTATTCGTCGTCGCAGGAGCCGCCGGCCGTGGGCTCGAGGTCTGGATCATCCTGGCCGTCGAGCAGGACCAGCAGGTCATCGACCATCTGGCGCATCTTGCGCTGGAAGGTCATCGGGGTCTTGCAAAGCCCATCTCATCCATCGCCTTTCCACCCGCTCGGTGGCTTTGGCGAGCCGTATGACGGCCTGATGCCAATGGGAGGGTAGGGCGACCGCGAGCGCGGCAAAGGATTCCTGAGGGTCCCTAAGAGCCTTTTGGGCACTGTTTTTCATGGTTCTTGCTCACTGGTTTGGCCTGCTACAGCCATGCCCCGTGTCGGACGAGGCAGCCGGGGGGTAGCAACCCGCCAGTGAGACGGGTCGGACGCTTTTAAGAGGTGGGGACTGGGGGTCTACACCTCTCTGGACAGCACAGTCCGCCCCCCGCGCGCCCGATGGACCCCGATTGGGTACGATCTATTCGGGATCAATGCGTAGACGCGGGCGTTGCCTTCCACTTTAGGCAGTGGTCTGGAGTGCAAAAGAAGCAAACCGGTCGGGTGTTAGACGGGCGAACGTGGGATCAACTTCCAACTGCGAAGGCGCCTGTGATTTTGGCTTAAGAAGTTTTTACGCCAAATGGTCAGCTGTGCTGGTGAGTGGGGCAAAATGCTGAACTGTTTCAACCCAGATTGCGGATGATGTTTCCGTCTCGCCGATGTCAGCGGTATTGAGCCTACTATCCGTTCTTCGGTGTTGAACAGAACTTCGCTGAGCAAGCTGCCGAGCGAAGTCTGGTTCTTGTTGCGATGATGAGCGCGATCACAGGGAGTTTGCCCCTTTCTGTGGCGAACGATCAGAGCACGCCTGTTGTGTATTTTTCTGAGGGAACGCCAAGCGCGCGCACTGATGCTCGCGCGCTCGCTCCGCAGGCAACATCAATCCGCATGCAGGACCAGAAAGAGTGTGATCTGGAGGCGGCCGTTTGGACCGCCTCCTAGTCGCTGTGCGTTTCCTTGCTGACTAACGTGCATGGTTCCGTCGTCGCCCTTGATCCGTGTGCCGGGCATGGAACCAATTCCGTTGCCTTGCGCACCATCACTTGTTCGCGCGACCCTTTAGATCGGGGTGCAGTAACGTCGCTGATACCCTGACGGGCCGAAGTCCATGTCCGCTTTACGCGCTTTGTCTTACGGGCAGCGGAACGGCATGCCGTTAGCGCCTCTGACCAAAGTCCCCGATGTGCAGGCCATGCCGGCGGGAGTTATGTACCAGCCACTGCTGTCGCTGGCTGTGGACGCAGGATAGTAGGCATTAGCTGCCATGGCTCCGCCCGTATATCCATAGTTGCCGGCGCCTGTGTAGGAAGGCCCACCTCTGTAGGGACTCACGCCCGTAACTCCATAGCCGACTCCCCATCCCCAGTTGGGGGATGTGGCCGCCACGGCAGCAGCCGTTCCCACGGCGGCCGCGCCGGCGACGCCAGCACCGACGACGCCGGCTCCATACCCGTACGCAGCCCGCCGATCCTGCCGGCGAGCAACACCTGCAACGCTCACTGGGGTCAGTGGCCGACCAACCCGCGCTTGGGCATTCTCCACGGACAAAGAGACGCCGCGTTGTTCAGACCAGCTAAACGAGAACAGTGTCGCGCATGCGACAGTTGAGCCCGCAATTGCAAGTTTTGTCAGATGCGTCTGTCTCATGAACTTGCTCCACTACTGGCTTGCCCCATGCTGGAAAAATGCCGCCTCACCGCCGGGTGGCATTGCGCTAGATCAAGGATAGACGAGGGGCTTGCGAGATCGGATGAGGCAGAGACTCTGACGCTGCCAACGAGGTCTCTTCGATGGTGCTGGTCGAACCAACGAGCTCGTCACGGCAAGAACGGGCAGCGTTTTCAAATTGAAAGAGGCGGCGATTGCGCCGCCTCTCCTCGTGGTCCGCGTGCTTACTGGCAGACGTACATGATGCCGTCACCGCCCTTGATCAGGTTGCCGGGCGTGCAACCTATGCCGTTGAGTTTCGCATAGCTATCCCAACCGTCGTAGCAGGTATAGGAAGCACGTCCAAAGACTCCAACCGTCGTGCCGTACCCGTACCCGGTCCTGCCGCCGACCCCACACCAGGGGCCGCCAGCGTAGTAGGCCCGCACTGCGTACCAGGGCAGACCGGTCTGATCGGGTATGTAGCGATTATAGGGATACGGGCTGACATAGAGTCGCCTCGCTTGGGCACTCTCAATTGACAGCGAGATCCCGCGTTGCTCAGACCAATCAACGGTGAACAGTGCCGCAAAAGCGATAGTCGAAGTTGCAATTGCAAAATTTCTGAAAGCCGTCTGCTTCATCGTTTTGCTCCCATGCTGTCGCCCCCCTTTGCATAAGGAAGGCCAGTCTAAGGACGCCAGTCGGTTGATGCCGACATTGACAAAGATCAAGTTCGTTGACCCTGCCTGGTGACTTCAAGCTGTGACTCGAGGAGCTATGCACACAACCGTGCGCAAGGAGTCAGCGGAAACAAGTGTCGCGGTCGCGCGGTCCCCGCTCTTTCCACACGGTCCAAAGGCCCCCAACGACCGCGCGGGCGCGCGCCGAAAGGTTCACGACGGAGCGCGCGGCCCGCTGGGCAGAAGGATGCAGCGTGCCACGCGTCTCGACCATCATGCACGCGACTACTCCAGAAGCTGCGCCGGGACTGCGAGCGAGATGATGACCTAGTGGTCCATGACGCTCAGCTACTTAGCTGTTCCCGTCGTAACTCCCGGCGCAGTCGTATCTGCCGTCCCCGGTGTGCCTCCTCGCCGCACTTCGCGCGCGTCACGGCGACCCTCGCGGCGCACTTGGCGCGCGTCACGACGGTTTTCTCGGCGCTCGTGGCGCCCCTCACGCCGATCTTGGCGCCTTTCCATGCCAGCGGTCTGCGCCTCCGCGTCGGGCACTATCAGCATGCTCGGGAGCGCGGCTATTGCAGTCGCCAAGCTCAAAGAAGAAAGAAGCTTCCGTCGGGAAATCATGACTGCCTCCTTTGCTGGACTGCCCACCTTCAAAAAGTCTATTCGCTTTGCGGCCTTCAGCTTGATCTATGTCATGGATGCGCGCATCGCTACGGTATGTCTGCCGTTCGGAGCGACATTCACCTTGGGGGTGTACCGCGATACCGATCACTTGACTTTCATATCCGCCGTTGATTCAGATCAAGCCAACTTTTCCCGACGCTCACGCAATGTCAGCAACACAAAGGCGACTTCAGTCGCCTTTCAGTTCGCAACTGCGGGAGGATTGCCATGAACGGGAAGCGTCTATCGATTGGATCGAGAACAGCTCTAGGGCTTGCGGCCAGCGTTCTGCTGGGGCTCGGAGGTCTCTCTCTCAGCCCGGCACCGGCTCACGCGGTGATCTACTGCACATACGTTGGCTACCCAGCGGGCTGCGTCGCGCGGGCTGGTGTGGTACTCAGGCCTCGTCCGGTGGCGCGCGCTGCGGTCCGTCATAACGCGGGTGGCAACTTAAACGGGGGTGTTAATCGAGTTGGAGTGCGCCGGTGATGCCGTGTTGCGGCTCACGAACGGAGCATTTTCCGGCTAGGCAACTTTGCGACCCGCTGCATGTTGAGCAATCGATGAGACACAGTTGGTACGTGACTTTCGAGGTGCAAAGTAGAGGGGTGTTGCCAAAGCCAAGACATCCTCGGCTGACCAAGACTTTTGAAACGGAGACGGAAGCCAAGCTGTTTGCGAAAGAGAAGATCGATCAGGGACTGGTCGTGATAGCGGGCACCCTCAATCCACACATGCCCAAACAGGTCATTCCGCCAAACGCAATCTCGACCTGGCTTGAGGACAGGCTGGACCAACAGGCGAAGGGGTCTAACGAACTGGGCGACTGAGGAGCGGCCAATGTCCGCTGATGGGTCCATGGCTGACCATGGGCTAAAGCGCCGCTGTGTCCGCTTCCGAGAGGTAGCCGACCAAGGTAACGATGCCTATCCGTGACGATTTCCACCGCCATATAAATCCGACGGTTAGCCAATTTGGTAAGTGCGCGCACATTTCGTGAGCGGTGACAATGCTTCGGGAGGAGGGCGCGTCCGCTTCTTTCAGCCCATCTATTTGCGCCGTTCGTGGCACTTCTCCGGAAAGCGCATCGCGATCTGAGGCGACCTCAATCGCCCTGTTCACTTCGTCGCCGACTTAGGTCGGCAAAGTGTGCCTCAACCTGTCTGCGGGCTTCGGTCAGCAGCCGCAATCTGCGGCAACACTCCTCCAACTGCTTGGCAAGTTCGGCCCGCTCATTGCTATCCATATCCGGCATCTGCGAGATACGGGTGCCCGGCGGCGCGGGTTTCACCAAAGGGCCCGCCGGCGAACCGGCGGGCCCGAGATCGGTATCGCTCCAGCCGGCGGTGCGTCATGGCCTGGAGGCCCGTTAGGTCCCCGCAGAGCATCCAGTCAAAGCTGATCCCGTGCTTCCGGCAATAGTCGCACAGCTCGTCGCTCGGCGCGTTTCCGACCTTCGGAGCTCGCTCCAGCCCCCATTCGATCGCGAGCCACAACAGACGCCGGCTGATGCTCTGTGCTGAGGACGCGCCGTCGGCGTCGAGCGATCCGCACAAGGTGCAGCGCGGTCAGCGATGCGATCTCAATACGCGACGCCGTAACGATCTGGCCCTAGCGCGACCATGGCCACGCGAACGACGGTTGCGGTTTTGTGGCTTGCGGCTTGGCAACTGGCGCCGGCTTTGGCGCCTGGACGACATTGGCCGACTGCCGCGGACGCGGCAATGGGATTTCAGGCATGACCCTTGGCTGTTCTGGGATCGCGTTCGTAATTTCAGGCATCATCTCCTTTGGCGCCGAGGCGTCGGCCGTGACGCGGGCGAGTTGCTCCTGGCTTGCGTTGAGGCGATCGGTGAGCGTTTGGTTTTCGCGCGCCATCTGGATCTGGATCGCTTTGACGTCGTCGATGACACGGTTGTTGCGTGCGATTTCTTCCTGGCTTGCCTTGAGTTGGCGCGCGACATTTTCATTGTCGTGGACCAATCTCTCTCGCGTGAACTTGAGCAGTTCGACTTCTTGCCTCAAGGCAACGAGATCGCGCGTCGTCGACTGGAGCTGCTGCGTCAAGTCGGAAACCAGGGCGATTGCAGACGGCGCTGCGTCTTTCGGCGCCGCCGCTTCTCGGGGCGGCTGCGTCAGAGGTGCAGGGTCCGAGGGGACCGTCATCGCCGGATGAGAGGACGACCACCACCAAGCAGCGATGGATGCTGCCAACAGAGAGCAGACGACAGCCACGCGGGGCTGTTTCGTCGATCGATGGTTCATTGCCGGCTGGGCGCGAGACGTCTCCATGGTCGGCTGCACCGAGGGGACGCCTTCCGCCTTGCGCGTCAGGAGCGAAAGCTCCTCCGCGATCTGTCGTTCCGCGATGCTGTCGTCCCGCGAGGAAGCCATTTGGTGCTCCATATGAACCTTGACGACGGTGCTGGGCTTCGTTGTTTAGCACAGTTTTGACCGCTGCGCTCGCCCGGCGCCGCGTCCGAAGCCGTCGTCGGCAGTGGATGACCAAGTGCCCTTGGCTTGCTTTCGCCGAAGGTGGTGGAGAAGTTGGGGTAGGTGATGGGGATCGTGCGGGAGCGGGCGTGACGCGCTCGCATCACGCTGTGAAGCATGAACGCTGCCTAGCGGCCACCTCAATTCGTCGTGGTCTTGCTGCCGCGCATGGATGCGAGCTTTCCCTCACGAAACCGCAGAATGAGCCATGCGGTCTCATCGAAACCGTCTGCGAGCTTTCCGGCATGAGAATACACCATCCGGGCAGCTTCCGACTTCGACGGCGGTCCCAGCGCCGTGATGACCTCCCGACGCGACATACCCAAATGCAGCTTGCCGTCGAAGACGACGGGCGAGAACTTGTCCGGGATGATGGCGCAATCGGCCGAGGTCCCGGCGTCTTTCTCGGTGAGCTCTTCAATGATCTCCGTGACGAGATGGTCCGGGCCGCCCATCTCTCCGTTGGACACGACCCACAATCGATGCTGCGCGCGCCGATAACACAGCCAATAGATGCTATCTCCAGCGTCGCCCTGGTGTTGGATGGTCCCTTCGCCCACGGCGTCGCGAACCGCACCGAGCCGCGTCTCTTCGAAGCGGCCCGCGAATGCGCCTAGCGAAAAGCGGGTCGCCAATCTCTTCACAACCGTCGGCGACACGCGCTCGAACGCATGTTGGTCGACGGGCGGCGGCGGTGTCTGCGCGGAGCAATCGTCCGCGGGGATCGCGAAAAGGAGAAGCAGCAAGAAGAGCGTCTTTCGACCGACAACTCCGAATTGCCCTGTATTGAAGCTTGAGCGCTTCTGCATAGCTCAATTGCTCATCATTTTGCGCTCAAAGCTTTCTTCACTCGCCCGATCGCGTCTGGTCGAAGCGGCCGGGATAGCCGATCGCTATATCCCCGAACCCCCTTCCGACCCTTGGTCGGGGGCGCAATTCAAATGGTTCAACACGAACTCGGCCAGCTTCCGGTCCGGGCCATAAGCCGCCGATGATCGACCGAACTGCCGGCTTCCGCTTCGAGTGCGCAGCGCGGGGACGGGTCGATGATGGGCTTCTGAACCATCGCTACGAGATTTGCTTCTCGACCTTTGTGCAGCTCGACAAGAACCCGGGCCGGCGCTCCATGACCGGTCGCCCCAGCAAGCGGAAGAGATCGCGAAGGAGATTGCCCGCAGCGAGCTCGTACAGGGCGCCGGTCTCGAAGTGGCGGCTCGCCAGCCTGAACGGAGAGGCCACGTGCTGAGGCGGCCTTAGTTCATCTTGCGGCGCAACTTGTCTAGCAACTCGCGCTGATCGTCCACGTGCTCGTTGACGACCTTGCGGGCCTCATCGGTCCGAGCCTTGTCCGCGTCGTCTGTTGGTTCCGGCTTCTTCGCCATGCCTTGCTTATCGTCCCAGACGAGATCCCCGCACTGGCATTTGTAGATGCGGACGGAGCTGCCTGCGTGGGGGCTCCAGAGAGTTTCGTAAAGAATGAGCTTGGTGGGGACGTTGCATTTGAGGCAGCGGACGGGTGCGATCTGATCCTGCGTCATGAGGGCGGCTCGTTAGAATGCCTTGAGAACGTATCGCAGCCGAGCCGGAGTCAAATTAACCTAGGACACTCCCAGTCATGGAATCGCTAGGACACTGGCGTCAAATACGGGCAGGTCCCCCATCGTAAGGACACGTTCTGAATGCACGCGTCGCCCGGTTGGCCGCGTTGGAACTCGGCCCGCCGCGACAATCGGACATATCGCGATGTTTCCGAATGTTTCCCGATTGTGTTAGCCAGCATGCACGATCACAAGTGTAGCAGGCCAACCCCGATGAAATTCGTCCGGAGAGTAGCGCGCAAGCTGTTCAAGCCCCGCGAGATCATCGAGGGGTATGAGAACCCGGAACTGGTCGAAACGATCTTTCTCAAGACGGTCAACCACAAGCCCGGCGGCCACGCCTGGCCGCTCGTCGTCGGCGTGAAGACGGTTCTCGATTTCGGAGGAGGCGCCGGGCTGCACTACAGGCTGGCGTGCCAGCAATCCCCGGACATTCAATGGGCGGTGGTCGAAACGCCAGCCATGGTGCGGCGTGCCAAGGAGCTAGCCTCCGACAGGCTGATGTTCTTCGAGCGCATTGAGGAAGCGGCCGATTGGCTTGGCGGTGTCGATCTCGTCCATTCGAACGGGGCCATACAATACGTTCCGGATCCGCTGGACACCGTCAGAGCACTTTGCGCCGTCCAGCCGGCCATGTTGGTCTGGCATCGCGTCCCGATCAGCGACGAGATCCGGCGCGAGGTCCAGACATCGTATCTGAGCGACAACGGCCCAGGGGAGTCGCGCGCTTCCAGGGAGAAGCTTGTCAGATACGAGCGGAAGTGGATCTCGGAGCAGGCCTTCATCAGAGCTCACGAGGGTTTTCGCCTCACCGAGCAGAGCCCGGATCCCACGGAGCGGGGCACTCAGCAGTTCAAGTTTGCGCGTCACTGACGCGCGACTTGACGTTCTTTCCGCAGGACCTCGCGCAGCGATGCCCACGCGTTCCGAGCGCTTGGGGGCCGGCGCGAAACGGCGTCAGCGCGGGCTTCGTCGCCAGATGAAGACAAAATAGAGCAGGGCCGGAATGCCCAGGGCGGACCACGACATTGCATCCCACCAACCATCGCCGACAAGCGCGGAGACTAGTCCCACGCCGCTGAGAATCGCGACGAGGAGCGGTACACCGAAAATCTGCGTCAGGCTTCGATGGGCCGCCCGGGAATTCATGACGCCTCCAATGCGGCGTTCTCGACGGCCGAGTTGTTCGCGATGCTTCGTTCCACGGACACGCCGGATTTGCGGCGACGGAGCCAGAGATAGACGCCGGTCCACAGAATGACGATGGTGAGCACGTCCAGCACGGCCCAGATGATCTTGAGCGGCATGCCGCCATAGTCGCCGAAATGCAGCGGCTGCGAGATGAAAAGCGTCGAGACATACCAGGGCATGTCGCGGGCGTCCGTCAGCTTGCCAGTCTCGGCGTCGATCAGGGCAGGCTTGAGCAGGCGCGACGTCAAGGGCGTTTCACCGCGCAGAAAGACCGCGTAGTGACTTTTGCTGCTGAAAAGCGTCCCGGGGAACGCGACGAAGCTCGGCGTCATGCCGGGGACGGCCGTCGCGGCGACGTCTACGGCAGCGTTGAGTGGCGTCAGCTTTTCAGGGACCGAGCGATCGCGGTACTGTGCCGTCATCTCCGCGAGTTGTCCGAATTGCCACATCTTGAGGACAAGATCGGCCCACGTGTTGATGACGCCGGTGAAGCCGACGACCAGCGTCCATGCTACCAGCAGGATGCCGGCGAGGTTGTGAATGTCGAGCCAGCGCACGACGCGGGTTCGCCGTGCGCGATAGGTGCCAAAACTCAGCTTTCGCATCGACGGGGCATAGACCACGATCCCGGAGATGATCGCGACGCAGAACAAGATTCCCATCAGGCCGAGGAAAAGCTTGCCGGGCAGCCCGGCGAACATGTCCGTGTGCAGCTTCAGCATGATGTAGGTGAAGCGTGCCGTGACATCGGGCGCATCGAGGAACGCGCCCGTGTGCAGATCCATGCGGATCAGGGTGTTCTTCGACGGATCCGACGTGATCGTGGGGCCGACGCTGACGAACATGGCACTGGGATCGTCGCGATCCCAGATCAGGAAATGCGGGACCTTGCCGGGGGCGTTGGCCATCGCATTGCCCAGCAGGCGGTCGAGATTGGCCGGCGGCGTGCCCGGCGGCACTTCCGCAGCCTTGACGCTGCTGTGCAGGACGTCGTCGATCTCCTCATGGAAGATCAGCGGCAGGCCCGTAATGCACAGCAGCAGCATGAACACGGTGCAGATGAGGCTGGTCCATTTGTGGATGATGCCCCATCGCCGAAGAGATCGCGTCGCTGCCGTCAATGAACTCTTCCTCCGTCTCGACACGGCGCCGCGAGGCGCCGTTCCCCATCAGGATGGCTCTATGCCTTCGTCTGCTACTTCGTCACGAGCAAAGGCGGCTTTGGCGTTTCTCCCCAGCGATAGCTCAGCGTCGCAAGAACGGTGCGGGGCTGACCCAGCGCACAAAAGGCAAGGCCGGTAAAGCAGTTCGTCACGTGATAGGTGTCGAAGATGTTGTTGACGTTGATGCGCAGGTTGAAGCCGCGCCAATCGTGTCTCAAATAGCTGAAATCGTAGGTGAGCACGGCATCGGCCAGGGTATAGCCGGGAACCCTGATCAGGTTGGCATCGTCGCCCCAAACGCCGCCGGTGTAGCGGACGCCGCCGCCGAGACCCAGGCCAGCAACCGGGCCACCCGTGAACTTGTAAAATCCCCACACGAACGCGCTGTCACGATTCACGCTCGCGACATCCTTGCCGACGATCGCCGGGTTGATGTGCTCCTGAACGATCGGCTCGATATGAGAACCGCCGGCGATGATGTCGAAATTGTCGTTGATGCTTGCGCGGAAGTCGGCCTCCACGCCCTTGACCCTGACCGCACCGACCTGGAAAGGCACGAATGTCGGCGTGTTCACCACAACGTTCTGCTGGGTCATGTCGAACACGGCGGTGGTGAACAGCATCCTCGTGCCCGGCGGCGCGTATTTGACACCCACCTCGATTCCCTCTCCCGTCGTGGGCTTGAAGGGCTGTCCCGTCGCCGAGGTCAACGATAGTCCTGCGACCGGCTCGAATGAGGTGGCGTAGCTGATGTAGGGAGCCAGGCCGAAGTCGAACACGTAGTTGAGGCCGACCCTCCCGGTGAACGCGGAATCATCCTGAGGGACGTTTACGCTGGCGATCCTGTTGACCGTTTCGGCCGTCGCGTGGTCGTGACGTCCTGTCAGCACGAGATTCCAGCGATCCAGCTTGATCTGGTCCTGCAGGTAGATGCCCAGTTGGTCCTTGTTCGTCGTTGTATTGATGAACGGTATCATCGTCGCCTTGGTCGGCAGCGGCGTCGCACCATAGACCGGATTGTAAACGTCAATCGGGAAGCCGGGGAAGGTGCCGCGGTAATCGGTGTCGACCGTGGTCTTCTGGTAGTCCAGCCCGGCCAGAACCTTATGACGCAACCAACCGGTGTTGAAATCCGCTTGCAGCTGGTTGTCGATCGCGAAGTTCTTCGTGCTGCCACCGACGAAATTCGCATCGCGCAGGGTGATGCGCTGCGCAGGGTCAATGGGAGGCACGACACCCGGGAGATAGCAGGCGACATGGCCGCCCGCGATCGGGCAGAGTGTCCCGGCGTTGCGCATTGAAAACATATCGATATCGACCGACGCCACCCGCAGGTTCTGGCGGAATTCGACGGCATCGTCGAAACGATGCCTGAATTCATAACCGATCATGGCCTGGTCGAATCCGATTTTGTCGAACCCCGGTTCGCCGGTGTAGGTGCTGGCCGGAATGCGGCCGTTCGGATTCGGGAAGAGTGTGCCGTAAGCCGGCAGATAGGCATGGACCTGGCCGTCAAGACGGTCGCGCTGTGCGCTGGCGAGCACCGTCAGGCTCGTGTCGACAGTGGGTTGCCAGGTGAAGCTCGGCGCAAGAAAATAGCGCTGCTCCTTGTTCCTATCGACAAATGTGTCGCTCTCGCGCCCCAGGCCGACGATGCGATAGAGAAACTCGCGGTTCTTGTCGATCGGGCCGGAGACGTCGAAGGCGCCCTGGATCCGGTCGAAGCTGCCTGTCTGGACCTCGACTTCTCCGCGCTGCTCGATGGTCGGCCGCTTGCTCACCATGTTGAGAATGCCGCCAGGTGAGGCTTGGCCGTAAATCCCCGACGCGGGTCCCTTGAGGATTTCGATCCGCTCGAGCCCATAAGGCTCAGTTCGCGGTTGAGCGAACTGGATCGTCGTGTCGTAAGGCAAGCGCAAGCCGTCGAGATAACGTGGCGCGATGAAGCCGCGGACTCTGACCTCCGTGTCAAACACTGACGCCGCGCCGTACAATTGACCTTGCGTGCCAGACGTATAGCGAATGGCCTCGCCGATCGACTGAGCGCCCTGTAGTTCGATCTGCTGTCTGGGCACCACCGTGATGGATTGCGGCGTTTCGAGGATCGGCGTGTCCGTCTTGGTTCCTGTTGCGCTCTGCCGTGCGACCATGCCGTTGACCGGGCCATTGGCGCGTTCGATGCCGGCGCCACCATCACGCGCCGCTTCGGGAACTGCGTCTTGCCGTTGGGCCGCGATGCGACGCGTCGTCGCCGGGGCGCGCGCGGCGCGGCGAGCGGGACGTGCGGGACGAGCAGATGGTTTCGCCGCTTCAACAGTTACGGGAGGCAGCGCTTGTTGCTGCGCGAAAGCTTCGCTCGGAATTTCGACGAGAAGGATGATCGAACCTGTCGCGCCAGCCAAAACCGCGCGAGATGCAATAGTCTTAAAAAAATGCATTCTGTAACCCCCGGAAACACAGCCATCTGCTGCCTTATCCGAAGGACCGTGGGCACGCATCGCAACGGCGCCTAGAATAGATTTAAGTTGGGGCCGTCGGCCTCCGTCTGTGATATTTTCGGCACAACTGCGACAAGCTGTCCGCTACCTCTCCGGAGCGACGAGATGGTGGCTTCGTAACTGTGGCGCTTCTTTTCCTGTGCGCTGTTGAGGAACACGTCCCAAGCTTTCAGGAACGCTGGCCTTGGCTCGCGTTGTCCGCACTCTCGACCCAGCCACGGAGAGCGGCCTTGGAAAGCACGATCATCGGAGCATTCGACACGCGCCGCGGCGCCGAGCTGGCGGTTGAGCATGTCGTGCAGGAATGCGGCGTGGCGCGAAGCGATGTCTTCGTCCAGCCGGCCGGCGGTACGAACGCATGCGGCGGTGCCGACGGCAAAGCCGCGTCTACGCCGGAGCTGCCGCTGGCCGCGAGCAGCACCCGTTGAGCTCCCCTGAAGGCGAGGAACCCCTTGAGCGTTCAGCGCGTTTAGACGCAAACGCGATTTGCGAGGTCCACCTGCTTCAGAGTTCATCGACCCTGATCCCCGGCGACACCGTGTGGCGGCGGTGCGAGGCGCAGCGCGTGGCGGTTCTGAACGATGCCGCCGCTTATTTTGCGGCCCTGCGGGAGGCGCTGCTGGAGGCGCAGGATCTCGTCTACATCGTCGGATGGGATATCCATAGCAGGACCCGGCTGGTCGGAGCTTCCGGACAGGCGGATGACGGCTTGCCTGAGGAGCTGGGTCCGTTCCTGCGCGCGCTGGTTCAGCGCCGCCCCGCCTTGCGCATCAACATCCTCGTCTGGGACTTCGTCTCGTTTTACGCCTCTGAGAGGGAATGGAATTCGGCGGCGAAATTCACCGCCGACACGGATGGCCGCGTGCGCTTTCATCTGGACGCCACGCTTCCGTTTGGCTCGGCCCAACACCAGAAGATCGTCTGTGTCGACGGTTCACTGGCGTTCGCCGGCGGGCTCGATCTGACCATCAGGCGCTGGGACACGAGTGATCATCGCGCCGACAACGCAATGCGCTGCGACCCCCAGCGGAAGCCATACCCGCCGTTTCATGATGTCCAATGCCTGGTCGACGGGGATGCCGCGGTGCAGCTGTTCGAACTCGTGGAGGAACGCTGGCGCGCGGCCGGCCAACAGGCCGATGAACGGCGCGCGCCGAAGGGCGATCGCTGGCCGGCGAATGTGCCGGTCGAAGCCGAGCACTTGCCGGTCGGGATCGCCAGGACCGAGGTGGTCTCTCCTGCAGGCTCGACGATCAGGGAGATCGAACGCTCGTTGATCGCAGCGATCCGGTCGGCGACGAGCTTCGTGTACGTCGAAAACCAGTTCACTAGTGCGACGAGGATAGCGCGCGAACTGGCCGAGCAGATGCGTCGCGTTCCGTCGCTTCGTGCTCTGATCGTTGCTCCCAAACTACATTCCTCGTGGCTGGAATCTCAGGCCATGCAGAACGGCCGAGGCGCCTTCATCGCTTGTTTCAGCGAGGCTGGCGTGGCCGATCGCATCCGCTTCGTCTACCCGGTCTCGCGCAGCGGGGAGAAGGAAGCCGCCGTGATGGTGCACAGCAAGCTCTTGGTCGTCGACGACCGGATCTTGAGGATCGGCTCGGCCAACCTGAACAACCGGTCGATGGGAGCCGACAGCGAATGCGACCTGATTTTTGAAGCCGCGACCGAGGAGCACCGGGATTTCATTGTGTCGGTCCGCCGTCGCCTGATCGCTCATTTCTGCGGTCTCGACGAACAGGCCATCGCGCATGACGAGCAGCGGCTGTTCGCTCTGCTGGACGACGTAGCGAAGGCGAAGGGGGCAAAGACGTTGCGGAAAGTGGAGTCTTCGGTCCTGACCAGTACGCTGGCCACCATGGTTCAGCCGGTGGCGGATCCTGATCTGCCGCTTCATCTGGAGCGCGCGGCATCTCGCATGTGGAGTACGAAGACCATCATCGGGATCGTTTCGATCGCCGTGGGTCTTCTTGGACTGGGGATGGCCTGGTCGTACACGTCCCTGAGCGATTACACCGACACAGGCCATATTTCGACATTCCTGTCTGCCTATGCGGAATCCGTTTGGGGGCCGCCATTTGCGATCGCAGCCTTCGTCGTCGGCGGGCTCGTCATCTTTCCGGTTCTCGTGCTCATCGCCGCAACTGCTGCCGCACTGGGGCCTTGGCTGGGTTTCGTCACCGCGATGGCAGGCGTTCTGCTCAGCGCTCTCATCCTGTTCACGATCGGACGGTTCCTCGGCCGAGAACGCCTGCAGCGTCTGCTGGGGCGACGCGCCGCGCGCATCCAGGAACGCGTTGTCGGCAAGGGGATCCTGGCCGTCGTCGTCATCCGGATGATTCCCATCGCGCCATTCTCGGTGGTGAACGTCGTGGCTGGTGCGAGCACGCTGCCCCTGCGTGACTTCATGGCTGGAACCCTGCTGGGCATGATGCCCGGTATTCTCGCCATGGCCGTCCTGGGCGCGCAGATCGCAGATCTCGCCAGGAATGCGTCCTGGTCCAACATATCGCTGCTCGCACTCGCATTCCTGGGCTGGCTCGGGGTCTGCGCCGGCGCGCAATTCGTCGCGACGTGGCTCGCCGGGAGGCGCTGATGGCGCCCGTGCGCTTCATGACGTGGAATGTGCATGGCACGTTCAATCTCAATCCGAAGTTCGATCTCGAGGGCGTCTGCTCCATTTTGCGCAAGTGGACCCCCGATGTGGTCGCGCTTCAGGAAGTGGATTCGCGATCACGGTCAGACGATCCATTTGGGAAGCTGGCGAGTGTCGTCGGCGATCACCGCGTGCACGCCAAGTCGATCGTCACCGAGGACGGCGAGTACGGTCAGATGCTGCTGAGCCGCTTTCCGTTCTCCGGCGTGCCCGAGATCGTCGATGTGTCGTATCGGGAGCGGGAGCCACGCCGGGCGATTGCCACGGACTTGCTGACGCCCGCCGGCGATGTGCGCGTGGTGGCCACGCATCTCGGCTTGAGTATCCATGAGCGTTATGCCCAGGCGCGGGCCCTGGTGAGCCTGGTGAAACCGGGAAGGACCGTTGTCCTCGGCGATTTCAACGACTGGTTCTGGGTCAGATCGGTGCGGCGCGTGCTCGCGCAGGTCTGTCCCAACCGTACGCGACTGCGGACTTTCCCCTCGCGCCTGCCCCTCATGCGGCTCGACCGGATCTATGCAACGCCCGACAGCCGGATCGGGAAAGTTTGGACCGACCTGGAGGCAAGGGCCTATTCAGACCATCTGCCCGTGATCGCGGACATCGAGATTCCACCACCGGATGACGATGTTCGTGGAGGTCGGCCATGATCTTGATGATTGTCCGAAGCTGGCAGGTTGCCGGTGTTTTGCCCGACGGCTCAACCGCCCCGTGTGCGCGATTCAAAAGGGATTATGTTACAATGACTTAGCTACTGTGCATGGGGTTGTTTTCGCAGATATAATGTCGGGGCCTGTGCGGGTCGGCAGGGCCATGCGGAACTTTTTCCTGATCCCCGCGTTTCCTTCGCATGACTGAAGACCTTTCCTTCCGACGCAAACCCCTGACCCCCGAGCAGCGCCAGGCGCGCGATGCGGCACGCCGGATCGAGGCCGAAAAGGCCATGCGCGACCACGAAGAGGCGCAGAAGGCGTTTTACGCCAACAAGGAGCGGCTCAAAGCCGAGCGCCTCGCGCGCGAAGCGGCCGCGGCCAAGGGTTGATCAGGGTTGACCAAGGGTTGACCGAGGCGCGCTGCCCAATCCGTATCTCTTGAAGAGTCCCGTTGCCGCGCCGCACCTCACTCGGCGTGTTTGCGCGTCCCGGAATCGCCGAGCTTGTCGACATAGGCGATGCCGATCGCCGAGACGACGAAGGTGAGGTGGATCAGCACCTGCCACATCACGCCGCTCTCGGTGAAGCCGGCGCGGTTCGAGCCGAGATTGCCGGCCTCGATGAAGGTGCGCAGCAGCGCGATCGAGGAGATGCCGATGATGGCCATGGCGAGCTTGATCTTCAGCACGCTCGCATTAACGTGGCCGAGCCATTCCGGCTCGTCGGGATGACCCTGGAGTTCGAGCCGCGAGACGAAGGTCTCGTAGCCGCCGACGATCACCATCACCAGCAGGTTTGAGATCATCACGACGTCGATCAGCGCCAGCACGCTCATCATGATCTGCTGCTCGGTGAGATCGAGCGCGTGCCAGGACAGGTGCCAGAGCTCCTTGAGGAACAGCGCGATATAGACGCACTGCGCCACGATCAGCCCGAGATAGAGCGGCAGCTGCAGCCAGCGCGAGCCGAAGATGATCATCGGCAGCAGGCCCAGGCGCGGCGAGGGCGGACGGGATTCGGTGCTGGGTCCAGGCTCAACCGACATTCAGGCAGCATCCTCGCATCGAGACGACCGCCGTCCATGTACCCCGGCAAGATGGCCGGCGGAAGACGCGGCGGGCGCTCGCCACCTTCCAGGCTCGGTGCTGTTTCGTGCTAGCCTGCCGACCAAGGCCGTCACGCGGGCGGCCGGGATCGGGAGGGGCACGTGTCCTGGAGCGGCATCAGGAGAGGGGTCGGCGGGATTGCGCTCGCTGCGATCATTGCCGGCTCCGGCGCGGAGGTATCGGCAACGCCGCTGTCGCCGTTTCGCTACGAGGCGCAGGCGCAGCGCCATTGTCCGCACGATCAGGTGGTCTGGCTCGATTTCAGGAAGGGCGTCTACTACACCAGGGCCCAGAAGCGATATCGCCAGGGCTTCGACGGCAGCTTCGTCTGTCTGGGCGAAGCGCGCGATGCCCGCTATCGCCGCTCGCTGCTGGGCCTGCGCTGAGCGGTGCGTGACCGGGGCTCGACGGCGAGCCGGCTATTTGCGGCCCGGCAATTTCACCGGCACGTGCGGGGAGGTGCTGATCTGCCGCGGACTTCCGTCCGGATAGGTGCGATCGCCGCGGATCAGGGATTCCAGAACCAGGAAAAACTTCTCGGCAAGCATGTTGGTCACCCTCGTTGGTGATGGCCTCCTGAAATGTAAGTCGAGGCGCCGAACGCGGAAATTCAATCAATAAAGCGAGAGCAGGGCAATCCCGGGCAAACACGAGTTTGCAGCGCAGTATGGCCGTCGTCGGAAAAGCGAGGAGCTCTGATTCGGGTCAGCCGAAGGCCAATGCCACGAGGCTCGAACAGAGCAGGACAAAGCCGCCTGCAGTCAGTGCCAGGAAGCCATCGGATACGAGGTCATGGTTACTCATGGGACACCTGCCGCTCTCGTCTTCGATACTCGATCGGATCGATTAAGATTATCCGAACGTGCCGCCTTGAAAGAGGTGATGCTTGCCACCGCGCGAGTGCCTTCAGGCCCTCGTGCGGTAACCTTCGAAGGCATGGGCCAGGAAGATTGCCGCGCTAACCAGACCCATCAGTGCCGAAACCGTCTCGATCATCGTTAAATTCCAAATCCCGCCCTTGCATCCGAGAGAACGCGTGCGGCCTTGCACAGTCAAAAGAATTTCGGTGAGCGGCGCGACAATGGGGGTGGAGTGAGGATTTGGCGCAACAGACTGTCCAGCCTTGGCACAAAGCAGGGCGCCCGCGCTCCGTAGATGAACGGGGAGGGCGAACGTCCCGTTTACCATCCCAGCGGGATCGCTGCGGGCTCCCCATTTCCGCCGTGTTCGGGTTGCGTTATCCTTACCGCTTCCGATGCGGTGGTGGGCCGCCTCGGATCAGATGACCGGACGGCGTTCCCGTAGCCAACGCGGGTTGGGCAGCCGTCGGCGGGAATGGTATTTGGGGCGAATGGGGATCCGACGGTCAGATTCGGTTTTGCGGGCCGCGCGTGGCGTTGCGGCGGTCGCGACCTGCCTTGCGCTCGCCAATTGCGCCTCCTCGAACAAGTTCGCCAGCCGCGTCGATCCGAAGTACGGCGTGTCCTCGAGCCCCCGGGTGGTGGCCTTCGGCGATCCGGTCCCGAAGGGCGGCGGCACCTACCGCGTCGGCAAGCCCTATGTCGTGGCCGGCAAGACCTACGTGCCCGAGGAGGACGTCAACTACCGGGCCGAGGGCATGGCGTCCTGGTATGGCGACGATTTCCACGGCCGCCTGACCGCCAATGGCGAAGTGTTCGACATGACGTCGCTGACGGCGGCGCACCCGACCCTGCCGATGCCGTCCTATGCGCGGGTGACAAATGTCTCGAACGGCAAATCGCTGATCGTGCGCGTCAATGACCGCGGGCCCTATCACGGCAACCGGCTCATCGACGTCTCGAACAAGGCCGCCGAACTGCTTGAATTCAAAGGCAATGGCGTCGCCAAGGTGCGGGTCGAATATGTCGGCCGGGCACCGCTCGAAGGCTCCGACGACCGCCAGCTGATGGCCACCCTGCGCACCGGCGTTCCGGCGCCGACCCCCTCGATGGTCCGGGTCGCTTCGGCCAAACCCTTCGTGCCGGAATTGTCCTCGTCGCGCCGCGGTACCATTCGCGGCGAGGTTCCGATGCCGGAGGGGCGCCCGTACAATCTCGGCAGCACCTCGGCCGATATGGCCTCGCTCAATGCGACCTCGGAAATGTCGGCCTCCAGCCGCGGCCGGGGCCGGGCGCTCCAGAACGCGCGCGCGGTGTCCTATGACGAGAACGGCCGCTACGCGAGCGAGAGCGCGCCGTCCGCCGCCTATGCCTCGGATGGTGCAGCCGAAGCCCGCAGCATCCTGAGCGGGCGCGGGCTGTACTAGGCCGCGCTCTCCTTCAGAAACGTCACCAGCGCAGCGTTCACCTCGTCGGGGCGCTCCTGCTGCACCCAATGGCCGGCGCCCTCGAGGATCAGCTTGCGCTTCAGATTGGGCAGCACGCGCTCGAGCTCGTTGACGCGCTTGGCCCCGATCAGGCCGGTGATGACGGCATCCCTGGAGCCGGCGATGAACAGCGACGGCTGATGGATCTGCGCGTCCTGCCAGGGCGCCGTCAGCTCCCAATTGCGGTCGAGGTTGCGGTACCAGTTCAGCCCGCCGCGAAAGCCGGACTTGCGGAAGCTTTCGGTGAAATAGGCGAGGTCAGCCTCGCTCAGCCAGCCGGGAAGGGGCTCCTCGGCGCCCGCGTGACCGAGAAAGCCCTTGCCCTCCTGCACGAACATGGCCGCGGAGGGATCGGCCAGGCCGCGTCCGCCGAGCACGACGCGCATGGTGCGGGCGACGTCGCGCTCGAGCTCGGCCTCAGCGACGCCGGGCGTCTGGAAATACTGCCAGTAGAAGTTGGTGATGCCGCCCTGGCGCAACAGATCGAGCGGCTTGCCGCGGCCGCGGAACGGCGGCGGCACGCTGAGGCCTGCGACGGCCGTGAAGATGTCGGGGCGGAACAGGGCTGCGTGCCAAGCCACCGGCGCGCCCCAGTCATGGCCGACCACCATGGCCTTGCTCTCGCCGAGTGCCTGCACGAGGCCAACGACATCGCCGACGGTGTCGAAGATGGAGTAGGCGGCTGCGTCAGGTGGCGCTGCGCTCTGGCCATAGCCGCGCATGTCGGGGGCGACGACGTGAAACCCGGCCGCCGCCAGCGCCGGGATCTGGTGGCGCCAGGAATAGGACAGTTCCGGCCAGCCATGGCACAGCACCACGAGCGGCCCCTGGCCCTGCTCGCGGATGAAGAGCTCGACCCCGTTGGTCTTGATCGTCCGGGTTGAGGACATTTTCGCTTTTCCGCCTTGTTTCAGGGGTTTGGTCAGGAAATGTAAGGTGCCACGATAGGGGCGCGACGAGAATCGTGCAATCTCGGGAAGGCGCGGCCAACCCTGTGTTGTTCGCACCTGTTCCAGCTGTTAGAACGCCGCTCTCAGGGCTTCGCCATGGCATTTCATTCTTCCTTGCTTCGTCGTCCCCGGTTCACCGCCGGTGCGCTGGCGCGCGGGCTGATCGCGACAGTTCTGGTCGCAGGCATCGGCTGGGGCGGGGCGCTCTACGCCGCCAACCAGAGCGTCCAGGGCGCCAAGAAAGCAGAAGACATCGGCTTCGACGGCGACGCCCCGACCGCGATCCTGATCGAGGCTTCCTCGGGCAGCGTGCTGTTCGAGAAGAACGCCGACGAGCTGCGCGCGCCCTCGAGCATGATGAAGCTGATGACCGCGGAGGTCGTCTTCAACGCCGTCAAGAAGGGCGACATCAAGCTGACCGACGAATACCGGATCAGCGAGAATGCCTGGCGCAGGGGCGGGGCGCCTTCGGGCGGCTCGACCATGTTCGCGGCGATCAACAGCAAGGTCTCGGTCGACGATCTCCTGCACGGGGCGATCATCCAGAGCGGTAACGACGCCTGCATCGCGCTCGCCGAAGCCATGGCGGGCAACGAGCGGATTTTCGCCGCCGAGTTCATGACCAAGCGCGCGCGAGAGCTTGGTCTCACCCGATCGACCTTCGCCAACTCCAACGGCTTGCCCGATCCCGGCAACAAGATGACGGTGCGCGAACTCGGCATCCTCGCCCGTCACATCATCCTGGACTTTCCCGAATTCTACAAACTGTTCGGCGAGAAGGAGTTCACCTGGAACAAGATCCGTCAGCCCAACCGCAATCCGCTGCTCAATTCGATGGAAGGCGCCGACGGCCTCAAGACCGGCTACACCAAGGAAGGCGGTTATGGCATGGTGGGCTCGGCGGTGCAGAACGGCACGCGGCTGATCGTGGTCGTCAATGGGCTGGACGATCCTGAAGACCGTGCCACGGAAGCCAAGAAGATGCTGGAATGGGGCTTTCGTAATTTCGAGACCCGCACGCTGATCGCGGCCGAGCAGCCTGTCGGCTACGCCAAGGTGTTCGGCGGCGAAAGCCGTTCGGTGAAGCTCGTCGCCAAGACGCCCGTGAAGGTGATGGTGCACAAGAACGGCAACGACAAGCTGATCGCCCGCATCGTCTATAGCGGCCCAGTGCGCGCCCCGGTCGAGGCCGGCCAGCGGGTCGGCGTCGTCAGGGTCTGGCGCAGCGGCAACATCGCGGTGGAGACGCCGGTCTATGCCGCCGAAGCGATCGGCACCGGATCGACCGTCCGCCGCGCCATCGATGGCGCCAGCGAGCTCGTGATCGGCATGTTCCGCGCAGGCGCCGAGAAGCTCTGACCATGAGTGAAAGCGCGGTAAGATGGCCGTCTGGACGCGGGCGCTTCATCACCTTTGAAGGCGGTGAGGGGGCGGGGAAGTCGACCCAGATCAAGAAGCTCGCCGACCGCCTCAAGGCGGCACGGATGCGCATCCTCGTCACGCGCGAGCCGGGGGGCTCGCCGGGCGCCGAGATCATGCGTCATCTGGTCCTGTCAGGCATGGGCAAGCTGCTCGGACCCGAAGCCGAGACGCTGTTGTTTGCCGCCGCCCGCGACGATCACGTCCGCACCGTGATCCAGCCTGCGCTCAACCAAGGCACCTGGGTGCTGTGCGACCGTTTCGCCGACTCGACGCGGGCCTATCAGGGCAGCCTCGGCCGCGTGCCGGCTGGCCTGATCAACGCGATGCAGCGTGTCACGATCGGCAATCTCAAGCCGGACCTCACCATCATCCTCGACCTGCCGGTCGAGATCGGCCTGCAGCGCGCCGCCGCGCGCCGCGGCAGTGCCACCCCCGACCGGTTCGAGGGCGAGAACCTCACGTTCCACCAGGGTCTGCGTGACGCCTACCGCAAGATCGCCGCGGAAGAGCCCGCGCGTTGCGTACTGATCGACGCCAACTCCGATCCCGATACGGTCGCCGGGCGGATATGGACGGCGCTGCGCGAACGTCTCCTTCCCACGCCGGCATCGGTGGTCTCGAGATGAGCCCGCGTCAGACCGAACGCGAAAGCGCCATTCCACATCCGCGCGAGACGTCGAGGTTGTTCGGCCATCGCGAGGCCGAGGCGGCGCTGCTCACCGCCTATCGCAGCGGCCGCATCCCGCATGCCTGGCTGATCGGCGGGCCGCAAGGGATCGGCAAGGCGACCTTGGCCTACCGCATGGCGCGCTTTGTGCTCGCCCATGGTCAACCGCTGACGTCCTCCGTGCAGCGCGCCGAGGATCTTGCGATCGATCCCGATAACGCTGTGGCGCGGCAGGTTGCGGCGAGCTCGCATGGCGGCCTGCTGACGCTGGAGCGCACCGCCAACGACCGCGGTGTGATGCGCACCGTCATCACCGTCGACGAGACGCGCGAGACGATCGGGTTCTTCGGCTCGACAGCCGCCGCCGAGGGCTGGCGCGTCTGCATCGTCGACACCGTCGACGAGCTCAACCCCAATGCAGCCAACGCATTGCTGAAGATCCTCGAAGAACCGCCGCAGCAATCGCTGTTTCTGCTGGTCAGCCACGCGCCCGCACGCGTCCTCGCCACGATCCAGTCGCGTTGCCGCAAGCTGCGCCTGCGCCCGCTCGCCACGGACGATGTGATCGGTGCTGCGGCGTCCGCAGCCGATCTCGATCCGAGCGATCCCGCGCTGCGCGAGGCGGCCGAGGCCTCGGAGGGCAGTGTCGCGCGGGCGCTGACGCTGCTCGGCGGCGATGCGCTCAAGCTCCAGCAGCGTACGGCGGCGCTGCTCGCGCGTCTGCCGCAGGTCGATCCGCGCGAATTGCACACGCTCGGCGATTCGCTTGGCACCAGCGACCGCGTCGCGCTCGCCGCCTTCATCGACGGCATCGACCGCTGGATCGCGGAGCGTCTGCATGCGGACGAAGCCAACGCCAACCAGAACCTGCCGCGCCTTGCGCGTCTAGCTGAGGTATGGGAAAAGATCGTCCGCGCCGCGCGCGACACCGAAACCTACAATCTGGAGCGCAAGCCCTTGGTTTTCTCGGTGTTCGGCTGGCTGGCGGACGCAACGCGCTAGAGCGTGAACCGGAAAAGTGTGCAGCGGTTTTCCGAGAAGATCATGCTCAAACAATAACCGAACGCAGGTTCGTTTCCAGATTTCGAGAAGCCGATAAAGGAATTCGTGGTGGCAACGCGAGCTAAGAAAACCGTCAAGCGCAAGAGCGGCAAGAAGGCTGCGAAGAAGGCCGCCAAGAAAACCGTCAAGAAGGCCGCGAAAAAGGCCGTGAAGGCGCTCGCGCGCACGGTCGCCAAGAAGAACAGGAAGGCTGCGGCCAAGAAGGGTGTGAAGAAGAGCGCTGCGAAGACGGCGAAGACGATCGGCAAAAAGGCTGCGAAGAAGCAGGCCGTCGCCAAGAAGGCAGTGAAGAAGACGGCCGGAAAGCCGGCCAAGGCTCCGGCGAAGAAAGCGACCAAGAAGGCGACGGTGGCTGCGCCTGTCGCCACGCCGTCGTCCGCCGCCACGCCGCCGAAAGCCGTGACGCCCAAAGTCTCGAAACCCAGGGTGCCGCGCGCGCCGGAGCCCGTCGTGGCTGCGCAAGCCGTCGCGCCCGTTGCGGCGCCCGCGCGCGACAACGTCTTCTACATCACGACCGCGATCGCCTATCCCAATGGCAGCCCGCATATCGGTCACGCCTATGAGGCGATCTCGACCGACGTGCTGGCGCGCTTTGCGCGGCTCGACGGCAAGGACGTGTTCTTCCTGACCGGCACCGACGAGCATGGCCAGAAAATGGTTCAGACGGCGGCCGGCGAGAACATGTCCGTCTCTGCGCTCGCGACCCGCAATGCCGGGCGCTTCAAGGAGATGGACGAGCGCCTGAACGTGTCGTTCGATCGCTTCATCCGCACCACCGAGGAGCAGCATCATCGCTCCAGCCAGGAGATCTGGCGGCGCATGGAAGCGAACGGCGACATCTATGCCGACACCTATGCCGGCTGGTATTCCGTGCGCGACGAGGCGTATTACGCCGAGGACGAGACGCGCTTGAACGATGACGGCGTCCGGCTCGGGCCGCAGGGCACGCCGGTCGAATGGGTCGAGGAGAAAAGCTATTTCTTCCGCCTGTCTGCATACCAGGACAAGCTCTTGCGGCTCTATGCGGATCATCCCGATTTCATCGGGCCGGACTCGCGCAAGAACGAGGTGGTGAGCTTCGTCAGGGGCGGCCTGCGCGATCTCTCGATCTCGCGAACGACCTTCGACTGGGGCGTGAAAGTGCCCGGCGACGAAGAGCACGTGATGTATGTCTGGGTCGACGCGCTGACCAACTACATCACCGGCGTCGGCTTCCCCGACGAGGGCGATGGAAACTGGCGCTATTGGCCGGCCGACGTGCACATCATCGGCAAGGACATCATCCGTTTCCACGCGGTGTACTGGCCGGCGTTCCTGCTGTCGGCCGGGATCCCGCTGCCGAAGCGGGTCTATGCCCACGGCTTCCTGTTCAACAGGGGCGAGAAGATGTCGAAGTCGGTCGGCAACACCGTCGATCCATTCAACCTCGCCGACCAATATGGCGTCGACCAGTTGCGCTACTTCTTCCTGCGCGAGGTGCCGTTTGGCCAGGACGGCAATTACAACCACGAGGCCATCGTCGCGCGGATCAATGCCGATCTCGCCAACGATCTCGGCAACCTTGCGCAGCGCTCCTTGTCGATGATCGCCAAGCAACTCGGCGGCGTGCTGCCGGAGCCCGGCGAGTTCAGCGACAATGACAAGGCGATCCTGGCGATGGCCGACGGCATGGTCGCCGCCTCGCGCGAAGCCATGGCGACGCAACAGATCCATCACTGGCTCAACGCCGTATGGGCCGTGGTCGCGGAGGCCAACCGCTATTTCGCGGGCGAAGCGCCGTGGGCGCTCGCCAAGACCGACCCTGTCAGGCAGAAGACGGTGCTCTATGTCACCGCCGAGGTGGTGCGTCAGATTGCGATCCTGGCCCAGCCGGCGATGCCGACGGCCTCGGGACTGCTGCTCGACAGCCTCGGCATCCCCGCGGACGAGCGCAATTTTGCAACGCTCGGCGGCACCAGGCGGATCGCGCCCGGTTCGTCCTTGCCGGCCCCGACACCGGCGTTCCCGCGCTACATCGAGCCGGCGGCCTGAAGGCGTTCGCGCGATGCTGGTCGATAGCCATTGCCATTTGGATTTTCCGGACTTTGCGGAGGATCTCGACGGGATCGTGTCGCGGGCGCGTGCAGCCGGTATCACGCGCATGGTCACGATCTCGACGCGGGTACGCAGGCTGAACCAGCTTCTGACCATCGCCGAGCGCTACGAGGACGTTTATTGCTCGGTCGGCACCCATCCCCACAATGCGGATGAGGAAGATGGCATCACGCCGGACGAACTGATCGCGCTGACCGGGCATCCCAAGGTCGTCGCGCTCGGCGAAGCGGGGCTGGATTATTTCTACGACAACGGCTCGCCCCATGCGCAGGCGAGGGGCTTTCGCGCCCACATTGCCGCGGCACGCACCAGCGGTCTGCCGCTCGTGATCCACACCCGCGAGGCGGATGAGGATTGCGCGCGCATCCTCGAGGAGGAGGCCGGACATGGATCGTTTCGCGCCGTGCTGCATTGTTACACCGGCGGACGTGAGCTCGCGCTGAAGGCGGTCTCGCTGGGGCTCTATATCGGTTTCACGGGCATCCTGACCTTCAAGAAATCGGAGTCCCTGCGCGCGCTGGCGGCCGAGCTGCCGTCCGACCGTATTCTGGTTGAAACAGACGCGCCTTATCTTGCGCCCGGTAAGTTCCGGGGGAAGCGCAACGAGCCGGCTTATGTGGTCGAGGTCGCAAAAGTGCTCGCCGAAACGCGCGGCGTATCGCTCGAGGAGATCTCGCGCCAGACCACCGAGAACTTCTTCCGCCTGTTCTCCAAGGTGAAAGCTTCGGAAGGCGCATGACACTGACGCTGACGATCCTGGGTTGCGGCTCCTCCGCCGGTGTGCCGCGCCCGGCGCTCGGTTGGGGCGCCTGCGATCCCGACAACCCCAAGAACCGCCGTCGCCGCTGCTCGCTGCTGGTCGAACGGATTTCCGAGCACGGCATCACGCGCATCGTGATCGACACCTCGCCGGACCTGCGCGAGCAATTGCTTTCGACCAACGTCGACCACATCGACGCCGTGTTCCTGACCCACGAGCACGCCGACCAGACCCACGGCATGGACGATTTGCGCTCGGTCGTCATGAAGATGCGCCGGCGCATCCCGACCTACCTCAACCTGTCGACCGCCAAGGACATCATGGCGCGGTTCTCCTATTGCTTCATCTCGCCCGAGGGCAGTGACTATCCGCCGATCCTGACCCGACATTCGATTGAAGCAGGCGAAAGCCAGATCATCCTGGGGAAGGGCGGCGCGGTGACGATGACGGCCTTCCTGGTGCAGCACGGCGCCATTCCCGCGCTCGGCTACCGCATCGGCGATGCCGCCTACACGCCGGATCTCAACGACATCCCGCGCGAGAGCTGGGGCGCACTGGAAAATCTGGACCTCTGGATCATCGACGGCCTGCGCTACACCACCCATACCAGCCATCTCAGCATCAACGACGCACTGTCGTGGATCGAGCGCTTCAAGCCGAAGCGTGCGGTCATCACCAACATGACCGCCGACGTCGATTACGAGGTTCTCAGGCAGTCACTGCCGGCAGGCGTGGTGCCGGCCTATGACGGGCTGCGGCTGGAGACGCGTTGAGCGCCTACCACGCTTACCGCAGCATGGCCTTGCGGGTATAGGACCGCACGAGGCTCGACACTTCGCTAATGCGTCTCTAACGTTTTCCAATCTTTTCCTGTCGTGTCTCGATTTCGTTGAAGCCGCGCGATCGGTTTCCGGACGAATCACGGTCGCTCTGCGGACACAGCGTCAATCCGCGCCTTCTGCGGGAAGGCGGGCGCTGGTCCAGGATGAAATCGTCTTCGCCAACCGGGGGGCTTCGCTGCGCAGCGAGAATTTCCTGGATCGTTCTGGTCGAGGTCTTTGGGATCGGCCTGAGCCGACCGCTTGCGGCTTTGCTGGGCCGCCCTCGATCGCCGTCGTTGCTCTTCCGCTATACTTCGTTGGGAAGCTCGCTTAATGATGTCAGAATGTTCAGTCTCGATCGCTCGAAGAACGACACCTCGACGCTGCTCGATTTGCTCCGCGCCTGTGCCGCGCAAATGGTGTGCGTCGGACACACGTGGAATTACACCTTTGCCGCGACAGGCGGTGCGCGTCAGACGTTGGTGCCTGACATCGGGGTCATGCTGTTCTTCGTCCTGTCGGGCTTTGTGATCGCTTTCACGCTCCATGAGCGGACGAAGTCCGAGACCTATTTCTTGATCAACTACGCGGTCGAACGTTTCGCCCGCATCTATTCGGCCTATGCTCCGGCTCTGCTTTTGATCGCTGCGCTCGACTATGCAGCCTCCGCGCTCGGCATGCCGATCGTGCCTGACAACGCGACGAGCTTCTTCAGGAACCTCGCGATGCTCCAGGGGTATCCGGGAGAATGGGGCGGCGGAACGTTTGGCTCGGCGGGACAACTCAGCTCGCTCGCGGCGGAATTTCACATCTACTACCTCATCGGCGGCGCGTTCTTCTTCTGCATCGGGCGCAATCGGATTGCGGGCCTCTTGCTGGTGATTGCGTCGGCCGCATTGCCGCTCAGCTACTTCACCGAGGCATCGAGCGTCGCTCGGAGCCTTTTCATTCTCTGGCTCCTTGGCTTTGCCGGGTATTTCATCGTGATCAATATGAGAATTGATCGTACCGTCATGGTCGTTTGCGCCGCGTTGTCAATCTTTCTGTTCTGGCGATGGCGAGTTGGCCATGTGCGCGGCAACGAATATGCGCTTATTTCCTATCCCGTGTTTGCCGCGTGGTTCGTGTGTCTTGCCGTTGCTGCGCAGGCCTGGAACGTTCTGTCGCAACGCCGCGGACTCGTCGAATTTTTCGCGAACTATTCCTACAGCCTTTTTCTCATCCACATGACGATCGTCAATATCATCGTCGTCTGGTCGCCGATGCCGCTATGGCTGACGTTCAGCGCGGCAATCGTTGTTTCGAATGTCGCGGCCTACTATTTCGCCAAGGCCACCGAGGCCAAGCACAAGAAACTGGCAGGTTGGATCATGCTGAAGCTGCGACCGTCGTCTCGCGAAGCAGCACCGGCCGTCTACGAACGACGAAGCGGCTGAGCGGCTAATCTACGCCGAGATCGCCTTGACTGATCCGACTTCGTTGCGCAGCAGGAATTTCTGGATCTTGCCGGTGGACGTCTTCGGGATCGGCCCGAACACGATCGCCTTCGGCGTCTTGAAGCCGCTTAGCTGCGAGCGGCAGAACGCAATGATCTCGGCTTCGCTCGCGCTGGCGCCATCCTTGAGCTCGACGAAGGCGCAGGGCACCTCGCCCCATTTCGGATCCGGCTTGGCGACCACGGCCGCGAACAGCACGGCCGGGTGCTTGTAGAGGATATCCTCCACCTCGACCGAGGAGATGTTCTCGCCGCCGGAGATGATGATGTCCTTGGAGCGGTCCTTGATGATGACGTAGCCGTGCTCGTCGAGCACGCCGAGATCGCCCGTGTGAAACCAGCCGCCTTCGAACGCCTCTTTGGTCGCCTTCTCGTTCTTGAGGTAGCCCTTCATCACGATGTTGCCGCGGAACATGACCTCGCCGATGGTCTCGCCGTCGCGCGGCACCTCCTGCATGGTCTGCGGATCGATGACAGTGACGGCTTCCTCGAGCGGGTAGGGCACGCCCTGCCGGCGCTTCATGCGCGCGCGCGCGGCGGCGGGCAGGTCATCCCAGCCGGGCTGCTCGGCGCAGACGGAAGCGGGGCCGTAGACCTCGGTCAGCCCATAGACATGCGTCAGCTTGATGCCGATGCTTTCGGCGCCTTCGAGCACGGCGACGGGCGGCGCGGCGCCAGCGATCAGGCCGACGACGCGGCGCGCGGCGTTGCCTTTGGGCGCATCGGGTGCGTTGATCAGCGTGTTGTAGACGATCGGCGCGCCGCACATGTGGGTGACGCCATGTTGCCGGATCAGCTCGAAGATCCTGCTCGGCTCGACCTTGCGCAGGCAGACATTGATTCCGGCGGCTGCCGCAATGGTCCAGGGAAAGCACCAGCCGTTGCAATGGAACATCGGCAGCGTCCAGAGATAGACCGGATGCTGGCCGAGATTGCCGGCAAGGATGTTGCTGACGGCGTTCAGATAGGCGCCGCGATGATGGGTGACGACGCCTTTGGGATTGCCGGTGGTGCCCGACGTATAGCTCAGCGCGATCGCGTCCCACTCGTCGGTCGGTGGGATTGCGGTGAAGCCTGGATCTCCGAGCCCGAGCGCCGCCTCATATTCGATCTGGCCGATGCGTTGGCCGCCGGGGAAGGCGGCATCGTCGACGTCGATCACGAACGGCTTTGGCCCGCTCATCTGCGCCAGCGCGTCGCTGATGACGCCGGAGAATTCCGGGTCGACCAGGATGATCTTGGCGCCGCCATGGTCGAGCTGAAAGGCGATCGAGGGCGCATCGAGGCGGATGTTGAGAGCGTTGAGCACAGCGCCCGTCATGGGGACGGCGAAGTGCGCCTCGTTCATCGCCGGGATGTTCGGCAGCATCGCCGCCACGGTGTCGCCGACGCCGATGCCCTTGCCCGACAGATAGGAGGCGAAGCGGCGGCAGCGCTCGTGGGTCTGCGCCCAGGTGAAGCTGCGGCCCTCATAGACGGTGCTGACGTGATCGGGAAAGACGGCGGCGCTGCGCGCGAGGAAGCTCAGCGGGCTCAGGGGCACATAGTTGGCGGGGGTCTTGTCGAGGCCGATATTGTACTGGTTCTGCCGCTCACTCATCGACACCCTCCTGAAAACGTCTCAAAGGAATCCGATCGAGATCCAGGGGAAGATCGCAACGATGATCAATCCCACCAGCAGCGCCAGCAGATAGCCCCAGATCGGCCTGATGCCTTCGGCCGGATCGACGCGTCCAATGGCGCAGGCGGCATAATAGCCGACGCCGAAGGGCGGGGCGAATAGTCCGATACCCATGGCCAGAATGATCACCATGGCATAGTGCACCTCGTGCACGCCGACGGCGCGGGCGATCGGGAACAGCAGCGGCCCGAACAGCACGATCGCCGGAATGCCCTCCAGCACGCTGCCGAGAATGACGAAGGCCAGGATGGAGACGGCGATGAAGGTCGCAGCTCCTCCGGGCAATCCGGTCATGGCCGCCGCCAGGGAGCGCGAGAAGCCTGATTGGGTCAGGCCCCAGGCCATGCCGGTCGCGGTGCCGATGATCAGCAGGATCGCGCCCGACAGCGCCGCGGTCTCGACCAGCATCGGAAACAGCCGCCGCCAGTCGAAGCGGCGGTAGACGAGGAGGCCGACCACGGCGCCATAGACGATACCGATGGTGGAGACTTCGGTGGCCGTCGCGATGCCCTCGACCACGGCGTAGCGGATCACGAAGGGCAGCGCGAGCGCGGGCAGCGCGACGACGAAGGTCCTGCCGATCTCGCCACCCGTGGCACGGCGGACGTGGCTCATGTCCTCGTGGCGATAGCGCCACCACACCAGCATGCACAGCGTGATCGCGAGCACGACTCCGGGCAACAGGCCGCCGGTGAAGAGCGCCGCGATCGACACGCCGGTGACCGAGCCGATCGTGATCAGCACGAGGCTTGGGGGAATGGTCTCGGTCTGAGCGCCAGTGGCCGCAAGGAGCGCAACCAGATCGCCGGGCTTGGCGCCGCGCTGTTTCATTTCCGGGAACAGCACGGGCGCGACGGCCGCCATGTCGGCCGCCTTGGCGCCGGAGATGCCGGAGACCAGGTACATGGCGCCGACCAGAACGTAATGCAGGCCGCCGCGGACATGGCCGAGCAGGCTGGCCAGGAACGCCACCATGGCCCGCGCCATGCCAGTCATTTCGATCAGGAGTCCCAGGAACACGAACAGCGGCACCGAGAGCAGGATGAGATGGCTCATGCCCTCGTCCATCCGCCCGACCAGCACCATGACCGGCGTGCGCGTGGTCAGCGCCAGATAGCCGAAGATGGCGAGGCCGAAGCCGAACGCAATGGGAACGCCGGCAAAGACACAGAAGCCGGCAACGCCGACGAAGAAGATGACGAGGTTGAGATTGCCAAGCGGCCGCAGCAAGGGCTCCGCGAGCCAGAACAGGCCGACCAGGACGACGACCGACAGCACGGCGGCCGCAACCATCCGGTAGTCCGCCGCGCGCAGCAGCCGCAGCAAGGCAAAGGCCGCCATCAGGGCAATGCCGGCCGGCAGCGCGGCAGCGCGCCACATATTGGAGATCTGCAGCGCCGGCGTGGTGATATAGCTTTCCTCATAGGCATAGTCAAAGGACGGCCAGACGATCAGCGCCAGGAACGCCAGCGCCGCCGAGGTTGCGACCAGATCGAGATAGGCCCGCATCGCCGGCCTGGCGCTCGCAACGATCGCGGTCATGCGCATGTGCTCGGAGCGGCGGAACGCCACCGCCGCGCCGAGCATCGCCAGCCACAGGAACAGGATCGAGGCGAGTTCGTCCGACCAGATCAGCGGCCGGTGAAGGCCGTAGCGTGCGACGACGCCGGCAAACAGGATCACGATCTCGGCGACGACCAGGATCGCCGCCGGAATTTCGACGATCAGACCGAGCACGCGCTCGAGCGATGCCAGCAACGAAGGTCGGCGAGGGGACTGAACAGTCGCCTCGCCCGCCGCGTCGACTACCTCGGCCTCGACATGAGCCATGACGGCCCCGACGCTCTACGACAGCTTGCCCACGGCCTTTTCCAGCAGATCCCAGGCCTGGTCGCCATATTTGCCCTTCCACTCGGCATAGAAGCCGGCAGTCCGCAGCTTGTCGCGGAACGGTCCTACGGCCGGCTGGTTGAAGGTCAGGCCCTTGGTCGCAAGCTCCTGCTGGAGGTTGGCATTGAGCTTGGCGGTATCCTCACGCTCCTTGACCGCAGCCGCGTTGATGTTCTTGGCGACGACGGAGCGCACATCCTGTGGGAGCTTTTCCCAGGCCCGGCGGTTGGCCAGGAACCAGAAGCCGTCCCACATGTGATTGGTCAGCGAGCAGTACTTCTGCACCTCGTAAAGCTTTGCGGTCGAGATGATCGCCAGCGGGTTTTCCTGGCCCTCGACGATCTTGGTCTGCAGCGCCGAATAGACCTCGCTGAAATTGATCGAGGCGGGCGCCGCATCGAACGCCTTGAACATCGAGGTCCAGAGCGGCGACACCGGCACGCGGATCTTGAAGCCCTTGAGGTCGTCAGGCCCGGTGATCGGCTTGCTCGACGACGTGGTCTGGCGGAAGCCGTTGTCCCAGATCTTGTCCATGACCTCGAGGCCGGCCTTCTTGATCTCGCCGCGGACATGGGCGCCGAGATCGCCGTCCATAGCCTTCCAGACCGTGTCATAGTCCGGGAATGCGAAGCCGATGCCGTTGATGGACGCCGCCGGCACCAGGGTCGACAGGATCAGGCCCGACAGCGTGAAGAACTCGACGCCGCCGGAGCGGATCTGGCTCAGCATGTCGGTATCGGATCCAAGCTGGTTGTTCGGGAAGATCTGGAGGTCGAACTTGCCGTTCGTCTCGCTCTTGATCGCAGCCGCCATCTCCCTGGCGCGCACGTTCAGCGGATGGGTGTCGGGCAGGTTGTTGGCGTATTTGTAGGTGAACTCGGCGCTCTGGGCGCGGGCCACATGGGGCGCACCGATACCGCCCAGGACCGCGGTCGCGGCGGAGGCCTTGAGAAGCGTGCGTCGGGAAAAGCGCGTTGAAAGGACCATGGGTCTGCTTCCTCGGAAGGTTTGTTGTTGTTCTGAGATGCAAACCTATACGGACGTCAGGTCAGAAGGTCATCTGCGATCTCGCGAGGCCTCGCTTATTGCAGCCGGACAAGGTCACGGCAATATCGGCTTTCGCAGACATCGATCCGATTCAAAGTCTGAAAAACAACCCCATGCACAGTAGCCGCTGACAGCCGGGGGAATGGTCGAGGCGCAAAGCGAAGACGGGGTCAAAGCGAAGGCGCCGTGACAGGAATTCTCCCTAAACATCTGATCTGATTGTATATAAATATATTCCATAATATACCTTATGCGAATTACGGATATGGCTGAGCGCGAGCCTCCGCTTGTCGTCTGGGCCGTCGAAATCCCTCTCCAGCTGTATCCGCCAGTCCGCGTCGGAGCCGCGGCTGTCGCGACTCACGGCCAGCTGGGCGGCCCCTCGGTCGGGCCGCCTTCATCTCGGGTGAAGGTCCGCGAACGGAGCCACCCGAGACGACGGGTTGCCAATCAGGACGGCGCCGCGAAGTCGTAGGAGATGCGTCCGGCGGGCAAATAGAACAGCGCGATGACGGCGCCGCCGCGGACTTCGGGATAGTGACGGCTGCCGGGATCGGGCGCGGTCCAGCCGGGGCCCTGCCAGCCCTGCAGCCCCTTGAGCTCGGCGCCCTTGTCCAGCGGCACGACCAGGTTCAGCTCCCCATAGGGATGGCCGTGATATTGTCCGCGCAGCACATCATGGTCGTCATCGTCCTTGAAGCGGCGTGGATCGGTGCTGTTCATGTAGACGGCCGTGATGCTGAACTGGAACGTTTCAGGCCCCGGTTCCAGGATGCGGCTGCGCCGGTAATTCGGACCTTCGACCTCCTGGTTGGCGGCCCAGCCTTGCTCGACCCCGAGCTTAATCAGGCGCGCCAGGTCCTGGTAGAGCTCGCTACCCTCGCCGTATGTCTGGTTGAGCCACCGCTCCATCTCCGCGCCCGGCGTCATGTCCTTGACCTCGCGCAGAAACGGAATGCTGCACGCAATCAGATCGTCTCGGCTTCCCATGGCGTTGTCCTTTCCAGTTGGGTTGCACTTTGTTCTTCGAAGCCCGCGAACGAGGCGAACTGCGTGACGTCCGCGCGCGGCATCAGCCTGCCGGCGATGTGATCCCTGGCCCGGCCAATCGAAATGCCGCACACGACCATTTGCTCCGCCGGGATCGCCAGCAGCGGACGCAGGATCCGGTGGTATTTGGAGAACGTTTCCTGCGGACAGGATTGAAGCCCCTGGCCTGCCGCGGCCAGCAGCACGTTCTGGACGAACATGCCGAGATCGAGCCAGCTACCGACCTCCAGCCGCCGATCGATGGTGATGATCAGCCCGACGGGCGCGCCGAAGAACGCGTAATTCTTGCCGGTCTGGCGGCCTCTCGCTTCGATGTCGGTCTGGGCGATCCCGAGCGAGCCGTAAAACAGGCGGCCGAACTCCTGACGCCGTTGCAAATAGGGTTCGGGCAGGTCGGTGGCGTAATAGCTGTATTCCGACGCATGCTGGTTGCGTGCGGTGTCGTGCGCCTTGCCCAGCGCCGCCGACACCCGGTCCTTGGCTTCGCCCGCCAGCACGTAGACGTGCCAGGGCTGGATATTGGCGCCGCTTGGTGCAAACCGCGCCACGCGCAGAATCTGCTCGATGGTCCCTCGCCCGACCGGTTCGCTTGAGAAGTCGCGGCACGCAAAGCGGCTCGCGATGATCTCGTCGATGCGCGTCGCCGCGCCCTCGCCGGTCATGGCTGCTTCACCAGCGGACATCCGCCTCGCTCCATCGGCCGGAAAGCCTCGATGCCCGGGATCGTTGCCAGCAGCTCGTAATAGTCGAACTTGTACTTCGACTGCTCGGGCGACTTGACGCGAAACAGATACATGTCGCGGACCAGCCGACCGTCCTCGCGGATCCGGCCATTTTTGGTCATGAAGTCGTTCACGGGCGTGTCGCGCATCCGGGCGGCGACCGTCGGTCCATCCAGCTTGCCTGCGGCCTGAACCGCCTTCAGATAGTGCATCACTGCGCCATAGGTGCCGGCATGGATCATGGTCGGCACTTTTTGGGTCTTGGCGATGAAGCGCTTCGACCAGGCCCGCGTGTCATCGTTCAGGTCCCAGTAGAACGCCGAGCTCAGCATCAGGCCCTGGGCGCTCTGGAGTCCGAGGCTGTGGATGTCCGCAATGAAGGCGAGCAGCGCGACCAGTTTCTGTCGCTGCGTGATGCCGAATTCGCCGGCCTGCTTGACCGCGTTGATGAAGTCGCCGCCGGCATCGGCGAGCGCGATCACGTCCGCCTTCGAGGATTGCGCCTGCAGCAGAAAGGACGAGAAATCCGGTGTGTTGATCGGGTGCTTCACCGCGCCGCTCACTCTGCCGCCCATGGCGTTGATGACGCTGCGGCTGTCGGCCTCGAGTTGGGCTCCGAGGGAATAGTCGACAGAGATGAAATACCAGGAGTTGGCGCCGAGGCGCGACATCGCCCGCGTCGTTCCCTGCGACAGCGCATAGGTGTCGTAGGTCCAGTGTATCCCGGTCGGCGAGCATTCATCGCCAGTCAGGCGCGATGTCGCGGCGCCGGTGGCGAGGAACAGCTTCTTCTTGTCGCGTGTGATGCCCTGCACCGCCAGCGCGACCGCAGAATTCGGCACGTCGAGAATGACCTCGACGTTTTCGTTTTCGATCCAGCGTCGGGCGATCGTCCCTCCCACATCGGCCTTGTTCTGGTGGTCTCCCGCGACGATCTGGATGCTGCGTCCGAGCACCTGACCGCCGAAGTCGTCGACGGCCATTTGCGCCGCGACCACGGAGCCCTGGCCACCATTGTCGGCATACAGCGAAGACATGTCGGTGAGGACGCCGAGCTTCACCTGACCATCCTGCGCAATGGCCGGCGCCGCGAACAGCGCCAGTGCTAGTCCGAAAACTCCGATCGACATTCCGTAGGATTTCATGGCCCGTCTCCTCCAAAGCCGGCGCCGGGATCATGACGGGATCGCGCGATTGCGGAAGTGAAACTCTTGCAGAGTGATCCTGAACCGCCTTCAGATTGGTGAGGCGAACGGCCGGGCGATCCGGGCGCCCTGCTCGGTTGCGTCGGCTGCGTGGTTGGCCTTAACTGGACGCGATCGCAGTAACGCAACGGGCGCGCGATCCGCCTTGAGACGGTGTGCTGCTCGTGGCTGTTTCCTTCAAGACTCTCGACCTGAACTTGCTCAAGGTCTTCGATGCCGTGATGGAGGAACGCAGCGTGCTGCGGGCAAGCCAAAGGGTGGCTCTCAGCCAATCTGCTGTCAGCCATTCGCTCGCCCGGCTCCGCGAGATGCTGGAAGACGATCTGTTCGTGCGTACGGCGACCGGCATGCAGCCGACGACCCGCGCATTGACGATGGCGCCGCAGGTTCGGCAAGCCCTGCGATCGCTCGAGGCCGCGGTCGAGCAGCCGCGCTTCGTTCCGGCGGCCTCCACCAGGCAGTTCACCCTCGCCGCCAACGACTTCACCACGATGGTGCTGGCCACACCGCTCCTGAAGATCCTCAGACTTGAGGCACCGGCGATCGACCTGATCATCAAGCCCGTGACACGGATCGACCTCGCCGAACAGATCGACCTCGGTCGCATCGACGTCGCCATCGGCGTGTTCTCGGATCCGCCAAGCCGCTTCCGCACCTCGCTGCTGTTCGAATATGACGACGTGCTGATCGCGGGCGGCAAGCGCAAGCTTGGCCGGATCGACAACGCGGCGCTCGCGCGCATGCCTCTGGTCGTCGTCTCCTTCGGCGGCGAGCAGGAGGGAGCGATCGGCGGCTTCATCTCCGAGCGCGGACTCGCCCGGCGATCGGAAATGTACGACCGCGCCGCGCTCGAACGTGCCCTGTCCGAAAGCGACCGGCCGCCGCGCATAGCGGTCTCGCTGCCGCATTTCCTGGCCCTGCCCGCCCTGCTCGCGGACTCCGAACTCGCGGCCATCGTTCCCCGTCCATTGGCGCGGGCGTTCCAACGCGCGCATGCCGTCACGGCTTACGAGCTGCCCTACGCCACGACCCCGGTCGAGGTCCGGCTGTTGTGGCACGAACGGATCGAGGGCGAGCCAGCACACAACTGGCTCCACGACATCCTCAGACGCGCGACCGAGGACATCCGGCGCGGAGGCTAGCTGTGCGGGCGGGCGCTTACGGCCAGTCGGCAAAATTCAGCGTCGGTCTCGATCGTCCGGCTCGCTCGCGCGCTGCGATGCGTCGGCGCCATGCGCCCGGTGCCTCGCCGGTGTGCTTGCGGAAGAACCGGCTGAAATAGGCGGTGTCCTTGAAGCCGAGCGCGAACGCGATCTGCTTGACGGCGACGGTGCCGGCCTCCAGCCGGGTCGCGGCTTCCTTGACGACGCGCTGCTGGATCAGCTCGCTCGGCGAACGCTTCAGCTCGCGGCTGCAGAGGGCGTGCAGGCGGTCCGGCGTCATGCCGAGGAGGCCGGCGTAATCGCTGACGCGCAGGTGCTGCTGATAGCGCTCCTCGAGCAGCCTGCGGAAGCGGCTCAGGATCTCGGTGCTGGTGCCCTCCTCGTCCCGGTCACTGTCGCCGGAGAACAGCCGCCAGAAGCGCAGGACGCACAGCGTCAGCTCGGCCGACATGATCGATGCTGCGCCACTGCGCGTGGGCGCTGCGATCTCATCCGCGATCGCCGCGATCGAACGGGCCATGGTCGTGACGAGATCGGTCTCGACCGGCAGCGCCATGATACCGCCGGCGCCTTCGAGTGCGAGGTACGCAGGCTCGGCCGACGGCGGCAGGTATCGATGCCACACGCCCGTGCGCAGATGCAGCAGCTCGGCGATGGCTCCTGCCGACACCTCCAGATATTCGGCCGATCCGGCCGGCAGCCAGGCGATGGCGGGTCCCGCCAATGTCATCGACTTGCCGGCCCGGCCGATCTCGGCGGCGCCGCCGTGCAGGCAAAGCAAATGGATGAAGGGTCGGGACGACCTTGACGTCAGCGTCCAGCGCCGCGCCACGTAGTGCGATCCGATCAGCTCGGCTCCGACGGGTGCGGCGCCCCCCGCTATGGGACCCAGCACCGGATTGACCCCCGCGACGCCTCGACGCACTTCCCAGCCCTGACCAGAAACGTCCAATCTTTCACCGGATTTGTCCATTGTGCGAACAAACCTTGCGGTGCTTGCTAGGTCAAGTCCCCGATCGCAGCCGGCCATCGAAGCCGCGCCGAAGAGAAATCGGGACCATGAGGAAACGACACTCACATCGTTGCGGACAACCGCGCGAGTGAAAACGAGGGAGGATCGACATGTTTTCGGCGAACCGTCGAACGTTGCTGCGCGTCACTGGCCTTGCGGCTTTCGCCGCGGCGCTGGGGACCTTCGCGTCCACAGCCGATGCACAGGAGAAGATCCGGATCGGCTATGCCATCTCCAAGACCGGCCCCTATGCCGGTGGTGCCGGCATCACGACCCTGCCCAATTACGAGCTGTGGGTGAAGGACGTGAACGCGGCCGGCGGCATCAAGGTCGGCGACAAGAAACTGCCGATCGAAGTGGTCGAATACGACGACCGCAGCAGCTCTGAGGAAGCCGTCAAGGCGATCGAGCGCCTCGCCAACCAGGACAAGGTCGATTTCATTCTTCCGCCCTGGAGCACGGGCCTCAATCTCGCGGTCGGCCCGACGCTGAACCGTCTCGGCTACCCCCACCTCGCGGTCACGTCGGTGACCGACAAGGCCCCGGAGTTGGCCAAGCGCTGGTCGAACGCGACCTTCTGGCTCGGCACCTCCGCGCAGATCTCCGAGGCGCTCGCCGATCTGCTCGGCAAATTGAAGAGCGACGGCAAGATCGGGCCCAACATCGCGATGGTCAGCATCGCCGATCAGTTCGGCATCGAGTTGTCCGCCGCGGGCCGCGAAGCCTT
Source organism: Bradyrhizobium sp. 1(2017) (assembly GCF_011602485.2). Lineage (NCBI taxonomy): Bacteria > Pseudomonadati > Pseudomonadota > Alphaproteobacteria > Hyphomicrobiales > Nitrobacteraceae > Bradyrhizobium > Bradyrhizobium sp. 1(2017). The sequence continues at coordinate 4,141,450 of NZ_CP050022.2, read as the reverse complement.
CAAGAAGCACGGCTTCAAGCTCGCCTACGACAAGACCTATCCGATGGGGACACAGGATCTTCAGCCCCTGTTGAAGGACGCCATCGCGTCCAATCCGGACGCGTTCGTCGCCTTCAGCTATCCGCCGGATACGATCGCGCTGACCGAGCAGGCGCAACTGCTCAAGTTCAACCCGAAGGTCTTCTATGTCGGCGTCGGTACCGCCTTCCCGCTGTACAAGGGCAAGTTCGCCGCCAACAGCGACGGCGTGATGGGGATCGGCGGCTGGAACGCGGACTCGCCGCAGCTGAAGGACTATCTCGCGCGCCACAAGGCCGCGACCGGCAAGGAGCCTGATCGCTGGGCAAGCTCGATCACCTATGCGAGCCTCCAGGTGCTCCAGCAGGCGATCGAGAAGGTCGGCAAGCTCGATCGCGCCGCAGTCGCGGCCGAGATCCGCGCAGGAACGTTCGACACCATCATCGGCAAGGTCAAGCTGAAGGACGGTCTGCTCCAGGAGGTCTGGAGCGTCGGCCAGTGGCAGAACGGCGAATTCTACGCCCTCGCGCCCGCCTCGCTTCCGGGCGCGCGTGCGCCGGTCGTGCCGAAGGCGCAGTGGCAGTAAGGCTGGCGGGCGGGCCGCGCGCTGCGCGGCCTGCCGCCGTCCACTAGGAACCCTGTTTCATGCTGGTTGTCGACATCGTCCTGCCGGGCCTCGTGCTTGGCGGCATGTACGCGCTGATCGCGCTTGGGCTGACGCTGCAATATGGCGTGGCGCGCATCATGAACCTCTCCTATGGGGAGTCGCTGGTCGCCGCCGCCTTCGGCGCGTTCTCGCTCTACAGCGGTCTCGGCCTCAGCCCGCTGGCTGCGCTGCTATTGGCCGTCCCCGTCGCGATGGTGCTGAACTGGCTGCTCTACCGCTTCCTGCTCGAGCGACTGATGCGGCGGGGCAAGGACAGAGGCGCGCAGGAGATCGACAGCATCCTCGTCACTTTCGGCGTCTTGTTCGTGATCCAGGGCGCCATGCTGGTCGCCTTCGGCGGCCAGTATTACAGTTACAGCTATCTCTCCATTCCACTGACGATCATGGGCTCGACGCTTGCGGTCAATCGCCTGGTCGCGCTGCTGTTCGCGGCACTGGTCGGCGGCGCCGTGTATCTTGCCCTCACCCGCACCCGGATCGGGACCGCCGTCCGCGCCATCGCAGTGGATGCGAATGCCGCGCGCCTCGTGGGGATCGACGTCGCAGCGCTGTCGGGGCTGGCCTTCGCATTCGGCGGCGGCCTCGTCGCCGTCGGCGGCGTGCTGGTCAGCATGTTTCTAACTTTCAATGCCGCCATGGGCGTGGTCTTCACCATGAAGGCGCTGGTCGTTGTCATCATGGGCGGCGTCGGCAACGTGATGGGCGCGCTGGTCGCGGGACTGCTGCTCGGTGTGGTCGAAACAGCGGTGGCGCGGCTGGTCGACCCGGGCCTGACGCTGGCGGCCACCTACGCGCTGTTTCTCGGCGTGCTCCTGATCAAGCCGACCGGTCTGTTCGGGAGAGCCACGTCATGACGCCGCTCGTCCGGACATTGCTGTGGGGTGCCGGCCTTGCCGTGGCTGCAGCGGTTATCACCTATCCGCTGTACGCCAACGGCTATTATCTCGCGCTCGGCATCAGCGTCCTCTACTTCACCATTCTGGCGACGGCCTGGGCGATGTTCTCAGGTCCCACCCGCTACATCTCGCTTGCGACCGTCGCCTTCTTCGGCCTTGGCGCCTACACCGCCGCAGCGCTGGGCGAGACCATGCCCTGGCCCATCGTGCTGCTGGCCGCGGCGGGAATAGGCGCCCTGACCGCCGCAATCACCGGCCTCTCGACGCTGCGGCTATCGGGCATCTATTTCGTGATCTTCTCCTTCGGGCTTGCCGAGCTGATCCGGCAACTTGTGATCTGGTACGAGGTCAACATCCACAAATCGGTCGGCCGCTACCTCTTCAGCGCCGTGACGCAGGACATTCTCTACTGGCAGTTGCTTGGCCTGACGGCGCTCGTCTTCCTGGTCGGCTGGCTGCTCGGGCGCTCGCGCTATGGGCTTGCCTTGCGCGCCATCGGCGCAGACGAGACCGCGGCCAGCCATTCCGGCATCGATGCGACGCGGGTCAAGCTCGGCGTGTTCATCCTGAGCGCGACATTCATGGCGATGACCGGCGCGGTGATGGCGCCGCGCTGGACCTATATCGATCCGGCCATCGCGTTCAATCCGACCATTTCGTTCCAGGTCGTCATCATGGCCTTGCTGGGCGGCGCAGGCTCGCTGTTCGGTCCCGTGCTGGGTGTCATCCCGCTGGTCCTGCTGTTCGAGGTTCTGACCGCGACGCTGCCCAATCATTTCAGCATCGTGCTCGGCCTCATCTTCGTGCTCATCGTCATGGTGCTGCCGAACGGGGTGATCGGACTGTTCGGGGGCGGGCGCTGGCGTGTTCCGGCAGGCGGCCCCGCGGCGGCGTCCGCCCGCACCATGGATACACCGTTGCTGGCGGTCGACGGCGTCAGCAAGTCGTTCAGCGGGTTGCGCGCCGTCGATAGCGTCAGCTTCCAGGTCGCCCCCGGCGAGATCGTCGGCGTCATCGGCCCGAACGGCTCCGGCAAGACCACGCTTCTCAATACGCTGTCCGGCGCCTTGAAGCCGTCATCGGGCACGATCCGGTTCAGTGGCACCGTCCTCAATGGCCTGCGAGCACACCAGATCGCGCGCCTGGGCCTTGCCCGCACCTTCCAGCTGGTGCGCGTGATGCCGGACCTCACCGTCGCCGAGAACGTCGCGGCGGCACGGCTGTTCTCCACGTCGAACGGCTCGGATGCAACGGCAAGCGAACTGCTGGACCTGGTCGGGCTCGGCACCATGCACGAAGCGCAAGCGGGCGACTTGACCTATATCGATCAGAAGCGTCTCGAGCTTGCCCGCGCGCTGGCGCTGCAGCCGCGCCTCGTGCTGCTCGACGAATGGTTGGCGGGCCTCAATCCAAGCGAGCTCGAGGCCGGCATCGCGCTGATCGCAAAGCTGCGCGAGCGCGGCCTCACCATCATCATGGTCGAGCATGTCATGGATGCCATCCGCGCGTTGTGCGGGCATTGCATCGTCATGAACGCCGGCAGCGTGATCGCGCGCGGTGCTCCGGACGAGGTTTTGGCCGATCCAAAAGTCGTCGCCGCCTATCTCGGAGGTGACGATGCTTGAGGTCGCCGCCCTCTCCCATTTCTATGGCAAGCACCAGGCCCTGGCCGACATTGGGCTCGGCATCGGTCAAGGCGAGATCGTCGCGATCCTCGGCGCCAACGGGGCCGGCAAGTCGACCCTGCTCAAGAGCATCGCCGGGTTGGTCAGGCCCGCCCCGGGCGCAACGATCCGGTTCGACGGACAGGACATCGGCGAACTGCCGGCCCATTTGATCGTGGAACGCGGCATCGCTTTGGTGCCCGAAGGGCGCGGCGTCTTCGGCGAGTTGACGGTCGCCGAGAATTTGCAGCTCGGCGCCTACCCTGCCCGGGCCCGCGCAGGCGAAGCAGCCCGCCTCGCGAACATCCTCCAGCTGTTCCCACGCCTGGCCGAGCGCATGACCCAGGCGGTCCGCACCATGAGCGGCGGGGAGCAGCAGATGGTGGCGATCGGCCGCGCGCTGATGTCGAACCCGCTGCTCCTCCTCCTGGACGAGCCCTCGCTCGGCCTGTCGCCCCTGCTCAGTCGAGAGATGTTTCGCGCGCTGACGCAGATCCGCGCCGGCGGCGTCGGCGTCCTCCTGGTCGAGCAGAACGCACGCGCGAGCCTCGACATCGCCGATCGGGTCTATCTGATCGAGTCCGGTCGCAACGCCGGCAGTGGTCCTGCGGCTGCGATGAAGAACGATCCCGAAATTCAGCGCGCCTATCTCGGCAAGGCGCGTGCCGCGTCGACACCAACCTAGTCCTCCCAGCACCCCATGGAGAGTCCCGTGAACGCAATCGACCTTCTCATCGGCGGCAAAGACCAGTCGGCCAGCAATCAGCGCACCTTTCAGCGCCGCAATCCGATCTCCGGCGAGGTCGCGACAACAGTGGCGGCGGCTTCGATCGAGGACGCGATGCGCGCCGCCGATGCGGCGGCCGCCGCCTTTCCGGCCTGGTCGCAGCTCGGTCCCTCCGAGCGCCGCAAGCGGCTGAGCGTCGCCGCCGACATCCTCGCGCGCCGGGCGCCGGAATTCACCGCGCTGATGGTGGCCGAGACCGGCGCCACCGCGGGCTGGGCGGGCTTCAACGTGCATCTCGCCGAAGGCATGCTGCGCGAGGCCGCGGCCATGACGACGCAGATATCGGGCGAAGTCATTCCCACCGACAAGCCCGACAATCTCGCCATGGCCTTCCGCCAGCCGGTCGGCGTCGTGCTCGGCATTGCGCCGTGGAACGCGCCGGTGATCCTCGGCGTGCGCTCCGTCGCGATGCCGCTCGCCTGCGGCAACACGGTGGTGCTGAAGGCCTCCGAGATGAGCCCCGGCGTCCACCGCCTGATCGGAAGCTGCCTCACCGAAGCCGGCCTTGGTGATGGCGTCGTCAACGTCGTGACCAACGCGCCGGAAGACGCGCAAGCCGTCGTCGAGGCGTTGATCGCCCATCCCGCGATCCGCCGCGTCAACTTCACCGGCTCGACCCGGGTCGGCCGCCTCATTGCGCTCGCTTGCGCCAAGCACCTAAAGCGCGCGCTGCTGGAACTCGGCGGCAAGGCTCCGCTCGTCATCCTCGACGATGCCGAGCTCGACGCCGCCGTGAACGCCGCAGCTTTCGGAGCCTTCATGAACCAGGGCCAGATCTGCATGTCGACGGAGCGTATCGTCGTCGACGACAAGGTGGCGGACGCCTTCATCGCCAAGTTCGCCGCCAAGGCCAAGGGCCTTCCCTTCGGCGATCCCAGCAAGGGGAATGTGGTGCTCGGCTCGCTCGTCAGCGGCGCGGCCTGCGACCGCGTCAGGGGCCTGATCGACGACGCCGTCGCCAAGGGCGCCGTGGTCGCGGCGGGCGGACACGGCAGTGCCACCATCATGCCGGCCACGATCGTCGATCACGTCACGCCGGCGATGCGCATCTATGGCGAGGAAAGTTTTGGTCCGGTCGTGACCGTGGTCCGCGTCAGCGGCGTGGACGAGGCCGTCCGGGTCGCCAACGACACCGAATATGGCCTCTCCTCCGCCGTGTTCGGTCGCGACATCGCGCGGGCCCTCGGCGTCGCCAAGCGGATCGAGGCCGGCATCTGCCATGTCAACGCGCCCACCGTGCACGACGAGCCGCAGATGCCGTTTGGCGGCACCAAGGCGTCCGGCTATGGCCGCTTCGGCGGCAAGGCGGCGATCGACGAGTTCACCGAGCTGCGCTGGATCACGGTGCAGACAGGGCCGCGGCATTATCCGTTCTGAGCCGTAGTACGCTCTGGAGCGTTTTCGAGCGAAGTGGATGAAAACGCGACGCTAGAGCTCCGGTTCTGATTCAATCCGAACCGGTCATGCTCTAGCGCAGCGGCAGCAGCTCCAGCTGTCCCTGCGCCTTCTTCACCGCTGCCGCATACCAGCTCTGGCTCGGAGCTTCCTTGGCGAAGCATTTGGTATAGGCGTTCATCGCCTGGTCTTCGCGGGCCATGGCGTCCTGCGGGATCTTCTTGGCCATCATCTGCTTCCAGACCTTTTCGCAGGCTGGAATCTCCGCCGTCTTCACGGCGTCCGACGTGGCGATGAAGTAGACCTTGTCGCCGTGGATCGCGACCACGTCGATCTCGTCCGGCAGCCCCTTCAGGCCGCCATTGCCGCGCACGCCGAGCACGGCCGCGGCGGCGCTCACGCCCGCGGGCTTGGTGATCGGCAGTTCGGCATAGATCGCGAAGGCGGCGTCCTGGATCGCATTGTAATAGAACCGATCCGACTTGAAGGCGGCGCCGATCTCCTGCGGCATGCCGTCCTCGCGATGCTCGCGCAGCCAGTGCTTGAGCAGCGTCGTCGTGGTCGCAACGGCCTGCGTCTTGTAGCCTTCCGAAGCGAAGCTCAGCCCGTCGAGATGGCCGAAGCCGACGTCGCCCTTGAACAGCGTGTCGACGTTCGACTTGCCCTCGGCCGGCAGCCCCTTGATCGTGACCGGACCCACCAGGCCACGCCGCACGCCTGCCAGCTCCTTCAGCGCGGCGTCATGCTGCTTGTAGATCTCGTCGCTCTCCTTGGCTTTCGAGAATTTCGCGATGTTGCGGTCGCGCAGGTCGAAATAGGCCTGCTCGGGCGTGGCCGCGTGTGCGGGCGCAACGAAGGTGAACAGGCAGAGCAAGGCGAGCAATCTCATTGCGATGTCCGAAAGACCGGGAGCTATGTCCAGTCTTTGTGCCGGTGCGGGGCGCGAAGGTTCATCGGGATGATATGCGGGAGCCCTACTCGGCGGGAAAGCTGCGCCCGGCCGCATCCATCGCGGCACACCAGGCAAATACGATGGCGGGGCCGATCATGGTACCGGGCCCGGGATAAGTGCCGCGGAAAATCGAGGATGAATCGGTGCCGGCCGCGTACAGTCCAGACAAGGGTCTGCCATCGCGAGACAATACCCGTGCGCGCGAATCCGTGCGCAGACCTGCGCTGCTGGCAAGATCCGACGGCCATACGGCCATCGCGTAATACGGTCCCGGACCGATCCGCCTCAGGCATGGATTGGGCTTGGTGTCGGGATCGCCGTTGAAGCGATTCAACGTGCTCGAACCACGGCCGAAGTCTTCGTCGACACCAGCGTCGGCATATCGGTTGTATCGCTCCACCGTCTCGGCAAGCTGCTCGCGATCGACACCGATTTTTTGCGCCAGCTCTGCGATCGTTTCGCCCTCGATCAGATAGCTGGTCTGCAAGAACTCTCCCAAGCGCCGGGTTCCGGGATGGACCAGCCCGATGCCGAAATCCCTGATGAAGGTATGGTCACAAATTAGGAAGGCCGGCGAAGCTGACGCGGCCGACAGGTTGGAACGCAACATCGCCACCACAAAATCGTGGTACGAATCGGCCTCATTCACGAAACGGCGGCCCGATGTGTCGACCGCAAGCAGTCCCGGCTTGGCGCGATCGAGCATGATGTGCGGAAAGATCGACACATGGCCGTCCGCCTGTGCCATGACCGAGCTCGGCATCCACAAGCCCGGGCTATCGAGGTCGTGGTCGATGACGGCGTCGAGGCGCTCGGCCGCGAGAATGCCGTCTCCGGTGTTCGACGAAGGCGCGAGCGAAATACGGCGCGCCGCTTCTGGAAACAACCTTTGGCGCAGTTCGCGGCTCCAGCCGATTCCGCCTGTCGCCAGGATCACGCCCTTGCGGGCGCGTATGGCCACCTTTCCCCCCGGAGATGAGAGGGCGGCGCCGACGACTTTGCCATCATCGCAGATCAGCTCGGTCAGCCCCGTCTCAAACCGCAAATCGACGCCGGCGCGGCGAATGCTGTCAAAGAGTCTTGCGACGAGCGCATTGCCCATGATCAGGCGCGTTCCGCGCCGATGGCTGATACGATCCAGCGCATGCCGGGCAAGAAGTCCGCTCGCGTGTCGAAAATTCGTCCAGTTACGGAACGGAGCCAGCAGCGATGGAATGTCGGCCTTTCCGACCATCATGCCGCCGAGAACCATGAACTCGCGGCGCGGCGGCCTGATGCGGGCAAAATCGTCGCCGAGCTTGCGGCCGTCGAATGGAACGGCTCCGAGCGCCCGACCGCCGATCGCTGCGCCCGGAAGGGGCTTGTAATCGGGATGGAGCGGCGGAGCAACGAAACGGACGCTCGTTTTCTGCTCGAGATAATCGAGCACGATCGGCCCCGTCCTCAGGAACGTGTCCAAGCGTTCGTCCGTCGCATGCGCGCCAAGCATCGCGGCCAGATAGGTGCGCGCGGCCTCGATCGTGTCGGGCGTACCGGTACGCTGTCCCTGCCGGTTGCCCGGGATCCAGACCGTTCCGGCCGAGGTCGCGGTTGTCCCGCCGACCATGTCCGACTTTTCGCAGAGGATGACATCGAGGCCTTCGAGGGCGGCCACCAGCGCGGCCGTCATGCCCGCCGCACCCGCACCTATGACCAAAAGATCGGTCTCGGCGTCCCAGGAAGGGCCGGCTTGCGGCATGCCGTCCCCCTTTCTTCACGACGCCGCGCGCACGCGCGCGACCAGGGCTTTGCCGGCTTCGAGCGCCCGGCGTGCCCGCGCTTCGGCGCTCGCGCTTTTCGCCAGTTGAACCGTTGGAACTTCGATGCTGATGGCCAACCCGTCCGGCATTGCCCGCGTCAGTCCAACAAGATCGATACCGCCCTCGCCCGGAAACATCCGCTCTTCGCGCGCGGCGTGGATGAGCTCCTCCGTCGTCGCCGGACGTTCGGCCGGGCCGTCGCAGAGCTGCCAGTAGTGAAGCTGTTCGGCCGGGATGGTGCGGAGATCGGCGAGCGCGCTCTTCGAACGATCGAAATGCAGGGCATCGACCAGAATGCCGGCCGCGGGGTGATCGGCCCCGGCGACGATCCGCATCGCGCTCTTGAGGTCCGGAACGCTCGTCCATGGCATGAATTCGAGATCGGACGTCAGCCCGTACCCTGCCGCAGCTTCGCAAAACTCCCGGTAGCGGTCCGAGAACCGTGCCAGATCTGGATCATACGCGGCGACGAGGATGTGCTTGGCGCCGAGGCGCGCGCCCGTCTCGAAGAAGGCGGTGAAGGACGCAACGTCGGTCTCCGGCCTGAACGCAACGACCTCGAGATCGGCGACGGTAACTCCCGTCGACTGCAACCGGTGCAAGGTTTCCCGCAGCAGCGCTGCATCGTCCATCAGGCGATAGGCAACCCCGCCAGGCGTTGCGGGCAACAGCCTCAGCCCGACTTTCCCGTAACCGCAGCGCGCGGCCAGCTCGATCATCTCGGGCGGCGAAAGCTCGAGCACGGTCAAGGCGGCGAGCGAGAAACTTGCCATCAGGCACCATCTGCAATACGGGCGTCGATCGCGAACATGCCTTGGTAGATTTCCGCCTCGCTTGCCCGGCTCAGGACGTCTGGCGCGATCGTGCGCAGCTGGCTCAAGGCGCCCTGCAACGAGCCCACGTCGAGCCCTTCGACGAGCAGCAGCCCGGCGAAAAACCCCTCCTCCTTGCGCATGCCCTTTTCGGTCGTCCGCACCGATGTTCGCGCCTCGTCGGTCGCGCCGATCTGTACGGCCGCGACCCCGTCGCACGCAACGAGCATCTCGGCCAGCTCCTGCGGGGCTGCTGGCAATGTTTCGACGCGCAGCGCCACGATCGTGGCTCCCTCGCCCCGTCCTGCGCGCGCGACCGTGACGCCCCCGCCCCGTATGAAGTTGCCGAGTTTTGGCATGATGCGCTGCGACCACGGCGTCGGCGCGTTCAGCCGCGCCAGATAGGCCTCGCCGTCGAGGACCTCGGGCGCTTCCAGCTCGTACAGGATGAAGAAGCGGTTGATGTCGTCCCGCGCAGCGCGGAAGACACGCGATGCCAGGAAACCCCTGGTCGTCACGCGCTCGGTGGTGTGCTCGCGCGTCAGCCAATGCCGGTAATCGGTCAGATCGTGCGCCTCGACGTCGCTCCAGATGGCGAGAAATCCAGCTCCGCGCATCCCTGCCCTCCCTGCCTTACGCCTTGCTCGCGGCTACCAGCCCGTGAAGGGCCGGCGGAACCGTTTCGGGCAATTGTCCGAGCCGTTGAACGGCCGCCAGGATCGCGACAAGATACCCGTACGGACCCAGGCCGCAAATGACCGACGTACAGGCGCCCGACGTGATCGAGTGGCGGTGAAGCTCGTCGCGCGCATGGATGTTGGAGATATGCACCTCGATCTTCACGCCCTCGAAGATCTTCAGCGCGTCGATCAGCGCGATCGAAGTGAAGGAATAGGCCGCGGGGTTGATGATGATCGCATCCGCCTTGCCATGGCCGGACTGGATCAAGTTGACGAGCTCGCCCTCCATGTTGGTTTGATGGAACGAGATCGACACGCCGAGCTGGTCGGCCAGGGCCTGGCAGCTGTCCTCGATTTCCTTGAGCGTCGTCCGGCCGTAGATATGCGGCTCCCGGATGCCCAGAAAGTTGAGATTGGGTCCATTGAGGACCATGATCCGTGCAACCATTTTCGCCTCTCCTCTGCCAACGCGACGCGACTAGCCGCCAAACCATTTGGCCGGGATCGTCACCAGTCCCGGGAACAATACCATCGCCAACAAGACGATCAGCTGGGCGATCATGAAGGGCCAGACGCCCTTGATGATGTCCTCCATGCTGATCCTGGAGACGCCGCAAACCACGTTGAGCACGATACCGACCGGCGGCGTGATCAGGCCGATTGAATTGTTGATGATGAAGAGCACGCCGAAATAGACGGGGTCGATATGCGCCGCCTTGATGATCGGCATCAGGATCGGCGTCAGGATCAGGATCGTCGGCGTCATGTCGAGCGCCGTTCCCACGATCACCACGACGACCATGATCGCGAGCATCAGGATCGTGTTGTTTCCCATGAAGGGCTTCAGGAGGTCGACGACCTGGGCGGAGATTTCCGACACCGTGATGAGCCAGGACGACACCAGCGCGGCGGCGACCAGGAACATGACGACGCTCGTCGTCACTGCGGACGACACCAGGACCGCATAGACCTCGGACCATTTCAGCTCGCGATAGATGCAGGTCGCGACGAACAGCGAATAGACGGCGACGACGACGCCGGCCTCGGTCGGCGTGAAGATGCCGAAGCGCAGGCCCACGATGATGATCCCGGGCAGCATGAGCGCCCAGAAGCCGTCGATGATGGCGTGCAGGATTTCGCGCAGCGACGACCTCGGCGGCGGCGACAGGTCTTCCTTGCGCACGACCCAGTACCAGGCGACGCAAAGGCCCAATCCAAGCAGGAGACCGGGAACGATGCCGGCGAGGAACAGCTTGGAGATCGATACGTTCGCGGCCACGCCGAAGATCACGAAGCCGATGCTGGGCGGAATGACCGGGCCGATGACGCCGCCGGCGGCCACCAGGCCCGCCGCGTAGCTCTTCTTGTGTCCCGCCGCCACCATCATCGGCACCAGCAGCGCCGCCAGCGCTGCGGCGTCGGCTGCCGCCGATCCTGACAGGGACGACAGGATACAGGCAGCCAGGATTGTGACGTAGCCCAGACCGCCGCGGAAATGCCCCACTGCAACGAGGGCGACATTGACGATGCGCTTGGCGAGCCCTCCCTTGTTCATGATCTCGCCGGCGAGCATGAAGAAAGGGATGGCCATCAGCGGAAAGCTGTCCGCGCCGTTGATGACGTTCTGCGCCACGATCTGGGCGTCGAACATGTCGATCGTGCTCATCAGGGCGACGCCGCAGATGAGAAGCGCAAAGGCGATGGGCATGCCGAGTGCCATGGCGCCGAGCAGCGAAAAGGTGAAGACGGCGATCGTCATGGCATGATCCGGGTGACGCGAAGGCGATCAACAGGCGCGAGCGCGATAGAGGACATCACTGCTCCTCCGATTCCCTGATCGCCACCATCTCCTCCTCGCTCGCCTGCCCGCTGATCACCCGGTACAGGTCGTGGAGAAGGATGATCGCGGTCGAGACGCCGAAGATCACGCCGACCGCGTAGAAGATGCCCATCGAAAGACCGGTGGCCGGCGCGCGATCGTCCAGGTTGATGATGGTCTGGCGCCAGCTGCCGGAGAGCAGCAGCCAGTCGGCAAACAGCATCAGGCAGTAATTGAGGACGAAGCAGATGCGTTTTCCGGAGGCCGGCAGCATCCGGATCAGGGTGTCGACGCCGAGATGGGCATGCTCGCGCATCGCGACGATGGCGCCGAGGAAGGTCAGCCAGACCAGCAGCCAGCGCGACAGCTCCTCGGAGATCGTGATGCCGGAGTTGAAACCGTAACGCAGCACGACGTTGCCGAAGACCAGGACCACCATGACCGCAAGGCACGCGGCAATGACGGCTTTCAGGAACGTGCAATAGAGATCGAGAGCTCGCGCCATGGGTGAGGTCCAGGCAATGAGGGGTGTAAGCCGGCCAATGGCCGGCTCCGCCGCCTGCGTGATGAAGACGCCGGCTACTTCACGTCCTTGCGGATGCGCTCGACCTCGTCGTTGAAGAGCTTTACGGTCTCGGGGCGGAGATTGGCCGAAATCTTGTCGACGACCGGCTGCACCGTCTTCCGCATGCGGTCGGTCTCTTCGGGGGCGATCGCATTGAATTGCATGCCCTTGGCCTGCAATTCAGCCAGGGCCTTCTCCGTCTGCAGTCGCGTCTGCTCCTTCTGATAGCCGCGGCTTTCCTGATAGGCCTCGCGCATCAGCCGTTGCTCGGTCGGCGAAAGCTTGTCCCAGAAGGTCTTGCTGACCAGAATGATATTGAGGGTGAAGGTGTGGTTCGTGGCAGAAACGTATTTCTGCACTTCGTAGAATTTGTTGGAGAGAATGACCGTGTAGGGATTCTCCTGACCGTCGACGGTGCGGGTCTCCAGGGCCGAATACAGCTCGCCGAAGGCCATCGGTACCGGATTGGCCTTAAAGGCGCTGAAGCTTTCGAGATAGACCGGATTCGGAATCACGCGAAGCTTGAGGCCGCTAAAGTCCTCGAGCTTGGTGATCGGGCGGGTGCTGTTGGTGACATTGCGGAAGCCGAGGCCCCAATATCCCAGGCCGACCAGATTCTTCGACGGCAACGTTTCGAGCATCGCCTGGCCGAACTTGCCGGTTGCGAGAGCGTCGGCCTGCTCGGTCGTGTTGAAGAGGAACGGGAAATCGATCAGGCCGAACTCCGGAACGACCGTTGCGAGCGATGTCGTCGAAGCCGACAGCATCTCCTGCGTACCGCCACGCAGCGCGGATTGCTGCTGCAATTCGTTGCCGAGCTGTGACGCCGCAAACTCGCGGACCTTCATCTTGCCCCCGCTTTTCGCCAGCAGGATCTCGGCAAATTTCTGCACGCCAAAGCTGACGGGGTGATCGGTGTTGTTGAGGTGGCCCCACCTGATCGTCCGCTCCTGAATGTCGTCGGCGGCGGATGCGCCGACAGTCAGCGCCACGCAGATTGCCGTCGCGGACAGCGCCCGTACCAACATGCTCATCGTTTCCTCCCTGTTCGACGGGGCACGAACGACGGCTTAAGCCATTATTTTCCGTACCCTCCGTTTATGTAACCATCATACATATATTTCCATGTCAAATGATACTATCGGTTTCATATGAGATTCTTATATATGTCAGACATAGGAAGTCTGCTATATTGCTGGCAATATTGATGGTTCGGCCGCCCGGATGGGGCCGGCGATCGGGACAAGCGGGATCAGAGGACATGACGTCACTTGAGGAACGGCCCCTGTCCGCGGGCGACAGCGGCTACCAGCGGATCCGGTCCGACATCATTTTCGGCGTGCTCACGCCAGCGGGGCGTCTCAAGCTCGACGCCATGAAGGAGGATTACGGCCTCAGCATCTCGACGCTGCGAGAGATCCTCAACCGCCTGACGTCAGAGGGGTTCGTCGTCGCCGAAGGCCAGCGTGGATTCGAGGTGGCGCCGATCTCCATCCAGAACCTCCGCGAACTCGCCGACCTGCGCATTCTGCTCGAACATCATGCGATGGCCGAGTCGTTCCGTGCCGGCGACGTCGAGTGGGAGGGCCGCGTGGTATCCGCTCATCACAAGCTGGCGGCCACCGAACGTACAGTCCTCAAGGAGGGCGACGACCCCGAGCTGCGCAAGCGCTACGATGGTGAATTCCACCAGGCACTGATCTCGAGCTGCGGTTCGCGCGAGTTGATGCATACCCACTCGATCGTGTTCGACAAATACTTCCGCTATGCGCTGCGTTATCGGGGCACCGAGACGATCAACCAGCACAAGGCCTTGCTGGAATGCGCCCTGAAGCGGGACATCAAAAACGCCAGGATTGTCCTCAGCGACCACATCAATGGCTGCGTCGCGCACGCCCTGTCCTCCTGGAAGGGCGGCTGACCGCCCTCTCCTTCCAAGTTCAAGATCGTCGATGGAGAAGCACGATCGATGCGCTCCGATATTCCATTCGCCACGGACAGGCTTGACGGCTTGCTCGATGATTTCGGCATTGACGTACTGATCGTCACCTCGAAGCACAACATCCAATACCTGCTCGGCGGCTATTATCATTTCCAGTTCGATTACATGGAAGCGATCGGCATCAGCCGGTATCTGCCCGTCTTCGTCTACGTCAAAGGTGCACAGGACAAGTCCGCCTATATCGCCAATCGGAACGAGCGCGACAGCGTCCAGAACAGAATCAGCGCGGGATATTGGATGCCGCCGGTCGTGTACGGATCGTCGACCTCGGTCGAGGCGATGACGCTGGCGATCCAGCATGTGAAGTCCGTTGCGACAACCAGGCTGCAAATCGCGGCCGAGATGTCGTTTCTGCCGGCTGACGCGGCGGATTTGTTGCGCCGGGAGCTCCCCCATTGCCAGTTCGTCGAGGCGATGCGCCCTCTGGAGAAACTGCGGTCCATCAAGACCGTTGCCGAGCTGGAGATTCTCCGTGAGGCGTCCGAGCGGGTGGTCGCCTCCATGATGGATGCGGTCGGCCGAACCCACACCGGACACAGCAAGCGTGAGATCATCGCGCATCTGCGGCAGGCCGAGCTGTCCCGCGACATGACGTTCGAATACGCACTGGTGACGATGGGGACCAGTCTCAACCGGGCTCCCTCCGATCAACGTCTTGAGCCCGGCGACATCATCTCGCTGGATTCGGGCGGGAACTACGGAGGTTACATCGGCGATCTCTGCCGGATGGCCGTACACGGCGCGCCGGACGGCGAACTCGTCGACCTGCTCGGGGAGATCGATCTGATCCAGCAGGCCGCCCGTGCCTCGATCCGTGCCGGTCTCATCGGCCGCGAGATCTACGCAGCCGCGAACGAAGCGCTCGCGCGGTCCCCTCACGGCAAGCAGATGCATTTCGTCGCCCACGGCATGGGTATCGTCAGCCACGAAGCGCCGCGCCTGACCGCGAGCGGCCCGATTCCCTATCCCGCCGACGATGCCAATGCGCCGCTCGAGGCCGGCATGGTCATCTCGATTGAAACGACGCTCCCGCACGCGCGGCGGGGCTTCATCAAGCTCGAGGATACGATCGCCGTGACCCCGGACGGTTATCAAGCCTTCGGCGACGGCGCACGCGGCTGGAACCGGATTCCGTCATGACTGCGGATCCGATGTCCCGTTCTCGAGTCGAGACGGCGGTCGCCAGCACGGATATTCTCGGCGAAACCCCCTTGTGGTGCGACCGGTCCCGCAAGCTGTGGTGGATCGACATCGACGGCAGGCTTCATCAATCCTTCGATCCGGCGACGGGCGCCCATCACGTATGGTCCTACGATTGCCAATTCCTCGGCAGCCAGGCCTTGACGGCGGACGGCACGCACCTGCTCGCGCAAGATCTGTCGCTGTTCCGTCGCAAGTTCGACGACGCTCCTCCAGCTCGATTTTGTGAGGTCGAAAGCGGCCTCGACAATCGCCTCAACGACGGCCGCGTGGACGCGCGCGGCCGGTTGTGGATCGGCACCATGGACAATCAATTGCATCGGCCGAACGGCTCGCTGTATCGCGTCTCCGCAGACGGTGAGGCAATGCGTCTGTTCGACGGCGTCATCGTGACGAACGGGATCGCGTTCGCGCCCGACAATCGCACGCTCTATTTCACCGACACCAGGCGATATTGCACCTGGAAGTTCGATTTCGACCTCGATGACGGCGTGATCCGCAACAGGCGTTTGTTTGCGGATTATGGCGCTTCGAAAGAGCGGCCTGACGGCGCATCCGTCGACGTCGACGGCGGGCTGTGGACGGCATTCTTTTCGGGCGGCCGGGTCGCGCGCTATCGGCCGGACGGGCAGATCGACAAGGTCATTCCGCTGCCCGTGACCAATCCGACCTGCCTTTGCTTCGGGGGCCGCGATCTCAAAACTCTGTTCGTAACGACGGCCAGGAAGTTCCTGGATCGGCAGCAACTCGGAATCGAACCTCAGGCCGGTCATCTCCTTGCCATTCACGGTGTCGCGCAAGGATTGCCGGAACACCGTGTCTCGATCGATCCGTGTGGACCTACTCCGCCGGGATGAGCTGCTGCCGGCCCAGGCGCACGGCCGCGGTCTCGCGCACGCGGACACGGGCGCGGCGCTTGCGCCACCAGATCACGACGCCGGTCACCGAGAGCGCCGCGACGACGAGGCCCATGATCGAGATCAGGATGCGGCCGAACAGCCCGACGATCCGGCCCGAATGCAGCGGGAACTGCGCCTGCACGAAGATGTCGGCGGCGGTACCGACCCAGGGCAGCCGCTCGCCGATCGGGCGGCCATCCTCGCTGTCGTAATAGAGCTGCGCCGGTCCGACGCCGCCGGCGCCGTGATCGTCGCCGGGATGGAAGAAGGCGGCGGCATAGACGCCATGGGCGGGCCCGTAGCTGATCGCGCCGACCGGGATGGTCCAGCCCCGTCCCTTGCCGTCGGCGGCCGCGCGGGCGGCGATCTCGGCGAACGTCATCTTCGGCTCGATGGGGTCGTCGAGGTCGCGATAGGGCCGCTGCTCATAAGGCGTCGGGGTGTAGTTCGACACCATCTTCATCAGCGGCGAGAACACCTCGAAATAGAGGTTCAGCGAAAATGCCGTGAAGGCGATGACGAACAGCAGGCTCCAGGTCCACAGGCTGAAGGCGCGATGGATGTCGAAATTGATCCGGTAGGCGCTGCCCGACGTCTTGATGGCCCAGGCCGGCGCCCAGCGCGCCCAGAAGCCGCGCTCGAGCTGGCGTGCGACTTCAGGCGCCCGCGCCGCCTTGGCGCGCCTGCGCGAGGGCAGCGTCAGATAGAATCCGACGAAGCAATCGATGGTCCAGATGATGGCGATGATGCCGAGCACGCGCATGCCCCAGCGGTCGCTGCCCCAGAATTCCGGGATGTGCATGGTGTAATGCAGCTTGTAGAGGAACGAGACGAAGTTCTCTCGCGTGACAGGCCAGACCGCGCCCCAATAGCGCCGGCCGAGCTCCGCGCCGGTGTTGGGATCGAGGAACACCTGGTTGTAGTCGAGCGGGTAACGTTTTCCGGTCGCCGGATCGATCCGCGGCATGACGAAGAACCACAGCGAGTGGCCCTCCTCCGGCGTCATGAAGAGATAGACGACGCGCGCGCGGGGATCGCGCTGCTCGATCATCTTGGCGAGCTCGATCGAGGGAATCGCGGGACCCTTGCTGGAGACGTCGAACAAGTGACTGTTCAGGACGTCGTCGAGCTCATGATCCCACGAGATGATGGCCCCGGTGATGCCGGAGAAGAACAGGAAGCCGGCCGTCAGCAGTCCCGCCCAGCGATGCAGCCGACCGAATAGCGCTCTCATCGTCTTCCACTCTCATCCTTCAGGTCCGGATCCCCATGGCCGGACCGTCGTCGGTTCGAACTCACCAGCGGTAGGTCAGCTTGCCGATGGCCTTGCGCCCTTCGGCATAGAAGCAGCCCGACAGACTGTAACAGGCAGCGACATAGCGCGTATCGGCAAGGTTGGTCACGTTCAGCGACAGGCGCCAATTGTCACGGGTGTAGGCGAGCAGCGCGTCCAGCACGGTCGCGGAGCCTACCTTGAACGTGTTGGCATCGTCACCCCAGGTCGCGCCGACATAGCGGATGCCGCCGCCGAACTGCAAACCGGCGAGCGGCCCGTTCTGCAGCGTGTAATCGTTCCACAGTGAGGCGCGGTTGAGCGGTACGGTGACCGGCGCCTTGCCGACATTGACCGGATCCTGCGTGACCACGGCATCGACATAGGCATAGGCCGCGCGCAGGTTCCAGCCGTCGGCGAGCGACATGGTTCCTTCGAGCTCGATGCCGCGGGATTTCACCTGACCGGTCTGTTCGGCGAGATAGCTCGGCGGCGCGTAGGTCACGACATTGTCGCGCGTGAGGTCGAAGGCGGCAAAGGTGAACAGCGCGTTCCAGCCGAGCGGCTGGTACTTGACGCCCACCTCGTACTGGACGCCGGTCTCGGGATCCAGCATCTGGCCGGCCGGTCCCCTTGCGAGCACCGGCAGGAACGATTCCGAGTAGCTGAAATACGGCGCGATGCCATTGTCGAAATTGTACATGACGGCCGCGCGGCCGGTGAAGGCCGACGCATCCTTCGAGACCGACGTACTGGCGGCGGGCAGATCGCTGTCGAGCTGCGTCGTCACGAAGTCCTGCCGGCCGCCGAGCTGGAACGACAGCCGGCCGAGCTTGATCTGATCCTGTGCGTAGAGACCGACCTGCGATTGCTTGACGCCGGTGTTGTCGCTCATCGCGCCGATGGCCCAGTCGTAGCTGTAGACCGGGTTGAACACGTTGATCTCGGGAGCCGAGGTGGTGACGCCAAAGGCAGTGTCGCGGAACGCAGTGTTGCGATAATCGACCCCGACCAGGGTGGTGTGGCTGAAGATGCCGGTGACGAACTTGCCTTGCAGTTGATTGTCCACCGCGAAGGAGTTGATATACGAGTTGCTGTAGCTGCCTGCGCGCGCGAGTTGCCCGGCCGCCTCATCCGTATAGCCTGCCCCGTAAAACACCTTCTCCTCGTTATGCTGATAGGCGTAGCGCAGGTTCTGCCGGAACGTGATGTTGTCGGTGAAGTTGTGCGAGAGCTGGTAGCCGGCGGTCGCGATCTCGGTGTTGAACGCGTTGAAGCTCGGCACGCCCGCGAAGAACGAGACCGGGATGGTGCGGCCGTTGTTCGGCCATACCGTGCCCGAGGCCGGCAGGAACTGGAGGCCCCATCCTGCCCGATCCCGCTGGTAGTTCGCGAGCAAGGTGATGGTGGTGTCCTCGTTCGGCTTGAAGGTGACGGCGGGTGCGATGAAGACGCGGTTGTCCTTGGTGAAGTCGACCTGGGTCTGGCCGTCACGGACGACGCCGGTGAGGCGCCACAGCACCGTGCCTTCCTTGTTGGCCGAGCCGCCCATGTCGAACTGGCCCTGATAGCGGTTGAAGCTGCCGCCCGAAATCGAGACCTCGCCGAACTGCTGCGCCGTCGGCAACTTGGTCACGTAGTTGAGGATGCCGCCGGTGCCGCTGCCGCCATACATCGCCGAGGACGGTCCCTTCAGCACCTCGAGGCGCTCGGCGCCATAGGGATCGAGGCCGTTGAAATGCACGTAGTTGCTTGAAGGAACCCGTAAGCCGTCGATGTAGAGGCCCGACATGGTGGTGTCGAAACCCCGGATCTGGAGCGCGCCGAAGCGGGTGTCGGAGCCGCCGTTGACGTCGCCGCTGACGCCGGCGGTGTAGCGCAGTGCCTCGCCGATCGAGACCGCGCCCTGGTTCCTGATCTGGTCCGTGGTGACGACGGACACCGACTGCGGGGTTTCGATCAGCGGCGTATCCGTCTTGGTGGCGGTGCCGCTCCGCGTGGCGACGAACCCGCGCACCGGACCATTGGCGCGTTCACCCGTGGCGCCGTTCGATGATGCAGATTGGGTCGGCGCGACCTGCTGCGCGGGCGTGCGGCGATTGGCGCGAGCGGCGCGCGCGGCTGCAGACCTTTGCGTCGAGGCAATTGCCGCCGGCCGGGCGCGCTGCGCCGGCGCTTCCACGGTGACCGACGGAATCTGGGTCTGGGCTTGCGCGGAGCCGAAGGGCACCGCGAGAGCAAAGGTGCTGACTGCACTAAGGAGAAGCATTTGAATGCGTTGACGACGCGCGTCGGAACGCAAGGGAAATTGGAAGTCTGTCACGTCTTATAAAGCCCCACGCACTGCCGGCTTTGCCGGTACCGTTCTTGATGCCCCGCCCTAACTCAGGCGGTTTGGGAGTGCGATAGGAACAACGTTAGAATTTCTCCAGACGTGTGCGCAGCATGCGCGACCAATGCACTCATGCCGAATGAGCGCCTGCGGCGCTGCGCAGCCGACGCATATGCGAGCGGCGATCTCGGTCCTCGCCGTGATCGAGCATCTGGAATGCTTCTAGATAGAAAGACGATCTGACTTTTCGGCAATGGCTGGAAACGACCGGCCTGTTACCGCGCAGGTACTACGCCTCGCTCCCGCCACAGCACGATTCGCGGGCGCCGTTGCTCGCGCCCGCCAGCACGCTGCGGCCGTTGCGGTCCGGTGGGATATCGCCGGCCGCGTTGGCGGCGAAGAAGCCGGTCGGCTTCAGCACGAAGCCGGCATATTCGACCGGCATGATCGGGAAGTCCTCGGGCTTGCAGACGTGGGTATGGCCGAAGGAGTGCCACACCACGATATCGGCATTCTCGATGTTGCGGTCCTTCGCAGCATAGCGCGGCAGGCCGTCGCCGCCGGCATGGACGTTGGGATAGTCGCCGCTCGCGTATTTCTCGGCCGGATCGAACGCCGTCACCCAGACATGCTTGGTCGCGAAGCCGCCGCGCTTGCGCACGTAGCTGCCCTCCTGTGCCAGCATCAGCGGGCTCGGATTGACGACGAGCTTGTAGGCCGGCGCATTGCCGACCGAGTTGGTTTCGTTGGGATTGCTGATCTTCCAGAACCGGCCGGTTTCGCCATTGGCGATCCCCGCCGCGTCACGCTCGCGCGACAGCACGCGTGTCGTGGCGTCGAACACGTTGCCGTGCGGATTGTCGGCACCCCAGGGCCGCGGCACGAAATCGTGCTCGGTGACGGTGTTGCCGCCGTCGTCGAGATCCATGTGCAGGCGGACGTTGAAGAAGTGCTGGTGCGTCGGTCCGCCCAGATTGTCGTCGACCATCCCGCCCCATTTGTACATCTGGCCTGATGGCACGGCTGCGGTCTGGATGATGCCGGTGAGCTTGGTCTCCAGCTGGATCGTGCCGTCCTGGTAGAGATACCAGTAGAAGCCGTAATCGTAATTGCCGACTGTCGCGAAGAACGAGATCACGAGCCGCCGCGAGCGGCGGACCTCGAACAGGCCGTTGCGGAATTCGTAGTGCTTCCAGGCGATGCCATAGTCTTCCTCATGCATGCAGATGGCGTTCTGCATGATAAAGGGCTCGCCCTTGCTGTCCGCGGCCGGCACGTCGAAATAGTGGATGTGGCCGAGACAGTCGCAGCCGAGCTCGAGTGCGTTGGCGAGCATGCCGAGCCCGTATTCGCCGGCATCGAACGCCGACTTCCAGAAATGGTTCGCGGTCGGATCGGCGTAAGGCACCACCATCTCGGTGACGCTGGCGCGATGGATCAGCGAGCGCTTGCGTGCGCCGTCCTGGTAGGCGAGCCGATGCAGCACGAGGCCCTCGCGCGGCGTGAAGCCGATGCGGAAGCTCCATTTCTGCCAATCGACCTTCCAGCCGTCGACGCGAAAACTAGCACCCTCCGGCTGCTCGATATGCAGCGGCTTGATGTCGGTGCGTGGGCTCTTGACCTCATGCGCGCCGTAGTTCCGCTTCTTGCGCGGAATCGGCACGATCGGATCCTCGTCGGTGAGGTCGATGACCTTGCCGCCGATCAGATCGACGACGGCGACGACGCCCTCGATCGGATGGGCGTAGCCGTTGTCCTGGGGATGCTCGCGAAAATAACTGACCGCGCGCACGATGCGCGCACCGCGTTCGAATTCCTTGTCGAAGAAGCCCGAGGAGAACGGGTCGACCTGGACGAGCTCGATCTCCTCATCGCTGAGCCCGCGCCGCCGCATCGCGGCGCGCCAGCCGGAATCGGCCTTCACCACGGCCTCGCACTTGAAGAACTCCTCCAGCATCACCGGCGGCTGGCCATAGGGCGCCTCGCGGTTCGGGAGGAGTTTTCGCGCCACGATCTCGCTGCGGCCGAGATCGACGACGTGCTCGATCGCCTCTCCCGTCGTCACATCCAGCGTCAGCACGAAGGCGCGGCGCCCTGCCCCGCCCGCGGCCAGCTCCTGCTTGGTCGGCTCCTCCAACCGCACGCTCGGGAAGCGGCAATTCTCCGGCGAGGCCGCCGCTGCACGCACCAAAGTGCAGGCCGCGGTGATCTCTTCGGTCGTCAGCGGATCGAGCGCGTGCGTCGTGGCGGCTTTGTCCGGCGATTGGGATTTGGCGGCATCGAGCATGGGATGTCCGTTCAGCGCGGGGCGAGATGCGCGGTGATGGCGCGGAAGGCGGCGAGCCAGCGATGGTCGAGCGGCACGTCCATCGCCTTCGGCTGCGTGGCGAGCTTGACGATGACGGTGTCGGAAGCGGCGTCGATATAGAGCCACTGGCCGTGGATGCCGATCCCTGCGAGATCGTTGCGCGCCGGATCGATCGTGTACCATTTGCTGCGGTAGCGGGCGCCCGGAAAGATGTCGGCGAGGTCTCCATCGGCCCAGGCCCTGGGATCGCCGTTCTCGTGGATGTCGTCGATCCACCAGCCCGGCACCACCTGCCGCCCCTCGACCACGCCGCGGTTGCGGATCATCTCGCCGAAGCGGACGAGATCGCGCGCCGTGACGGAAAGGCCGCCGGCGATGCGGCCCATGCCGTGGCTGTCGAGCGTGAGTGAGCCGTCTTCCTCGGCGCCCATCGGCTGCCAGAGATATTCGGAAAGGATGCGGTGATAAGGCCTGCCGCAGGCGCGCTCATAGACCCAGCCGAGCACCTCGGTGTTGGTCGAAACGTAGTGGAACACCTTGCCGTGCGGCTTGCCCGTCCCGCGCAGCGTGGTGAGATAGGCCCGCTGATGCCCCGGCTCGACACCCGGCGGCGGCACGTCCCAGCCCGACGAGAAGCGATAGCGCGCGACGTCGCCGGCGGGGTCCTCGTAGTCCTCCTCGAACTTGATGGCGACGGCCATATCGAGGACGTTGCGAACCGTGCAGCTGCCATAGACCGAGGTCTCCAGCTCCGGCACGTAGCGCACCACCCTCGCCTCGGGATCGAGCAGCCCGCGCGCGGCGAGCACGCCGCCGAGCGTGCCGGCGATCGACTTGCTGATGGAGCAGATCAGATGCGGCGTGGTCGCGCTCATGCCGTCGCCGTACCATTCGTGGATCAGCGTGCCCCGATGCATGACGAGCAGGGCATCGCCAAAGGTCTCGCGCAGCGTGGCTTCGATCGTGGTCTCTTTGCCATCAGGCGCGGTGAAGCCGAGCTTTGACAGCTCGTGCGGCGCGCTTTGCATTGGCGTCGGATGCGCTGCGCGGCGGACCTCCGCGGTCGGCAGCACTTCGCGGGTGTGGGTAAAGCCCCAGCGTATCGCGGGGAAGCTGCGCCAGTTGGCGCGCGTCACCAGCGCCTCGGGCGCAGGCGGACTGCCGCGCATGATCTCGGTCGGCCGCATCTTGATCCTCCGCAAGGCGTTCTCCCAACCCCGATGTCGGGAACGGCTGGGGCGGAAGACTGCATTGAAGGCCGTCGCCGGCGTTATCGAGATCCGGCAATAATTTGCTGGACAGCGCCCGTGGCCGTGCCAGTCTGGCGTGGCTCCTGCAGGCTGCCGCGTGGTGAATTTCGACGTGTCGTCATGACCTTAAGCGCAACTCTTCCGACTTTGGACTCGAATGCCAGCCTGTTTCAGGCCAGCAGCACCGATGTCGATGAGCATTGCGCTGCACTCGGCCGCTGGCGGCTGAGCTACGACCAGATCAGCGCCGGCGCCTTCAGGGGCAGCTTCACTCAACTCTCCCTGCCCCGGCTCGACGTCTTTCGCGAGATCACCAGCCAGCAGGTCCGCCAATACGGCCAGTTGGGAGCCGACAGCTTTGGCATTGCACTGCCCTGGCATGGCGGCGGCGAGGTCAATTGCAATGGAGCCAGCGTTGCAGGCGCTCAGGTCATCGCCTGCATCGACGCAGAAGTCGATATGTGCACGCCGAAGTCGTTCGAGCTGCGCGGTGTCGTCGCCAGCGCGGCGATGATCGAGGAGCTGGCCGCCCGGCTCGATATCGAGCTGCCGCGCGCGGTCTGGCACCAGCTGCGGGTGATCGAGATGGCGCAGGCGCCGGTCGAACGATTGCGAGCTCATCTTGCCGCCATTCACGACACCGTCACGAGCGTGCCCGAACGGTTCGGCGATACGGCCGTCCGGCAGGCGCTCGAAGATGCCCTTCTTGTCGAGATCATGGACATGCTGCCGACCGCACGTCCCAGCGATCCCGGCCGCAGCGCTGCGGCCCGCAAGCGCACCGTCGATCGGGCGCGGGAGCTGATGCATGGCAGCGGCGAGCGGACGCTCTCGCTGCTGGAGGTCTGCAGGGCGGTCGGCGCCAGCCCGCGCAAGCTCGGCTATTGCTTCCAGGAGGTGCTGGGCACGAGTCCGATGCACTATTGGCGTGCGATGCGGCTCAACCGTGTGCGCCGCGATCTGAAACGCGCCGGCGGCACGGATGCCTCCGTCTACGACGTCGCCGTGCAGCACGGCTTCTGGCACTTCAGCCAGTTCTCGCTCGACTACAAGCGCCACTTCTCCGAGCTGCCCTCGCAGACGCTACGGCGCGCCAGGCTCGCTGCCTGACGCGTCGTTTGCCTTACCAGGTCGGCAGGTAGGTCCCCTTGAAGCGCGTCTCCAGGAACGCCTTCACGGGATCGGAATGGTAGACCTCGATCAACTGCTTCACCCACGGCTTGTCCTTGTCTTCCTCGCGAACGGCGAGGATGTTGACCCAGGGGCCGTCGGGGTTTTCGCGCGCGATCGCATCGGTCGCCGGGTTGAGGCCGGCCTGCACGGCGTAATTATTGTTGATCGAGACGACGTCGACGTCCTGCAGCGCGCGCGGAAGCTGGGCGGCATCGAGCTCGACGAAGCGCAGCTTCTTCGGGTTGTCCGTGATATCCGCGATCGTCGACGAGACGTTGTTCGGATCCTTCAGCTTGATCACGCCGTGCAGCGCCAGAATCATCAAGCCGCGGGCACCGTTGGACGGATCGTTGGCGATCGCCACGCGAGCGCCCTTGGGCAGGTCCGCGAGCTTCTTGTACTTCTGCGAATAGACGCCCTGCGGCGAGCCGATCGAGTTCGCGACCTTGACGATCTTCCAGCCGGTCTTGGAGATCTGGTTCTTCAGGTACGGCTCGTGCTGGAACGAGTTGGCCTCGAGATCCCTCAGCGCGAGCGCCTGGTTCGGGATCACGTAGTCGGTGAACTCGACCACCTTGATGTCGATGCCGCGCTCGGCGCCGACCTTCTTGACGACGTCCAGGATCTCGGCATGCGGGCCGGCGGTCACGCCGACGCGGATGGTTTCGGCTTGGGCACTGGCCGCAAGCAAGGCTGCAGCCGCAAGGGTTGCGAGAAATCGCATTGATGCCTCCAGTTCCAGAAAAATCGGTTCAGCGATGCCGCAGCCGTCGGTTGACCCGGCGCGCGAGATAGTCGCCCGCGCTCTGCACGACCTGCACCAGCGCGATCAGCACGACCACGACGGCCAGCATCATCTCCGGCATGAAGCGCTGGTAGCCGTAGCGGATGCCGAGATCGCCGAGCCCGCCGCCCCCGACGGCGCCGACCATCGCGGAATAGCCGAGCAGGCTGACCACGGCGAGCGTCAGCGCCAGCAGCAGGCCCGGCAGCGCCTCGGGGATCAGCACCTTGAGCACGATCTGGACCGGCGAGGCCCCGAACGAGGACGCCGTCTCGATCAGGCCACCGTCGACCTCGCGGATCGCAGCCTCCACGAGGCGCGCGATGAAGGGCGTTGAGGCAATCGTCAGCGGGACGATCGCCGCGGTCGACCCGATCGAGGTGCCGGCGATGAGCCGCGTGAACGGGATGATGGCGACGACCAGGATGATGAAGGGCGTGGACCGCGTCGCGTTGACGATCACGCCGAGGATGCCGTTGACGGCGGGGGCCGCGAACAGCTCCCCCTTGCGGCTGGTGGCGAGGAAGACGCCGAGCGGCAGGCCGAAGACGGTGCCGAGCAGCGCCGCGATGCCGACCATGAACAGCGTTTCGCCCATGGCCTGGACGATCAGATTGATGAGTTCAGGCGACATGGCCGAGACGCTCCGCCGAGAATTGATATTGAGAGAGCCAGGCGAGCGTGCGCGTCTCCGCGCCCTCGCCGCCGGGAATGCCGAGAACGAGCGAGCCGACGTGCTGGCCGCCGATCTCGTCGATCCGCGCCGCGAGCAGCGCGATGTCGAGGCCGAGTTCGCGGGCGAGCCGCGCCACCAGCGTGTCGCCGGCCCCTGCCCCGCGCACCTGGACGCGGATCACGCCCTGCCCGCCCGCCACAGGCTCCGGCACGATCCGGCTCGCCAGCGACACCGGCAGGCTGTCGCCGATCACTTCGGCGAGGAAGGACTGCGTGATCGGGTGCTTCGGATGGGTGAAGATGTCGGCGACATGGCCGCTCTCGACCACACGGCCGGCATCGAGCACGACGACCTCCTTCGCAAGCTGGCGCACCACGGACATTTCGTGGGTGATCAGCACGATGGTCACACCGAGCTCGCGGTTGATATTGGCGAGCAGATCGAGGATCGCGCGCGTGTTCTGCGGATCGAGCGCCGAGGTCGCCTCGTCCGAGAGCAGGACGCTCGGCCGCGTCGCCAGCGCCCGCGCGATGCCGACGCGCTGCTTCTGGCCGCCGGAGAGTTCAGACGGATAGCGGTCGTGCTTGTCGGCGATGCCGACGAGCGCGAGCAATTCGGTCACGCGAGCCTTGATGTCGGCCTTGGCCCAGCCGGCGATTTCGAGCGGCAGCGCGATGTTGTCGGCGGCGGTGCGCGACGACAGCAAGTTGAAATGCTGGAAGATCATGCCGATCGAGCGTTGCGCCAGCCGCAGGTCGCGCCCCGCGAGCGCGGAGATGTCCCTGTTGTCGACAATGACGCGGCCCGTGCTTGGCTTCTCCAGGCCGTTGATCAGGCGGACCAGGCTGGACTTGCCGGCTCCGGAGCGGCCGATCACGCCGGTGATGGAACCGCGCGGAATCGCGAAATCGATGTCCTGCAGGGCGTTGACGCCGGGCTTGCCGCGATAGGCCGGATAGGTCTTTGAGATGCCTTCGAAGCGGACCATCGCGTCAGGCTCGGTCGCTGCGAGGGACATCGCATCCTGCGTCCGGATCGGCAGTCCGATCGCAAGTGATTGATGGGCGTTCATGGAAGCGGCCTTCATGCACAATGGTTCGCTTGCCCGCGCGGGAAGCCTAGTCGCATCATGCGACGGGGATGGAACCGCGATGAGGGGCTCGCGAAAGCACGCTGCACCGCAGCACGCACCATCGCCCTTTCGGGCTCTCCTTGCAATGTCAGATATTTGCCGGGAGTTGGGCTAAGTTTTCCCGATCGTCTCCTGGCGAAGAAGAATTATCTGCCGGGCATCATCGCCTCGATTACCGCCCCTTGAACCGCGGCTTGCGGCGCGTCAGGAACGCCTCGACGCCCTCCTTGTGGTCCTCACTGAGGCTTGCGAGCGCGAACTGGTCGACGTCCATGTGGCTCGCAAGATCGTCCAGCGCATGCGCGAGCCGGTTGATGGTGAGCTTCGTCATCGCAACCGACAGCGGCGGCTGCGCGGCGACCTTGCGCGCGAGATCCATCGCGGCCTCGAATGCATGGCCGGGATCGACCACGTGCTCCACCAGCCGCCATTCATAGGCCTCATCCGCCGTGATGCGCTGATCGGCCAGGATCACCGCCTGCTTGGTGCGGGCCGGCCCCATCAGATGCAGCATGCGCGGAATGCTCTGCCAGCTCATGTTCATGCCGAGGCCGATCTCGGGCACGCGCAAATGTGCATCGCGCCCCATGACGCGGAAGTCGAGCGCCACGGCGAGCGCGACGCCTCCGCCGACGCAAAAGCCCTCGATCGCGGCGATCGTGATCTGCTCCATCTCCTGCCAGGCCTGCGTCAGGCGCGGCCCGAGCTTGAGATGCCGCCGCAGCGTGCCGAGGTCCATCTCCTTGCGCGAGCGTCCTTCGGCGTCCTTGAGGTCGAAGCCGGCGCTGAACGCGCCCGAACTGCCGGTCAGGACGACGACCGACGTCGCAGCGTCGTCCTCGAAGCTGCGCGCCGCTGCGGTCAGCTGCCGCAACGCCTCCGGTGACAGGGCGTTGATGCCGTCGCCGCGATCGAACCGCACCACCGCGATCCGTCCCTCTGGCCCGAGGCCCCTTTCGATCTTCACGTAGTCCGTCACCAGCGTCTCCCAACCTGCTTTGCGGCGATGCTAGCCTACATCCGGCCTTGCGAATATGGGACCCGGTTGCGCCGCAACGCATACTCGACAGGCAGGGACCATTGCGCCTATCCTCGCCGCCATGAGCCACGATCACGACCATCACCACGATCACGATCATTCCGAGCTGTCGGAGACCGAGCTGCGCGTGCGCGCGCTCGAGACGATCCTGACGGAAAAAGGCTATGTCGAGCCGGCTGCGCTCGATGCCATCATCCAGGCCTATGAAACCAAGATCGGCCCGCACAATGGCGCGAGCGTCGTCGCAAAGGCCTGGAGCGATCCTGCCTTCAAGACGGCGCTGCTGGAGGACGGCAGCAAGGCGATCGGCACGCTCGGCCATGTCAGCCGCGTCGGCGATCACCTCGTCGTGGTCGAGAACACACCGCAGCGGCACAACATGGTCGTGTGCACGCTGTGCTCCTGCTACCCCTGGGAGATGCTCGGGCTGCCGCCGGTCTGGTACAAGGCCGCCCCCTACCGTTCGCGTGCCGTGAAGGACCCGCGCGGCGTGCTCGCCGATTTCGGCGTCACGGTGGCCAAGGACATCGAAATCCGGGTGTGGGATTCCACGGCCGAAACGCGCTTCCTGGTGCTGCCGATGCGTCCTGCCGGCACGGAGGGCTGGAGCGAGGAACAACTCGCCGAGCTCGTCACGCGCGATTCCATGATCGGCACCGGCTTCCCCAAAACGCCGGGAGCGCCCTCGTGAATGGCGTGCACGACATGGGTGGGATGGACGGGTTCGGCAAGGTCGAGCCCGAACCGAACGAGCCGATGTTCCACGAGGAGTGGGAGTCCCGCGTTCTGGCCATGGTGCGCGCAATGGGAGCGGCTGGCGCCTTCAACATCGACACCTCGCGCTTCTATCGCGAGACGCTGCCGCCACATATTTATCTCTCGAGCTCCTACTACAAGAAATGGTTCCTCGGCCTCGAGGAGATGCTGATCGAGAAAGGCTACCTCACCAGGGAGGAGGTCGCCGCCGGCCGCGCGATGCAAGCCCCGAAGGCGCTCAAGCACGGCAAGTTCGACCTCGCCAATGTCGAGCGCGTGATGGTGCGCGGCAAGTTCGCCCGCCCTGCCCCGGCGTCCGCCAGGTTCAATATAGGCGATCGCGTGCGCGCCAAGAACATTCATCCGGCCACGCATACGCGGCTGCCGCGCTATGTGCGCGGCCACGTCGGCGTGGTCGAGCTCAACCATGGCTGCCACGTGTTTCCGGATTCCGCGGCGATGGAACTCGGCGAAAATCCGCAGTGGCTCTACACGGTCGTGTTCGAGGGCCGTGATCTCTGGGGCGCCGATGGCGATCCGACGCTGAAAGTGTCAATCGACGCGTTCGAGCCCTATCTGGACCCGGCGTGATGAGCAGCCCGCTTGCGGCCGCCGCGACGATGGCGATTCCGAGCATTCCGCGCGATGACACCCGTCTTCCGCGCGCCCTGGGAGGCGCACGCATTCGCGATGGCCTTGAGCCTGCACGAACGCGGCGTGTTCACCTGGCCCGAATGGGCCGCCGCCCTTGCCGATGAGATCAAGCGTGCGCAGGCCGCCGGCGATCCTGATACTGGCGAGACCTACTATTTGCACTGGCTCGCCACGCTGGAAGGCCTCGTTGCACGCAAGGGCGTCGCGTCCACGGAAACGCTGCACCGCTATCGCGACGCCTGGGACCACGCGGCCGATCGCACGCCGCACGGCAAGCCGATTGAGTTGCGCCCGGAGGATTTTGGTTAGCTCCTGCTGAGTTCGTCATTGCGAGCAACGCAATGCCCTGCAGCTCACTCTCGTGTCCCGGCTCTGCAGCGCACCGCTGTAGACGCGCTGCGCCGCGTCCGCGGCACGAGAGTAGTTCGGCGCGGCCCTACCTCGCCGCCGCGAACTCCCGCCATCCCTTCGCGCGCAGGCTGCAGGCCGGGCATTCGCCGCAGCCATAGCCCCAATCATGCTGCGCGCCGCGTTCGCCGAGATAGCAGGTGTGCGACTGCTCGCGGATGAGGTCGACCAGCCCGTCGCCGCCGAGGTCATGCGCCAGTTTCCACGTCGCGGCCTTGTCGATCCACATCAAGGGCGTATGCAACTCGAACGTCCTGGCCATGCCGAGCGAGAGCGCCGCCTGCATCGCGCGGATGGTGTCGTCGCGGCAATCGGGATAGCCGGAATAGTCGGTCTCGCACATGCCGCCGGCGATGTGGGTGATGCCGCGCCGGTAGGCCAGGGCCGCGGCGAAGGTCAGGAACACCAGATTGCGGCCGGGCACGAAGGTGTTGGGCAGACCGTCGGCGCCCATCGCGATCGCGACGTCGCGCGTCAGCGCCGTCTCGGAGACGGCGGCCAGCGTCGGGATCGACAGCGTATGGCTCTCGCCGAGCTTTGCGGCCCAGTCCGCGCGCAGGCCCTTGATGCCGTCGAACAGCCGGTCGCGGCAGGCCAGCTCGATAGCGTGGCGCTGACCGTACTCGAACCCGAGCGTCTCCACCCGCGCGAAGCGGCTGAGCGCCCAGGCGAGGCAGGTCGTGGAATCCTGGCCGCCGGAAAACAGCACCAGCGCGGTTTGTGATGAAAATGCGTCACTCATGACCCGCGCTTTAGCACTGCGCCGACCGCCCGCCAATCGGTGGAAATCGTCCCGTTCGGCCGGGCCCCGCTGGGAACGGCGGCCCGCTTTTGGCATAAGGCGTGAGAGCTAGGAGACCGCCCCGCAATGACCCCTTCCCGCGACATTTCCCGCCTGATCGAGATCATGGCGGCGCTGCGCACGCCGGTCACCGGCTGTCCCTGGGACCTCGAGCAGGATTTTGCGACCATCGCGCCCTACACGATCGAGGAAGCTTATGAGGTGGTGGACGCGATCACGCGCGGCGATCTCGACGATCTCAGGGAGGAGCTCGGCGATCTCCTGTTGCAGGTGGTGTATCACGCCCAGATGGCCGAGGAGCAGAACGCCTTTGCTTTTGGCGACGTGGTCGAGGCCATCACGCGAAAAATGATCCGGCGCCATCCCCATGTCTTCGCCGACAAGGACGGCAACCTCGCCTCGCACCACGTCAAGGAGGTCTGGGACCGCATCAAGGCCGAGGAGAAGGCCGAGCGCGCCGCGCGCCGGCCGACGGAGGAAGCCCCGTCGCGCAAGTCACTGCTCTCGGGTGTGAAGGCCGGCCAGCCCGCACTGACCCGCGCCATGGAGCTCCAGCGCAAGGCTTCCACCGTCGGCTTCGACTGGAACGACCCGCGCGCGGTGCTGCAGAAGATCCGCGAGGAAGCCGACGAGATCGAGGCGGCGCTCGACCGCAACGACAGCGCTGGCCTGGCGGAGGAGACCGGCGACCTCATGTTCGCGCTCGTCAACCTCGCCCGCCATGTCGACGCGGATCCGGAAGCAGCCTTGCGTGCGACCAACGCGAAGTTCGAGCGGCGCTTTGCCTATATCGAGCGGACGCTGGAAGCGCAGGGCCGTACGCTCGAACAGGCATCGCTCGCCGAGATGGACGCATTGTGGAATGCGGCCAAGACCGCTACTTAGTTGAGCGCAGTGGCGGAGAGACCACGCCGTCAGCCTCGATCGATCATCCAGCGGTTGACCGCCTGATGGAAGTTGAGAGGGCCCGGAACGGTCATGTGCGTCTTGACGTATGTGAAACCCGCTTTTTGAAGCGTGCGGTTCGGAGCGACGTTGAACGCGTTGGGCTCACAGAAAAGCTGCTTCAGCTGTAGAGCGTGGAAATAAAGTTCGACGGTCCTTCGGACGCACTCCACGCCAATGCCCTGCTTGCGCAGCGGTGGATCGGTGATGTGCAGATGCATATATGCCTGCTGGCCAATGCGGATCTTGTCGGCGGTCGAGAAGCCGACGAACTTGTCATCGGAGAGCCAGCTCACCAGAAAGCTATTTCTTTGCTCGACAGGCCGGTCGAACATTTGCTCGTACAGCCGCTGCCATTGCGACACCGGCGGTAATCGCGTCGGGTCGACCCCGAGCATTTCCA
Organism: Bradyrhizobium sp. 1(2017); assembly: GCF_011602485.2. Taxonomy (NCBI): domain Bacteria; kingdom Pseudomonadati; phylum Pseudomonadota; class Alphaproteobacteria; order Hyphomicrobiales; family Nitrobacteraceae; genus Bradyrhizobium; species Bradyrhizobium sp. 1(2017). Next base: position 4,109,360 of record NZ_CP050022.2, on the reverse strand, counting down.
GGTGCTCCGGCGTCGCAGCGTGGAAATACTCAATGATCTCCGCCGTTTCCTGCAGGGTCATCGGTCGGACGGTTATGGCCATCTTGCAGCCCTTTAGTCCTCGAGTGAACTCTCGCGATCAAGCCACGCGCGGCACGGCGTCAAACCGGCTCACCACGATATCCCGCTTGGTCTCGTCCACGCGAACGGTCATGTCGAAGCGGCCGTCGTGCAGCTCCTTCGCCAGCACCTCGGAATTGCGGTGGAGCCAGCTGATGCCGGCCCCGTCGGCGGCGTCGATAGAGAGATCGAGTGTGGTGCGCTTGGCCGCGAGCCGCTCCTCGATCGCGGCGAGCAGTGCCTCGACCCCCTCGCCTGATACGGCGGAAACCAGCATCGCCGGATGATCTTCCGGCCTGCGCGCCGCGATGTTCAGAAGCTCTTCGCGCTGCTCGGCATCATAGCGATCGATCTTGTTCCAGACTTCGATGATACGGCCAGAATCATCGGGGTTGATGCCGAGCTGGCGCAGCACGGCGTCGACGTCGCTTTGCTGCGCTTCGGCATCCTCGTGCGAGATGTCGCGGACATGCAGGATGACGTCGGCCTCCAGCACCTCTTCCAGCGTGGCGCGGAAGGCGGCGACGAGCTGGGTCGGCAGATTGGAGATGAAGCCGACCGTGTCCGACAGCATTGCCTTGCCGCCATGCGGCAGGTTGAGCGCGCGCAAGGTCGGATCGAGCGTGGCGAACAGCATGTCGGCGGCCTGCACGTCGGCGCGCGTCAGGCGATTGAATAGCGTCGACTTGCCGGCATTGGTGTAGCCGACTAGCGCGACGACGCGATACGGCACGCGCTGGCGCCCCGCGCGATGCAAACGCCGCGTCGCCTGCACCTTCTTCAGCTCGCCCTCGAGCTTTGAGATGCGCTCCTGGATCAGGCGGCGGTCGGCTTCGATTTGCGTCTCGCCGGGACCGCCCATGAAGCCGAAACCGCCGCGCTGGCGTTCGAGGTGGGTCCATGACCGCACCAGGCGCGAGCGCTGGTAGTTGAGATGCGCGAGCTCGACCTGGAGCGAGCCTTCCCTGGTCTTGGCGCGGCGGCCGAAGATTTCCAGAATGAGCCCGGTGCGATCGAGTACCTTGGCGTGTAGCTCCTTCTCGAGATTGCGCTGCTGGATCGGCGCCAGCGCGCAATCCATCACCACGAGCTCGACATCGAGGCTCTTGATCAGCGCGGCGATCTCCTCGACCTTGCCCTTGCCGATATAGGTTGCGGGCCGGATCTGGCTGATCGGCGCGACGATGGCGTCCGCAATGACGAGATCGATCGCGCGCGCGAGGCCGGCGGCTTCATCGAGCCGGGCCTCGGCGTCTCGCTGAACGTGACTCTCCGATTGCGCGTCGGCACTGCCTGCGCGCACCCGCAAATAGGGGCCGATGACCAGCACCCGCCCCGTCTGCTTAGCCCCCGCCGGCCGCGGACGGTCGGCATCCCCGTCGAAATTCCGGGGTTCCAATCAGATCACTCTCAAGTCGGCTGATCCTCGCCGCCTTCGAACAACTGAATCGGCGCACCCGGCATGATGGTCGAGATCGCATGCTTGTAGACAAGTTGCGAGTGACCGTCGCGCCGAAGCAGCAAACAGAAATTGTCGAACCAGGTCACGATGCCCTGGAGCTTCACTCCGTTGACCAGAAAGATCGTCAGTGGCGTCTTGGTTTTGCGAACGTGATTAAGGAAGGTGTCCTGTAGGTTTTGTGCGCGGTCTGCCGCCATTGTTTTTTTCTCGCTTTGAGTTTCTTTTTATTGCGCCGGTTGCGCCCCTGTTTTGGTTGATGTGGGGCCTTTCCCGGTTGCTGTTCCTCATGAGATCCCCCTCGGAAGGAACAGCTGCATGATTAGAGGACAGGTGGACTTATTAGGCAAGCCGCTTCACGCCGCAGCCCATGCCGTACTCGCCCGAAAAACTACGGAAGGCGATGATTTTCCTCGCTTATCCCTGATCTGCGGCGGCAGCAAAACCGCGCTAGCCGACGCCGAGCGCCTTCAACTTGCGATGCAGCGCCGAACGTTCCATGCCAACAAACTCGGCCGTGCGAGAAATATTTCCTGAGAAACGGCTGATCTGTGCAATCAAATAGTCGCGCTCGAACACTTCCCGCGCTTCGCGCAGCGGCAGGCCCATGATGTGCTCGCCATTGTTGCTGGTTGGCATCGCCGGCACCATGGAGCCGACGTCCTGCGGCAACATGTCGGCCGTGATGATCACTTCGGGCCCACCCGCGGCCAGAATCATGACTCTCTCAACGTTGTTGCGGAGCTGGCGCACGTTGCCCGGCCAGACGTGCGATTGCAGCACCGCCATCGCGTCCTGCCCGATCTGACGCTTCGGCAGGCCGCTGCCGGCCGAGATCTGCTCCATGAAGTAGTCGATCAGCTCCGGAATGTCCTCGCGCCGCTCCGACAGCGCGGGCACGCGGATCGGCACCACCGAGAGGCGGTGATAGAGGTCCTCACGGAAATGGCCGGCCGCGATCTCCTCCTCGAGATTGCGCGCAGTGGACGAGATGATGCGGACGTCGACCTGCACCTTGGCGGTGCCGCCGACGCGCTGGAACGACTGCTCGACCAGCACGCGCAGGATCTTGTTTTGGGTTTCGCGCGGCATGTCCGCGATCTCGTCGATGAACAGCGTGCCGCCATGGGCTTCCTCGAGCGCACCGGGCTTGCGCGGCTGTTCGCCGTTGGACTGCTCGACGCCGAACAGCTCATGCTCCATCCGCTCGGGCGTGATTGCGGCGGCGTTGATGACGACGAAGGGCCCATCGGCGCGGCCCGAGGCCGTGTGCAGCGTGCGCGCCGTCAACTCCTTGCCGGCGCCGGCGGGGCCGACGATCAGGATGCGGCTGTTGGCCTTGGCCGCGCGCTCGATCGTCTGGCGCAGCTGGTTCATGCTGGGCGAACGGCCGACGAGCTGGCTGGCGCTGGGCGCGAGCTGCTTCAGCTCCTTGACCTCGCGCTTGAGTCGCGAGTTCTCCAGTGCCCTCGTCGCGACCAGGATCAGCCGGTCGGCCTTGAACGGCTTCTCGATGAAGTCGTAGGCGCCGCGCTTGATCGCGGCGACCGCTGTCTCGATGTTGCCGTGGCCCGAGATCATCACGACCGGCAGATCGGCATTGTCCTTCTTGACCTGCTCCAGCAGCTGCAAGCCGTCGAGCTTGGAGCCCTGGAGCCAGATGTCGAGGAACACGAGATGCGGCCTGCGGTTGGCGATCTCGGCGAGCGCCGTATCGCTGTCGCGTGCGGTCCTTGTGACGAACCCCTCGTCTTCGAGAATGCCCGCAACGAGATCCCGAATATCGGCCTCATCATCGACAATCAGAATTTCACTTGCCATGGGTCGCGCCTGCCTTGTCAGCTGCCTGTTGAGGCTTCGATTTTCGTTGAATCATTGGTCTTTTCAGCCGGCTCTTTGGTTTCGGCGGACGGCTGTTTTGTTTCCGGGGCCTGGCTGAAGCCTTGACTGGAGTCCGCACTGGAGACTGGGCCCCTGGCGGACTCCGCAACCGTTTCCTTAGCCTCAGGCCTGGCTGATTCCGCGGGCGCCAGCGAGGCTCCCTCGGACTTCGCAGGTTGCCCGGAGATCGCAAAGCGCATCCGCATCCAGGCGCCGCGCTGGCCTTCGCGGAAGTCGGCGGCGTCCTTCAGCTCGATGCGCCCGCCATGGTCTTCCAGCACGCGGCCGACGATCGCTAGGCCCAGGCCCGTGCCCTTGGCGCGCGTCGTGACGTAAGGCTCGAGCAGCCGCGAGCGCGCGACCTTGGGCAGGCCGATGCCGTTGTCGATGACGTCGATCAGCACGTCCTCGCCCTCGCGCGACACCACGACGTCGATACGGCCCTTGCCAAGCTCCTCCGGTGGCACCTGCTCGATCGCCTCGGTGGCATTCTTGATGATGTTGGTGACGGCCTGGGAGATCAGCCGCCGGTCGAATTGCGCCCGCAGCGGGTCCTGCTTGAACTCGGCTTCGATGTCGATTTCGGGGTGGGCGACCTTCATCAGGAACACCGCCTGCCGCACCGCGTCGGCGACGTCCTCGCCCTCCATCACCGGTTTCGGCATCCGCGCAAAGCGGGAGAACTCGTCGACCATGCGCCTGATGTCGTCGACCTGGCGGACGATGGTGTCGGTGCACTGGTCGAAAATCTGCTTGTCCTTGTCCACGGTGATGGTCTTGCCGAATTTGCGGCGGATGCGCTCGGCCGAGAGCTGGATCGGCGTCAGCGGGTTCTTGATCTCGTGGGCGATGCGCCGCGCCACGTCGCCCCAGGCCGAGGTGCGCTGCGCCGAGACGAGCTCGGTGATGTCGTCGAGCGTGATGATGTAGCTGTCGTGCGGCTGGTTCTTCTCGGCGCTGACGCGGACCGACAGATTGCGTTCCTGCCCGTCGCGGGTGATCGTGATCTGACCCTGCACCAGACGCTGGGTCCCTTCCCGCGCCGACTTCATCATCTCGTCGAGTTCGGGCAGAACGTCGGACAGCGGATGGCCGAGCGTCTCCGCTTCGGAGTGCCCGATCAGCTTCTCGGCGGAGCGGTTGAGGATGCCGACGCTGCCCGACGCGTCGACGCCGATGATGCCGGCGCTCGCCGAGGACAGCACGGCCTCGATGAAGCGGCGGCGGCTGTCGATGAGATCGCTGGCGTTGACGAGCTCGTCACGCTGGCTGCGCAATTCCTGCGTCATCTTGTTGAAGGTCTCACCCAATTGGGCAAGGTCGCCTTCCGACTGGTGCACGGGCACCTGCACATGAAGGTCGCCCGTCGAGACCGTGTGAGCCGCGTTCATCAGCCGCCGGATCGGCGAAACAAGTGAGTTGGCGAAGTTGAGGCCGATCAGCACCGAGGCCATCAGGATGGTCAGCGCGATCACCGCGAACATCAGCGCAAACGCGACCTGGATGCCGAGCCGGCGCGACTCGATCTGGGCGTATTCGGCGACGCTGACCTCGGTCTGCTTGAGCTGGTTGACGACGTTCGGATCGAGCGGCCGGGCGACATAGAGGAACGTGTCGTTGAAGGCGCGCAGGCGGATCACCGCGGCGACGAAGCTCGCATCCGGCAGCACCGCGATCTCGGGCTCGTTCTCGTTGACGTTGCTGAGAAAGTCGGGCGCTGGCGGCGAATAAGCGAGCCGCATGCCGGTGTCGGCGGACTCCAGGATGTTGGTGTTCTTGTCGATGATCATCGCGCCCGGCAAATTGCGCGAGCCGGCGCTCGCGGTCAGCATCTCCCGGAACGAGCGGCGGTCCTGGTCGTAGAGCGGACGGGCATGCGCGATGTCGTTGGCCATGCCGAGAATATCGCCGCGGATCAGCTGCGCATGGTCCTGCATATAGGCCCGCGCGATCGTCAGCGAATTCTGGATCACCTCCTTGGTCGGCCCCGAAAACAGCCGGTCGAGACCGCGTTCGATGGTGACGTTGGCGACGACGGCAACCAGCACCGCCGGCAGCACCGCCACGATCGAGAACAGGCTGACGATCTGGACATGGAGGCGGGCCGCCGCCCGGCCCCGTCGTCTGGCCAGGATCAGCTGCCAGAGTTCCCGGACGATGATCCCGACCAGGAGCAGGATCGTCGCCGCATTGATCAGATAGAACGAGCGCACCACCTCCGGCGTCGGTTCGATCTTGGTGAGGCCGGTCAGGACCAGGAAGGTCAGGAAGGCCGACCCCAGGGCCAGGCCCACGGCAAGCGGCGCCAGCCAGCGTCGCACCGACCAGCGCCGGGGCTCTTCCGCTGGGGCCGTGTCAAAGGATGCGGCCGAGGTATCTGCGCTGGTCATTCCGGCAATGGGTGCTGAAAACGGGTCCGCTGGCGCGCGGATACTGATGTATTCGTACCACATTGTTGCCGGATTGCGACAATTCCGCGGCGTCTGTCCCGCGGCGGACCGGCACATCCACAAGGTCTTGCACAGGATTGCCTTCGAGGCGGGAACGGATTCCTGCCCTTCCGGCTTGAAGGGCATGGATAAATTCTGCCTCGCAACGATGGTTTCGGCCGTTCTTCTGCTGATCGTGGCCGCCGACCTCCTGGTCAACGGCGTTGGCGTTCAGCAGCCGCTGGTGAATGTCGCCAGCGTGATGCCGGCATCCGACCGACTTGTCCGATAGACGTTCAGATAGATGTGATGCCGCGCGTTACGGCCGAATGATCAAATTAAATGTAGGAGCGGAACAATCCGCTCCTATCAGGAATTCTGCTCACCGCGTCAGCCATAACGGCCAGCGCGATCCGGACAGGCTCAGCTCCGCTTGGTAGGGGGAGCTGAGCCACCGGTCCGGAAAGCTAGCCCCCGCTCCGATAAACCTGGATATCCAGATCCCGGATCTTCTTCCGCAGCGTGTTGCGGTTGAGGCCGAGCAGATCGGCGGCGCGGATCTGGTTGCCGCGGGTGGCGGCGAGCGCAGCCGTGAGCAGCGGCACCTCGATCTCCTTGAGGATGCGGTGATAGAGGCCGGGCGGCGGCACGCCGTTCGGGAAGCCCTGGAAGTGCGAGGACAGATAGGCCTCCACCGCGCCGCCGAGATTGTCGACGCCCTGCTGGACCGCGGCGCCCGGGCTGACCGAGGGCGGCGCCAGCTCGCCGTCGATCACCGAGGAGGTGATCACGTCCTGCGGATAGAGCGCGGCGAGGCGCCGCGCCAGGTTTTCGAGCTCGCGCACGTTGCCGGGCCAGCGGTGCTGCTTCATCCGCTCCAGCGCCAGCGTATCCAGCTTCTTCGGCGGCAGGCCGTCCTTCTCGGCCAGCGTGAAGAAGTGCCGGATGAGGTCCGGCAGGTCCTCGATGCGCTCGCGCAGCGGCGGCAGCCGCAGCGGCACGACGTTGAGGCGGAAGAACAAATCTTCGCGGAACAGGCCCTGCTGGATCAGGACGCGCAGATCCTTGTTGGAGGCCGCGACGATGCGCACGTCGGTCTTGATCGGGGTGCGGCCGCCGACGGTGGTGTATTCGCCCTGCTGCAAGACGCGCAACAGACGGGTCTGCGCCTCCATCGGCATGTCGCCGATTTCGTCGAGGAACAGCGTGCCGCCCTCGGCCTGCTCGAACCGGCCGGAGGCGCGGGTGTTGGCGCCGGTGAAGGCGCCGCGCTCATGGCCGAACAGTTCGGACTCGATCAGGTCGCGCGGGATCGCCGCCATGTTGACGGCGACGAACGGGCCGTTGCGGCGCTTGCCGTAATCGTGCAGCGCGCGCGCCACCAGCTCCTTGCCGGTGCCGGACTCGCCCGTGATCATCACGGTGAGATCGGTCTGCATCAGACGCGCCAGCACGCGATAGATTTCCTGCATCGCCGGCGAGCGGCCGACCAGCGGGATCGCCTCCATCTCGGCGTCCTCGTCCGGCGTCGATGTCCGCTCCTTCGGCTCGGCCAGCGCGCGGCCGACGATCGCGATCAGCTCCTTCAGGTCGAAGGGTTTTGGCAGATATTCATAGGCTCCGCGCTCGGAGGCGCGGATCGCCGTCATGAAGGTGTTCTGCGCGCTCATGACGATGACGGGCAGGTTCGGCCGCATCTTCTTGATCCGCGGCAGGAGATCGAACGCGTTCTCGTCGGGCATCACCACGTCGGTGATGACGAGATCGCCCTCCCCTTGGCTGACCCAGCGCCACAGCGTTGCGGCATTGCCCGTCAGCCGCACTTCATAGCCGGCGCGGGAAAGTGCCTGATTGAGAACGGTGCGGATGGCGGTATCGTCATCAGCTACGAGAATGCTACCTGCGGGCATCGCTAATCCTCATTTTGCCCCCTGTGACGCAGGCGACGGCTTCCCGGCAGAGTCGGCGCGACTGCTTTGATCGGCATGTTTCACCGATGTGGAATACATCGGCATCAGCACGCGGAAGGTGGTCTTGCGCGGCTGAGATTCGCATTCGATGATGCCCCCGTGATCGCCGACGATCTTTGCGACCAACGCAAGGCCCAGACCCGAGCCGGTCTGCTTGGTGGTCACGAAGGGATCGAACAGGTTGGGCAGAAGGTCGTCCGGCACGCCTGGTCCGTTGTCTTTCACGCAGAACTCGAGCGGCAGGGATACCCGGGATTTTTGACCGGGGACTGACAGCCGCACGCCGGGCCGGAACGCCGTTGTGAGCTGGATCTCGGCGTCGGGAACGTCGATCAGGGCTTCGGCGGCGTTCTTCACGAGATTGAGGAACACTTGGATGAGCTGATCCTGGTTCGCCAGCACGGGCGGCAGCGAGGGATCGTAGTCCTCGATGAAGCGGATGTTGCGGGCAAATCCGGACTGCGCCAGTCGCTTCACGTGATCGAGCACGGAGTGGATGTTGACGGGCCCGCGCACCACGGGGCGCTCGTCGCCGAACACCTCCATGCGGTCGACCAGCGTCACGATGCGGTCAGCCTCGTCGCAGATCAGGCGCGTCAGCATGCGGTCTTCGGACGACGCCTGCTGCTCCAGGAGCTGCGCCGCGCCGCGAATGCCGGAGAGCGGGTTCTTGATCTCGTGCGCCAGCATCGCGGCGAGCGCAATCACCGAGCGCGCGGCGCTGCGGTGGGTGAGCTGGCGATCCATCTTGTCGGCGATGGAGCGCTCCTGCAGCATCACCACGATGTGGCCGGGCCGCTCCGTGAGCGGGGCGACATGCAGGTCGACCTGACGGTCCCCACCCATGCGCGGGGTGCCGAGATCGACCTTGTATTCGTTGACCGGCGAGTTCGACGAGCGCACCTGGTCGATCAGCGCCAGCAACGGGCTGCCGAACGGCACCAGCTCCTTCAGCGACTGCCGCTTCAGGAATTGCGTCGAGATATCGAAGAAGGCTTCGGTCGCAATGTTGGCAGCGACGATCTTGCCGTCCGGCCCGATCATCAGCACGGGATTGGGTAAGGCATCCAGGATCGCGTCGCTGTCGGCGGGCCGGCGATGGTCAGCGGCTGAGCTCATGCAGCAGCCCTCCATGCGAAATCGTCGAAGGCGTCCTGCAGCGATTGGTGGACGAGGCGCGGATCCTCGGAGGTCAGGATCTTCTGGCGCCAGGACTTCAGCGTGTCGGCCGGCGCGCCGCTCGCATCCGCGGCGACGTCGAGCGCCCAGCCGAGATGCTTGCGCGCGTGCCTGAGCCCGATGCGCAAACCGTAGAGCGCACAGACGCCCTCATAGAGCGTCCGGACATAGTGCAGCTGCGTCTCGAGCGACGGCGCGGCTTCCTCCGCTCCGCCCTTCAGGCGCCGGCCGATCTGGCCGGGCAGCCAGGGCTGGCCCTGCGCGCCGCGGCCGATCATCACGGCATCGGCGCCGGAGGCCTCGAGCGCCGCAAGCGCCTTGTCATGGGTGGTGATGTCGCCATTGACGACGAGCGGAATGGAGATGGCTTCGCGCACGGCGCGGATCGCGTCCCAATCGGCCTCGCCCTTGTAGAACTGGCAGCGGGTGCGGCCATGCACGGTCACGAGCTTGACGCCTGACGCCTCGGCGCGACGTGCCAGCTCCGGGGCGTTGCGGCTGCGGTCGTCCCAGCCGAGCCGCATCTTCAGCGTCACCGGCACCTTCACCGCCGCGATGGTCGCATCGATCAGGCTGACGGCGTGGTCGAGGTCGCGCATCAATGCCGAGCCGGACTGGCCGCCGGTGACGTGACGGGCCGGGCAGCCCATGTTGATATCGATGATGTCGGCGCCTTCGGCTTCGGCGATCCGGGCCCCTTCGGCCATCCAATGCGCCTCGCAGCCGGCGAGCTGGACGACGTGCGGACCGATTCCCGTGGCTTCGCAGCGCAACCGCGACATCCGATGGCCGTTGGCGAGCTCATCACTGGCGGTCATTTCGGACACGACCAAGCCGGCGCCCAGCTCGGCGGTCAGCCGGCGCACGGGCGAGTCAGTCACCCCCGACATTGGTGCCAGGAAGACCGGGGTGGCGATGTCAATATCGCCTATTTTCAACGGCTTAGAGCCTGATACTGCCGAGCCGGTCACAGGAGTCTCGTTGACTGGACAGGGCCTCATCGCGCCTGCCATGACCTATCTTGCGCACAATTCTTGTGCAGTCAAGCGCCATGCCTACAGTTTAGACAGTTCTGCAAATCTTTCAAGTGCAGTGCAGCAAAATGCTGTTTCCCACAATCCGGGGAAACCCCCTTTTTTTGCGGGCCTGCCGTGCTAGAGGCATGCCGTCAAATCACCCCACTCCCCCGACGCTTCATCACCAATCGAGTATTCGAGTCCTATGGCGAAATCACAACGCACCGCGGTCGTCCTCGTCGCAGCCGGTCGCGGCTTGCGCGCCGGTGCCGGCGGGCCGAAGCAATATCGCGAGATCGGCGGTGTGCCCGTGATCTATCGCGCCATGGAGGCGTTCAGCCGTCATCCCGACGTGTCGGCGGTGCAGCCGGTGGTGAATCCCGACGACGGCGCCATGTTCACGGCCGCGGTCGCAGGGCTCAAGCACGAGCCGCCGGCCAATGGCGGCGCTACCCGCCAGGCCTCGGTGCTTGCCGGCCTGGAGGCCCTCGCAAAGCACAAGCCCGACATCGTTCTGATCCACGACGCCGCCCGCCCCTTCGTCTCGGAAGGCGTGATCTCCCGCGCGATCGAGGCGGCAAGCCACACCGGTGCCGCGATCCCCGCCATTGCCGTCACCGACACGATCAAGCTCACCGGCGAGAACGGCCATGTCGAGGGCACGCCGGACCGCGCGCGGCTGCGAATCGCGCAGACGCCGCAATCCTTTCGTTTCGACGTCATTCTCGAGGCGCATCGTCGCGCGGCGAAGGATGGGCGCTCGGATTTCACCGACGATGCCGCCATTGCCGAATGGGCGGGATTGACGGTTGCAACCTTTGAAGGCGATGTTGCCAACATGAAGCTCACCACTCCCGAGGATTTCGTGCGCGAGGAGGCACGCCTGGCCGCCCAGCTCGGCGACATCAGGACCGGCACCGGCTATGACGTGCACGCCTTCGGCGAAGGTGATCACCTCATGATCTGCGGCGTGCGCGTCCCGCACACCAAGGGCTTTCTCGCCCATTCCGACGGCGACGTCGGTCTGCATGCGCTGGTCGACGCCATTCTCGGCGCGCTCGCCGACGGCGACATCGGCTCGCACTTCCCGCCGAGCGATGCGAAGTGGAAGGGCGCATCCTCCGACCAGTTCCTGAACTACGCCATCGAGCGTGTCGCGGCGCGTGGCGGCCGTGTCGCCAATCTCGAGGTGACGCTGATCTGCGAGCGGCCGAAGATCGGTCCCTTGCGCGACACCATGCGCGCGCGCATCGCCGAGATATCCGGCGTCGACATCTCGCGCGTCGCGGTGAAGGCGACGACCAGCGAGCGGCTCGGCTTCACCGGCCGAGAGGAAGGTATCGCGGCCACCGCGAGCGCCACCATCCGCCTTCCCTGGAGCGTCTAGGCCATGGGCGGCAGCGACGCACGCGCCCTCTCCCGCTCGCTGCTCGATCTGTGCCGGATGCGCAAGCTGACGGTCGCGACCGCCGAGTCCTGCACCGGCGGCCTGGTTGCCGGCGCGCTGACGGACATCCCCGGCTCCTCCGATGTGATCGATCGCGGCTTCGTCACCTATTCCAACGACGCCAAGCGCGCGATGCTCGGAGTCGAGGCGAGCACGCTCACCAATTTCGGCGCGGTCAGCAAGGAGACCGCGACCGCGATGGCGATCGGCGCGCTGGAGCGCGCCGATGTCGATCTCGCCGTCGCCATCACCGGCATTGCCGGCCCCGGCGGCGCCACGCCGGGTAAGCCGGTCGGTCTCGTGCACTTTGCCGCCGCCGCGCGAGATGGCCGCATCATCCATCGCGAGCACCGCTTTGGCGCCATCGGCCGCAGCGCTGTGCGTCAGCGCTCCGTGGTCGAAGCGCTGCGCATGCTGATGGACCTCGCCCGCGGCCCGCAAGCCCAGGCCAAGCCGCGTCCCGCAGCCGCGAGCCGCCTGCGCCCCCGTGTCACCCGCTCGCCGCGACGGCATGCGGTCAAGCGCAGGTCGCCGCGGTCGCCGCGGGGCTGAGGCCAGGCAACGACCGCTAGTCAGCCGGCACAAAGCGGAGCGTGCCTGCCCGGCGCGTCGGCTTGCCGGTATCGTTCGTGTGATTGATGCCATCCATGACCGGTACCTCGGGGAAATCGAACGGGCTGACCCCGTCCAGGCAGGCCACGTTGACGGCGTAGAGGGTCTGGTCGGACCGCCGCTGATGATGCGTGTAAATTCCGCAGCGAGAGCAGAAGAAGTGCTGTGCCGATCCGGTATGGAAACGGTAGCTCGTGAGCGCATCCTCACCCTGGAGGAACTTGATCCCGCCCATTTCCGCCATAACCACGACGGCGCCGCGCATGCGGCAGTAGGAGCACGTGCAGCGGCGGATCGAATTGAAGCCGTCGCTGAGCGTTGCCTCGAACCGCACGGCGCCGCAATGGCACTGGCCAGTCCGAATCTTGGTGTCGCCTGCCATGCCGTCTGCGCCTCCCGTTCGAGGCACTTCTACGATATTCCGAGCAGGGTCACCAATTCTCCCTCAGGCCGCCGCGAGCAGCGCGCTGGCATGGTCGAGCACGCGCTGCTTGACCGCATCGGCATCCGACGGCTTCACCTTCGCACTCACCGTCAATTCCACGACCGGGGCAGCGGGATCGGCGGCGATCACCTTCGACACATTGACCGACGGCGCGGCTCGCTCGTCGACGCGCGGGTCCTGGCGCAACTCTTTCAGGATCTCGCCAGCCAGCGCATTGGCCGATCCTGCTCTGACCGGAAATGTCACCTTGACTTCGCCCGTGCCGGGATAGGCGCTGTGGTTGATGATGGCTGCGCCCCAGACCTGTCCATTCGGCAAGAGGATCTGCGTATTGTCGGGCGCGACCAGCTCGGTCATGAACAGCGACAGCGCCTTCACCTTCCCGGCCTTGCCGGCGACCTCGACGTCGTCGCCGATATGGAAGGGCCGGAACAGCAGCAGCATCACGCCGGCGGCGAGATTGGACAGCGTGCCCTGGAGCGCGAGGCCAATGGCGAGTGATGTCGCGCCCAGCACGGCGACGAGGCTCGCGGTCTGGATGCCGAAGAGCTGGAGCACGGCGATGCCGACCACGGCGAGCACGCCGTAGCGCGTGACGCTGGAGACAAACAGGGTCACGAGCGGATCGACCCGGTGCCCGACACTCAGCACGCGCGTGACGAAACGCTGCATTGCGCCAGACAGATACCAGCCGACCGCGAGCAGCAGGATCGCGTAGATCGCGTTCAGCCCATACAGGACGAGTGACGCTTTCAGCGTGTCGAAATTGATGGTCATGGCGGCTCCAACCCGGACAATCCGTACTGAACTCGCCGCGGCGAAAAACGATCCCTCCCGATCCGCTCGCTGGTGCTGCGGTTCCGGTCAAAGCCGGGAGTCATAGCTGCCCGACCAGTTCACCGGAGGCCGGAACAGCACGGTGTAATCCACGATGAAGCGAAACTCGGTCTGGGGATTGCGGACATTGCCCTGCTGCCAGAGGCTCGAATACTGCGTGACATTCCCGATTACCGTGGCGGGCGCTCGATACGATGAATGACAGGGAGTTTCTGCTCGATCGCCTTCGCTAGCACCGTACCTGTGGTTCGACCGAGCTCTTTCGCGATCACGGCAATCGGTTTGGTGCCTGCGAGTGTCTTCAGCTTGCTAAGGTCTTGCTCACTCCACGATTGCTTCCAGCGTGCCATGTCCCTTGGTCCAGGTACAACAGCCCCCGCGCCCCCTCGTATTCTCGTTGAGTCCCTCCATGGACGCAGCTGAATTGGGTGTATCGCGGACAGCAAGGGGTGTTCCGTCAGCCAAGTGCGTTTTGGCACAAACTGCACTTGTCACCCCAGGGTACAGAGTTCGATTCTGGTTTGTGCGCCGGACATGCTGGCTGTCCAACGATCCTACAAGGCCTTGTGCTGCCCGTCGGGCAAAACACCCAGCCGGCGGGTCAATTGCCGCGCGCGAAAATATTCTCCTTTACCGAAATTCGTCTTTGGCGTATTCGTGCGCCACCTCATCCCTGTCAGAGGGGCGTATCGCGATCGTCACGAAACGCGGGGTGAGCCGTGGTGGGCGCTGGGTGCACTGGCGCGATGGTCGTCGCAGGGCGGGCAACCGTGAGCGACGCCTTCGCGCAAACGACAGGTGCGACCAGCGTACGGCAAAACCGTGTCGTCCTGACGCCCGGGGCCTGTGCGTCAAGTCTTGCGGTGATGTGTGATGCCCGACCGGGCACGCACATCAGCCATCTGCAAGGCGACGGGGGCAATAGTGCATCGCTCCCCGGGGAGAGCTCGGCATAAGCCGTCAAACCACTGCGCAGGGAAGGCCGGGTTGTTTCCGGCTCCACCTGTATGCCGCTGTGCAGCTTCTTGTAGCGCAACTCTTCGCCGCACAGTGGACCGTGGGTGCCCAGCCGGCATCCGGTCTTCCCTGCGCCCTCTGACAAGGAGGGCGGCACCGACGAAGCAAAGCTCGGGCAGCAACTGTCGCGAGACTGCAGCGTTATGTCCAGTTTTCAAAAAACGCGCAAGTTTTGTCGAATTCGATCGGGATCGCAGATGTCGAGGCCGCGACCAAACGTCATCACGCATCCGTTCTTGCGCGGAACCATATTGGCGCAATAATGCCGTCGTACGTTGTGCTCTGGAATCAACCGGACCAACATTGTGGAGGGCGACGAAATTGTTCGCTCGCGCCGTGGCTTCGGCCGCCGTGATCATCACCTTGGCCGCCGTTGATGGTGCGGCCGCACAAACGGCCACCAACCAGCCGCCGGATACAATGGCGGCGCGGGTCGAGGCCTGCACGCCGTGTCACGGCAACAAGGGCGAAGGCACCAGCGACGTCTATTTCCCGCGCCTTGCCGGCAAGCCGGCCGGCTATCTCTACAACCAGCTCCTCGCTTTCCGCAGCGGCCGGCGCAAATACCCGCCGATGAACTATCTGCTGGAGTTTCTGCCCGATCCCTATCTCGAAGCGATGGCGGAATATTTTGCCAGCGAGCATCCGCCGCTGCCACAGCCCGCGCCGAGCGAGGTCAGTAAGGACGTGCTGGCGCAAGGCGAGACGCTGGCCACCAGCGGAGACGCAGGCCGCGGCATTCCGGCCTGCGTGAGTTGCCATGGGCCTGCGCTGACCGGGATGCAGCCGGGCATCCCCGGCCTGCTCGGGCTGCGCGCTGCCTATGTCAGCGCGCAGCTCGGCGCCTGGCGCTATGGTACGCGCACGGCAAAGTCACCTGACTGCATGCAGCTCGTCGCCGGACATCTGACGGAAGCAGATGTTACCGCCGTCGCGGCATGGCTCGCGACGCGACCGGCGCCGGCCGATCCGGCCCCCGTTCCGAAAGGCACCTACGCGCTGCCGTTCGGCTGCGGCAGCCAGCCCAACTGACGAGGCGGATGATGGGCTCGAAACTGTCGATTGCACTCCTTGTCCTCGCCGCACTGTCGACGGCGGCTAAAGCCCAGGACAAGAGCAGCGATGTCGTCGCGCGAGGCGAATATCTTGCCCGCGCGGGCGATTGTACCGCCTGCCACACCGCGCCGGAAGGACACCTGTTCGCCGGCGGCCGCGCCATGCCGACGCCGTTCGGCACGCTCTACACATCCAACATCACGCCAGATCCCGATACCGGTATCGGCAAATGGAGTGCGGACGATTTCTACAAGACCATGCACAACGGCCGCTTCCCGGACGGCGGGCTGATCTATCCGGCAATGCCCTTTGCGTCCTACACCAAGGTCACGCGCGCCGACAGCGATGCGATCTATGCGTATTTGCGCTCGA
This sequence comes from Bradyrhizobium sp. 1(2017), assembly GCF_011602485.2. Taxonomy (NCBI): domain Bacteria; kingdom Pseudomonadati; phylum Pseudomonadota; class Alphaproteobacteria; order Hyphomicrobiales; family Nitrobacteraceae; genus Bradyrhizobium; species Bradyrhizobium sp. 1(2017). The sequence continues at coordinate 4,093,541 of NZ_CP050022.2, read as the reverse complement.
TCGCGCCGGTGAACCAGAAGAACAAGCCACACGAGCTGCGCTTTCCCTATGACAACCGCCAGCTCATTCTCGGCTGGCGCACGCTGTTTTTCCGCGAGGGTGAGTACAAGCCCGATCCGTCGAAGTCAGCCGAATGGAATCGCGGCGCTTATCTGGTCGAAGGCCTCGGCCATTGCGCCATGTGCCATTCGCCGATCAACGCCCTCGGCGGCACCTCGCAATCGGACGCTTTCAAGGGCGGCCTGATCCCGATGCAGAACTGGTACGCGCCCTCGCTGACGTCCAACCGCGAGGCCGGGCTCGGCGACTGGAGCATCAAGGACATCACCGACCTGCTCCAGACCGGCGTTTCCATGCGCGGCGTGGTCTACGGCCCGATGGCGGAGGTCGTGCACAACAGCCTGCAATATCTCTCCGACGAAGACACCAGGGCGATGGCCGTGTACCTCAAGAGCATCTCGGAGCCCTCGCCTCCGCCGCCGGCGAGGACGACGCTGCCGACCACCGAGAGCAGCCTGCTGGTCAGCCTCGGCAAGACCGTCTACGACAAGCACTGCGCGAGCTGCCATGGCCCGCAAGGTGAAGGCAAGCCGCCGCACTGGCCGCCGCTCGCCAACAACCAGTCGATCGAGATGCAGTCCGCGGTCAATCCGATCCGCATGGTGCTCAATGGCGGCTATCCGCCGGGCACCAAGGGCAATCCGATGCCCTACGGCATGCCGCCCTTCGCAGGCCTCCTCTCCGACAACGAGGTCGCCGCCGTCGTCTCCTACATCCGCACCGCCTGGGGCAATCGCGGCACGCCGGTCTCGGCGCGCGACGCCAACGAGCTGCGCTCCGCACCGCTGAAATGAGGCCGCCATGATCAACTCCGATCCGCCGACCAGCCCGGCTACCGCCGACCAGGCCGTCGAGGAAGTCGTCGCGCAGGGCCCGTCCGGGGCGGTCGTGCTCGCCGGCATTGCCACCGCCTGTGTGGTCGCGATGTGGTTCGCCTTCTATCTGTTCGTTTTTCTGCCGCGCGGATCACTGCAATGAGCACCGAGGAAGCCCACGGCAGCGCCGAGGTCGCAGCCCGCGTCGAGCGGCGCTGGGCCACCATTGCTGTGATCATCATCGTGATGATGGCGCTGCTCGCCGCCTTCGCGGGCATCCATCGTGCGACCATGCCGCAGCCGCGCGTCGAGATCATCGACCCATCGCGCCTGCATCTGTCCGGCGAATTCGTCGAAAGCAATCTCGGCAGCGTGCTGGAAGCCAATGGCAATGTGACGGTACGTGCGATCGGCCAGCAATACTCCTTCACGCCATCCTGCATCGTGGTGCCCAATGACACGCCGATCACGCTGCGCGCCACCAGCGCCGACGTCGTGCACGGCATCCTGGTCCAGGGCACCAACGTCAACACCATGCTGGTGCCCGGCTACATCTCCGAGCAGCCCATGCGCTTTGCGAAGACCGGCGACTATCTGATGCCCTGCCAGGAGTTTTGCGCCTTTGGCCACGAGGGCATGTGGGGCAAGGTCAAGGTGATCGACAAGACCGACTTTGCCGATCGTGCGAAGGGTGGCGGGAGGCTGAGCTGTGTTGGTGAATAGGAAGCTCATCCTCGCCCATTTCTGGCTCGCCTTTGCCGTGTTCGGCATCGCGCTCACGCTCGGCGCCTGGCAGATGTTCATCCGCAGCCCGATCGGCACCTGGCTGTCCAATCCCGAGCTCTATTACCGCTCATTGACCGCGCACGGCACGGTGATGGGCTACGTCTTCCCGACCCTGGTCGCGATGGGGTTTGGCTACGCCATCAGTGAAGCCGCGCTGCGGCAGCGCCTGGTCGGCGTGCGCTGGGCCTGGGCCGGGTTCTGGCTGATCGTCGCCGGCAGCATCATGGCGGTGATCCCGATCGCGCTCGGCCGCGCCTCGGTGCTGTACACCTTCTATCCGCCGCTGATCGGCAACGTGTTCTACTATCTCGGCGTCGTCCTGGTCGTCGTCGGCTCGTGGATCTGGGTCGCGCTGATGTCGGTCAATCTGAGCGTCTGGCGAAAGGCCAATCCCGGCGCGCCGGTCCCGCTCGCGATGTTCGCCAATGTTGCGGGCTCCTACCTCTGGGCCTGGACTGCGGTCGGCGCCGCGCTCGAGCTGCTGCTCCAGATCATTCCGGTCGCGGCGGGGTTGAAGACCACGATCGACGCGGGCCTTGCCCGCGTGTTCTTCTCCTGGACGCTGCACGCCATCGTCTATTTCTGGCTGATGCCGACCTACATCGCCTATTACACCATCGTGCCGCGCGCGATCGGCGGCCGCGTCTATTCCGATTCCATGGCGCGGATCGCCTTCATCCTGTTCCTGGTCGTGGCGATGCCGATCGGCATGCACCACACCTTTGCCGATCCGCAGGTCGGCGCGGGATTCAAGTTCATCCATTCGGCCTTCACGGCGCTGGTGGCCCTGCCGACGCTGCTGACCGTGTTCACGATCTGCGCCTCCGTCGAGATCGCCGCACGCCTGCGCGGTGGGCGCGGCATGTTCGGCTGGATCGGGGCCCTGCCCTGGGACAATCCGATGATGCTGGCGCTGGCTTTCTCCTTCGTCATGCTCGGCTTCGGTGGCGCCGGCGGCCTCATCAACATGAGCTACCAGCTCGATGCCTCGATCCACAACACGCAGTGGATCACCGGCCATTTCCACCTGATCTTCGGCGGCGCCATCGTGATCATGTATTTCGCGATCGCCTATGATCTATGGCCGCATCTGACCGGCCGGGAGCTGATCGATCTCCGCCTGATCCGCATCCAGCTCTGGCTGTGGTTCGTCGGCATGATCGTCACCACCTTCCCGTGGCACTGGGTCGGCATCCTCGGCATGCCGCGCCGCATGGCCTATTTCGATTTCGGCGATCCCGCGATCGCGCCGCAGGCGCTTTCGGTGACGCTTTCGGCAATCGGCGGCTTCGTCCTGCTGGTATCGGGCATCATGTTCATCGTCATCCTGGCGCGCGGCATGCGGGCGCCCCAGGCCGATACCGGTCCCTATCAGTTTGCACTGGCCGTGCACCAGCCCGCGACCGTGCCGGTCGCGCTCAACACCCACGGGCTCTGGGTGGCGCTGATGATCGTGCTCACGCTCACCAATTACGGCTATCCGATCGTGACGCTGGCGCTGAGCGAGGGCACGTCGGTGCCGGCCGTCTATGTGGGGGCGCAGTGATGAGCACGCCCGACCTCTTCACCTTCCGTAACAGGCATTTCACGCTCAGTGTCGGCATCACCGCCGCAATCCTGGTCGTGACGGCAATTGCCGGCTTCATCATGCTGCCCTTCGCGCAGCCCTGGGTTCAGTTCGCCAATGTCTGGGATGCCATCTGCAGCGCTGCCGGCGTGCCGCAGCGCGCGCCAAGCGTGACGGCACCCGAGCAGAGCAAGCGGCTGTCGGAGGTCGTGCTGACCTCGTCCACGCTGTCACGTCCGAGCCAGGAGGCGATCGGGCGCGGAGCCACGCTGGCGCAGCGCTGTGCCATCTGCCACGGCCCGACCGGCGTCAGCCGGGCGGACTCGCCCAACCTCGCCGGCCAGTACGCCGCCGTGATCTACAAGCAACTGCTCGACTTCCGTTCGGGTGCGCGCACCAACGCCGTGATGTCACCGTTTGCGATCAACCTGACCGACCAGGAGATCGCCGATCTCTCCCACTATTACGCCTATCTGCCGCGGCTGCCGGCCTATCACCCGACGCCGCAGCTGCCAAAGCCCAACATCGTCATCTTCGGCGCGCCGATGCGCGGCATCGCACCCTGCGGCTCCTGCCATGGCAGCCTCGACAACAAGACCGGGAGCCCCTGGCTCGAAGGCCAGTCCGAAGCTTACATGAAGGCGCAACTCCAGGCCTTCGCCTCGGGCGAGCGCCGCAACGACATCAGCCAGCAGATGCGCAACATCGCCCGTGCGATGACGCCGCAGGAGATCGATCAGGCCGCGGCGTACTACGCCTCGCAGCCGCCTGATGTAGTGAAGGCGGTGGATTGAAGTGAGTAACTCGTGCCCCCGACGCAGCGCAGCGCTCCGTCAGCGGTGCGCTGCAGAGCCGGGGCCCATCGATCGAGTGAGGAGACCGCAACCATAGGTCCGGCTCTGCGGAGCAGCACTACGCGCTGCGCCGCGTCCGGGACGCGAGAGTTGCCTATGTCGATGCCAGCTTCGGCCGGCCGTAGATCGCATCCGCGCGTTTCTCGAACGCGGAGGAAAAGCGCGCGAAGGCTGCGTCGAACATCGAGCCCATCAGCAACGCCAGCATGCGGCTCTTGAACTCGTAGGAGAGGAAGAATCCGACGTCGCAGACACCCTGCCCCTCCTGCTCGCCCCTGGGCTCGAACGTCCAGCGGTTTTCCAGATTGCTGAACGGACCTTGCAGATATTCGACCAGGATCTTCAGATTGGCGCGATCCAGCGTCACCCGGCTGGTGAAGGATTCCTTGACCAGCTTGAACGACACCGTCATGTCGGCGACCAGCACCTCGGTGCCGTCGGGCTTGGCCATGCGCTGGCGCACCTTCAGCGCGCTGCACAGCGGCACGAATTCCGGGTAGCGCTCGATATCGGCGACCAGATCAAACATCTCGGATGCGCTGTGATTGACACGGCGCTTGCTCGAAAATTTGGGCATGGCGATTTAGCGGCCGTTAGCGGCCCGCGCGGCCTTCAGTCTCGCGAAGTCCTCGCCGGCATGATGCGACGAGCGGGTCAGCGGGCTCGCCGACACCATCAGGAAGCCCTTGGTGTAGGCGACCTTCTCGTAGGAGGCGAACTCGTCGGGCGGAACGAAGCGCATCACGGCGTGATGCTTGCGGGTCGGCTGGAGATACTGGCCGATGGTCAGGAAGTCGACCTCGGCCGAGCGCAGATCGTCCATCACCTGGAGCACCTCGTGGCGCTCCTCGCCGAGGCCGACCATGATGCCGGACTTGGTGAAGATGGTTGGATCGAGCTCCCTGACCCGCTGCAGCAGCCGGATCGAGTGGAAGTAGCGCGCGCCCGGCCGCACCGTGAGATAGCGCGACGGCACGGTCTCGAGATTGTGGTTGAACACGTCGGGCTTCGCCGCGACGACGACCTCGAGCGCTCCCTCCTTGCGCAGGAAGTCCGGCGTCAGGATCTCGATGGTGGTCGAGGGGCACGCGGCCCGGATCGCGCCGATCGTCTCTGCGAAATGTTGGGCGCCGCCGTCAGCGAGATCGTCGCGGTCGACGGAGGTGATGACGACATGGGCGAGGCCGAGCTTGGCCACGGCTTCGGCGACGTTCTGGGGCTCGGCGGCCTCGAGCGCGTTGGGCAGGCCGGTCTTGACGTTGCAGAAGGCGCAGGCACGGGTGCAGGTGTCACCCATGATCATGAAGGTCGCGTGCTTTTTGTCCCAGCACTCGCCGATGTTAGGGCAACCCGCCTCCTCGCACACCGTGTGCAGGCCGTTCGCCCGCACGATATTGCGGGTGTCGGCATAGCCGCGGGTATTGGGCGCGCGCACGCGGATCCAGTCCGGCTTCGGCGGGGAAGCGGAATCGGGCCGGTTCACCTTTTCGGGGTGGCGTGGGCGCAACGGGTTCGAGATGGTATCGACAATAACGACCATGGGGTGTCCGGTCTGTTCAGGTCCTACCTAGTCGGTCTGGCCAGGCATCGCAACCCGGCTCGCCCCGGTTCAGGGAACATGGCAGATATGGGCAATATCCTGCTCTGTTCTCTGGCGATTCCCACCTCGAATGGCTCCAGTCTCGAAACCCTCCACGCCACGGCTTGGCAAGCCGCTGAAGCGTGCCTTTTTCAACCGCGAGGTGCGCGAGGTCGCCCGCGATCTGATTGGGGCCACCATGCTGGTCGACGGCGTCGGCGGGATCATCGTCGAGGTCGAGGCCTATCATCATACCGAGCCGGCGGCGCACTCCTACAACGGCCCGACGCCGCGGAACCAGATCATGTTCGGCCCGCCCGGTTTTGCCTATGTCTACCGCTCCTACGGCATCCATTGGTGCGTGAACTTCGTCTGCGAGGAGGAAGGCTCGGCCAGTGCCGTGCTGATCCGCGCGCTGGAGCCGACGCAAGGCCTGGCTGCGATGCGTCGTCGCCGTCATCTGCAGGACCTGCATGCGCTGTGCTCGGGCCCGGGCAAGCTGACCGAAGCACTCGGCATCACGATCGCGCACAACGCCCTGCCCCTCGATCGGCGGCCGATCGCGCTGCATGCGCGGACGGAGGATGTCGATGTCGCAACCGGCATCCGGATCGGCATCACCAAGGCCGTGGAGCTGCCCTGGCGCTATGGCGTCAGGGGCTCGAAGTTTCTGAGCAAGCCGTTTCCGAAGTAGCCCTACGACGCCTGCTTCAGCCGCTCCAGCGCCTCGAGCAGCTTCGCTTTGCGAGCCAGGGCGGCCTCGCGCTTTTCACGCTCCTCCTCGACGACCTCCTCGGCCGCGTTGGCGACGAATTTCTCGTTCGCGAGCTTCGACTCGGCACGCTTGATGTCGGCATCGGCCTTGCCGATCTCCTTGTCGAGGCGCGCGCGTTCGGCGGCGACGTCGATCACGCCCTTCAGCGGAAGCGCAGCCACCTCGCCGCGCACCAGGAGCTGAACCGCACCGTCAGGCGCGCGATCGGCAAAGGAAATGTCCGACAGCCGCGCCATGCGCTTAATGACATCGGTCCAGCGCGGTGCGCGCTCCCTGGCCGAGGCGCCGGCGAGCACCAGCGCCGTCAGCGTTGCCGGCGGGATGTTCATCTCGGCGCGGACCGAGCGGATCTGGGTGACGAGGTCGATGACCCAACCGATCTCGGCTTCGGCCTTGGGATCGGTGAAGTCGGCGTGGTCGAAGATCGGCAGCACCCAGGCGGGCGAGGCGAGCGGGTCGGTCGGCCCGGTCGCCGCCGCGAGCATCGCAAGCTGCTCCACCGTCGGCTCGGTCGGCTTCAGCGGCCACGGCGCCAATGCGAGCAAGCCTTCGCGCTTGGCCGTCACCTCCCACAGCTCTTCGGTGATGAAGGGCATGAAGGGGTGCAGCAGCTTGAGGATCTCGTCGCGCGCCCAGGCGACCATGGCGCGGGTCTCGTCCTTGGCGGGACTGTCCGGTCCGAGCAGCACGGGCTTTGCGAGCTCGAGATACCAGTCGCAATAGACGTTCCAGACGAAGCGGTAGATGCTGCCGGCGGCATCGTTGAAGCGATAGGCCTCGATCGCCTCGGTCACCTCCCGCGTGGTGTGCGCGCTCTCATGCGCGATCCAGCGGTTCAACGTCTCCTTGACCTTCGCCGGCTCGAAGCCCTCGGGCACGGCGCAGTGGTTCATCTCGGCGAAACGGGAGGCGTTCCAGAGCTTGGTCGCGAAATTGCGGTAGCCCTCGACGCGGCTGGTGGCGAGCTTGATGTCGCGCCCCTGCGCCGCCATTGCGGCCAGCGTGAAGCGCAGCGCGTCCGCGCCATATTCGTCGATCAGGTTCAGGGGATCGATGACGTTGCCCTTCGACTTCGACATCTTGGCGCCCTTCTCGTCGCGGACGAGGGCGTGGATGTAGATGGTCGAGAACGGCACCTCCTTCATGAAGTGCAGGCCCATCATCATCATGCGGGCGACCCAGAAGAAGATGATGTCGAAGCCGGTCACCAGCGCGTTGGTTGGATAATAGCGCTGCACCTCGGGCGCATCTTCGGGCCAGCCGAGCGTCGAGAACGGCCACAGCGCCGAAGAGAACCAGGTGTCGAGCACATCCTCGTCGCGGGTGATGAAGCCTTCGCGCTTGTTGCGGTCGAGCGCCATCTCGCGCCCCTGCTCGACCGTGATGACCTCTTGCTCGACGTAATAGCCGAGCGCGTGGCTGACGGCCTCTTCCTCGGTCTCGGCGACGAACACCTTGCCGTCAGGTCCGTACCAGGCCGGGATCTGGTGGCCCCACCAGAGCTGGCGCGAGATGCACCAGGGCTGGATGTTCTCCATCCAGTCGAAATAGGTCTTCTCCCAATTTTTCGGCACGAAGCTGGTTTCGCCCGAGCGCACCGCCGCGATCGCGGGCCGGGCCATCGTCTTGGCGTCGACATACCATTGGTCGGTCAGATATGGCTCGATCACGCTGTTGGAGCGATCGCCGTGCGGCACCATGTGGGTGTGCGGCTCGATCCGCTCGACGAAGCCGAAGCTCTCTAGCCGCTCGACGATACGCTTGCGCGCGACGAAGCGATCGACCTTGTGGAACTCCTCGGCGAATTGCGCGGCGCCTTCCGGCAGGGCGCGCAGATAATCCTCGTTGTCGACGAGATCGAGGCAGCCTTCCCTGTCGATCACGCTGATCCGGCTCAGGCCGTGGCGATTGCCGACCTCGAAATCGTTGAAGTCGTGCGCCGGCGTAATCTTCACCGCGCCCGAGCCCTTCTCGGGATCGGAATAGTCATCGGCGACGATTTTGATCTTGCGGCCGACCAGCGGCAGGATCACGTTCTTGCCGACCAGCTTGTGATAGCGCTCGTCATCGGGATGCACGGCCACGCCGGTATCGCCAAGCATGGTCTCGGGGCGCGTGGTGGCGACGACGATGAAGCTCGAGGGATCCTCGGGGCTGAAAGTCTTGCCCTCGATCGGGTAGCGCAAATACCAGAGGCTGCCTTTGACCTCGGTCTGCTGCACCTCGAGATCGGAGATCGCGGTCAAGAGCTTGGTGTCCCAGTTCACCAGCCGCTTGTCCTTGTAGATCAGCCCCTCGCGGTGCAGTTCGACGAACACTTTGACGACGGCATTCGAGAGGCCCTCGTCCATGGTGAAGCGCTCGCGCGACCAGTCGCAGGACGCGCCGAGGCGCTTGAGCTGGTTGGTGATGGTGTCGCCGCTCTCGGCCTTCCACTGCCAGACGCGCTCGAGAAACTTCTCGCGGCCCATCTCGCGACGGCCAGGCTGCTGCCGCTCCATCAATTGCCGCTCGACCACCATCTGGGTGGCGATGCCGGCATGGTCGGTGCCGGGCTGCCAGAGCACGTCGCGGCCGCGCATGCGCTCGAACCGGCACAGGATGTCCTGGAGCGTATTGTTGAGGGCATGGCCCATGTGCAGCGAGCCCGTCACGTTCGGCGGCGGGATCACGATGGTGAAGGGCACCGCGTCGCGGCGGTCGGGACGGCCGGCCTTGAAAGCGAGGCTGTCCTCCCACACGACGGACATGCGGGTTTCGATATCGGCGGGCTGGTAATTTTTTTCGATCATGGGGCTGCTAGAAAGCCGCGCGCGCGGTTCGAGTCAACGGGAAGCTCAACGGCAGGCGTCTCCGGCCTGGGCCGCTGGCCTAATATGACGCAGGAGCAGGGCTTTATCGGGGCCGCACGGCCCTTCTCAGCGGCCGCCGCGCGAGACCCGCTCGATCTCGGCCTTCACGATGCGTTCAACCAGGCCCGGCAAATTGTCATCGAGCCAGGATTTCAGCATCGGACGCAGCATCTCCTTGACCAGATCCTCCAGGGTCCGCGCATTGCTGCTCAGCACCGTGTGGGCCAGCGAGTTGAAGGCGGATTCGACCGCGGAGACGGTCGATTGCGCGAGCATCGGCTGTTGCGGCGGCAAAGGTGGCGCATCGAAGTCCACCGGCGCGTAGGACGGCGGCGCTGGGCGGGGCTGCGGCGATTCGGCGAATTCCAGATCGTCGCGCGGCTCGACCTTGCGGAAGCTCGGAGGCGGCGGAGGCGGCGTCGGGTCCACCGCCATCTCGTCGGTCAATTCGAGCACGTCGGGTTCAGGCTCTGGCTCCGGCTCGGGAGCACGGACCTCGGGCGCAGGCGTGGCCGCGTCGAGCCCGGCCAGCAGCGCGTCGATATCGTCCTGGCTGTTGGATGCGTCCGCCGCAGGCGCCGGTGGTGGCGGCGCCGGCTTCGCGGCCGGCGGCGGTGCAGGCTGCTCGGCGGCCGGTTTCGGCGGAGCGACCTTGGATGGCGGAATGTCGTTCATCGCCTGCGGCTTTGGCGGCGCGGCGGCTGCCGCGGCCTTCTCAGGTTTTGCGGCCTCTGTCGGCGGTGGCTTGGCCTCATCGTCGGCAATGATGCGCCGGATCGAGGCCAGAATCTCCTCCATCGAGGGTTCTGTGACCTTTGCAGGCTGCGTCATCTCCGACTCCACATCATCAACGCCCTCGCATGCGTTGTTTTACACCAAGCACGACAGGATTGGCCGGTTCCGGATCGACGGCCCGACATTTTCGTCGTGGTAGCCCGACTTGTCCCCAGATCACGGCTCAACGTGCGGCGGTGCGCCCCTGCCCGCGGCACTCAAGCTTTACGCACACGGCATCGATACAGGCGAATCGACCCGCATCTTCTTGGCAAGGCTATGTCAGGGATTTTGATGATTGCAAGCAAAGCACCGGTCGGCCGCAGCTGTTTGCAAAGCCGACCGGATACTTATGGAGATCAGCGTCCGTCGGGCGTGCGTACGCCGGCCCAGCTGTCGCGGACCTGCTGGTAGTGCACGGAGGGATCATAAACCGTCGTTGCGAGGCCGAGCACCTGCGGCGACAGACGGCCGACAGCTGCGAGGACGTTATAGGATGCAACCACGCGGTCGTGCTGCGCGGTGACCAGCGCGACACGCGCATTGACCAGCGCCTGCTGGGCGTTGAGGACGTCGAGCGTGGTGCGCTGGCCCGCCTTGGCTTCTTCGCGCACACCGTTCAGCGCGATCTCGGACGCTGCGACCTGCGCCTGGGCGGACTGCACCTGCGCCTTGCCGGCCTGCAAGTTGCCCCACCACTGCACCACTGTCGCACGCGTCTGGTCGCGTGTGGTTTCGAGGTTGAGACGCTGCTGCGCCAGATTTTCCTTGGACTGACGGATCAGCGAATATTCACCGCCGCCCTGATAGATCGGCACCGAGATCTGCGCGACCGCGGCAGCGTTAAACGAGCGGTACTGAATTAAAGACTGTTCATAGGCCTGGGTCACGGACGCCTGCAACGAGACCGTAGGCAGCAGGGCACCCTCGGCAACCTTGACCTGCAGGAAATTGACGTCGATGCCGAACATTGCCGCGGTGACGTTGGGATGCTCGACGAGGCCGAGCTCGACCGCTGCAGCCAGCGTTGCCGGCAGGAAACGGTCGACAGGCGATCCGGGTGCAAGATTCACCGGATCGTTGCCGATGATGCGGCGGAAGTTGGCGCGCGTCGTGGTGAGATTCGCTTCCGCGGTCAGGGCCTGCGTCTTGCCCGCCGCCAGCTGAGCTTCGGATTGCGCAACGTCGGTGCGGGTCACTTCACCGACATTGAAGCGGTCGCGCGTCTGCTTCAGCGTCTGCTCGAGCACGCGCACGTTGCTGCGCTGGACTTCGAGCGTGGCGGCATCGCGCAGATAATCCATGTAGGTCGTTGAGGCCTGGAGCAGCACGCTTTGATCGAGGCTGCGCAGCGCCTCGCGGGCGCCTGAGACCTGGCTCTCGGCGGCGCGCGTCCGGTTGGCCGTCTGGTTGCCATTGTACAAGGTCTGGGAAGCAGTCAGTCCGACGCTTCGCGGAATGCCGGGCCCGCTGGTTGGCGCACCGCCGCGCTGGCTTTGGAAGTCCGAGTACTGATAACCACCGCTCGCCGACAGCGAGACCCTGGGGCGATAGCCCGACAAAGCTTGCGGCACATTCTCGTCAGTCGAGCGCACCTGGGCACGTTGCGCGTTGAGCTGCGGATTGTTCTGATAAGCGCGCACCAGCGCGGACTCGATCGTGTCCGCCAAGGCAGGCACCGGCCCGGCTAGCGACAGCAGCAGGACCGAAACCGCAGCTCCGGTGAAGAGCTTCACCCCATGCATCCCTGAAATTCCGTTCATTCTAACGCCCACCTCGTGCCCGCGAGCTGGGTTACCGTCTACCGAGTGGAGTCGTTGCCCCGCCGCAACATAGGACGCGGATTGGTGTGACGGAACTACCTCTGGGTAGTTCTCAGTGGAAACTCTTTACGTGCAGCATCCCGGCCACACTTCTGATTCAGAACGGTATTTTATAGCTCTAGGTGTCAGAATACGAAGGCAGCGGTCCGTTCCAACCCGGGAAGGACCGGGGCGGCGGCATCGAACAGCGCCCGATGGCCGAATTCACCGTGGGTATGTGTCACAATCATGGCCCGTGGCGGCTCCGATTCGGCCGAAACGCCCACCAGCCGCCCGCCCTCCTTGAGCTGCCCGAGCAATGCCTCCGGCGTGACCTCGGCAGCGCCGTTGAGGACGATCACGTCGTAGGGGCCAGCGGAAGCATCGCCTTCGGCGCAGGACGCGGCCTTGCAGGTGACGTTGGCGAGTCCAAGCGCGGCAAAGGCATCCTTGGCCTTGGCGGCCAGAGCTGAATCGCATTCGGTGGCGGTGACCTGACGTGCAAGCCTGGCGCTCAGCGCGGCGAGATAGCCTGTGGCGCAGCCAACCACCAGCACGTTGTCGCCCTCGCCGATGTCGGCGGCCTGGAGCAGCTTGCCGGTCAGTTGCGGCTTGATCAGGTAACGCTTGGTGCCGCCCTCGCTCACATCGAGGTCGAGGTCGAGGTAAGCCAATGCCTGCCGGCTGGCCGGAACGAAGGCCTCGCGAGGAACCGTGAGCATGGCATCGAGAATACGACGGTCAGTGACGTCACTGGTGCGCACCTGGCCATCGACCATCTTTTGGCGCGCGGTCGAGAAACCGGACATTTGCGGACCCTGAAATGCGGCCAATGCAGCCGAGATGAGTTGGCGGCATCTTTGGTACATGCCCGGCCAAAACGCAACATGGCCGTTGGCCGGGAAGAGCCCGCTCCGGCGTGCAGCTCAGCGCATCAGGGATGCCGGGTTGGTTATTCGATCGTCACCGCAAGGCGGCCGATCAAGGCGGCGACCTCGTCCAGTCGCGCCGAATCGGGCGCCTCGACCGCACGCGCGAGGCAAGCGAGGCACTCGTCGTCGCTGAGCTCGGGAATGTCAGCCGGCAGAATCGAGGGGGCCATATGACGGTCGACCTGAATGTCTGGCATGGGAATCAGCTCCGTGAAACTCCGGCATCGGCCAAGCTCGATTTGAATTGAGTCGATTTGGCGCCGTCCTCATGGCGTGACCGCGCCGCCGGACACGTCTGCTTGAACGCGATTCAAAGGGATTCGCCGACCAACGATGCTCGCAAAATGCGCGAACGGTATCGCGCGCCACATCAGAATGCGACTTCAACCTATTGAAATATCCATGAAATTTGGCTCCCCGGGCTGGATTCGAACCAGCGACCATCCGATTAACAGTCGGATGCTCTACCGCTGAGCTACCGAGGAAAAGGCGAACCAGTCGTTCGCGCGCGGCTGCGTATAACAAAGCCGGTTGCGCTTGCAAAGGACGAATTCGTCATCTTCGGCAAGGCGGCTGAGAAAGGGGCAAACGCGCCCCCTCCTCCGGTCGTGTCAAACCGACCTACTCGGCCAGGAACGAGGTGGTCTTGGTGCCGGAATCGTAGCGCAGCCGCAGCGCGGTGAGCTTGCAGAGGTTGACGTTCTTCCAGAGCACGGCCTCGTCATAGTTCTGCCAGTCGACACGGATGTTCCAGACGCACCCCTCGTCGTCATCGTCGAACTCGACATAGGTGCTCGCCTGGTTCTGCAAAACCTTCTCGAGTTCGTTCTCCCACTCGTCGAGGCCATCGTCCGGCGCGTTGAAGCCGAGGAATTTGATGGCGTAGCCCGTCTCGTTGACGACGGTGACGTTGCGGGCGTCAGCCGCAAATGACGGCGCGGCGGCGATCGCAAGTCCGATCGCGACCAGTCCAGAAAAAAAATGCTTCATTGAAAAGCTCCCGATCGAACAGGCTTCGGCGCCTGGCGTCGATCGGCGCAGGCGCCGTGGCAACAGATGGCGTTGCCTCGCAAGATTCGTCCGAAGCGCGATCGACAGCTCAACACTGTCGGTCAGCCCTCCGGAAGATGTGCGCGACGCGAGACGCGCACGGCCTGCTTCTATCGTTTCGAATTCTCCGCAGCAATGAACGGGCATTCATAGATCGGCGGCGTTTGTTTTCTCCGATACGGGGGCCGGCACGGCGGCGCCGTTGCTCTTACCCGTCACGGCACCGACCAGCGCCTTCACGGGATCGTCGTCCGGCGTAAAGCCGCTCTGTCGCAGGATCTCGTCGATCATCGGACGCAGCGCATGGACCTTCAGAAGCTCGCCGGCAAGCCCTTCGCCGAAGCCGACATTGCCGCCGCCGGCGCCGTTCCCGCCGAACGCGCCGCCGGTGTGCAGGATGCGGACGTCCTTGAGGTTGGCGATCGGCTTCACCATCTCGGCCAGCGCCGACGGCATGGTCTCGATCCGCCTCTTCGCGATCTCGAAATCGATGACGTTGCTGCCGAGCTTGTTCTGGGCCTCGTTCTTCATGGTGATGACGGCCGCCTCGGCCTCGCCGATGTTGCGGACACCGACGGCCTTGATCTTGTTGGACTCGGCTTCCGCGGTGGCCAGCGTCTTTACGGCCTCGGCGCGATCGAGCGAGGCCTTCTTCTCGGCCTCGGCCGCAACGATCAACTCGGTCGATTTGCGCTCGGCCTCGGTGCGCGCGGCGAGCACCTGGGTGAGACGGGCGCGATCGGCGACCTCAACGGCGCGCGCAGTGACGACCTTCTCTTCCGCGGAGACGGCGATCGCTTCGGCAGTCTTGGCTTCGGCGACGGCCTCCGAGGTCTCCTTGCTCTTGGCGGCGATCTGGATTTCGTTCTCCTGGGTCGCGATCTGGATCTCGCGCTGGGCGTCGGTCTTGCGCTTGTTGATCGCCAGATCCGACTCGATCACCGCGGTTTCCTTGACCTGCTTGGCGCCCGCCTCCTTCTCGGCAACGGCACGGTCGGTGTCGATGCGGGCGTTCTCCTCGGTCAGACGCGCGGTCTGCGTCGCGGTCGCGACCTCGGCGCGGGTGCTCGCGGTCTTGTTGGCGATGTCGCGCTCCTGGGAGAGCTCGGCCTCCTTCTTGGTCCGCTCGATCCCGAGGGTCTGCTGCCGCGCTTCGAGGTCCTTTTGCGCGATCGCCACCTCGTTGTCGCGGACGATGGCGTTTCGATCGCGCCGCCGGGTCTCGGTGACGGTCTTCAATTGGGTCAGACCCTCGGCGTCGAAGAAATTCTCCGGGTTGAAGAACTTGACGTCGGTCTGGTCGAGCTTGGTCAGCGACACCGATTCAAGCTCGAGGCCGTTCGATTTCACGTCGGACTCGACCGTCGACTGCACGTGCTTGACGAAGTCCGAGCGCTTCTCCTGGAGTTCCAGGATGCTCATGGTCGCGGCCACCGAGCGCAGGCCGTCGACGAATTTCGCCTCGACCTGGTTGCGCAGTGCCTCGGCATCGTTGGTCAGCGCGCCGAGCGTTTGGCTCGCGAGTGCGATGCTCTCCTCGTCGGGGCGGACGCGAACGTAGAACTCGGCGACGATGTCGACGCGCAGGCGGTCCTTGGTGATCAGGGATTCCCGCTCCTTGCGCTCGACGGTGAGCCGCAGCGTCTTCAGGTTGACGCTGGCATAGGAGTGGAAGATCGGCAGGATCATGGCGCCGCCGTCGAGCACGACCTTCTTGCCGCCGAGCCCGGTGCGCACGAACGCCTCGTCGCGCGTTGCGCGCTTGTAGAGAATGGTGAAGACGATCCCCAGGACGACGATCAGCGCGACGCCGATCAGGGCCGGGACTGCGATGTCGAACATGACTTTCTCCGATGATGGACGTGCTAGCTGCTTAGACTGGTCTTGGCGGGTTTGAGTTCATCGTCGGCCTTCACCGCCACGAAGCGGGTGCCATCGCGATCGACGAGGAGAACCAGAGTTCCCTGCGGCAGCGGCGATGATGAGGGTGCTGCGACCGCCGAGACGAAGTGACGGTTGCCATGGATGTCGGTGACGCTGACGCGGCCGGGCGGCCCCTGGTCGAGCGGACCGACAACGACCTCACCGACCCGGCCGACGAGATCGCCGAGGCCGACGGCGTAGCTCTCGTCCTTGGGAATGACCCGGGCGATGGCACGGCTGGCAATGCGGACCAGCGGAACCGATGCGGCGAACGCGCCGACCGAGGCGACGGTCGCCGGCAAAGGACCGGCCACCATCCGCGCGATGTCCTGGATCAGGAAGCCCGTGATGGAGAAGGCGCCCAGCAGCAACAGCAGGAAGATCAGCAGCGGCACGCCACCGACATTGATCCAGGAGATCGCGTTGATCACGCCATTGTCGCTGGGGTGGGCGAAATCGATATTGGTACCGAGCATCTCGCTGAGCGAAGCCCCGACCAGCATCGAGATTACCTCGATCGAGCCGACGATGACGATCATGACCGCCGCGATCGCGAACGGCCTGACCTCCGGCGACATGACGTGTTCGAGCAGAGCGCTCATGACACGGCACTCAGGAGCCCGACTTCAGCCGGGCCAGCCTCGCTGCAATTTCCTTGTCGCGATGCAACGTGCTGAGCTCGTCGATGTCGCTCGAATAGGGGATGCCCGGCGGCACGCCGGTGGCCCGCGCCACCGCCCTGCCCGCGCGCAGCGCCTTCGCCGCTGCTGAGCTGCCGCCCTGCTTCTTGGACGATGTCGAGGCCTGCTGGCTTGCGACGGCCTCGCTCTTCTCCAGGTCGGCACGGCGCTGCTCGGCATCCTGGAGCGCCGACAGCACGGCGCGCAGCGACGTCACGCACTGCTCGATCTTCTCGTTGTTCTCGTCGATGGCCCGCGAGAGCACCTCGAATTGCGCCTCCAGATCCATCTGCCGCGCGATGCCGGCGCGAGCCAGATCGTCGCGCCCGTCCGCGATCGCCCCGTCGATCTTGGCGGTCAGATCGGTCATCGCGCGCTCGATCTCGCTCCGGCGCGCGTTGAGGCGGTATTCCTCGGCCCGCGCGGCCGCGAGAGCATCGCGCGCTTCGCTCTCGGCGCGCTCGATCTCGCGGATGGCCTGCCCGACCACCTTGAGCTTGTTCTTGCCCTCCGCCTGCTCGATCGCGTCATAGGCGATCCCGGCGATCAGGCGTCCGACCCGGGACAGGAAATTGTCGGGGGCGGCAGCGATGTTATCCATAGCGTTCTCCTCCTCTGGCAGAGTGTTCGGCGTGACGCCGTAGTGAACTTCGAAACCGTCGTCGGTACGGATGAGATGCGCGGGTACGCTCTGTCCCCAGCCTTCGGCATAGCCCGCATAGTCGAATGGCACGCTGAAGCGGCCCTGCACGGTCGCGATCGAGATGGTGGCCGGCCCCTTGATCTTGGCGAGCTTGTCGTCCAGCGGCAGGCGGCGGCCCTGCGCCGCGCGGTAACCGGCACGGTCGCACAAGCCCAGCGTTACGAGACGCGAAGGCAGCGCGGTCTGTTTGCGGATCGGCTCATAGGCATGAGCGTGGAGCAGGACCACGTTGGAACCCACATTGTGGCTCCGCGCGACCTCGTCGAGAATCTCCATCATGCGGTCATAGGCCGTAAACGTCGCCTCCAGCGCGGCCTTGGCGGCCGGGTCGGGGGCAAGCCTGTAACGCAGCGCGGACGGAGCGTTTCGGGACGACGGGCTCATGAAAAGCACTAAAGCACCATTTTAGTGCTTTAGGAAGCGGAATCGCGATCACGTCTCACTGCCCTCATGCACTCTGTCGGTTAGTCGCCGTGGTCCGGGTCTGCGTTCAAGCCGGAGCGGCAACCTCTAGATCACAAGCGATCAAGACTTGATGCACGCGGAGATTGCAATTTTAAGCAAAGGTCGGGGCGCTGGAACGCGAGGGGCAGTCCTCTCCGCGCGGCTATCTCGACCTCGAATCGCTCACGGCCGCCTGCACACCAGATCGATTTCGATCAGCGCGTCATAAGCAAGGCCGGTGACGCCGACACAGGTGCGGGCCGGCAGGCGATCCGGCGGAAAAAACGTGCGGTAGGTCTCGTTCATCGCAGCGTAGTCTTCCTTGAACCGCGTCAGATAGATGCGCGTCATGACGACATGCTCGAGGCCAAGGTCGACGCCGGCGAGAACCACCTTCAGGTTCTCCATCACTGCGCGGGTCTGCGCTTCAATCCCGTCGGGAAGCACGCCTGGTGTCTGCGGCGTATCCGGCATCTGGCCGGTGACGAAGACGAAGCCGTCGGTCTCGACGGCGTGGCTAAAGGGCGCGACCGGCTTCGGTCCACCGATGATCATATGGAATTTCATTTCTGATATCTCTGGGCTTAAGGCAAGTTTTGGAAGAGGCGCTTGCTGACGATCGCGTGCACGCCCCAATTGCCGTCGACCACCTGTGTGACGCCGAAATCGACGGCTGCCGACATCAGCGCGATCGCCTCATCCTCGCTGAGGCCTTTGACGTTCATCAGGAAGCGCCGCATCTTGCGGAACGCATCCTTCATTGCGAGATCGAGCGAGGATTTCGTGTAGACTTGGCTTTGGCCTTGCGCGCCGAACTCGGCAAGGTAATTCGGGTGGCTGAAGCCGGTCAGCACCCAATCCGTCTCGGTCTCGATCAGAGGATAGGAGAGATCGGCGAAGGGCCGGCCGGCGAGATCGGCCTTCTTGTGGAGGATCACCTCGAACGTGCCGGTCATCGAGCATTCGATGGCGGTGCCGCTCAATTCGCCGTCGCCTTGCGCGGCATGGGGATCGCCGACCGACAGAAGCGCGCCAGGAACGGAAACCGGGAGATATACCGTCGCCCCCTTCCCCAGCCGCCAATTGTCCAGATTGCCGCCGAAATAGGACGGCGGCACGGAGTCGACGAAATCGACCTCGCGCGGGGCCACCGCGATCACGCCGAAATGCGGCCGCAGGGGAATACGGATGTCGTCGAGCACGGCATGGCGCCGCTTGATCGTGGCAGGTGCAACGGGCACGCCGGGATAGTCGTAGGTCGTGTGCACCACGCCGAAGGGATCGGTCTGCGGCTCCCAACGGTAGGAATAGAGCGCCCGAGCATGCGGCATCTCAGCGTCGTCGAAGATCTCATAGATCGTGACGACTTCACGCGGCTTGAGACCGCCCAGAAACTCATTGTAGTGGTAACCCCACCAAGCCGCGACCGAGGAGCCGAACACCCGGCCAACATGGTCCGGATTGCGGCTCGCACGCGGCACAATGTCGAGGATGCGCACCTCCAGCACGTCGCCGGGCTGGGCGCCTTTGACCGCCACGGGACCGGTGCAAATGTGTACGCCAAAGCCCTCGCCGGCGCCGCGACCGAACACGCTCGCGTCCATCGGACCCGCACCGCGGCGATCGACGTTTTTCTTCTCCCGCGTCCAGCCGAACACCGCTTCAGCGCCAGCATCCCCCGTGATCATCACGTCGGGAGCATCAGAGGCGTGCTGCGTCAAGGTTTCGATGGTGATGGTGTCGCCCGAGGCGATCTCGACCTGTGGCGGCAGCGAGCGGCTGAAATAGCCCCAATGGATGCGGCTCGCGTCGACCGGGAGATGATGATGCCTGCGCTCCGTCGTCGTTTGCTCGTCGGCGCCGGCGCGGGCGGTTGTGCTGCGCGCCTCCGCGCTCTGATGTGCGCGAAGCTGTGCCAGTGCCTCCTGCGGCCAGCCACGCTGTCCGGCAACGCCGTGTTGGAATGTCGCCCGCTCCGCCTCCTGCTGGCGAAATTCGCGCGGCGGCAGGCCGAAGCGGTGACGGAAGGCGCGACTGAAATGCGCGGAATCGCCGAAGCCGTAGGCATAGGCGATCTCCGAGATCGAACGATGCGCTTCAGTCGGGCTCGACAGATCGGTCCAGGCACGCTGGAGCCGACGCTCGCGAACGTAATGGGTAAAGTTGTCGCCAACCGTCTCGAACAGCTTTTGCAAATAACGTTCGGAGATCCCTTCGGCCTCCGCAACCCGCGCCGGCACCAGATCGGGATCGTCGAGGCGGCGCTCGATGGTCTGGCAGATCCGGTGCAGCAGCGCGGCCTGCGTCGCACTCGATCCGGCGTCGGCGCTCGAGGCCGCCAATTGATGCGTGAGAGTGAGCTGCAGATCGACGAGCGACTGCGCGAGAGAATTCCATTCGGCATCGCTCAATGTGTCGAGCGTGCGTGCGGTCGCGTCCAAGAGCCGTGCGAACACGTCCGCAAAGCCGCCGGGCGGAACGACGCGCGGCTCATCGAGCCGCGGCTTGCCCGAGTGGCGCCTATGCAGCGCATCCGATGTTATCGACAGGACGATGGCGCGCATGTCGCGCTGGAATGCGATGCTCCAGTCACCGTTGCGCGGCAGCAGCACGAGGTGACCGATGGGAATGATGCGATGGCCGCCGGCGCTCTTCAGCACCATGCCGTCCTCGACCGGAATCAGTGCGATCGGAAGATCTTCGTTCGTCCGCGACAGCGGACCAACGCTCTGCGCGCCCGCGACCATGCGGGTCAGCGCCACACCGTCAGCATGACGATGTGACGCGGTCGCGTGGCCATCGAAGAAGCAGTGGCCGCCCGCAGGTTGCAGGCCGACCGCCGCCAGCACGTCCCGCCATGCCTCGGGGCGGTCGTCTTGTGCGTAGGACTCGCTCGTGAACGGACGGAAACTCATCGGATCGACCCACATTGCGGTCGATCGAAGCAACCTCTGTGCCAGACGAAGGCGTTCGTCCGTCGCGCCGACGGGCCGCAAATGAGGTTGATCTGTCACGCGTTCATCCCGAAAACGGACTGCGCCTCAAGGCATTAGTCGCACCGGAAGATGTTTTTGCGGATCGTGCCGTGCACCCCCCAATTGGCATCAACAACCTGCGTGACACCGAAATCGGCGCCAACCGACAGCAGCGAGATCGCCTCGTCTTCGCTGAGGCGATGCACCGTCATCAGGAAACGACGAACCTTCCGGAACGCATCGCGCATCGCACGGTCGAGACTGGAGTGATTGGCAATCTCCGTTTGCGCATCAGCACCGAGGCTTGCGAGATAGTTCGGATAGGTGAAGCCGTAGAACGACCAGGCATGGTCTGTCTCGAGCATCGGATGATCGAGGCCGTCCAGGCTGGTGCCGGCGAGATCGGCCTTCTTGTGCAGGATGAATTCGAAATCGCCGGTCAGCGACGTCTCGATCGCGGTGCCACCGAGTTCGCTGTCGCCCTGGGCTGCGTGGGGATCGCCGACCGAGAAATAGGCGCCGGGTACCGCGACTGGATAGAACATCCGCGCTCCTTTGCCGATGCGCCAGTCATCGATATTGCCGCCGGTATAGCTCGGCGGGATCGAGCTGACGAACTCGGCTTCCGATGGGGCGAGCCCCATGGTGCCGAAATGCAAGCGCGCCGGCACTTTCACGCTGGACAGGATGTTCTCGCGCTTGGTGATGGTCGCATGATCGACGCGCACACCGGGATAATCGATGGTCGGATGCACGATGCCGTCTGGATCGGTCTGCGGCGTCCAGACGTAGTTGTAGACTGCCTTTGCGTAAGGCTCGCCGGAGGTGTCCAGTTCGAAGATGGTGACGACCTCCCGGGGCTTCGGCTCTTCGATCAGATCGTGATAGTGAAAGCCCCAGTTCGCCGCAACGTTGGAGCCGAAGCAGCGGCCGGCATGGCAGGCGCTGCAGCTCGGGCGCGGTCGGACGTCGAGGATGCGCACTTCGAGAATGTCGCCGGGTTCGGCGCCTTCGATCGCGACGGGGCCGGTGAGCAGGTGCACGCCGATCCCCTCGCCTGCACCGCGGATGAACGGGCCCTCGACGGGACCCGAGCCACGCCGCGCCACCGCCTTGTGCTCGCGCGTCCACTGAAACACGCTCTCGGCGCCGGGATCGCCCTGGATCATGCGCTCGTAATCGTCATTGGCGTGATGGGTCAGCGTCTCGATCGTGGCGCGATCCCCTGAGCGCAGGGTCAACGCCGGCGTTACCTTCTTGGAGAAATAGCCCCAGTGCACGGTCTTCGGCGACACTGGCAGCGTGAAATGCTTCATGAGATGGCCTCTTCGGGGAACGCGGTCTTGAACCTTGGAGAGACGATGCTCATGGCACCGTGTCCGGAGTCTTGTCGGCTTCCATCACGTTGAGGAAACGCGCCGTCAGCGGATTACGGGGATTGGAGAGCACCTCGTGAGCGGGCCCCTCCTCGATGATCGCGCCACCGCTCAGGAACGCGACGCGGTCGGCAACTTCGTCGGCGAAGCGGATCTGATGGGTCGAGATGATCATGGTTAGGCCGTCGTCGATGGCGAGGCGGCGGATGACCTCCAGCACCTCGTTGACCAATTCGGGATCGAGCGCTGAGGTCGGCTCGTCCAGCAGCAGCACGCTCGGATTCGGCGCGAGCGCGCGGGCGATAGCGACGCGCTGTTGCTGCCCGCCGGAGAGATGCCGCGGCAGCGCGTCTGCGCGATGAGAGAGACCGACGCGGTCGAGCAGCTCCGTGGCGCGACGGTTGGCATCGATACGGGTCATGCCGTGCACCCAGCGCAACGGACCGGCGATGTTCTCCCGGGCCGACAAATGGGCAAACAAGTTGAACTGCTGGAACACCATCCCGACGCCGACGCTGGCGCGTTCGTTCGAGAGAGCGCGGGGCGACAACGGCTTACCGTTCTCGCCGAACCCGAGGCGGCGGCCGCCGACGCGCACGGTGCCGGATTCCCAGTTCTCCAGATGATTGATGCAGCGGAGCAGCGTGCTCTTGCCGGAACCGCTGGGGCCGAGCAGCGCCACCACCTCGCCGATGCGGACCGTCAGGTCGAGGCCATCGAGCACCTTTTGCGAGCCGTAGGTCTTGGTCAGGTCCTTTACTTCGACCGCGATATTGTTGCGCGCGATCGTGGCCGCCCGGCGAGCGCGTTCTTCCTTGGTCAGGGCGCGCGGGGGCGTATCGACAAGTTCTGCCCTCACCGGCTCAGGCTCATCCGCCGGTGCCTCCGCAAGCTCGAGTTTGCTGGCGAGATCGACGCGGCGCCATGGCAGATAGTCGGCGAGCTTGCGCTGGCGGCGGGTCGTACGGTCGAGATCGAGCAGCCATTCGACGAACAGCTGGATCACGCTGATCGTGGCGGTCAGCACGAGATAGAGAAGACCGGAGGCGAAGAAGATCGAGAAGAAGTCGAAGGTGGAGGATGCCAATTGCGTCGAGCGCAAGGTCAGTTCCTGCACCGCGATCACCGAGGCGAGCGACGAATTCTTCAGCGCGCTGACGGCTTCGTTGCCGAAAGCCGGGATCATGGTGCGGATCGCTTGCGGCGCGATCACACGGCGCATTAGCACCGATGGCGTCATGCCGAGTGCCTGGCCGGCCGTCCGTTGGCCGCGATCGACGCCGAGCACGCCGGCTCGCAGCATCTCGGCGATGAACGGCGCTTCGTTGCAGGCAAGTGCGAGGCCGGCCGCGAGCACCGCCGGCAGCTTGATACCAATATGCGGCAGCGCGTCGTAGGCGAACACCATTTGCAGGATCAGCGGCGTGCCGCGGAAGATCACGGTGTAGGCCCGCGCAATCGCCGAGAGCAGCCAGAAGCGCGAGAGTTGCATTCCGGCGAGGATCAATCCGAGGATCAATCCGCCGCCGAGCCCGAGGGCGGTCACCTCGAGGGTGAGCTCGATGCCCTCGAGCAGGTATGGCATGCTCAGGTAGTGGAGGAACAGCGACATCAGTCGGCCGTGAGGATTTCCGGCTCCATGAAGTTGTTCACATCGAGCCCATGCTTCTTCAGAAGCTCCATGTGCGTGCCGGCCTTCTGCACTTCGATCAGTGCAGCCAGCACGGCGTCGCGGAATTTCGGCTTGTTCTTGGGAACGGCGATGCCGACCGAATATGGGATCGTCACCGCGACCGCCTTCTCGAGCTTGTCCGGGTAGGCCTTCACCGCGCTGTCGACGGTGTTGACGTCGTTGATGTAGGTGTCCGCGCGGCCCGCGAGGATTGCCTGGATGCAGTTGGCATTGTTGTCGTAGAGCTGGATGGTCGGCTCGGGCTTGCCGGCCTTCTTGCATTCGGGGATAAGAGCCTGGATCAGCGGCACCTCGACATAGCCGGTGTTTTCGGCGGCGGCCGCGCCGCACAGCGACGTGTTGATGCCATTGATGCCCTTCGGATTGCCCTTGGCGACGAGCACACCGTCGAACACCTTCGAATAGGTGATGAAGTCAGCAGCCTTGGCCCGCTCCTTGGTTGCGTAGATGTCGGATATGACGATGTCGGCCTGGCCGGCTGCGAGCGTGGTCAGGAGTGCAGCGAACGTCACGGGCTTGTAGGTCAGCTTGAAGCCGAGGCACTCGCCGATGGCTTCGCCGAGATCGATGTCGAAGCCGATGTATTTGCTGGGATCCTTGGGGTCGATGGTCTCATAGCCGGGTGTGTGCGGGTTGATGGCGTTGACCAGCGTCTTGCCCTTCCAGTCCGGATACTTCTCCTGGAGTGCGGCGCAGGCGGCAGGCGCTGCGGCCTGAGCGTTCAGCGGCGCGGCGGCGATCAGGCCAAAGGCGATTGTGGCACCAACCGCAAGCTTGCGCCCCCGTGACGATGAGCGCGCCGTTCCCCGCCCTTCGGGCAAAACCCGTCTCTCCATTCTCCCGCTCCCTTGATTGTCATGGCCCTGGCCATGATCCAGACCACGGAAGCGAGACTAGGTTGGGAGTGGACGGAAAAGCTTGTCCGCGGACGTACAAAAAATTGGATATGCGGCGCTCGCGATTTGGGCATGCGGCTGCACAAGAACTGTTCGCAGACGGAGCCTGCGCGAGGCGATCGCAAATGCGGCAGAACCACACGCGCCCGATCTCGCAATGATCTGCGGCCGCGGGGAGACGCACCGTCTCCCACAGACTATCCGCAGCATATTCACAGGCCGCCCAAGCCGGATTGCCCGCTCGGCCCAACGACTTGCTGCGCACAAATCCACAGGCCCTATCCGCCGGCCTGGTCGAACACGCTGCGGCAGGATTCGCTCAGGCTGGCCCGGTTGCGCCGCAGGCACGCGGTGATGGCGCGGACATTGGGGATTTCGCCGGCGCAGAGTCGATAGACGTCCGGCGTGCAGGCCCGGCGCTGCTCCGGCGTCCCCTGCGCGTGGGCGGTGGAGGCAAACAACGTCAGAAACAGCCCGACCGTCGAGGCCCGACGCGCCCGGCTCTTCACACCTGCAAACCGCAAGAACCTCGTCTTCATGACCGCTCTCCCGTGCTGCGCTGTCCGGCTGCGCTGGCCGGTGTCGGACGAGAGGTTGCGAGAAATAAACCTGCGAGGATGTGATTTCCTTCACACTGCTGGCCGAGCAGAGGAACCTAGAATTCGCCGGGGGATTTTCATCGCTCGCTAACCAATCGTGCCCTGATCGCCGGATCGTTAAAATGCGAACGATCCGATCAATCGGGAAACAAACCGGCTTTGCGACATTGCGCCATCCGCGTTCCGGAGGGTGTGATGAGCGAAGCCGAATTCAACTTGCTGCTGGATGCCGTCCGGGACGTCATGACTCACGAAGATTTCGCGCCCATGCCAGAGCAGGATTTCGCGCCTCGCTCCTGGTCATACGCCGCTGTGTCAAAGAACAGGCCCATGGCCGCCAATGACAACGAGGGCGCCTGGCCTCTCCTGCCCTTTCCGGACGGCTGGTACGCGGCCTGCTGAGGCCGGCTTCATTTGCGAATCGATGCGCCCGCCTCGCGGGCTTTTGTTGTAAGCGCTCGCCGAAAAGCCCGGCCGCGGGCTCCTCGTTGGCGTGGCCAAAGGGCACCGCCCGGGAGAGGATTGTCGCTTGCTCTAAGTGACGGAAATGTCTACTCACAGGCCCAGTGGGGCCACGTGGCGGAGTGGTTACGCAACGGTCTGCAAAACCGTGTACACCAGTTCAATTCTGGTCGTGGCCTCCATCACAAGCCCCTGATCTCTCAATATAATTCGGTCTGGCGCCGGTCGTGCGCAGCCCTTGAGCGACAGGCGGCCGGCACATTCGGTCCTAAGTCTCGCGCCCCTCCCAGGCGATGTCGCCTGGAATCAGGTTCGTTTGCGCCGGCGGAAGTCGCGGCGCGCTTTGGGGGCGGGCCTCGGCGCCAATTCCGGCATCTCGGCCTGGACCTCGCGGTAGCGCGCTAACAGCCGTTCAAAGCTGGCATGCAGTGTCTCGGCAATGTCAGGGCGCCGCTCCAGGCCGGCGAGGATGGTCGCTGCGGCCTCGATGGTCGACAGCCCGTCGCGGCGTGGCTCCTTGCGCAGGCGCCCGTAGCGCGACGGGTGTGCCGGATTCAGGATCACGCGCTGGCACTTCAGCATCCAGGGATTACGCCACCACAGCGCCTTGGCCTGGCTCCACGTGCCATCGAGCAGCACCACGCCTTCGAGCTTGCCGAGAATCGCGCGCTGGTTCTCCGCGACCTCGCCCTTGCGGTTGAGCGCGACGATCTCGCCCTCGGCGTCGAGGTCGGCGGCGCGGGCCGAGCCGAGATAGAGCACGGCCCAACGCGCGGCGTTCTCGACCGGCCGTCCCAGCGCCTTGGACAGGCTCGGCCAGGACAGGCCGACGCGCACGGTGGCATCTTCGAAATGCTTCGCAAGCAATCGCGCGGTGCCGAGCGCCCTGTCCTGCTCCTGCGGATGCTGGAGGATCAGGAGCGAGAGGCGATTTTCAATCGGCGAGACGCTGTCGCAGATGCACAGCGGCATCGGCTTCTGGCAGTGCGGGCATTCGGGGATCGGCTCGGCCGGCGCGGCGGCGGTGTCGGGCGGGTTGGACATGGCGCCGCTATACGCTTTGCACGGCGCTTCAACAACTCATTCCGCCGGCGCGGCCAGCGGACGCGGCGCAGATCGCCGCCGCAGACGGTCGATCAGGAGGTAGATCACCGGCGTCGTGTACAGGGTCAGGATTTGCGAGACGAACAGGCCGCCGATGATGGTGATGCCGAGCGGACGCCGCAGCTCCGTGCCGGGGCCGGTCGCGACCACCAGCGGAATGCCGGCGAACAGCGCTGCCATCGTCGTCATCAGGATCGGACGGAAGCGCGCCTGGCACGCCTCGAAGATCGCTTCCGCCGAGGACAGGCCGCGCTGGCGTTCGGCGTCGAGGGCGAAGTCGACCATCATGATGCCGTTCTTCTTGACGATGCCGATCAACAGGATGATGCCGACGAAGGCGATCACCGTCAGCGGCGTGTTGGTGAGTTGAAGCGCAAGGAGCGCGCCGAGACCGGCCGAAGGCAGCGTCGAGATGATCGTGAGCGGATGGGCGAGGCTCTCATAGAGCACCCCCAGCACGATATACATCGCGACCAGCGCGCCGAGGATCAGCAGCGGCTGACGGCCGCTGGTCTTGGCGAAATCGCCGGCATTGCCGTCGAAGCTGCCGCGGATGCCCTCGGGCATGTGCAATTCCTCGACCGCACGCTGGATATTTTGCGTCGCATCCTGCAGCGGCACGTCGGGCAAGAGATTGAACGATACCGTGGTCGAGGGGAACGACTGCGAGTGATAGACCGCGAGCGCGGCGAGCCCGCGCGTCGCGCGCACCACGGCCGACAACGGCACCTGCACGTCATTGGCGCCCGCGACATAGATGCGGTCGAGGTTGGAGGGATCCACCTGGAATTTGGGGTCGATCTCCAGCACGGTCATGTACTGGTTGCGCTGGGTATAGATGATCCCGATCTGCCGCTGCGAGAATGCGTTGTTCAGCGCATTGTCGATGTCCTGGACGTTGACGCCCAGCGCCGAGGCCTTCTGGCGGTCGATCGACAGGGTCAGCTGAAGCCCGCCGGGATCGCGGTCGCTGGAAATATCGGTGATGCCTTCGACGCTCTCCATCCGCTTGGCGACAATCGGCGCCCATTTCTGCAGCAGGCCGAGATCGGTGCTGGTCAACGTGTACTGATAGTCGGAATCGCTCTGTCGTCCGCCGGCGCGCACGTCCTGGGCGGCGAACATGAAGAGGCGGATGCCGGGCACGGGATATAGCGCGCGCCTGAGACGGTCGATGACGACTTGCGTCGAGACGTGGTCGCGCTCCTCCGGCGGCTTCAGGCTGATGAACATGGTGCCGCGGTTGGAGGTCGCCGCCCCCGGCCCGCCTCCGCCGCCGACGGTCGAGCCGATGCCGGCGACGGCCGGGTCCTGCATCACGATGTCGGCGAGCCGCTGCTGGAGGGCCAGCATCGACTGGAACGAGATGTCGGCCGAGGCGCGCGTCGCGCCGATGATGAAACCGGAATCGTCGGTCGGGAAATAGCCCTTGGGCACCTTGATGTAGAGCGTCACCGTGAGGCCGATGGTGGCGAAGAACACCAGCAGCGTCAGCAGCGGAAATTCCAGCACGGTGCGCAAGGTGCGGGTGTAGAAGGCGACGACGCGCGACAGCGAGCCCTCGATCAGCCGATCGAACAAGGTCGCGGTGCCGGAGGTGGTCTGCCGGATGTAATGGGCGCAGATCATCGGCGTGACCGTCAGCGACACCAGCGTCGAGACCAGGATCGCGAAGGTCAACGTCAGCGAGAACTCGCGCAGCAGGCGGCCGACGACGCCGTCCATGAAGATCAGCGGCGTGAAGGCCGCGATCAGCGACAGGCTGATCGAGACCACGGTGAATCCGATCTGCTTGGCGCCCTCCTGCGCCGCCCGGAACGGCCGCATGCCGTGCTCGAGATTGCGGTACATGTTCTCGATCATGACGATGGCGTCGTCGACCACGAAGCCGACCGAGATCGCCAGCGCCATCAGCGACAGGTTGTCGATCGAGAAGCCGGCGACCCACATGCCGGCGCAGGTTCCCGCCAGGGCCAGCGGCACCGAGATGCCGGCCGCGATCGTCGGCGTCAGCCGCCGCAGGAACACGAAGACCACGACCATGACGAGGAGCGCGGTCGCCAGCAACGTCCATTGCATGTCCAGCACGCTGGCGCGGATCGTGCCGGTCCGGTCGACCAGGGTGGATATCTCGACGCCGGCCGGGATCCACTGCTTCAACGCGGGGATCAATGCCTTGACCCTGTCGACGGTGTCGATGACGTTGGCATCGCCCTGCTTGGTGATCTGGATCAGCACCGCCGGCTGCTTGTTGAACCAGGCGAAGGAGCGCGCATTGCGGACGGAATCCTCGATCTCCGCGACGTCGGAGAGCCGGACGAAATTGCCGTTCGAGCTCTTGATGACAATGTCGCGGAACTCCTTCGCCGTGCGCATCTGCTTGTTGAGCGCCAGCGTCTCGCTCTGGCGCTCGCCGTTGAAGATGCCGACCGGACCGAGCGGATTGGCGTTGATGATCGCGGTCCTGACGTCGTCGGTGGCGATGCCCGCATTCGACAGAGCGACGGGGTTGAGCTGCACCCGCACGGCCGGCTGGTCGGCGCCGGAGACCGTGACGTCGCCGACGCCGGGCACCTGCGAGATGCGCTGTGCGATGACCGTATCGGCAACGTCGTAGATCGCGCTGGCCGACAGCGTCTTCGAGGTCAGCGCCAGCACGAAGACGGGCGCGCCGGCCGTGTTGGCCTTGCGGAAACGTGGCAGCGTCGGCAGGTCGCTCGGCAGGTCGACGAGCGAGGCGTTGATTGCGGCCTGCACGTCGCGGGCGGCCTTGTCGATGTTGCGGCCGATGTCGAACTGCAGCTGAATGTTGGTGGTGCCGAGCGAGCTCGTGGACGTGATCTGGTTGATGCCGGCGATCTCGCCGAGCCGCCGCTCCAGTGGCGAGGCCACCGTCGCTGCCATCACGGACGGATCGGCGCCCGGCCGGCTGGCCGAGACGAAGATGGCGGGAAAGTCGACGTTCGGGACCGAGGCGACGGGAAGGAACTCGTAGGCGACGACACCCAGCAGGAACAACCCGATCGACAGCAGCGTGGTCGCGACCGGGCGGCGGATGAAGGGCTCCGAGATCGATGCCATCACTGCATCCCCTCGGTCGCGCCCGCGACCGGCGGGCCGCCGGATTCGGCCGGCGGCAGCGCCTGCTCGAGGCGGCGGTTGATGCGGTCGAGCGCCAGATAGATCACGGGCGTCGTATAAAGCGTCAGCAGCTGGCTCAGCAGCAGGCCGCCGATGATGGAGATGCCGAGCGGAAAGCGCAGCTCCGCGCCGGTGCCGCTCTCGATCGCGAGCGGCAGCGCGCCGAACAGCGCGGCCAGCGTCGTCATCATGATCGGGCGGAAGCGCAAGAGGCAGGCCTGCACGATCGCCTCGTTCGGCGACATGCCCTGCCCGCGCTCGGCCTCGAGCGCGAAATCGATCATCATGATCGCGTTCTTCTTGACGATGCCCATCAGGAGGATGATGCCGATCAGGCCGATGACCGACAGATCCTGCCCGCACAGGATCAGCGCCAGGATCGCACCGACGCCAGCCGAGGGCAGTGTCGACAGGATCGTGATCGGGTGGATGTAGCTCTCATAGAGCACGCCGAGCACGATGTAGATCGTGATCACGGCCGCGAGCAGCAACCAGGGCTGACCGGCGAGCGCCTTGGCGAATTCGGCGGCATCGCCGGCATAGACGCCGACGATGCTGTTGGGCATGCCGATCCGGGTCTCGATCGTCTTGACCGCCTCGACGGCATCGCCGAGCGCCGCGCCCGGCGCCAGGTTGAAGCTGAGCGACACCGAGGGGAATTGCGCCTGGTGTGAGATCGCGAGCGGCGCCGTGGTACGCTTTAGCGTCGCCACGGCCGACAGCGGAACCTGGGCGTTAGGCGCGCCGACCGTCGTGCTGCTGGCCGCGCCCGGCAGATAGAGCTTCGACAGGACCGACGGATCGCGCTGGTACATCGGCAGCGCCTCCAGCACGACGCGGTACTGGTTGGCCTGGCCGTAGATGGTCGAGATCTGCCGCTGCGCGAAGGCATCGTTGAGCGTGTCGGTGATGGCCTGGAGGCTGACGCCGAGCTGGCCGGCGCGCGTGCGATCGACGTCGAGCTGCGCCCGCAGGCCGCCTTCCTGCGCCTCCGAGGAGACGTCGCGGAACAGCGGGTCGCGCCGCATCTCCGCCACCAGCTTGCCGGCCCATTCCGAGACCAGCGCCGCGTCGGTGCCGGTCAGCGTGTACTGGTACTGCGAGCGGCTCGACTGGGTCGAGATCTGCACGTCCTGCACCGGCTGGAAATAGACGGTCATGCCGGGGATGCCCGCCACCCTCTCCTTCAGCCGGATCACGACCGCCGCGACATCGTCACGCCGTTCGCCGCGCGGCTTCAGATTCATGACGAGGCGTCCGACATTGGTGGTCGGGTTGACCGAGCCGGCCCCGATCACCGAGACCACCCCGACGACGTCGGGATCGGCCTTGATGGCGTCGGCCACCTCGGCCTGCCGCTTCTGCATCTCCGCGAACGAGACGTCGGGCCCCGCCTCGGTCACCGCCGTGATCGAGGCGGTGTCCTGGAGCGGCAGGAAGCCCTTTGGCGCGACGACGTAGAGGACCAGGGTCGCAATCAGCGTGACGAAGGTCACGACCAGCGTGGCGCGCTGACGCTCCAGCACCCACAGCAGCGTCCTGTGATAGGCCTCGACGGTCCGGTCGATGAAGCGGCTGATCGCGGCAAGGCCGGGCACCGCCAGCTCCTCATGAGCGTGCTTGAGCAGGCGCGAGCACATCATCGGCGTCAGCGTCAACGAGACCACGGCCGAGGTGACGACCGCGATCGTCAGCGTCAACGCGAATTCGCGGAACATGCGCCCGACGAGGCCCGACATGAACAGAAGCGGGATGAAGACGGCGATCAGCGACACCGTCAGCGAGATCACGGTGAAACCGATTTCGCTGGCGCCCTTGAGCGAGGCCTCCATCGGACCGTCGCCGTTCTCCATGTGGCGGACGATGTTCTCGATCATGACGATGGCGTCGTCGACGACGAAGCCGGTGCCGATCGTGAGCGCCATCAGCGACAGGTTGTCGAGGCTGAAGCCGGCAAAATACATGATGCCGAAGCTCGTGATCAGCGACAGCGGCAGCGCCACGCCGGCGATCACGGTTGCGCGCAGCGAGCGCAGGAACAGCAGCACGACCAGCGTCACCAGCACGACGGCAAGGACCAGCGTGAACTGCACGTCGCGGACCGAGGCGCGGATGGTGACGGTGCGGTCGGAGACGATGGTGAGGTTCACGCCGGCGGGGATCGCGCGCTGGACCTTGGGGATTTCGGCACGGATCTGGCTGACGACGTCGATGACGTTGGCGCCGGGCTGGCGCTGGATGTCGATGATGACCGCCGGCGTGCCCTGGTACCAGCCGCCGGTGCGGTCGTTCTCCAGCCCGTCGACGATCTGCGCGACGTCGCCGATGGTGACGGGCGCGCCGTTGCGATAGGCGATGATGATCGGCCTGTAGGCGTCCGCCGCGGCGATCTGGTCGTTGGCGGCGATGATGTAGGCTTGCTGCGCGCCATCGAGCGAGCCTTTCGGCCCGGAGACGTTGGCGTTGGCAATCGCGGTGCGCAGGTCCTCCATGGCGATGCCATAGGCGGCGAGCCGCGCAAGGTCGGCCTGGATGCGGACGGCCGGCTTCAGCCCGCCGAGCACGGAGACGCGCCCGACGCCGGAAATCTGGCTCAGCCGTTGCGCCAGAATGGTGTCGGCAATGTCGCTCATCGCCCGCAGCGAGATCGTGTCCGAGCGCAGCGCCAGCGTCATCACCGGGGCGTCCGCCGGGTTCACCTTGGCATAGGTCGGCGGGTAAGGCAGCGTCTTGGGCAGCACGCCCGCCGCGGCGTTGATCGCGGCCTGCACGTCCTGGGTGGCGCCGTCGATGTCGCGGTTGAGGTCGAACTGGAGCGAGATCTGGCTGACGCCGAACGAGCTCGTCGAGTTCATTGCCGACAGCGACGGGATCTGGCCGAGCTGCCGCTCCAATGGCGCGGTGATCAGCGAGGCGATCACGTCGGGGCTCGCGCCCGGCAACTGCGTCGTCACCTGCACGGTCGGGAAATCCACCTGTGGCAGCGCCGAGACCGGCAGCGCGAAATAGCCCAGCAGCCCGCCGATCAGCAGCGCGATGCCGAGCAGCGAGGTCGCGATCGGTCGTCGGATGAAGGGTTCGGAGACACCCATGGGCTACGCCTGCCGCGTCAAGCGGCTGTTGTGGGGATCATGGCTGCTTGGCTCCACTTCCCGATGCCCCCGGCCCCGGAGCCGGCCCGGTCTGTCCCTTCTGGTCGCCCTCGCTGCTCTTGCGCTTGGCGCGGAACTCGCCGTCCTTGCCCTGTCCGTCCTTGTGGTGTTCGTTCTGCCCTTCCTTGCCGCCCTCCTTCTTCTGAGCGTCCGGCCCGCGCGAGCGCTTGCGTGGCGCCAGATCGGCCGACGGGGTCTGGTCGTCGCGGCCGACCATCACCTTGGAGCCGTCGGACAAATTGGCGAAGCCCGTGGTGACAACCCTGTCGTTCGGCGCCAGGCCGCTGGCGATGACCGCGTCATGCTCATTCTGCTGGGTGACCGTCACAGGCTTGGCCGAGACGACGTTGTCCTCGCCGATGACATAGCTGAAGGTCCCGATCGGACCACGCTGCACCGCGGAGGTCGGCACCACCAGCGCCTGCGTCAAGGTCTCGACCTTGAGGCGGACATTGACGAACTGGCCCGGCCAGAGCTGGTAATTGGCGTTGGGGAATTCGGCCTTGAGCTTGAGCGTACCGGTGGTCTGGTCGACCTGATTGTCGATGCCGGTGAGCTTGCCGGCATCGATGACGGTGACGCCGTCATTGCCGAACACGTCGACGGCGAGCGTACCCTTCGTCGCCGCGGCGTTGACGCGCATGATCTGCTGCTGCGGCAGGCTGAACCACACCGCGATCGGCTGCAATTGCGTGATGACGACGAGGCCCGTGGTGTCGGAGGCGTGGATGATGTTGCCCTGGTCGACCTGGCGCAGGCCGGCGCGGCCCGAGAGCGGTGCCACGATCTTGGTATAGCTGAGCGTCGCTGCCGCGTTGTCGATCGCCGCCTGATCGGCCTTCACCAGTGCCTCGGTCTGCGCGACCAGCGCGCGCTGGGTATCCGCCTGTTGCTTGGAGCCGGCATTGGACGCCGCGAGCTGCTCGTAGCGCGTAAGGTCGATGCGCTGGTTAGCGAGCTGGGCCTGATCCTGCGCCTTCTTGGCAACCGCCTGGTCATACGTCGCCTGGTAGAGTGCGGGATCGATCTCGCCGAGCACGTCACCCTTCTTGACGTCCTGTCCCTCGGTGAAGTTGACGGCGATGAGCTTGCCGTCGACCTGTGAGCGCACGGTCACGGTATTGAGCGCGCGGATCGCGCCGACACCGTCGAGATAAACCGGAACGTCCTGGATCCGCGGGCTCGCTGCCAGCACGGGCACCGGCAGGTCGGGCCGCTGGTTGCGGTTGTTCGCCTGCTGCTGATGCATGACGGTCCAGCCGAGATAGCCGAGCCCGCCGAGGATCGCGAGCGTGATCAAGGTCATAATGAAGCCGCGGCCGCGCGACTTCTTCGCCGTCCCCACTTTCGCGTCTTGCTTCATATCCGGCTTAAAGAGCATTGACCGGTTTCTCCATGCGCGGCTCCCAGCCGCCGCCGAGCGCCTGATACAGGCTGACGATGGCGAGAAGCCGTGCGAGTTGGGCCTGCCACAACGCATCTTCCGCCTGAAATAGTGTCTGTTGGACGTTCAGCACGGTCACGATGTCGGCGGTGCCGGCGCGCAATTGCTGCTCGGAGAGATCGAAGGCGCGGCGCGAGGCGGTCACGACGTCGCGCTGCAATTGCAGCTTGATCGTGGTCTGCTTGATCGAGAACAGCGCATTGTCGACGTCGGTAAAGGCCTGGACGATGGTCTTGCGGTAGGTCTGGAGTAGTTCATCCTGCCGCGCCTTGGCAAATTCGAAATTGCCGAGGATCCTGCCGCCGTCGAAGATCGGCTGCGTGGCGCTGCCAACGAGCTGGAAGAACGCCGCATGCGGCTGGAAAAGCGAGACCAGCGCCGAGCTCTGATAGCCGCCATTGCCGGTGAGCTGAATGGTCGGAAAGAACTGCGCGCGCGCGTTGCCGATGTTCGCGGTGGCCGAGGCGAGCTGCGCCTCCTGCCGGCGGATGTCGGGCCGCTGCGTCAGGAGCTCCGACGGCAGGCCAGGCGTGACGCGCGGGGTCGCGATCTTGTTCAGCGAGCCGCCGAGTACCCTTACGCTCTCCGGCGGCCGCGACACCAGCACCGCGAGCGCGTTGACGTTCTGGTCGAGCGTCTGCCGCAATGGCGGCACCAGCGCCTTCTGGTTCGCAAGCAGGCTCTCCTGCTGCGCGACGTCGAGATCGGTCCCGGTGCCGGCCCTGCGGCGCTCCTTGATGGCATCGAGGACGCGCTGTGCACTCGCGATGTTGCTCTGGGCGGTGCGCAGCCGGTCCTGCGAGGCCAGCACCTGGAAATAGGCGTTGGCAACGCCCGCCAGTGTCGTCAGCGCGACCGTGTCGCGATCGAACCGGTTGGCGTTCGCGGTCTCCTCCGCCGTTTGCAGCGCGTCGCGGTTCTGGCCCCAGAAGTCGAGCTGGTAGCTCGCGCTGAGCGAGGCCGAATAGTTAACGACCTCGCGTCCGCCGATGGACAGGCCCGAGGCGCTCGAGCCCGAGGTGCGCGAATAGGTTTCCGATCCGCCGGTCGACACGCTCGGCAGCAGCGCCGCGCCCGCCTGCCGCGCCTGGGCGTCGGCCTGGACGATGCGTGCGACGGCCGCGGCGATGTCGAGGTTGACGGTCTGCGCCTCCTCCATCAGCTGCGTCAGCTCGGCGGAACGGAAGCCGCGCCACCAGTCCAGCGATGGCGGCCTATCCCCCTTCCCGGCATATTTGTACTGAACGGGAACATCGAGCGCGGGGTCGGGAAGGTCCTGCGTCAGCACGCAGGCGCCGGAACTGGCCGCGAGACACAGCGCCGCAAGCCAGCGCGCCGCGCGCCGCGTCCGGGACGGCGAACCAGGAGACCGCCGCATGGCGATCGCAGAAACATCCTGTGTCACATCCACCCCCCGCCGGGCAGATCGAGCCGCCACCGCACAGCCGAATTAACCGATTCGCGGCGGCACAGTCGGGGGGCCTTGGATAACTCGTTCACAGCTTTGATGCTTTCTGCGGAACCTCAACACCCATACTAGCCGGGCGCGGAACTGCGGGACAGTCCCGCAGGTGCGAGAGGCACGCCGGACAAGACGGACGCCGGATCTGAGTAAATACAAGATATCATTGTCTTGCAGGCACTTCCTTCATTTCGCCAGTCCGTCAGGCCTTCAAGCTTACTAAGATTTCATGTGATATTGCCGCAACAGCGGCGCGGCGCGATTCTGTCGCCGCGCTTGGCGGCCCCACGGAAGTTTCAGCTCGGTCGCGAGATCCGGCACGGCCACGCTCACGAGTCCGTCAATCGCCGAAAACGAATGCGCTTCGCTCAGGCAGGCACGCGTCAAGCTTCCACGCACCATCCGTCCAACTCTGGCATCGGACCGTCCCGCCGAGAGCGAAGAGTGTCGCGAGAACTGCTCATGACGATCGTTGACTTCCGTGCTCCGACGAAGATCGCGAATATTCTCCTGCGATATCCCGCCTCGCGGTTCGGCACATCGCCGCGACGTCGATATTCTCACACTATCGCTGCTGCGGCGGAGCGTTGGGCCGGTTTCGCCGCGGCGCAAAAGCCTTCCCCTTTGGCCTTGCAAGCACTAGGTTCTGGCCAGCCTGATCAACCCTTTGCCAGTGATTTCCCCCGATATGACCATCAAGACTGACGTTGTCGAAGCCATCGGCAACACCCCGCTCATCAAGCTCAAGCGCGCCTCGGAACTGACCGGCTGCACCATCCTGGGCAAGGCCGAGTTCATGAATCCCGGCCAGTCGGTCAAGGACCGGGCCGGCAAATGGATGATCCTGGAGGCCGAGAAGCGCGGCGAACTGAAGCCTGGCGGGCTCGTGGTGGAGGCGACCGCCGGCAACACCGGCATCGGCCTTGCGGTCGTTGCGAGCGCGCGGGGCTACCGCACGCTGATCGTGATCCCGGAGACGCAGAGCCAGGAGAAGAAGGATTTCCTGAAGCTGTGCGGGGCCGAGCTGATCGAGGTGCCGGCCCTGCCCTATGCCAACCCGAACAACTACCAGCATGTCGGCCGCAGGCTCGCCGACGAGCTGCGCAAGACCGAACCCAATGGCGTGCTCTTCGCCGACCAGTGGAACAACCTCGACAATGCCAAGGCGCATTACGAATCCACTGGCCCTGAGATCTGGGAGCAGACCGGCGGCAAGGTCGACGGCTTCGTCTGCTCGGTCGGCAGCGGCGGCACGCTTGCCGGCATCAGCCGCTATCTGAAAGAGAAGAGCAAGAACGTCCGCATCGCCTGCGCCGATCCGCACGGCGCGGGCATGTATGAATATTTCCGGACCGGCGATGCCAAGGCGACGCCTGGCGGCTCGATCACCGAGGGCATCGGCCTCAACCGCGCCACCGCGATCGTCGAGACGGCCAAGGTCGATGACGCCTATCTCATTCCCGACGCCGAAGCCGTGAGCGCCATCTACGAGTTGCTTCAGCATGAGGGTCTGTGCCTGGGCGGCTCGACGGGCATCAACATCGTTGGCGCGACGCAGCTTGCGAAGCAGCTCGGGCCCGGCAAGATGATCGTCACCGTACTCTGCGATTCCGGCAGCCGCTACCAGTCGAAGCTGTTCAACGCGGACTTCATGCGCGCCAAGAACCTGCCCGTGCCCGAATGGCTGGAGAAGCGCAGCAACATCAAGCCGCCCTTCGTCTGATGGCCATAGCAAGCGCGCGCCCCAGGCGCGCGCTCAAGCCGGCGCTTTACGCGACCTCGCCGTTTTCCGCGGTCCCAGCACAATAGTCGCGCCAGAACTGGCGATAGCCCGCCTCGACCTTGCGCGTGTAGGTCTCGACATTGCCGGCCGGCGAAGCCGCGATCCGAGCCGGGAACTCCGCGCGCAACTTCGCCAGGTGAGCAGGCAGCGCCGCATATCGGCACGCAATCGCGGCGTAGTCTTCATCGTCCGCGGCGACCCAGTCGTCGAGCCCGACGGCAGCCACGATGGCGCCACCGGCGCGCGACGAGGCACCGTTGCCGAGCTTGGCGACGACCGGAACGCCCGCATAGAGCGATTCCCAGGTGCTGACGCCGCCATTCTGCGGGAACGTATCGAGCGAGATGTCGACCTGCGCGAAGGCCAGCAGGTGCTCGTGGCGCGGCGTCGACCCCATGCAGATGACGTTCTCTTCCGCGACGCCCTGCGCCACGAACCGCGCGATCAGACCGTCGCGCAGCAGGGTATCATCGAGCAGCGTATGCTTGATGATGATCTTCGATCCGGTCACCTCGCGCATGATTTTTGCCCACACCCGGACGGCCTCGTCCGAGATCTTGTAGATGCGGTTGAACACGCCGAAGGTGACGTGGCCATTGCGGAGCATGGGCAGCTCCGAAGCCGGGACGTCAAGGATGGGATCGGTCGTGATCATGCAGGGCAGATCGTGAACCCTTTCGGCGAGCAAATGCCGCGCCGGTTGCGGAATGAAGACCGGATCGGCGAGCACGTAGTCCATGGTCCCAAGGCCGGTCCCGGTCGCGTGCCCGAAGCCCGTGACCTGGATGGGAGCCGGTTTGCGGGCGAACACGGGAAGCCTGTTGCCGGTCGAATGCCCTGATACGTCGATCAGGACATCGACCTTGTCGGCCTGGATACGATCAGCCAGCTCGTCGTCCGAAAGCTGCCAGGCATCGACCCAGACGTCCGCCAGCGACTCGAATTCGGCGGTCATCTCGTCGCGCTGCGGCGAGCACGAATAGCAGACGATTTCGAAGTTGGCGTGATCATGATGGCGCAGCACCGGCAGCAAGCCGAACGCTGCGGAATGGTACCAGAACTCGGCCGCGACATAGCCGATCACGATCCGCCGCTCAGGATCGAGCGGCCGCGGCGGGAGAGTCCTTTGTGGCAGTCTGGCGCCGATCGCCTCCCACCAATGTCTTCGCGCTGCCTGCTGGACCGCGAAATCGGCTTCGGAGAGAAAGTCCAGGAAGTGGATCTTCCGCGCGATCAAGTCAGCATGATCAGGCGCGATTGCCAGCGCCGCGTCGAGATGTTCGATCGCGGCTGCGATCTCGCCCTGGTTTGCGAAACAGGCGCTTAGCAACGCCAATGCGGTCACGGAGCGGGGATTTTCCTCGAGCAAGGTCTTGACCGCCGCAATCGCCTGCGCGGTATTTCTCATGGCAAGCGCGACCTGCGCCTTGCCTTGCAGGGCCACTTCAAGCCTGGGCGAGAGCGCGAGCGCCGCATCGAAATCCGCCGCCGCCTGTTCCGACCGCGACAGCTCGAGATGAAGCCGCCCGCGATGCGCCACGGCCTTCGCCGAATTGGGTCTGATCGTCAGCGCCGTTGCGAGCGCGGCTTCCGCCTCATCGTAGTGCTTGAGCTCGATACTGACCACGCCTTTGCCGACCAGCGCTTCCACGTGACGCGACTGAAACACCAAGGCACGCTCGAAGCTCTGCCTGGCGCGGTCGAATCGGCGCAGGGTCAGCTCCGCCAGGCCGCGATTGCAAAGCGCATCGGCATGGTCCGGCTTCAGCCTGATAGCGCGGTCGTAGGCTTCGATTGCCTGTTCGGGCAGGTTCATCTGGAGCAAGCTATTGCCGAGGCCGGTCAGGGCCTGCGGGAAATTCGGCTTCAGCGCGATCGCCTTCTCCTGACATAAGCGGGCGGCCTCCAATTGCCCGAGGCTGGAGTGCACTGCTGCGAGATTGTTATGGGCCTCGTGCGAACGCGGATCGATCGTGATCGCGCGTTCGAGCAGCTGCTGCGCCTCCCCCAGGCGGCCGCCTTGAAGCG
Organism: Bradyrhizobium sp. 1(2017); assembly: GCF_011602485.2. Classification (NCBI taxonomy): domain Bacteria; kingdom Pseudomonadati; phylum Pseudomonadota; class Alphaproteobacteria; order Hyphomicrobiales; family Nitrobacteraceae; genus Bradyrhizobium; species Bradyrhizobium sp. 1(2017). The sequence continues at coordinate 4,053,830 of NZ_CP050022.2, read as the reverse complement.
CACATAGGCCGAACAGGTGCGTGGCGTCGAAATGATCCGGAACGACCTGCAACACCTGGCGGCAGAGCGCCTCGGTCTCCGCATGTCTGCCCTGGCCATGAGCCGTTGCGGCGGCGGCGATGACGGCATCCGCCTGCTTCTTCAACTTCTTCTGCAATCGCGCGTTCTGGAACGCGCGCGCGCCGGCGCCGCTGCTCTGCAAGGTGTCTCTCCGGAGGATGGTCCAACAAAGAGTCTAGCTGATTCGTGGCCGGCGCCGCCCAGTCAGCTGGACCAGCGACGCCCCCGGGGGGTGCCCGAACTGACTACGCCACGTCATCACCCTCCGAGGCCGCGGCACAATAATCGCGCCAGAACTGGCGGTAACCCGCTTCGAGCTCACGCGTGTAAATCTCGACATTGCCAGCCGGCGAGGCTGCAATCTGAGCCGGCAATTGCGCGCGCAATTTCGCGAGATGATCGGGCTGCGTCGCAAATTTGCGCGCGATCTCGACATAGCCGTCGTCATCCTCGGCGACCCAGTCGCCGAGCCCGACGGCGGCCACGATGGAGGCACCGGCTCGCGAGGAGGCCCCGTTGCCGAGCTTGGCCACGACGGGAACGCCCTTGTAGAGCGATTCCCAGGTGCTGATGCCGCCGTTCTGCGGGAACGTATCGAGCGAGATGTCGATATCGGCAAAGGCCAACAGGTGGTCGTTGCGCGAGGTCGAGCCGAGGCAGGTGATGTTCTCCTCGGCAATGCCCTGGGCCACGAAGCGCGCGACCAGGCTATCGCGCAGCAAGGGATCGTCGAGCAGGCCGTGCTTCAGGACGATCTTCGATCTCGGCACCTCTCGCATCAGCCACGACCACACCCGGATCGCATCGTCCGAGATCTTGTAGATGCGGTTGAACACGCCGAAGGTGACGTAGCCGTTGCGGAGCATCGGCAGTTCGGAGGGCTGCTGGTCCGAGACCGGCTCCATCGTGATCAGGCACGGCAGATCGTAGATCTTTTCGGGAAACAGATGCCGAACCGGCGGCGGAATGAAAATGGGATCCGCGAGCACGTAGTCCATGGTCTGCATGCCCGTGCCCGTCGCGTGTCCGAAGCCCGTGGCCTGGATCGGGGCGGGCTTGCGCGCGAAGACATTGAGCCGGTTACCGGTGGTGTGGCCCGAAACGTCGATCAGGATGTCGACATTGTCAGCCTGGATGCGATCGGCCAGCTCGTCGTCCGACAGCTGCCAGGCGTCGACCCAGACGTCCGCCAGCGGCTTGAACCGGGCGGTGTACTCGTCCTGCACCGGCCAGCAATAGTAGCAGATGATCTCGAACCTGGCGTGATCGTGATGGCGGAGCACCGGCAGCAAGGTGAGGCCCGCCGAATGCTGGCGGAATTCGGCGGCGACGTAGCCGACCTTGATCCGCTTCTCCGGATCGAGCGGCCGCTTCGGTAGCGTCCTTCGCGGCTGCTTGACCCCGATCAGGTCCCACCAATCCCGCCGCACGGCCTGCTGGACGGCGAAATCAGCCTCGGCGCGGTAGTCCTGCAGGAAGATCTTGCCCCTGATCGCATCCCCATAGTCCGGCCGGATCGCCAGCGCGCGATCGAGATATTCGATCGCGGTGTCGATCTCCCCCTGGTTCGAATAGGCGAAGCCCATCAGCGCCACCCCGATCTCAGAGCGCGGATTTTGTTCGATCAAGGTCGTGGCGGCGGCGATCGCCTGCGCGGTCTTTCCCTGGATGAGGCAGGTCTGTGCCTTTCCCCGCAGCGCCAGCTCGAGCTTGGGCGAGATCGCCAGCGCAGCCTCGAAATCCGTGAGCGCCTGGTCGAGGCGCTGCAGCTCAAAACTGAGCCGCCCGCGCTGGGCCAGAATCCTCGGCGATCCGGGCTTGATCGCGAGCGCCATGGCGAATTTCGCCGCCGCCTCGTCGTGGTGCCGCAGCTCGATGCTGACCATGCCCTTGCCGACCAAAGCCTCCGCGTGACGCGGCTGAAACAGCAGGGCGCGATCGAAACTTTCCTTTGCGTTGCCGACCAGTCCGAGCAACATCTCGACCATGCCGCGATTGCAGAATGCATCGGCGCAATCCGGCTTCAGCTTGATGGCACGCTCGTGCAGCTCGAGCGCCTCAGCGAACCGCCCCAGATGCATCAGCGTGTTGCCGAGATTGGTCAGCGCAACCACGAAATTCGGCTTCAGCGCGATGGCCTTCTCCTGGCACCGCCGGGCCTCTTCGTAATTGCCAAGGTCGAAATGCACGGTCGCCAGATTGTTGTGGGCGTCGTGCAGGCGCGGATCGAGCTCGATCACGCGCTCGAGCAGCTGTTGCGCCTCCTCCAGGCGCCGGCCGTCATGGGCGCACATGCCGAGCAGGTGCATGGCGTCGACATGATCCGGAATTGCCTTGAGGATCTCACGGCACAGCGCCTCGGTCTCGGCATATTTGCCCTGGCCATAGGCGGCAGCCGCGGCGGAGATGACGGCGTCCGCCTGCTTCATCAACTTCTTCTGCAATCGCGCGTTCTGGAATGCGCGCGCGCCGCCGCTGCTCTGCAAGGTGTCTCTCCGGAGGATGGCCCGGACAGAGTCTAGCTGATTCGCGGTCGGGGCCGGCCGGTCAGCTGCACCCGGGACGCCCCCGGGATTTCCCGGGGCCTCAGCGCAGGATCTGGCTCAGGAACAGTTTGGTGCGGGCATGCTGCGGCGCTGCGAAGAATTCATTGGGCGTGTTGGCCTCGATGATCTGGCCCGCGTCCATGAACACGACGCGGTTGGCGACCTCGCGGGCAAAGCCCATCTCGTGGGTGACGACCAGCATGGTCATGCCCTCCCCGGCGAGATCGACCATGGTGTCGAGCACCTCCTTGACCATTTCAGGGTCGAGCGCCGAGGTCGGCTCGTCGAACAGCATCACCTTCGGGTTCATGGTCAGGGCACGTGCGATCGCCACGCGCTGCTGCTGGCCGCCGGACATCTGGCCGGGAAACTTGTTGGCCTGGTGCGGGATCTTGACCCGCTCCAGGAATTTCATCGCAGTCGCCTCGGCATCCTTCTTGGGAATGTTGCGTACCCAGATCGGCGCCAGCGTGCAATTGTCGAGCACCGTCAGATGCGGGAACAGATTGAAGCTCTGGAAGACCATGCCGACCTCGCGGCGCACCGCGTCGATGTGCTTGAGGTTCGGTCCGAGCTCGATGCCGTCGACGACGATCTCGCCCTCCTGGAACTCCTCCAGCGCGTTGATGCAGCGGATCAGCGTCGATTTGCCGGAACCCGAGGGGCCACAGATCACGATGCGCTCGCCCTTGCGGACCTCGAGATCGATGTCGCGCAGCACGTGAAAATCGCCATACCATTTGTTGAGCCCGGAAATCTTGACGATGGGATCGGACATGATGCGCTCCATCAGTTGCGGCGGTGAGCGTTGAGGCGGTGCTCGACGAAGAGCGAGTAGCGCGACATTCCAAAGCAGAAGATGAAGTAGATGATGCCGGCGAAGGCAAAGCCGGTGAACGCGGTCGACGGCGTCGACCATTTCGGATCCGAGAACGAGGCGCGAAGCGAGCCGAGGAGATCGAACAGCGCCACGATCGAGACCAGCGACGTGTCCTTGAACAGCGAGATGAAGCTGTTGACGAGATTCGGAATGACGTGGCGCAGGGCCTGCGGCAGCACGATCAGCGAGGTCGTCTTCCACCAGGACAGCCCGAGAGCGGCCGCGGCCTCGCCCTGGCCGCGCGGAATCGCGGCGAGGCCGCCACGGACGTTCTCGGCCTGATAGGCGCCCGTGAACAGCGCAATGCCGATCAGGGCGCGCACGAGCCCGTCGACCGTGAAATTGCCGGGCAGGAACAAGGGCAGCATGTAGGTGGCGAAGAACAGCACGGTGATCAGCGGCACGCCCCGCCAGAATTCGATGAAGGCGATCGAGAAGATCCGGATCAGCGGAATGGTGGAACGGCGGCCGAGCGCCAGTGCAATCCCGATCGGCAGCGAGGTCACGATGCCCGTGACCGAGACCACCAGCGTCACCAGAAGTCCGCCCCACAGATTGGTCGACACAACCGGCAATCCGCCATGGTCGAGATCCATCACCTTGATGACGATGGCGATGGCGATGAAAGTGGCGATGCTCCACGCGAGGGCTCGCCATCCGGTGCGAATGCCGCCGCCGAGCACGAAGGCGATCAAGCAGACGATCGCGGCCGTGACGGCGAAATCGCCCCAGACCGGCTGCCCCATCGTCTGGATGTGATCGCGCAGCCAGGTGAGCGGAAAGATCAGCCAGGACATCGCCGTGCCGACCAGCACGATCAGGCTTCCGAGGCCCCACAGCAGCGGGGCGATGGCGGAGGTCTTGCTGAGATTGAGCAGCGTCTGCCCGGCCCCGATGATGCTTTCTTCGAACAATTGCAGCAGGCTGGCCGTCCAGCTCAGGCCGAAGCCCTTGATGCCGCCACCGTGCAGCAGGAAGAAAGCGACCACCGGAAACGCGACGAAGAACAGGCTGGCATTGAGGCCCTTCGCCGGCAGCCGCGGCACCAGCATCGGCACCAGCAGGACGGCCGCCAGCACGAAGGTGAGATTGACCCGCCAGCGCTCGGCCTCGGGATAGAAACCGTAGATCAGCTGCGGCAGTTTGGCCTGGATGTAGGGCCAGCAGGCGCCGACCGCAAAGCCGGCGTTCTCGGCGAGGCACGCCGTGCGATCCTTGCCGGTCCAGACTGCATCCACCATCAGGAACCGGACGGAGGGAACGATGGTGAACCAGAGCAGCAGGGCGCCCACGATCGTGAGCAGGATGTTGGTCGGCGAGTTGAACAGGCGGGTGCGCAGCACGCCGATGAAGCCGGTGGTCTTGACCGGCGCCGGCCGCTCGGCGACGAGGTCCTGGCGGACGAAGGCGGACGTGGTGATATCGCTCATGCGCCGAGGCTCCGGCTGACGCGCCAACCATAGACGCTCATGATCGCGCTGGTGACGAGGGAGATCAGGAGGTACACGCCCATCGTCATGGCGATGATCTCGATCGCCTGCCCGGTCTGGCTCAGCGAGGTGCCGGCGAACACCGACACGAGGTCAGGATAGCCGATCGCGACCGCCAGCGAGGAGTTCTTGGTCAGGTTGAGGTACTGGTTGGTCAGCGGTGGTACGATGACGCGCATGGCCTGCGGCACGACGATCAGGCGGAGCGTGGTGCCGCGGCTCAGGCCGAGCGAGGATCCCGCCTCCATCTGTCCCTTGTGGACGGACAGGATGCCGGCGCGCACGATCTCGGCGATGAAGGCGGCGGTATAGGTCGACAGTGCCAGCGTCAGCGCCACGAATTCCGGGATGATGCGCGAGCCGCCGGCGAAATTGAACCCCTTGAGCTGCGGCAGCTCGAAGGTGAAGGGCACACCGAATATCAGCACGGTGGCGAGCGGCAGTCCGACCAGCAGGCCCAGCACGGTGGGCCAGATCCGGATCATCCGTCCGTCCTGAAACAGCGCACGCCGCGCATAGATGCGCAAGGCCAGCGCCGCGACGATGCCGAGCGCCAGCATTGCCAGGAACGGCGCGAGGCCCCTCTCGCCGATCGGGCTGGGAACGACGAGGCCGCGATTGCTGAGGAAGCTGATATTGAGCAGCGAAATGCTCTGCCGGGGATTGGGCAAGGCCGCCAGCACCGCGAGGTACCAGAACAGGATCTGGAACAGCAGCGGCAGGTTGCGGATGATCTCGACATAGATCTCGCCGACGCGGGACAACAGCCAGTTCGGCGACAGCCGGCACAGCGCGACGACGAAGCCGATCACGGTGGCGAAGACGATGCCGACCACCGAGACCACGAGCGTGTTGAGGAGTCCGACCACGAACACGCGCAGGAACGTGTCCGAGCCGGTGTAGGAGATCAGGGTCTGGTTGACGTCGAAGCCGGCATTGTTCCGCAGGAAGCCGAAGCCGGCGGCGATGTGCTGGTTCTCGAGATTGGAGCGGGCGTTGGAGACGATCTCGTAGCCGATCCAGCCCAGGACCGCTGCGAAGGCAAACTGGACGGCAACCCCGTTCCAGCCTGCCTTGCCGCCCAGCACGCGCCTGATCTTCAGCGCGATCTGGGGCGGCGGTTTACGGGCCTCGGTGCTCATCGCCGTGAGCCGCGGATCAGGGCGATCAGCGGATCGGCGGCGCGTACTGGAGACCGCCCTTGTTCCAGAGATTGTTCAGACCGCGATTGATGGCGAGCGGCGAGCCCGCGCCGACGTTGCGATCGAACACCTCGCCGTAATTGCCGACCGTCTTCACGATCCGAACCACCCAATCCTTGGTCAGGCCGAGCTGTTCGCCGAAATTGCCGTCGCTGCCGAGCACGCGCTTCAGCTCCGGGTTTTCCAGCTTCGCCTTCTCGTCGACGTTCTTCGAGGTCACGCCGAGCTCTTCGGCGGTGATCATCGCAAACAGCGTCCATTTCACGATGTCGAACCACTGGTCGTCGCCGTGGCGCACCATCGGCCCGAGCGGCTCCTTGGAGATGATCTCGGGCAGCACCATGTGGTCGTTGGGATTGGCGAGCTTGAGGCGGTTGGCATAAAGGCCCGACTGGTCGGTGGTGAAGACGTCGCAGCGGCCGGCTTCATAGGCCTTGACCGTTTCGTCGTTGGTGCCGAACGCGATCACCTCGTACTTCATGTTGTTGGCCTTGAAGTAGTCGGCGAGATTCTGCTCGGTGGTGGTGCCGGTCTGCACGCACACCGATGCGCTGTTGAGCTCGAGCGCCGAGTTCACCTTGAGCGACTTCTTCACCATGAAGCCCTGCCCGTCGTAATAGGTCACGCCGGTGAAGTTGGCGCCGAGCGAGGTGTCGCGCGAGATGGTCCAGGTGGTGTTGCGCGAGAGCACGTCGATCTCGCCGGATTGCAGCGCCGTGAAGCGGTCCTTGGCGGACAGCGGCACGTACTTGACCTTGCTCGGATCGTTGAAGATCGCCCCGGCAATGGCGCGGCAGAGGTCGACGTCGATCCCGGTCCAGTTGCCCTTGTCGTCGGGCGACGAGAAGCCCGGCAGGCCCTGGCTGACGCCGCAGGACAGCATGCCCCGGTCCTTGACCGTCTTGAGCGTTTGCGCGTCGGCGGCTGGGGCGGACAGGCCGGCGGCGAGAGCAAGAGTGAGAGCCAGGGTTACGCGTTTCATGAGCTGAAGGCCTTTCAAGGTCGTCTCAAGGTCAGGAATGGTGTCTTTGGAATCGTCTCTGCCAGGATGATCCTTGCAAGGGTCATGCTGGAAATCCTTGCCGAACACTCGCCGATCTCGGGAGGCCTTACCCTTAATCCCCGCCGCTGGCGCCCGCCATTTTTCGGCTGTGGCGCAAGGTCCGGTCAAGACGATGGATCGAAGGTCGCGGCTGCCCCTCAACATGCGGCGACTGAATAGCACCCGCGCATCACAGAACGACTGGCCTGCCGGGTCAAGGGGTTGACGGGACTCTTCTGTGTTCTGTTATTAACGACGGCGGCCTTTCGGCCTGCCCGCCAGGCGTCAGGCCCGAGCGGAAACGCAGTTTTTGAAAGCAGTCGCATGGATTCCTCGCACCCCTCCCAGCAACATGCCGAGACCCGGTTGGTCACCTCCGGCCGCGACACCAAGGCGCAGAAGGGGTTCGTCAATCCGCCGGTCTTCCACGGCTCGACCGTGCTCTATCCGACCGCCGAGGACCTGCACGCCCATCGCGGCGAGTTCACCTATGGCCGTCACGGTTCCCCCACCACCAAGGCGTTCCAGGACACGCTGATGGCGCTGGAGGGACCGCAATGCGCCGGTGTCGGCATCGTGCCGTCGGGGCTGTCGGCGATCTCCACCACCCTGCTCTCGGTGCTCAAGGCTGGCGACCATCTCCTGGTCTGCGACAACGTCTATCGGCCCTCGCGCAATTTCTGCAACGGCATGCTCACCCGCTATGGCGTCGAGACCACCTACTTCGATCCGATGATCGGCGCCGGCATCGACAAGCTGTTCAAGCCCAACACCCGGGCCGTTCTGGTGGAGGCGCCGGGCTCGCAGTCGTTCGAGATGCCCGACATCCGCGCCATCGCCGAGGTCGCGCATGGGCGCGGCGCGCTCGTCATCGACGACAACACCTGGGCGACGCCGCTCTATCACCGCTCGCTCGACCAGGGCGTCGACATCAGCATGCAGGCCGCCACCAAATATATCGGCGGACATTCCGACATCATGTTCGGCACCATCTCGGCCAACGCCAAGGCCTGGCCGCAGATTGCCGAAGGCATCCGCTTGCTTGGCGTCTGTGCCGGTCCAGACGACGTCTTCCTCGCGCTGCGTGGCTTGCGCACGCTGTCGGTGCGGCTCGCACAGCATCATCGCTCAGGGCTCGACATGGCGCGCTGGCTCGCGGGCCGGCCCGAGGTCGCACGCGTGCTGCATCCGGGTCTCGAGACCGATCCCGGTCATGCGATCTGGAAGCGCGACTTCACCGGCGCCTCGGGCTTGTTCAGCATCGTGCTGAAGCCGGCCCCGCAGAAGGCCGTCGACACCATGCTCAACACGCTCACGCTGTTCGGCATGGGCTTTTCCTGGGGCGGCTTCGAGAGCCTGGCGATTCCCTTCGACTGCGACGCCTATCGCACCGCGACCAAGTGGGCGCCCGGCGGCCCGACGCTGCGCCTCCACATCGGGCTTGAGAGCGTCGACGACCTCAAGGCCGATCTCGACCGCGGCTTCGCTGCGTTGAAAGCGGCAATGTGAGCCTGCTCACAGGGCATCATGCGCGATGACGCGGCAGCGCGCCGGCGGACGCGCAGTCGTGCGCCGCGGGAACGTGCGCGCGTCGTAAACGTTAACGCCGATGCGCCAACAAATGGTTTGATCCTCAAGCATTTGGCGCTAGCCTCAACAATCGACTCCAATTCGGACACGGAGCATGGGAACGTTGGTTCTGCTCGACCTGATGGGCGGCGTTGCGCTGCTGTTGTGGGGCCTGCACATGGTCCACAGCGGGATCCTGCGCGCCTTCGGTCCCGACCTTCGGCGCCTGCTTGGCAAGGCGCTGAGCAACCGCGTCAGTGCGTTCGCCGCCGGCCTCGGGCTCACGGCGCTGCTCCAGAGCAGTACGGCGACCGCCCTGATCACCTCTTCGTTTGCCGCCGAGGGTCTCGTCAGCCTCTCCGCCGCGCTCGCCATCATGCTTGGGGCCAATGTCGGCACGACGCTGATCGTGCAGGTGCTGTCGTTCAACATCGCGGCCGTGGCGCCGGTGCTGTTCGTGCTCGGGCTCGTCGCCTTCCGCTCCGGCCCGCGCTCGCGGATCAAGGATATCGGCCGCGTCTGCATCGGCCTCGGCCTGATGCTGCTGTCGCTGCACATTCTGCTCGACACGCTCGCGCCGGCCGAGAACGCGCCCGGCGTCCGCGTCGTCATGTCGGCGATCACAGGCGATCCCATCCTGTGCATCGTCATTGCCGCGCTCGTCACCTGGGCAGTACATTCGAGCGTTGCCAGCGTGCTGCTGATCATGTCGCTGGCCTATTCGCAATTCATTACCCCTGAAGCCGCCCTCGCATTGGTGCTCGGGGCCAATCTCGGCAGCGCCATCAATCCCGTGTTCGAGGGCGCCAGGCGCGACGATCCCGCGAGCTATCGCCTGCCAGTCGGCAATCTCGTCAACCGCGTGATCGGAATTGTCCTCGTCCTGCCCTTTATGGGCGTGATCGCCGAGCACATGCACGCCTGGCAGCCCGATCTCGCAAAGATGACCGCGGCCTCCCACATCGCCTTCAATGTCGGCACCGCCGTCCTCTTCATCGGCCTGCTCGATGCTATGTCGCGCCTGTTGATCCGGCTGCTGCCCGATCGCATCCGGGAGGCCGATCCGGCCCGTCCGCGCTATCTCGACGAGACGGCGCTGGAGACGCCGTCGCTGGCCCTCGCTGACGCCGCCCGCGAGACCTTGCGCATGGGCGATCTCGTCGAAGTCATGCTGCGCAAGGTCATGACGGCGATGATGACCGGCGACCGCGCGCTGGTCGACCAGGTCTCGAAGACGGACAATCTCGTTGATGGCCTCGACGAGGCCATCAAGCTCTACGTGACGAAACTGATGCGGGGCAGCCTCGACGAGAGCGAAGGACGGCGCGCGATGGAGATCATCTCCTTCGCCATCAACCTCGAGCATATCGGCGACATCATCGACAAAAGTCTGAGCGAGCTCGCTACCAAGAAGATCAAGCACCGCTTCCAGTTCTCGGCCGAGGGCGCCGAGGAGCTCGCTGCTTTTCACAAGCGCACGATGGATTCGCTGCGGATCGCCTTCGGCGTCTTCATGTCGGGCGACGCCAATGAGGCGCGCAAGCTGCTGGTGGAGAAGACGGCGCTGCGCAACACCGAGCTTGCCGCCGTCGAGCGGCATCTGGACCGGTTGCGCGAGGGCCGTCCCGAGACCATCGAGACCACCTCGCTGCATCTAGACGTGCTGCGCGATCTGCGCCGCATCCATTCTCACATCTGCTCGGTAGCCTACCCCGTGCTGGATGCAGCGGGCGAGCCCTATCGCAGGACCGAAGCCGAGACCGCCGCCCTGCCCACCCCAGGCGCGGCGTCGGCATTGCCGCGATAGGCGGTGGGCCTTCGCTCAGCGGTCCAGCGTCTTCGAGGCGGTGCCGCGGTTCTTCCAGATCAGCATGATGTTTCTGATGTAGATCACCGTCGCGAGCGATTGTCCGAGGATGATGACCGGCTCGCGCTTCACGACGCCATAGACCAGCGTCATCAGCCCGCCGCCCATCGAGCAGAACCAGAACGCCATCGGCACCACGCTGTTGCCGGCGCGCTCGCTCGCGATCCACTGCACCAGGAAGCGCGCGGTGAAGAACAATTGCGCGACGAGGCCGAATGCGAGCCAGAAATCGAACTTGGCGACGAAGACGTCGTAGAGATAGTTGCTCAGCGCCTGACCGTATTGAATGATCATGCGTTCACCTCGGTCACATCTGGGGTCGGCTTCTTGCGGCGGATCAGCCACCACACGCCGGCGAGATCCATGATGCCGATCCACAGCCGGTCGAAGAAGCCATAATTCGACACGCCGGAGTGGCGCGGCCGGTCGATCACGTCGACATAGGCAATGCCGTAGCCTTCGCGGCGGACCAGCGCCGGCAGGAAGCGATGCAGCCCGTCGAAATAGGGCAGCATCAGGAAGACGTCGCGCCGGAATGCCTTCAGCCCGCAGCCGGTGTCGCGCGTGCCGTCCTTCAGGATCGCGTTGCGAACCCCGTTCGCCACGCGCGATTGAAGCTTCTTGAAGCCGGTGTCCTTGCGCCCGATGCGCTGGCCGGCGGCGAGCCCGACGCGCCCTGCCCCCTTCTCGACCGCCGCGATCAGGTCCGGAAGGAACGCCGGATTGTTCTGGCCGTCGCCGTCGAGCGTCGCCACGATCACTCCGTGCGCCGCTCGCACGCCACTGCGCACCGCGGCCGATTGGCCGCCCGATCGCGCATGGCGCAGCTGACGCAGATTGCTCCGTTGCTTCATGATGGCGGCAAGCCGCTCGCCGGTCGCGTCGGTCGAGCCGTCATTGACGTAGATGATCTCATAGGCCCAGCGGCCGTCGAGCGCCGCCGTGATCTCCTCGATCAGGGGCACGATGTTGTCGGCTTCGTTGCGCACGGGAACGACGATGGAAACCGAAGGCTGGGACGTCGACAAAGCAAGGCTCGTGGTTGGAATTGGCCGCCTCAAAGGGAACCGGCGCCCCCGGCAGGCAGCCGCTTTTATGGGGCGGATGCCCCGCGGGCAACCCTTTTGAAGGGGCCCGGGACAGCCACGATGGTACCGTCGGAGCGGATGGCAAAGCCGAGCCTTCTGGCCGCAAACCAGTAGCGGACCGCCATGGCGCCCACCATGCCCACCAGGGCGCCGGCCACGACGTCACTCGGGTGATGCGCGAGCAGCACGAGGCGCGTCAGCAGGATCACGATTGCGTAAGTGAACATGAACACGCGCAGGCGCGGCCACAAGGCCGAGACCGCAAACGCCAGAGCGAACGCGGCCACGGCATGGGCTGACGGCAGGCTGGCATAAGCCCCCGTCCCCTCGAACGGAACGAAATTGAACGCATTGGCCTTGCCGCCGACGAAAGGACGTCCGCGGCCGATGAGAAATTTCAGGATATCGGCCACGAATGCCGGGACGGCAATCGACAGAAACACGAACTGCAGCCGCGTGCCAAAGCCGAGCAGCAGCGCGCGGCGCGTCCCGTGCAGCCCTGCCGCAACCAAGGCCAGAACCACCAGGGCAGCCCCCAGCACCAGCAGCAGATACTCGTCCTTGCCGAAATCGGTGAGGATGCGGATCGGCCACAGACTTGGTGTGCCGCGCGCCGGCATCAGCTGGATCTCGGTCTGGTCGAACGCGACCATGAGCACGATGACCAGGGCTGCGCCCGCTGCGCTGAGCCAGAGCGAATGCCGCGCCAACTTGCGGGCGGCCTCGGCGCGGCGCGAATGCGAGGGCGAGCGCACGAGCTGGGCCAGTGCGCGCCGGGACACGGCAAGCAATTGCGCGGGATAGCCGGCACGCGGCGCGATGTCGGCGGTGACTGGCATCCTATTCGGTGCCTTCCGAGCGGAAGATCGAGATCGAGATCGCGCGGCCTTGCGAGAAATTATAGCCGTCGATGCGGGTGCCGACCTTGTAGCGCAATCCGATCGCCTCCGCGCGCTGCACGAAGCTGCGCTCCGAGCGCTGCTCGATCAGCGCAAAGCGACAGCTGCCTTGCCGCAGGAAGTCCGCAGCGCCCGAGCCGTCGGTCAGCAGGGTCCGCGTTCCCGTCAGGAAGACGAGGCTCGGCTCGTGATAGCCGGCAGCCGCCGCCTTCGGGCCGACACAGGTGACGTTGCGCAGCGCACGCGCGATCTCGATGCTCGGAAACAGCGGAGTCAGCGACGGCAGCACGATACCGTAGACCGCCACCGCCAGCATCAAGGCGGCGACCAGCGCGTTGAGGAGCGAACGCTCGGCGCGATTGTTGTCGTAGAGCCACCAGGCGAACAGGCCGAAGATCAGCGAGGCCGCAATGAACGGCCAGGCCACGAAGGCCGGCTGCCGCGTGAGTATCACCGCGCCAACCACCGCGACGATCGAGGCCGCCGCCGGGATCGCGAACCACCAGGCCGCGCCGCGCATCAGCCAGGACCGCGACAACACGCGCCGCTCCACCGCGCCCGCGGTGAGGATCGCGATCGCAGGGTACAGCGGCAGCACGTAATGCGGCAGCTTGGTCAGCACGGCCTCGAACACGATCCAGGACGGGATCAGCCAAGCCAGCAGGAACTGGGCGCCGGGCTCACGCCGCGCCCGCCAGACCGCGGGTGCTGCCATCGCCGCAAGCGGTGCACCGGGCCAAAAGGTGATCCAGAACAGCGCCAAGTACAGGCCGGGCGGCGCGCCGTGGGATTCCTGGGCCCCCAACTTGCTCAGCATGTCGCCGCCGACGGAATCGGCGAAGAAGGTTTCGCCGGCTCGCCAGAAGATCGCGACGAACCAGGGCAGCACCAGCACCAGCGTCCACATCAGGCCCCAGACCGGGCGCAGCCGCCACAGCCAGGAGGCGTCACGATCCTGGATCGCGAGCGCCACGATGGTCAGGCCCGCGAACATCAGGATCAGCGGCCCCTTGATGAGGATGCCGACGGCCAGCGCGGTCCAGAAGATCGCCGGCCAGCTCCAGGGCGGACGGACCTCGTCCTCGGCGCGCTGCCAGGACAGATAGGCCCGCGCCATCGCGCCCATCGCGGCGACAACACAAAGCAACAGCACCGCATCGGTCTTGGCGAGTCGGGCCTCGACGCCGAGCAGCACGGAGGCGCACATCATCAGTGCGGCCAGCACTGCGGCGCGCCGCGTCACGAAGCCGAGCGCGGCCCAATAGGTCATGAGCACGGCGCCGATCGCTCCGATCAGCGACGGCAGGCGGTAGACCCAGATGCGCAATTCGGCCTTCGGCAGCTTGAGCGCCGCAGCGGTTTCGACCGCGGCCGATTGCAGCCAGTAGATGCCGACCGGCTTCTTGTAGCGGACGTCCTCCTGGAAGCGGATGTCGACATAGTCGCCGCTCTCGACCATCTGCTTGGTGGCCTGGGCAAAGCGCGCTTCGTCGCGGTCGATCGGCGGGATGGTGAAGAAGCCAGGCAGGAACAGCAGCAGCGCGCACAGCACCAAAAAGCCGACCGCACGGGCGTTGCTGGCCGTGACGACATCGAGCATGCGCACGAGCCCGCTGCCCGGATTGACGGGCGATTTCGGCTCGCGGGGCGCTCCAAAACGGGGAGTTGGATAGGTCTCGGCCATTGGTTCCGCTTACGCTGAAACCGCCATCCCCACAACCGCTTAAGCCGGGCTCATTGAATTCGAATGACGACTGTGTCCGCGGCGCCCGTGGCGTCGATCACGGTGAGGCGGGCAAAGCCCGGACCGGGCGGATCGATCAGCCGCTGGCGGCGTCCGTCGATCTCGCCGAGCGCGGTGCCGTTAACCATGACGGTCATGGGCAGCACGCCGCCGGCGACCTTGACCGGCATGGCTGCGCTCTCCCGGCCGCCCGATCGATCGACGTCGATCCGTGAACCGTTGAGCGGGAACTGAATGTGCAGCGCCTGCTCGCCCCCTGTGCGCACCAATTCGCCGACCGGACGGAACCGCTTCAGCGGCAGCGGCAGCTTGGTGTTGCTCGCCACCAGGGTCCCCTTGGGCGGCTTCGGCAACTGAGCCAGCGTCTTGCCGGTCCGGGCGAAGGCGTCGAACAGGATCGGGGCGGCAGCGACGCGCCCGATCAGGCCGGGAACCGGAGCACCGTCGGGCCGGCCGACCCAGACGCCGATGGTCATGCGGCCGTCGAAGCCGACCGACCAGGCGTCGCGATAGCCGTAGGAGGTGCCGGTCTTGAAGGCGATCCGGTTTTGGGCGGCGTTCTCCGGCGGCGGCGTGCCCAACAGCACGTTGCCGACCTGCCAGGCCGCGACCTGATCCAGTAGCCGCATCGGCTCGCGGTCATCCCTGTCGGCCATGATCTCGCGCAGCGGCTTGGTGGTGCCAAGCCGCGCAAAGCCCGTATAGAGCTGGACGAGATCCTGGAGCGTCACGCCGACGCCGCCGAGACCCATGGCAAGCCCCGGCGCCTCGTCCTTGGGCAGCACCAGATTGCCGCCAGCCTGCCGCAGCCGCGACGTCAGCCGGCTGGAGCCGACGCGATCGAGCAGCACGATGGCGGGCACGTTGAGCGACAATTGCAGCGCCTTCCTGACCGGCACCGTGCCCTGGAACGTCATGTCGAAGTTTTCGGGCGCGTAGGAGCCGAACCGGACCGGCCGGTCGTCGATCAGGCTCTCGGGATGTACGAAGCCATCCTCGAAGGCGAGCCCGTAGATGAAAGGCTTGAGCGTCGAGCCCGGCGAGCGCACGGCGCGGGTCATGTCGACCTGCCCTGCCCGGCTGTCGTCGAAATAATCCGCCGAGCCGACGCGAGCGAGCACGTCGCCGCTCTCGTTGTCGACCACGATGATGCCGACCGAGATGTTGGGCCCGAGCGCAATGGCGCGATCGCGGGCCAGCGGCTCCAGCACCTTCTGCAAATTAGCATCCAGCGTCAGCTTGATGACCGGCGTATCCTTGACGGTCGACAGCGCGGTGTCGGAGGCATGCGGCGCCAGGATCGGCATCGGCTTGCGCAGCTTCGGGATCGGAACGGCCTTGGCCTGTTTCGCATCCTCGAGGCTGACCTGATGCTCGCCGACCATGCGATCAAGCACGCGGTCGCGCGCGATGCGGGCGGCCTCGGGATGGCGATCGAGCCGGCGCGTCTCCGGCGATTGCGGCAGAGCCACCAGCAGCGCGGCCTCGGCCAGCGACAACCGCTTCGGCTCCTTGCCGAGATAGGCGATCGAGGCGGCACGGATGCCTTCGAGATTGCCGCCGTAAGGCGCGAGCGCAAGATAGAGATCGAGGATCTGCTCCTTGCTCAAGCTGCGCTCGATCTCGATCGCCCGAACCATCTGCCGCAGCTTGGCATAGAGCGAGCGCTGTCGCCGCGGCTCCATCAGCCGCGCCAGCTGCATGGTGATGGTCGAGCCGCCCGACACGATGCGGCCGCGCGTTGTCAGTTGCAACGCCGCGCGGCCCAGCGCCAGCGGATCGATGCCGTCATGGGCGTAGAACCGCTGGTCCTCATAGGCCAGCAGCAGTTTCAGATAGATCGGATCGACATTCGTCCTGGCGTCGACCGGCAGCCGCCAGCGCCCGTCGGCCATCGCATAGGCGCGCAACAGCTTGCCGTTGCGATCGACGACGGTGGTGGAGACCTGCCGCGCCTCGTCGAGCGGCAGCGGGCCGAGCGAGTAGACCCAGCCGACGAAGCCGATGACGGCGAGGATGAGCGTGAGTGCGGATGCCGACAGGAGGCGAAAGGCGAGCTGCCCTCTCCGCCCGTCATGGCCGGGCTTGACCCGGCCATCCACGCCGTCACCCACCGCTCGTGCGGCCGTGGATGCCCGGGTCAAGCCCGGGCATGACGACTGATGATGTGGCTCCGCTGCGCTCATTCACTTCAACTCGGATTTGAGTTCGACTCACTTCGCCGCCCGCACCTCGACAGTGCCCGTGCCGGTGCGGCCGTAGCGCGAGGGATTGTACATGTCCTCGACATAGGCCTGCGGCAGCACGTATTTGCCGGGCGAGACCGCGCGCACGATATAGGCGACCGTAAAGACCGATTTGGAATCCGAGGCACGGTCGACCGCCGCAGTGAAACGGTCGTCGCGGAACTCGGTGTTTTCGGGCTCCTCGCCGTCCTCGATCCAGTCCAGCGTGCCGCTGTCGCCGGAGGACACCAGCTTCGGATTGTCGATCTCAAGGCCCGCCGGCAGATAGTCCGCCACCATGACGTGACCGTACTCCGGCTTGGCCTCGGTGATCTTCAGCACCACCGCAAAGCGCTGGTTCTGCTTGACCTTGCTGATGTCGGCAGGCTTGCCGTCGAGCGTGAAATAATTGCGCTCGATCTTGAAGCCGTTCGATGCCGCCGGCTCCGGCGTCACCGGCGAGCCCGACACCGAGACCACCGCCTGCACCGGCGCATCGCCGGTGTTGGTGATTTTCATCGGCTTGCCGCTCAGCGTGTCCGCCTTGTAGCTGCGATAGAGCGCGGTCTTCACCGGCTGGCCATCCACGTCCATGGACATGTTCTCCTTGGCCAGCGCCCGCGCCGCCAGCACCAGCCACGCATTCTCCTGCGTGGAGGTGTAGGGCGTGAGCCCGCGGGCGGTCTCGACGCGCGCGACCGCCTGCGTCAGCGTCGCCTTCGGCGCATTGCCTTCGCTGGCGAGCGACACCAGAGCTGCGGCATCGCGGAGCTGTGAGCCGTAATCGGTTCGGCCGAACTCCAACGCCGGCTTGGGTGCGAGGCTGTCGAGCGCGGCACCATAGACCCGCTCGGCGCGGTTGCGGTCGCCGACCAGCGCCAGCGCCGCCGCAAGCTGCGACTTGGCGATCGGCGTCGCGAGGTTGGCGAGCTTGGTATCGGCGAGATAGCGCAGGTCGCCGATCGGTGCAGCGCCGTTGCGCGCGAGCACATAGAGGCCGTAGGCGAGATCGCGCCCGCCGTCCTTCTCCGGCTCGTCGGCATTGACGACGGAGTTGCGGATACGGTCGAGCGCATTCTTGAACAGCACGTCCGGCACCGCAAAACCCTTCTCGCGGGCGCGGGTCAGGAAGTCCGTGACATAGGCATCCAGCCAGGCGTCGTCGCCGCCCGCCGACCACAGGCCGAACGAGCCGTTCGAGCCCTGGCGTGCCAGGAGCCGCTCGATCGCGTCGCGGATGCGCTGGTCGACCTCGGTGTCCATGGCCAGATGCGCGCCGGCTGCGAGGTCATTGACATACAGCAGCGGCATCGCGCGGCTCGTGATCTGCTCCGAGCAGCCATAGGGATAGCGATCGAGCGCCTTGAGGATCGTCGCTGCGTCGAGCGCGGTCGAGAGGCTCGCCGAGACCGAGACGCCGCCGGTGCCCGGCACGAGGTCGGAGAACATGTCCGAGGTCAGCGTCAGGCTCTCGCCCTTGGCCAGGGTGCGGATCGAGCGCCGCGCCAGCACCTGAGTCGCCGCCTTGACGTCGAGCGCATAATGGCGCGCGAGCGTAAGTCCGTTCGGTCCCGTGATGTCGACGTCGAGTGTCGCCTGCCCCGCCGCGGTCGCGTCGATCGCCAGCGCGAACGCGTTGCGCTGCTTGGCGGCGAGCTTGACGGTGGTGGCGGGATTGCCGGTCATCTTCACCGGGCCGCCCGTCTTCACGTTGATGACGTAGTCGCCGGCCTGGCCCTCGACGTTGTCGATCTCGAGATTGACCGTGCCACGGTCGCCATTGAGCAGGAAGCGCGGCAGCGTCGTCGTCAGCACCACGGGATCGCGGATCACGACGTCGGTGTTGGCGCGGCCGAGCTTGGTGGCGGTCCACGCCACCGCCATCACGCGCGCGGTTCCGGCGAACTCCGGAATATCGAAGCTCACTTCGGCCGTGCCGTCGGCGGCGACCGTGACGATGCCCGAATACAGCGCCAGCGGCTTTTGCGTGGGAGGCGAACCCTGGAGCTCGCCGCCGGCGTCGCCGCCGGACTTGATCTGGCCGCGGGTGCCCGACATGCCGTCGATCAGCTGCCCATAGAGATCGCGGATCTCCGCGGTCAGGCTGCGCTGGCCGAGATAATAGTCATCCGGCGCCGGCGGCTTGTAATTGGTGAGATTGAGGATGCCGACATCGACCGCGGCGACCACGACCTTGGCGTCCTCGCCCGGATTGAGTCCGTCGAGCTTGACCGGGATCTTCAGCGACGCATTCGGCCGGATCAGCGCCGGCGGCGTCAGCTTCACCTGCAAGGTGCGGGCCTGCTTGTCGATGCCGAACCATTTCAGGCCGATCGCCCGGCCCGGCATGCGCTGGGCCGCCGCGTCGAGCGGACGGCGCAGCGTCGCCACGACATAGGCGCCGGTGCCCCAATCCTTGCCGATCGGGAGCTTCACCTGCGCGGTGCCTTCCTTGACGTCGATGGTCTGCGTCGTCAGCAGGCGGTCGCCGAACACGTTGATGGTCAGCTTGCCGGCGCTGCGCACATTGACGGACACCGTCATGGTGTCGCCGGAGGCGTATTGCGGCTTGTCGATCGAGGTCTCCAGCAGGTCCGGCGTGTCGGCGCTGCCGTCCGAATACCAGCCGACGTCGAACTGCACCGAGGTCACCGGGCCGTCAGCATCGTTCGACTTCACGTCGAGACGGTAGCGGCCGGGCTGGGGGTTCAACGAAATCCGCGACGGCTTGTCGGCGGCGACGACGACATCGCCGTCAGCCACGCGCGAGGTCGACTTGACCGGCTCGTACTCCCAGTAATTGTTCTGGCGATACCATTGATAGCGCGACTCCATCTTCAGGAGCTCGTAGCGCAGGCCGTCGCGCGGAAGGGTCTTGCCGTCGGGCGAGACGAACACGACGTCGAACTGGGCCTTGTCGCCCTCGGCGACGTTCTTGTCGCCGAACAGCGGCTTGATGCCGATCATGGCGGTCGCGGGCGCGATCGGCAGCACGAGCTTGCGCTCGACCGCGCGGCCACCGGTCTCGACCATGCGGACGAAGATCTGCGCCTCCTGCGGCCGGGTCGAGGCCGGCTGCTTGTCCAGCGTCACCGGGAAGGTCGCAACACCGTTGGCGTCTGCCTCCGGCAGGGTCTCGAGCGGCGTGCGCTCGTTTGAGGTGGTCTCCTCGTCGTCGACACCGAACTGGTAGCCGGCAAAGCCCGGGCGCGCGCTCGCAGGCGCGACCAGCATGTCGCCTTCGAGCTGGAGGCCCGAGGCCGGCGCGCCATAGAGGAAATGACCGTCGGCTTTCAGTTCCACTGGAGCATTAGCCGTGATCACCTTGTCCTTGGCGGACAAGTCGAATTCGATCCGATCGGGCACGTAATCCTCGACCATGAAGGTGGTCTCGCCGATGGCCGATCCCTTCGGGTCGGTGAAGGCGCGCGCCCGCCACGTCCCGGTCGGGACGGCCGAGTTGAGGGGCACGGCCAGTGTGCGGCCGCCGGCGCCCTGGTCGGCCAGCACGGCGCGCCGGAATTCGACGCCGTCGGGACGCTCGATCACGAGCGTGAGCGGCCCGCCGGTGACGGCATTGCCCTGCCCGTCGCGCAACAGCGCGGTGAGATAGACGGTCTCGCTCGACCGGTAGACGCCGCGCTCGGCATAAACGAACGCGTCGGCGCCTGCCGGCACCGCACGGCCCGAAACACCGCGGTCGGACAGGTCGAAGGCGGAGGACTTGAGGCTGAGGAAGGCATAGTCGGCCTTCTCGCCGGTGACGGTGAGCATCGCCGGCGACAAGCCGCCCTCGCCGCGCGCAAGCCCGGCCTCGAACAGCACGTGGCCGGACTCGTCGGTCTTGCGGCTGGCGAGGATCTCGTTGTTGCGGGCAACCAGCCGCACCTCGGCCTTGCCGACCGGATCGGTCGAAGCCAGCGAGTTGATGAAGACGTGGATGCCGTCATTACCGGAATAGGCCGTGATCCCGAGGTCGGAAACGATGAACCATTGCGTCGCCAGCTGGTACTCGTCGTCCGAGCCCGGCCCCTTAGCCGCTGCGGTCATGACGTACACACCGGGCTGGAGCTCGCCGAGCGCCTGATCGACAGGGAATGCCGTGGTGACGTCCTGGTTCAGCGTCATCGCGGTCGCGAGCTCGCCGGACCAGACCTTGACCCCGCGCTCGTCGCCGAGACCGCTGAGCTGGTATTTCGACAGCGTCTTCTGGAAATCGCTGTCGACCACCGTGTTGATCAGGTTGCGGTCGCCGATCCTGTAAACGTTGATGTTGACCGCGGGCGTGTTGACGCTGACCACGGGAATGCCGCGCTGGCCGGTCTTCGGCAGCACATAGGCGCGGCTGGTGAAGCGCACGAACGGCTTGCGGTCGCGCACATAGATGTTGAACTCGGCCGATTTCGGCAGACCTTCCTTCACCGTCGACGGCAGGCCGGCCCGCAAATTGACGTTGTAGCGCTCGCCGTGCTTCAGCCCGTCGACGCAGAGCTGCTTGCCATCGGCCGTCAGCGCCGGCTTGTCCTGGCCCGCCAGCGCCAGGAACGGCGCGAAGTCGGTGCGCTTGGCAAGCTCCTCCGAGAACTGGAAGCAGGCCCGCGGGCTCGCCGAATCCGAGTCCACGGTGTAGTCGAGCAGGCGGAAACCGTGCTCGTCGCGCAGCTTCTCGTAACTCCCGCGGACCTCGGCGACCTCGCGCGTCTCCAGCGACAGCCGCATCGCATCCAGCGCCGGCCGCCACAGCTTGCGCTCGGCCAGCGACTTGCCGAGCACGGCGAGCGCGTCGGCCTCCTCGCCCGGATTGCCGGCGCGCTGATAGGCGATGTAGGCGGCGGTCGAGGCACGCTCCAGCAGGAAGGTCTGCTCGCTCGAGCTCTTCGGCGAGATCTGGAAGATCACCTTGGCGAGCCGAAGCCAGTTGGCCGTGTCCTCCGGCGTGGTTGCCGCGATCTGCCCGAGCACCGAGAGGCCCGTGCGGTAGTCGTTGCGACGGAAGGCGGCATCAGCGTCGGTGCGCAGCGTCGCACCCGACTTGGCGACCGGCCCCGCCTCGCCCTTGATCTGGGCCTCCAGCTTGATCGCGGAATCGGCGAGATCGTCGCGCTTGAACGCCTTGTCGGCGGCCTGTGCGGCGCTCAGGCCGAGCGCCAGCGTGGCGCAGAGTGTGACGGCGCGGATCAGACCGATCATGAAGGGACTCCCGGAAAGCGCGGACGATCGCCGCGGCGGCAAATGAAGTGCGCGGAAAGGTGACGGACTCAAGGCGATGGAACCAAAGGTAGAGATCGTCGCATTCGCCATGACAAGGTCAGCCCAGAGGAGACCGATCAAGACATCGCCGCGCACGCCGTCCTGATGGCGCAGCAATCCCAGACCAGTCGACCGGCGGCCGCATCCCGGAAGCTGGCCAGCATTCCCGGCGATGTAAGCCATCGTCCAGTCCGCTGCCGCTCAACCCGGCACCCTGACACGCCACCGTTCCGCTTTGTCGCGTCGTCGAGGAAAACGGTTCGGTTCAGACTTGGCGAAACGCCAGATTTTTCATATTGGCATGGTAGATGAACAGCCAGCCCCCGATCGGGGCGGCTTCAAGGACGGTCCCGTAGCTCAACTGGATAGAGTAGCGGATTTCTACTCCGCGGGTTGCAGGTTCGAGTCCTGCCGGGATCGCCAAACTTTATCCCCGACGACCTTGGGAAGGTCGAAAGCCATTCCAGCCTGCTAGAGCGCGGTCTGGGAGCCCGATCCTCCTTTCCGCCGGCATCACCGAACTCCGTCCTGTTCCGGATGAGGTCGGCAAACCGGTTCTCGACGCCGCTGGCGCGCCGAAGGCGGTTGTGGCAGGAAAGCACGGCATGCACTCATTACGGCATGCCTGCGCCTCCCTTTGGATTGAGAACGGGCACAACCCGAAGCAGATCCAACGGCTCATGGGGCATGGCTCGATCAAGGCTACATTTGACGTCTACGGGCACCTTTTTCAGACGCTGACGCGGATCAACGCGCCGCCGAAGCACTGCAGGCCCGATTGCTCGGGAGCAAATTTGATGTTGGAAAGGTTCAAGTCTCTGTTTCGACAAAACAAGGTAATCGCCTCCTCCTCGCCATTGCATCTCAACGCCAGATCCGAACGTGAATTGTCTGCGGCTCTCAAAAGCTTACCAGTCGGCGCGAGGGGATGGATCAGCAAGAGCGAGGCGGCCAAACTCTACTCAAGCAGCGATGATGCGTTCGATGAATGGAACAGCGCGGGCAAACTCGCTCTTTCCGAATTCACGGCTTTCGCCGAGCACCGCTGCAATTTTCACGTCGAGTCTGATCGCGTGATCTTCACTCGCAAGTGAGCACAACGCCAGCGCAACACCAGGGAGCTAGGCCATTGATTGGACTCAGCGTCCAAAGGGTTTTTGATCCGCGGGTTGCAGGTTCGAGTCCTGCCGGGATCGCCAAGCCTTGATGGCTCGAAGTTCGAATCTCCAAATCCATCGTCGAAATGTTGCCTGGCTGGCCCGCCTTGGGACGACGAAGGCCCTCATGCGCCGCCCGGATCAGGCTGATGCCCCCTCCACCACCGCGCGATCGCCGCGGTCAGACCATCCCAGAGCTCGGTCGGCAAATCCGACACCGCCAGCCGGACGCTGTACAGGTTCGTGGTCGCGTCGTGAAACCACTCGGTCGCCGCGAAGTCGAAGCCGAAGCTGCCGGCGTGGCGGATCGGAAAACCCTGGCCGCCGAGATCGCGGCTCATGTCTGCGGCGGCCTGCCGCGCGGTCGCTTCGTCGAGCGCATGTCTGCCGCGGAGCGTGACATAGAGGCCATGGGCAAAATGGAGCTCGGCCGACAGCTCCGGAAGCTCGGAGGCGAAATATCGCGCCATCTGACGGCCATTGCGCAGGATGGCGGCAACCCGCTTCCGCGTGAGCTCCCAATAGGCCGCGCTGCCCACGAACGGCGGAAAATGCGACGGCAGCGCCGCAGCGCCGAGAAGCCGAACGGCGTTCCGGGTTTCCACCGCCAGGCATTCGGACATGAGGCGGCTCGCGCCAAGATCCTTTTCACTCCAGCGGACGAAAACCGCAGAGCCGAGCCGGCCATATTCCGCGCCGAGCGAATCGAGCTTGGTGTGGCTTCGCACCATCACGACGGGAATTGCGTATCGGCGCGCCCATCTCAAGATGCGTTGGATGCGGCCCGAGCGGCCGGCAAAGCACGTCGTGTCGAAAATCAACAGATCGAGCCCCGAACCGCCACAGCGCAGGGCCGCCTCGAAGGTCGCGGCGGAGGCGCAGGAATCCAGCAAAAGGATCTGAGGCAGGCTCGCCGGAGTGAACACATCACGTAGCGGGAGCTCCAAGGCGCGGAGCCGCAGGTGCGGGACAAGATCCCGGACGAGCTCCAGCGTCTCGCCGTAGGAGCCCGGCAGCATGAGAATGTCGGCACTGCCGATGATGTGTCTGGAGGCAAGCAGCAGTGACGAGATCGCGGCCATGCCGGAGGCCGTATAGATCGTCTCGCTCGCGCTTGCGCGACCGAGATCGTAGAACGGCGGTCCCTGCACGGCGAGATCGGCGCGCTGATAGTCGTAAGCGAACACGAACGGGCCGCTGGCGGGGCGTGCGCTGGCCGACCATGCCGTCTCCGTCGCTTTCCAGTCCCGCAGCTCATGGTCCGCCCGCAGCGCCGCAGTGATCTGGAATTTGGCCTTGACGACCTCATCGACCGATCGTGGACGAGCCAGATGCAGGGGGCTGCTCAGGCAATTGTTCAGCAGCCCGATTTCCCTGTGCTTTCTGTCGAGATAGGCTTGAATAGTCTCCATGTGCGTCTTGGCTGATCCGATCCGACGTCAACGCCCGGAAACCGCCTTGGGTCCAACGGCGCCGCTGCAACGAAGCGCGATGTCGGCCGTTGGGACTCCGCAAAGGAGGACCACATGTCGGAAATCAGAGAGCATATGAAGATCATCGGCAAAGACGGGGCGCATGTCGGCACCGTCGACCGCGTCGAGGGCAACCGCATCAAGCTGACGCGGAAGGACAGCCCCGAAGGTCACAAGGACCACCATCACTACATCGACACGAAATATGTCGGTGCCGTCGAGGGTGACATCGTCAAGCTGTCGGTGAATGCCGACGCCGTGCCCAAGCAGGAAGCGGCATAACGACAGCAAGCCCCTTCGGGGGCTTTTTCCTCGTTCACGACGCCGTGTCCCGTCTCGTCGATTCGAGCGTTAGTCCGCTCTTGCAGAGCGCGGCGCCTCCGGGGCGTCTTCGCAAATTCGTTCGTCCTTCAACAAAACGTGCGCAGGCCTGTACGGCGGACCGAAGCGCCCTACTTATGCGGCATGCGCAAATGCTGTCGTAGGAAGTTGTGATGCCGCGATCGGATTGGACGAGAATGGCGATCACCTCGGGGGTCGCCTCGACCGCGATTGCCTTCCTCGCGATCGACGCTACGGTGGATGTCAGTCCGAGTGGAATCGCAAAGCGGCTTGAAGTGGTGCAAGCGTCCCTGACGCACGCCGCAATCGGTCACCATCATCTGGCCTTCGCCGTTCAGGCCTGGGCACGTGGCAATCAGGCTTGGGCGCGTGGAAGCGACCAGACGGCTCGTCCTGCCACCTATGAATTATGCATCGAGCGTCACGAGTACCGGCCGCAGCCGGTAGGCGTCGATCGCGGCGTTTGACAGCAGCAGTCTGCGCCGCTCCCCACGCAGCATCATGCGGTCGATCCTGTTCAGGATGAAGCGAGCCGAATCCTTGGGCTCACCGGTGAGCAGTCCGGATTGGTCGAGATATCTCCAGGCGATTTCGAAAGATTGTGCACGCAACTCGGGGTCGGTCATGGCCGGCCAACGCTGCTGCGGATCGAATGTTCCTGCGTCTGATCCAGTCCGGGCGGATTGATCGCGCCTTCGGTCGCAGCCTGACAAAATTCGGCGCGCCGTGGAACGGGACCACGACCGGCACGTTGGACCGGTGAAATAGAGTGGTGCCGACCTGCAGCCCCGGTCGGCTTTGAAGAACCCCGCGCTTGTCCCCCGAGCACGGGGTTTTTCTTGTCTCGAACAAGCCCAGCCGGCCTCTAGTCGGTCCGCTCCTCGCGCCGCTCGCGGGCAAGCTGGTGCCAGGCCAGGGCGAGCTCGATCAGGCGTTGCCGGTCGGCGCCTTCGGACGCTGCGGCCCGCTTCATTGCGGCCTCGGCTTGATGCTGTGGATCGTACTGGCTACACATGACGCTGACCCTATAACCAGACGATCTGGACAAGCGCATGGCAATTTCGTCCGTATGATTGCGGGGTCAACCCTGGCAGCCCGGCGGTATCGTCGCGTGAGATGCAGCACGATTGCTTCGATGCACGTGCCGATCGTGAAGCCGCAGCCGCCGTTCCTTCAGGCCGATCTGTGAATTGCATCACAGCCCGCTGACGACTTCGCCGCTAGACATCATTGAAGGCTCCCCGGGGAGCGCAAGCGCTTACACGAGCGCAGGACACGATGGTCTTTCCGGTCATGACACACAAATCAGCTGCCCAGGTGGTCGTCCCGACAGAACGACAAAAGCCCGACCTGCTGGGTATCGCCTATCTCGGGACCATCACCGTCGTGATGCTGGCCTGGATCGGAGGCCTGGTCTGGGCCGCGATAGCGTTCTTCAGCAGGCTGGTGTCCTGATGCGCGCAACGATCCGTGTGCCGCGGCAAGAGGCGCGGCGCCGATCGTGAGCTAGAACAGGTAGTGCAGCACCTGCGAGAGTTTAATCCCGCCGCAAACGATCATGGCCCACAACGCCATGCTGATCTGGATCGCATCCAGCATGTCCACATCCCCCGCGAATCATCCGACGTTTTCTTTTGAGATTTGCGTGACGCGGCACCGAGCGCCAGCGCTAATTTGAAGCCATCGCCGGCACCAAACGAAAGAGGCGGGCCCGAGCCCGCCTCTGCGCATCATATCCGATCCGGATGACTCAATAGCACGCGCGGGGATCGGCCTGCACGTACTGACCGTTCGGATAGCGGTAATAGCAAACGCCCTGTGCCAGATAATAGCCCGGTTGCGAGGCGGCCGTGGCGCCGGCGATCGCGCCGGTTGCCCCGCCGAGAACCGCGCCGGCCGCAGCCCCGGTTGCATTGCCCGAGAGCAGCCCGCCCAGCACGCCGCCGACAATGGCGCCGCCCAGCGCGCTCGCGCCCGGATCAGCCGGCGGCGGAGGCGGAGGTGCATATGCGACCGGAGGCGGCGCCGGGGCATAGGCCACCGGCACGTCGTCGTAATAATCCTCCGAGATATAGGCCGGCGGTCCCGCCATGCGCTGCGGATAATAATACCAGACCCCGCCGACATCCCACCACCAGCCGGAGCGGCCGTTGCGGACCTCGTGGCGCCAGCGTCCGCCATCCCAGGCGCGGTTGCCGCGATAGGCGTGACCGCCCCAATCGCGCTCCGGCGCGGGCCCGCGGGCGTAATGGCGGCCAGGCGGCGGGCCGCCGGCGTTGTGCGGGCCGGGACCGCCGGGACGCGGCTGCGCGCCGGGCTGCGGCGCGGGTCGGGCCGCCTGCTGCGGCGGGGGACCCTTGCGGATGTTCTGATTGGCCTGGGGCGGCGCGCCTGCGGCTGGCCCGGCCTCCCTCGGCGGTCTGGCCTCCTGCGCCTGCGCCGACAGCGCCAGCAACGACATGGCCGAAACCAAGGGAATGATGATCTTCGTGCGTCTGGAAGCACTCATGCGTGCTCGCCCCCTACTCTCTCGATGGCCGTGGTCCCTGGCGCGACAGCCGATTCGTCTCGCACCGGGCTGATGCCGGCCGACATAACTGACCTGCTTGATCGGCTAAGTCCCGTTACAAATGATTAAGATCACGACAATTTTTCGGCTCCAGCGCGCCGCTCCCGGCGGGCGGGGCCGCTTCTATCGGGCCGGCTCGATCACGTTGCAATTGGTCCGCCCCGACATCAGGCAGTCCTGCATCTTGCTGGCCGAGGTGAGGTCGCGGGCAAGCCACCACCCGATGCCCAGGATCAGAGCCGCGATCAGCAAGCCGGCGACGGCGCCGCGACGGCTGTCGCCCGATGGGGACTTTGGAGAGGATTTGGGCCTTAGGCCCGGCTCGGTCTTCGACATGGCTGCTTGGTCGCTCGAGTCAGATGCCTTTATCAGCTCTGCGACGTGGCGTCACATCCGACCGGCGATGCCATTTAGCCTCGGGTCGGCCGGATTGCTTCCTTGCGCGACGTCTCGACCGCCGGGATCGCCCGTGGTGCGCAGGTCGTGACCACGAACGCGGTCCGGGTACACTCCCAATCGGCACCCAGGACGGCACTCTCGATGGGTTGCGGACGCGCGAAGAGCAGCGTGGCACCGACCAACGCAGCGACCACCAGGGTGAGCGCGAGCGCCTTGAGGGTCAGTCTTGAGATCGTCATGCCCGTGCTCCGTCTCGTAGACGGGCGGACGCTAGGCGCCGCCCGGTGTGCTCCTTATGAAGGAGATCACAATTCGGCAGTTTTTCCTGGCTACGAGAGATCGTCGGAGGGGGCGATTTTTCGTTGACCTGATCGGCTGCGATTATGGGTGGCTTCGCGACGCGCGCCGATGTACACGCTTCTACGTCGCGCGGCGCCTGCTATGCCCAGCCGACGTACCAACTGGCACTGATGTAGGATCGAAAGCGAGGAAGACAAGGCTCGTCGATGAGTGGATTCAGGGAACCCGGCTTTGCAGACCGGCAAAAGGCGGCACAGGACGCCCGCAAAAATCTTTTGAACAAGTTCAAGTCGCAACCGGGGCCCGATGATCCTACGGTGGCGGCGAAGCGTGCCGAACGCGAGGCTCTCGCGGCCAAGCGAGCCGAGACCAAGGCTGCGCGCGAAGCTGAAAGAGCCGAGCAGAAGCGCCTCGAGGAAGAAGCCAAGGCCGCCGAGGCCGCGCGAATTGCGCGCGAGGCCGAGGAAGCCGAAGCACAGCGCGCTGCGCTCGAAGCCGAGCAAAAGGCCAAGCGCGATGCCCGCTACGCGGCCCGCAAGGCCAAGCGCAAGTGATGCTCAAACTTCACGTTCAATTGAAATTGAACTGAAGCGTCATTCCGGGGCGGTCCATGGGACCGCACCCGGATTTCGCGATCGTACGGCTCCGCCGAGTGCCAGCGTCGCGCGATGACGACGGAAGGTCAGTTCTTCTTCATCATCCCGTCGTCTTTCTTCATCCCGTCCTTCGACATGTGATCCTTTTTCATGCCGTCGTCCTTCGACATGTGATCCTTCTTCATGCCGTCCTTGGACATCGTGTCCTTCTTCATCATGCCGTCGTCCTTGCCCATCTTGTCCTGGGCGAAGGCGGCCGGCGACAGCGCGAGGCCAAGCGACAGAACGGCAGCCGAGACGCCGAGCACGATGCGGGTGCGAATGGTCATGAGCAGTCTTCCCTTCGAGATTGCGTTTGTCAGCGACGGATGCCGCTATCCTGTCTCGACGGATGGCCACGCGGCATTGTTACGCCGACCATCGGTAAATTTCTGTTGGCTGCCGCCATCCCGGAAATGACGTAGCCCGTGCGGATCGGAAGTGTGCAGCGCAGCACGGTCGACACTTGCCGCGGCACGCGGTCTCGAACTATCAGATGAGAGATCATCGGGTGAGGACCGGCTAGGATGGGCACACCCGCGGTCTCGACCACCCAACCCAAAATCACGCCAAGCAGAACCGTCCAAAGAACCGTCCAAGGGGATCACACCATGTTCACGCGCCGCCACCTGCTCGCGACTGCTGTCGCCGCCCCCGCCATTCTCCGCTTTGGCACCGGTACGGCGCACGCCGCCACCACGCTGAAGATCTCGCACCAATTCCCCGGCGGCACCATCGACAAGGGCGATTTCCGCGACCGGCTCTGCCGCATGTTCGCCGCCGAAGTCGCCAAGCGCAGCAATGGGGACATCGCCGCCGAAATCTATCCGAACTCCTCGCTGATCAAGACCAACGCGCAGTTCTCCGCGATGCGCAAGGGCGCGCTCGACATCAGCCTCTATCCGATGCCCTACGCCGGCGGCGAATTGCCGGAAACCAATATCGGCCTGATGCCGGGCCTCGTCACCACTTACGACCAGGGCCTGCGCTGGAAGAAGGAGCCCGTCGGCAAGGCGCTGACCGACTTCCTCGCCGACAAGGGCATTATCCTGCTCACCTGGGTCTGGCAGGCCGGCGGCGTCGCCAGCCGCTCCAAGCCGATCGTCGCGCCAGAAGATGCCAAGGGCCTCAAGGTGCGTGGCGGCTCGCGCGAGATGGACATGGTGCTGCAGACCGCCGGCGCCTCGGTGCTGTCGGTGCCGTCCAACGAAATCTACGCGGCGATGCAGACCGGCGCCTGCGATGCCGGCATCACCTCCTCGACCAGCCTGATCTCCTTCCGCCTCGAAGAGGTCGCGAAGTCGCTGACCTCGGGCGCAGGCGCCTCCTACTGGTTCATGCTCGAGCCCTTGATGATGTCGAAGGCGATCTTCGACAAGCTGCCGAAGAACCATCAAGATGTCCTGCTCGCGGTCGGCACCGAGCTCGAGGCCTTCGGCCGCAAGGGTGCGCAGGACGACGACATCGAGGTCGCCAAGGTCTATGAGAAGGCCGGCGCCAAGGTCTCGGCGCTCGATGCCGCGACGGTCGGCAAGTGGCGGGATATCGCGCGCGACACCGCGTGGAAGGACTACGGCGCCAAGACCGCGACCGCTGCGAAGCTGCTCAAGCTTGCCACCGACGTCGCGGCATGAGCCACGGTCCGCTTCCGGATCGTGATGACCAGGCGAACGCTGCCGCAGGGACTGGCCCTGCGGCAGCGATCGATCGTGTCCTCGCCATCCTCAACAGCATCATCGTCGTGTTCGCTGCGATCGCGCTGGTCGCAGCCTGTGCGATCCTGAGCTACAGCGTGCTCAGCCGCGCTCTGTTCAAGGCCGCCAATTACTGGCAGGACGAAGCCGCCGTGTTCCTGCTGGTCGGCGCCACCTTCATGACGGCCGCCTATGTGCAGCAGAACCGCGGCCACATCGGCATCGAGGCCTTCGTCGGCCTGCTCTCGCCGCTCGCGAACAAAGTCCGGCTCTGGCTGGTCGACGTCGCGACGTTCCTGTTCTGCGCCTTCTTCACCTGGAAATCCTGGACGCTGGCTCACGAAGCCTATGTCGACGGCCAGGTCTCGAACTCGATGTGGTCGCCGCCGCTCGCCATTCCCTACACGCTGATGGCGCTCGGGATGAGCCTGCTCTGCATCCAGATCCTCGTGCAGCTTGCGCTGCCTTTCGCCGGAGCCAAGCGGCCATGAGCGTTTTCGGTATCGGTCTCGCCTACGGGATCGCCACGCTGCTCGTGATGTTTTCGGGCATGCCGATCGCGTTCGCGCTCGGCGCGGTCGCAGTCGTATTCATGGCCATCTACATGCCTGCCGCGTCGCTCGATACGGTGACGCAGAACGTCTACGAGGAAATGGCCTCGATCACGCTGTTATCGATCCCGCTGTTCATCCTGAAGGGCGCCGCGATCGGCAAGTCGCGCGCCGGCCAGGACCTCTATTCGGCGCTGCATGCCTGGCTGCATCGCGTGCCCGGCGGCCTCGGCGTTGCCAACGTGTTCGCCTGCGCGCTGTTCGCGGCGATGGCGGGCTCGAGCCCCGCGACCTGCTCGGCGATCGGCTCGGCCGGCATCCCCGAGATGCGCAAGCGCGGCTATTCCGGAGGCTTCGCCGCCGGCATCATCGCAGCGGGCGGCACGCTCGGCATCCTGCTGCCACCCTCGATCACCATGATCCTGTTCGCGGTCGCCGCCGAAAAATCGCTCGGGCGGCTGTTCCTCGCCGGCATCGGCCCCGGCCTGCTGCTGGTCTTCCTGTTCGGCGGCTATGCCGTCATTCGGTTCCGCCAGGAATATGCCGCCGCAGAAGCGGCCTACAAGAACGGCGGACCGGAGGCGGCAATCCTCGCCCGCGACGAATATACCCTGGCCGAACGCTTCAGCGTGCTGCCGCGCGTGATCCCCTTCGTGCTGCTGCTCACCGGCGTCATGGTCGCGCTCTATGGCGGCTACGCCACGCCGTCGGAGACGGCCGGGCTCGGCGGCCTCCTCGCGCTGGCACTGATCGCCGCGATCTACAGCGTGTGGCGGCCGAGCGACCTCGCTCCGATCATGAAGTCGACGATCCGGGAATCGACCATGCTGATGATGATCATCGGCATGTCGCTGCTCTATTCCTACGTGATGAGCTATCTGCACATCTCGCAATCGGTGGCCGAATCCATCGTCGCGATGCACCTGCCGCGCTGGGAGCTCTTGTTCGCGATCCTCGTCATGGTCGTCGTGCTCGGCTTCTTCCTGCCGCCGGTCTCGATCATCCTGATGACCGCGCCGATCATCCTGCCCCCGCTTCGCGCCGCGAACTTCGACATCATCTGGTTCGGCGTGGTCATGACCATCGTGATGGAGATGGGCCTGATCCATCCGCCCGTCGGTCTCAACATCTTCGTGATCCGCAACGTCGCGCCGGACATTCCCCTGCGCGAGGTGATCTGGGGCACCCTGCCCTTCGTGCTCCTGATGATGCTCGCCGTGCTGCTGCTCTGCTTCGTGCCGGGGATCTCGACCTGGCTGCCGGATCTGGTGATGGGGCCGGACGGGAGCAGGTGAAAGCGCGAATGGCGAGTGGCGAATAGCGCGTTGGAACCTAGTGGCTATTCTCTCTTCGCCATTCGCTTCTTCGCGTTCAGCGCGGACGCCACGCGGCTCACCGGCGGCTTGCCCAGCACGCCGCTCATCTCGTTGGTGGCCGCCAGCAGCTTATCCATGTCGACGCCGGTCCTGACGCCCATGCCTTCGAGCATGTAGACCACGTCCTCGGTCGCGACATTGCCGGTCGCGCCGGGCGCGTAGGGACAGCCGCCGAGGCCGCCCGCGGCGGCGTCGACGACGCGCACGCCCTCCTCCATCCCCGCATAGAGATTGGCGAGCGCCTGGCCGCAGGTGTCGTGGAAATGCATCGCGAGTTTTGCCGGCGGGACGTTGGCACTGACCGCGCGCAGCATCGCCTTCGCCTTGGCCGGCGTGCCGACGCCGATGGTGTCGCCGAGCGAGATCTCGTAGCAGCCGAGCTCGAACAGCGTGTTCGCGAGATCGGCGACCGCCTTTGGCGCGATCTCGCCGTCGAACGGACAGCCGAGCACGCAGGAGATGTAGCCGCGCACCGGTATTCCGTCGTCCCTGGCACGCGCCAGCACCGGCTTGAAGCGCTCGATGGACTCCGCGACCGTGCAGTTGATGTTGGCGCGCGAAAAGCCCTCCGAGGCCGCCGCGAACACCGAGACCACCTTGGCGCCGGCGGCGCGCGCGGCGTCGTAGCCCTTCTCGTTCGGCACCAGCACGTGGAATTCGGCGCCCGTCACGTGGGCAACGCCGCGCAGCACCGCATCCGAGCTGGCCATCTGCGGGATCGCCTTGGGCGAGACGAACGCGCCGACCTCGACCGTATCGAGGCCGGCCGCGACCAGCGCCTCGATGAAGGCGATGCGGGCCTCGACGCTGACGGGCGTCTTCTCGTTCTGGAGGCCGTCACGCGGCCCCATTTCGATGATGCGGACGGAATTGCTCATGTCACTCTCCGGACGGCTCGACCACGGCGAGCTCGATGCCCTCCTGCACGATGTCGCCGACCTTGCACTTGATCGATTTCAGCACGCCAGCATAGGGCGCTCGCAACGTCTGCTCCATCTTCATCACTTCGAGGGTGAGGATCGGCGCGCCCTTCTCCAGCTTGGCGCCCTCCTCGGCCAGCACGGCGACGACGGTGCCCGGCAAAGGCGCCGCGATCTTATCCTCGCCGGTCTGCTCCTCGCTCTCGCCGCCGAACGGATCGACCCAGTGCAGGTCGAAGCGACCGTTGCGCGTGCGCAGATACAGCTCATGGCCGTCGATCACGGCGGCAACCTGCGATTTGACGCCGTCCAGTATCAGGTCGAAGCCACCTTCCTTCGTCGCGATGGTGAACGCCAGCTCGCGTTCGCCGATTACCAGCGTCGACGGACCACTGCCGTAATTCAGTGTGATCTTCTGCTCCGGCCCGTGGCCGACGCGGAAGGCAAAGCCGCGCTGACGGCGGCCAACCGGCTGCCAGCCGAAGGTCTGCCAGGGGGAGTTCGCCTGCGCCTGTGCGGCTTGCCGTTCCGCGTTGATGATCGCGGCCACCGCGGCGCACAGCTCGAGCTCTCCGGGCGCCGGCGAGGCGGACGTCAGCACCGCCAGCTCGCGCTCGATGAAGCCGGTGTCGATCGCATTCGTCCGCACCTTCGGATGCGTCATCAGCGCCGACAGGAACGGGATATTGGTGACGATGCCGCGGACGTCGGACTCTTCCAGTCCACGGTTGAGCCGCTCGATCGCGACATCCCGCGTCGGCGCCCAGGCGATCATCTTTGCCAGCATCGCGTCATAGTACGGCGAGACGCTGTCGCCCTCGCGATAGCCGGCATCGATGCGCAGGCCCCCGGTTTCCGCCGGCAGGCGCCACGTCGAAATCCTGCCGACCGACGGCATGAAATTCTTGGTCGGGTTCTCGGCATAGACGCGCGCTTCGACGGCATGGCCGTTGAGCCGGATCTGATCCTGCTTCAACGGCAGCGCCTCTCCGAAGGCGACGCGCAGCTGCCATTCGACGAGATCGATCCCGGTGATCAGCTCGGTCACGGGATGCTCGACCTGCAGGCGCGTGTTCATCTCGATGAAGAACACGTCCTTGCCGTCGGAGACGAACTCGATGGTGCCGGCGCCGACATAGTCCACCGCGCCCGCCGCCTTGCGCGCGGCGGCGCAGACCGTCTCGCGTTGCGCCGCGTTGAGCGTCGGCGACGGCGCCTCCTCGATCACCTTCTGGTGCCGCCGCTGCAGCGTGCATTCGCGCTCGAACAGCGAGAGCAGATTGCCGTGGCTGTCGCCGATCACCTGCACTTCGATATGCCTGGGATTGTCGACATATTTCTCGATCAGCATGCGATCGTCGCCGAAGGCGGCCTTGGCCTCACGCTTGGCGCTGACGATCGCGGCCGCAAGTTCGTCCGCCGAGCGCACGATGCGCATGCCGCGGCCGCCGCCGCCGGCGGAGGCCTTCACCAGGATGGGGAAGCCGATCTTGTCCGCGGCCTTCGAAAGCGTCGCCTCGTCCTGGGCCTCGCCGTGATAGCCGGGCACCAGCGGCACGCCGGCTTTCTCCATGAGCGCCTTCGAGCCGGACTTCGAGCCCATCGCATTCATCATCCCGGCGGTTGGGCCGACGAACACCAGCCCGGCGTCCAGGCAGGCCCGCGCAAACTCGGCATTTTCCGACAGGAAGCCGTAGCCGGGATGCACGGCCTCTGCGCCGGTCTTCCGCGCAGCCTCGATCAGCCGCTCGACGTTGAGATAGCTGTCGCGCGCCCGCGCGGGCCCCAGCAGCACGGCTTCGTCCGCGAGCGCGACATGCATTGCATCGCGATCGGCCTCAGAATAGACCGCGACCGTGCGCAGTCCCATGGCGCGCGCGGTGCGGATGACGCGGCAGGCGATTTCGCCGCGGTTGGCGATCAGGAGGGTGCGAAAACGCCGGTAGAGCTTTGAGCGGTCCATCGCATCACATCCTGAACAGGCCGAATTTCGTAGGCTCGATCGGCGCATTCGACGCCGCCGAGAGGCCGAGGCCGAGCACGAGCCGCGTGTCGGCCGGGTCGATCACGCCGTCGTCCCAGAGACGCGCGGTCGCATAATACGGGTGTCCCTGGCTTTCATATTGCGCGCGGATGGGCTCGCGGAATTTGTCTTCGTCTTCCTTCGACCAGCTATCGCCCTTGGCCTCGATATTGTCGCGCCGGACCTGGCTCAGCACCATCGAGGCCTGCTCGCCGCCCATCACCGAGATGCGCGCGTTCGGCCACATCCAGAGGAAGCGCGGCGAGTAGGCGCGGCCGCACATGCCGTAATTGCCGGCGCCGTAGGAGCCGCCGATCACGACAGTGAATTTCGGCACCGAGGCGGTCGCGACCGCCGTCACCAGCTTGGCGCCGTCGCGCGCGATGCCGCCGGCCTCGTATTTCTTGCCGACCATGAAACCGGTGATATTCTGCAGGAACACCAGCGGAATGCCGCGCTGGCAGCACAGCTCGATGAAGTGGGCGCCCTTCAGCGAGCTTTCGCTGAACAGGATGCCGTTATTGGCGATGATGCCGACCGGATAGCCCCAGATATGGGCGAATCCGCACACCAGCGTCGTGCCGTAGAGCTTCTTGAACTCGTCGAATTCGGAGCCATCCACCACGCGCGCGATGATGTCGCGGACGTCGAAGGGCTTTCTGCCGTCGACCGGCACCACGCCGTAGATCTCCTCCGCCGCAAACAGCGGGTCGCGCGGCGGATGCATGTTGAGGTTCGGCCACGCCGGCGGCTTCAGCGTGCCGACGATGCGGCGGGCAATCCCGATCGCGTGCGCGTCGTTCTGCGCATAATGGTCCGTGACGCCCGACTGCCGCGAATGCACGTCGGCGCCGCCGAGCTCCTCCGCGCTGACGACCTCGCCGGTCGCGGCCTTCACCAGCGGCGGGCCGCCGAGGAAGATGGTGCCCTGGTTGCGCACGATGATGCTCTCGTCCGACATCGCGGGCACATAGGCGCCGCCGGCGGTGCAGGAGCCCATCACGATCGCGATCTGCGGGATGCCTTGCGACGACATCTGCGCCTGATTGTAGAAGATGCGGCCGAAATGCCGCTCGTCCGGAAAGATCTCGTCCTGCAGCGGCAGGAAGGCGCCGCCGGAATCGACCATGTAGACGCAGGGAAGGTTGTTCTGCCGTGCGATGTCCTGCGCGCGCAGATGCTTCTTCACCGTCATCGGGTAGTAGGTGCCGCCCTTGATGGTGGCGTCATTGGCGACGATCACGCATTCACGGCCCGCAATGCGCCCGACGCCCGTGACGACGCTCGCCGCATGCACGTCGCCGCCATAGAGGCCGTAGGCCGCGAGCGGCGACAGCTCCAGGAACGACGTCCCGGGGTCGACCAGCAGGTCGACGCGCTGGCGTGCCAGCATCTTGCCGCGCGCGGTGTGGCGGTTGCGCGAGGCCTCGCCGCCGCCGCCGGCGACCTGGCTCAGCTTCTCGCGCAAATCCGCGACGAGGCTGCGCATGGCCTCGGAATTGCGCGCGAAGTCCGATGACGACGGATCGATGCTGGAATGGAGTGGCATGGTGATTCCAATGAGGTGAGCGATTTAAGCCGTCTCGGCCATCAATTCGCGGCCGATCAGCATGCGGCGGACTTCCGAGGTGCCGGCGCCGATCTCGTAGAGCTTGGCGTCACGCCACAGACGCCCCACAGGGAATTCGCTGGTGTAGCCGACCCCGCCGAGTGCCTGGATCGCCTCGCCCGCCATCCACGTCGCCTTCTCCGCGGAATAGAGGATCGCGGCAGCCGCGTCCTTGCGCAAGCTGCGCGCGTGGTCGGCGCGGTCGCAGGCGCGGCCCACCGCATAGACATAGGCGCGCGTGGCCTGCCAGGTCGAATACATGTCGGCGAGCTTGCCCTGCATCAGCTGGAAATCGCCGATCGGCTGACCGAACTGCTTGCGCTCGTGCATGTAGGGCACCACCGCGTCCATGCAGGCGGCCATGATCCCGAGCGGACCGCCTGACAACACCGCGCGCTCATAGTCGAGGCCCGACATCAGCACCTTGACGCCCTCGCCGACCTTGCCGAGCACGTTCTCCTCCGGCACTTCGCACTCGTCGAAGAACAAGGGATAGGTATTGGAGCCGCGCATGCCGAGCTTGTCGAGATGCTGGCCATGGGTGAATCCTTTGAAGCCCTTCTCGATCAGGAAGGCCGTCATGCCGCGCGGGCCGGCCTCCGGATCGGTCTTGGCGTAGACCACCAGCACGTCGGCGTCGCCGCCATTGGTGATCCACATCTTGGAGCCGTTGAGGACGTAGCGGTCGCCACGCTTGTCGGCGCGCAGCTTCATCGAGACCACGTCGGAGCCGGCCCCGGGCTCGGACATCGCGAGCGCGCCGACATACTCGCCCGAGATCAGCTTGGGCAGATAACGCTGCCGCTGCGCATCGTTGCCGTTGCGGCGGATCTGATTGACGCAGAGGTTGGAATGAGCGCCGTATGACAGACCCACGGCCGCGGAGCCGCGCGAAATCTCCTCCATGGCGACGATATGGGCGAGATAGCCCATGTTGGAGCCGCCATATTGATCCGGCGCGGTCATGCCGAGCAGGCCGAGGTCGCCGAAGCGCTTCCAGAGGTCCGCGGGGAACAGATTGGCCTTCTCGATGTCGGCCGCGCGCGGGGTGATCTCCGCCTCCACGAACGCGCGAAGCGTGTCGCGCAGCATGCCGATGTCTTCGCCCAGATCGAAGTCGATGCTCGGGATGTTCAAGGCGATTCCTCCGTATTTTGACCGTCGAACCTAGCGGCATCGAGGGCCTCTTGCGGTCGAAAAGGTTGCATTTTCCGCCAAACTTGGCGAGGGTTTTCGAGAGGAATTCCGATGCCTTTTCAAGCCGCCACCGCGACCTCGCGCCGCCTTCGTCCGCGGCGTGATCGCCGCGTATGAACGATACGGCCGCGACCCGGCGGAGGCGCTAAGCCGCGGCCAGGTAGCCCCCGACCTTGTCAATTCTCCGGATGGGCGCGTCACGGCGGCCCAGTTCGAGGCCGTGGCCGGCCATGCGATGCGCGAGCTCGACGACGAGGCGCTCGGCTGGTTCTCGCGGCGGCTGCCCTGGGGCACCTATGGCATGCTGTGCCGCGCCTCGATCACGGCGCCGACACTGGAGGTCGCGCTCAGGCGCTGGTGCCGGCATCATCGTTTGATCACCGAGGACGTGCTGCTCAATCTCGAACTCAACGAAGAGACCGCGGCCGTCTCGATCCGGGAACTGCGCGACCTCGGATCCTTACGCGAGTTTTGCCTCGTCACCCTGCTGCGTTACGCGCTCGGCTTCTCCTGCTGGGCGGTCGATTCCGCGATCGCGCTCCGGGCGGCGGAATTCCCGCACCCTCAACCCGACCACGTCTCGGTCTATCCGACCATCTTCTGCAAAAGCATCCGCTTCGACGCAGACTGCGCGCGCATCGTCTTCGACAAGCACTATCTCTCGCTGCCGCTGACGCGCAGTCCGGCCGATCTCGACAGCATGCTCAAGGGAGCGCTGCGGCTGACAGTGCTGCCCTATCGGCGTGACCGCCTGCTGGTCGAGCGCGTCCGCCGCGTGCTCCGCCATGCGCGCGGACGAAATCTCGGCGCGGAGGATGTCGCCAGCGAGCTGGCGCTCTCCACCCGCACCATGCATCGGCGCCTGCGCGAGGAGGCCACCTCGCTACGTGATCTCAAGGAAGAGGCGAAGTTCGAGCTCGCCAAGCAGGAGCTGATGCGCGGCCGCAGCCCGATCAAGCGCATCGCGGAGATCGCCGGATTCCGCAACGAGAAGAGCTTTTCCCGCGCCTTCCGCAGCTGGACCGGCGCCTCCCCGCGCGAATTTCGCGGCCGGTATCGCTGAGGCACGCCCGCCGTTATCTCGCTGTCATGGTCTAATGGCCCCCGAGATGGCTCTCGGAGGCCGCAACATCTCGAAACCGGTTTCGATCCCGGCCGTTAATTCGAGTTGGTCTGCGTGCCGGGGCGAACCTTGGTGCGCGAATGCTTCGGCTGATAGGCCATTGCGTCGTTCGAGGTCTTCGCGCCGCCGCTCTGCGAGCAGGTGCCGCCGATGCCGCCGGCCGCAGCGCGGCAGGCTTCCATCGTCGGATAGCCGCAGCCATGAGCGGCCTGGGCGCCGTTGGTGATGCAATAATCTTCCGCCTGTGCGGCGGGGGCAGTCATCATGAGAAACGCGGATGCAAACAGCGTCGCGGCGGATGCGACGAACGTCTTCGAGGTCGGGGTCATGGTGTCTTTATCCAGCTTCAGGGGTCCCACAAAACAGGCCTCAGATGCGACGCATGCTGAGGTTCACCCCTTGCATTTAGGCGGCGCACCAGGACCGACAATCACGTCCCAGCGCATCGCAGCACTTCCAAACTCACATGTCACAGTTAGGTGAGTGAGTCATGCATTTAATTCGGCTTGCACGAACTTCCGGTTTGTCTGCGCGAAAATATCGGGATCCCCTATCCTGCCGGCGTCGCCAGGGGGATCTCCTGCAACGGCAGCGGCACATCCTTGGCGACACCCAGCACGGGGAAGCTGCGAACGTTCTTCACATCGGGCATCGCGGC
This sequence comes from Bradyrhizobium sp. 1(2017), assembly GCF_011602485.2. Lineage (NCBI taxonomy): Bacteria > Pseudomonadati > Pseudomonadota > Alphaproteobacteria > Hyphomicrobiales > Nitrobacteraceae > Bradyrhizobium > Bradyrhizobium sp. 1(2017). Next base: position 4,013,943 of record NZ_CP050022.2, on the reverse strand, counting down.
GAAATGCAGGAGCTGCTGGCGCATGCTCTCGACACTCGGCGCCACGCATTTGAGGAGATAGTCGGTGTCGCCCGAAATGCGCCAGCATTGCTGGATGCGCGGGATCACGGCGATCGAGCTCTCGAACGCCTCCAGCACCGGCTGGGCCTGGCTGCCGAGCTGGATCGAGACGAACGACACCACCTCATAGCCGAGCAGCCGTTCATCGATGACGGCCCGCACCGCCCGGATCACGCCGCGGCTGAACAGCGATTTCAGCCGGCGCAGGCAGTTCGGCGCGGACACGCCGACACGCAGCGCCAGCTCGTTGTTGCGAACCCGCCCGTCCTGCTGCAGCTCGGACAATATCTTCAGATCGACGCCGTCGAGCTGGTCACGCCCCGCCATACCCCTACCCTCGCCAAGGTCGTGTCATGCGGGGCAGCGAAGCACGCGGGGAAATGGCTGCCAAGGGTTCTTCGGCCCGGGCGGCTAGCCGCCCCCGTCGTCAGGGCCGGCGTCGCTTCCGCTCGCCTCTGTCCTGGCGATCCACGATCTTCACCCTCGCGCCGAAACGTGGAGGCCCGCGCCTTCGCCCCGCCGAAGCGAAGCGGCTTCGGCTGCGTGACGTACGTAAGAATAGAGTTTGCCTGGGATCAATGCGTCCAGGGCTCGCCGCGCCGGAACGAGAAATTGTCGGCATAGGCGGCCGGGCGGCGCACCGACTCCTGCGGCTCGATCACCTGGTAGGCGATGCCCTTGCGCTCGCAATAGGCGACCGCCTCGTCCTTGGAGTGGAAGCGCAGCGTGATCTGCTGCTTCATGTCGCCGGACGAGGTCCAGCCCATCAACGGCTCGACCGAACGCGGCTGCTCCGGCTCGTAATCGAGCTGCCATTCCTTCGTCTTGGACCTGCCGGATTGCATCGCGTTCTTGGCGGGCTTGAATATGCGTGCGGTCATGGGTGGTCCGGGCCTCTTGGTCTTTTCGTGCTATTCCGATGCGTCACGGTGGCAGTTGGTGGAAACCTCAGGGATAGTATAGAGACACCGTTCGGGAAATGTTCGGTGATTCCGGCTCCCGAGGTGCCTTGCCTATGGGTATAGTCATTATGCTGCACCGTGACAATTGCGTACCCGTCTTCCGCGCCGGGATCCCGCCGGGCGTCCCCATCGCACTGCAATCACCGCTTCTGTCCTCTTCGAAAGCTTCCGTCGCATGGCCTTCCTGAACGTCAGCGCCACGCTTCCCGAGAAGGGTCGCGACCTCCGGCTCGACCTGTTTCGCGGCGTCGCAAACTGGGCGATCTTCCTCGACCACATCCCCGACAACGTGGTGAACTGGATCACGACGCGCAACTACGGCTTTTCCGATGCCGCCGACCTGTTCGTCTTCATCTCCGGCTACACGGCCTCGTTCGTCTATGCGCGGATGATGCTGGAGCGCGGCTTCATCGTCGGCGCCACGAGGCTGACCAAGCGGGTCTGGCAGCTCTACGTCGCCCACATCATCCTGTTCGTGATCTACATCGCCTCGATCAGCTATCTCGCGCTGCGCTTCGGCGATTCCGAGATGATCAACGAGTTCAACGTCGCCGGTCTCGTCGACAACGCCACCGAGACGCTGCGCCAGGGCCTGTTCCTGCGCTTCAAGCCGCTGAATCTCGACGTGCTGCCGCTCTACATCGTGCTGATGGGACTGTTTCCGCCGGTGTTGTGGTTCATGCTGCGCAAGCCCGACCTGACGATGGCGCTGTCCATCGCGCTGTGGCTCGCCGCGCGCCAGTTCGGCTGGAACCTGACGGCCTATCCGGCTGGTCAGTGGTACTTCAACCCGTATTGCTGGCAGGTGCTGTTCGTGTTCGGCGCCTGGTGCGCGATGGGCGGGGCGCGGCGATCGATGACGCTGATCAACTCGCCGATCACCCTTTATCTGTGCCTCGCCTATATGCTGTTCGCGCTGATCATGACCATGGCCGGCCGCTTCCCGACCTTTGGCGGCATGTTCCCGGAATGGCTGTTCTCGGCCTTCAACCCCAACGACAAGACCAATCTCGCGCCCTACCGCTTCATCCACTTCGCCGTGATCGTGATCCTGGTGATCCGCTTCGTGCCGAAGGAATGGCCGGGCCTGGAATGGAAGGTGTTCGATCCGCTGATCGTCTGCGGCCAGCAATCGCTCGCGGTGTTCTGCGTCGGCGTGTTCCTGTCCTTCGTCGGCCATTTCGAGCTGTCGATGAGCTCGGGCTCGCTGCTCGCGCAGATCTTCGTCAGCATCGCCGGCATCGCGATCATGACGACGGTGGCCTATTACATCTCGTGGTCGAAAAAGCAGGACAAGCCGCTGAAGCCGCCGCCGGCCAAGCCGACTGCCGCGAAGGCCGCCTGAGGGCAAGGGCCGCGACTTTGCACCTGACGACGGCGATGCCGTCGTCAGGCCGCCTCTTCGCTGTCGAACTCGGTGAACTTCTTGTAGATCCAGTCGCGGCCGTCGTGGCGGCGCCAGACCTTGCCGTAAACGAGCTGCCCGTTGATCGAGCGGCGCGGCACGATCACGGTCCAGAGATGCCAGATCTCGGTCCAGCTGGACTGCGGACCAACCGTCTTGAAGTTGCCATCGAAAGACATGACGCAGAACTCGCCTGATACGCGCGTCGCGGCGAACTGTGACTCTGTGTGAGCCCGGATTTCAGGCAGCCCGTCGCGAGCCGGGCCCGATCTGATAACGATCGCCAGGGCGGCGGCAACAACCGCTCGCCCTTAACCTAACCGGTAAACCTTACTTCTCGCGCGCAAGTGGCGAGCCCCAGTTGAATGCCCGCGCCGACTTTTCTAGAATGCGTGCGCGATTTGAGAGCACGCCGTTTTGAGGGTGTGCGTTGATTTTGAGCCCGACACATATTTTGAGATGAGTTGACCTTTTGGGGCGACCACAATGAATTTGCAATGTGCACGTCTGTGCCTGGCGTTGCGATCGACGGCGCCTGTCCCGACCGCGAAGACGCCGGCCCAGGAGCCGCCGAAGGCCGCCAACGACAACGAAACGGTCTGGCCGTTCGTGCCGTTTCCGCCCGGCTGGCAGGCCTCGAGCTGAGGGCCGAGCCAAGGACTGACGCCTGAAAAGCGCAACGCCGCGCAAGCGGAATATCATCGCTTGGCGGCGTCCGTTTAGACATTGGGCGCTGAAATCCCCAACACACATATGTCTATGGCGGCAGCCAAAGGTTCGACGAGCCCCGGCAATTCCACGCACTTTTAAGGCCCCGGCGCTTGCGAGGACGATGTCGATGATGTCGCGGACGTCGACGTCGTGGCGCCGAACTGGTTGAAGCAATCGCGCTGATCGACATGAAGACCTCGCTCGAGGAAGCTCGACGGGCACGGCCCGTTCGGGGCCCACTCCATCAACGCGGCGAACGGCCGAAACAGGCGGCGGATGCGCGGAAAATTCGATTGCCGCATCGTTCGCCGGACAGCAACCAATCATCGGACCACGCGTTGCAGCTTTTTCCCGCCTGTCAGGGCATTCGAGCGTGTCTGCGATTACCGTGCACCCGCCTGCCTGGACGGGCCGACGCCTCACGTCCATGTGAGCTGGAGCGCCATCGGTGAACCTTCGCAAACGAGCCGAGAGAAATGAACTGGAGGCAAGGCAAGAGGACGGTGTGAGCCGAGTGGATACGCCTGAGAAACTTGCCGAGACGCCGGAGTCCGGAAGTTCGCTGCTCGCACTCTGCGGGCTCGGCCTCGCGGGAATCGCGATGCTGGGCTGGATCTGCGCCCTCGCCTGGCTCGCGTGGCGCTTCTTCGACTGGTTGCTGTTCTGAAACGTCGTCGCGTTCCGAAACGCAGGGGCTCGCCGCGTTCGCAAGCAGGTCGGAATCGCCAGAGAAAGTGTAGAAGATTCAACGTCGGGACTGGTCGGGGCAGCTGGATTCGAACCAACGACCTGCAGTACCCAAAACTGCCGCGCTACCAGGCTGCGCTATACCCCGAATGTCCGGTGAGCCCCGTCGATACACGCTTCCCAATGCGCCAGCAAGCATTCTGGAGGCGCCAGCCGGGCCGGCAATGCCCTCGCCTGCCCGGCCTATTTGCTGCCGAACAGCGGATGGCCGACACGATCACCGGGGCGGATGCCGTATTTCTGCGCCGTTCCCGCCACCACCTCCAGCACCGCCCGGGCGGGGCCCCGCGACGAGATGATCTTGGTCGACATCGGCTCGGTGTTCTCGGCGATGCGCAGGATGCGGCCGTCGGCGCGGATGAAGATCATGTCGAGCGAGACGTAGGTGTTCTTCATCCACATCGACACTTCCTGCTCGGGATTGAAGTCGAACAGCATGCCTTTGCCGTCGGCCAATTCCTTGCGGTACATCAGGCCGGTCTGCTTCTCCTCCTCGGTCGTCGCCATCTCGACCGAGAACACCTGCACGCCGTTCTTGGTGACGATCTCGAGCGGCTGGAAGGTCGCGGCGCGGACAGATCCGATTGCGGCCGCCACGCCGGCAACGACGAGAATGGCGGCGAGCCAGCCCTTCGCAACGGACCAGGTAGCCTTTCGATCGGAATTCATGGGGACACTCAGCGGCGTGGGACTGGAACAGTCCTTACGCGGCGGTCGCCAGAAAAGCCAGAGGCGCGCCAGCCAGCCGGCGCGCCTCTGCTCACGATCGCGGGAATAGGCGCGCTAGTGCGACTGCGGGCCCGGCGACCCGGTCTCGGGATGGATCTCGGCCGCCATCATACCTTTGGAGCCGGGCCCGAACCGGACCAGCACATATTGACCGGGCCGCAGCTCGGTCATGCCGAAGCGACGCAGCGTCTCCATGTGCACGAAAATGTCGGGCGTGCCCTCGCCGCACGTCAGGAAGCCGAAGCCGCGCAGCCGGTTGAACCATTTGACCTGGGCCCGCTCCAGGCCGCTGGTCGGGGTGACCGTGACGTGGGTGCGCGGTGGCAGCATCTGCGCCGGATGGATCGCTGTGGACTCATCCATCGAGACCACGCGGAATGCCTGATAGCCCTTGGCGCGCTGGATGCACTCGACGACGATGCGGGCGCCCTCGTAAGCGGTCTGGAAGCCGTCGCGCCTAAGTACGGTAACGTGCAGGAGCACGTCGGGCCAGCCATTGTCGGGAACGATGAAGCCGTAGCCCTTTGAGGCGTCGAACCATTTGATGACGCCGTGAACCTCGACGAGATTGGCGCTGGCCTCGCCGAGGCCGGTGAAAGGACTGAGCGCGGTGTCGCGGCCGCCGCCGCCCTCGCCCGGCGCCAACCGCCCCGGCGACGTGCTCTGTCCGGGAACTCCAAGCTTCTTGGACTCAAATCCGTCCGACGACCCCATAACCCCGGACCCCACACCTGCCATGCAACCCGCCACATTGGCGGCGCTCGAATCACGCGTCTTAAGAGAACGTTCTCACTTCGACGCGACGCGAATCTTTCGAATCAAAAGATAACACTCCCGGTTGCGAGGCATAGACAAAAAAGAGATTCGCCGGAACCTATGAACAGCTTGCACTGCCGCGAATCAAACTGCTGCCTCAATTTGCGACAAAGGGCCCGAGAGTCTCACCGATGTCGTAGTGGATGACGAGATCGGCGATGTCGTCCTGCTCCGTCGGCTCGCGATTGATAATCACGAGTCGTGCGCCTGCGTTCTTTGCCATCATCGGAAAGCCCGCCGCGGGCCATACCACCAGCGAGGAACCGATGGCGATGAAGAGATCGCAGGCTTGCGACAGTGCGGTTGCGCGCTGCATCTCGTCTTCGGGCATCATCTGGCCGAACGAGATCGTGGCGGTCTTCACCGGCTCGTCGCACGACGTGCAGTTGGGCGCGGCACCCTCCGCGTCGAATCGACGCTTCACCCAGTCGAGTTGATAGGCCTGCCCGCAACCGATGCATCTCGCGTAGGTTGTATTTCCATGAAGTTCAATCACGTGCTCGGCGGCCAGTCCCGAAGCCTGGTGCAGATTGTCGATGTTCTGGGTGATGACCGCGGGAACCTTGCCGGCGCGGTACAGCGAGGCCAGCGCGCGGTGACCCCGGCCCGGCCTTGCCGCCGCGAACACCTCCTCCATCGCAAAGCGCCGGCGCCAGGATTCGTCGCGCGCCTCCTGGCTCGCCACGAACTCGTCGAACGGGATCGGACGATTGCGCGTCCAAATTCCGCCCGGCGAGCGGAAGTCGGGGATGCCGCATTCGGTCGAGATGCCGGCGCCGGTGAACGGCACGATCCTCTTCGCTGCGGCGATCATGTCGCCCAGTCGTTCGACGCCGTTGCGAAGATCCGATGCAATCACGCGCTGCTCCCGGTCTGTTTGCGCTAGCCGCAAGGCGGGCAAGCGGCAAGATTGTTGACGCTCTCGTCCAGCGTGGAAAAAGAGCGAAGAGAAACAGGGTAGGCAAGTCTTGCCGCCCTTCGCATATCACAATCCTGCAATGCCTCCTCCCCATTGACGCCCCATTCCGAAGCACCAATGGATGTGTTGACGCGACTCAACGTGATTGCGGCGGCAGCGCTTGAGTTCAAGTGCACATACTCAGGTGTAGAGGGGATTTGACATGACCGAAGACGAACAACGCAAAGAGCGCGAACGCGAAGAAATCGCCGCCCGTGTCGCCGCCTTCCGTGCCACGCAGGAAAAATTCAAGCGCGAACGCGAGGAATATTTTGTGTCGACGCTGGAGAACGCCCGCAAGGTTGAACGTCCCTCGCTCTGGCCTTAGGCGTGACATCACGCGCACGAAAAAAGCCCGGAGCATCGCTCCGGGCTTTTCGTTTATGTGGAACTACCAGTAGGGCCGGTAATGGTGCCGATAGTACGGTCCGCCACCGTAAGCATAGGGACCCCGTCCGTAGTAGTAGCCGGGGCCGTCATAATATCCGTATCTCGGGCCGTAATAGCCGTACGGTTGCGATGCGGCGACCGCGCCTGCGGTGAGTGCGCCGGCGGCAAGGCCGAATGCGAGGCCCGGACCGATGCCGCGGCCGCGTGCCTCGGCAGGCGCAGGCGCCGCGACCGCGGTCACGCCGACGGCTGCGACGGTGGCCAGAACTGCCAGTGTCTTCTTCATGCTTTTCCTCCTTCGCGCGTCTCGCGGAGATAACGGCGGCGGCCTGCGATGGTTGCGTGAAGCATGGAACCCGAAGCGCTCAAAAAAACATTGGGCCGCCGGGAACGAACACTTGCGACACGGATTGATGTTTCAAGTGCGGAAGCCTCCGCCATCCGGGTTGAGGCGACAGCACGAAGACCCCGTCAGCATCCTCCGCGGTGCTGGCGGGGTTTTTAGTTTCACGGGAGAGATGGCAGCAGACGATCACCGCTGCCAGCGGGGCCGACGATCGAGGAGGACAGATTGCCGCTATCCGCTTTGCTGGCCCGTATCCGCCGGCTCGTGCCCAAATCCGACGATCAGCACTACGAGCAGATCGTCCGCAATTTCGGCGTTGGCACGCTGCGCCCGCCGCCGACGCCGATGAGCGACCGCGAGCTGGCACTGGCCATCGCCGAGTTCCTGAAAGAGCAGCCGTCGAGCGAGTCCGTCGCGGCCCTGGGACGCAAGCTCGATCCGTCCTCGCCTCTTTGAGCCATTTTGGCTGCGCACGGAACAACGGGTTCGCGCACACGTTGCAATTGTCTTGAGACAGATGAGGCCCGACAATGCCTGTGTGGCTCGAAGTCCTGCTCAACCTGTCCGGCTATGCCGGCTTCGTGGCGCTCGCCTCGCGCGGCGGCACGTCATCTGACAGGTCGGCCGACGATCGGCTCTGCGAGAAGAGCTAGTTCGCGCGCGGCGCCTGCCCTGCGGTACGCACCAGCCGGTCGGCCTTGACCGCGACACGCGTGTCCTCGACCTGCGGCCGCAGCGAAAAGCTGATCACCACGAAAGCGAGACAGAACAGCGTGCCGACGATGGCGACGCGCCGGTAGGTGTGGCGATCGCCTTGATAAAAGGACGGCTTTGAAAATGGCGTCATGGCAAAATTGCTTCTGGCAAAGGTCGTTTCTTGATTGTCCTTGCCAAGACACCTATCCCAAGCAGCGGCAAGCGCAACGCGATTGGGCTTTTAACCTAACCGAATAGGGTTATCGGCTTTCGCACAAGCTTTCGTTAGGAGTTGCACCTGCCTTCGCAGCTCGGTGTCCGCGCATCGCGTAGACCGGCGCTGCCCTTCACTCCCTGCCCCGCTTCGTTCCGGCTTCGACTCCTCTTCGTTCGCGAAGAACGAATCGGAATCGAAGAAATCGGTGCGCAGCAACTCTTAACAAGCGGTGTGCACGCGCCGCGTAGGTTCAATCGGGTGACGCCCTTCTCGCCCGCCGCAGACGGAGCGACTTCGCGCCAGCCGCGGGGCCGGCAACATCGCAGGCCTGTTGCGAAAGCTCGCCGAGACGCACATGTCCCGCATCGACACAGAAGCCACGGCTTGTTCTGCATGCGACTCCATTTCGTTCGCAAAGAACGAATCGGAGTCGGAAGCTCGGGGAAACGCAAATCCTAACGATCGATGAAGGCAGGCGCCGTCAAGGCTTCGGTGCATGACTCTTCGGCGGCGCCATTTTCGGCGGCAAGAATTTCGAGACGACCGCGAACACGATGACGATCTCGCGGCACGGCTCGCACTGAAAACTGTTGGGTGAGTTCGCCGCCATCGGCTTGGCGCATTGCGGGCATGTCATGCTGCGCGAACGCTGACGTCAGACGTTCGTTCCAAGATATCGGCAACGCGCTCCGCCGATCCCGATCACGCCGCGCGCTTCGCTTTGCCCTTCTCCGAAAAGCATTCCAGGATCTGGATACGGAGCTCTTCCGCGGCCGGCCCCTCGAGCTTCCTGAGTTCGTTCCAGAGCCTGATCACTTCGCGCTGTTTCTCGACGGTCATGAATCACCTCCCAAAGAAGATGACCAACTAGAACAAAATGAGAACAAAAAGTCCAGTCCCCGCCTGCGAAATTCCGGGGCGCGGCGCCTTGAACCTTTTCCGGACGGCGCGGACCTATGGAAGCTGGGGATTTCAGCGCCCAGTCATACGGCAGCGCCGCCTGACGAACATACTCCGTCATCGCGGCGCTGTTGCTTTTTGGATTTTCAACCTTAAGTTAGGGACACGGCTGACGGCCAGGCGCTGAAATCCCAATGCCGTCAGCCAAGAGAGCCCCGTGCGAAAGCGCGGGGTTTTTCTTTTGCCTAGACAGCGTCCTTGGCTACCTTCAGCGGTGAGGCCTTGACCGACTTGCTTGCGGGCTTTGCCGCAAACTGCATCGGCTCCTTGGTGAAGGGATTGACGCCCATCCGGGCTTCGGTCGCCGGCTTGTTGACGACCGACATCTTCACGAAGCCAGGAATGACGAACTCGCCGGACTCGTTGAGCTCCTTATAGCCGACCGTCGCCATGTACTCGATCACCGACTTCACGTCGTTCTTGGACAGCTGCGTGCCTTCCGCAATTGCATCGATCAATTGGGTCTTCGTCATCTTCGCCATGTTCTGAATTCCTTTGAAGGGTGCGCGAATAACTCTGCCGTGGACGCGGCTGGGATCCCGCGGAGGCGCGCTTCTGATTCATGCCAGAGGTCATGAAGTGACGGGGCTTAGAGCCTATCGAGGCCCAAAACGCAAGCAGGGCTTCCCTGGGGTTCCCCGACTTCCTGTGAACGATGCCGCGGCATGTACCGTTTTTTTTGAACCATTTGCGCCCCGGTGCGTCTTATTCATGAAGTCCCCAAGCTTCACCCCACCAGAGAGCCCCGCTTCCCCCAGGCGGGGTTTTCGCTTTTGGGGCCCGGTTGAGGGCGGCGGCTGCTATATGGTCGAATGGTTTCTCGTGGGGGGCTCATGAAGGTTGCTATCGTTCTCGCCGGCCTGGTCGTTGTCGCTGTTGCAGCCATCGTCGCCATCCAGCCAGGCTTCCTGAAGCCGGCCTCCTTGGCCGTCGTGAAGAAGTCGGACATGTTCGGCTTCTCGCCCGGGATGACGTTTGACGAGGCCTCCAAGCTCGTCACTCAGCGCCATTATCTTTGCCGCCAGACCCGAGGCTCGTACACCCTCGAATGCGAGATCAACGGCGCCAAGGTCACGGTCTACAGTGACGATGCCGACGCCAAGCATCCGATCTGGCGCGTCAATGCGGAGTTGAACAATCCGGGGCCGCAGGACGCTGCCGTCAAATCGATCTCCGACCAGTTCAACGCTTCGGCGATCAAAGAGCGCGAGGGATGGACATGGATCGTCGGCCGCGGGTTCAAGCTGAGCTATGACGGGACCACCTTGAGCCTCGTGGACGAGGCCGCGGAGGCCCGGCTTCGCAAAGCGCAATGACGCGTCATCCCGATCTCATGGCGCATTGAGAGCGCAGCCGGTCACCTCGTCGTGAAACTTGTGGCCCGGCACGCCTTGTTGAGACTTCGGTAACCTAACGCCTCCAATCTCGCGTCAGTATCGTTGCGTTGGAGTACCCCACAGTGCTGGATTTTAACGAGCTGCGTGAACTCGCGGCTGATGTGCGCATTTTCGTCGACGTTGCCGAAGACAAGGCGGAAGCGCTGCGTGCCGTCATCGCCGCCTATGACGTGGTGCTTGCGATCTTCCCGTCCGGAGACGGCATGGGCCTGCACGTCGTCAAAGGCAAGGATGTCCTGGACAGGATCGCAAGCTCGCGCAGCCATGCGATGTACAGCCACACGGCCATCGCGGTCCCCGACCTCGAGCATGCGGAAGTGCTCAAATACCTGACCGCGCCCGTCGAGCAACGGGTTGCGGCCTGATTTGCGGACGGGGCGCGGGCGTGACCGCCGCGCCGGTCTAGGCGCTCCGGCTCTTGCGACGCAGACCGATGCGGGTGCCCGGCAGGTTGAGGCCGAGTTCGATCGCACGCGATCTGATCGAGGCGATCGGACGCTTGAGCTTCACGATCATCAAGGTCAGGCTCTTGCCGGTTTCACACATGGACCGGAGCAGCCGGTCGTCATCTTCCGACCAGCGTTCGTGATTGTACGTGCGGGTAGCCATGGGCGTTGCCTCTGAGGCCAGTGAGGCGGGGCCAGTCGCGGGAATGTCAAAGGACCCAGCTTCGCCGGTTCTGAGCGCGGCGGCTGGGTGTCAGTTGAGGAGCGGCTTGTTACGCTGCCGCCTGACCCAGAGATAATTCCAAGGCGCTGTTTTTCAACTGACTTACGGATTTGTAATCGCAGACTCAGTGCCGGCCGGCGATCAGGCCGCCGGCACCGTCCATGAGCTTGTGGCTGCAAGCGCGCTGTTTTCAGTACCCCAGCAGGAACACCGTGAAGCCGATCACGATACAGCTGAGCCCGAGGATTGCCGTCGCGATCTCCACGACGTTTTCCAGGCCGAGCAATCGCACGATGGCGCTCCATGCGACAGACAGGACCAGATCCACGATCGCGCTAAGCAGGGCTTGGAGCATGGCGTTTGGTCGCCCCTGGCTCGGCCGAAGTTCACGCGTCCCGTTTCCGGCCACCCCGTGCGTTTCCTTTGAACTCTCCGCCGGCTCGAACGTCTTGCAGCTGAAGCGTCCCCAAACTTCACCCCGACAGAGAACGCCGCTTCCCCCGGCGGAGTTTTTGCCGTTGCGCGCTGCATCAGCTCAGTTGCGATTTCAAGCCCCTCTTTGCCGTTGACCCGGCGATCCCTTCCACGCACCTTCTCGGCGGGCAAGGTTTTGAGGAGCCATGATGTCGAAAACCCTCGTGGAATTCAGAGCGCAGAACCTTCGTTTGCTTGAACAGCTTTGTCCTGACGACCCGCGATACATCGAAGCGTGGCTGAAGCAATTCGATGAGCAGAACGGGATCATATCCGAAGTTCATGCCAAGCCCGGAAAGACCCGAGGTGCTTCTGCCGCCCGGAAGGCTGCCTCCTCCGGCCGGACCAGATCATCTCGCGCTTCGGTTCACTCGGTTTCGTGAAGCAAGCGCCGCATCTTTTCAGGCGGCGCGGCGCTTCTTGCGCGAAGCTGCAGATTTCGTTTTCGATTTGCCGGAGTTCGCCGTCGAGACCCGCGCCACCGCGCCCAGAGAGGTGGCGAGGATTTCGCGCTGAGCTTCGAGCCAATGCCGTTCGGCGTGGCCGTGCTCGGCACCGCCGTCCATCCAAAGCTGGTAAGCACGCTCGCGGATCGCTTGTTCCAGATCTGACATGTCGCTGTCCCCTCCAATTTGGAGCGGCATCCTGAGCGCGGTCGGTTAACAAGCTCTCAAGCGATCGACGTTCCGCTTTCGGAATGCGCATCGCATCACTTGCCAGTCAGCGCCGCTCTCCCGAGCCGATGCACGATCATCGCAGTTTGAGTGCGAGCATCGCAACGGGCGATGCTTCCGGGCGTTGCAGTCACGGCGCCAAAGCGCTCACGGAACGTCCGCGGCTTTTCTGCTCTCACCGATCGAGACCGGCTTGTTCAGAAAATACTCGCGGTTGCCGGTCGCGGCTTCCGCGTATTGATCGATCGCCACGATGATGGCCTGAACGTGGGCATAGCACCACCCTTCCCGCGTCGCCCTGCGGCGAACGTCCTCGAGCGCGGTCAGGAAGGGCGACAGCTCTCTCTCGTCGTCAAACCAGCGCCTGCTCACCATGTCCGCCCCCCGAGCACCCTGCCCCTGGTCGGGCGCGGCTGCGCCGCCTTCAGCGCGTCGCGTTGCGCGCAGAGATCGTCGACCTTCGCCTCCATCCGCGACAGCAGGGCTTCGGCCGAGGCCGTCCCGAGACCCGCGCGCTGCAACTGGAGGACCTCCTTCCGCTGCCGTCCGATCTGGATGCGCATCCGTTCGATTTCCCGCCTGACATAGTCCAGGTCCGGCATGTTCCGCCTCGCGATTTGAAGATGAGATATGAGAACAAAAGCCGAACAAAAAGTCGAGTCCGACGTTGGACGGAAAACGGAATAGGAGATGTGCGATGGCCGACAACACCCGGAAAGATCCGAAAAACTGGGTTTCCGGCGACGACCCGATGACTGGGTCCAGGAATCCGACCGCAAGACCCTCGCCGAGCAGGCCCACGAGACCCCCCGCCCAAGGACGAGCTGACCAAGGCCGAGGCCTCCGCACTGTTCGACAAGATGCGGCAAAAGGCCGGGCTGAAGGCGTGAGCCGTAGAATTGCGGGAACCCGGTTCCATGTGTATGCAAACGAAATTGGGAATCGGAAATGCCATATTTCGTTTGCGCCCGCGACGGAGCGGGCCAGATCATTTTGAAGAGAGACACCAAGGAAGCGGCCGAGAAGAAGGCCGCCGAGCTCCGCGACATGGGCTATTTCGAAGTCGAGATCATCGCGAAGGGCGTCGAAAAGGCGGCGTGAGGGATTGGGATGGGGCTAATAAGCTAAGGAGCCCGCAGACGGCGGGCGTCTTGAAGAATGGCCGCAAGCTCAATTCGTGCGAATGAGAAGGCCCAGCCGGTCCCGGCGCGGCCAGGACGGTTTCGCACACGAAGCCGATGCCCAACGGGGGCAATCGGGCTTCGTCAAAACAGGTCCCCGACAAGATTGATGATGCTGACGATCAGACCGGAAAGACATACCGCGGTGCCGAGATCAGCCAGGTAAAGCAACGCGTGCCGTTCGTCCTCACGTAGTTCTGCCAGCGCCTTGCGCATCTTCCCTCTCCATGGCCTCGATGAGCTCTTGGTCATCGAGAACATTCAGCAGATTGTTGATCGTCCTGTTGCAGTCGCGCGATCCCGGTTCGACGTAACTTGCGAGAATGGCCCGCGCCTGTTCGACGGCTTCTCTCGCGCGATCCGGCATGCCGGTACTCCACTTACTCTGTGAAGCAGAACGCGATCACGAACGACACGTTCCTTTGTGGCTCGGCCTTTGAATATGCCTGCGCGTAATTCTTGGGAGGCGAGGTTACGATATTCGACGTCGGCGTAGTGCTGGATCGGATCGCGTTTCGGTTGGCACTTCCTGTTCGCATTCAGCTTCTCTGCGATGGGCCAAATTCCTTCACTGTCGCTGCGATCGTCACGCTGCGCTTTCGCTCAACTCCCGCAACGTCCTCACGCACATTTGCCTCTGCCCCCTGCCCCTCCTCCCCAATTCCTGCTATCTCTCACTCCCTCGCCGTCCCGGCCCAAAGCAAAACCCCGTCCATCCAAGGGAGCAACAACCATGCGATACCTCCACACCATGCTGCGCGTGCGCAATCTCGATGTCGCGCTGAAATTCTATCAGGATGCGCTGGGCTTGAAGGAGGTGCGGCGGATCGAGAACGACAAGGGGCGTTTCACGCTGGTGTTCCTGTGCTCGGCGGACGATCTTGAGGCGCTGAAGAAGCAGCCGCAGACGCGCGGCGCGCCGCTGGTCGAGCTCACCTATAATTGGGACGAGGAGAAGTACGGCGAAGATCGCTTCTTCGGTCATCTCGCCTACGAGGTCGACGACATCTACGCCACTTGCGAGAAGCTGCAAAAGGCCGGCGTCACCATCAACCGGCCGCCGCGCGACGGCAACATGGCTTTCGTGCGCTCGCCGGACCTGCACTCGATCGAGCTCTTGCAGAAGGGCGATCCGAAGCCGCCGCAGGAGCCTTGGACGTCGATGCCGAACACTGGTCATTGGTAAGACACCGGCAGGAACCAGGCCCCTCGCCCGACGTTCTCCTTTCACGAAACCGATTGGAGGAGGATGCGATGGCAAGAGGGCTGTTGCTGTGGATGCTTGGCGTGCCGATCCCCGTGATCATTCTGCTGTGGTTGTTCTTCGGCCGTTGAGCGTCAGGTACGATTTTGCAATGAAGGCTCCGCCCATGGCGGAGCTTTTTGCATGAGGGGCGCGCGGCAATCGCGCATCTCCAAACGGCAAATTCCGCTATCACCCGTGCAAGCAACAACGCCGCGGGAGACGCCTCATGCCTGACTCCAAGCTGACGATCTGGGGCCGCGCCAATTCGGTCAACGTGCAGAAAGTGCTGTGGTGCCTCACCGAGCTTGGCCTCGCCTATGAGCGCATCGATGCAGGCATGCAATACGGCAAGACCCGCGAGGCCGATTATCTCGCGATGAACCCCAATGCGCGGATCCCGACGCTGGTCGAGGGCGACTTCGTGCTGTGGGAGTCCAATTCGATCATGCGCTATCTCTGTCTCGCGCACGGAGATGGCACGCCGATCTATCCGCAGGCGCCGAAGCTACGCGCCTCGGTGGACCGTTGGCTCGACTGGACGCTATCGGCGGTGCAGCCGGTCGACCGTCCGGTGTTCTGGGGCATCGTGCGCACCGCGCCCGCCGAGCGCGACATGATCCAGGTGCAGCGCGATGCCGATGCCGCCGCCGAGGTCTGGGCCATCGCCGACCGCCTGCTCTCCTCGCGCCGCTTCATCGATGGCGATGCGTTCACGCTCGCCGACATCGCGATCGGCTCCTATGCGCGGCGCTGGCTCGGCGTCGAAGGCATCAGCCGCCCGGCACAGCCGCACCTCACGCGCTGGCTCGCCGAGCTCGGCAAGCGGCCTGGCTTTGCACAATTCGTCGCGCCGCCGATGTCGTGACTGCCGGCGCTCCGTAAGTTGCGATGATGGTGCGAGAAATCGCCGTCGTGGCGCAGCGGCTTTGCGTTGACGCCTCTCGCGGGCGTCGCCGGGCGAGAGAGCGGACATGATGCCCGAGCAAGCCGCCCGATCCATCGGCCGCATCTTTCGAAGATGGCATCATGCCCGTGTTTTGCCCGACGCGTCAAGCTCTGTTTCGCTAAATCCTAAGCGGCAAATGCTGAGCGTTTAGCGTGGGTTGGCTACTGTGCATGGGGTTGTTTTTCAATTTTTTGCATCATGCCCCTAGCGCCAGCCCCGCTCGACCAGCAGGACGACGATGATCAGCACCAGCGTTACCGCACCGGTCGCCAGCCGCGCGGTCCAGCTGAGGCCGCGGCCGACCCACCACAGCAGCGCGCAATACATCAGCACGGGGACGATGAGGTCGAGCCGCAACAGATCCGCGGGCATGGGCCTTCAGCGCCTGACGGTGGTGTCGACGCTGATCGAGCCGCCGACCTTCACGCAGGTCCCGGTGCCCTCGACCATGACGAAGCGCGGACCGTAGGAGGCGCAGGAGCCCGCCCGGGCCGCCCCGGCCGTGCCCTTCAGCGGCAGCGTCTTTCCGATTTCCTTGTCCGCCGCTTTGCCCGGCCGTCCGGCGGGCGGCAGGCGCAGGCTCTCGGCCGCGATCGCGGGCGTGGCCATGAGCGAGATCAGGATCAGGAGCGGCATGCGCATCGCCGCCTTGTAGCCCGGACGGGGCCTGTGCGCCATTGGGCTTGCTGCGGCGCGATGTCAGAGGAACTTGATGCCGGCCGACTTGCCCCGGCGCCAGACCACCTGGCAGCTCCGCCCGGTGCGCGCGTCGCGGGCGAAGGCCAGCCGGATCACGCCGGGAAGCTGGCTCGCATCCTCGTCCATCGTGATCTTGGCGCCCGTGTCCGAGATGTCCTGGACCAGGCAATGCCGCGCCGCGAATCCGCCGTCGAGCGTGATCCAGGCGTGCTGCGACAGCAGCTTGCGGGCGGCGCGCTTCTTTGGCGGTGGCATCGGACAATCTCCTCCTCCAGCGCTACTCAGGGAACCCTAAGAAACCGTTGAATTCGCCGCCCTATCGCTCCCGGCCCCGGCGCTATCCACCGGGCGCAAAAGACCGATCCCGAACGGCTTGCCCGGGAGCGCAAAGGCCACTATACGTTCGCCCGCTGCAAGCCGCCGGGCCCCGTTCGGCCGGCCAGCGGCCGTGCCGCGGAAAGCGGCAGGGCCCTGCGTTTGCTCCCTTCGTCTATCGGTTAGGACGCCACCCTTTCACGGTGGAGAGAGCGGTTCGATTCCGCTAGGGAGCGCCATGCCGCCGAAGCCAGTCATGGGGAATCGCGCGCAACTACTAGCGGCCGGTCCGGTTGACTCGCCCAATGCTTGCAGGATACCTCCAGATCACTCAATTCCGGGGTGTGCTGCATGAGAAAGCTGAAGGTGGCCGCATATGAGATGCGGCATGCCGTGCGCGACAAGCTGTTCCGCAATAACCAGCCCTTGGCCGTTAATCTGCGATACGCGAAATACCAGGCTGAGGTGCGCAAAGGCTGGAAGCCAAATGGAATTTCCGCTGGCGATACCGCGCTGGCGCAGCAATTCCAAAAGGACGGATATATCGTCTTGCCACCGCCGCAGACGTTGGACGGCGACGGATTGGCGCGACAGACCGATGACGCCTTCGCTGTGCCGGCGAACCGGTACACGATCATGGACGGTCTGTTCCGGATGATCGACGGCGTCGAGCGGATTCCGTCCGTTGCCGACGTTTTCGATGCCCAGATGGAGCAGGTGCTGGAGAGCTACTACCAGTCGCATTTCAAGATTTTCGGGATCTATTTCTACCGGACGCTGCCGACGCCATCGAAGCCGCAATCGAGTTTTCTTTGGCATCTGGACAATTGTCCGGGGCCGGAGATCAAGCTCATGGTCTATCTGGACAACGTCGTCGAGGATACCGGCGCATTTCGGCTCAAGAAGAAGTCGCTGAGCGACGACATCAGGGCCAAGGGCTTTCGGAACCGAAGCCAGATCCAGCGTGTCCAGGCCGATCTCGAGAACGGTGCGACGACTGACGTCATCGAAGGGCCGCCGGGCACGCGTATCCTGTTCGAGAACGGCCAAGTGCTGCACAAGGCAACTTCGCCGCTCCGCGAGCACCGCGACGTCGTAACCTTCGTGATCATCCCATCCGACGTACCTTGGCGCGCGCACTTCGCGCGGAACCGTCATTTGCTCAGCACAAATGCCGGCGCGTGCATCGATCCCTGGACGGACCGGCCGCAGCATGTGGGCTACGGCCACTAGAGATCGCGGCAATCATGGATGACGCGCTTCGCTGCCCGGCCGCGTGAAAGGCAGCCGATCGAACGGCGACGCCGCATGCCAGATCCCGGCGCGTGAACGCTGGATGCGATCAGTTCGTCCGCTCATCGCGCCGCTCGCGCGCGAGCAGCACGTCTGTAAGGCCGATCGTGTCGGCGAAGTCGCGTCTGGTCTGACGAGTCAGGTTGCGACGAAGGTGATTGGCATCGAGGTAGAGAAACTCGCCATCGAGATCGACTTTGCAGCCATTCGATCTGCAGAGTTTTCGCGCCGGAAAAACCAGGTCGACATTGGGCAGCCCCCGCGCAACCTCGTCGAGCATGTTGTCAACGGATGCCGACCCCTGCAGGTCTGCAGGTGCGTCGGACGACGCGCCCACCGCGTTACAGGGCGCCCTCCAGAGCTTTGCAACGGTGGCATGCGCGCATCCTATGACATTCTGGGAAAATTCGGGTTCGCTCCCAATCACAACGAACCGCCGGCCTGAGATTGACATCGCTTCGATGAACTTCACGAGTGCACGGCGCATGGCCTCCAGTCCGGCCCTCTCGTCGCCCTTCCCTACCCGCCTGGGCAACTCTGGCCACTTTGACGTCACGATGACCTCATCAACCAGCATATCCTGCTGGAGCAAGTTCAGTCCGTGCGCATGGGATCGCTCACATCGTTGCCGGAAGTCCGGCACATCGATCGAGATGATGTAATTCTCATCGCCGAGGATCGCCGAACATGTAGCGAAGACGAGGTAGGACCGCTCCGGATCCACGGCAATCGCCTCAATGATCGGCGCGAAATGCTCTGCGTGACTGTCGCCCCAGATCACCGACTTGCGCTTCGCGCTGTCCCAGGGCGCGCCGAAAACGCAATATGAGCCTGCCATTTCCTTGATCGGAACAGCCTTGCAAGGCCAGTTATGCATGGTCTCGTAACTTCGCATCGGCTGCGCCTCCAGCGGCAGGCGCTGCGGAAGTCCGCTTGCGCTGCTGATGTAGAACGACGCGCCGAGGATCGCCAGCATGCTCAGAATACCTGCGCCTACCGTGCGAAGAGGACGCCAGCGTCGCTTGCGAAATGGCTGCTCGACATAGTGATACGAGATCGCAGCGATGGCGAACGACGCGGCGCAGAGCGCGATCGCCTCGCCCGGGGTCGGGACACCGTTGTTGATGTAGATCCGGTAGAACACCCAGATCGGCCAGTGCCAGAGATAAAGGCTGTAGGAGATGAGCCCGATCGGCGCCAGCACGCCCAAGACGCGGCTCGACGTCGTTTCCTGAGCGCGGGGCCAGATGATCAGCGCCGCCCCGATGCAAGGGTAGAGGGCAAACACACCGGGAAACTTGGAAGGCGACAGGGTCAGTCCGATCGCAATGAGGATCAGTCCGGCGACCGCTGCGATTTCGCCCGCCACGCGGTTCATCGCGGGCAGGAACACGAGGAGCGCGCCGATCGCGAGCTCCCAGGATCGCGGCAGCGCCATGTAGAACGCGCTCTTGGGATCGACGCGGAAATAGAAGATGCTGGCCGCACACACCGCCACCACCAAGACGGCAACTCCAGCGGCCATGACAAGCCGCGAGCGGCTCTGTGCGAGCACGAACAGCAGTAACGGCCACACCAGGTAAAATTGCTCTTCGACCGCAAGCGACCAGGTGTGCAGGAGCGGCATGAGATCCGCAGTCTGGTCGAAGTAGCCGGTGTGGGCCAGGAAGAAGAAGTTCGACACGCCGAACGCAGCAGCCGCCGCGCTCGAGGCGAGATGCGTGTACTCTCCCGGCAAGAGCAACACCAGACCCGCCATGAGGCTGGTGGCGAGCATCATCAACAGCGCCGGCAGGATACGCCGCATACGCCGATCGTAGAACGCCAGAACCGAAAACGTGCCGGCCGCGATCTCGTTGACCAGGACCTGCGTGATCAGAAATCCACTGATCACAAAAAACACGTCGACGCCGGTAAATCCCCCTCGGAGCGGAGCACCGTAGTGGAACAGGAGAACCGTGACCACGGCAATGGCGCGCAGCCCATCGATATCCCGGCGGTACTCTAGGTTTTGGGGGCGATTGCCGCTGACGTCTAATTGCATCTGGGCGACAGTAGTATCCCGGGCCCGTCACCAGGGCAACCCATGCGGCATCCCTCAGCCGACCGCAAGAACCGGCAACACGCTGCGTTTCGTCTGCACGCTTTCATATACGCGCGAAGCTAGCGCGCCAAGCGCATCAATCGCTTCACCGTCGAGCCTGCCGAACTCTGGCAGCTCCGCCAGCAGGCTGCGCGGTCAGGACGCCACCCTTTCACGGTGGAGAGAGCGGTTCGATTCCGTTAGGGAGCGCCAGCCGTCCGGAACAGTTCCCCACCGATGACACCGAGCACCAGCCTTGCGCCACCCGGCGACAGGTGGATCGTATCGGTGGCAATCACCTCCCTCTCCGGCGTACGGACCAGGCATTGTTGCCGCACGTCGCAGAGCACCTTGCGCAGCGAGACGTAGCCAATTCCGGCCGATTTGCCGAAGTCGGCCATCAGCTCGTCCTCGGCAGGACCGGAGACGCCGGAGCCGAGCCGGTCCGGCAGTTCATGCGAGAAGCGGTAGTGGTTGATGACCGCATGCGGCAGCGTGCGCTTCCAGACCGGCGGCGGCCCGACGATCACGACGCGCGCGATCCCGGCGCTTCGAAGCACGGCGATGGTGCCGCCGAGCTTCTTCAGGTCGTTGTCGAAGCCCCACATCGCATGCAGCACGACGATGGCGGGCCGAGCTGCGGCGATCAGGCCAAAGGCCTTGCCGTTACTGGCGGTGCAGCCGGCGTTCGGTCCGGCATCGAGGATCGGCGCACAGCCGGGCGCCGTGAAGCGGCCGACACGGAACGCGGCGCGTTGTGCGCCTTCCGCGAGCGCCGGATAGAGCGCTGCCGAATTCGAATCGCCCCACAGCACCAGCAGCGGCTCGTCGCCCGGCGCGATGCAGCCCGCGTCGAAACCGCTGCCGGGCGCTTCGAGGAAGCAGCGATCCCTGAAGGCGGGATTGTCGTCGGTGCTCACGCTCGCGACCGCCTGCAGTTCTGTCGGAAAGCGCCACGGAACTCCCGCCGAGATGACGATGGCCGTTCCGATCATGCCGACCGAGCAGAGTGCAATCGACAGGGACGGCACCACGTCACGACGATTGCGGATTGGCTGTTCGATGAAACGGAAGGTTAGGATCGACAGCACGGTTGCAGCGAGGATCGCACCCCAGATCTCGAGGAAATTCGGCACCCCATGCCGCACGATCCCGAGATAGGTCAGGAGTGGCCAGTGCCAGAGATAGAGCGGATAGCTGATCAGACCGAGCAGCACGGCGGGCCGGCTCGACAGCAACAGGCGGTTCGTCAAGGCGTTCGGCGAGACGATCACGAATGCGGCGCCGGCGACGGGCAGTAGCGCCAACATCCCCGGAAACGGCATCGCGCGATCGAACAACAGCGCGGACGCTGCGATAGCGGCAAGGCCGATCCCGCCGAGAAGGTGGCTGCTGCTCTTCCTGACCAGATTGGCTTCGGCCACCAGCCCGCCGATCAACAGCTCCCAGGCGCGCGGCAACGGCGCGTAGAACGCCCAGTCCGGATGCGTCACGACCAGCACCGCACTGGCAGCGAGCGACAGCACAATCGCGCCGAGAATGTACAGCCGGCGGCGCGGCGAGCGCACCAGCAGGCCGAGTGCCAACGGCCAGAAAATGTAGAACTGCTCCTCGACGCCGAGTGACCAGAGATGCAGCAGTGGATTTTCGGCGGCGAGCGGCGCGAAATAACCGAGCTGCCCGAGCTGGAGCAGGTTGGACGCGAACAAGACGCTGGCGAGGATGTTCTCGCCCAGCAGGCGAAACTGCGGGGGCAACAGGATGACCCAGCCGATCGCGGCGGTGACCAGCAGCACCGCGATCAGAGCCGGGAAGATGCGCCTGATCCGGCGCGCATAGAATGTGGAGATCGGCGTCCCGCCATGGCTAAGCAGGATACGGGTGATCAGGTAGCCGGAGATGACGAAGAAGACGTCGACACCGACGAAGCCGCCGGGAAGCATCCAGGGGTGCGCATGATACCCGACCACCAGCAGGATTGAGACGGCTCGTAGCCCATCGATGTCTGGCCGGTAGTTCTCGGACGGCGTCATTGGATGTGAGGTAGCGGCATTCGCGCTGCGACACAATCGGATGCAGAATGGCAAAACGTTGAAATGATAGCCGTTGGGACCGGCGATTTGCCCGGGGCGGCATGAACCTCCCCGCACCCGGGCGCCGACCAATGCTCGATAGGAAGCGGTGCAGGTCGATGGAACAGCGCAAGACCATTTCGGAAGACCAGTCCGGCGTAGCGTTGCCGGCGCCGCCGCCATGGATGCGCCGGGCGACGCCCTACGCGCCGGACCGGCGTGCCCAGATGCTCGAGCATATGGCGCGCGCCCGCTCACAGTCCCAGGCTATTGCGGCACCGCCGCCGGCCCAGCCGCCGCTCGCTACCGTCGCGGCCATCCTCGGTGATGCCTTTGGCTACGCTGTCCTGTTCGGGATCATGGCACTGCTTTTCCAGTCCCAGGTCCCCCTCTACGTCGGCGCATTCCTATTCCTGGCCTACGGCCCGCGCATCGAAAGCGCGCTCGGCGCGATCGGCATCCGGTTCGAGTCCGATGCGATCGGGCCCGGTCTCATCAAGGGCTCCGTGTTCTGGCTCACCTGGATCGCGATGCTCGTGTCCATCAGAGGCTCCGTTCCCGCTTGGCTCGCGTCATGGATGCCGCCAACCTTGTCATGGTCTGCAATCGCCGGCATCGCCCTCGGGCTCGCCATCTTCGATGCGCTCGCGGCCTTGACGCTGCGGCGCGCAGGGCCGCGGTTCGGATTGGCGATCAGCCCGGACAGCCTGATCTGGACGATGGTCAAGGTCGTGATCGTCGTCGGTGTCCTCGCGCTGTTGGCTCTGCTCGGGGCAGCCTGAACCCCGGCGTCCAGTTCGCGCGATGACGACGTTGTGACCTTGTGCCGCGAGGTATTGCGCCGCATCCGCCCGCGCATTTACCGGAAATTTACCCCTGCTCCTGCGCGCGGGTATCATTTGCTTAGAATTTGACCGCTACCGTGGAATTACGGAATCACCCCAAACCCTTGGCACATTCATGTCCGTCGCAGAGTTTCTCAGGCAGCGTGCAGTGGACGTCGCCGTGAGCGGCAGCTACTCGCTGCCGCGCTGGTATGATTGCGAGGGTCAGCTCCGCAGCTTCGCGTGCCGCACCAAGCGCGTCTCGCCCTTCCGCATGATCGTGGACGTGCCCGTCGTCGGCAAGGTCGGCGAGCGTCTCACCTCCTACTTCCAGGACTTCGGCGAATTCCAGTGCACGATCAGCGCGACGCTGAAATCGGGCTTCCTGATGGAGCTCGACATGACCCGGGCGCGGCGCGCCTGGATGTCGGAAAAGCTGACCTGGCTAGAGAAGAAGCAGAAGGACGCCAGCATCCAGGAGTTGCGGAACGATGCGCGTTTCGTCCCGCAGGTCTCACACACGTTCCTGACGCTCGCGGACGGCAGCACCCATCCGTGTTTCATCATCGACGTCTCCACGGCCGGCGTCGCGATCTCGTGCGAATACGATCCGCCGGTCGGAACCCCGCTTGCGGTCGGCGCCTGCGTCGGGCGTGTGATCCGCAAATTCGACCACGGCTTTGCGGTCAAATTCGCCGAAAAGCAGTCGAGGGACGACCTCGTCCGGCTGATTGTCCGCTCGCCCCTGCTGCAGTCGGCCTGACCCTCGGCAACACTGCCCTATAGCGGCCCCATTGCCGGATCAGCCTTTGCCGGGTCCGCGCCGTGTGCCGGATGTTCATTGCAGACTTGCGATCGGGGGACCGAATGGCAGTCGACAAGATCACGGTTGATAAGGTCACGGTTGACAAGGTCACTTGGGACAGGGTCGGCCGGGTCACCGAGCCCGGACGCTACATGTACACCTTCGGCTGGCTCACCATCACCGCCGGCGACCTCGATATCTGGAAGCAATATCCGCAGGCCGCCTTCACGCTGCTGGCCCAAAGGGGCGAGCCGGACGACTCCATCAGCGAGGAATTTTATCTCGGAGCCTTCGACATCGCGCCCGGCGGGCCGCCGCCATCCACCACCCATTGAAGGCGGGAAATGCCGGCCTTCATGGCCACCGGCCGGTCGTCCACTTCGGTCGACCGGCGCAACCGTGAATCGAAGAAACTTCCCTACAGCCCTGATCGGACTTACCAATCAGCCCCGCCGACGGGGCCCCATCGTTGCCATTGATGACGAACAGGCGCCGTCATGCAATTGATTGCACTCGTGTTCTAGACATCACCGCCCCTGATGAACGCCAGCCGTCGCGCATGTTAAGCAAGGCGACAGCATGCGCATGACACATGGTCGCATCGGTTGACGTAGATTAGCGGATCAAGGGAACCTATTTTCGGCGCCGATGTACCTGATTGAAGCGTTACCCACCGTCATCGGAACGGCCGCCATCGCCCCGGCACTGCTGATGCTGTGGCTCGTCATCGCCGCCGAGGAGCGCCCCGGGCCGCCCGCCCAGGTCTGGACCGCCTTCCTGCTCGGCGCGGCCAGCATCTCGCTGCTGGGCGTCGCCCGCGTCCCCTTCGCCAAGATGGTCGCAGCCCCCGACGACCCCTGGGCGGCACTTGCCATGCATTCGGTCTTCGGCGTCGCCCTGCCGGAGGAAGCCGTCAAGGTGATCGCCATCGTGCTGATCTCCTCGACCAAGCGGCGGACCTTTGCCAATCCGATGGACACCGTGGTCTATGGCGCCGCCGTCGGCCTAGGCTTTGCCGCCTACGAAAACCTCGCCTACCTCGTCCATCATGCCGAAATGTGGCGCTCGCTGGCTGCCCTGCGCAGCGTGCTGACGGTGCCGTTCCACGGCGCGCTCGGCATCATCGCCGGTGCCTATCTCACCATTGCCCGCGCCGGCACTGCGCTAGGAGCGAACCGCCATAATCGCGACTGGGCCCGCCTGTCCAGCCGACTGCTGATCTTCGCAGGTCCCCTCGCGCTGCACTCGGCGTTCGACTTTCCGCTGCTGACCCTCCAGAGCATGCCGGATCTCGACCCGACGCTCCGGATGTGGCTGGGCGCGGCGAGCCTGTTGGTAGGCTTCAGCTCGATCGCCTTCGCCATCCGCCTGGTCCGGCGCGTCGCGCGCCATCACGCGCCCCGGACGGACGTCGCCCGCGAGCGGCTCAGCCAGTTGCGACGCATGTGGGCGCTGCTGCTCGCCGGTGGCGGCGTCGGCTTTCTCGGCCTCGCCTTCGTGCTGACCTCGATCCATCACTGGCTGATCAATCCGGAGCGCAATCTGACGCTGGCCCTGATCCCGATCGGCTTCGTCTCGATCCTGCTCGGCCTCGCGCTTCTGATTGTCACGACAGCGATCTACATTCTCGGCCGCAACCGTATCCGCACCAGCGCCGAGGGTTTTTCATCGGCGCCCGGCGGCAGTTGATCCGCCGCATGGCGAGCGCGCCACACATGGACTAGATAGAGCTAGACCTTTCGTTCTGGAGCCTGCCGATGACATCGCCCGAGGATTTTTCCCGGTTGCAATCCGCGATGAGCAAGGCGGTGAAGGCGCATTGGAAGGCCTTTCTGTTCGAAGGCATCCTGCTCGCCGCGCTCGGCATTGCCGCGCTGATCCTACCGCCGCTCGCGAGCCTTGCGACCGCGATCTTCCTCGGCTGGATGTTCCTGATCGCCGGCATCGGCGGATTGATCGTGACCTATTGGGCGCGCAGCACGCCGGGCTTCTGGTGGTCGCTGATCTCCGCTGCGCTCGCGGTGCTCGCCGGAGGAATTCTGCTCACCCGACCGATGCAGGCCGTGCTGACGCTGACCATCGTGCTCGGCGCCTATTTTCTCGCCGAAGGCGTCGCCACCATCATGTATGCACTGGAGCATCGCCGCGAGCTGAGCAGCCGCTGGTCGTGGCTGCTGATCTCGGGCCTCGTCGACATCGCGATCTCGTTCATGGTGATCGCGGGACTGCCGAGCTCGGCGGAATGGGCGATCGGCGTCCTCGTCGGTATCAACCTGCTGTTCGGCGGCGCCACCCTGATCGGCATGGCGCTGGCGGCGCGCAAGAGCAACACTTGAGACGCCTCGTCGCCCCTCATGCCGTTTTGGGGGTGACAAGGAGCCAGCGGCACGCTATATGGCCTGCCATGATCACCGTCGCCACCAGCTATTTTTGGTATTTTAGCTACGACAGCTCGCTGGCGGCAGGAGGATCGCGCTCAATCTGAATATTGAAGCAAACGTCCGAACAAGCCGCCAGACCTGGCGGCTTTTTTATTGGCCGGCAGGTTCGAAACCGACAGGAGCCCGCCGTGCTGAGCACGACCGACGATCTTCGTATCCGCGAATTGAAAGAGCTGAGCACGCCGGAAGAGGTGATGCGGGAAGTCCCGCGCACGCTTACCGCGACACGTGTGGTGATGGCCGCGCGCAACGCCATCCATGCCATCCTCACCGGCCAGGACGACCGCCTGCTGGTCGTGGTGGGCCCGTGCTCGGTGCACGATCCCAAGGCCGCGCTCGACTACGCCGAGCGCCTGGTAAAACTGCGCGAGGACCTCGCCGACCAGCTCGAGATCGTGATGCGGGTCTATTTCGAGAAGCCGCGCACCACCGTCGGCTGGAAGGGCCTGATTAACGATCCCGATCTCGACGGCAGCTTCGACATCAACAAGGGCCTGCGGCTCGCGCGCAACGTGCTCTCGGCCGTGAACAATCTCGGCCTGCCCGCCGGCACCGAATTCCTTGATATGACGACGCCGCAATACATCGCCGACCTCGTGTCGTGGGCTGCGATCGGCGCACGGACGACCGAGAGCCAGATCCATCGCGAGCTGGCGTCGGGGCTGTCTTGCCCGGTCGGCTTCAAGAACGGCACCGACGGCAACGTTCGGATCGCGGCGGACGCCGTGAAGTCGGCCTCGCATCCGCATCATTTCATGGCGGTGACCAAGCTCGGCCGTTCGGCGATCGCCTCGACGGCGGGCAACGAGGACTGCCACATCATCCTGCGCGGCGGCAGCAAGCCGAACTACGACGCGGCAAGCGTTGCGGCCGCCTGCAACGAACTGACCAAATCCGGCGTCGCGCCGCTCGTGATGGTCGATGCGAGCCACGCCAATTCGAGCAAGAAGCCGGAGAACCAGCCGCTGGTGATGACCGACATTGCCGGCCAGATCGCAGGCGGCGAGAACCGCATCATGGGGGTGATGATCGAGAGCAATCTCGTCGCCGGCCGTCAGGACGTGGTACCGGGCAAGCCGCTCACCTACGGCCAGAGCATCACCGATGGCTGCATCGACTGGACGACGACGGCAACAACGCTCGAGCAGCTCGCCGACGCGGTCGAGATCCGCCGCAATACCCAGCGCGCGGGGCTGCACGAGCGAACGGCTTAGCAGAAGCGGGCGGGGCGACGCTGCGCGCCATGCCCGCATCGTCACGGCCTAACGCGCGATGAGATTTTGATCAATCGCCATCGCGCTCGAGGGTCATGTCTACGCACGATCGTTCCGGAAAACCGCTTCGCACTTTCCGGATCATGCTTTAGCAGCCGCGGCAGATGCTCTTGATCTTGCGATCGAGCTCCGCGTCTTCCTTGTTCGCAGGGGTGTTCGGATTGCTCAAATTCTTCTCGCTCGGCACGTCGGCCGCGCGCGGCTGGCGGTGACCCACGGGCGCCGGCAACACTCCAGAGCTCACGCCGCCTGAGGTCGATCCCTTTGAGCCGCCGGTCTGTGCAACCGCCGTGCCGCCGAGCAAGACCACGAGCGATGCTGCCACCATGATCTTCTTCATGTCCGCTTCTCCATTCTCAAACCGGCGACGCTCCAGCACCGCTCACGTCTCGGGCGGATAAAGATGAACGTCGCCGCAATAGTCCACGATACGATAGCGCGTTTCGGCTCCTGCTTCACGCGCGTCGTCTGCGGTATTTTGTGCCGCCAACACATAATTCGGTCCGACCGGCGATTTGCCGGCTCCGCCGGGAATATCAATGACATAGTCGGGCTGACACAGTCCTGACACCCGCCCGCGCAACTGCCGCATCAAATCCTGTCCCTGGGCCAGCGTCGTTCGCAAATGCACGGTGCCGGGCGCGAGATCGCCGTGATGCAGGTAGTAGGGCTTGATCCGGCATTCAACGAAAGCTCGCATCAAATCCGACAAAGCCGCGATGTTGTCGTTGACGCCGCGCAAAAGGACTGACTGGCTGACCATGGGAATGCCGGCGTCGACGAGCCGCGCGCAGGCGGCGCGCGCTGTTCTGGTCAGTTCCCGCGCATGGTTGGCGTGCAGCGCGACCCAGGTGGTCGCGCCCTCGACCTTGAGCGCAGCGACCATCTCGTCGCTGATGCGCGCGGGATCGGCGACGGGAACGCGGGTGTGAAGACGGATGATCTTGACGTGATCGATTGTGGCCAGATCGGCCATGATCTCGCTCATACGTCGCGGCGAGAGCATCAACGGATCGCCGCCGGTGAGGATGACCTCCCAGATTTCGTCATGCGCGCGAATGTAGTCGATCGCTGCGCGATAGGCGCTGTCCGAGAGCGCGTTCTCCTTGCCCGGTCCCACCATCTCGCGGCGGAAGCAGAAGCGGCAATAGACGGCGCAGACGTGTACGAGCTTGAACAGCACCCGATCGGGATAGCGATGCACGATCCCGGGAACCGGCGAATGCGGGTGATCGCCGATCGGATCGGCGTTCTCGCCCGGTTGCACGTCCAGCTCGGCCGCGGTCGGAACGAACTGCCGCGCGATGGGATCCTTGGGATTGGTCGTATCGATCAGCTCGGCCAGATCAGGCGTGATCGCCACCGCATAGCGCGCAGCGACGCGTTCCAGCGCCGGCAGCGCCGCGGCAGGCGCCAGGCCTTCGGCGACGAGCTCGGCCGGATCACGCAATGTGCGTGCAAGATTGGTCTTCGTCATGTCTCACTTTGCATTTCATCTGCCGGCGGCGTCCACACCACCTGATCGATCCGCGATGCGCCGCTTGCCAGCATCACCAGCCGGTCGAAACCGAGTGCGACACCGCTCGCTTCAGGCATTGCGGCAACTGCGGCCAGAAAATCCTCGTCCAGCGGATAGGCCTCGCCGTAACGGCGCTGCTTTTCCGCCATGGAGTCCGTGAAGCGCTTGCGCTGCTCCTCGGCATCGGTGAGCTCGCCAAAGCCGTTGGCGAGCTCGACGCCGCAGGCATAGACCTCGAACCGCTCGGCGACCCTGGCATCGCCAGCCTTCACGCGCGCCAGCGCCGCCTCTGGAGATGGGTATTCGAACAGAATGGTCAAACGCCCCTGCCCCAGATGCGGCTCGACATGTTCGACCAGAACCTTGCTGAAGATGTCGGACCAGGTGTCGTCCTCGGCCACACGGACCTTCCCGCTGGCTGCCTCGGCCAGCGCGGCACGGTTACCCTCGTCGCCCGAGATTGTCGACAGCAGGTCGATGCCGGCGAGTCGCTCGAAGGCGCCCGCGACCGTCAGAAGCTCCGGCTCCGCGAAGGGGTCGGCGGTCCGGCCGCGGAAGGCGAAAGTCTCGGTGCCGGTCGCCTGCGCCGCGCGGGCGATGATGACGACGCAATCGGCCATGATGGCGTCGTAGGGGGCGCCTGCCCGGTACCATTCCAGCATGGTGAATTCAGGCAGGTGCAGATCACCCCGCTCGCGGTCCCGGAACACCCGGGCAAACTCGAAAATCCGCTCCTCGCCGGCCGCCAGCAGCTTCTTGCAGGCGAATTCCGGCGAGGTCCGCAAATAGCGGCTGGCGCGGCTGCCGTCCGGCCGCATGATCTCGGTCCTGGGGGCGTGCAGATGGGTCTCATTGCCGGGGGAGACCTGGAGGACTGAGGTTTCGACCTCGACGAAGCCCTGCTCGGCGAAAAATCCGCGCAAAGCCCCGCTAATGGCCCCCCTGGCCCGGAGGAAGGGGCGCCGGTCGATGTGCCGCCCGGGCGACCAGAACGGCGAAATCGGCTTGTCCCCAGCCATTAACCCACCGCCTCCCGCGACAGCAAAATGCTGGCATCCAACGGCAAAATCAGTATGTTGCGGCCCGAAACGGGCGCCGAGGTCTGATTTGAGGCCCCAAGTCCCCCATCGATTTGACCATGTCCTGGCCGGTGCCGGGCCAAGCAAGCAGGAAATACAGCTTTGAGAGTCATCGCCAGTTCTATTCGCAAGGGCAACGTGATCGAGCAAGACGGCAAGCTTTATGTCGTCGTGAGCGCCGAGAACATCCATCCCGGCAAGGGCACCCCGGTCAGCCAGATCGAAATGCGCCGAATCTCGGACGGGGTAAAGATCTCCGAGCGCTACAAGACCACCGACCAGGTCGAAAAGGCCACGATCGAAGAGCGCAACTACACGTTCCTGTACGAAGACGGCGACGGCTTCCACTTCATGAACCCCGAGACCTACGACCAGGTCCAGGTGCCCAAGGACGTCGTCGGCGACGCGGCCGCGTATCTTCAACCGGAGATGATCGTCAAGCTGTCGACCCACGACGTCAATGTGGTCTCGCTCGCGCTGCCGCAGCGCGTGACGCTGGAAGTGGTCGAGACCGAACCGGTGACCAAGGGCCAGACCGCCTCCTCCTCCTACAAGCCCGCGGTGCTCTCCAACGGTGTCCGCACCACCGTGCCGCCGCACATCTCGGTCGGCACCCGCATCGTGGTGATGACCGAAGACGGCTCCTACTCCGAGCGCGCCAAGGACTGACGGGAACAGAGGGATCGCAGAAGGTGCCGCCGGGGGGCGAGACAGTGGTTGGGAAGGGTTTCCGCTTTGTCTCGCAACTTCTGGCGTCGCTTTCGCTCCTCATTGCCACCCCGCTCGCTGCGGATGAGTTTCGCAGCCCCTCACTCACGGCCCTGCGCGTCGATTGGCGCGCAGCGCTCGACCAGCTCCGCGCCGAAATCAGCAGCCGTCCCCGGATTGCGGGCGATTTCATCTTCGTGCCGCGCCGGTCGGTGCCGCGCTACGATCCGCGCGCGATGCCCGCACTGGTGCAGCTCAACGCGGTCTCCTCGCCTTTCTTCACCGGCATCTCCCGCAGCCCCGTGCCCGTGCTGCTGCCGTTCGACGCCGCCGCGTACCTCGAGGCGCAACGCACCGGCGCACCGGCGACCCTCGCGCTGTCGCGCTACCAGGCTGACTTCAATCCCGTCGATATGTTCGATGCCGGTCCCGCCGGCTATAGCGCGACCTTCTCGTTGGATCCCGGCGCCGGCGACGGCATGCCGAGCCGCGTGTTTGCACGGCCCGTCGAAGTGCAGATCACGGGCTCGGCGCTCGTCTATGACGTTGCTGATCCCTCGGGGGGCAAAGGCGAGCCGGTTAAACCTCTCGCAACGACCTATCCAGACCTGCGCAGGTTCATTCGCGAAGGTTATGTGCGCTACGCCTTCACCCGTTTCGGCGTCGCCTATGTGGTGTCGGTCCAGTGCCTCGACAGCGCCGCCAAGCCACGGCGGCTCGCCTGCAGGGAAGCCTATCCGGTCGCGGAGCGATTTCTGAAGGCGCTGCGGGTCGCCGGCGGCCAACGAATGCGACCGCTGCTGGACGTCGCCTCGAGCATCCTCGATCGTCCTGCGGCACGCTCGGCGGAGTTCAGCTACCGGCCGAGCGGCGACATCATTCCGAACACCGGTTACCGCAAGCAAGGCGGCCATGCCGACGTGATGACCTATGCACAGATCCGCTTTCCGCTCGAGAAGGCGCCCGCCTTCGTGCGTTCGCAATCCTACGGCAAGCGCGACAAGAGCGAGGGTCCGACCGCTTATCCCTGGCGCGACAATTTCTGCGAGTCCCGTAGCTTCGAGGTCTGGCAGTGCACCGGCGGATACGGCCACCAGGGCGAGGACATTCGCGCCGCCAATTGCCCACCGCCCGGCGACGGCCGCGAGGCCTGCGATCCCAAACAGCGCGCCGTCGTCGCCGTGCGCGATGCCATCGTGATCCGCGCGACCAAGGACCAGGCCGCGACGCTTCAAGTCAACAGCCGCACTGAGCACATCCGCTTCCGCTACATGCACATGAACCCGCACGCGATGAACGCCGACGGCCTCGTCCACGGCCGCTTCGTCACCGAAGGCGAGAAGATCGGGGTCGTCTCGAACTATCTCGACCATCCCGCCGGCACGTCCATGCATCTGCATTTCGATGTGCAGGTGTTCACCCGCGACGGCTGGATCTGGGTCAGCCCCTACGTCACGCTGGTCTCGGCCTATGAACGCCTGATCCGCGCCCGCGGCCGCGAGGTGGGCCCGGACGTCGCGGTCACGGCGCAGCCCGTGGCACATGCGTTGCCGGACGACGTTATCAAGCCGGACCTGCGCGAGGGGTCGAGCGGCGAGGACAATTGACGGCTTGCTCGTTCCAATGCCGGACGGTGCAAGAGATGTCGTCGCGCACACCGCTGGCTCGATCAAAGGACAGGATTGATGAGTGTCGGACTAATCGGCCTTCTCGACGATATCGCGGCGATTGCAAAGGTGGCAGCGGCCTCGCTCGACGATGTGGCAAGTCAGGCCGCCAAGGCGGGCGCAAAGGCGGCTGGCGTGGTGATCGACGACGCGGCCGTCACGCCGAACTACGTCATCGGTTTTGCCTCGAAGCGGGAGCTGCCGATCGTCGGCAAGATCGCGCTCGGATCGCTGCGCAACAAATTGCTGGTCCTGCTGCCCGTTGCGTTGTTGCTCGGTTATTTCCTGCCTGCGGCGGTCACGCCGCTGCTCATGCTGGGCGGAGCCTTTCTCTGCTACGAGGGTGCCGAAAAGGTGCTCGAAGCGGTGCTGCCGCATCATGCCCATCACCACGAAGCCCAGCTCCAGCCGATTGCGCTGAATGCCCGTTCGGTCGAGGACGAGAAGGTCGCGAGCGCCATCAAGACGGATTTCATCCTGTCGGCGGAGATCATGGCGATCACGCTGGCGGCCCTCCCCGCCGGCAGCATCTGGATGCAAGCGTTCGTCCTGGCGCTGGTCGGCCTTTGCATCACCGTCGGGGTCTACGGCGTCGTCGCCCTGATCGTGAAGGCGGACGATATGGGCATGGTCCTTGCGCGCTATGACGGCGCCTCAGTCATCGGCGGCGCGATCCGCTCGCTTGGACGCGCGGTCGTTCGCGGCATGCCCATCTTCCTGGCGGTGCTGAGCACCATCGGCACCGCCGCCATGATCTGGGTCGGCGGCGGCATCATCCTGCACGGCATCGAGAAATACGGACCGCCTGCCATCGGTCACACGGTCCATGCCGCGACCGAGGCTGCCGCACACCTCCTTCCATCCGTTGCCGGCATCATCGCATGGTCGGTCGAGGCAGCCATCTCCGGCGTTCTTGGACTGCTTGTCGGCGCAATTGCAATTCCGGTGGTCGAATACTGTCTCTCCCCCGCATGGAAGCTGTTGCGGCGATCGAAGCCGGCCTGAACACAGCGGTCGCGGATGACGGGTGCCGGCTAGTCCAGGAGCGTCGTGAGCTGCGCGCCCTCATCCGCGACGAACACCGCGATCAATTCCGCCGGCTCCGTCATGCTGGCATTGGCCGACACCAGATGCGTCGAGCCCGGCGGCTCGAAGAACGACTGGCCGACGCCGAATGTCTCGATGGGCCCGCCGCCGAGCTGCGAGCGGATCTCGCCCTTGGTGATGTAGGCTGTCACCGAGCCCGCATGCCGGTGCGGCCGCGAAAACCCGCCCGGACCATAGGACACGCGCACGATGGTGACGCGCTTGCCCGGGACGTTCGGCAACGCGTAGGAGCCGATCGGCTCGACCTTGTCGAGTGGCGAGCCCTCCGCCGCCGAGGCGCAGAGCGGCGCCAGCACGCCTGACACACCGTCGATCGTCACCGGCAGCACCTTGCCGATCACGAGCGCACAGGCAAGCCCGCCAAGGGCGGCGATCGCCATCGAGGGCATCGGACGCTGCGTCGCGGCCAAATTCATTGCTGTCATGCTGACCTCCCCGTGTTGCAATCAGGATGCCGCGGCATTCGCCGCGACAGGCCGCTGGGCCGGCGTCCAGCGATAGGCCGCACCGAACCGGTTCCAGACGTTGATCGAGGCGACCGCCGACGTCAGGTAGGTCAGCTCGCTCTCGGAGAACTCGCGGCTTGCCTCCGAATAGACCTCGTCGCTGACGCCCTCGGGTAGCAGCGTCAACGCCTCCGCCCAGGCCAGCGCCGCGCGCTCGCGCGCCGAGAAGATCGGCGCCTCGCGCCAGACCGCGACGAGATGGAGCTTGTCAGCGGGAACGCCGATCCGTTCCGACAGCAGGACGTGGTGCTGCACGCAGAAGGCGCAGCCGTTGATCTGCGAGGCGCGCAGCTTGACGAGCTCGACGAGATGCTTGTCGAGGCCGGCCTTCGTTGCAAGCTGACCGAGCGCCAGCACCAGATCATAGACGTCGGGCGCGATCTTCTTGAAATCCTCGTATTCGCTGCGGGCGTGTGACATTGCGGTTCACCTCGTCTTATTGTAAGAGGACTTTCATATTATAAGAGCTCTTATATGTCACGCAAGACCGCAGGCCTCACAAGATCGAAAAACGCGCGCAAGGCCCCTGCACCGGCCGATGACGGCGTTCGCGTACCCGCGCCCGGCGAAGGCAAGCGCGGCGAGCAAGGTTATCTCGGCTATCTGCTGCGTCAGGCTCACGCCGCGGTTCGGCTGACGATGGAGCGGACCCTCGCCGATCTCGGCGTGACCTCGCCGCAATTCGCTGTGCTGACGATGCTCAACGCCTATCCGGGCCTGTCGGGGGCCGACGTCGCCCGCCTCACTTTCCTCACGCCTCAGACCGTTGGGGTCATTATTCGAAATCTCGAACGCGACGGGGCGATCGAGATGACGCCGCATCCCATCCACGGCCGCATCCAGCAATGGTCGCTGACATCGCGAGGGTCGACGCTGCTGAAGGCCTGCCGCGAGCGCGTCATCGCGCTCGAAAAGCGGCTCGCCCGGGGCTTGGATAGCAAGGCGGAAACTGCGATCCGCCGCTGGCTTGCCGGCATCGCAGCCGAGTTGCAGGAGGACTAGGGGGCTCGCGCGCCTCGCCGTCCAAAGGAATGCTACCCGCCCTTCAGCGCATCCTTGACCTCGCCGTCGGGCCAGGCTTCGCCGGCGGCGATCACCCGCACGCGGCTCTGATCGGCGCCATTCACCAGCACATGCGAACTCACCCGGTCGCGGCTCGGCTCCAGGTGCAGATCGGTCTCGGGCTTCCAGCTCAGCGTGGTCGCGAGATCACCGGGAAAGATCTGCCATTGCGATCCGTCGTCGAGCTCGACGACATGGCTTTCCGCATGTGCGCGTATCTTCATTCCACCCCGATTCGATTTGCCGATCGTGCAAAGGCCCCGGCCTCGGAGCCGGGGCCCTGCTCGTCAGTCGTTGTCGTGTTGAATCACGGTCTTGCTGCGATTGCCGTATTCATCTTCCTTCTTGATCACTGTGGTGCGGCTCGACGGTTCGCGTTCCTTGATGACCGTGGTGCGATCACGCTCGCGGACGCGGTAGTCCGGCGACTGCCCAACCGTTACACCAGCGCCGACCGGACCGACGTGAACACCGACTTCGCCAGCGAATGCAGGGGCCGCAATCGCGGTGACCATGGCGGCTGCAAATAGAACTTTCCTCATCCTCTCCTCCTCAATGTGTGCGGAGGGAATGCAGGACTGCGACACTTTGTTCCGCGGGAACAGGCTGTTCCGACGCGTCGGGAACAGGCTCCCATGGGCCATGTTTCCCGCTAGAATGGTTGCATGAAAAATGCTGATTCCTCCGCCCATCAGGCCCGCCGCACTCTGCTGAAATCCGCACTCGGTGTGGCCGCCTTGCTCACGCTCCCGACACGCGCTCTCGCCGCGCCTCCGGGCTTCGACGAATGGCGCGAGGCTTTTCGCACGCGGGCGATGGCAAAGGGCATTTCGGCCGCGGCCTGGCAACGCGCGATGGCGCGGGTCGAGCCGGACATGAGCGTGTTCAAGCAGATGCGCAGCCAGCCGGAATTCCACGAACAGGTGTGGCAGTACATCAACCGCCGCGTTTCCGACTGGCGCATTATCAACGGCAAGGTCGCGCTGAAGAACAACGAGGCGCTGCTGGCGCGCATCGAGCGCGACTTCGGCGTCGAGCGCGGCACGCTGCTGGCACTGTGGGGCGTCGAGTCCGCCTATGGCGATCCGCTGGTGCAGCAGAACCATATGAAGCCGGTGTTTCCCTCGCTCGCCGCGCTCGCCTGGAACGAGCCGCGCCGCAAGGCCTATTGGGAGACCGAGCTGATCAATGCGCTCCGCATCGTCGACAAGGGCTGGAGCACGCCGGAGCAGATGCAGGGATCCTGGGCCGGCGCGATGGGCCATTCGCAATGGATGCCGGAAGTCTGGCTCAATGTCGGCATCGACTATGACGGCGACGGCAAGGTCTCGCCATTCGGCAAGCCCGACGATGCGCTGGGCTCGACCGCAAAATATCTGGTCAATCGCGGCAAATGGCACCGCGGCGAGCATTGGGGCTACGAGGTGCGCGCGTCCGGCAACATGAGCGGGAGCCGCAGCTACGCCGCCTGGGCGTCCGCCGGCGTGACCCGCGCCGACGGCCAGCCATTCCCGCAGCCGAACGCATCCGCGCAAATGTGGACGCCGGTCGCGGGCGGGCCAACCTTCCTGCTCGGACCGAACTTCTATTCGGTGAAAAGCTATAATCCGTCGATGAATTATGCGCTGGCGATCTGCCATCTCGGCGACCGCTGCCTGGGCGCGCCACCCTTCATCCAGCCCTTCCCCGGCTCCGAGCGCGCGCTGACGCTCGCCGAGGTGCAGGAGATGCAGACACGCCTGACCAAGGCCGGCTTCGACACCGGCGGCACCGACGGCCGCGTCGGCAACGACACGATGAAGGCCGTGAAGGATTTTCAGCAGCGTGCGGGCATCACGCCGGCGGACGGATATGGCGGGCTCAAGGTGCTGGCGAAGCTGCGGCAGGGATCGTAGAGCACACCGTCATTCCCGGGCGCGCGACGCGCGAGCCCGGAACTCCATTCCTACGCATCGCTTACCGCACGATGGACTCCGGGCTCGCGCCAAGTGGCGCGCCCCGGAATGATTCTGTAGCTGACGCCTGCCTCAGTGCCTGTACTGCGGCTCTTCCGCATCGAGCTGGCGGCGGATCGCGGCGAGATGCAACCGCGCGGATTCGGAGTCGCCTTCGCGCATCTGCCGGTAGGTTTCGGCCGCGACAGCGGGATCCACAGGCAGGACTTTCCGACCCGTCGACATCGCGAGCACCTGCACCTCGGCGGCGCGTTCGAGATAATAGAGATCGTCCCAGGCTTCCGCGATGGTCGGCGCCAGCACCATGACGCCGTGATGCTTCATGAAGACGATGTCGGCATCGCCGACGCTGGAGGCGATGCGTGCCCCCTCGCGGTTGTCGAGCGCGAGGCCGTTATAGTCGCGGTCAACGGCGATGCGGCCGTAGAACTTCAGCGCGGTCTGGCCGGCCCAGATCAGGGGCTCGCCCTCCGTCATCGATAGCGCCGTGGCATAGGGCATGTGGGTGTGGAAGGCGACCTTGGCGCGCGGCAGGCGCTTGTGCATCTCGGCATGGATGTAGAAGGCGGTCGCTTCGGGCACGCCCTCGCCATCGAGCACGTTGCCGTGAAAATCGCAGATCAAGAGCTTCGACGCGGTCAGCTCGCGGAAGGCGTAGCCATAGGGGTTGACCAGGAAGAGATCGTCATGCCCGGGCACCACGGCCGAGAAGTGATTGCAGATGCCTTCTTCGAAGCCGTTGCGCGCGGCCATGCGAAAGCAGGCAGCGAGATCCTCGCGCGCGGTGCGGATCGCATCGGTGGCGAGATCCGGCCGGTTCGAACGCTGCGGCGCGGGTGAGGAGGCGTGAAGATTGTGCGCCATGGCGAAGGACACCTCTGTCGGTCGGAAGCTCCCCGCGTTGTACAGGGCCGGCGCTTGCGCGTCAGCCCCTGCAGGCGCCACCCTGCCCTGCGCGCCCTATGCGCGCCGCGGCACGCCCCCGGCATTCATGCCGCCGTCGATGACGAGCTCGCTGCCGGTGACGTAGCGCGAGCCATCCGAGGCCAGATAGAGTACGCCGGAGGCGATCTCGGCAGCATGGCCGGCGCGGCCAAGCGGCGTAGCGACCTTGGCGCGCTCCTCCGGATCGATCGGCGCGTTCTGGCCGGCACCGGTCGCGCCGGTCGGGATCTTGCCCCAGATCGGCGTATCGATGATGCCGGGATGCACGGAGTTGATACGGATGCCATCGCCGGCGGCCGCGCACTCCATCGCGATCGATTTGGCGAACAGCCGCACGCCGCCCTTGGTGGCGGAATAGGCCGACAGCCCGGGCGCGCCGCGCAAGCCTGCGAGCGAGGACATCATCACGATCGAGCCGCCGCCGGTCTTGCGCATCAGGGGCAGGCAGTGCTTGACCGAGAGGAACACGCCGTCGAGGTTGATCGCGTTCTGCTTGCGCCAGTCCGAGAGCGTCATGTCGACGATCGAGGGCACGGCGATGCCGATGCCGGCATTGGAGACCATGATGTCGAGCCGGCCGTAGCGCTTGGCGATTTCGGCGACGATCTCGATCCAGCGTTCCTCGCTGGTGACGTCCTGCTCCAGGAAGATCGCCTTGCCGCCGGCCGTGGCGATGCGCTTGGCAAGCTCGGGGCCGCGTAGCTCGTCGATGTCGGTTGCAATGACGGTGGCGCCCTCGCGCGCGAACAGCTCGACGATGGCCTCGCCGATGCCCGAGGCGCCGCCCGTCACCAGCGCCACCTTGCCCTCAACCTGCCCTGCCATGTTCACTCCCTTTTTTGTTGTTTGAGCGACTTATTGTCGCCGCAAGGCCACGTCGGATCTTGCGTTATCTGATCACGGATGGCCCCTGATCCGGTAGTGCGACGTCGACGACGCGGAATTGCACCCGCTCGACGCCCTGATAGCGATCGACCGACAATGATCCCGCGACGTGCATCTGCTGACCGCGATTGGCCTGCAGCGCGTTGCCGAGCTTCTGGCCGACCGAACGGAACGCGATGCCGTTGACGATGGCGCCGTCACCCGATTTGAAGCGCAGGCGCAGATGCGCCTGTCCTACCTCGTCGGCATAGACGAGCTGATGCGCCGGCAAGGCCAGCACCGGCTCCGGATTGCCGCTGCCGAACGGGCCGGCGCGGTTCAGCGTGGTCGCTAGCTCCGTCGTTACCGCACGTGCGGAGACCGCGCCGTCGACATAGAGCTCGTTGACGTGGCGGGCTTCGGCAACGTCGCGTGCCAGGGCCTGCTCCATATAGGCGCGGAATTCGGCGAGCTTCTCCTTTCGCAAGGTCACGCCCGCGGCCATGGCATGGCCGCCGCCCTTGAGCAGAATGCCGTCGGCGACCGCCTGGCGTACGGCCTTGCCGAGATCGACGCCGGCGATCGAGCGGCCCGATCCGGTGCCGATGCCGCCAGGCTCGAGCGCGATGGCAAAGGCCGGCCGCGAAAATTTCTCCTTCAAGCGGGAGGCGACGAGGCCGACCACGCCGGGATGCCAGCCTTCGGACGCGGT
This sequence comes from Bradyrhizobium sp. 1(2017), assembly GCF_011602485.2. NCBI lineage: Bacteria > Pseudomonadati > Pseudomonadota > Alphaproteobacteria > Hyphomicrobiales > Nitrobacteraceae > Bradyrhizobium > Bradyrhizobium sp. 1(2017). Next base: position 3,974,429 of record NZ_CP050022.2, on the reverse strand, counting down.
GACGATGACGCCGAGCTTGTCCTCCAGCCCAATCGAGGCCAGCGCTTCCGCTTCGGCCTGCGCTTCCGCCGCCTGCTCGATGACGCGGCGCTCGCTGTTGAGGCGATCGAGCTCAGCCGCGATCCGCGCAGCCTCGACGCTGTCGCCTTCCAAGAGCAGCCGCACGCCGAGGTCGGCGCGGCCGATGCGGCCGCCGGCATTGACGCGCGGCCCCAGCATGAAGCCGAGATGCCAGGCCTCCGGCGGGCCGTTGAGGCGCGCCACGTCCATCAGCGCGGTGTGGCCGACATGGTCGCGCCGCCGCATCGCGATCAGGCCCTTCACGACGAAGGCGCGGTTCAGCCCAATCAGTGGGGCGACGTCGGCGACGGTGCCGAGCGCGACGTGGTGCAGCATGCCGAGCAGATCCGGCTCGGGCATCTCGCTGCCCCAGAAGCCGCGCTGGCGCAGCTCGCGGTTCACGGCAACCAGCGTCACAAGCACGAGGCCGACCGCGGCGAGATGGCCGAGGCCGGAAAGATCGTCGGGCCGGTTCGGATTGACCAGCGCATCGACCTCCGGGAGATCGAGGCCGCATTGATGGTGGTCGATCACGACCACGGACATGCCGAGGCGCTTGGCTTCGGCCAGCGGCTCGATGCTCGTGGTGCCGCAATCGACGGTAACCAGCAGCGTGGCGCCCTTGGCCGCCAGCGCGCGCACCGCTTCCGTGTTGGGCCCATATCCCTCGAAGATCCGGTCGGGAATGTGGATCAGCGGATCGAGCCCGCAATGGCGCAGGTGCCAGGCCAGCAGCGCCGCCGAGGTCGCCCCGTCGACGTCGTAATCGCCGAAGATCGCAACCTTCTCGCCCTTGGTCGCGGCATCCGCGATCCGCCTGGCCGCGGCTTCCATCTCCGTCACCGTGAACGGGTCCGGCAGCAGCTTTCGGATGGTCGGATCTAGGAAGTCCGGCACGGTGTCGATGTCGACGCCGCGGCCCGCAAGCACCCGCGCCAGCAGTTCCGGCAATTGGTGCCGTTGCACGATGGCAAGCGCCTTGGCCGCCCCGCGCCCGTCCAGCCGGTCGCGCCACAGCTTGTCGGTCAGCGAGCGCGTCACCCCCAGGAACGCCTGGGGCGCTTCGACGGGCAAGGCAGTGGCGGGCGGCGTCATGGATTGCGATTGGCTTGAGAAACCCGGCAGCGTGGCAGCTGGTGGGCCGGAAGGACGATTGACCCGGAATCCACCGACATATGCAATGTCCGCGCCGCATAAAGCAGTGGATTGCCGTTTTGCTGCGCGAAGTGACTATCATTTGGGCAATCCGTGGAACAGCAAATTAAGCGGGCGTTAGGCGGAATCTTCGAAAACGACTCGTATTCGATCTGTAATTTGTTGTTCCGGGTTCGTTGCAGATCAGACCTCATTGCCAAGGGAAATCCCCGATGTCTGCTGCGCTGGGTCTGAAGGCCAAGCCGATCGCCACCGAACCCGCCGACGACGATTCCGATATCTCCGCGCTGATCAACCGCCTCACGGCAGAGGTCAACCAGATCGCGGTCGACAAGACCAAGGCGATCCAGCAGATCACCAACCAGATGAAGATGCTGGCGCTAAACGCATTGATCGAGAGTTCCCGCGCCGGCGCGCAGGGCGCGGGTTTCGCGGTGGTGGCCCAGGAGGTCCGCGGCGTCGGCCAGCAGGTCGAGACCATCGCCCGCGAGCTCGAGACCCAGCTGACCAAACGCACCGGCGATCTCGTCGCCTCGATCGACCGCATGAGCCAGCGCTCGCGCGGCGAGCGCATGGTCGATTTGTCGCTCAACGCCATCGAGCTGATCGACCGCAACCTCTATGAGCGCACCTGCGACGTGCGCTGGTGGGCGACCGATTCCGCCGTGGTCGATTGCGCGGCTGCTCCGGGCGCAGCGACCGTGAACCACGCCTCGCAGCGCCTCGGCGTGATCCTCGGCGCTTACACCGTCTATCTCGACCTCTGGCTCTGCGACCTCGACGGCAACGTCATCGCCAACGGCCGGGCGGACCGCTTCCGCGTCGTCGGCCAGAACGTCGCCCACACCAGATGGTTTCGCGAGGCGAAGGGCCTTCGCTCCGGCGACGACTATGTCGCCGGCGACGTCGAGAACCAGCCCCTGCTCGGCAATGCGCAGGTCGCGACCTATTGCGCCAGCGTCCGCGCCGGCGGCCAGGCCAATGGCGCGCCGATCGGCGTGCTCGCCATCCATTTCGACTGGGAGCCGCAAGCCCGCGCCATCGTCCAGGGCGTACGCGTCGGCGACGGCGACAAGGCCCGCGTGCTGCTGGTCGATTCGAACTTTCGCGTCATCGCGGCATCCGACGGCCAGGGCATCCTCAGCGAGCGCATCTCGATCTCGCTGAACGGCCAGCGCTCCGGCTTCTATCACGACCGCACCGGCACGCTGGTCGCCTTCCATGCCACCCCCGGCTATGAGACCTATCGCGGGCTCGGCTGGTACGGCGTGATCGTCTGCGGGGCGTGAGGACGGTCTTCGGGACACCGACTACCGGAACATAGGCTTGCTACAACTATAACGGCTGGAACGATTAGAAGACCCGTGATGGCATCGTCTGCGGTTCCGGCGGTACCTTCAAAAACGATGGCGGCCTAAATGCACCTCTGCCAGTAGAGCTTTGGCACCGGGACACGAGGCGGTGCAAGGGCCGCCTCTCCCGCATCCGTTCGTCCTTGGTCTTGATGCAAATCAACGGGACTGCCCTCCGGAAATTGATGCTGATCGTGCCGGAGCCTTTCCGGAACGAGCCGTGTCATGGACGATCTATCGAAACTTGGCATTGATGCCGGCAGACTGCCGATCTGGCTTCGTGTCGTCGCGGTCGTGGCGTTGATCCTGCTCGTCATTGGCACGGGCCTGTTCGCATATCTTTGGTATGCGCGGCCGGTGACGCTGTCGATTGCGGTCGGATCGCTGGATGGCGAGGCCCCGAAAATCGTGTCGGCCCTTGCGAGCCGGCTTGCCGCGAATAACTCAGCGGTGCGGCTCAAGGTCGTCGAGACCGGCGGCCCCCTCGAATCGGCCTCCGCGCTGTCGTCGGGCAAGACCGACCTCGCCGTCGTTCGTGGCGACGTCGGCGACCTGTCGCAGGCTCAAGCCATCGTCGTCCTTGCCGAGGCGGTGGCCGTGCTCGTGGCGCCTCCCGGCTCGACCATAACCGATATCGCGGGTTTAAAGCGTACGACCGTGGGCGTCGTTGCCGGCGACATCAATCAGAAGATAGTCAGTGTCCTGAGCAGGTCTTATGACCTTGACCGTGCCAACGTCGCGTTCAAGAGCCTTGCGCTAAACGAAGTCCGCCGCGCGTTCGACACCAAGCAGGTGCGTGCGGTGCTTTTCGTCATGCCGCTCAGCGACAAGTATCTGTCGCTGGTACGAGGATTGTTCCCGCAGAACGCCAAGACCGCGCCTGTGCTGATCCCGATCGAGAATGCGGGAGCTATTGCGGAGAAGGAGCGCGCCTATGAGAGTTTCGACATCCCCAAGGGAACGTTGCGCGGATCGCCTCCAGTCCCCGATGACGACGTGACCACCTTGCGCGTGGCCTACTACGTGGTCGGCACGAAAGATCTCGACAACGACGTGATCGCCGACTTCACAAAGGCCCTCACAGCCGCGCGCAGGGACATTTTGCCGGAGTGGCCGATCGTAGCGCAATTCAAGGCGCCTGATACCGACGCGGGCGCCTATCTTCCCGTTCATGCCGGCGCCGCGGAGTACTACAACGGCAGCCAGCTGAGCTTCCTGGACAAGTGGAGCAACATAATCTTCCTGGCACCGATGGCCCTGGGGGCCCTGGCGTCAGTCGCGGCTGCGCTCTGGCAATTTCTGAGATCCGGCGAACGCAAGCCAAGAGAGCCGGCACTTGATGCGCTCTACGCGCTGGGAAGCAGGATACGCCAGGCGAAGAGCGAGGCCGAGCTTTCGGAGATCGAAAATCAGATCGACAATGTGCTTCGCGCACAACGCTCGAGTGCCGATGACGATGCAAACAGGCTCGATGCGGCCACGCTGAACGTGGCGGCCCACCGGTTGGAAAACCTCATCCATGACCGGAAGGCTGTGCTGAATGCCGTCCAAAACGAGCCGGCGCCGCCGATCCAAAGCCAATCGCAAGTTTAGGCACGCCTGCGGCGAGCCTCGCGAACAGACGCGCCTGCGAGACAAAGGGGAATGGTCCCTTACCAAACTCTTTGTAATCTCGCGGCGAATCTCCGGAGCATATTTCGACAAGGCAGGCCAGTTCCAGGCAAGAGCTCGCCCTATTGCTCGGGTAAGATGGCCTGGCATCACGTTGATCGACGTCATCAACGGAAGAGCGCGCCCCGTTCGCCGGGGCATCGCGCGCTCGTCGAATGCTGAGGAGACATGCCATGAAGATTGTTGTGATCGGTGGGACCGGATTGATCGGATCCAAGCTCGTGGCGAAGCTCAAACAGCAAGGCCACGAGCCCGTGGCAGCCTCGCCGAAATCAGGCGTGAACGCCGTGACCGGGGAAGGCCTCGCGGCTGCGCTGGCCGGCGCCGATGTCGTCGTCGACGTCGCCAACGCGCCGTCCTGGGAGCCGGCCGCCGTGCTCGATTTCTTCCAGCGTTCGAGCAAGAACCTCGTCGCGGCGGAGGCCGCAGCAGGCGTGAAACATCACGTGGCGCTCTCGATCGTCGGCACCGAACGTTCGCCCGACAACGCCTATTTTCGTGCCAAGCTCGCTCAGGAGACCGTCATCAAGTCCTCTTCGGTCCCTTACTCGATCGTGCGCGCCACTCAGTTCTTCGAATTCCTCGGCGCCATTGCCGAAACGGGTCTGACAGGTGGCAAGGTCGTCGTTCCTACGGCGCAATTTCAGCCGATCGCGGCCGACGACGTCGCGGACCGCCTCGCAGAGGTCGCAACGGGCCAGCCGCTCAACGGCACCATCGATATCGCAGGCCCCGAGAAGGCTCCTTTCAATGAATTCATCGCGCGGCGCCTGAAGGCGTCCGGCGACAGCCGTCCGGTGGTGGGAGATGCAAAGGCGCCCTATTACGGCGCCCCCATCGACGACACATCGCTCAACCCGCTCGGCGAGGCGCGGCTCGGGAAAACCGCGCTCGCAACATGGCTCGCGCGGCTCTGAAGCTCCACAGCGTCATCACGACGCAAACTGTCCATGAAAGGGAATCCCATGCGCAGATTGCTGATCGCAACGGCGGTTTACGCCGCATCTATCCTGGCCGTCCATGCCGCCGAGACGGCCCCCCTGGCCAAGGTCACGATCGTCTTTGATCAGGCGCTGCCGAATGTGCCGGGCAAGAGCATGAAGGGCGTGCTGGTCGAGTATGGTCCCGGAGGCTCCTCGCCGGCCCACATTCACGCGCCGTCCGCCTTCATCTATGCCACGGTCCTCGAAGGCGCGATCCGCAGTCAGGTCAATGACGGCCCCGCAAAGGTCTTTCACAAGGGAGAGAACTTCTCCGAAAGGCCCGGCGACCGTCACGCCGTCAGCGCCAATGCCAGCGATACCGAGCCTGCCAAGCTGCTTGCCGTGTTCGTGGTCGACACGGCCGACAAGGAGCTGACGACGCCGATCACGAAGTAGCGCCAGATCGGCACGCCATCGAAAAACCCCGTGCTCGCGGGGTTGTATGCATCCGTGACCGCACGCATCCGCGGACCAATTCTACTTGCTAGCTTGCCGTAAGCAGCGCAGCATGGCCCCTGCCGACCTCCGGTCGATGGCCGATCGGGGCGGCGGCGACGCGCGAACAACTGCACAAAGCAAAAGACAAAAGCGAGGAAACGCATGACAATCGATGTCTCTCGTCGGTCCCTGCTCGCACTCGGGGCGGGCCTTGGTGCCAGCGCCATGCTCGGCAGCAGCGCAATGGCGCGGGCTCCCAAGCTCGGCACCCAGACGCCCTACTGGCACCGCTTCGTTCTCGGCGATGCCGAGGTGACCGTCGTATCCGACGGGCCCCTACCGCTCGGCGATCCCTCCGGGACGTTCTCTGGCGTTCCCAAGGAAGAGGTCAAGAAGATGCTCGCCGACAATTTCCTGTCGCCGGACAATGTCGTGCTCGAGCAGAACTCTCCGATCGTGAACACCGGCGACAAGCTCATCCTGTTCGATACCGGCATGGGCAGTTCGAAGATGTTCGGTGCCAGCACCGGGCGGCAACAGAAGAGCATGACCGAGGCCGGCATCAAGCCGGGGGACATCGACGCGGTGGTCTGCTCGCATGCCCATATCGACCATATCGGCGGCATCGTGGACGAAGGCGGCAAGCCGCTGTTTCCGAACGCGCAGATCTACATCTCCCAGACCGATTTCGACTTCTGGACCGACGAAGGCAAGCTCGGCAGCCCGGCCAAGGACTTCGTTGTCCACGCCCGCAAGAACCTGCTGCCGGTCCGCGACCGCATCGTGTTCTTCAAGGACGGCCAGGAATTTCTGCCGGGCGTGCAGGCCATCGCGGCGCCCGGTCACACCGTCGGCCACACCATCTTCACGGTCTCGTCGGCGGGCAAGTCCTTCGCCTTCCTCGGCGACCTCTCGCACCATTCGGTGCTGCTGCTGGAGCGGCCGCGGATGGAGTTCTCCTACGACACCGATCCGAAGCAGGCGGCGGAATCGCGCGTGAAACTGCTCACGATGCTCGCCGCGAACAAGGTCCCGGTGATGTCCTATCACTTCGCCTGGCCCGGCTATGGTCATGTCGCCAAGGCAGGCGACGGTTTCCGCTACTATCCCGAACCGATGCAGATGACGTTGTAGGCCACCAAGTCGTTTGTCACACGAGGTCCGGGCAGCCCAAGCTTCCCGGACCTTTTGCTTGCCGCCTAGCCGCTGGATTATTTGCAGCCGCTCGGCGGCCGTGATGAAAACGTGCGCGCGAGTTCGGTATCACGGCGTATCGTTGAAGACCTCGACCAGACGAAAACGCTCACACATCAGCATCATGTCATCGCTATATCGCCCGAGCCTGCCGAAATAGGATTGATGGGCGGAGCGCCAATAGGCCAGGCTCCGGTCGCCTTCCCCTTCATCATGCGCAAAGGCTGCGTCGACCTCATTGAACCGGCGATATGTCACCTCAATGCTTTCGATGACGCAGCGCGGCTCGGCGCGCCCGTCGAGCACGACCCAGCGCTCACCGGGCGCGGAAGTGTTCGGCTCGTCCTCGGTGCTGCACGTCGCGGTTTTGATGCCTTTGATGACGAGCTCGACCAATTCATCCGCCAGCGCAGGATTGTCCCCGAAAGCAAATGTCCGGAGATGTCGATAGGGCTCGGGAACCGATTTGCTCATGCTCTCCCGCATGTCACGTTACCTGCGTCAGGCGGCCCCTGAAGCAACCCAAGCCAAGTGCCGCATGAAGACGGCGGCTAACAGCCCAACTTGTCGGCGATCCCGCCAAAATCCTTCGCGACGATGTCCCAGTTGCCGTTCGCCTCGAAATCCACCTTCTGAAGCGGTCCGTACTCGGTCGGCCGCGCCACGAAGGCGGTCTTGAGCCCGTTCTTCTGCGCAGCGCCGAGATCGCCGTTGTGGGCAGCGACCATCATCACCTGTTCCGGCTTGAGGCAGAGCAGACGCGCGGCACCGAGATAGGTCTCGGGATCGGGCTTGTAGTGCTCGAACAGTTCGGCCGACATGACGAGGTCCCACGGCAGGCGAGCGAACTTCGCCATGTTGGTGAGCAGCGCAACGTTGCCGTTCGACAGCGGCGCGATCACGAATTTCGATTTCAGCCGCGTAAGGCCGGAGACGCTGTCGGGCCAGGGATGCAGGCGGTGCCAGCCTTTGGTGAGATAGTCGAGATCGGCTTCGGTGAGGCCCTTGATCGAGAATTGATCGACCAGCTTTTCCAGCGAGCGGCGGTGCAGATCATCCAGCATGACGTAGCCGCGCTCGGGATGTTGGCGCACGTCGTCCATCGAGGCCATGTACATGCCGCGCCAGCCGTCGACCAAGGCGGTCCAGTCCGCGCTGATGCCGCGCTGCTTGCCCCACCACATGAAGTCGGTGATGAGGCTGGTGCGCCAGTCCACGACGGTGCCGAACACGTCGAAGACGAGGGCTTTGACGGCGGAGAGATCGGACATGTGCGCTTCCCGTTGTTTTTATCGTTGTCATTCCGGGATGGCCCGTAGGGCCAGGCCCGGAATCCATTGCACATCGAACTCTGCCGCTCGATGGATTCCGGGTTCGACGCTTTCGCGTCGCCCCGGAATGACGGCAGCCTCAGTCCAGATGGAACTTGGCCAGCTCGCGGTGCTCGGCCTTGATGTAGCGCACCGTGCCGGTGACGGAGCGCATCACCACCGTCTCGGTCTCGATCACGCCGTCCTTGCGGAATTTGACGCCCGAGAGCAGCGAGCCCGTGGTGACGCCCGTGGCGGCGAACAGGCAGTCGCCGCGCGCCATGTCCTCGATGCCGTAGATCATCTTGGGATCGTTGACGCCCATCTTGGCGGCGCGCTCGCGCTTTTCGTCGGAATCGAGGATCAGGCGGCACTGCATCTGGCCGCCGATGCAGCGCAGCGCCACGGCCGCGAGCACGCCTTCCGGCGCACCGCCGGTGCCGAGATACATGTCGACGCCCGTATTGTCGGGGTCGGCGCAGTGGATCACGCCGGCAACGTCGCCGTCGGTGATCAGGCGCACGGCGGCCCCGGTCGAGCGCACGCTCGAGATGATGTCGGCATGGCGCGGACGATCGAGCACGAGGACGGTGATGCCCTCCGGCTTGACGCCCTTGGCCTTGGCGAGGCGGCGAACGTTGTCGGCGGGCGAGGCATCGATTTCGACAACACCCTTGTCGTAGCCGGGACCGATCGCGAGCTTCTCCATGTAGACGTCGGGCGCGTGCAGCAGCGTACCGCCGTCGGCCATCGCCATGGTGGCGATCGACCCCGGCATGTTTTTGGCGCACAGCGTGGTGCCCTCGAGCGGGTCGACGGCGATATCGACCTCGGGGCCGGCCTTGAGGCCGACCTGCTCGCCGATATAGAGCATCGGCGCTTCGTCGCGCTCGCCCTCGCCGATCACGATGGTGCCCTGGATCGGGAGCTTGTTGAGCTCGCGCCGCATGGCATCCACGGCCGCCTGGTCGGCGGCCTTTTCATTGCCGTGGCCGCGCAACCGCGCCGACGACACCGCCGCCCGCTCCGTCACACGCACGATCTCCAGCGTGAGAATGCGCTCGAGCAACGCTTGCGGCGGGACTGAAATATGGGTCGACATCGGCTCACTCCTTCAAACGGTTCGGGGCGGACAGCTCCGCCCATACCAACTCACAACGCCCGCGGTTCGTTCGTTCGAACCGCCTCAGTTCTTCTCGATCCGGATCACCTGCGGCCGTCCGCTGATCACCTTGTCCTTCTGCACGGCGGCGAGCGCACGGCGCACGGCGTCCTCATGCGTCGCATAGGTGATCAGGATGACGGGCACGGGGACCGCCTTGCCGTTGCTGGGCGCAGCGCCGCCATTGGGATGGCGCTGCACGATCGACTCGATCGAAATCTTCTGCTCTGCGAGCCGCGTTGCGATCGCGGCCGCCGTGCCGGGGAAGTCGCGCGCGAGCAGTCGGATGTAATAGCCACCCTCATGCCGCTCCATCGGCGCCTTCTTGGTGTCGCGCAGTTGAGAGAGCGCCCGGCCGAACGGATTGGCGCGGATGCCGCGGGCAACGTCGGCGATATCGGCGACCACGGCGGATGCGGTCGCGGCACCGCCGGCGCCCGGGCCGACCAGCGTGATCGGCGGAATCCCCTCGCCGTCGATCGTGACTGCATTGGTGACGCCCATCACCTGCGCGATCGAGGAGGATTTCGGCACCATGGTGGGATGCACGCGCTGCTCGATGCCCGTCGCGGTGCGGACCGCAACGCCGAGCAGCTTGACGCGGTAACCGAGATCGGCCGCGGCGCGCAGATCTTCCGGCGCGATGGATGAGATGCCTTCGACATACACGGCGCTTTGAGCAACTTTCGTGCCGAAAGCGAGGCTGGCAAGGATCGCGAGTTTCTGCGCGGTGTCGTGGCCGTCGACGTCGAAGGACGGATCGGCCTCGGCATAGCCGAGCCGCTGCGCATCCTTCAGGCACTCGGCGAAGGACAACCCCTCCTGCTCCATCCGGGTCAGGATGTAATTGCAGGTGCCGTTGAGAATGCCGTAGACACGGTTGATGCCGGTTCCGGCAAGACCTTCGCGTAACGTCTTGATGACGGGGATCGCCGCGCCGACCGCTGCCTCGAAATTCAGCGCGCCGCCGTGCTTTTCAGCCGCCTTGGCGAGCTTGAGGCCGTGCTTGGCGAGCAGCGCCTTGTTGGCGGTGACAACCGACTTGCCGGCGTTTAGCGCGGCTTCGACCGCCGACAGCGCCGGATCGCCGGCGCCGCCCATCAGCTCGACGAAGCAATCGACCTCAGGATGGGTGGCAAGCGCCATCGGATCCTTCGCCCAGTCGACGCCGCGCAGGTCGACGCCGCGCTTCTTCGCCTTCGAGCGCGCCGTGACGGCGACGACGCGGATGCCCCGGCCGCTGCGGCCCGCGAGCACGCGCGCCTGCGTTTCGATCAAACGGACGACTTCGGCACCCACGGTGCCGAGCCCCGCTATGCCCACTTTCAGGGGTGCGACCATGATGCTTTTCGAAAACCCGTCGAAGAAGAATTAGCGCCGATTGGCGAGCGGAACGACGTTGTGCAACGTTTCGATGCCGCTTTCAAGGAAGCGGCGCACGCCGCGCGCGGCCTGCCTGATCCGTTGCTCGTTTTCCACCATGGCGATGCGGACATATCCTTCGCCATGCTCGCCGAATCCGACGCCGGGCGAGACCGCGACCCCGGACTTCTCCACCATCAGCGTGGCGAACTGCATGCTGCCCACGCTGCGGAAGGCTTCCGGCAGCGGCACCCAGGCGAACATCGAGGCCTCCGGCGGCGGGATCTCCCAGCCGGCACGGCCGAATGATTCCACCAGCGCGTCGCGGCGCTTGCGATAGGTGTCGCGCATCTCCTTGATGCAATCGTCCGGGCCGTTCAATGCGGCGGTTGCCGCGACCTGGACCGGCGTGAAGGCGCCGTAATCGAGATAGGATTTGACGCGGGCAAGCGCCGCGATCAGGCGCTCGTTGCCGACCGCAAAGCCCATGCGCCAGCCCGCCATCGAATAGGTCTTCGACATCGAGGTGAACTCGACGGTGACGTCCATCGCGCCCGGCACCTGGAGCACCGAGGGCGGCGGGTTGCTCTCGTCGAAATAGACCTCGGCATAGGCGAGATCGGACAGGATCAGGATCTCGTGCTTCTTCGCGAAGGCGACGAGGTCCTTGTAGAAGTCGAGGCTCGCGACATAGGCGGTCGGGTTCGAGGGGTAGCAGACCACGAGCGCCAGCGGCTTGGGGATCGAATGCACGATCGCCCGCTCCACCGCCTCGAAGAATTGCGGCGTCGGCTCGGAGGGAACGGAGCGGATCACCCCGCCTGCCATCAAAAAGCCGAAGGCGTGAATCGGGTAACTCGGGTTCGGACAGAGGATGACGTCGCCCGGCGCGGTGATCGCCTGCGCCACGTTGGCAAAGCCCTCCTTGGAGCCGAGCGTCGCCACGATCTGGGTGTCGGGATTGAGCTTCACACCAAAGCGGCGGGCATAATAGGCGGCCTGGGCCCTGCGCAGTCCCGGGATGCCGCGGGAGGCCGAGTAACGGTCCGTGCGCGGCTTGCCGAGCGTCTCCTTGAGCTTCTCCAGCACATGCGGCGGCGCCGGCAGGTCCGGATTGCCCATGCCGAGGTCGATGATGTCGGCGCCGGCATTCCGCGCGGCCGCCTTGGCCCGGTTGACCTGTTCGAATACGTAAGGCGGCAGGCGGCGGATGCGGTAAAATTCTTCCATGGCTCTCTGGGCTCCGGGCAACCGGTCAGGACAGAATCGACCGGCCAGAACGGCCGTTCGGAAAGGCACTCATTCCCCCACGAAACTTACTCAAATTCAAATACTTAGAGCAATATTCGGCGATGAGGACTGAAGTCGTTCGCCCTGACTCTCGGCTGAACTGAGGTCTTTTAGCACGGCAAGACGGGGGCGCCAGCGATTACCTTGCACCATCCCGCTCGCTCCGGCTCACGTCGCCGGGCCTGGCCCAAGCTTGGCGTCAAGCTCACTTAACCTCACTTGGCGTCCTTGGCAGCGACGGCCTGGCGATCGCGCGCAGCGGCGAGCTCGGCCTCGATCTTGGCGCGCTGGTCCGGCGGGATGACCGCCTGATCGCGATCCGGCGGCAGATCATGCACCGGCAGATAGCTGCCGGGCTCCCTGGGATGCGCCTGCGCATCCGCGGGTGTCATGTCCGCGAGCTGGCTCGAGCAGCCGCCCAGAACGAGCGCCGCGATCAACAGCGCGCCGCCGATCGGCAGCGTTTTTTGCAGGTCCCACAACGCCAACACTTGGGAAATCCCCTACTCGTCCCAAAGCACGGCCCCGGGCAACATTACCCAAGACCGCGCCCAAGCTCAAACCATTGCTGCCCAAATGGCGTGAGCGACAAAATAGCCCGGCGCTACCAAGCCGAGCGGTGCGGCTCGATTGTGACGGAACCGGAAAAATTTATCGCACTGCAACACATCTTCGAGAGTGTTTAACGCCAAACATGCGAGCTTCGCGGTGACGAATACGGAATGAATCGTTACTGTTCTGAGCATGACTACAGTCCCAACCGACACGCCCAAATCCGGCAGCAAGCTCGAGTCGAAATTCGATGCCGAAGCCTTCGCGATGAATGTCGCGCGGGCGATGGAGAGCGGCGGCAAGGCGCTCGCCGCCTATCTCAAGCCGCGCGAGAGCGGCGAGGTGCAGGATCGCCCGCCGGCCGAGCTGGCCGAGGTCGTCAAGACTTTCACCTCGGTCGCCCAATACTGGCTGTCGGACACGTCTCGCTCCTCCGATCTCCAGACCAAGCTTGCCAAGGATTATCTCGACCTGTGGGGCTCGGCGGCGCGCCGCATGGCCGGCCAGAGCGTGGAGCCCGCGATTGCGCCCTCGCCGCGCGACAAGCGCTTTGCCGATCCGGAATGGAAGTCGAACCAGTTCTTCGATTTCGTGATGCAGCTCTATTTGCTCACGACCAAATGGGCGCAGGAGCTGGTGCGCGATGCCGACCTCGATCCGCACACGCGTCGCAAGGCCGAGTTCTACGTCCAGCAGGTCACCAATGCGCTCTCGCCGTCCAACTTCGTACTGACCAATCCGGAGGTGCTGCGCGAGACGGTGGCGTCCAGCGGCGAGAACCTCGCGCGCGGGCTGAAGATGCTGGCCGAGGACATCGGGGCCGGCAAGGGCATGCTGAAGATCCGCCAGTCCAACCCCGACAATCTCGTCGTCGGCGTCAACATGGCGACGACGCCCGGCAAGGTGATCTACCAGAACGAGATGATGCAGCTGATCCAATATTCGCCGACCACGGAGACGGTGCTGCGCACCCCGCTCCTGATCGTGCCGCCATGGATCAACAAGTTCTACATCCTCGATCTCAAGCCGGAGAAATCCTACATCAAGTGGTGCGTCGACCAGGGCATCACCGTGTTCGTGATCTCATGGGTCAATCCCGACAAGCGGCTCGGCAACAAGAGCTGGGAAGACTACATGAAGGAAGGCCCGCTCACGGCGATGGACGTGATCGAGAAGCTCACCGGCGAGATGAAGGTGCACACCGCCGGCTATTGCGTCGGCGGCACGATGCTCGCGACCACGCTGGCCTGGCTCGCCGAGAAGCGCCGCCAGCGCGTGGCATCCGCGACGTTCTTCGCGGCGCAGGTCGACTTCACCCATGCCGGCGATCTCCTCGTCTTCGTCGACGAGGAGCAGATCGCAGCGCTGGAGCAGGACATGAAGGCGGCCGGCGTGCTCGAAGGCTCGAAGATGGCGATGGCATTCAACATGCTCCGCTCCAACGACCTGATCTGGTCCTACGTCGTCAGCAATTATCTGAAGGGCCAGCAGCCGAGCGCCTTCGACCTGTTGCACTGGAATTCCGATGCGACGCGCATGACGCAGGCGAACCACTCCTATTACCTGCGCAACTGCTATCTGGAGAACCGGCTCTCGACCGGCACGTTGGTGCTCGACAATACGCTGCTCGATCTCTCCAAGGTCAAGGTGCCCGTCTACAACCTCGCCACCCGCGAGGACCACATCGCGCCGGCGGAATCGGTGCTGTACGGCTCGCAGTTCTTCGGCGGCCCGGTGAAATACGTGCTTTCCGGCTCCGGCCATATCGCCGGCGTGGTCAATCCGCCGGCCTCGAACAAGTATCAGTATTGGACCAATGACAACATCAAGGAAGCCAACGTCGCGCAGTGGATGAAGGACGCCGTGGAGCACAAGGGCTCGTGGTGGCCGGACTGGCGCAGATGGCTGGGCGAGCTCGATCCAGAAGAGGTCCCGGCGCGCAGCGTGGGCAGCGACGAGCTGCCCCCGATCGAGGATGCGCCCGGCAGCTACGTCAGGGTTCGCGCATAGCGGACTCTGCCGCGCTCCTGTATAGACTCGCACTCAACGCAGCAGCGACGACAGAGGGGGACCGGACTATGACGCGCGAATTGTTCTGGCTGACACTGACGGTGATCCTGACCGGCATTCTCTGGGTCCCCTACATCATCAACCGCTGTCAGGTGCGCGGCCTCGGCGGCGCCATGGCCAATCCCTCGCGCAACGACAAGCCGCAGGCCGAATGGGCCAACCGCCTCATGTTCGCGCACGACAACGCGGTCGAGAACCTCGTGATCTTCGCGCCGCTGGTGCTGATCCTGAACGCGATCGACTATTCCAGCAAATGGACCGTGCTCGCCTGCGCCGTGTATTTCTGGTCCCGGGTCGCGCATCTGATCGTCTACGCGATCGGCATCCCGGTGTTCCGCACCCTCGCCTTCACCGTCGGCTTCCTCGCCCAGGCCGTGCTGGCGCTGGCGATCTTCAGAGTATTTTGACGCCCCTCCGCCGTCATTGCGCGGAGCTCTTGCGACGAAGCAATCGAGGCTACCTCCCCGCGGGAGTTCTGGATTGCTTCGCTTCGCTCGCAATGACGGAGGATGGAGTTTCGCCTACTCCTCCGGCAGGCCCAGCATCAGCCGCATGTTCTGCACGGCCGCACCCGAGGCGCCCTTGCCGAGATTGTCGAGCCGGGCGACCAGCAAGGCCTGGTGATATTTGTCGCTGGCGAAGACGTAGAGCTCGAGCATATTGGTCTCGTTCAGCGCTTCCGGCTCGAGCCGGCCGCCCTTGGTCGCCTCGTTCTGGAGCGGCATCACCTTGACGTATTTCGAGCCGGCGTACCGCTTTGCCAGCGCAGCCTGGAGATCGGCGCCGCCGGGCTTGCCGGGCAGCGCATCGAGCTGGAGCGGAACCGACACCAGCATGCCCTGCCGGTAGTTGCCGACCGAAGGAATGAAGATCGGCCGCCGCGTCAGGTTCGAATAGAGCTGCATCTCCGGCAGATGCTTGTGCTCGAAGCCGAGGCCGTAGAGCTCGAAGGACGGCGCGCTGCCGTCTTCAAAGCTCGCGATCATCGACTTGCCGCCGCCGGAATAGCCGCTCACAGCGTTGACGGTGACGGGATAGTCTGATGGCAGCAGACCGGCATCGACGATCGGCCGCAGCAGCGCGATCGCGCCGGTCGGATAGCAGCCCGGGTTGGAGACCTTTTTCGCGGCCTTGATCTTGCCGGCCTGGTCAGCCGTCAGTTCGGGGAAGCCGTAGGCCCAGTCGGGCGCGACCCGGTAGGCGGTGGAGGCGTCCAGCACCTTCGGCCCCCCGGCGCCCATGCTGTCGACGAGCGCCACGGTTTCCTTCGCGGCATCGTCGGGCAGGCAGAGGATGACGAGATCCACCTCCTCCATCAGCGCCTTCTTGGCCGCGGGGTCCTTGCGCTTGTCGTCGGCAATGGTCTTCACCGCGACATCGACTTGCAGCTTCAGCCGCTCGTTGATGCCGAGCCCGGTGGTGCCGGAGCCGCCGTCGACGAAGACGGTTGCGGGCTTCTTCGCCGCGCCGGTGGTCGGGGCTTTGGTGGTGTCAGCGAGGCTCATGGTGCGCTCCCTTCGAGCATGTTCGTGTCGTCTGCAAAAACCTGCGGCCTTGCCTGCCGCATCAAATGTGAGATCTGCTTGGCGTCGGCATCGCCGCCGCCGAGGGCATTGGCGATCGCTGCATAGTCGGCGTCGGACTTGTGCTGGTTCAGCTTGAAGCTGCCTTCAACCTCCTCGACCGTCATCACCAGTCCCACGATCGCCTTCTTCATCGTCGCCAGCCGGCCCGCCGTCATCTTCGCCGAGGTCCACGGCTTTTTCGGCAGCAGCCAGTGCTCGAACTTGTCGCTGAGCGTGTCGATCTGCACCGCCAGCTCATCGTCCGACAGCAGCCGCACCGGGCCGCTGAGATGCACCGACTGGTAGAGCCAGGTCGGCACCTGATCGGGCGAGACGTACCAGTCCGGCGACACATAGGCATCGGGACCGTTGACTGCGAGCAGCCAGGACGCATCACCGCCCGCAAGCCTTAGCAGCGGATTGTGACGGGCGACATGAAAGGCGGCCTGCGGCGTGCCGTCAGCGGCGTAGGTCAGATAGAACGGCAGCGGGGAAGCGACTGGCTTGTGGCCATCGAAGGCGCACATGGTGCCGAAGCCGCGCTCCTCGGCGAATTTCAGGCTCGCGGCGCGATCCTGCTTGAAAAAGGGTGGCGTATACATCGTGGTCTCCTGCTGGGCCTCCTCGGGGGAGCCGCCGGATCAGATCGCACTGACAGGAGAGAGCATGCCGCGGATCGGATCCAGCGGCAAAGACGATGATCTCAAACGCGATCGACCGCCCAAACCGCTGAGATGCGGCGGCGGCGACGGGCGAACAGAATGGTCGCGGCGTTGATCATGGCGCGCGGCTATAAGGCCGACAGGTTCCATCGTCAAGTGCAAATCGGTCCGGCGCGACGGCAGGATGCCGCACCGCGCGACGGCAGGATGCCGCCCAGATGTCATCGGGCTGCCGCGGAATTTCGATTAGCAATGGGGGTTCCAGAGAGAGACCGACGCGCCACACCCCCCGCCGGTCCAAGCTTTCATAACCAGCCCCAGGACAACGCCATGACCGAGATTACCCGTCGCGCAACGTTAGCCGGCGCCGCCGCCTCGGCGCTCCTGCCTTTCGTCAAGACCTCGCCCGCGCATGCCGCCGCGCCCCTGGCCGACAAGCAGAATGCGAGCTTTTATCGCTACAATGTCGGCACCCACCAGGTCACGGTGGTCTGCGACGGCGTTGCAACCGTCAATCTGACCGACAATTACGCAGCCGGCGCCAGCAAGGACGACATCAACAAGGTCTTCGCCGAACACCACCTACCGACCGACAAGGTCACCCACACGTTCAACCCTGTCGTCGTCAATACCGGACCGAAGCTCGTCGTCATCGACACCGGTCTCGGACCCGACCAGTTCGCGCAGACCAAGGGCAAGGTCGGCCAATTCCAGAACAACCTCGCGGCGGCCGGCATCGACCGCGCAACGGTCGACACCGTCGTCATCTCCCACTTCCACGGCGACCACATCAACGGCCTGCTGGCAGCCGAGAACAAGCCTGCCTTCCCGAATGCCGAGATCATGGTGCCGGCGACGGAGTGGAAGTTCTGGATGGACGACGGCGAGATGAGCAAAGGGATGGGCAATCCCATCCTCGAGAACAACTTCAAGAACATCCGCCGCGTGTTCGACGCGCTCGGCCGCAAGGTCACGCAATACGATTCCGGCAAGGAGGTCGCGCCCGGCATCACCGCGCTCGCGAGCCCCGGCCACACTCCGGGCCACACCTCCTTCGTCGTTGCATCCGGCGCGGAGAAGGTGCTGGTGCAAGTCGACATCACCGCAGGCGCGGCGTTCCTGTTCGTCAAGCATCCCGAATGGAACATTGCGTCCGATGTCGACAAGCCGCTGGCCCAGGCGACCCGGCGCAAGCTGTACGACATGGCGATCGCCGAGAAGATGCCGATCCAGGCGTTCCATGCCGCCTTCCCCGGCCTCGTCCGCGTCGAGAAGGAAAAGGATGGCTCCGGCTACCGCTGGATCCCGTCGATCTGGAACGCCTCGCTTTAGACTGGGCCCGGCGCCCCTGACCGGGCGGCCTCACCGCCCGGTCAGATCAGGCGCCAGATCCATTCCATCAGCCTCGCGATCACGTCGCCGAACAGCAGCAGCGCCGCCGACCAGATCAGCGCCGAGACGAAATTGGCGATCTGGAAGCTCCAGTAGGGCATCTCGAAGATGCCGGCCGCGAGCGGCACCGAGGCGCGCAAGGGGCCGAAAAAACGGCCGATGAAGATGCTGGGCACGCCCCAGCTCCGCACGAAGGCCTCGCCCTTGGGCAGGAGTTCCGGATAGCGCGAGAGCGGCCACATCTGGGCGACCCTCTCCTTGTAGCGGAAGCCGAACCAGTAGGAGACCCAGTCGCCCAGCGCCGCACCGAGGCCGCCGGCGATCCAGACCGGAAAGAAGTCGATGCCGCTCGCCCCAATCAGCGCACCGATCCCCACCAGCGCGCCCCAGGCCGGTACCAGCAGCGAGATGAAGGCCAGCGACTCTCCGAAGGCGAGCACGAACACGATGGGAGCCGCCCAGGCCTGATGAGCGCGCACGAAGTCGGCCAGGGCGTGCGCATACTGCTCCATTCCAGATTAGCCTTCCCGCCCTCTCAAGGTGCTGCTCGATGAAAAGGACTGGTAAGCCAAGGGCTTGTGTGACATCAAGTCACAAAGCTCCGTCCCGGGTGGGCCGGGACGTCAAATTGCCGGGAATTGGCAGGAGTGCGGCGTAAAATCGCCGGGATTGGCTCTCAACCCCACCACGCCGGCCCGCCCTGCGGTAACCTTTCCAAGCCAGAAGTGGCATAGTCGGCCTGACCGATTCGCCGCAAATGCGGCCCTCAAAACGCATCAAGATATATGTCCAAGCAGTTGAAAACCAAAGCGAAAAACGACCTGTTCGGCGCCGACGAGCAAAAGTCCCCCGCGCCCGCCGCCAAGTCAGCCTCGCGCGGAAGCGGCGGAGAAGCCGACTACACGGCCGCCGACATCGAGGTGCTCGAAGGCCTGGAACCGGTGCGGCGCCGGCCCGGCATGTATATCGGCGGCACCGATGAGAAGGCGCTGCATCACCTCTTCGCCGAAGTCATCGACAACTCCATGGACGAGGCGCTGGCGGGGCACGCGACGTTCATCGGTGTGGAGTTGAGCGCGGACGGGTTCCTGACCGTGACCGACAACGGCCGCGGCATCCCGATCGATCCGCATCCGAAATTCCCGAAGAAGTCGGCGCTCGAAGTCATCATGTGCACGCTGCATTCGGGCGGCAAGTTCGACTCCAAGGTCTACGAAACCTCGGGCGGTCTGCACGGCGTCGGCATCTCCGTGGTGAACGCCCTCTCCTCGCGTCTCGAGGTCGAGGTCGCGCGCGGCCAGAAGCTGCATCGCATGACGTTCGAGCGCGGCCATCCCAAGGGCAAGCTCGAAGATCTCGGCAAGGTCAACAACCGCCGCGGCACGCGGGTGCGCTTCAAGCCCGACACCGACATCTTCGGCGCCAAGGCCGCGTTCAAGCCGCAGCGCCTGTTCAAGATGACGCGGTCGAAGGCCTACCTGTTCGGCGGCGTCGAGATCCGCTGGAATTGCGCGCCCGAGCTGCTCAAGGGCGTCGAGGACGTGCCCGCGGAGGCGACGTTCCACTTCCCCGGCGGTCTCAAGGATTATCTCGCCGCGGCCATCCACGCCGACACGCTGGTGCATCCCGACATCTTCTCGGGCAAATCGGGGCGCAACGGCGCGCACGGCGCCTGCGAATGGGCGGTGGCCTGGACCGCGGATGCGGACGGCTTCCTCTCGTCCTACACCAACACCGTGCCCACGCCCGACGGCGGCACGCACGAATCCGGCCTGCGGAGCGCGCTGCTGCGCGGTCTGAAGGACCACGCCGAACGCGTCGGCCAGGGCAAGCGCGCCTCGTCCATCACGTCGGAAGACGTGATGGTGGGTGCGGCCGTGATGCTCTCGGTGTTCGTGCGCGAGCCTGAATTCCAGGGCCAGACCAAGGATCGTCTCGCCACCGCCGAAGCGCAGCGCATCGTCGAGCAGGCG
Organism: Bradyrhizobium sp. 1(2017); assembly: GCF_011602485.2. NCBI lineage: Bacteria > Pseudomonadati > Pseudomonadota > Alphaproteobacteria > Hyphomicrobiales > Nitrobacteraceae > Bradyrhizobium > Bradyrhizobium sp. 1(2017). The sequence continues at coordinate 3,954,238 of NZ_CP050022.2, read as the reverse complement.
ATGAAGGATCCGTTCGACCATTGGCTGTCGGGTAATCCGAACCAGGCCAACAGGCTGCTCGACTTCGTGATCGATCGCGCCGAGGAGCGGCTGCGCCGCCGCCAGGAAAAAGAGACGGCGCGCAAGACGGCCGGCAAGAAGCTGCGCCTGCCCGGCAAGCTCGCCGACTGCACCGACGCGGGCACCGAAGGCTCCGAGCTCTTCATCGTCGAGGGCGACTCGGCCGGCGGCAGCGCCAAGCAGGCGCGCGACCGCAAAACCCAGGCGGTGCTGCCGCTGCGCGGCAAGATCCTCAACGTGGCCTCCGCCGGCAAGGACAAGCTGACGGCCAATGCCCAGCTCTCCGATCTCGTGCAGGCGATCGGCTGCGGCCAGCTCGCGCATTACCGCGAAGAGGATCTGCGCTATCAGCGCATCATCATCATGACCGACGCGGACGTCGACGGCGCCCACATCGCCTCACTCCTGATCACCTTCTTCTACCGGCAGATGCCGCGGCTGATCGACGAGGGCCACCTCTTCCTCGCTGTGCCACCGCTCTACAAGCTGACGCATGGCTCGAAGTCGGTCTACGCCCGCGACGACGCCCACAAGGAGGCGCTGCTCAAGAGCGAGTTCAACGCCAACGCCAAGGTCGAGGTGAACCGCTTCAAAGGCCTCGGCGAGATGATGCCGGCGCAGCTCAAGGAAACCACAATGGACCCGAGCAGGCGAACGCTGCTCAAGGTGGTGTTGCTCGCCGACGACCGCGACACGACGGCGGATTCGGTGGAGCGGTTGATGGGCACCAAGGCCGAGGCTCGGTTCACCTTCATCTCGGACAAGGCCGAATTTGCCAGCGAGGAGCTGCTGGACGTCTGAGCCGCCTGGCCTTCCGCTTCCAGCCTCGGGCGCTGCCGCGTCCCATCAAGAGCCCCGGCCCGACCGCCGGGGCTCTTTCGTTTTTGAGGACCACAAAGCTCTTGCCGATGATTCTCCGACGGCCCGCGCTCCGGGGGACGCTGATCGATTCTCCGCGCTCGCAGCGACTCGGCCAGCGACTCACGGGGGCGAAAGCTAAGGCAGGGGCGCCTCCATTTCGGACAATGCCGCATTTGCTAACGAGAGGTTACCAAAAACCAACCTGCAGTGAACGGCATAACACATTGATAATTCGTCACTATTCTCGATTTCGGCAATAGCGACCCGGACCGCTGCGACCGGGCGTTTTCCGGCGACTGTGCCTGCCCTGCAACAGCATTTCGGCGAGAACCATCTATAGTCCGGACATCAGATGACACGTACTTCAGCGCGCTCGCGCCCACGACGACAGACCAAGGTTGGGGATTTTGAAATGAAGAAGACTTTGCTCGCTCTGACCGCGGTTGCGGCGATGACCGGTTCGGCCTCGGCCGCTGACCTTGGCGCCCGCCCCTACGTGAAGGCCCCGGCTCCCGCGCCGGTTGCCAACTGGACTGGCTTCTACGTGTTCGGCGGCGGCGGCGGCGGCCTCTCGAATGCCGACCAGAGCCTCGTGGATACGGCCACCGGCATCCCGCTGACGATCACGCAGCGCCAGGGCGGCTCCGGCTGGTTCGGCACCGTCGGCGCCGGTTACGATTGGCAGTTCAGCGGCACCTGGGTCGCCGGTGTGTTCGCCGACGGTCAGTTCGGCAGCATCCGGTCCACCATCCAGGACCCGATCTTCAACCTCACTGGCAGCCAGAAGCTGGAAACCTCTTGGGCCGCTGGTATCCGCCTCGGCTGGCTGGTCGCCCCGAACGTTCTCTCCTACGTCAACGGCGGTTACTCCGGCGCTCACTTCGGCCGCACCAACCTCACCGATCTCGCCGGCGTGCCTGCCGGTGTTCACCTCAATGGTTATGATCGCCACGGCTGGTTCGTCGGCGGCGGTGTCGAGAACAGCCTGAACATCTTCGGCATCGCTTCGCCGGGCTGGTTCATGAAGACCGAGTACCGTTCGGCCTTCTACGACCAGAAGACTCAGTCCATTAACACTGATATCGGCGACCTCCCGACCATCAACAGCGTCCGCGCCAACAGCTGGAACCAGACGATCTCGACCTCGCTGGTCTACCGCTTCAACTGGACCGGCCCGGCTGTCGGTCGCTACTGATCGAACCTTAGGTCAAACGTCAAAGCCCCGGCATCGCCGGGGCTTTTTCGTTATGAGGCCCCGCGGCTGATGCCGGCCTACGACACCTCGTCTGCATCGGTGAACGGGATTCGATCACCGCCAATCGGCCTCGCAGCCTCGACGGCCTCCAGAGACGCCCGCCCCTCCCCGCCGGCAGCTTGTGCCGGTGCACCATTGTGTCCGCACCGAAGCTACGGTTACTGTGGCGCCAAGTTTTCGCGATCCGCGGTATCGTTCATGCCGCATCGCGACAGAAGCGGACCGATGGGAGGAATGCATGCGCGCAGATTTCTGCTTGTAGCAGGGCTGTTTGCGACTGCCATCGGGCTGCTCTGGATCGGACAGGGAACCGGCACGGTTGCCTGGCCGCGATCGAGCTTCATGGTCGACCAGCTGCAATGGGCAGGCTATGGCGCAGCCATGGCCGGTTTCGGGCTGGTGCTGATCTGGCAGAGCAACCAATAGAAGAAACCAGGGAATAAGAACATGACATCGAACCGGTTCGATCTCCGCGGCAAGGTCGCGATCGTCACGGGAGGCAATGGCGGAATCGGGCTCGGCCTGGCGCACGGACTCGCCGACGCCGGCGCCGATATCGCCGTGGTCGGACGCAACGAGACCAAGTCCGCCGCCGCCGTGGCCGATCTCAGGCAGCGCGGCGTGAAGGCGATCGCCATCACCACCGACGTCACCGACAAGGCCGCGGTTGCGGCCATGATCGACCGTGTCGTGCGGGATCTCGGCCGGATCGACATCCTGATCAACAACGCAGGCATGAGCATCCGCAAGCCCCCGCACGAGCTCGAGCTCGACGAGTGGAACAAGGTGATCGACACCAACCTCACCAGCGCCTTCGTGTGCTCAAAGCTGGCCTATCCGGCGCTGAAGGCCTCCGGCAACGGCAAGGTGATCAATATCGGCTCGATGATGTCGATCTTCGGCGCGAGCTTCGCGACCGCCTATGCGGCGAGCAAGGGCGGCATCGTGCAGTACACGCGCGCCTGCGCCAACGCCTGGGCACCCGACAACATTCAGGTCAACGCCATCCTGCCGGGCTGGATCGACACCGATCTCACCCGCGGCGCGCGGCAGCAGGTGTCCGGTCTGCACGAGCGCGTGCTGGCGCGCACGCCCGCGGGGCGTTGGGGCGACATCGACGACTTCGCCGGCATCGCCGTGTTCCTCGCCTCGCCCGCGTCGAACTTCGTCACGGGCACCGCGATTCCCGTCGATGGCGGCTTCTCGGTCATGGCCTGAGGCAGACCTGCACCACAGGGCTGCGCCGCAAGACAACACTGCACGCAAAAAGGAAGCCCCGGTGGAAGCCGGGGCTTTTGAATTTGGCAGTGATCGTTTTTGCTTGGTCGTTCGTTGACGTGCTCAGTAGCGGGAGATGGCCGGCGCGTCGAACTTGTAGCTCGCGCGCACGACGGCCCACTGGATGTCACGCGGCTTGGTATCGAAGGTGTAGTTACCCGAGATGCCGCCGAGCTGATAGGTCTGGCTGGCGAAGGCCGCGTAATTGTATTCGAGGCCGACGATCCAGTTGCGGGTGATGCCGTATTCCCAGCCGGCGCCGACGGTCCAGCCGTTGTGCCAATGGGTCTGGCCGCCGGAGCCCGTCGTCGGGTTCGCCACGTTGTCGATCACCGACAGACGATTGTTCACGCCGGCATAGCCGCCCTTGATGTAGAACAGGTTGTTCTGCACCGCGAAGCCCGCACGGCCGACGATCGTCGCGAGCACATTGGCGCGCCAGCTGAATTGATCGTCGAGGCCGACGCCAAACACTGTGTTCGTGAACGAGCCCTTGTTGTCGAGGCCGGAGATCGTGCCTTCCATGCCGAACACGTAATTGTTGGCCTGCCAGTTGTAGCCGATCTGGGCGCCGCCCATGATGCCCGACTTGCGGTGACGGAAGCCTTCGCCCGGCGAAAGGTCGCCGAACGGCGCGCCGGTCCCGTTGTTGATGAACTGCTCGTTGGTCCACGCGCCACCGATATGGCCGCCGACATAGAAACCGGTCCAGTTGAACAGCGGCTCGACATAGGCAGGCGCCTTTGTGTAACGCGCGCCGAGATCGGCGGCGGAAGCAGCGCCGGTCGAAACCAGAGCGGTCGTGCAGGCGAAGGCGGCAATCAATTTATTACGCATGGTACACCCCGTGTCCTCAGATGGGCGCACGGTCACAGAGGGCTCTTACTAAAATTGAAATCAACACGGTTAACGCGACGGATCGGCGCGCAGCGATTCCTGAATCCGTTCGCGCTGTTGCGCGCACGCAACGCATCGCACGCAATTTAACGCGACGTTATCCCTGGGTAAGTCTCGCGCTACGAAGACGACGCAGCTTTCGACTGCACGTGCTCGGGCCGCACGCCGAGCGCAAGCAGGCGGGCCGGTATGCCCTGGAGCCACGGCAGCGCGGTGATCAGGCGCACGATCAGGGGCACCTTCAACGGTCGGTCACCGCCCTGCAAGGCGCCGCTGATGATGTTGTTCTGCACGACGACCTGCATTCGCTGCGTCATCTTCACCGGGAATTCGCGCCGGCGCCGCACGGCGTCGAGCTCATCCTCCGATGGGCAACCGTGCTGCAGCTTGTCCGCCAACAGGTTTGCGGTCGCGACCGCGTCCTGCACCGCCAGATTGACGCCGACGCCGCCGATCGGCGACATCGCATGCGCGGCATCGCCGATGCACAGCAGGCCCGGCCGCGTCCAGCGCGTCAGGCGGTTGATCGCGACGGTGAGCAGCTTGATGTCGTCAAAGCTCTTCACCTCCGCGATGCCCGATCGAAGGATCGGCGCCATGCGCACGACGTCGTCGAGCAGCGCTGCCAGCCCCCTCGCCTTCACCGCATCATGCTGCCCCTTGGCGATGACATAGGCGCATTGCCAATAGTCGCCGCGGTCGAAGGTGATCATCATCTTGCCGGGCTCGACCCGCGCGAACACGTTCTCGGTTTCGTCGGGTCTGCGGCCGGCGCGGAACCACAGCACGTCCATCGGTGCGCCGATCTCCTCGACCTCGAGGCCGGCGCGCTCGCGCACCGTCGAATGCCGGCCGTCACAGGCAATGGTGAGGTCGGCCTCGATGTCGATGATGCCGTCGGGCGTCTTCGCCCGCACGCCGGCGATCGTCTCGCCGCGGCGGATCAGATCGATCGCCTCCGTGCTCATCATCACCTTGAGCGAGGCAAAGCGTCGGCCGGCCTCACGCAGATAGTTCAGGAAGTCCCATTGCGGCATGAAGGCGATGAAAGGGTACTTGGTATGGAGCCGGCTGAGATCGGCGATGCGCACCGGCGTGCCGCCGAACAGGCCGTCCATCTTCTGCAAGCGCTGGTGCGGCAGCTTCAGGAAGCCGTCGATCAGGCCGAGCTCGTCCATCACCTCAAGCGTCGAGGGATGCACGGTGTCGCCGCGGAAATCGCGAAAGAAATCCGCATGCCTCTCCAGCACCACGACATCGATGCCGGCGCGCCCCAGGAGATAGCCGAGCATCATGCCGGCTGGCCCACCGCCGACGATGCAGCAGCGGACCTTCATGGCACTGTCAGATTGTTGGTCGGACGTCATTGCAGCCGCGATCCGCCTGTGATTGTCGATCGAGATATGGCGGACGATACTAGCGTGATTCAGGTCGAAGGCAGTCTCAATTTGCGGCAAGGCCCCCGGTTCGCAGCAGCCCAGGGCCGCAAGACAGCAAGAGGCCCGCAGAGCGCGGGCCTCGCCTGAAGACGGACCAGATTATTTCTGATCCTCGTTGCTGGTCCCGGTGCCCGGACTGCCGATCGGCAACCCATTGGGAGCATGGCCAACACCCATGTTTCGCTCGGCTTGCGCTGCTGATGGAGTCTTGCCGGCGGTAGTTGGCGTTTGAGCGTTCGAATTGATCGGGCCGGTATTGGTGCTGGTGTTCACGTTGGAGCCCGTTGTCGTACCACGTATCCCCATGCCGGAAGGACCCGACGGCCCGGAATTGGCGCTGCTGGACGACGTGCCCATTCCGGCACCCGATGAGCCCGCAGATCCCGCGCTGCCGCCACCGGTACCCGTCCCTGCACCCGCCGCCGCGCCCGCACCCGCGCCACCTCCTGCACCACCGCCGCCTCCGCCACCACCGCCCCCTTGAGCAAAGGCAGCGGTCGAAAGAGCCGCACAAGCGATGGTCACGAGGATGGAGTTGCGGATCATGGGTTGCCTCCCTGGTTTGGTGGACAATCCAAGTCAGAAGGAGTTGTTCCTTCTCCAGCGGCGAACGAACGCCTGCTCTTCTTGGGAGAACGAACAAGCCTTCAATCGGACGGCGCTCAAGCCGTCGGCGCAGCGGATCGTTGACGACTACAACGCCTTCAGCGCGTACGAACGAAGGCGGTTGCTCGACACCTCGGATGCAATCTGGCTGTCGAGCTCAGGCACTCTGCCGAATGGCCAACGTCACGACAGTGAGGACGACGACCACCGGGACCGAACGCAACCGATCGCATGGCCTCGGAGATCGCAGGCCGCGCGGTCGGCGCACTGGAAGCAAGAGTGCTTTCGCGGCATGGCCAACGCGCTCCCCCTTGAGCTTCGCGCGCGCTGATCGTCTGGCCGGTTCGATACCCGTCCACGTCCGGTCAGGTGTCTGGCAAGTGCGGAATGCCCCGCCAGCAAAAGGCCCCAACTCCAGGGGTAGAGAGTCGGGGCCTGCTCAAGCTACCTTGGGGGGAAGGCAGCCGATTTGCCCTTGGGGATGGGCATCGGGAAACTTGCTAAGTCACGGAGCGTTCCAGCGTGCCGCTGTCGCTACCGATTCAGCGGCCTATGTCGGTCTTCCCGTTGGGGCTTCCATCACCCCCGCCGTTGCCCTTGCCATTGTTGCCTTTGTAGATCGCGCCTCCACCGGAGTGCGCAATCGCACCCGATGTGAGGGAGGTGGACAGCAGAACGGCCAGGGTTGGAGGAGTCACGGCCGCGAACTTTCCACAGGTCTTCAGGAATTCGCGACGGTCATCATCTGATGCTGACATGGCGGCCTCCAGTAGCGAGTCGGAATGCGATATTAAAATCCTTAAATGCATTAAATGAATTAAAATATGTTAATGGGAATTTTCACAAACTGTTGCTGCGGCACTTCCCGGACCCACGGTTCATAACGGCAACGCGCCTTGCGTCGACTGACAGACGAGGCAGCCGCGGCCGCGGAACCTCAATTATTGCTGCGGTTGGCGCTGCGAAAGCTTTTGATCTCGGAGACGCTGCCGTCGCGATAGGTCAGCTCCACCGACACGGTCTGCGTGCTTGGTGCGAGCTTCATGTAGAGCGGCATGCCGGCGCTGACCGCGCTGGGGTCGCGCATGTCGCAGGGCGGCATCTTCAGCACCTGGTTGGGCACGGCGCTGTCGATGCCGATGCGGACCTCACGGATGGCGCAGCGGTAGGACACGAGATGGGTGTAGTAGACCAGCAGGCCGTTGAACTCGCGGAACGACAGCCAGCTCGTCGCGGTCATGTCGAGGATCTTGCGCTGGTCGCGGATCAGCGCGGCCTCGGGATCGAACCTGATCGGGAACGGGCCCTGCATGTCGCCGGACTGGTCGACATAGCGGACCTCGATGGTGCCGGCCGCAGCATCCGGCGGCAATTCGATCGACGGATTCGGCATCCGCTTGCGCGTGCGCGGATCGAGCGTGTCGATGAAGCCGGTCTCGCGGAACTCACTCTTGCCGGCCATGCGCCAGGAAATGCCGAGCGTCGGGTCGGCGAAGGAGAACACCACGCTCCAGCCGCCATTGTGCCGCGAGAAGCTCGCGATCGGCGCGTTGGTGGCCTCCTCCTTCGGGAGCTGCGGCACGGAGACCGGCGGCAGCGCCGCGAGCTTCGTGGGCGGCGGATCGTCGGACCTCGCGACCGCATCCTTGGCGAGGCCGCCGAGGAACACGTCGTCGACCATCTGGTCGAAATAGACGGGCACCTGCCTGTGCTTCACGGTATCGGCCAGCTCGCTGACGGCGCGGCGGGTGCGCTGCGCCACCTGCACGAGGTTCTCGCCGGGCTTGAGCAGCTCCTTGGCGAAGGTGCGCGTGAACACCGAGTTGGGATTGGCGTCGTCGTTGGACAGGCGATCGAGCGCGGTCTGGCGGGGCCCTGCCGAGAACACCGAGAACACGCCTTCGGGCAATTGCGTCATCGGCGCAAGCCCGCCGCCGCCGGCGACCGCACGGGTGCCCTTGCGCTCGAACGGATTGTTGCGGCAGGCGTCGAACACCAGGATCGAGGTCCGCGCTTTCTTGTTCTGGAGGCGCTCGACGATGCGGTCGGCGAGGATCGAGGCGTCTCGCACCAGCTCTTCCTGTCCTTCGGTCGCCGCCGGCACATCGGTCGGCAGCAGATAGTTCTGGCCCATGATCTCGAAGCCGTGGCCGGCATAGAAGAAGAACGCGGTATCGCCGGGCTCGATCGCCTTGTCGAAGGCGAGCAGCGTCTCGGAGAATTGCTGCCGGTTCTGGTTCTCGGCGAGCATCACCGAGAAGCCGAGCTGCCTCAGCGTATCGCCCATGGTGCGGGCGTCGTTGACCGCCTTGAGCAGTTTCGGCACGTTCCTGTAATCGTTGTTGCCGACGACGAGCGCGACGCGCTTTTCGGCATGTGCGGGAACCGCGAAGCCGCTCAGGCCCGCCGCGAGGCCAAGGGCCGCCAGAATTCTGAAAAGCCGACGCGTCATCGCAATCATATCCCGTTGCATGGCGGCCCATGCTGGTCCCTCGAACGATCGTTCATGGAACCCCTGCCGCTGTGTGATAGTCGAGCCAAGCGCAAGGACGGTTCAAGAGCCTTTCGTTCCCGGATACCATCAATGACCTATGGCAGAGTCCGGCGGAATCTGCTTTTTTCTGGCGTATTCCGTTGAAGGGGGCTGCCGTGTACCGCTGGTGTACCGACGAGGTCGAGCCGCACGACCGCTTCGACTATTGGCGCGAGGTGCGCGCCAAGGGATTGTTCGGCGTCACCGCCGAACTCGAGCGCGAACGACGCGCTGATTTCTTCGGCGAATTCTCGCTGCAGCGGCTTGGCGACGCTGGCCTCGTCGAGCTGAAGGCCTCGCATTATTCGGTCGAACGCAGCGCATCCGACATCGCCTACGCACCCGGCGACGCGATCTGCGTCTACCAGCAGCTCGGCACCGGCGGCTGGTTCGGCGGAATGCGCGGAAGCGACTTTTCGATCGCCGATGGCAGCTTCGCCACCAGCCACACCGACCTGCCCTACCGCACCGCGCCGCTCGGCGCTGGCGGCTTCCATCTGCGGATCCTGAAGATCCCGGTGAGCAGCATTCCGGGGCAGGACAAGCGCATGCGCGAGCTTGCCCCGCGCACGTTCGGCGATCCCGGCTTGGCGCCCCTTCTCGGCGCCTGCTTCGCCGATCTCGGCGAGGCTGCCGCGGACGATGAGGGCGCCTCCGGTGGCGCTTCGCTCGTCCAGGCCTCCCTCGTCCAGGCTCTGGCCCATCTGGCGCTGATCGAGCGCGGCATCCTGCGGCCCGGCAGCCGGCGCGGACAGGCCGCGCTGCGGACTGCCCGCCTCTCCCAGGCCCGGCGCCTGATCGCGCGCCATCTGCAGGACCCCAATTTGGCACCGGTCATGGTGGCCGACCTGCTGGGCGTATCCGTACGTCACCTGCATATCCTGTTCGAGACCGCGGAGAAGAGCTTCTCGCAGACCGTGACCGACGAGCGCCTGAAACAGAGCCGCCGCCTGATGCGCGAGGCGCCGGAACGGCTGATCGCCGACATCGCGACCTCCTGCGGCTTCGAGAGCCTGGCGACCTACTACCGCGTCTTCAACGCCGCCTATGGCATGGCCCCCGGTGATTTCCGGGCCCAGGGCCCGGAGGGGCATTAGGTCGTCGCTCGGTCGGCCTCCGGCCGAACCCGGGGCGTGAGCAGAAAACCTAGCCGCGCCCGTGATTTGGGCAAAAACCTCAGGTTTTTTAGGGTCTTCCCGCGCCCGCTCCATTGACTTTGGCCGATTCCTGCCTATGTTCCGTGGCGACGCGGCTCAGATCGAAGAGCGATTCCTGAGCCTGGCGCTTTGTTCGCGTGAGTCAGCACCCCCAGCTTCTTTGAGAGCGCGCCGTTTCGGGGTGGAACGCGACAGCCTTATTACCCTCGATTCCGAACGGCGGTTTCGACCAGAGGCTCAATGTCCTTTTCAGATCTCGGACTGTCCGAAAAAGTCCTCGCCGCAGTGGCGGCCACCGGTTACACCAACCCCACCCCCATTCAGGAACAGGCGATCCCCCACGTCCTCGCACGCAAGGACGTGCTCGGCATCGCCCAGACCGGCACCGGCAAGACCGCGGCCTTCGTGCTGCCGATGCTCACCATCCTCGAAAAAGGCCGTGCCCGCGCCCGCATGCCGCGCACGCTGATCCTCGAGCCGACCCGCGAGCTCGCGGCCCAGGTCAAGGAGAACTTCGACCGCTACGGCGCCGGCCAGAAACTCAACGTCGCGCTCCTGATCGGCGGCGTCTCCTTCGGCGATCAGGATGCCAAGCTGATGCGCGGCGTCGACGTGCTGATCGCAACGCCGGGCCGCCTGCTCGACCACACCGAGCGCGGCGGTCTGCTGCTCACCGGCGTCGAGCTGCTCGTCATCGACGAAGCCGACCGCATGCTGGACATGGGCTTCATCCCCGACATCGAGCGCATCTGCAAGCTCGTCCCGTTCACGCGGCAGACCCTGTTCTTCACCGCGACCATGCCGCCGGAGATCCGGCGCATCACCGAGGCCTTCCTGCACAATCCGCAGAAGGTCGAGGTCTCCCGCCCCGCCACCACCGCCGTGACCGTGACGCAGGCCCAGGTGCCCGCCGGACGCGAGGCGCATGAGAAGCGCGAGCTGCTTCGCCGCCTGCTGCGCGAAGCCAAGGACCTCAAGAACGCGATCATCTTCTGCAATCGCAAGCGCGAAGTCGCCATCGTTCACAAATCGCTCCAGAAGCACGGCTTCAGCGTCGGCGCCCTGCACGGCGACATGGACCAGCCGGCCCGCATGGCGGCGCTCGATCAGTTCCGCAAGGGCGAACTGCCGCTGCTGGTGGCCTCCGACGTCGCCGCACGCGGCCTCGACATTCCCGAGGTCAGCCACGTCTTCAATTTCGACGTGCCCCATCACGCCGACGACTACGTGCACCGCATCGGCCGCACCGGCCGCGCCGGCCGCACCGGCACTGCGATCTCGATCGTGACGCCACTCGACCAGAAGTCGATGGTGGCGATCGAGAAGCTGATCGGCCAGAGCATTCCGCGCGCCGAGGGCGACTACGAGGTCAACTCCGAGGCTGCCGACGGGACCGAGCGTCCGCGCGAGCAGCGCGGCCGTGAACGTTCGCGCGGTGGACGCGGCAAGACGCAGCGCGGCGAGCGACGCGGTCACGACCGCGAGCGCAGCCACGAGCCGCGCGGCGAGGCAAGGCATTCGTCCGAGGCAAGGCAAGTCGCCGAACCCAGACAAGCCTCCGAATCGAAGCGTGGGCCCGAGCCGCGTCGCGGCGCCCGCCAGCAAGCCAATGCATCGCATGTCCCGTCGATCGGCCGTCCAGAGCCGCGCCGGCAACGCGAAGCAGACGCCGAGCCGGGCGATCACTCGCATCTTCCGGCATTCCTGCTGCGGCCGGTCCGCTCCCCCGCCGGTGCTTGACGCGTGAGGCGCTCCGGGTTTCGGTTGAGCAAACCCGCGGCGCAACTTTTTAGACGCAATCGTGAACGTATATTTACGGGGTGTTCACGATCGTCCGTTAGCCTACGAACATAATTTAAGCATTGCCGCGGTCGAGTGCGCACCGACCGCCGTGGGGTATGTTCAGTGGTCAAGGTGCTCGACGAACACGAACGCACGATGGCGTTCGCCGAAGTAGCGCTCGGTCAGATCAGATCGCTTCGGCAGACGGCAATTCCCCGCAATTACGAGATCTGGTACGTCTACGCGACGGGCTACAACGCTCCGCTCAACAAGATCATCAACGAGACGCTGGCGCGCAACGGCAAGCTGACCGAAGCCGATCTCGAGCAGATCTACGAGACCTATCTCTCCCACATCAAGACCACCGACCGCATCGACAAGGTCGGCGCGCGCGTCATCGGCGAGATCGACGACGTGATGAAGGTTCTCGGCGATGCGCTCGGGATGAGCGGCGCTTACGATGCCAGCCTGTCCGGTGCGACCGAAAGGCTGTCGTCGGCCAAGAGCCGCGACCAGATCAAGTCCATCGTCGAGGCGCTGCTGCGTTCGACCAGCGAGATGCGCGAGGCCAACAAGGCGCTCGAAGGTCGCCTGACGCTGTCGAAGAACGAGATCAGCAATCTGCAGCAGAGCCTGGAGGCGATCCGCGCCGAGAGCCTGACCGATCCGCTCACGGGCCTCGGCAACCGCAAATATTTCGACCGCATGATCGGCATGGCCGTGCAAAGCGCGCTCGCCTCCGGCGAGCCGCTGTCGCTGCTGCTGTTCGACATCGATCACTTCAAGTCGTTCAACGATTCCTACGGCCACCTCACCGGCGACCAGGTGCTGCGGCTCGTCGGCCTGTCGCTGAAGCAGACCATCAAGGGCCAGGACATCACCGCGCGCTACGGCGGCGAGGAATTCGCCGTCGTGCTGCCCAACACGGCGCTGCGCCAGGCCCTCACGGTCGCCGATAACATCCGCCGCGCCGTGATGGCGAAGGAATTGAAGAAGAAGTCCACCGGCGAGATCCTCGGCCGCGTCACCATCTCCGTCGGCGTCTCCCTGCTCAAGCAGGGCGACGACACCGACGCGCTGATCGAGCGTGCAGACGCCTGCCTCTACGCCGCCAAGCGCAACGGCCGCAACCGCGTGATCTGCGAAGTCGATCCGGAATACGCGGTCGAGACGCACAACCGCGTGGCCTAGGCTTCGGAAGCAAATCTCGTAGGGTGGGCAACGGCGCGCAGCATCGTGCCCACCATCCCTCATGCATCACGCTCTTGAACGGTGGGCACGCTTCGCTTTGCCCACCCTACGCGCTGTTGTCCGGGCTGCCCTCTTGACCGGCCGCTTCTTTGCAACAGGCGTCTTCGCCGCCTTCTTTGCTTTAGGCCGCTTCTTCACCTTGGCACGCTGCGCGGCGGCGAGCGCGGCCCTCGCCCATTGCACAAGCTCCTCGGAATCGTCGAACAGCCGCGCAGGCAACTGCCAATAGGAGTTCACGGTGACGATCTTGGCGCGGGTCGAATACTGGAACGGCTTCGAGCCTTCCGCTTCGAAATCCGGGATGGTCGTCTCGTCAGCGCGAAAGAACAGTCCCGCGCGCAAGGACAGCGCGAAGTTGACGCCGTCGGCGGAGATGCCGTAGCCGGAGAACATCTTGCGGATGGTGACGGGGCCGAAATCGCCGAACAGGTCGCTGAGGAAGTCGCGGTCCATGGCCCAACTGTCTCCCCGACGTCGTCCCCGCGAAAGCGGGGACCCATAGCCACAGGGAGGAGTTTAGCGAAGACTGGCAGACACGCCAGTGTCGGTACGCGCACTGCCCATCACCGAGAGATCACGCGGTATGGGTCCCGGCGTTCGCCGGGACGACGGCGGCGTGAAACGATAAAGCCGAAACTACCCGTCAACCTTCGCCGGCCGCAGTTCGACGGACTCGCCGCAGCCGCAGGCGGAGATCTGGTTGGGGTTGTTGAAGACGAACTGGGCCTGCATCTTGTCGGCCTTGTAGTCCATCTCGGTGCCGAGCAGGAACAGCACGGCCTTGGGATCGACCAGGATCTTGACGCCCTTGTCCTCGACGACTTCGTCGGTCGGGCGGATCTCGTGGGCGTATTCGACGGTGTAGGACTGGCCGGCACAGCCGCCGTTCTTCACACCGACGCGCAGGCCCACGATCTCGGAATCGGCGCGCTGGGTCAGCTCGGTGATCCGCTGCGCGGCGGCATCCGTCAGCCGCATCACCTGCGGGCGCGGTCGCCGGGGCTTTGGTGTCGAAGCTGGTGTTGCCTGGGTCATGTTATCTATGTGGTCCGTTGCGAAGCGAATTCAATGCGAGCTGAGACCGTCACCACATGTTGAGGACGAGGCGGGCCTCGTCGCTCATGCGCTCGGGCGACCACGGCGGCTCCCAGACCACCTTGACGTCGACCACGCCGACGCCGGGGACGCTGGCGACCGCGTTCTCGACCATGGTCGGCAGCTCGCCGGCGGCCGGGCAGTTCGGCGTCGTCAGCGTCATCTGGACGTCGACCGAGCGGTCGTCCTTGATCTCGACCTTGTAGATCAGGCCGAGCTCGTAGATGTCGGCCGGGATCTCCGGATCGAACACGGTCTTGAGGCCTGCGATGATCTCGGTGGTCAGACGCTCGGTCTCCTCCGGCGGCAGCGCCGATTGAGTCTCCATCGGATTGGCTTTGATTTCGGCCGTGTCACTCATGCGAACAAATCCCGCGCCTTCAGAAGCGCCTGTGCCAGATGATCGACTTCTTCCCGCGTATTATACATGCCGAACGAGGCCCGGCACGTCGCGGTCACGTTGAACCGCTCTAAAAGCGGCATCACGCAATGGGTGCCGGCGCGCACCGCGATGCCCTGGCGGTCGATCACGGTGGCGACGTCATGGGCATGTGCGCCCTTGAGCTCGAAGGAGATCACGGGCCCCTTGCCGCGCGCCGTGCCGATCAGCCGGAGCGAGTTGATCTCGCGCAGCTTCTCCTGGGCGTAGGCCGTGAGATCGGCCTCGTGCGCGGCGATGCGCTCCTTGCCGATCGAGTTGACGTAGTCGATGGCGGCGCCAAGCCCGACCGCCTCGACGATCGCAGGCGTGCCCGCCTCGAACTTGTGCGGGGGATCGCCGTAAGTGATGAAGTCGCGGGAGACCTCGCGGATCATCTCGCCACCGCCATTGAAGGGACGCATCGCGACGAGGTGGTCGTACTTGGCCCAGAGCACGCCGATGCCGGTCGGTCCATAAACCTTGTGGCCGGTGAAGACGTAGAAGTCGCAGCCGAGATCCTGGACGTCGACCGGCAGATGCACCGCGCCCTGGCTGCCGTCGACCAGCACCGGAATGCCGCGGGCGTGGGCGATTTTGACGACGTCCTTGATCGGCACGATGGTGCCAAGCGCGTTCGACATCTGCGTGATCGCGACCAGCTTGGTCTTGGCGGTCAGCAGCTTCTCGAACTCGTCGATGAGGAAATTGCCCTCGTCATCGACCGGCGCCCATTTGATCACGGCACCCTGACGTTCCCTGAGGAAATGCCAGGGCACGATGTTCGAGTGGTGCTCCATGATCGAGATGACGATCTCGTCGCCGTCTTGGACGTTCGGCCCGCCCCAGGACGAGGCAACCAGATTGATGGCCTCGGTCGCGTTGCGGGTGAAGATCACTTCCTCGGTGCGAGCCGCGTTGATGAACTGCGCCACCTTGGCGCGGCCGCCCTCATAGGCTTCGGTCGCGGCATTGGCGAGGTAATGCAGGCCGCGATGCACGTTGGCGTATTCGGACTGATAAGCCTGTGTCATGCGGTCGAGCACGGCGCTCGGCTTCTGCGCCGAGGCGGCGTTGTCGAGATAGACCAGGTTCTTGCCGTAGACCTGCATCGCCAGCGCCGGAAAATCCGCCCGCACGCGCGCAACGTCATAGGCGCCGTTCTTGACTGCCGGATGTGTGCTCATTGGCGCCGCTCCAGCCAGCGCTCGGCGATGCCGATCACGTGCTCGCGCAAGCCGTCATCGACGATCTGCTCGATCGCCTCGCCGACGAAGGCCTGGATCAGCAACGCCTGGGCCTGCTTCTCCGGCAGGCCGCGCGCCTTCAAATAGAACAAGAGGCTGTCGTCGAGCGCGCCGGCGGTGGCACCATGGCCGCAGGAGACGTCGTCGGCGAAGATTTCGAGCTCGGGCTTGTTGTCGGCCTCGGCTTCGTCCGAGAGCAGCAGCGCCCGGGTCATCATCTTGCCATCGGTCTTCTGCGCGTCCGGGCGCACGATGATGCGGCCCTGGAACACCGAATGGGCGCGATCGTCGATCACGGCGCGGAACGTCTCGCGGCTGACGCAGTTCGGCACGGCATGGTCGACCACCAGCGTGGTGTCGCCATGCTCGGTCTTCTGCAGCAGGTTGACGCCGTTGGCCGAGAGCTCGCTGCCCTCGCCCGCCAGCGTGATGAAGCCCTGCAGGCGGCTGACCGCAGCGCCGGTCGTCATGTTGAAGAAATTGAGCTTCACGCTGGCGCCGACGGTGACGAAGTGCGACGAGACGTTCACCGCATCGGGCGCATCGTCCATCAGGCGGATATGCGCGACATCGGCGTTGTCGCCGACTGACACCAGCACGGCGTCGTTGACCTGGTAGGCCGCAGCGCCGGCGGCAACGAAGCTCTCGACAATGGTGGCGCGAGCGCCCTTCCCGATCGCGACCTGCGATCGGGTGAATGCCGATGCCGCGGCGGCGGTCGCGATGTGGATGATCTGGATCGGCGCGGACAGCTGCGCGCCGTCAGCGATCGACAGCACGACGCCGTCGGTCGCCATTGCGGCGTTCAGCGCGATCACGGCATCGGTGGCCGCGGTCTTCAGCAGACCGGCGTCCTTCTGCAACATTTCACGCAGCGTCTTGAAGCCTGCCTCGGAGGCAAGCGCCTTGACGTCGGAGAGATCCGCCACGAACACACCGTCGACCAGCACCAGCTTGCGGGCGCCTGCAATCCCATGCGCCTTCACCGCGTCCGCGGCCCGCTTCAGCGCCGCCGCCTCGGGCGCGGCTGCCAGCGGCAGCACCTCGCCGACCAGCGCACGCAGATCGGTGTATTTCCATTCCTCGATCCGGCGGTGCGGCAGGCCGAGACGCTCATAGGTCTCGAATGCCTCGCGGCGCGCCGCGATCACTTCGGGCGAACCCGGCAGCCGGCCTTCGGCGCTGGCGAAGAGATCGCTCACTGCGCGGCTACCTCCGGTCTTTGCCACAGCAACGTTCATTGCAACCAATCCTTACGCGGCCTCGAATTGCGCGTAGCCGGACGCTTCCAGCTCCAGCGCCAATTCCTTGCCGCCGCTCTTCACGACACGGCCCCTCGACATCACGTGCACCACGTCGGGCACGATGTAGTTCAGCAGCCGCTGATAGTGGGTGATGACGACCATCGCGCGCCCCGGCGAGCGCAGCGCGTTGACGCCGTCGGCCGCGATGCGCAGCGCGTCGATGTCGAGGCCGGAATCCATCTCGTCGAGGATGCACAGGCTCGGCTCGAACAGCGCCATCTGCAGCACCTCGTTGCGTTTCTTCTCGCCGCCGGAGAAGCCAACATTGACGCCGCGCTTGAGCATGTCCTGCGGAATGTTCAGCGACTTCGAGACCTCGCGGACCTTCTTGAGGAAGTCCGGCGTGGAATATTCGTCCTCGCCGCGCGCCTTGCGCTGCGCGTTCAGCGCCGTGCGCAGGAAGTTCATGGTGGCGACGCCGGGAATTTCGACCGGATACTGGAACGCCAGAAACACGCCCTTGGCGGCGCGCTCGTCCGGGCTCATCTCCAGGAGATCCTCGCCCTTGAACAGGATCTGGCCGTCGGTGACCTCGTAGCCGGGCTTGCCGGCGATGACGTGCGAGAGCGTCGACTTGCCGGAGCCGTTCGGCCCCATGATCGCGTGCACCTCGCCCTCGTTCACGGTCAACGTCAGCCCGTGGAGGATCTCACGCTCCTCGACACGAACCTTGAGGTCTTTCACTTCAAGCAAAGCCATCTTGGTATCCAGTTTATTCAATTGATGTTGGAGCGCCTCAGCGCACCGCGAGGGTCGGCAATTAGCCGACCGACCCTTCAAGCGAGATCGAGATCAGTTTCTGCGCTTCCACCGCGAATTCCATCGGCAGTTGCTGCAGCACGTCCTTGACGAAGCCATTGACGACGAGGCCGACCGCCTCTTCCTGGCTGAGGCCGCGCTGGACGCAGTAGAACAGCACGTCCTCGGAGATCTTCGAGGTCGTCGCTTCGTGCTCGAAGGTCGCGGAAGAGTTCTTGGCTTCGATGTACGGCACGGTGTGTGCGCCGCATTTGTCGCCGATCAGCAGGGAATCGCAGGCGGTGAAGTTGCGCGCGCCGGTCGCTTTCCGGTGCGCGGTGACGAGCCCGCGATAGGTGTTCTGCGACTTGCCGGCGGCAATACCCTTCGAGATGATCCGGCTCGACGTGTTCTTGCCGAGATGGATCATCTTGGTGCCGGAATCGACCTGCTGGAAGCCGTTCGAGATCGCGATCGAGTAGAACTCGCCACGCGAGTTGTCGCCGCGCAGGATACAGCTCGGATATTTCCAGGTGATCGCAGATCCGGTCTCGACCTGGGTCCAGGAGATCTTGGAGTTGGCGCCGCGGCAGTCGCCACGCTTGGTGACGAAATTGTAGATGCCGCCCTTGCCTTCCGAATTGCCGGGATACCAGTTCTGCACCGTCGAGTACTTGATCTCGGCATCGTCGAGCGCGACGAGCTCGACCACGGCCGCGTGCAGCTGGTTCTCGTCGCGCTGCGGCGCGGTGCAGCCTTCGAGGTAGGAGACGTAGGAGCCCTTGTCGGCGATGATCAGCGTGCGCTCGAACTGGCCGGTGTTGCGCTCGTTGATGCGGAAATAGGTCGACAGCTCCATCGGGCAGCGCACGCCCGGCGGCACGTAGACGAACGAGCCGTCGGAAAACACCGCCGAGTTCAGCGTCGCATAGAAATTGTCCGAGGTCGGAACCACCGAGCCGAGATATTTCTGCACGAGTTCAGGATGCTCGCGGATCGCCTCCGAAATCGGCATGAAGATCACGCCGGCCTTCTTCAGCTCCGCCTTGAAGGTGGTCGCGACCGAAACCGAATCGAAGACGGCATCGACCGCGATCTTGCGGCGGGCCGGATCTTCCTCGCCGGGCTTCGGCTCGACGCCTTCGAGCATGGCGACTTCCCGCAAGGGAATGCCGAGCTTCTCGTAGGTCTTGAGGATCTCCGGATCGATCTCGTCGAGCGAGGTGACCGTCTTCTTCGGCTTCGGCGCCGCGTAATAATAGAGGTCCTGGAAGTCGATCTTGGGATAGTCGACGCGTGCCCAGGTCGGCTCGGTCATGGTCAGCCAGCGCCGATAGGCCTCGAGCCGCCACTGGAGCATCCAGGCGGGTTCGTTCTTTTTCTGCGAGATGAACTTTACGATCTCTTCCGACAGCCCCTTGGGGGCCTTCTCGGTGTCGATCAGGGTTTCAAACCCATAACGATACTGGTCGACGTCGATGCGCTTCACGCGCTCGACCGTCTCTTGTACGGCTGGCATTCCATCCTCCGCTCGCGGTTTCAAGGACCGCGGTGGATCAAACTCGGACGAGTATTACGATGTTTTTGCGCGGAAAGCACGGGCTTAGAACCGTTCAAGCCCTGTTTCATCGCTTAGTCCTTAAGTAGGCTATTACCGAGCTTTCGCCAAGCCTCTAACGCCCTATTGATGTCATCTGGTTCCGTGGACCAGCCCAGACTGAGACGCACCGCTCCCTGGGCGACCGCAGGATCGTAGCCCATGGCCGAGAGGACATGGGACGGCTGAACCTTCCCGGAGGAACAGGCGGAGCCGGACGACACCGCCACGCCTGCGAGGTCAAAGCCGATCACCGCCGTCTCCGCCTTCAGGCCGGGTGCGGTGAACAGGACGGTATTGGGCAACCGCTCGACATCGTTTGCAAAGATGGTCGCCCCGGCAATGGCCCGAAGGCCATTTTCCAAATGATCTCTGAGGCTTGCCATCCGCTCCAGATCTTCCGGAAGAGTCTGAAGCGCCCTTTTGACCGCCGCACCAAAGCCGGCGATCCCGGCGACATTCTCCGTTCCCGCCCTGCGGTTGAGCTCCTGCCCGCCGCCTCGCAGCACCGGCTCCAGCCCGGCGAGCCCTTCCGCTACCGCCAGCGCACCGACACCTTTGGGGCCGCCGATCTTGTGCGCAGAAAAGGTCGCAAGGTCTGCGCCTATATCTCTGATATCGAAAGGGATTTTTCCGAGCGCCTGGATCGCGTCGACATGCAGGAGACCACCGGCCTCATGAACGATCCGCGCCGCCTCCGCGATCGGCTGGAGCGCGCCCGTCTCGTTGTTGCCTGCCATGATCGAGACCAGCGCCGGGGGACCGCCGGCGAGCTGAGCCTTCAGATGTTCAAGGTCGACCACGCCCGAACGCCTGACGGGAATCAACTTGGTCCGCTCCGCCAGGAATCGGCCGCCCGCCAGCACCGAGGCATGCTCGACGGCCGAGACCAGAAGCCGTTCGACCGGCCCGCTCGATGGACTGCGCAGCCCGGGCGCCAGCGCCAGCGCATTGGCTTCGGTTCCGGCGGAGGTGAAGACGACGTTCCGCGGCAGCGCCCCCACGGCTGCAGCGAGTGCGGCACGGGCGTCCTCGACCAGGCGCCGCGCCTCGCGCCCCTCGGCGTGGACCGAGGATGGATTCCCGATCAGGTCGTATGCAGCCAGCATCGCGGCCCGCGCCTCAGCGCGGAGCGGCGTGGTCGCGTTCCAGTCGAGATAGACCCGGGTCGGCATCGAGTAAGATATTACCTTTCCTCACGAAGGTTCTTGCGCCGTCCCCGACATGGGCCGCGGGCCCGCGCTTGGCAACCGATGATTCCGAATGCGGGGCCGTCGGTGACGCGACCATGACACGCTAACGTCTTGAGCCCATTGGGCGATGTTCAAGATGCTTGCTTTTTGACCCTCTGCCTATGTTAGAACCCGCACCGTCAAGTCACCGCGCGCCGTCAGCGCATCACCGCTACGCGCGCCCTCTCACCCTTCATTCGCGCTTTCGTCGGCATCTGCCGACGAGGCCACAATCGGTTGATTGCCAAGGACCGTCCTCCAGGAAATCAATCAAGAGATCATCGATGCCTGAAGTCATTTTCACCGGCCCTGCTGGCCGCCTCGAAGGCCGCTATCATCCGGCCAAGCAGAAGAACGCGCCGATCGCGATGATCCTGCATCCGCATCCGCAGTTCCACGGCACGATGAATCATCAGATCGTGTACCAGTGCTACTACGCCTTCGCGCATCGCGGCTTCTCCGTGCTGCGCTTCAATTTCCGCGGCGTCGGCCGCAGCCAGGGCTCGTTCGACCACGGCACCGGCGAATTGTCGGATGCGGCGGCCGCGCTCGACTGGGCGCAGACCATCAATCCGGAGGCGCGCGCCTGCTGGGTCGCCGGCTTCTCCTTCGGCGCCTGGATCGGCATGCAGCTCCTGATGCGTCGCCCCGAGGTCGAGGGCTTCATCTCGATCGCGCCGCCGGCCAACCTCTACGACTTCTCCTTCCTTGCGCCCTGCCCGTCTTCGGGCCTGATCGTCCATGGCGAGAAGGACGCGGTGGTGCCGCCGAAGGACGTCAACACGCTGGTCGAGAAGCTGAAGACGCAGAAGGGCATCGTGATCGACCAGCAGGTCATCCCCGGCGCCAATCACTTCTTCGACGCCAAGCTCGAGCCGCTGATGGAGACCATCACGGCCTATCTCGACATGCGGCTGGCGAACGTTCGCTGAGCTTACGCGAAAAGACCTTGTAGCCCGGATGGAGCCAAGCGAAATCCGGGCTACGGGTGCGTCGCTCAAGCCAGCTTGAGCGCCACAATTCCCATCAGCACGAGAGCGATGCCGGCAAGCTTCATCGCGCTCAAGGTCTCGCCGAACAGCACGACGCCCATGACGAAGGTGCCGGCCGCACCAATGCCAGTCCCCACCGAATAGGCGACGCCGACCTCCAGCACTTTCAGCGCGCGTCCGAGCAGGAAGACGAAGGCGGCGAGCAGCACCAGCGAGACGATGCTCCAGCCCACGCGCGTATAGCCTTCCGCGTACTTCATCGAGATCGCCCAGCCGACGTCGAGCGCACCGGCGATCACCAGCATCAGCCAGGCCAGAGATTGCGACATCGCGTGCGCTCAGGCCGCGAGCTTGAGCAGATGCGCGTCGTAGCGGACGAGGAAGGCGCGCAGCAATTGCGGATAGTCCGCGCCGACCGCGGCACGCACGCTCGGACGCTTTGCGAGCGCCGTTCGCCACGCGCGGACCTTGGGCAGATCGGCGAAGACCCCGAGCTCAGTCAGTTCATCGAACACATCGAAGTAGCGGAAGATCGGGGCAAACACCGCGTCGACCAGGCTGAATGCATCGCCGGCAAAATAAGGCCCTTGGCCCAACGCCGCCTCCACGCGAGCGAACTTTGCGGCCAGCGCCTGACGCTTGCTCTCGAACGTTGCTGGGTCGGTCGTCGTTTCCAGCCCCCAGAGGTCGCCGAGGATGGCAGAGCCGAATTCCATCCAGGCGCGATGCTCGGCGCGCTTCAACGGATCGGCCGGATGCAACCTGGCGCCGCCCTGCGTCTCCTCGATGTACTCGCAGATAACGTTGCTTTCGAACAACGCGACCTCGCCCTTGTCTGTCGTCACCACCAGCACCGGCACCTTGCCGAGCGGCGACAGTTTCAGGAACCAGTCGGGCTTGGCGGCGAGATCGATATCGATCCGCTCGAACGGTACGCCCTTCTCCTCCAGCGCGACCACGGCGCGCTGCACATAGGGGCAAAGCTTGTGGCTGATCAGTTTCAGTGAAGCGGTCATGGCAAAGATCCGACGGTTGATGCAATTGCATCTATGATAGATGCATTTGCATGAATTCGTCAAGATCAATGCACTTGCATCAATCCGATGTTGGTCAGGGCCGCGCGATCACCCCGCCCGTCATCGGCATCGGCACCCCCGTGGTCGCCGGATAGGACAGCGGCAGCCCCTTCAGGCCGCGGGCGGCGAGGAAGCCGAACGCCTGCGCCTCGATGGCGTCGGAAGCCCAGCCGAGCGTCTCGGCGGCCTCGACGGTTGCCGACCCCACGCGCTCTCGCAGCATGCGCAGCATGGTGAGATTGCGGGCGCCGCCGCCGCAGACGATCCAGCTGCGCGGCCGCCGCGGCAACAGTGGAATGATGCGGGCGATCGCGGCCGCGGTGAAGGCCGTGAGCGTCGCCGCACCGTCGGCCGGCGGGACGTCGGCAAGCCTCAGCGCGGCAAAATCGTTGCGGTCGAGCGACTTTGGCGGTGGCGCTGCGAAGAACGGCAGCTCCAGCGCCCGCGCTATCCAGGCCTGATCGGCCTTGCCGAGCGCTGCGAACTTTCCTTCCGCATCGAACGCCTGGTTCATGGTGCGGTACATGAAATCGTCGAGCAGCGCGTTGCCGGGACCGGTGTCGCAGGCGATCAGCGTGTCGTTACCGTCGATATAGGTGATGTTGGAGACGCCGCCGATATTGACCACGACGATCGGGCCCTCGCGTTCCAGCGACTGGGCCAGCGCGCGGTGGTAGACGGGTACGAGGGGCGCGCCCTGCCCGCCGGCCTCGACGTCGGCGGCGCGGAAATCAAACATCACCGGAATATGGATTGCCTTGGCCAGTGCGGGGGCATCGCCGATCTGCACCGTCAGCCGCCGCTCGGGGCGGTGCAGCACGGTCTGGCCGTGAAAGCCGACGATATCGATATCCTCCGGCTTCATCCGGTTCTGGGCGATGAAGGCCGCGACCGCCTCGGCATGAGCCCACGTCACCGCACGCTCGGCCTCGGCCAGCACGCCCGGCCGGGCATCGCGCTGCGGCAAATGCACGGCCTCGCTCAGCGCCCGGCGCAGCACCTCGCGCTCTGTCGGACCATAAGGCCGGTACCCCGACGGTCCGAACGCCTTGACCTGCTTTCCATCGGTCTCGATCAGCGCGACATCCACCCCGTCCAGCGAGGTGCCGCTCATCAAACCGAGTGCCGTCAACATCATGGATCAGCGTCCTCAAGAGATTGCTCGGCATGCCGATCTTGTGCCAGAGGGACACATCTTATAATGCCACAGCGCCAAATGGCGGGCGGCCAGCGGGTTCCCACACAAGACCCTTAAATTGCCCCCAAAACAGTAAACCAAGAATTGTCAGGCACGCCGACAGATGACTGCATTTAAATCGGATTTCCTCAATATCCTGCAGGAACGTGGTTTCATCCACCAGTGCTCCGATTTCGAGGGGCTGGACGCGCTCGCCGCCAAGGGCGAAGCGACCGCCTATGTCGGCTACGATTGCACCGCCCGCTCGCTGCATATCGGCAACTA
This sequence comes from Bradyrhizobium sp. 1(2017), assembly GCF_011602485.2. Taxonomy (NCBI): domain Bacteria; kingdom Pseudomonadati; phylum Pseudomonadota; class Alphaproteobacteria; order Hyphomicrobiales; family Nitrobacteraceae; genus Bradyrhizobium; species Bradyrhizobium sp. 1(2017). Next base: position 3,929,958 of record NZ_CP050022.2, on the reverse strand, counting down.
TCTGACCATGATGATGCTGCACTGGCTCCAGCAGTCCGGCAACAAGCCGATCACGCTGATGGGCGGCGGCACCACCATGGTGGGCGATCCCTCCGGCAAGGACGAGACGCGCGCGATGCGCACCGTCGCCGAGATCGAAGCCAACAAGGAATCGATCCGCGGCGTGTTCGCAAAGGTGCTGCGCTACGGCGATGGCAAGAGCGACGCCGTCATGCTCGACAATGCGGAGTGGCTGACCAAGCTCAACTGGATCGAGATGCTGCGCGACGTCGGCCGGCATTTCTCGGTCAACCGCATGCTGACCATGGACTCCGTGCGGCTGCGCCTCGAGCGCGAGCAGGAGATGAGCTTCATCGAGTTCAACTACATGGTCTGCCAGGCCTACGACTTCGTCGAGCTTGCCAAGCGCACCGGCTGCAAATTGCAGATGGGCGGCTCGGACCAGTGGGGCAACATCATCATGGGCGTCGATCTCGGCCGCCGCATGGGCACGCACCAGCTGTTCGCGCTGACGACGCCGCTGCTGACGACCGCGTCCGGCGCCAAGATGGGCAAGACCGCGCAGGGGGCGGTGTGGCTCAATGCCGACCAGTTCTCGCCGTATGATTTCTGGCAGTACTGGCGCAACACCGAGGACGCCGACGTCGGCAAATTTTTGAAGCTGTTCACGACGCTGCCTATGGCTGAGATCAAGAAGCTCGAGGCGCTCGGCGGCTCGGAGATCAACGAGGCCAAGAAGGTGCTCGCGACCGAGGCCACCGCGCTGCTGCACGGCCGCGATGCCGCGAACGAAGCCGCTGAAACCGCGCGGCGGACCTTCGAGGAAGGCGCGCTCGCCGAAAGCCTGCCGACGGTGGAAATTCCGCGTGGCGAACTCGACGCGGGTCTCGGCGTGCTTAACGCCTTCGTCAAGGCAGGCTTGGTTGCCTCCAACGGCGAAGCCCGGCGCCAGATCAAGGGCGGCGGCCTGCGCGTCAACGACGAGCCGGTCGGCGACGAGAAGATGGCGCTGTCCGTTGCCAATCTGACGCCGGAGGGCGTGATCAAGCTGTCCTTCGGCAAGAAGAAGCACGTGCTGATCCGGCCTGCATAGGCGTATGAGCTTTTCGCTGCTTGTCAGGGCGCGCCGATGCGCGCTCCCTGACGGGCAATGGATCAGAACACGCCCAGGGAAACGTCGAAGGAACAAGCCGGACGCACCAAGCACGACGCGGTGCGCACCGCGCTCGTGATCCTCTGCCTGTGCTTCACGCTGGCTGTTCTTGGCCGCGGCCTCAGCGAGAGCTTCACGGTCTTTCTCAAGCCGATCTCCGAAAGCTTCGGTTGGGATCGCGCCGAGGTGGTCTCGATCTATTCGCTCACCTGGCTCATCAGCGGACTGACCGCGCCGCTGGTCGGGCGCCTGTTCGATCATTCCGGTCCGCGCATCGTCTACGCGCTCGGACTGTTCCTGCTTGGCTCGGCCTTCCTGATCGCGAGCCAGGCGCAGGCGCTCTGGCAATTCCAGCTCTCGATCGGATTGTGCGTCGGCATCGGCGTCGCCTTCATCGGCAATGTACCGAACTCGATCCTGCTCGGCCGCTGGTTCGGGCCGCGGCTGCCGACCGCCATGGCGGTGGTCTATTCGGCGATGGGCGGCGGCGTCCTGGCGCTGCTTCCGGCTTCGCAGCTCCTGATCGACCGTCTCGGCTGGCGCGAGACGTATCAGCTGTTCGGCTTCGCCGCGCTCGGCTTGCTCGTGCCGCTGCTGCTCCTGCCCTGGCGCATGTTCGCGGCGGGCTCACCGCACGTCGCCAAGAAAAGCGATCCGGACTTCATCGACAGCGGCTGGACACTCGTCAGCGCGATGCGCCATCATGCGTTCTGGGCGCTGTTCTCGACCTTCTTCTTCACCGCCGTCGGCATGTACGCGATCGCCGCGCAGATCGTGGCCTACCTGATCGATGCCGGATTTGCGCCGCTGCAGGCTGCAACCGCCTGGGGGTTCTCCGGCGTCGTGCTGGTGTTCGGCATGCTCGGGGTCTCCGCGCTGGACGGGCTGATCGGGCGCCGGCCATCGGTGCTGCTGAGCTACGCGATCTCGATCCTCGGCATCGTCCTGCTCTGGCTCTTGCAGTTCTATCCGAACATCATCCTGCTCACCGGTTTCGTCGTTTGCTTCGGCAGCATGATGGGCTCGCGTGGTCCGCTGATCACCGCCACCGCGATGAAGATCTTTCGCGGCAAACGCGTCGGCACCATTTTCGGCACCATCTCGATCGGCAGCGGGTTGGGTTCGGCCTTCGGCTCATGGAGCGGCGGCCTCATCCACGACTTCACCCACGGCTACGATCTGTTGCTCGTCTTCGCACTTGCGAGCGTGATCCTCGGGATGATTCCATTCCTGATCGTCCCCGCCTTGCGGGAGTAGGTCTCCTAGAAGTAACTTGAGCGCATCGGCGTCACCGGGAAATTACGGACGGGCACCCTACAAGCAGGTGCACAAGACCTGCTTCGCAACCGGCTAAATGCAGGGCGTGCGGTGTTTTGTCCTACATGACGAAAATGTCAGGACGGAATTGTTCCTGGGTGGCTTGCGGGACAGAACTGAATACGATCCAAGTCGCCCATTGGATGGAGGGCACAAACCAATGAACTTTCCTTATCTCACTCGCTTTCAACCGGTTCTCTTGAGCCTGTTTCGCTTCATCACCGGCCTGTTGCTGTTCCAGTACGGCATCGCCAAGCTGTTCAAGTTTCCGGCTGTTCCGATGTTCGCAAAAGTCGAATTGATGTCGATTTACGGCGCGGCGGGCACGCTTGAACTGGTGCTTGGCGGGCTGTTGATGGTCGGCCTGTTCTCGCGGCTTGCGGCCTTCATCCTGTCCGGTGAGATGGCTTTCGCCTACTTCATGGGACACATGTTCAGGGGCGAAGCGCCGGTCTTCCTGCCGCTGCTCAACGGCGGCACCGCGGCGATCCTGTTCTGCTTCGCCTGCCTTTATCTGTCGGCGGCAGGCGCAGGCCCGATCAGCGTCGATGCGGCGTTGGGCAATGAAAGCGAATCGTCCGGCGGTGCATTCGCACGGCGCTGACGCGCTTGACGAGCAAGTAACGGATGACACCGGCAGCTTCGCCGGTGTCACCTACCGCGAGCCCAGCACGTTCCAGATCAGGACGAGGGCCGCCACGAGCAGCACGGTCATGATGAGGCGGTGAACGAATCCGTTCATCGCCGTCCCGACCAGGCTCGATCACGACCAAAATCCAGCATCATTCCTCTCCGCGACCCGACCCGCCATGCGCAGGCAGGGCACGTTGCGCCTGCACATTTGCGCATGCGGCTGCGAACGCTGCATGCGTGGCAGCGCGCCGCGCGCGTCCGTTCATGAATGGTAAGAACTTCATGCTACCGACGCGAGCAATAACAACCATTCCGTAGGGGCTGCGATGAAGCTGCTGAGTCATTTCAAGATCCGCACCAAGCTCGCCAGCATGGTCTGCCTCGCGGCGCTCACGGTTACGGCCATCATCGTTGTATCGGCCGTGCTGAGCAAGAGCCGCATGGTGGAGGATCGCGTCCAGCAGATGCGGACCGCGGTGGACCTCCTCCATAATTACGCTCAATCGCTCCAGGACGAGGTGACCGCCGGCAAGCTCACGCAAACCGAGGCCAAGGGCCTGTTCCACCAGCGCGGCCGCCGCATGAGCTTCAACGGCGGCCAGGGCTACCCCGTCGTTTACAACGCGGACACCTCCCTCCTCATCAACGGCGCCAACCAGCAGCTCGAAGGCAAGATCACCGGCGCCAAGGACTCCAACGGCGTCCTGATCGCCGACGCCATCATCAAGGCCGGCGCCGAGACTGCGCAGGGCGGCGTGACCTCCTATCTCTATCCCCGCCCCGGTCAGACCGAGCCGGTTCGCAAGACCGTGTTCACGCGCAAATTCGCGCCCTGGAACGTGACGATCAGCTACGGCCTCTATGTCGACGACATCGATGCCGACGTGCGCGCGCTGACGCTGGAGCTCGGCGCCATCGGCATCGGCCTGATGCTGCTGATGGCGGCGCTGTCCTGGCTGATTGCCCGCGACGTGCTTGGCGCCCTCGACCGCCAGAAGAACCGCATGCAGGAGATCTCCGACGGCGCTATCGACAGGCCGGTCGAGGAGACCTATCGCGGCGACGAAATCGGCCGCATGGCCGAGACGCTCGAAGTGCTCAGGCAAACCGCACTGACGGCCCGGAACCTGGAAGCCGCGCAAGTCGCCACCAAGGCGCGCAGCGAGCAGGAGAAGCGCGACGCCCTGATCGCGCTGGCCGACCGCTTCGATGCCTCCGTCGGCCAGCTCGTCGGCCTGATGGCATCCGGCTCCGGCGAACTCGAGAGCACTGCCAAGTCGATGTCCTCCACCGCCGAGGGCACCAACCGCCGTGCCGCCGTGGTCGGCTCGGCCGCCACCGAAGCCAGCCAGCGCGTCCAGACGGTCGCCGCGGCCGCCGAAGAGCTGTCCTCCTCCATCACCGAGATCAGCCGTCAGGTCGCGCAGTCCGCCGAAGTCACGGGGCGCGCGGTCGACAGTGCCCGCCGCACCGATACGATCGTGCGCGCGCTGTCGGACGGCGCCCAGCAGATCGAGCATGTCGCCGAGCTGATCTCCAGCATCGCGGCCCAGACCAACCTGCTGGCGCTCAACGCCACCATCGAGGCCGCGCGCGCGGGCGAAGCCGGTCGCGGCTTTGCGGTCGTCGCCTCCGAGGTGAAGTCGCTGGCAAGCCAGACCGCGGAAGCCACCCGCGAGATCGGCGACAAGATCGCCCAGATCCAGGGCGCGACCAAGGAGGCCGTGGATGCGATCGGCGGCATCACCGCCACCATCGAGGAGGTCAGCCGCATCGCCACCTCGATCGGCGCCGCGATCGAGGAGCAAGGCGCCGCCACCGCCGAGATCGCCCGCAGCGTCTCGCAGACCGCGGAGGCGACAAGGGAGGTCACGACCAATATCGGCGCGGTCGGCACCGCCGCGAACGAGACCGGCAATGCCGCCGACATGGTGCTCGCGGCGGCTTCAAACCTCTCCAAGCAGGCCGAGCAGCTCTCCGGCGAAGTCGGCACGTTCCTCGCAGGCGTGCGCGCGGCGTAGGCGGTTGTGAACCTCTCCCGCTTGCGGGAGAGGTCGGCGCGAAGCGCCGGGTGAGGGCTTTCGCCTCATTGGGAGTCGCTCAGCGGAGGCACCCTCTCCCCCAGCCCTCTTCCGCAAGCGGGAGAGGGAGCGCACCTTCCTCGTAGCTGCAATCGGCTCTGATCAGCGACGAACTCCAACGAGCTCGTTGCTATCGCCGCGCGAGGGTGCAGCCGCTCGAGAGCTGGCGCGCCGAGCCGGTCGAGCCGTCGTTCGATTGCGAGGGGAATTCGTCGAACGGCGAGTTCTGCTTGCCGGTGTTGAACTCGAAGATCTTGCGGAACAGGCCCGGCGCCATCGCCGAGATCGGATTGACGCGCATCACGGGCGCGGCCGGGGTGCCGACGACCTCGTAGGTCACGCCGATCAATCCCTCATTGTTGCCGCCGCCGAGGAAGATGCCGAACAACGGGATCTGACCGAAGATGTTGTTGACGCCATACATCGGCACGAAGGTGCCGCTCATGCACACCTGGTTGCCGGGATAGTCGATCGATCCTTCGATGGTGGCGCCGATCATCGGACCCTTGACCACACCGTCGCGGATGGTGAGCGAGCCGTTCTGCCGGGTGAATTCGGCGCGCAGCGCGCTGAAAGAGACGCCGCTGCCGGTGCCGTTAGGGGCGCCCGCGGCAACGCGCTCGAGCTGCGCCTCGCCCTTTACCGTGAAATCACGCACGTTGATGAGGCCTTCGCGCGACGTGTTCGCCTCGGATGTCGGCGGCTCCATCGCCACCACCATCTGGCCGCCGACCGCCTTGGTGTAGATATCGGTGAAACGCAGCAGCGCGCCGGCATCGTTGGTCTGGAGGTAGATCACCTCGCGATTGCCCTGGGCGCGGCCGCCGCGCAGGTCGGCTGCGATAGGCGTATCGCGCCCGATCTTGCCGCTCAACGTGAAGGCCTTGATCGCACCATTGCGTTTCGACATCTTGGCATCGAGGCTGCGCATGGCCTCGCCATTGAAGCCCGCGACCGCGCCGAGCTTCACGTCGATGTCGAAATCGACGTTCTTCATCTTGTTCTTGTCGTCCTTGGAATTGCCTGAGATCGCCGACTTCAGGAAGCCGCGGCCGTCGAACACGTCGCCACGCATGGTGCCGCGCACCACGCCGTCCTGGCTGCGCTCCACCTTCAACGACGCCTTGTCGCCGTCGGTCGGCGCGTAGGTCGGGAAGTTCGCGTTCATGAGGTCGCCGCTCGCATCGACCTCGAGCGAACCCTTGATCGAGGCGCCGCCGCCCTCGATGACGATGTCCTCGAAACGCGTCGATTGCGTCGTCGGCACCACTTTGAAGCTGGCCTTGCCGGATTTGCCCGGCAGCTTGACCCAGCCGGGCAGGATGTTGTCGAGCCTGACCGCGGTCAGGTCGGCCTCGACGCCGAGCCTCGTCGTCTGGTCCGCGCCGCTCGCGATCCTGCCCGACAATTTGATCGGCAGCGATCCGCTGATGGAGGGGCTGAGATCGAAGCCGAGCCGCGCGCGGCTGGCATCGTCCAGCGTCGCCTGCAATCTGACGTCCGCGTCGCCCTCGGCCGGCTTGCGATAGTCGAGCGAGGCCGCCTGCCCGTTGATCTTGACGTCGCCCTTGACCTGATAGCCCTGGTTGCTCGCGACGATCTTGAGGTTGTTGGCCTCCAGCTTCTGGTTCATCACCAGTTTGTCGGCCGAGAAGCCGTTGAGGTCGGCCGTGACGGCGTAGGTGGTGTCGGATTTGGTCAGCTCGCCCTTGACCGGCATGGCGAGCTGGATGTTCGCCGAGAACGTCCCCTTGCTGGTGTTGGGGTCGACGACCGTCGACGACAGATCGCTCAAGCGATCGTTGGAGAGCATTTCGGCCGCCGCGGGCACGGGGCCGTCAACGCGAAACTTCGTTCGCGACGGCGACGGTTTCGGCGCCATGTCCGGCACCTCGAAGGTGAAGTCGGAGATCGTGATCTTGCGACCTGCCGGCGTATCGGCAATCCCTTGGGCGATGTTCACGGTCGCCGTGCGGCCCGTCACGCGTGCCTTCAGATCGGCATCGTGCACCACCGGCATTCCGTCCACGGGCCGGACTGCGACGCCGCTTGCCACGATGTTGACCGACAGGCCGTCGTCGGGAATCGGCGGCCCCTTGCGCGGAAGGTTCTTCGTCGGCGAATTAACGCCGATCTCGATGCGCTGGAGCGTGCCGCGCTCGATCCGCTCGATCACCCATTCGCGCAGCTCGGGAACCACGAGCGTCGGCCACATCCGCTTCAGCGCGGAGGCCGACATCGGCGTTCCCGCAAACCCAAGCGTCAGCCGCGGCTCACCCGAATAATCGATGGCGCCGGTGCCGGCGACGCCGATCTCGCCATTGCTGATATCGGCCTGCGTCAGCAGGAACCGCTTGTGGTCGGTATCGAAGCGGAAGCCGATCGCGATGCGGTTGAAGACGAGCGGCGGCTCGTTGTCGATGCCGCCCAGCAGGATCGACCCGCCGCTGAAGCCGAGCTGCCAGTCATTGGAGGTGCCGTTGGGCGGCTCCAGATGCGCCAGCAGCGTCAGGCGGTTCGCGCCGGAGAGGATCTTGAACGGTGCGACCAGCACCCGCCGGTTCGCGTCCCACTCGACGTTGATCTCGGCCTGGTCGATCGCCATCGGATAGTCGGGCGTGTCGGTATCGATGATGTTGCCCGCGCCGACCGCGATCTTGCCGCGGAAGAAGGTCGGCACGCCGTCGCGGCCGAGCTCACCCTTGAGCTCGCCGGTCAGCGGCAGGTCGGCGGTATAGGTGAGATCCTTGACCCGCAACGCGAGCAGGATGTTGGAGGTCGAGACCTTGTCGGCGCGGATGTCGACCGAGCGCACGCCGTTCTCGACCGGTCCGATCGTGGCGCGCAGCATCCACGGACGCGCGCCCTCCTCGCCGAGGCTGAGCGCGACGCCGCCGCGGCTCGGCCGGCGCAGGCTGAGCGTGATGTTCTCGAACGACCATTTGCTGCCGCGCTGCTGATCGTCGACGATCAGGTTGCCATTCTTCAGGCCGATCTCGTTGAGGTTCTGGCCGTCGAGGCCGGTCATGCTCAGGCTGTCGAGCCAGTCGAGCCCCTGAAGGATTCCGCTCTGCGCGCTCGCCTGGGGCGCAGCCTGAGAGGCGTCCGGGCTCGCCGGCTGTGCAGCGAAGGGCGGCGGCGGCACGCCGTTGCGCGGGAATGTCGGCGGCAAGCCCGCCTCTTTCTTGGAGGCCACGCCCGTTGCCAGCGGCTTTGCGGTGTCGCCGGCCGAGACGGTGACGGTGCCGTCAGGTGCGATGCGGATCGCCAGCTCGGCATCCACGAGGTTGAGGCTTTCGGCACGCAGGTGCCCCATCAGAAGTCCCGCGCCCGACAGCTTCACCTCCGCCTTCGGCGCGCTGGCGACGACGACATGATCGCGATCGCGGACGACGATGTCGCGGATGCGGACCGCGACACGGACCCGCCCGGCCCGCTCGATCTGGGTGCCGCCAATCTCCACGGTGTTGCCGTGGCCGATATTGTCCTCGATCGCCGCGGCCAGCCATGGCGTTGCGATGTCGAGATTGATGGGACCGGCGCCAAGCCGCCACCACAGCGCACCGAAACAGCCGACGAAGATGACGATCAGGGCCCCCGTCACGATGGCGAAGCGTTTCAGCCAGCGGCCGCCGCCCAGCCAGCGGCGCAACGATCCGAACCCGTCACCGAAGCGATAAAGACCCGAATTGGAACGCGCCAACAGCCGGCGCGCGCGATGGCCCGCGGCCGCCTCCTGATCCGGATCCCAATCGGCCTCGTCCCATTCCTGCGGCCCAGATTGGCCGCCGCGCCGATCGAAATTCCGATTGTGGTCCTGGGGCGACGTATTCCTTGCCATTGCCTCTCGATACAGGCGCCCATCGTAGGATTGAGCACCGCCGGGACCGCAGCCGTCGATGGGGAGCGAGGCCCCCTGCGCCGGCACTGCCGCCATACCTCGAATGTTCCTGCTGTTCGTCATTTCGCCCCGGAAGCGCGTTCAACGAGCAGTGGGGTGGTCGGTGGAATTCCTTGTAACCATACTCCGGCGTCGTCAGACTTGCCCAGCCGAGGGCGCGATTCCGGCACACCGGACGAGAGTTGCAATACCGCTTTTGTTGACCCGCCGAAAGCGACGAAAGGAAGGCGTATGTCCAAGAAATCCCGAAAGAAATCGCCCAAAACGCCCTCCGGCAGTCCGACGGCTAAAACGAAGACCGGGAAAACCCGGGCAGCGACTCGAACAAAGTCCGCGAAAACACAGCGGACGCCGGCCAGCAAATCAACCGCGACCATCGCAAAAGCAGGATCACATAACGCCGCATCGAAACAGTTAAATTCCTACAAATCGTCCGCGGCGGCGAAGGCCGTCTTGACCGAAGGCCAGAAGGCCCCCGCCTTCCATCTGCCCCGCGACGGCGGCGACGTGGTCACGCTGGCGGACCATGCCGGGCACAAGCTCGTCCTGTTCTTCTACCCTCGCGCCGACACACCGGGCTGCACCCGGGAAGCCATCGACTTCACCCGGCTGGCGGATGCCTTCGCTGTCGCCGGCACGGCCGTGCTCGGCATTTCAGCCGACCCGTTAAAGGCTCAGGAGAAGTTTCGCGACAAGCACAAGCTCGGGATTCCCCTCGTCTCCGACGAGACGCATCAGATGCTCGAAGCCTATGGCGCCTGGGGCGAAAAATCCATGTATGGCAAGAGCTTCCTTGGAATCCTTCGCACCACGGTGCTGGTTGGACGCGACGGCAAGGTCGCCAGGATCTGGCGCAATGTCCGGGTCGACGGTCACGCCGACGAGGTGCTGGAAGCGGCAAGAGGTCTTTAACCAGTCCTTTAAATTCGAATGTTCCTGTTTCCGGAAAATTAACCATGACCGGCCCAGATTGCTGCGGCAATTAGGCCGTACGGACTCATCCGACCGGCGCGGGAGTGCCGATGTCGAAAAGTTCTGCCCAATACTCGCAGTACCCCCAACATCACCCTCACGACCACGGACGAGCCTTCCACCGGCGTCCAGCCGCCGCTGCGGCGGCGGTCGCGATTCCCCTGCCCGCCGCTGATGACGCCTACACCATCGTCCATGCCGGCAAGCAGGTCCGCTTCGGGCCCGTGGTGTTCTGGATCGTGGTCGGCACGGTCGTGCTGCTCGGTCTGTGGTCGGCCGCGACCGCCACCTATTTCGCCTTTCGCGACGACGTCCTGACCCGGCTGATCGCCCGCCAGGCCGAGATGCAATACGCCTATGAAGACCGTATCGCCGAGTTGCGCGCCAAGGTGGATCGCACCACCAGCCGGCAGCTGCTCGACCAGGAGCAGTTCGACCAGAAGCTCGACCAGATCATGAAGCGGCAGACGGCGCTGGAGTCCCGGGCCACGGCGCTCGGCGCCATGCCCGATGTGACCGGATCGATCCCGCGCGCGACAATGCAGCGCGGCGACGCCGGCCAGAACGCGACGCAGGGCACGCCGAAGCCTTCGCCGATCAGCGACACCGTGATCTTCGTGGCACCCCCGGACCGCGAAGCGCGGCTCGAGTCGCGCGCGCCTACGGTTGCAGCGCCACCGACCAGCCAGTTCGCCAAGAACCAGGGCTTCGACAACGTCCTGGTCCGGCTCACGACCTCGCTCGATCAGGTCGAGCGGCGCCAGATGGCGGCGCTCAACGCCGTCGAGGAAGGCATGGATTCACGCATGCGCCGGATGCGCGGCGTCGTCAGCGATCTCGGCCTCAACCTTGCCAATCTCGAAGCCGCCGTGCCGCGCAGCGCGATGGGCGGACCTTTCGTACCCGTCAAATTGACGCCCAACTCTGGGCCATTCGAGAAGCAGCTCTACCGCATCAACACCACGCGCGCCGAGTTAGACCGTCTCAATCGCACGCTGGCCCTGGTGCCCTATCGCAAGCCCGTCATCGGCGAGGTCGAGTTCACCTCCGGCTTCGGCGTGCGCAGCGATCCTTTCCTCGGCAGGCCTGCGATGCATACCGGGCTCGACTTCCGCGCCGCCACCGGCGATCCCGTTCGCGTCACCGCCAACGGCAAGGTGGTCTCCGCCGGCTGGTCGGGCGGCTACGGCCGCATGGTCGAGGTCGATCATGGCAACGGGCTCTCGACCCGCTACGGCCATCTCTCCGAAATCAACGCCAAGGTCGGCGAGGTCGTGAAGATCGGCCAGGTGATCGGCCTCGTCGGTTCGACCGGCCGCTCCACCGGTCCGCATTTGCATTATGAGACCCGCATTGAGGGCGAAGCGGTCGATCCGCAGAAATTCCTGCGCGCCGGCGTGCGGCTCAGCGCGGGCTGATTCCGTGTCTCTCTCTTGATCCGTTAGCGCCGGCCACCGCCCATTCCACCTCCGGGGCCACCGAAGCCACCACCACCCATTCCACTCCCGGTTCCCATCGATCCGCCGGGCGCGCCCGATGCCACCGGGACCTGACGGGCCGCTCGGACCTGTCAGCGCAGGGCCGGACGGCGCACCGGGCTGGCTGTGCGCGTCATTCCCCGCCCAAGCCTTTCACTCCGCCGCCACGCATGCCGCCGGGTGGGGAGCCAGCGCAAAGACGCCGAAAGCAGGCACCACCATTTCGAGTTCGCGGCGATAGCTTTCGTAGCTGACCGCTCCCGGCCGAATGAAGCCGAGTTGAGGCGTGTGATCGACGACACGCATGAGAACGATCGGAGCGCTCGCCGGCGTAAACTGGGCACCACCGGGATTGGAAAGCGTCGTAATCAGACCGCGTGCGGGCTCGTTGCTCTTCTCGGGGCGCGACACCATGATCAGGCGTATCGCGCCTTTTTCGAGGGTGACGAAGTTCAAGAATGGACGTCCATCCGGGATGTAGACACGGCCCGTCTGCGTGTGCCCGGCATCAACACGTTCGCGTTCCTCGAACATGAGGCAGGACTCGGTCTCGTCCCAACGAATGCCGATGAGGTAGGCACTGATGATCTCGGAGTTGGAGAATGCGGGCCTGAAGCAGACGTAATCCCCCTCGAATGCCTCCACACCTGCGCGGTCGCGGTAGCCAAGATCGTCGGCGATGTCGAATGTAGACGTCACTGAAGGAGGTTCGAGTCCGCCGGCAATCGACGGCGCATCATGCAATGGAAAATCCTTGTGCGGACTGGTGGCTATCCGCTCAGCGGCGACCTTGCGTATGCGCTCGGACTCATTGAAGACTGCGAGAACCATGCCACCGACGATGAAGCCGGTTAAGCCATTGCTTAGCGCCACCAGTTTGATCGCATCCTCCGGATGCACATAGAACTGAGCGAGCACTTGCTCGCCGATCATGTGGGCGACTAGCCACCCCGCACAGGTCAGCGCGGCGCCGTTCGCGAGAGCCCCCAAGGCCGCCACGCGGTACCAGCTCATTCGCGAACATCCCATGTAGGAACAAATGAGCCCGAGGGAGATGGTACAGATGAAAGGCGTGATGACGCCGTACAGCCGCTCGATGAACTGCCTAAGAACGTCCTGATATCCTTGTCCCTGCATCAGGGCGGACACCAGCGGAATGCCGATCCGGAGCGCAATCGACAACCCCACGACGACGAGACCGGCGACGACCAACTCGGCGATGGGCGGATATCCAGGTGTGTCGCCTTCCTTGCGTCCGATGAAGCGTTGCGCGACGACGATTGCTCCCAGCACCGCGAAGCCGATCGAAGCGCCGAACGTGACCGCAATCGTCAGGACCTTACCGTAGTCGATCGGACGCATTCCCGGCATGAGCAGCATCATGCCGATGCTCAAGGCCGTGACGAGGAAGATCGTTGTCGCCCATTGGTCCAGCCCAAACGTCGGCCCCGGACTGTAGGCGAAGCCCATCCTCGCGAGCCGCTGCAATCGGCCGCTATGGGTCCTTTCGCAAAAGAGGACATAGCGAGACACGAGGCCGCAAGTGAGGTTGGTGACCTCCGCAACGTTGCGGTTCAAGGCGTCCTTCAATTCAGGGGGTGGAAGCGGCGATGTGAAAAAGGCAAGACCGGCGTGCATCATTTCTTCGTAGCGGGCATCCGCACGGGCCGCCACTGCGTCGCCCATTTGCATGATCATGGCGTAGGCAGAACGGCCATATCCATTTCCGGCGAAGTCGAGTGCCGCGGCATTCTGCCTGGGTCCGACGAACAGGTTGTACAAGCCGACGGCCCTTGTGAAGCGGTCGGGAAGAGTACCGTCCCTGCTGAAACTCAGCGCTCGTGGTCCGATATTCTCCGAAACGATTTTGGTCACCTTGCTGAGAAGGTCGTCGCGCGGGATGAAACCCGTGGTTTGCGCGAGTTCAAATGCGAGCCGGTCGGCTTCACGCGGAATTGCGGCCAATCTGACGCAAAATGCGCGCGCGGCCCGATCGATCCGTGCCACCTGCCGGAATTGCGAAGCGACAACGATGACGAGTACGGCCACGATCGGAGCATATTGAGCCAGTTGCGCCTGCGCCTTTGGGTCTACCTCCTTCACCTGGCCGACGATGAAGTCGAACCCGATGCTGCCCTGGACGAGCCCGATCATCACGACCAGCCAGAGCGGTATCATCAAGGCGTCCCCCCAGAAGAACAGCGCGAAGGTCGTACCGGACCGATTGGTGGGCGGAGAGTTGAAGCGAGCCCAGGCCACGACAAAGAGTGCCAAGACCGCAATAATCCATTGGCTCTTCGTAACGATCGCTTGGATGATATCCATGTTACGCGCTCCCACATAGCAGGCGACGCTTGCATGATTGGCGCTGCCCTCGCCGAGGCAGGGCACAATTCAAATCAGGGACATCGCGGAGGCGCAGTGCGCGTCGACCCAGGTGCCCGAATAGCAATGGGAAAAACTACACCGGCCGACCCGGCTGCAATGTGAAGTAGAACACACCCGGGAAGACATTTCTTCGGCGGAGCTGGACACCGCGACCGCTGTCAGTCACATACAGCCGGGCTACGGACTCCGCTCGTGGCCGACCTCGCCGGTGATGACGTCGCCGAACAGCTCCCACGCCTGCCCGTTGAAGCGCATCAGCTGCATCTGCTCGATCGGGAAATAGTCGTCCTGCGAGGTGTTGATCATGATGCCGGGCAGCATCAGGTCGGTGTGGAAATCCTTCAGGTTGGCCGCCTGCTTCATGACGTTTTCGCGGGTGAGAGTGTCGCCGCACTGCTTCAGGACCTGGGCCATCGCTTCGGCCTGGACATAGCCATAGATGTTGTTGGCGTTGCTCTTGTCGCCGTCGGGGTAGTATTTGTCCATGAACGCGCGCCATTTCACCACCGCCGGATCCTTGTCCCAGGTCGGATCGGTCGGGTCCTTCAGATAGGCCGTCGAGATGATGTCCCTGGAATAATCGAGGCCGGCAGGCTTGAGCACCGAGGCGACCGAGGTCGCGGTGTTGGCGAGGAAGAATTTCGGCTTCCAGCCGAGCTCGCCGACCTTCCGGATCGCCTGCGCCGAGCCTTTCGGGGCTGCCCATGAGAAGAAGATGTCGGCGCCGGAATCGTGAAGCGCCACGATCTGCGAGTCGATCGAGGGATCGCTGACCTCATAGGATTTGTCCGCGATGATCATGCCGACCTTGTCGCCGAGCCCATCCTTCAGGCCCTTGAACTGGTCCTTGCCGGCGTCGTCGTTTTGCCAGAACACCGCGATCTTGCTGTTGGGGAATTTGTCGCGAATGTATTTTGCGTAGATCCGGCCCTCGCTCTGGTAGTTGGGCTGGAAGCCCATGGTCCACGGGAAGTGCTTGGGGTCTCCGAACTTGGTGCCGCCGGAGGCGACGAAGAGCTGCGGCACCTTCTTGGCGTTCATGTACTTCATGATCGCGGAGTTCGAGGGCGTGCCGAGCGCCTGGAAGATCAGCAGCACCTCATCGCTCTCCACCAGCTTGCGCGCCTGCTCGATCGCCTTCGGCGGCGAATAGGCGTCGTCATAGCTGATGAAATTGATCTTGCGTCCGTTGATGCCGCCCTGATCGTTGATCATCTTGAAGTAGGCGGCCTCGGTCTTGCCGATCACGCCATAGGACGAGGCCGGGCCGCTATAGGGCATGATGTTGCCGAGCTTGATGTCGGTGTCACTGGCGCCGGGGTCGTATTTTTTCTGCGCCAGGGCCGGTTGCGTGACGAGCACGCCGGCAGCAAGAATGGCGAGGACTGCAAGGTTCGCGCGACGATTTGGCATCGTTCTCTCCCCTATGTCTTGTCGTCTTGTTTTGCAGACAGTGTTGCAAGCAGAGGTGCGGCTGGCAAGCGGCTCGATTTTCCGCGAAGCGAAACGCGTGGGTCGCGGAACTTACGCGCCACGGCGCAGCAAGCCGAACGCACGTCCGTCGATCACCAGCAGCGCGCTGCCGATGACGATCGCACCCGCGATCTCGCGCATGGAGATCGGCTCATCCAGCACCAGCCATCCCAGAAGGATGGCGGTGACGGGAATGAGCAACGTCACCAGCATCACATTGCTCGCGCCCGAGCGCCGGACGATCTGGAAGAAGACGATGTAAGCCAGCGCCGTCGAGAGCGCGGCGAGGCCAAGCACGGCGAGCCAGGTCGTGAGGGTCGGCATCGGAAGACGCCAGGGCTGTTCCACCGTGCCGGCGACGGCCGCCATCATCACGGTCGACACCATCAGTTGAAACGTCGCCGCCCCCAGCGGCGCTGCGTCCTTCAGCAACCGCCGCGCCGCCAGCGCCGCAAAGCCATAGCTCAACGCGCCGCCGAGGCAGAGCAGGATGCCGAGCCCCTGCCCGGCCCGCGTCTCGAAGCCCCATCCGCGCAGAATGATCACGCCGGCAAGGCCCAGCGCCACCCCGGCCACACGGCGCATCTGCAAGGTTTCCTCGTCCGCCACTGCCATCACCACCACCGTGAACAGCGGCGTGGTCGCGTTCAGGATCGACGCCAATCCGCTCGGGATGAAGGTCTGGCCGAACACGATGAGCGAGAACGGAATGACGTTGTTGAGCAGCCCGATCGCAAGAAATGGCATCCAGCCCGCAACGCTCCTGGGAAAGCCGATCCCCTGCATGCGGAGCAGCGGCAGCAGAATGGCCGTTCCCAGCGCGACGCGCAGAAACACCAGCGTCAGCGGCGGCAATTCCCGCAAGGCCGCGCCGTTGAAGAAGAACGAGCCGCCCCAGAGGATCGAGAGCAGAGCGAGCAGCGACCAGTCACGCGTGTCGATCCGGTTGTCATTCGCCGGCATGGCGTCTCACCTCAGCGGCCCAGCCTGTCCGCCTAGGACGATGCAAATGACGATGCCACCCGAATTCCGACGAAGCGCAGGATGAAATCGACATCGGACGGGATGGAGCTACCCGCCTGCCCGATGTTCCGATGACCAGCTAAGAGGACTTCTGTGGCCGCGACACCAGCTCGATCATCCTGCCTTCGTCATCGTCCGGCATCGCCGCCTTCGCCTGCGCGTAGGCTTCGACCGCGGCGCGCGCGACCAGCGGCTTGTCGGCGAGTAAGCTCTCGGCGAGCCTCACCGCATAGGCGGCATCCTTGTGCCGCAACGCCGCCGTGAAGGTCGCGCCGCTGAAATCGCGGGCGACCATGCGCTTGGAGTGGCGCTGCACCTGCGGACTTGCGGCAACGCCGGCCTGGATCGACTCCAGCACCAGGTTCATGTCGAGCCCGGCCTGCTCGGCGATTGCGAGCCCCTCGGCGAGGCCCGCGATCTGGATGGCCCCCATCAGGTTGTTGATGAGCTTGTAGACCGTGCCGGCGCCGACCGGGCCGAAATGGCGGATGGTCGAGCCGATCGGTTCGAGATAGGGCCGCGCACGCTCGAGATCGGCCGCATCGGCACCGGCCAGCAGCGTCAACTTCCCGGCTGCGGCTGCATCGGGCAATCCGGTGACGGGACAATCGATGTAGATGAGCCCGCGCGCGTTCAGCTCGCGGCCCATCTCGCGGGCGTGGTCATAGGAGACGGTCGAGCACTCGATCGCGATGGTGCCGGCCTTTGCCGTCTTGGCCGCGCCGTTCAGCCCGAGCCAGACGGCGCGCGCAGCCTCGTCGTCGGCAACCATGGTCACGACCGCGTCGGCATCGATCGCGGCATCCTCCGGCGAGGTCGCCCAAAGCGCACCGCGCGCGATCAGATCTTCGGCCTTCGCCTTGCTGCGATTCCACAGCGTCACCGTGAAGCCGGCATCGAGATAGCGGCCGGCCATGCCATGGCCCATCCGCCCAAGCCCGATGAAGGCGACACGAGGCATGGCTAGTCTACGTCCTCAATATCGCCGCCGGCGGTGCCGAAGGCGCGCTGCGCCAGCGTCGCGGCCATGAAATCGTCGAGCTCGCCATTGAGCACGCCCGACGTGTCGGAGGTCTGCACGCCCGTGCGCAGATCCTTCACCATCTGATAGGGCTGCAGCACGTAGGAGCGGATCTGGTGGCCCCAGCCGATATCGGTCTTGGCGGCCTGATCGGCGGCCGCCTTCTCCTCGCGCTTCTTCAGCTCGATCTCGTACAGGCGCGCGCGCAGCATGTCCCAGGCCTGCGCCCGGTTCTTGTGCTGGGAGCGGCCGGCCTGGCA
Source organism: Bradyrhizobium sp. 1(2017) (assembly GCF_011602485.2). Lineage (NCBI taxonomy): Bacteria > Pseudomonadati > Pseudomonadota > Alphaproteobacteria > Hyphomicrobiales > Nitrobacteraceae > Bradyrhizobium > Bradyrhizobium sp. 1(2017). The sequence goes on along the minus strand of NZ_CP050022.2, from coordinate 3,912,258 downwards.
GACCACGGCGACGCCGGTCGGGATGTGCGTCAGACGCACCGCGGATTCGGTCTTGTTGACGTGCTGGCCGCCGGCACCGCCCGAGCGCATGGTGTCGGTGCGGACGTCGGATTCCTTGATGTCGATCTTGATGCTGTCGTCGATGACCGGGAACACCTGCACGCTCGAGAACGAGGTGTGCCGCCGCGCGTTGGAATCGAACGGCGAGATGCGCACCAGGCGGTGCACGCCCGCTTCGGTCTTCAGCCAGCCATAGGCGTTGTGGCCCGACACCTGGATCGTGGCCGACTTGATGCCGGCCTCTTCGCCCTCGGATTCTTCCAGCACCTCGACCTTGAAGCCGTGCGTGTCGGCCCAGCGCGTGTACATGCGCAAGAGCATCTGCGCCCAGTCCTGGCTCTCGGTGCCGCCGGCGCCGGCATGGACTTCGAGATAGGAATCGAAGCGATCCGCCTCGCCCGACAGCAGCGCCTCGAGCTCGCGCCGCGCCACCTCCTTCTTCAGGTTCTTCAGCGCGGCTTCGGCCTCGGCGACGACGCCGTCATCGCCCTCGGCCTCGCCGAGCTCGATCATGCCGATGTCGTCTTCGAGCTCCTGCTCGACCTTGCCGATGCCCGACAGCGCATCCTCGAGCGAGGTGCGCTCCTGCATCAGCTTCTGGGCTTTCTGGGGATCGTTCCAGAGATTGGGATCTTCTGCGAGCTTGTTCAGCTCAGCGAGGCGCGCCGTCGATTTCTCGACGTCAAAGATGCCTCCTCAGCAGCCCGACTGACTGCTTGATCTCTTCTACCAACCGTTCGATTTCGGCGCGCATGTCGTTCTCTGGTCTCGCGGAATTGGCTCCGCAGGCAATTGAACCGCGGATGTAGCGGCGGCGGTGCCAAAGCGCAACCGCCGGCCACCGCAAAAGGCGGCGTTATCCGCTAATACAGCCCGCCGGTGCCCGGCCGCATGAAGAAGCCGGTGTCCGGTTGCTGCTGCTGCGAAGCCGGCATGCGGCCGTCGGCGTCGGCGACGCCAATGACCGAGTAATTGTCCGGCGGCGCCGTGCCCGGCTTGAAGGCTTCGAGGATCGTTCCGCCGGTCTCGCCCGGGCCTGCACGCATGCCGGTCTTGGCGGCGACGCGCACGAGCTTGATGCCGGCCGGCACCTTGAACGGCACGGCGGGCTTGTCGGCGAGCGCGAGCTGGAGGAAGTCGCGCGCGATCGGAGCTGCCAGATGGCCGCCGGTCGCGGCGTTACCTTTGCCGAGCGGACGCGGCTTGTCGTAGCCCATATAGATGGCGACGGCGATATCGGGCGAGAAGCCGACAAACCAGGCGTCCTTGGCCTCGTTGGTGGTACCGGTCTTGCCGGCGATCGGCTTGCCGACCGCCTTGATGACCGTGGCCGTACCGGACTGCACCACGCCTTCCATCAGCTCGGTGATCTGATAGGCGGTCATGGAATCCAGCACCTGCTCGCGGCGGTCGATCAGCTGCGGCTCGGGCTGGTTCTTCCAGCCGCCAGGTGCGTCGCAGCCGCGGCATTCGCGCTGGTCGTGCTTGAAGATGGTGTGGCCGTAGCGGTCCTGGATACGGTCGATCAAGGTCGGCTTCACCCGGCGGCCGCCATTGGCGAGCATCGAATAGGCCGTGACCATGCGCATCGCCGTCGTCTCGCCAGCGCCGAGCGCGTAGGACAGATAGTTCGGCAGCTCGTCATAGACGCCGAAGCGGCGGGCATATTCGCCGATCAGCGGCATGCCGATGTCCTGCGCGAGGCGCACCGTCACGGTGTTCAGCGATTGCCGCAACGCGTTGCGCAGCGTCACCGGTCCCTGGAACTTGCCCGAGGAGAAGTTTTCAGGCCGCCACACGCCGGCGCCCTGGCCCTGGTCGATTTCGATCGGCGCGTCGAGCACGACCGTCGAGGGCGTATAGCCATTGTCGAGTGCGGCCGAATAGACGATCGGCTTGAACGACGAACCCGGCTGCCGATAGGCCTGCGTCGCGCGATTGAACTGGCTCTGGTCGAACGAGAAGCCGCCGACCATCGCGAGCACGCGGCCGGTCCAGGGATCCATCGCCACCATCGCTCCGGAGACCTCCGGAATCTGGCGGAGCCGGTACTGGCCTTCGACGGGCTGACCGTCCTTGTAGAGCGGATCGGCATAAATGACGTCGCCGGGCTGGAGCACCTGCGACACCGCCGTCGGCGTCTTGCCCCTCGTTCCGCCCTGCACGGCCCGCGCCCAGCGCACGCCGTCGACGGTGACGATGCCGGTCTCGCGCTGCTTGCTGACCGCGCCGCCGAGCTCGCGGTTCGGCTGGAAGCCGATCCGTGCCGACTGATCGCTGGTCTCCAGCACCACCGCCATGCGCCATGGCGAGATGTCGGAGAGCGACTTGATCTCGGCGAGCCTCACGCCCCAATCGCCCGAGATATCGAGCTTGCTGATGGCGCCGCGATAGCCCTGCTGCTCGTCGTAATTCACGAGACCGGTGACCATGGCCTTGCGCGCCATGACCTGGATCTTCGGATCGAGCGTGGTGCGGACGGACAGACCGCCCTCATACAGCTTCTTCTCGCCGTAGCGTTCGAAGATGTCGCGGCGGACTTCCTCGGCGAAATATTCGCCGGCGAAGGTGTGGGCCCCGTTGGAACGGCTGGCGACGGCGAGCGGCTCCTTGCGGGCCTTGTCGGCGTCGGCCTGCTTGATCCAGCCGTTCTCCACCAGACGGTCGATCACGTAGTTGCGGCGCTCGATGGCGCGGTCGCGGTTGCGCACCGGATGCAGGGTCGCGGGCATCTTCGGCAGCGCCGCCAGATAGGACGCTTCGGCCACGGTGAGCTCGTTCACCGACTTGTCGAAATAGACCAGCGAGGCGGCCGCGATTCCATAGGCGCCGAGACCGAGATAGATTTCGTTCAGATACAGCTCGAGGATCTTGTCCTTCGAGTAGGTCTTCTCGATGCGCATCGCCAGCAAGGCTTCCTTGATCTTGCGCGCGAAGGAGACCTCGTTGGTGAGAAGGAAGTTCTTGGCGACCTGCTGGGTGATGGTCGAGGCGCCCTGCGGACGCCGGTTCGAGCCGTAGTTCTGGATGTAGACCAGGCCTGCGCGCGCCATGCCGGTGTAGTCGATGCCGCCATGCTCGTAGAAATTCTTGTCCTCGGCTGCGAGGAACGCGTTGATCACGAGCTTGGGCACGGCCTGGATCGGCAGATAGAGCCGCCGCTCCTTGGCGTATTCGCCGACCAGCGAACCGTCGACCGCGTGCACGCGGGTCATCACCGGCGGTTCGTAATCCTGAAGCTGAGAGTAGTCCGGCAAGTCCTTGGAGAAATGCCAGATCAGGCCTGCCACGGCCCCGACACCGACAAGGAACAACACCGTTCCCGCGGCGAACAGGAAGCCCATGAACCGCACCAGCAAGCGCATTATGTGTTTATCCGTTCAAACTCTGGATCAGCCCAGTATCAGCCCTTGGCACCCAAACCGGGGCCAACTTCACGTCACGAGTTCACCGGCTTACACAATACCATCAGGCCGGACTTTGAGACGCTTGCCGAGCAGGATTCCCTCCGATTCCGGAACCCCCTGCGGCATTTTTATAGAGCGCCCGCTGTGGCCAAACTAGGGCTTTTGCGTCGGCACGGAAAAACCCTTTTGATTCGAAGAACCCAGGGTCGCCCAATTGGGCGATCCCGAGGTCGTCAGTTTGACGATCCCAGGGTCGTCAATTTGACGATCCCGGGGGCGTCAGTTTGACGATCCCGCCGTGGCCATTCGCTTGGTCAAAAATCCGTCGATTGCCTGCGCCATGGAGCCAACGGCGCGGGACCGCCAGCCCTCGGAGACCAGATGCTCAAGGTCACCCTTGTTGGAGACATAGCCGATCTCGACCAGCACCGAGGGCACGTCGGGCGCCTTCAGCACGCGGAAGCCCGCCGACTTCAGGGGATGCTTGTGCATCCGCACCGTCGCCTTCATTTCCCCCATCAGAAGGCGGGCGAAACGGTTTGAAAAGGTGCGGGTTTCCCGCTGCGTAAGGTCGATCAGGATGTCGGCGACGTCGGTCGGCTCCTCCGCGAGGTTGAAGCCGGCGATCGCATCCGCCCGGTTTTCCGCATCCGCCAACCGCTGCGCCTCGGCGTCGGATGCCTTATCCGACAGCGTGTAGATGGTCGCGCCCTGCGCATCGCCCTCGGCGCGTGGCAGCGCATCGGCGTGAATCGAGACGAACAAGGCAGCCTTTTGGTTGCGGGCGATCTTGGTCCGGTCATCGAGCGGGATGAAGGTGTCGTCGTCCCGCGTCATCACCACACGGTACTTGCCGGCCTTCTCCAGCTTGTCGCGGAGCGCCAGCCCAAAGGCCAGCACCAGGTTCTTCTCGCTCTCGCCGCTCGACTGCGTGCCGTTGTCGATTCCGCCATGGCCCGGATCGATCACGACCACCGGACGGTCATCGGCCTTCTGCTGCGTGGCATCAGGGGTTGGCTTGGCGGAAGCCGTCGCCGGCGGCGTCTCGGCGAGGGCCGGCCGCAACTCGGGACGGTTTTCGGGGGCGGGCGACGGCGCGAAGGCGGAGCGTTCGACCTCCTCCAGCTCGAGCACGAGCCGGGCTGGCTGGCCGTTGGCGGCCTCGACCACGAAGGACTTGGCGATCTTCGCCGGTCCTGTCAGGTCGAACACGATGCGCGAGCCGCCGGGCATGACGAGGCCGTAACGGAAGGCCTTGACCAGCCCCCGCCCCCCGGTCCCGGTACCGGCGGGCAGCTGAAAATTGACCTGCGGCACGTCCACGACGACGCGGTAGGGGTCGGCGAGCGTGACGGCACGGAAGGTAACGGCTTGGTCGATGTCGAGGATGAAGCGCGTGTGCTTGCCGTCGCCGGCCAGGCGGGCGGCTGAGGCGATTGGAAAATTTGCTACTGCAACAGAGGGTTGCGGCTGGCTTTCCGCCGCGCTCAGGCGCGAAGAATCAGCACACGGCAATGCTGCGGCGCACAGCAGCACGCATCCCAGTAAAACCCTTTGATTTGTGCGGCTCGCCACCGATTCCGTGCCTCCGAGCAGCCTTCTTTAACGCAATAGAACCACAGGGTTAAACGATCCTTAATGACAGAAAGCGCGAAACTCGCTGAGTGTGACCGCCGTGCGACGCTCCCTTGCACGGTTGGCTCATTCCTCGTATGTACGGATTGCTGACGGCCGATATTTCCGGTTGTGTCGCATTCAGCCTCCCGGTGCATCGCCGGAACTCTCAAGACTTGGGAATTCCAGCGTTTTCCGTTCCTCTCCAAGACCAGCGCGGTGCGCGGCAACGAGATGGAGCGGGTCAAGCCCCGGCGGCGGACGGTCTCGGGTTACCACTCACGTCACCCGGGCGGTTCTGACAGCGACGTAACCCATTACCCGGTCCCTTGATCCCAAGGGAGCGGTTCGTGACCCCAAGGCGAGCGCGCTCGCGCCATGCCTGGCCAGCAGCAACTGATTGAGGGGCGGCCTCGCCGCCCAATGTTTCATACGGGCCGACGCTTGATGCGCCAGACTGTGCCGACGAATTCTGAAGGACCATTCGCGACGCTGCGGATTGAAAACCCCGCGCGCCGCCATGGTCCTGAAGCTTCCGGTCCGGCAAGGCGCGAGAGACGGCGTTTCGGCCTTCCCCTCACCCCCGAATCAGGTGGACCGTCGCGTCACCCGGCGGCGCGATACGCGCCCACGGTGAATCGCGCCCGCCGCCGCCAAGAGTTAAGACATGCCCAACAAGATGTTGATCGATGCCACCCACCCGGAAGAGACCCGGGTCGTCGTGGTCCGCGGCAATCGCGTCGAAGAGTTTGATTTCGAAACCGCGCAACGCAAGCAACTGCGCGGGAATATCTACCTCGCCAAGGTCACCAGGGTCGAACCCTCGCTTCAGGCCGCTTTCGTCGAATACGGCGGCAACCGCCACGGCTTCCTCGCCTTCAGCGAAATCCATCCCGACTATTATCAGATCCCGGTCGCCGACCGGCAGGCGCTGATCGAGGCCGAGGAGCAGGCCCATCGCGAGGCCGAGGAAGAGAGCGAGAACCGCTCCCACGGCCGCCGCCGCTCGCGTCACCGCAATGCCCGTCGCCGCGGCCATGGCGAGCGTGTCCGCAGCGACATCGTCGAAGGTCTCGACGCCGGTGCCGATCCCGCGGCCCAGCCGGTCGAGGGCGAGGTCCTGCCGGCGCAGGCCGAGGGCGCTTTGCACGAAGGTGAGCACCTGCACGCCGATGCCGAGCATCACGGCGCGGACGAGGGCCACGATCACCACGACCACGACCATGGCGATCATGATCACGGCGATCATCAGCACCATGATGAGGGTCACCGTCACGACCATGATCGTCATGACGTTCATGCTCACCATGGCGAGCACGATCATCACGATCATCGCGACCATGATCATGCCGACGAGACGCCCGCGCCTGTCGCGGCCGTCGGCGCCGAGCCCGTGGTCCCGACCGAGACCGCTTCCGAGCCGCAGGAGACCGTCGCCTCCGAAGCGCATGCGGAGCCTTTGGCCGAAGCCATGAGCTCCGCCGCCGAGCCGGCCGATGCCGTTTACGCCGAGGCCGTCTATGGCGCCGAAGCGCCGCATGCCGAGGCCCCGGAAGAAGCGGGCGACGAAGACGACGAGGATGAGGACGGCGAGGAAGCCGAAGAGGAACTCGTTGAATCCGTCGGCGGCGACGATGTGCTGGAGGAAGTGCCGGAACGCACCTTCCGGCCGCGCCGCCAGTACAAGATTCAGGAAGTCATCAAGCGCCGCCAGGTCATGCTGGTTCAGGTCGTCAAGGAAGAGCGCGGCAACAAGGGGGCGGCGCTGACGACCTACCTGTCGCTCGCAGGCCGTTATGCCGTCCTGATGCCCAACACCGCGCGCGGCGGCGGCATCAGCCGCAAGATCACCAGCGCCCAGGATCGTTCGCGGCTGAAGGAAGTGGTGCAGGATCTCGACGTGCCCGAGGGCATGGGCATCATCCTGCGCACCGCTGGCGCTGCGCGCACCAAGCCCGAGATCAAGCGCGACTTCGAATATCTGATCCGGATGTGGGAAACGGTACGCGACCTCACGCTGAAGTCGCAGGCCCCGACCCTCGTCTACGAGGAAGGCTCGCTGATCAAGCGCTCGCTGCGCGACCTCTACAACAAGGAGATCGACGAGATCCAGGTCGCCGGCGAGTCCGGCTACCGCGAAGCGCGCGACTTCATGAAGATGCTGATGCCCGCCAATGTCAGCGCGGTGAAGCAGTATCGCGACGGCCAGCCACTGTTCTCGCGCATGGGCGTCGAGAGCCAGCTGGACGCGATGTTCTCGCCGACGGTGCAGCTGCGCTCGGGCGGCTATGTCGTGATCAACCAGACCGAGGCGCTGGTCTCGATCGACGTCAACTCGGGGCGATCGACCCGCGAGCACCATATCGAGGACACCGCGCTCAAGACCAATCTGGAGGCGGCCGAAGAGGTCGCCCGCCAGCTCCGCCTGCGCGACCTCGCCGGCCTCATCGTCATCGATTTCATCGACATGGACGAGAAGCGCAACAACCGCGCGGTCGAGCGCAAGCTGTCCGATTGCCTCCGGCAGGATCGCGCGCGCATCCAGGTCGGCCGCATCTCGCATTTCGGCCTGCTCGAGATGTCGCGCCAGCGCATCCGCGCCAGCGTGCTTGAGAGCTCGACCGATCCCTGCCCGCATTGCGGCGGCACCGGCCACGTCCGTTCGGTCTCCTCGGTGGCGCTCCAGCTGCTGCGCGGCCTCGAAGAGATCCTGATGAAGGGCGCGACCCACAACCTCGTGGTCCGCACCCGCACCGACGTCGCGCTCTATGTGCTGAACCACAAGCGCGGCCATCTGCGCGACCTCGAGAACAGCTTCAAGGTCACGCTATCAGTCATTGCCGACGCAAGCGTCAGCGGTCCGCAGGCCTATCTGATCGACCGCGGCGAGCAGGTGCATACGCTGGAAGCCGCCAAGGCGCTGCTTTCGGCGCAGGCGGCAGCGAGCCCGCCGCCGATCGTTGAAGAAGCCTACGACGACGAGGAATTCGATTCCGAACTCGAATCCGAGGTCGAGACCGAGGAGACCGAAGGTCTCACCGAGGAGCAGGCCGCCGGCGAGGCAGCCTCCGAGCAGGACGGCCAGCGCCGCAAGCGTCGTCGCCGGCGCCGCGGCCGCGGCGGCCAGCGCGACGGCGAGCTGCGTGAGGATGGCACGCCCGCCCTTCCCGAGACCGCTGTGGCGGCCGGTGAAGGTGAAGAGGATGCAGAGGCCGAGCAGGACGGCGAAGAAGGCGAGGAACAGGCCGCCCGTGGCGAGCAGCAGGGTAGCGGTGACCGCCGCCGCCGGCGTGGTCGCCGCGGCGGACGCCGTCGGCGCGGTGGCACCGAGGAGGGTCTCGCCGGCTCCATCGGCGACGAGCTCGGCGCCGGTCAGCCGTCGGAAGCGACCGCGGCAGTTGCCGATTTCGACGGCTTCGGCAGCGAGGCTGCGCCCTCGATTGCGCAGGCCGAACAGCCGGCGGAACCACAGGCTGCGGAGCTTGAGCCCCGCGCCGAATTGCAGACTGAGGCCGCGCCCGAGCCGACCGTCGCCGCGGCCGAAGAAGAGCCCGCCGAGGACAAGGCCGCACGACGCCGCTCCACCGTGCGGGAAAAGGTGAGCTTCCTGTCGAGCAGCCCGAGCGAGTCCGCGATGCCGGTTGCGCAGGCAACCGAACCGGTCGCCCCGCCCGTGGCGGAAGCTGAGCCGGCGCCGGAGGCCGCAAGCGAAACGCCCGCCGCTCCGCGCCGTGCCGGCTGGTGGTCGCGCCGCTTCGGCGGCGGCGAATAGAGCCGAACATGCAACGCAAAACGCCCGGCACAGCCGGGCGTTTTTGTTTCGGCGCTCTCCTTAAGGCGCGATGAGATCAGGATGAAGCGTCGTCGCGCTTTAGGTTTTGGTGTGCGCATGATCCTTTCGGAACCCCGCTGCACACTTTTCCGCGCCATGCCCTAGCGCGACGGCTCGCCCTCGCGCGAGGTGATCTGACGCAATTGGTCGTAGAGGTCGGGCGCTTCGCTGGTGCAGAGGCAGACACCCATGGCCGACGGCGCATCGCCGGCGTTGAGGTAGGCGTGGCCCATGGTGCTGTCGAGATAGATGCCGTCGCCCTCGTTCAGGATCTCCGGCGCATAGAACTCGGAGTGCACGGCCACGCGTCCGCTCGTCACCACAAAATATTCCTCGCCGGAATGGCGCAGCAGCGGTCCGAACTCCTCCAGCGACCGCGCGCGGACCTCGGCGACGATCGGCACCATGCGTTTGCCGATCAGATCGGTGCATTGATACGTGTAGGTGTAGAATCTGGTGGTGATCACCTGCCCCTGCCCGGCCCGGCTGATGCTTCGCCGCGCCGTCACCGGCCGGCCTGGCGCGGGGCGCGGCGTTGCCGGATTGAACAGCTCGGCGATCTCCATCTTCAGGCCCGAGGTGAGCTGGACCAGCTTGTCATAGGTCAGCGACATCAGCCCGTTCTCGACCTTGGAGAGGGTCGAGAGCGCCATGCCGGTCCGCTCCGCCACCTGCTTGAGCGTCAGCCCGCGCGCCTGGCGGGCAGCCTTGAGGCATTGCCCGAGTTGGGAGTTCGCGCCTTCCGGCGCCGTTGTGGTCTCGCTCATGCAGGAATCCTAGCATGGAAGAGAAAAATTGTTGACTGATCCGACTAATCTTTTCGACGATACCCCAGATCGGGAACGCGTTGAATGCCCGCAGTTCGACGCTCCTTGCTCAAAATTGCAAAAAAACACCCCTGAACTGACGAAATGGTGCGCGCTGCCTGCTTTCCGATATGCTAAACTGTTTTCAGAAAATGAAAGGACCGGCGATGTCAGAGCCTTGCCATTCCAGTGCCGTTGAGCTGCACGGCTTGCTGGCCGCCCGGGCGATCTCGCCCGAAGAGCTGCTGGCGCGGCTCGCCGCGGCCGGCCGCACCCGGCTTCCTTGCCTGGGAATGATCCGCGTGCCCGACAACAGCCTCACAGGAGAACTCTGCCAATGCAAAGCGTGATCGTTCTCGGCGGCGGCATGATCGGCGTCAGCGCGGCGCTGCACCTGCGCCAGCGCGGCTGGTCCGTCACGCTCGTCGACCGCAGGGAGCCGGGCCGCGAGACCAGCTACGGCAATGCCGGCATGATCCAGGCGGAAGCGGTCCGCCCCTATCCGATGCCGCGCGACCTCACGACGCTGCTGAAGATCGCGACCGGCCGCACCAACGACGTGCGCTACAGCCTTTCGTCGCTTCATCGCCACATCGAGCCCCTGCTCCGCTATTGGTGGCATTCGGCGCCGAAGCGGCATCGCGAGGCGATCGAGGCCTGGGCTCGGCTGATCGCCTATGCGACGGCAGAGCACGACATCCTCATTCGCGAGGCTCATGCCGACAATCTGATCCGCCGCGCCGGCTATCGCATGCTGCATCGTGATGCCGCTTCCTTCGATCTCGCAATCAAGACGGCGGAGGAAGACCAGCGCGAGTTCGGCGTGAATTTCCGCGTGCTCTCCGGCAGCGAGCTCGCCAGGGCCGAGCCGATCCTGCGCGACGATCTTCCCGGCGCCATCCATTGGCTCGACACCTGGACCGTCTCCGATCCGGGCGCCCTCGTCACGGCCTATGCCGAGCTGTTCGAGCGCCTCGGCGGCACCATTGTCCTCGGCGATGCCCAGAGCCTGCGCCAGACCACGACCGGCTGGTCGGTCGATACGGACCAGGGCCGCCTCGACGCGCCCCATGCCGTCGTGACGCTCGGGCCGTGGTCGCCCGATCTGCTGCACAAGTTCGGCTATCGTATTCCGCTGGTGCGCAAGCGCGGCTACCACATGCATTACAGCGGCGGCGCCTCGCTCGATCTGCCCCTCGTCGACAAGGGCGGCGGCTACGCCATGGGCCCGATGGCCAAGGGCATCCGCATCACCACCGGCGCGGAATTGACCGGCATGGACGCGCTCGCAACGCCGGTGCAGCTCGCCAGCGCCGAGGCCTTCGCGCGCGAGCTGATCGATCTCGGCAAGCGGGCCGAGCCCGATCCGTGGTTCGGCACCCGCCCCTGCACGCCCGACATGCTGCCGGTGCTCGGACAGGCTCCGCGTCACCCCGGCCTTTGGATGAATTTCGGCCACGGCCACCAGGGCTTTACGCTGGGGCCCGCGACCGGACGCCTGCTCGCGGAGATGATGAGCGGCGAGACGCCGGCGATCGATCCCACGCCCTATCGGCCGGAGCGGTTCTAGCGCTTTCGGCGCTCGCCAGCTTCGAGCACGACGCGGCGCCGTACCTGGATGCACAAGAAGGGCTGATCGAGAATCTCGACCAGCCCTGCTAGCTTGGCGGCGCGGCGCGCCGATCAGTCCGTCGTGATCGCCGTCTCCATGTCGGTCGGATCGATCTGCTTGGAGAGGTTGGCGTTGAGCTTGTCGCGGTCGAGCTCGCCCTCCCACCAGGCGACGATCACGCAGGCGACGCCGTTGCCGCACAGATTGGTCAGCGCGCGGCATTCGCTCATGAACTTGTCGATGCCGAGCACGATCGCCATGCCCGGCACGAGCCGCGGATCGACCACGGCGAGCGTCGCCGCCAGGGTGATGAAGCCGGCGCCGGTGATGCCGGAGGCGCCCTTGGAAGTCAGCATCGCCACGACCAGGATCGTGGCCTGCTGACTGAAGGAGAGATCGTAGCCGAGCGCTTGCGCGATGAAGAGCGTCGCCAGCGTCATATAGATGTTGGTGCCGTCGAGGTTGAACGAATAGCCCGTGGGCACCACGAGGCCGACCACCGACTTGGAGCAGCCCAGCCGCTCGAGCTTCTCCATCAGGGACGGCAGCGCGCTTTCCGAGGACGACGTGCCGAGCACGATCAGGAGCTCGTCCTTGATGTAGGCCAGGAACTTGAAGATCGAGAATCCGGCCATGCGCGCGATGATGCCAAGCACGACGAAAACGAACAGCGCCGCGGTGACGTAGAACGTCGCGATCAGCCCGACCAGGTTGAGGATCGCGCCTGTGCCGAACTTGCCGATCGTGTAGGCCATCGCGCCGAACGCGCCGATCGGCGCCGCGCGCATCACGATCGAGATAACGCCGAACACGGCATGAGCGGCGTCATCGATGAAGCTGCGAATGGTGTGGCCGCGCTCGCCGAGGCTCATGATGGCAAAGCCGAACAGCACCGAGAACAGCAGCACCTGGAGGATCTCGCCTTGCGCGAACGCTCCGACCACGGTGTCGGGAATGATGTGCAGCACGAAGTCCACGGACTTCTGGCCGGCCGCCTGCTTGGCGTAGTTTGCGACGGCCGCCTCGCTTGCCGCACCGCTGCCGAAGCCTGCGCCCGGTTTCACCAGATTGCCGATGATGAGTCCGATCACCAGCGCGAACGTCGAGACGACCTCGAAATAGACCAGCGCCTTGACGCCGATGCGGCCGACCTTCTTGGCGTCCTGGATGTGGGCAATGCCCGAGACCACGGTGCAGAAGATGATCGGGGCGATCACCATCTTGATCAGCTTGATGAAGCCGTCGCCCATCGCCTTGATCCAGTCGTTGGTGGCGAGCTGTGGCCACAACCAGCCCACGATGGCGCCGAGCACGATGGCGATCAGCACCTGCACGTAGAGGACCTTGTACCACGGCTTGGCGGCGGGCGGCGCAACCGGTGCCCCCGTCATCGTTGTCGTCGTCATCGTTTCACTCCGCTCAAACACTCGGGGCCAGCCAAGATCAACTCGGCCGGCCCTGTCAATTCAAACTGCTGGTTGTGTCGCGTCTTACCCGCGGCGATCGACGATCCGGCGCGCTGCCGGCATCAACGTCGCGCCGAGCGCGTTCTTGACCAGCGAACCCGCGATGAACGGAACGATGCCGATCTGCCAGGCTTTCGCGGCGCCGAGACCGAGGCCGAAGGTCAGCCAGCCGAACCCGGCGACTAGAATCACGATGTGACCAACGGCCATCGCTGCAAACAGCAGGACCACGCTGCGATCCCAGCCGCGCTCGGCGAGCCAGCCGGTCACGAAGGCTGCCGCAACGAAGCCAAACAGATAGCCCGCGGTTGGCCCGAGCAGCGGAGCAATGCCGCCGACCGGACCGGCAAATACCGGAAGACCAAGCGCGCCCTCGGCGAGGTAGGCGATCATGGTTGCGCTGCCAAGGCGCCAGCCATAAGCCGCGCCGATCATCAACACCACCAGCGTTTGCAACGTCATGGGCACGTAAGGCAGCGGCACGTTGACCTTGGCTGACAGCGCCATCAGCGCGGTGCCGAGCACGATCAGCACGATCGCGCGCAGTGCGCCAACGGTTTCGCCCGGTCGGGTCGGCCAGATCAGGGCGGCGAGAGGTGAATGCGAAGCGGCGGCAGACAAGACGGGACGGTCAGACAAGTTCAACTCCGGGAGGCTATCGAAAACTGGCGGCTATTTAAGCCAGTGAGCGATCCGGTCAACTGCCTCCCGCATCTCTGCGGGCGATCGTGCATAGGAAAAGCGAACAAACGAGCGTCCGTGGATGGGATCGAAATCGAGCCCGGGCGTCGCCGCGACATGGGCCTGCTCCAGCATCTGCTTGGCAAACTCGAAACTGTCGGCGGTGAAGTCAGAGACGTCGGCATAGAGATAGAACGCGCCGTCGGCCGGCAGGAACCTCGTCAAGCCGGCCTTCGGCAATCCATCGATCAGGATACGCCGGTTTTCCTGGTAGCCGTGCTTGATCTCCTCCATCTCGGCCGCTCCGTCGAAGGCAGCTTCTGCTGCGATCTGCGACAGCGACGGCACCGAGATCGAGAGGTTCTGCTGCAGCCGCTCGATCGGGCGCACCAGGATCTCAGGCACGACCATCCAGCCGACGCGCCAGCCCGTCATGCAAAAATATTTCGAGAACGAATTGATCACGAGTGCGTGGTCCGACAGCGCTGCCGCCGTTACCGCCGGAAGCGCGTAGTCGAGCCCGTGATAGATCTCGTCGGAGATGAAGCGGATGCCTGCATCCTGTGCGGCCGCGATCAGGCCCGCGAGCGCCTCGCGGGACATCATGGTCCCCGTCGGATTGGCGGGGCTGCCCACCAGCACGCCCTTGAGCGGCGCCTTGCGATGGGCCGCAAGCAACGCCTCGCCGGTGAGCGCGTGGCGCGTCTCGTTGGTGGTCTCGATCAGCACCGGCTCGCAGCCGAGCGCGGTGAGGATATGGCGGTAGGGTGGATATCCTGGCACCGTCACGGCGACGCGATCGCCGGGCTCGAACATTGACAGGAAGGCCAGGATAAATCCGCCGGAGGACCCGGTGGTCAGCACGATCCGCTCGGGGCTGACGTCACAGCCATGGACGTCGCGATAATGCCGGCCGATGCGCTCGCGCAGCGATGGGATGCCGAGCGCAGAGGTATAATCGATCCGACCCGCCTCGAGCGCGGCCTGGGCGGCCGCAATCGCAGTCCTGGGCGCACCGGCCGCAGGCTGGCCGACCTCCATGTGGATGACATGACCGCCTGCAGCCTCGATTCGGGCCGCCGCGGCCATCACGTCCATCACCATGAACGGGGGAACATCGCTGCGGCGGGAGGGCTCGAGCCACTGCCCCAACCGGTTCCTCAATGTCGCATCGTGCATCGATTTCTGCTATTCGCTGGCGAACCGGTCGATCCGGTCCGGAAAACGGGGCGCTTGCGCCCCAGACTGGCCGCATTGTACGGCTCATAAGGGGACGCCCCATAGGAGTACGGCTCACAAGGGCATATCGCGTATCCGGTCCGCCGCCAATCGCCAAAACCAATCACGAAACGACCTGACCAAGACCGTTTGACCCAGACCGCTTGATGTTGCTCCAGATCGCATTGCGCAAGAAGGCCTCCGCCCTCACCGCCCTCCTCACGGCCGCGGCGATCGCGCTGACGCCGGTCTCGGCCGCGCGTGCCCAGGCCAAGGGGCCCCCGGTCCTGCGCGACACCGAGACCGAGCAGCTCTTACGCGAATATACCCGCCCGATCCTGCGAGCCGCCGGCCTGGAGAAGCACAACATCCAGATGGTGATCATCAACGACGGCGCGTTCAACGCGTTCGTCGCGGACGGCCGTCGCATCTTCGTCAATTGGGGCGCGATCCTGCAGTCGGAGACGCCGAACCAGATCATCGGCGTGCTCGCGCACGAGACCGGGCATCTGGCGGGCGGACATCTGTCCAAGCTGCGCGAGCAGCTCGCCACCGCCCAGACCCAGATGATCATCGCGATGCTGCTCGGCGCCGGCGCGATCGCAGTGGGCAGCACCCAGCGCAGCAGCGCCGGCAACAACGGCCTTGCCAATGCCGGTGCGGCCGCGATCTCCGCTCCGCAGGAGGTGATCCGCCGTACGCTGCTGTCCTACCAGCGCCAGCAGGAAGAGAACGCAGACCGGGCCGGCGTGAAATTCCTGACCGCGACGGCACAGTCGCCGAAGGGCATGTACGAGACCTTCAAGCGCTTCACCAGCGAGAGCCTGTTCGCAGCGCGCGGCGCCGATCCCTATCTCCAGTCGCATCCGATGCCGGCCGAGCGCGTCGCCGCGCTCCAGGAATTCGCAAGCTCCAGCCCCTATTGGGACAAGAAGGACGACCCCGCGCTCCAGCTCCGCCATGACATGGTGCGCGCCAAGATCTCCGCCTTCATGGAGCGGCCCGAGACGGTGTACCGCCGCTATCCCCAGACCAACGACAGCATGCCGGCGCGCTATGCCCGCGCCATCAGCACCTATCTGCATGGAGATTTGCGCAGCGCCCTCGCCCAGATCGACGCGCTGATCCAGGTGCAGCCGAACAATCCGTACTTCTACGAAGTGCGCGGTCAGGCCTTGTTGGAGAGTGGCAAGGCCGCAGAGGCCATCGCTCCGCTGCGCAAGGCCGCGCAGCTGTCGAACAACGCACCCCTCATCGAGATGTTACTTGGGCAGGCTCTGGTTGGAACCGATAATAAGGCCTACACCGACGACGCCGTTCGGATTCTCCGCGCCGCAGTGGCGCGAGAGCCCGAGGCCGCGATCGGCTACACCCAGCTCGCGATGGCCTATGGCCGGAAGGGAGACTATGCCGAAGCCGATCTCGCCTCGGCGCAGGCCGCCTACTTGCGCGGCGACAACAAGACCGCCCGCGAGCTCGCCACGCGCGCGAAGACCCGCTTCGCCGTCGGCACGCCGGGATGGGTCAAGGCCGACGACATCGTGGCGGCCAAGCCGCCGCGCAACTGACAGAACGCAACCGACGCCCGACACCACGACGTCACGACATCGAGCTTAAGTCCGCCGGGACGTTTTACCGAAACCTGCATTGGATAAGAGGATTTGCCCATGCCTTCGCTGCGCCTGCTTGCTCCCGCGCTGTTTGCGCTCGCCATGTTCGGTGCAGCCGCGCCCGTATCGGCTGACAGCTTCTCCGATACCCAGCGCACCGATATCGAGAAGATCATCAAGAACTATCTCGTGAGCCATCCCGAGGTGCTCGAGGAGGCGATGGCCGAGCTCAGCAAGCGCCAGGCCGCGGCCGAGACGCAAAAGCACGAGGCCAGCATCGCGCAGAATGCCGAAGCGATCTTCAACTCGCCGCGCCAGGTCGTGCTCGGCAACAAGGACGGCGACGTCACCTTCGTCGAGTTCTTCGACTACAATTGCGGCTACTGCAAGCGCGCCATGGGCGACATGCTCGACATCATGAAGAGCGACCCGAAGCTGAAGGTCGTGCTGAAGGAGTTTCCGGTGTTGAGCCAGGGCTCGGTCGAGGCGGCCCAGGTCGCCGTCGCCGTGCGCATGCAGGATCCCTCCGGCAAGAAATATCTCGACTTCCACCAGAAGCTGCTCAGCGGTCGCGGCGCCGCGGACAAGGCGCGCGCGATTCAGGCGGCCAAGGAGGCCGGCCTCGACACCGCCAAGATCGAGAAGGACATCGCCAGTCCCGAGGTGCGCGCCACGATCGAGGAGAACTTCAAGCTTGCCGAAGCGATGGGCATGAATGGCACGCCGAGCTACGTCATCGGCAAGCAGATCGTGATCGGTGCTGTCGGCGCCGAAGCCCTCAAGGAAAAGATCAGCATGGCCCGCTGCGGCAAGGCGACCTGCTGATCGCACGTTTCACGATCTGTGGACGCGAGATGGCCGGCTGAAAAGCCGGCCTTTTTCTTGCGCCGAACGTTGGCGTCTTCGTGCCAAGTCGTTCATCTGGCATTCAACAAACAAATGCCGCGGAACAGGCGAAGTTCCGGAACAACTGAAATCTCCTTTCGTTGTTGGCGCGGGCAATGACGCGATAAACACGTGAGGAGAATTTCGATGTTGAACCGCTTTATGATCTCGGTGGCCGCAGTCGCACTCGTCGCGGGCACCGGTCTAGCGAACGCACAAGGAAACATGGGCCGCGACAGCGGCGGCGCCGGTGGCGCGCAAATGCAGCAGTCGCAGCCCTCCGGCGGCGCCGCCGAGCGCGGCGGCTCGATGGGCCGGGACTCCGCAGCTCCCGACAAGGGGACCGTGGGCCAGGCTGGCGGCTCCATGAAGTCCGGCGGCGCCGTCGAAGAGAAGTCGTCTGGCGCGATGGAGAAATCCGGTGCCATGGAGAAATCCGGCGGCATGGAAAAGTCCGGAACAATGAACAAGAACGCGGCCGACGATAAGGCCGGTGCGGCCAAGGGTGAGCGCGCCCAGGGTACGCAGGACAAGTCGAAGAGCATGAGCTCGGACTCGACCAAGTCTGACTCCACCAAGTCTGGCTCGAAGGACATGAAGGCCGAGGACAACAAGGCCGGCGGCGCGGCCAAGAGCAACAATGCCGAGAACCGTCCTGCGACCACTGACACCAAGTCCCAGGCTACGACCGGCACCGCTTCGGCCACAGCGACCGCCGCACCACCGGCCGAGAAGCGGACCGAAATCTCGACGGCGATCAAGTCGACCAAGATCGAGGAGACTACGAACGTCAACTTCAACATTTCGGTCGGCGCCGCGATTCCGGCATCTGTCCGCTTCCACCCGCTGCCTGCCCGGATCGTCGAGATCTACCCGCAGTGGCGTGGTTATGAGGTGATCTTCGTCCGCGGTCAGTACGTGATCGTCCGTCCGCAGACGCGCGAGATCGTGTACATCATCGAAGGCTAAGGCCGGATATTGGCAACGTCAGAGGGCGGGCAGCGATGCCCGCCCCTTTGCGTCGGGCCGGCAGCCATGCTTTGGACTGGTTAACAAGCAATTTCCGTAGCTTCCGCACAGATTTTTGCACCTGGGATGAGGTACCTGAAGGCACCCGGAAGGTCCTTCAAGGCTTCCCCTAGGTCACTTTGTTACCTATAACCCCCGCCACGCCGAAGCACCTCTTCCGGGATTGGAATGGCTGAACCTGCAACCGACACGATCCTCGTCCTGAACGGGCCGAACCTCAACATGCTGGGGACGCGCGAGCCTGAGAAGTACGGCCATGCGACGCTCGCCGACGTCGAGGCGCTGTGCCGCCAGACCGCGGCGTCCTTCGGCCTCAAGGCCGACTGTCGTCAGTCCAACCGCGAAGGCGAGCTGATCGATTTCATCCACGAGGCGCATGCGCGCAAGATGAAGGGCATCATCATCAATGCCGGCGGCTACTCCCACACCTCAATCGCGCTCCACGACGCGCTGCTCGCGGTGCAGATTCCCGCAGTCGAAGTGCACGTGACCAACATCCACGCCCGCGAGAGCTTCCGTCATCACTCCTACACCGCGCGCGCGGCCTTCGCCTCACTCTGCGGCTTCGGCATCGAGGGCTACCGCCTCGCCATCCAGGGCCTTGCTGCCAAGCTCGACATCAAGCCCAAAGCCTGACGCCCCCTCCAACAGAACATTCGGATCAAACAACATGGCGCGCCAGCCAGACGACAAAGCAGCCGCAAAGTTTTCCAGCGAGGATTCCGCGCTCATCCGCGAGCTTGCCTTGCTGCTCGATGAGACCAGCCTCACCGAGATCGAGATCGAACGGGCGGGCCTGCGCCTGCGCGTCGCTCGCAACGTCAGCGTTGCCGCGACCATGCCGATGCCCATGCCGCTGGCAGCCGCCCCCGCCGCCCTGCCGGCGGCGGCTGCCGCGCCTGCAACGGCCGCGGCCGACCTGTCGAAGCATCCCGGCGCCGTGACTTCGCCAATGGTCGGCACCGCCTATTGGGCGCCGGAGCCGGGCGCCAAGCCGTTCATCGAGGTCGGCAGCAAGGTCTCGGTCGGCCAGACGCTGCTGATCATCGAGGCCATGAAGACCATGAACCAGATCCCGTCGCCGCGCGCCGGCACGGTGACGCAGATCCTGGTCGAGGACGGCCAGCCGGTCGAATACGGCGAGCCGCTCGTCATCATTGAGTAACGGCCAGGCGGCGCCAGCCGCCATCGGCTGCTTCCGCGCGCTAGTCCCTTAAGGACACCATGTTCGACAAGATCCTCATAGCCAATCGCGGCGAGATCGCCCTTCGCATCCTCAGGGCCTGCAAGGAGCTCGGGATCGCGACCGTGGCCGTGCACTCCACCGCCGACGCCGATGCCATGCACGTGCGCCTGTCGGATGAGAGCGTCTGCATCGGGCCGCCGCCCTCCAAGGACAGCTATCTCAACGTGCCCGCGCTGCTGGCGGCCTGCGAGATCACGGGCGCAGATGCGGTGCATCCCGGCTACGGCTTCCTGTCCGAGAACGCGCGCTTTGCCGAGATTCTCAGTGAGCACAATCTGCATTTCATCGGCCCGAAAGCCGAGCACATCCGCCTGATGGGCGACAAGATCGAGGCCAAGAAGACCGCCAAGCGTCTTGGCATCCCCGTGGTGCCCGGCTCCGACGGCGCCGTCGGTCCCGGTGACGACGCGATGGCGATCGCGAAGAAGATTGGCTTCCCCGTGCTGGTCAAGGCGGCGGCCGGCGGCGGCGGCCGTGGCATGAAGGTCGCACACAGCGAGGCCGACCTCCAAGTGGCCTTGTCGACGGCCGCCAACGAGGCCAAGTCCGCCTTTGGCGATGCCTCCGTCTATCTCGAAAAATACCTCCAGAAGCCGCGCCACATCGAGATCCAGATCCTCGGCGACGGCCGCGGTGGCGCCATCCATCTCGGCGAACGCGACTGCTCGCTGCAGCGCCGTCACCAGAAGGTCTGGGAAGAAGGCCCCTCGCCCGTCCTCGCCGCCGCCGCACGCGCCAAGATCGGCGAAACCTGCGCCAAGGCGATGCGCGAGATGAAATATCTCGGCGTCGGCACCATCGAGTTTCTGTTCGAGGACGGCGAGTTCTATTTCATCGAGATGAACACGCGCATCCAGGTCGAGCATCCCGTCACCGAGAGCATCACCGACATCGACCTCGTGCTGGAGCAGATCCGAATCGCCGCCGGCGGCGACCTGCCGGCGAAGCAGGACGAAATCCAGGTCATCGGCCATGCGATCGAGTGCCGCATTAACGCGGAGAATCCGCAGACCTTCCGCCCCTCGCCCGGCCGCATCCTCCAATACCACCCGCCCGGAGGGCTCGGCGTCCGGATCGATTCCGCCGTCTACCAAGGGTACACGATCCCGCCCTATTACGATTCGCTGGTCGGCAAGCTGATCGTCCACGGCAAGACCCGCGCCGAATGTCTGATGCGGCTGCGCCGGGCGCTGGACGAGATGGTGGTCGAGGGCATCGAGACCACGCTGCCGTTGTTCCGCGCGCTGGTGCGCGAGGACGACATCATTAACGGCGACTATCATATTCATTGGCTGGAACAGTACCTGGCCGGCAAGGCGGAACCCGCCCCGAGATAATCGTCTGCCCATATGGAACCCTTTGGACCCAATCGCGTTCTGGACGGTTGGGGCCAGTTCCAAGGGGGCGTTTTGAACTTTCACGGAAACCACACAGGCGAACCGTCGTGACGGCTGAAGCCCATCGACGGCGTACATTTTGGCAGATCCTGCTGGTCTCGGCGGGCCTGTTGGTGCTGACCGTGATCAGCGCTGGTTCCGTCTATCTCGTCAACGAGGCGCGGCAGGACAGCAAATGGGTGGTCCATACCATCGAGGTGGAAAACCAGATCCACGCCCTGCTGCTGGAGATCCGGCGCGCAGAGAGCGGCGCCCGCGGCTACCTTCTGACCCAGGGGGACAACTTCAAAGCCGACCATGAAAAGGCCGTGGCCGCCATCATCCCCGCCCTCGACAAGCTCACGCGCCTGAGCGCCGACAATCCGGGGCAACGCGCGAACGTCGAGAAGCTGAGCGCGGCCATCGAAATCCGCCTCGGCCAGTTCGCGCAGGAAATGACCTTCATCCAGCAAGGCCAGCCGGACAGGGCCATGGTGCTGGTTCGCGAGGCCGCGGCTCAGGACACCACGACGAGGATCACCACCGTCGCGAATGCGATGATCCAGGAGGAGGAACGTCTGTTCCGCCTCCGCACGGCCAACTCCGACCGCAGCCAGACGCTCGCCGCCTCGATGACCGGCATCGGGTCCGGCCTCGTCGTGGTGCTGGCGCTGATCTCGATCTGGCTGGTGCGGCGCTCGGCGCGCGCCCGCGACGAGGCCGAGGCGCGCCTGCGCGAGGCCTACGCCAACCTCGAATCCGTCGTCGATGAGCGCACGGCGGATCTGCGCGAAGCCAACGACGAAATCCAGCGCTTTGCCTATATCGTCAGCCACGATCTGCGCTCGCCGCTCGTCAACATCATGGGCTTCACCAGCGAACTCGAGGAGCTCCGCGGCGACATCTTCCGCCGGATCGGCGGCCTTGCCCCCGTCCCTGCGAACGGGCCGCCGCTGGCGCCCGCAGGGCCCGGCGAGGTCGCGCTCGAGGGCGCCGACAAGCAGCTCTCGGACGATTTCTCCGAAGCGCTCGGCTTCATCAAGACGTCGATCGCCAAGATGGACCGGCTGATCTCGGCCATTCTCAACCTCACCCGCGAGGGCCGCCGCGAATTCCAGCCGGTGAAGGTCGACACGCGCGAGCTGATCGAGGCCATCGTCTCGACGCTGGCGCACCAGGCGGCCGAGGCGCAGGCCGAGATCCATGTCGAACCGCTGCCGAACCTCGTGAGCGACCGCCTCGCCCTCGAGCAGATATTCTCCAATTTGATCGACAACGCGATCAAGTACCTCAAGAGCGGCGTGCCCGGCGAGATCAGAATTCGCGGGCGCACCAAGCTCGGCTATGCCATCTTCGAGATCAGCGACAATGGCCGTGGCATCGATCCGAAGGATCACCAGCGGATATTCGACCTGTTCCGCCGCGCGGGAACCCAGGACAAGCCCGGCCAGGGCATCGGCCTTGCCCATGTGCGTGCACTTGTGCGTCGCCTCGGCGGCACCATGTCGGTATCATCGGAACTGAACGCGGGCAGCACCTTCACCATCACGCTGCCGATCGCCTGGAACGAGAGCAACCGGAATAGAGATCGATGACCCAGCCTGTCACCATCATCATGATCGAGGACGACGAGGGCCACGCCCGCCTGATCGAGCGCAACATCCGAAGGTCCGGCGTCAACAACGAGATCGTCTCCTTCAAGAACGGCACGGACGCGATGATGCACCTGTTCGGTGCCGACGGCTCCGGGCTCGTGCAGAAGGGCAATGCGCTCCTGATCCTGCTCGACCTCAATCTCCCGGACATGACCGGGATCGACATCCTGAAGCAGATCAAGGAGAACAAATATCTGAAGGCCTCGCCCGTGGTGGTGCTGACCACCACCGACGATTCCCAGGAAATCAAGCGCTGCTACGAGCTCGGCTGCAACGTCTACATCACCAAGCCCGTCAACTACGAGAATTTCGCCAATGCCATCCGGCAGCTCGGCCTGTTCTTCTCGGTCATCCAGGTCCCGCCCGCCGCCTCATGAACCAGCGCACGCCAACACTGCTCTATATCGACGATGACAGCGCGCTGGCGCGGCTGGTCGACCGCGGCCTGACGCGGCGCGGCTACAGGGTCATTCATGCCGCGAGCGGCGAGGAAGGCCTGGAGCGCATCCGCCGCGCAGGCGCCGAGGGCGGCATCGACGTCGTGGCGCTCGACCAGTACATGCCGGGCCTCGACGGGCTCGAGACGCTCGAGCAGATCATGGCGATCCCGGACGCGCCGCCGGTCGTGTTCGTCACGGCGTCGCAGGATTCCAGCATCGCCGTCACTGCGCTGAAGGCGGGAGCGGCCGATTATCTGGTCAAGGACGTCCAGGGCGATTTCATTCCCCTGCTCCACGTCGCCGCCGAAGGCGCGCTGCGGCAGTCCGAATTGCAGAGGGCGCGCGAGGAGGCCGAAGCCGAGGTCCACGCCTCGCGCGATCGCTACGCGGCGCTTGCCGCCGAGCGCGAGCTGCTGCTGCGCGAGGTCAACCACCGCGTCGGCAATTCGCTCCAGATCATCGCCTCGCTGCTGCACCTTCAGGCGAGCTCGGCCGCGCAGGACGAGGTCAAGGCGGCGCTGACCAACGCGATGGGCCGCGTCGCCGCGGTCGCGCAGGTGCACCGCCGCCTCTATACCTCGCAGGACCTGAAGAGCGTGGTGCTGAACCAGTATCTGGATTCCCTGCTCGAGGATCTCCGCCGCTCGGCCGAAGGCAACCGGATGTCGCGCCTGACGCTGAAGGCCGAGCCGATCGAGATCGATCCGGACCGTGCGGTCGCGGTCGGCATCATCGTCAACGAGCTGGTGATGAACGCGGTGAAATATGCCTATCCCGATGGTGCCGGCCCGATCCATGTCGAGCTGATCTCGCGGGGCGACGATCTGCTGCTGTCGATCACCGACGACGGCGTCGGCGACAACGTCAAGGCCGATCCGCGCTCCACCGGCATGGGCCAGCGCATCGTCGCCGCGATGGCCTCCAAGCTCGACGCCTCCGTGGAGCGCGATCCCGCCCATAACGGAACCCGGATCGTGCTGAAGTTCCAGCGCGTGCCCCCGGCGCCCGGCAAGAGCAACCACGCGGCCGCGGGCTGAAATCGACTCCCCCGCACCACCCATCGCAACCGCCTTGCGATCCTGCTATTGTCGCAGGTCATGAATTCGCGCGACTCTGCCTCGTCTGAAATCACGCCTGCCGTGCTGCTGCGCGCCTATGCCTGCGGCATCTTTCCGATGGCGGAAAGTGCCGACGATCCGACCCTGTTCTGGGTCGAGCCGGAGCTGCGCGGCGTCATCCCGCTGGACGGCTTTCGCGTGTCCTCGCGGCTCGCACGCACCGTGCGCTCGGATACCTTCCGCGTCACCGTCAACACCGCGTTCAAGGCGACGATCGCCGGCTGTGCCGCGCCGCAGGAAGGGCGCGAGGACACCTGGATCAACAAGCGCATCCGCGACCTCTATGGCGGCCTCTTCGATCTCGGCCATTGCCACAGCGTCGAGGCCTGGCAGGGCGACGATCTGGTCGGCGGACTCTACGGCGTCAGCCTGGGGCGCGCCTTCTTCGGCGAGAGCATGTTCCACACCGCGCGCGATGCCTCGAAGGTCGCGCTGGTGCACCTGGTCGCACGGCTCATCCATGGCGGCTTCGAGCTGCTCGACACGCAATATGTCACCGAGCATTTGAGGAGTTTTGGCGCGGTCGAGATCTCGCGGCGGCGCTACACCGCGCTGCTCGACAAGGCGCTGGCTGGCGAGCCCGGCGATTTCCTGCGGCTCTCCACCGGCGAAGCGATCCCGGGCGCGCGCGCCCTCGAGATCATCGCCTCGCGGCCATGACCATTCAGATTATCGGCTGAAGCCCGGGAAATTGAACAGGCCCGGCTGCTGCTGTGGCGGCGGAGGTGGCGGTGCCGGTTGCTGCTGCGGCGGTGGCGGCAAGGGCTGCGGCGGACGCTGCTGCGTGGCCTGCCGGGGCGCGGCCTTCTTCTGCGTAGGCGGCGGCGCGGGCGGCTTGGCTGCGGGGTCCGGCGCTGCGGTCGCAATGGTCTGCTGCGGCTCTTTGCAGTCGGTGAGCCAGATGTCGTAGATCGGATGCTCGACGCCGTGCAGGCCGGGGCTCGCGGCATACATCCAGCCCGAGAAGATGCGCTTCACCTCGCCCTGCAGGGTGATCTCGTCGACCTCGACGAAGGCATCGGTGTTGGTGGCCTCCGTCGCCGGCCGCGTGTAACAGGCGTCGGTCTTGACCCTGAGCGCGCCGAACTGGACGGTCTCGCCGATCTCCTCGTCGAAATTGATGATGCGTCCGGTGATCTTGTCGAGCCCGGAGAAGGTCGCCTTCTTGTTCACGATCTTCTGGGCCGGCGGCTCGGTCACGACCTCGTCGCCCGGCTGCAGGCTCGCTGGCGCCTGCGGCACCGTGCCCGGCGCGCCCTTCTGCTGGGGCTGGCGCTGACCGGGCGCGCCTTGCGGACCCGGCGGGGCGATCGCCGCGGAGGGCGGCTGGCTCGGCGGCGCGACGGTCGAGCCCGGCGGCGGTGCCAAGGGCTGGCTCTCGACCGGCCCCGGCATCACGTTACCCTGGCGGCCCGGAGGCGGCGGCATCGGGCGCGACGGCAGCACGCGGCCCTGCGGCGGCAGCTCCGGCACCTCTTCGTCGTCGTCCGGAATCTGCTGCGGTTGCGGCTGGCCGCGCGGAATGTTGCCGGGCGGCCGCAGCGGCGGCGGATCGGAAAAGATCGTGCCGATCTGCGCCTGTGCCGGCGTCGCAACCGTCAGCGCGGTGGCGGCCAGCAATGCCGCAAGGCCTGTCAGGGAAAAGGTTTTGAACATCTCGCGCGGCTTCAACAGCGAATCGGGCTCGTTGGACATTCTACAAGGGATACCGCCGCTCGCAGGCCTCCGGTTAACACGCCGAATACGGCGGGGGAAGGGCGGCATCCCTGCCCTTCCCGGCGCCCGCTGGCCAGACCGGGCCCCGGATGGGATAGTCGCAAAGACCCTCCGCGGGGCTGAACCAGACCTCGCCCCCAGACGATGTTCCCACCATGACCGGACAATCCAGAGGCCGCCCTCCATGCCCGTTGTGCTCGATCCCGATGCCGCTGCCGTCTACAAGGCCTTCCAGGAGGCCGGCCGGCCCGCCTACGAGACCCTGACCGCACCGGAGGCGCGCGCCTATTATTTGCAGGCACGTTTTGCCACCAATCCCGAGGCGCCGGAGCTCGCCCGCGTCGCAGCGCTCGCCATCCCGGCGCCGCACGGCACGATCCCCGCCCGCCTCTACGTTCCCAAGGCGCCGCGCCGGCACGACGGCCTGTCGCCGGCGCTGGTGTTCTTCCACGGCGGCGGCTGGGTGATCGGCGATCTCGATTCCCACGACGTCGTGTGCCGCCAGCTCGCAGTCGACGGCGCGCTGATCGTGATCTCGGTCGACTACCGTCTCGCGCCAGAGCACAAGTTTCCCGCCGCAACCGACGACGCCCTCGCCGCGACCAAATGGGTCGCCGCGAACGCACGCGAGCTCGGCATCGACGCCTCACGTCTCTCGATCGGCGGCGACAGCGCCGGCGGCAATCTCGCCGCGGTCGTGGCGCTTGCCGCGCGCGACGCTGGCGGCCCCGCCATCGCCGGCCAGGTGTTGATCTATCCGGCGACCGATTTCGCCATGACGCACGGCTCCCACAGCGAGCCCGAGACCAGCGTGCTGCTGACCCATTCGGTGATCCGCTGGTTCCGCGACCATTATCTCAATGGCGCCGCAGACATCCACGACTGGCACGCCTCGCCGGCGCGCGCACAAAGCCTCGTCGGGCTGCCGCCGACCTATGTGCTGACGGCCGGCGCCGATCCCCTGCGCGACGAGGGTGACGAATATGCCGAGCGGCTCAAGCAGGCCGGTGTGCCCGTCACCGCCAGACACTATCCCGGCCAGTTTCACGGCTTCTTCACGATGGGCCGGCTGTTGCAGCAGGCCAATATCGCCGTCGGCGAGATCGGCGCGTGGCTGAAGGGATTGGGCTGACGGCAGTCGCGTCACCCGCATGAGCGACAGCGGCATGTGGGTCCGCTCTCACCTCACTGAAAGACCTGTCCCGGATATCGCTGCGCTCATCCGGGCTACGTATCGACACCGAAAAACATGCTTGCCGTTCTTCAAACCATCGTCGCCCTCCCGCTGCGCGCCCTGACCTGGCTCGGCAGCCAGGGCACGCGCGGGGTCGCGGCCATCGTGTTCATCGCGGCCGCGGTGCCACCGCTCGGCGCATTGCTGCGTCCCTATCTCACCGAGGCCATCCTCTGCCTGCTTTGTATCTCCTTCATGCGGGTCGATCTGGCCGCCCTCTACAGTCATCTGCGTCGACCGGCGCTGGTTGCAACTGCCACGGTCTGGACCACCATCGGGGTGCCGCTGGTCGTCGGGTTGATCGCTCACGCATCCGGGCTCACGGCGCGCGCGCCCGCGCTTTCGCTCGCACTGATGCTCCAGAGCATGGCGTCACCGATGATGGCCTCCCCTGCCCTGGCCGCGCTGATGGGTCTCGATGCCACCATCGTGCTCATCACGCTGGTGACCTCGACCGCACTGGTGCCCTTCACGGCCTCGCTGTTCGCGGGCATCTTCCTCGGCGACATGCTGAGCATCACGCCGCTGACGCTGGGCCTGAAACTGCTCGGCATCCTCGCAGCCTCGCTGCTGGCCGCGACCGCCATCAGATGGATCTTCGGCGCGGAGGCGATCCAGCATCACAAGAAGCCGATCGACGGCCTCAACATCATCATCCTCTTCATGTTCGCTGCCGCGATCATGGGCGATGTCGTGAGCGACCTCCTCGCGCAGCCGCTGTTCACCATCAGCCTCGCAGCTCTGTCCTTCGCGATCTACTTCACCCTGCTCGCGGTCACCACGCTGCTGTTCCGCCGCATCGGTACCGAGCGCGCGCTGGCGCTCGGGCTGATGGTGTCACAGCGCAATCTCGGCCTGATGCTGGCCGCGACCGCCGGCGTATTGCCGCCCACCACCTGGCTCTATTTCGCGATGACGCAATTTCCGATTCATCTCGCGCCGTACATGCTGATGCCGATCGCACGGCGGCTGACGGCGGGCGCCGGCGCGGCGGCTGCAAGCAGCAGGACCGAGGGCGTGCGTTCATAAGTCCGGGACAAAGGCCGCCCGGCGACAGGCGTTCTCTGCTTGCCGCGGCTTCCTCTCAGCAATCGCGCAAATGATCCGCTTGGGCACGAAGCTGATCCGCTGAGGCATTCACGGCCTCGGCCGCCACGAATATTCCATCGCGAAGCATAGCTGCGACGGTGCAACCGCGCTGCTCCAAATGGAGGAAGGATCATGGCCCTGTCAGCCAATCATGAGCCCGTGCTCTCGCGTCGTGGTTTCTGCCTCTGCTGCATCACCGCCGCCGGTTTCGCGGCAACGGGCGGATGGCTCACCCCCGCAACCGCCTACGCCAAGGCGCGCAGCATCGTCGACCTGATCCGTGACGAGGCGGCCAAGACGAAGATCAAGGTTCACAAGCTCCGAAGCAATGTCAGCATCCTCGAGGGCTCCGGCGGCAATATCGCGGTGCTGACCGGACGCGACGGCAAAGTGTTCGTCGACGCCGGCATCACGGCATCGCGGCCACGTATATTGGAGGCGGCGAACAGTCTCAGCCGCGATCCGATCACGCATGTGATCAACACGCATTGGCACTTCGACCATGCCGACGGCAATGCGTGGCTGAACGCGGAGGGTGCCGAGATCACAGCGCACGAGAACACCTCCAAGCATCTGATGTCCGCACAGCGGGTCGAAGACTGGGATTTCACTTTTACGCCCTCAGCGCTTGCCGCCGTTCCGACCGATACTTTTGACACGGACAAGACATTGAAGCTGAATGGATCGACCATCCAGCTCAAGTACTATGGACCGGCACACACCGACTGCGACATCTCGGTCAATTTCAGCGAGGCCGATATTGTTCATGTCGGCGACACCTACTGGAACGGGATCTATCCGTTCATCGACTATTCGACCGGTGGAAGCATCGGGGGCATGATCAAGGCGACGGAAGCGAATTTGGCCGCTGCAACGCAGCGGACCATCGTCATTCCGGGGCATGGCGCGCCGGTGAGCAACCGGGAAGACCTGTCGTCTTACCGCGATATGCTGGTCACCATTCGCGACAACGTGGCGAAACTCAAGAGCCAGGGACGTTCGATCGACGAAGCGATCGCAGCCAAGCCGACCGCCGCCTTCGACGCAAAATGGGGTCAGTTTGTCATCACGCCGGAGTTCTTCGTCCGGCTCGTTTACAAGGGCGTCTGAGATCAACCGCCGCAGACCGGACGGGCCTGCGGCGGCAACGCTTTTCCGCAAGCACGCAGCGTGACACGCCCTAACCCGCCCGCGCCGCGCGACGGAGTGCCTGCGGCGGCTGGCCGAAGGCGCGGATGAAGGCGCGGCGCATTCGCTCGGGGTCGCCGAAGCCTGTCGTTTCCGCGACGAGCTCGATCGCCTCGCGCGAGGACTGCACGCGCTCGCGTGCCGCTTCGAGCCGCAACCGCTCGATCGCCTTCGACGGCGTCGTGCCGGTCTCGGCGGCAAAGGCGCGGGCAAAATGCCGTGCGCTCATGCCGGCGCGATCGGCGAGGTCCTCGACCGTCAGCGGCGCATCGAGATTTTCGCGCGCCCAGGACAACAGCGCGCCGAACCGCCCGGTCGGCGTCTTCAGCTCCAGCAGCGAGGAGAATTGCGACTGGCCGCCGCTGCGGCGGTGATAGAGCACGAGGTGCCTTGCCGTCTGTCGCGCAATCTCCTCGCCATGGTCCTCGGTGACCATCGCAAGCGCGAGATCGATGCCCGCCGTGATGCCCGCCGAGGTCCAGACATTGCCGTCGCGAGTGAAAATCTGGTCCGGCTCGAACTTCACCTTCGGATAGCGCGCGACGAAATCGCGCGTCCGGCCCCAATGGGTGGTGGCGCGGCGCCCGTCGAGCAGGCCCGCCTCGGCCAGCACATAGGCGCCCGAGCAGACGCTCGCGACCCGCACGCCGCGCTTTGCCAGCCGCTGCACGAAAGCGCGCGTGACCTCGCAGCGCGCGGCATCCGCCACGCCCGCACCGCCGGCCACGACCAGCGTCGTGAGCGCATTCGCCGACCTGAAATCACGCGCCATCATCTCGACGCCCGACGAGCTGCGCACGAGTCCCGCCCTCGCCGCCAGCACGCGAATGGCAGGCGCCTTGCCGGTACAGCGCGCGGCGACCTCGAATGCCGAGATCGGGCCCGCCGCGTCGAGCAATTGAAAGTCCGGGAAGATCAGGATGCCGATCATCGCCTTGTCCGAAAGTGAGGGATTTACGCCATTTCGGCCAGGAGGGCACCATGCCATCCTGCATCCGTCAAGCTCATTATCGGAGGCCCCCATGCCGTCACCGCGGCAGATCGGATTCCTGGTGTTTCCGCGCGTCACCCAGCTCGACTTCACGGGCCCCTTGCAGGTGTTCGCCATGCTTCCGGGGGCGAAGCTGCACCTGATCTGGAAGCGGATCGAGCCGGTGCCGAGCGATTCCGTGATGACGCTGACGCCGACCACGACCTTCGCGGATTGCCCGCAGCTCGACGTGATCTGCGTGCCCGGCGGTCACGGCACCAACGACCTGCTCAACGACGACGAGGTGCTCGATTTCCTGCGCCGGCAGGCCGAGGGCGCGCAGTACGTCACGTCGGTCTGCACGGGGTCGCTGGCGCTCGGCGCTGCCGGCCTGTTGAAGGGCTACCGCGCCGCCACCCATTGGAGCGCGATGGAGATGCTCGCCCAGTTCGGCGCGATGCCGACCAAGACACGCGTCTGCGTCGACCGTAACCGTATCACCGGCGGCGGCGTGACCGCCGGCATCGACTTCGCGCTGACGCTGGTCTCGATCCTGGTCGACCGCCCCACGGCCGAAGCGATCCAGCTCCAGATGGAATACAATCCCGCCCCGCCGTTCAATTCAGGCTCGCCGGACACCGCGCCGGCCGAGGTGCTGGCCCTGCTCAGAGAGCGCGGCGCGCAAAACCATGCCCGGCGGCTCGAGGCGGTCAAGCGTGCGGCAGAAAAGGTGATGTAGGCCCCGCTCTCGTCCCGCATGCGGCGCAACGTGTAGCGCTACGGCCCAAGACTGAATTTGGCGCAAGCTGCATCGACATCGTCATGGCGAGGAGGCCTTGCGACGAAGCAATCCAGCATCTTTTCGCGGATGTATTTCTAGATTGCTTCGCTACACCCGCAATGACGAAGAACGATGCAGCGCCGTTCGCTCGCGTCCCGGACGCGCCGCAGCGCGAGCGATGCGGCGCAGAGCCGGGACGCGGGAAGCTACACGCTCCGCTGCAACATGGGCCCCGGCTCTGCAGCGCACCGCTGAAGAAGCGCTGCGCCGCGTCCGGGGCGCAGCCCCTAAATCTTTAGCGTACACCTGCATCGACATCGTCATTGCGAGGAGCTCTTGCGACGAAGCAATCCAGCATCTTTCCGCGGATGTATTTCTGGATTGCTTCGCTACGCTCGCAATGACGGAGAACGAGGCAGCGCCGGTTCGCTCGTGTCCCGAACGCGCTGCGGCGCGTAGCGATGCGGCGCAGAGCCGGGACGCGGGAAGCTACACGCTCCGCTGCAACATGGGCCCCGGCTCTGCAGCGCACCGCTGAAGAAGCGCTGCGCCGCGTCCGGGGCGCAAGGCATTCGGCCCCGCCAAAGAAAAAGGCCGCTCGGTTTCCCAAGCGGCCTTTCCTGTCCTACGGCGGCTGCACATTCCATCGGGCGATTTCGGACCTTCCAGACCGGGGGCCTATCTCCCGATCGAGTCCTTTCTCGGCGGCCGCTGCATCTCGGGACAGTCGCGAACTGTTGCCCGAACCGAACGCGATGGTCTCCCATCTCCGTAAGATGGGACCATTGAGCCGCAACGCTTGCGTGAGCGCAACGCCCGGGCAGACGCCATCCCCGCTGTTCCCGTTGTCCACAGCGGTGTGAGACGGATGCGCGTGCATCGAATGGCGCGACGACGATTCGCGGGCTTGGCAGATGCTTAGTTGGCGGGGGTCCAGGGCTGGTAGTCGCCGGTCGCCTTCGGGCGCCGTCCGCTGGCGAGCGTCGAGCCGGAAGGACGGTAGGCGTTCGCCGTGCCGGTGAGATTGGGCTGGTGCGGCTTTTCCCACTCGCGCGGCTGGTAATTGGCCTCGGTCGGCGGCACGTCGACGACGTGGTGGATCCAGCCGTGCCAGGACGGCGGGATGCGGCTCGCCTCGGCATAGCCGTTATAGACCACCCAACGCCGCTCGAAGCCGAGCGTCGGATCGATCGCCCCGCCTCGGGTGCGATAATAGAGATTGCCCTGCTCGTCCTGACCGACCAGTTCCCCGTACCGTTTGGTCCAGAGTTGCGTGCCAAACGTCTGGCCGTTCCACCAGGTGAAGAACTTGAGGAAGAATTGTTTCATGCGGCAAGGGCCCTGCTTCGTCGGGTCCTGATGCCATCCGGGCGCCGAAATGTCCAGTTCGGCGGGGACGGCCGCCCTCCGCAAATGCGGCTCTGGAACGCATGCTGCCGCAAAACCGGCGCGATCCATTCATGCTGGATACAGCGGTCAGGTGGGACTTTCCCTGAACGCACGCAAACCGGCGTGATCCAGGAACCAGCGCCTTTTCACAGGGTTGGCATCCGGGAAAAGGAGTTTGATCATGAACAATCTGAAGTTTTTGAGTGCCGCCGCGGCCGTGGCGCTGGTTCTTCCGCTGGCGAGCCCGAGCTTTGCTCAGAATCGTCCTGCCCTGGGCGGCGGCGCCCATGTCGGAGGCGGCGGTGGTGGTGCTCACTTCGGCGGAGGCGGCGCCCGCATGGGCGGCGGCGGCTTCGGTGGCGGAGCACGGATGGGTGGCGGCGGCGCCGCGTTCCAAGGAGGCGGCGCAGCGGTTCGTCCGGGCGGTGGCGGTTTCGCGGCCGGCCCTGCGATGCGTCCGGGCGGCGGCGCTTTCGCAGCCGGCGCCGCGGTCCGTCCAAGCGCCGGCGCTTTCCCAGCCGGCACCGCGGTCCGTCCAAGCAGCGGCAGCCTTGTAACCGGCGCAGCGATCGCCCGTCCCGCCCTTTCGCCGTCCTTCAGCGGGCCCCGCAACGTCGCAACCGCAGGCAACTGGCAGGGCAGAGGCAACTGGCAGGGCAGAGGCAACTGGGACGGCCGCCGCTGGCATCATCGTCGCGGCGGCTTCTGGCCGGGTTTCGCAGCGGGTGCCGCGATCGGCGGCCTGGGCTCCTACGCCTATTACGGCGGGGGCTATGGCTATTATGACGACCCCTACTACTACGGCGATAGCTACTATGATGAGCCGTCAGTAGCGGTGGTGCCTGACAGCGGCGGCGACTCCGCAGCCTATTGCGCGCAGCGCTACAAGTCGTACGACCCGGCCTCGGGCACCTATCTCGGCTACGACGGCCAGCGTCATCCCTGTCCGTAAGCCGGTCGAAGATCGATCGAAGCAAAGGCGTCGCAGCAATGCGGCGCCTTTTTCGCGCGTACCAGCCTTACGAAAACGTCTCCAAATTGAGCCAACAGTCCCTATGCACTGCGCCGTGCATATCTACATTGACCCAATCCAAAATTGACCCGGTGCGCGATTCACCTGTATCACCGGTCTGTGGGGACTTCGATTGCTGGGAAGAGTCATGCCGCGTATTCTCGTGGTTGATGACGATCCGATGGTCGGCGCGACCATCGAGGTCCTCCTCCAACGTCAGGGCTTCGACGTCACGCTGACCGACGGCGGAGAAACAGGATTGGCCGCGCTCGAAACACAGATTTTCGACGTGATGCTGGTCGACATCTTCATGCCCCACATGCGCGGCTTCGAATCCATCCGCATCTTTCACGAGCGCGCGCCTGCCACACCGCTGATCGCGATGTCCGGCTACGCCTTCGCCTCGTCCGCCTCGCCCTCTCCCGACTTTCTCCGCATGGCGCTTGAGCTCGGCGCGAGCCGCTGCCTGCGCAAGCCGTTCACGCCGGACACGCTGCTGACCACGATCCGGGAATGCATCACTGGTGTGGACGAGAGCGCGCAGCCGAAGGACAAGAAAGAAGCCCCTTGATCCCAACGCAGCGCGTCATTCTCGGTGCTGGACTTGCCATCCTCCTGATCATCACTGCGGCCTCGATCGCTCTCGACGTCAAGTCGCGGTCCGATGCTGCCTGGGTCAACCACACCGTCCAGGTCCAGAAGAAGATCTCCGACCTGCGCGTGCTGATGCGTCGCGCCGAGAGCGCCGCGCGGGGCTATGAGCTCTATCGCAGCCAGGGCTTCTACGACGAGTTCCAGGCGGTGCGCGCCCAGATCGCGCCGGCGCTGGCCGATCTCAAGCGGGGCGTGCGCGACATTCCCGATCAGGTCGCGCTGATGGAGGGCACCGAGCCGCTGGCGTTGCGCCGGATCGAGATTGCCGCCGACGCCATGCGCATGCGCGCCGAGAACGACCAAGCCGGCATCGCCGCGCTCAACGGCAAGGGCGAAGGCCGCGGCCTGATGGACAGGGTGATGGGCAACCTCGACCAGTTGAGCTCCGAGGAAGAACGCCTTCTCACCGCCCGCTCCCAGGATTCGCGCCGCACCGGCATCGTGCTGCTTGGCATCGATGTTGCGGGCGCATTGGTGATCCTGCTGCTGGTCGTGATGGTGATGCGCGAAAGCCGGCGCACCGAAGTCGCGCTGAAGAGCACGCTGATGGAGACCACGGCCGCCAAGGAAGCGCTGGCGGCGGCGGTGGCCGAGCGCACCGAGCATCTGGTCAACGCGCATGACGAGCTGCGCCTCTCGATCAACGTGCTGCAAAGCACGTTCCACAGCATGGCGGAGGCGGTGCTGGTCATCGATGCTGAGGGCACCGTCCTTCTGTCAAATCCAGCCGCCGAGCGCATGTTGCTGCATCGCGCCGGGATGAATTTGCGCAATCTGCGCGCGTTGTCCGATGTCTATCACGGCGACGGCGTCACGCCGCTGAAGTCCGACGAGCTGCCGTCGACGCGAGTGCTGCGCGGCGAGCAGTTCGAAGAGCTGGAGATGATCGTCCGCCCGCACGGCAGCGATCCTGCACGCCATCTCATGATCAGCGGCCGGCCGATGCGAGACGGCCACGGCAACATTTCCGGCGCGGTTCTGGTCTATCACGACGCAACCACCTCGCGGGAGACCGAGCGGCAGCTGTACCAGTCGCAGAAGCTGGATGCCATCGGCAAGCTGACCGGCGGCGTCGCGCACGACTTCAACAACATGCTGACCGTGATCTCCGGCAACACCGAGACGCTGGTGGAGAGCCTGAAGGGCCAACCCGAGCTCCAGCGCACCGCGCGCCTGATCGACGATGCCGCCGAGCGTTGCGCCGAGCTGATCCAGCATCTGCTCGCCTTTGCGCGCCGCCAGCCGCTCCAGCCGCGCAATGTCGAGATCAGCGGCGCGGTCGCGGACATCGCAAAGCTCCTGCGCCCCACCCTCGGCGAGCAGATCCAGATCGAGACCGCGCTGGAACAGGGGCCGATGACGTCGCATATCGACCCGTCCCGGCTCACCAATGCCGTGCTCAACATGGCGATCAACGCCCGCGACGCCATGCCGAACGGCGGCAAGCTGCTGTTCGAGGCCCACCGCGTCGTGCTCGACGAGGCGTATGCGCAGAACAATCCGGACGTCCGGCCCGGCCCTTACGTGATGCTTGCCGTCAGCGACACCGGCTCCGGCATGCCGGCCGAGGTCCAGCAGAAGGCGTTCGAGCCGTTCTTCACCACCAAGGAGGTCGGCAAGGGTTCGGGCCTCGGCCTGTCCATGGTGTACGGCTTCGTCAAGCAGTCCGGCGGCCACATCAAGATCTACAGCGAGGAAGGCCACGGCACCACGATCAAGCTCTATCTGCCGCCGGGCGAAGGCACGGCAGACATGGCCGCTGCGGTCGTGCCGCAGGCCGAGGGCGGCGCCGAGACCATTTTCGTGGTCGAGGACGACCCGCTGGTGCGCAACTTCGTCACCGCGCAGCTGCAGAGCCTCGGCTACAAGACGGTGGCCGCGCCCGATGGCCGAAGCGCGCTGGAGTTGATCAATGGCGGCCAGAAGTTCGATCTGCTCTTCACCGACGTCGTCATTCCCGGCGGCATGAGCGGACGCGAACTCGCCGAAGAGGTGGCAAGGCGCCGGCCCGGTGTGAGGGTGCTCTACACCTCCGGCTACACCGACAATGCCATCGTCCATCACGGCAAGCTCGACGACGGCGTGATGCTGCTGACGAAGCCCTACCGGAGAAACCAGCTCGCCGAGATGATCAGGAAGGCGCTGGGCACCTAACCGCGCGTCGCCAGCACCACCGCGGCCAGCGTGAAGATCAGCGCCGAGATCTGGCCCGGCCCCAGCGGCTCATGCAGCGCGATCGCCGACGCCACCACGCCGATCACGGGCACCGCCATGGTACCGATCGCCGCGACCGAGGCCGGCAGGCGCGCCAATGCGGCGAACCAGCTGACATAGGCGATGCAGAACTGCACCACCGTCGAATAGACCAGGAGCCACCAGCCGAGCGGCGTCACGTTCGAGAGATGCGTGGTCTCGACCAGCAGGCCGATGACCGAGATCGGCAGGCAGCCGATTCCGATCTGCCAGGCCGCGGCCGTGATCGGCGGCAGATGGATCGGGTACCTCTTCGAGAACACCGTGCCGACCGCAAAGCCGAAGGCGCCGCACAGCGCCATGATGATGCCGGGCGCCTTCTCGACGCTGGCGGCAATGCCGTTGCCGCCCATGATCGAGGCAAGGCCCGCAAAGGCCATCACCAGCGCGATCGTCCGCAGCACCGTCGGCCGCTCGCCCAGCACCGGCCAGGCGATGATGGAGGCCCAGACCGGCATGGTGTAGGCGATCAGCGCCGCCTCGCTCGCCGGCAGCCAGAGCAGCGCCAGGCCCATCAGCACCATCCAGCCGGTGACGTTGAGCACGGCGGCGGTGAGGAGGCGCGGCCAGATCGCCGGATCGACCTTCAGGCTCTGCCGGCGCACGACCGCAAGCAGCGCCAGCAGCACCGCTCCGAGCACGCCGGTCACGCCGCGCAAGGTCAGTGGTGGCAGCTCGGCGAGTAGGAATTTGGTCACCGGCCAGTTGAAGCCCCAGCCGATCGAGGTGATCGCGAGGAACATCAGGCCGGCCGGGGCGATGCGCGATCGCGCATCCCGGCGGGTCGAATCAAGCATGAGGGCAATCCGGCAAAATCTTACGACCAGCTTGGCGCGGATTCGCCGCTCAAACCACCACCCCGACGGGCATGCCTGCCCTCACCTTCCGTAGGGCTACGTGAGTCCCGCTGGCGCAATCCCATGGTTCAAAAATATACCTGCCCTGTGAACAGCGGGATGAAGCCTCCGCATCGTCACGGGATGCAAATTTTTTCGGTTGGGAATCCGTGAGGACTCACTGATACTTGGCTCCACAACAGGCGCGGCCTAGACCCCTGTTATCCCCCGCAATCCACCATATTTAGTATTTGATTCAGGAACTCGCACTAGTTCTTGACGGGCGCAACGGAGAGTCCTAGCTTTCGG
The DNA here is from genome assembly GCF_011602485.2 of Bradyrhizobium sp. 1(2017). Classification (NCBI taxonomy): domain Bacteria; kingdom Pseudomonadati; phylum Pseudomonadota; class Alphaproteobacteria; order Hyphomicrobiales; family Nitrobacteraceae; genus Bradyrhizobium; species Bradyrhizobium sp. 1(2017). Next base: position 3,874,772 of record NZ_CP050022.2, on the reverse strand, counting down.
TCCGTTCGGCGCGAGTGAGTTTGCGTCCCGCCGGCACTCCCCCGAAGGGTCTCGCAAATCTCAGCTCCGCCAGCCGGCCAAAGGCTGCGGGATGAGGGCTTGTCTGCCCTCGGAGAAGCGGACTTTTCGGGCGCCAGAACGGGCCGGCAACAGGCTCGCATGGCACCGGTAGAAGTTGTGATGTTGTGGGGCGTTGAACGCATGTCGGACCCATCCCCTTGGGGGCGGACGGGTCTGGACGTGCCGGCGGATGCAAGGTGCTCGCACCGGGCCTTCGCCGGGAGAAAGTGAGCCGGATCCACCGGCCAGAACCGCGAAACCTCTGGGGCCACGAGGCCCTTCAAGGGTTCGCCAAACGAAATGTCGGCCGGACGCCTGAACGGAGGCGGTTCGGTCAAAAGATTAAAGGACGGGGCAAGACCATGCGGATTGAGCGGCGCCACACCACTTCAGGACAGTCACCTTACGCGGGAATCGATTTCCGCCTGACCACGTCGGAGATTCGCAATCCCGACGGCTCGGTCGTGTTCAAAATGGACGGCGTCGAGGTCCCGACCGAGTGGTCGCAGGTCGCCTCGGACGTGCTCGCCCAGAAATATTTCCGCAAGGCCGGCGTCGCCGCGCGTCTGAAGAAGGTCGAGGAGGAATCCGTCCCCTCCTTCCTGTGGCGCTCCGTGCCCGACACCGAGGCGCTTAGCCTCCTGCCCGAGAAGGAGCGCTATGTCAGCGAGCTCTCAGCCAAGCAGGTGTTCGACCGCCTCGCCGGCTGCTGGACCTATTGGGGCTGGAAGGGCAAATACTTCTCCACCGACGAGGACGCCCAGACCTTCTACGACGAGCTTCGCTACATGCTCGCCATGCAGATGGTCGCGCCGAACTCGCCGCAATGGTTCAACACCGGCCTGCACTGGGCCTACGGCATCGACGGCCCCGGCCAGGGCCACTATTATGTCGACCCCTTCACCGGCAAGCTGACCAAGTCCAAGTCGGCCTATGAGCACCCGCAGCCGCATGCCTGCTTCATCCAGGGCGTCGGCGACGACCTCGTCAACGAAGGCGGCATCATGGACCTCTGGGTCCGCGAAGCCCGCCTGTTCAAATACGGCTCGGGCACCGGCTCCAATTTTTCGCGCCTGCGCGGCGAGGGTGAAAAACTCTCCGGCGGCGGCCGCTCGTCCGGCCTGATGAGCTTCCTCAAGATCGGCGACCGCGCGGCGGGCGCCATCAAGTCGGGCGGCACCACGCGCCGCGCGGCCAAGATGGTCGTCGTCGACGTCGATCACCCCGACATCGAGACCTATATCGACTGGAAGGTGAAGGAGGAGCAGAAGGTCGCCGCCCTCGTCACGGGCTCCAAGATCAACCAGAAGCACCTCAAGCTGGTGCTGAAGGCCTGCGTCAACTGCGAAGGCTCGGGCGACGACTGCTTCGACCCCGAGAAGAACCCGGCGCTCCGCCGCGAGATCAAGCTCGCGCGCCGCTCGCTCGTGCCCGACAACTACATCAAGCGCGTCATTCAGTTCGCCAAGCAGGGCTACAAGGACATCCAGTTCGACACCTACGACACCGATTGGGATAGCGAAGCCTATCTCACGGTCTCCGGGCAGAACTCCAACAACTCGGTCTCGCTGAAGGACGACTTCCTCCGTGCGGTCGAAACGGACGGCGACTGGAACCTGAACGCCCGCACCTCCAAGAAGGTGACGAAGACGCTGAAGGCGCGCGACCTCTGGGAAAAGATCGGCTACGCCGCCTGGGCCTCGGCCGACCCGGGCCTGCACTTCAACACCACGATGAACGACTGGCACACCTGCAAGGCGTCCGGCGACATCCGCGCGTCCAATCCGTGCTCGGAATACATGTTCCTGGACGACACGGCGTGCAATCTCGCCTCCGCCAATTTGCTGACGTTCTACAATACCACGACCAAGCTGTTCGACGTCGAAGGCTATGAGCATCTCTGCCGGCTCTGGACCCTCGTGCTCGAAATCTCCGTGATGATGGCGCAGTTCCCGTCCAAGGCGATCGCCGAGCTCTCCTACGAATTCCGCACGCTCGGCCTCGGCTACGCCAATATCGGCGGCCTGCTGATGACCATGGGCCTGCCCTATGACAGCAAGGAAGGCCGCGCGCTCTGCGGCGCGCTGACATCAGTGATGACCGGCATCACCTACAAGACCTCGGCCGAGATCGCGGCCGAGCTCGGCACCTTCCCCGGCTACAAGAAGAACGCCGCGCACATGCTGCGCGTCATCCGCAACCACCGCCGCGCCGCGCATGGCGAGACCTCCGGTTACGAGGCGCTCTCCGTCAACCCGGTGCCGATGGACCTCGTGTCGTGCCCGCAAGGAGACCTCGTCAGCCACGCGCAGGCAGCCTGGGATGCGGCACTCGAGCTCGGCGAGCAGCACGGCTATCGCAACGCCCAGACAACGGTGATCGCGCCGACCGGCACGATCGGCCTCGTCATGGATTGCGACACCACCGGCATCGAGCCCGACTTCGCGCTGGTGAAGTTCAAGAAGCTCGCCGGCGGCGGCTACTTCAAGATCATCAACCGCGCGGTCCCCGCGGCGCTGCGCGCGCTCGGCTATCGCGAGAGCGAGATCGCGGAGATCGAGGCCTATGCCGTCGGCCACGGCTCGCTCTCCAACGCGCCCGGCATCAACGCCTCGACCCTCAAGGCCAAGGGCTTCACCGATGAAGCGATCGCCAAGGTCGAGAAGGCCCTGCCGACCGCCTTCGACATCAAGTTCGCCTTCAACAAGTGGACCTTCGGCGAGGACTTCATCCGCGACCAGCTCGGCATCGGCGCCGAGGCGATCGCGGCCCCCGGCTTCGACCTGCTCCAGGCCGTCGGCTTCACCCGGCGCGAGATCGAGGCGGCCAACGTCCACATCTGCGGCGCGATGACGGTGGAAGGTGCCCCGCACCTCAAGGCCGAGCACTATCCGGTGTTCGACTGCGCCAATCCCTGCGGCAAGATCGGCAAGCGCTATCTGTCGGTCGAGAGCCACATCCGCATGATGGCGGCGGCGCAGCCCTTCATCTCGGGCGCGATCTCCAAGACCATCAACATGCCGAACGACGCCACGGTGGAGGACTGCAAGTCCGCCTACATGCTGTCGTGGAAGCTTGCCCTGAAGGCCAACGCGCTCTATCGCGACGGCTCCAAGCTCTCCCAGCCGCTCAACTCGCAGCTCATCAGCGACGATGAGGACGAGGACGACGCGGTCGACCATCTCTACGAGAAGCCGATGGCGGCGCGCACCGCCCAGGTCTCGGAGAAGATCGTCGAGAAGCTGGTCGAGCGCATCATCGTGATGCGCGAGCGCGAGAAGATGCCGGATCGCCGCAAGGGCTACACCCAGAAGGCGGTCGTCGGCGGCCACAAGGTCTATCTCCGGACCGGCGAATACGACGACGGCCGTCTCGGCGAGATCTTCATCGACATGCACAAAGAAGGCGCGGCGCTCCGCTCCTTCATCAACAACTTCGCCATCGCGGTGTCGCTGGGCCTGCAATACGGCGTGCCGCTGGACGAATATGTCGACGCCTTCACCTTCACCCGCTTCGAGCCGGCGGGCCCCGTGCAGGGCAACGACAGCATCAAGTACGCGACCTCGATCCTCGACTACGTCTTCCGCGAGCTGGCGGTGAGCTACATGTCGCGCTTCGACCTCGCCCATGTCGATCCCAACGAGACCGGCTTCGACGCGCTCGGCAAGGGCGTCGAGGAAGGCAGGGAGCCGGACGAGGACGGCGGCCACCACGCGACCAGGCTGGTCTCGCGCGGCCTCACCCGCTCGCGCACGGACAACCTCGTCGTGATGCGCGGCGGCTCGGCCGCGGTCTCGCAAGGCAACGACGGCGCGCCATCAGGCGGCAGCAAGGTCACGGCCCTCGCCGCGCACGGCACGAGTGCCCGCGCCGGCGATGCCATCGAAGGCGCCGTCGCCCTGAAGCAGGAAGCCAGCCACGACCTCTCCCCCACGGAGAAGCTCGAGCAGCTCCAGTGGAGCAAGGCCGGCAGCGCCGCAACCGCCGCCCCCACCAAGGCCGAGCGCCGCGCGGAAGCCAAGGCCAAGGGCTACGAGGGCGAGATGTGCTCGGAGTGCGGCAACTTCACGTTGGTGCGGAATGGGACCTGTATGAAGTGCGATACTTGCGGCAGCACGACGGGGTGTTCGTGACTATCTAGAACCGACTAAACTAGCGATGACGTGGGAAGGCCGCTCCGTTGAGCGGCCTTTTTCTTAACGCGGGGCCAGTGCACTTGAGCAACAGCGTCCAGCTTGCAATCTCGGAGAGAAGGGAGATCTCACCTCTCACTCGTGTTCCTAAAGACACTCTCAACGCTTGGAAAAACGACCTTTCGGAATGGACTCAGCCGGACGTATTCCGCGCTCGTATCGATCAGATAACTCAAACCATTCCCCGAAAGATATTTTTCGGCCAAGGCGGCCTCGCCTTCTTACGTGACGCCTGGATTGCGAGCCGGCTCGCATCTGCGCTGTCGTCCGACCTGGTTCGACTGATCTCGTCTGACCGCCCCGATTTCGAGATTCAGACTGACGAAAGGATTGAGCAATTCGAAGCCACCGAGGCAGACATGGACGGTCGGCGGCGTGGCGACGAACCGGATGACCTGATTCCTCGGCCGGATCCGGTCGAGAGCTGGCGTGAGCGATTTGAGGCAATTCCAGCAGCGATTGATCGAGTGGTCGCGAAGAAGCTGGAAAAGAACTACTCACCAGAGATTAACTTGGCGATCTACGTTAACCTCGGTTGCTACGGTGCCTTCGTGGAAGAGGGCTTGCCCATTCTTCGCGATCACACAGCGCCCGCCAAGACCAGATTCAAACGCGTTTTTGTGCTCTGGGAAGCCTGTCTCTACAGGTTTTGGGAAGATGGGAAGTTAAAGTTCGAGAAGTGGTCGTATACCCATCCCGAAGACCTTTGAGGTTTGCAATCGACAGGAAGATGAAACTACAGATTGCGGTGACAGCGCACTAAATTCGCTCGCTCCGTCCTGCCGATCTGCGGCTTCGGTTCGCATTTGGTGGGCGTTTAGTGCATTGCCGTAATCGCATCTTGGTTCCGACTTCGATGCTCCTCAATATCCTGCTGCCGAAATTCCCTTTGCGGTCGCCCCCTTCCCTCCTAAACTCCAATCACCACCGGCATGGGTTCCGACGGGCCCGGTAGAAGCGGAGTTGAGTTATGCCCAAACCGGAAAGCCTCCCGATCGAGAAGATCTTCGTTCCCACGAAGCAGAAGAAAGCCATCAAGCCCGAGACCGTCGCGGAGGTCGCGGAAAGTATTATGGAGATCGGACAACAGGAGCCCATTTCCGTTCGGCTCGACGGAGACCGCCTGGTTCTGGTCGAGGGACTGCATCGGTTAGAGGCCTGCAAGGCGCTCGGCGAGACAACCATTGTCGGTGTGCTGGTCGCGGCCGAACTTGCTCAACACAAGCCGCTGTTGTCCGAACGACCCGAAGTCGAGGCAGAGCGCCTCAAGATGGCGCGATTGAAACAGTTGCGACTTGAGAAAGAAGCCGCAGAAGCATCGACGGCTGCCTTGAGGGGCGCTGGCGCAACGGAAGCGCCGCGCACCCGTCTGGCGAAAGGCGCCCGCGACAATTCGAAGGCATCACCGGGCCGGACTGCGAAAGCGGCGCCGAAATCATTGTCGGCCTGGATCACGCAGCAAAAGGGCAGCGGCGGCCGCTATTGATGGCCGGGATTGCAGCGAGATCGAACCAAACGCATCACAAAGTCGATCAACTCGTCATCGTCTTGCGGGAGCGATAGCCGCACGCCGCGGCTATCGCTCCTTTGCATTGTCGCGATCGTCTCACGCCGCCTTCGCCTGTTCCGGCGAGGCCGTCTCCATCGCGCGCATGTAGAGGTCGAGCAGGCTTTCGCGCTCGTCGCGCTCGTTCTTGTCTTCCTTGCGCAGCTTGATGATTTCCTTGAGGATCTTCACGTCGAAGCCCTCGCCCTTGGCTTCCGCGAAGACTTCCTTCTTCTGTTCGCTCAACTCCTGCATTTCGCTGTCGAGGTTCTCGATCCGCTCGACGAAGGAACGGATCTTGCCGCCGGGAATGGTGATGTCGGACATGGTGCCTCTTTGCTGACTGAGGTCGTGAAAATGACCGCAAAGACATGACCAATGTGTTAACCTCGCAGCCGCGCGCGTTCGGTCCGCGAGGTCTTGCTCCATGGGCTCAAGCTCGCACACCGGTTGCGATCTAAAGCGGAATAGTCGGGTTGCGGCGTGCTTGCCTCGCAGCTTGTCTTGCGTCTCTTCTGGCAACCCAGCGCGCGCGAAACCGCTGCGCGGCATGAAACGTCCGCGGGGCGACAAGTTGAAACGCCAGCGAGGCGCAGACCCGAGCGCTGCCGTCTGTGTGTCATTTCACAATTGCCGGAAGAGCTTTATAAGGCATGATGAGCAAGCGTGGCCCGCGGGAAGGACCGCCATGAACGGCAATCGCTACTACGGGGTTCGGGTCGAGGGTGCGAAATACGGCGTGGGTTTTGGCTCCGCACTCGCCATCGCAATCTCCTACACCAACAATCATTCGATCCTGTGGGCGATCATCCACGGCATCTTGGGCTGGCTGTACGTGATCTATGTCGCCCTGTTCCGGTGACGACGAACGCGCGAGGACCAGGACGCCCGTTATTGCGAGCCACCGGGCCCGCGCGGAGCGCGGCGCGATGACAGGCTCCGCGAAGTAGTCCAGGCCATCACCTGCGAATTACGCCTTGCCGATGCCCGGCAAAATCTCACCACATGGCCGCCACGCAAGCGACAACCCGCAAGCGCGATTTCAGCGCAAACGCGACGGAGGCTCGCGGCTTCAGCGATATTCAGGAGCCATTTGCAATGTTGAGTGCGGGAGAAAATAAGCCAACGGGAAAATCAGGTCGGCGCGGCGGCAAGAAGAAGGCCGGGCAACGGACCGCAGCCAGCGAGAAACGCGCAGGCGCAGCGCATCAATTGCCGGATGCCTCGGCGGACGTCAGCCAAGGGATCAGCCAAGAGATCAGCCAACAGAACAGGCATGAGACCGAGCAAAAAACAAGGCAAGAGACGAGCCCAGCGATCAGTGCGCAGGCACCTTCGGCTGCAGCCTTGCCGGGCGCGGCTTCCGGGGTCGAGATCGCTGCAAGCGCGCCGGTCGCGGCGGCGGAACCTTCCCAGGCCAGCACGCGGGCGATTGCCGATGCCTATGGCGACTACATCGGGACGTCGGTTGAGCGTGCCTGGACCTTCCTGGGAAAGCTCGCGACGGCGCGCTCACCCGTCGAGGCCTTTGAGCTTCAGATGGAGTACGCGAAACAGGCGTGCGAATCGTTCGTCGCCGAATCCCAGAAGATCGCCGCGTTGCATGAACAATTGACCAGACAACGGGTCATGCATCTTGAGGGGTTCGTGGCCAGGCTCACCCAGACGACGCTCGAAATCCGCGCAACACGTCACTAGCGGCAGTTGCCTGTTCCGGCGCCGCAGGCGCCGGATGTCCATAGGTAGGCCCCTCGCGAAGCCCATCATTCGAGCATCGGCGTTGATGGGCTTCGCTCGGGCCTCTTACTCACTGCGCTTTGCGCAGCCACGGAGCTAACCGAACCTACCCGCGCGCTAGCGGCCTCACTCCGCCCCGCTTCCGAGCCCGCCATAATTTTTCCTCGCCACACGCGTTGTGTCAGACAGCGGCGAGACCTATCCTTTCCAAGATCGGACTGCCTCCCATTGAAGCCCGACCGGATGGAGAGCGCATCGGTGCCTGACACGAACGACCCCAAACCGGATACCGGCAAGTCTGATACGTCCAAGCCGGATGCTGCCAAGCCTGACGCCGCCAATCCTGATGCGGCGCGCGCCGATAGCGGGCTGACGCGGGCCTATGACCGGATCAAGAGCGCAGAGGAAGACCTTGCGCGGCTGGACCGGCTGGTTTCCGGAATGGAACGGAGCAGCGAAGCCCCGCGGACCTCGCACGCAAGCGCCGCTGCGACGGCAGCCGCCACATCCGGAGACAAGACGCCTGCGCCGGACGTCAAGGTTCAGAATGCCAAAATTTCGAATGCCAAGCCTCGCGAGCCTCGCGACCAGGGCCTGAAGGGAGACCGGGCCATGATGCGCGCCTTGTTCATTCTCGTGTTGGCGATCGGCTTGCTCGGTGCCGCCGTCGCTTCGCAATATGGCGACGAGGCCACATCGATCGGCAAGTCGATCATGGCGCGATGGGCTCCGCCGCCTGCGAGCGCGCCACCTCAGTCGTCCGCCGTCGAAACTCCAGCGCAGCCGCCGGCGGTGCAACTGGCTGCCGCGGATGAACCGAGCCTTGTGCCCGCACCGCCAGCCGCCAAGGACACGGACAGCGCGCCAAAGCCTGCCGCTGCCGCGGCGCCTGAGCCGGCATCGCCGGAGCTCGCGCAATCGCTCAAGGCCATCACGAGCGAGCTTGCGAGCATCAGCGGCAAGCTCGAGCAACTGAAGAGCAGCAACGAGCAGACCCTGCGCGAGCAGGCCGCCACGATTCAGCAGCTCAAGGCGGCGCAGGAGAAGGATGCGGCGGAGAATGCGCGCCTCGCCGCGCAGGTCCAGGCGCTGCAGACGCAACTGAGCGCGTCATCGGCGTCATCCGCCTCTGCAGCCCCCAAGCCCGTCGTGCGCAGCGTGGTGAGCAACGATGCGGCTGCGCATGCCCGGCCGCGCATACCGGCGGCCGAACCCAGGCGGCCCAGGCCGCCGCCGCGAGGCCGGTGGATGCCGCCCTATATGGCCGATCCCTATTACGTCGATCCGGATTGGTGAGCCGGCAAGGCGGCTACGCGTTGTGCATGCCAGCTTGCTGCTGCAAGCAGGTCATTAAACGTTGAAGCAACGCGCAAGCTTGCGGTGGCGATCTTCGCGATCGCCGCCGCGGTTCCATGCGTGCGATCAAACTCTCTCCCGAATTCCTACAAATCTCTGCCATCTACCCAAGGTAGATTGCTGCCGGTGAAGCGTGGTCAACAACGCGACTTGCAAGAAACTCTGCAGGCCTCAGCCCCGCTTCCGGCAATGGAAATGGGAGTTCCGTCATGCAGCATCTGCCGAACGACACCTTCGACGTCACCCTTGACCAGTTTGGTCAAATCGAGACCGTGTCCGGAGACCCCGGCTTTCCCGCGGCCAAGGACGTCGTCGGCGGCAACGACACCGTGACGGCCACCGTCGCCGAACTCCATACCCAACTCACGATCTTCGGCGACGACCACACGACGTTGCTCGGTCACTCGCAAGGCGGAAACGACACGCTCATCGCCGACATCAGCGGCGGCTGGAACTCCGCCCTCGTGGTGGGCGATACCCAGGCGATGATCGACGACGCCAAGGGCGGCAATGACACCATCGTCGCGGATGCCCATGGCACGATCTACACCCCTGTCTCGGCCTTCGGCGACGTCGCGGGCGACATGTCGGGCAACGCGCAGGGCGGCAATGACGACATCACCGGCTCGATCGGGTGGCGCGGCGGTTCCAACCTGTTCGCCGGCGATGCCGGCGGTTCCATGATCGACACCTCGCACGGCGGCAACGACACGCTCGATGTGAGCGTGCTCACCATCGACGGCGGGGCGGCTGTCAGCGGCGACGCCATCGGCGCCCTGCGCGGCCTTGCCCAGGGCGGCAACGACAATCTGACCACCACCCTGGACGGCGACAGCCCGATATCCGGCGCAACCCTGTCGGGGGATTCGTCGACGTCGCTGATGGATCTCACCAAGGGCGGCGACGATGTCCTGACCGTCAAGATCGACGGCCAGAATGCGGATGCGATCTCGCAGATGTACGGCGACGCGCCGGACATGACGGGTCATGCTCAGGGCGGCAACGACATCCTCAACGGCGGCGCCGGCCGGGACTTCATGTATGGCGATGCGCGGACCTATGAACCCGCATCACCGGGTTCGATCACCGGCGGCATGGATACGCTGAACGGCGGCGCCGGCAACGACCAGATGTGGGGCGGACCAAACAACGACCTCTTCGTCTTCAACACCGGTTCCGGCAACGACGTGATCAACGACTTCGATCAGGGCAACGAGGCCGTCGGCAGCACCGCGGCGGAGCACGATTTGATCGACGTGCAGAACTACGGCTTTACCGACTGGACCGCGCTGTCGAAACTGATCAGCGACAACACCGCCGGCGACGCCGTGATCCACCTGTCCGCCAACGATTCCATCACGCTGGACGGGGTTCACGCCGCGAGCCTGCATCCGACCGACTTCATCATCTGAGGAAACTGGATTCGCCTTCGTGAAGCGTGGTCGCAGCACGTCGCGCATTTTGCCGGCGTGCGGCCCGCCTCCGACAATGAAATGGGAGTTACGCCATGCAACATCTGCCCAACGACACCATCGACGTCCTGCTCGACCAGTTTGGTCAAATCGAAACCATCACCGGAGATCCGAACTTCCCGACCACCACGGACGCCTGGGGCGGCAACGACACCGTGACGGCAACTCTCAGCCAGCCTGAAGCAGAGGTCACGATCTTCGGCGACGACAACACGACGCTGCATGGCCAATCCCACGGCGGCAACGACACGCTGACGGTCAATTTCAATTACGGTTGGAACACCGCCCTCGTGGTCGGCGATGCCCAGGCGATGACCGACGACGCCAGGGGCGGCAACGACACGATCGATACCGAGGACAAGTCGTTGTACACCAACGCGCATGTTTTCGGCGATGTCGCCGGCGACATGTCGGGCAATTCGCACGGCGGCAGTGACACCATCATCGGCGAGGTGGGCTGGCGAGGCTACGACAATATATACGCCGGCGATGCCGGTGGTTCCATGAGCGGCACGGCGCAGGGCGGCAATGACACGCTCAACATCAATCTGGACACCAGGGAGGGTTCGGTGAGAATCAGTGGCGACGCCATCGGTTCCATCGGCGGGGATGCGCATGGCGGCAACGACAACATCAACTTGACCATGAGCGGTGACAACGTCTGGGCCGGCGCCTCGGTGTCGGGAGATTCCTCTACATCCCTCACCGACAACGCCCAGGGCGGCGACGACATCCTCACCGTCAAGATCAGCACCCAGTACACCGACGATGCCCGCGATGTGATGTTCGGCGACGCGCCGACCATGTCCGGCAATGCCCATGGCGGAAACGATATCCTCACTGGCGGAGCGGCCACCGACCGCCTCTATGGCGATGCGGAGGTCTATAATCCCGCGACCCCTGGCTCGATCACCGGCGGCCGCGATATTCTCAACGGCGGCGCCGGCAACGACCAGCTTTCGGGCGGCGGAAACAGCGACACCTTCGTCTTCAACGCCGGCTCCGGGAATGACCTCATCACCGACTTCGACCAGGGCAACAAGGCGGTCGGCAGCACCGTGGCCGAGCACGACCTGATCAACGTGCACGATTACGGGTTTGCGGACTGGACGGCGCTGTCGAAACTGATCAGCGACAATGCCGCCGGCGATGCCGTGGTTCACCTCTCGGCCAACGACACCATCACGCTCGACGGCGTCCACGCAGCAAACCTGCACCCGACCGACTTCATCATCTGAACGAGTTGCTCTGGAGGCAGCCATCTCGCCCCGCCCATAGCGGGGCGAGATGCGGGTGACACCTGCCCCGCCCCGCCAATCCCTTCAGAGCGCCTACCTGCCGGCCGAGCGAAGGTCGTCCGCGGCGCCATCGAATGCGTTCTGACTTTCGGCGGCTCCGCCCTGCTCCGCATCCGCCGACAGCTGACGCTTGCCGACACCAAAGATGTCATGCACCAGCCCGAGCTTGCCGAGCCCGAGGATGATCAGCCCGTTGATGTCGATCTCGTACCAGGCGTGCGAGAGATAAGCGTCGCGCGGAAAGCGGTGATGGTTGTTGTGCAGGCCTTCGCCGAAGGTGAGGAACGTCGTCACCAGCTCGTTGGTGGTGCCGTCGCTGGTCTGGAAGCGGCGGTAGCCCCAGCGGCCGTCGCTGTGGCAGACCGAGTTCACCAGCGAGGTCGCCATGGTCATGATGTAGCTGCGGAACAGGCCGGCGAACAGGATGCAGCCGATCATGCTGCGCACGCCGCCGAAGGCGTAGCCGATCGCGCCGGGAATGATCACCGCCGACAGTGCGTACCAGTACCAGCGCGTCCGCGTGAAGAACATGGCGATCGGGTCGGCCAGGATGTCCTTGGCGTAGTATTCGCCGTCGGTGGTGGCCTGGTCCCACACCCAGCCGCCCTGCGCATGGGACATGCCCTTGAGGAAGCTGGTGTAGCGGTTGCCGTAGCCATCATAGTAAGGGCTGTGGACGTCGCCGGGCTTGTCGGAATGGAGATGGTGGCGGCGATGGTTGCTCACCCATTTCAGGATCGAGCCCTGCACCGCCAGCGTGGCGATCAGGGCGAGGATCGTCCGCATCACCGGACCGCAGCGGTAGCTGCGATGCACGAAGTAGCGATGCATGAAGCCGATGCCGATCGTGGTCAGCAGGAACATACCTGCGAAGACCGACACCTCGACCCAGCCGATGCCTTGCAGCAGGGCCCAGATCAGCGCCCCGACCGAGCCGCCGATCATGAAGCCGAACGCGATGTAGGAATCGAGGAACTTGGCTTCGACCACCGGCCCTTCCAGCAGCACGCCGGGCGGCATTTTCGGATTCGGAACTGCCTCTGGCGCGACGCTATCGATGACGGTCATTTTCGCCGATCCATTTACGCAAAATTAACTGTTCTGCAGCGCAACCTACAACCGGGGGTTTTTTCCCGCAAGGCGTGCGGCGGCCGTAGGAGCACGGAGGCGAAGCCTCGAACGGCTCGGACAGCGCGAAATGAATCGGGATTTCAAGGCCGGGCGGACGGCGTTAACTAAATACAAACTCTCCGCAATCCACTCCCGCAGCGTCGATGCCAGCCAAACGCAACAGCTTCCTCCCTCGCCTGCGCAGTGTCCGGCGGGCCGCCCGGTGGGCGCGGACGAGGTTCGCGCGCGCGCCGCGGATGGTCCGGATCGCGGGCGGCGCGGCGGCGCTGCTTGCGGCCGCAGCACTTCTGAACGTCGCCTATCAAACGCTCCGCAAGCCGACCGAGCTGTTCGCCGTCGTCGGCCACGCCCTCGACAAGGAGCCGGAGGAGACCTGGGCGAGATACGCCCCGCTGTTCCGCAAGCATGCCACTGCTGCGGTCACGCCGGAATTGCTGGCCGCGCTGGCGCAGACGGAGAGCTCGGGCAATCCGCTGGCGCGCACCTATTGGCGTTGGCGATGGAGCTTCAATCCGCTCGCGATCTGGCGCCCCGCCTCCAGCGCCGTCGGGCTGTTCCAGATGACCGACCCGGCTTTCACCGAAGCCGCGCGGTTCTGCGTCCGCGGCAACGCGGTCACCGACACCGGATGCGGGTTCAGCGGGTTCTATGTTCGGGTAATCCCGAGCCATGCCGTCGAGCTGGCGTCGGTGTATCTCGACCGGCAAATGGCTGGGGTTCTCGCCCGCGCCGGCGATGCGAAGCCAAGCCCGCAGCAGAAGCAGGATCTGGCCACCTTCATCCATCTCTGCGGCGGCGGCCCCGCCACGGCCTATGCCCGGCGCAAGTTTCAGATGATATCAGGCGAGCGCTGCGGCGATCATCTCGTCGCGGCCTACATTGCGCGCGTCAACGCGATGAAGCGGCAGTTTCAGCGCCTTGCGGCGGATGACGGCGGTTAGACCATGGGTGTCGCAGACCGTAGGATGGGTGGAGCGACCTGTCCGCCCTGGCTCACCGAGCGAAGGCGGACTTGTCCCGCCGAGGCTCGCCGAAGGCGGAAGCGATACGCATCGACGCTGCGCGCAACGACGCGGTTCGCAAGCACTCAACCCATCCTACGAACTCCCCACTACGCCCGCCTCACCGTACCTCGGTCATCGACACGTGGGCTGCGATCCCGCTCAGCTCGGGCTCTTCCGGCGCAGGCTCGTCATCGGAAAATTGGCCTACCGAGCCTTCGGTCATTCTGCGCTTGACCTGTTCGCAGGTCTTGCGGACGTCTTCGGTGAACAGCGCGCATTCTTCGATGCGCCTGAAGATCTTGCGTCCCTCTTCACGATACCCCGCTGCCGTTTCCCGCATGAAGGCGATCGCATCATGGACCTGGGCCGTCAGCGCCTCGCATTTCCGCGCGGCGTCGATCAATTCCGTGCCCATGGCCTCGATCTCTTTTGCCGCGGACTCATAGTCGCGGATGACCGCCTCTGCACTGAGCGCGCCGACGCGTGACACCCCCTCGGTATGTTCGACATAATCGGGCAGAGAAATGGAAGCGATAGAGCTGCCCGTGCGGACCGAAGCAATGTCCGCCTCGAGCTGAAGCAGATTTACGCCTTCTCGTCTGTGCAATACCTCAACACTTGCCATGGTTTGATCCTCTCAATACGCGCCCCGCACCCCAAACAATATTTTGTTTATTACGGGGACAAGCCACGTTCTACTCAGATCTACCCTTGACAGTCGCAAGTTTGCCACTTTCTCCCGTCATTGGCCACCGCACGCAGCGATGGTGAAGTCGCTGCCGTCAAACCTCTGCGAAGATAGGAGTTTTCACAAGAAATCGCCCCCCAGCGAGGAACGAGCCGGATCGAATCGGCGGGCGATCGCACCCCGCATCGTGCCAACCGGCCGGCGCTTGACGCCGACCGCGAGCTCAACTCCGGGTTCGTCGATGGTCGATCACCACTCGCCGAAGAACGTGATGGTATTCACCACCAATACGGCCAACGCCAACCCTGATAACGGACATAAGACGGCACCAGCGGCGGGCCATAGGGATCGACCTTGTCGTCCTCCGGGCGGTAGCGATAGCGCGGAACGATATAGTAATCCCACGGCGTCGGCCGGAGCACGGGCGCCGTGACGATCAGCCTCTCCTGCGGTGCACGAACCACTTGCTTGCGCGGCTTTGCTTCGGCAGCCGATGTTGCAAGACTCCCCAGCACCAGGGCCGCACCGAGCGCATAAGCGATGGTCATTTTCTTCATTGAATTGGTCTCCTTGCCGCCAGAGTGCAAAAGGACGCACGGCAAGGCAAGCCAATTCAATCTCGACATTGCGTGAATGAACGTCGCCGGCCCTGGCGGCCGCAACACCTCCGAGACCGACCGGGGCTCCGCGCGTCTTCAGATTGCATGCGGCAATTGGACACGCTAGACGATCTCTCATTAAAGCAAAATCGATTCGTTTCCCGGGGGCATAGATGAACAAGTTGATGACGGCTTTCGTCCTGGCGTCCTTGGCGATGGGGATCCCGGCAGCCATGGCCGCGCCGCTTTACGAGTGCGGCGGCGACGCTGCCTGCCAGGCCAAGCGCGATCGCATGTCCCGTGACAGCTATGACCGCAATATCAACCGCTGCCTGACCGCCGCCGGCGCCACGCGCGAGCAGTGGCGTGCTCATGCCGTTCCGCGCCCGCAGGCAGACAAGGTCCGCGCCTGCCTGGAGGCGCGCGCTTGAGTCCTGCCCTTCCTCGCCAGCTGCTCCGCGCAGCGCTGGAGGTCACTCCACGCTCTCGCCGTCCAGCAGCGCGAGCGCCTGCGGCACCTGATCGCGGTCGGCAACCAGCACATATTCCTGCCGCGCCAGGCTGGCGCCGCTCGCGATCACGACCGACGTCTTCGGGCAGAGGCCGAAGCATCCGGTCACGACGAGCTTGGCCGGCTTGGTGCCGTCGCGCCTGCTCGCCTTCAGTTCGGACTTCAGCGCACGCCTGACGTCGCGGCCCTCGTCGCTGCGCTTGAGGCATTTGCGGCACACCAGGACGGGCGCCGCGCGACGCGGGCGCACGAGCATCGGGTTTGCGGATTTCGAGGGCTTTGCTGGCATGGAAGACCTATAGGGGACTTCAGCCCATATAGGGATGGAACCGCGGTCCTGCCGCTGAGCGCGGCGATCCCGCACGCATGAGCCGGCGCCTACGCCCGCGCCCGGCGCACGGCCTCCTCGAGCTTCATCCGCTGCTTGTCCCAGCTTCGCTGCTCGGCCTCCGCACGCTCATCCAGCGCAGCCCGCTCGGCGTCGATGGCCTCTGCCCGCGCCTCGTGCTCCCGCCTTGCCTTGTCCAGCGCGGCTTGCGCGCTCGCGACCGCCTTGTCCCGGCGCGCACGCTCCCTGGCGCGGGCGGCCTCCTCTTTCTTCCGCTCGGCCTCGCGACGCCGCTCTTCCTTCTCGAAGGCCGCTGCGGCCTTGCGCGCGGCCTGATCGTCGCTCTTGCGCGAGGGTGCCTTGGCGGTCTTCTTCGCTGCAGGCTTCGTCTTGGTCGTTTTGGCCGGACGCTTCTTCGGCCTGCGCTTGGGCCCCGCGTCATCCTCGGCGAGATCAGTCGGCAGCTCCGCGCTCTCGGAGAACGGACCATCCGATCCGACCGGGCGCCTGAGCACCACGCCGGGTTTTTCCATCGTCGCAGCGACAATGTCGGGGTCGTCGGTCTCTTTCGCGACGCCCTGATGGAACAGATTGGAGCTGGCGCCCCAGGCGGCAAGCGCCGCCTTCATCGAGGGCGCGGCGATCGCCTGGTCGAAGAAGCCGAGCGAGGTCTGATAGGTCTTCAGTTTTCGGTTGGGTGTCTTCGCCATTCCGCCCCGCGCGCTGGCGACGCACAAGCCGCTGTCGCACCGGCGCCACCATGCCAGTGTGCCCTTGTTTTGCCCGACGAGTCAAACTCTATTTCGGGATTACAGAATCGAGCCCGACCTAGCCGTCATGACTTCGGTATTGCAGAATCAAGCAATCTCAAAGGGTTCCCTACTGTGCATGGGGTTGTTTTGGGCAATATTGCCGTGCGGCCCCCGGGCTAGGCTCCATCCGCATCGAGCAGCGCGTCATAGCCGCGCTCGCTGAACGTCAGCAGACAAAACCCGTGCCCGAACGGATCGGCCAGCATGGCGATCCGCCCATAAGGCGCATCGGTTGCGGCGACCTCGAGGACCGCGCCGGCGCGCAGCGCGCGTTCGACCGCGGCATCGACATCGTCGACCACGACGTCGACATGCACCGGCGTCCAGTGCCGCTCGTAGCGGCGGCGATCGCCGCCGGCGCCCACCGTCCCGGCCTGCTTGGTGAGCAGGTACACCGGCGCCGGCCACCCCAGCAACTCGACGAAGCCGGTGCCGAAGCGGCGGCCGACGGTGAGGCCGAAGGCCTCGGTGTAAAAGGTCGTGGCGGCGATGACGTCGGGGACGTCGATGTTGAGCAGGAAGGTCATGATGGCCAGCGTAGCCCGGCCGGGGCGCGGCGCAATCCGGGATGGTGCCGCACCTCGCGGCGCCGCGAGGAAGGCCGTCGCTCGCGGTAACGCTAACGCCGGTTCCTGAGGCTGGAACGCACAATTCTTCTTATCGTTGTCGCAAATCTGTGTAAGGTAATGGCTGCCGGGCAGGCGTTTTCAGTGCGCATCGATTTTCTCGCCCCGGGGCTGGCTTGCAGGGTTACCTGTTCGATTGCATCACAGCTTTGAGACTTGAGGGGCCGCCTCCGGGCGGCCTTCCTGTTTGAGCGCGGCGCCGCGATGCACCGGCGGTCTACCGCTGCCGCTGCGCGAGGTAAAACCCGCACAGAACCGTCACGAGACCGGCGGCCTGCAGCGTCGTCGGCGGCTCGCCGAGCAGCAGCCAGCCGACCAGCAGCGTCAGCGCCGGCACGATCGCGGGAAACACCGCGGCCCGGGCGACGCCGAGGCGCTGCACCGAGACGGCGAACAGATAGAGCGCGGCGGGCCCTGCCAGCACGCCCTGCGCCAGCGCCTGGATCGCGTTCTCGCGAAGGCCGATTGCAGCGATGCGGGCGAGCCCGCCGGTTGCGAGATAGATCGGCAGCAGCAGCAGCGACAGCACGTTGATGACGAGCGCGGCCGACACGGCGGAGACGCGCCAGTGGCGCAGCAGCGCGCCGAAGCCGGCGAACATGAACCCGGTGAGCACGAAGATCAGATCGCCGAGCACGCCGTCGGCGCCGATATGGCCGATCGATTCCGCGCCGATCACGCCGAGGCCGGCGACGATGAGCAACGCGCCGGCCAGACGCGAAGCGGAGATCGTCTCTTTCAGGAACAAAGCGGCGAGCAGCAGGCCGCCGAGCGTCGCGCTGGAGGGCTGGATCACGCTGCCATGGCCAAGCGGCACGAACAGGAATCCGGTGTAGGAGATCAGCGCCATCACCGGGCCGCCCAGCACCATCAGCGCAAGGCCCCTGCCCCAGCCGATGCCGCAGAGATCGGAGATGCCGGCGCGAAACACCAGCGGCAGGAACGCGATTCCCGACCAGACATAGCGATGCACGAGCAGGTCGACCGGCGTGAAGCCGACATTGAGGCCGTGCCGCGTGCTGGCGAAGCCAAGCGCCCAGAACAGCGCCGCTGCCAGCCCGCAGAGGACGCCGAGCAGCGCCGGGCCTGCGTCATTCGCTTGGGTGGGAGCGTCAGCGCCGCTCGTCCGCTGATCCATGGAGAAGCCTTATGTCAGCGCGCCAGATGCCTCAACCCACGCGGCTGCAGGGCTGGCACGCAATGGCAAGGGCGGGGCTCGCATCCTCACCCCTCCTCGCCGAACACCATCCGCCAGCCCTTGCGCGTATCCATGTATTCGCGCACCTCGCGGATCCTGTCGCCTGCAACGGTGAACACGAAGCAATAATCGTTCTCGTAACAAGCCCCGCCGGGAAGCGTGGCGCGCATCCGCTCCTCAACGATCACCTTGTCGCCGTCGGCATGGACGCCGACGAATGCGATATCGACGTTCGAGAACAGCCTGTGCATCTCCTGCGCGATGAAGCGCGCGATCTGCGGTGCGCCGACCATGTGGTCGGTGTGATCGAGCGCGATCGCGGTCGCGTTGCCTTTCGGCGCGATCCATTCGGCATCGTCCGTGAACAGCGCGGCGATGCGGGCGGCATCGCGCGAGGCGAAGGTCTTCCAGGCATTGAGGACGACGTCTTTCGGGCTGGTCACGAGGCGCGCTCCGCGGCTTGCATTGAAACGAGGGCCGCCTTCTAGGCCTTGATGCGCCTTGCCGCTCGCCACAATCGGACTCGGTCATCCCGCAACCCTTTCCTCCCCATGCGTCTGCGCTATCATGCGGCGATGCTGAGCTTTACGACCTGCAACGCCGCGCGCCTGCGCCGCGATCCCCGCTATGACGGCCGCTTCTTCACGGCGGTGAAGACCACGGGGATCTATTGCCGCCCGGTGTGCCCGGCCAAGCAGCCGCTGACGCGCAATGTCGGCTATTATCCGACGGCGGCCGCGGCGGAAGCGGCGGGCTTCCGGCCCTGCCTTCGCTGCCGTCCCGAGACCGCGCCGTTCTGCCCGGCCTGGAACGGCACGCGGTCGACGGTGGCGCGCGCGGTGAAGCTGATCGACGGCGGCGCACTCGATCAGGACTCGGTGGTGACGCTCGCGATGCGGCTCGGCATCTCCTCGCGTCATCTGGCGCGCTTGTTCGAGCGGCACGTCGGTGCGACGCCGCAGCAGCTCGCCAGGACGTTGCGCGTGCAGCGCGCCAAGCGCCTGCTCGATGCCGGCGATCGCACCATGACGGAGATCGCGTTCCAGGCCGGCTTCGGCAGCCTGCGCCGGTTCAACGCCGCCTTCGCCGAGCTCTACGGCCGCTCGCCGTCGAGCCTGCGCGCACCACGCCTGTCGTCAGGTCGCGCAATCGCTCAGAACAATCCCGGGCTGAGATCGAGCCCATAGGTCAGGCTCAGCACGAACACGAACAGCACGGCGGCGGCGAACAGCGTGGCGTGCCTGAGAATGAACGCACGCGGCGAGGCGGTGGCGATAGCGGCCTTCTGCGCAACGGGCATGATGCCTCCATTATGATTTCAAAAAATGGCCGCGACGATGCGGCGGCCGCATCAAGCAATGCGACCTGCAAATCAACTGTTAAGGGGATCACGCTCGTTATGAACGAGCATACATGACCGGCAGCTTCACGCGAACTTGCTCGCGGCCGGAGTCTCGATCAGCGCATCGAGCGCAATTTGTCTCCTCGCCGCTCGCGCGAGACGAGATCTAACTTCGATGATCGCATGAGGCAGCGGGTCGCGCGCTGCGAGACCCGTCTGCCCTTCATGCAATGTCAGTTCAGCGGGCCGCGCCCGTGGTGACGTCGGCGGTCTTGACCTTGCGGGAGCCGAGCACCTTCGCCTGGTGCACCGAGGCGACCGTCGTGGGCGCGGTCACCTGCTGCTCGACATGGCTGGCCCCGAGCACGCGAACCTGCAAGGGAGAGACCGGAAATCCATTGGCCTCATAGGTCGGCAGCTCGGCGGCAAAAGCCGACGTAGCGCTCGCGATCGTCAGGACGGTGGCGGCGATCGTCAAAGTCTTGTTCATTGGTGATGCTCCTGATGGAAGATTCGGAGCACACACTTAAGCGCGCTTTGCTGCATTGCGACATGTTCTATTGCATCGCAACATCGCCCGCCGCGCATGGCGATATGTTTAATGCGTACAGAGTCTTGGCCGAATCGCGCCGGCCGCGACATGGAGCTTTTATGGGCGCTGGTCAGCCACCGAGCACATTGCCCCACCCATCGAACAGGTAGGCCTTCCAGACCACGGTTCCATCCTCACGCAGCCGACTGGCCCGCCGGTAGTCATCCGCCTGATCGGCGGTCCAGGTGATGATGGTGTCGGACACCCGATCGTGCAGAACGGCCGGTTCGGTCGGATCGAAGGCGTCCATGGGACGAAGCGAGGGATGCGTGCTCATGGGCCGATCAACGCCTAGCCCCGCCCAAAGTTGCCGAGAGCATTTTTCAAGACGCCCTAGTCAACCGTCGATCGCGGAAGCCTCGGTATCCGCTACTTCAATGCGGTCGCGAGCGATTGCAGTTTTGCGACAAGATTGGTGCCGAGCGCATAGATGATTTCGATGATCGCGAGTGCGATGCCGGCCGCGATCAGACCATATTCGATTGCGGTCGCGCCGGATTCATCGGCAACGAACTCGGCCCATTTGCATTTCAACGTCACGGACGCGTCCTTCCCAATTCCACCGGAAATTGCCGGCGCCCGAGCAATGCACGCCGCAATCCAAGATTGAGTAAACGCACTTCGTTCAATTTGACGACAATCGGGGCTTTGCATCTGCAGGTAGTTTCCAAGGATTACGTCCTTGGAACCGTTGGGGAACTTCCGTTGCAACTTCGCAACACTCTTTCCGAAAAACCTATTTCCCGGAATTACGCCATTGCGTCGCCACACCGTCCCCCGAACAATCGACCCACTGCGTGCCTTTCCGTGCAAGTCTGACTGCATCAAGACTGTTTGCATCACCACTGTTCGAACGAGACTGGTTCGGACAGAACCGTTTGGAGGCAGGGATCATGAATGATCGGCGGTCTCTTTTGGTCGCGGTTTTGTGCCCGTCGGCCGTTTTCGCCGGCTGGCTGGTGCTCTCACTGTCCGCCTACGCGCCTGCCCTCATCGAGCACAGCAGCGCCAATGCGGCTGCCGTCTCGCCCGCGAAGGATCTTGGCCGCCTCGACCTCGCCGACGTTCCACGCGCCGCGACGATCGAGGACGGTGTCGCCTTGACCGCCGACATCGCTGCTGCCGCAGCAATTCCGCCAAATGTTGAAGCCGCACCCCCGCCGGAGCCGCTTATCGCTGCCATCAAGCTGGCGTCGGCCGATCCCGCGCTGATCTTGCCGGCGGAGCCGCCCGCGCCTCAGATTTTACCGGAGCCAGCACCTGTCGTCAGCGAAGCTCCGCCAGCGCCGGCGCCAGAGCCCGTCAAGCTCGCCTCCGCCGATCCCACCGAGATCGTGGCCACCGAAGCATTGTCGGCCGCGACGATCGCGGGCGGTCCCGCCCCGGTCGTGGCAAGCAAGGCCTCGCCGCCGGCGGACACCGTTGCCGTGCTCGACGAATGCTTCGTCATGGACGCCTGCATCGACCGTTATCTCTGGGCGCTCTATGAGCGCACCGCGAAGGAAGACTCGATGAGGGTGGTGGAGCGCCGCCCCGTCACCGTCAAGCGCAAGGGCAAGACGGTGACCGTGATGCGCAGCTTCGCCAAGCTGGTCGACCAGGATTTTACCTGGAAGGACCCGAAGGCCGCCGAGCGCGCCGGCATGTCGATGATGGATTACGTCATCGGCGGCATGGACAAGAGCTTCAAGCGAAAGCTGTTTCGCACGCTGCTCGCAGCCGAGGCCGCCGGCCTCTCGCCGGGCATCACCAGTGCGTTCCGCGACGACTATCGTCAGTCCATCGCGAGCGGCCTGAAGGCTGCCTCCGACCGCTCCTATCATGGCGGGAGCACGCGCGGCGGCTACGGTCACGGCATGGCCGCCGACATCGTCAGCACGCAGGGCAACAACCGCGCGCAGCGCTGGGTCTCGACCGAAATCCTGTGGAAGTGGGTCGATGCCAACGGCAAGGCGTACGGCATCGGCCGGCCCTATCTCGGCCGCGATCCGCCGCATGTCGGCCCGATCGACGGCAAGGAATATATCTCGCGCCGGGGCACGACGGACCGCAAGGAAGCCGCCAACGTCAGGCCGAAGAAGGCGCACGCTGCGGCCCATGCGAAGCCGCCCAAGGCCCAGGCCGCGCGCGAGCAGAAGAATACGGCCAAGCCGCAAAAGGCGGCGCAATCGGCCGGCAAGCGCGCGACCTGAGGCCGTTACGGCTCGCGGCCCCGCGTCGGTAGCGGCACGAGACGCATCTCGGTCGTGCCAGCCTCCTGCGTGCGCACCAGCACCGCAAAGATGGTCTCGACCGCAAGCTGCACCGCCACCTCCGCCGCCTCGCCCTTGGCCAGATGCGCCGCGATCAGTCCCGTCAGCAGGTCGCCGGTGCCATAGGGACGGATCGGCAGACGCGGCGTCGCAAAGCGCGACAGCTGGCCATCGGCGCAAAGGATCGTCTCCAACTGCCCTTCCGGCGTGTCCGCGAGCGTGCAGCCGGTCGCGACGACGTCGATGCGGCCTCGTCCCGCGAGCGCGGCGCAGGCGGCGCGCAGGTCCTGCGTATCGGAAATTGTAAGCCCCGCAAGCAGCTCGAGCTCGAATCGGTTCGGTGTCGTCAGGTTCGCGGCCGGCAGCAGCCGATGCCGGACCACGTCCAGGATTCCGTCGGCGACATAGACGCGGCCATCGTCCCCGATCACGGGATCACAGAGATAGATGAGCTTCGAATTGCGCTCCAAAGCCCGCTCGACGAAATCGGCGACCACGGCAGCATTGCCGGGCGAGCCGAGATAGCCGGTGACGAGCACGGCCGCCTCGTCGACGAGGCCGCGCTCCTCGACACCCTTCAGCAGATCGGCAACCAGCTCGGTCTCCAGCACCCGTCCGCGCAGGCTGGGGTAGCGCGGATGGTTCGACAGCAGCGTCGTCGGCACCGCCGCGACGTTCACGCCCTCCGCCTGCATGGCATAGGCCGCCGCGCTGTTGCCAACATGGCCGTGGACCACCTGGCTTTGAATGGAGATGACGAGCATGACGGAGGTCCGTAAGGTCAAACGTCGGACGGGGCAAGGGCTACGGGATCTCGTATCTGAGCCCTGGTCGCAGCGCCTGCATCCGGCGCGCAAGCCGCCGGTGGCCTGTCTCCGCCGACCGCAGCAACTGGTCGGCGACAGCGACATGGTCGGCATCGCTCTTGTGCTGGTTGAGCTTGGCCTGTCCCTCGATCTGATCCACCACGAGATCGACGACGCGGATCGCAGCCAGCATGCTCTCGCGCTTGCCCGCCTCCATCTGTGCGAGATCCCAGGGCTGCTTGGGCAACCGCGCCTCGGAGACCGCAAGCAGCGCGTCGCCGTGTTCGCGGTTTTCGTCGAGCGCGCACAGATGCGCCACGCCCGACAGATGCACCGCCTCATAAAGCCAGGTCGAGACGTTGTCGCGCGAGGCATACCAGTCGTTGGAGACGTAGGCATCGTCGCCGGCAACGATCAGCAGAAACCGCCTGCTGCCGTCGGCCAGCGGCACGAGCGGGTTCTTGGCGGTGAAATGGATCTGCACGATGGTGTGCCCGCCGCGCTCGCCCAGCACGAACGGCACGTGCGAGGCCCGGGGCCCGCGCTCGTCCGCCGCCACGATCACGCCGAAGCCGCGCGATCCGGCAAATTCCAGCGCGCGCTGCTCCTCGATGCGGAATTGGGGGCGGAGGACGTGCATGGCGCGGCGCTCGACGACTGGATGACGGATGAAGCGAGGCTACCCATGATCGAACGAAATCTGAAGGATAATCGGCCCGCAAACGGCGATGTCAGCAATGCCTCAGCGCCGCGCCAGCCTCGCCAGATAGGCGCAGAACATGTCGGCCATGGCATCGGCATAGGCCGCGATTTCCATCTCGCTCCGCGTCTCCTCTGAAAAACTTTTGCCGACCTCGCTCAGCGTCGTCGTGATCATTTCGCCTGCAAGGCAGCGTGGCCCATCAGAGGCTTTGGGCAGGGCCTCGCGCATGAAGGCGGCGACGATGCCCTCGCCGGCCGCGCGCGCCTCGTGCGCCTCGGGCGCGTCGCGATAGAGCGGCGCGGCATCGTTGAGCGCGACGCGGATCGCAGCTTCTTCGCACTCTGAGCGGATGAAGGCATGGACCAGCGCGCGCAGCCGCGCCGGCGGCGGCTTCGCCCGGTCCGCAAGGATGTCACGTAGGAGCTCGCTGGTGCGCCGCCACTCGTCGCTCTGCAGTCGGAACAGGATTGCCGCCTTGTTCGGAAAATATTGATAGAGCGAGCCGACGCTCACGCCGGCCCGCTCCGCCACCCGCGCCGTCGTGAAGCGCTGAGCTCCCTCTTTCGCCAGAACCTGAACAGCGGCATCCAGGATGGCCGCCACCAGCTCGTTCGAGCGCGCCTGTTGCGGCTGCTTTCGTGAGGAGATTGAACGACTTCGACGGTCGGCCACGGCACCCTGCCAGGAATGCGAATAGGAAATGCGACGAATTAGTCGTATTTCGGTCTCCGCGCAAGCATGCGCTGTTGGAGACACCGAATGACCACATCAACCATCACGTCGCTTGCGCCGCTGCTGGCTCGACTGTTCGACGAGGCCGACGCAGCAAGCGGCGCGACGCTGGCCGCCGTCGCCGATCTGTCCGAAGCCGACCGGACGCGGATGCTGCGGAGCAGGTCCGCGTACCGCGAGCTGTACGGGCGCCTGAAGCACGCGCCGCTCGCGGTCTCCCCCGAGACCGGCCGCCTGCTCTACATGCTGGCGCGCAGCTCCGGCGCCAAGGCGATCGTCGAGTTCGGGGCGTCGTTCGGCATCTCGACCCTGCACCTTGCCGCCGCGCTGCGCGACAATGGCGGCGGCCACCTCATCACCAGCGAGTTCGAGCCCTCCAAGGCGGCTCGGGCGCGCGACAACCTCACGGCCGGCGGCGTGATCGATCTCGTCGAAATTCGCGAAGGCGATGCGTTGACGACGCTCAAATCCGATCTGCCCGACACGATCGATCTTCTGCTGCTCGACGGCGCCAAGGCGCTCTATCCGGAGATCCTGGACCTGCTCGAGGAGCGTCTCAGACCGGGCGCGATCATCGTCGCCGACAATGCCGATGACAGCCCCGACTATCTGGCGCGTGTGCGCAAGCCCGGAAGCGGCTACATGTCCACGGCTTTTGCCGAGGACGTCGAGCTCTCGGTGCGGATCGATTGAAGCTGGATCCTATCGTCGCAACATCCGGGAGCCGCCGCACGATTCATCGCGCGGCGGCTTCCGGCCGCCGGCGGCAGACCGTGGAACCTCGGCGCCTGTCGCAGGCTCGTCACTCACACGTGATATCCGCTGCTGGCAAAAGCCATGTTCCGCGTGCTAAACAAACCTACCGCGCGGTATCTTTCGAGCCGCGCCAGGCCCGAGCTCGTCATGACATCCGCCTTTCATGCCTATGCGGCACTCGCTATCGCCATCGTCTTCGAGGTCACCGCCTCCGCCTTCCTGCAGCAGTCGGCGCAATTCACCCGGCCGTGGCCCACGCTGGCGATGGTCCTGTTCTACGTCGCCTCGTTCTACGCGCTGTCGATCGCGATCCGCGTCATTCCGCTCAGCATCGCCTATGCGATCTGGGGCGGGGTCGGCATCATCCTGACCGCCACGGTCTCCTTCGTGCTGTTCCGTCAGATGCTGGACGCTGCCGCCTTCGTCGGTATCGCGCTGATCGTGTCGGGGGTCGTGGTCATCAACCTGTTCTCGGAGACCGCGGTGCATTGATGCCGGAAAGCCGCTACACTCGCGCCAAGCAGCCTGAGCAGGTGCGGCGCGCTTTGCTCGATCATGCGGCTGCCATTGCCATGGACCACGGCGTCTCCGGCGTCACGGTGCAGGCGGTCGCAGCCGCCGCCGGTGTCACCAAAGGCGGGCTGTTTCATCATTTCGGAAGCAAGCAGGCACTGATCGAGGGCCTGTTCGCCGATCTCCTCGCCCGCGTCGATGCCGAGATCGACACTGCCATCGAGCAGGATCCCAAGCCGCGCGGCAGCTTCACGCGCGCCTATGTGAATGCGGTGTTCACCGGCAAGGCCTTCGGCTTCGCGACCCCCTGGGCGGCGCTGAGCATGGTCGTCGTCACCGATCCGTCGCTGCGCAGGCTCTGGAACGACTGGATCAAGGCCCGGCTGAAACGCCATCGCGCCAGCGATGGCGCGCCCGACCTTCACATCGTCCGCCTTGCTGCCGACGGCGCATGGCTGTCCTATGTCACGACAGGACAGACCCGCATCAGCGCCGACCTGCGCGCCGTGCACGACCGTCTGATCGCTCAGACCTATCGACGCGCTTAGCCGGGGCTTGCGACGACAGCTACTGGCTCTGCACCGGCGTCGGCGGACGTCGCGGCTGTTTTGCGCCAGGCTTGGCCGCAGCCCGTGGCGGCGGTTCATCGACCGATTGCAGATAGGCAGCAAGCGCCTTGGCGGAGTCGGAACTGGTCGCGTAATGGTCCTTCAAGAACCAGGACAGCGTCAGGGTGAAGCGTCCCTTGGCAAGGCCGCGCGGACTGCGGTGGCAAGTCGCGCAGCCATCGGCAAAGAGCCGCGCGGGCGACTTTCCGGCATCGAGGTTCTGCGCCGTTGCAACCGTCGTCAAAATGGAGGCGCCAAGAACCATCGAGGACGCGATCAAGCCGCGCCCCGGTCGAAACAGCGAAATCAATGTCGTTCCCGGACCCGTCGTGCGGTCACGCCGCCGACAGCTGTTCAAATTCGGGCGGAACGTAGGGATTGCCGTCCTGGTCGGTGATAACGACCCGCCAGCCCTCGCTTGCCCAGACCTTCGCCTTGGCCACGATGAGCAACCGGCTCTCGCGGGCGAAACTGTATTTCTCATTGTCGCGTTCTGCGACCATTTTGTAGGCCAATGCGCATCCCCTTGCGTTGCCCTGCACCCGCCCCACTCGTGGCAGCGGGCTTTGGCGGCATTTCGCCAGGAGCGTGGCAATTTGGTGCCTTCCGCAGGCAGCACGGCGTTGGCCCGCTCATGGCCGGGTGACCGGATTGAGCGTGCGTTACGTCGGGGACGCGATACGGCTTGCCGAGGCATGCTTGCCGCCAGGCATACAGCGCGCAGACCCCTTATGCGGGGCCCTCATCATGTATGCTGCTTCGGCCACCGGCTCCGTCACGACTGTCACGGACCGATAGCCCCTGTCCGGGTTCCACTAGTGAACGCGGATCACGTGCGGCCGGCCGAGATCGATCAGCCCCTGCACCGCCGAGAGGCGGTCGTCCAGGGCTGCGATGGTGAGGAGCAGATTGTTGCGGCGCTCGTCGAGCATGCCCATCTCGGCGCCGGTGAGCTTCGTGCCCGCCCGTTCCTTGTGAATCTCTTCGAGCGATTTGCGCAACCCGGCAATCAGGCCGGACAGTTGCTTGGCCTCCTTGGTCATCGACCGCTTCGCGACATTTTGGCGGCGCGTCTCCGCCTGGCTCTGTCTCATCTCATCCTCCCGTGCCCCGCTGCCCCGAGTGGATGCTTACAGCTTTGAGTAGACATATTACGATCGATGAAATCTGCCCGCGAAGAACTGACTTAAATTGTAAGGGTTTCACCATGCACGAAGAAGCCCGGCGCGATGGCCGGGCTCTCTGTCAGAGGATTGTAGCTTCTGCCGTTCACTTTACCCGCAGCATGAAGGCGTCGAAATACGACGCAAGCGCAGCAAAGTCATCCAGCGGCAGCACGGTCGCGACATACTGGTCCGGCCGGACCACGACCATGCAGCCGGCTTTCCGGTCGATACCGCGCATCGCGAAGACATCGTTGCCGCTCCTGATGTCCGGACAGAACATCTTCTCGTAATCGATCAGACCATGGCGGCCCTTGCGCGGGAGCAGCAGCGCCGGCATCGCCTCGACGGCAAGCTCGCGATGATCCTGCTGGAAGACCGCACGCAGGTCGATCACGCTGTCGACGTCGGCACCCACGGGCGTGTATCGCCTGACCGGCGATTCCCCGGCTTCGTCGAGAAAACTGCACAAGGCGCGAATGGCCGAACCGTTGGCGGCAGGATCTTGCGCGGGCGAGAACGCGTAGATGCGGAAGCGGCCGTCGGCCTGCGCCGCGTGGCCGAGATGCACCGGCTTGGCATCCGCCAGCCGGATCACCGGCGCGGAGTGGAAGCGCTTGCCGATGACGAGGCCTTCCGCGAGATGCTGATGCGAGGCTGCACCCGTGAGCACCGACGGACGATAATGCGTCGCGGTCCCTGCCGTGTATCGGCCGTGCCGGACGAAATAGTCCTGCGTCTTTGCAGCATCGGCGCCGCCGGCCTTCGCGGCGGAGGCGAGAATGCCCGCCCATTCACGATCGAAATCGATCAGCTCCTTCGCAACCGCCTGGCGTTCGCCCGAATAGGAATGCAAGAGGTGCGGGGCAGATTGCTTGCGCAGGACGGCAGCAAGCTTCCAGCCGAGATTGAAGGCATCCTGCATCGAGACGTTCATGCCCTGCCCCGCCTTCGGACTGTGGGTATGGCAAGCATCGCCGGCGATGAAGATGCGCGGCAGGCGCATGTCGATCTCCGCCTCCGGCACGTCGTCGAACTTGTCGGTGAGGCGCTGGCCGATCTCGTAGACCGACCACCAGGCGATCTCCTTCACCGCGAGCGCGTGCGGCTTCAAGATCCGCTGCGCCTTGGCGATGATGTCGTCTGCGCCGATGTTGCGATTGGCGACGCGCTCGCCGATTTCGAGCTTTGCAAGTTCGACATAGAGGCGAACCATGTAGCCGCCCTCACGCGGAATGATCAGCAGGCTGCCGTCTCTGGCCGACTGGATCAGCGACTTGAAGCGGATGTCCGGAAAGTCCGTGACCGCCAGCACGTCCATCACGCCCCAGGCATGGTTGGCGGAATCGCCGTGGAGCTCGCGGCCGATCGACTTCCGGACCATGCTCCGCGCGCCGTCGCAGCCGACGACGTAGCGGGCGCGGATGGTCTCGACCTTGCTCCCGTCCATGCCATCGACGCGTTCAAGACGCACGGTCACGGCGTGATCGGCGGGACCGGCAGCCGGATCGACATGGAGATCAAGCACGCGCCGGCCGTAATAGGGCTCGAGCTTGGCGGACGATTTGCGCATGGTGTCGAGAAAGCCGTCGTGGATTCGCGCCTGGTTGAGGATGACGTGCGGGAATTCGGACAACCCGTCCTCGACGTCCTGCACCCGGCCGCTGCGGACGATGGCCTCGGGCCGCCGCTCGTCCGGCTTCCAGAACGTCGTCTCGTTGATCCAGCACGCCTCCTTCAGCACACGCTCGCTGAAGCCAAAGGCATGAAACATTTCCATGGTGCGGCAGGCGATGCCGTCGGCCTGCCCCACCAGCAAGCGACTCGGCTTCTGCTCGACTATGCAGGACTTGATGTCGGGGAATTGCGCGAGCTGGGCTGCGAGCGTCAGGCCGGCGGGGCCGCAACCGACAATGAGGACGTCGACCTCCTCGGGCGTGGCACCCGCGGCACCCGAAGCCTGGACGCGCTCGGCAGGATCCGCAATTTCGGGATCGCCCGGCTGAAATCCATTCAGATGGAATTGCATGAGCACCTCTCCCGCCAAATCCCGGTTTTGGATATTGCTCAGTATGCTGACTATCAGTATACTTGTCAATGATCCCCGCCGTCCCTGCCCCACGGAGAATTCGGTGAAAGACAACAACGACATGCCCGGACATCTGGCGCGCCGGTTTCAGCAGATCGCGGTCGCGGTGTTCCTGGCTGAGGTGGGGGATGCCGGATTCGATCTCACGCCGGTGCAATATGCCGCGCTCGCGACCATCAAGGCCAATGCGAGGCTCGACCAGGTGACGCTTGCGGGATTGATCGCCTATGACCGCACCACCATCACCGGCGTGGTCGATCGCCTGGTGCAGAAGGGCCTTGTCGAACGCCGCGCCTCCAGCCGCGACCGCCGCGCACGGGAGCTCGAGATCACCGACGAAGGGCGACGCACGCTGCGCAGGATCACGCCGGCCGTCGAGTCCGCGCAGCGCGTCCTGCTGCGCGGATTGAGTGCGAAGGAAAGCGAGGACTTGATGCGGCTGTTGCAGAAGGCAATCGCCGCGGGCAACGAACTCAGCCGCGCGCCGCAGCGCGAGGTGCGGGCCTAGTGCGGAGCCCGGTTTCGGACGGTTTGTTCGCAATTGTCTCGGGATCGCGAAACCTGGAACTAACCTTCGGCTGCTATGGTCGGCCCAATTGGCCGATTAACGCGCGATTAACTTTGCCGTTCGGGAGATCAGGATGTTCAGGTTCCTCATTGCAGCTGCGGCGATCACGCTCTCAACCGGCCATGCGCTCGCGACCAGCCATGGCGGCGGCGAGCCCCCTCCACCGAAAGTCGAGGCGCCAACGGCTCCAGCGAAGGTGATCCTGACCAAGCAGGGCCCCAAGCTCGTCGATCTCAACGGCATGACTCTCTACACGTACGAGCGGGACACCACCGGCAAAACGTCGAGCTGCAACGGCAAGTGCACCGAGAGCTGGGTGCCGCTGGCCGCGACACCAGATGCCAGGGCCGTCGGCGATTTCACCGTGATCAACCGCGACGACGGCAGCAAGATGTGGGCATACCGCTATCGCCCGCTCTACACCTCGCCCGCCGACAAGGCGCCGGGCGATGTCAACGGCACTGCCGTGACGCTGCAATGGCGCGTCGCGCGGCCAGAGAACTAGGGCGGCAAACCTGCAGGCTTATTCGCGCGCCAGGTTCGACGGCACCGACTTGAACGTCGGAATGTCCGCGCTCGCCTGAAGCGGCCCGACCGTCGTGGTCACCAGCACAGGCCTGGTCGTGAACCAGACCGCTGCCACGGCCGCAATCACAATCCCCGCGCCGAGCGCCGCAAACTCTTTCATACTTCGGTCCTTGGCGATCAGTTGCTGAGGATGACGCCGTGCTGGTGCCGCGACGGATGATCGGCGCCGACCAGCGCGTTGGGATCGGTCGCGATCACCGCTTCCGGCAATGGCATCGGTTCGAGGCCGGCAAAGCGACGATAGAGCGCGCCCATCACGGCTCCGCAAAACGCTGCGGGCACCAGGAGCACCAAAAGGAGCGGCACAACAAACGCCAGCAGCAGCAGGCAGCCGAATGCGGCAACGCCTCCGATCGCCGCATATTCCCACGCGCTACGGCGGCTCATCGCACGCGCGAGGTGGTGCACGCAGAGCATGAAGATGCTCGAAGGAATAACCGAGATCACCATCATGATCATGAAGGTCTGCGCCGGGATCACGGCCGCAAAGATGGAAGCAGTGTTCTTGTCCGCGAAACCATTCATCAGGAGCGGCACCAGCGTGTAAGGCACGAGTGTCGCAAGCACTGTCGGCATCAAGGCCGAGATCGCGATACCCGCGACCGATGTGCGAACGCGGACCGGTCCGTCGAAGACGATTGGGGGCGCCGCTGCCGGCCCATTGTTGGCGAGAACCGTGCCGGCGGCTTGCGCAATCGGGCTCAGGCCGGCGAATTGACCATAAAGGAATCCGCCGATCATCCCTGCGACCGTCGGCAACAGACCGATCGTCACCACCGTACCGTCGCCGGGCGCGGCCAACTGGATGTGGTTGCGGATCGCAATGCCATAGCTCACGGCGGCCATGACGCCGCCCATGAGGCCGTAGGCCAGCCGGCTCGAGATCTTCCACTGCCGAAGCACGACGTGCCCGGCGAACAGCAGAGCCGCATTGATCGCCATGCGGCCCGCGTAGAACACCACAATCTGGTCCGGTGCCGGCACGCCTGCGGGATCGGTCACCTGTCCACCCGCGATGGCATATGCCATCAGCACGGCTTCGACGATGGCCAGCGGAATTAACGCAGCGAACAGCGCGCGCGGCGAATTCTTCACGAGATACATGCGAGCAACCCCTTGCCCGCTGCACGCTAGACGCGAGCCGTTACGGACCGCGCAAGACAATGAGTAAAATTGTCTGCAAGTGGGCGAGGACGGGTTTCATCCCATCATCGCCAGGGCGCGCCTAGCCGCGCCAGCGCGTGCCGGTCTCTGCCTGCGCGTTCTGCCCGGGCGGCAGCACCACGACCATCGAATTGAGCTTCACCCGGTCGTAGAGATCGATGACGTCCTCGTTGCGCATCCGGATGCAGCCCGACGAGATCGCCTGTCCGATATATTCGGGCTGGTTGGTGCCGTGGATGCGGTAGAGCGTGTCCTTGTTGCCGGCATAGAGATAAATGCCACGCGCGCCCAGCGGATTGGCGGGACCGCCGGCAACGCGCGGCGGATACGGCCCGAGCCGCGCCTGGATCTCTGCGGTCGGAACCCAGTCCGGCCATTCGGCCAGCCGGCCGACGCGCGCGACGCCCGAGAACGCCATGGCCTCCTCGCCTACTGCGACGCCGTAGCGAATCGCCTTGCCGTCGGGCAGCACGAAATAGAGGTAGCGCGCGTCGGTATCGACCAGGATCGTGCCCGGCTGCTCCTTGCGACGGTAATCGACGATGTGACGCAGATACTGCTCAGGCACGTTTGCCTTGGCATAAGGCGCATGGGCCAGCAACTGCCGGTCGCGCGCCGTCATGCTCGCATCCGTCGATGGCGAAAGCGTCGTCTGCATGCAGCCGCCGAGCGGCAACATGGCAACGACGAACAAAGCGAGAAAAGATTTTGGCACCGCCGATCCCCCGATAGCGGACAGCAACGCTCCCCGCGCCGTCACATACTGTCAAAATCATGCTGAAAACAAGGCGGAGCGGGAACACGTGCGCGTGTTCGCTAAAGCGGGTTCCATCACCACAAACGGCAGAAGAGCGTCGCATCATCTCCATCCCCTCGCCTTGCTTTGGTCAAACCCGACTGGACTCGTGGGCCCAGGCTCGGGGATGGGCCGACCTCAACAGATCGGCTCGCGCCAATGCGAACGACCACTACGTCAAACACTGGGCTTCAAAGGAGCTGCGATGCTCGCGACGCTGAACGCCAAGCAAATCGTCGATGAGATCGTGAAGGACACGGTCAAGGACAACGATCCGCACGACGCGGTTCAGATTTCTCCCGATATCGTGCTGGCCTCGCGCCCGGGGAACGCGGCGCCGGCGCTGGCGCCGGAGATCGCGCCTCGTCCCGAACCGAGATTCGCGCCGAGCCCGGCGCGCCCGCCGGAGCCTACGATCAACGTCGTCTACGGAAAACCCGCCGCGGCGCCGCCGGTCGACACGGACGTCCGCATCACCGCCAGCGACGGCCCCGCCCCGAAGAAGCGATCCGCGGTCGGCAAATGGGCGCGCGGTGCGTTCGTGGCCTTCCTGTTTGCCGGCGCCAGCGTGGCCGCGTCGATTGCGTGGGAGCAGCACGGCGATACCGCAAAGAAGGTACTCGCCGAATGGACGCCGGTGGTCGCGTCGCTGATGACTTCGTTGATGCCCGCGACATCGCAGACGGCGCCTGTCGCCGCCTCGCAAGCTGCCCCGCCTCCGGCGCAAGCGGCAGCCGAGCAAGCCGTCGCTCCATCCGCGCCGCCGCCTCCCGCTCAGGCCGCCGTCGCGCCGGCTGTAGCGCAGCCCGACCCGGCGCAATCGGTGCAGGCGATGACGAACGATCTCGCCGCCATGGCGCAGCAGATCGAGCAGCTCAAGGCCAATATCGCCGAGCTGAAGGCCGGACAGGAGCAGATGGCGCGCGAAATGGCGAAGCCGCCCGTGCCGAAGCCGGTGGCCGCCGAGACCAGGCCGGTCGACCCGCGCGCACGCGCTGCTGCGCTCCCGCCCCAACCTGCCGCACCACCGGTTCGCAAACCGAAGCCGCCTGTGACGCGAACCTACATGCCGGCCTCTTCGCCCGCGCCGCTCGCACCGCCGCCGCCTTCGCAGGCGGCCGCCATGCCGCCACCGGCAGCGCCGGTTACCACCACGCAAGCGGTTGCCGACGACGACGGACCTATCGTGCGTCCGCCGATGCCGCTGCGATAACGCAACGCCAAGCGACAGCAACGTCGCCTACGGTGTCCGAGTCGATGTGATGCGTTGAGTCCGGGCGATTACGGGAAGCGATGCGCAGCTCATCTTCCGCTCACGAGAAAAGGCCGTCGGGATCTATGCCGGCGGCCTTCTCTTGCAACTGCCGGTTCCCGGAGCCCGGTTCTGTTGCAATTCCATGCTTTATGATCGCGCCGCATATTTAATAAACTCTTAACGAACCTTCGTGCTGCACATCATTTCTGCGCCATAAGCACAGAGATTGCGCGGCCTGTTCATTCGATAAATATCGACTCAGTGGTATCATCCCGGACGTGTCGAGATTTCATTGAAGACTTGCTTTTCAGACTTGGTTTTCGATCTGGGTCGTCACACCGGGGAATTCAGATGCCTTACTATTCCTTCGATCTCGTGGTCGGTGAAGAGTTCAAGAACCAGGGCGGAATCATCCTCGAAGACATCGAGGTCGCTTCCGACCGCGCCGATCAATTGGCATGCGAGCTGTCGCAGGTGAAGCCCGAGCTCCAGCAGAAGGGTTGCTCGGTGCGCGTCACCGATCGCGATCACAACGAGGTCTATCGCACGCCGCTCGATCCCGTGCCGGCCTGGCAGCGCTAGCTACTCGCCAAGCACTGGCGGCTCGAACCAATTCGTCAGCGACAATCCGCCGTCGACGACGAAGGCTCCGCCGGTGACGTAAGCGGAGAGCTTGTTCGACAAGACGGTGAGCGCCATCGGCGCGAGGTCGTCGGCCACGCCGAGACGCCCGAGTGGAATGTGCCGCGCCAGCGAGGCATCCGCGACGAACCCGCCGGCCGCGATCGCGCCGGGCACCAGCGCATTGACGCGAATGCCGTGGCGGCCGAACGTCTTGGCGAGCTCCTTCACAAGCATCGCCATGCCCGCCTTTGCCGTCGAGTAGTGTGGAAGATTGCGCGGCGTGCCGGCATGCAGCGAGGTGAGAAACAGGAACGAGCCCGGCCGCTTCGCCGCGATCAGCCGTTTCGCGATCCCGCGCGCCAGGTGAAAGCCGGCGTCGAGATTGACGGCGTGCATCTCCTGCCAGGTCCTGCGATCGACCGCGAGCGCATGATCCGCCTCCCGCCGCGGCGGCGATGCGCTGTGGACGAAATGAGAGACCTCGCCCAGCGCGGCATGCGCGGCGGCCAGCAGTTCATCGCAGGCCTCGAGGCTCGCGAGGTCACCGATCCAGGGTACCGCCAGTTCGGGCCTCCCGCTCGCGCCGATCGCGTTCGCCACCCGGTCGGCACTGACATCGGCGAAAACGGTCCGGACGCCCTCGCCGACCAGAGCCTGCGCGATCGCGCGGCCGATGCCGTTGCCCGCGCCGGTGACGAGCGCGGTGTCGCGTGCAGGATCGAACGGCGTGCTGAACAGGCTCATGTCGCGCTCCGAGGCTGGGAGAGATCCCAGGTTAGCGCACTGCACGGCCGGGCGACAATTGCGGTCCGATCCCATTGCAGAGGGGCGCGCCGGACGCTAGCCTCTCAAAAAAACGGAGGAGATTACCAAGGATGCGCACCGGTTTTCTGATGGCAGGTCTGCTGCTGCTGACCGCCCCGGCCCAGGCGGGCGACGCGCCGCCGCGGTCGACCTACGTGACCATGGTCTTGCAGGCCTTTGCCGCCAAGGTCGAGTGCCCCAACACGGATCTCGCCTATCAGGACCTCGTGCAGAGGGCGCAACAGATGCATCTGCCCGACGGCACCACCGAGAAGGTGCGCAAGGCCATCGCCTGGATGCACACCGGCGGCAAGATGGGCGAGAAGCAGGACGATGATTTGATGGCTGAGGTCGCAATCGCAACCCAGGCCACCGACATGGACCAGCGCCGCCTCGGCATGTCCGGCTGGTGCGAGGCCCAGAAGACCAATCTCGCCGGATTGATCCGCGCCAAGGGCGGCTGACAGGGACGCGCTCGCAGCGTTAAGCACGCCGCGACGGAACCGCTGCACCGGCAAATATTCGTCACATTTTTCGCAAGCATGCGGGGCCTCTTCGAACAGGAGAAGCCCATGCGCATCGCTCATTTCATTGTCGCCGCTACGCTTGCGGCGAGCGCAATGCTCGCCGCCCCGGCATTGGCGAAGAATTCCGATGCCCAGAAGGGCGAGGACAAATCGGCCACGTCGTCATCGTGCAGCGCCTATCAGCAGGCGCCGGACGGATCGTGGGAGCAGCTACCCTGCAAGGAGACCGGCGAGCGCGGCCAACCGCAGACGCAGCACAAATCCGGTCCCCAGAGCGACGATCAGGGCGAGCGCTGAGCCGCCCATCCACAGCGGGAACCCGCCGGCTCCAGCCGAGTTGAGCCGACGGCATGCCGCGGTGGGGTGCCCACCAAAATACCGTGGGCAGGGCCAAGGAGCGGCCCTTGGAAACGCAAACCCTGCGAGCGTATGTGGCTTCGACCGAACTTGAGGACCTGCAGCGCCGTCTGAAGGCGCTTGAGGACGAAAACGCGCAACTCAAGGCGCTCGGGATGGCCGACCAGACCGGGCGCCGCAAGGCAGAAAGCGCGCTTGCCGAGAGCGAGGAGCGTTACCGGACGCTGTTCAACTCGATCGACGAAGGCTTTTGCATCATCGAATTCTTCGACGGCCCGCATGGGTCGCTCAGCGACTACGTCCATGTCGAGGCCAATCCTGCCTACACCCAGCATGCCGGCATTCCCAACGTGGTCGGTCAGAAGGTTCGCGAGATGGTCCCCGGCGAGGCCGACGGCTGGGTCGAGCTCTATGGCGGCGTGTTGCGGACCGGGCAGCCAATCCGCTTCGAACGTGAGCTGATCGCGACCGGCCGCCACCTCGAACTCGCCGCCTTTCGTGTCGAGCCTGCCAGCCGCAAGCAGGTCGCCGTGCTGTTCCAGGACATCACGGCACGCAAGCGCACGGAGCAGGAGCTCCAGCGTCTCAACGAGACCCTCGAAGCCCGGGTGGTCGCCGCCATAGCCGAACGCAACGTGTTTGCCGACATCGTCGAGGGCACGGATGCCTTCGTCCAGGTCGTCGACCCCAACTTCCGCTGGCTTGCCATCAACGGCGCCTCGGCCCGGGAATTTCACCGCATCTACGGCATCTTGCCGAAGGTTGGTGAGAACATGCTGGAGCTGCTTGAAGATCAACCCGAGCATCGCGACGCCGTCCGCGCGGTCTGGGCGAGAGCCCTCGCCGGCGAGGCCTTCGTCGAGATCGCAGAGTTTGGCCAGGCTGGACGAGCCCGCCGCTTCTACGAGATGCGGTTCAACTGCCTGCGCGACGGGAGCGGCCAGCTGTTGGGCGCCTACCAGTTCTCCTATGACGTGACCGATCGGCTGCGGGAGCAGGAACGGCTGCGCGAGGCCGAGGAGGCGCTGCGGCAGTCGCAGAAGATGGAAGCCGTCGGGCAACTCACCGGAGGCATCGCGCACGACTTCAACAACCTGCTGACGGGCATCATCGGCTCGCTGGAATTGTTGCAGGTGCGGCTCGGCCAGGGCCGCGTCAAGGATATCGACCGCTACGTCACCGCGGCGCAGGGCGCCGCCAAGCGCGCCGCAGCGTTGACGCACCGGCTGCTGGCCTTCTCGCGGCGGCAGACGCTCGATCCCCGGCCGACCGACCTGAACCGCCTCACGATGGGCATGGAGGAGCTGATCCGTCGCACGGTCGGTCCGGAGATCGCACTGGAGGTGGTCGCCGCCGGCGGCCTGTGGCCGACGCTAATCGATGCCTCCCAGCTCGAAAATGCCCTGCTCAACCTCTGCATCAACGCCCGTGACGCGATGCCCGGCGGCGGCCGGCTGACGATCGAGACCGCCAACCGCTGGCTCGACGAGCACGCCGCCGGCGAACGCGATCTCGAGCCAGGCCAGTATGTCTCGCTCTGCGTCACCGATACCGGGGCCGGCATGACGGCCGAGGTGATCGAGCGGGCCTTCGATCCGTTCTTCACGACCAAGCCGATCGGCCAAGGCACCGGCCTCGGGCTCTCCATGGTCTACGGCTTCGTGCGGCAGTCCGGCGGCCAGGTCCGGATCTATTCCGAGGTCGGCCAGGGCACGACCATGTGCCTCTACCTGCCGCGGCATTATGCCAAGGAGGCTGACAAGCCATCAGCATCGGCGACAAGGACCTCGATACGGCCACAGGCGAGCCACACCATCCTGATCGTCGACGATGAGCCGTCGATCCGCATGCTGCTGACGGACGCGCTGGAGGAGATTGGCTTCAACGTGCTCGAAGCGCATGACGGGCCGACCGG
This sequence comes from Bradyrhizobium sp. 1(2017), assembly GCF_011602485.2. Classification (NCBI taxonomy): domain Bacteria; kingdom Pseudomonadati; phylum Pseudomonadota; class Alphaproteobacteria; order Hyphomicrobiales; family Nitrobacteraceae; genus Bradyrhizobium; species Bradyrhizobium sp. 1(2017). The sequence goes on along the minus strand of NZ_CP050022.2, from coordinate 3,836,059 downwards.
GCTGAACATCCTGCAATCGGACGCGACTATCGACCTGCTGGTGACCGATGTCGGCCTGCCCGGCGGCATGAACGGCCGTCAGCTCGCCGACGCCGCGCGCACGACGCAGCCCGCACTGAAGGTGCTGTTCATCACCGGCTATGCGGAAAACGCCATTATCGGCAACGGCCAGCTCGCCCCTGACATGCAGGTGCTGACGAAGCCCTTCGTGGTCGAGACGCTGGCAAGCCGCGTTCTCGACATGATCCGGGATGGAACCGGACGGAGCTGATCCCAAATCAGCTCTGGTGCGGACCGCGCATGATTTTCATGGCATCGGCAATATGACGCCATTCCTTGGCCTCGTCCGCCTCCCCACGCCCTTCACAGGCCTGCGCCTGTTCGGCAGCCTTCGCAATCGCCGCAAATCCATGCTGTTCCAGCATCTGACGCGCGACGGTGTGGACCTGGACCTCGGACATCATGGGCGCTCTCCCTTTCGGCAAGACCGCGGCGCCTGGCTCGGCTATCCGCAATGTCCGACAACGATTACGCCGTAGGTCCCGTTCCGACTGCCGCCGATCACATCGGCAACCCAAGGAACTTGAACGGCTCGGCCTCGCGAAAATTCGTCGTCGCATCCCCGGCAAAGGTGTGATCCTGGTCCGGGCCGAGATCGAGTTTCTTCACTCTCCCGGTCTGCGACGAGAAATCGATCTTCTTGAGATCGACCCAGAACGTGTTCGGGGTCAGCACGGACTCGAAGAAATACAGCTTGCGCTGATGATCGGCGACGGTGCGCCAGCGGGTCGAGGAGATGTTCGGCTCGTTCGGCGTATTGATGCCGAAAGGCACGGACGCATTGCGGATCACGCTGAAGACGCTGGCGAGTGCGCGGTCGGGATTCTCGTCCTTCGGGATCGCATTGACGTAGAACGAGGCCCGGGCAAAGCGGTCGGAGGCGCGGTTAGTGCCGGGCAGGAACACGACACCGCCGATCTGCTTCCAATAGGCATTGAGCGCAAGCTGTTCGTCATAGATGGGCGAATTCGTCATCACCTGATATTGGCGGCCGTGATGGATGACCTGCTTGCCTCCGATGTATTCGACGATGGCGCTGTCGCCGGTCGCATCCGAGATCGACAGATGCAGCGTCGCGAGCCGCTTCTCGCCGGGCACGTTGTCGGTGACGATCGTGAATGGCTCCTTGGCGAGCTCGTCAACGGCCTCCTGCACGGTGGCGAAATTGTCGAGCACATATTGCGCCCAGGCCGCGATGGTCAGGCCGGGCTTGCTCTGGTCGAACTTGGGGTATTTGGACTCCACAAGCCACAGCACGTTGGCCATCAGCCCGGCTTCGTTGAGGCCGTCGGTCGTCGAGATGTCGTAGCCCGACGCAATCACGCTGCCGTATTTTGAGCTCCACTTCAGCGAATTGGGGCCCACCTCGCCGGTGCGAACCATGCCGCGCGGAAAAATCCAGAGATTGGTCGCAACGTCGCTCTTCCAGTCCATCGAGCGCGCCGTGATCACCTGGTTGCCTGCGCCGTGATAGACGAGGCGCGTGCAGGCCATCGAGATCGACGGCATTGCGGCCATCGCGGCGGCGAGGACCGCGGCCGTGATGCGCTGATGGATTGATTTTCCCGATGGCATGGCATCCCTTCCGTGACCAGCAAAACGCGTAACGTCTTTTGGTGACAATCCAGCGTCGAGATGGAATCGGGCAAAACGGTGGTTTCGTATAAAACAAAAGGCGGCCCGCCATGCCCGGCGGACCGCCTTCTCACCCACCCCAAATGGGCCGTCGTCAGTCGCGTCCCCTACGCGACCGCCACGCGCTTGCGCTCGAAATCGTTGGGCACCTCGATATCGACCTCCAGGGTCGATACGTCGTCGCCGCGCTCGAGCCGCACGATCACCTTGGTCGGGTCCAGCGTGACGTGCTTGGACACGACGGCGAGGATTTCCTCACGCAACACAGCGAGCAGATCGGGTTGGCCGCGCTGTCCGCGTTCATGGGCAAGCAGGATCTGCAGCCGTTCGCGAGCGACGGGGGCCGAAGCCTTCTTGCCGCGGAGAAGTCGAAGCAGACCCATGCTCATGCAGCCCTCCGTCGCAGCAGGCGGTCCATGAAACCTCTGCGCTCGGCCGGAACGTGCATCGTCACGTTTTCGCCGCAGAGACGCTTGGCTGCGTCCATATAGGCCCGCGCCGGCGCTCCATCTGCGTTCGACAGCGTCACCGGCGTGCCGACGTTGGAGGCCTTCAACACGTCCTGGCTCTCGGGGATGATGCCGAGCAAGGGCGTTGCGAGGATCTCGAGGATGTCGTCGATGGTCAGCATCTCGCCGCGTGCGGCGCGCGAGGGATCGTAGCGGGTGATGAGAATGTGCTTCTCGACGCGCTCGCCCTTCTCGGCCCGCACGGTCTTGGAATCGAGCATGCCGATGATGCGGTCGGAATCGCGCACCGAGGAAACTTCCGGATTGGTGACGATCACGGCCTCGTCGGCGAAGCGCATGGCCATGGAGGCGCCGCGCTCGATACCGGCCGGGCTGTCGCAGATCACCCAGTCGAAACGGTCGCGCAAATCGGCGATGACCTTGCCGACGCCCTCCTCCGTCAGCGCGTCCTTGTCGCGGGTCTGCGAGGCCGGCAGCAGCCAGAGATTCTCCAGCCGCTTGTCCTTGATCAGTGCCTGCGGGAGCTTTGCCACGCCCTGCACCACGTTGATGAGGTCGAATACGACGCGGCGCTCGGCCCCCATGACGAGGTCGAGGTTGCGCAGGCCGACGTCGAAATCGACGACGACGACCTTGTCGCCGCGTTGCGCGAGTGCGGCCCCCAACGCGGCGGTCGTGGTGGTCTTGCCGACCCCGCCCTTGCCTGATGTCACGACCAGTACCTTACTCATCTGAAATGTCTCCTTTGCTGGTCAGTTCAGTGCTGTAATTCGCATGGTATTCCCCTGCAGCCAGGCCTGCGCCGGCTTGCCGCGCAAGGCGGCGTCGATGTCGTCCGCAGTCTGGTAAAATCCGTCAATTGCAAGCAGTTCAGCCTCGATCTTCTGGCAGTAGATGCGCGCGCTGGTATGTCCGTTGACCCCGGCCATGGCGCGGCCGCGCAGCGCGCCATAGACGTGGATGGAGCCGCCGGCGACGATCTCGGCACCGGACCCGACCGAGCCGAGAATGGTGACGTCGCCCTCCGGGAAGATCACGGTCTGGCCCGAGCGCACGGGATGGTCGAGCAGCAGCGACGTCGGCTTGGTCCCGACCTTCTCTGCCTTCTTGGGCGCGCTCGGCTCGACCACACAGCTGCGTCCGCCCGAGAGCAGCGGCGGCATCGAAAGTGTCAGCCGCCCCTCCTCCACGCCCTCGATGCCGAGGACGCGGATGTTGCGGTCCTGAAGGCTGGCGAGCAGATGGCCGATGCCGGATTGGCTCAGATCGACCGAAGACAGGTCGATCACCACGGGCCGGCCGGCAAAGAACCCCGGCGAGCGCGCGATCGTGGCGTCGATCTCCTGAAGCCAGTCCAGGATTGGAACCGTCGGCACGAACACGAAGGCGACATAGGAGCGTCCCCGCAGGCGCACCATCTGGCGTTGGACTTTTGCTGCAGCCTCCATAGCGGCCGACTCGTTCCCCGTTATTGAATGGTTAACGATGCGGCGGATATGGTTAACGGCCAGTTAATTCTCTGTGGCATTACGTGGGGATAGCTGGGGCGGGCTTTGGGCGACGGACGCCAGATCGCAACCCCGACCTCCGGCGTCGTCCCGGCGAAAGCCAGGACCCGCCGCGGAATCTATCGATTGCGGATGGTGGGGAGCGCGTCTTCGTCCAACTGCTCCCTGGGGCAATGGGTCCTGGCCTTCGCCAGGACGACATCAGGGAGAGCGGCTCGCAATGACGGAGTCCTGGGCGACTACAGAGCCCCCTACTTCTTCACCTTGCTCGCATCCATCTTGATGGCGGGGTCGAGCATCTTCGTCGTGAACGCGGTCGTCACGTCGAACGGCTTCTCCATGCCGAGATAGGTGTGGACCAGATCGTAGTCCTTCTTCATCCGCTCGCCGTCGATCCAGCCGAGGGATTTGGTCGTCGTGAACTCGTCGGTCATCAGGAACTTGATGCGCTCCCACTGGCGCTCCTGGTTCGCCTTGTCGAGACCGGAGACCTGGTCGAGCAGCGCCTTCAGGCATGGCGTGACGTCGGCGACGCAGGCCGCAAAGGCCTTCTGCGTGACGCGCACGAAATCTTCGACGACCTTCGGGTTTTTCTGCATGTATGCGCCGTTGACGATCAGCGAGTTGCCGTAAGGATTGAGTCCGATGTCCTTCCAGTTGACGTAGCCGAGGTCGCTTCCGAACTCGATCACCTTGAGGTCGTGCTCGTTGTAGAAGTCGCTGATGATGTCGACCGTGTGGCTCTTCAGCGCCGCGATCTTCGCGGTCGGCCCGACATTGACGAAGCCGACGGAGTCAGGCGCAAGGCCCGCAGCCTTGGCAAACGCCGGCCACATCACGCGCGAGGCATCGCCGGGCGGATTGCCGATCTTGTGCCCCGCGAAATCCTTCACGCCGTTCACGCCGTAGCTCTTCAGCCAGTAGAAGGTCTGGCCGGTATTGGCATAGACGCTCATCACCGCAACGGTATCGGCGCCCTTGCTCTTGGCGACCAGCATGGTGGCGAGATCGGCGACGCCGAACGGCGAGCCGCCGGAGCCGACCTTGGCGGCGGAAACGCCGGAGCCCTTGCCGGTCTCGATCGTGAGATCGATGCCCGCCTTCTCGTACCAGCCCTGCGCCTTGGCGTAATAATACGGCGAGTGGTCGGCCGTCGGCGTCCAATTCAGGATCAGGTTGACCGCCTCGCCCGCGCGCGCGGGCACCGCCAACGCACCGAGCGCCAGAGCCAACACCAGGGCAGAGCCCGCCGCCTGCAAATGCTTCATCGCACCTCTCCTCATTGCCGCGACCCGGCTTGTCGCTCTCCCCATGTGAGGCTACCAATGCAACAAGCCCGCCTTCAACTTGTCAACTGTTTGGTTGGAAATGCCCGCAAAACGATCTGGCGACACCGTGCCGCAGCGCCGCGACCCCATCGCGACCCGCAAGAAGCTGCTGACCGCCGCCCGCCTGGAATTCGCCCGGCACGGCCTTGCGGGAGCTCGCGTCGACGAGATCGCGGAGCGCGCCGGTGTCAACAAGCAGCTCGTCTATCATTACTTCGGCGACAAGGACGCGCTCTACCTCGCCGTGCTCGAATGGGTCTATGAGGACATCCGCGAGCAGGAGCGCAGGCTCAATCTCGAAGGCCTGCCGCCGGAAAAGGCGATCCGCAGGCTGATCGAAGCCTCATTCGACCACCTCGCGGCAAACCCTGATTTCATCGTGCTTCTGAACGACGAGAACCGCGGCGGTGCCCGCCACGTCCGCGGCTCGACGCGGCTGGAGGCGATGCATTCTCCCCTGGTCAAGAGCGTGTCCCACATCCTCAACGAAGGCGTGCGCTCGGGCGCGTTCCGCAAGGGGATCGACGCCGTCCAGCTCTATATCTCCATTGCGGGCCTCAGCTATTTCTTTTTCTCCAACACGCCGACGCTCTCGGCAATCTTCGGCAAGGACCTGTCGAGCCGCGCCCAGCGGCGCGCCCGCCGCCGCCACGTCGCCGATCTGGTACTCCATTCGCTCCGCCCCTAATCAACCAACTGGTTGAAACTTGCCCCAAGGAGCGTTAGGCTGACATCGCGGCAGCGAGGCCGCGGACAACAGGGAGCAAACACTTGGCAGCCGACCGGGCGCGCACCGCACGCAGCTTTGCGATCGTGCTGATCGTGCACCTTGCCGTGCTCGTGCTCTGGCAGGTCGCGGTCGACGCCTTCCAGGTCCCGAAATTCATCCTGCCCTCGCCGCTCGCCACCGTGCAGACGCTGGGAACCGCAGGCTATGCCTGGGGCGCCAACACGCTGGTGACCGCGATCGAGATCCTCGGCGGCTTCGCGCTCGGCGCCTTGGTCGGCGTCGCGCTGGCGGTGATCTTCAGCTGGGCGCCGCTGCTCAGCCTCGTGCTGCTGCCGCTGTTCGTGACGCTGAACATGATCCCGAAGGTCGCGCTCGGCCCGCTCTTCATCGTCTGGTTCTCCTACGGCATCGTGCCGAACATCCTGATCGCCTTCAGCATCTGTTTCTTCCCGATCCTGCTCACCACCGCGCGCGGCCTGCGCGAGGTCGAGCCGGATCTGCTCGACCTCGTCAAATCGCTGCGCGGCTCGCGCTGGACGTTGTTCCGCAAGATCCAGCTGCCGGGTTCGCTGCCTTACATCTTCTCCGGCATGAAGGTCGGCGCCATCCTCGCGGTCGCCGGCGCCATCGTCGGCGAGTTCATCGCCTCCGAGCGCGGGCTCGGCTACCTCATGATCCAGGTGCAGTCCTCGCTCGACACGCCCGCGATGGTGATGGCGGTCGTGCTGCTGACGCTGCTTGGTGTCGCTCTCTACGGCCTGGTGCTGGCACTCGAACGCATGTTCGTGGTCGGCGATGCCAGGCAAAACTAAGCCAGGGACAAATCCATGCTGCTCACCCGCCAGACGCTGCCGAAGACCATCCCCGACATCGCGGCGCTCGACGAGCTCCTGTGCCGGCCGACGCAGGCCCTGATCGACGACCTCGCGAAGGTCGAAGGCGACATCATGATCCTCGGCGTCGCCGGCAAGATGGGGCCGACGCTGGCAGGACTGGCAAAAGCCGCCGTCCCGGATCGCCGCGTCATCGGCGTCGCGCGCTTCAGCGACGCCACCGTCAAGGATTGGCTGCACGCGCGCGGCGTCGAGACCGTCAATTGCGACCTGATGGACGAGCGCGCGATTCAAGCCCTGCCGAAAGCCCCCAACATCGTCTTCATGGCCGGTAGAAAATTCGGCGCCGGGGGCGATCTGTCGCTGACCTGGGCGATGAATGCGCATGTGCCGGCGCTGGTCGCGCAGGCCTTCCCCTCCTCCCGCATCGTGGCGTTCTCGACCGGCTGCATCTATCCGTTCGTGCCGGTCGACGGCAAAGGCTCGACCGAGGAGATGGCACCGAACCCGCCCGGCGAATACGCCCAGTCCTGCGTCGGCCGCGAGCGCATGTTCGAATATTTCTCGCGCAAGTTCGATACGCCCGGCCGGCTGTTCCGCCTCAATTACGCGATCGACATGCGCTATGGCGTCCTGCACGACATCGCCACGAAGGTGCTCACGGGTACGCCGATCGACGTCAGCCTGGGGCATGTCAACTTCATCTGGCAGGGCGATGCGTCGGCGCAGGCGCTGCGCTGCCTCGCCCATTGCACGGCGCCGACCTCGCCGATCAATGTCAGCGGCCACGAGATCCTGGCGGTGCGCGATCTCGCCCAGAAATTCGGCGCAAGGTTCGGCCGCGCGCCGGTGCTGACGGGCAAGGAGGAGCCGACCGCGTGGCTGACCGATACGTCGCAAGCGGTCGAGCTGTTCGGCCTGCCCGTCGTCGACACCGAGCAGTTGATCGCCTGGACCGCGGACTGGGTCTCGCGCGCTATGCCGAGCCTCGGCAAGCCCACCAAATACGAGGTGCGCGATGGACGCTACTGAGGCTCCGCTCGTCCTCAAGCTCGGCGTGCAGGACGCGATCGCGGGGCTCGCGCTCTCGACCGAAGCACACTGGAACCAGACCGAAGAGGATTGGTACATCTTCCTGCGCGACGGCATCGTGTTCGGCATTCGCGATGGCGCGCGACTGGTCGCGACCGCCGCCCTGCTGCCCTATTCCGGCAACAACGCCTGGATCAGCATGGTGCTGGTCTCAGGCTCGCACCGCCGCCGCGGCCTTGCAACGCGGCTCGTCGACGCCTGCCTGGACACAGCGCGCAAGAACGGCCTGACGAGCTGGCTCGACGCCACGCCCGACGGCGCCGCCGTCTACGGGCCACTGGGCTTCACGCCGACCTTGCAATTGCGCCGGCTGAAGCTGGCAAATCCCGAGCCGTCCTCCGGACCGGCACCGGCCGCCGCAACGCTCGAGGCGCTTTGTGCCCGCGACCGGGGAGCCACCGGCTTCGACCGAGCTGCCTTGCTCGCCGCCTTCGCGCAGCGCTCCGGGTCACGCATCGTCGCAGCTGAAGGCGCCATCGCCCTGGTTCGCGACGGCAGAACCGCGCGCCATATCGGCCCCCTGTTCGCCGATCAGGCTGCCGAAGCAGTGGCGCTGGTTCATGCGATCGCGCGGTCCGAGAGCCGTCCCGTCCTGCTCGACGCCGTCGCCTCGCAACGCGCATTCCTGGATGGATTGCTTGCGACTGGCTGGACCATCGAGCGGCCGTTCCAGCGCATGCGGTTCGGCCCCGCCACCATCACCGCCGAAGAAATGCCATTCGCCGTCGCCGGCCCTGAATTCGGATAGAACATCATGCACCACAGCCAGATCAACAGCGACGTCCGCAAGCTGATCGCCGACGGCACCGTGCTGCCGGCGCACCCGCTCGCCCTCACCTCCGAGCGGCAACTCGACAAGACACACCAGCGCGCGCTCACGCGCTATTACATCGACGCGGGCTCCGGCGGCCTTGCCGTCGGCGTGCACACGACCCAGTTCGCGATCCGCGACGTCGGCCTCTACCGTCCCGTGCTCGAGCTCGCCGCGGAGACCGCCGCAAGCTGGACCAAGCGCCCGCTGGCGATGGTCGCAGGCCTCGCGGGTCCGACAAGACAGGCCGTCGCGGAGGCACGCACCGCACGCGACATCGGCTATCACGCCGGCCTGCTCAGCCTCGCTGCGATGAAGACCGCCTCCGAGGACGAGATCATCGCGCATTGCACGTCGGTCGCCGCCGAGATTCCTCTGGTCGGCTTCTATCTCCAGCCGGCCGTCGGCGGCGTCATCCTGTCCAGCCAATTCTGGCAGCGCTTCGCCTCCGTCGACAACGTCATCGCCATCAAGATCGCGCCGTTCAACCGCTACCGTACACTTGACGTGCTCCGCGGCGTGGCAGCCGCGGGCGCGCTCGACCGCGTCGCGCTCTACACCGGCAATGACGACCACATCCTGCTCGACCTGATGCTGCCGTTCGACCTGCGCGACAAGGGCGTCACGACGCGAACTTACTTCAAAGGCGGCCTGCTCGGCCATTGGTCGGTGTGGACCGCGAGCGCCATCAAGCAGTTCGAGCGCTGCAAGGCCGCGCGGCACAAGGACAGCGTGCCTGCGGACCTGCTCGCGCTCGATGCCCGCGTCACCGACTGCAACAGCGCCTTCTTCGACGTCGCCAACAATTTTCACGGCTGCATCGCCGGCTGCCACGAGGTGCTGCGGCGCCAGGGCCTGATGAAAGGTCTGTGGTGCCTCGATCCGAACGAGGGCCTCAGCCCCGGCCAGACCGAGGAGATCGACCGCGTCACGCGCGAGCACGCCGACCTCAGCGACGATGCATTCGTCGCCGCCAACCTGGACAAATGGCTGGCATGAGCTCGGCCCCCTTCATCAGCCTGCAAGGCGTCCGCAAGGTCTATCGCAGCGGCGGCGCCGAGTTCCTGGCGGTGTCCGACGTCACCATGGACGTGCAGGAAGGCGAGCTGGTCTCGCTGGTCGGCCCCTCCGGCTGCGGCAAGACCACGGTGATGAAGATCCTGGCCGGCCTGCACGGCGCCGACGGCGGCACCGTCAAGATCGGCAACGCCAGGAGCTCGTTCGATCCGACCCGCGACATCGGCATGGTGTTCCAGCAGGCGCTGCTCCTGAAGTGGCGCACCATCATGGACAACGTGCTCTTGCCGGCCGAGATCGTCGGCCTGCCGATGAAGGCCGCGCGCGAGCGGGCGCGCGATCTGCTCAATCTGGTCGGGCTTGCCGGCTACGAGCAGAAATATCCGCAGCAGCTTTCCGGCGGCATGCAGCAGCGCACCGCGATCGCGCGCGCTTTCATCCACGATCCAAAGCTGATCCTGATGGACGAGCCGTTTGGCGCGCTGGACGCCTTGACGCGCGAGCAGATGAATCTGGAGATGCTGCGGATCTGGCGCGAGAGCGGCAAGACCATCGTCTTCGTCACGCACTCGATCCAGGAAGCCGTCTTTCTGTCCTCGCATTGCGCGGTGCTGACCGCCGGACCCGCGAAGATGGCCGACTATTTCCCGATCGACCTGCCCTTCCCGCGCGACCTGCCGCTGAAGACCACCGACGCGTTCGGGGCGTATGCAAGAAGGATCTATGCGAAGCTGGGATTGGGAGCGGCGTAAGACGCCACACAGAGGTCCTGTAGGGTGGGCAAAGCGCAAGCGTGCCCACCATTGCCAATGAAACGAGAGAACGTGGGCACGGCGCAAGTGCGCCTTTGCCCACCCTACGAGAGCCGGGCGCGGCGTGAACACCGCGCCTTCCTCGTCGTCAGGTCTTGTTGCGTGTCTTGCTGAGCAGATAGTTGTCGTAAAAATTCTCCGCGATCTGCGTGTAGAACAAGAGCTCCTTCATATAGGCGTCGTGGCTCTCCTTGGTCCGCTTGAACAGGTCGCTCTTGGCGGCGAGCTCGTTCAGATGCTCCTGGGTCGCGTTGTAGCAGGCCTCAAGCACCGGCTGCGGGAACGCCCTCAGCTCCGCGCCATTGGCGATCAGCCGCTTCAGGGCCGCCGGATTCACGCTGTCGTACTTTTCGAGCATCCAGGCCCCGGCCGCCGAGCCGGCCTGGTTGACGATTGCCTGGTACTGCTTCGGCAGCGACGCCCATTTTTCGTCGTTGACGATCATATGCAGCATGGCGCCGCCTTCCCACCAGCCGGGGAAGTAATAGTATTTGGCGACCTTCTGGAAGCCGAGCTTCTCATCGTCATAGGGGCCGACGAACTCGACTGCGTCGATCGTGCCCTTCTCCAGCGCCGGATAGATGTCGCCCCCGGCGATCTGCTGCGGGACCACGCCGAGCCGCGCCAGCACATGGCCACCCATGCCGGCGATGCGGAATTTCAGGCCCTTGAGGTCGTCGACGGTCTTGATCTCCTTGCGGAACCAACCGCCCATCTGGGTGCCGGAATTGCCGCAGAGGATCGCGTGCGTCTTGAACGGCTTGAGCGCTTCGTTGGTGAGGTCGGCGCCGCCGCCGAAGTGCCACCATGATTCCTGATGGCGATGGTTCATGCCGAAGGGCGCGCCGGTGGCGTAGGCCAGCGCGGGCTCCTTGCCGATGTAGAAATAAAGCGGCGTCTGCGCCATCTCCACCGAAGCGGAGCTAACGGCATCGAGCGCTTGCAGGCCGGGCACGAGCTCGCCCGCCGCGAAGGTCTGGATCTGGAATTTGTTGTCGGTGGCTTCGGCGACATATTTCGCGAAGGTCTGCGCCGTGCCGTAGATGGTATCGAGCGACTTGGGGAAGCTCGAGGTCAGGCGCCATTTGATCTCCGGCGCGCTCTGCGCGATCGCAGGGGCCGCAACCAGCGTCGTCGCGCCGGCGACTGCGCCGCCCTTGAGGAATGTACGGCGTTTCATGATGGTGTCTCCCTTGAACTCAGCGTCGAATGGATGGCCCGGGCCACGGTTTCTTGGCGAACCGTTTGCCCGTTCCTGAGGCGGAGTTCAAGCGACCGAAAAGGCAGTACCGGCTTGGATCAGATACCGACGGGGCCAGCTGACCTGGCTCAATCCGCATTTCCGCGCGACAAGCCAGGCAGGCGGGCGCTTCGCCTCACGCGGCCGCGGCTTCCTCGTAGAGGCCGGCGATGAAATCGCTGAATGTCGGTGCAAGCGGCAGGACATAGCCCCATTTGTCGGACATCGCCTGCGCCAGCGTCCACGGCTTCTCGTACTCGGCAACCTCGTGGTCCATGAACCAGATCCTGCCGAAATGGGTCTCGTCGATGGTCATGCAGATCGGATTGCCGCCATGGTCGCTCATGATCCACAACAGCTCATCGACCGTCGGCCACTGCGGCGTCCGGCGCGTCTGGACCAGCGAGCATTCGTCGCGCCGCAATCCCAGGACCTCCTGTACCGCGCCAGCCCAGTGCCCCTGCGGCCAGTTGAACTCGGCCGACCCCTGATGATAACCGCCGGCGCAGGCCAGCAGGAAGCGGCGATAATCGTCCGGCAACCGGCAGCCGATGGAGCTCTCGAAGCCGGCGAGCGCCGCTTCGGTCGGCTGCTCCGCGCCGGCGTGATCGACGCCTGCGATGAATTCTACAAATTCCATACACCCTCTCCCTGGCGCGGAAACGCGCAGGGCTTCGTCGCACCCGCCTTGCAGCGGGTTCGATCGGGAAGGATCAGGACAGAAGGAGGCTTTCTCAGAGCAGCTTTGCGCTGACGAACAGCGCGCGCACGGCGTTGGTTGCCTGCACTGCGAGCATGGCGTTCTCGGACGCGCCTTCCAGCGCCAAGACCGCGTCCTCGTGCAGGGAGCGGAATTCCATCCATTCCACCGACTTGAAATTGGTCAGGAACTGATAGGCCTGGCCGACGGTCGCGATCGCCAACGTGTCGCCGTTGAGCTTGATCTTGAACGTCGTGCGCAGCGGGGTCTCGGAGTTGGATGGATCACTCATGGGCTGCTTCTGGACGAGGACGACTTAACGAAGGGGAAACGGCAGCCCCGCCGCGGCAGGCAAAATGTCAGGAATCGGTGCTGGCGCGCTGCGAGGCGGTCGCCGATCCGCGCAGGTTCGGCACGACGACGAGACGATTGAACTCGCCATTGTCGTAGGCCTTGATGAAGCGATCATAGTCTTTGATCGAGACGCAGCCGTTGGAATCGCCGCGCGGTCCGAGCAGGTAATTGTGCGTCAGGAGACCGACACGGCCGAGCGCGCTGGTGCCCTCGACGGGGGTCATGCGCAGCGCCCGGACGCCATGGAACGGCTTTTCGCGCGGTTTTAGATCATAGGTCGCCGGCGGCGTCGCACCAACCATCCGCCGGTCGACATGGTCCGGGTCGTCCATCAGCGCGCCCAGGCCGGAATGGGCCTCGAGCGCCACGCCGCTCGGCAGATAGACCGCCTTGGCCGAGATGTCATAGACCGCCGTGCGCGAATCGTAGCCGAGCGCGGCGAGATCGGGCGCCTTTGCGAACAGGCCGTCGCCGGGCGTCAGCGAGGCCAGCTTGATCTTGTCGGTGAATCTTTCGAAGAAATTGCGGTTGTCGACCCTGGGGTTGCTCTCCGCATAGGCCTGGCTCGAGGCGATCTGGGCGGAGAAGTCCGCCTGCGGCGGACGCGAGCGCGGCATCGGGATGGCGTCGGCCCGCTGCGAGGGCCTCGTCTCGTCGGCCGTGGACCGGTCGTCATCGGTCAGGGTCGAGCGCCAATCGTCGCCCTGGAGCTTCTCGGCAAGCATCGCCTTGGCATCGCGAAGCTTGAGCTGCACCGCATTCAGGGCAGAGCGCTCCAGGGTCCGAAGGCCAAGTTCGCGGGCGGGCGGATTGCCGGAGGCCGACGCGAAACGGTCCTCGAATGAAGGGGCATTGGTCGGCGGCAATGCGGCGGACACCAGCGGGGTCGAGTCGCCCATATCCGCAACCCACGCGGCAGCGCCAAGCGCCAGCGCGATCGCTGCCAGAGACAGCAAAATCTTTTCGGCTCGCCCGACACGGCGGCGCGACAACAGCCTCTCGGCATGTGCTGCGTCGGAAACCATCAGATCCCCAAATCGACCCCCGGGGGTGCCCACCCCCACCCGGAGACTCTATACCAGCTACCACATTGGGAGCCAGCTTTATAACGGAAATAGGGCACGAAGAAGAAAAACCAGAAAGCCTTACGATTCAAGGGTTTCTGGTTCAGTCTCCGAACTCCCTTTCCGTCATCTTGCAGCGCGTTTCCTGCGATTCGATTAGCCCAGGATACGCGTCTTTGCCTAACTCTGGGGGACCAATGCCGTACATCACCGACGCTCACCTGAAAGCTTCCGCGACCCGTCAGAACATCAGCGACGACCCGGTGCGGGGCCAGAAAGGCTTCGTGCTGCGCACCACCCCGAACGGGGTGTTCAGCTTCTACTATCAGTTTCTCAACAAGAACCGCCTGCACCCCGAGACCGGCAAGCCGGTGCGCGAGTGGCACCTGATCGGCGAGCACCCGGACTGGTCGGTCGCCCGCGCCCGTGTCGAGGCCACCCGGCTCGCCGGGCTGGTTGCGGGGGGCAAGAGCCTCAGCGCCGAGCGCAAGCAGGTGCAGGCGCTCGCCCGGTCCACCGGCCGCACATTCGAGCAGATGCATGACGCCTACCTCGCCTACTGCGCCGAGCCGGTGCTGCGCCGCTGGGGCGCCGTGCCGCGCAAGGAGAGCCACGAGAACATTCGCAGCCAGCTGTCGCGCCCTTTGGCGTGGTGGCGCAGCCGCGTCGTCAGCGAGATCACCGGGCAGGAGGTGATGGACCTGTACCGCTCCTACGTTGCCGAGAAGCACCCGGCGCAAGCCAACAGTGTACTGGCCACCCTGCGCACCATGTTCGGCTGGGGCCTGCATCCCGACCGTGCGTTCGTGACGGCGAACCCCTGCCCGATCCTGAAGGGCGACGACCGTGTCACCGAGCGCTCCGAGATCGAGGACGGTCGCGTGCTCACCGCCGAGCAACTGCGCGCGCTCTGGTTCGGCCTCGATGACCCGAAGTGTCCCGGCCGCCGCCTGACCAAGCTGGTCTTCAAGCTGTCGCTGGTCACCATGCTGCGCACCGGAGAGGTCGTCGCCATCCGCCGCGAGGATATCGGTGCCGATGCGGTGACCATCCCCCTCGCCCTCACAAAGGGCCGCCGCTCGCCCAAGGCGCGCGACTTGGTGCAGCCGCTCAACAGCCTTGCCCGCGAGATACTCGGCGAGGTGTTTTCGATTGGGGATGCGAACCGCGAATACGCCTTCCCGAAAGCGCGCGGTGGCCGCAAGTCACGCAGCGCGGCGCAGACCAAAAAGCCCTACATGGAGCAGCGGTCGCTCACCATCCTTACGCGCGCCTCCGGTGACAATCGCGACCAGATCGGCATTGCCGAATATCTCGGCCTGCCGCCCGACCTCACACCGCACGATCTGCGCCGCACGGGTGCCTGCATCCTTGAACAGCTGGGCTACAGCGACGCCGAGATCGGCAAGGTGATGACGCACAAGACGAAGGACAAGGACGCCGCCGTCGTCACCCGCAAGCATTACCTCGTGCCGGTCAAGATCATCGCGCGCGACATCGTCGATCCGCGCGTGAAGGCTCTCGACGATCTCGACGCCGCGCTGCGTGAGATACTCGAACTGCCGCAGGCCAGCGAGCAGCTGCCGCCACCGCCGAAGCAGATCGCCGACGCCGCCTGACACTGGATTGTAGGGATCGCATCCATACAATCGACGAAGCCCGCCGCATGGCGGGCTTTTGTTTTTGCCGTAGCTGTCACGCCGCCCCAGCGAAAATGCCGGACAAACCAAGGGCGCGTTCGTGTCTGGCGAGACGTTGTCAGAATTGTCATTTTGCCAGACGCGTGTCGGGAAATATAGGCAGCCTGCCCGTGGGGCGCGGGCTACTTCTGCGACCTGACGAACGACGACGACGATGCACGCCACCCGAAAAGTGCGCCCGGCCGATCTTGCGGCCACCGCCAACAAGATGCTGCTTCACCTGCTGCACAGCATCTTCCTCAAGCGCTACGCGCGCGGCCAGCCCAAGCGATTTGGCGCAGCGCTCGAACTGATGATGGTCTCGATGATGGTGTCGGTGACCACGCGCGACGGAAAACCCCTCACCGCCAGCGGCCTTGCCAAGAAGCTGCTGATGCCCCGCAGCACGGTGGACCGCCACCTGAAGCGATTGCTGACGGACGGCGCCGTGGAAATCTGCAAACGCCGCTACTGCGCCGACCTCGACGTGCTCGACGGCTACGTGATGTCGAAGGCGCATGTTGACCGCGACATCAAGGCCATCGAGACCTGCCTCACTGAACTGAAGCGGCTGCGCGCATTGTTGCGCGATACACTTCGTGATTAGTCCGATTTCACCAGATTGGTGAAATCGAAATCCTGCGACACAATGTGGCCACGAATAGCCGCAGCGTTGTCGTATTTAGTCCGCTGTTTCAGTTGACTCCGCGATTGGTTCCGATATTCACTTATGTTAACGCGCTCCGGTTGAAAATCGTAGGCGCGGTTGCATCGAGGAAAACCATGCAACCAGAGTGGAGGATGGGGTCGTGCCAATGAACGTGACAAAGAAAAAGAAGGCGCGCGTGGCGCGCGTCGAGCGACTGGGCAAGAAGGTGGAAGTCGATGTCGAGCGCGAGATCGGCACGCGCGTGCGGTTGGCGCGGCTCGCCAAGAACATGAGCCAGCAAGAACTCGGCGCCGAGTTCGGCCTCTCCTTCCAGCAGATACAGAAATACGAAAAAGGCACCAACCGCGTGGCCGGGTCATCGTCGCGAAAACCACCAGCGACTGGCGATCACGCATGAATACCCGGGCTGACGTTCGCCGCCTGCTGCGCGCCGACAACGTCAGCCTGAAAATGTCCACCCCGCCGAGGAAGCCGCAGGTGCTGCAAGCCGAGAAGGCAATGTCGCTGCCGACGCCCGACGTGCTGCCGATCCCCGATCAGGTCGCCGCGATGCGCGCCGAAATGTCTGACCTCAGCGAACTGGTGGTGCGGCTCTACAAGATCGTTGCTGGCGTGCGCGACAACATCGCCGCCTATGTGCCCAAGCCGGTCGAGGCGGCGCCGACGCCCTCCTCCTCGCGCAGCGTCAAGCTGGTTGAGTATCTCTCGCACGACCGCTGGGTGACCATCGACACGCTGCCGCGCGACACCGGCCTGTCGGCCGAGCAGATCAAGCTGAAGCTGCAGTACTTGAAGAGCCGTGATGAGGTCGAGATATTCCGGGGACAGGCGCGCCTGAAGGCAAAGCCCGAACGGCCGAAGAGGGTCCACTGGAAGACGGCTCAGAAGGCCGCCAAGGATGCGGCGGCAAAGAAGGCAGCTGCTCCGCGCCGTCGTGGTCGGCTCGCGCGAGGTGAAAGCCAAGCGGCCTGACATTGCTCCGGTGCCGCCGACCGGCGTCGGGGGCGCCAACGAAGTTTGGGCTCACCCGGAAAATTTGCAAAAATTGCCCCTAATAGGAACGTGGCTTCCGAGCGCTGGTTTGAACAGTGGTGTTTCTGCCCGATTAAGGAACATTCACGATGGCGCCCTTGCCTCGGCTTGGGAATAGACTTCTGGAGGCATTGCCTCCCGAGGAACTCACCTTGCTCGCGCCCCAAAGCCGGAAAACGTCATTCGATTTTGGCGCGGTATTGGTGCGAACGGGAGATGAGTTCAAACAAGTCTATTTCCCCCTCAGTGGGGCGATAGCGTTCCTCGTTGAAATGTCAGACGGGCACATTGTCGCGTCAACTCTCATGGGCTCGGAAGGAGCGGTCGGGGCTCTTTCCATTCTAAGTCCTTCGCGGTCGCCAATCACGGCAACTGCCTACGTCGCCGGAGCCGCGCTCCAAGTGCCAGTCTCGCAGTTGCAGCTTGCCTTTGAGCAAAGCACCACAGTTAGACGGGTTCTCCGCCTCCATCTCCGCACACAATTGATGCAGCTCAACAACGCAGCGGCCTGCAATGCGGTGCATCCGGTGCATTGCCGTATGGCTCGATGGTTGCTTGAGCTTCGCGACCGCACTACGGACAACCGCATTCAGCTCACGCAGGAGGCGCTAGCCCAACTTCTCGGGGTGCGCCGAACGACCGTGACGCTAACAATGGCCAGGCTTCGGGCGGCGGGCTGCATCTCTTCAGACGGACGAGGAATGCTCGAAGTCAACAGAGGACGGCTGGAGAAGATGGCGTGCGAGTGTTACGCCGTGATGCGAGACAGAGTTAAGCACATGTACGATGAGGAGTTAGTGGCCGCATAACGTCTTGGGGGAGGCGACATCTAAGACCGATATTGGCCGCTGAAGCTGTAGCGACAGCGGCCCACTGGAACACTTCGCCACCTACCGAATTTTCCCGATGCCGTCCCCAACGGCAAATTGGCTGCCTTCCCCTAGGCAGCTTTAGGCCCCGGCTCTCGACCCTGGAGGCGGGGCCTTTTGCTGGCCGGGATGTCGATCCGCACTCGCCGGGGGGGCTGGAGCGCATGGTGTCCAAGCGTGGCGACCGCGCCTACCGCGACGGGCGCTGCGAGCACTGCGTCAAGGTGAAGAAACTGCAAGCACCCGGCGTTCAGCCGTGTCACCGATCAGGTTAAGGAATGACCTGGATCAAAACATGGGGCAACGCCGATGGTCGCCCGTATCTGCAGTCAAACCCGCCCCCGGGGAACCAGACAAGATTGCAGAGTTTTCCCGATTGGCAGCATTTTGTGATCCGTCTATTAACATGCGTTAATTCTTTTAATTCCAAATTTCACATTTAATGTTGGTTTCTCCGAACTGATGGAGCCTGCCATGTCAAACCCGGACGATGACCGGCGCGAATTTTTGAAATCCTGCGGAAAGTTTGCCGCCGTAACTCCGCCGACCCTCGCCGTGCTGCTATCGACCTCCCTCACGTCCGATGCGATTGCGCATTCCGGCGGAGGCGCGGTACGTCGTGGCAACAATGGCTGGGGCAATGGCGGGGACGATGGCAGCCCCAACGGCAGGAGCGATGCAGGCCGCTGAAACTGTTACGATGAAGAGTTGGCATGGAGCGCTTGGCGCGACTGCCGAGCTGGGGCCTTTTGCTGGCAGCTGAAAAATTTGCACTGTCGAATCGCTTAGTTTCCCGAGCCCTTCACGCAAAGGGCAACGGGCGGGCCCCAGCTTCATGCCCCCCTGAGCTGGGGCCCTTTTTAGTCGCGCCATTCTTTAGAGAATTTGCGCGGATCGCAGGGAACGGACTCGATCACCAATCCTGAGAGTGGAGGACGAAATATCAGTTTCGGAATCAAAGGGCGACGAAGATTCACATGCTTTAATGCGATTGCGTCGGTTCTGCCTTTTGCTTTGTAGTCATTTCGAGAGTGGCTTTTGTGGTGGGGGCGTCAATGCAGAACTTTCGCGCGATCCTTTTTGCCCAACGGCTAGACGAACTGTCTTTTCAACTGGCAGAATTGGAAACTCTTCGACTTCGACTCGAAGAAGCGGAGGGACGCATCCATGAAGGATATGCAAGCGCAGGCCGAAAAGCTGCGGACGGACGCCGCCGAGTGCGCGCTCATTCGAGATCTTGCCACCGAGCCTCACAAACGCGAGTTATTCAACCGGTTGGCCGGGCACCTGAACACCCTCGCCGCGGAAGTTGAGAAGGCGATTGCCGACCAAGCGAACCGGACCATCACCCGGACTTGAGAGAACTTTCTGCTGTTTTTTCGCCCAGGGAGCGGAGCGCCCCTGACCCGGCGCGAGATGCTCGCCCTGAATTCAAGATCGCGCGGCCCGCCTGATCATCGCTTGAGAAGGTCTTCGCCCGGCGAGAGCAGACGCACATAGGTGCCGCTCTCGTGCAGTTCGAGCCAGCCCTTCGCGACTGCGTAGGCGATGCCTGCGCCGAATTCCGCGCCGCTGCCCTTGAGGGTGAAGAGGAACGGCGCGTTGATTCTCTCGATGTAGATGCGGCCATCCTGCACGGGCGGGATGCTGGAGGCCAGTTCGATCAGCTTGCGGGCAGCGGCTTCCGCGCTGGCATAGGGCCGCTCGTCAGCGTGCTTCTCGAAAGCGACGGCAAGCAGGTCAACATCCCGCTCGTCAACCAGCTGTCTGGTGATGGCGTCGGTGCTGGCACCCTGCGCGGCAAAGAAGAGATGATGGACAGCTACGGCTTCCCCATCTGGGCCGACTGGGCACGCAACGCGGTTGCCAACAACCGCGCGTCCAACAAGGAAAGCTCGTTCAACGTCCGCTCCACCGCCCGCGATCTGCTGCGCGGCTGGGCACGGCGCATTGTGCGTGACGACCTCGTTGACACGCTGCTCTCGATCCCGACCGCCTCGATCCAGGCGGGCCGCCTCCAGGAGCCGGGCAACCGCGTCAACGGCGTGAAGTGGTCGGCTGCGTCCGCTGCCCAGAAGAACAGCTGGAACGTTGCCAACTACGACCGCGTGCTGTACGGCGCGGCGCTGGGCAACTACGCGGCGACCGTCGCGGCGTCGCTGCTGAACGTCGATGGCGCCGCCGACAAGATGTCGGCCGCCATCGGCTCGCTCGCCAAGTCGCTGGCGAAGCAGTCCGGTGTCGATCCGAACAACCCCGGCGTCTACAACGGCCGCCCCAAGATCACCCCCTGGGAGATCGAGGAGCTGGACGAGGAAATGTACGTTTGCTTCCTGGGCGACCGTGCATTCCAGTCGCTGCAGAACGACCCGGCGATGCTCCAGGCCAACCGCGACGCGCGCGCCCGTGAGGGCTCACCGACCACCACCAACCCGATCTTCACGGGTGGTGCGCTGAAGTACGACGGCATCCTCTACAAGAACATCCCGGAGATCACGCAGCGCCTGCTGTTGAAGCAGGCGGGCGCCGCCTCGGTCGATGTCGAGCCGTTCTTCCTCTGCGGTCAGGCCGCCATGGCCTACGCCACCGGCCAGCTGCCGCGCCCGACGCAGCTGGAAGACGGCGACTACGACTTCGTCACCGGCCTCGGCATCGAGGCGCAGTACGGCGTCGGCAAGATCGCCAAGGCTCCGCTCACCGTGCCGAACGCCACGGCGGGCGATCTCGTGGACTGGGGCATGGTCACCGGCTTCGTCGCCGCGCCGACCCCGGCCTAATCCTCCTCTGAAGGGTACGACAGCGACCGCGCGGACGGACCCGCCCGCGCGGATTTTCCTCTCGACGAGATCATGATCATGGCTCCTCGCACTGCATACCGTCAGCCGCAGGCTGGCGGCCAGGGTTTCGCTCGCACCAAGAAGGTGTTCGGCGGCCCCGTTCTCACGCTCACCGCCGCTGACATTGCGCTGAACGCCCAGACGGCGATCATGCGCGTGCCCAAGGGTTTCGTTCTGATGTCGTGGACCGGCACGGTCGGCGACATCGACAGCGGCGCCACGCTGATGCTCGCCATCGGTGACGCGGGCAACAATGCGCGCTTCATGGCGGCCTCGAACATCGGGCAGGCCGGTGCGGCGCTTCCGGCGCTGGCGGCGGGCGGCGTGCTCTACGAGTTCACCGACGACACCGACATCCTCCTGACCGCGACGGTGGCGGGCGCGGGCCTCGCGGCCACGCCGACGATCAACGTCCTGATGGAAGGCTACATGAAGTAAGGAACGCGGGGCTTCGGCCCCGCGTTTTTATTGTTTCATGTGGAACGTCCATCGTAAGGAGAACGAAATGCCCAAGGCAACCATCACGTACAAGGCGCCGAAAGACGACAGCAAGGTGTGCGAGCACGCGGGCTACACCTTCTTCGACGGCGTTGCGACCGACGTTGATCTCGACGACGCGCGGCTCGAAAAGCTGAAGAACAATCCGCTGTTCAAGGTCGAGGAGGGCGGCAAGGCCGACACGGTCTCCGACCCCAAGCACAAGCACAAGTAACGCCGGGCCGCCTTCGGGCGGCCTTTTCATTTGTGGAGATCGACCATGCCGCTCCAGATCATCGACGGCCCGATCATTGCGGCAGGCGAGAGCCTGTCGGACGCGGTGGATTGCACCGCAGGCGATGTCGTGCGGATCACCATGCCCGCCGACTGGACGGCTGCGCAGCTGACGTTCGAAGTGTCGTCGGACGGCCAGTTCTTCAACCCGCTCTACTATCACGACGGCAGCGAGGTCGTGTTCGAGGTGATCCCCGGCAGCGCGGTGCTGATCCCCTCCAACATCACCAGTGCGCTCGCCCATCTGAAATTCCGCTCGGGCACGCGCGACCATCCGAAGCCGCAGCCTTCGGGGCGCCTGTTCGCCATCGCCATCGATGTTCGTGAGGTGGCTGGTGGCAACAGCCCGGCGCTGCCGATCCGGCTGGTGACGTAAGATGCCGGTCACCTACACGGCCGAAGAGGCGGTCAACAAGGCGGCGGCGATCCTGGGCAAGTACGTGCCCGGCGAGGCGCTCGGCGATGTCGAGCACACGGTGCTGGACAAGAGCATCGATAGCGTCATCGCCCAGATCGAGAAGATCGTGGTGATTGCCGACCGCAACGCGATCCCCGATCTCGTCTTCGACACGTTCGCGCGGCTGGTCGCGATCTTCGCGGCGGCCGAATTCTCCAACCAGCCGCTCGACCTCCTCACGGTGCAGCAGCACGAGCAGCGGCTGCGTTACCTGAT
This sequence comes from Bradyrhizobium sp. 1(2017), assembly GCF_011602485.2. Taxonomy (NCBI): domain Bacteria; kingdom Pseudomonadati; phylum Pseudomonadota; class Alphaproteobacteria; order Hyphomicrobiales; family Nitrobacteraceae; genus Bradyrhizobium; species Bradyrhizobium sp. 1(2017). Next base: position 3,813,874 of record NZ_CP050022.2, on the reverse strand, counting down.
CGCGCAGATGCCGACCTACGAAGTGCTCGCGAGCAACTATTTCTAGATGACCGACGTTCCGTTCCCCCTGCTGTCAGCGCCAGGACTGAAGCCGCAGACCGCAGGCGGTCGCGTGCTCAACTGCTACCCCGAGAAGCTGCCCGCGACCGCTGGCAAGCCTTACGGCTGGTTCAGGGTGCCGGGCCTCGGCCTGTTCGGCACCGCGCCGTCCGGCCGCTATCGCGGCGGCGTGCAGAAGGACAATCTGTTCTATGGCGTGTTCGGCACGTCGGTCTATTCGTTCAGCATCCTGGGCGGTGCGGGCACGCTGCTGCCGGGCAGCATCCCCGGCATCGGCATCGTCTTCGCCGCCCGCAACAACGCCGCCAACGCCGACGTAGTCTTCGTCAGTCCCGGCGACGGCGCGTTCTGGATCAACGGCGGCGGCGCGGTCGTCGCCTATCCCGACCCCAATGTCGGCCAGCCGAATTCGGTGGTGTTTCACCGGGGCTTCTTCATCTTCACCTACGGCAACGGCGTCACGCGCGCGAGCGGCGTCAACGTCACCAGCATCAACACGCTCGACGTGGCGACGGCCGAGAGCAAGCCCGACACGCTGTACCGGCCGGTGCCGCTCGGCAACGGCCAGCTGGCGCTGTGCGGCTCCTCGACCATCGAGGTGTGGGGCGGCCAGAACGACAGCGGCTACCCGTTCTCCTACATCGCAACGATCCCGCGCGGCATCGTCGGGCCCGCCGCCATCGCTGGCGCCGAAGACGGCTTCGGCAAGGGGCTGTTCCTGGTGGGCGACGATTTCCGCGTCTCGCGCCTGGACGGTTATGCTTGCACGCCGATCTCGAACAGCGACCTCGACACGCTGATCGAGCGCGAGCCGATCAAGACCGCCATTCGCGTCGGCGTGTTCGTCTCGCGCGGCCACGGCTTCGTCAGCGTCCAGGGCGCGACGTGGTGCTACGTCTTCGACACCACGCTCAGCACATGGCACGAGCGCAATTCGTGGCTGAAGAACTACTGGCGTGGGCTCTATCCGATCCAGGCGCATGGCAAGTGGATGTGCGGCGACAGCGACAGCGCGACGCTGTGCGAGATCAGCGCCAACATCCGCTATGAACTCGGCACCCCGATCAGGATGCGGATCGAGACCGGGCCGTTCGGCTCGTTCCCGCAAGCCGTCCGCATCAACGCCATCGAGCTGTACCTGACCAAGGGTGCGAGCGACGCGACCGGCCACGACCCCGACGAGACCGACGCCGAGATCGCGATCTCGATCTCGCGCAACGGCGGCCAGGACTGGAGCAATCCGCGCAACGTCAAGATGGGGCAGCAGGCGATCACGAATGGCCGCGTGCGCGCGGCGATCTGGGGTCAGGCGGAAGTGCAGGGCGTGCGCTGGCGGTTCGAGGAAAGCGCCGGTCTCGACTTCGCGTTCATGGGCGCCGACCAGCTGCAGGACGTATTGCGATGAGGCCGAAATTTTCGCTGCCGTCCTACGACGTGCCGCTGCTGATGCCGGACGGCACCATCAACCCGACTTGGTACGAGAAGCTGAAGACCATCGAGGCCTTCATCAACCTGTTCGGCTACGTCGATTTCAAGCGACCTGCGGTGAAGCCTGCAGCGCCGCCCGCCGTCACCGCGATTGCCAACAACCAAGTGCTGATCTGGGACGCGACACAAGGCCAGTTCAAGGCTGGAGCAAACTGACATGGCTGGTTTCTTCGATACGCTATTCGGCGGTGGCGCCGAGAGGGAGGCTGCGGAGAAGAACCGGGCGCTCGCGTCCCAGTACCAGACCGACGCGCTCGGCTATCTCAAGACCGGCTACGGCACCGGCACCGACGCGCTCAACAAGGGCATCGCCGCCTACGATCCGCTCGCCGCGCTCGGCGCGAAATACAGCCGCGTAGGCGATACCTGGCTCGACGCGCTCGGCGTCAACGGCGCCGACGCTTCGAAGGCAGCGCAGTCCGTCTTCCAGACCACGCCCGGCTATCCGGCTTTCTGAGGTCAGGCCATGCCGATCAACCCCTCCCGCTACGACATGCCGGGCTCCTTCGTCGGCGAGATCGACTGGTCGCCCCTGGCCCGGCTTGGCCAGATCATCAAGGACCAGCGCGACCAGGACGAGGCGGCGCAGCTGATCGCGCAGCTGTATGGCGGCGGCGCCCAGCAGCAGCCCGCTGCCTATCAGCCCGCGCATCCGCGCGCGGTCGCTCAGCAGGCTCCCCAGGCGCCTGCGGCGCCCAGGGAGCAGCTCGCGCTGCCGCCGCTGCTGACGCCCAACCAGCGCGTCGCGCAGGCGTTCGAGCAGTTTCCTGGCGCACCGTCCGCGCCGCCGCCGGAGCTGTCGCCGAACCAGCGCGTGGCCCAGGCCTTCGAGGCGTTCCCTGGCGCGACCGCAGAGGCTGCGCCGCAGCCGCCGATCTCGGCGCCGCCCATGGTGCCGATCCCCGGCGCGACCGCGATGCCGGTGCCCAGCGTGCTGCAGCCGACGCCGCCCGTCGTGGCGGCGGACGACGATCTCGACAGGTATGCGCGCGCAACCTCGTCCATCGAGAGCGGCAGCCCGCAGGGCGACTACCGCAAGATCGGCCCGACCACGCAGGGCGGCGACCGCGCCTACGGCCGCTATCAGGTGATGGGCTCGAACGTCCGCGACTGGACCCGGCAGTATTTCGGCGAGGAGCTGTCGCCGCAGCAGTTCCTGGTCAACCCCGCTGCGCAGGATGCGGTCTATCGCGGCAAGTTCGGTGAGTACGTCCAGAAGTATGGACCGGAGGGCGCGGCGCGCGCGTGGTTCGCTGGCGAGCGCGGCATGCACAACCCGAACGCCCGCGACATCCTCGGCACCTCGGTGTCGTCCTATGCTGATCGCTTCAGCCGTGCTGCGGGCCTGCCGTCCGAAATCACCGCAGGCACGTCGCGTCCGGCGCCGCAGAGCGAGCAGCCGACGCAGGTGACTGCATTCGACCGCGTGGTCGAGAACCTGTCGTCGCCGAACACTGAGGCGCGCAGCGCAGGCATCAGCCGCGAGCAGATCGCGGCGCTGTATCGCAACCCGCTGACGCGGCCGGTGGCGAACGCGTTCCTGCAGAAGATGCTCGACCCCGGCACCTACAAGTTCATTGCCGGTGGCGACGGCAGCGTCATCCGCTACAACGAGCGCGACGGCAGCTTCACGGTGATCCCGACGCATCAGAAGCTGCTCACGGTCGGCGAGGACCAGCGCGTCTTCGATCCCAACACCAACACCTTTGTCGATGGCGGCGGCGGCGACGGCGCGCGCTACGGCAAGCTGCCCGCCAACTCGCGCTGGATCGATCCGAACGACAAGTCGAAGGGCGTCGAGCCGATCCCCGGCAGCACGGGCGAGAAGATCGGCGACGAGATCGCGGCGCGCATCGGTCTGGGCAAGTCGTTCATCAGCACGCTGCCGCAGCTGCGCCAGCGCGTGGCGCGCGGCGATGTCGGCATCGACAACGGCATGAACCACGCCAAGGCACTCGCAAACCTCGGCACGCCCGGCGAGACCAAGCGGATGCTCGACTCCGGTGCGGAGGCGCTGATCCGCATGCTGACCGGCGCGGGCATGAACGAGACGGAGGCGCGGCAGAACGCGGAGCAGTACCGCCTGACCGCGAAGGACACCGCCGCCGTCGTTACGTCGAAGATCGACGCGCTGGAGCGGCACCTCTTCCACATCGGTGAGGTGCTCGGCCGTGGCCGGGGCGGCGGCAATCTGCTGGAGGCGCCGGTCGCAGCGCCCAGCCGCGCCAACCTTGGCAACCGCGCCGCCATCGAGGCCGAGTTGCGCAGGCGAGGAGCGATCAAGTGAGCGACCTGTCTCAGGTGTCCACCGACGAGCTGCTGCGGGCCTACAGGCAGCCCCAGGGCGACCTCAGCGGCGTGAGCACGGAAGACCTCCTCAAGGCCTACCGGGCGCCCCAGGGCGCGCCGCAGGGCTCGCAGCAGCAGCTCACGGCCGACCAGCTACTGGCCGCGCAGCAGCGCCGCCAGGACGGCGGCGAGCTGTCCTGGTCCGACGTGCCTGGGCAGATGCTGGCGAACCTGCCGGGCAGCGCGGCGCAGTTCGGCTCCGACATCATCCAGCCGTTCATTCACCCCATCGACACGCTCAGCGCCATCGGCGACGCGGGCCACGGGCTCGCGCAAAAGCTGGGGCTCGCGTCCGGCACCGACGACGTGGCGAAGGCGGATGCGATTGGACAGTTCTTTGCCGACCGCTACGGCAGCATGGAAGGCTTCAAGCGCGCCCTGGCGACCGATCCGGTGGGCGTCGCGGGCGACCTCTCCACGGTGCTCTCGGGCGGTTCTACCGCCCTGGCGCGGGCTCCTGGCGTGGCTGGCAGGGCCGCCAAGGTGGCGGGCATCGCCAGCAAGGTGGTGGACCCGCTGACGCTGCCGACGCTGGCCGGGACCGGCACGCTGAAGACGGCGGCGCATGTCTTGGGCACCTCGACCGGCGCGTACGGCGCGGCGGTGGACGCGGCCCGGCTCGCAGGCAAGGAGGGCGGCGAAGCCTCGGCGGCGCTGCGCGACCAGATGCGGCGCAACGCGCCCATCGAGGAGCTGGTCGATGACGCCCACAGCGCGCTCGACAACATGCGGCAGGCCAACCTCGCGCTCATCCCGTCGCGCGGCGCAAGTTCAGCGGCCGACTGGGCGGCCAACAAGCAGATCGCGCTGCCCGACGCGCGTGGGTGTGTTTTCGGTTCGCTCGATGACATGGGCGCGCCCGCCGCCGGTCGGCTGACGGCGGCTTATTTCGGCACGGCCGCGACGGTGCTCGGCGCGCGCGGCGGCTCGGAAAGCAACCAGATCACGTTGACGCAACTGCCGACGCTCGCTTTCAGCGGCACCACCGGCAATGACGCGCCAGATCACACCCACCCGTACACGCAACGCGGCGGCGGGCTGCATCAGGACGGCACCAACCAGTACACGGTCGCAATTCAAGACATTGCCCAGAACACGGGCGGCGCGAGCACACGCCACCAGCATCCATTCTCGGGAGCGATCCCTGGCACCGGCAATCAGCCGCACGCCAACGTCCAGCCGACGCTGCTCGTGACCGCTTACCTGAAGCTGTGAGGGCGTCATGTATCACATCGCCTTTCCTCCGCGCACAAATCGCGAAAGCTTCATCTATCTCGGCGAGATCATCGACCTCGACGATAACCCGGTGGATCTCACGGGCTGCTCCATCGTCTTCCAGATCAGCGACAAGTTCGGCTGCCAGTATCTGCGCGCGTCAACCGACGACGGCAACATCACGATCATCGGTGTCGGCACGTTTCGCGTCGCCTTGCGGACGCGGCGGCCCCAGCGCTCAGCGAGTTCGGTGGTGTGCGACGCGGCGAGAAACTGCGCCTTCGGATGCTGCCCCATGCACCAGGGCGGGAACAGCACCGAGGCGTAGGTGGACTTGGCCGAGCCCGGCGGCATGAAGATCGCGAGGCGCGGGATGTCGCCGCGCGCCAGCGCTTCCAGCTTGTCGATCAGCAGTCGGTGGTGACGGGCGGGCGTGTAGCCGTTCGCGATGCACCACTCCGCAAGACTAGCGCGGAGCAGCTTTCGCCGCAGGATTTCCCCTGCGGCGTCTTCCGCCGAGATCATTGCTGAAGTAGCGGCCCATGAACTTGAAGGCCGCCTTGATTTCCTTGCTGGTCACGTCACCGTCGTGGACGTGCGATACGAAATTCGGAAGGCCGAGCTTCTTGTCCAGCCGCTTGGCCGACACCCCCGTCGTGTCGGTGAATGCATCGAGGACCGAAGTCAGAGCGTAGTGGTGCCGTCCTTCTTCTTTTGACATTGCAGCTTCCCCACACCGAAGGGAAACCATCACACGCTACTTTGATCAGGGCCGCAACAAAAACCGCTGCGGCAGTGCGTATCGTGCTTAATGCGATAGCCTGCTTGACAATCGTAGAAACCAAGCGGCGTTTCGCTGAGGTTGCGCAGTTACTGCGCCTCGCTTGCGCGAGCGGCGTCGTACTCGTTGAGCAGATCGATGATGTGCTGCTCCTCGCATTCGATCACCTCAGGCTCCTCGCCCCACCAGTTGATCTGGATGAACTCTTTGGCGAGCCTACCGGTAAGTCGATCCTTGATATGGAGAACTTGCGCCAATGCCGCTTCGTGCCCACTCAGGCGTTCCAATTCCGCCAGCAAGATCGAAGATCGCTTTTCGGGCTTGTTCGATGGGAATTTCACCACGGTCATAGGCCCCCCAGATGTCGTCAACAGCTGCATTGTTTTTAGCCGTTTTCCACTTCGCAGGGAAGAGTTCGCGCACCGGCTCCCACGTCGCCGACTGACCGGCCCGGCCGAGCAGACCTGCATCCTCGGCGAACTGACGCGTGGCGTCGTTCACGAGTCCGTAAGTGCCCTTCACGCCCGTGATCGCGCTGGAGCGCGAGTTCACCGAGCCCGCCGGGCCACCTGACGCGAGATGCTGGATCACCGCCTCCGATGCGCCGGACAGTGGCCGTAGCTGGGCGGCGGCGACCTGATGGGTGTCCGCTGTCACGTCGCCGAAGCGCGGGTCGTTGGGCACCTCGATGTTGTTGTAGAACGAGCGCACCTTGTGCTTCTCGCCGAGCAGCCGCGAAATCGTATCCATGTCGCCGCCGGACTGGATCGCGCTCACCGCCTTGCCGATGTCGCCGAACGTGCCCCACGCGACCTTGCTGGGGTCGCCGCTCTGCGTGGTGAACCAGTCACCGAAATCGCCTTCGGGGAGGATCGAGCGGTAGTTGCGCGTGTTGTGTGCCTCGTCGAAGGCGCGGACGAACAGCGCAGCGTCCTTTGGGTTCAACTGGTCGAGCCGCTGGCCGCTGATCCGGCGCAGCATCTCCTCCGCATTGTCGGCCGCCATGACTTTCGGCTGCGACCTGATCCACGCCTCCATGTCGGAGGTGGCGCGCGGGTTGTTCATGACGATGTCGCCGACGCGCTCGCCGAGCGTCGCGTTCATGAACCAGTCTTTCTGGGGCGACAGTGCAGCCAGGGCAGCCGACGCGCTCTGGCGCGGGATGCCCCAGCGCGATGCGAGCGCATCCGAAATGCGGTTGGCGCCTTCGTACCAGAGCGGCGCCCGCGTCTTCATCACCTCAGGCGAGTTCTCATACAGGAACTGCATGTTGCCCTTGGCTTGGTTGATGTAGGCGTCGGCCGCCTCGTCGGGCGCCATCTCGGCGAGCCGCCTGAAGCCCGGCGCGCGCGACAGGATCGAGGTGTTGTGCGCGAAGGTCTCGGGGTCGGCCTTCATCTCGTTGAGGCCAATCGACAGGTGCTCTCGCAGCGGGTCTTCCGTCGCCTTCACGGCGGTCGGGAAGCGCGTCGAGACGCGCGTGTCACCGGCAGCGATAGGCAGCCTCGACGCCTCGCGCGCGCCCTTGGCGGCCATGCCGAGCGCCGCCAGGGGCGTTGCCAGCATCATGTCGCCGCCGAGCCCGAACGTCTGCAGCGCCGCGTCGCGGTAGTTGCCGCTCATGAGGTTGCGGCCGAACGACGGCTGGTAGCCGCCCCCGAAATCGGGCAGTAGGCCGAGCACGTCGGCGATGCCAGCACCCGGCACCAGACCGGCGGCCATCGAGGCCGCGTCGGCGCCGCCCTCCAGGGCGGAGGCGCGGCGGGCTTCCGACTTCACGGAGCGGCGCACGCGCGCAGCTGCGGTTTCGGCGGCATCCTGCGAGAGATTGCTCAGCGGTTCGGACACGCCCCGCCGGTAGCGGAGATGATCGAGCGGTCCATAACCGTCCGCCATTGCCTCTCCACTTCCGTCCGGACGTTTGCCTCGTCCAGGTTGATGATTTTCAGGTTCGGCACGCGGCGTGACTGCTTGAGCATGTCGCGCGTGCCGCGATTGCCGGGAAACGCGACCACCAGATCGGGCTTGCCCTCGCGCAGCATCCGGCCGTTGCGGATCGGCCCGGCCGAATTGCCGTGCTCGACCCACGCCGCAGGAAATGCCTGCACGTCGATGTGCCGGGATCGCGCCCAGCGGTCGGCGCAGGCGTCCGCGCCCTGCTGATTGCCGTGGATCACCAGCGCGAAGCGGTAGATCGAGTTCAGCATGTCAAGATACTTCTCGGCAGCGTCGTAGTTTGTGAATTTGCGACCGCCGCAGACGAGCACTTTCACGGTTCAGCGCCCTCCCGCTGCGATCAGCAGGAAAATGCTCGCATTGAACAGGCAGAGCACCTTCGAAAACTGGGTTTCAGCCAGCCACGACATCAGCAGCCACTTCATGCTGAGGATGAGCGCCATCATTGCCGCGTGTCTTCCGGCTGCGGCAGCAGAAATTTCTTCCTGACCTCGCGCAAGCAGCAGAACGGGCAGTAACCGAGGCTCGCATAATGCTCGAACAGCGCCACCGTGGTGGCGACGCCGTTGTGAAACGACTTGTCGAGCGCGGTCTCGATGATGCGGTCGAACTCGTCGCTCATTCGCGCCCCGCAATCGCTTCGGCGATGGCGTGGATGTCGATCACACATCACCTCGAACTTGTCGGCGTCTCGGCGGCGACAATCGACACCTTGCGCTCGCGCTGCTGGCGCTTCAGCTCGTCGCGGATGACATCGATGCACTGCTCACGCGTCAGTTTCGTCGTCATGCGAGCCTCCTGCGCGCCTCGATGATCGAGAGATCATCCTTCAGCAGCATGAAGGTCTGCCGGTAGCCGTGCTGCGAGCACAGCAGCCGCCAATCGGACGGCAGCCGCTCCTGGAGGAACGTGGCGACGTGCGGCGGCATCGCATCGATGTCGATCTTGCGCAGAAACTGCTTCACCGCCTCGACGCTGTCGAGATACGTGACATCCTTGGACGGCGACAGCTTGAACAGCACCGTCTCCATCGCATGGACGCGGGCCTCCAGGCGGGCAACGTGGGCGCGCAGCGCGGCGACGGCCTTGTCACTCATCGAGCGCCCTCCTCGCGATCTCGCCGACCGACGTGATGACGTGGCGCATGCAGTGCGCGCTCACGCTGTCGAGGCTGACGCCGCCTGCTTCCAGCAGCTGGCGTGCCTTCTTCAGATCGGGTTCGGGGAAAACATCGAGCGGATAGGCTTCGGACCACTGCACGATGGACTGCAGCGCGTCCTGGAGAGCGTCGATGCGCTCGACGAGCACATCGCGGTTGATCTCGTGGTCCAGATCGATCATCGCCTGTCCTCGATGATTGTTGCCGGGCCGCGCCGCTGGGGCTGGGGGGCTTGCGCGCGCGACCCGGCGAGGCCTCGATGATGCCGCCCTTGGGGCGGCCTTAGGCGGCAAGTCGGGGCTTGCGCATTTGTACGCACAAAACGCCCCTGTCGAAAAGGGTACGAATTAAAGATTCTTGGGGGATGGGTGTGGAGGGACGACGCAGGCGCGCCAACTCTTGCGTGCGCAGTAGCCGCGCATCTCGTTGTCGGATTTGCCGAGCGCCCATTTCAGGATCGGTGCGGCTTCGGTGATCTTGCCATCCTCGACGACGTAGGCGGCGACGAAGTGCGGGGCGGTGATCTGGATGAGCATACTGACTGGAGAAACCGAGGATAAAAAAACGGCTCCAGCTGAGGGGGCAGCGGGAGCCGCGAAGTACTGCAAAGCGCTCCGAGATTTTGCCCGAAGCGCAACACCAAGCTTGGTCGAGCGCATGCGTTCCTGCCACGGACCAAATCGCCGTCGAATGCCACTGTTTAGTCGCAGGGACTGTCCACTTTGTTACTTAGGAACCGGGCGCGTCTTCCCGCCCCTTCCGTTTCCGGTAGCCCCGCATATAGGCGGCCCGGTCCCGCTTGGGGTTTGTCGCGCTGGTGGATGCCGACCCGGCACCAGCGCACGCAGCATCCGGGGCAAGCATCCTGCCCGGCCGTTCCAGATCAGCAACCACACGATGGAGCCGCTCCAACTCCGCGCAGGCGGTCAGCACATCTGGCTGGCGGCTGAACAGGCGTCGAAGGCGGGCGATCAGGTGGACTGTCGCGATGTCCATGGTGGTTACGCTGGTTACGTTGGAACTGGTTACGTCGTAACCATGGCGAAGGTGGGGCCCCGATGCGGGCGGGGATTTCTGGAGTTGCGGGTGATGTGGTGGGGGGTGTCCAAATAAGCATGCTTATCCGGCTCGATTTTTCCCTCCCCCGGAGCCCCTAGGCCGGGGCACGCCCCTACCCCATTGATAGTGTCTACGCTATTGCGATGCGATCACATGCGTCGTGCGCCAGGGCAAGCATCGTTCTCAGTACGGTGCAACACTGAAACGTGCGTTTCACCGTTGCGGATCGAGGTCAGTTCGAGCCCACTCTCCCTCGATCACAGTGCCATTCGCCCCCGCTTTCTGGCTGGCGATGGCGTAGAGCTGCGCATCGGTGAGGGTTTCGACCTTCATGCTGTGCTGGTGATCGACCGACCGCACGTCACGCCACTGGTCGGGGGCGATGTTCTTCAGCGCAAAGATACTCGCGCTCGTCTCCGCGCCCTTGCGCGACCGCAGCAGCTTCAGCTCCCAGGCCAGCTGCTGGCCAGCCCGCGCGCGAGACACCGCGTCAGAGAAGTCGGTGTGTTCCCTCACCCATCGATACACCGTGTCCCGGCTGACCCCGATCACCCCGGCGAATGCCCCAAGGCTGATCCCCTCCCGCATCTTCTCGATCACGAGCTGGCAGTATTCAGGCCGATACTCACTCGGCCTCCCGAAGGTCTGGTCGCCCCTGTAGTGCGCTGGCAATGTGGTCTGCTTAAACGGTGCCACGGTTCCTCTCAATCAATGTCAGCATGATTGCCGCTCGCTGGTCATAGGAACGGCAGACCCGTGCGGCGGTTCTGAGGTTGCCGACCCACCTGCGTTGGGTTGGCGGCGGCCTCGGCGTCCCCGCCGTTCAACTCCAAGCCGGGGCCGCTTTCTCAAGCGCTCCTGCTTCCGGTGTCCAGCCGTAGGAACGACTGCCGCGTGCAGTGGGTTCTATGGTCGCTGGCTCTTGACCCAAAGCGAGAGCTGGTGGGGCGGCCTTGGGCCTACTCCGGATCGCACAATCCGTCGTCGGGGCCGCCTCCTTTGCCTGCTCCTTGCTGCATTCCGCCACGGTAGGAACGGCAGACCCTGCGGAGGGTTCTCTGGTCGCTGGCTCTACCTTGCGGGAGCTGGTGGGGCGGCCTCGGCCCTCGTTATGGCGACCTCCAGCCGGGGCCGCTTTCCCAAGTGCTACTCATCCCTGGCGCTCCGCTGCCGTCTGGGCCGACACGGCGATAAGCACGGTCGGTCTCGATGGTGCGGTGCCAATGGGCCAGCACCTCACAGCAGGCGCTGCGGTCGTCCTCGAACGCAGCCTGGACGCCCGCCGCCACGTCACGTCGATGCCGCGCCTTCTGCACCGTCCCCTATTACTCGTACCGGTCATGGACCACATCCGGTTCGACACCATCTCTAGACTGCTCAGCGCCCAGTGAAGTCATGCTCACAACAGCTGGAATTTCTGGCAACCAGCGATTGCAACGCTATGCGTTCGGAGGCATCTTGGAGCGAATCACTCATTGCCGGTGTCCAAAATGTTTGAATTCGTCGACCCCGAAATCGGTTTCACATCGAGCGTCATCCGCGATCCTAAGCGCTTCGTAGGGCGCTCAGACCTCATCCAAAGCTGCATGAACGCCCTCAATGCCAGAGAAGGCGTGATCGCAGTCTATGGAAAGCGAGGAGTCGGAAAATCATCGTTGGTTCGCCAAGTTCAGCAGATGGCCAACGGCAATTATGATATCGCGCAAAAGGCAGGTCTTGCCCACCTTATCCCGCGTCATCCGAGGCGGTACTACACGGTCTATTACGCTTGTGATTCAAACATCAATAATACCGACGAACTAATTCGTCGCTTGTGCAACGACACTGATCCCGAGGACGGTCTGCTCCGCCTTGTGCCGGACGCTGGCAAAGAGCTCTCGGAGTTCTCCCGATCTGATGAAGCTTCCGCTGGATTGGACCTCAAGCTGATCAAGTGGGGCGTCAAAGGATCGGACTCTCAAAAATATTCGAGCGTGGTGCCAAACGACACCATTCAGTCGTTTAGAAATTTTGTGAGCGGGTCAGTTGATGCAAATAATCGCATGTGGTCGAAGCGCGACGGCGTGTTGATCCTGCTTGATGAGTTTGACGTTATCGGCACAAAATTCGGCATGGGCTCACTGATCAAATCATTGACATCACCCACGGTAAAGTTTGGCGTTTGCGGCATCGGCGCTGACATCGGCGCACTGATTAAAGACCATAAATCCGTAGCCAGGCTCATCGAGCAAGGCGCGATACACGTCAGGCCGATGAGCGGAGACGAAACGAGGCAAATTTTTACGACAGCGACCGAACTCTTTCGCGGGAAAGTGAGCTTCGCAAAGAAGGTAGTGGAGCAGATCGTCGAACTCAGCGAAGGCCTTCCCTACTTCGCGCAACTGATTGGCAAATCGTCCGTCCAATACGGAAACGAAGTTGGCTCCAACAACATCGACGAGAAGATTTTCGGCGAAGTACTCGGTAAGATCAGGGAGGGAAAATCATTCCCCAACCTTGAAGAGCAATATCAGCTCGCAATCGGACGCGGCAAAGAACGGGCAATGCTCCTCACACTGCTAGCCGAGCAACAGGGGGAAGCAACACTCTACAATGACGAAGTTGGACGGGTCGTTTTGCAAAGGACACGCACGACAGCACAAGGCCTGGGCATCGAGTATATAGATCAGCTTATGCCACGGTTGGTCGAGGAGAGATATGGCCCCGCGCTCATAAAGGGCGAGCAGCGCGGGCACTACGAGTTTGCCGATCCCGTTTTCAGAGCCTACGTAAAGCTGCGGAAATTGGATTAGGGTCTGAGCGTTATGCCAGCCAGCGCTCGCCCAGGGACTGGCGTTGGACTGTAAAGCTGCCCGTCCGGCTTGACGGAATAGGAATTTACTTCCTATAACGCGATGGCAACCATGGAGCACCCCATGAAGACCGCCGTCGCCTACATCCGCGTCTCCACCCAGAAGCAGGGCCGCTCCGGTCTCGGCCTTGAGGCGCAGCAGGCCGCCATCGCCGCCTTCGCCGCCGCCGAGGGTTTCGAGATCGCCGAGACCTTCGTTGAGATCGAGACCGCCAAGGGCGCCGACGCGCTGGAGACCCGCCCGCAGCTCGCCGCCGCCATCGAGCTGGCGACCAAGACCAAGGGCACGGTGATCGTCGCCAAGCTGGACCGCCTCACCCGCGACGTTCACTTCGGCTCCGGGCTGATGTCGCGCCGGGTTGGCTTCCGCGTCGCCGCCATGCCGCATGCCGACAACTTCCAGCTCCACATCATGCTCGCCGTCGCCGAGAAGGAGCGGCAGGACATCAGCGACCGCACCAAGGCGGCGCTCGCCGCCTGCAAGGCGCGCGGCGTCAAGCTGGGCGCGCCCAACGCTGGCCAGAGCAAGGCCGCCGCCGCCGCCGCGTTTGCCGAGAGCCTGCGCGAGACCGTCGAGCCGCTCATGTGTCAGTCGTCGCGCCAGATCGCCGCGCACCTCAATGCGCGCGGCATCACCACCGCTGAAGGCTCCTCGTGGCAGTCTGCCCAAGTCATCCGCCTGATCGCCCGCCTGCAGCCAAAGGTGCCGCTCGATGCCGCCGCGTAAGCCTCTCAACGCCCCCATGACCGGCGCGGAGCTGGACGCCACCCTCGTCAAGATTTTCGGCGAGAACCGCCAGTCCGCTTTCGCCCGCGCCATCGCCTCCACCCCGCGCACGGTGCGCTCGTGGATCGCCGAGACCTACGGCCTCGTGCCCACGCACATCGCCATTCTGGTGCGCTTGATGCTGCAAGCGAAGGTCACACCCGAGCAACTCCCCGAGATCGAGCGATAATCGAACCGACAATGTGCCAATGCTGACTTGGCCGGGCGCGTCTAAGAGCATGCGCTCGGCTATATCGCGCCCGTTTTGACGACTTTCATTAGCCATCGGGCCCCGGGGTTCGGAACCATAGATCATTTGCCACGTTTTCCCGAGCGCGGGAGGAAAGGCACCAGCTTGCATCCATTGCCCGCGAGCTGGTGCCTTTTCGCACCTCAGTCGGAAGGCCCGCAGGTCTGTGCCGATATCTGGCCAGCGGCATTGAACCTCAAGACCGCGCTGACCAGGCCGTCGCGCGCAAGGTAAGAGATCAGAGCTCCTTCACTGGCCTGCTGCAGGTTGTCGAGCCTCGACGCGGGATATTCGACCATCCGGTCGACCCAATACGCGCGGCGACCTTCGGACCCTGTAATCGTCTTCATGCCGCCGCAGCCGCAGAGGATGACGGCATCTTCAGCGTACATTTGCAGAATGTTCTCAACATCGCCGGCACGGTAGGCGTCTAGCCAATCGACCGCCGCGGCCATCGCGTCAAAGGACATCCAAGCACCTCCGCCAAGAAACGAGATTTGGCCGGGGCACCAGCTAAGTCTCTTCACCAATCGGTTCAGGACTTATGGGCGTTCTCGCGCCGCTAGGGCCATATGCCGAAAGTCATAGTGCCAGCGGAAAGTGGAACGGTTGGACGGGTATCTTGTTTTCCCGTCGCCCCATCCCCTAGGGCGACAACGCCAGCTTCATCACGCCGCATACGCACGAAGCTGCGGTCTTCGCGGCAAGCGGGAGATGTTGATGCAGGACTCTCGCACGATCCTTTTGGTCCAACGGCTGAACGACCTCTCTTCCCAACTGTCAGATTTGGAAGATCTACGCCTTCGAGTCGAAGAGGCGGAACGACGTATTGGGGCTGTGCCTACCCAGCCCTCAACCGCCTCGCGTGAGGCTACATCTTACGTGCGCCCCTTGGCGGCCGTTAGCAGTCCGACAATCTGCGGTATCGCTCGATCAAGGCGCCGAAAGTCATAGGGCCGCTACTTCCCCGCTCGCGCCTAGACTCAAGCTCTCGAAGCGGATCGCCCGCAAAGTTCCCCGTACCTCAATTTAACATCTGTCATTGCTGAGCGTATCTTTTGGTACTGTACGCCGCTCGTTGCCATGCTACTTTTTCCCGAACATGGGGGCGGCAATGGACGTGCTGAAGCAAGCTGCGGAACACTTGGAAGCTACGGATTGCCCGAATTGCCAAACCGCCATGAGGTGGTTTCGATCGGAGCTTGTTCGAGACGCGCCCGCACCAATAATCGCAAGCCTTTTCGTGTGCCCCAACTGCAAGCGGGCAACGCGATCTGATTCGAAACTCACACCCGCTCGCGTTTTACCTGACAAGCTGGCTGTGCCTCGTTTCCGGCTGATCAATACTGATAAGCCGGAGGTCGTTCGTTCCCAGAACTGAGCGGTCCGCTGTCCCCGAATGGAGTGAACCTTAAGAAAATACAGGACGCGGGGCGCCGATGCCGCTTTACCACTTCGATATCCATCATGACGGCGGCGTTGTTATCGATGACGACGGGATTGATGTTGTCGATGTAGGCGCGGCCGAGACGTTAGCCCTTGAGACTCTAGGCCAAGCTATCCTCGATGACGCCCGCAACCGCAGGACCGGTTTAACCAAGATTGAGGTGCGAGACGACGAAGGCCGAGTCGTGGCTTCAGCCTGCGCCACAGTCTCGCTGGAGCGCTTACTCCTTTCAGAGGATTGAAGGTCGCCTATTGGCCCATCGCGACATTGTGCCGCCACACCGAACTTGGTCGCGATAGGAGCAAAGCGGACGTAGTCACCAATCACGCTGACGCCGCCAGGCCTCGAAACGTCAAAACCCCGGAGGGCGGCACCGGGATTTTCAGCTCATCCATCACGCCAAGGCGCAGTTGCGTGAGCTGGCGAAACTGTCGCCCAATTCGCCCCTCAGCGCAAGGCGTCGAAGAACGCGCACAGCCGGTGGCCCGCGTCCGACAGCAGCTCCGCTGCCTTCTGGCGCGCCCGGTAGGGCGACCGCATCCCGAGGCTCTCGCCGGTCTCCTGCAGCCCCCTGCCGAAGCACGCCACCTGATCGGCCACGAACGAGGGCCGGAAGCCAATCGCTTGCTTTGCGCCGTAGTAGGTCTGCTTGTGGTGGAGCTGGGCTTCGGTCTTGGCCAGGCCCGACATGGCGCCGGGATCGAAGGCGTAGATGCGGTTCAGATCAACGCTGTTCAACGGTCCCTGCAGGCCCGCTGCAGCCCAGTGCAGCGCGTAGCGGCGCAGGGACGAGTATTCGAGCGGGGAAATGATCCGGCGCATCAGCGACCGCCCCAGCGGGTCATCCATCATGGTGATGCGGCGGGATGAGCGGGACCGTCCGGCGACGTTGAAGAACTCGCCCGCCTTGGCGAGCCGCTCCTGGGTCGGCCCAGCGTCGTCGAGGGGTGACTGCATCTGCGGTCTCACTGAAAAGCAAGGGGCACGCTACATCCGCGCGCTCCCATCGCAAAGCCTCTGCGCCTCCAGCTCCAGAGAAGGTGTTTGTTTTTTTATATTTACATATGAGCGACCGCTAGAGCGACACTCCCGGTGTCGCTGCAGCGATGGCAAATGCTGTCGCTGCAGCGACAGCCCCATCGAGTCCGATCAACGAATTAACCGCAAAGTGCGGCCGCAATTGAGACACACGCCGTCCTGCCAGCGGTGCTTGCAACGGAGACCGGAATTGCCCCAGCGCTTCATATTGGTCGAAGCCGCACCCTTCCGCTTATCCCCGATTTTCTTTTGATAGTCGGCGATCTTGGTGTCGATCTCGGCCCAGTGCCAGTGGCTGCCGATGCTCGAAAATTTGATCGCCAGTTTCGGGCGCACCGCCCTCACCCATGTGCGCTTATCGACGCGCGCGACTTGCGCGAGCATCTGGTCGTCGTTCGGCAAAGGCCCGCTGTCGCAATACCAGCGCACGAGCCGCCACAGCGCGACGATCTCGCGGTCGCCGAGATCGTAGACGATGTCTTCCCAGACCGAGTTGAGGAACGGGAACGCGGGGTGGAGCGACTTCGAGCCGCGCATGCTTCACTCCTATGCGTTGCGCGAAACCATGCGATAGCGCCACAATCCACCCGTCACCCGCGTACGCAGGACGTTGTGTGCGCCATACTTGGGCTTGCGCAGGTCACGCAGCCGCGCGCTGCAGGCCGCCTCGCTGCCGCCCGCCACGTCGGCGATCTGCTGGAGCGAGCGCCACTGCCCGTCCTTCATCAGGCTGTAGACGCGCGCCAGCTGGCCGGTAAGGCGCAGGTAGTCGCCGCCAGCCTCGTAGGTCGCGCCGTCGAATGCCTGCACAGGCACCGGGCTGTAGGGTATGTCGCCCAGCTTGTCCTTCATCGACCCCATGTCACGTCTCCGCGTGATTATCGACGACCCTGATGGTGACGTAGCGCGACATAGTCGTCCTCTTGCGCGCGCCTTCCTTGGTGGTGTTGAGCCGCTTGCCGTACAACGCCGCGACCAGCGGCTGCGGGTTGCTGTCGCACTGCATCAGCTCGACATCGTGGTCGGAGCCGATTTCGCGCACCCAGATCGAGTATCGCTTCTTCACGCCGGTCTCCTGAGTGAGATCGCCAGCTCGAACGGGTTGATGCCGTAGCTCGCCCAGAACTCGAGTTCATTCATCCTGTGCTGCTCGCGGTGGTGCCGCGAGCAAAGCGGCAGCGCCCACTTGTCACTGCTCTTTTCACCCATGCCGGTCGCGCGTTTCGGCGTGCTGGCAGAGATCAGTCCGACGCGAAGATGCGCGGCTTCGGTCGAGGTGTTGTCACCACAGATGCAGCACGGCAGCGTGCGGATGTAGGCGAGGTACCGCTCGTCGCGCTGCCGTGGGTCGCGCTGCATCAGTTGACCGTCTTGCGCAGTTCGTTGTCTGTCGCGTCGTTCACCAGCACGTTCTGCCGATTATCCATGTTCCCTCACCTTCCATGCTTGAAATGCGCAATCGATGTCGAACCAGCGCTGCCGCTCGCTGGTCTTGCCGGGCTTCGACAGATCGGCGCGGCTATCGACGCCGCAGATGTCGCGGACGGCGGTGGCACAGTCGTCCTCGTTCCTGATCGGAAAGTGGTAGCGCTCCCGCATGAACGCCCAGAAGACAGGCTCCTTGCAGCGCATGCCCGCCTGCTTCGCGGGCCCGAGGTCGCGCCACTTGTCGCGCTCCTCGCTGGCGTGATCGACCGGGCTCTCGTCGTCGTTGATCTCGACGAGTACGGCGGCGAAGCGCGTACCCATTGGCGCCTGCGTGATGCGGCTGTCCATGTCGATGGCTGCGATGGTCAGGCGCAGCTGCCAGTCGCCGGACTGGCGCTGCGTCAGCCCGTCCTTCCTGACCTCCAGGGAGATCGCGTTGCGGCGTGCCAGATCGGCGAGATTCATCGCTTTGCCTTCCTGATCTGCCGCTGACCGATCTGCTCCGCGAGCGCCATGATGCGCTTGATGTCGGGCGCGACCTGCTGCGCCAGGCTGAGCAGTGGCGGTTCGACCGGCATCTGCTTCGGCAGCGAGGGGCGCGGCATGTGCTGGCTGGTCGTGCGCAGCGCATTGCATTGCGGGCAGCGGTGTTCACGGCGAGCGCGACCGATGAACCATCCCTTCGGCACCAGCCTGCGCCGCACGGCCTGATGCTCGCGCGCCGCGCTATCGGGTTCCGACGTGACGAAGCGGGAGCCACCCAGCGGCAGCTTCTCGCACGCGCCGCAAGGACAGCGCACGATCAGCCCGCGCACGCTTTTGCCGTCGTCGCCCCACTGGATGCTGGCGTGCTCGAAGGCGTCAGGACGCTGCATTGCCGCCTCCCAGCTTGGCCACCTTGGCGACCACCAGCCCCTTCAGCATCTCGACATCGTCAGGCAGCAGCTGATAGGCGCGACGCGCCGCCTTCTGCCCATCGCTGCTCCAGAACGCCTTCAGCTTCTCCGCGTCGGTGTAACCCTCGATGGACGCCTTGTAGTGTTCGAGGAACGACTGCCGCTTCGCCGCCACTTCAGCGGCAAGGCGCATCTCGCTCTCGTCCATCACATTCGCCTGCTCCTTGTCGTAGAGCGCGAGGCCGAACGGGTTGCCGAACGTCATGAAGGCTCGCTTCATTGCGTCGGTCTCGGCTTCCTTCAGCGCGCTCTCGTGCGCGAGGCCGAGATCGCGGTCGATGCCGTGGCCGGTGCCGCAGCCCTCGCGCACGATGTCGCCCACCGTGACGCGGACCTTGGCGTTGTAGGTGACGCCGAAGCCCGGCGCCTTGTTCTCACCGATCTCGCGCGCGGCTTCCGTGACGCACTTGGTCTCGATGGTCTCGCGCTGCCAGCCGTCGAAGCCGAAGATGCGATTGGCTTCGGCGATGACGTGCCAGCCCTCGATGTAGCTGAACGTGCGCCCGCCCTGCTTGCGCGCCTTCACCTGCGCGCGGTTGAGCGGCGCGCCGAGCGAGGCCTTCTGGTCGTCGTTGAACGTCATGGCTCACCTCAGTGTGCTGCGGGAGGCTGCTTGGCATCGAGGTGACGCAGGTCGTGGTAGCCCTTGATGACGAGGCTCGCGACCAGCTTGCTGACCTTGCTGTTCAGGTCGTCGAAGTTGCGCGTGACCTTCTCGACGGCGTTGGCGAGGTTGAGGATCATGGTCTGCTGCTCGCTGACGGTCTGCTGCAGTTCCTCCTTCGCCGCACGCTCCTCCTCCAGCAGCTTCAGCATGCCCTCGACGTCGCTCTTGAGGCGGCCGGTGTCGGTGCGACCGCCACCGTTCGGCAGGTTGCCGTAGGCTTCACGGCGCAGGTTGCCGACCGAGTTGAGCGGCAGCTTCAACTCACGGGCGACACGGGTGTCGTCCCACGCGTCCTTGTATTTGCAGGTCGTGTCGTCGAGGCGCTCGATGACCTCGCGTAACTTGTCGTTGATGCGGATGTAATCCAAGCGATGGATGCGATGCTGGTTCTTCGCCATTTGACCTTCTCTCCTATTTCACGGTGACGACGACGGACGGCGGGGAATTGCTGAGCACGAGGCCGGGCAGATCACGTCCGGCCTTCAGTGCGTCCTTGATGGCGGCGCGGTCGGCCTTACGCTCGATCTTGACGAGATCGTCCGGCAGCACGGCCGGGTCGATCTCGCCGACGATCTGCTGGGCGTTGTTGCGCAGGAAAATCGTGCCTTCCGGCAGCTCGACCTTGCGCAGGTTGGCGGCATCGAGGATGGCCAGCATCAGCGAGCGCACGAACTCGACGCGCCGGTCGAAGCGCTGCGCCCGCGCCTTGAGGTCGTCCTGGCGCGACTTGGTCGCGTCGCGCATCGCCTTGGCGTCCTCAGCCATGCGGATCAGATCGGTGAGCACGTCGGAGATCGCGGTTTCGCCGTCGAGCATGTCGGCGCGCAGCACCTCGTCCTCCGCGATCTCGGGATAGTCGTGGATCAGCCGCTCGATCTCGCCGCGCAACATGTCGGCTTCTTGTTCGTTCATCGCTTCATCACTCCCTCCCATTCGGCGCGATCCAGCACGCGCGAGAGATTGTCGCGGGCGTCCTGCAGGATCAGAAACACGGCGCGGGCCTGCGCCTTGGTCATCTCGTTCTTCAGGATCAGCGCGTCGCTCTGCATGCGCAGCACGCGCTGCTCCATCTCGATGGTCAGTGCGCTATGCACCAGTTCCAGTGTCACGGGGCTTCTCCCTGTACGTCTTGAGCGCGCGGGAGACGCGGCCGAGAGCCTGCGTGAGCGCCTGCTCGCACAGTTTCATGTCGCCTTCGGCGAGCGTCTCGAAATCGGCCTGCACCGGCAGCGCATCGACGTGCTGCATGATGCGGTGGGCGTGCCAACGGATTTCATCGAGCGACGGACGCATCTCGATGTTCCAGCGGTCGAGGCTCATCCCCATGCGCGTCACTCCAGACCGCGCATGCCCCACAGGAGCGGATTGGCCGTCGCCCGGCGCCGCCGCAGGGCACGGTGCATGACGACATAGGTCGCGGCGGGAAACGCCTTCTTGCGGCCCGGCCAGTTCTTCGCGGTGTTGATGTTGGTGTCGGTCAGGGTCGCCACCTTCGGCAGGCCGCCGAGGTGCGCGACCACCGCCTTGGCGGTCTTCAGTTTGCGCATTTTCGATCTCATTGGTCGTGACGTTACAAAATTCGTCACTAATACGATGACGGCGGAAATGCACAAAAGCAACATGGCTACGCCGGGTCGTTGCGCTTGCGTAATAAGTGCGATAGCGTCCCACCCGTTGGTTGTATGGCGTTTGTTAATTGCGTAATGGTTAGTCTGGCCAGCGGCGGCGGCCATGGGAGCGAAGGATGAAGAAGATCAAGGGGTTTGAGGAAGATTTCGAGGGCTACAAGTCTCGATTGAGACTGCTGCGCGAAGCGGTCGCCGCAGGCAGCCAGCAAGTGATCGCGGACAAGCTGAAGATCGACATGAAGCGCTGGAACAATTACGAGCGCGGCTACCCGATCCCCCGAGAAATAGCCTTCATTCTCAAGGCGCAGACGGGCGAGAGCCTCGCCGAGTGGCTGTGGTGGGGTGACACCGGGAACTTATCACCGCAATTCACAAGGAAGCTACAGGCCGCCGAAGCGACCAAGCGCGAGCGCGAAAAGGCCGAAGCCGAGTTCGAGGCCGCGAAAATGAAGCTGGAAAGCCTCAAGAAAAAGCAGAGGCCAAGGAAGAAGCGGCCGAAGCAAGCGCGACCGGCAAAGTCCGCAGCCTGAGTTCTTAGTTTCTGCACTTCTTGAGTTTCGTACTAATCACGATGTAGGCTCCTCGCTCTCGTTCTGAGAGCAAGGGGAGTTTGCGTCATGCACGAACCACAATCCCGACAGAGCATCTACAACGACCGTGAACGGCTCGCCGCGATGCGCGACGAGATCGACCGCGACGCCACGCGCATCTATCCGCCGCGCACCGCTGCCCCGCCGGTCCAGCCAATGGTGCAGCCGCCGTCGCCCGGCGCGCCGCAGCGCGACGCCATCAACGCGCTGATCGACAAGGTCGTCGGCGATGTCTGCGAGCAGATCGACGGGCTGGAGAAGCAGCTGCACGCGCTGAAGCAGCAGGTGCTGGTCGGCGGCGCTGCCGCCAAGGGCACGCTACAGGAACAGGTCGAGGTCTGCCTGCGCGTCAACGACGAGGTCTCGCGGATCGGCGACACCATCGACGAAGTCGCCCAGCGCGTCCTGAGGCTCTGATCATGGCCGAAGCAGAAACGTTCATGGGCTATGGCGATGTTGACGCGCCCGCGCCTGCACCGGCCCCGGCGAAGCCCGAGCGCCCGCTGACACTCAACGAGCGCAAGGCTCTCAACTGGTTCAAGGACAACAGCCCGACCGGCCCCAATCGGCCGGGCATCCCGCCGAGCATCATCCGCTCCGTGCTGATGGTGCGCGGGCTGATCGAGATCGACCCGCATCGCAAGCGCTACGACCCGATCAGCTACGCCATCACCGACAATGGTCTCGAATCGCTGCGGGGGCACCATGGCTGACGACGACAAGATCAGGGCCCCGTGGGGGCCCACCGTCGTGGACCGGCTCAACGCCTTCCAGCGGTCGGGCCTGTTCCACGAGTTCACCTGCCCGGCGGTGCATATCGGCGCCGACCGCGCCTTGGTGGCGACCCGGCGCGGCTGGGTCTGCCCGCACTGCGACTACACGCAGGACTGGGCCCCCGCCTCGATGGCGGACCCGCTGCCGCAGCTGGGCGCCGGGCACCCGAGCCCACCGCGCGATCTGGTCCTGCACATCGACCGCATCACGCAGAACCACATCGCCTACCCGCAAGCCGCCGACGCCGTCCGGCACCTCAGGGATCATCTCCAGGCGCTGGCGTTCGTCGAGGAAACCAACAAGCGCGAGGGGCATCTGGCCGCTGGCCTGCCGCCGCCCGTCTGCAAACGATAGGAGCCCAGCCATGAGCGAAGACCAAGAAGACGTTCGCGAGATGATCACGGCCGAGCAGGTGCTCGCGCTGATCCCCGTCAGCCGCACGACGCTTTTTCGCATGGAGCGGGACGGTGTCTTTCCTCGTGGCGAGGCGATCTCGCCCCACCGGAAGCTGTGGTTCAAGGACGAGGTCATGGCGTGGCAGCGCGACCTGCGTGACCCGAAATCGGCGCTGGCGCAGGCGATGCGCGCCCGCAACACGAAGGGCCGTCCGCGCTCGCTCCCGCGCCCGGTGAAGGTCGCGGGCTAACAGCCTTTCACGATGTTCAACATCACCCCGTTAGCCCAATGTTAGCCCGAGCAATCGGGCTAATTATTTTGTGTAATGATTTCAGATGGTTACGCTGCTTGACTAACTCCGGAGCCAAAAGTTAGGCATAATCGCGGCCGGCAAGGCTCTCTAAGGTATCCAATGACCGATCCTTTCGATCTAAAGCGCTTCGTCCAGGCCCAGGACCCGGTCTATCACGACGTCCAGGGGGAGCTGGCCCGCGGCCGGAAGCAGACTCACTGGATGTGGTTCGTCTTCCCCCAGGTCGCCGGCCTCGGCCTCAGCGCCATGTCGCAGCGCTACGCGATCGGCTCCCGGGCAGAGGCCGAGGCCTATCTCGCCCACCCCATCCTCGGGGGACGCCTGAGCGAATGCACCAGGCTCGTGCTCGCCGTTCAGGGACGGACCATCAACACGATCCTCGGCGCCCCCGACGATGCCAAGTTCCGCTCGTCCATGACGCTGTTCGCCGAGGTGTCCGATGAGCCCATTTTCGCAGAAGCGCTCGCCCGATATTTCGCGGGCGAACGCGACGAGGCCACGCTGGAGATCCTCTCGAAGCTCGATCGCGCCTCGCGCGGATGATCAGCGTCCCTGAAAGACGGCCGCCCGCCGCTCGATGAAGGATTGAATGCCCTCCTTCGCGTCGCCACTGCCGAGCACGCGGCCGCGAATGTTCGGGATGTAGGCGATCGCCGCCGCCTCGCCCCCCTCGACATATTTGGCCGCCGCTTCCTTGGTGACCTGGATGCCGAGCGGCGCATTGCGCGCGATGATGGCGGCGAGCGCCATCGCCCGCTCGATTTGCTCACCAGGTGGCACGACCTCCTGGACGAGGCCGATCGCCTGGGCGCGTTCGGCCGAAAACTCGTCGCACAAAAACAGATGGTACATCGCGTCGCCCCAGCCGGCGCGCGACAGGAAGCGGAAATGCGCGCCGCCGAGCGGGGCGATGCCGCGCTTGGACTCCATCTGGCAAAAGCGTGAATCCGCGGCGGCCACCACGATGTCACCGGCGAGCATCAGCTCGATACCGATGGTGAATACGATCCCCTGAACGGCGGTGATAACAGGCTTGCGGCAACGCTTGCTGAGCCCGAACGGATCGACATTGCCCTCCTTGACGTTGCGCTTTTCGGCGGAAGGCCCGAAGAATTTCGGCATGTCGAGACCGGCAGTGAAATCCCTGCCTTCGGCGCAGAGCACGCCAGCGCGGTAGGCTTCGTTGTCGTGCAACTCGGTCAGCGCATCCGACAATTGCTCCATCATCGCCGGCGTGAACGCGTTTTTCTTCGTGGGATTGTCGATGATGATCCTGAGGACATGGCCGTGGACCTCGGTGCGAATGTGTCCCTCGCTCATTTGCTTCTCTCCATGATTGATCGCTTGGTGTTGGCAGCCGGTCAGGCCGTCGGCTGAAGTGCTGCGCGAATGGCGGTGATCCGCTCCGGCGTGAACACGCCGGTCTCCAGGAGCTGAAGGATCGAAAGCACGCCGCCGCGCGAGCCCCAGCTTCCCTCCGCGATGATCTCGAAATTGACCCACCAGGTTGGCGCAGGCGCTGGCATCCCGCAGGCCTCGGCGAGCCGCGCCAGCACGGTGCGGATCACCTCGGCTCGCACCTCGGCAGGCCAGGCTGCGTTCATCACCGCGATGTTGACCGTCATGATGTCGCGCGGCTGGTCCGAGAGGAGCCGGCCGCCGATCGCCATGCAGTCGGCCGGCAAGTCCGCGAAGTGGACCTGAAAGCCCATTCGCGCTGCTGGCGCATGCTGGCCGATCTCGGGCTCGAGCACGGCATCGGACAGGCTTTCCGCAAGCAGGCGGCGCTGCGCCAGGCTGAGCCGGCCGGCAGGTGCGGTCACGGTGATGATGGTCAAGTGACGCCCCTTTTTACATTATGACATTCGTCATATTTCAGGATGACTTGCCTATGTCAAGCGTCATAGCTAGATGAGGACGCCATTTGCGGGACTCCCGATGACCTCAAGCACACGTGACAAGATGATCGCCGGCGCCGCCGACCTGATGAGCCGGCACGGCGTTAATGCCACCAGCATGCGCGACGTCGTGCGCCATACGGCGACGCCGCGCGGCTCGATCAGCCACCACTTTCCGGACGGCAAGCGGCAGTTGATCGCTGAGGCCGTAATCTTTGCCGGCAAGCAGGTGTCCATCCCCCTGGAGAGGGCCATGAACGAACGCGGCGTGATCGGC
Source organism: Bradyrhizobium sp. 1(2017) (assembly GCF_011602485.2). Classification (NCBI taxonomy): domain Bacteria; kingdom Pseudomonadati; phylum Pseudomonadota; class Alphaproteobacteria; order Hyphomicrobiales; family Nitrobacteraceae; genus Bradyrhizobium; species Bradyrhizobium sp. 1(2017). Next base: position 3,788,528 of record NZ_CP050022.2, on the reverse strand, counting down.
GGCCTGGCAGCTTTCGTCGCATCGTGGCGCCGCCGGCTGGAGGCGACCGGCTTCGCCGCGGGCTGCCCGGTGCTCGCCGTCGCCGTCGACCGCTATGTCGGCGAGGCCTCCGACAAGGACGACGAGACGGCGCAGGGACATCTGCTCGATCTTGCCGACGGCGTCTTCGCCGACTGGCGGCAGATCATGCGCGCCGCCTTGCTGCGCGAAGGGCTGGCTGCGGAACGAGCCGAGCGGCTTGCCACACTCGTCGTCGCCTCGATCGAAGGCACGGTCGCGATGTGCCGCGCGAGCCGCAGCGCCGCTGCGCTGGATCAGGTTCAAGAGGAACTGGAGACGGTGCTGACCGCCGCCCTCACCCGCCCAACCCAATAGATCGGAACGCAGCAATGGATTTGTCCCGGCAACGCGAACTCGCCCGTCATCTCGCCAATCTGCGCCGCGAGGGCCGGCAACAAAGCGGCCTCGACGAGAGGCTGGTGCCGCCGGACGCCGACACCGCGTACCGTATCGCGCGGATGGTCGAGGAGGAATTGGGCTGGGATGTCGTCGGCTGGAAGATCGCCGGCATGAAGGCCGGGCTCCAGCGCCAGCTTCGCACCTCCTCGCCGATCTATGGTCGGGTATTCGCGCCCCTGATCAAGGCCTCGCCCGCAAGCGTCGAACACGCCAGGCAATGCAGCCCGATTCCGGAGGTCGAGTACCAGGCACGCCTCGGTGCCGACCTGCCGCCGCGCTCGAAGCCCTATGCGGTGGACGAGGTCGGCGATGCCGTCGTCTCGCTGCATCCCGGCATCGAGCTCGCGCAATGCCGCTTCGTTCACGACGCGGCGTTTCCGCCGATGCCCGCGATCATAGCCGACGGCTGCGGATCCGGAACGATCGTGCTTGGAGAGTCCATCGTCGACTGGCGCAACCGCGACATCGCCAATCAGAACGTCATCCTCAATTGCAATGGCGTCGAGAGGCGCCGCGGCAGCGCTGCGGAGGCGATCGACCATCCGCTGGTGCCGCTCACCTGGCTCGCCAACGAGCTGTCGCGCACCGGCATCGGTCTCAAGGCCGGCCAGACCGTCAGCACGGGCACGCTGACGGGCATGCTGCGGCCGAAGGCCGGGGAGACTTACGTCGCCGATTTCGGTCCGCTGGGAACCGTGAGCGCGACCTACGCCTGAGGCGAGCTCCGGCGGGCCGGAGCGTAAACCCGGGATTAAGATCGCCTGCCTATCGTCCGTGCAAAATACTTCCCCTGCGCCAATTGCCGGACAGATCATGAAAATCGGTACGCTCCTGACCACCGCCATCGTCTCGCTCTCGACCGTCGGCGGCGGCCTCGCCGTCTACGTCGCCGTGACGAAATATCAGACGATGGAGCGAATCAGCGAGGCGCAAGGCCGCCTGGCGATCGTGCGCGCGGCCAGCGACATCCCGCGCTATCTCAACCCCGAGCGCGGCTTTGCTACCAACATCCTCTACGGGCCCGCCACCGTCGATCCCGCGCAGCTCTCCGAGCACGACAAGCTGCGCAAGCAGACCGACGTTGCCCGTGACAGGATGAATGCGCTGCGCAAGGAGTTGCCCGGTCCGTTCGACGACGGCAGCACCATCGGTACCGAGATCGACGCCATCAATTCGAAGTTCACGGCGCTGCGCGAGGCCATCGACAAGGCGATTGCGGGACCGGCGGAAGCGCGCAAGGACGCCGCCAGGAAGGTCGTCGCCGACAACGCGGTGCTCAACGCCGGGGTCACCGCCCTGCTCAACGAGCAGGTGCGCCGCATGGCGATCCTCAATGGCGATGCCTTCCGCCAGGCCAACTACGCCAACATCGCCATGACGCTGCGCGACATCGGCGGCCTCAATGCCAGCGTCCACAAGAACCTCGTCGGCGGGAAGAAGGTCGCAACCGACGCCGAGAAGGCCGACGTCGCCCGGATGCAGGGCCGAAGCGACCAGATCGTGATGGCGCTGATGGAGCTGCGCGGCCATCCGGCAACCCCGGCCAATGTCGGCGCGGCGCTGGAGACGATGAATTCGCGCTACGTCGAGGAATTCGGCCGCGAGCTCAAGATGGTCAAGGACGGCGCCGTCAGCGGCAAGTACGAGCACGACGTCGACACCTATTATGCGGCCTCGCAAAAGGGCCTCGGCTCCATCATCGGCGTTCGCGATGCGCTCTATGACAACGCCGAACAAATCCTCGCAGGCGCTTCCTCCGCCGCGCGCACCAGCTTCACCATCGCGCTCGCCGGCCTCCTCGCCGTGCTGGGCGCCAGCGCCGGCCTGATCGTGATGGTCCGCCGCCGCGTCTGCGCCCCGATCGTCGGCCTGACGGGCCGGATGTCGCGCCTTGCCGACGGCGACCTTGCCGAAGAGATCCCCGGTGCCGAACGCTCCGACGAGATCGGCGCGATGGCCGCCGCCGTTCAGGTGTTCAAGGACAACATGATCCGGGCCGACCGGCTCGCGGCTGAGAAGCAGGCCGAAAACGACGGCAAGATGCGCCGCGCCCAGGCGCTCGACGACCTCACCCGCGCCTTCGAGGCCAAGGTCACCGAGCTCGTCGGCGGCCTCTCCCGCGCCTCCTCCACGATGGAAAGCACCGCCCAGTCGATGACCTCGACCGCGGCCCAGACCAACAGCCAGGCCGCGGTGGTCGCCGCCGCCTCCGAACAGACCTCGACCAACGTGCAGACCGTGGCCAGCGCCACCGAGGAGCTGACCTCCTCGATCGCCGAGATCGGCCGTCAGGTCGCGCAATCGACCGAGATCGCGGCCCGCGCCGTCGACAATGCCCGCCGCACCGGCGACACCGCCCGCGCGCTCGCCGAAGGCGCCCAAAAGATCGGCGACGTCGTCACGCTGATCCAGAGCATCGCCGAGCAGACCAACCTGCTCGCGCTGAACGCGACCATTGAGGCCGCCCGCGCCGGCGATGCCGGCCGCGGCTTTGCCGTGGTTGCCTCCGAAGTGAAGTCGCTGGCCGGCCAGACTGCCAAGGCCACGACCGAAATTTCCGAGCAGATCAACGCGATCCAGGCCGCGAGCGACGAGACCGTGGCCGCGATCCGCAACGTCGCCGAGGTCATCAGCGAAATCGACCAGATCGGCACGGCGATTGCCGCGGCGATCGAGGAACAGGGCTCGGCAACCAAGGAGATCGCCCGCAGCGTCCAGGAGGCCGCGCGCGGCACCCAGGAGGTCAACAGCAACATCTCGGGCGTGCAACGCGCCGCCGACGATACGGGAACTGCCGCAAGGGAGGTGCTGGGTGCCGCCGAGCAGCTCTCGACCCAGTCTCGCGATCTCGCCGGCCAGTTCGACCGCTTCCTCGGTGAGGTCAGGGCGGCGTAAGAAGGCTCAATAAGGCGGCGCCTTGCGCGCACGCTGCGCCTTGGCGGCCTCGATCCACCAATTGAGATCGTCGGCGAAGCGCGGGAACGAGCGCTCCAGCGCCTTGCCGCCATCGCCGATTGGCTCGCCGGCTTCCGACAGCGTCTGCGCGACCGGTCCGACGCCGATGGTGCTCGACACCACGACCATGCCCATCTCCGACAGCGTGCCGTGCCAGGCGGTCGCGGCGCGCGCACCGGACAAGCGGCCCGCCGAATAGCTCACGATCGCGGCCGGTCGCCAGAACCATTCTTCGAGGAAATGATCGGTGAGATTCTTCAGGCCGGGCTGGATGCCCCAGTTGTATTCGCCGGTGACGAAGACGAAGCCGTCGGCGCCGCGGATCTGTCCGGCCAGCGTCTCCAATGCCTCGGGCGCCGAGCCCTTGGGATATTCCTTGTACATGCGATCGAGCATCGGCAGGCCGATCGCCTTGGCGTCGATGAACTCGACATCCTCGCCGCGGCCGCGCAGACCATTGATGACGAAATTCGCAAGGCGGACGCCCATGCGGTCGGACCGGTAGGAACCGTAGAAAACGAGAATGCGATTGCTCATGGCCGGCAAAGTAGCACGAAAGGTCAGCGGCGCCTGATCGTTTTATTGCGCTAGCGCCGGTGCCCGCGACCGCGGTCCAGCGTTTGCGATGGCGTCTCGCCGAACTGGTCGCGATAGCTTCTGGAGAAATCGCTGAGATGCCAGAAACCGAACGCCAGCGCGACCCCCTTGACGCTATCGGCTCCCGCCAGAAGCCGCCGGCGCACCAGCCACAGCCGGCGCAGGCGCAGGTAGCGGTGCAAGCTCATGCCGCGATAGCGGCGGACGACGTCGTGCATGGTGCGGACGGACAGCCCGAGCTTGCGCGCGATCTCGTCACTGTACATCGGCTGCGACAGATCCTCAGAAATCAGCGTGTTGATATCCTGAAAAATCTTGAAGTTCCGTCCGTCATTGGAGTGCAGGGTCCAGCGAGCCGAAACGACGCTTTCGAAAGCGTCGTCAACGGCTCCGAGCAGCGATTCCTTCATGGCCGCGCTCTTCAATGACAGCTCCGACGCCTCGATCGGCTTGGACGCCTCGGACATCACCTCACGAACCACGCTGCGCAGCCGGTGCAAACCAGCCGCGGAGATTTCAAAAATCTTGAAGCTTGTGAGCGTGGGCGGCCAGCCGCGATCCCTCACCTCCGGCCTGAAGACCACTGAGGCGATTTGCCGCTGCACTTCCTCGATGCTGGTATAGGCCGCGCCGCCGGTGCCAATGACCACCGCCGGTCGCGCGCGTTGCGAGCCATTGAAGCGAATAGGAACATTGAGGTCGTCCATTGTGAGGCCGATCGCCGTGCAATTCCCGACGAGCTGTGCATCGACGACCCGAGGAAATGCGCGCGTCAAATTCACGTCGCAGCCGGGTAGCGATAGGATCGTCTGTTCGGCCGAAATCTTCCGTACGAAAGGCGTAAATTCGAAATTCAGCCCGCGTATGGCGTTCCGGAATTCGTCGACGTCCGAAAAACGAAATGTATTGAGTGCCGGTCTGGGCACATCATCAATGCTGTTCATTTAAATAAAAACGCAGCGTAGCGTTAAACCTGCGTCCGGCCTCAGTGCCGGTTCGCTCCCCCCTCGGCGTTCCCGCGCACCGATAGAATCGATCCTAACCTGTTCTGATCAATTGGCGAGCGTCCCGCCGAAAGGACAAGTCTGGCCGCCCTGCCTCGCCGAATTTCGATAGCGTTTGAGTACAATTGACGGTGCAACAATACCGAAAAGCGCAGCGTCTAAAATTCACCTTAACGTTTTTCAGGCGAAATGGCGATCGTTTGATCGTCAGATTTATTTCATTTTCAGGCTCCTGCCATGAAGGCAAATTCGCCTGCTGATATTCTGGTCGAGCTGGAAGACGCGGTCGCAACGTGTCCGCCGGATCGCTGCACGCGCATCCTCTCCGGCATTTTGCGGTTGCTCACAAGCCGTGGCGACCGGCCCCAGGAATTGCTCGCCCATGTGACTGACGGCGTTCTGCTGCGCTTGATGGAGCGCGTCGAGGCCGGGGCGCTGATTCAGCTCAGCACGGCGCTGGCCGATCTCGAGATAGCTCCGCCGAAGACGGTGCGACGTCTCGCCTCACATCCCGATCCGACGGTGGCGTGCCCTGTCCTGCTCAGATCGCGGTCACTCTCCACGGCCGATCTCCAGTCGATCGCGGGTTCGAGCGGCGAACGCCAGCAAGATGCGATCGCCGCCCGAGCGCCGATCGATCCGCCGGTGATCGAGGCACTGATCAAGGGCGGCGCCCGCAGTGCTTGTCTCGTGCTGATCGGCAACACGGAGGCACGCTTCTCTGATGCCGCGTACGTCGCGCTCGCCGAGAGGTGCCAAGCCGATGATGAAATCACGAAGGCGCTGGCACTCAGGCCCGACACGCCCGATGCGGTCATGCGAGAATTGCTGTCGGCCTCGCGTGCCCCGAGTCCGACACAGTGCCGAAGGCCACCACCTCGCGCCAATCGACATCGACCGCTCCAGTCCCGCCCAAGCTTCCCTGCGCGGCCGCCTATGCGAGCGCGCGGCCGGAGATCGTTGCGCTCAACCGCATCGGCAAGCTCAACGATTCCACGGTGAACCGCTTCGCGATCCGCGGGGAGACCGCCAATTTGTTCACAGCCCTGTCAGTGCTTTCGGGAACCCCCATCGAGATCGTCGAGCATGTGATGACCGACGATGATTGCGAAGGTCTCGTCATGGCATGCCGTGCCTCGCGGCTGAACTGGCAGACCACGCTTGCCATCTTGAGCAACCGCAGTGGCACAAGACTTTCGATCGCCGAACGCGAACGCGCGCAGCACATGTTCGAGACGCTCCTCTTGTCAACCAGCCAGTGGACGGTGCGTTGGGGAGAAATTGCCGCGAACGTCAAGGAGAGCAGTCGGGGAAGTCGCGGCGCAAAGATGGGGGTTAGCCGATGAGGTTCGACGGTCGCAAAGCGTCTCGCGTGAAAATGGACCACAAGCAGCCGGTCAACCTCATGGGTTCTGACGGTACCTGGCGACGCAGTTGCGTCCTGCTGGACGTGTCGCAAAGCGGAGCCAAGATCGAGGTCGAGGGCACGCTCGACGTGCTCCAGGCCAAAGAGTTCTTCATGCTGCTGTCTTCGACCGGCCTCGCCTATCGACGCTGCGAGCTGGTCTGGATCGACGGCACCATGGCTGGTGTCCATTTCATCACTGATGGCAGGAAGAAATCTGCAAGCGCCCCGGCCTCGGCCCAGAACGCCGTTCAGAGCAAGTAGATACCAACACCCCCTGTTTCGACATCCCTGCAGGCGTAACGCCGAGTTAGATAGTGCAGCACGCGCGAACCAGACCAGGTCCCGTCAATGGCGACGCCGGCATCGCAGAGATAGCGGCGGGTCGCCCCTTCCTGCATGTGTGGGCCGACACGTCCGACAAGCTCTCCGGCATCTGTTCGATCCTTCAAGAGAAATTCACCATCGCAGGCGAGCGATTGGACGCAGATTCCAGGCTGTCGCAGGCGCCAGCCGCCATCGTCATCCGCGCGGAGCTGCGCGACGTCGATAATATCGCGGCCATCAAGAAGCGGGCGAGCAAGCTGGCGAAGGCCAGCAAGCGCATCTTCCTGCTCGACCACACCTCCCACGTCTGCATTTCGCAAGCCTATGCGCTCGGGGCGACACTGGTCCTTCCTAGCACAATCGGTCGTGCCAAACTTCTGGCAGCATTGATCGATCCAGTCGACGGGACGCCGGCTTTGTCGAGCGACACGCAGCAACCGGACAATGCCGTCGAGATCGCGGCGACCGCAATCGCATCGATGTTCACGGCTGTGACCTTGGGCCAACCGCTCGACGTCGCCGGGACCAAGAAGGCCGGTCGCCAGATTGCCGATCGTATCACCCAGCATGGTCTGACGGAATGGCTCATGACGGTGCGACGCCATCACGAAGGAACCTATCAACATTGCCTTCTCGTGACCGGCGTTGCCATCGACTTCGGACTGAGCCTCGGCGTCGGCAGGGCCGACCTGGAACGTCTTTATTCCGCTGCCATGTTCCACGACATCGGCAAGGCGCAGATTCCGCTGGCGATCCTCGACAAGCCCGGCCGCCTTGATCCCGCCGAACGCGCTCTGGTCGAGACGCATCCGACGACCGGCTACGACTTTCTCAAGGGACATGAGGGGATCTCTCCGGAGATACTCGATGCCGTTCGTCACCATCACGAGTATCTCGACGGGAGCGGCTATCCCGACGCCCTCTGCGCCGAGAGCATTGGTGATATCGTGCGGATTTTAACGATCTCGGATATTTTCGCAGCGCTGATAGAGCACCGGCACTACAAGCCGACCATGCCGCGCGCGGAGGCCTACAACGTTCTCTGTGGGATGAACGGGAAGCTGGAAAAGGCCCTGATCCAATCATTCAAGCAGGTCGCACTCACGCGGTGAGCGCCGCAGCCCCGCTTCCAATGCAGCCCTAATGCGTAGCGCGATGCCGGGCGCCGCGCGGGATGGACCGGCAGGCCAGTCCGTCGGCCAGCAGCTTCATATCCTCATGCCTGCCGCTGCGGATCAGCCGGCCGAGCTCCTCAGGTGTGAAAGGAAGACTTGGATCATCATCGATCGGGCGCCGCATCCGCGGGCCGAAGAACCGCCGAACCAGGCTAGCCAGCCGCCGCATGTCAATTCCCTCGCGCCAGCAACAAACCTCTCAGTCTGCATATTGTTCCTCCCGCACCTTCGAGATTGCAAGAGGCCGATGACGACTCCGCACCAAAAAAATTCCGCAGAGAATAATCTCCTTCGTCGTGCTAATCGGCAAAAACGACGTAGCGTACAAACTCCTGATTGTGCTCGCGGTCCGAGCGCACTGCGTTCGCGGCGAAGTCATCGTTGGGATAGCCCATCGCAACGCAGGTCATGATGGCCTCGTCCTGCGGAATCCTGGCGCCAGTGAGCACGCGGACATGCCAGGGCTGGGTGTTCATCGACGACGGCGCGCGCTTGGCGCTCTCGATGATCGCCTCGATCACCGCGCGCAGCAACCGGCTCGTGCTTGAAGCCACGCACGCTGCTGCGCGACTGGACCAGCGCTTCGAAATCCGCCTCTTGAACCTCCCTGCCCGTTCGTCCGGCGTTGCGGCAGACTGCGGGTTGCCGATGCGGCGGGCAAAATCTATGCTAACCCGCAAGCAAGACCAAGAAACCTCGCGAGGAGACACGCCATGGCCGCGCCGCTCGATCCCGTCATCGCCCAGATCATTCCGCTCATGCCGATGCGCGATCTCGCGGTCATGACGCCACAGAGCGCCCGCGATTCCTTGCGCGCACTGGCTGCCTCGCGCGCCGCCATCCCACCCCCGTCCGTCGACAGCGTGCAGGATATCAAGGTGAAGGGCGGCGCCGGCCCGCTCGATGCACGCGTCTATCGGGTCGGCGCTACGCCGGCACCGACCGTGGTGTTCTTCCATGGCGGCGGCTGGGTTGCGGGCGATCTCGAAACCCACGACCGGCAGGCGCGCAACCTTGCGATCGAGACCGGCGCCGTCGTCGTTTCCGTGGACTATCGCCGTCCGCCCGAGACGCGCTTTCCCGGCGCCTTCGAGGACGCCTTCGCAGCAGTCAGCGACATCGTCAACCGCGTCGCGGAATTTGGCGGCGATGCCAAGCGCCTCGGCGTTGCCGGCGACAGCGCCGGCGGCAATCTCGCGGCGACCACCGCGCTCGCCTGCCGCGATGCCGGCATCAAGCTCGCCGCGCAATTGCTGGTCTATCCCGTGACCGACGTCCTCGGCTCTTACGCCGATGCGGGCGAGAACGCGCGCTATCCCTCGCGCGCCGAGAATGCCGACGGCTACTTCCTGACGCGCGCCACGATGGAATGGTTTTGCGGCCATTATCTCGCCGATCCCGCCCAAGCCAGCGACTGGCGCGTCTCGCCGCTGCGCGCGGCATCCCTCGCCGGGGTCGCGCCCGCGATCGTGACCACCGCCTGGTTCGATCCCCTGCGCGACGAAGGCGCGGCCTATGCGCGGGCACTGGAAGCCGCCGGCGTGCGGGTCAAGCACCATGAGGGCCCCGGTCTGATCCATGGCTATTTCGGCATGGGCGACGCCTCGGACGTGGCCCGCGCCGAAGCGCAGCGAGCACGCGCCGACTTCAAGGCGCTGCTGATGCGGGGTGTCTGAGGACGGTCAAACGCTCCGCGCCCGCTGCGCGTCCGTGTGGCCCCACGTCTCGTCCCAATCCTGACCGGCGGCATCGACCACACGGCCGTCGGCTTCGAAGAACTTGTTCGGCACCTGGAAGATGGCCAGGATCAAGGCGCCGTCCGGACACCAGGCGGCATGCCGGCTGCCGGCCTCGCGCCAGATGAATTCGCCCGCCTTGCAGGCGATCCCCTTGGCGGGCCCCTCCTTGTCGACGAGCGCGCCCTCGATGACGTAGCTCTGCTCGATGCCGACATGCTCGTGGTCGGGCAGCACCGATCCCGGCGCAAAGCGCATCAGGGCAGTCATCAGGCCCGTGCGGCAATCGAACAGCAACGTCTTGGCCTCGCAGCCGGGAAAGCGCGTTTTCTGCCAGTCCATGCTTTGCGGCTGAACCAGGTGAGAATGCCGATCGGCGGCTTCGTGCTCCTTCGGGATCGCAGCGTCCATCACGATACTCCCTTCATCTCGACCGCGCGACGCTAGCAGGAGCGAGCGGCCGGGTCAGCGAGCGGTGCAACAGAGGGACAGTTGCCGATCGGGCTCGAAAATCGGCAAGCAGACGGGCGTCGAGGGCTGATCCTGCTTGATTGCGCCACGATTCCCGGCTCCAATCCGCCCGCCATCTCTGGTTTAGGAGACACCCATGATGAAGCGGATTTTCCTCGCTGCGATCGTCGCCACCTTTGCGGCGGGCTCGGCCTTCGCGCAAGAAACCTGCGAGAGCAAGGCCGTCGGCAAGGACGGCAAGCCGCTGGCCGGGGCCGCCAAGACCTCGTTCCTGAAGAAATGCAAGGCCGACGCCTGCGCGCCCAAGGCCGTCAGTGCCGACGGCAAGCCGCTCGCCGGCGCCGCCAAGAACAGCTTCATGAAGAAGTGCGAAGTCGGCGCGTAACGAGCGCTGCTTTCGTCAACTGCTTCAGGGACGCTCTGCAACTTCGTCATGCCCGGGCCTGTCCCGGGCATCTACGCATGTCCGTTCGCGTGGCGCAGAACTGGAAAGCCGGAACAAGTCCAGGGCGCGGAGTCCGCTTGCACGCTCGTCATCGAGCCGTCCGAATTAGCGACCAACCTCGATCAAGTTTCAGCCAGACAACAACGCTGCTTGTTAGCCTAAGCCCGCATGGATCAACGTGCAGGAATTTCCGTTGTCCGGACGTCGGCGGGACCGGGAAAATGACTTCGTCAAGTTCGATCGCATTGCTGCGATCGTTCGATTAGAAGTCACCTTTCATTGGGGGCATCTCGCGATGATCGAATTTCGTGCAATGAAGCACATCCGATCAGCCGGGCGGTTCGATTATCCTTTGGTGAAATTCATCAGCGAAGTTCGGTACCACGGTTGATGAAGCCCTTTTCAATTTCGATGCGCCAAAACGACGGCCCGGGCCTGGGTTCATTTGGGGTTCCGGGACCGTCGTCTAGGCGCGGACCGCAGTCCACCCGCGCACTGCCAGTAACGAAGATCTCTGCGCGACGAGCAATTGTCTTCTGGTACAATCCCACTGCTTTGGCTGGCATTTGAACTGACAGTGCTGCACCACATACCGCTCCACGAGGTTCGCTTGATGGGCGGTAGTGGCGGGGATTTTCTCGCGCCGAATTTTTCGCATTCGACTTGTACCGGAGACATGTTGATCTGGATCAAATGGTCGGGCGATCGATGCCGTCTCAACTTGACCGATAGGCGACGTTCGGAACCATCGACGTCTGTCACATCAACTTTGCGGATGGGGGCAATCAACACACCAGCAACGTATTGGAGAGACCGCCATGGCCGTCAATCTCGTTTCAGCTGCACAACAGCTCCTGACCCCTGAAGTCATTGCGCAAATCGCCTCCTTCCTTGGCATGGACCGGGGCGCGGCGCAGAAGGCCGCGGTAGCGGCCATCCCGACAATACTAGCCAGCCTGTCGGATCTGGTCGGAACCCCGGCTGGCGCCAATCAACTGTCAAAACTGCTGTCACAACAGCAAGGCGGCAATCCCATGGACCTGCTGCGCGACTCCGGCGCTCCGGGCCTGGCTCAGATGGGTTCGAGCATGTTGTCCGGACTGCTTGGAGGCCGAACCACGGACACCATGGCCCAGGCGATCGGCAGCTTCGCGGGAATGGGCGATGGCGGCGGCAAGTCGTTACTCTCCGTGGTCGGGCCGTTGGTCCTGGGTATGCTCGGCAAGCAACAGCATGACGCCGGGATGGATGCAAACGGACTGGCATCGCTTTTGCGCTCGCAGAAAGATCAGATCATGGCGGCGATTCCATCGGGCCTCAGTGATCACCTCAGCGCCTCAGGCCTGATCGACAAGGCACGCAGTGGGATGACCACGGCCGCCGCCACGGGGAGCCGGATCGCCGGCGCTTCCGGCGCGAGCCAGGCCGCCATGGCCACCGGCCGGACGCAATGGCCATATTGGCTCGCCGCGCTCGTCATCCTTGGCGGACTTGCCCTATATGCGCTTCAGCGTCCGACCGAGCAGACGGTCGCTCAGAATACAAATGTCACGCGGCCTTCAGCCGGAACGGTGGGCCTGGCGCCCGCGGATTTGACCGTCGACGGGGTGAATCTGGCGAACCAGGTTAATTCGTCCCTCGGTACGCTGAAGGCTCAATTGCCAACCATCACAGATGAAGCCAGCGCGCAGGCGGCCCTGCCCAAGATCAACGACGCCATCTCGCAGTTGGATGGGATCACGGCGCGGGCGGCCAAGCTGTCTCCGGATTCACGACGCGCGCTTGCCAAGTTGATCGTCGCGGCGGCGCCCGCGATCAATGAGATGTGCGACAAGATCTCGGCGACACCGGCCGGCGTGATCGCAAAGCCCGTGATCGACAATCTTCGTACCAAGCTCGACCAGTTGGCCAAAGTCTAAGGCGTCACGCGCAATAGCTCGCCACCCTTCAGGACGGGATGTGTTTCGCAGCCTCCCGTCCTGCAAGATGTAAAAACGACGAGGCCATTGCACCAAAAACGTGCTCTGAGCCGAACAACCCGATTTGCGAGTACACAGCTAGTCTCGCCTGAACCGGTAGTCGAATGCTGCGCCGAGCGGTTTGATCCATCCGACCGTCGGCGCCGGAAAATGCACCGGCAGAATCAGCGTGTCGGTGTCGGCAACCGACGCGAAGAATTTTCGCCGTGACACCGCCGACTGCTTCGGGTCCCAATCGGGCTTCGCCGACCAGTCCGGCTCGCGGCACTGGATCTGGTGGTGCATGAGGTCGCCCGCGACCACCGCACGTTGGCCTTTGGAGAGGATGTTCACGCAGCAATGGCAGGGCGAATGCCCCGGCGTCGGCGTCAGGGTCACGGTGTCGTCGAGCGCGTAATCGTCGTCCACCAGCAGCGCCTGCCCCGCTTCGACGATCGGCAGGCAATTGTCGCGAAACACGGTGCCGGGCGGGTTGTTGCCTTTGGCGTACTCGGCTTCCCAGGCTGCATACTCGCCCTTGTGGAAGACATATTTCGCATTCGGGAATGTCGGCACCCAGCGCCCGTCGCGCAACGTCGTATTCCAGCCGGTGTGATCGATGTGCAGATGCGTGCAGAACACGTAATCGATCTGCTCGAAGCCGATGCCAAGCGCGAACAATTCGTTGCGCCAGCGCTCCTTGCCGGGAAAATCGAACGGCGGCGGATGGCCCTTGTCCTCGCCGGTGCAGGTGTCGACCAGAATGGTGTAGCGTGGCGTGCGCACCACGAAGGTCTGATAGGTGATCACCATCATGCCGCGCGCGCTGTCGAACACCTCCGGCTCCATCGTCGGCAGATGGCGCTTGAACACGCCCTCGTCGTAGGCCGGGAAGAAATCCTGCGGCCGCCGCCACGGCCCTTCCCGCTCGATCACCGCATCGATGGTGATGTCGCCGATCCGGAGTTGCTTCATGTTTGCTTCGCTCCCCTTTTTGCGAAAGCGTAGCGAACGGAGTCGGGGCATTCAAGGCGTTGGACGCATCGGCCAGCTATGCGTGACGTGCCGCAAATCAACCTCAAACAACACGGATGATGATATTGGAATGAGGAATGTCTGGTGGGCTGGAAACTGAGATTGACTGCGGCGATCATGATTGCGATCGCAGCTGGCGTGTACATCAACAACACCAGTCTTCTGGCACCGCGTCAGGGCGGCAAACCGGCCCTGCTCGCCCATCGCGGCATGGCGCAGCGCTTCGATGAGCACGATCTGAAGAACGACACCTGCACGGCCGCGCGGATGTTGCCGCCCGTGCACGACTATCTCGAAAATACCTTGCGCTCGATGCGCGCGAGCTTCGAGGCCGGCGCCGATGTGGTCGAGCTCGACGTGCACCCGACCACCGACGGCGCGTTCGCCGTTTTCCACGACTGGACGCTCGACTGCCGAACCGATGGCCACGGCGTCACGCGCGAGCAGAGCATGGCGACACTGAAAACGCTCGACATCGGCTACGGCTACACAGCCGACGGCGGCAAGACTTTCCCGTTCCGCGGCAAGGGCGTCGGGATGATGCCGACATTGCAGGAGGTGTTCGCCACTTTCCGGGACAAGAAGCTCCTCATCAACGTGAAGAGCCGGGACGCTGGCGAAGGCGAGAAACTTGCCAGCATATTGAACGCGCTGCCGGCGGAGCGGCGCGGGACGGTCATGGTCTATGGCGGCGACGAACCCATCGAGGTGATCCGCCGCCTCACCCCCGATGTCCGCACGATCTCGCGCGCGGCGATCAGAAGCTGCCTGATCCGCTATATCGGCTATGGCTGGACCGGCCTGGTGCCGGCGGCGTGCCGCAACGCGATGGTCCTGGTGCCGATCAACGCCGCGCCCTGGCTATGGGGCTGGCCCGATCGTTTCCTCGCACGGATGAACGGCGTTAGCAGCGCGGTGTTCGTGCTCGGTCCCTACAGTGGCGGCGAGTTCTCCACCGGCATCGATACGCCGGACACGTTCGCGCGGCTGCCGCAAGGCTATTCCGGCGGCATCTGGACCAACGAGATCGAGGCCATCGCCAAGATCGCGGGCAAGAGCAAGGATTAGCTCCGCAACCCCGGAGCCTCCTGCCCTGTCCGCGCGACATATTCGGTGTAGCCGCCGCCATATTGGTGAATGCCCTCGGGCGTCAGCTCCAGCACCCGGTTCGACAGTGTCGCCAGAAAATGCCGATCATGCGAGACGAACAGCATGGTGCCCTCGAAATCCGACAGCGCGGTGATCAGCATCTCCTTGGTGGCGAGGTCGAGATGGTTGGTCGGCTCGTCCAGCACCAGGAAGTTCGGCGGATCGAACAGCATCTTGGCCATCACGAGGCGCGCCTTCTCGCCGCCCGAGAGCACGCGGCAGCGCTTCTCGACGTCGTCGCCGGAGAAGCCGAAGCAGCCGGCGAGCGCGCGCAAGCTTCCCTGCCCCGCGGTCGGAAACTGGTCCTCCAGGGACTGGAACACGGTGCGCTCGCCCTCGAGCAGATCCATCGCGTGCTGGGCGAAATAGCCCATCTTGACGCTGCCCCCTAACGCCACGGTGCCCTGGTCCGGCTCGCTCGCGCCGGCGACGAGCTTGAGCAGCGTCGACTTGCCAGCACCGTTGACGCCCATGACGCACCAGCGCTCACGCCGGCGGATCATGAAGTCGAGCCCGTCATAGATGCGTTTGGTGCCATAGCCCTTGTGCACGTTCTTGAGCGCGACGACATCCTCGCCCGAGCGCGGCGCCGGCAGGAAGTCGAAGGCGACGCTCTGGCGGCGGCGCGGCGGCTCGACCCGCTCGATCTTGTCGAGCTTCTTGACCCGGCTCTGCACCTGGGCCGCGTGCGAGGCGCGCGCCTTGAAGCGCTCGATGAACTTGATCTCCTTGGCGAGCATGGCCTGCTGGCGCTCGAACTGGGCCTGCTGCTGCTTCTCGTTCTGCGCCCGCTGCTGCTCGTAGAATTCGTAATCGCCGGTATAGGTCGTGAGCGAGCCGGAATCGATCTCGATCACCTTGGAGATCACACGGTTGATGAACTCGCGGTCGTGCGAGGTCATCAAGAGCGTGCCTTCATAATCGTGCAGGAATTTCTCCAGCCAGATCAGGCTTTCCAGATCCAGATGGTTGCTCGGCTCGTCGAGCAGCATCACGTCGGGACGCATCAGGAGAATGCGGGCGAGCGCCACGCGCATCTTCCAGCCGCCGGAGAGTTTTCCGACATCGCCGTCCATCATCTCCTGGCTAAAGCCGAGGCCGGACAGCGCCTCGCGCGCCCGGCCATCGAGCGCGTAGCCGTCGAGCTCCTCGAAGCGGTGCTGCACCTCGCCGTAGCGGGCGATGATCTCCTCCATCGCGTCGGCCTTGTCGGGGTCGGCCATGTCAGCCTCGAGCTCGCGCAGCTCGGCCGCGACCTCGCTGACGGGACCCGCGCCATTCATCACCTCGGCCACGGCGCTGCGGCCGGACATCTCGCCGACGTCCTGGTTGAAATAGCCGATGGTGATGCCGCGATCGGTCGAGACCTGCCCCTCGTCGGGCATTTCCTCGCCGGCGATCATCCGGAACAGGGTGGTTTTGCCGGCGCCGTTCGGGCCGACGAGCCCGATCTTCTCGCCCTTGTTGAGGGCCGCTGAGGCTTCGATGAAAAGGATCTGGTGGCCGGCTTGCTTGCTGACGTTGTCGAGGCGGATCATGGGGTCTTTTTGAGGGGATTTTTGCGTTGCAGCGTCATAGGCCATGCGGGCCGCCAGGGGAAGCCCGGCGGGACACGGATTCGGCCCGGCCGAGACGCTTCCTGTGATGGGCCAGGCCGCCCAAAGCATTCGAACCCCGACTGTCGGACCGTCCGAGCCGTCAGGCGCCAAGAGCCAATCACTCGCGGTTGGCTTGACGACAACATTCCCGTTGAGACTCGGCGATGCGATCGCCGCGCACGATCGCACAGGCGTCCCGATACGATGCTTGCCGACATGCGGAAGGCGGATGCCATTACCGTCATCGACGAGAGATCAGGACGCGTGGCGGCGTCGCGCTGTCGATTCAGGGAGGGACAGTTGGGAGCCACAGAACTTCTTCAGGGTTCGTCGTTCCACCTCGTATTCGACGGATCGGCCGCGCCGCTCAATCCTGCAGCAACGACGAGCGGGCTGGGAATATCAGAAGTCCGGCTGCATCTTTGCTGCGCCGCGACAGCGCGTGAACATCCGGCTGCTGAAAGCCCGAATGGGGTCGCCTAAGACTAAGGAATGCGACATTGGGTAGCTTGTCGGATGCGAGCAATGCGTCCAAACTCCGATCAAAGTCGCTGGAATGCGGCCTACCTCCAGCGGTTATCAACGAAAAGCGTACCGAAGCGCGTTCGAACAACAGCGCCGCCAGGGAGGATGTCCACATGACTGCAAAGTCTGCAGAGACCAGAACCACTCGTCGCAAATTCTTGCTGACCGCCGGCGCGGCCGGCGCCGCCACCATCGCCATGCCGCAAGTCAGCCGGGCCCAAACGGTGGCCCTGAAGATGCAGGGCTCGTGGGGCAAGGCCGATATCTTCAACGAGATGGCCGAAGATTATGTGAAGCGTGTCAACGAAATGGCCGGAGGTCGATTGCGCATCGACTATCTGGTCGGCGGCTCGGTCGTACATCCGTTCCAGGTCTTCGACGGCGTTCATGGCGGCCAGCTCGACGCTGCACACACGGTCACCGTCTACTGGTACGGCAAGCACAAGGCCGCCTCGCTGTTCGGTACGGGCCCGGTGTTCGGCTTCAACGCCAACGAAGGCCTCGGCTGGATCCACAACGGCGGCGGCAAGGAGCTGTTTGAGGAGCTCCAGACCAAGATCATGAACGTCAACATCAAGAGCTTCTTCGCCATGCCGATGCCGACCCAGCCGCTCGGCTGGTTCAAGAAGCCGATCACCAGCGATGCCGACCTCAAGGGTCTCAAGTACCGCACGGTGGGTCTGGCCGCCGACCTGTTCCAGGCGATGGGAGCCTCGGTCGCTCAGCTTCCGGGCGGCGAAATCGTGCCGGCCATGGAGCGCGGCGTGATCGACGGATTCGAATTCAACAACCCGACCTCGGACAGGCGCTTTGGCGCACAGGACGTTGCCAAGAACTACATGATGGGCAGCCACCATCAGGCGACGGAATATTTCGAGATCATGTTCAACCGGACGAAGTTCAACGCGCTGCCGAAGGAACAGCAGGCGATCCTGCAATATGCTTCGGAGGCGGTCTCATCCGCCAACGAGTGGAAGGCGATGGACTATTACTCCAAGGACCTGCAGGAGCTGATCAACAAGGACAAGGTCAACGTCCAGCGAACGCCGAAATCCGTATTCGATGCCCAGATCAAGGCATGGGATGGTCTGATCGCCCAGCTCGGCTCGGATCCGTTCATGAAGAAGGTGATGGACTCGCAGAAGGAATGGGTGCGCCGCGTGGTCTACTACAACATGAACAACGCGACGGACTACCGCGGCGCCTTCGAGCATCACTTCCCTGGCGTGCTCAAGGCCTGAGGCTGTCGCGGCGCTTCGCGTGAGACCGTATCGACGGGCGGCGCAATCGAAGCGCCGCCCACGAATTTGAAGGGGGACGTCCGGATGTATCGCTCGCAGCGAGCTCGGCTCGCATGACGAAATTTCTGTTCTTCATCGACGAGCTCAGCGCGTGGGTCGGCAAGGCGTTCGCCTGGCTCATTCTCGTCCTTACACTGGGTGTCAGCTACGAGGTGTTCGTGCGCTACGTGCTGCGTGCGCCGACCACCTGGGCGTTCGACATCAGCTATATCACCTATGGCGCGATGTTCCTGATGGCCGGCGCATATACGCTCTCGCGCAACGGCCATGTACGCGCCGACGTGGTCTACCGCCTCTGGTCGCCGCGCACCCAGGCAACGATGGACCTCATCCTGTATATCCTGTTCTTTCTGCCGGCGATCGCGGCGCTGATGTATTCGGGCTGGAATTACGCCCAGATGTCCGTGCGGTTCCGCGAAGTCAGCATCTTCAGTCCGGCCGGCGTGCCAGTGTTTCCGCTCAAAGCGCTGATCCCGCTCACCGGCTTCCTTCTGTTTCTGCAAGGGTTCGCCGAAATCATCCGTTGTGTGCTGTGCATCCGCACCGGCCGATGGCCGCAACGCCTGCACGACGTGGAGGAGACCGAGAGCGTCGTCATCCGCGAACATCAGCAACACGCGGCTGAGCTGCAGAACGAGAAAGGACCAGGCGCATGACCGATCCTCAACTCGGCATGCTGATGCTGGGCCTCTTCATCTTCATCATCATGCTCGGCTTCCCGATCGCCTTCACGCTGATGGCGATGGGCGTCTCGTTCGGCTACTACGCCTACTACACCCCCGGTCAAGACTTCTTCCAGAACCGCATCTTCACGCTGCTGGTGCAGAAGACGTTCGAGGTCACATCCAGCGACGTGCTGGTCGCGGTCCCGCTCTTCCTGTTCATGGGCTATTTAGTCGAGCGCGCGAACATTCTCGACCGACTGTTCTACTCGCTGCAATTGTCGATGAAGAACGTGCCGGGCGCGCTTGCGGTGGCCACGCTGATCACCTGCGCGATGTTCGCGACCGCCACCGGCATCGTCGGCGCCGTTGTCACGCTGATGGGGCTATTGGCATTGCCCGCGATGCTGCGAGCCGGCTACGACACCAAGCTGTCGGCGGGGGTGGTCTGCGCCGGTGGCTGCCTCGGCATTCTGATTCCGCCGAGCATTCTCCTGATCGTCTATGCGGCGACCGCCGGCGTTTCGGCGGTCAAGCTTTATGCGGCCGCATTCTTCCCGGGGTTCATGCTGGCTGGCCTCTACGTTGTCTATGCAATGACACGCGCGATCATCAATCCCGCGCTGGCGCCGAAGCTGCCGCGCGAGCAGACCGACGTGCCGATCTCCAAGGTCGTCTGGGCGGTTGCCACGTCATTCCTGCCACTTGCGTTGCTTATCGTTTCGGTGCTCGGCGCGATCCTGTTTGGCCTGGCAACGCCATCCGAGGCGGCCGCGGTGGGCGCCCTCATGAGCATGGTTCTGGCGGCCGCCTATCGTTCGCTCAACTACGAGATGCTACGTGAATCGGTGTACCTGACCGTGCGTGCCACCGCGATGGTTTGCTACCTGTTCATCGGGTCGTGGACGTTCTCCGCGGTGTTTGCCGTCCTTGGCGGACAGACGGTGGTGGAGCAGTTCTTCACCTCGATGAACCTTTCGCCGATCCAGTTCCTGCTGCTGACCCAGCTGATCATCTTTCTGCTCGGCTGGCCGCTGGAATGGACCGAGATCATCATCATATTCGTGCCGATTTTCCTGCCGCTGCTTCCCCAGTACGGCATCGATCCCATCTTCTTCGGCATCCTGGTGGCACTGAACACGCAGACGGCGTTCAACACGCCGCCGGTCGCGATGGCCGCCTTCTATCTGAAGGGCGTGGCCCCGCCTCAGGTGAAGCTGACCGACATCTTCTCCGGCGCGCTTCCCTTTGTCGGCCTGGTCTTCCTCACCATGGCACTGGTCTACATCTTCCCCGGAATCGCATTGTGGCTGCCCACTTACCTCTATGGATCGCGATGAGCGCACCCGGTAAACCGCCGAAAGGCTGCGCATGAGTCTCAACGCGCTCGGTCTCACCGAAGCCGCAGCCGGCATCCGCGACGGCCGGTTCAGCTCGGTGGAGCTCGTCGGCGACTGTCTCAGGCGCATCGACGAGGTCGATCACGATATCCAGGCGTGGGCGTTCCTCGATCGCGACCACGCGATGCAGCAGGCCGAGGCTGCTGACGATCATCGCAAGCATGGCAAGGCTGTGGGCCCGCTGCATGGCGTGCCCCTGGGCATCAAGGATATCTTCGACACGGGCGACATGCCGACGGAATTCGGATCGGATCTGTGGGCCGGACGCACGCCGCGCCGCGATGCGGCGGCCGTTGCGCGCCTGCGGGCGGCAGGAGCCGTGATCCTCGGCAAGACGGTGACAACCGAGTACGCGTACTACAATCCTGGCAAGACCCGAAATCCGCACAACGCGGCTCACACGCCCGGCGGATCGTCCTCGGGCTCCGCTGCGGCCGTAGCGGCGCTGATGGTGCCAGGTGCCATCGGCTCGCAGACCAACGGCTCGGTGATCCGTCCTGCCGCCTTCTGCGGTGTGGTCGGCTTCAAGCCCACGCATGGCCTCATTCCGCGCAGCGGCGCGCTCGAATTGTCGCGCACGCTCGATCATGTCGGCGTGTTTGGGCGCAGCGTCGCGGACGTGGCCCTGCTCGCCGAGGTCCTGGTCGGCTTCGATCAGGAGGATCCGGACACCCGGCCTGTGGCGTGTCCGCCCTTCTCCGCCGTAGCGGCGAGCGAGCCGCCGTTGCCGCCGCGATTTGCCTTCGTGCGCTCTCCGGTCTGCGACCAGGCCGAGCCGGTGACGCTTGATGCCTTTGCCGAGCTCGTCGGCGCCCTGGGTGACGGGTCGAGCGACGTCGAGCTTGGGCCCAGCTTCGATCAGGCCGTCGATATGCACCGGATCATCATGGAAGTTGATATGGCGCACAATTTGCGGCGCGACTACCAACGAGGCGGCGACAGACTGAGCACACGGCTGCGGCAGGCGATCGAGCGCGGCCGCGCGCATCTCGCGCTGGATTATCGCAACGCGCTGTCCGGGATTGCGCCGCTCAACCAGGCGCTGGACCATATCTTCGACGAATACGACGCGATCCTGACGCCCGCAGCGCCGGGCGCGGCGCCAGGAATCGAGACGACCGGCAACCCGATTTTCTGCACGCTTTGGACCTATCTCGGCGTCCCCGCCATCAGTTTGCCGTTGATGAGCTCCGAAACCGGCCTTCCGCTGGGCGTCCAGCTTGTCGGCCGCCGCGGCAACGATGCCCGCCTCTTGCGCACGGCGCACTGGCTTGTCAGGACTATCGGACGCACCGGTCGTGGCACTCGGCGCAAAGTCTCGAGCGCCGGCGCGACATCGGCTCCCGCTGCGGAGAAAAGGAAAGTGCGATGACCAATGTGATCACCGGAATCATCGGGCTCGCGCTTGTGATGACATTTCTTGGAATCCTGGTGGCTTGGATCAAGGCCATCCCGCTCATCATCATTGTTGTGGCCGTCATGATCCTGGCCGTGATCGATTTCGTGCGATCCCTGCGGGCGAACGGCGTGCGTCGCTAGAGCATGACCCGGAAAAGTGTGCAGCGGTTTTCCCTCGCGACAAACGCCGAACGCGTTTGCGCGGAGATCATGCTCAAACAATAACCTGAAGCGCGATGGCGATTCATCCTAATCTCATCGCGCTTTGGCTGCCGGGCTGGCAGGAAGAATCTTCGCTTTGCGGCATTGGCCGGAGCAACCATTCGGCCTGTTTACGCGGCACGATAGCTGTGTGCAGGTGTGGGCATATTACGGCATTGAGAACGTTGCGTCCGCCCGTGTCCAATGTCGCCTATTGGGCCCCATAGCCGGCCCTGTAGCGCAGCCTACCGACCGTCAGCTTTTGACGCCAAGCGGACATCAGGCGGCGGAGCTCGTAGAGGCGCGAGAGACCGGCCTGACGTGCGCGAACATGCTGCGGGCGTTCCAGGTTGGGAACGCTCTTATCAGCGACGGCGGGCCGTCGAGTTGGATGCGGCCCTCGCCGGTGGCTTGGGCCCAGGTGAGCTGGCCGGCATGCCATTTGACGAATGCTTCCGCTTCCGCCGTGATGTAGAGATCCTCTTCGAAGCCGGGGTTTGTCTTGCAGATCTCGGTGTCTCCGAGTTCGATGAGTAGCCAATAGCGCTCGCGGCGCGGGCGGCCGGTGAAGTCGAAGCGGATGACGACGCGTCGATCCGGGAGCCGGTCTTGGCGGAGCGCGTTACACATCGACCACAGGGCCACAAAGGGGTCGAGGTGCTCGGAGGCGATCTCGAGCCAACGCGCACCCCACTCGCCGAGCGACTGACAGACCGTGAAGAGATCGTGGCCTGCGGACGTGAGCTCGTAGCGGTGCCCGCGCCCGTCGGACTTGAATGCCGACTCGACGATACCGACCCGTTCGAGCTGCTTGAGCCGTTGCGAGAGCAGGGTACGGGAGAGTCCGGGCGTGCCCTCCAAGATCTCGCTGAAGTTTCCGCAGCCAAGGTGCAGGTTGCGGATGATCAGAGGTGTCCAGCGCTCGGCGAAGATCTCGGCGCCACGAGCGATGGGACAATATTGGCCATACGTCCTCATGAGCCCAGTGTCCCACACCCGCCTTCGGCTTTGAAGTCCAGATTCTTGACTATGCGACGGTGGCTCGCCGTGGTCCGATCTCGCCTCTCGAAGAGAGGAGGACGCCATGACAACACCAATGCCCGCGGAAGTCAGCCAGCGCAGCAAGGGGCCACCCCTCGTGGAGATCGACGGGTTCCGAGGCCGGCTAATCAGTGCCGACCACGCCGACTACGACAGCGCCCGTGCAGTCTGGAACGGTGCCATTGACCGGCGCCCGCACCTAATCGCCCGATGCATCGGGACCGCCGACGTGGTCGCGGCCGTGCGTTTCGCCCGCAACCACGATCTAGGGATTGCTATACGGGGCGGAGGCCACAACGTGGCGGGCACTGCCGTTTGCGACAACGGGATCGTCATCGACCTCTCGGCGATGCGGGGCGTCCGCGTCGATCCCGCCGATCGCAGGGCCTGGGTGCAGGGCGGCGCGCTGTGGGGCGACGTCGACCACGAGACGCAGGCGCACGGTTTGGCCACCACCGGCGGAATCGTGAGCCACACCGGCGTCGCCGGGCTCACCCTCGGCGGAGGCCTCGGCTGGCTGATGCGCAAGCACGGCCTTACGGTCGACAATCTGCTCGCCATTAACCTCGTAATGGCCGACGGCGGGCTGTTGCGGGTGTCCGAGGACGAGCACCCCGATCTGTTCTGGGCGTTGCGGGGCGGCGGGGGCAACTTCGGCGTGGTCACCTCGTTCGAATTCCGCCTCCACCCCGTCGGCCCCACCGTCCTGGCCGGGCCCATCCTCTGGGATGCGACCGACGCCGCGGAGGTCCTGCGCCTCTACCGCGACTTCATCGCAGACGCGCCTGACGAACTCGGCACGGTCGTAAGGTTCGGCACCGCGCCGCCGCTAACGGTCATTCCCGAAAATTTGCACTGGCGCCCAGTGGTGATGGTTGGTGCCTGCTACGCCGGGCCGATCGAGGAAGGTGAGCGGGTGCTCCGCCCGCTCCGCGCATCCCGGACTCCCCTCCTCGACCTCGTCGGGCCCGCGCCGTACGTGGGATTCCAGAGCGCGCTCGACTCGACTGTCGTCCACGGTTGGAATTACTACTGGAAGTCCACCCACCTCCCCGAGGTCCGCGACGACCTCATTGACGTGATCACCGAGCACGCGTTCTCCTCCTCGTCACCGCGGTCGTACGCGGCGATGTTCCATCTGAAGGGAGCAGTGAGACGAACAGCCGAGGGCGCGACGGCATTCGGGAACCGGCAAGCGTCGCACGCAATCACGCTCGATGCTGTGTGGCGGTCCGGAGAGGATTTCGGCGACCGGGACACGGCATGGACGAGGCAGTTCTTCGCCGCCCTCCGCCCCTTCCGCCAGGGCGTTTACGTCAACTTCCTCGGCGGCGACGAAGATCCGGGCCGGGTCCGCGAGGCGTACGGCGACGCCGTCTATGACCGGCTGGTGGACGTAAAGACCACGTACGACCCCGAGAACGTCTTTCACCACAACCAGAACATCCGCCCCCGCGCCGGGACGCGGATCATCGGGCCCACCAAGGCGCCACACTAGCGCTGGAGGCGGGGATTTCGGGAGCCGGCCGCGGCGCCGAGTAGGCGTACACAACGCCGGGACGCTCAGCAAATGAGCGTCTCTACCGTGATCCCTCTGCGCTTGCCCACGCCAGCTTGTGGCCCCAAGGCGGAGATCCAGTGCTCGACTTCGATGTCGCCTTCTAAGAGCCGACGCTACGAAATTGTAAGTAACCTACGCGCTTCTCATCAGCTTGAGCGAGGCCGCAAGGCGCAGGCTCCGCTTGCCCGCGAGCGCGATGCCTTCGAGCTCGCCGCTGTCGGCCCTGCAGGTGCCGGAGAAGCCGATCCCGACCTCGAAGCCGCCAAAGACGGGGTTGTCGCCTTTTGCCGGCGTATGCTCCTGATTCAGCATCTCGCCCTTCCAGCGGCCGTCCGCCGAGGAGTACGAGCCGAGATAGTAGAAGAACGCATCGCCGCCGAGGATGCGGCCGTCGATCAGCAGCATGACGCCGGAGAGGCCGGCATCGACCCCATCGAG
This sequence comes from Bradyrhizobium sp. 1(2017), assembly GCF_011602485.2. Classification (NCBI taxonomy): domain Bacteria; kingdom Pseudomonadati; phylum Pseudomonadota; class Alphaproteobacteria; order Hyphomicrobiales; family Nitrobacteraceae; genus Bradyrhizobium; species Bradyrhizobium sp. 1(2017). Next base: position 3,763,687 of record NZ_CP050022.2, on the reverse strand, counting down.
CGCGCGCAAGCTCATCCCGTAGAGCCCGTTGGCGATGCCGCCCTGCCCGATCGTGCCGCGTGGCGGCAGCGCCCCGTCATCGAGCCGCGTGAGATTGGCCCAGAAATGGGCGCCCGGCATCGTGTTCGCACCGCCCTGAAGACGGATCTCGTTGCCGACCAGCCGGCCGCGCGCCCCGATCGAGGCGACGTCCGCCCCCATCAGCGGCTTGTAGTTGGGATCGAGGTTATGCCGCTCGGTGATCACCTCGGCGATGACCTCGCCGTCGCGCTCGACATAGGTGCCAAGATGCGCAAAGCCCGAATTGCCGCCGAGCATCTTGCCGTCATGCAGACACATGATGCTCCGACCGAACGCATCATTGACGCCGTATTCAACCTTGTAGAGCCCGTCCAGCAATGTTCTGAACCCGCAAAACCAAAAAATATTGCCGGCTACCTAGCATCATCGCCGCACTGAGGCCACCCTGCTTTTCCGCGCAGGGGCCGCTTGGGGTACGTTTGCTGCCAGGATGTCATCATGCCCCTGTTTTGCCCGACACGTCAAGTCGATTTCGCAAAATCCGCAATTCCTGGACCATTCGTCATCGGCAATTCCCAGCGCCTTGGCGCCTCCCTGGAGCCTCTGACATTTCAACCACTTGGCTACTGTGCATGGGGTTGTTTTTTGACTTTTCATGTCCGGCTTGCTGCAAGACCTCGGACGCGTCAGTGACGCTTGAAGTACTGCACTTCGCGCTCGTGCTTTTCGGCGGCCGCACGGCTCTTGAAGGTACCGAGGTTGCGGCGCTTGCCGGTCTTGGGATTCGCCTTGCGTGAATACAGACGATATTCACCCGATGCGAGCTTGCGGATCATGGTTGCATCTCCCGGTATGCCCATGGCAACGACCGGCACATGGTCCGGTTCCTCGAAGCGCCTCGGCCGGCTTCGAACCCGCCGGTACAGGCGCGCGACCAAGCGGCATGGATACGCCACAGCCATCAGCCCAGGACGAGCTCGGCGCCATCATCGCCGTCGCCGCGAAGCAGCCATTGCTCGATGCCGCCTACGAGCTCTGGCGCCAGCGTTACCGCCTGGACACAATCGCGGGCCATCCGACTGCCGAAGAGGTCCGCATCAATCGCACCCTCACGCAGGAGCAGTTCGGCGCGAAATACCGAAGGGAACGCGACCGCGCCCATGAAGGGCCGATGTTCGGCCATGTGAAGCGCGCCCATCCGGGCGCCGACGATCAGGCGATCCGGCAGGCCATCATCACGGCGGTCAAGTTCGAGGACGCCTACAACAAGCATTTCGACTGGAACGGCGATTTCTGGGATTGCGTGGTGCGCGCGGTGGCGCAGGCCGCACGGAAATATCCCGACTATCTCGAGACCACCTATCGCGATGCCCGCAACGATCTCGCCTACTACATGAAGTGATTTAGAAGCACAGCGTGGTGACGAGCTTGCCCTGCTTGTCCTTGATCGCGTAGGGACAGCGCAAGCGCTCCAGCGCCTTCTTGGCATCGTCGTCACCGAGCGCCGCAGCGCGCTCGTAAAAGGCCTTTGCGGCGTCCTTGTCCTTCGGACCGCCGCGGCCTTCCTGCGCGAAGGCGCCCATCCGCTCCAGCGCTCCGGGATGGTTTTGCGCCGCGGCCTTCTCGAACAGCGCGCGCGCCGCGGCATCGTCCTTTGCGCCGCCTGCGCCCTCGGAGAGCATCAGGCCGAGCTGATACTGTGCCTCCGCATTGGTCTCGGCGGCCTTGCCAAGCAGTGCGCGTGCCTGCGCGGGATCGGCGGGCGCGCTGCCGCCTGCGCCGCCGAGCGCCGCGAGATTGCTGACGCCGCGGGGATTGCCGGCTTGCGCCGCCTTCTCGAACAGTTTTCGCGCTTGCGCTTCGTCCTTGGCAACACCGGCGCCGGTGGCGTAGGCGACGCCGAGCTCGACCATGGCGGCGCTCGATCCCTTGTCGGCCGCCTTGCGCCAGGCCGCCATCGCCTCGGCCGTCTGCCGGTTGGCCGCATAGGCGCGGCCGAGCGCGAACATCGCGCGGCGCGAGGATGGTGCGGCCTGCTTGCAGAACTTGACGGCCGTCGCGATGTCGGACGCCGCGATGTCGGTTACGCCCTTCACGTCGGCCGGCTTGTCGGGATCGCTGGGGTCGGCCGCCAGGCGGTCGCAGAGCACGAGATCGGCCGACTGCGCTTGCGCCGCCGCAGGTACCGCGATCGCCAACAGCGTTGCGAGAAAATATGTGCGCATGACCGCTACGTTGCGTCGCCGCCCCGGCAAATTCAAGGCGCGAGTCCCGACTGACGCAGCACGGGCACGACATCGGGCGATGCCAGATAGCGCAGCAGCCGGTCCGCAGCTTCGGCATGTCTCGCATTCGCCATGCGGCCGGCCGAGAACACCGCCGGCGTCTGCAGTTCATGCGGGATCGGACCGATGACCTCGATGCCGCCGACCTGCTTCAGCTCGCTGATCTGCTGCACGGCGAGATCAGCCTCGCCGCTGACGAGCCGCTCCGCCGTAAAACCCTGCTCCACGACGGTGGCCTTGGCATTGACTTCGGCCGCAATGCCCATTCGCACGATCAGCTGCGCGAAGTACACGCCGCTGGCGCCGAGCCGCGAATAGGCGACCGATCGCGCCGCGAGCAGCGTCTTGCGCAGCGCGGCCTCGCTGGCGATGTCGGGATACGCCTGCCCTGCCCGCACGGCGATGCCGACATAGGAGCGTGCGAGGTCGGCCGCACCGTCGGCAACAACGCGGCCCTCGCCAAGCATCTCGTCGAGCCCCTCGCGCGTGAGGATGACGAGATCGGCGGCCTCACCGGCGCGCAACCGCTTGAGCAGCGCCAGGGTCGGCGCGAAATCGGCATCGACATGGATGCCGCTGCTGGCCTCGAAGGCGGAGGACAGGCTGCGCATCGCGCCCATCAGGCCGAGCGTCGAGAGCATGCGCACGTTTTCCATGTCCGCGTCCAATATGTCCACTTCCAATCGCAATCAGGCGCGGTGCATCAGCTTGAGCGCGGCGGTCAGGCGCAGACTGCGCTTGCCGGCCAGTGCAGCCGCCTCCAGCACAGCCTGGTCCGCATCATACGTGCCGGAGAAGCCGATCCCGACCTCATGGCCGCCGAAGATCGGATCGTCCTTGGCCGGCGTGTGTTCCTGATTGAGGATCTGGCCCTTCCAGCGCCCCTTCGCGGCGGTATAGCTGCCGAGATAATAGAACGCGGCATCGCCGCCGAGGATGCGGCCCTGATTGAGCAGCATCACGCCGGTGAGGCCGCCATCGAGACCGTCGAGCATGCGCAGGTGGATCGAGTAGAGGCCGTCGGTGATGCCGGCCTCGCCGACGCCGCCTGCGATCGGCATGTCCTCCTCCGTGATCGGCGTCATCAGCGACTGAAACGGTACGCCCGGCAGCTCCTTGAGCTCGCCCTTCAAGCGGTAGAGATCGCCGTCGGGCCAGCCCTTCGCGATCAAGGTCGCATCGTCGGTGCCCGCCATGGCGCGGTAGTTCGGATCCGGGTTGTGGCGGACGGTCTTGATCACGATGTCGACGCCGGCTTCGGTCTTCTCGTAGGTGCCGATATGGGCGAAGGCCGAATTGCCGCCGAGCAGCTTGCCGTTGCCGGCATGCATCACGGCCCGGCCGACGTTGTCGCCGAGCTGAAATCTCACCGTGTAGAAGCCTTCAATCACCAGCCGTGTCCCCGGCCCTGCGCCGCATGCGAAGGCAGTCTATCCCGCATTCGGGGGCGATGGACAAGCTTTGCGCGGGCCGGGACCGGCGGGCCATGGCAACCGCCGTCATCAGAATGCAAAAATCCGCCGGAGCCTTGCAGCTCCGGCGGATTGAGAGCCAACCCGGGCCAGCCCCCCAGCCCGGGCCGGGAGGATCTTAGGCCGCGGCCTTCTTGTCAGCCGGGACCGACGCGATCGTCTTCAGGATCTGCGAAGCGATCTGGTATGGGTCGCCTTGCGAGTTCGGACGACGGTCCTCCAGATAACCCTTGTAGCCATTGTTGACGAAGGAGTGCGGCACGCGGATCGAGGCACCGCGGTCGGCAACGCCGTAGCTGAACTTGTTCCAGGGCGCGGTCTCGTGCTTGCCGGTCAGACGCTTGTCGTTGTCCGGGCCGTAGACGGCGATGTGGTCCATCAGGTTCTTGTCGAAGGCGGCCATCAGGGCCTCGAAGTACTCCTTGCCGCCGACCGTGCGCATGTACTCGGTCGAGAAGTTGGCGTGCATGCCGGAGCCGTTCCAGTCGGTGTCGCCGAGCGGCTTGCAGTGGAATTCGATGTCGATGCCGTACTTCTCGGTGAGGCGCAGCATCAGGTAGCGGGCCATCCACATTTCGTCAGCGGCCTTCTTGGAGCCCTTGCCGAAGATCTGGAATTCCCACTGGCCCTTCGCGACTTCCGCGTTGATGCCTTCATGGTTGATGCCGGCAGCAAGGCAGAGGTCGAGATGCTCTTCGACGATCTTGCGGGCGACGTCGCCGACGTTAGAATAGCCGACGCCGGTGTAGTACGGGCCCTGCGGCGCCGGATAGCCTGACGTCGGGAAGCCGAGCGGGCGGCCGTCCTTGTAGAAGAAATACTCCTGCTCGAAGCCGAACCAGGCGCCGGAATCGTCGAGGATGGTGGCGCGCTTGTTGGACGGATGCGGGGTCTTGCCATCAGGCATCATGACTTCGCACATCACCAGCACGCCGTTGGTGCGCGCGGCGTCCGGGAACACGGCGACCGGCTTCAGCACGCAATCGGAGCTGTGACCTTCGGCCTGCTGCGTGGAGGAGCCATCGAAGCCCCAGAGCGGAAGCTGCTCGAGCGTCGGGAACGACGCGAATTCCTTGATCTGAGTTTTGCCGCGCAAATTCGGAGTCGGCGTATATCCGTCGAGCCAGATGTACTCGAGCTTATACTTGGTCATTGAGCCTCTCTGTAGATGATGCGAAAGGTTGGGGGCCTGGCGGCCCCCGAACGTTTTGTACCCGGCCATCATCGGCCGGCCGTCTACAAGCATTTGTCGTGCCAAAAGGCCGCAGTCCTGGAGGTTTTCCACCGCGGCCGGTCGCGGCTCGCCGTTGACCTCGCGCCTGCGGCGGCGTGCGTCATAGCCGCGCACCTTCGCGTGAAGCTGCACCGCAAAAACCCCGCGAAATCCGCCCGATTCTGAAGCAGGCGGCGGAGTTCCAGAAGTTGCCGATCAATCGCGCATCAACGTCCAGCAACTTTCGTAAAGTCTGACGGCCCTGCCCAGCAACCTTTGGAATGGCCTGGGCGTTGGTCACCAACACGGTGCCTTGGGAGATGCAGCGGGCGACCTGCCTACAAATTGGGCGGCAACTGATTTCCTTTTCAGCACTTTCCAATTCGGGATGCGTGGCCGATATGGGGATTCCAGTAACCACAATCGAACGAGTCGGGCGCACCATGGAGGCCAAGGCGCTTTGACCAAGGAGAAATCGCAATGATGAACAATGGTCTGAGTCACGGATCTGCGAAGATCTATCAATTCCCTGCCGGGGGCCGCGCGGCTCTCGCCGGACGCCGCCATGGCGAGACCCGCCTTCCTGCCGACCACGCGCCGCTTCCCGCGAACGTCTCGATCTGCAGTGACAGCTGGTACCACCAGGAAGCGGTCGACGAAGCCAAGCCGAAATGGGACCGCTGATGCCTGTGGCCGGTTTATACCGCCACGCCCTCGCAAGCACCCGGCGGCAGCTCCCGAAAAGGGTCGAAACAACGATGTTTCGACCCTTTTTGATTCCCGGAGATTGCCCGCCTAGATTCCGGGCTTTTCAATCACCGCGCAGGCCGTGACCGGCCGCTTCAGGTGCTTCACCGTGGTAGCCCCGGTCTTGGGAATCCTCAGTGTCACTCCCGCCCCCGAATAGCGCGCCCCCGAAACCGCCAGCCGCCTGGCCAGCGTGACCGGCTCGCCGTCGATCTGGAGAAAGGCGCGCTTGTCCCCGTCATAAAACCCGACGATGAACTGCGTACCATCGACACAGCGATAGGTCCGGAACGATTGTGCGTCGGCCGGCCGGATGTCCAAAATTCCGGCCAACAGCGTGGCGATGACCAAAACAATGGCCTTGTGTCGGTCCATGTTCGACCCCTGTAATGGACTTTAAGGACGCCGCAGTGCATCCGTTGGAACCATAACCCAAGCCGATCCCCCATGTCAGACTCCCCTTCCCGCCACCTCGCCCTGCAAGGCGCCAGCAATTTTCGCGATCTCGGCGGCTATCCGACGGCCGACGGCCGCACCACGCGCTGGCGCCACATCTTCCGCTCCAACCATCTCGGCCAGCTCACGGCCGCCGATGTCGAGATCGTTCGCGCGCTCGGCGTCCGAAGCGCATTCGATTTTCGTGGCGTGGAGGAGCGCGCGGCCGGCATCTGCGTCGTCAACGAGATCACGGTTCATTCGCTGCCGATCGAGCCGACGGTGGTCGCCGCGCTACGCACCGAGCTTGCGAGGGGCACGCTGACGGCACCGGTCGCGCTGGAGCTCATGCGCGAATCCTATCGCAACTACGTTCGCCACAACACGCACAGCTTTCGCAACTTGTTTGGCCATCTTCTGGAAGACCGCGCGCCGCTCGTGATCCATTGCACGGCGGGCAAGGACCGCACCGGCTTTGCCAGCGCGCTGATCCTGCATGCGCTCGGTGTGCCCGACGAAATCATTGCCGAGGACTATTTGCTCACCAACCAGCACTACAAGCGCGATGCGACCGCTGCCATCGACCTGCCGGAGGACGTCCGCAATGCCATCGGCAGCGTCGAAGCCTCGTACCTTGCCGCCGCGTTCGAAGCCGTCGGCCAGGAATATGGCGATATCGAAACCTATTTGCGCGACGCCCTCAAGCTCGGCGCGGCGGAGCGGACGGCGCTGAAGGAGCGCTATCTCAAGTCGTAAGCTGAAGCAGCGTTATCTCAAATCAGACACGGGCATCTTTGAGTCACGCCGGTGGCCTTGAGGATCGCTGAACGAAGAGCGCGGGCAACCTGCATGGTGCTCCAGTCGCTCTGGTGCAGCTTCAACTCGTCGTCCGGAGCGAGCAACTGCTCGAACGACGCATTGTCGTAAACGTGCCAGTGCCGCATCAAGGCCCAACGCTGGAACAGATTCACCTTGGCGCTTTGCGCTGCGGACCGGATCGCGGAGACCATCTTCTCCGAGAGTTCAGCATTGTCGTCGAACAGCATCGCCGTCACGTACTGGGGATCGATCAATATGATGTCCATGGTCGGGTGACCGCGCAGGAGCTCCAATCCCTCGACGATCTTCTCGACCACCTCATCGAAGTCAAACTGCTCCTTGCGAAAGACGACGTTGGTTCCGACCTGCCAGAGCACCAGCGAAGGATTGTCAGCGAAGATGTCGCCGTCGAACCGGGCCACCTCCTGCGGCGCATCTTCACCGCCCTTGCCGCGGTTGAGCACCTCGATCCGGATGTCTCGACGAGGATCATCATCCTTGTAGTGCTTTCTCAGATACAGCTCGAGCCGCGGGGGATATGCAACGACATTGCCGAGCCCAGCGGTCGAGGACGACCCCATCGCCACGATGCGCACGGGCCCCTTTCCGCTTAATGCCTTCCTGAAATTCTCCAGCGGATACTGCAGATCAACGATTGCGGTGGGAAACTCGATGGTCGGCAAATTGTCAGGCATGAGACAACCTCCTCAACGATCTAAAGTTGCATCTATAGCCCGGCCTTGAAGTTGCCGCCATTGCAAGCGCAATCAACCCTGCGCGATGGTCGGCGCAGGGAAACGACGGAGAGCGTTGTGCAGGGAAAAGTGATTATCGTAACCGGTGCGCTCGGCGCGCTTGGCAAGGTGGTTGCCACCACCGCGCAAACGCGCGGCGCGCGCGTCGCCGGCATCGATCACGCCCCTTCGCAAGCCCAAGCAACGCCTGACAGCATCGAGATCGGCGGCGTCGACCTCTCCGACGCCACGCAGGCGAAGACGGCAGTCGAGACGGCGGCCAAGCACTTTGGCAGGCTCGATGCCCTGATCAACATCGCGGGCGGCTTCGCCTTCGAAACCGTTGGCGACGGCGCCGTCGCGACGTGGCAGCGCATGCATGCGCTGAACGTCCTGACCGCGCTCAACGCCTCGCGCGCGGCGCTGCCGCACCTCGCCGCCTCCAGGGCCGGCCGCATCGTCAATATCGGCGCCATCGGCGCGCTCCAGGCCGGCAGCGGCATGGGACCCTATGCGGCCTCGAAGGCAGGCGTGCATCGCCTCACCGAGGCGCTCGCCAATGAGTGGAAAGGCAAGGTCACGGTGAACGCGGTGCTGCCGTCGATCATCGATACCAGAGCCAACCGCGCAAACATGCCGAACGCGGACTTCTCCAAATGGGTGACGCCGCAGGAGCTCGCAGAAATCATCCTGTTCCTCGCCAGCGACGCCGCAAGCGGCATCACCGGCGCGCTGATTCCAGTGGGCGGACGGGTGTGAGAAAGGCCTCGCCGGCAGCCCCCAGCGGCGGCTCCGATTCAATCTGAGCCGAGAAGGCTCTAGACTGCTCCCGAGTGATTCTCAGACCGGACATTTCCTTGGAAACCGCGCTTTACCTGCCCGTCAAACGCTTCCTCGAAGAGCTCGGCTTCACCGTCAAGGGCGAGATCGGCGGCTGCGATCTCGTCGGCCTCAGCGCCGGCGATCCACCGGTCGTCGTGATCGGCGAGCTTAAGCTCGCCTTCAATCTCGAGCTGGTCCTCCAGGCGGTCGACCGCGCGCCGGCTGGCGACGAGGTCTGGATCGCGGCGAAGATGTCGTCCCGCGGCAAGGGACGCGAGAGCGACGCGCGCTATCGCAATCTCTGCCGCCGCCTCGGCTTCGGCATGCTCGGGGTCACCGATCGCGGCCAGGTCGAGGTGCTGGTGAAGCCGCCAACGGCGGCGCCGCGCCGGGAGCCGAAAGTCCGCTCCCGCCTCGTCGCCGAACACCAGCGCCGTCAGGGCGATCCCGTGCTCGGCGGCAGCACCCGGTCGCCGATCATGACGGCCTATCGGCAGCAGGCGCTGGCCTGCGCCTCGGCGCTCGCCGAAGGCCCGCGGCGGGTGAGCGAGCTGCGCCAACGCTGTCCCGATGCCGGCAAGATCTTGCTTAACAATGTCTATGGGTGGTTCGAGCGGGCCGAACGGGGAATCTACGGACTGACCCAGGCAGGACACGCAGCACTGAAACGCTGGCCCCAGCAACGGATTGAGGCCAGCGCTGGTGTCACGTCACCGCCCTGACACCCGACCGGTGCATAGCTGAGATGCCACAGCGATTCCATATTGCAATGCAACATTCGCGGCACTAGGTATCCCGGCATCAAAACGAGGCCGTTATGAGCGCAGACTGGAATACCAAATATGGCACGCGGCGCGTGCGCCACGACCCGCCCACCCTGGACGAGGCGATCTTCGCCGCCATCGGCATTACCGACGACCAGGAGCAGCAGGCCGAGATCGCTGCAGCGCTGATGGGCATGCCGCTCGATGTCGTGCAGGCCGAAGTCAAGAAGCAGGCCCGCACCAATAGCCGCATCACCGCAACCCGGGTGATCGCCGGCGAACAGGGCGCGCAGCGCTCGGTCGTGGTGGAGCGCCGCGTCGTCCGCCGTTTCGGCAACGACAAGCGCACCGGCACTTAAGCGCCCATCGCACTACCCGAATACGGAAGCGGACCGGTCTTGCCGGTCCGCTTTTTGATTCACGCGGCGCGATTGCCATACATGCTGGAGATGATCTTCCAGCAGGTCGAGTTGAAGCTGAGCAAGGCCCGACCGGCCGTGAACGGCGAAGCCGCGAGATCGGCAAGCTCGGCTTCGGGCGTCTTGGCGAGATCGATCGTTCCGGTCGATTCGCCGTGCCGGAAAGCGAGGTCCGCTCCGAACTTCCGGGCGAGCGCCCGCATGGCATGATTCTCCGCCCCGGTGGTGATGCGCAGGCGCTTGTAGCCCTTCCAGCGCGCTTCCGCGATCAGGCGGCGGAACAGCACGCTGCCGACGCCCTGGCGGCGCGCGGAGGCCTCCACGCTGAAGGCGACCTCGGGCAGCGAGTCATCTTCCGGCGGATGCAGCTCGGCCGCGCCGCGGACCACGCCGTCGACGATGTACGCGACGATCACCGTGCCGTCTTCGGCGCAGCGGGCGGCGTAACGCTCAATGAAGCTGTCGTCGAGAAAACCGTTGAATCGGTCGTGCCGGCTGCCGGCGTCAAGTCGCAGCAGGTGATCGCGCAGAAGCGGCAATTCTTCCTGCTGGCTCAGGGTCCGCACATAGCTTGGAGCGGTGCGGACGGTCTCTTCAAGTACCACGTCAAAACTCCTCTTGGTGTCCCTCGAGGAGGCGTTCGAATCCCTAGGCCCCCTATATTGTGCATCGCACCATCACTTTCAAGACGGGAACCTGCCCAACTTAGCGGCACCAGAGACAAGCAATTCGTTAACGGAATCAAAGCTCCGTTGTCTTACAGGACCAGCTGCGTCTGGGTCACCACGGCCACCAGCTTGCCGTCCTCTGTCTCCAGCCGGGTGGTCCAGACCTGGGTCCGCCGGCCCCGGTGGACAGGGGTCGCGGTGGCGATGACCGTGGTTCCTTCCTTGGCCCCGCCGATGAAGTTGGTCTTGCTCTCCAGAGTCGTCGTGCCTTTGGCATCGTCCGGCAGGTTGATCACCGTCGCAGCCGCCCCGACGGAATCGGCCAGCGCCATCACCGCCCCGCCATGGATGGTGTGATGAAGCGTGCAGAGGTCCGGCCGAACCGTCATCCGCGCCACCACACGGTCCTTCCCTGCCTCGACGAACTCGACGCCCTTGAGCTCGGCGAACGGCATCTTCATCGCTTTGAGTTTCTCGAGCGGCGTCATCGGATCTCCTCCCAATTCCTTGTTGTCCCAGCGTGAATTGCTTCGCGCAGCAAAGCAATGACGTCCGAGGTAATGGACGGGCTGACAGCCGCGCGGACATTGTGCATAGGCTTCTCCCATGCGCCACTTCCCGCCCCGCCGCATCGTCTGCCTGACCGAAGAGACGGTCGAAACGCTCTATCTACTCGGCGAGCAGGACCGCATCGTCGGCGTCTCCGGTTATGCCGTCCGTCCGCCCCAGGTGCGGCGGGAGAAGCCGCGGGTGTCGGCGTTCGTGTCGGCGGACATTCCAAAAATCCTGGCACTGGAACCGGATCTGGTGCTGGCCTTCTCCGATCTGCAGGCCGGCATCGTCGCCGACCTCGTCCGTGCCGGCGTCGACGTCCATGTCTTCAACCAGCGCGACGTCGCCGGGATCTTGACGATGATCCGCACGCTCGGTGCGCTGGTCGGCGCGGCCGAGGGCGCGGAACACCTCGTTCAGGATCTTGAGCGGCGCCTCGCCGCGATCGCTGCAACGCCCCGCCCCGCGCCGCGCCCAAGAGTCTATTTCGAGGAATGGGACGATCCGCTGATCTCGGGCATCGGCTGGGTGTCCGAGCTGATCGAGATCGCCGGCGGCATCGATGTGTTTCCGGAGCTGCGATCACGGCAGGCCGCGAAGGACCGCATTGTCTCGACGGAGACGGTGCGGGACGCGGCGCCCGATGTGATCCTCGCCTCATGGTGCGGCAAGAAGGTCGTCCCTGCCCGCATCAGGCAGCGCGAGGGCTGGAGCGAGATTCCTGCGGTGCGCAACGACCGCATGGTCGAGATCAAGTCGCCGATCATCCTGCAGCCAGGACCTGCGGCGCTCACGGACGGGCTCGATGCGATCTTGAGCGCGCTGTGGGGCGAACGTCCCTGATCTCTCCGCCGTCATAGCGAGCGAAGCAAAGCAGTCCAGAGTGGCTTTGCGGAAGACTCCTGGGTTGCTTCGTCGTAAGAGCTGCTCGCAACGACGTGGAAAGACGCCCTTTCCTCACGTCACCGCGTTCACGACCTGATACTCCGGCCGTCGCCAAACCTCGCCTGTGATCACCTCTTCGATGATCTCGGCCGCCCGCACGATCTCGCTTTCGCCGATGTACAGTGGCGTGATGCCGAACCGCATGATGTCTGGCGCGCGGAAATCACCGATGACGCCGCGGGCAATCAGTGCCTGCATGGCGGCGTAGCCGCCATCGAAGGCGAAGGAGACCTGGGAGCCGCGGCATTCATGTGCGCGCGGTGTCACCAGCCTCAAGGATGGGCAACGGCGCTCGACTTCGGCGATCAGGAGATCGCCGAGCGCCAGCGAACGGGCACGAACCTCGGCGATATCGACCCTGTCCCAGATGTCGAGCGAGGCCTCCAGCGCAGCCATCGCCAACACCGGCGGCGTGCCGACACGCATGCGCTCGACACCGCCGGCCGCCGCATAGGCGAGCTCGAATGCGAACGGCTTTGCATGGCCCATCCATCCCGACAGAGCGGCACGCGCGCTGTCGACGTGGCGTGGCGCGACGTAGAGGAAAGCCGGCGCACCGGGACCGGCATTGAGATATTTGTAGGTGCAACCGGCGGCGAAATCAGCGCCGCAGCCGGCGAGATCGACCGGCAGCGCGCCGGCGGAATGCGCGAGATCCCAGACCGTGACGATCCCGAGCGCATGCGCCTTCGCGGTGAGCTTCGCCATGTCGTGTCGGCGTCCGGTGCGGTAATCGACCTCGGTGATGTAGAGGACGGCGACCTCTTCCGACAACGCGGCCTCGATCTCCTCCGGCGCGACCAGACGCAATTGATGGCCCCGCCCGAGCGTTTGAATCAGGCCCTCGGCCATGTAGAGGTCCGTCGGAAAATTTCCGGTATCGGATAAGACCGCCTTGCGCGAGGCATTCATGTCGAGCGCAGCCGCGAGCGCCTGATAGACCTTGAGCGACAGCGTGTCTCCGACCATTACGGAGCCTGCGCCCGCACCGATCAGCCGCGCGATGCGATCGCCGACATGGCGCGGCTGGGCATACCAGCCGGCGGTGTTCCAGGCGCGGATCAGCTCATTGCCCCACTCGTCGGTGATGACGCGGTTGACGCGCTCGGCAACGCCTGATGGCAGCGCGCCGAGCGAATTGCCGTCGAGATAGATCACGTCGCCCGGAAGATGGAACAACGCCCTGGTGTCGTCATAGACGCGAAGCCTGGCCATGAAGATCTCTACAGAATGGTGCGAACGCGCCAGAGCTCGGGAAACAGCTCGACCTCGAGCATCCGTTTGAGATAGCTGACGCCGCCGGTGCCGCCGGTGCCGCGCTTGAAGCCGATGACGCGCTCGACCGTCGTCACATGGTTGAAGCGCCAGCGCCGGAAATAGTCCTCGAAATCGACCAGCTTTTCGGCAAGCTCGTAGAGCATCCAATGCGTCTCCGGCGCCTCGTAGACGATACGCCAAGCCTGCAGCACGCCCTCGTTGAAGCCATGGGTCTCGCGGACGTCGCGCGAGAGCACAGCTGCGGGCATCTTGAGCCCGTTGCGGTCGGCGAGCCGCAGCACCTCGTCATAGAGACTGGGCGTCGCGAGCTCGGATTCGAGCAGTCTTGTCGTTTCCACATCGTGCGCGTGCGGCTTGAGCATGGCATGGTTGCGGTTGCCGAGCAGAAATTCGATCAGCCGGTATTGGCGCGACTGAAAGCCCGAGGACTGGCCGAGCTGCGAGCGGAAGCGGGTATATTCGCTCGGTGTCATGGTGCGCAGCACGTCCCAGGCACCGTTGAGCTGCTCGAAGATGCGCGACACCCGCGCCAGCATCTTCATCGCGGGCTGCACTTCGTCCCGCGCGATAGCCCGACGCGCGGCGCTGAGCTCGTGGATGGCAAGGCGCATCCACAGCTCCGTGGTCTGATGCTGGATGATGAACAGCATCTCGTCATGCGCTTCCGAGAGCGGATGCTGCGCCCCGAGGATCGCATCCAGCGCCAGATAGTTGCCATAGGACATGCGCCGGGCGAAATCCGTCTCGGCGCCTTCTCTTGCAGGATCGTAATCGCTGGACGTCATGACAGGTCCTTTCGATTGATCATCCCGGCTGCGTCAATCGAGGCCGATCAGGCGCGCAGTGATCGGGGACGACGGGTCCTTGAGCCCGTCGATCACCGTAAAATGGTTGAGCCCGGGATCGACGACAAGGCGCGTCGGCACGTCGAAACCGGTCCAGACATTTGCCATCAGGTCGGACTGGCGGATGAATTCGGGGCGCTCGCTGCCGCCGACCCAGGCGGTCACAGGCGACTGCCCGCGTGGCAGGTGCAGCGCCGCGCTTTCCAGCGTCGCCTCGTCCATCGTCATGCGCAGCGTCTCGTTCATCCTGGTCTTGAGCAGCGGACGCAGATCATGCAGGCCACTGATCGAGAGCGTGCCAGCGATGCGGTTGTAGACAGCGGGCTCGAGCCGGCTGTCGTCGCACAGCATGCGTGTGACGAGATGGCCGCCGGCAGAATGTCCAGCGAGCCGAATCGGTCCCGCGACCAGCGAGGCCGCCTTGGCGATCGCAGCCGTGACCTCGGCAGTGATGTCGGAGATGCGCGCGGCCGGCGTCAGCGTGTAGCTCGGCAGCGCCACCGTCCAGCCGTGATGCCGTGCGCCTTCGGCCAGATCGGTCCAGGTCGACTTGTCGAAGCGCATCCAGTAGCCGCCGTGGACGAAGACGACGAGGCCCTTGCTGTCACCGTCGGGCAGGATCAGGTCGAGGCGCTGGCGCTCACCGGGGCCGTAGGCGATGTCCGCACGAAACTCCTTCAGTCCGGCGCGGTACGCCGCCGCCTGCTCCGCCCACAGCGCCGGCATCTTGTCCGAGCCCGGGATATGGGCCGAATTGGCATAAGCGTCATCCCAATCGCGCATCGTTGTATCCACTCGTCCAGCGAACCAGACTCCAGTCTGCCACCGGCGGGGCCGCCATCCTAGTCTTTATTTTAAGCTTAAAGGATCTGGGCACGCCCGTGTTTCGCGCAGCGGGCGCGCCAGCCGCGATGCCGTAGGGTGGGCAAAGCGAAAGCGTGCCCACCGTCCACCTCGAGATGGAGGGAAAATGATGGGCATGGCGCAAGCGCGCCATTGCCCACCCTACCGGACTTTCATCCGTCAGTGTAGCGAAGCAATCCGGAAATCTAGCCGCGGCGGCAGCCTGGCTCGCTTCGTTGAAAGAGCTTCTCGCAATGACGGCGGAGAGAGGCCTACGCCTTCTCCACGCCGCACCACTCGGCGATGAACAGCGCCATCGCCTTGGTGGTCTTCTTCAGCGAGTCCAGATCGACGAACTCATTGAAGCCGTGCATCTCGCCGCCGCTTGCGCCGAAGCACAGGCTGGGGATGCCGTGGTTGAGGCCGTAGAAGCGGGTATCGGTGAGCGCGGTGAACACGAGGTCCTCGACGGCGCCGCCATAGACGGTATTGAAGGCCTTGCCGAACGCAGCCTCCGGCGCTGCAGCGTCGGTCAGCTCATACCCTTCCGACAGGAAGCCGGACCATTCGATCTGCGGCGGATTGTTGGCGAGAAAGCGATGGTTGCGCGCGGCGGCCGCGACGCAAGCCAAAATCTCCTTCTGGTGATCGGCGATCGACCAGCCCGGCAACACGGCGATGCGGCAATCGACGTCGCACCAGGCCGGGACGCTCGAGGCCCAGTCGCCACCCTTGATGATACCGGCGTTGAAGTTGATGGGATGGTTGAGCGTCTTGAAGTGCCGATCGGCCTTCGCGCGCTCGTTCCACTCGATCTCCAGCTTTTGCAGAGCCTGGATCAGATGATAGGCCGCCATGATCGCATTCGCCCCCGAGCCGGCGAAGGCCACGTGGGTCGGATGTCCCTTCACGCGCAGGCGGAACCAGATCACGCCGACCTGCGAGCGCACCATCTTGCCGCCGGTCGGCTCGGGAATGAAGCAGGCATCGGCGCGATAGCCGCGCTGCAGCGTCGAGAGCGCGCCGACGCCTGTGCTCTCCTCCTCGATCACGGATTGGAAGTGGACGCGTGCCGTCGGCCTGAAGCCGGCGGCCTTGATCGCATCGAGCGCATAAAGCGCGCCGATTGTGCCCGACTTCATGTCGCAGGCGCCGCGGCCGAACATCTTGCCGTCCTTGATGACGGGCGAGAACGGCGGCGTGTCCCACAATTCCAGCGGACCTGCCGGCACCACGTCGCAGTGCCCCTGCAGGATCAGCGATTTGCCGGCGCTCGTTTGCGGGCGATAGGTGCCCACCACCGAGCGCGCCTTGGAGAAATCGTGTTCGATCGGGCCGAAGCCGCGCAGATCCTTGAGGTCGTCGATATTGATGTGCCAGTCGTCGACCTCGTAGCCGCGCTCGCGCAGGAGATCGCCGATCATGTCCTGGCAAGGCCCCTCGGCTCCGCGGGTCGAGGGGATCGCAACGAAATTACGTGTGGTCGCAAGCTGGGCTTCGAAGCCGGCATCGACGGCGTCAAGAATCCGCTGCTGCGTTTCGGCATTCATCAGGCAACTCCAATCGGGCATTTCAGATCATCGATGGAGCCGCAAGCTAGCCGATTTCAACCGTTCGGGTACTCCACAAAATAAGCATCCCGCAATGCATCTTCGAGCAGTCGGCCTTCTGAATAGCCATTCAACGTCGCAGGCCGGCTGACGCCGTCGAGCAGGCGCGGACAAGGTTCGGGCGCGCCGAGCACGGTGCGCACCGGGATGCGCTCGGCATAAACAGGCAATTCGTAGTCCTCGTCGTCGTCGGCCACGCCCTTGGCCCGGACCTTGGCCGAAGCCTCCTCGATCTCCATCGCGATGAAGGAGGTCGCCTTGATCTCCTGCGTGTTGCTCTGGCGCAGGCTCGCCGTGCGACCTGGGAAAAAGCGGTCGACCATCGCGATCACCGCACGCCCCTTCTCTTCGGGGTCGGTGACGAGATAGGCCGTGCCGAACGCCATCACCGCACGGTAGTCGGCGGAATGGTTGAAGCCGCAGCGCGCCAGCACGAGACTGTCGAGATGGGCGACCGTCAGGCACACGCGCTCGCCCCTGGTCTGGTTGCGCAGCATGCGGCTGGCGCTGCTCCCATGCCAGTACAGCCTCGTCCCTTCGCGCCAGAAGAAGGTCGGCGTGCAATAGGGCTGGCCGTCGATGACGTAGGAGACGTGGCACAGCATCGAGGAATCCAGGATGCGGTGAACGGTCGCGTGATCATAGAAGCCGCGGTCATGACGCCGCTTCACCTGGTTGCGCGCTGACGTCGGATACGAACCTGAAATCTCAACCTGGCTCACGGCCACACCTCGGAATTGGAACGATAGAGGAGAGTTGTAGCGGCGGATTTGGTCTGCGATAGTTCCAATTCCATGCGAAAAATTCCGACCAATTCTCCCCCAGCGGGCAAGACCGCTTCGCTGTCGAAGCCCGAGCTGCCGCTCGACCTGACCGGGCCGCACATCACGGCGGACGCCTCCGCCGCGCACCGGCTTTATCAAGCCCTGTGCGAGATGATCGTGTCCGGTCTCGTCAGGCCCGGCGAGCCGCTTCCCCCGTCGCGGACATTGGCCAAGCAAACGGGCTTCCGCCGCAACGCCGTCGTTACCGCCTATGAACGGCTGATTGCCGACGGTTTTGCCGAAGCAAGAGTCGGCTCCGGCACCTTCGTCGCAGCGCAGATTCCGGCACGCGCGACCCAAACGAAGACGCCCATGGCCGTGATCGAAGCGCCGCGCCAAGGCGCATTCGCGCTCGGCTGCACCCATATCGACGAGCGCGCCGTGCAGCGCTTCCGCGCCTTCGTCGGCCGCCGCATGCGCGCGTTCGGGCCCGAGCATCTGCACTATGGCGATCCGCGCGGCAGCCGCGAGCTGCGCGCGGCGATCGCCGATCACCTGCTGTCGGCGCGAGGCCTGCGCTGCGACCCCGACCAGATCATGCTCACATCAGGCACGCTGCACGCGCTGCGCATCGTGCTGAGTGCCATCCTGAAGCCAAGCGATCGGGTCTGGTGCGAGGACCCCGGCTATCCGATCGTCCGCCGGACGATCGCTCAATGCGGCTATCGCACCGTGCCCATTCCCGTCGACGCGCACGGCCTGCAGGTGGCCAAAGGGCGCGCTGCAGCGCCGTCGGCGCGCGCGGCCTATGTCACGCCGTCGCACCAGTTCCCGCTGGGAGTCCAGATGTCGATGCCGCGGCGGCTCGAGCTGCTGGCGTGGGCGAAGCAGGCCGGCGCCTTCGTGCTGGAGGACGATTACGACAGCGAGTTCCGCTACGACGGCGCGCCGCTGATGTCACTTGCCGGCATCGATCACCTCCAGCGCGTGATCTATATGGGCACCTTCGCAAAGACCCTGTTTCCGGGCCTGCGCATCGGCTATTGCGCCCTGCCCGAGCGGCTGATCGGGGACGCGACCGCCGCGCGCGCCGCGCTCGACCGCTTTCCCGGCACGCTGATGGAAGGTGCCGTGGCCGACATGCTCAATTCCGGCGCCTTCGCCGCGAACCTCAAGCGCGTGCGCAAGCTCTATCGCGAGGCGCGCGATGCCCTGGCCGCGACGCTGCAAGCCAAGTCGGACGGGGCGCTATCGGTGCCGGTGCCGTCGCAAGGATTGCATCTTGTCGCGCGATTCGATCCATCGGTCGACCCGTTGTTGGCGGCAGAGGCGAAAGAGGCGGCTGGTGCGGAAGGCTGGCTCCTGGCCGATACCTATTCACGCACGCGCGCCCTGCCCGGCTTCGTGCTGGGATTTTCGGGGCATCCGGTTCCGCAGCTGGTGGCCTCGGCCGAACGGCTGGCGCGGGAATCGCGCTCAGCCCTGCGCGCCAGACGCAAATCGTCCCGGCGGGCGTGACGAAGCTTCACTATCAGAATCGCCTGCCGCTCCCTAAATTGCAGCATCGATGCCGGGATCCACACCATGCAGCTGCGCCGAGCGACTTGCCTTTCGCTTCTGACCTCCCTTGCTTTCGCCGCGACGGCGCATGCAGCAACGGTGGGCCGCGAGCAGGACATCGTAGATCTCAAACTCGGCCAGCGGGTGCTCGTGGATGATGGAACCTGTCCCGCCGGACAGGTCAAGGAAGTGCGCGGCGCGAAGATGACCGACAAGGGCGTGTCGCGGACCAGCGCCTGCGTGCCGCGCTACGGCCCGAAAACAAAGTGACGATCTGAATGGCTACTTCGCCGGGTCGAACATGCACTGCAAAGTCGGCTTGGCGATCTTGGTGAAGGTCGGGCCGATTTCGCCATGCTTGGACGTCGGCACCCAGGCAGTCTCGATCGTCGGCACGCCGGTCTCGCTGATGCCGCGCAGCAGCGCCTCGCGCAAATCGCGGTCCTCGACCACCGCGGCGGCATGGTCGTGCAGGCAAGTGCAAACCGCCTCCGGATGCTCCCAGCGTCCGAGCATGTGCGGCGCACACTGACGCACAAATTCGCCGCGCGGATCCGGCAACCTCGAGGGCGAGCGGACCTGCGCCTCAGCGGCACTGATGGTCAGGACTGCGATGAACGCCGCGGCGCAAAAGCGAACAAGCATGATGGCCATTGCCGGGTGATTGTCTTTGCTGGCGATCAGAGGCGCGAGGCGAGCACGATGGGCTGCGGCGCGGGAATCGTCAACGGCGAACCGCTGTACTGGAACGTGCCGACACCGGGCAGACTGCCGTCCGGCGCTCCTGCGAGCGAGGAGCCGGCGAGCACGAAACCGAAGGCAAGGATAAGGCTGAGCGTGCGCATGGTCTCGTCTCCAAATTCGTGGCCGGCGGTGCGCCGTCGTCGTTGTGAAGCTGATAACCATGGGCGGTTTCGGCCGTGATGCGCGAAAAGCGGAAAATGGTTTCGTCTTTCGCGAGAATTGTTTCGTCGCATTCGGGGCGACGAAACAATCGGCGGGAAATCCCAATCATTTCAAGCGGGTCGCGCCGCTGCCCAAAGCGGCCTTGCAAGTTCCCGCGCGGGCTTGGACGAACCTCGAACGCCGGCGCCGTCATGCGCCCGCCTTTCGGGCTTCACATGCATTTTACGTTTTTCTGCTGAAAGAAGCCGAACGAAGGCTGGGACCTGTCGAACCGGGGGCGCTTCGGCTGCGACCCAAGCCATCGAAATCAAGACGCCCGGAATCACCGGACGCATTCACGTGAGGGATGGCCATCATGATGGCGACAGATCGCGCAGCGACGCGCGAGGCGGAGCAACGGACGGGTCGCGGAGATCAACGCGCCGCCCACGCCAGCGTCAAATCAGCCGGCGAAATGGCGCTGCAATCGAACCGCGGCTTCGAAGCCGCGCCGCAGGCATTCGTGCGGCTGACCGGCTCGCATCTTGCCAGGCCGCGCGCCGGCCGCACCACCGTCAGTGAGTGAAGAACTCGCCGCACTTCTGGACGTTCGCGTCCGCCGGTCCCCACGGCATGATCGGCACGGTCGAGGTCGAGTTCTTCGGCGAACCTTCGATCAGCCTGTCGGAATAGACCATGTAGACCAGCACGTTGCGCTTGGTGTCACAGCCGCGCACGATCTGCATCTTCTTGAAGAACAGTGAGCGGCGCTGGCGGAACATGTCGTCGCCCTGCTCCATCTTGTTCTTGAACTTGATCGGGCCGACCTGGCGGCAGGCGAGCGAGATGTCCGAGACCTCCTCGGCAAGGCCAAGCCAGCCTTTGAAGCCGCCCTTCTCCGGCACCGTGAAATGACAGGCCACGCCCTCGACCTCGGGATCGTCGAGACCATAGGTCGCCAGCTTGTCGTTCGGGCTCATCCATTTGAAGACGGTCGAGCGGCGGAAGATCAGATCCGGCTCGTCGGCAGCTTGGGCAGACGCCGCCGGCGCAGCCAGGGCCAGGAGGAATAAAACGAGGCCTTTCAAGCGGATACCGGCAAGACCAGTGAAACGAGATGACATGAAGTTCTCCGGTAACAAGTCACCGCAATGTAGGAATACGACAGCCCGACAGGAAGACGACAGGCCGTCAGAGGCGGGCGCCGTTTACCGCTCTGTGAGGCTTTTTTGCTACGCCTCGGACAAATGTAGCTGAGCGCAGAACCGCGCTGCTGGTGAACGCGTATCCCCTTTGGGAGACTAATGTCTGATTTGGATTATGGATTCGAGGATGAACAGCGTGAACGGGTCCGGTTCTTCTGCCAAGCAGTCGCGGCTGTGGCAGGTCGCCATTCTCACGGCGGCGGGTGCGATCGGTACAGCAACCCAGGCGGACGCAGCGTACTATTATTGGACCGATTATTCCGACGGATCCTATTACGCCCGGCAGAATAGGCGTCTCGAAATACCGACCCAGAAGCCGCAAAAGCGCGCCACGATGGGCAAGAAGGATGGCGCCGTCCAGAAGGAAGCAGGCATCAAGCCGCAAGGACCGCTGGTTATCGTCGTCTCGATCGAGCGGCAGAAGGTCACAGTCTACGACGGCAACGGCGTGTTCGCGGAATCTCCGGTGTCGACGGGCATGAAAGGCCATTCGACGCCGATGGGCGTCTTCAGCATCATCCAGAAGCACAAATTCCACCATTCCAACATCTATAGCGGCGCGCCGATGCCGTACATGCAGCGGATCACGTGGTCCGGCGTCGCCATGCATGCCGGCGCACTGCCGGGCTATCCGGCCTCGCATGGCTGTATCCGCATGCCGATGGCGTTCGCGATGAAGATGTGGAACTGGACCCGGATGGGCGCACGCGTGATCGTCACGCCCGGCCAGATGTCGCCGCAAAGCTTTGCGCATCCGCTGCTCGCCTCGGTGCGCGTGCCGCCGCAGCCTGCCGCCAGCCTCGCGCCGCAAATCAATGGCGACGACAAGGCCGACAAGGGTGCGCAAGCAAAGTCGGCCGAAGCCCAAACCACTGAAGCCCAAATCACTGAAGCCAAGTCCACTGAAGCCGAGCCGGCCGAAACGAAGACTGCCAGTGCGGACAGCGTGCTCGATTTGCGCACCTCGGTCGGTCACACCGTGATGTCGGACGTGACCACCGGCAATGCGCCCGCCCGCGAGGCCGCGACTGCGCCGGCCGGCAAGACCGAGACCAGGACGGCCGAGGCATCTGACCCGGCCAAACCGCCGTCCGACGAGCCCGCCAAGCCTGCAAGCATCGACGCGAAGCCCGTCGAGGCCGCGGAAGCGCCCAAGGCTCCGACGACGACGACCGACAAGCTCGACGCTGCCAGGAAGCCCGACGCGCCGGCGCTCACCGCCTCGCCCGACGCGAAGAAGGACGAGACCCGCGTTGCCGATCCCGCGCCTGCGGCAAAGCCGGACGCGCCGAAGCGCGCCGGCCAGATCGCGGTCTTCATCAGCCGCAAGGATTCCAAGCTCTACGTACGGCAGAATTTCTCGCCGCTGTTCGAGGTGCCCGTGACCATCGCGCCGAGCGACCGGCCGCTCGGCACGCACGTCTTCACGGCCGAAGTCGACAAGGCCGATTCCAATGCGCTGCGCTGGTCGGTGGTGTCGCTGCCGGTCTCTGTCCGCGCGGCTGCGCGCGATGACGACGGACGCGTGTCACGCCGCAAGGGCGGTGCTGTCGTGATCCCCGTTGCCGCAAAGCCGGTGGTCACGCCGGACAGCCCGGCCGAAGCCCTCGACCGCATCACGATCCCTGCCGACACCATGGCGAGGATCAACGAGATGCTGACCACGGGCGGCTCGATCATCGTCTCGGACCAGGGCATCAACCAGGGCGAGACCGGCGAAGGTACCGATTTCATCGTCCGCCTGTACTAGAGAAGGTCCAGCGCCTCTCCGCATCCGATAACGCGGTGTTGACGAGGCCCGTCGCGCCGGCGGAGTAACATGCGACGAGATCATTTCGGGGACGCCGTCATGATGAACCGCAGGACCATGTTGACCGCGGCGCTTGCGGGCGCCTTCGTGCCGACGACGCGCGCCCTGGCCGATGGCGGCATGAGCCGGATCCCGGCCCATGCCTACTCGTTCCCCGCATTGGCCGGCGACGACATCCGCCTCGCTGCCTTCGCCGGCAAACCGCTGCTGATCGTGAACACTGCCTCGCTCTGCGGCTACACCCCGCAATATGCAGGCCTACAGGAGCTCTGGAACGAGTTTCGCGAGCGCGGGCTGACCGTCATCGCCGTGCCCTCCAACGATTTCGGCGGACAAGAGCCCGGCAGCACCAACGAGATTTCCGAGACCGCGCATCACCAATACGGCGTTACCTTCCCGGTCACGGCGAAGTCCGTCGTGACCGGAGCGAAGGCGCATCCCTTCTACAAATGGGCTGCCGACGCGCGGCCACGGGAAGTTCCAAAGTGGAACTTCCACAAATACCTGATCGGCCGCGACGGCTATATTGCCGACGTCTTCCCGTCCGCTGTCGCCCCGACCGACACACGGGTCAAGACCGCCATTGCCAAGGCGCTGGCCGACAGTTGACGCGCGTTGCGCGGCATCCGGTTGGGCACAATCGCGGCGGGGGATCAAACAGCCGTTGCAATGGCGAGGGCCCACCATCTAGGCTAGGATCGTTTGGGACAGCACGGTTCGTGCCGCAGGCAAAAAGCCTCGGCGGAACAACGGGATCAATCTCGAGGACAACACCATGCGTGTGGCGGCAGGACTGATTTTGGCAAGCGCGATGTCTTTGGGCATGACGGGCGCGGCATGGTCGCAGACCCCGGCCGCCAAGCCTGCAGCCGCGACGCAAGCTGCACCTGCGGCGCCGCCGGCCGCCGCACCGGCTGCTGCGGCTCCGGCCGCCGCTCCAGCAGCTGCCACCGCGCCAGCCGGCTTCGTCAATCCGCCGCCGCCCAAGCAGGCACCGCAGCCGGCGCGCGCGGCCTGCAACACGCCGGGCGCGCTCGGTGTCGCCCGCACCGTCGAGATCGACACCACGGGCGGTCCCGGCTTCGGCTTCGAGCACTTCAAGGAGCTCGACTTCCTGCGCGACAAGGAGGTGGTGCTGACCTTCGACGACGGCCCCTGGCCGCGCAACACGCCCGCGGTCCTCAAGGCGCTCGCGGACGAATGCACCACCGGCATCTTCTTCATCATCGGCAAGCACGCGACCTATGAGCCGGAGATTCTGAAGCAGGTCTATGCGGCCGGCCATACCGTCGGCGCCCACACCTGGTCGCACGCCAACCTCAACAACAAGAAGTTCACCGAGGCGCAGCGCAAGGACGAAATCGAGAAGGGCTTCGCCGCAGTGAAGTGGGCGCTCGGCGGCATCGCGCCCTCGCCGTTCTTCCGCTTCCCGGCCCTCCAGCATCCGCCGGAAATGGTCACCTATCTCGGCAACCGCAACGTCGGGATCTTCTCCTGCGACATCGACTCGTTCGACTTCAAGGCATCCAAGCCGGAGAAGGTGGTCGAGACCGTGATGAAGAAGCTCGACACCAAGGGCAAGGGCATCATCCTGATGCACGACTTCCAGAAGCACACCGCCGAGGCCCTGCCCGAGCTGCTCAAGCGCCTGAAGGCCGGCGGCTACAAGGTCGTGGCGATGCGCGCGAAGTTTCCGGCCTCGACGCTGCCCGAATACGACCAGGAGCTGGTCAAGGACCTCAAGCTGCCGACGGTGAGCCAGCGCCCGGTCAATTCCGTTGTGACGACCGTTTCCGAATAAGCAATTGTCTTTCCGGTTCGAAGGCTACGTCATCGTCTCCGCGGACGGCATGCTCGCCGACGCGGATCGGGTGATGCCCGACAGCCTGAAATTCGAAGGCGACAAGCTGTTCTTCGAGCAGTCGCTCGATCGCGCCGCGCTGATCGTGCACGGCCGCAATTCGCACGAGCAGCAGCCGAACTCACCCAAGCGCAGGCGCCTGATACTGACCCGCAAGATCAAGGCGCTGACCATCGATCCCGAAGTGCCGAACGCGACATTGTGGAATCCGGATCACGCGAGCTTCGAGGAGGCCTGCGCCTTCGCCGACGTCGCCTCCGGCATGGTGGCAATCATAGGCGGCCCGGTCGTGTTCGACATGTTCATGGATCGCTACGACACGTTCTGGCTGTCGAAGGCGCCGCATGTGCGACTGCCCGGCGGCGAAGGCTGCTTTGTCGGCGTGCCGCAGCGCCCTCCGCATGAGGTTCTCACGTCGCACGGGATGAGGCCAGGCACGCCGTATTTGCTTGACGCGGCGCATGATGTGACCGTGACGCCGTGGCGCAGAACGTAAGGCCCTAGACGTCCCCGTAAGCCGTCTCGGCCGAGCGCGTGGCGCGGCCATACCCCATGATCATGAACAGCGCGCCGATGATCGACAGGTTCTTGAGCGCGTCGACCAGCATCTTGGCGTTATCGGGAGCCGCCATGTTCCAGAAATCGTAGAACAGCACGGTCGCGACCGCGACATAGATGATCAGCAGCATCGCGAAGAAGCGCGCACCGAAATTCAGCGCGATCATCAGGCCAGAGATGACCTCGAGTGCTCCGACCGCGATCGCCAGCAACTGCGGCGTGGTCATTGCGGTCGCGGTCTCGATCTGCTTGGCGTAAGGCGCAATCGCCTCGGGCACCACGAGCTTGGTGGCGATGAAGTCCGCCGTCGCCTGCATGGCGAACAGCTTGGTCGCGCCAGTGTAGATGAACAGCACGGCGAACAGGATTCGCCCGAAAGTCACGAACGCTGGCATGATCGGCCTCTTGGCAAGAGCGCTAAGCAGGGAACGCGTGCGCGGATTATGAAGAGTCCGTTTGCGGTTTTCAAACGGGGAAATGGCGAACTACGAGGAATTCAAAGTTGGCGACGCGGACGGTCGTCCCTTCTCCCCTTGTGGCCGAAGGTGGCATAGGCGACCGTCGGCCGCCGTTCTTGAGAACGCCGAAGCGCAGCTTCGGCTATGGCGCCGGATGAGGGGTTGCGTCCGCATAAACTAGTGGAGAGGCGGCTCGCAGAGAGGGCCCCCTCACCCGTCTCGCCGCTGCGCCCTTACGTGAACAGCGTCGGCTGCTGCCGGGCTGCCCGCTCCTGCGCTTCCACGACCGCGACCGCGGTCATGTTGAGGATGCCGCGTGCGGTCACCGACGGGGTCAGGATATGCGCCGGACGCGCCGGACCGATCAGGATCGGGCCGACGGGGAGCGCGTCCGCCAGCGACTTGATCATCTGATAGGCGACGTTGGCGGTATCGAGGGTCGGCATGATCAGGATGTTGGCCTCGCCTTCCAGCTTTGAGTGCGGCAGCACCATTCTTCGCGCCGCAGCCGAAAGTGCAGTGTCGCCCTGCATCTCGCCGTCAGCCTCGATCTCCGGATGCTTGTCCTTCAGAAGCTGGGTCGCCCGGCGCATCTTGCGCGAGGAGTCGGTATCGTAGCTGCCGAAATCCGAGTGCGAGACGAAGGCGATCTTCGGCTTGATGTTGAAACGCTGCACGTGGACGGCCGCGAGCGAGGCGATCTCGGCGAGCTCTTCGGCACTCGGATTAGGCCGCACTTGCGTATCGGCGATGAAGAAGGCCCCCTTGGTGGTGATCAGCAGCGCCAGCGCCGCGTAGTCGCTGATACCGGGCGAGAAGCCGACGATCTCGCGGACATGACGCAGATGGTGCATGTAGCGGCCCTCGACGCCGCAGAGCATCGCATCCGCCTCTCCGCGCGTCACCGCAAGCGCAGCGATGACGGTGTTGTTGGTGCGAACCACCGTACGCGCCGCATCGGGCGTCACGCCGCGGCGGCCGGCGACCTCGACATAGGACTGCACATAGGAGCGATAGCGCGGATCGTCCTCGGGATTGATCAGATCGAAATCCTTGCCTGCCTTGATCGACAGGCCGAAACGCTTGATGCGCGCCTCGACCACGGAAGGACGCCCAACCAGGATCGGCCGCGCCACCTTTTCCTCCAGCACCACCTGGGTGGCGCGGAGCACGCGCTCGTCCTCGCCTTCGGCGTAGATCACGCGGACCGGCTGGGTCTTGGCCTTGGCGAACATCGGCTTCATGACGAGGCCGGAACGGAAGGCGAAGCGCTCGAGCAGCGCCGTGTATTCGTCGAAGTTGGTGATGGGTCGCGTCGCGACGCCCGACTCCATCGCCGCCTTCGCCACCGCCGGCGCGATGCGCAGGATCAGGCGCGGGTCGAACGGGCTCGGGATCAGCGAGCCGGGGCCGAAACCCTGCGTCTCGCCGGTGTCAAAGCCCTGCGCGACGGCGTCCGACGGCGCCTCGCGCGCGAGCTGCGCGATGGCCTCGACGGCGGCGTGCTTCATCTCCTCGTTGATGGCGCTGGCGCCGACATCGAGCGCGCCGCGAAAGATGAACGGGAAACAGAGGACGTTGTTGACCTGGTTCGGATAGTCGGAACGGCCGGTGCAGATCA
The DNA here is from genome assembly GCF_011602485.2 of Bradyrhizobium sp. 1(2017). Lineage (NCBI taxonomy): Bacteria > Pseudomonadati > Pseudomonadota > Alphaproteobacteria > Hyphomicrobiales > Nitrobacteraceae > Bradyrhizobium > Bradyrhizobium sp. 1(2017). The sequence goes on along the minus strand of NZ_CP050022.2, from coordinate 3,736,493 downwards.
TGGCATCGGGGCGCACCTTGCGCGCCTCTTCCGGCATGATCTCCGGGGTCGGGTTGGCAAGCGCCATGATCAACGGATTGTCGGCCATCGCCTTCGCCATCTCGGGCTTGAGCACGCCGGGCGCGGAGAGACCGATGAAGATGTCGGCGCCGCCGATGACGTCTGCCAGCGTACGCTTGTCGGTCTTCTGCGCATACACCGCCTTCCAGCGGTCCATCGAGGTGTTGCGGCCCTCGTGCACGAGGCCGTCGAGGTCGCAGACCCAGATGTTCTTGCGCTGCGCGCCCATCGACACCAGGAGATTCAGCGTCGCGATGGCCGCGGCCCCCGCCCCCGAAGCCACGATCTTGACCTCGGACAGTTTCTTGCCGTTCAACCTGAGCCCGTTGGTGATCGCCGCTGCGACGATGATCGCGGTGCCGTGCTGGTCGTCATGGAAGACCGGGATCTTCATGCGCTCCTTCAGGCGCGTCTCGATCTCGAAGCATTCCGGTCCGCGGATGTCTTCCAGGTTGATGCCGCCGAAGGTCGGCTCGAGCGCCGCCACCGTCTCGACCACGCGGTCGATGGTGTCGGCGGCGATCTCGATGTCGAACACGTCGATGCCAGCGAATTTCTTGAACAGGACCGCCTTGCCTTCCATGACCGGCTTGGAAGCCAGCGGGCCGATATTGCCGAGACCGAGCACGGCGGTGCCGTTCGAAACCACGGCGACCAGATTGGCGCGGGTGGTGAGCGAGGCGGCCTCGGCGGGATTCTTGGCGATCTCGGTACAGGCGGCGGCGACACCGGGAGAATAAGCGAGCGCAAGGTCGCGCTGGTTCGCAAGCGGCTTGCTTGCCTGGATCTCGAGCTTTCCGGGGCGCGGCAGACGGTGGTAGGCGAGCGCCGCCTGGTGGAGATCATCAGAATAGGACGACATGCGGTGTCTCGCCTCGCGTTACCGGCCTCGAAATGCCTGATCCGGAGCGATCGCCCAGGATGAACGGTATTTCCGGGTCATGGAAACGGGATGAAGCACGCCAGCCGCCCCGGTGGCAACATCCGATTGCGGCCCCATCAACAGGACGCGCGGTCAAATATTTGAAAACCATAGCCTTCCCTGGACCGCACAAGGTTTCGCGAATATGGCAGGTTGCACGGTGCAGAACGAGCAATCGGAGCAAGGGAATGAAGCGAATCCTGATCGGCCTGATCGTGGCAGCCGTGCTCGGCGCGGGCGGATGGTTCGGCTTCGATTTCTACGCCAAGCATCGCGCCACCGTCGAGGTCGAGGCCGCGTTCGAAAGGATCCGCTCGGGCGGCGGCAAGGCGAGCCATGGCAAGATCGGGTTCGACCTGCCGACGCGCACCCTGACTATCGAGGACATCGCGATCGCTCCTGGCGACCAGCCGCAGGCGCAGATCAAGATCGCCGTCATCACGGGCACCGGCGTTCGCCTGATCGACGACAATAGCTTCTCGGCCGACAGCATCGAGGTCAGGGGTTTCGAAGTCGCGCTGGACCAGGTCGGCGCCGCGAAGCTGAAGGCATCCTACAAGATCCCGCAGCTCACCCTGCGTGACTATGCCGGCCCGGTTCACGCCGGCAATGCGCCGAAGGATGGCTCCCTGATCGACCTGTACCGCTATGTGCTCGATCAATATGCGAGCGTCACGGCATCGTCGATCACGGCTCCGACGCTGACGATGACCCTCGATGCGAGCGGCAGCAAGGCCGGTAGCGGCGAGATCGCCTATTCCGGGCTGGCGATCCAGAATATCAAGCGCGGCAAGATCGATGCGATGAAGGCGGACCGCGCCGTTTTCACCATCGACGTGCCGCAGCCGGGCAAGCTGAGCGGCGAGCTCTCCAACGTCATCGTCAACGATTTCGACGCGACCGCAATCGCCGCGGCGCTCGACCCGCAGAAAACCGGCGACGACACCTACCACCGCGTCTACCGGCAGATCTCGGCCGGCCCCTATGTGCTCAAATCGACCCAGGGCATGCGGATGGAGATCGACGAGATCAGTTTCGAGGACATCGCGGTGCAGCCCTCGAAATTCCGGCCGGCCGAGATCGTTGCGCTGCTGCCGACGGACCGGTCGATCATCCCGACCGCCGCGCAATCGCGCGAGATGATGGAGAAGCTCGCCGGATTCTATGAGGGCCTTCGCATCGGCAGGATCGAGGTCGGCAAGACGTCGATGGGCACGCCGCAGGGGACGGCGAGGATCAATGCCATCAGATACCGGGAGGGCGAGTTCGCGGTCGAAGGTATCGACGCGCCAGCCCCGCAAGGGCAGTTCAAGATGGAGCGCTTCGCGCTGAAATCGTTCAGCGCGCCAAATCTGATGCGCTGGGCGGCAGGCCTCGGCAACCACGGGCAACCGCCCTCGCCCGATCAGATGCTGGGTCTGTTCCGCGTGCTCGAAGGTGCGGAGATCAAGGGCGTCGCGGTGCCCTACAAGAACACCCGCCAGCTCGTCACCATCGACACGCTCAGCCTGAACTGGGGCCAGCTGGTCGGATCGATCCCGAGCAGAGCCAATCTGGTCGTGAAGATGGTCACGCCGACCGATCCCGCCAATCCGGCGCAGCGGCCACTGGTCATGGCTGGCGTCGACAAGCTCGCGATCAACCTCGATCTCGGCGCCGCCTGGACGGAATCGTCAGGCGCGTTTGCGCTCGCGCCAGCCAGCATCGAGCTCGGCAGCCTCGCCAAGGCGCAGGCCCGCTTGGCGCTCGCCAACGTGCCGCGCGGCGTGTTCACGACCGATCCGGTGCAGGCCAGGACCGATGCCGGCCAGATCGAGACCGGCGCAATCGAGCTCTCCTTGCACGACAGCGGCGCCGTCGATCTCGTCGTGACGCAATTCTCGCGCATCCAGAATGTCAGCCGCGACGCCGCGCGCAGCGCCATCGTCGACATGATCCGGGCGCAGGGCGAGAAGATCGCGGCCTCCAACCTCGACGCCAAAGCGGCCGCCGACGCGCTCGCCGACTTCGTCGCGACCTCGGGGCAGACGCTCTCGCTCAAGCTGACCCCGCTCGGCAAGGTGCCCGTGGTTCAGCTGATGGATGTCCTCGACACCGAGCCGATCGTCGCGCTGGCGCAGTTCAGGATCGAGGCGTCGACGGGGCTGTAGGGCGACAGCGGTCCTCTCGCGTCCCGGGCGCGCAGCAACGCCCTTGGCGTTGCCGCGCAGAACCGGAACCCAGAACGCTGCGCTCGCCGAGACATCGGCCCCGGCTCTGCAGCGCACCGCTACGCGCCGCGCTGCGTCCGGGGCACGAGATCGGCTCCCGTCATTTCTGCGGCAGGTTCACCCGCACATGCAGCTCGCGGAGCTGCTTTGTCGTCGCTTCCGACGGCGCGCCCATCAGGAGGTCCATCGCCTGCTGGTTCATCGGGAACAGCGAGATCTCGCGCAGGTTCGTGGTGCCGCAGAGCAGCATCACGATGCGGTCGACACCCGCGGCCATGCCGCCATGCGGCGGCGCGCCATACTGGAACGCGCGGTACATGCCGCCGAAGCGGTCGACCACTTCCTGCTCGCCGTAGCCGGCGATCTCGAACGCCTTCACCATGGCTTCCGGCACATGGTTTCGGATGCCGCCCGAGGCGATCTCGTAGCCGTTGCAGGTGATGTCGTACTGGAACGCCTTGATGGTCAGCGGATCCTGGCCCTTCAGCGCGTCAAGACCGCCCTGCGGCATCGAGAACGGGTTGTGCGAGAAGTCGACCTTCTTGTCGTCCTCGTTGTACTCGTACATCGGGAAGTCGACGATCCAGGCGAGCTCGAACCGCTCCTTGTCGGTGAGGTTCAACTCCTCGCCGACCTTGTTGCGGGCAAGGCCTGAGAACTTCCAGAACTTGTCGGGATCGCCGGCGACGAAGAAGGCGGCATCGCCTTCCTTGGTGCCGATCTGCGCGCGGATCGCCGCGGTGCGCTCAGGCCCGATGTTGTTCGCGAGGGGACCAGCGCCCTCGCCGCCCTCGCGCCACATGATGTAGCCGAGGCCGGGCTGGCCTTCGCCCTGTGCCCACGAGTTCATGCGGTCGCAGAACGCGCGGCTGCCGCCGCCCGTGGCCGGGATCGCCCAGACCTGGTTCTTGGGGTCTTCGAGCATGCGCGCGAACACCTTGAAGCCGCTTCCGCGGAAGTGCTCGGAGACGTCCTGCATCTCGATGGGGTTGCGCAGGTCCGGCTTATCGCTGCCGTACTTGCGCAGCGCCTCGGCGAACGGAATGCGGCGCCAGTTCTTGCTCACCGGCTTGCCCTTGGCGAACTCCTCGAACACGCCGGTGATCACGGGCTCCATCGCCGCAAAGACGTCTTCCTGCGTGACAAAGCTCATCTCGACGTCGAGCTGGTAGAACTCGCCCGGCAGACGGTCGGCGCGCGGGTCCTCGTCGCGGAAGCAGGGCGCGATCTGGAAGTAGCGGTCGAAGCCCGACATCATCAGCAGCTGCTTGTACTGCTGCGGCGCCTGCGGCAGCGCGTAGAACTTGCCGGGATGGATGCGCGAGGGCACCAGGAAGTCGCGCGCGCCCTCCGGCGAGGACGCGGTCAGGATCGGCGTGTTGAACTCGAAGAAGCCCTGCCCCTCCATGCGCCGGCGCATCGACTTGATGATCTCGACGCGGGTCATGATGTTCTGGTGCAGCTTCTCGCGGCGCAGATCGAGGAAGCGGTACTTCAGGCGGATGTCTTCGGGGTATTCCTGGTCGCCGAAGACAGGCAGCGGCAGGTCGCCGGCCGGACCCAGCACCTCGATCTCGCTGACATAGATCTCGATCTTGCCGGTCGGCAGCTCGTCATTGTCGGTGCCATCGGGGCGGCGGCGGACCTTGCCGTCCATCTTGACCACGAATTCCGAGCGCAGCTTTTCGGCCAGCGAGAACGCCGGCGAGTCCGGGTCGACCACGCACTGGGTCAGGCCGTAATGGTCGCGCAAATCGATGAACAGCACGCCGCCATGGTCGCGAACGCGATGGACCCAGCCCGAGAGGCGGATGGTCTCGCCGATGTTGCTCTCGCGGAGCGCGCCGCATGTATGTGACCGGTAGCGATGCATGGTCGTCCCAAAATCAATGTCGGAGGAAGCGAATCGGACGGCCTGAAACGACCGGTCCGAAGTTGCGGCAGGGTTTACCCGACGAGGCGGGGGGCGGCAACCAAGGGAACGGCCTGATTTGGGCTAGAAGCGCCCATTTTTGGCCGATCTGGCCTCAAGGCTTTGCCATCAGGTGTTCCCCGCCTATCTTTACCTCCATGACCGTCCATTTCCCCTTCCAGAACTCGTATTCGGCCCTGCCGGACAGCTTCTTTGCCCGCGTCGCGCCGACCCCTGTCGCCGCCCCCCGGCTGATCAAGCTGAACCGCCCGCTGGCGGTCCAGCTCGGGCTCGATCCGGACCTCCTGGAGACCCCTGAGGGGGCCGAAATCCTGGCCGGCAAGACCGTCCCCGCCGGGGCCGATCCCATCGCCATGGCCTATGCCGGCCACCAGTTCGGGCAGTTCGTGCCCCAGCTCGGTGACGGCCGCGCCATCCTGCTCGGCGAGGTCATCGACCGGGACGGCGTCCGCCGCGACATCCAGCTCAAGGGCTCGGGCCCCACCCCGTTCTCCCGCCGCGGCGATGGCCGCGCGGCGCTCGGGCCGGTCCTGCGCGAATACATCGTCAGCGAGGCGATGTTTGCGCTGGGCATCCCGACCACGCGCTCGCTCGCCGCCGTCGTCACCGGCGAGCACGTCATCCGCGAGACCGCCCTGCCCGGCGCGGTGCTGACCCGCGTTGCCTCCAGCCATATCCGCGTCGGTACCTTCCAGTTCTTCGCCGTCCGCCGCGACACCGGGGCGATCCGCCGGCTCGCCGATCACGTCATCGCCCGTCACTATCCGCACCTGCTGCATGCGGCACGGCCCTATCACGACCTGCTCGCGGCCGTCGTCGCGCGCCAGGCCGATCTCGTCGCGCGTTGGCTCTTGGTCGGCTTCATCCACGGCGTGATGAACACTGACAACTCGTCGATCTCGGGCGAGACCATCGACTACGGCCCCTGCGCCTTCATGGACGCCTACAATCCTTCGCAGGTGTTCTCCTCGATCGACGAGATGGGCCGCTACGCCTACGCCAACCAGCCGCGCATCGCGCTGTGGAATCTGACGCGCCTCGCCGAATGCCTGCTGCCGCTGTTCTCGGACGACCAGGAGAAGGCGGTCGCCGAGGCCCAGGACATTCTCGGCGCCTTCGGCGAGATCTTCAGCGACGCCTATCAGGCCGGCCTGCGCAAGAAGGTCGGCCTATTCACGGAGCGCGACGGTGACGAGGCGCTGATCCAGGACCTCCTCGATGCCATGGCGAAGAACCAGGCCGACTTCACCCTCACCTTCCGCAAGCTCGGCGACGCCGCGGCCGATGACGGCACTGATGTGCGCGCGCAGTTCATGGAGCCCGCCGCCTACGACGAATGGGCCGGCCGCTGGCGCGCGCGCATCGCGCTGGAGCCGCAGAGCGCAGCCGAGCGGCAAGCCGTCATGCACGCCGTCAACCCGATCTTCATCCCGCGCAACCACCGCGTCGAGGCCGTGATCCAGGCTGCGGTGAACAACGACAACTACGCGCCGTTCGAGGAGTTGGTGAAGGTGCTGGCAAGGCCGTTCGAGGACCAGCCGGAGTATGTGGCCTACGCCGATCCGCCGCTGCCGGACCAGCGGGTGTTGCAGACGTTTTGCGGGACGTGAGCTCTTCTGGATTACAAGATGACCTTGCTGCCTCCTCTGACCGAAGAAGATATCGAAGCAATCAAGTCGCGGTGCGATCAAGCCACCCCAGGTCCTTGGAGGTCGTTCATCGAGGCACGCGAGAAATTCAGCGGATCTGATTTCATCCAGACCGAAGGCGAGGATATCTATCTCACCGGTGCGACGGATGCGGATCAGGACTTCATCGCTCACGCACGCCAAGATATTCCAAGGCTGATAGCTGAGATTGAGCGCCTGCGATCGATCTCTTCGTAGGATGGGTAGAGCGAAGCGAAACCCATCCTCATTCCGTGCGTGGTAGCGATGGGTTTCGCTTCGCTCTACCCATCCTACACACTTGCATCGAGCCGCCCATCGCCGGGTCGCCGCGGCCCGATCTACGGATTTTCCGATATTCGCAATATGCCGCTGTTTTGCCCGACGTGTCAACTTTTATCGAAAGACGCGTAAGCCATTGTTTCGACAACCACTGGCTACTGTGCATGGGGTTGTTTTCGAATTTTGTGTGCGGCTCGCGCCCCCTCGCTTCCTGTGGAATTCGGGACGCCGGGAACCGCTGTCATCAAACTGAAACACACGCCCTCTAACCGCCTGTCAGGGCTGTCTTGCCGGAGGCGCCCATCCTCTAGACAGTCCTGACCAGCGCGCCATGCCCTTCAAATTCATCCACATCACCGACACGCATCTCGCGAATCCCGGGCTGAAGCTTTATGGCCTCGACCCGCGCGCCCGGCTGGACGCGGCGATTGCCGACATCAACCAGCATCAGTCGGATGCCGCCTTCGCGGTGGTGACGGGTGACCTCACCCATTGGGGCGAACCGGAATCCTACGCCAATTTCGGCGACGCCATGGCTGGGCTGAAGATGCCTTACATCGCCATGGTTGGCAATCACGACAAGCGTGTCGCCTGTCTCGACGGCCTGCGGTCCGCCCCGCGCGATTCAAACGGCTTCGTGCAGGGCACGCGCACCACCGAGCACGGCCTGTTCATCTTTCTCGACACGCTCGACGAGACCAGCCACGCCGGCGAGATGTGCTCAAAACGCCTCGGCTGGCTGGCGAGCACGCTCGCGGCCGCACCGGCCGACATGCCCTTCGTCGTCTTCATGCATCACCCGCCCTTCCCGATCGGCGTGCTCGCGATGGACGAGATCGCGCTGAAGCAGAGCGCGGAATTCGCCGAGGTGATCGCGCCCTATCGCGCCCGCATCCGCCATCTCTTCTTCGGCCATGTGCACCGGCCGATCTTCGGCAGCTACGGCAAGATCCCCTTCTCGACGCTGCGCGGTACCAACCATCAGGTCTGGTTCGCGCTCAATGCCGACGCGCCGCATCTGGCCAGCCACGAGCCGCCGGCCTACGGCGTGGTGCTGATCGACGACCAGAACCTGGTCGTGCACAGCCACGACTTCCTCGACACCAGTCTGCGCTTCCCATTCGACCCGCCGGCGGGCGTGGACGGCCGCGACTATGCCCTCAACCTCCCCGGCACGGTGAGATGAGCCTCGCCGAACCCGCGGCTCTCCCGGTCGCGACGTCGGCGGCACCGCGGCTGCATTTCCTGAAGCGCTTCTCCGCCGGATTCAAGGCATCGCTGCCGGCATATCTGCTGCTGCTGCCTTCGCTGGTCTTCCTCGCGCTGTTCACCTATGGCGCGATGGGCCGCGTGCTGGTCGATGCGCTCTACCAGCGCACGACGCCGAAAGCGCCCGTCCGCTTCGTCGGCCTCGACAATGTCAGCGCAGTGCTGGCCGATCCCGCCTTCACTGGCGCCGTCGTCAACAATCTCATCTATGCCGTCGGCACGGCGATCCCGAGCATCGGCCTGGCGCTGCTGTTCGCGTTGGCGCTGTCACGCACCAACGCCGTGACCAGTGCACTGCGCGCCGCGCTGTTCCTGCCGGTGCTGATCCCGATGGTCGCGGCCTCGGCGCTGTTCCTGTTCATCTTCCTGCCGAATGTCGGCCTGCTCGACTATTACATCGGCGGGCTGCTTCCGGTGCTGCCGAACTGGCTCGGCGACCCCGACATCGCGCTGTCAGCGATCATGATGATCACCATCTGGAAGAACGCCGGCTATTACATGCTGTTCTTCCTCGCCGGCCTGCAGGCAGTGCCCAAGGACGTCATGGAGGCCGCTCACCTCGACGGCGCCGGCCCGTTCCAGCGCCTGCGCTACATCATCCTGCCGGAGCTGAAGCCGACTTTCCTGTTCGTCATCGTGATCGCCACGCTCAACGCGGTGACGCAGGTTGACCACGTCTTCGTCATGACCAAGGGCGGCCCCTCGAATTCGACCAATCTCGTGCTGTTCTACATCTACCAGCAGGCGGTCGAGCATTACGACATCGGCAAGGCCTCGGCGGCAACGCTGCTGACGCTCGCCGCGCTAATGGGCCTCACCGCGCTGTCGTTCCGCACCATGGCGAACCGCGAGGGCGGGCCATGAAGGTGATCGACTGGCTGCTTAGGGACGCCCCGCTCGCCACGCGCCGCGAGATCACACCAAAGCTCGGCTTCGTGCTGACGATCCTGCTCGCGCTGATCTGGCTGATCCCGTTCCTTTGGATGGGTGTGGCGACGCTGCGTCCCGCCTCCGACGGCATCAACCTCATGGCCGAGCTGATGCCGAGCGTGAAGCCGACGCTGGACAACATCCGGGATGCCTGGGAGATCGGCGACTTCCCGCGTTACACCCTCAACACCACGATCATCTGCACCGGCATCCTCCTGGTGCAGTTCGTCACCATCACGTTGGCGGGATTTGCCTTTGCGCGCCTGAGCTTCGCCGGCAAGACGCTGATCTTCTACCTGTTCCTGATGCAGCTGATGCTGGTGCCGGTGCTGCTGATCGTGCCCAACCTGAGCCTCGTGGCGCAGCTCGGCCTCTACGACACCCTCACCGGGGTCATGATGCCATTCTTCGCGTCGGCCTTCGGCACCTTCCTCATGCGGCAGGCCTTCGAGGCCATTCCGACCGAGCTCGAAGACGCCGCGCTGATCGACGGAGCCGGCCTGTTCCAGTGCATCCGCCACATCTACGTGCCGCTCTCGATGCCGAGCTTTTCTGCTTTCGCCATCATCTCCGTGACCAGCCACTGGAACGACTTCCTGTGGCCACTAATGGTGATCAATTCGCCGGACAAGCGACCGCTCACGGTTGGCCTCTCCGTCTTCACCGCCACGGCCGAAGGCACGCAGGCCTGGGGCACCATCGCCGCGGGCACGCTCATGGTGATCGCGCCGTTGCTCGTCACCTTCCTGATCTTTCAGAAACGCTTCATCAGCTCATTCGTCACCTCAGGCATCAAATAGGAGATTTTCCGATGCTGTTCTCCCGCAGGCTCATGCTGGGCCTCGCCATGGCAGGCACACTGGCAGGCGCCCTCGCTTTTCCGGCCATCGCCGGCGAAGGCACGACCGAAATCGATTTGTTCTTCCCCGTTCCCGTCGACGGCAAGCTCGCCCGCGACATGGGCACGCTGATCAAGGAGTTCAACGAGACCCATCCCGGCGTCAAGGCGACCGCGGTCTACACCGGCTCGTATGACGACACGCTGATCAAGACACGCGCCGCGATCAAGGCCGGCAAGCCGCCGGCCGCCGTGATCATGTCGGCGAATTTCCTGCTCGACATGCAGATCGAGAACGAGCTCACCAATCTCGATAGCCTGATCAAGGCCGACGGTACTACCAAGGAGCAGTTCCTCGGCCAGTTCTTCCCGGCGCTGCAGGGCAACGCGGTGATCGACCGCTCGGTTTATGGCGTGCCGTTCCACAATTCGACGCCGCTGCTCTACATCAACGCCGACAAGGCCAAGGAAGTCGGCCTTGATCCGAGCAAGCCGCCGCAGACCTGGGCCGAGCTCACCGACTGGGCCAAGAAGCTCACCAAGCGCGAGGGCGACAAGGTGACTCAATGGGGCATCGCGATCCCCTGCGCCTACGACTATTGCGGCTGGATGATGGAAACGCTCACCATGAGCAATGGCGGGCGCTACTACAACGAGGAGTTCGGCGGCGAAGTGTATTACGATACGCCCTCGATGCTCGGTGCGCTCACCTGGTGGAATGACCTCATCTTCAAGCACAAGGTGCATGCGCCCGGCGCGACGCCCGGACCTGCAGTCAGCACCTCCTTCATCTCCGGCAACGCCGCGATGATGATGCTCTCGACGGGCTCGCTGACCTATGTGCGCGACAACGCCAAGTTCAACTACAAGGTCGCCTTCATCCCGCGCAACGTCCGCAATGCCGTGCCGATCGGCGGCGCGTCGCTGATCGTTCCGGCAGGCCTGGAGGCCGACAAGCAGAAAGCCGCCTGGACGCTGATCAAATGGATGACCTCGCCCGAGAAGAGCGGCTGGTGGAGCCGCGCCACCGGCTATTTCGCACCCAACAAGGCTGCCTACAAGACGCCCGAGATGCTCGAGTTCCTGAACAAGAATCCGGACGCCAAGACCGCCGTCGAGCAACTCGACGTCGCAAAGCCCTGGTTTGCGACCTACAAGACCGTGCCGGTACGCAAGAACCTTGAGGACGAGGTGATGCTGGTGCTCAACGGCAAGAAGCAGCCGAAGGAAGCCCTCGCCGCCGCCCAGAAGGCCGCCGACGAGACGCTCAAGCCTTACAATGCGGAAACTTCGCTGAAGCTGCCATAAGACCGATATCTCATCGCGCAAACTAGTTTCGGCGCTCCGCATGCGGGGCGCCGAAATCGTCTTTGGAGGGTGCGAGCTAGATCGTCACGACGATCTTGCCGAACTGTGTATTCGACTCCAGGAAGCGATGGGCCTCGACGATCTCCTCGAACCGGAAGGTCCTGGCAATGATCGGCTTCAACGCGCCGTCTGACACGCCGTCGAGAATGAACGCCTTTGCCCTCGCAAGGCGGACAGGATCGCGGATGATCTCATGCACGAGGTAGCCGCGCAGCGTCAGGCTCTTGCTCAGCACGTTGGGAAGAGGAAACGGCGTCGGCTCAGCGCTCAGGCCACCATACTCGATCAAGATACCACCCGGCGACATCGCCGCGGTCAGCGGCTCGAATGCGGGACCGCCGACCGCGTCGAATACCACACGGACGCCGTTCGCACCGGCGATCTCCGCCAGCCGCGCTCCGATGTCCGCTTCGCCCGAGGGGACGACGTGGGCAGCGCCGGCCTCGAGCAAGGCGCGACGCTTGGCCGAGGTGCGCGTCAGGGCGATTGGAATAGCGCCGATGCGGTTCGCGATCTGAATGGCGGCGAGCCCAACGCTGCTCGATGCCGCCGTGATGGCGACGACCTCCCCACGCGAGAGCCCTGAGACATCGACCAGCGCGCCGTAGGCCGTCAGATACTGCATCCACACCGCAGCCGCCGCCTCGAAGCCAAGCGCGGGCGGATGCCTCACGACGATCCCGGCAGGAAAGTTCGCGAGCTCGGCATGGGCCGGCCAGCGCACCATCGACAGCGGCGGCACGATGCTCACATTGTCGCCCGGCATGAACCCGGTCTGGTCGTCCCCGACGGCCTCGACGATGCCGGCCGCCTCCAGACCAAGGCCGGATGGAAATTTCGCGGTCTCGATATAGGTCCCCCGCCGCAACAAGGCTTCCGCGCGGTTGAGGCCGAGCGCCCTGATCCGGATCTGCACCTCGCCCCTCGCAGGTGGCGCGACATCGACCGTCTCGATGCGCAACACTTCGGGACCGCCATGTTGATGAAAGCGAACGGCGCGCGTCATGGATACATTCCAAAATAATTGAACTGAATGAAGCTATGACGATCCCGCTGCACCGGATAAACCGCGTAAACGAACGAACAGTCGAAACCAGGAGTTTTCAAACATGGATCGCCTGACCAGCATGGCCGTGTTTGTCCGGGCCGTCGATCTCGGTTCGTTCGCGGCCGCGGCCGACGCCTTCGAGATGTCGGGGCCGATGGTAGGCAAGCACGTACGCTTTCTCGAAGAGCGCCTCGGCGTCCGCCTCCTCAACCGCACCACGCGCCGCCAGAGCCTGACTGAAGCTGGCCAGGCCTATTACGAGCGCTGCCGTGCGGTCCTGGCCGAAGCAGATGCCGCGGACGCCGTCGTGGCCGACGAGCTTTCCGAGCCACGCGGCAGGTTGCGCGTGACCGCGCCTGCGCTGCTCGGACGGCACTGCATCGCACCCTTGCTGATGAAGCTCGCGCGAAAACACCCGCATCTCGAGCTTGATCTTTCGTTCGGCGACCCGATCGCGAACATTGTCGAGGCCGGCTACGACCTTGCGATCCGGACCGGCGATCTCGACGACCAGTCCGGTCTGACGACGCGGCGCATCGCAAGCCAGCGCATGGTGGTGTGCGGCGCGCGCTCGTATCTGCGCGCCAATGGCAAGCCGAAATCGATTGACGATCTCGCCGCGCACCGGGCGATCATCTATCGCCGCTCCGGACGCATTCGGCCCTGGCTGTTTCCGCTGGAAGGCCAGCCTCCGCGCGAGATCACGCCATCAGGCAGGCTGAGGCTCGACGATCTGGAGGCGATCGCCGACGCCGCCGCGCAAGGCATGGGCCTCGCCTGGCTACCCTATTGGCTGGTCCGCGAGCGCCTCAAGACCGGCGCACTGGTCGGTCTGTTCGCGGAGCAACCCGAATTCCTGTACGACTGCCACGCATTGTGGCCTCGTTCACCCCGGTTGCCGCCAAAGGTCCGCGCCGCCGTGGACGCCCTCGCCGAGGCCTTGCCGAAGCTGATGAGGTGATGGGAGGCCCGGGCGCCATTAACCTCTCGTCCACCATTCGGGCCGGCCCGCGGCCGGTAACCACGAGAATTAACAGACCCTCAATTCGCTCCGGACAAGTTTAGCAATGTTTCTGGAGATTTCGCCGTGGATCTGTTGGTTTTCGAGTTCCTGGGACTGGCTCTGGTCGCCATGTGCGTACTGGTGGTGGCGCTGCCCTGCGCCCGGAAATCCTCGCAGCGGGTCCGCTACGAATAGGATTTTTGTCGGAAAAATGCGATTCCGGCCCAAATGCAAGGCTCGAATTCGCATCGAGCCCCTTGACATCACTGCGCTTTCGGCAGAACGGCTGATGGTCTCGTCATGGGCCGTTCATGGATTTGATTACCACCACCGCTGACCTCGCGGCTGCCTGCAGCCGGCTGGCCAAGCACCCCGTTATCACCGTCGACACCGAGTTCCTGCGCGAAACCACCTATTACCCGCTGCTGTGCGTGGTGCAGATGGCCAGCCCCGAGGAAGCCGTCGTCATCGACACCTTGGCCGAAGGCATCGACCTCAAGCCGTTCTTCGAACTGATGGGCAACGAGGGCGTGCTGAAGGTCTTTCACGCCGCCCGCCAGGACATTGAGATTATCTGGCACCAGGCGGGCATCATCCCGCATCCGGTGTTCGACACCCAGGTCGCGGCCATGGTGCTGGGCTATGGCGACAGCATCGCCTACGACCAGCTGGTCGAGAAGGTCACTGGCCACCGCCCGGACAAGACCCACCGCTTCACCGACTGGTCGCGCCGGCCGCTGACCAAGGAGCAGATGCACTACGCGGTGTCCGACGTGACCCATTTGCGCGACGTGTTCGCGGCGCTCGACGCCGACCTCAAGAAGCGCCGCCGCAGCGAATGGGTCTCCATCGAGATGGAGGTCCTGACCTCCCCCAGGACCTACGACTTCCACCCCGAGCGCGCCTGGGAGCGGCTGAAGACGCGGGTGCGCAAGCCGAAGGACCTCGCGGTGCTAATGGAGGTCGCGGCCTGGCGCGAGCAGGAGGCGCAGAGCCGCGACGTGCCGCGCGGCCGGGTGCTGCGGGATGAAGCCGTCAGCGACATCGCAACCCATGCGCCGAACACGCTGGAGAAGCTCGCCCACCTGCGCTCGGTGCCGAAGGGATTCGAGAAGTCGAAATGGGGCGCGGACATCGTCGCCGCGGTCGAGCGCGGTCTTGCGAAGGACTTCTCGACGCTGCCGAAGCTGGAGAAGCCACGCAACAACAACAACGGCGCGGCGATCGTCGAGCTGTTGAAGGTGCTGCTGCGCATGACCGCCGAGCGCCATGCAGTCGCCAGCAAGGTGATCGCCACCGTCGACGATCTCGAGGAGATCGCCGCCAGTGACGACGCCGATGTTCCGGCGCTGCGCGGCTGGCGCCGCGAGCTGTTCGGCGATGCCGCCCTCAAGCTCAAGCGCGGCGAGCTGGCGCTCGCGATCGAGAAGGGCCGCGTGGTCGGGGTTCAGCGGGCGTAGCTGCCTCGCCCCCTCCGCGGTCGTCCCGGCTTTCGCCAGGACGACACCGAGAGTGTGACGAGCCGTTCTGCTCGCTGTGAAACGCCAGCCTTTACGCCGGCGTCAGCTTCGCCACGTCCGCCTTCATATCCTCCAGCACGCCCGAGATCGCGGTGACCAGCTCGTCGATCTGGGCCTTGGTGGCGATCAGCGGTGGGCAGATGGCAATGGCGTCCAACATGTTGCGGGAGATCACGCCGCGCTCCTGCAGCATACGGCTGGCGATACCACCCACGGCGCCGGGCGTTGCGGCTGCCGTCTTGCGCCCCTTGTCGAGCACGAGCTCGAGCGCTGCGATCATGCCGACGCCGCGGACCTCGCCGACCAGCGGGTGGCTGGTGAGCTCGCGCAGCTTGGCCTGCATGTAGCCGCCGAGCTCGGCGGCATGCGCGACCAGGCCACGCTCCTCGATGATCTTCAAATTCTCCAGCGCAATGGCCGAGCCGACCGGATGGCCACCCGCGGTGAAGCCGTGACCGAGCACGCCGATCTTGTTGCTCTCGTCCGCGATCGGCTCGAACATGCGGTCGTTCAGGATGATTGCCGACAGCGGGAAATAGCTCGAGGTGATCTGCTTGGAGACAACGATCGCATCGGGCTTGATGCCGTAGGTCTCGCAGCCAAACATCTTGCCGGTGCGGCCGAACCCGCAGATCACCTCGTCGGCGACGAGCAGGATGTCGTACTTCTTCAGGACCTTCTGGATCTTGTCCCAATACGTCACCGGCGGCACGATGACGCCGCCCGCCCCCATCACGGGCTCGCCGAAGAAGGCCGCGATCGTATCCGGCCCCTCCTTCTGGATCAGCGCGTCGAGCTCCTCGGCCCGGCGCGTGGCGAACGCCTCTTCGCTCTCGCCGGGCGCGCCGTCCTTGTAGAAGTGAGGCGATCCCGTGTGCAGAATGTTCGGCAGCGGCAGGTCGAACGAGCGGTGATTGTTCGGCAGGCCCGTGAGACTGGCCGAGGCAATGGTGACGCCGTGATAGGCGCGCAGGCGGCTGATCACCTTTTTGCGCTGGGGCTGGCCGAGCGCATTGGAACGGTAGGCGATCAGCTTCAGGACCGTGTCATTCGCTTCCGAGCCGGAATTGGTGAAGAACACCTTGCTCATCGGCACCGGCGCGAGCGCAACCAGCTTTTCGGCGAGGTCGATCGAGGGCCCGTGCGATTTCGCCGAGAACGTGTGATAGAACGGCAGCGCCTGCATCTGCCTGTGCGCGGCCTCGACGAGACGCTTCTCGTTGAAGCCGAGCCCGACGCTCCACAGGCCCGCCATCGCCTCGAAATAGCGCTTGCCCGACGCATCGAACACGTAAGGCCCCTCGCCGCGCTCGATCACGAGCGGACCGGCCTGCTGATGGGTGCGCGCATTGGTGTAGGGATGGAGCTGGTAGGCCACATCCCGGGCCTCTTGCGAATTGGGCAGCATGGACATTGCAGGGATCCCTTGCAGGCGTGACGTCGCCGACGCAGCCGGCGTCATCACTTGATGATCAAGTTACTTGGCTATTGCGATGAGACAGAGCTTGCAACGCCAATTCGCCGGCAGCAAGCGCTCAGCAGCGTTGCACAAAGCCGCATGTCGGGCTTCGACAACGCTCAGGTGGCGTCGTCGTCATGGCCATCGTCAGCGGCGGCGGCCTCCCGCACCTCGACCAGCGCCATCGAGAGCAGATAGACCGTCGTGGGCAAGCCGACGCGGCGCGCCGTCTCGACGGCACGCGACAGATCGCTTGCCAGCTCCTTGAGCTGTTCTCCCCGTGACAATGTCTCCACCCCATCCGCCGATCGCGGCCGCCTACACCGCAACGGCGCCGCTGGTTCTGATCAGCTCGGCGCTGGAATGGATGGTAGCAAAATTCCCGACGACATTCACCACTGCTCGCTTGTAGGCGGCGGCATCGCCCGTGCCTGGCTGACGGCAGGCCACCGCATCCGTGACCACCTCATAGCGATGGCTGCGGTGAAACCCGTCCACAGCGGTGGCCAGGATGGTCTCGTCCAGGGAAAAGCCCGCCAGAACGCAGCGCACATTGCGGATATTGGACATGTAATCCACAAACCGCGACGAGCTGTAGGCCGACGGCAGCGGATGCTCGAACGTCATTTCGCCCGGACGGGGCTTCGCCTCAGCGATCCAATCGGTCAGCCTGGATGCCGGATTGAACCAGGCGGCCTGCGCGATCCGCTTCAAATGCATCACCGGCCAGAGATTGCCGCGCCACAGCGTCAGCAACTCCAGGCAGCGCGCGGTGGCGGCGTCGCCATCGAGAATGACGTGGCGGCGCCCGGGGGTCAGATATTCGACCTGCAGATCCGCGCAGACCAGGATCGGCGGATCATCGTGAATGGAAACCGGCATCGTTTTGCGCGCAGCTGCACCTGTTTCAACGGTCGGCGAGCGCGAGGTCCCGCAGCGGCGAGGTCACCGCCCGCCCTGCGGAGGCGTCGAGCACGCCCGGCCGATCCCAATCGCCTTCTGGCCGGATGATCACATAGGGATCGCTGTCCAGCGTGATCGCATCCGGTCCCGGCTCGATCTCCAGCAGCATCTCCGTGTAGGAGAAATCGGAGAAAGTGACCTTGCGGTTGTGACCGAGCGGCTTCGCGCCGAAATGGGCCCAGAAATCGACCAACCGGTCCTGGGCCTGGCCGTAGATCTTGCGAAAACCCTTGCGCTTCACATAGTCGACGCTGGCCTGCACCAGCTTGAAGGAGACACGCGAGCGCCGGTACTGGTGACGCACCGCAAGCCGCTCCACCTTGGCGAAATCGCCGAAGAATCGCACGCGCAGGCAGCCCGCGGGCTCGCTGCCGACAAAGCCGATGAAATGCGCGGCGACCATGTCGTTGCCGTCGAACTCTTCCTCGAACGGACAATCCTGCTCGGCAAGATAGACCGCAGAACGGATCGCGGTGACCAGCATGAGGTCGCTGGGATCGCGAGCAAGGCGGATGGTAATGGCGCGGGAGTCGGGCTTGGCGAGAGGAATCCTAGTACCGTGCATCTGCAAAACTCCTTGCATGGATGATCGCACCCGGCATGGGTATAGGCTGGCGATGCCAGGGGCGCTCGTAGCACCAGAGGTCGGGCTGGAAGCTCGGGACGGGCGCAAAGCCGGTCGCCCTCATGATGTCGCGTCCGGCCACCGTTGACGGCTGCGCATAGCAATCGGCGCCGCGAAACCTTAGCTGTCGCAGATGAGACGCCGCCTTACCGAGACCGGCAATGCCGCGCCCCGTCGCCGCGATCGCCCAGATGTAGATGGCCGCAACGTCGCCCTTCGCCGAAGCGAGATAGCGCGTTTCGGGCGCCGTGAGGCAGATCTCGTCGAGCAGCAGCGCATCGTGGCCGCGCTCGTTGAGAAACAGGAAGGCCATGCCGCCGAGAAGACGGCCTTTCCGGCTGAAACTCAGGATGCTCTCCGGATCGAACGCGAGATATCTTGCAAGCTCCGCTGTGCCGATGCGTACTCCCGGCACCAGCCGGTGCGCCATCTCCGAAAGCGCGGAAATTTCGGAAAATTGCGCACAACGGACATCGACGTCCGGGCTCAACGGCAGCGCGTCGAAATCGTGCCTTGCGGCAAACGAGCCCCTTTCCATACCGATATCGTCCCTCTATCGTTTGCGGCTTTCGTGCCCCGCTATGGCGATGACCTTAGCGGTTGGGGATCAGGAGTATGCAGCAGTTATTGCACCGGGGTGCTGCGATGATGCAGCACCGTGAAGAAGCCTTGGATGCGTCCTGGGATGATTTGAAGCTGTTTTTAGCATGCGCAAAATATAAAAGTTTTCGCAATGCAGCTGAGGAGCTTGGACTCACCTCCACCACCCTGATGCGCAGGATCGACCGGCTCGAAGAAAGCATCGGTTGCAAACTGTTCCTGCGCGACCAGAGCGGGCTCACGCTCAGCGACGAAGGCACGGCGATGATCGCCGACGTTGCGCATATGGAACGCCACGCCTTTAACGTCTTCCGTCGCGCCTCGCGTTCATCCAGCGACACCGCCGGTACGGTGCGCGTCGCGGTGACGGAGGGGCCCGGCAATTTCTGGATCCTGCCGCGCCTGATCGACTTCCAGAAGACCTATCGCAAGATCACCGTCGACCTGCGCTGCGCAATGGAGCAGGCCGATGTCGCGCGGCTGGAATCCGACATCGCGATCCAGCTCGAGCCGCCGACCAATCCGGATCTGATCGTCGCCAAGCTCGGCCGCCTGCACATCTATCCGTTCGTCTCCAAGGAGTACGAGCGGCTTTACGGCGTGCCGGCAACGCTGGCCGAGCTGAAGAACCACCGCATCATCAAGCAGAGCGCGCCGCAGGTTGACGATGGCGCCTATGCCCGCGTGCTCGGGCTGACATCGCTGGAGGGCATCGTCGGCATCAAGACCAACTCCTCGGTCGGCGCGCTCTATGCCGTCGAGCGCGGCGCCGGCATCGGCTTCCTGCCGACGGTGTCGATCGCGCTCGGCGCGCCGCTGGTTGCCGTCGATCTCGGCGTCAGCCACCACGCCGATCTCTGGCTCACTTATCACAAGGAGTTCCGCACCTCCGAACGGCACAAGATCGTGGTGGACTGGCTGAAGAAGATCTTCGATCCCAGGACCTATCCCTGCTTCCGAGACGAGTTCATCCATCCCAATGCGCTGGTGCCGATGATGACGGCCGCGCGCGAGGGATTTGGGCTGACGGGGTATGTCGCGGCGACGCCGGCGTGAGCGTCTTTTTCTTCGAGCATGATCTTATCGAAAAACCGCTACGCAGTTTTTCGGATCATGCTCGCGAGCTCACCATCTGTATTCGAAGCCGACCAAGCCCTGGTGCGAAGTGAGCTCGTTGCGGAACTTGCCGTCGTAGTTGACGTAGAGCCGCGCCACGCTGGTGAGGCTGAGCGAGGCCGAGGCGCCGGCATCCGCGCCGTAACGGCCCTCGCCGATGCCGGGAACGACAATGCTCTGGCCCCCCAGGCTGACCTGGATTGATCCGAGGTCCTGGTGGAAATTGTCCACGAACTTGCCGTAGGCGGACAGGTCCAGAATCTTCTGGTCGATGATGAAATAGCGGCCGATCTCGGCTCCGATCATCACGCGCGCGCGGGACAGCGCCGTCGCACCGACATTGAGCGGATCGAGGCCGCCCGCCTCCTGGAATGCGGCGCTGGTGGCGCGCACATATTCGAGCGCGCCCTTGGGCACGATGCGCATCTGGTCCTTGGTCCAGTAATAGCTGATTTCGGTCAGCGCACCGTCCACCGCGGCACGGTAGCCCGCGGTCGCAAGGCCAAGGCCGGTATCGCGGCTGGAACGGACCTTGCCGAAGCCGTGCACCACCGCAAAGGCCCAGGTCCAGGGGCCCTTGTCGACCGAGCCGCTAAAGCCGATTTGGGTCAGATCGAGTGTCGCCGATTGCAGCGCCAGCGGCACGTCGATGTCGGTGTGGCTCTGGTCGACTGAAAAGCCGAGATTGACACCGGGCGCGACGCGCGCGCCGAAGCCGGCGACGCCGCCAAAGGTCTTGCGCTTGTCGCCGACGAAGTCCCCTTGCGCATCCGTTCGCACCGAGATCCCGTAGCCTTCAAACCAGGTGCGATAGCGCGGATCCTCGGTGGCCGCCGATGCGCCGCCCCCGCCGGGATTGGTGCGGAACGCCCGGTTGACGCCGCCGGATGCCTGGTCGCCGAGGCGCTCCAGGAAGTTCGAGCCGAGATTGAGCGCGCTGTTGCCGGCCGACTGATCGTCATTGACCGAGTGGGCCGGCGGCGTGGGAGGCGCCGGCGCCAGCTGGGCGAAAGCCGCCGGCGCCATCAAGCCAAACACAAGGGTGCTCGCGACCTTGACCGTCGACCGGCGAACCCGGGCTCCGCCAATCACCTGCCGTGTCCCGGAGAGCTGCAACGTGCAGCACATGACGATCAATCCCAAGCAATGGCGGCGCAAAAATGCAACACGGTCTGCGCCGATTTGCGCCGAACTGCCGCGGAGGGTCAACCGCTCGGCGCGCCATGGCCGAGCCTATTGCCCCGATTGTGGTTCCGCTGCCACAGGTCGTAAATTGCAGACCGTGGCACCCGGTCCGGCCTTGAAATCCGCACGCGGCTTGCTAACGCGCGCTTTTCATGTTGCAATATTGGTCACAATCGGAATTGGCCGCGCGGCTGTGCGTTTCGCGACGATGAGACTCGAACAGACTTCCGGAAGCCCGTTTGTGGCGTGGCACGCGAAAAAGCGGCCGCGTCTTTTTTCTGTCTAGTGGAGGAGACTAGCGATGCCGCAAAAGGGCACCGTCAAATGGTTCAACCCGACCAAGGGTTATGGTTTCATCAAGCCGAACGGCGGCGACAAGGACGTGTTCGTCCATATCTCGGCCGTCGAACGTGCAGGCCTCTCGACCCTCAATGAAAACCAGGTGGTTGAATACGACCTCGTGGAGAACCGCGGCAAATCATCCGCGGAGAACCTCAAGGTCTCCTGATTTCTCTCAAGGCTGAACGCGAGAGATCATGACGTTGCCCCCGGCTCTGCCGGGGGATTTTATTTGCGGCACCAGCAGCGATTCAGCGCACCATTGGCGCGACCAGGAAATTCTCCGACGCAGAGCTTCCCGCCGTCCTGCAGACATCGCCCTCGATCCGGACCTTGCCGGTCGCCAGCAGCCGCAGCGCCTCGGGGTAGATGCGGTGCTCGACTTCGAGGATGCGCTCGGACAGCGTGTCTCCCGTGTCGTGGTCGCCGACGGGAACCGCACCCTGCATCACGATCGGACCGGCATCGGTCTCGGGGATCACGAAATGCACCGTCGCGCCGGACAGCTTGACGCCGGCACGCAGGGCTTGGCCGTGCGGATCGAGGCCGGGGAAGGACGGCAGCAGCGAGGGATGGATGTTCAGCATCCGGCCGTACCAGGCCCTGGTGAACTCCGCGGTAAACAGGCGCATGAAGCCGCCCAGGCAAATCAGCTCGATGCCGTGCCGATCGAGGGCTGCCTGCAGCACTTTCTCGAAGCCGGCGCGGTCCTTGCCGAACGGCTTGCTCTCGATCACCTCAGTGGTCACGCCGCTCGCCCTCGCCCGTTCGAGCCCCAGCGCATCGGCCTTGTTCGAGATCACCAGCGAGATCTCTGCCGGGAATTCGGGCGCGCTCGCTGCCTTGACCAGCGCGGCCATGTTGGAGCCGCGCCCGGAGATCAGGATGGCGACGCGGCGCTTCATCACAGCGCCAGACATTACAGCGCCATGTCGAGGTGGCCGTTATAGACGACGCGGTGCTCGCCCTCGGCCGGGATCACGGTGCCGAGCTGCGCCACGGTCTCGCCGGCGTCGGTGAGGACCTCGACCACCTTGTCGACCTTGTCAGGCTCGACGATCGCGATCATGCCGATGCCGCAATTGAAGGTGCGCAGCATCTCGAGCTCGGCGATGCCGGCCTGCGCAGCCAGCCATTTGAACACCGGCAAGACCGGCAGACGGGCGAGGTCGATGCCGACGCCGAGGTTGTTCGGCAGCACGCGCGGAATGTTGTCGGTGAAGCCGCCGCCGGTGATGTGGGCCAGCCCCTTCACCGCCCCCGTTTCACGGATCGCGCGCAGGCAGGATTTGACGTAGAGCCTGGTCGGCGTCAGCAGGGCGCCGCCGAGCGTCATCACGGGTGCGAAAGGGGCCTGTGCCCCGAAGCCGAGACCGGATTGCTCGACGATCTTGCGCACCAGCGAAAAACCGTTGGAATGGACGCCCGACGAGGCGAGCCCGATCACGGCATCGCCCGCTGCGATGTCCTTGCGCGGCAACAGCGTGCCGCGCTCGGCAGCCCCGACGGCAAAGCCGCCGAGGTCGTAGTCGCCGTCCTTGTACAGCCCGGGCATCTCGGCGGTCTCGCCACCGATCAGAGCGCAGCCGGATTCCCGGCAGCCTTCGGCGACACCCGCGACGACCGCGGCGGTGGCCTCCGGATCGAGCTTGCCGCAGGCGAAATAGTCCAGGAAGAACAGCGGCTCGGCGCCCTGCACCACGAGGTCGTTGACGCTCATGGCGACGAGATCGATGCCGATCCCGCCATGCAGGCCGGTATCGATCGCGATCTTGAGCTTGGTGCCGACGCCGTCGGTCGCGGCGACCAGGACGGGGTCCTTGAAACCGGCCGCCTTGAGGTCGAACAGGCCGCCGAAGCCGCCGATCTCGGCATCGGCGCCGGGGCGTGCGGTGGCGCGCACCATGGGCTTGATCAGGTCGACGAGGCGGTTGCCCGCGTCGATATCGACGCCTGAATCGGCGTAGGTGAGGCCGTTTTTGCGGTCGGTCATGCCCGATTTCCAGTGGGTTTGCGGCTGGTTACGTCGAATTCCGGGGACACGCAATGGCAAGCGTGGCGCCCCACCCTATAGTATGTAGATATCAACCGGTTCAGCCTGCAACGGGCCGGATTTGAGGTCAGACCGGTGCCGGGAAGCGCTGCGTGAGTATTCCGAATATCATTACCCTGGGCCGCATCATGCTGGTCCCGATCATCGTCTGGGCCATCGTGTCCAGCCAGATGGAGGTGGCGTTCGCCGTCTTCCTGATCGCCGGGATCAGCGATGCGGTCGACGGCTTCCTGGCCAAGCGCTTCAACATGACGAGCGAGCTCGGCGCCCTGCTCGATCCGCTCGCTGACAAGGCGCTGCTGGTCTCGATCTACATGGCGCTCGGCATCTGGGGCGCGATCCCGCGCTGGATCGTGATCCTGGTGGTCTCACGCGACATCATGATCGTCACCGCCGTGATCGTGTCCTGGCTGTTCGACCGGCCGGTCGAGATGAAGCCGTCGATGGTGTCCAAGCTCAACACCGTGGCCCAGGTGGCGTTCGCGGCATTGGTGCTCGCGGCGCTCGCTTTTGGCTTCAAGCCGCAACCCTATGATATGATCCTGATGGGCCTCGTCACCGTCTTCACGCTCTCCTCCGTGTCGCTCTATCTCGTCGAGTGGCTGCGGCACATGAGCACGATCGAGGCCAAATGAGCGGCGGAGCGGCCCCGCAAAAGGCCAACTCGCGCCCGATAGGATCGACTCTTCAAGCAGAAGCCGGCGCGCCGGCACGGAGCAAAGCTAGCGTGGCAGGCCGCGTGCATCCCCGACAATTGGCATTTTCGCTTCCCCACGCGGAGAGCCTGAGCCGGGACAATTTCCTGGAAGGCCCCGCCAACGCGGCCGGTCTCGGCCTAATCGACAGCTGGCCGGAATGGCCGAACCGGATCATGTGGCTGGCCGGCCCTGAGGGAAGCGGCAAGAGCCACCTTGCCGCGATCTGGGCCGAAGAGGCCGGCGCCCGCTCGACCATGGCCAATGCGCTCACCGCCACGGCGGTCCCGGGTGCGCTCGCCACCGGAGCGCTGGTGGTCGAGGACCTCCAGGCGAAGGCGTTTGACGAGCGCGCGCTCTTCCATTTGATGAACCTCGCCCGCGAAGACGGTGCCTACCTCCTCTTCACCGGGCGTGAGGTCCCGGCATCGCTTGAAGTCGAGCTGCGCGACCTGCGCTCGCGCCTGCGCGCCGTGCCTGTTGTCGCGCTGCTGCCGCCGGACGACCAGCTGTTCCGGGGCCTGATCGTCAAATTCTGCGCCGACCGCCAGCTCGCCGTGGATGAGAGCGTCGTCGGCTACCTCGCCACCCGGCTGGAGCGATCTTCGGCGGCCGCCCGGCGGGCCGTGGAGCTGCTCGACGGCGAGGCCCTGCGCCTCGGCCGCCCCGTCACCCGGGCGCTGGCCGCCGAGCTCCTTCGCGACGCCTGACCCGCCTCCGATCACCCTGGCCGCTTGACGCGGCGGAGCGGCGGAACATCAATGTCATCGAAACGTCATCGGACTAACACATGCTCCCGCCGGTTTTGCGCGTAAGTCGCAAATCGGGGTGAACTGGATGGATCGGCTTCTCATGGACTCCGCGCAAGCTGTTGAAATTAAAGAAAAAGATCCAGAGAGCGAAAGCCTGCCGGCGATCGCTACAAGCCCCGAGCGGTTCATCAACCGCGAGCTCTCCTGGCTGCATTTCAACCGCCGCGTCCTCGAGGAATCGGTCAATCCCAGCCACCCCATGCTGGAGCGGGTCCGATTCCTGTCGATTTCGGCGAATAACCTCGACGAGTTCTTCATGGTCCGCGTCGCCGGCATCAAGGCCCAGGTGCGCGAGGGCATTGCCGAACGCAGCCCCGACGGCCTGACGCCCTCCGAACAGCTCGCGCTGATCAATCGCACCGTTTCCGAGCTTGCCTCCGACCAGCAGGCGATCTGGCGCGATCTGCGCAACACGCTCGCCGAGGTCGGCATCGTGCTGGTCGAAGGCAAGGACGTCACCAAGGCGGAACGGACCTGGATCGAGGACTACTTCCTCAGCAACGTGTTCCCGTTGCTGACGCCGCTGGCGATCGACCCGGCCCACCCCTTCCCGTTCATTCCGAGCCTCGGCTTCACCATCGCCCTCCAGCTCACGCGCGCCGCCGACGGCAAGCAGATGAATGCGCTGATCCGCATGCCCGGCAAGATCGACCGCTTCATCCGCCTGCCTGCCGAAGGCAAGGCCGTCCGGCTGATCTCGCTGGAGCAGGCAACCGCCCTGTTCATCAACCGGCTGTTCCCGGGCTACAATCTGCACGGCCAGGGCGCTTTCCGGATCATCCGCGACTCCGAGCTCGAAATCGAGGAAGAGGCGGAAGACCTCGTCCGCCTGTTCGAGACGGCGCTGAAGCGGCGCCGCCGCGGGTCGGTGATCCGGCTCGAGATCGACGCCAAGATGCCGGAGGAGCTGCGCAGCTTCGTACAGCATGCGCTGTCGGCCGCCGACGACGAGGTATTCCTGGTCGACGGCGTGCAGGCGATGAACGAGCTCTCACAGCTCACGCGCCTCGACCGTCCGGACCTCGAATTCACTCCTTACGTACCGCGTCACCCCGAGCGCGTGCGCGAGCATGGCGGCGACATCTTTGCGGCGATCCGGCAGAAGGATCTCGTCGTCCATCACCCCTACGAATCCTTCGACGTGGTAGTGCAGTTCCTGCAGCAGGCGACCCGCGACCCCGACGTCGTCGCGATCAAGCAGACGCTCTACCGCACCTCCAACAACTCGCCGATCGTACGCGCGCTCGCGGAAGCTGCCGAAGCCGGCAAATCCGTCACCGCGCTGATCGAGCTGAAGGCGCGCTTCGACGAAGAGGCCAACATCCGCTGGGCGCGCGACCTCGAACGTGCCGGTGTGCAGGTCGTCTATGGCTTCCTCGAACTGAAGACGCACGCGAAGCTCTCGATGGTGGTGCGCCGTGAAGGCGGCAACCTCACGACCTACGTCCATACCGGCACCGGCAACTATCACCCCGTCACCGCACGCATCTACACCGACCTCTCCTACTTCACCTCGGATCCGACCATCGGCCGCGACGCGGCACGCGTGTTCAACTTCATCACCGGCTATGCCGCGCCGAGCGATCTGGAGAAGATGGCGGTGTCGCCATTGACCTTGCGCAAGCGCATCATCGAGCACATCCAGGGTGAGACCGCCCATGCGCGGCACGGCCGGCCCGGCGCGGTCTGGATGAAAATGAATGCGCTGGTCGACCCCGATATCATCGACGCGCTCTACGAGGCCTCGCAGGCCGGCGTCCAGATCGAGCTCGTGGTACGCGGCATCTGCTGTCTCAGGCCGGGAATTCCAGGTCTGTCGGAGAACATCCGCGTCAAGTCGATCATCGGACGATTTCTGGAACACGGCCGAATCTACTGCTTCGGCATGGGCCAGGGCCTGCCGAGCGCGAAAGCGGCTGTGTATATCTCCTCGGCCGACATGATGCCGCGCAACCTCGACCGTCGCGTCGAGGTGCTGTGTCCGCTGCAAAATCCCACGGTGCATCAGCAGGTTCTCGAACAGATCATGGTCGCGAACCTGAAGGACAATGAGCAGAGTTGGCAATTGTTGCCGGACGGGTCCTCAACGCGTATGAAGACCGCGAAGGGCGAAGAGCCTTTCAATGTCCACAACTATTTCATGACAAATCCGAGTCTGTCTGGCCGTGGAAAGTCGCTCAAGGAATCCTCGCCGCGCCGTCTCACGCGCCGTAATGAACGTCATCAATCCTGAATCCGGGTTCTCGACGTGAAGCGGCCGCGCAAGCGCGGCGCGAGCGTCGCGGTCATCGACATCGGTTCCAACTCGGTTCGTCTCGTCGTCTACGAGGCGCTGGCGCGCAGCCTCATTCCAATCTTCAACGAGAAGACGCTGTGCGGCCTCGGACGCGAGGTGCAGAGCACGGGCCTTCTCGCACCCGACGCCGTCGACAAGGCGCTGACCTCGTTGAAGCGGTTTCGAGCCCTCTGCCGCGTGATGCAGGTCGGGCGCGTGTTCGCGATTGCGACGGCCGCCTGCCGCGATGCCTCCAACGGCCCCGACTTCATCGCCAAGGCCGAGCGCATCTGCGCCGTGAAGATCGAGATCCTGTCGGGCCCGCGCGAAGCGCGGCTGTCGGCGCTCGGCGTGATCTCTGGTATCCATCATCCCGACGGCATCGTCGGCGATCTCGGCGGCGGCTCGCTCGAGCTGATCGACGTGCGCCGGAACAGCGTACGCAGCGGCGTGACGCTGCCGCTCGGCGGGCTCGCACTTCAGGATCTCGCCCACAAATCGCTCAAGCGCGCCGACCGCATCGTCCGCGAGGCGATCGACGATGTGCCGCAGCTCGCCGCGGGCCGCGGCCGCACCTTCTACGCCGTCGGCGGCACCTGGCGCGCGCTCGCGCGCATCCACATCATCCAGAGCGGCTATCCGCTCCAGGTCATGCATGGCTACTCCATTCCCGCGGCCGAGGCGCTCGACTTCTCGCGCCGTCTCCGTCGCCTCGCGGCCGCCGAGATGCTCGCCGACATCGAGATCGTCGCCGATGCGCGCCGCCCGCTCCTCACCTATGCCGCCCTGGTGCTCGAGCACATCATCCGCGTGGCGAAGCCGAAGACGATCGTATTCTCCACCTTCGGCGTGCGCGAAGGCCTGTTGCACGAGAAGCTGTCGGAGACCGAACGCAGCAAGGACGGGCTGATCTGCGCCGCCGAGGAACTCAACCAGCTGCTGTCGCGCTCGGCCAGGCATGCCCGCGAGCTAATCGCCTGGACCGATCGCCTCGCGCGCGTCGTGAAGCTGCGCGAGACCGAAGAGGACCGCCGCCTGCGTCACACGGCCTGCCTGCTCTCCGACATCGGCTGGCGCGTTCACCCCGATCACCGCGGCGAGCAGACGCTGAGCCTCGTCGTCAACGGCAATTTCGGGGCGATCACTCATACCGAACGCGTCTTCGTCGGTTTGTCGGTGTTCTATCGCTATGCCGGGCTGAGCCAGGAGAACCAGCCGCCGACAACCATGCAGGGCCTACTGACGCCGGCGCAGCTCGAGCGCGCCCGCCTCTTGGGGGCGGCGTTCCGCGTCGCGCATCTGATTTCGGCGGCGCGCCCGGGCGTGCTGCCCGCCACGCATTTCCGCAGCCAGGGCCGCAAATTGATGCTGGTGTTCGAACATCGCCTCGGCGATCTTGTCGCCGACCGCGTCGGCAGCCGCTTCCGCCAGCTCGCCCGCCTGATTGGCCGCGCCGGTTCGATCGTGAGGCGCTGACCCCTTTAGCCCGGCCTCATCTTCCCGGGATGTCTCTTGAGCCACATCATCAAGCCGCTGACGAACAGGACGAGCGGTGCGAAGCCTGCTGCGAACACCAGCAGCCGATTTCGGCTCTTGAGCTGCGCCCATGGCCAGGAATCGCAACGCGTACCGTTGCCGACGCGGCGAGTATCTCGGTGAGGTGCTCGCCTCTCCTAGCTGGCGAGGAAAGCACGACCGATCAGAACGTCGAATTCACTCCGCAGAGGCCTTGGCGTGCCGCTCGGAGGATTCGAGCGCGGCCGCGGTCAGGCTGCGCCGGCGCCAGATGCTACCGACGACCAGCACGACGACGACACCGAGTGCGGCGCAGAGATATTCGCCGCCCGTGCCGCCATGGCCGAACTGCGGCGGGATGCGAAGGGCGCCAAGCATGCCGTCCAGCGCGGCGCCGAGCGAGCCGTCGAACAGCGTGTGCAGCTTCGGCGCGACGGCGGGATCGGTCGCGATCACCTCGCCCGAGATCCAGCCGAGCAGCGCCGCACCGGCCCAGACCAGGACCGGCAGCTTCGTGAGCAGCGCCATGATCAGCGCAGCACCGGCGACGATCAGCGGCACGCTGACGGCAAGGCCGAGGACCAGCAGCGGCACGCTGCCATTGGCCGCGGCAGCAACCGCGATGACGTTGTCGAGACTCATGACGATGTCGGCGACCACCACGATTTGGATGGCCTGCCACAGATGCGATGCGGCATCGACGTCGTCCTCGTCCTCGTTTTCGGGCACTAGGAGCTTTGCCGCGATCACGATCAGCGCAAGACCACCAATCAGCTTCAGATACGGCAGCTCCATCAGGGTCGCGACGATGCCGGTAAAGATGATCCGCAGCATCACCGCTGCGCCGGCACCGAAGATCATGCCCCAGAGCCGGTGCCGCGGCGACAGACCGCGGCAGGCAAGCGCGATCACCAGCGCGTTGTCGCCGGAGAGCAGGATGTTGATCCAGATGATCTTGCCGACCGCCAACCAGAAGGTCGGCGCTGCCATCTCATTGCGAAACTGGGTGAAGAACGCCCCGATCGTAGCGGGATCGAAGATCTGCCAGAGCCAGTCCACAATGAGTCCTTTCGCCCGTCGTTCCTAACCTATCGGCTGATTGATCAGCCGACGATCTCGTTGCCCGAGAAGAACTGGACGATCTCGATCGCGGCCGTCTCCGGCGCATCGGAGCCGTGCACCGAGTTCTCGCCGATCGACTTGGCGTAGAGCTTGCGGACGGTGCCCTCGGCGGCCTTGGCCGGATCGGTCGCGCCCATCACCTCGCGATACTTGGCGATCGCGCCCTCGCCTTCCAGCACCTGCACCACGACCGGACCCGAGGTCATGAAGTCGACGAGCTCGCCGAAGAACGGGCGCGCCTTGTGGACGGCATAGAAGGTCTCGGCCTGGCCCTTGGTCATGCGGATGCGCTTCTGAGCGACGATGCGCAGACCCGCCTTCTCGATCACGGCGTTGACCGCGCCGGTCAGGTTACGCTCGGTCGCGTCGGGCTTGATGATCGAGAAAGTGCGTTCGATGGCCATAAGTCTGGTTCCTGGGAAGAAGCGGTGGTTGGGGAGTTGCGGGGCTTATATCGGCGCCTTTGCCGGACGGCAAGCGGCGCACAGGGACTTCGGCGCAGGGCCGCGGCCCGGGACCTCAGGCGTAGATTACAACAATTTCACCCTGATGAACCCAATCTGCAGCCCCCGTCAGGGATCGGTTCAGCTTCGCCGGCGTAAGGTCGGCCCCATCGACGCAACAGACCCGCGCCGGCAGTTTTGAGGAGATCACCATGTTGAGGAAACTTTCGCTCGCCGCCGTTGCCGCGCTGGCGCTCGGTGCCGCGCTGGCGCCGACCTCCGCCTCCGCTCACTGGCATGGCGGCTGGCACGGTGGCGGCGGCTGGCATGGCGGCGGCTGGCACCGCGGCTGGGGTGGTGGACCGCGCTTCTATGCGGGCGGCCCCGTCTCCTACGGCTATGGCGGCTGCTATGTGCGCCGGCTGGTCCCGACCCCCTGGGGACCTCGCTGGCGGCTGATCAACCGCTGCTACTGAGCCCGACAGCACCTTCCTGCTAAAGGGGTTACCGCCGCCCCCAAGGTATCCCCTTCCAGGACAGGCCCCGGCGATCCCCCGCCGGGGCCCTTTTATTATTTGGGCGGACAGGACGGCGTTCATACAATTTTGACTAGAATTCCCCGCTTTCCCCTCGGGCCGCGAAACTATTTTGGGGGCCAACGACTTGGTACCGTGACGCTACTTTGAACACGGAACCCCGCGATGGCTGGCCTTTCTGCCAATGACAGCGAACAGATCGACCGGCGCACCAGCCGCTCGATTTGCGACGCCGTGGGAGAACGGCTTCAGCAGAGCCTGCGCCCCGATCCCCGGCTCCCGACGCATCTCGAGCAGCTGCTCAACGAGTTGCAACGGCGCGAACGCGAATCGCACTGACCGGATCACACGAAAAAGCGGGTTGCGTTCGAGGCGCCTTGCGGTGACAAGGCCGCATGCTTGCGATCACCGACCTCTCCGTCCGCCTCGCCGGACGCCTTCTGATTGACCAGAGTTCCGTGCAAATCACGCCCGGGTCGCGCGTCGGCCTGGTCGGGCGCAACGGCACCGGCAAGTCGACCCTGTTCAAGGTGATCCGCAGCGAGCTCGCAGCCGAGCACGGTTCGGTGACCCTGCCGCCGCGCTGGCGCGTCGGCAGCCTCGCGCAGGAAGCCCCGAACGGTCCCGAAAGCCTGATCTCCGTCGTGCTCAAGGCCGACCTCGAACGCGACGCGCTGCTGGCCGAGGCCGAGCGCGCCACCGATCCGCACCGGATCGCGGAGATCCAGACTCGCCTCGTCGATATCGACGCGCATTCGGCGCCGAGCCGCGCCGCCGCGATCCTCTCCGGTCTCGGCTTCTCCGCTGCCGATCAGCTCCGCCCTTGTGCCGAATTCTCCGGCGGCTGGCGCATGCGCGTCGCGCTGGCCGCGACGCTGTTCGCGGCGCCCGACCTGTTGCTGCTCGACGAGCCCACCAACTATCTCGACCTCGAAGGCACGCTCTGGCTGGAGGACCACCTCGCGCATTATCCGCGCACGGTGATCGTGATCAGCCACGACCGCGACCTCCTGGAAAGCTCGGTCGACCAGATCCTGCATCTGGAGCGCGGCAGGCTCACGCTCTACAAGGGCACCTACTCCTCCTTCGAGGAGCAGCGCGCCGCGCGCGAGTTGCTCGATGCCAAGCAGGTCAAGCGACAGGAAGCCGAACGCGCGCGCCTGCAGGCCTTTGTCGACCGCTTCAAGGCCAAGGCCTCCAAGGCGCGGCAGGCTCAGTCCCGCGTCAAGATGCTGGAGCGGCTGAAGCCGATCACGGCGCTGGTCACCGAGGACGTGCGCGAGATCAGCTTCCCGGCGCCGGAAAAGATCCTGTCACCGCCGATCATCGCGGCGGACAACGTGTCGGTCGGCTACGACGCTGCAAGCCCCGTGCTCAACCGCGTCACCCTGCGCATCGACAATGACGACCGCATCGCATTGTTAGGTGCCAACGGCAACGGCAAGTCGACGCTGGTCAAGCTGCTCGCCGGACGGCTGGCGCCGTTCTCCGGCAGAGTGACGCGCGCGGACAAGCTGTCGATCGCCTATTTCGCGCAGCACCAGCTCGACGAGCTCAACGAGGACGCCTCCGCCTACGACCACGTCCGCAAGCTGATGGGCGAGGCGCCCGAAGCAAAGGTGCGCGCCCGCGCCGGCGCGATCGGCTTCTCCGGCAAGGCCGCCGACACCAAGGCCGGCAAGCTCTCGGGCGGCGAGAAGGCGCGGCTGCTCCTGGGCCTTGCCACTTTCTTCGGCCCCAACATGATCATCCTGGACGAGCCGACCAACCATCTCGACATCGACAGCCGCGCGGCGCTCGCGGAGGCGATCAACGAATTCCCCGGCGCCGTCATCATGGTCTCGCACGATCGCTATCTGATCGAGGCCTGCGCCGAACGGCTCTGGATCGTCGCCGACCGCACCGTGACCGATTACGACGGCGACCTCGACGAGTACCGCCGCCTGGTGCTGTCCGCCCGCAACGCGGAAGCCCCGCGCGAGCGCAGCGCGGCGAGCGAGAAGCCGCAGCGTCCGAAATCGGACAATCGCGGTTCGCTGAAGAAGCGCATCGCGGAAGCCGAGGCCGAGATCGCCCGCGTCAGCGAGATCATCACCAAGATCGACACCGCCCTCGCCTTGCCCGACATATTCACGCGCGACCCCAAGCAGGCGGCGCAATTGTCGAAGGCCCGCGCCAACGCCGCCGATGCATTGGTGCGCGCCGAGGAGCAGTGGCTCGAGGCGAGCACGCAATATGACGAGGCGACCGGTTAGCGCCGCTGCCCGCGAGCCCGACTCATCAAAACGTGCGAAACAACCCCATGCACAGTAGCGGTGTTTGGATACCCACCGGTTAGTTATTGAGCAGGCTGCTTTTCACCCGCGCCATTGCTATCCTTCCGGATGGCACTTTCGCGCCGGAATCGCTCAGTCCGCGTACTGCCCGGCTGCCTTGATGATCGGCGCCCAGCGGTCGATCTCACTCGTCAGCATCGCGCCCAGCGCCTCGGGCGTCGCCTTGTCCTGCGGGACCGGCTCGGTGTTGATGTCGTTGAACCGGGCAACCAGCGTCGGATCCTTGAGCGCGGCCTGTAGCGCCGCCGTCAGCTTCTGAACGATCGCCGGCGGCGTGCCCTTGGGCGCATAGAGGCCGTGCCAGACGCCGAGCTCAAAGCCCTTGAGGCCGGCCTCGTCGGCGGTCGGCAAGTCGGGCAGGCTCTTCAACCGCTCCTTGGTAGTGATCGCAAAGGCCTTGACCTGCTTGGCCGTGATTGGCCCGGTGGTGTTGGTCGCCTGATCGCAGGTGAGATCGATCTGCTTGCCGAGCAGATCGTTCATGATCGGACCGTTGCCCTTGTAAGGCACCGTGGTGAGCTGCTTCTGGATCGCCGTCATAAACAGCATGCCGCAGAGATGCGACGCAGCGCCGAGCCCGGCATTGGCATAAGTCAGCTTGTCGCCCTGCTGCTGGGCGTAGGCGACCAGCTCCTTGAGCGTGTTGGGCGGGAAATCGGAACGCGCGATGATGGTCATCGGCGCGTTGGTCACAAGCCCGATCGGCGCAAAGGCCGTCTTCGTGTCATAACTGAGATTGCGATACAGCGTCGCGGCGGTCGAGATGCCGACATGATGGATCAGCAGCGTGTAGCCGTCCGGCTGGGCGCGCGCGGCGCGGGTCGTGCCGATCGTGCCGCCGGCACCTGTTGCATTCTCGACGATGACCTGCTGTCCCAGGGATTTTGCCATGCCCGCTGCGGTCAGTCGGGCGACGGTGTCGGTCGGCCCGCCGGCGGCGAACGGCACCAGCACGGTGATGGGCCTCGTCGGGTAATCCTGCGCGACAGCCGCGCCGAGCGGCAAAAACAGAGCCGAAACGAGGGCAACAAAGAACCGCATAGTCTCCTCCAGATTGTTGTTGGCGCCATCAAAGCGCATTCCAGGCGGCGCGGCCATCATCAAAATGACCTTATCGGCGTGTTGCGGCGAGGCCCGCTCGCCGGCGTGAGTTCCATTGCCATGGCGAAGCAAAATCGCTTGCGGATCGTCTCCGGCGAAACCCCGCGCGCTACGTCTGCGCTTCGGTCTCGCTCTCAAGCTTCGCGCGCAGGGCCGCGACGATACGATGAACGGTTTGCAGGTCCTTGACCGCAAGCCCCTCCGAAAGACTGTTGACCCACGGCATCTGCAAAGCCATGGCGGCATCGAAAGCGCGCCGCCCCCTGTCAGTCAGGACGACAAGTTGCGCTCGGCGGTGATGCGGGTTGGCCTCGAAGGCAGCAAGGCCTTCCGCGTGCAGGTCGTTGACGATCCGCTGCACGTTTTGGCGATTGGCACCCAGATCGCGGGCAAGCCAGGCCACCGGCTGGGGGCGCTCTGCGTGCACGATAGCGCCGAGAATCTGCCACCGGGCGCTGGTGAGCCCGAGTTGGGCCACCAAGCGGTCCCCCGCGGTCAACAGCAGGCTGTTCAGCTGGAACAAGTCGAGCATGAGGTTGGTCAGAGCATCGCCGGCGGGCGTTCGTTGGAATCTCGGCATTCGTCACCATAAATCTATATTGACATTATGATGTCAATTTACTAGCTTGTCGGCACCATCTTGACACCATAGTACCAAATTGAACGGAGCTTGTCATGGCGCACCTTCGTCCACTGGACCCCAACTTTCCCATCGAACGTCAGCTCGGCATCGAGGCCGGCCCTGTGGTGCTGGTGAATGTGTTCACGCTCGACAAGGCGGACGAACAAAGCTTCCTCCAGGTCTGGCAAGACGATGCCGCCTTCATGAAGCGGCAGCCGGGCTTCATCTCCACCCAGCTTCACCGCGCGATTGGCGATGGCCCGACATATCTGAACTACGCCGTATGGGAATCGACGGCCCACTTCCGGACTGCGTTTACGCATCCTGAGTTCAGGTCGAAGATCTCAGCCTATCCCACGTCCGCCATCGCCTCTCCGCACCTGTTCGAGAAGGTCGCCATGCCCGGCATCTGCGTCGCGTAGCTGGTATCGAAACGGCAGGCGCCGATGACCAAGATCATCCATCCAGTCGCGGGCGCGGTCGCACTAACGACGATTGCGACCTTCTGGCTTTGCACGGCTCTCAGCGAGCTATTTGCATCAGACGCGAGCATCACCACGGTCAAGACGACCATACCCTGGGGCTTCCTGTTGCTGATTCCAGCGCTGGCGGTGACGGGAGGCTCTGGGCTCTTCCTGGCAGGGGGACGGCGCGCCGGCCTGATCGGTGCGAAGATCAAGCGTATGCCGTTCATCGCCGGCAACGGCATCCTGATTCTCATTCCCGCCGCGTTGTTTCTTGCCTCCAAGGCAAAGGCCGCGGAGTTCGACACGACGTTCTATGCGGTGCAGACTCTCGAATTGTTGGCCGGCGCGACGAACATCGTTCTTCTCGTCCTCAATATGCGTGACGGCTTCAAGATGAAGGGCCGTTTCCGCGTTCGCCAACCTGATCGCTTCAACACCAAGCCGATGCTCTGAGGGCGCCGTGAAACCGGCTTTTCCACCGGTTCCGCCTCGCTCACGCCCTGCGGCCCAGGCGATCTCCGCCTATGCGTGCTTCTTCTTCGGCTTGGCCGCCCTCGGCACCGGCTGCGGGTCGGGATTGCCTTCGATCGCGGACAGGCGACCGGCGGTGAATGTGTAGATGCCGGCGCGCGGGCCGGTCGTCCAGGTCACGACGGCGACGCGGCGGCCGACGGCGTCATTGGACAGATTCACGCTCGACGGCGCACCGATGCCGCGCACCACGTCGCATTCGGTGTGGCCGAGCGCGACCGTGCCGCCCATCGGCGCCGTCGTCGAGGCGTTGGCGTCGGCCGGCCCGGGGGGCGGCGCCATGCCGGGACAGCCGCCATCGGCGCTGACGAGGTCTTCGGCTCCCACCGGCTTGTCAGGTGTGAGCGGCGGCGATTCGATCGAGATGTTCTTGATGAAGAGCCGGCCTGGTTTCTTAAACCATTCGGCATCCTTCGACAGCAGATCGCCCGCGCTGCCCGAGCAGCCCGCAACCAGCGGTGCTACGGCAACGAGCACAATCATGAGCGAGCCGGGAAGCTTTTGATGTCGCACGATAAACTAATTCCCCGCCTGAAGGACCAGCCCTAAACGATTGTCCCAACATCCCTTTGCGGCACGAAGGTGGCCAAGGCCAGCATCGTTCGAAAAGTGCAAATTATCATTAATTGCGAACGGCCGCTAATTCCGCTTCTGCCACCGGCCCCGTTCGTCGGCCTGCCAATAGGTGACATCAAATCCGCGCGCCTTGCAATCCGTCCACGCGGTGCGAGCCAGCGCAAGCGCGTCCGGATCGTCGCCGTTGAACAGCAGCACCATGCGCTCATAGCCCTGCGCGTCCTGCGGCAGCGCGGCGTTGTCGACCAGGAAGCGGACATTGGCGCCGTTCGGATTGCCCTCCTCGATCGCCAGCACGATCGGCTGGTCGGCGGCATCGTTCACGCGCCATGTCGCGTGCGGCAGGAAAGAATCGTCGCGATAGGTCCACAAATGCGCGTCGAGCGCATCGGCGCGCTCTTCCGACGTCGACTGCACCACGACGCGCCAGCCGCGCTCGAGCGATTTCTCGAGAAGCGGCGGCAACACGTTCTCCACCGTCATGCTTTGCAGATGATAGAACAGGACTTCAGTCATCTCGCGGTCATTTGCGCTCGTAATGGTCAGCGACCAGACGATCCAGAAGACGGACGCCATAGCCGCTTCCCCAGCTCTGGTTGATGTCGGTCTTTGGCGCCCCCATTGCGGTGCCGGCGATGTCGAGATGCGCCCAGGGCGTGCCGTCGACGAAGCGCTGGAGGAACTGTGCCGCGGTGACCGAGCCGCCGTGACGGCCGCCCGTGTTCTTCATGTCGGCGAACTGGGAATCGATCAGCTTGTCGTATTCGGGGCCGAGCGGCATGCGCCAGACCTTCTCCCCGCTCTCGATGCCGGCCGAGAGCAGCCGGTCGGCGAGCTCGTCATTGTTGGAGAACATGCCGGCATGCTCGGTGCCGAGCGCGACCACGATGGCGCCGGTCAGCGTCGCCAGATCCACCATGAATTTCGGCTTGGTCTTCTTGGCGACGTACCAGAGCACGTCGGCCAGCACGAGGCGGCCCTCCGCGTCGGTGTTGATGATCTCGATGGTCTGGCCCGACATCGAGGTGACGATGTCGCCCGGCCGCTGCGCATTGCCGTCGGGCATGTTCTCGACGAGGCCGATGGCGCCGACCACATTGGCCTTGGCCTTGCGCGCGGCGAGCGCATGCATCAGGCCGACGACGCAGGCAGCTCCCCCCATGTCGCCCTTCATGTCCTCCATGCTGCCGGCCGGCTTGATCGAAATGCCGCCGGTGTCGAAGCAGACGCCCTTGCCGACGAAGGCAACCGGCGCCTCGCCCTTCTTGCCGCCGTCCCAGCGCATGATGACGGTGCGGCTTGGCCGCGCCGAGCCCTGGCCGACGCCGAGCAGCGCGCCCATGCCGAGCTTCTGCATCGCCTTGACGTCGAGCACCTCGACCTTGACGCCGAGCTTGCGGAGCTGGCCGGCACGGCGGGCGAATTCCTCGGGGAAAAGGACGTTCGGCGGCTCGTTGACGAGGTCGCGCGCAATGATCACGCCGTCGACGACGTGGCCGGCTGCGGCGAACGTCTTCTTCGCGGCGGTGGGATCGCCGACCGCAAGCGAGATGTCGGCGCGCGAGCCACCCTCCTCGCCGTCCTTCTTCTTTGTCTTGTAGCGGTCGAACTTGTAGGCACGTAAGCGAAGGCCCGAGGCGAGCGCGACTGCCTGCTCGCTGGTCATGGCGCCACCGGGCAATTCGGCCATGATGGTCATTGCGGCGGTCCCACCGGGAAGCTTGCCCGCCGCTACGCCGCCGAATTTGAGGAAATCGTTCGCCTTCAGGCTGGCTTCCTTGCCTGCGCCGATCACGAGAAGACGCGTGGCCTTCACCCCCTCCGGGGCCAGGATGTCCAGCACGCCCCCGCTCTTGCCCTTAAAGGCCGCGGCGGCGGCCGCCCGTTTCACGAGGTCGGCGGCGCCCCCCAGCGCCTTGGCCGTCGCCGGACCGAGCTTCAAGCCGTCGTCGCAGAACACGACCAGGATGCCACGGGGGGCGGCAGACAATGGGACAAAGCCGACCTTGATGGCATCGGGCATTAGTAACTCCTTCAAATCATGAGGCTTTTCGCCGTTCCGCGATCCCGGCCACCGGCCGGAGCTGAACGGCGATTCAGTGAGGTTTCCGCACTATGGGCCAGCGGCCCCGCAGATGCCAAGCACCCCCGTGGCCGCCGGGCCACAACGAGCGAAATATTAACCATATATTGACGGCGCCACGGGCCAGCCATTTTGTTGACGGATCAAAGGGATGGTAGTGAGAGAGTTAAGCTGGCGGAACAGATGGCTGGCCGTCCCTTGGGGATCCCGTTTCGGGATTGGGTCGGGTAGCTAGATTCGGCGACGGCATTGGGGCCTTGGTGGGAATTCGTGCGGTAGCGCATGGGGTCGATCGATAGGTATATCTTCCGCACGACGCTGTCGTCGTTTGCGCTGGTCCTGGTCAGCCTCACCGGCGTGATCTGGATTACGCAGGCGTTGCGCGGCATCGACCTGATGACGAGCCAGGGTCAGACCATCCTCACCTTCCTCGGCATCACCAGCCTCGTCATCCCGGCCCTCGTCCTGATCATCTCGCCGATCGCGCTGATGATCGCGATCTCGCACACGCTCAACAAGCTGGCGACCGATTCCGAGATCATCGTGATGAATGCAGCGGGCTTCTCGCCGTTCCGACTGTTCTATCCGTTCTTCTACGCCACGTGCGTGGTGGCGCTGCTGGTCGCCTTCATCGCGGCCTATCTCGCCCCCGACGGCATGCGGCGGATCAAGCAGTGGGACGCCGAGATCACCGCCGACGTGCTCACCAACATCCTGCAGCCCGGCCGCTTCGCCCAGCTCGACAAGAACCTGACGATCCGGATTCGCGAGCGCCAGCCCGGCGGCATCCTCGCCGGCATCTTCATCGACGACCGCCGCGATCCCAACGAGCGCGTCTCGATCGTCGCCGAGCACGGCGAGGTCGTGAAGAACGAGACCGGATCGTTCCTGGTGCTGGAGAAAGGCAATCTCCAGCGCTTCGAGACCGGCAAGCGCGATCCCGCGCTGGTGGCGTTCGGCCGCTATGGCTTCGACATGTCGAAATTCTCGGGTCAAGGCCGCGACGTCACCCTCGGCATCCGCGAGCGCTATCTGTGGGAGCTGATCTCGCCGTCCGAGGACGACCCCGTCTACAAGCAGATTCCCGGCCAGTTCCGCTCGGCCCTGCACGACAGCCTCCTGGCGCCGATCTATCCCTTCGCCTTCGCGGTGCTGACCTTCGCGTTCCTGGGGGCGCCGCGCACCACCCGCCAGAGCCGCAACTTCTCGATCGGCGGTTCGGTGATCGCCGTGTTCGGGCTTCGCATGGCCGGCTTCGCCTGCTCGGTGATGGCGGTGAAGTCGCCGGGCGCGGTGCTGTTCCAATACGCGATGGTCCTGGGCGCCATCGGCGTCGGGCTGTGGATGATCATCGGCGGCATCGTGGTCGAGCCGCCGCCCCGCCTCATGGAGGCCATCAACAGATCGAACGCGCGGATCGCGCGGCTGTTCGGACGGCCGGCCACCGCATGAGCATGCTGACCAACACACTCGGGCGCTATTTCGCCGGCCGCTTCGTGGTCGCGGCGCTCGGCGTATTCGGCGGCATTTTCCTGCTGCTGGTGCTGGTCGACTACATCGAGATGGTGCGCAAGACCTCGGGGCTGGCCTCGGCCTCGGCCATCATGGTGGCCGAGACCTCGCTGTTCCGGGTGCCGCAGCTTTTGGAGAAGCTGACGCCGTTCTGCATGCTGATCGGCGCCATGACCTGCTATCTCGCGCTCTCCCGCCGGCTCGAGCTGGTGGTCGCGCGCGCTGCCGGCATCTCGGCCTGGCAGTTCATCTCGCCGGCGCTCGGCAGCGCACTGCTGATCGGAGTGATCGCCACCGTCGCCTACAACCCGATGTCCGCGAACCTGCGCGAACTCTCCAAGCGCATGGAGGCGGAGCTGTTCGGCTCGGCGCCGGGCGGCGGCATCCAGGATGCTTCCGGCTTCTGGCTCAATCAGGTCACCGGCGACGGCCAGACCATCATCAACGCGGCGCGCAGCGAGAAACAGGGCGTCCGACTCACCGGTCTCACGCTGTTCCGGTTTGACACAGAGCAGCACTTCAAGGAACGCGTCGAGGCACGCGAGGCGACGCTGGAGGCGGGCCATTGGCTGTTCAAGGGCGTCCGACGCTTCTCGCTGGATTCGCCGCCGGTCGACCAGGCCCAGCTCGTGATTCCGACGACGCTGACCGAGGCGCAGGTCCGCAACAGCTTTTCCACACCGGAGACTGTGTCCTTTTGGCAACTACCGAGCTACATCCGCTCGTCCGAGAGCTCGGGCTTCGCGACAGCAGGATATCGACTCCAGTATCAGAAGCTTCTGGCACAGCCGTTTTTGCTGGCAGCCATGGTGATGCTGGCGGCTTCCGTGTCGTTGCGCTTCTTCCGGATGGGCGGCGTGCAGAAGATGGTTTTGAGTGGCGTGGGCGCAGGCTTTCTGCTCTACGTTTTGTCGAAAGTGACTGAAGACTTGAGCAAGGCTGAGTTGATGCATCCGATCGCTGCGGCGTGGTTGCCCGTGGTGGTGGGCGGCCTCACCGGCTTTTTGGCCTTGTTGTATCAGGAGGACGGTTAGTGACTGCCGTCCGTCGAGGACCCGTGTCTGGTTTGACGCGGCGCACATGGGTGCGCGCGAACGGGATCGGCTTGTCCGTTCGTAGGGTCCTGTTGGCCGTTGCTGCCGTGGCATCGCTCGGCGCGCTGATCGACGTTGCCGCAATCGCCCCCGCCTCAGCCCAGAGCTTCACGTACAATCCGCTGCCCCCGCGCCCGAAGCCGACGGCGGTCCCCCACGACAACCAGATGCTCGTGCAGGCGACCGAGGTCGACTACGACTACAACAACTCGCGCGTCTCCGCGGTCGGCAACGTCCAGCTGTTCTACAACGGCACCAGCGTCGAGGCGGACAGGGTCATCTACGACCAGAAGACCAAGCGGCTCCACGCCGAAGGCAACATCCGCATGACGGATGCCGACGGCAAGATCACCTATGCCGAGATCATGGATCTCTCCGACGATTACCGCGACGGTTTCGTCGATTCGCTGCGCGTGGACACCGCCGACCAGACCCGCATGGCCGCCAGCCGCGCCGACCGCTCCAGCGGCAATTACACGGTGTTCGAGAATGGCGTCTACACGGCCTGCGCGCCGTGTAAGGACGATCCGAAGAAGCCGCCGCTGTGGCAGGTCAAGGGTGCGCGCATCATCCACGACCAGCAGGAGAAGATGCTGTATTTCGAGACG
The DNA here is from genome assembly GCF_011602485.2 of Bradyrhizobium sp. 1(2017). Lineage (NCBI taxonomy): Bacteria > Pseudomonadati > Pseudomonadota > Alphaproteobacteria > Hyphomicrobiales > Nitrobacteraceae > Bradyrhizobium > Bradyrhizobium sp. 1(2017). The sequence goes on along the minus strand of NZ_CP050022.2, from coordinate 3,694,775 downwards.
GCACAGCTCGAATTCTTCGGCGTGCCGATCGCCTACATGCCGTATTTCTCGACGCCCGACCCGACCGTGAAGCGCAAGTCCGGCTTCCTGATGCCGGGCTATTTCCCGGGCACGACGAACACCGGCTTCGGCGCCGAAGTTCCGTATTACTGGGCGATCGCGCCCGACATGGACGCCACCTTCACTCCCCGCTTCATGACGCGGCAGGGCGTGATGCTGCAGGGCGAGTTCCGCCAGCGCCTGATCGACGGCGCCTACCAGATCCGCGCTTACGGCATCAACCAGCTCGATCCCGGAGCGTTCGCCGGCCAGCCCGGCGACCGCGACTTCCGCGGCGCCATCGACACCAAGGGTCAGTTCGCGCTGAACGACAAATGGGTCTGGGGTTGGGACGGCGTCCTGATGTCCGACTACTATTTCTTCTCGGACTACCGCCTCTACCAGTACCGCGATCCGCTCGGCTCGTTCCTGCTGCTGCCGACGGAAGCGCTGTCGCAGCTCTATCTGACCGGCGTCGGCAACCGCAGCTTCTTCGATGCGCGCACGATGTACTGGCTGAGCTATTCGGGCAACCAGAGCCAGGTGCCGATCGTCTATCCGGTGATCGACTACTCGAACGTGCTCAACTATCCCGTCTTCGGCGGCGAGTTCAGCTACAAGACCAATTTCGTGAACCTGTCGCGTGACGAGGCGGTGTTCGATCCGATCACCACGGTGGCCAACACCAGCAGCCTGTGCACGACGGCGTCGGCCGATCCGCTGGCGCGCACGCCCTCGCAATGCCTGCTGCGCGGCTTCCCCGGCACCTACACCCGCCTCACCGCGGAAGCCCAGTGGCGCAAGTCCTTCACCGATCCGCTCGGCCAGATCTGGACGCCGTTCGCCAGCCTGCGCGCCGACGCGATCAATTCCTCGATCTCCAACCAGCCGGGCGTGTCGAACTACCTGCCCGTCGGCGACACCCAGGCGTTCCGCCTGATGCCGACCGTGGGCCTGGAGTACCGGTACCCCTTCATCAACATCCAGCCCTGGGGCTCGACCACCGTCGAGCCGATCGCGCAGATCATCATCCGGCCGAACGAGACCTATGCCGGCAAGCTCCCGAACGAGGACGCCCAGAGCATGGTGTTCGACGCCTCGAACCTGTTCAGCGTCGACAAGTTCTCCGGTTACGACCGCGTCGAGGGCGGCGGCCGCGCCAATGTCGGCGTGCAGTCGACCACGCAGTTCGACAGGGGCGGCGCCGTCAAGGTGCTGTTCGGCGAGTCCTACCAGCTGTTCGGCCTGAACTCCTTCGCGGTCCAGGACTCCATCAACACCGGCCTCGATTCCGGCCTCGACAAGCCGCGTTCCGATTACGTCGCGAGCGCCAGCTACTCGCCCAACCGCACCTACACGTTCAGCGTCCGCTCCCGCATGGACGAGCAGACCTGGAACGTCCAGCGCTTCGAGGCGGAAGGCCGCGCCAATTTCGATCGCTGGTCGGTCGCCTTGCTGTACGGCAATTACGCGCCGCAGCCGGAACTCGGCTATCTCACCCGCCGCGAGGGCATCCTGACCTCGGGCTCGATCAAGTTGGCCGCCAACTGGGTGGTATCGGGCTCGGCGCGCTGGGATCTCGAGGCCAACAAGCTCAACCAATACGTGGTGGGTGCCGGCTATGTCGACGATTGCTTCGTGCTGGCGGCGAACTATGTAACTTCGTATAGCTATTCCGCGGGCACCGCACCGCCCGTGCTGAGCCATGCGTTCATGTTCCAGATCGGCCTGCGTACGCTGGCGACGTCGTCGACGAGCAGCAATTCCGCCGGCCTCCAGTGAACGATTTGAGTTGCCGACCGCGTTTGCCCCGATCGCAGGCTTGAGGCGGCTGACATGCGAGCGATGATCATGACGACCCCACTGCCTGTCTTCCGCCTCCTCCTCGCCCTCGGTGCAGGGCTGATCCTGACCGGCCTGCCCTCCCCGTCGCGTGCGCAGAACATCGTCGTCATGGTCAACGGCGATCCCATCACCGATTTCGACATCGAGCAGCGCTCCAAGCTCGACCAGCTGACGACGCAGAAGGTTCCGAGCCGCGAACAGGTCATTAACGAGCTGATCGAGGACAAGGTGAAGGTGAAGGAGGGCAAGAAGTACGGGGTCGATCCCGGCGTCTCCGACATCAACCAGTCCTACGAGGGCATGGCGCAGCGCATGCGCATCACGCCGGACCAACTCACCAAGTCGCTCGAATCCAAGGGCGTCCGCCCCGAGACGCTGAAGGGCCGCATGAAGGCCGAGATGGTCTGGACCAGCCTCGTGCGCGGCCGCTACAAGGAGCGCCTCCAGGTCGGCGAGCGCGACGTCGCGCAGGCCGTGCAGGCCCAGACCGGCGAGAAGCTCCAGATCGAGGGCACCGAATACAAGATGCAGCCGATCGTGCTGATCGTGCCGCGCGGCTCGTCGGCGGCCTTCCTGGAGACCCGCAAGAAGGAAGCCGAGAGCTATCGTTCCCGCGTCGGAAGCTGCGAGGAAGCCAACTCGCTGTTCCGTTCGACGCCGAACGCCACGATCCGCGACAGCGTCACCAAGACCACGGCGGAGCTGCCCGAGGCGCTGCGCAAGGTGCTCGACGACACGCCGATCGGCCATCTGACCGCGCCCGAGATGACCAAGAACGGCATCGAGATGGTGGTGCTGTGCTCGCGCAAGCCGACCATGATCGACACGCCGAAGAAGCGCGAGGTCCGCGAGAAGATGTATCAGGAGAAGTACGAGAAGACCCAGAAGGCCTATCTCGATGAGCTCCGCAAGGCGGCGATGATCGAATATCGCAATCGCTGATGGCCGAGCCTTCTTCAGAGCGCCCGGCAAGACCCCTCGCGCTGACGCTGGGAGAGCCCGCCGGCATCGGCCCCGACATCACCATCGCGGCCTGGCTCAGGCGCCGCGAGCTGAACCTGCCCGCCTTCTACCTGCTCGGCGACGAGGCCCTGATCGCACGGCGCGCCAAGGCGCTGGGCGCCGACGTCAGGATCGCCGCGGTCGGCGCCGGCGAGGCCGAGGCCGCCTTCGCCGACGCGTTGCCCGTGGTTGCCACCGGCGAGCGCGCGAGCGCCGAGCCCGGCAAGCCCGACGCATCGAGCGCGCCGGCCGCGCTCGCTTCAATCCGCCAGGCGGTCACTGATGTCCGCGAGGGGCGCGCCGGCGCCTTGGTCACCAATCCGATCGCCAAGAGCGTGCTCTACCGCGCGGGCTTCCGCCATCCCGGCCACACCGAATACCTCGCCGAGTTCGCCGCGACGGACGGCCGCGTGCCGCAACCGGTGATGATGCTGTGGTCACCGCGGCTCGCCGTCGTACCCGTGACCATCCACGTCTCGCTGCGCGAGGCCCTGGCCCAGCTCACGAGCGAGCTGATCGTCTCGACCGTTCGCATCGTGGCGGCCGAGCTCAAATCCCGCTTCGGCATCACCCGGCCGCGCATCGCGGTCTCCGGCCTCAATCCGCACGCCGGCGAGGAGGGCTCGCTCGGGCACGAGGAGCAGACCATCATCGCGCCGGCGCTGAAAGTGCTGCGCAACGACGGCATCGAGGCCAGGGGCCCGCTGCCCGCCGACACCATGTTCCACGAGGCCGCACGCGCTATGTACGACTGCGCGGTCTGCATGTATCACGACCAGGCGCTGATCCCGATCAAGACGGTCGCCTTCGACGATGCGGTCAACGTCACGCTCGGCCTGCCCTTCATCCGCACCTCGCCCGATCACGGCACCGCCTTCGACATCGCCGGCACGGGCAAGGCCAATCCGGCCAGCCTGATCGCGGCGCTCCGGCTGGCGAGCCGCATGGCGGCAGCGCAACTCTGATGAGCGCGATCGACGACCTCCCGCCGCTGCGCGAGGTCATCCGCCAGCACGCGCTGTCGGCGCGAAAATCGCTGGGACAGAACTTCCTGCTCGACCTTAACTTGACCGCACGCATCGCGCGCGCCGCCGCGCCGCTCGAGGATTCCACCATCGTCGAGATCGGCCCCGGCCCGGGTGGGCTGACGCGGGCCTTGCTCGCGCTCGGCGCAAGGCGCGTCATCGCCATCGAGCATGACGAGCGCGCGATCCCGGCCCTGCAGGACATCTCCGCGCGCTATCCCGGCCGCCTCGAGATCGTGCATGGCGATGCCATGACCTTCGACCCGCGCCCGCTGCTCGACGGCGGCAAGGCCAAGATCGTCGCCAACCTGCCCTACAACATCGCGACCCAGCTCCTGATCAACTGGCTCACGATCGAGCCGTGGCCCCCCTGGTACGAGATGATGGTCCTGATGTTCCAGCGCGAGGTCGGCGAGCGCATCGTCGCGCGTGAGGACGAGGAGGCCTATGGCCGTCTCGGCGTGCTCGCCAACTGGCGCTGCGAGACCAAGATCCTGTTCGACATTTCGCCGTCCGCCTTCGTGCCGCCGCCGAAGGTCACGTCCTCCGTCGTGCGCCTCAAGCCGCGCCCAGATCCACTTGCCTGTGATCGGCGGATGCTCGAGCAGGTCGCAGCCGCGGCCTTCGGACAGCGCCGCAAGATGCTGCGGCAAAGCCTGAAATCGCTGGGCGCCGATCCCGCGCGGCTCGCGCAGGCGGCTGGCGTCGATGCGACGCGGCGCGCCGAGACCATTCCGATTTCCGGCTTTGTTGCCATGGCCCGTGAATTGGCCGATATACGAAAAGAAGCTGAATAACGGGAATTCCGGAGGAAAGAATATGGCGCTGATGCGCAGGCAGTCCCTGGTCAAGTTCGACGCGCCCTTGTGCGAGACCATCGTCGACACGCCCAAGCCGCAAGGCCGCGAAGTTCTGGTGCGCATCGAGCGCTGCGGCCTCTGCCACTCCGATCTCCATATCCAGGACGGCTACGCCGATCTCGGCGGCGGCAAGAAGCTCGACACCACGCGCGGCATGACGCTGCCCTTCACGCTCGGTCACGAGATCGCCGGCGTCGTCGACGAAGTCGGTCCGGACGTCGCGGCCGGTCTCGTCGGCACCAAGAAGGCGGTGTTTCCGTGGATCGGCTGCGGGCAGTGCCGCGACTGCCAGAACGGCGACGAGAATCTCTGCGTCAAGCAGCGCTTCCTCGGCGTCTCCATCGACGGCGGCTTTGCCACCCACGTGCTGGTGCCCGACGCCAAATATCTGCTCGACTACGATCCCCTGCCCGTCAACCAGGCCGCGACCTTGATGTGCTCGGGCGTCACCGCTTATGGCGCGCTCAAGCGCCTGGTCGACCGTCCGCGCCAGCGCAACCTGCTGCTGATCGGGCTCGGCGGCGTCGGCATGATGGGCCTGTCGTTCGCACAGGCGATGTTCAAGCAGCCGATCACGGTCGCCGACCTCTCGCCGGCCGCGCGTGACACCGCGTTGAAGAACGGCGCCGCCGGCGCCTACGATCCGGCCGAGCCGGACGTCATCAAGCGCATCCTCAAGGAGACCGAGGGCGGCTTCGACGAGATCGTCGATTTCGCCGGCAACGAGAAGTCGATGGCCTTTGCCGTCGCAGTCTCCGCGCGCGGCGGAAAGATCGTGGTCTCCGGCCTGATGGGCGGCCAGTTCACGCTGCCGATGGTGCAATGGGTCTACAAGCGCATGACCATCGAGGGCTTCATGGTCGGCACGCTCGCCGAAGCCCACGAGCTGATGGCGCTGGCCCGCGCCGGCAAGATCAAGCCGACGCCGATGCGCGAGGAGCCGATGGGCGATGTCCAGAAATGGATCGACGAATTGCGCGCCGGCAAGGTCGTCGGCCGCATCGTCTTGAAGAACTGACCGAAGCGCGGCGGGCCTGACGCAAGTCTCGCCCGCCGCACGGAACGCCTTTGGCCGCACCGCGTTGGCAGCGCATGTCGATCCGTTGCACCGTCGAAAGCGCATTCTTCATCGCCTGGAGCTGTCTGGAAAAGAGCGGCGAGCTCGGTGCCCCGGACCAGAGCGCCAATGTCATTCTCGATGCCATCGAAGCGCAGCTTCGGACCGGGGAGCGCCGGCAGCTGATGCTCGCCAACAGGGCCATCGACACCTACCGCGCGCATGCGGCGAAGGACAACGCCGCGGAACGTGAAGCACGCCTTGGCTGATGGTCTTGTGATGGTCTCGGGGCGACGGCCCGGCGTATCCGCCACGGGGCGGGATAGCCCACCAAGCTTCCCTACGTTCACTGCTGCACCGACCGGAAACGGCCGTCGGCACAGGATTCCCGTAGTTCTCCGGGCAAGAACAAAGTTTCCGTCGTGCCCCGAATATGGTGATGCCAAATAAGGAACGTCGCGAACCTTCATCGCGTTGGTCTCCGTCGGACAATGTAGGAGATTGAGGTGATGACCCTCGGCCGGTGGTACGATCCGATCTCGGAGCGCTGGATCGAGCCGCGCGACAGGCGAACAACGACGTCGTCGCGTGCGGAGGACGATGCAGCTTTCGAATCTCGCGGGACACCGCAGATCGACCGCATCTGGCGCGCGCTGGTCGATTGCTGCGCGCGCGACTAAAACGGTTGCATATCACGCAAGAGCTAGGCGCCGTCGATGGCGCCGACCGAGCCGCGAGCGCCCTCGTTATTTCTTCTTGCCGTCGCTGCGGTTGTCTCCCTTGGACATATCCTTCATGCCGGGCCGATTGGCCCGGTTTGCATTCATGCCGGTGGTGTCCATCGTCCCCTTCTCCGTGGCGCCGTTGGTGTTCTCCGGCTTTTCCATGCCGCTCTGCGGAGCGGGTCCGGTGTTCTGGGCGATGACGGGCCCGGTCATGGCGGCAAACGCGATCGCAGCGATGAGCGCTTTCATGGGCATCTCCTTCGTTCCATGAATGACGTGCCCGCGAGAGAGTTGTTCCGTTCGCGACGGCGCAACCCTCACCGCAGTGACCGACGCTTCAGGTGCAGATAGGCCGCGTTGAAATCGCCGATCCGCTGCAGCTCGCGCCATTTCAGCACGATCAGCTCGCCCTCGCGAAGATCCATCGCCCCGCTCCGCCTGAGGTCGGCGAGTGTCCGGTTCACTGTCGCGATCGCCATGCCCAGCGTCTCGCCAAGCTGCGCCAGGCTAATCGGCATGCGGCAGCGATTGCCGCGAACCAGCTTCGCAGCGCGGGCGCGGTAGAAGAGCTCGCAAAACAGGTGGGCCATGCGCACCTGCATCGGCCGGGCACCGTTGTTGGTGATGGCCTCGCGAAAGATCGCGGCATCGAGCAGGGTCTCGCGCCAGACGGCCATTGCGAAAGTCGGTCGACGCCGGAACGCGGCGAACAACTCGCCATGCGGAATGAATGCGACCGTGGCAGGCCCCAACGCGCTCAGCCCATGATCCATCTCCTCGATGAACAGGCCCTGCGCATCCGGCAGATCACCGGTGAGATGGAAACTGAGATATTGGCGGCGCCCGTCGCCGAGCAGATGGTATCGCGCCACCATGCCCGCGACAACCAGCGCCGAGACTTCGGGCCGGTCGCCTTGGCGGATGAAGTCCTCGTTCGGCTCGTAATCGCGCAGCGCGAAGGTGAGTGCCTGGATTTCGGCGATATCCTCCTCAGCCAGCGCGGTGTGCTCGCACAGGTTCTGGATCAGGACGTCGTGGGCTTTTTCCATGCGGTCGCCAAAAATCGCACCGGCTCTATCAAATGATACATCCGGCTTGTGTTCAGCGGACTAGAACTCGCATCGGAAGCACAGGTTGCTAACCAATTGCGACTTCGCCCGGTCGCATCCATCCCGTCCCACGAAAGCGGACCTTACCCGCCCTTCTCATGACCCCTACGACGATCCTGGAACGCATCCGCCACCTGTTCGCATCGGAGCCAAGCGAGCACCTGGATTGCATCAACGACGCCTTCCTGAACGGCAGACTGCGGGAACCGGCGCAGCCGATGTCGGATCAGGAACTCGCCCGCGCTATCCGTGAATTCCGCGCCCGACCCGTTTCCGACGGGACCATCGCAAAGCTGTCGCAGCGCTTCGTCGAAGTGCGGCCAGATCGCTGAGGCTCGCCCCCAGTCTCATGCCGCATCCGAAGTTCATCGCGCGTCTCCAGGCGATCGAAAACCTTTCCGAAGGCGAGCGCCGGCAGATCGCGAGCCTGCCCTCCACGCTACGCCAGGTCGCGGACGGCGAGATCGTGCTGCGCCAGGGCGAGGCCGCCTCACGATGCGTTTTCGTCGTCAGCGGCTTCCTCTACCAGGCCCGCATCGTGGGCGACCGCAGCCAGATCCTCGCCTTCCATGTGCCCGGCGACATGCCTTGCCTGCACACGCTGCTGGTTTCGCCCATGGACGCGGACCTCGTCGGCCTCGGCCCCTCTATCGTCGGCTATGTCGGGCACGGCCAGCTCAGGCAGCTTCTCGACGGCTCCATCCACCTGACCCGCGCATTCTGGCGCGAAACGCTGATCGACGCGGCGATCTCGCGGCAATGGATCGCCCGCCTCGGCGCCCAGGCAGCGTTGCCCAAGGTGGCGCATCTGATCTGCGAGCTCGCCGCGCGGCTGGAGGTCGTCGGCCTCGTCACGGATGGCTGCTTCCAGATGCCCATGACGCAGCGGCACGTCGCCGATGCCTGCGGCCTCTCGATCGTCCACGTCAACCGCACCATCCAGGAGCTCAGGCACCGCGGCTTGATCGCATGGGAGGGCAGCGAGATCGAGCTGCTGCAGCCCGACGAGCTGCGTAAGCTTGCGGATTTCAGCCTGACTATCTGAGCTGAACGGGACCCAGCGCTACCCGCGCCGTCGAATTTCCTCCCGGCGGGACTCGACCTCCTCGGCGTCCTCGTCGTCGACCTTCATCAAATGCTCGCGGCCCGCGACCTTGAGCAATTCGTCGAGCTTGGCGTGGATCGCCTGCGTGTCGCGATGCTCGGCACGCTGGATCACCAGCGTCATGCCCCATGTTGCCAGCGTCGCAAAGGAGTGCCATTCGAGCCCGTTGCCCAGCGTGATCCAGGCAATGCCATAGACGAGGAAGACCGCAAACGCGGCCGGTCGAGATGTGGCAACGCCTATCTCGGTGAGCCACCCTTTTGACTTCGGAAGGGCCATGCACGGCAACTCGCGCGGTGCACCGGTGTTCCCGGGCGACACCTGAGGCACGTGAGCGCGAACGGTTCTCGTCCCTTCACGATCCCGTCGCACTCAACGGCCGCGGAGATGAGAAGTTTCCAGGCTGGGCTTCATCGTTCCTTCGAGCTGAGCCCCGGAGATGATGATGGCGAATAAGCCCGGCATTTGCGCCGGGCTGATCGCCAATATGGTTCGGTTCTCAGCAACGGACGAATTAGAGAAGAGTCCCCACGTCCAGTCCGTTCGGATTCCGACATTGCGATGCTTGCCCAGGAGCTTCGCATAATCGTGTTGCTGTTCCGCACCTCTTCGAACACGCGCGCGAGGGCGGAGACGCGCTTTAACGCGCAAGGAGATCCCAGCAAATAGCATTCGAAACGAATGTGAAGTTTAAACCGAAAGCAGTTCTGATCAGCTGCCCGAAGGAACCGAATCCGCCGCCATTAATTGATAAATTTCATTATGATCGATAATCATGATGACTCCATCGCAAGATTAAAAAATATGTTGGGGAAAATAATGGGAGGTTGGAAATGGAAGTTGCCCGCCGCTTTCGAGCAATGGCGCTACTTTGTCGACAGGCTGCCGCGCGCCAACCTGAGAGAAGTTGGAGATTGCTCGCTGAGGCAGAGTACTGGGAGCATTTGGCGGCTACGGCTTTGTCTGACTGAGCGTCGGCCCAGCGATTTTTTCGTACTTTCTCATCAACGTCTTAGTTCAAGTCATATTTTGAGGCGGGTCGTGTCCAGTCTTCGTGAGACATATACTTGTGCTGTTCTGAGTGAACGGCTCCAAGCGCTTGTGGCGGAGCTAAGAGAAGTGAAGATGCTTCGAAAGAAGCTCCGACACCTGGAAGCGAGAACGATCGGTAAAAGACGGCACGCCAAACCGGGCCGCAGAGCAAGACTGGCGAACTAACCGGGAGGCGAAACCGGCCGTCCGTTCAGGACGGAGCCGTCGCACCGATTTCCGTTCGACGTTGCACCTCGAAATACAGCAACGAGCCGATCACCGTCCCAAAGCTCCACGTCGTGCTCGCCAACCATTTGCTCGGCTCGACGTCGCGCCGCCTGCTCGTCAATGCAGTCAAGCTTTGCGGCGCAGATAACTCGCCGGCTGCTGTCCACCATGAAAACTCTGAACCGCATGATCGCAGTCCCATCCAAAAAAGGGGACTGTCATCGTAATCGAATGTCAGTCTAAGGCAGTGGGCAAACTGAGTGCAGCCGCGCGGAACCCTTGTGCGTGTGACAATTCGGCTGCACTTGCGCTCTAGAACTCATCGATCGCGTGGCGGCGCGTCAGATATCCTGCCTGGTGTGTCGCGCGACCTCAGTGGTCTAATCTCATCGCGAGCCGAAGTGTGCGGCTCGCGCTCAATACGGAGAGCACCCCCAGCGTCATCAGCAGCGCGCCCAACCACATTGAAGTCCAGCTCCGCACCTCGTCCGCAATCTGCACGCCAATCATCATAGCCGGCGGATCGGGCGAAGGCCCCGCATCGGCGGCCGCGAGAAGCTGCTCAACATCAACCTGGCTAGGCACGGAATGTTCGGGCATGGGCCGGCGACTGTGAAGCTCAGCAATGCGGGCCGCCGATGTCAGGACGGGGCCCGTACCGGGTTCGGAAGCGGCATCAGCTACCTTGAATTCGCGCGCCGGCGGCGTCGGCGAAGTCCCGTCGGCCGGTGTAGAGCGTGGTAACTCCGCGCGCGCATCGATCACCGGGCTCCGCCTTTGCCGCGCGGTCTCGTTCTCGTCGGGCCTGGCAGCACGGTTGGCGAGGCGACCAGGATTCGGTTTTCGCACCGTCGCGGCGCCCTCGGCCAAGAACCAGCATCTGCGGTGGCCGTCCAGCCGATACATCCAGCGCTGACCGGCGCCGGGCGCGTTGCCGGGCCGCGCCAAGCATTCCGGCTGCACCGGAGCCGTCGCAGCGGGCTCGCGAGGAGCAATACTGAAAATGTCAGTAAACGCATTAGAGAACGCCGGTGTCGCCGAAAGACCTCCAACAAGGACCAGACTGGCGAAGTAAATTCGCAAATAACCGGACATTGAAAACCCCCGGTGTTGCGCCCCTACCCGACACGAGCCTTCGCCACGACATGGGCCACCTTGCGGCTTAAATCTGGCGCCGGGATGGATTAATATTCTCCGGGCCATCCGAATTAAAAGGCCCACCCCGCACTCCTGGAGTGTAATTTGTTGCGGCACCTACAATCAATTGAGCCACCTGCGCTTCGCCGGGCGTCGCTCCCGGCTGCAGCCCGACCGCCCGGTTGATCGCCGTCGCAGCAGCAACACGCTCCACTCATCTTCGTGCTGGCAATGCGAAAGCGCAGATGGTCGAGCGGGAGTTGATGGGTGTCATGCCCGCGGGATGCGGGCTCCAGCGAGCGTCACCTCCAACCCAAATTTAAATGCTCCCGCCACGATATTACCGCTGTATTACCGCTGTATTACCGCTGTCGTGCCTTTCCCCCTTACCTAACGCATTTAAATGTGGATTGTACGGCTAACATTTAAGTGTTGGCTTGTCTGCTCATTCATAACCGACTTGTCTGCCTGGGCTCTCGCCCAAGAATTCGGATCGAGCCATGAACACCGAGCATCTCAACTCGCTCTCCCTTGACGAGCTCTGGATCCTTCATCAGCAGGTCACCGCTAGCCTGACTCAGAAAATCTTGGTGCAAAAAGCACGATTGGAGGAACGGCTCCACATGATCGGATCGGCCGACGAGGTCCGACGGTTCGATCGAAAGCGCCGGCCGTACCCGCCCGTTCGTCCCAAATATCGCAATCCAAAGAACCCGGCGGAGACATGGTCCGGTCGCGGCAGGCTGCCGCGGTGGTTGCGCCCGCAGCTTCGAGGCGGTCGGAAGCTGGACGATTTCCTGATCGAGAAGGCTTCGGTTCACAAGCGGCAGTCGAATTGAGCGCCGCGATCGCGATGGGTTTCGCAAGAGCTCACCCCATCCAACGAGCCACCAATTAACGCGTCAGTTGGAGCAGCCAGCGCCGGCAAATGCGAGACGAAGCCTGCTCCCACGCCTACTTCTTCAAGATGCCAAGGTTCGTGTTTCCAAGTTGCCGGACCGCGGCGTCTGCAACTGGCGTGTTGTATGTCGGCCGAGATCCACTGCCGTTCTGATCCGGTGCCGCTACGCCGAGCTTGTCACCCATGGTGCCGCGGCTCTTTGCATTGGACGTGTTCGGGCCCGGCGCGCCGCCCGTTCCGCTCAGCGTGGTGCCGTTCGAAAGCGTCGAGCCGCTTGTGCCGCTTGTCCCGGCCGCACTCGCGCCTCCAGAGGATGACGAACCACCCGAACCGCCTCCTGAACTTTGCGCGATGGCAAACGAGATGCTGCCTAGCAGGATAGTCGCCGTGATCGCGAAGCGCTTCATCATTCCCTCCGTCCGTCACTCCACCGGTTTCCCATTCCCTCGAGCACCTCGCCTCGAAGGCGCGACTTAGTGCCGGCGTACGAACCAGGCGCCGAGAAGAAATGCGACGAAGAGCGAGCGCAAAGGCGCTTTCACGGTTGTCTCGCGCAATTGGTCGGCCAAGTTCATCGCGAGGTCCGAGGCAATCGGTCGACGGCTTGCTCTTTCCGGCCGCGGGACCGACCGTTGGCTGGACGTCTGCCCGCGCTCGTCCGTCAGTCCGGACGCTTCCGTCATTGCCGAGGCTTCTCTCATATCCATTGCGTCCTCCTCTGCGGCGACGGGGTAACCTGCACCGTTCCTTCTGGTTCCTTCATGAAGCTTTCCGAAGGACCGGTTCCTGAGTTCTGACAGGGGTGAGCGAGCAACCTTGTCGTCTCGTTCGGCATTTAGATCCGATGCAGCGCATAGCTATCATCGCGTTCATGTTTGCCCTGACCGTCATGCTCGCGCGCTGGGTCGGCGACGGCGACGTGCAAACCGCGAAGCACAGCGAACCAGACAAGACCGCGACCGTCGGACAGGCGCATTGACCCGTCATACAAATGAACGACGAGCGCGCCTGTCTGCGCTTTCCAGGGACGTCGGCCGCCGGTCGCGCTGGCGTTCGCATCCAGTGGCCGGGCGGATTCGGCGCAGTCGTGTCCTGCGACGCTGAAGTCCCGGCTCTGCGCACCAGCGCAAGAACGTTGCAGCGCGTCCGGGACACGGGCGTGCATCACGCCGCCACCCTCTGTCATGCCGCTTTTCGCCCAGGTGCCGGGCTGGTAGACTGGCGCCATTATTTGGGGAATTTTCATGCACGCGAGGATTTTCAATCGCGTCCTGGTGCTGGCGGCGCTGATCGCCGCCATGCTCGCCACCACGGCGCTTCAAGCATCGGTCGAGAAGCGCATCGCGCTCGTCGTCGGCAACTCTACCTACAAGAACATCACGCCGCTCGACAACCCGTCGAAGGATGCGAGCCTGATGGCGGAGACGCTCACTGCGCTCGGCTTCATCCTGGTCGGCGGCCGCGCGCAGCTCGACCTCGACAAGAGCGCGATGGACGTCGCGGTGCAGAGCTTCGGCCGGCAGGTACAGGGCGCCGACGTCGCGCTGTTCTACTATGCCGGCCACGGCGTGCAGGTGTCGGGCTCCAACTATCTCGTACCGGTCGGCGCCAATCCGACGCGCGAGGCCGACGTCGACTTCCAGATGACCGACGTCAATCTCGTGCTGCGCCAGATGCAGGGCTCGGGCACCCGCCTCAACCTCGTGATCCTCGATGCCTGCCGCAACAATCCGTTCGGCTCGCGCGGCCTGCGCGCGGCTGACGGCGGCCTCGCGCAGATGCGCGCGCCCGAGGGCACGCTGATCTCCTATGCGACGCAGCCGGGCAACGTCGCCCAGGACGGCAGCGACGGCCATAGCCCCTATACCAAGGCCCTCGCCACGACGATCCGGGTCGCGGGCCTCGATGTGTTTCAGACTTTCAACCAGGTCGGCCTCGCGGTGAAGCGCGCCACCGCGGGCGCGCAGCAGCCCTGGGTCTCATCGTCGCCGATCGACGGCACCTTCTATTTCGTGCCGCCGACGCAAGCCGCCCCACCGCAGGTGGCCGCAATGCAGCCCGATCCCCTGCCGGCGGAGCGCCTGCGCGCCGATCCGGACCGCGTGCCGTTGCGCGATGCCGCGCTGCTCAGCGAGCTCAGCGAGCGGCTCTACGAGCTCAATTTCGACCCCGACACCCCCGACGGCCTGACCCGTGCCATCACGAAGCTGCAGCAACGCATCGCCATGGCACCGACGGGGGAAGCGACCGAAGGCCTGCTGCTGCGGATGCGCAAGATGGAGGATCTGAAACCCTGGGGCTCGATCGTCTACGGGCCCGACGGCAGCAAATGGGGAATGTCGTGGAACCACGCCTCGCGGCGCGCGGCGGTGGCGGATGCGCGCGGCAATTGCGCCGGCGCCAAATGCCCGATCGAGCTCTCGTTCTATGGCAGTCGCTGCGGCGCGTTCGCGATCTCCGACAGGTCCTGGTCGCTGGTCCAGCGCGACAGCGTGCAGCGCGCAAAGGATGCCGCGCTTGACGAATGCGGCAAGGCTGGCAAAGCTTGCCGCATTATCGGCGCCGTCTGTGCCGACGGCTCCGGCCGCTGATATCCGTTTTGATTTTGGATTTGATCATGCCCAATGCCGCCAAGCGTGCGACTGCCCTCGCCTTTCTGCTGAACCTCGCCTTCGCCCTTCCTTCCGCCTTCGCCCAGTCCGGCAGCGCGGGCGGCTCGATCGGCAACGACGAAAAGTCGCTGTCCGGCTCGCGTTCAGACCGGTCGGCCGAGCCGGCCCCGTCCGCCCGCCGGAGCAAGCCGGCCGAGGAGCCGCGCGCGTCGTCGCGAAGAAGCGGCGGCGGTGGTGGTGGGGGTGGCGGAGGCTTTGACGGCGCCTGGATCGTCACCAGCGTCGGCTGCGGCGGCTCTACGAGCGGCGCAGTCGTCGTCACCTCGGGCAGGGTCATCGGCGAAGGCGTGAGCGGAACCGTCAGCCAGAGCGGCTCGGTCAGCACGCGCGGACAAGGCCAGGGCGTCAGCTTTACCGGCGCGGGCCGCCTCTCCGGCCGCAGCGGCTCCGGGACATGGCGCCGCTCCGATGGCTGCGGCGGAACCTGGACCTCAGCCAAGCAGTAAGGCGGAAACAGGCCTGAATTCGTGGCGGAACCAACGCCGCGCAGGCCCGATTCAAGCCACATCCTCTCCGGATTTGCGGCTCATTGCCACCCAAGTCTTTGACCACAAAGGCCTGGTAACAGTTGCGTCATGCGTAACCGGGAGACCAGGATGGGCAACCGCACCGCAAAATTCGTATCCGTGCTCGTCGGCAGCATCATCGCCGGCGCGCCACTGGCCGCCGTGTCGCAGAACGCGCCAACCGCGCCGACCGCATCGAGCACGGCCAACGCCGCCGGCGACTGCCTTGCCTCGCCGAAGGGCGCCGCGCCGCAGGGGCAGCATTGGTACTACCGCCTCGAGCGCTCGACTAAGCAAAAGTGCTGGTATCTGCGCGCCGCCGGCGACAAGGTCACCCGGACCGCCCAGGCGGCGCCCGACGCAAAAGTGGCACAGGACACGGATTCAGCCGCCCCGCAGACGGTGCAGAACGCCCGTGCCGAATTTGTTGCGCAGCAGACCGGTGCCGCCCCGGGCGCGCCGAACATGACCGCGCCCGCGCCGGCCGCGCAACAGCCGCCAGCCACCGCCGCCGAGCCGGCGGCCGTCGCCACGCGCTGGCCTGATCCGACCACCGCGTCCGCTCCGCCCGCACCGCAGCCGGCGCAAGCGGCCCCCGCGCCGCAGCCCGCACCCGCACCTGCCGTTACCGCGGCAACCGCCCCCCCGAGCGCAAAGCCTTCCAAATCCCCGGTCGCCTTCGGCGCAGCAGACAGCAGCATCGATAAGCCGCACGGCTCGCTCCCGACGCTGCTGCTCGTGATTGGCGGCGCGCTTGCGCTCGCTGGCCTCCTCGGCAGCCTGATCTACCGCTTCGCCGGCAAGCGCGCCCGCCGCGTCAAGTCGACCGACCGGCACGCCTATTGGGACCATCATGCGACGCAGGATCAGGAGGCAAGCCGCGCGCCCTGGCTCGGCGCAAATTTGGCCGACGTGCAGCCGCGCCCCATCGACTTCGATGCCGCACGTCCGCAAGCGTCGAGACAAGTGACAAAACTTGCCGCGATCGGCCGTGAGCTCGATCTGATCGACGCGCGCAAACAGCGTGCCGTGGTCCGCGCCCCGGAACCCGACGAGATCAGAAGCGACGAGGTCGAGATCAAGATGTTCGACCGGAAATTCGAGATCCAGGCTGCATCGCCCCAGCTCGTGGCGAAAGAGAGCGGCGAAGAGCACGAGGCGCCGACAGGTCGCGACCAGGATGCGGTCGATGTCGACGTCGTGACGACGATGCTGGAACGGCTGGCGAAGGAAGGCCCGCGGCTGTCGCGGCCTAACCTTGAAGCTGACCTTGCAAAGTTCGAACGAAGCCTGCGAGGCCGATCCGCCGCTCGCGCTTGAGGCGCTCCGCCTTCAGGATCGACTGCACCTCGGCGAAGGCCTCGTCGACGTCGTGGTTGATCACGATGTAGTCGTACTCGGCCCAGTGGCTCATCTCGTGGCTGGCGCGGCTCATCCGCTTGCGGATCACCTCGTCGGAATCCTGCGCGCGTGAGTGCAGGCGCTTCTCGAGATCGGCCGCCGAGGGCGGCAGGATGAAGACGCTGACGACGTCGGCGCGCGCCTTCTCGCGCAGCTGCTGCGTACCCTGCCAGTCGATGTCGAACAGCACGTCCTGCCCCGCCGACAGCGCCGCCTCGACCGGCCCCCGCGGCGTGCCATAGCTGTTGTCGAACACCGTCGCCCATTCCAGCAGCTCGCCGGCCTTCGTCATCGCGTCGAACGTCGCCTTGTCGACGAACGAATAATCCTTGCCATTGACCTCGCCCGGACGCATCGGCCGCGTGGTTGCGGACACCGACATCTTCAAGCCGCCCATCCGCTCGATCAGCAGACGCGACAACGTCGTCTTGCCCGCGCCCGAGGGCGAAGACAGCACGAACATCAATCCGCGCCGCTCGACACCGTCAGTACCGTGGCCGCCCGTCGTCATCGATCACTCCAGATTCTGGACCTGCTCGCGGAACTGCTCGACCACGTTCTTCATGGCGAGGCCCGTATTGGTGAGCTCGATGTCGTTCGACTTCGAGCAGCAGGTGTTGACCTCGCGGTGAAACTCCTGCGCCAGGAAGTCGAGCTTGCGGCCGATCGGGCCACCCTTGCCGATCAGCTCCCGCGCCTGCGCGATGTGCGAGGCGATGCGGTCGAGCTCCTCGCGGATGTCGGCCTTGGTCGCGATCAGGATCGCCTCCTGCATCAGGCGGTCGGCATCGAAACGGTCGGACGTGTCGAGCAGGCTGGCGATCTGCTCGGCCAGCTTGGCCTTGATCGCCTCGGGCTTGCGGCCGGGCGAAGCTTCCGCCCTTTTTGCCAATTGCTCGATCTCGTCGACGCGCTGGGTCAGGATCTGCCCCAGCGAGGTGCCCTCGCGCTTGCGCATCTCGACGAGATCGGCGAGCGCCTTGTCGAAGGCCTCGGCGGCAGCGGCGCGCGCGGCCTTGTCCTCCTCCTCGTCGCCCTCGGGCTCGGCGACCTCGACGACGCCCTTGATGGCGAGCAGGCCGTCGATGCTCGGCGCCACCGCGTCGACCTTGCCGGAGATCAGCGCGGCCGCCTTCAGGACGGCGTTGAGCACGTCCTCATTGATGCGGACGGTGGCGGCAGCGTTGGCGCGTTTGACGTTGAGGTTGGCGTAGACGGTGCCGCGCGACAGAAGCTCGCCGGCGCGCTTCTTGGCGTGGGCCTCGACCTCGTCGAATCCCTGCGGCAGCCGCACGCGCAGATCAAAGCCCTTGGCGTTGACCGACTTCAATTCCCATTCGAACGTATACGGCCCGCTAGCGCCGTGGCTTCGGGCAAAGCCGGTCATGGACGACAGCGCCATCGGTTGAGATTCTCCAGGAACACGGGATTCGCGAGGCCATCAAGCCACGCGAATCTTAAGACTATTTTGCCGGAAAGTGGAATCCGCAATGTCCGCAGGCAGCTCTGCGTCAGCTAGCGCTGGACCACCGGCGGCGAGGACTGCACCGCGCCCTGCCGGGCCGGCGCGGGATTGGCGGGAGCGGCAGGGTTAGCAGGATTGGCAGGCCGTGACGGTTGCTTCTTCTGCTGGTTGGGCCGCGCCGGCGTGGTCGCGGTCGGCGGGTCGGTGGCGGCTGGCGCAGCGGCGGCGGGCGGCTGCGCGTCCTCGGCCGGCTCGACCGTGTCGTTCTGGATCTGCTTCTCCATCGCGCGGAGCTTGGCGACGTTCTTCTGGTGCGCGTCGTAGGTCTCGGTGAAGGCGTGCCCGCCGGTGCCGTCGGCGACGAAATAGAGATCGCGGGTGCGGGCCGGATTGGCGGCGGCCTCCAGCGAGGCGCGGCCCGGATTGGAGATCGGGCCCGGCGGCAGGCCATCGATCACATAGGTGTTGTAGGGCGACGGCTGCGTGATCTCGCTGCGCTTGATCGGACGGCCCAAAGTGCCCTTGCCCCCGACGAGCCCGTAGATGATCGTCGGATCGGACTGCAGCTTGATCCGCTGCTTGAGGCGGTTGACGAACACGGCGGCGACGCGGCTGCGCTCGTCCGGCTTGCCGGTCTCCTTCTCGATGATGGAGGCAAGCGTGACGAGCTGCTCCGCCGTCTTCACGGGAATGTCCTGGTTGCGGCGCTCCCAGATCTCGGCCAGCACGCGCTTGTGCGCCTGCTGCATGCGCTGGATCACCTGCTCGCGGGTGGTGCCGCGCGGGAACTTGTAGGTCTCCGGCAGCAGCGTGCCCTCGCGCGGCAGCTCGCGCACGCTGCCGGTGAAGATGTCGTTGTCGCTCAATCGCGCCACGATCTGCTCGGAGGTCAGGCCCTCGGGAATCGTGACGGAATGCTGCACCACCTTGCCCTCGACGATGGTGGCGATGACGTCGCGCAAGGAGGCGTTCTTCTGGAACGAATATTCACCAGGCTTGAGATCCGAGCTCGCCTTCAGCGCGGCAACACTGGCGATGAACACCCACGGATTGATGTCGGTGACGCCTTCCCGGTTCAGCGTCTCGGCGATGTCGCGCTTGCCCGCGCGCTGCGGGATGTTGACGATCTTGTCTTCCTTCAGCGGTCCGGGCGCTTCCAGCACCTGCCGGCCGTAATAATAGACGCCGCCGGCGCCGAGCATGGCGATCAGCAACAGAGTGATGATGGCGTTGCCGACCACCACGAAGGGATTGCGCGCCCGGTCCGATCGCTTCGGCGGCGGCGGGACCTGCTCGGGCTCCAGCGCGGCCCGCGGACTCCGGGGCGAAATGGGCGGCCTTTCACTCATCGAAGCAACCTGAATCCTGCCGGTTCAATCGCGGCCTGACAATCGCTTGCCGAGCCAAATGCACGCGCCCACTTCTATGACTATAGCCGAATACGGCAAAACGGTGGATTCGTCTCAAAGTAAAATTAACTGGCCAAACGCCGGACGATCACCGAGGCATTGGTGCCGCCAAAACCGAAAGAGTTCGACAGTGCGACGTTGACCTCACGCTTCTTCGCCGTGTGCGGCACGAGATCGATCGCGGTCTCGACCGACGGATTGTCGAGGTTGATGGTCGGCGGCACGACATTATCGCGAATCGCAAGAATGGCGAAGATCGCTTCGATCGCGCCGGCCGCGCCGAGCAGATGACCGGTCGACGACTTGGTCGAGGACATCGCAACCTTCGATGCCGCGTTGCCGAGCAGGCGCTCGACCGCACCGAGTTCGATCTCGTCGCCGAGCGGCGTCGAGGTACCGTGCGCGTTGATGTAGTCGAGATCGGCCGCCGTGAGGCCGGCGCGCTTGAGTGCCGCCGACATGCTGCGGAAGCCACCATCGCCGTCGGGCGACGGCGAGGTGATGTGATAGGCATCGCCGGAAAGGCCGTAGCCGATCACCTCGGCGTAGATCTTCGCGCCACGGCGCCTGGCGTGCTCGAGCTCCTCGAGCACCAGGACGCCGGCACCCTCGCCCATCACGAAGCCGTCGCGGTCCTTGTCATAAGGACGCGAGGCCTTCTCGGGCGACTCGTTGAAACCGGTCGACAGCGCGCGCGCGGCGTTGAAGCCGGCAATGCCGATGCGGCTGATCGGCGATTCCGCGCCGCCGGCCACCATGACGTCGGCATCGCCGAGCGCGATCAGGCGGGCGGCATCGCCGACCGCATGCGCGCCGGTCGAGCAGGCCGTGACCACCGAATGGTTCGGTCCCTTCAGCCCGTGTGCGATCGAGACATAGCCGGAGGCGAGATTGATCAGGCGGCCCGGAATGAAGAACGGCGAGACCCGGCGCGGCCCGCGCTCCTTGAGCAGGATCGCGGTGTCGGCGATGCCGTTGAGGCCGCCGATGCCGGACCCGATCATGGTGCCGGTCGCGCACTTGTCCTCCTCGGTCTCGGGATGCCAGTTGGCATCGTCGAGCGCCTGGCCGGCGGCGGCCATGCCGAAGATGATGAAGTCGTCGACCTTGCGCTGGTCCTTCGGCTCCATCCACTTGTCGGGATTGAAGGTGTCGTTGCTGCCGTCGCCGCGCACGACGGTGCATGCGTATCTGGTCTGAAGATCGGAGACATCGAAGCTCTCGATCGGGCGCGCACCGCTTTCGCCGTTGAGGATGCGCTTCCAGGTCGGTTCGACGCCGCAGCCGAGCGGCGACACCATGCCAAGACCCGTGACGACGACCCGCCTCATATCCGAAAACTCCGTATCGAAAGATTCACGGCCAATAACAAGAAACCGGCTGGCCGCTGGAAAGCGGCCCGTCCGGTTTCAATGTTGTCCCCGCGAAATGAAGAGCCTTAGCTCTTCGCGTTCTTCTCGAGAAACTTCGTGGCGTCGCCGACGGTGAGAATCGTTTCCGCGGCGTCGTCCGGAATCTCGCAACCGAATTCCTCTTCGAACGCCATCACCAGCTCGACGGTGTCCAGACTGTCGGCGCCGAGGTCGTCGATGAAGCTCGCGTTGTCGACAACCTTCTCGGGTTCAACACCAAGGTGTTCGACCACGATCTTCTTAACCCGCTCGCCAATGTCACTCATTGCTTAACCTCGTGTTGTTCCCTGTAGACCCGACCCCCCGGGACGATACGAGCCGTCGTGGTCGTTTGACTGCCTTCGCTTACGAACTTTGATTTGGCCCCATCCTAACCGATGCAGGGCCCGGCGAAAGACGGCCAAGGCTCCGCATCGCCAATATACAGGGTTTCAAAAACCTGCAATGGCGTTCTTTGCCCATCCGTTGAAGGTCCGGTTATCATACTTCAATTGCCTTGACTACAAGCCTCATTTCGCTCCGGAAACGGCCGTTTGCCGCATCCGGCGCCCACTCCCGTGGGCAGTGCGGAATGAACGTCAGATCATGGCCATGCCGCCGTTGACGTGGATGGTTTGCCCGGTGACGTAAGCCGCTTCATTCGAGCTCAGATAGACCGCAGCCGCCGCAATGTCCTCGGGGGTCCCCAGCCGGGCGGCCGGAACCTTGGTCAGAATCGTTTCGCGCTGCTTGTCGTTGAGCGCATCCGTCATCGGCGTCTTGATGAAGCCGGGCGCGATGCAATTGGCGGTGACGCCGCGCTTGGCGTATTCGGCGCCCAGCGTCTTGATCATGCCGATCAGGCCGGCCTTGGACGCCGTGTAGTTGCCCTGGCCGGGATTGCCGGTGACGCCGACCACCGAGGTGATGGCGATGATGCGGCCGAAGCGCTTGCGCATCATCAATTTGGTTGCGGCGCGCGCCAGACGGAAGGTCGCGGTCAGGTTGACGTTGATGACCTCCTCCCAGTCCTCGTCGCGCAGCTGCACGAAGAGATTGTCGCGGGTGATGCCGGCATTGGCGATGAGGATGTCGACCTGCCCCATCGCGGCTTCCGCAGCGGGCACCAGCGCCTCGACCTCGTCGGCCTTGGAGAGATTGCAGGGCAACACGAAGGCGCGCTCGCCGAGCTTGCCGGCAAGCTCATCCAGCACCTCCTTGCGCGTTCCGGAGATCGCAACGGTCGCGCCTTGCGCGTGCAGCGCCTGCGCGATCGCGCCGCCGATGCCGCCGGTCGCGCCGGTGACAAGCGCCTTTTTGCCAGTCAGATCGAACATTGAAAACTCCTCTAGCCCTGCTTGGCAGCGGCCAATGCATCCTTGGCGGCGGCGATGTCGTTGGGACCGCCGACTGCAACGCCGACGGCACCGTCGGCGATGCGCTTGACGAGACCGGTCAGCACCTTGCCGGCGCCGATTTCGAAGAAACGGGTGACGCCCTGCCCTGCCATATACGCAACTGACTCGCGCCAGCGCACGGTGCCGGTGACCTGTTCGACCAGGCGGCGGCGAATCTCGTCGGGATCGGTGATGGCACTCGCCAGCACGTTGGACACCAGCGGTGCGGCCGGCGCCTTGATCGCGACCTTCGAGAGCGCCTCAGCCATGGCGTCGGCGGCGGGCTGCATCAGCTTGCAATGGAACGGCGCGGACACCGGCAGCAGCATCGCGCGCTTGGCGCCCTTGATCTTGGCGATTTCGACGGCGCGATCGACCGCCGCCTTGTCGCCGGAGACCACGACCTGCCCACCGCCATTGTCGTTCGCGGCCTGGCAGACCTGCCCCTGCGCCGCCTCGCCGGCAACCTCCATCGCCG
This sequence comes from Bradyrhizobium sp. 1(2017), assembly GCF_011602485.2. NCBI lineage: Bacteria > Pseudomonadati > Pseudomonadota > Alphaproteobacteria > Hyphomicrobiales > Nitrobacteraceae > Bradyrhizobium > Bradyrhizobium sp. 1(2017). Next base: position 3,671,991 of record NZ_CP050022.2, on the reverse strand, counting down.
CCTCATAGTCGAGACCCAGCAGCGCTGCCATCGCGCCGGCGCCGACCGGTACGGCCTTTTGCATTGCGAGACCGCGGGTGCGAAGCAAGCGCGCGGTGTCCGAGATCGTGAGGCTGCCGGCCGCCGCCAGCGCCGAATATTCACCGAGGGAGTGGCCGGCGACGAAGGCCGCGTCCCGCCCCACGGAAAAACCGGCCTCAGCCTCCAGCACGTGCAGGGTGGCTATCGACACCGCCATCAGCGCCGGCTGGGCGTTCTCGGTGAGTTGAAGGGTTTCGGCCGGGCCATCCCAGATGGTTGCCGTCAGCTTCTCCCCCAGTGCGGCGTCGACCTCGTCGAACACGGCGCGCGCCACCGGAAAGGCGTCGGCCAGAGCCTTGCCCATGCCGACCGCCTGGGAACCCTGTCCAGGAAATGTGAATGCTGCCGTCATCGGCGCTCCCTGCTTGTCGGGCGTGATCCTCAAGAGAACCGGCAGCCGATTACGCGCGGCCTCAGGTCAAGGTTCCGGATCACGCTCCAAAGGGGGCCGTAGACACTGTCCGGGGTCGGACTGTCAAGCCAGGATGGGAATGGCGCCGGCCTTCAACCGGGGATGTGGCTTTCTAGAATCCGCCGGCGGTCTGGTTGGCATCGACCTCCGCCCCCGCCCGCGCGCGGCGCGCGCTGTTGACCAATTGCCCCGGCCGATCGTCCTGGTTCGGCTTCGCGGTGGCGAGCCGCAGCACCGCGCCGTAACCCGGCTGCACCTCCATGCGGCCAGCGTGCCGGCTGGCGCCGAGCAGGCGATGCACCTTCGGCAGATTGTAGCAGGGCACGTAGAACAAGAGATGGTGCTCGAGATGATAGTTCACGTAGTAAGGCGCGATGAACAGGCGCTCGAGAAAATTGGCATGCGTGGTGCGGGTGTTGCGCAACGGGTCATTGCTGTCAGGGACGACGGCGTGCTCGGCGATGTTGCGGATGCGGGTGATGACCATCATCCAGGTCAGCAGCGGCACCAGCCAGAGCAGCGGATAGGCCCACCACACGCCGGCCGCCGCGAGCGCCGCGAACATGATGCCATTGACCACACATTGCGGGCCGAGCTGCTCCCAGAAATGCGCCGCACGCTGTCGCCATGACCAGTCCTTTGGCCCGAGCGCGTTGAGCAATTGCGCCTTGCGCTGCTGGTATCCGGTCTGTCCGGTGATGTCGCGAATGAACTTGCGGCGATAGCTCAGCTTGGTGATCGGAAACGGCGCCGACAGCACGAGATCGGGATCGTCCTCCTGCTGGGTGCGCGCGTGATGCTGCAAATGATAGCGCCGGTAGCTGCGCGTCTCCGCAAACAGCGGATAAGCGCAGAACCACTGGCTCAGCGTCAGATTGGTTTTTTCGTCTGCGGACAAGCAGCCATGCGCGCCGTCATGCATGAGGATGGCAAGCCCAAGCTGGCGCGAGCCGATGATGGCGACAGCGAGGATATAAGTGATCGGATTGGGCCACCACGCCACCAGAGCGATCGCACCCGCGATCAGCGCCCAGGCATGCGCGATCAGGGCAACGCCTTTCCAGGTTACGCGCTGGCGCACGTCAGCCAGTTGGTCGTCGGTCAGGAAATCACGGGCACGCATGCGAAGCGCGGTCATGGCCTAGCTCTCCTCGTTTGAACTGCTTGAGGTGCCCCGCTCCTCGACGAGACGCAGGCGCGCGACCTCGCCCGTGGATTTTGCCTGCTCGCCGAGCACGCGCAGCATCTCGGCACAGAGCTCCTCGGGCGAACGGCCCATCGCGTAGCCCTCGAGGATGACGCCGATGGCGACGGCCCAGAACCGCCGCGAGCTTTCGTCGGGCGCGCGCAGGGAACGCCAGCCGTGCCGCTCGACCTGGCTCGCATAGGCGCGCGCGCCTTCGCTGTGCAGGCGCTCGATGGTGCGCTCGACCAAAGGCGCGAGATCCTGGCGCCGCCGCGTCAGTGTCAACGCTTCGGCGAAGAAGGCGACCGAATCGTTCGCCGTGACCGTCTCGGCCAATGCGTGGGTGTATTGCCGTGGCGTGCGCGCGCTCAGCGCCGCCTGCTCCGTCGCACGCGCAAGATACAAGAGCTCGCGGCAGGCGCATTCGACGAACAGCGCCTCCTTGGTGCGGAAGTAATAGGTAATCTGGCTCGGGAATGCATTCGCCGCGGCCGCGATGTCGGTGATCGCCGTGCCTGAAAGCCCCCGCTCGCGGAACAGCGGGCTCGCCGCATCGAGCAGCAGCGAGCGCATCTTGCGGCCCGCCGAGCGCGTGGCGCGCACCGCGTGCTTGGGGTCGCCTACCGCATCGAGCGGCTCATGAACCGACTTGTCCGCCATGGGAAGTCCTGTGCCAAAATTATTTGTATGACATACAAACAAACAATTCAAGCTCGACGTGGTATGGAGAGCCGATCGATGGCCGACCGGAGCCTTTCGGGGCCAAAAGCAGGGGCTGCAACCTTGCAAAGCCGGCCAAAATCCGTATAAGGCGCGCATCCGCAGACCCCGGCCGGGAGCTGAACGGACGGTCTCAGCAAGTCATTCGTGATTTTGGTGTGGCAGGGCCAGTCGGCCCGTCGTCCCGTGTTTCCGCCTTCTGAGCTTGATCCCAGAGTCCTTTCCGAAGGCCTCTTAAGGGTTTGACGCCGGGCGATGCGCCAACATGAGGAAAGGACGTCCATGCCTCTTTACGAGCATGTTTTTCTCGCGCGTCAGGACGCGAGCCCGCAGCAGGTCGAAGAGCTGACTGCGCAGATGACCGGGATCGTCGAGGGTCTCGGCGGCAAGATCACCAAGACCGAGAATTGGGGCGTTCGCTCCCTCACCTATCGCATGAACAAGAACCGCAAGGCGCACTTCGTGCTGCTCAACATCGACGCGCCGTCCGCGGCGATCGCCGAGATCGAGCGCCAGGAGCGCATCAGCGAGGACGTGATCCGCTATCTCAGCGTCCGCGTCGAGGAGCTCGAGGAAGGCCCGTCCGCGATGATGCGCAAGGCCGACCGCGATCGCGAGCGTGACGACCGCGGCGGCGGCTTCCGCGGCGAGCGCGAAGGCGGCTTCCGTGGCGACCGCGAGGGCGGTTTCCGTGGCGGCGATCGCGACGGCGGCGGCTTCCGCGGTGACCGCGGCCCGCGCCGTCCGCGCGAAGAAGCTGAAACCACGACGGATGGGGAGTAAGACCAATGGCTGAAGCTGGTGCACGCCGTCCGTTTTTCCGTCGTCGCAAGAGCTGCCCCTTCACGGGCGCCAATGCTCCGAAGATCGACTACAAGGACTCCAAGCTGCTGATGCGTTACGTCTCCGAGCGCGGCAAGATCGTGCCGAGCCGCATCACCGCGGTGTCCGCGAAGAAGCAGCGTGAGCTCGCCCGCGCCATCAAGCGCGCGCGCTTCCTGGGCCTGCTGCCCTACGTCATTCGCTGATACGACCAATCCGACCGGCGGCAGTTGGCCGCCGGTCGCCACTTTCTGAACTCATAAGGCTTCCGGGTCGTCCGGTCGCCGATGGTTGGGGCGAACGATGCCTCTAACCGCTCGAAGGGAGCGGGACAGCTGATGATGGCTTTTGGACTGATAGCCCTGATCGCCGGCGCCGCGTCGGCTTTGATGTTCGCCTCGATCATCTCGGGCGCGATGATCTCGCTCGTCCTGTTCTATCTCGCTCCGCTGCCGCTGATGGTTGCCGCCATCGGCTGGGGGCCGCTTTGCGCGAGCCTCGGCGGCATTGCCGCCGCGATCGGCCTCGGCGCGCTGTTCGGTCTGCCCTATTGCATCGCCTTCGCCGTCACCGTCGCCCTGCCGGCCTGGTGGCTCGGCCATCTCACCCTGCTGAGCCGGCAGGTGGGAAGCCTCCCACCCGGCGCCTCCGCCGAGCCTCAGGCGGAGCCCGAGATGGAGTGGTATCCGGTCGGCCGCATCCTGCTCTGGATCGCCGGCTTCGCGGCGCTGACCACGATCGCCGCCCTGCTCACGCTCGGCACCGACGCAGAGACCATCACCGGCACGCTGCGGCGCGGCCTGATGCGCCTCCTGCGTACCACCAATCCGCAGACGTCAGGCGAAGCCAGTCAGTTCGTCGATGCCCTGGTGCGCGTCGTACCGGCCGCCGCCACCATCGTCGCGATGCTGACGCTGACGCTCAACCTCTGGCTCAGCGCCAAGGTGACCGCGACGTCGGGCCGGATGCGCCGGCCGTGGCCGGACTTGAAGACAGCGGAGCTGCCGCCGATGACGCTGGTCGCGCTCTGCATCGCGCTCGCCTTCTGCTTCACCGGCGGGATGCTCGCGATTGTCGCGCAGATCAGCACGGCCGCGCTGATGATGGCCTATGCGCTGACCGGCTTCGCCGTGCTGCATACGCTGACGCTGGCGCTGAAGAGCCGCACGTTCTGGCTCGGCTCGACCTATGCCGTCGTCGTCGTGTTTGGCTGGCCCGTGATCGCGGTGGTGATTCTCGGCCTTGCGGATGCCGTGTTCGGCTTCCGCGAGCGCTTCCTGCGCAGCCGGCAGCCGCCGCCGCTGCCAACCCCTTAAGTCCAACCCCGAAAACTGAAACTCAGACCACTTCAAAGGAGAACGAATATGGAAGTCATTTTGCTGGAACGCGTCAACAAGCTCGGCCAGATGGGCGAAGTCGTGAAGGTTCGCGACGGCTATGCCCGCAACTTCCTGCTCAAGCGCGGCAAGGCGCTGCGCGCCACCGCCGACAACCGCGCCAAGTATGACGGCATGAAGGCCGATCTCGAGGCCCGCAATCTTGCGTCCAAGGCTGAAGCATCCAAGGTCGCCGAGAAGATCGAGGGCAAGAACATCATCGTGATCCGTCAGGCTTCGGAAGCCGGCCAGCTGTTCGGCTCGGTCAACGTGCGTGACATCGTCATCGCGTTCGAAGCCGACGGCGTTTCGTTGGCTCGCCCGCAGATCCAGCTCGACGCTCCGATCAAGGCCATCGGCAAGCACTCTATCACCGTTGCCGTCCACCCCGAGGTCGAGGTCGAGATCACCGTCACGGTTGCGCGCAGCCAGGACGAGGCCGAGCGCATCAATCGCGGCGAGGACATCTCGACCCGCAACGAGGACCGCGACGCGGCCGCCGAGGCGATCGCCGCCGCCGGCGAGTTCTTCGATCCGGAAGCCCAGCACGACGAGGTCGAGCCGGCGCCGGCTGCAGAAGAAGAGAAGTAAGCAACTCGTCATGCGCGGGCTTGACCCGCGCATCCATCAAAAGAGTTTTGCTCAAGCGATGGATTGCCGGGTCAAGCCCGGCAATGACGGCGGACAATGGATCAGCCCGGCTGCCTCAAGCGGCCGGGCTTTTCGTTTTGGCGGCGACGTCCTCGTTCAGCATCGCGATCGAGGCAAGCGCGGTTGCCGTATGCTTCTCGACACCGTCGCTGACGCAGAACACATCGGCGGCGACGACCGCGACCTGCCGGCCCGGCTTGATCACCTTGGCCCGGCAGATCAGCTTCTCGCCGACCGCGGGCGACAACAAATTGAGCTTGTACTCCGCCGTCAGCGCCGGCTGGCCGCGCGAGGTGGCGGCTGCGATCGTCGTGGCGTTGTCGACCAGAAAGGCGGTGACGCCGCCGTGAAAGAAGCCGTGCTGCTGCAGCAGCTCCGGCCGGCGCTCCACGGCGATGGTGCAGGTGCCGCGCGACAATTCCGACAGCTCGGCGCCGACCAGGTTCATGAAACCCTGCTGGCCGACACTGGCGTGGATGCGCTCGGCGATCGGAGCGAATTCGGGATCCGGTTCGGCTCGCATGCGATCTCTCCTCATGCCTTGTTGATGCGATCGGGTGGCCGCAGCGCACGGATGGCGCAGGCGATCAGCGTGTCGGCCTCGATGCGCGGATCGGTGCGGTCGCGACCCGATAGGTAGGCGCGGCAGAAGATCTGCGCCGGGCCGATCAGCTGGCTGACGAACATCACAGGCGTCATCGGCAAGAACTTGCCGTTCGCGACCAATGGCGCGCGCCAGCGCTCGATGCCTTCGGCAAGGCGCGCATTCTGTGCGCGCTGGGCGTCGCGGACGTCCTCGCTCCATTCGCTGCGGGAAATCTCGAACAGATAACGCGCCTCGCGCCGGCTGGTGACGACCCAATCGAGATGCGCCCGGATCAGGCAAGCGATGCCCCGCTCTGCATCGGGCACGGGATCGAGCGCCGCCAGCATTGCGGCGTGATAGTGCCTGAGCACGTCCAGGAACAGCGCGCCTGCGAGCTCCTTCTTCGAGCCGAAGACATGGAAGAAGCTGCCATTGGAGGCGCGCGCCCGGGCGCGGATCGCGGCCACCGTCGCGGCCTCGAAGCCGACGCGGTCGAACACGACCAGCCCCGCCGCCAACAGGTCGTCACGTACGCTCGCCGACATCGCCGCCTCCTAGAGCTTAACTCTAGAGTACTACTCTAAGCGTGGTCAAGACGATGCGGAGGCCACGATGAACGCGACCTCCGCGGTCGACCGGAACGAATGTCAGCTAGCTAGCGCGAAATCGGCGGCGCCGGCGGTCTGGAGGAATCGGCCGGCGGGGCCGGCGGAGCTGCAGCGGTGGCGGGCGGCGCCGATTCCTGCGGCTTGGCTGCGGGCGCCGGTTCGGAACTCGCGGCAGGCGCGGCCGCCCGGGGAGCAGCCTCTTCCGCCGGCTTGGGCGCGGCGGTTGGCACAGCCGGCGTGGCTTGCGGGGCCGGATCGGGGCGCGGCGCCGCCGCTTCGCTGCCATGCGGCTCGGCCTTGGCGCCCTCTGGCTTGGCCTCAGGCTCGACCTTGGCGCTGTCAGGCTTGACGGTCTCGGGCTTTGACTCGCTCTTCTTGTCCTCACTGGCCGGCGCGGCAGACTCGGCCTTCGAGGCGTCCTCGGGCTTGGCGCGACGCTTGCTCTTGCGTCCCTCGGGCGCAGTCTGGCCCTCGGGACTCACGCCGTCCCTGGCGGCGTCCTGCGAGCGCTGGCGGCGGCCCTGATGTTCGGGCGACTGGCCCGGAGCGGCATTGGCGTCCTTCTTGCCGTCCTTGGCCTGGTAGCGGGTGTCGGTGGCGCCGTTGGAGACGAGATAGGAGGCGAGCACGGCCGCCATGTCCGAGCTCGTGGTGTAGTGCTGGCGCAGGAATCCCGGCAACGAACCCGGCGCCACGGACTTCAACAATCCGCGCGGACTCTTGTGGCAGACATTGCAGGTCTGGGCGAAAAGCTGGGACGGGGTCTTGCCGGCCTCGAGGTTCTGCGCCTGCGCAAGAACGGTATCGGCCGCGCCGAAGCCGATCAGAAGCAACACCGTCGCGAGGCTGAGCGCTCGGCTCGACATTCCCATCATCTCCGTTGAATTCCGTGAATGCAGCCGGCATCCCGCACGGCGGCGGTCACCTTTTAGCCGATTGAGCCGCGAATGGAAGCGGGCTTCCCACGCGCGAGGAAGTGATTAAGCGATTTTCGAATATCGGCCGTGAACACAGCGCAATAGCGAGGCCGGACCCCGCTCCCTAGATTTTGGATGCAAACGCATAGGAACCGCTGCGGCACCTGGGCGTCAGATGTGAAGGCCGGGTTTGTCGCATCTTTCGAGTTCGCTCGAGAGGAAGGTCGCGATGGACCGCTTGTTGCGTAAATTCCTGTCTCAATTCATCCGCCGCGGGTCGATGACGGTGACCGGCGCAAGCGGAGCAAAGTTCACCGTTGGCGACGGCTCCGGTCTACCAGTCGCGGTGCGCTTCGTCACTGCGGAGGCCGAGCGGCGGGTCCTCGTCAATCCCGAGCTCGGGCTTGGCGAAGCCTATATGGACGGCGAGTTCGTCGTCGAGCGCGGCACCATAGCAGATGCCCTCGCGATCCTGCTCGATCAACCCGACCTATTGCCGCAGTGGGCAAAACCCTGGTGGCACCTGCGCTATCTGACGCGACACCTGAAGCAGTTCAATCCGCGCTCGCGCGCCCGCAGCAACGTGGCACACCATTACGATCTTGATGCCCGGCTCTATTCGCTCTTTCTCGACGCCGACAAGCAATATAGCTGCGCTTATTTCGAGACGCCGGAGACGACGCTCGACGATGCGCAGCTCGCCAAGAAGCGGCACATCGCCGCGAAGCTGCTCGTTGGACGCGGCCGGCGCGTACTCGACATCGGGTCCGGCTGGGGCGGGCTCGGGCTCTATCTCGCCGAAATCGCCGGCGCCGACGTCACCGGCATCACGCTCTCGACCGAGCAATTGCAGATTGCCAATGCGCGCGCGGCCGAAAAGGGCCTGACGGGCTCGGCCAGATTCCTGTTGCAGGACTATCGCGACATCGCTGGCCCGTTCGACCGTGTTGTCTCGGTCGGCATGTTCGAGCATGTCGGCGCCCGCTTCTACGACACCTACTTCCGGCGCTGCGCCGAGCTCCTGAGCAGGGACGGTGTCATGCTGCTGCATTCGATCGGCCGTTCGCAGGGGCCCGATTCCACCAATCCCTGGATCGCCAAATACATCTTCCCCGGCGGGTACATCCCGGCCCTGTCGGAGGTGCTGCCGGCGATCGAGCGCGCGGGCCTCTTGGTCTGCGATATCGAGATCCTGCGCCTGCATTACGCCGACACGCTGAAGGCCTGGCGGGAGCGCTTCATGGCGCGGCGCGAGGAGGCCGTGCAGCTCTATGACGAGCGCTTCGCCCTGATGTGGGAATTTTATCTGGCAGCCTGCGAGATGACGTTCCGCAAGCAGCACATGATGAACTTCCAGATCCAGCTCACAAGGCGTCAGGGCGTGGTGCCGATCACGCGCGGCTACATCGCACGCGAGGAAGGCCGGCTGCGGGCCATCGAAGGCGGCGCCAAGCCCAGGCTGAAGCTGGCAGGTGAATGACCCGTCCTGTTGTCCGAGCATGATCTATTCGGGAAGCCGCTACGCACGTTTCCGGATCATGAATTAGTGACGCAGGGTCGAGATCCGGGAGAGCCGGAACGAGGCGGTCAACGCCAGTTGGGCCCGCAGTTCCACCAGGAGTTCGGGTGCGACCGGCTGACGCCGTACCTCGGGTTGCTCAGCGTGCTCCATGGCCGCGATCAGGCCTGCCAGCCAGAGCCGGCTGCCGGCTTCGCTTCGCCACGTCTGGTGCTGCCGTTCTGGCCGCATGGCTTGCCTCGTCTCCCTGCTGGCGGGACGGAAACAACCCCCTGCCCGCCGGTCCGTTCCGCCTCTACCCCGAAAGAATCCGGGAACATGTGATCTGCTTCACATAAGTCTCGTCGGACCTGGCTTAGATCGTCGCCATGAGCAAAGAGACCCAAACCTCATTCGACGTGCAGGACGACCTCCGCACCGATTACGCCCTGATCGCGACGGGCGTTGGGGCGGCCCTGATTGCGCTGGTCTACCTCCTGCTGGTCTGAATCCGAGCCGAAAGCTCCCAGCGTGCGTCAATTCGCGCGCCCATTCGGGTACGTCTGCGCGCCCATCCATTAGGTTCACGATTTCAGGATTTTTCCGCGGCACGGTCACGGCCCCCTCCACGGCCGCGCCCGGTTCCGCGAAAATCCGTCAAGCGCAGCGCGTGTCGCAGCTGCCAATCATCCACCATTTTCACTGAACGGTTGATAGCGGTCAGCTTTTGCTTCCGCTTTGGCTTGAGGCGGCGCTTTATCCCGGCCCCGCATCCGCCCAAGAAAATTGCTAAGCACGTCCGACCATGGCCCTGACTGATTCGAACGTTCTCAAACTCGCGCCCGACGCCGGGACTCCTGCCTATCGGAGCGCGCCGCACAACATCGAGGCGGAACAGAGCCTCCTGGGCGCGATCCTGGTCAACAACGATGCCTTCTACCGCGTCTCCGACTTCCTCGAGGCGAAGCATTTCTTCGAGCCGCTGCACCAGACCATTTTCGAGACCGCAGGCAGCCTGATCCGGATGGGCAAGATCGCGACGCCCGTCACGCTGAAGACCTTCCTGCCTGCCGACACCGATATCGGCGGCATGACCATCGGGCAATATCTGGCGCGACTCGCGGCCGAAGCGACCACCATCATCAACGCCCAGGACTACGGCCGCACCGTCTACGACCTGTCGCTGCGGCGCGACCTGATCGGCATCGGCGAGGACATGGTCAACGTCGCCTATGACGCGCCGGTCGACTTCCAGCCGCGGGCCCAGATCGAGGACGCCGAGCGAAAGCTTTACGAGCTCGCTGAGTCAGGCCGTTATGACGGCGGCTTTCAGAAATTCTCGCAAGCGCTGGCGGTCGCGGTCGATCTCGCGGCCAAGGCGTTTCAGCGCGACGGAAAACTGTCCGGCATCTCGACGGGCATGCGCGACCTCGACACCAAGATGGGCGGCCTGCAGCACTCCGACCTCATCATCGTCGCGGGCCGTCCCGGCATGGGCAAGACCTCGCTTGCGACCAACATCGCCTACAATGTCGCACGAGCCTACGTTCCGGAACTCCAGGCCGACGGCACCACGAAGGCCGCCAATGGCGGCGTGATCGGGTTCTTCTCCTGCGAAATGTCGGCCGACCAGCTCGCCACACGTATCGTGGCCGAACGCACCGGCGTTCCCTCCTCCCACATCCGCCGCGGCGGCATCTCGGAAGCCGATTTCGAGAAGATCCGGGAGGTCTCGATCGAGCTGCAATCGCTGCCTTTCTATGTCGACGCGACCGGTGGCCTGTCGATCGCGCAACTGATGGCGCGCGCGCGCCGGCTGAAGCGACAGAAGGGCCTCGACCTGCTCGTGATCGACTACATCCAGCTGCTCTCGGGCTCGGGCAAGCGCGCCAGCGACAGCCGCGTGCAGGAAATCACGGAGATCACGACCAGCCTGAAGGCGCTGGCCAAGGAGCTCAACGTTCCCGTGATCGCGCTGTCCCAGCTCTCGCGCCAGGTCGAATCCCGCGACGACAAACGGCCGCAGCTCTCCGACCTGCGTGAATCCGGATCGATCGAGCAGGACGCCGACGTCGTGCTGTTCGTCTACCGCGAGGAATATTACCTCGCGATGAAGGAGCCCCGCCCAGGCACGCCTGAACACGAGAAGTGGCAGCTCGACATGAGTCTTGCGCACGGAAAAGCCGAAGTCATCATCGGCAAGCAGCGCCACGGCCCGACCGGCACCGTCGATCTGGCGTTCGAAGCCTCGGTCACGCGGTTCGGCGACCTCGCGCCTGACAGCCAGCTGCCGGCGCGCAGCGGCGGCGACTACTGAGTTCCTTGAACCGGACCGGCCTCTTGCGTAAAACGGCGCCATGACAATGGCGTCCGAACCGAAAATGAACCCGCAAGCCGACCCGCTCTCCACGGAGGCCAACCAGGCTGCCGCGCTCGCTGCCTATGGCGGCGTGCTCACCGTCGATCTCGACGCCATCATCGCCAATTGGCGCAAGCTCGAGAAGACGGCGGTGCCGGCCGAGTGCGCGGCGGTGATCAAGGCCGACGCCTATGGCTGCGGCGCTCCCGAGGTCGCGCGTGCGCTCAACAGGGCCGGCTGCAAGTCCTTCTTCGTGGCCACCATCGAGGAAGCGCGCAAGGTGCGCGCGGCGGTGCCGGAACCCACGATCTACGTGCTCGGCGGCTACTTCCAGAATACCGGCGAGCATTATGCGAAGATCAATTGCCGGCCAGTGATCGGCGACCTCAACGAACTCGCCGAATGGGACGTGTTCTGCCGCCGCACCGGCTGGACCGGAGGCGCCGCCGTGCACATCGATACCGGCATGAACCGGCTTGGCCTCACGCTCTCCGAAGCGCAGGCCATCATCCCCCGCATCAATGCCGGCGATCACGGCATCACGCTGGTGATGAGCCATCTGGTCGCGGCCGAGCAGCTCAACAGCCAGGTCAATGCAAGACAGCTCGCGGCCTTCCGCGCCATCGCCAGCGAGTTCTCGGGCGTGCCGGCAGCCCTCGCCAATTCCTCCGGCATCTTCCTCGGCGCGGCCTTCCAGTTCGACATGGTGCGGCCGGGGGCTGCGCTGTACGGCGTCAACCCGACGCCGGAGGCGGACAATCCGATGCAGCAGGTCGTCGACCTCAAGGCGCGCATCGTGCAGATCCGCACTATCGAGCGCGGCGAGACCGTCGGCTATGGCGGCACCTGGACCGCGCGGCGGCCGACCAAGCTCGCGATCATCGCGGTCGGCTATGCCGACGGCTATTTCCGCGCCTCCAGCTCCAATGACGGCACGCGCGGCGCCGAAATCATCGTGGCCGGCAAGCGCTGCCCCGTCGCGGGCCGCGTCTCCATGGACCTGATCGCGATCGACATCACCGACCTGCCGCCGAACGCTGTGCGGCGCGGCCACATGGTGACGCTGCTCGGCGAGGGCATCACCGTCGACGAGCTCGCGCATCATTTCGGCACCATCGGCTATGAGGTACTGACCAGCCTCGGCCGCCGCTATGCCCGCGTCTACAAGGGCGGCAATGTGGAGGAGCCGCTGGCAAGGCCGGCACCTGCGCAGGCGGCCGAGCAGCCGCCCTCGCCGCCACCGATCCAGCAACCGCCCGCTCCGCCCCCGGTCGAACAGCCCGCGGCCCCGCCGCCGCCGCCGGGTTAGGCCCGACGGAGGCTCCCGTGCCCCGGATGCAGCGCAGTGCGCCGCGCTTCGCGGCCTAATGCGCTGCAGAGCCGGGGCCCATTTCTCGGCATATGCCGTGTCGCCTTCTGGTCCCGGCTCGCGCTGCGCGCGTCCGGGACACACGAGACTTACTTCTTCTTCCGGTTGTCCAGCGCCGCCTTGCAGGTCGCGCTGAGCTGATCGCGCTTGGCGTTGAGGCAGGCGACGATGCCGCCGCCCGGCGCGATGCCGGCGCAGAATTTGTCATAGTCCGCCTTGCACGCGCCGCGCGGATCGGACGATTGTGCCGATGCGCCTCCGGAGAACGCGATGACGAGTGCGATGGCAACAAAGCTCAACTTGGACATTGTGTCTCCGGTATCGGAAGGCAGAAGCGTTAGACCTACATGAAGATCGCGACGTTCAACATCAACAACATCAATCGCCGCCTGCCCAATCTGTTGGCATGGCTGCGCGCAGCGAAGCCCGATGTGGTCGCGCTTCAGGAGTTGAAGGCAAGTGATGGCGAATTTCCGGCGGCCGCCATCGAAAAAGCCGGCTACGGCGCGGTGTGGCGCGGACAAAAGACCTGGAACGGCGTCGCCATCCTCGCCCGCAACGCCGACCCCGTGCTGACGCGCGACCGCTTGCCGGGACGGCCGGGGGACCACGAGGCGCGCTACATCGAGGCCGCCGTGCGCGGCGTCATCGTTACCAGCATCTACTTGCCGAACGGCAATCCGCAGCCGGGGCCGAAATTCGACTACAAGCTCGACTGGTTCGCGCGGCTGCAGCGCCACGCCAAGACCTTCATCAAGCAGGATCTCCCCGTCGTGCTCGCCGGCGACTACAACGTCGCACCAATTGAGATCGACATCTACCCGACGCGGTCATGGGACAAGGATGCGCTGATCCAGCCGAAGAGCCGTGCGGCATTCGCCTCGCTGGTCGCACAAGGCTGGCGTGACGCCATCCGGGAACGACATCCGGAGCAGCGCATCTACACGTTCTGGGACTACAAACGAAACCGCTGGCCGCGCGATGCGGGCCTGCGGCTCGATCATCTCCTGCTTAGCCCCGCCCTCGCCCCGCGCCTGGCCAAGGCCGGCGTCGACAGGAAGATCCGGGGCGAGGACGGCGCGAGCGACCACGCGCCGGCCTGGATCGTGCTGCGATGACCCTCACCACAAATTTCTGCCGTCGATGACGTTGACCGGCACGGCCTCCAGATCGAAATCGTCGAACAGGCGTGCATTCACGGCGACCTTGGGATTGTCGAAATCGGGCTTGCCGGTCGACCAGTCCGGCGACTCCGAATAGGTGCCGCAACCGCAACTCGCGCAGAAATGATGTTTGACGGTGCGGCTGCCCCAGAGATAGGTCGCAACGTTCTCCGGGGGCGACAGCAGGCGGAACTGCGCCGGCTTGTAATAGGCCCACAGCGCGCCGCGCTTGGCGCAGAGCGTGCAGGTACAGCGTGTCACGCCAGATGGCGCCTCCGTCACCTCGAAGACCGTCTCACCGCAATGACAGCTTGCCTCGATCGGCATGACCCGCTCCCCGTTTTGTCAGGAGATGGTCGTAGCCGGGCGCTGCTGCCAACATGCTGTCAGCAGCAGACTGGCCAAAGCAAAAAGGTCAAAAACAACCCCATGCACAGTAGCCAATCCCAGCCCGATCAGTGATCTACGGCTATTCCGAAATTCGGCTTGACCCGTCGGGCAAAACACTGGCACCGTGTCACTGTGGAATAACTCTGTTGCATCGCCAGCAGTGAGGGCGCTTCAGATCGCCCCTTCATCGGGAATATTGAGAACGGTGCCACAGGCCTTGCAATGCACGGCGTCGGCATCGTGCCTCTGGAGCCCGCAAGCCGGGCATGGAAATCGCACCTTGTGAGGACTGAGGAGCGCGCGGGCGAGATTGAAGAACAGCGTCACGCCGAAAATCATGATCACGACGGTGATCAGGCGACCGACCGTGCCTGACAGGGTGATGTCGCCAAAGCCGGTCGTCGTCAGCGCCGTGACGGTGAAATACAGAGCATCGGCATAGTTCCGGATCTCATCGTTCCGAAACTTCTGAGTCTCGTAAACGATACCGGTCATGACGAATATGAAGACCGCCAGGTTCGTGACGGCGAAGATGACGTCTTCGTTGCGGCGGAAGAACGGAGAATCGATGCGCAACCTCACCAGCATTTGGTAGTCACGAAGCAGGCCCAACGTTCGCAGGATCCGGAGAAAGCCGCCCGCCTCGCCGGCAAGCGGTGCCAGGAACGATACGATCGCAACCATGTCGGCCCACGTCGCGAGTTGGGTGAACTTCCGGAACGGATGCCGATCGACGAGGAGCCGCGCCGAGAAGTCGGCAAGCAGCATGACGCCGAACAGGACGTCGAGCGTTTCGATGATCTCGCTCGGATGCAGGAACGAGGTCGCGATGATGAACAGAACGGTCACGATGTCGAAGGCGAGCAGCGCGTAGCGGAAGCGCACGCCGCCCGGCGTCGCGCCCTCGTAGAGGCGACGGACGTTGCTTCTGAGAGAGGTGAGGGTCACGGCATCATGATCTCGGCTTGCACGGATGATCGCAACTCGGAACGCACGCTGCAAGATCAGGCCAGATCCTGCCACGCAAGGCTGAACGGGAGAGCTTTCGACTGTCATGCGGCTACGGTGGCAAACCGATGAGGTGTTCTCTGAGCGTTGCCAACGTCTATCTCGCGCTGGCCAGCCTGCTGGAGCTCCTCGCGTCCGTTGAAAGCCAGGAGAGCGCGAGGATGACCGGCCGGGATGTCCTGAAGGCAACGGGCCACCATCGCCGAGAGCCACACAGCCAGGAACGTTGGGCTGTCGCTCATTGACACGTCGATACAACTTGAGGGAGCATCTGGCGTTTTATTCATATTTTTTTGGAGAACGCCACAATGACGACTATCCACATGGACTCGTCCATTAGCCAGACCATTACCCGCGCCGTTATGAACGGAGGCGTTCTGAGTTGCACCAAAACCAGCGACAAGGACGTTTATTCTCATTCGATATGGGCGACAGAGAGCAATATTCGGCAATTCACGATGCATGAAGGCGACAGCATCGTCATCCCGCCCGGCTCAACCCTCACCGTCTGGATATTCCGAAAGCAGCCCGGAAAATCGACATGGAAGATGGATTTCGAACTCAAAGAAAAGGCCGCCTGAGGCTTTTCGCAGCGTCTGGACCGCTCTTGCAAGCAACGAGAGCGGTCAGTCGTCGTGTCCTGATCGATGTAGCGGAGATTCGAGCTTCGCCGTCCGCGCCGCGACCGCGGCCGAGATAGTCATGGCGACCGCCGCTCGCGGAGCTGAGCGGAGGCGCAAACATGGTCGTGTTGGTTTGACGCGGCCTTTAGGCGGCATCGCCAATGACAAAGACCGCGGGGCCGACACCCGGCGCAGCCGGCGTGCGCACGGTCCGTGGCAACCAGAGCAACCGCGATTTTCCGACGGAGTTGAGGGCCGAGCCTCTTGACCTCCGCGCCTTGGTCAGCATACTGGTCTGACCAAGATCAGACCAAAGAGACAGGGATGGAACTCAAGCGGGCCAGCGAGGGCGAAAAAGGGTTCGAGAAGGTGTTCGCCTTTTTGCGCGAGCGACTGCTCGCCGGCTCGCTTAGGCCGGGCGACCGCCTGATCTCGGAGCGCGAGCTCGCCACCCTGCTTGGCGTCAGCCGGCCGATCGTGCGCGAGGCGCTGCGCGCCCTCACCGTGCTCGGCATCGTCGAAATCCGCGACCGCATCGGCACCGTCGTGACGCGGCCGGACGTCTCGGTGCTGAACGACTTCTTCACCTTCGCACTCGCCCAGCAGGCGGACATGCTCGACGACGTCATGCAGGCGCGCGTCGCGATCGAATGCCAGGCGATCAGGCTCGCCTGCGAACGCGCCAACATCACCGATTTCGAACGGCTGCAGCGCGCGCTGGCGAAGATCGGCGAGACGATCGACGAAGCCGATGCCGGCGGTATGGCCGATTTTGACTTCCATCGCGCCATCGTCGTCGCCTCGCATTCGGAGACGCTGACGGTGCTGCACGCCTCGATGGCGGGCCTGTTGACTCATTCGCACCGCAGCCGCCGCGAGCTGGTGCAGGCCTTCCCTTCGATGAAGACCTACCTCATCGACGATCACCGCCGCATCTTCGAAGCACTCATTGCGCGCGACCCGGAGCGCGCGGATGCGACGCTGCGCAAGCATTTTGCCATCGGCGACGAATACCGCAGGCGCGCCATCGTCGGCGACATCGACAAGACCAGTGCCTCGGGCTGATCGCCCAGCCAATCGATCAAGACGCCAATCAAACAAGAAACGGACTGACGACATGGGACGAAACGACAAGGGCAATGTCGGCTTCATCGGCATCGGCACGATGGGCCGGGAGATGGTGCGCAACATGCAGGCGGCCGGCCACGCGGTCCGCGTCTTCGACCTGAACGAAGCCGCGCTGGCCGACAGCGTCAAGGAAGGCGCGATCCGCGCCAACAGCCCCGCCGATACGGCACAAGGCGCCGATATCGTCATCACCATGCTGCCCGACACGCCCCATGTCGAGGCGACGATCTACGGCGAGCAGGGCCTGCTGAAATCCCCGCCTCCCGGCAAGCTGATCGTCGACATGAGCACGATCTCTCCGGTTGCCGTCCGCCGCATCCATGCCGACCTGCGAAAGGCAGGCGTCGGCTTCATCGACGCGCCGGTCTCGGGCGGGCCGGTGGGCGCCAAGAACGCCGCGCTCTCGATCATGGCCGGCGGCGATACGGACGCATTCGCCAAGGCCGAGCCGTTCTTCCGCGCGATGGGCACGACCATCACCCATGTCGGCGCATCCGGCGCCGGTCAGACCGTCAAACTGTGCAATCAGCTGATCTGCGGCATCAACATCCAGGCGATCTGCGAGGCGCTCGCGCTCGGGCGCGCCTCGGGCATCGATCTCAATCTGCTGCGCCGGGTGCTGCTCGGTGGCTCCGCCGCCTCCTGGATGCTCGACAAGCTCGGCCCCGCGATGATCGCGGGCGACGCATCCGCCGGCTTCCGGATCGATCTGCAGCTCAAGGACCTTCGCCTCGTGCAGGAGCATGCGCAGGCGCTCAACGTGCCGCTGCCCGGCACGGCGCTCGTCACCAGCCAATATGTCGATGCGCGCGCCCATGGCGAAGGCAGCAACGGCAACCAGGCGCTGTTCCGCGTCTATGACCGCATGACCAACCAGACAACCGGCTGACCCTGACACGATGAGCCTCCAACTCGACTTCCCCGCAGTGCTGGAGCGTTGGCCGAGCTTTCTGGCCGGCGCGGTGCTGACGTTGGAGTTGGCGTTCTTCGCGACCGTGCTCGGCGCCCTGCTCGGCACGCTCGCGGCGGTCGGACGCGGCACGCACAATGCGCTGATATCAGGCGCCTGCAAGGTCTATGTCGAGACCATCCGCAACACCCCGCTGCTGGTGCAGATCTTCCTGGTCTATTTCGGCCTCGCCAGCCTCGGCCTGAAATACTCCGCCTTCACCGTGGCCGTGGCCGCGCTGACCATCAATGTCGGTGCCTATACCGCGGAGATCATGCGCGCCGGCTTCGAGGCGATCCCGCGCGGGCAGATCGAGGCCGCCGAAGGGCTGGCGCTGTCTCGCCTGCAGATCTACTGGCACATCATCCTGCTGCCGGCGATCGAGAAGGTCTATCCGGCACTCACCAGCCAGTTCGTGCTGTTGATGCTGGCTTCCTCGGTCTGCTCGCAGATCTCGGCCGAGGAGCTCACCGCCGTCGCCAACTACATCCAGTCCGACACGTATCGCGCGTTCGAGACCTACATCATCGTCGCCGTGCTCTACGTCATCCTGTCGCTGGTCATGCGTGCCGGCTTCTGGGGCCTCGGCCTCGTGCTGTTTCCGCGCCGCCGCCGGCTCGGCACGCCGTTGTGAGATGACCATGGGCGGACATCTCAACATCAACCATCTCATGTTCCTCGGCCAGGGCGCGCTGTGGACCATCGGTCTGTCGCTGATCGCGCTGATCGGCGGCGGCATCGTCGGGTTCGTGATCGCGCTGGCGCGGATCTCGCCGCTCAAACCGGTGCGGATCGCCAGCGCCGTCTATGTCCAGCTCGTCCAGGGCACGCCGCTGCTGGTCATCCTGTTCCTCGGCTATTTCGGTCTCGCCGCCATCGGCCTCAAGGTCTCGCCACTCGTCGCGGCCGGCGCCTCGCTGACGCTGTACGTCGCCGCCTATCTCGGCGAGATCTGGCGCGGCTGCATCCAGTCCGTGCCGAAGCCGCAATGGGAGGCCGCCGAAGGCCTGGCGCTGAGCCGCACGCAGCGCATGACGAAGGTGATCCTGCCGCAGGCAATCCGCATAGCGACGCCGCCGACCGTCGGCTTCATGGTGCAGATCATCAAGAACACCTCGCTCGCCTCCGTCGTCGGCTTCGTCGAGCTGATGCGCTCGGGCCAGATCGTCAACAACTCGCTGTTCGAGCCGTTCGCCATCTACGCCATCATCGCCGTCACCTACTTCGCCATGTGCTATCCCCTGTCGCTGTTCAGCCAGAGGCTGGAACGGCGGATGGGACATGGCAGGTCCAACCTCGCGCCAGCCTGACATGCAGCAGAACGCCCTCTCCTCCGAACCGATCGTGTCGCTCCGCGACGTGCAGAAGAGCTTCGGCTCGCTCCGCGTGCTCGACGGCGTCTCCTTTGCCGTCGCGCGCGGCGAGGTGCTGGCACTGATCGGCCGCTCCGGCTCCGGCAAGAGCACGGCGCTGCGCTGCATCGACCGCTTCGAGAAGGTCGACGGCGGCGAGATCGTGGTCTGCGGGCACCGCGTCGACCGTCCCGACGTGAACTTGCGCGCGCTGCGCCAGGACGTCGGCATCGTGTTCCAGAGCTACAATCTGTTTTCGCACCTCACGATCGAGCAGAACATCACGCTCGCGCCCTGCGCGGTGAAGGGATTGGCAAGCGGCGAGGCCAAAGACCTTGCGCGAAAAGTGCTCGCGCAGGTGGGGCTCGAGGAGAAGCTGCACGCCTATCCCGAGCAGCTCTCGGGCGGACAGCAGCAGCGCGCCGCGATCGCCCGTTCGCTCGCCATGCAGCCCAAGGTGATGCTGTTCGACGAGGTCACCTCCGCGCTCGATCCCGAGCTCACCGGCGAAGTGCTGAAGGTGATCGAGCAGCTCGCGGCTGACGGCATGACCATGGTGATGGTCACCCACGAGATGGGCTTCGCCAAGGGCATCGCCGACCGGATCGTGTTCATGCATCGGGGCAAGGTCCACGAGACCGGACCCGCCTCGATCCTGACGTCACCAACGACGCCGGAGCTCACCCAATTCGTGGGCACCGGAAACCTAAAATCATAACAGGAGAGGAGAACCAAGGATGACAAACAAGAGATTGCTGGGCACGGCCGCTGCGCTGTTCGGCCTCGTCATGATGGCGGCAACGCCGGCATCGGCCGATCTGCTCGACGACATCATGAAGGCGAAGAAGATCCGCATCTCGACGGACCTCGCCATCCCGCCCTCGGGCATGATGGACAGCACCATGAAGGCCACCGGGTCCGACGTCGAAGTGGCCCAGCTGCTCGCCAAGGACTGGGGGCTCGAGCTGGAGTTCGTCCAGACCACCGGTGCGACCCGCATTCCGAACGTCCTGACCGGCAAGGCCGACATCATCATCTCGACGCTGTCGGTGACGGCCGAGCGCGCCAAGGTGATCGACTTCACCAAGCGCTATGCGACGCTGCAATCCGACGTCGGCTGCCTGAAATCGTCGACCGTCAAGGACTGGCCCGACCTCAAGGACAAGTCGATCGGCGTCTCGCGCGGCACCACCCAGGACACCACCCTCACCAACATGAAGGACAAGGACCTCAAGATCGCCCGCTATGACGACGACGCCACCATGGTGACGGCGGCGGTGTCGGGCCAGGTGGACTGCGTCGGCTCGTCCGCGACCATCATCAACCAGATCGGCGTGAAGAACCTCTCGCGCGTGTTCGAATCCCGGATTCCGCTGGCGACCTTCGACCTCGCCATCGGCCTGAAGAAGGGCGAACAGCCCCTGATGGACAAGCTCAACGCCTGGATCACCGAGAACGTCAAGAACGGCAAGCTCAACGCCATCTACAAGAAGTTCCACGGGGTGGATTTGCCGCCCGACATGCGCAGCTGAACCCAACGAACAATCGTGACAGCCGCACGCGGCTGTCACGATCAATGCAAGATCAAGAAGGACATTACATGCGTCTCGTCATCGGATCCGACCACGCCGGCTGGCCACTCAAGCAGACTGTCATCGATCATATCCGCAAGCTCGGCCACGACGTCATCGACGTCGGCTCCCATGACGACAAGCCGGTCGACTTTCCCGACATCGCGCGCGCCGTGGCGGCGAAGGTGACGTCGGGCGAAGCCGCGCGCGGCATCATGGTGTGCGGTACCGGCGTCGGCGCCTCGATCGCCGCCAACAAGATGAAGGGCATCCGCGCCGCGGTCTGCCACGACGTCCACTCCGCGCATCAGAGCGTCGAGCATGACGACGTCAACGTCATGTGCATCGGTGCGCAGATCGTCGGTGCCTGGCTCGCGGTGGATCTCGTGTCCTCATACCTTTCCGCCGAATTCTCCACCGACGAGGATTTCCGCCGGCGGGTGGAGAAATTGCGCGTCATGGACGAGCAAGGCTGATAGTCTGCGTGCCATGATCGTGGTGTTCGGATCGCTCAATATCGATCTGGTCGCGAAGGTCCCGGTCATCCCGGGCCCTGGCCGGACGGTGCTTGCACCGTCGTACCAGACGCATTTCGGCGGCAAGGGCGCCAATCAGGCTGTTGCCGCCGCGCGGATCGCCGGGCCTGGACATGTGCGCATGGCGGGCCGCGTCGGCCGGGACGGATTTGGCGACACCGCGATCGAAAATCTCAGGGCCAATGGCGTCGACGCCGATCTCGTCACCAGGGCCGACGAGCCGACCGGCTGCGCCTTCATCACGGTCGATCAGGCCGGCGAGAACGCGATCACGGTGGCGAGCGGCGCCAACATGACCGCAACCGCCGGCGATCTCCCTGTCGAACTCTTCAATCCCGACACGGTGCTGGTGCTTCAAATGGAAGTGCCTTTTGAGCAAGCGTTCGAGGCCGCGCGCCGGACGACATTGGCCGCCGGCACCGTCGTCTGGAATCTTGCGCCCGTCCCGGAGAAGATGACCCGTGAGATGGTGACGGAACTTCTCGCCGTGACCGACCATCTCCTGGTCAACGAGCATGAGGCGCTGGATGCCGCCGGAGCCATCGGCCTCGCTCCGTCCAATTACGAGGCCGCAGCCGCGGACCTCGCCAGGACCGGCGACCTCACTTGCACCGTGACCGCCGGCGCACAAGGCGCGCTGGCGGTGACGGCCGAGGGCACCCGCCTGCGCGCACCCGCCCCGCGCATCACGCCGGTGGATACGACCGGCGCCGGCGATACGTTTGTCGGCGCGTTCGCGGCCATGCTCCGCGAAGGCGTGTTGCTGCAACGCGCCCTTGAGGTGAGCTGCGAAACCGCGGCGTTGAAATGCCTCAAGGCCGGCGCCCAGACCGGCATGCCCATGCGCAGCGCTATAGGTTCCCTCGCCTAGCGCGGATCGCCCATATCGCGGCCCGGGGCTAAACTCTCCCGATTCGTGGAGACTGTTTTGGCCTTTCTCTTCGTCCTCACCGTCGGCCTCATCGCCGGCACCATCTCCGGCATCGTCGGCACCGGCTCCTCGATCATGCTGATGCCGGTGCTGGTCTATGCCTATGGGCCGAAGGAGGCCGTGCCGATCATGGCGGTGGCATCCGTCATGGCGAATTTCTCGCGCATCCTGGCCTGGTGGCGCGAGGTCGACTGGCGGGCCTGCGCGGCCTATTCGGTGACGGGCATTCCGGCCGCAGCGCTCGGCGCGCGGACGCTGCTGGCGCTGCCTTCGCACGCCGTCGATATTGCCATCGGCCTCTTCCTGATCGCGATGGTGCCGGTGCGGCATTGGCTGGCGCGGCACGACCTCAAGGCCAATCTCTGGCACCTCGCCATCGGCGGGGCGGTGATCGGCTATCTCACCGGCATCGTGGTCTCGACCGGTCCGCTCAGCGTGCCGCTGTTCCTGTTCTACGGCCTGTCCAAGGGCGCCTTCCTCGCCACCGAGGCAGCCTCCTCGCTGGGGCTCTATCTCAGCAAGTCGGTGACGTTCGAACGCTTCGGAGCGCTGACCGCCGACGTCGCCCTGAAAGGATTGATCGCGGGCTCATCGCTGATGGTCGGCGCCTTCGTCGCAAAGCGCTTCGTGCTGCACCTGAAGCCGGAGGTGTTTCGCCTGCTGATGGACGGCATCATGCTGGCGGCAGGCATGACGATGCTGTTGAACGCATTCTGACCCCGGAGAGACATACCGCCGAGCATAAGGACCCAATGCATGCGCACCGTCTCCCTGATCGCCGCCGCCGGCATCGTTCTGTTCGCAATACAGCCGGTGTTCGCCGCGCAGACGTTCGACGGATTGTGGGCCTCGTCGAAAAGGGATTGCCGCGACAGGGAGGGCCCGGACAGCAAGACGATGATCGACCTCGACAACGTCATCAAGGGCAAGCCGGCCCCGCTGGTCGACCGGTACGAGAACCATTGCCGTATCGACCGCAAGACGCCGGCCGGCGACGGCCTCGTCCTGTCGGCCACCTGCTTCGAGTTCTGGGACGACTACAACAAGGGCGTGAATGGCAGCAAGGTCACGATCAAGCTGGCGCCGGGTGCGAACGGCACGATCAAGATCGACGGGAAGCCCCATTTGCTGTGCAAGCGCAAGGACGATCTGCCGAAAGCACGGTAGCGCGGAACGCTTCGCACCCCGGTCTCTGATCGTGCTAAGCAGCCACACCAGCGCAACGACTCAACATTTCCATGGCCAAGAGCACCCTCTCCTTCGTCTGCCAGAACTGCGGCGCGGCCTATAACCGCTGGCAGGGCAAGTGCGAGTCCTGCGGCGAGTGGAACACGCTCGCCGAGGAGGACACCAGCGGCAGCGTGCCGGTGTCGATCCGTTCGAAGCGCAAGGGGCGAACGTTCGCGCTGGAGAGCCTCGCCGGCAAGAGTCCTGACGCGCCGCGCCTGTCCTCAGGGTTGAGCGAGCTCGACCGCGTCACCGGCGGCGGCTTCGTCCGCGGCTCGGTACTGCTGGTGGGCGGCGACCCCGGCATCGGCAAATCGACGCTGTTGACGCAAGCCACCAGCATGCTGGCGCGGGCCGGCCACCGCATCGTCTATATCTCCGGCGAAGAGGCGGTCGCGCAGGTGCGCCTGCGCGCCGAGCGGCTGGGGCTGTCGGATGCACCGGTGCAACTCGCTGCCGAGACCTCGGTCGAGGACATCGTCTCGACGCTGTCGGAGGGCGCGGTGCCCCGGCTGATCGTGATCGACTCGATCCAGACCATGTGGACCGACACGGTGGAATCGGCGCCCGGCACGGTGACGCAGGTGCGTGCCTCGGCGCAGGCCCTGATCCGCTTCGCCAAGAAGACCGGCGCGGCCATCATCCTGGTCGGCCACGTCACCAAGGACGGCCAGATCGCCGGCCCCCGCGTGGTCGAGCACATGGTCGACGCGGTGCTGTCGTTCGAGGGCGAAGGCTCGCAGCAATTCCGCATCCTGCGCGCCGTGAAGAACCGGTTCGGGCCGACCGACGAGATCGGCGTGTTCGAGATGACGGGCCTTGGCCTGCGCGAGGTCACCAACCCCTCCGAGTTGTTCCTGTCCGAGCGCGATCTCGGCACGCCCGGCACGGCCGTCTTCGCGGGCATCGAGGGCACGAGGCCCGTCCTGGTCGAATTGCAGGCGCTGGTGGCGCCGACCTCCCTCGGCACCCCGCGCCGGGCCGTGGTCGGCTGGGACCCGAGCCGGCTGTCGATGGTGCTGGCGGTGCTGGAGGCCCATTGCGGGGTCAAGCTGTCGGGCCACGACGTCTATCTGAACGTCGCCGGCGGCCTGCGCATCCACGAGCCGGCGGCGGATCTGGCCGCTGCGGCGGCGCTGGTATCGTCCCTGGTTAATGCTCAGTTACCGACCGATGCCGTCTATTTCGGCGAGATCTCGCTCTCCGGCGTGATCCGTCCGGTGGCGCAGACCCCGGCCCGGCTCAAGGAGGCGGCAAAACTCGGTTTCCAGCGTGCCGTGCTGCCCGAATCGGCCCGCGGCGATGCCGGCGGAGACGCCGGACTGTCGCTGAACGCGGTCAACAGCCTGACGACGCTGGTTGCCGAAATCGCCGCCCGCGGCGCCCGCCGGGGCGATTCGAACGGACCGGCCGAGAAAAATGCCACACCGGCAAGATTCCGCCGCGGAGATGGTTAGCTGGAGGTGACGCCGGAGGCCCCCGCCGCTATACAGCCGTCACAAAAGCAGCATGGGATTGCGTGGTTGCGGCCTTGCCGGGAACGCCGTCTGCCCCTCTTTTAAGGCAGCGGCCAAACACCGATTCGCTGAGCACCTTTGAAGTACGAGCGGACCAGACCAGCCGATGCCAGTTACACTCCTCGACCTGATCCTGCTCGGTGTGATGCTGATCTCGGGCCTGCTCGCCATGGTCCGCGGCTTCATGCGCGAAATCCTGTCGATCGCGGCCTGGGGCGCGGCGGCGGTGGTGACGCTGTACTCGTTCTCGAAGCTGCTGCCGACCGCCAAGACCTATTTCAACAACGACACGGTCGCGAGCGTGGTCGTGGTTGCCGGCGTGTTCGTGGGCACCCTGGTCGTGGTTTCCGTGATCACGGTCCGCATCTCCGACATGATCCTGGATTCGCGCATCGGCGCGCTGGACCGCACCCTCGGTTTCCTATTTGGCCTGGCTCGCGGGCTTTTGATCGTCGTGGTCGCCTTCCTGTTCTTCACCTGGCTGGTTCCGGACAAGCAGCGCCCGGACTGGGTCACCGGGGCCAAGTCCCGCGTCGTGCTCCAGGGAACCGGGGATTGGCTGATGGCCCTCTTGCCCGACGACCCCGAGAACACCATCTTGAAGAGATTCAAGAAAAACAAACCAGATGATGATCAAGCTGATTCCGAGCAGCAGCCTTCGGGCAGTGGCGACGGATACAGCAAATCGGCTCGTGACGGCATGAAGAAGCTGATCGAGAAACCTGCGGCGCGTTGATTGGCCCTAAAGAAAGGCGCGGACGAGATGCGACACCCTGACCAGGACGCCCAGCTTGATCTCGATCCAAGGGCCGGTTTGGGCCCGGCCGCGCTCGAGCTTCAGAACGATCTGGAGGGCGATACGCTGCGCGAGGAATGCGGCGTCTTCGGCATCTACGGTCACCCCGATGCAGCCGCGATCACGGCGCTCGGCCTCCACGCCCTCCAGCACCGCGGCCAGGAAGCCGCCGGCATCGTCTCCTACGACGGCAGCCGCTTCCACTCAGAACGCCGCCTCGGCCTCGTCGGCGACACCTTCTCCCGCCGCGAAGTGATCGACCGCCTGCCCGGCAATGTCGCGGTCGGCCATGTCCGCTACTCCACCACCGGCGCCACCATCCTGCGCAACGTGCAGCCGCTGTTCGCCGAGCTCAACGCCGGCGGCCTCGCGGTCGCGCATAACGGCAACCTCACCAACGGCCTGACGCTGCGCCGCGAGCTCGTCAGGCACGGTGCGATGATGCAGTCGACCACCGACACCGAGGTGATCCTCCATCTGGTCGCCCGCTCCAAGCGCGCCCGCTTCATCGAGCGCTATATCGACGCGCTGCGCGAGATCGAAGGCGCCTATGCGCTGGTCTCGCTGACCAACAAGAAGCTGGTCGGCGCGCGCGATCCGCGCGGCATCCGCCCGCTGGTGCTCGGCGAGCTCGACGGCTGCCCGATCCTGACCTCGGAGACCTGCGCCCTCGACATCATCGGCGCCCGCTTCGTGCGCGACATCGAGCCCGGCGAAGTCATCGTATTCGACGAGAACGGCCAGGACATCCACAAGCCGTTTCCGCCGATGGCGCCGCGCCCCTGCATCTTCGAATACATCTACTTCTCCCGTCCGGATTCCATCGTGCACGGCCGCTCGGTCTACGAGGTGCGCAAGAATTTCGGCGCGCAGCTCGCGCGCGAGAGCCACGTTCCCGTCGACGTCGTGGTGCCGGTGCCGGATTCCGGCGTGCCCGCCGCGGTCGGCTACAGCCAGTTCTCCGGCGTGCCGTTCGAGCTCGGCATCATCCGCAACCACTATGTCGGCCGCACCTTCATCCAGCCGACGCAGGCGATCCGCGAATCCGGCGTGCGCATGAAGCATTCGGCCAACCGCGCCGCGATCGAAGGCAAGCGCATCATCCTGATCGACGACTCCCTGGTGCGTGGCACCACCTCGAAGAAGATCGTGCGCATGATGCGCGATGCCGGCGCGACCGAAGTGCACTTCCGCCTCGCCTCGCCCCCGATCCTCTATCCCGACTATTACGGCATCGACCTGCCCGACCGCGGCGGACTTCTGGCGGCGACGCATTCGCTGGAGGAGATGCGCGAGATCATCGGCGCCGACTCGCTCGCCTTCCTGTCGATCGACGGCATGTACCGCGCCATGGGCGAGCCCGGCCGCGACCCCGCCAATCCGAAATTCTCGGATCATTGCTTCACCGGGGCCTATCCGACCCACCTCACCGACCAGACCCAGACCGAGCAGCAGCCACGGCAGCTCTCGCTGCTGGCGGAGGCAAGCTAGCTTTCGTCGTCCCGGCGAAGGCCGGGACCCATAGCCACAGGCCTGTGTGGTTTCGAAGAAGGTCGCAATGGCCATCTTCGTCAATAATAACCGTCACGGCGTATGGGTCCCGGCTTTCGCCGGGACGACGCTGGATAGAGCGCTTCCATGACGACATCCCTCACCGACCGCATCGCTCTCGTCACCGGCGCCTCGCGCGGCATTGGCTATGCCACCGCAATCGCGCTGGCCAAGGCCGGCGCACACATCGTCGCGGTCGCGCGCACGCAGGGCGGGCTGGAGGAGCTCGACGACGAGATCCGCAAGGATGGCGGCAGCGCCACCCTGGTGCCGCTCAACCTCACCGATTCAGACGGCATCGCGCGGCTGGGCGCCGGCCTGCACGAACGCTACGGCAAGCTCGACATCCTCGTCGGCAATGCCGGCGTGCTCGGCCCCTCCTCGCCGATCGGCCATATCGAGCTGAAGGCCTTCAACGACGTGATGGCCGTCAACGTCTCCGCCAACTTCCAGCTGATCCGCTGCATGGAGCCGCTGCTCAAACAGTCCGACGCAGGCCGCGCCGTCTTCATCACCTCGGGCGCCGCCAACAAGGCCACCGCCTATGTCAGTCCCTACGCGGCGTCAAAGGCCGCGCTGGAAACGCTGGCGCGCGCGTGGGCGCAGGAAACCGCGAACACGAAGCTGCGCATCAATCTGTTCAACCCGGGCCCGATCCGCACCCGCATGCGCGCCACGCTGATGCCGGGCGAGGATCCGGCGACGCTCGACACGCCCGAGCAGGTCGCCGAATTCATCGTGCCGATGTGCGCGCCGGACTGGATCGAGACCGGCAAGTTCTACGATTACAAGACGCGCAGCTTGATGAGCTTCCGCGCGCCCGCCTGATTGACTCACGTGCCTCCCCGCGTTTGACTGCGCGCGCCTAGGCGGTAGCAAGCCGCAAAGCCAACAATAAAGGGAGGTCGTCATGGCGCCATGGCATCGCGCAGGTCTCGGCCGCGCACTCGCAAACGTCTGTCGCGCTTTTTCCATCCTCATCGCAACCATCGCGCTCCTGCTTCCGGGCACGGCGAGTGCCGGCGACGTCCCGACCTTCGCGGTCGATCCGTCCTGGCCGAAGCAGCTCCCGAACAACTGGATCCTCGGTCAGGTCGGCGGCATCACCGTCGATGGGCAGGGCCACATCTGGGTGATCCATCGCCCGCGCTCGCTCACCGACGACGAGAAAGGCGCAAGCCTCAACCCGCCGCGCTCCAAATGCTGCGTGTCGGCGCCGCCGGTCCTCGAATTCGACAGCGACGGGAATCTGCTGCGGTCCTGGGGCGGTCCGGGTCAGGGCTATGAATGGGTCGGCCGCGAGCACGGCATCGAGGTCGACGAGCGCGGCTTCGTCTGGGTCGGCGGCAATGCCGACAACGACAACGCGATCCTGAAGTTCACACTCGACGGCAAGTTCGTGGCCCAGATCGGCAAGATCGCGCCGAGCCTGGGCAGCAACGACACGACGCAGCTCGGCAAGCCCGCCGAGACCGCGCTCGACAAGGAGGCGAACGAGATCTACGTCGCCGACGGCTACGGCAACCGCCGCGTCATCGTGTTCGATGCGACGACGCTGGCCTACAAGCGGCACTGGGGTGCCTATGGCAACAAGCCTGATGATGGCAAGCAGGCGGCCTACGACCCCAAGGCACCGGTGTCGCAGCAATTCGGAAATCCCGTTCACTGCGTGAAGCTCTCCAATGACGGGATGGTCTACGTCTGCGACCGCATCAACAACCGCATCCAGGTGTTCAGGAAGGACGGCACCTTCGTGAAGGAGTTCTTCTACGAGAAGAACACGCTCGGCAACGGAGCCGTCTGGGACATCGCGATCTGGCCGGACCCGAAGCAGACCTATCTCCTCAGCGCCGACGGCGAGAACAACGAGATCCGGGTGATCAAGCGCGAGGACGGCAGCGTGGTCGGCAGCTTCGGCCACAATGGCCGCAATGCCGGGCAATTCCACTGGGTCCATGCCATGGCGATCGATGCCAAGGGTAACGTCTATACCGCCGAGGTCGACACCGGTAAGCGCATCCAGAAATTCAAGCTGACCTCCGATGCGCTCAAATAGCGTCTCAACGCATTTTGCCCAAAAGTTAACCGACGGATGACGCTACGACGCAGCGTCATCCGGCTTTAGGTGCATTGCCGCCGGCCGTGGGACACGGTAGAGCCATCAGCCGGAACAAGGCTCCGCAAGAGAGCCGTCCGCATATTTGACATTGGAGGAAACCTTTCATGATGACGACGTTCGCGCGCCGCACCGCCGCCTTTTTGGCCTGCGCCGCTTTCGGTTTTGCCACATCCGCCCATGCCCAGGACAAGACCGTCAAGATTGGCGTGCTCAACGACATGTCCAGCCTCTATGCCGACATCGGCGGCCCGAACTCTGTGGTTGCCATCAAGATGGCGGTCGAGGATTCCGGCCTGCTCAAGAAGGGCTGGAAGATTGAAGTCCTGAGCGGCGATCACCAGAACAAGCCCGACGTCGGCGTCAACATCGCCCGGCAATGGATTGACAACGAGAAGGTCGACGCGATCGCGGACACGCCGAGCTCGGGCGTGGCGCTCGCGGTGAGCAATCTCGTCAAGGAAAAGAATGCGGTGCTGCTCAATTCGGGCGCGGCCACCGCGGACCTCACCGGCAAGGCCTGCACGCCGAACACGATTTCCTACACCTATGACACCTACATGCTGGCCAACGGCACTGGCAAGGCGCTGACCAAGGCCGGCGGCGACAGCTGGTTCTTCCTGACCGCCGACTACGCATTCGGTCATGCGCTGGAGCGCGACACCGGTGCCGTCGTCACGGCCAATGGCGGCAAGCTGCTCGGCGGCGTCAAGCACCCGCTCAACACCGCAGACTTCTCCTCCTTCCTGCTTCAGGCACAATCGTCGAAAGCCAAGATCATCGGCCTCGCCAATGCCGGCGGCGACACCACCAACGCCATCAAGCAGGCCGCCGAGTTCGGCATCGTCCAGGGTGGCCAGAAGCTCGCCGCGCTGCTGCTGTTCATCAACGACGTGCACTCGCTGGGCCTCAAGACCGCGCAGGGCCTGACCTTCACTGAATCGTTCTATTGGGACCTGAACGACAAGACCCGCGAATGGTCGAAGCGGTTCTCGGCGATGGCCAGCAAGAACGCGATGCCCTCGATGACCCAGGCCGGCAATTACGCGATGGTGCTGCATTATCTGAAGGCGATGGAGGCGCTCGGCGGCAATCCTCGGGACGGCGCCAAGGTCGTCGCCAAGATGAAGGAGCTGCCGACCGACGATCCGCTGTTCGGCAACGGACCCCTGCGCCAGGACGGACGTCGTCTCATCCCGGCCTATCTTTTCGAGGTGAAGAAGCCCGAGGAGTCGAAGGGTCCGTGGGACTACTACAAGCAGATCGCCACCATCGCACCGGAAGACGCGGCCAAGCCGCTCAAGGACAGCGATTGCCCGCTGGTGAAGAAGTGACCGCATAGCGGTCACGCAGACCCTCGACGACGTCATGCCCGGGCTACCGCCCGGGCATTTGCATTTGGTGCCATGAAAGACGCCGCCGCAGGATGGGCAAAGCGGAGCGTGCCACCACTTCTTGAGGTCGCGGCGATATGGTGGGCGCGGCGCTTAGGCGCCTTTGCCCACCCTACGAAACCGTCTTGATCCCACCCAGCGACCGCACCGCGATCGCCACGCAGACCACCATAAGTACCGCCGCCAGCAGGAACGGCGCGCCGGGCAGGTGCAGCGGCGCGCTGGCGCCGATGAAATAGGAAAATGTCAGCGTGAACAGGAACGGGCCGACGAGCTGCGACACGCTCTGCACGCTCGCGGTCGCGCCCTGCAACTGGCCCTGCTGATCAGGCGCGACCAGCCGCGTCATCAGCGATTGCGAGGCGGCGCCGGAGATGCCCCACAGCGCCAGAATGGGAATGCCGAGCCAAGATAGCGGTCCCGTCGGCGCCGCCCCCAGCACGACGAAGCCGAGCGCGCCACAGCACAGACCCACCAACAGCGCGTTCCGCTCGCCGAGCGCGCGCACGATCGGGCCGATGGCGAGCCCCTGCACCACCATGGCGCAGATGCCGACCATGGCGAGCGTCAGTCCCACCGTCTTGGAATCCCAGCCGTAGCGATAGGTCGCATAGAGCACGAAGGTCGAGGGCAACACGACGTGCGCGACCTGCGCGATGAAGTTGACGACCGACAAGGCGGCCAGCACCGCGTTGGATCGCAACAGATGCAGCGCCCCGACCGGACTGGCACTTCGCCAGCGGAACGGCGCGCGCTTGTCGGGCGCGAGCGATTCCGGCAGGACGAAGAGCCCGTAGAGCGCATTGGCGAAGCTGAGGGCTGCCGAGGCCCAGAACGGCAGGCGCGGATCGACGTCGCCGAGCAGGCCGCCGAGCGCCGGCCCCAGGATGAAGCCGGCGCCGAAGGCCGCGCCTATCCTGCCGAACACCGCCGCACGCCGCTCCGGCGGCGTGATGTCGGAGATGTAGGCGAAGGCGGTCGAGATGCTGGCCGAGGTGAT
The DNA here is from genome assembly GCF_011602485.2 of Bradyrhizobium sp. 1(2017). Taxonomy (NCBI): domain Bacteria; kingdom Pseudomonadati; phylum Pseudomonadota; class Alphaproteobacteria; order Hyphomicrobiales; family Nitrobacteraceae; genus Bradyrhizobium; species Bradyrhizobium sp. 1(2017). The sequence continues at coordinate 3,640,154 of NZ_CP050022.2, read as the reverse complement.
GCCGGAGACCACCCGGCCGATGAACAGCCAGGCCAGCGACGGCGCCAGCGCCATCAACACGTAATCGGCCGCGAGCCCGAAATTCGACAGCAGCACCACCGGCCGGCGCCCGAAGCGATCCGACAGCGCACCGAGCAGCGGCGAGAACACGAACTGCATCAATGCCCAGGCGGTGCCGAACAGGCCGAAGATGCGCGCCGCATGCGCGGTGTCGTTGTCGACGAAGCTTTCAATCAGCTTCGGCAGGATCGGCATGATCACGCCGAGCGCGAGCATGTCGAGCAGGATGGTGACGAAGATGAAGGCGACCGCCCCGCGCCGGACCGGCGGCGCGCCCTGCGCCTTCGCCTCGCCGGAGCCGTCGCTCACGACGGCCGCTTGCGCTTGTGCGCGAAGGGATTGGCCTTCTCGCGCAACGTGATGCGCACCGGCGTGCCCGGCAGTTCGAAGGTCTCGCGCATCGAGTTGGTGAGATAGCGCAAATAGGATTGCGGCACCGCGTCGGCACGCGAGCAGAACAGCACGAAGCTCGGCGGGCGCGCTTTCGTCTGTGTGATGTAGTTCAGCTTCAGCCTGCGGCCGGAAACCGCGGGCGGCGGATTGGCCTGGATCGCCTGCTCGAACCAGCGATTGAGCGCTGCCGTCGGCACGCGCCTGTTCCAGATCGCATAGGCGTCCTGGATCGCCTGCATCAGGCGGTCAATGCCTTCGCCCATCAAGCCGGACACGGCGACGACAGGCACGCCCTTGAGCTGCGGCAGCCAATGGTCGGCGTCGCGGCGCAGGCCCGAGATCGCGCCGCCGCCCTTGGTCTCCATCAGGTCCCATTTGTTGACGGCAAGCACCACGGCCCGGCCCTCGCGCTCGATCAGATCGGCGATCCGCAGATCCTGCTCCTCGAAGCGGTTCTGCGTGTCCATCATCAGCACGACGACTTCGGCAAAGCGCACCGCGCGTAACGCGTCCGCGACCGAGAGCTTCTCCAGCTTCTCCTCGATGCGCGAGCGCCGGCGCAGGCCCGCGGTGTCGAACACGCGAAAATCACGGCCCTTCCAGTTGATCTCGACCGCGATGGAATCGCGCGTGGTGCCCGCCTCCGGGCTCGTCAGCAGGCGCTCCTCGCCGAGCAGATGGTTGATCAGCGTCGACTTGCCGGCATTGGGCCGACCGACGATCGCGACCCGGATCGGGCGCGTCGCCGCCTCTTCCTCCGAGATCGGCGCCTCGTCCTCGTCGTCGTCCTCCTCGACGGGCTCCGGCATCAGCCTGGCAAGCGCGTCGTAGAGCTCGCCCATGCCCTCGCCATGCTCGGCCGAGATCTGGATGGGATCGCCGAGGCCGAGCGCAAAGGATTCCATCGCGCCGGCATCGCCGTGCTTGCCTTCGCTCTTGTTGGCGACCAGCAGCACCGGCTTGTTCGCCTTGCGGGCGAAATCGGCGAAGGCGCGATCGGTGGGCGTGAGGCCGATGCGGGCGTCGATGACGAAGAACAGCGCATCGGCCTGCGCGATCGCGGTCTCGGTTTGCTCCTGCATACGCGCGGTCAGCGAGCCCTTGGCACCCTCGTCGAGGCCGGCAGTATCGATGATGGTGAAGTCGAGATCGCCGAGCCTGGCCTCACCCTCGCGGCGGTCGCGGGTGACGCCCGGCAGGTCATCGACGAGCGCGAGCTTCTGTCCGACCAGGCGGTTGAACAGCGTCGATTTGCCGACATTGGGCCGGCCGATGATGGCGATCGTGAAGGACATCTGTCATTCGTGCGCTGCCGGGGCTGCGCGTGTCAATGCAATGAAAAACTAGCGCGAGAAGCTGCCGCTCGGCAGCGGCGCCGGGAAGGCGCCCTGCGATTGCTGCTGCGTGGTCTGGGTCGGTTGCGCCTGCTGGACAGTCTGATCCGGCGGCGGCGCGGTGGTACGCCTGCGGACGATCTTGTGCTTGGGCGGGGGAGCGGCCGTGGGCGGCGCGGCCTCCGGCTGGGCTTCGCCATCGACTTCGCCGGCGGGTGCGTCAGCCGGTGCGGCCGCCGTGGCGGCTGGCTGCCGGGACTTCGTCGCCTTGGCCCCCTTGGCCGGCTTGGCGGGCTCGGGCGGCGGCTCCGCAGGCAGGGCCGCAACGGCGGGTGCATTCGGATCGGGCTGCTGCTGTGCGCCCTTGTACATCTCCCTGGGCACACCCTGCTCGAGGCCCGGCACGCCCTCCGGAAAGACCGGCTTGCGGTCGCCAGGCAGCTTCTTCTTGGTGTCGAGGAAGTCGAGCATGTCGCTTGGATCGAAGCTGGAGCAGCCGCCCAGCACGCCCGTGAAGGCGATCAGGACGGCGGCTGCGATCAAGCGTGGCGTGCGGCGCATCTTGTGTCTCGCTTAAATCAGAAGCCGTCGTCAGCTTTTGGCGACGGGGGGCAGCAGAGCCTGGAGCGCCTCGGCGCGCGACCGCAGGCCGGGCGGCGTTTCGCCGTCCTCGGAGATCGCATCGAGCCATTTGCGGGCGGCGGTCATGTCGTTGTTGCGCCAGGCCGACAGCGCCAGCATCTCGCGGGCGCTGTGGCGGAAAGTCGATTTCGGCGCGGCGGAGGCCTCAAGCCGCTGCTGCATGTCGGCGTAGCTCGCACCGTCGAGCACCAGGCCCGCGGCCCGGAGCTTGGCCAGATCCTGCCACTCACCGCCGACGCTGCGGTCGGCAGCAATGTCGTCATACATCTTCGCGGCGGCCTTGGGATCGCGGTTGGCGGCCTCGGCCGCAGCGCGCAGCCGGGCCAGGATGCGATAGCCGGACGGAGCCGTCGCGGCGAGCTCGGTGAAGGCCTTCTCGGCGTCGGCGTGCTTGTCCTGCTCGGACAGCTCGACGGCCTTCTCGAAGGCCGCGCCGGCCTCGGCGGCCTTCTTGGTCTCAAGGTATTGGTAGCCGCGCCAGCCGGCGACGCCAGCCACGACCAGCACCATCAGGGCGATGAAGTAGATCGAATACTTGTCCCACAGCTTCTTGAGCTGTTCGCGACGTACTTCCTCGTTGACTTCGTCAAATAATTCAGACACTTATGCTAATCCCATGCCCGTCCGGGTGCGCGCGCCAAAGCGTTCGCGTCAGGAATCCCGTCCCCACGTGGCGGCGAGGTACCCTAACGATATGGCGGTGGCAAGGCAAAGCGAGCCCGATCAAGGCGTTAACCACCCGGGCTGGCCCGGAAGAACCGCCGGCCCGGCTCAGCTTCCGAGCAGCTCCCGCAGCTGCCGCTTCAGAACCTTGCCATTGGCGTTGCGCGGCAGCGGCTCGGCCGTGATCGCCAGGGTCTCGGGAACCTTGTAATCGGACAGCCGCTCGGCGCACCAGGCCCGCAAGGCCTCGCCGGCAACCGGGCTGCGCGTCACCACCACGGCATGGACGCGCTCGCCCAGCACCGGGCAGGCCTTGGCAATGATCGCGCTCTCGACCACCGCGGGATGGCCCGCCAGCACGGATTCGACCTCGGCCGAATAGATCTTCAGGCCGCCGCGATTGATCATGTCCTTCTGCCGGTCGAACACGCGGACGAAGCCGTCGGCATCGACCGAGCCGAGATCACCGGAATGCCAGAACCCACTGGTGAAGCTTTCGGCCGTGGCCTTCGGGTTGTTCCAATAGCCCTTGATGACGGAGGCGCTCTGGATCCAGAGCTCGCCGATCTGGTCAGGGGGCAGCTCGCGCCCGTCGGCCCCCATCGCGACGATGCGCGCGCCGGGGCACGGCAGGCCGACGCTGTCGATATGCCTCTCCGTCAGCTCGCCCGGCATGATCGTCGAGGGCGATGTCGTCTCGGTCGCGCCGTAGCAGTTCATCAGCTTCAGGCCGGGAATCTTCGCCTTGAGCTTCTCGATGGTCGCGACCGGCATCGGCGCGCCGCCGAAGCCGCCGATGCGCCAGCTCGACAAATCGTAGCCGTCGAAATCGGGCTGCAGCAGGCAGAGATTGTACATCGCCGGCACCATCACGGTGTAGGTGACGCGCTCGCGCGCGGCGAGCTTGAGATAATCGGCGGCCTTGAATTCCGGCATGATGATCAGCGCGCCGCCGCAGCGGATCATGGTCGTGATGTTGGCGACGACGCCGGTGACATGGCCGAGCGGCACCGCCGCGATCGAGCGATCCGCTTCGGTCAATTGCAGGCAGGACACGAACACCATCGAGGAGTGGACGATGTTGCAATGGGCCAGCATCGCGCCCTTCGGCTTGCCCGTGGTGCCCGAGGTGTAGAGGATCATCGCGGTGTCCTCTTCGCTCACCTCGACCGGTGCCGTTGCCGGCGCGTTGTCGGCGAGCGCTGAGAAGCGAGACCGGGCCGGATCATCGTCCACGGCGATGCGGTGGACCAGATCTGGCGCATCCTGCGCATCGGGCAGGCGCTCGCCGAGCGAGGCTTCGTGGATCAGGATCTTGGCGCCGCAATCGCCCAGAACATAGGCGATCTCCGGCTTCTGCTGGCGCGTGCTGAGCAGCACGGTGACCAGCCCCTCATGCGCTGCAGCGAACAGCAGCAGCGGAAATTCGATGCGGTTGCCGAGCAGGATGGCGACGCGGTCGCCGCGCTCGAGGCCGAGCTTGCGAAAGCCCGCCGCGATCCGCGCCGCCTGCTCCACCGCCTGGCGCCAGCTCAGGCGGACGTTGCCGCAGATTAGCGCTTCGGCATCGGTGTTGCGGCCGTGCGCCTCGGTGATCATCGCCCACAGGCTCGCAGGCCGATCCGCAAATGCCGGAACCACCCGATCGCCGAAGCGCGCCTCGAGGCGCATCGGCGGGATCTGAGATTGCGACCAATCCATCGAAGGGTCCTCGGCTTGTTGCTCTTGCCGGCTTCCGCGCATGGACAGCCGGGTCTCGTCTTGTGCTGACCGGCTAGACCCCGATCACGGGAACGCCGATCACGACCGGATGGAACGCGAAGGCCAGCGCCAGATAAGCGACGACGCCGACCGCGACCGCGATCAGATCATTGCTGACGCCGCCGACCGGGATCGGCGGCCCGCCGCCATCGCTGCGACGCTTGAGGGTGATGCGATCATACACAGCCCAGCCCAGGAACGAGCCGAACAGGATGATGGAGCCGAGATCGCCATTGGCGAGCAGGTGCGCGGCGGCCCACAGCTTGATGCCGGCCAGCATCGGATGCTTCAAGGTCGCATAGATGCGGCCGCGCAAGTAGGAGGCCACCACCAGGATGACGGCCGGCAGCATCAAGGCGAGCGTGATGTGCTTCATCGCCTTCGGCGGATACCAGACGTCGATCCAGCCGGAGCTGCGGTAATGGGCATAGCCCCAGATGATCAGCGCGAGCCCCGCCAGCGAGATCAGCGAATAGAGGAGCTTGTAGGTCCCCTCGCCCAGCTTCGCGATCGCCTGCGCGCGCGCCTTGCGTTTCGTCGTGAAAACATGGGCCGCGAAAAACAGCACCAGCCCCAGGATCATGACCAGCAGACCCACGACATCCTCCCCTTCGGCAAGCGCCCCCGACTCTGAGGTATCATCGATTGGCCGCTTGTCGCAACCGATGCGCTACTTGCCGAGCTCGCGATTGTCGACATAGCGGATCGCGATCGGCCTGCCCGCCAGCGCGCCGCCAAGGCCGCTGGTGAACTTCAGCGGCAGGCAGGCCTTCAAGGAGGAGTTGATCGCGTTGAGGTAGGTGGTTCTGGTATCTGCGGGCACGCCCGCGGTCGCATATGTGAGGCGCGGCGGCCCGATCAGGCCGCCCGCCTTGTTGAAGCTGAAGCGCACCGACATCTGCATGCCCGCGCGCCCATTGTCTGGCGGCGGCGACCAGCAGCTGCGCAGCTCGGCGAAGAGGTCGCCGATCGTGTCCAGATCGTGATCCGGCTTTTGGTATTTGGCGCGGTCGGCTTGCGCAGGCACGCTCTCGATCGTGAGCTGGAGGTTCTGGCCGTAGGGATAGTCGATCTCGGGAATGCAGGGACCCGGCTCGAGCGGGCTGCAATAAGACGGTGTGCAGGGCCTGCCGTCGAGCACGCTGCACGGCTCGTGGGAGAACGGGATCGGATTGATCTGGCGGCGCTGCGCGTTGGCGGCGACGACCGAGATCGCCAGCAGGATGATAACGAGAATGCTGCGCCACATGATGAGAACGTGGCATCGCGAATGAACACGTCAACCCCACGCGCGTTCACAGGCTCGCGTTCAACTCCGGTGTCGTCGCCCGGCTCGACCGGCGACCCAGTACGCCGTGACGGTTGTGATTGAATCGATAGGCTGCGGCGTACTGGATGCCCCGGTCAAGCCGGGGCATGACACCGGTGGGTCTGGGGCCAGAGCCGAGGCATGGGCTGCCGGCGAGCCGCCCTACCCCTTCTTCTTGACGTCCTTGACGTTGGTGAACTCGATGCCCTCGGCGCGTTCCCTTGTGTAGCCGAGATAGAACTCGTTTCGCGCCAGATACACGGGATCGCCGTCGACATCGTCGGCGATGCTCGAGGTGTTGGCCGCTATGAACGTGTCGAGCTTCTTGCGGTCCTCCGAGGAGACCCAGCGCGCCAGCTGGAACTCGCTGACCTCGAACTCGACCGGCAGCGAATATTCCGCCTCCAGCCGCGCCTTGAGCACGTCGAGCTGCAGCGCGCCGACGACGCCGACCAGCGCCGGCGCACCGTCGCGCGGACGGAACACCTGCACCACGCCCTCTTCCGACATCTGCTGAAGCGCCTCCTTCAGCTTCTTCGCCTTCATCGCGTCGGTGAGACGGACGCGGCGGACGATTTCCGGCGCAAAGCTCGGCACGCCGACGAAGTTGAAATCCTCGCCCTCGGTCAGCGTGTCGCCGATGCGCAGCGTGCCATGATTGGGGATGCCGACGACGTCGCCGGCGAAGGCTTCGTCGGCGACCGAACGATCCTGCGCGAAGAAGAATTGCGGGCTCGACAGCGGCATGCTCTTGCCGGTGCGCACCAGCTTCGCCTTCATGCCGCGGCTGAGCTTGCCCGAACAGAGCCGCGCAAAGGCGATGCGGTCGCGGTGGTTCGGATCCATGTTGGCCTGGATCTTGAACACGAAGGCGCTCATGCGCGGATCGGTGGCCTCGACCTTGCGCTGGTCGCTGTCCTGCGCGCGCGGCTCGGGCGCGAACTTGCCGAGGCCTTCCAGCAGATCGCCGACGCCGAAATTGCGCAGCGCGCTGCCGAAATAGACCGGCGTCAAATGGCCCTCGCGAAACGCCTCCAGCTCGAACGGCTTCGACGCCTCGGTGACCAGCTCGAGCTCGTCCTTCACTGCGGAGACATCGAGATTGGCGCTGAGCTTGGCGAGCTCCTCGATCTCGATCTGCTGGGCCGCGCCGGTCTTGGCGCCGCCGCCTTCAAGCAGGCGCACGCCGCCATTGACGACGTCATAGGTGCCGAGGAAGTCGCGGCCGCGGCCGACCGGCCAGGTCATCGGCGTGGTGTCGAGCGCCAGCGTCTTCTCGATCTCGTCGAGCAACTCGAAGACGTCGCGGCTCTCGCGGTCCATCTTGTTGATGAAGGTGATGATCGGGATATCCCGAAGACGACACACCTCGAACAGTTTCCGGGTCCGCGCCTCGATGCCCTTGGCGGCGTCGATCACCATCACAGCGGAATCGACCGCGGTGAGCGTGCGGTAGGTGTCTTCCGAAAAGTCCTCGTGGCCCGGCGTGTCCAGCAGGTTGAAGACGAGGCCCTCGAACTCGAAGGTCATCACGGAGGTCACGACCGAGATGCCGCGCTCGCGCTCGATCTTCATCCAGTCCGACCGCGTGTTGCGCCGCTCGCCCTTGGCCTTGACCTGGCCGGCGAGGTTGATGGCACCGCCGAACAGAAGCAGCTTCTCCGTCAGCGTGGTCTTGCCGGCGTCGGGGTGAGAGATGATCGCAAACGTCCGCCGCCGCGCCACTTCAGCGGCAAGCGGGGAACGGGCCGGCGATTCGGCTGCGGTGGTGGCGATGTCGGACATGGCGGGAGCGTTTGGCAGGGAAAATGGGCCTGATCAAGCCTCATTTGGTGATTGCGGAACCCTCCGGCCAGCCCCATATCGGCTTTCGGGAGGGACGGCCCTCCTGTTCAGCAGCATATCAGCCGCGGGGACGACCCTGCCTTGCACGGAGGGTCGTCATGGCCTGGAGCATCCTGTTCGTCGCCGGTCTTCTCGAGATCACATGGGCGATTGGCCTGAAATACACCGAGGGTTTCACCAGGCTTGTTCCGTCCGTCGTCACGCTCGTCGCCATGGCCGGCAGCGTCATCCTGCTCGGATTCGCGCTCAAATCCCTCCCCGTCGGAACCGCCTACGCGGTCTGGACCGGGATCGGCGCGGTCGGCACCGCGACGCTTGGCATCATCCTCTTCGGCGAACCGGCGACCGCGTTCCGCCTCGCCAGCATCGGTCTGATCGTCGCCGGCATTGCGGGGCTGAAATTCGTCACCTGACGAAGATCTGGACCGCCCACCAAGTCAGCGCCGCGACAATGGCGGAGGCCGGGATCGTGATCACCCAGGCATAGACGATCGAGCTCGCGACGTTCCAGCGCACCGCCGAGACGCGGCGGGCGGCGCCGACGCCGACGATCGCGCCGGTGATGGTATGGGTGGTCGAGACGGGAACGCCGAGGAAAGTCGCCATGAAAAGGGTCACCGCGCCGCCGGTTTCGGCGCAGAACCCCTGCATCGGTGTCAATTTGGTGATGCGCAGGCCCATGGTGCGGACGATGCGCCAGCCACCCATCAGCGTGCCCAGCGCCATCGCGGCCTGGCAGGACAGCACCACCCAGAACGGCACCGAGAACTCGCTGCCGAGATGGCCCTGCGAATAGAGCAGCACGGCGATGATGCCCATGGTCTTCTGCGCGTCGTTGCCGCCGTGACCGAGCGAATAGAGCGAGGCGGAGGCAAATTGCAGGATGCGGAACGCACGATCGACTGCGAACGGCGTCGAGCGTACCGAGGCCCAGGACACGATGGCCACCAGCATCATCGCGAGCAGGAAGCCAACGAGGGGCGACAGCACGATGGCCAGCACCGTCTTGGACAGACCGCTCCATACGGCCGCCGAAATGCCCGCCTTGGCCATGCCGCCGCCGACGAGGCCGCCGATCAGCGCATGCGACGATGACGATGGAATGCCGAGACCCCAGGTCACGAGGTTCCAGACGATGGCGCCGACCAGGGCCGCAAAGATCACCTGGGCGTCGACCACCGCGGGGTCGATGATCCCGGTCCCGATGGTCTGGGCGACGTGCAGCCCGAACACCATGAAGGCGATGAAATTGAAGAAGGCGGCCCAGAACACCGCGAATTGCGGCCGCAGCACACGGGTCGAGACGATGGTCGCGATCGAATTGGCGGCATCGTGCAGGCCGTTCAGGAAATCGAACAGCAGTGCGACGGCGATCAGTCCGACCAGGATGGGAAGCCCCAGCGCTGCATCCACGGCGCGGCCCTACACTTGCTCGATGACGATGCTGTTGATCTCGTTGGCGACGTCGTCGAAGCGGTCGGCCACCTTTTCGAGGTGATCGTAGATCTCGACGCCGACGATGAAATCCATCGCATTGCCGTCGCGATGCTTGAGGAACAGCTCCTTCAACCCGATGTCGTGGAGATCGTCGACACGCCCCTCCAGCTTGCCCAGCTCTTCGGTGATCGCGGTCAGCATGGCGACGTTCGGACCGATCGACTGCATCAGCGGCAGCGCGCGTCCGACCAGATTGGCGCATTCGATCAGGAGCCCGCCGATCTCGCGCATCGGCGGCTCGAAGGCGCGGACCTCGAACAGCATCACCGCCTTCGCCGTCTGCTGCATCTGGTCGATGGCATCGTCCAGCGACGTGATCAGGTTCTTGATGTCGCCGCGGTCGAACGGGGTGATGAAGGTGCGGCGCACCGCCGTCAGCACCTCACGGGTGATGTTGTCGGCATCGTTCTCGAACTGGTTGACGCGCTGGCAATAGACCGGCGTCTCCTCGCCCCCGTTCAGCATGCCCTGGAGCGCGATTGCGCCCTGGATCACGGTCTGCGCATGGCGGTCGAACAGGTCGAAGAAGCGTTCCTCCTTGGGCAGGAAAGCACGAAACCATCGCATCATGGGGTAGGCTACCGGTTGGAAATGGTCAGGCCCGAACGGGCCGTCATGAAACTGTCATAGACCATTTTCGATCCGCGCGCGTGCCATCTCACGCCCGCGGAGCCGGGTCATCCACCGCTTTCAAGCAGCGGGTAAATCGAAGTCAGATCAGCAACTTAGAGCGATCGCCGGAAGTAATGCGCGATTTCCCCGATGACACCCCGGCGGAAGGTGAGCACGCAGATCACGAAGATCGCGCCCTGGATCACCGTCACCCATTGGCCGAAGCCCGCCAGATATTGCTGCATGGCGATGATGACGAAGGCGCCGACCACGGGACCAAAAATGGTTCCGAGACCGCCAACCAGCGTCATCAACACGACCTCGCCCGACATCGTCCAGTGCACGTCGGTGAGCGAGGCATTCTGCGCCACGAACACTTTCAGCGACCCGGCGAAACCTGCCAGCGTCCCCGACAGCACGAACGCCAGGAACTTGTACTGGTCGGTCCGGTAGCCCAGCGAGATCGCGCGCTGCTCGTTCTCGCGGATCGACTTCAGCACCTCGCCGAACGGCGAGTTGATGATGCGGAAGATCAAGAGGAAGCCGGCGAGGAACCCGACCAGCACGACGTAGTAAAGTACCGTCGGCTTGGAGAGATCGAGCACTCCGAACATGCGTCCCTGCGGAATGCCCTGGATGCCGTCCTCGCCATGGGTGAACGGCGCCTGGAGGTAGATGAAGTACAGAAGCTGCGACAGCGCCAGCGTGATCATCGAGAAATAGATGCCCTGGCGGCGGATCGAGATGTAGCCGGTGATGATCGAGAGCGCGAACGCCGCGACCACGCCGACGAGGATGCCGAGCTCTGGCGGCAGGGCCCACACCTTGAGCGCATGCGCGCTGCAATAGCCGGCCGTTCCCAGGAACATCGCATGGCCGAAGGACAGCAGGCCGCCGTAACCCACCAGCAGATTGAAGGCGCAGGCAAGCAGCGCAAAGCACAACGCCTGCATCACGAAGAACGGATAGACTCCCGTGAACGGCACCGCTGCCAGCAGCAGCGCCATCACCACAAACACCGTCATCTCGTCGCGCATCGCACGCGGGCTTGCCGGCAGCGTGTCGTCCGTCAGGGTTGTCATATCAGGCCGCCCTTCCCGTCAATCCCGTTGGCTTCACCAAGAGCACCAGCACCATCAGCACGAACACGACGGTGTTGGAGGCCTCGGGGTAGAAATACTTGGTCAGGCCCTCGATCACGCCCAGCGCAAAGCCGGTGATGATGGAGCCCATGATCGATCCCATGCCGCCGATCACCACCACCGCGAACACGACGATGATGAGGTCGGCGCCCATCAGCGGCCGCACCTGGTTGATCGGCGCCGAGAGCACGCCGGCGAGCGCGGCAAGGCCGACACCGAGACCGTAGGTCAGCGTGATCATGCGCGGAACGTTGATGCCGAAGGCGCGCACCAGCGTCGGGTTCTCAGTGGCGGCGCGCAGGTAAGCGCCGAGCTGCGTCTTCTCGATCAGGAACCAGGTCGCAAGGCACACCACCAGCGAGAACACGACGACCCAGCCGCGATAGACGGGTAAGAACATGAAGCCGAGATTCATGCCGCCCTTGAGCTGGTCCGGAATGGCGTAAGGCAGGCCGGAGGAGCCGAAATAATTCTGAAACAGGCCCTGCACGATCAGCGCGATGCCGAAGGTCAGGAGCAGGCCGTAGAGGTGATCGAGCCCGGTCAGCCATTGCAGCATGGTCCGTTCCAGGATCATGCCGAAGATGCCGACGATGATCGGCGCCAGCAACAACGCCCACCAATAGTTGATGCCGCCGAGGTTCAACAGGAAATAGGCGACGAAGGCGCCCATCATGTAGAGCGCGCCGTGGGCGAAATTGATGATGTTGAGCATGCCGAAGATCACGGCAAGCCCGAGACTGAGCAGCGCGTAGAACGAGCCGTTGATCAGTCCCACCAGTAGCTGAGCGTAAAGAGCCTGCATCGATCCCGCACCCGGTCCCTTCGGCGTTCCCTAGACCTGCCCGCCGGCAAGCAGCCGGCGGGCTATTGATCTTACTTCTTGAGCAGCGCGCACTTGCTCTCGGACAGCGGCGTGAACGCCTGGTCGCCCGGCACCGTGCCGACGAGCTTGTAGAAATCCCACGGCCCCTTGGATTCCGAGGGCTTCTTGACTTCGAACAGGTAGGCGCTGTGGATGGTGCGGCCGTTGGGCTGGATCTCGCCCTTGCCGAACAGATCGTCCTCGGTCGGCATCGACTTCATTTTCTCGACGATCTTGACGCCGTCATGCGGATTTCCGCCGAGCGCTTCCAGCGCCTTGAGGTAATGACGCACGCCCGCATAGACGCCGGCCTGCACCATGGTCGGCGGCGCATTGTTCTTCATCTTCTCCGCGAAGCGCTTGGAGAACGCCCGGGTCTGGTCGTTCATGTCCCAATAGAACGTCTCGGTGAAGTTGAGGCCTTGCGCCGTCTCCAGACCGATCGCTTTGACGTCGGTGAGGAACAGCAGCAGCGCCGCGAGCTTCTGACCGCCCTTGACGATGCCGAACTCGGCCGCCTGCTTGATCGTGTTCGTGGTGTCGCCGCCGGCATTGGCAAGGCCGATGATCTTGGCCTTGGAGGCCTGCGCCTGAAGCAGGAACGAGGAAAAATCCGGCGTGTTCAGCGGATGCTTGACGCCCCCCGCCACTTTGCCGCCGTTGGCGGTGATGACCGCCGTGGTGTCGCGCTCAAGCGCTGCGCCGAAGGCGTAGTCGGCCGTCAGGAAGAACCAGGTATCACCGCCGGCCTTCACCAGCGCCTGGCCGGTGGTATGAGCCAGCATGTAGGTGTCGTAGGTCCAGTGCACCGTGTTGGGCGAGCACTGCGCGTTGGTGAGGTCCGAGGTCGCCGCACCCGAATTGATGTAGACGCCGTTCTTTTCCTTGACGACGTTGTTGACGGCGAGCGCGACGCCCGAGTTCGGCACGTCGACGATGACGTCGACCTTGTCGACGTCGAACCATTGGCGCGCGATCGTGGTCCCGATGTCGGGCTTGTTCTGGTGGTCGCCCGAGATGATGTCGATCTTCCAGCCCTTCGCCGCCAAGCCGGAATCCTCGACGGCCATTCGTGCGGCGAGCGTCGAGCCCGGTCCGCCGAGGTCGGCGTAGAGCCCGGACTGATCGGACAGCGCGCCGATCTTGACGGTCTTGTCCTGCGCGGACGCGACGCCGGCCGCGGCGAAGCTCAGCGCCGTGGTCAGCAGCAATGACGCAATCGACTTGGTGTTCATGCAACTTTCCTTTTTCGATTCTTCTTTGGCGTACTAGACGCCGAGATAGGTGTGGAGCTTGTCCATGTTGGCGGCAAGCTCGGCGTTGGAGAACCCGTCAATGATCTTGCCGTGCTCGACCACGTAATAGCGGTCGGCCACGGTCGACGCGAAGCGGAAGTTCTGCTCGACCAGGAGAATGGTGAAGCCTTCCTTCTTGAGCCGCGCAATGGTGTGGCCGATCTGCTGGATGATCACAGGCGCAAGACCCTCGGTCGGCTCGTCCAGCATCAGGAAGCTCGCGCCGGTACGCAGGATGCGTGCAATCGCCAGCATCTGCTGCTCGCCGCCCGACAGCTTGGTGCCCTGGCTCTTGAGCCGCTCCCTCAGGTTCGGGAACAGGTCGAAGATCTGGTCGAGCGGCAGCCCGCCCTCGCGGACCACCGGCGGCAGCAACAAATTCTCCCGCACGTCGAGGCTGGAGAAGATCCCCCGTTCTTCCGGGCAGAAGGCGATGCCCATGCGTGCGATCTTGTCGGAGGTCGCGCGGATGATCTCCTGGTTGTTGAACTTCACCGAACCGGTACGCTTGCCGATGATGCCCATGATCGACTTCAGCGTGGTCGTCTTGCCGGCGCCGTTGCGCCCGAGCAGAGTGACGACCTCGCCCGCATTCACGTCGAAATTGATCCCGTGCAGGATGTGAGACTCGCCGTACCAGGATTCCAGGTTGCGGACCTGAAGGATCTGTCCGCCGGTCGCGGTCCTTGCCGGAGCCTCGGCGATCGCAGTGTCAGGCATGACCGGCTCCCAGATAGGCTTCCTTGACGCGCTCGTCCTTGGTGAGCTCGGAGTAATGGCCTTGCGCAAGCACCTGCCCGCGCGTCAGCACGGTGATGATATCGGAGAGATTGGCCACCACGCTCAGATTATGCTCGACCATCAGGATGGTATATTTCGCGGAGATACGCTTGATCAGCGCCGCGATCTTGTCGATGTCTTCGTGACCCATGCCGGCCATCGGCTCGTCCAGCAGCATCATCTCGGGGTCGAGCGCCAGCGTCGTTGCGATCTCCAGTGCGCGCTTGCGACCGTAGGGCATCTCGACGGCGGGCGTGTTGGCGAACTCGTTGAGGCCGACGTCGTTCAACAGCTCGCGCGCGCGATCGTTGAAGCGGTTGAGCACCGATTTGGAACGCCAGAAGTCGAACGAAGAGCCGTGCTGGCGCTGAAGCGCGACGCGAACATTCTCCAGCGCGGTAAGATGGGGAAACACCGCCGAAATCTGGAACGAACGAACGAGGCCCATGCGGGCCACGTCGGCCGGCGCCATCGCAGTGATGTCCTGCCCCTTGTACAGGATCTTTCCGGCAGACGGTTTCAGGAACTTGGTCAAAAGATTAAAGCATGTCGTCTTGCCGGCGCCGTTCGGGCCGATCAACGCATGAATGCTCCCACGGCGAACCTTGAGCGCAACGTCGCGGACGGCGAAGAAGCCCGCGAACTCCTTGGTCAAGCCTTCCGTTTCGAGAATGAACTCATCGGCCAAACAGATTTCCCCCTGCCCGCGCGACGCGCTGGCCGCGCGTGGCTGTCCTTGTTGCTTCGGCTTTCCGGAGGCCTTGGAGCCCATCCGGAACGCCGCCTCCGGGCGCGGAATATGCCGGAGGTGACGGGGGTTAGGCAAGGCGGAAAGCTGAGCAGATCAGGCCTCCGGCTGGGATACAAATGCTCCCTTAGTCGGAGACGTTGATGTCGTGCCTGCCCGGCCTCCCGGTTCGCAAAGCACCGGCCATCAAGTCGTCGTTAACGGTCTTTCGTCCCGCGCGCCAGCCTTCATAGAAAATTTTCCCGCAGCGAGCATCATGTGCAGGTTTTTACCTGCCGGGATTTTTGTTTTGGATTTCGCCAGCACCGCGCCCTCCGTCGTCAAGTCGATCAGGCAGCGTGATCTCCTGAACACGTGGCTGCGACTTTATGCGCGCCAGCAGGTCGCACCGGCGATCTGGGAGTACCAGCCTGCGCGGCTCGAGGAAGAGCTGTCCGATCTCATCTATTACACGGTGGACCGCTCGGGGCCGATGCCGCACCTGATCATCCAGAGCGAAGGCACGCGCATCTCGCGCGCCTATGGGCACACCGGCAAGGGAATCCTGCTGCAAGACTATGTCGGACCGCGGCTCGCGCCGTTCGTGATGCCGATCTATCACGAATGCGTCGCGCGCGGGCTTCCGGTCTACAGCGTTGCCGACGTCGATGACATCTATGGACGCAACGTCGCCTATGAACGCCTGCTGCTGCCGTTCCTGACCGATGACAAGGTCAGCCACGTCATCGCGTCCGTGAAGACCTTTTGCGAGGACGGAGGCTTCGAGATCAAGAACCTGATGCGCGGAAATGACGCGCCGCCGCGTCCCAGGCTGCGCGCCGTGATCGACCGCGACCTGTTTCATCGCGCGCCTGGCCGCATCGCGGCGGCCGACGTGGTCGAGCTCGCCGACCAGTCCGGCCCAAGTGTCGCCACCGAGACCATCGAGCTGAACTAGCCTTTAGCGGGTCTTGGCCCCGACTTCCTTGGCATAAATCTCCGGCTTGAAGCCGACCAGCAGCTTGCCCCCAACTTCGAGCACGGGCCGCTTGATCATCGATGGTTGCGCTAGCATCAAGACCAGCGCCTTCTTCTCGCTGAGGCCGTCCTTGTCGGAATCGGGCAGCTTCTTGAAGGTGGTGCCGGCGCGGTTGAGCAACGTCTCCCAGCCGACCTTATCGCTCCACTGCTTGAGCTTGTCCTTCTCGACGCCGGCCGCCTTGTAGTCGTGGAATTCATACGCGACGCCATGGCCGTCGAGCCATGCACGCGCCTTCTTCATGGTGTCGCAGTTCTTGATGCCGTAGATGATGTTGGCCAAGACGTCCCTCGTGCATGCGTCGTATCGTGATCCCCTGGCGTTGTACGAAACTCCGGTTCGCGCGACAATATTGCGAACGAGCCCATCCTCCGAACGGAAAGACCATGCACGTCACCCACGATCCCGCGGCCGCCGCCTCGCCGACCATCGATTTCAACAGCTTCCTCGCGGTCGACATCCGCGTCGGCACCATCGTGGACGCCAAACCGTTTCCCGAGGCACGCAAGCCGGCCTTTCGGCTGTGGATCGACTTCGGCCCTGCGATCGGGGTTCGCAAGAGCTCGGCGCAGATCACCGAGAACCATCCGCTCGAGACGCTGGTGGGCCAACAGGTCGCCGCCGTCGTCAATTTCCCGCCGCGCCAGATCGGCCCCGTCGTCTCCGAGGTGCTGACGCTCGGCTTCCCCGATGCCGAGGGCAAGGTCGTGCTGGTGCAGCCGAGCAAGCCCGTGCCGAACGGCGGACGGTTGTTCTAGCGGCAGCCATCGAGGATGGCGCCGTCACCATCCACGCGACGGCTGAATCATCCAATTTTCCGGTCACGGGCTTGACCAAAAGGGTCTTTGTGAATAAAAAAGACTGACTGATCGTTTTTTATTTGATCCGGCTTGGGTCAAGGGATTCCTGGCTAGTCTCTAAAACGATCGAGCTGTCGGTTATTTATGAGCACCGCAGATGCCCAAGATCAGCGACAAGCAACGCGAAGGCCGGCGGCAGCAGATTCTCGAAGCTGCGCTCGCCTGCTTCGCCGACGATGGTTTTCACCAGACCGGCATGGCCGACATCGTCAAACGGTCGGGCTTGAGCCATGGCGCGGTCTATCTCTACTTCCAGAGCAAGGACGACCTGATCGAGGCCCTCGCCGACGACCGGCATCGTCGCGAAGCCGTGCTCAACTCAGTGGCGCAGGGATCGGGCGATCCGATCGAAGGACTTCACGCACTGGTTCGCGTCTACACGGAATGGCTGACCGACCCGGCGGGTGAAGCGCGCCGCCGTGTCGGCATTCACAGCTGGGCCGAAGCCCTGCGCAACCGCCGCGTCCGCGCCAGCGTCGTCGAAGGCATCGACATGCCGCGCGCGCTGATCGTGGCGCTGGTGGAGCGCGGCCAGCATGACGGCCTGATCAAGCGCGACCTCGACGCGGACGCCGTGGCGCGGGTGCTGATCGCGATCTTTCAGGGTTTTGTCCTGCAAAAATGCTGGGGCGAGCAAATCGACGTCGAAGCCTGCATGGCTGCCACCGGCAGCGTGATCGAAGGATTCCGCACGACAAGACGAAGTGTCGGGCGACGAACCAGGGCGTGAGCAATGCCATGGATCCATGAACTGCTCGCCGGGATCGGCGTCGGCCTTGCCGGAGGGCTGACCTCCGGCTTCATGGGCGTGAGCCCGGGTGGCGGCCTCGTGATCTTCTCCGTGCTGCTGCTCGGCGCCGAACAGCACGTCGCGCAGGGCACGTCGCTGATCGCGCAGGTGCCTCCGACGGGCCTTGCGGGCGTGCGCCGCTACTGGCAGAGCGGCAAGCGCAGTCCGCTGCCGTGGATCATCTGGATTGGCGTCGGTTTCCTGGTCGGCGGCATCAGCGGCGGCTACGCCGCGGCCGCCGTCTCCGACTCGTTCCTGCAATGGGCTTATGTGGTCTATCTCGTCGCACTGATCGCGGCGTTGGTCCTGCGGCGTGAGCGCGGCGACGCAGATGACGAGACCACGGCCCAACGCGAACTGCCCTGGCTCCCCCTCCTTCTCGTCGGCACGCTCGCCGGCTTCTCCTCGGGCTTCATGGGCATCGGCGGCGGCCTCGCGATCACGGTCGGCCTCGCCGCGGGCCTGCGCGTACCGCAGCACCAGGCGCAACTGGTCAGCCTCATCTTCTCGGTCATACCGACCACCGTTCCTCCGGCCTGGATCTACTGGACCAAAGGCCTCGTGGTCGGCTGGCCCGCCATCATCGGCATCCTCGCCGGTCTATGGGTGGGCACCGATTTCGGCGCACGCATGGCCAATGGCGTCGGCAAATCGCTGCTGCGCCGGATGATGGTCGGCTTCGTCGCGATGATGGCGCTCTACATGACAAGGCGCTAAGCTAGATTTACGGCCGCTTCGGAATGTTCAGCCCGCGCTGCACCGCCGGACGCGCCAGCCCGCGCTCAAGCCAGGCGCCAACCGACTTGAATTGGCTGAACTGGACGAGATCGCCGGCGCCGTAGAATCCGATGAGATTGCGCACCCAGCCGAGCATCGAGATGTCGGCGATGGTGTAGTCGTCATCCATGAACCATTGCCGGCCGGCAAGATGCGTCTCCATCACGCCGAGCAGGCGCTTGGACTCGCTCACGTAACGTTCGAGCGGCCGCTTGTCCTCGAAATCCTTGCCGGCGAATTTGTGGAAGAAGCCGACCTGGCCGAACATCGGCCCGATGCCCCCCATCTGGAAATGCACCCACTGGATGGTCTGATAGCGGCGCGCGGCGTCCTGCGGCAGAAGCTTGCCGGACTTCTCGGCGAGGTATTGCAGGATCGCCCCGGACTCGAACAACGGCAGCGGCTTGCCGCCGGGGCCGTTGGGATCGAGGATCGCCGGGATCTTGCCGTTCGGATTGAGCGAGAGGAACTCGGCCGTCTTCTGGTCGTCCTTGCCGAAATCGACGAGATGGACCTCGTAAGGCAGTCCGATCTCCTCCAGCATGATCGAGACCTTGACGCCGTTCGGGGTGGGCAAGGAATAGAGCTGAAGCAGTTCGGGATGTTTCGCCGGCCAACGTTTGGTGACGGGAAAGGTGGACAGATCGGGCATCGGGACCTTTGGTGCATCGACTGAGGCGTGCCCAATCTAGGCAAGACGCCGCGCGGCGCAAGTCACTCTTCGTCCCGGGGCGTGCTTAGGGTGGCAGCGTCGCCATCGCGACGATCGGGATCCTCACTTGATGTTGCAGTCGATACTCGATGAACTGTTGACCTGTGACCAACAGCAGGGCCGTAAAGGCAATCGCGAGCATCGCGGTTGCCAATTGGCAGGCGTCGTACATGGCAATGAGTCCCTCAGCAGCCTCTTGCGTCAACGTCGGCTCGAAGGCCATGTTCCTGGCCTGCCCGAAAATATTGCTATTTTTTCCCGACCTCCTAAACGAAGACATCGCACTATTCCGCTCCTGTGCGAAGGGACCATTGCGCCTTCCATGCGTTGTCGCTGGATGATGAGCATCGAGAAGCGCGCCCTCCTGGACCATGCTGAGCGGTGCCGCCGCGTCGCCGGCGAGCTTGCGCATCGCGACGCTGCGCAGCGGTTGCAGGCAATGGCCGAGGATTACGAGGCACGAGCCGCAAGTCTGGACGAGGACGGAGTCCGCGCCAAGCAAGATCATCATCGTCGCAGCTATGCAGGAAACGGAAGCACGCGCGAGAGATGACCGGGCTTCAATAATTGATCTCCATCCGCAGGCCGCGCGGATCGGTCTTGCCGTCACCGACGGAGTGCGTGCTGTCGCGCGCCGCGACCGCGCAGGCGCAGGCATCGATGAGATCGTCGCGGCCGATGCCGGTGCCGTGGCGCAGCGTCAGCCATCTTTCGATTCTGGTGAAGCCTCGAGCTTTCAGCAGGGCAATGCGCTGCTCGCGGCCGCGCGGCGACGTCTTCGGTTCGAGCCGAACGCGTCCGGCCAGATTCCAGAAGATCAATTCCGGATGCGCTTCACCTATGGTCGCCTGCCGCGCCGGTGTCATGATCTCGTCGACCTCCTTGAGCTTGTCCCTGATGTTCCAGAGCTGCGCCGATACGCCCCTGCCCTTGCCTTCGTGCGTCCAATAGAAGCGGTTGGCCGCGGCCATGTCGGGAAAGGTCCAGAGGTCGCGGCGCGCACCAAGGAACACGGAGGCGCCGATCAGCTCACGCGCACGCAGGTCGCAAGCGCGATAGCCGCTTCGGTCGAGGCCGATCGGCATGTCGATCATCGCACGCGCATGCGCGATCGCGAGCAGCCGCGTCAGGCCCGGCGAATAATCGAAGCCGTGATCGCCACGCCCGTCGATCCAGGCCGCAACCCAGCCGAAGCGAAAGCCGTCGAGGCCGAGATAGTTTGGCACGTCGCACATCCGTCACTCTGCAGTTTCATGCGCGCCTCGCTTGACACCCGCAAGTTGCGAGCGTATGTCCCCGCGGCCTCGCGAGCACTTCCGTTCCCGACCAACACATGAACCGAGCGATGTCATACCGCTACGAAATCCTAGTCTGCATATCGAATGGCCTGAGACCAGTCGATATTGCACGCCCGGCTCATGGGAACGATCTTGCCTGACCGCAAGATCGACAGTCCGCTTCTCACGGACCCTCCCGAGCCTGCCGCTCCGGAGGGTTTTTTGTTGCCCGCCGCGCGGCCCAACCGAACATCCCGGCAATGGCCGGAACGGGGGACCCGAATCCCGGGGCTCGCGCTGAGAAGGCGCGTGCTCAAATGCGCATCGTGTCGACGTTATCTTCGATGCCGCGGTCGCGTGGATCGCGGCGGCGAAGATAACGTTGAACCGATGCGCATCGACGACGGCCCCCGGGGCCAGCACAGTTACTGGCCAATCCGCGTACATCTCCATGGTGCGCGCGGGACGTGAAGCAGGAATCAAGACCATGCGACGACCCGATCCCTATATGGAACGCGCCCGCGAGCTCTGCCTCGCCGCCGGCGTCGATCCCGACTCGCGCGTCGGCGAAGGACGCGGCCAGCCGGCCTGGTGCCTTTACAAGGACGCCGCGCGCAAGGAGCATCTTGCCCGCGAGGCCAATGCGACCGCGAGATCGATCGCCGAGCTCCGAATGCAGGACGCTCGCTTCCAGAACGCGCCGCTGAAGGTGTTCGGCCCGCACGAGGAAGCGACCATCGCGCAGATGCGCAACTGCATGGCGGTCGGCAACGTCGTGTCCGGCGTGATCTGCGCCGACGGCCATCTCGGTTACGCCCAGCCGGTCGGCGGGGTCATCGCCTATGAGAAGCAGATCAGCATCTCCGGCGTCGGCTTTGACATCGGGTGCGGCAACATGGCGGCCCGGCTCGACACGCGCTTCGACGACATCGCGGGTCTCGTGCCCACGATCATCCGCGACGTCGTCAGGACGATCTCGTTCGGCGTCGGCCGCGCCAACGCGGAGCGCGCCGAGCACGATCTGTTCGACGACGGCGATGCCTGGCGCGAGAGCGACATGGAGGCCTACCGTCAGAAGGCGGTGAGCCAGCTCGGCACGGTCGGATCGGGCAACCACTATGTCGACCTCATGCGCGACGAGGAAGGCTTCGTCTGGATCGGCGTCCATTTCGGAAGCCGCGGTCTCGGGCATACCTCCGCGACGCGCTACCTCAAGGCCGCCGGCGGCAAGGACGGCATGAACGTCCCGCCCGCCGTGGTCGACGAGGATAGCGAGCTTGGCCGCCGCTACATCGCGGCGATGCAGCTCGCCGGGCGTTACGCCTATGCGGGCCGCGAGTGGGTCGTCGAGCGCGTCCGCCAGATCATCGGCGGCAGCGTGACCGAGAGCGTGCACAACCACCACAACTATGCCTGGCGTGAGACCCACGACGGCAAGGATCTGTGGGTGGTGCGCAAGGGCGCGACGCCGGCGTTTCCCGGCCAGAAGGGATTCGTCGGCGGCTCCATGGGCGACGACGCCGTCATCCTCGAAGGCATCGACAGCCCGGAGGCCAAGGCTTCGCTCTACTCGACCGTGCACGGTGCCGGCCGCCTGTTCGGACGACGGGAGGCGAAGCGGCGCTTCTCGCGCACGGAGATGGACCGCTGGCTCAGCGAGCGCGGCGTCACCTTGATCGGTGCCGACCTCGACGAGAGCCCGATGGCCTATCGCCGCCTGCCCGACGTGCTGGCGCAGCACGCGGGCACCGTGCGGGTGCTGCACACGCTGCGGCCGTTCGCCGTCACCATGGCCGGCGAAGGCGAGTTCGATCCTTGGAAGGACTGACGCAAAGAGCGGGCGGGTAGCCAGGCCTCCCGCCCGCATCACCTCGTTTTCTCTTCGATCTCATCTCGTCAGATATTCGCGCATCCGGGCGCGGGCGCGATGCCGGCGGGCCTTCACGGTCTGCCTGGAGGCGCCGAGCTGCGGCAGATCGCGCGTGCATAACGGCGGATGTCGGGCTGCGCCGTCTCCAAGAGCCCCGATCCCCGAAAAGCATTCGCGGTGCCGGAAGAGATTCTCTCCCGATCAGCATCCCACCGCCTGATAGGCCAGGCGCTTGAACTCGAAGAAGAATGGATTCCAGAAGCCCATGTAACGCTGGGTCATCAGCACTCCGGCGGTATTGGCCTCAGGGCAGATCCACCAATGGGTGCCCGCAAGACCGCCCCACTGGAACTCGCCGGTCGAATTCGGGGGATCGAACGGCGTCGGCGCGAAGGCGACGGCGCCGCCAAGACCAAAGCCCTTACCGGGGATCGGCCCGAGATTGGCGAAGCGGATGGTCTGGCCCGCCGGCAGCTGGTTCGTCATCATCAGCCGCAACGTCTCCGGCTTCAGCAGCGCGTCCGACCCTGGCAACAATGCCCGCACCAGCGCGAGCATGTCCGGCAGGGTGGAGACCAGACCGCCGCCGCCCGAGAGCCGTGGGAATGGCCGCCGATAGGCTTGCGGAAAGGGAAGATTGTCCGCGCGCGTGAGCCCGGGCTTCATGGGATCGAGCACATCAGCGCCATTATAGAGCGCGACCAGCCTGCCCTGCTGCGCTTCCGGAACGTAAAAGCCGGTATCGGTCATGCCGAGGGAATCGAAGATGCGCGCCTTGAGGAAGGCGTCGAGCGGCTGGCCGGAGACCACCTCGACGACACGGCCGAGCACGTCGGTCGCCACCGAATATTCCCAGCCGGTACCGGGATGATAGGACAGCGGCAGACCGGCGAGCTGGTCGATCATGTCGGCGAGCGGCGTCAGCGGATTGAGGATGCGCGCCTCGTTGTAGCCCTTGAACAGCACCGTGCCGGGATCGAAGATGCCGTAGCTGAGGCCGGATGTGTGAGTCAGAAGCTGCCGGATCGTGATCGAGCCATTTGCCGGCTCGACATCGGCGAGGCTCGAAGCCCCCTCCTTCAGCACCTTGCGATTGCCAAGCTGCGGCAGGAATTTTTCGACGGGGTCATCGAGCCCGATGCGGCCGTCCTCGACGAGCAGCATGACGGCGCAGGTGACGAAGATCTTGGTATTGGAGAACGCACGGAAGATATGATCGGGGGCAAGCGCGGTGCCAGATTCGCGGTCGGCGAAGCCGACGCATTGCTGGTCGACGATTTCGCGGCCGCGCAGCACCGCCCAGGACACCCCGGGGATGATCTCCTGATCGACGTAGCGTTGCATCGCCGTCCGCGCGGCGGAAAAATCAGGCGTCCTGGCGTCCATGCGTTTCCCCAAATGATGACTCGGACGGATATAGCGCGAATTCGCGGGATATGAAGCCCGCGCTGCAGCTTATTCCTGTTTCATCAGCGCGGTGACGTGCAGGCGACGGCGAATGCGCATACCCTGCCGCTGGTACAGCGCGATCGCCGACGTGTTGTGGGAAAACACGTGCAGGAACGGAATTTCGCCGCGCGCCTCGATCTGACGCGCGACCGCCGCCAGCAACGCCTGCGCATAGCCGCGCCCGCGATGATCGGGATGCACGCAGACGGCCGTCATCTCGGTGAAATTGCCGGGCTTCATCCGCTCGCCGGTCATCGCCACCAGTTCGCCGCCGGCACGGATGCCGAAGAACGTGCCGAGTTGGTGCGTCCGCGCCGCGAATGGGCCCGGCTTGGTCAGTTCGGTCAGCGCCATCATGGCGGGCACGTCGGCGGCGCCCAGCGTCACGATCTCCGCATCGCGCAATGGGCTGTCGGCCGGCGACCCGATCATCTGCTCGCCGGACTCAGCGAGCACCACCTTGAAGCCGGCGGGCACGTCGACCGGGTCAGGCGTGAACAGCGCGGCGACCTGCGAACCCGACATGACATCGCCGAGCGCGGCAAAGCTCGCCGCGGACATGTCGACCATGTCGGCGAAGGGCGTCATGTCCACGGGATAACGCAACGCTCGCGGGCCGCCTTCGGCCAGATGCTTCTGGCTCGTCGTCAGCGCGCTCCAGATCGGACGATCCAGCAGCGCCACATCGCTGTTGGACACCGGCCTAGTCCTTGTCAAAGCTGACGATCACCGCCGCATTGGCAATCAGGATGGGATCGTTGGCTACTTCCGTGGCCGAGGGAATCTCCAGCCCGCCCTTGACCGCGGTCACGGTGACCGTGCCGTAAGGCAGCTCCTTGGCCACCGCCTCCTTGTCGACGGCTTCGGGATTGGGCACTCCGATCGTGACATCGACGAACATGTCGTTCGCGGTCTTGCCGATCATCCGGAAGAAGCCGAGGCTCGAATGCCTGATCGCATCCGACACCGCGCGCTTTGCCGCCTTGGTAGCGTCCCTGCCGTGGACGTCGACGCCCATGCCCATCTCGGTGACACAACGAACGCGGGTCATTTTCTGTTCCTGTCAGTGCTGGAGTTCAGAGGGGCGACCTTCCGCGATCCGCGCCTCCGGCACAAGCGCCTTTTCGCGCAGGAAATATACGTTGCGATCCTCCTCCTGTGCGTTCACGACCGTGCGAATTCGCAGCAGATCCTTGCGCGCGATCAGGCCGACCACGCGATGGCCGGTGCGGTCGACCACCGGCAGCCGTCCGAGATCGGAGACGACCATGAGATCCGCCACCTGCCCCAGCACGTCGTCAGGATAAGCCACCACGCCGGAGGTGTCCGAGACGACATCATCGAGCGTCGCCGCCTGATGATCGCCCTCGGTGCGCCAGCGCAGCACGTCGGCGCGGGTGACCATCCCGGACAGCCGGCCGTCGGCGGTGATGACAGGATAGGATTTGTGACGGCGCTGATCCGAGGTGAAGAAAGCAACCGCCGCGTCGATCGACATGTCCACCGGCAGCGTCTCGACCTTCGTGACCATGACATCGGCGGCCCGCAGCAGTTCGAACGGATCGATCGCGTATTCGCGCGTGATGTGCTGACCGCGGCGCGCGATCTTTTCGGTCAGGATCGAGCGCTTCAGCAGCAGCACGGTGACGGCGTGCGCCGCGCCGGTCGCCGCGAGCAACGGTAGCAGCATGTCGATGTTGCCGGTCAACTCGATCGCAAACATCACGCCCGTCAGCGGTGACCGCATCGTGCCGCCCATCATCGCAGCCATGCCGACCAGCGCCCAGAATGACGCGCCTCCGGGCAGGACCAGCCCTTCCATCCATCCGGCCGTGCCGCCGAGGATGAGCAGCGGCGCCAGCACGCCGCCTGACGTGCCCGAGCCCAACGCGATCACCCAGACGGCGGACTTGACCAGCAGCAGCCGTATCGCCTCGTCGCGCACCATGTGGCCGGACAAGAGGTCGGCGATGACGTCGTAGCCGACGCCGAGCGCGCGCGGATCGACGAGGCCGCCGAGCCCGACGACAAGGCCGCCGAGCATCGGCCACCACATCCAGTGCACCGGCAGATGTTCGAACAGATCCTCGATCGCGTAGAGTAGCCGCGTCATCAGTCCAGATTGCAGGCCGGCAACGACGCCGACGCCAACCGCAGCGACGAGGCCCCACCATGGCAGGTCCGGCCGTTCGGCGAACGGAAACAGCGGCCCCGTTCCGAACAGCAGCGGCCGCCACGCGGCCGAGATCACCGCACCCGTCACCACGGGCAGGAAGCTGCGCGGCTTCCATTCGAACAACAACAGCTCGACTGCGAGCAGGACGGCCGCGATGGGCGTGCCGAAGATCGCGGTCATGCCGGCCGCAGCGCCCGCGACCAGCAGGGTCTTGCGCTCGGCTGCGGTGAGATGAAAGCACTGCGCGAAGATCGAGCCGATCGCGCCGCCGGTCATGATGATCGGCCCTTCGGCGCCGAACGGCCCGCCGCTCCCGATCGACACCGCCGACGACAATGGCTTCAGGATGGCGACCTTGGGCTGCATGCGGCTTCCGCCGATCAGGATCGCCTCGATCGCTTCGGGGATGCCATGACCGCGGATCTTCTCCGAGCCGAACCGCGCCATCAATCCGATCAAGAGACCGCCGGCCGCCGGCGCCAGAACCATCCAGATCCCCGGATGGGCGTCCGCCAGCGACACGTTCTCGGTGCTGAAATGACCGAACCAGACCAGATTGGTGACGAGGGCGATCAGCTTCAGCAGGACCCATGCGGCTCCGGCGCCGAGGCTGCCCACCAGCAGGGCCATGCCGATCAGGACCAGCACCCGGCGGTCGGCGGTGAAATCTCCGGGCTTGCCGCGAGAACGCGGGAGGCCGCCGGTTATGTCCAGGGTCTGGCGCATGGATTGCTCGTGTCGGGAGGATCGTTCGCGCTGCCAATATATCGTGCCACGATATATATCAAGGAATGGCTGGTATGACCCGCCCGCCCGTTCAACAGTCTGGGATGCTACTTCTCCCGCGCCCGCAATTCGTCGACCAGCACCCGCACGTTCTCCGCATAGTCGATCGGGATCACGACCAGGTGCACGCCGCCTTCCCTGAAGGCCGCATCGAGCGTCGGGCCGAAGCTGTCGATGCTCTCGATCCGATTTCCCTTCGCCCCATAGGCCTTCGCATAGAGGACAAAGTCCGGATTGCCAAAGGTCATGCCATAGTCGGCAAAACGATCGACGGCCTGCTTCCAGCGGATCATGCCGTAGGCGTTGTCTTCCAGCACCAGCACGACGAGATTCAGCTTGAGGCGGACGGCAGTCTCCATCTCCTGGCTGTTCATCATGAAACCGCCGTCGCCGGCGACAGCAAGGACGCGGCGGTCCGGATAGAGCATCGCGGCCATCATCGCCGACGGCAGGCCGGCGCCCATGGTCGCGAGCGCATTGTCGAGCAGCAGCGTGTTGGCGACGCGGGTGCGGTAGTTGCGCGCGAACCAGATCTTGTACATGCCGTTGTCGAGCGCGACGATGCCGTTCTCCGGGATCACCTGGCGAATGTCGTGCACGATCCGCTGCGGCGTCGGTGGCCACCGCGCCTCGGTGGCCCGGTCGGAGATGTGGCTGAGGATCTCTTCACGCAACGGCAGGAGCGCCGCGGCCTGCGGCAGCTTGCCTTCGAGCCGGTCCGCGAGCAGCTCCAGGCTCGGGCCGACGTCACCGACGACCTCGGCGTCGGGAAAATAGACCAGCTCGACGCTCGCCGGCGTGTAGCTCACGTGAATCACCTTCGGCCCCGACGGCCCCATGATGAACGGCGGCTTCTCGATCGGATCGTGGCCGATCGCGACGATCAAATCCGCGGCATCGATCGCGTCGTGAACGTAGTCGCGCTCGGACAGCGCGGCGGTCCCCATATAGAGATTGGTGCCGCCGGGCACGGTGCCCTTCCCCATCTGCGTGGTGAAGAACGGAATGCCGGTTCGTCGCACGAAGCTTGCGATGCCATGCGTCGATCGCGGCCGGCTGGTCGCAGCGCCCATCATCACCAAGGGGCGTTTCGCGGCCAAGATCATCTCCGCGGCGCGGTCGAGCGCCGCACGATGGGCGACCGGAATTTCGATCGGATGAACCGGGATCACGGGAACGGGCGGCACCTCATCGCCGGCGATGTCCTCCGGCAGTTCGAGATGCACCGGCCCCGGCCGCTCCTCCATCGCCACGCGAAAGGCGTCGCGCACCACGGTCGGGATGCTGGAGGCGCTGACGATCTGCCGCGACAGCTTCGTCAGCGGCTTCATGGTCGCGACCACGTCGACGATCTGGAAGCGCGCCTGCCGGCTGCTCATGATCGGCTTCTGGCCGGTGACCAGGATCATCGGCATCGCGCCGAGATGCGCGTAGGCGGCGCCAGTGGACAGATTGAGCGCGCCGGGTCCAAGCGTCGACAGACACACGCCGGGCTTGCCGGTCAGCCGTCCATGCGTGGCAGCCATGAAGGCGGCGGCCTGCTCGTGGCGGGTCAGGACCAGATCGATCCTGGAGGTGCGGAGCGATTCGACCAGATCGAGATTCTCCTCGCCGGGGACGCCGAAGATTTTGTCGACGCCTTCGTTCTCGAGCGCCGCGACAAACAGGTCCGATCCCTTCACCTTGTGGTCGTGCCGGTTCATGTCGCCTCCGCTTGTGTTCGCTCCCGTGTTCCACAGCAGCTGGCACATGGTAGCGGCCTGCAGTTCCGGCACAACTCACAAAGAGCGCAATACGGCATCAACTTCGCCATCGCCGTGCGAGCCAGGCGAAACAATCGAACGTCTGCCTCCAAGGACGCTGGCGCAAACGTTGCGTGTCGCACGCAACCTGCTATCGCTCCGGCCATGACGCCGAAGTGCTTTGAAGCCCGCTGCCTGCGCCTCCCCGCCGCGACAAAGGTCGTGCAATGGGAGGGCACGTCCGTGTTCAAGGTCGGCGGCAAGATGTTCGCGCTCGGCGGTGGCTTTGCCACGCGCTCCGGCAGCTACATGTTCAAGGTCTCCAACATGGCCTATGCCCTGCTGATCGAGCACGGCCTGGCGAGACCGGCGCCCTATCTGGCGCGCGCCAAATGGGTGCAGCTCGTCAGCAACAGCGCCCTGTCAGACGCAGAGCTCACGACCTATCTCGTGCACGCGCATGCGCTGATCGCGGGCAAGCTGCCCCGGAAGACCCGCAAGGAACTCGGGCTCGACCTGCCGTAAGCGGCGCAAGCTCTCTCCATAACGTGAAGGGGCGATGACCATCCTTCCCATTGGCCTCATGCTGCACCGCAACTAGCTACATGGAAAGTCCATTCCGGACGGAGACTTTCAATGACCAGGTCCAACACTGCACCCATCAAGACTCATCGCTACGAACTGGTGCACGGCGAAGGTGCCGATTTCGTCGCCTATCAGCGTCGCGAGGACGGAGTCTGGCAGACTTTTGCGATGTGGATGATTCCGCGCGCTGTCTGCGGCTAGATCGAACAAAGTCCGTCGACCTTGATCTCGTCCCTGAGGCAGCGCTTGCCTCGGACGCGTGTCGCCGGCGCTTCCGATTGACCTGCGCATGATATCTGACTAAAGTCAGACATCATGCTCGATGCCATTTCCCGCGTCCGCCGCTTCAATCGCGCCGTCACCTCTGCCGTCGGTGCGCTCGATACCTCGTTCCTGGGGCGCGGGCGGCCGCTCGGCGCGGCGCGGGTGCTCAACGCGATCGGGCACGGGCGTTCGGATGTCGCCGAGATCCGCGACTATCTCGGGCTCGATTCCGGGCTTATGAGTCGGCTGCTCCGCAGCCTCGAGGATGAGGGACTGGTCGAGACCACCACGCATGCGGACGACGCCCGCCGCCGCGTGGCAAAGCTGACGCGCACGGGCCGGCGCGAATTCGCGGCTTATGAGGCGCTGTCGAACGCTCAGGCCGAGGGCTTTCTGACACAGCATTCGCAAGCTGAGGCCTTGCTGGCGGCGATGGACCTGATCGCCTCCGCGCTGACGCGCGAGCGCGTCTCGCTGAACGAGATCGACCCGCAAAGCGCGGAGGCCCATTATTGCCTCGGCGAGTACTATGCCGAGCTCGGCCGCCGCTTCAAGCAGGGCTTCGACGTCTCGCTGTCGCGCGACCCCGATGCCAAGGACATGCGCCGCCCGCGCGGCACCTTCGTCGTTGCGATGTCGGATACGCTGCCGATCGGCTGCGTCGGGCTGAAGGGCACCGATCACGGCTATGCCGAGATCAAGCGGCTGTGGGTCGCGCCCGCCGCGCGCGGCTTAAGGCTCGGCCGCCGCCTGATGGATGCGACCGAGGATGCTGCGCGCGGGCTCGGCATCACGCTGCTTCGGCTCGACACCAACAGTGCCCTGCCCGAGGCCGGGCAGCTCTACCGCACCACCGGCTGGCGCGAGATCCCGCGCTTCAACGATGACCCCTACCCGGATCTGTTCTTCGAAAAACGGCTGTGACGCCGCGAGACGAATTCGCCTGCTGCTGCGTTGTGCTTGCAGCATGGGAGATTCACGATGAACAGCGGCGATCTCGCCGATTTCTACCGCAGCTACATCGCCTGCCTGAACCGGCAGGATTGGCCGGCCCTCGGCCAATTCGTGCATGACGATGTCGTCCACAACGGCCGGCCGTTCGGCCTGTCCGGCTATCGCGCAATGCTGGAGCAGGATTTTCGCGAAATTCCGGACCTGCGTTTCAACATCGCGCTGCTGGTCTCGGACCCGCCCAGTCTTGCCGCGCGGCTGCAGTTCGATTGCGCTCCGGCAGGAACGTTCCTGGGACTTCCCGTGAATGGAAGGCGGGTGTCCTTCTGCGAGAATGTGTTTTACGAATTCAGCGACGACAAAGTCCGTCATGTCTGGTCGGTGATCGACAAGACGGCGATCGAGGCGCAGTTATTGCCGCAGCTGCCGTAGCCCGGGTGAGCGAAGCGACACCCGGGACGCCGTACAATCCCGCATGTCGCTGCGCTCATGCGGGCTACGGGAGGTGGGCTCACGCCGGTGCCGGGGCCGCCTCGCCTTGCGGCCTTGCGAAGGGCCGGAATGTCATCGCCATAAGGAAGGCGCCGAGCCCCATCGCCCAGGAGGCGATGTAGAGCCAGGCATAGCTCGAGAATGCGTCGTAGATCAAACCGCCCGCGAGCGGGCCGGTTGCCATCCCGAGGCTGCCGGCCATCGCCGTGCCGCCGATCACCGTGCCCATCATCTTGAGCGGAAAGTTCTCACGGATGAGCACGGCGTAGAGCGGCATGGTGCCGGCATAGATGAAGCCGAACACGGCGCCGACCGCGTAGAACGTCGCGAGCTGATGCGCGAAGACATAGGCGAGCGCGCCGAATGCCTGGAGCAGCAGGCCCGAGACCAGCACGCGCTTGGCGCCGAAGCGGTCGCCGAGGAAGCCGAAGGCGATGCGGCCGCCGAGGCCAGCAAAACCCTCGATGCTGTAGATCGTCACCGCCGCGACCAGCGGAATGCCGCAGCTCACGGCATAGCTGACGGTGTGGATGATCGGGCCGGAATGGGTGGCGCAGCAGAAGAAGTTGGTCGCGAGCAGGATCAGGAATTGCGGGGAGCGCAGCGCCTCACCCGTCGACATCTCGCTTTGCGCAGCACCTTCGCTCCCCGGCGCGGCCGCGGCATGCGCGAGCGCGGGCGGACGGCGCACCAGGAACGAGACCGGAATCATGATGACGCCGACCACCAGCGCGACGATCTGCATCGAGGTGCGCCAGTCGTGGCCGGAGACGAGCCAGGCCGCGAACGGCGCCATCGTCATCGGCGCCATGCCCATGCCGGCCGAGACCAGCGAAACGGCGAGGCTGCGTTGGGTCTCGAACCAGCCGGTGACGGCCGCCATCATCGGCGCGAAGATCGCCGCGCACGCCGCCCCGACCAGGAGGCCGAACACGATCTGGAACACGATCAGCGAGGTCGCTTGGCTCGCCGCGAACAGGCTCAGCGTCAGCACGGTCGATCCCGTCAGCACCACCGGAAGCGGCCCGAACCTGTCGCTGAGCGTACCCCAGGCCATGCTGGTGAAGGCCATGGCCAGAAAGCCGATCGTCATCGCGCTGGAGATGCCGGTCACCGACCAGCCGGTGTCCTTCGCGATCGGCTGCAGGAACACCGGCAGCGAAAACATGCCGCCGATGGCAACGCAGCCGAGCAAGCCGCCGGCGGCGACGATCACCCAGCGATAGGGGGATTGGGTCATTCGGGTCTCCCGTCAGATCAGTCTGGGTGGAAGACGAACGGGAACGACGGCGACCGACACGACCACGTCATTTTTGCCGCACGCTTTTGTGAGCTGCCAACAAAATTGGAAAAACAACCCCATGCACAGTAGCCGGCCCCTGCATTCTCAAAGACTTACCGACCGGGAGATTGACCGGCCGAACGACACGAGCCTTGCCGACAATTCGCACCATCAGAGACCGGTTTGACACGTCGGGCAAAACACCTGCACAATGCCATCATCCCACAGAACCTGATCGCATCCACGACGTCCATCGTGATGATCCGTCGACCGCGTCCAGCGACGCGCCGCGATGTGGTCCACCATTTGCGCCGCGCAGGAAGATTGTCCATGCCGAAGATCGACCTCGCCACAGTGCCGGCCCGCAAGGGCTCCGGCTATCCCGCTCCCTTCAACGCGCCTTGCGCCGAGCGCATTCGCAAGCGGCTCGGCGACGCCGGAGGCCTGTCGGATTTCGGCGTCAATCTGATGCGCCTGCCGCCGGGCGGCTGGTCGAGCCAGCGGCACTGGCATTCGCACGAGGACGAGTTCGTCTATATCCTCGAAGGCGAAGTGACGCTGATCGAGGACGGCGGCGAAACCGTGCTGCGTGCGGGCGATTGCGCGGCCTTCCCCAAGGCCAGCGGCAACGGCCATCACATGATCAACAGGTCGGATGTGACGGCGGTCTATCTCGAGGTCGGCTCGCGCTCGCGAGAGGATCTCATCACCTGCTCCGACGTCGACATGATGAGCCCGGCATCCGACGGCCGCTTCCTGCACAAGGACGGCACGCCTTATCCGGCGTGACGCCCGTTGCGTAACCTTCACGCGGCCGCGCCGCGCCGCCATCCTGCGACGGTCAGCCAGACCGCCGAGACCAGGAAGTACAGCGCGCCGACCGCAGCATAGCCCGCGACGTTCGCGATCGACGGGATGGCAGGCATCGACGCCTGAAAGATGAAGAAGCCGCCCGCAAGAGCCGACTGGCCGCCGCTGAGCACCATGGCCCATTGCGCGCCGAAGAGCTTCCAGCGCCGCACGGCCGTGCCGAGCTGGAGCAATCCCGACAGGATCGCCCAGGCTCCGAAGATTCCGAGCACCCAGTTCATGCTGACCTGCAAGGCCAGGATGACCGCGATGGTGGTCGCCAGGCTGACCAGCGCGTTGAAACCCTGCGTGCGGTTCTGGTTCAAGCCGCCGCTGCAAAGCGCGTCCAGATAATTGGCCGCGGCATCCCATGCGGGATAGGCGACGAGCAATGTTGCCGCGATCACCGCAGAGGACGGCGCGATCGCAAAGGCTGCGATGACCCAGGCGAGGGAAAACGCGGCGCGCAGAAAGTAATATTGCTTCAGCCATTGCGTATGGTCTGCCGTGTCTGAAGTCACTTCATGATGTCTCATTGTCTTCTCCATACCTACTAGTTGGTAGTTTCATGCGACGCGGATTCCTCCCGCCGCCGCGATGGCTTGTGGCGGTATCGATCTCGTCAGTGCCTGGTGGAAAGCCGTTCCAGCAGCGGCCGGGTGATGGTGCCGAACATCTTGGGATCGCCATAGGCGCGCGCCGACAGCATCGCGCCGTGAACGGTCGCCATGAAACCCTCGGCCTCGACGCGGGCCGCGCTCGAGAGGTGGAGCCGGCCCTGCCGCTTGCCGCGCTCCAGGACCGAGGTCAGCCAGGAGGCCAGGGAGCGGAAGTGAGCCCTGACTTCGAGCGCCACCTCCTCGGGCAGGATCGGTAGCTCGCTGGCCAGCATCGCGCCCACGCAGAACGGAGCCGTCGCATCCTTGATGCACGCCTCCCAATAGGCGACGTAGCTCCGGAGCTGCTCGTCCGGATCTGCGACGTTGCGTTCGAGCGCCGACAGCCCCGCCTGGGCCTCCTCGCGATAGCGCGACACGAGGGTACGGACCAGATCGACCTTGCTGGCAAAATGATGATGAATGCTCGGCTTGCGGATGCCGACGACATCGGCGATGTCGGCGTAACTGAAGCCGTTGTAGCCGCCCGCGATGATCAGCGTGCGCGCGCAGGCGAGAATGTCGTCGGCCGTGGTGGATGGATTGCTCATGGCGAATGATCTACCTTTCAGTTGGTAGACAATCAAGCCGGGGTGCTTCAACGATCCGTGAGTGGTAGGAGCTTGCCATGACCGTCCGCCCCATCCTCCGCTATCCCGACCGCCGGCTCGCGAGCTCTGCCCGCCCCGTCACCGCGTTCGACGATGCCTTGCGCGAGCTCGCCCAGGATTTGCTCGACACGATGCGCGCCGCGCCCGGCATCGGCATTACCGCGCCGCATATTGGCGTGCCCTTGCGCGTCGTGGTGCTCGAGCTCGCCCCCAAGGACGGGCCGCAGACCTATATCAATCCCGAGATCACATGGGCATCGCCGGAGATGATCCTGCACCGCGAAGGCAGCGTCTCGATGCCCGGGGTCAACGACGAGGTGCAGCGCCATGCGCGGGTTCGGATCAGCTATCAGGATCTCGACGGCGAGACACGAAGCGAGGAATCGGAGGCCTTGCGCGCCGTCTGCCACCAGCACGAGATCGACCAGCTCGAAGGCACGTTCTGGATCCAGCGGCTGTCGCGACTGAAGCGGGAGCGGCTGATCAAGAAGTTCGAGAAGATCGCGCGGAGTTCGTAGGGAGGATGAGCGGAAGTGCGACCCTGCACACGCTCCTGTAGCTCGGATGGAGCCCGCTCACGCCCTCTTCCCGCCGCGCTTGATCATTGGCGCGTTGCGACGCTCGCGTTTGCCGCGCGCGATCTCGGTCGCCAGCGCGTCCAGCTTCGGCTCCCAGAAAGTCCGGAACTGGCCGATCCACGCATCGACCGCGCGAAGCCCCGCCACGTCGACCGAATAGAGGCGTCTTTGCGCCTCGGCCCGAACGTTGGCGAAGCCGCTCTCGCGCAGCACCTTGAGGTGCTGCGAGACCGCCGCCTGCGTGATGCCGAACTCGGCCCCGATCATTTCGACGACCTCGCCGGACGCCATTTCGCCGGGAGCCAGCAGCTCGAGGATGCGGCGGCGCACGGGATCGGCGAGGACCTCGAAGGCGTGCATCAGCTTCCCGTGCCGGGATGTGCGATATCGGGCGGCATCTCGCCGCGATAGAACGCGATGGTGCGGTCCGAGCGCTCCTTGGCCGAAGCCGGATCCACTCCGCTTGCGACATGTGCCGCGCGCCAATACTCGCCGCTCGTCGTCATGAACTCCTTGCCCTCGGGCGAGCCCATCCAGGCCTCGGCCGTCTCATGGTCCACCGATGCCCCGGTCGCAACGTAGCGCTCAAGTCCCGCAAGCGCGAGATCCCAGCCGATGCCCACCGCGCC
Source organism: Bradyrhizobium sp. 1(2017) (assembly GCF_011602485.2). Taxonomy (NCBI): domain Bacteria; kingdom Pseudomonadati; phylum Pseudomonadota; class Alphaproteobacteria; order Hyphomicrobiales; family Nitrobacteraceae; genus Bradyrhizobium; species Bradyrhizobium sp. 1(2017). Next base: position 3,604,854 of record NZ_CP050022.2, on the reverse strand, counting down.
CGGACCGAACTGATTCCAATGATCCTCGATCAGCGCGGTATGCTCAAGCGTCAAGCGCGCCTGACTTCGCTCTGCTGCCAGGCTGACGTCGATCCAGCTCATCGCACCGGCGAATTCCCACGTCGCTGCAAAATGGGTCGGCGGCGTGCAGGCGGTGATAGTGCCGCCGGCATTGCCCTTGAGTTGATACTTTCCGCCGAGCTGAAGGTCGCCCTCGACCGGCAGGAACCAGCGCGGGATGCGCTCCCTGCTGGTCACGGCGTCCCAGAGATCGTCGATGCCGGTGTCGTAAAGCCGCGTCAGCGTCACTGCGCTCGCCGCTTTGCCGTCCTTCTCGAAATTCCTCACCGAACGCGTAACAAGACCCAGGACCCTGGCGACGTCGATGTCCATTGCGCTTCTCCCGACTGGTTCGTTCGCGGAGGAATATCGGCCTACACTAATATAAGTCAATACTTATATTCATATGCGTCAAACCGCCTCGCAAGGCGATGCGAACCAAAGACCTGCTCAAGCGTCTATCGGTCCCCTCCCTACCCGCCGGGCCTGGTCAAGACGGAAGGAACTCATGAAAGTTCGCAAATTCGCCATCTCCGATGCTTCGCTCGAACGCTCGCCGGGACAGGACGGCGATATCTTCGCCGGCAATGTGATCGACCAGCGCCATGGCGGACCGATCACCATCGGCTTCGGCCGCTATGCGCCGAACCAGAGCCTGGACGAGAAGCTCACGGTTGACGATGTCATGCTCGTTTTGGAAGGCAAGCTTTCGGTCACGAGCAACGGCAGCACCGTCACCGCGGGTCCCGGCGAGATCGTCCACATGCCGAAGGGCGAGACGGTCACGATCCGCTCGCACGAGCAAGGCGCCGTCACCGCCTACGTCACCTATCCGCATTGGCAAGAGGCGCGAGAGTAAGGCGCGAGCTCGCCCGCGGCCCATCCTTCGAGACCCCGCCTGCGGCGGGCGTCTCGAACCATGGAGGCCGAGGTCGCTATTTCAGCGGCAGGAAAAGCTCCGCGACCGTCTCGTGCTCCGGCACGTCCGGGAAGAAGCTCAGCCGCTGGCAATAGATCGGGAAGTCGCGCGCTTCCTCTCCGCTGGCGGGAAGCCAGTCGCGATAGAGGTAGAGCGCGGCCGGCTCCAGATTGTCGGTGTAACCGACGACGCGCAACACGGCGCAGCGTCCGCCGGGAATCTCACCGGCCTTGACCGCCTCGCCGACAGCCGCGATCGGCCGGTCGGTGCCGACGCAAAGGTCCACGCTGTAATTGGCGGGCGTCGCGGGGCGCCGCTCGGACCGCCAGACATTGAAGGTTGGATGTGTGCTGGGGTGGAGACCGGCGGCCTTGCGCCAGGCGATGAAGCGCTGGATGGTCGCGGGCAGCGTCGCCGGATCGCCGCGGTGCTCCATGATCGCAATTCTCGTGGTGGGCACGTCGCGGATCGTCACATCGCCGGTGGTGAAGTTTCTCTGCATGAGCTTGCTCCTCGCGAGGTCGAGAGGCCCGAAGGCCGCAAGCCACGGTTCCCACACGGGCGATTTCCGGAACGACGACGGCGATTGCCCGAACCGTTGCCGAAAGGCGCGGGCGAAGGCATCAGGTGCGTCGTAACCGGCGTTCATCGCGATGTCGGTGACACCGAGTGCGTCCATGTGGGCGAGCTGATGCGACGCGCGCTTCATGCGGGCCAGCTGGACGTAGCGATGCACCGACAGGCCGAAGGTCGCGGTGAACTGCCGGTGGAAATGGAATTTCGAGAAGGCCGCGACAGCGCTCAGCGTTTCGAGAGCCAGATCATCGTCGAGATGCCGGTCGATATGCTCCAGCACCCGCCGCATCCGGTCCTGGTAGTTTTGCAGCGCCGCCTTCATCGTCCCTCCTCCGTGGCGGCTCCCAGTTAGGCGCATGTGGCCATGGTCTGCTCGACCGATCTTGCGGTTGTGGCAGGGATGGACTTACGAATCCTTCGCGATACTTGCCAGATATTTCGCCGGCGGCTTGCCCAGCGCCTTCTTGAACATGGTGATGAAGGCTGCGACGGACTCGTAACCGAGATCGGCGGACACCTGCTGCACGCTTGCGCCTGACGTCAGCTCCCGCAGCGCGACGATCAGGTGCAATTGCTGACGCCAGCGCCCGAAGGTCAGGCCGGTCTCGCTGACGATGAGACGCGCCAGGCTGCTCTCGCTGAGACCGACGCGCCTCGCCCATTCCGCCAGCGTCCTGCGATCGGAGGGATTTTCTGCCAGTGTCGTAGCGATTTTCTTCAGCCGCGGCTCGGACGAGAGCGGCAGATGGAGCTGCTGAACCGGCATGCGGGGGAGCTCGCGCAGGAGGACGCTCGCCAGCAGCTCCCGCCTCGCCTCGTCGTCGCCGACGTGATCGGACAAGTCGACGATCAATTCACGCAGCAGCGGCGAGATCGACAGCGTGCAGCATCGATCCGGCAGATCGACGATGTCAGGCTCGATGTAGAGGAAAAACAGCCGGGCGTTCGCCGTCGCGAGATTGCTGTGCTGCATGCCTCCGGGAATCCACACCGCGCAATGCGGTGGCACCATCCAGAGACCGTTGGGAACGCGACATGTCACGCCGCCGCCCAGCGCGAACACAAGCTGGCCCTTGCGATGCCGATGATCGGGCACCTCCCCCTTGGTCCCAACCACGTCAACGCGCACGGCGATGACCGGCGCGGAAAGGTCATCGACATCGAGATTCGACCAGGGGAAGCGAAGGGGCTGGCGCATGCTTGCGGTTTTTTAGTCATTGATTGGCTGAATATCTAAATTCATCCAAGACCGAAGTCGATAGGTTTCCGCGTGAAAGCCCGCTCACGACGCGGCGGCCGCGGGCCCGCGATTGAGAGATACGACCATGCATGCCCTCAAGGCCTCGACAGCAACCGAACTTGGACGGCAGATCGGCACCCACGCCGGCTTCGTGCGTGGCAGCCCGCGGGATGCACGCGGCGTGCTGGCGTTCAAGGGCATTCCCTACGCGGCACCGCCGGTCGGACCGCTGCGGTGGCGCGCACCGCAGCCGCCGGCGCCCTGGGACGGTGTTCGCGATGCGCTGGTCTTTGGCGCAGGCTGCCTGTCGGCGCTGGAGAACGACCATCGGCCGGGACCGCGCGACGAGGATTGCCTCTATCTCAACGTCTGGACCGCAGCGAAGCACGCCGACGAGAAGCGGCCCGTGATGGTGTGGATTCACGGCGGCGGTTTTCAGTTCGGCTCCGCTTCGAACCCCGCGACCGACGGCGGCGCGCTGGCAGCCAAGGGGGTCGTCGTCGTCAGCTTCAATTATCGTCTCGGCATCTTCGGCTTTTTCGCCCACCCCTATCTCGACACGGAAGCGCCGTCAGGCAATTACGGCCTGCAGGATCAATTGATGGCGCTGCGCTGGGTGAAGGCCAACATTGCGGGCTTCGGCGGCGACCCCGATAATGTCACCCTGTTCGGCGAATCCGCCGGCGCCATGGCCGTCGGCATCTTGATGGCCTCGCCGCGCGCACATGGATTGTTTCACAAGGCCATCGGACAGAGCGGCGCGTTCTGGGATGGCAGGCATGGACCGCTCCAGACTTTCGATGAAGCCCGGGCGCGGGGTCGCGCCTTCGCGCGACAGCAAGGCAATGCGTCGATCGCGGATTTGCGCACCATGCCGGCCGTCCGCCTGAACGCAGCCGCCCCGTGGAGTTTCAAGTCCAGCCCCGTCGTTGCGGCCTTCTCACCGAGCATCGATCATCACGTGGTGCCTGACGTGCCCGCGAGGCGATTCCTGCGCGGCGAACAGATGCAGATCCCCTTGCTGGCGGGCTGGAATGCCACCGAGGAATTCCCTTTCGCTGCGCAATCGCTTCCCGATCAATCGGCGAAAGCCTTTCTCGCCGCCGCTGAGGCGATGTTCGGCCGTGAGCGCCTGGTCGATTTTCTCAAGGTCTATCCTGCCGGATCAGACGCGCAGGCCAAGGCGTCCGCGGCCGCGCTCACCGGCGATATCGTGGTGGGCGAGCAGTGCTGGCAGTGCCTGCGGCTGCATCGACGGTCCGGACGCGTGCCCGTCTACGGCTATCTGTTCAGCTATACCTCCCCCTACACGCCGATCGCCTCGCACGTCACCGAGATCCCGTTCGTGTTCGGCACGCTGACGCCGCAGCAGGTGATCGGCAGCACGACGCCACCGGCCGAACAGGACCGCGCACTGGCGCGGACGATGATGAGCTATTGGGTGAATTTCGCGAGCCGCGGCAACCCCAATGGCCCAGGCCTGCCGCCCTGGCCTGGCTATGATGAGACCGACGTCGTGCAGAACTTCGACACGGCGATCGAGGCCCGCCCCAATCCGCACGCCGCCCGCTTCCGCTTCCTCGACAGTTTCAGGCAGGACGGCGTGCTGCCGCTGCGCTGGCGCGAGGTGCGTTAGGCGCCCTCACCCGCCCGCCATCAGCGCCTTCGCGAGCGCCATGTAGGCTGGCAGCGTGACGGGGTCGTTGGCGGCGTTGCCGGCCATGGGATGCGAGGCGTAGCGCGCGATCACCATCTCGGCTTTGGGATCGATGTAGATGCCCTGGCCGTGGACGCCGCGCGCCATGTAGGCGCCGTGGGCGTTGTGGCTGACCCACCATTGATTGCGGTACGAAGCGCCGGGCAGCGTGGTGTAGCCGGCCGGCTTGAACTTTTCGGGGTCGCCGCCGCGCGCGATGTCCTCGACCACCTGCGAGGGCACGATATGGTGGCCGTTGAAGCGGCCGTGATTGCGCATGGTCTCGCCGAAGCGGGCGAGATCTCGCAGTGTCGTGGAGAGGCCGCCGCCGCCGCTCTCGGTGCCGATGCGGTCGACGTGATAATGCGCATCCTCCTCCGCGCCCATCGGCTGCCAGATGCGCTCGGAGAGAAGATCGGACAGCGTCATGCCGCTGGCGCGCCTGACGATCCAGGCCAGCACGTCGGTGTTGACGGTCTTGTAGGCAAAGGCCTTGCCGTGCTCGCCCTGCTTCTTCTGCGCGACGAGAAAGTCAAAGATCGTGGTCGCGCCTTCGTAACCCGGCGGAATCGGCGCCATGCCGTTGGCGCGCCGCAGGCCCCACACGTCCGAATTCTTGTCGGTATAGACCTCGGTGTAGAGCAGCCCCGTGGTCATATCCATGACCTCGTGCACCCGCGCGTCGCCGAACGCGCTCGCCTTCAGCTCCGGCACATAGTCGGTCACGGGTGCCTGCGGATCGATCGTGCCCTCCGCGACCAGCATGCCCGCGAGAACGCCGGTGAACGACTTCGTCACCGACATCGCGATATGCGGCTTGTGCGGCTTCAACGCGCCGAAATAACGCTCATGGATCAGCTTGCCCCGATGCAGCACCGCGATGCCGTCGGTGTAGGTCTCCTCCAGCATGTTTGCGAAGGTCATGGGCCGGCCGTCCAACGTGGTCGAGCCGACCGCGCCGATGTCGTGGTCCTGGCGCGGCAACACCGACGCCGGCCCCGCCCCGCGCCAGACATTCACCGTCGGCACCAGCTGGCGGATGTTGCTCCAGGCCCAGCGCAGCTCTGGGAAGCTGCGGAACGAGCCGTCCTGGAAGGTGATGGTGCGGTCGGGGGACGGCGGGAAGCCCTGCATCCAGCCCAGGGTTTCGGGGTCGGTGGCGGGTGCAGGCTGCTGGCTGGCGGCGGCGGGAACTGACATGAACACTTGCTCCAGAGGTGATGGATCGTCGTATCATCAGACGGCGTGGTGCAACAACGGAGGTGCAGCTTGGAGATGGCGTATCGAGAGCGGTGGCAGGCCGAGATTGCCGAGCTGCAAGCGATCCTGTCCGGGTTCGACTTGAAAGAGGAGCGGAAGTGGGGAAAGCCCTGCTACACGCTGGATGGGAAAAACGTCGTCATCATCCAGGACTTCAAGGAATATTGCGCATTGGGCTTCTTCCAGGGTGCGCTGCTGAAGGACCCGAAGAAGCTGCTGGTACAGCTCGGGCAGGTTCAGGCCGGCCGGGTGATGAAGTTCACCGGCGTCAAGGAGATCGCAGCGAAGACGTCCACCATCAAGGCCTATTTGCGCGAGGCCATGGCGGCGGCGAAGGCCGGACTGAAGGTCGAGACGAAACCCCGCGAGTTACCCGTCCCTGACGAGCTAAAAGACAAGTTCCGCAAAGACCCGAAGTTCAAGCGCGCGTTCGAGGCGCTGACGCCGGGCCGGCAACGGGGATATTTGTTTCACTTCACCGGCGCGAAGCAATCCGCGACGAGGACTGCGCGGATCGAGAGGGCGATGCCTGCGATCTTCGAAGGACGAGGGTTTCAGGAGCGGCGATAGATCGAAGACCGTAGGGCGTCACCGACATCGAGATACGCGGCTTGTGCGGCTTCAACGCGCCAAAGTAGCGCTCATAGATCAGCTTGCCCCGATGCAGCACCGCGATGCCGTCGGTGTAGCTGAGGTCGTAGCGTGCAAGAGCGCGGTCCACATCAAGCACTTGTGCCGGGCTGAAGCGCGTGACTCTCGGAGCTCGCTATTGCTTGAAGCAATGTTCGCGGTGCCACTGCAGGAAATGTGGATGCGGCCGATCCGACGGTCTTCTTGGCTCAAGCGCACGACCAGTCTTGTTGATGACCGATCGAACTCCTTCCAGATCGTTTGTCTGACGCGAGATCAATATTTCCAGATCATCCGCCAAACTAATCAAACCACGATCGAACATCCAATGAGCGGTGCCGGATAGTGCGATCCCGTTGCTTACGATGTCCGGCCCGTTTGCCTCTACCGGGCGAATATGCGCCGCCGCGACCTCTGCGCGTCCCATTCCATTAATGAGCTTTAGCCCAGTAATGACGCAACGCTCGTCGTAGGCGCGCAATACAATCCGACGAAAAACGCGATCGCGCAGAACTCGCGATACTGTAAGGCTGACGCGATCGCGCTGCTGCTCAAAGATGAACGGCGCCTGCTCTCTCTCTTCGAATTGAGATAGCCGAACATCGGCATCAACTCGGGGCAGCAATGGAGCACCTTCCGCAAAACCGAGCTCGAATATTCTATTGAAATCGTCGGGCGAAATTGGACGGACTGCCGACTGAGCGCGTCCCGAAATTCGCCCCTGCTCATTCAGGACGCCCCGCTCCACGGGACCTGTCGGCCCGTTGAAAGCGACCGGATTGGCAAAATCCAGATAGCTTCCGGGCTCGATTAGAGCGAGATACATCCCCGAAGCTGCTGGGTCAGGAATAACCCGCTGAACCCGCGCAATCGCAAAATAGCCGCGCGTCTCGGCTACCTTGCTCGGTTCGTAATAGATGATCCAATCGCCGATACAGGCTTCGACGCGACGCAGATACTGACCGGGAAACTGATATCGTTCAGCCGGGCTGTCATCGTAGATCGAGTCCGATCGATGAATGAATACCCCAAATCCCATGATCTACGCGGCGCAGCCTCGTCGGAGCGCGACAGATCGAATAGGCATCCTCCTCACTCCCACTCAATCGTCCCAGGCGGCTTGCTCGTCACGTCGTACACCACCCGGTTCACGCCCTTCACCTCGTTGATGATGCGCGTGGCGGTCTCGCCCAGGAACTTCATGTCGAACTGGTAGAAGTCCGCGGTCATGCCGTCGGTGGAGGTGACGGCGCGTAAGCCCACGACGTAGTCATAGGTGCGGCCGTCGCCCATGACGCCGACGGTCTTCACCGGGAGCAGCACCGCAAAGGCCTGCCAGATCTCGTCGTAGAGGCCGTGCTTGCGGATCTGGTCGATGTAGACGGCGTCGGCTTTCCTGAGGATGTCGAGCTTGTCGCGGGTGATGTCGCCGGGGCAGCGGATTGCGAGGCCCGGGCCCGGGAACGGATGGCGGCCGACGAAGATTTCGGGCAGGCCGAGCTCGCGCCCGAGCTTGCGCACCTCGTCCTTGAACAGCTCGCGCAGGGGCTCGACGAGCTTCATGTTCATGCGCTCGGGAAGTCCGCCGACATTGTGGTGCGACTTGATCGTCACCGAGGGGCCGCCGGTGAAGGAGACGCTCTCGATCACATCAGGGTAGAGCGTTCCTTGCGCGAGGAAATCGGCGCCGCCGATCTTCTTCGCCTCCTGCTCGAACACCTCGATGAAGAGGCGGCCGATGGTCTTGCGCTTCACTTCCGGGTCGGTGACGCCTTCGAGCTCGCCGAGGAATTGCTTCGATGCGTCCACGTGGACGAGCGGGATGTTGTAATGGTGGCGGAACAGGTCGACGACGGTCTTGGCTTCGTCGAGGCGGAGCAAGCCGTGATCGACGAAGACGCAGGTGAGCTGGTCGCCGATGGCTTCGTGGATCAGCACGGCGGCAACAGCTGAATCGACGCCGCCGGAGAGGCCGCAGATCACCTTGCCCTTGCCGACCTGCTGGCGGATCTTTGCGATCTCCTCCTCGCGGAAGGCACGCATGGTCCAGTCGCCGGTGAGGCCTGCGATCTTGCGGACGAAGTTGCGGATGAGCTTGGCGCCGTCGGGCGTATGCACCACTTCGGGGTGGAACATCAGGCCGTAATATTTGCGCGTCTCGTCCTGGATGATCGCGAACGGCGCGTTCGGCGAGGTGCCGGCGACGGAGAAGCCCGGTGGCATCTTGGTGATGCGATCGCCATGGCTCATCCAGACCTGGTTCTTGCTGCCTGACGACCAGACGTCCTCGAACAGCTTGCTCGCTGCCTTGACCTCGACATCGGCGCGGCCAAACTCGCGGTGATGGCCGCCCTCGACTTCGCCGCCGAGCTGCGCCGCCATGGTCATCTGGCCGTAGCAGATGCCCATCACGGGCACGCCGGAGGCGAAGATCAGCTGCGGGGCGCGGGGCGAGCCGGCCTCATGCACGGACTCGGGGCCGCCGGAGAGAATCACCGCTTTCGGCTTCATCTCCTTGAAAGCCTCTTCGGCCTTGTTGAAGGGGACGATCTCGCAATAGACGCCGTCCTCGCGCACGCGGCGCGCGATCAGCTGCGTCACCTGGCTGCCGAAGTCGACGATGAGAATCTTGTCGTGCGCCGAGGCCACCGAGGGCGTCGACGCGGAGCGGTCGTTCTGTGCTGCTGTCATGGCCAGCAGATACGCGACGGAGCGACTGCCCGCAACCGCGGGGGCCGGGCGCCCACATGCTTCTTTGGGCATGGACAGGCGGCACATAGGTAAGTATTATTGACCTAATTTGGGCTCAGTTGAAACAGAGCCGATCAGGGAGAACGCCATGTCACTGCACCACCCGCCATCGACGCTCGCCGCGCTCGGCCGCACCTGGATCGAGGCCTGGAATGGGCGCGACCTCGACCGTGTGCTCGCACTCTATGAAGAGGCGGCCGTGATGACCTCGGACCGCATCCCGGCGCTGGGATTCGATGCCAGCGGCACCCTGCGCGGCAAGGCCGCCTTGCGTGCTTACTGGGGCAAGGCGTTGGGGCTGCTGCCGAAGCTGCATTTCTCGCTGATCGAACTGTTCGTCAGCCCGGATAGCGTCGTGGTGTTCTACGAAAACGAGCGGGGCAAAAAGATCTGCGAGTATCTGCGGCTGAATGCGGCTGGTAAGATCGTGCAGGGATCGGCGAACCATTTGCCTCATTAATTCGCCGGCGTCGCGACATCAGCGCTTGCGCGCACTGGCCTTTCGCACCTTCGTGTCCGACCAGGTCAGCGGCTGGCCGGTTCGCGACGGCAGCACCAGCGGCCCGACCGGCTGGCCGGCCTGGTCCACCAGGTCGGAATGCGCCTCGCCACGCGCGTAAAGATGCGCCTCGCCCCATTGGCGCAGACCGACGATGACGGGAAACAGGTCGCGTCCCCGCCTCGTCAGCGCATATTCCCGATACGCGCTGCCGTCGGATGCCGGAACCAGCTCGAGCACGTCGAGCTCGACCAGTTTCTGCAGGCGCGTGCTGAGCATGCCCTTGGCAATGCCGAGGTTCTTCTGGAAATCGCCGAATCGACGCAGCCCGTCGAAGGCATCGCGCACGATCAGGAGCGACCACCAGTCCCCGATAGCATCCAGCGCACGCGCCACTGGGCATTCGGCCTTGGCAAAACCCGTTCGCTTCAAAGTCTCCCTCCCATTTGGTCTTAAAATAAGACTAGACAGCCGCACGCGCAACTGGTCCTATTATAGTACCAAATAAGAGCCGGAGACGAGAGATGACCAGCAGCGAACGCGCCAACCCGATGCACAAGGCCGGGACGGCCGGGCCCGGGCTTTCCTCCGCCATGGCGCTCCTGCTGGCGACGGCTTGCGGCCTCAGCGTTGCGAACATCTATTTCGCCCAGCCATTGCTCGACGCGATGGCCAGGGACTTCGGCATCGCTCCCGCAGCGATCGGCATGGTCGTGACCTTCACGCAGATCGGCTACGCGTTCGGCCTGATCCTGATCGTGCCGCTGGGCGACCTCTGGGATCGCCGGCGCCTGATCACGGGCCAGATTGCATTGACGGCGATCGGACTGGTGGTCGTCGGCACCGCATCGCACGCCGCGGTGCTGCTCGCGGGACTGGCACTGGTCGGCGTGCTTGCCGTTGTCGTTCAAATTCTCGTCGCCTTTGCCGCAACGCTCGCAGCACCGGAAGGCCGGGGCCGCGCCATCGGGACGGTGACGAGCGGCGTTGTCGGGGGAATCCTGCTGGCGCGCTTCGCCTCGGGCGCACTTGCCGATATCGGCGGATGGCGCACGGTCTACCTCGTTTCGGCCGGCCTCATGCTCGCCATGGCGGTTTTGCTGTGGTGCGTCCTCCCTCGCGGCCCGCACGCGACAATGGCCGGCTCCTCGTATCGGTCGCTGCTGCGCTCGACGGCGGTGTTGTTCGCCCAGGAACCGATCCTGCGCGAGCGGGCCTTGTTTGCGTTCCTGATCTTCGCCGATCTCAACGTGTTCTGGACGTCGATCGTCCTGCCGCTCTCGGCGCCCCCTTTTTCGCTGTCGCATACGACGATTGGACTGCTCGGCATCGCCGGCTTCGCCGGAGCGCTCGGCGCGCGCAACGCCGGCCGGCTCGCCGATCTTGGATGGGCGCAACGCACCACCGGACTGTCGCTCATGTTGATGCTCGTCGCCTGGGCCGCGATCGCCTCCCTGCATGCCTCGCTCTGGTTCGTCGTTGCGGGCGTGATCATGCTCGATCTCGGGTTGCAGGCCGTGCACGTCACCAGCCAGAGCCTGATCGTCGCCGCGCGTCCCGACGCAGCGAGCAGGCTGGTCGGAGGCTACATGGTCTTCTATTCGATCGGCAGCGCAGCCGGCGGAATCGCGGCGACCATGGTCTACGCGGTGGCGGGCTGGAGCGGCGTCTGCATGCTGGGTTCCGGAATCAGCGCCGCTGCACTCCTGGTCTGGGTCATCAATGCGAGCAGGATGCAGCAGGCGGCCGGCTGCGCTCTGACGGCCTCGCCGCCCAGGTAAAGTGCACGACCCGGAGATCGGAATAGGCTAAAAGCGTGCGCCGCATCGAGCCAGATTCCTCCCCATGCAAATCCCCACCTCACCCTTCACCGTCACCGACTGGAGCAAGGTCGAGCCGACCACGCATCCCGGCGAGGCCGGCGAGGCCAAATGGCGCACGCTCGAGATCGGCGATCTCCGGGTCCGGATGGTGGAGTATTCGCCGGGTTATCGCGCCGATCATTGGTGTGATCGCGGCCACGTGCTCTACGTGCTCAAGGGCGAGCTCGACAGCGAGCTGCGCGACGGGCGCAAATTCAAGCTGACGGCGGGGATGAGCTACCAGGTTTCGGATTTCGGCGACGCCGCCCATCGGTCCTCGACGGCCGTCGGCGCGACGCTCTTCATCGTCGACTGAGACGCGCGAGCGGTTAATTTGCACCGCAAAATAGCAAAGTCGCGGGAGATGCCGAGCCACGGGTGGTGCCTTGAAGTGGCCCCAAATCCTCGCTATATTGTGATCATCGATACTTGGCCGAACGACTGGGCCGCTTCGCTTCGTTGCTGACGGGCGCGCACGCTTCAGATGAATTCTCCAAACATCGACTCATCAGGACTATGGGCGCAATGCTGCGTACCGGTCTGCGTGCGTACCTCTCTAACTAACTAAAGGAATTTCCCATGGCTATGGGCACCGTGAAGTGGTTCAACACCCAAAAGGGTTATGGTTTCATCCAGCCGGACGACGGCCAGAAGGACGTGTTCGTGCACATCAGCGCCGTCGAGCGCGCTGGCCTCTCTTCCCTCAATGAGGGTCAGAAGGTCTCGTTCGACATCGTCGCCGATCGTCGCAGCGGCAAGTCCTCGGCGGACAATCTCCGCGTCGGCTAACGCCCGCGCACGGCGCTTCTGACCACGGACGTACCGGCAGAAGCGCCTACCAACAAAGGCCCCGCGACCGGATTCGGTTCGCGGGGCTATTGTTTTGGGACACCGTCATTCCGGGGGCGCCCGCAGGGCGAGCCCGGAATGACGAGCTGAATTCAGCCCGTCTTCCTCAGCACCGAGACGAAGAACCCGTCCGTCCCGGTCCGCCGCGGCGTCATCAGCCACCCTTCCTCGGACTGCAGCGCGGCCTCGCCAAAGGCTTCCGCCTTGTCCCAGAGCACGCCTGCGGTCTGCTCCGGCGGCACGACAGCAAATTCGGGATGGCGGGCGACGAACGCCCTCACCTGCTCGCCGTTCTCCTCCGACAGCACCGAGCAGGTGATGTAGGCGATGCGGCCGCCCGGCTTCACCAGGGGAACCGCGCGCTCCAGCACTTCGGCCTGGTCGCGCAGGCGAATCTCCAGCGCGCCCGGCCGCATCCGCCATTTGGCGTCGGGGTTGCGGCGCCAGGTCCCGGTTCCCGTGCAGGGCGCGTCGATCACGACCAGGTCGGCCGAGGCGCGGATATCAGCCAGCGGATCCGCCTCGCCCTTGGGCGTGCGGACATCGGCATTGTGGACGCCGGCACGCGACAGGCGCTCGTGGATCGGCACGAGCTGGCGCTTGTCGCGGTCGGTGGCGATCAGCCGGCCCTTGCCCTGCATCAGCGCGGCGAGCGCCAGCGTCTTGCCGCCGGCGCCGGCGCAGAGGTCGATCACCTGCTCGCCGGGTTTTGCCGCTGTGAATTGGGCTGCAAGCTGCGATCCCTCATCCTGCACTTCAATTCCGCCCTTGATGAAATCCTCCTCCGCCTGGACGCCGGGGTTGCGGGCATCGGCCGGAAGCTCGATGCGAAGGCCGGTCGCGGACCATTGCGTCGGTTTCGCATGAAGATGAGCAAGCGCGCGCAGCACCTTGTCCCGATTGGATTTTAGCGTGTTCACGCGCAAATCGAGCGGGGCCCGGCTCGCCATCGCCGCGGCTTCACTGACGCGGTCCTCCCCGAACACCTTTGCAAGATGCGGATCGAGCCATTCGGGATAGTCGCCGGCGATTGCGGCCGGGGCATCAGCGAGGGAGCGCGAGGCGAGCGCGGCCTGCTCGGCCTCCGTGAGCGGCGCAGGCGCAAACCGGCTGCCGTCGCACAGCGCGGCCATGGTGGGCATGTCCATGTTGCGCTCGAGGCGCAGCATGCCGATCAGGCGCGCCCGCGCGGTGTCGGCGTCCATCAGATGCGCGCTCGAGGCGTAGCGGCGCAGCACGTCCCAGACGAGGCCGGCGATGGCGGCACGGTCGCCGGAACCGGCGAAGCGGTGCGCGGTGCCCCACTCCTTCAGCGCCTTGGCCGCGGGCACGCGGTCCTTCTCAATGGTGTCGATCACTTCGATGGCTGCGGACAGCCGGGCAGCGGGCGTCATGTCAGTGCCTTCAGACGAGAATTTTCTGTGTTGCGCATGATGCGCCTCCGCAAGCCGTCAGATCAGCAGGAGCAGCTTCAGCGCGAAGTAGATCCACATCGCGAGCAGCACCAGCACGCTGGCGAGCCAGACCGTCGAGCGCCGGCCGAGATCGTTCGAGGAGACGAAGACGCCGGCATGGGCAAAGCGCGTCACCACGAACACCCAGGACATCAGCACGATGAAGAGATCGGCCCGGCGCAGCGGCAAGGCCAGCGCGATCAGGACGTAGAACAAAACCGGCAGCTCGAACTGGTTGCGGTAGCAATTGGCGATCTGTGTGGCGCCCTTGGGCCAGTTCGGCTCGCCCAGCGCAATGTCGCGGATCTTGGTCTCGCCCGAGACCAGCGTCTTGCGGCGCGCCAGCACCATGCCGATCAACAGCGCGAAGGTGAGAGCGACCTGCACGAAGACCGGCAGCAGGACCATTTGAACGGACATCGGAACTTTCCCGCGAGGCGAATTGCCGCCGACCGTCATTAGCCGCGACTTTTGGCCCTGACAATGAACGACTTGAACCGGCGTTCCCGATCTGGCGACCAAACGTCGATAATCAAAGCGATTTTGGTCCCTCCGGGGACCGAGACGAGACCGTCATGAACATCCTCTCGAGCCTTTTCGCCCAATCCGCCGACGGCCGGCATGGCCTCCTGTTGTCGGCGCTGGCGGGCATCGCCGCCGCGCTCGCGGTGGCGCTGGCGATGACGGTCTATTTCCGCCTGAGCTACCGGACCTGGCGTGACGTTGCCAGGCATGGCCTGGCCACGCTGGCTGCGATCGTCCTGTTCGCCTTCGCCGCCTACGACATGCGCCATGCCGCGCTGGCCTATCTTGGCCTCAACCCGTCCAAGCCGGCGGTCGAGTTCGAGATTCGCATGCCCAGGGAGATGCTGACGGGGGTGACCGACAGCCAGATCGAACTGCACACCGATCGCAACCAGACGCTGGCGCTGGTCGATGGCGTGCGCGACCTCGCCGACGGCCGCGCGCTGCTGCGAGGCGCGGTGGCGCTCAACCACCGCACCGCGGACCGCGTGCTCGTGGTGAACCTGCCGGGCAAGGGCACGTTCGAATTCCGCCTCCGTCTGCCTGCCGAGCCACATCGCAGCGAGCAATTCGGCCCATGGCACCTCGCCGACCGCATCGCCTCGCCGCTGGCCGGCCCCGTCGCTCCGCAGGACGGCTACACGATCCGCTACCGCGTGCTTTAAACTTTGTTCGGTCGCGGATGATGCGTTCGCCGTCATCGTTCCGACGTTTGGCCCGGCCTATGATCGGGCCATGTCCGAATTTCGCCTGACGCAGATTTCCGACAGCCATCTCGGCCGGCGCTTCCCCGGCCTGATTGCCAACTTCGAGACGGTCAGCGACCATATCGACGCTGACAGGCCCGATCTCGTCATCAATACCGGCGACGTCTCCTTCGATGGCCCCACCAGCCGCGACGACGTCGCATTCGCCAAGAGCCTGCACGACGCCCTGCCCGTCGCCTGCCGCTACCTGCCCGGCAATCACGACATCGGCGACAATCCGACCGCGATCGGGCCTGCGCCGAAGCCCCCGGTCAGCGAGGCGCACCGCCGGCAATTCTGCGACATCATGGGCGAAGATCATTGGTCGTTCGAGGCCGCCGGCTGGTGCTTCATCGGCTTGAACTCGCTGGTGATGAATTCGAAGCTCGGCTTCGAGGCCGAGCAGTTCGACTGGCTGTCCCGAGAGATCGCGCGCACCAATGGCAGGCCAGTCGCGCTGTTCCTGCACAAGCCGGTGTTCCTCAACCTGCCTGACGACCCAGAGGCGCCGGAGACCTCGATCCGCTACGTGCCCCAGCCGGCGCGGGCCCGGCTGATCGAGATGTTCGCGCATGTGGACCTGCGCCTGATCGCGAGCGGCCACGTGCACCAGCGGCGCGACTTCACTCATCGCCACACCCGGCACGTCTGGGCGCCGTCGACCGGCTTCGTGATCAACGACTCTCGACAGGACCGCATCGCGATCAAGGAGACCGGCTTCGTCGAGTACCGCTTCCAGCCGAACAGCGTCGAGGTCCGCCACATGAAAGCCGCGGGCCAGCGCGATATCGACGTCGAAGAGATCCTCGCCCAGATGGGCGAGCACTGACCTACGCGACGCTCTTCAGATCCTGCTGGATCGCGGCGAGCAAGGATTGCAGCGCAGCGCTGTTCACCGGCTTGCCCGCCCTCTCATCATCATCGGCAACGAGCTGCCTGCCAGGCGGCCCGGCCTTGACCGGACGCTTCGGGAACGGCGGCGGAGGCGTCGGCATCGCGGGTCGGGCAAAATCGCCCTCCTCCTCGTCGTGAACGAACTTGCCGTGAATGACGTCGTCGTGGCGACCCATGACGAACATCGCCACCCAATATCCGGCGGCCAGCAGAATGACGCAGAAAACACTGATCTCTAACATCGCTACACCTAAAATATGCGCGATGATTCAATGCCTTCGACTTGGCGTCAATGAACCGGCGGTCACACTTGCGGGTTTTGCGGGCAAGTGTGGCCGTTCGGCTACTCTTTGTTAACCATCGATGCCCGGCGTGTGACGCCGGCGCAACAACGATGGCGCTCCAGGCCCTGAGGAGACGCTTCCGGCCTGACAGCTAAGCCTTGTCCGGCCCCACCCGCACCAACTGCTTGCCGAAATTGGCGCCCTTCAAAAGGCCCATGAAGGCGCCGGGAGCGCTATCCAGGCCCTCCGTGACGAACTCCTTGTACTTGACCTTGCCCTCGCGGACCCAGGCCGACATGTCCCGCAGGAAGTCGCCATGGCGGGCGGCGAAGTCGGACACGATGAAGCCGCGGAAGGTCAGCCGCTTGGTCAGGGTCGCGCGCATCATGGAGGCGGCCCATTTCGGCGGCTTAGCCTCGGTGTCGTTGTAATGGGCGATCAGGCCGCAGACCGGCACGCGCGCGAACGGATTGAGCAGCGGGAAGACTGCCTCGAACACGGCGCCGCCGACATTCTCGAAATAGACGTCGATGCCCTTCGGGCAGGCGAACTTCAGCTTGGCCGGAAAATCGGTCTCGCGGTGATCGAGACACTCGTCGAAGCCGAGCTCCTTCACCACGTAGTCGCACTTGTCCTTGCCGCCGGCGATGCCGACCGCGCGAGCGCCCTTGATCTTCGCGATCTGCCCGACCGCCGAGCCGACCGCGCCGGAGGCGCCGGCGACGACGACGGTCTCGCCTTGTTGCGGCTTGCCGATGTCGAGCAGGCCCGTATAGGCGGTCATGCCGGGCATGCCGAGCACGCCGATGGACGTCGAGATCGGCCCGAGCTTCGGATCGACCTTGATCAGTCCCTTGCCGTTGGAGATCGCATGCGTCTGCCAGCCGGAGCGGATGCGGACGATGTCGCCCTTGGCGAAATCAGGATTGTTGGACGCCGCGACCTCGCTGACCGCCTCGCCTTCCATGACGCCGCCGATCGGCACCGGTGCGGCGTAGGACGGACCATCGCTCATGCGCCCGCGCATATAGGGATCGAGCGAGAGCCAGATCGTGCGCAGCAACACCTCGCCTGCCGCAGGCGTCGGCACCGCGAATTCCTCGATGCGGAAATCGGACGGCTTTGGCTCGCCGACGGGACGCGCGGCGAGAACGATGCGTTTGGCTTGGGACATGGCTTCCTCCTGATTTTACTTCGGCGCGAACGGAAGCGGAGGCAGCGAGGCGCGTCAATACAAAAGCGATGGAGCGGTTGGACGCAGAGGCGCACGCGCTGCAACGTGAAACGTTGCTGCGCAGATCCGGGACCCGGAAAGCAAAATGGCAACATTCGGAGACATAGGCCCGTCTCTGCAGCGCATCACCGAAGTGGTGCTGCGCTGCGTCCGGGGCACGAGAGCGGAGTTGAATCCGCGACCGAGGACTAACCCCCGCCCGGATAGTTCGGGGCCTCGCGCGTGATCGTGACGTCGTGAACGTGGCTTTCGCGCAGGCCGGCGCCGGTGATGCGGACGAACTGCGCCTTCTGGTGCAGCTCCTTCATGTCGCGCGCACCGACATAGCCCATCGCGGCGCGCAAGCCGCCGGCGAGCTGGTGCATGACGTTGCCGACCGGGCCCTTGTACGGCACCTGGCCTTCGATGCCCTCAGGCACGAGCTTGAGCGTGTCCTTGATGTCCTGCTGGAAGTAGCGATCGGCAGAGCCGCGCGCCATCGCGCCGACCGAGCCCATGCCGCGATAGGCCTTGTAGGAGCGGCCCTGCCACAAGAACACTTCGCCGGGCGTCTCGTCGGTGCCGGCGAGCAGCGAACCGACCATGGCGATGTCGGCGCCGGCGGCGAGCGCCTTGGCGAGATCGCCGGAGAATTTGATGCCGCCGTCGGCGATGACGGGGATGTCGGACTTCTTCGCAGCTTCCACCGCATCCATGATCGCGGTGAGCTGCGGAACGCCGACGCCGGCGACGATGCGTGTGGTGCAGATCGAGCCCGGGCCGATGCCGACCTTGATGCAGTCCGCGCCGGAATCGATCAGCGCCTGCGCGCCTTCGGTGGTGGCGACGTTGCCGGCAACGACCTGCACCGAGTTGGACAGACGCTTGATGCGGTTCACGGCGTGCAGCACGTGACGAGAGTGGCCGTGCGCGGTGTCGACGACGACGAGATCGACGCCGGCATCGATCAGACGCTCGGTGCGCTCGAAGCCGCTGTCGCCGACGGTGGTGGCGGCGGCGACGCGCAGGCGGCCCTGCGCGTCCTTGCAGGCGAGCGGATGGGCGACCGCCTTCTCCATGTCCTTGACGGTGATGAGGCCGACGCAGCGATATTGCTCGTCGACCACGAGCAGCTTCTCGATGCGATGCTGGTGCAGCATCCGCCGCGCCTCGTCCTGGCTGACGTTCTCGCGCACCGTGACGAGACCTTCATGCGTCATCAGCTCGGAGACTTTTTGCCGGCGGTCGGTGGCAAAGCGCACGTCGCGGTTGGTGAGGATGCCGACCAGCTTGCCCGGCGTGGATTTGCCGGCGCCGGTGACGACGGGAATGCCGGAGATGCCGTGATCGCTCATCAGCTTGAGCGCATCGTCCAGCGTCGCATCCGGGCTGATGGTGAGCGGGTTCACCACCATGCCCGACTCGTAGCGCTTGACCTGCCGCACCTGGGCGGCCTGCCCTTCGGGGTCGAAATTGCGGTGGATGACGCCGAGGCCGCCGGCCTGCGCCATGGCGATCGCCATGCGCGCCTCGGTGACGGTGTCCATGGCGGAAGCCATGATCGGGATGTTGAGCGGAATGGCGCGGGTGACGCGGGAGCGGATGTCGACCTCGCCCGGCATGACGTCCGAGAGGCCCGGCTTCAACAGCACGTCGTCGAACGTGAAGGCTTCGCGAATGCCTTGAAGTTGCACCGTGGCCATCTGCCAACTCCTTCCTGCGGCCCTGCCGCAAATGCTTATGGATGAGCGCCGCCCTCGGCGTACCTTGCGGCAACGCCGGAGAATCGGAGCCCATCGGTGGGGTTGACGCGGGTCGATAGCACGGCTGCGTGACGAATCAAAGCAATTCGGACTGCCGACCAGCCATGCACAGGCTTTTTACGTCAATTCGGCGGGGATGGCCGGTGCACGACCCCATCCCCGTCATTCCGGGGCGCGACGAAGTCGCGAGCCCGGAATCCATCCCGCAGCAAGCCCGGCGGCCGATGGATTGCGGGCTCGCGCCAAGAGGCGCGCCCCGGAATGACGAGGAAGAGAGTCGCACCGTCGTCACGCAGGATTTAGGTGCCATGCGTCGATCCGCAATGGTCCCCGCCGGACGGCGGTGATAAGCCGCAACTCCGCCCTTCCTTTCCGATTTTCATTACCAATCCGTCATGGTCGACAAGCAACGCGTCATCCCGCTGATCGTGGCCACTGCTCTCTTCATGGAGAACATGGACTCCACGGTGATCGCCACCTCGCTGCCGGCGATCGCGGCCGACATCGGCACGAGCCCGCTGACGCTGAAGCTCGCGATCACCTCCTACCTCTTGTCGCTCGCGGTGTTCATCCCGGCGAGCGGATGGACCGCCGACCGGTTCGGCGCGCGCATGGTGTTCGCGATCGCGGTCGGCGTGTTCATGGTCGGCTCGGTCGGCTGCGCGCTCTCGACCTCGGTGACCGATTTCGTGTTCGCGCGCATCCTGCAGGGCATGGGCGGGGCGATGATGACGCCGGTCGGGCGGCTCGTGCTGCTGCGCTCGGTCGACAAGAGCGCGCTGGTCAATGCGATGGCCTGGGTGACGGTCCCTGCCCTGATCGGCCCCGTGATCGGGCCGCCGCTCGGCGGCTTCATCACGACCTACGCCTCCTGGCACTGGATCTTCCTGATCAACATCCCGATCGGGCTGCTCGGCATCTTCATGGCGTTGAAGTTCATCGATCCCATCAAGAGCGAGACGCAGGAGCCGTTCGATCTCTACGGCATGGTGCTCGCGGGCATCGGGCTTGCCGGCATCGCGTTCGGCCTGTCGGTCGCCGGGCTCAATTTGCTGCCCTGGAGCACGGTTGCGGCCCTGGTCGTGGGCGGCGCGATCTCAATGACTCTGTATGTCCTGCACGCGCGTAAGACCGGATCGCCGGTGCTGGACTTCTCGCTCCTGAAGCTGCCGACGCTGCGCGCGGCGATCTACGGCGGCTTCCTGTTCCGGCTCGGCATCGGCGCGCTGCCCTTCCTGCTGCCGCTGTTGATGCAGATCGGCTTCGGCCTGTCGCCGTTCCATTCCGGCCTCGTCACCTTCGCGTCCTCGCTCGGCGCCATGGGCATGAAGACGCTGGCCGCGCGCCTCATCCGCACCTTCGGCTTCCGCAATCTGATGACCGTGAACGCGATCGTCAGCGCGTTCTTCCTGGGCGTCTGTGCGCTGTTCACCGTGACGACGCCGCTGCTCATCATCATGGTCATCCTGGTGGTCGGCGGCTTCTTCCGTTCGCTCGAGTTCACCGCGATCAACACGGTGGCCTATGCCGACGTCGAGACCGCGCAGATGAGCCGTGCCACCACGCTCGTCAGCGTCAACCAGCAACTCGCAGTCTCCGCCGGCGTCGCGGTCGGCGCGGCCTGCGTCGAGACGACGATGTGGTTCAGCCATGTCAGCGAGCTCAACGCCGCCGTGTTCATGCCGGCCTTCGTCGTGGTGGGCCTGACCTCGGCGGCCTCGAGCTGGTTCTTCTGGCAGATGCCGGCCGACGCCGGCCACGAGATCTCCGGCCGCAAGGCCGTGGAAATCGCCAGCCGCAAGGGCGCCGGCAAGGGCGCGGAGAAGGCGGCCGTCAAGGCGGCGAGCGAGGACACACAGAACGTGCGGGATCAAAGGCTGGGATAGGCCATTGCTCGCGTTTGCGGGCGACGCAGACGTTCCCTGCGTTGGGATCGCGCGGATCAAATCACCCAACGCGGCAATATTTAATTTGCTCCCATTTAAATCAAGCACATTAAATGTGATTAGACATTAATTCAACTTTTGATTTAATGACGCCACCTGCGGAAAATTCGCAGCGATTGACTTCTTTGGCGGCGGAAACCCAACGGGAAGAGCGATGCAGACCGGCGGCGACAGGCCCGGTGGCGCTCCGACGCGCGGAATTCGTGGAGCGGCAGCGCGCGAACCGATTGTTCGGTTGCAATCGCGCTTTGTGGGATTGAATGCCGGCGCCGCGTTTTGTTGACCTCGCTATCCGATCCCCCAGGGAGAAAAACATGGCGTATACCATTCAAACAAAAAGCCAGGTCGCTCAACAATCGGTCGGAATCGACGGAACTCTCGCAGATTTTTCAACCTTTGACTGGCTCTCCCTCTTGGACCCGGTCAACAGTTTGATCATCGGCAGCAGACACGACGATGTCCTGAGCGCGCGTGCCGAAGGCGACATTGTGTTGGGACTTGCCGGCAACGATCACTTGGACAGCGCATTCAACCGGACAGCATTGATCGGCGGCAGCGGCGACGACACTTTGACAACCAATATCATCGTCGCGCTTCAGGGCGATGCGCCCTTGCATGGACTTGCGATTCAGTTCGGTGGAACAGGCAACGACGACCTCAATGCGACCGTCACTCTCCAAGGTGGGATCACGCCTCAGAGCCCGGAGCAGGTCGCGGATGTGCTGCTCAATGGCGGCACGGGGAACGACACTATCAGCGCCACGGCAAATGTGGCGCTTCCTGTGCTCGGAGATGTAACGGTAAGGACCGATGTGATCGGCGGAAGCGGCAACGATACCATCAACGCCGTTGCCGATGGTCGCAACGCCTTCGGAAACAGTATCGCCTTGAACATCATCGACGGCGGTTCGGGCAATGACCACGTCACCGCTCATGCTGAAACGGAATTCTCTGCGCTCCACGGCACAGCCAGCAACGTGCTCTTCGGTGGAACCGGCAACGATGAATTGAATGCAAACGCCGAGGGCGTATCCAATCAAACCGATTTGGTCACCAATGAGCTGCACGGTGGCCGGGGCAACGACGTCCTGCACGCCCTCAACCTGACCGACTCCAATGCCGGAACTCCGGTAGGTATCAACCAGCTCTGGGGCGATGACGGTGACGACACTCTCGAGGCGTCTCATTCGACCGATGGAGAGAACGCCGTCACGGATGTCACGAATTATCTGGATGGCGGGAGCGGCAATGACAGTCTGATCGCGAACTCCACCGCGCTTGGCGGGTTTGTTCACGCACTCAATCAGCTCGAGGGAGGCACTGGACGAGACAATCTCACGGCGCATCTCGACGCTGTAGCTCACGGTGGATTTGGTCCGGCGCAAGCTCTATACGATGTCGCGAACGTTCTGAATGGCGGCGCTGGAGATGACCAGCTCACTGCGTTTCTTTCGGCAACTCCTGATCCTGCGGTTACAGACAATTCTACTGCCGAGAACCGCCTGAATGGCGGCGCTGGAAACGATGTCCTGACCGCAACCGTTGCGCCAGGTTCGCTCGGATCGAGCTTCCTCACTGGCGGTACCGGCAATGACCAACTCACAGTGTTCGGTGGGTCGGGAAATGTCCTCAATGGAGGCGATGGCAACGATACCCTCGTGAGCGGCATCGGGAACGACGGCATGTTTGGCGGATACGGCGCGGATACGTTCGTCTTTGCCGCCCAGAACGGGCATGACACGGCCGATTTCCAAGAGGGGCGCGATAAAATCGACCTCACGGCCTTGGGAGCGAATGACATCCACGCCCTTGACGATTTGAGCATCGAGGTCACCGCGGGAGACACCATCATTCACTTCGATGCAAATAACGACCTCACGATCGCAGGAATTGTAAACCTGAGCGCGAATGATTTTCTGTTCGCCTAGCCATCTGATCGAGAGGATACGTACGGCTCGTGCCCGGGAGCGCCCCGAAATCCCGTCGCCAGCACGTAGCGCTCGGACGAATCCTGCCGGCTCGCCGCGGGCTTGACGTGACGCACCGTCGCAAAGTCGCGCTTGAGCTGGGCGAGCAGTTCGGCATCGGCGCCGCTCTGGAAGGTCTTTGCTAGGAACGTGCCGCCGGGCTTGAGCACGTCGCAAGCAAAGGCCGCGGCGGTCTCGACCAGGCCGACGATGCGAAGCTGATCGGTCTTGCGGTGGCCGGTGGTGTTGGCGGCCATGTCGGACATCACGACGTCGGCGCCGCCGCCCAGCATCGCGGTGAGCTTCCCGGGGGCGTCGTTGTCCATGAAGTCGAGCTGGGCGAAATCGACGCCGGGAATCTCCGGCATTTCCAACAGATCGATCGCGACGACCTTGCCCTTGCCTTCGGTGGAGCCGACGCGCTTGGCCGCGATCTGGCTCCAGCCGCCGGGCGCCGCGCCAAGATCGACCACGGCCATGCCCGATTTCAGCAGACGAAACTTGTCGTCGATCTCCAGGAGCTTGAACGCCGCGCGCGAGCGATAGCCCGCCGCCTTGGCTTTCGCGACATAGGGATCGTTGAGCTGCCGCTCCAGCCACAGCTTCGACGACAATTTGCGCTTGCCGCCGGTCTTGACCTGAACGTGCAAGCGGCCGGTGGTGTCCTTGGCCATCTCACCAGCTCCTGAGCGCGCCGTCCTCGCGCATCATCTCGACCAGCATGCCCTCGCGCAAGCCGCGGTCGGCGACGCGCAGCCGCGGCAGCGGGAAAGCATGCCTGATGGCGTCGAGGATGGCGCAGCCGGCCAGCACGAGATCGGCGCGTTCGACGCTGATGCAGTTGTTGCCGGCGCGTTCCTCGTAGCTCATGCCGAGCAGCTTGTTGATGGTCGCGGTGACGTCGGCATCGTTCATCCAGATGCTGTCGATGCGGCGGCGGTCGTAGCGCGCCAGATTGAGATGGATGCCGGCGAGCGTGGTCACCGTGCCCGACGTGCCCAGCAGATGCATGTCCGCGAGGTCGCGGCCGTGTTCCGCCGCAAATGGCGCGACGTGATTGGCGACCTCGCGCTCCATTGCGGCATAGATCTCCGGCGTGACGTCGCGGCCGCCGAACTGCTCGGCAAGCGTGACGACGCCGAAGGGGATCGACATCCAGGCCCGGATCCGCGGCTCCGGGTTTTCCCGGTCGCGTTCGATCCGCACCAGCTCGGTCGAGCCGCCGCCGATGTCGAACAGGATCGCACCACGGCCTCTGGGGTCGACCAGCGGCGAGCAGCCGAGCACGGCAAGCGCCGCCTCGGTCTCGCGGTCGATCACCTCGAGCTCGATGCCGGTCTCGGCCGCGACACGGCTGCGGAAACCTTCCGCGTTCGAGGCCGCGCGGCAGGCTTCGGTCGCAATCAGCCGCAGCCGCCGCGCCTTCCGCAGATTGATCTTGTCGCGGCAGATGCTCAGCGCCGCGATGGCACGCTCGATCGCGGCGTCGCTGATGCAGCCCGTGGCCGAAACGCCCTCGCCGAGCCGGATGATGCGCGAGAAGGAATCGACCACGCGAAAGCCGTCCTGGGTCGGACAGGCAATCAGCAGCCGGCAATTGTTGGTGCCGAGGTCCAGCGCCGCATAGACGCCGGTTCCCCCCGCCTGTGCGGGGACGGAAGGTTCGGTGGCCAACGCCACCGCCGCCATCGACCCCTCCAGCTCACCGTGCAGCCCATGGCCGTCGCGGAGCCGCGTGTGGTCATTCATACAAACTGTCTTTCCGCGGCCCGACGGGCCGGTCTGGAATTGCTTTTTCGCCTGAAACATTAGCAGCGCTTCAGGCCTGCGCAACAACGCATCACATAGGACCATGCCCATTCGTGCGTTGTCGTGAACGGGGTGGTGGGTTATCTGAGGAAGTCCGGTCCCCCGCTGCCGCAAAAATGCGCAAATGCCGGCTTTTCAGGTCAATTCCATGCAAGAACACACCAAATCGTCCGCGCTCGAAAACGCTATTGCACTGCAAAAGTATGGTGTCGGGCAACCCGTCCGCCGCAAGGAGGACGACACGCTGGTGCGCGGCAAGGGCCGCTATACCGACGATTTCAACCTGCCCGGCCAGGCCTACGCCGTGGTCGTCCGTTCCACCCACGCCCATGGCGTCATCCGCGGCATCGGCATCGATGCCGCCAAGGCGATGCCGGGTGTGCTGGGCGTGTGGACCGGCAAGGACCTCGATGCCGCCGGCTATGGGCCCTTCACCTGCGGCCTGCCGCTGAAGAGCCGCGACGGCTCGCCCCTGCTCCAGACCAACCGTCAGCCGCTGGCGACCGACAAGGTACGCTTCGTCGGCGATCCCGTCGCCTTCGTGGTGGCCGAGACACTGGCGCAGGCGCGCGATGCGGCCGAGGCGGTCGAGCTCGACGTCGAGCAGCTGCCGGCGGTGACCGACCCCGAGGAAGCCGCCAAGCCCGGCGCACCGCAGCTCTACGACCACATCCCCGATAACGTCGCGCTCGACTACCATTACGGCGACATGGACAAGGTGAATGCCGCGTTTGCCAGCGCCGCCCATGTCACCAAGATCGACATCGAGAACACCCGCGTCGCCGTGGTCTCGATGGAGCCGCGCGTCGGCCTTGCCTCCTACGACAAGACGGCCGAGCGCTACACGCTTCAGGTCCCGACGCAAGGCGTGGCCGGCAACCGCGCCAATCTCGCCAAGAACCTGAAGGTGCCGAACGAGAAGGTGCGCATCCTCACCGCCAATGTCGGCGGCTCCTTCGGCATGAAGAACATCAACTATCCCGAATACATGTGCATCCTGTATGCGGCGAAAGCGCTGGGCCGTCCCGTGAAGTGGCTCGACGAGCGCTCCACCAGCTTCCTCTCCGACAGCCACGGCCGTGCGCAGAAGATCCACGCCGAGCTGGCGCTCGATGCCGAGGGGCATTTCCTCGCCGCCAAGCTCGAAGGCTACGGCAATCTCGGCGCCTACATCACCGGCGTTGCGCCCGGTCCGCTCTCGCTCAACACCGGCAAGAATTTCGCCAGCGTCTATCGCACGCCGCTAATGGGCGTCGACATCAAGGTGGTGCTGACCAACACCACGCTGATGGGCGCCTATCGCGGTGCCGGCCGGCCCGAGGCCAACTACTACATGGAGCGGCTGATCGACCGCGCCGCCGACGAGATGGGCATCAACCGGCTCATCCTGCGCAAGCGCAATTTCATCAAGCCGAACCAGATCCCGTTTGCGGCCTCCTCCGGCGTCACCTATGACAGCGGCGACTTCCAGGCCGTGTTCAACAAGGCGCTGGAAATCTCCGACCACGAGAACTTCGCCAAGCGCAAGAAGGAGAGCAAGAAGGCCGGCAAGCTGCGCGGCATCGCAGTCGGCTCCTATCTCGAGGTCACCGCGCCGCCGAGCCCCGAGCTCGGCAAGATCGTGTTCGATGCCGATGGCTCCGTGCAGCTGATCACCGGCACGCTCGATTACGGCCAGGGCCATGCGACGCCGTTCGCGCAGGTGCTGTGCGAGCAACTCGGCGTTCCCTTCGAGAGCGTGAAGCTCGTGCAGGGCGACAGCGACATCGTGCACACCGGCAACGGCACCGGCGGCTCGCGCTCGATCACCGCGAGCGGCCAGGCCATCGTAGGGGCAGCCAAGCTCGTCATCGAAAAGGGCAAGCGCGCCGCGGCGCACATGCTCGAGGCGTCCGAGGCCGACATCGAATTCGAAGGCGGCAGCTTCACGATCGCCGGCACCGATCGCAGCATCGACATCATGGAGCTCGCCAGGAAGCTGCATGACGGCAAGGTGCCGGAGGGCGTGCCCGACTCGCTCGACGTCGACCACACCAGCGAACCGGTCGCCTCGGCGTTCCCGAACGGCTGCCACGTCGCCGAGGTCGAGATCGATCCGGAGACCGGCGTGGTGCAGATCGTGCGCTACAGCGCGGTCAACGATTTCGGCACGGTGATCAACCCGCTGCTGGTCGAAGGCCAGCTCCATGGCGGCGTCGTCCAGGGCATCGGCCAGGCGCTGATGGAGCATATCCGCTACGACGACAGCGGCCAGCCGATCACGGGCTCGCTGATGGACTACGCCCTGCCCCGCGCCGGGGACGTGCCGAACATGACGGTCGGCGATCACCCCGTGCCGGCCACCACCAATCCGCTCGGCAGCAAGGGCTGCGGCGAAGCCGGCTGCGCCGGCAGCCTGTCGACGGTGGTGAACGCGGTGCTCGACGCGCTCTCCGACCATGGCATCAAGCACATCGACATGCCGCTGACCTCGGAGCGGGTGTGGCGCGCGATCCAGGACGCGAAGACAAAGGCGGCGTAGTTGTTGTTCACCTCTCCCCGCTCGCGGGGAGAGGTGAAGTCAAGCCGCCGCCTGCTCGCGCGGCTGGTAGATCGCGGTGTGCTGGCAATGCGCCAGCGGCGTCGTGCCGTTGGCGACGACGAGCGCGTCGAGCTCGACGAAGCGGTGGCCTTTCTTCTCGTAGTTCGCGGTGACTTTCGCCCGCGCGGTGATCTCGTCCCCGGCGCGCGCGGCCGACAGCAGTTGCATGCGGCTGCCGACATGGATCCACGGGCCCAGGATGGTGTTGTCGACGAGGACGCGGTTCATGACACGCTGGATCAGGCCGGGATGGCCGAGACCTTCGCGCGCAAAGATCGGATCGGCCTCCCTGACATCCGTGAGGTAATCGGCCGCATCCTGTCCCGCCCAACGGCGCGGCGTCGTCCCGAGCCACTTGCCGGTCTCGAACGTTGCAGGGCTGACGGGCTTGCGCTCGGCCGCGACGGGCACCGCCACATAGTCGCTCAACGACACTGCGGGCGCCGCTGCCGGCAGCGCGGCCGTGCCCGTGGCGCACAGCTCGGCGCGGCTGAACACCTCGATCGTGAGCAGCTCATTGTGCTCCGTCGCGTCGACATCGGCGGTCTCGCCATCATAGACCGGCTTGATGAAGCGGGCCTCGACCAGCCCGCGGCTGAGGAAATCGCGGCCCCAGCGGGCAATCGGCACGTGCATCATGTAGGCGAAGACGTCGACGCCCGGGACCAGTCCGCCGGAAAAGCCGAAGCGGCGTGCCACCGTGTCGTCATGCATCTTGTTCTCGGATTGCTTGGCGGTGTTGTAGGCCGCGACGCGGTAGGTTTCGAGCCGGTTCGGCATGGCGGGCGTTCCCTGGAATTCTTGTTGGTTCGAGGCCGATCGTAGGGCCCCGGGAACATCGGTCAATCCCCTCGCCTTTGCGGCCCGGATGGGGTACCACGCGGCGAATGAATGACACCCCGACCCGCATCTATGTCGATGCCGACGCCTGCCCGGTGAAGGACGAGATCTACCGCGTCGCGCTCCGGCACGGCGTGCCCGTGAGCGTCGTTGCCGGCAATTTCATTCGCGTGCCCCACGATCCGCTGATCGAGCGCATCGCGGCCGGAGCCGGCATGGACGCTGCCGACGACTGGATCGCCGAGCGCGCCAAGCCAGGTGACGTCGTCGTGACATCGGACATTCCGCTGGCGAGCCGCTGCGTCAAGGCCGGCGCGGACGTGATCGCGCCGAACGGGAAGCCGTTCACGGAAGAATCGATCGGGATGACGCTGGCGGTGCGCAACCTGATGACGGATCTGCGCTCGGCCGGCGAAGTCACCGGCGGCCCGCGCTCATTCGCGCCACGCGACCGCTCCGCTTTCCTGTCGGCGCTCGACCAGACGCTGCGCCGGATCCAGCGCCGCCGTGCCGACCAGGCCGCAACAAGTCAAGGCTGAGCATGGCGCCGCCGCTGATCCAACTGAAAGACATCAGGCTGACCTTTGGCGGCACGCCGCTGCTGTCGGGCGTCGAGCTCAACGTCGCACCCTCCGAGCGGGTCTGCCTGATCGGCCGCAACGGCTCGGGCAAATCGACGCTGCTGAAGATTGCGGCCGGCCTCGTCGAGCCCGACGGCGGCACACGCTTCGTGCAGCCCGGCGCCACCGTTCGCTACCTGCCGCAGGAGCCGGATTTCGGCGATCACAAGACGACGCTCGCCTATGTCGAGGCGGGGCTCGCGCCCGGCGACGATCCGTACCAGGCGCGCTACCTGGTGGAACAGCTCGGCCTCACCGGCAACGAGAATCCGGCCAACGTGTCCGGCGGCGAGGCCCGTCGTGCCGCGCTCGCCCGCGTGCTGGCGCCCTCGCCTGACATATTGCTGCTGGACGAGCCGACTAACCATCTCGATCTCTCCACCATCGAGTGGCTCGAAAAGGAGCTCGACAGCCGCCGCAGCGCGCTCGTGCTGATCAGCCACGACCGCCGCTTCCTCACCAATCTGTCGCGTTCGACCGCATGGCTCGATCGCGGCCGGATCAAGCAGATCGACCGCGGCTTTGCCTCGTTCGAGAGCTGGCGCGACGAAGTGCTGGCCGAGGAAGAGCGCGACCAGCACAAGCTTGACCGCAAGATCGTCGATGAGGAGCACTGGTTGCGCCACGGCGTGTCCGGCCGCCGCAAGCGCAACGTCAAGCGGCTCGCCAATCTGCATGCGCTGCGCGACCAGCGCCGCAATTATCGTGGCACCGCCGGCAGCGCCAGTCTCGCGGCCGCCGAAGCCGAGCAATCCGGCAAGCTGGTGATCGAGGCAAAAGGCCTCACGAAAGCCTATGGCGAGCGCAGGATCGTCGAGACTTTCTCGACCCGGATCCAGCGCGGCGACCGGCTCGGCATCATCGGTCCCAATGGCGCCGGCAAGACCACGCTGGTCAATCTGCTCACGGGCGGCGCGCAGCCCGACTCCGGTACCGTCCGGCTCGGGGCCAATCTGGAGATCGCGACCCTCGACCAGCACCGTGAAAGCCTCGATCCCAAATCGACGCTGGCCGAAGCCCTGACCGGCGGCCGTGGCGACCAGATCATGGTCGGCGGCAAGCCGAAGCATGTCGTCGGCTACATGAAGGACTTCCTGTTTGCGCAGGAGCAGCGCGGCACGCCGGTGGAAGTGCTGTCGGGCGGTGAGCGTGGCCGGCTGATGCTGGCACGTGCGCTGGCGAAACCCTCGAACCTTCTGGTGCTGGACGAGCCGACCAACGACCTCGATCTCGAAACCCTCGACGTGCTCGAGGAGATGCTCGGCGACTACGAGGGCACGGTCATCCTGATCAGCCACGACCGCGACTTCCTCGACCGCGTCGTCACCTCCGTGATCGCACCTGAGGGCAACGGCAAATGGATCGAGTATGCCGGCGGCTATAGCGACATGCTGGCACAGCGCGGCGCCGACCTGACACGCGAGACGGCGAAGGCACAACCTGTTGCGGAGAAGAAAGAGGAACGAGCCGCGGCGTCCGCGTCCGCGCCGAAGCGCAAACTGAGTTTCAACGAAAAGCACGCGCTGGAAACGCTGCCGAAGAAGATGGAAGGCTTGCAGGCCGACATTGCAAAGCTGCAACGCGTGCTTGATGATCCCAACCTCTATACCAAGGATCGCAAGAAATTCGACGACACGTCAGCCGCCATCGCCAAGGCGCATGAAGAGCTGTCGGCGTCCGAAGAGCGATGGCTCGAACTTGAAATGCTTCGCGAAGAAATAGAGCAGGCTTAACCCATGACAACTCCCCTCGCCGCCAAGATTGCCCGCGAATACGGCACGCCCTGCGCCGTCATCGACATGGACAGGGTTGAGCGCAACATCGCGCGGATCCAGAAGGCCTGCGACGACGCCGGCGTCGCCAGCCGCCCCCACATCAAGACCCACAAGAACCCGACCATCGCGAAGATGCAGGTCGCGGCGGGGGCGAAAGGCATCACCTGCCAGAAGCTCGGTGAAGCCGAGATCATGGCCAATGCCGGCATCGACGACATCCTGATCAGCTACAATCTGCTCGGCGAAGAGAAGATGGCGCGCCTCGGCGCGTTGCAGGCGAAGGCCAACATGACGGTCGCCGCGGACAATTCGACCGTCATTGCAGGTCTGCCCAAGTCCGCCGCCGCATCGGGCCGTCCGCTTTCGGTCGTGGTCGAATGCGACACTGGGCGCAAGCGCGCCGGTGTCGAGACGCCGGCCGAGGCGATTGCGCTGGCCCGCGAGATCGCCGCATCGAAGGGACTGCAATTCGCGGGTTTCATGATGTACCCGACCGAAACCGGCTGGGCCGACGCGCAGAAGTTTTATGACGAAGCACTGGCCGGCGTGCGCGCGCACGGGCTGGATGCAAAGATCGTCTCGACCGGCGGCACGCCGAACCTGAAGAATCTCGGGAAGCTCAAGGGCGGCACCGAGCATCGCTTCGGCACCTACATCTACAACGACCGCATGCAGGTCGCGGCCGGCGTCGCCGGTTGGGACGACTGCGCGCTGCACATCTATTCGACGGTGGTGAGCCGCGCCGCGCCCGAGCGCGGCATCCTCGACGCCGGCTCGAAGACGTTGACGACGGACACCGGCGGGCTCGACGGCCACGGCCTGATCCTCGAGCATCCCGAAGCCAAGATCGCGCGTTTCGCGGAAGAGCACGGCTTCCTCGACCTCTCCCGCAGCAACACGCGCCCCAATGTCGGCGACGTCGTCCGCATCGTGCCGAACCATGTCTGCGTCGTCGTCAACATGATGGACGAGGTGGTGATGGTGCGCGGCGAGGAGATCATCGGCACGCTGCCGGTCGCGGCGCGGGGCAAGCTGCGCTGAGTGTGCACTGCCGTAGGGTGGGCAAAGCGAAGCGTGCCCACCACTTCTCGTCGCAATTGCGGAAAGATGGTGGGCACGGCGCTTCGCACCTTTGCCCCCCTACGACTTCTCCAACCACTGCAACACGCCCCTGCCCGCCGCCGCCCCCGTCGCAAACGAGGCCTGCAGCAGATAGCCGCCGGTGGGCGCTTCCCAGTCCAGCATTTCGCCGGCGGCGAATATGCCGGGCAGCTTGCGCAGCATGAAGCGCTCGTCGAGCTCGTCGAGGGCGATCCCACCCGCCGTCGAGATCGCGCGCCCGATTGAGGCGACGCCGGTGAGCTGAACCGGAACGGCGTTGATCAGATGCGCAAGCTCGGCCGGCGAGAAGGACGCCAGCGGCCGGCCGGAGGCGATGGCGACCTCCTGCATCAGGCCGATGCCGACCGGCGATAGCTGCGCCGCCTTGCGCAAGAAATTCGCGAGCGACTGCTTCCCGCGCGTGCCCGACAGGCGCGTGATGAGTGCGGCCGTGTCGAGATCAGGCCGCAATGCGATCCTCAATGTGGCCTGCCCGAGATCAAGCACCGCTTCACGCAGCTCGGCCGACAGCGCATAGATCGCGCCGCCCTCGATGCCGTTGCGTGTGATCATCGCTTCGCCCCGCACCGTGTGCGCCCCGACCGTCAGAGCTACGCCCTTGAGCGGTTGGCCCTCGAAGCGATCGCGGAACACATCGGACCATGCGACCGTGAAACCGGAATTCGCAGGCCGCAATTCTGAGACAGCAATGCCTCTCGCGGCGAAAGTATCGACCCAACCGCCGTCCGAGCCCAGCCGCGGCCAGCTTGCGCCACCGAGCGCCAGCACCGTCGCGCGGGCGGCGACGATGGCAAGCGCGCCATCGGGCGTTTGAAATTGAAGCCGCCCCTCCGCGTCCCAGCCGGTCCAGCGATGGCGAAAGGCGAAGCGCACACCGACAGCATCGAGCCGCCGCAGCCACGCACGCAGCAAGGGTGAGGCCTTGAACGCCTTCGGAAACACCCGGCCGCTGGTGCCGACGAAGGTCGGCTCGCCCAGCGCCTCGCTCCAGGCACGCAGCGCATCCGGCGAAAACGCGTCGATGGCGGCCTTCAAGTTCGGCGCCGCCTCGCGATAGCGCGCCATGAACTGCGCGAGCGGTTCGCTGTGGGTGAGATTGAGCCCGCCGCGCCCCGCCATCAGGAACTTGCGGCCGGCGGAGGGCATCGCGTCGTAGACGGTGACGCGGGCGCCGCCTCGCGCCAGCACCTCCGCCGCCATCAGCCCGGCGGGACCGGCACCGATGACGGCGATGGATGTCAGAGTTTTATCCCCGCCCGCGCTGCGGCCTGGGCCACATATTTCTGCGTCTGCTCAAACGCCCCGGTCAGCGCCTTGGCCTTCGACATGTCGCTGATCTCGGCGAAATGCGCGGCCACCGCGTCCGGCGTCCAGTCGGATTCCGGCAGGTTGATGCCTTCGCTCTCAACGATCTTGATCACGGCGAAGGAGCCGGCGCCGGCGCCCATGATGGTGCGGGTCGGCGCGTCCTCACTGAGCATGTACTCGACTGCCGGCGTGATCGCGTTCGGCTTCATCAGTTGCAGAGCCTGCGGCGGCAGCAGCTCTTCGGTCATGCGAGTTGCCGCCGTCGGCGAGATGATGTTGACGCGGATGTTGTTCTTGCGGCCCTCCTCGGCCAGCACGTTCATCAGGCCGACCATGCCGGATTTTGCCGCGCCGTAATTGGCCTGGCCGAAATTGCCGTAGAGGCCGGAGGACGAGGTGGTCAGCACGATGCGGCCGTAATTGCGGTCGCGCATGCCGGCCCAGGCCGCCTTGCAGCAATAGAAGGAGCCGACGAGATGCACGTCAAGCACCTTCTGGAAATCGGCGGCTTCCATCTTGCCGAACGATTTGTCGCGCAGGATGCCGGCATTGGCGCACATCAGGTCCACGCTGCCCCATTCCTTGGTGGCCCGCTCGACCATGGCCGTGACCTGCTCGAAATTCGAGACGTCGGCGCCGTCGGCCATCGCGGTGCCGCCGGCTTTACGGATCTCCTCGACGACGGCTTCCGCCGGCGACAGCGAGCCGCCGGTGCCGTCGCGCGCTCCGCCGAAATCGTTGACGACGACCTTGGCACCGCGGCTCGCCAGCCCCAGCGCGTGCGCCTTGCCGAGACCATTGCCCGCGCCGGTGACGATGGCGACGCGTCCGTCGAACCTGATTGCCATGAGTGCTTCCTTTCTTCCTTCTCCCCTTGTGGGAGAAGGTGGCGCGCAACGCGCGCCGGATGAGGGGTCTCTGTCCGCAGATGAACGTGTGGAGAGATACCCCTCACCCGGCTTCATCTCGCTCCGCTCGATTTCGCCACCCTCTCCCGCAAGGGGAGAGGGTCCGAGCGCGATTTGACAGGCTTTTGAGCAGCGATGGATGGCCGGGTCAAGCCCGGCCATGACGGCGGGAGTTACGCGAAATAGATCAAGCCCAGCCATTCCGCGACGAGCGCCGGCTTGTCCTCGCCTTCGATCTCCACTGTCACGTTGGTACGAGACTGCAATTCATTGGGCTTGCGCAGCTTGGCTTCGGCCAGCACGAACCGGCCGCGGACGCGTTTGCCCGAACGCACCGGCGAGATGAAGCGCAACTTGTCGAAGCCGTAATTGACGCCCATCGTGGTGCCAGCGATGACGGGCATCACCTCGTAGGACATGATCGACATCAGCGACATCGTCAGGAAACCGTGCGCGATGGTGGTGCCGAAGGCGGTTTCCTTCTTCGCACGCTCGGGATCGACGTGGATGAATTGGTGATCCTCGATCACGTCGGCATAGGTGTCGATACGCGGCTGGTCAATCAGGTGCCACGACGATACGCCGATCTCCTTGCCGACCATGGCCTGATAGGCTTCCAGGGAAATCGGCGGCTTCTTCCAGACTTCGTTCACTAGGTCTCACTCCGTGTCTTCGACAGCTCCGGAAAATCCTCCTCGCGGAATTCCCGGCCGCGCAGCGGGTCATTGCGATCATTGTCGCGCTCCAGCCTGCGTAGCTGCACGCGACGGATTTTTCCAGAGATCGTCTTCGGCAACTCGGTGACGATTTCGAGGCGGCGGATGCGCTTGAACGGCGCAAGTCGCGTGTGCAGGTGCCTGAAGATCGACAGCGCCGTTTCCGGCGAGCGCTCCGCACCTGACGTCAGCAGCACGAAGGCCTTGGGGATGGCGAGCCGGATCGGATCGGGGCTTGGCACCACCGCGGCTTCGGCGACGAGCTCGTGCTCGAGCAGTACGCTCTCCAGTTCGAACGGGCTGATGCGGTAATCGGACGATTTGAACACGTCGTCGGAACGGCCGACAAAAGTGAGATAGCCGTCCTCATCCGCGAACACGACGTCGCCGCTGCGATAGAGCTGGCCTTCGGCACCGGAGAGCTTGCCGTCGTCGCCCTGATAGCCCTGCATCAGGCCGGCGGGGCGGTCGGCGCCGAGCACCAAGGCCACCTCGCCTTCCTTCGCCGGATGGCCGTCGGCATCGCTCACCTGCACGCAATAGCCCGGCAGCGGCCGGCCCATCGAGCCGACCTTGATCCTTTGCCCCGGCGAATTGCCGGCAAGCGCGGTGGTTTCGGTCTGGCCGTAGCCGTCGCGGATCGTCAGGCCCCAGGCGGCCTGCACCTGGTCGATCACTTCAGGATTGAGCGGTTCGCCGGCGCCGCAGACCTCGCGCAGGGCCACCTTGTACGAGGCTAGGTTCTCCTGAATGAAGAGCCGCCACACCGTCGGTGGCGCGCACAGCGTGGTGACGCCGCAACGGCCGATGGTGGCGAGCAGGCCCTTGGCATCGAAGCGCGGCTGGTTGACCACGAACACGGTGGCGCCCGCATTCCACGGCGCAAAAAGACAGCTCCAGGCATGCTTTGCCCAGCCTGGCGACGAGATGTTGAGATGGACGTCGCCGGGCTGCAGCCCGATCCAGTACATGGTCGAGAGATGACCGACGGGATAGCTGCGCTGGCTGTGCCTCACCAGCTTCGGCTTTGCGGTCGTGCCCGAGGTGAAATAGAGCAGCATCGGGTCGTCGGCGTTGGTCGGACCGTCGGCTGCAAAGCCCTCCGAAGCCTTCGCCGCCTCGTCATAGGCCAGCCAGCCATCGGACGCCGCGCCGACCACGATGCGAACGACATCCTCGACGCCAAGGCTGGCGAACTTCGCGACCTGGTCCTCGGCAGCCACCACCGCCTTCGCCCTGCCGCGATCGAGCCGGTCGCGCAGCTCCTCGGCGGTGAGCAGCGTCGTCGCGGGAATCACGACGACGCCGAGCTTCATCGCCGCCATCATCGTCTCCCACAGCGGAACCACATTGCCGAGCAGCAGCAAAAGGTGATCGCCGCGCTTCAAGCCCTGCGCGCGGAGGAAGTTGGCGACCTGGTTCGAGCGCTTCGAGAGCGCCGCAAAGGAGAGTTTTGTCTGCTTGTCCTGCGCGGCATCGACAATCCAGAGCGCGGGGCGATCCCTGCTGTCCGCATCCGCCGCCAGCTCCGCGTCGAACCAGTCGAGCGCCCAGTTGAAGGGAGCCGGATCGGGCCAGCGGAAGCCTTTCACCGCTGTCTCGTAATCCGTTCGGTGTTGTAGGAGAAACGCGCGCGCTTCCTGAAATGTCGTCATGATCCGGGCCCGTCGAATTGACCTTCGAGCGTAGCCCGGATGGAGCGGAGCGCAATCCGGGGGCGGACGCGCCGATTGAAAGAGCTGTCCCGGATCTGCTTCGCTTCATCCGGGCACCAAGCGAAGGCTATTTTCCGGCCAGTCCCCTAACGTGCTTGATAATTCCGGAAAAATCCACCCCGCCCTGCCCGGCTGCGTCGAAAGACTGATAGATCTCCTGCGCATGCTTGCCGAGCGGCGTCGCCGCGCCCGCGGCCTTGGCGGCGTCCTGCGCCAAGGTCAGATCCTTCACCATCAGCGCCGAGGCAAAGCCCGGCTTGTAATCGTTGTTCGCCGGCGAGGTCGGCACCGGGCCTGGAACCGGGCAATAGGTCGTGAGCGACCAGCACTGGCCCGACGAGGTCGAGGCGACGTCGAACAGCGCCTGGTGCGAGAGGCCGAGCTTCTCAGCGAGCGCAAAGGCCTCGCTCACCGCGATCATGGAAATGCCGAGGATCATGTTGTTGCAGATCTTGGCCGCCTGCCCTGCGCCGGCGCCGCCGCAATGGACGATCTTCTTGCCCATCTTCTCCAGCACCGGCTTTGCCGCCGCAAACGCGCCCTCCTCGCCGCCGCACATGAAGGTGAGCGTCGCGCCCTTGGCGCCGCCCGTGCCGCCGGAGACCGGCGCATCGACCGAGAGCACGCCGCTCTTGGCGGCAAGCGCATGGGCCTGGCGCGCACTCTCGACGTCGATGGTGGAAGAGTCGATGATCAGCGCGCCCTTGGTCATGGCGGGAACGACCTCGTTCCAGACACCGAGCACATGCTTGCCTGCGGGAAGCATGGTGACGACGACATCGGCGCCCTTCACCGCGCCGGCGGCACTGTCGGCAATGCCGGCGCCATCAGCCTTGGCCTGCGCGCGCGAAGCTTCGACGAGATCGAACGCGACGACCTTGTTGCCGGCCTTGACGAGATTGGCCGCCATCGGGCCGCCCATGTTGCCCAGACCAATGAATGCGATCGTGGCCATTGTCGTTTCCTCCGCGGGTTTCGTTGATTAGTTGAACTTCAGCTCGTCGGCGCCGATCTCGGCGAGATATGGCGCAAGCATCTGCGGCGTCACGTCCTCGACCCGCGGCGGCGACCAGGTCGGCTTGCGGTCCTTGTCGATCACGGCGGCGCGCACGCCTTCGCGAAAGTCGTCGCTGCGGAAGACTTCCAGCGCGGCACGATATTCGCGCACCAGGCACGCTTCCAGGCTCGACGCCGTGCGCGCCAGCCGCAGCAGTTTCAGCGTCACTACCATGCCGCGCGGCGACTTCTCATTAAGCGTCTTGAGCGTGGCCAGCGCGAATTCGGAGCCGTCGCGCGCGAGCGCAGCGAAGATGTCCTCTATGCGGTCGAAACCGAACAGCGCATCGATCGTCACCTGTTTCACGGCGACCGGTCCGGCCGTCTCGCCCGTCGCAAAGCCATCGATGAGCTTGCTGACGTCGGCTGCCGTCGCGTCTGGCCGAACCCTCGTCAGCGCTTCGCGCAGCTCCGGCCATTTGGCCGCCGGCACCACGGCATCCGCGAACTTGGCGTGGATCGCGTCGGGACCGTTCATGGTCTGCCCTGTGAGGCCGAAATAGGTGCCGATCTCGCCCGGCGAGCGCGAGAGCAGCCAGGTGCCGCCGACATCCGGGAAGAAGCCGAGCCCGACCTCGGGCATCGCCAATTTGGTGCGATCGGTGACGACACGATGGCTGGCATGGCCTGACAGCCCGACGCCGCCGCCCATCACGAGGCCGTCCATGAACGCGACATACGGCTTCGGATACTTCTCGATCCGCGCGTTCATCACGTATTCCTGGCGCCAGAACCGCGCGCCGAGGTCGCCGCCCTCGCGCGAGCTCTCCCAGAGGCCGCGAATGTCGCCGCCGGCGCAGAGACCACGCTCGCCGGCCCCTTCCAGAATGATCAGCGCGACTGCAGGATCCGTCTCGAAGCGGTCCAGCGCCGCGTCGATGCCGATGGACATCTCCAGCGTCATGGCGTTGAGCGCCTTGGGCCGGTTGAGCCGGATCACGCCCGCGGCGCCCTCGCGGCGAACGACGAGATCGCCCTCTTCCACTGCGCTCATCGCGCGCCCTCGATCAATTTGCGCGCCACGATGAGCCGCATGATTTCGTTGGTGCCTTCGAGGATCTGGTGCACGCGCAGATCGCGCACGATCTTCTCGATGCCGTATTCGCTGAGATAGCCGTAGCCGCCGTGAAGCTGCAGCGCGTGGTTGGCGACTTCGAAGCCGACATCGGTGCCGAACCGCTTGGCCATCGCGCACAGCATGGTGGCATCCGGATCCTTGCGATCCAGCGCCGCCGCAGCACGCCACAGGAAGGTGCGCGCGGCCTCTAGCTCGATCGCCATATCAGCGAGGCGGAATTGGAGCGCCTGGAATTCGTCGAGCCGTTTTCCGAACGCCTTGCGCTCCTTCATGTAGCTGCGCGCCTTGTCGAGCGCGGCCTGCGCGCCACCCAGTGAACAGGCGGTGATGTTGAGGCGGCCGCCATCGAGGCCGGCCATCGCGATCTTGAAGCCGATGCCCTCCTCGCCGAGGCGGTTGGCGACCGGCACGCGGGCGTTCTCGAACATCACGGCGCGGGTCGGCTGCGCGTTCCAGCCCATCTTGCGCTCATTGGCGCCGAAGGAAACGCCCGGTGTCTTGCCGTCGATGACGAGGGTCGAGATGCCGCCGGGACCGTCGCCGCCGGTCCTGACCATCGCAACCAGCAGATCGGTGCCGCCGGCGCCCGAAATGAACTGCTTCTGGCCGTTGAGCACGTAGTGGTCGCCCTCGCGCACCGCGCGGGTGCGCAACGCCGCCGCGTCCGAGCCGGCGCCCGGCTCGGTCAGGCAGTAGCTCGCGATCAGCTCCATGGTGCAGAGTTTTGGCAGCCATTTCTGGCGCTGGGTATCGCTGCCGAAGGCATCGATCATCCAGGACGCCATGTTGTGGATGGAGATGAAGGCGGAGGTGGTCGGGCAGCCCGTCGCCAGCGCCTCGAAGATCAGCGCCGCGTCGAACCGCGACATGGCGGAGCCGCCGACATCCTCCCGGATGTAGATGCCGCCCATGCCGAGGCTTGCTGCCTCGCGCATCACGTCGACGGGGAAATACTTTTCCTCGTCCCAGCGCAGCGCGTGCGGCGCGATCTTTTCCGCCGCAAACGCCAACGCCATGTCGCGAACCGCGACCTGATCCCCGTTCAGAGCGAATTGCATCCCGGCCTCTCGCTCCAAGGAGGTTTACTTCATCAGCGGGATCGAGAACTCCGCGCCTTCCTTGACGCCGGACGGCCAGCGCGAGGTCACCGTCTTGGTCTTGGTGTAGAAGCGGACCGAGTCCGGGCCGTGCTGGTTGAGATCGCCGAAGCCGGACTTCTTCCAGCCGCCGAAGGTGTAATAGGCGATCGGAACCGGGATCGGCACGTTGATGCCGACCATGCCGACATTGACCTTGGCCGCGAAGTCGCGCGCGGCGTCGCCGTCGCGGGTGAAGATGGCCACGCCATTGCCGTAGTCGTGATCCGAGGGCAGCGCCAGCGCTTCCTTGTAGTCATGCGCACGGACGACCGAGAGCACGGGGCCGAAGATCTCTTCCTTGTAGATCCGCATGTCCTTGGTGACGTTGTCGAACAGCGAGCCGCCCAAATAGAAGCCCTTCTCGTAGCCCTGCATCTTGAAGCCGCGGCCGTCGACGGTCAGCGTCGCGCCTTCCTTGATGCCGATGTCGATGTAGCTCTTCACCTTCTCGACCGCCTCGCGCGTGACCAGCGGACCGTAATCGGCCGACGGGTCGATCGAGGTGCCGATCTTGAGCGACTCGACGCGCGGGATGAGCTTCTCCATCAGGCGGTCGGCGGTGGACTTGCCGACGGGAACGGCGACCGAGACCGCCATGCAGCGCTCGCCGGCCGAGCCGTACCCGGCGCCGATCAGCGCGTCGACAGCCTGATCCATATCCGCATCGGGCATGATGATGGCGTGGTTCTTGGCACCACCGAAGCACTGGCAACGCTTGCCGGTCTGCGCGGCGCGCTCATAGATGTACTGCGCGATCGGCGTGGAGCCGACGAAGCCCACGGCCTTGACATCGGGATCGTCCAGGATGGCGTCGACCGCTTCCTTGTCGCCATTGACGACGTTGAGGATGCCGGCCGGCAGGCCGGCCTCGATCATCAGCTCGGCGAGCAGCATCGGCACGCCGGGATCGCGCTCGGAGGGCTTGAGGATGAAGGCGTTGCCGCAGGCGATGGCGGGGGCAAACTTCCACATCGGGATCATCGCCGGGAAATTGAACGGCGTGATGCCGGCGACG
This sequence comes from Bradyrhizobium sp. 1(2017), assembly GCF_011602485.2. Taxonomy (NCBI): domain Bacteria; kingdom Pseudomonadati; phylum Pseudomonadota; class Alphaproteobacteria; order Hyphomicrobiales; family Nitrobacteraceae; genus Bradyrhizobium; species Bradyrhizobium sp. 1(2017). Next base: position 3,564,038 of record NZ_CP050022.2, on the reverse strand, counting down.
ACGCCGAGCGCCTGGCGCATGGAATAGATATCGATGCCGGGGCCGGCGCCTTCGGTGTATTCACCCTTCATCAGATGCGGGATGCCGCAGGCGAATTCCGCGACTTCGAGGCCGCGCTGGATGTCACCCTTGGCATCCGGAACGGTCTTGCCATGCTCGCGCGCCAGAAGCTCGGCGAGCTTGTCGTAGTCGCGCTGAACCAGCTCCACGAACTTCATCATCACGCGGGCGCGGCGCTGCGGATTGGTCGCGGCCCATTCCGGCTGCGCGGCGCGGGCGTTCTCGACGGCGGCGCGGACCTCGGCCTTGGAGGCCAGCGCGACCTTGGCCTGGACGTCACCGGTCATCGGCTCAAAGACGTCTGCCGTCCGGCCCGACGTGCCCTTCACTTCCTTGCCACCGATGAAATGTCCGACTGAACGCATGGAATGATCTCCTTGAGGTCGAGCTTGAACGCTTTGACAAATCCTATCGACCTGCATTTATTGGGATTCAAGTCTGAGATATTGCACCATAGATGTGCGAAAATGCTGGATCAAGGTAGCATCGACTGGGACGACTTTCGCTTCGTGCTCGCCATCGTGCGGGGCGGCTCGGTGTCGGCTGCGGCAAAACAGCTCGGCGTGGACCATGCCACGGTGATCCGCCGCGTCGACCGGCTGGAGAAGCACCTGTCCGCCAAGCTTTTTGACCGGCGCAAGACCGGCTACCTCCTCACCGAGGCCGGCCAGCGGGTCGCCGACAGCGCGGAAGCGATGGAATCGACCATCGTCGCCAACCAGGAGCAGGTCGGCGGCTCGGTGGCGCGGCTGACCGGAACGGTGCGGATCGGTGCCCCCGATGGGTTCGGCACCGCCTTCCTGGCGCCACGGCTGGCCCCCTTCGCGGACCGGTATCCCGATCTCGATCTGCAACTTGTGGCGACTGCGCGGCTGTTCAGCCTCTCCAAGCGCGAGGCAGACATCGCCATCAGCCTGACCATGCCGAAGGAAGGCCGCATCGTCGGCCGCAAGCTGCTCGACTACCGGCTCGGGCTCTACGCCGCCCCCGCCTATCTCGAGCGTTTCCCAAAAATCGCCTCACGACAGGATCTGCCGCAGCACCGCTTCGTCGGCTACATCGAGGAGCTCCTGTTCACGCCGGAACTCGACTATCTTCCGCAGGTGTCGCCGCGTATCTCCGCGCGCTTCCGCAGCGCCAATCTGATCGCCCAGCTCAACGCCACGCTCTCGGGCTTCGGCATCGCCGTGCTGCCGCATTTCATGGCGAGCGACTATCCACAGCTGGTGCCTGTGCTGCCTGACGAGATCTCGATCACGCGGACGTTCTGGATGCTGATGCACGCCGACAGCAAGGACCTCGCGCGAATCCGGGCTGTGGCGGATTACATCTCGGAGATCGTGGAGCGCGAGCGGGCGTTGTTTGCGGGGCCGTGAACGACCGTCCTGTAGGGTGGGCAAAGCGAAGCGTGCCCACCATGTCAGCCGCAATCGTGGAGAGATGGTGGGCACGGCGCTCACGCGCCTTTGCCCACCCTACGATACCCTGCCTAATTCTGCTTCGCCTTCTTCGCGGCAGCCACCTTCGGCTCACGCTTCACACCCTCGAGCGCGCTATCCTTGCCTGCCTTCAGCACCTCGTCCGAGAGTTCGCTCGATCCGGCGATGCGCGCGAGCAGCATGGTGCCGGCCATGGTGGCCAATGTCGCAATCGCCTGCTTGCGCGCCGCCTTGCGCGGCAGGTTGGGAATGTAGTCAGTCATCATCTCGATCATCTCGTCGAGCTTGCCCGCAAAGGCCTTCCGCGTCTTTGGGCTTTCGCGGGCGATCTCGGCACCGAGGGCGGGGATCGAGCAGCCATGGCCGGGATTGTCGCGATGCAGCGCGGAGAGATAGCTCTCCATGACCAGCGCCAACCGCTTCTCCGGCACGGCCTCGCCGGTCAGCTTCCGCCAATGATCCATGGACCGATCCATGGCGTAGGCGAAGGCCTCGATCACCAGTGCCTCGCGGGAATCAAAATGGGCGTAGAAGCCGCCATGGGTCAGGCCCGCCTCTTTCATGAGATCGGCGACGCCGATGCCGTGGGCCCCCTTTTCACGCAGCCGCACCGAGGCCTTCTTCACGATGCGGTCGTGGGTTTCCTGCTTGTGTTCCCGGGAATAGCGCATGCGCATCTCATTGAATGTCGAAGATCATCTCATAACACAGTATTGGACCAGACGGTGAATTAATTCGCGTTCAGACATTGCTGATCATGGAGAAGGTTGCAGTTGCATGGACCGAGAGCGCGCCTTTGCCGTCGCGCACGAAACCCTCGGTATAGCTGGTCTGGCGTCCCAGCTTGATGATCTTGCCTTCGGCCGAGATGCGCCCCGAACGGACCGAGAGCGGCCGCAGGAAGGTCATTTTCAGGTCGAGCGTCACGGACGATTGCCCGGCTTCCAGCCGTGTCGAGATTGCGCATCCCATCGCGGTATCGATCAGCGCCGCCGCCGTCGCCCCGTGCAGAAGGCCGATGGTGTTCTCGAGATCCTCACGCGGCTCCAGTTCCATGACGATCCGGCCCGGCTCAACCACGGCCATGGTGAACCCGATCAGCTTGGCGAAGGGCGGCGGCGGCAGCCGTCCGTCGCGAATGCCCAGCATGGCGTCCATGCCCGACAGGCCCATCGCCACTTTCGCGACCGGCGCGGGCACCTGCCAGTCCACCACGCGCTCACGCCGCTGTGCCGGCGAGAACAGGTCGAGTTGATTGGATTCGGTCATGACGGCCTCTTTATATGACATATATCATACTATATCACGGACTTCACGTTGGCAACTCCGTCGCCGCCCGCTTGACAATTGACCCATTTCAGACGGGAAGTGGTCCGGACGCCCCATAGGCGTCCCAACGCCACGAAATCTTTCGAGATCAAACGATGGAAATGCTCAATCAACATTGCGGCATCACGCGCGATGCCCGCGGCGTCGTTCATGTCGCGATCTGCAACGCCGGCACGCTCAACATTCTCGGCTCGCCCGTGACCGACGCGGTGCGCGAAGGTCTCGAGCAGCTCTCTTCCGACCGCAGCATCCGCGTCGTGGTGCTGCGCGGCCAGAGCGAAAAGAGCATGATCGGCGGCGCCGACATCAAGGAGATGGCCAAGCTCGACCAGACATCGGCCGAAGCCTTCATTAGCCGCCTGCGCGATCTCTGCGAAGCGGTACGCACCTTCCCGGCGCCCGTGATCGCGCGCATGCCGGGCTGGTGCCTCGGCGGCGGGCTCGAGGTCGCCGCGGCCTGCGACTTCCGCATCGCCGCACATGATGCGCATTTCGGCATGCCCGAGGTGCGGGTCGGGATCCCCTCGGTGATCCACGCGGCGCTCTTGCCGCGGCTGATCGGCTGGGCCCGCGCGCGCTGGCTGGTCATGACGGCGGAGAACATCGACGCAGCAACGGCGCTGGCATGGGGATTGGTCGACAAGGTCGCGCCGGAAGGCGGGCTCGATGCCGAGGTCGAGCACGTCGTGAAGGCGTTGCTCGAATGCGGCCCGGAGGCGCTGCGGTCGCAGAAAGCGCTGCTGCGGCAATGGGAGGAGCTGCCGCTGACGGAGTCCGTGAATTTGAGCGTCAAGGTGTTCGGCGAGTCGTTCCTGACGGACGAACCGACGCGGCTGATGCAGGCGTTCGTGAACCGGAAGCGGTAGGCGGCTCTCGGTGTCGTCCCGGCGAACGCCGGGACCCATACCGCGTGATTTCTCGATGAACCGTGGTCTCCGTACCACGGCATAGTCACTTGACTGCCATTCTTCGCAAAACTTTGACCCGTGGCTATGGGTCCCCGGCCTTCGCCGGGACGACGACAGAGTGAGAGTTCGGCTCCCATCAACAAATCTCATGCGAACCGCAAGATTTTCTCATCTCTCCCGCGGTTGCATTTTTTGCGCCGCATCATATGATGATCATAATCTTATCTATTACCGCAGGGAGTTCCGTCATGGCCGAAGCCGCCGATCCCGTCGTCATCGTTTCCGCCGCCCGCACCCCGCTCGGCCGCTTCATGGGCGAGCTGTCGCCGCTCGCCGCACACAAGCTCGGATCGCACGTGATCGGCGCCGCGCTGGAGCGCGCCAGGCTCGCACCCGAGAAGGTCGACGAGGTCTTCATGGGCTGCGTGCTGCCGGCCGGCCAGGGCCAGGCACCGGCGCGGCAGGCAGCGCGCGCGGCCGGCCTGCCCGATGCCACCGGTGCCACCACCGTGAACAAGGTCTGCGGCTCCGGCATGAAGGCGACCATGCTCGCCCACGACATCATCCGCGCCGGCTCGGCCGAGATCGTCGTGTCCGGCGGCATGGAGAGCATGAGCAACGCGCCCTACCTGCTCGCGAAGGCGCGCGGTGGCTATCGCGTCGGCCATGATCGCATCATCGACCACATGATGATGGACGGGCTGGAGGACGCCTACGAGACCGGCCGCTCGATGGGCGATTTCGGCGAGGCGACCGCGGAAGCCTACCAGTTCACCCGCAAGGACCAGGACGCCTATGCGATGGAGACGCTCAGCCGCGCGCGCAAGGCGGTCGAGGGCGGCGCCTTCAAGGCCGAGATATCGCCGATCACGCTGAGCGAGAAAGCAGGCCCCCGCGTCATCGCCAATGACGAGCATCCGCTGAAGGTCGATCCCGCGAAAATTCCCGGATTGAAGCCGGCATTCCGGGCCAACGGCACCATCACGCCGGCCGCCTCCTCCGCCAACGCCGACGGCGCCGCGGCGCTGGTGCTGGCCAAGCGCTCGCTCGCCGATCGCAGCGGCCTGCCGGTTCTGGCCGAGATCAAGGGCCACGCCACTCACAGCCAGGAGCCGCAATGGTTCACCACCGCGCCGATCCCGGCGATCCGCAAGCTGCTCGACAAGGTCGGCTGGAGCGCGGGCGATGTCGACCTGTTCGAGATCAACGAGGCCTTCGCCGTGGTGGCAATGGCGGCACAGCGCGACCTCGGCATTCCCCGCGACAAGCTCAACATCAATGGGGGCGCTTGCGCACTCGGCCATCCCATCGGCGCAACCGGCGCACGGCTGATCGTGACGCTGCTGCACGCGCTCGAGGCGCAGAACCTCAAGCGCGGCGTTGCGGCGCTCTGCATCGGCGGCGGCGAGGCAACGGCGATCGCGGTGGAGCGGCTCGCGCACTGACGCGATAGAAAGTCCGAAAATGAGGGAACTCTGTCATTTTAGACAGACGCGTCCCGTGTCATTCTGTACCCTCGCGCAGGCCTCCCAAAGACCTGCCCACCAACGTTGAGGCTCAATGATCTCGAACTGGCTCGCGGCAGCGCTTTCCCGCCGCAATATCCACTACGGCTGGGTGATGGTCGGCGTCACCTTCCTCGCCGCGCTGATCAGCGCCGGCACGGTCGGTGCGCCCGGCGTGTTCATCGTTCCCCTGCAAAAGGAGTTCGGCTGGAGCACGGCGGAGATCTCCTCCGCACTGTCGATCCGCTTCATCCTGTTCGGGCTGATGGCGCCGTTCGCGGCCGCCCTGCTCAACCGCTACGGCCTGCGCAACGTCACGCTGGCAGCGCAGCTCATCGTGGTCTCGGCGCTCGTGCTCTCGCTCGGCATGACCGAGGTCTGGCAACTCATCGCCTTGTGGGGCGTGGTGATCGGCATCGGCACCGGCATGACCGCGCTCGTGCTCGGCGCAACCATTGCGACGCGCTGGTTCGCAGCGCGGCGCGGCCTCGTCGTCGGCATCATGACCGCGAGCGTTGCCACCGGCCAGCTCGTGTTCCTGCCGCTGCTGGCGAGCCTCACCGAACGCTACGGCTGGCGGCTCGCGCTCGGCTTCGTCTGCATCATGCTCGTGGTGTCGGCGCTGGCGGTCCTGCTCGCGATGAGCGATCGGCCGAGCGATGTCGGCCTCCGCCCGTTCGGCGACGAGGGTACCGCGCCCCTGCCCGCCCCGCCCGTGAGCCACGGCTCGATTACGGGGGTGGCGCTCGGCACGCTGCGCGACGCCTCGAAGTCGACTGCGTTCTGGATCCTGTTTGCCACCTTCTTCGTCTGCGGCGCCTCGACCAACGGGCTCGTCCAGGTGCACCTGATCCCGATGTGCCTCGATTTCGGCATCCCGCAGGTGCAGGCCGCGAGCCTCTTGGCCGCAATGGGCATCTTCGACTTCTTCGGCACCATCATGTCGGGCTGGCTGTCGGACCGCTACGACAATCGCTATTTGCTCTTCTGGTATTATGGCTTGCGCGGGCTCTCGCTGATCTTCCTGCCCTTCAGCGATTTCTCGTTCTACGGCCTCTCGATCTTCGCGATGTTCTACGGGCTCGACTGGATCGCCACGGTCCCGCCGACGGTGCGGCTCACCGCGCAGAAATTCGGACCCGAGCGCGCCAATCTGGTGTTCGGCTGGATTTTCGCCGGCCATCAGCTCGGTGCCGGCGCGGCCGCCTTCGGCGCCGGCTTCTCGCGGACGGTCTATCAGAGCTATCTGCCCGCCTTCTTCATCGCCGGAGCGCTCTGTGTGTTCGCCGCGCTGATCGTGCTGGCGCTGTCGCGGCAACCGAAGCCGCAAGCCGCGATGGCCTAGTACCTGATCTTGGTGGTGACTGGCTCGCGCAGCGCAGATCGGGAGTCAGCGACCGTCCCGGCCTGGTGACGCTGTACGTCACCTTGCAACGAACCTTCTCGCGCGGACCGTCCGAGGGCTTCATCGCGCCGATGCGCGACCATGTGCCGGCCAAGCTGTCGAACACCGGCTCTGCGCACAATGGGCTGACGCCCATGAGCACGAGACAGGCCGCACCGATGCCCATGCGGCCTGCCGAAAACTTCAATAGCATTGAGCCAATCCTGATCCGTGAAGTCTGGGCGCGTCCTGGACCCGAATGGCCGCGGGATGTTGACGAAGATGTTTAGAAATGTTGCAAAGATTGCCTGAACGTTGCCGGGATCGGCACATCGAGTACACGCCAAGATGTACCCAGGGGAAACAAATGCCTGCTCCGTCCTCCGAACCCATCATCCCGACCGCTCCCTTGACCGCCGAGATGCGCGATGCGTTGCGCGCGATCGTCGGCGAGAAGGGCTTTATCGAGGACGAGCACGGCAAGCAGCCGTTCGTGACGGATTGGCGGGGAGTGCTGGTCGGCGGTGCCGGCGCCGTCGTGCGTCCCGGCAGCACAGGGGAAGTGTCGAAAGTGGTCCGGCTTTGCCATGAGCACGGCGTCGCGATCGTGCCGCAGGGCGGCAACACCGGCCTGATGGGCGGGGCCACGCCCTGGCCTGCGCACACCGGCATCGTGCTGTCGCTGGGCCGCATGAACCGCGTGCTGGATGTCGATCCCGTCGGCTATTCGATGACGGTCGAGGCCGGCTGCGTTTTACAGACGCTCCAGGAGACTGCGGCCAGTCACGACAGGTTCCTGCCGCTCAGCCTGGGCGCCCAGGGCTCCTGCATGATCGGCGGCAATTTGTCGACCAACGCCGGCGGCGTGCAGGTGCTGCGTTATGGCAATGCCCGCAATCTCGTGCTGGGGCTCGAGGTCGTCCTGCCGAATGGCGACGTCTGGGACGGATTGCGCGCGCTCAAGAAGGACAACACCGGATACGACCTCAAGCACCTGTTCATGGGCGCCGAAGGGACGCTCGGAATCATCACCAAGGCCGTGCTCAAGCTATGGCCGGCGCCGAAGGACGTCAGCACCGCGTGGCTGGCGATCCGCGATCCCCGCGCGGCCCTGGAGATCCTGTCCGACGCGCATGCGGCATCCGAGGACAATGTCGGCTCCTGCGAGTTGATGAGCCGCGCCGCGATCGACATGGTGCTGCGTCACATTCCCGGCACCCAGGATCCGCTGAAGGCGGACACGCTGTGGTATCTCCTGCTGGAATGGTCGTCTGCGCGCCCACGCCGGGACGGGACCGAGGGCATGTCCGAGAAGCTGGAACAGTTCCTCGCCGATCAGCTCGAGGCCGGCCGCGTGCTCGATGCGGCGATCGCGCATACGGTCAGTCAGTCGCGCAACATGTGGCGCATCCGCGAGGGTGTCGCCGAGGCCTCCCGCGCCGAGGGGCCGGGACTGAGCTACGATGTGTCGGTGGCGATCTCCAAAATACCGGAGTTCATCGACAAGGGGCTCAAGGCCGTGCTCGACATTCTTCCGACCATTCGCCCCTACCCGCTGGGACACATCGGTGACGGCAATCTGCACTTCTCGTTCATGGGGCCGGTGGGCATGGATCAGCAGACGCTGACCCAATACAAGGATGCCATCACCCGGGCCGTGAACGACCTCATCACCTCCATGGGTGGCTCGATCTCAGCGGAGCACGGCATCGGCATCGACAAGCTCGACGAGCTCAGCCATTACCGCTCGAAGACCGAGCTCGACATCATGCGCACCATCAAGCGCGCGCTCGATCCGCAGAACATCATGAACCCGGGCAAGGTGCTGCGGCTGTGACCGTGGATCAACAGGTCTTCTTCTGCAGGTGCTGGACGCAGGTGCAGCTCGACGTCGCCGGATATTTCACGTCGTAATAGGGAAAACTGGAGGTGGCCGGGCTGTTGGTCGAGCAGCGCGGGAACAAATAGTAGCTGTCGGACAGCTTCACGGTGCCGGCGATGGTGAAGCCGAGATTGGGCTGGTAGTCGTAAGACACTTCGCTCAGGATGAGCGAGATATTGGCGTTGCTGGTCCCGCTCGGCGCGGTAAAGGACGACAAGCTCATCTGCTGACCGACGGCCCTCGCCCCCGTGGAGCTCGTCGACTTGCTCCATTGCACCGTCGCCTTCCCCGTGCTGTCGGTCGAGACTTCCGAGACCGTGATCGTCATCAGGGATGTCGTGCCCTTCTTGGTGGGATAGGGAGCCATGATGGCGCTCGCAGCCGCGAGAATCCCGTCCATCTGAGTGGACGTGACGGCGGTGTTCTGCGTGATCATGTCGGCGACACTGTGCGCGGTCGCGCTGACCTTGACGTTCATGGCAAGGCCGTTGCCGAGCTCGACGCCGCCGACATAGAGCACCAGCATGAACGGCACCACCATGGCGAACTCCGTCGCTGCAACGGCGCGGTCATCGGCCACCAAATGCCGGGCGCGAGATGACAGGGCGGAGAACATCAGGAAGCTCCTGGCTCGTTCTGGAACGCGGCAGACGACATGATCAGCCGGTTGCCGTTGGTGAGGTTCGAGAGGTTGAAGCCGAGCGGCCCGAGGACCACCGGCCACACATACATGACGCGGAGCACGACGATATCCCCGGCATCACCGGGATTGTACTGCCAGGTATTGGTGACCTTGCCCGTGCTGTCGAAGGTCAGCGTGGGCATCGCGGTGTTCGCCGACGTCCACGAGGTTGCCACCTGCATGTCGACCATCAGGCCGGTGCAGTTGAACAGGATAACGATCTGATCGCAGACCTTCTGCTTGAAGACCGCCTGCGTCATCTGCGCCGATTGGACCTGTCCGGTCATGACGAGGCGGCCCGACTGGCGCACGACGGATTCGAGCATCTGCTGGGCGAAGAAAACAAGAAACGTCTGAACAAGCGCGATGATAAGCGCGAGAAACGGTGCAGCGATCAACGCGAATTCGACGGCGGTGGCGCCGCGGCGGTCCCGCGCGAAGTCAGCGCAGCGATTGCGGCGTCTCTTGGTTGTTGCGGCAGGGCCGGTCATGGCGCGTCTTCTCTACTTCACGAGGCTGGCCGTGCTGGACGCGACCTTGAGGAACAGGTTCGTCAGCGCCGCGGAGATGTCGCCGCCGGTCTGCACACTCGCGTACAGGCCGGGCGAGGCGCACGATTGCAGCCTTTGCGCGATCATGCCCGTGGACGAGGACGGATTGTTGAATTGCGCGATGCGGCTGTTGTACCAGCTGTCGGTCGGCAACTGCAGATACTCGGTGTAGAGCACCGCGATGCGAATGCCGCGGTTCTTGATGGTCGTGCAGATCGTCGTGTCGAGCGGCTGCTGGCAGCGCACGGTCGTGGAGCTGCCCGTCGGCAGCGGATAGGTGGCGGCGGCGTCGCAGGTCCCGGGCTTCGGCATCAGCTTGTCTTCCACGCCGTCGGTGACGAGGAAGACCACTTCCTGCGGCGTGTCGCCCGCCTGGTTGGTGCCGGTGCCGGGATTGGGCATGATGGTGTTGACGCCCGTGAGCCCGCCCGAAATATCCGTGCCGTAGTCGGTGGTGTAGACGCAGTTGCCGTTGCTGGCGACGATGATGCAGTTCTGGTGGTCGACCGTCATGAGCTGGATGTTGGAGATCTTCGTGCCGGCGGTGGTCGGCGTGGTCAGCGTCTGGATCGTGTTGAGGGCATAATCGAACGTATAGATGGCGGCCTTGTAGGTGGTGTTGTTGAGCGCCGACATGCACTGCATGACGCCTCCCGACACACCCGACTGCGGACACGACCAGGGCCCCACGAGCAATTGCTTGACGGCGTTGGTCACGAGATCGATGCGCAGTGTGATGTTGTTGTTGCGCGCGATGGTGAGATTGTCCTTGGTCGACGAGGTGGCGCCGCTGTCCTTTTGGGGATTCGTTTCATGACAGGCGAACGCACAGTTCTTCGAACCCGACGGCTGATTCTTCGTGGCGTTGATCATGTTGGTGATGTCGGTCTGCGTCGCGGCGATCGCCATCGACGGCGAGTCGTCCAGCAGCAGAAAGAAGTTCATGTTGGGCGCGCTTGACGCCCGCGCCGTCGCCGAACCGCCGACCTGCCAGGTCTGCTTGCCGAGGACGCCGGGAAAATTATTCACGGACTGCGCGGTGTAGGCAACCGTGATGGTTCGCGCGAGACCGGAATCGGTGACGGTGACCGTCGGCGTCGGGACCGACGACAGGCCGGGGAGATTGGCCTTCGCCGCGAACACGGCTTCCGCCGTCGCCTTGACGACGGCCGTGTCGGTCTGCGTCAGCATCGCAGGCCGCACGGCCGCGATCGCGGCGGCGTCGGCGGCGGCGTCCAGCTGCTCGCGCTTGCGCAAGGCCAGCGTGTAGTCGAGCGTCATGCCCAGCAGAAAGATGGTCGGGACCATCATGAGCGCGAAGATAATGGCGACGTTGGCCTTCCGATCTCTCGCGAAACGATGCACTGCGCGGCGGAACATGACCTTCATCCTGATCGCCGGCGTTGCGGCAAAAACCCTTCCCTGAAATCCCGTGATGGCGGAGGCCGCAGCATTCCTGCTGCCGATCCCCGCTCATCGCAGGTCGGAATATGGATTTGGCCTTCTTAATCAACACTTACGGGCGGTCCGCAAACATGGACCGCAACAGAGTGCGATGTGTCGTATTGAGAAGGCATCATTAACGTCGCTTAAACGCGACCCCGGGGATTCCCGGCAAAGACCATCTCCACGGCGGGATGGCGGCGGCCTCGCCCGGCGCGAGGTGGCGGCGGGTCCTGCCGACGGGCTGGACCGCCGGCCGCCGGCAGGCCGGAATGACGGTATCCCAGTCCTGCCGGAGGAAGACATTGCCTTGGTCACGGACCCGCGCGCTGCACCGGCAAGCCGGCGGCCGCTGACAACGCGGGTGCCTGCAACTCACTGCATCGCAGCAGCGATCTTTTCCGCCGACATCAGCACCGGGAAGTTGGTGTTGGCGCAGGGCACCACAGGGAAGATCGAGGCATCGACGACGCGCAGTCCCTGCACGCCCTTGACCCGGCCCTGGTTGTCGACCACCGCCATGGGATCGTCGGCCCGGCCCATCCGACATGAGCAGGAGGCGTGCCACACGCCGATGGTCGCCTTGCGCACGAAGGCTTCCAGCGCCTCGTCGTCGTTCATCACCTGATCGAAGGTAAACCCTTCGACCACGAAATTATCGATCATGTAATGACGCAGCGCCGCCGGCCCGTCCATCAGCGTTGCGGCGACCTTGGTCAGAATTTTGTTCTTGGTGTTGACCACGCCGATCTTGCGGACCTTGTCGGTATAGGCGGCCGGGAACGGCTTGTCCGTCACCGTCTTGACCACGTCGCTCATCTGCACCGCCGCCATCTTGCGGAAGCCGCTCATCAGGCGATCGAGATCGCGCCGGTCGGACAAGAGATTGAACTCGACGATCGGTTCCGCCGAGGGATCGCGCGAGGCAAGCTTGACCTGTCCGGTCTCGGAATAGGTCTTGTTGACGAAGGTGAGCAGCGAACCGATCTGCTCCCCGACTGCATGCCAGGCCGACTTGCTGATGACGACGACGAACATGTCGCCTTTCGGCACGCCCGGCAGATCGGAAGAGTAACGCAGGCCGAGCTGCATGTGGCGCCTGGTGTGCTTGTTCATGCGCGCGCCGCGGCGAACGAAGGACGACAGCGAGATCGAGGGATGATCCATCAGGCGCTGGCCAACGCCCGGCAAGCCCATCAGCACGGGAATCCCGAGATCCTTGAGGTGCCCGACTGGCCCGATGCCGGCGCGCAGCAGATGCGCCGGCGAATGGATGGCGCCGCTGGAGAGAATGATCTCGCGTCCGCGGAATTCCTGCTCCCGCCCGTCGACCATAGCCTTCACGCCCACGCACTGGGTGCCTTCGAACAGCAACTCCCGAACCTGCGTGCCGGTGGAGATCGTGAGGTTGGCGCGTTTGCGGGTGTCGCGATCGAGATAGCCCATGGCGGCCGAGACGCGCTGCTCGGCCTGATTAGAATGCGTCACCGGGAAATAACCGTCGACGAACTCGCCGTTCTGGTCGGGCACGAACTGGTGGCCGGCCTGCTGGAAGGCCTCGGCGAAGGCCTGCGAATGCCGCGTCCAGTGCTCGCGCGGGATGCGGCGAACGGGGATCCGGCCGTCCTTGCCGTGGTACGGTCCGTCGAAATCGAGATCGCGCTCGACCTTCTTGAAGAAGGGCAGCACGTCGTTCCAGCTCCAGCCCTCGGCGCCTCGCGCCTGCCATTCGTCGTAATCGGTCGGCGCGCCGCGGTTGGCCATCTGGCCGTTGATCGAGGAGCCGCCGCCGAGCACCCGCGCCTGCTCGTATTTGCGCAAGGGCGGACGCCCCTCGTTCGGATTGTTGTGGCTGACGATCTGGGTCGTGACCTTGAGGTCGGTCCAGTGGAAGCGCGGATCGAAATAGGCCGTGCCCGGATAGCTGTCCCTGATCTCGGCCGGCTCGTTGCCGGGCGGTGTGTCCTGTCCGGCTTCGCAGAGCAGGACCTTGTTGGCACTCTTTGCGGAGAGCCGGTGGGCCAGCACGGACCCCGCCGAGCCGCCGCCCACGATAATGAAGTCAAACACGATTGCGCGTCCTCTTGTTCTTGCCGGGGGACCGTAGCGTGTAATTGTTTTGAGGTCACGCCATCGCTGCCGCGACAATTGTCGCGCGGCAGCGATGATGGCCGATATCAAGGCCGGATGGAAAAATTCTCCGGCGGCCCTGCCTTGCGCAGCGGCTCGGCGAGGCGCGCGAACTCGCACAACAGCGACCTCGTCTTCCTGGGGTCGATGATCTCCTCGACCCAGAATTTCTCGGCCGAGCGGAACGGCGAGCGCAGCTTGTTGAGGCGCTCCTCGATCTCCCTCAGCTTGCCCCCCCTGTCCTCGGCCGCATCGATGTCGGCGCGGTAGGCGGCCTCGATGCCGCCTTCGAGCGGGAGCGAGCCCCAATAGGCCGACGGCCAGGCATAGCGGATCGAGAAGCGGTCGGCCGGCTGATGCACGACGCCAGCGACGCCGAAGGCGTTGCGCAGGATCACGGTGCACCAGGGCACGGTGGTCTGGTTGACCGCGGCCATGGCGCGGACGCCGTGGCGGATGGTGGCCGCCTTCTCGGCATCGAGACCGATCATGAAGCCCGGGCAGTCCATCAGGTAGACGATCGGCAGATGGAACGTCTCTGCGAAATCGACCCAGCGCACCACCTTCTGGCAGGCATCCGCGGTCCACGAGCCGCCATAGTGGAAACTGTCGCTGGCGAGCACCATCACCGCCCTGCCCTCGAGCCTGGCGAGGCCGACAATGATCGGCTTGCCGAAATTCTTGGCGACCTCGAAGAACGAGCCCCTGTCGACGACCGACTCGATGATCGGCCGCATCTTGTAGACCTGCTTGCGGTTGCGCGGCACCGCATTCATCAACGCCTCTTCGCTGCGCTCGGGATTGTCGGTGCACGGCAAGGTCGGCGGCAGCTCGTAGACCGACGACGGCAGATAGGAGAGGAAGCGCCGCGCGCAGGCGAACGCCTCTTCTTCCGTGTCGACGGCATGATCGACCGCGCCGGCGCGGGTCTGGATGTCGGCGCCGCCGAGCTCTTCCTTGGTGAGGTCCTGCCCCAGCGCCTTCACCACCGGCGGGCCCGCGACGAACATCGCGGACTTCCGGGTCATGATGGAATAGTGGCTGGCGGCAAGGCGCGCGGCGCCCAGGCCCGCCACCGAGCCGAGGCCGAGCGCCACGACAGGCACGCGCGACAGGTTCTCGGTCGTGAAGCGATACCAGCGCGTGCCGCCGATGCCGCCGGGCAGATTGGCCGCGCCTTTGGTCTCGATGGTCTTGACCGAGCCGCCGCCGCCGGAGCCTTCGATGATGCGGACGATGGGCAGGCGGAAGTCGTGCGCCATCTCCTCCGCCATCAACGGCTTTGCGGAAATGGACGCATCGGCCGAACCGCCGCGCACGGTGAAATCGTCACCGACCACGACGATCGTGCGGCCATCGACGCGCGCGCGACCGAACACGCAGTTTGCCGGCGTCAACTTCTTCAGCTCGCCGCTGGAATCGTACTCACCGATGCCGGAGACGGCACCGATTTCGTGAAAGCTTCCCTTGTCGATCAGTCCGTCGATGCGCTCCCGAACAGTCAGCCGGCCCTGGTCATGCTGTCGCCTGACCTTGTCAACGCCGCCCATCTCCCGCGCGAAGGCTTCGCGCCGGGCGAGCTCGTCGAGTTCCGGCTTCCAGTTCATTCACTCCCTCCGAGTTGATCGGCTTGTTATTGTTGTGCACGGCCATTGCGACCGGCTTACGCGAAATACGGTTGTTGAAGACGTCGCCCTCGGCGCCCTCCATCAGGCTGCCGAGCGAGCGACCGAGCGTGAGCATCAGCGGGGCGACTTCGTCATGCAGGCGCTGCTCGTCATACATCGCCGAGAGCAGACCGATCGTGATCACCACGAAGGTCTGATATTGCGGCGACCAGATCGGCACCGCGAGGCCGTTGATGTGCGGGCTCCACAGGCCGCAGGCCACGACGTAACCGCGCTCGCGCAGCGACTGCCGGTTGGCCTCGATGCGGGGCTTGAGGATCTTCGCAGCCTCGGGGGCTTCCCGCTCCATGTCCGCGATGAAGGCATCGCCGACCTCGGGCGCCAGGGCAGCAGTGTAAGCCGCGCCTGCTGCAGTCGAAGCCATCGAAATGCGGCTGCCGGTGCCTTCGTGCAGGCCGAGCGCACTCGCCGAGCGCGCAAACTGGAGATAGACGAGATGGAAGCGATCGGGCACGACGAATCCGACCGTGCCGGGAAGCTGCTCGGCGAGCTCCTGCAGCCGCTGCCGGATCATGCTGCGCAGCTGCGCGCCCTTCATCATCGAGGCGCTCATCGCCACCGCGCTCGGGCCGATGCGATACTTCTGATCGCGCGGCAGGTAGACGAGCTGGCCCATGCGGGTCAGCGTGTGCGTGAGCCGCGACACCGTCGAACGCGGCAGACCGCAGCGATTTGAGATCTCGAGATTGCCGAGCCTGCTATCGTGGCCCTCGAAGCATCGCAACACGTCGAACGCGCGCGACACCACCTGGATGACATCACCCTCACCGGCGTCGCCAGCGAGCGCGCCTTGCTTACTCAACCGCTCCGATCGTCGTCCCATGTTCCCTACCGTTTGTTCCGCTCTGCGGAATTAAATTCCACTTGCAGACGACGCTACCTCAGGCATTTTGCGACGACAACAAAAAGGCGATGGCATGCCAGAAATTAAGATCGTCACGGAGGTCGCGGGTCGCATCTGCTCAACTCCCGTGCAAGTTGGAGGAACCGTTGCGGATGGCGACGACGTTGTGGTGGTCGAAGCGATGAAGATGGAGATACCGGTTTCCTCGCCCGCGAGCGGCACGATCACATCGCTTCTGGTGAAGCTCGACGACGTCGTTGCCGAGGGACAGGCCATCGCGATCATCACGAATTAACTGCATGATCCGCTGATTCCGCGACAATCTGTCAGCGTCGTTTCTGCATTCGCGGTCCGGCGTTGCCATCGCGGATAGCCGGTGACATGATCCGATTCAAGCAAGAATGTCCTCGCGCTGAAGCGAGGATCGATGGAGGGAAACATGCTTCGTGGGCTGCTCGTGCTCGCGCCTGCCTTGGTGGCAGGCATTTCTGTTGTGTCTACACGCTATGCGTCTGCGGAAGACGTCAAGCTGCCAGCGACATTGACGTTCACCGCCTACGACACCGGCACCGCCGGATTCAATATCGCGGTCGGCGTCGGCAAGATGATGAAGGACAAGTTCGGCACCGATGTGCGCGTGCTCCCCGCAGGCAACGACGTCGCGCGCCTTGCGCCGCTGCGCGCCAAGCGCGCGGTCTCATCTGCGATGGGATCGGGCACCTACTTCGCGCAGGAAGGCGTTTTCGAGTTCGGCTCCAAGGAATGGGGTCCGCAGCCGCTCCAGATCCTGCTCTCATCCGTCGACTGCAATTGCGGCTCGCTCGGCGTTGCCGGCGACACCGGTGTGAAGGAACTGAAGGACCTCAAGGGCAAGCGCGTCGGCTTCGTGGTCGGCTCGCCCGCGCTGAATCAGAATTCGCTCGCGGTGCTGGCCTTCGGGGGATTGACGCAGAAGGACGTCAAGGCCGTCGAGTTCGCCAGCTACGGCGCGATGTGGAAGGGCCTGATCAACAACGACGTCGATGCCGCCTTCGGCACCACCATCACCGGCCCGGCCAAGGAGGCCGAGACCTCGCCGCGCGGCCTGATCTGGCCGCCGCTGCCCGCGAAGGACAAGGAGGGCTGGGCGCGGATGCAGAAGGTCGGCTCGTTCTTCTTCCCGCAGCTTGCGACCTGCGGTGCCGGCATCACGCCGGAAAAGCCGGTCGAGCTCGGCAACTATCCCTACCCGATCTTCGTCGCCTATGCCTCGCAACCGGCCGACCAGATCTATGCGATCACCAAGTCGATGATCGTGAACTACGACGCCTACAAGGACTCAGCGCCCGGCGCCGGCGGCCTCGGCGCCGACCGCCAGACCAAGAACTGGGTGGTGCCGGTGCATCCCGGCGCGGTGAAGGCGCTGAAGGAAGCCGGGCAATGGAGCGATGCGCAGGAGGCCCACAACAACAAGCTGATCAAGCGCCAGGAGGTGCTCGGCGCCGCATGGACGGAGTACGGCAAGTCCAATCCGCCGTCGGACGACAAGGCGTTTCTCGACGGCTGGATGAAGGCGCGCGCCGCGGCGCTTGCCAAGGCCAACATGCCGAACGGGTTCGAGGAATAGAGCGAATGGGCTCCTTACACAGGCGATATGCGCCCCCTCTCCCGCAAGCGGGAGAGGTTGAGGAGCCCGCGGCCTATCGACTCAACCAACGGCCATTCGCCTAGTCAGTCGCCAGCCCACGTGCGGGGTCGATGATGTCTTCTACTGCTACCTCTACCGGCCCCAAGGACGAGGCCAAGCCGGTCGTGTTCGACGACCCGCATGGCGCCGCCGGCAACATGCAGGAGGCGGAGGTCACGCGCGTGCGCACGTTGCGCGGCGCCTGGCGCTGGACGCTGGTGGTCGCGACGGCGGCGACCATCCTGCTCTGCATCAACCAGCAATTCTCGCTGCGCTTCTTTATCGGCTACACTCAGCTCAACACGGAGTACTTCTATCTCCTGATCGCATTGATGCTGCCCTTCACGTTCCTGATCTTTCCGGGCACCAAGCGCGCCCCGCTCGACCGGATTCCCTGGTACGATCTCGTCCTGTTCGTGGCGACGTTCGCCGCGGCCATCATGCTGATGTCGAACGTGCGCAAGGCGGCAGAGGCCGGCTGGGAATTCGGCGGCGCTCCGCCCCCTGTGATCGCCGCGGGCCTCGTGATGTGGGTGATGCTGATGGAGGCGCTGCGCCGCACCGGCGGCTGGAGCCTGCTCCTGAGCGTGATGCCCTTCACCGTTTATCCGCTGTTCGCCGAGGCCAGCTGGCTCGGGCCGTTCCGCGGTACGCAATCGACGCTCGAACAGGCGACCGCCTATCACGTGCTTTCCGGCGAAAGCCTGCTCGGCATTCCCATCCAGGCCTTTGCCGACACCGTGATCGGCTTCCTGGTGTTCGGCACCGCGCTGATGATGACGGGCGCCGGCAAATTCTTCATCAACCTCTCTTTCGCGATGTGCGGCACCTTCCGCGGCGGTGCCGCGAAGGTCTGCATCTTTGCCAGCGGTCTGCTCGGCATGATGTCGGGCTCGATCATCTCAAACGTGCTCACCGCGGGCACCATGACCATCCCCGTCATGAAGAAGAGCGGCTTCCGCGCTTCCTATGCCGCCGCGATCGAGGCCTGCGCCTCCACAGGTGCGGTGCTGGCGCCGCCGGTGATGGGCGCGACGGCCTTCGTGATCGCACAGTTCCTCAACGTCAGCTACGCGGAAGTCGCGGTCGCCGCGATCATCCCGGCTGCGCTCTATTATGTCGGCCTGTTCATGCAGGTCGATACCTACGCCGCGCGTCACGGATTGAAAGGCATCCCGCGCGCCGACCTGCCGCGGGTCATGGATACGATCAAGGACGGCTGGTACTACGTTTTCGTCATCGCGCTCCTGATCGTGATGCTGCTCTATTTCAAGCGCGAGAGCCACGCGCCGTTCTACGCCACCGCCCTGCTGCTGGTCCTCAACCAGCTCTTCTCCAAGGACACGCGGTGGACGTTCGCGACCATCGGCAAATTCCTGGAGGTCAACGGCCGCACCTTCGTCGAGCTGGTCGGCATCCTCGCCGGCTGCGGCCTTCTGATCGGCGCGTTCTCGATGACCGGCGTGGTGTCGAGCCTTGCCAACGACTTGCTGCACATCGCGGGCGACAATGCCTTCTTGCTGCTCGGCATGTGCGCCCTCACCAGCCTCATCCTCGGCCTCGGACTGACGACGACGGCCTGCTACATCTTCCTCGCCATCCTGGTCGCGCCCGCGCTGGAGAAGCTCGGGCTCAACCGCATGGCCGTGCACATGTTCATCTTCTATTGGGGCATGTTGTCGTCGATCACGCCGCCGGTCGCGATCGCCTCCTTCGCCGCCGCAGGCATCGCCGGCTCGCCGGCGATGAAGACCGGCTGGGAATCGATGTGGGTCGGCAGCATCATCTATTTCATCCCGTTCTTCTTCGTGCTCAATCCGGCGCTGGTGCTGCAGGGGCCGAACCCCTACCTCGCCGGCCTCGGTCTGATGGGCCTTGCTGCGTTCGGAACGCTGTTCATCTGCGGCGGCATCCAGGGCTACCAGCCCTTCGTCGGCAACTTGCGCGGCGCCGGTGCGCTGGAATGGCCGATCCGCGTGCTGCTGGTGATCGGCGGCTTCGTAGTGGCAACCCCGGGCGGTGGAATCATGCCGCTGTCGCAGATGCAGGTGACGCTGCTCGGCCTTGCGATCCTCGTGCCTACGACCTTGCTCGCCCTTCTCCTGGTCCGCCGGCAGACCATGGTGCCGGACGGGTTGCGCGCGCCCTGATTGCGTTGCACAAGTGGGGCGATGAAGCCGTTATCGCCCGCTACCTCCGCCTGGACCCTCTCGAGACCGCCTTTGCTGCGGTTTCTGGACAATTGTCTCAACGAATTCTCGGCGGAGACCTCAGGTAGCGTCGCCGACTACATCCCCGAGCTTGGTAAGGCCGACCCTGCCTATTTCGGCATCAGCCTCGCGACGCTGGACGGCCATGTCTACGAGGTCGGCGACTCCCGGGTGCCCTTCACCATCCAGTCGATGTCCAAGCCCTTCGTGTTCGCGCTGGCGCTAGACCTGTTGGGCGCGGGCAAGGTCGAAAGCGCGATCGGCGTCGAGCCCTCCGGCGATCCCTTCAACTCGATCCGGCTCAATTCCGACAACCATCCGTTCAACCCGATGGTCAATGCCGGCGCGATCGCCTGCACCGGGCTGATCTACGACAGCAAGGGCGCCGACGCTTTCGAGCAGATCCGCCTGGCACTCGGCCGCTTTGCCGGCCGCGAGCTCGATGTGGACGAGTCGGTCTATGCGTCCGAAAGCCAGACCGGCGACCGCAACCGCGCCATCGGCTATTTGCTCAAGACCAACGCGGTGATCTCGGACAACGTCGCCGCCGTGCTCGACGTCTATTTCCGGCAATGCGCGGTGCTGGTCACCGCGCGCGACATCGCGGTGATGGCGGCAACGCTCGCCAATCGCGGCGTCAATCCGGTGACGGGCGAGCAGGTGCTGACGCCTTACGCGATCTCGCGCACGCTCTCGGTGATGACCTCGTCCGGCATGTACGACTACGCCGGCGAATGGATCTACCGGATCGGCCTCCCCGCCAAGAGCGGCGTCGGCGGCGGCATTCTGGCCGCGCTTCCCGCCCGGCTCGGGCTCGGCAGCTATTCGCCGAGACTGGACAAGCACGGCAACAGCGTGCGCGGCATCAAGGTCTGCGAGGCGCTGTCTTCGCATTACGATCTGCATATGCTCAACCGCAGCGACGACGCGCGCAACGCCGTCATCGCCGATTACGACATCGGCAAGAGCCCATCGCGGCGAGTGCGACGGCCGCGGGAGCGTGAGATCCTGGCCGTGCATGAGCAGGAGGTACGGATCATCGAGCTGGTCGGCACGCTGTCGCTGTCGGCCGTCGACTACGTCTCGCGCCGGCTCGCTGGCCGGCCGCGGCCGCAAATCGTGATCTTCGATCTGCACCGCGTCACCTCGACCACTCGCGCCGGTGCGCGGCTCGTCGCCGAAGCCTTCGAGGAACTGGCGGCGCTGAACGTCACCGTCGTGATCTCAGGCGTCCGGCGCGCGTCCAAGGAGTGGGACACTTTGCGGGAATGGACCGCGGAGTTGAAGAACGTCCGCGACTTCTACCTGCTGGACACCGCGATCGAATGGGCGGAGGACCAGATCGTCTACCGCTATGGCGGCTCGATCGACTTCCACGAAACCACCGAGCTTGACGAACAGCCGTTGCTCGCGGGGCTCAGCGAGGACGAGATGTCCGATCTCGCCGCACTCTGCACCGTCAGGAGCTATCCCTCCGGCGCCAAGATCGTCACGACCGGCGATGCCGCCGACGCCGTGTTCTTCCTGCGCAGCGGCGCGGTTCACGTCACGCTGCCCGATGGCGTCAGGCTGGCGACGCTCACCGCCGGCATGGCCTTCGGCGAGATGGCGCTGCTGGAGGCAACACGGTCTGCCGACGTGTTCGCCGACATGGCGGCCACCGTGTTCGAAGTGCCGCTGAAGGACTTCGAGCGATTCCGCGAACAGCACCCGCGCGCCAGCGAGCGCATCATGCGCAATCTGGCGCAGCTCTTGGCCGACCGCCTGATCGTGGCCAACGCAAAGGTGGATATCCTGACGTCGACGTAGCCGCCTCATTCGCAAGAGCTCGTCATGCCCGGGCTTGTCCCGGGATGACGATGTGGAGGCTGTCCGCCCTGAACATGGGCCTTGTGCCCTAGCGGCTCGCTGCCTCGCCGAGCCGACGCCTGATCTTGGCAGCGCTGGCCTCGAGCAGTGCGGATGGCTGCTGGCCGGTCGCGGCGCACAGGCAGGCCCAGTAGTAGATGACGTCGCCGAGTTCGTCGACGAGACCCGCCTTGTCGAGCCAATCATCGCGGAGCAGCTTCTTGATGTGATCGGCGACCTCGCCGGCTTCGCTGGCAAGGCCGAGACCGAGATAAGACAGCCGTTCGTTCGACGGATGCTCTTCGACTTTCGCAATGGTCGCGGCCCAGGCCGCATATTCATCGATCGTCATCGGCATCCCTCGTCGCTTTGATCGATCAGCCCACCACTTCGGTGACGGGCTGGAGATCGATCTCGAAAGTCTCCAGGAACTTTGACGTCATGATGTAGAAGCCGACCGAGAGCTGCAGCTCGACCAGCGCGGCCGGCGTCAGCTTCGATGCGATCGCCTTGAACGTCGCCTCCGTAGGCTTGTTCAGCTTCACGATCTCGTCGGTGAAGGCGAGCGCTGCGCGCTGCATCTCGTTGAAGCAGCTCGCCGCCTGCCAGTCCGCGAGCGCCTCGTTCTGCTCGTCGGTGACGCCGACATTCTTGCCGATGCGCTTGTGCGCGACGATCTCGTACGGCGCCTCGCACAGGATACCGGTGCGCGTGATCGCAAGCTCGCGCACGATGGGATCGAGCTCGCCCTTGTGGCGAATGGCGCCGCCCAGGCGGCAGTACTGCTCGAAGTAGCTCGGCGAGTGCGCCATCATGCGGAAAATATTGGCGTTGCGGTTCTTGTCGAGGATTTCGCGCGTGCGGTCGGAGGCTTTGGACGGGTCGCTGTAGTTGATGCGTGCCATGATTTTCCTGAAGTTTTCCCTGAGCTTTTGATGCTTTTTGTCGCCATCGGCGAGAGTTCCCTGAACTCTATTCTTGCGCCGACGCAGGAGCAACATCATCGAGTCAAATTGCCGCCGCATTGCTGATCGACCCTGACACAGTCGATATTCGCCGCGTGGGGACAAATCGCGGTGAGTACTCGCAAGTGGGGTGTTCCGAGTAAAATAATTGACCGTCCTTGCGCTTAACCGCGCAACGATGAGTCACGCCCAAGTCTAGGGAGAAAAAGGCATGAAGGAAGCCACCAAGGGGGCGGCCTCGGGAGCGCTCGCGCATATGCTGGCGGTGACGGCGATGCTCGTCATCGCCAGCATCTTGTTCTACGGGCGTTAGTTCAGAGTTTTAGAGTTTTCGTCATTCCGGGGTGGCTCTCGCACAAGCCAGGCCCAGAATACCCGTTCCAGGCTCGGTCGTGAGACCGCCCCCGAATGACGAATCCCTCTACTTGGCCTTCGTGAAGAACGGCACGAGCTTGCCGGCAAAGGGCTTGAAGCTCGCAATGACCGAATCGCCGATGGCGAGGTCATTCTCACCATGGGCCATCATGCGAAAGCCCTCCGCGCAATCGACCAGCAGGATGTTGTAGGGCAGGTGTGCGCGCGTCTCCGGCGTGGCGGCACGACAGACCAGCGAGGTCGCGTAGACCCTGCCCTTGCCGCTGGCGCGCGCCTCATGCGGATCGGATGCACCACACGCGGCGCAGAAGGCGCGGTGGAAATACTGCACATGGCCGCATGCGGCGCAGGTTTGATAGGTGATGGCCTGATCACCCTTGGTCCAGTCGGCCAGAGGTTCACTCATCGCACCCGCTCCAGGAACATGCTCACATGCGACGACAGCACGCCACCATCGCCGTGCAGCAGCGCGATCGAGGCGTCGCGCACCTGCCGATTCGCCGCCCGCCCCGTCATCTGCAGGTGCGCCTCGACCAGATGCGCCATGGCGCCGCCGACGCCGCAATGGCCGTAGCTGAGCAGCCCGCCATGGGTGTTCAGCGGCATCGCGCCGTCACGGCCGAAATGGCCTGATCGCACGCGGGCTGCGGCCTCGCCGCGGCCGGCAAGGCCAAGGTCCTCCAGCAGCATCGCGAGGGTGATGGTGAAACTGTCGTAGATCGCGGCATAGCGCACGTCGGCGATCGCTAAGCCCGTGGCCTCCTTCGCGCGCGCAACGGAGATCTCGGCACCGAGTTCGCCAAGCGCTGGCGCGGCCGTCACGTGCTGATGGGTGTGGGCCTGTGCACAGCCGCGGATGCGCACGCCCGTCTCGCCGGTCCGATCGCGGCTGATGACGAACGCGGCGCCGCCATCGGACACCGGACAGCAATCGAGCAGCTTGAGCGGCATCGCCACCGGCTTCGAGGCCATGACGTCGGCCACCGTGATGGGATCGTGGAATTGCGCGCCGGGATGGGTGCAGGCGTGCGCGCGCATCAGCACTGCGAACTCCGCCAGATCCTCTTCTGTCACGCCGTATTCATGCATGTAGCGCGTGGCGACGAGGCCGTAATAGGCGGGAATGGTCGGGCCGAGCTGCACTTCGTAGTCGGGATGGCCGACCTGTGCCAGCGCCTGGATCGAGGCATCGCGGCTCTGCCCGGTGAGGCGGTTCTCGCCGGCGACGACGAGCACGTTGCGGGCAACGCCTGCCTCGGCGAGGTGATGGGCGAGCATGGTCATGGCGAGGCCTGTCGCGCCGCCGACCTGAACGGCGTGGGCGTAAGCGGGGCGAATGCCGAAGTGCTCGGCGAAGACGGTCGCCAGCATGATGTGCGGCGAGACCGTGGAGTAGCCGCAGAGGATGCCGTCGATTTCGGAGCGCTTCAGGCCGGCATCATCGAGCGCGGCTTGCGCGGCCTTGCTCATCAGGTCGAGCGAGGATGAGCCTTCGTGCTTGCCGAACGGCGTGAGGCCGACGCCGGTGATGAAACTCATGGTGTCCCCTACTCCGGCGCTGCACGCGTGACGCCATCGCGGACCATGGCGGCGATTTCGTCGGCCGAGTATCCGATCTCGCGAAGAATCTCCGCACCATGCTCGTTGAGGCGCGGTGCCAGCCGCACCGGCTCGGCCTCGGTCTCCGACCAGCTTGCCGTCACCTTCATGCTGCGGATCGGGCCTTCCGTCGGATGGTTCACGACCGGGAAGAATTTCGTCGCCTCCAAGTGCGGATCGTGCAGGATCGAGGCGAGGTCGTGCATCGGCATGACCGGCACGTCAGCCTTGGTCAGCAGGTCGATCCACTCGGCGGTCGTGCGCGTCTCGAAGATGCGCGCGAGCTCGGCATAGACGACATCGATATTGGCGGCCCGGCCGGCGAAGGTCGCGAATTTGGGATCGGTGCGCAGATCGTTGCGTCCCGTTGCCTCGAAGAAATTCTGCCACTGCTTGTCGTTGTAGACGATAACGCTGAGATAGCCATCCGAGGTCTTGTAGGGCCTGCGGTCGCGCGAGAGGTGGCGCGCATAGCCGCCCTTGTCGAGCGGTGGCTCATAGGTGAGCCCGCCCATGTGGTCGCCCATGACGAAGCCGGCCATGGTCTCGAACATCGGGATGTCGACGCGCTGGCCGCGCCCGGTGCGGTCGCGATGCACGAGGCTGGCGCAGATCGCGCCGACCGCAGTGAGGCCGACGATGCGGTCGACCAGCGCGTTCGGCACGTAACGGGGCACGCCATCGCCGGTCTGCGCCATCAGCGCCGGCAATGCGGTCGCGCCCTGGATCAGATCGTCATAGGCGGGCTTTGCGGCATACGGCCCGTCCTGACCAAAACCGAACACGCCGGCATAGACCAGGCGCGGATTGATCGCGGAGACGACGTCGTAGCCGAGCTGGAGCCGGGTCATCGCCTGCGGGCGGACGTTGTAGACGAGCACGTCGGCGTCCTTCAGAAGCCGCAGCACGGCCTCGCGTCCCGCGGGCTTCTTCAGGTCGAGGCAGATCGAGCGCTTGCTGCGGTTGGTGTTGAGGAACACCGGGCCCATGCCGGCATGCCGCGTCGGGCCGATCAGCCGGGTGACGTCGCCGTCGAGCGATTCAATCTTGATGATGTCGGCCCCGTAGTCGCCGAGCATCTGGGTGGCATAGGGTCCCATCAGCACGGAGGTCATGTCGACGACCTTGATGCCCTTCAGCGGCCCCATCGTTCTCTCCCGATTGCGCCGGGCTCGAACGCCCTTGCGATTTCGGTCCAGCTAACGGCAGCGCCACCGCCCGCGCAAGGGCGAGCGGCGTATGGCGGCATGCGTCATGCGGCGATATCGCCCGCTATTTCTTCTGGCGGGATTCGCGGATCTTGATCAGGCGGTCGAGCTCGTCGTTCTGCTGGTTGATGCGGTCGGCGATCCGCGACTCGCTCTGCTCGCCGGAGGCGGCCGCGGCCTGCTCGATGAGCTGGCGGATATTGTCCTCGAGGATCGCGATGCGATCGTTGAGGGCGTCCATCGACAGCGAGGCTTCGTAGTCAGTGCTCATGATGCAGTTCCCGCAAATCAATCAGGAGCGCCAAGGTGGGCAAAACGAACCATGCCCACCTTGATCTAGCGCAAAAGCCGCAGGGTGGACTTGCCGGAGGCGTCGTCCACCGCGTCCATCTCCGCGGAGGCAGACCGAGCCTATTTCAACGGCTCCAGCACGGAAACGTAGTTGGCGACCGCCGCGCCGCCCATGTTGAAGATGCCGCCGAGCTTTGCGTTCTTGAGTTGCATGCCCTCGGGCGCCTGCCCTGCGAGCTGCATCGCGGTCATCACATGCATGGAGACGCCGGTGGCGCCGATCGGATGGCCCTTGGCCTTCAGGCCGCCCGACGGATTGACCGGCAGCTTGCCGTCCTTGAGCGTCCAGCCCTCCTTGATGGCGCGGGCGCCCTGCCCCTTCGGCGTCAGGCCCATGGCTTCGTACTCGATCAGCTCGGCGACCGTGAAGCAGTCATGGGTCTCGACGAAGGAGAGATCGGAAAGCTGCACGCCCGCCTTCTCCAATGCACGCTGCCAGGCAATCGTGCAGCCCTCGAACTGGAGGATGTCGCGCTTGCTCATCGGCAGGAAGTCCTGGGCGTGCGCGGTGGCGCGGAAGCCGATCGACTTGCTCATGCCCTTGGCGGTCTCGGCATCGGCCAGCACCAGCGCCGCGGCGCCGTCGGAGACCAGGGAGCAGTCGGTCCGCTTCAGGGGACCGGCGACGTAAGGGTTCTTCTCGCTCTCGGCGCGGCAGAAGTCGAAGCCGAAGTCCTTGCGCATCTGGGCGAAGGGATTGGCGACGCCGTTCTTGTGGTTCTTGGCCGCGATCAGCGCCAGCGCATCGGATTGATCGCCATATTTCTGGAAGTAGGAGCTGGCGATCTTGCCGAACACGCCGGCGAAGCCGCCGACCGTATCGCCGTCCTCTGGCAGATAGGAGGCCTTGAGCAGGTTTTTGCCGATCTCCGGACCCGGCGTGCGCGTCATCTGCTCGACGCCGACGACGAGCACAATTTTGGCGGCGCCTGCGGCAATCGCGCGCAGGCCCTGGTGCACGGCGGCAGAGCCGGTGGCGCAGGCGTTCTCGACGCGGGTCGTCGGCTTGAAGCGCAGCTTCGGGTCGGCCTGCAGCACCAGCGAGGCGGTGAAATCCTGGGGCGAGAAGCCGGCGTTGAAATGGCCGAGCACGATCTCGTCGACGTCGGAGGCGGAAATGCCGGCATCTGCCAGCGCTTCGTTGGCGACGCGGGTGACGAGGCTTTCGACGGTCTCGGTGTCGAACTTGCCGAACGGCGTATGCGCCCATCCGACGATGCTGGCGGTCATGGTCTTTTCTCCCTGGGGTCTCTTCCTGACCTAAGTCTTAGCCCAGCGATCGCAAGACTTCACGCGGGTTTCAGGGCCTTGAGGGTCCGCTCGCAGATGGCAGTTATGCCCTCCCAGTTCCCGGCCCTGATCTCGGCTGTCGGGCACAGCCAGGAACCGCCGACCGCGACCACGTTGGGTTCGGCGAGCCAGCTCGCGGCATTAGCCTCGCCGACGCCACCAGTCGGGCAGAACCGCACGTTCGGGAACGGGCCGCCGAGGGCGCGAAGACCCTTGACGCCGCCGGCCTGCTCGGCCGGGAAGAACTTTGCGACGTCGAGGCCGTGGGACAGCGCCAGCATCAACTCGGAGGCGGTCGCGATGCCCGGCGCGAACGGCAAGGAGCTGTGGGCGGCGGCCTTGAGGAGATCGGGGGTCAGGCCCGGACTGATCCCGAACGCGACGCCGAGCTTCTCGACACGTGTGAAATCGGCCGGATTGAGGATCGTGCCGATACCGACGACCGCCTCTGGCACCTCTGCCATCATCGCCCTCGCCGCCTCGATCGCGACGGGGGTGCGCAGCGTCACCTCCAGCGTGCGGACGCCGCCGGCGACCAGCGCGCGCGCCAGCGGCACGGCGTCCTGGATCCGCTCGATGGTGAGAACGGGAATGACGGTCGCCGCCTTGAACAGCGAAACGAGGTGATTTTGTTGCGCGCTCGTGGTCATAGGTCTCGATTCACCTGGTCGCTCTTTACTTCGTGGCTTGGCGAGAGGCAGCCGGCCGGTGCCGTTTCTTCGGCGGCATGGCATAGCCTGGAATGATTGCCCCGGGATAGCAGATCACGAGGCTCGCCAGGCGATGCCCGGCCTGAGCCGCCTCGTCCGGCTCGGCGCCTGCGAGCCGGGCGGCGATATAGGCCGCGGCAAAGCTGTCGCCGGCGGCTGTGGTGTCGACCACGGGTTTGGTCATGGGCTCGGCGCGGACCTCGCTGGTCCCGCTTGGAAAGCGCAAGAGGCTGACCGGCTCGGCCAGCCGGAACACCAGCTCGGGCGTGGGAATCCGTGCCATCAATTGCTCGTGGGTCTCGCCCGGATAGAGCGCGAGCAGGTCCTCGGTCGAGGTCAGCACGATGTCGGCAGCCGCGAAGGCCGCCGCGAACACCTCGCGCGCGACATCGCGATCCGGCCAGCCGCGGGCGCGGAAATTGGTGTCGAACACGAAGCGGGTCCCGAGCAGGCGCGCGCGCTTGATCGCAGCGAACAGGCGCTCGCGGCCGGCCGCATCGTAGATCGAGAGCGTGATCGCGGAGAGATAGACGATGTCGTAGCTCATCAGGGAATTGAGCAGTTCGTCCGTCTCCGGCAGGTTCATCAGCTGCCGCGCCGCCGCACTCTCGCGCCAGTGGAAGAACTGGCGCTCGCCCTTTGCGTCCAGCTGGATCATGTAGAGGCCGGGCAGCTTGCCTGGCAGCCGCACGACGCGCCTCGTGCCGACGCCCTCCGCATTCCAGGCCGCGATCATCTCATCGCTCAAGGCGTCGTCGCCAAGGGCAGTGAGGTAATCGACCTTGATCTCGAGCCGCGCGAGATAGACGGCGGTGTTGAGCGTGTCGCCGCCGAAGCCGCGCGAATACAGCCCGCCGCCCTGCCCCGGCGCCGCAGACGCGCCGCCCTGGGCCTGCCGGAGCTCGACCATGCATTCGCCGATGCAAGCTACGCTCGCCATCATGTAACCCGCTCAGTCAGAGATCAGGCGACGAAATTGCCGCCGAGCTCGTCTTCGATGTGAATGCGGATGATGTCGTCAAAATTCTTCTCGGCCGTGGTGAAACCGAGCTCGAGGGATCGCTTTGCGTTGAAATTGCGCGGCCAGCCGCCGACGATGCCGACGATGAAGGGATCCGGCTCGCGCTTGATGCGTGCGGCCACCTTGTCGCCCGCGACGCGCTTCAGCGCAGCGATCTGCTCGCCGACCGTGGCCGACAGGCCCGGCATGGTCAGATTGCGGCGCGGGCCGACGGTGGCGAGATCCATGGTGCCGGCGTGGAGCAGGAAGCCGACTGCCGAGCGCGGCGTTGCGTGCCAGTGGCGGACGTCTTCCGACACCGGAAGGATTGCCTCCTTGCCGGCCAGCGGCTCACGCAGGATGTTGGAGAAGAAGCCCGATGCCGCCTTGTTGGGCAGGCCCGGCCGGATGCAGATGGTCGGCAGGCGGATGCCGATGCCGTCGAGGAAACCGCGGCGGGAATAGTCGGCGAGCAGCAACTCGCCGATCGCCTTCTGGGTGCCGTAGCTGAGCAGCGGGGTGTGGAAGAACTCGTCGCCGATCGCATCGGGGAATGGCGCGCCGAACACCGCGATCGACGAGGTGAACACCACGCGCGGCTTGTAGCCGCCGCCGACGAGCCTGATCGCGTCGAGCAGCATCCGCGTGCCGTCGAGGTTGATGCGATAGCCCTTGTCGAAATCGAGCTCGGCCTCGCCGGAGACGATCGCGGCGAGATGGAAGATCACGTCGGGGCGGCCGGCGATCAGCTTCTCGGCCGCGCCCGGGACGGCGAAATCGCCCGACACGGTCTCGACGGGGAAGCCGGCCTTCTCCGGCTTCTTCGGCTCGACCACGTCATGCATGGTCAATTTCGTGATCTCGCTCTTGCCAAGCCAGCCGTCGCGCAACAGCCGTTCACAGAGTTTGCGGCCGACCATGCCGGCGGCGCCCAGAACCAGAATGTGCAAGAGCCTACTCCTTGTTGTCGGCCGGAGCGCGCCGCTCCTGACGCACCCTCGGCAAGCCCGCGATCATTCCTTCACGGCGCCGGTCATTGCCGACACATAATACTCCACGAAGAAGGAATAAAGGATAACGACGGGGATCGAGCCGGTCAGGGCCGCCGCCATCAGCGCGCCCCAATGGTAGACGTCGCCGCTGACGAGCTCCGTGATGGCGCCGACCGGGATGGTCTTGTTCTCCGACGAGGAGATGAAGGTCAGCGCGTAGATGAACTCGTTCCAGGACAACGTGAAGGCGAAGATGCCGGCCGAGATCACCCCCGGGAGCGACAGCGGCAGCGTGATCTTGACCAGGATCTGCAGCCGCGTCGCCCCGTCGATCAGCGCGCATTCCTCGAGCTCG
Organism: Bradyrhizobium sp. 1(2017); assembly: GCF_011602485.2. NCBI lineage: Bacteria > Pseudomonadati > Pseudomonadota > Alphaproteobacteria > Hyphomicrobiales > Nitrobacteraceae > Bradyrhizobium > Bradyrhizobium sp. 1(2017). The sequence continues at coordinate 3,533,624 of NZ_CP050022.2, read as the reverse complement.
TAGGGAATGGTGCGGAAATAGCCCATCAGGAGCCAGGTGCAGAACGGGATCAGGAAGGTCGGATAGGTCAGGATCAGCGCCAGATTGCCGTCGAACAGGCCGAGCTGGAACACGATCGCCGCGAGCGGAATGAAGAGGATCGAGGGCGGCACGAGATAGCCGAGGAAGATCGCAAGGCCGACATAGCGCGAGCCCTTGTAGCGAAGGCGCTCGATTGCATAGGCGGCGCAGACGCTGGCGAACAGCGATATGAAGGTAGAGGATACCGAAACGATGAGGGTATTCCACATCCAGAGCGGATAGTCGGTCTCGACCAACAGCTTCTTGATGTGCTCGAGCGTCGGATGCATGATCCAGAACGGATTGTACCTCTCGTAATCGTACATCTCCGCGTCCGGCTTGAACGTCGCGACCGCCATCCAATAGAACGGGAACAGCAGGAAGAAGATGATCAGGCCGAGCGGAAGGTAGACCCGGAGGAACTTCCGCGGGAAGCTCTCGAGGTAGTCCATTCCGACGCTTTGGTCGTCAGCCGTGGTCATGGTCAGTCCCTCCCGCCCTGCTGCCAGCGGGAGCGCTGAAGCCCGAAGAAGCTGAGCAGGATCGCCGCGACCAGGAACGGAATCATCGCATTCGAGATCGCCGCGCCCTCGCCGAGATTGCCGCCGGTGATGGCGCGCTGGAACGACAGCGTCGCCATCAGATGCGTGGCGTTGATCGGCCCGCCCCGCGTAATGGTGTAGATCAGCTGGAAGTCGGTGAACGTCATCAGCACCGAGAACGTCATCACGACCGCGATGATCGGCGACAGCATCGGCAGCGTGATGTGGCGGAAGCGCTGCATGTTGGTGGCACCGTCGAGATTGGCGGCCTCGTAAAGCGAGGGCGAGATGGTCTGGAGGCCGGCGAGCAGCGTGATCGCGACGAACGGCACGCCGCGCCAGATGTTGGCGGCGACGACCGACCAGCGCGCGTTCCAGGGATCGCCGAGGAAATCGATGTAGCTCGAGATCAGGCCGGTCTTGACCAGCACCCAGGAGATGATCGAGAACTGGCTGTCGTAGATCCACCAGAACGCGATCGCCGAGAGCACGGTCGGCACCACGAACGGCAACAGCACGATGGCGCGGATCATCGACTTGAACGGCAGCCGCTCGTTGAGCAGCAACGCCAGGTAGAGTCCGATGGCGAACTTCACGACGCTCGCGGTGAACGTGTAGAAGATGGTGTTGAACACCGACAGCCAGAACACCGAGTCTTTGGAGAGCGAGACGAAGTTGTTGAAGCCGATATAGCGGCCCGCCCCGCCGATCTTGGTATCGGTCATGCCGAGCCAGAAGCCGAGCGCCAGCGGATAGGCCAGGAACAGGACGAGAGTGGCGATCGCCGGCACCATGAACATCGCGCCGAGAAAATTCCGGCTTTCGAATGCTCTGGTCCACAGGCTACTGCGCTTGACCGGCGCGGCGCCTTGTTCGGCCATGACTGCCATGTCGGACTTCCCTCGACGAAAAGTTGCGGCGTCCGGCGAACCGGACGCCGCGGATTGGAGCTGATCAGACCTGGTAGTAGCGCTTGGCGCGCTCGGCGGCGCGTGCCGCTGCCTGCTTCGGCGTGGCCGATCCGGACGCAGCTTCCGCGAACATGTCGACGACGACGAAGTCGCCCATCACGGCGGCGGAGGCATAGCCGAGATCGCCGGCAAAGCCGTTGTCGCGGCAGCGCTTCAGGCAGTCGCGGAACGGCGTGATCTTCGGGTCCGACGTCCACACCGGGTTCTCGTTGTAGGCCGGCAGCGGCGGCGACACGTAGCCGTTGGAAGCGACCTCCCAGGCGTCGTAGTTCTCCTTGTCCCACATGAACTTGATGTATTCCTTGACCGCCTTGGGATATTTCGAGTGCTTGTAGCCATAGGCGACCAGCACGTTCTGCTGCTCGGTCGGCACGCCGACCGGACCGATCGGCATCGGCGCGTGGTCCATGTCCTTGGCGATTTCCTGCTGCTTCGGATCCGTCGAGTTCTTGCCGACGGTCCAGATCGAGATGCCGTTCAGCGTGAGGCTGAGCTCGCCGTTCAGGAACGCCTTGTTGTTGTTCGAGTCGTTCCACGACAGCACGCCGGGGATGAAGGTCTCGTAGAGCTGCTTGACGTATTCGAGCGCAGCAATCGTCTCAGGCGAGTCAATCACGACCTCGTTCTTCTCGTTGACGACCTTGCCGCCATGCGACCACAGCGCCCACTGGCACCAGCCGTTGGCGTCGCCCGTGGCGTGGCCCAGCGCGAAGCCGGCCGGCGTGTTGTTCTTCTTCAGGGCCTGGCAGAGCTTGAGGAAGCCGGCGGTATCCTTGGGAAATTGCTCGAAGCCGGCCGCCTTCATGTGGCTGACGCGATAATTCAGGCAGCCGCCGGTCGCGCCTTGCGGAATGGCGATCCAGCCATTGCCCTTCTTGCCGTACTTCTCGGCGACCGGGTACCACCCGCCATACTTGGCGCCGAGATATTCGGCGACGTCGGTGACGTCGATCAGCTTCTCGGGGAATTTGTGGGGATCATCGAGCGTGCCGAGGATGAGGTCGGGGCCGGCGCCGACATTGGCGGCGACCGCCGCCTTCGGCCGGATGTCCTCCCAGCTCTCGGCTTCGAGCTTGACCTTGACGCCCGTCTTCTCGGTGAACTTCTTGGTCTGCTCGGCGAACTTGTCGAACTCGGCCTGGATGAACTGCTTCCAGCGCAGCACGCGGATCGACGCATTCGGCTCCGGCGTGTTGGTCCACTCCGCCGCGCGCACCGGGACGATGCCCGGGCCGGCCAGCAGGGCTGCACCGCCAAGGCCGGCCTTGAGCACACTACGCCTGTTGAAATCGCTCATCCTTCTCTCCCTAATTTTATATTTGTATTGGGTCGTCTGATCTCGCGACGCGTCGCTACATGCGCTTGCCCGTCGCCTCGTCGAACAGGTGCACCAGTGACGGGTCGGGCTTCAGCCGCACCTTGTCGCCCGGGTTGAACTGATGGCGCTCGCGGAAGACCGCGACGATCTGCTCGCCGCCGACCTTGGCGAACACCTGCGTCTCCGAGCCGGTCGGCTCGACCACGATGATCTCGGCCTCGGCGCCGTCGTCGGCGATGGTGAAATGCTCGGGCCGCACGCCATAGACCGCAGGACGGCCGTCGGACGCCGCCGGCGCCGACTTGAGCGGCAGCTTGACGCCATTCGGCCCCTCGAAGGAGGCGACGCCGTTGACGCGCACGTGACCCTTGAGGAAGTTCATCGCGGGCGAGCCGATGAAGCCGGCGACGAACTGGTTGTCGGGCTTGTCGTAGAGCTCGAGCGGCGTGCCCATCTGCTCGACGATGCCGTCATGCATCACGACGATCTTGTCGGCCATGGTCATGGCCTCGATCTGGTCGTGGGTGACGTAGACGGTCGTCGTCTTCAGCCGCTGGTGCAGCTCCTTGATCTCGGTGCGCATGGCGACGCGCAGTTTGGCATCCAGGTTCGACAGCGGCTCGTCGAACAGGAAGACCTGCGGGTCGCGCACGATGGCGCGGCCCATGGCGACGCGCTGACGCTGGCCGCCCGAGAGCTGGCGCGGATAACGATCGAGCAGCGGGGACAGCGCCAGAATCTCGGCGGCGCGCTTGACGCGCTTGTTGATCTCGTCGGAGCCGGCATTGCGCAGCTTCAGCGAGAAGCCCATGTTCTCGGCCACCGTCATGTGCGGATAGAGCGCGTAGTTCTGGAAGACCATCGCAATGTCCCGCTCCTTGGGCTGGACATTGTTGACGACACGGTCGCCGATCGAGATCGTGCCGGAGGTGATGTTCTCGAGGCCGGCGAGCATGCGCAGAAGCGTCGACTTGCCGCAGCCGGAAGGGCCAACCAGAACGACGAACTGGCCGTCCTCGATCGGTATCGTCACGCCGTGCAGGACTTCAAAATTGCCGAACGATTTCCGCACGTCGCGGATTTGCACAGACGACATCTAGCTCCCTCCTCGAAAGTCCACGACGCCTCGAGCGCCGCGACCGTCTTTTTCTTTCAGACTTCACCGACGAAGCCCGATCTTAGCGGGCGACATTGTCGGCAGTTTGTGCGGTTTTGGCAATTTGTCTTTGGTTAGTCGTTGCTGGTAGCGCTGTCAACGTTCCTTTGTTTGCAGCGGTGACTGTGTTAAGAGCAACAAATGGGTCGAAAACGCACCAAGTCAGGCAAAATCCGACTGGCGGAAGTCGCCGAGCTTGCCGGCGTGAGCCCGATCACGGCGTCCCGCTTCTTCCGTAATCCGGAAGCGCTGTCGGTTGCCAAGCGGACGCGGGTCGAGAGCGCCGCCAAGGAGCTCGGCTATGTGCCGAACCTTGCGGCACGCGCGCTGGCCTCGCAACGCACCGAAGTGATCGGTGTGTTGATCCCCTCCCTCACCAATAACGTGTTCTCGGACGTGCTGCGCGGCATCTACGACGCCTCCGAAGCCAGCCGCTACTCGATCCAATTGTCCAACACGCGCTACAGCATTCTGCAGGAGGAGAAGCTGCTGCGCCTGTTTCTGGCGCAGAAGCCCGCCGGGCTGATCGTCACCGGCATCGACCAGACCGCGGAATCGCGCGCGATGCTGGAGGCCGCCGACTGCCCGATCGTGCAGATCATGGAGATCGGTCCCAATCCGGTCGACATGATGATCGGCTTTTCGCACTATGATGCAGCGCGCGCGGCGGTTGCACACCTGTTCGCGCAGGGTCACCGCAAGATCGGCTTTGTCGGCGCGCGCATGGATCCCAGGGTGCAGCGGCGGCTGGACGGCTACGTCTCGGCCATGAAGGACGCGGCGCTGTTCGAGCAGCGCCTCGTCGTGACGACGGCGACGCCGACATCGGTGACTCTCGGCGGCGCGCTGTTCACCGATCTGCTCGCGCGGGAGCCCGGCATCGATGCGGTGTTCTGTGCCAATGACGACCTCGCGCTCGGCGTGCTGTTCGAATGCCGGCGCCGGGAGATTGCGGTGCCCGAGCAGATCGCGATCGTCGGTTTCAACGATCTCGAATTCATGGCCTCCGCCGTCCCCACCCTCACCAGCGTGCGCACCAACCGCTACGAGATGGGGAGAACGGCCGCGACCATGCTGATCGACGCGATCGACGGACGGCGGCCGGAACTGCCGGTGCTCGATCTCGGCTTCAAGGTGATCGAGCGGCAAAGCTCGTCGTCGCGGCGCTCGGACAGCAGGCCGGCCGCTTCCGGCGCCGCCGCCGTGAACAAAATGGTAGCGTTACCAAGTAGCCATGACTAGTATCGCATTTGTGAGGAAATGACCCGCCAGCGGGCCGGCAGACATCGCTCGCGCCGCTGGGCATCGCACAAGCCGACACGTTGAAACGGACGCCAGTGCGTTTGCATTGCAGGAGAGACCAATGACAAAAAAGCCGACCAATGGGCATGCCGCCGGCAACGGCGCTCGCCGCCACCTCCGCTCGCAGGAATGGTTCAACAACCCGCATAATCCGGGCATGACCGCGCTCTATATGGAGCGCTACCTGAACTACGGCCTCACCCGCGCCGAGCTCCAATCCGGCAAGCCGATCATCGGCATCGCCCAGACCGGCAACGACCTCTCCCCCTGCAACCGCCACCATATCGAGCTCGCCCACCGCGTCCGCGAAGGCATCCGCGAGGCCGGCGGCATTGCGATGGAATTCCCGACCCATCCGATTCAGGAGACCGGCAAGCGTCCGACCGCGGCGCTCGACCGCAACCTCGCTTATCTCGGCCTCGTCGAAATCCTCTACGGCTACCCGCTCGACGGCGTGGTGCTGACCACCGGCTGCGACAAGACCACGCCGGCCTGCATGATGGCGGCGGCGACTGTCAACCTGCCCGCAATCGTGCTGTCGGGCGGCCCGATGCTCAACGGCTGGCACGCCGGCGAGCGCACCGGCTCGGGCACCATCGTCTGGAAATCGCGCGAGCGGCTTGCCGCCGGCGAGATCGACTATGAAGAGTTCATGGAGATCGTGGCCTCCTCGGCGCCTTCGGTCGGCCATTGCAACACCATGGGCACCGCCTCGACCATGAACGGGCTCGCCGAAGCGCTCGGCTTTTCGCTGCCGGGCTGCGCGGCGATCCCCGCCCCCTATCGCGAGCGCGGCCAGATCGCCTACGAGACTGGCAAGCGCATCGTCGACATGGTCTGGGAGGACCTGAAGCCCTCGGACATCCTGACCCGCGAGGCGTTCGAGAATTGCATCGTGATCAATTCGGCGATCGGCGGCTCCACCAACGCGCCGATCCACATCAACGCGCTGGCGCGCCATATCGGCGTCGAGCTCTCGATCGACGATTGGCAGAAGGTCGGCCATGACGTGCCGCTGCTGGTCAACATGCAGCCGGCCGGCTTCTATCTCGGCGAGGAATTCCACCGCGCCGGCGGCGTGCCGGCCGTGGTGCGCGAGCTGATGAAGCACAAGCGCATTCATGAGGATGCGGTCACCGTCAACGGCCGCGGCATCGGCGAGAACTGCAAGAATGCGCCCGCGCCCGACAACGACGTGATCCGGGCTTACGACAAGCCGCTGGTGAAGGACGCCGGCTTCCTGGTGCTGAAGGGCAATTTGTTCGATTCCGCGATCATGAAGACCAGCGTGATCTCGAAGGAATTCCGCGACCGCTATCTCAGCAACCCCAAGGACCTCAACGCCTTCGAGGGCCGCGCCATCGTGTTCGAGGGGCCTGAGGACTATCACGAACGGATCGACGATCCCTCGCTCGACATCGACGAGCGCTGCGTGCTGTTCATCCGCGGCACGGGTCCGATCGGCTATCCCGGCGGCGCCGAGGTCGTGAACATGCAGCCCCCGGCCGCCTTGATCAAACGCGGCATCCTGTCCCTGCCCTGCATCGGCGACGGCCGGCAATCCGGCACCTCGGGCTCGCCCTCGATCCTGAACGCCTCGCCGGAAGCCGCCGCCAATGGCGGCCTTGCGATCCTGAGGACCGGGGACAAGGTGCGCATCGACCTCAACAAGGGCAGCGCCAACATCCTGATCTCGGACGACGAGGTGAAGAAGCGCCATGCCGAGCTGATGGCCAATGGCGGCTTCAAGCATCCGGCGAACCAGACGCCTTGGCAGGAGATCTATCGCAATACCGTCGGCCAGCAATCGACCGGGGCCTGCATGGAGCTCGCCACGAGATACCAGAACGTCGCCGGCACGTTTGGCGTGGCGCGGGATAATCACTAGGCCGTCATTCCGGGGCGCGACGACGTCGCGAGCCCGGAATCCATCGGTCCACAGAACACGCTGCACAATGGATTCCGGGCTCGCGCCAAGAGGCGCGCCCCGGAATGACGAACTCACAAGGGAGAAGAACAAAATGGCAGACCGCCTCAAGGGAAAGCGCGCCGTCGTCACGGCGGCCGCGGCAGGAATCGGGCGCGCATGCGCCATCGCATTCGCGCGTGAAGGCGCAACCGTCATTGCCACCGACATCAACGAGAGCGGCATCGCCGGCTTGACCAAGGAAGGGATCGCCGAGGTCGCCAAGCTCGACGTCCGCAACACCGCCGACGTCAATGCCTTTGCCAAGCGTGTCGGCAAGATCGACATCCTGCTCAACGCGGCCGGCTTCGTGCACCACGGCACCATCCTGGAATGCTCGGAAGAGGATTTCGACTTCTCGTTCGACCTCAACGTCAAGTCGATGCACCGGACCATCAAGGCCTTCCTGCCCGACATGATTGCGGGCGGCGGCGGCAGCATCGTGAACATCTCGTCCTGCGCGGCCTTGAGACCGCCGGCGAACCGCTACGTTTACAGCTCGTCGAAGGCGGCGGTGTCGCTGCTCTCGCGCGCGGTCGCGCTGGACTTCATCACCAAGGGCATTCGCTGCAACTCGATCTGCCCGGGCACCGTCGAGACGCCCTCGATGCTCGACCGCGCAGCAGCGCAAGGGCCGCAGGGCAAGGAGATGTTCATCTCCCGCCAGAAGATGGGCCGGCTCGGCACCGCCGACGAGATCGCATCCATGGCGGTCTATCTCGGCAGCGACGAAAGCGCGTTCACCACCGGCGTCGACCTCGTGGTCGACGGCGGCTACATGCTCTGACGCCGAGGACCGCCAGCATGAACAAGATCGACCTCAACGGCCGCGTTGCCGTCGTCACCGGAGGCGCGCAGGGCTTTGGCCGCGCCATCACCGAGCGCTTCGTCGCCTCTGGTGCGAAAGTCGCGATCTGGGATTTCGATGCTGCGCTGGCCGAGAAAACCGCAAAGGAAATCGGCGACGGCGCCCGCGTGTTCAAGGTCGACGTCACCGACACCGCGGCGGTCGAGCAGGCCCGCGACGCCACGCTCGGTGCCTTCGGCAAGATCGACATCCTCGTCAACAATGCCGGCATCGCCGGCGTCAACAAGCCGGTCTGGGAGACCGACCTGGAGGAATGGCGCAAGGTTCTGCGCATAAACCTCGATGGTCCCTTCATCTGCTGCAAGGCGATCGTGCCCGCGATGCTCAAGCAAAAGTACGGCCGCATCGTCAACATCGCCTCCATCGCCGGCAAGGAAGGCAATCCGAACGCCTCGCATTATTCGGCTTCCAAGGCCGGCCTGATCGCGCTGACGAAATCGCTCGGCAAGGAGCTCGCCGGACATGACATCCTCGTCAACGCGGTGACGCCGGCGGCAGCGAAGACGGCGATCTTCGACCAGATGACGCAGCAGCATATCGACTTCATGCTGTCAAAGATCCCGAAGGGACGCTTCGTGCTGGTGGAAGAGCTGGCCGCGATGGTGAGCTGGCTCGCTTCCGAGGACTGCGCGTTCTCGACCGGCGCGGTGTTCGACATTTCGGGCGGGCGTGCCACCTATTGAGGACATCATGATCCGGGAAGGCGGATGCCTGTGCGGCGCGGTGCGGTTCAAGGCGGAGGGCGAGCCGCTCAACGTCCGCATCTGTCATTGCCGAATCTGCCAGAAGGCGATGGGCGCGCCCTACTTCGCCCGCGCACAGTTCGATCAGCGGGCGCTGACCGTCGCGGGCGAGACGGAGCGGTATGCTTCGTCCGAGCACATCGACCGCGTGTTCTGCAAGCGCTGCGGCACGCGCCTGTTCGCCTGGCGGCGCAACGGCACGCTGGCGGGCGTCTCGCTCACGACGTTCGACGATCGCAACGCCTTCGCACCGACCGAACACATCTGGGTCTCGGAAAAGCTCGCCTGGCTGAAGCTCGACGACGGTCTGCTGCAATATCCGGGGACGATCCCGGCGTGATGTCAGGCTCGGTCTGAGACGGATGGGCTCGCCGCCTGAGCGCGCTGGTCCGTCGTCGCAATCCATATCCCTGCGAAGACCGCAACGATGCCCGCCGCAAGATTCCAGCGCAGCGGCTCGGACAGCAGCCAGGCTCCGACCAGCGAGGCTGTGATCGGATTGACCGTCACCGAGATCGCGACCCGTGTCGGTGTCGTGCGCTCCAGCGCGAAGGCCCAGAGATAGAAGGTCAGTGCCGCGCCGAATGCGCCGAGATAGAGCGCCGCGAGCCATTGCGGCGCACCGAAGCCGGTGACCGGGATAAAGCTGCCGCGCACATACGAGAGCAGGATGAGGCAACTCGCGCCTGCCGCCATGCTCGTCGTCGTGAAAGCGATCGGACTGGAGCGCCGGATCAGCGGCTTTGACCAGATGCCGTAGAGCGCCATGCACAGCGCAGCCGCCATCATCAAGAGATCACCGCGCCATGCTCCCGCCGGGGCCGAGGTCAGGTCGGACAGAAGTGCGACGGCCACCCCGAGAGTCGCAACCACGACGCCGATCGATTTGCGCCAGGTCAGCGCTTCGGCGCCGAGCGCAGCTCCGATGACGAGCGACAGCAAGGGCAGCGTCGACAAAGCGAGCGCGCCGCGCGCCGCGGTCGTGAAGATCAGCGATGCATTGAACAGGATCGGAAACACGGCAAAGAACAGAAGGCCGAGCCCGATTGCGGCGGCCCAATCCCCTCGCTCCGGCCAGCGATCGCCGCGCAGCAGCGTCAGCGGTAGCAGCAGGAGAAAGCCGATGCCGAACCGGAACGAGCCGATTGCCAATGGATCGAGGCTGCTCACGAGATAGCGTGTGGCGCCGATCGAGGTGCCGCCCAGCGCGCTCGACAGCACGGCGGCCAGAACACCTGAAATCTCCCCCACATCCACTCCCGTGAACCGCTTTGCAGCCAGCATAGGGGGCGCGCCGAAACAGGGAATGGAATTTTCGTAATGCCAGGATAGATTTTCGTCATGAGCGCACCCGATCTCGATCCCGACCTGCTGAAGGCGTTTCTCGCGGTCGCCGAGCATCGTTCGTTCACGCGCGCGGCCCAAGCGCTCAACCGCACCCAATCGGCCGTCAGCCTCCAGATCAGGCGGCTGGAGGAGCGGCTCGCGACCAAGCTGTTCGTGCGCGCGAGGGCTGGCATCGTGCCGACCGCGACGGGCGAAGAATTAGGCGTCTACGCGCGGCGCATTCTCGCGCTCAATGAGGAGGCGGTCGGGGCGCTCCGCGCACGCAAGGCCGATGCCGTGGTCCGCCTCGGCGTCATGGACGATTACGGCACCATCGTCATTCCGCCTCTGCTCACGAGCTTTGCCAGGCACCATCCATTGGTCCGGGTCGAGATCGAGACCGGGCTGACCGCGACGATGCCGGCCCGGCTCGGCGATGCCTACGACCTCGTCATCGCCATGCACCCGCAGGGATGTGGCGGCGGCGAGCTATTGAGGCGCGAGCAGGCGGTCTGGGCGGCTGCCTCGTCCTATCGAGCCGCCGCGCAGAATCCCCTGCCCGTGGCGCTCTACCCTCCGGGGTGTCTGTTTCGGCAATGGGCTGCGGAGGCGCTCGACGCCGCCGGCCTGCCCTGGCGCCTCGCCTATGTCAGCCGCACACTCGCGGCGGTCGAGACGATCGCGGCCCAAGGCCTCGCGGTTACGGTGGTGAAAGCCGGGACCTTGCCGGCGACGCTTCGCCCGCTGTCCGAGCGTGACGGCATGCCACCGTTGCCGGCGGCGGAGATCCGTCTCCACCGTGCACGCGGGCTGTCACCCGCAAGCGCTCGCCTGGCGGATCATCTGCAACGGGCAATTTCGGAAATGAATGCCATATAACGATAGATCGTAAAGGGTTGTGGCCCTATACGGCCTGCCTTGCGAAGCGCGCGGGCCGAACCGGAACGGATGAGCTGGTGAATATTTCCTTTTATGACTTGTCGGTGTGGGTGCTCCCCCTCGTGCTCGCCATCACGTTCCACGAGGCTGCGCATGCCTTCGTCGCCGACCGGCTCGGAGACAATACCGCCGCGCAGCTCGGCCGCGTCAGCTTCAACCCGCTCCGGCACATCGACCCTTTCGGCACCCTGATCCTGCCGGCGATGCTGCTGTTTGCGCATTCGCCGTTCCTGTTCGGCTACGCCAAGCCGGTGCCAGTGAACTTCCGCAAGCTCAACAACCCCCGGCTCGACATGGTCTGGGTGGCTTTGGCGGGGCCGGCCACCAACATCCTGCTGGCGCTCGCCGCCGCCCTCGCATTCCATGCGCTACCCCAGGTTCCCGCAAGTTCGGCGAAATGGGTCGCGGACAACCTCAAGAATGCTCTGATCATCAACGCGGTGCTGGCAGTCTTCAACATGATGCCGATCCCGCCGCTCGATGGCGGCCGGGTCGCGGTCGGGCTGTTGCCACGTCCCCTCGCCATGCCCTTGGCCCGGCTCGAGCCGTTCGGGATGCTGATCCTGATCGCGCTCCTGATCTTGCTGCCGCTGGCGGGTTCGCAGTTCGGTCTAAATCTTGATGTTATTTCAGGAATACTGCGAACGTTGACCGGTTATGTGATTCAGGCTGTTCTCTTCCTGACCGGCAACACGTAGTTGACGGCGACACCCGAACACGAGCCGAAGGGCCAGAGGCCGACTTGGTCAAAGCTGCCGATATGCTGATCGCGCGACGCGCCGATACCCGCGCCCGCGCGGATTTTGCCACATGGAAAATGATGGCCAAGCTCAATGGCGCGTCCGCCCTGCCTCCGGAGGCCCAGGAGTTCCTTGCGAGCTACCAGAACCTGCTGGCCCAGATGAGCGAGGGCGAGGCCACCGAGGCCACCATCGGGGCGATCTACAAGGCCTATTATGCGGAGATGGGCGGCGGCGGAACTGCGCCAGATGTTCGCGCCCGCGCGCCCGAAGCGGCGGCGGACAATGTTACCGCTTTCCGCCGTCCGGCGCCGAAGCCCAAGACGACCAGCTTTTTCGGGGCTGGCGCGGCCGCTGGAACCCAGAAACGGCCGCTGCCGGTGGCGCTGATCTTCGCCTGCCTGGTCGTGGTCTATGTCGGGATCCGGCTCTATTGGCGCTGAGCTGACTTCTTGTTGGCGGTCTTCTTCGATTTCTCAGGGGCGAAGCTGATCTCGATGATGCGCTCGAACCGCTCCTCGATCAGTTGAACGGGAGGCGGCTCGAAAGGATCCGCCTTGCGCACCATCGAGATCGCGGCCGCATCGTAGGCGGCGTCACCGGACGACTCCACCACGTCAACCGAGAGCACATTTCCCTTTCGGTTGAGCGCGAAATTCACCTTAACTTTCTGATTGGTGTTCTCTCTGCCTTCCGGATTGATCTGGTGCTGCTTGATGCGCGCACTGATTTTTTTGTTCCAATCCGCCGTAATCTTCAGGATGTCCTTGCCAATGCCAATGACAGGCGCCAGCGCCTTCTCGGCCTCGCGCGCGTCTTCGTCGAGCGTCTGCCGCGCCGTCGCAACCGATTTCGGCGATGCTTCGGCGGCGGGGGTCTCGACAGCCGCGATCTTCGGATCCTCCTCCTGCGGCTTCTTCGAGATGGTCTCGGTGACGACGCGATCGGGCTCCTCAACCTCTTGCGACTGATCCTTCGGCAGCTCGGTTTCCTTGGTCTCGGCCTTTTGCTCGGGGAGCGCCTGCTGCTCCTGCATCGCTTCGCTGTCGGGTCCCGGTGGCAGATCGGTATCGGGCGCCTTTGGCGAAGCCATCTCGACGGCAAATTCGGCGCCGGCCGCACCCAGACCATCGTCACCGTCATCGGCCTGCAGATGCGCCAGCGCGAGCGCGGCGCCACCGAGATGAAGCGCGAGCGCGGCGACCGCCGCAAAGATCCAGAGCTTCCGGGATGGTGCAGGTTCGTTCGGCATAATGCGTCTTCTTAAGGCTGAGCGGCGCCGGCCGCAGGTGCCCCCGGAGCGCCTTCCAGCGCCACCAGCTTCACCCGATTATAGCCGCCCGATCGCAAGAGCTCCATGACCCCCATCAACTCCCCGTACGGCACCGACTTGTCGGCGCGCAGGAAGACGTACTTGTCCTTGGCCATGTCCGACATTCCGTCGAGGGTGCCGATCAACTCGGCCCGATGGACCGGGTTCTCTCCGATCGCAAGCGTCAGATCGGGCTTGATGCTGAGATAGGTCGGCTTGTCCGGTTTCTTCTGCGGCGTTGCGCTCGACGTCGGCAGGTCGATCGGGAGGTCGACGGTCGAAAGCGGCGCTGCGACCATGAAGATGATCAGCAGAACCAGGATGACGTCGATGAACGGCGTGACGTTGATCTCGTGCGTTTCCGAAAAATCGTCGTCTTCGCCGTCATTGTCTGCGAGCGAAACACCCATGATTCACTCCGCCGCGCGCGAATGCACGCTGCCGTGGCTGCGGTCGAGATCGCGCGAAAGCAGCCGCCCCGCCGCGCCCGAGGCGCGGCTGACGAGCTCGAGATAGCCTTTCGTCACGCGTGCGAAATGGTTGTAGATGATGACGGCGGGGATCGCGGCAACGAGGCCGATGGCGGTGGCGAGCAGCGCTTCGGCGATGCCGGGCGCGACCACGGCGAGGTTCGTGGTCTGCGACTTCGAGATGCCGATGAAGCTGTTCATGATGCCCCAGACCGTGCCGAACAGTCCGACGAAGGGCGAGGTAGAGCCGATGGTCGCGAGCACGCCCATGCCGATGCGGATGCGGCGCTGTTCCGCGCGCACGATCTCCTGGAAGCTCGACGCCGCACGCTCCTTGATGCCGGCATCGCTGGACAGACCGGCCGACATCCGCGCCTCACGCAGCGCCGCCGCCAGGAAGGACGGCAGGATCCCCTCCTTGGCTCCGAGCGCCATCTGGGCTTCCGCGAGCGAACGTGCCTCTGCGGTCTTCTTCAGTGCCGAACGAAGCTTGGTGGAAGCGACCGACAGCTCGACCGACTTGGCGATGAAGACGGTCCAGGTCATCAGCGAGGCAAAGGCGAGCCCGATCATCACCGCCTTCACGACGACGTCCGCCGACTGGAACATGACCCAGGGCGACAATTCCTTCATGGCCGGCGCGGCTGCGGTCGCCGCATCGGGCTTGGCGGTCGTCGAGACGGTGGCCGGCGGCGATGCCGGCGCTGTTGTCGCCGAATCCGAAGGCGCCGGGGCACTGGGCTGAGTGACTGCCGGCGCCACAGGAGCCGGACCGGCCGGGGCCGGCGCCGCCGATTGCACCGGTGCCGGCGGGGTTTGTGTCTGGGCGGAAACGGGAGATACGAGCCAGGCGGCCGCCAGCATCGCAGCGGCGGCAAAGCTTGCTTGGAAGGTCATGGTCTTCATACTTCGGCCCAGTAGCGAATGAGGTTGTGATAGATACCCGTCAATTTGACCGTTTCGGGATCGTCACGCCCGAGCCGTTCCACCAGCGCCTGAATCGCGGTGTCGAGATCAAAGATCATGCTGCGAGCTTGATCGTCCCGTATCATGCTCTGAAGCCAGAAGAAAGACGCAACCCGCGTTCCCCTCGTCACCGGCGCAACGAGATGCAGGCTGGTCGAGGGATAGAGCACGCAGTCGCCCGCTGGCAACTTGACCTCGTGCGAACCGTAGGTGTCCTCGATCACAAGTTCGCCACCGTCGTACTCCTCCGGCTCGGCGAGGAACAGCGTGACCGACAGGTCTGTGCGGATGCGAAGGCCGGTCAGACGGTCGCCGCGGATCGCATTGTCGACGTGAAGACCGAAATAGTGGCCGCTGCTCGCCGCATAGCGGTTGAACAGCGGCGGGAAGATCTGGAGCGGGATTGCCGCCGCGACGAAGCGCGGGTTCGACGTCAGCGCCGAGATGATGCGGTTGCCGAGCTTGCGCGCGACCTCGCTATCCGGCGGCAATTGCTCATTGCGCTTGACCATGGCCGACTGCGCGCCCGCAGTGGAGCGGCCGTCCTCCCATGCGCTGGCGTCCATGATGCGGCGGAAATCCGCCACATCATGCTTGCTGAGAACGCCAGGCAGGCAGGTCAACATGATCAGAACTTCGCTGTCGTCACGACGTAGAAGGCCCGCCCCGGCGCGACCGCCACGAACGGCACGGCACTGCGATAGAACGAGTCGTAATAGAGCTTGTTGGTCAGGTTCTGCGCGTAGAACTTCATGGTCCAGTTCTGGTCGATCTTCTTCTCGACGAACGCGTCGAACCGCCAGTAGCTCGGCAGCTCGTTGGTGTTGGCCGCGAAGGTGCCGCCATAGACCTTGGAGCGATACACCGCCTGCCCGCCGAGCTCCCAGCCGTCGTCGAACTTGTACTTGGTCAGCATGCTGAACGACTGATGGGCAATGTTGGCGAGTTGCTGTCCGATATTGGCGGGGATGTTGCTCTGCGTGACCTTCGACTGCATCAGGACCAGGCCGCCGAAAATGCTCCAGCGGTCGGTGATCTTGCCCTCGGCCTCGATGTCGATGCCCTGGATACGGTAGGCCGCGTTGGCGGTGAGCAAGCCCGCGGCGTTGGTCTCGCGCGCGTTGTCCTTGGTGGTCTGGAACAGCGCACCGGTCACCAGCAGGTGACGATCGGCAAGCTCCCATTTGGTGCCGAGCTCGATCGCCTTGTTGCGCTCGGGCCCGAGCAGGACGGCCGTATTGGGCGGGACACCGCCGTAATCGGTGGCGGTCGCATCAAGCTCCGATCCGAACGGATTGGCCGAGGTCGCATAGGCCGCATAGAGGCTGCCGATCGCCATCGGCTTGTAGACCAGGCCGACATTGTAGTTCACCAGATCGGCGTTCTGCTTTAGATAGGCCGCGTTGGTGGACGAGCTCTGGCTATAGCCGTCATAGCGCACGCCGCCGTTGACGATGATCGTGTCCTGCCAGTTCGCGGTGTCCATGACATAGACACTCGTGGTGTTCACACCATAGCGCGTCGGATTTCCAACCAGCGATGGGGTGCCGAAGGGAATGTAGGTGAACTGCGGGGAGTAGAGATTGACGTTCTGGACGGCACCGTTGCTGGTGAAGCCGGCGCCAGACAGTTCCGACGCGAGGCCGGCGTAGCGGTCGATCGAGATGTTCTCGTTCGAATATTCGACGCCGAACACTGCGGTGTGCTTGACCCCGCCGGTGTCAAGCTTGAACGTGGCTTCGTTCTGGTTGGCCCATACGTCCACGTTCTGGTAGCGGCTCTGCGCGCTCGCCGTCGTGGTCCAGAGCAACGGATTGGGGCTGGTCGTATTCGGGTTCTGCGGCAGCGTGCCGATGTAGTTGAGCAGCGAGTGCTCGCCGCGCACCTTGCTGGTGAGCGTGATGGCCTCGTTGACCTTGTACTCGATCGCGCCGGTGCCGAAATCCTGCCGTGCGGTCTGGAAGTCGCGGTTGAGGAAGCCGTACCAGTTTCCGCGGGGAATGCCGGCCGACGTCACCGGCACATTGCCCTGCCTGTAGTAAGGCACGCCGAAATCCGGCAGACCGCTGAGGTCGGTATGGACGTAGTTCGTGGTGATCTTGATGTCGCTGGTCGGGTTGTACTTGGTCGAGATGAAGCTGCCCCAGCGATTGTCGGTCACGTAGTTGCGACCGGCGACGTTGGCGTCCTGGAACAGGCCGCCCGTGCGTACCGAGAAGGTCGGATCGATGACCTGGTTGACGTCGAGCGTGACGCGCTTGGTCATGTCGGTGCCGAACTCGGAATCCATCCGCTTGAAATTGACGTCGCCGGCCTGCTTGGTGACGATGTTGATGGCGCCGCCTGCGGTGCCGCGGCCCGCGTAGGAGGATGCGGGTCCGCGCAGAATCTCGATCTGCTCGGTGAAGAAATTCTCACGGATCGAAACGGCGGGATCGCGGATGCCGTCGATGAAGACGTCGTTGCGCGCATCGAAGCCGCGGATGAAGAAGCGGTCGCCGAACGCGTTGCCGCCCTCGCCCGAGCCCAGCGTGACGCCTGCGGTCGAGCGTCCGACCTCCTTCAGCGTCGTCGCGTTCTTGTCCTCGAGCACTTCCTTGCTGAGCACCGTGATCGTCTTGGGTGTGTTCAGCATCTTCTCGGGAAACTTTCCCGAAGCCTGGACGTGGTCGACCTTGTAGGGCGCGGCGGGATCGGCATAGGGATTGCCATCGGGCGCACCGGACGGAGTGGTAGGAGCCGCCTGCCGGGCCTGCTGGCGCTGCGCGGCACGCCGAATCGCGTTGCGGGCGCGGATCTGTTCCGGCGAAGGCTTCGAGGTCACCGGACGTGGACGCTGCACGGGAGCATCGACCGTCACTGGCGGCAGGCTCGACTGCTGCGCCTCAGCGCCACTCGACACCGTCGCAACAGCTATCAGGCTTGCAACCGCGGTAACCGTTTTGCCCGCAGCGGCATCGAAATTATTGTCGACAGACTTTCTCACCGCAGCCGTACGCAATGACCGCGGCAACCTAACATTCCCCATTTCACGCCCCATTTTTCCACGACGATTGGTCGCATTGCGACAACTCGACGCAATGGTGCTATCGGGCGCGTGAATGAGGGTCAACGCGAGCAGGGCAACATTCCGACTGAATCCGTTCATTTCAAAACGATTCTAAACTCGACGGCGTCCGCAGTTTCAAACGGTTCTAAAGTTGAAGCGTTCTAATCTGCCTTCCGATTGCTGCTGCCTCCAATGCCTCATCAGCGCACCGATTGATGCGCGTGATCGAGACGGAGATGCCAGCAGCAATGCGGTCCTATCGGTCGAGCAAAATCAGGTCAATGCAACTCGTCCGTCCGCACATTTGAATCTGTCCAGATCGGAGTGCGTTTGAAATTTCGCACAGTTGAAAGGACCCGCGAGTCCCGTCGGCACGCGTTCAATCGCTGCGCGGCGGCTTCATCAGCGAGAACAACTCGTCGACGGTCTTCTGCGCGACGGCGCGCACGCGATCAGTGTCATCCATGCCGGCGATATTGACGCCGTTGACCACGGCTTTGATCTCGTCGCGGAAATCGGTGAGGAAACGCAAGGGATCGCGCTGCTCGTTGGCCACGCGTGCGATCAGCCCCGTGATCAGAATCTGACACGCGATCAGCTTGCCGTTCAGTTCGTCCATTCCTTGCACTCCATTCGTGGCGACGCCGATATGGATGATGCGGATTTTCCTGACAACCGAAACGGAGCGCGCGCGTTTAGAACCGTTCTTGCAACATCCCGCGCAGCTTCACCACGCCTTGCAGAAGGGTCGCACGCCGATCGTCCGCGCCCATGAAAATGCGGCTCTGCCCACCGCCACGACAGAGGGCTGCCCAAGCGGTGCAAAGCTTTCCAATTGTTTAGGATTCCCGACCGATAGTGCTGTTTACACTGGAACTTGGCGTGTATTATACAAGCGCGCTGGAACCCAATGATTGCCCCATAATTCGTAAGCCAAGGGCACAAGAGCCGACACGAGACGATATGAAAAAGTCCCGGCCGATCCTCTGGATTCTGATCATCGCGGCCGTGGCCTCCGCAGGTTACTATGGGTGGCAGAAATTCAGCCCGGCCGGAACGACCCAGACGGCAAAGGCGCCGCCTCGCCCGTCCGCCATTCCCGTCAGCGTCGCGCCGGTCCAGAAGACCGACTTTCCGGTCTATTTGACCGGTCTCGGTACGGTTCAGGGCTTCAACACCGTCCAGGTCCGCAGCCGCGTCGACGGCCAGATCAACAGGCTCGAGTTCAAAGAAGGCCAGATCGTCCAGCAGGGCGACCTTCTGGTCTCGATCGATACCCGCCCCTATCAAGCCGCGCTCGACCAGGCCAAAGCCAAGAAGGCGCAGGACGAGGCGAGCCTCGCCAACGCCAATCTCGAGCTCCAGCGCGCCATGAAACTCGGCGAATTCGCGACCGCACAGCGGGTCGATACCCAGCGGTCCACCGTCGCCCAGCTCACCGCCCAGATCGCTGCCGACGAAGCTGCGATCGCCAATGCCCAGACCCAGCTCGACTACACGCAGATCAAGGCCCCGATCACGGGGGTCGCCGGGCTTCGCCAGGTCGACATCGGCAATATCGTCAACGCCTCGACGCAGACGGGCATCGTCACGATCTCACAGGTCGAGCCGATCACCGTGATCTTCACGGCACCGGAAGACCAGCTTCCTTATATTAGTGACGGCCAGAAGACCGGCGCGCTGAAGGTGATCGCCTTTACGACCGACGGCAAGAAGACGCTGGCCGAAGGCAAGCTCGCCGTCATCAACAACCAGGTCGACACCACCAGCGGAACGATCCGGCTCAAGGCGGTGTTCGACAACAAGGACCACGCGCTGTGGCCGGGACAGTCCGTTTCCACGCGTCTTCTGGTGCGGACGCTGAAGGACGCGACGGTGGTCCCCGATGACGCGGTCCAGCATTCGACCAATGGCCTGTACGCTTATACCGTCAATCCGGACAACAAGGCCGAAGTGCACAAGATCAAGGTCAGTTATGCCATCGATGGACGTTCGGTCGTCGATGAAGGCCTGACTCCCGGCCAGCAGGTCATCACCGGCGGTCAGTTCAAGGTGCAGCCCGGAAGTCTCGTCTCCACAGCGGTGGCGAGTTCGGATCCGGCCCAGAAGAAGGTTCGACAGGAATGACCGGGGGCGGGATCTCGGCGCCTTTCATCCGTTATCCCATCGGCACCTCGCTGCTGATGGCAGGCATTCTCTTCGTCGGCCTCGTCGCTTATCCCCTGCTGCCGGTTGCGCCACTGCCGCAGGTGGACTTCCCGACCATCCAGATCACCGCCAATTTGCCGGGCGGCAGCCCCGAGACGATGGCCTCGTCGGTGGCGCAGCCGCTCGAGCGGCAATTCGCCCAGATCCCCGGCATCGCGCAGATGACCTCGACGAGCTATCTGGGCACGGCGTCGATCACCATTCAGTTCGACCTCAATCGCAGCATCGACGGCGCCGCCAACGACGTCCAGGGTGCGATCAACGCCGCCAGCGGCCAGTTGCCGAAGAATCTGCCCTCGCCGCCGACCTACCGCAAGGTCAACCCGGCGGACGCCCCGATCCTGCTGCTGTCGGCAACATCAGACACATTGCCCCTGACCAGCGTCAGTGACGCCGTCGACGCCCAGCTCGCTCAGCAGATCAGCCAGCTCTCCGGCGTCGCACAAGTCTTCATCGGCGGCCAGCAGAAACCTTCGATCCGCATTCAGGTCGATCCGGCGAAACTCGTTGCCAAGGGCCTCTCGATGGAGGACGTGCGCAGCCAGATCGCCATCACCACGGTCGACAGCCCCAAGGGCAATATCGACGGCCCCAAACGCGCGTACACGATCTACGCCAACGACCAGCTCACCGACGCCAAGGACTGGAACGACGTCATCATTGCCTACCGCAATGGCGGCCCGTTGCGAATCCGCGACATCGGTCAGGCGGTCAGCGCAGCCGAAGACGCCAAACAAGCCGCCTGGGCCAACGGCAAGCGCGGCGTGTTCCTGGTCATCTTCAAGCAGCCCGGCGCCAACGTCATCGAGACCGTCGACCGGATCAAGGCGACCCTGCCCCGGCTGGTGGCCGCCATTCCACCCGCCATCAAGATCGAGCTGATCAGTGACCGCACCACGACCATCCGCGCCGCGGTCGAGGACGTCCAGTTCACGCTGCTGCTGACCATCGCGCTCGTGGTCATGGTCATCTTCATCTTCCTGCGCAGCTTCTGGGCCACCGTCATTCCCACGGTGACGGTGCCATTGGCGTTGCTGGGCGCGTGCGCCATGATGTGGGTGGTCGGCTATTCGCTCGACAATCTGTCGCTGATGGCGCTCACCATCGCGGTCGGATTCGTGGTCGACGACGCCATCGTGATGCTCGAGAACATCACCCGCTACATCGAGGAAGGCGACTCGCCGATGGAGGCCGCCTTCAAGGGCTCCAAGGAAATCGGCTTCACCATCGTCTCGATCAGCATCTCGCTGGTCGCGGTTCTGATCCCCCTGCTGCTGATGGGCGGCATCATCGGACGCCTGTTCCGCGAGTTCGCCGTGGTCCTGGCGATGACCATCTTCGTCTCGATGTTCGTGTCGCTGACGTTGACGCCGATGATGGCCTCGCGCTTCCTGCGCGCGCACGGCGAAGTGACTCACGGCAAGTTCTACCAATGGAGCGAGCGCGCCTTCGACGGCTTGCTGCGAGGCTACGAGTATGTTCTGGACCACGCCCTGGCCTGGCGCCGTACTACGCTGGCGATCTTCTTTGCCACGCTGGGACTGTCGATCTACCTGTTCGTCCTGATTCCGAAGGGCTTCTTCCCGCAGCAGGACGTCGGCCTAATCACTGCGACCTCCGAAGCCTCGCAGGACATCTCGTTCGCCGAGATGCAGCGGCGCCAGGTCGAGCTCGGCAAGATCGTGATGGAAGATCCCGACGTCGCCACGATCGCGATGAACATTGGCGGCAGCGGCCGGGCCGGCAACAACGGCAACATGTACATCACGCTGAAGCCGCGTAACGAGCGCGAGGCCTCGGCCCAGCAGATCATCGCCCGGCTGCGTCCCAAGCTCGAGAAGGTATCCGGCGCCCGCCTCTACATGCAGGCGGCCCAGGACGTCCGGCTCGGCGGCCGACCGACGCGTACGCAGTTCGAGTTCACCCTGCAGGACGCCAATCTCGCCGAGCTCAACGAGTGGGCACCAAAAATCCTCGCCAAGATGCAGACGCTGCCGGAGCTGCGCGACGTCGCGACCGACCAGCAGACGCAGGGCACCACGGTTCAGCTCAAGATCAACCGCGATACCGCCTCGCGCTACGGCATCCAGCCGCAAATGATCGACGACACGCTGTATGACTCCTTCGGACAGCGGCAGGTGACGCAGTTCTTCACCCAGCTCAACACCTACAAGATCATCCTGGAAGTCCTTCCTGAATTGCAGGGCGATCTCGAGACCTTGAACAAGCTCTATCTGAAGTCGCCGTTGACCGGCGAACAGGTGCCGTTGTCGACCTTCGCGACCTGGACCACCGATCCGGTCCGTCCGCTGTCGATCAGCCATCAGGGTCAATTCCCGGCGACCACCATCAGCTTCAACCTCGCCCAGGGCGTCGCGCTCGGCCAGGCAACCGAGGCCGTGCAGCGGGCGATGGCCGAGCTCGGCACCCCGCCGACACTCAATTCCAGCTTCCAGGGCACCGCACAGGCGTTCCAGCAATCGCTCGGCACCGTGCCGCTGTTGATCCTCGCCGCGCTCGTCGTGGTCTACCTGATCCTCGGCATCCTCTACGAGAGCTACATCCATCCGATCACGATCCTGTCGACCCTGCCCTCGGCCGGCGTCGGCGCGCTCGCGATCCTGATGGCGGCCGGATTCGACTTCAGCCTCATTGCCTTGATCGGAATCATTCTCCTGATCGGCATCGTGAAGAAGAACGGCATCATGATGGTCGACTTCGCGATCGCCGCCGAGCGCGACGAGCACAAGACACCGGAGGAATCGATCCGCCAGGCCGCGCTGCTGCGCTTCCGCCCGATCATGATGACGACGATGGCCGCGCTGCTGGGCGGCGTGCCGCTGATGCTCGGTCACGGCACCGGTGCCGAAATCCGCCAGCCACTCGGCTACGCGATGGTCGGCGGCCTGATCGTCAGCCAGGCGCTGACGCTGTTCACCACGCCGGTGGTCTATCTCTATCTCGACCAGCTCAACAACTGGTTCTCCACCTGGGGCCGTTCGGGTGACGGCGAAGGCGACGAGGCTCCCGCGCACCGTACCGTCAAGGAAGCCGCCGAGTAAGCTTGCGCCGTGCCTCCCGCGACGTTACAGCGGAGTTCTCGGTTCACGCCAACGCGGTTTCGCCATGCTCATGCAATCCAGACTTGTCGCCCTCGCCGCTGCTGCCCTGTTGTCGACCGGCGCTGCGCATGCCCAGCAGAGTGCTAAGAAGAACGCCGCTCCTCCTGCCCCGGCCGCGCAGGCCGCGCCTGCCCCGACGCAAGCGCAGGCGGACGGCACACCGGGGCAACCCGGCTGGATCGTGCGCTGCACCAGCCCGAGCCGCGACGCGCCGCTCGAATGCGCGATGGAGCAGAACGCGGTGCTGACCAAGACCGGCCAGACCGTCGTCCTGATCAACATCCGCATCGCGCCCGACACGCGCACGCCGATTGCGCTGCTTCAACTGCCGCTCGGCCTCAACCTTCCCATCGGTGCCAAGCTCCAGGTCGACGAGGGCAAGACGTTCGATCTCCAGATCCAAACCTGCGAGAACCGCGGCTGCTACGCCTCGACGCCAGTCGCGCCCGACCTGCTCGCCGCCTTGCGGTCGGGCAAGCAGCTCAAGGTCTCCTTCCAGAACATGGCCAAGGAGACGATCGCGATCCCCATGCCGCTGAACGATTTCGCGGCGGCCTACGACAAGATCAAATAAGGCGCTTCAGCTCGCAATATCGCCTGCCCTCAGCAGCGTCGTGAAGCCGCCATAGATCATGCGCTTGCCGTCGAACGGCATGCCCTCCATCTTCAGCCGTGGATCCTCCATCACCTTCTTGTTGATGGCGTCGCGGCTCTCCCTGTCGCGATAGACGATCCAGGCGAAGATCACGACTTCGTCCTCCTTCGCGATCACCGCGCGCGGGAACGAGGTGAGCTCGCCATAGGGAACGTCGTCGCCGATGCATTCGACATAGTCGAGCGCGCCGTGCTCCATCCAGATGGCGCAGGCGCTCGTCGCCATCGCCTTGTAGGCCTCCATGTTGGCCTTGGGCACGGCGAGCACGAAACCATCGACATAGGACATTACGGGTCTCCTTGGGTTGTGTGATCCAAGGACGATGGAGTACGCGTCGATCCGACACGAAAATGCGATTGTCAGATGAGGCAAACGGTCGCGACCGGCGGCGCGGCCAAATCGCGTGTCCGGCCCGGGTTCTGCGCCGTCCACCCGCTGCGCGCGGGATGTCACCCGGCACGGGATGATCCGACGCGCCCTTCGGTTGCATTGCAAAATTTGACACGCAGGCGATGCAGGTGCATGCTGGCTTTTTTATTGATTGTTTCGGAGAATTGCGCATGGCTCGTATTGCCCACGCATTGCGCTTGCTGGTCATCACCGCTTTTCCGCCGATCCTGGCGTCCGGACCGGCGACCGCACAAACCCCAGGCCAAATCGTTACCTATCGCGGCGCTTGCGACGGCTCGGCGGCGGTCGCTCTCGGTCAGGATCGTTTCGCCGTCGCTGATGACGACAGCAATGTCCTCAGCATCTTCCAGATTGGAAAGCCGGACGCCCAGGCGCTCAACCTCGATCAGTTCCTTGAAGCGCCGCTGAAGAAGACGCAACCTGGACCGGACGGCAAACCGGCCTTCAAGGAAGCCGATATCGAGGGAGCGGCGCGGATCGACGATCGCATCTATTGGATCGGTTCGCATGGCCGCGATTCCGACGGCGATGCCGAGCCGAGCCGCGCGCGTTTGTTCGCGACACGTATCGTGTCGGATCCGGCGGGGCCTCGCCTCGAGCCGGTCAACTCCATCGCCTACAAGAACCTGCGTGAGGACATGTTCGGTGACGAGAGGTTGAAGGCCTTGAAGCTTGCCGAGGCCTACGCGCCCGACAAGAAGAAGGACGGGCCGCCACCGGAATCGGACAACGGGTTCAATATCGAAGGACTGGCTGCTACGCCGGATGGCCGTCTCCTGATCGGATTCCGCAATCCGCGCCCCGGCAACAATGCCGTGGTGATCCGGCTCGACAATCCCGCGGAGGTGGTGGACGGCAAGAAGCCCGTCTTCGGCACCTCATGGCAGCTGGAAAACCTCGAGGGGCGCGGCATCCGCAGCATCGACCGGATCAACGACACCTATGTCATCGTCGCGGGACCGCATCTGGACGCCGACGATTCGAAGATCAAGCCGCCGTTCGCGCTCTACACCTGGAGTGGCCAGGAAGGCGACAACAAGCCGGCCAAGATGAAGGACGTGACGATCCCCGCCGATTTCAACCCGGAAGCGGTGTTCGCAATTGCGGGCAACATGATGCTGCTGTCCGACGATGGCAGCAAGAGGTGCAAGAAGGCGGACAGGCCCGAGAAAACCTTCCGGGCCCTCACCCTGCCGGCGCCGAAATGACGGCTGGCTGCGGCAGCGTTGGCAGCAGCCGGGTGAAAGTAGCGCGATGATCTGACAGGGAGCGTCGAATGCCGATCGTGGGAACGGGATGGGAGCTTCATCTCAGGCGCCTCGGGATGCACAAGAGCGGGTCGAGGCAACGCACCTATGGCAGTTACCAGGTCTATGTCGACGGCGAAGCGCAGCCGTCCCTCGCGGGCTTCATCTGCGAAAGATTGGGGCCGGGCGACAACAAGACCGCGGGCAACGGCAAGCGCGTCGAAGCAAAGACCTATCCGCTGTGGACGCAGTTCGGTCAGTACCGCTCGATCCGCTACTCCATGAATCAGGACGTGGCGGGCAAACCGCCCATGCCCGCCGTCCTGCTGCTCGGGACCGGCGCGCGAACGGGTATTCTGATTCACCCCGCGCATCCGCCCAATCTCTATCTGTCGAGCATCGGCTGTCTCAATCCGACCGGCGCCGTCGGCCCGAAGGACCTGATCGACTTCTGGGATTCGCGCCGCCGGGTGATCGCCCTGCTGGAGAGCCTGAAAGCCCATGCACCCGCCGCTTTCGCGCATGAAGTCTCGACCCGGATCAAGGGTGCCTCGATCGTCATCGACGGCGAACCGACGAGACAGCTCACCGCGACGCCCGCCCCTGCTTTCGAAGCGGTATCGGCGGAGACGGCGCTGCTGCTGCCGATCTCGAAGGCATCGGTGCTGATTTGCGCCAAATGGCTGATGGAGAATTTCGGCGACCAGATCACCAACGCCTGCGCCGGCAAGGCCTACAAGCCCAAACATCTCTGCGCGATCGTGTGCCAGGAAACCGCCTATAAGTGGATTCCCTGGCTCGGCACCCACTCGGTGCAGACCATCGTCGAGCGCGCCGTGTTCGATGCGAGCGGCGATTACCCCGGCACTTCGCGCCGCGCTTTCCCAGTGAACACCCAGGCGTTTCGCAACAAACACGGTAAGCCCTTCACCGACATGCTGATCGAGGAGGCGAACAAGACCCGTCGCCTGCAAGGCTGGGGCGACAAGCCCTGGGTCTACAAGGGCTACGGCCTGTTTCAATACGACCTGCAGCACGTGGAGCCCGCGGAAGGTTTCTTCAAGAACAAGGAATGGTACAGCTTCGACAATTGCCTGCGCCGCGCCGTCGGCGAGCTCGACAGCAAATTGACCGCCCATAGCGGAAATCTCTGGAAGGCCATCAAGGCCTACAACGGCTCGGGCGCAGCCGCCGAGCGATACATGCAAAACGTCAAGGCGTTTGCCGAATATTGCGAGGAGGTGACGGGAGCTTGAGGAACGGCGGCCATGGCGGCGGCGCCCGAACAAGGTTGCGGACTTGCAGAGCCGCTTGGATGGCGACCACCGGCCTTCGTCGGGCGGCTGGCTGGGGAACCTGGATTCGAACCAAGACAAACAGAGTCAGAGTCTTCGATTTCGCACTGAAAAACATACAAAAATTCGCCGCATGTTGCGCCTTTGTCGCGCCTCAAGTATACTCCAGTGCAATCAAGCGGTGGAGCGGGGCCGATGTCAGTCAGAAAACGCGCATGGACTACCTCGTCCGGCGAGACGCGCGAAGCTTACGTGGTCCAGTACAGCATTCCGGAGCTAGACAGCCGCGGTAAGCGCAAGCGCGTCATCAAGACATTCGATCGCAAGAAGGATGCAGACGCTTTCCAGGCCCAAGTGCGAGTCGATTTGGGCAAGGGCACACACGTGCCCGCATCGAAAAGTCCCACCGTAACCGAAGCCGGTCGCAACTGGATTGACGCTTGCGCAGATCTCGAACGCACGACGCGGGACGGCTACGATCAGCACTTGCGTGACCACATCAACCCGTACCTCGGCGGCTTGAAACTGTCCGCCCTGACCATTGGCGTGGTGCGGGACTGGCAGGACAAACTTCGGAAGGGTACACCTGCTCCGGGCCAGGCCGAAGCCTCGCCACGGTCGGCTGACATGGTGAAGCGCGTAACGGGCTCGCTTGGTTCCGTGCTTGCCGATGCTCAAGAGCGCGGCCACGTCGGTCAGAACGTCGTGCGCAGCCTCAAGGCCAACCGAAAGCGTGGCAAAGAGCGAAAGGCAGAGCGCCGGGCGAAGGGTAAATTAAAACTCGGCGTCGACATCCCTACTCCATCGGAAATCGAAGCGCTGCTTGGTGCCGCCGACGGTAGATGGCGCCCTTTCCTGCTCGTGGCGATCCGATGCGGGCTCCGAGCTTCCGAACTCCGAGGACTCCGCTGGCAAGATGTCGATCTGAAGAAAGGTGAACTGCACGTCCACCAGCGCGCCGATGCCTACAACGAAATCGGCCGGCCGAAATCGGAAGCTGGCGAACGCACGGTGCCCATTCCTCCGACTACCCTCAAAGCGCTCAAGGAATGGAAATTAAAGTGCCCGCGCGGTTCGGACGGCGCGCAGCACTATGTATTTCCGAACGGCTCCGGAAAGGTCGAATCACACGCCAACATCATCACCCGCGGATTGATTCCAACTATGGTCGCCTCGGGCGTAACAGCGCCGGCCTTGGACAACGAAGGCAAACCGGTTCGCGATGAGGACGGCAAGCCTACGTTCACCGCCAAATATACCGGCCTGCACGCGCTGCGACATTTCTTCGCTAGCTGGTGCATAAATCGCAAAGTGGACGGTGGCTTAGAGCTGCCGCTTAAGGTCGTGAGCGAACGACTTGGGCACTCCAACATCGCGATCACGGCCGATCTTTACGGACACCTCTTCCCACGTGCGGACGACTCGGCCGAATTGGCCGCGGCAGAAGGCAAGTTCGGCTAGGTAAGGTTTGCTTAAGCTTTAGCGCGCTTTAATGGACGCACTTACTCTCTACGGGACCAGCGGCGGGATGCCGTAGCGGTCCTTTACGACAGCGGGATGCTGCCGGGAGCTTGATGCCATACGTGGCTCGCTTCGGCAGTTATGCCCATCAGCGAGTCCCTCGCGGAGTCTCGCTGTGAAAACCGAAAATTCAAAGCTTATGGCTAAGCCCGACGATTTCGTGTGGGGCGCGGCCGAGATCGGCAAGTACCTCGGTCGCTCGAAAGAAGCGACTTGGTTCATGCTCGAACAAAACCGCGTGCCTGGCGCGAAGAAGGTCGCCGGCCGCTGGGGAATGCATGTCCCCACCTTCCTTTCCAGTTTCACCGAAGCCCCACGCGCAAGCGTCGCCGCTTGAGCTAGCTGCCGCATCGCGGTGGCTGTACGGCGCGGCGCTGGTGCCGATCCCCCCACCGGGCCGCGCCACCCCAATCAACCAGGAGAGCTTGCAATGTCCAAAGTCGTCATCGTTCCCAACACGCCGCTCGCCGAGTCCAACGGCAGTTTCGGTCACCACGTCGACACGGGCGGTCAACACCGCATGGAGTCCGACGGTTCATTCGGTCCCCACAAATCGGAAACGCCTGCGCCGATGAGCAGCACTGTGAACGGCGTCACCCACATCATGCCGCCCGATCCGCGGAAGTGGTGATTTCGCGTCGACCGCAACACCTACTCAAAGAGGAACATACATGTCCAAATTCTGGCCCGACTTCATCAACACGCTCGACGCAAGCCGCTCTGTCCAGAAGCAAGTCGGCGAGATCATGCGCCTTCAACTCGGGATTAAAAATGGGGCGAAAGAAAAGGCGGCCGGGGCGGAGAAGTCGGCTCGGTGGGAACACCTGAACGAAATCGGACGCAAAGCGGCCAAGCGTGATGAAATCGCTGACTACGTCAAGAGCAACGCACAGGCTCGAGTCTCACTGCGAAAGCTTCGCGCCGAGATCAAGTCGTCGCTGCCGAAGTTGCCGGGCCGCGAAAAGGAAGATTTGGCCGGCGTCCTTCAGGATCAGGAATTTCGAGCCTACGTTCGCGGTCTGCCGCAGGAACAGCGGGAGCGCGCGCAGCGCCTGCATCCGGACATCGCCGCGGCAGTGGCCCGGGCGCCGGCCGAATTGAGCGGTGTCCCCGCGAGTGTCCACTCCGAACTGGTCAACGACATGCTGCGGAAGACGCACGGCGCAGAGCTGGCTAAGATCGCGGCGGACGTCGCGGCAATGGAGATGGCGGACGAACTCATTCGCGAAACCGACAAGGAAATCCGCGCCGCGGCTGAAGTAGCGCACTCGACCGATTTCAAAGTGTGGGCAAAGCCGTTGGTGGATCCGCTGTTGGCGGGCTCCGCCGCCGATTTTGACGAACTGTACCGGCGCCAAGACCCCGAGGCGCTGAACTTGCTCGGCACGCTCGCGGCTGCGGCGGAGTGATCCCATGTCCTCCGTATCACAGGGCAACTCAGCCGCAGTCTTCGTTCCGGCCGATCGGATCCTAGAGGTTTCGACGGCCGGCGAAGCTTCGGTCACGATCGAAGGCGGTCGCACTTGGTGGCTGCGATCGGGGGACAAGCGCAGACTATCGACCGGCGATCCTGCCAAGCGCGTAACCATCGAAGCAATTTCCGGCACCGCGAGTTATACCGTCTATTACAGCGACGTCGTCCCTTTTACCGGCAATCGCACGCTGAGCCCCGACGACAACGGCAAGGTTTTGCGCTGCGACGACACGTCAGACGTAACGATCACCGTTCCGCCCGACCTGCCCGAGTGCTTTTCCTGCGGCTTCATGATGTGGAGCACCGGAACGATCACCGTGTCGGCAGGATCCGGCGCGACGAAGCGTTCGAGCACGTCCGAATTGAGCACGCAATATTCGACCGGCGCGCTGCTCGTGGGCAAAAATGCCGACGGCGCATCGGCTGAATTTATTCTCAGCGGTGGGTTCGCATGACCGAACTGAAACAGATCGTCACGGATTTCGAAACCGAGTTGCTGAATGGTGTCCGAAGCGGCGCCGATGAAGCTGCCTTGAAAGCGGTCCGTGACCAGGCATTCGATCGCTTGCGGGCCGCCAAGGAAGGTCCGTCGCCGCCATGCTTGGAATCGGTTTTCGACGTTGCGGGCGAAATCGGTCTGAAGCTGGATATGGCGCTGAAGGTGATCAGCCCGTGACCGCCAACAACTTCGTCGCATCCAAAAAGCACGGGGCCATCTGGATTGCGACGGACGCGGCGTCCTATCTGGATAATGGAGTCGTGACAGAATTCCGATCGAAGGTGCGACCCATTCCCGAGTGGTCGGCGGTGATCACGGGGCGCGGCAACTCGTACGGCTTAGACACCGCCGCTCGTGAACTGTTCCTCCGAGCATCGAGTTTTGACGAACTGGTCTGCATCGCACCCCGCGAACTGCCTTTGATCGTCGATAAGTTCAAGTTGAACTCCCACTTCGAATTAATTTTCGCCGGCTTCTTTAGTGGAAAGCCCATGGTGTTCTTCATCCGGACGCCTGGGCACGACAGCAGCGGCATCGGATCGCGCCCCTATCTCATTTGGCCTATGGCCATGAACTCAACTGCATTTGGTCCATGTCCATCGGACGAACTAATTGCCGCGGCCAGCTTCGTCGAGCCGAGTCCGAATGATGCACCAGAGGCGATCGAGCGCGGCCTGCGCAAGTTGCTCGAACTGCAACGACGTACGCCGGCCGAAGACGGTTTCTCGCGAGTAGGCGGCTGGGCTGAACTGACTGTCATCCGACCTGACGGAATCGATCGGCGGACTTTTCACCACTGGCCAGACGACCACATCGGCGAACGAATGTCACCGGCGCCGATCGACTGGCGCACTTGGGACGGGGAGCACTAACATGGCGCAAATCGGCATTTTCAGGATGAAGGACGCCACCAAGGCGGCCGGTGATCAGCTTCGGGCCTGGCAGGAACAAGGTCTGATCGATCCAAAGAACCTAAACGAGTTCAATGCAGCGCTGAACTACACCACCAAGCAAATCGAGGAATTAAGAGACCAAGCCAAGGTAGCCGGCGCGGCGCTGCCTCAACTGCAACAAGCGTTGAACGACGCGACCAACGCGCGAAAACAACTCGACTCCCTGATGGTCGAGGGGATGAGCGTCAACCGCGGATTCTTCACGACGTTTAACCAACAGATCCGTAGCGGCGCGAATGCATGGGACGCGTTCAAATCCGCCGGCCTCGATGCGCTCGGCAAGCTCAGCGACAAGCTGACGTCGATAGCGGCCGACAAGCTCTTCGCGTCGGCGTTTGGTGGCTCAACCGGTGGCATTGCTTCCTTTTTCGGGCTTGGCAATGGCGTGACTGGCTCCGTCGACGTGGGCGGCTATTCAATGCCCACCATAGGGTTCGCCAGTGGCGGCTTCACGGGTCGGGGTGGCAAATACGAGCCCGCCGGCATCGTCCACAAGGGCGAATATGTGATGGACGCCGTGACGGTGCGCCGTGTCGGCGTCGCCAATCTGGACAGCCTGCGCGGGTACGCCGACGGCGGACTCGTAGGCAACATGGCGCGCTCGGCCGCTGGCGGTTCCGGCCCGGCCGTGGTCATGCAGGATAATCGGCAGATCAATATCGGCGAAGGCGCGTCCGCTGAGACCGTCACGCAACTCCGCGAGGAGTTGGCCCGCGATCGCGCCGCTCGCTACGCGGACACCGTGCGGATCGTGCAGAGCGCGAAGAAAAGGCGGGATCTATGACGCCGAAGCACAAAACCATCCGAAGGAAAGAAGGTAAGACCGATGACCGCTTGTAATTTGATTCAGATTCCGGGACGTGACGCGATTTTTCTTTTTAGCGACACCGCGATGTACGATGCCAGCGGCGTCACTGTTGGCTTCGGCACGAAGCTATTGCCAGTCCCGAGCGCTAGAGCGGCGGTCGCCACATCTGGTAGCACGGCTATCAAGGATCAGCTTTTCCTTCTGATCAACTCGACCGTACCCCGATCCGTCGAGGCTTTGAAGGATGACGTACGACATTATGTCGAACTGCTCATTCGCGATTTCGACGGCGTAAGCGCGAGCACGCATTTTTCAGTTTTCGTTGCTGGCTTCTCTGAGGATCGCACGAGGCGCGTCTACGAGATTGAAGGAAATATGGTCGACGGCACTGTCAATGTCGAAGACATCGATGACACGTGCTGCCGCTTTAGACCGGCCGTGACCAATGATTTCGCGATCAAGGATGATCCGCTTGAATTAGGTCTCGAAATCATGGAAGCGCAGCGCTCAAATCGATACCCGGTGTGGGGGAAGCAGGCGTGCATCGTGGGCGGATCGGCATTGGCCGCAGTAGTGACCTTCGACGACGTCGCCTTGCTAGCGCTAAAGCACTGGCAGGGCGAAATTGAAGCGGGTTGCGCGGTCGACGGTATTGCCGCCGGCTCAAGCTCCAACTACACGGTGGACACATCCGGCAAGAGGGTGCTCCCGAGCAGCGGATTTACCAGGGTGACCGGCGGGACGCCGACCGCGCCGCTCGGTGGCACTGCTGGCAACATCAACGACAACAACACGGGCACATCGATTAGCCCAGCTCCAGGCAACCTGTCGGCTGCTGCAATCAATAGCCGAATACTGGCCAAAATCGATTACGGTTCGAACCAAACGATAACTAGGATCGAGGCCGTCGGCCTCTCGCAGAGCGCGGGCGGCAACTCAGGAACTGGCCTTTATTACTCAACCGATGGGACGACTTGGACGCAGTTGGGCGCGAATCTGCCGATGACCAGCACGACGCCTGCGACGACAACCAGGGACGGTTCCGTAACGGCTCGCTACGTCGCGATCATTCTGCCAGCAACTGACTTCTCGACTGTCAATGTCACGTTGCAGGATCTGAACGGCTACGTCAGCACTCCAAGCAATATGACGGTGGTCACGACCGCGCAATCGACGTTCGGTGATGCCACTGTGAGCAACGGCCGGGTGCTGATCGAGTACGACAACACAGCGACACCAACGCTCAACACTGATTTGACCGTCGAGGTGACTTGCAACGGCGGCACAAACTGGTCGGCGGCAACTCTCTCGCTTGTGTCCTCTAACGGGCAAGGTGGCCGCTCGATTGCCGAGACAGCGGACACGGCCTGCACGTCAGGAGTATCGTTCGCCGCGCGGATCAAGACGTTTAACAACAAATCGATCCCGATTCACGGGGTGTCATTGACGGTGCATTGAGTCTACCAAGCGGAGGCATCGGGATGTGAGGTGCCAAGCTTGGCGAGAAAGTGACCATCGAGACTGAGGACGCTTAGGAGGTGGCTACTGCGACCGAGCCGGCGCGGACGCGCGTTGGTTCACTCATGACTTCCTTTTTGGGGAATGGATGGTCATTTTGGCCTGACCACCGGTCAAAGCGAAATGGCCCGGCTCAGTCGGCAGTACATAGTTCTTCTTACCTGCGACCCCTCTCACAAGCCCAAAACCGCCCGAGGACTTTTTCACTCGGCCCTTATTACCCCCGGCTCGGGTCTCTAACTGGGCATCGCAATTGGGGCATAGAAGTCGGAGGTTTTGGGGACGATTGTCAGAGTTGACGCCGTTCTTGTGATCAAGAATTAGCGGCAGGGGTTTGCCATTCCATTCTAGGGGCTTGTTGTGAAATTTGCAGGTGGGCTCATCACATCGCGTTGGCAAATTCCGCTCCGCTCGCCATTCCAAAAAGTGACGTCTGAGCGTAGCAGCGTTTATCTTCTTCTCCGAGTAGACGAGTATGTTCTTCGGCGGCATAGAACTGCTCCTTCAGTCTTGATGCGATGGTAAGAAATTCGTGTCCGGTCATACGCGCGGGCTCGGATCTAACCCCTTCTTGGCGCACATCTCAGTCACGATCTGTCGCTCGCCCGCATTTGACGCAAGTCCCGTGATGCTACCGCCTGAAATTTTGCCACCGGCAATAGTGATCCGACCAACGAAGGGTTGGAGACCCACATAGCCGCCGTAGGAGTTTTTTGCGTTGAGAGTGGCGCAGTAGTCTAGGATACTCTTGCCAGACCAATTCTTGGGCACCTTTGTCCATTCGAACTTTGCAGAATCGGGATCCTTGAGGCTTTTCGAGAACTCCTTTGCAAGGATCGACTTCTCCGTTTGCGTCAGTTCGCGAAGCTCGTCCGCGGTATATCCCGCGACGTAAGGTTCAGCGCTCTCGCTTGTGATAACGCAGCCGCCAAGCACTGTGCAGACAACCGCAATTGCCGAAATACGCATTTGAAAATTCCCCCGAGGCCATCAAACCGCAGCCGGAAGACAAGCGCAACTAGAACTTTCTGTGTAAAAAATTGCTAGTGTAAATTGTCAACATAAACCACGCCGCGCCCGTGCTAGTAGCCATCATTTATGACCATGCCTGAACCACGGTTGATGTCCGGATCCGAAGCCGCTGGCTATTGCGGCGTGACGCCGGCCACATGGTCGAAGTGGGTCGCGCATGGATCAATGCCCCGACCGGTTATCGGCCGCCGCTGGGACCGGAAGGCAATTGACCTCGCCCTAGATAAGCTGTCGGGGATCGAAGTCGCCTCTGCACCCAAAGGCGATCCATATTTAGCGTGGAAAGCGCAGGAAGAGGGAGATGCAGCACTCGAAAAGTGGATTCGCGAAGACGCGGAGAAACGGGAAGGCATTCCCGGTAATGATTATTCAAGGCCACGCTACAAATGGGAGGACGACTTCGATGCTGCATGGACAGATCATCTAGCCGAGTTCGCAGGTCCTTATGCAACGAAACCTGCGGCTGAAATTGAGAAGTTGAGGCAGGGCCTTTGGAATGCATGGAAAGCCATCAAGGGCGACAAACCAGCTCCAAACAAGAGGGGGCGCCCTCGATGACAGATGACGCGCCTCTGATCACGCTCGATGAAGCCGCCAAGCTCATCCCTGGCGCCGACGCGGACACCTTGAAGCGAATGCACCGGGCCGGAAAGCTGGTCTGTTACCGGCCAGGAAAGAAGCTCCTGACGACCGCGGCGAACGTCGACGCGGCGGTTCGCACCAACTACCGGGCGACGAAGGTCATGCCGTTGAGCCGACCAGATGCGGCGTCAATGGAGCGATCGAAGGCAGCGCTGGATCTCGTGCTGTCTCGTCTACCGACGAAGCGAAAGGCGGCACGAGCAAAAGCCCGGCCGCCCGGCGAATGAATGTCAGGCGTAATAGTGGCGTTCACGCCGGCCGCGCCGGGCCGCATGCCGTTGCACATCCGCCTCGGTATATCCCGGTAGAGTCAGGAGCCGGTCACGCAGACCCATCACGGCGGCTTCCCGTGCGTCTGCCCTGGTCAGTCGAAGACCGTATCGACGCGCTGCCGCGATTGCGTTGCTAATGGCCTTCGGGCTGGCGTCGACAGCAAAGGTCTGCACCGCTTCACGATAGCGGCGCTCCTCCGGAGCATGACGGTCGAAGGCGGCGCCATTGGCAAATGTGGAAGTGTCGAACTGCATTGGGTGTCCCCTGCGCGTAATTGATTTTTTAAGGATAGCAGGTATAGAACATAATTCAATAGGAAAAACTACCGATAAAGTACGGAGCCGCGTAAATGGCTACATCTGGCGATCTCGCAAAGGCACTCTCTGACTTACTCGAAGAGCCGTTTTCGACGGTCGATCTATACGGCCGGCATCTCAGAGCCGCTGGCTTGCTCAACATTAAGGGACACGGCCGCGGCGCAGCCGAGATGACAGCGCGTGACGCAGCGGTGTGGTTGATCTCGCTCGCGGTCGACCATGAGCGCGGCGGCGACTTCGCTAAAGAAGTGAAGCGCGTTCTCGACCTGCCGATGCACGAATTTCTCATCAATCCGAAAGACTACGCTGACGATCTTGCACATCTCTCAGCGAAAACAGCCGGTCACGGCCTCGCGCTTTTCATTGGCGATATGCTCGTGCCGCGGATCAAAGAAAGGCTCGAACGCGGTGACGATCTCGTGACGGCCAATTTTGACGCTGATGGCGTGTTCGTTTCGCTATCGATCTTCGATCGGCCGCCCGACGAAGTGGCTCAATTCGCCAACACACTTTACCAGCGGGGCGAGCGGAAGCGGCGCGATGTCGAGCGTCTGACCGTATTTCACGGTCGGGTGTTGCTGGAGATTGCGAAACTGCTGGAACTTAAAGCGCCCGACTAGACGAAACGGCCCCGGATCAAGGCTGATCGCAGGGCCGCGGACGTCTCGGTGAATTGCTTGGCGGCCTTTACCTATCACGTTCCGCGATTTTTGCAATCAACTCTTGGCCCGGGCTCCAATGATCAAAGGAGTCTCCCGATGTGCTTACTTGAACTAGATGAAGCCGAACGCCTCGCGACGCCGGTCGCGATCGAGGCATTGCGCGATCTCGCCGAATGGTGGGCTGGCAGCACCGAACCCGAAATGTCACCACCGCTCTGTCTTGGCTGGGACATGCACCGCCTCTGGCCGAGCGATGGTTTTGCGCTGTGGCGCGATCTGATGTTCGAGTATGAGCCACCTTGCTGGATACCCGGCATCCACGAGCCCGTGACATTGGAGCAATATGAGGCTGCGCTTGTTGACCAATGGCGGCGGTACGACTGCCCAAAGCACTGGACTGACACACTCATCATCGACGTCCTGGCCGGCGAGAAGGAGCGCGGCTACGAGCCATGTGGCGAGGCTTGGGAACGGACTGAAGCGACGTTGAACGAGATGGCGGCCAAGGTGGGTGCGCAGCGCGCAGCGGCAAAAGTCGAACGGGATGCGCACGAGGCAAGCCGGCTCAAGTGGCTCGACCGGTTCTTTGACCTCGACGATGCCGGTTATGCCAAGTGGCTGGCGGACGGCCGTCCCGAGATTAATGGAGTCAAATACGAACGCTGGACTGAACGCCGTTTCCGCGAACTGCTGGAGAAGACTCCCCCAATGCCTGTCATTCCGTTCAAAGCGCCCGCCCCCACAAATCTAATCCAAACGTCCGCTCAATTCGTCCGCGATTTCGTACCGCCCGACTATGTCGTCGACCGGATCTTTCAGCGCCGCTTTTGTTACTCGATGACAGCCAAGACCGGGGGCGGCAAGACCGCCGCGGCCATGCGCCTGGCCGCACACGTGGCGACGGGTCGTCCGATGGGGAGCATTCAGGTTGAAAAGGGCACGGTGATCTATGCGGCCGGCGAAAACCCCACTGACGTGCAGGCGCGCTGGCTCGGCGTGACCCAAGAGATGGGAATCGACCCGGAAGCGGTGGACGTGCATTTCATCAACGGCGTAGTGAAGATTTCGGAGAACGTCACGAACATCGAAGCCGAAGTCGCAGCCAAGGGCCTGAAGCCGTTCCTGATCGTCGTCGATACGGTCGCGGCGTATTTCGAGGGCGATGACGACAACGACAACGTCCAAATGGGCAACTACGCCCGATTGCTGCGGTCCATGACAAAAATTCCGGGCGGCCCCTGCGTGCTCGCCCTCGCCCATCCAACCAAGCGCGCGGGTGACGATGACCTGATCCCAAAAGGTGGTGGGGCGTTCCTTAACGAGGTCGACGGGAACGTCGCTTTGCGCCGGGATGGTCAAGTCATCGCCTTCGAGCCCCTCGGCAAGTTCCGCGGGCCGTCGTTCGAGCCGGTCCATTTCGAACTGGTCACAATGCAGCATCCGAAACTGCGCGACACAAAGGGGCGCCCTATTCCGACCGTTGTGGCGCGGCCGGTCTCGGATATTGGCATCATGGAGCGCGAGCGCGCGACCGAGAGGGATGAAGACGCTCTGTTGCGTGCGATTGATCAGCACCCACGCAAGAGCCGGCGCGACATCGGAAAACTGCTTAGGATGAGCGACAGCCGCGTATACCGCCTTGCGCAGAAGCTGGAGCAGCAAAAGCTGATCAGGTCAGAGCGCAGCGGTTGGACTTTGACCGGCACGGGCCAGCGGGAATTAAACGCCATGGATTCGCGTGGTTCAGGCGTGAACCAACCACCGCTGCCGCCCGCACGATTTCCAGGTGCTAGTTGAGCGAACCAACGAGTGAACCAAAACCGAACCAACAGAGGCAAAAAAACCTTGAATATCAATCTGATTCACCTGAACCACTCGGTGAACCACGGACGATACGATGGGGGGCATTTTTGCCCCATCATCGTCTGGTTCGGTTCATCCATATCCCCATAGGTGAACCAATGAACCAACGAGCGTTGTCAACGTGGAAGTGAATTGGAAAACGATAGCCGGCGATCTTCGATCATCGCAAGCCGAAGAACGAAAGCACTGCACCGATCACTACGATAAGTCCGATTATATAGATGATGCCGTTCATGGTGTTGTCTCCCTCTATTTCCGGAAGTCAAAACCTTCAGACCATGGAAATTGTTCCGGGTGAAACGCTACGCGGGTACGCGCAGACGGGCATTTTGGCGTTGCGGCAATACTGGCAAATCCGGCATCGTAAACTAAATGGTCAGTCTCGTCTTCAATCGAAAGGTTTTAACGTATGGCAATCGAAGATCTTCACGACTTGGCCGAACAACTTCACAACATAGACGAAGAGCGGCGTATCAGTGCCGTTGAAGATCAGAGCGTTCGGATTTCGCGCCGCCTGGCGATCAATCTGGTCAGGCATGTTCATCAACTGGGGCAGCGAATCGCCGCGCTCGAAGAACAGCTGCGCGAGCGGGATTGATCGTCAATCCGCGCCGGTTTTCCAGCCAATTCGCGCCTGCTTCGTCACAGCCCGAGCGATTAACGGATTTTATATCTTTGGGTCACATTCTAAACCGCTGACTTTACGTTCTTTTCCGAAACGTGATGCGCCTATGTTGCGCCCTTGGCCGGTGATGCGGGTCGAGGGCGCCTTTCGCGCTGTCTGAAAGCGAACTCTCGATGGTCAAGACCGGCCCCGGATCCTGCCAAGTCTGCAACAGCGAGCACCGCCACAGCGTAGACGTCGCGCTCGCGCATGGGCTTGGTCATGACGCGATCGGCAAGCGCTTCAACCTGTCGCCGCACAGCGTCCAGCGCCACGGCAAGAACCACTTGTCGCCGCAGATGATGGCGGCTGTGCAGCACGCCCTGCATCCGAGCGCGGTTGACCTCGACGCACTCAAGGTGAGCGAGGGTGAGAACCTGTTGCACCACCTCGTGCATCAGCGTGCCCGCCTAGCGAACCATATCGAATTGGCCGTAGCCGTTGGCGACCCGGGGGCAGCCATCCGCGGCGAAGCGGCGATCACCAACAACCTGCAACTCGTCTCGAAGCTGCTCGGAGTGCTGGTCAACGTCCATGAGACGCGGCACCAGCACATTTTGACGCACCCGGACTATCTGCGCCTCCGTGAAGTGCTGTTGCGCGCCCTCGCCCCCTTCCCTGACGCGCGGATCGCGGTCGGCCGGGCCCTGGCCGGCATTGAGGCACAGGCCGCGGACGACATCACCAGGGCCGCCGGCAAGGCGCCACTGGTCATCGAGGCGAAGCCGGCGCCACCGCCCTGCCCCGTCCCGCCACCGGAGGCCCCAGCTTGTCCCTGATGGCGCGAGACCTGGCGTATGCCTGCGACCCCGTGGCATTCGCCAATGACTGCGGCGTGCAGCCTGACCCATGGCAGCGAGCGTTCTTGCGCCGGCCGCCCCGCCGCGGCCTGATCTTGGCATGCCGCCAGGCCGGCAAGACCGAGACGTGCGTGCTGCTCGCCGACCACGTGGCGCACACCGAGCCGGGCGAAACCATTGTCGTGATCAGCCCGGCCCAACGCATCAGCTCGGAATTCATCCGCCGCGCCAAGGGACGCTATCTGCACCTGGCCGGCGCGGAATTGGCCAACGATGCCGTGCAGCGCATCGAGCTGCCCAACGGCTCCCGCATCATCGGCCTGCCTGGCGAGGCGGACAACGTGCGCGGTATCGCCCGCGTGCGCCTGGTGCTGATCGATGAAGGCGCTCGCGTCTCTGAC
Organism: Bradyrhizobium sp. 1(2017); assembly: GCF_011602485.2. Lineage (NCBI taxonomy): Bacteria > Pseudomonadati > Pseudomonadota > Alphaproteobacteria > Hyphomicrobiales > Nitrobacteraceae > Bradyrhizobium > Bradyrhizobium sp. 1(2017). The sequence continues at coordinate 3,493,531 of NZ_CP050022.2, read as the reverse complement.
GAAATCTATGCGGCCGTCCGTCCCATGCTGGCGGTGCACCCGCGCGGTCAATTGATCGGCCTCACCACTGGCGCCGCAAAGCGTGGTTGGTTTTACGAGGGCTGGATCGATCCCGAATCTGACTTCGAAAAGATCCGGGTCACGCCTGACATGTGCCCACGGATCACGCCTGAGTTCCTGGCAAGCGAACGGAAGGCACTCGGCGAAACGACCTTCCGCACGGAGTACGGCCTTGAGTTCTTGGACGATCAGGAGGCCGCCTTTCCGAACGAGATTATCGACGGCATCTTTGACAAGGAGTTGCGGCCGCTATGGGTATGAACGGGTATCGTGTGGTTGAAGTGCGTGACCGGGACGCATGGGTTGTCGGCGTGGACCTTGGAAAGTCGGTCGACAGTACGGCCATCGGCATCATGCATCACACAATCAAGGGTACGGGCACTGGAAAGGCCGACCACGCGACGAAGACATGGAGACAGGACTCAGTGCAGCGGTTTGACCTTGTGCATTTGCAGCGGCTCCCGCTCGGAATGAACTACGTGGCGCAAGCCCACGCGATCGGCGAACTGATGCAGCGCGAACCACTCAAGAGCGCAAAAGCCAAGCTGGTCATTGACCAAAGCGGCGTTGGCGCGGGCGTGGTCGACCTGATGGAAGCGAACGGATTGCGGCCGATCCGATTGCAGATCACCGCCGGCAGCGAGCAGACGCAGGAAGGCAACATCTTCCGCGTGGCCAAAACGATCCTGATTTCGAAGCTGGAAGCTGCGATGCACTCGAAAGAACTGCACGTCGCAGCGGCTTTGACGGAGGCGGAGTCGCTGCGCGACGAATTGCGCGACTTTCAACGGCACGTCACTGCATCGGGCGCCAACACTTGGTCGGCGCGAGCCGGCAAGCACGATGACATCGTGTTGGCCGTGAGTTACGGGATATGGTGGGCGACGTCGGGGCCGCGGACGGACAGTTGGGAGTTGCGGGTTTAAAGTCAAGCTTAGCCTGCAGCGAATTAAACTACCACGTTGTCAGGCCTGGCGTTTGGATCGACAACGACTCGGAACTGGTGAATCACATGTCTGTCCGGGCCGTCCATATCCGAAACAACAAGCTTATATTCGCCGCCTTCCGTAAACACTATGCTGTTAAACTGAAACCCAACAATCGCGCGAGGCCTCGTTCCCTGAAGATTTTCCGAGGGATCAAGCTTACCTCCGCCACCTGCCGCCACCGCGCCGCTAGGAGCTTCAACCGTGAAGCGGAAGCTGACGCTTTCAGTCGGTGTTTCAGTAAGTATGGTGATCACCAGAGTGGAAAACATTGCCGGCAGCGCAGGAACTACCATGTCCTCGGTGTACAGCCCCGCGATAACAAGCTTTCCGGCATGATCGACCGTAGCGTAATCGGATACGAGTACGTAGCGGACTTTCAGTGGCGTCATTTTCGATTGTCAACGTATTTGAAATATGTGCTGCCGGTGTTGGCCTTCGTCGTGCCAGTAACGTAGACGGCAAGGCCGCGTGGGTTGTCCTTCAGCTTAAGAGCTTCCACCTTTTGCCAATTGGCAGGGGCAACATTTCTGTTTCGTTTGTGCATTGTTTCGACTGGGATTGCGTCAAACGACAAGCGAAATCCTAGCGCAGACGTGATCAACACCAGCGTATCGAGGGTCACACCAGCACTGCGGCCCGAGAGGATTCTGGAAACTTGACCTTTGTCTCGGTCTATAGCCTTAGCAAGCGATTTGACTGTTACGCCGCTTTCAGAGGCGCGCTTCTTGAATGCGCGTTTCATCGACAGATACGCACGCATACGTCCGTCTGCCTTGAAATCGGCCTGCTCGCTTTGACTCAGTTCTTTAATTTCAAATGTCATCTTCGAACTCCTGCAATAGGAGGTGCCTGCTCAACATCGATGGGCTCTCGCCGGGAAATAAGCCTGCCCAGCGAGATCTTGTCGACGCAATCAGAGGTCCGAACCCACGCGCGGCAAGGTCCGACCGTTTGTCGAAAGTGAGCGCAACGAACTCGCCTTTTCGCAGGAAGGCGCCGAGGACACGCGCTTGAGGCAGGAAAGTGATTCTAAATTCCCAAATTCCATCTTGCCCTCCTGAGAGTGCCTTGAGCATGTCGTCATCGTCGAAGTCATTCCCCGCCACGAAGGCTGAGAAAAACGCGCGCACCTGGGCGAAGTATTTGCGTTCGCTGTCGTTGTTGCCGGGCTGGTTCATCCAGCGTGCGACATTTGGATGAACCCAAAGTCGTCGGAGGCATGTATCGTCGGGCCATAGAGTTCGATCATAATGGGCAAGCCTTCCCGCACGGTGCAGGCTCAAGAGATGCGCTTCGGTTGACTTTTTTGTCAACTACTTTCCGATCAAATAGTTGCCGAGTGGCAAATGTGCGCCCGTTCCGAGGATTAATTTTTCGCAACCGTAGCGCGAGCACACAAGGGCGTCAGATCAGGAAAGTTGGATATTCACACAAACCGTGTCGCGCCCCGTGTCGCGCCGAGCCGCCTTGACTGGACTTGAGTCCTTGAATTAGCGCATGATTTTGGCGCGACAGGCGCAACACAAAAATGGCCCCGGATCGATCGATCGTAAGGCCAATTTTATCAACAATTACAGTGATTTAGACAGTGGCTGGGGAACCTGGATTCGAACCAAGACAAACAGAGTCAGAGTCTGTTGTGCTACCGTTACACCATTCCCCAAGGAATAGTCGAACAAATTCAATGACTTGCTGATTTGCTCAACTGTTGCCGGAAGCGCGTTTGGCGCAAATCACGGCTCAGGCGTGGCAGCGTTCTACCCGCTCGGCCATGGGCTGGCAAGCGCCGCGGTGGACGGGTCGCCCTCTCCTCAACAGCTGGACTTTGCCCCGGCCGCCTCAGACTGAACATCATCGGAGCCGCTTGGGCCTGGACGTCTGATGACACTCGCAGACAACGCGCTCATGATCCAGATGCGCGCGGCTTTCGCGGATCCTTACCGTACCGTCATTGTCTCACGCGCGACGACACGGAAGGAGAAAGATTCAAACGACCCGATCGGCGTGACCTGCACGTTCCAGTCCCCGACGTAAACGCACGAAGCGCGAAATCTGGACAGGACTGCACCCGGCCGCCGTGAAGCGGCCGAGTCATGGTCGACGCGAGAAGTTTATCATGTCGCCGAGCGGCGACTTGATCTCGTCACGCTTTAGTCCAGCTTGATGTTCGCAGCCTCGATCACCTTCTTCCACCGCGCCGTCTCGGCGGTGATGTAGGCTGCGAACGGCTCGGAATCCAGCGCGACCGCGGTAGCGCCGAGCTCGACCATCTTCTGCACCGTCTCCGGTTGCTGCATGAAGGCGCGGATCTCGGCCGAGAGCTTCTCGACGATCGGCTTCGGCGTGCCAGCCGGGACGAAGAAGCCGTGCCAGGCCACGGCCTCGAAGCCCGGCAGAAATTCGGCAACGGCGGGCACTTCCGGATCGAAGGCGGCCCGCTTCGGCGTCGCAGTCGCGAGCAGTGCGAGCTGGCCGGTCCTCACCTGCGGCAGCAGCAGCGGCACGTTGTCGAAGGCAAGATCGATCTGGCCGCTAAGCAGATCCGTCAGCATCTGGCTGGACCCCTTGTAGGGCACGTGCACCATCTTGGTGCCGGTCATCTGCTGAAACAGCTCGCCGGCGAGATGCTGCGAGGTGCCGACACCGGCCGAGCCGAACGAGACCTTGTCCGGATTCGCCTTCAGATAGGCGATCAGTTCCGGTACGGTGCGCGCCTTGATCTTGTTGGGGTTGACGACGAGCACGTTGGGCACGACGCTGATCTGGGCGACGGGCGTAAGATCCTTGTCCGGCTGATAGCTGAGCTTCGGACCATAGAGCGACGGGTTGATCGCGAGCGCGGACGTGCTGGCAACGCCGATCGTGATGCCATCAGGCGCCGACTTCGCCAACCGCGTCACGCCGAGGATCGAGCCGGCGCCGCCGACATTCTCGACCACGAAGGGCTTGCCGAGCTTCATCTGCAAATGGTTGGAGACCTTGCGCGCGAAGATGTCGGCGGTGCCGCCGGCGGCGAAGGGAACGATCACCGTCACCTGCTTGGACGGATAAGCGTCCTGGGCTTTTGCCGGCGAGGCCGCCAGCAGCATGAGCGAGGCAAGAACAAGCCATATCGATCTCATCGAAGTTTCCTCTGTTTTCCGTGTTGTTGATTGGCTGCCGCGCGCAAGCGGCGGGGACGGCTAGAACGCGACCTCGTACATGTTCAGGATCGCATCCCGGCCGAGGTCGCGTGGATTGTTGTCGAGCAGGCGGCGAATGGCGTGCGCCTCATCGGCCATCACCTCCAGGTCGTCCCGAGGCACGCCGAGCGCTGACAGCCGCATCTCGATGCCGAGATCGGCGCAGAACTGGTAGGTGGTGTCGAACGCCAGCTTTGCATCGCCCTGCTTCGGCAATCCAAGCGCCTGAAGCACGGCGACGGTCTTCGCCTTCACGGCCGGCATGTTGAACGCCAGCGTGTGCGGGAAGATCACGGCGCAGGCCAGGCCATGGGCGATATGATGGCGCGTGCCGAGCGGATAGGCGACCGCATGACCGGCAGTGGTGTTCACCGGCCCCAGACAGTAGCCGCCATAGAGCGAGGCCAGTGCCAGACCTGCGCGCGCCTCGCGATCGTCGCCGTCGGCCGCCGCCCGCTTGAGATACCGTCCGACCAGCCGCGCGCCTTCGAGCGCATAGAGGTCGATCGCGGGATGCGCCTTGCGGCTCGTATAGGCCTCGACGCAATGCGCCAGCGCGTCGACGCCGGTCGCCGCGGTGACCTCCTTCGGCACGGTCATCGTCAGATCCGGATCGACGATGGCGATGTCGGCCAGCATGAACCGGCTCTGCACTGCCTGCTTGTTCTGGCTGACAGGATCGGTGACGAGCGCACGGGTGCCCGCCTCGCTGCCGGTCCCGGACGTGGTGGGAATCTGCATCAGCGCCACGCTGCGGCCCGCCACCTTCTCCGGCCCGACGATGTCGGCGAAGGCCGCATCGCTCGTGCACATCACCGCAACCAGCTTGGCGAGATCCATCGCACTGCCGCCGCCGAACCCGACGACGAGGTCGGGCTTGGCTTCGCGCGCCATCGCGACCGCCTTTTCAAGATTGGGCAGGTCGGGCTCCGGCTTCACGTCGCCGAACACCTTCACGACGCCCGGCAGCGCCAGCGTGTCGACGCGGCGCGCGTTGAAGGGATCGGAAATCACCAATGGCCGTTTCGCACCGATCCGCTCGGCGAAGCGTGCCGCAGCGGCAATCGTGCCGCAGCCGAATTCGAGGACGGTCGGACGAAGGATCTCGATGGGCGTGAAGGCATTGGTCATCGTACGCTCGGTCTCATGACTTGGATGCGGAAGCGCCGGCGGCCAGCCGTTCGGCATAGTCGATGGCCTCGATCAGGCTGTGCTCGTTGGCGATGCCCTTGCCGGCGATATCGAAGGCGGTGCCGTGATCGACGGAGGTACGGATGATCGGCAGACCCAGCGTGATGTTGACGCCGGAGAGCTCCTGCCAACGGCCGGTGGCAGGATCGACCTGGAAACCGAGCAGCTTGACGGGGATGTGGCCCTGATCGTGATACATCGCGACCGCGGCATCGTACTGGCCGGCGCGCAGCTTGACGAAGATGGTGTCGCCGGGCACCGGACCGACGACGTCGAGACCGTCGGCGACCGCCTTGGCAATCGTCGGCGCCGACACGTCGATGTCCTGCCGGCCGAACAGACCGCCCTCACCGGCATGCGGATTGAGCGCGGCAATCGCGATCTTCGGTTTGGCAATGCCGAGTCGGCGCAGCGCGTCGTTGGTGAGGTCGATCACCAGGCGCAGGCGCTCCGGCGTCAGGCGCTTCGGCACGTCTTCCAGCGCGACATGGGTCGAGACATGGCTGACGCGCATGTTGCCATGGGCGAGCAGCATCACCGAGCCGCGCACGCCGGTGAGATGGGCGAGCATCTCGGTATGCCCGGGGAAATGATAGCCGGCCTTGTTGAGCGCTTCCTTGTTGAGCGGTGCCGTCACGATGGCGGAGGTCCGTCCAGCCTGCGTCAGGCGCACGCCCTGCTCGATCGCCTTGTAGGCAAAGCGGCCGCCGTCGGCGCTGAGGACACCGGGCTTGATCGGCTCGGCTTCGGCGTCGGCTTGGAGGAAGCACAGATTCGGCCAGTCGCGATCCTCGTTGCTGACCTCGGGGATGGCAATATCGGCACCGAGCGCGGCCCTGGCCCCGTCGAGCGCCGCCCCGCTGCCGATGATCAGCAGGCGCAGATCGCCCTTCGCGATCCGGTCCTTCAGTCCGACGCAGGCCTTGATGATGATCTCCGGCCCGATCCCGGCGGGATCACCCATGGTGATGGCAAGATGACGAGAGGTCATGTCGGACTCCCCATATTGAGCAAATGATTGTCCCGGAGCAGATCGCGCCAGAGCTCGCTGGGCCCGAATGCACCGGACTTCGAGACGACGTCCGTTCCGGCCCACCGGCCACCCTGTAGGATCGAGCGCGGCAATCCCGGCACGATACGTCCCGTCACCTGGAGCGCGTGCGCGCCGAGGGCAACGCACGCCGCCTTCAGGGTCTCCCCACCCGCAACGATCAGCGTGCCCGGCGGTTCGAGTGCCGCGATCAGTGCCGTCATCTCGCGCGCGATCCGACGCGCCGCCTCGGCGCGTGTCAGGCCCTCGACGAGCGAGAATTTGACCAGCACCACGCCGTCATCGACCAGCCTGCACCGGACCGGCGCAGCGCCCTCGCCTTCGGCAAGCGCGATGGTCGCCACTCCGCACGCCGCCAGCTGAGACGCTGTCGCAAGCTGGTCCGAGCCGAACAAGCCGAGCACTGGCAGCTTCAACCGGTCCGGCGCGTCGGCGCGATGGCTGCGGGCGAGCGCGCCGGCCAAGCCGCCGCTGCCGCACCACAGCACGGGCCCAGGCATGCGCCGCCCCATCTCGACGACCAGATCGAGATCGATGTCGCTCTCGGCATCGAACACCTGGACGCCGCCCCACGACAACGTGTCGGCCTCGCCCTGCCGCGCCGCGATGCCTTCCTGCCGCAGCTGGGCCAAGAGATTGTCACCGACGCGGTGCCACTCGCCCTGGACCGTGCGCGCGAATTGCTGGCCATTCAGGGTACGGCGCCCCTGATAGTCAAAGGCCGGCGCGACCACGCAGGATGCCCAATCCCCACCGCGCAGGCAGGAGCCGAGCTCGGCCGCCCACGCGCCGCGAAGGAGGCTATCCACCTTCTTGTAGGCGATCGTCGCGCCGCGAAGCTGCGGCGCCAGCCGTGCAACGATCTCGATGCTCTCGGCCTTCGATCGCTCGCGCGTCCCGCAATCGATCGCGAGGCTCGAAGCGAACGTCATCGCAGGCGCTTCCGGCCAGGTGACGTCGAACGGTCCGCACAGGCCGACGAACTCCGCCGCGGTATCGAGCGCACCGGTGAGATCGTCGGCGAGCAGGCGGACACTCGTCATTGTCGCGAACCTCCGGCCGCGAAGATCTTGCCCGGGTTCATCAGGCCGTTCGGGTCGAGCAATCGCTTGATGTCGCGCATCAGCTCGATGTCGAGCGGATCGGCGACGCGGGCGAGCCGGCCGCGGTTGGTGATGCCGATGCCGTGCTCGGCGCTGATCGCCCCGCCTTGCGCTGCGGTCTCATCGTCGACGACCCCGTTGATCTCCGCCACCAGCGCGGAGGTTGCCGCCGGATCCTGGCAATGAGCGCGGTCGATCAGAGCGATGACGTGGATGTTGCCGTCGCCGATATGGCCGTGCATCACCACGTTCGCATGCGGAACCGCGGCCTTGATCCTGGCTTCGACATTGGTCACGAAGGCCGCCTGGCGCTCCAGCGGCACCACGCTATCGTGCGACACCACGTAGCCGCTGCGCTTGTTGCCTTCGGACACGCTATGCCTGACAGCCCAGATCGCCTTCGCCTGCGCGAGGCTGGACGCGAGGATGACGTCCTCCGCGAGCCCCGCCTCCATCGCCTCCGCAAGCACCGTGGCCAGCGGCTCGTCGAGATCAATGCCGGCGAGCGTGTCGGTCAGCTCGACGATCAGATACCATGGCGTCGTCAGCTCGAAGGGGATGGCCACGTGCGGCACGGTCGCGGCAATGGCCACGATCTGTGAGCGTGACATGATCTCGAGGCTGCCGAGGCGGTCACCGACCGCACCGCGCAGACGCTGCAGGATGTCGAGCGCCTGCCCGACGCCTTGCAATTTCAGCAGCGCCAGCGCCGAGCTGCGTGGCGGCGCAAACAATTTCAGCACCGCGGCGGTGATGATGCCCAGCGTACCCTCCGCGCCGATGAAGAGCTGCTTCAGGGCGTAACCGGTGTTGTCCTTGCGCAGCGCGCGCAGTCCGTTGAACACACGCCCGTCGGGCAGCACGACCTCGAGCCCGAGCACGAGATCGCGCGTCGGCCCATAGCGCAGCACGGCCGTGCCGCCGGCATTGGTCGAGATATTGCCGCCGATCTGGCAGGAGCCCTCGGCGCCCAGGCTCATGGGGAAATAACGGTCGACGCTGCGCGCCGCATTCTGCACCTCGGCGAGAATGCAGCCGGCCTCCACCGTGATCGTGTTGGCGAGCGGGCTGAGGTCGCGCACGGCTCGCATACGGTCGAGCCGGATCACGACATTGCCCACACGATCGTCCGGCGTTGCGGCCCCGCACATGCCGGTGTTGCCGCCTTGCGGCACGATCGCGAGGTGCCTGTCAGCGCAGTATTTGACGACGGAAGCGACCTCGGCGGTCGAACCGGGCTTCACCACCGCAACCGCGCGGCCGTGATAACGCCCGCGCCAGTCCACCACATAGGGCTCCTGGCCGGCTCCGGGCGCGATGACGTGCTTGTCGCCGACGATGGCGGCAAGCCCGGCAAGCGCATCCTGGAAGGAATCGGACATCGGATCGCCTCGTCGGCCGTGCCTAGACAGCGGCAGCGAACGCCGCGGCATTCGCGAGCAGCTGTTTGAGCTGCTCGGGCTGCAGTGACTCCAGTGGTGGGCGCAGGCGCTGCCATCTGGCATGCTTGGTGCGATCGGCCGCCAGCGCCTTCAACGAAGCCATCTGCGGAAATTGCGAGACGAGCTCGCGGGCCTTCACGATTCGCGCCTGCGCCGCCTTGAGCGCCGGATCGTCATCGCTGTCGCCAAAGTGCTTGAAGACATAGGCAAGACTGCGCGCGACGACATTCGAAGTCGCGGTGATGCAGCCCGCGCCGCCCTTCCGCAGCAGCGGCAGCATCAGCGGATCGGCGCCGCCCAGGACGGCGAAGCCCGGAAATCGCTCGACCATCGCCGTCATGTTGGCGAAGTCGCCGGACGAATCCTTGATGCCGGTGAACGTGGCCGGATATGCCTTGCGCAGACGCTCGATCAGCGCATGCGAGATCGGTTGCGCCGACATCTGCGGGTAGTGATAGAGCACGACCTTCAGGCGCGCATCCCCGATACGCTGCACCACTTCACTGTAGGAGGCGAAGATGCCGTCATCGCTGACGTTCTTGTAATAGAACGGCGGCAGCATCACCACGGTATCGACGCCGACCGAGAGCGCGTGACGCGTCAGCGCGATGGTATCGCTGAGCGCGGCAACGCCCGTGCCGGGAAGAAGTTGCCGCGGCGCGATGCCGGCGGCCACGACCGCCTCGAGCAGCGCAATGCGTTCTGCCACCGAGAAGGAGTTTGCCTCCCCTGTCGTGCCGAGCATCGCAATGCCGTCGCAGCCTTCGTCCAGAAGATAGCGGCAATGCTCCACGAAGCGCGCGTGATCGGGCGCGAGTTCAGCGTCGAGCGGCGTCAATGCGGCGGAGAACACGCCGTGAGGGTGGAGCGATGATGTCGACAAAACTTCCTCCGATCGCCAGAACAAGATTGTTCGGAATGCGAACATTTGTTATTTTCTGATCCAGTCGTAAAATCAGCGCGCCCCCGCGTCAAGGGCGATGCTGTCATGGCGGGGCATTCGAACATGGCCAAGGTCGAAAAGAAGGCCGCGAAGCGAAAAGCGAACCCAAATCCCAAGAATTACGTTGCCTCCGTCGGCAAGGCCTTTGCCGTGCTCAAATGTTTCACCAGCGAGGCTTTCGAGCTGACCCTGAGCGAAATTGCCGCACGCGCCGGCCTCGATCGCGGAACCGCGTTCCGCCTGATCCAGACCCTGGTCGAGCTCGGCTACCTCCAGGCGGTGCCGCAGAGCCGCCGGTTCCGCCTCGGCGTGGCCTGCCTCGACCTCGGCTACACCGTGCTGTCGCATGGATCGCTGCGGAGCATCGTCGAGCCGCTGCTGCGCGGCCTCGTACCCGATGTCGGCGATGCGGCCTCGCTCGGCATCCTCGACGGCGGCGACGTGGTCTATCTCGCGCGCGTCGGCGCCGGCCTCGACCGCCACAAGATGGACCGCCGGCCGGGCACACGCATTCCCGCCTACAGCGCCGCGCTCGGCCATGTCATGCTGGCGTGTCTGGCGCGGGACGAGCAGATCGCGCGGCTGGAATCACGTCCTCGCGTGAAGCTGTCGGAGCGGACGCTCACCGATCTCGACACCCTGCTCGCCCGGCTCGATCAGGTGAAGAAGAAGGGCCATGCCGTCTCGGACGGCGAGAACGCCTACGGCCTGCGCACGCTGGCGACGCCGATCTTCGATGCCCAGGGCCTCGCGATCGGTGGATTGAGCGTCACGATCGATGCGATGCGCATGGACATGCCCGCCTTTCGCGACGAGGCGCTGCCCAAGCTGATGCACGTGACGAAGCAGGTGCAGGATATCGCGATCAAATCGGGATTGACGGGCTGAACACGGTCGGCGATCTCTCGAACGTCATTGTGAAAGGGCTTTCGAGACCTATATCGTCGAAGTGCCCTGCCGAACCTGATTTCCCTTGAGAAAATCCGTGCTCATATTCCTGCTGCTGGTCTTCGTGCCGATCGGGATTTCGGCCGTCCGATATTTCTGGGTCGGGGATGGCCGCGGCAATTGGCAGACCGCGGACCGTTCCAGCGCTGGCCTGCTGCCTCCCGCCATCTCGCATTCGGACGCCCTGATCCGGGTCTACGCCGCGCGAACGGTACGGTGGCGAAGCATCTTCGCGGTACACACCTGGATCGTCGTCAAGGAAAAGGATGCAGCCACCTACAGCCGTTACGACTATACGGCGTGGGGGGAACCGATCCGGAGCAACGGGTTCGTCCCCGATGGCCGCTGGTTCGGAGCCATGCCCGAGGCCGTCGTCGCCATCGACGGCGCAAAGGCGGAATCGCTGATCCCCAAGATCCGACATGTCGTCGAGAATTACAGATTTCGAACCTATGGCGATTACAGCGCCTGGCCGGGTCCGAACTCGAACACCTTCGTCCAGGCCGCTTTGGACGCCGTGCCGGAGCTTCACGCGGTCCTGCCGCCGACCGCGATCGGCAAGGACTACCCCTATTCCGGACGATGGATCGGGCTCACGGCCTCGCGCACCGGCTTCTATGCCTCGCTCTCGGGCTATCTCGGCCTCACGCTCGGCTGGGTCGAAGGTCTCGAGATCAACTTCTTCGGCGCCGTACTCGGCTTCGACGTTCGGCGCCCCGCGATCAAGCTGCCGGGCATCGGCCGTCTCGGTGTTGCTGCGGGCCTGTAAGGCTTGCCGATGATGCTTGGCTAGACGGCGATGCGATCGAAGTCGGCTGCGATCCGGGTGTTCGGAAAGATCTCGGCTGCTTCCGCAAGGACCTCGTCGTTCTCGTAGCGGCCCGACTGATGCGTAAGCACGAGCTGACCGACATTGTTCGCGGCCGCAAACGCGGCCGCATCACGCGCAGTGAGGTGGCCATAGTCGCGCGCCGTCGATGCGTCGCGATCGAGGAATGTCGCTTCGATCACCAGCAGATCGGCATCGGAAGCGTATCTGGAGAGACCCTCGGTGGTCTCGGTGTCGCCGATCACGACGAGCTTGCTGCCGACGCTCGGCGGCCCCAGGACGGCTTCCGGATCAATCGTTCGGCCGGCGATCATGACCGGTCGTCCTGCAGCCAATTCTCCGCGCGAGGGACCGTCGGGAACGCCGAGCGCTGCGAGACGATCGGACAAGAGATGGCGACGGGCGGGACTTCTGAACACGAAGCCGAAACTGTCGGTGTCACGATGGCGGACGGTAAAGCAGTCGATGGTGAAGTCGCCGGCGTCGACGACCTGTCCTTCCGTCAGCGGCGCGAACGCGACCGCGATCGGCGCCCTGCCCGCGCCCCACAATCCCGCGAGCATGCTGATGACGAGATCGAGCGTGCCCTGCCCGCCATGTACGGTCATCGTATCGGCGTTCTGCCGCAAGCCGAGCGTCGAGAAGAGACCGGGAATGCCGAGCACGTGATCGAGATGAGCATGCGTCAGCAGGATGCGGTCGAGCCGCCGGAAGCCTGCGCCGCTGCGCAACAGCTGGCGCTGCGTGCCCTCGCCGCAATCGACCAGGATGCGCTTGCCCGCGGCTTCCACCAGAAGCGCCGGATGGTTGCGCTCCGCGGAGGGAACGCTGGCCGAGGTTCCGAGAAATGTCAGGGCGAACATGCGTCGCGTACTAGCTGTGGACGATCTCACCGTCCCCAATGCCACGCGAGCAGCAGCGCGTACAGCCCCATTGACGCGGCATAGAGCGCGACAAGAAGTGCATATCCCGCAATCTGGCGGTTGATCGCCGCCTTCGGCGTGACCCACCAGCCGAGCGCCCTGAAGGCGGCCGGCACCAGCCACCAGCCCAGCAGCTGCGTGCTGACGAGATTGCCAATGAAGAGCGAAAACCAGACCGGCACGCCACGACTGTCGATCAGGGGGGCGCTGATGAAAGTGCCCCAGAGATAGACCACGGGATAGAGCACCAGAAGAACGATCAGGTTGCTCTTCCAGATCAGGCTTGAGCTCTGCTCCGGGCCCTGCGCCTTGCCGGAAGGGAACCAGAAATTGAAGCCGTAGCTTGCCCGCTTGACGTTCATCCCGGCGTTGAAGCGCTCGCCTTCCCTCAGAAGGGTCTGCCGCAGCGGCGAGTCCAGCCATGCATTGAGATTGGCATCGGTATCGAACGACAGGATGATGATCCATTCGTCGTGCAGGCCCGGAATAGGCCGCTCGATCTTGTGGCGCAGAAATCCCTTGAACTCGGCTTCCGCGGCCTGGATGCGCTGCTGCCATTTGAGGAACGCATCCTCGAGCCCGTCCGGGACCTCGAAGGAGATGACGGCGGAGACCGCATTGTCGCGCTGAACGCCGGTGTCGGGCAGGATATGGACGTCTTCCGAACCGACGAAGAAGCGCTGCACCTGTCCGATCAGCTTCGCCCGCACCTCGCTCTGAAGCCAGGCGCGCGCCGCGGCCGGGCTGGCGAAACGCAAGATCGTCACCCAGTCGACATGCGCCGGTGGCTGCGGCGGCACGACCTCCTGGCTGAGGAAGCCGGGCCATGCCTTGAGCGCCTCACCGACCTCGCCGTTCCAACGTGCGAACGCAGCAAAGCCGTCGTCAGTGATGCGGCGCTGGATGACGAGAGCGACCGGCTGACTGGCCGCATCGGGAGTTGCGCTCATTGGCCGCCGTCCGCTTCAGGTCTTCTTGTAGAGACGCTTGCCCATCACCCAGGTCTCGTCGACGCAGCGGTCGTCACCGACCATCATGACGGCGAACAGCATGCTCGCCGCCTCGTCCATCGTGCGCGGCCCGGCACCGTCGGCGATCAGCGACTGGTGCCACGCTTGCGCCGCTTGCCCGCCATTGGGATCGAGTGCGACGAAATCGGCCTCCTTGCCGGGCTCGAAATTGCCGAGCTTGTCGTCGATATAGAGGCCTTCGGCACCGCCGAGCGTGATCGACCAGAAACCGCGATAGGGGGAAAGCTTGTTGCGCTCGGCTTCCGCGAGATCCTTGCGCGTGGGATCGATGCTGCCGTCGAGCAGCGTGTTGTTGCACATGCCGACCTTGTAGGCGTCGTCGAGCACGGAGATCATCGAGAAGCGGTTGCCGCCGCCGACATCGGTGCCGAACGACATCTTCACGCGATGCTCGGGATCGGTAGCGCGGCCGAGCCGGAACAGGCCGCTGCCGAGGAACAGGTTCGAGCACGGGCAGAACACCACCGCCGCGCCCTTCTTCGACATGCGGCGGAACTCGTTGTTCGAGAGATAGACGCCGTGACCGCCGGAGAATTTCGGCCCGACCAGGTCGAACTTCTCGTAGACGCCGAGATAGTCCTGGCAGTCCGGATGCTCGACGAGGACGCCACTGCATTCGGCCGGATTCTCGGAGATGTGGGTGTTGACCCAGCAGTCCGGGTGCTCGTGCTTGAGGCGCTGACACGCCCTCAGCAGTTCCGGCGAGGCGCCGAAGGCGAAGCGCGGTGTGATGGCGTAGAGGTTGCGGCCCTTGTTGTGGTACTGCGCGATCAGCCGCTTGCTGTCGCGATAGAAATTCTCCGGCGTATCGATGAAATCGGCCGGCGCGTTCCGATCGATGCCGGTGAGGCCCGCGATGACGCGCATGTTGCGGCGGGCCGCTTCCTCGAACAACTCTTCGGTCGAGACGGGCGAGGAGCTCGTGAAGGCCTGGCAGGTGGTGGTGCCGGAGGCGAGCAGCGCGTCGAGGAAACGCTTGACGCCCTCGCGCGCGTAGTTGCGGTCCCGGTATTTGAGCTCTTCCGGATAGACCCACTTCTGCAGCCACGGCAGCAGCTGCTCACCATAGGCTCCCAGCACACGGGTCTGCGGCAGATGGATGTGGCCGTCGATGAAGCCCGGAACGATGATGCGGTCCTTGATGTGAGTGACCTCGACGCCCGGATGCGCGGCGGAAATCTTGTCATAGGGACCGAAGGCCTTGATGACGCCGTCGGTGACGACCATGAGGCCGTCCTGGTGAAAGCGCGCGGCCGCCGGCTCGTTGCCGATGTGCTTCCAGGGATCGTCGACGAAGTCGAAGAACGTGCCGCGAATACCAACGGTGGTCATGACGAGGTTCCTTCCTTAAGTCTGTGTGGCGTGACGCGCCGAAGGCAGCGAAATCGCAAGCAGCGTGCCGGCGACGGCGCAGAGACCGAGATAGAGCCATCCGAGCGGGGCCTGCGTCGCTTCGGGCAGCACCGCCGCGATCGCCATGGCCCCGCTGACCGCGAGATAGCAGAGCGCGCTGATGAGGCCGCCGATCAGGCCGTGGTCGCGCTCGAACAGGCCGAGCGCCATGCCGTACATCATCGGGCACAGCACGCCGCAGCCGCCGAGCACCAGCGCGCCGCCGAGCGTGATCGATGCAAAATCAAGACCGAGGGTCATGCCTGTTACGGTCAGGACGGCGGAGCCCGCGAGAAACAACGCAAAGGCGCCGAAGCCCATCGTGCGGGCCGGCATGAAGCGCGCGAAATGCGCGCAGCCGAGCTCGCCGGCGAGATTGACGCCACCAAGGCCGAGCGCAACGAGGCCGTAGATCGCCGCGGAGTAGCCGAGGCCGGTCTGGTAGAAGAACGGCGCGACGACGCCGAACGCCAGCTGCGCGCTTGCGGCGGCAGCAAAGACCAGCACGAAGGCGAGGAAGCCTGGGCGGACAATCGCCTCGCGCAGAATGTCGGCGGTGCGGCGCGGATCGAAAGGCGCGCGCCGCTCTGCCGGCAACGTTTCGGGCAGGAACAGCACGACGACCGCGGCGACGATTGCCGCGGCAATCGCAATGACGACGAACACGCCGCGCCAGGACGTCAGCTCGACGATGAAGCCGCCCGCGGCCGGTGCCAGCACGGGCGCGAGACCCCAGGCCGCGCCGAGCAGGCCGGAAATCGCCGTAAGCTCGCGTCCACGATAACAGTCGGCTCCGACGGCATAGGCGACGACGAGACAGGTGCAGCCACCGACGCCTTGCAGGAAACGCAGCGCGAGCAGCAGTGTCGCGCTGGTGGCCAGCGCACAGGCAATGCTCATCGCGATGAGAACCGTCAGGCCCGCGAGCAGGACGTTGCGGCGGCCGAGTGTGTCGGAGGCGATACCGACCGGCACCAGCGCGAGAGACATGCCGAGCATGTAGGCGGTGACGGTGTTCTGCATCGAGGCCGCGTCAGTGGCGAGATCCACCACCATCTGCGGCAGGCCGGGCGTATAGGCGTCGAGCGGAATCTGGCTGAACGGCACGACGCACAGCAGGATCGGCACGATCCACCGCTTCGCGCGATCGGCGTCCGACGCAATTGCAGTCATGGCTCACGCCCCCTCGACGCCCGCCGGTCCCGTCTTTTCGTGCACGCAATGAGACACGATGCAGGTTGCAGGCCTTGACGCGCGGAACGTGCCAGAACTGTGTGTAAAAACTCTTAGGAGGTCCGGTATCGGTACGGAGTCCGGGGCTGGTGCTCAGGCCCACGGGCGCTCAAACAAAAATGCGAAAACAACCCCATGCACGGTACAAATCATTGAAGAATTTCGCGCCGCATGAACGCGCCCTCCGGGCAGGCATTAACCGCCCGGAAGGCATGGCAATTCGATCGAGAGCCGGGCCGCCCGAGTGGGATCAACGCAAGAAGCCCTCGATAGCGCCGAGAAATTGTTGCGGTGATTGCAGCTGAGGCACGTGCGCACATCCCGAAATGATCTTGAGTTCGGCGCGCGGCAGACCTGCAGCCAGCTCGTGCGACATTGGCGGCGGCGTCGCCTCGTCGTGTTCGCCGACCATGACGAGCACCGGCACATCCAAGCCAGCGAGCTCGGCACGAAGATCAAGACCAGCCAATGCATCGCACGCGGCGCGAAACACATCCGGGTCCATCCTCAGAAAGGCTTCACGGCGTCCCCGCATCAGCTCCGGGTGCTGCGCCTGAAATTCGGGCGCGAACAGGCGGCGCATCGCAACATCGGTGATGGCCTCCAGTCCCTTCTCGCGCGAGATCTTCGCCATGTTGCGAAACGCCTCGCGGCCGGGCTCGGAAAAAGCTGCGCCGCAATCGGCAAGAACGAGCCGGCTGGCAATTCCCGGATGGCGAAGTGCCATCTGCAGGGCGACGAAGCCGCCATAGCCATTGCCAAGCACGATGGGCGGCGCACCGCCCGCGGCATCCTCCACCGCCTCGGCCATCCGGTCCGCGACAGCAGCGAGTCCACCCTCGACCACGCGTGAGCGGCCGAACCCCGGCAGCTCCGGGACGATGGTGCGAAACGACGTCTCGAGCTTCGGCACGATCGCGTCGAAGCTTGCCCGATCCGACAGCAGCGAGTGGAAAAGAAAGAGCGGCGGCCCCTCGCCCGTCTGCGCGGCGTTGACGGTCCCGTTGGCAAAAAGCCTGTCCATGTCCGGTCTTTCCCAAGCTGCATCAATCGGATCACGCCTGCTCGCGTGCCCTGGAAGCCCCGATTGATAAATCAACTGACAGAGAATTCAAGCATTTGGCTCTTGACGTGAAATATCACGACTGGAATATTAAGCATCAGAAGAGGCGTGATCACATGCTTTTGCGCGAGAATATCTACGATCTTCTCAGAGCTGATATTTTAGCCTGTCGCTTTGCGCCAGGCGATGAAATGCGAGAGCAGGACCTGGCCGAGCGCTATTCGGTAAGCCGGCAGCCGGTCCGGGACGCGCTTTTGCGGCTCCAGCGCGAGCACCTCGTCACGGTGCAGCCGCGCCAGGGCTATCGGGTCACGCCGATCTCGCTCTCGGATGCCCGCGACCTCCTGCGCTTCCGCCTTGCCCTGGAGCCGGCCTGTGTCGCTGAGGCAATCGAGAGCGCGCCCGACAGCGTTCTGAAATCGCTCGACGAATTCCGCCGCTTCTCGGGCAGCCACGAGGACTTCATCACCTACAATCGCGGCTTCCACACCGCGCTGGCGCATGCCTCCGGCAATCGCCGCATGGCGACCGCGCTGTGCGACCTGATCGGCCAAGCCGACCGGCTGGTCCGCGTCAGCATCTCCAACCTGAAGGGCCACGACCCCACCAAGCTCGTCGCCGAGCACGTCGCCCTGATCGACGCCATGCAGAACCGCGAAACGCGAACCGCGGCCCGCATCATCAAGGCCCATATCGGGGCCACCGAAAAACGTGTGCTGCCGGCGCTCAAGCGCAACGCCGTCATCGTCGAAGAGAGGTCATCATGAACGTTCCCTCCAAACCCGCGTCAATCGACGTCGAAACCCACGGCAATTTCATCGATGGACGTGAAGTCGAAGCCGGTGCCGGCGCGATGCTGGATGTCCGCAATCCCGCGACCGGCGACGTGATCGCCCGCATCCCCAACTCGACGGCCGAAGACATCGACCGCGCCATGAAGAGCGCGCGTGCAGCGTTCGAAGGCAAGGCCTGGGGCGGCATGGACACGCGCGCGCGTGCCAGGCTGGTCAACAGGCTGGCCGACGCCTTCGAGGCCAATCTCGACAGCCTGTACCGGCTGGAAACCCTCAACAACGGCCGTCCGGTCAACGAGACCCGCGCCCAGCTCTCCCGCCTGCCCGATTTCTTCCGCTACTTCGCCGGCCTTGCGCTGTCGCGCCGCGATTCCGTCATCCCCGTCGAAGGCGCCTATCTGAACTATACGCTCCGCACCCCCATCGGCATCGTCGCCAACTGCACGCCGTTCAATCACCCGCTGATGATCCTGTGCAAGTCGCTCGCCGTGGTGCTGGCGACCGGATGCGTCACCGTGGTCAAGCCGTCCGAATACACGCCGCTCACGACCCTGAAGCTGGCGCAGATCTTCACCGAAGCGGGCCTGCCGCCCGGCGTCTTCAATATCGTGCTGGGACTTGGCCCGAGCGCCGGCAAGATGCTGGCCGAGCACGGCGACATCAACAAGCTGGTCCTGACCGGCGGCACCGAGGCAGGCCGCATCGCCGGCAGCGCAGCTGCAAAGGTGTTTGCGCATCAGACCATGGAGCTCGGCGGCAAGACGCCTGTGATGGTGTTCGACGATTTCGACGTCGATCGCGCCGTCAATTACGCCGCCTTTGGCGCGTTCATCGGTGCGGGACAGACCTGCGTCTGCGCCTCGCGCCACATCGTTCAGGCCTCGATCTACGACGAATTCGTCGAGAAGCTGCAGGCCAAGACCCGCACGATCCGCGTCGGCGATCCCTTCGATGCAAACACTCAGATGGGTCCCGTGATCTCTGCCAAGCAGCGCGACCGCGTGCTCGCCTATGCGGGCTATGGCCACGCCGACGGCGCGCGTCTCGTCGCCGGCGGCGTCGCTGCGAAAGTGCCGGGTCACGACAACGGCTATTTCGTCGAGCCGACGGTCTTCGCCGACGTCAAATCCGACATGCGCATCTTCCAGGAAGAAGTGTTCGGTCCCTTCACCTCGGTGACGCCGTTCAAGGACGAGGCCGATGCGCTACGGCTCGCAAACGATTCGCCGTTCGGCCTCGCCGCGGCCATCCGCACCCGCGACGTCGCCCGCGCGCACCGCGTCGCAGCTTCCGTCAAGGCCGGCATCGTCTGGATCAACGATCATCACCGACTCGACCCGGCCTCGCCCTGGGGCGGCGTCGACGATTCCGGTATCGGCCGCGAATGCGGCACCGAGAGCTTCAACGACCACTTCAACACCAAGAGCGTGATGGTCGCAACGCACGAGCAGCCGTTCGACTGGTATCGCGACACGGCCAATCAGAAGCGGCTGAACTGACAAAACGAGAGGCGGCCGACCGCCCATAGAAGGCGGACCGGATCAAGCAGAATAACAGTCAAGGGAGAGCGTCAATGTCGACATCGGTGAACGCAGGCAGCCGTCTTGATCGGCTGCCGATCGGACCATTCCACCGCCGCATCATGCTGCTGATCGGCATCGGCATGTTCTTCGACGGTTTCGACATTTACATCGCCGGGACCGTGCTCAGCGTGACGCTGAAGTCGGGCTTTTCGACGCTCGCCCAGAACGCGGCCTTCATCTCCGCAACCTTCGTCGGCATGATGCTCGGATCGTTCGGCACCGGCTTTCTCGGCGACCGCTTCGGACGCCGCTTCACCTATCAATTCAATTTGCTTCTTTTCGGCATTGCCTCCCTCGCCGCGGCATTCTCGCCGAACATGACTTTCCTGATCGCCTGCCGCTTCGTGATGGGCGTCGGCCTCGGGGCGGAGAACGTCGTCGGCTATTCGACGATGACGGAGTTCGTGCCGGCCCGCACCCGCGGCAAATGGCTCGGTCTCACGGCCGTGTGCGTCGTGACCGGCCTGCCCGCGGCTCTTTTGATCGCGTCCGTGCTGGTGCCGCACTTCGGCTGGCGCTCGATGTTCGTGCTCGGCGGGGTCGGCGCCCTCGTCGTCTGGTACATGCGCAAGTCGCTGCCGGAATCGCCGCGCTGGCTGGAAGCCGTGGGACGCACCGCTGAAGCGGAAGCGTTGATGCAGGCGATCGAGAAGGAAGCGGCGCAGGGACGGCCCTTGCCTCCACCCGCGCCCACGACACCCGCGCCGGTCGCCCCCGATCTCGGCACGTTGTTCACTGCGCCCTTGCTGTCGCGGATGATCGTCGGCGCCATCTGCCTGATCACGATCAACACCCTGCTCTACGGCTTCGTGACATGGCTGCCCGTGTTCTTCGTCAAGCAGGGCCTGTCGGTCGCGACATCGTTCGGCTATTCGCTGCTGATGGCGCTCGGCGCGCCGGTCGGCTCGGCCATCGGCGCATTGACCGCCGACCGCTGGGGCCGCAAGCCCACCATCATCGGCGCATCGCTGATCTCGGTGGCGCTGGGCATCCTCTATCCCATGATCTCCGATCCGATCCTGCTGCCGGCCGTGGGCTTCGCACTGACGGTGCCGATCTACGTCCTGGTCGCGCTCCTGTTCGGCATCTACATCCCCGAGCTGTTTCCAACCGAGGTCCGGCTGCGCGCCTCAGGTATCGTCAACACGCTGGGGCGTGGCGCCACGATCGTCACGCCGTTCCTGGTCGTATCGCTGTTCGAGTCGCGCGGCGTCGCCGGCGTGATGGCGCTGATGATCGGTCTGCTCATCGTGCAGATCATCACGGTCTGGGCCCTGGGCATCGAGCCGCGGCATCGCAGCCTCGAGGAGCTGAAGGCGGAGGAAACGGCGTCGCCGGTGCTCAAGGAAGCGTCCTGACCTCCCTCCACAGCGTCATGGCCGGGCTTGTCCCGCTCGGGACAAGCCCGGCCATGACGACCTCCTGCTCGAATACCCTGCGCCCTCTCACCCAGGCAGGTCTGGTTCCCGTTGCGCCGCCTCCTCATCCCGCTCCCAACATTGCATGCTCGATGCCCGGATCGGTTCGCCGAGACGAAGAGATGTGGAGATCGCGATGACCGCAGACGCCGCTGACCTGAATTATGGCTCGATCGGCGCATTGCTGAGCGCCCTCCGCGCACGCAAGGTTTCTGCGTCGGAATTGCTCGAACACACGATTGCGGGCATCGAGGCGCTGGACGGACCGATTAACGCGATCATCGTTCGCGATTTCGATCGCGCAAAGGACGCCGCGCGCGCCGCCGATGCCGCGCTTGGCCGCGGCGATCGATTGCCGTTGCTCGGCATTCCCGTGACACTCAAAGAACCGTTCAACGTCGCCGGCCTGCCGACCACATGGGGCTTTCCGCATTTCAGGGAATTCCAGCCAGCGAAAGACGCCCTCATCGTCTCGCGGCTGAAGGCGGCAGGCGCCATCGTCATCGGCAAGACGAACATCCCGATCGGCTTGCGGGATTTCCAGAGCTACAACGAGATCTACGGGACCACCAACAACCCGTGGGACCTCGGCCGGTCGCCCGGCGGCTCCTCCGGCGGATGCGGCGCGGCGCTGGCCGCGGGCTTCAGTCCGCTCTCGATCGGCTCGGACATCGGCGGCTCGATCCGGGTCCCCGCGCATTTCTGCGGTGTGTTCGGACACAAGCCAAGCCTCGGCCTGGTCCCGCTGCGCGGATACAGCCTGCCGCCCGCTCCGCCCGTTCCTGGGCAGGGCGATCTGGCTGTCGTTGGACCGATGGCGCGCTCGGCCGCGGACCTCGCCTTGGCGCTCGACGTGATTGCGGGCCCCGACGAGACGCGCGACGGGATCGGCTATCGCCTTGCATTGCCTGCGCCGCGCCATGACGAGCTGAAGAACTTCCGGATCCTCGTGATCGACACCCACCCGCTGATGCCGACGGGTGAGGCCGTGCGTTCCGCCATCGGGCGCTTGGCGGAACGGCTCGAACGATCAGGCGCGCGAATTGCGCGCGCGAGCACATCATTGCCTGATCTCGCCGAATCCGCCCGGCTCTACATGAAGCTGTTGAACGGCGCGAGAAGTCCTCGCCTGACCCCGGCCGCCCTTGCAGAGGCGCAGGGCCTTGCCGCCGCACTCGCGCCCGATGACCGCAGCCTCGAGGCCGAACGCGCGCGCGGCTGGGGCATGCTTCATCGCGAATGGCTCGCGGCCGACGCGGCCCGTCTGCAGTTGCAACAAAAATGGTACGAACTGTTCCGCGAGTTCGATGCGGTGATCTACCCCGCCGCCGCCGTGCCGGCCTTTCCACAGGACCAGTCCGAGCCGTTCGACGCACGGCAATTGGACATCGATGGAAAGCTCTACCCCTACGCCGATGCGTGCTTCATCTGGGCGGACCCCGCCTCGACCTGCGGTCTGCCGGCGACCGCCGTTCCGATCGAGCGCACGGCTTCCGGCCTTCCGGTCGGCGTGCAGATCATCGGGCCTTATCTCGAAGACCGAACCCCGATTGCGCTGGCCGGCCTGATCGAACGCGAATTCGGCGGCTTCGTGCCGCCGCCGTCGCTACGTTGAACACCATCCGCGAAATGACAAAGACCGTTTACACCCTGTCGGTCGACTGCGCCTCGACCGCCTGCACCGCCACGCTCGCGACCTGCCGCAAGGCCTCGCGGTCCGAGCCCGAAGACGCCATCACGCCCATGCCAACGGAAACCGCGGACACATAGCGCGCGAGCGCGGCGGGATCTGACGTCGGCTTCAGGTCGCCCTCTGCCTTCGCACGGACAAAACGGTCGCGGAGCTGATCTTCGTTCTGGGCGCGCCGTGCGGCGAGCTCGAACGGGACGCTCTCGGAGCCGGTGCCACAGGCGATGCCGCCCTGCACGAGCAGGCAGCCGGGCGGATTGGCGGGATCGGTCTGCTTCTCGGCGATGCCCATCAGCATCCGCTCGGCGACGGCCCGGGCAGTGGGGGCTGCAACCACCTCGTCCATCCAGACGCCGCGCAATTTGGTGTAGCGATCGAGCGCGGCCTTGAGCAAACCTTCCTTGTTGCCGAAGCAGGCGTAAAGGCTCGGGGGATTGATGCCCATGGCCTCGGTGAGCTGGGCAATCGTCGCGCCCTCATAGCCATGGCGCCAAAACACTTCCATCGCCTGGTCCAACGCCGTCTCGGCGTCGAATTCGCGGGGACGTCCCATGCCCATATGCCTGTCTCCTCGGAATCGGCGGCCCGTATCAGCCTAACGCCTGATCCTATCTATTTGTTCTAGCTTTCTTTTTCTTGTGTCTTTCCATCGTCGCGGTATTGGCCTACAATTTTCTTAGTGAATGGTACATAAGTATCTTGCACTGCGACATCCAGCTCCACATCTGTAGTGAACACTACATATCTGGAGCGCGCAAATGCATCCCGCCCAAAATACCGTCCGCGCCGGCCGTTTTCGCCGCCTTCTCGGCGGCGTCGCCATCGTGGGCGCCCTCGCCGTCGCCGGCTCGATCGCGACCGGCCGCTACCTTCACCCGGCGCAAGCGACCGCACCGGCCGCCGCGACCGAACAAGCCGTTTCCGTCACCGTCGCGATGATCGAGCCGCGCCAGACCGCGCTGTGGGACGATTTCTCCGGCCGCCTCGAGGCCATCAACCGCGTCGAGCTGCGCCCGCGCGTGGCGGGCGCGATCCTGTCGACCAATTTCACCGAAGGCGCGCTGGTGAAGGCCGGCGACGTGCTGTTCAAGATTGATCCCGCCCCTTACGCGGCCGAGGTCGACAAGGCCAACGCCCAGCTCGAAGCCGCCAAGGCACGGGTCGTCTTCACCCAGAGCGAACTCGAACGGGGCGCGCAACTGGTCGGCAACGCCGTGGTGACGCGGCGCGACTTCGACCAGCGCGAAAATGCCAATCGTGAGGCGATCGCCAACGTCAAAGCGGCCGAGGCAACGCTCCAGACCGCAAAGCTCAATCTCGACTACACCGAGGTACGCGCGCCCGTGGACGGCCGCGTCGGCAAGATCGAGGTCACCGTCGGCAATCTCGTTGCCGCCGGCACCGCCTCCCCGGTGCTGACCTCGCTGGTCTCGGTCAATCCGATCTACGCCTCCTTCGATGCGGACGAAGAGGTGGTGCTGCGCGCGCTCAACTCCATTGCCGATGGCTCCGGCGAACGCGGCAAGCTCGACCAGATCCCCGTGGAGATGGCGACCTCCGGCGGCCTCTCGGCGAAAGGCCACATTCAGCTGATCGACAACCAGGTCAACGGCCAGAGCGGCACCATCCGCGTCCGCGCGGTCTTCCGCAACGACGACGGCCGTCTCATTCCCGGCCAGTTTGCGCGTGTCCGCATGGGCCAGCCGAAGCAGCAGACGCTGGTGATGATCGACGAGCGCGCGATCGGCACCGACCAGGACAAGAAGTTCGTGATGGCGGTCGGAGACGACAGCCGGGCCATCTACCGGCCCGTCACGCTCGGCGGCGCCGTCGATGGGCTTCGCATCGTCACCTCGGGCCTGAAGTCCGGCGACCGCATCGTGGTCAACGGCTTGCAACGCGTGCGTCCGGGCGCCCTCCTCAAGACGGAAGTGGCGCAGATGGGCGCGCGCGGGCCGCAGCAGGCTTCCAACTACAGCAACCAGGACGTGGTGCAACGCTAGCGCTCTCAGTCATTCCGGAGCGCGCGTAGCGCGATCCCGGAATATGGAAGTTACGAAACTCCAGGCGTCTCACCTCCGGATTCCGGGTTCGCGGGCTTCGCCCCCGCCCCGGAATGACGGCGGAGCTGTGTGGAGACGAAAACGATATTGCCCAGGGGCAAGGCCATGAATCTCTCAAAGTTCTTCATCGATCGTCCGATTTTCGCCGGCGTGCTGTCGGTCCTGATCTTCCTTGCGGGCCTCATCTCGCTGTTCGCAATGCCGATCTCGGAATATCCCGATGTCGTGCCGCCGTCGGTCGTGGTGCGCGCGACCTATCCCGGCGCCAACCCCAAGGTGATCGCGGAGACGGTGGCGACGCCGATCGAGGAGCAGATCAACGGCGTCGAAAACATGCTCTACATGTCGAGCCAGGCGACCACCGACGGCGCGATGACGCTGACGGTGACGTTCCGCCTCGGCACCGACCCCGACAAGGCGACGCAGCTGGTGCAGAACCGGGTGCAACAGGCCGAGCCGCGCCTTCCCGCCGTGGTGCGCCAGCTCGGCATCATCACCAAGAAGTCGTCACCCGACCTCACCATGGTCGTGCATCTCTTGTCGCCGAACGGCCGCTACGACATGACGTATTTGCGCAACTACGCAGTGCTCAACGTCAAGGATCGCCTCGCGCGGATCGACGGCGTCGGAGACGTGCAGCTCTATGGCGCCGGTGACTATTCGATGCGGGTCTGGGTCGACCCGCAGAAGGCTGCCGAGCATGGATTGACTGCGAGCGACATCGTGAGGGCGATCCAGGCACAGAACGTCGAGGCCGCCGCCGGCGTGGTCGGCTCCTCCCCGAACGTTTCGGGTATCGACCTGCAACTGTCCGTCAATGCGGAAGGCCGGCTCGCCAACGAGGAGCAGTTCGGCGACATCGTGGTCAAGACCGGTGCGCGCGGCGAAGTCGTGCGCCTGCGCGACGTCGCGCGCGTCGAGCTTGGCGCCTCCGAATACGGCCTGCGCTCGCTGCTCGACAACAAGCAGGCGGTGGCGATCCCGATCTTCCAGGCGCCGGGCTCCAACGCGCTGCAGATCTCCGACAATGTCCGCGCCACCATGGCGGAGATCAAGAAGAACATGCCCGAGGGCGTGTCCTACCAGATCGTCTACGATCCCACGCAATTCGTGCGCTCCTCGATCGAGGCCGTCATCCACACGCTGCTGGAGGCGATCGCGCTGGTGGTGCTGGTGGTGATCCTGTTCCTGCAGACCTGGCGTGCCTCGATCATTCCGCTTTTGGCCGTGCCGGTGTCGATCGTCGGCACCTTCGCGGTGATGCACGTCTTCGGCTTCTCCATCAACGCGCTCAGCCTGTTCGGCCTGGTGCTCGCGATCGGCATCGTCGTCGACGACGCCATCGTCGTCGTCGAGAACGTCGAGCGCAACATCGAGGCCGGGCTGTCGCCGCGCGATGCCACCTATCAGGCCATGCGCGAGGTGTCGGGCCCGATCATCGCCATCGCCATGGTGCTGATCGCGGTGTTCGTGCCGCTCGCCTTCATCTCCGGTCTCACCGGGCAGTTCTACAAGCAGTTCGCGCTGACGATCGCGATCTCGACCGTGATCTCGGCCGTCAACTCGCTGACGCTGTCGCCGGCGCTCTCGGCGCTGCTGCTCAAGGGGCACGACGAGCCGAAGGACAGGCTGACGCTGATCATGGAAAAGAGCCTTGGCTGGTTTTTCCGCGGCTTCAACAAGGCCTTCACACGCTCTTCGGAAAACTACAGCGGCAGCGTCACCAGGGTGATCTCGGGCAAGGCCGCGGTGATGGGCCTCTACGCGGTGCTGGTCGGCCTCACCGCGCTTCTGTTCCAGCAGGTGCCGAGCGGTTTCGTGCCGGGCCAAGACAAGCAATATCTGGTCGGCTTCGCCCGCCTGCCCGATGGCGCGACGCTCGACCGCAGCGAAGAGGTGATCCGCAAGATGAGCGACATCGCGCTGACCCAGCCCGGTGTCGAAAGCTCGGTCGCCTTCCCCGGCCTGTCGATCTCCGGCTTCACCAATTCGTCCAACGCCGGCATCGTGTTCTCGACGCTGAAACCATTCGACGAGCGCAAGGATCCCTCGCTCAGCGGGCCCGCGATCGCGGCCGAGTTGAACAAGAAATATGCCGGCATCCAGGAAGCCTTCATCGCCATGTTCCCCCCGCCGCCGGTCAACGGCCTCGGCACCATCGGTGGCTTCAAGCTGCAGATCGAGGACCGTGCCGGTCTCGGCTATGAGGCGTTGAACGAAGCGACCAACGCCTTCATGGCGGCGATGCAGAAGGCGCCGGAGATCGCCGGCGTGTTCTCGAGCTTCCAGGTCAACGTGCCCCAGCTCTTCGCCGACATCGACCGTACCAAGGCGCTACAATTGGGCGTTCCCGTGACGGAGGTGTTCAACACGCTCCAGATCTACCTCGGCTCCTACTACGTCAACGACTTCAACAAATTCGGCCGGACCTATTCCGTCCGCGTCCAGGCCGACGCGCCGTTCCGCGCGCGGGCCGACGACATCCGGCAGCTCAAGGTGCGCTCGTCCTCTGGCGACATGGTGCCGTTGTCGGCGCTGCTCACCATCCGCCAGAGTGCGGGGCCGGAGCGTGCGATCCGCTACAACGGATTCCTATCTTCCGACATCAACGCGGCGGCTGCGCCCGGCTTCTCATCGGGGCAGGCGCAGGAGGCGGCGACGCGGATCGCTGCGGAGGTGCTTCCGCCGGGCTTTGCCTTCGAATGGACCGACCTCACCTATCAGGAGTTCATCGCCGGCAATTCCGGCATCTGGGTGTTCCCGTTGGCGATCCTCCTGGTGTTCCTGGTGCTGGCCGCGCTCTATGAGAGCCTGACCCTGCCGCTCTCGATCATCATGATCGTGCCGATGGGCCTCCTGGCCGCGATGTTCGGCGTCTGGATCTCCAAGGGCGACAACAACGTCTTCACGCAGATCGGATTGATCGTGCTCGTCGGCCTCTCCGCCAAGAACGCGATCCTGATCGTCGAATTCGCGCGCGAGCTCGAATTTGCCGGACGCACACCGATCCGGGCCGCGATCGAGGCCAGCCGGCTGCGGCTGCGCCCGATCCTGATGACGTCGATGGCCTTCATCATGGGCGTGCTGCCGCTGGTGCTCTCGACCGGTGCAGGCTCGGAGATGCGGCGGGCCATGGGCGTTGCCGTGTTCTCCGGGATGATCGGCGTCACCGTGTTCGGCCTGTTCCTGACCCCGGTCTTCTATGTGCTGCTGCGGACCGTCACCGGCAACAGGCCGCTGGTGCATCACGGCAGCGACATCAGCGCAGCGCCGGTCCAGGGAGTTGGACACTGAACCGCGATGAGTCTTG
Organism: Bradyrhizobium sp. 1(2017); assembly: GCF_011602485.2. Classification (NCBI taxonomy): domain Bacteria; kingdom Pseudomonadati; phylum Pseudomonadota; class Alphaproteobacteria; order Hyphomicrobiales; family Nitrobacteraceae; genus Bradyrhizobium; species Bradyrhizobium sp. 1(2017). Next base: position 3,465,293 of record NZ_CP050022.2, on the reverse strand, counting down.
GCTCGCTCCATGCGAGCCAAGAACTCGCTCGCGAGCCAGGCTCACGGACTCGCTGTGAGCTTCAGACCGCTATTTCCTGTTCTCCTCGCAGAACTTCAGCGCAGCCAGCGCTTCGCCGGCGCGCGGAATCTGCATCTCGATGCTGTCGTCCTCATCGTCTTCGAAATCGAGCGTGAGGCGCTTGGCCTTCGACAGCCGGTCGATGATTGACTGATCGTATTCGAAGATGCCGCGCACGGTGGTCTGGTCCATGACCTCCCATTTCGCCTTCTTCATGATGTCGGCATCGTCGGTGCCGACATCGGCCTGCAGGACCTCGCCGATCTTGTCCCATTCCCAGCCGCCATAGATCATGACGATCACGATGGCCTTGTCGGAATAGGTGATCACGACGACGTAGTCGCGGTTCTCGTCTTCCTTGTCCTTGTAGCCGCGACTCGCGTTGCAATGGGTGTCCTGCGTACGTTTCTCGATGGTCCAGTCGCCGACCTTGGATTGTTGCGCGAGTGCGGGCATGGCGCTCAAGGCACCGGCGAGCAGGCCAGCTGCGAGAAGGAATCGTTTCATGTCAGCCTCCAGCGTCTTCCCGGGCCGAGATGACCACCTCTACCGGCGAGCCGCAAGTTCTGCGGCGCGGCATGAGGCCAAGGGCGTGCCGTGGCGTCAGCTCCGCCGCGGCACGATCGCGATCGGGGTGAAGGTGTAAACCTCCTCGCCGTTCTGGTTGAACATCGTCCACTTCACCAGCGCGATGCCCTGCGGCTTCGACTTCGACGGCGTCAGGCTCATGACCTCCCCGACCAGATGCAGGCGGTCATTGGGCCGCACAGGCATGGTCCAGCGCAGGCCGTCGACGCCCGCGCCGATGAGCGGGTGCGGACCGAACGGGCGGGTCTGGATCGCAAGATTCATGGCAATGGCGGCGGTGTGCCATCCTGAGGCAGCGAGCCCCTTGAACAGGGTCTGCTTGGCGGCCTCGTGGTCGAGATGCATCGGCTGCGGATCGAACTCGGCGGCGAAGCGCTTGATGTCCGCCTCGGTGACCTCGACCTCAGGGGACCTGAACCGCATTCCGATGGTGAGATCGTCAAACCATTCGACCTGCGCCATGATTTTGCCTCGCAATCTGATGCGCCGCGCTCGAAAACGCGGCTAAATGGCTTGAGCAATAGCGGGACCGCAGCGCACAAACCAGTCCCGCGGTTCCCGGCGAAACCCCTTTCCCAATGCGACGAAACACGCCTGAAACAGATAGCCGTCTAAGTAGTTGTCAAAATAAATACAGGGACGGCCACCATGCAATTCCTCCTCGACCTGATCTACGAATATTCCTGCTGTCAAAATCTCGTTGCCCAGCCAGAACGGGAGGACGAGCTATGATCGAGGTGATCTCCGCCCTGCTCGCCCTGTGCAGCGTTGGCGTCTTCGCGGCCCATGCGCTGGATGCCTACCGCACCAGCCATCACTGACCGCTTCTCTCCTCGGCCGCTAGAACGGCCGTCGGTAAAAGTGCTCCGAGTGCGTTGCCGGCGGAAACCGGTTGGCGAGCGCGAGTGCGCCCCTCTCGTCGGTCTCGAGCGCAATCTTCTGCGCCAGCATCACGTCGCCGGGCACGAGGAAGCCTGACGGGACGAAGCACCATCCCATCGTCGCACGGCCTTCGCCGTCGACCTCGTGGACGTTGGCCGCGGTGCCATAGTGAATGCGATAGATCTTGCCGGTGTCGCAGCCGACGACATCGAAATAGCGGTGCTCCTCGAATTGCACGCGCTGTGCGGGCGAGAGCCATTCGAAGAGCAGCCGACGGCCGCGGGCATCCGGCGTGTTCTCGCCGAAAAAGCGCCGATAGAGTTCGCGCAACGCATGCAGACGCGCACGCGCCGGGGCGCGGAGCCAAACTGCCGCCATCATGAGCAGCTCAGATCAACCGCCGACCAGGCGAGGATAGAACAGCGTTTCCTGCGCGGTCGGATCGAACGATCGGATCCGGGTGACCTCGCCCGGTCCGGTCCGCAGCGCGGCGGTGAAGCCGGCTCCGGTCAGCTCCCGAAAGCGCCGTTCGGCTCGCGCCAGCGCTTCGGCATTGCCGGGATCAAACTCGTGGCGCGTATCGCCCGTCTGATCCATTACGATCTGGGTTGCCATGGTGAGTCTCCTCATGCCCAGCCCCGAACCTGATCAAAGCAAACCTCGTGCCGTCAGTTCCTGATGGCAACAACTTTCTCGCGCCGGCGCATCACGCCTTGCTGAGCCGGAACGTTTTCGAGCGAAGTGGACGCCGGTTCGCGTCGAGAAAAAGCGCCAAAACAGGAATTGAGAACCCCGCTCGAAACGGGGCTTCCGTTACCGTGACGCTGCCGCTCCGCCTCCCTCGTCAATCTGCCGACCCATCAGCGCGATCGCCTTCTGATAGACGCCGGCGGCATTCCAGGCCTCGATGGCGGCGAAATTCGGTTCGCCTGGCTGGTAACCGGCTCCTGCCTTCCAGCCATGACCTTTCAGGAAATTCGCCGTCGAATTCAGCGCGTTGGCGGCCACTTCGAGGTTGCCGGTGCCATAGGCCAGAATGTTCTTGGGCATGAATTGGGTCTGGCCGACCTCGCCATGCATGGAGCCACGGGTCGATCCCGACAGCGTGCCACGGTCGATCAATTTCAAGGCGGCATAAAGCTGATCGGTGAAGAATTCGGGGCGACGGCAGTCATAGGCCAGGGTCGCGATCGACGACAGCATGTTTTGGTTGCCACGCTGGCTGCCGAAGCCGGTCTCCATGCCCCAGATTGCGATCAACGGCCCGGGCGGGACGCCGTAGCGCTGCTGGATCGAGGCGAACAAGGCGGCCTGCGACTGCTTGAGCTGCCGGCCCTTGGCGACAATGGTGGCGGCGCCCCGCTTGGCGAGGAACTGGTCGAGTGTCAGTCGGAAGCTGCGCTGGCCGCGGTCGGCGGCAATGGTCGCGCTGGCGTAGTTGGTCTGCATCAGGGCCGAGAGCGCGGTGGGGCCGACGCCCTTGCCCTGCGCCTCCGCGCTAAACTCGCGCTTCCAGGCCTCGAAGCCGGCCGACGAGCTGCCGCATTGCGCGGCCTCCACGGTGGGCGCCAGAGAGAGTAGCAGCGCAGTGGCGCCGATCATGGCCGTCACAACAGTCCTGCCCTTGGTCATTCCTCGTTCCTCTTACCTGGACGCGCGACCGGCTCGCGCGGGTGCATGATCCTACGTCGGCCTTGATCGCTCAAGCCCCGCTTGAGGCAACGTGCGCGGTACGATCGCCTATCCTTCGCCGCCTAGCAGAAAGTTTACCATGATGCCCTCGTGATGTTCGTACATGTCCGTGCCGGTCCCCGTCACGCAGCCGGCCTTTCGGGCCGCCGCGATGAAGGGCGAGATTTCGGGCTTGGTGATGACGCAGCCGCAATAGGCCGATTGCGCAAGCTGCGCGACGTCGACAGGCAGCGGATCGCCTTCTTTCATCCCCGCCGGGGTCGCATTCGCGACAAAATCGAAGCCCGCGGGATCGCTGGTGCCGATCCGCACCGGCACATTGCCAAGCCCGTTGAGTTGGCCGATCAGCGCGTCGCGGCGCTCGGCCGCGTTGTCGTGAACGGCGAGTTCGCTCACGCCCGCTTCGACCAGCGCAAGCGCGATGGCCGAGCCAGCGCCACCGGCGCCGACAAGCAGCGCCCGCATGCCCTTGGGATCGATGCCCTTCGCCCGCGCGGCACCGACGAAGCCGAGGCCGTCGACCATGTCACCATACCATGAACCGTCGGCACGCCGACGCATCAGGTTCACGGTGCGCAGGAAATGGGCCCGCTCGGTCGCACTCGTGCAGGCCTGGTAGCAGGCGAATTTATGCGGGATGGTCACGACGATGCCGTCGAGGTTTTTCAACCGCGTCGCCACAGAGAGGAAATCCGGCAGATCCGTTGGCGCGACCTGAACCGGCATAAGGATGCCATCGTGTCCGCGTGCCGCGAGCGCGGCCGTCACGCCTGCCGGCGCGCGCACCTGCGCGATGGGATCGCCGACGATGACGAATAGCCGCGTGGCGCCGGTGGGCGGCGCGATCATGCCGCTCAAGCCGACATCGGGGAGCCGCCCGCCTCCGGCGCGGTCCCATAGGTCAGCTCCAGACCATCCAGATTGCCCTCCTTGCGCCACTTGTCGAGCAGCCGCAGGAACGCCACCGGTCCGCGCCAATATTGGCTGTTTCTGGCCGCGACCGGATCGAACACACCCTCATTGTTGTAATAGCCGGGCGTGCATTCGGCGAGATAGGTCTGGCGGCCGAGCGCGGCCTTGACGACCTCCTCGACCCAGGTGTTCTCGGCGGCCAGCGTCGGCTCCAGGGTTCGCGCTTTGCGCTTGCGCGCTTGGGTGATCACATAGGCGATGTGCTGCGACTGCTCGTCGATGATGTGCGGGAAGTTTGCGCTCTGGCCGGCCTGCACCGTGACGATCAGGAAGCAGTTCGGAAAGCCACGGCTGTAGAAGCCGTGCAGGGTCTTGACGCCGTCGTGCCAGCGTTCGGACAGGCTGACGCCGCCGCGGCCGTACACCTCAAATCCCATGCGGCGGGCGTAATCGGTGCCGACCTCGAAGCCGCTGGCATAGATCAGGCAATCGAGCTCATAGGCCTTGCCGTCGACCACGACCGCATTCTCCGTGATGCGCTCGACGCCCTGCCCTTTGGTGTCGACGAGATGCACGTTGGGACGATTGAATGTGTCGAGATATTCATCGTGGAAGCACGGCCGCTTGCAGAACGCCTTGTACCAGGGCTTGAGCGCCGCAGCCGCCGCTTCGTCCCTGACGATGGCGTCGACGCGGGCGCGGATCTCCTCCATCTTGCGATAGTCGGCCTGCTCGATCACCTTGAGCGCCTCGTCCATTGAGGTCACCGGCTGCTTCTGGCGGCGCGGCGCCAGCAGGATCTCGCCGAGCAGGCCAGTCCAGCCGTCCTGTACCAGATCTTGCTCGAACGGCTCGCCCGAGATCACCGCGGTGAAATTGTCCATGCGCTCGCGCTGCCAGCCGGACTTGAGGCTTTGCGCCCAGGCTGAATCGGTCGGCCGGTCGTCGCGCACGCCGATCGCCGATGGCGTGCGCTGGAAGACGTAGAGCTCTCTCGCCGAACGGCCGAGATGCGGCACGCATTGCACGGCGGTCGCTCCGGTGCCGATGATGCCGACGCGCTTGTCGGCAAGGCCGGTGAGACCACCTTCCGCCGTGCCGCCGGTATAGGCATAATCCCAACGGCTGGTGTGAAAGCTGTGGCCCCTGAACGTCTCGATGCCGGGAATGCCCGGCAGCTTCGGCCGGCTCAGCGGCCCGCCGGCGAGAATGACGAAGCGCGCATTGATGCGATCGCCGCGATCGGTTTCGACCAGCCAGCGGTCCTCCCCGTCCTGCCACGTCATGCGCGAGATCACGGTCTGAAACAGCGTGCGCTCGTAGAGACCGAAGTGCCGGCCGATGCGGCGGGAATGCTCGTAGATCTCGGGCGCCCGCGCATATTTGCGCACCGGCATGTAGCCCGTTTCTTCCAGGAGCGGCAGGTAGATGTAGCTCTCGGTATCGCAGGCCGCGCCCGGGTAGCGATTCCAGTACCAGGTGCCGCCGAAGTCGGCCGCCTTTTCCACGATACGAAAATCATCGATGCCGGCTTCGCGCAGTCGTGCGCCACAGAGCAAGCCACCGAAGCCGCCACCAACGATGAGCACTTCGGTCTGTTCGCTGACGGATGCGCGCGCAAATCCGGGATCAGCCCAGGGATCATCGAGGTAGCGGCCGAATTCGCCGGTCACCTCGACATACTGCGCCTTGCCCTCGCTGCGCAAACGGCGGTCGCGCTCGTCGCGATAGCGCGCGCGGAGTGCCGCAATGTCGACCTTGGACTCGCCGGCTGCACCGGTCTTGTGTCTTTCCGCTGACATCCATGTCCTCCACGGCGAAACGCTGCTTCGGATCAGTTAGCCCTGAAAAAGTGACGCATGCAATCACGTCGCTCGCTTTTTGCGTGAACGCTGCGTGACGTTCCGCTAACCTCAAACGCAAATCACAAGCATACGCCATGCAACGACTTGGCTGTGGAGGAGACGATGCAGGGATTGATGATGGACATGCCGCTGCTGATCAGCGGCCTGATCCAGTATGCCGCCGACTATCACGGCGAAGCCGAGATCGTGGCACGCGAGATCGAAGGCGACATCCACCGCTACACCTATGCCGATGCTCATCCACGCATCAAGCGCATGGCGCTGGCCCTGAAGCGGCTCGGCATGACAAAAGGCGACCGCGTCGGCACGCTGGCCTGGAATACCCATCGTCATTTCGAAATGTTCTACGCGGCGCCTGGCATGGGCTACGTGCTGCACACCGTCAATCCGCGGCTGTTTCCGGAACAGCTCGTCTACATCATCAACCATGCCGAAGACCGCCTCCTGTTCATCGACCGCGCCACGCTGCCGATCGTCGAGGCCATCGCGCCGCAATTGACGACGATCGAAGCCTACGTGGTGATGTCCTCGCGCGAGCGGATGCCGGAAACGAAGCTAAAGAACGTCCATTGCTACGAAGAGCTTCTGGACAAGGAAAGCGAGGCCGGCTTCGCCTGGCCAGAGTTCGACGAAAGATCCGCCTCCACCATCTGCTACACTTCCGGCACGACGGGCAATCCCAAGGGCGTGATCTATTCGCACCGAGCCGCGATCCTGCAGACCATGACATGCTCAAGCTTCGACTTCCTGCCGGGCCATGTCGAAGGCGTGCGCGAGGTGATGATGCCGATGGCGCCGCTGTTCCACGGCAACGGCTGGAACATGCCGTTCACTGCGCCCTATACGGGCTCGAAGCTTGTGCTGCCCGGCCGCAACTACGAGCCCGACAAGCTCTATGAGTTGCTCGAAGGCGAGAAGGTGACGCTATCGGCGGGCGTGCCGAGCTTCTGGCTGATCCTGCTTGACTGGCTCGGTCGCACCGGCAACAGATTCTCGACGCTGCGCGCAACGTTGTCGTCGGGCTCGGCCCCGCCGCGCGCGATGGTCGAGAAGCTCAAGCGCGACTACGACATCGACTACATCCAGGCCTGGGGCATGACCGAGGCCCTGGGCTGCTCGATGCCGGGTCTGCGACCGGGCTCCGAGCACCTCGGCGACAAGGAGAAGTTCGACCGGCGCCAGGTCTCCGGCCGCGCCTGTTTCGGCACGGCCTTGCGCATCGTCGACGACGCCGGCGTCGAGCTGCCGCGCGACGGCAAGAGCGTCGGTCATCTGCGCGCCCGCGGCCCGTGGGTTGCCTCCGGCTACATGAAGCTGGATGAGGGCCTCGACCGCGACGGCTGGCTGATCACCGGCGACATGGCCGTGATCGACAGCCAAGGCCACGTCACGCTGACCGATCGCTCCAAGGACGTGATCAAGTCCGGCGGCGAGTGGATCTCCTCGATCCAGCTCGAGGACGTCGCCCTGTCCCATCCCGACGTGCTTCAGGCCGCCGTGGTCGCGATCTCGCACGAGAAATGGCAGGAGCGCCCCCTGCTCCTCGTCGTCCGCAAGAAGGGCGCAACCGTCGACGGCAAGACACTGCTCGAGCACATGCGCCCGAAGATCGCGAGCTGGTGGATGCCCGACGCCGTCGAATTCCTGGACGAATTCCCGATGACGGGCACCGGCAAGGTGCTCAAATCGGCACTGCGCGAGAAGTTCAGAGAGTACCGCGTCGCCTGAACGACACGCGATCGCTTGCGGGCCTTTGCCCGGCCGCCTTCATCTTTTGGTAGATTTGGGAGCGATATATCGGAACGTCGCTAACCCTTATCGAGGATCCCATGGCGTTTTCCGGATTGGGCCTGCATCTCGGCAATCTCTCGCGCCTGTCGAACGCGCAGACGCGCTCGATCAGCCCCGAGAATTTCACCGGCGAGAAGGGCAAGGGCGGCATGTCGGTCGATGGCCCCGCCGCGCGTCAGGCCCGCGATCTCGGTCAGGGCTGGAAGGTGTCGCCCTATGTCGTCATCGAGCCCGGCACGACGTTCACGCTCGCCGACGTCGAAGGCCAGGGCGCGATCCAGCAGATCTGGATGACGCTGGCGCGCGGGCGCCTGCGCCATTCGATCCTGCGCGTCTACTGGGATGACCAAACGCTACCCAGCGTCGAATGCCCGGCCGGCGATTTCTTCGCCTGCGGATGGGAAGAATACGCGCAAGTGTCCTCGCTCGCGGTCTGCGTCAACCCTGGCCGCGCCTTCAACTGCTACTGGGAGATGCCGTTCCGCAAGCGCGCCCGCTTTACGCTGGAGAACCGCAGCGAGGAGCAGCTCACCGTCTACTACCAGATCAACTACACCCTGACCGACGTGCCGGAAGATTGCGCTTACTTCCATGCCCAGTTCAGGCGCACCAATCCGCTGCCTTACAAGGAGGTCTATACCATCCTCGACGGCATCGGCGGCGCCGGCCAATACGTCGGCACCTACATGGCCTGGGGCGTCAACAACAACGGCTGGTGGGGCGAAGGCGAGATCAAGTTCTACATCGACGGCGACGGCGCATTCCCGACCATCTGCGGCACCGGGACCGAGGACTATTTTTGCGGCGCCTACAATTTCGATCCTTACGTTGCCCATTCCGGCCAGGGCGAGACGAAGCAATCGCGCTACCAGGAATTCACCACGCCCTATGCCGGCCTGCCGCAGGTGATCCGGCCCGATGGCGTCTACAGGTCGCAACAGCGTTTCGGCCTGTACCGCTGGCACATTCCCGATCCCGTGCGCTTCCGTTCCGATCTGCGCGTGACGATCCAGGCATTGGGCTGGCTGCCGGGCGTCAAGGAGGCGAAATATCTTCCGTTACAGGACGACATCGCCTCGGTGGCGTTCTGGTACCAGACGCTGCCGACCGCACCCTTCCCGAAGCTTCCCGAACCGGATTATCTCGAGATCGGCTGATCCGGCCGACGTCCATCGATCAAGGAGACGAACGATGCTGTACCCGATGTCGCCAAAAGTCGTCGACCTCAAGCGCAGGCTCGAGAGCTTCATGGACCGGCACATCTATCCGAACGAGGAACGGTTCTATCGCGAGGCCGAAGAGCTTGGACCCTGGAAAGTCTACCCCGTCGTCGAGGAGCTGAAGCCGCTGGCGCGCGCCGAGGGGCTCTGGAATCTGTTCCTGCCCGAGAGCAATCACGGCGCGGGTCTTACCAATCTCGAATACGCCCCGCTCTGCGAGGTCATGGGCCGCTCGCACCTTGCGCCCGAAGTGTTCAATTGCTCGGCGCCAGACACCGGCAACATGGAGGTGCTCGAACGCTACGGCACCGAGAAGGACAAGGAGCGGTGGCTGAAGCCGCTGCTTGCGGGCGAAATCCGCTCCTGCTTCGCCATGACCGAGCCGGCGGTCGCCTCGTCCGACGCGACCAACATCGAAAGCTCGATCGTGCGCGACGGCGATCACTACGTGATCAACGGGCGCAAATGGTACACGACCAATGCGACCGACCCGCGCTGCAAGATCTGCATCTTCATGGGCAAGACCGATCCCGACAATCCGGACCGGCACAAGCAGCAATCCATGATCCTGGTGCCGATGGACACGCCGGGCATCGAAGTGAAACGCCCCCTGCCCGTGTTCGGCTTCTACGGCGTGCCCGACCGCGCCTCCGAAGTGGTCTTCGCCAACGTGCGGGTGCCCAAGGAGAACATGCTGCTTGGCGAAGGCCGCGGGTTCGAGATCGCGCAGGGGCGGCTTGGCCCCGGCCGTATCCATCACTGCATGCGGCTGATCGGGCTCGCCGAACGCACCTTGGAAAAGATGTGCCGCCGCGTCCGCAGCCGCGTTGCCTTCGGCAAGCCGGTCTCGGAGCAGACGGTGACGCAAGAGCGTATCGCGGAGGCACGCATCATGATCGAGCAGGCCAGGCTACTGACGCTCAATGCCGCCTACGCGATGGACACGGTCGGCAACAAGGTGGCGAAGGCCGAGATCGCGATGATCAAGGTCGCCGTACCCAACATGGCCTGCCAGATCATCGACTGGGCCATCCAGGCGCATGGCGGCGGTGGGACCTCGAACGATTTTGGTCTGACCCAGGCCTACGCCACCGCGCGGTTGCTACGACTGGCGGACGGGCCGGACGAGGTGCACAGGAACCAGATCGCGCGGTTCGAGCTGAAGAAATACTCGAACGCTTAGACTAGATGCTGGCCGAGAAGGATGGCGCCCTCCTCCCCTCATGTCCGCCGAAGCCTTGGCGGAGGCGGATGCGGGAGAAGGTGGCGCGAAGCGCCGGATGAGGGATATCTATCGGCACGACGCGCGCGGAAACATACCCTCGAGTGAGTATGTGTTACCAGCGGAACTGCCCTCTCCCTCAAGGGAGAGGGCGCAGCAACGCGCAGCGTGATCGCGCGCGTGCTTTCCTCAGTTCACCGCGTACACATCGGGATCGGCGCTCGAGCTCGGCTTCTTGAAGGCGTTGCGCAAGGCGGACGACATCGGGACATTGTAGTTGAGGCCGTTCGGCGGCGTCGGCGATTGCAGCCATTTCTTGTAGAGCACCTCGATCTCCGGGCTCGCATAGAGCTCCGCCGTGGCACGGTCGGCGAGCGCCTTGAATGGTGCATCCTCCCGCCGCAGCATGATGCCGTAAGGCTCGGGCTTGGAGAACGCCTCCTCGCTGATCATGTAAGCTTGCGGCTCCTTCGACCGCGCGATCGCGACTGCGAGCTGGACGTCGTCGAGCGCATAGGCCTGGGCGCGGTCGGTCTCCAGCAGCAGGAACGCCTCGGCCTGGTCCTTGGCCGGCATCACGTTGATGCCGAGATTACGTTCGGTGTTGACCTTGGCGAGCTGCGTCAGGTTGACCGAGCCTGCGACGGCGGTGACCGCCTTGCCCTTGAGATCGTCAATGGTGTTGATCTTGGCGGCCTTCTTCGCAGCAAATCGCGTCGCACTGAGAAAATGGGTATTGGTGAAGGCGACCTGCTTCTGGCGATCGGCATTGTTGGTGGTCGCCGAGCAATGCAGATCGAGCGTGCCGTTGACCATCAGCGGAATCCGGTTCGACGACGTCACCGCGAGGGTGTCGACGGCGATGTCGGACATGCCGAGCTGCTTCTTCACGGCCTCGACGATGCTGAGGCAGATGTCCATGGCGAAGCCAACCGGCTTCTGGTTGCCGTCGAGATAGCTGAACGGGACCGAGGCCTCCTGATAGCCGAGCGTGATCTTCTTGGTCTCCTTGATCTTCTGGAGCGTGCCCGAGAGGTCTTGGGCCGAAGCTGCGCTCGCAAGACATGTCAGGGCCAGGAGAACAGCAGGTAAACGCATCGGGGGCTCCTCGTGAACATCGGCTACGCCGCAGCGTCGCGTTGCGTTCATAGCCGACGGCTCCGACAACTGCCAGACGTGGCTCGGTCTATCAGCTATCGCGGTTCTATATGTACCGATGCGGGAGTGGATAGCGCACGGCCTCGTCAGGGTTGAACCCGCTGCAGCGCAGGCGCCTGTGGTCTGACAACCAGTCAGCACAAGTTTTCATGGCGGGCGCGCAATACCTTCGACTCGCGAGGCCGCCTGTCGTTTGCAATTTGATCCCGTATCGATTGCTATGCGGCCGCGCCAAAAAGAACCGGTTGCCGTAAGCGCAGTCGGGACAACAGGGATGGACGGCCGGGTGGCAAGTTCCGGAGAAACGCGACACGGCGCGGTCGACGTGCTGCGCGTCGAAAGACTGACCGTGCAGTATGGCGCGCTCGTCGCCCTCCGCGACGTCAGCTGGTCGGTCCGTGATAACGAGATCCTCGGCATCATCGGTCCGAATGGCGCCGGCAAGAGCAGCTGTTTTGCCGCCGTCACCAATGCCGTCACCCACGGCGGCAGCACTTTCCTCGACAACAGCGACGTGTCGGGACTCCGGACGTTCGATCTTGCGGCGCGCGGCTTGCGCCGTACATTCCAGCAGAATTCGTTCTTCGGCGAATTGACGGTCCTGCAGAACGCGATCTCGGCCATCTTCCGCGATTTCTCGACGGGTCTTGCGACGTCGCTCTTCGCCCCGTGGCGTGAGGCCACCACGCGCCGCGCAGCCGAGATCGCCGCCGCGCAGCTGCTCGACTTCTTCGGGATCGCCCGCCAGTACCACGACCAGCTTCCCGGCGACATCCCTTACGGCGTGCAGCGCCTGCTTTCCGTTGCCCTCGCCTATGGGACCGGTGCAAAGGTGCTCCTGCTTGATGAACCCGCCGCAGGACTCAGTGGTGGCGACATGAAGAAGCTGGCCGACGTCCTGATCGGACTACGCAAGCGCAACCTCGCGCTCGTCGTCATCGAGCATCATATGGACCTGATCATGTCGATTGCCGACCGCATCGTTATGATCGACCAGGGCGCGATGCTGGCAACGGGAACACCGGCCGACATCCAGCGTGATCCTCGCGTGCGTGAGGCCTATCTGGGGCGCGACGAATGACCGGCGTGCTCCAGAGCGATAATCTCTCTGTCCGCTACGCCGGCAATGTTGCCGTGTCAGGTGTCAGCATCGGCGTGCCCGCAGGGCGGATGGTTGGCCTCGTCGGCGCCAACGGCGCCGGCAAGACCACGCTGGTCAATGCGCTGGCCGGCTGGTCGCGTGGCCACGCCGTCGTGACCGGCGGCGTACAGCTTGAAGGACGCAGCCTCGACAGGCTTGCCGCTCATGAACGGGTGGCCCGCGGTCTCACGCTCGTCCCCGAGGGCAAAAACATCTTTGCTGAACTGACCGTCGATGAAAACCTGGCGCTGGTGCGACCGCCCGCGGACGCCACCGGCCGACATCTCTTCACCACTCCAGAGGTCTTCGAGTTCTTCCCTCGCCTCGCCGAACGCCGGTCGCACAAGGGCGCAGCGCTTTCCGGCGGCGAGCGCCAGATGCTTGCGGTAGGGCGTGCGCTGCTCGCGGGCCCGCGGGTGCTGATGCTGGATGAGCCCTCCGCAGGTCTCGCGCCCCGACTGATCACCGACCTGCTTTCCCGCATTCGCCAATTGGTCGATCGCGGCCTGCCAGTGCTGCTGGTCGAGCAGAACGTGAAGGCCGCCCTGAAGGTCGTCGACCATCTCTATCTGCTCGAACGCGGCAAGATCGTCGGCGAAGGCTCGGCCGACGTCATGGCTGCCGACCACCGCATCATCGAAGCCTATCTCGGCACCATCGCGGATGGAACGCCGTCATGAATGTCGCGCAGCAGATCATCAACGGCATCGTGCTCGGCTCCGGCTATGCCTGCATCGCGCTGGGCTGGACCATCCTGCTCGGTGTTGCGCGTCTGGTGAATTTCGCTCACGGTCAGCTCTACATGCTCGGCGCGTTCGTCACCTGGTACGCTATCACCAAGATGGGTCTTTCATACCCGCTCGCCATCCTCGTAGCCATCGTCGTACTCGGTATCATCGGTCTCCTCATGCAGGGCGCGATGATGCGCCTCGTCATGACGCAGAACCTGACCAGCCTGATGATCGTGACCCTCGGCCTCGGCTACGTCCTGCAGGGCGGCAGCGCGCTCATCTTCGGCGGTAATCCCCAGACGCTGCCCGGGACATTGGCACGCGCCAAAGTCGATATCGGCCCGCTCTGGTTCACCTGGCAGGACGTGCTGGTGCTGGTCGTCACGCTCCTGCTCTATTGTGCGGTCTGGCTCTTCACGCAGCGCACGCGGTTCGGCTCCGTCATCCGCGCCGTAGCCGAGGACCCGAAGCTTGCAGAGCTGTTCGGGATCAATGCAAAGTTCGTGTATCTCGGCGTCTTCGTGTTCGAATGCTCGGCGGTTGCGCTCGGCGCTGCGCTGGTTGCGCCTCGCTCGCCAATCCTGACCAGCATGGGCTTCAACGAGGTCATCATGACCTTTGTCGTGGTCGTAGTTGGCGGTATCGGCTCGATCGGCGGCGCGCTCGCGGCCGGCCTCGGGCTTGGCCTGTTCACCGCCTTCTTTGGCGCGTTCGTATCGCCGGCCTACACGACGGCCGCGGCCTTTGCGCTGCTACTGGCATTGCTGGTGATCCGTCCCGCGGGACTTGCGACCAAATGACCGCGATCGACGCTCCGCAACCCGCCCCAATCCCGCTCTTGCGCTTGGCAACGATCGCAGCGCTCGTCGTAATCGGCTTCTTCCTGCCGCGCCTGCTCGGCGGCACGCCAATCGCCTATTCGACACTCACCACAATCGCGATTTTCGCGGTGATGTGCTACGGCGCCGACATCGTCCTGTCTTATCTTGGCGAGGTCAGCCTCGGGCACACGGTGTTCTGGGCGATTGGCGGTTATGCGGCCGCGAACCTCTCGGCCAAATACGGTCTGAACGGCTGGCTGACTGCGGCCGCGACGATCGCGCTGTGCGTTGCCGCAGCGGCCTTTCTCGGTGCCGTCACCCTGCGCACCCGCGAATTCGTCTTCTCACTCGTGACCTATGCGGCCGCCGTTGTCGCCTACGAGATCGCCTTCAACTGGGACGCGGTTGGCGGCTCCGACGGCGTCGTCGGTATTCCTCCGCTGAAGCTGCCATTGCTGATCACCAACTTCTCCGGAGCGATGCAAGAGGATCTTTGGCCGATTGCTTTCGCCCTCCTTCTTGTGACGCTGGCCTTCATCGCCCGGTTCCGCCGCTCGCGCCTCGGCACCGCCGCACTCATGGTGCAGATGAACCCGGCGCTCGCCGCCAGCCTCGGCGTCGATCCGCGCCGGATCAGGCTTGCCGTGTTCGTGATCTCAGCACCGATCACCGGCCTGGCCGGCTGGCTTTACGCCTATCAGCGCGCCTATGTCGGCCCCGACATGTTCGAATCGTACTTTTTGGTCATGATGCTGACGGCCATCGTGCTGGTCGGGCGCCGCATCCTGCTCGGCCCTCTGATCGGCACCGCCTTGCTGATCGCGCAGCAGAACCTGCTCTCGCTCGGCGGCGACTGGAACAAGATCGTTCTGGGAACGGTGCTCGCGCTGGTCTTGATCTTCTGGCCCGCCGGGCTCGTAGGATTGTACCGCCGTATCACCAAGAAAACGTGAAACACATGGGGAGGACGCGCATGCACAAGACGAAACTGGCTCTCGCGCTGCTGCTAGGGCTCGCATCCGCGCCGGCGACGGCGCAGGACATCAAGGTCGGCACCATCTTTCCGCTCAGCGGCGGCGCCGGCCCCGACGGTCAGACCGTGACCAACGCCGTCAAGCTGATGGTCCAGCAGATCAACGACAAGGGCGGGCTGCTCGGCCGCAAGCTGACGGTGATTTCAAAAGACGACGAAAGCACGCCCGCGGTCGGCGTCAGCCGCGCCAACGAGATGATCGCCGAAAAGGCCGACGTCGTGATCGAAGGCTGGAATTCGCCTGTCACGCTCGCGATGCAGCCGATCCTCGCCCGCGGCGGCATTCTGGATATCACCGCCGTCTCGAAATCAGAATTGGTCCTCAGCGGCGAGACCAATCCTTACGCGATACGCATCAACAGCTCGAACGGCTTTGATGCTGAGGTGATCGCCAAATATGTCGTCCAGACCATGAAAGCGAAGAAGGTCGCCTTTCTCACTCAGAACGACGTCTACGGCAACGGTTTTCAGACCGCGGTCGAGGCCGAGTTCAAGAAGCTGAACTTTTCAGGCCAGGTCGTCATGACCGAAAAGTTCGCGTTCAAGGACACCGATTTCCGCGTCCAGCTCACCAATCTGAAGGGCGCCGACGCAGACGTCATCATCGTCACCAACTCGTCCAACTCGTCGGGCCTGCCCGCGATGGTGGACCAGTATCGTCAGGCCGGCATCAAATCGACCTTCGTCGGTGCGGTCGGCATCATGCTCAGCACGGTGTTCAAGGTCGCGGGCGACGCCAACAACGGCGTGATCTCTGCCGACATCTTCTTCCCGGATTTGCCGCCGTTCACGACGCAGCCCGAAAGCACCTCGTTCGTCGCCGCCTACACGAAAGCCTATGGTGCCCCACCCGACAAGAGCGCCGCGCTCGGTGCGGCGGCTGTGCAGGTTTGGGCGCAGGCGGTCGAGTCGACAAAATCGCTCGATCGCAAGGCCGTGGCGGAGGCGATCCGCGGCAAGCCCGTGAAGGGCACCGTATTCGGCGATGTCCAATTCCTGCCGAACGGCCAGATGCAGCCGCGCTACGTCGTGTTCAAGGTGGTCGACGGCAAGAATGCCAAGCTAGAGGCATTGCAATAACGGGGGCTACGTCCGAGCTTTTGGAAGCGCCCGCCTGATCGCCGGGCGGGCGCTTTCTTTGGCCCAGGCCCTATTCGCAGTTGAGCTGCTGCTCGAACCAGCCGCCCAGCCGCTCCGACAACGGCGGCCACATCCGCCGGAAGCCGTCGAGCTTGCCGACATTGGCGCGGTACATGGCCCGCAACTCCTGTTCGATCGCGGGGAGGTCGACGCCCGCACAGACCCCTTCCCTCGCGATCGTCTTGCCGGCAACGACGACCTCCTTCACCAGCAATGCGTTGCCGCGCGCGAACAGGAGCGCCATGGGATCAACCGGCATGATCCGGTCGCGATCGAGCCGGTCGAGATCGATCACGGCGTAGTCGGCGGGATTGCCGACGGCGAGCTCTCCGCTCCCGGGCGCGCCGGTTGCGCGGCGCCCGTTGCGGATGGCAAGCGCGAACATTTCGGCGGGCGTCCAACTCGGCTTGAAGCCGAGGCCGCCATGGACCATCTGCACCAGCCGCATTTCGCGCAGGATGTCGTCGTCCTCATCCAGCGCCAGGCCATCGACGCCCACCGCGATGGCGCAGCCGCATTGGTGTGCGGCGGCAATCGGCGCGAGACCCGAGCGCAGATGCATGTTCGAGCTGAAATTGGTCACGATGCGCGCTCCCGAGGCCGCGATCATCTCCAGCTCATCCGGTCTGGCGTGGATGCAGTGCGCGAGCGTCAGCCGCCCCGAGAGGAAACCGATGTCGCGCAGCCAGCGCACCATGTCCGGAAAGTTTTGGTCGGCCCAGGCCCGCTGATACACGGTCTCCAACAGATGCATGTGGATGCGGCGGCCGGTCCGTGCGGAGTTCTCCGCCACCGCCTCCAGCAGTGGCTTCGAGCACCATTGCACGCCGGCAGGCCCGAGCTGAACGTCGACCATCGGGCCGGCGATGGCGGCCGCAATGGCGTCCGTGAGCTCAATGTACGCGTCTGGCGACATCGGCGCGCGGACGAAGAGATCCTCGATGGTGTTGCGGTCGTCCCGCGAGAGTCCCGAGAGTACCGGCTCGGCGTCACCATAGACGATCGGATTCTGGTCGCGCACGGCCAGCGCAAAGGCGATGCGGATACCGACGTCGGAGGCGGCTTTCGCGACGGCCTTGGCTTCATCAACCAGGGGCATCGTGCCGCTCGGGCGGGTGTAGTGCACCATCATGGCCGCGCAGCCGGCCTTTGCGGACCGAGCCAGAGCGGAGGCTGCGGTCAGGTACGGATCGACCGGCGTGCCGAGCGCGGTCCGCAGGATCCAGCTTTCCAGGGGCATGC
The DNA here is from genome assembly GCF_011602485.2 of Bradyrhizobium sp. 1(2017). NCBI lineage: Bacteria > Pseudomonadati > Pseudomonadota > Alphaproteobacteria > Hyphomicrobiales > Nitrobacteraceae > Bradyrhizobium > Bradyrhizobium sp. 1(2017). The sequence goes on along the minus strand of NZ_CP050022.2, from coordinate 3,447,795 downwards.
CGACCGCACCGAAGGACGACGCGGTGGCGCGGGCATGGTCATGGGCGTTGACGAAGGCCGGAATGACGAGGGAGCGCGGCCCCGGCCCCGCTCCTTCGGCGATCCCGGTGATGACGCCGCCGTCGTGCCGCAGCACGACGTTGTCGCTGACGCCGCGATCAAGGCCACGGAACAGGCTGGTTGCCGAAACTTCCGTGGCCATGAGCGTCTCCCTGGGATCAGTTGGCAGTATATACCAGCTCCCGCTCCGCGCGCGACGGCAGGAATTCGCGCGAAAACACTTCCGCCGGCGTCGGCGCGCGGGTCAGCTGGTAACCCTCGACCACGATGCCGATGGCGCGCGCCATGCGATCGTCCTTGATGTCGCCGATGCCGATCTCCTTCATCTCGGGCGAGACGATCAGTTTCTCAAAGGAATATTGCAGCCGCCGCTTCTCGACATCCGCGTTGATGAGGTTGTCGTAGTTCACCGCCGCCTTCATGCCGGCATTCTGGTCCTTGGCGACCGCGATCGCACCCTTGTTGATGGCACGCACCAGTCCTGCGACGACTTTCGGGTTCGAGGCGATCAGCTTGCGCGAAACCATCACGCCGTTCGAGTAGAGATCGAGGCCGTACTCACCGAACGAGAACCATTTGAAGTCTTTGTCCGGGTCCTGGCGGTTGAGCACCAGGTTGAAGTAGCTGGTGATGTTGAAGACCAGGGCTCCATCGATATCGCCCTTGATCAGCATCGGCTCCTGCAGGTTCGGAGCCATGTTGGAGATCTTGATCTTCTCGCCGTCGAGACCGTTCTTGCGCGTGAACACCGGCAGCAGGCGCGTCGTCGGCGTGCCCTGCGCGCCGCCGAGAGTATGGCCTTCGAAATCCTTGATGGTGTTGATGCCGCTGGTCTTCTTCGCGACGATCGCGAACGGCGGCTGATTCCACATCATGTAGACCATGACGGGCGCATCCTGCGGCTTGGCCGAGGCGTTCTGGATGATGGCGTTGACGTCGCCGAAACCGGCGTCATAGGCGCCGGACATGATGCGCGTGACGGTGGCGCCGGAGCCCTCGCCCTGGTCGATGACGACGTTGAGGCCTTCCTCTTTGAAATAGCCGTGGTCCTTGGCGTAGAAGAACGCGGCATCGCTGCCTTGTGTCTTCCAACCGAGCGTGAACTTGATCGTGGTGTCCTGGGCCAGGGCCGCGCCCGTGGTCAGGGCCAATCCCACGAGCGTGACAGCGACTTTTCTCAACATCGAGACCTCCTCAGCTTCGTTGCGTGATGGTTGTTCAATTCGGTCAGGTGGCGATCACGTCGTTCTTGCGCGTCGCCCAGCCGGTGACGCGGCCTTCGATCAGCGAGAACGCGGCGTAGAGCGCGACGCCAAGGCCGGCGAGCACGAACAGTCCGGCGAAGACCAGCGGCACGTTGAAATTGGAGGATGCGGTCATCATGACGTTACCGATGCCACGGTTGGAAGCGACGGTTTCCGACAGCACGGCGCCGACGAAGGCATAGGAGATCGCGACCTTCAGGGACGCGAAGAAGAACGGCATGGTGCGAGGCAGGCCGACATTCCAGAGGATGTCGAACTTGCTGGCGCCAAGCGCCTTCAGCACGTCCTCGAGCTCGGGCTCGGTGGTGGCAAGGCCCGTCGCGATATTGACGACGATCGGGAAGAAGCAGATCGACAGCGCGGTCAGCACCGCCGGCACCGTGCCCGAGCCGAACCACAGCACGAAGATCGGCACCACGGCGACCTTGGGGATCGATGAGAAGCCGATCAGCAGCGGATAACAGGTGTCATAGGCGGTCCTGGACACGCCGATGATCGCGCCAAGAGCCACGCCGAGGGCCACACCAAGGACGAACCCGAACATCGTCGTCGCGAGCGTCTGCACGATATGCGGCCACAGCACCGGAAAGCGCTGGACCAGCGTCACGAAGACCTGCGACGGCCGCGGCAGCACCAGGTCGGACATGCCCGTCATCAGGCAGAACAGCTCCCAGGCGACGAAGAACAGCACGATCAAGCCCGCCGACCACGCCTTCTGCCTGACATCGATCCCGAACATCAGCCTGCTCCCTGCTGGGCCGCGGTGCGCGCGTCCTCGATGAAGGCGCGCAGTTTCTGGTTCAGCGCGACGAATTCCGGCTCGAAGGTCATGGCCACCGTGCGCGGGCGCGCGAACTCGACCCGGCTGTCGTCGAGAATGCGGCCGGGGCGCGCGCTCATGACGCAGATGCGGCTGGCGAGGAACCCGGCCTCGCGTAGATCGTGCGTGACCAGCAGCACCGTCGGCTTATGCCTGATCCAGAGGGTCTGCAGGATCGACCACAGCTCTTCGCGCGTGAACTGATCGAGCGCGCCGAAGGGCTCGTCCAGCAACAGCATGCGCGGCTCGTGGATCAACGCACGGCAGAGATTGGCGCGCTGAAGCATGCCGCCGGAGAGCTGCCAGGGATAGCGGCTGCCAAATCCCTTGAGGCCAACCTGCTCCAGCAGCGCATTGGCCCTCTCGCGAAACTCGGTCTTGCGCAGCCGGCGGAAGTTCGAGCGGAATGGTTCGACGATCTTCAGCGGCAGCATGATGTTCCGCTCGATCGTCATCCACGGCAGCATGGTCGGATTCTGAAACGCCATGCCGACCCGCATCGCCCGCGCGGCCACCTCGCGGCCCCCGACGATGACGACGCCGCCGGTCGGGTGCACCAGGCCGCTGACGAGACGCAGAATGGTCGATTTGCCGCATCCTGATGGGCCGACCAATGCGACAAACTCGCCATCGGCGATCTTGAGCGTGGTCTTCGACAGGGCGGGCACGGCGCGGTCGCCGCGCCCGAAGGTCACGGAGGCATCCGACAGCTCGATGGCGGTCGCGACGGAGCCTTGGGCAACGGCTTGGCCGTCGAAATGGGTGTTGGGTTGCATGCGCATCACGACAAAAGTGCATGCAAGCGGGATGCCAAAGCCCAATTCCCGCGAAATCAAATGCTTGGCAAAGCAAGCGCCTAGGCAGACGGATTCGATTTAGGCAGTTCAACCGCCGAACTGCATGCAATTGGAGCGCCGGACTGCCGCGAGACTGTGCTAGGGAGAGCTATCGACCACTCCAAGGATTCGCCGATGGCGGCGCGCCCCACCAGCAAGACTTCAGAATCGTCGGACAAGGTCAGCATGATCTGTCGTGCCTTGCGACGCGCGATCATCGAGCAGGCGCTCGAGCCCGGCGCGAAGCTGCCGGAGGATGCGCTCGGTGACCGCTTTGGCGTCAGCCGCACCATTGCCCGCCACGCGCTCGGACAGCTGGCCGCTGAAGGCCTGGTTGAGCTCCGCCGCAACCGCATCGCGGTGGTGGCGACGCCGAGCTGGCAGGAGGCGCGCGATGCCTTCGACATCCGGATCCAGCTCGAAGGCCTCGTCGTGCGCCAGCTCGCCGGCAAGCTGACCAAGAGCCAGATCGCCGAGCTGAACGCCCATGTCGACGCCGAGGACCGGTCGCGCGGCAGCACCGATGCGGTCTCGATCCGGCTCGCCACCGAATTCCACATCCTGCTCGCGCATATGACGAACAGCCCGGTCCTGGTGCGCTACGTCAGCGAGGTCGCCTATCGCTGCTGCCTGACTCTGTCGCTCTACAGCCGGCCGCATTCCACCGAATGCGCGATCAACGAGCACCGTGCCATCATCTTGGCGCTCGCCAAGGGCGACGAGGCCAAGGTGATGGAATTGATGCATCATCACCTGGATTCCGTGGCCAATCGCGCGCTGGTGGCCCCTGCTCCGCAGCGCGGCCGCGACCTGCTCGATATCCTCGCGCCCTACGCGGATGAAGCAACGAGCGACCGCGTCGTCAAGCTGCCGAAGGTGGCACGCAGGCGTTAGGCCTCGATCCCGCGCTGGACCAGGATCCGCTCGGCACTGTCGTTCCAGACGTCCATCTTCACGATCTGACCGCCTCGGACAACGAAACGATCGACATAGCGGTTGCCCTCGAAGGGCGTGCCGTCCATCCACTCGCCGTAGAGCGTGCCGACGCTGTAGACGACGGTCTCGTCTGCGCCCGGGCAGACGTCGAACCTATCCATCTTCTTCTTGACCCAGCGATAGCGCTTCGCATTGAAGCCGGTCGGCCCGCGCGGATGATCGAATTCGCGCCCGCCGGTGAACGTGATCACCGTCCCCGGCTTCATATAGGCCGAAGCGGCGTCAGGATCCGGTATCATCGAGGCCGTGAGATAGGCTTCAACGATCTCGGCGTCGGTCATCGGGCGTTCGGCTTTTGCGAGGGTGGACATCGGGAATTCTCCGGGACATCGATATTCTACAATCATCGCCCAAAACTGTATGCACATTTTTTGGACAATTCAGTGTCGAGATTGCACACAATCTGGAGCTGCCCGCTTCCGCAGCTTCCGCTAAGCTCCAATGCCTGATCCTGATGCCATGACCAGCCAGACCGCCCTCGACCTGATCTTCCGTAACGCGCTGCTCCGATCATCCGCCGGATCCGTCGATATCGGCGTGAAGGGCGGCCGGATTGCCGCGATCGAGCCGCGGCTCGCTTGCGAAGCGATCGAGGTCGATCTCGGCGGCCACCTCGCCTTGCCCGGCTTCGTCGACACCCACATCCATCTCGACAAGGCCTGCCTCCTCGGCCGCTGCGGGCATGACCACGGCAGCGTCTCGGATGCCATCCGCGCCGTTGCCGGGATGAAGCGCGATTTCACGGTCGAGGACGTCTATGCCCGCGGCGCCCGGGTGCTCGAACGTGCGATCGTGCACGGCACGACGCGCATGCGCACCCATGTCGAGATCGATCCGCGCATCGGCTTGCGCGGCTTCGAGGCGGTCAGGGCGTTGAAGCGCGACTATGCCTGGGCGATCGACCTGTCGCTCTGCGTCTTCCCGCAGGAAGGCCTGACCAACGACCCCGGCACCGAAGACCTGCTGGTCGAGGCGCTGCGTGACGGCGGCGAGGTGATCGGCGGCTGTCCCTATATGGACACCGATCCGCCCGCCCATCTCGAACGCATCTTCGATCTTGCGCAGGAATTCGACGTCGACGTCGACCTTCACCTCGACTTCGACCTCGACCCCTCGTGGTGGCATCTCGACGAAGTCTGCCGGCAGACCGAGCGGCGCAACTATGGGGGACGCGTGGCGATCGGCCACGCCACCAAGCTCTCGGCGCTGCCGCCCGAACGAATGAAGGCCGCCACCGCGCAACTGGCAAGATCAGGCGTTGCCGTCACCGTGCTGCCGGCAACCGATCTCTATCTGATGGGCCGGGAAGCCACCCACAATGCGCCGCGCGGACTGACGCTCGCCCACAAGCTCGCCGGCGACGGCGTGTTGTGCTCGGTTGCCACCAACAACGTGCTCAACCCGTTCACGCCGTTCGGGGACGCTTCGCTGCTGCGGATGGCGAACTTCTACGCCAATGTCGCGCACGCCTCGGTCAGCGATTTCGACACCTGCCTCGATCTCGTGACCGAACTGCCGGCACGCCTGATGAACCTTGCCGATTACGGGATCAAGGTCGGCAATCCCGCCGATCTCATCGTGCTCGACACCCAGGACAGCCGCTTCGCCGTGGCGGAACTGCCTGATGTCGTGATGGGCTTCAAGGCCGGCCGGCAGACGTTCGAGCGGCAGCGGCCCAGCCTGCTCCGCCCCGGACGCTGAGCGGCCCTCACCTCCCGCATCTTGCGGCACAGCCATCGCTTGCACGACTATCACCGCAATCAATCAACGGAGGAACCGCAATGACCTTCGACACAATTTTCCTGAACGCGCGTTTCGACGGCGGGTCTCGTCATCACATCGCGGTCAAGGACGGCCGCATTGCGGCGATCATGCCTGCGGACCAACGGCCTACCGGCACCGAGACGATCGACCTCGGCAATGCCCTCGTCGTCCCCGGCTTCGTCGAGGGCCATATCCATCTCGACACCAGCTTCTATGGCGATGCCTGGCGTCCGCACAAGCCTTGCACTGACGGCTTCGACGTACATGAGCGCGTCGCTTTCCAGGCGCAGAACATGGCTGAGGCAGCGCCGATGGACGTGCGGGCGCGCAACCAGCTCGACCTCTGCATCGGACACGGCACCACGCAGATGCGCAGCCATGTCATGGTGGACGGCTCGGTCGGCCTCAAATCGCTCGAGACGATCTTGCGCGTGCGCGAGGAATACCGGAGCCTGATCGACATCCAGCTCGTCGCCTTTCCCCAGAGCGGCATTTTGGCAAGCCCGGGCACGCCGCAATTGCTCGACGAAGCCATCGGGCTCGGCGCCGACCTCGTCGGCGGGCTCGATCCCGCCAGCTTCGACCGCGACGTTGAGAAACATCTCGACGTCGTGTTCGGCGTCGCCAACAAGCATGGCGTCGACGTCGACATTCACCTGCACGACATGGGCACGCTGGGCGCCTTCGAGATCGAGCAGATCGCGGCGCGCACGCGTGTGCTTGGCATGGAAGGGCGTGTCGCAATCAGCCACGCTTACGGGCTCGGCGACATCACGACAGACCAACTCAAGAAGATTGGTGAAGTTCTCGCCCGCTCCGGCGTCGCGATCATGACCAACGCGCCGGGTGCGCGGCCGTTTCCGCCGATCCTTGCCCTGCGCAACGCCGGCGTCACCGTCTTCAGCGGCAACGACAACATTCGCGACTCCTGGTGGCCCTATGGCGATGGCGACATGCTGCGCCGGGCGGCGACGCTCGGCTATCGCTCAGGCTTCAACGTCGACGAAGAGCTGCGCGTCGCCTTTGATGTCGTCACCGAAGCCGGCGCCAAGGCGTTGCGGCTCGAAGGCTACGGTCTGCAAGTCGGCGCCAAAGCCGACTTCGTGACCCTACAGGCGGAACATGTTCCCGAGGCCGTGGTCGGAGTGCCGCAGGGGCGATCGGTCTACAAGGGAAGCAGGCTTGTCGCATCGAGCGGTAGGATCATGGGGAAGCGGGGCTGATTGCAGCGCGGATTCCGTTCCATGTTACCGCCAGATATTCCAAAATTCCGAACCCGGTAGATTAACGGATAGCAGAACGGCGCGGATTCCCGATAGTTAGGCGCATTGCAAGTCCCGCGGTGCCGGTCATGGGAGACCTGCGCTGAAGTCTGCATTCAACGGGGAAGCATCGATATGTTCAGCGCATTCAGCAGCATCGATTATCATTCCATCCGGGCCGCAACGCCGACGGAGTCCGCGGTGAAGCGGCTCGACGGGATCGGCCACGTTCTCTCGGATCTCGATATCTCGGGGATCCAGACCCAGGACGACGTCAACCGGACGCTCTGGACGCTCGACGCCGCCAACAAATGCGTTCGCGCGGTGCTGGCCGAATTCCGCACCCAGCCGGGCACCGAGCAACTCGCCCGCAAGTCCAGGTATCTGATCGACTTGATCGAACGCGCACGCGACGAGGTCGTGAGCTTTCAGGTCCGCGACACGGTCTTGAGCTGATTATTTTGCGCGATTGATCTTCGACAGGATGCGGTCCGCCTCGGTGCGCCAATCGGCGCCGCGGGCGAACTCCCTGGTGCCCCGGGCGCCGAACAGCCCTTCATCGGCGAGATCTGCCACCCAGGCCTGCCGTTCGGCCGTGCCTTGAGCGGACCACGGCGTCAGCCCCGCCTCGCGCACGGTCTCGGCGACCTCCCGCACCTCCTCCGCGCGGCGGCGGCCGTGCTCGATCACGCGCTGGAAGAAATAGGCGCCCTGCTTCTCCCAATCGATCGCGGGAAAGGTTTCCGCGAGTGAGGCCAGCACGGCATCCTCGACACCATAGGCACGCGCCGTGGTGAAGCTTTCGATGACCATGGCCTCGAGGCCCTTGATCATGATGCTGCGGCACATCTTCACCGCGGCGGACACGCCGAGCTTGTCGCTGGCGACCTTCGCCGCAAAGCCGATCGCGTTCAGAAGCGGCTCGAGCTCTCGCGCGCCCGGACCGCCGAGCAGCAACGGTACCTTGATGCGATAAGGCGGCACCGAGGTCATCACCGCACCCTCGACATAACGGCCGGCAGCGCCGTCGATCAACGCGGCAGCGCGCTGCTTGGCGCCCGGCGAGGCCGAATTGAAATCCAGAAACCAGGTGCCCTGGTTGATCGCGGCCGCGCAGGCTCTTGCCACCGGAACAGCCTGCCTTGCCGTGACGGCGGAGATGACGAAATCGGACTTCGTGGTCAGCTCGGCGTGAGACGCCGCGAGCGCAACGCCGAATTTCGCAGCATGCTCCTTCAGCGAACCGCCCTGCTCGCCTCCAAGCTTGATGTCGTAAGCGGCGACCTTGATGTCTTGCTGGCGCAGATCCTCAGCAAGGATCCGGCCGACCTCGCCATAGCCAACCAGACCGATCTGCCACCGCTTCGGATCCGCCATCAGTTCAATCCTCGTGTCGTCTCGTCGAAGAGCTCTTCGACCGCGTAGCGCCGCGGGATCAGCGCCTGCTGGAACGCGTAGTCGACGATCAGCTCCAACGGCTTCCGGTTCGCCTCGATCCCGAACGGAACGAGGTCGGGCGTTGCCGCAGGTCCGGCCTGTGCCTTGTTCTGCTTGAGGAGATCATAGACGCCTGCGACCACGTCGGGGCGCGATTTCGCCAACTGCTCGGTCACGACGACGAGATGATTGACCGGCACGACCGCGCGCCGCGCGTACCATTTGGCGGCCTCCGTGGCCGGATCGGGGAAGAGCGGCTTCAGCTTGGGATCATCAGAGGTCTCGCCCAGGACGGCATCGAGCTCGCCATCGAGCAGCATCTGCAGGACCTTCTTGTCCTTCGGCGCCCGCTCGGTGGTGTCGACATATTCGGCGACGTGCGGATCCTCGAAGGTGACCCAGCGGATCTTGTCGAGATTGACGCCGTAATCATTGGCGAGAATGCCCCTGATCCATGCCCCGGTCGTGGTCGTGAAGGAGCGGATGCCGACGCGCTTGCCTTCGAGATCGGACGGCTCGAGCGTCCCCTTCGCGGGATTGTACAGCGCATAAGAATGCTGGAAGCGGCCGAGCATGGTCGCAGGCAGCAGCACCAGCGGCTTGCCGTGCGCCTTCGCCATCAGATAGGTCACGATCGCCATCTCGCAGACGTCGAAGGCCTGCTCGCGCACCATCGGCTTGAACGCCGTGTTGGTCGGCGTGTACGCGATGAAGTCGAGGTCGAAGCGATTGGAGCGGAGCTCGCCGCTCTTCACCGCCATGACATGAGGGTGACTGCTGAGCACGGCCTTCAGCTTGAGACGATCCATCCGCCCGCTCCGCTTCGTTTCTCTTCAGACGTCCTCGGGGTTGTCGACATAGACCAGCCCAGCCTTCGCCAGAGCCTCGCGCATGCTGTACATGTCGAGGCCGAGCTCGCCGGAGGCGAGCCGCGCGCGCTTGCCGCCCTCGTCCGCATTGCGCTTTTTTGCCTTCTCGGCGACGTCTGCAGCATGCCGCTTCGGCACGAGGACGACGCCGTCGTCATCGGCGACGACGATGTCGCCCGGATCGACGTTGACACCGGCGCAGACCACAGGAACGTTGACCGAGCCGAGCGTGGCCTTCACCGTGCCCTTGGCCGAAACCGCGCGCGACCACACCGGAAACTTCATCTCATGGAGCGCTTTGACGTCGCGGCAACCGGCATCGATGATCAGTCCCTGCACGCCGCGCGCCCTAAGCGAGGTCGCGAGCAATTCGCCGAACATGCCGTCGGTGTTGTCGGTGGTGCAACCGACCACGAGGATGTCGCCCTTCCTGCATTGCTCGACCGCGACATGGATCATCCAGTTGTCGCCGGGCTGCGCCAGCACGGTGACGGCGGGCCCGGCAATCGACGCGCCCGGCCATACGGGGCGCAAATACGGCTTCATCAGGCCGATGCGGCCATAGGCCTCGTGCACGGTCGAGACGCCGTATTCCGCCATGCCGGCGGGATCGGCACGCTTGATGTTGCGAACGACGACCGGCTTCATGCGAGCTCCTCCGCGACGGTCGGAAACAGACGCTGATAGGCCTCGCCATAGGTCATGGGCACGCCGGTGTTACGGCTGCCCTGGATGCCACGATTGAGCGCGACGCGCTCGTAATAGCCCCACAGGTGCTTCTGCGCGGCCAATATCTGGAACGCCTCGTACTTCTCCTTCCAGACCTCGTCGATCTTGAGCAGCAGGTCCGGCTTGTAGTTGCACTGTTCCGGCTGGTGCGGCTCGAACAGGAATACGGGCGGCGCCGAATATTTGTACTGGGCGCCGGGCTTGTGGCCCATCGCCTGCGCGACCACGCGCGTCTCCTGCGCGAAATGCGCGGCGTTCGGGTGGTCGAAATTATAGGGGTCTTCCAGCGCGTGCGTCAGCACGAAGCTCGGATTGAGCTCGCGATAGATGTCGACCATGCGGTCGAAATGCGCCTCGGTGAGCTTCAACGGATAGTCGCCGCAATCGAAGAACTCGATCTCGGCGCCGAGCAGCTTTGCGGCCCGCTCGGCCTCGTCCTTGCGGCCGGCCTTGACCGACTCCAGCGTCGCGCCCTTTTCCTTCCAGGCGAACTGGCTTTCGCCACGCTCGCCGAAGGACAGGCAGACGATCTTCATGCGATAGCCCTTCTTCGCATGCAGGGCGATGGCGCCGCCGGCGCGCCAGACGAAATCGCCGGGATGGGCTGTGATCACGAGACCTGTCTTCATAGATTACTCCCTTCGTTCGTATGCATTGGCCGGCGTCCCCTGCGGCTCCCCGGCAAGGGACGCCGCTACGCTTCGAACCCGAACAAGCGCGCAGGATTGTCGACCAGAATCTTCTGCTGGAGCTCCGGCTCCGGCGCAAACAGCGGAATCAGGTCGACGAGGTCGCCATCATTCGGCATCACCTTGACGTTGGGATGCGGCCAGTCGGTGCCCCAGATGACGCGATCCGCCGCCGTCTCGACGATCTTGCGCGCGAACGGCACAGCGTCAGTGAACGGCGGACCGATCGAGGACACCCGCTCCGAGCCGCAGATCTTGACCCAGCATTTCTCGTCGCGCTGCATGAGCTCGATCAAGATCCTGAACGAGAGCTGGTCGAGCCCCTCGGACGCCTTCACCCGGCCCATATGGTCGATGGTGTAGCTGAGCGGCATCTTCGACAGCATGTCGGCATATTCGGGCAGGTCGATCGCGTCGAAATGCAGGTCGATGTGCCAGCCGAGCGGCGCGACCATCGCGATGACGCGGTCGAACACGCCCTTGTCGGGAACACCGCCGAGATGGCGGACGAAATTGAAGCGGCAGCCGCAGAAGCCGCCCTCGTGCAGCACGCGAAGCCCGCGCTCGGTGATGGTGTCGTCGATGTTGGCGACCGCGCGGTAGGCGCCATTGCTCTGCGCAATGGCATCCAGCGCCACTGTGTTGTCTATCCCGTGCACGCTGGCATTGACAATGACGGCACGTTCGACGCCGAGCCTGGCATGCAGCGCGCGGAAATCCTCCAGCGGCGCATCCGGCGGCGTGTAGGAGCGGTCGCGCGCGTAAGGGTATTTCGCCCCCGGCCCGAAGATGTGGCAGTGCGCGTCACAGGACCGCTCCGGCAGCTTGAATTTCGGCGTGCGCGTATTCGGATCGGGCGGCGGAATGGTCGGCGTGTATATCATCGTCATCAGGTGAACCGCCGAAGCGAGACCGCTTGCTTTAATACTTGTTGCTGACGGCCGGCCGCCGCCGCGCCGGCGTGGCTTGATCCAGCGCGGGCGCCTGAAACGCGGCCACCGTGGCCTGCACCAGCTGCTCGATGGCGTTGGCGGCGTCGCCGCCATCGGCCTCGCCGCGCGACAGGCGCGACACGCGCTCGGGCGTCACGAGCGAATAATAGAGCGCGCCGAGCAGGAAGTGGCTGCGCCAGACGATGTCGGTGCGTGGGATATGCGGCAGGCTTTCGTGGATCGCATCGATGAAGGCGTGGCTGGTATCATCGAAAGTCTGCGCGATGATCTTTCGCGCGACCTCGTTGCCTTCCGCTGACATCACCGCGCGCAGGCGCGTGAAGCGCGCCCCGCCGCCGGCAAGATCGCTGCCCGAGGTGAAGGCCGGCACCACATAGGCCCGCACCACGGCTTCCAGCCGGTCCTGGAGATCGCGGACCCGCCTCGCCGCCGCGAGCAATTCGGAGCGACGCAAATTCATCGGCGCGCAATGGCGCCGGTAGATCTCCAGCAGAAGGCCGTCCTTGGTCTTGAAATGATAGGTCACGCTGCCGGGATTGGCGCCGGCCGCGTGCGCAATGTCGCGCACCGAGACGGCATTGAACCCGTTGGTGGCGAACAATTCCTCGGCCGCAGCGAGGATCGCCTCGCGCATGTTCGGCTTGCGGGCCGTTTCCTTGCTGGTGGGCTTGCGTACCATGTGATTTGTACTATCGTACAAAAGATCAGGTCTCGTCAACAAGAACCACGGGCAGCGTCCTGGAACGGCCTGGAGACCGCCGGCAGGCGCGCAAATGCCCCTAAGGAGTGCTGGAATGCTGGGTTTGAACAAGAAGATCGGCAGCTTGATGCTCGGTGTCGGCCTGCTGCTGGCGGGCGGCGCTGCGCAGGCTGCGGACAATTATCCGAGCAAGCCGGTCCACATTCTGGTCCCCTACGCCGCCGGCGGTGCCGTCGACGTACTCGCGCGCACGCTGGGCCAGGCACTGGCCAAGACCTGGGGCCGGCAGCCGGTGGTCGACAACCGCCCCGGCGCGGGCGGCATCGTCGCCTCGCAGGCCCTGACGCAGGCGGCGCCCGACGGCTACACGCTGATCCTGGTCGCCAGCGGCCATCCGCTCAACCAGTTCATCTATCCGAGCGTGCCCTACGACACGTTCAAGGATTTCACCGCCATCGCCGAAGTCGCCTCCTCGCCGCTCGCGATCGTCGTGGCCAAGGACAGTCCCTACAAGACGCTCGGCGATCTCCTCGCCGCCGCCAAGAAGGAGCCGGACAAGCTCTCCTACGGCATGTCCGGCAACGGCACCTCGGCGCATCTCGCCGGTGAGCTGCTCAAACACATGTCCGGCACCAAGATCGTCGCGATCCCCTACAAAGGCGGCGCCCCGGCGCTGACGGCGGTGATTGCCGGCGAGATCCCGCTCAGCATCAACCCGCTTGCGGAAGCGATCGGCCAGCTCGAAGGCGGCACGGTTCGCGCGCTCGCGGTGACTTCGGCCGAGCGCTCCAAGGCGCTGCCCGATGTTCCGACCGTCGCGGAATCGGGTGTGCCCGGCTATGACGTCTCGGTCTGGTGGGGGGTGCTCGGTCCGGCGAAGATGCCGCCGGAGATCGTGGCAAAGCTCGAAACCGATTTGAGGGCGGCATTGAAGGATCCAGGCGTGCTGTCGACGCTCGGCAAGATCGGCGCAGCTCCGCTCGGCTCGTCGTCCAAGGATTTTGACGCCTATATGCGCGCCGAGGCGGCGAAGTGGGAGCCGGTGCTGAAGGCCGCCAACATCCGCGCGCAGTGATGCTGCGCGGCGGCAAGGAGCCAACGCCCCGATAGCAAGCTTCGGCCCGCGCCGTTCAATTGTGGACGCTCGCCCGCACCTTCTCCGGCGGCGCGGGCCGCCGCGGGAAATCCGCGTCGTCGTCGTCCGACGGAATCAGGATCGCGCGTTCGCGCGGCAGGGCCTCCGGCATCTCGTCGCGGATGAAGGCCACGAGCTTTTCCCTGATCTCGCAACGCAGATCCCAGGATTGCGGAGCGTTGCGCGCGCTGACCAGCGCGCGCAGCTCGATGGTGCGCGCATCCGCGTCGATCACCTGGAGATTGACCACCGCACCATCCCATAGCTTCGACTGCTTCACCGCCTCCTCCAGCCAGCCACGGATGCGCGCCACATCGGCACGATAGTCGACATGGAGTGCGATGACGCCGATGAGGGAGGCAGTGTCACGGGTCCAGTTCTGGAACGGTTTTTCGATGAAATAGGACAGCGGCACCACCATGCGGCGCCAGTCCCACAGCCGGATCACGACATAGGTCGCGGCGATATCCTCAACCCAGCCCCATTCGTTCTCGATAATGACGGCATCCTCGATCCGGATCGGCTGGGTGATGGCGATCTGCAAACCGGCGATCAGATTGCTCAACAGCGGCCGCGCGGCGAGACCGACGATGATACCTGCGGCGCCGGCGGAGGCGAACAGGCTGACACCGTATTGTCTGACCGAATCGAACGTCATCAGCGCGGTGGACACCGTGATGATGACGATGATGATGTCGGTCACGCGCTTGAACACGCGGACCTGCGTGACGTGCTTGCGGGCCACGAAATTCTCGGTGACATCGCGAAAGTTCTGGAGGTAGCGCGCCGCGCTCATGTCGACGATGCGGATCGAGATCCAGCCGATCAACGCAATGAAGGCAACGACGAACAGGCTCGTCAACGGCGTGCGGAATGCGTCGCTGAGCGGCGCCAGCGGCAGCACCAGCGCGACCGCAGCCAGACACAGTGCGAGCTGGGCCGGCCCGGACGTGCGCTCGATAAAGACGCTTAGGAGCGGAAGCCGGGTTCCGAAGGCGCGGTTGAGCATCCAGACCGCGAGCCGATAGAACGACAGCGCCAGCAGGATCGCCCCGGCGACGAGGCCGAGACCGATGATCCATGACGGTATCCACCCGAACATTCTCTCGATGTCGGCCATGAGGGCCTGCCAATTCATTGAAGTCCCCGGTATTGCATTGCTGCTCGCCAACGCGCTCCGCCGCGCTTGGCTCCCTCGGCCCGTGCAACGCAGCATTCCGCTGATGCAACCGTGGCCGAACTGCGTTAGCTTGAAGCCCTCATGACTCGACGTACCGGCAGCGCCGATCTTCCTCTCCACACGGGACGGGTTCCGCCCTGGCTTGCAAGCCGCATGGCCTCGCTCGGGGCGATCGTCACCGAGGCGATCGTGCATCATTACGGCCGCGATGCGTTTCTGCAGCGCCTGTCGCACCCGTTCTGGTTCCAGGCGTTCGGCGCCGTGATGGGCATGGATTGGCACTCCTCCGGGATCACCACATCCGTGATCGGCGCGCTGAAGCGTGGCCTCGGACCGCTCCAGGACGAGCTCGGCATCTATGTCTGCGGGGGACGCGGACAGCATTCGCGCAAGACGCCGGACGAACTGTTGCAACTCGGCGAGCGCGTCGGTTTCGACGGCGCAGGATTGACGCGCGCCAGCCGGCTGGTGGCGAAGGTGGACAGCGCCGCGGTGCAGGACGGTTTTGATCTCTACCTTCACGGCTTCTTCGTCACCGCCGACGGCAAGTGGACGGTGGTGCAGCAGGGCATGAACGGGGACAAGCGCCAGGCCCGCCGCTATCACTGGCACTCCGAGGCGCTCAAGAGCTTTGTCGACGCACCGCACAGCGCCATCGATGGCCCGCAACAGGGCGAGATCGTCAACCTCACCGACCATCGCGCCGACGTCTCGCGCACCGCGCAGCTCGAGCTGTTGAGTGGTCTTGGCCCGGATCGCATCGTCTCGGAGTTCGAACGGCTCACCGGGACTGAGCCGGCGCAAGCCCTGCTCCCGCACCTGATCATGCCTGCGCATCACGACGTCCGGCCCAAGGACGTGTTCGCGCGGCGCCTGCACGGAACGCTGGCTGCCGCCGCCGAGCGCGGGCCGGTCGATTTCCCGGAGCTGCTGCTGACGCCCGGCGTCGGTGCGCGCACCGTGCGCTCACTTGCGATGGTGGCCGAAGTCGTGCACGGGGCGCCCTATCGCTTCAAGGACCCCGCGCGCTTCTCGCTCGCTCATGGCGGCAAGGACCGGCACCCCTATCCCGTTCCGATCAAGGTCTATGACGAGACCATTCGCGTGCTCAAGGGCGCGATCCAGAACGCCAAGCTCGGGCGCGAGGAAGAGATGCAGGCGATCAAGCGGCTCGACGATCAGGCGCGGCGGCTGGAACGGACCGCACGAGGGCCCTCGGTCGAGGCCTACATCGCCGGCGAGCGCGCCGCCTCGCCCGATCTCGACGGCCGCTCCGTGTTCGGGTGGGAGCGCGATCTCGCGGCCACAAAAAAGCGGACCGGCTGAACACCGGTCCGCGAGGTGGTCGGAGGAACGTCCCTACTCAGGTCTCGTCGTCGTCCGGCGTCTCGTCGAGCCGGTTCGCGGCGTGGTCCTGATATTGTTCGGTCTGAATGGACTTGCCGTCCATGCCCCGAATGTCCGAATGCTGTTTCTTGTCGCGATTGGACAGGACCATGTTGTCGCCGATCATGTCCTTCGGCACGTCGGTCAAGGCGCCGGTGCCGTCGCCCTTGCCATGCATGCCCGATCTGAAGTGCGTCTTGCTGCCGTGCCCACTTGGCATCGGTCTCTCCTCTTGCAGTCATCGTTTGAAGACTTCGTGCGTCTATTGCGCCGTTATCGGATTCGGCCGCTGGTGGCCGCTCTACCCTCTCAGCGATCCTGCTGATGAGTTTGATTGGTCGTGTTCTGCTTGATGTTGCCCTGCTGACCCTGCTGGTCCGGATTTTGCACGCGTTGCTGGCCGCGCGGCGCGTCATCTGCGGACACTTGCTTGCGATCGCCGGTTCCTTTGCGGCTCTGGTTCTCGGTCGGAACAGGCGGCATCTTGCCGGTCATGATGCTGTCTCCCGTCAGGTGTCGATCTGCGACATGGACGGCGCGGAACTCATCGCCCCTTCCGATGTCCTGATGACAACAACACCGACGGCACGCCGTTCCTGACCGATCGCACGCGACGAAGATTTTCCGAAGGAGGGCCGATTTAGTTCGCCGCAGCGAGGGAACGACCGACGCTCGCTTCGTTGGGTGTAGCCGCCTGTGTTCCCCGGCCCTCGGCCGCGACGGGAAGCGACGCGATCGCGCGCAAGCCCGGCCGCCTGCGCCAGCGGATCTCGGCGGGATCGACGGCCAATCCAAGCTTCGGCCATCGCACGAACAGCGCCTCCAGCGCGCAGGCCGCCTCGATACGCGCGAGTTGATGACCGAGGCAGAAATGGATTCCCGTCCCGAACGAGATGTGGCGGTTCGGCTTGCGCTCGAGATTGAGCCCCTCCGGGCGGTCATGCATCGCCGGATCCATGTTCGCCGCGGCGAGCATCACCATGACGCGATCACCCTTCTTCAGGCGCACGCCTTGGACCTCGACATCCCGCCGCACATAGCGCGGCTTGGAGAATTGCACCGGTGAGACGAAGCGCAGGAACTCTTCGACGGCGAGGCCGACACGGTTCCAGTCCTGCTCGAGCCAGTCCCGCAACCCGGGATTCCTGAGCAATTCGTAAGCCGAACCGCTGATGAGGTGCGTGGTGGTCTCCGAACCGGCCGCAAGCAATAGAAAGACCATCGAGACCATTTCGTCCGGCGTGATCTGGCCGCCCTCGCGCTCGACCTGGACCAGCTCTGCGATCAAGCCCTCGCCGCCCCGTTCGCGCGCGATCTGCAACTGCCGTTCGAGATAGGCACGCATCTTGCGGAACGCGAACAGCAGGCGGAGGAAGCTGACGACATTGGTCAGCGAGGACATCTCGTTGGCCCAGGCGATGAACCGCGGACGGTCGGCGGGAGGCAGGCCCAGGAGCTCGGAGATCACCGCGAGCGGCAGGATGCGCGCGTAGCGCTGGACGAGATCGGCCGGATTTCCGTTCGCAAAGAGCTCGTCGGCGAGACCGTCGGCGATGGCGCGGATGCGCGGCTCCATCGCGACGATGGCGCGTCGACGAAATGCCTCGTCCACGATGCTGCGCAGCCTGGTGTGATCAGGCTCGTCCATCGTCAGCATGTTGTTGGCGATGGTCCTGACGTATCTCGGCATCCACCAGCGCAGACCGGCAACGTCGCCATCTTCCTTTCGCAGCGTGAAGGTCGCGCCGTCCTTCAGGACCTGCGCAGTGGCGTCATGGGTCGTGGTGATCCAGACGTCGCCGATGAGAGGAAAACGTGTCGCGACCACAGGGCCGGACATGCGCAGCGTCGCAATCGCCTTGGGCGGATCGCGAAAGAAGGCCTCGCTGGTGAAATCGAGGCGCACTGTCATGGTGATCACCGGGCTGGTTGCTGGCGTTCCACCCAAATGGTAGGCGGCGCCGCCCCTGCAAGGGGAGCGAGCGCCTCGATCGAGGCGCCTATCCGCGCCCAGGAGACCGCTGGCCAGCCTTGCGCTGCTGCTGCGTGTAAGCGTCCCAATGGCCCCAGCTGCCGTTGCTGAGGCTTTGCAGGTCGGTCGCAAGCGGTCGGCGCGTGCGCTTGTCGTGATCGGCGATCACGCGCTCGGACTGGGCGATCTTGCGCTTGAGTTCCGCGAGGGTCTTCTGGGTCTGGCCGTTGCGCTTCGACGAAGCGATCTCGCCCATCGTGAAGCGCGCGGTCTCCAGCGCCTTCAACTCGGCGCGGTTCTTCTTCAACTGGACCCGGTGCCAGGCGATGTTGCTGTCGCTGTCCGCAACCATGTGGGAACTCCGCTGATTCGTTCCCACAGTGTATCAAGCGCCGAATCGGCGCCGCAACGGGCGGCGGGCGGCGAAAATACGGTCTTATTGGGCAAGAATTGCGGGTTCAGCGCTCGGCAAAGGCCTTTTCGACCACGAACTGGGCCGGCTCGCCGTGATTGCCCTCGATGAAGCCGCGTTCGCCCAGCAGTACGCGCGTATCCGCGACCAGCGCCGGGCTGCCGCAGATCATGACGCGGTCATGGGCGGCTTCCAGCGCCGGCAGCCCGATGTCGGCGAAGAGCTTGCCCGAGGTGATGAGGTCGGTGATGCGGCCGCGATTGCGGAAGGGATCACGCGTCACGGTCGGATAGTAGATCAGCTGATCGCGGATGTAGTCGCCGATCAGCTCGTCCTTCGGCAGCGTCTCGGTGATCATCTCGCCATAGGCGAGCTCCTTGACGTGGCGGCAGCCGTGCAACAGCACCACCTTCTCGAAGCGCTCGTAGATCTCGGGGTCCTTGATCACGCTCAGGAAGGGCGCAAGACCGGTGCCGGTGCCGATCAGGTAAAGATTGCGCCCCTCTTCCAGATTGTCGATCACCAGCGTGCCGGTGGCCTTGCGGCTGACGATGATCTCGTCGCCTTCCTTCAGGTGCTGGAGGCGCGAGGTCAGCGGGCCGTCCGGCACCTTGATCGAGAAGAACTCCAGCGTCTCCTCGTAATTGGCGCTGGCGACGCTGTAGGCCCGCAGCAGCGGCTTCTCGCCGACCTTGAGCCCGATCATGGTGAACTCGCCGTTGCGGAAACGGAAGGTCGGGCTGCGGGTGGTCTTGAAGGAGAACAGCGTGTCGGTCCAGTGGTGGACGCTCAAAACGCTTTCCTGATTGAAATTGCTCATCACACCTTCCCTGTCGCTTCCAATGCGGTTCCGAGGCGGTCAGCTATGCGTCGTTTGTACACGATCATTCGTATACTAATGAATAATCCGGCTTGATCCCGCGGTCAAGGCTGCCCAAGATCGGAAGCGTTGCAGTTAGGAATAAGGAGCCCTCTCCATGGCGCATGACGCACCCCAGGCCGTCGGACCCTCGAAGCTCGTGATCCGGAATATCGGCCTGATCCTGTCCGGCGCCCTGGAAAAGCCGATCCTGGACGGCGACACAATCGTCGCCGAGAACGGCAAGATCACCGCGATCGGCCGCTACAAGGATCTCAACACGGAAGGCGCGACCACCATCGTCGACGCCAACGGCACCACGGTGACCCCCGGCCTGATCGACAGCCACGTACACCCCGTCGCCGGCGACTGGACGCCGCGCCAGAACCAGATCAACTGGATCGACAGCTCCCTCCATGGCGGCATCACCACCATGATCTCGGCGGGCGAGGTGCACATGCCCGGCCGTCCCCGCGACGTCGTGGGCCTCAAGGCGATGGCGATCTTCGCCCAGCGCGCGTTCTGGACCCTGCGCCCGGGCGGCGTGAAGGTTCACGCCGGTGCGCCCGTGATCGAATGCGAGATGGTCGAGGAGGACTTCAAGGAGATGGCCGCCGCCGGCGTCAAGCTGCTCGGCGAAGTCGGCCTAGGCGGCGTCAAGGACGGCCCGACCGCACGCAAGATGGTCGGCTGGGCGCGCAAATACGGCATCCAGAGCACGATCCACACCGGCGGCCCGTCGATCCCCGGCTCCGGCCTGATCGACAAGGACGTAGTGCTGGAGGCCGACACCGACGTGGTCGGCCACATCAACGGCGGCCACACCGCCCTCCCCGACGACCAGATCCGCTGCATCTGCGAGGGTTGCAAGCGCGGGCTCGAGATCGTTCACAACGGCAATGAGCGGTCGGCGCTGTACACGCTGCGGATCGCACGCGAAATGAACGAGCTGCACCGCGTCATCCTCGGCACCGACGGGCCGGCCGGCTCCGGTGTGCAGCCGCTCGGCATCTTGCGCATGGTGTCGATGCTGTCCTCGCTGGGCGAGCTACCGGCCGAGATTGCCTTCTGCCTTGCCACCGGCAACACCGCCCGGATGCGCCAGCTCGATTGCGGCCTGATCGAGGTCGGCCGCGCCGCCGACTTCGTCATCATGGACAAGGCGCAGCACTCGCCGGGCAAGAACATCCTGGAGAGCGTCCAGCTCGGCGACCTCCCCGGCATCGGCATGACCATCATCGACGGCATCGTCCGCACCCAGCGCAGCCGCAACACGCCGCCGGCCGGCAAGGTGCCCGAGGTGGTCGCCAAGTGACGCTGCCGGAGCGCGCGCCGCTCCGCGCGTCCCTTCGATAAGGTTGAACGAGTCTCCTGCTTGCTGCGTCTAATGCGGACAGCCCTCCGAGGGCCGCCCATTCTCAAGCTCCGAGGAGATCATGAAGAGTTCGTCGCGGGTTGCCGCCGGCGTCGCCGGTGCGGTGGCGGGCTATGTCGCGATCTTTGTGCTGTTCTCCCTGCTCGATTTTGGCGATCGGGCGGACCCGATCACATCGGGCCTGCTGGCACTGTTCGTCTACTCCCCCATGGGGGCGATCGGTGGGGCGGTGCTCGCCAGCCGGCTGGTGTCGCGTCCAGGCACGGCCCCAGGCAATGGAAGCGTCGCGAGCAACAGCCTGAAATCCCTCGGGGTCGCCGCCCTGCTCTGCGTTGCCGGTATCGGCATCTACATTGCCTATGCCTATGCCACTGCGACGCCATGGCTCAACCGGAACGGCGGCAATCCCCTGCTCGTGTTCGAGGTTCGCTTTCCAGCGGGGGCGACGGTGCCGACATCAGCGCAGGGGATCACCATCGAACTGCAAACCGACCTGAACACCATGCCCGGCGAAGTGACCCCGGCCGCCTTCTATCGCGACGGCGACCAGCGCGTCATCGCAGGTGAAGTCGAACTCGCGTTTCGAACCTCGCACCGGCAACTCGCCGTGAACATCCAGGGCCAGCCGAGCCGGATCTATCCGATTGACCTGACGGCCCGGGCACCGCATACGCCGGAATTTGGAACGTGGCGACGCCTCGACGATGGCAGCGAAATCCGCTACCGCGCCAAATGGCCAGGCAAGACCTGAGCTTCCGTCTTCGCTATCGCAGCTTGTTCAACAGCGTCATCAGCGTCTCGCGCTCTCTTGCGTCGAGCGGCGCCAGCGTCTCGCGGGTGATCGCCAGCGCATTCGGCGCCAGCTTCTCGGCGAGCTGCTGACCCGCGCGCGTCAGGCTGACAAGGAGCCGCCGGCCATCCTCGGGATCCTGGCTGGTCTCGGTCAGGCCGCGCGCGGTCAGGCGGTCGATCACGCCCTTGATGGTCGCAACGTCCATCGCCGTGAGACGACCGAGCTGGTTCTGCGAGCACGCACCCGTCTCGGCGAGCTTCGACAACGCCGCCCATTGCGTCGGCGTCAGATTGGTGCCGATGTCCCGGGAGAAGATCGAGCTGTGGCGCTGCCAGACCTGGCGCAGGATGAAGCCGACCTGCTCGTCGAGGACGTAAGGCGGTTTTGCCGGTTTCACGCTCTTCTTTGCCGCAACGCTTCTCGCCATCCGTTCCCCGCCCTCACAACGACAGATGCGCGTCGCGGATATCCGGACGCGCGTCGAGCTCGGCCATGGTGCCGCCGAAGCAGATGCGGCCGCGCTCGATAATGTAGGCGCGATCGGAAATCAGCCGCGCGAAATGCAGATTCTGCTCGGAGACGACGATGCTGACGCCCTCCTTCTTCATCGTCAGGATGGCGTCGACCATCTGCTCCACGATCTTCGGCGACAGACCCTCCGAGGGCTCGTCCAGCAGAACCAGCGACGGATTTCCCATCAGCGTACGCGCGATCGTCAGCATTTGCTGCTCGCCGCCGCTCATGCGGCCGCCCGGGCGGTTCTTCATCTCACCCAGATTTGGAAACAGCGCGAACAGCTTCTCGCGCGTCCAATACGGCGCGTTTGGACGCTTGGGCTGACGGCCGACCTCGAGATTCTCCTCGACGGTCAAATCCGTGAAAATACGCCGCTCCTCCGGCACGTAGCCGAGCCCCTCGCGGACGATCTCGTGTGTCGGGCGCACCGAGACGTCCTTGCCCCCGAACATGATGCGGCCGGTCCGCTGCGCGACGAGGCCGACAATCGAGCGGAACGTCGTCGACTTGCCGGCGCCATTGCGCCCGAGCAGCGCGACAACCTCGCCCTCGCCGACCTCGAAGCCGATGTCGAACAGGATATGCGCCGGCCCGTAATGGCTGTTGAGCGCCTCGACCGTCAGCTTCATGCCGAGGCTCCATCGCGATGGCGGGCGTCGTAGACGAGGCCTTCGCCGAGATAGACCGCCTGCACCTGCGGATTGCCGCGCACCTCCGCCGGCGAGCCCTCCGCGATCAGCGCACCGCGGTTGAGCACGATGATGCGGTCGGCATGCTCGAACACCACGTCCATGTCGTGCTCGGTAAAGAGCACGCCGATCGATTTCTCCCGCGCGATCTGCGCGGTCAGCCGCATCAGGTCGACCCGCTCGCGCGGCGCCATGCCCGCGGTCGGCTCGTCCATCAAGAGCAGCTTCGGCTCGTTGGCGAGCGCGACGGCAAGCTCGAGCCGCTTGAGGTCACCATAGGCGAGCTCGCCGCAGGGCCGGTCCGCATAGCCGCCCATGCCGACCAGCTCGAGCAGACGGCCAGCCTCTCCACGGTCGAACTTCGGCGCCGAGCCGAACAGATTGAACAGCTGCTTGCCGTGCGAGATCAGCGCGACCTGCACGTTCTCGCGCACGGTCATGGTGGCAAAGGTCGCCGTGATCTGGAATGTGCGCCCGACCCCGAGCCGCCAGACCTCGCGCGGCTTCCTGCCGGTGATCTCCTCGCCGAGCAGGCGGACATGGCCGGAGTCCGGTTTGTTCTGGCCGTTGAGCATGTCGAAGCAGGTGCTCTTGCCGGCCCCGTTCGGGCCGATCAGCGCCAGGATCTCGCCGGCCCGCAGCGAGAACGAGACGCCGCGCACGGCGTGGATGCCGCCATAGGATTTGGTCAGGCCTTCGACCGCGAGAAGTGGGGGTGCGACGCTCATTCGGCAGACTCGATCGGCTTGGCGAGCAAAGGAGATCCCGGCGGCGATGATTTCCTGCGGCGCTGCGCCAGCATCTCGAGCATGCCGACGATCCCCTTGGGGAAGACGACGACGATCAGCATGATGAAGCCACCGAGCACGAGCTTCGACAGGTCGGTCTGGCTGACCAGCCAGATGTTCAGCGCCTTGTAGACGATGGCCCCGATCACCGCGCCCGACACCGTCTCGACGCCGCCGAGCAACACCATGACCAGCGCATCGACCGACAGCGAGATGCCGAGATTGTCGGGGAAGACGCTGCCCTTGAGATAGGCGAACAGCGCACCGCCGATGCCGGCGGTCGTGCCGGCGATCACGAAGGCGGTCCACTGGATACGCTTGGCATCGATGCCGATGGCTTCGCTGCGCAGAAGCGAGTCGCGCGTGGCGCGAAGCGCATAGCCGAACGGCGAGAACACCATGGCCCGCAGCGCCACCGTCACCAGCGCCGCGACGCCGAGCGCAAGCCAATAGAAGTTCGACGGGCTCGCCGCCCATTTTTCCGGCCAGACGCCCAAAATGCCGTTGTCGCCGCCCGTCACGCTCACCCACTGGAACGCGATCGACCAGACGATCTGCGCGAAGGCGAGCGTCAGCATCGCAAAGTAGACGCCGGAAAGCTGCACGGCAAAGAAGCCGAACACCGCGGCGCCCATGCAGCCGAGCAGCGGCCCCAGCAGCAGGCAAACGATCATCGGCAACCCCGCCATCTTGGCGAGGAAGGCAACGCCGTAGGCGCCAAGGCCGAAATAGGCGGCGTGGCCGAAGGACGCGAGGCCGCCGACCGACATCAGGAAGTGCAGGCTGACGGCGAAGATCACGAAGATCGCGATTTCCGAGCCGACCGTGAGCAGATAATTGCCGGCGAACAGCGGCAGCATCGCCGCGACGGCGAGCGCCGCAAGCGCCACCAACCGCTCGTTCGACGTCAGCGGCCGCCAGGGATTGACGGTAAGGCCGGGGGTCTTGCGCGCGGCCGCCTCCGGCTTGCCGAACAGGCCCCAGGGACGCACGATCAGCACCACCGCCATCACCAGGAAGACCAGGATGATGGAGATCTTCGGAAAGATCAGGATGCCGAAGGCATTGAGCTCGGAGACCAGCACGGCCGCAACGAAGGCGCCGACGATGCTGCCGAGCCCGCCGATCACGACCACGACGAAGACCTCGACGATGATCCGCAGGTCCATGGCGTGGTGCACGGCATCGCGCGGGATCTGAAGCGCTCCGCCGAGGGCTGCGAGGAAGACGCCAACTGCGAACACGCTCGTGAACAGCCACTTTTGATTGACGCCGAGCGCGGCGACCATATCGCGGTCCTGCGTTGCCGCTCGCACCAGCACACCCCAGCGCGTGCGCTGGAACAGCAGCCAGAGAATACCGAGCACAACAGGTCCGAGCACGATCAGGAACAGGTCGTAGCTCGGGATGTTCTGGCCGAAGAAATCGATCGCGCCCCTGAAGCCCGGCGCCCGGCGCCCGACAAGGTCGTCGGGTCCCCAGACCAGGACGACGAGGTCCTCGACCATCAAGGTGAGGCCGAACGTCGCGAGCAACTGAAACAGCTCCGGCGCATGATAGATGCGGCGGAGCAGCACCATCTCGACGATGACGCCGATCACTGCCACGGCCAGCGCCGCCAGCACGATGCCGCCCCAGAAACCGAACGCGCCCGAAAGCCGCTCGGTGAGCGTGAAGGCGATGTAGGCGCCGATCATGTAGAAGGCGCCATGCGCGAAATTCACGATCCGCGTCACGCCGAAGATGATCGACAGGCCCGACGCCACCAGGAACAGCGACGCTGCGCTGGCGAGACCGGTCAGAAACTGTACGACGTAAAAGGCCATCGGCGGTCCGGGTTAGGTTTGACGTCACCTCTCGCCGCCTTTACGGGAGGAGAGAGCTTCGTAGGGTGGGTTAGCCCAACGTAACCCACCTCTTCTGCTTTTGCGGATGCAGACCGTGGTGGGTTACGCCTTCGGCTAACCCACCCTACGGCAGCGGAGATCAATCCTTCGGGCGGAGCTTCTCGACCTCGGCGTCGCTGGGCAGATAGTCCGCGCCCTTCTTGTAGCTGGAGTCCACCATCACGCCCTTGCCGTCCTTCAGCGCCGTCTTGCCGACATAGGCACCGAGCGTCGACTGATGGTCGATCTTGCGGAAGGTGATCTCGCCGAATGGCGAGGGCATCGACAGCCCCTCGGCCGCTGCGATCAGCTTCTCCGGATCAGTGGAGCCGGCCTTGGCCAGGATCGCTGCCGCCGACTTGATGGTCTGGTAGCCGACGATCGAGCCGAGGCGCGGATAGTCGTTGAACTTGGCCTGGTACGCCCTGAGGAACGCATCATGCTCGGGCGTCTTGATCGAGTACCAGGGATAGCCGGTGACGATCCAGCCCTCGGGCGTCTCGTCCTTGAGCGGGTCGAGATATTCGGGCTCGCCGGTCAGGAACGAGACGACCTCGCGTCCCTTGAACAGACCGCGGGTGTTACCTTCGCGCACGAGCTTGACGAGGTCGGCGCCGAAAGTGACGTTGAGGATTGCTTCCGGGTTGGCGGCGGCAACCGCCTGCACCACCGGGCCCGCGTCGATCTTGCCCTGCGGCGGCCACTGCTCGTCGACCCACTGGATGTCAGGACGCTTCTCCGACATCAGCTTCTTGAACACCGCGACCGCCGACTGGCCGTATTCATAGTTCGGCGCGATCGTCGCCCAGCGCTTCGCCGGCAGCTTGCTGGCGGCCTCCACCAGCATCGCCGCCTGCATGTAGTTGGAAGGACGCAGGCGGAAAGTGTATTTGTTGCCCTTGGACCAGGTGATGGCGTCCGTCAGCGGCTCGGCCGCGAGGAAGAACACCTTTTTCTGGTTGGCGAAGTCGCTGACCGCAAGGCCGATGTTCGACAGGAACGTGCCCGCGAGCATTGCCACGCCCTCGCTCGACACCAGCTCATTGGCCGCCGTCTGCGCATCCGCCGGCTTGCCGCCGTCATCCTTGGAGATGACGACGAGCTTCTTGCCGTTGATGCCGCCGGCCGCGTTGATCTCTTCGACTGCGAGCTGCCAGCCCTTGCGATAGGGCTCGGTGAAGGCCGGCAACAGCGAATAGCTGTTGATCTCGCCGATCTTGATGTCCTGCGCCAGGGCCGAATGGGCCATGCCGCCGGCCAGAAGCGCGAAGGCCGCGCCGACGAAGTAATTTCTTGCTCGCATCCCAACCTCCAGTTTTTGAACTTCTCTGTCTTTCGCAATCGATTTGATCGGAAAGCCTGTGCCCGGCTCTCCGGATCGTCTCATCTCAAACCGTCTTCGCCCTTGATCTCCGCAACCGTCAGCCCGCCGACCCGCGGCAGCGGACGGCCGCTGTCGGTGACGGCGACCGCGACCATGATCTCGTTGGCGCGCGGTGCATCGTTGATCTGCACCTCCATGCCGTCGAAATGGCTGCGGACGAAGGCTGCGTCCTTGTGCCCCAGCGGAATGTCCAGCGTCGTGCCCGGACCGCTGCGCTTCTTCGACGACGGGATCAGCGCCGCGCCCTTGCTCAGGACCTTACGCACCGGCGCGCCCATCTTCGGATGCAGGATCGCGGCCGCATGCTCCAACTCGCCGTTCTCGCCGACGGCTGCGGCCTTGCCGTAGCTCTGCGCCTTGGCACCATCGATGCCGAGCGCGGCGACCGCGCGCTTCGACAGCAGCTCGCCAAGCTCCTCGCCGATCGCGATGAGCGGCGACAGGTCCTCGACATATTTTCCGGCGAAGGGATTCTCGATCACGGCGATTGCAGCCGCGCGCCGGGTCGGCGGCGAGACCTGGCGGCCCATCTCCATCTGCGTCTCTTCGACGACGGTGACGATCTTGCGGATGATCGCGCTCATGTTTCACTTCCCCGTTCAGGCAACCGCGTTCTCCAGCACGAGCGAGCGCGATCGTTGCTCTTCTATATCCCTAAGTCCGATGACAAGCATATCACCACAAAGCCGCAGCACGGCCCCTTCGATCAATCCGCGATCGAACAATCGCCGTGCACATTCCGCGCCAGATTCAAGCGCAGTCGCGACCTCATCGTGCGACAGCGCGCCGACATCGCGGGTGACGAGGCGCGCGCCGAGATCGCTGTCGGGTTGAAGCTCGTTGGCGGGCTTGCGGATGACGGCCTCGTGTCCCGGCAGATCCACGGCATTGGCGATGATCGTGGCTGCCGCATCGGCCTGCGACGCCGTCGCCGCCAGCACGGTCACCGCGTCGGCAATGCCGAACGAAAAGCTGCGGCCATGGCGTCCACTGGTCGCGACACCGCGCACGGGATCTTCCGCCTTCACCGTCATCGTCCGCATCACGCCGGCGCGATCCGGCCGGTCCATCAGACCGACCGAGAAATGCTCACCCCTGTCAAGGTGAAGCGCGATGTCGCCGCCATTGTTGACATAAGCCTGATCGAGTGTCGCAGCACCGAGCATCGCGCCCAGGATCTCCTCGGCGACGCTGCCGGCAACCGCAGCCATCGGCGTGATGAAGCCGTCAGCGGCATAGGGCGCGACTGCGGCGTGCATCCGCCGCGTCACGACGCCCTTGAGCGATGTCCGCTCCCCGGCAGCCGTTCGCAGCTCCGGCAGTTCCGCGCAGAGCTCGTCGAGGAGTCCGGTGAACCGCCGGGCCGCGGCCTCATAGGCCGCGCGCACCGCACCCGTCTCTCCCCTCGCCTCCACGATCAGATCAATCGGCCCATCCTGCAAATGCAGCCGCCGGCCATCAGACAGCAATGCGATTTGCGGGAGCCGCGTCATGCCCCAGGTCCCGGAATCGGGTTCTGCCAGGGCAGCTGGCGAACATCGTCGCCGCCCTGCACCTCGGAGAGCGGCTTGACGTAGTCCATGTGGCCACCGAGCGCGGCATAGTCGGACAGCTTCATCGTGAACTCGATCGGCGCGACCAGCGCCGGTGTCGGAACATAACCGAACGCGCCGGCGGGCATCTGCGTCACATCGACCATGTAGGTGATGCCGCCACCCGGCCAGACATAGACCGGCGCACCGCCGCTGGTGACGCGCGTCAGCGCGTCCTTCACCGATCGCGTCAGCCGCACCGGGTTGTCGGTGACGCCCGCACGCAAGGAGCCCCCTGCGCCAGCCATGAACAGCACCGTGCACAGCGCCGGCTCGCAATTCTCCTGGATGCGTTCGACCGAGAATTTGAGGTCGGCAGGCATCTCGGTCTCGACCGGATTCAAGGCCTCGTCGAGCACGTAATAGGACGAATGTTCGCCGGTCGTGGAGACCATCAGCATCGATAGGCCGGCCTTGGCCTCCTTCTTGTCGAAGGGGCCGAGGATCGCCAGCGGATCGGAGATGTTGGTGCCGCCCCATCCCGTGCCGGGGTCGGCGACCTGGAAATAGCGGCCGGGTGTCGAGCGCCGACCCTTCATCTTGATGCCGGTGTCGGCGATGTCGAGCAGCTTGCCGGCCTGATGCTCACTGAGCACGCCGGTGATGTGGTCGTCGACCACGACGACCTCGTCGACCTTGCCATGCCATTGCTTGGCGAACATGCCGATCGTCGCCGAGCCGCAGCCGACGCGCATGCGCTCTTCCTTCACGCCGTTCACGATCGGCGGCTGGCCGGCCTGCACCACCACGCTCGCGCCGCCGTCGATGGTCAGCTCCACGGCTTTGCAATTGGCGAGATCCATCAGCGTGTCGCAGGTGACTCGGCCCTCCTTCTTGGAGCCGCCGGTGAGATGATGCACGCCGCCGAGCGACAGCATCTGCGAGCCGTATTCACTCGTCGTGACATGGCCGACCGCCTCGCCCTGCGCGCGAACCGTCGCGGTCTCTGGACCGAGATAGCGGTCGGTGTCGATCTTCACCTTGATCCCGCAATAGGAGAAGATGCCCTCGGTGACGACAGTCACCATGTCGACGCCATCGACTTCCGCGGAGACGATGAACGGCGCCGGCTTGTAGTCGGGATAGGTCGTCCCCGCGCCGATCGCGGTGACGAAGGTCGAAGGCTCGTGGACGATCTTGCCGTCCCAGTCTTCGGTACGGCTGAACGGGACGAGCTTGCCGCCATGCGAAACGGTGCGCTCCAGGATCACGTGTGGATCGACGCGAACGAGCTTGCCGTCGTGGTTGGCGTAGCGGTCGCAGGCGCCGGCCGCGCCCGGCTTGATGTAGCACATCACCGGACAGGCATCGCAGCGGATCTTGTCGATGGCAGCGCTCGTCGTATCCATCACCATGTCAGAGCCAGCAGACACCGCGGTTATCATTCGTGTACGAACGATGTTGCGCGCGGTGCCGAGTGCTGTCAAGCGGCGGTGCGGCGCAAAAGATGCGGCTGCCGCATAAAACCTCATTTGCCTATCCGGCCTGTCCACAAAGAAGGCAAGTCACGCTGCAGTGCGGCATGCATGGCTTGCACGTTTGTGTACAAACGGTATCGTCGCGCCATGGATTTTGCAGCACTTAGCCGCGGGCTTGGGAACGAGGATGACGCAGACACTGATCCGCCTCACCGTGAACGGCAGAATCCACGACGTCACGGCAGAACGCCAGACGCCGCTGCTCTATGTGCTGCGCAATGATCTTCAGCTCAATGGCCCCAAATATGGTTGCGGCCTCGGCGAATGCGGCACCTGTACTGTCCTGATCGACGGCGCAGCCGCACGCTCCTGCGTGATTCCCGTGAGTGGCTGCATCGGGCGCGACATCGTGACGCTCGAAGGCCTCGGCACCCGCGACAAGCCTGATGTGGTGCAGCAGGCCTTCATCGACGAGCAGGCCGCACAATGCGGCTATTGCCTCAACGGCATGATCATGACGACCAAGGCGCTGCTGGCGGTCAATCCGCGACCGACCGAGACCGAGGCGATGGTGGCGCTGCGTTACAATCTCTGCCGCTGCGGCACCCATGTTGAAATCCTGCGCGCGGTGATGCGTGCATCAGGCCAGCTCATCGAGGCCGCTGATTGATGGCCTCCCCGATCCCGAACGGAGCTGAGCGGCCATCCGGTTCGCTCGTCGTCGTCCGCACCGTGGACGAGGTCACATCCGAGACCTTCATCCGCGTCACCGCGGATGGCTCGGTCACGGCCTATAACGGCCATGTCGATCTCGGCACCGGCATCCGCACCGCGCTCGGCCAGATCGTCGCCGAAGAGCTGGACGTGTCCTTTGCCCGCGTCGTCGTCGTGCTCGGCGATACCGCATTGGTGCCCAACCAAGGTGCGACCATCGCGAGCGAAACCATCCAGATCACCGCCGTCCCCCTGCGCAGGGCCGCCGCGCAGGCGCGACACTTCCTGATCGCGCGCGCGGCCGAACGGCTCGAGCTGCCGGAGACCGATCTCAGGATCGAGGACGGCCTCGTGCGCGGTCAGGATAATCGCAGCGTCAGCTATGGCGAGCTGATCGGCGGCGAAACCATTCGCCTCGAGCTCGCCGACGACGTCGCCGTGAAGCCCGTCGGCGACTACGCCATCGTCGGCCAGTCGATGCCGCGCGTCGACCTGCCCGGCAAGGCCACGGGCGAGCTCACCTTCGTGCACGATATCCGTGTGCCCGGCATGCTGCACGGCCGCGTGGTGCGGCCACCCTATGCCGGCGTCGATGCCGGCCCGTTCGTCGGCACCAGCCTTATCGCGGTAGATGAAACCTCGGTGCGCGACATTCCCGGCATCAAGGCCGTGGTGCGCATCGGCGATTTTGTCGGCGTGGTCGCCGAGCGCGAGGAGAATGCGATCCGCGCGGCGGAACAGCTCCAGGTGAGCTGGAAGCCGACGCCTGATCTCACCGATCTTGCCGATGTCGAGACCGCGCTGCGCGCCAATCCATCGACGCCGCGCACGCTGATCGACAAGGGCGACGTCGATGCCGCCATTGCCGGCGCCGCCAAGCCGATGCAGCGCACCTACGTCTGGCCGTATCAGATGCACGCCTCGATCGGCCCCTCCTGTGCGGTCGCCGATTTCCAGGATGGCAACATCCGCGTCTGGTCCGGCACGCAGAACCCGCATGTGCTGCGCAGCGATCTGGCGCTGCTGATCGAGCGGCCCGAGAGCGAGATCGAGGTCGTCCGCCTGGAGGCTGCCGGCTGCTACGGCCGCAACTGTGCCGACGACGTCACCGCGGACGCATTGCTGCTGTCGCGTGCGGTTGGCCGGCCCGTCCGCGTGCAATTGACCCGCGAGCAGGAGCACGCCTGGGAGCCCAAGGGCACCGCCCAGCTCATCGACGTCAATGGCGGATTGGACGCGAACGGCGGCGTCGCCGGTTACGATCTCGCCACGCGCTATCCCTCGAACGCCGCCCCGACGCTGGCATTGCTGTTGACGGGGCGGGTCTCGCCCGAGCCCGCCGTGCTCCAGATGGGCGACCGCACCGCGATCCCGCCCTATGATTATGACCACATGCGCGTGGTCGCCCACGACATGCCGCCGATCGTGCGCGCGTCCTGGTTTCGCGGCGTCTCGGCGTTGCCGAATACCTTCGCGCATGAATCCTATATCGACGAGGCCGCGACCGAGGCCGGCGTCGACCCGATCGAATACCGCCTGCGATATTTGAAAGACCCGCGCGCGATCGATCTCGTCAACGCGGTCGCCGAGCGCGCCGGCTGGACGCCGCGCCCCGTGCGTGAGGAGAAGGACGGCGAGGTCGTGCACGGGCGCGGCTTTGCCTATGCGCTCTACGTCCACAGCAAATTCCCCGGTTATGGCGCGGCATGGTCGGCCTGGATTGCCGATGTCGCCGTGAACAAGTCGACCGGCGACGTCAGCGTCACACGCATCGTCGCGGGACAGGACTCCGGCCTGATGATCAATCCGGACGGCGTGCGGCACCAGATCCACGGCAACGTCATCCAGTCCACCAGTCGCGCGCTGATGGAGGAGGTCTCCTTCGAGCGCGGCGCGGTGGCGGCGCGCGAATGGGGTGCTTACCCGATCATCCCCTTCCCCGCCGTGCCAAAGATCGACGTGCTGATGCTGCCGCGTCAGGACCAGCCGCCGCTCGGCGTCGGCGAATCCGCTTCGGTGCCGAGCGCCGCGGCGATCGCGAACGCGATCTTCGATGCCACCGGCGTGCGCTTTCGCGAGCCGCCATTCACGCCCGAGCGGATCCTGAAAGGGCTGCATAGGGATGCGCCGGCGACGCCACAGGCGCTGCCGGCTCCTGCCTCGCCGCCGTTTCGCGTCTGGGAAAATCCCTTCTCCAAGCGCGCCGGTCTCGTCGCGACGATTGCGGCCGTCTGCACCGCCGCGATCGGCATCGGCGCGGCGCTGCTTCCGGCCCGCGCCATCGCGCCGATCGCGCGGCCCGATGCGTCGGTCTATTCCGCAGCGACCATCGCGCGCGGCCAGCAGCTCGCCGCGCTCGGCAATTGCGCGGAGTGCCACACCAGCCTCGGCGGAGCGCCCAACGCCGGTGGTCGCGCGCTCCAGACGCCGTTCGGCACGATCCACGCGACCAACATCACGCCCGACGTCGAAACCGGCATCGGCGCCTGGTCCTATCCGGCCTTCGAGCGCGCGATGCGCGACGGGGTGCATCGCGACGGACGGCAGCTCTATCCCGCCTTCCCCTACACGCATTTTGCGAAGACCAGCGACGCCGACATGCAGGCGCTCTATGCCTACCTGATGGCCCAGCCCGCAGTGCGCGCGACGGCACCGGCGAATACACTCGCCTTCCCATTCAATTTGCGGCCGCTGCTCGCGGGCTGGAATGCGCTGTTCCACCAGACAACGGAATTCAAGCCCGATCCCGCGAAGTCCGAGCAGTGGAACCGCGGCGCCTATCTCGTCGAGGGTCTCGGCCATTGCAGCGGCTGCCATTCGCCGCGCAACACGCTCGGCGCCGAGCAGCGCAACGCTTATCTCGCCGGCGGCTTTGCCGAGGGTTGGGAAGCACCGCCGCTGACCTCGATCTCGCACGCACCGATCCCGTGGACCGAAGATGAGCTCTTCGCCTATTTGCGCACCGGCCATTCTCGCTACCACGGCGTCGCGGCCGGCCCGATGGCGCCCGTCGTCAGGGATCTCAAGGCTCTGCCCGACCAGGACATTCGCGCGATGGCGGTCTATCTGAACTCGTTCAACGAGACGGCGACCGACCGGCAAGCGCAGGATGCGCTCGCCGCGAAATTCGAGAGCACAACGCAAGTCTCCGCGGCCTCGTCCACCGGCGCGCGGCTCTATCTCGGCGCCTGCGCCGTCTGCCACGAGGTCGGCGGTCTGCCGCTGTTCGGCACCCGGCCCTCACTGGCGCTCAACAGCAATCTGCATAGCGCGACATCGGACAATCTCGTGCAGGCGATCCTGCACGGCATCACCGAGCCGGTGTCGAGCGATCTCGGCTACATGCCTGCCTTCAGAAACAGCATGAGCGATGCACAGGTCGAGGAGCTCGTCACCTTCTTGCGCAAGCAGTTCGCGCCGGGCAAGCCGGCCTGGACCGGCGTGCGCGAGACGATCGCGCGCGTGCGATCGTCCGTGGATTAGCGGCAGGACGCAATCAAGCGTGCTTCTTGATCTCCACTGGCGGCGTGCCGTGGGTGTGGAACGACTCGATCGTCTTGAGGCCCCAGGCCTGGCCCTTCTTACGCTCCTCTTCGGTCCACACGATCGGCTTCCAGTCGGGCGCGAGGATGAGACGTGCGCCGGCATTGGCGACCTCGACGCGGTTTCCGCCGGGCTCATAGACATAGAGGAAGAAAGTCTGCTGGATCGCGTGCTTGTGCGGCCCGGTCTCGATATGCACCCCGTTCTCCAGAAAGATGTCGGCGGCGCGCAGAATCTCCTCGCGGCTGTCGAGCGCGTAGGTGACGTGGTGGAAACGGCCGGGCGTGCCGGAATGATCGAGCGAATAGGCAAAGTCGTAGCTCTTGTTCGACATCGTCAGCCACATCGCCGCTTCCCGCCCGTCATTGAGCACGATCTGCTCGGTGAGCCGGCAGCCGAGATAATTCTCGAAGAACTCGCGGTTGGCCTTGATGTCGACGGCGAGGCAGTTGAGATGATCGAGGCGGCGAACGTTGACGCCGCGCGCCGGAAAGCGTTGCGCCTGGTTCTTGAGTGCGGGCTTCAGCTCCGGCGGCGCCTGATACCATTCGGTCTCGTAATAGAGCTCGACGATGTGGCCATCGGGATCGCGGCAGCGGAAGGTCGGCCCCTGCCCCATGTCACCGTCGATCCACCCGATGTCGAAGCCGGAACCCTTCAACGCCGCGACCCGGCGCTCCAGCGCCTGCTGGCTGCGCGCGCGCAGCGCCATATGCTCCATGCCCGATGTCTTCGAGGCCGTGAGCTTGAGCGAATAGCGCTCGTAATCGTCCCAGCCGCGCAAGTAGACCGACTCGCCCTTCTGCCCGCTGACGGTCATGCCCATGACGTCGACGAAGAATCTCAGGCTCTCGTCGGGCTTAGGCGTCAAGAGCTCCATGTGGCCGAGATGAGCGAGATCGAGGATCGGTTCGGGCTGCATGCTTTCCTCCAAAGGTGATTGCCAAGCGTGGCTGCGATCCGTGACCGTGGATCGTGCGATCGGGCGTCGGGCTGCAACGTGCTCACGCGCCCGCGGGCGGCCGTAAAGCCGGATCATTTGTACTAATGTACAAATGATTAGGTCCCGTCAACAAATCAGCAGCGGAGCGGCTCGGAACCCCGCCCCCGCGCACGATGACAATTGTTCCCGAAGCGCGGGCCTGACTGGCCGAATGGTAAAATCTTCCTAAACGCCCTCAGCCTTCCCCTGAAGCCGGAAATGC
The DNA here is from genome assembly GCF_011602485.2 of Bradyrhizobium sp. 1(2017). NCBI lineage: Bacteria > Pseudomonadati > Pseudomonadota > Alphaproteobacteria > Hyphomicrobiales > Nitrobacteraceae > Bradyrhizobium > Bradyrhizobium sp. 1(2017). Next base: position 3,412,568 of record NZ_CP050022.2, on the reverse strand, counting down.
AGCTTTCTCTGCCATTTATGTTCCGAGACAGGCTCGGGAGCGAGCCTTCATCGCGGAATTACCGCGGATTTAACGAAGCGGCCACGCCTGCGGCTTAACCGTTTGTGCAGCCACGGCCGCGCATAGTCCTGGCCAAACCCCTTGCTCTTGCCAGGTTCTCTCATCGTGACATCCTTTGGACGCGTGATTTCTGTTCGCGGATCGCTGGCCCGGGTCGGGCTCCTGGCGGAAAGCCGGATGCCGGTCTCGGAGGTTCGGGCGACTGTCGGTCGCTTCGTCAGTATCCGCTGCGCCAGTTCGGTCATCGTCGCGATGATCACCGAGGTCTCCTGCGAAAACCTGTCGGGCAACGACAGTTACATCGCGATCGCCTCGGTCGACCTGCTCGGCGAGATCCTCAATGCCGCCGACAAGGCGAAATTCCAGCGCGGCGTCACCAATTATCCGACCATCGGCGATGCCGTCGACCTGATCACGAGCCAGGAGTTGCGCACGATCTACGCGCCGACCGGCTCGGACCAGATCAACGTCGGTTTCCTCCAGCAAGACCGCTCGGTCGTCGCCTATGTCGACGTCGAGGAGATGTTGTCCAAGCACTTCGCAGTGCTCGGGTCGACCGGCGTCGGCAAATCGACCGGCGTCTCGCTTCTGCTCAACGAGATCCTAAAGGCGCGGCCGAACCTGCGCATCTTCCTGCTCGACGTGCACAACGAATATGGCCGCTGCTTCGGCGACCGCGCGCTGGTGCTCAATCCGCGAAACCTGAAGCTGCCGTTCTGGCTGTTCAATTTCGAGGAAATCGTCGACGTGCTGTTCGGCGGCCGCGCCGGCGTGCCCGAGGAGCTCGACATCCTCGCCGAAGTGATCCCGCTCGCCAAGGGCGTCTACACCCAGTACCAGAACGCCGACCGCATCGGTCTGAAGCGCATCGATCCCAAGCAGGTTGGCTACACAGTCGATACGCCGGTGCCCTACCGCCTCGTCGACCTGATGTCGCTGATCGACGAGCGCATGGGCAAGCTGGAAAACCGCTCCTCGCGCATCATCTATCACAAGCTGATCTCGCGCATCGAGGCCGTGCGCAACGACCCGCGCTACGCCTTCATGTTCGACAACGCCAATGTCGGCGGCGACACCATGGCCGAGGTCATCAGCCATCTGTTCCGCCTGCCGGCCAACGGCAAGCCGATGACGGTGATGCAGCTCGCGGGCTTCCCGGCCGAAGTGATCGATTCCGTCGTCTCGGTGCTCTGCCGCATGGCCTTCGACTTCGGGCTTTGGAGCGACGGCGTGTCGCCCCTGCTGTTCGTGTGCGAGGAAGCGCACCGCTACGCCTCCGCCGACCGCAACGTCGGCTTCGGCCCGACCCGCAAGGCGGTGTCGCGCATCGCCAAGGAAGGCCGCAAATACGGCGTCTATCTCGGCCTGATCACGCAGCGCCCCGCGGAGCTCGACGCCACCATCATCTCCCAGTGCAACACGCTGTTCACGATGCGGCTTGCCAACGACCGCGACCAGGCGCTGCTTCGCGCCGCCGTGTCGGACGCGGCCGCGAACCTCTTGTCCTTCGTGCCCTCGCTCGGCACCCGTGAGGTGCTGGCCTTCGGCGAAGGCGTCGCGCTGCCGACGCGCTTGCGCTTCAAGGAGGTGCCGCCGCATCAATTGCCGCGCGGCGAAGCCACCATCTCGAGCGTGCCGTCGGTCACGTCCGGTCACGACATGCATTTCGTCGGCGCCGTGCTCGAACGCTGGCGCGGCGCCACCTCGCAGCGCGACGTGCCGAACGATCCGGTATTCTCGGCCCCTCCCGCCAAGACGCTCGGGAGCGTCGAAGCCCCGATGCTGCAGCCCTCGATGGGCCTCGATCCCGATCGCTTCTCGCTGCTCAAGAAGCCGTTGCGATAAGCCGCATTCGTGTCCCGGATGCGCTGCAGCGTGCAACGCTGCAGCGCAGAGCCGGGATCCACGCCAGGATTGCTGCGCGTTGAACATCCGGCCCTTTGCCCGGCCCGACTCACGTTCTCCGTGTCACTCACGTCTTCCGCCGCAGGCTCCAGAGGCTTCCGGCCAGCAGCACGGCGGTCACGAGCAGGATGGCGACAAGGGTCTGGATGATGGTGAAGTTCAGCGCATCGCGCGCCACGAACAGCGCGGTGATGGCACCGGCGATAACAAACAGAATGCGCAGGATCAGGCTCATTGTCGCGTCTCCGGGTCGGCATGATCCGGAGCTCACTCGCCTCCCGCATTGCCAGCAACGCGTGTTCGCCCCTCATGCATCGCGACCGTAGCGGCTTGCAGCGGCCAGGATTTGCGGCATGTCAATTATGTGCGCGCCATCCGGATGCCGGATCGCGGCGTGATCTGCGTTGCTTGCGCCCGCGAGCTGCTATTCCGCTAGCGTTTGCCCATCAACTCCAGCGCCGGAGCAAAGCGCTCGGAGAATGTCAGTGTCTTGGCATGATGAACCGCGGCGAAGGATGCCGAAATCCCGGCCGAGGCGAGGGCGAGCGCGGCAAGAACGAAAACCAGACGGCGCATTTTGGCCTCCTGTGTGAGCTCGACTACGCCATAGAAGTGGGGCCGGTCTGTTTCAGGACGGTTTCATCGGCACGAAAAATGATGTCGCTCAAGCGTCTGTGATGAGGTCCGGCTTATCAAGGCGCGTGCCATAACCAACTAACAAGTATCGCCGTTGTTTTGCGGCGGTCGTGAACAGCGCCAGAAATCTTGTGCGCGCGATCACGCAGGTTGTCCGCACCAGGCATCATCTGCTGACATGCGAAGTGGTCGAGGATTACTCAAATGGACGTCGTCATCCGGAAGCTCAATGGCTTGTGGCACCTCATCGTCGGGTCGTGCCAGATCCGAACGCCGTTCCTGGAAACCCAGGACCGCGCTCTGGTCGTGACGTATGCGCGGCGCATCTATCCCGGCGCCAAGATCTTCCAACGCGACTGATTCATCGGGTTGCGTTCCTAATCATCCTCTGCCGGCCCGCACCAACCCGGCAGATAGACCGCATCCTTGCTTCTGGCGGAGACCATCGCCTTCTCGAGCGCCTTGCCGAAATCGGCATCGACGGCCTTGCGTGAAAGCTTTCGGCGCAGATAGTCGGCCCACAGGAATTCGGAGAACGGGGTCGTATCCTTGGCGAAGCCGCCGATGCGGCGGAGCTCGCCGGCAAGACTGCGGAAAGGGTCATCCTTGAGGTCGACGACCGATTTCGGCAGGTCGCGGAACGGCCGCCTCTCGCCCTTGGCGTCGTAGGGATAGACCCAGCGCTTGTTGTCCATGACGCCCCAGAAAGCGTCGCGCTCGACCATTCTGAGGTCGCCGACGATGGTGACCAGCACCTCCTTGATGCCCTCGTCATGCAATGCGCGGCCGAGATGATGATGGTCGATCACGTAATAGCGCTCATCGGGTCCGTAGACGACGGGGATCATGTGCTTGCCGAGCAGGTCGGCCTGCTTCTTGCTGTCGTGCTCGCGCCAGCGCTTGCGCTTTTCCTTGACCTCGCGCATGCCGACCGTCATCTGCGTCGGCCGAAGCGCCAGGATCGGGACCGGATGCACTCTCGGCTCGCGCGTATTGGTCATGGTCGAACGGTCCCTTGCATGATTGTAAATTGGGGGATCAGGTTCCCCGGACTATGGCATGGCCCCTCGGTCGGCAAAATGCGTTGGGCGGCCCGCGGAGATCACAAGCCGATGTGAACGGGGATAAGGAGGCGCGAGCTCCCCGGCCTTTGCTGCAACGCACCCCGCGCATTTCCTCGCCGCGTCGCGGCCGGCCCGTGACGATTGACGGTGCGCTATGCAAAATAGTGCCACCAGATAATACGCGCGCACGTTGAGAAGATTTTCTGCAACACCTTCGTCACGTATGCTATCTAAAAATCGCTGCTTCGGAGTGATCCTTTCCCCATGAAAACCCAGCGGCCCATAAGCTCTGATGACGAGCACCGGGTGCTCCAGTTCAGGCCGCGCACCTCGCCTTCTCCGATGGATCGCCGGGGGAACGGTACCGTGCAGCCGTTGCGTGCGACGCCTGAGTCGCTCGACCTGTCGCGCTACGAGCAGCCCCGCAGCGGACCGGACGATTACCGCCATCGCATGCTGGCCAACATCGCAGCACTCGCCTTTACCATCGCCCTGACCGCGATCGGGATCTGGCTCGCGGTAAGCATCGCCGACCTGCGCCGGACCCAGGATTGCGTGCTGATGGGCCGCCGCGACTGCGCCAAGATCACGACGCCGCACATTTAGGCTCGTCTTGCGGCCGTACGCTCGGCGAACCGGCTATCGCGGGCATCCCCAGCCCTGTCTCATGCTATCCCCGTTGGCTTGCCCGGCTCCATTGAACTCAGGGCGGCGCTCCGATATACGGGCTTTCGACCCGGCCAGAGGGGGGTTTGAGGGCGTCATCAGGGGCGCGATGCCCACCCACCGCGCCACTCTGGAAATCTGATAAATATCCGCAATATATCAAAGGCTTAGTGATGTCTTCCACATTCGATCAGGTCGCCACGATCATCGCTGAAACCTGCGACATCCCGCGCGACACGATCACGCCGGATAGCCATGCCATCGACGATCTCGGCATCGACAGCCTCGATTTCCTTGATATCGCCTTCGCGATCGACAAGCAGTTCGGCATCAAGCTCCCGCTGGAAAAGTGGACCCAGGAGGTCAACGACGGCAAGGCGACCACCGAGCAGTATTTCGTCCTGAAGAACCTGTGCGCGCGCATCGACGAGCTCGTCGCGGCCAAGGGCGCGAGCGCCTAAGCGCGCAGCCATGCAACTCGAATACTTCCACATGATCGATCGGATCGTCGACCTCAACGTCGACGCGAAGACGATCGTCGTCGAGGCCCAGGTTCCGAACGCAAGCACCATCTTCGAGGGGCACTTCCCGGGCTATCCCTTGATGCCCGGCGTGCTCCTGATCGAATCGATGGCGCAGGCTTCGGGCTGGCTTCAGCTCGGCGTTCTGAAGTTCGAACGCATGCCGATCCTCGCCGCCGTGAAGGAGGCCAAGGTCCGCGGCTCGGTTTTCCCCGGTGACGTCATGAGCATCGAGGCGATCCTGTCCCATCAGGGCTCGGGTTACGCCGTGACCGAAGCCAAGATCCGGGTCGGCGGCAAGCTGCGCGCGAACTCGACGCTCACGTTCACGCAGATCCCGTTCCCCAATGCGAATATGCGCGGACACATGGACGCGATCGCCAAGCGCGTCGGCTTCCCGCAACAGGCCGTATCGCCATGACTGAAACTGCTTCGAAGCCCGGCCAGACGGAAGTCTGGATCACCGGCATTGGGCTTGCCACCTCGCTGGGCGAGGGGCTGGACGCCAACTGGACCGCGCTCCAGGAGAAGCGCATCAATGTCGACGAGAAGGGCTTTGCGCCCTACATCTTCCACCCCTTGATGCCCGTTACCTTCGACAGCCAGATTCCGAAGAAGGGTGACCAGCGCCAGATGGAAGCCTGGCAGCGCATCGGCACCTATGCCGCCGGCCTGGCGCTCGATTCCGCCGGGATCAAGGGCAACAAGGACATCCTGTCGAAAATCGACATGGTGGTCGCCGCAGGCGGCGGCGAGCGCGATCTCAATGTCGACTGCGGCGTGCTCACGGCCGAGGCCAAGGGCGCCAACGCGCCTGGCTTCCTCAACGAGCGGCTGATGAGCGATCTCAGGCCGACGCTGTTCCTGGCCCAGCTCTCCAACCTGCTCGCCGGCAATATCGCGATCGTCCACGGGCTCGGCGGCACCTCGCGGACCTTCATGGGCGAAGAGGTCGCCGGCGCCGACGCCGCCCGCATTGCGCTCGCGCGCATCGCCTCGGGGGAGAGCGACATCGCGCTGATCGGCGGCTCGCACAATGGCGAGCGCAAGGACCTCATGGTTCTCTACGAATTCGGCGACTTCAATTTGAAGGACAAATTCGCGCCGGTATGGTCCCGCAAGGACCATCCCGGATTCGCGCTCGGCTCGGCCGGTGCGTTCCTGGTGCTGGAATCGCGGGCGCATGCGGAGGCGCGCGGTGCAAAACCGTTCGCAAAGCTGTCGAGCGTCGTTGCCGATCTCGCTAGGCGCAAGCAGACCGGCGACATGACCGCGACGCTGGAGAAGCTTTGGGCCAAGCTGCCGAAGCGCGAAGGCAAGGCCGCGATCATCACGGGCGCGACCGGTGCTGAGCCGGCGACGAGCGAAGAGCGCAGCTTCCTGAAGAACCATGCGGACCTGCCGGTGCGCTCGACCGGTACGATGTTCGGCCACGCCATGGAGACGCAGTTCCCGCTCGGCATCGCGCTCGCCGCCCTGGCGATCTCGCGCGGCGCGTTGTTCCCGCCGAACGATTCCACCGGCACCGAGATTGAAATGCAGGGCGCGCCGACCCAGATTGTGGTGGTGGGAGCCGGACACTGGCGCGGCGAAGGCATGGCGCTGGTCGAGGCGGTGAGCTAAAGCGCGTCGCGCTTTGGCGGATGCTAAGCTCTATCGGGGGATCGACATGACTGCACCACGCGACAAACTCGGGCGTCCCGTCGTCGTCGTCACCGGCATGGGCATCATGACCTCGCTCGGCGCCGGCAAGGCCGACAATTGGGCAAAGCTGGTTGCCGGCGAATCCGGCATCCGCACCATCACGCGCTTTCCGGTCGACGGCCTGAAGACCACGATGGCCGGCACTGTCGATTTCGTCAGCGTCGATCCATTCTCCTCCACCGCCCTGTCCGAACGGATGGCCGAGCTGGTGACCGAGGAAGCCCTGGAGCAGGCCGGCATCGGTGCCAAGGCCGATTTTCCGGGTCCCCTCTTCCTCGCGGTCGCACCGGTCGAGGTCGAATGGCCGCAGCGCAGCGAGCTCGGCCGCGCCGTCGGCAAGCTCGAATTCAACTATGACGATCTGCTGCGCATTTCCGGCGGCGGCAAGTACACCGCCTATCATCACCGCTTCATGTTCGGCTCGGTCGCCGCGCATCTCGCCGAGGCCTTTGGCACCAAGGGCTCGCCGATCTCGCTGTCGACCGCCTGCGCCTCAGGCGCGACCTCGATCCAGCTCGGCGTCGAGGCGATCCGCCGCGGCGAGACAGATGCCGCGCTGTGCGTCGCGACCGACGGCACGGTGAATCCGGAAGCGCTGGTGCGCTTCTCGCTGCTCTCGGCGCTGTCGACCCAGAACGATCCGCCGCAGGCGGCCTCCCGCCCCTTCTCCAAGAATCGCGACGGCTTCGTCATGGCCGAAGGCGCCGGCGCCCTTGTGCTGGAGAGCTACGAGGCGGCCACCGCGCGCGGCGCAAAAATCCTCGGTGTGATCGCCGGCTGCGGCGAGCTCACCGATTCCTTCCATCGCACCCGCTCGTCTCCCGATGGGAAGCCGATTATCGGCTGCATGAACAAGACGCTGGCCGATGCCGGCATGACGCCGGACCAGATCGACCACATCAACGCACACGGCACCGCGACGCCCGAGAACGACAAGATGGAGTTCAACACGACCTCGGCCGTGTTCGGCGAGCTCGCGCAGAAGATTCCGGTCACCTCCAACAAGTCGATGGTCGGCCACACCATCTCGGCCGCCGGCGCGGTCGAGGCGATCTTCTCGCTGCTCACGCTCGAGCATCAGCGCATCCCGCCGACGATCAACTACGACAATCCGGATCCCACGATCCTGTTCGACGTCGTCGGCAACAAGGCCCGCGATGCCCGCGTCACCGCTGTGATGTCGAACTCGTTCGGCTTCGGCGGCCAGAACGCCTCGCTGATCCTGACCCGCGAACCGGCCTGACCGGTCGCATGAAATTGCTTCCTGCGAGGATGAAGGCCCGCGCGCGGGAGGTGACCAAGTCGGTCGGCGGAAGCCTGATCGGCGCCGCGACCGTCGGCATGCTGCGCACCACGCGCTATTTCGATGCAGGCAGGACCTCGGACTTTTTTGCGCGCGTCGTCAAGCGGATCGGGCCGCGCCTGCGCGAGCACCGCATCGGGCGCGCCAATCTCACCGCGGCGTTTCCGGAAAAATCGCCTGAGGAGATCGAGCGCATCCTGATGGGCGTCTGGGACAATCTCGGCCGCGTCGGCGCCGAATTCGCCCATATCGACCACGTCTGGAATTACGACCGCGATCACCCCGAGAAGAGCCGGATCGAGTTGTCGCCGCGCAGCATCGAGCTGTTCGACCAGATCCGCGACGACGGTAAGCCGGCGCTGATCTTCGCCGCGCATCTCGCCAATTGGGAATTGCCGGCGCTCGCTGGCGTCGCGCATGGGCTGGATACCGCGATCCTCTATCGCCGGCCGAACATCGCCTCTGCCGACCGCATCATCCAGGAAATGCGCCAGGTCAACATGGGCACGCTGATCCCGGCGGGCCGCGATGCGCCCTTGCGGCTCGCGCAGGCGCTGAAGGACGGCAAGCACGTCGCCATGCTGATCGATCAGTATCTGACCGGCGGCGTCGAGGTCAGCTTCTTCGGCCGCAAGACCCGCGCCAACCCGATGCTGGCACGGCTCTTGCGCCAGATCGAATGCCCGATCCACGGCGTCCGCATCATCCGCCTGCCCGGCGGCCGCTTTCGCGGCGAGCTCACCGAGGAGATCAAGCCGGTGCGCGACGCCGACGGCAAGATCGACATCCAGGGCACGACGCAGGCGATCACCAGCGTGGTCGAAGGCTGGGTACGCGAGCATCCCGAGCAGTGGCTGTGGCTGCATCGAAGGTGGCGGTAGCTGCTCCGTCATTGTGAGGAGCGAAGCGACGAAGCAATCCAGAGCGCCTCCGCGGAAAGATTCTGGATTGTTTCGCTTAGCTAGCAATGACGCGAGTGTACCTCTACCTTCCCGTCTTCACCTTGGTCCAGAGCCGGTTGATGATGCGCTGCGTCGCCGGCTCGCGCGCCGTGATGACGAACAGCTTTGCTAGCGTCGCCTCGTCCGGATAGATGTTCTTGTCGTTCAGGATCTTCGGATCGACCAGCTTCTGGCTGGCGAGGTTGCCGCTCGCGTAGGACAGGAAGCTCGAATTCCTGGCGGCGACATCCGGGCGGTAGAGATAGTTGATCAGCTCGTAGGCTTCCTTGACGTTCTTTGCATCCGCAGGGATCGCGAGATTGTCGAAGAACATCTGCGCGCCCTCCTTCGGAATCGCGTAGCCGATCTCGACGCCGCTGCTGTTGTCTTTCTTGGCCTCCGCCGCGCGGGCGCGGGCTTGCATGATGTCGCCGGACCAGCCGACCACGAAGCAGATCTCGCCGGTCGCGAGCGCGCTCAGGTATTCTGACGAGTGGAACTTGCGCACGGACGGGCGGACCTTGGCGACGGCATCAGCGGCCTTCTCGAGGTCGGCCTGCTTGGTCGAGTTCGGATCGAGCCCGAGATAGTTCAGCGCTGCGGGAAAGATGTCGTCGGCGGAGTCGAGCATGTGCACGCCGCAATCTTTGAACTTGGAAAGGTTTTCCGGCTTGAAGACGATGTCCCAGCTGTCGATCTTGGCGTCGGCCCCGAGGATCTGCTTCAGCTTGGCGACGTTGTAGCCGATGCCCGTGGTGCCCCACATGTAGTTGGCGGCGAAGTCGTTGCCGGGATCGTAGGTCGCGAGATTCTTCGTCACCATCGGCCAAGCGTTGGCGAGGTTCGGCAGCTTCGACTTGTCGAGCTTCTGGAAGATGTTGGCCTTGATCTGGCGCTGCAGGAAATAGGCCGTGGGCACCACGACGTCGTAGCCGGACTTGCCGGCCATCAGGCGCGTCTCCAGCGTCTCGTTGGCATCAAAGGTGTCGTAGACCACCTTGATGCCGGTCTCCTTGGTGAAGGCCTCAAGGACGTCAGGCGCGATGTAGTTGGACCAGTTGTAGAAGTTGACGACCCGCTCCTCGGCGCCTGCGCGAGGCGAGAGCAACGTCAGCGCTGCGGCGATTGCAAAACCGAGGCAAAGCCTGGAGCGGCCGACGTTCGTCATCTCAGGTCTACCTCTTCCGCCCGCGCACCGCGTCCGACAACCGTTCCAGTGCGGTGTCGAGGGTCTCGTCCTTCTTGGCAAAGCAGAAGCGCACCACCGAAGTCACGGGATCCTGCTCGTAGAAGGCCGACACCGGGATCGCCGCGACCTTGTAGTCCTTCACGATCCGCCAGCAGAACTCGGTGTCGCTCTCGTTGAGCCCGAGCGGCGACAGGTCGACGGTGAGGAAGTAGGTTCCTTGCGACTTCAGCACGGGGAAGCCGAGGCTTTCGAGGCCCTTGGTCAGGCGGTCCCTGCTCCGCGTCAGGTCCTTGCGCATCGACAGGAAGTAGTCGTCGGACTTGCCGAGGCCGTAGGCGACGGCGGCCTGCAGGTTCGGTGCGGTGGTGAAGGTCAGGAACTGGTGCACCTTGGCGGCGACGCGCAAGAGCGGCGGCGCGGCACAGACGAAGCCGATCTTCCAGCCCGTCAGCGAGAAGATCTTGCCGGCCGAGCCGACCTTGATGGTGCGGTCGCGCATGCCGGGGATGGTGATCAGCGGGATGTGCTTGTGCTCGTCGAAGGTGACGTGCTCCCAGACCTCGTCGCAGATCGCGATGGCGTCGAACTCCTGGCAGTAGCGCGCGAGCAGTTCGAGATCCTCGCGCGGATAGACCACCGCCGACGGATTCAGAGGATTGTTGAAGAGCACCGCCTTGGTCTTTGAGTTGAAGACGCTTTTCAGCATATCCTCATTCAGCCGCCAGTGCGGTGGCTCGAGCCGGACGAGGCGCGGAATGCCGCCGGCCTGCCGGATGATCGGCAGATAGGAATCATAAACCGGCTGGAAGCAGACCACCTCGTCGCCGGGCTGAACCACCGCGAGGATCGCCGAGGTCAGCGCCTCGGTGCCGCCGGAGGTCACCATCACCTCGCTCATCGGATCGAGCTTGAGGCCGTGCCAATGGCCGTAGTGGGTCGCGATGGCCTGACGCAGTTCCGGCAGGCCCATCATCGATGGATACTGGTTGTAGCCGTTCAGCGAGGCCTCGGCCGCGGCGCGGCGGATGTCCTCGGGCCCGGGATCGTCGGGGAAACCCTGGCCGAGATTGATGGCATTGTTGTCGCGCGCGGCCTGCGACATCGCCTCGAAGATGGTGACGGGAAGGTCGGCGAAGACCTTGTTCAGGGACGAGCTTTTGGACATCGGCCGGATCAGCCACCGACCTTGCTGGGAAGTCCGGCCGCCTTCCAGCCGAGCATGCCGCCGGCGAGGTGCTTGTCGTAAGGCAGGCCCGCCGCCTGCGCCGCCAGCGAGGCCGTCACCGAGCGCTTGCCCGAGCGGCAGGCGAACACAACCTGCTTGCCTTGCGGATCCGGGATCGCCTTGGGATCGAAAGTCGAGAGCGGCACCACGACGCCGTAGGGATAGGCCTCGGCCTCGACCTCGTTCGGCTCGCGGACGTCGACGAGCAGATAGCGGCCTTCCTCGACACCCTTGGAGACCTCGTCCGGGGTCAGATCTTGTACCTGGTTCGCCACATCATCCTCCAACGTCGCGCCTGTCGGCCGGGGCGATCCCGGCCGGCGCGCAACCTCGCCTCTCGGGACGCGAAAATCAAGCGCTACAAAGGCTTGAGCCGCGCGGCGTAAGTTAAAGCTAAATCGCAGCGACTTGAAGTGCGATCACCAAATGGACGATCAGATCGTCACCTGCGTTCCCACCTCGACGACACGGCCGGAGGGGATCTGGAAATAGTCGGTGGCATCGTTCGCCGAGCGGCTCAGCGAGATGAACAGCCGGTCCTGCCAGCGCGGCATGCCGGAATGGGCCGCCGGCTTCAGCGCCCTCCGCGACAGGAAGAATGAGGTCGACATGATGTCGAACTGCCAACCGAGCTTGCGGGCGATCGCCAGCGCCTTCGGCACGTTGGGCGATTCCATGAAGCCGAACTTCAGCGTCACCTTGGAGAAGGTCGGTGAGATCTGCTCCAGCCTCACCCGCTCGCCCGGGTCGATCCGCGGGGTCTGGGCGGTCTCGATGGTGAGAATGACGTTCTTCTCATGCAGCACCTTGTAGTGTTTCAGACTATGCATCAGCGCGGTGGGCGCGCTGAGCGGGTCCGAGGTCAGGAACACGGCGGTGCCGGGCACGCGCTGCGGCGGCCGCTTCTCCAGCATGGCCACGAGGTCGGCGAGCGGGAACTCGAGCTTGCGCGACTTCTCGAACAGCAGCCGGCTGCCGCGCCGCCACGTGTACATCAGGATGATCATCAGCGCGCCGAGGGCCAGGGGCACCCAGCCGCCCTCGACCACCTTGAGCAGGTTGGCGGTAAGAAAAGTCAGATCGAGGAACAGGAACGGCGCAATCAGGGCCGCGGCCGCAATTGGCGACCACCGCCACACCTTCCAGACCACGACAAAGCCCATCATCGCCGTGACCACCATGGTGCCGGTGACGGAGATGCCGTAGGCGGATGCCAGCGCACTGGAGGAGCGAAACAGCAGCACCAGCAGCACCACGGCAAGCAGCAAAAGCTGGTTGATGCGCGGGATGAAGATCTGGCCGGAATGGGCTTCGGACGTATGGCGAATTTCGAAGCGCGGCAGCAGTCCGAGCTGGATCGCCTGACGCGTTAGCGAATAGGCGCCGGTGATGACTGCCTGGCTGGCGATGACGGTCGCCATGGTGGCGAGCACAACCATGCAGCCACGGAAGAATCCTTGCGGGAACAGCTGGAAGAACGGGCTGACGATCGCGCCGGGATCGCCGAGCACGAGCGCCCCCTGCCCCAGATAGTTCAGCGCCAGCGACGGCAGCACGATGAGCAGCCAGGCGGTCTGGATCGGCCGCTTGCCGAAATGGCCGAGGTCGGCATAGAGCGCCTCGGCGCCCGTGACGGCCAGGAACACCGCGCCCAGCGTCACGAAGCCGATGACGCCGTGGTGAAGCATGAACGACACGGCGTAGAGCGGGTTCAGCGCGTACAGCACCTGCGGCTGCTCGATGATCGGGTGGATCGCGGCGGCCGCGAGCACCGCGAACCAGACGCACATGATCGGACCGAAGAACGCGGCAACGCGGGCGGTACCGCGGGATTGCACCGCGAACAGGGCGACCAGGATCACGACGGTCAGGGGAACGATATAAGGCTCGAACCGTAATGTGACGTCCTTCATGCCCTCAATCGCCGACAGCACCGACAGCGCCGGCGTGATCACGGCATCGCCGTAGAACAGCGCACCTGAGATGATTCCGAGCAGGACGACGGTGGCACCTCCGGTGCCGACGGCGCGCTGGGCCAAGGCCATCAACGCGAGCGTGCCGCCCTCGCCGTTGTTGTCGGCGCGGAGCAGGATGACGACATATTTGAGCGTCACCACGACGATGAGCGCCCAAAGGATGAGGGAAACCACGCCGAGAACGGCTGCCGGCGTGGGCGCGCCTTCGGGGCCCGAGGCGGCCATCACCGCTTCGCGGAACGCGTAGAGCGGGCTGGTGCCGATATCGCCGTAGACCACACCGATGCTGCCAAGGGTCAGCGCACCGAAACGGGCGGTGGTGTGGGCCTCGCCATGCCCATTGGCCGCCGCCGTTTCCGGGGCGGTAATCACTACGTCGCTTGTCATGGGAGAGCCTGGTGGCCTCTAAAATGCTTCACTGCACAATGGCAGAAAGGGCGCGCGGCTTATAGTCCTGCGCTGCCGGCATAGCCTAGCCCGATTCTGGAGCTTAGCCATGCATATTTGCATGGCTATGGCAGTTGCGTTCTAGATGGTGACCTGGGTCCCGACTTCAACCACGCGCCCGGTGGGGATCTGGAAATAGTCGGTGGCATCATTAGCGGACCGACTGAGCGCGATGAAGATGTGGTCCTGCCACAACGGCATGCCCGATTGCGCCGAAGCCTTCAGCGACCTGCGCGACACGAAGAACGACGTCGACATGATGTCGAACTGCCAGCCCTGCTTGCGCGCGATCGCGAGCGCCTTCGGCACGTTCGGTTGCTCCATGTAGCCGAAGCGCAGGCGGACTTTCGAGAACTTCTCGCTGATCTTCTCCATGCGGAACCGCTCCGACAGATCGACCCGCGGCGTCTGCGCGGTCTCTATTGTCAGGATCACGTTGTGCTCGTGCAGCACCTTGTTGTGCTTCAAATTGTGCAGCAGCGCGGTCGGCACGAAAGCGGGATCGCTGGTGAGGAACACCGCGGTGCCCTTGACGATATGCGGGGGCCGCTTCTCCAGGCTCCGGATCAGATCGTCCAGCGGCACCTCGATCCGACGCGTCTTCTGGATCAGGATTGCCGAACCCTTCCGCCAGGTCCAGATCGTCCCTGCCATGGCAATGCCAAACAGCAGCGGCACCCAGGCGCCCTCGAGCAGCTTGAGCAGATTGGCGCTGAAGAAGCTCAGGTCGACGACGACGAAGGGCACGATCACGGCCGCAGCCGTGGCAGCGCGCCAGTTCCACAACTTCCAGATCACGACGAAGCCCATGATGCCGTCGGCGACCATGGTGGTGGAGACCGCGATACCATAGGCCGAAGCCAGATTGCTGGGTGTGTGGAACAGGAGCACCAGCAGCATCACGCCGATCAACAGCAGCCGGTTCACGCGCGGCAGATAGATCTGGCCGGCGTGAGTCTCGGAGGTGTAGCGCACCTCGAAGCGCGGAAGCAGGCCGAGCTGCACCGCCTGATAGACCAGCGAATAGGCGCCGGTGATCACCGCCTGGCTCGCGATCACGGTCGCGGCGGTGGCAAGGCCGACCAGCGGCAGCACCAGACTTTCAGGCACCATGCGATAGAAGGAATGCTCGATCGCGCTTGGATCGGACAGCACCAGCGCGCCCTGCCCGAAATAATTGACCAGGAGCGCGGGCAGCACGAAGAACATCCAGGCCGACTGGATCGGCTTGCGGCCGAAATGGCCGAGATCGGCATAAAGCGCCTCGCCCCCGGTCACCGCTAGGAACACGGCGCCCAGCGTCACGAGGCCAATCGTGCCGTGCGACAGCACGAACTGCACCGCGTAATAGGGATTGATCGCCGCCAGCACGGTGGGGTCATCGGCGATGTGGACGGCGCCCATCACCGCGATGACGGCGAACCACACCACCATCACCGGCCCGAAGGCCGAGGCCACCAGCGCGGTCCCCTTGCTCTGGACCGCGAACAGCAGCGCGAGGATGAGGACGGTGAGCGGCACCACATAGTGCTCGAACGCGGGAGTCGCGAGCTTGAGACCCTGGACCGCCGAGAGCACCGAGATCGCCGGCGTGATCATGGAATCGCCGATGAACATGGATGCGCCGACGACGCCGAGCGCGAGCAAGACCCAGCTTCGTCGCCCGAGCGCGCGCTGGCCGAGCGCCATCAGCGAGAGTGTGCCGCCCTCCCCGTTATTGTCGGCGCGCAGCAGCAGCAGGACATATTTGGCGGTGACGACGATCAGCAGCGCCCACAGGATCAGCGAGAGCACGCCGAGCACGATGACCCGCGAGACAGGCTCGCCATGAGCCGCGCCCTTGACGGCCTCGTGGAATGCATAGAGCGGCGAGGTGCCGATATCGCCGAAGACGACACCGATGCTCCCGAGCGTGAGGGCCCAAAAACCTGATGTGACCGGTTGCCCGTCCTGGGTCTCGGTCGATGAGATGCTCGCCGTCATGGGGGTGGAAAACGTTTCGTCCCTGAATTCGATCCGGCGCCTTTTGACGTTTCCGCCGCGCCTGTCAACGGCCCATCACCATAGCAGCCGCCGAGACAGAAGCTGTGACACCGTAGCAACGTTCATCGCCAGCGCGACGACATGCCTCAGGTAAGATGGTAATGCAAGACCGTCAGGGTTTCAGATTTGGCGGCAGCGGAGGATCTTCACGCATCAAGGTGATGGTCACCCGCCGGTTGGCTGCAAGCGAGGGATCGTCCGGAAACAGCGGCTGGGTGTCCGCCTTGCCGGAGACGGCGAAGATGTGCGACGGCGGCAGGCCCTGGCGTTCGAGTATCTGGCGCACGGCATTGGCCCGGTCGGCCGACAGATCGAAGGCGCCGTACTCGCTGCGGGTCGGCACGAAGCCCGCCGCGGTGTGGCCGGCGATGGAAACGCGCAGCGGCGTCGCCTTGAGCGGAATCGCAAGCTTCTCGATCAGGCGGCGGGTGCGGTCGTAAGGCACCTTGGAGCCGTCGGCGAACATCGAGCGGCCATCCTGATCCACGATCTCGAGGTTGAGACCCTGCTTGGTCTCCTCGAACATGATGTGCTTGGACATCTCCGTCAGTTCCGGCATGTCCTGCAAGGCCTGGCGCAGCGAAGCGGCGGCGAGCGCAAAATTGCGGTCGACCTTGATCTTCGCGCCGGAGGTCTTGTCGCGATCCTCCTGGTCCGGCGTCGGCGTGTTGGAGGCATCCTCGGGCTGGATGTGATCGACGTTCTTCAACCGCGGACGGGTCGGCAAGCCATCGGACTCGACGATGCCGGAATAGCGTGCTTCGGTCTGCACGCCGAACGCCTCGCGCATCGAACCGGCGACGATCTTCAGCTTCTGTGCGTCCTGGGTGGAGAACGCGACCAGCATCACGAAGAACGCCAGCAGCAACGCCATCAGGTCCGCGAAGGTCACGAACCAGCCGTGGCCTCCATGTGCGCCGCCGCGTTTCTTCTTGGCCATTGGCTGCTTTCCGCGACCGCCCTACCCGACCGATCAGGCCGGCACCGGTTCACCTTCGGCGTGGCGATGCTTCTCCGGCAGATAGGCCAGCAGCATCTCGCGCACGAGCGTCGGGCTCTTGGAATCGCGGATCATCAGAATGCCGTCGATGATCAGCGTCCGGTTGGTCTCTTCGTCGAGCAGCTTGCCATGGAGCTTGTCGGCAATCGGCAAGCAGATCAGGTTCGCGACGACGGCGCCGTACAGCGTCGCCAGCAACGCGGTGGCCATGAAGGGACCGAGCTTCGAGGGATCCTGCATGTTGGAGAACATCTGCACCATGCCCAGCAGCGTGCCGATCATACCGAACGCCGGGGCGCAGTCGCCGACCGCGCGATAGATCTTGCTGCCCTCGTCGAGATGCATCAGGAAGTTGTCGCGGTCCCGCTCCAGATTGTCGCGAATGAAATCGAGGTCGTAACCGTCGGCGACGTAGCGGATACCCTTGGCGAGGAACGGCTCGTCGGTCTCGACTTTTTCGAGCCCCACCGGCCCCTGCTTGCGGGCGATCTCGGCAATGCGGGCGAGCTCGTCGACGAGGTCGTGGGCCGAAAGGCTGCTCAAGGTGAAGGCAAACTTCGCGCCCAGCGGCACGCCGTGCACCATCGCCGACAATGGAAAGCGGATCATCGTTGCGGCGAACGAACCGCCGAAGATGACGATGACGGCGTGGATGTCGTAGAACATCCCGAAGCTGCCGCCCATCAGGATCAGCGACGACACAACAATGGCGCCCGCGACCAGGCCGACAAGTGTTGCGATATCCATTATCGACTCCAACGCCCACGCAACAACGGCCGTCCTGGCCGCTGGTGCGGCTCAACCCCGAACCGCATTACAGACCCTAGAGCGGCGCCATTAAAGACGCGTAAAGGTTAAGTCCGGACAGTGTGGTGCGCCATCCCGCGGGCGACCGCGGCGGCCGGCCGGCGGCCGGAATCTCAACACTTTGCTAACTATGATCGATCGCGCGAGACCGGCAGCCCAGTCAGTTCCGGGCCGCGTGTGCGTGGCGGCCGAAGCCATCGGTCGAGCCGGCGATCAGGATGATCTTGTCCATGATCGTCGTTGCGCGCGGTCCCCGACTGCGGCCCTGCGTCACATCCGTGACGCTGGATCGAGGCGGTATCCTGTCTCTATACGGCACGCTCCATCGTGGGGAGCCATTCGCCATGTTGATCTTGTTCAGTCTTCTCACCGCGCTTCCCGCGGCGCTGTCCGTCCACCTGCTCGAGCCGGAGCTGGTTCTGCCTGCGTTCAGCATCCTGCTCTTTATCGAGGCCGGCTTCGCCGTGATCGCGGCGCGCTTGATTCATCTCCCCGACACTGCGGACGGTATCACCCTGTGGGACCTTGCGGGCGGCTTCACCCTGATCGGATGCGCCGCCGCCGTGTTTGGCGAGCCGGATCAGGCCGCCCTCTTCCTGACGGAACAGGGCGCCCCACGGTCGGCATCGCGGCCGTAGGTCGCCCAGCCCACCCTCAGTGAATTTCGGCCGAGCGCTTCAGCGCGGCCTTCAGCTTCTCCAGTGAGAAGTCGGGGCTGCGGGCGATCTCCAGGATCGGCGTCTCGCGGCGGCCACAGAGCTCGGCGGCCTCGGGCAGCTTCGCCGCGATGTCGAGCGGAATCACGATGGCGCCGTGCTGGTCGGCGTGAATCAGATCGTCTGACTTCACGGTCATGCCGGCAACGCGCACCTCGCCGCCGAAGCTCTCCGCATGCACCCAGGCATGGGACGGGCCGATCGAGCCCGCCAGCGCCTGGAAGCCCGGGGCCCATTGCGGGATGTCGCGGATCGAGCCGTCGGTGATCACGCCGAGGCAGCCGAGCGCCTTGTGCACGTTGCTCTGCACCTCGCCCCAGAAAGCGCCGTAGCCGACATCGGGGCCGTCGATGTCCTGGATCACCGAGATGCGCGGACCGTGGCCGGTGCCGACATATTCGTAGTAGTCGATGCGTCGCTTGGACTGCTCCTCGGCAGGAAGCGAGGATTTCAGCACCGAGCGGATTGCGACCGTGCGGGCATAGCCGACGATCGGCGGCAGATCGGGGAACGGGCAGACAAGCTGCTTGGTGGTGTAGCCGATCAGCCGCCGCTCGGGCGCCACGATCTCCATGGCATTGCAGATCGTCGGCGTGTCATAGCGGCCCAGCGCTTCGAGGACGGAAGCGGGCAGCGGCCCGGTCGCGGTATCAGTCACGGCGTTCTCTCCCAGATTGGCGGCCGCTGTTGGCGCGGTGCCGCCGGCACAGGGCGATATAGCCGAGATCGAGCCTCAACCCAACTCGGCGCGCCCTCATGGCAGATATCCGCAGGAAACGCTCAGTGCAGCCGCCCGGGCCGGTCGTCATCCTGGGGCGGCTCCGACAGGTTCGTCAGCGTCGGCGCCGAAGGCGGTGACGAGATTTCGCCGTCCGCCGGCGCGCCGGCTTCCAACGCACGCGCCTGGTCGCGGTAGGATTTGTAGCCGAGCGGCAGGCAGAGCAGATAGAGCACCGTGCCGATCGAGAGCACGTGCCAGGGATAGGCGATCAGGAGCGCGATGAAGACGATGACGGCGACGAATGCCGGCAGCACCAGCTCGGGCGCTACGCGCATGCGCTTGGTCTTGCCGGAGAACACCGGCAGGCGCGACACCATCAGGAAGGCGATCAGCAGCGTGTAGGCGGCGGTCATCGCGACGGGCCAGCGCCCGAGATCGAGGAACGCGACATAGATCGGCAGCAGCACGGTGATCGCGCCGGCGGGGGCCGGCACGCCGGTGAAGAAATTGGCGGCGAAGGCGGGCTTGTTCGGATCGTCCATGGTGGCGTTGAAGCGCGCCAGGCGCAGACCGCCGGAGATCGCGAACACCATCGCGGCGATCCAGCCGGCATTGCCGAGCTCATGCAGCTGCCAGAAGTACAGCATCAGGCCGGGGGCCACGCCGAAATTGACGAAGTCGGCAAGACTGTCGAGCTCGGCGCCGAACTTGGACTGACCCTTGATCATGCGCGCGATGCGGCCGTCGATGCCGTCCAGCGCGGCTGCGAACACGATGGCGTAGACGGCGAGCGTCATCCGCCCCTCGATCGACAGCCGGATCGAGGTCAGGCCGGCGCAGATCGCCAGCAGCGTGATGACGTTGGGCACCAGCATCCGCACCGGAATCGGACGGAACCGCCGGCGGCGCGTATCGGGGTCCTTGAAATCATAGGGCGTCATGGCTCGTCCTCACCTCAAAACGAGATATAGCAAGCCGTTTCCCCCTCCGCCATTGCGGCGGAAGGCCCGCAAGCATCGACTATTGGTTAAATGGAACGGTAAGAGCGGCTTGGGTCGTCTCCGGCGAGATCGGCCAAAATCGTCTCGCCGGCGATCGCGGTCTGCCCTTCCGACACCAGCGCCTTGGTGCCCAGGGGCAGATAGACGTCGAGGCGCGAGCCGAAGCGGATCAGGCCGAAGCGCTCGCCGGCGCCGATCGCCTGCCCTTCCTTGACGAAGCAGACGATGCGCTTGGCGACGAGACCTGCGATCTGGATCACGCCGATCCGCGCCGTCGGCGTCGTGATCACGAGCGAGTTGCGCTCATTGTCCTCGCTGGCCTTGTCGAGCTCGGCATTGATGAACAGGCCGGGCCGGTAGGCAATGCGGTCCACCCTGCCAGCGATCGGGCTGCGGTTCACATGACAGTTGAACACGCTCATGAACACCGAGATGCGCGGCAGCGGCCTATCGCCAAGGCCGAGCTCGGCCGGGGGCAGCGCCATGGTGATCATCGAGACGCGGCCGTCGGCCGGTGACACCACGAGCCCTTCGCGCACCGGCGTCACGCGGACGGGATCGCGGAAGAACAGCGCGCACCACACGGTCAGGATCGTGCCGATCCACCCCAGAGGCGACCACAGCCAGAACAGGACCAGGCTTGCCAGCGCAAAGCCGCCGATGAAGGGATACCCCTCCTTGTGGATCGGCGGGATCTGACGCTGGATCGAATCGAGAATGGACATTGTTATCTGCCGCTCGGGGTTAATGGCTTGGGTCGTCGCGCGGGCCTGTTTAGGCCAGAGTTGGGACCGGAGACAAGGTCACTCCGCCGCCGCAGGCGCCGTCAGGGCATCATCGACCGGCGGCGGCTCCCGGTTTGGCGCCTCGCCGCTGTCGGCCATCTTGGCCAGTTTCTCCCGTGCCGCCTCGGCCTCCCGCTGCCTATTCCACATGCTGGCATAGAGACCGCCCTGCGCGAGCAGCTTGGCATGGGTGCCGCGCTCGGCGATGCGGCCCTGGTCCAGCACGATGATCTCGTCGGCCCCGACGATGGTCGAGAGCCGGTGCGCGATCACCAGCGAGGTGCGGTTCTTCGCCACGCGGTCGAGCGCGCCCTGGATCTCGTGCTCGGTGTGGGTGTCGAGCGCCGAGGTCGCCTCGTCCAGCACCAGGATCGGCGGCGCCTTAAGCACGGTGCGCGCGATGGCGACGCGCTGCTTCTCGCCGCCCGACAGCTTCAGGCCGCGCTCGCCGACCTGGGTCTCGTAACCCATCGGTGCCATGCGGATGAAATGATCGATCTGCGCGAGCCGTGCCGCCTCTTCGACTTCGGCATCGCTGGCGTCCCATCGGCCGTAACGGATGTTGTAGCGGATGGTGTCGTTGAACAGCACGGTATCCTGCGGCACCATGCCGATCGACGCGCGCAGTGAATCCTGCGTCACCGCGCGGATGTCCTGGCCGTCGATCAGGATCTTGCCGCCGGAGACGTCGTAGAGGCGGAACAGCAGGCGCGAGATCGTCGACTTGCCGGCGCCGGACGGGCCGACGATGGCGACCGTCTTGCCGGCCGGCACCTCGAAGGTGATGCCTTTCAGGATCGGCCGCGTCGCCTCATAGGCGAAGCGCACGTCCTCGAAGCGGACGGTGCCGGCTGAGATCACCAGCGGCTGCGCATCGGGCGCGTCCTTGATCTCGGCCTCGCGCCCCAGCACATTGAACATCTTCTCGATGTCGATGATCGCCTGCTTGATCTCGCGATAGACCATGCCCATGAAGTTCAGCGGTTGATAGAGCTGGATCATCATGGCGTTGACCAGCACGAAATCGCCGACCGTGTT
Source organism: Bradyrhizobium sp. 1(2017) (assembly GCF_011602485.2). NCBI lineage: Bacteria > Pseudomonadati > Pseudomonadota > Alphaproteobacteria > Hyphomicrobiales > Nitrobacteraceae > Bradyrhizobium > Bradyrhizobium sp. 1(2017). The sequence goes on along the minus strand of NZ_CP050022.2, from coordinate 3,390,820 downwards.
GGTGCCGTTGCGGACGCCGATCGCGCACATCAGCATGGTCGCGGTCAGGCCGAGCGTGAAGATCACGGCCTGGCCCGTATTGAGCACCGCGAGCGAGGTGTAGGTACGGACGCTCGCCTCTTCGTAACGCTCCACCGATCTGTCGTAGCGCTGCGCCTCGCGCGCCTCGGCGCCGAAATACTTCACCGTCTCGTAATTGAGCAGCGAGTCGATCGCCTTGGTATTCGCCTCGGTGTCGGAATCGTTCATCTTGCGCCGGATGCCGATCCGCCACTCGGTCGCGATGTAGGTGTAGTACATGTAGAGCGTGACCGTGATCAGGGTCGCGACCACGTAGCGCCAGTCGAACTGCCAGAGCAGCACGGCCATCAGCAGCGTGACCTCGACGATGGTCGGGATCAGCTGCAGGATCACCATGCGCACGATGACCTCGATGCCCTCGCGGCCGCGCTCGAGCACGCGGGTCAGGCCGCCGGTCTTGCGCTCGAGGTGAAAGCGCAGCGACAGCTCGTGCATATGGACGAAAGTGAGGGTCGCAAGCTTGCGCACCGCATGCATGGCGACGCGCGCGAAGATGCCGTCGCGCCATTGCGTCAGCACCGCCATCAGGATGCGCATCGCGCCATAGCTCGCGGTCAACAGCAGCGGCGAGGCGATCACCCAGAGGTGCCAATTGTCGGCCGCGACCGGGGCAGTGTTCGCGCCAGTCAGCGCGTCGGTCGCCCATTTGAAGCTGAACGGCACGGTGAGCGTGATCAGCTTGGCAGCGAGTAGCAGCACCAGCGACCAGACCACCCGCATCTTCAGATCGGAGCGTTCGCCCGGCCAGATATAGGGCCACAGATGCGCCAGCGTCCCCATCAGCGTGGCCCGCTCCAGTGGTCCTTGCGCGGGAGGATCTGGAACGTCGGCGTCGTCGAACGATTGAGGTTGGTCCATCAAGAAGCCTGAAAGCCCGCCGGATGCAGGCGTCGCTGCAATTTACGATTTTCGCTCGTCATATAGAGCTTTCCCGATGCCTGCGCACCCCGCCAGATGGCGAATATTCGATTGTTTGCCGTCATTTACCGGTAGATTTCCGGGAGTTGCGAATCACCGATGGGGCTTGACGCCTCTTCGCTGCAATGCATCATGGCACCAATGAGCACGATCAAAACCGTCTGTGTCTATTGCGGCTCCGGCCCTGGAACCAATCCCCGCTTCGTTGAAGGTGCCAAGGCATTCGGCAAGGCACTCGCCGAGAGCAACGTCCGTCTGGTCTATGGCGGCGGCTCGCTCGGCCTGATGGGCGCGGTCGCGACCTCCGTGCTCGATCACGGCGGCACCGTCACCGGCATCATCCCCGACTTCCTGCGCGCGCGCGAGAACGCGCTGACGCGGGTGCAGGAGATGATCGTCACCCCAGACATGCACGAGCGCAAGCGGCTGATGTTCGAGCGCTCCGATGCCTTCGTCGCGCTCCCTGGCGGCGTCGGCACGCTGGAGGAGCTGGTCGAGCAGATGACCTGGAAGCAGCTGGGCCGCCACGCCAAGCCGGTGCTGCTCGCCAATATCGACAATTTCTGGGAACCTCTGTTCTCGCTGCTGTCTCATATGCGGCAGACCGAGTTTATCCGCGCCGGCCTTTCGGTCGACATCCTCAAGGCCGATCGCGTCGAGGATATTCTGCCGAAGCTGAAGGCGGCCGCTGCGCAGGTCGCCGAGGCCGAAAAGCAGATGGCCCCGGACGTCGCGCGCAAGCTTTGACGGTTACTCGCTCGGAAACGTCACCGCCTCGATCCTGTTACCATCGGGATCGGTGACGAAGGCCGCGTAATAGCGCACGCGATCGTGCGGGCGGATGCCCGGCGCGCCGTCGGAGGCACCGCCAGCGGACAGCGCGGCGGCGTGAAATGCATCGACCTCATCGGTCGTCCTCGTCCGCAGGCAGATGTGCACGCCGCTTTCCGGCGCGACGCGTGGCATGCCCTCGCGCAAGTTGATCCAGAATTCCGGGTAAGCCTTGCCGAAGCCGATCGTCCGCGGCCGCGTGACGAGACGCGTGAGGCCGAGCGCGGCAAGCGTCGCCTCGTAGAACTTTGCGGCGCGATCGAGATCGCTGACGCCGACGGAGATGTGGTCGATCATGCCCTGCCCTCTCCTCAACCCAGCTGTCATCGCCCGGCTTGACCGGGCGATCCAGTATTCCGAGACGCCCGAGAGCGACCGAGAAGCCGCGGCGTACTGGATACCCCGCTTTCGCGGGGTATGACGGCCGTGGCGGGTCTTACGCCGGCGCGCTTGACTTCACGAGCTTGTAGATCACCGAATCCATCAGCGCCTGGAACGAGGCGTCGATGATGTTCGGGGACACGCCCACCGTCGTCCAGCGGTCGCCGTTCTCGTCCTCGCTCTCGATCAGGACGCGCGTGACCGCGCCGGTGCCGCCGTTGAGGATACGCACCCGGTAATCGATCAGCGTCAGCCCCTCGATGTACTTCTGGTACTTGCCGAGGTCTTTGCGCAAGGCGACGTCGAGCGCGTTGACGGGACCGTTGCCTTCGGCCGCCGAGATCAAATGCTCGCCGGCAACATCGACCTTGACCACCGCCAGCGCGACGGTGACGCGCTCGCCGTGCGAATTGTAGCGCTGCTCGACATTGACGTCGAACTGCTCGACCTCGAAATAATGCGGCACCTTGCCGAGCGTGCGGCGCGCCAGCAGCTCGAACGAGGCGTTTGCGGATTCATAGGCGTAGCCTTGTGCCTCGCGATCCTTCAATTCTTCCACGAGGCGCGTCAGCTTCGGATCGCTCTTCTCGTAAGGAATCCCGGCACGGTCAAGCTCGGCGATCACGTTGGAGCGCCCGGCCTGGTCGGACACGAGCACCTTGCGGTGGTTGCCGACCAGCTCCGGCAACACGTGCTCATAGGTCTGCGGATCCTTCAGCACGGCGGAGGCGTGGATGCCGGTCTTGGTGACGAAGGCGCTCTCGCCGACATAGGCCGCATGCCGGTTCGGCACGCGGTTGAGCATGTCGTCGAGCGTGCGCGAGACTTTCACGAGGGTCGCCAGCTTCTCTCGGGTGACGCCGATCTCGAAAGCATCGGCAAAATCCTTCTTCAATTTCAGCGTCGGGATCAGCGAGCAGAGATTGGCATTGCCGCAGCGCTCGCCGAGGCCGTTCAGCGTGCCCTGGATCTGCCGCGCACCGGCGCGCACCGCGGCGAGCGAGTTGGCGACCGCCTGTTCGGTGTCGTTATGGGCGTGAATGCCGACATGGTCGCCCGGGATGTGCTTGGTTACCTCTCTGACGATGGCCTCGACCTCGTCAGGCATGGTGCCGCCATTGGTGTCGCACAGCACCACCCAGCGCGCGCCCGCCTCATGGGCGGCCTTGGCGCAGGCGAGTGCAAAGCTCGAATCCTCCTTGTAGCCATCGAAGAAATGCTCGCAGTCGAGCATCACCTCGCGGCCCGCGGTCGTTGCCGCGGCGACGCTGTCGCGGATCGAGGCGAGGTTCTCCTCCTTCGTCGTCTCCAGCGCGACACGTACCTGATAGGCGGAAGACTTCGCCACGAAGCAGATCGCATCGGCCTTCGCTTCGAGGAGCCCCGCGACCCCGGGGTCGTTGGAGACGGAGCGTCCTGCCCGGCGCGTCATGCCGAACGCCGTGAAGCGCGCATGGGCGAGCTTGGGCTTGGTCGCGAAGAATTCGCTGTCGAGCGGATTGGCGCCGGGATAGCCGCCCTCGACATAGTCGATGCCGAGATCATCGAGCATCGCCGCGATGACCTGCTTGTCGGTCAGCGTGAAGTCGACGCCGTTGGTCTGCGCGCCGTCGCGCAGCGTGGTGTCGAACAGATAAAGACGCTCCTTGCTCATTGCGCCGCTCCGAGCGTCTTTTTCATGGTGGTGTTGGCGAGCCACTCGTCGTTGATGGTGACGCTGTTGCGCTGCTGGGCCGTGTAGCCGCGCTTGGCGAAGAAGTTTTGGACGGTGTCGCTGGCATCGACCGAAAGACTTGTCGCGCCGCGGCCGCCGGCAAGCTTCTCCAGCGCGTCGACCAGCATGGTCGCGATGCCCTGCCCGCTCACCGCCGGATGCACATAGAGCATGCGGATGTGATCGTTGCCGCGCAGCGAGGCGAAGCCGACCGGCGAGCCCTCGAGCGTCGCGATCAGCGTGAGGTCGGCGGCGAGCCGCTTGCCGAACTCCTCGTCCTCGGCCGCCTCCATCCAGGCCTGCTGCTGCGCTTCGTTATAATCGTCGCCGGTCAGCTCCTCGATGCTGGCGGTGAAGATCGCGGCGAGCATCGGCACGTCATCAGGCAGGAACGGCCGCAGGCCGGGCTTGGGGTGCGCTTGTGCCATCGTCCTCACCACATCCCATAGAGTTTCAGCACCAGCGCCACGGCGGCGCCGAGCAGCAGGATCTTCAGCGCGATGTAATAGAGCCAGTGCCGCGGGAACGGCGTGTCGGGCCGCTTCATCGCGCGATCTCCCAGGTCGTGCCTTCCTTGGAGTCCTTGATCGCGACGCCCATCGCGGCGAGCAGATCGCGGATGCGGTCGGACTCCGCAAAGTCCTTGCGGCTGCGGGCGGCGGTTCGCTCCGCGATCAGGCGCTCGACCTCATTGGCATCAACGCCACTCGCCTGCTGCTTGCGGCCCTCCCATTGCGCAGCGCTCTCCGAGAGAAAGCCGAGCAGCCGCAACGATCCAGCCAAGGCATTCACGTCGCTATTCCGCAAGCCGTGCAGCGCTGCGATCGCCAGCGACGTGTTGAGGTCGTCGAGCAGCGGCTCGAGCACGGACGCGGCCGGCCTGCCGGGCTCGACGTCGGCCGCGACGCGATACCAGTCGTCGAGCGTCTTGGCGCTCTCCTCCAGCGACTTCATGGTCCAGTCGATCGGCGAGCGGTAATGCGTCTTCAGCATGTTCAGGCGCAACACCTCGCCCGGCCAGTCCTTCAATAGCTCATGAATTGTGATGAAGTTGCCGAGACTCTTCGACATCTTCTCGCTCTCGACCTGCAGGAAGCCGTTGTGCATCCAGTAGTTCGCCATGCGCTGCTGGTGAAAGGCGCAGCAGGTCTGCGCGAGCTCGTTCTCGTGATGCGGAAACACGAGATCGATGCCGCCGCCATGGATGTCGAAATGCTCGCCGAGATGCTTCCAGGCCATCGCTGAGCACTCGATATGCCAGCCCGGACGTCCCTCGGCCTTGATGCCGGCCGGCGACGGCCACGACGGCTCACCGGGCTTCGACGGCTTCCACAGCACGAAGTCGGTGTTGCCCTTCTTGTAGGGCGCGACATCGACGCGGGCGCCGGCCACCATCTCGTCGAGCGAGCGATTGGACAGCGCGCCATAGCGCGGCAGGTCGGACTTGGTCGCGTTCATCGCCTGCGGCGAGAACAGCACGTGATCCTCGGCGGCATAGGCAAAGCGACCTTTGATCAGCCGTTCGATGATCTCGCGCATCTCGGCGATATGTTCGGTCGCACGCGGCTCGACGCTCGGCCGGAGCGCGCCGAGCGCATCGACGTCGGCGTGAAACTGCTTGCCGGTCTGCTCCGTGACCTTGCGGATCGCCTCGTTCAGCGCCAGGCCGGGGAAGTCGCGCGCGGCACGGTCGTTGATCTTGTCGTCGACGTCGGTGATGTTGCGGACATATTTGACGTGCGCCTCGCCGTAGAGGTGGCGCAGCAGCCGAAACAGCACGTCGAACACGATCACCGGTCGCGCATTACCGATATGGGCGAAGTCATAGACGGTCGGTCCGCAGACATACATGCGGACGTTGTTCGCATCGAGCGGCACGAAGGGGCGCTTTTCCCGGCTCAGCGTATCGTAAAGGCGCAATTCCATATGGATACCCGTCGGCTGTTGGCCGGGCGTCCAGGGCTCTCAATGTTTTTGAGAAAAGACGGCTCCAGCCAGCGAATCGCTAGCTCGTAATCTCGCGGCAAATGGCGCAAATGGCGAGGAGACCGTTCATGCGGCCACATATGGGCTATGAGGCGGCCCCGCGTCAAGGGAGCCGCGAAAGCGCCGCTTTATCTCCGCAAAGCGCGCGCGCTCGTCCTGACGGTTCATGATCCCCTAACCATTTGAGCCCATTCTGGAACTGGCAGTTTCTTTGGCCACAAGGTATTTTCATGCGATCCTTCCTCGCGCTCATTTTCGGCGCCTCCATCCTTGCGGCCTCCAGCGCCTGCGCCGAGACCCGCGTCTTCATCATCGCCAACCAGGCGGACGGCTACGGGGTCGACCAGTGCCTGGCCAAGGGCGACAAATGCGGCGCCTCGGTCGCGCGCACCTATTGCCAATCACGGGATTTTGCCCAGGCCTCGGCCTATCGCCGGGTCGATCCCGATGAAATTACCGGCTCTGTCCCCAAATCCGGCGCAAACTGCTCCCATGGCCGTTGCGACGAATATGTCGCAATCACCTGCCAGCGCTGAATTCGCTCGGAACTGGCGGACCTTAGGCCCAATCCCTGGTCCCTGAAACGACGTGACGATGCCGCAGGAAGCGGCTATGGGAGGGCGCGCTTCGGCCCTCCAAAGTCATGCCGGGCCGTGACCTCGCTAGAATGGCGGATATGCCTGAATTTTTGTCCCTGTCCCGTGCCCGCTTCCTCCTTGCCTGCACCGTGCTCGTGAGCGCCGTCGTGCTCGCCACCGGCGCGTTCGCGCAGGCCGGACCGCCCGGACCGCCGCCTCAGCCCGGCCAAAACGGGCTCGGCCCCAATCCGATGTGCGTGCGACTGGAAGGCCAGCTTGCCGCGCTCGATCGCGGCGGCGGCGGTGACCCCGCACGCGAAGAGCAGATCCGCCGCTACCAGGATTCTCAGACCCGTCAGCAGGCCGAGCTCGACCGCGTCACCATGCAGGCCAAGCGCATGGGCTGCGATTCCTCCGGCTTCTTCTCGCTGTTCGGCGGCCAGCAGGCGCAATGCGGCCCGGTCAACACCCAGATCCAGCAGATGCGCGCCAATCTGGACCAGATCACCGGCAATCTCGAGCGGCTTCGCGGCGGCGGCCCCGGCGGCAGCCCGGAGCGCGACAGCCAGCGTCGCTCGGTGCTGATGGCGCTCGCGCAGAACAATTGCGGCCCGCAATATGCCAACGCGGCCCAGTCCCAGGGCGGCGGCAACTTCCTCAGCAATTTGTTCGGCGGCAACAATGCCGGCAATCCGCAAGCCATGCCGCCCTCCGATCTCGGGCCCCAATCCGGCACCTTCCGCACTGTGTGCGTGCGCACGTGCGACGGCGCCTATTTCCCGATCTCGTTTGCGACCGTGCCGGCGCGCTTCCCCGACGACGAAAAGACCTGCAAGGCGCTGTGCCCGGCCGCGGAAGCCGTGCTCTACACCCATCGCAATCCCGGCGAAGACATGAACTCCGCGGTGTCCACCAGCGGCCAGCCCTACACCGCGCTGCCGACCGCATTCAAATTCCGCAGCGAGTTCAACCCGTCCTGCTCCTGCAAGGCCGCAGGCCAGACCTGGGCAGATGCGTTGAAATCGGCGGACGACAAGGCGACGGCCGAGCAGCAGGGCGACATCATCGTCACCGAGGAGAGCGCCAAGAAGATGCAGCAGCAGCGGCTCAACAAGGGCACGCCTGCGAATGCCAAGAAGGGCGCGACACCGGCGCCGACCACGGCGAATGCACCGGCTGCGACGCCACCTGCGGATGCAGGCACCGCTGCGAGCTCCGAGAACAAGCCGATCCGTTCGGTCGGGCCCACGTTCCTGCCGCAGGAGCAGAAATAGGCCCTACCGCCTCATGCCCCGCGAAGGCGCTCGCCAGGCGCCGCCGTTTCAGTGTTACTGTTCCCCCTCCCGGCTCCACGGGAAGAGGTTGGCCGGAAAGTCCGCCGCGTAGCGCTTTCCCTTCGGGGGCAGTGGCAGCTCGTCGGGTGGATTCGGATTCGGCTCGACCACCCGCCGATAGAGGTGCCAGGTGGCATGGCCGAGCACCGGCAGAACGACAGCGAGACCGACGAACAGCGGTAGCGAGCCGATCACCAGCAGCGCCGCCACGATGAGGCCCCATCCGGCCATCGCAACCGGATTCGCGGCAACCGCGCGGAGCGACGTGCGGATCGCGTCGATCGCAGTCGCATGCCGGTCGAGCATCAACGGAAACGACACGACGCTGACGCACAAGGCCACAACCGCAAACAGGAAGCCGACACCGCAACCGACGATGATGAGCGACCAGCCTTCCGGTGTCGTCAGCACGCGCGTTGCGAAGTCGGGAATGCTCGCGGCCGCCGCGTGACCGAAGATGGCGACATAGATTGCGTTCGCGACACCGATCCAGGCCCCGAACAGGACCAGCAGAAGCACGCCGAGTTCGACCATGGCGCCGAACGACGGTGCGCGCAGCACCTTGATCGCATCCCATGCATCGACCTCCTCGCCACGCTCGCGACGCCGGCTGAGTTCGTAGAGACCGATCGCGGCAAAGGGGCCGATCAAGGCAAAGCCGGCGGCCAGCGGAAACAGAAGCGGCAGCACCGAATAGCCGAGAACCATCCTGAACAAGACGAGACCGAGAACGGGATAAATCACGCACACGACGAGTGCGTGACTCGGCATCGCCTTGAAATCTTCCCATCCCAGGCGCAGCGCCGCACCGAGGTCAGCCAGGCCGATCTTGCGAACGGGATAGGAGGCCGCTTCGCCGAAGATGTGCCGTCTTACGATGTTATCGGAATACAGAGTGGCCATGGACGCACCCTCCCTGCTGAAAGTCGCGGCGGTGAAACGACGCGCTCTCCAGCCACGCGTGTCCGCCTCTTGAGCGAGAAACGCGATCGGGCTGAGTACGGCAAACCCAGGTTCAGCGAAACGAGCCTGGCCGGACGGAACCCGTCGCGACCCGCTTGGCGAGCATAGTACGCGCTACGTACGGCTGTGCTCACGGTTAGGTGAATTGAGCAGCCGCACAAATTTGTGCGCTGCGCAGCTGACGAGTCGGCCGCTAGACGCCGGACGCTTTCGCACGGCAACAGAGCCGTCCGCGCCAAATGACCACGAGTAAGCGCTATTGACGCCGGGTCCGCCGGGTATCATTTTAAACTCGTAGACGCCCCCAGCTCCGATGAGATTGGCGGTCGCGACGTGGGTTTTCATCGCGCGACCGGTTGAAATGGGCGAGGCAAGAGGCGCGGCGATGGCCGATATGCCGACACGAGAGCCGACATAGAGACAGAGAAAAGTCAGTCATCGCAACAGACGTGAGCTCCGCCCTGGATTCGTATCCGTAGCCTTCGATGGCAAGGATGGATCAGGATGGTTGTCGCACTGATACTGCTTCTGGTCGCGATCGGCTCGGTGCTGTTCCACATCTACAGCCCGTGGTGGTGGACACCGATCGCCACGAACTGGGCCTATATCGACCACACCATCAACATCACCTTCTGGATTACGGGCTTCGTTTTCGTCGCGGTCATCGCTTTCATGGCTTATTGCGTCCTCCGCTTTCACCACAAAGAGGGAAGACGCGCTGACTACAATCCGGAAAACAAAAGGCTCGAATGGTGGCTGAGCGTCGGGACCGGCGTCGGCGTCGCGGCCATGCTGGCGCCTGGCCTCGTGGTCTGGCACCAGTTCGTGACGGTGCCTGCGGATGCCACCGAGGTCGAGGTCATGGGCCAGCAATGGCAATGGAGCTTCCGCCTTCCGGGCAAGGATGGGAAGTTGGGCACATCCGATGTCCGCAACATCGCTTCCGACAATCCGATGGGCCTCAATCGTGACGACCCACATGCGCAGGACGACGTCGTGATCGAGAACGGCGACCTGCACCTTCAATTGGAAAAGCCGATCAAGGTTCTCCTCCGCTCGGTTGATGTCCTGCACGATTTCTACGTGCCCGAATTCCGCGCCAAGATGGATATGGTTCCAGGCATGGTGACCTATTTCTGGATAAAGCCAATCCGAACCGGAACGTTCGATGTTCTCTGTGCGGAGCTTTGCGGCGCTGCTCATTATCAGATGCGAGCCAAGGTCATCGTTGACGAGGAGCGTGAATATCACGCGTGGCTGGAGCAGCAAAAAACGTTTGCCGAATTGTCGACGGCAAAGGCCGTCGTCAAGGCGACGTACCAATCCAGCGGCAAGTAGCAAGCTGCCGCCGCGACGATGGATCGGGTGCATGAGGTCAACGCCTCACCCCCGATGGAAGCGACCGAGGAGGTTTCTATGGTCGATATTCCATATGAAGGGATCGCAGGCGCCCCGCCTGCCGAAGTACCTGAGGTCGAACTCTATCATCCGAGGAGCTGGTGGACACGGTATGTCTTCTCGCAGGACGCCAAGGTGATCGCCATTCAGTATTCGCTGACAGCCTCGGCCATCGGGCTGGTGGCCCTGGTGCTGTCGTGGCTGATGCGACTGCAACTTGGATTCCCCGGCACCTTCTCTTTCATCGATGCCAACCAGTACCTCCAGTTCATCACCATGCACGGCATGATCATGGTGATCTATCTGCTCACCGCATTGTTCCTGGGCGGCTTCGGCAACTACCTGATCCCGCTGATGGTCGGCGCCCGGGACATGGTCTTCCCTTATGTGAACATGCTGAGCTACTGGGTCTACCTGCTCGCAGTCCTGGTGCTGGCCTCGACATTCTTCGTGCCCGGCGGCCCCACCGGGGCCGGCTGGACGCTATACCCGCCACAAGCGATCCTCGCCGGAACGCCCGGGCAGGACTGGGGCATCATTCTCATGATGTCATCGCTGATCCTGTTCATCATCGGTTTCACCATGGGCGGGCTGAATTACGTGGTCACGGTGCTCCAGGCGCGTACCCGCGGCATGACGTTGATGCGCCTGCCCCTGACGGTGTGGGGCATTTTCACCGCGACCGTCATGGCGTTGCTCGCATTCCCTGCACTCTTCGTTGCCTCGGTCATGCTGCTGTTCGACCGTCTGCTGGGAACCAGCTTCTTCATGCCGTCCCTCCTGGAGATGGGACAGCTGTCGAAATATGGCGGCGGCAGCCCGCTGCTCTTCCAGCACCTGTTCTGGTTCTTCGGCCACCCCGAGGTCTACATTGTAGCCCTGCCCGCCTTCGGCATCGTCTCCGACCTGATCAGCACGCATGCGCGCAAGAATATCTTTGGCTACCGCATGATGGTCTGGGCAATCGTGGCCATCGGCGCGCTCAGCTTCATCGTATGGGCGCACCACATGTATGTGAGCGGCATGTTCCCGCAGTTCGGCTACTTCTTCGCCACCACGACGCTGATCATCGCAATCCCCACTGCGATCAAGGTCTATAACTGGGTCCTGACGCTGTGGCGCGGCGACATTCATCTCACGGTGCCGATGCTGTTCGCCCTCGGCTTCATCATCACCTTCGTGAACGGCGGGCTCACCGGCCTCTTCCTCGGCAACGTCGTCGTGGACGTGCCCCTCTCGGACACGATGTTCGTGGTCGCGCATTTCCACATGGTGATGGGCGTGGCACCGATCATGGTCGTGCTCGGCGCGATCTATCATTGGTACCCCAAGGTCACGGGGCGGATGCTGAACGACGCCCTGGGCAAGTTTCACTTCTGGGTCACCTTCCTCGGCGCCTACCTGATCTTCTTCCCCATGCACTACCTTGGGCTGCTCGGGGTTCCGCGCCGGTATTTCGATCTCGCGGATGCGGCGTTCATCCCGCCCTCGGCCCATTCACTGAACGCCTTCATCTCCGTGGTGGCCTTGACCGTCGGCTTCAGCCAGATGGTGTTCCTGTTCAATCTTGTCTGGAGCTTGTTCAAAGGTGAGGCCTCAGGCGGCAATCCGTGGCGAGCGACGACGCTGGAGTGGCAGACCCCGGAGACGCCCCCAGGGCACGGCAACTGGGGCAAGGAACTCCCGGTCGTGTACCGCTGGGCCTATGACTACAGTGTGCCTGGTGCCGCGGAGGACTTCATTCCGCAGAACCAGCCGCCACGCGCGACGCAACTCGTTCAGGGAGCTGCTTCGTGAGTGCGGTCATCCTGTTCATGGCTGTGCTTGCGGTGGTCGCCGGATGGTGGCTGTCGCAGCAGCGACTGACCGCCAAGCCCTGGCTGGAGGAAGGCCCGGTCGGTGACTTCCCCGGCGGCGATGGCGTGATCTGGCCGGCAGCGAAGGTCGGACTTGGCGTGTTTCTCGCTGTCGCGAGCGCATTGTTCGTCCTCTTCATCAGCGCCTACTCGATGCGCATGAGCGTGGTGGACTGGCGGCCGCTGCCGGTGCCGCGGCTGCTGTGGGTCAACACGGGCGTCCTGGTCCTGAGCAGTGTCGCGCTGCAATGGTCGTACGTGGCCGCTCGGCGACATGACACTGAGAGCGTCATGATCGGCCTGCTCGCTGGCGGAGCATCTGCCGTGATGTTCCTCGCCGGACAGCTCCTGGCCTGGCAACGGCTCGCGGCGGCCGGATATTTCGTGGCGTCCAATCCGGCGAATTCCTTCTTCTACCTGTTGACCGCGGTGCACGGAGTGCATCTAGCGGGCGGTCTGGTAGCCTTGGGCCGAACCGCGGCCAAGATGTGGCGTGGCGCCGCGATCGCCGAGATGCGATTGAGCGTGGAACTGTGCGCGATCTACTGGCACTTCATGCTGCTGGTCTGGCTTGTCCTGCTCGGTCTTCTGACGGGCTGGACCGATGATTTCGTCGACATCTGCCGCCAATTGCTGAGCTAGGGAGGCGAGACCAGATGGCTGAGACCGTGCTGACAACTTCGGACCAATCGACTGCGCGGCTCGAAGGCTGGCGTGGCATCGCCGCCGACTGGGCGTCGGATCAGCGCGCCTTCAAGAACGTGTCCTGGGGCAAGGCCATGATGTGGATCTTCCTCCTCAGCGACACCTTCATCTTCAGTTGCTTCCTGCTCTCCTACATGACGGCGCGCATGTCGACGACCGTGCCGTGGCCGAATCCCAGCGAAGTCTTCGCCCTCACTATCGCCGGCCACCACATTCCCCTGATCCTGATCGCCATCATGACCTTCGTCCTGATCAGCAGCAGCGGAACAATGGCGATGGCCGTCAATTTCGGCTACCGCAGGGATCGCGTGAGAACCGCCATCCTGATGCTCGTCACGGCGGCATTCGGCGCAACCTTCGTCGGAATGCAGGCGTTCGAATGGACCAAGCTGATCATGGAGGGCGTTCGACCCTGGGGCAATCCATGGGGCGCGGCGCAGTTTGGCTCGAGCTTTTTCATGATCACGGGTTTCCACGGCACTCACGTGACGATCGGCGTGATCTTCCTGATCGCGATCGCGCGAAAGGTCTGGCGGGGAGACTTCGATGTCGAGAAGCGTGGCTTTTTCACAAGCCGCAAGGGCCATTACGAGATCGTCGAGATCACCGGGCTGTACTGGCACTTCGTCGACCTCGTGTGGGTGTTCATCTTTGCGTTTTTCTATCTTTGGTGAGGTCGGAGCATGGCAAACGCGGCGATACATATGGAAGGACAGCTCCACGCTCCGGCGCTTGGCGCAGTCGCAACGGGAGCCGTTCACGCCGAGGGACAACAGCACCCGATCAAGCTGTATCTCGTGGTCTGGGGCTGGTTGTTCGTTCTCAGCACGTGCTCCTACCTCGTCGACTACTTTGGCCTGCATGGCTATCTGAGGTGGTCGCTGATCCTGCTGTTCATGATGTTGAAGGCCGGCCTGATCGTCGCTGTCTTCATGCACATGGCCTGGGAGCGACTGGCCTTGGCCTATGCCATCCTGCTGCCGCCGATCGCGGTATTGGTATTCGTGGCGATCATGGTGCTCGAATCCGAATACACTCACTTGCTCCGGGTGCTGTTCTTCGCAACCCCGTCATAGGGCCCGCCGTCGCTCAAGACTGGAGTTCAGCCCTCGAACGCGTCGATCGATGCCCTGCTCCCGCGCGACACCAGCGTCTCGTCCGCCGCCGGCGGCCTCTCGCCCTTGTCGCGAAAGCGGTTGGTGATGGGATAGCGACGGTCGCGGCCGAAATTCCTCGCCGTCACCTTCACGCCGGGCGCGGCCTGGCGGCGTTTGTATTCGGCGACGTTGAGCAGATGGTCGATGCGGGTCACCGTCTCGCGGTCGAAGCCGGCGGCGATGATCTGATCGAGCGGCTCCTCGCGTTCGACCAGCCGTTCGAGGATCGCATCGAGCACGTCATAGGCCGGCAGCGAGTCGTCATCACGCTGGTTCTCGCGCAATTCCGCGGTCGGCGGACGCGTGATGATATCGGGTGGAATGACTTCGCCCGCAGGCCCGAGCGCGCCTTCCGGCTTCCAGCCGTTGCGCAGGCTCGCCAGTCGAAACACCTGCGTCTTGTAGATGTCCTTGATCGGATTGAACCCACCGTTCATGTCACCATAGAGCGTGGCATAGCCGACCGACATTTCCGACTTGTTGCCCGTCGTCACCACCATCAGGCCGGTCTTGTTGGAGATCGCCATCAGCAGCGTGCCGCGGGTGCGGGCCTGCAGGTTCTCCTCGGTGATGTCAGGCGGCAGGTTCTTGAAGATGCCGGACAGGATCGTCTCGAATCCGTTCACGGCTTCCGCGATCGGCAGCACCTCGTAGCGGATGCCGAGATGGCCGGCGAGCTCGCCGGCATCTGCGATCGAGTGTGGCGCAGTGTAGCGATAGGGCAGCATCACGCCGTGCACCTGGTCGGCGCCGAGCGCGTCGACCGCGATCGCCGCGCACAGCGCCGAATCGATGCCGCCGGAAATGCCGAGCAGCACACCGGGAAAGCCGTTCTTGGCGACGTAGTCGCGCAGGCCCAGCACACAGGCGGCATAATCGGCCTTGTCGCCCTCGAGCTGTTCGGCGACCGGCCCCGTGCAGCGCCAGTCGTCGCCGTTTCTGGTGAAGCGCAGCGTCGTGATGCTCTCTTCGAAGGTCGGCAGTTGCGCGGCGAGCGAGAGGTCGCCGTTGAGCGCAAAGGACGCACCGTCGAAGACAAGCTCGTCCTGGCCGCAGACCTGGTTCAGATAGACCAGCGGCAAGCCGCTTTCGGTGACGCGCGCCACCGCGACCGACAGGCGCACGTCGTTCTTGTCGCGTCCGTAAGGCGAGCCGTTCGGCACCAGGATGATCTCGGCGCCGGTCTCGGCCAGCGTCTCGACCACGTTCTCGTAGTCCTCGGACTCCTCCAGCCAGATGTCCTCGCAGATCGGCACGCCGATGCGCACGCCGCGCACCGTCACCGGGCCCGCGGCAGGCCCGCGCGAAAACAGCCGCATCTCGTCGAACACGCCGTAGTTCGGCAGATTGCATTTGAAGCGCAGGCCCGAGATGCGGCCGCCATCGAGAAGCGCACAGGCATTGTAGAGCCTGCCTTCCTCGACCCAGGGCGTGCCGACCAGCATGGCCGGGCCACCATCGGCGGTCTCGCGCGCAAGGCTTTCGATCGCGGCGCGGCAGGCGGCCTGGAACGCCGGCTTCCGCACGAGGTCCTCCGGCGGATAGCCGCTGATGAACAATTCCGGAAACAGCACGAGATCGGCGCCGTCGGCGATCGCCTGCGCGCGCGCGGCCCGCGCCTTGGCCGCGTTGCCCGCGATGTCGCCCATGGTCGGATTGAGCTGGGCGAGCGTGACCGCGAAGGCGTTGAGACGTTCGGTCATGGCGTGCTCGTCCTATCCCCGGGCTAGACGAAACCCAATCGCTCGACGATGGCAAAGATCCAGAACGCGCCGGCCATCAGCAGCGCAACGCCGACGGCGGCCGAGCCCATGTCCTTGACGCGGCCGATCTGCTTGTCGTGGTCCATGGTGAGCCGGTCGGCGAGTTTTTCGATCGCCGTGTTGAGCAGCTCGACCGTCAGCACGAACGCGACAGAGCACACCAATTCGACCGCGCGCATCGCGGTCGCCGCGACGAACCAGGCGAGCGGCAGCGACAGCAGGAGCGCAAAGATCTCCTCGCGCACGGCCTGCTCCGACCGGAACGCAAAGGCCAGACCGTTACGGGAGTTGATCGTGGCCTTCCAGATCCGCAGCAAGGTCCTAGAGCCCCGCTGCGGCCGGCATCGGCCTGGCCTTGCCGGCGCGTTCCTGCTTGAGCAGCTCGGCGATCAGGAAGGCCATGTCGATGGACTGCTCGGCATTGAGGCGGGGATCGCAGACCGTGTGGTAGCGGTCGTTGAGATCCTCGTCCGTGATGGCACGGGCGCCGCCGATACATTCGGTGACGTCCTGGCCGGTCATCTCCAGATGCACGCCGCCGGCATGGGTGCCTTCGGCGGCATGGATGGCAAAGAACGACTTCACCTCGGACAGGACGCGGTCGAACGGCCGCGTCTTGTAGCCCGACGTCGAGGTGATGGTGTTGCCGTGCATGGGATCGCAAGACCAGACCACCGCCCTGCCCTCGCGCTGCACCGCGCGGACCATGTTCGGCAAGTGCTCGCCGACCTTGTCGGAGCCGAAGCGGCCGATCAACGTCAGCCGGCCCGGCTCGTTGTCGGGGTCGAGCACGTCGATCAGCTTCAAGAGCTCGTCGGGCTTGAGCGACGGGCCGCATTTGAGCCCGATCGGGTTCTTGATGCCGCGGAAATATTCGATGTGGCCATGATCGAGCTGGCGGGTGCGGTCGCCGATCCAGATCATGTGGCCGGAGGTCGCGTACCAGTCGCCGGTGGTGGAATCGACGCGGGTCATGGCCTGCTCGTAGCCGAGCAGCAGCGCCTCGTGGCTGGTGTAGAAATCGGTGGCACGCAGCTCGGGATGGGCCTCGAGATCGAGGCCGCAGGCGCGCATGAAGTTGAGCGCATCCGAGATGCGGTCGGCCAGCTCCTTGTAGCGGCGGGACTGCGGGCTATCCTTCAGGAAGCCGAGCATCCATTGATGCACGCTGCCGAGATTGGCGTAGCCGCCGGTCGCGAAGGCGCGCAGCAGGTTCAGCGTCGCGGCCGACTGGCGATAGGCCATCAGCTGGCGCTGCGGATCCGGCACGCGCGCTTCCTTGGTGAAAGCGATGTCGTTGACGATGTCGCCGCGATAGCTCGGCAACTCGACGCCGTTCACCTTCTCGGTCGGCGACGACCGCGGCTTTGCGAACTGGCCGGCGATGCGGCCGACCTTCACCACGGGGACGGCGCCGGCATAGGTCAGCACCACCGCCATCTGCAGCAGCACGCGGAAGAAGTCGCGGATGTTGTTGGCGCCGTGCTCGGCAAAGCTTTCGGCGCAGTCGCCGCCCTGGAGCAGGAACGCCTCGCCGGCCGCAACCCGCGCCAGCGCCTTCTTCAGGTTGCGCGCTTCGCCCGCGAACACCAGCGGCGGAAAGGTCGCAAGCTGCGCCTCGACGTCGGCCAGGGCGTTGGCGTCGGGATAGTCGGGCACCTGTAGCACCGGCTTGCTGCGCCAGGACTCGGGCGTCCACCGCTCGGACATCGCAATCTCTCCGTAAAGCGAAAAGTGCAACCTGATCTGTGGGTTGCGAGGGCCGCCTTATACACAGGCTGAGCGCGGCCCGCCAGTTGTAAATCCATTCGGCGCTGCAAACCCTTGCGGCAAAAGCCAAATTCGCATTTGTTGGGAGGGCGGGGCAGCTGGCAGGATAACCTTGCGCCTATGGACGCGGCACTGGACGACGTTTTCATCGACGAGATCAGCTTCCCGGCGACCGATGGGTATGCGCTGACCGGCACCCTGTTCCTGCCGCGCGGCACCAAACGCCATGCCGTGCTGATCAACTCGGCCACCGCGGTCCCGCGCAAGATCTACCGCGGCTTTGCCTCCTATCTCGCCCATCGCGGCTGCGCGGTGCTGACCTACGACTATCGCGGCATCGGCGATTCCCGGCTGCCGGCGATGGTCGGCCACAACCAGCCGAAATCGCTGGTCGGCTTCCAGACCTCGATGTCGGATTGGGCCGCGCTCGATGTGACCGCCGCGGTACGCTGGATGCGCGAGCGCTATCACACCCTGCCCCTTGCCTATATCGGCCATTCCTTCGGCGGCCAGGCGCTGGGGCTGGTCGCGAACAACACGGACATCTCGCGCGCCGCGTTCGTGGCCTCGCAGGCCGCGACCTGGCGGCTGATGACGTCGCCGGAA
The DNA here is from genome assembly GCF_011602485.2 of Bradyrhizobium sp. 1(2017). NCBI lineage: Bacteria > Pseudomonadati > Pseudomonadota > Alphaproteobacteria > Hyphomicrobiales > Nitrobacteraceae > Bradyrhizobium > Bradyrhizobium sp. 1(2017). Next base: position 3,372,779 of record NZ_CP050022.2, on the reverse strand, counting down.
AAATATCGCGTCTTTGCCTTCATGAACTTTGTCGGCGTGCCGCTGGTCCACGCCCTCGGCTACGCGCCCGGCTGGGCCGGCATCGGCGAGGATCTGCCCAAGGGTGTTTTCCTGCAATGGGCGGAGTGGGTCTCGAGCCCACGCTACCTGTTCGACTCGAAGCTGCCGGCGCTGGAGAATTTCGCGAACTTCAGGGGCGAGCTGCGCGCGCTGTGCTTCTCCGACGATCCCTGGGCGACGCGGCCCGCGGTCGAGCTGCTGACGAGCGGCTTCACCGCGATCACGCCGGAGGTGCTCACCGTCAAGCCGTCCGATGTCGGCGCCAAGGCAATAGGCCATTTCGGCTTTTTCCGTCCCGATCACCGCGACACGCTGTGGCGCGGCTTGGCGGAATGGATTCAGGGGGAGTGAGGGCGACCCAAGCGATTGCCCGTGGCCTCGTCGCCTATTGCCGGCTGGTCGTGCTCAGCAGGAGGGCCGCCAGCTCGGTGCGATTATGCGCTCCGAAGCGGCGACACAAGTTTGCGACGTGCTCCTTCACGGTCTGATCCGAGATTCCCATCTCACGCGCGATCGCCTTGTTGGTTTGGCCGCGACAGACACGAATGGCCACGTCGGCCGAACGCGGCGGAAGCGATGCCGAAAGCGTGGCGGCCCGCTCAGGAACCGGGATGGCACCACGATGCGCCTCGATCTCGCCCACATTCATCATATTGGTCAAAGCAAGCGAACCGGCGCGGCACAGCATTTCCATGCGCTGCCGCGTCCGCGGCGTGTAGGGCGCGTCGGTCGTCGCGGTGAACAGCACGCCGACAATCTGGCGGCTGGACCACAGCGGCGCCCCCATGTTGTAGGCAAGACCCCACTCGTGCAGCATCTCGAAGGATGGGCTGTGCCGCCACTGCTGCGGGCCGATCACGGTTTCGCCGTCGGCCGCGCAGCCCCTGGTCATGATGCAGTCGAGCACGGGATCACACTTCCAGAAGCCGGCCTTGTAATTGTCGAGCAGACCTTCCGCGACGTGACTGCTGTAGGCCAACTCGGGCTTGAGCCCGTCGAGCAGATAGAGACCAACGGTCGGCGATCCCGTCATTTCCGCTGAACAGCAGGCAATGCCGAGCGAGCGTACCGACCGGCTCTCGGCGATGGACATCAGCCGATCGGCGAGCTGCCGCTCGGGCAGACCATCCAAATGCTCCTGCTCGGCTCTCACCACCGCTCCTTGCGAGATCGTGTCGTGCCCAAGCAAGCGCCGACCCGGAATTGCCGATTATTATAAGCCTAAAATTTCTTCCTTGCCTGTTGCTTGGTCAAGCGGAAAGAAGCGGCAAGGCCTTGTTCTAACGGCTCAGCTTTGCGGCAACGCACCATTATCGCCCCCCCATCATGGGGGATTGCCGGTTTGCCTGCCTCATCTCTAGCATCCAGCCATCGTGATCGCGCAACGACGTTTGCGCGGTTCCGACGGGGACATGTCGACGCCATCGCAAGCCGTTCATCGCACGCGCCAACTGTATTGGCGCGCGGCGGAATCGTTTTGCAAAAAGCCGGCCGGTGTTCCCCGCAGATCCGAGCCTTCCCGCCGTCGTCAATGCGCGCGGGTGGCAAACAGCCTGACGTGGAGACATCGACCATGAGCCCTTCTGTGCAGCGCGCCGCAAAGTCCACCGCAACGCCGACGGTGGCCGAATTTCATGCGCGCCTCGACGCCCTGCTGCCATTGGTCGAATCGAGGGCCGCCGAAGCCGAGGCGCAGGGCTATCTCACCGATGACGTGGTGGCCGCACTGCGCAAGGCCGGCATCTACAACATGCTGTTTCCCAAGGAGGTCGGCGGCCCTGAGCTTCTTCCCTACGACGCCATGACCGTGATCGAGCGTCTCGCCTACACCCACGCATCCGCTGGCTGGTGCGCGATCGGCTGCAACATGGAGGGAACGACACTCGCCATCTACATCGAGGATGAGGGCATAAGAAAAGTCTTCGCGGGCGGCCCCGACATCACCATTGCCGGCAACGGCGTTCCGCGCGGTTTCGCCCGCCCGGTCGACGGTGGTTACATGATCCGCGGCAACTGGGCCTATGGCAGCGGCATCCAGCATGCCGAGTGGGTGCATTCCGGCTGCTTCGTGACGGACCCATCCGGCAAGGACATGGTATTCGGCCCAAACGGTCAGCCCAAGATCGTCGTGACCCACCATCCGCGTTCGACGATCAAGCTGATGGGCAATTGGGACGTGCTCGGCCTGCGTGCGACCGGAAGTTTCGACTATACCCTGAGCGAAGGCGACGAGCTGTTCGTGCCTGCTCACATGACCTACGACTTCGACATCGGCGCGCCCAGGCGCGGCGGTGTGCAGGGTGCGCTCGGACTGGCCGGCTACAGCGCCTGGGCGCATTCGGCCTGGGCGGTCGGAACTGGACGCCGCATGCTCGACGAACTCGTAAAAGTGATCGTCCAGCGCCAGGATCCCTTCGGCAAATCGTGCGAGAGCGCAAGCTTCAAGTTTCAGTTCGCGCAGGCCGAAGCGCGCTTCCGCGCGGCGAGCGCGCTGGTGCACGAAACCTGGAAGGAAGTCTCGGAGACCTGCGCCGGCGGCGAAAGTCCGTCGCTGGACCAGATGACCATGATCAAGCTGTCGCTGCGTCACATCCACGACGTGCTGTCGGACGTCGGGACCTTCGCGCACCGTGCCGCCCGAGGCGCCTCGCTGCACAACACGCCGATGCAGCGGTTCTATCGCGACATCCACTCCGGCACCCAGCACATCCTGATGGCCGACCAGATCGTCGAGGAATGCGGCCGCGCGCTGCTCGGCCTTCCCGGCCCCGGTGCGCAATGGACCGTGTTCGGGGTCACCGGCTGAGCGTGCGGCGAGGCAAGAGGGCCTGAACGTGAGGACATCCCGCATCGTTGGTTTCTCCGGTAATAGTTGGCGACCGGCGAAGTCGCGCGTCCTGGTGGAAGCCGTCGCGGCGGACCTGCTCGGGCAGCATGGACTCAAGACCAACGTCCTCGACCTCGTTGATGCCGGCTCAGGCATAGCCGCCTTTACCCGCATCGGCCTCGACGGCCCTGCCCGCGCCGTCGTCGAGGCGATCGAGCAGGCCGACGGCCTCGTGATCGGCTGCCCGGTCTACCAGGGCTCTTATCCCGGCCTGTTCAAGCACGTATTCGACCTGATCGAACCGGGCGTGCTGCGCAATCGGCCGGTGCTGCTCACAGCCGTCGGCGGCGGCCTGCGCCACTCCCTGGTGGTCGAACACCAACTCCGTCCGTTGTTCGGTTTCTTCGAGGCTTGCACTGTCTCGACCGCCATCTACGCCAGCAGCAGCGAGTTCGCACCGGACGGACCGTCCTCGCCAATGATCGCAGCGCGGCTCGCCAATGCCGTCGAGCAGTTCGCCATGCTTCTCAACGGGCGCCAGGCGAACGCCGCATGAGATCCCTTTTCACCACACGACCTGCCGACCTCAACCGGAGATGGCGCCATGCTTGATACCGTCAAACCCTCGCCCGATCTCACCGGCTTCGCGCGCGCGGAGTACGACATCAACGGCGTGCGGACGGTCGTCCACACGATCGGAAGCGGTCCGGCGCTGGTGTTCCTGCACGGCACCGGCACCTTCACCGGCTTCGAGATGGCGCGCGACTGGGCGAAGCGGCACACCGTGATCATTCCCTATCACGCCGGCTTCGGCGACTCCGGTGATAGCGACGCGATCGACACGATCGAGGATCACGTCCTCCATTGCATGGATCTGTTCGACAAGCTCACGCTTGCGCAGTTCGACCTCGCCGGCTTCTCGCTGGGTGGATGGCTGGCCGCGGAGTTCGCGATCCGCCAGCCGCAGCGCGTGCGCAAGCTGGTGCTGGTCGCGCCCGCCGGCCTCGTGGTGCCGAGCGCACCGGCACCGGGATTGTTCGAGATCGCGCCGCAGGAATTGCCGGCCTATCTCGCGCACGATCCGGCCGCCGCGCTGCGCTACTTCCCCAAGGCGCCCGATCCCGGCTTCGACGCGCGCCTGGGGCGTGAGGTCACGGGCTTTGCCAAGCTGATCCGCAGCGAGCCGCAGGGCAATCCGAAGCTTGCGAACTGGCTGCATCGGATTGCGATGCCGACGCTGGTGTTGTGGGGCGCGGCTGACCGGCTGCGTCCGACGGCACAGGCGGACGCCTGGAGGGCCGGCCTGCCCGACGCCCGCGTGACGCTGGTGCCGGCGACGGGCCATCTCGTCTTCGAGGAGACGCCCGCTGCCGCGCAACACGTCATCGACTTCCTTGCCGATTGAATCCCCCAACAGAGGACACAAGCATGATTGAGATGCCCCCGGGCGTAACCCCCTCCAAGGAAGGCTTCGGCAACATCGTCTGGAACATTCTAGGCCAGACCTACACGCTCAAGCAGCATTCCGAGGCCTCGATGGCCTGGCACGCCGTGTTTCCGGACGGAACCTTCGTGCCGCCGCACGTGCATCCGACCCAGGACGAGTTCGTCTATGTGCTGACCGGCCGTTACGATCTCTGGCTCGATGGCAAGGATTTTGTCGCCAAAGCCGGCGATCTCGTGCGCATGCCCAAGGGCATTCCCCACGGCATCTTCAACAAGTCGGGCGAGACAGCGACGAGCCTGTTCTGGGTGGCGCCAACGCGCTCGCTGAAGGAGCTGTTCGAGCGAATCCATAACCTCCCCGATCCGCAGGAGGTCGTACGCCGCGCCGCCGAGCACGAGGTCAATTTCCTGCCACCGCCGACCTGACGCCGCACCTGTGCTCCGACGAGACGTACCCCGGAAGGACCGACGATGATCATGCCGATGACCAACTGGACGACGATTTCCGAGAGCGACCGCCAGCGGATTGGACGATGGCAGAAGGGAATGTTGGCGCTCGCCATCCTCTGCGAGATCTTTCTTGCCGCGGACTGGTACGCCTTCGCCGCAGTATTGCCCTTCGTCTCGGAAAGCCTGAAACTCAATCCCGCCGAGGCGGGGCTGGCGCAGGGAATCTTTGCGCTGACCTATGGCATCGGAATGGTGGTGTGGTCGCCGGTCAGCCGCTCGATGACGGCGCGCAACATGCTGCTGATCGGGCTTGCGGGCACCGGCCTCGGCATGGTGCTCCAGGTGTTCGTACAGAGCTACATGCAGCTCGTGTTGCTGCGGCTCGTCATCGGCTTCTTCGACGCAGGCATCTTCATCGGCAACATGAAGCTGATCTTCGGCTGGTTCCCACAAAGCCGGCGCGGCTCGGTGGTAGGGATCATTCTCGCCGCCTACAGCCTCGCCATCACCATGGACTTCGCACTCGGCATCCCCCTGACGATCGCAACCGGCTGGCGGACCTTTTTCGCCGTGCTGGCAATCGGCACGCTGATCGTTGCAGCGATCGATGCGCTCGTCGTGCGCAACAATCCGCGCGAGCTCGGCATCGACGGCTTCAGTTGGGGCAACGAAGCGCAACAGCAGCATCTCCCGCTCGGCGAAATCTTCCGTTCGAAATGGATCGCGGTTGGCGGCTTCGGCATCGTGGCCTGCACCTTCGCGATCGCCGGCACGGCCACCTGGGTCGTGCCCGCCTTCATCACCGTGCAGCACATGGCACCGGAATCCGGCGCCGTGATCGGCACCGTGATGGGACTGTCTCAGGTGCTGTTCCTTGTGATCGGCGGCTACATGTCCGACCGGTTGGGCAAGCCCTTCATGATCAAACTCACCGCGTTCCTCGCCTTCCTCACGGCCGTGATGTTCCTGTGGAGCGTCGTCACGCCGATGCCGTTCGGGATGCTGGTGTTGTTTGCAGCGCTCAGCGGCGTGGCGCTGCTCGGCGGCGGGGCGATCTTTGCACTGTTGAGCGAAAAGTATTCCGATGCGCTCGCGCCGGCGGCGATCGGTTATGCCGAAGTGTTCGGCATCTTCTCGGCGTTCGTGGCCCCCTGGATGATGGGGGCCATCATCAACGCCTCCGCCGGCTCGTTCACCGGGGCCTTCATTGCCTTTGCCGTGGTCGAGTTCATCATCGTCGGCCTCCTGATGATCCTCGCCCGCGACGATGTCAGGCAGGGAGTGACCATCGAAAGCCCCGCCGAATAGGTGGCAACGGCTTCGGCGCGAGGCATTCGTCTCGCGCCGACGGCTGTCCCTAGCGAATGATCGTCGTCAGCGACGAGTATCGCTTGTTCGGTTTGCCCTCGCCCGGCGCGAATTGCGCGAAGGCGTCGCTGACGCGCACCGCCGGCGGCGTATCGCTTGCGAAGCGAAACTCCTTCGGCCGCGGCGCGTAGAAGCTGGCGCGGTAATAGGCGTCGTCGAAGCGGACGTCGCCGACGCCGAACAAGGCGTCGCAAACGAACAGGAGCGCGTAGACTCCTACAGCCGCTGCGACGACCTCCCTGAGAACTGACATGTTGATGGCCCCACCCTTTTGCGGTGAGGATGCACGCCGGTTCCAAAGCCGAGGTTTAAGGCGGAACTGTTCTTGTCCGCAGGGTTTGCCGCCCCTGAGGCGATTGCAGACAATTTTATCGATTTCAAAAAAGGGAGCCCGCCTGACCGGATCAGGCGGGCTCAGGATTGGCCGATCGGGAGGTTATCAGACGGCCAGGTTCATCCACACGGCCTTGGGCTCGGTGAAATTGTCGATCGCGGCGGTGCCGTGCTCGCGGCCGAGGCCGGAGTCGCGCTCACCGCCCCAAGGCAGGCGCACGTCGGTGTAGCCGTAGGTGTTCATCCAGACCGTGCCCGCGCGGGCCCGCTTGGCGAAGCGCTGCAGCTTGCCGATGTCGCGGCTCCAGACGCCCGCGGCGAGGCTATAGGCGGTGCCGTTGGCGATCCGCAGCGCGTCGGCCTCGTCCTTGAACTTGATGACGCTGACGACGGGGCCGAATATCTCTTCCTGCGATATCCGCATCTCGTGCGCGACATCCGCGAACACCGTCGGGCTGATGAAATAGCCGCGCTCGCCGATCTTCTCGCCGCCCGTGACGAGCGTGGCGCCTTCCTTCTGTCCGATCTCGACGTAGTCGAGGATCGATTTCATCTGTTTCTCGGAGATCACGGGACCGAGCGTGGTCTTGCGATCGAGCGGATCACCGATCTTGAGCGACTTCGCGCGCGCCGCCAGACGCTCCACGACCTCGTCATAGGCCTTCTCCTGCACCAGCACGCGGGAGCCCGCCGAGCACACCTGGCCGGCATTGAAAAAGATGCCGGAGGCCGCCGCCTTGCTTGCGGCTTCCAGATCGGCGTCGTCGAAAATGACGTTGGCCGACTTGCCGCCAAGTTCGAGCGAGACGCGTTTGAAATTGCTGGCCGCGCCCTTCATGATTCCGCGCCCCACGCCGGGCGAGCCGGTGAAGGTAACCTTGTCGACGTCGGGGTGATTGACCAGCGCATCGCCGACGACGCGGCCCGGACCGGTGACGACGTTGAAGCCGCCCGCCGGCAGGCCGGCCTCCAAGGCCAGCTCCGCGATGCGCAGCGCCGACAGCGAGGTCAGCTCGGCCGGCTTCATCACGATGGTGCAGCCGCAGGCCAGCGCCGGCGCCAGCTTCCACATGCCGATCATCAGCGGGAAATTCCACGGCACGATCGCCGCGACCACGCCGACCGGCTCGCGCACGGTGTAGGTCAGGGCATCGTCGCGCACCGGGACGACGTCGCCGCTGATCTTGTCGGCCCAGCCGGCGTAGTAGACCAGCGTGTCGACCGCAGCCGGAAAATCCTGGCGCATCGTCGCGGAGATCGGCTTGCCCGCATCGATCGACTCGAGCTCGATGATCTCGTCGGCGTGGGCCTTGAGCAGGTCGGCCCAGCGCAGCAGGATCTGGCCGCGTTCGGAGGCGCGCATCGTGCGCCAGGGGCCTTCGAACGCGCGGCGCGCCGCCGCCACCGCATGCTCGACATCGGCCTCGCCGCCTTCGGCGATGGTGGCAATGACCTGCCCGGTGGCGGGATTGAGCGATTTGAAGGTGCGACCGGAGCTGGCGGGGACGCGGCGGCCGTCGATCAAGAGATGCTGCGGCCGAGCCATGAATTCAGTCGCCGGCGAATGCGCAAAGTCATATGCAACAGACATCATATTTCCTCCGTTCTGGTATGCCAGACTAGGCCTCAGATGACAGGAGTAAATATGATATGATTTGCAGATGGACGCCTATAATATGAAGTGCAGTTCATAAGGAAGGCCGATGCTTCAGATCGAGATCGAAGCCGTCTGGCGGTTTCGCCGCGAGGGCAGCCCGCGCACCGCCGTGATCATGCTCGGCGTGCTCAACGAGATCCGGAAGACCGGGAAGATCACGAGCGCGGCCAGCGATGCCCACCTCTCCTACCGCCATGTCTGGAATCTGATCGAGCAATGGTCGGAGTTCTTCGGTACGCCCTTGGTCGAGACCCAGCGCGGCAAGGGCTCGAAGCTGACGCCGTTCGGCGAGCGGCTGGTGTGGGCCGGCGAGCGCATGCAGGCGCGGCTCGGGCCGCAGCTCGAAAACCTGGCGCAGGAGCTGGCCAGCGAGATCAAGCCGTTCCTCGAACAGCGTCCCTCGGTGATCCGCGTGCATGCGAGCCACGGCTTCGCGGTGGCAAAACTACGCGAATTCCTCGACCGCGAACCCGGCATCGGCGTCGATCTGCGCTATGTCAGCAACCAGCATTCGCTGGTCTCGCTGGCGCAGGGCGCCTGCGATCTCTCCGGCCTGCATCTGCCGCACGGCACGCTGCGGGCCCAGGGCATCAAGGCCGCGCGCGAATGGCTCGACCCGCGCGAGGATCGCATCATCAGTTTTGTGACGCGCGAGATGGGCTTGATGGTCGCCCGCGGCAATCCGCTGCGCATCGCCTCGCTGAACGATCTCACAAATCCCAAGGTCCGCTTCGTCAACCGCGACCATGATTCCGGCACGCGGCTTCTGTTCGACCAATTGCTCGCCGCGCACGGCATCGACGAGAGCAGGATCAACGGCGCGCAGCAGATCGAGTTCACCCACGCCGCGGTCGCCGCCTATGTCGCGAGCGGCATGGCGGATGCGAGCTTCGGCGTCGAGGCCGCCGCGCGGCATTTCGGCCTCGATTTCATCCGCATCCTCACCGAGGATTATTTCTTCGTCTGCAAGCGCGCGTTTCTGGATACCGGGCCGATGCAGCGCATCCTCGAGATCATCCGCAGCGCCGATTTCCGCGCCGCCGTCGCGACGCTCCCCGGCTACGTGCCGTCGGATACCGGCACTGTCACCGGCGTGAAGGCGTTTCTGGAGATGCACGCCGTGCGATGATGCCAGACGGCTCTGCGCGAACCCGGCGAAGCACGGGCGCATTTGCCCGTTTCCGGGGCGGAGGTGGCCTAGCCCCCTCGCCGATCTGGGATCTCGCCAGCTGAGCGCCCGCGCTCAGGCGTGGCCGGCCCCCTTGCGATGGCCGCCATCGCTGAGACGGTCGACCCAGGCGATGCCGATCGCCGAGACGATGAAGGCCAGGTGGATCAGCACCTGCCACATCACGCCACTCTCGGTGAAATTGCTGCGCGTCGTGCCAAGATTGCCCGCCTCGATGAAGGTTCTGAGCAGCGAGATCGAGGAGATGCCGATGATCGCCATCGCCAGCTTGATCTTGAGCACGCTGGCATTGACGTGGCTGAGCCATTCCGGCTCGTCGGGATGGCCGGTCAGATTCAGCCGGGAGACGAAGGTCTCGTAGCCGCCGACGATCACCATCACCAAGAGGTTCGAGATCATGACGACGTCGATCAGCCCGAGCACCACCAGCATGATCTGCTGCTCGGTGGCGTCGAACGAGTGCAAGACCAGATGCCAGAGCTCCTTCAGGAACAGCAGCACATAGACGCCCTGCGCGATGATCAGGCCGACATAGAGCGGCACCTGCAGCCATCGCGAGCCGAAGATGAGCTGGGCGAACGGGCCGATCTGCGGCCGAGGTTCGGCATGCGCCGAAGGTGCTTTGGGTTCAGACCTCATCGATCACTCCGGATTGCGGTAGATTGTCGTCTCAGAGACTCGCAATGACCGGCGCGAGTTCCAGCGTGCCCCGATAGATCATCTCGAAGGCGACGTAAACGATGATCGCGAGACCGACATAGGCAATCCAGCGCTGCTTCTGCAGCACGCGGCCCAGCAGATCCGCCGCAACACCCATCATCGCGACCGACAAGAGCAGGCCGAAGGCCATGATGTAGGGATGCTCCCGCGCGGCGCCCGCGACCGCGAGCACGTTGTCGAGCGACATCGAAACGTCCGCGGCGACGATCTGCACCGCCGCCTGGCCGAAGGTTTTTTGCTGCACTGGTGCCGCACCCGCGCTGCCATGGTCGAATGCGAGCTGCTTCGAATGCGCGGACTGTTCGCGCAGTTCACGCCACATCTTCCAGCAGACCCAGAGCAGCAGCACGCCGCCGGCAAGCAGGAGGCCGATCACCTGCAGGAGCTGGGTCGCGACGCCCGCAAAGACGATACGCAGCGCGGTGGCGGCGGCAATGCCGACGATGATGGCGCGGCTGCGCTGCTCGGCCGGCAGGCCGGCTGCGGCAAGGCCGATAACGACGGCGTTGTCGCCCGCGAGCACGAGATCGATCAGGATGACCTGAAACAGCGCGGTCAGCGCTTCGGCGGTGATGAGTTCAGTCATGATTGACCATGCTTCGATGTGGACGGTTCGAGCCAGTGCGGCTTCTTTCGCTCGACCCAATCGAGGACCTTCGAACGCGAGGAGCGCAGCGCAGGCACGTCCTCGGCAAGCAGCGCGAGACCGAGCGGCAGCATCCAGACGCCGAGGATTGGCAGGAAGGAAAGCACGCCCCCGGCGATGAGCAGCGCGCCCGAGGGAATCCTCACCCAGCGGCTCGACGGCTTGAGCAGATAGGTGACGGTGTCGCCCATGCGCGGCGGCAACCGGTCGACGAGCTTGTCGAGGCGCGGATCACCGCCAGCCATCTGATTGCGATCGCCCTTTGCTCCCGTCGACGTCGTGGTCATGCTCATTCCTCGGCCGCTGTGTGGTGTGCGGTGCGGCCCTTGTCCGGCGCGACCTGCTTTGCGCGCGGCAGCACCAGCGTCAGTAGGCGCAACAGCTTGATCGCCTGCACCTCATGGGGATGCACGTCCTCGTCGGCCGCGGCGACACGCTCCGACAGCTCTACCAGGTGCGCCGACAGCGGCATGTTCGAGACCGGCCGGAGCGTGTCGATCACGACATTGGCAAAATCCGGCTCCTCGAGTCGTTCGGCGAGTGTGTCGAACATTGCGAGCAACTTTTCGTCGTCGACGTGAGGCGCCAATCCACGGTCCCGGATGAAGCGGATCACCTCGTCGCGCTCGACCGGCGAAACGCGCCGGTCGGCCACCGCAACCAGCGCGCCGGCAATGACGAGTGCGGCCGCAGCCTGCTCGTTCAGGCTGGACGGATCCGCGATCTCGATCGGACTTGAATGCTTGGCGTCAGACATCGTTGCTCCCAAATCTTGCGAAATGACCGCACGGAGCTGCGATGGAACGACTGGCCGGAGAGAACCGAAAAAGGCCCGACGGTCGCCGATCCATCGCATTCGCGCGGGATAGGTCATCCGACATCGCGAGGTTTGCCGACATCGTCGGTGTCCTCGCCAGAGGGGCCCGGATTCTTGTTCGCTCAGAAATTAGAGATGGCTCTGTCGGAATCAAGGCAATCTGACTGCGACCAGCCGCCGCATCGGTTCCGAGTCTGTGGGAACCGACCGACCTTGCACGACACATTCTCAAACCCGTCATCCCAAAGCGTGAGGCTGACGAAGTGACCGCATCGCAAGCCGAGCCTTGAAGGCGACCTCATCGGGTTGGTGGTTTTGGCATAGCGCGCCGGCATGAATGGATGCACCGGGCCATGCGTCACTCACCCCACTCGCTCGACGAGATGCGCGCGCGACGGCGACGGCTCGAACCTGTCGCCAAAATACTGCGTTTCGTGCGCCACCAAGCCATCGCGGAATTCCATGATGCTAACGACGTAGGACGGCACCCCATCATAGCTCAAGACGAATTCGCTGACCCAGAAATCGCCGCCCCCGGCAATCCGCCGGACCGTGAACCGCTTCCTGTTCGGCTGCACGAACCGACTCTCCTGAATGTTCCGCCGGCCGCGGATTCGCTCGCCGGACTGTGGATAGTCCAGCACCGCCTCCTCGCAGTAGATGTCATGCTCGGCCTCGAAATCATTCGCGTCCGAAGCCTCCCAATGGCGCCGAAGCGCGGCGAACTTTGCCTGATCGTCCATCGCGATCTCCATCAGCATGAAGTGCCGTCCGAATTGGGACATCATGGCGCCCGGGCTCAGGGCGCTCTGCGAGCAAGGCCGCAAGGAGCATTTTTTCCCCTATGGCAAGCCTTACGTCGAAACTCTAGGCGGGCAGAACTAGAGATCAAGACACAAGACCCACGAGGTGAGCTGCGCACGAATATTCGGCTCGCGCAGGAACGAACCGTGCCACGCTCGCTTCTGACGACGGTTTCGATTGCCTTCTGCGCAACGGCTCCGAAGTCCGACGGCTGGAAATAGCCCCGGGCATATGTTTTCTGCGTCAGGCGCTCGATCCGCTTGTCCGCGCTGGTCGACCACTGAAGACGTCGAAGAGCCGCCGTCGGGAACCATCGTGCAGGCCGATCAGTTACTGCACGTCACGGCATCTCCCGACAGGATTCCTCATGTGCCGCTGGATCGCATACCGGGGCGAGACGACCTCCTTCGAGCCCTATGTCACCGAGCCCGAGCATTCGCTGGTCGCGCAGAGCATCCGCTCGCTTCAGTCGACGGCGGGGTCGAACGGTGACGGCTTCGGTCTGGGCTGGTACGGCGAGCATCCGGAGCCGGGCCTTTATCGCGAGACGCGCCCGGCATGGTCGGACGAGAACCTGCGTTATCTTTGCCGGCATCTGCGCTCGCATCTGTTCTTCGCGCATGTGCGCGCGGCCACCGGCACGGCGGTCACGCGGCAGAACTGCCATCCCTTTGCCTGTGGCCAGTGGATGTTCATGCACAATGGATTCGTCGGGAGCTGGAACCGGCTGCGGCGCAAGGTCGAGGCGCTGATTCCCGATGCCTATTATCCATCGCGGCTCGGCACGACCGATTCCGAAGCCGTGTTCCTCGCCATGATGGGCGCGGGCCTGGACAGCGATCCGCTCGGCGCAACGCAGCGCGTGCTGCACGCCCTCGTCGGTCTCGTCAACGAGGGTCAGCTCCGCGAACGGTTGCGCTTCACCAGCGCGATCGCCAACGGCCGTGATCTCTACGCCTTTCGGGTTGCGGTCAACGACGCCGCGAACACGCTGTACTTCCGCGAGGCAGGCGACGAGGTCGTCGTCGTGTCCGAGCCGTTCGACAAGGAGGATTGGGCGGAAGTGCCGCCCAATCACGCCCTGATCGCGCGTGCGTCCGAAAGCGTGAAGATTGTTCCGTTCCCGCTTGCAATTTCAGCTGAGTGCGACGCGGAACCGGTCCCGGCCAGAAGGATTATTGCCCGCAGGTAGTATCGGCCGGGTGGCACCGATGACATTGTCTTCAGACGTTCTGAAACTGCTGCGGCTGGATCCCTCCGACGACAGGCAGCACCTCGTCATTCGCTCCGCCGGCGGCAGCGGCAAGGCGGCGGAATATTCTTTCGGCATCGAGGAGGAGTACTTCCTCGCCGATCGCCGCAGCCTCGAGGTCGCGATCCAGACCCCCGACGAGCTGTTCGAATCGGCGAACTGGTCGACCGGCGGCCAGGCGATGCGGGAGATGCTGCAATCCCAGCTGGAGGTCGCGACCAACATTCACGTCGATGTCAACGACGCGCGCGAGGAGCTCCGTTTCCTTCGCCGTGAGGTCGCGAACGTCGCCGCGCAATACGGCTTCGTCGTCATGGCCTGCGGCACACATCCAACCGCGGTCTGGCGCATGTCCCAGCCGAGCCCGAAGCCGCGCTATGAGGAGATGATCGAGGATCTGCGCAGCATCGGCCACCGCAACATGATGTGCGGCATGCACGTGCACGTCCAGCTACCCGATCCCGAGAAACGCATGGCGGTGATGCGGGCGATGCTGCCGCACCTGCCCCTGTTCATCGCGCTGTCCGCCTCGTCCCCGTTCTGGAATTCGCACAAGACCGGGCTGAAAGGCTACCGGCTTGCCGCCTACTCCGAGCTGCCGCGCACCGGCCTGCCCGAACTGTTCGAAGGCAGGCAGGATTACGACGAATATGTCGGCGCATTGCAGCGCTCCGGCGTGATACCCGATGAGAGCCACATCTGGTGGGCGATGCGGCCCTCGATGCGTCACCCGACCCTCGAGCTGCGCGCACCCGACACCTGCACCTTGGTCGACGACGCCGTGGCGATCGCCTCGCTCTACCGCTGCCTGACCCGCCATCTTTATCTGCGCCCCCATCTGTCGAAGGAGGTCACCGCGGTCGAGCGCGCGATTGCGGTCGAAAACAAGTGGCGCGCCCAGCGCTACGGCACCGACTGCATCTTCGCCTCGAAGGACGGGCCGGTCACGATCTCCGAGCTGCTCTCCCGCGTGATCGACGACATCGCCGAAGACGCGGCTGCGCTGAACTGCGCCGCCGAGGTCGAGCACTGCCGGACCATCGTCGCGCGCGGCAGCTCCGCGGAATTCCAGCTTCGCGCCTATCGCGACAGCGGCGACGACATCGCGGCCGTGTCCCGGTGGATCGCGACATCCACGACATCCGGAACGAGCGCTCCGATCGGAAGCGTCTCTGCCCCGTCATAACGTTCAGGCAAGCTTCGGGGACGACATGTCGTTCCAAATTCGGGCAGCGCGGAGAAACGCATGAATCACGTCACATCTTGCTCCGGCTGCGGCCACGGACTTGTCCCGCTGCTTTCGGCCAAGGGCCGCGCGGAGCCCAGCTGCCTGTGGTGCGAAGGCCTCGACGTGCGAACGATGGACATCGCGAAATGGGCGGACAGCCCGACGGACCGGCCTGAGCGGGCGGTCCGCCAGCCGTTCGAATGAGCCCCGCTCCGGTCAGATCCCCGCCGCCACGCGTTGCGCAGGCATATTGACGGACTGCGGCAGTCGATCGGCTACCGGCTTTCGGGGCGGCCGGCGCCGTGGGGCGTAGAGGCAGGTGACGAGGATCGGCTCGTCATCGCCGAGCGCTATCCGCTCCCCCGCGAGCAGGCTCATGACCGAACGCATCTTGAGGATTTCCTCCGCGATGAAGCTGCAATCCTGGTCCCGGTCGACCTGCTCACGCATGATGGCTTCAGCCTCGAGCATGCTGACGCGAAGCGCCCTGATCGTTCTGCGGATTTCGTTGATACGGTTGTCCATCGCTGCCTCCATGAGGGGTGCAACATAAGAACAAAACATGAACAAATCGTCAAGACCTCACGGGCCGAGCACGCTCAGGCGGCGCTACTCCGCCGCCTGGCGCACATGGCGTGCGGTCGGCGTCCGCATCGTGACGAGCTCTTCGGCCGCGGTCGGATGCAGCGCGATCGTGGCATCGAAATCGGCCTTGGTCGCCTTCATCTTCACCGCGATCGCCACGGCTTGCGTGATCTCGGCCGCGGCATCGCCGACGATGTGGCAGCCGAGCACGCGGTCGGTCGCCCCGTCGACGACGAGCTTCATCAGCACGCGGGTGTCGCGGCCCGACATCGTCGCCTTGATGGGACGGAACGTCGTCTTGTAGATGTCGACGTGGCTGAACTGCGCGCGCGCCTCGGTTTCCGTCAAACCAACGGTGCCGACCTCCGGCTGCGAGAACACGGCGGTCGGAATGTTGGCATGATCGACCCTGACCTCGCGCTTGCCGAACACGGTGTCGGCGAAAGCGTGGCCCTCGCGGATTGCCACCGGCGTCAGGTTGAAGCGGTGGGTGACATCGCCGATCGCATAGATGCTGTCGACCGAGCTCCTGGAGAAATGGTCGACGGCGATACCGCCATTCTTCGGGTTGATGGCGACGCCGGCGTTCTCCAGGCCAAGATTGGCCACGGCCGGATGGCGGCCGATCGCGAACATCACCTGATCGGAGGCAAGGCTCGAGCCGTTCGACAGATGCGTGGTGAACTCCTCGCCGTGGCGGTCGACCTTGGCCACCGTGCAGCCGGTGAGGATGGTGATGCCCTGCTTCTCCATCTCGCTGCGGACATGGCTCCGGACATCCTCGTCGAAACCGCGAAGGATGTTGTCGCCGCGATAGATCACGGTGACGTCGGAGCCGAAGCCGGCGAAGATGCCGGCAAACTCCAGCGCGATGTAGCCGCCGCCCTGGATCACGATCCGCTTCGGCAGTTTTTCCAGGTGGAACGCCTCGTTGGAGGAGATCACGTGCTCGATGCCGGGAATGGAAGCGCCATGGTTCGGCGCACCGCCCGTGGCGATCAGGATGTATTTCGCGGTGATCTTCCTGTCGTTCTCGAGCAGGCGGACGGTGTGCTTGTCCTCGATCACCGCCCGGCTCTTGACAACCTGCGCGCCGGACTTCTCGACGTTGGCCGTATAGGCCGCCTCCAGCCGCGCGATCTCCTTGTCCTTGTTGGCAATCAGCGTCGGCCAGTCGAAGGTGGCGGTCGGAACGGTCCAGCCGAAACCCGCGGCATCCTCGAGCTCGTGACGGAAATGCGAGCCGATCACCAACAGCTTCTTCGGCACGCAGCCGCGGATCACGCAGGTGCCGCCCATCCGGTACTCTTCCGCGATCATGACGCGGGCGCCATGGCCGGCCGCGATGCGGGCGGCCCGCACGCCGCCCGAGCCGCCACCGATGACGAAGAGGTCGACGTCGAATTCAGCCATTGTCCACTCCGACCTCTTTCAAGACCGACCTATCAGATAGGTGCGCTCAGATCTCCTTGCCACGCTTGCGCATCTCGGCGCGGAAGGCGCCCATCACCGTTTCGGTGAAATTCTGCGCCCACGAGTTCATGAAGGCCATGCTGAGGCCGATGGCTTTTGGCTCGGCGGTGATCAGTTTCTGGCCAAGCGGCGACTTGTAGAAGGCGACGAGGTCCTTGAGCTCCTGCTCGGTGAACTCGCTGGCATAGACCTGCGCCATGCCCTCGGTGATCTCGTTCTGGCGGCCGTTGAGCTGCTGGGCGACGACCTGCGCGACCTCGTTGAGTTCCTTCTGGTAGTTGAGGTTCTGCTGGATCAGCGCGATCTTTGTTTTCTCGACCATGCCCGGCACCGCGTTGGCGTACATCGCGCTGGCGTTCTTCATCGCGAGGATTTCCTTGGCCGCCGCAATTGCAGCCGGCGAGGATTTCGGCTGGGCCGGCGCTGCGCCGGCCTTGGCTGCCGGCTGCTGCGCCATGGCCGGGATGGCCGAAAGGGCGAGGCCCACAGCGAGGGTCACGGCCGGCAAATATTTAAGCACGGTCTTCATTCCAGGTCTCCTTTCGGCTTACGCCGTTCAATCACGCGAATTCCCTCGCCGCCCGCCAGAACGGCCGAGCTGGCCAAGCCGATGAACAAGCCGTGCTCGACCACACCGGGAATGGCGCTCAACGCCGTGGCGAGGCCGGGTGGATCCACAATACGTCCGAGCTGGGCATCGAGGATCCAGTGGCCGCCATCGGTGACGAAAACGTGGCCGTCCTTGGCCTTGCGGACTGCCATTTGCCCGGAAACGCCGCATTCGGCAAATGCCTTCTCGATCGCGCGGCGCGTCGCGCCAAGCCCGAACGAGATCACCTCGATCGGCAGCGGAAACTTGCCGAGCGTCGGCACCCATTTGCTGTCGTCGGCGATCACGATCATGCGATCCGAGGCGGCCGCCACGATCTTCTCGCGCAGCAGCGCGCCGCCGCCGCCCTTGATCAGATTGAGCGCGGGATCGATCTCGTCGGCGCCGTCGATGGTGATGTCGAGATGCTCGATCTCGTCCAGCGTGGTCAAGGGCACGCCGCAACGGATCGCGTCCGCGCGCGTCGCCTCGGAGGTCGGTACGCCGACCACCTTGAGCCCGGCGGCGACGCGCTCGCCGAGCAGCTCGACGAAATGTTTCGCGGTCGACCCGGTTCCGAGCCCGAGTTGCATGCCGTCACGCACCTCCTCGAGCGCGCGCGCTGCAGCCTGCCGCTTCAACTGGTCCATGTTCACGTCTGCGCCCGCCTCTTTATTGAGAGTGCCGCCGTATGGCCGCTTGCGGCCCTATGTAGCCTCGTTTTTCCCGCCGGAACAGGCCTTTGGGTCGATCTTATAAGGTGAACTTATGGCTACGGCCCTTGCGCCGGTCCGGCCGGCCCGATAGCGCTTGAATCATGACCTCTCCCTACACCCTCGTCTTCGATCTCGACGGCACGCTTGTGGATACGGCGCCCGACCTGATCACCGCGCTGAACTACGTGCTCGACCGCGAAGGGCTGCCGCCCGTGCCGATCGCATCGGCCCGCAACATGATCGGCGCCGGCGCCCGCAAGCTGATCGAGCGGGGGCTGGAGGCCGAGGGCCGCTCCGTCACCCCCGCCGACATGGACCGGATGACGGCGGATTTCATCGCCTATTACGCCGACCATATCGCAGTCGAATCCCGCCCCTTCGAGGGGCTCGAGACCGCGCTCGACCAGTTTGCCGCCCAGGGCCACCGCCTCGCGGTCTGCACCAACAAGCTGGAATGGCTGTCCAAACGGCTCCTCGACCAGCTCGACCTCAGCCGCCGCTTCGCGGCGATCTGCGGCGCCGACACCTTTGGCGTCCAGAAGCCCGATCCGACCATCTTCCGCGAGACCGTGGCGCGGGCGGGCGGACAGGTCAAAGCCAGCATCATGGTCGGCGATGCCGGAACCGATGTCGGCGTCGCCCGGCGGGCCGGGGTGCCCGTGATCGGGGTCAGCTTCGGTTACACCGACGTGCCGATCGCCGAGCTGAATCCGGACCGGCTGATCCATCACATGCGCGACCTGCCGGCCGCGGCGCACAGCCTGATGGCGAACCCCGTTCCCGCAAGCCTCTGATCAAGCAGGATTATTCTACGGAACCCTGCGTTAACCATCTATTATCTATGCGCGGCGCGCCGGTTGCCCGCGCCGGACGTCCTGCCTAAGGTCCGGCCGGGGTGTGGCGGTTCGTCGCAGTAGAAGTGGGTGGTCATGCGTCGTGTCATCGCGGTTGCGTTAGCGGGAGCAAGCCTCGGTGGCTGCTCCTCAATGTCTTGGGACGTGTTCAAATCGGCGCCGCCGACCGTCCAGGTCCGGCTCGAATCCAATCCCCCGGGAGCTGACGCCACGACATCGCTGGGTCCGGGCTGCAAGACCCCCTGCTCGGTCTCGGTTCCCGCCCCTGACGCTCCCTTTACGGTCGCTTTCGCGCTGGCCAAGTACCAGCCGGCCAGCGTGCCCGTGAACCTGATCAAGAATCCCGGCGATTTCACCACGCCCGCCTCGGTCACCACCGACCCGAATCCGGTGTTTGCAGAGCTTCAGCCGGCGGCGCCGCCCAAGACGGTCAAGAAACCGCACCGGCCCAGGAAGCCTAAACCCGTCGCAGCCGCGCCCGCCGCGGCCCCTGCAGAGGCTGCACCTGCCGCCGTGGCAGCCTCGCCGTTCCCCGATCCGAACGCAGAAAAGCGCTGATCCGGGCGCCGATTACGTATACCACCCGATTGTCCTAGCCGCGCCCGATGCTTAGACTACTTCGAAGGCACCGCTGAAGCGAAGGTGCGCCCGTCGCCGTAAGTGACAAGGCATTTGGTATGAACGGATCTTCTGCGAGCCCCCGCGCCGCGCTGTCGAGCGCGATGACCGATCCGTTCGGGCGGACCATCTCTTACTTGCGCGTCTCCGTCACCGACCGCTGCGATTTGCGCTGCTTCTACTGCATGTCGGAAGACATGACCTTCCTGCCCAAGGCGGACCTGCTGACGCTGGAGGAGCTCGACCGGCTCTGCTCGGCCTTCATCGCCAAGGGCGTGAAGAAGCTGCGGCTCACCGGCGGCGAGCCCCTGGTCCGCCGCAACGTGATGACACTGGTGCGCTCGCTGTCGCGGCATCTGTCGAGCGGCGCCTTGAATGAGCTGACGCTGACCACCAACGGCACCCAGCTTGCAAAGCATGCGCGGGAGCTCGCCGATTGCGGCGTACGCCGCATCAACGTCTCGCTCGACACGCTCGATCCCAAAAAGTTTCGCGAGATCACCCGCTGGGGCGAGATCGACAAGGTACTCGAGGGCATCGAGGCGGCGCGAGCCGCGGGCCTTGGCGTCAAGATCAACGCGGTGGCGCTGAAGAATCTCAACGAGGACGAGTTGCCTTCGCTGATGCGCTGGGCCCACGGCAAGGGCATGGGCCTGACGCTGATCGAGGTCATGCCGATGGGCGAGATCGGATCGGGCCGGATCGACCAATATCTGCCGCTGTCGCTGGTGCGCGCCCGCCTCGCCCAGCAATTCACGCTGACGGACTTAGCCGAGACCACGGGCGGACCGGCGCGCTATGTCAGCGTCGCCGAAACCGGCGGCAAGCTCGGCTTCATCACGCCGATGACCCATAATTTCTGCGAATCCTGCAACCGGGTGCGCATCACCTGCACCGGAACGCTGCACACCTGCCTCGGCCACGAGGATGCCTCCGATCTGCGCAAACCTCTACGTGCATCGAACGAGGATGTGCTGCTTGCAGATGCAATCGACCGCGCCATCGGGCTCAAGCCGAAGGGCCACGATTTCATCATCGACCGCCGCCACGATCGTCCCAGCGTCTCCAGGCACATGAGCGTCACCGGCGGCTGACGGTCGATCGGCGGCCTTATTCCTCTGAACTATCAACAAACTTCCGATTGACTGGCGGCACGCCCGCTGGTTTGGTGCGGCTGCCTCATGCCTGCGCGGCGAGATAAGCCACGCGCCAGCTCGGCGCAGTCAAGACGGCCGGGGCACAATCGGGGGAGGACCTATCGTTGCAAGCGCTCCTAAAGCTGAGCCAGGGGATTGATGCGTTCACACGCTGGACGGGCAAACGCATCGCGTGGCTGATCCTGCTCGCCGTCATCATCTCGTCGGTCAACGCGATCGTCCGAAAGACGTTCGACACCTCATCCAATTCATGGCTCGAGCTGCAATGGGTGCTGTTCAGCATTGTCTTCCTGCTTTGCGCACCCTGGACGCTGCTCGACAATGAGCACATTCGTATCGACATCGTGAGCAACACGCTGCCGAAGAAAGCGCGCAACGTCATCGACGTGGTCGGTCACGTGTTCTTTCTCATGCCGATATGCATGATCATGATCATTACAGGAGTGCCGTTCTTCCTGCGATCCTTCCAAATCAACGAGCAGTCCGGCAACGCTGGCGGCCTGCCGCAATGGCCCGCGAAATCCCTGATCATGATTGGTTTCGCTTTGCTGCTCGTGCAAGGCATCTCCGAGTTGATCAAGCGGATTGCGGTCATGCGCGGATTAATTCCTGACCCGCATGATTCCCAAGTGTCGGCGTTGGAAGCGGAAGTTGAGCATCTCGTCGAAGCGATCGAGAAGAAATAGCCGTTGGCGACGGTGTAGGGGGAATTCATGACCGCTTTTATCATCGCCAATATGGCGCCCATCATGTTCGTGTCCCTGGTGGTCATGCTGCTGCTCGGCTATCCGGCGGCATTCTCGCTCGGTGCCGTGGGCCTGTTCTACGCCGTGATCGGCGTCGAACTCGGTCAGTTCCACCCCGACTTCCTCCAGGCCCTCCCGGAGCGCGTCTACGGCGTGATGAACAACGACACGCTGCTTGCTATCCCGTTCTTCACCTTTATGGGATTGGTACTAGAGCGGTCGGGCATGGCCGAGGATCTGCTCGACACCATCGGCCAATTGTTTGGAACGATCCGCGGCGGCCTCGCCTATGCCGTGATCTTCGTCGGCGCATTGCTCGCCGCGACGACCGGCGTGGTCGCCGCCTCCGTGATCTCGATGGGACTGATCTCGCTGCCGATCATGCTGCGTTATGGCTATGACCGCCGCGTGGCAGCTGGCGTCATCGCCGCCTCAGGCACGCTCGCGCAGATCATTCCGCCCTCGCTCGTCCTGATCGTGATGGCCGACCAGCTCGGCAAGTCCGTCGGCGACATGTACGAGGGCGCCTTCATCCCGGGCCTCGTGCTCGCGGGCTTGTACGCCGGCTACGCCTTCCTCGTCAGCATGTTCTTCCCAAAGGCCACGCCCGGCCTGCCAAAGGAGGCCATCGGCTTCCGCGAAGACAACGGCGATCGCGGCCTCGTCTCCCTGGGTGTGCTGTTCCTTGCGAGCTGCGTGTTCGGATGGCTCATGATGCGGAATTCGAACGTGCACGGAGCCGACTACGTCGTGCTCAGCATGTTCTGCGGCATCGTCTTCGCCTTCGCCGTCGCGGTGCTGAACTGGGTGGTCGACAAGCTGACCGGCTTCCGTTTCCTCTCGAAAATGGCGCAGCAGACCACCTTCGTCATGGTGCCGCCGCTGTTCCTGATCTTCCTGGTGCTGGGTACGATCTTCATTGGTCTCGCGACTCCGACCGAAGGCGGCGCGATGGGCGCCGCCGGTGCCCTCTTGCTCGGCGCAGCGAAGCGACGGCTGAGCTGGGACCTGATCCGGCAGGCGACGGAATCGACTGCCAAGCTGTCGGCTTTCGTCATATTCATCCTGGTCGGCGCCCGTATCTTTTCGCTCACCTTTTACGGGGTCAATGGCCACGTCTGGGTCGAGCATCTGCTCACCTCGCTCCCCGGCGGCCAGATCGGTTTCCTGATCTTCGTCAACGCGCTCGTGTTCGTGCTGGCCTTCTTCCTCGACTTCTTCGAGCTGGCCTTCATCGTGATCCCGTTGCTCGGACCCGCCGCCGAGCATCTCGGCATTGATCTGATCTGGTTCGGCGTCATCCTCGGCGTCAACATGCAAACCTCGTTCATGCATCCGCCGTTCGGCTTCGCCCTGTTCTACCTCAGATCGGTCGCGCCGAAGGAGCGCTACACCGATCGCGTCACCGGCAAGAGGATGGAGCCGGTCACCACGGGCCAGATCTATTGGGGCGCGGTCCCGTTCGTCGTCATCCAGCTCATCATGGTCGGCCTGGTCATCGCGTTCCCCGCGATGGTGATGCACTACAAAGGCGTCCAGTCGAATATCGACCCCAGCACGATCAAGATCGACGTGCCGCAGATCGAACTGCCGCCGCTGGATCTCGGACCGCCACAGTTGGATCTCGGACAACCGCAGAAGTAGTGAGCTTTCTTCTCCCCTTGTGAAGAAAGTGGCGCGCTTAGCGCGCCGGATGGGGTATCTCCGCAGAGTCGAAGGCGCGGAGAAGGACTTCTCACCGGGCTCGCCGCCATCGCGGCGCGCCACCCTCTCCTACAAGTGGAGAGGGTGAAGAGGTCGCCGGATGCGCCGGCCGAAATCGCAGCGTGAACTCCGCGCCGCCCCCGGGAAGGTTCTCCACCGCCACGGTCGCCGCATGATCGTCCGCGACGGCGCGCACGATCGAGAGCCCCAGGCCCGCGCCGTCGCTGCGCTGGCGGTCGCGGCGCCAGAAGCGCTGGAAGATCAGCTCGCGCTCGGCCTCGGCGACACCAGGACCGCAATCGCGTACCCGCACCGATCCGTCCTCCCCCACTTCGACCTCGACGGCGGTGTCCCTCGCCGTGAACTTGATGGCGTTTTCGGCAAGGTTGAAGATGGCGCGCTGGAGCATCGCCGAATTGCCGTGGATCATGACCGGCCCGTCTGTGCCCTTCAATGCGATCTCCTTGTGCTGCGCGATCGCGAGCGGCGCGATCGCGCCGACCACCTCGGCGCAAACGGCGTGCACGTCCGCGGTCTCACCGGGATCGAGCACCAGCGTGTCGAGCTCGGCGATCTCCAGCAGCTGGGCGACGATGCGGCTCATGGCTTCGATGTCGGCTAGCAGCGCCCGCCGGGCTGCGCCGTCGCCAAGCGTCTCGATCCGCGTGCGCAGGATCGTGAGGGGCGTGCGCAATTGATGCGCGGCGTCGGCCGTGAACTGCCGCTGTACCCGAAATCCGTCCTCGAGCCGGTCGAGCGCCTGGTTGACGGCGGTGACGAGCGGCATGATCTCGCGCGGGATCTGCTTCGTCGGCAGGCGGATGTGGGTGCGCGCCGGGCCGATATTGCTGGCCTCCTCGGAGGCCTTCCACAGCGGCGCGATCGCGCGGCGGAAGATGATGATGTCGGTGGCGAGCAGGACCAGCAGGATCGGGATGGTGATCCACCCGACCCGCCGGAAGAAGTTCGAGACGATGTCGTCGATGATGACGTCGCGGTGCGCGAGATCTTCGGCGACCTGGACACGCACCGGCTTGCCGTCGATGATCCGGGTGACGCTGGCGCCGGAAATCGTCTCGGAGGGCCGACGCGCCGCGGCGCCGGGCCGCCGATGCGAGGAAAACAGCAACCGGCCTTCGTCGTCGCGAATGTCGTATTGATAGCGGCCGTAAGCGTCCGAATAGAGTCCGCGCAGGCTGTCGGGCAGGTTGAACGTCAGCGAGCCGTCCGGCTGGAGGACGATGCGCTCCGCCAGCACCTCGGCCTGGGCGCGCATGCCGTCGCGGTGCAACTGGTCGATCTCGGAATTGAGCAGCCAGAACAGCACCAGCGGCAGGACGATCGCGACCATCGCGACCGCCACGATGTGCAGGAAGACGATCCGCCAGATCAGCGATTTGGACGCGAACGATCCGGCATGGCGGCCGAGAGCCACGCTATTTTTCCTCGGCCATGAGGTAGCCGACGCCGCGGATGGTGTGGATCACCACCTTCGCGCCGTGCTCGATGAGCTGCTTGCGCAGCCGCGAGACGTAGACCTCGACCGCGTTGGAGGCGACCTCGCCTTCGAGCCCGAAGATGTGGTCCTCGACGTTCTTCTTCGGCACCACCCGCCCCTGCCGGCGCAACAGGATCTCCAGCACCGAGGTCTCCCGTGCGGAGATGACGCGCGGCTGGTCGTCGACGAAGATCTGGCGGCTCTCGGTATCGTAGACGAGGTTGGCGAGACTGAGCGAGCGTCCGAGCAGCTGACCCGGCCGACGCAGGATGGCCTCCAGCCGCGCCACCAGCTCCTCCATGGCGAACGGCTTCGCCAGATAATCGTCGGCACCGCTCCGCAAGCCGGTGACGCGATCCTGCAAGCCGCCGCGCGCGGTCAGCACGAGCACCGGCAACGGTTCCATCTGGTGGCGCAGCTCACGCAGGACCGACAGGCCGTCGCCGTCGGGCAGGCCGAGGTCGAGGACCATCGCGGCATAGCTAACGCTGTTCACTGCCTCGCGCGCCTCGGCCGCACTGCCGACGACATCGCTCTCATAGCCGGCCGCCGCCAGCCCGCCGGCCACGAGCCGCGACAGCTCCGCATTGTCCTCGACGATCAGCAGCCGCATCGTAATCCCGCCGGATGTTCCGGGTCACCCCACGGCTCGCGCCGCATCTGCGTTCTTTTCCAGCATTCGGGGCGCCGCGGCCAGCGAAAAAGCACTGGATCGCCTCTCCTAATCAGGTCCGTGTAAGCCTGCGCCGCGCAAGAAACCCGCAAAGCTAAAACGTCCCGACCGAGCAACGCGGCGCTGCTTCGTCTTGACGGCGTTGGCCCGGACGGCCAGCCTTACAACGAGTAACGACCACATCCTCATTGCAGCCGAAGCGTCGACCGGGGAACACAAGCTTCTACTCGTCGTTTGAATCCAAGCCTCAGGATCATTGCTGGAGAAGCCCAATGTCGTACTTTCCATCTGGCGAAGACCAGGACTTCCGCATCTGCAAGGTGCTCGCCGACGTCTTTTGCGCCATCTTGATCGGCACCTTTTCGATTGTCTTTTTCGGCTGGCTCGGCGGCATTGTCGCTTTCGTTATCGTCGAAGCCGCCCTGCTCAGTCTCGATTGGCTCGTGCCACGCGCGAAAGACGCGGCAGGCGTCGTTCGCTGACGGTTCTCTCTGCGCTCGGACACCGCCGTTAGCGAACCTTTGGCGGGAACGGAAGATCGGCTGCCGCGGCTAGCCTGGTTCGTTCCAGTGCTTCCCAAAAAGCCGCTCTGAGCTCGGCCAATTGGTCGCGGTCGATTGGCTGGCGGTCGACGACGACCATGCCTTGCGCTGCGCGCTCTGAGCGACGTCGGGGTTGAAGCTCCTCAGGGCCCGAGATCCTCGCCGTCGCAGAATTCGGATTATGCGATCCTGGAATTCTGCCACTGTTTTGCCCGACGCGTCAAGGGGATTCGGCAATTCCGTAGCCATTGGCGGCATGCCTTCAAGTCATTGAAAATCTTGTCCTCGTCTACTGTGCATGGGGTTGTTTTCGATGTTTTTGTTTGGAGGCCCTTTCCGCCGCGCTGAAAACGACAACGCCCCGGAAGCTGCGCTCCGGGGCGTTGCAGGCTACGGATGGCGTGATCAGCTCTGCGAGCGCCGCGCCATGAAGATGTCGTAGCCGACTTCGGCCACCTGGAACCAGGCGTAGCCGTCGCTCGTGAACTTGGCGAGAGAGTCGTGGACCTTCTTGAAGTTGGGGTTGCTTGCACCGACTTCGGCGTGCAGCTCCTTGGCGGCCTTGAAACAGGCATCCATGATCGAGGGCGAGAAGGCGTGCAGCTTGGTGCCGCCCGCGAGCAGCTTCTTCATCGCCAGCGGGTTGGCGTTGTCGTAGCGCGCCATCATGTAGTTGTTGGCGTAGTGGCCGGCCTGCTCCAGCACGCTCTGGTAATATTTCGGCAGCGCGTTCCACTTGTCGAGATTGACGAAGGCCATCAGCATCGGCCCGCCTTCCCACCAGCCCGGGTAGTAATAGTGCGGCGCGATCTTGTAGAAGCCGAGCTTCTCGTCGTCATAGGGGCCGACCCATTCGGCGGCGTCGATGGTGCCCTTCTCCAGCGCCGGATAGATATCGCCGCCGGCGAGCTGTTGCGGCACCACGCCGAGCTTCTGGAGCACGCGACCGGCAAAGCCGCCGACGCGGAACTTCATGCCCTTGAGGTCGTCGGGCGTGTTGACCTCTTTCCTGAACCAGCCGCCCATCTGGCAGCCGGTGTTGCCCGCGAGCAGCGAGATGACGTTGTAGCTCTTGTAGAACTCGTTCAAGACGTCGCGTCCGCCGCCCAGCATGTACCAGGCCTGGTTGATGCGCATGTTGGGACCGAACGGCACCGCCGAGCCAAAGGTGAAGGTCGGGTCCTTGCCGAAATAATAGTAGGACGCGGTGTGGCCGATCTCGCAGGTGCCGTTCTGCACGGCGTCGAGCACCTGGAGACCCGGCACGATCTCGCCGGCGGCGAAGATCTGGATCTGGAATTTGTTGTCGGTCGCTTCCGCGACCATCTTGCACATCATCTCAGCGCCGCCAAACAGCGTATCGAGCGATTTCGGCCAGCTCGTCGGCATACGCCATTTGATTTCCGGCATCGACTGCGCGATCGCGGGTGCCGCGAGCGTGGCGGCACCTGCCGCACCAAGTCCTGTGACCTTGATGAAGTCTCTTCTCTTCATGATTTCCTACCCTGATGAATGTGATTGTGGAGCCTTCTTGTCGAGGCTTGGAGGCAGCATGGAACATCGCGGGGCCGAAAGCCATCTTGATTGCCACTGCGGCAAAGAAAAAGCCCGGCCTCCTAGGGAGGCCGGGCTATTGATCATACGACTTAAGCCGTCGATCAGCCGCGGGTGCGCGAGCGGATCATGAAGCTGTCATAGGTGTACTCGGCGACCTGCCACCAGAGATATTCGTCGGAGCGGTAGGCCTGCATGGCGTCGATCGTCTTCTTGAAGTCGGCGTTCTTGCCTGAGATCTCAGCCCACAACTCGTTGGTCGACTTGAGGCAGGCTTCCAGCACCTCGTTGGTGAAGGGGCGAAGCTGGGTGCCGCCGGCGACCAGACGCTTGAGCGCCGCGGGGTTCTGCATGTCGTAACGCGCGGCCATCCAGGTGTTGGCGTTCGTCGTCGCGTTGGCGAGGATCGCCTGGTAGTTCTTCGGCAGCGCATTGAACTTTTCCAGGTTGGCGAAGGCGTGCACGGTCGGACCGCCCTCCCAGAAGCCCGGGTAATAGTAATACTTGGCGACCTTGGCGAAGCCGAGCTTCTCGTCATCGTAGGGGCCGACCCACTCGGCCGCGTCGATGGTGCCCTTCTCCAGCGCCGGATAGATGTCGCCACCGGCGAGCTGCTGCGGCACCACGCCGACCTTCTGGAGCACCTGGCCGGCAATGCCACCGATGCGCATTTTCAGGCCGGAGAGGTCGGCAACGGTCTTGATCTCCTTGCGGAACCAGCCGCCCATCTGGGTGCCGGTGTTGCCGCAGGGGAAGCCGACCACATTCGACTTCTTGAAGAACTCGTTGGCGAGTTCGTTGCCGCCGCCCTGATAGAGCCACGAATTCTGCTGACGCGCATTGAGGCCGAACGGCACGGAGGCGAAAATTGCGAAGGTCGGGTCCTTGCCGACGTAGTAGTAGGACACGGTGTGGCACATTTCGACCGTGCCGCTGGAAGTCGCATCCAGCGCCTGCAGGCCGGGAACGATTTCACCGGCGGCGAACACCTGGATCTGGAACTTGTTGTCGGTCATCTCGGCGACGTACTTCGCCACCTGCTCGGCGCCGCCATAGATGGTGTCGAGCGACTTCGGGAAGCTCGAAGTCAGGCGCCACTTGATCTCGGGCGAGGACTGCGCGATCGCCGGCGAGGCCACCGCGGTCGCCGCTGCGCCTGCTGCCGACACTTTAAGAAAGTCACGACGCTTCATCTTCAGGTCTCTCCTTGCTGGGGCGTTTTCCCCTTAACTTCTCTTCTTGCCGCCGCGCATTCCGGCGACGCGTTCAGGCCGCGTCGAACCGAAGGGGCTTGACTGCCGTGGGCCTTTACCACGGAAGCCCCGCCTGCGGAACGCGACAATGGCATGACGGGGCGCTACAAAAGTCGCATGCCCGAGCGCATGCCGTGGCGGCCGGTTCAGGCCGTGGCGACGGCACCCTTGAGCTGGTCCCGGACCTGGCCTGCAATGGCGCGGTAGATCGCCGCATGAGGTCCGTCCGGCTCGCTGTCCACCACGGGATTGCCGGCATCCGACGTGGCGCGAATCGCCATGTGCAGGGGGATCTCGCCCAGGAACCGTACTCCGAGCTTCTCGGCCTCATGCCGCGCTCCGCCATGCCCGAAAATGTCCGACTTGGTGCCGCAATGCGGGCACTGGAAGTAGCTCATGTTCTCGACGATGCCGAGCACCGGCACGTTGACCTTGCTGAACATGGCAAGCCCCCGCCTCGCGTCGATCAGGGACAGGTCCTGCGGGGTCGAGACGATCACGGCACCCTTCAGCGGCACGTTCTGCGCCAGCGTGAGCTGGGCATCGCCCGTCCCCGGCGGCATGTCGACCACCAGCACGTCGAGCTTGCCCCATTCGACGTCGCGCAGCATCTGCGTCACCGCCGACATCACCATGGGACCGCGCCAGATCATCGCGGTCTCCTCCTCCACCAGGAAGCCGATCGACATGATGGCGAGACCGAAGCGCCGGAGCGGAATCATTTTTCGCTCGTTGTTCAGCTCGGGCTTGTCGTGCAGGCCGGTCAGTCGCGGCACCGAGGGGCCGTAAATGTCGGCATCGAGCAGCCCGACCTTGAGGCCGAGGTCGCGCAGGCCCAGCGCCAGATTGAGCGCGGTGGTCGACTTGCCCACCCCGCCCTTGCCCGAGGCGACCGCGATCACGGCGGCGACGCCGGGGATCTCCGACTGCCGTGCCATCGGCGAGCCGCCGCCCTGCGGCGGCTTGTGGGCATGGGCCGGCTGCACGCCGGGCGTGCCGCGGCTCGGCTGTGGGGGTGGCGGCGGCGCGGAGCCCGGCTTGCGCTCGGCGGTGAGCGCAACCATCACGGTGGTAACGCCGGGAATGGCGCGCACGGCGGCTTCCGCTTCGGCCCGGATGGACTCCCAGGCCCGCGCCTCGGCGGCATCGACATTGATCGAGAAGAACACCTTGCCGTCGGAGGCGCTGATCCCGCTCAGCACATTGGCATTGGTGAGCGCGACCCCGCGCGGCGACTTGATCCGGCCGAGGCTGTCGAGAACCTGTTGCTGCGTCACGCTCAAAGCGCATCTCCTGAACGGAGCATGATCCGGAAAAGTGTAGAGCGGTTTTCCGGAGATCATGCTCAAGGCTTGAGAATGCCCCATTAGAGCGGAAACGCCCAAAAGGCTACTGCCTGCCGATATCGTCAGCCATCTCGGCGGGCGCCGCCCCCTGCTCCAGGGCAGCCTCGTAGTTCAGCTCGATCATGACCCCGTTGGGGTCGTGGACGAAGATCTGCCAGAGGTCGCCGCCCGGCACCTGGCGGGAGTCGAACTTCATCCCCTTGGAGGTCAGCCGCTGCTTCATGCCGTCAAAGCCGCGACTGACGAAGGCGACATGGTGGACAACGCCGGAATCCGGCTTTTGTGGCTCTTCGGTCGGCGAAATATCGACGAGATGCACCACCGGCCTGCCCTCGCTGTACATCCAGGCACCCGGGAACGCGAAATTCGGCCGGGCACCATTTTCCAGGCCCAGCACGTCCTCGTAGAAGCGGACCGTCTCGGCCAGTTTCCGGGTCCGGATGTTGAAATGATCGAGCACGCCCACGCTCACACCCACGCTCATGTCTTCGCTCCCTTTTTTTGGTTCTTGAGGTCCGCCATCCTAGCACAGGGGGCCGCCAAACGAAGCCGTTGCCCTCCGGCCTCAAGGGTTTATGGTGCGCCCCAACCCGCCGCCCAGGCGGAACCAGGCGTCCTGCTCGCCCGGCAAGAACCGTAAAACCCAACTACGGACAAGGTACCATACATGGCTAAAGTCGCTTTCCTCGGTCTCGGCGTGATGGGCTTCCCCATGGCCGGACACCTCGCGAAAAAAGGGGGCCATGAGGTCACCGTCTACAACCGCACCGCGGCCAAGGCGAAGGAGTGGGCGGACAAGTTCGGCGGCAAGACCGCACCGACCCCGAAGGCCGCTGCCGAAGGCCAGGATTTTGTGATGTGCTGCGTCGGCAACGACAACGACCTACGCGCGGTCACGATCGGCCCCGACGGCGCGTTTGCCGGCATGAAGAAGGGTGCGACCTTCGTCGACCACACCACCGCCTCGGCCGAGGTCGCGCGCGAGCTCGATGCGGCCGCGACCAAGGCCGGCTTCAAGTTCGTCGACGCCCCGGTCTCCGGCGGCCAGGCCGGCGCCGAGAACGGCGTGCTGACGGTGATGTGCGGCGGCGCGCAGGACGCCTATTCCGGCGCCGAGCCGATCATCACCGGCGCCTATGCGCGGATGTGCAAACTGCTCGGGCCCGCCGGAAGCGGCCAGCTGACCAAGATGGTCAACCAGATCTGCATCGCCGGACTGGTGCAGGGTCTCTCCGAGGGTATCCACTTCGCCAAGAAGAGCGGCCTCGACGTCGCCGCGGTGATCGAGACCATCTCCAAGGGCGCGGCGCAGTCCTGGCAGATGGAAAACCGCTACAAGACCATGAACGACGACAAATACGACTTCGGCTTCGCGGTCGAATGGATGCGCAAGGACCTCTCGATCTCGCTGGCTGAAGCCCGCCGCAACGGCGCCAACCTGCCGGTGACCGCACTGGTCGACCAGTTCTACTCCGAGGTCGAGAAGATGGGCGGCAAGCGCTGGGACACGTCGAGCCTGCTGGCGCGCCTGCAGCGCTGACGTTCTGCCGCGACCTCATCAGCATGCAGCTTCGTCGCGACCTCGGCCGCGACGAAGCTTCTGCAGGCGACGAACTGACACAAAGATAATCTTCGGGGGAAGTCTTGCTCAGCGAAATCGCCGCCATCCTTGTTGTTGCCTATGTCGGTGTCGCGCCGGCGCTTCGACGGGGAGGCACCGAGATCGCCAGGCACAGGGTCTGTCGGCGGCGCTCCCCCCTCGTTACAAGCCTGCTCTTCCTTGCCATCGCAATCCTGGCAGCATCACCCGCGCCGGCGCTGGCCGCATCGCTCGACGGGGCGAGCCTTCGCCCGCAATGGGCGCTCCCGTTCGCCGGCATGCTGTTGTCCATCGCAATATTCCCGCTCGCTGCACCCCACTTCTGGGAGCATCACCAGGGCAAGATTGCCGCAATGTGGGCTGCCCTGATCGTGCTGCCGTTTGCAATGTGGTACGGCCCGTTTCCGATCATCCGGGCGCTCGTTCATACCGCGCTGGTTGAATACGTCCCCTTCATTCTGCTGCTCCTTGCTTTGTTCACTGTGGCCGGCGGAATCGTGGTACGCGGCAATCTTCACGGCTCTCCGCTTCTGAACACGCTCCTGCTCGCCATAGGCACGCTGCTCGCGAGCATCATCGGCACGACCGGCGCGTCGATGGTCATGATCCGGCCGGTGATCCGCGCCAATGACGATCGGCGGCACAACGCGCACGTCGTCATCTTTTTCATCTTTCTGGTGTCGAATATCGGCGGCTCGCTCACGCCGTTGGGAGATCCGCCGTTGTTTCTGGGATTCCTGCGCGGCGTGGACTTCTTCTGGACGACGACGCATCTGTTTCCCCAGACCACGTTCGCGGCCTGGATCCTGCTCGCCCTGTTCTTTTGCATCGACGCATATCTTTATCGCAAGGAAGGCCGGGTCAAACCG
This sequence comes from Bradyrhizobium sp. 1(2017), assembly GCF_011602485.2. Lineage (NCBI taxonomy): Bacteria > Pseudomonadati > Pseudomonadota > Alphaproteobacteria > Hyphomicrobiales > Nitrobacteraceae > Bradyrhizobium > Bradyrhizobium sp. 1(2017). The sequence goes on along the minus strand of NZ_CP050022.2, from coordinate 3,340,205 downwards.
GACCCGACTCCGGACAATCCTTTGCGGATCAGCGGCGGCCTCAACTTCGTCCTGATGGGAGTCATCGTTGCCGCAATCCTCTTGAGCGCCAAGCTAGACCTCGGCGGGTTCGACGTCCTCGGCACGCACCTCCAGGTGCAAAATCTCCTGCGCGATGCCGTGATGATCGGCGTCGTGTTCGCATCCCTTGCCGTCACGCCGAAGGAGGACCACGACGCGAACGGCTTTTCTTGGGGTCCAATGATCGAAGTGGCAAAGCTGTTCGCCGCCATCTTCATCACCATCATTCCCGTACTTGCGATGCTGAATGCGGGCCGATCCGGCGCGTTTGCCTCCGTCGTCAACATGGTCACCAACGCGGACGGCACGCCGAACAATGCCGCCTATTTCTGGTTGACGGGCCTGCTCTCATCCTTTCTCGACAATGCACCGACGTATCTGGTCTTCTTCGAGCTTGCCGGAGGCGACGCCCAGCATCTGATGACGAACGGCGCCCTGACCCTTGCCGCAATTTCCGCCGGCGCGGTGTTCATGGGCGCAAACTCCTACATCGGCAACGCGCCCAATTTCATGGTGTATGCGATTGCGCGAGCGGGTGGTATCGCGATGCCGGGCTTCTTCGGCTACATGGGCTGGACCTCCCTCCTCCTGCTGCCGGTCTTCGCGTTGGTCACGCTCGTTTTCTTCAGGTGAAAGAGGTCCACAGCCGGCGGAGGCTGGGACGGGACATCAATTAACGTCCGGTTAACGTAATTCTTTAGCTCCTTAAGTCACCTCTTAAGGATTTCTTGCCAAAGATAGACAATGCAGAAGGCCCGCGTCCGGCGCGGGCAGGAATCGTGTTGCTTGATGAGTAACCCCGCTGAAAAGCCCGAGGTTGTGCAGCTTCCGGCCGAGCCGGTGAGCGCTCCATCGGCGAGCAGTCGAAGGGCTGCGGCGCAGCGGGTGCGCGAGGCGCGCGACAAGTTAACGTCGACCAGCGGAACCCGGCCCGCCTTCGACGCCGAGATGCTGCGCCAATATGCCCAGACGCGGCTGTCGGCATCCTATGTCGTGATGCTGCTGGTGGTCGCGACCGGCGTGCTGTTCGGGCTCTGGATGCAACCGATCCCGGCCGCAGCCTGGACCGCCGGCATGCTCTGCATCCACGCCGCCATGATCCGCAGCTGCCGTCGGTTCCTGGCCGCGCCCAGTTCTCCAGCGGCGACGCGCGCGTGGCGGACGCGTTTCGTCGTGCTCGACCTGCTCTACGGCCTGTGCTGGATGGCGATCCTGATCCATCCCGTGCTCGACTTGGTCACGGAAACGCTGATGGTTTTCCTGATGCTGCTGGTGATCGCAGTATCGAGCATGCTGGCCGCCAACCTGCCGATCGCCGCCGTTGCCGCCACCGCGCCGGTCGCCGTCGCGATGGCGCTGAGCTTCGTGATGACGGGCTCGCTGGACAATTACATCCTGGCGGCGCTCGCGCTCGCGGCCGAAGGCTATTTCGTGCTGCTGGCCCACCGCCTGCACTCCTCGACCTTCGCCACGCTCGAGGCGCGCGCCGAGAAGGACGCGCTGATCGGCGAGCTCGAACAGGCCAAGGCGATCTCGGACGAAGCACGCCACCGCGCCGAAGCCGCCAACGTCGCCAAGTCGCGTTTCCTCGCGCAGATGAGCCACGAGCTGCGCACGCCGCTGAACGCCATCCTCGGCTTCTCCGAGGTGATGAAGAGCGAGATTTTTGGCGCGCATGCGGTGCCGGTTTACAAGGAATATTCCGCCGACATCCATAATTCCGGCGTGCACCTGCTCAATCTCATCAACGAGATTCTCGATCTGTCCCGGATCGAAGCCGGACGCTATGAACTCAACGAGGAAGCGGTGTCGCTGGTCGGCATCGTCGCCGACTGCCACCATTTGATGAAGCTGCGCGCGTCCAGCCGCGGCATCACCATCCACGAGATGTTCGAGCAGGCCATGCCGCGGCTGTGGGCCGACGAGCGCGCGATCCGCCAGGTCGTGCTCAATCTCCTCTCAAACTCGATCAAATTCACCCCGCAGGGCGGCGAGATCTGGCTCAAGGCAGGATGGACCGCTTCAGGAGGACAATATCTCTCGGTGAGGGATTCCGGCTCCGGAATCCCCGAGGACGAGATTCCGGTCGTGCTCGCCTCGTTCGGCCAGGGCTCGAACTCGATCAAATCAGCCGAACAGGGCGCGGGCCTTGGCCTGCCCATCGCCAAGAATCTGATCGACCTACATGGCGGCACGTTCACGCTGAAATCGAAGCTGCGCATCGGCACCGAGGTGATCGTCACCTTCCCGCCGGAACGCGTGATGAGCGCGCTGGCACCGCTGTCGGACGATTCTCCGCCGCTCCAGCCGGAAGGTTCGCTCGTTCCCGACGAGAAGCGTCGGCCGCGACACAAGCCGATCATGAGCGCAGGCACGGGCTCTTAACGAGATGCTTGCAGACATGCCCGACCATCCCTCACTATATCCGTATGAGCAAAGAAACGCCGTGCGTCGCCGTCTGCATGATCGATCCCAAGACCAAGCTGTGCTTCGGCTGCGGCCGGACCTTGCCGGAGATCGCGCGCTGGCACGCCATGGACAGCGCGGAACGGCTTGCGATCATGGCGCTGTTGCCGGCGCGCATGAATCAGGCGGGCCTCGCGCCGATCGCGGCATCACCCAAGCGTACCTGACCGGCACGCGCCCGCACGGAGGCGCGCAATGATCCGCTTCCTGCTCGTTGTCGTCATGCTCGCGGGCACCGCGGGCGCGGTGGTCGCCTATGGCGATCCCGACCAGATCGCGCGTGCCAGCCACAAGGTCACACACATCTTCCGCGGGCAGACTGCCGGCCCGGCCCCTGCCGTGCATATCCCGCGCGGCCAGGGCGGCGAGTTCGCACTGCGTGCCAAGATCAACGGCGTGGCGGCACCGATGGTGATCGATACCGGTGCGACCTCGGTGGTGCTGACCTGGGAAACCGCGAAGGCGATCGGGCTGCCGCTCGAGATGCTCGAATACGATGTCGACCTGGAGACCGCAGGCGGCCACACCAAGGCAGCCCGGCTCACGCTCGACCGTCTGGCCGTCGGCAAGCTGGTCGAGAAGTCGGTGCCGGCCCTCGTCGTGCAACGCGGCCAGATGAAGACCAATCTGCTCGGGATGAGCTTCCTCGACCGCCTGGAAAGCTGGGGCGTGCGCGCGGACACGCTGATGCTGACAGGATATCCGGAGCTGCAGCGCCGCTCCCGTCGCTCACGCGCGGCGGTCGACTAGACCGACCTCAAGCGCGATTCCGGATCATGCGTTAGGCCGCCGCCTCCGCGGGCGCACGTGTACCGACACGCGCGATCGCATCGCGCAGCACGTCGAGACCGGCGCCCGGCTTCACCCCCTGCTCGGCGAGATGCCGACGGAATGCGCGCGCCCCGGGCACGGCGTGGAATGCGCCGACGAAATGCCGCGTGATCGCGTGCAGCCGGGTGCCGCGCGCCAGCTGTTCTTCGATGTAGGGCATCATCGCCTCGAGTGCGTCCTGCATGGAGACGTGCGGTGACGCCTCGCCGAAGACGTCGGCATCGGTGCCAAGCAGCCGCCACGGCTCCTGATAGGCGGCGCGGCCGAGCATCACGCCGTCGACATGGGCCAGATGCACCTTGGCCTCGTCGATGCTCCGAATGCCGCCATTGATGATGACGGGCACGCCAGGCATCGCGCGCTTGAGCCGGTAGACCCGATCATAATCGAGCGGCGGGATGTCGCGGTTCTCCTTCGGCGACAGGCCGTTGAGCCAGGCCTTCCGCGCGTGCACGATCAGCGCATCGCAGCCGGACGCCACCACCGCGGACGCGAGCGTATCGAGCGCGACCTCCGGATCCTGATCGTCGATGCCGATGCGGCATTTCACCGTGACGGGAACGGCGACTGCAGCCTTCATCGCCTCGACGCATCGCGCCACCAGCTCCGGCTCGGCCATCAGGCAGGCGCCGAAGCGGCCATCCTTCACGCGATCGGAGGGACAGCCGACATTGAGATTGATCTCGTCATAACCGAACGCCTCGCCGATCCGCGCGGCCTGCGCGAGCTCGTGCGGATCCGACCCGCCAAGCTGAAGCGCCACCGGATGCTCGCACACGTCGAACCCAAGCAGCCGCTCCCGGTCGCCGTGAATGATGGCGCCCGTGGTCAGCATCTCCGTATAGAGCAGCGCCCGCCGCGTCAGGTGACGGTGGAACACCCGGCAATGCCGGTCAGTCCAATCCATCATGGGCGCGACGGAAAAGCGATAGTCTCGCGATTTCAAACGTTTATCCTACTATCTCAATGGGATGGAAGAGGAACGTGTGCACTCCAAACTAGCCGGAATTGCACACGCTTGTACCCTTTCTGACCTCTCGGCGCACACATAGTGCACACGAAAGCCGGAGTACACACGCGTGGCGACCTTCACTCAATTGGCATCTGGAAACTGGCGCGTCCAAGTCCGCCGCAAGACCCGTTATGTGGCCGAGACGTTCCGGCGACGCAAGGACGGCGAAGAATGGGCGCTCGAGATGGAGCGCGATATCGACCGCAACGGATCGTCCAAGCCACGCGTGGTCCGGGACGTTCGCACGTTTGGCGATCTGATGGACCTGCACGACGAAGACATGCGCGAGGTTGGAAAGCCCCCTCGCCGGTCAAAGGCTGCCGTGATGGCGTCGCTCAAGACTGAGCTCGGCAGTGTGAAGCTGCCCGCGCTCAATCGAGAGCGGTTGATCGAATTCGGAAGAAAGCGCGCCAAGCAGGGCGCTGGCCCCGCGACGTTCGCGATCGATTTGTCTTTCATCCGCACAATCATGACGCACGCCGCTGCTGTGCGCGGCGTCGAGGTTTCGGCCGAGGAAGCCCGCCTCGCACGCGTCGCGCTAAGTCACTTAAATCTGGTTGGAAAAAGCAAAGAGCGCGCCCGACGACCCACACAAGGCGAACTCGACGAACTAATCGAATACTTCGAGACGAACCGCCGGCAATTCATTCCGATGGGACGGATCGTCAGATATGCCGTGGCAACGACTTTGCGCCAGGAAGAGATCTGTAAACCCGAGTGGTCGCTGGGAGACATGAAAAAGCGACTAGTGGTTATCCAAGACAGAAAGGACCCGAGGAACAAGGAGGGAAATGATCAGAAAGTACCCCTGTTTAACCTAACGGGCTATGACGCGTGGGAGGTCGTGCTTCAGCAGCGAATTGTGACTCGAGGCCACGGGCGGATCTTTCCCCATAACTACAGATCCGTGAGTGCGGCATTCACCCGGGCGTGCGATGAGCTCAAGATCGATGACCTGCACTTTCACGACCTACGCCACGAGGGAACGAGCCGTTTGTTCGAAGCAGGACTTCCAATCGAAAAGGTAGCACTGGTCACCGGTCACAAGGATTGGCGACAACTCCAGCGCTACACCAATCTCAAGGTTGAAGATCTTCTTAAGGTGCAGCATGCGCAGCAGCCATCGATGGAAGAATTCATTGAGACGTTAGCTGCCTCCTAGAGGTCCGCAATGCGCTGCTCGACGCCGGAGAGCGGGCGTGGCGCCGCGATGACCGCGTGCGGATCTTTCTCGTCAATATTGATGCTGAGTTCTTCCGCGAAAAATTGCGCAAACTTACGATCTGAAAAATTCAAGACATAGCCGCTTCCGATCTCGAAGTGCCACTCGATAATGTCAGGCGCCTTTCCACCACGCGTGTGGGTGCATATCGAGCGGCGTCGCGCTGGTCCATCCTGCGCTTCACGGACTGATCACCTGCGGCGCGAAGGTCGATGCCGAGCAACTCCTGAAGGCGAGCGACGAACTGGAACGCGCAAAAGCCACTGTGACCGAACGGACGCTCCCATTCGATTTGATCGTCGCACCCACGACTCACGTCGTCGGCTTCCCGGCGGATCGAGCCGCCCCTGACGAAGGACGGCTGCTGGACATCACGACATACACCGCTATGTTCAATCAGACGGGGCAGCCCGCCGCTGTCATTTGCGGAGGCTTCGCCGAAAACGGCCTTCCCGTCGGCGTCCAATTCATCGGGCGGCGCCATGAAGATTTCCGAGTTCTGCATGCGGCCGCCCTGTGCGAAGCCACATTGGCTCTGTCAATGGCTTGGCCCATGTAATCCGAACAATAGCGTTCGTGGCCTTGCCGGCTCGTCATTTGAGCGTTGCTGACAATGACGATAGAGGTACGCAGCTGGTTCACCAGTCGATTACCACCCCGCGGGCCGCGGATCGCCGCCGGGACCATCCCTCTAGTTGATCTTTCTTGATCTACCGGTGCACACATCGTGCACACACAGCCCTCCACGTATATGAAACACTGGAATTCTCGCTCCAGTCCATCATGAGGAAGTTTGAGCTAGGTACAGCCAATAAATGCCAGCCAAATTTAATATCGTCACCTCGATGGCGAAGATGCATCAACATCCTCCTGATCCGCAAGATCGCTTCGTTGACCCCTTGGCCGGACTGCCCCTTGTAGCTTCCGACCGCTTGCCTCGGCGGCTGCGTGTGAGAGGACTACCCCATCGGGACGCGAATTTGGTCCCCTACCCCCACTAGGAGCACGCGGCGGGGCCTGCAATGGCCGAGGTGCAGCCGCCTGGGCCGATCCTTGTCACCCGACCGGAAACAGTTTGTCGCAAATGTAGCGCGATGTCGGAGTAAGCCTTAGCCCTTGCGGCTTGCGCCACGCGGCCTTGTCGAGTTCCCGTTTGTCGCCGATCTTCAACGGGCCGGACACCCGCTTCGTCAGGAAGATCGCGTCATCCTCTTGCGGGATTGCTGGTTCCTGCCTTTGACCTCCTCCCACAGCTTGACCGATCCAAGCTTGAGCTTGGGCAACCTCTCGCCGATTTCGCGGAACAAGCATTTCCTTTCGCCTTCACCGGCATACCTTGCGGCCACCTGGAAACATCCAGAGCTTGTCTCGCCGTCGCCGAACCAGAAACACTCGTCCCTTCTTCGCCACAACGAGTTTTGAGGATTTCGCCATGCCCGTTCAGCCACTGTCCGGTCGGGTCCGCTGGACCTGCATGTTATCCGCCAGTTCGATCCAAACCGGCTGATGGTCAGAAGCATCGGTCTGACCGTTGACATCAATCTTGCTAAGACGACCGGCCAGATCTTCCGTCGCGAAAATGAAGTCGCGGCAATCGGGTCCCGCGGTCCATTGAACGTGGTCGTACAGCCCGCAGGTGGGCGACCTCTGCCCGCCCCCACGAACGACCGACCAGGCGTCACGGTAATTGAGCCCAGACCGGCTCGACCGATCGATCATTGCGTGCTGAGGCTCGGTCACGTCGAAATTGAAGTCGCCGCACATCAAGCTCGACGCCGCGACCGTCTGGCTCTCATAGGGCTCGTCGGGCGCTCCGGTCGGCGCCTTCGGACTGGTCGATGCATCCTCTTGCAACTCCAGCAAACGCACGATCTGAGCTTCGCGCTGAGCGACCGAATGATACTCGAGATGCGTGTTGACGATGCGCACCGGGCCGAAAGCCGCCTCGACCGTCACCTCCAGCGCATGGCGCCGCATGCTGCGTCCCGTGCCGGCGCGCGGCCAGGGCAGAATGTGATTGCTGATCTGAACGACCGGCAGGCGCGACAGAGTCATGTTGCCGAAGCGATGCAGCCCGCCTGTCCGGTCGACGGTTTCGATCGCCGGCCGGAAGACCGGCATGTAGCCCGGCAGCAGCGCAGCGAGCTTGGCGCTCTGATCGCTCCCCCCATCATGCCTGGAGAAGCTGGTACTCACCTCCTGGAAACAGAAGACATCCGCGTCGCACGTCTCCCTGGCGATCCTGACGATTCGTGCGAGATCGGTCACGCCGTCGCAGCCCTTGCCGCATTGAATGTTCCAGGTCAGGAGCCGCATCAACGAATACCTGCGCGCATGAAGGATTGAACGAACTGCCGTTGGAACAGCAGAAACGCGATCAGCAGCGGCGCCATGGTCATTACCGTTGCCGCTGTGATGACCGACCAGTCCACCCCGGTCTCGGGCGCGCCGAACACCGCAAGGCCCACGGTGAGTGGCCTCGCCTCCACCGAATTGGTGACGATCAGCGGCCAGAGGAAATTGTTCCAGTGATAACTGACAGAGACGAGGCCGAACGCCACATAAGTCGGCCGCGCCAGCGGCACATAGACCCGCCAGAGAATCCCGAGCGGCCCTGCCCCTTCGACGCGCGCGGCCTCGACCAGTTCCTGCGGTACGCTCTTGAAGGTTTGTCTCAGAAGAAAAATGCCGAAGGCGCTGGCAAGATAAGGCAGCGCGATCGCAGGGATCGTGTCCAATAGCCCGAGCTTGGCGACTGCGCGGTAATTCTCGACGATCAGCACGTCGGGCATGATCATCAACTGCAGCAGCACCAGTGCAAAGGCGATAGCGCTGCCCCGGAATTTGAAGCGCGCAAAAGCGTAAGCCGCGAGCGTCGACAGGATGAGCTGTCCGACCAGGACCAGCGTCACCAGAACGATCGTGTTGAGATAGTAGCGGGCGAACGGCGCCTGCTTCCAGGCCCGCTCGAAGTTCTCCAGAGTCCAGGGCGCCGAGAGGCTGAACGACGTCGCATAGGCCGCCGGATGCAACGCGCTCCAGAAAGCATAGGCCAGCGGCGCGAGCCAGACCAACGCCAGCAGCCACGCAGCGATCGCTTCGACGGGGTGCGTCCGCCCTCTCATTGGTAGTGGATCCTGCGATCGAGATAGCCGAACTTGACCAGCGCCACCGCGCTCAGCAGCAACAGCAGCACCACCGTCAGCGTTGCCGCATAGGACGAATCCTGAAACGTGAAGGCGACCTCATAGATGTAATAGAGCAGCAGCGTACTGGCGTTGTTCGGGCCGCCCTTGGTCATGATGACAAGGTGGTCGACGAGCTTGAACGAGTTGATAACAGCGTTGATCGCCACGAACAGCGTGGTCGGCATCAATAGCGGGAAGGTGATCCGGCGGAACGTGTACCAGCGGCTCGCGCCTTCGATCGAGGCGGCCTCCTCGAGATCCGGCGAGAGCTGCTGGAGCGCGGCAAGATAGAAGATCATGAAGAATCCGGCCTCCTTCCAGATCACCATCACGATCAGACAGCCCATCACCGTGGAGGGATCGCCGAGCCAATTCCAGCCACCAAGACCGAACAATCCACGCAGCTGATCGAGCAGGCCGTAATCCGGCGTATAAAAGAACAGCCAGATGTTGGCAACCGCGATCATCGGCAGCACGGTCGGCGTGAAGTAGGCGAGGCGCAGAAAGCCGCGGCCGCGCATGTTGCGATTGACCCAGATCGCCATGATCAGCGCGAGTGCGATCGAGGTCGGGATGGTGCCGAGCGCGAACCAGAAATTGTTGATCAGCGCTTTCCAGAAGATCGGATCGGCCGCCATGGCCTGGTAGCTGTCGGGGCCGACGAAGATCTCGGTGCCGTTGCGCTTCGTGATGAACAGCGAATGCCGGATCGTCGCGAGGATCGGATAATGCGTGAAGGCAATGAGCAACACCGCCGCCGGCAACAGCAACAGCCACGCATTCACGGCATTCCACCAAGCCTGCGACGGCTCGCGGCGTTCGGGAATTGGCGATGCGGCGGTGGCGTCGGTCATGCTGAGATCGCGGGATGGCGGCGAACCGCCATCCCGCAGCGCTCCTTACTTGGCAGCGCGCAGCACGCGGTCGGACTGCGCCTGCGCGGCGGCCAGCGCCTCTTGCGGTTTCTGAGACCCGGTGACCGCGGCCTGCACCGCGTCATTGACGAACTTGTAGATCCGGCCGTTCTCGTGAACCGAGAGCTCCGGCACCGCGTGCTCAAGCTGATCGCGAGCGACGGTCGCCTGCGGGAAACCCTTGGCGTACTCTTCCATCGCCTTGGTCTTGTAAGCGGCCGGCGACACGGCGACATAGCCGGTCTTCATGCTCCATTCTGCCGCGCGCTCCGGCGCCGTCATCCATTGGATGAACTTGACGGCGGCCTTCTGCTGCTCGGGTGATGCGCTCTTGAAGATGTAGAAGCTGCCGCCGCCGGTCGGCGAGCCCCTCCGCTCCTTTGCCGGGAGCATGGCCACGCCGAACGGGAATTTCGCGGCGTCCTTGACGGCCGTGAGATTGCCGGTCGTGTGCCACATCATCGCGGTCTTGCCTTCGAGGAAGTCGGTGCGCAGCGTGGCCCAGTCGATGCTGCCCGCAGGCATCACATTGTGCTTGCGGGACAGATCGACCCAATAGTCGAGCGCGGCAACCGTCTTCGGTGCGCTCAGGTGGACCTCTGTGCCGGCCTCGTTCATCATCTTCTGGCCGTTTTCGATGGCGAGCGCCTGCAGCATCCAGTAGCCATAACCGGTCGTGGGGATCTCCACACCCCAGCGTGTCGTGTTGCCGGAGCCGTCCTTCTTGATCAGCTTCTTCGACATCTCGGTCATTTCGTCCCATGACGCCGGCGCCTTCTCCGGATCGAGACCGGCGTCCTTGAAGGCATCCTTGTTCCAGTACAGCACGATGGTCGAGCGCTGGAACGGAATGCTCCAGGTCTTGCCGTCGATCTGACCGTTGGCCATGAACGCCGGATAGAATTCCTTGAACCAGGCCTTGTCGCTGACGAGGTCGTCGAACGGAACGATGGCGTTCTCGTCCATCAGCGTGAACACGTCGGTCGACAGCAACACCGACAGCTGCGGCGGCTGGCCGCCCTTCATGGCGGTCATCGCCTTGGTCATCGTATCGGTGTAATTGCCGGCATAAACCGCCGTCACCTTGATGTCGGAGTTTTCCTTCTCGAAGCGCGCGACCATATCGTCAACGATCTTGGTGACGGGACCTCCCACCGCGACCGGATAATACATGGTCAAATCCACCGCAGCCGCCGGATAAGCCGCGCCAAGCGACAGGGCAGTGAACGCCGCGGCCATCAACAGTGTTCTTCGAGCAAACATTTTGGTCTCTCCTTCGTTGTCTTGTCCGACCGCTTTGGCGCAGCACCTCTCATCGAGCGGATGCGGCCAACCGGTCTTCGTTCGCGATGTCGTCGAGCCTGACTTCCGATTTCGAATCGAAACGATGCTCATGCGCGGCATTCCAGGCGATCCTGACATCCTCGCCCGGCTGCACCTTGCTGAACCCCTCCAGCCGCACGGAGATCGGCTGCCCATCGATCTCGCAGAGAACGATGCTGTCGGCGCCGAGATGCTCCACAGCCTTGACGCGTGCGGCATGGTCGCCGCCGGCGCCGATCTGGACGTGCTCCGGCCGCACGCCGATGAGGTGATCGCCCTGGCGGACGAGATTCATAGGCGGCGTGCCGATGAACCGCGCGGTAAAAGCCGTTGCGGGGCGGTTATAGAGTTCTTCCGGCGTGCCGTTCTGCTCGATCTTGCCGTCGCGCATCAGCACGACACGGTCGGCCATCGTCATGGCCTCCGTCTGATCGTGTGTCACATAGACCATCGTCATGCCGAGGCGCTGCTGCAGCGCCCGGATCTCGGTTCGCATCTCGTGACGCAGCTTGGCGTCGAGATTGGAGAGCGGCTCGTCCATCAGGCAGACGCGAGCTTCCGCGATGATCGCCCGCCCTAGCGCGACACGCTGGCGCTGACCGCCTGACAATTGTGACGGCTTGCGTTCAAGAAGATGACTGAGACCGACGATATCGGCGACGCGCTTGAGCCGCGCATCGCGATCAGCCCGCGAAACCCGCCGCACACGCAGACCGAACACAATGTTCTCGGCCACGCTCAAATGCGGAAACAACGCGTAGGACTGGAAGACCATCGAAATTTTCCGCTGCGCAGGCGTAAGATGGGTGACATCGGCGCCGCCAATGCTGATCGTGCCAGCATCGGCCTCTTCGAGCCCGGCGATCAGGCGGAGTGTGGTGGACTTGCCGCATCCGGACGGCCCCAGCAGGACCAGCAGCGAACCTTCGTCCGCCGTCAGGCTGACGTCGTCGACGGCGCGCATCGCGCCCCAGAACTTCGAGACGTGGCTCAGCGTGATCGCCGACATGGCCGGTTCGCTCTCGATTGCGGTGAAGCGTGCAAGGTATCGACGCGCAAACGCGTTGCATCCTGCTCGCGCCGAGCAGCGCAAGGTCGGTCACGACACGCAGACCGATCCATCCGTGTCTCTCCCCCATGACTACGCAATATTCATCGGCGTAGCGGTTATTGTGTTCATATGAACATAGTATGACAGCATATGAAATAGAAATTTGCCCCGCAGATGTTCGAATGATACTTTAGGTGGTACGGAGAGCCCATGCTCAGCACGCCCACCGAACGTCAGGCCAACATTCTCGAGATTGTGCGCGGCGAAGGTTTCGCCTCGATCGAGCAACTTGCGACGCGGTTCGACGTCACGCAGCAAACCATCCGCCGCGTCGTCAATGCGCTCTGCGATCAGGGATTGCTGCGCCGGATCCATGGGGGCGTCAGCCTGCCCGTCCAGAACCAGAACCTCGCCTATGGCAGCAGGCAGGGACTGAACGCCGACGCCAAGCAGCGCATTGCGCGCGCGACCGCACGGTTCATTCCTGACGGAGCGTCACTGATGATCGGGCTCGGCACCACGCCCGAATATGTGGCGCAGGCGCTATCTCATCGTCAGGATCTTCGTATCATCACCAACAGCTTGAATGTTGCGGCCGCGTTCGCGCAGAATCCCGACGTGGAGATTTCGATCGCGGGCGGCACACTCCGACCGCTCGACCGGGATATCGTCGGCGAAGCGGCCGCACGCTTCTTTTCGGGATTTCGCGCCGATTTTGGCATCTTCGGCGTCGGTGGCGTTGACCAGGATGGCACGCTGCTGGATTTCCACGCCGCTGAAGTTCAGGCTAGGCAATCAATCGTCGCCAATTCGCGCACCGCGGTGCTGGTCGCCGACACCACGAAGTTCGGCCGCAACGCGACCGTGCGAGGCGGGCATCTCGACGACTGTCACCATCTGTTCACTGACGGTCCGTTACCGGCAGCGTTTGCGACCATCGCCGCGAAGTATAGCGACCGCATCCGCGCGACAAATGATGCCCGCCCGGACTAGGTCCGCTCAGCTTCGACATAGCCTGCAGGGCCGTGCCTGAACTTAGACAGTTCATGGCGGATCATCGTGGTATCGGATCCAACCACCTCCCTGCTCACCTGGCTGCTTCAGATCTCGACCATGTTTCAGGGCGGGCTTCGGGATGCCGCCTCCGTGGTCTCGATCTCGCGCGCTGGGATTCCAGGTGCCGCGGGCCGCACAAGCAACCTCCATCACCTACCGTGCAATCAAATCCACGGCGATTGACTTGTTATAACATTTGAGCAAATGTCCTAACCAACCGGAGCCTAAAATCCGGATTTTCGGGAGGACAGCATGACGTCATTCAAGCCGACGCGACGAACGCTACTCAAAACCGGAACCGCGGCTGCGGCTCTGGCGACGTTTGGGCCTGGCATCCTGCGGCACGCGTCCGCACAGGACGCCGACCTCGCGCCCTACAAATCCGCGCAGATCGACTGGCAACAGGTCTCAGGCGAGACCATCACGGTCGCCGTGATCCCGGCGAGCTATTTCGAAAACCTCATCACGCTGGCGCCGCAGTTCAAGGCGCTCACCGGCATCGATGTCCGCTTCGAAAAAATTCCGCCGGCGCAGATCCGCCAGAAGAGCGTCATCGACCTGACCTCGAAGACCGGCACCTACGCAACCCACGCAGCGGACCCGATGTATTACGCGCTCTACGCCGCGAATAAATGGGTCGAGCCGCTTGACACCTATCTGAACGACAAGGCGCTGACCGATCAGGCCTGGTTCAAGCTCGACGACATCATTCCGGCCTGGCGCAGCGCCAACGGCATCGACGGCAAGCTCTACGGCATGCCCTACGACGGCGAAGTCACCATTCAGGTCTATCGCAAGGATCTCTACGACGCGAAGGGCCTGAAGCCGGCCGACACGCTCGAAGCCTATATGGCGAACGCCTCGGCGTTGAACACGCCGAACGATCGCGTCTGGGGTGCAGCGCTGCGCGGTGTCGCCGGTGCCGGCCAGAATATGTACATCTATCCGTCGATTTTCCGCGAGTTCGGCGGCGACTGGATGAAGGGCGGCAAGCTCACCGTCAACGGGCCCGAGGCAGGGGCGGCGCTCGCCTGGTACGTCGATATCATGAAGAAGTACGCGCCGACCGCCGCGGCCAATTGGAACTGGCCGGATATCGCCGACGCCTTCTCGCAAGGCACTGTCGCCAGCTACATCGATGCTCATTCGTCGGCCTCGGTCATCAACAACCCAGAAAAGTCCAAGGTGATCGGCAAAGTCGCCTATGCGCGTTGGCCAAAGGGACCCTCGGGCAAACGCACCACCTCGATCTGGAACTGGGGCTTTCCGATCAATTCCGCGCTGCCGGAGAAGAAGCGGAAGGCCACTTGGCTGTTCATTCAGTGGGCCGCGAGCGCCGAGACCCAGGCGCGCACTGCGCATCGTTTTGCCGGTCCCACCAAGCGCTCCGGCGTCAACCGCACCTCGGTCTGGAAGGATCCCGACTACATCAAGCTGATGAGCGGCTTTGGCGACAATTTCGTCGAGGCCACGATGGGCGCTCTTCAGGACGATACCGATGTCGACTGGCGTCCCCGCGTGCCGCAATGGCCGGCGATCGGCGACACCATGGCGACTGCGATCCAGTCGGCCCTCTCCGGCCAGGCCACGATCAAGGCGGCCCTCGACGATGCGCAGCGCCGCATCGAGCCGATGATGCGCGGCTGAGCCATGACGACGACAGCGGTGACATCGGCCGAGATTACGAGCGAGGCACCTCGCAGCGATTTCGGCCGCGTATTGGCGCAACGTGAGCGCCGGTTTGCGGCAGCCCTACTCGCACCGGCGTTCCTCGCGCTGCTCGCTACGACGACGTTCCCGCTGCTCTTCCTGGTCTATACCAGCGCGTTCCGGATGGATCTGGCGATGCCGTTCACCAACGGCTTCGTCGGATTCGAGAACTACCAGGTACTGCTCTCCGACGAGCGGTTCTGGACCTCGCTGCTGGTGAGCCTGATCTATACCGGCTCGACGGTCGTGCTTCAGGTCGTGATCGGGTTGGCGCTGGCGCTGCTCGTCATGGACATGAAGCGTGGCCAGGGCTGGTTCAGGGTCATCGCCATCCTGCCCGTCGTACTGTCGCCGGCGGTCGTCGGCATGATCTGGCGCACCTTCATGCTGGCGCCGGAATTCGGCATCGTCGACTTCCTTGCGATCAATGCAGGGCTGGGCAGCAAGAACTGGCTCGGTGATCCCACGCTCGCAATGGTCTCGGTGATCGCGATCCACACCTGGCAGTGGACGCCATTCGCGTTCATGGTGCTGCTGGCTTCGCTGGCCTCCCTGCCCGAAGACATCTACGAAGCCGCGCGGCTCGACCGTGCCTCCGCCTGGCAGCGCTTCCGCCGTATCACCCTGCCCTTGCTGCGCCCCGCGATCGTGATGGTCGTCATCATGAGGACCATGGTGGCGCTGACCGCATTCGCGGCGATCTTCACCGTCACCGCGGGCGGCCCCGGCACCGCGACTGAGATCCTCAATCTCTATGCCTATCGGAAATCCTTCACCGAGCTGTCGATTGGCTACGGCTCGGCGCTCGCGGTCGCGCTGCTGATCGTGACCATCATCATCTCCGGGATCCTGTTTGCGATGCGGAGGGCGAAATGACCGCCAAGCGCCTTCGCGTCTTCGCGCTGCTTGCGATCTCCATGGTCTTCCTGCTGGCCTGGGCGTTCCCGATCATCTGGAGCGTGCTGAATTCGCTCAAGACTGATTCCGATGTGCTGGCCTATCCGCCCAAATTGGTGTTCACGCCGACGTGGGAAGCCTATCGCGACGTGCTGTTCGGCTCGGGATCGATCCTGCCGAACCTCCTTTCCAGCGTCATCATCTCGGTCGGCACCACCATCGTCACCATGCTGATGGCTGTGCCGGCCGCCTATGCGCTCGCGCGCTTACGCTTTCGCGGCAAGAAATTCGCGGGCTTCTATGTGTTGGCGACGCAGATGCTGCCGCCGGTCGGCATCATCATTCCCTACTTCCTGGTGCTGCGGAACATCGGCTGGATCGACACCTATCAGGGCATCATTCTGATCTATCTGTCGTTCTCCCTGCCCTTCGCGATCTGGCTGCTGGTCTCCTATTTCGAGGATATTCCCTTCGAGATGGAGGAGGCTGCCTATCTCGACGGTGCGAGCCGGCTGAAAACGCTGTGGCGCATCATCATTCCGCAGGTCCGTGGCGGCATCGCCGTGACCGTCGTGTTCGTGTTCCTCAATGCGTGGAACGAATTCCTGTTCGCCGTCGTGCTAAGCGGCAACACGGTGCGTCCGGTCACGGTCGCCATGTTCAATTTTGTCTCCGTCGAGCAGACGCTGTGGGCCAAGCTCGCTGCGGTCTCGGTCCTTGCTATGCTGCCCGTCGTCGTGCTCGGCGTGGTCGCCCAGAAGCATATCGTGAAGGGCCTGACGGTCGGCGCAGTCAAGGGCGGAGGGCGCCGATGAGCGGCAGGGGTCAGGTCAGTTTTCGTAACATCGTCAAGATGCACGGCGAGTTCGCCGCACTCAAGGGCGTCAATTTCGACATCAAGCCGGGCGAGTTCTTCGCCCTGCTCGGACCATCGGGTTCGGGCAAGAGCACGACGCTGCGCATCCTCGCCGGCTTGGATGCGCCGACCGCCGGTCGCGTGCTGATCGACGACAAGGACGTCACCTCGACCGACGCGCGTGACCGCGACATCGCCATGGTGTTCCAGAGCTACGCGCTCTACCCGCACATGACGGTGGCCGAGAACATTGCCTTTCCGCTGGAGATGGCGAAGCTGCCGAAGTCCGAGATCGCGCCCGCCGTGAAGGACGCCGCGCGCAAGGTGAAGATCGATCATCTGCTCGACCGCAAGCCGGGTCAACTCTCGGGCGGCCAGCAGCAGCGCTGCGCGCTGGCCCGCGCCATCGTGCGCAAGGCGCGCCTGTTCCTGCTCGACGAACCGCTGTCGAACCTCGACGCGAAGCTGCGGCTGGAGACCCGCGCCGAGTTAAAGAAGCTGCAGCGCTCGCTGGGCGTCACCGCCGTCTACGTCACGCACGATCAGGAGGAGGCCATGACTCTCGCCGATCGCATGGCGGTCTTCATGTCCGGCGAGATCCAGCAGGTCGGCACGCCCGCAGAGGTGTTTGCCAGACCGAATTCGATCGATATTGCCGGCTTCATCGGCAATCCTCCGATGAACCTCGTTCCCGCCCGCTACGTGGACGGCGACGTTATCATTGCGGGCCATCGTCTGAAGACGACGGCCACGACCGCGGGTGAGCGCGATGTCGTGGTTGGCCTTCGCCCCGGGGCCCTGCGGATGACGGAAGGCGGACTTGGTGCGCGCGTCGATCTGATCGAGGACCTCGGCGATACCGCCGTGCTCGATCTCGACTGCGCCGGCACTTTGATCCGAATGCGCGTCGCCGACGGCAACATTCCCGGCGAAGGCGACACGATCTCGATCACGGCCCGTCCGCAAGACATTCATCTGTTCGACCCAGCGACACGCATGCGGCTCTGACACCATGGCTGTTCAAACGCGAAAGAAGAAACCTGCACCGCTCGGTAGCGATGTGACCGTGGAGGGCCCGACGCCCCTGCACAGCCAGATCCGCGAATCCATTCGCAGCCAGGTGCGCGACGGCAAGCTGATCGATGCGACCGGCCGCCTGATGACCGAAGCCGAACTCGGCCGTCATTTTGGCGTCAGCCGCATCACCATCCGCAACGCCATCGCGCCCCTGGTCAACGAGGGCATGTTCGACCGCTCACGCGGCCGCGGCACCTTCCTGCGCTCTAACCAGCCTGAAAACTGGGTCGGCCACCTCATGGGGTTCTCGGAAACGATCCGCGATGCCGGCTACCAGGCCGGCGCGAAGATCCTGCAGCAAGGCATGACCAACCGGCACGACGCCGCGGTCCGCGAGCAGCTGCGCGAGCGTGCCGTCTGGCAGCTCAGGCGGCTGCGGCTCGCCGACGACACGCCGATCGCGATCGAGCACGCCTTCTATCCACCGGATATCGGTCTCGAGCTCGAGAAGCGCGACCTGATCTCGATCATCATGTACCGCGTGTTCGAGGATGAGTTCGGCCTCGCCATCAAGGACGCGCAGCAGACCATCAGCGCTGATCTCGCCGACGCCAGCAGCGCAAAGCTGCTCGGCGTGAAAGTCGGCTCCCCCCTGCTTTCTATTGAGCGCGTCACATTCGGCAAGGACGGGCGAGCGCTGGAGCTTCTACGCGCCGTCTATCTGCCGAAATATTTCCGCCTCAGCATCAGCCTGACGCGCCGCCACTAAAACTGCCACACGTCAATCACGAGGACAAAAACATGCCGAATGGCGCAAAGACTCCCGATAGCCCCAACATCCTGCTTATCCTCAACGATGACATGGGCTTTTCGGACATCGGCTGTTACGGCGGCGAGATCCAGACGCCGAACCTGGACCGCCTCGCGGCCAACGGCTTGCGCTATTCGCAGTTCTACAACACCGCACGCTGCAGCCCCTCGCGCGCCTCGCTGCTCACCGGCCTGCACCCGCACCAGACCGGCATCGGCATCCTCACCTACAGCAACGGCCCGGAAGGCTATGCCGGCAACCTCAACAAGAGCTGCGTGACGATCGCCGAAGCCCTGAAGAGCAAGAACTACACGTCCTACCTCAGCGGCAAGTGGCATGTCGCAAGCAGCCTGACTGAACCGACCGACGCGTGGCCGATGCAGCGCGGCTTCGACCATTTCTACGGCACCATCATCGGCGCCGGCAGCTTCTATCACCCGAACACGCTGACGCGCGGCAACGACAATATCGAGCACGAGGCCGTCAAGGATCCCTCGTTCTTTTATACGGATGCGATCAGCGACCAGGCCGCGGCCTTCATCCGCCAGCACAAGGCCGAAAAGCCCAACGCGCCGTTCTTCCAGTATGTCGCCTATACCGCGCCACACTGGCCGCTCCACGCGCATGACGAGGATATCGCAAAGTATAAAGGCCGCTTCGATGCCGGCTGGGACAAGCTGCGCGAGGAGCGGCTCAAGCGGCTCGTCGACGACGGCATCATCCATCCGAACTGGCGCCTGACCGATCGCGATCCGACCCAGCCGCCGTGGACCGACGCAGAGCAACGCGAATGGACGCTGCGCTGCATGGAGGTCTATGCGGCCCAGATCGACCGCATGGACCAAGGCATCGGCCGCATCCTGAAGGCGCTGGAAGAAACCGGCCAGATGGACAACACGCTGATCATCTTCCTGTCCGACAACGGCGCCTGCGCCGAGGACATTCCGGAAGGCGTCACCGCGAAAGAGCTGGTGGACCAGCTCATGATCGCACAGGCGAAGACGCGCGACGGCAAGCCGGTACGCTTCGGCAACGACCCGACCCTGATGCCCGGCGCCGAGGACACCTACCAGAGCTACGGCACGGCCTGGGCCAATCTCTCCAACACACCGTTCCGGCTCTACAAGCACTGGATCCACGAAGGCGGCATCGCGACGCCGTTCATCGTGCACTGGCCGCGCGGCATCTCCGAGCGAGGCGGCCTGCGGCACAATCCGAGCCAGCTCACCGACGTGATGGCGACCATCCTCGACGTCAGCGGCGCCACCTATCCCAAGGAATACAACGGCAACGCCATCCTGCCCTGCGAGGGAGAGAGCCTGGTGCCGTCCTTCGCATCGGCCTACGGCAATCGCGGCCCGCTGTTCTGGGAGCACGAGGGCAATGCGGCCGTGCGCGTCGGCAAGTGGAAGCTGGTGCGGAAATATCCCGGCCCGTGGGAGCTCTACGACATGGAGACGGACCGCACCGAGATGAACGATCTGGCCGCGCAACACCCGGACCGCGTCAAGGAGATGACGGCGCAGTATCAGCAATGGGCCAATCGTTGCGGCGTGATCCCGCGCGAGAAGATTCTCGAGCTGATGAAGGCGGAAGGCGGGACGGCCTTCTGGGAGGAAGAGAAGCAGAAATAGGCATGGCTGGGGATCGCTCACATTGCTGCACCCCGAGCGCCGCCGGCGAGGAGCCGGCGACGTCCGGCGATGCGCAAGCAGCGATCCCTCCCAGTCCAGCGGCGATCCCGCGCCGCTGGAGTTCACTGATCGGCGGTACTTTCAACATGGGATCTGTCGACAGGGGCTTTGTTGAAGATGGCGAGGGCCCGGTGCGGCCGGTCACGTTGTCGCCCTTTGCCATCGCGTGTCACACCGTAAGCAACCTGCAGTTCGGCGACTTCGTCCGCGCGACCGGCTACACGACCGAGGCCGAACGCTACGGCTGGAGTTTTGTCTTCGAGGGCTTGCTGCCTGAGGAGACGCACGCCGCGCGTACGACACGCGTTCAGGAAACGCCATGGTGGGTCCCGGTGCTGCGTGCCTATTGGGCGCAGCCGGAGGGACCGGCGAGCAGCATCCTCGACCGCCTCGATCACCCCGTCGTCCACGTCTCCTGGAACGACGCTAAGACTTACTGCGAATGGTCCGGCACGCGGCTGCCGACCGAAGCCGAATGGGAGATGGCCGCGCGCGGCGGACTGGACCAGGCTACCTATCCCTGGGGCAATGAGTTGCAGCCCGGCGGCG
Source organism: Bradyrhizobium sp. 1(2017) (assembly GCF_011602485.2). Lineage (NCBI taxonomy): Bacteria > Pseudomonadati > Pseudomonadota > Alphaproteobacteria > Hyphomicrobiales > Nitrobacteraceae > Bradyrhizobium > Bradyrhizobium sp. 1(2017). Next base: position 3,319,548 of record NZ_CP050022.2, on the reverse strand, counting down.
AGCATCGCTGCAATATCTGGCAGGGCAACTTTCCCGCCCGCAATACCGTAGATGATGGCTATTTCGGCACGGCGCCGGTTCACAGTTTCGTGCCCAACGGATATGGCCTGCACAATGTCGCCGGAAATGTCTGGGAATGGTGCGAGGACTACTTTTCGCCGAGCTATCACCGTCTCACGCCATCACGAGACCCCTTGAACCGCGAGCCCGGAACCAATCGATCGATGCGTGGCGGATCCTTCCTCTGCCACGAGTCCTACTGCAATCGCTACCGCGTCGCGGCGCGAAGCTCCAACACGCCCGACTCCTCATCGAGCAATATCGGCTTCCGCGTCGTGCGCACCGAGCCGCTGCGGGATCCGGCATAGGATGGAGCCGGTACCACATCCCGCGAAGCCGGTCGTGGCTTCCGGCATCCGCTTGCTGCCGTTGTTCCTGCGGAATTTCGTGCGCAGTCGCGAGACCGGCCTCGTGCTGGTCGCCATCGTCGTCGGACTGCTCAGTGGCGTGCTCGTTGCCGCGATCTCGGGCCTCAGCCAGGTCTCTCACGCGCTGCTGTTCGACATTCCCTTCGACGCACATCTCAGCGCCACCGGTGTGATCTCCTGGCAACGTACGCTGTTCATCCCGATGCTCGGCGGCCTGGTGCTTGCACTGATCGGGCTGTATTTCACCCGGCGCGTGAAGGGACAGCAACTCGCCGACGCGATCGAGGCCAATGCGCTCTATGGCGGCCGGGTCTCCTTTCGCGGCAGCTTGCTGATCTCGATCCAGACCCTGCTGTCGAACGGGTTCGGCGGATCGGTCGGGCTGGAGGCCGGCTATACCCAGATCTGCTCGATGTTCGGCTCTCATGTCGGCCAACGGCTCGCCGCCCGCCGTAACGACATGCGGCTCCTGGTGGCCTGTGGCGCCGCAGGAGCAATCAGCGCCGCGTTTTCCGCGCCGCTGGCCGGCGCCTTCTACGCCTTCGAGGTCGTACTCGGTGCCTATACGTCCGCCGGTCTCGTGCCGGTGATCGCCAGCGCCGTCACCGCGTGGCTCGTCGCGCGGCAATTGACGCATCAGTCATTCCTGATGGTGCCCGGATTCCCCTCACCGGTTTCGGTCGAGATGATCGGGCAGACCGTGTTGATCGGCATTATCTGCGCCTTCGTCAGCATCCTCGTCATGCTCGCGGTCGCATTCTCCGAGCGATGCTTTCAGCGCGTCACGGTGTTCAAGGGCTTCCTGCGGCCCATCCTCGGCGGCTTCCTCCTCGGCGGTCTTGCCCTGCTGACGCCGACCGTACTCGGCGCCGGTCATGGCGCCATGCAGATCCTGCTGGTCAGCAATCCCACCTGGCTCCTGCTCACAACCACGATCGTGTTCAAGATCCTGGCCTCCGCCATCTCGCTCGGCTCCGGCTTTCGCGGCGGCCTGTTCTTCGCCTCCCTTTTGCTCGGCGCGCTGATCGGGCAGCTCTACAGCATCGTGCTGACGGGCCCTTTTCCCGCGCTCGCGCTTCAGCCCGGAACCGCAGCCATTGCGGCGCTTGCCGCGCTCGGGACCGGCGTCCTCGGAGCGCCGTTCAGCATGGTCTGTCTCGCGCTAGAAATCACCGGCGATTTCTCCGTCACCGTTGGAGCTGTGGTCGCATCGTCGGTCTGCGCGCTGATCGTTCGCGAGCTGTTCGGCTACAGCTTTGCGACATGGCGCTTTCATCTGCGCGGCGAGGCGATCCGCGGTCCGCAGGACATCGGCTGGGTCCGGCAGATGAGCGCGGCATCTCTGATGCGCGCCGACTTCGAGAATGCGCTGACGACGATGCCGATCGGAGAGGCGCAAAGGCAGTTCTCGCCGGCGCTGGTCCGCCAGATCGTATTACGCGATCCCAACGGAATCTATGCGGGCATCGTGCCCGCCGCCACGCTGCATTCGGTGGCCAACCAAGATAACGAGCTACTCAGATCCCTGGCGCAGCAACAGGACGAATACTTGCTCCCGACCACGCCGGTTCGCGAGATCCTGAAGGCCTTTGAACGCAGTGAGGCCGACGTGCTCGCAGTTGTCGACGGCACCGACCATCGCGCCACCATTGGCACTTTGAGCGAAGCCCATGTCCTGCGGACTTACGGGGAGGAACTGGAGCGTCGGAACCAGGAACTGTTTTCGCGTTGATGCGGCTAGGGCCGCAGATCCATGTCGATCCGCACGAAGTCGCCGCGATAGGTGACTTCGCCGAGGTAGATCACGGTGCGGTCCGCGGTCGTGAAGATGCGGCGGACTTCGGCGACCGGCGAATTCAGCGGCACGCGCAGCAGCCGCGCCGCCTCGATATCCGCGGTGCCGATCGTCAGGGTCTGGCGCGCGCTGGTGATTGCGGGATCCCTGAGATCGTTGAGGATCGGGATCACGGTCTCATTGCGGAAGCGCTTGGGCGACCTGCGAAAGATCTTCTCGTCGAGATAGATCGAAATGACGCAGTAAGGCTGCTTCTGTCGGGAATGCAGCCGACGCATGAAGACGTATTTTTCGGCCGGCTTGCCGTCCCCGGGAAGCAGCGGGGCATTGCTGCGGCTTTCCGATATGTTGATGATCTCGGGCGAGGTGTCGCGATACATGTCTGCGAGATCGGACAGCGTGGTCTCGACCTTGAGCCAGCGATCCTGCCGCACGGTCCCCGTGACGAAGGTGCCGCGGCCCTGCTGAGCCTCGATCACGCCGTCGCGGGCGAGCAGCTCTACCGCCTGCCTGATCGTGACGCGCGACACGCCGAACTCGGCCGCCAGCTCCTCGTTGGCCGGCAGGCGGAATCCCTGAGTCCAGACGCCGCGCGCGATACGCTGCCGGAAGATGTCGGCAATCTGCGCGTATTTGGGGACGTGACTGTCGGAACTCAATTCCATCTCGTCCTCCGGAATTCAGGTCGCGCGATCAAGCCATGACCAGCGCCGCACCGCGTTCGCCGATCATCAGGCTGGTCGCATTCGTGTTGGCCGAGGTGATCTGCGGCATCACCGAGGCATCGATCACACGCAGCCGCTCGACCCCGCGCACACGCAGCTGCGGATCGAGCACGGCCTGCGCGTCCCTGCCCATGCGACAGGTCCCGACACAGTGAAATACCGTGCCTCCCGTGTTGCGCGCAAAGTCCCACAGCCCGGCATCATCCCGGCCCGCCTCGCCCGGCACCATCTCGACATCCCAGAGCGAGCGAAACGCCTTCTGCTGATAGATCTCGCGCAGAATCTTCAGGCCCGCAACAATGGTTTTGCGGTCGATCTCCTCGGCAAAATAATTCGGCACGATCCGCGGCTGCTCGAACGGATCGGTCGAGCTGATCGCGAGCCGTCCGCGCGACTTTCCGTGGCATTGCCAGACCGAAGCGGTGAAACCGGAATAGCTGTGCAAAGGCTCGCCAGGCTTGTCGACCGAGAGCGGCATCACGTTGAACTGCACGTCCGGCCGCCCGCCGACGGCATATTCGGTGCAGGCCGCGCCACCGACCTGCCCTGCGCCGACCGTCAACGGGCCGCTGCCCGCCAGCATCCACTGCAGCCCCATCTTTGCGAGCTCGACGGGATTGCGGACCTGGTCGTTGAGCGAAATTCGGTCCTTGAGCCGGACGATCAGCCGGGCCTGATAATGGTCCTGGAGATTGGCGCCGACGTCAGGAGACTCGGCAATGACAGGAATGCCGAGCTTGCGCAGCAGGTCCGCCGGACCGACGCCGGAGAGCTGGAGGATTTGCGGCGACTGCAGCGCGCCGCCGGACAGGATGATCTCACGATCGGCCGTCGAACTGTGCACCTGCCCCTTGCTGATCCACTCGACGCCGGTCGCGACGCGACCGTTGAAAACGATCCTGCTGACCTGCGCATGGGTGATGATGGTGAGGTTCGGACGATCGGCGACGGGACGCAGAAACGCGGAGGCCGCACTGGTCCGCCAGTGCCGCCCGATGCCGAGCTGGTAGGTGCCGACGCCCAGCGTCGTGGCGCCGTTGAAGTCGGGATTGCGCGGCAGGCCGAACTCTACACCCGCCTCGACCCAGGCCTTCGATGCCGAATTGTCGTTGCGGAGATCAGAGACCTCGAACTCCCCAAGCCCGCCGTGAAACTGGCTTTCGCCGCCGCGGTAGCGTTCGTAGCGCCGAAAATAGGGCAGGAGTTCGCGATAGCTCCAGCCATCGGCGCCGAGGCACTCCCAATCGTCAAAGTCCTCATGCTGACCGCGGATGAAGATCAGCCCGTTGATCGACGAGGAGCCGCCGAGCACGCGGCCACGCGGCCAGACGATAGCACGTCCGCCGCTCCCTTCCGAGGGCTCAGTCCTGAACAGGCGCGAGAAGCGTTCGTTGTAGATGGTCCGGTAATAGCCGACCGGAAGTTTCAGCCAGAAATTCCGGTCCGATCCGCCAGCCTCCAGCAACAGCACGCGGCAAGACGGATCAGCCGACAACCGATTCGCAACGACGCAGCCGGCCGAGCCAGCGCCGACGATGATGTAGTCGTAGCCGCGTGCTGGCATCAGCTCGTCCGGTATTTTTCGATGGAGGCAAGATCGGGCATGATGCCGAGGCCCGCTTCGTCGCCGAGCTCGATCATGCCGTCGCGGACATCGAGCACGGGACCGCAGAACCGGTCGCGCAGCGGGTTTTCGTTGCAGTCGACTTCGAGCAGTCCGTCGCCGCCGACGCCGGAGAGAAGATGCGCGGATGCCAGAAGCCCGATGCCGGCACCGAGATAGTGCGGGCAGAACATCTTCCCCGACGTCAGGATGTCGCGGGCAATGCCCGCGCACGCCGACAGCCCGCCCCATTTGGCGATGTCGGGCTGGACGACACCGAGCGCCGGCTCGCGCAGTACCTCGGCAAAGTCGGCGTCGCTCACGATGTTCTCACCGGCTGCGAGCGGAAAGTGGATGGCTTCGCGCAATTGCGTCCACTCACGGCGGGGGCGATCGGCGCGGATCGGCTCCTCAAGCCAGGCAAGACCGAAGCGTTCGAGCTGCGGCGCAAGCTCCAGCGCCTGCTCAATGGCCCAACCCTGGTTGACATCGGCGGCAAGCAGGCCTTCGCCCACGAGACGGCGCAGCGCTGCGAGATTGGCGCGGTCGTCTGCCGGATCGAAGCCGATCTTCAGCTTCAACGCGCGATAGCCGCGGCCGAGGGCCGCTTCGGCCGTCCGCTCGGAGCCGACCGGATTGATGCCACTAGCGTAGACCTTGATCTTCCGCTTCGCCCCACCGAGCAGCCGCCACAGTGCGAGGTTCTGGCGGCGGGCGTGGAGATCCCAGACGGCGAGATCGATGCCTGCGATCGACTGCGCAAACGGGCCGGCTTCGCCTGATTGCAGCGCGAGCACCGAGGTTCCCTGCGTCAGATGCTCGAATGCGGCAGACGGCTCGGGCACGGTGAATCCGACGAGAGCCGGCGCAAGCACCTCGTTGACGAGCCGGACACGGTGTTCTGCACCTGGTGCTGGAAAATTGCACCACACCTCGCCCCAGCCGGTGTTCCCGTCGGCGTCTTCGACGCGGACGAAGACGGCGGGCCGGTCCTTCATCCGCCCGAAGGACGTGATGACCGGCGTCGTCAGCGGGTAGCGATAGCCAAAGGCCTGAACGCTTCGGAGGGTGAAGGGCGACGGTGTCATGCGGGAGAGCCTGCGACGCCTACGACCAAAGGCGCCACTTGTATGGTCCTCCTATTTATAATATGACCACTGAAAACATCAACTGCAATCTGGGTGGACGCGTCGAATGAACGGAGCTGGCTTGAGACGCCTTGGTCTCGGATTGCTGCCGTGGCTCGGTGCGATCCTGCTCTGGTACTGCGTACGCTGGAGCGGCTTCGTCAACGTCTCACTGATCCCCGCGCCACACCAGGTCGCCACGAAATTCTTCGAGCTTCTCACCAAAGAAGGCCTGCTGATCGACATCTTCGCCTCGACCCGGCGTGTCTTTCTCGGCGTCTCGCTCGGCATCCTCGTCGCCGTCCCGGTCGGCTTCCTGCTCGGCTGGTATCGCCCGGCCCGCACCTTCGCTGATCCCATGATCAACTTCTTCCGCGCGCTGCCGCCGATCGCGCTGATCCCGCTGGTGATCGTCTATTTCGGCGTCGACGAGGTCGCCAAGCTCGTCATCCTGTTCTACGCCTCGTTCTTCTCCGGCGTGATCGTGATGTATGAGGGCGTGTCGCAGATCACGCCGCTCTATATCCGCGTGGCGCAGACGCTGGGAGCCAATCAGGCGGAGATTTTCCGCAAGGTCATTATTCCCCTCACCGTCCCGCATATCCTCACCGCGCTGCGGGTCGCATTGGGCGTGGCCTGGGCAACGCTGGTGGCGTCCGAGCTGATCGCGGCCCAGCGCGGACTCGGCGCCATGATTCAGAACGCTTCGACCTACTTCCTCCTCGACGTCATCTATGTCGGCATCATCTGCATCGGTCTGATCGCGCTGATCATGGACATGATCTTGCGCAGGATCACGGCGCGGCTATTGGTCTGGCAGGATCGGGCCGTCGCATGACTAGGCGTGCACAGTTCGAAAACGTTTCGTTATCCTTCGATACGGCGAAGGGACGCCTCAACGTCGTTGAGAACGTCAGCTACGATATCAACGACGGCGATTTCATAGCGGTGATCGGCCCGTCCGGCTGCGGTAAGACGACGATGATGAGCATGCTCGCCGGCTTCCAGAAGCCGACGACCGGTAATGTGCTGTTCGACGGACGTCCCGTCGCCGGCCCCGGCCCCGAGCGCGGCGTCATCTTCCAAGAATATGGCGTGTTCCCCTGGTTGACGGTGAAGCAGAACATCGCCTTCGGCCTGACGCTCAACGCCAACCATGTGCCGACCGCCGAGCGCGATGCCATCTGCGACCACTATCTCGGCCTGATGGGGCTATCGGACTTCGCCAACTCCTATCCGAAGCATCTGTCCGGCGGCATGCGTCAGCGGCTCGCGATCGCGCGCGCCTATGCCGTGAAGCCACAGTTCCTGCTGATGGACGAACCGTTCGGCGCGCTCGATGCTCAGACCCGCTCCAACATGCAGAACCTGCTGCTCAAAGTGCTTGCGACCGAGGGCAAGACGGTGATGCTGATCACCCACTCCGTGGAAGAGGCGATCTACCTCGCCTCCCGCATCGTAGTGGTAACGGCGCGACCGGCGCGCATCAGGGAAATCATCGACGTACCGTTCCCCTATCCGCGCGATGAATCGATACAGGAGCGGCCCGAATTCAGCGAACTGCGCAGCTACATCAAGCAGCTCGTGATGGACGAGTACCGCGCCCAGCAGGCGCAGGTGCGTCCAGTCTCTTTCTCGGAATAACAAGCAAACGGAGGACACATCATGGATCGGCGGCAATTTCTGACCACGACGGCGGGCCTTGCGCTCGGCACCTTCACGGCCTCAGCACCAGCGATCGCCCAAGCGAAAACAAAAGTTCGCGTCGGCTACCTTCACACCGTCGCCGTCGACGGCCAGATCTGGACCGGCATGGATCGCGGCTCCTTCGAAAAGCAGGGCCTCGATCTCGAATTGCGACAGTTCAACACCGGCCTGGAGATCTTTCAGGCGCTGATCGGCGGCAGCCTTGATGTGCTGGCAACCGGTGCGGTCCTTTCGAACTTCCCAGCCCGCGGCCAGGGCAAGGTGTTCCTCATCAACGATATCGAGGTGGCGACCGCTCAGCTCTGGGTGCGCGGTGATCAGGGCATCAAGTCATTCGCGGACCTCAAGGGCAAGCGCATCGCGACCGCGACGGGCACGACCGCGCACGTCTTCCTTGATACGGCACTGCGCGCCAACAAAGTCGATCCCAAGGAGGTTGAGCTCGTCAACCAGACCATGCCGGCAGCTGTGACCGCCTTCATTTCCGGCGCCGTCCCTGCCGTCGCGCTCTGGGTGCCCTTCAACGTCACGGTCCGCGACAAGGTGCCAGGCGCGACCATGCTCGCCGATGCGTCAGCCTACTATCCGAAGGCGGCCATCATCGGCGGCTGGGCCGCCGCCAATGACTATTATGAGCCCAACAAAGAGACTTTGGCCAAGCTGATCCGCGGCTGGGCGGATGCCAATGACTATATCGTCGCGAACAGCGCTGAAGCGATGGAGAAGCTGCAGAAAGGCCACTACAGCCAGACGCCGCTGTCGGACATCAACGAGTCGTTCAAGGCGCAGAAGATGTTCACGTCCAAGGACTGGAAACGGATGTACTCGGACGGGACGGTCACCAACTGGCTGCAGCAGTCGACAGACTTCTTCATGGCCAACGCCGGCATCAAGGACTTCACGCCGGCTTCGAAATACTTTGATCCAAGCCTTTATCTCAAGACGATCGCTTAGCTCGACTGCGACCAACCACAAGGGCGAAAAGATCGACGGTAGCTGACGCAGAAAGGCCGGCTTGAATTGTCGAACTGGGCCTATCTGCGTTGCGCTGCTACCCAATCATCCAAATGCTAGCCGGAAGTTGCCAGTTCTGCGCTTGATAAGTCGCGGCACTTTCGGGCTACTCTTGGACACCAAATTGCTTTGGAAAACGACGCCCACACTTGCTGTCGGTGGACTTTTCTTGATCTCTCGGTGCACACGCCGCGCACACGCCGCCCTCTAACCCATTGAGAATTCTGAACTCTCGCTCCAATCCATCATGGGGGCCACGGAAAAGCGATATTTCGGCGATTTCAATATGTTACTTGATCCTCTTTGAACTCGCCCCGTTATACTATTTCCGCAAGAATAGCATAGCCGCCCTCTGCGAGGGACCGTGATCGGGCGCGCCGTCACCGTGGCGGTGCCGCACACGTAGGTTTCTGCGCAATGGCGCTCACGGCGCGAAATGCGCCCAGGCTCCTTGCGCCGATCTCAGCAAGGATCGGGGGTTGCGGGACGGGATTTTAACTTGCGGTTAGGTTTGTGAGGTCTGCCGGACGCAAAGCGCAGACCTGCAGCGCCCCATGACGCTCGGCCCGGCGGCGGCCGCGCTCACTACGGCCTCAGCTGTTCTGTGGCGGTTTTCCCATCAGCCCGCGCCCGATGACGCACAGCTTCGTCTCCTCGCCCTTGCCTTTGCCCTTGCGAGATTTCAAGTGCCAACTCCAGTTCAGCCCGCACACTTCAAGGCGCGACCAGTTTCTTGCGAATGGCATAGCGGACCAACTCGGCAGTGGAGGACATTCCAAGCTTGCGCATGGCCGAGGCGCGATGGGTCTCGACCGTCTTCACACTCAGCTTCAAGATGGCGCTGATGGACCGGTTGGTGTGGCCCTCGGCGATCAGCTGAACCACACTCTGCTCACGCGACGTCAGCAATATGTCCGGCTTGTTCTGCTTGTTGACCCGGTAGTCATGGAGCAGCCTCTCCAACAGCACGCTCGTGAAATAGGGCCTGCCGTCGAGCAGGGCCTCGATCGCAGAAATGAGATGCTTCCGCGCGTCCGACTTGAACAGGAAGCCGCGGACGCCCGCCAGAATGGCTTCCGTCAACAGTTCCTCGTTCTCGTGCATGGTCAGGATCAGGACCTCGGTGCGCAGATGCAGTGCCTTGAGGCGGCGACTGACCTCCAGCCCGTTCATAATGGGCATGGAATAGTCGACGATCACGATGTCCGGCCTGGTTTCCAGGGTCAATGCGACGGCCTGCTCGCCATTGCTCGCTTCCCCGCTGACGGTCCAGTTGGGGCGCGTTTCGACGATCGCACGAAGCCCGGAACGTACGACTTCATGATCATCCGCAATCACGATGCGTTTCACGGCGTCGTTTCCCGTACGCCGGCCACCGCGCCTTCAGGCGATCGGCGCAGGTGAGCGGCAGCAAAGTCGAACGATCATACTGATCGCGGCCCGAGGGGTTATCCCACAAAACCCTGAGACATCCCGGCGAATGTACTGACGTGTCCGCAACCACGCCGCGGTCAGGCATCGACCAGCTTCGCCCGGACCGCGTACCGGACCAGCCCGGCGGTGGACTTCACGTCGAGCTTGCGCATCGCGGCCGCCCGATGTGCCTCGGTCGTCTTCACGCTGAGGTTCAGGATGGCGCTGATGCCCTTGTTGCTGTAGCCCTCCGCGACCAGCCTGACGACGAGTTGCTCGCGCGGCGTCAATTCGTGCTGTCCATCCCGCTCGCTGCCCGGTCCCTGGTCCAGATCGTTCCGGCAGCTTCGGGGGCAGAACGGCCTGTGCAGCAGAAGCGACTCGACCGCGGCCAGCAGCAGCTTGTTCGCGTCCGACTTCAGCAGAAACGCGCGTGCACCGGCCTCGAACGCCTGCTGGGCGAGGAGACTCGAATCGTGGACCGTGAAGATCAGCACCTCGGTCTGGAGCGGATAATCCCGGATGCGCCGTGCGACCTCTACGCCCGTCATTCGCGGCATGGAAAAATCGACGATGGCGACATGAGGCCGGCTCTGGATTGCAGCGGCCACCGCCTTGCCACCGTCATTGGCCTCGGCCACCACCTCCCAATCCGCCCGTTGCTCAAGCACGGCGCGCAAGCCCGATCGCACCGCTTCGTGATCATCCGCGACAAGAAACCGCTTCATGGCAGAGCACTCCGTTGACACGGCGGCTAGGAGTTGGAGCGCCTGAAGCTGATCAGACATTTTCGCTCGCCGCCGGTGGGCAGTGTTTTTCCTATCTTGTGTCTGCGCGGGCCCCCGTGATTGTTGCGGTCCAGCGACGGTTGCGGCCGTTCGCACCGAGCCCATGCGGGAACACGGCACACAGCACCGTGCCGGAATGCCGCGCCCGGGAATCGGACCGGATATCGAGCGTGCCCCCGATCTCCTGGAGCCTAGCCTTCATCGCGGGAATTCCGACGCCGATCGATATCACCTTCGCGCCGGGCCGCGCGGGGTCGACCGAGAAGCCGCACCCATTGTCCGTGATCGTCAGCCGAAAATGGTCATTGGCTGCGTCCATATCGATTCTCACCTTCGTCGCTTTCGCATGGCGGAATATGTTCGTGAGCGCTTCCTGGATCACCCGCAGCAAGGTACGCTGCGTCTCGCTGGGTAACCGGTCGATCTGGGGCATGATGTTGGTCGTGACCCGCAGCGATGTACGCACCGCGAATCCCGCGGCGTAATTTTCGATCGTGGCCTTCAGGCCATCGACCGTCGGATTCTGCGGGTGCAGCAGATAGGCAAACGCACGGATCTCCCTGAGCGCTTCGTCAATCGACGCATCTATCTCATCGCAAAGCCGCTCGGCAGCGGCCGGGTCGCTCAGGCTGCTCCGGATTCGCATGAGGCTTAGGCTTGCGGCAATCAAATGCTGACAGGTCGAATCATGGAGATCGGACGCAATCCGCTGCTGGATGTCTTCTTGAATGGAGATGAGGCTGACGCCCATATGAGCGTCGTCGGCGACATTCTCGAAAGTGCTGCCCTTGCACACGGCACGATGGCAGCCAATCAGCCGGATTACGCGACCCGCAGCCGGATCGACGACTGGAACGACGATCGTCTCCATATTTCGACGCGCGCTCCCCAATGCAAGTCGATGGCGAATTCTGAGCTCAGCGCCTTCCGCGAGACACGCCCGAAGGGCTTCGCAGACGGATTCAGCATCCTCTTGGCTCATGCAGTCGGGGACGTCCCTCTGCTGGATCTCGTCGGAAGAGATGCCAAGAACAGACTCGAACGCCGGATTGATCCCCTCGTACACGAAGCGACCTCCGTATGAAGGGCGTACCGCGAAGAGCAGATCCGTCGAAAACATCCAGTAGAGCCGGTCGCTCGCCTCTTCCGAAGCAATTCGAGGCCACCGGCTGACGCCGGCTCGGTTCGACTCACAGGCGGGGGAGTTATGAAGCTTCACGGTACGCTCACTCTTCTCCGGCGACTCCAGACATTGAAGCTCAACATCGGAACTCTCCTCCCTGCCCGCCAGCGAGGCATCATCACCGGATCAGAAAACCCACGCCCCTAGGCTCGGAGGATTATACACCGCCAGATGCACTACACCATCAGGTAGCATTCTGGCCGGACTGAATTCGCGAATGTGTGAGATGAAATCCGGAGATACCATTATGCAGTTTGTGCCAGCCCCGCAGTGAAAATCAAAAGCAATGCAACAAATACTAAAACTGCCTTAGATGGTTCACAAGCTGCTGCTCGTGCGAGCGCATCAATGCTGACACACGATCGAGTATCACGCAGGAATCGTTGGCACCATTGCCGGACCGTCACAACTGTCGGACAACATGCGTTACCGGTCGCTGCGACTGCGCGCTGGACTTCTTCACCTCGCCGCATGGACGCTCAAGGTGGCGTTGATACGGCCGGAGCATCGGCTGGCCCCTTGTTCCCGAACCAGGTCACATAAAGGGTCGGCAGGAAAACCAGCGTCAAAACGGTCGCGACCAGCAGGCCGCCCATGATCGCAAAGGCCATCGGTCCCCAGAACACCGTCGGGGCGATTGGTATCATGCCGAGGACCGTGGACACGGCCGTCAACATGATGGGACGGAAGCGGGAGCTGCTCGCATCCACCGCGGCTTCCCAGGGCGTCTTCCCTTGAGCCCGCTCGGCTTCAATCTGACCGATCAGGATCACCGCGTTCTTGCTGATCATGCCGATCAGCGCCAGGACGCCGAGAATGGCGACGAAACCCAGGGGTCTGCCGAAAAGCATCAGCGCCGCAATGACACCTATCAAGCCGAGCGGCGCCACGCTCACGACCATGAATAATCGTGCGAAGCTCTGCAGCTGAACCATGAGAATCGTGAACATCACGAACAGCATCAAGGGTATCACAGCCATGACGGAAGCTTGCGACTTCCGGCTTTCTTCCACGGTGCCGCCGACAACCACATCGTATGATGCGGGGAGCGTCTTCTTCAGATTCTCTATCGCGGGCGAAAGCGAGTCCACCACCGCGTCCGGCAGTGTGTCGCCGGCGATGGCAGCTTGGACCGTCAGTGTCGGAACGCGGTCACGTCGCCAGATCAGAGGAAATTCCTGGTCATACTCGAAGGTAGCAAACTGACTGAGCGGGACCGTTTGCCCGCCCGGCAGCGGCACCTGCAAGGTCCGCAGGTTGGCCAGCGACACACGCTCTTCGTCGGTTGCGCGCGCCAACACGTTGACCAGATAGATATCGTCGCGAACCTGGGTAACCGGGCTGCCGGATATGACGGTGTTCAGGACGGTTGCGATCGCCTGCGAGCCGAGCCCGAGAAGACGCGCTTCATCCTGATCGACGCGAATACGCACCTGGCGGTCGGGCTCCATCCAGTCGAAGTTTACCTGCTTGGCCTGGGGATTGGCGGACACGATCTGCGCCACCTTGAGCGCGATCTCACGGACCCGCCCTATGTCAGGACCGCTGACCCGATACTGCACCGGCCATCCAACCGGGGGGCCGAGCTCGAGCGGAGAAATGTACGAAATCGCGTTTGGAAACTCCTCGGCCAGGAATTTCTCAAGTTTCGCATGCAAGCGCTCGCGAGCCGCGACGTCTTTTGCAACGACAATCGCTTGCGTGAAGAAATCATTGGGTAGCTGGACATTAAGTGGCAGATAGAAGCGAATGGCACCGCGACCCACGTAAGTGCTCCAGTGCGCGACATCCGGATCTCCTGTCAACTTCGTGTCGAGGCGTTTGGCGGCCGTTTCGCTCGCATAGATCGATGAGTTCTGCGGCAGGCTGAGATCGACAAGCAGTTCCGGTCGATCGGACGACGGAAAGAACTGACGCGGGATGAGAGGGAGCGCGAGAAGGGATGCGACGAACAGCGCCAGTGACACGAGGATCGTCAACCATTTTGCCCGCATCGCGGATGTGAGGAAGTTTCGATACAGCCGGTAGATCCTGCCGGGCGAATCGGCGTTGTTCTGCTTTGGCGGAACCAGAATGACGGCGCCCAGCAAAGGCGTGAAGATGACTGCAACGAACCAGGACACGAGCAGTGCGATGGTGACCACGGCAAACAGCGAGAAGGTATATTCGCCCGCCGAGCTGGCGGCAAAGCCGACCGGAATGAACCCGGCAATCGTCACCAGCGTCCCCGCCAGCATGGCGAAGGCGTGGGTCCGGAATGCGTAGGTCGCAGCCTCGACCTTGCTACCGCCCTGTGCCAACCGCGTAAGCGTGGCGTCGGTAGTCGTCATCGCGTCGTCGACGAGCAGGGCAAGCGCAATGATCAGCGCACCAAGGGATATTCGCTGCATATCGATGCGGGCGAGCTCCATGATCGGAAACACGATCGCGAGCGTCAATGGAATCGCAAGCGCGATAATGAGGCCGGGACGTACGCCGAGACTGATGAAGCTGACGGCGAGAATGATCGCGATCGCCTGCAGTAGCGACGTCATGAACTCGCCGATCGCATTGTGCACGACGACCGATTGGTCCGCGACCAGGCTCGGCTCGATGCCGATCGGCAGATCCGTAGTGATCTGCTCCATTGCCTTCTTGATATTTGCGCCGAGCGCGAGAATGTCGCCGCCCTCCCGCATAGAAATGGCAAGCCCGATGGCCGGGTGGCCGTTGATGCGAAACATCGGCTGGGGTGGGTCGGTATAACCGCGCCGCACCCGCGCGATGTCGCTCAAGCGGAGCATGCGACCACCTGCGGCAAAGTTGATGTTGGCAATGTCCTGCTCGGACGAGAAGCCTCCCGACACCCGAAGCGAAATGCTTTCGGAGCCGGTCTGGATCATTCCGGCCGGCCGCACGAAGTTTTGCGCCTGCAGCGCCGCAACCAGAGCCGATCGATCGACCCCCAGAGTCGCAAGCTGCTGCTTGGAAAACTCGACGAAAATCACTTCGTCCTGCGCGCCCAGCAGCTCGATCTTTGACACGTCACGCACAAGAAGCAGCCTGGAGCGGATATCCTCGACACGGTCGCGCAGTTCGCGCTGTGTGAAGCCGTCGCTGGTAAAGCCATAGATTATTCCGAACGTGTCGCCGAAATCGTCGTTGAAGCCGGGCCCGATAACACCGGCAGGCAGCGTGTGGCGCATGTCGCCGACAGACTTCCGGACCTCATACCAGGTGTCGGAGACTTGCTTGGCACTGGCACTTCCTTGCAGATTTACAAAGATGGTCGTGACGCCTGCCCGGGTGAAGCTGCGCAGAAAATCCAGATGAGGCGTTTCCTGAAGCTGGCGTTCGAGCCGCTCCGTCACCTGCTTCATCGTTTCTTCGACGGATGCACCCGGCCAGGCAGCCTGAACGACCATGGTCTTGATGATGAACGCGGGATCCTCGTTCCGGCCGAGCCGGTAATAGGACAGCACGCCGGCGACCACTGCCACGATCATCATGTAGACGACGAGCGAGCGGTGCCTGAGGGCCCAATCGGAGAGATTCATGGCTCTGCCCCGAGCACCCGGACCTTTTGACCCGGATGAAGTGCCTGGACTCCGGCCGTGACGATTATTTCGCCGGTATCAAGTCCCTGGGAAATAATCGCTTGCGCCTCGTCGAACCGCGCCACATCGACGTTGCGGATTGAGACCGTTTTGGCCGATGGATCGACAACCCAAACGGCGGGCTGCTGATTCATCTTGGTCAAGGCCGTCGCCGGAATGTCGATCATGGGCCCCGCATTCGTTTTGACCCGCCCCACGACGGTCGCACCGAGTCGCATCGCGGCCGGTGGATCCGTCAGCCCGACCTTGACCTCGAAGGTCCGGGTTACAGGACTGGCTTGCGCGGCGACTTCCCGGATACGGCCTTGTGCCGTTATCGTCGGGTCATCCGCGAGACTGACAGTGATTTGCGGATCGGCCGATCCCGACCGGATCAATTGGGCGGGAACATCAAAGACCGCGTCGCGGCCATCCTGTCGGGCAATCCTGGCTATCATCTGCCCGGCCTGGACGACTTCGCCGGCACCAGGCCCCGTCGCGGTGATTACGCCCGGTGCATCGGCCTTGACTTCGGTGAAGCCGACCAGGTCGTGTGCGGAGTTGAGCTGAGCTTCGGCTGCGTCCACCTGGGACTGCGCGGTCTGTTGGGCCTGGGTTGCCGCATCGAAATTGGCGCGCGTGGTCCATCCCTGTCCCAGCAAGGTCTGCTGGCGATCGAAATGATTTCGCGCCTGCGTCAGCTGGCCCTGAGCGGCGGCAAGGGCGGCTTGCGCCTGTCGCAGCGCGTTCAGCTCGTTCTGTGGCTCCAATCGCGCCAATACCTGCCCGGCCTTGACGCGGTCGCCGATCTTGGTGTCGTTCGCCGAAAGGCGCCCCGAAATCCGGAATGCGATGCTCACTTCATCTTCGGCTTCGATTCGGCCGCTAAAGGTCAGCGGTGTTGACGTCTCGCGCTTCTCGACAGTCACCGTCCGTACCGCGCGCGGTGTCGGCGTAGTCGCCGTTCCCGCGTCTCGGTTGCAGGCTGCCAACACGAGTGAGGATAGCGCCGCCATGAGCACCCCCTCGAGCATGGATCTTGGTGTCGTTCGGCCGCCGGCAATAGCCATGACTACCCCTTCGAATTCCGCAAGCTTCGCCCGGCCGGTCAACTGCATCAGAGCGACAGGTTAGCATTCGGGCGAGATTGGAGTTCTCAGCATCGCCACCCAGTACTTTTGCCCAAGGAATAGGTCCCAGGTATCAGTAAATCTACCCGGTACTGGCGGATGTAATCGTGGTCTGCCGCGTTGAGCCAAATCAGGCAAACGCCCGTCGCTCGGCCCAATTGAGGCCGCCGATAGTGGCGAAAATCTCCTAGGGGATTCCTTGGCCTTGATCAGGCAATCACCCGATATCCCGGAATCCACTGAGAGCGCATGGTGCAGGCTTCAAGCAAGGTGATCGCGCGATGCAATGCTGGTGGAACTCGTGGCCGACAGCCGTCGAAGCCGTCATGGCGTGATGACGGAAGAGTCCCCGGGTGGGCGCCGCAACTGGCGCTCGAATGACGCTTCAATCGACTCGATGGACCAGGGAGGTTTCAGATGCCCGGGGGCGTCCATGAACATGCGGCCGCGGTGACGAGCGCAGCATCGCGCGCGGTATGGTTTCTCTGCCTCTGGCTCGTGCTTGCCGGCGTCGATCCCGTCGACCTTCCTGCCGCGGCAGCAGCGGTTATCGCGGCAACCTGGACGAGCCTGCGCCTCCTGGCGCCCGGCACCCAGCGCCGCTCGCCGATCGCCATGGCACAACTAGCGTTGCGCTTTTTCTGCGAGTCCGTCGTTGCCAGTGTAGATGTCGCAAGGCGCGCGCTCGATCCGCGGCTGCCCCTGCACCCGGGGTTCGTGCTCTACCCGACCGAGCTTCCACGTGGTGAGCGTCGCAACGTGTTCGCCACGCTCACCAGCCTGTTGCCTGGTACTGTGCCAACCGGAGATGAAGAGGAGCAGCTCATCTACCACTGTCTCGATGTCGGGCAGCCTATCGCGGCCCAGCTTGCAGCGGAGGAAGCTGCGTTGGCCCGAGTGCTCGACGGTGGCTGAGTTCCTGACCGCTGCCCTCGGCTTCATTCTCGTGATGGTCGCGCTTGGGCTCGTGCCCATTCTGCGGGGCCCTGGAGACGCCGACCGCATGATGGCAGCGCAGTTGATCGGGACCGGAGGTATCGCAGCCTTGCTGCTGCTCGGCACGGTGACGGGCGTGCCCGCAGCAATCGACGTCGCGTTAACGCTCGCACTTCTCGCCACCTTCGCTTCCATCGCCTTTGTCAAGAAGGGGCGCGCCCATCTTGAAGCTGACGAGGCCGCGTCAGGGGAGGATCGATGAGCTTCGCACTCGACACGATGACGATTGTCGCCGTTTCGGCCGGCGCGTTCTTTTTTCTCGCTGGCACGGTCGGCCTGCTTCGTTTCCCGGACACTCTGACGCGCCTGCACGCACTCTCCAAGGCCGACAATCTCGGCCTGGGTCTCGTCGTGCTGGGGCTTCTCCCGCAGGCTGGAAGTGTACGCGACGGGTTGAAGCTCCTCAGCATCTGGCTGCTCGGGCTGCTGGCCGGCGCGACGGTCTCCCAACTCATCGCGCGCACTGCGCGTCAGGACGAGCCAACGAGATGACCTTCGCAACGTTCCTCGAGATTATGCTCGCGGCCGTGGTGTTGGGGCTGGGAATCTGGACGATCGTAGCCCGCGATACTTATGCGGCGGCCGTGGGTTTCATCGTTTACGGGCTCCTAGTGGCGCTCATTTGGGTGCGTCTCGACGCGGTCGATGTTGCCTTGACTGAAGCTGCAATCGGCGGAGGACTTGGCGGCGTGCTGCTGCTGGGTGCAGCCGCGCGACTGCGGGCGACCGAGGTGATGGCTGCGGCGGAAGTACCCGGCAAGGGCGTGCGCCTTGGCGCGGCGGCGCTCTCCGCGGCGGTCGCGGCGGCGATCGCAAGCGCGGTGCTGCAATTGCCCGAACCTGCACCCACGCTCGCGCCGGCGGCGGTTGCGAATGCCTCCGCGACGGGCTTGGCCAATCCCGTCACCAATGTGCTCATGGCGTTTCGCGCGATGGATACCATGCTCGAAAAAGTCGTACTCCTGCTGGCGATCGTAGGTGTCTGGTCGCTTGCATCGGACCGCGCCTGGGACGGACGCCCCGGACCACGCCATCGGTCGGATCCACGCGGGATCCTCGCGTTTCTGGCTCGCTTGTTGCCGCCAGTCGGCATCGTCGTGGGCATCTATGTCTTCTGGACGGGAGCCAACCACCCTGGGGGAGCCTTTCAGGGCGGCGCAATTCTTGCGGCCATGTGGCTGTTGGTCATCATGGCAGGATTGGCGGACACGCCACCCGTAAGCAACCGATTGCTGAGGCTCGTCCTGATCGCCGGCCCCGGCCTGTTCCTTCTTGTCGGCCTCGGCGGCATCCATTTTGGTCCGGCATTCCTCGGCTATCCACCGACGTTCGCCAAGCCACTGATCCTGGGCATCGAGGTTGCCATGGTCCTGACGATCGCGGCGACACTCGGCCTGCTGCTCGCCGGTGCACCGGAACGGAGCACGGAGCCATGAGCGGCGTCACGGTGTTCGGGTTGTGCGCTGCAGCCGCAGTCGGGCTCGGGCTCTATGGCCTGATCACGAATCCGCAACCGCTTCGTAAGGTCATCGCATTCAATCTTCTGGGCAGCGGCGTATTCCTCCTGTTCGGCATCGTCGGACGGCGGGGGGCGGCAGCGGGCTTTGGCAACGATCCGGTGCCGCAGGCCCTGGTGATTACCGGGGTCGTCGTCGCATTTTCCGCAACCGCGTTGACGATCGCCCTGTTGCTGCGGTTGTTCCAGACTTCCGGCTCCACGTCGCTGCGCGGTGGCGAGCCCACGCGCGTCGGCCCCGATCCGTCCGGTGGCTGATGCTCCCCCCTGACGCAACGTCGGCTGCCGAGACGACCACAGGTGGTCTCCTGCTCGTGCTCTCGATCGTCGTCCCGGTCGCGGGCATTCTGCTGGCTTTTGTTCTTGGCGTCCGCTACGTCCGGCTGGTCGTGCTCGCAGCCATTCCGCTTGGGCTCGCGATTGCCGCCGCTATCCTCCTCGCGCTACCACAGCATGATGGCCCGCTCTCTTATCTGCTTGGCGGCTGGACGCCACCGCTGGGTGTCGCGCTACGGGCGGACGGATTGTCAGCGGTGATGCTCGCGGCGACGGCGGTCGTGATCTCCGCAGTGGCCATCTTCGCTACAACTGACTTTGGTCCCGCGACGACGCAAGCGCGTGCATCGTTCGCGTTCTGGATCTTGCTGCTGGCGATCTGGGGGGCGCTGAACGCAATTTTCGTCGGTGGGGATCTCTTCACCCTCTATGTTGCCCTCGAATTGCTGACATTTGCCGCGGTGCCGCTGGTCTCGCTCGATGGCCGACCGGAGACGCTGCGCGCCGCCATGCGATATCTGCTCTTTGCATTGCTCGGTTCGGTCCTCTACTTGCTGGGCACGGCGCTGTTCTATGGCCTCCATGGCACACTTGACATCGTGCTGCTGTCGCGACGCGTTGGGCCAGAGCCTGCTGCGCTTGTTGCCGCGGCATTGATGACAACGGGCCTTCTGGCGAAGACTGCGCTTTTTCCGCTGCACCTTTGGCTACCGCCCGCCCATGCTGGCGCGCCGGCCGCCGCCAGTGCCATCCTGTCCGGCCTAGTCGTGAAGGGGTCCTTCTTCATCATTGTACGGCTTTGGTTCAACGTCATGCCCGGCCTGCCTGGTTTCGCCGCATCACAGCTGCTTGCTGCGCTGGGAGCCGCAGCAATCGTGTTCGCCAGCATCGTCGCGCTGCGACAGGAGCGCCTCAAGCTTTTGATCGCATATTCGACGCTGGCCCAGATCGGATATCTCTTCCTGATGTTTCCGCTTGCATTCGATGCTTCAGGCAGGCTTGAGAGTGGCGACGCGTTGGCGGGCGGCCTGCTGCAGGCGATCTCTCATGCGACCGCGAAGGCAGCGATGTTCATGGCCGTCGGATCAATCTACGCGGCGCTCGGTCACGATCGCATCGCGGAGCTGCGCGGGGCCGCGCGGGCCCTGCCCTTAAGCGTCCTGGCCTTTGCATTGGGCGGCGTCGCCTTGATGGGCATACAACCAAGTGGTGCATCCCTCGCGAAGGACCTGTTGCTCCAGGCGGCGGCCGACAAGGAGCAGTGGTGGTGGGTGGTCGTGATCCAGGTTGGCGGAATGTTTACGGCTGCCTACGTCATGCTCGTCCTCGCGTATGCGCTCGCACCGTCAGGTCAGTCGCTTGCCTCGGCTGGTCCTGTCACGCCGCGCATTCGGGACATGGCGCCGCTTCTTCTCGCGCTATGCTCATTGCTGCTCGGCCTGTTGCCCTGGGAGCGGTATCTGCCAATCAGCTACGAAGGCAAATCGGGTCTCTTTATCCCTGAGATGCTATCCAAATTACTTCTGCCGATCATGGGAGGCGCCGTATTGGCAATCCTGCTTAGTCCCTGGCCGCATCCGCACACGTCTTCGACCGCCTGGAAGCCCCTCATGCGACCGCTCGGTCCTTTCCGACGCACTTGCCTGGCATTCGGACGGATTGTCGAGGGGGCGAACGAGGTCCTTTGCCAGTGGCCGGTGGCCAGCATCTGCCTTCTGATGCTGGCGCTGCTGCTCGGCGCGCTCATGTTCCTGGCTCCCTGAGCAAACGATCGCATGAGTCGGTGGCCTGCCGGGCGAGTAGAAGAATTCTCCGGTTCGGATGATCAGGAACATTCATCCCGGCGCCTCAGGGTTTCCTCCGATGCCGCGCGCGCGGGCCGATAGTTAATCTCAAGACGTGCGCCTAGCAGCCGCATTGGCCGAGCGCGATCCAGCAGGAGGTGTCCATGTCCGATCTAGTAGCGATCGTGTATCCGTCCGAAGCGAAAGCCGAAGATGTACGTCAACGCCTCTTCAAATTGCAGAAGGAGTATCTGATCACCATCAGCGACGCGGTGATCGCAGTCAAAACCGACTCCGGCGGCATCAAGCTCAATCAGCTCGTCAACACGACCGCGGTCGGCGCGATGACGGGGAGCTTCTGGGGGCTCCTGATCGGTGTGCTGTTCCTGAACCCGATTATCGGTGTTGCAGTGGGCGCTGCATCCGGCGCGCTCGGCGGCGCGCTGTCCGATTTCGGCATCGACGACGCCTTCATGAAGGATCTGTCCAAAACCCTTCAGCCCGGCAACGCGGCGCTGTTCGTCCTGATCAAGCACATGACTGCGGACAAGGTCCTCAAGGAAATCAAGGACGCCGGCGGGATCGTGCTGAAGACCTCCCTGGACGAGACCAAGGAAAAAGTGCTGCGCGACGCGCTCGCCAGCGAGGCGGCGCGCCCAGCGGCTTGAAGCGCGGCGATCGCCTCGCGTAGCGTCTTCACGCGATCGGTTGTCGTACGCTGATCTGTCAACGCCGGCCGCCGAAGAGGCGCAGCATCATCATGAAAAGGTTGATGAAATTAAGGTAGAGCGACAGCGCGGCGATCACGGACTTGCGGCCGGCGGAGGTTTCGTCATCCCTGCTGTCGTACATCGCCTTGATCCGCTGCGTATCGTAGGCTGTGAGGCCTGCGAAGACACCCACACCGACGATCGAGATCAGCCAGTCGAGCCCGGTCGACCGCAGAAATAGGTTGACCAGGCTCGCGATGATGATTCCGATCAGGCCCATGAACAGGAAGGTGCCGAGGCCCGACAGGTCGCGCCGCGTCGTGTAGCCAAAGACGCTGAGCGCGCCGAACGTCGCGGCTGAGATGAAGAAGACGCGGGTGATCGAGGCACTGGTATAGATGTGGAACAGGGTCGAGAGCGATACGCCGACCAGCGCTGCATAGACAAAGAACAGGAGGCGCGCTGTTGCCACCGACAGCGTATTGATACGCGCGCCGATGAAGAACACCAACCCCAGCGGCGCCAGGATGAAGACCCACATCAGTGGATTTTGAAGTAGTTCCGGGCCGGTAAGCTGGTAGGTCAGCCACGCGACGACAGCGGTGAGGCCGACGCCCGCAGCCATGTAATTGTAGATGCGCATCATGTAGTTGCGCAGCCCGGCGTCCACCGCGATTGTGCCGCGGCCGGTCGCGCCGGAGGTAGTCAGCTTCTGATCAAAATTTGACATCGCTTGCCTCCTCCTGAACTCGCGGACCAGGCCACGCTATCCCCGTTGCCCACGCGGCGGCATCGGACATTCACCCGAGTTCCGGCTGCGATAATCACGTATTCCGTGGCAGTTCAGGCAGCTTTCACGGCAGATAAGAAGTGCAATCCGGAACTGCCGCGTACGTCTCATCCCTTTGGATGGCGCTCCTTACGCCGTTGTCACTTGGAAGCCGGCCGTGGCCCGGCTTAACCGGTGGCATGCGCTTCTTCTTCCACATCGTCGACAAATACGGCCTCTCATCCGACGCGACCGGGTGCGAACACCCCGATCAGGATGCGGCCATCCTGCACGCCAGACACATCGCGGCCGAACTCGCGAAGGCTGGTGAATTCTTCCGCGCCGGTGTCGTGTTTGTGGCGCGGGCCGCCGTTCCCGCATCATCCTGCAGTCGTGATCCGGGTGCGACCTGACGACGGCTCACAGAAGCCGACGGCAGCCGATTTCCTGCCCAGGCTCCCTACAGAGAAACCCTGATGTGCGAGCGGGAAAGCCGCCTCTAAAGTCTTCACCAGGTGGTTGGCCACATCCGTGCCCGCCTCAGCCCGGATTGGAAGGCCGGCGTGCGTCATGGCTCCTTCGTCGAACGAGGCCGACTACGTGGAGGCGAACATGAAGACCCGGACTCTCTGCGGCGCTCTGATCCTGGCCGGACTAATGGCGGTTGCCGCGCCGTCGCCCCTGTCCCTGGCCCAGTCGAATGCTCCCGCCGCACCTGCGCCCACGGACGAGGTCAAGGGCGGGGCGAAGGGCGCGACGAAGACCGCGACGCCCAACACCAACATGACCCCGACCAAGCACCGTTACTGGCGTCATCGCGGCGGCACTCATCCGCACTTTGGCAGTCGGCGTGTCCGCACCCAGTCCCAAGCCCAACAAAAAGCGTCACAATAGATCCCGGCGGGTTGACTGACCAATGAACGACACGAGGGCGGGACAGGAGAGACACGGCGAGGTCGCGCTCCGCGATGATCCGGCCGATCATCCCGCACCCCGCAGCATGTTGGCGACGGGCCTCACTTTGCTCGCCGCATGCGTCGCGCTGTTCCTGGTCTGGCAAACGATGTCGAGCCTGCTTGTCCTGTTCGCAGGCGTGCTGTTTGCAGCATTTCTGGACGCCTCGGCGCGGGCGCTGGCGCCGGTTGTTCCGCTCAATCGCGCCTGGCGGCTGACGCTGGTGCTGTTGCTGCTTGCGGGCCTCACAGGATTTGGCCTTGACTGGGGCGCCGGCAAACTGCCGGAACAGACGCGGCTGCTGATCAAGGTCATGGATACCCAGCTCGACGTCGTGCAGGGGCACCTGTTGTCCTATGGCGTGGAACTGCTCGGGCCGGAAGGTGGCCGCAACTTCTCGCAATGGCTGCTCTCCGACCAGGGCAGGTTCCTCAGCCACGCCCAGTTCGTCCTTGGCGGCGCATCAAGCCTTCTGACCGGCGCACTCGTGATCCTGTTCCTCGGGATCCTCTTTGCCTTCGATCCGACCAGCCACCGCGACAGCTTGGTCATGCTCGTGAGGCAGTCCTACCGCGCGCGGACCCGCGACGTCATGGACGAGATGGGTAGCGTCATGCGGCTGTGGCTCGTCGGGCAGTCGATCCGCATCGTCCTCATGACCCTGTGCGTCTGGGTCGCGCTCTACTGGATCGGACTGCCTGGTCCCTTCGTGCTGGGACTCCAGGCGGGTCTCTCCAATTTCATCCCCTATCTCGGGCCGATCGTGGCCGCGATCCCGATCGCTCTTGTGGCGATGCCGCTCGGCGCCTCCCTGCTGATCTGGGCCGTCGTCATCTACACGATCATCCAGTCGATCGAGGGCTATGTGATCGGCCCGCTGATCCAGCGTCAGGCCGTCGAGATCCCTCCAGCGTGGACACTGGTCGCGATCGTCCTCCTCGGCGCGCTGTTCGGCGTCCTGGGCATCGCGCTCGCCATGCCGCTCATCGCGATCGGACGGGTCGCGATCCTCAGATTCTACGTCGAGGACTGGCTTGGCGATGATCGCAGGCAGAGATTCAATGGCGAGCAATCGTGAGTGGACGGCCATGAGTGAGATCGATGTGCAGCGGAGCGAGGGCGCGGAGCCTCCCTCGCCGCTATGTCGGGATCAAGCTCGCCGGACCCAATCTCGATCTCTATGGACAGATAGAGCTCGTCGTGCTGATCGCCCTCGCCGAGCAAAAGATGCGTCCGCGCGACAGCCAGTCCATCAGGTGATTTCCGACATGAACCCGAGGGAAACCCTGATTGACGCATCCAAGGGCGGCGCCCCTAAATGCAGGGGTGGCAAGTGTATATGCTCACGCAGTCCGCTTGCGCGCCTGCTCTTCCGCTAAGGCAGTCAAGGCTCAGGAGGATCACATGCAGCTCACTCCGAGGGAGTTCGATAAGCTGCTCGTCTACATGATGGCTGACGTTGCTTTGAAGCGAAAAGCCAAGGGCCTGAAGCTCAATTATCCGGAGGCCGTCGCTGTCATCTCGGCCGTCGCCCTCGACGGTGCACGCAGCGGGAAGACCATCGAAGACGTGACCAAGGACGCGCGGACCGCCCTTTCCAAGGCAGACGTGATGGATGGCGTCGCCGATCTCATTCCAATGGTGCAGATCGAGGCGGTTTTCACCGACGGCAGCCGCTTGGTCACCGTGCATACGCCGATCCAGTGAGTGTCTAACGGGAGGTTAACATGGCTGGACCAAAAGTGGGCCCCACTGTTGCTGCCGATGTCGATCCGGCCACAGTCGAGGTATCGGTCGGCGGTTATGTGTGCAGTTCGGCAGCGGTCACATTCGACGCCGACCGCCCGGTGACAACGCTCAAGGTGCGTAACGCGGGGGACCGACCGATACAGGTTGGATCGCACTTCCATTTTTTTGAAGTCAACCGCGCGCTGGAATTTGATCGCGCAGCAGCCTTCGGGCTGCACCTGAATATCCCGTCATCAACGGCAACGCGGTTCGAGCCCGGAGACGAACGCGAGGTTCAACTCGTCCCCTACGGCGGCAAGCGCGCGGTTTACGGCTTCAACAACCTCGTCGATGGCCCCACGGCAGGCAAGGACGCGGCCACGGTCAAATCCGAGGCGGTGACGCTGGCGTCGAAGCGGGGCTTTCGCTCCCGATAGAGGAAACGCCTGAGAGCCCGCCGAAACTCAATGAGCGAGGACCACCATGGCGACCATCTCTCGTCAAGAATATGTGGGTCTCTTTGGACCGACCACGGGTGACCGCATCCGCTTGGGCGATACCGGGCTGTTCGTCGAGATCGAGCGCGATTTGCGCGGCGGCTATGGCGACGAGATCGTCTTCGGCGGCGGCAAGAGCATGCGTGAGGGCATGGGCATGGACAATCAGGTGACGCGGGCGGGGGGTGCCCCTGACCTGGTGATCACCAACGTGACCGTCATCGACGCGGTGCTGGGCGTGGTGAAAGCAGATGTGGGCATCAAGGATGGCCGCATCTGTGCGATCGGCAAGGCGGGCAATCCGCAGGTCATGGATCGTGTTACACCAGGCCTCGAGATTGGCCTGGCCACCGACACCATCTCGGGCTCGCATCTGATCCTGACGGCCGCCGGCATCGATACACACATTCATTTCATTTCGCCGCAGCAGGCGGAGGCAGCGCTCTCAAACGGCACCACGACGTTGATCGGCGGCGGAACCGGTCCTTCGGACGGCTCCAACGCCACGACGGTCACCTCGGGTCCCGGAAACATCAGCATGATGTTGCGCGCGTTCGAGAGCTGGCCGATCAACGTCGGCATTCTTGGCAAGGGGCACGGACACGGCAAGGCGGCCCTGATTGAACAGATCGAGGCCGGTGCCGTCGGCGTGAAATGTCACGAGGACTGGGGCACCACGCCGGCGGTGCTTCGGTCCGCGCTCACCGTCGCAGACGAGACGGACACTCAAGTATGCATCCACACGGACACGTTGAACGAATCCGGCTTCGTCGACGATTCGATCGAGGCATTTGAGGGGCGGACGGTCCATTCGTTCCATACCGAGGGCTCCGGCGGCGGCCATGCGCCGGATATCATCAAGATCGCGGGACTTCCCAATGTCTTGCCGTCTTCAACCAATCCCACGCTCCCCTACGGCATCAATTCGCAGGCCGAGCTCTATGACATGATCATGGTGTGTCACCACCTCAGCCCCGACATCCCGTCGGACGTTGCATTCACCGAGAGCCGAATCCGCGCTGAAACCATCGCAGCGGAAAACGTCCTTCAGGACCTCGGCGTAATCTCGATGTTCTCAAGCGATTCGCAGGCCATGGGACGCATCGGAGAATGCTGGCTGCGCTGCATCCAGACCGCCGACGCAATGAAGACCGGGCGAGGCAAGCTGCCGGAGGATGCACCGGGCAACGATAATTTCCGCGTGCTGCGTTACGTGGCGAAGATCACGATTAATCCGGCGATCAGCCACGGTATTGCCGACGTGCTGGGCTCGGTCGAGGTC
This sequence comes from Bradyrhizobium sp. 1(2017), assembly GCF_011602485.2. Lineage (NCBI taxonomy): Bacteria > Pseudomonadati > Pseudomonadota > Alphaproteobacteria > Hyphomicrobiales > Nitrobacteraceae > Bradyrhizobium > Bradyrhizobium sp. 1(2017). The sequence continues at coordinate 3,292,548 of NZ_CP050022.2, read as the reverse complement.
GGCAAGATCGCCGACCTCGTCCTGTGGGAGCCCGCATTCTTCGGTGCCAAGCCCAAGATCGTCATCAAGAACGGCTTCATCAGTTGGGCCGTGATGGGTGATCCGAACGCTTCACTGCCAACGCCGCAGCCCACATACTATCGACCGATGTTCGGCGCCTACGGAAGTGCGTTGGCAGCCAACTGCATCACGTTCGTTTCCGGCCTGGCGCATGCTGCCGGTGTCAAGGAGCGGCTGGGGCTTCGTCGGCAGGTGATGCCGGTGCGGAATGTGCGCAAGATTGGCAAGCGCGACATGATCCGAAATGCCGGAACGCCGAACATTGAAGTAAGCCCGGAAACCTTCGCTGTGACCGTCGACGGACAGCACGCCACCGTGCCGCCCCTGAAGACGATCTCTCTGAACCAAAAATATTTCTTCAGCTGAGGAGTGTATGGTGATCCTCATCAAGACCGTTCTGGGCAATATCGGTGAGCCCGCCTGGGCCGCACGTCTGTCCACCGCCAGCATCGACCTGATGGAAATCGACCAATGGGAAGCGCAGAAGAGCCGCTTCCGGAAGACGACCGCAAAGGGGGCAGAGATTGCAGTCTCAGTCGACCGCGGCACTCACATCCGCGATGGTGATGTGCTGCTCTGGGATGCGCAGGCTCTCTCGGCGCTCGTCGTACGAATCGAACTGCGCGACGTGATGGTCGTGCATCTGGATGGTCTGACGAGATTCGCTCCCGAAGTCGCAATGCGCACCTGCGTTGAAGTGGGCCACGCAATGGGCAATCAGCATTGGCCAGCACTGGTCAAGGACAACGTTGTCTATGTCCCGCTCACCGTCGATCGCAAGGTCATGACGTCCGTGATGAATACCCATCACTTTGAGGGGATTCGTTACGAGTTCGTGCCCGGCCGCGAGGTTGTTCCCTATCTCGCTCCACATGAATCACGCCGACTCTTCGGTGGCGCCGAAGGTCCTGTGCACTCCCATACACACGAGAGCTACGCCGGTATCGACGAGACTGGACATGCATACGGACATCCGCCGTTGCACGTCCACGCCCATTCGGGAGCCAGTTCTCAGGAACAGACATCGCCGGCCATGACCGGATCTGCGCATGATCATCGAGAGTGACGGCGACGATGCATCTGGAACTGCCGCCCTTCTCGCGCGGGCGCTGCAGTTTGGCGACTCGATGTTTCCCATCGGCGGGTTCTCGTTTTCGTCCGGCCTGGAATCGGCCATCCAGAAACGTGTCGTCATCGACGCGGCCACGCTTCGAGCGTTCACGCGCACTGCAGTCGAGCAGGCGGCGCGCGGAGACGGCATCGCGTTGATCGCCGCGCATCGCGCGGCAATTGCGGGCGACGTCGATGCCCTCGCCCGAATTGATTCGCAGGTCTATGAGCGCAAGCTTTCAGACGAGGCCCGGGCAATGTCGGTACGCATGGGCAAGAAGTTCACCGAGATGGGTGTGGAAGTGGTCGGCGCACCGCTGCTTCGTGCCTGGCGTCACTGCATTGAAACGTCCGTTACCCCCGGTTGCTACCCCATAGCCTTGGCAGTCAATTTCGCCGCACAAGGCCTGCCTGCCCGCCAGGCATTTGTCGTGCACCAGTATGGCGTCGCGGCAACGATCCTCGGTGCAGCCCTGCGACTGATGAAGGTCAGCCACATCGAGACGCAGAAGATTCTCTACGATCTCTCCGACCAGACAGAAGGGATGTACGTGACGGCCGCCGCGGCACGGCTGTCAGACATGGCGGGCTTTGCTCCGTTGACAGAAATCCTGGCCGCCATCCACACACGAGCGCATGTACGCCTGTTCATGAGTTGACGCGAATGGAGCTTCCCGAATGTCAAAGAGTATCACGCGCATCGGCATCGGCGGCCCGGTCGGGTCGGGCAAAACCGCGATCGTGGAAGCCATCACACCGCGTTTGCTCGATTTGGGCATCAAGGTGCTCATCATTACCAATGACGTGGTGACGACCGAGGACGCCAAGCACGTTCAGCGAACGCTCAAGGGTGTTCTGCTCCAGGAACGTATTCTCGGAGTTGAGACGGGCGCCTGCCCTCATACCGCGGTGCGCGAAGACCCAAGCATGAACCTCGCCGCCGTCGAGGACATGGAACGGCGCTTTCCGGACAGCGACGTCGTGCTGATCGAAAGTGGAGGCGATAACCTGACGCTGACCTTCTCGCCGGCACTGGTGGACTATTTCATCTATGTCATCGATGTCGCTGCGGGCGATAAGATCCCACGCAAGAACGGACCCGGGATCACGCATTCCGACATCCTCGTCATCAACAAGACCGACCTTGCACCCCACGTCGGAGCGAGCCTTGACGTGATGAAACAGGATTCAAGGATGATGCGCGGCAGCAAGCCGTTCCTCTTCACGAACTGCAAGAGCGGGGAAGGAATTCCGGAGTTGGTCGCCCTGATCGAACGGGAGTTTTTGTTCGATATCAATCCGCGGGCGCGGGCGTCATGATACCGACAGCCTTCCCTCCCTGGGCTCGCGCCGAAGCGCTCGGCGCATCGATGCCGGAGTTCGCCTCCTTCCAGGATGAGCCGCTGCAGATGAGGAGCGGCACAGTTGGCAAGACGGGCTTCCTGCGTCTTGGCTTCGAGCGCCGCTCCGGCCAAACGATCCTGGCGACCCTGGAACGCCGCGCGCCCTACATGGTGCAACGCGCACTGCATTGCGACGAGGAAATGCCCGGCCTTGCCTGCGTATTCCTGATCACCACCACGGGCTGCGTACTGCAGGGAGACAGGCTCGCTCTCGACGTCACCCTTGGTCCCCGCGCGCAGGCACACCTCACCTCGCAGTCGGCCACCAAGATTCACGGGATGGACGCCAATTACGCGGCGCAAATCCAGACGATTACGCTTGCCGATGAGGCATATCTGGAATTTCTTCCCGATCCCGTGATCCCGCACCGGCACTCGCGGTTTCTCAGTGACACACAGATCTCCGTCGCCCCGTCAGCAACGCTGCTTTTCTCGGAAGTCATTCAGCCAGGCCGCAAGCACCATCATCCGGATGAGTGCTTCGGAGTGAGCGTTCTGTCGCTATCCACGTCAGCTGTGCGGCCCGATGGTCGTTCGTTGTTCGCAGAGAAGCTGGTCATCGAGCCTCGGCGATATGTGATGCGGCAGATCGGCGTGATGGACTCCTTCGACGTGTTCGCCAACGTGATCCTGTGCGCTCCCAAAGACAAGGCCGAACGCATACACGAGCGTGTGGGAGCCGATGTGAATTTTGCGGAAGGCCTGGCGTTCGGCGCTGGTCGTCTGCCCAAAGATGCCGGCCTGATCTTCAAGGTGCTGGGTCGCGAAACTGCGCAGGTGAAGGCCAAGGTTCGCGAGTTCTGGGAAATCGTTCGTCAGGAGATCATCGGCGCCGCGCTACCTCCGCGCCATCTATGGCGCTAGCCGAGAGCGGGTGCCGACACCTCAGAGGAGGCAGCAATGGAGCAGGCCTTGGCAAAGTGGGAAAGCCTCGCCGCATCGTCAGGCCTACTGCGGTTCCTGGACATCAATTTGCGCAGCATTGGGCAAGTCATGTTTCAGAGTAACCCGCTGACCGGGGTTCTCTTCCTCGCTGCGATCGCCTGGGGCTCATATGCAGCCGGCGCCCCTCGGGTGGCAATCGCAGGCGTCCTCGCAGTCCTCGTCGCAAACCTCACCGCGGTGCTGCTGCGCGCCGAGACCGAGTCGCTCCATGCCGGGCTCTATGGCTTCAACGGCATCCTCGTCGGCCTTGCGCTGGCGACGTTCCTGGCTCCCGGACCGCTGCTTTGGGTGTATGTCATATTGGGGGCTGCGGTATCCGTCGTCGTGATGCTGGGGACCACCAACGTCGTCAAATCATGGGGTGGCGCTCTCACATTTCCTTTCGTGCTCACAACGTGGCTTCTCCTGTTGGCCACATATGGATTTTCCGGCCTCGCGGGAGCAGCACTGCCGAGCGGCAACGTTGTGACGGCGTTCCAGCCTTACAAGGGAAGCCCGCTCCAGTTGGTTGACCTTGTCCAGGGCGTGTTCCTGAGCATCTCGCAAGTCTTCCTCAAGGCCAGTAGCATTGCGGCGCTGCTCCTGCTTGCGGGGCTCGCCGTAAGCTCGCTCGCAGCCGCCGCCTTCGCTCTTGGAGGTGCGATATTGGCGGTGCTGACGGCCCATCTTTTCGGCGCTGAGAGCGACCTGATCACCGGCGGCCTCCTTGGATTCAGCCCTGTCCTGACGGCGATCGCACTCGGCACTGTCTTCTATCAGCCGAGCTGGCGCGTCGCGGTGTACACGGTCCTCGCCACGGTTTTCACGGTGATTGTCCAGTCAGCCTTGAACGTGGCGCTGACACCGTTCGCCATTCCGGCTCTGACGGTACCGTTCGTGCTGGTCACGTGGCTGTTCCTGTTGCCACGGCAGCGCCTGGAGGCAGCGCCGGCCGCTACCCACGAAAGCGAAAGGCCCGCCGCCGTGGCGTAACCCTCATCATGGTCGTTCGGGATTCGGATTTGTCGGAGGAAGTGGACGATGGGACTTGTCGGGATATTGCTTGGTCTGGCCCTGCTGATGTGGCTCGCATACCGAGGCGTGAGTGTTCTGCTGGTCGCGCCAATCGCGGCGCTGATCGCGGCCGTGTTCTCGGGCGAGCCGCTGCTCGCCCACTGGACGCAGACGTTCATGAGCGGGGGAGCGCGGTTCGTGGCGCAGTGGTTCCCCATGTTCATGCTGGGCGGGTTGTTCGGAAAGCTGATGGGCGACACCGGTTCGATCAGCTCCATCGCGCGATATTTGACCAACAGGCTAGGAACCAGTCGCACAATGCTGGCGGTGGTGATCGCCTCGGCCATTGTGACCTACGGCGGCGTGAGCGTGTTCGTCGCATTCTTCGTGCTGGTGCCCATGGCACATCAGATGTTCCGGGCCGCGAACATCCCGCGCCGGTTGTTGCCGGCAACCGTGGGCCTCGGCGCATTCACGTTCACCATGTCGGTGATGCCGGGAACCCCCTCGGTCAACAACGCCATTCCGATGCCGTACTTCGGCACCACCACCTTCGCGGCCCCCGGGCTGAGCATCATCGCATCGGCTATCATCTTCGTCTTCGGCATGTGGTGGCTTCGCCGCGCCGAGGCGGCCGCGCGCAAGGCCGGCGAAGGTTACGGTGGCGAGACGGAAACCGCTCCTGTCGTCAGTGAGATCGTTCGCGAGCAGGCGGCGCCGGCGGGTGACTTCGACCCGGCGGAGTTGCCACACGGTAAGCAGGCCGACAGCGATCCTCCCTTTGCCGTGGCCGTGCTGCCGCTCGTGGTCGTTATCGCCACGAATTTCCTGATGTCTCTCGTGGTGTTCCCGCGGCTCGATTTTTCGTTCCTGTCCGAGGACCAGTGGGGCGGTACGACGATCGGCTCCGTGTCCGGTGTCTGGTCAGTGATCGTGGCGCTCACGGCGGCGAACCTGACCGTCCTTCTCTGCAACCTTCGACGCTTGCCAACCCTCCGCGAAAGTCTCGACGCCGGTGCGAATTCGGCGGCCTTGCCGATGTTGATGATCGCCAGTCTTGTCGGCTTTGGCGCGGTCGTTGCCGCGTTGCCGGCATTCGCGACGGTTCGCGATGCGCTATTCGGGATTGGCGGAGGGCCGCTGGTCTCGCTGGCCGTCTCCATGAATGTGCTGGCGGGGCTGACCGGCACTGCTTCCGGCGGAATGGCCATCGTTCTCAATGCATTTGGCGACGACTTCTTGCGTCTTGCCAGCGAGTATCACCTCGACCGCGAATTGATGCATCGTATCACAACGATGAGCGCCGGCACCCTGGACGCCCTCCCACACAACGGAACGGTCTTGCTGCTATTGCAGATCAGTGGTCTCACTCATCGTGAAAGCTATCTCGACATGGTGATGACCGTGATCGTCAGCTGCATCATCGCACTTGTTGCTGTCCTGATACTGGGGTCGATATTTGGGTCATTTTGACAGATGAAAGTCGACGGTCGCCGCGCTGTGGAGGTGTGGCACCAGCCTTGGGACGGGCATGCCGTCGTCAAACAAGTTGATCGAATTCGGAAGAAAGCGCGCCAGGCGGGGCGCTGGCCCCGCGACGTTCGCGATCGATTTGTCTTTCATCCGGAGGCCTCAGTCTGTGTCTTACAATTTAAGAGCAAACGGATCACGCTCTTCGTTGGAAAAATCGATCATCACATTCTTGGTTTGCAGAAATTCATCCAGCGCCGCGACACCGCGTTCCTTGCCGAAGCCCGACTCCTTGAACCCGCCGAACGGCGCCATCGCGCTTGAGGCGCGATAGGTATTCACCCAGACGGTCCCGGCATGGACAGCCCGCGACACGCGCAAGGCGCGCGACAGGTTCGTCGTCCAGACGCCGGAAGCCAGCCCATACTTGCTGTCATTGGCGATAAGGATCGCCTGTTCCTCGGTGTCGAAAGGAATGATCGACAGCACTGGTCCGAACACCTCTTCCTGGGCAATGGCCATCCTGTTATCCACCCCGGTAAAGATGGTCGGCTCGATGAACAGGCCTCTCCCCAATCCGTCACCAGCTGCAGGCTTTCCGCCGCAGGCCAGAACCGCCCCCTCCGCTTGCGCGTCGGAAACGAATTTCAGGATGCGGCCAAATTGCGGTTCGTTCGCCACGGTGCCCATATCGGTCGTCTTGTCCAACGGATTGCCCAGACGAATCTTGCCCGCCCGATCAACCAGGCGCTTGGCGATCTCATCGTGAATCGAGCGCTGAACGAGCAGCCGCGAGCCGGCGATACATGTCTGCCCGGTTGCGCCAAAAATGCCGGCGAGAGCCCCGACCGTCGCCTTGTCGAGGTCAGCGTCTTCGAAGATGATGTTGGGAGACTTGCCGCCCAGCTCCAACGTCACCGGGACGAGAGACCGGCCTGCCTCCGCCGCGATCTGACGACCGACGTTCGGACTGCCCGTGAAACTGACACGATCGATCCGGCCGCTCGTCAGCAGTGCCTGCCCTACCCTGTAATCACCGGTCACGACGTTGACAACGCCCGGCGGGAAGCCCGCCTCCCGCACCAACTCAGCGAATTCCAGCGTCGTCACGGATGCATGCTCGGACGGCTTGATGACGACGCAATTGCCCGCCGCCAGCGCCGGCGCGAGCTTGTTGGCAAGCAGCCCCATGGGCGAGTTCCAGGCGGTGATAAGTACGGCGACGCCGATCGGCTCCCGACGCGTAAAGTCGAAGACGTCGCGCTGATCCAGCGGGATCGTATCGCCAAAAATCTTGTCGGCGCAGCCGGCGAAAAACCGATAGGCACGCGCGGCGAAATGCATCTGCCCGTGCGTCTCGCGGATGATCTTGCCGTTGTCGGTGCTCTCCATGATGGCGATGCGCTCGGCTTGCGCATCGAGCAGGTCGGCCAGCCCGTTCAGCAATTTCGCGCGGGCAAGACCGGTGGTCTTGCTCCAGACGGAATCATAGGCTCGTCTCGCCGCCGCGACCGCATCGGCGACCTGCGCGGGCATTGCCTGCGGTATCTGCGCCCATTCCTCGCGGCTAAAGGGATTGATGGCGGCAAACCATTCCTGGTTCGGCGCGGTCACCGTCTCGTTGGCAATGGCAATTCCGTACTTCTTCGACATGGTCGATCATCTCCGCAACCGGCGAATGGTGTGTCTGATCCGGATGGCGCAGGCTGCGCCGGCCGTCTGGACTAGCTTCGTTGATGCTTAGGCAGGACTTCCGCGGGGATCAGCATCCAGTCGCGCGATCCCGTCGATCCCTTCGCGGGCGGCGGGAAACAGCGAGAGCACTTGCCGGTCGTGCCCCGGAATAATGTGCGAGGGGCTGTCGGCCAGTTGCCGGATGACCGCAAAGCCGTTCAGCATCTGGTTCGTGTCGAACAGCACCGGGAATGGCCGGCGCCGCAGAATGTTGGCGTAATAGTGCGAGGCGTCCGAGGCCAGCACCACGTAGCCGCGGCGCGTCTTCACCCGCACGACCTGAAGTCCCGCGGTATGGCCACCCAGCCAGTGCAGTGATATCCCGTCGTCGAAATCGGAATTGGCATCGTGAAGGGTCACGCGCCCTTCGAAGTTGCGCCTGACGATGTGGCTGACGTCCTCTGCGTTGTAGGCCTTCTTCTGTTCGGCATCGCACATGCAGCGGCTCGTACAGAAATGCATCTCGCGCTCCTGCACGTGATAGCGGGCCTGCGGGAACAGATCGTGGTTGCCGGCATGATCCCAATGCATGTGGGTCAGGATGACGTCCTTGACGTTGTCAGGGTTGATACCGACCTGCTTGAGGCCCTCGGCCACCGGTCTTGTGACGGCATAATTACGCGGCTTTCCTGCCTTCTCATCGAAGCCGGTATCGACGATCACCGTGCGGCCCCGGCCGACCAGCGCCCAGACGAAGAAATCCAGCGGCATCGGAGCATCGGGTATTCCGCTATTGTCGATGAAGTTCTCTGATGCGCGGCGCTCGTCCTTCGCGGCATATCGGACGGCATAGACTTCATACTCGGACATGTCGATCTTTCACTGGCGTTCGATGCCAGCTTCCTTCGTTGTCGTGGCCCACAATTCGATGTCGTCCTTGAGATGCCTGGCGAAATCGGACGGGGCCATCCACTGAACCTCGAAGCCGATATCGGCGAGGCGGCTCTTGATCTCGGGTTCCGCCAGCACCTCACGCACGCCCTCGGAGAGTTTCGTGACGATTTCCGGCGGTGTATCCTTGGGAGCGAACAGGCCGGACCATGCGGAGATGTTGATGAATGCAAGGCCTCCCTCCTTCATCGTCGGGATCTGCGGGAAGAGCGACGCGCGGTCCGGATTCGTGGTCGCAAGCGCACGGGCCGAACCAGCCTCGACCTGGGAGACCGCAGGCGCCATGTCCATGAAGGTCATGGAGACGCGCTGGGCGATGATGTCGGTGACAACTTGCGGGCTGTTCCGGTAGGGCACGGCTGCAATGTCGATCCCCGCCCGCCGCTTGAACGCCTCGCCGGACAATTGGCCGAGTGCATTGGCATAACCGAACGTCAACGTGCCGGGCTTGCTCTTCGCAAGGGCTACGAGGTCGGCCACGCTCTGGACGGGCAGTGATGGATCGACAATCAGAAAATATGGAAACACGCCGAACTGCGAAATCGGAACAAAGTCCGTGATGGGATCGTACTGGATGGATTTCAGCAGGCTTGGATTCGCGGCGTGCGTCGACGTTCCGCCAACTAGCAACGTGTAGCCGTCGGGCGCTGAACGCGCGGCGGCTGTCGCTCCCAGCGCGCCGTTCGCGCCCACGCGATTGTCGATGATGATCGTCGCTTTCAGCAGCTCCGACAGCCGCTGAAACACGATGCGCGCGACGCCATCGGTTCCGCTGCCGGGAGCAAACGGCGCGATGACGGTAATCCGTTGAGAGGGATAGGTTTCAGTGGCTGCGGCCAGATTCATGTGTGACAGAAGCAGCGTGATCGTCAACAACAACACCCGCACGGAGCCCTCCCTTGATCATTATTGCTTGAACTCGAATGGCGACGCTCGACCGCCCTTCACGCATCGGTCATGACTTTTTCGAGGAGCGCTCGATGACCTTCACGATGACCGGCCAGTAATTCGCTCCAAAGCCCGCTTGGGACGCTTCGACCAGCACACGGGCGCCGAGCGCCGCTTCCCTGGCATCGATCCCGGCATCCTTCGCCATGTCGAGCGCATAGGACATGTCCTTGTGCATGTAGTCAGTCGAGAAGACGCGCTCGGGAAACTCCCGCGCCGCGACGGCCTTGTATCCATGGTTGCGCAGCGCGAAGCTGTCGGCGGAGCCCTTCGAGAGGGCGTCGAACAGGGTCTTGGTCGAGACACCCGCCGATTCCGCGATCGCAGCCGCCTCGCACAGCGCTGTCACGGTGCCCACCACAACCATGTTGTTGAGGATTTTCACAACTTGGCCCGAGCCGACGTCGCCGCAAAGGGTCACTTCGGACGCGAAGTGGCGCAGCAACGGTTCGATGCGGCTGAACACATCCGAGGTCGCACCGACAGAAATTGCCAACGTGCCAGCCTCGGCCGCAGCACGCGTCCTGGCGACGGGCGCATCGGCGTATTCGGCACCCTTGGCGGCAAAAGCGCCGGCCAGCTCGCGCGTCAGTTTCAGCGGGCTTGTCGAGAGATCGACAATGGTTTGGCCGGCGCGCGCGAATTCGAGCAGCCCGCCCGGCATCTCGCAGACTTTCTTGAGGTGCTCGCCGCTCGGCATCGAGATGAAAACGATGTCGGCCTTGGCCACCGCGGCGACCGAGCCCGCATCGACGGCGCCGGCCTGAATCAGTCGCGCGACGGGCTCAGTGTTGAGGTCGTGAACCAGCACCTGCTGCTTGGTCTTCTGAACGAGGTGTCGGCACATGGGCTCGCCCATGACGCCCAAGCCGATGAAGCCGAAGGTGAGAGATCCAGTCATGTCAGAACTCCGGAATTTCCAGATAGAGGAATATGTTTCAGATGCCGAGATAGGCGCGCCGCACATAGTCGCTGGCCAGAAGGTCCTTGCCTTTCCCGCTCAGCGCGACCGCGCCAGTCTCCAACACGAAGGCCTCGTTGCATAGATTGAGCGCAAGCTTCGCGTTCTGCTCGACCAGGATGATCGACATGCCGATATCGCGGTTGATCTCCACGATGATGCGCGCGATCTCATCGACGATGATCGGCGCAAGCCCGAGCGAGGGTTCATCCAGCAGCAACAGGCGTGGCCTTGCCATGAGCGCCCGGCCGATGGCGACCATCTGCTGCTCGCCACCCGACAGTGAGCCTGCCATTTGGCTCCTTCGCTCCACCAGGCGCGGGAAATAGCCGTAGATCTGATCCAGCGTTTTGTTCTGCTTCGCCTTGTCGCCCTGCGAATAGGCACCGACGAGCAGATTGTCGAGCACGCTCATTTGCGGGAACACGCGTCGCCCCTCCGGCGACAATGCGATGCCACGTCCGACGCGCTGCGGCGCGGACGTGCCGTCGATGCGTTCGCCGTCGAAATAGATCTCGCCGCCGCTGACCGGCTTGAGGCCGATGATAGCCTTCATCGTCGTGGTCTTCCCCGCACCGTTCGAGCCGATCAGGGAGACGATCGCGCCGTCGGCCACAGACACGCTCAGATTGCGCACCGCCGTCAACGCACCGTAGGCGACACTAATTCCGCGAACATCAAGCATGGACGGCTTCCTTGCCGAGATACGCCTCGATCACGACCGGATTCGCGACGACTTCCGCGGGCGTTCCCTGCGCGATCAGCGTGCCGTGATCCAGCACCACGACGCGATTGCACAGGCCCATGACGGTGCGCATGTGATGCTCGACCATAACCATGGTGACGTCGCGCTCCGATCTCACTCGCCGGAGCACCGAGGCGAGTTCCGCGGCCTCCTCCGGATTGAGGCCGGCAACGGGTTCATCGAGCATCAAGAGTTTTGGGTCACTCGCAAGTGCGATTGCAACGCCGAGACGGCGCTGCTCGCCATAAGACAGCTCGCGCGCCTTCAGGCCCGCGCGCCGCATCAGGCCAAGGAGGTCGAGCACATGAAGCGCTTTCTCCTCGGCGGTCCGCCGCCATTTGCTCGAGAGAAACCCGCTCCACAGGCCGGTGATATCAGAGGCCAACGTGCCGCGCGCGGCATTCTCGATGACCGTCGCCTCTGGATAGATGGTCGCGGCTTGGAAGGTCCGCGAAAGCCCCTGCCGCACCGTTTGATTGGCGGGCTGCCCCGAGATGTCCCGGCCCATAAAGCGGACCGTGCCCGCCGAAGGCCTCAACACGCCCGAGATCACGTTGAACAACGTGGTCTTGCCCGCGCCGTTCGGGCCGATAAGGCCGAGGAAGTCGCCCTCCTCGACCTCGAAGGATACGTCTCGAACGGCGACAAGTCCGCCGAAAGACCGCTTCAGGTGATCGACCACGAGCATGCTCATGTGACCTCCTCGGCCACACGCGCTGTGCCTGCTGCTACAACCCGCTGGCGCGAACGCCAGGTCTGGACGAGACTTGCCAGTCCGTTCGGCACGAAAATCAGGCAGAGCACGAGCACGGCGCCGTAGATGATGTGCTGCAATCCTTCGGTGGAGCGCAGCAGCTCCGGCAAGGGTGTCAGCACGAGCACACCGACGATCGGTCCCAGCACGCCATCCCGTCCGCCGACGACCAGCATGGTCAAATAGGAAACGGATTCCCAGAACGTATATGAGTCCGGCGAGATGAAGCGGAGATAGTGCGTGGACAACGCACCGGCGAAGCCCGCGATGCCGGAGCCGATGGTGAAGGCAATCACCTGGACCCGGTGCGTATCGATGCCACTCGATTCGGTGAGGCGCTGGTTCTCGGCGGTGGCCGCCATCATCGTGCCCAGCGGCGACCGATAAAGCAGCCAGATCAGAAGCAGCGTCGTCAGCGCGCAGGCCAGTGCGAAGGGATAGAATTGCGGCTTGGCACGAAGCACGTAGCCGAAGATCGAGATCGGGGGCACGCCGACCAGCCCGTTGGCACCGCCCGTTATGGAGCTCATGTCCAGCGCCAACAACACCGCGATCTGGCCGAACGCAAAGGCCACCAGCACGAAGTAAACGCCGCGCAAGCGGAGGATGATCCAGCCGAGAGCGGCGGCAATGACGGCCGCGACCAACCCGGCGATGAACAGGGTGAGCAGCGGCGGCCACCCCTTCATCGACAGCAACGCCGAGACATATCCGCCGACCAGCGCAAAGCCACCATGGCCCATCGAGAGCTGCCCTGCCCGCGCAATGACGGCAAGGCCCAGCACGAGCATGAGATTGATGCAACCGACCGTCGCCAGATGGATATAGAACTGGTTCGGCGCGAACCAGGGCAGCAGGGCGGCGACGATCACCGCCATCGCGACACCGAGATAATGCATCGGCTTGGTTGTGGAAGGAATCACGCCTCACGCTCCTTTCGGCCAAGCAGACCTTGCGGACGCAGCAACACGACGGCGATCACGACCAGGAACTGGAGGATCTCGGACAGCGAGGCACTCACGAACGTCCCGGCGAAACTCTCGATCAGGCCGATCAGCAATCCGCCGGCCACCGCACCCGGGACGCTGCCGAGCCCGCCAATCACGACGATCACGAAGGCCTTCAACGTCGGCGCGAGACCAATGAACGGCGAGACCGACAGCACCGGAGCCATCAGCACACCGGCAAAGGCGGCAAGGCTCACCCCGAGCACGAATGCGACCGGGAAGATGAGGTCGACGCGAATGCCCTGCACCTGCGCGATCTCCGCGTCTTGCGCGACGGCGCGCATGGCACGGCCGATCCTGGTATGGCCGACCAACAGGTTGAGCGACACCACCGCCACGATCGCACCGATGATAACTACCAGCCGCGACCACGGAAAGACGATGCCGCCGACGGACACTACTCCAGAGACGATCGGGGCCACGGTGCGCGCCGACGATCCCCACAGCAGAAGCGCGCTGTTCTGCACTATGAGAGCGACGCCGACGGAAGCGATCATGCCGTTCAGCTCGTTGCCGCGAAACTTTCGGAATACGACTCGCTCCATCAGCAGTCCCAGCACGGCCGTGGCGCCAACCGCGAGCAGGACGCTGACGGCGAACGGCATATCGTTGCTGCCGTAGAGGATGGCGAACAGAAAAGCGCCGACCATGTAGAATTCGCCATGCGCGAAGTTCACGATGCGCATGATGCCGAACACCATGGTGAAGCCGATGGCCATCAGCACATAGATCATGCCCACCATGAGGCCGTTCACGACCGTCTGGGCCAGAATGATGTTCATGCTCACGGGACGACAACTCCAATCGCTTCAGCGAGGCGCAGCAGCGCGCCTCGCCCGATGTAGCGGCTGCTTATCTGCACGCGTTGACGTCGCAGGTCGCCACCTTCGCGACGACGCCGTCCTTGAACTGCCCGACATAGAACGGCAGGTCGATCTGGTGCTTGATCCCGTACTTCTGCTCGCCGGTCCAACCCGCCTTGCCCATTGCGGTGGGAACGTCGGACAATCCGTCGAGCGTCGTTGCGATCTTGGTGGTGTCGTCCACGGTCCCGGCCTTCTTCATGGCGGTGAACAGCATCTGCAGGCCGGCATAGAAGAACGGGCTGAAGCCGTTCATATTCGGGCCATACTTGGCCTTGAAGCGGGCGACATAGGCGGCCGTATCCGGCAGACCGGTGTCGATCGGCAGGTGGACGTAGACGTCTTCGGCCGCATCCTTGCCAGCGACCTTGAGCATCTCGGCCGCGACGTCGCCGCCGGTCACGAACACCGGGCCCTTGTAACCGAGCTCGCGCGCCTGCTTGAGAATGAGTCCGGCCGTAGTCGGAGAATTGCCGCCGAGCTCAAGGCCGTCGGCCTTCATCAGGATGCGGGTGAGGATCGGCACGAAATCGACGCGCTCGCGCTCGAAATACTCGACCTGCAGCTTTGCGCCGGTCTTGGCGTAGGAGTTGAAGTTCGCGACACCGATCTGCTGCCCGGTCTCGTCGTTAGGCAGCAGCGACACGACCTGCTTGGCCGCTGTATTCTTCATGAGCCACGCAACTTGCGGGTCGGAAAATTCACCCGTGGTTATGACCGGCCGGTACGCATAGGGCGCGTCGGCGCCCAGCGCGCGCGGCGTGAACGCCAGCGTCATGGTGATGACCTTACCGGAGGTGGTCTGATCTTTCGTCGCCACCGCCGCCGCCGACCCCATCGGACCGACGACAAAGCGAATTCCGTCCTGGGTGATGAGGCGATCCATGGCCGTGACCGCATCCTGGGCGCGGTAGCGGTCGTCATATTGCTTAATCAGGACCTTGTAGCGCTTGCCGGCGACCTCAAGGCCGCCGTCCTTGTTGACATCTTCGGCGGCAAAATTCGTCGCGGCGAGCATGCCTTCGGCGAACGCTGCGCCGGCCCCGGAAAAGCTGGCGTGAACACCGATCGTGACACTGTCTTCGGCGTGCGCCGCAGAGCACACGGCCGATGCAGCGAGTACGGCAATCAACTCAAAACGCTTCATTCCAATCTCTCCCCAGATGTTGCTTTTGTCGGCCTTGCTCTTGTTGTCAGGCTTGTTGTCACGAAGCAGCCTCGCTGCCTCGCATTCCTTCGCGGGTTCAGGGAACCCAGGTCGTCTCCTCCGGCTCGTGCGTTCCACGCGCGGCGAAGACGACTTTCTTCGGCGCCGCCTGAGCGCCGCGCGTCTGCAACAGACGCGAAACCGTCGCGAGATCCTTCACCTTGTCGATGGTCTCAAGCCGCTCGAACAGCGGAGCGATCTGATCGCGCTGCAGGACGACGCTCGCCTGCCGTTCGAACTGGTCCCAGAGATCGGCTTCCGGCGGCAATTGAACGGCAAGAAGATCGAACGCCGCCGCTTCGGACGCGCTGCTGTCCGCGGCCTGAGGTGAGATCGCTTCGCCCTCACTGCCGATCACCTCGGCGCAGGAAGCCTCGTCCATCGCCTCGGCGAGCAGCGCGGCCAGCAGTCCGCTCCTGAAGCTCAGTCCAGCCATCAACGACTTCGGCCCGCCCTGCGTGGCGGGACTGTCAACGTTCGCCATCCCGGTCATGAGCAATGCGGCTGCAATTTTCGGACGACTCAATCCGAGCACGTGCGTTGCGGCCGCTACCCCACCGAGCAAGGCGGGCCCGAACTGGTCGCCTGCCAGCGACAGCGCGGGCGCGAGACTAACGGACGCCTTTGCGCCCGATATCAACGCATCGAGGAATTCCTGCCCGGTCGTTTGCCGCTCCTCACAGAGCGCGAACAGCGTCACGATGCAGGCCGCATTCATACCACCATGCGATGCTTCGGACCCGGCCGCCGCTGCGGTGGCGTTGATCAGCGTAGCATCGACCGCGCTGGTCCGCCGCTCCGTCCCGAAGACGAGCGACGCGCCGTCGGCCATCGCGACGCCTGATGTATTCAGCAGGGCCTTCGTCAGGCCTGCCCGGGTACCGGACAGCGTCTGGCCAAACGCCTGAATGACCGCTGCCCTCGCCTGTGCAAGCGTCCTGGCGTCCCGCGGCTGCGGGGTCAGGATCTGCTCGGCCAGACTCTCGGCGCAAAAGCCGGATCCCGAGGTCGTGGCGGCGACGCTCATCGCGAAGCCACCGCTTTGGCTGGTGCCGCACTCTGCTGGCTTGCAGCGTTGCGGCCCGCGATCCGTCCGAAGGTCGCGCCGGAGACGAGACCGGTGCCCGCGGGATAGTTGTCGTAGAAGAGACCGCCGACCAGTTCGCCGCAGCAGAACAGTCCCTTGATCGGACGCCAGTCGGTGCCGATCACCTCGGCGTTCTCGTTGATCTTCAATCCGCCGAAGGTGAAGGTGATGCCGCCCGTCGCGCTGTAAGCATAATAAGGCGGCTTGTCGAGCCGAAGCGCCCAGTTGGTCTTTTCGAGATCGAGCCCCTTGGTCGAGAGGCCGTCCTTCTTCGTGGGATCGAAGCCTTCGTCCGCCGCACGCGCGTGGTCGTTGTAGTTGAGGACGGTCTTGAGCGCCTGCGCCTTGTCGTCGATGTCGAGCTGCGCAATCAGATCTTCCAGCGAATTGGCCTTGATCGGATCGCTGGTCGAATAGCGCGGCTCGAGCAGGTGGATCACCTTGCTGTCGAACAGCTGATAGGCCTTGGCACCCGGCTCGGCCAGGATGGCGCGGCCGAACTTGGCGTAGGTGAAGAGCGCGCCGTCCTCGCCCTCGTCGACGAAGCGCTTGCCCTTGCGATTGATCATCACCGAGTAGACATAGGACAGCCGATTGCTGCGGTCGGTCATCTCACGCGGCGCGAAATCGCCCCAGTCCGCGCTGATCGGCGTCGCATGGCAGCCGCTCCACTGCCCCCAGGGCATAGCACCGATGGCCAGCGCCATGCGCAGGCCGTCGCCCTGATTGTGCGGCGTGCCGCGAACCTTCGCCGCGCCGACCAGAGGGCCGATGTGCTGCGTGCGCATCTGGACGTTGGCTTCGAACCCGCCGCAGCCGAGCACAACGGCTTTTGCGCCGAGCGAGCGCACACCGTCATCGTCCTTGGTCTTGACGCCGACCACGCGGCCATTGTCATCGACGAGCAGTTCCGAGACCGCATTGCCGTAGCGGACCTCGATGCCCATGCGCTCGCAGGTGGCGAACCAGCTGCGCGAAAGGCCGACACCTTCATGGGCGGCGCGCACCACGAGGCCGCGCGCCCACACCATCACATTGTCCTTCTTGACGGCGGACAGGCTGATCGCCGGCTCCATCTTGATGCCGCCGGTATCCTTCATCCAGCGAACGGTCGCCTGCGAGTTCGACACCAGCAGCCGCGACAAGGTCGGATCGGTGCGCCCATTGGTCACGCGCATGAGATCGCCGTGAAAATCTTCCTGCGTATAGGGCGAGATGCCGTCGTAGAAATTGTCGAACTCGTCCTCGACGCCCGGCAGCAAGGCGCCGATCTCGCGCGGCTCGTCATAGGCGAAGCGCAGCACGCCGCCGCTCCAGTGCGTATTGCCGCCGCGCATTTCGCGGGGAGCCTTCTCGAGAACGACGACACGATCTGCGCCGTTTTCCTTCGCGGAGACCGCCGCGGCCAAGGCAGCGTTTCCCGCGCCGACGACGATCACATCGAACTCTTCGTGCATTTCCGTTCCTTCCCGCTTGGCCCGCGGCCTTCTGTGCTTCTGTATTCTGGTGAATACCAATGTATACATTGGAATGCAAGACAATTTGAAGACAGCCATTTTCTGGAAAAATTCCCATGAAAACAGCCTGTTACGGAGATATCAACGGAGAAGGGTCAGCAGGCAGCGCAGCAGTACGAGCGGCAGTCGAGCTGCAGCTCGCACGTCGATTCAGGCGCCCTCCTGTTCCCGGCGGGCCTCGAGCTCACGCTCCTTCGCCAGGATGACACGGCGTGTCTCGAGCGCATTCAAGACGTGCGTGCGCGCCAGGCGATCGGCCTTCTCGCCTTCCCTTTGCGAAATGGCCTGCACGATCGCAGCGTGTTCCGCCTGAGCGACAGCGAAACGCCCCTTGTCAGCCAATGTCGTCGGCCCGAGAAGCGCGATTGCATCCTGAAGAGCGGACAAGCTCTTTTCGAGATACCGGTTGTGAGCCGCAACATGAATGGCGTCGTGCAATTCCCTGTTGTGGCGATAAAGCTTGAGCGGATCGCGATCGAGCGTTTCACCTTCGGCAACGAGCCTGGCCAATGCAGCAAGATCTTTCGGACTTGCGTGCTTGGCGGCCATCGCAGCCGCGGTGCCTTCGAGCGCGGCACGCATTTCGTAGAGTTCTTCGACCGCATCCATGTCGAGAACCGATACGACGAGCCCCGTCCTCGGGCGAAGATCGAGCAGCCCCTCCAGCTCGAGCCGCGTCAGCGCCTGGCGCGTCGGTGTTCGGCTGATGCCGAGATGTTCCGCCAACTCCACTTCGCGCATGCGCCGCCCCGGAGCAAAACGCCCCTCCACGATCTCACGCCGCAGCGCCGCGTAGGCGTAGTCGGCAGCAGATGCAAACTTCGCCCGGTCCGGCAACACCATGTCGTCGTTCATGAAGTCTTTCCGATCTCATTCGGCAGGCACTGCTCATACGAGCGAGGCGCACCAGGCCGTCCATCACTGATCTGCGTCGATTCTTCCGACCTTACGAGGCACGCGAGCGACGCAGGATATTCGGCGTCGCGCCGCCTGTCTGGAACGAGGCCATCAGCGTCCACCGAATAGAATAAGGGTAGCGGGCCGCCTCGATAATGTATACACAAGCATCCAAAGGATACAACGGTATACATAAAAAGGCAGCTTCATGCCGCAGCACAAGCTCAGAGCCACTTTCATGCGCGGCGGCACGTCGAAGGCCGTCGTCTTCAACAGAAAAGACCTGCCGGCAGATCCCGCCCTATGGGACCCGATCTTCCTGGCCGTGATGGGCTCGCCGGATCCCAATGGCCGTCAGCTGGACGGAATGGGCGGTGGGCTGTCGTCCTTGTCGAAGGTCTGCGTAGTCGGCGCACCGACGCGCTCCGATGCCGATATCGATTACACCTTTGCGCAAATCTCGGTGAACAGCGCCGCAGTCGATTACAGCGCAAATTGCGGCAACATGTCTTCGGCGATGGGCCCGTTCGCCGTCAGCGAAGGGCTGGTAACGGCGCCCGCGAACGGCGAGGCCGTTGTACGCATCCACAACACCAACACCGGCAAGATCATCGTCGCGCGTTTCCCGATGAATGATGGGGAGGTGGAGACCGAAGGTGAGATGAGCATCGACGGCGTCGGCCGACAGGGCGCGCCGGTCCGGCTTGAATTCACCGATCCCGGCGGCACCAGGACCGGACGCCTGCTGCCGACAGGACACGTCTCCGACACCCTCGATATTCCCGGCCTCGGTCCGGTCGAGGCATCGCTCGTCGATGCCGCCAACCCCTGCGTCTTCGTCGCTGCCGCCGCGCTCGGCAAGGACGGCAGCGAGATGCCCGAAGCGCTGGAGAGCGATGCGGGCTTCCTCGAACGGATGGAGGCGATTCGCTGCGCGGCCTCCGTGGCGATGGACCTTGCTCCCGATGTCGCGGCGGCCGCAAAGATCCCGAGCGTGCCCAAGGTCGCGATGATCGTGGCACCGCGGCAGATGACGACCTTGTCGGGTCAGGGGCTCGAGCCTTCCGACATGTCGCTCGGCATCCGGATGATTTCGATCGGCCAGCCGCATCGCGCGGTCCCAATCACCGGCGCCACCTGCCTCGCCATCGCGGTGCGTATCAAGGGCACGCTTGCGAATCGGCTGGCCCGCGTCGGGGATGGTCCGATCACCATCGCGCATCCCTCCGGCACGACCGTGGTCGATGCCGCCGTCGAACACGCCGACGACCCCGCCAAGGCGCGCGCCATTCATGGCGCGGTGTATCGCACCGCCAGGCGGCTATTCGAAGGCAGCGTGTTCTATCGACCTGCCAAAGCAACTGTGCAAGCACGGCGCAGCGCATAATCATTGCTGGAGCTCTGAAGGATGACTTATCTCGTTGCCGCCGACCTTCCCCGCGAATCCGCCGGCCGGCGTTTCCGCGAGTTGTTGAAACAGCCCGGCATTCTGCAACTGCCGGGCGCTCACAACGGCATGGCAGCGCTGCAAGCCAAGGCCGCCGGCTTCGACGCGCTTTATCTGTCTGGCGCAGCGATGACAGCATCGATGGGCCTGCCCGATCTCGGCATCATCGCCGTAGATGAAGTCGCCTTCTTCGTTCGCCAGATCGTCCGCGCGGCGGGACTTCCGCTCCTCGTCGACGCCGACACCGGTTACGGCGAAGCGTTGAACGTGATGCATGCGACGCGTGTCTTCGAGGACGCAGGTGCAGGCGCGCTTCATCTCGAAGATCAGATTTTGCCAAAAAAGTGCGGCCATCTCAACGACAAGAAGATCGCCGACGCGCACGACATGGCCGCCAAGGTCGCAGCCGCCGCGAAGGCACGGCGCGATCTCGTCATCGTCGCCAGGACCGACGCCGCCGCAAGCGAAGGTCTCGACGGCGCGATCGCGCGCGCAAAACTCTATATCGAAGCGGGTGCCGATGCGATCTTTCCAGAAGCGCTGAACACGGCCGAGATGTTCCGCGCCTTCGCCGAGCGCATGCCTGGTGTCCCTCTCCTCGCTAACATGACGGAGTTCGGCAAGACACCGTTCTTCACCGCTGCCGAGTTCGAAGCCATGGGTTACGCGATGGTGATCTGGCCGGTGTCTTCTCTGCGGATGGCAAACAAGGCCCAGGCCGATCTATACGCCGCGATCTCGCGGGATGGAGGCACGCACAGGGTCGTCGAACGGATGCAGACACGCGCGGAGCTCTACGCGACCATCGGCCTGCACGACTATGAAGCGCTCGATTCGTCGATCGTTCAAACGATCGTTCCCAGCAGTATGCCACAGCGCGAGTGACGACCGGGAGCGCGGACGATCACGTTGGCTCCGGAAAGATGTGCAGAGCGACTTCATGCGCCCGCGCATCCGGTTCCCAGCGTGGCGGCAGCTTATCGATCGGCGTTGTTGCCAACGCGCAATTGTCTGCTGAATCGAGCTCCCTGAGACGAAGACACGCCGCCGCAACGAGCTCGGTCTGGCGCGATATCGCCGTTGCGCCTATCATCATTTGCATCTCCAGCGAACGCGTGTGAGGCCCTCAGCACGGGCCGATCTTCGGACCTTGACGCCGATGCCTCATCCGGATTTCACGGCTGCCAGGATATCCGCATAGTATCGACGCGACGGATGCCGCTGTGCCCCTTGATCACAGGCGCTTCATCCAATTGAAGTTTCGGGATGCGGGCCGCGAGCGCCGCCAGGCTCTCCTCGAGTTCGACACGTGCCAGCGCTTCACCAATGCAACGATGGGCGCCGGCACCGAAGGCGGGAAGTAAACGTGGTTGGTCGGTTCGACGGATGTCAAACACGTCGGGATGTTCATAGGCCTCTTCGTCACGCGCGGCGGACATGGTTGACAAGATGACGAATTGCCGGGCCGGAAGAACAGCGCCGCCAACCTCGATGTCTTCAGTTGTCACCCTGACGAACGACGCCACGCTCGGCTCGAATCGCATCGCCTCCGCAACCGCGCCTGGAATGAGCAAGGGATCGCGACATACCGCTTCCCATTGCTCCCTGTGCTGGAGCAGAAGCGCCAGTTGCACCACGATGGCGACGCGAGTCGTGTCGGTGCCGCCGACGATCAACTGAACGATCTGAAATATGATCTCGAGAGGTGATAGTTCACCCGCTGCGTCTACCCTCTCCAGGAAATCCGAGAGGAAATCGTCGCGAGGGGCGCGCCGCCTGTCTTCGAGCGTCTTTTCCACGTAGTCGCGCAACTGTTGGCACGCCGCATCCGCTTCAGGGATTTCGTCCGGCAGTACGCTGGAGCTAATGAATCGTGTCACGGAGTAGACAAGTTCTGTGAAGGATGGGATGTCGGCTCGCGGCAGGCCGAGAAGATCGCCAATGACGCGGGCGGGAAGCTGAGCCGCGAACTGACCGACAAACTCGACCTGACCATCGGCATACCAGCTCTCGATCAATTCCTCCGACGAACGCCGTATGTGCGGCCGCAGACCGGCGATCGTTCGAGCCGCGAAGCTTCTTGAGAACGGTGATCGCCGGCGACGATGAATGGCTCCATTGGCGGTGAGCATTCCCTGATCGAAGAAGTCAAAGAGCGCTCCCTCCGTGACACCGAACAATTCAGGGTGGACCGTTTCGGATGCGGCCATGCAGGAACCGCTGCCAAGCCGCTCAATGTCGGCATGACGGAGCACCAGAAAAGCTCCCGTTTCATGTCCGACAACGGGATAGTCGGCGCGATACCTGCGGAACATGGCGTGAGGATCCGCGTCGAGGTCTGCCACATTGAGAACCGGCAGATCTTCAGGAGCCGCGAGAGCCACCAGATCGTTTGCGCCGACAACGTCTGCCATTGGCATTCCTCTCGTCCCTGACCGCGACTTCTCCTCTCTCTAGACTTCCAGTTTTACATCTCGATTGCTGGACAGCCCAAGTTCGTTGCAATCGTAATGGGCCGCCGCGCTACCGCTCCAATTCCCGTCGCACCGCCAATGACGCGATCGGCCAATTTGTGACATTGCCCCAGGACGAATGAACCTCGTGAACGGCCACAGTGAAGTTGCGTCACCAGCCTTGAGGTCGCGGCAACTACTCGGGATAGACCTGAACGTCCTTCGGCCCCGGCTTGTTGAACAGGATGAATACCAGGGGGTTGCCAGGCTCGGACATTGCATCGCTGCGCTGGCCCGTTATCTCTCCGGCCACGCCGCTTGTATATTCCGCAATCACCTCGCCGAAGCTATTGCGCTGAATGGCAACCTTCTGTCCGGCTTCGACCTTGTCTTTGAGCTTGACCAGATGCTCAACGAGACCGCCCGCGGTGGCCAGGATTGGGTAGGCGCTGTTACCGACAAAGACAGCCACGTCCTTGCCTGTACGTCCTAGTCGCCCGGCAACGATGCCGTGATGCTTGAGGACGTTCATTGTGCCTTCCACGAAGAGCGAGATCATCTCAAGGTCCAGGACGCGCGCAGCGCCGATTTCTGGCGTGAAGGACGGGATGCCCACGTCCATGAACGCGTTGTGCAGGACACCGGGATATACATGATTGTCGAAGATCTGGCCGACGGGATAGAGCTCAACCATCGCCTTGACCTCCGGCACATCCATACCGCCTATATTGAATGCGGTGACTTCGAATCCGGTCGTCCCAGTGTGGAAGTCGATCGCGAAGTCGGCGTTCGGCCGCAGCAGCCGGTTGAACAGAAGCCCGGCGTGTCGGCTCGGTGCCGTGGCGCCGTTCTCGTTCCCGGGCCACTCCCGATTCATATCGATCAGATCGATGCCTCTGCCCTGATTGGGCCATCTGCGCTGCATGCTTTCCAGGGCCGGGCGGGACACGTCCGTGACCGCCATCACCGTGCCTGACATCTGCGCCGGGTCGAGTTGGCTCATCACGGTCTGGACTGTGTGCACAGAACTCATCTCGTCGCCATGCACGCCACTGGTCAGGACGCCGCGCTTGCCCGGCTTTGCTCCCTTCGCGACCGTCACAGACACATACCAGTGCTGTCCGGTTGGCATCTCAACGCCCTGAAAATACAAGAGGTGCTTCTTTCCGGACTCCAGATCGTTGACGTCGAGCGCGCTGACGACCCTTTTGCCTTCGATAACATCACCGGTATAGACTGTTCCTGATGTCGGTTTGACAGGGCGTGTCGCTGCGCCCTGGGCATTCGCAGCACCAGCGTTGACGGCGACGGCGGCCGCGGAGCCGACCGTGGCAATGGATGCCATTATCAGATCGCGGCGATCGACGCCTTTTGCAGACTTGTCAGGCATGATGGAATCCTCGGTGATTGTGAAGGGCAATTTCATACGACGACACGGCATCCACATCGGTCGTCGACCGCCATGCCGACCCCAGTGCTTGCGATATCCACGCGACTTCCGCGCGCAAGCTTACCGTCCTTGATTGAAGGCGTCGCTGTCTGCCGCGCCCACGATAACAAGATCGAAAGCCTCACCGGCGTCGATGCGCTTTGTGATGTCGGAAGACCCGGTCCACGTTGGGGTCACCGTGTTGCCGGAGTCGGCAGCTTGAACCGAGTGCGCAGCTAAAAGGCTGAAGAAGGCTGCGGCGATAAAGCGCCTTCATATCGGCCCCTGACGCTAGCGGATCAACATATTACTTTCTTTCCGATCCGACACCAATGTCCGTGTGGATCACTTGCGGAAGGCGAGCACTGCCCCGCGCTGGAAACGCCGGGCTGCCGTCGTGCCCGGTCACGGCAGGGTGGCGGGAGCCTCAACGAGGGTGCCGATGCAAAAATGAGCCATGTGCGCGACAGCTTCGGCACTATGGTAGTCCCCAAATTCCGCCGTGGCTTCCCTGCCGGCATACATTCGGGCAATCCCGGCACCACCGGGATGATGGGGCGCCCACTCGGAGATGTCGTAAACTTTGCCTGAGATAATGACCCAGCAGTCGTTTCGCGTGTTGTGCCGAGCGACCTCTTCCCGCGTGACGGAGCGTGGAGCGCTGGCAGGAGAAGCTGGCTTCCACAGCGCACCGGTAATCGTGGCGTAGTTGGCCTTGGCGGCTCGGCGGAAATCCCACGGCCCCAATCTCTTGTAGGGCAGTTCGGCGCCGATATTGCGGGCGTCGTACGCGTAAATCCAGGAGTCGTCCTCGCCGCCGCGCTTGTCGTGGGCAAAGGCCGGACTCACCCGCTCGTCGAGCTTCTCGAGCAACGCCTTCTGCTCAGCGGTGTCCTTTGCCCGCAAGTGATCGAAGGCGAATTTGGAACCGAGTTGGAAACGAGTGGCGCGGTAATGCCGCACGCGCTCGTAGTGCAACAACGCTGTCGCGACATCGCGCTTATGCAAGGCGAAGGCGCCGGCGAGCGCGGCGGCGTCCTCGAAGGACTGCGCAGCGCCCTGGCCAAATGTGGGAAGCATCGGGTGCGCCGCGTCTCCAAGAAGACAGATGCGGCCTTGGACCCAGGTTTCGAGTGCATCACGATCGTAGAGACCCCATTTGGTCGGACGAACGATTGCCCCTGCCAGTGCGAGCAGGTCTTCGCGACCGGTGCTCCCCTCACGCCTCTCCCACCTCGCGAAGGATCTCCTCCCGGCTGACGGGAAACCAGTCGCCCTCCTCCCGCTCGAACGCAGCCGCGTCGGGCTCATAGCGGGCGATCCACACGTTCAACAACTCGCCGCCGCGAACCCAATATGTCGTTGCCCCGCTCCTGTCGTTCCGGTGACGGTCCATGCTGAAGGAGTCGATCGGATTGTTGTCCAGCGAGCTCCCGTCGGCCTTGCGGAGCGAGGCGACCACTGCCCGCGGAATGAGGCCACGAAAGCATGTCACCTCGGTCCAGCGCTTGGGACGCGGGTTCGGCCACGCCAGTTGCAACGTGGCTGAATTGATGCCGTCTGCACCGACGAGGACCTCTCCGGTAGCGGCTCGGCCATTCGAAAAGATGGCGGTTACCTCGCCGGCAGCCTGGCTCAACTGTGTCAGCCTGCAGTCCATGTGCAAGATGATCGGGCACGGCGCCCCGCTGTCGGGACCGAACTCGAACACCCGCTTGTACAGGCACATCAACAGGTCCAGCCTGTGCATGTGATGGAACCCGGCGCCGTCACCCACGGCAGTGACATGATCGAACGGCCTCTGCGTCACGCTCCCGTCCGCGTTGAACTGCCGTGTTGATTCCAGAATTGCCGCCCGGCCACCGTCGATCGCTCCATCAGGGCCCTTGGGATCCCCGCCATCGAGGTCGACGCCCAGCCAACGACATATCCGCGCCCCGTTGGGCGGAATGTTCAACCCGGCACCCGCGGTGCTGGGCACTTTTGTTTGCTCGTAGACATCGACCGACGAGAACACACCGGACTGTCGCAGCGCCAATGCCGTCATCAGCCCGCCCATCCCCGCACCAACGATTACCGCCCTCATCCTGTCTTCCTTCCGAAGTGAGCGACGCACCGATTTCCTGTCTCCCGACGAGAGTAAGGAGGATGACGCCCAAACAGGCGAGCGAGACTAGCTGCGAGGGGCTCAGCGATAAAGCGGCTTCTCGCGTGAGCAAGGTATGCGCGCGCCGCGCAAAGCCCCCGCAAAGTGAGCCAATCGTGCGCATCTCAAACCATCTCATCCGGTTCGGTCGCCAGCGCCCGCTCTAACTCCAGCTCGTACGGCAGAGGCGTTTTAATGACCGAGGACGGCGACGGACTTCTAACAAGCGCTCTGTGACAATCGTAACGCGTTCGCTCGACACTGAAGTGACGTCGTAGCGTGCACTATCTACGCTGGACGTATCGCCGTGAGCGACGCAACGCCGGCACTTGGGTCGCAGACTTTTCTTCTGAGGTTGGCAGCGCCGGGGCGGCCGTCGTCTTCTGCTACAAATTGGGCATGACTTGTCGCCTCCTGGTCCAACCTCTGATGCACAGTTCGGCCGACGCCTGCTATGCGCACTTCCATGGTGAGGAGACCGCCGATGGTGTCACCGATTGCCGAGGCTTCGTCCTCGTTGAGGATAGCGCGCACGACCTGAGCCGGACGAATCTCGAGCCGATCAACGTTGACTTACAGGAACTGTCCGAGGCATTGGCCCTGACCACGCTCGGCTTTGACATCCCGTCACTTGTCGCCAATTGAAAAGCAAAGTTTCGCGTAAAGAGCGGCGGCGCCGCAAAGAAGCTCACCTTGTGAACGTCTCTATGCAGACTTTCGCGAAACTCGACACGAAGGACAAAGCGATGGCGGAACAGTGGATCGACATCGGGGCTACAGATGGCAGCACTTTCAAAGGCTATCTCGCTCTTCCCGCTTCAGGCTCCGGTCCCGGCATTCTGCTGCTGCATGAGATTTTCGGCGTCAACGCCTCGATGCGGAACCTCGCCGACTACTATGCCGAGGAAGGCTATGTGGTATTGGCACCCGACCTGCTATGGCGTGTGGGAGCGGGCATCGAGCTTGCCGACGGCGACGGCGATCTCGACGGGGCGATGGACCGCTATCAGGACTTCGACACCAACCAGTCGATCAAGGATTCCGCCGACGCATTGCAGGCACTGCGCGCGCGCCCCGAATGCACTGGCAAGGTCGGCGCGCTCGGCTTTGGCCCTGGCGGCAAGCTCGCCTATCTCGCTGCAGCGCGCGCCGACGTCGACTGCGCAGTCTCCTACTATGGCGTCGGTATCGAGGCCGAATTTGGAGAGGCCGCGAGGATCAAGGGACCGGTCGTATTTCACCTCGCCGAACTCGATCGCGTTGTCCCTGCCGAAGTGCGGATGCAGATCACGGCAGTCTTTGCAAGTCGTCCGGATGTCGAGCTGTATCTCTATCCCGGCTGCGACCATGGCTTCGCGGTGCCAGAACGTGCGAGCTTCAACAAAACGGCGACCTTGATCGCGCACTCGCGCTCGATCGCGATGTTCCGAACATTTCTCGGCCCCCATTACGATCTCTCGTCACTGTGGGACAAGCACACCGAGCTGGAATTTGTGACCCGCTCGGCGGAAGCGACCATGAGTACCATGGTGGCCGAGCCCTATGTCAACCACATCCCGACCATGACGGGTGGTGTCGGCTACCACGATCTCCTGCGCTTCTATAAGAATCACTTCATCCCGAAGACGCCCAAGGACACCAGGCTCACCCCCATCTCGCGCACCATTGGCGCCGACCGGGTCGTCGACGAGATGCTGTTTTGCTTCACCCATGACATCGAGATCGACTGGATGCTCCCGGGCGTGTCCCCGACCGGCAGGTATGTCGAGATTCCGCTGGTTGCGATCGTATGCTTCCGCGGCGACAAGCTCTACAACGAGCACATCTACTGGGACCAAGCCTCGGTGCTGGTGCAGATCGGGTTGCTGGATCCAAAGACGCTTCCCGTGGCGGGGGTGGAGACCGCGAGGAAGCTCGTCGAGAAGTCCCTACCTTCCAACACGATGATGGCGCGCTGGACCGAGAGCGCGCCGAAAGCTTGAACGCTGAATACACTCCATCACGGCAGCTCACGGCGCCATGCCCGGATTGCGGTGTCAGGAGAGCGCCACCGTCAATCACGAGGTCCACCCCAATTGACGTCCAGCCCGACCGCCGCATTCTCGGCCGGACTTGCCAACCAATACCCTTTTGCATGGACAAGATCGAGGAAGCGCCGTGCCTGCTCTTCCGGCGAGGAGCCGGCGGGTGAGATCGATATATCCTGCAAAAATCGGGCCATCTCCGTCGTCGTCACGCACATGATCGAAGCGGCCGCCTGCGACGCGTTTCTCCACGCATGCTTGGCCCCGTCTCGCACGTCGAAAACGTCACCCGGTCCAAGCACCTCCCACCGATCTTCCCTCAGAGCATCTATCTTCCCGGACAGCACGTAAAACGTCTCTCGATCGGCGTGACTATGCATCGGCACCACCACGCCCGCCGGCAGGGTACATCGAATGAGACAGTAGTCTCCCGCCGTACCGGAAATTTCCGTGAGATACTCGTTCGTCGGACGCAGGTGCTCCTGCGGCGAGAACACCTCCTGGACATCGGGTGCACTCTTCGAACGAAGATCATTCGGATTGAGATTGTCAGACATTGTCGGAGGCCTCTTTCATGATGCTGGCAGACTAACCATTTGCAGGTGACGATCAACGTGTTGACCGCAGCAGTTTGACTCCAATGCCGTCAGAGAGCATCAGGCTGACACAGGGACTGTGCCGGTCCATTCACTCTCCCGGGCGACCAATATCTAGAACAATGAAGCATGACTCTGGAGTGGTTGGCGCGCCCTTTCCAATGCGGTAATGCGCACTCATTGAACGATCCGGAGCTCCCGTTCTCGGCAACGACTTGGCGAACACATTTTAGTGTGCCGCGGCCGCAGCTTCCAGCCTTGCGCCGACTTGGAGTATGCGGGTTGCTTTGCTCCTCGGTGCGAAAAGGACGGCAACATGACCAGCGGAAGTGATTTTCTCATCGGGCCAACGTCCGATCGCGAGGCATGGCTGACCGGCATCCGCTCAGTCGGCGTTCTCAGCTCTCAGGGCGTCGAATCCAATGCGTTTAGAGGTTCGGTGCGTGGCTCATGCCTGTGGGGGATCACTACACTCGAAACTACGTTTGCAAGCCTCAGCGTCTGCCGGTTTGAACGGATGCATCGGGACCCGCGTCTAGAATGTAGCGACTATTACAACGCCGTGTTTCAGATCTTTGGCCGCTCGACCCTGATTCAGAAAGATCGTGTGATGACACTTGCTGTAGGTGACATCGGGTTTGTCGATGTGGCGAGACCGGTCAGTCTGATCTCCTGCGACCCGTCCTGCCGATGGCTTTCTCTGTCCCTGCCACGACGTGCGCTAGTTTCCCACGTGGGTCGGGAGCCGCACGGCGGGATGCACTGCCACGGTGCAACACCCGCGAGCCGCCGCCTGTTCCGTCTCGTTTCCGACGCCCTTGGCGAGGGCGATACTTCAGCCGGCGCAGCCGATGCCTTTATGCGGCTCGCGGTCTACGACCTTATCGGCGCTTTGTTCGCTGACTCCGATTTGCCGTCCGGTACCTCTCATACCGACAAGTTGTTCACACGCATATGCCGCATCGCCACGAACCACTTCTCCAATCCCGAGCTTTCTCTCCGCGATGTGGCCGGTGAAGCAGGCATTTCATTGCGCTATCTTCAGAAGCTTTTTACCGCGCGCGGAACAACGTACAGCCGGTTCATACAATCGCTTCGCCTAGACCACGCGGCGCAACTTCTGAACAGACAGAACCTGCTAGACTCCGGCCAGCCGCTTACCGAGATCGCTTATGCCTGCGGCTTCCGCGACTACGCGCATTTCTCTCGGACATTCCACCTTCGATTTGGTTGCACGCCAAGTGCCGCCTCCGAAGGACGTCTTTCGGCGCCGGGTTGAGCGCGGCGCCGGCAACCGGAACGAGTTCGCATGCCCTCGCCCGGCGCATCGTAGCAATTCTGCTTCAACACATGAGCTCCTGCTCGATGTGTGCAGGAGGCAGCCTGGCGCTTCGCTGTTATGCCACCATCACCGGGAAATACGGTTACATCTGCAGCCTGCCGACATTGCGTCTACACGAGCGTATGCCTGGTCACGCACCGCACGCACTGGCCGGTCACGCCTTAGAATGGCTCCACTGGTACTGCAAAGACGTAACCAACGCCACGCTCGGTCTGGATAACGCGTGGCGCGCTGGGTTCGGTATCCAACTTGCGTCGCAGCCGCAAGACTTGCACGTCGATGCTACGGTCGAATATGTCTTCGTGCACGCGTGTTGCCTGCAGAAGATGCTCGCGTGTCAAAGGCCGCAGCGGCGCCTCGAGAAAGGCCAGTAGTAGCGCAGCGCATACTCGCCTTTGCTCAATAGAACTGGCACGCCATTCGGGTCAATGACCTTGCGACCGCGACGTTCGAGGATCCAGCCGTTGAAGCGGTACCCGCCGCGTTCCGGATCACGGACGCGCTCGATCCGTCCCATCTCCTGACGCCGCAACACCGCGCGAACGCGCGCCAGAAGCTCTCTCAGGCTAAAGGGCTTGATGATGTAGTCGTCGGCACCAAGCTCAAGACCGACGATGCGATCGATTTCGTCCGGATGATGCCCGGTCGTGATGATGACGGGTACATCCGAATGCGACCGGATTTCTCGCAGCAGATCCAGTCCATCGTCCTGACCGAGCCGAAGATCAAGAAGTATCAAGCTCGGCTGCGTCCCTTCGAGAAGCCGGTGCAGTTCTACTCGATCGGATGCAGACCTGGTCGACACATTGTGCTCTTCCAGATAGGTAATCACCATTTGACGCAACGCGGAATCGTCATCGACGACTATGATGTGACCGACATCTGCCAACATACTCAGTCTCTTGAATTGAGGCGAACTTATCGCGAAGGCTTGCACCATCTTCGCCCGGCCACTTCGCCAAGGATGAAATCAGCCCCGATTGCAAAATTACTTTCAGGCAAGATCGCGTGTCACCTGCCCTCGAGCGTATCCGTGGGACGACTGCATTTCGATCCATCTCGCTAATTCACAATCATACGTTTCGGTCCGCTCCTGCTCGACCGCGCGTTTCGACGGCGACCAGGAACGCCTCCGATTCCGTGCATCATCCTCCTATCTCGCAGTTTCGGCGGCACAGATAAGTCCGCGTGCAGAGACCTCGATCTAGATGAGCGGGACTATCCGGTCTTGAAGATTCCTACCGCCAGCGCTCACAGTTTAGCGAGCAGCCGCATGATCGAAACCCCGTGAACCCGACGCATCCATCGCGACAAAGCGGCCAGTGGGCGCCAACGCCAGTCGCGGCCGGCGCGCGCCGTTGAACTGAGCGCGTCCCCAAAGGGCGCTAGCCTTCAGGCAATTTCGATCCGTCTGCCAGCTTCGCGAGGCCATTCGTCGCCGGCAAGATGTCCGTCTGAAGCCGCGGTCGGCGAGCACCCGAATCGACGGCGGAACGTACGGCAAAAATGGCCGTAGTCACGAAACCCACAAGCGTGGGCAATCTCCGAGAGAGGCTGGTCAGATTTGATGAGCTTGCGTCGCCTCAGAAGACGCGCCGCCTGGTCCAGGCGAAGGGATTGAATGAACCGGCCACAGGTCGTTCCGCGGGTCGTAAACAGCTTCTGGAGATAGCGCAAGGAAATGCCCGCTTCATTGGCTACATCAAGGTAGCTAATTCCAGGCTCCGAGAATCGCCCCTTGGCGATGCTACAGACACGCATAAACAGTTTGTCGGACGGAGAACGACTTGGCGAAGCATCCGACACTCGGAGTAGTGCGCCGAAAAGATCATAAATCGCCAACTCCATGTATGGCTCACCCGCGCAGAACGGCTCGTCGATTTCGGCAAGAGTGTCCGAAACGAGGCGGAAAAGGACGCGACTTACGGGTGCCGCATTATGCCAGCACGTGCCGCCGCGCGGCTCCATGCCCAGATGGGACCTCAGCGATCGCCGCGGCATATACATGGCAAGCCACCGGCTGCTATTGGTGATGAGGCTTGATGACTGCGCCATGTCGACGAGTGCAAACTCACCTGCAGCGATCTCCATGACGCAATCATTCTGGATCACGGTTGATCTACCCGAGATCTGAAACACCGCTTTGTAGTAATCTCTCCCATCAACGCGTGTCTGCCGATGCGTTCGCTCGGCTCTGCTAACACGGCGGCTTGCAAATGCCACATCAACCGCGGAAATTCCCCACATATCCGAGCGACGCACAGAACCCTCAAAAACATCGGATTCAAACGAGCTGTAACCGAGCGACTGGAGGCCGGTGACCCAAGCCTCGTAGTTCGAGGTCGACTCAATGAGAAATTTGCGACTGGCAATCATGCTACCTCCGGTCTTCGAGCCAACGAGTGTGCGATGAAGGTCGAGCGGCTTCGAATATCCCAACATCCCCGGCTTATCGCCTAACGAAAGCGTGATGTTTCGACCGTCTTCAACTTCTGAACATCTGTTGACACCGTACCCGCCCGCGCCACGTAAGCGCGGCATAGCGACTTACGACCATCGCTATATCATCGCTGGATCATTCACGGCCGAGGCCACCAAAAGGTCGCCCGGATCAGGGTCAATAGTTTGCGACCCGAGAGGCACGCTGGACGTTTCCCGGATTCGACCTCAACTCTGCTAGAATGGATCGACTGAGGGAATGAAGACGTAGCCGACGCCACGTTCGGTTCTGATGATTTGAGGCGAACCCGGGTCATCCTCCAATTTGCGCCTGAGACGCATCACCTGGACATCGATGCTTCGATCAAAAACGTCTTCGAGGACGCGGGTCGCCTGCAACAGACGCTCGCGCGAGAGCGGCCGCTGCGGTGTCTCGAGGAAGGCGAGGAGCAGAGCGTACTCGCCTTTGGTCAGCAGTACGGTATTGCCCTTGGGGCCAGCGAGGTGCCGCGCGCGTCTATGAAGCTGCCATCCACTGAACCTGAATCCTCCCCGTTCGGGGTCGCGCGCTCGAGCCATTTTTCCCATTTTCCTGCGCCTGAGCACGGCGCGTACGCGCGCGAGAAGCTCCCTCATGCTGAATGGCTTGGCCAGGTGGTCATCGGCTCCCATCTCCAGCGCGATTATGCGATCACTCTCGTCGCATTGATGATCGGTCGTCACGATAATCGGCAGGTCGGAGCGGGATCGTATCTCTCGCAAAGGCCGGAGGCGATCATCGCCTCCCAATGGCAGATCAAGGACGATCAGGCTTAGATTGCTTGCCTCGAAATCCTGGCGGCTCGTGCGCCAGTCTGGGACAGCACGGACCGGCATGTTGTGCGCCTCGAAGAAGCTGGCCAGTGACCGCCGAATACCGGGATCGCCGTCGATAAGGAGAAGATGACTGGTGGGGACGAGTATTTCCGCCGTGTCCGTTCTAATGAGTGCAGTTCCTTCGCGGACGCTCATGCTTGCTCTCTTGCTTGTCGGCTGCGGGCTAAGAAGCCAATTTCGTGCACGAGCCATATAGAAGTTGGCCCGAGCAGCCGACAGTTCTGCTGCGCCTAGAAGTGCGCTCCGGAGCACTCACTAGGACGCGCCGCGACAAGGAGATTCCACACGCACCCTTCTGGCACCTCGGATAGTTTGCACATGACAATATCATGACATTTTCATGTCAAGGCTCGGAGCCCGCGTCACGTCATCGGCCGAGGTAGTTCCAATCGCTTCCCATCGGGGACCGGGGTGAGCGCGCGATTGCCGATGCACGGTCAACCCCAACACTGCCGGCATCGATGCAAAGATTTTCTGGGAGGGCCCGTTGCCCGTGTAACCGGGTTTTCCGGGATTTGAAACAGAGCCGTAACACGGCGTAGCGATTTTGCAGTGCATACCAAGGAGGCTTGCATGAGGCGGGACGGGCGTAGCTGTGATGACGCAGACCGGACGGGACAACGGATGCGTCAGCAACATTGTTGGACCGTCGCCCCAGACAGATGCGACATTGTTTTCAACGCGACCGGACGCCAGGATGGAGCACGATGAGAGGTGACTCTCCTACTGCGGTTACATGTGCTGATCGTTGTCGCGTTGCTGCCCGCGATCGCGCTGCTGATCTACAACGAGTTCGACCTGCGTCGAACCCGCCAGATTGAGGTGCAGGGTCAGGCTCTCAACCTCGCCGAACTCGCCGCTGCTGAGCAGCGGCAGATCGTCCAGGGGATTCATCAGACGCTGATTGCCTTGTCGGAGCTTCCTGCGATAAAGGCCAAGGACGCAGCGGGATGCAATGCTTACCTCGCCAAGATCAAGCAACGATCTCCGGGGTTCATCAGTTTCGTCGTGGTCGACAGAAATGGTACCTCGTTCTGCGATGCGACCGATGACCACAAGCCTTCGACCGCTGCGGGTAGACCCTACTTCGCGGATGTGCTGAGATCCGGTGAATTTACTGTCGGCCAATTCGCGATCGGCCGCCAGACCGGCCGGAACGTCCTTCATTTCGCTCTGCCGTTCTTCGGCGATGATGGCAGCGTCGGCGGTGTCGTTATAGCCGCTCTCGGCCTGGATTGGCTGGCCGACTCCCTCAATCGGCGGAATGTTCCGCCTGGTGCCGCGCTTGCCGTCGTCGACCGGAATGGCACATACCTTGCCCACTACCCCGACAATGCCCGGTTTGTCGGCCGCAAGATGGCTAGTGACCATGATCTCAGCCGCAACGATCGCACCACGGCCGATCTCGTTGACCGCGATGGCGTTGAACGGATCGTGGGCTACTCGACGCTGAAGGATGTTTCCGGAGGGCTTCTCATCAGCTTTGGTCTGGACAAGGCCCGGGCATTCGCCGAGATCCAACGCGGTACTCAGAGGGGGATCCTTCAGATCGTGCTGAGCACGGCACTGGTTCTGATCCTGACATCGTTAAGCGCCCGTCGATTTATCCATCGTCCGCTCGGGAAGCTCGTCGATGCCGCCAATCAATGGCGCTTCGGCAAATTTGACCAGCGTGTGGACATCCACGGTACGTCAGAAATAGCAAGAGTGGCCGAGGCATTCAATACGATGGCAGACGCGCTGGACCACCGTGAGCATCAATTATCCGAAGCAAAGGAGAAAGCAGAGGAAGCTGCAGCTCGGATCACGATGATCTTCGAGAGTACCACCGACGGCGTGATCATAATCGATCGAGACTGGTCAGTCAGCTATCTCAACGGACCTGCCAAGCTGCGACTGGCCCATGACCGACATGTCATCGGCCTACCCCTTGCGGAAGCCTTTCCCGCCGCCGCCGACCTCGCCGTCCTGAAGCAAATTCGTGAGGCGGCGTCGGAGCAACGACCGATCTTTCTCGAGACATTCTGTCAACTCACTCAAGTCTGGTACACAATAAGCGCGTTCCCATCGAGTCAGGGCCTGGCGGTCTTCCTACGGGATATCACCGAACACAAGCACGCCCTTGAAGCACGGCGTTCGATCGAAGAGCAACTCCATCAGAGTCAAAAAATGGAGTCCGTCGGACAGCTTACCGGCGGCGTTGCTCATGACTTCAATAACCTCCTTACTGTCATTTCCGCGAACCTTGAGCTCATCGAGGGCACGACGGATCTTGGTAAAATCCGTCGGTGTGCCGAGGCCGCGCGACGCGCTACTGATCGGGGGGCAAAGCTGACGGCCCAACTACTCGCCTTCTCGCGGCGGCAGGCGCTAAGGCCGAAATTGGTCGACGCTAACGAGCTCATTTTCGAGTTTCAAGGGCTCATTCAACAGGCCGTCGGGGATGGCTGCGAAGTCCGTCTGCAGACGGATGAGAAGCTGTGGCTGTGCCATGTCGATCCTGCTCTGCTGGAGACCGCTCTGCTTAACCTTGCCCTGAATGCTCGGGACGCCATGGCGGAAAAAGGCGTTCTCTGCATCGAGACGCAGAACATTGTCGTGGAACCGGGCATGCCTGAATGTTCTCCAGGATCGTACGTTCGCCTGTCCGTCACAGATAACGGCAGCGGCATGCCCCGCGAAGTGCAGGATCGGGTGTTTGAACCTTTCTTCACGACCAAAGAGCCTGGTAAGGGTACCGGGCTCGGGCTCAGCATGGTCTATGGCTTTGTCCGACAATCCGGAGGACATATAGCTGTACAGAGCGCACAGGGAGCAGGTACCACGATCACGCTATATCTGCCTGCAAGCAGACAGGAGCGCGACACCAAACCGGATGCCACCGAGACTCTCACACTGCCCGCGGGCTCGGAGAGAGTTTTGGTCGTCGACGACAACGATGACCTCCTGAACGTCACTTCGGCAATGCTGTCCACATTCGGCTATCAGGTTTCCTGTGCCCACAATGGCGCAGAAGCGCTTCGGACTCTCCGGGGCGACCAACAGTTCGAACTTCTGTTCAGTGATATCGTGATGCCAAACGGAATAAACGGCATTGAGCTAGCCCGCGAAGCGAGGCGGCTACGCAAAGATATCAAGGTGCTGCTCACCTCCGGCTACGCCGAGGGCATGCTGCAACGAAATGATGCCGTTGGCGAATTTCCTGTTATCGACAAGCCCTTCAGCTTGGCCGACCTGGCGAGACGTGTCCGGTCAGCCTTGCGCGAAACATGATCTCTTGCCTGACCGGATTGGCGAACCCTCAAGATCTATCCCCCGCCTTCGAAATGAGCACGTTCGTTTGCCGCATCTCGCTTGGATTCTGCGCTGGCATCGTCACGAAAAGCTGAAGCGCGCGTCCGAAAAACCCAAGACGATCTACACATCCATCGTCAGACTTGTGCTCGCTTTTTGGTACACATCAACGAGGGCGGCACGATGGATCAAGCTGAGAAAGTTGTCATAGTAACGGGCGCCTCTCGGGGAATTGGCGCCGGAATAGTCCAGCGGCTCCTCGCGAAGGGCTATGGAGTCGTAGCCTGTTCACGAACGATCGCGACAACCGGTCAACCAAACCTGGCCGAAGTCGCCGGTGACATCTCTCAGCCAGAAACGGCCTCGTTGGTCGTCAGGACAGCGAAACAGCGCTTCGGACGCGTGGACACTCTCGTTAATAATGTCGGAGCCTTTCTGCCAAAACCTTTTACCGAGTACACCGAGAGCGAATTTGCGACGCTCGCGCAAGTAAACCTCGGAGGCTTCTTTCACGTCACGCAGCGAGCCATCGTGGAAATGCTCAATCGAGGGAGCGGACACATCGTCAACATGACGTCCAGTCTTCTGGCCGAGCAGCCATTGAAAAGCCTCCCCGCGGCCATGACAGCGATCACCAAGGGTGGACTCAACGCCGTGACGCGATCCCTCGCGATCGAATATGCGGACAAGGGTATCCGCGTGAACGCAGTGGCTCCCGGAGCGATCCGCACCCCAATGCACGCGATCGATACACACGCCGCCCTCGCAACGCTACACCCAATGGGCCGCATCGGCGAAATTGAGGAAATCGCCGACGCAGTACTCTATCTCGAAGGCGCCGCTTTCGTCACCGGAGAGATCTTGCACGTCGATGGCGGAGCTCACGCCGGTCGCTGGTGAGCGAATTTGACATCCGAATATCAGGCGGACGCTGTTGAGCGATCGGCGCTCTGCCTGGATTCGCAGGAACCGATCATCCCGATGCCGATTCCGGAAGCACCATGGATTTATCGACGTTTCGGACCGGCGCCGAAAGTTTGAAACCTGCGTTTGTCACGGCGGCGGCAAGCCGCACGCGCGCGGAATCTCAAAGCCGCTCGCTTCAAACGCTCCGCTGAACGACAAAATTGGCCTCTGTCATTCTTCCAGTACCCTCGCGTATCTCGTGGGCGAAGAATTCCGTAGGTCCTTCGCCGATGATGCCCCTGAACTCTCTGGCGAGATGCGACTGATCGGCCAAATCGCAAGCGCATGCGATCTCAGCCCATGACAACCCCTTGCGCCGCTCGGCCACAATCTTCTCGATGCGCGCAAGGCGTGCGAACTGCTTCGGAGGCATTCCAAATGTAGCGTTGAAAGATCGCGATAACTGCCTTGTGCTGACGTTCAGCATCGATGCGACCTGCTTCATCGGCAACGTCGGATTTCTTCTAAGGCAGGATGCGGCGTGAGAAGCCAAGCTGTCCCGCTCTGGTCGGGCGCGCCGAATCAAGAAGGCTTCAACGGTTGCAATCCTCTCAGAGCTATTGCGCGCCCCGGCGAGAAGTTCGTCGCATGCCGATACATCGCCGCGACTAAAGATGTTTCCCAGGTGAATGTTGGCATTTGCAAATTGGCCGAGTGGCGCGCTGACGACGCGGTTGGCCGCGTCGGGCCGCAGACACACTATGACGAATCCAAGCGCCCCCGTCGGCTGAAGCGTGAGAGACGAGGATTGGATCTGGGTTGCGCATTTGTACGGTAAGATTCGTCCTCCCTGACGGACGAGCGCCGGCGCTCTGTATTGCGCCATCAACAGCAGAGACGTGCCAGGCGCCCATTTGATGGTGAACGCTTTGGCCGTTTCGCTATCAGGAATGTCCAGATCCCAGATCGCATCAATGATACCCGTCAGCAATTTTGGGCGGAAACATCGAATGGAGCCGGCGCCAATCGCAGCTGGCTCTCGCGTTCCGAAGTCAGTGGAATGGTCGATGAAGTTCATGGGGCTCGTACCTTGCCAATGCCTTCTCAGTGTTCGCGAGCTAGCACATTTGGCATCAAATCCCGGACCACAATTGCGGTTCAAGCCACTGGAAGCTGAATGTCACAGGAAGTTGACAATTTTGTCCGAAATGCACCAAGGCCGAAAGGGCTCCGACGCCGGAATGCCTGTTTGGCAGAGAGACAGCAGCCGCTGTCCAATTGCAGCTCTCCCACCGCGGACAGGCATGCTGCGTTTTGCAGGTGTTGAAATACAAGGCCGCAACTGCGACCGCGAACCGCCAATCTTGACAAGAATAGCAGCGCTGGTTGTGAATTGCGGCGCCCGCGACATATTCCGGAAACTCTGAGCGACCCGGTTGGGATGCTCCATGTGGTTCAACCGATGCGACGGGCTTGCCGTTGACGCCGCACGACGTGGCAGGAGGCTGTATCGCGAACGAGGCTCTACAAGTGTCGCTCACCCGACTTCGACAACCATATCGTCAGTTCCGCGGCCGACAGTTCCGGGCTTAGCCGCGCAGCCTGACCGCACCATAAAGGCATGAAGTCTGTGCTGCCATGCGGCTCAGAAGCGGCGCGCAAGGGCGCCAAAGGGCTCGCGGCGAGGGGAAAGGCCGGTACATTCTTCGCAATTGGACCAAGCTCTCGAACGATCCTCGTCTCGCACACGCGGGCCGGCCGCCCGGTAAAGACATTTGTGACCAGCGTTTGCTCGGGGCGAGCAGCCTTTAGCGCCTTGCGGCACAAAGGAGAAATGTTCGCTTCCTCACAGAAGAGAAATGCAGTGCCGACCTGGACCGCGGCAGCTCCCAACGCGAATGCAGCGGTGACTCCCCTGGGATCTGCGATACCGCCGGCTGCTATGACTGGCACTTTCACCGCGTCGACGATCTGCGGGACTAATGCCATCGTGCCGATTTGCGCGTCAAGTTTGTGTCGGAGGAACGTTCCGCGATGCCCTCCAGCCTCGAGGCCCTGGGCGATAATGGCATCGCAACCGGCTTCCTCAAGCCACTCCGCTTCTTCGACGGTCGTCGCCGACGATAGGATCTTTGCGCCGGTGTTGCGTACTCGCTTCAGAAGATGTTTGGGCGGAAGGCCGAAGTGAAAGCTGACGACCTCAGGCGCAAGTTCTTCCAAGAGCGTGCAATGGGCACTCCCGAATGTCGACAATTGAATGCTGGAACGGCTTGGCTCGGATGCGAGGCCGAGCTCGCTATAGTACGGCCTCAAACGCTGAACCCAGGCCTCCTCCTGCTCCGGGTTCGCCATCGGTTGTTCATGGCAAAGAAAATTCAGACTTATAGGTTTCGACGTCTGCCGTCGAATCTTGGCGACAATATCTCGCGTCTCTTCTGCACCCAAATGAGACGCAGGAAGCGAACCTAGCCCGCCCGCTTCCGCGACTCCAATTATCATCTCGGCCGTAACAGCACCCAGCATTGGCGCTTGAATGATCGGAACTTCGATTCCTAGCAGATCAACAATTGACTGGCTTTGGAAGCTCATGTCTCTTTCATCTCTCTTTTTGATTTGCTTTGTGAATCTGTTACCGGTAATCGGATTGCGATGGGCCGGATCACGGCATCGATCCCACCAGTGGTCCTTCGCTGCGCAACAGCCAACGAGGCCGCTTCCAGCTGCGAGCTATTGCCGGCAATCTTGAGCCCGGCAAATCGCTGCCACCAATGTGACGGTCCCTGTGAACAACGTCTTGGTGCTTTCGGACATGCGCTTCAGCTTTCCGTGAAAGCTTATCGGCTTCGACTGTGTGTCTCGGTCGGCCGCCCTTCCGGTGCAAGCGACGGACAGGTCAAAATGTCCGGCCCTGAACTTCGGTGACGCGACCTCATGCTGCCTATCGCAGAAAGATGGTGATTCGGCTGATATTGGCCGCCAGCTCGAGCCCCGCCTTGGGGCCTTGCAGCACGATCGTCACGCCCTTCTCATTGCGGAGGTGGACGCCGTTGACGCCGCCGACCAGAGCGAAACCGCCGCCGACGGAGCTGTAGGTGCCGGCGAAGTCGCCGACCTCGCGGATCCCCGAAGCCCAGCCATCGAGCCGGCCGATCGTCGCGCCGACCGTTATGCCGAAACTGACACCGCTGATCCTGAACGGATAGGCCTTGCCGCGATATGTCAGCACACCATTTCCGGCGCCGCCGCCGACCACAAGGCCGGCCTTGACGATCTTGGCCCTGACGTGACCGGTCGCCTGCGCGAAGGACGGCGGCGTCGGCAGGGTCAGCCCGAGCACCAGCAGGAGGAGCGTCACGAGGCGGAACGCGGGCCGGCGCGTGGGCGTGCGCCCTTCAGGGTTTTGCCGCATCGACCTTCTTCCAAGTCTCATCGGGATCGAACAGCGTGGTGCGCTCGGCGACGAACTCCGTGCGCTTGCCGAGATCCTTCTGAAAGACGGTGCCGTCGTGATTGACCAGGAAGGTCATGATGCCCGAATTGCCGTACTCCGCTGGCCAGGCGATCAGGGCAAAGCCGCCGATCATCTTGCCCTTGACGACGTAGTTGAGTGCGCCGCCGGGCGCATCCCGTCCCTGCCCTTTGAGGATGTGGAAGTAGTAGCCGTGATAGGGCGCTGGTCCGACGTCGCCTGCGCGGTAGCCCTCCTTCGAGGCCTCGGCCGCCAGCGCGCCAAGCGGGCTCGGATCGTTGTCGTCGCGCCAGAACAGGCCGTCCTTCTTGCCGGGCGATGAGACGATGCGCTGCGCATAGACGCCGGCGCCCTCGCCGCGGTCCTTGTCGGCATATTCGTTCTGCGCATCGACAATGGCGAGCGCGGTCTGGATCGCGTCGAGCTCGTTGCGTCCGATGCGCCGGCGCAACACCTCGATGCGTCCCTCGGCGGTGTCGAATTCCCAGCCGGCCTTGGAGTTGACCAGCGGAATCGGGAACGGGAAATCGTCCGGTCCCAGCATCAGGGTCGCGGTCTTGTTGCCCTCGGCCTTGATGCCGTGCTTGGCGTCATACATCGACGTGAAGCGCTGGCGGATGTCGTTGTCGGCGATCTCGTCGCCGGAGGAAACGATGTCGTCCGCAGCGCGCCCAAGCACTTTCAGGATGTCGCTTGGTCCGTTCTTGACCGCGGCTGCGAGCGCAGCCGCCGCATCCTCCGGCGTTTTGAAGGACTGCTGGGCCTGTGACAAAGAGCCGAACATCACCAGCGTGACGATGCCCGGCATTACCGCGCGGCGGAACGATCTCAGACCAGTCATGGCGTCACCTCCGCAGGAATCTTCGCGCCGCCGGCGAGCCAGTCGCGGTAGGTGCGGAATGTCAGTCCGAGTTTTTCGTAATGGACACGCAGATATCCGTCGCTGCCGCGCGTCACGGCGGCAGGCATGACTTGCTCGACCTCCTGCGCCATGACGCCGACATAGGCCTTGTCGCTGCCGATATAACTGAAGCGATAGTAGCCGAGGCCGTTACCGAGATGGCCGAGCAGGACGACATCATGCTTCAATGCGATATCGGAGCGTCGGCCGCCGCCACCTCCGCGGCCGCCTCCGCCGCCTCCACCGCGGAAGCCACCGCCGCCGCCACCACGCATCGCCATTCCGCCGCCGCCGCCACGGCCGGCCATGCTCGGTCCGCCGCCACCTCGCGGCATGCTCGCCATGCTGGATCGTCCACGCGCCGACGCCGCTGCCGCAGACCGGCCGGACGAGACATTCATCGCTCCGCCGCGATTGCCGCCACCACGGTTGGCAGCAGCACCGCCGCCGGCGCGGTTCGCGGCCTTGGCGCGATCTCCGCTACCCTTGCTTGCTCCCTTGGCCCGGTCGCCGCCGCCCTTGGCACGATCCGCGGCCCCAGCGCGATCGCCACCGCCGGGCCGATCGCCGCGGTTGCCGGCCCGATCACCTGCGCGATCGCCAGCACGATCACCCGGCCCGCCACGATCGCCAGCGCGGTCGCCCGCACGATCACCGGCGCGATCTCCCGCGCCCTGATTGGGACGCAGAACCTGGTTGCCGTCACGACCGCGAAAATCCATCCGGTCCGACGCGCCGGCCCTGATGTTGTTGTTGCCGAAGCGCTGCTGGACATTGACGTTGTTGTAGCGCACGCCCTGGCGGTGCGCCGGATTGTGCTGCCAGCCGTTGCCAATGTTAGTAGTACGGTGATTGACATAGACGTTGCGGTTGCCCCAGTTGCAGCCGCCGCCCCAGTAATTGCCCCAGCGCCCGATCGCCCAGGCCGTGCCGAAGGCGAGGCCGGCCGCGATCACTCCGGCGCCGATATAGGACGGGTAACCCCAATAATAGGGCGGATACTCTGCATAGGGCCAGCTGCCGTAGACGGTCGCCGGATCGTAATACGGCACGTACATGGCCGCAGGATCGGTCTGCTGGATCACGACGACCTGCTTGCCTTCCTGAGACTGGACACTGACCTTCTGCTGCTTGGTCGTGACCAGCTTCTTGTTGTCATAGGCCTTGGTGCGCAAACGCTGGATCGCATCCATCACGTCGGGCTGCTGCGCGAGAAAGGCGTCGCCAAGCTTCTGGGTCCATTCGAGTTGGTCGCTCATCATGGTCAGAACGGAAGCGGTGCTGGCCAGCGCCTTGACGCTGTCATCCCAGCCCTGCTTGTCCACCTCGGTCTTCAGTGCGTCACCTTTGAGGCTCTTGCGCTCCTTCAGCCAGCGGTCAGCCTGCACCACCTCGAGCGGATAGGTCGAGGCGGCCAGAACGTTGGCAAGGAGTTCATCCGGATAGAGCGCAATCGGGGCTACGAGAGCCTCGAGCTGCTCGGGCTTCAGAAGCTCGGCCGACGGCGCCGGCGGGCTCGCCGGCTGTGCCTGCGAAGTCGGGGCCGCAGGCGTCGTTGGGGTCTGCGCCGTTGCAGCGAACGAAGTCGCCATTGTGAACGCAAGCGCCATCAGGACCTTGCCGCAGCGAAACATCACATCCTCCTTCGCACTTCAGCTTCGGAAGATCGAGCCAGATCGGAGGCGTTCGTTGATCAAGATCAACGAAACGAGACTGCTGCAGCGCAAGAGCAAGCTCTCATTCGATCAGTTCGGCATCCATCAGGAGGTCAATACGCCGACCGCGGGCATTCGGTCAGCTCGCGATCGGAAGCCGGATCGTGAACAGGGCGCCACCCGCGGCATGGTTTGCCGCGACAATTTCGCCGTGATGGGCCTCGATAATGGTTTTGGCGATCGCGAGTCCCATTCCCATGCCTTGCGGCTTGGTCGTAAAGAACGGATCGAAGACGTTGGCGAGGTCGGTCGCGGCTATTCCGGGTCCGGTATCGGCAATCCTGATTTCAGCCTGATGGCCGGCCAGGAGGGTTGAGACGCTGACCTCTCGCTTTCCGGCGTCTGCATCGGACACCGAATCCATCGCGTTGATGATCAAATTCAGGATGACCTGCTGAAGCTGGACCGGATCGCCCCTGACGTGGAGATCAGCCAGGACAGGCACGTATGTCAAAGCGATGCGGCGCCCGTCGGCGACGGCCTTCACAAGGCCGAGCGCTTCGCGAACGGTATCGTTGAGCTCGATGTCCTTGACCTCGAAGGGCGACTTTTTCAGAACTGAGCGCAGCCTGCGGATCACCTCGCTTGCCCGATGATCGTCGCGCCTGATGTCGGCGAGAATCTGACGAACTTCGTTGATGTCGGGCGAATTGGCGCTGAGGATGAGTTCCGCCGTCTCGGCATTGGTCAGGATGGAGCCGAGCGGCTGGTTCAGTTCGTGGGCGATGGACGTGGTCAACTCGCCGACAGCGGAATAGCGATTGGCGTGAGCGAGTTCGGCCAGACGCTGGCGCGATTCGACCTCGGCAAACCGCCGCCGCCGCCGCTCGTGCAGCAGCCCGCTGATGAGACCAGCCTGCACCAGGAATACCGCTGCGATCATCAACATTTGCCAGCGATAGCGCTGCCAGATGTTCGGCTCGCGAAACAGGATTTCGCTGCCGGGAGGCAAACGGGTCTCGCTGATGCCCCAGCGCCGCAATTCCCGCCAATCATATCGCGGCGCCGCGAAGCCGATAGGCTCGTAATTGATGCTCCCCGGTTTGGCGCCGCCGAGAACGCCGATCGCGGCGCTGACGGTCCTTGAACTCGTTTCCGTGATCCGATGCATCGGCCCACCCACGGTGCTGTCACCGAAGAACGGCTCCTGATAGGAGAAGATCGGAGCATTCGCGACTGCATGCAGGCTTCGCAGGGCGACGTCGCTCTCGTGGACAACCCCAGCCCCATCAACCGACATCAGGCCCCAAAACAGCGCAGTGTGTGGCGGGAGCTTTGCTGCGCGCTTTAGTATGTCATCGAATGAGAGATCCGAGTACCAGACCAGCTCGA
The DNA here is from genome assembly GCF_011602485.2 of Bradyrhizobium sp. 1(2017). Classification (NCBI taxonomy): domain Bacteria; kingdom Pseudomonadati; phylum Pseudomonadota; class Alphaproteobacteria; order Hyphomicrobiales; family Nitrobacteraceae; genus Bradyrhizobium; species Bradyrhizobium sp. 1(2017). The sequence continues at coordinate 3,247,587 of NZ_CP050022.2, read as the reverse complement.
TCCGCTCGTCGAGAGGTTTCAGCTCCCGCTTCACCTCCTCCAGCCAGAACTTTTCCAGCGGCGAGGCTCCGACCACGACAGCAACCGACCTGGTGTCCGGCAGAACCTGCAGGATGTTCTCGAATGCGGCCAGGAAATCGTTGCGGACCGCCACGACGACGTCGTTGCCGCTGAGATCGGCGCGATTGATTAGCCGATGCTCGACCGCAGCGAGAATGAGCGGCGTGTCCGGAAACAGTCTCGCGCGGTATTTTTGGGCAAACCGGGCCGCAGGCGCGCCAATGCTCAACACGATGTCGGGCAACGCGCCCTGGTACAGCGAGTGCAGATATTCGACGAAAGGCGCCTCGGGACCGGGACTGTTGAACCGCGCCGTGAGCAGCGCGTGCTCCTGGATATCGAGGGGCCATGGCGATTGCCGCTCGAGTTGGGTCTTGATGTCGCGCGCATACTCGCTCCACGGCCTAAACTCGCGGCCAAAGGAGTGCAGCACCAGCACGCGCTTGAGCTCGCCGCCCCGGTTTCGCTCGACGGCATCGGCGCGCTTGGGCGGCAGGCACGCGGCGAGGAACACGCCGAGGCACAACAGTGCGGCCGCGGCTGGCCACGGCCTGACCGAAACACGGCACATGCGCCCGCTCAGCTCCATTCCCGCAGCTTCCACTGCTGCTTTCCAGGCAATTCTAGCGGGAATTTCGCGGGGCGGACAGGCCCAACCCGACGCCTCAGCAGCGGGTGGTGACCCGCCCATAGGCGTCCACGACCTGCACGCAGGATGGGGCGGCATAGGCGCCGGCAGCTCCCGCCGCGGCACCGACCGCAACCGCCCGGCGCGTGGTTCGACGCGCGACGCCCGCATAGCTCATCGGCGTGAGCGGACGCCCCACCCTCGCTTGTGCCTCCGAGAGCAAGGTGCCCTCACCGAGGCGAGACGTACCATTCCAGGACAGTCCGGCGGCGAAGGCGACCATTGCGGCCGCGCCGATCAATACTTTTCGCAGCACGATCATTTTTTGGCTCCTGTCGGTGTGCCCGGTGGCAGTTCGTCGAAATCGGCCATGGCGGCGGAGCTGAGCTCGATCTTTGCCGCACCGGCAGGCGCCTTGAACGTGAATGTCTCGTCGGCAAGAACGTCGGTCTTCCAGTCCTTGATCCGCAGTGTGTATTGCGGAGCGCCCGTGACCGTCTTGCTGGTGATCACATATTTGCGCGGTACGGGCTTTGCGCCTGTTTCGATCCAAATCTGCCAATCGGTGTCAGGCGTGCGGAAGGCGAGGTGCTCGCATTCGACGCCGTCGATCACACCCTGACCGACATGCTTGCCTTCAGTAACGGTGGCCGTCAGCTCGTCAAACGTGTTGGTGAGCAACAGGTCTGTGCCGGGCATGCCAAGGCCGGAATGGCTCTGCATCTCTGCGATCATCTGATCGACGGTGCCGGCCATCTCGGCTTGCATGTAGGCCTTGGCGTCGTTGCCATAAAGCGAGACGGTCTTGCCGTCATAGACCAGCTCGACGTCGGCATAGCCGCCGGTGCGCCTGACGCGCAGCTTGTCGGGCCTGCTCAGCTTGATCTGGCCGGAGCTCGCAAACTGGATTTTCTGCAGTTCGGGCGTAATTATCTCGATATCGCTGTCGAAGGACGCGGCCAGTGTTTTCTGGCCGGTCAAATAGTCTGTCATCGACTTTAGTATCTTGGCCGGGTCATCCGCTCGCGCAGGCGAGGTTGACGCCAGCAGTGTCGCTGCGCCGATTGTGAGCAATGTCGCACGAAGGGTCGTTGTTGATCTCATCGCGTATCCTCCAGGAGTGAAGGACCTTGAGGGCGCCGGCCACTCATTTGCTTGACATGAGTCAAGACCGGAACATCTTGTCGCTAGGACGCCGGGCATCTCTGATAACGGATCTCCATGTCCTCCATACCCGGGAACTGGCGGATGATGCTGTTCGCATCCAGCTCCTTGAGGCTGAACTGGACGCTGGAGAGCATCATGTCGGTGGCGCAAGCGGCAATCAGGTTGACGTTTGGCCCACTGTCTTTCCTCGCCTTGATCCGGCAGCGTGCGAATTTTCCGATGATCTGATCGCCATCGACAATGAAGCCGCCGCCATAAACATCCGACATCTCGGTAAAGCCGAGCTGGGTTCCCTTACGAGCGAACACCTTGGCGCAGTTGTCGGCGCCGGTCGCCCATGCGCCGTTGAGCTCGAGCGCATTGGCATGGCCGGTTGCCGCAAGCCCCGAGGCGAGCATGATCGCAGCGAGCGCGGCTGCTTTCCGTGTCGTCATCCTGTCATTCCCCCACACTCAATGTCCGCTCAGCACGAGCGTCTTGACCGGCAGCAGCAGCGCCTGGATGCGCAGCAACAGCGCGTGAACGAGGCCGACGGCGTCGATGGCGTGCAGTACGAATCTCCGGCCCGCGGGCGTGTCCTTGGCCGAAACCTCCTCGTGATTGCTGGTATAGGCGTTGACGATGCAGCTGCTACCCGGCGTCACACCGTCGAGACCGCCTTTGTAGAGCGGCTCCAGGAACACGAGGATGGTGCCGGGTCGAATCGCATTCTGCGCCTCGAGCAACTGCTCGCCGGAACGGAACTGTCCGGCCGCGATGTAGTCCTGCACTGTCGTGATCACCATCGGGATGATCACCCATGGCTTCGACATGCAAGTCGCTTCGGCGACCATACCCGTCTGCATCACTTGCGCCTCGATCTGGCCGAATCCGGCTTGCAGCACCTTGCGGCCCGCCTCCTCAGGAATGAGCACGCCGGCGGGGCGCATCAGCTGATTGACGACGTCGCCGGGACGAACCAGGAACTGCTCGACGCGGCCGTCGACGCCGGCGCGCACGATGGTCTTGTCGAGATCGACCTGGGCCTGATCGCGCGCGGCCTCCGCGCTGGCTTTCTGCGCAGGCAGCGAAGTCGAGACCTGCAACGCCGCCGCTTGTCTTGCGGCGTTCGCGGCATCGATGCCGGACTGGCGCTGATCGACCAGCACCTGCAGCTTGTCGATGTCACGTTGCGGGACGATGCCGGGATTGCGGCGCTGGAGCTCGCTCTTGACCTCGAGCTCGTCCTTGGCCTGCTGATAGTTGGCCTTGGCCTCGCCGACCTGCGCCTCGGCCTTGATTACGTCGGCCTGGGCCGTCTGCATTGTGGCGTCGACCTCAGCCACCTTCCGCTTCGCCGTCTCGAGCGCAGCCTTCTGCTTGGAGTCATCAAGCGTAAACAGCACGTCGCCCTTCTTCACGGCCTGGGTGAACTTGACATTCACCTCTGCCACGCGGCCTGAACCTTCGGGCAGGATCGGCACGGTGCGGAAATAGAGCGTGGCCGATGACGTCGAGGGGTGGAAGTAGAAGATCACTGTGATCAGCGACACCGTCAGCATCAGGCAGCCGGTGATGCCCCAGCGCAGCTCGTACCAAACGGAGAAGAAGGTGATCTCCTTGCCGAACCGCTTGCCCTGGACGTAGCGGCGGTAGAGATAGTCCGGCAGGATCGTCACCAGGGAGCAGATCATCAGCTCAAGCATGGCTGGGCTCCTTCCTGATGCTATCCTGCGCAGCCGCGGGGCCAGGCGCGGCCTCTACCGGCGCATCGTCCTGACCTGGCGACGCATCGGCGATCTTCTCGACGGAGTCGGCGATGCTGCGCAGCGGCGTTCCAAAATCAGGAATGTCGATCAGGGCGAGCAGGAGGCCTGCAACCCAGAAGATGTGCAGGTGCGTGAACAGCGAGATCAGGCCGAGCACCGCGACGATCTCGAACTGCAGCTTTTGTGACTTGTGCGCCATGCGCTCGGGGAGGCTGTGCAGCCTCCAATAAAGCGTGCCTACCCAGAGGATGGTGCCGATCAGAAATATGCCCATCACCACCATCAGCGTATCGGTACCGCTTCCCGGTGCGAGAAAGAACGGCAGATGGTGTGGGGCCATCGGATGAAGCTGGTCGCTCAAACGTCTCTCCCGGTCAGCAAAGGTGCACTTGCGGCACTGTGTTCAGGCAGCTTCCCAATTTGCTTGATTTGAATCAAGGGAACGCCTTCCGGCCGACCTAGCGTTTTCCGGATGCTGATTGGACAATCATCAGGAGCCTCAGCCATGCCGGGCCTCGACGATCTCATCCCCAACGCCGCCCAAATTCGAAAGGAAGCCGCTCTCAAGGAGGCCGAAAAGGCGGAGCAATATGTCCGCCTCGCAGCCGCGGCCGACGCGGAGAAGCGCGCTCTGATTGAACGCCTGAGCAAACCCTCGGGCAAGAGCGAGGAGGAGAAGATCAAGCTTGCCTCGACCATCATCCAGCGCGCGGTGCGAAACGGCCTGACGGAAGTGCTCGTCTATCGCTTCCCCAACTCGCTCTGCACGGACAAGGGACGGGCCATCAATCAAATGGAGAAGGGTTGGGAGAACACCCTGACCGGAATTCCCAAGGAGATCTTCCAACTCTGGACCGACTATCTGAAACCGCGTGGCTACCGCATTTCCTATCAGATCATCGATTTCCCTGGCGGCGTGCCCGGCGATATCGGCGTGACCATCGCCTGGGATGAATGAAGCGCAGCAGGGGGAAACGGCATGGCCAAGGACGCGCCTGCGGAGCGGATGAAGCGGAAGGATTACGAGAAGGAGCTGGAAAAACTTCAGGTCGAGCTCTGTCACCTTCAGGAATGGGTGAAATCCGAGAAACTGAAGGTGATCATCATCTTCGAGGGGCGAGACGCGGCCGGCAAGGGCGGGACTATCAAGGCATTGACCGAGAAGGTGAGCCCGCGCGTGTTCCGTGTCTGCGCCCTGCCGGCGCCCTCCGACCGGCAAAAATCCCAGCTATTCCTGCAGCGCTACATCGAGCAATTCCCGGCCGGCGGCGAAATCGTGATCTTCGACCGCAGCTGGTACAACCGCGCCGGTGTTGAATATGTCATGGGCTTCTGCTCGCCGGCCGAGCACAAGCGTTTCCTGGAATTGTGCCCGTTGGTCGAGAAATTCGCGGTGGACGCCGGCATCATCCTGATCAAGCTGTGGCTTGAGGTCGGGATGGAGGAGCAGGAACTCCGCTTCCAGGCGCGCATCGAGGATCCGCTACGGCAATGGAAGCTGAGCCCGATGGACACCGAGTCTTTCGGGCGCTGGTATGACTACTCGCGCGCGCGTGACATGATGTTCGAGGCGACCGACACCAAACATGCGCCGTGGCGACTGATCCGCTCCGACGACAAGCGGCGCGCGCGGCTCAACGTCATCTCGCACATCCTGAGAACGATACCCTACAAAAAGATCAAGCGTGAGAAGGTCAAGCTGCCGGCACGGTCCCACAAGGGGCGCTACAACGACCAGGCGAGCCTGCGCGGACTGAAGTTCGTGGAGGAACGATATTGAGCAGGATTGGGCCGCGCCTTCGCGCGACCCAATCGGCGCCAGCCTATTTCAGGCGTATCGTGACGCCGCCGACCGCAGCCGACACTTCCGCGCCGACCCTTGGACCGCTGAGCTGAAGGATCACGCCATTGGCGTTCTGCAGCTGAACGGCACCCGCGCCTGCGGCGACGGCTCCGCCGGCGCCACCCACGGCATAAGAGCCTTCGATGGATTGCGGCCCCTTCAGATTGAGTGCGCGGCCGACGAACTTCGTGGTCGACGCTCCGACCGTCAGGCCGACGCTCATGCCGGAGACTGTGAAGGGATATTTCTTGCCTCGGTAAACCAGAACGCCCTCACCGCCCCCGACGCCGATGACGAATCCGCCTTTGGTAAACACGACGGCAACCTGGCCGGTGTCAGCACGCGACGGCGTACTGAATCCGGTAGCGGCTGCGATCGATGCAATCAGGACGGCGCAGATAGTAACTTTCCTCATGACGTTTCTTTCCCCTTTTGTGGTCATTGTGCAAGCAGCATCGCGAAGTAGCCGAAGATGGTAAGCAGGATGCCCGACACGGCATAGCCGACCGGGAATCCGATCCAGGGTACCGAGCTCTGGATCTCGACCGCAGCCTCGCGGCACGGGCCCGAATGAGACCGCGCCCCGGCAACGCCGCCCATCAGCACGGCGGGGTTGATCTTGAAGACATGGAACCCGATCGCCCAGACGATGAACGGCGGGATCGTGCAGGCGATGAAGCCGACAATGAAGATCTTTAGCGCGACCGCACCGGTGAGCTGCGCCAGCAACCCCGCGCCAGCATTGACGCCGACGATGGCGACAAAGACGACCAGGCCGAGATCCTCCAGCACGTTGCGCGCCGCGTTCGGCGTGTTGCCGAAGAAGCGCAGCCGCGACACCACCGAGGACACGATCACGCCCGACAGCAACAGGCCGCCGGCGTTGCCAAGGCCGACCTTGGCACCGAACGCCGGGAACTCGATCATGCCGATCAGGAAGCCGATGATCATGCCGACCGATAGGGTCAGCAAGTCAGTCGACGTGTTGGTCCGCGCAATGCGGCCCCACATCTCGCCAAGCTCGTTGACGGCAGACTTCAGACCGACCACCGAGACGATGTCCATCCGCTCCAACTTCGTCTTGAGACCAGCCGGAATCTGGACGCCACCGCGCTCGACCTTGGTCACCTGCAATTGGCCCGCGATCGCCGTGTCGCGGAAAGATTCGAAGGTACGTCCCACCATCTCCTTGTTGGTGATGAGGATGTCCGCCTGGTCCATGGGGATGCCGAGCGTCTTGGCATCGGCAACTTCCGGCCCGATCAGACCCATCTTGCCGGTGAGATGCTCGGTTGCTCCGCCAAGGGCGACAATGTCGCCCTTCTGCAGGACCAGATCGGCATCGGCCCCCTGCGGTTCGCCGTTCCGCCCGACATTGACGATCCGGTATTCCGGATTGACCATGCGGAACTTGGCAATGCTCATGCCGATTGTCGCCGGATTCTCGAGCCGGTAGGCACGCAGGCCGAACTGGCGATAACCGGTCAGGCCGCCGCCTTCGAGATCCTTGACTCCGAACTCCTGCTCGTACTGCTTCGCGGCGGCCTTGGCGTCAACTCCCCACCACCGTGGCAGATATTTGCAGATCAGGATGATGCCGACGGTACCCCAGATGTAGGTGATGCCGTAGGACAGCGCGATCATGCCGGTGGCGTCTTCCGGCTTCATGCCCTCGGGCAGCTTGACGACGCCCGACGTGACGGCCTGTTCAGCCGAACCGATCGCAGCAGACATCGTCTGCGATCCCGCCAGCATGCCGCCGGCAGCACCGGGTGGCAGAGAGAACATCTTGGCGCCCAGCACGACCAGCGTGAGGCCGAGGACGCTCGACACGACGGCGAGGACGAGGAACTTGATGCCGTCGCCCCTCAGGCTGTTGACGAAGGACGGACCGACCCGCAAGCCGACGCCGTACATGAAGAGATAGTAGAACAGGCTTTTGACAAAGTTGTTCAGCTCGAGCTTCACACCATAGCTGGACGCCCAAACCGAGAGCCCGGCCCCCACCACGATGGCGCCGGCAACCATGCCGAGGCCATAACCCTTGATGCTGGCCCGGCCGATATAGACGGCGAGACCAACGACGAAGAACAGCAGCAGATATGGATATTGCTGCAAGAACTGGAAAAACGATTGCATGTTGGTCCCCTCCAAGCCTTAAGATGCGGCCTTGAGCTTCGGCTTCGCGTCGGGCTTCGGTCGGCCGAGCTTCGCCAAAGCTTCGGTGCGCACGAGCTTCAGGCCTTCCTTGGCGTCGTAGCCGTGAATCTCCTTCACATCGAGCTTACGCATGAAGTCGATGGTCTCCTGGGTGATCACTTGGCCGGGCACCATGATCGGGAAGCCCGGTGGATACGGGATCACGAAGTTCGCCGAGACGAGCTCGGGACCGGACTTCAGCCGCCGGTCGATCTCGGGATCGTTGAGCCGGATGTGCTCGCAGCCGGCGACATCATAGGCGGCGTAGAAGCCGGTCCGGATGTCGCCCTCGTTCGTCTTGGCACCGGCATCGCCGCGGAAGCTCGGGTGGAAATGCGAGAAGTTGGGCAGATCGGGCACGTCCTTCATCAGGCTCGTCACCCGTCCCTCGAATGTCTTTCGGGCATTGGCGCCGCCCTGGGCAAGACCTCGATCGATCTCGCCCGCGATCTCGGCGAGGACGCGAACGAGATGCGCGACGTCGCTGCGGGTGTTGTTGATGTTGGACTGGACCAGGACCGAGTTGCGCGAGGTCTTGTTGACCTGGATGTTGTACTCGCTGGCGAGAAGGCCCTTGAACTGCGTCCCATCATAGCCGGCCATGCCGCACACCAGCGTCATGCGGGTGGGGTCGAGGCAGAACTCGTCGTCGTCCAGGCTCTTGAGCGTATTCGCCCAGTTGACGCCGGGAGCGAGGAAGTCGGTGAAGCCGCTCTGGCGGTATTGTGCCGGCACCATGACGTCGGCGCCGAGGATCCGGAAATATTTCGAGATCAGCGGGTTGTTGTTGACTGCCTGGCGGATTGCGAACGCGATCTCGATCGCATTGGCGACGAGGCCATAGCCTTCCAACTCCATCTGCCGCCGCGAGACGTCGAGGCTGGCGATGAGCTGCTGGTTCGGGCTGGTGGAGGCGTGGGTGAAGACGGCTTCCTTGAACTGCTGCTCGACGGTGTGGAATTCGACGTCTTTGACCGAAAGCATCGAACCCTGGCGGATGGCCGACATCGACTTGTGGGTCGAGTTGGTCTGGTAGACGCGCAGGCGGATCTGCCTCGGGTCGGGAATGAGCCGGGTCTTGAGCAGAACCTCCTCGGATGGGTTCTTGCCGAGCTCGGCCTGCTGCGCCTCGTAGGCCGCGACCGACTTCGGATCGCGCATCCATGCCTCGATCTCGTTGGCGGCGCCTAGTCCGGTGCGCCGCCGCAGGAACGGCGAGAAACGCGCGAAGCCAAACCAGGCCTCGTCCCACAGGAAGATCAAGTCCGGCTTGATGGCGAGACATTCCTCCATCACCCGGCGGGTGTTGTAGATGTGGCCGTCGAAGGTGCAGTTGGTCAGATCGACCATCTTGACGCGATCCAGCCGGCCGTCAGCCTTGGCGCCCAGCAGCGCCTGCTTGATCGTCTTCAGCGGCACCGCGCCGTACATCGAATATTCCGTCATCGGGAAGGCTTCGACATAGAGCGGTTGCGCTCCCGCCAGCACCATGCCGTAGTGATGTGACTTGTGGCAGTTGCGGTCGACGATCGCGATGTCGCCGGGCGCGAGCAGCGCCTGCACCGCCATCTTATTCGACGTCGACGTACCGTTGGTGACGAAGAAGACGCGGTCGGCGCCGAGCGCCCTTGCCGCCTTCTCCTGCGCCTTCTTGATGTTGCCGGTCGGCTCCAGCATGCTGTCGAGGCCGCCGGTGGTCGCGCTGCTCTCGGCCAAGAACAGGTTCGGCCCGTAGAACTCGCCCATGTCGCGAATCCAGTCGGACTTGAAGATCGACTTGCCGCGGGCGATCGGCAGCGCGTGGAAGGTCCCAATCGGGCGCTGGGCATATTTCTTCAGATTGTCGAAGAACGGCGTGTCGTAGCGATCCTGGATACCTTCGAGGATCGACAAGTGCAGCTCCAGAAGCTCTTCGACGGAATAGAATATGCGGCGAACCACGTCCGCCTCGGGATTGCCGGCCAGCTCTTCCACGTCGCGGTTCGAGATCATGTAGAGATCGAGCTCGGGCCTGACGCGCTTGATGATCTGGGCGAGCCGCAGCGCGGATGCGTCGGTTTCGTCGTTGAGACCGGCCGCGGCCATGATCGAACGCAGCACCGGCGCGTTGTGCCGCGAACGCAGCCCAAATCCCTCGTTGATGATGACGGCGCCGATGTTCGGATTGAGTATCGTCGCGCAGAAAGCATCTTCCAGGCTTCCTACGATAACGGGTTCATAGATGAAGGCATCGACCGGACGCCGCAGCTTGCGCCATTCGGCCGCGAGCGCCGGCCACTGGCCGGGTGACACGCCGGTTACGATCAGCGTCTCGAAATAAGGCCGGCGCGCCGCGTGGGCACCGAAGGTAGGCGGCACCAATTCCGGCGCATCGCCATTGCCGTCGTCCTTTGCGCTCCAGTCGCCGGCATGCTGGCGGAAGGACCGCGTGGCCAGCGCCTGGGCGATCCTTGTTGCAAGGGCAAACGATGTCGCACCGTCCCCGGCGGCCGCGGCCTCCCGCAGCGCCGCCATCAATTGCAGGCCCGGATAGCCGTGAAACTCCTCAGTGATCGAGAGATCAGCCAGCGCTGCGTCGTAGGCTGCGCGATGACCAACCCGGGCCCAGGTCTTGGCGGCCTCGACCAGGTCGCGCCAGTCGTCTGCCCGCGCGCCGGGGCCGGAAAAGAACTGGTCGATGCGCTTCTGCGCGGCCTTGGGCTCTTTGGACATGCGTCTCTCCCGATCCATGAGGGCAACGGTGATGCGGGATCGTGAATACGGCGCAGGTCGCTCCATTGATCCAAGTCAACGGTCATGCGCATTCCGAAAGGGGATGCTGTGCCGTTCGCAACGCAATACGACGCGTCAGGCCGTTCGTTGCGCGGTGCTCGCCTGATCATCGTCGAGCAGGCTGTCGAGCGAGCGCAGCCACTGGCCACTATCAGTCTTCTCCGCGAGTCCTTCGGCACGCAGGAGATCGCGGAGCTGCGCATGCGCCCCGACGATGCAGAAGGTGACCCCGCGTGACGCGAGTTCGTCGTGGAGGTCGTGCAGCATGCTCGCGCCCGCCAGATCGATATAGGGCGAGGCCGACAGATCGCACGCCACCAGCCGGACGTCCGGCCACCTCCGCAGCGCCGTCATGACGGTTTCCAGGATCGTCTCGGCATTGATGTAGAGCAGTGACGCTTCGGGCCGGAAGGCGATGATTCCGACCAGGGGCTCGACACCCTCATGCCTCGCAATGTCCGAATATCGGCCGCTCCCCGGCAACCGGCCCAGGAACGCGACATTCGGCCGCGAGGCCCGCGCCAGCAGCAGGAAGATCGACGCGATCGACGCCAGCAAGACGCCCTGGAGGATGCCGAGCAGCAGCACGGAGATCAGGGCAATCGCCGCCGCATAGAAATCGATCCGGCTGACCCGCCACATTCGCAGCAGCGCGCGAATATCGACCAGCCTGTAAACGGCGGCGAAGACGATCGCGGCGAGCACCGCCTTGGGCAGGTTGGTCAGCAGCCCCGTGAAGAACAACAGGCACAGCCCGAGCGTCACCGAACAGATCACCAGCGCCAGCGGCGTCCGCGCCCCGGCGTTGTCGTTGACGGCCGATTGCGACAGGCCTCCGGCAACGGGATAGCCATGGCCGAAAGCAGCGGCAAGGTTCGCCGCGCCCAATCCCAGGAACTCCTGGCGAACGTCGAGTGGATAACCGTGTTTGGCGGCAAAGCTGCGGGCCGCCGACACGCCTTCGATATAGGCCAGCAGAACACAACCTGCGGCGAGCGGAAACAGATCGTCGAATTCCAGCAGGCCGAATGTTGGGATCGCCAGCGCCGGCAGCCCTTCCGGTATCTTCCCGGTGACGGGCACACCGAGCGCCGGGAGGCCCAGAAGTGTTGCCAGAATGATTGCAAGCGCAACGATGGTGATGCCGACGGGCTTTCCTGGAAAATGCCGCTCGCCAAGCAGGAGCAACAAGAGCGCGACCGCGCCGATGCTCAGCACCAGCGGGTCGATGCCGCCGAGCTGCCCGACCAACTTGATGGCGCGATCGAAGAAATTGTGGCCGCCCCCCGCGACCCCGAGCAGGCTCGGCAATTGGCTCATGATGATGGTGAGCCCAGCTCCCGCCTTGAAGCCGACCAGAATACTGTCGCTGACGAGCCGGACCAAGACGCTGAGCTTGAAAAGCCAGGCGATCAGGCACAGCACCGCCACGGCAAAGGCCGCGAGGCTCGCGATCTGAGCGTAGCGCACCGCATCTCCTCCGGCCAGCGCACCGACCGTGCCTGCAATCATCAGGGAGATTGCCGAGGTCGGCCCGATCGCGAGCTGGCGCGATGACCCGAGCAGGGCGTAGCCGATGCCGCCCAGCATGTAGCCATAGACGCCGATCTGCGGCGGCAGGCCAGCCAGCGCGGCATAGGCGAGCGAGACCGGGATGGCGTAAGCGGCCAGCGTGACGCCGGCGATCGCGTCGGATGGCAGCCACTCACGTCGGTAGGCTGCAAGCCACCCAGCGGGCGGGAAGAATCGCGTCCAAACGGGATCGGGAGGCGAATTCATCAGGTCACCCCACGTGGCGTCGCTTCGCAGCGCAGCAGAACGATCAACACGCCGTGGATGATCCAGGTATAGGCGTCGATGTAGCCGCCCGCGAAGGCGAGCAACAGGACGATCTCGACCGATCCATCGCGGCGGACCGCGCCGACAGCGACGTCCATCGGACTCATGTCGGTAGTGAGGGCTGTCGCAAACACTTCATCAAGTCATAGGGATCGTTCCGTCCCCGTCGGAGCTTGATCTGGATCAAGCAATGTCCCTCGCACCGCCAATCAAATCGTGCCAAAGCGCCGGGGGAATTGCGACTATGGATACCGTCAGGTGGATCATCACCACCGCACCGGAAATCTTCCTGCTGCTGGCGATTGCGGTCGGCACCATCCTCGGACGGGTCCGAATCCGCGGCTTTGCCATCGGGACCACAGCTTGCATCCTGATCGTTTCTGTACTGCTCGGGCAACTCGGCAACTTCTCATTCCCGCCCCTGCTCCGCGTAATCCTGTTCAGCCTGTTCGTATTCACGATCGGCTATAAGTCGGGACCGGAGTTCTTTGCCTCCCTGAGCTTCCGCACGCTTGCCCAGGTCGCGATGGCACTGGTGCTGGGCGGCACGGGCCTTCTTATCGTATTGTTGTTCGCCTACGGCTTCAGGCTGGATCCCGGAACGGCCTCCGGCATCGCGGCCGGAGCCCTGACCCAATCATCGGTCATCGGCACGGCATCGGGCGCGCTGGCCCAGCTCAACCTGCCAAGGGACGTGCTCAGCCAGCAGGAGGCGAACATCGCCGCAGGGTATGCCGTGACCTACGTGCTCGGCTACATCCTCACACTGCTCTTCGTCCCCTTCGTCGCGCCGAAGCTGATGGGGATCGATCTGAAGGTAGAGGCAAAGAAGCTCGAGGCCGAGCTTGCCGGCGGTGATCCGCCAAAAGCCGAAAACCTCTCCTACCGCAAGTTTCAGGCCCGCGCCTATCGCGTGACCGCAGGCGCCGGCCGCACCGTCAAGTCGATCGAGGAGGAGATTGGAAGTCGCACGGTCGTCGAGCGCATCGTCCGGCAGGGCGCGGATGTCGAGCCGCATCTGGACACTGTCCTCGAAGCCGGCGACGATATCGTCATCGCCGGCCGTACCGCGGTCATCGTCGCCGCAAGGCCGATCATCGGCACGGAGATCGATGCCGACGAAATCCTCAAAGCCGTCCCGGGCAACGTGCTGGAGGTGCTCGTGGACAACCGTCATCTCCATGGCCGCTCGATCCAGGAGATCGCCGCGCGCGTCGGCACCGACGCCCGAGGTGTTTTCCTGCGAGCCCTCACTCGTATGGGCCGCGAGGTACCCCTGAGCGCGGAGACGCGAATCTATGTCGGCGACGTCATGACGCTTGTCGGCACCACGCGCAACATCGAGCGTGCCGCCAAGGCCATCGGCCACGTCCTGCGTTCGGGCGATCGCACCGACATCGCGTTTCTTGCGGCCGGCATCGCGGCCGGTCTGCTCGCCGGGTTGATCAGCTTCAGGATCGGCGGTGTCGCGCTCACGCTCGGCGGCGGTGGCGGCGCATTGATCGCCGGCCTCATCTGCGGCTGGCTGCGGACGCGCAAGCCGACCTTGGGTGCGTTGCCGCCGGCAGCGCAGCAGACCCTCAGCGATCTCGGACTCGGCGGCTTCATCGCGGCGATCGGGCTCGGCAACGGCGCCGCTGCCTGGGCCGCGATCCAGGCCCACGGGATGCTGCTGGTCGGCATGGGCCTCGTCATCACGATCGTGCCGCTCATCGTGGCAACGCTATTTGCCCGTCACGTCCTGCGCATGAACCCGGTCGTGACCTGCGGCGCGTTGGCCGGGGCCATGACGGTCGATGCCGCCGTGACCGGCGCGTGCGAAATCGCCGAAAGCCAGACACCGGTCCTCGGCGTTGCCGTCCCATATGCAGTCGGAAACGTGGTTCTGACCGTGCTGGGCCCGATCATCGTGGCTGCCACCTACACCGCATAAGGGAGAGATCAGCTATGGGGCGGATGGTCAACTTGGTGCTGGGACGCGTCGCGGCCACGTTGCTCGTCCTTGTGGCCTTGGCCGCACCCGCGCGCGCCGAGGATGCCAGCCGCATCCAGGAGGAAGTCTGGGTGCTGCCACTGCCGCTGCCGATGTTCGCCTATTTGGTGCGCCCGGTCGGCGATGGTCCCTTCCCCCTCGTGATCATGAATCATGGTGTGTCGCTCAACCCGACTGATCGCAGCTTCTTCCCGCTCGTCGAATTCCGCGATGCCGCCAAATGGTTCGCCAAGCGCGGCTACCTCGTGGTGGCGCCCGTTGGCACCGGCTACGGTGCAGCCGCCATCGACATGACCGAGCGCGCCCTCTTTGGCCCGTTCTTCTCCAAGGTCGGCAAGTGCATCAATCCCAATTTCCATGATGCGGGACGTGCGGTCGCGCAGGTCGATCTCTGGATCATCGACTACATGGCGGCCGAGAAGCGGATCATCCCCAAAGACGTGATCGTGGTCGGGCAGTCTGCCGGCGGCTGGGCCTCGATCGCCTTGTCGAGCGTGAACCCGCCGCAGGTGAAGGCCATTATCACCTTCGCCGCGGGCCGCGGCGGGCGCGTCGGCGGCAAGCCCAACAACAATTGCGCTCCGGACAAGCTGGTCGAGGCGACCGCTGATTTCGGCCGCACATCGCGGGTGCCGATGCTGTGGATCTATATCGAGAACGACACCTTCTTCGGCCCCGACCTGTCGAAGCGTATGTATCAGGCCTTCACTGCTGCGGGCGGCAGGGCCGAGTATCACCTGATGCCGCCGTTCGGCAACGAGGGGCATTTCTTCATCGGCTCGCCGGATGCGATCCCGCTGTGGTCGCCGCTAGTGACGAAGTTCCTCGACGCGCAGAAATAGAGCTCCAATCCGGAGGCGTACCCATGCCCAATGCACGCGACTGCCTTGCCTCTCTTCTCGCCATCGCCATCGCCATCGCCGGCACCGCAGCACTGCCAGGCCGTGCCGCACCGGAGACAGCCCAGGCCGATAAGCCCGCCGAATTCGCAACGCGTGGTCAGCGCGAAGCAAAGGACATCAGCTACGGCGACTGGCAGAAGCTCTGCTTCAAGGCCGGTGGCGCGCCCACGCTGTGCCGCACCTCGATCACCGGCCAATTTCCGACAGGCCAGACGGCAGTGCGCGTCGACCTGATCCAGCGCGAGGATTCTGCCAACGCTCGCCTGCAATTGTTCGTACCCGTCGGCATGTACCTGCAGCAGCCACCCAAACTGAGCGTCGACCAAGGCACCCCCTTCCGCGTACCCTATACCTGGTGCCTCACCAATCTGTGCATCGCGGCAGACGTAGCGGCGCCGAACGCCATCAAAGAGATGGAGGCCGGCAAGGCATTGACGCTCGAACTCGTCGATTCGAACCTCCTTGCCCTGACGACCACGATTCCGCTGGCGCAGTTTGCTTCCGTTCACAAGGGGGCGCCGGCGAAGACACTGGAGCAGCATGTCGAGGAGTAAGCGGATCGGAACCCTATGCGGCGGCCGCGCGCGTCACCGACTCGATCAGAGATTCTGCGGAAAATGGCTTGCTGAGATAGGCGACGCAGCCTGATGCGATCGCCGCGGTGCGGTTCGCGGGACTGTCGTTGCCGGTGATGTAGATGACCGGCGTGGTGACGCCCTTCTCGGTCAGGCTCCGGCGCAGGTCGATGCCGGATTTCCCGTCGAGATTGATGTCGAGCACGATGCAGATCGCCCTTTCCAATCCGCCGTAATCGAGCAAGGCACCGGCCGAGTCGAACAGCGTGGCGACGAAGCCATGCGCGCGTAACAGCCTGGACATGCTTGTCCGAACGGACGGATCGTCATCGACGATAAAAACGGATTGGCGTGTCGGCACCGGGACCCTCTCAGGCGCATCAGCGGTGATGCGCTATGGCTGAACGCAATATGACCCGGCCGTCCATCGTGCATCGGGGAATAGGCCACAGCCTGCCCGCATCGCAGCATTGAGCCAACGACTTTTCTATTGTCCCTTCGGGAAGGGACATCGAGGGAACTGTGCGAATTGAAAACAGACGCGCTAATCGCCATTCACATCGAGCATTCCCAGCCGCTCGGCGATCGAAACGAGTTCCGCAAGCGAATGAACCTGCATCTTCTCCATCACCTGATGGCGATGCGCCTTCACGGTGCGTTCGGTGGTCCCGAGTTCATGCGCGATCTGCTTGTTGATCCGTCCGCGCACGATGAGATCGAACACCTGTCGCTCGCGCTGCGTCAGCGTGGCCAGATGCCCACGAAACGCATCGAGCCTGCTGCGCTGGGCGCGCGACGTCCGCTGGCCCGCCAGCGCGCGCTCGATGGCATCGATCAACTGCTCCGAGGATATGGGCTTGGTCAGGAAGTCTTCCGCACCGGCCTTGATCGCCCGCACGGTGGTCGGCGTATCTGCATGTCCGGTCAGGAAGATAATCGGCAAAGTCGAGCCGGACGCGACCAATCGGGTCTGTAAATCGGGGCCGCTCAGTCCCGGTATCCGCACGTCGAGCAGAATGCACCCCGCCTGCTCGTCATTCGGCGCGGACTCCAGCAGCGCCTGTGACGACGCATAAGTGGCAACGTCGTAACCCGCGAGCTTCAGCCGGCGCTCAATCGCCGTGCGAAAGGACTCGTCGTCATCGACAACGTGAACGAGACCCGGCACCCTCCACCTCTTGCCAATTCCAGCGGGGACCCGTTGAGATCCCCTCAACCCGCAAAACCATCCTCAACAGATTGGGAATGAAAATATCCGCTATGCAATGAGCCAAATTCCCGCAGCGCCGGTACCTTCTCATTCTGCGCACCAAGCGGCTGCCCTGTCCCTTGGTACAATGAACCTTGGGCCAATGGATTGAACCACTTCCATAATCGAAAATCAATTCGGCGGGAGTGGGATAGCGCGGCGCATTCCGGCTAAGAATTTCGCCTGACTGACCAATCGGCGAGAGCTGAGGAGTTGGCCTATGTTTGTTCGCATCACAACGGATTCCGCTCTACGTCCCAATTCGCTTCGTGACCTCGGCATGAGAAGTGAATCAAATGCGCTGGTCAGTTTAAGCGAATTTTCCTATCGGAAGGGAACCGAAATCTACGGCGAGAAAGAGCCAGCGGAATATGTCTATCAGGTCAAGTCCGGAGCGGTACGAAGTTACAAGCTGCTGTCGGATGGCCGGCGGCAGATTGGCGCATTCCACCTCGTCGGCGACATTTTCGGGCTGGAGAACTCCAGCGAGCACCGATTCACGACCGAGGCGATCGTCGACACCACCGTGCGCCTTGTGCGACGCCATAGTCTGGAAACGGTCGCCCAGACCGATGCAATGGTGGCCAGAAATCTCCTGAGCATGACCACCAACAATCTTCAGCACGCCGAAGACCACATGCTGCTGCTGGGACGCAAGACCTCGCTGGAACGCGTCGCGGCCTTCCTGCTCGAGATGGACAAGCGTCTGACCGCTGCCGGTGTCATGGCATTGCCGATGTCGCGGCGCGATATCGCTGACTATCTGGGCCTGACGCTGGAAACCGTCTCGCGCGCCCTGTCACGCCTGCACGAGCTCGGAGTTATCGGCTTCGTGGGCAACACCCAGCGTCAGATCGTGCTCCTCGACCGGCAGCAACTCGCCAGTCTCGATCTGCAGCCTTGATCTGCGGCGCAATTCGCGGCCCTGGCCGGCGTTTATTGTGCGGCGCGCGTAGCGCTGTCCAATATCGATTGCGCGACCTCGGACACGCCGGTGACAATGATTTGAACACCGATGCAAAGCAGCAGGAATGCTGACAGTTTCGTTACCACGCTGGTGCCCTCCTCGCCAAACAGCCGCGCCATCGCGCTCGACTTCCGGTAGGCGTGATAGATCGCGGCAGTCACGGCAAGCGCCACAAGAAACGAGACGATCGAGGATTCGAACATCGCATCGAGACTGCTGGTGCGGCTGATCCCGATCGCGATGGCTGTCGCGATCGTCCCCGGTCCAGTCGTCAGCGGGATCGTGAGCGGAAAAAAGGCCATGCGCTTCATGGTCGCAAGATTTGACGATGAAGCCTCGTGCGGTCCCGCCGGGCCGATCGGGGCGTGCAGCATCGACCAGCCGGCGGAGGCGACCACGAGGCCGCCGGCGATGCGCAGGGCCGGGATGGTCACGCCGAAGAAGTTAAGGATCTGGCTGCCGAGGAACAGCGACACCAGCAGGACCACGAAGGCATATCCGGCGACGCGCCCCGCAAGACTGGCCCGCTCATCGTCCGAAAGGCCCCTCGTCTTGTCCAGGAAGATGAAGGCCAGCCCGTAAGGATTGATGATCGCGAACAGCGCGCCGAAGCCGAACAGGAAATCGGCGATGAGTCCCGATGCCGTCATGTCACCCATGTCTTTCCCGTCCCGGTCACGGGACTACGACTTTGTAAATCCAGGTGCCTTGGCGGCTTCGAGATGGTCGAGCGTCTTGCGGAGAACCTCGAACAGGACGGCCGCCGACCATCCAAACAGCAGCACCCCGTTCATGGCCGTGAGTGGGCCGATGAGCCGCCACTCGCGGACCGGAGTGACATCGCCGTAGCCGAGCGTTGTATAATTGACGAAGGCGAAATAGAGCAGTCCATTTTCGACAGCTGTCGCACCGACAATGCCGTAAGTCGCAGCCCACACGAGAACTTCGAGCATGTGCGCGACCATCAACACCACGGCAGTTGCCATCATCACGCCGATCAAATGCGATCTCGGCCGCGCCGTATGACGCAGGCCGGCGCTGCGGGCAAAACCGATCGCAACGACGGTCGCTAGTGCGTGCAGCCCAATACTGACCAGGCTGACCAGCGTGCCGACGAGAAACTGCAGCATCGTAGCTTTCCACCGCATTTCAATTGACGAGCCATTGGTCACCGTCTCTGGACACCGAGTTCCGAGGGTGCGTCCGCCACCGCGGCATCAGATCAGCCGTTCGGACATGCGTACCTGCGCGCTCCCGGCAGACGTCCGATTGATCCACGTCAATGGTGGATCGCGGTGGTTTGGGGTTGGGCAGCCTAGATTTGGTCACAGATTTGCAGGAACCAGTGACGATCTCCGAAGGCCGGAACTGGAGCATTCCAACACTGGTATTAACTACGGTCGACCAGCTACAACCACAAGCGTCTCCCGGGCGACAATGAGCAGGAAAACGTGCGGGCGGGCTTCACGGTTGCTCTACCGATCAACCGTCAGAATTCGATCAAGCTCAATGCCAGTACTGGCATCGATGGGGCGAAGGATACTAGATTTTATCCGCCGTAAGCATTCGCGAGGAATGGATGCGCCTGTTGTGCGTCCGTTAGTCCAACGCTTCGCGGAGCGACTTCATTTGCTGGCATCGATCATTGACGCTATGCGACGCGATCGCACGATCGCCTCACCAAGGTCGACAAAGCCTGCGAGATCCCGAGGTGCCGCGGCCAACCCGCCCCCCTCACTCTCGCCAATACGAGGAGCCCATATCTCTCGGGTCTCGAGCAGATAGACGCCGTAAACTGCCCCGATATCAGTTAGCCCGCTGCTCCTCAATT
This sequence comes from Bradyrhizobium sp. 1(2017), assembly GCF_011602485.2. Classification (NCBI taxonomy): domain Bacteria; kingdom Pseudomonadati; phylum Pseudomonadota; class Alphaproteobacteria; order Hyphomicrobiales; family Nitrobacteraceae; genus Bradyrhizobium; species Bradyrhizobium sp. 1(2017). Next base: position 3,227,814 of record NZ_CP050022.2, on the reverse strand, counting down.
CCTCCTGTATGGAGTAAGCCGCCAGCGCCGCATTCGTCACGATTGAGGCTTCAACCAGGGCTTTTCGATACCCCGGACGCATGACGACATCTGGACCAAACGCCGCCAGTAGCTTTCTCGCGGACGTCTGGACGACAAGGAGCGACCTATCGAGAATGCCGCGAAGAGTGTGCTTGTTCGCGAGCGGCAGATAGTCCGTTGGGTTCAGAAAAACGTCCACGGCCGTCGTCAGCGCACCGCATCCGCTGTGGCCCAGCGCAACGATAAGCTTGAGGCTGCCGCCCAAATTCTCAACCGCATACTTCAGGCTTCCAAGCACTTCCGCACCCAGGCCGTTTCCTGCAACGCGGACGACAAAAAGATCGTTGGGCCCCTCGTTGAAAACGAGCTCTACCGGAACACGGGCATCGGCGCAGCCCAGAACAGCCGCGAAAGGCCGTTGCTTTGGCACCATGCTGGCGCCCGCTGCAAAGCCCAAATCACGCAGATCAACCGGGATAATCTGCTGTATCCCGCGCGTTTTGTCATCCTGGTCGAGAAGCCTGGCGAAACTTCTGTTGCCCTGCTCCAGTCTTAGCAAGGCAGCGCTGCTGTCGGCCGGCAACGGCCTGATCGCAGTATCGTCGGCGCAATAGCGATATGTGATATCGATGCTCGTCATGATGGCCATCTTGGTGTCGGGGTGATCCAAGCCGGCGACCGAAGGCGCTCGCCGCGACGCAACAGACCCGGGTAACGCCAATCGAGCGCGGCGGTCACCAACAACCGTTGATCTAAATCAAGGCACATTCATTGGACGTCACGCTGGGTCGCGTATGGACGGCGCCCTTGGCAAGATCTTTTGAAGAAGCCAGGCAACTGAAAGCGGCGGCAACTCCAGGTAAGTACTGCGAGTGCTCGCAGGCCCTCCTGTCTGCGGTGCGCTCAGGCACTGCAGCGTTCGGAATACGGATAAACCGTCGCTGCGCCAGGTTTGGCGAGGAGTAGAAATGAAGACCGGCTTGCTGGTGATCGCTCTTCTAGTGACTCCCGGTGCGCACTCGGCCGTGATCGGTGCCGAGTGCTCGTCCTACTACATTTCGGAGATCACACTTGTCTCGCCGGCCGATACCGAGGCTGGCCATGTGCAAGTGTTTGTTGGTTTTGGAGCGTCAAAGGAAGAGGCAGAGAAGAACGCGTTGGGCTCTTGCTCGCACATCAAGCTTGACCTGCAGACGTGCCCTGACTCTGATCGGGTACTGGGGCGCAACGCCCCGCCGGATAAAGACGGCAGCGCCCTTCACCTCAAGTACATGAAGGCGGTCAAGCGCATCACCGGTTGCGATTTGCGGGCGCCCTCAATCGATTCTCGCCATCAAGAGGCGATTGTTATCCGGCAGACACAGGCCGCGATCGTGGAGATGCGCTTTGAGCGAACGTATCCATCCATTAGCCCCCCATAACCTGCCGTTTTTTATTTCCGGCCCGGACGGGTCGGATCCCCTGATGGTGGCGATGGGTATCTTCCTAGTCGCAACCGTCCTGTGGGTGGGCACCCTGTACTGGAAGCTGCACAGCCTGCCGGAGCGGATGGCGCATCGGACGCACAAGCTTCAGTTCGAGATCGTCGCCGTCCTCGGCCTGATCTCGTTGTTTACCCACATGCACATCTTCTGGATCGCCGGCCTCTTGCTTGCCATGATCGACCTGCCGGATTTTTCCACGCCGATGCGCAGCATTGCCGGCTCAGTAGAGCGCATCGCTGATACCATCGACGTGCCACCTTTCGAAGAAAGCATCGAGACAGCCGCGGTGCAGGCCGATGGCCAAGACGCAAGGCTGCACGCGGCCGCCAAGCAGGAAGTGCACGGTCCTGCTTGAGCTGATGATCTGCTCGCTGGTCACCATTGTTACTGACTATCTCTGTTGCCGCTATGTACAAGGCAGCGGCGTCAGTAGCCGGTCAGTGCATTTACGCCGTAATCGGCGCATGTCGCTCAGAGGTACTACGGCTATCTTCGGCCTCCAACTCACGTGAAGGCGCTCCATATTCTCGATACCCCTTCAGCGCGACGCAGATCCTCCGGATATTCACGATACCGTATTGCGCTTCTGGTTGGGCGATCGCCGGCTCATGAGCAATGCAAGCGTGTGCCGCGCAATCATCAGCTCTTCGTCGGTGGGAACTACGTAGACGGAAATACGGCTGTCAGATCGCGAGATCTTGCTCGCATGCCTGTCATTCTGGGCCCATCGAGGGCTATACCGAGCCAAGCCAACTTCTCCGCAATGCGGGCGCGGATGGAGGCCGAGTTTTCGCCGATCCCAGCCGTGAACACGAAAGCGTCGAGACCTTCCAGCGCAGCTGCGAGCATCCCGGCGTTCAAGCCGATCCGGTAGACGAAGTAGTCGATCGCGAACTCTGCGCGCGGGTCCCCGCTGGTCCCAAGTTCGCGCATGTCGTTGCTGACGCCGGACAGGCCCTTCAGGCCACAGTCGCGGTACAGAAAGCTCTGTACGTTCGATGCCGACATGCCCTTTTCCGAGATGAGATAGAGCACGACGCCGGGGTCGAGCTGGCCTGGTCGCGTTCCCATCGCAAGCCCGTCAAGCGCCGTGAAGCCCATCGTACTCTCGACGCTCTTTCCACCCTTCATCGCGCACATTGACGCACCGCTGCCGAGATGGGCGACGATCACCCGTCCATCGGCGATGTCAGGCGCTACCTGCGGCAGACGCTTCGCAATGTATTCATAGGACAGCCCGTGGAAGCCGTAGCGCCTGATGCCTTCGGCGTGAAGCTGGTGCGGGATCGCGTAGTGGTCCGCAAGCGCATCGTGGTCGCGATGGAACGCGGTATCGAAGCAGGCGACCTGCGGCAGCGTCGGGAACCTGCTCAGCAATGTCCTGACCGGAGCCAGGTTATGAGGTTGGTGCAGTGGTGCCAGCGAAACATATCGCTCAAGCCGCGACACCACGGCGTGATCGATCAGCACCGGGCGCGCATGATCCGGCCCGCCATGCACGACGCGATGGCCAACCGCGACGGGATTGATGTTGAGCTCGTCGCGTAGCCAAGCACCTGCGACCGACATCGCGGCCGAAACGTCGGCAACCGCTTCGATCGGATAGGCCCGGTCAGATCGCCGGTTGGGCCGCTGGCGCGCAACCGCGGCCGGCTACCGATTCCGTCCATCAGCCCCTTGACCTGCCGCCGCAAGGCGTCCTCGCCGTCCACGGCAAAGATCTGGAACTTCACGCTGGAAGAGCCGGCATTGACGAGGATCGTGTCCATAACGGTCACGCTGCAGCAATTGGCGCTTTGCGCCGTCGGGCCTCGGCATGAAGGGCGGCTACCGCTGCGGACGCCATCCGCGACCGGGCGGAATCCGCCCGTGATGTCAGCACGACCGGCACACGCGCGCCAAGCACGACGCCGGCGCCATCAGCCTTGGCGAAATAAGCGAGGTTCTTCGCCAGCATATTGCCGGATTCGAGGTCGGGCACGACCAGTATCTGCGCCCGGCCGGCGACCTCCGACTTGATGTCCTTGATGCGCGCGGCCTCCATGTCAATGGCGTTATCAAAGGCGAGCGGCCCGTCCAGCACCGCCCCTGTGATCTGCTTGCGATCGGCCATCTTGCAAAGCGCTGCAGCCTCGATGGTCGAAGGGATTTTCGAGGTGACGGTCTCGACCGCCGAGAGGATTGCCACTCGCGGCGTCGTGCCGAAGCCGACTTCGTTGTAGAGATCGACAGCGTTCTGAATGATGTCGCGCTTGCCATCGATATCCGGGAAGATGTTGATGGCGGCATCTGTCACGAAAAGCGTCTCAGTGTAGGTCGGCACATCCATGATGAAGACGTGGCTGATCCGCCGATCCGTGCGCAGCCCACCCACCTTTGCCGTAACGGCGCGCATGATCTCGTCGGTGTGCAAGCTGCCCTTCATCAGGACTTCACCCTTGCCCTCGTGGATCAGTTCCACGCTCCTCGCGGCAGCAGCGGCCTCTGTGGGAGGCGTGTCGATGATCTCATAACCGCCAATGTTGAGGTTGTGCCTGGCAGCGATGTCCCGAATCCTGGCTGCGGGGCCAACGAGGACCGCTTTGATAATTCCGGCTTCCGCCGACTCGATCGCCCCGCGCAACGAGCTCTCGTCGCAGGGATGCACGACGATGGTCGAAACCGACGGAGCATTCTTCGCTGCCGTAATCAGCCTGTCGTACTTCGATCCCGTCCCACTCGCTGCTGGCATAGCACTCATCGGTGAGCTCCGTTCCCTAGACCTTCGAGGACGTGGTCGATCCTGGTCGCGCCTGCGGCGTTCGACCGTTCACGGCCAATCCATTGGGGCGCGCGCTGCAAATTTGATCTAGGTCAACGAGCGCTTTCCCTTCGGAGTCGAGCGCGAGACGATCCACGCGACCGCCGACGCCTCACAAGTCTTCGCTGGTGCTCGCCTTAGCTGATGCCCGCAGTACGCATCTCCAGCTTGACATAGATCAAGCAGAACGTCGGCTTGGTGCCTCTAGCATCACCCAACAGCCTGGCGCGCCGATGCATCGTTTCAGGTCGGATGCAGGGCCAGGTCAACAATATCGTTTGGCCAGGGAGATTCGCCATGAAGGGCAGCGCAGCGCTCAGGAAGGACGCGAAAGTGGATAGCTGGAGGGGTTTCCAGCCCGGCGACTGGTCTTCCTCCATCAGCGTACGCGACTTCATCGTTAGAAATGTCACTTCCTATACTGGAGACGAGACCTTCCTTGCAGGCCCCACACAGCGCACCAAGGCGGTGTGGGCGAAGCTGCAGCCTTATTTTGCCGAAGAAAGAAAAAAGGGCGTTCTCGCCGTCGATGCGCAGCATCCGTCAACAATGCTGGCGCATCAGGCCGGATACATCGACCGCGACAATGAGGTCATTGTCGGCCTCCAGACGGACCAGCCTTTCAAGCGGGCGATCTTTCCGTTCGGCGGACTGCGCATGGTGGAAGCGGGCCTCAAAGCCGCGGGGTTCGAGCCCGATGCAAAGGTGCACGAAGCCTTCACCAAATACCGCAAATCGCACAATGATGGGGTATTCGACGCCTATACCCCGGAGATCATGAACTGCCGGCGGTCCGGCATCATCACCGGCCTTCCCGACGCCTATGGCCGCGGCCGCATCATCGGCGATTATCGCCGCGTCGCACTTTACGGCAGCGACCGCCTGCGCGAGGTCAAACGGCAAGAACGGGCCCAGATCGACGACATGTGGCCGACGGATGAAGTGATCCGCCAGCGCGAAGAACTCGCAGAGCAAATGCGGGCGCTGGAAGACCTCGCGTCGATGGCGAAGCTCTATGGCCATGACATCACGCAGCCCGCGACAAACGCGCAGGAAGCATTCCAATGGACCTACTTCGCCTACCTTGGCGCGATCAAGGAAGCCAACGGCGCGGCCATGTCCATCGGACGCATCTCGAGCTTCCTCGACATCTACATCGAGCGCGACCTGAAAGAGGGCGCTCTCGACGAGGCCGACGCGCAGGAGCTCTGGGATCAACTGGTGCAAAAGCTGCGCATCGTGCGCTTCCTGCGCACGCCCGACTACGATGCACTGTTCAGCGGTGACCCCTACTGGGCAACCGAATGCGTCGGCGGGATGGACCTCGACGGGCGAGCGCTGGTGACGAAGAGCAGCTACCGCATGCTCCACACCCTATACAACCTCGGCCCCGCTCCGGAGCCGAACATCACTGTGCTGTGGTCAAATCACATGCCGGCGCCCTTCAAGCGCTTCTGTGTCAAGGTGAGCAAGGACACCTCGTCCCTGCAATACGAAAACGACGATCTGATGCGCCCGTACTGGGGCGATGATTATGCAATCGCTTGCTGCGTTTCGGCCATGCGCCTCGGTAAGCAGATGCAGTTCTTCGGGGCTCGGGTGAATTTCGCAAAGGCTCTGCTCTATGCCATCAACGGCGGCCGCGATGAAGTTTCCGGCGACCAGGTCGCGCCCCGGACCCTGCCGGTAACCGGCGACTTCCTTGACTATGATGACGTCATGGCGAAGTTCGACACCACCATGGAGTGGCTCGCCAAGACCTATGTGCATGCCATGAACTGCATCCACTACATGCACGACAAGTACTTCTACGAGCGCCTGGAGATGGCGCTCCATGATCGCGACATACTGCGCACCATGGCATTCGGCATCGCCGGACTCTCGGTGGTCGCCGACAGTCTCAGCGCGATCAAATACGGCAAGATCCGTGTCACTCGCGACACGAATGGACTGGTTGTCGATTACCAGAACGAGGGCAACGCTTCGACGCCGCAATTCGGCAACAACGACGACCGGGTCGACCAGATCGCATCGGATCTCGTAACGCGGTTCATGGAAAAGATCCGCAAGCATCCGACCTATCGGAACGCGACGCATACGCAGAGCGTCCTGACCATCACCTCCAACGTCGTCTATGGCAAGACGACTGGTAATACGCCGGATGGCCGCCGCAAGGGTGAGCCGTTCGGACCTGGCGCAAACCCGATGCATGGCCGCGACAGCCATGGCTGGCTTGCGTCGTGCCTGTCGGTCGCAAAGCTGCCCTACAAAGACTCGCTCGACGGCATCAGCTATACGGTGTCGGTCGCACCGCAGAAGGCGCATCTCTCCGAAACTCAACTGATCGACGAAGCCACCAAGGCGTTCGACGTCTATTTCAAGCGCGGCGGCTTCCACATGAACCTGAACGTGATCGACAAGGACACGCTGGAGGACGCCGTCAAGAACCCGGATAAGTATCCGCAGCTCACGATCCGGGTGTCCGGCTATGCCGTCAATTTCGTCCGCCTGACACCCGAACAGCAGAGGGACGTCATCAGCCGTACCTTCCACGGCCAGATCTGAACCGGGGTCTCCACAATGTCGACCCCGCAGGCACTCGAATCGGGAAGCCGCCACGACCTGCGTACGGGTGTTTCACCCGACGCTCCCGATGAGGACAAGTTCAAGGACGAGGAAGGTGCGTTCGGGTACTGCCATTCCTACGAAACGTCGTCGCGATACGACGGTCCGGGCCTGCGTGTCGTGTTGTTCATGTCTGGCTGCCTCTTGCGCTGCACCTATTGCCACAACCCCGACACATGGCACCTCAAGGACGGCACCCATGTGTCGGCCGAACAGGTCCTGAAGCGCCTTGCTGATTTTGCTCCCTCGCTGCGCAGCCTCGGCGGCGGGCTCACCATCTCGGGTGGCGAGGCGATGGTGCAGCTCGCTTTTGCCAAACGCATCTTCGCCGGGGCCAAGGCGATGGGCCTGCATACGGCCATCGAGACATCGGGTTTCCTCGGAGATCGAGCTGACGATTCATTTCTCAAAGTCGTCGACCTGATTTTGCTCGACATCAAGAGCTCCAACCCCGACACCTATCGCAAGGTGACGGGGCGAGACATCGCGCCGACACTGCGCTTCGCCGAGCGCCTCGCATCGACCAACAAGCCCGTTTGGGTCCGCTTCACGCTCGTGCCAGGCTCGACCGATGATCCGGCGAATGTCGAGGGGATCGCCAAATTCGTAGCGCCCATGAAAAACGTCGAATGGGTCGAGGTTCAGCCCTTCCATCAAATGGGTGAGTTCAAGTGGAAGGCAATGGGTCTCGACTACAAGCACTACGACACGCCACCGCCCTCCCGCGAATTGGTGAATAGGGTCATCGGCCAGTTTCGCGATGCGGGCTGTAACGCCCGCTGATTGCTCCAAATTGAAGTGGAGAATGAAATGTTGAATCTAGCCCGGGACATCATCGGCAGCCAGCCGATCCTGACGGCATTTCTGGCGATCGGCGTCGGCTACCTGGTGGGCCAGATCAGTATCTTCGGCTTCTCCCTCGGCGTCGGCGCCGTGCTCTTTGTTGGCCTCGCCATCGGTGCGTTCGCGCCGAAAGCCCAGATCATCGGTCCGATCGGCCTCACCGGCCTGATCATGTTCCTCTACGGCATCGGCATCCTCTACGGCCGGCAGTTCTTCGAGGGTATTGTCGGCTCGGGCCGGAAGTATAATTTTCTCGCCCTCATTGCGTGTCTCGCCGGCCTCGGCGTGGCACTCGGGCTCGGCCAAGCCTTTGGTATCAAGATGGGACATACGCTTGGCCTTTACGCGGGGTCGATGACCAGCACGGCGACCCTCCAAGCTGCGCTTGACGTCACCAAGAGCAAGGATCCATCCATCGGCTATTCGATCGCCTACCCGTTCGGCGTCATTGGCCCGATCCTCTGCATCTACTTCATGACGCGCATGGTGAAGCCGAAATTTCCGGCCAAGGTCCAGCGCTTTCACATGGGCGAGATTTCGATTGGCGCCGGCCTTGCCGGCCATACCCTTGATGAGCTGAGCAAGGAAGTTCTGAGTGACGTCCAGGTCACCATGGTTCGCAAGGCCGGGCAGAACATCGTTCCGACCGGCGACACCAGTCTGTCCCCTGGTGATGCGGTACTGGTCGTTGCAGAAAGCCAGGAGGCTATCGCAAACGCCGCAGCCAAGGTTGGAAAGCTCGACCCGGGCCGGCTGGCGAGCGACCGCGCCGATCTGGATTACATTCGCGTTTTCGTTGGCAAAGCCAGCGTGGTCGGGATTCCACTCTCTAGTCTCCCTATGCCGTCAGGCTTTGCGACACACCTCCTGCATGTGCGCCGTTACGATGCCGATCTTGTGCCATCACCCGATCTGATGTTGGAATTTGGCGACCGCGTCGGCATATTGCTGCCTCCGGATCGCAAAGAGGAAATCCGCAAGCATTTCGGCGACACGGTGAAGGCGACCGCCGAGTTCAGCTACGTCTCCCTCGGGCTCGGGATGGTGATGGGCGTTCTACTCGGCCTGATTCCGATCCCAATTCCGGGCGTCGGCATCGTGACCCTTGGCATCGGTGGCGGACCGTTGATCGTCGCCCTCATCCTCGGCCAATTGCGTCGCACCGGGCCCATGCTCTGGACAATGCCATTGCCGGCGAACATCGTCCTGCGAAACTTCGGCCTTGCGATGTTTCTTGCCACCGTCGGCGTCAATGCGGGGCAACCCTTTGTCCGCACGGTCGCCGAATCGGGCTTCACCATGCTGTTCATCGGTGCCGCTGTCCTCCTCACCACCGTGGCGATCGTATTGCTCGTCGGTCATTACGTGATGCGCATTCCGTATGACGACCTCGTCGGCGTCGCGTCAGGTGCAACTGGTAATCCCGCCATTCTCGTCTACTCGACCAAGATGGCGCCGACAGAGCGGCCTGACATCGGCTACGCCATGATTTTCCCATCGATGACGCTGGTGAAGGTGATAGCGGTGCAGATCGTCGGGCTCCTGACGCTAGGTGGCGCAGCGGGCGGGTGACGGCGGCTTCAGCGCAGGAAAATCAGGATGGCCGAATCGCCGCCCTCGCCACAGGTCCCCATCTTCAATCTGGAGGCCTACAGCCCTGCGGAGATCAAGGAAGCTGTCGAAAGGGTCGGCGTGAAGAAGGCCACTCTGCCCTTTCTCACGTCCTTCATGCTGGCCATCGTTGCCGGCGGCGGCATCGGCTTTGGCGCGGTCTACTATACCATCGTTGCAAGCGATCCCACGTTCAGCTTTGCCACCGTGCGCGTCGTCGGAGGGCTCGCTTTCACTCTCGGGCTGGTCCTCGTTCTTGTCGGCGGAGCCGAGCTATTCACGGGCAACAATTTGATCGTGATGGCCTGGGCCAGCGGCAAGGTTTCGACCCGCACGATGCTGCGCAACTGGACTATCGTCTGGCTGGGAAACCTGTTGGGAGCGCTTGGGCTCGTTGTCCTGGTCTACTTCTCGCATCATCTGGACATGAATGATGGCCGCATCGGCTTGTCGGTCCTGAACACGGCAGCGGGAAAGATTCGGCCTGATATGGCGACGCTATTTTTCAAGGGCGTCCTGTGCAACGTGCTCGTGTGCGCGGCAGTCTGGCTCGCCTATGCGGGCCGATCGGTCACCGACAAGATGGTTGCCGTCGTATTGCCGATCTCGGCATTCATAGCAGCCGGCTTCGAACATTGCGTTGCCAACATGTATTTCCTGCCGTTGGCGTGGCTGCTGGTCCAGACGGGTCACGCTCCGGCAAATTTCGACGCGTCGCTCATCACCATTTCCGGCATATTCCACAATCTCGTGCCGGTAACGCTGGGCAACATCGTGGGCGGTGCCGGCCTTGTCGGCGCCGTCTACTGGGTAATCTATCGAGCAACTTTCGGCGCGTCGCATCGAGACGAAAAGTAATCAGCAACTTATCCAAGGTCATTGCTATGCCGCTACACACTGCGAATTGGGAACCCAATAAGGAGATGCCAACAGGTAGAGGAGCCACGGTTCAGCAGTTTTTTACAATCCTTGGCAAGGACCGGTTCGAAATCAATGTAGCTCCATGGGGCGAAGGACAGCTGAAGGTGAACGGTCAGGAAGTCGCAAGAACTGCCGAAGCCAAGAATCGACACCAAGCCTTCAACATCCTGAAGCAGGCTGCCGAGAGGTACGCGCGTGGAGAGCCCCTCGACATACCGAATAATGGCAAGGCTCGACTGATTCCAGCCGTGAGGGCCAAGCTGCTGGAAGGGAAAAAGGGGCTCGTCGTTGGCATCGCAAACGAGCAATCTATTGCATGGGGTTGTGCGGCAGCCTTCCGCGCGTTCGGTGCGGATCTCGCGGTCACTTACCTCAACGACAAGGCCAAGAAGCACGTTGATCCGCTAGCGCGCGCGCTCGAGTGCTCCATCGTGATGCCGCTTGATGTCCGCGCCCCGGGACAAATGGAAGCCGTGTTCGAGAAAATCGCCAAGGATTGGGGCGAACTGGACTTTGTTGTGCATTCGATTGCATTCGCTCCACAGCAGGCGCTGCACGGCCGACTAGTCGACGTTCCCCTGGAGGGATTTCTGACGACCATGCAGGTTTCTTGCTGGACCTTCCTTCGGATGGCTCATTTGGCTGAACCACTGATGAAGAAAGGCGGAACCCTGTTTACGATGACGTATTATGGCAGCCGGACCGTCGTAAAGAACTACAACGTCATGGGAGTCGCCAAAGCTGCGCTGGAAAGCGCTGTCAGATACGTCTCTGCAGAACTCGGTCCGAAAGGCATTCGTGTTCATGCCATCTCTCCGGGGCCTCTTGCGACCCGGGCGGCGTCCGGCATTCCTGAATTTGATAAGCTGCTCGAGAAGGCGAAGGCCAAGGCCCCGGCACGCAGGCTTGTGAGCATTGAAGACGTCGGCGCAGCAACGGCGTTTTTAGCTCACGATGTGGCTCGGCTGATCACCGGCGACACCATCTATATCGACGGCGGATATCACGTCGTTGACTAGGTGTGATACCGCCTCCAATTCGGACACGAGGTGCGTGAAGAAAGGACCGCCGCTTTCCGCACGGCACCGGGCCAATTGCGAACATTAACGCATTATCGGCCGCGCCAGATTTGCCTCTAGGAGCCGTCGCGTCCGCGGGGCATCGGTGTCGGCGACAGGCTATAATCAGACTCGCAGCTCGCGTGACACCGTGCATCGGAGTCGTTTCGGTAGCTCCGCCGACTGCCCCCGAGGATGTAGATTCTAGCAGCGGTAAGATGCTGCCCAAGGATGGGCTGCCATCGGCCGATTGTGACCCAAAGGCGACATAGGTCGTCGTATCCAAATCGAGCGTTCCGCGCGCTTCCTGGCGCACAAAACCAGTCTGACAGGTGACCTAGCCCAACAGCATAACCAGTGCCATCCCGCCGAGCGCAAGCGTCGTAGTCGCGACCGCGTAGGGAACGGGATAGCCCAGTGCGGGAATCCTGCTTCCAGCCCGATCAGTCACCATGCCCAGCGAAGCAGTCGTCGTGCGAGCCCCGCAGCAGCATCTCAGCACGATGGCGTCGTGGAATCGGAAGACGTATTTTCCAACCAGCATCGCCAAGGTCACTGGGACGATCGTGGCCACCACGCCCCAGAGCAGCAGGCTGAAGCCAAGCAGTTCGAGTCCGGCGACGAAGCTGAGCCCCGCCGAGATGCCGACCACGGCAATGAAGACATTCAAGCCGACCGAGTTCATGAACCACACGGTGGATGAAGGAATCCGTCCGAACGTCGGCCGCACCGAGCGTAACCAGCCGAAGACTAGTCCGGCGATCAACGCGCCGCCGGAGGTGCCCAGCGTAAGAGGCACTCTGCCGATGGTGTAGACCAGCGTGCCGAGGACGGCGCCGAGCGTAACGGCCGCGCCGATGAACGCGATATCTGCCATGTCGGTCGCACGGTCCGGATAGCCCAGCATTCTCGTCGCCGCCGCTATCTCCGGCGTGCGTCCGACCAGAGTGACTATATCGCCCCGCTGCAGCTCAGTGTCGGGCAGAATAGGAATATCGATGGCGGTCGCACCGCGGGTGATCTTGCGCACAAAAACACCACGCGCCTCCGGGCGCCCGGCTATCTCGGTCAGCGTCTTTCCGTCGATGTCCTTGCTGGTGACGTAGACGTCGAGGCCTTCGGACGCCGCCCGACTGATAGACTGACCCCTGCTTTTGACCCCAAGCGGACTTCCCTAAGCGCGCCGGCCAAACTCGCGAGAGAACAAGGAAAGTTGCGGCTGGAAATTCCTGATCCGAAGCACATATCACCGGGATGGTGACGGTTGTGCAATGCACTTGCGGTGCTGAATACAGACGCTCCGAGAAAAGTTCTTGGTACCGCATACAGGTGACGCGGTCTGCGCAATCTGCGGAGCTGCTCCGGAATCATGGCAGGAAAGCACCCGCGTTCTCTGATTCCGAGAGCAGCGGACAGATGCTGAATGGACCGGGGGTTCTCGGTCCAGCAACCTCTCGGCGTTGGCGGGTAAAGGAGGCGAGCATGACCCTCATATGGCTTGGTGCGCTCCTTGTTTTCGGCGGCGTGTTCCAAATGGCATTTCAACCCATCTGGCGAAGCCGACTCAGCGGTGGAAAGCGGCTTCGCTCCGGGCGAGACACGCTGGAGCCTGAAAGACCGGGCAGCGGCTTCGGCATCAAATCGAACTGGCCTGGACTTGTGATGGTCGCGCTTGGCGGCGCGTTCTTGCTGGCCGGAGCTGCCATCTGAGTTGAAACCAATGTCTCAGGCGTCGCCCGTTATCTGGCCAGGCCAATGTGCTGGAGCCATGCTTCATCCTGGCCCTTGGCGGACCAATCGAGGCATGGTGCGCCACGGCCGCTTTTGACCCTGGCTGTGTGAAAACGCTGGGGTGCTGTTATGATTCTCCCGTGATTCTGTGGGGGAATCGATGAGGCGCTAGGACGCCTACCGCTGTCCAGCTGGGGAGCGGCTGCGATATCGCTACACAAGCGAAGACGGCAAGATGCTGCGGCGCTACTGGACCACGGCCTGTCAAAATTGTTCGCTCAAATCGCAGTGCACGACGGGGCCAGAGCGGCGAATTTACACGATGGTGATCACGAGCATCTGCTCGAGGCCGTGCAGCAGCGGCTTGATGCAAACCCAGAAGCCATGCGCCAGCGTCGGGAGACGGTCGAACATCCATTCGGCACGATGAAGGAGCGTTTTGGCCTCAAGCCGGAGCGGCTCGCGGCCGATACCGCTTATGGATCGGCTCCGATGCTGAACTGGCTGGTCGAGAAGGACATCACGCCACACATTCCGGTCATCGACAAGTCAAAGCGAGAGGATGGCACCTTCTCGCGCAACGACTTTCGATATGATACGGCCAGCAACGTCTACCACTGCCCAGGTGGAAAGCGGCTCGGGACGAGCGGCACAGTACACAAGGGCAAGACGCTTCTGTAACGCGCAAGCAAGCTCGATAGCGATGGATGCCCACTCAAACCGCAGTGCTCCCCAAAGGAGCCCTCGCGCAAGATCCCGCGCGACGTCCATGAACACGCCCGAGACATTGCACGCTCCTTTGCTGGCACCGAGGGCTTCGAGCAATCGCGACGTGAGCGAAAGAAGATTGAGATGCGGTTCGCACACCTGAAGCGCATCCTGAGGCTCGGCTGACTGCGACTGCGTGGCCCCCGAGGCGCCCAGGATGAGTTTGTTCTGGCCGCCATCGCTCAGAACCTGCGGCGGCTCGCGAGCCTGGTCGCACGGCCGCCACCGACACAAGCTGTGTGCACCGCGTAGAGTTGGAGTTGCGTAGAGAGCGTCTCGACCGGCGGATCAAAGCCGGTCGTCCTTAGCGAGATGGCCGAACGATCCATCGATAACAGCCAACTTTTGCAACAAAATCGGCCCGTAGCGGAAGGCTATCCTCCATTTTGGAGAAGACGGCGCCGAAGACTTTGATGTTTTCTCCTTGCCAGGTGAACCCTTATGTCGATCACCTCTGCCAATGCCGCCCCTAAAGCAGCTCCGCCCACTGCGCTCAAGGTTGCTGTAGCGTGTTCCATCTCTGGCGGCGGCTTCGGGACCTATCCAGCGAGCTGCCGAAACGGAGCCAACTTCAAGACCTACAATGAATGCAAAGAAGTGGGCGTCAACCGCGGGACAATGAAGACGCCGCCTGTGTTCGCGCCCCGACATCCGGTCATGTCCTCTTCCGCTTCATGCCCATTTGAGACCTCGCGATGGGTACTGAAGATGTCCGCTCACCGTGGCTGATCAGAAATGATCGCGGGAAGAACAAACCAAACGCGATTGCACCACGGCGGACCTTGGTCATCGCTCGCCCACGTCGACAAGCGGCCCGGGACGTGACGCGCGCAGAACGCCGAGCCGCTCAGCAGTCGTGACGCCGGACTTTCCCAACAAGATATCCGCCATCGGCTACGCAGCTCCCACCGGTTTAATGCGTCTCGGTAGCGCTCCCCCAGCCGGAGAAGATTATTCCCCACTGCCACGAATGGTTCGCGGTTCGCCCCGCAAAACCGAGCTTACGGCCATGAGAATAATCTTCCAAAAGCGAACGGGATGGGCACGGCAAGTACTGAGACACTGCACCGACCAGAGCCGAATGCCGACCTGGCCTATGCTCGAATTTACCCAGGAGAGTCACAAGCGATGGCCGAAGCGAACACAGCCGGCGTCCGAGTTGCCGCCAATAGCCGGCATCACAACGAGATCAGAGCGGTTCGGCTAGGCCAAAGCCGAAGTGCCCCATTCGATTCGGTCGAGCTACGAGTCTCTCAGTTCGAGGGCGACGAGTCTTGCCAGCAGCGTTGCGGGGAATAGCTGGCCGACCACGCTCTCGATGTTGCATAAGCTGCGCGCTAACGGATGAACAGGGACAATGTCGCCAAAGCCGGTAGATGTGAGCGTAATCAAACTCAGATAATAGACCGAACTCGCGAGGGCCGAGTCATCCGCAAAACTTATTCCCTTGAAAGCATCTGGAAACCACAGCCCGACCAAGACAAACAGCGTTCCGAATCCTAGTCCGATCAGCAGGTAGAGCAGGACAGCGCCAACGATCCGGTGATAGGTAACGCGGCCACGCCGGAACACGGCATCCGCAACTACCGCCCCGAGAGCAATCACAATAGCAAGCCAGCCACCGGCCATGGCAACAATATTGAACACCGATGGCTCATAAAGCAGGCGCAACACCAGGACCACCACGTTGGCGATGACTCCCGCCGACATGATCGCGAGTGCGACCCGATGATCCGAAATGACGAGCATGGCTGCGATCATGGCGATAAGCGCGCCGATTGTGAAACCGTGAAATGCAAAGACACCAGATGAATGCAGTGGTGCAAATACGAACATGTAGAGCGCGAGCAGCCCGGTCAATAATGTGAGCAACCAGTCGCTATAGTCTCGCCCGAAGGTCCGCATGCTGTCGGCGAAGCCGAGCTTTATCGCACCGTCGACTGCGCTGCTTGTCGCGGGTTCTCCAAGAGTAGTTGAAGGAACGTTCACTGACTTCTCGTTAGGACTGCTCTGACTTAGTTCGAGCGTGACAAGCCGCGCTAACAGGATTGCGGGAAAAAGTTGACCAATTATGCCTTCGATGCTGCACAGGCTTCGTGCGATCGGATGCACCGCAACGATGTCGCCGTATCCCGTCGAGGTCAGAGTGACCAGACTCAAATAAATGGCCGCGCTGCCAACGCCCCAATCGTCTGCAAATGTTATTCCCTTGAAGGCTTCAGGAAACAGCAATCCGACAAATATGTAGAGCGTCGCAAAAGCCAACGCGATGAGCAAATACAGCAGGATCGCACCTATGATACGATGGTAGGTGATGCGGCCACCTCCAAACACCGCTTCAGCGACGACCACTCCGAACGAGATCGAAATCCCAAGCCAGGCTGCCGCCATTATGTAGAGGTTGTACGGCCATGGCGGGTAAAACAGATGCAGAAACAAAACAGCACCATTAGCGCCAAGCCCGACCGCCATCGTGTAAAGCGCCACCGGGCGGTCCGCGATTGCGATCATTGCACCAATGATGCCGACCAAAGCGATCGTGATGAAACCATGAAATATAAAGAAGCCCATCGCGTGAAACGGTGCGAATACGAACATATAGAGCGCGAGCACTATGGCCAGCGCCGTAAGCAGGTGATCGCTATATCTCCGCCCGAGTCGGCGTGCTCCGCTTATGGGGGTCATGACATTCTTCGGTGCCCCGATGACTTGATGTTAGCTCTCGCGTGTGTAGCGGCCGTTCTATTCAGTTGAAGACACGCGCACGACAACTTAGCATCAAGGGAGTGTGGGATTTCCCCCGCTAAGAGGCTAGCACGCCGAGGCTCGAGAAGCGCCCGTATCGCAAAACGCCCCAATGTGAGAAGATGAAAAATGAGAACAGCGGTCATCTTATTAGCGCTCATTGCGGCATCTGAGGTGCGAGCCCAACCTGCTCGCGTCCAATCTTTCATTCGTCACAGGAGCGGGCTTGCTAGGCGGGCCAGATGTTCCGCGAGTTTGAGTCGGAAAGGCCGCTGACGCCATTGCTGCAAATCGAGTGACCGACAATTGGAGATGTAGCGGCTCTGTTCAGTCTTCAGCCGACCGGTCATGCCCGGATCATGTATCACGAGGATATGCTCGGCATTGAGAACGAACGAGCGGATGTCCATGTTGCTTGTACCAACCAGGCCGATATGATCGTCGATGGTCAGGAGCTTGGCATGGAGAAAGCTCGTTTGGTAGAGGTGGACCTTGATCCCAGCCTCGAGCAGCTCCTTGTAGTACGATCTCTGGGCCCACGACACGAGAACTTGATCCCCTGTTTCGGAAACTATGAGGTGGACGTCAACGCCGCGAAGCGCGGCGGTTTGTAAGGCCTGAAGCATCGGTTCGTCAGGAATAAAGTACGGCGTGGTGATCTTGACCTGTTTGCGAGCGGCGTAAATCAAAGCAACTATGAAACGTTGGTTGTTTTGGATTGGGAAATCCGGCCCACTCGCCAAGGCTTGAATGGGAATCAATCCGGTGATTTCAGGATCGGGAAAAATGTTGCCGCTCTCGAGTGCCCCGTTGGTTTCCAAGAACCAGTCCGTGGCGAAAATGTACTGCAACTGCAGAACGACCGGACCCGTGAGACGAAGCACGAGTTCTTCGTAAGTGACCCCTCCGACGAAATCAGCGGCGACCAGATTTTGTGATCCGGTAAATGCGATCCGACCATCTATGATCGCAATTTTTCGGTGGTTGCGCAGGTCCAGTCGTTTTCGCTTGGAGCGGAAGCGGCCGACGGGGAGCATCTCCCTGACTTCGACTCCCAATGCGGTCAATTTAGGTATCAGAATGTGCAACCCAGAACGAGAGCCTAGTGAGTCCACGAGCACCCGGCACACCACCCCTCGCTCGACCGCTCGGCCCAGTGCGGCGATTACCGGAGCTGTTGCAGCATCAGCGATAAACAAGAAATACAGCAAATGGACGTGGTTCTTCGCGCGATCGATGTCTGTCACCAGTCGAGCAAAGATGGCATCGTAATCGACCATGATCTCCGCCGCGTTTCCGGCAAAAGTCGGCATGCGCCCCAGCTTTTCTGCCAGATAACCCGTCCACTCGAGTCCCGGCGAGAGTTCGGGGTGGAAGATATTTGGATGTTTAAGCAGGCGCTCGCGAACCTTGGCCAAGGCTTGCGGCACTCTGGCCATCTGCTCAATACGTGGTCGAGGCATCGTCGCCCGCCCAATAAGGACATAGAGCAACAAGCCGATCCAGGGCTCGAAAAAAATCAACAGCAGCCAGCCCTTGGCTGCTGCCGGGGTGCGCCTGAATGGCACGACGGCGAGCATGACCAACCGGATTGCCCATTCGCTGAGAAGGAAAACCCAAGCAAGCCAATGCGAGACAATCTGTACAAAACCCATAACAGAGCCTCAGTTTCTTCAATGTGCATACGTGAAAGAGCTCATACCACCGGCCCAAAGTCTGAATCGGGTCACGGCCCAACCGCGGCGCCTCAACCAAGTTGAGTCCGCCACGTCCAAAGCATCACGCTACTCTGGCGGGCTTTAATCCCACTTCACCATTTTCGTTTGCATGCACTCTCCGACAAGGACTTCCAAGTGGACACCAGCCCGAAAGCGATTATCATGGTTGAGATTGCCCCGACACAAAGGCTGCTGCCATTCGTGGTCGGCAACAAATCCTCGCTTAGCAGCGACCCCTGCTAGGCGTGCTCGGCTGAAAACGCGGTCGAAACTATTGCACTCACCGGCCGACCTTTCGGCCGACTGAAGCAAAACTGATGCCCGTTGTGCCCGGTCCACCAATCATGACGGCCTCGACGTACGGCTCATCGATTGTTTCAGTCGAGGACCAGTCTACAATGAAATTTGCACCTAGACCTCCGCGCAAATCTCGTTCCGCAACCACAATCTGGATTGCGCCGTAAGGCTTCAACGCAATCGGTCGCGATAGATACTTCTCGATTGGTTGGCCGTCCACATTGAAAAAGTCAATTCGCTCGATAACGAGCGTTCTCTTGTCCGAGGTATTCTGCACGGCAAGCGTTACGGAAAAGTCGAACCTAGTACTTTCGTCGCGTACTAGCAGACTTGAATGTGCTGGGACGTAAATCCTTCCACGAACAGTTAAAGGCTCGTGCGGAAGATCTGTCATAGAACTTGCAAACTGCGCAATATTAGATGGAAGCAGAACGGGCTGACCACTCACACCTGCTGCCGCCAAGAGCATTAGAGCTAAGATTACAGCGACCTTTTTCATCGTACTGTTCTCTATCCATGCGCGCACCATGGGATACGTGTCGCAATTGGTCGCGTTGACGTAGATCAACGAAGGCCCCCAGACAACCACAACTCGCTCACCTGCCCGCTACCTCCGGCCAATCAACACGCTGAAACAGTCATTTTCTGAGACCGCTTTGGCTTGGCCGAGCTAGGGTCCATGTCCGGTATGGGTCAGAGCCGCTGTTCGTCACCTCATCCGCGATGATCAGGTGATGGTCGGTATCGACGGCGACTTGGAAATTGTAGCCGACAACGCCGGATCCGCGGCCGCTGGTTGCCAGCGAACGGCTATCCGGATCGGCCAGGAAGATTTGCTGATCCGGCGAAGCAAGCATCTGCCTCTCGTAGGCAGCCGGCGCCGCCCCCATCATCATCGCCAAACTCGACCGGCTGAGCCGTGACGTTCACTTCATCAGCGGCCTGATGGTGCAGCGCATCCCCTTCATCGTCACCGAGCTCGGTCCCGACGTTGATCCATTCATGCTGCACATTCATGCCGCCGTAGCCCAGAAGGAGCGCGAGCGGATCGCCCAGCGCACCAGGGAAGCCCTGGCCGCGGCCAAGGCTCGCGGTCAGATCCTAGGCAATGCCACCATCGGTCAGGTCCGCAAGGCCGAAGCAGACCTGCATGCCGAGCATTTCCGGCCCATTCTCGCACCGCTACGCGACCTGCCCGCCAAGCGGATCTCGGTCATCTTGAATGAACGTGGGGTGACTACGCCGCGAGGTGGCAAGTGGCAGGCGAATCAGGTCATCAGAATGCTAGGCCGCCTGAACATTGCTGTTCTCAACTCGGCTCGTCCGACCTGACTTTACCGGCGGCGGCAGCAGCATCATGTCCGGGTTCAGTCCGCCACCGGCAGCGATCCGATACAGCTCAGCGTCGCTCAGCTCCTCAATCGGCACGTCGCGCCGGTCAACAACCTGAACGGCCTTGCCGTCCAAGCGATCAACGAACTCACGAATGTAAGCGAGATTGCCCTCCTCCGCTCGCATTCGCAAAGCATGCTTTTCTGCAATTTTTTCTTTCCCCTCCTCTCGGTCAAAGGAAATCTCTAGGTCTATTTTGTGCGTAAACGCTCACGGCGATCAACGTCGGAATGATACCTCGTTTCACGGCAACAATCGTTGAATGGCATTTTCCGACCGATTTGCGATTTCATACGCTGGATTCCTCTTTACAGTACGAGTCGCAAGTGAGTTTCGCGGCCCCCCGGCCATAGGCGCGTAGTGTTCGCGAGAATAAATCTACTAAGAGACCCGCCGTTTCCTACAGAGGCGCAGCGAGCCGCGATCAAAGTATTATCGAAGCCGAGCACTGCGCGGTAGAGACCGGCAACGGCAACCGGGAGTTAGCTTTCAAACCATCAAAATCGTAGTCGTGACGCCGGGACAATTTGCCAAAGCTGGCCGAGCCTGCCTTGGAACATGCACGCCGATCTAGCCGTATCCCTTTGCGTCTCTTGGCGCGCATTCTGTTGCGGGCCTCAACAGCGTCAGTCACCAGAAGTTCTGGTTGCCGACAGCTTAACCCAGTTGTCGAGCGTCATCTCGGCCACGACGACGTTGTCGCGCGACGGCATAACCCAGTGATGGTTGCCCGTCCAGGGCACCCGCGTCGTCCGCATGATCCAGTCCTTTAGATTTCCAAGCCGTCCAGGCAAGTTAGATGCCGCCGCTTTATCCTACTTGATCGTCGCGTGGACCGTGATTATCGACGTACCGGACGCCTTAGGCCCTTTACCCGTTGCCTTAATGACGAAGGTGTCGGTTCCTTTGAATCTGCCCTTCGTCTTGTATTCGTAAGTTGCAACGTTGAGCTTCTTCAACTTGCCATGCACAGGCTTCAACGAGATCTCCGAGCTACTGGCCGCGCCGCGTACCGTGATCGGGAAAACGCAACTGCTCCCAGGCGTGACGCTGATGTCAGCGGTCGAGTTCTCACCCCAATCCGCCAGTTCCATTGATCTCGAACATTCCGAAGCTGCCAACGCCGCAGAAATGCAAGTTGAGCCGGAAGCCGCCAGGATAAGCGCTGGAACAGCAAGGATAGACAACCGCATCCCCATGCCTCCCCTAATGGTGCGAACCACTGACCGTCGCCTTGGCGTGTACTCAGAATTGAACAGGTGGACCAGCGAATAATGTCGCTTGTGCCTCGGTAGCGGCCTAAAGCTCGCCTGCGGGGACGTCCATTCCATAAGCGGACTTGGTCTATCCAGCTGGGTCTGCTTCTCCATGGCGGCTAAAGGCAATGCAAGCCGACAACGGAACTATTGGCTTGCCGCCGCAGCGGCGGTCGCCACATATTTCGTGTAGAATTCGGCGACTCGGCCGCGCCACATGCCGACGAACGCCTCTGACGTCACGTTGTCCACCGATTTCCAAGTGCGCTTGAACGCCGGAAGTGCATTGCCCCAAATCGCGCGTTTGCACCACCTCTCACCCTTCTCCTTGCCTTCGCTGGTGGCGCACATGGATTTCCAGGCGGCGCGAGCGGGCCGGCTGATGTGCTCGGCGGCGCCTTCCCAGCCCTGCTGATGGATCAGGTAAAGATCGCTCATGTCCGGCGTTCGGTGCGTGATCCACCCGAACTGAACCCCCTCGGTAATGATTTTGTAGGCGGCTGCGACGGCATTGTCCCGCGGGCTGCGAATCTGCCCGAAGCCGAACTTCCCGAACTCATAATGGCTCAGCTGAAAAAGACCGATGTACGACCCAGTACGTTGATTGGGGTTGAAACCGGATTCGATCTTGGCAACCGCCATCATGAAATTGAAATCGAGACCAAACGCGTCGGAGGCGCGCTTGATCTCTTCGGTCGGCGTTCCGACCGGAATGTCCTTGAACGCACGCAAGACGATCTGTGCCGGTTTCTCGGCAGGCGGCAGTTCGGACCAGACGTAGTAGATTAGATAACGGAAATCCTGCGTCGACGCCGCTTTCGGAGCATCGTTGGAGGCATCGCGTTCTGCCGGGAGCGGTTGGACAATATCCTGTCCCAACGACCCCAATTTTGGCGCGACGGGCTCATCGACGATCTCGGCTCCGGTGCTCAACGGCCCGGAGCCGGCTGACGTCACCGAGCCAGGCTCTGCTCCTTCTGCCCGAAGCGCTGCCGCAAGTCTGGCGGATGCGTCTGCGTACAAGGCAGGCGTCACGATGTTCGCAGGAGCCGTCATGTTCGCGGGAGCCGCTATGTTCGCTGCAGCTTCCGGCATGACATCCGGCACCGTCGCGCCCGGTCTGTTACCCGCGGCCAGATAAAGTCCCAACGATGCGATCGCAGCCGCGAGGCAGCTGGTCTGCCAAACCTTCATTGCCCGAAGTCCCCGGATGACTTCCATACAAAGGCTGTTTGCATGGTCCTGCCGCCTGTGGGGTGACCCCTCTTCGTAGAATCTTAAGGTTTAAATGTGGTGAACGTTCGATTTCGAGGAGCTCATCAGCGAAATGATCGATGAAGTCTGAGGCATCTTCGCCGCGCTCCAACTGGTTGAGCTCGCCTGCAACTCCTGTGCAGACAACATCGAGGCGGGCGCTGATGCTCTTAGCACGCTCGAAGAGATCGTGCAGATGCCCTGCTTTGACGCGGGCGCTCGTTTCAACTACAATAATGAAATCACGCATTTTAGGTCTCCTTTTGGCTGGATGCACTGGCACTGCATCCAGCTGCCGCGCCGCTACTTTCAGGAATGAGACTTCGTCCGGCGGAGCGGCAAACCCGGACGTGTTCGACTTCAACTTTTTTGTCCCCGCCGATAAGCCGTTGAGCCAACAGAGGCTGCGCCGACGGGCTCAAGGTACTTTCGCTCGCTGCGTGGCTCCACGCAGCTCCCAGTCAGGCCGCAGCGTCCCCTTCGAGGCGACGATTCCGCCGGCTCACATCTGCAGCGGCCTTCTTCTCTCTTTCCTGAATCCAGTCAGCAACAGCCTCGTCGGCAATTCTGATTCCCGTACGGCCGAGCACCATCTCGCGCGGCCCCCACCCCTCGCGCTTTGCTCGTTCGTAGGTCGATCTCGAGATGCCGACTGCAGAACGGAACTCGTCGACGGTCCAAGATGCTCGCGGCACCGGGTTGCGCCTGCTGTTCTCCTGACGCGACCGACATGCCATGCTCATCACTCCTCGCATTTACAGCGAGTGCCTTCACCCGCCTCGCTACACGCGATCATTGGATCGGCTGAACTTCGACGCAAGACATTTCGCACCCAGAGAAAAGCTCACCAAAGAAAACAAATTAAAAGAGTCGCTGCAGCACAGGAATTTTTTCAAACAGCTTTCTTTTGATTAGTCCCGCGGATGTGATCGACTATTCGCTCGACAGAAGTCTATGGCGAGCTATCGTCCCCGCCACGCTGTTTCACCAGACGTCGAGTTGTCCATGGGCAATGACAACGGCAAACACGATGACCTCGCACTGCGCCCCATGATGACGGCGCATGGTGCTCGAGCTCGTGCCGGTCTCGCGTACCACGTTGTACAGGTTGGAGCGCGCGGGAAAATTTCCGCGCTCGGTGTACGTGAGCCCGAACAGACGGCTTTGGTTTCGCGATGAAGTGGTCACGTGGCAGACGGCCATCAACGACAACGACGCGCGCAATCCGGATCGAGGACGAGGCGGGGGACGACGGCGGCACGGGACTTAAACGCGAGGAATACTCGACACCAAGGGAGCATTCGCGGAAAGCAGCATCGCCTAAACGATAGCACGCGATGATTCGCGCATCCCTTGAACCAATCCATCTACGATGACTCTTATTTTGGCCGGCAGGGTTTTTGAGCGCGGCCAAAGTATGTTGATCGGAACCTCGCCGCCTGACATTCCGTCCAGGACCGTCTGCAGTCTTCCATCTCGAATGTCATCTTGGACCATCCATTGGGGAAGCTGCGCCAGGCCGTGTCCTACTCTTACTGCCTTATGCACCGTCTCGAAATCCTGGAATTCATGTTTGACAGAGACAACATGCCGCGCGATTGAGCCATCCGGCTGCTTCAGCAACCACGCAATGCGATTTCCCTGCCGTCGTCCTACGATGCAATCGTGAGTTTCAAGCTCGGATACCGAACGGGGAATCCCTCGTCTTGCGAGATAGCCGGGCGCTCCAACGATCACCACGTGTTGCACGCCAATCTGACGAGCGACCAAGTCAGCCGAGTCGTCGAGGTCGGCGATCCGCACTGCGAGGTCGATATTTTCGTTAACAACGTCGACGTTTCGGTCTGTGAAGCTCACGTTGAGTTGCAATGCCGGATAGCGCTCAGCGACTTCGAGGAGCACTGGCATCACATACAGACGGCCGAACGCCGTCGGCAGGTCGATCCGTACTTGGCCGCCCGGCATGTCCCGAGCGAGTATGAGTGCGCTCTCGCCGCGATCGAGCTCGGCAAGTGCCGCGGCGCAATGCTCGAGCCAAGCCTCACCCGCAGGCGTCAAGGTCAGACGGCGTGTCGTCCGGTGTAGCAGCTTGGACCCTAATCGGGCCTCAAGCCGCGACACCGCCCGTCCTACTGCGGACTTGGTCGTGCCAAGCTCTGCAGCCACGGCAGTGAAACTACCCAATCGCGTCACGGCGACGAACTCTGAAATGCCATCAAAACGGGTGTCCATGAGCTTATTGTAGCGATAACAGCTACAGTGTGTCGAGTTTGAAGCGGCTAATAGGCCTCTCGAGAGGGATTAACTCATCCGCAGCACCAAACCTCGTCCTGACCAATGGAGCTGTCTTATGTCCTCCCTATTCGACCCCTTCGATCTAGGCCCGATCAACCTCCAGAACCGCATCGTCATGCCGCCCATGACCCGCACGCGAACGTCCGAGGGCGAACATCCGAGTGATGGAGACGTCCCGAATGCGCTGATGGCGACCTACTACGGACAGCGGGCAAGTGCCGGCCTGATCATTGCCGAGGCCACCGACGTCGATCCGTCCGGACACGGTTATGCGAGGACACCCGGCATCCACTCGGAAGCCCAAATGCAGGGCTGGCGCCTGGTAACCGATGAGGTCCACCGTCAAGGCGGCACGATCTTTCAGCAGTTGTGGCATGTCGGCAGGATGGCCCATTCCTCGATTCTACCAAACGGCCAGCCCCCGGTGGGCGCGACTGGGCAACGGGCAGAGGGCTCGTCGGTGTTCGCTCACGGACCGGACGGACGGTTGGGCTATATGCCTGCAGAGACGCCCAGGGCGCTGACCACGCATGAGGTGTCGGCGATGGTCGGCACCTTCGCTAAAGCCGCCGCCAATGCACGGCATGTTGGTTTCGATGGTGTCGAGCTTCATGCGGCCAACGGCTATCTGTTCGAGCAGTTCATGAACTCCGTTCTCAATACGCGCGCCGACCGCTACGGCGGAAGCAGCATGGAAGATCGGACGCGCTTCGTGATGGAAGTCGTCGATGCGGTGGTGGCCGAATTTGGTCCGGGGCGCGTGGGTGTTCGCCTCTCTCCGTTCGGCAAGTACAACTCCATGACGCAAGAGCCGCTTGTCGAGGAGGCGCTTCTTTACCTTGCAGAGCAATTGGGGCGCCGCGGCGTCGCGTACATTCACTTGCTCTACGAATTACTGCCCGAAGGAAACATGGAGACCGCGCAATTCAGGCCGCGGTACCTGGACCACGCTCTGCTTGCCAAAGCTCGGGCAGTGTTTCCCGGCGCCATCATCTGGTGCGGCGGCTTCACCGACCGCGAGCGCGCCCAAGCTGCGCTCGACAGCGGGCTGGTGGACTTAATAGCCTTCGGCAGATCCTACATCGCGAATCCTGACCTGCCCGAGCGTCTCATGCACGGCTGGCCGTTAGCCGTAGCAGACCGATCCGCTTATTACACGCGACACGGCGAGGTGGGTTTCACGGACTTCCCCAGGTACCAAGCCGACAGCGCTGCACGTCGCGCGGGATGACCCGCGGCGGAGATGCGTGGACTGTTCGCAGCATTTTTGGACGCTCGCTAAAACACACCATCTCACCCGGCATTGCCGAGATAGCGAGGTGAGGCTGTGAGCGTCATCGGCGCCTACAGCCACGCTCGCTCCATGGAAATGATCTTCGGCGGCGTAACGCGGACGTTGCTGATGCAGGCGTCTATTCCGATCCTGCTGTCACGTTGATCTCAACGCATCGCGTCCGGCGCGGCGAGAATGGCTTCGACGGAGCGCGGTCAGATCCCAGCGATCCGTCTCAGCTCACGGCGGACAGCTACGAACTACACACATGAACAGGAGTTAGACAATGACTGGCACTCTATCTGATATCAAGATCCCCGACAGCAGAATCGCGCGCGAAGCCGCCGAACTGGTGCGACAGTACGAGTCCGAGCTGTTGTTCAACCATTCGGTTCGCGTCTTTCTCTTTGGCGCAATGAAAGGTGCTCGCCAGAAGCTGAAATTTGATCCTGAACTGCTGTATGTCGCGTCGCTGTTTCATGACTTGGGCCTCGTCGACGCTTATCATACAGATTCAAAGCGGTTTGAGGTTGATGGCGCCGACGCGGCGCGCGATTTCCTCCGTGGCCATGGCATTCCCGACCCGAAAGCGGATCTGGTCTGGGAAGCCATCGCTCTTCATACGACGCCGGGCATCCCCCAATACATGCGGCCCGAGATTGCTCTGACAAATGCGGGGGTCCTCCTCGACGTCATTGGAGTTGGATACGACGAATACACGCCGGAGCAACGCGACCAGGTTCTCGCCGCCTTTCCTCGCGGCGAGAATTTCAAGAATGATTTTATCCAGGCTCAAACCTGCTCTGCCCTGAAGAAGCCTCTGACGACCCTCGGCACAGTTAATTTCGATTACATCCATCAGCACGATCCCGCGTTTCATCTGCCAGGAGCGTGCGCTCTCATTCGCAACGCGCCGTGGCGAACCTGAACCACCCTGCCGAGAGCTGCGATGCGGTAACCGTTGTGGATGCACTCAACTCGTTGCTTTCGGCACGCCTCTGATGCGAGGTTTCGATGCGTCAATCTCCGAACGCTCTTATCTGGTTGGCTCTTGGCGCCTTCGCGATCGGCACTGAGGGTTTCATGATCGCCGGGTTGTTGCCTGCCCTGGCCCGAGACCTGGACGTTGGTCTTCCCGCCGCCGGCTATCTGGTCACAGCCTTCTCTCTCGCTTATGCGGTCGGTGCCCCAGTAATGGCGGTGCTGACGGCCGGGTTGGAGCGACGCCGCCTCTTGGCCTTCGCCATGGCTGGTTTTGGTATCGCTAATCTGCTGGCCGCATTCTCGGCAAATTATGTCGAGTTGTTGATGGCTCGGCTGCTGCTCGCGTTGACCGCGGCCACCTTTATGCCAGCCGCCAGTGGGTATGCCGCAACATTTGGCGGGCAGGAGCGGCGTGGTCTCTCTTTGTCCGTGGTGACCAACGGTCTCACGTTGGCGATCATCGCCGGTGTGCCGCTCGGCGTATTGGTCAGCGAGAGACTCGGCTGGCGCGCCACCTTTCTCGGCGTGGGCGGATTGGCGGCGCTCTCGCTCCTCGGGATTATTGGCCGATTGCCAAGCCTAGCTCCCGACAGGAGCGCAAGCCTGACCGAGCGCGTAGCGCTAACAAAGCGCTCCGATGTGCTGGCCGTCCTCGTGACGACCGTGCTTACGGTAGCCGGAACCTTCACGGTTTACACGTATATGGGAGTCTTCCTTGCCGATGTCGCTGGGATAGGGCCGCATGGGCTGGCGTTGGTGTTGCTTGGCTTTGGGCTTACAAGTGCGGCTGGAGCACGGCTCGGCGGAGTCTTCGCGGACCGGTGGGGCGCGAGACATGCGGTGATCGCGGGTGCTGGCCTGACCGTTCTGGCGTATCTTGCCCTTTCACTGGGGGCAGCGCTCAAACCTACATATTCCATGTTGGCGCTGCTGCCGGCCGTCTTGTTGTGGGGCTTGGCCAGCTGGGGCTTAACGACAGCGCAGCAGGCGCGGCTGGTTGCATTGGCTCCGAGCTTGGCCCCGGTCAGCCTATCGCTGAACTCGTCTGCCATCTATTTGGGAAGCGCAATGGGTGCGGCAGTGGGGGCGCTGGTTATCGCCGACGGCGGAGTGCGATGGCTTAGCTGGATGGCGGCGGCGTTCAGCGTGGCCGCTCTGCTGACTGTTCCAATGCGTGCTCGTAGCCTCAAAACGTCAGAAGGGGATTGATGCTATCGTCATATAGGTGTGTCGCGCGCCATAAATGCCGCGATCTTCGGTGCAGGAGCCGAACCAATCGCCGGTGAGCCTGTTCGGCAGCATCCATGTGCCGGCGGCCGCTCGGCAATGGTGTTCCGACGGAGACACAATTGGCGATGACCAAGCTTTGGACCCCCGGCCCTTCGTATAGAAGCCGCGCCGTCGGCATCTGGTTCACCTTTAGCATCCGACCTAACCGCAATGGTTCCGCCTTCGGAGGCAAATCGGACATGGCGACCGTCGCAGCGATCCTACGCTTGCGCCCTGTCTGAACTAGGGCCTATTGGGGCCTGGCGAGTTTGGCATGATGCTCTCATCGTCAGCAAAGACGTCGTAAGCCGCTGAGAGAAAGAATATTTTCTGCACTTCAACGTGATCCGAGATAGTGCTTGCGGCCAGGACCACACGGTTTTGCCGTACGCACGGCCCGTTGGCGCCACAGGGTCCGACGGCGTTGTGCACGTTGCCATCGGAATATGACGCGACGAACCTGACAGCGCCGCTCGTCAACGCGAAACCTAGAGAGCTCACGGAGAGCAATCCGCCCTGCCTCAGGCTGTTCGCGCACGACGCTGCTGCGTCCACCGCAAGCCCGGCCCTGCGATCACACGACACATGACCGCCCCTCAAGGGTGAGCCGGGATGGGTGACACATACGCCGTTTCCGAATTTCGGTAAAGTGGAATATTTTTGCTGGAAGGGGTTGACGGGCCCGACACAGAGTGCGTCAGCGCAGCAAGGCTGGATCTCGTGACAGCAGAGCATCACTGATCTTCTCGGCTGCCATGATCACCGGAATGTTGGTATTGGCCGTCGGCAGCCGCGGCATGATCGAAGCGTCCGCCACAAAGATGTTGTCGCTGCCGATCACCTTGCCCGCGGGATCGACCACCGCCATCGGGTCGGTGGGGTCGCCCATGCGGCAGGTGCCCACGGGGTGCCAGACCCCGAACACACTCTGTCGCACGAAGGCTTCGAGCGCGCGGTTATCCGCGAGCGTCGCCCGGAAGGCGGTGCCATTCAGCAGCACGAGTCGGATCAGCAACTGCCTGAGCCCCGGAGGCACGTCGAGCATCGGCCCGAGGATGGAGGCGATGATGCGGTTGGCCGTGCCATACCGGCTCAGCCGCTTGATCCGCGGGGAATAGGAGGCCGGAAAGAAATCGTCGGCCTCCGGGTTGAGCGCGGGATGAACGACCAGCCTGGCGAGCAGCCGGACCGAAGCAACCAGCCGTTCGAGATCCCGCGGATCGGACAGCAGGTTGAAATCGACGGTCGGATCGGTCCTGGGATCGCACGTCGCCAGTGTGAGCGTGCCGCTCGAATGGGGCCGGTTGCACCAGAGGAAATACAGGCCAAGCCGCCTGCCCAGCGCGTGCCAGCCGCCGCGGGCCGAGGCCGTGATGTACATGTCGGAGGGATCGCAGCCCGGATGTCCCGACGAGAATCGCATCGCCGCGAAATTGGGACGGCGCCGCGCAAGAGGCAGCCGCAATTGGCGCGGCAGATACTGGCAGAAGGTCAGCGCCGGATGATCGCGCAGATTGCTGCCGACGCCCGGCAGATCGATGGCGACGGGAATGCTGAGCGCCTGCAGCGCTGCCCCCGGACCGATGCCTGCCCGCATCAGGATCGCCGGCGATTGCAACGCGCCCGCGGTCAGGATCACGCGGCCAGCATCGACCGTGAGTTTCTGTCCGCCGCGCGAAACCACCACACCCGTCGCGCGGCGGCCGTCGACCTGAAGCTGCTCGACCTCACTATCGGCCCAGATGGTCAGGTTCGGTCGCGCCCGCGTCGCGGTGTCGAGATAGCCGGCGGCGGTGGAGACACGGCGGTCGTTGCGGTTCGAGAAGGCCGGCGGAAAAATCCCGTCCTCGAACTCTCCGTTCTGATCCAAGCGAAACGGCAGGCCCGTTGCCGACAATGCCTCGCCCACAGCGAGGCCAAACTGCGGCATCGCCTCCCGCGCGATACGGCGGATCGGGATCGGACCGCTCCTGCCATGCAGCGGGCCGTCGAAATCCAGATCGGTCTCGAGTTTGCGAAAGTACGGCAGCACGTCCGCCCAACCCCAGCCGCGCGCGCCAAGGTCGCGCCATTCGTCATAGTCACGTGGCAGCCCGCGATTGGCCGACTGCACGTTGATGCTGGAGCCCCCGCCCATCACCCGGCCCTGCTCATAGGCACGAACGACCGGCTGGCCCTCGGCATTGCGGCCGGCCGCGGCCGACAGGCCGGGCCAGATGTATCTGTCGCCGAAGAACAGCGTCATGGGATAGCTGTCGAGGATTTCCGGTGGTGTTGCCTCGGGCGGCGTGTCCATCCCCGCTTCGATCAGAAGCACGCGGCGCTGTCCATCCGCCGAAAGCCGATTGGCAAGCACGCAGCCCGCCGATCCCCCGCCGACGATCACATCGTCGAAATGCAGCTCATCCATTCCCGTCTCGATACGTATCCGGCGGCGCGGCCACAGGTGCAGCCGCGCCGATTGACCTCAGCGGAAGTTTCCCTTGGTCTCGGGAATCACGACCGCACCGATCAGGTAGACCAGGAACACTCCGACCGCGAAGTAGGCCAGCGACATCGGAATCTCCGCCGGACTGCCGCTCACCAGCGAGACGAATGTCGGCATCATGCCGCCCAGCGCAAAGCCGATGTTCCAGGACAGACCGGTACCGCTCGCACGTAGCGCGGTCGGGAACCGTTCGTTCAGGAAGATCAGCACCGGCGCGTAACCCGCATTGCCGATGAAGGCGATGGCGAGCGCATAGAGCGTGATCTGTGTCGTGTCCTTGGTGCCGGCGAGGTTCAGATAGCATAGCGGCAGCAGCACAGCCGCGAGAACGCCGATCAGGAGGAACGTCTTCTTGCGGCCGATGAGATCGCTGAGCGCTCCCACCAGCACCGCGGAGAAGAACGCCGAGACGCTCGCGCCCATCAGGATCAGCGAGGAGGTCTGGTTCGGAACCGCGTTGATGACCTTCAGGAAGCTCGGCAGATAGCCGGAGGTCAGGTAATAGCCGGCGCCGCCGCCGAAGGTGATCAGCAGGTTGATCAGCAGGACGCCGCGATATTCACCCGACAAGACCTCCTTGACCGGGGCTTTCGAGACCTTCGCCTGCTTGTTGCCCTGCTGGCGCTTCAATTCCTTGAAGTACGGGGACTCCTCCAGATTCCGGAAGATGAACCAGCCGAGCAGAGAGCTCAGCAACCCAGAGAAGAACATGAAGCGCCAGCCCCACACCGCGAAGGCATCGCCGGGGAAGATCGAGGACGTGATCAGGAAGATGAAGGACGCGAGCAGCGCACCGATGCCGGCGCCGCCACCGCCGACCAGGCCCGACATCGCGCCACGCCATTGCGGCGGGACCGATTCCGTTCCGATGGTGTGGGTCGAGGCCACGACGCCGCCGACGAACACGCCCTGCACGAGGCGCAGGAGCAGAAAGATGATCGGAGCGATCACGCCGACCTGCGCGATGGTCGGCAGCAGGCCGAACGCCGCCGTGCTGAGGCCGACGCCGACGATGGCGACCAGCATGGCCTGCTTGCGGCCGTGCACGTCGGCATAGTGACCGAACACCGCCGAGCCGAGCGGCCGCATCAACAGCGTGACGGCGAACGAGCCGTAGACCGCGGCCAGCGACAACGCCGCATTGCTCGACGGAAAGAATAATGCGCCGACGACCGGCGCCACGTAGAGCAGAATGAACAAATCAAAGAGATCGAGCGCCCATCCGAGCACCGACGCGATGATCGCATTGACCATCTGCTTGTTGTCCGCCGATGATTCCGCACCCGCGGCCGGCATATTCATCTCAGCCATTTTTTTGTACCTCCCCCGTTTGAGTAGCGCCGCGGTCCGCGCCATTGCGAACCGCGGCAATTTTTCGCGTATCAGCGGCCGACGAATTTCGGCGGGCGCTTGCCGTTGAAGGCCTCGACGCCCTCCTTGAAATCCTCCGACTGGCGCAGACGGCTGTAGCAATGGCCTTCGAGCTCGATCGCAATGGCGAGCGTCGAATCCTCGGTGTCGTTGAGGAGCTTCTTGGCCGTGCGCTGCGCCAGCGGCGAGAAGGTGCGGAGCTCGTCGACGAGCTTGTCGGTCGCCTTTTCCAGCTCGGCATCCGGCACACATTCGGTGGCAATACCCCACTCGAGCGCCTGCTTGGCCGAGATGCGCTTGGACCGCATCACGATGTCCTTGGTGTGGGTGATGCCGACCATCTTCTGGAGACGCGCCGAGCCACCCGATCCCGGGATCTGGCCGAGCTTCTGCTCCGGCAACGCGTATTGCGTGGTCTCCGACGCGATGCGGAAGTCGCAGGCGAGCGACAATTCGAAGCCGACGCCGAAGCAATAGCCGCGGTTGGCGACGATGACCGGCTTTGCGCAGCGCGCCGGCGCGGCGATGTTCCAGGCGAGCTTGGAGACGTGCTCGGGACTCGCCTCCATGAAACCACCGATATTGCCGCCGCTGGAGAAGTGCTCGCCCTCGCCGCGCACCACGATGACGCGCACCCGCGGATCCTCGTCCAGCGTCTCGAAGGTCAGCCGCAGCTGGTCGCGCTGGGGCATCGCCACGACATTGTAGGGCGGCCGGCCCAGGATGATGTCGGCGCGCTCATGCGCCTCGTCGATCTCGACCTTGAACCCGTCGAGCTTGGCAAGCCGGGGATCGGCAAACGTGTAGGGTGACGGCATTTTGTGCTTCCTTCTGTTGATGGGCGATGTTCAGGCGGCGTCCGACGGCGGCATCCGCTCGGCCTCGTATTCTCCGGCGACGAGCAATCGCCGCAGCAGCTTGCCGACGGGCGATTTCGGGATCGCATCGACGAAGACGTAGCGGCGCGGCCGCTTGAAATTGGCGAGGCCCGAGGTGCGACAGAACTGCTCCAGCTCGACCTCGGTGACGACGCGATTGCGTTTGACGAACGCGGCGACGACCTTGCCCCATTTCTCGTCGGCGACACCGACCACCGCGACCTCATCGACGGCGGGATGCAGCGACAGGCAGCTCTCGATCTCGACCGGCGAGACGTTCTCACCGCCGGTGATGATCATGTCGTCGACACGGCCGGTGACGAAGAGGTCGCCGTCGGGATCGACGAAGCCGGTATCACCGGTGAAATACCAGCCCTCGCGCAGCGATTTGGCGTCGGCCTCGGGACGACGCCAATAGCCTTCGAAGGCTTCGTCGCCGGCAAGCGTTGCGATGATCTCGCCCTCCTCGCCGACCGCGGCGAGCTCTGCGATCGAGCGTGCGCCGATCCGCACGACCTTGACGTGCTGGTTCAACCCGGCCTTGCCGGCCGATCCGGGCTTGGCCGCAGCGTTCTGGTCGATCGTAAACGTGTAGATCTCGGAGCTGCCGTAGTGATTGACGAACAGCTCCGGCTTGAACGCCCCGTTCAGCTTCTTCAACAGCCCATCGGTCATCGACGCGCCGGCAAAGCCGAGCTTGCGCACGCTGGAGACGTCGGTCCCGGCGAAGGCCTCGTGATGGACGAGGTCGTGATAGAGCGTCGGCACGAGATACAAATTGGTGATCTCCTCCTTCTCGATCAGCGACAGGGCCTGGCGGCTGTCGTAGCGCGGCAGGCAGATGAAGCTTCCGCCGATCAGCGACATCGCCAGTAGCGAGCGGACGCCCATGGTGTGGTAGAGCGGCATCACGCCGAGCGTACGCTCGCCGCGGCCGTAGAGGTTCTGCGCGACATGGGCAATCGCGGCGGCGCGTTCCGCACGATGCCGGCGCGGCACGCCCTTCGGCCGTGACGTCGTGCCGGACGTGTAGAGCATGATCGACCATGCATCGGCACCGACACGCGGCTCGGCATCGGGCGCACTGTCCTTGATCAGTTCGGCAAAGCTGGTCCCCTCCCCCGTCCCGGGATCGACGGACGCGCGCAGCAGCTTGCCTGATAGCGCCGAGCCCTGCACCGCCTCGGCGGAAATGTCTTGATAGAAGATCGCGCAGGCCTCGGCATTCCCGATGCAGTAGTCGAGCTCGTCGGCCTTGGCGCGCCAGTTGATCGGTGTGATGACGAGGCCGGCGAACTGACAGGCCCAGTGCAGCGTCGCCGCTTCCCACCGGTTCTGCAGCAGCGTGACGACGTGATCGCCGGGCTTAAGGCCGAGGCGCTCGAACGAAGCCACGAGCGCGGAGATCTTGTCGTACCACTGCCGGTAGGTCAGGCGCAGTTCGCCGTCGACCAGCGCGATCGCCTGGGGATCACGCGCGGCGCTGGCAATGAAACTGCTGGCGAGATCAAGCATTTGACGTCTCTTCTTTGGATGAAGCGAGCTCCGCGGCGGCTTCGAGCGCCGCGCGGATGATCGGGGTGTAGCCGGTGCAGCGGCACAGATGCCCGCTGAGGAGATCGCGGATCTCCGTCTCGGTCGGCGTCAGATTGCTGCCGAGGTAGAGGTCGAGTGACATCAAGATGCCGGCGGTGCAGAAGCCGCATTGGAGCGCGTGGTTGCGGCGGAAGGCCTGTTGCAGCACGCCAAGCCGGTCGGCAGACGGCGCGAGCCCTTCGACCGTCCTGACCTCGCAACCATCGACCTGCGCCGCGAGCGTAAGGCAGGATCGCGTCAGCATGCCGTCCACGATCACCGTGCAGGCGCCGCAGACACCGTGCTCACAGCCGACATGCGTTCCGGTCGCACCGAGCTGGTGACGCAGGAAATCGGAGAGCGGCATGCGCGGCTCGGCTTCCCCCTCGACCGGCTTGCCGTTCAGCATGAAGCGAATGGGATGGCGGCGATCGGACTCGAGACGGGTCATTGCAGCACCTCGCCGATCAGGTCGCGGCCGATCATGCGCACGAGATCGCGGCGGTAGCGCGCGGTGGCATGGACGTCGTCGCGGGCGCCGAGGTCGTAGGCAAAGGCGTTGAGGGCGTCGTCGAGGGCGTCGCCCTCGAGCCGCGGCCAGTCGCGGGCGGTCGGAACATCGGCGACGCCGCCGACGGCGAGACGCACGCCCGTCGGCGTTTTCATCGCGGCACAGGCGACGATGGCGAAATCGCCGTGCCGGCGCGCGACTTCGCGGAAGGCGAAGCGCGATCCCTTGACGACTGGAAGCGAGATGCCCTCGATCAGCTCGTCGTCGCTCCGCGCGGTCAGCATCATGCCGGCGAAGAAATCCCTGGCCGCGACGCGGCGGCGGCGCCGGGCGCTGCGCAGGTGCACCTCGCCGCCGAGCGCGACCAGGGCGAGCGGCATCTCCGCGCTGGGATCGGCATGCGCGAGCGAGCCGCAGATCGTGCCACGGCTGCGGGTCTGCACATGCCCAACCCACGGCAGCGCCAGCGCCACCAGCGGCAGCGCCGCGGCCAGATCCGGCCACGCCAGCAGATCGGCCTGGCGCACGCCGGCGCCGATGACGACGGCATCGCCTTTCCGCTCGATCTGGCGCAATTCCCCGATGCGCATGATGTCGATCAGCAGCTTCGGCTTGGCGAGGCGCATGTTGAGCATCGCCATCAGCGACTGCCCGCCGGCGAGCACGCGGGCGTCTCCGCCCTGCTGCGCCAGCCCTTCGAGGACGTCGCCGACGGTTTCGGCGCGGAGATAGTCGAATGCGGGGGGCTTCATCGGCGCCCCCCGAACAGGCTGGCCACCTTCGCGAGCAGTGCGAACAGCGAGAAGCCTCCGCCCGTCGCACCGCCGCCGCCGGCCTTGCGGGCGAGCGCGGTGAAGAACTGGCCGATGATCACCCGCGTCGCGCCATCGAGCAGGCGGCCGCCGATGCTCGCGACCTTGCCGCCGATCGCAGCGTCGTAGCTGTAGGTCAGTTTCGTCCCGCCATCGCCGTCGGGGGTGAGCGTAATCCGCCCCTCGGCACTGCCGAAGCCGAGTGCGCCGGTGGCGCCTCCGCGCAAGGTGACTGCGCGGGGCGGGTCGAGATCGAACAGTTCGACGTCGGCGCGATAGCGTCCCGTGACGGGACCGATGCCAAGCGTGACGTCGGCGCGGAAATGCGTGTCCGTGACCTTGTCGACGCGCTGACAACCCGGAATGACGGATTGCAGCGTGGCGGGATCGAGCAGCATCGCCCAGACCTGCTCGGGTGCACCCTTGACCGAGGCCTGCCCTTCGCCGCGCAGCCGCCGGTCGCTTTCGCGCGCGGGCGCGGCCGCAATGCCCCCTGCGGGGGGCGGCGGCTCGGCGCCGCGCACCAACTCGGCAAGGCGTGCCGGCACCAGCGGCAAAGTGACGTCCGCAACGCCGAGCGCATCGGCGACCGCGTTGGCGAGACAGACCGGCGTCGACATGCAATTGCCTTCGCCGACACCTTTTGCGCCGAGCGGCGTAAATGGCGACGGCGTCTCCATGTGGATGATTTCGGGCTCGGGCACCTCCGTCGTGGTCGGCAGCAGATAATCGGCGAGCGTTCCCGTGAGGAAGCTGCCATCGTCGGCGTAGGCGTATTCCTCGTACAGCGCAGCACCGAGCGCCTGGGCGAAACCACCGCGGATCTGGCCGTTGACCATGCCGGGATGCAGGATGGTGCCGCAATCGTGCATGGTGACGTAACGATCGATCCGCGTCTCAAGCGTGGTGCGGTCGATCTCGACGCCGCAGAAGTCGAAGATGAAGCCGTGGCAGAGCGAGGAATTGATGCGATCGTCCTCATCGGGCGGGGTCAGCTCGGGCGGCGTCCAGAACACGGTTTCGCGAATGGTCTGGCCGGCATCGTCAGGCAGCGAGCCCGGCGACCAATGGCTGAGCGCGGCGACGCGCGAGAACGCGATGCGGTTCTCCGGATTGTGCCTGGAGGCAACGAAGCCTTTCGCGAACACGATGTCGGCGGCCTCGACATTGAGCTGGCTCGCGGCAATACGGGCGAGACGCCCGGCAACGCGTTCGGCCGCGAGCTTCGCCGTGCCCGCCACCGCCGCGGCGAAACGGCTGGCGTAGTTGCCTGACGCGATCGACCAGGCGTCCTTGGCGGTGTCGATCTCGGTGTTGACGCGAATGTCCTTGGGCTGGAGGCCGAAGACGTCGGCGACGACCTGCGACAGCACGGTGCGATGACCCTGCCCCTGCGGCACGGAAGCGACGTGAACGGTGACGCTGCCGACCGGATCGAGCCCGACGGTCGCGGTCGCCTGCGCACCGTTCTTCGGCCCGGCCTTGCGGCGCTCGGCCGCCGTCAGCACCGTCGTGATGTAGCCCATGTTGGACACGCTGGGCTCGACCACCGCGGTGAAGCCGATGCCGTAGAGTCGGCCATGCGCCCGCGCCTCGTCGCGCCGCGCTCTCAGCTCGGCAAGCTTGCCCTGCTCAACCGCACGCGCGACGGCTTCCCGATAATTTCCGGAATCGAGCAAGGCGCCGGTCGCGGTGCGATAGGGAAATGCGCCCGCATCGATCAGATTGCGCTTGATGACATCGAGCGGATCGAGCCCGAGGCCAATCGCGATCCGCTGTACCAGCCGCTCCAGCGCGAAATAGACCTGCGGCCCGCCAAAGCCGCGATTGAGGCCGGTCGGCGTCTTGTTGGTGACGACGACACGGTTGCGGATCCTGACGTGGCCGATGTCGTAGGCGCCGGTCAGATTGCCGTGCATGCGATAGAGCGTCGCCGGCTCCGGCGCGCGCAAATGAGCGCCGCAATCCTCGACCTGGTCCCAGTCGAGCGCGAGAATCTTCCCGTCGGCCGCGACCGCCGCGGCCAGGGTCGTCGCGCGGTTGGTCGCCGAGACCGATGCAGTGAGATGCTCGAGCCGGTCCTCGATCCACTTCACCGGCCGTCCTGTGACGCGCGCGGCGGCGGCGATCAGCACGATGTAGGGAAACACGCCCTGCTTGACGCCAAAACTGCCGCCGGACTCCGGCGGCGTGCGCAACCGCAGCCGGTTGCCCGGCACTTTGAGGGCGCGCGCGATCACGGTGTGGATGCTGAACGGACCCTGGAAATTGGCGATCACGTCGTAAGCGTCCTCGCCGGCATCGTGCGAGGCCACGACGCCATAGGTTTCGATCGGCGTGCAGGAATTGCGGGGATATCTGATGTCGATGGAAAAGCGATGCGGCGCGTCCGCAAAGGCCTTTTCGGGATCGCCATAGCGGAAGGCACGGTCGCTGGCGAGATTGCCGGGAAAGCCGTCGTGCAGCACCGGCGCATCAGGTGCGATCGCGCCAAGCGGATCGACGACCGCGCCACGCGGGCGGTATTCGACGTTGATCAGCTCGGCCGCGTCCTCGGCGCGGGCGCGGTCGGTGGCCACGATGACCGCGACGGGCTCGCCGACATAGCGCACACGGTCCATCGCGATCGGCCAGCACTCGACCGGCGCCTTCACGCCGACGACGAGGCTCGTGGTGACGGCCTTGACGTCGCGGCCGGTCAGAACCGCCGCAACGCCCGGCAGCCGGCTTGCCGCTTCGACGTCAATCGAGAGAATGTCGGCATGTGCGTGCGGCGAGCGCAAGATCGCGGCGTGCAACGTGCCGGGCTGAACGCCGAGATCGTCGATGAAGCGGCCACGGCCGCTGAGCAGCGCAGCGTCCTCGACGCGTTCGATCGAACGCCCGACCCATGCCGTCTCGCCACTCTGATCGACTGAATTTGCGGATCGAACCGCAGCCTGCACCATGTCCCGGCAACCCTCCCGACGCGTTCTTTGACGCGACGGTGACGTTTGTCAGGACGGGGATGCAGGGCCCATACCGCCCGTTCTCACGACTTACCAAATCGTCTCATTTGCAGGCGCGTGCGGCGCAAAATCAACCCGCAAGACGCGAGACGTTGCGAAACTCGCGCGGGCTGACCCCGGCGTGGTCACGGAAGAAGCGCGTGAAATGCGCGGGCTCGGGGAAGCCAAAACGCTCGCTGAGCTCGCCAAGCGGGGTGTCCTCACGCATCACCGCATCGAGTGCACGCTCCATGCGGACGACGTTGAGATAGAGTTTTGGCGAAACCCCGAGCGAGGTCTCGAACAAGCGGAAGAACTGCGCGCGCGACAGGCCCGCGCCCTTCACGAACTGGTCGACGTTGCCATAGGAGTCGTGCGTCCGCATCGCGTCCATGGCGCGCCGGATCCGCCAGTCGCAGCTCACCGCGCTCATGCCGCGGATCGAGGTGGGAAAACTGCGCCAGGGGGTGAAACGCTCGATCACCGCGATCATGAGGTCCGACAGCGTCTGCTCGTGTGTGCGCACCGCATCCGGGTTCGCCATCATTTCGGCCGCAAGATGCAGGGTGAGCTGGCGGATGCGCGGCGACACTTCCCCGGACGGCCGCTCGAAGAAGCCCGGCGCGCCGCTCGCCGCCCATCCGGGACGGAACTCCTTCAGCCATTCCGGCTCGATATAGAGCGCCATGATGAGCGTGCGCGGACGGTTGACGTCGTGCACATAGGCGTGCGGCTTCCAGCCGTCGACGAGGACGGCGGCGGTGTCCGTCAGCGGCGTGGTCTGGTCACCGACCAGGAACTGGGTGTCTGCGCCCTCGACCTTGAGCAGCACATGGCAGTGATGATGGGCGTGGCGGACCAGCGAACGGTCCATGTCGAGCAGAGCGACCCTGCCGAAAGCGCCATGAGCGATGCGCAGGGCCGTCGACATCAGTTTGTTCCTCCCAGCATTGCGCTGCAAAATGATTGGCTTGTTGGCGCGGCACTATACGCGGCCCCCGCTTCATATTCCAACGGCGCAAACGGGCGCAAGTCACTCCCGGGCGGTAATCGGCTCATGACCGCGCCTCGGCCAGCAATCGCGCGACGGCCGCGCTCGGGTCGGCCTGCAGGGCCATCGCCAGATCGACCTCCTCCTCGCCCTTGACGCGGATGCGCTTGAACGCGAGCTCGGGTGCGCTGAGCGGCGCGGTCGCATCGAGGCCCATCTTGGCGCTGACGCCGTTGTCGGTTGTCGGATCGAGCTTCGAGCCGAGCGCGCCCGCGACCACCATGAGGTCGCGATCGGCCTGGAAGCGCGTCGCGACCGCCCACTCGATCTCCTCGGGCGAGGAGATGTCGACGTCCTTGTCCACCACAATCACCTGCTTGATGTCGTAATGTGCACCGAAGGCGCACATCATGACGTTCTTCGGCTCGCCGTCATTGGCCTTGTCGATCCTGATCGCGAGATGATAACGGCAGGTGCCGCCGCGCGTGAGGCGAACGTCGAGCACGTTGGGAAAACTGCGGCGCAGATGCTGGAGCAGCGTCGCCTCGCGCGGCACGCCGCCGAGGATCAGATGCTCGAAGCCGCCGCCGACGATGGTATGGAAGATCGGCGCCTTGCGATG
This sequence comes from Bradyrhizobium sp. 1(2017), assembly GCF_011602485.2. Classification (NCBI taxonomy): domain Bacteria; kingdom Pseudomonadati; phylum Pseudomonadota; class Alphaproteobacteria; order Hyphomicrobiales; family Nitrobacteraceae; genus Bradyrhizobium; species Bradyrhizobium sp. 1(2017). The sequence continues at coordinate 3,187,234 of NZ_CP050022.2, read as the reverse complement.
CGTGATCGCATCGACCTCGATCACCTCGCGATTGGCACGCGGGCCGTAATATTGGGGAAACTCGCCGAACGGCCCTTCGGGCTCGCGCACGCCCTGCAGGATCCGCCCCTCGATCACGATCTCGGCGTGGGCGGGCACACGGACCGAATTGGTGCGGCATTTGATGACGTCCACCGGCGAGCCCAACAGCGCCCCGGCAATCGCCATCTCGTCCTCGTCGAGCGCCGCGATCGCCTGCGAGGCCAGCAGCAGCGCCGGATGCGCGCCGATGACGATTGCGATCTCCAGCGCCTGCCCCAGCTCTTCGGCGAGGCGATAATAGGAGAAAGTGTGCCGCGGCAGCAGCAATACGCCGATACGGTTCTTGCTGCTGATCTGGCAACGATGGATCGAGACGTTCTGCACGCCGGTCTTCGGATTACGGGCGATCAGCAATCCCGCCGTGATGTAGGGACCGCTGTCGCGTTCATTGTGCTTGGGCACCGGAAGCTGGCGGAGCAAGTCGACGTCTTCATGGACGACCTCCTGCACCGGCCCGCTCGGCACCTCATGGGTCGGCAGCGGGTGGCTCGCAGCGGCGAGGAAGTGCGGCAGCAACTGGTCTTCGGTGACGCCGATGGACTCGGCGACCCAGTCGCGGCCGGCAAAGAGGTTGGCGACGACGGGAATCGCGTGGCCGTCGGGGCGCGGAAACAGCACGGCGCTGTCGCGCTCCAGCCGCTTGGCGATTGCGGCGAGCTCATCGGCCAGCCCGATGCCCTCGCGAGCAACGGCGAGCTTGCCGCGCTCGGCGAGATAAGCGAGCCAGCCACGCAGGTCAGCTTGCGCCTTGGCGCTCTTTCCGGCCGGAGTTTCCATTTGCATGTAGGATCTTTCTTCAGGTCTTCAGATCAGGGCGCGATCTTGCGCAACGTCGGCGAACGGCGCTTGAGCGCCTCGTCCTCGCCCCAGCGGCGCACGACGCCGATATCGATGTCGAACAGGTCGAGCACGCGGCCGACGGTGTGCTCGACCATGTCTTCGAGGTTCTCGGGCTTGGCGTAGAAGGCCGGCATCGGCGGCGCGATGATCGCGCCCATCTCGGACAACGCGGTCATTGTCCTGAGATGTCCGGTATGGAGCGGCGTCTCGCGCACCATCAGCACCAGACGTCGGCGCTCCTTGAGGACGACGTCGGCGGCACGGGTGAGCAGCGTCGTGGTCACGCCCGAGGCGATCTCGGACATCGAGCGCATCGAGCACGGCGCCACGATCATGCCGGCAGTGCGGAACGACCCGCTGGAAATCGCCGAGGCCATGTCGTCGATCGCATGGCAGACATTGGCGAGTTCCCTCACCTCCGCGATCTTCAGGTCGGTCTCGTAGGCAAAGGTCAGCTCGGCGGTCTTCGACATCACCAGATGCGTCTCGACGCCGGCGTTGCGCAGGAGCTGAAGCAGGCGCACGCCATAGGTGACGCCGGAAGCGCCGGAAATGCCGATGATCATCCGCTTGGGCGTTGAGTCCTGCATCTGTCTGATTTTCGCTCCCTGGGACATGCCCGCCGCGAGACTAGGTAATCGCATCCATCAGCACAAATAATGATTGATTATATCATCAATCATCTGAAATGATGATTTGGAGCAATATCGTCTACCGAAGGACAGGCCCCGTGGAACTCAGGCAGATGCAATATTTCCTGTGCCTGGCCGAGGAGAAGAACGTCACCCGGGCCGCACGCCAGCTCAACATCGTGCAGCCGGCGCTGAGCATGCAGATCGCGAAGCTCGAGGCCGAGCTCGGTCAGAAACTGTTCGACCGCAGCGTCCAGGGCATGACGCTGACCAGCGCCGGCGAAGCCTTGGTGCGCCTCACGGCGCCGATCGTTCGCGATGCGGAGCATGCCCGGCAGGAAATGGCGCAGCTCGGCGGCCGCATATCGGGCCGTGTCTCAGTGGGGCTGATCACTTCGGTCGCGCAGAGCACCATGGCGAGCTCGTCGGCGACGGTTGCCCGTCGCTATCCCGAGATCATGCTCTCCGCGTGCGAAGGCTACACCGAGACGCTGATCGACTGGGTCAATAGCGGTCAGCTCGATTTTGCGCTGATCAACGTGCCGCGCCGAAGGACGCCGCTCGCCGCCCATCACATCATGGACGAGGAGATGGTGTTTGCCTGCCGGAAGGACGGTCCGATCCGGCCGCCCGCCAAATTGCGCTTCGATCACATCGCGAATGTCGACCTCGTGTTGCCCTCCAAGCGGCACGGCCTGCGACTGATCCTGGACGAACATGCCGCCGCAATCGGCATCGACCTGCACCCGCGGCTCGAGCTCGACACCCTGCCCGCCCTCTGCGACGTCATCGCGACCACCGATTTCGCAACGGTGCTGCCGACCATTGCGCTCCGGCAATCGCTCGCCAGCGGGACCATCCGCGCCCACCGCTTCGACGCGCAGGGGATCGTGCGCTCGATCGCCTGGGTGCATCACCCGCGACGAGCAGTGTCGGTCGCGGCAAAAGCCGTGCTCGACGTCATCAGCCACGATCTTGCGCACGCAGCGAAAGCGGCGTGGGAATTCGCGGAGCCGCACGCCCGGGGCACGATCTCGCCGTCCCGAAGAGGACGTCGCAAGCCGCGGAGCAAGGCGGTCACCTGATCTGCGAATTGCCCGCCGGACAAGTTGCCGCGCCACTGCAAAATGAGACGGGCTGGTAAGTTTTGAGACGAGCCGGCATGACGGCCTCATCGATCTGCCAACTATGGTTCAGGCGCAGAAAATCGCGACCTGGCGCTCATCCGGACGACGCTCGTCCCAGACGGTTCCATGGCTCGTGGAATAAGACACAGTCGGGAGATTCGTCCGGGATGCCAAGGTTCGGTCGCAGCAATTTCACGGACATCACGGCGCCGGCCGCTGAGGGGTTTCGCCCCGACCGCAGGTCTTTGCTATCGCTTGGCGCAGGCGCGTTTCTGGCCGCCGGGCTCCGTCCGACACAAGCGCAAGACTATCCCGCACGACCCATCCAGATGCTCGTGCCCTTTGCCGGCGGCAGCGCGAGCGACGTGATCACACGCATCCTGCTCAACCGCATGTCCGCGTCAGTCGGGCAGGCCTTCGTGGTCGACAATCGCCCCGGCGCCGGCGGCAATATCGGCACGGCGGCCGCAGCGCATGCAGCCCCCGACGGCTACACGTTGCTGATGAGCACCTCCGGCCCATTGGCTGCCAACAAGTCGCTCTACAAGGAGCTGCCTTACGACCCGTTGAAGGATTTTGCCCCGATCGGCCTGTTCGCCACGTTGCCGAACGTCATCGTGATCAATTCGAGGCTGCCGCCGAAATCCCTGCCCGAGCTGATCGACTACGCCAAGGCTCACCCGCGAGAGCTGAATTACGGGACGGTCGGCGTCGGATCGTCGCAACACCTCGCAGCCGCCTATTTCGAGCAGCTGACGGGCACCGAACTCACTCACGTTCCCTACCGCAACATTGCCGCTTACACGCCGGATTTCATCGCGAGCCAGGTTCCGCTGGGCTTCCAGCTCTTGCCGAATGTCATCGGCCTGATCAAGAGCGGCGATGCGCGCCCGCTCGCTGTTGCCAGCGACAAGCGCCTGACAGCGCTGCCGGACGTGCCGACGGCGGCGGAGGCCGGCCTTAAGGAATACGAAAGCGCGGCGTGGCTCGCGCTGCTCGCCCCAGCCGGCACCGGCAAAGCCGTGATCGACAAGCTCTATGCCACCATGGTCGAAGCCGCGAACGATCCGAAGGTTCGCGCCCTCTTCGTGGAGCAAGGTGCCGAGCCGCTGGTGATGGACTCACAAGCGCTGAAGGGTTTCATGACCGCGGAAACCACGAAATGGGCCGGGATCATCAAGAGGATCGGCATCGAGCCGATGTGATTCCCCGGGCTCTACGCAGCCTCTGCACGACCCGCCCCCATGGCGCGGAAGTTCAGGACCGTCAAGCTCCAGCAGCGCACATAGCTTGCTGCTGTTCGCGGTCCTGCGCATTTGACCCTCGTGGAGTCCTTGGATAGGTTGCGCTCAACCTCCAACGTCAACTCATGCGAGCCACGACCAAGGTGAGCGCATTCGACATTGCGACCAGCAAGGCTGCCGATTCCGCATCGCCAATGGTCTCCAGCTTTCGACGCTTTACCGTCGGATTCATTGGATTTGTAGCGATACCGCCGCTCGCCCTCTCCGCGCTCATCCTACTGGTCGATCCCTACTACGTGTTCGGAACCCCTGACATTCCGGGGATCAACGTCGTACGGCCGCGCTACGAAAACCACGATCCGGCCGTGAAGCCTTATCAGGTGCGGCGGATCAAGCCTGACGCAGTCACATTGGGAAGCTCCCGCGCCGAGGTCGCGCTCGATCCGCAACATCCTGCATGGAACGGCAAGAATGTCTTCAACTTCGGCCTGCCTTCGGCCACCAGCTACGAGGTCATGCTGGCGTTTCTCCACGCGCAATCGGTCGCGCCACTCAAGCAGGCCGTGATCGGCCTCGATTTCTTCGGCTTCAACATCTTCTTCCCGCGCGACCAGGCATATCTGGAGGGGCGCTTCTCCGGCGACGGGGTTCGGGCCTTCGCCGATTTTCTGACGGCCGAGCTTGCCAAGCGCCGGCCCGATCACGCCGGCCAATCTTCTGCTTCCAGCGCGCCACGCGTGTCCGGGGAATCGGCGCACACAGAGGCGCAGCCGGCGCCTCCCACGGAAGCCTCCACGGACCCTGATTGCAAGACGCTCGACCGTGAGAAGTGCCTACCAGCCGGGACGGCGGAGAACGATCCCCCGCCAGGCTGGAATGAAGCGCTCTATCTTCGACTTTATCCGGATGTTGCCGCCGAAGTCCGGCGAGGCACCTTTGTCAGCGGCTATCACCACTATCTTGCTGCCGGACGCGCGGAGGGTCGGCAGAACGGAGTGCCGCCACCCGGCTGGAACGAGGCGCAATATCTTCGAATCTATCCTGACGTCGCCGCCGAAGTTCGACGAGGCACCTTCGTTAGCGGCTATCACCACTATCTTGCGGCCGGGCGCGCCGAAGGCCGACAGGACGGCACGCCGCCGCCCGGGTGGAACGAAGAGCTCTATCTGCGCGTGAATTCCGACGTGAGAGCGGAGGTCGCTCGCGGCACCTTCGTCAGCGGTTATCACCACTATCTTGCCGCCGGCAAGGTGGAGCGTCGCGAGGGCGGTTTCATCCCGAAGGCATGGAACGACGCGCGATATCTGCAAGTCAACCGCGACGTCGAATATCAGGTCTCGCAAGGACTCTTTCTCAACGGGTATCACCACTATCTTGCTGCCGGACGCGCGGAAAAGCGCATGGGCGGCTTCCTGCCCGATGGTTGGAACGAAGCCAACTATCTCTCCAAGAATCCCGACGCGCGCATTCGATTGGCGCTTGGCGAATACAGCGACGGTTATTCGCACTACGCCGCAGTCGGCCAGAAACAGGGACTGACGGGCGGGTTTCCGCCCGCCGATTTTTCGGACGCGCTCCTGTCGCGTTGGCAGGCGCTCGGAAGGGCGGCGTTTCAGATCGGAGAGCTATTCCACCTAGTTTTTTCGACAACCGCCGTGAACGACGCGATCGCAACCCTTCGCGGGCAATCGGAGCCTCCGACATTCGACGGCCGTGGCATGCGCATTTGGGATTGGCAAGACGACAACATGCGCAAGAACGGTGGAAACGGCCAGATTTTGCGTAACAACGTTCTGAGCTGGCGGTGGTACATCTGGCTTATGCCGCCGCGATACATGTACTGCTTCAACAACCCCGACTGCTCTACTCCGCCTTCACGTACTACACCGGCTTCAAGGTCAATTCCGGCGAGTACAAGCTGATGGGGCTTGCGCCCTACGGCGAGCCGAAATACGCGCAGCGCATCCTCGACTCGCTGATCGACCTGAAGGCTGACGGCTCGTTTCGCCTCGACATGTCGTATTTCGATTATTGCACCGGGCTGACGATGACCAATGACCGGTTCGCCAACCTGTTTGGCCAGCCGGTGCGCTCGCCGGACGAGTTGCTCACGTCCTTCCACATGGATATCGCGGCCTCCATTCAGGCCGTGCTCGAGGAGGCGGTGCTTCGTTTGACCCGCAGCCTTGCAGGCCAGACCGGCGCACGCAATCTGTGTCTTGCCGGCGGCGTCGCACTCAATTGCGTCGCCAATGGCAAGGTGCTGCAAGACGGCAAATTCGATTCGATCTGGATTCAGCCGGCGGCCGGCGACGCCGGCGGCGCAGTTGGCGCTGCACTTGCAGCCTACCATCAGTTCAGACAACAACCGCGCCATGCCGTGGCCGGCGACGGCATGTCCGGCGCCTTTCTCGGTCCTGAATTCCCGCAGGACGTGATCGAGCAGCGGCTACGCGCCGCCGGCGGCCGGTTCGATGTGCTCAGCGAAGATGCCATGATCGAGGCGACAGCGGTGGCCCTGGCCGACCAGCTCGCGGTCGGCTGGTTTCAGGGCAAGATGGAATTCGGTCCGCGCTCGCTCGGCGCACGCTCGATCCTGGGCGATCCGCGTTCGCCTTCCATGCAGAAGAACCTCAATCTCAAGGTGAAATATCGCGAAAGCTTCCGGCCGTTTGCACCGGCGGTTCTGCGCGAGGACGTGGCGGATTGGTTCGAGCTCGACGGCGACAGTCCGTACATGCTTCTGGTTGCCGGCGTGAAGGCCGACCGGCGTCACTTGATGAGCGCGGACGAGCAGGCCTTGTTCGGCATCGACAAGCTCAATGTGGTGCGCTCGACGATCCCCGCCGTGACGCATATCGACTATTCAGCCCGAATTCAGACGGTGAGCGCCGACACCAATTTGCGCTTCCATCGCCTGCTGTCACGCTTCAAGGCGATGACCGGATGCCCGGTACTGGTCAACACCAGCTTCAACGTCCGCGGCGAACCCATCGTCTGCACGCCGGAGGATGCCTTCCGCTGTTTCATGGGCAACGAGCTCGACATGCTGGTGGTCGGCAACTGCATCTTGAGAAAAGAGCAGCAGGACCCCGCCCTCAAGCGCGACTACAGTTCCGCCTTCGCGCTGGACTGAGCTCTGGCGCGAAGCCGGTCAGGCCGGGCCTGATGTCAGGCGCATTCGGAAGAATGCGATGATCTCGTCCCGGGCTGCAAGCGTGGGCTGACCCGCCTCATCCACGAGATCGACCGTGACGACGCTGTGGGGTGTCTTGACGAACTGCGCGAAGAACGGTGGCCTGGGCCCGGTATTCGCGGCCGTGTCAGGCAGGACGCGACCGATGAAGCGCTCGCCGAGCGCGGCCTGATAGGCGGCAAACCGTTCGGCGCGGCAGAATGAATCGCCCGCAAACCGATAGGCAAGGACGGTGAGGTCCTCTCGTTCGAGCCGTGAGCGGATCTGCGAAAGTTCGTCGGCAGAGCTCTCGATGCCGGCGGGATTGTCGAGCGGGAGGGACGGCTGGGACACCACTGGAGCCAGCACGGCCTGATCCAGCATCATGTTCAGCGCGAAATTGCCGGTGAAGCACATGCCGATGGCGCCGACGCCCGGGCCGCCGCTCTCGTCGTGAGCCAGCCTCGCGAGCGCCCGCAACCAGTTCGACACAGGGCTCGATGATCCGCCGCCGAGCGCGCGGAATTCGGCGCTGACGCAGGCGCGCTTGAAAACGCCGGCCGCAGTCTCCGCGTCGGGAACATCGCCATCCCTTCCGAACAGAGACGGCATGTAGACGCGGAATCCGGTGTCACGAACCCAGCGGGCGAAACGCGCAACGTGCGGGCTGATGCCCGGCATCTCCGCCATGACGATGACCGCGGGTCCCCGGCCCGCGACATAGACCGGCTTTGTCGCGGCCTCCAGCGAGAGCATCCGCTGCTCGAAATCGGATAGATCGTCGGGCTTCAGCAGCGCATCGCTCATGTCGTCCTCCGGAAAAGGTTGCGCGAACGGTATTTCCCGGGCATTGATGTCGACAAGTGTCAAAAATGCCATTGATCGGGTCGATTTTGCCATGCCGCTCATTGACGTCCTGGTGCTGGAAGGCGCCTCTGCGGCCAGTGTCGCCATCACTTTCGAATTGATCGGAGCGGCCAACGGCATACGCGCAAGGGCCGGACGGCCGCCCTGCTTTGACGTGAAAGTCTCCGGCTCCGGGGCAAAATGGGCAACGCGGCTTGCACGGCTGCCCTCAAAGGGAAACGCCAACAGGCCAGCAGACGTGGTGATCGTTCCCGGGCTGGCCTGGATGGATGAGCGGCTCGTTCGCGAGGGTTTGCAGCGACGGGATGCCGCCACGGCCAGGAAGGCCCTGCAGGCGGCGTTTCGATCCGGAGCCGAGATTGCCGCCTCCTGTTCGGCCGTCTTCCTCGTTGCGAGCACGGGACTGCTGGATGACCGCCGCGCGACCACGACCTGGTGGCTCGCGCCCCTGTTTCGGGAGCTGTTTCCGAAAGTGACGCTCGACACGGATGCGATGGTGCTGACCGACCGTCGCACGACGACCGCCGGCGCGGCGATGGCTCAACTGGACCTGATGTTGTCGATCATTGCCCGCCATGCCGGACCTGATCTTGCGGACAGCTGCGCCCGTTTTCTGTTGCTGGACTTGAGGCAATCGCAATCCCGCTATATGGCGCTATCCTTCCTCACCGCCGCTGACGATCGCGTGTCGCGAGCGGAACGCTGGGCACGGGCGCGACTGCACCGGACCTTTACGATCTCCGAACTTGCAAAGGCCGCGGGACTGGGTGCGCGCACCTTTGCGCGCCGATGCCAGCGCGCCACCGGGCTTTCGCCGGTGAGGTTTCTCCAGAAGCTGCGCGTCGACAAGGCGATGGAGCTTCTGCAGACCACGCGCCTTGGCCTCGACGACATCGCGGAGAAGGTCGGGTATGCCGATCCCTCTACGCTTCGCAGGCTTTTGCATCGAGAGAAGACGCCCGGTGCGCGGGCCCTGCGTGCCGTTCGCAAACGGGACAATGGGGCCGCGCCTTCGACGCATGGAGCACGGCGAAATGCAAGGCGCGGGGCGTCCGGCCAGCGCTGACGGTCCGGGCTCAATCGGAGCTTGACGTCAGCGCGGCTTGAGAAGCTCGCGCGCGACGATCAGCTTCTGAACCTCGGTCGCACCTTCATAGATGCGAAGCGCGCGGACTTCGCGATAGAGGCTTTCGACGATCTCGCCTTTACGCACGCCGCGGCCGCCGAACATCTGCACCGCGCGGTCGACGACGCGCTGGGCGGTTTCGGTGGCAGCCAGCTTGGCCATCGCCGCTTCGCGGGTGGTCGGAAGCTTCTGGACGTCCCTGCGCCATGCGGCGCGATAGGTCAACAGCGCCGCGGCATCCGTTTCAGTCGCCATGTCACCGAGAGCGGCCTGGGTCAGTTGCAGGTCGGACAGTGTCGTCCCGAACATGCGCCGCGTCTGCGCGTGAAGTCGCGCCTCCTCCAGCGCCCGCCTTGCAAAACCCAGCGCGGCAGCGGCGACCGAGGCCCGGAAGATATCGAGGGTTTGCATCGCGATCTTGAACCCGCCGCCCGGCGCCCCGAGGCGGCGGCCGGTCGGAATGCGGCAACCGTCCAGACGCAGCGTCGCCAGCGGATGCGGCGCGATGATGTCGATGCGCTCGGCGACGCTGAAACCGGGATCATCCGGAAACACCGCGAAGGCCGAGATGCCGCGCGCGCCAGGCGCCTCCCCGGTTCGCGCGAACAGCGTGTAGACGTCGGCGATCCCGCCATTCGATATCCAGGTCTTCTCGCCGTCCAGAACGTAGCTGTCGCCGTCTTCGCGCGCCGTGCACGTCATCGCCGCCACGTCCGAGCCCGCCTCCCGCTCCGAAAGCGCGAAGGCCGCCAGCCATTCGCCGGAACGGACTTTGGGCAACACCGCGTTTCGCAGTTCCTGCGAGCCGGCAAGCGCAATGGCGCCGGATCCGAGCCCCTGCATGGCGAAGGCGAAATCGGCAAGACCGTCGGCATAGGCGAGCGACTCGCGCGACAGACAGATCGAGCGGGAATCGATGCTCGTCACGTCGCCGTCGGGCGCTGCGACCGCGCAGTCGAGCAGCCCCGCCGCGCCGAGCGCACGCACGAGCTTGCGGCATGCGCCGTCGACATCGCTGTGATCGACCGCATCAAGTCCGCCCTGCGTGACGAAGCGATCAAGCGCCTCGCAGACGGCGCGATGACGCGGCTCGAAGAACGGCCAGTCCAGCCAGTCGCGGAAGATTGCCTTTGCCGGTGAGCTCATCTGTCGCTCCACAAGATCGGGGGTCTGCCGCATGCAGCAATGGGGATCGGATCCGCCACGCGGCCAGATCGGCTATTGTTTTAAGCCTAAAATATTTCCCTCTCCGGTGACGTTGTCAAGGCGCCGCGCTCCCGCGAAATGCGGGCGGCTGATGGGTCCAACCACAGGGCCGGATGCGTCCCAGAGACTAAATGGTGCGATATGGTTCGATGGATTTCAGATCGGGCATAATCCCGAGGCCCGGGTCCTGCTCCAATTCAACGGTGCCTTCCCTGACGTTCAGGACCGGTCCACAGAACAGATCGCGCAACGGGTTGTCGTTGGCATCGACTTCCAGCCAGCCGTCACCTCCGACACCGGCGAGCAGATGTGCGGACGCAAGCAAGCCGATTCCGCCGCCGAGATAGTGCGGACAGAACGTCTTGCCGGACTTCAGGATGTCGCGCGCCAGCCCGGCACAGGCGCTGAGGCCGCCCCACTTCGCGATATCGGGCTGAACCACGCCGAGCACGCCTTCTGACAGCACGTCCTTGAAGGCTTCGACGCTCGAGATGTTCTCGCCGGCGGCAATCGGCATCTTCGCTTCAGCGTGCAGCTTGCGCCACTCTGCGCGCGGCCGGTCGGCGCGAAGCGGCTCCTCCAGCCAGCGCAGATCGAACTCGGCGAGCCGCGGCAGCATCTCGATCGCTTGCGCCGCAGACCAGCCCTGATTGGCATCGGCGGAAAGCATGCCGGCGCCGACGATCCCGCGCAGCGCGGCCAGATTGGCAAGATCGGTCTCCGCACCGAACCCGACCTTCAGCTTCAGCGCGCGATGACCGCGCCTTAGCGCGGCTTCCGCCGTCTGCGCGGCCCCGCCGGGATTGATGCCGCTGGCATAGACCTTGATCCTGCGCGAGTACCCGCCGAGCAACTGCCATAACGGCAAATGCTGACGGCGTGCGGAGAGGTCCCACAGCGCGAGGTCGATGCCGGAAATTGCCTGCGCGAACGGGCCGGGTTCGCCACATTGAAGCGCCAGGACCTCGGTTCCCTTGGTGAGGGTCTCGAAGGCTTGAGCCGGGCCGTCAAATTTGCGTCCGACGAGGCCGGGCGCGAGCACCTCGTTGACGAGCCGGGCGCGGTGCTCCGCGCCGGGCGCTGGGAAGTTCGACCAGGCTTCACCCCATCCCTCGACGCCGTCCTCATCGACAGCGCGAACGAAAACGGCGGGACGGTTGAGCATCCTGCCGAACGACGTCACCACCGGCGTCGCCAGGGGATAGCGATAGCAGAACGCCTGGATCGAGCGGATGGTAAAGCTGTCAGTCATGTTGCAGATCCTGCGAGACCACGCGGAACCGCTACCATTTCAGTAGGCGCGCGCGAAGTCACCTTCCTGCTTGATATCGGTGAACCCCGGGAAGCGCGCCTTCCACGGCGTTCCCTTGGCGGTGGTGAGCTGGTTGAGCCGCTCCAGTACGCCGAAGCCATCCTTGCGCAGGCTGGCCGCCACCGCTGCGCGGTCCGGGAAATTCTTCAGGACGGCGTCGAGCCAGATCGTGCGGCCGGCGAGAAAGCCACTTGCGCCTGCGGCATAGGAGTAATCCAGAACGCGCTCGAATTTCTCCGGGGCAGCGCCGCCCGACAGCAGCACCCAGGGGATGCTGCGCCCACGGCAGATATCGCCGATCGCATCGAACTCCTTCTGTGCGGCCTTGGCTTCGGCGCCGCCGTCGCGGGCCGGCAGGCCGTTGGCCGCAAGCGGGCTTTCCAGCTTGAGCAGATCGACGCCATATTCCGGCTTGGCGAACTCGCGCACGCTGTCGATGACGAGGCCCGGCAGCTTGCCCGGCGATTCCACATAGTCGGCGGTGTGATTGGCGCTGCCGAGGAAGGGATAGACCAGCAGCTCGAGGACATACGGAATGTCGTGGCGGGCGCACTCGACACCGATCTCGCGCACGAAGCGCTTCTGGTGCTCGTTCACGGCAGCATCGGCGTCCGGCCGGTACCAGGCCAGCACCTTGACGGCGTCCCCGCCCATGGCGCGGATCTTCTCCACGCTCCAATTGGTGATGGCGCGGGACTTGCGGCCGCCTGCAGTCTCTTCGACGCGATGCTCTTCCAGCGTCATGATCAGGCCGCAACGCGGCGGCAACAGGTCGATTGCCGCGGGCACGGCAAAATTCGGATCGAACAGCATCGAGCTGCAATGCGGCGCAAGGTTCTCGACGAGAAGGCGCTTTGCCGCCGTGACGTCGGAATACTCGACCTGCTCCCGGGTGATGCCCTTCGCCTTGGCGATGGCATCGAACAGCGGCGGCCGCTGGTCCAGCGCAACCATGCGAAAGTGGCCGTCCGCATCGGCAAGCCGTGCCAGGCCGCGGTTTTTTCCAATCGTTCTCATGGCGTCGTCCTCATGAATGCAAGACACTCGTTGATATCGGGGATTCCGTTACGGCCACCGGCGTGGCGGCATTTCATCGCGGCCGTAGCGGCCGAAAACGCCATGGCGGCGCGCACATCGAGGCCGACGCCGATCGCAAGCGCGTAGGCGCCGTGAAAGACGTCGCCGGCACCCGTGGTGTCGACAACCTCGACGGCATAAGCCGTCTGCTGGTGCAGCTGACCGTTCTCGTACCAGCTGACGCCGCCCTCGCCGCGTGTGACGGCGATGACCCCGCAGCCGAAACGCGCGACCGCTGCAAGGGAGTCGTCCCTGGCCGAGCCGGCAAAGGAGGTGAGCGCGGGCTCGGAGAAGATCGCGTGGTCCGTCAGCGGCAGCAGACGCTCGAACACCTCGGCGTCGGCCATGTCGCCGTCCAGCACCGTCGGAATGCCGCGCGCTCGCGCTTCGCGGAACAGCGTCGCGGCGCCCTCGACCCAGCGCGGATCGGCCAGCACGGACGATGCGCGCGCGACGCTTTTCAGCGGCAGCCAATCGGCGGCTTCGGGATAGAGGCCGCGGAAATTGACGATCTGGCGCTCTCCGGAGCTGTCGACGATGACTCCGGAGACGGACGAGCGGCCGTCGGGAAACAGGCGGAAATTCTCGACGTCGACGCCCTCGGCCACGAAGGCCGACCTCATCTCGTGGCCCGCGGCGTCATTCCCTGCCCGTCCCCAGAACGCCACGGACGCACCGAGCTTTGCCACGGCAACACTCGCATTGGCAGCCATGCCGCCGCCAAGCGTGCCGTATTCGACGGCCTTGATCTTCTCGCTTCCACCCGCGAACGGCCGTTCGACGCGCCAGACCTGGTCGAGCGCGGACAGGCCCAGGCAAATCACATGCGCAGGCCGGGCTTTGGACGCAACGTCCGCCAGCGCCGACAGATCACCGATGTTGGCTGCCGAGTTCACCGCAGCACCTGCCCGTTGGAAGCATCGAACAAATGGGTCTTGCCCGGCTGCGGACGCAGGCTGAGGCGGTCGCCGACCTTCGGCCGCAGTGCCGGGTCGACCCGCGCGATGGCGGAGCCGCCGGCGAGATCGAAATGGATCAGGGTATCCGAGCCGAGCGGCTCGACCAGCTTGACGTTGATGGCGATGCCATCGGCGGAATCCGTAGCGACTGCGAAATGCTCGGGGCGAATGCCCAGCACGGCGTTGCCGGCCTTGCTCAGGTGCGCCGCGGTCTCGCCGTCCAGCGGCAGCACCGTCCCACCTTGCGCGAGGATCGCACGTTCCTGACGCCATTCGACCGGGAAAAAGTTCATCGCGGGTGAGCCGATGAAGCCGGCGACGAACTGGTTGGCGGGACGCTCATAGACCGTCTCCGGCGTGTCATATTGCTGGATCGTGCCGCTCTGGAGCACCACGATCCGGTCGGCCATGGTCATGGCCTCGATCTGGTCGTGGGTGACGAAAACCATGGTGGTCTTCAGCTCCTGCGACAGCGCCTTGATCTCGGCCCGCACCTGCCCGCGCAGTTTTGCGTCGAGGTTCGACAGCGGCTCGTCGAACAGGAACGCCTTGGGATTGCGCACGATGGCGCGGCCCATGGCGACGCGCTGGCGCTGGCCGCCGGAGAGCTCCTTCGGCTTGCGGTCGAGATAAGGCTCGATGTGCAGAAGCGCAGCCGCCCGCCTCACGCGCGCATCGATCTCGGCCTTCGCCACTCCGCGCAGCTCCAGTGCAAACGACATGTTGTCGTAGACCTTCATATGCGGATAGAGCGCGTAGTCCTGGAACACCATCGCGATGTCGCGTTGCGCCGCCTGCACCCCGTTGACGCGCTTGTCGCCAATATAAAGGTCGCCTGACGAAATCGGCTCGAGGCCGGCGATGATGCGCAGCAGGGTCGACTTGCCGCAGCCGGATGGGCCGACGAAGACGACGAACTCGTGGTCCGCGATCTCCAGGTTGAGATCGGGGATCACGGTGAAATTGCCGTAGCGCTTGACGAGATTGCGGATCGAGATCGAGGCCATGACCGCTCAGTCCAGTGCCAGAACCGGCTTGATCAGCTCGCCCCTGGCGAAGCGGGCGAAATTCTCGGGAAGAGCCGACAGGCCGAACTCGCCGTCGACGAGGACGCGGTATTCGTCCTTGTATCTGCGCAACAGCTCGACATTCGGCTCGAAATCGGAGACCGGGAAATAGAAGGTTCGGATCATGTAGAAATCCTTGCGGCGGAACACCTTGCCTTCCTCGATGGTCCAGGGCGCCGCGTTCTCGCCGACCAGCACCAGGGCGCCGCGCGGCAGGACCAGCTCGATGCCGAGATTGCGCGCCGCATGCGCGCCTGAGCATTCCATGATGAGGGCAAAACGCTTCGACGTGTCGCCGACGGGATGCGCCTTGGCACCGAAGGATTGCGCGATCCTGAGACGCGCCCCGTTCGGATCCGCGACGTAGATGTCGTGGTAACCGAGCGCGCGGAGCGCCAGCACGACGCCGAGGCCGACAGGCCCTGCCCCCATCACGAGAACCGGTCCGGCCTCGGCCGGCGGCACCACGCGGCCGACGAAGCGCACGGCGTGGCCCGACGTGCCGATGGTGTCGAGCAGCAGCGGCGCAAGGCTGTCCTCGATGTCATCGGGGACGGGCAGCAGGCAATTTTCCGGCACCGGCACATATTCGGCATAGCCGCCAGGCCTGTTCCAGCCGATCAGGCTGGAGACCTCCAGGCACATCTGGGTATCGCCGCGCTTGCAGGCGGCGCAGCGGTCGCAGTGCAAGGGGATATAGACGGCGCAGCGGCGGCCATGCAGCCGGTGACCCGGCTGCTCGACCACGCCAAAGATCTCATGGCCCGCGGTGAATTCGGCGCCCTTGTGCCAGAGCTTGAAGTCCGAGCCGCACAGCGCGGTGCGCGAGACGCGCACCAGCACCTCGCCGGTGCCGATTTCGGGCATCGCCACGCGCTCGATGGTGATGCGATCGTTGCCGTGGAAGACCGCGGCCTGCATGATCGCGTTCGGACGGGGTGATACATTCATCAGAGACCTAGCCTTTCACCGCGCCGAGCGTCAGTCCGGAGACCAGCCAGCGCTGAACCAGGGCCGCCAGCACCAGCGGCGGCAATGCGATCAGCGTCGCCGCGGCCATGAGGGCGCCCCATTGCGTCGAGCCTTCGCCGATGAAGTTGAAGGCCGCCGCGATCAGCGTCTTGGTGTCGCCATTGGAGAGCACCAGCGCAAACAGGAAGTAGTTCCACGAGAACACGAAGGCGAGGATCGCCGACACCGCGACGCCTGAGGCCACCAGCGGCAGCGCGATGCGCCAGAGGATGCGCGTGACGCTGCATCCATCGACCTGCGCCGCCTCGAACACGCTGCGCGGAATGCCGTCGAAGGACGGCAGCAAGACCCAGATCACGATCGGCAGCGTGATGACGGCGTGACTGAGGATCAGCGCCGTGTAGGAACCGATCATGCCGACCTGCCGGAACATGACGTACCACGGCAGCAGAAACAGCGTGCCGGGCGCCATGCGCGCCGCCAGCGTCAGGATCGCCGGCCACGAAATCCGCGTCCACGAGACGGCGAAGGCCGCGGGGATACCGAACAGCAATCCAAGCGCCGTCGAGCCGACGGTGACGATGAGGCTGTTGAGCGCGTAGCTCAGGAACGGCGTGGTCCTGGTCAGCTCGACATAGTTTTCCAACGTCGGCGTGAACAACAGCGTGGGCGGATAGGCGGTGACCTCGAAGGAAGGCTTGAACGAGGACAGCACCATCCAGACCGTCGGCGCCATGATGAGCACGCCGGCCAGCACGAGCTGCACGGTGTTGAGCCAGCGGATCCAGCGATCGGTGTTGGCAGCGTCGGTCATGGCGTCACCAGGCAACCGCGCCGCGCAGGCGATTGAAGGCGAGCACGGCGCCGAACACGATCGCCGTCAGCGTCAGCATCAGGGCGCTGGCATAGCCGATGTTGAAGAACTCGAAGCCGACCCGGAAGCCGTAGATGTTGAGCGTGTTCGAGGCGTTGCCCGGGCCGCCCTGGGTGGTGATGTAGATGATGTCGAAGAAGCGCAAGAGATCGACGCTGCGCAGGATCGCCGCGGTGACGATGGTCGGCAGCAACAGCGGCAGCGTGATGCGCTGGAAGGTCTTGAACGGCGATGCGCCGTCGATCTGCGCGGCCTCATAGACGCTCGGCGGCAGCGATTGCAGACCGCCAAGCACGATCAGGGCGACGTAGGGGGTCCACTGCCAGCTGTCGATCAGCGCGACGGTCGGAATGACCAGCGATGGCGAGGCCAGCCAGTCCGACGGCGGCAGGCCGAGCGATTGCAGGATGTAATTGGCCGCGCCCAGCGAGGGATCGAGGATGACCAGCCACATCATGCCCGCGACCACCGGCGGCATCATGAAGGGCGAGATGAACAGCGAGCGCACGATGCCCGGCAGGCGCTTGGCGTGGAACAGCACCAGCGCCAGCCAGACGCCGAAGACGAGTTGCAGCGCCAGCGACAGCACATAAAGCGCGATCGTGACCCATAGGCCGTGCCAGAACTCGTAGTCGGCGACCAGCCTGGAATAATTGGCAAGGCCCGCAAAGGACTGCTTTCCGGTCGAGGAGAAATTCTGGAAGCCGAGCCAGACCGTATAGACGACGGGGAACGCGATCATCGCGACCGTGAAGATCACGGCCGGCGCGGAGAGCGCGGACATTTCCAGCTTCTGCCGGTCCTGCGTGAGTGTCGCAGCCGCGTCAGACATGCGTGCGTTTCCTTGAGAGGGACGAGGCGCCGGCCGGCAAAGCCAGCCGGCACCGAGCGTTACTTCTGGGCGATCAGCGCATCCAGCGCCTTGTCGGCATCCGCGCAGGCCTGGTCGATCGGCTTCTGCTTCAGGATGAGATCCTGCACGGCCTGGCCGATGAACTCGCGCGATTCCGGGTTCGCGACGATGGGATAGCCGACTTCGGACGAGCCCTTGGTGGCGAGCACGTCGAGCGCGGCCTGCCATTCCTTGCGAACCGGCTCCTCGTCGATCCACTTGCGATATTCAGGGTCCTTGGCGACCGACGGACGCGGCGGGGCGATGCCCTGCAGCGCCATCTTCTTCTGCACCTCGGGGCTGGTCGCCCATTGCACGAAGTACCAGGCCGCCTCCGGCTGCTTGCTGTGCGAGGACACCGCCATGCCCCAGCCGATCGTGGTCGGCACCTGGCCGGCCTCGCCCGCCGGGAACGGCAACAGGCCGGTGTCCTTCAGGCGCGCGCCGCCCTCCATCACCGTACGCAGTTCATTCGAGGATTCGAACGCCATCGCCGCACGGCCGCTGCGGTAGAGCGCGGAAATCTGCTGGAAGCTGTAATTGACGACGCCGGGCGGTCCGAAGTCGCGCAGCAGCCGGCTATAGGTGTCGAGCGCCTCCTTGCCCTTCGCCGAGCAGAGGTTCGACTTGCCGCTCGCGATATACGCGCCGCCGATATTGTGCAGCATATTGCTGAAGGTGTAGGCGATCGCGGGCTTGAGGCCGCGCGAGACGAAGGGCGTGACCGCGCTGTCGCAGGTCTTGATCTTCGCAGCCGCAGCCTCGACCTCCTTGATGGTCTTCGGCGCCTCGAGGCCGCACTTCTTGAAGATGTCGGTGCGGTAATAGAAGATCGGGCCCTCGATGTTCATCGGCATGCTGGTCAGCTTGCCGCCAAAGGTGGCGGCCTTGAGCAGGGCCTGGCTCAGCCCCGCCGAATCGTACTCCTTGGCCACCTCGGTCTTGGCCATCGCGGTGAGATCGCCGTACCAGCCGGCCGCGGCGAACTGCTCACCCTCGCGCGAGGGCAGCGTCATGAACACATCGACCTCGTCGCTGTTCGCATTCATGACGGTGACCAGACGCTGGCGCATCTGCTGCTCCTGATAGCCATCGACCTTCAGGGTCATGCCGGTCAGCTTCTCGAAATCGGCCTTGTAGGTCAGCAGCGCCTGGGCGACCGGATTGTTGTTGGCGAGAAAGGTGACGGTCTTGCCCTTGAACTTCATCCAGTCGAAATCGGCTGCGTGGACCTGCGTGCTGGCGGCAAACGCGAGAACGGGCAACGCGACATGCGTCGCGAGCATCCTGGCCTTCATCGAACTCTCCTCCCGGCTGGCCGCCTTAAACTGGCAGACCCTTTTGAACGTGTTTGAGCATCACTTGAAAACGGTTACAAAATAGACCTCACATCCGCCGTGTCAAGCGATGGACAAGCCGCGCAATCTGCGGCAAATTCGCGACAATACCGCTACCGCTCGCTCTTCATGCAAGATGTAACGTTACATACATGAGGCTGACCAACGCCAAATCCGTGAAACAGGGCATCCGCGCCGTGGCGGCGCGCGCGGGCGTGTCCACGGCGTCGGTCTCGCGCGCCCTCAACAATCCCGATGCGGTGAGCCCGTCCCTGCGCGCGCGCATCGAGCAGGCTATCGAGGCGCTCGGCTACATCCCGCACGCGCCGGCACGGATCCTGTCGTCGCGCCGCTCGCGCACCCTCGGCGCGATCGTGCCGACCATCGACAACACGATGTTCGCGCGCGGCATCGCCTCGCTGCAGCAATATCTGTCCTCGGTCGGATACATGCTGTTTCTCACCACGAGCGGCTATGATCTCGACGTCGAATTGCAGCAGGCGCGCAACCTGATCAGCCGGGGTGTCGACGGCCTCGTGCTGCGCGGCGATTGCCATCACGACGGATTGCGCAAGCTGCTGTCCGACAATGCGGTGCCGTTCATCAATGTCGGCATCTACCAGCCTGACAGGCCCTACCCTTGCGTCGGCACCGACAACGAGGCCGCTGCCCATCGCGCCGCCGCGCATGTGATCGAGCTTGGCCACCGCCGCATCGGGATCGTCTCGGCGCTCCAGCGCAACAACGACCGCGCCAGCGCCCGGGTCGCCGGATTTCGCCGAGCGCTCGCCGAAAACGGTCTGGAGCTTCCGCCGCAATGGCATGTCGAGGTGCCCTACACGCTGGACGACGCGCGCGAGGCGGCGCGCTATCTCCTCAACCTCAGGGAACGTCCGACCGCCGTTGTGTGCGGCAACGACGTCATCGCCTATGGCGTGCTGCTCGAGGCGGAGCGCGACGGGTTCTCCGTGCCGCGCGACCTTTCAGTCGTTGGTTTCGACGACCTCGACTGGAGCCGTCATCTGCGGCCGAGCCTGACGACGATCCACGTTCCGACCGGAGAAACCTGGCAGCGCGCCGGGGAATATCTGGTGCGGAGCCTTGCCGGCGAGCAGACCATCATGCACCGCGAGATCGACTTCTCGCTCGTGGTTCGCGAGTCGACGGCGCCGCCGCCGAAAGAACTGAAGTGAGACCCCACCGATGAATTCGAATTTCTCCCTCGCACCCGGCTTTCATGCCGTCGTAATCGGCGGCGCCGGCGACATAGGCGCTGCGATCAGCAACCAGTTTTGCGAGCTCGGCGCGACGGTGACGGCGACCGGCGCGAACGAGGCCGATCTTGCCCGCACGCTGCTGCAGCCGCGCACCGGGCTCACGCTCGCGACACTGGATGTCACCGACGATGCGGCCGTCGCGTCCTTTGCGCGGCAGCACCAGCGCGTCGACGCGCTGGTGAACTGCGCCGGCATTCTCGCCCGCGACAAAGAGTTCGAGATCGAGACCTTCATGAAGGTGATCGACGTCAATCTCACCGGCACGTTCCGGACCTGCATGGCGTTCCATCCGCGGCT
This sequence comes from Bradyrhizobium sp. 1(2017), assembly GCF_011602485.2. Lineage (NCBI taxonomy): Bacteria > Pseudomonadati > Pseudomonadota > Alphaproteobacteria > Hyphomicrobiales > Nitrobacteraceae > Bradyrhizobium > Bradyrhizobium sp. 1(2017). Next base: position 3,166,872 of record NZ_CP050022.2, on the reverse strand, counting down.
CGCGCAGACGAGGGGCTCGATCGTCAACATCGCCTCGATGAATGCGACGCTGGCGCTGCCACGGATTCCCGCTTATTGCGCCAGCAAGGGCGGCGTCGTGATGCTGACCAAGGCGCTGGCTCTGAAGTGGGCCGAAGAGGGCATACGCGTCAATGCCGTCGCGCCCGGCTATATCGAGACCGCGATCAACGCCGCCGGCCGCACCGATCGCGCCCATTATCAGCGCATCGCCGACCGCACCGCATTCAAGCGCTGGGGGCAGCCCGAAGACATCGCCGGGGCTGTCGCCTTCCTCTGTATGCCGGCCTCGCAATATGCGACCGGCACCGTCGTTGCCGTGGATGGTGGATTCCTCGCGGGGTGATCCTGCAGCCGTTACCTGCTGCACCGCAGAACCATTTGCGCCGCAACATCCAAAATGAGACTGCCCGTCAAGCCGGACGGGACGTCCACGCATGCACGGCATGCAACTTCGGTTAGCCTCCCCGTCAAATCCGCACGCCTTTCGAGCTGCGGGCGCAGCGCCGGCCCGGCGCGGCGACAAATCGACGACACACAGGGAGGAGCACGATGTCGAAATGCAGTGTGGGGCTGCTCGCGCTGAGCAGCCTGTTTCTTTCAGGCGCCGCGATCGCTCAGGAGAAGATCAAGGTTGGCGTCACCGCAACGCTCGAAGGCACCTATACGGTGCTCGGCGAGGACGGCATGCGCGGCCATCAGACCGCCCTCAACGTGCTCGGCAAGAAAATCGGCGACAAGGAGCTCGAATTCATCGTCGCCTCGACCGACGCAACGCCGGACTCCGCAGTGCGGGCCGTGCGCAAGCTGATCGAGCAGGACAAGGTGCAGATCCTGCTGTCGCCGCTCTCCGGCGACGAAGGCATCGCCGTGAAGAACTTCGCCAAAACCCACCCCGAGCTGACCTTCATCAACGCGGCCTCCGGCGCCCAGGAAACGACTTACGTTGATCCCGCCCCGAACTTCTTCCGCTACAACATGGACGGCGCGCAGTGGCAGGTCGGCCTCGGCAAATACGCCTATGAGGAAAAGAAGTATCGCAAGATCGCGACCGTCGGCGAAGACTATTCCTTCATCTACACGCAGGTCTTCGGCCTCGTGCTTGAATTTTGCGGCGCCGGCGGACAGGTGACCAACCGGCAATGGGTGCCATTGGGAACGAAGGACTTCGCCTCCGTCATCGCCGCCCTGCCCGACGACGTCGATGCCATCTATCTCGGCCTTGGCGGCGCCGATGCCGTCAACTTCCTCAATCAGTACCAGCAGGCCGGCGGCAAGGCGCATCTGATGGGAGGTTCCATCATGATCGACCAGACCATCCTGTCGTCAAAGGGCAACGCCAAGAATGCCTTGGTCGGTACCATCGCGGCGAGCGGCCAGGCCGATACCTGGGAGGATCCGGGCTGGCAGAAGTTCGTGAAGGCCTATCAGGACGCCTTCCCACCCAACAAGCGCTTCCCGAGCCCGTCGCTGCTGGCGACCAACTACTATGATTCAACCATGGCGCTGATCCTCGCACTGCGTCAGGTCAACGGCGACCTCTCGAACAACCAGGCGAAGTTCAAGGAAGCGCTGGCGAAGATCGAACTCGATGCGCCGAACGGCAAGATCAAGCTCGACTCCAACCGCCAGGCGATCGGCACCAACTTCGTCACCGAGGTGGTCGACGACGGCAAGGGCGCGCTGTTCAGCAAGGTCGTCAAGGTGATCCCGAACGTGAACCAGACGCTCGGCTACGATCCGGCGGTGTTCTCCAAGATCGGATTGCCAAGCCGGACCGTACCGGAATGTAAGAAATACTGACGCATCACCTCCGGAACGCTCAAACGGAGAGCGACTTGCTGACGCGGTCGCTCTCCGCTCTTGCAATCTCGTCGGCGTTGATGAACGCTGGCGGAAAAGACAAGAACATTCGGGAGGGGAAGGCATGAGCCGTGCGCTCGCCGTCTTCCACGGCCGGTTCGGCCGGGCGACGGTTTATCAGTTGAACCGGCCTTTCAATATTCACGCCCATCGTGAAGGTCATTTGATCTTCCATGTCGGCGGCATGCCCGCATGCATTGACGTCTCCAACGGGCACTATGACCTCACCGAATCCTCTGTCGTCGCGGTCAATCCCTGGGAGCCGCACAACTTCCTGCCGGCCGATGTCGACGGTGGCGCGATCTTCTTCGTGCTGTATGTCAATGCCGAATGGTTTGCGCCCGACGCCTCCGGCTCCGACCGGTTGCGTTTCGGCCGCACCCAGTTCAAGCGGACGCCGGCCCTCGACAAGCACATCAGGCGAACCGCCGCGCTCGTTTGCGGCGCACCATCGCTCTCCAGCCTCGATTCCGAGCTGCGACGGCTGATCGACATCTGCTACGATGAAAGCTGGCAGCAGGCCGAGAGCGCGCGCGATGCGCGCGCCAACGGCGCCGTGACCGACTTCCGTGTGCGCAAATGCATCAGGCTGATGTCGGAGAGTCCCGGGGCGGAGATGGAGCTCGATACGATCGCGCGGGAATCCGGGCTGTCCCGGCCACATTTCTACCGGCTGTTCCGTGTCCAGACCGGCGTCACGCCGAACCTCTATCTCAACACGCTGATCATGGAACAGGCGCTCGAAGCGCTGGTGGCGAGCGAAGCGCCGATCGCCGATATCGGCTTTGATCTCGGCTTCTCCTCGCAAAGCGGCTTCACCCGCTTCTTCGCCGCCAATGTCGGGATGGCGCCGACCGATTATCGTCGCGCAGCCAAGGTTTTGCGCACCTGATCGCTGCGCGAAAAGATACTCACGATCAAACGTCCCTCTCGCAGCCCGGCTAGGATGCGGGCAACGCGATCCCAAGATGGTCGCGACCGACGGGAGCGTACGTTCATGGCGAGGCTAGCGGCCGCGGCAAGGCTGTCTGACCTGCATTCGACGGGCCTCAGGCGCGCCGCCTGCAAGAGCGGGCAGCACGCATGAGCCGCTTCGTCGAACGTCACCCGGCCTGGGCGCTGATCGCGATCATTGCCGTTGCGATTCTGCTCTGGCTGGCCTTCGCAGTCTGGCCGCCCGGCCTCGAAGAGGCGATCGGCCGCAAGCGCGTCTTCCTCAACGCGGTCTTCAACGGCATCACGCTCGGAGGCCTGTACTTCCTCGTCGCCAGCGGCTTCACGCTGATCTTCGGCCTGATGCGCAACGTCAATCTCGCGCATGGCTCGCTCTATCTGTTCGGCGGCTATGTCGGCTACGCCGTCAGCGCATCGACCGGGTCCTGGATCCTCAGCTTCATCGCCGCCTTCATCCTGACCGCCCTGGTCGGTGTCCTGCTTCAGGTCCTTGTGTTCCGCCGGATGGAGGGACAGGATCTCAGGCAGACCATGGTGACGATCGGGCTTTCGATCGTGTTCGCCGACCTCATGCTATGGGCTTGCGGTGGCAACTTCTATCAGATCCAGACGCCGAACTGGCTGATCGGTCCGATAGAGCTGCCGCTGGTCACGGCCATCAAATCCTCGGGCGAGCCGGTCTATCTCAGATATCCGCTGGTGCGGCTCGTGATCTTCGCCGCCTCCGTGGTCATCGGCGTGGCGATGTGGCTCGCGCTCAACCGCACCCGCGTCGGCATGATCATCCGCGCCGGCGTCGACGATCGCGATATCCTAGCTGCGACCGGCGTGCGCATCCAGCTCGTCTTCGTGCTGGTGTTCGCGTTCGGCGCGGGACTTGCCGGCATCGCCGGCGTCGTCGGCGGCACCTTCCAGTCATTGTCGCCCGGCGAGGACATCCGCTTCCTGCTGGCCTCGCTCGTCGTCGTGATCGTGGGCGGCATGGGCTCGATTCCCGGCGCGGCGCTCGGCGCGCTCATCATCGGCCTCGCCGAACAGCTCGGCTCGGTCTACATCCCGACCTACGCCATCGTCGTGACCTTCCTGATCATGGTGCTGGTGCTGGCCATCCGGCCGCAAGGCCTATTGGCGAGGCGCTGAGATGTCGCTCGCCCACGATAGCCGCGTTACCCTGCAGCCCGCCACCATGGCGCAGCGCCCGGCGCGGACGTGGCCGGAGATCAACCATCCCGCGGCCTGGATCGTCGCGGTCATTCTCGTGATCATGCCGCTGATCGCCAACGGCTTCTTCCTGATCGAGATCTTCGCCTCCACCTTGATCCTCGGCACCATGGCGCTGAGCCTGATGTTCCTCGCCGGCTATGGCGGCATGGTCAGCCTGATGCAGCTCACCATCGCCGGCTTCTCGGCCTATATGGTCGCCGTGTTCGGCGTCAGCGGCAACGCCAATATCAGCCTGGGCTGGCCGTGGTGGCTCGCGGTGCCGATGGCGCTGGCGCTGGCGACCGCCTTCGGCACCCTCGGCGGCGCGCTCGCGGTGCGCACCGAAGGCATCTACACCATCATGATCACGCTCGCGATCGGCGCGGCGTTCTATTATTTCACCAACCAGAACTGGGCGATCTTCAACGGCCATACCGGCATCAACACCGTGGCCACGCCGCATTTCTGGGGCGTGAACTGGCGCGCCGACATTCCCTTCTATTACGTCGTGCTCGCGGTCGCCGCGCTCTGTTACTTCGCAGTCGAATATCTCTCGCGCGCGCCCTTCGGCCTGGCTCTCCAGGGCGTGCGCGACAATCCGCGGCGCATGGCCGCGCTCGGCTTCAACGTCAATGCGCATCGCGTCGCCGCCTATGCCTTTGCCTCCTTCGTGGCCGCGCTGGCCGGCGTGCTCCAGGTCTGGAACTACCGCCAGATCTCGCCGGGCTCGGTCAGCGTCGGCGCCTGCATCGACGTGCTGATCATCGCCGTCGTCGGCGGCATCACACGCCCGATCGGCCCCTTCATCGGTGCGCTGATCTTCGTGCTGCTGCGTACCTTCGCGCTCGACTTCCTGGTCAGGCTCGGGCTCGACGGCAACCGCTTCCGCCTGTTGATCGGGCTCGGTTTCCTCGCCATCGTGTTCTGGTCTTCGGATGGCGTCATTGGCCTGTGGCAGCGCTGGCGCCAGCGTCAGCGCCGCGGCGCCGACCGATCCCCCGGAGGGCGCAGTCATGGATAGCGTCGCCCAGCGCCTCTCCGCCGTCGGTGCCGGCGCTGCGCTGGAGCTGCGCGGCGTGACGCGATTGTTCGGCGCACTCGCCGCGCTGACCGACGTCACCATCACCGTGCGTCCCGGCGAGCGGCGGGCCGTGCTCGGCTCCAACGGTGCCGGCAAGACCACGCTGTTCAACTGCATTACCGGCGATTTCCCGCCCTCCTCCGGCACCATCCGCTTCTTTGGCGAGGACGTCACGCATTTCCCGCCCTATGAGCGCATCCGACGCGGGCTGCGCCGGACCTACCAGATCTCGGCGCTGTTCCCCGGCCTCACCGTGCAGGACAACGTCTATCTCGCCTGCCGTGGCGTCTCGCGCGGGCGCTTCTCGTTCCTGCGCCCGGGACAGAACGATGCCCTGATGCATGCGGCCGACAATCTCGTGCAGGCCGTGCATCTTTCCGCCGTGAAGGACCAGCGCGTGGCCGAGCTCGCGCACGGCCAGCAGCGCCAGCTCGAGATCGCGCTCGCGCTCGCCGGCGCGCCGCGCTTCGTCCTGTTCGATGAACCGGCCGCAGGCCTGTCGCCGACAGAACGCGCCGAGCTGATCGAAATCCTGACCTCGCTGCCGGCGCATATCGGCTACATCATCATCGAGCACGACATGGACGTCGCCTTGCGCGTCGTCGAGAGCGTCACGATGATGCACAACGGCCGCGTGTTCAAGGAAGGCCTGCCGCAGGAGATCCAGTCCGACCCGGAAGTCCAGGAGCTATATCTTGGAGGCGGCCATGAATGAGGCCCGCCGCACCAGCGCAGCGCTCGAGGTCCGCGGCCTCGACGTCTACTATGGCCATTCGCACGCGCTGCAGGGGGTCGATCTCACGCTGGAGGGCGGCGTCTTCTCCGTGGTCGGCCGCAACGGCATGGGCAAGACGACGCTCTGCAAGGCGATCATGGGGCTGGTTGCCGTGAGTGGCGGCTCGATCCGCGTCCGCGGCGAGGACATCACGCGGCGGCCGCCGGCCCAGATCGCCCGGCTCGGTGTCGGCTATGTGCCGCAGGGCCGCCGCCTCTGGCGCTCGCTCAGCGTCGACGAGCATCTGCGGCTCGCCGGCGGCATGCGGCCCGGCGCCTGGACGGTCGAGCGCATCTACGAGACCTTTCCGCGTCTGGCCGAGCGCAAGGACCATGGAGGCGGCCAGCTCTCCGGCGGCGAGCAGCAGATGCTGGCGATCTCGCGCGCGCTGCTCACCAATCCGCAGCTCCTGATCATGGACGAGCCGACCGAAGGCCTCGCGCCCGTCATCGTGGCGCAGGTCGAGGAGATGCTGCTGCGCTTGGGGGAGGACGGCGACATGTCCGTGCTCGTGATCGAGCAGAACATCGGCGTTGCCACCGCGATCTCGCGCAACGTCGCGATCATGGTCAACGGCCGCATCAACCGCATCATCGACTCCGCGCGCCTCGCCGCCGACCGCGAGCTCCAGCAGCGACTGCTCGGCGTCGGGCTTCACGCCGAGCTCGAGCCGGATATCGACGTCGCCGCACCGGGCGCCGAAGCCAAGCCGGCACCGGCGGTCCGCCGCGACGGCCCGGTCCGAATCTACATCTCCAACCCGACCCTCCCGACAAGATGGTCGCAGCCGGTGCCGATCGCCCGCATCGAAGCGGCCGCGCGTACCCTCTCGACGCAGGTCGCGCGGCTCGACGAGACCGCGCGGCGCAAGCGCGAGCCGACAACGACGCAGGCCTCCGGGCCACCCGTCGTGCTGGTCGTCGGCACGCTCGACACCAAAGGCCAGGAGCTGCGCTTCATCCGCGACATCATCGCGGAAAGCGGCCTGCGCACGCGGCTGGTCGATGTTTCGACCAGCGGCAGGCATTCATCCTGCGATGTCTCCGCGCAGGAGATCGCCCTCAACCACGGTCGCGGCGGCTCCGCCGTGTTCGGCCCGGATCGCGGGGCGGCCGTGACCGCCATGGCAGATGCGTTTGCCAGCTGGCTGCGGCGCCAGGGCAATGTCGCAGGCGTGATTTCGGCCGGCGGCTCCGGCGCCGCCTCGCTGGTCGCCCCGGGCATGCGCACGCTTCCCGTCGGCGTGCCCAAGCTGATCATCTCCTCCGTCGCCTCCGGCGATGTCGGGCCCTATGTCGGACCGGCCGACATCACGATGATGTACTCGGTCACCGACGTGCAGGGGCTGAACGCGATCTCGCGGGCGGTGCTGGCCAACGGTGCCCATGCGATCGCCGGCATGGTCAAGGCGCGGATCGAAGGGCGCGAGGCCAGGGAGCGAACGGCCGGCGCCGGGCTGCCTTCGGTCGGCATCACCATGTTCGGGGTCACGACACCGGCCGTGCAGAAGATCGCGGCCGAGCTGCGCGACGATTTCGAGTGCCTGGTCTTCCACGCCACCGGCGTCGGCGGCCGTTCCATGGAGAAGCTCGTCGAGTCCGGCCAGCTCGCCGGCGTGATCGACCTGACCACAACCGAGATCTGCGACCTGCTGATGGGCGGCGTGTTTCCCGCGACGGACGACCGCTTCGGCGCGATCATTCGCAGCCGCCTGCCCTATGTCGGCTCGGTGGGCGCGCTCGACATGGTCAATTTTGGCGCGCCGGAGACCATTCCCGAACGCTATCGCGGCCGCAAACTCCACGTCCACAATCCGCAGGTGACGCTGATGCGGACGACGGCCGAAGAGAACGAGCGCATGGGCCGCTGGATCGGCGAACGGCTCAACCAGATGGATGGCCCCGTGCGCTTCTTCCTGCCAGAGGGCGGCGTTTCCGCGCTCGATGCGCGCGGCCAGCCATTCTGGGACCCCGACGCCGACGCGGCGCTGTTCCGCACGTTGGAGCGCACCGTGCGGCAGACCGGCAATCGTCAGCTCATTCGTATCCCCAAGAACATCAACGATCCCGACTTTGCCGCCGCCATCGTCGGTGCGTTCCGAATCCTGTTCGGTCGCACGGGTGTGCGGCGGAGACTAGCGAGGTGACCGATGGCGAGGTTTGAACGCGCAGCTCTGCTGAAGCGGTTTCGCGATATGGCGCGCCGCGGCGAGCCGATCGTCGGTGGCGGCGCCGGCACGGGGCTGTCGGCAAAATGCGAAGAGGCCGGCGGGGTGGACCTGATCGTCATCTACAATTCCGGCCGCTATCGAATGGCCGGCCGCGGCTCGCTCGCGGGCCTGATGGCTTACGGTGATGCCAATGCCATCGTGCTCGAAATGGCGAACGAAGTGCTGCCCGTGGTCACCAGGACGCCGGTGCTCGCCGGGGTCAACGGCACCGATCCGTTCCGCGACATGGACGTGTTTCTCGACCAGCTGAAGGCGCTCGGATTTGCCGGCGTCCAGAACTTTCCGACCGTCGGCCTGATCGACGGCACCTTCCGCGCCAATCTCGAAGAGACCGGGATGTCCTATGCGCTGGAGATCGACATGATCGCCAAGGCGCACGACAAGGACATGCTGACGACGCCCTATGTCTTCAGCGAGAAGGAAGCCGCTGCGATGGCGATCGCCGGCGCCGACATCATCGTCTGTCACATGGGCCTGACCACCGGCGGCTCGATCGGCGCGCAGACCGCTCCGAAGCTCAAGGACTGCCCCGCCCAGATCGACACCTGGGCGTCCGCCGCGCTCAGCGTCAATCCGGATATCCTGGTGCTGGCGCATGGCGGTCCGATCGCCGATCCCGCCGACGCAAATTTCATCATGAAGAACACCCGCCATTGCCATGGCTTCTACGGCGCCTCCTCGATGGAGCGGCTGCCCGTGGAGCGGGCGCTGACGGAACAGGTGCGTCAATTCAAGGCGATCGGCGCGCGGTAACGCCGAAGGTACGAGGGAGGGAAAGATGTCGGGGAATCTGATCGGTGAATTGATCCTCTGGCTGATCGTCGCGATCGTCGTGATCGTGGTTGGCGTCTACATCGTGAACTGGCTCTACCATCGCTCCTCCAAGGAGACTTCGTTCGTCCGCACCGGCTTCCTCGGCGAACGCGTGGTGATCAACGGCGGCGCCTTCGTGCTCCCGTTCATCCATGACTACACGCCGGTCAACATGAACGTGCTGCCGATGGGCATCGTCCGCTCCAGGCAGGATGCCGTGATCACGCGCGACCGCATGCGCGTCGATATCGAGGCCGACTTCTATGTCCGCGTGCAGCCGACCCGCGAGGCCGTCTCGATCGCCGCGGCGACGCTCGGCCGCCGCACCATGGAACCCGGACAGCTGCATGCACTGCTGGCCGGCAAATTCATCTCCGCGATCCGCTCGGTCGCCTCCGAAATGACCATGGAGGAGATGCACGAGCGGCGCGGCGACTATGTCGCACGGGTCAAGACCAATGCCGCCGAGGCCCTCGCCCAGAACGGCCTCGAGCTGGAATCCGTCGCGATCACCGATCTCGACCAGACCGATCTCGAGTTCTTCAACCCCTCGAACCGCTTCGACGCCGAGGGCTTGACGCGGCTGATGGAGGACATCGAAGCCCGGCGCAAGCTGCGCAACGACATCGAGCAGGACTCGATGATCAAGATCCGCACCCGCAATCTCGAAGCCGAGCGGCAGGCGCTGGAGATCGAGCGCGAGAGCGAGACCGCGCGCCTGGAGCAGGAACGCGACATTGAGATGCGCCGCGCGCTGCAGCGCACGGAAGTGGCCCGCGAACGGGCGCTGCGCGAGACCGAGGCCGAACAGGCGCAGATCTCCGCCCGCGAGGCCATCGAGCGCGCCCGCATCGCCAACGACCAGGCGATCGCGGAGGCTCGCATCGCCTCCGAGCGCGAGACACGCCAGAAGGAGATCGAGCGGACCCGCACCATCGAGGAGAAGGAGCTGCTGGCGCGCGAGGAGATCGAGAAGACCAGGATCGCCAACCAGCGCTCGATCGACACCACCCGCATCGCTTCGGAGCGTGAGGTCCGCCAGCGTGAGATCGAGCGGATGCGCACGGTCGAGGAAGCCGAGATCGCCGCGCGCGAAGCCATCGAGAAGGCGCGGATCCAGCAGGATCGTGTCGTCACGGATGCCCGCATCGCCAACGAGGAGGAGACGAGGCGCCGCGAGATCGAGCGCACGCGTGCGGTCGACGAGGCCGAGATCGCCGCGCGCGAGGCCACCGAGAAGGCCCGCATCGCCCAGACGCTGATCGTCAATGTCGAACGCATCTCCTCGGACGAGCGGACTCGCGCGCTGGAGATCCAGCAGGTGCGAACCATCCAGGAGGCCGAGATCGAGGCGCAGCGCGCGGTCGAAGCCGCCCGCATCGCCCGCGAGCGGACGCTCGCCGCCGAACGGATCGCCGCCGAGCAGAACACGCGGCAACTGGAAATCGAGCGCAACCAGGCGCTCGACGTCGCCGGCATCACCGCGCGCGAGACCACGGAAGCCTCGCGCATCGCGCAGGAGGAGCGCGTGCGCTCGCTGGAGATCGCCCGCAACCGCGCCGTCGAGGAAGCCGATATCGCCTCGCGCGAGGCGATCGAGGCGGCCCGCATCGCCCAGGAGAAGGCGGTTGCGGCCGAACGCATCCAGGCCGAACGCGACACGCGTTCGCTCGAAATCGAGCGGACCGGCGTCCTGGAGGCGGCCGAATTGAAGCGGCGCGACGCCATCGAACGCCAGCGCATCACGGTCGACCTGGCGCTGGAGGCCGAGCGCATCAACTCCTCCAAGAAGCGCGAGGTGCTCAACATCGAGCAGAAGAAGGCGATCGAGATCGCCGACGAGGACCGCGTCATCGCACTGTCAACCAAGAAGTCCGAGCGGATCGACGCCGACCGCCAGGTCCGGCAGGCCGAGATCGTCGCGCGCAAGGAGGTCGAGACCACCGACGTCTCGCGCGAGCAGGCGCTGGAGGCTGCCCGCATCGAACGCCGCCGCGCCATCGAGCAGCTCGAGGTCGCCCGCGTGCAATCCCTGCAGGAAGCCGAGATCGCCTCCCGCGAGGAGGTCGAGCGCGCGCGCATCGCCTCGGACCGCGGCCTCGACGAAGCCCGCGTCGGCCGCGAGCGCGAGCTGCGCAAGCTCGAGGTCAACCGCGAGAAGGACGTCGAGACGGTGCTGATGGAGAAGGCCATCGCCATCCATCAGAAGTCGCTGGAGGAGTCGGCAGCCCGCGCCGCCGCAGAAGAAGCGCGGATACGAGCGACCGAAGCCGCCGAGCGCGTGGTGACGGCGCGCGAAAGCGAAATCGCCAAGCGCCGCAAGACCGTCGAGGTGCTGCTCGCCGAGAAACAGGCCGAGGAAACCCGCATCGCCGCGGAGGCCGAGCGCGTCCGCGCCGCGGTCGAGGCCGAGGCGCAGCGGATGCTCAACGAGGCCGAGAACGTGCTCACCGACCAGGCGCGCTACTCGCTGTTCCGCAGAAAGCTGCTCGACCGCATCGAGGGCATCGTCCGCGAGAGCGTCAAGCCGATGGAAAAGATCGAGGGCATCCGCATTCTCCAGGTCGACGGCCTCAACGGCAATGGGCATGGCGGCAACGGCGGCCGCAGCGCCACCGACGAGGTGATCGATTCGGCGCTGCGCTACCGGGTCCAGGCGCCGCTGATCGACTCCATCCTGTCCGACATCGGCGTCGAGGGCGGCAGTCTCGCCAAAATGCCGGGCTTGATCCGCGAGGCCCGCGACATGCAAGGCATCAAGGATTCCGCACGCAAGAGCGGCGGTGGCGGCGACAAGCCCGCGGCCTCCCCGCCTGCAGCCGAGGGTGGCGAGCCACCGGCCGAGCGCGGGCCGCGAAAGAAGAGCTGAGGTCTGAACCATGGCCCGCGTCTACGTCTCTACCGTCGTCAACGCCCGCAACGACCGCGTCTGGGCGCGGGTGCGCGACTTCAACGGCCTGCCGAACTGGCATCCCGCCATCGCCGAAAGCCGCATCGAGGGCGGCGAGCCCTCCGACAAGATCGGCTGCGTCAGGGATTTCCGCCTGCGCAATGGCGACCGCATCCGCGAGAAGCTGCTTGGCCTCTCCGACTACGACATGTTCTGCACCTATTCGATCCTGGAATCGCCAATGGGCGTCGAGAACTACGTCGCGACGCTGCGGCTGACGCCGGTCACCGACGGCGACCAGACCTTCATGGAATGGACCGCCGAATTCGACTGCGCGCCCGAGCGGGAAACCGAGCTCGTCAGCAATATCGGCGGCGGCGTCTTTCAGGGCGGCTTCGACGCCCTGAAGCGCGTGTTCGGAGGCTAGGCGTGCCGCATATCGTCAAGAGCACGATCTTGGACGCCCCGACGGACGCGGCGTGGAGCGTGCTGCGGGATTTCAACGGCCACGACCGCTGGCATCCGGCGGTCGCGACCTCCTCGATCGAGCGCGCGCAATCCGCCGACAAGATCGGCTGCGTCAGGCGCTTCAAGCTCAGGGATGGTTCCGAGCTGCGCGAGCAATTGCTCGCGCTCTCCGACCTCGAACAATCCTTCAGCTATTGCCTGCTCGATACGCCGGTGCCGATGTTCAACTACGTCGCTCATGTCCGCCTGTTGCCGGTGACCGACGGCGACCGCACCTTCTGGCATTGGGAATCGCGCTTCACCACCAGACCTGAGGACAAGGACCGCATCACCCATATGGTCGCGGAAGACATCTACCAGGCCGGATTCGAGGCAATCCGCCGCCACCTGAAGGAGGTCGCCTAGCCATGGCTGTAACGGTGAAAACCTTTGCCAGTGCCGGCGAGGCCGCCGGGGCATTATCTTCGGATCGCAGCGCCCGCTATCTCGGCGGCGGCACGCTGGTGATGCGGGCGCTCAACGAGGGCGACGTGTCGGTATCGACCATCGTTCGCGCCAGCGACCAGGCGCTGACCCGGATCGACGCGTCGGGCCCGCGCGTCACGCTGGGAGCCGGCGTCAGCTTCGCGCGCGTCCTCGCCGAACGCGACCTCGCCTTCCTGCACGCACCCGCCCGTTCGATCGGAGGCCCCGCCGTGCGCAACATGGGCACGGTCGGCGGCAATCTCTTCGCGCCGAACCCCTACGGCGATTTCACCGTGGCGCTGCTGGCGCTCGACGCAACGGTCGCGGTGCAAGGCAGCTTCGGCGCCCGTGACGTCGCGATCGAGGAGTTCCTGCAATCGCGCGAGCGGCAGTCCGGCGCGCTGGTGCTCTCGGTCTCCTGCACCCGACCGGCGAGCGCTGAGGCCTTTCGTTATCGCAAGGTGGCCCGCATCAAGCCGAAAGGTGGCTCGGTCATCACGCTGGCCGCACATCTGCCGGTCAGCGGCGGCCGCATTGCCGGCGCCCGGATCGCGCTGGGCTCGATGGCGCCGACCCAGATCCGTGCCAAGGGAGCGGAACGTGCGCTCGAAGGCCGCTCGCTGGATGCCGCGACCATCGCGGCGGCCGCATCCGCAGCGTCCGAGGGAACATCGCCATCCGACAACGCGCTCAGCAGCGCCTGGTACCGCCGCGAGATTGTCGGCGTGCATCTGCGCCGTCTGCTGTCCGGCCAGGAATAGACAGGGACCGCCATGTCCAAGACGCCTCTGCAATTTCGTCATAACGGCCGCGACGTCGCGATCTTCGTCGATGGCGGCACCAACCTGCTGGTCGCGCTGCGCGAATTGATCGGCGACATGACGCCGAAATTCGGCTGCGGCCAGGGGGGCTGCGGCGCCTGCAGCGTTCTGGTTGACGGAGAAATCCACCTCTCCTGCCTGACGCTGGCCGAGGCCGTTGCCGGCCGTTCCGTCGAAACACTGGATGGCATGAAGCAAGGCCCGAATCTGCATCCGCTGCAGCGGTCGTTCGCCGATCATTTTGCCGCCCAGTGCGGCTATTGCACGCCGGGCATGCTGATGGCCGCAAAGGCGCTGCTCGACCGCAATCCCTCCCCGAGCCGGGCCGACGTGATTGAAGCAATCTCCGGCAACATCTGCCGCTGCACCGGCTACGAGCCGATCATCAATGCCATCCTCGCCGCCGCCGGCGGCCGGGCCAGCGCCTGAGGTCAAACCATGCTCGAGTTACGCAAGGACATCTTCGCCGACGAGCGCGACGACAATCTCAAGGAGATCGGCAAGGGCACACAGCGCCAGGACATGCTCGGCCACATCACGGGCACGTCGAGCTATTTCAACGATCATATGCTCCAGGGCATGCTGCACCTGAAGGTCGTTCGCTCGACCCAGGCCCATGCAAGGCTGCGCCGCATCGATACCACGGACGCAGAACGCTCTGCCGGCGTACGCCGGATCATCCGCGGCAGCGATGTTCCGGTCAATCTCAACACGCTTCTCAGCCTGATCAATTTCGGCAAGGACGACGAGCCGTCGCTGGCCGTCGACAAGGTCCGCTACAAGGGCGAGCCGATCCTCGCCATCGTCGCCGACAGCGAACGTGAGGCCTTCGAGGCCATTGCAAAGGTCAAGGTCGATTACGAGCCGCTGCCGACCGTGTTCGACGTCGAGGACGCGCTCAAGCCCGGGGCGCCCGTGGTCAACGAGACCTATCCGAAGAACGCCTTCATCTATCACGACGTCTACGATCACCAGCGTTTGCGGTTCGGCGACGCCGATGCAGCGCTCGGCAGTGCCGACCACGTGCTGGAACAGCGCTACCAGATGTCGCCGATCGAGCATGCGCCGACCGAGACCAATGGCGCGATTGCCGCGCCCGACACCAATGGCCGCTACGTCGTCTACACCTCGACCCAGGCGCTGTTCTTCTCAGTCGACACCTGCGCCAAGATCCTCGACGTCCCCTCCAACACCTTCCATTTCATCGGCGGCACCGTCGGCGGCGGCTTCGGCGGCAAGGTGGATACCCTGACCGAACCGCTCGCGATTCTCGGCGCAATGCTGACCGGGCGTCCCGTCCGCTACGTGTTCGGGCGCGAGGAGGAGATGCAATACGGCCCGCCGCGTGGCGCCGAACGCATCTACATCAAGGACGGCGTCATGCGCGACGGCCGCATCGTCGCGCGCAAGATCCGCGCCTATTTCGACAGCGGCGCTTACACGCGACTATCCAGCTATGCCGCCGTGAAGTGCGCTGCGCATCTGCCCGGTCCCTACACCATTCCGAACGTGCACGGTGACGTCTATTGCGTCTTCACCAACCGCACGCCGGCAACCGCGATGCGCGGCTTCGGCGTTACCGCGATGGACTTTGCCATCGAGTGTCAGATGGACAAGCTCGCAAACCTCGTCGGCATGGATCCGATGGAGTTTCGCATCCTCAACGCCTATCGCGACGGCGACATGAAGGCCCATCGCCGCGAGGCCAAGAACACGGCACTGATCGAATGCGTTCAGGTTGCCGCCGAAAAGGCCAAGTGGCCGATCCGCGACGAGTTCAGGCGTGCCTCCTCCCGCAAGGATGGCGGCGGCAGCCGCGCCGCGATCCCGCCGACCCCGACGGATTCGCGTAGCCGGCCCGCCGCGCCTGTACAGCAGCGCACGACTTATGATCGCGCGCCGGTGAGCGCGACGCGGGAACCGCCGCGCGAGCCGCCGCCGCCAGCACCGCCACCCCCGCCGCCGCGCCCGGCCGCCCCATCGCACGGCGCGACCCGGTTCTCGTCCGTGTTCGGCACCAGGAGACGCTGAGATGACGAGGCATCGCGGACGCGGCATGGCGTCGATCAACTATCCCATCGGCATGAACCTCGGCGGGGATCCCAGCCAGGCGCTGGTTCACTCCAATCCAAGCGGCAAGTTCACTGTGGCGCTGTCGTCGATCGATCTCGGCCAGGGCATGAAATCGGTGACGCGGCAGATCTGCGCCGAGACGCTCGGCGTCCCCGTCGAGGACGTCTATGTCGACACGGCGGACTCCGACACCGGCCCGCACTGCATGGGCTCGTTCGCCTCGCGCGGCACACATCGGGTCGGCAATGCCGTAATGGCTGCCGCCCGCGAAGCGCGCGGCGTGATGATGGAGGCGGCGGCCGAGGAACTGGAGGTCAACGCCGCCGATCTCGACACCGACGGGCGCGGGAACATTCACGTCAAGGGCGCGCCCCATCGCTCGATCTCGACCAAGGACGTCGCCATCGCCGCGCAATTCAAGCAGGGCAAGACCATCTCCGGTCGTGGCATCTTCCTGGTGCCGCTCTCCAACGTCGATCCCGAAACCGGCGAGATGTCGCCGGCGACCTGCTATGCCCATGCCTGCCTCGTTGCCGAGGTCGAGGTGGATGATGAGACCGGCGAGGTCGCGATGGTCCGCATGGACTCCGCCTATGAACTCGGCCGTGCGCTCAACCCGCGTCTCGTCGAGCAGCAACTGGTCGGCGGCGCCTGGATGGGCGTCAGCCACGCGCTCTACGAAACGCCGGAGCCGTATTATCCCGATCCCGCTCACGGCCCCCGCGACTTCGTCGAATATCTGATGCCGGGCCCCGGCGACATCTGCCCGCACGATATCGCAGTGCTTGAGCGGCCTGCCCCTGATGGTCCGTTCGGGGGGAAAGGCCCCGGCGAGATGTGCGCCAACCCCGTCCTCCCGGCCGTTGCGAACGCGATCTTCAACGCGGTCGGCGTGCGCATCGACGAGCTGCCGATCACCCCCGAAAAGGTGCTGCGCGCGATCAAGGCGCAAGGCGGCGCGCGGCCGCAGGCGCGGCGCTAGAGGATCGGCCGTGGCGGTTCGCAGCAACATCGTCGGCATCGACAGCCCGGAGGCGCTGGGGAAGGCGCTGCGCGCGGCCTATTACCTCGCCGACGAGGGCCTCGCGACCGCCGCCTATCTCGGCCTTGCCCTCGGCAAGCCGCTGCTGCTGGAGGGCGCGCCGGGCGTCGGCAAGACTGAAGCGGCCAAGGCGATCGCCGCCGTGCTCGGCCGCCGCCTCATCCGCCTGCAATGCTATGAGGGCATCGACGCGTCCGCTGCGCTCTACGAATGGAACTACCCGCGCCAGATGCTGGCGATCCGCCAGGCCGGTGACGAGGGCATCGACATCTACGGCGAGACGTTCCTGATCGAGCGGCCGATGCTGGCGGCGCTCCGTGCGCCCGATTCCACTGTGCTGCTGATCGACGAAATCGACCGCGCCGACCAGGAGTTCGAGGCGTTCCTGCTCGAATTCCTCTCCGACTTCCAGATCTCGATTCCCGAGCGCGGCACCGTGCGCGCGGCGGAGCGCCCCGTGGTCGTGCTGACCTCGAACCGGACGCGCGACCTGCATGAAGCCCTGCGCCGCCGCTGCGTCTATCACTGGATCGACTATCCGACCGCTGAGCGCGAAGCGCGAATCATCATGATGCGCGCTTCCAGCGTGGCTGAAGCCACGGCCCGCGCGGTCGTCTCAGCCGTCGAAAGGCTGCGCCGCGAGCCGCTGAGCAAGGCGCCGGGGATCGCCGAGGCCGTCGACTGGGCCGAGGCGGCGACGCTCCTTCACAAGGGCGGCGCGCGGTGGCCGGACGCATTCAAGCGGTCGATCGGCGTGGCGCTGAAGGACGAGGAGGACCTTCACTTCATCTCGCCGCGGCTCGATGCGATGCTGGCGGAGGCGACCGCATGAGCACCGAGCCGCAGCTCCCGCGCGCCGCGCGCGTCTTCGTAGCCTTCGTTCCACTGCTGCGCGCGAACGGCTTTGCCGTGGCGCCTGAGCAGACCACGACGTTCCTGGCGGCGATCGAGCTGCTCGGCCCCGGCAGCCTCGCGGATATCCGACAAGCTGCACTGGCGACGCTGGCTCCGCCGCCCGAACGTCGCGCCACCTTCGACCGGCTGTTCGATCTCCACTTCCGCGGCAGCGAGGCGATTACGCGCGACGACGAGGGGGAGGACGACGAGACGGTCCGGCTCCAGGAAGAGGGCCGCGGCGACGAGGAGCCCCTGCTCTCCGACGAGGCGAGCGAGTCCGGACTCACCGCGACCCGAAGCGAGGCCCTGGTCGAGCGCCGCTTCGGGGCCACGCCGACCCTGGACGCGCTACGCCGCCTGGCACGCGAAGCGCCGCGACGTCTGCCACGGCGGCGCGGCCACCGGCGCATGCGCGCCCGCCGCGGACCTTTTGCCGACCTTCGCCGCACCTTGCGCGACACCGTCCGCAGCGACGGCGAGATCCTGCGGCTCGGTCAGCTCAAGCGGCGGCAGCGGCCACGCAAGATATTGCTGCTGATCGACGTCTCGGGTTCGATGAAGAGCCGCACCGAGGAGAACATGAAGCTCGCGCATGCGCTGGTGCAGGCGGCCCCCAGTGTCGAGGTCTTCACTTTCGGCACGCGGCTGACGCGGATCACCCGCCCGTTGCGGATGAAGCGTCGCGAGCAGGCGTTGAACGCGGCCGCCCACCTCGTCAGCGACTGGGACGGCGGCACCCGCATCGGCGACGCGCTGCAGGCGTTTCTCGCTGTTCCCCGCTTCGGCGGTTACGCGCGCGGCGCCGCCGTGATCGTCGTCTCCGATGGGCTCGAACGCGGCGAACCCGACGCGCTTCGCGATGCCGTCGCGAAGCTGTCGCGCCGGGCCTGGCGTCTGAGCTGGCTGACACCGCTCGCCACAAGCCCGGCCTTCCGCCCCCAGACGGAGGCGCTCGTCGCCATCGAGCGCTTCGTCGATGACCTCGTGGATGGCGGCTCGAGCGCGTCGATCGTGGCGCATATTCTGGTGTTGGGAAGAAGGAGAGCGGCGTGACCGATATTGTCGACGGACATCATCATATCTGGCGGCAGGCCGACCTTCCCTGGTTGATCGGCCCCATGCAGCCGCGGATCTTCGGTCCCTACGAGCCGATCCGGCGCGATTATCCGATCCAGGAATATCTCGACGATCTCAAGGGCACCGGCGTCACACGCTCGGTCTATGTGCAGACCAACTGGGCCAACGACCGTTTCGAGGACGAGGCCGCCTGGGTGCAGCAGACCGCCGACGAGCGCGGCTGGCCGCACGCGATCGTCGCCTACGCCAATTTCGCCGTCGAGGACGTCCGTCCCCAGCTCGATCGCCTCAAGCGTTATCCGCTCCTGCGCGGCGTGCGCATGCAGCTGCACTGGCACGAGAACCCGCTCTACCGTTTTGCAGCCCGCCGCGATCTCTGTGCCGATCCAATGATCCGCCGCAACGTCGCACGTCTCGCCGACTATGGCTGGAGCTTCGATTTGCAGGTGTTCACCCCGCAGATGCCGGAAGCCGCCGAGCTGGCCGACGCCTGTCCAAAGGTGACCTTCATCCTCCAGCATGCCGGCATGCCGGAGGACCTCTCGCCTGCAGGCCGCGCCGCCTGGCGCGCCGGCATGGCGCGGCTTGCGGCCTGCCCGAACGTTGTGTCGAAGCTTTCCGGGCTCGGCACCTTCATCCATCGCAACGATCCTGCACACATCGCCGCCGTGCTCGCCGACACAGTTGCGATCTTCGGCGCCGAGCGCTGTCTGTTCGGCTCCAATTTCCCGATCGAGAAGCTATGGACTAGTTATCGCGAGCTCGTCGATGCGTTTCGCGCTGCGGCCGCACCGTTCAGCCCGGCGCAGCAGGACGCGATCTTCAGGACCACCGCGACGCGCGTCTATCGGCTTTGACAGACAAAAAACAGACGAGGGAGGGCAACGAATGGCGCTGGAGATCAAGATCCTGGACTATGGCGATATCGAGCTGGAATCGAGCTTCCTGGTGCTCGGCCGCGACTGCGGCCGCACCCGCCGCGTCCTCACCCTGGGCTTCCTGATCCTCGGCGGCAAATATCCGGTCGTAGTCGACACCGGCTATCGCTCCAACCAGATCATGGAGACGCTGGGCATGCGGGGCCTGCAATACCATGAGCACATGATCGAGAACCAGCTCGCGCGCCACGGCGTGCGCATGGGCGATGTCCGCTTCGTCTGCCATACCCATCTGCACATCGACCACGCCGGCAAGGACGATCTGTTTCCGATGAACACGACCGTCGTCCTCAATCGCAAGGAGCTCGAATACTCCGTCTCCGGCCTGATGCACCCGCAATATCCTGCGCCCGACATCAAGCACCTGATCGACCGCCTGCACACCAAGAGCGCGCTGCGCTTCCTCGACCTGGAGATCACCGGCCCGATCGAGCTGATGCCGGGCGTCTATTGCGACGCGGCCAATGCCCACACCGAGGGCTCCATGAACATCATCGTCGAGACCGCCGACGGCATCGCCACCATTTGCGGCGACGTGATTTATGATTTCAACGACCAGATCGTGACGCCCTTCAACGAAATCCACGATTGGGAGCCGCGCACCACCGGCAACCACGGTACCAGCAAACGCGCGGAAAAGGCGGCGATCAAGAAGCTGCTGAGCAGCTCGCGCTATCTCCTTCCCGTGCACGATCGTCCCGCCAAGATCGAAGGCGGCCATGTGGTCGGGCGGCTGCATGACCAGGTCCCCGGACCGATCGTGCAGTCCCTGCCCCCGCGCAACTGGTTTCCGGCCTGACGCGATCTCTGAGGACATCGACCGATGACGCACGTCACCTTGCGCGCCGAATTCGAGACCCTGATCGACCCTTATGCGCCGGTCGCGCAGGTCGGTACCGGCTTCGACTTCACGGAGGGGCCGATCTGGCATCCGGTCGATCATCATCTCCTGTTCTCGGACATGCCGGCCGACGTGCGGCGGCGCTGGGACGCGCGGCGCGGCGTCGTCGAGGTCAAGCGCCCCTCCAACAAGTGCAACGGCATGACCTACGATGCCGAGCTCAACCTGATCGTCTGCGAACACGCGACCTCCTCGCTGGTCCGCGAACGTCCGGACGGACGACGCGAGGTGCTGGCTTCGCATTTTGGGGGACAGGAGCTCAACAGCCCGAACGATGTCTGCGTTCATTCGTCCGGCGCGATCTATTTCTCCGACCCCTGGTACGGCCGCATGCCGGTCTATGGCGTCGAGCGGCCGCGACAGCTCGGCTTTCAGGGCGTCTATCGCCTCGTGCCCGGCAGCGAACCGAAGCTCGTCGTCGACCGCAACCTGTTCGACCAGCCGAACGGGCTGTGCTTCTCGCCGGACGAGAGGCTGCTCTACGTCAACGACACCGTGCAGGCGCTGATCCGCGTCTTCGACGTCGATGGTGACGGTTCGCTGTCGAACGCGCGCGTGTTCGCGAGCGGCATCCGCTCCGAGCTCGAGCCCGGCCTGCCCGACGGCATGAAGTGCGACCAGCACGGCAATGTCTGGGTGACCGCGCCCGGCGGCATCTGGGTCTATTCGCCGCACGGCGAGCTGCTCGGCAAGGTCCGCGTGCCCGAGCTCGTCGCCAACCTCGCCTGGGGCGGGCCGGATTTCCGCACGCTGTACCTGACCTCGACCCATTCGGTGTACGCGATCCCGACCAAGGCCGGCCCGCGGCACGAGCCCCATATGAACGGCCGGCGAAGCGGCAGTGGTGCAACGCCAAGCTTCGCGCCGGCGGCACCCATTCTCGCCGAGGGCGAGATGCGGCTCGATCCGCAGCGCTGCGCGATGATCATCCAGGACCTCCAGAACGACGTCGTCATGGACGGCGGCGCCTTTGCCGAGTCCGGCGCTCCCCAGCACGCACGCCAGCAGCATGTGATCGAGAACGTCCGCCGCCTCGCCGAGACCGCGCGCGCCCGTGGCGTCGCCATCATACATGTCTGGTTCATCGTCGAGCCCGGCGCACCCGGCGTCACGCTGAACGCGCCGCTGTTCGAGGGCCTCGTCGACAGCAAGGCAATGGTGCGCGGAAGCTGGGGGGCGGCGCCCGTGTCCGGCCTGGAGCCGCGGCCCGGCGACTTCGTCGTCGAGAAGATGCGGATGAGCGCGTGGGAGGGCACGCGGCTGGAGACGATCCTCAAGGCAACCGGTCGCGACATGATCATCAATACCGGCGCCTGGACCAACATGTCGGTCGAGCACACCGCACGCACCGGCGCCGACAAGGGCTATTTCATGATCGTTCCCGAGGATTGCTGCTCGACCATGAATGCCGACTGGCACAATGCCTCGATCAACTTTGCCATGCAGAACGTCGCCGTCGTGACCAGGGCGGATACGGTCATCCGGGCGCTGGGATGATGCACAGTGCCGAAGCTCCTGCACCTCTCCTGCTCGCCCCGCCCCGATTCAGAATCGGGTGCCTGCGCGCAGGTTTTCCTTGATCGGTTTCGTCAGCTCCATCCCGATTGGGACATCGACGTCGCGGACCTCTGGCGCGAGCGGATGCCCGATTTCGCGGGTCCGATCCTCGAAGCCAAATATGCCCGCATGAACGGTCAGGGCTTCAGCGATGCTCAACGCGCCGGTTTTGCCGAGGCCGAGCGCATGGCGCTGCGCCTTTCACTCGCCGATCGCGTACTGATCTCGACGCCGATGTGGAACTTCGGCGTTCCCTACAAGCTGAAGCAGTTCATCGACATCATCGTCCAGCCCGGGCTCACCTTTCGATTCGATCCGTCGCAGGGATATATCCCGCTGCTGAAGGACCGGCCGACGCTGGTGGTCCTCGCCAGCGGCAGCGATTTTTCCACCGGCATGAACCGCGGCCGCATCGATATGGCCACGCCCTATCTGCGCGAGGTCCTGCGCTTCATTGGCATCAGCGACGTCCGTTTCGTGGCGATCGGCCCGACCACCGGACCGCGGCCATCGGTCGAAGCCGCCCGGGAACGGGCCTCTAAACGCCTCGCTGCAATGGCTGCAAATTTCTAATGAAGGACAGAGAGCGACGATGCCCCTTTCGAACCGAAGCGCGGCGGAACGCAAACTGGCAAATGACGCTATCGAGGCTCTCATTGACGTCGCGCGTACGATGCCCGTGAAAGGCCATCCACTTCTCGATCCGGCGCAGGCCCGAACGTCCCAGCCCCGGCTGCGCGAGCAGTTCGGCCCTGGTATGGAGCGAGGCAATCTCGAGGAGATAGCTCATGCGGGTCACCGGCTCTTTGCCGATCAGCGCCGCAAGCGGGCTGTGAACCAATATGACTGCAATTCTCTCCGGCAAATGGCTGTGGCTTTGCTCGAAGGCCTTCCTCACGGTCAGTTCCACCCGAACCTGCAAACATTCCAAAGATCGTTCTAAGAACACCTCTACCAGAGCCATCCGGCGTTGTCCCAGCTGTACACGCCTTGGTTGATCTCGATTAGACAAGTTCTAGATAGACCGCGCTCCAAATCGATATTGGAACGCGGCAAATTGCGCCGGTCGGACATCGCGAATGCGAGGAGATGAGGCAACTGGAGACGGGATACGGAGCATTTGCACGTGCGTTCTCGGCTGGGCTCGCAGGCGAGGCCTTCGTTTGGTCGATCGCCGTCAAATCTGCCGCCCCGCCTGCCCAGCTGCGCCTGCGATCCCTGCCGGATCCCTGCATCGTGGGTTCAGGCGAGTTCCAGAGTCCATGGGAGATTCTCTTGTGGCTTGGCGCAACACATGGCTTGCGCTGCGAGGCGCACGGCAACCATGCGGCACCCCGTGCCGACGAAGCGAGAAAGCTGCTCGACCCCGAGGAATCCAGCCGGCTGGCGCGATTTCTCCACGTGGAAGACCGCATGAGCTATCTTGCCGCACACGCCGGCGCGCGCCTGCTGTTGGGTGCCCTGACGGGACGAGCAGCCGATCGACTACGGTTCGCGACTTCGCCGCTGGGCAAACCCCGGCTCGTCGGCAGCGCCAAAGGCTTCGACTTCAGCCTGAGCCATGCCAGAGGCGCGGTCGCCGTCGCAGCGGCCTACATGCCGATCGGGGTCGATATCGAGCCGCTGCGCCAGATGTCCGATCTGGACGAGATGGTCGACATCGCGTTGTCGCCGGAGGAACGCAAGACGCTCGCACGAACGCCGGAGGCGCTGCGCTCCCGTCTCTTTCTTCGCTACTGGACGTTGAAGGAGGCGATCCTCAAGGCCGCAGGCGTCGGCCTTGCGGTTTCGCCGCACACCTTGATCGTCGATGCGGGCCCCTCTCCGGCCGTGCTCGCGGTGCCGGAGGCACTTGGTCCGGCAGAGCAATGGCGCCTGATCACCGCGAGCTAGGCGATGAGCTCCCGGCGCGAGATCGTCGAGAGCAGCGATTCCGCAATCTCCTGGGACCGCATGGCAATCACCGACAGCAGCGTGTCGCTCAGGCCGTGCGAGGATTCCGAATATCCCTGGAGATGGATCTGCGGCCGGAATGCCGGGCTGGTGACGAGCCTGTAGTTGCGATCCAACGCCGCATCGCGAATGTAGCGGCGGACCGGATCGAGAAATCCGTGCGGCGTTTCCCTGTCGTATCCCGTCGCCAGGACCACGACGTCATAGGTCGAACGGCGGCTTTCGCCACGGAATTTGTCGACCAGGCCGAATTCGATACCGTCCGGTCCCACGTCCACGTTCGTAATCTCGCTGCGGGGACGCAACACGATCCTTTCGTCGCCACCGACGCGCTGCTGGTAGAGCAACCGGTACAACTGGTCCAGCAGGTCGGAATCGACCACGGCATAATTCGTATTCCGAAAGTTGCGGACGATTGCGTCCCGCCGCTCGGCGGGCTGCGTGTAGACGAAGTCGGTATAACCGGGGTTGAAGATCTCGTTGACGAAAGGGCTGCTGTCGGACGGCTTGAGGGCGTGGCCGCGAAAGATCAGATCGATGTGCGCCTCGGGACGTCTGCCATGGAGGTCGACCGTCACCTCGGTCGCGCTCTGTCCGCCGCCGACGATGGCGACGCGCGCTGCCCGACCTTGCGGGACGACGCGCTCGATCAGGTCGAGATAGCGGCTGGAATGCAGCAGCCTGCGATCGTCATGAGCCTTGGCAAACACCTGCGGGACATAGGGCTGGCCTCCCGCCGCGACCACGAGGTTTCGTCCAAGGCGCACGGTCTCTCCGCCGGCGAGCGAGCGTGAATGCACCCGCAGCGACGTCACCGTCTGCCCGGCCGTCACCGGCTCGACGGCGACGATGGTTTCACCGTAGGCGGACTGCGACTTGAAATGGCCCGCCACCCATTGGAGGTAATCGTTGAACTCGACCCGGCTCGGATAGAACGTGCGGCAGTTGATGAAATCCAGCAAGCGGCCGCGCTTGTGCAGGTAGTTCACGAAGGTGAAGGGACTGGTCGGATCGCGCAGCGAAACTAGGTCCTTGAGAAACGATATCTGCATGTCGCTGCCCGGAAGCAGCATGCCACCATGCCAGGTGAAATGCGGCTGCTTCTCCACGAACAGCGGCGCGCATTTTTGCCGCGAACGCTTCGCGCATTCGTCCAATGCGATGGCGAGCGCGAGGTTGGAAGGTCCGAATCCGACGCCGATGACGTCGTGCTCGATCGCAAGTTGAGACATGAAACCGCGCTCCGCTCGCGCTTTTAGGACGAGACCGCCGGACCGGCAGCCGCCGGAAGCCAGAGCCGATCGCCGAAGAAGCGTTCGCGCAACAGCATCACCAAGGTCGCGCGCTTGTGGGGAAAGTCGAAATTCTTGATCCTGGCAAAGCCCGAGCGTTCGAGATTGCGAAGCTGCTGGGAATGCGCCGCCGCCGGCTCACCGACGATCCGCTGCGTGCGGCAATCATCGAGGAACATGTAGTGCATCAACGAAGGCAACCACGCGCTGATGTAGCGCCCCCCGCGAAAGACGTCCTCGCCCACGACCACGTGCCATCCCCGGTCATAGTCGTCGGCATCATAGAACGGCGCGATGCGGTTTTCCTTGGCCCAATAGAGCTCGAAATAGCCGAACGGTTCATCACCGAAGCAGCCTATCAGCGGCAGCATGTGAGGATCGGCCAGGATGCCGGCCAGATATCGTCGATGCTTGTCGAGATCGCCCGCCTCGTTCCAAAACGCATCGACGCGGGGGTCATTCATCCAGCGATGCAGCAAATGGAGGTCGTTCTCGAGGTCGGCCACGCGAAACGAGATGACCTGCGACAACCAGGGGATGAACCGGCCGTACACTTTTCCCGTCGGCTTTGCGGCGCGTCGCGGATGTCGCTTGCCGTCCGTCATGACGTGGAGTTGCGGCAACGGCGGTCGTTCCGGGTTCACCAGCCAATTGTCGCGCCGCTGCATGACCAGCTCGGGAAGCAGCACCGGCTGCCCCTCGGACATGATGGCGAGGCCGCCATCGATCAGCTCCCGCGCAAGCGAGGCTCTACCGACGAAATGCAGAACGAGCCGATCGACACCCGGCCGCCAGGCGAACAGCGCCTCGGCCGATGCAGACACGGCCCGTACCGCAAGCTCACGGTCGTCAGACGCGTTGAGGACCTCGAGGTGATCGACGCGCTCTCGAAGGCGAAGCTCCAGTGCCGTCACGTCGCGGGCAACGACGCGAAGCCGATCGTCCTCCTGGGAGACGGTCAGAGCGGAATATGGGCCGACCGGAAACGCACGAGGTCCGGTCCCGGAATCCGAAGCCTTGTTCATCCGGCCCTCGCATCTCGATCATCGCTGAGGCGTGGTGTAGATCACTCGCGTACAGGCTGACAAGAAATGCGCGCACACGCAGATTAGATTCTCTACAAATCTGACAACCTGTCGCAAAGCGGATCGCAAGCCGTCGTTTGCGTGCGACAAAAGCACCAGCAATTCGCTACAATGTGTCTAAAGCGGCGCGCCGGTTGGAACCGCGGAAGGCCCCGCAACGTTATCGCTCCTCGCCTCGCTTGCGACGATCTTGCCCCCGCGCAGGCGCACCAGATGATCCGCAATCCCGAAATAGCGATCGTCATGTGAAATCACGATGATGGTCTTTCCGAGACGCTTCAGATCGGGCAGCAGCTCCGTGTAGAAGATGTGGCGGAACGCCGGATCCTGATCCGCGGCCCACTCGTCAAATACGAGAACGGGGCGTTCCTCGAGCCACGCATTCATCAGGGCCAATCGCTTGCGCTGTCCGGTCGACAGATCCGTCGTCGTAAACACGCCGTTTTCGACCGAGACCTTGTGCGCGACCTCCAACCGCTCGAGGTAGCGCTCCGCGACATCGGGAACCACGCCGTCTCCGCGGATGAGATCTTCGAAAAGATAGTAGTCGGAAAAAATGGTCGTGAAGAGCTGGCGGTAATCGTCTCGCGTCTCCGTCAGGACGGGAGCGCCGTCGCGTAGCACCGTGCCGCCATGCGGCGCATAGAGGCCCAGCAACAGCTTGATGAGCGTCGTCTTTCCGCTGCCATTTTGTCCCACGATGAAGACGATGTCTCCCTGCCGGACAAGCAGATCGACCGGCCCAAGGATAAAGGGCTCACTGCCCGGTACGGCGCGAAAAGCATAGGTCACGCCGCGGAGCTCGATGGATTCGATTGCAGTCTTGCCCGGCGCAGTGGGAGCAGTGACCAGCAGATCGTGCTCGGGAGTCGAGAACTGCTCCGAGAGCTCCGCAATGCGGCGCATTGCGACCTGGGCGCGCCCAAGCGCCGGCAAAATGCCGATGACCTGATCGATGGGTCCGCGCATGTAGAGCAGCACCAGAACGAAGCCGCTGGACACCGCGGCGGGGCTGTCGGGCCACAGGAACGGGCGCAAGGTCAGAGCGACGCCGATCACGACGAAGAACAGCATCGTCCCGAACGCCCGCGCCGTCACGAACAGATTGATCGACCTGATCTGCACCGAGCTGATCCGGTCGACGGTCTGCTGGAGCTGCTCGACATAGACGCGCCGGCGCCGGACGCGATTGAGACGCAGCTCCTTGGCGCCCTCGGCGATCGCCCGATACTGCTTGTGCAGCTGATCTTCCGAATCGCGCGCCACGTTGAAGCCGTGGACGCCCCGGGTCCTCGCATATCCATGCGCGAGCGACCCCAGGACGATGACGGCTCCCGTGATCAGGAAGAGAGGCCACGACAACACCGCCAGGTAAACCATGCAGCCGAGCGCGATCACGAGCGACACGAAGAAGGACGAAAAGAAGAACGCGAAATCGCTGATCGTATCCACGTCCTGCGTGAGAACCGGAATCAGGCGATGCGTGCGGTAGATTTCGAGCTGATCGATCGGCGCGGCCAGGATCCTGGCCGCCAGCGACTTGCGAAGCTCGGCGATGATCCGCTGCCCGACGTAATTGGCGCTGATGTCGGCTCCGATGGAACCGATCAGGATCAGGAGGCAGAGGCCCGCGAACGCGAGGAGCAGCGTGACGACGTCAGCCTGCGTGGCATAGAGTCCACGATTGACCACCGCGAGCAGCGCCGCGACGCTGGCGCCGCCCACCACACCCAGAACGACGCCGCCGAGCACGAGCGGCCAGTAGGGCCGCAGGAGATGCAGGATCTGCGCCGTCAGGCCGCTTGGTGAGTTCATCATGAGAGCCGCGCTGGAGAAGACCTGGGCGAACCTATACGGCCCGTCAGCATCAGAACAAGCCGTGCCGATGCGATGCGCATACATGATGGCGGCACCGCACTTCCAGCGCTTATTTTCTCCGCTCTTTCGATGGATTCTAATTTGGGATCGGCAATGCCTTTAATATGATGCGGGTAGTACCGCTTTTGCATCGCAGCCGGCGAGCGAGCAGGATTTTGATCCAGCGCCGTGCCAGGCCGCGACATCCGGACATCGAAGCGCTTGCAGGCCAGCATCGGGCAGGCCCGATGGAGAATGACTTTGGACCCGCTTATCTCCGAAACCCGCATCGCACTTCCCGATGCCGCCGGCCTTGCTGCACGGATGATCGATCATCTCGCCGAGCACGACATCGCCTTCGAGGACCGGGATGGCCTCATGGTGGCGAAACTGCCGTTCGGCAGCAGTTCCCTCGCCGTCGAGGCCGACGCGCTCAAGATCCGCGTCGAGGCCGACGACAAGGGCAATCTCGAAATGCTGCGTTCGGTCGTCGCCTCGCATGTGATCGAGTTCGCGGGCGACATTGCCCCGACCATCATCTGGTCCGGCCATGAATCCAACGGCGGCACACTGGCCAACTTCCGGGAAGTGCGGCTGAAGGCCGCGATCACCCTGACGCCGCACATGCGCCGGCTGACCTTCACCGGCGAGGATATCGCCCGTTTCGTGAATGACGACGACCTTCACGTGCGGCTGTACTTCCCTCCCGAAGGCCTCGCCAAGCCCGAATGGCCGTGGCCCGCCCCGGACGGACGTATCCTGTGGCCTGAGCCCGACCGCCGGCCCCTTACCCGCTATTACACGATCCGCCGTATCGACCTGGAGAGCCGCGAGATCGATATCGACTTCGTGGTCCATGATCACGCCGGACCTGGCTCGGCGTTCGCCGTCAACGCGAAGGCCGGCGCCATCTGCGGCATGGCCGGCCCGCTCGGCCGAGCCATTCGTCCGGCGCGCTGGCTGCTGCTGGCGGGCGATGAAACCGCCCTGCCCGCCATCGCCCGAATTCTCGAGACGCTGCCGGCGACGGCGACGGGCGAAGTCTTCATCGAGGTCGCCGACCGGGACGAGGAAGTTCCGCTGGTCGCGCCGCGCGGCGTCGCGATCCGCTGGCTGCATCGCGCGGGCCGGCCGGCCGGGACGACGCAGCTGCTGGTCGACGCCGTCAAGGCGGTGCAATGGCCGGACCATCGGGAGGTCTTCGCCTGGGTCGCATGTGAGGCGCAGGCGCTGAAGGCCTTGCGCGATCATTTGCGCGACGAGCGAAAGCTCGCGCGCGACCAGCATCTGGCCGTCGCATATTGGAGCCTGCGCCAACCATGACGTTCCAACAGGCGCAGCCGGGCGAAGCAGCGCTCGCCTTGCCGACCGATATCGCGCAGGCCTCACCCAATGTACCGGCACCCTTGTTCGAGCTCGACCAGGTCGGCTTCGCGGTGGCCGGGCGCGCGTTGCTCGAACCGCTCTCCTTGTCGCTTCCCGCGCGCAGCGTCGTCGGCCTGATCGGGCATAACGGCTCCGGTAAATCGACCTTGCTGAAATTGTTGGCGCGCCAGCAGCCAAGCTCGTCAGGAACGATTCATTTCGAGGGCCGCGCGCTGCGCGCCTGGAGCGATCGGGACTACGCCCGCAAGGTCGCCTACCTGCCGCAGCAGACGCCGCCCGCCGCCGGCATGCTGGTCAAGGAGTTGGTCGCACTCGGCCGCTATCCCTGGCACGGGGCGCTCGGCCGGTTCGGCGATATCGACCGCGAGAAGGTCGAAAGCGCCATGGCGTTGACCCATATCGAGCCGTTCGCGGACCGCCTGGTCGATACGCTGTCGGGCGGCGAGCGCCAGCGGGTCTGGATCGCCATGCTGGTCGCGCAAGATGCCGAATGCCTGCTGCTCGACGAACCGACCTCGGCGCTGGACATCGCCCATCAGATCGAGGTGCTGTCGCTGGTCAAGCAGCTCGCTCGCGAGCGCAATCTCGGCGTGGTCGTCGTGCTCCACGACGTCAACATGGCTGCCCGCTTCTGCGACGAGATCATCGCGCTCCATTCCGGCAAGCTGATTGCCCGTGGCACGCCGGACAAGATCATGACGCCCGCCGAGCTCGAAACCATCTACGGCATCCCGATGGGCGTAATGCCGTCACCCGATCACGGCCATCTCATCAGCTTCGCGCGGTAAGCGCCGTCAACCGCGCTGCGGCCGCAGCAGCCAGATGAGATAGGGGCCGGCAAGCATCATGGCGAAGATCCCGGCGGGCATCTGGAACGGAAAGATCACCATGCGTCCGGCCCAATCCGCCGTGACCATCAGGATCGCCCCGATCAACGCGGCCAGCGCGGCTTGATGCAGCGCGCGCTGCGCCCCCATCATCCGCGCCATGTGCGGCGCGATGAAGCCTACCAGGCTCAGAAGACCCACCATCAGCGTCGCCGTTGCCGTCAGCAAGGCCGTCAGCAGCATGATGATGATCCGGCTCCTCACCAGCGAGATGCCGATCGAACGTGAAGTCGCCGGTCCCAGCGGCAGGATGTCGAGCCAGCGCGACAGCATCGGCACCATGATCAGCAGAACGAGCGCCGCGGCGGCGAGGATAGCGGCTTCGGCCGGACCGATCTGGTAGAGCGAGCCGGTGAGTAGCGACAGCAGCGTGCCGATGCGCGGATCGCCGGTGGCGAGCGCCATGGCGATGATCGCGCCGAATGCCGCGCTCATGGCGACACCAGCCAGCAGCACGCGTTCCGGACTGAACTCGGACCGGCGGCTGAACAACAGCACCAGCGCCAGCACGATGAAGGCGCCGATCCCGGCCGCCGCGATCTGCGCCAGCCGCGTGTGAGCAGGAAAGAGATAGAGCAGAACGATCACGCCCATCGCGGCGCCATAGCTGATGCCCATGACTTCCGGCGCGGCCATCGGGTTTCCGGTCATCCGTTGCAGCAGCGTGCCGGCGACCGCCAATGTCGCACCCGCCGCCAGCGCCGACACCACGCGCGGCCAGCGCCATGGCCAGAATTCCTGCAAGCCGGACAAACCGCTCCAGTGCCAGCCGTCGGAGCCGACACCCAGGGCGAGCGCGATCCAGACGGCGAGAAGCAACAAGGCGAGAGCAAACAGGGTCACGCGCCAGGGGTGGTCGAGACGCGGCGGAGTGGATGGCGTGAGGTTTCCCATCGGCATGGCGGACCGCAGCCGCGGCAGCAACAGGAGCAACATGGGTGCGCCGATCAGGGCCGTCACAGCACCGGCCGGCATTTCGCGATAACCGGGCGGGATCAACAGCACGAGCTGATCCGTCAGCCACAGCAGCACGGCGCCGCACAGCGGCGCCCAGATCAGCCGGTCGCGGAAACGGCGCGCGCCCGACAGCATGACGATGGCCGGCGCGGACAGGCCGATAAATCCCATGACGCCGACCACGCTGACGACCGACGCGCTGAGCGCGATCGCGATGACGAGCGCGAAGACCCGTGCTCTCGTCAATCCGAGGCCCAGATTGCGCGCGGTCTCGTCGTCGAAGCCGAGCAGGGTCAGCGGACGAACCATCGCCGCGATCAGGACGATCGAGATCAGCAGCCGCGGCGCCAGGAACGTGACGTTGCTCCAGTCCTGCTGATTGAGGAAGCCCGCGCCCCAGATGAACAGGCCGATCAGATATTCGTGGTTGAGCAGCACCAGCGCCTGGGTGGTCACGGCGCAATAGTAGCTGACGATCAACCCGGCCAGAACCAGGATGACAGGCGACAGCGCTCGCTTCCAGGTCAGACCGAATACACACAGGAATGCAGCGAAGCCGCCGAGCAACGCGATCCACTCGCGGCCGAAGACCAGCAACGAGGGTGCCCACAGGGTCGTCACAGCCAATGCGAGATAGGCGCCATTCAGGACGCCGAGAGTGCTTGGTTCGGCAAGCGGATTGCGCAGCACCTGCTGACAGACGGTGCCGGCGAGGCCAAGGGCTGCGCCGGCCAGCAGCGCCACCGCGATGCGCGGAAACACGGTGTAATGCACCAGCATCTGCTGCGGATCGGTGACCTCGGGCTGCCATAACACCGGCAGCCATGCGCCCGCGGGCAGATATCCGGACAGATTGCGCCAGGTGAGCGCAGCCGCGGCCGCCACCAGCAACCCGATCAGCACCGCCGGATTCATGTTGAAGCCGGACCGGGCCGGCAGCGCCTCAACCTTGCTCATGGCTTTCCCGTGGCAGACGTTCGGCGAGAAGCCGAGCGAAACGTTCCGCCGCCGGCACGCCGCCATAGAAAAACTGATTGTCCAAAACCGTCAGCCGATGCGACCGAAGGGACGGCAGGGTCCGGAGCACCGGGCTTGCCTTCAGCAAGGCCTCGACGTCGGCGACGCGCGAGGTCATCAGCACCAGCCGCGCGTCCGGAACCGCGGCGAGCACTTCGAGCCCCACACTGGTGTAGCCCCATGGGCCGCTCTGCCCGGTCCAGGCGTTCTTCAATCCGAACTGATCGAGCACCTCCTGATAGAGGCTGTTCGGGCCGAACACGAGCGCGCGGTTGCGCGCGATCTCGCTGACGAGGTAGAGCGGCTTGCCGCCGCGATCGCGGAGCCGCTCACGATAGCCGGCCATGGCGACATCGAAGCGCGCGAAATAGGCTTCGCAGGCCCCCTGCACCCCGAGACGCTTGGCAAGCTCCATCGTCGAACGTCGCGCCGTGTCCAAAGGATGCCCGCCTGGCCTGAAGATCGTGAACATCTCGACCGGCGCGATCAGCTTGAGCCGGGGGACGGCGGCAGCGATGCTGGGATCGATGATGATGATGTCAGGCGCGAAGCTCTGCAGCAGCTCCAGATTTGGCTCCGAGCGCAGGCCGATCTCCTGCACGCCGGACGGGACGGCGGGCTCGACGACGAGCCGGCCATAGCGCTCGATCTCGGGAATCACCAGCGGCACGACGCCGAGCGCCAGTATCGTCTGGGCGCAGGCCCAGCCGAGCGCGGCGACGCGGGGCCCGGATCGCGATCCACCGGTTTGGGCAAATGCCATCGGCCATGCACCGGCAAGCGCCGTGCCTCCGATCGCCGCGCCCGCGCCGAGAAAGGCGCGGCGGGACAGCCTGTGGTCTGGGACAAACGTGCTCATGGAATTCGGTTGGGGAGCCCCTTGCAGAGCGGCCGCAGGATAGCGACAGTCATGACATACCCTCGTTCGCGCCGCATTTCCATATCATGCCGCCCTTTCTCCAGCGGCGCGAAAGGCATCTGCGAGCGCCTGCCCGATCGCCGCCCTCGCGTGCAAGGCATCGGCCACGACATTCCCCATGCGCAAGAATTCATGGATCATGCCGGGATAGACGCGCATGTCGACGGGGACGCCGGCCGCGCTGAGGCGTGCCGCATAGTCACGCCCCTCATCCACCAGAGGATCGAACTCGGCGAGGACGATGAATGCCGGCGCCAGACCCGACAGATCGTCCGCGGCAAGCGGTGCAAAGCGCCAATCGTCGCGATCTGAATCATCACGCAGATATTGCCGGAAGAACCAGTCGACGGTGCCGCGCTCCAGGAGATGGCCGGAGCCATATCTTTCGTAGGAGGCGGAGGTCTGTCGCGAGCTGAGGCCGGGATAGGCGAGAACCTGAAGCACGGGCTGCGGAAGGCTCGCATTTGTCTTCGCCTCAATCGCGAGCGCAGCGGCAAGCGTCCCGCCGGCGCTGTCGCCGCCGACGGCCACGCGGCGCGTATCGAGTCCGATCGCGTGACCTTCGCGGCCAATCCACGCCAGCGCATCGGCTGCATCCTCGAAGGCCTTCGGAAACTTGTGCTCAGGCGCAAGCCTGTAGCCGATCGACAGCACGGCGGCGCCACTGTCCTCGACGAGACCGCGGCACAACGGCTGATGCGAATCGAGGCTGCCGACGACGAAGCCGCCCCCGTGCATATAGAGGAGGACCGGAACAGGACTGCGATCGCTCGGCGTCTCCCTTGCGTACAGCCGCGCCTCGATCATCGCGCCATCCCGCGTCGGCAGCGACAGACGCCGCTCGCAGGCAAGCGCCGGCGGGTCGACATCGAGCAGCGGCGAGGACGCATCGAAATCGGCGCGGGCCTGCATGGCGGTCAGCTGTGGAAACGGAATGCGCGCGCCGCTTTCGGTGCCGGCCTGCACCATCTCGAGCAATGCGGCGATATCTGGATCAAGGCTCAAAGGCTCACTCCGCCGGTTCCGGAACGGTATCCTGCGCAATCGTCGACATCATCGCCGGCACGAGCAGGCTGCAGATATCATCCAGCAGGCTGGCGTCCTTCAGGATCGTGAAATGGTTGTCGCCCACCACGCCCCGATCGACCGCCGTCGGCAGCTGCAATTCCAGCCGATCGCGCTGCGCCAGACGCGGCGACGTCCACCAGCAGAGCGGCGTGGCTGCGAGCTCGCGCGGCAGCGTCGCGTTCTGCGCCAGCCTGTTGAGATGCCGTCCGACCGCAAACGCGGCGGATAGGTCGTCCGCGCCGAGCAACGCATCGTCTGCCCTCACGCTCCTGCCCTGCTCCACAACAGAGGCGACCAGATCGCGGATACTCTCCGGCGTCTCCGGCAAGTCAGCGCGCTTCGCTGCCTCGACCTGCGCCCTGATGCGAGAGACCGCAGCGTTCGGAAGAACGGCCGACAGCAATCCGGCGAGGCCATCGGCCCAGTGGGCAATCGCCTCCGGCCGGCCCGATCCGTCCAGCTGTCGCGGCACGAAGCTGTCGACCAGCGCAAGACGATCGACGCGCTCACCGCCGCGTTCGAGCTCGGCCGCGACGAGACTGACCAGCAGCCCTCCCAGCGACCAGCCGACCAGGCCGTAGGGACCGCGCGGCTGCATCCTCCGGATCTCGGCCGCATAGTCCACGGCCATCGCTTCGAGCGAGCTGTCGATCCACGACGGATCGACCAGCATTCTCGATTGCAGGCCGATCACCTGCCGGCGCCCTTCGAGACGGCGCGCCAGCGGGCCGTAGTCGAACACTGTGCCGAAGCCGCCATGCACGCAGAACACCGGAGCTTCGCCGCGAACCGCCGCATTCAGCGGCAGCAGCGCCGGCGGTGCCGGCGCGACGGCGGACGTCACGTTGGCGCTGCCGGCGAGCAGGGCACGAATCGTCGGCTTCTGAAGCAGGTCACGCAGCTTGATCTCGATTCCGAACGTCTTGTCCTGGCGGACCCGCGCCACGACCTTGAGGCACAGAATCGAATTGCCGCCGAGCTCGAAGAAATTGTCGGTGACGCCGACCTGCGGCACCTTCAGAATCTCGGACCACAGACGCGCCATAGCCGTCTCCGCCGAACTTTGCGGCGCGACGAAGCTCCGCATCGACGCGTCGGGCGCGGGCAATGCACGCCGGTCGATCTTGCCGCTCGACAATGTCGGCAACCGCTCCAGCACCATGATCCGCGACGGCACCATATAGGCCGGCAGGATCTGCTTCAGAAAGCCGGTCAGCCGCTCGACCAGCGCCTCGGCCGCATCGGACGCGGCGTCACCTGCCGCCTTCGGCGCGACATAGGCGATGAGCTGATTTCCAGCTGCGCTCGGCACTGCCACCACCGCCGCCTGCGCGATCGCCTCGTGGCGGAGCAGCGAGGTCTGAATCTCGCCGAGCTCGATCCGGAAGCCGTTGACCTTCACCTGATCATCGCTGCGACCGAGATATTCGACCGTGCCGTCGTCGCGCCATCGCGCCAGATCGCCAGTGCGGTACAGCCGGGCGCCCGGCACCGTCGAGAAGGGATCAGGCACGAACCGCTCCGCGGTCATGCCCGCCTTGCCGTGATAGCCGCGCGCCAGCCCGAAACCGCCGAGATAAAGCTCGCCCGCGACACCGGCGGGAATGATGTCGAGTGAGGCATCGAGAATGTAGGCGCGGCGGTCACCGACCGGAACGCCGATCGGCGCATAGGGCGTGTCGCAGTCCGACGTGCCATCGACCTTCCAGACCAGCGGCGTGACGACGGTCTCGGTCGGGCCATAACCATTGATCAGGATGCGTGGCTTGAGAACGCGCCTGACCTTGTCGAAGCCCGCCTTCGGCATCGCCTCGCCACCGAACGAATAGAGCTTGACCGGCGGCGGATTGCCGTTCTGCTCGACGCATTCGGCGACCTGCTGGAGGTAGGCCGGCGGCAATCCGATATGGCTGACGCGATGGGCGTGCAGGTTCTCGACCGTCTTCTCCGGCGTCCACAATTCACCGTCACGCATCAACAGCCGCGCGCCGTGCGACAGGACCGTCAGCCAGCGCTCATGAG
Organism: Bradyrhizobium sp. 1(2017); assembly: GCF_011602485.2. Classification (NCBI taxonomy): domain Bacteria; kingdom Pseudomonadati; phylum Pseudomonadota; class Alphaproteobacteria; order Hyphomicrobiales; family Nitrobacteraceae; genus Bradyrhizobium; species Bradyrhizobium sp. 1(2017). The sequence goes on along the minus strand of NZ_CP050022.2, from coordinate 3,130,363 downwards.
CGCCGTCGAAGGCCAGCGACAGAAAATGCAGCTCGCAGGAACTTTCGTCAATCTCGTAGAGGCTGCCGGTGACGTGGCAGTGCATCGCCAGCGGCCCATGAGCGACGGCGACGCCCTTTGGCGTCCCCGTCGAGCCCGAGGTGTAGATCAGATAGGCCAGGTTTTCGGGATGCAGTTCAGGCTGCGGCGGATGGTTGGGTCCCGAGTCGAATTCGAACGTCGACAGCGAGATTCTCTCGATACCGTCCGGGCTGCCCTCGATCTCGAGCCGTCCCGTCAACAGGAACGCGATTGCTGCATCGCGCATGACGAACGCATGCCGCTCCGATGGCAGCTCAGAATCGAGTGGAACGTAGGCTCCGCCCGCCTTGAGGACGGCCAAAAGCGCAATCATCGTGACTGCGGTTCGCTCGACCACCACGCCGACGCGCTGCTCGGGTTTGAGCCCACGGGCGATCAGGTGATGCGCCAGACGGTTGGCCCTGCGCTCGAAGTCCCCGAACGACAGCACCGAGCTGCCGATGGTCAGCGCCGTCCGCTCCGGATGATGCCGCGCATGGCTGCTGATCGCCTCGTGCACCGGCGGCAGCGGGGCGCTTGACGTCGCGTGACGATTACAACGATCCGCAAGCGCGGCGTCGAGTTCCGTGACGGGACCGATGCCGCCGAGCAAGGCCGCGGCGTCCCGCGTCAGCGCTGCCAGCAAATGCTCGAACTGCGTCTTGATCTGCATCGCCTGCGCCGCGGTGAAATGGCTCGGCATGTAGGTGTATTCGACCTGAAGCGTATCTTCGACGAGCACCGACAGGTCCATCGGATAGTTCGTCACATCGACATTCTTCAGGCCGCTGAACTGCAACGCGCCCGCGCCGCCGTGCATGCTGCGTTCGATCGGATAGTTCTCGAAGACGATGATGCTGTCGAACATCGTCTGGCCGGCGCGGCCGGCCCAGCCCTGGATGTCATAGAGCGGCGTGTGCTCGTAGTCCCGGATCGCCGAATTGCGGTCCTGCAGCGCGCGCAGCCATTCTCCGATGGCGCTGGCGGGCGGAAGCGTTTCGATCACAGGCAGCGTGTTGATGAAGAGTCCGAGCATCTGCTGCGACCCGTCGAGACCGGCCGGACGACCGGCGACCGTCACGCCGAACGTCACGGTGCCTTGGCCGGTATAGCGCTGCAGCAGCAGCGCCCACACGCCCTGGACGATCGTGTTCAACGTGATACGTTCCCGACGCGCAAACGCCTTCAGTTCCGCGGTCGCGGCCTCTCCGAGACGCGTGTAACAGCGCTCATGGCCCGATGCCTGATGCCGGCGCGCGCCGAAGGCATCGGCGAGTTGCGTCGGCTGGTCGAAGCCCTTGAGCTGCTCGCGCCAGAAAGCTTCGGCAGCCCCGGCGTCCTGCGCCAGCAGCCAGGCGATGTAGTCACGATAGCGCGTCGCGTTCGCAGCGGGCGTGCCCCCGTAATAGCATTCCAGGACCTCTCCGACGAACCTGGCCGAGCTCCAGCCGTCCATCAGGATATGATGATAGGTCCAGATCAGCCGGTAGAAGTCGTCCTGGAGCCGCAGCAGCCGCACCCGCTGGAGTTGCGGCGCCTGGAGATCGAATTCGGCGGCGCGCTCCTCGGCAAGGGCTGCCGCAATCCGTTCGTCGTCGGTCGCCTGACCGCGCCAGTCGTCCTGCTCGAACGGCACCATGGCGTCGCGATAGACCACTTGCAGCGGGGAACCGGAGAGCTCACGCCACAGGAAGCCGGTCCGAAGCATCTGATGGCGCGCGCTCACCTCGCGCCATGCTGTGCCCAGTCGCTCCGGATCGAGGCCGCGGATCTCGACACTGACCTGGTTGACGTAGACGCCGCTGCCGGCATCGCGCAGGCTGTGAAACAGCATGCCCTGCTGCATCGGCGACAACGGATAGACGTCCTCGACGCGACTTGAGTCCAGACCAAGCCGTTCGAGCTGCTCGCTGGCAAGCCCCGCGAGCGAGCCGCGCTCCGATGCCGGGGCGTCCTCGCCGGGGCCGACCTCTCGGGACGCTGCAATCAGCGCCTCGATGGTCTGATGCCGGAACACGTCGCGCGGCTCGATGAGCACGCCTTCGCGCCGCGCGCGGCTCACCATTTGCAGCGAGACGATGGAATCGCCGCCGAGCTCGAAGAAATTGTCGGTGACGCCGATATTGGGCTGGCGCAGCAGATCGGCCCAGATCGCAGCCAGCGCCGCCTCGGCCGGCGTGCGCGGCGCCACATGCGCGACGGACGTTGCGAGCTGATCCGGCGCCGGCAGCGCCTTGCGATCGATCTTGCCGTTCGGCGTCAGCGGCAGTCGCTCCAGCACCACGATCCGCGCCGGCACCATGTAGTCCGGCAGCAGCGAGGACAGCGCCGTCTTGAGCGCGGCGCCATCCAGCGCCTCGCCGCTGACATAGCCGACCAGCTGGCGGCCGGCGCCGGCCTCGCGCGCCACCACCACGGCCGCACGGACGCCATCCTGCGCCTGCAGCCGCGCCTCGATCTCGCCGAGCTCGATGCGGAAGCCGCGGATCTTCACCTGGTGGTCGGCACGGCCGACATAGTCGAGCACGCCGTCGGCGCGCCACCGCGCCACGTCGCCGGTGCGGTACAGCCGCGCGCCCGGTGCACCGAACGGATCAGGGATGAAGCGCTCCGCCGTCAGGCCGCCGCGCCGCCAATAGCCGCGCGCCAGTCCGGCGCCGCCGATATAGAGCTCACCGGCGACGCCGACCGGCGCGAGATTGAGGTCCCCGTCGAGAACATAAAGCGTGGTGTTGCCGATCGGGCCGCCGAGCAGCGGACGATCGTCCTGTGCATCGAGCCGGTGACGTGCCGACCACACCGTGGTCTCGGTCGGGCCGTACAGGTTCCAGACCTCGCCGGCCTGCCCGACCAGCCGCCGCGCCAGGTCCGGCGGCAGCGCCTCGCCGCCGCACAGCACCCGGCAGCTCGCCGGCAGCGAAGCGCCGTCATGATCGAGCAGCATCCGCCACGTCGATGGCGTAGCCTGGATCAGCGACACGCCGTGCCGCTGCACGATCGTCTTGAGCTTGGCAGGATCATGCGCGGCCGCACGATCCGCCAGCACCACGCAGGCGCCGATCGTCAACGGCAGCCACAGCTCCAGCACCGCGATGTCGAAGGATAGCGAGGTCAAGCCGAGCACGCGGTCGGCGGACGTCATGCCGGGCTGCTCCGCCATGGTCGCCAGGAAGTTCGTCACGGCGTTGTGGCGGACCATCACGCCCTTGGGCAGGCCGGTCGAGCCGGAGGTGTAGATCACATAGGCAAGGCTCTCGGCGTGCACGGCGACGTCGAGATTGCCGGCATCCCCGCCCTCGCCATCCTGCGCGTCGAGCAACCAGGCCTCGGCCCCGGTCTCCGCCAGCACGGCGGCGAACTGACCGCGCAATTCCTCTTGCGTCAGCACCAGCGCCGCGCCGCTGTCGCGCAGCATGTGCGCCAGCCGCTCCAGCGGGTAGTCCGGATCGAGCGGCAGATAGGCCCCGCCCGCCTTCAGCACGGCCAGCAGCGCGACCAGCATCTCGACGCCGCGGTCGAGCGCCAGCCCGACCACGGTATCGGTCGCGACGCCGCGGTCGCGCAATCGCCGCGCCAACCGGTTGGCACGCGCATTCAGCGCGGCGTAACTCAGCTCCGTCCCGCCGAACACCAGCGCGACCGCCTCGGGCGACTTCCGGACCTGGGCCTCGAACTGCGCGACAATTCCCTCGCGCGGTTGATCTCGTCGCGTGTCGTTCGCCCGTTCGAGCAGGACGACATCCGCGGGATCGCGGGCCGCGATCATGCCGACCGGTCGATCGGCATCGATGCTCAGGGCTTCGATCAGCCGCACAAAGGCCTGCTGTAGCCTCGCGATCTGCGCCTCGTCGAAATGCTTGCGCCGATAGTTGAAGACGAGGCGCAGGCGGTCATCGACGCCGACGCTGGCGAACAACGGGTAATTGCTGGTCTCGACGATCCGCGTCTTTCCGACCTGGATCTGCCGGTCCGTCCCGATCAGCGCGCGGTCGATAGGATAGTTCTCGAACACCAGGATGCTGTCGAACAGCGGCCGCCCGGGACGCCCCGCCAGGCGCTGGATCTCATAGAGCGGGGTCGCGCCGAACTCGCGCAAGGCCAGATTGCGATCCTGCAACTCGCGCAGCCATACGCCGACCGTCTGCTGTGGGCTGACGCCGTCGATGACCGGCAACGTATTGATGAACAAGCCGACCATCTCTTCGGCCCCGGCGAGCTCAGGCGGCCTGCCCGACACGGTGACACCGAAGCAAACTGTCCCCTGCCCGGTGTGCTGTCGCAGCAACTGCGCCCATGCCGCCTGCACCAGCGTGTTCATCGTGATCCGCTCACGCACCGCGAATTCCTGCAACCGTGCGGTCAGGTCAGGGGCCAGCTCGAGCGCCAGCATGCCGTGACCGGACGATTGCGCGTCCGCCCGTTCGGCCAGGCCGTCTGCCAGGAAACTCGGCTCGTCCAGTTCTGCCGTCGCATTGCGCCAGAACGCCGCCGAAGCATTGCTGTCGTAGCCTTTCAGCCACGCGATGTAGTCGCGATAACGATGGTGCAATGCCGGCAGACGCCCCTCGCCATTATGCTGCATGACCTCGGCGATCAACCGTGCCGAGCTCCATCCGTCGAGCAGGATGTGATGATGCGTCCAGATCAACCAATGCCTGTCGTCGCCGAGCCGGATCAGCCGGACCCGCTGCAAGGGCGGCCGTGACAGGTCGAACCCGGCAGCCTGCTCCTGCCGCGAGACGCGGGCCAGCGCCGCGTCCAGCTGCGCCTGGTCCCATGCTGCACTTCGCGCACGCCAATCTTCCTCCGCAAAGGGCACTTCGGCCCGTCGATAGACGACCTGTTGCGGCGCGCCCGACAGATCGCGCCAGGCAAATCCGGTCCGCAGCATCGCGTGGCGATCGCTGGCCGCCTGCCAGGCGCGGCGCAATTTTCCGGCATCGAGGCCGCGGATCTCGGCGGCGACCTGATTGACGTAGAGCCCGCTCTCGCCGTCATGCATCGCATGGAACAACATGCCCTGCTGCATCGGCGACAATGGATAGATGTCCTCGATTTCGCGCCAATCCAGCGCCAGCCTGTCGAGCTCGGCCTGATCAAGCCCCGACAATGCCACATCGGATGGCGTCAGGCCGCAGGCGCCGCCAGTGCAGTGGTCGACCAGCTCCCGCAACGCAGCCTCGTACAAGGCGGCCAGTCGCTCGACGCTCTCGCGCCGATAGCGCTTCCGGCCGAAGCCGAATGACAGCTGCAGCCGGCCATTACGCACCGTGCCGTTCACGCTCAGCCATCGTTGCAATGGGCTCGATGCATCGCGTGACGGGCCGGCGCTTTCCGCCGCCATCGTGAACAGCGCCGCCTCTGCGTCGCCGCCGTCGATCTGGCCGAGATAGTTGAAGGCGATCTTCGGCTCGGCGACGTGCGACAGCGCCATGCGGTGCGCTTCGGAGCCGAGATGGCGCAACAGGCCGTAACCCAGCCCGCGGCCGGGAATGCCGCGAAGCTCCTCCTTCACGGTCTTGATCAACAGAGAGGATTCTTGCGAGCCGCCGGCCAGACGCACAGGAAAGGCCGTCGTGAACCAGCCGACGGTGCGCGAGAGATCGAGATCGCCGGAGAGATGCTCGCGGCCATGCCCCTCCAGTTCGACCAGAACCTCATCCTGCCCGCTCCACCGCCAGACAGCACGTGCAAGGCCGGAAAGGAGAAGGTCGTTGATCTGCGTGCGATAGGCCGACGGCGCATCGGTCAGCAGGCGCTGCGTCCATTCGTTCTCGAATGACAACAGGACTTCGTCGGCATCCGCAATGCGATCGATGCCGGCATGATCGTCGTCGCAGGGAATATCCGCGTTCGCGCCGCGGCCGGTCCAGTAGGACAGTTCCGTCGCCAGTTCAGGCGACGTTGCGTATTCCCGCAAGCGCTGTCCCCACAGCGCGTACGCGTGGCTCTTCGGCGGAAGCGCGACCGTGGCATCGCCCTGCGCAAGCTGCGTGTACGCGGAAGCGATGTCCTCGAACAGAATGCGCCATGACACGCCGTCGACCACCAGATGGTGGATCACGATCACGAAGCGCTGGCTGCCATCGGCGACATCTATTCCGACCGCCCGCAACAGCAAGCCGCCGGAGATCGACAGGCTTGCCTGCGCCGACGATGCCAGCGCCGTCACGGAGTCGCGGTCGATCGCCTGCCGGACCCAGAGCAGCGCGTCCGCAGCCGGAGCAGCGCCGTGCTCGGCATGCCAGCCCCCGTGCCTCGCCTCGAAGCGCAGGCGCAGCGCGTCATGGTGATCGATCACGGCGGCGAGTGCGCGCCGCATCACATCCCAGTCGAGGCGATCTCTCGGCTGCAACAGCACCGCCTGATTCCAATGATCCCGATTTTCCATGCCCTCCGCAAAGAAGCGGGACTGAATCGGCAAGAGCCGATGCGGTCCGGTGGCCTGCCCCTGGTCAGCGGGCGTCCCCGCGCGCTGCTCGATCCGCGCTGCGAGTGCCAGCGCTTCCAGCGTCTGATGCTGAAAGACGTCTCGCGGCTCCATGAGGTATCCGGCGCGCCGGGCGCGGCTCACCATCTGGAGCGAGATGATCGAATCGCCGCCGAGCTCGAAGAAATTGTCGGTGAGGCTGACCGCTGGCCGGCCGAGCAGCTCGGCCCAGATCGCCGCAAAGACGATCTCGACCGGCGTGCGTGGCGCCTGATGCTCCGCATGTCCCTGAGCCATGTCGGGTGCCGGCAGCGCTTGGCGATCCACCTTGCCGCTCGGCATCAAGGGCAGCCGCTCCAGCACCGCAATTCTCGGCGGCACCATGTAATCGGGCAGGACAGTCGACAGCGCGGTCCGTAAGCCTGCCTCTTCCAATTCCCCCGTGCCGCTGACATAGCCAACGAGCTGCTGGCTGGCGCCGACTTCTCGCGCCACCACGACGGCAGCGCGAACGCCGGGCTGATCAAGCAGCCGCGATTCGATCTCGCCAAGCTCGATGCGGAAGCCGCGAATCTTGATCTGATGGTCCGCGCGCCCGACATAGTCGATCGCGCCATCGGCCCGCCATCGCGCCAGATCTCCCGATCGATAGAGCCGCTCACCGGCTTCGCCAAAGGGATCGGGAATGAAGCGTTCCGCCGTCAGCTTTTCGCGCCGCCAATAGCCCCGCGCCAGACCTTCCCCGCCGATGTACAAATCGCCCGTCACGCCTGCCGGAACCATGTTCAGATCGGCGTCGAGGATGCGGATCGTCACGCCGGGAATGGGGCGCCCGATCGGCACGCGCGCTGCACCCTCGTTGCGGCAGGTCCAATAGGTGGCGTTGATCAGGGCTTCGGTCGGACCGTAGCGATTGTCGAACCGGACATCGGGAAATGCCGCGAGGACGCGCGACATCAGGTCGAGCGACAACGCCTCGCCGCCGGCAAACAGGCGCTTGAGCGAGGAGCAGCGGGTTGCTCCGGGCTCGGTCACGAAATGCTCGAGCATCTGCGGCACGAAGTGCAGCGTCGTCACGTCATGGGCGATGACGGCATCCACAAGAAGCCGCGGCTCGCGATGTGCCCCCGGAGCCGCGATCGCAAGCCGCGCGCCGGTTGCGAGCGGCCACAGGATCTCCCAGACAGAGACGTCGAAGCTGAACGGGGTCTTGTGAAGCAAAGTCTCGCCGACATCGAGACGATATTCCGCCTGCATCCAGCCAAGCCGCCCCGCAAGCGCGCGATGCGAGCAGGCCACGCCTTTGGGCACGCCGGTCGAGCCCGAGGTATACATGACATAGGCCAGACCGTCCGGATGAAGCGCGACATCAGGGTTGTCGGCGGACTCCTCAATGCGAGATACACCCTCTCCATCTATGGTCCAGGCCTCGGCGCCCGCATCCGCGATCACCGGCGCCAGGTCCGGGAGCAGCCGTTCCTGGGTCAGTAGCAACGCTGACCCGCTGTCGCGGAGCATGTGAAGGAGGCGATCGGACGGGTAGTCGGGATCGAGCGGCAGATAGCCGCCACCGGCCTTCAGCACGGCCAGGACACCGACGATCAGTTCGACACTGCGCTCGAGCGCCAGGCCGACCAGCCGGTCGCGACCGATCCCGTGGTCTCGCAAGCGTCGCGCCAGCCGATTGGCGCGTGCGTTCAGCTCGCCGTAGCTGATCTGCTGGCTCTCGAAAATCAATGCGACAGAAGATGGCGAGGCCGCGGCACGGGCTTCGATCTGCGCGACGATGCCATCGCCAGACGTCGGCGCCCGCTCGACGCTGCCACTCCAGCCGAGCACCTTCCGCGCTTCGTCGGCATCGAGGCGGTCGAGCGCGCCAAGCGGCCGCGACGCGTGTTCCACGATCCTGGCCAGCAGCCGCGACAGCGAGGCTTGCAGATATCTGATCTGGTCGTCGTCGAAGCGGCCTCGATCGTAGCGAAAACCCAGATTGATGCCGTCGGGCTTGGCGAACACCGCCACAGTCAGCGCATAATTGGTGATCGAGATCTGGTCGACCCGGCCGAACCGGCGACCGCCTTCGCTCTCGCCTCGCAGCGCCTGATCGATCGGGTAGTTCTCGAACACGAGAATGTTGTCGAACAGCGCGCGCCCGGATCGCCCGGCGAGGCGCTGAATTTCGTAGAGCGGCATCCAGCCATGATCGCGCAGGTCCGTGTTGTGCGTCTGGAGGTCGCGCAGCCACGCCCCTACTTCGGCTTGCGGGCTTGCCTGATCGACGACGGGCAGCGTGTTGATGAACAGGCCGACCATGTCCTCGGCCCCGCCGATCTCGGCCGGCCGGCCGGAGACCGTCGCACCGAAACAGACCGCGCGCTGGCCGGTGTGACGACGCAGCAACTGGGCCCAGGCGCCTTGCACCAGCGTGTTCAGCGTGACGCGCTCGCGCCTGGCAAACGCCTGCAAGCCTGCCGTCAGATCCGCCGTGAGCAGCAGGTCCAGCGAGCCATGGCCGGAAGCACCGCCGGTTGCAGGCCCTCCCAGTGCGTCCGCGAGAAAACTGGGCTCCTCCAATTCTGACAACACGGTGCGCCAGAACGACGTCGACGCATTGCGGTCCTGCCTTTGCAGCCACGCGATGTAATCGCGATAGCGGCCTTTCACGGCCGGCAAGCCTTCGCCGCGTTCATGCTGCAGGATCTCGGCCATCAAGCGCGCCGCGCTCCAGCCGTCGAGCAGGATATGGTGGTGCGTCCAGATCAGCCAGTGGCGTGCGTCGTCGAGCCGGATCAGCCGGACCCGCTGCAGCGGCGCTTGCGACAGCTCAAATGCCTTGGCGCGCTCGGCTTGCGAGACGCGCGCGAGCGCAGCCCGGAGCTCTTTGACGCCCATGACGACCGCCTGCGTGCGCCAGTCTTCTTCCTCAAATGGCAAATGCGCGGAGCGATAGACCACCTGCTGCGCCGCCCCCGACAGGTCGCGCCACGCAAATCCGGTTCGCAACACGGCGTGCCGCGCGCTGACCTCGTGCCAGGCTGCGCGCAGCCGGCCGGCATCGAGGCCGCGGACCTCCAGACCGATCTGGTTGACGTAGTTGCCGCTCTCGCCATCACGCAAAGCATGGAAGAGCATTCCCTGCTGCATCGGCGACAACGGATAGATGTCCTCGATCTCACGACAGTCGGCCGTTGCGACCAGCGCATCGAGATCGGTCTGGCTCAAGTCCGACAGTGCGAAGTCTGACGGCGTCACGCCGCGGGCGCTCCCCGTGCAATGCGCGACGAGTTCGCGCAGGGCCGAAGCATAATGCTCCGCAAGGCGCTCGATCGTTTCCCGCCGGTAACGCCTGCGGCCATAGGCGAACGACAGGCGTAATTGTCCGTCGCCGACCTGTCCGTTGATGCTAACCCAGCGGCCAAGCGGCGCGCTGTCGCTGCGCATCGGCCCGGAGCTCTCGGGCGCCAACTGGAGGGGCGTGTGCTCACCCATGCTGGAATCGAACTGGCCGAGATAGTTGAAGACGATACGCGGCTCGGCAAGCGCGCTCAGCGCGTCGCGCTGCGCTTCTGAGCCGAGATGGCGCAGGGACGCCGTAACCCAGTCCCCGGTTGGGAACGGCGCGGAGCTCTTCCTTGACGGATTTGATCAGCGCGGCGTCATCCCTTGAGCCGCCCGGCAGACGAACCGGAAAGGCCGTGGTGAACCAGCCAATGGTGCGTGACACGTCCGCACGGCGAAGACGTCCTCACGGCCGTGCCCTTCGAGCTCGACGACGACATCCTCAATTCCGCTCCAGCGCGACACGGCGCGTGCAAGCGCGGCCAGCAGGAGATCATTGACCTGGGTGCGATAAGCGGACGGGGCTTCCTTCAGCAGCCGCGTCGTCAATCCTGCGTCGAATGCCAGCGAGATTTCCTCGCCGTCGGCAACCCGGTCGACTCCGCCATGAGCATCGTCGCAGGGGAACGCGGCCTGCGATCCTCGATCGAGCCAATAGTCGAACTCGGCGTCAAGCTCATCGGTCGCGGCATAGGCCTGCAACGCGCGCCCCAGGCCGCATAAGGCTCGCTCTTCGCCAGCGCGACCGAAGCTGCGCCTTGGCGGAGCTGATCGTACGCCGTCGCGAAATCCTCGAGCAGCACGCGCCATGATACACCGTCGATGACAAGGTGATGCACGACCACCAGAAGGCGCTGGCTGCCGTCCGCGAGGTCCATACCGACCCACACGCAGCAGCGGCCCGGCCAGCGCCAGGCTGGCCTGAGCCAAGGAGGCAACATCCGTGACCTCGGCCGCATCGCGAACGCCAGTGCGAATCCAAAGCAGCTCCGATATCGCGGGCGACGAGCCATAGGTCGCGCGCCAGTCGCCATCAACCTCCTCGAAACGCAGGCGCAAGGCCGCGTGATGCGCGACGAGAGCGGCGATCGAGCGTTCGACTAGCTTCCAGTCGAGCGGTGACTTCGGCATCAACAGAACGGCCTGGTTCCAGTGATGGCGATCCCCTGCATCCTCGCCGAAAAACCGCAACTGGATCGGCAGAAGCGGATGCTCGCGGCCTTCGACATCAGTTTCAGGCGCGATGTCCTTCGCCATGTCCTCGCGCCGCGCCACGCGCGCCAGCTCCTGCAGGGTTTGATGCCGGAAGACGTCACGCGGCTCGATCAGCAGGCCTGCCTGGCGGCGCGGCCGACCAGTTGCAGCGAGATGATGGAATCGCCGCCGAGCTCGAAGAAATTGTCCTCGACACCGATGACGGGCTGACCAGCAGCTCAGCCCAGATCGCGGCGAGCGCTGTCTCGGCCGTCGAGCGCGGCGCGACATGTGCGGCCGTTGCGATGGGCGTCTCGGGCGCCGGCAAGGCGTCGCGATCGATCTTGCCGTGCGCGGTGAGCGGCAGCCGCTCCAGCCGCACGATGCGGGCCGGCACCATGTAGTCGGGCAACTCGTCCGAGAGCGCCGCGCGCATCGTCGCTTCGTCGAACGGGCCAGTGCCGGCGACATAGCCGACCAACTGGCGGCTGACGCCGGCTTCGCGGGCAACGACCACGGCCGACTGCACGCCAGCCTGCCGCATCAGCCATGCCTCGATCTCGCCGAGCTCGATCCGGAAACCGCGGATCTTCACCTGATGATCGGAGCGGCCTGCATATTCGATCACACTATCGGCACGCCACCGGGCCAGATCGCCGGTGCGATAGAGCCGCGCGCCCGGCGCGCCAAACGGATCGGGACGAAGCGTTCGGCCGTCAGCCCGGCGCGCCGCCAGTAACCGCGGGCAAGTCCCTCGCCGCCGATGAACAGCTCGCCGGTCACGCCGACCGGAACGATGTTGAGATCACCGTCCAGAATATAGGCTGAGCGACGGCCTACCGGACGACCGATCGGCGCGTAATTGCCCTCGATCTCCTCGCTGGCATCGACTTTCCAGACCAGCGGCGTCACCACGGTTTCCGTCGGCCCGTAGCCGTTGATCAAAGTCCGCGGCTTGAGCGCGCGCTTGACTTTGTCGAAGCCAGCCTTGGGCATGGCCTCGCCGCCGAAAGAATACAGCTCCACGGGCGGCGGATCGCCGCGCCACATCGCGAAGTCGGCGAGCTGTTGCAGGTAGGCGGGCGGAAACCCGGCGTTGGTGACGCGCTGCCGGCGCAAAACCTCGATGGTCTGCTCGGCCGACCACAAATTGGCATCGCGCATCACGAGCGCAGCGCCGCAGGTCAACGCGGTCCAGAGCCTCTCATGGGCACCATCGAAGGTGAAGGACAGGAAGTGCAGCTCGCGCGAGCGCCGGTTCATGTCGTAGAGCCCGGCGGTCACCTCGCAATGCATCGCGAACGGTCCGTGCTCGACCGCGACGCCCTTGGGGATGCCGGTGGAGCCGGAGGTGTAGATCACATAGGCAAGGCTGGTCGCGGCCACCGCGATCTCCGGATCGCCTTCGCTCTCCCGCGCAAGGTCGATCGCATCGAGCGGAACGACCTCGATGCCTGATGGCGGCGGCGTCAGCGCCGAACCATCCGCATCGACCAGCACGACACGCGCGCCGGCATCGCGGATGGCGCCAACCTGCCGCCTGGCCGGATGCTCGGGATCGAGCGGCAGATAGGCCGCCCCCGTCTTCAAGATGGCGAGCAGCGCCACGATCAGATGCGGCGAGCGTCGCGCCGAGACGCCGACAAGGTCGGAGCCCCCGACGCCCAGGCGGATCAGGTGGTGCGCGAGGCGATTGGCGCGCCGGTTGAGCTCGGCATAGGTGATGTCTTCGTCGCCGAAGACCAGCGCGGGCGCATCGGGCGTTTCGGCAGCCAGCCGTGCAACCGTCCGGTGCACCGGCGTGAACGATGAGCTTGTCGTTCCGTCATCGGCACGATTCCATTGTCGCAGCCGCTCCAGCTCCTGTTCGGAGAGCAACGCCACATCGGCGGTCGCTTGCGTGTCGTCGGCAACCATCGCCTTCAGTATCGTGGTCCAATGCGCGGTCAGACGCTCGATCGTCGCCGCTTCGAACAGCGCCGTCGCGTAGGTGAAGATCGCGCGGATTTCGCCTGATGGCCCTTCGTCCGTATCGAGCGCGAGGTCGAACTTGACCGTGTCAACCTCGGCGTCGATCGTCTCGATCTGGAGGTCGGTCCGATCGAGTGGATTGCCCGATGCCCGACGGCGCTGGTGATTGTAGAGAACCTGGAACAGCGGATTCTGGCTCAAGCTGCGCGTCGGCTGCAGGATCTCGAGCAGTCGTTCGAACGGAAGATCCTGGTTCTCCTGTGCCTCGATGGTGGCCGCATGGACCGTCGCGATGAAGTCCGCGATCGCCGCGCGGCCCTCGATCTGCGTACGAAGCACCTGGGTGTTGACGAACAAGCCGATCACGCCGCGTGCTTCGTCGCGGTACCGGTTGGCGACGGGCACGCCGATATTGATGTCGGCTTGGCCCGTGTAGCGATGGAGCAGCAGCTTGAAGCCTCGCCAGCATGACGACGAAAAAGTGTCGTGCGGCGGCGCCGCGCCAGAGCGCGCAAGCCATCTGCCAGCGCCGGATCGAGCGAAATGCGACCTGCCGATCCCGCCAGGTCCGGGACCGCCGGGCGCGGCCGGTCAATCGGCAGCTGGAGCACGGCCGGATCCGCGAGACGCCTGTCCAATAGTCGACCTGCGCTCGCCATCGACCGCGCTCATCCAGAGCCGCTGCCAAATCGGCGTAGTCGGCATAATCGATCTCCGGGCTCCAGCAAGGCCGGTGCTTCACCGCAACGCGAATGCCGCGTACAGCTTCCAGAATTCGTCGACCAGCACGCCCATCGACCAGCCGTCGGTCACGATATGGTGCAGGCTGACGACGAGGAAGTGATCGCCTTCGTCCAGCGTCGAGCAACGCCACGCGCATCAGCGGGCCGGCTTCGAGATCGAACGGCAGCGAAGCTTCCTGCCGCGCAGCAAACGCACCCGTCCTTCACGGTCTTCGCCATCGACGGTCACATACCGCACGCGACCGGTTGCGGATCGCATATGAATTGCTCGGCGGCTTCCCCGTCCTGCCCGAAACACGGTGCGAAGGCGCTATGACGCGCAACGAGGCGCATCGAACGCCTGTTGCAGCGCGCGTGGCTGCAGCTTGCCCGCACGCGCACCGTTGCCGAATGTTGTAGGCGGCGCTACCCGGGATCCATCCGCACAGGAACCAGAGGCGGGATTGCGCAAAGGACAGCGGCGCCCGCTTGCGCCCCTGAGCGCACGATCGGCAGCATGGCGAGGTTGACGCCCTTGGCGCGAGCTGCGACAGGAACGCGTGCTGCTTGCCGGCGTCGAGCCGCATCAGGCGCCGCGAGATGTCGCGAAGCTGCTTCTTTTGCGTGGTTGCCGTGTCACTCATGCGGACAGTTCGACTTCCTCAACATGTCGAGCATCGCGGCGATGTTCGCCGCTCGCTTCTCGGTCTCACTCTCAAGGCCCAGTGCAGCCGCCATGGTCTCAACGGTCGTCATCTCAAACAGACGGTTGAGCGGCAGGTCGTGGCCGAGATCGCGCTTGATGCGGCTGACGAGCTGGACGGCGATCAGGGAATCGCCGCCGAGCTCGAAGAAATTGTCGGTGACGCCGATATTGGGCTGGCGCAGCAGATCGGCCCAGATCGCAGCCAGCGCCGCCTCGGCCGGCGTGCGCGGCGCCACATGCGCGACGGACGTTGCGAGCTGATCCGGCGCCGGCAGCGCCTTGCGATCGATCTTGCCGTTCGGCGTCAGCGGCAGTCGCTCCAGCACCACGATCCGCGCCGGCACCATGTAGTCCGGCAGCAGCGAGGACAGCGCCGTCTTGAGCGCGGCGCCATCCAGCGCCTCGCCGCTGACATAGCCGACCAGCTGCGGCGCGCGGCCGGCCTCGCGCGCCACCACGGCCGCACGGACGCCATCCTGCGCCTGCAGCCGCGCCTCGATCTCGCCGAGCTCGATGCGGAAGCCGCGGATCTTCACCTGGTGGTCGGCACGGCCGACATAGTCGAGCACGCCGTCGGCGCGCCACCGCGCCACGTCGCCGGTGCGGTACAGCCGCGCCCCCGGTGCACCGAACGGATCAGGGATGAAGCGCTCCGCCGTCAGGCCGCCGCGCCGCCAATAGCCGCGCGCCAGTCCGCTCCCGCCGATATAGAGCTCGCCGGCGACGCCGACCGGCGCGAGGTTGAGGTCCCCGTCGAGAACGTAAAGCGTGGTGTTGCCGATCGGACCGCCGAGCAACGGACGATCGTCCTGTGCATCGAGCCGGTGACGCGCCGACCACACCGTGGTCTCGGTCGGGCCGTACAGGTTCCAGACCTCGCCGGCCTGCCCGACCAGCCGCCGCGCCAGATCCGGCGGCAGCGCCTCGCCGCCGGACAGCACCCGGCAGTTCGCCGGCAGCGAAGGGCCGTCATGATCGAGTAGCATCCGCCAGGTCGATGGCGTAGCCTGGATCAGCGACACGCCGTGCCGCTGCACGATCGCCTTGAGCTTGGCAGGATCATGCGCAGCCGCACGATCCGCCAGCACCACGCAGCGCCGATCGTCAGCGGCAGCAGTCCAGCACCGCGATGTCGAAGGACAGCGAGGTCAAGCCGAGCACGCGGTCGCCGGCCGTCATGCCGGGCTGCTCCGCCATGGTCGCCAGGAAGTTCGTCACGGCGTTGTGGCGGACCATCACGCCCTTGGGCAGGCCGGTCGAGCCGGAGGTGTAGATCACATAGGCAAGGCTCTCGGCGTGCACGGCGACGTCGAGATTGCCGGCATCCCCGCCCTCGCCATCCTGCGCGTCGAGCAACCAGGCCTCGGCCCCGGTCTCCGCCAGCACGGCGGCGAACTGACCGCGCAATTCCTCTTGCGTCAGCACCAGCGCCGCGCCGCTGTCGCGCAGCATGTGCGCCAGCCGCTCCAGCGGGTAGTCCGGATCGAGCGGCAGATAGGCCCCGCCCGCCTTCAGCACGGCCAGCAGCGCGACCAGCATCTCGACGCCGCGGTCGAGCGCCAGCCCGACCACGGTATCGGTCGCGACGCCGCGGTCGCGCAATCGCCGCGCCAACCGGTTGGCACGCGCATTCAGCGCGGCGTAACTCAGCTCCGTCCCGCCGAACACCAGCGCGACCGCCTCGGGCGACTTCCGGACCTGGGCCTCGAACTGCGCGACAATTCCCTCGCGCGGTTGATCTCGTCGCGTGTCGTTCGCCCGTTCGAGCAGGACGACATCCGCGGGATCGCGGGCCGCGATCATGCCGACCGGTCGATCGGCATCGATGCTCAGGGCTTCGATCAGCCGCACAAAGGCCTGCTGTAGCCTCGCGATCTGCGCCTCGTCGAAATGCTTGCGCCGATAGTTGAAGACGAGGCGCAGGCGGTCATCGACGCCGACGCTGGCGAACAACGGGTAATTGCTGGTCTCGACGATCCGCGTCTTTCCGACCTGGATCTGCCGGTCCGTCCCGATCAGCGCGCGGTCGATAGGATAGTTCTCGAACACCAGGATGCTGTCGAACAGCGGCCGCCCGGGACGCCCCGCCAGGCGCTGGATCTCATAGAGCGGGGTCGCGCCGAACTCGCGCAAGGCCAGATTGCGATCCTGCAACTCGCGCAGCCATACGCCGACCGTCTGCTGTGGGCTGACGCCGTCGATGACCGGCAACGTATTGATGAACAAGCCGACCATCTCTTCGGCCCCGGCGAGCTCAGGCGGCCTGCCCGACACGGTGACACCGAAGCAAACTGTCCCCTGCCCGGTGTGCTGTCGCAGCAACTGCGCCCATGCCGCCTGCACCAGCGTGTTCATCGTGATCCGCTCACGCACCGCGAATTCCTGCAACCGTGCGGTCAGGTCAGGGGCCAGCTCGAGCGCCAGCATGCCGTGACCGGACGATTGCGCGTCCGCCCGTTCGGCCAGGCCGTCTGCCAGGAAACTCGGCTCGTCCAGTTCTGCCGTCGCATTGCGCCAGAACGCCGCCGAAGCATTGCTGTCGTAGCCTTTCAGCCACGCGATGTAGTCGCGATAACGATGGTGCAATGCCGGCAGACGCCCCTCGCCATTATGCTGCATGACCTCGGCGATCAACCGTGCCGAGCTCCATCCGTCGAGCAGGATGTGATGATGCGTCCAGATCAACCAATGCCTGTCGTCGCCGAGCCGGATCAGCCGGACCCGCTGCAAGGGCGGCCGTGACAGGTCGAACCCGGCAGCCTGCTCCTGCCGCGAGACGCGGGCCAGCGCCGCGTCCAGCTGCGCCTGGTCCCATGCTGCACTTCGCGCACGCCAATCTTCCTCCGCAAAGGGCACTTCGGCCCGTCGATAGACGACCTGTTGCGGCGCGCCCGACAGATCGCGCCAGGCAAATCCGGTCCGCAGCATCGCGTGGCGATCGCTGGCCGCCTGCCAGGCGCGGCGCAATTTTCCGGCATCGAGGCCGCGGATCTCGGCGGCGACCTGATTGACGTAGAGCCCGCTCTCGCCGTCATGCATCGCATGGAACAACATGCCCTGCTGCATCGGCGACAATGGATAGATGTCCTCGATTTCGCGCCAATCCAGCGCCAGCCTGTCGAGCTCGGCCTGATCAAGCCCCGACAATGCCACATCGGATGGCGTCAGGCCGCAGGCGCCGCCAGTGCAGTGGTCGACCAGCTCCCGCAACGCAGCCTCGTACAAGGCGGCCAGTCGCTCGACGCTCTCGCGCCGATAGCGCTTCCGGCCGAAGCCGAATGACAGCTGCAGCCGGCCATTACGCACCGTGCCGTTCACGCTCAGCCATCGTTGCAATGGGCTCGATGCATCGCGTGACGGGCCGGCGCTTTCCGCCGCCATCGTGAACAGCGCCGCCTCTGCGTCGCCGCCGTCGATCTGGCCGAGATAGTTGAAGGCGATCTTCGGCTCGGCGACGTGCGACAGCGCCATGCGGTGCGCTTCGGAGCCGAGATGGCGCAACAGGCCGTAACCCAGCCCGCGGCCGGGAATGCCGCGAAGCTCCTCCTTCACGGTCTTGATCAACAGAGAGGATTCTTGCGAGCCGCCGGCCAGACGCACAGGAAAGGCCGTCGTGAACCAGCCGACGGTGCGCGAGAGATCGAGATCGCCGGAGAGATGCTCGCGGCCATGCCCCTCCAGTTCGACCAGAACCTCATCCTGCCCGCTCCACCGCCAGACAGCACGTGCAAGGCCGGAAAGGAGAAGGTCGTTGATCTGCGTGCGATAGGCCGACGGCGCATCGGTCAGCAGGCGCTGCGTCCATTCGTTCTCGAATGACAACAGGACTTCGTCGGCATCCGCATGCGATCGATGCCGCATGATCGTCGTCGCAGGGAATATCCGCGTTCGCGCCGCGGCCGTCCAGTAGGACAGTTCCGTCGCCAGTTCAGGCGACGTTGCGTATTCCCGCAAGCGCTGTCCCCACAGCGCGTACGCGTGGCTCTTCGGCGGAAGCGCGACCGGTGGCATCGCCCTGCGCAAGCTGCGTGTACGCGGAAGCGATGTCCTCGAACAGAATGCGCCATGACACGCCGTCGACCACCAGATGGTGGATCACGATCACGAAGCGCTGGCTGCCATCGGCGACATCTATTCCGACCGCCCGCAACAGCAAGCCGCCGGAGATCGACAGGCTTGCCTGCGCCGACGATGCCAGCGCCGTCACGGAGTCGCGGTCGATCGCCTGCCGGACCCAGAGCAGCGCGTCCGCAGCCGGAGCAGCGCCGTGCTCGGCATGCCAGCCCCCGTGCCTCGCCTCGAAGCGCAGGCGCAGCGCGTCATGGTGATCGATCACGGCGGCGAGTGCGCGCCGCATCACATCCCAGTCGAGGCGATCTCTCGGCTGCAACAGCACCGCCTGATTCCAATGATCCCGATTTTCCATGCCCTCCGCAAAGAAGCGGGACTGAATCGGCAAGAGCCGATGCGGTCCGGTGGCCTGCCCCTGGTCAGCGGGCGTCCCCGCGCGCTGCTCGATCCGCGCTGCGAGTGCCAGCGCTTCCAGCGTCTGATGCTGAAAAGACGTCTCGCGGCTCCATGAGGTATCCGGCGCGCCGGGCGCGGCTCACCATCTGGAGCGAGATGATCGAATCGCCGCCGAGCTCGAAGAAATTGTCGGTGAGGCTGACCGCTGGCCGGCCGAGCAGCTCGGCCCAGATCGCCGCAAAGACGATCTCGACCGGCGTGCGTGGCGCCTGATGCTCCGCATGTCCCTGAGCCATGTCGGGTGCCGGCAGCGCTTGGCGATCCACCTTGCCGCTCGGCATCAAGGGCAGCCGCTCCAGCACCGCAATTCTCGGCGGCACCATGTAATCGGGCAGGACAGTCGACAGCGCGGTCCGTAAGCCTGCCTCTTCCAATTCCCCCGTGCCGCTGACATAGCCAACGAGCTGCTGGCTGGCGCCGACTTCTCGCGCCACCACGACGGCAGCGCGAACGCCGGGCTGATCAAGCAGCCGCGATTCGATCTCGCCAAGCTCGATGCGGAAGCCGCGAATCTTGATCTGATGGTCCGCGCGCCCGACATTAGTCGATCGCGCCATCGGCCCGCCATCGCGCCAGATCTCCCGATCGATAGAGCCGCTCACCGGCTTCGCCAAAGGGATCGGGAATGAAGCGTTCCGCCGTCAGCTTTTCGCGCCGCCAATAGCCCCGCGCCAGACCTTCCCCGCCGATGTACAAATCGCCCGTCACGCCTGCCGGAACCATGTTCAGATCGGCGTCGAGGATGCGGATCGTCACGCCGGGAATGGGGCGGCCCGATCGGCACGCGCGCTGCACCCTCGTTGCGGCAGGTCCAATAGGTGGCGTTGATCAGGGCTTCGGTCGGACCGTAGCGATTGTCGAACCGGACATCGGGAAATGCCGCGAGGACGCGCGACATCAGGTCGGAGCGACAACGCCTCGCCGCCGGCAAACAGGCGCTTGAGCGAGGAGCAGCGGGTTGCTCCGGGCTCGGTCACGAAATGCTCGAGCATCTGCGGCACGAAGTGCAGCGTCGTCACGTCATGGGCGATGACGGCATCCACAAGAAGCCCGCGGCTCGCGATGTGCCCCCGGAGCCGCGATCGCAAGCCGCGCGCCGGTTGCGAGCGGCCACAGGATCTCCCAGACAGAGACGTCGAAGCTGAACGGGGTCTTGTGAAGCAAAGTCTCGCCGACATCGAGACGATATTCCGCCTGCATCCAGCCAAGCCGCCCCGCAAGCGCGCGATGCGAGCAGGCCACGCCTTTGGGCACGCCGGTCGAGCCCGAGGTATACATGACATAGGCCAGACCGTCCGGATGAAGCGCGACATCAGGGTTGTCGGCGGACTCCTCAATGCGAGATACACCCTCTCCATCTATGGTCCAGGCCTCGGCGCCCGCATCCGCGATCACCGGCGCCAGGTCCGGGAGCAGCCGTTCCTGGGTCAGTAGCAACGCTGACCCGCTGTCGCGGAGCATGTGAAGGAGGCGATCGGACGGGTAGTCGGGATCGAGCGGCAGATAGCCGCCACCGGCCTTCAGCACGGCCAGGACACCGACGATCAGTTCGACACTGCGCTCGAGCGCCAGGGCCGACCAGCCGGTCGCGACCGATCCCGTGGTCTCGCAAGCGTCGCGCCAGCCGATTGGCGCGTGCGTTCAGCTCGCCGTAGCTGATCTGCTGGCTCTCGAAAATCAATGCGACAGAAGATGGCGAGGCCGCGGCACGGGCTTCGATCTGCGCGACGATGCCATCGCCAGACGTCGGCGCCCGCTCGACGCTGCCACTCCAGCCGAGCACCTTCCGCGCTTCGTCGGCATCGAGGCGGTCGAGCGCGCCAAGCGGCCGCGACGCGTGTTCCACGATCCTGGCCAGCAGCCGCGACAGCGAGGCTTGCAGATATCTGATCTGGTCGTCGTCGAAGCGGCCTCGATCGTAGCGAAAACCCAGATTGATGCCGTCGGGCTTGGCGAACACCGCCACAGTCAGCGCATAATTGGTGATCGAGATCTGGTCGACCCGGCCGAA
This sequence comes from Bradyrhizobium sp. 1(2017), assembly GCF_011602485.2. Classification (NCBI taxonomy): domain Bacteria; kingdom Pseudomonadati; phylum Pseudomonadota; class Alphaproteobacteria; order Hyphomicrobiales; family Nitrobacteraceae; genus Bradyrhizobium; species Bradyrhizobium sp. 1(2017). The sequence continues at coordinate 3,109,403 of NZ_CP050022.2, read as the reverse complement.
CCGGCGACCGCCTTCGCTCTCGCCTCGCAGCGCCTGATCGATCGGGTAGTTCTCGAACACGAGAATGTTGTCGAACAGCGCGCGCCCGGATCGCCCGGCGAGGCGCTGAATTTCGTAGAGCGGCATCCAGCCATGATCGCGCAGGTCCGTGTTGTGCGTCTGGAGGTCGCGCAGCCACGCCCCTACTTCGGCTTGCGGGCTTGCCTGATCGACGACGGGCAGCGTGTTGATGAACAGGCCGACCATGTCCTCGGCCCCGCCGATCTCGGCCGGCCGGCCGGAGACCGTCGCACCGAAACAGACCGCGCGCTGGCCGGTGTGACGACGCAGCAACTGGGCCCAGGCGCCTTGCACCAGCGTGTTCAGCGTGACGCGCTCGCGCCTGGCAAACGCCTGCAAGCCTGCCGTCAGATCCGCCGTGAGCAGCAGGTCCAGCGAGCCATGGCCGGAAGCACCGCCGGTTGCAGGCCCTCCCAGTGCGTCCGCGAGAAAACTGGGCTCCTCCAATTCTGACAACACGGTGCGCCAGAACGACGTCGACGCATTGCGGTCCTGCCTTTGCAGCCACGCGATGTAATCGCGATAGCGGCCTTTCACGGCCGGCAAGCCTTCGCCGCGTTCATGCTGCAGGATCTCGGCCATCAAGCGCGCCGCGCTCCAGCCGTCGAGCAGGATATGGTGGTGCGTCCAGATCAGCCAGTGGCGTGCGTCGTCGAGCCGGATCAGCCGGACCCGCTGCAGCGGCGCTTGCGACAGCTCAAATGCCTTGGCGCGCTCGGCTTGCGAGACGCGCGCGAGCGCAGCCCGGAGCTCTTTGACGCCCATGACGACCGCCTGCGTGCGCCAGTCTTCTTCCTCAAATGGCAAATGCGCGGAGCGATAGACCACCTGCTGCGCCGCCCCCGACAGGTCGCGCCACGCAAATCCGGTTCGCAACACGGCGTGCCGCGCGCTGACCTCGTGCCAGGCTGCGCGCAGCCGGCCGGCATCGAGGCCGCGGACCTCCAGACCGATCTGGTTGACGTAGTTGCCGCTCTCGCCATCACGCAAAGCATGGAAGAGCATTCCCTGCTGCATCGGCGACAACGGATAGATGTCCTCGATCTCACGACAGTCGGCCGTTGCGACCAGCGCATCGAGATCGGTCTGGCTCAAGTCCGACAGTGCGAAGTCTGACGGCGTCACGCCGCGGGCGCTCCCCGTGCAATGCGCGACGAGTTCGCGCAGGGCCGAAGCATAATGCTCCGCAAGGCGCTCGATCGTTTCCCGCCGGTAACGCCTGCGGCCATAGGCGAACGACAGGCGTAATTGTCCGTCGCCGACCTGTCCGTTGATGCTAACCCAGCGGCCAAGCGGCGCGCTGTCGCTGCGCATCGGCCCGGAGCTCTCGGGCGCCAACTGGAGGGGCGTGTGCTCACCCATGCTGGAATCGAACTGGCCGAGATAGTTGAAGACGATACGCGGCTCGGCAAGCGCGCTCAGCGCGTCGCGCTGCGCTTCTGAGCCGAGATGGCGCAGGACGCCGTAACCCAGTCCCCGGTTGGGAACGGCGCGGAGCTCTTCCTTGACGGATTTGATCAGCGCGGCGTCATCCCTTGAGCCGCCCGGCAGACGAACCGGAAAGGCCGTGGTGAACCAGCCAATGGTGCGTGACACGTCCGCACCGGCGAAGACGTCCTCACGGCCGTGCCCTTCGAGCTCGACGACGACATCCTCAATTCCGCTCCAGCGCGACACGGCGCGTGCAAGCGCGGCCAGCAGGAGATCATTGACCTGGGTGCGATAAGCGGACGGGGCTTCCTTCAGCAGCCGCGTCGTCAATCCTGCGTCGAATGCCAGCGAGATTTCCTCGCCGTCGGCAACCCGGTCGACTCCGCCATGAGCATCGTCGCAGGGGAACGCGGCCTGCGATCCTCGATCGAGCCAATAGTCGAACTCGGCGGTCAGCTCATCGGTCGCGGCATAGGCCTGCAACCGCGCGCCCCAGGCCGCATAAGGCTCGCTCTTCGCCAGCGCGACCGAAGCTGCGCCTTGGCGGAGCTGATCGTACGCCGTCGCGAAATCCTCGAGCAGCACGCGCCATGATACACCGTCGATGACAAGGTGATGCACGACCACCAGAAGGCGCTGGCTGCCGTCCGCGAGGTCCATACCGACCACACGCAGCAGCGGCCCGGCCAGCGCCAGGCTGGCCTGAGCCAAGGAGGCAACATCCGTGACCTCGGCCGCATCGCGAACGCCAGTGCGAATCCAAAGCAGCTCCGATATCGCGGGCGACGAGCCATAGGTCGCGCGCCAGTCGCCATCAACCTCCTCGAAACGCAGGCGCAAGGCCGCGTGATGCGCGACGAGAGCGGCGATCGAGCGTTCGACTAGCTTCCAGTCGAGCGGTGACTTCGGCATCAACAGAACGGCCTGGTTCCAGTGATGGCGATCCCCTGCATCCTCGCCGAAAAACCGCAACTGGATCGGCAGAAGCGGATGCTCGCGGCCTTCGACATCAGTTTCAGGCGCGATGTCCTTCGCCATGTCCTCGCGCCGCGCCACGCGCGCCAGCTCCTGCAGGGTTTGATGCCGGAAGACGTCACGCGGCTCGATCAGCAGGCCTGCCTGGCGGGCGCGGCCGACCAGTTGCAGCGAGATGATGGAATCGCCGCCGAGCTCGAAGAAATTGTCCTCGACACCGATGACGGGCTGACCCAGCAGCTCAGCCCAGATCGCGGCGAGCGCTGTCTCGGCCGTCGAGCGCGGCGCGACATGTGCGGCCGTTGCGATGGGCGTCTCGGGCGCCGGCAAGGCGTCGCGATCGATCTTGCCGTGCGCGGTGAGCGGCAGCCGCTCCAGCCGCACGATGCGGGCCGGCACCATGTAGTCGGGCAACTCGTCCGAGAGCGCCGCGCGCATCGTCGCTTCGTCGAACGGGCCAGTGCCGGCGACATAGCCGACCAACTGGCGGCTGACGCCGGCTTCGCGGGCAACGACCACGGCCGACTGCACGCCAGCCTGCCGCATCAGCCATGCCTCGATCTCGCCGAGCTCGATCCGGAAACCGCGGATCTTCACCTGATGATCGGAGCGGCCTGCATATTCGATCACACTATCGGCACGCCACCGGGCCAGATCGCCGGTGCGATAGAGCCGCGCGCCCGGCGCGCCAAACGGATCGGGGACGAAGCGTTCGGCCGTCAGCCCGGCGCGCCGCCAGTAACCGCGGGCAAGTCCCTCGCCGCCGATGAACAGCTCGCCGGTCACGCCGACCGGAACGATGTTGAGATCACCGTCCAGAATATAGGCTGAGCGACGGCCTACCGGACGACCGATCGGCGCGTAATTGCCCTCGATCTCCTCGCTGGCATCGACTTTCCAGACCAGCGGCGTCACCACGGTTTCCGTCGGCCCGTAGCCGTTGATCAAAGTCCGCGGCTTGAGCGCGCGCTTGACTTTGTCGAAGCCAGCCTTGGGCATGGCCTCGCCGCCGAAAGAATACAGCTCCACGGGCGGCGGATCGCCGCGCCACATCGCGAAGTCGGCGAGCTGTTGCAGGTAGGCGGGCGGAAACCCGGCGTTGGTGACGCGCTGCCGGCGCAAAACCTCGATGGTCTGCTCGGCCGACCACAAATTGGCATCGCGCATCACGAGCGCAGCGCCGCAGGTCAACGCGGTCCAGAGCCTCTCATGGGCACCATCGAAGGTGAAGGACAGGAAGTGCAGCTCGCGCGAGCGCCGGTTCATGTCGTAGAGCCCGGCGGTCACCTCGCAATGCATCGCGAACGGTCCGTGCTCGACCGCGACGCCCTTGGGGATGCCGGTGGAGCCGGAGGTGTAGATCACATAGGCAAGGCTGGTCGCGGCCACCGCGATCTCCGGATCGCCTTCGCTCTCCCGCGCAAGGTCGATCGCATCGAGCGGAACGACCTCGATGCCTGATGGCGGCGGCGTCAGCGCCGAACCATCCGCATCGACCAGCACGACACGCGCGCCGGCATCGCGGATGGCGCCAACCTGCCGCCTGGCCGGATGCTCGGGATCGAGCGGCAGATAGGCCGCCCCCGTCTTCAAGATGGCGAGCAGCGCCACGATCAGATGCGGCGAGCGTCGCGCCGAGACGCCGACAAGGTCGGAGCCCCCGACGCCCAGGCGGATCAGGTGGTGCGCGAGGCGATTGGCGCGCCGGTTGAGCTCGGCATAGGTGATGTCTTCGTCGCCGAAGACCAGCGCGGGCGCATCGGGCGTTTCGGCAGCCAGCCGTGCAACCGTCCGGTGCACCGGCGTGAACGATGAGCTTGTCGTTCCGTCATCGGCACGATTCCATTGTCGCAGCCGCTCCAGCTCCTGTTCGGAGAGCAACGCCACATCGGCGGTCGCTTGCGTGTCGTCGGCAACCATCGCCTTCAGTATCGTGGTCCAATGCGCGGTCAGACGCTCGATCGTCGCCGCTTCGAACAGCGCCGTCGCGTAGGTGAAGATCGCGCGGATTTCGCCTGATGGCCCTTCGTCCGTATCGAGCGCGAGGTCGAACTTGACCGTGTCAACCTCGGCGTCGATCGTCTCGATCTGGAGGTCGGTCCGATCGAGTGGATTGCCCGATGCCCGACGGCGCTGGTGATTGTAGAGAACCTGGAACAGCGGATTCTGGCTCAAGCTGCGCGTCGGCTGCAGGATCTCGAGCAGTCGTTCGAACGGAAGATCCTGGTTCTCCTGTGCCTCGATGGTGGCCGCATGGACCGTCGCGATGAAGTCCGCGATCGCCGCGCGGCCCTCGATCTGCGTACGAAGCACCTGGGTGTTGACGAACAAGCCGATCACGCCGCGTGCTTCGTCGCGGTACCGGTTGGCGACGGGCACGCCGATATTGATGTCGGCTTGGCCCGTGTAGCGATGGAGCAGCAGCTTGAAGCTCGCCAGCATGACGACGAAAAGTGTCGTGCGGCGGCGCCGCGCCAGAGCGCGCAAGCCATCTGCCAGCGCCGGATCGAGCGAAATGCGACCTGCCGATCCCGCCAGGTCCGGGACCGCCGGGCGCGGCCGGTCAATCGGCAGCTGGAGCACGGCCGGATCCGCGAGACGCCTGGTCCAATAGTCGACCTGCCGCTCGCCATCGACCGCGCTCATCCAGAGCCGCTGCCAATCGGCGTAGTCGGCATAATCGATCTCCGGCTCCAGCAAGGCCGGTGCTTCACCGCAAGCGAATGCCGCGTACAGCTTCCAGAATTCGTCGACCAGCACGCCCATCGACCAGCCGTCGGTCACGATATGGTGCAGGCTGACGACGAGGAAGTGATCGCCTTCGTCCAGCGTCAGCAACGCCACGCGCATCAGCGGGCCGGCTTCGAGATCGAACGGCAGCGAAGCTTCCTGCCGCGCCAGCAAACGCACCCGTCCTTCACGGTCTTCGCCATCGACGGTCACATACCGCAACGCGACCGGTTGCGGATCGCATATGAATTGCTCGGCGGCTTCCCCGTCCTGCCGAAACACGGTGCGAAGCGCGCTATGACGCGCAACGAGCGCATCGAACGCCTGTTGCAGCGCGCGTGGCTGCAGCTTGCCCCGCACGCGCACCGTTGCCGAGATGTTGTAGGCGGCGCTACCCGGATCCATCCGCCACAGGAACCAGAGGCGGGATTGCGCAAAGGACAGCGGCGCCCGCTTGCGCCCCTGACGCACGATCGGCAGCATGGCGAGGTTGACGCCCTTGGCCGCGAGCTGCGACAGGAACGCGTGCTGCTTGCCGGCGTCGAGCCGCATCAGGCGCCGCGAGATGTCGCGAAGCTGCTTCTTTTGCGTGGTTGCCGTGTCACTCATCGGACAGTTCGACTTCCTTCAACATGTCGAGCATCGCGGCGATGTCGCCGCTCCGCTTCTCGGTCTCACTCTCAAGGCCCAGTGCAGCCGCCATGGTCTCAACGGTCGTCATCTCAAACAGACGGTTGAGCGGCAGGTCGTGGCCGAGATCGCGCTTGATGCGGCTGACGAGCTGGACGGCGATCAGGGAATCGCCGCCGAGCTCGAAGAAATTGTCGGTGACGCCGATATTGGGCTGGCGCAGCAGATCGGCCCAGATCGCAGCCAGCGCCGCCTCGGCCGGCGTGCGCGGCGCCACATGCGCGACGGACGTTGCGAGCTGATCCGGCGCCGGCAGCGCCTTGCGATCGATCTTGCCGTTCGGCGTCAGCGGCAGTCGCTCCAGCACCACGATCCGCGCCGGCACCATGTAGTCCGGCAGCAGCGAGGACAGCGCCGTCTTGAGCGCGGCGCCATCCAGCGCCTCGCCGCTGACATAGCCGACCAGCTGGCGGCCGGCGCCGGCCTCGCGCGCCACCACCACGGCCGCACGGACGCCATCCTGCGCCTGCAGCCGCGCCTCGATCTCGCCGAGCTCGATGCGGAAGCCGCGGATCTTCACCTGGTGGTCGGCACGGCCGACATAGTCGAGCACGCCGTCGGCGCGCCACCGCGCCACGTCGCCGGTGCGGTACAGCCGCGCCCCCGGTGCACCGAACGGATCAGGGATGAAGCGCTCCGCCGTCAGGCCGCCGCGCCGCCAATAGCCGCGCGCCAGTCCGCTCCCGCCGATATAGAGCTCGCCGGCGACGCCGACCGGCGCGAGGTTGAGGTCCCCGTCGAGAACGTAAAGCGTGGTGTTGCCGATCGGACCGCCGAGCAACGGACGATCGTCCTGTGCATCGAGCCGGTGACGCGCCGACCACACCGTGGTCTCGGTCGGGCCGTACAGGTTCCAGACCTCGCCGGCCTGCCCGACCAGCCGCCGCGCCAGATCCGGCGGCAGCGCCTCGCCGCCGGACAGCACCCGGCAGTTCGCCGGCAGCGAAGGGCCGTCATGATCGAGTAGCATCCGCCAGGTCGATGGCGTAGCCTGGATCAGCGACACGCCGTGCCGCTGCACGATCGCCTTGAGCTTGGCAGGATCATGCGCAGCCGCACGATCCGCCAGCACCACGCAGGCGCCGATCGTCAGCGGCAGCCACAGCTCCAGCACCGCGATGTCGAAGGACAGCGAGGTCAAGCCGAGCACGCGGTCGCCGGCCGTCATGCCGGGCTGCTCCGCCATGGTCGCCAGAAAGTTCGTCACGGCGTCGTGGCGGACCATCACGCCCTTGGGCAGGCCGGTCGAGCCCGAGGTGTAGATCACATAGGCAAGGCTCTCGGCGTGCACGGCGACGTCGAGATCGGCGGCATCCCCACCCTCGCCGTCCTCGTCATCGAGCAGCCACGCCTCGGCCCCGGTCTCTGCCAGCACGGCGGCGAACTGACCGCGCAATTCCTTTTGCGTCAGCGCCAGCGCCGCACCGCTGTCGCGCAGCATGTGCGCCAGCCGCTCCGGCGGGTAGTCCGGATCGAGCGGCAGATAGGCCCCGCCCGCCTTCAACACGGCCAGCAGCGCGACCAGCATCTCGACGCCGCGGTCGAGCGCCAGCCCGACCACGGTATCGGTCGCGACGCCGTGGTCGCGCAATCGCCGCGCCAACCGGTTGGCACGCACATTCAGCGCGGCGTAACTCAGCTCCGTCTCGCCGAACACCAGCGCGACCGCCTCGGGCGACTTCCGGACCTGGGTCTCGAACTGCGCGACGAACGGTTCTCGCGGAAGACACGCCTGCGTCCCATTCCAAGCCTCCAGCAACAGCTGGCGCTCCTCGGCAGGCAGGATGTCGAGCTGCCGGACCGGCGCGCGCGGCGCGTGCTCCAGCATCCCGGCCAACTGATCGAGCGTCTGCTGCATCAAGGCGCAGATGCGGTCGGCCGAGAACGGTTGGACGATCTGAGCGGTCAGACCAAGCGCCTGGCCATAATCCTCGACGGCCAGCATCAGCGGATAGTTGGTGCGCTCCTCGCCGCCGAGCCATTCGATGCCGGTATTGTCCCTGTCGGCAGCCAGATCGGCGGGCATTGCATTGTGCCGATAGTTCAGGATTGCGCTGAACAGAGGCGCCGGCGCCACGACGCCGCTGCATCGCTGCGCAAGCGCCAGTGAGGCGTGCTCGTGCGCCATCAGTTCGGTCAGCCGGCGATGTGCATCACGAACACTGTCCTCAACCGCGGTATCATCGAGATCGAGCCGCAGCGGCAAGGTGTTGATGAACAAGCCCATGGTGCGGTCGCCCCCGGTGCCGGCCTGCATGCGGCCGAACAGGACGGTCCCCAACACGACGCGCTCGCGCCCGCTGGTTCGCGCCACCACCTGCCCCCAGGCGAGATGGCAAAGGCTGGCCAGGCTGACGCCCAGCCGCCGCGCCTGCGCACGGAGCCTTGCGCTCAGCTGTTCAGGCAGCGTCCGCCGGGCTTCGGTCACGCCGCCACCGTCCCCGTGCACCCGGTCCAGTCCGAAGGGCGTGGTCGGCTCATCGATGTCGGCGAGCATGCCGCGGAAGAAGCGCTCGTGCTCGTCCGTTGCTGCCGAGCCGCGCGACTGCGCCACCAGGTTCCGGAACGGAAATGGCGGCGGCAATTCGTGGCTCCGCCCGGAGAGGATCTTCCCGACCTCGTCGTGCATCACCTCCAGCGTGGAGTGATCGCCGATCAGGTGATGCAGCAGGACCAGGAGCAGCCAGCGCCCACATTTGGGATCGGCGGCAACCGCAAATCGCAGCAGCGGCGGCTTGCCGAGCTCGATCCGATGGAGGCGCGGGTCGAAGCGCCTCGCGAGCTGCTCCTCCCCCGGGCCTTCGCCATCCAGCACGACTTCGCTGACGACCAGGGGCGCCTGCCGCCAAACGACTTGTGCCGGCGTGGCCAGGCCGTTCCACACGATGGACGTTCGCAGGATGTCGTGTCGGTCGACCACCTGGCGCACCGCGTCGAGATAGCGATCGAGCAGGTTGCGGCTGGCAAATGCCATCTGGCCGGCCAGCAGATATGGATCGCCTTCCTTCGACAGCAGATGATGAAAGAGGATACCATCCTGAAGCGGCGAGAGGCCGTAGATGTCCTGGATGTTGGCAACGCCGCCGGGAACGCCGGCCACGATGCCGTCGATGTCCGATTGCGTCAACGCGATCAGCGGCAACAATTCGGGCGTGATCGCCGTCGTCTGCCGGGTGATCCGGTTGACCGGGACGTCGGCTTGTTTGCCGCCATCGAGACTGGCGGCAAAGTCCGCCAGCACCGGCTTTGCGAACAGCGTGCGCGCGTCCGCTCTCAGCGCATGCCGCTGCAAGCGCTCCAGCATGCGGACCGCGAGCAGCGAGTGGCCGCCGAGCTCGAAGAAGTGGTCGCAGCGTCCAACGCGATCGACGCCCAAGAGCTCGGCCCAGACATTCGCGACAATCCGCTCGACATCGCCTTGCGGCGGTTCGAAGCGCCGTCGCGCATAGGCATCGTCTTCCGGTGCCGGCAGCGCCTTGCGGTCGATCTTGCCGTTCGGTGTGAGCGGCAACGCATCGAGGCGCACGAAGGCTGACGGCACCATGTAGTCCGGCAGCCGCGCACGCAGATGCTCGCGCATCGCGCCGGCAAATTCACCGGCGTCGAGCCCCGCGCCGTCGTCGCGACGCGCGGCCACATAGGCGACCAGCCGCATATCGCCGCCATGGTCGCGCTGCACCAGCACGACGGAATCGACCACGTCGGCGTGCTCGTTGAGCCGAAACTCGATCTCCCCCGGCTCGATGCGGAACCCGCGGATCTTGACCTGGTGGTCGTTGCGGCCAAGAAAAACGATATTGCCATCCGGCAGATAACGCCCGAGATCACCGGTGCGGTACATGCGCGAATCCGCATCGCCGTGGAAGGGATCGCGCACGAAGCGTTCTGCCGTCAGATCGGCACGATTGAGATAACCGCGCGCAACTCCGGCTCCGCCGATCCAGATTTCGCCGACCGCGCCAAGCGGAACGGGCGCGCCGAACCGGTCCAGGAGATAGATCCGCGCATTCGGCAGCGGGCGGCCGATCGGGGCAGCGTCGCCGTCAAAACCCGGCGTTCGCAGCCAGCTCGTGGCGCAGACCGTCGCCTCCGTCGGCCCGTAACCGTTGAAAACGGCGATGCCGGCAGGCAATCCCTTGATCAGCTCGGCCCTCGGCAATTCACCGGCCAGAACGAGAACCCGCAGCGAAGCCAGCCGGTCGAGATCGTCACGTCCGTGCAGCATTGCCGGCGGCAAGGTCGCATGCGTAATCGCGTTCTCGGCGAGGAAGCCGAGCAACTCCGGTGTATCCTGATGTTCTCGCAAGCCGGCCAGAAACAGCGTGGCGCCCGAACACAGCGCCATGACAATTTCCCAGATGCTGGCATCGAAGCTGAACGATGCAAACTGCACGACGCGGCTGCTTGAATTGACGTTGAACAGCGCCCGCTGCGCCAAGGCCAGATTCACCAGGCCACGGTGCTCGACCATCACCCCCTTTGGCCTGCCGGTCGAGCCGGACGTGTAGATGATGTAAGCGAGGCTTCGCGAGGTCAGTCCATCAACGAGCTCGATCGGATCCGACGTCGCCAGCCCTGCGACGGTCGATGCGTCCGCGTCGGGACCGACGATCTCGCAGGTTCCGTGCGCGAACATCGCGCTTCCCGCTTCGTCAGCAATCAGCACTTTCGGCCCGGCGTCGTCGACGATCTGACGCAGCCGCTCCGCCGGATAGGCGGGATCGAGCGGCAGATAGGCACCCCCCGCCTTCAGCACGGCCAGCAGACTCACCACCATGGCGATGCCGCGCGGCAGGCATATCGCGACGGGCTGGTCCGGCGCGATACCCAAGGCAATCAAGCGCCGCGCAAGTCTGTTCGCTCGCGCATCGAGTTCGCCGTAGCTCAGACGAACATCCTCGAACACCAGCGCGGCGTCATCCGGCGTCTCTCTCACCTGCTCCGCAAACAATTCGTGGATGCAGCGCTCACAGGGAAACGGTACCGCCGTCTCGTTCCACGTTTCGATAACGCGTCTGCGCTCCTCGGCGCCGACAATATCGATTCGATCGACCACCTGGTCCGCATCGGCAACCATGGCCCGCAGCAGGGCCAATAGATAGTCCCGGTAGCGCCCGATCGTTGCCTCATCGAACAGCGACGTCGCATAGTTCAGAGAACCAAGAATGCGTCCATCCATCTCGCCTAGATTAAGCTCGAGATCGAACTTGACCCGTTGGAGCGGGATGTCGGCAACCTCGACCTTGAGGCCGGGCAGCTCGAGGGCCCCTGACTCGTTGCTCTGCCAGGCGAACACGACCTGGAAGACCGGCGTCTGATCCAGCCCTCGCAGCGGCTGAACGATCTCGACGACCTGCTCGAACGGCAGGTCCTGATGATCCTGCGCCGCGATTGCAGCGGTGCGGACCCGGCGGAGCAGCTCGGCGACGCTGGGCTCGGCCGCGAGATCGACACGGATTGCGAGCATGTTGACGAAGAATCCGATCAGGCCTTCGATCTCGGGCCTGTTTCGGTTGGCCGTGGGCGTACCGATGACGATATCCGTTTGCCCGGAGAGTTTCGATAACACCGCTGCCCAGGCCGCCAGCAACGTCATGAAAGCGCTGGCGCCATGCGACTGACCCAGTCGCCGGATGCCGGATGCCAGCTCCGCATCGATCTCGATCGGCAAGGACGCACCGGCGAGCGCCCTGACCGGCGGCCGCGGCCGGTCCGTCGGTATTTCGAGCACGGCAGGGGCATCTGCCAGCGCCTCTCGCCAATAGTCGACCTGCCGCTGCAATCGCTCGCCCGACAGCCATCGTCGCTGCCAGGCGGCATAGTCCGGATACTGGATGGCCAATGGCGGCAGGGGATCGCCCTTGCCGGCGACGAACGCCAGGTAGAGAGCACCGAGCTCGCGCACGAGCACGCCGATCGACCAGCCGTCGGAGACAATGTGATGCTGGGTGAGCAGAAAGAGATATTCCCGCTCCGCGGTCCGGATCAGGCGGCCGCGGATCAACGGTCCTGCGGCCAGATCGAACGGCGCCGCCGCCTCCTCACGGCAAAGGTGCGCGAGCTCCTGCTCGCGATCGTCCCGGCGGTGCAAATCTTGCTCGAGCAACGGCACGTGGTCATCGGGGGGCAGCAGCACCACGCACGGCTGATCGTCGATGACGCGAAAGACGCTGCGTAGCGCTTCGTGGCGCGCGAACAGACGGTCGATGCTCCGTCGCAGCGCCTTGACGTCGAGCTCGCCCGAAAGCCGCAATGCGCCACGTATGTGATAGCTGGAATTGGCACCATCGAGTTGCGCCAGCAGCCAGAGGCGTTGCTGCGCAAAGGACATCTCCAGACATCCGTCACGCGCCACCACGGGAATCGCCCCAGCGCCGGTCCTGTCGGCATTCCGGCCGCGGTCCCTGGCCAGCGAGACGAGCTTTCTCATCTGCTGGGGATCGAGATCTCGCAAACTCGGCTTCGCCGCCTCAGCCATGCTCACTGCTCCGCTCCGACGAGTTCCTGGAGCTCCTCGGCATCGAATTCCTGCTCGATCAGCCTGATCGACACGACGCGTGCAAATGACGCAAGGTCTGGGTGAGCGAACAGATCCGAGATCGCGATCGACACACCAATCTCCTGCGACACCCGGCTCAGCACCCGCACGGCGAGCAGGGAATGCCCGCCGAGCTCGAAGAAGTGGTCGTTGCGCCCGACGCGGTCGACGCCGAGCAACTCCGCCCAGATCCCGGCCAGCGCAAGCTCGATCTCATCCTCGGCCGCTACGTAGGAGCGTCGCGCCAACGCGTCTTCGCCCGGCGCCGGCAGTGCCCGCCGATCGATCTTCCCGTTGGGAGTGAGCGGCAATCGCTCCAGTACCGTCACGACCGACGGCACCATGTAATCCGGCAGAATGGCGGACAGTGCGTCGCGCAAGGCTCGGCCGTCGAGCGACGGCTCACCGCTCGCGTAAGCGAACAATTGGCGACCGGTCCTGCCCTCGCCGGCCACAACGGCCGCCGCACGCACGCCGCGCTGCTCGAGCAGGTGCGCCTCGATCTCTCCGAGCTCGATGCGGAAGCCGCGAATCTTCACCTGCTGGTCTGCACGGCCGACATACTCGATCACGCCGTCGTCCCGCCAGCGCGCGAGATCGCCGGTGCGATAGAGCCGCGTGCCGCTGTCGCCGAACGGATCGGGGACGAACCGTTCCGCAGTCAGCGCCTCCCGGTTCAGATAGCCGCGGGCCTGGCCAACGCCACCGATGAACAGCTCGCCAGTGACACCGACAGGGACGAAGTTCAGGTCGGAATCGAGGATGTGCACGGACCGCGCACCGACGGGCCGCCCGATTGGTGCCGGTTGGTGAGGTGTCAGTACAGCGTCATCGACGATCCATGCCGTCGGTGCGATCACCGTCTCGGTCGGGCCGTAGGCGTTGACCAGGAGATCGACATCGGCAGAGGCGCGAAATGCCTTGATCCCTGTATCCGACCAAGCCTCGCCGCCAACGATACAGGCCCTGATCGCGAGCCTGCGCCCGCTCTGCCGCAACGCCGCGCTCAATTGATCCGCATAGGCCGGCGGAAGGAAGATCGAGGTCACCGCACTACGTGCGATCTCGTTGACGAGATCCTCGATCAAGAGGCCGGGCTTCGAGGGCAGGACGAGCGAGCCACCCGTCATCAGAGGCACCAGCCAACGCTCGTGGGCGATATCGAAATTGATCGACGCCGTCTGGAACTCGCGGTCGCGCGACGTCATGCGGTACAGCCGGCCGATCGCTTCGCAATGCATCGCGAGCGGCCCGCGCGCAACAGCCACGCCCTTGGGCATTCCCGTCGATCCCGACGTGTAGATGACATAGGCCAGGCTGTCCGGATGCAGTTCGACGTCCAGGTTGCCGCTGTCCTCGCCGACGGGCGAAGCTGACTCTTCGATGCAGAGCGCTTCGACCCCGGCTTCGCGCAGCACCGGCGCGAGCGACTCGAGCAGCACGCCCTGCGTCAGGACCAACGCCGCGCCGCTGTCGCGCAGCATATGGGAAAGCCGCTCGGCCGGATATTCCGGATCAAGCGGCAAATAGGCGCCGCCGGCCTTCAGCACCGCGAGCAGTGCCATGATCATGTCCGGGCTTCGCGTCAGGGCAATGCCGACCAGCCGATCCGGGCCAAGATTCCAAAGGCAAAGCCGCCGTGCCAGCGCATTGGCACGCTTGTTCAACTCGCCATAGGAGATCCGCCGGTCGCCCCATACGATGGCAACGGCGGACGGCGCCTGCGCGGCCTGCGCTTCGATGTGGGTCACGACGTCGGCACAGGACGATGCCGACGTCGGCTGCGCTGCGCTGCTCCATTCGAGAATTCGTCGTGCATCCTGATCTGCCGCTGCCCTGAGATCTCCGAGCACCCGCTCGGCATCCGCTGCGATCTGTTCCAGCAATCCGTGCAGAACGTCGCGAAGACGAAGGACTGTCGCCTCGTCGAACCGGCACGGATCATAATTGAACTCGATGTTCAGCCTGTCGCTTGCGGCAAACACCGCAACCGCCAGCGCGTAGTTCGTCGGCGTCACATGCGCCACACTCCCCAGCCGAGGGCCGCCCTCCCTGCCCCGCAGCAATCCTTCCTCGATGGGATAGTTCTCAAACACCAGGATCGTGTCGAACAGCGGCTGCCCCGCATGGCCGGCGAGGCGCTGAATCTCGTAGAGCGGCGTCCAGCCGTGCTCCCGCAGAGCCAGGTTCTGCTCCTGCAGCTGGCGTAGCCAATCGCCGACGGTGGCCTGGGGGCTCGGCGCATCGACGATGGGAAGCGTGTTGATGAAGAGACCCACCATCTCCTCCGAGCCGGGCAGTTCGGCCGGACGACCGGATATGGTCACGCCGAAAGAGACCGCGGACTGTCCCGAATGTCTGCGCAGCAACTGGGCCCAAGCACCCTGTATGAGCGTATTGAGCGTCACGCGTTCGTGCTTTGCGAACGACTTCAGGCGTTCGGTCAGCATCGCATCTACGGCAAGTCCGATGCTGGCGTGGCCTTCGCCGGAGAGCTTGGTGGTCACCAACGCATTCGCGAGCAACGTCGGCGTTTCGAGCTCCGCCAACGCCTCGCGCCAGAATGTCTCGGCACTTTCGTGATCGCGGCTCCTTTGCCACGCAATGTAGTCGCGATAGCTGCCCTGCACGGCCGGTAGCCTGCCGTCGCTCGCCTGCTGCAACACTTCCGCGACCAACCGAGCCGAGCTCCAACCATCGACAAAGATGTGATGATGGGTCCAGATCAGCCAGTGACGGCTGTCATCCAGACGTATCAGGCGAATGCGCTGGAGAGGTGGCTGTGAAACGTCGAAGCCCAACTCGCGGTCACGCCGGGATATCTCGGCCAGCGCAGCCTCCAGATCCACATGCGAGCCGCCGCGCCAGTCCTCTTCGACGAACGGCACGGTCACATGGCGATGCACCACCTGCTGCGCTGCGCCGGACAGGTTCTGCCAGACAAACCCCGTCCGCAGGGCGGCATGGCGATCGCTGACCGCCTGCCACGCGGCTCGCAGCTGGCCGGCATCGACGCCGAACAGCTCGAGCCCGACCTGGTTCACATAGGCGTCGTTGGCACCATCACGCAGCGCATGGAACAGCATGCCCTGCTGCATCGGCGAGAGCGGATAGATGTCTTCGATACCGCGAAGATCCAAGGTCGTGGCTAGCCGATCGAGGTCAACCTGAGCGAGCCCGGACAATGGAACATCCGATGGCGTGAGGCCGAACGCACCATTACAGCAATGCCCGACCAGTTCATGCAGCGCATCCCGATAATGCGCCGCCAGTCGCTCGACCGTCGCGTGCCGGTAGCGCTTGCGTCCATATCCAAAAGACAATTCCAGCCGGCCGTCACGCACGAGGCCATTGATGTTCAACCATCCGCGCATGGGCGCCGTGGCGCTGCGCGAGGGACCCGCACTCTCCGGTGCGAAGGAGAAGCGCTGGGTTGTCCCGACGCTGCCGTCGAACCGACCCAGGTAGTTGAAGACGATCTGCGGCTCCGCCAATTGCGCGAGGGCTTGGCGCTGCCGCTCGGAGCCGAGATGGCGCAGCAGGCCATAGCCGAGCCCGCGATTCGGAATCGCACGAAGTGTCTCCTTGACTGCCTTGATCAACTTCGGCTCGTCGGCACCCGCATCTTCAAGCCGGACCGGGAATGCCGTCGTGAACCAGCCCACGGTACGCGATACATCCGCGTCCGGAAAAATATCCTCCCGGCCGTGGCCTTCGAGCTCCACCGTGACCTCGTCGTGCCGGCTCCAACGCGAGACCGCACGCGCGAGACCGGCAAGCAGCAGGTCGTTGACCTGGGTCCGATAGGCGGCGGGCGCCTGTTCGAGCAGCCGTGACGTCAGGTCGGTATCAAACACGAGCGACACCTCGCCGCCGTCACCGACGCGATCGACGTCGCCATGATCATCATCACATGGCAGGCGCGCGCCGGCCCCGCAATCCAGCCAATGGGGCAACTCGGCCGCGATGTCCGCGGAGGCCGCATAGGCATGCAGCCGCTCGCTCCACCAGGCATAGGAGTCGCTTTTCTGAGCCAGCGTGACGAGACCGCCGCGCTCCAGCTGATCATAGGCCGACGCCAGGTCTTCCAGCAGGATACGCCAGGACACGCCGTCGACGACGAGATGGTGGATCACGAGCAGCAGCCGTTGGCCGCCATCGGCGAGGTCCATGCCGGCCGCCCGCAGCAGTGGGCCCGACGATAGCGACAGGCTTTGCTGCGCGGCGCGGGCAAGCTCGGCGATCTCCGCCGCGCCGCCGACGTCTGCGTGACTCCATAACAGTTCGGACGACACCGGTGGTGGCCCCTGCTCCGCCCGCCAGGCGCCATCCATCTTCTTGAATCGCAGGCGCAACGCATCGTGGTGCGCCACGATGACGACAAGCGCGCGCCGCAGCGTCTCCCAGTCGATCTGCGTTTGAGGCCGCAGCAGAACGGCCTGATTCCAGTGATCCCGATTGCCGATATCCTCGGCAAAAAAGCGCGCCTGGATCGGCATCAGGTGACGCGGGCCAGGCCCGGCATCGCCACTGCTCGAGGCCGTGTCCGGCTTCTCCTTCTTCGCGGTCGTGACCTTCGATATGACGGCGACCGTCGCCAGTCCGGCAACGGTCTGCTGGCTGAAGATCTGCTTCGGAGTCAGCCGAATGCCGCGCTTGCGCAAGCGGGCGATGATCTGCAGGCTGAGGATGGAATCGCCGCCGAGCTCGAAGAAATTGTCATTGCGACCGACACGCTCGCGGCCGAGCACTTCGCACCAGACCGCCGCGATCGCAACTTCAACATCCCCCTCGGGTGCAGTATAGCCGGCGGAGGTCTCGTCTTCAGCCGGCTCGGGCAACGCGCGACGATCGATCTTTCCGTTGGGCGTCAGCGGCAGTTGCGCCAACATGACGATGTGCGCCGGCACCATGTAGTCCGGCACGACCGCAGCCAATTGTTGCTTGATCGCGTCGGCCTGCGGACCAGCGCCGCTCTCAGGCACACAATAGGCGACCAGCTCCTGGCGCTCGGCGCTCGCCCCGATCGCACGCGGGACCACCACCGCATCGTCGATCCCCGGCAACGACTTGATGACGCGCCCGACCTCGCCAAGCTCGATGCGATAGCCGCGCAACTTGATCTGGTCATCGGCGCGGCCCAGGAATATCAGCCGGCCCGCTCCGTCGCAGCGGACACGATCCCCGGTCCGGTAGAGCCGCTCGCCCGCAATCCCGAATGGATCCGGCACGAAGCGTTCCGCAGTCAGGCCCGCTGCACCGCGATAACCGCGCGCCAGACCGGCTCCGCCGATATAGAGCTCGCCGGTAGCGCCGATCGGCACCTCATTCAGCGCGTCGTCCAGCACATGGGCGCGCAGATTTGCAAGAGGCAATCCGATCGGAATCGGGCCGTCCTCGCGTTCAGCCGCGCACGCATGCGTCACCGCGCCGACCGTCGTTTCCGTGGGCCCGTAGTGATTCAGAATCCGGCAGTCCGGCCGCAAGCGCCGGACTTCAACCAATAGTGCTTGGTCGCAAGCCTCTCCCCCGAGGATGAGCGTGTCGCGAGGCAGAAGATCGGCCGACCGCGAGGCGTTGAGCAACCCGCGCAGATGGCTCGGCACGATCTTGAGAATGTCGATCTCACCCTCGCGCATCGCTTGCGCGAACGCATCCGCGTCGAACACCGCCTCCGGAGACAGCAGATGCAGCGTTCGGCCGGATGCGAGCGCACCGAACAGGACGGTGTGGCCGAGATCGGCCGCCACCGTCGAAACCATCGCCATGTTCGCCGACGGACGCGGTTCCAGGCGTTGCAACAGGGCCTGCACGTAGTTGGCCAGGGCGCCGTGCGAAACGCTGACGCCCTTCGGCGCGCCGGTCGATCCCGACGTATAGATGACGTAGGCCGTCTGCTCCGGGTGTATGGTCGTGTCGAGCGGCAGACTCGACACCTCCGCGTGCGCAGCCTCTGCCTCCGCATCGAGCACCAGGCAGCCGAGCCCGCGCGCATCCGCCAACTTCTCGCCCGCCGCCAGCACGATGTCGATGCCGCCGTCCTTGAGGATGCGGCGGATACGCTCGAGCGGCCATTTCGGATCCAGCGGGACATAGGCACCGCCGGCCTTGAGCACACCGAGCAAGGCGGCCACAAAGGCCGGCGAGCGTTCGATCCACAACGCGACCGGTGTCTCGCGCGCCACGCCCTTGGCGGTGAGGACATGCGCGATGCGGTTCGAGCTGCGCTCGAGATCAGCAATGGTCAGTTGCTCCTGGCCGCATCGAACGGCTACGGCGTTCCGTCTATCGGCGGTCGATGCGCGGTGAAGGCTGAGCACGTCAGTGAAGTCGAACGCCGCAGCCTGCTTTGGCACGGTCTGCCGGTGCTCACTGTCGATGGCGAAGTCCGATATCCGCCGTTCGGCATTGTCGGCGATCTGGCGCAGCATCGAACCGAATTGCGCCGCCAGCCGCGCAATGGTCGGACGATCGAACAGATCGGTGGCGTAGTTGAACGTGACCTTCATGCCGACGGCGCCATCGATGACGTCGAGCGCGAGATCGAAGTGCGAGCCCGCAAGATCGGCAATATCGATTTCGGCGGTGAGCCCCTCGACGCCGGAGAATCCTTCCGGTGCCGTCATGTAGTTGAACTTGGCCTGGAACAGCGGATTGTGGCCGCCGCTGCGTTCGGGCCTGACGCCGTCGACCAGCATGTCGAAAGGAAGGTCCTGGTGCGATAGTGCCTCGACCACCGATTTCTTGACCTGCTGCAGCAGGCTCGGGAAGCTCGATTCGCCGACAATCTCGGCTCGCAGCACCAGCGTATTGACGAAGCATCCGATCAACCGCTCGATCTGCGTGTGCCGGCGTCCTGCGATCGGCACGCCGACGCGCATATCGCTCTGTCCGGTGTAGCGATGGAGCAGCGCTTGATATGCGCCGAGTAGCAGCATGAAGACGCTGACGCGCTGTTTCCCGGCGATAACCCGCAGCCGGGCGGCGAGTGCGCCGTCGATCGGAAGGCCAATGGTATCGCCGGCATGGCTCTGGACCGCCGGACGGGGCCGGTCATGCGGCAATGCGAGGACCGGATGAACGTCGCCGAGTTTGGCGCGCCAATACGCGAGCTGCCGGTCGCCCTCGCCTGCGGAGAGCCAATTTCGCTGCCAGGCCGCAAAGTCCGCATATTGAATCGCCGGGATCGCCGGCACGCTCGCGCCCTGACCGATGCCGCTACGATAGAGCGCGGCCAGCTCTGCGAGCAACACGTCGAGCGACCAGCCGTCGGCAATGATGTGATGGGCAAGAAGGAGCAGCTCATAAGCATCGTCGGCGCGCTGAAGCAACACCGCGCGCAATAGCGGCCCGTTCACGAGATCGAACGGTTTGCCGAGCTCGGATTGCCTGAGCTTCTCCACGCACTCGGCCCGTTCCTGCACAGGATAGGACCGGACATCCTCGTGCCGGATGCCAATGCTCATGACATCGTGGATGAGCTGCGTTCCACGGCCGTCCCTGGCGATGAACGTGGTGCGCAATATCTCGTGACGACGGACGATCTCACCGAAAGCGCGCGACAGCACGGCATGGTCGAGCCGTCCCTTCAGACCGATCGTGCTTGCAACCGTGTAGGCGGTCCCGGCCGGATCCATGTTCCAGAGAAACCACAACCGCTCCTGTGCGTGCGACAGCATGGCGCGATCGGCCGAGGCGGCCCACGGGATTGGCGGCAGCGCCCGGCCAGCACCTGTTCTCGCGAGGGCATCGATCTGGTCAGCGAAAGCCGCAAGCGTCGGCGCGTCGAAGAAGGCACGCAGCTCCACTTCCACGTTCAAGCGGTCCCGGATCGCCGCGGCGACCTGCCCGGCCGCGATCGAGTTTCCGCCCAGCACAAAAAAATCGTCCTCGCGATGGACCACGGCGACGCCAAGCGCGTCGCACCAGATCGCGGCGACGGTACGCTCGGTAGCGGTCGCCGGCGCCGTCAAGGATCCGCCGCCGCGGCGACGGCCCCTGTCGAACACCATGAAACTGTCGAGGGTGTTGTCGGCGAGGCGCGCCGCACAGGCCGACCGCTGCAGCTTGCCGCTGGTGGTCAACGGCATCGCTTGTGGGTTCAGCAGAGCGATCACCGCCGGATATTCCTGCGCCTGCCGGAGCACGGCCTCGCCGATCGCATGCGCGAGCGTTTCCGGATCGCTGCGCTTGAGTACGGCGCGGCTGAACTCCGCTGCCACGCCGATGGCTTCACGCCCGTCCATTTCGACCGGAAATGCGGCAACCCGCCCGCTGCGGACGGATTCGACCTCGGCTTCGACCGCCTGCTCGACATCCGTCGGATAGACGTTCTGCCCGCGTACGATCAGCAGGTCCTTGAGGCGTCCGGCCACGACCAGCACCCCATCGCGAATGAAACCGACGTCGCCGGTCCGCAGCCAGCGCGTGCCGGCCCGCTCGACGAAGGCTTGATGCGTCGCGTCGGGATTGTTCCAGTAGCCGAGTGCGACGCTGGGACCGGCGACCCAGATCTCCCCCACCTCATTTGCCTCGGCCACGGCCGAGCCGTCGACACGCATGATGCGCGTGTCGTGGCCTGCAGCGGTTCGGCCGCATGCCACCAGATCGGTGCCCACGCTGGCGCTCGCAATGCGGCCCGCGGCAAGCTCCGCGGTGTCGAGCGTATGGCTGACCGCGTCGACGGTGATGTCGCCGCCGGTGACCAGCAGCGTCGCTTCGGCAAGGCCATAGCAAGCTGTCAACGCCCGCCGATTGAACCCGGCGCGCGCAAACCGGCTGCCGAACTTCTCCAGGGTGGTCCGGCGGACAAACTCCGACCCCGAGAATGCGAATCTCCATCGGCTCAAATCCAGCCGGCCGATCGTCTCGTCCGAAATGCGGTCGGCACACAGCGCATACGCGAAGTCGGGGCCACCGCTCAACGTGCCGCCGCAGCGGTCGATGGCCTCGAGCCAGCGTCGCGGCCGCTCGAGGAAATTCCGCGGTGACATCAAGACGCCGGTAAAACCCGTGAACAGCGGGTTCAGGAGCCCACCGATCAGCCCCATGTCGTGATAGAGCGGCAGCCAGCTCACGAAGACGTCGTCCGGCGTTCCGCCAGCAAGCGCTTCAATGGCCCGCTCGTTGGCCGCCAGATTGCCATGAGAGACGCAAACGCCTTTCGGCTGCGACGTCGATCCGGACGTGTACTGGAGAAACGCGATCGCGTCGGCGGCGGGCCTCGTCTCGCGCCAGTCCGACGCGAGTTCGGACGGGATGGTATCCACCGCAACGATTTCCACGTTGCCTAGTTCCGGCAGCGTTGCTTCGATGACGGCGCGCAGAGCCGTGTCCGCCAGGATGAAGCGAGGTGCCGCATCCCGCAAGATGCCGTTGAGACGTCCGGCATAGCGCTCGGGGCCGCCCTCCGGCGGATAGGCCGGAACGGCGATCACGCCCGAATACAGGCACGCATAAAACGCCACGGCATAATTGATCCCGCTCGGAAGCAGGATCACCGCCCGCTCGCCTGCGCCGCCACTCTGCTGCAGCCACGCAGCCAGCGCCCTGATCCGGCCATCGAGCGCGGCAAATGTCAGCTCATCGGCGACGTCGTCGCCTTCCAGGAACCGCAACGCCAGCTTCTCGGATCGCAAGGCAGCGTGTTCCCGCAGGCGTTCGACGAGGTTGGCTTTGTCCATGTTCTCGAATCCCTGTCCGGCCGCGGGCCCGAAATCCTCACCGCCCGCATGGCGAGCGCCGCCGATCACCTTGCTGATCAGCCCTGCCGATCACTCCTGTCGATGAGCCTCGGCCATGGCGACAATCACCCTGCGCGGCCCCTTGAACGGAGCACGTGCGTGCGCGGTGAGCATGTTGTCGAGCATCACGACGTCGCCGGCCTGCCAGGGAAAGCTGATCTTGTGCCTCTCGAGAACGGTTCGGACCGTCGACAAGGTCTCATCGTCGATCGCCGAGCCATCGCCGTAGAAGACGTTGCGCGGCAGGTCGGCCTCGTCATCGACCACGTCGAGCAGACTCTCGCGTACCTCCGGCTCGAGGTTGGAGACGTGGAAGAGATGTGCCTGGTTGAACCAGACCCACTCACCCGTGACCGGGTGCTGCGCCGTGCCCTGACAGATCTGGCGCGTACGAAGCTCGCCATCCTCCTTCCACTCGCATTCGATGTCGTGGCGCGCGCAGTAAGCTTCCACCTCCGCTCTGGATTCGGTGCCGAACACCTGCTGCCAGTCGACGTCGAGGCCATTGCCGTAGTTCCGCACATACATCACGCCCTTGTCGGCGAACCGCTCGCGAATGGCTGGCGGCATGTCGCGATAGATGACGCGGCTGTCGGCGATCGGCGTCTCCCCGCCTTCCAGCGCCGGCTGCATGCAATAGAACCAGATCTTCATCGGCCAATCGCGGGTATAGGCCTGCTCGTTGTGCAGCGGGATATGCTGGTGCGGCGGATACTCCGTTGACGTATAGACCCCCGAGATCACCTGCGAACGCGGCGTCGATCCGAACTCGTAGGTGAGCAGCGGGTGACCGAAATCGGCCGCGAAGGCCCGAAACGCATCCGGACCATCGAGCGAGAAGTCGCGGAACACGATGCCGCCGCTGTCGATCAGGTTCCGGTCGATCGTCTCGCGCAGCATTGGCAGCGCTTCGCCGAGCGGCTGCCCGGCCGCATCTGCCTTGAGCAGCAGCGGAAGAGTTCTGCCCTCAATGAGTGGCTGGACGGAGAACGCGCTCATGATCCTCGCTCCGATGCAAATCAATCGATCGACCCGATTGCCGGGCCAGCGCCGCACCGATCCGATCGATCAGTTCGGCCTGCTGCGTGTGAATGAAGAAGTGATGCCCCGGCAGCATATCGAGCGTGAATGAGGTCGAGGTCTCCTGCCGCCAGGCCTCGAGCGCTTCGCGGCCGGTCTCGTCGTCCGTGCCGGCGAAGACATGGACGGGGCATGGCAGCGGACGACGCGGCCGGTAGACATAGGCTCCGCACATCAGGAAGTCGGCGCGGAGCACCGGCAGCGCGGATCGCATCAGTTCCGCATTCGACAGGGCCTCGTCGGGCGTGCCCTGGAGATCGCGCAACTCCTGCATCAGAGCTTCGTCGCTCAGCGGCTCGCGCCACTTGCTGACGTCCCGAACCGACGGTGCTTCCGCACCCGAAGCGAAGAGAACGGTCGGCGCTGGCACGCCGCGATCGAGCAGTCCATGCGCAAGCTCGAACGCGATCACCGCGCCGAGGCTGTGCCCGAACAATGCGTAAGGACCATCGAGCTGCGCGCCAAGCTCAGCAGCGAGTTGCGCTGCCAATACACGCGGATCGGTCGGCAGCGGCTCGTCCATGCGCGCGCCGCGCCCGGGCCATTCCACCGGCCGCACGTCGATCCACGACGGCAGAAGCCTTCGCCACCGCGCATAGAACATGGCACTGCCGCCGGAGTAAGGCAGACAAAGAAGCCGCATCGAAAGACCAACTCCGCCGACTACGACGACTGCCGAGGCGCCGCGTCGTCCATGAACTTGCGCAAGCTGAGCGGACGCATGTCGGTCCACACCTGTTCGATGTGATCGAGGCATTCCTTCTTGCTGCCGGTCCTGCCCACCGCCTTCCAGCCGCCGGGAATCTCCTTGAACGTCGGCCAGATGGAATATTGCTCTTCGTGGTTGACGACGACGGTGAAGGTGACGTCGTCCCTGTCGAACACCATCATGACTCGGTCCCCTCTTCGAAAAGCGAAAGCAGAGACGTTTGAGTAGGTCAGAAGCAGACGAGGGTCAAAGCAATATCGACGCGCCTCTTTTTAAGACCTCAAAACTGGCGACGGACGAGCACAATGCAACCTCCGCGCTTGCGCACCAACACGCGGAAAAATATCGGGATTTCAGGACACGTCGCGGATTGCTGTAATTCTAACTGCACAAGGAGGAACTTTTTCGACGCGACATGATCGCGCGTTTTGTCGCGGGGCACTCTTTCATCGCACTGTCATCAATTGCATTGAATGGCTCACGACGAAACAACGCCGCCGCGGATCAACCGCGGCGGCGTAACTTCCGAGTGACAGGTATTTCAAAAATTGAAGGTGGTGGACACCAGATAGGTCCGAGGCGCACCAAGCGTGATGACCCCGCTATAGGCTGAAGCCCAGTACGCCTTGTTGCCGACATTTTCGATATTGGCGCGCACGACGATCGGCTTTCCGTTCCAGGGAGAAATAAAGGTATATCGCGCCCCAATATCGAAACGCGTCCACTCGGGCAAAGTCAGCGTATTGGCGACGTTGACGTACTGCGACCCGGTATAGATGACCCTGCCCGTGAAGGTAAGACCAGGGACAAACGGCGTATCCCATTCCGCGTTCAAATTGACGTTGACGACGGGCACGCCGACCGCCGCCTTTCCGTTGTTGATGCCGCCTTGAGTTTGCTCCTGCACGCCATCGATCAGGGCGACGCCGCCGAGAACGCGGATGTCGGGCGTGATCTCGCCGAAAACATTGAGCTCCGCACCCCGATTTCGCTGCCTGCCGTTGAGTTGCTGAATCGCTGTAACGCCGGTCCCCACCGAAATGATGCTCGGCTGGCTGATGTCGAACACGCTCAGCGTGGTCGTGAATCGGCCTGCGTCGATCTTGATGCCGCCTTCAGCCTGTTTCGTCTGCGCCGGCGGGAAAACGGTCCCGACGTTCGCAAATGCGCCGCTGACCACAACGGGCGTCTGGAGACCTTCGATGTAGTTCGCGTAGAGCGCGACGTTCTCGACCGGCTTGACGAGAAGTGCGTAGGCCGGACTCCAGACGGACGTGTCCTGCTCGGGCCGGCTCGACGCCGGGGTGAGGAAGTTCGTCACTTCCGTTCCAGCGGTCTGACGGCGAACGCCAAGCGTGAGCTGAACGCGCTTGTTGAGGATCGACATCGTGTCGGAAGCGCCGACGCTCGAGAGAGATACCCCGGTGGTCTGGCTGGCAGATAGCGTCGAGAAATTGGGCTTCGCGATGTTTGTCGGCTCGGTGTACAGATTCCAGAAAATCAGATCCGCAAGAGCATTGTTCGAGCGGGTCCAGACCCTCTGATTGTAGGTCCGGTCATTAATCGAGTAATTGACGTTCACCGCATGATTGACAGGACCCGTATCCACCGTTGCCCGGATACCAGCCTCGCCCGCGAGCGTCTCGAAGGTTTCCTTGCCAGCAAACGGCCGCGACCACAAACCTCCCAATTGGGAGACGCCGGGCGGAGACGTCAACGCGCCCGCCGCGACGTTGGAGATATTGGGCGACGGATAGGCATAGTTGATGTTGCTGTCGTGGTAGCCAAACGCCCCATAGGCGGTCATCCAGTCGGTGACATCCACTTCGCCTCTGGCAGTCGTAAAGAAATCGGTCGGGGCATAATAGGCCCACGGGACCTGGAAATTCAGCCCCGCTTTTGGTGGCGGCGGAATGAACGTTGTCGTGGCCGGGATGTTGAAGAAGCGCATCGGCGGATTCAGATTGTCGGCCTGGTATCCGATATCGACTGCCGCGCGCACACGCTCCCCGCGATAGTCGAGGCCCAGAACGGCGTTTCCGAATTCATCGGTCTGGCGGTTCCAGGGCGTGTTGCCGTTCGAGTAGGTGCTGTTCAGCCGAACGCCCCACTCCTTGTGCTCGCCGTAGCGGCGAGCAACGTCAACGTTCTGGCCAAACTGCGATTTTGAAACGTAGGTTGCCGTGAGCTGCGTAATGTCGAAGTCGGGCGCATGCTTTGTGATCAGATTGACGCTTCCGCCGACCGCGCCACCGCTGGCAACACCGGTACCACCGGCCGTCATGCCATTGAGCAATGCGCTGGGGCCCTTCAGCACTTCAACGCGCTCCACGAAGTTCGCACCCGAAGAGTAATATGGGGCGATTCCGTAGAGACCGTTCAATCCATAGTCGCCACTGTCGTAGTAGAAGCCGCGAATGAAAAGACTGTCCGCACCACCGCCCGCGGCTTGAATGACCCTGACTGAGGGATCGTTGGCGAGGACGTCACGGATTGTGCGTGCTTGCTGGTTCTGTATCAGCTCTGCGGTATAGCTCGTCTGATTGAACGGCGTGTTCATTACGCCGCGATTGCCGAGGAGACCGAGACTTCCCCCGGTTGCGACCTGGCCGCCTGCATAGGCGGGCGGCACCGTGCCGATCGTACCGGTCGACGGCACAACATAGGGAACGGGCGCGGCCTGGCGCGGAGCCGCCGCAGCGACGGATCTCTGCCCCCGCGATCCGCGCGTCGACTGGGATCTCTGAATCGGCTGCCGAACTCTCGGCTTGGACGCATCGACGGTCACCGGCGGCAGATTCGCTTGCGCAAACGCCTGCCGAAATTCGCCCGACGATTCCAGCGACAGCGCGAGATAACTCACTGCCCCCAGCGATAGCGTACGCACGATTTTCCTGGCCGAAAGTTCACGCGTCATTCCTGCACCCCAATTCCACTGGCAAGCACGTCCCCGCGCTTCCTAACATAGGAGGGTGGTCCGAGAAGGGATTGGGAGCTAGAAGCTGTCTAAGGCTGCACGACAAACCGTCGCGATTGAACGATCGCTGTCGGCGTCGAAGTCGCCGCTCGAATTTTGAATCTTTCTATTTTCTAATCGTTCTAATCATCGTTCTGCATGCAGAAGCCGGACGACGCGATGTCACTACGTGCCAGATATTCGATCGAGTCGAATAGGTTGCGTATCGCTCATGCGGGTATTTCCTGCACCGGCTCTTCCGGCCCGTCACTGAAATCGCAAACCCGGTTGGTGCGATTTGGACTCTTCCTCGCGCGCTCCAGGACGAAGCAGGATGGCCTCGGAGCGGAACCAGAGCATCCGATATCCACATACTGTTGCGGCGGAGACACTGCGCGGAATGTCACCCTCTCCGCCACCGGCGACGTTCCTCGTGTCATAGAGCCAGCGGCGTGCAGGAGAGCCGTGAAGGCCAGCGCGATCGCTTCAACGCTGCGGCGGGATCAGGGCGCGCAGGATGTCCGGTTTCCAGGCCTGACGAGCGCTGTCGAAGGCCGCGAAGTCATGATCGAACTGCCAATAGGCCCATGACCAGCCAAGCCTGTCGGCGCTTCTCGCCACGAATGACAAATATCTCAGGCGACCGTCGGATGGCGCCCGCTCATACACTCCGAATTCGCCGAGATAGATCGGACGCTTTTCCTTCTCCGCCCAGACGCTCACCTTCCTGAAGTCGGCGGCAGCGTTCGCTTCGTCGTCCGCGCTGCCCCAATCCAGCGGCCCGATCCGCGAAAATGTCTGCGACCACGGCGCGCCCTGATGCGTGAATCGTATCGGCGCGTAGTAGTGAAACGTCACGATCAGGTTCCGGTCGTCGGCCGGCAGAGCCAGTTCGTCGATGGGGATCTCATCGATATTGAGAACGGCGGCGATGACCGGCCTCTCCGGATTGGTGCGACGGACGATCTCGAGGCATTCATTGAGGAGCGTATTCCAGCTGGACGACGTCATTAGCCCGCCCGGCTCGTTCAGGATCTCGAAGACGAGTTCGGGATACCTACCGGCGTATCGCTCGGCGATCTGCCGCCAAAACGCCCTGAGCTTCGGAGCGCATTCGGAAACGTCGCGCTGGCAGATGTGCGTATCGTGTTCGTCGACGATGGGAATGAGCCCCCTCGCGAGGACTTCCTCGATGACGGCATCGAGCCGCCTCAGCACGATCTCGTCCAGGACGTTCTCGGGGCCCATGAACTTGAAGCCGAAGAAGTTGATCCTGACGTGCGCGAACCCGGCCTTCTTGATCGTCGCCAGATTGTCCAGGCGGAATGGCGCGTTCCGACCGCCATCCCAGATTCCGTCATAACCGAGAATGTTGATGCCACGCCCGAGTTTCGGAACGTTACGGGCAGCTGCCTGCTCGGTCCCGTGGGCGGCGGAGAGCGACGCAAGGACGAATGCCGCCGCGACAAGCCTGAAGCCTCGCGACCATGGGGCTCGGATGGCGGTCATCTCGCATCCGTCTCCAGCGACTGAAGCTCCGGCACCGGCCTGCACGTTGCGAGGAGGAAGGACACCAGGAGCACCGACGTGAACATCGTCGAGCGAAGAAACGTCGTCTCGGTGAAATTGGTCTGAAAGCTGAGGACGACAAATCCGATGATGAGGGCGCAGTGCGACCGATCGATGGATCGCGTCGAAATCAGATGCAGCATCTTGTTCGAGAACAGAAGGACGCTGGCGGCGAACAGCACATATCCCAGAAATCCGGTTTCCATCAGGATCGCGATGTAACCGCTGTGATAATTGTCGAGCACCCAGCCGTGGTTCTGCTCGAAGTAATCGTAGATCGACGGGACCGTCCAGAAGCCGTTGATTCCGAATCCGAGCAACGGCGCGTCATTGAATTGGCTGATGGCGTAGTGCCAGATGAACGTCCGCTCGGTGAAATTGATGCTCGCGTCGCCGACATGGATGGCGTCGTATCCCGTGACGTAAAAATAGAGAAACAGGATACCGGCCAGAATGCACATCACGAACGGCAGGATCGTATAGACCCTCATGCAGCCAACCGACCACATCGAGGTCACGAGCAGTGCGCAGGCGGCCAGGGCAACGGCACCGGCACCGCGCGATTCCGACGCCAGGACGCACGTCGAGGCCAGAAGGAACACCACGAGGAAGGCCAGCCAGCCCTGTCCCGTCATCATGCGATAGCAGGCAAAGAACATCAGATATGCGCCGACGAAGCCGAGCGTCTGCTTCGATTCATAGACACCCTGCCATTGGCCGCTGTGCATCCATGTCTGGTCGATCCCGATATCGGGGACGGCGAGCGCACAGAATGCCGATGCGGCAACCAGAATGAAGAGCCCATGGGACGTGGCCTTCACGACCTCGTCGATGTCGATGCGGGTGACGAGGCAGAATGCGCCGAAGGTCGTCATCGCGAGCGCGGCACTCTTCATGAGCGCTGCCGCGCTCAGGCTCGACCAGAACACGGAGAAGACGGCGAAGGCGTAGAAAGCGAGCAGTACGATCAGATCGGGATTGAGCTGCAGCCGCAGACGCGGACGCACGAATGCACTTGCGTAGATGAGGACGCCCCACATCAGAAGCGCCACGGCCTGTTGCACAAAGGTCAGTTCCGGCGGCAGAAGCTTCGCGTTGAAGATGCCCATCGACGCGACCACGTTGACGGTGATCGAGCAGCTGATTGCAATTCGGGCGATTTTCTCAACGCCAACGCTGCGCGTCTCCCAGAACGCGCTCTCGAGTGCCCCGGAATCCACCTCGGTCTGCAGGCTGGCCATGGATCCGACCTTCCTTAAGGTCGGTTAATAATTTGCTAGCGCGGTCGATGTCCGGCACTCCGGCTCGTACGATGCCGGAGCTTAAGGATTTGGTAACGACAAGAGCTCCGGCCCGGTGCATTAACGCAAATCGTACCGCGACAGTGTGTCGCTTGTAACGACCCTGCTATAAGGCGCCGATCGAGCTCGATCGAATTTTGACGGATTGTCCGGTTTCCCTGGTTGCGCATGAACAGTTCCAGCAGCACGTTCGATATCGCCATCGAACAGGCGTTCGATTTTCTGTCCCCGGAATACGCTGAGCTGTTCGGCAACTCCGCCGCCACCGCGTTCCAGCATCCACTCTGGCTGCACAGCCTCTACGCCCGGCTGGCGCCTCATGCGGGGGCAACACCTCTCGTCGTCGTGGTCCGCCATCGCGCGACGCGCGCGCTTGCGATGCTGCTGCCCCTGCTGCGGATCCGGCGTGGTCCGATACGAACCATCGAATTCGCCGACCTCCGCGTTTCCGACTATCTGACGCCGGTTTGCGGCCCGGGAGTGTTTTCGCAACTGCTCGCTGATGAGAGCGCGTGCACCGAGCTTCGAGCCCTCCTGCGCCCTTTCGACCTGCTTCGAATGACCAAGCTCCCGGACGGACGGCTTCCGGTCGAGAGCCTCCTAGCCGCGCCGCGCCGCGTCTCGATGGATACCAATGCCTATGCGACCGTTCTGATCGCGCCGTTCGAGCAATGGCGGACCAGTGCGATGGATCGCTCCTATCAGAAGGAGCTCGCGAAGAAATACCGCCAGCTCCAGAAGAAAGGCGCGTTGAGCTTCTCATGCTGCAACGACGAAGCCTCAACCCTCGAGGCGCTGAAAGTGATGAAGAAGTTTCGCGGTCCGCGGTTTCAATCGCAGGGCGACGGTGACCTGC
Organism: Bradyrhizobium sp. 1(2017); assembly: GCF_011602485.2. Lineage (NCBI taxonomy): Bacteria > Pseudomonadati > Pseudomonadota > Alphaproteobacteria > Hyphomicrobiales > Nitrobacteraceae > Bradyrhizobium > Bradyrhizobium sp. 1(2017). Next base: position 3,078,765 of record NZ_CP050022.2, on the reverse strand, counting down.
TTCAGCGCCCCGAATATTTCGGCTTCTATGCTGACGTGGCGCTCCGCGGCCTTGGCTCCTTCGTGCGCCTTTATGCCATGAAGATGGACGGCGACGTGATCGCCGCCGTACTCGGATTGTGCCATCAGGGCACATTCCACGTCATCATGAGCGCCTTCGACATCGCCGGCTACAAGAGCCAGTCGCTGGGTGCGCTGATGTTCGAACAGGTGGCGAGAGATTGCATCGAACGCGGCGACCAGATGCTCGATTTCACCATTGGCGACGAGCCGTACAAGAAGCTGTTCGGCGGTCGGCCGTCGCCGATGTGGGCAGTCGCGCAGGCCGGCAGCACCGCAGGTGCCGTGGCGTTGTTCGCGCTGGAGCAGGCTCCCTGGCTCAAACTGGCCGCCAAGCGCATGTTGGAGTTCAAGCTCCTGCCGCCCCGCACCTCGACGCCGACGCGCTGATGAGCGCGAGGCGAGACGGCCGCGAGACTCAGGCCCGAAGTGCACTGCGGACCTGCGCGAGCCAGCCTGGCCGCATCTGATCGACGCGATGGGTGAGGCTACGCCGCAGGAAGTGCAGCCGTCGGCGCACGTCCCAGCCGAGATCGTTGCGCGAGGTCAGGGCCTGGCGGAATCGCGCCATCTTCAATGATTGCTGGTCTGCCGCAACCTTGTCGCGATCGGAATAGAACTCCGAGATCTTCTCTCGGCTCATGCCAAGCGTCGTGAGCCACCGCGGTGCATATTCGGTGCAAAGACGTTCGACGTCCGTCAGCAGGCGGGCGACGCCGGTTCCTGCGGCGGGACAGTTGGTCTGGAAGGCATCACCAATCAGCACGACGCCGGGCCGAAGGTGTCCCTCGACGACGGAGAGGTCCATGACCCAGTTCTGTATCCGGTCAACCACGTGGAAATCGCCGAGATAGGTCTGCAATCCCGGCAGCAGGCGCAGAACCGTCGCTTCCGTCTCGCGGCGCAGCTCGCGCATGATCGGATCGGTCGGATCGCGGAACATGAAGAGGTTCGCCCGCATACCCGCGCGCACCGGAAACAGGCTGAGGTAGTCAACGCCGTCCGCCGTGCGCTCGCCGTAACAGGTCAGCGCCTTGAAATCGAACGGCGCGCCGTCGCGGCGGGCGATCGTGAATCCGAACGAAACCGAGTGGCCCGCGGCCAGCACGCGCCGCCTGATGCCGAGCTTGTAGCCGAGAACTCCTGCCATGCCCGTGGCCAGAACCACGAGGCGCGCAGTGACGCGCCGTCCGGAGGCAAGCTCGAGATGCTGGGCGTCGTCGCTGCAGTTGATCGCAGTGACCTCGTCGACGATCAGGCTGGATGGATCGGGCAACTGGCCGCGCGCCATGGCGACGAGATCGGCATAGGGAAGCCCATAGGCCTGGCCGACGCTGACATCGACCACCTTGCCTTCCCTGATGTTGAGCACGCGGTCGTATGGACAGGCGGCGCTTTCGAGGCCGCGGATGAAGCCCAGCCTGCGGAATGTCTCCAGCTGAGGGCCTCCGATTTTCTCGACCCGGAACTCATCCGGATAGACTGCACGCTTGTCGATCAGAGCCACGCGATGCCCTGCACGCGCAAGAACAGCTGCCGCCAGCGATCCCGCAAGACCGCCGCCGACGATCGCGATGTCCGCGGCGATCGTCGCGCTTCCGGCAGCGGCGAGCGGCTCGGTCACGGTTCTGTCCGACGTCATGGTCCAGGTCCCCACGATTAACGTGGCTCCACGTGCAATTTTCTCGCCTGATGTCGCATCGCAGGGCCGAAAGCGATCATTTCCGGCAATCGAGGTTAATGAACCAGAAGACCGATCGGAACCAGCGATGTCCCGGCACGGACTTTGCTCGGCAGGCTCTGCAAAGTTCGCGCTTTGGCAGATCGGCGGCCATTCCGGCCGGCCATTCCGCACTCAAACGGCCGATCGTTTTCCTTCGGCCGTCAATGCAGCCCTGTGCCGCCATTCGGTCGAACCGGGCTTTGCTTGATCTGGGACAATGGAGACGGCGATGTACCACCGTGAACCAACCGACCGAGCTGCGACGTCGTTCTGGCCGGCAACATCCTCACAGCCGCTCATTAACACTCGCGATTTTTCGGCATGCTAGGCTGGCGCCGGTATCGGAACGTATCTCCTCAGGGGAGAGTTGCCCTTTAGCCTCCATGATCCAATCCATCATCCAGTTCATGCGGCGCGATGTGACGCGCGGTGTCGCCGGGACCATCCTTCTCAAGGTTGGTAGCGGCGCGCTTGCGTTTGCATTGTTCTCGCTCGCCGCGCGGACGATGTCGCCAGATGGGTTCGGCATCTTTGCGACCTGGCTTTCGGTCGCCCAGATCGCATCGGTCGTGGGCCTGGTCGGCCAGGAAGCGCTCCTGGTGCGCTTCCTGAACGAGTATCAGGTGGGAAATCGGCCCGATCTCACCAAGGGTGTGCTGCTATCGAGCCTGAAGATTTCCTCGGTCGCGATGCTGATCGTGATCGGTGCCATCGCGGTCGCGGCGTACATGAAGGGGGACTGGTGGCTGCTGATCCTCGCCGTGTCCGCCTATACCGCCGTGAATGCGGGGCTGATGCTGGGCAGCCAGATTGCGCGCTCGCTGGTCAGCATCCTCATGGGGGAAGGAAACAGGGAGTTCTTCTGGCGGCTCGGCGTCGTCCTGTTCCTGCTCGCATTCATGTTCGGCCATGGACGGCTCGATCCCGCCGAACTGTTTGCCGTGATGACGATCGTAATGTCGGCTGGCTTGATTGCACAGGTCATTTCGATTGCGCGGGCTCTGCCGGATCTCCGCGATACGGCGGCACGAACCGAGCCGTCCCGCTGGAGATCGAGCGCGCTGCATTTCTGGATTGCGTCCGTCCTCGAAGCCGCGAACCAGTATTTCGACGTCATTCTGGTTTACTGGATGCTGGATCCGGCGACCGCCGGAATCTATTTCGCCGCCTCGCGTCTTGCCAACATCTTCGCCATGCTGTCGGCCGCGCTGTACAGTTTCGGGGCGCGCCGGCTTCCTTCGCTGTACTTCAGCAAGAACCATCAGGAGTTCGAGCGGACATTGCAGCTGATGGCGGAAGTGACCGGGCTTTGCGTGATCAGCGGCCTCTTCCTGATCTGGATTGGCGGGCCCTATCTTCTCAACCTGTTCGGGCCTCATTTCGCCGCGCAGCACGGGGTCCTGATCGTGCTGGCGATCGGAACGGCGTTTCAGGCAGCGGGCGGCCCGTCTGCGGCGATCTTGCAGCTCACCGGCCATGAGCGCATCTATGTCCCCGTCGTCGCGGCGAACGTGGCCTTGCGGCTGGTCGGATTTCTCGTACTGATTCCCTGGCTCGGCGTGCTTGGCGCGGCGATCTCCGCCACGGTGTCGCTGGCGCTTGCGACCATCGCGCTCAACGTGCTCTGTCGCCGGCGGACCGGAGTTGATCCTTCGATTCTCGCGCTCTTGCGCTTCGGTGGACCGAAACGCGGCACCTATGCCGTCCGCGGCGCCGACGCAGGCGATTAAGGGGTTAGTTGAAGACGCCGCGGGAACGGCGCAGCCCGGCGCCCTCAACCGGCCAAGCCGAGCGCCTCGCCGCGACGTTGAGCCGACGAAGGATCCGCCGGCACACGATTGACGACGATCCCGGTCGGCACGCTGCCAAAGCGGGAGAGCGCAGCCGTCACCCTGCGGATTGCGGCTGAATCGATTGCGTCTTCGCGGCCAACCAGAATTACCAGATCGGCATGAGCAGCCAGCGCCGCCGCCTCCGGCTGCAGGGCAAGCGACGTTGCGTGAACGATGATCAGATCGAACTCCGAACGAATATCGTCCGTGGGCGACGGCTCGGGGCTCCTGCCCGCGCGCAGAAGTTCGTCGACGCTGCGAAAATCCGCCGTGGTCGTGCCGTCCGCTGGCGCCTTGGCGAGGTGAGTTCCGGTACCGCCGAGGTCCGGCTCGACGCGGATCAGCACGCTCAGCTTTCCACTGTTCACGGCCCACCGGTTCAGCGACCGCGCGACGGTGTTGCCGCCGGCACGCTTCCCGACCGACATCACGAGAACGACCTTCCCCAACGGCCCCGGCAATTTCTCGAGCCTGTCTAGCAGCGGCTCTAGATGGGGACCGAGATCGAGCTCCGTCGGAGACACCGGGCCTTGCCAGATGTTCCGGCTGACCTCGCCGGACGCCAGATCGGGAATGCGGGCCCACACGGGCGGACGTGTCCATGCCCCGGGCTGGCGTTGAGCCGGTTCGGGATCACGAACGTCCGGGACGGACCGGCCTACTCCGCGTCCCGTTGCGACAACGACCGCCGTCGATGTCAGCAGCGAACCGATCGCGAGCGCGGCGAGCAGCAGGGACAGCGGCGGAAGGGTCGAGCGAAGCGGTGGAATGGCGGACGAGGCAATTTTGGTCTGCGAGCTCTGCAGCAGTCGCTGCTCGTTTGTGGTCTTGGACCGCGAGAGGAATTGCTCGTAGATGTTCCTGTTGGCCTCGGCGTCGCGCTGCAGCTCCTGGAGCTTGACCAGAGCCTGACCATCCACGAGGAGCTGCGATTCAGCCGCCTTCATCTGGCTTTCGAGCGCCTTCTGCTGGTCGCGCTGCGCCTCGTATTCCGACTTTGCGGTATCGATGCCCTTCTTCCGCTCGACCTCGATCTGGCGGTTCAGATCGTTCAGCTGACTGTAAGACATCACGAGGTCGGGGTGGCGATCGCCGAGCACCGCCCGCTTCTGCGCAATCTGATCGTTGAGCGCCGATCTCTGGCCCCGCAGCGCGCTGAGGAGATCCTGCTTGACGGGGCTCTCGACATTCGCCTTCACGTCGCGCTGCGCCTGCTCGTAGCGGGCTTTGGCTTCCTCGGTCCGCGCGCGCGCAGCGGCCACTTGCTGCGACAGCTCGGTCACCCGCAATTGCTGGGTCGTGGCATCCTTGCCGGCGTTGACGATCCTGTGCTCGAGCTTGAACGTGGCAACGGCGTCCTCCGACGCCTTCAGCCGGTCGCTCAAGGTCTTGAGCCGGCCGCCGAGCCAATCGGCGGCCTCGTCGGTCGCCTCGGTGCGGATGCGGCTCTGTCTGGCGACGAAAGCTTCGGCAATGGCGTTGGCGTAGTAGGCGGCCCGCTCGGACCGGTTCGAAGTGAACCGGAAGGCGATGACATAGGTCAGCCCGCGACGGGAAATGTCGAGGCGGTTGCGGAAACGCTCGAGCAGGCGCGCGGGGTCGGTGTATCCGCCGGAAAGGTCCGGGTCGTCGCGAACCTTGAGCTCTTCGATCAGCGGCTTGAGAAAGCCGTCGGACTTCGCGACCTCGACCAGGCTCTGCAGCGCGGCGCTATCCTGCCCTATGCCCGGCAGAACGTCCTGCTCCGTGGTGACACGTTGCTCGCGGGGATCGACGACGACCAGTGCGGTCGCGGCATATCTGGTCGGAATCACCAGCAGGACGACCGCGCCGAACGCGAAAATCGCGAGAGCGAGCGTCAAGATCCGTCGAACGTTTGCGCGAAGGAAGGCGAGCGCGCCGGTCGCAGTGAGTGCGCCGCCAACGCGTGCGCCGGTCTTGCCGGTCTCACCGTTCGACGACGTCCGGCTCCACGACGCGGCGACGCCGGTCGATCCGGAACTTGTCGGCTCTGCGCGGCGACCGAACGTCATGGACTTTACTCGGATTCAACTGGCGAACACTGTTCAGTGGCCTGCTCCACCGTAAATATCTATGGTTAATCCGCAGTTACCCGCCGCGTTCGCGAGCATGACCAATTGGTTAATACGCTAGCTTAACTTGCTTTGGGAACCAGCAGAATTCCCTCGCGAAGGATGCCGTTCCGGCAATCCGTGCATTAACTCCGTTTGTTGCTAGTCGGTGTCCGCGGGATGCTCGCATGGTAGGTACCGGATCAAGAAGGTGAAAATTTCGTTTCTTCAGCGGGTCGGGATCCGTGCTCCATTACCAGCCAAACAAGGAGTTGGGCGCGACGGCTGCGACAGCACTCACGCCGCCCACCGGTAGCGGACGGAAGCTGCACGTCCTTCTCGTACAGACCCAGGCCGAGAACGCCGGCGCGCAGGAGATCTCCAGGCTGCTCGGAGCCGGCCTCTCCGCCCGCGGCCACCGCGTCACCAATCTCTTCTTCTTCCGCAAGTCGGACTCGTTCGACGAGCCTCCCGATACGCTCTACTGCGCTGCGAGCCGGCCGGGACATCCGGTGGCCCTGGCGCGAATGCTGTGGACGCTCGGCCGTCAGATCAGCACCAGCAAGCCCGACGCCGTGCTGACGTTTCAGCATTTCGGCAATGTCATCGGCGCCGGCGTGTCGCGCCTCGTCTGCCGCGCGCCTGTCATCGCCAACCAGGTTTCATCCGCGCTGTCGATGAACTGGCCAGTCCGCACGGCCGACATCGTCATGGGCAGCCTCGGCTTCTTCGACCGCATCACGCTCAATTCGCATGACATGGAACGCGAATATTCGCGCTACCCGGCGGCCTATCGGTCACGCATGGTCCATGTCCCACACGGCTTCGACGACAAGGCCCTCACCCTGTCGAAGGACGCCGCACGAGCGACGTTCAACCTGCCGCCCGATCGCATCCTGCTCGGCTGCGCGGCGAGGCTGCATCCGCACAAGCGGCTTGATGCGGCAATACGCCTGCTGCCGGAGGAGCCTTCCTGGCACCTGGCGCTGGCCGGACAGGGCGCCGACGAGGCCCGGCTGAGGCAGCTGGCTGACGACTTGAAAGTGTCGGACCGGCTGTATCTGCTCGGCGAAATCCCCCCGCGCAGGATGGCAGACTTTCTCGCCTGTCTGGACGTGTTCGTCTTCCCGACGCAGGCCGAAACCTTCGGTCTGGCTGCGGTCGAGGCCGCAAACGCCGGTGTTCCCTCCGTGGTCACCGATCTTCCCGTCCTGCGCGAGGTGCTGTCCTTCGAAGGAAAGCCGACGGCGCTGTTCGTCGATGCCTCCGATCACACGAAACTGTCGGCGGCCGTCTCACGGCTTCTGACGGACCAGCAACTGAGTGACGAACTGCGACAAAACGCCAAAGGCCTGCGGTTGCGCTATTCGGTAGACGCCATGGTGGAGGAATACGTTCGGCTTCTCAGCCAAGTCCTTTGACGGGGTACGTTGGAATAGATTGGCTCGACATGATCATCGAGTTTCGCTGTGAACGTGAGCATGCGCGGCGCTGGATGGACCGCGAGACGCTGTCGATCGACGGCCGGGACGTCCCGCTTCAAATCGCTTGGACGGCGACGACAGAGGCGCGCCCCACGGGGCTCGACGCGCTGTTCGAGCTCGAACGCATGGTGTTGCACAGGGGCAAGCACAGCGGTGCCGGCAAGCTGAAGATCAGCCCGGAATCGACGCAGGCCCGCATTGGCACGGCCGACGTGATCGTCGATTTTACGGGGGCCGCGCGCGCTCCCAACTGTTCCGCCCGGCTGTATCTGCGCCCTCTCTTCAACGGAGCCGCTGGCGAAAACGCTGCTCTCGCCGCCATTCTCGCCGGCGACCTGCCGGTGATCGAGATCGTCAACGAGATCGACGGCGCAGTCCTCGATCGCGGTCACCCATCCGCAGAGATCGCAGCCGGCTTGAGCGGCGCGCTCGAAACCGTCATGGCGCGAACCCTGACCCTGGTGGCGGCAATTCTGTCGGAACGCCCGCGCATCGTGCCGCAACTGGCGCGTCCAGCCGGAGACGGCACCGGCCGCCACCCGGCGGCTTTTGTCGCGCGTGGCCTCACCGTATCGATCGCCAAGGAGATCTATCGCCTCTGCTGCTATGCTCCGCATTGGCATGTCGGATGGCGCTTCAACGACGGCCCAGGCGTCTGGCAGAGCGGAGATCTATCCGGGCCAGGATGGAATGTGCTGGGCGATCCCGGCAATCACTTCTACGCCGACCCGTTTCCCATCAAATGGCAGGGACGAACATTCGTCTTCTTTGAAGATCTCGATCACAGGGTTGGCAAGGGCACCATTTCAGCCATCGAGTTCAATGACGCGGGTCCGGTTGGGAAAGTCGTGCCGGTGCTGGAGGAGCCCTGGCACCTCTCCTATCCGTTCCTGATCGAGGACGACGGCGCGTTGTGGATGATTCCGGAGAGCTCCCTCCATGGTGACGTCGCGCTCTACAAATGCGTTCGTTTTCCAGACAAATGGGAGCGGCACACCACGCTCCTTGCCGGACTCGAACTCGCCGATGCCACGATCACGCGGCACAATGGACTGTACTATCTCTTTGGAGCCTGGCGCGACGGAACGGGTGGCTATTCGGATTCGCTGGCGATCTACTACGCCGATCGCCTCCTGGGTCCCTGGTTGCCCCATGCCAGCAATCCGATCCTGATCGATCGTGCGAGCACGCGACCGGCGGGGCACTTCGTCACCATCGATGACAAACTGTGGCGCCCCATTCAGAATTGTGCCGACGGATACGGTGCAGCACTTGCGCTGGCGGAGATCGTCGAATTGTCGCCGACGACATTCAAGCAGATCGTCCGCCACTCCATAGCGCCCGGACCGGCATGGCCCGGGCGCAAGCTGCATACGCTGAACCGCTGCGGCCGGCTGGAGGTGATCGACGGATCGCGCGTCCAGCCCAAGATTCGCGTTTTCGCGAGCAGACTTCCATCGGCGCTCGTGCCCACACGAACCAGTCCATCCACTGCCTGCTGACGCACGCCAAGGCGCGGCCGGCAACCGTGTCAACAGCCGTGGCAGATGATCAGCTTCCTGTCGACGTCAGCGTCGAGGCGCCGCAGCTCGGCATCGACCGGCGTCAATCCGGCACTCAGCGGAATGTCACGTGGGCGCGGCTGCCGGTGACCTATAGGCACCCGGGATCGCTCGGCCGAAGCCATGTCGCCGGCCGACGCAATCTTGCGGATCCCGGCGCCTGTCATCGCTTCGGCATCTGCGCCGTTGGAGGACGAGCCGAACAAGAGCAAGGCGGCGACGACCATCGGACCACATCGGTTGGACATCATCATTCTCCTATCGCGATCGGGTTGGGTCACTTCGAGACGAGCAACCTGATGCGATGGATAGAACGAAGGAGTTACATGAAGGCTTCCCGCCTCCGAGATCGCGTTACCTGTGAAATAGATGATGCACCGTTCGGCAGTCGCTAGCCGGCGGTGGCTATGCGCTTCATTCGTTTGCTTGCCGACGCCGCGAGGCATCGCGACAGCACCGCGGCGAGCTCGGCCGACATCAACGGATGATGGACGAGCTCGGAGACGCCCGCGGTCGCAAGCAAGGGCGCAGCAAAGTGATGCATCGAGGGGCTTGCGAGAATGATTGGCAGATGCGGCGCCACATCATGCAGCAGGTAGGCAAGATCGAGCGAGGACCCTCCCGGCACATGGCACACCAGCGCCGCGTCGAAACGGGTCCCCGCGGCGCGGCAGGCCGCTTCGGCCTCGGCCAGTACCGAGAATCCGACCGGTTCGTAACCGAGCGCTGCGAGAATCTCCTCGTAGCGCAGCAATCGCTTACGGTCCGCTTCGAACACCAGAACGGTTTCCCCATTGCCGCGCAACGCGAGCGACGGCGCGTGCTGCACCGATATCGGTTCGTCCAGCGACCCGCACGGCAGCCAGACGTCGAAGCGTGTCCCGGCGCCAACGGTGCTCCGCACCGCCACCGCGCCGCCGTGCTGCTCGACGATCTCCCTGACCGTCGCAAGCCCGAGACCATTGCCTTCCGAGCGCGTCGTGAAGAACGGCTCGAACGCCTGCTCCAGCGTCGCTTCGTCCATTCCCAGCCCCGGATCGGAGACCGAGATGACGGCGAAGCGTCCACGCAGCAACCCGGTCCGCCCGATCGACAAGGAATGCATGACCTCCCGTTCGGTGATCTGCAGGTCGATGGTGCCGGGCTGTTCCATCGCCTGGGCGGCGTTGTTGCAAAGATTGAGGATGACCTGCTGCAATTGCGCCGGCTCGCCGGAGACGACGATGCCCTCAGCACGCTGGCTGACCACAAACTTCACATGCGCAGGCAACGATGCGGCGAGCAGCGCCTCGGTTTCGGCCACCAGCGTACTCATGCAGATGCGCTCCTGTCGTCCCTGGCTACGCCGGCCGAAAGTCAAAATCTGGCCGACGAGCTCACTCGCTCGCTCGCCGGCCCGGCGGATCTCGGCGAGGTTCGTCGCGGACCGGGTTCCCGACTTGATGCCGGCTTCAGCGATCTCGACATAGCCGAGGATCGCCCCGACGATATTGTTGAAGTTGTGGGCAATGCCGCTGGCGAAGGTGCCGATCGTCTCCATCCGCCGAGCTTGTTGCAGGCTTGCCTGGAGCCGCTCCTTCTCCTGCTCGAGGACCACGCGTCCCACGGCGTTGCGGATCGCATCGAAGGCGGTGCGGAAGAGCGCAAATTCGGCCCACTGGCTTAGCGCAGCGGCCTCTATCGCGTCGAAGCCGAGAATGGCGGCATGTCCGTGTCCGGACGCAGCCTTAATGCACAGCCAGCCGCGAATTCCGGCTTCGTCGAGGAGGTTCGCCAGATCGTCGGGATACGATGGCCGGACCCTGGGTATGTAGATGATCGCATCCTCGCGATCATCGTAGCGCTGGGCCAGATCGCGTGCCCGGTTCGGCCAGGTCGCGTCGAGGCGAACACCCTCGCGTACCCACCCGTAGACATTGTCGGTCCCCGCCGCCGACCACGCGAAATAAGCCCTGTCCGCACCGATAAATCCCGCAAGCTCCTCGAGCGCACTCTCAACATGACCGCGGAGGCCATCGCCATGCGACTCGATGAAGCGCATGGAGATATTTGCGATCACATGCTCGAATGCGGCGCGACGGCGCAGGGCCTTGGCGCGGGCGCGCAACAGCAGGCCGAAATAGACGAGAGCACCGAGCAGCAGCAGTGACGTGAGATACTGCAACAAGCGATTTTTGCGTGCCGCCACCCGGGCAGCGATCTGGCGCTTGACGATCAGCGCATGGACCGCATCCTGCTCACGGTTGTTGGTCTCGGCAACCAACGCCTTCAGAATGGCGTCGACATCCGGAAGCAGGTCGTGCAGCAGCTGGCCGTGCGCAACGGCAGCGTGCAGCAGCTCGTTGTCTTCGGACGTGATCTGCAGGCGTTCGAGATTGTCGAGCCGGGACTGCAGCTCGCCCGCGGTGGCATCGGACGTGTCGAGCGTCAGTTGCAGCATCGCCGCGGAAAGCGCCGAGACATCCGCCACCAGCGGCCTGTCGTTCGACGACGACAGACGGGAACTGAACAGGCTGAAATAGGTGAAGGAATTCCGGAGCAGGGCGTTCTTGCTCTTGAACTGCTCGATCAACTCCTCCTGCCTGGCGGCACGCGCCGCCAGCACGTCGATCGCGGCAATCTGCTCCTTGTCCGTGTCGGCCGCCTCGCGAAGCCGCACTAGAGCGGCGTCGTAGGCATCCACCATGGCGACGAGGGCATCGTAATTCTTCGACAGGCCGGCCCGTGACGTCAGCACCTCGCGGTTCACGGCGCGCTCGAACCGGGTGAAGTCGGAAAGCGCCTGCGTTTGGCGGTCATAGCGGTCCGAGTTCAAATTCAGGCCGTTCAGCAGAAGCCAGGTTAGCAGCGCGAGCAGGAACGCCACACCGACCATCGCGGGGGCGACTTTCATGGCTCACCTCCGACCTGGGCGCCGCGGTATTCTCCGGTCAGGCTGCGGAGAAAGGCGACGATCGCCTTGATTTGATGGTCTGTCAGAGTCGCGTTTAACTGAGATACCCCCATTTTCCGGACAGCCTCTTCCAGAGTCGGTGCGCTGCCATCGTGAAAGTAAGGTGGGGTCGTTCCGACATTGCGCAGGCTCGGCACGCGCAGAATGGCCGGGTCCGGCGAGGACAGAGGATGAAATATGCCGCGACGCTGAAACAGATTCCCGCCGACATTGACACCTTGATGGCAAGAGACGCAGCCCAGCGATTTGAACTGGTGATATCCTTCCAATTCCTCGGAGCTCAACGCGGTGCCATCGCCCTCGAGCCAGCGATCGAACCTGCTGCCGGGCGTCACCAGCGTCTTCTCATAATTGACGAGGGCATCGACGATGTTGTCGCCATCCGGACCGCGGCCATAGGCCGCGAAGAAGCCGGCGCGTACCACAGGATCCTGCTTGAGTTTGTTCGCGATCGTGTTCAGATCGCTGCCCATGATCCGCGGGTTGACCAGCGACGACGTGACGTCTGCGCCGACCTCGCGATATTTTCCTTCCCAGCCGAAACGAAAATTGTGGGTTGCGTTGAAGACGGTCAACGTATTGAACGGCAGCTCCGCGCCGTCCAGATCGACGTCGTGCGGCCTCGTGCTCGCGCCATTCGTGCTGATGTCGTGGCATGACAAGCAGCTTTTCGAATCATCGCGCGACAGACGCCGGTCGCCAAAGAGGCGTTCACCGAGCTGGACCTTTCGCGGATCGAGCGCAGGAGCCGGCGGCATCGGCGTGATCGGCTCGTCCATGCCGCGCAAGGCGGGCGGCATCGGAGGCGCCGCCCGTGGCGGTGCCGGCGAGGGCTGGAGGCCACTGACGACCAACACACAGACGGCCACGGCAGGGCGCCACGGCATCAGCTCACGCAACGAACGAGTCTGGGGAGATCCGGACACTTCGCCTCAAGTAGGCGTTATCGCGCACTTCAACAATATATCGTTGCGGCACAATTCGCCTCCGACCTTCAAGTCTTCTTGATCGATGAGGCGGGCTCTCGCTGTCGCATCGATCAGCCGTCTTGTCCAACCGTACAGCATCAAGCCGGTCTCCAGGCCGCGCGGGATGAGCGCGCAGGCAATCGCGTGGTAGTAGTCCAACCCAGCGATTGCGCAGAAGATCGCATCAGCAATCATGGCAGTACCTCACCATTCGCTCGATGTCCGCCCGGCCCTGGATCCCGAGATCCCGCAAGGTCCGGTCGTCGTATTGCGCAAGCGCCGTGACGGCCCGTCTGATCTCCTGCTCCCTGCGCCAGTACATCCACAACGCCATAATCTGCTCCCCGAGCCCGGCGAGCCGATTTCTGCGGTCGCGCGAACGTTGCTCGGCCCACGCGGCGACACCAGGCGCGATGATGTTGGATCCATCCAAGGCATGAAAGGCGCCCTGCTCGTGCACCACGGCGGGATGCTGATTGCCGGCGGGGCGGGCCTGGTGCGGATTTGCGGAAACCGACGCCTCATCGACCGGGAAAACCGCGATCGGATGCATCGACGCGCCGTAAACCGCAAAGCCTTCCATGAAGAACGCCAGCGCCACCCACCACCAAGCGGTGGCCGGACGCTCCGTATCCGCCGAAAGCACCACAGCCGACGGCCCCGTGTATTTCGACATGTCCCGCGTGGCGCGAGCCATGTCGCCCCGATCACCCGGCAGAACCAGGCCGTGCGCGTTGACGCCGCTCCGCCGCTGGGACGGCCGAACGATCCGGCTCACGCTTGAAGGCAGTTGCTGTTCCAGCATCGGATGATTCTCCTGCACGATGTTTGCAGGAGTGACACTGAAGCCGCCCTGTTACGTCACCGTCACCGCCACGCCGAAAAAGGTTACAGACGCAGCCCGGCGGCGCCACGTTTGCAGTATCGCCGGCAGGCTTTCCATCGTTACTGATCCGGGTTTTCGTTCGTAGCGCAATTAGAATGGTTCTACGGGGAGCGTGAAGACGTAACCAACGCCGCGCTCGGTCTGGATGATGCGCGGTGCGCTCGGATCGGTCTCCAGCTTGCGCCGCAGCCGCAATACCTGAACATCGATGCTCCGGTCGAAGATGTCTTCGTGGACGCGGGTCGCCTGCAGCAGGTGCTCGCGGGTCAGCGGCCGTTGCGGCGCTTCAAGAAAGGCCAGCAACAGCGCGTATTCGCCCTTGCTCAAGGGAACCTGCTCGTTTTTTTCATCCAGCAGCCTTCGGCCACGGCGTTCGAGCTTCCAGCCGTTGAAGCGATAGCCGCCGCGCTCCGGATCGCGAGCGCGCGCGGCCCGGCCCATCTCCTGACGGCGCAACACGGCGCGGACCCGCGCCAGCAGCTCCCTCAGGCTGAACGGCTTGATGATGTAATCGTCAGCGCCGAGCTCGAGGCCGACAATGCGGTCGATTTCATCGGGCCGATGCCCCGTCGTGATGATGACAGGCACATCGGACTGCGCACGGATTTCCCTGAGCATGTCGAGGCCATCGTCCTTTCCCAGCTGGAGATCGAGGATGATCAGGCTGGGCTGCGCTCCTTCCAGATGCCGATGCAGTTCGGCCCGAGTGGATGCGGCCTTGCTCGGTACGTTATGCTCTTCCAGATATTTGATCACCATTTGCCGTAGGGTGGTGTCGTCATCGACGACGATGATATGGCCGACGTCTGCCAACATATTTGGTCTCTCAAACTTGCCCCAGGAGCCTGCCTCAGGCCAATCCCGCTTGCCGCGCAATGTCAGGGTCTGGACAGGCAAAAGACTGCTCCGGCTGAAGCGGAAAATAAGGCACGCGGTCCGCCGGCGGGAATTTCGACTGTCCGAAACGAACGATCATTTACCGACGGCGTATCTAGATATGTACCGGCGACGAACAATAACGTTCGCGATCTTGGACCGCGAACTAGGTCATTTATCCGTCGCATCGCGCCAAATCTCCTAGTCGTGAAGACTTGTGATCCCTACCATTTACTACTTGAGCGGACGCGGCGCCCGCGCAACCCGCTGCTATTTTTCCAGATCGCACGCCGAATTGCGGCCTCGTTGAGCGCGGCCGGCGACGGTTACAATTGTAATACGGCGCCGATTCCCGAGAGCCTGCGTCGTCACAAAGCCACGTTGCGTTGCCGCCGTAACCATTTCGCGGCTGCCGCGAAGTTTTCCCGTAACGGCGATGCCGACATTTCACCTCTGCTCATCGACCGGCACCAGACCGCCGTTCGAGAATCAGAGGATCGATCACATGAAAATTCTCTTCGCTTCGACGCCTGCGACAGGCCATCTCAATCCGATGCTGGCGATTGCCGACATCCTCATCGCCGACGGCCACGAGATCGCGTTCCTGACAGGCACCGTGTTTCGCGCCCGCGTCGAGGCCAGCGGGGCGAAATTCTTTGCGCTTCCGAAAGGCGCCGATTTCGACTTGCGCGACATTCTCTCGGTGGTGCCGGAGCTCAAGACCATCGCACCGGGGCCCGAATGGCTGCGCGTCGCCTGCGAACGCATCTTCGTCGACGCCATCCCGGCGCAGAACCAGGGCCTCCACGAGTCGCTGGAGCATTTTCAGGCCGACGTCATCGTCGGCGACGACATGATCTTCGGCATCCTGCCGATGCTGCTCGGCCCGCGCGAGGAACGGCCGCCCGTCGTTCTGTGCGGGACGTCGTTCCTGCACTGGGCGCGCGATGACGGTGCACCGAACTTCGTCGGCCTGCCGCCGGCGACAACGGAAGAGCAGCGCCGGCAATACGCCGTCATCGCGGACGAGTACGACGTCAACGTCGATCAGCCCGTGCTGCGCAGCCTGAACAAGGTGCTGAAATCCTACGGCGTCCGACCCGTGACGATACCGCTGTTCCATTCCGTCATCGAACTCGCCGATGCCTATATGCAGTTGTCGGTGCCGAGCTTCGAATTTCCGCGACGGTTTCCTTCGACGGTCCATTTCGTCGGCACACCACCCATCATCCGGGATCAGGTTCCCTTGCCGCCTTGGGCTGACGAACTCGACGGCTCGAAAAAGGTGGTGCTGGTGACCCAGGGCACGGTGGCCAATCACAATTTCGACCTCCTGGTCGCCCCAACACTCAAGGCGCTGGCGAACGAACCTGACGTACTCGTTATCGCGACGGCCGGCGGCCGCCCGGTTGACGCCATTCCCGGCCCCATCCCGTCCAATGCACGGCTGGCGAGCTATCTGCCGTTTGAATGGCTGCTGCCGCGCGTCGACGCGCTCGTCACCAATGGCGGCTATGGCAGCGTCAACCAGGCCATGAGCTTCGGCATTCCGCTTGTCACGGCGGGCCTGACGGAGGACAAGGCCGACGTCAATGCGCGCGTGGCGTGGTCCGGCGTCGGCCTCAATCTCGCCACCAACGAGCCGACGCCCGAGGCGTTGCGCGAGGCGGTGCGCACCGTGCTCGATCGTCCGGCCTATCGCATGCGTGCCTCACGAATGGCTGACGAGTTCTCCAGCATCGGGACCCGTTCGGCGGTGCTGCGGATCATCAAGCGCCTCGTCGCCGATGGGGACGAGACGCGACGAACCGGCGCGATGGAGACAGGCGGCATGCAGGTGCATCGCCAGGTGAGCTGACGCGCGCTGACGTCATCTGACCGCTGCAACTGACCACCGCCCGGGGAAGGAGGGGACCGTCCCCTTCCCCTCCTTCCCACGCTCCATCGCCCGTGAACGACCATGAAGATCCAGCCTGCTTCCGCCGCCTTTACCGTTGTGCTCGGCTTCCTCGCCGCCGTGCCGTATTCCGGCATCGACATCAACCTTCCGGCGCTGGCCGCGACCGGCGCTGCGCTCGGAACAAGCCCCTCGCATGTTGGCCTGACGATGAGCGTCTACATGCTAGGTCTTGCGATTGCGCCGCTTCTCTACGGACCGATCTCCGACCGGGTTGGCCGCAAGCCGGTCGTCGTGTTCGGCCTCGTGCTATTCGTGTTCGCAAGCCTTGCCTGCGCGGCAGCGCAATCGCTGCCGATGCTGCTGATATGCCGCGCGGTTCAGGGCGTCGGCGCGGCCGGCACGACAACGATTTTCGCGGTCATCCGCGACCTGTTCGACGAGGCGTCGGGACGCGCGAAGATCGGCAGCGTCATGATAGCCATCAACGTGGTCACCGTGATTGCACCAACTGCCGGTGCGGCTCTGCTCGCGATCGGGGGATGGCGCCTGATCTATGCAGCTCAGGCCGTGGCCGGACTCATCCTGATACCGACGGTGCTGTACGGATTGGCCGAGAGTGCGAAGTTCGATGCTGCCAATCGCATTGCGGCGTTTACAGTCCTCAAGGACTATCTGCGCATCGTCACGCACCCGGTTTCGATGGCCTTCATCCTGATCGGCGCCGCCGCCGGATCCGCCGTGTTTGCCTATGTCACGGGCTCTTCGCTGTACTTCATCAAAGTCGCCGGCCTGCAGCCGCAGCAATACGGCATGATCTTCAGCGCCTGCTCGGCGGCGGTGATGTTTGGCGCTTTTCTCGACGGCCAGCTGGGCCGCCGTGGCGTCGCGCCCGCGGACGTGCTGACGGTTGGCCTGGTGCTGTTGTTTGTCGCCTCCAGCACGATGCTCGTGACGACCCTGGCCGGCCTGAGCCCGCCTGCCCTGGTCACCTCGCTTCTGATGGTGGTTGCGCTGGCCTTCGGCCTCAGCATGCCGAACCTCATGAATGCCACGATGCAGCCTTTGCCCGATATCGCCGGCGCGGTCAGCGCCGCGGCAGGCTCCATTCAACTGGGTTCCGGCGCGATCGCGAGCGGCCTGGTTGCGCTGCTCTTCGACGGACGCAGCGCGCTGTCGATGGCGGCCGTGATGGCGGCGACGACGCTGTTGGCGCTGACTCTCTATTTGCGATTTACCCGCTCGGCCGGACGCCCACTCGCAACGTGAGACCAACGCGGCGGCCGAACGTACCACGCGCTTCATAATCTGCTTCAACGCTACTTCGCCGCGTCGATCCAGATCCCTGGCTGCGAATGCTCGCGGATGTGACTGACCAGGAAGTCCGAGAAGACCCTGATCTTGGCGGGCAACCTGACGCGGTTCTGATAGGCGATGTTCATGGTGAGCAGCGGCAGCTCCCAGCCCATCAGGACGGGCTCCAGCCGGCCGGCCGCGATATCGCCCTGCACGATGTAGAGCGGCTGGATCAGGATTCCGAGCCCTGCGCGCGCCGCGCCACAGATGATCTGGCCGTCATTGCTGTCGAGCGTCGGCGCGATCCGCACCGTCTGCGTCGTGCTGCCCTGGCTCAGCCGCAGCGAATAGGGATCGTTGGCGAGGTTGTAGATCAGCATGTTGTGGCGGGCGAGATCGGCGGGATGCTCCGGCCTGCCGTGCTTCTCCAGGTAGGAGGGAGCTGCCGCGAGCACACGATGCATCTGGCCAATGCGGCGGACGATGATGTTGGAATCCGGCTCGTGCTCGCGCGTGCGGATCGCAACGTCGATGCCGGCCTCGATGAAATCCAGATAGCGGTTGGCACTGATGATCTGCACGCTGAGATCGGGATAGAGCGCGCGGAAGGCCGGCAGCATCGGCGCGAGGTAGATCATCGCGAAGGACAGCGAGCTCGTCACGCGCAGCATGCCCTTCGGCGACAGAGCGCGGTCGGAGACGGCATCCTCGGCTTCGGCGAGCTCGTTCAAGAGCGTGCTGCAACGCTGCAGCAGCTCCTGCCCTGCTTCGGTCAGCCATTGCCGGCGCGTGTTGCGCTCGATCAGCCGGACGGCGAGCCGCTCCTCCAGCGCACTGAGATGACGGCTGGCGGCCGCGTTGGACATCCGCAGGGTTTCGGCAGCTTTGGAAAGACTGCCGAGTTCGGCGGTTTTGGAGAAGACCTCGAGTTGGAGCAGCCGGTCCATTTTTGCATAATAAGGAAAAGAGACTTACAAATTTTGACCTTTATTTCCATTTTCTGCAAGGCAAAATGACACCAACGAAGCATAATCGCAGGCGAGGAAACCAGGAAATGTCGGGGCCGATCAGGCACATCGTGATGTGGCGGCTGCGCGGGGAGACCCCCGAGGAGCGCTCCGCCGCCCGGGTCAAGGTCAAGACCCTGTTCGAGGGCCTCAAAGGCCGGATCGACGGCCTCACCCATATCGAAGTCGGCATGGACGTCAGCGCGGTCGACTACGCCTGCGACGTGGTCCTGTTCTCCGAATTCACCGACCAGGCGGCGCTCGCGTCCTATGCCAATCACCCGGAACATCTGCGCGTGCGCGAGGCGCTGGGTGACTTGCGGATCGGGCGCTTCCAGGTCGATTATCCCATCAAAGAGACCGGCGCATGATCGGTTCATTCACCTTTGAAAACCTGCCCTGCCGCGTCGTGTTCGGCAGCGGAACGCTTGCCTCCGCCAAAGCCGAGGTCGAGCGGCTCGGCGGCAAGCGTGCGCTGGTGCTGACGACGCCGCAGCAGGAGGCGCAGGGCAAGAGCCTTGGCGTGCCGCTCGGCCCGCTCTATGCCGGCATCTTTCCCGGCGCCACGATGCACACGCCGGTCGAGGTCACGGAACGTGCCCTCGCCGCGATGAAGGCGTGCGATGCCGACTGCGTCGTCTCGCTCGGCGGCGGCTCGACCACGGGCCTCGGCAAGGCGCTGGCCTTGCGCACCGGCATCAACCAGCTCTGCATCCCCACCACCTATGCCGGCTCGGAAATGACGCCGATCGTCGGCCAGACCGAGAACGGCCTGAAGACCACGGTGCGCGACGCCGCCGTGCTGCCGGAGACCGTGATCTACGATGTCGATCTGACCTTGACGCTGCCCGCGAGTCTGGCCGTCACATCCGGCATCAACGCCATCGCGCATGCCGTCGAGGCGCTCTATGCGCGCGACACCAACCCCGTGACCTGCCTGATGGCGGAAGAAGGCATCCGCGCGCTCGCGCGTGCCCTGCCCGCCATCGCCGCCAAGGCTGATGACCGCGAGGCCCGCACCGAAGCGCTCTACGGTGCCTGGCTCTGCGGCGTCTGCCTCGGCACGGTCGGCATGGCGTTGCATCACAAGCTCTGCCACACGCTCGGCGGCACCTTCGACCTGCCGCACGCCGAAACCCACACCATCGTGCTGCCGCACGCGCTCGCCTACAACGCACCGGCCGTGCCCGAAGCGATGGCACGCATTTCCCGCGCGATCGGAGCGGCCGATGCATCGCAGGGGCTTTTCGAACTTGCCAAGCGACTGGGCGCCAAGGTCGCCCTACGCGACGTCGGCATGCCCGAAAGCGGCATCGACAAGGCGGCCGATCTGGCGGTGACGAATGCCTACTGGAATCCACGTTCGCTCGAGCGAAACGCCATTCGCGACTTGATTGCACGTGCCTGGGCCGGCGAGCCGCCGACTGCCATTAAAGCTGCGGCTTGAGGCGATGCGGCGCACGCTCATCAAATCCGCCACCGTCATCAGCATGGATGACGCGATCGGCGATCTCCCTGCCGGCGACGTGCTGGTCGAGGGAAATCGTATCGTCGACGTGCGGCCGTCGATTGACCTCGGCAGCGGCGAGGCTGAGATCGTTGACGGTGCCGGACGCATCGTCATCCCCGGTCTCATCAACGCGCATATGCACACCTGGCAGACGGCACTGCGCGGCTATGCCGCGAACTGGACGCTGCTCGAATATTTCCGGCGCATGCACGCCGGGCTCGCAACTGTCTTCCGGCCGGATGACATCCACATCGCAACCCTCGTCGGCGCACTGAACCAGATCAATTGCGGCACCACCACACTCGTTGACTGGTGCCACAACAACCCGACACCCGATCATACCGACGCTGCCGTGCGCGGCCTGATCGAGAGCGGCATCCGCGCCGCCTTCTTCCACGGCTCGCCGAAACCCGAGCCGAAGCCCGGCGAGCCGCATTTCTCGGAAGTGCCGCATCCGCGCCGCGAGGTCGAGCGGCTGCTCGCCGGCCCCCTCGCCGATCGCGACGGTCTCGTCACGCTGGGCCTGGCCATTCTCGGCCCGCATTATTCGACGCTCGACGTCGCCATGCACGATTTCCGCCTGGCGCGCGAGCTCAAGCTGATCGCCTCGATGCACCAGGGCGGCGGTCCGGCCAAGACGTCCGGCGGCTGGGAGAAGCTGATCGAGGCCGGGCTCGTCGGCGCCGGCATCAACATCGTCCACGGCAACGATCTGCCCGATGATCTCCTGGACCGGATGGTCGATCTCGGCGTGTCCTTCTCGGTGACACCAGAGAACGAAATGATCCAGGGCCACGGCTTCCCGATCACCGGACGCCTCCTGAAGCGCGGCGTTCGGCCGACGGTCGGCATTGATCTCGAATCCGTGCTGGCGGGAGACCTCTTCGCCGCCGCCCGCGTCGCGCTCTCGATGCAGCGGGCGCTCGACAATGCGGAGTCGCGCAAGACCAGCGGGACCATTCCGGTGACCACCACCATTCCCGTCCGCGAAGCGCTGCGCTGGATCACGACGGAAGGCGCCCGCATGCTTGGCCGCGAGCACCAGATCGGCTCGCTGACTCCGGGCAAGCTCGCCGACCTCGTCATCATCAACGCCTCCGGCCTCAACCTCTTCCCGGTGCACGATCCCGTCGCAACCGTCGTGATGCAGACCAGCCTTGCCAACATCGAGGCCGTCATGATCGGCGGCACCTGGAAGAAGCGCAATGGCCAGTTGCTGGTTGACGGGCTGGAGACCAAGAAGCAGCTGCTTGCGCAATCCGGCCAGCGGCTGGTGCAGGACATCGAACGACAGGGACGCGCTGCCTGACGGCGCCAATGGACAACGACAATGACTGACGCCTCGAAGAATGTTGCTTTCATCGGGATCGGCAAGATGGGCCTGCCGATGTCGGTACTGGTCACCAAGGCCGGTTTTTCCGTCACTGCGTTCGACCAGAGCGCGGCGCGGATCAGCGAGGCACGCGCGCAAGGCATTACGATAGCCGCATCGCCGGCCGAGGCCGTCGGCGGCAAGGCCGCTGTCGTGACCTCCTTGCCAGACGACGCTGCCCTGCGCGGCGCGCTGCTTGGCCCCACGGGCCTCATCGCCGCGATGCCGCCCGGAGCCGTTCTGATCGAAACCAGTACCGTCAGTGTTGAGGCTTCGACAGAGGTTGCCGCCGCTGCGCAGGCACGCGGCATTGCCTATCTGCGTTCCCCGGTCTCCGGCAACGCCAGCATCGTGCACACCGGCGCGCTGACCTGCTTCGTGTCGGGGCCGAAGGACGCCTTTGAAAGCGCAAAGCCGCTGTTCGCCGCCTTCACCCGCGCCCAGACCTATCTCGGACCTGCCGAGGAAGCACGCTACGCAAAGCTCTCCGTCAATCTGATGATCGCGGTGTCCGCGGCGATGATGGCCGAGAGCCTGGCGCTGGCGCGCAAGGGCGGCATTGCGTGGCAGGACATCCTGAAGGTGCTGGACGACAGCGCGGTGGCGTCCCCGATGGTGAAGTACAAGACCACGCCGCTGCGCAACCGCGATTTCGAGTCCACCTTCTCCTGCAAGCAGATGGCCAAGGATCTCGACCTGATCCTCGGTGCCGGCCACGCCGTCGGCGTGCCGCTGCAGCTCGCGGCGCAGGTGCGCGAGACCTATGGCTCGCTGGTCGCGCAGGGCGACGGCGAGACCGACTTCATTGCGACCGTCAAGCATCTCGAACGGTTGTCCGGCCTCGGCGAACCGAAGCTGTGATCAACGGAGGCCTCCATGCGTAACTTCAACGAGAACACGATCACGGATGCGGTGCTGGAGCGGATCGCGGGCGCAACGGATCCGCGGATCAAAGAGGTCAGCGAAGCACTGGTGCGCCATCTTCACGCCTTCGTCCGCGAGGTGCGGCCGACCCAGAAGGAATGGGAGTACGGCATCGACTTCCTGACCCGCACCGGGCACATGTGCAACGACAAGCGCCAGGAGTTCATCCTGCTCTCGGACACGCTCGGCGTCTCCATGCTGGTCGACGCGATCAATCACCCGGTGCCGGAAGGCGCGACCGAGACCACGGTGCTCGGGCCGTTCTTCGTCCAGGCCGCGCCGGAGAGGGACAGCGGCGCTGACATCTCCGGTCCGATGGAAGGCGATCCCATGCTGGTCACCGGTTCGGTCTCGACCGTCGACGGCAAGCCTCTTGCGGGCGCCACCGTCGACGTCTGGCATTCCGACGACGACGGCTATTACGACGTGCAGCAGCTCGACGACATCGGCGATCTCGCGATGCGCGCCCGCTTCCAAACCGATGCCAGTGGCCGTTTCCATTTCTGGTCGATCAAGCCCGCGGCCTACCCCATTCCGCATGACGGCCCGGTCGGCGAGATGCTGGAGGTCCAGGGCCGCCATCCCTGGCGCCCTGCCCATGTGCACTTCATGATCTCGGCGCCCGGTTTCGAGCAATTGGTGACGCACGTCTTCGTTGCGGGCGACCAATATCTCGACAGCGACGTCGTATTCGGCGTCAAGGACAGCCTGGTCCGGGAGTTCGTCCGTCAGCCCGCCGCCCGTGCGCCGGATGGTCGCATGGTGGACAGCGAGTATTTTCATCTCAACTACGATTTCGGCCTGAAGCAGCTCGCGAGCAACGCGAGAGCCGCTTAAGCTGAACGACGGACCAAACAAGAGTCCGGCAACAGGGAGCAGACGGGAGCTGAGGATGGGACCGCGGGTCAACACGGGCATATTGGCCGAGCGCCTCACCGGCATGATCGGTCCGCGCGCCAGCGTCGCGCGCGGCGTGCTCGATCAGCATGGGCAGAGTGAGTCACACTATCAGAGCCTGCCGCCCGACATCGTCGTCTTTCCTGAAACCACGCAGGAGGTCGCCGAGATCGTGAAACTGTGCGCCAGCGCGGGCATGCCGATCGTCCCGTTCGGCGCCGGCACCTCGCTCGAAGGCAATGCGGCCGCGGTCGCGGGCGGCGTCTGCTTCGACTTCGCGCGCATGAGCAAGGTGCTGGCGGTGCACGACAGCGACATGGACGTGGTGGTGCAGCCCGGCATCACGCGCAAGCAGCTCAATGCGGAGCTGCGCAACACGGGCCTGTTCTTTCCGATCGACCCCGGCGCCGACGCTTCGATCGGCGGCATGACCTCGACGCGCGCCTCCGGCACCATGGCGGTGCGCTACGGCACCATGAAGGACAACGTCATGGCACTCGAGGTGGTGCTGGCTGACGGACGCGTGATCCAGACCGCGAAGCGCGCGCGCAAGTCGGCGGCCGGCTACGATTTGACGCGCATGTTCGTCGGCGCGGAGGGCACGCTCGGAATCATCACCGAGATCACGCTGAAGGTCCACCCCGTGCCGCAGGCGATCTCGGCCGCGGTCTGCAGCTTCGACACACTCCACGACGCCGTCGACACCGCGATCTCCGTGATCCAGTCCGCAATCCCCGTCGCGCGCATCGAGCTGCTCGACGACGTCATGATGCGCGGCATCAACGCTTATGCCAAGCTCGGCTATCGTGAGGCCCCGACCCTGTTCTTCGAATTCCACGGCTCCGAGACCTCCGTCGCGGAGCAGGCCGAGGCCGCGCAGGCCATCGCCGCCGACCACGGCGGTCACGGCTTTGCCTGGGCCAAGGCGCCGGAAGACCGCAGCCGGCTCTGGCACGCCCGCGACAACACGCTCTATGCGGGACTCGGCCTGCGGCCCGGCGCGCGCGCCGTGATCACCGATGTCTGCGTGCCGATCTCGCGGCTGGCGGAATGCCTGACCGAGACGCGCCGCGATGCGGACGAGCACGGCTTTACGGCTCCGATCGTCGGCCATGTCGGCGACGGCAATTTCCACATGCTGATTCTGATCGACCCGGCCAGACCCGAAGAGGCCGAAGGCGCCAAGGCGCTGCAGGCCCGCATGGTCGCCCGCGCCATCGCCATGGACGGCACCTGCACCGGCGAGCACGGCATCGGTCTCGGCAAGATCGGCTATCTCACCGACGAGCTCGGCGAGGCCGTCGACGTGATGCGATCGATCAAGGCTGCACTCGATCCGAATGGCTTGATGAATCCTGGAAAGATCTTTGCGAGCGGAGCCAAGGCATGAGCGACGCGCTCCCCATCGAAGTCACCTCGCCCACACCGCTGCTGGAACTGCGCGGCATCAGCAAGGAGTTTCCCGGCGTCAAGGCACTGGACGACGTGTCCTTTGCCGTCCACCCCGGCGAAGTCCACATGCTGCTGGGCGAGAACGGTGCCGGCAAGTCGAGCCTGATGAAGGTGCTGTGCGGCGCCTACCGCGCTGACGCCGGCGAGTTCTACTACAAGGGCGAGAAGGTCGCGATCTCCTCGACCGCCGATGCACAGAAGCTCGGCATTGCAGTGATCTTCCAGGAATTCTCGCTCGTCCCCTATCTCGACATCGCCCAGAACATCTTTCTCGGCCGCGAGCCGAAGGGCCGCATCCCCGGCACCATCGACCGCCGCCAGATCCTGGCCGACGCAAGGCGCGTGCTCGGCACCATCGGCTTCGACATCGATCCCTCCACCACCGTCGACAAGCTCGGCGTGGCGCAGCAGCAGATGGTCGAGATCGCGAAGGCGATCAGCCAGAACGCCCGCATCCTCGTCATGGACGAGCCCACCGCGGCGCTGTCCGACCGAGAGACCGAACTCTTGTTCGCGCTGATCGGCCGGCTGAAGGCCGACGGCGTCTCGATCGTCTACATCTCGCATCGTATGGCCGAGGTGTTCGCGCTCGGCGATCGCATCACCGTGCTGCGCGACGGTCGCCGCATCGACGGCGTCCGGCCGGCCGACGTCACGCCGGACCAGCTCGTGCGCATGATGGTCGGCCGCAACGTCGACATGACCTATCCGCGCAATTTTGCCGACAAGCCCGGGGACGTGTTGCTCGAGGTCAAGAGCCTGAGCGCGGCGACCGGCATCTCCGACATCAACATCGAGGTGCGCCGGGGCGAGATCGTCGGCCTGTGCGGCCTGGTCGGCTCCGGCCGCAGCGAGGTCGCGCGCGCCATCTTCGGCGCCGATCCCGTGACATCGGGCGAGATCATCTTCGACGGCAAGATCATTTCCGGCGAGCCCGACCTTGCCGCCCGCCGCGGCATCGCGCTGATCCCGGAAAGCCGCAAGAGCGAGGGCCTCGCGCTGCTGCGCTCGGTGAGCGACAATCTCGTGGTGTCGGCGCTGCGAAAGCTGTTCCCGAGGGGCCTGTTCGACCAGCGCAGCGCGCAGCGCACATCCGACGGCCTGATCCGGCAGCTGCGCATTGCAACCCCGAGCGCGCGCCAGACCGTCGGCCTGCTCTCGGGAGGCAATCAGCAGAAGGTCGTGATCGGCAAATGGCTGGCGGCCGGCTCGAAGCTCTTCATCTTCGACGAGCCGACGCGCGGCATCGACATCGGCGCCAAATCGGAGATCTTTGCCCTGATCGACCGCCTTGTCGCGGAAGGCGCGGCCGCCCTGATGATCTCGTCCGAGCAGGTCGAGATCTGCCATGTCTGCGACCGCGCCTATGTGATGCGCGAGGGCCGCATCGCGGGACACCTGACACGCAACGAATTGACCGAGGAGAACATCGTGCGACTGGGGATGCATCATGCGTGAAGCCGCGATCGTCTCGGAACCCAATCCGCTGCAACGCATTCCCGGCGTTGCCATGGTGCTGGTGCTGCTGATCGCGCTGTTCAGCGTGATCGCGCCCGGCTTCCTCTCGGTCGCCAACCTCTCCAATGTGCTGGTGCAGTCCACCATCCTGACCATGCTCGCACTGCCGATGACGCTGATCATCATGACGGAGGGGCTGGACCTGTCGATGGGCGCGGTGCTGACGCTGACCTCGCTCTGCGTCGCGATCGTGTCGCTCGCGACCCACTCGATGCTGCTGGGGCTCGGGGCCGGCCTGCTGGTCGGCACGGCCTTCGGCGTCGCCAACGGCTGGCTCGTCGCCATCCTGGGCATCCCGCCCTTCGTCGCGACGCTCGGCACGCTGGGCATGGCGCAGGGCCTGTCGCTGATCGTCAGCGACGGCCAGAGCGTGGTCGGCATTCCGCACAGCGTGCGCGACATCTATTCGGCGACGCTTCTGGGTATCCCCGTTCCGATCGTGATGGCGCTGGTGACCTATGCGGTCTTCCACGGCCTGCTCTATCACACCCGCTTCGGCACCTACATCTTCGCCCTCGGCGGCAACCGCGAGGCCCTGCGCTATGCCGGTCTCTCGCCGAACCGGCTGCTGATCGCGGTCTACGCAATCGGCGGCGCGATGGCCGGCATCGCCGGTCTCTTGATGACCGCGCGGATGAACTCCGGCCACCCGACCGCCGGCCTCGGGCTTGAATTCGATGCCATCGCGGCCGTTGCCGTCGGCGGCACCTCGTTCGAGCGCGGCAATGGCTGGCTGCTCGGCACGCTGCTCGGCGTCCTCTCCGTCGGCGTGCTGCGCAACGGGCTGAACCTGATTTCGCTGCCGTCCTCGGTGCAGGTGGCAAGCGTCGGCGTGCTCGTCATCCTCGCACTGTTCCTCGACGGCCTCAGGAGCCGCGCATGACCGACATCACCAAAGAGGCGATGATGCCGCCCCGCTCCTTTCTGTCGCAGGACGCGATCCAGGTCTTCTATCGCCTGCTCGCAGCGTTCCTGATCTGCGCGGTGCTCGCCGTGCTCAGCGACTCCTTCCTGAGCCTCGGCAACATCCTCAACGTGCTGAGGCAAGCGAGCCTGACCTTCTTCATCGCCTCCGGACTGACGCTGGTGGTGCTGACCGCAGGCCTCGATCTCTCCGTCGGCGCCAATGTCGCGCTCTCGGCCTGCATCGCTGGGACCGTGATCCACAAGACCGGCTCGCCGGCGCTCGGCATCCTCACCGGGCTTGCCTGCGGCGGCGTCGTTGGCCTCCTCAACGGCGTCATGGTCACGGCGCTGCGCATCCCCTCCTTCATCGCTACTTACGGCATGCTCTGGGTGCTAAACGGCCTCACCTATTGGTACATGGCGGGCGAGACCCTGCACGGCTTCCCGGCCGGCTTCCGACAGATTGGCAGCGGCTATCTGTTCGGCCTGCCGATCCCGGTCTATCTGCTGCTGGTGTTCCTCGGCATCGGCACGTTCTTCGCGCAACGCACGATCTGGGGGCAGGAGATCTATGCCATCGGCGCCAATCCGGTCGCGGCACGGCTCTCCGGCATTCCGGTCGCGCGTCGCCTGCTGCTGGTCTACGCGGTCTCCGGCACCATGGCCGGGCTCGCCTCGATCATCTTCCTGTCGCGGCTGAATTCGGCCGAGGCCGATATCGGCGAGAGCCTGACGCTGCCCGCCATCGCGGCCGTGCTGATCGGCGGCACCTCGCTGTTCGGCGGCGTCGGCACCGTGTTCGGCACGTTCATCGGCGCGCTGATCCTGACGCTGGTGCTGAACGGCATGAACCTGCTCTCGGTCAGCGCCAACTGGCAGCCGCTCGTCACAGGCGTCATCGTCATCCTCGCGGTCTGGCTCGACATGAAGACCCGCCGCCGCACGCAATGAGTTCTTGAGGTTCCAACAAGCAAAATGAGGGATGGAGGCAACATGAAACGGAAACTGGGCTATATGGCGCTGCCGCTGCTGATGGCGGCTGCGTTCACCACGCAAGCACATGCGGACGGCGAGACCATCGCCGTCTTCACCAAGAACCAGACCAACCCGTTCTTCCAGACGGTGCGGGTCGGCGCCGACAACATGGCGAAGTCGCTGAACGCGAAGACGCTGCAATACATCCCGACCAAGCCGGACTCGATCCCCGAGCAGCTCAGCCAGATCGAGGACGTCGTGGTGAAGAAGCCGAGCGCGATCGTGTTCACGCCGGTCGATTACAAGGCGATGGTGCCGGGCGTCGAGAAGATCAACGAAGCCAAGATTCCGGTCATCAACATCACCGACCGTTCGGCCGGCGGCAAGTTCCTGTCCTTCGTCGGCGCCGACGATTACAGCCTCGGGCTCGAGACCGCGCGCTTCTTGCTCAAGACGCTCGGCGGCAAAGGCAACATCGTCATCATCGAGGGCGTCAAGGGCTCGCTGACCAATGTCGACCGGGTCCGCGGCTTCAACGACGCGCTGAAGGAAGCGCCGGGCGCCAAGCTCCTGGCCTCGCAGCCCGGAAACTATCAGCGGCTCCAGGCGCTCCAGGTGATGGAGAATCTGATGCAGTCGAATTCGCAGATCGACGGCGTGCTCGCCGCCAACGACGCCATGGCGGTCGGTGCGATCGAGGCGCTCGACGGCGCCAACCGCAAGGCGCAGGTGATCGGCATCAACGGCACCAAGGAGGCGATCGACGCGATCAAATCCGGCAAGCTGCTGGCGAGCGGCGACTACAACGGATTCGCGCAAGGCTGCCTCGGCACCATGATGGCGATCCGCTCCCTGCGCAGTCAGCCGGTCATCAGCGAGATCGTGCTGAAGCCGACCGTCATCACCAAGGACAATTACCAGCCGTTCGACGTGCCGTTGGAGCAGCGGACCTGCCCGACCTTCGAGGACGCCGGCAAGCTCAGCGCGAAATAAGCCAGCCGATCACCACAAACCCGGACGGCCGCTCCTGCGGCCGTCCCAAGAATCGACGCAAGACACGGAGACACCATGCTGTTCGCCATTCACGCCGTCGACCGCGCCGGCGCACTGCCGACCCGGCTCGCCAATTACGACGCCCACAAGTCCTTCCTGAGCGACACCTCGCGCTTCGGCGTCAAGATCGTGATGTCCGGCCCGCTCGTCTCCGACGATGGCGGGACGATGATCGGCAGCCTGTTCCTGATCGAGGCGCCCGGCCGCAATGAGGTCGAGGCCTTCAACCGCGCCGATCCCTTTGCCGCGGCCGGCATCTGGGAGAAAGTGACGATCACGGGCTTCCTGCGCCGGCAGGGTTGAGACCGGCCAAATCAAGCGCGGGCGCCACGACTGCGCCAGCGCTGACCAGTTGCTGGCTGCATATCACCCCTCGCGGATCGGTGAGAGCTCGCCAGCAGGTCAACGCAAGTCAGCTTCCTCCGCATCACCGAAGCTTTTGACGCGCGGCGACGACTGCGTCGCGCCAACAATGCTCGGTGCACGACAAGCCGTGTTCAGCGGAGGAAAGCGCATGCCGTCACTCGTGGCCTCGCCTCGCAGGTTGGTCTCATGACAGGCGGGCGACGCGATTGGCCGGCGGTGTCGCTCGACGAAACTTACCGCATCCTCTCCGCTCCCGGTGCGCCGTTCGAGATGGAGACGATCGACGTCGCGGGACGTCCTGTCCGGGTCTACAAGAAGGCCCATCGCGATCTCCGGGCGATATTCGAGGCCAGCAAGGCCTGGGGCGACCGCACCTTCCTCGTCTTCGAGGACGAGCGGCTCACCTTCACCGAACATTATCGCGCGGTGTCCGCGCTGGCGTGGCGGTTGGCCGATGATTTCGACGTAAAGAAGGGCGACCGCGTCGCCATCGCCATGCGGAATTTCCCGGAATGGCCGATCGCGTTCTGGGCCGCAACGACCATTGGCGCAATCGCGGTACCCCTCAATGCCTGGGGAACCGGAGACGACCTCGCCTACGGCCTGCGCGATTCCGGCGCGAACGTCGCTATCGTCGACGGCGAGCGGCTGGCGCGTCTCAAATCGCTCGCGGCCGATCACGCTGCCGCGCTGATCGCAGTGCGGGCTGCGCCGGAAATTCGGGGCGAAACCACTGCGCTGGAGGATTTGATCGGGCCACCGTCGCAATACGGCGCTTTGCCGGACCGGCCGCCGCCCGACCGCTACATCCATCCCGACGACGACGCGACCATTCTCTACACGTCGGGCACCACCGGCCGCTCCAAGGGCGCGCTGGGCACGCATCGCAACATCATGTGCAACCTCGTGAACATCACGTTCTCGGGCGCACGCGCCGCGATCCGGCGCGGCGATCCCCTGCCCGCGCCGCCGGAGACGCAGAAGGCGGTGCTGCTGCCAGTGCCATTCTTCCATGTCACGGGGTGCCATTCGATCATGATTCCGGCGCTCGCGAACGGCGCGAAGATCGTACTGATGCGCAAATGGAACGCGGAGGCTGCACTCGAATTGATCGAGCGCGAGCGCATCAACGCCATGTCCGGCGTGCCGTCGATGACATGGCAATTGCTGGAATCGCCCGACTTCGAGCGGCGCGACGTCTCGAGCCTCGAAGGGCTCTCTTATGGCGGCGCGGCCGCG
This sequence comes from Bradyrhizobium sp. 1(2017), assembly GCF_011602485.2. NCBI lineage: Bacteria > Pseudomonadati > Pseudomonadota > Alphaproteobacteria > Hyphomicrobiales > Nitrobacteraceae > Bradyrhizobium > Bradyrhizobium sp. 1(2017). The sequence continues at coordinate 3,047,938 of NZ_CP050022.2, read as the reverse complement.
TCGCCAGAGCTGACGCGGAAAGTCGCGGCTCTCTTCCCGGGCAAGTTCGGGGCTACAGGCTACGGCGCCACAGAGACGTCCTCGGTCTCGACCTCGAACGGAGCCGAGGATTATCTCGCGCACCCCGACTCCGTCGGACCGGCCGTTCCCGGTTGCGATCTCCGTGTCATCGATGAGGCCGGAAACGTTCTGCCCACAGGCGCCATCGGCGAGCTCGAGATCTACGGCGGCAACGTCGTGAAGGGCTATTGGAGCAATCCGGAGGCGACGGCAGCTGCATTTCGCGACGGCTGGTATCGCACCGGCGACATCGTCCGGATGGACGCGGAAGGTTTTGTCTATTTGCTCGATCGCGCCAAGGACATGCTGATCCGCGGCGGCGAGAACGTCTATTGCGTCGAGATCGAGGACGCCCTGCTCGCGCACCCCGATATCTTTGAGGCCGCCATCGTCGCTATTCCCGACCGCGTGCTCGGCGAGCTCGTCGGCGCCGTCGTGCGCGCGAGGGCCGGATCGCAGCTGACCGAGGCACAGGTGATCGCGCACCTGCGCCCCGGGCTCGCCGCGTTCAAGCTGCCCGTCCATGTCGATATCCGCACCGAGGAGCTGCCGCGCACCGCCAGTGGCAAGATCGTCAAGCGCCAGCTCCGCGAAGAACTCGCCGCAAAGGCAAGTGCGCCCGGATCAGGGTGAATAACAAAACAAGATCGGGAGGATGAAATGAAGAGACTGTTGTCGGCGATCGCGGCCTTGTCCGCCGGGCTCCTCTTTGCGACAAGCGCCACTGCCGCTGAAAAGAAATACGACGAAGGCGCCTCGGACACCGAAGTCAAGCTCGGCCAGACCATGCCCTATAGCGGCCCGCTGTCGATCCACGGCATCCAAGGCCGCACCGAAGTCGCCTATTTCAAAATGCTCAACGAGGAGAAGGGCGGCATCAACGGCCGCAAGATCAATCTGATTTCGCTCGACGATGCGTTCTCGCCGCCCAAGACCGTCGAGCAGACCCGCAAGCTGGTCGAGAGCGACGGCGTGCTCGCGCTGTTCGGCTCGTCCGGCACCGCCGCGCAATCCTCCGTGCAGAAGTACCTCAACAGCAAAGGCATCCCGCAATTGCTGGTTTCGACCGGCGCCAACAAATGGAATCAGCCGAAGGCGTTCAAATGGTCGACGCCGGCGTTCCATCTCTACGGCACCGAGGGCGAGATCCTCGCGAAGTACCTGCTGTCGGTGAAGCCGGACGCGAAGGTCGCGATCCTCATGCAGAACGACGATTTCGGCCGCGACTACGTCTCCGGGTTCAAGAAGGGCCTCGGCGACAAGGCCTCCACCATGATCGTCAAGGAAGTCACCTACGAGCTGACCGATCCCACGATGGATTCGCAGGTCGCACAGCTCAAATCTTCGGGCGCCGACGTCTTCTTCAACGTCTCGCTCGGCAAGGCTGCCTCGCAATCGATGAAGAAGGCCTATGAGCTCGACTGGAAGCCGCTGCAGCTCGTCGTCAGCCCGTCGGTCGGCCGGCAATTCCTCGAGGCCGCCGGCTTCGATTCCGTCACCGGCATCATCGCGGCAACGCCCTACAAGCAGGTGTCGAGCCCGAAATGGGCTGAGGACCCTGATGTCGTCGCCTATCAAGCCTTCATGAAGAAGTATCTTCCAAACGAGGATCCCAAGAACGAGATCGGCTTTGCCGTCTACTCGTTCGCTTACATCATGGGGAAGATCATCGAGGGCTGCGGAGACAATCTGACGCGCGAGAACCTGCTGTATCAGGCCACGCATCTGAACAACGTGGCTGCGCCCTCGCTGCTGCCCGGCACCACCTACAATACGACGCCGGACAATTACGTGCCGTTCAAGCGGCTGGTGGTGCAGAAGTTCGACGGCAATGACTGGGTCCAGGTCACGGCCGTGACCGTGGAGTAGGTCCGGACCAGCGCGCGGCGGCGGCTGTTCAAGCCGTCGCCGGCGCAGCGTCTTCGAGATGGCAGGCCACCCATTGCTCCGGTCCGACCGATCGCAGCGTCGGCTCCTCGCTGCGGCAGCGATCGAAGACGAGCGGGCAGCGGGTGTGGAAGCGACATCCCTTCGGCGGATTGATCGGGCTCGGCACGTCGCCCTTGAGGATGATGGGATTGCGCTGGGCGCCGGGCTCTGGCAGCGGCACCGCCGACAGCAACGCCCTGGTGTAGGGATGCCTCGGTGCCGCAAAGATCTCGCGGCGCGGGGCGACCTCGACGATCTTGCCGAGATACATCACCGCGACGCGGTGGGTCATGTGCTCGACGATCGCGAGATCGTGGCTGATGAACAGCAGCGCGAGGCCGAACTCGCGCTGGAGGTCCTGGAGCAGGTTGACGATCTGCGCCTTGACCGAGACGTCGAGCGCGGAGACCGCCTCGTCGCAGACGATCAGCTCGGGCTCGGCCGCAAGCGCCCGCGCGATCCCGATGCGCTGACGCTGCCCGCCGGAGAACTCGTGCGGCCGGCGATTGAGCGCCTCGCGCGGCAGGCGCACGGTGTCCATCAGCGCCGTGACGCGGACCTCGAGGTCTTCCGCCGATTTGGCGAGGCCGAAATTGCGGATCGGCTCGGCCAGGATGTCGCGCACGCGCATCCGCGGATTAAGGCTCGAGAACGGATCCTGGAACACCACCTGCACACGGCGGCGCATCTGGCGCATCGTGCTCGGCGCGGCGTCGTCGATCCGCTGGCCGTCGAGGATCACCTGCCCCGCGGTGATGTCGAACAGCCGCAGGATGGCGCGCCCGACCGTCGACTTGCCGCAGCCGGACTCGCCGACCAGCGACAGCGTCTCGCCGCGCGCGATCTCGAACGACACGCCGTCGACGGCGTAAACCCGTTCGGACTTGCGGCCGAACAGGCCGCTCTTGACCGGAAAATGCTTCTTGAGGTCGTTGACCTGGAGCAGCGGAGGACTCATGCCGCGACGGCTCCCTTGGCCGCATAATGGCAGGCCGCGATGTGACGGGCCCCTTTCTCTTCGAGCCCCGGCGCATATTGCCGGCACAGATCGGTCGCACGCGCGCAGCGGCCGGCGAAGACGCAGCCGGCGATGGGCTTGCGCAAGTCAGGCACTTGCCCGGGAATCTCGGCGAGCCGCGTCGCCGTTCCGGCCAGCGAGGAGCCAAGCTTCGGCACCGCGCCGAGCAGGCCTTGCGTATAGGGATGGCGCGGCGAGCGGAACAGCTCGGCCACCGGCGCCTCCTCGACCTTGCGGCCGGCATACATCACCATGACGCGTTCGGCGATTTCGGCGACGACGCCGAGATCGTGGGTGATCAGGATGATGGCGGCGCCGACCCGGCGCTTCAGATCCAGCATCAGCTTGAGGATCTGCGCCTGGATCGTCACGTCGAGCGCCGTGGTCGGCTCGTCCGCAATCAGGAGCTTCGGGTTGCAGGCGAGCGCGATCGCGATCATGACACGCTGGCGCATGCCACCGGAGAGCTGATGCGGATATTCGCGCACGCGGCGCTTCGGCTCGGGAATGCCGACCAGCGTCAGCATCTCGACGGCGTGCGCCTCGGCGGCCTGCTTGTCGAGGCCCTGATGGATCATCAGGGTCTCGCGGATCTGGCGGCCGACGGTGAGCACCGGGTTCAGGCTCGTCATCGGCTCCTGGAAGATCATCGAGATGTCGTTGCCGCGGATCGCGCGCATCTCGCGATCGGAGAGCCGCAGGAGGTCCCTGCCCGCAAAGCGGATCGCACCGGCGATCCTGCCCGGCGGCTCCGGAATCAGCCGCATCAGCGACATCGACGTCACCGACTTGCCGCAACCGGACTCACCGACGATCGCCAGCGTCTCGCCCTCGTTGACGTGGAAGGACACGCCGTCGACCGCGCGGTTGATGCCGCCGGGGGTGCGGAAATGGGTCTGGAGGTTCTCGACTTCGAGCAGCGCCATCGTGATCAGCCTCGCGACATCACAGGCTCTTGGCCATGCGCGGATCGAGCGCATCGCGAAGGCCGTCGCCGAGCAGGTTCACCGCAAGCACGGTGACCGAAAGGAACGCCGCCGGGAAAAACACGATGTAGGGCTTGACCTGCCACAGCGCGCGGCCCTCGGCCATGATGTTGCCCCAGGACGGAATGGTCGGCGGCGTGCCCGCGCCGATGAAAGACAGGATCGCCTCCGTGATCATGGCGCTGGCGCAGATATAGGTCGCCTGCACCAGCATCGGCGCCACCGTGTTGGGCAGGATGTGGCGCAAAATGATCATCGGCGTACGCGTGCCGCAGGCGACCGCCGCGTCCACATAGGGCTGCTCGCGCAGCGACAGCACGACGCTGCGGACGAGGCGCGAGACACGCGGAATCTCCGCGATGGTGATGGCGAGGATGACGTTGCCGACGCTGCCGCGGGTCAGCGCCATCAGCGCGATCGCAAGCAGGATCGGCGGGATCGACATCAGTCCGTCCATGAACCGCATCAGGATGCCGTCGGCCCAGCGGATGAAGCCGGAGACCATGCCGATGGCGAGGCCCGCGACAGATGCAAAGATCGCAACCGACAGCCCGACCGTGAGCGAGACCCGCGCGCCAAACAGCACGCGCGAATAGATGTCGCGGCCGAGCACGTCGGTGCCGAACCAGAAAGCGGCCGATGGCGCCCGCGTGCGCTTGGCGGGCGCGAGTGCCGTCGGATCGACCGTCCCGAGATAAGGCGCGAAGATCGCGATCAGGACCAGTGTGAGCAACAACGCGCCACCAATCGCAACGGTGGGATGTCCGCGCAGGAGCCCGACGAAGCCGCGCCGGATCGTGACCGGGCGGAGGATCTCAGGCAGCTGCGGCGCGACGACGAGACCGGCCGGGAGCGATTGCGGATTGACGGTCGTATCGGTCAATAGCGGATCCTCGGGTCGACGAGCGTGTAGATGACGTCGATCATCAGATTGACGAGGACGTAGACGAAGCTGAACAGCAGCACGATGCCCTGGATCACGGGATAGTCGCGGCGCAGGATCGCATCGATCGTGAGCCGGCCGAGGCCGGGGATCGCGAACACGCTTTCGGTGACCACCGCGCCGCCGATCAGGAGCGCGATGCCGATCCCGATCACGGTCACGATCGGCACCGCCGCATTCTTGAGCGCGTGAATGAACAGGATGCCGCCCTGCCCGAGCCCCTTCGCCCGCGCGGTGCGGATATAATCCTGCTGCAACACTTCGAGCATGGCGGCGCGGGTGATGCGCGCGACAAGCGCGATATAGACGCAGCCGAGCGCGATCGCCGGCAGGATCAGATTCTCCAGCCATGGCCAGAAGCCCGAGCTGAGCGGCGTATAGCCCTGCACCGGAAGCCATTCCAGCTCGAGCGCGAAGATGTAGGCCAGCATGTAGCCGACCACGAAGACGGGCAATGAGAAGCCGAACACGGCAAAGCCCATGATGACGCGGTCGATCAGGCTGCCGGCCTTCCACGCCGCCACCACGCCGAGCGGCACCGCGACCACGATCGTGAGCAGCAGCGTGATGGTCATCAGCGACAGCGTCGGTCCCAGCCGCTGGCCGATCATCGCCGACACCGGAAGGTTGGTGAAGATCGAGGTGCCGAGATCGCCGTGCAGGATGCGCCAGACCCAGCTGCCGAACTGGACCAGGAACGGACGGTCGAGACCGAGGCTCTGGCGGATGCGCTCCACATCCTCCGGGCTCGCCTGGTCGCCCGCGATCACCACGGCGGGATCACCCGGCGCGATGTAGAGCAGGCTGAACACGAACAGCGCGACGATCGCCATCACCGGCAAGGTCGCGACGATGCGACGGAGGATGTAGGAGAGCATCTGGCTTCAGCGCGCGATCATGCGGACTTCGACACCCCCCAGAAGAACGGCAGCGGCCCCTTGGCGATGCCCGAAATGTTCTTGCGCCAGGCCGTGTAGGTCAGGAAGAAACCGGTCGGCGCATAGACGACGTCGTCGAGCGCGGCCTTGTTGAGGCGACCGACCGCGGCCTTCTCCTCGTCGAGGCTCTTGGCCTCGAACCAGGATGTCACCTCCTTCTCGGTGCCGGCGCTGGTGGGCCAGCCGAACCAGGCCTTGTCGCCATTGGCGCGAATGGCGGTGTAGGAGGCAGGCGTGATGCAATCGGCGCCGGCGTGCCAGCTGTGGAACATGTTCCAGCCACCCTGTCCCGGCGGCGTCTTTGCGGCGCGGCGGGAGCCGACCGTGCCCCAATCGGTGGCGATGAAGTCGACATTCATGCCGAGCTTCTTCAGGAGGTCCGCAGTGACGTCGCCCTGCGCCTTCGTGATCGGCTGGTCCTGCGCCACCAGACACGTCACCGGCTGACCGGAATAGCCGCTCTCGGCCAGCAGCTTCTTGGCGGCGTCGAAGTCGCGCTTGCCCTTCAGGATCTCGCCGCCCATCTCGCTGTAGAGCGGCGTGCCCGGCGTGAAGAAGCCGGGCAGCGACTTCCACAACGCGTCGTCGTCACCGACGATCGCGCGCATATAGTCTTCCTGGCTGAGCGCCATCAGCACCGCGCGCCGCGCCCGCACGTCGTTGAACGGCGCGAACAGGTGGTTCATGCGGAACGAGCCGATATTGCCGAGGGGATCGCCGATATCGACGCTGATGTTCTTGTTCTTCTTCAGCACGGGCACGAGATCGGCGATCGGGTTCTCCCACCAGTCGACCTCGCCGTTCTGCAATGCGGCCGCGGCGGTCGCCGGGTCCGGCATCACGATCCATTCCACGCGATCGACCATGATCTGCTTGCCGCCGGCGAGCCAGGATGCCTTCTCCTGCCGCGGGACGTAGTCGGCGAACTTCTCGAACACGGCCTTGGCGCCGGGCACCCACTCGCCCTTGGCGAACTTCATCGGACCCGAGCCGACATATTCGGTGATCTGCTTGAAGGGATCGGTCTTGGCGATGCGCTCGGGCATGATGAACGAGCACGGCGCGTTGTTCTTGGCCAGCGCGTAGAGCATTTTCGGGAAAGGCTGCTTCAAGACCCATTTGAAGGTGCGGTCGTCGACAGCGGTCAATTCCTGCTGGATCGGGATGATCATCAGGCCCATCGGATCGCGCGCGGCCCAGCGCGACAGGCTCGCAACGACGTCCTTGGCCAGCACCGGCTCGCCGTCGTGGAATTTGAGGCCCGGGCGCAGCTTGAACGTCCAGGTCTTGCCGTCGTCGGAGGTCTCCTCGGACTCGACCATCTGCCGCTGCGGCTGCAGCTGCGCGTCGATGCCGTAGAGCGTGTCCCAGACCATCGCGGCGGCATTGCGCACGACATATTGGGTGCCCCAGATCGGATCGAAATTGGCAAGGTTGGCCTGAGGCACGAAACGCAGCGTGCGCGCGGAAGCGCCTTGCGACAGCGCAGGCGCCGAGAGGCCGCCCGTCAACGCCAGACTGCTCGCGCCGGCCAGTCCCTTCAATACGGTCCTGCGATCCATGAAGTCCTCCCACTATTGCCGTGATGCCGGCCATCATTGGCCAAGGGCGGGTGAAACCAGAACCCATTGGCGTGCAAATGGTATGCCACTAATTCCGCCTTCGCCAGCGGGATTTGGCTGGGACGTCGCGCATCCTGGGAGACGTTGCCGTGATCAAACACGGCACATCGCTCTCGCGGCTTGTATTGCGGGAGTTTCGCTTCCTTCGGACCCTCATCACGGAGGGACGACGGATGCCCTTCCGGCACCTGCGAAGGGACTGGCGGGGCCACGATCACGGCCACCGGCAGCGTCGCAGGGAGGGTTAGCCTTTGCAGACTGCGCTGCGCACAGTCGCAAGGCTAACCCGCCCTGCACTCTTCTTGCGCGTTACGCGCTCGCCTGCGTGACGAACTTCGTGTTGAGATACCCCTCGATCGCCTCGAGGCCGCCTTCGGAACCGTAACCGGAATCCTTGATGCCGCCGAACGGCACTTCCGGCAGCGCGAGGCCGTGATGGTTGATCGAGACCATGCCGCTCTCGACGTCGGCGCCGATCGCCTGCATCGTCTTGGTCGAGGTCGTGTAGGCATAGGCCGCAAGGCCGTAAGGCAGGCGGTTCGCTTCCGCCACCACCTCGTCATAGCTGCGGAACGAGGTGATGGGCGCAAGAGGTCCGAACGGCTCCTCGTTCATGATGCGCGCATCGCGCGGCACGTCGGTCAGCACGGTCGGCTCGAAGAAGAAGCCTTCATTGCCGATCCGCTTGCCGCCGGCCTGCACCTTGGCGCCGCGCTGGACCGCGTCGGAGACGAAGCCCTCCATGGCGTCGACACGGCGCGGGTTCGCCAGCGGACCCATGCGGGTGTCCTTGTCGAGGCCATTGCCGACCTTCAGGCTCTTGGCGGCAGCGACGAACTTGTCGACGAAGGGCTGGTAGACGCTTTCATGCACCAGGAAGCGCGTCGGCGAGACGCAGACCTGGCCGGCGTTGCGGAACTTGTTGGCCGACAGGATTTTTGCGGCGTTGTCGAGATCGGCATCCGCGAACACGATCGCCGGCGCGTGGCCGCCGAGCTCCATGGTGACGCGCTTCATGTGCAGGCCGGCGAGCGCGGCCAGGTGCTTGCCGACCGCGGTCGAGCCGGTGAAGCTGATCTTGCGGATGATCGGATGCGGGATGAGATATTCGGACACTTCCGACGGCACGCCGAACACGAGCTGGACGACGCCCGGGGGAATGCCGGCGTCCGCATAGGCGCGCACCAGCTCCATGCAGCTCGCCGGCGTTTCTTCCGGGCCCTTGACGATGATCGAGCAGCCCGCAGCGAGCGCGGCCGAGATCTTGCGCACGGCCTGGTTGATCGGGAAATTCCACGGCGTGAAGGCCGCGACCGGGCCGACCGGCTCCTTGGTCACGAGCTGGGAGACATTGCCCATCCGCGGCGGCACGATGCGGCCATAGGCGCGGCGGGCTTCCTCGGAGAACCAGTCGATGAGGTCACCGGCCAGCATGGTCTCGCCTTGCGCTTCCACCACCGGCTTGCCCTGCTCCATCGTCATCACCGGCGCGATCTCGGCGGCGCGCGAGCGGATGATGTCGGCGGCCTTGCGCATCAGCTTGTAGCGGTCGAACGGCGACATCTTGCGCCAGACCTCGAAGCCGGATTTGGCGGCCACCAGCGCGCGGTCGAGATCGGCCTTCGAGGCGTGCGGGGTCTTGCCGATCGGCTGGCCGGTGGCGGGATTGAGGATGTCCTCCGACTTGCCGGACGTGCCGTCGGTCCACTCGCCGGCAATGAACATCTGAACTTTCGGGTACATCCTTGCTGTCTCCTGCATGATTTTCGGGCTTCGACGGGTCGGTGCCGCCGTTTCGGGCGAGCGCAGAGCTACACCGAAAGGCCGCCGGCGAAAAGGATCAATGATGCCGCCACAAGGCATTGCTGGTCTGCTGACCCGGTACCGGATCGAGCCGCAAATTGCGGCTCATTTCAGGCTGCCAGCGAGGATCGCAAGCGCCGCCAACCGATGACGATGCCGGTGACGGAGAACACCAGCCCGAGCGCACAGAGGCCGACGATCACGACATCACGCAGCCGCGGATGGGCCAGAAAAATCGGAAAATCAAGCGTGTGCAGCGCACCGTAGAGCCAACGATAAGCGCGCCGCGACGGGTCCAGTCTTTGCAGCACGCTGCCATCGGCGCCGTCGACATCGAACCAGAGGTCGCCACAGGCGGAGCGGTAGACCGGTGCACCCGGGATCACGGATCGCGCCGGATAGTCATCGTTGCCGGCGAGCAGCGACGGTGCGGTGCAGCCAGCGGCGAGGCGCGCCGTCAACGCCCCGATCTCGTGCACATCCAGGAATGCCGCCCCTCCGTCGCGAGGCGCACCTCCCGCGCTGATCAATGTCTGACCGTGCAGGCCGATCCGATCGCGCCGATAGATGTTACCGTTGAAGGCCAACCATTCGGCCTCGCGAGCCGAGGGAGATATTGGCTGCCGATCGAGCGATGCGGCCTCTCTCCAATCCGGCGCGGCGTTCATCACGCCGGCCTCCGTCGGGGTTAATTGCCCGCGCGAGAACAGTCGGCCGTGATCCATCGAGAGCCAGCCGCTGAAAATCCAGCTCAGCAGGAAGACCGCCGCCGCAAGGCCTATAAGATGATGCAGCGCATGCCAGCCCCGGTATGGCGAAGAGATCCGGCCTGCGCGCGGCTGGATCCGCACGATTCCGAGCACCGCACCGAGCAATGCTGCGATCAGCGCCAGCAGCGACAGCGTCCAGACCACCCGGTCCCACAGCGCCCAGTTGCGTCGCAAAACCGTCGGATAGATCCAGTGCAGCACGCTGCCGGCCCAATTCCACGCGCGTTCGCTACGCGTCGTATCAAGCACGATCTCGCCGGTCGGCGACGAGACATAGATCTCCGTTGCAGCGGCATCGCCGAGAGCAGCGCGAAACAACGGACGATGACGATCGAAACCGTTCGGCACGCTCCATTGGTCGTAGTTCGATCTCGCGACGATCGCAGCCCGTGCCACATCGAGCCCGCGCTGACGGGCATGACCTTCTGCGATGGCGAGTGCGACATCGGCGGACATCACGGCCGCATCCTGCCCGTCGGAAGCACGGACCGCGCGCGAGCCGGACAGGCCCGACACGATGTAGACAGCGCCATCGCTCCGCTGGATCAGCCGAACGCGCGTAGCATCCGCGATCCCGCTCGCCGCCACGGCGTCTGCGATCGAAATCCTGGTTTCGCCGCGATCCAGCGGCACGAGTCCGGCAAATCGCTCCGCTGCCGTCAGCGACGGAAACGGAACGAAGTGCATCACGATCCCGGTCGCGAACCACATCGCAAACAGCAGGCAGAACGCGATCCCGAGCCAGCGGTGCAACAGGACGATCGCGCTCAGCATGCGCTCAAGGCCTCACCATTTGAACGCCGCCGAGAGTTCGTAGGTGCGCGGCGCGCCCAGGAGGATCTGATCGGGATAGAACGGATCGCCCCAGATCGCGTAGCGCTTGTCGGTGATGTTGCGGACGCGGAACGTCAGGCGGGCCTTGTCGACCGCGTTGAACACCGTTCTGGGGATGTCGACGAAGGCATAGACGTCGGCCACCGTGTAGGCCTTCATCGTCACGACGTTGGCGTCGGTGTTGTAACGATCGCCGACGTGACGGCCGGTGATGCCGAGCTCCACCGGCCAGGGCGTGAAGAAGCGCCAGGACGCGCCGGCGTTCGCGACGATGCGCGGCACGTTCGGCGGCGTGTTGCCGGAGAACGAGCCGCCCACGAAATTATAGTCGGCATAGCGCGCGTCGACATAGGCGATGTTGCCCCACAGCCGCAACGGCTCGATCGGGCGGATGGCCGCCGCAAGCTCCACGCCCTTCGATTCCTGCCGCCCGGCGATGTTGAGCTGCATGCCGCCGGCCGCGGCGTAGACGTTCTTGCGCAGGATGTCATAGGCCGCGAACGACCACTCCGCCCGGTTGTCCCAGAACAGATGTTTGACACCGGTCTCATAGGTGCGCGCGGTGGTCAGGTCGAGCGGCTGGGTCGGCCCCAGCAGGAAGATGTTGTTCGCCGCGACGTCGGCGCCGGTGGCGTACTGGCTGTAGAAGGTCAGCCCGGGAATGGCATCCCAGGTGTAGCCGATCCGACCCGTCACCGGGGCCCAGTCATTCGTGAACGGGAAGCCCGCCTTCACCAGCCCGTTGACGTCGGTCGAATTGCGGTCGAGGCCGATATGCTCGACGCGCAGGCCGCCGACCAGCGCGAAGCTGCGTGTCAGCCTCAGCCGGTCCTCGAACGACAGCGCTTCGTTGTCGATGCGCGCGGTCTGCTGCTGCGTCGTGAGCAGGCCGTAAAACCCGCGGTTGGGATCGACCAGCGAAACGGAATCGCCGGGAAAGTTTGCCGCGCCGGGCCTGACGAAATCGAGATAGCTCGACGACAGCGTCGTCACTAGCCGGTTGTCGAAGCCTGCAATATTGCTGTCCCAGATCAGGTCGGTGATGTTGCCGACCAGACGCTGGCTGTGCGCGACATAGAAGCGCTCGCGATCGACCAGGTTCGTGGTGGAATTGAACGCCTCGATCTCGTTGTTGAACCACGAGCGTTCCGCGCCATAGCCATAGGCCTGGCTCTTCAGCGTGAGGTCCGGCGCCAGCTTCAGCTCGAAGCCGCCGCGCAGCCAGACCTCCTGTGCCACGTTGCGATTGTCGAGCACGTTGTAATTGGTGTTGAAGGTGCGGTCGTCGATGGTGACGGCACCGAGATTGGTTCCGTTGTAGTTGGAGACGTAGTTGCCGGAGACAATGCCGCTCGTCGCGTGCGCGCCGCTGTAGGCGATCGGCACCAGCGGCGCACCCCAATAGGCCTTGGAGCGGTCCTCCCGATACTCGATCGCGCCCCAGATCTTGAGGCTGTCGGAGACGCGATAGTTGAGCTGCCCGGAGACGTCGAACGTCTTGGTGTTGGTGTCGTCGGCAAAACCATTGAGTGAGGCGCGGCTGATGTCGAAGCGATAGTCCAAGCCCTGCACATTGGTACTGCCGCCCGAACCATAATGCGCGCGGAACGAGTTCAGCGAATCCCAGGAGAAATCCGCCTCGTTCCGGATCGGACCGGTGTACGGCTGTTTGGTGACGAGGTTGATCGCGCCGCCGGCGGCGCCTTCGCCCGACATCACCGAAGCCGGGCCTTTCACGAACTCCACGGCTTCCAGATTCGCGGTATCCGTGATCCGCGAGGTCATGTTCTGCGGGCCGATCTTGATGCCGTTGTAGAGCGTGTTGATCTGGCTGTTGGTGAAGCCGCGCATGGAGAAGGCCGCGGGCTCGGCCGGATTGTCGCCGGAGGTGACGCCGACCGCGCCCTGCGCCACCTCGGACACGGTGCGATAGCCCTGCTCGCGCATGGTCCGGGCCGAGATCACCTCGACGGTCGCGGGCGTCTCCTGCACCGTCAAGCCGAGGCGCGAGGCGCTTTCGGCGATCACATTGGTGTTGAGCGGCGTTTGCGCTGCATCGGTTGGAAAGACAGGCTTGGGCACTGCGGATGCGGCCGCCGGCCTGCGTGCAGCCGCACGGCGTGTGCTCTGCGCCTCCCGGCTGACTGGCCTCGCCTGCTTGCGGGATTGAGCGGGCGACACCTCGACGGGCGGCACGGGTTCGCGGGCCTGCTGCGCCAGCGCGGCAGGAACATCGGCGGCGGCCAGCGACGTAAGCGCCGCAGACGCGAGCAGGAATTTGCGTGGTCGTACACCCGGGATGGAAGGCACGGTTTAGGCCTCGGTATGACGTCAGTGGCACGTCACAGCGAACGAGGTCTCATCCTGGGCTTTTAAGCCGTCCGATGAAGCCGAATGTCTGTACTCCCCGACCGACACTTCGCGTGTGACCACGGCTGACGGCAGGTCTCCTGGCTCGCGGGTCGTGACCGCTTCGTCGCCTTCCCGGGACCGAGGACCCAGTGGCTTCCGACGAAGGATTCACCGCTTACAGTTGCGGGGGCAGCCGCGGCATTGGGGACAATGTCCCCGCACCGCATTCCCTTTTCATTCCCTCTCGGGAAAACCGTCGCGAGCATCTAGGATTACCGTCGAGATAGAGTCAATGTGCTAGTTGCGGCGCGATGGCCACAGTGGCCAACTTCCTTGGAGGCGAGCATGGAAGGCGAGACCTTCCTCTGGCTGATACGGCATGCGCCGGTCGACGGCATCAAAGGGACGATCCATGCGGCCGACGCGCCGGCCGATCTCGGCGATCCCAGGCCATTGCAGGCGCTGCGGCAGCACCTCCCGAAAGGCGCCGCGAGCTACGCCAGCCCGTCGCGGCGCACGGTCGAGACCGCGCGAGCGCTGGGACTTGCACCCGAGCTGATGCCCGAATTCAGCGAGCAGGATTTTGGCGAATGGACCGGCCGCCGGCATGACGACATCGCCGCGGAAGGCGACGAGGCCTACGCGCGGTTCTGGAGCGATCCGGCGCACGGGCGGCCGCCGGGCGGCGAGAGCTTTGAGGATCAGGTCGTGCGCGCCCGGCTGGGGCTCGCACGGGTCGGAGCTGGACCAGCAACGCTCGTCGTGCATTCCGGCACGATCCGCGCGGTGCTCTGCATCGCGCTCGATCTCACACCCGAAGCAGCGCTGCGCTTCGTGATCGATCCGCTGTCGCTGACCCGGATCGACCGGCTCGCCAGCGGCTGGCGTGTCGTGTCGGTCAATCAACGGATCAGCTAGGCCTGTCAGGCACATTGGCCTGCGCAAAGGTTGCCATGCCGTTGTGAAGGCTGCAGGCGAGCCTCACGAGGGGGAGCGCGACCGCCGCGCCCGATCCCTCGCCGAGCCTGAGATCGAGGCTGATCAGCGGCTGCACGTTGAGCGCGCGGAGCACCAGCCGATGTCCCTGCTCCGCCGACTGGTGCGACGGCAGCAGGAATGGCCGGCACGACGGGTTGATCCGCACCGCCGCCAGCGCTGCGACCGACACGATGAAGCCGTCGATCAATACGGGAATGCGCGCTTGCGCAGCCGCGATGATCGCGCCGCAGATCGCCGCGATCTCCAAACCGCCGACGGCACACAGGATCTGCTCCGGCGCCGCTCCCGCAATGCCATGGCGCGCGATCGCAGCGTCGATCACGCGCGCCTTGTGCGTGCGGCCGGCCGCATCGACACCGGTACCGCTGCCCGCGATCTCCTCGGCGTTGATGCCGAGCAGGCTTGCTGCAATCGCCGCCGCCGCCGTGGTGTTGCCGATGCCCATCTCTCCGAAGACAAGAAGATCGGGCTGATGGACCTCCGCGCGCGCGACCGCACGCCGACCGGTTTCGAAGGCGGATGCCAACTCGGCAGGTATGAGCGCGGCTTCGACGCTGAAATCGCGCGTGCCAGAGCGCGGCTTGTCGGTAACGACGCCCGCCATCTTTCCTTGCGCGAGCGTGCCGGCGTCGATCACCTCCAGGCTGGAGCCGAGCTCGCGCGCCAGCACCGAAATCGCGGCGCCGCCGGCGGCAAAATTCGCCATCATCGCGATGGTCACTTCTTGCGGATAGGCCGACACGCCCTGCGCGACGATGCCATGATCGCCGGCGAAGACGATGATCGGCACGCGCGCGGCACGTGGCTGCCCGGTCGCCTGAAGGCCGGCCAGTTCGATCGCGAGTTGCTCCAGCCGTCCGAGCGCACCGGTCGGCTTCGTCAGTTGCGCCTGCCGCGCAATCGCCGCCTCGCGATGGACGGCAGAGATCTCGGCGCACTTTTTGTAGACCCATTCGGGGAGCATGCTGCCTCGCTTACATCAGGCGCTTGAGAATGTAGCTGTCCATGATCCAGCCATGCCGCTCGCGCGCCTCTTGCCGCAGGGCGACGATGCGCGGGCCGACTTCGGCGAGCGGACCAGACATGATAACCTGATCCTGCATGCCGAGGTAAGCGCCCCACCAGATGTGGAGGCCGGCCGGATCGAGCGACTGGAACGCCGCGCCGCCGTCGAGCATGACCACCACGGTGTCGACGCCTTGCGGCCAGCCGCCTTCGCGCAGGCGACGGCCTGTCGTGACCAGGAACGGCTCGCCGATGTCGTTGAGCGGCAGCGCATGCGCCGCACACAGCGCCTGGATCGAGGTGATGCCGGGCACGACCTCGATTGCCGGTGGTGGATCGAGCCGCCGCGCAATGCGCAGCGAGGAATCATAGAGCGAAGGATCGCCCCAGATCAGCAGCGCAACCCTGCCGTCGCCTTCGAGATGATTTGCGATCGTCTGCGACCAGGTCGCGGCCACGGCATCGTGCCAATCGTCCACGCCCTTGCGGTAATCCGCCTCGGCTGCGTCGCGCACGGGAAGATCGAACTCGGCGATGCGCGCACGCGCGCTGGTGAGCACCTCCGCGCAGATGGTCCGCCGCAGATCCGCAAGATCGGATTTCGCCGTCCCCTTGCGCGGGATCAGGACGAGATCGGCGGCGTTGATGGCAGCGATCGCGGCGCGCGTGAGCTGCGCGGGATCGCCGCAACCGATGCCTATCAGGGAGAGCGTGAGCATCGCGAGCGCGAAGGGCGGCCGCACCGGCCGCCCTTCGCTGATCTCTTACGCCGCGTTGTGCAGGCGCGGAGTGACGAGGCCAGGCGCGGTGACACCGCGCAGCGACTTTGCCAGCGCCAGCACGGCGAGATCGGCCAGCGGCTCGATCACGATGACCAGCGCATAGGAGGCCGCGAAGGTTGCGATGTTGGCGAGGTTGCTCATCGCAAAGCCCGAGCCATAGAGCGCCCAGAACGCGACCCAGGCGATCACGCCCGCCTGATAGGTCGTCGAAAGCGCCAGCGCCTGACCGTACTTCAGATCGACGTAGGCGGTGTTGCGACCGATGATGCGCGTGGCGATGGCCTGAATGGCGAACAGCGGCACCAGCAGCGTGGTCACGTTCATGCCGTATTGCGGCAGGTCCACCGGCTCGAACAGCAGGCCTTGAAGCAGCAGGCCGAATGCGAGGCCGAAGGCGGCAGGCGCAGCGCCGAACAGCAGGAACAGCGTCGAGCCGAGGATGAAATGCACCTCCGACACCCCGACCGGGAAGTGCGGCAGGATCTCGAAGAAAACGAACACGAGGGCCGTGGTGGCCAGCGTGCGCGCGGCGAACGAGCCGACGCCCTGCTCGCGCACGGTCTCGACTGCGAGCTTCAAGGCAACGCCGCCTGCCGCGATGCCGGTTGCGTAACTCAACACGAGCTTGGCGCCCGTCACCACTCCTGGCTCGATATGCATGGCTCAGATCCTTCCTGCTGTCACACCCGACGGCCTTGGCCCAAAAACGTGCACGGCCGGTCTCCTGGCTCGCGGTTCACTGGGGTTCTCCGGCCTTCCCGTGCCTTGCGGCCCAGTGGCTGATCGGAGCCCCTCACCGCTTACAGTCGCGGGGGCGGCTGGGGTTTTGGGCGCCGCAACTGGGTCCGCCCATCCCCATTCCCAATTATGCTCCGGCGCTTTGCGCCGCGTCGAGCACCATGCCTCTCCTGTGTGCCCCTTTCGCAGAGCTTGCGTCAAGGGGCGAAGCGCGGCGATCATGAGCGATAATCCCCCGCCAGCGCCCCGAA
Source organism: Bradyrhizobium sp. 1(2017) (assembly GCF_011602485.2). NCBI lineage: Bacteria > Pseudomonadati > Pseudomonadota > Alphaproteobacteria > Hyphomicrobiales > Nitrobacteraceae > Bradyrhizobium > Bradyrhizobium sp. 1(2017). Next base: position 3,030,908 of record NZ_CP050022.2, on the reverse strand, counting down.
CAGGATGACGGCGGCCGTGGAAGCGGCGCCGCCGCGCGCAAGCTGCTCGGCGAGCTCGGCAATGGTGGTGCGGACCAGTCGCTCGTCGGGACGGCCAAGGGATTCCGCGAACAGCGCCGGCGTATCCGCAGCGAGACCATGCTCGATCAATCTTGCGGCAAGCGCCGGAAAAGTGCGCCGGCCCATATAGACCACCGTGGTCGCCTCCGGATCCGCCAACGCCGCCCAATTCAGGTTTGGCGGCAGCTCACCGGTGACGTCGGCCCCGGTCACGAACTGCACCCGCCGCGAGGTGTGCCGCCGGGTCAGGGGAATGCCGGCCTGAGCGGCGGCGACGCAGGCGGATGTGACGCCCGGAATGATCTCGTAGCCGATGCCGGCATCGCGCAGCGTCTCAAGCTCCTCCTCGAGCCGGCCGAAAATGCCGGCATCGCCGGACTTGAGGCGCACCACGCGCGAGCCTGTCGCGGCATAGTCGACCAAAAGTCGGTTGACGTGGTGCTGCTTGGTCGAGGGCCGCCCGGCCCGTTTCCCCACTGCGACGAGATTGGCACCGGGCCGGGCGAGGTCGAGGATCGCGCCGGAGGCAAGATCGTCATAAAGCACGACGTCGGCCTGGCGCAGCCGCGCGGCGCCCTTCACCGTCAGGAGCTCGGGATCGCCGGGGCCGGCGGAGATGAAGGAGACAAAACCGCTCACCGGTCCTCCGCAATCAGATGGAAGAATGTGCCGGTGGCCTGTCCCCGCCGCGAGCCGGTCTCGGCGATGACCGCGCCGGTTGCGTCGTGCACGACCGCCAGCGGCGTGTCGGGCTGGGTGAGGATGGTCGAGTAGTGGAACTCGTGGCCGCGCAGGCGCGCGCCGATGTGATGCCCCGGCATCGGCGCAGCCAGTTCGGCAAGTCGATAGCCCAGATGCATGCGGCGCTTGGCAAAGCTGGTCTCAAGACCAAGCAGCCCCGCCATCTCATGGCTGATACCATCGCCGTCGGTCAGAGCGGCACCCAGCACCATATAGCCCCCACATTCGCCATGCACGGGCCTGGTCTCGGCAAAGGCCTGCAAGCCGCTGCGAAAGCGTGCGTTGGCCGCGATCCTGCCGGCATGAAGCTCGGGATAGCCGCCGGGCAGCCAACAGACATCGGCGCTTGCGTCGGGCACTTCATCGGCCAGCGGCGAGAACGGCACGATCTCGGCACCGGCCGCGCGCCAGCCTTCCAGCATATGCGGATAGACGAAAGAGAACGCCGCATCGCGGGCCAGCGCGATGCGCTGACCGGGCGGCGTCACGTTCAGGCCGTTCGCCGCAGGCTCTGGCGTCCAGTTCGCTGCCGATCGTAGCACCGCCTCGAGATCGACATGCTCGGCGACGAAGCGCGCGGCCTCGTCGATCAACTTGCCGATTTCCGCCTGCTCCTCGGCCTGCACGAGGCCAAGATGTCGCTTCGGCAGACTGATCTCGGCGTGGCGCGGCAGCGCGCCGAACACGGCAATGCCCGCGTCGTTGAGCGCACGTCGCACGAGAGCTTCGTGACGCGGGCTGGCGACGCGGTTGAGCACGACGCCGGCAAGGTGCACGCCCTTGCGATAGTCACGAAGGCCTGCGGCGATCGCCGCCGCGGTCTGCGCCTGTCCAGAAGGATCGATCACCAGCACCACCGGCCAGCCCAGCATCTCCGAAATATCAGCGGTGGCGCCGGTGCCGGAGACGCCGCGCGCAGCGACACCGTCGAACAGGCCCATCGAGCCCTCGGCAAGCACGACATCGGCGTCCACACCGCGGCTGACGAGATGCGCGACGGTGCCGCGATCCATCGCCCAGCTATCGATGTTGACGGAGGCGCGTCCCGTGGCGGCGGCGTGAAAGGCGGGATCGATATAGTCGGGGCCGCTCTTGAAGCACTGCACGTTCAGGCCGCGATTGCGCCAGGCGCGGGCGAGCGCCAGCGTCAGCGTGGTCTTGCCGACGCCGGAGGCCGGCGCGGAGATGACGAGGCCGGCCGCCATCACGTCGCCTCCGGAAATCGCGGCGCGGCGCCGACCGGCCGATAGCGGCGGTCATAGTCGGCGGCATAGAGGCGGCTCTCGTCGAAATCCGCAGCGCCCAGCGTCTTGCCGACCAGGATCAGCGCGGTGCGCTCCATTTCGCCGCCCACCGCCGCATCGAGGGTCCCGAGCGTCGCGCGGACGATACGCTGCTCCGGCCAGCTCGCGCGCCAGACGACCGCGACCGGACAGTCCGCACCGTAATGCGGCGTCAGCTCGGCAACGACGTTTTCGATCAGATGGATGGACAGATGGATCGCGAGCACCGCACCAGTGGCGGCGAAGGCGGCGAGCTTCTCGCCTTCGGGCATCGCACTGGCGCGGCCCGGCGTGCGCGTCAGCACCACCGTCTGCGCAAGGCCGGGCAGCGTCAGCTCAGTCTCCAGTGCCGCTGCAGCGGCGGAGAAAGACGGAACGCCCGGCGTGACCGTATAGGGAATGCCGAGCGCACGCAGGCGGCGGAGCTGCTCGCCCATCGCCGACCAGATCGAGAGATCGCCGGAATGCAAGCGAGCCACATCCTTGCCTACCGCATGCGCGGCGGCGATCTCCGCGATGATCGCCTCGAGCGACAATGGCGCGGTGTTGACGATGCGCGCGCCGGGCGGGCAATGCGCCAGCACCCCCTCCGGCACCAGCGACCCGGCATAGAGGCAGACCGGAGAGGCCGCGATCAGGTCGCGTCCGCGCAATGTCAGGAGGTCGGCAGCGCCTGGCCCGGCGCCGATGAAATGCACCGTCATGCGCCGTCTCCTTCGGCGATCGCGGCGGTCGCGGTGCGATCCTGCGAGACCACCCGCGTTGCGATCAGTCGCGCGCGCGGGCCGGCCGCTGCGAGCGCCGCGGCTTCGGCGACCGATCCGGCGCCGAACCTTTCCGCAACGCGTTTTGACTGCGTCGGCGTATCGATGCTCGCAAGCGTATCGGCAGGAACAGCCTTGATCGGCACGCCGCATTCGAGCGCGAGCTGCTTGAGCACTTGTGCGTCAGCCTTGTCGCCGACCGTTGCGATCGCAGCGAGGCCTTCCGGTCCGCCGGCCGCCAGCAACACCTCGCGCAGCGCGGCCAGCGTCACATCCTGCTTGAATCCGAATCCGGCGACCTTCATCGGACCGCACTCCACTGCACGACAGGTCTTGCCGCCTCCCAGGAACGGTAGCGACCGAGTGGGGCTGCATGCGCGACCTCGATCCGCATCAGCTCGCCGCCGTGGCGCCGGTGCAGCTCGCCGAGCAGCGCTTCGGTCTCCAGCGTGACGGAGTGTGCAACCAGCCGCGCCCCCGGAGGCAGTCGGGACCAGATCGCATCGAACATCGCGCTATCGAGACCACCGCCGATGAAGACGGCGTCCGGCGCGTCCAGTGAATCCAGTGCGTCGGGCGCCCGTCCCGTGACGATACTGATCCGATGCGCCAATCCGAACGCTGCCGCATTGCCGCGAATATGGGCAACGCGATCCTCGCGAACCTCGATCGCAATCGCCGTCCCCCCACACAACGCCCACTCCACCGAGATCGAGCCCGAGCCGGCGCCGACGTCCCACAGCCGCTCGCCGGCACGCGGCGCCAGCGCCGATAGCGCGAGCGCGCGCACCGGCCGCTTGGTGATCTGGCCGTCATGGACGAAGAGATCGTCCGGCAGTCCCGAGCTGCGGGAAATGCCCGGTGCGCCCCTCGCCTCCACGGCGACTGCGACCAGATTTCCGGCGAGATCACCGGCAAAGTCCTTTGCGCAATGCTCCCGGACATTTTCGCGCGGCCCGCCGAGCGCGGCGAGAGCCCAGAATGCAGAAGCGCCCCATCCGCGATCCGTCAACCATCTCGCAAGATCATTGGCCGCCTTGCCATCACGCAGGAGGCAAATGATCCGCGCCCCATGCGCAAGATGCGGAACGAGACGTTCGAATGGTGCGGCGTGCAGGCCGAGACAAATGACGGCTTCGAGACGCCAGCCCAGCCGCGCGGCAGCGAGCGAGAAGGTCGACGGCGCGGGATACGCAATCCACTCGCCGGCACTCAGCCTCTCAGCAAGGCCCGCTCCGGCGCCATGCCAGAACGGATCACCGGAAGCGAGCACCGCCGTAGGCCTCCCACGGCAGCTCAGCACGACGTCGGCGTCGAACGGTAACGGCCATGGACGGCCGCGGCTGCCGACTTCCGCGAGCGCAAGATGGCGCTTACCGCCGAAGACCGTTTCTGCCCTGGCAAGCGCCTTTCGGCTTGCCTCGGAGAGGCCGGCAAGGCCATCTTCGCCGATACCGATGATGGTCAGCCAGGGATCAGTCATGATTCGCGCCCTCATTCTGGGCGGAACCGCCGATGCGAGCCTGCTCGCCGCGGAGATCGCGCGTGCCGGCATCGAGGCCGTGTATTCCTATGGCGGTCGCACCCGCGCGCCGGCCGATCAGCCATTGCCGACCCGCATCGGCGGATTCGGCGGTGTGAGCGGGCTTGCCGATTACATCCGCCGCGAAGGCATCACGCATGTGATCGATGCGACGCATCCCTTCGCCGCCGAGATGAGCCGCAACGCCGCCGCGGCGTGTGCGGACAACCGCACGCCTTTGATTGCACTGGAGCGCGCGCCCTGGACCAAAACGCCCGGCGACGACTGGATCGAGGCCGTCGACGTCAATGCCGCCGTCGCCGCGCTGCCCGAGGCGCCGGCAAGAGTCTTCCTCGCCATCGGCCGCCAGCACATCGCGCCATTCGCGATGAAGCCGCAGCACATCTACACGCTGCGCTTCGTCGACCCGCCCGAATCGCCCCTGCCCTTCGCGGCCGACGTGATCGTGTCGCGCGGCCCCTTCACCCTCGACGGCGAGCTTGAGATGATGCGCACGCGCGGCATCGCGTGGATCGTCGCCCGCAATTCCGGCGGCGACGGCGCGCGCGCCAAGCTCGAGGCGGCCCGCATGCTCGGCCTGCCCGTGATCATGATCTCGCGACCGCAATTGCCGGAACGTTTGCGGGTCGAGAGCGTGGCCGAGATCATGCAGTGGCTTGGTCATTCTGCCCGCCTCGGCGCATAGACCCAGCGGCCGACGCGGCGCGTCTGCGAATTGCCGACGATGACAAGCGTGCGCATGTCGGCCATTTCGGGCGTCGCTTCGTTCAGCGTGACGGCCTGGATCTTCTCATCCGGCGCGCTGATCGCGCGCGCGAAGATCACGAGCCGCTCGCCGCAGCCGGCGTCGCGAAGCGTCGCAAGCGCGCGGCCAAACCCTTCCGGCCGGCTCGCCGAGCGCGGATTGTACATCGCGATGGCAAAATCAGCCTCCGCCGCAAGCCGCAGGCGCTTCTCGATCACCGCCCAGGGCTTGAGATTGTCGGAGAGGTTGATCGCGCAGAAATCATGGCCGAGCGGCGCGCCGGCGCGGGCAGCCGCCGCCAGCATCGCCGTGATGCCCGGCAGCACGCGGATCGGCAGCTCCCGATATTGCGGCGCCTGTTCGAGCGCCTCGAACACGGCTGAGGCCATCGCGAACACGCCGGGATCGCCGGAGGAGACAACGACGACCTGGCCGCCTTCGGCCGCGAGCTGCAGGGCTTGGCTCGCGCGCTGCAGCTCTTCGCGATTGTCCGACGGATGCAAGGTGAGCCCGGCTCGCGGCGGCACGCGCGCGACATAGGGCGCATAGCCCAGAATATCGGTGGCAGCTGCGAGCGCGGCGGAGACTTCCGGCGTCACCAGCGCGTCGCTGCCAGGCCCGAGGCCCGCGATGGTCAGCGTGCCCGTCATTCGGCCGCGTCCAGATGCCGGCCCTTGCCGTGCACGAGCACGATCGCAAAATAAGGACAGTCGTCGGCATCGATCTCCGCGAGCCGCGCGACACGCTCGCCCGGCATGGTGCCGCGCTCGACCAGCCAGGCATCGTCCAGCCGCCCGGCGGATGCGAGCGCGCGGCGCACCTTCGCGAGATTGCGGCCGGTCTTCATGACGACGAGCGCATCGGAATCGCGCATGCGCCGCTCGAGCTCGTCTTCGGGAAGCGTGCCCATCAACACCGTCGTGACGTCGTCGCCGAGCGCGATCGGCTGTCCGACGCCGTTCCAGCAGCCGACCATGCCGGGAATGCCCGCGATCACCTCGATCTCGACGCGGCCCTGCAGACGCGCGTGCAGATGCATGAAGGAGCCGTAGAAATAGGGATCGCCCTCGCACAGCACGACGACGTCGACCGCGCGCGAAAGCCGTGCCAGGCGCTCGGCCCATTCGTCGTAGAAGCCGGCGAGCAACTGGACGTATTCGGGGCTGTCGAAGGCAAGCTCGGTGGTGACAGGATATTCCATCGGATATTCGGTGACACCGGCAGCCAGCATGCCCTCGACGATGCGACGCGCCTGACCCGGCCTGCCCTTCTTGCGGAAATAGGCGACATGCTGCGCCCCGCGCACCGTGCGGTCGGCACGCACGCTCATCAGATCAGGATCGCCGGGGCCGAGACCGCAGCAGATGATGCGCCCCATCTCTATTCGCTCCGGCTCGCCAATGCATTTACGGCAGCAACCGTGATCGCGGAGCCGCCGAGGCGGCCCTCGACCGTCAGCGCCGGCACCGGCGGATCGGCCATCAGCGCGGCCTTGGATTCGGCAGCTCCAACGAAGCCGACGGGGCAGCCGATGATCGCTGCCGGCCGCGGACAGTCGCGGTCCTCCAGCATGTTCAGCAGGTGAAACAGCGCGGTCGGCGCGTTGCCGATCGCGACGATCGCGCCACCCAGATGCGGCCTCCAGAGCTCCAGCGCGGCGGCCGAACGCGTGTTGCGCATGGACTGCGCGAGGGCGGGAACGGCGGCGTCACCGAGCGTGCAGATCACGGCGTTGGCCGCGGGCAATCTCGCGCGCGTAATTCCCTCCGAAACCATGCGCGCGTCGCACAGGATCGGCGCCCCCTTCTGCAAGGCCGCGCGTGCAGCGGCCGCCATGCCCGGCGTGAAGCGGATATGCGCCTCGAGGCCGACCATGCCGGCGGCGTGGATCATCCGCACCACCACCTGTTCCTCCTCGGGCGAAAAGCGGGCAAGATCCGCCTCGGCGCGGATGGTCGCGAAGGATTGCCGGTAGATCGCCGCGCCGTCGGTCTCGTAAATATGCGGCATCAGTGTCCTCCGACCAGGATGGAGGGATCGCTGACGATGTCGGCGCCGTTCAGGCCGCGCAAGGCAGGCTCGTCGCGCGTCGAGCCGCCGCGGACGAGATCGAAGCCGGCGCCGGTCGCAACCAGCGTCACCGCGGCGGTGCCGGAATGCGCGCAGCCCTTGGCGCAGCCGGAGACGTGAAGTCGCGTGTCGGGCGCGATGCGCGGGGCGAGCGCGGCGGCAAGCGCGCGCGTGTCGGCATGGGCTTCGCGGCAGCGCGGCGCGCCGCTACAGGCAATGACGCGCAGCGCGGGATCATGAGGCTCAGTGATGAGACCCGCCCCGTTCGGCATCGCACGCTTGCCTTCGCTGAGAACCATCCGCCACGGCGTCATGCGCAGGGCGTGTCCGCAACCGGCGAATTGATGCAGGGTCGAGTGCAGCATCTGACCGAACGCGACCCCGACCATCGCGCCTTGCGGATAATGTCCAGGCCGCAGCGCGGCCATCACAGGGGCCGGCTCGGTCTCTCCGCGCAAGGTTCCGGGCAATGCCGCACCGGAAGCGATGTGCGCCGCCATGCGCCCTCGCCCACCCGTGATGCCGCCGGACGTGATGAACCAGTTTGCGAGCGCGAGCGCAGTCGGCACGGCGCCGCCACGCCCGACGGAACGGCCGAGCCTCGCACCGTCGGCGCGCACCAGGAGCCGGCCACTGCGATCGCGCTCGATGCGCACGTCGGCGGAATCGCCGGCCAGCACGCGCGACCTGCCGTCATCAATGGCAAAGCCGAATTTTGTCGGAAGTGCGAGCGCGCTATTGGCAAGCGCCTCCTCGAGCTCGGCCGCGAGCGCCTGCGTCTCGTCGCCGGGGCTCCAGAACGGCGTCACCAGGATGTTGCGGCGCGTTTCCGTCTCCGGGTCAGGATCGAGTAATGTCAGCCGCGCGAGGCCGTCGAGCAGCGGCCGGTGGCTCTGATCGCTGACACCCCTGATCTGGAGATTGGCGCGGCTCGTGACGTCGATCAGGCCATTGCCGTGCCGATCGGCGAGTTCCGCAAGGCCGGCGATCTGCGCTGCCTCGAGCCGCCCACCGAACGGGCGCACGCGGACCACGAGCCCGTCGCCCGATTGCATCGGCCGCAGCGCGCCGGGACACCAGCCCTTGACCACCGACGCGCTCATGATGCCTCCCGCAGCGCAGCCGCGATCGAATTGCGGCGCGTTCGCCAGAGCGAGGCCTCATGCAGGCGGGTGAAGCATGTCTCCATCGCAGCAAGCGCCGCCGGGTTTTCGCGCGCCATGAAGGCGCGGACATCGTCATTGCCGAGCGTCGCATCGTAGTAGAGATCGAACAGATGCGGCGGCACGGCGTCGGCCAGATGCGCGAAGGCGGCCATGTGCTCGAGCGTTGCGGTGATCTCGGCCGCCCCGCGAAAACCGTGGCGCAGCATGCCGGCGATCCAGGCCGGGTTGGCTGCACGGGCCCGGACCACGCGCGAGATTTCCTCGGTCAATGTGCGCGCGTGCGGCTGGTCGGGGCGTGTCGTGTCGAGGTGATAGAGCGCCGGCCCTGCCGCACCGAGATGCGCCGCTGCGGCCGCAATACCGGCTTCATGCGCGGCATAGTCGGCGGCGAGCAAGAGATCCGTTTCCGGCAGGTCCTGTACATGGACGAACGCGTCAGCGGATGCGAGCCGCTGTTCGATGCCGGCGCGATCCGGCTGCAACGCGCCATCCGCCTGGAATGCCCAGGACGATGCCGACAGCCAGGCTTCGCCGGCGGCATCACGCGTCTCGGGTGTGAAGGCATCGGGGATTGCCGACAGGCCGACGCCGTATTGTCCGGGCCGCGGCGCGAACACGCGGGAAGCACGGTGACGATAGGGGTTTTCGTCGCCCTCGTCCTCGCGGCTCGCGAGCGCCTCGGCGGCGGCTTCAAACAATTGCGCCAGGCCGGAAAATACGTCGCGGAACAGGCCGGAAACGCGCAGCGTGACGTCGATGCGGGGGCGGCCGAGCTCGGCCGGCGCGATGATGTCGTAGCCGGTGACGCGCCCGGCGGCGTGATCCCAGCGCGGCGCAAGGCCGGCCAGATGCAGCGCCATCGCGAACTCCTCGCCCGCGGTGCGCATCGTTGCCGAGCCCCAGAGGTCGACGACGAGGCCCTTGGGCCAATCGCCATGATCCTGCAAGTGCCGGCGGAGCAGCTCTTCGGCGAGCCTGATGCCCTGCGCATGCGCCGATGGCGTCGGCACCGCGCGCGGATCGACGGCAAAGAGATTGCGGCCGGTCGGCAGCACGTCCTGCCGCCCGCGATAGGGCGAGCCCGACGGCCCCGGCGCAATGCGCCGGCCTGCGAGCGCGGCGTGCAGCGCATCGCGCTCCGCTTCGCCGCAGGCGCCGCGGCCGAACACGTGCAGGCCATCGCCGAACTGGCTCTCCTTGAGATCGCAGACGAAACGGTCGATTCGCGGGATCGCTTCGGCGGGCGCTGCCGATGCATCGAGGCCAAGATCATTTTCGAGGCCTGCCGCACGCGCCTCGTCGCGGATCGCTGCGATCAAGCGCTGGCGGCGCGCGGGATCAAGTCCGTCGGCGGTCGAATATTCGTCGAGCAGGCGTTCGAGCCGGCGCAACCCCTCCGGCACGACGGACGCCGCAAGCGGCGGCGGCAGGTGGCCGATAGTGACGGCCGAGATACGCCGTTTGGCCTGCGCGGCCTCGCCGGGATCGTTAACGATGAAGGGATAGATGACGGGGAGATCGCCGATCAGGGCCTCCGGCCAGCAGCCCGACGACAGCGCCACGGATTTGCCGGGCAGCCATTCCAGCGTGCCATGCGCCCCCATGTGCACGACGGCATCGCTGCCTTGCTCTCGGAGCCACAGATAGAACGCGACATAGGAGTGGCGCGGCGTGCGCGCGAGATCGTGATAGTCGGTATCGCGCGCGGACGTATCGCCGCGCTCGGGCTGGACCGCGACGATCGACTTGCCGCACGCGACAGCGGCGAAGTGGAACGCGCCGTCGCGGCAGCTCGGATCATTCTCCGGCGCGCCCCAGGCCTGCGCGAGATCGTCCTGCAGGGATTGCGGCAGGCGCGAAAGCGCTGCGCGATAATCGGCCACGCTCCAGGTCAAACACTGCTTCAGCAGCGCTTCGCCGAGCGCATCGACCGGCGCAACATCGAAGCCGGCCTCCGCGAGATCGGACGCCAAGGCTTCTACCGACGCCAGCGCATCGAGCCCCACCGCATGCGCGATCTGGTGCGGCCGGCCCGGATAATTCGGGAGCACGAGCGCCAGTCGCTTTTCGCTGGCCGGCGTCTCCGCAAGACGGCGCCAGGCCGCCACGCGCGCGGCAACGGCGCTCACGCGCTCCTCATCGGGCCTGTGCGCCAGATGCGAGAACTGCAGCTCGGGATCGCGCTCCGCAGCGGATTTGAAGCTCACAACGCCCGCGAACAGGCGGCCATCGACCTCGGGCAGCACCACATGCATCGCGAGATCACCGGGCGACAGGCCGCGCAGCGACTCCGCCCAATCCTCGCGCCGCGCCGTCGAGAGCGCGACCTGGAACACCGGACAGGACGCGGCATCGAACGGCGTCGTGCCGTCATCGCCCAGGCCCGAGAACGCGGTCGCGTTGACGATCGCCGCCGCAGGATTTTGCGCAAGATGCGCGCGCAGCCAATCGGCAACGCCCGGAGCCTTCAGCGAGGTGACGAACACGCCATAGGCGTCAAATCCCTTCTCGAGCAGCGCGGCGATCAGGGCATCGATCGGGCCGGTGTCGGCAGCGGTGAGATAGGAACGATAGAACGTCACCAGCGCGCGCGGTTTCCCCTCGCCGCCCACCGGCGCAGCAATGACACTGCGCGCCGGATCATAAAATCCCATCTCGGGCACGATCATTTCACCGACGACCGGCCCCGCATAGAGACCCGAGGCCAGCGCGAGCTGCGCAATCGCCGCCTGCGCGGCGACCGGACCGCCGGTGTCGCAGAGCACCTTGAGCCGGCGCAGTGTCGAGACCGGCAAGGTCGAATACGCATCGAGCCGCGTGTCATCGCGGCCGTCCGCCGGCAACACGGCCAGCACGATGTTGCGATCCTTCGCAAGTTGCTGCAGGGCCGCGAGCCCGTACGCCCAGTAGGACTCACCGCCGATCAGCCGCACCAGAATGCCGCGCGCCTGCGACAGCGTGCGCTCGATATAGGTGTCGACCGAGAGCGGATGACGGAGCTCTGCGAGGTTGGCGAGCCGCAGCGACGGCAGGCCGCGCCGGCCGCGCCGCCAGCCGGCCGCGAACGCGGCAAGGTCGGAATCCGAATACGAGAGCACCACGAGATCGGCCGGGTCCTGGCCGATGTCTCTTGGCGTCGCGGTCTCCTCGAGACCGCGGCTCTCGCGGAAGACGACGTGCATCAGACACCGAGTCCCGCTTTGATCGCGCCCTCGTCGATATCGCCGTGCTCGCCGATCACGACGAGCTTCGACTGCCTGACACCTGCGCCCCAGGGCTTGTCGAACTGATGGCGCACACGCTCGCCGACCGCCTGCAGCAACAGGCGCATCGGCTTGCCTGCGACGGCAATATAGCCCTTGGCCCGCAGCACGTTCTGCTCGCGCGCCAGCTTCTGGACCGATGCGACCAGCGCGTCGATGTCGGCCACTTCGGGCAGGTCGATCACGACCGAGGCGAAATCGTCGTGCTCGTGCTCCTCCTCGCCGTCATGATGGGAGGGACGCGCCGCGAGATCGTTCTCCGCGGCAGCACCGAGACCGAGGATGACGCGCGCATCGACCGCACCGTCAGTGACGGGCAGCATCGGCACTCGGCGCGGCATCTCGGCGGTGATCGCGGCCTTGGCCGCTTCGATTCCCGCCGTGCCCGCAAGATCGGCCTTGGTCAGCAGCACGATGTCGGCGCAGGCGATCTGGTCCTCGAACACTTCGGACAGAGGCGTCTCGTGATCGAGGTTCTCGTCCGCCGCGCGCTGCGCTTCCACCGCGGCGGGATCGGGCGCGAAGCGGCCGGCCGCGACGGCTTCGGCATCGGCCAGCGCGATCACGCCGTCGACGGTGATGCGCGAACGGATCTCTGGCCAGTCGAACGCCTTCAGGAGCGGTTTTGGCAACGCCAGGCCCGAGGTCTCGATCAGGATATGATCGGGCCGCACCGGGCGCGCCAGGAGCTGCTCCATGGTCGGAATGAAATCGTCGGCGACCGTGCAGCAGATGCAGCCATTGGCGAGCTCGACGATGTTCTCCTCCGGACAATTGGCGTCGGCGCAGGACTTCAGGATCTCGCCATCGACCCCCTCGCTGCCGAACTCGTTGACGAGCACGGCGAGCTTCTTGCCGCCCGGATTGGCGAGCAGATGCTGGATCAGCGTCGTCTTGCCGGAGCCGAGGAAACCGGTGACCACCGTGACGGGGACTTTTGCGAGCGAGTTCATTCGGCGGCCTCCGGCACGACGGCAATGGGGGGAATGCGGGCAAGCGATTGCTTGCGGAAGATTTCCGGGCGGCTGCGCCAGGGCACGAGGCCATCGGGTGCGGCCGCGTAGGCCGCCGCGCCCGCGACGACATCATGCGCATTCGCATCCGACAGGCGGCCGTAGACATAGGACCAGCGGCCGGGCGCGCTGAGCGCGACCGAACAGCCCTGGCTGCAGGCCGACAGACATTCGACGGGAACCACTTGGACGCCGTCGGGCACGCCGGCGTCGAGGATCGCACCATGCAAGCGCTTGCCGGGCGTCGTCTCGCCCTCGCCAAGCGTCTGGCCGGCGCGGCAGGTAATGCAGACGTGAAGTGTGACCGTCATCGCCCCTTCCAGAATAAACAGCGGGAAGCGAAGAGGCGCACGGACCGTTTTTTGGAGGCCCGTTTCCCCGTCGCGGAACACCCCGTCCGCCGGTCCAAAATCGTCCGCGCTGGCAGGTCTCCCGGCTTGCGGAGCAGGGTTTTGCCCTTCGATCCCCACCTTCCCGATTCCCTTTTGGGAGTCAGTGGCTTCGGGCATCTCTCCGGTCACGGTCGCGGGGGCGGCTGCATTTTGGACCCAAATCTTGCCGATTCGGACCCTATCGCATTCCCTCTTCGCCTGTCATAGGACAGGAACCAACGCCGGCCCACCATTTGCCGCCGGCCGCCACTTGTCAAGCCGAAGGACCGGGACCGATGACACCTGAACCGGAGACCCAAACGGGCGAGGAAAGCGACGCCCGCCACACCCAAAAAATGGCGAAGAAGAAGGCCGCGCGCGACAAGATCATGGCGACCAAGAGCGGCGAAAAAGGCCTCATCATCGTCCACACGGGCGCCGGCAAGGGCAAGTCCTCCTCGGCCTTCGGCATGATCGTTCGCTGTGTCGCCCATGGCTTTCCCTGCGCGGTCGTGCAGTTCATCAAGGGCGCCTGGGATACCGGCGAGCGGCGCCTGCTCACCGGCCATTTCGGCGACCTCTGCCAGTTCCACGCCATGGGCGAAGGCTTCACCTGGGAGACGCAGGACCGCGCGCGCGACATCGCCGCCGCCCGCGCCGGCTGGGAGAAGGCCAAGGAGCTGATCCGCGATTCGAGCCTGCGCATGGTCGTGCTCGACGAGATCAACATCGCACTGCGCTACGACTATCTCGACATCGCCGAAGTGGTCGAATTCCTGACGACGCAGAAGCCTGAGATGACGCATGTCGTCCTCACCGGGCGCAACGCCAAGGACGAGCTGATCGAGATCGCCGATCTCGTCACCGAGATGACGCTGGTGAAGCATCCCTTCCGCTCCGGCATCAAGGGGCAGGCGGGCGTCGAGTTCTGACGGCACCAAGTTTCTGAAAACACCATGGCGCGCGCATTGATGATCCAGGGGGCCGGCTCGGACGTGGGCAAGTCGCTCATCGTCGCCGGTCTCGCGCGCGCTTTCACGCGGCGCGGCCTGCCCGTGCTCCCGTTCAAGCCGCAGAACATGTCGAACAACGCGGCTGTCACCGTCGATGGCGGCGAGATCGGCCGCGCCCAGGCGCTGCAGGCGCTCGCCGCCGGCGTCGAGCCGCACACCGACATGAACCCGGTGCTGCTCAAACCCGAGACAGATGTCGGCGCGCAGGTTGTCGTGCATGGAAAGCGCATCGCCACCGCGCGGGCGCGCGACTATGCGGCGATGAAGCCGTCACTGATGGGCGCGGTGCTGGAAAGTTTCGAGCGCCTGAAGGCGCGCGCCGATCTCGTGCTGGTCGAGGGCGCCGGCAGTCCGGCCGAGGTGAATTTGCGCAAGGCCGACATCGCCAATATGGGCTTCGCGCGCAAGGCGGACGTTCCGGTCGTGCTGGTCGGCGACATCGACCGCGGCGGCGTCATTGCCCAGCTCGTCGGCATCAAGACGGTGATCGATCCTGACGATGCCGCGATGATCCAGGGTTTTGTCATCAACAAGTTTCGCGGCGATCCCACGCTGTTCGACGACGGCTACAGGCTGATCGCGCAGAAGACCGAATGGCGCGGCCTGGGCGTCTTGCCCTGGTTCGCACGCGCCGGCGAGCTGCCGGCCGAGGATGCGCTGGGCCTGAGCGACGCGCGCAAGCCGGGCCAGTGCAAGATCGCCTGCCTTGCGCTGTCGCGGATCGCCAATTTCGACGATCTCGATCCGCTCAAGCTCGAGGCCGGCGTCGATCTCGTCATGGTGCGTCCGGGCGATGCCATTCCCGGCGACGTGCGCCTCGTCATCATCCCCGGCTCCAAATCCACCCGCGGCGACCTCGCCTTCCTGCGCGCGCAGGGCTGGGACATCGACCTCATCGCGCATCACCGCAGGGGCGGCCATGTGCTCGGCCTCTGCGGCGGCTATCAGATGCTCGGGCGCAGCGTCGCCGACCCCGATGGGATCGAGGGCCCTGCGGGCGACACGCCGGGCCTCGGGCTGCTGGATGTGACAACGGTGATGAGCCCGCAGAAGACGCTGACGCGCGTTGCGGCCGTGCATGCAGCGACCGGGCAACCTATCCAGGCCTACGAAATCCACATCGGCCGCACCAATGGGCCGGATCGCGCGCGGCCATTTGCGACCGTGGATGGCGAGCCGGAAGGCGCGATCTCGGGCGACGGGCGCGTGCAGGGCAGCTATTTGCACGGCGTATTCACGTCGGATGATTTCCGCAAGGCGTTCTTGGCCAAGCTCGACATCCCCGCAGGCGACGAGCCCTATCATGCCAGGGTCGAGAGTGCGCTCGACGCCCTCGCCGATCACATCGAAAAGCATCTCGACGTTGACGGTCTGCTCGCGCTAGCGCGCTAGGGCTTCGGCAAGGCGAATCCATTCGGATTCGCTGCCGGGAAGGCCGAGGCGTAGCCATGTCGGTTCTCGCCCGAACACGCGCGACCAGATTTGACCACGCGCGAGCTTCTCCTGCGCGGCAAGTGCATCCGGAGTTTCGTAGAGACGGAACAGCGGCGCGCCACCAACGAGCGTCCATCCCTGACCGCACGCCATCTCATCGAGACGTACACAATCGCGAACAAGCCGCGCGGATGTGGTCTCGGCCCAGGCATCATCGCGCAAGGCGCGACAGCCGATTTCGATTGCCGCGCCCGACACCGGCCATGGACCCGACATCGCCGCGAGCTTGCCGACGTCGGCCGCATTTCCGATCGCGAAGCCAAGGCGAAGGCCGGCAAGACCGTAAAACTTTCCGAATGAGCGCAGCACCAGCAGCCCCGGCCGATCCGCTTCGGACGCAAGCGACAGCTGCGGAACCGCATCGGCGAAGCTCTCGTCGATGACGAGACGGTTAACACGCGGCAAAAGCGCAAGCAGATCCTCCGGCGTAAACGTCCGGCCATCGGGATTGTTGGGATTGACGACGATCGCCAGGTCCGCGCCCGCCAGCGCGTCCAGCCCGGAGACCTCCTGGACGTCCCAGCCCGCGGCCGACAGCACCCCCGCATATTCATTGTAGGTCGGTGCGAGGATGCGCACGCGGCCGGGCGCCGCCAGTTGCGGCAGCAATTGAATGGCAGCCTGCGCACCTCCCATCGCGACGATCGGCGCGCTCGTGCGGTAGGCGTGCCGCGCGGCCTGATGCAGCGCCTCGATCTCGGCGCGCGACGGCAACGCGCTCCAAGCGCGGCCGTTCACCTCGCCGACCGTGTAGGGCAGCCGGTTGATCCCCGTCGAGAGGTCGATCCAGTCCTCAGCGCGTCCGCCAAACCGCTGCTGGGCCAGATCGAGATTTCCACCGTGCTCGCGCATGCCCCGTTGTTTCACGCGAAGGCCAGGATCGCAAGCAGGCCGGCGAGCAGCAGCATGGCGCGGCGATACACGGCCAGGCCCTCGTCGATATCAGCAGCGAGCGGCTCGCGCCCGCCTTCGTTGAGCCAGGGCTCGTTGGTGACGCTGCCGTGATAGATGCGGGGGCCGCTGAGCCGCACGCCGAGCGCGCCGGCCATGGCCGCTTCCGGCCAGCCGGCATTGGGCGAACGATGACGGCGCGCATCGCGCGTTATGCACGCCAGCGCCTCCGATCGCCTTGGCGCCAGCAGCACGAACAGGAATCCGGTCAGGCGCGCCGGAATGAAATTGGCGACATCGTCGATGCGCGCGGCAGCCCAGCCAAAGGCTTCGTGCCGCTCGCTGCGATGGCCGATCATGGAGTCCAGCGTGTTGATCGCCTTGTAGCCGAAGATGCCGGGCAGGCCGAACAGCGCACCCCAGAAAACCGGCGCCACGATGCCGTCGGAGGCGTTCTCCGCGAGGCTCTCGATCGCCGCGCGCGCGATGCCGGCTTCATCGAGCGCCGCGGGATCACGGCCGACGATGCGCGAGACCGCGTCTCGCGCAGCGGCGACGTCACCGGCGCTCAACGGCTTTGCGACGGCAGCCACATGATCATGCAGCGAGCGCAGCGCGACCAGCGGCCAGGCGAGGATGCCGACCAGCGCGATCTGGATCCAGCCCCATGGTAGCAAGGACTGAACCACCGCGCCGACTGCAACGGAGAGCGTGATGACCAGCAGCGCGCCAGCGACGCCAGCAGCGCGGCGCAGCGCCGGCGGATCGGACGCGCGATTCCACGCGGTGTCGATGGCCTCTATCAGCCGGCCCAGCCAGGTCACGGGATGGCCGATCCGGGCGAACAGCCACGACGGCCAGCCCAGAAGGGCATCCACCGCCATCGCCACCACCATCGCCCCCGCAAAGCCCACATTCGTCTCCTGTCCCGCTCCTGTTGCGCAAAGCCAACCCGGAGCGCAAGCCCCCGCCTGGCTGATTTCGGCTTTGTCTTTGGCCGTGATTGGTGATTAGTGCTGCCCGACAGGAGATTTTGATGGCCGTCATCTTGATCACGGGCGGAGCGCGATCGGGCAAGAGCACGCGTGCGGAAGCGCGCGCGAAGGCCTTTCCCGGCCGGCCCGTCTATGTCGCGACGGCCGAGGCGCTTGATACCGAAATGGAAGCGCGCATCGCCAGGCATCGTGCGCGCCGCGAAACCGACTGGATCGAACGCGAGGTGCCGCTCGATCTCGTTCCCGCGCTGGTCGCAAGCGATGGCGGCGGCGCAAGGCTGGTGGATTGCCTGACCCTGTGGCTCTCCAACCTGATGCATGCGGAGCGCAACTGGGAGCGCGAGGTCGAGGCGCTTGCCGGCGCCCTGCCCCGGCTGAAAAGCCCGGTTGTACTCGTCACCAACGAAGTCGGTCTCGGCATCGTGCCCGACAATGCGCTGGCGCGCAGCTTTCGCGACGCCGCCGGCATCATGAACCAGGTCACCGCGGCTGCTGCCGACGAAGTCGAGTTCGTCGTGGCCGGCCTGCCGATGAAACTGAAATGACGCCGCGCGTGGAACTTTTGAAAGACCTCGTCGCCGATCTCAGGATGGCCGCATCCTTCGTCACGATCCTTCCCGTGGCATCGGCGAAGCCCGCCGGCGACGGCGCGATCGCGCGCGCGACCTGGGCATTGCCTGTCGCGGGACTACTGGTCGGACTTGCCGGCGCGCTCGTCTACAAGGTCGCCATCCGCGTCGGACTGACGCCAAACCTTGCCGCCCTGCTCGCGCTGGCCACGACCGCCCTCATCACCGGCGCGCTGCACGAGGACGGGCTTGCCGACACCGCCGACGGACTCGGCGGCGGGCGCACGCGCGAACGCAAGCTCGAGATCATGCGCGACAGCCGGATCGGCACTTACGGGGTCTGCGCGCTGATCCTGTCGTTCGGCTTGCGCTGGGGTGCGCTCGCGGCGATCGCCAATCCTTTTGCTGTGATGCTCGCACTGTGCGCGGCGCACACGGCTGCCCGCGCCGGCGTGCCCGCCTTCATGTCGCTGGTGCCGCCCGCGCGGCCCGACGGTCTGTCGGCCGGCGCGGGATCGCCGCCAGGCCGCAGCGTGGCCATCGCCTTCGCACTTGGGACGTTCGTTCTCGCCCTCGCGCTCGGGCCGGGCAAGGCGCTGACCGCCCTGATCCTGCTAACACTCGCCGGCCTGATTTTGGCGCGGCTCGCCGTCCGCCAGATCGGCGGGCAGACTGGCGACATCCTCGGTGCGTTCGAGCAGACGGGCGAGATCCTGATCCTGCTGGTGACCGCTTCCTTCCAGATGGGACGCTGACCTCATGGTCGAGTTCGACGACATCTTCCGCCAGAAATTGCGCGAGTTGTTCGTGTGGCGCCGCGACGTGCGCCGCTTTCGAACGGACCCGCTGCCGGACGGTGCCGTCGATCGCCTGATCGAGACCGCGTGCCTCTCGCCCTCGGTCGGCCTCAGCCAGCCCTGGCGCTTCGTCATCGTCGACCATCCGGCATGCCGCCGCGCCGTGGTCGACGATTTCACATCGTGCAACGCCGATGCCCTGAACGCCTATGCCGGCGAGCGCGCGACGCGCTATGCCACGCTCAAATTGTCGGGCCTCGAACAGGCGCCCGGCCACCTCGCCGTGTTCGCAGACAAGGAAAGCGACATCGGCCACGGTCTCGGCCGCGCGACGATGCCGGAAACGACGGAATATTCCGTGGTCGCCGCGATCACCGCGATGTGGCTTGCCGCGCGGGCCGAAGGCATCGGCCTCGGCTGGGTGTCGATCCTCAATCCGGATCGCATTCACGCCATCCTCGAGGTGCCGCCATCCTGGAAATTCATCGCCTATCTCTGCATCGGCTATCCGGAAGCCGAATGCGACCGGCCCGAGCTGGAGCAGGCGAAATGGGAGCATCGGCGCAGCGCAACGGAATTTACGCTGCGGCGGTAGCACGCCGCACCATCCTCCGTCATTGCAAGCGCAGCGTCGGGCAACAATCTTCGTGTCCCCGACGCGGTGCGGCACGCAGTGACGCTCCGCAGAGCCGGGACCCAGGAAGCCACAGCACTTGCCGCTGCTTGGACCCCGGCTCTGCAGCGCACCGCCAAAGTGGCGCTGCGCTGCGTCCGGGGCACGAGGCAGCGCGCGGCTACGACCTGCTCTTGCCGGCGACCGCCGCCACGGGCGCGGGGGCTTCCTTCTGGAACATCAGCAACGGCCGGAAGATGATGCGGCCATAGGCTTCGTAATGGTTCTGGGTCGAGACCGCCATCTTCAGCGGCGTCGCGTAATTTGCCTCGAACGTCATGCACGGCGCGTAGGTCCAGGAGAAGCCGACCCCGACCGAGGCGAGCTCGGTGACCCCAGGGAATGTCGAATACACCGCGCCCCAGTCGGTGAAGATGTAGGTGTCGAAACCCCTCAGCCATTGCGACCAATTGTAGTGCAGCTCTGCATTGAAATAATAGCCGCTGTCGCCGGACGCCGAGTTGGAGGGATAGCCGCGCACGGTGGTGGGACCGCCGATCGAGAAGACCTGGTCGCCAGGCAGCAGCTTTTCCTGAGTGTACTGCCAGCTCGCCAGCACATTGGCGCTGAAATTCGCCGGTCCCGCCGCGCTGGTTCCGAGCAACGAGCCGGTATAGGTGTTGAACGTGCGGTTGTAGCCCAGCACGTGATCCTGCCATTCGATGTAGTTCACGGCGGGCGAGACCGTGATCGAATAGGTGTTGCCGGACTTGGTCACCGAGACGCCGGCGGTGGCCCTGTCGTAGTGATCGTCGGTGACGGCGACCGTGGCGAAGCGGCTGACCGTCTTGCCCTCGGTCAGGGCTGCGTTGAGCAGCACCAGCCAGTCCTGGGTCACCCAGACCGGCTGGCTGAAATTGACCGAAGCCTGGCTTGAGCGTCCGGTGACGTCGAGCGCGACGAACGGCCCCTGGATGATCTTGATCTTGCCCTCGGTGTAGCTGACGCCGACGCGGCCGCCCCAGGGATTGACCGGAATGCTGTAGGCGGCATTGCCGTTGAGATTGCCGTCGGAGCGGACCCCGTAGAGGGTCAGGCGGTCATCGACGCCGAACAGGCCATGGCGCTTGTAGAAGGTGCCCCCTTCCCAGCGGCCGGTGTTCTCCACGCCCTGGTTGTCGACGAAGAGCTGCCAGGTGTCGACCGGGGGCTCGATCACCGCGAACTGGAGATCGGTCAGACCGAAACTCGTACCGGGCTGGAGCAGCGCCTTGATCTGCACGTCGTTGGTGCGGTTGAACCAGATCACGTCGCGGTTGAGCTTGGGAACGTCCAGGACCTCGCCTTCGGGCGCCTTCACGCGATCGAGGATATAGTCGGTACGGGTCTGCTTGTTGCCCTCGACGGTCGTCTTCTGGAGCCGGCCTTCGGTGAGCTTGACGCGGACGATGCCGCCCTTGGCGTCCTGCTCCGGCAGCGTGGCGATGCCGGTGACGATCCCGCGCGCGGCGTAGACGGCGTTGATGTCGGCAACGAGCTGCAACAGCGCGGCGATGTCGACATCCTTGCCGACATACTTCCTCGCGATCTCGTCCAGCTCCGCCGGCGTGATGAACTTGGACTCGTTAAACGTGACCTTGCGCAGGCGGAATTTCGGCCCACCCGGCTTCAGGAGCTGGGACTTTTCCCGTTCGCCGCCGATCACCGCCGGCCCTGTGAGCTTGGGCGGCGCACTCTGCTGCTCGAGCTGCCGTCGCTGGCGGTCGATGTCGTTCTGAATCACGCCGGGATTGATCGATTGGGCGCGCGCGGAGGCGATGCAGGACGCTGCCAACCCGAACGCCAACGCTGCCCGCAGAGCCCGCATGCCCAATCCCGTCACCATGCCTCTGCCAGACGGCCGATTGCCGGTTTCACTGTTTCGATCGCCGCATCCTTCCAGCCCGGTCGTCCCGCGCGCTGCCCCTTCTGGCGCAGCTTGCGCATGTCGCTCAGCCCCTCGATGTTGACGGCGGGGCCGGCTCCGATGGTCTCGACCGGACGCGGCGTCAGCAGTGCGTCGAGCCTCGCCTGGCCGGAGAGGCCGAGCAGATAGAACGTCCCGCCGTCCTTCTTCGCGAGCCAGGTCTCGATGCTCTCGTTGCCCTCGCCGTCGACCGAGATGTTGCGCACCATGCTGGCGCCGGTGAAGTCGTAGCAGCAGGTGTGGGTCGGACCGTAATTGGTCACGGTCGCCGAGATGTTGCCGGTATAGAACACCACATAGGCATTGCTGACATTGGCGTTGCCGATCTGACTCATCGTGAACACGCCGCCCGGCTGGTAGAGCTGGAGCGCAGGCCAATTGGACGGCGCCGGCGTACGATTGTTGAGCAGCACCTGCGCGTTCGCGGTGGTGAGCATCAGCTGGCCCGGAATATAGCCGTTGACGATCGAGACGGCAGGCGCGTCGGTCCAGAAGGTCGCATCCACCGCCCTGAACTGGTTGATGATGATGTGGTCGGGGTCGATCGAGACGTTGGCGGACTTCGCGACGCCGCCATTATAGCCGGTGATGTTCATGATGAGCGGGATCGCCGGCGTCGAGCGGACCTGCTCACCGTTGACGTTGATCGTGTCGGCCGCGAGGTCGAGCTGCTTCACCACGCTGACCCAGCCGATCGTGAGGTCGCCCGGCGAAGTCAGCTTGATGGTGTTGCCCCGGATGCGGTCGAGCGAGATCGCGCCCGCCGAGACGAAACGCGTGTCGCCGTTGGCGGAGATCGACCCGCCCCGGATCGAACCGGTGTCGGAGCGCAGGTCGATATCGCCGGCATCGCCCGCGATGCCCGTGGTCGTGAGCTGACTGAAGACGATGTCGTTCACGGCATGCAGCGTCTGCGTGCCGCCGCTCACGGCCGTTCCGAGCGTGATCGCACCCGTCGTCGCCGTGACGCCGAGCGAGCCGCCGACACCGAGATTGTCCCAACGGACGACGGTGCCTTGCAGCACGGCGTTGCCGGTCGACGTCGTGAGATTGTGGCCGGTATTGGTTCCCGCCGCGATCAGCCTTGCCGAGCCGTTGGCCGACACCGAGCCGAGCGTGGTTGCGCCGCCCGACGTCACCGTCTGCGCCAAGATGAAGCCGTTGTCGGCGGTGACGTTGATATTGCCGGCATCGCCGGCATTGCCGGTGGCGGCCAGCGCGTTGAACGTCACGTTCTGGGTGGCATGGACCGTCTGCGAGCCGCTGCTGTCGGCGGTGCCGATGACGATGCTGCCGTTGTTCGCGACGGCGCTGAACCTGCCGCTCGCGCCCGTTGCCGTGCCCGCCACCACCTGGTCGAGCGTCAGGCCGCCCGTGCCGATGATGTCCACGCTGCCCCTCGCTGCCGACAACAGGCTCGCCTCGATGTCGGTGAGAACCTTGACGTAGATGTCGCCGGCGCTCGCGCTGGCCGACAGCCGTGCGGCGCTGAGGATGAACCGGCTGGTCGCGTTGCCGATGCCGTTCGATGCGCTCAGCGAAACTTCGGAGCCCGCGCCGGACGCGACGAACTTGGTCTGGCCGTCGCCATTGTCGATGATCGCTCCAAGCGAGGCGACGCCGCCGGCGGTGACGATGATCGACGGTGCGTTCGAGGCCGCCGCGTAGGACAGCGACGAGTTCAGCTGACCGATCGCCGCATCGCCCGTTGTGGTCACCGAGATCAGTCCGGCCGCATTGATGGCCGCATGGGCGCCCATCGACAGCGTCGCTGCGACCAGCGTGACACCATTCGAGCTGCTGGTCGCAACCACCGGCGCCGCGCTGGTGCCGGCCGCAAAGGTCATGCCGCGGTTGGCGAGCAGCTGCATCAGGGCGCCGCTGGTGATGTCGGCATTGACGGTGAGCGCGCCGCGCGAAACGTTCAGCGTCAGAGCACCGCCGGCCGTCAGCGTCCCGGAGGTGCCGCCGACCACGAGGTCGCCGGTGACCGCGAGGATGCTGAGGTCGCCGACGGCCGAGCCGGTCAGCGCGCCGGAGATGTTCACCTGGAGCGGCTGGAAGGCCGAGCCGTTGAAGCCGATATCGCCGCCGGCGCGCAGGTCGAGGTCGGTGCCGAGGATGTGGATCGCGGTGCGGTCGGTGAAGCCGGCTTCGGCGAAGATGCTGCCGGTTGCGGCGAGCTGGATCGCATTGCCGGCGGAAATGTTGCCGAGGATGAGATCGCCGGTGGTCTGCTTCACATAGATGCCCTGCGCCGACGAGACCCGGTCGAGCTGGTCGTTGCCGGGGTCGGCGAACGCGATCTGGAGCGCGTTCGAGCTGGTACCGACATTGCCATGCTCGGCAATCAGGGTCAGGTTGCCGATGTCACCTGATATCACCGGCCCGCTCGCATTGGCGGAGACGCTGGTGACGGCGTCGAGCTTGACGTCGCCGCGGCCGGTCACCTCGATGCCGTTGGCCTGTGCCGCGACGATCGGGCCGTAATTGGCGGTGACGCCGCCGAGCGCGAGGCTGTTCTTGCTGCCGAGATAGATATTGGTCAGCGCCTTGGCCGAGATCGCGATCGGGTTGTCGACGACGACGAGGTTCTGCTGCGACAGGCTGACGGTATAGGTCGTGACATGGGTCGTCGGGTCCGTGACCGCGCCGACGGTCAGCTGGCCGGGGCCGGCCGTGGCGAGCAGGCCCCTCTGCTCCGGCGTCAGCGACGAGGAATCGACGCTGGTGAAGGTGAACGTCTGGGGCGCGGCCGAATTGCCGACCGAGCCGCGCGGCGCGTAGAGCATGATCTGGTTGGCGCTGACATTCGCGATGACATTGTCGTCGATCGGCGGCGGAGCCGCACCGACGGCCGACGACGACACCGTGTAGGCGAGCTGGCTCTGCGTCCACTGCGAACCCGCGGTGATGATGCCGTAGACCCGCTCGGTCGACGCGAGCGTGTAGGTGTAGCTCGCATTGTAGGCATTGAGCGCCGTCTGCAGCGCCGTATTGCTCGGCATGCGCTGATTGGCCGTCGAGACGCCATCGAACAGCTTGGTGAACAGGGTCGACGACAGCGAGCTGCCGAACAGCGTCCCCAGCGGGTCCGCCGGAGCGGTGCCGAGCAAGGTCGTCAGCGAGCTCTTGAGCTGGTCGGTGGTGATCTGGCCGAGCAGGAACTGATCCCTCAGGAACCGCGTCGTGGCCTCGTTCTTCATCTGCGTCGTCGTGACGTTGGCGGGGTCGATGCCGAGCTTGGCGGCCACCTGCGCCCGCAGCACCGTCAGGCCGACCGAGGTCGGAGCGTAGGTGGTGCCGTTCGGGAACGCGATGTTCTTGAGCTGGAAGTAGTCGTTATAGGCCGACGTCACCATGGACTGGTAGCTGTTGACGGCGTTGGTCGCGGCGTTGCCGCTGAGCAGGTCGAGGCTCGCCCAGACGCTCTGGAGATGCTGGGTCTGCGCAGGGGTGAGACCAACCACTGCCCGCCCGTTCAGGATGCTGGCCTGGTTGCCGTCGGACCCCGCCGCCTCCAGGAAGACCGGGCCGCCGGTCGACTGGATCGTGCCGAGGCGCAAATCACCCTTGGACTGGACGATGTAGGTGCCGGTAGCCGAAGCACTGTCGAGAACGCCGCCGTCGACCGCGCCGTCGGCCTGCGTGGTGCCCGTCGCCTGGATCACCAGAGGATTGATGTTGGTCAGGGTGGACGCGCCGTTGACGACGGCGCTCGTCGCGCCGATCGCGCCGGCGCTGGAGTTGATCTCGACATTCTTGCCGATCACCACAGGGGTGGCGACGTTGTAAGCGGCCACCGAGTTGATGTCGCCGGTCGCCGAGATGAAGACGCTGCCCTGCGGCGCGCGGCCGGAGACACCCGACGTGACGGCGACCTGGTTGATCGAGAGCGAGCCGACGGCCGCGATCGCGATGTCGCGATCGATCGAGGTGGCGGTCAGATTGCCGCCGTAGACCTGCACCTGGACGGGAACGCCGTTCGCGCCGAGCGAACCGATGCCGCCATCGGCCTGGAGCGTCACGTTCTTGCCCGAGATCATCGGGTTGTTCGCGTTCGCCCCGGACGTGATGGCCGAATTGGCACCGGTGGCGATCACCGTCGTCGACCCCGACAGGTTGTTGATCGGCCCGTTGATGACGATTCCGGAATTCGAGCTGACATTGACAGTGCTCGCGCCGCCGCCGCTGAACTGGATATTGATCGGGTTCGACGCCTTGACCGTGTTGGTCAGCGTCAGGGTCAGGTGATCGTAGATCTGCTGGTACCAGTTGAACTGGGCGTCCGTGCCGCAGCACTTGTCGGGATGGGTGTTGCCGCCGGCATCGTGGTACGAACCGGTCGCGGTGATGACTTCCTGGAAATTCGCAGTCTGCAATTGGCCGGTGTTGCCGCCGCCGCCCGTGGCCTGCATCACGTTCTCGACCAGACTGATGGTGCGGGTCCAATTTTCACCGGTCGCCGCATTCGGCGTGTAGTGCCAGCCATAATCGAACTGCGTGCTGGTCGCCGGACGATCGAGCGTCGCCGTGTCGACCCACTGGTAGTACATGTTGGGCTTCACCGCGTACTGGATGTTCGCAGTTCCGCTCATACCGGTCAGCATCGCGGCGGTGTACGCGCTCGCATTGACGCCAGCCGTCCTGTACGTCGACACCTGCTGCGCGCCCGCAGCGGAAGGATTGTAGACGTACCAGGTCGTCTGCTGCTGGAGCTGATCGACGATCTGGATCACGCTGGGCGCGCTGACGCCGGTGTTGATGGTGTTGGTGACGAGCTGGAGCCCGGTCGTGTTGTTGACCGTGATCGAGCCGGCACCACCCTTGACCGCGATCGTGCCCTGGGACGTGCCGTCGGTCGAGGTCGAGATGATCTTGCCGTTCAGATAGACGTAGCCGCCCGAGCCCTGCACCACGCCGTTCACGAGGATCTGGTCGGTGAGCGCGTTGTACCTCACTCCGATCTTGAGATCGCTGGCGACCTGCGTCGTCGCAGCGGCCGTGATGTCGTAATAGCTGCCGTTCCGCGCGTTGGCCTGGGCCTGGGCAAAGGCCGCGCTGTCGCTCTTGAGGCTGTTGATGGCGGACAATGCACCGCCGCCGATGTCGACCGAGTAATTGCTGCTCGTGCCGCTCTGGATGAGGCCGTTGACGTTGATGACACCCGCCGAGATGATGATCGCCTGGCCGAGGATGAAGGGCGCGTTCGCGGGGTTTTGGTATCCCGAGGGCGTGGTCGAGCTCCAGTTCGACTGAGCGTTGGTGGCCGCGGTCCTCGGCGTGATCACGTCATTCTGGACATTGACGACCTGGAAGTAGGCCGAGCATCCCGAGCAGTTGAACGGCGAGTAGAACGTCGACGTGTGGTTGGTGGTGACGGTATTGCCCTGGGCGTCCGTCGAGGTCGTGGTGTAATCGTAGGTCGTGTTGCTGTAGACGCCCTGGCCCGTATAGGTATTCCGCTCCCAGGGCGCGGTCGTGATGGTCTGAACGGTCGGACCTTCCATCGCCGCGAGGGTGGCGGTGCTGCCCACGCTGCCGGCGTTCGGGTTGCCGTTACCGGGCGCGCCGGATCCCATCGGCAGGAAGATTGCCGAATAGAGCGACAGGCCGTCGTAATACGTCATCAGCATGCGCGCGGTGAAGATCGTGCTGTTGGCGGCCGTTTGCTGAACGCCCGTATTGCCGTCGACGCAGCAGTAGTAAAAATACGGGTGATTGCCGCCTGCGCCGATATGCGGACTGTACTCGTATGCGCCATAGGCGCCGAGGTAGGTCGCCGCCGCCATCACCGCCGTCAGCGTGTCGTTGTCCGCCGGCTTGTACTGGACACCAGCCCATTGCGCGGTGACATCGTGGTTGGAGTTGTAGAAGCTGCCGATTCCCCCAAGGAACACGAACGAGCCGTTCGGCGCCACCATCTGGATGGTGGCGGCATTGAGCGACTGCGACGCGACGATGCTGCCGAGATTGTTGGTGATCTTGAGCAGACCGCCCTCGTTGGTGACGATGCCGTCGAAATAGATGTCGGGCTTGCGGGTCAGCTGGTTGCCGCTGCCGTCGACGCCGAGTCCGCTGTCGGGATCGACGCGGTTGTAGGTCGCCGAGATGTCGATGATCGGCGTCGCGCTCGGCGTGGCGGTGAAGGTCACGTTGGAATGCGAATCCGGATCGACATGGTTGACCTGACGGTAGGTGATGTTGCCGCCGGTGACATTGGTGACAGTGAGGTTCGCGAAGTCCATGAAGTCGAGGCCGCGGTTCTCGACCTTGATCATCGGCGAACCGCGCGCGATGACCGCTGGCGCCGAATGACCGGCGAGGCTGTTTCCGGTCAGCTTCTGCGCAAGGATCGAGACGTTGCCAGCAGACACCAGCATGTCGCCGAACGCGAAGGCATTGCCAGGGGCGTCGGAGGTATACGGCGCCTGCTGGATCAACGCGTTGATCTGGCGCTGGATATCGCCGGTCGGATCGGCGCCGGACGGCGCCATCGTCGGCGTCGGGGTCCGCACCGCGAGCGCGCTCCGGATCTGCGTCTCGGTGAGGCCGGTCAGCGTAACGAGCTGGTTGACGACGTTCTGGTAGGGGTTGAAGCCGCCGACGATGGTGTACTGCACCGTCTGGTGGTTCCAGCTCTTCACCGGGCTGAAATGATCGATATCGGAGACGTATTCGAGCGTGGATGACAGCGACGAGTACGGGCTCGTCGTGCTCAGGGTCGGCGCGCCTGCACCGAGATCGATGGTGATGAGCACGTCGCTGTTGATGCCCGCCACCACCAGGCCGTTGAGCGCGACATCGCCGGTTCCGCTGGTGAGGCTGTGGTTGTCGCTGTTCTTGGCGCTGAAGATGTCCAGATACGGATTGTAGTTGCTGCCGTTGCCGGAGGCGGTGACCTGCCCCTGGGTTGCGCCCAGGTAGATGTCACGAACGCCGAGCACACGCGAACCGTCGGAGAGCGTCAGGGTGCTGTCGTCGCCGGCATTGGCCGTGCCGCGGTAGAGGGTCGAGATCGGAATGGCGGTATTGTTGTAGACGACCGTCGTCGCAGTCGCCTGGATGCTGCTGAAGGTGATGGTATCGCCGGACATGCCGGCAAAGATGTTGATGTCGCGCCAGGCCTGGATCGTCGTGCCGCTGTCGACGGTGACGTCCTGGTTGGCGTGGACCCAGGTGTTGGTGCTGGCGCCAACGCCCGCGATCGCGCCGTAGAGACTGGCATTGGCATTGTTGGACGCCGCCATCTTCGCAGCCGTGCCGATGAAGATCTTGCCGACGCTGAACAGCTCCCGGGCATGGATGTTGACCGCGAGGGTGGCGTTCGCCGTCATGTTGGATTCGGCGCCGCCGCCGGCGAAGAAGCTGGCCGTAGCGAGGCTCGCCGTGTCCCTGGTGTTCAGCGTGTTATAGGCCTCGATGTCGATCACGCCGATCGCCGTCCGCGGGTCACCGTTGAGGCTCAGGATCGTCCCGGCGCCAATATTGGTGGTGACGGTCTGGGTGACATCGGAGTCGCTCAGCGCAGCAGCACCGGAGAACGAGCCACCGGAGCCCGAACGCGCGCCGCCACCGGCCTGGTTCACGTTATCTTTGGACGTGACGACCATGTCGCCGCCATCCGAGTTGATGATCAGGTGGGTTCCGATCTCGGCCGTGGTGGTCGAAGTGACGTCGTTCTGCGCCTTGCCGGCGGAGACGCCGGCCGTGGACGCCTGGAAGGCGTCGCCGCTCGCGGCATAGTTGGTGGTGTGCTCTGCCGCGACTTTGATGCCGCCGAAATAGAGTGTGTCATCCGTCGTGCCACCGTCGAACCGCGCGTTGGTCACGGCTGTGGAGTTGGTCGTGGCGACCGCCGCCGCGCCGGCATAGGTGCCGCCCGCGCCCACCGTCGCGTTGGAGACATTGGCATCCGTGCCGGTGGCCGTGATCTCGAGGATGCCGGTGTAGTTGGCGCGGTTGAGGTTATCCATGTCCGCGGGCGCGCCCAGATAGGCGTAGGTATGCGCGTTCGACGAGGTCTGGGCGACGGTCGCGCCCAGGGCAAGGAAGCCGCTCGAAAGGCCGGTCGCTTCGGCGTATTGAGCGCTGTCGTTCTGCGCCGCGATGAGCACATCGGCGTTGGGAAGCTCGATCCCGGTTCCCCCATACGCGCTGACGGTCGCGTTCTGGGAAGCCCTGGCGTAGCTGCCCTGCGCGCCGATCAGCGAGCCGCCGCCACCGGCGAGCGCCTTGGCCCAGGTCGTCGTGCCATAGAGCGTCGTCGTGCTTCCGTCCGTATTGGTCTGCGTGCCGATGATCGGGACGAGCGCCATCGCGGTCACGGCGAGCGCGCCGCCCGAGAAGACGGTGTTGTCGCCGACATCAGCCGTAACAGTGGCTCCGACCGTCGACTGGGCGATGGCGACGCCAACTGCACCGCCCCCCACCGAGACGCCGATCGCCTCGCTCGACAGATTGGGCGTAACCGATGCCGTCACCAAGGTGCCGACACCGGTCGCGGAGGTGGTGATCGAGGAACCCGCGCCGATCTCTGCGGTCACGGTCGAATTCTCGTGCGCCTCCGCATCCGCGCCGACGCCAGCGAGGATGCCGCCGCCGAGTGCCGTTGCGGTCGTCGACAACTTGCCGGCTCCCGCCGCGCCCACCGCGAGCGTCGAGGCATTGACGGTCGCATCGTCCAGAACCTTCGCCGCGACCGAGCTCGACCGTCCGGCCGTCGCCACCGAGGCGCCGACCGCCGCGGCTCCGGCGGTGACGCCGCCCGTGAAGACGGACTGGGTCGTGGAGTCCTGCGCCATGACGGCGACACCGGTACCGCCCGTGCCGGTGACCTGGCCGCCGAGCTGGGCCGTCACGGTGTTGGTGACATTGCCGAAGGCCACCGCTGCCTGGGCGCCGAAGTAAAGCGCCGCGCCGCCCGCGATCGCCTCGGTGTCGATGGTCTTGCCGCCATAAGGCCCGGTGCTGGCATCCCTGACGACCGCCGCGACAGTCACGGTCGGCGCGGACACGATCGCGCTCAGATTTGCGAGCACGCTGCTGTTGACGCTGGTGTAGCCGATACCGGCGCCGATGCCGACGTTCTTCGCAAAGCCTGCGCCGAGCAGATACATTTTGGCCGCATTGGCGCTGGTGGCGCCGACATTGACCTGCGTGCCCGTGACGTTGCCGCCGGCGATCTGCGCGGTGACGCCGTCATCGCCGCCGGTGAGCACGTTGCTGACGTTGTAGGTCGACGTCACGTTGGCGCTGTTGGGATTACCGGCCGTCCCGCTCGCGACCGCATCGCTGCCCTGCGCGGTGCTCGTCCTCGCGTTCACTGCCGCGATCGTTCCGTTGCCATTCTGGTTGAGCTGGCCGGTCTGCTGCCCCTGCGTGTCGGGATCGGCGGTGTTGGTGCCGATCATGATGACACCGACGGTCGCACCGATGCCGACGCTGCCGCCAATGCCGGCCGTCACCGCGTAGGACAGTACTTCCTTGGTGCTGAGCGCATTGACGTTGATCGCGCCGGACGAATTTAGATTGCTGTTGCGGCTTTCCGCGATGGTCTGGCTCTTGAACGCGACGATGTTGGCGGCGGCGCCGACGCCGACCCCGGCCCCGCTGGCGCCGACCGCGAGCGCGCCGGCGATCTCCTTGATCGCGACGTCCTCGGTCGCATTGATGGTGACCGCGCCGGCCGCGCCGCCTGTCACCGATTGCAGCGTGGTGTCGTAGACGCCGGCGATGGTAGTGTTGTTGGCGATCTCGATGTTGGCCATGCCGGCGATCGCCGCCGTGCCGGTCGAGAGCGCGCCGCCCACCGCATAGGCCTCGAAGCGGTTCTTGGTGGTGGCCTCGACGTCGAGCGCGCCGCTCAGATTGAGCGCGGTGGTGTGCGCGGCGCCGTTGCCCTGGTAGTGGAACTCGTCGCCGACATAGGCCTCGGTCCGGTTCGAGGAGACCTGGACCAGAAAGGCCGCGCCGATCGCGGCCTGGCTGCCATAGGCGCCCGAGCCGTTCGCGGAGAAGATTCCGGTGTTGTTGTTGGCGTTCACGGTTAGCGACGAGGCCGTCAGCGCGCCGCCGTCGACATAGGCTTCCGTCGTCGCCAGGAACACGTTCAGCCCGACCGAGCCGGTGTTGAAGCCGACCGCGATCGAGGACGCATCCTGCTCGGCATTGGCCTTCACCGTGACGGCGCCGACCGTCGGGCTCGACGACTGCACGCCGCCAACTGTGGCATTGGTGATGTATGCGAATGTCCCGCGCGACATCGTCGTGCTGATGATGGTGGCGCCGCCGCCGCCGTTTCCGGTCGGCGGAACGATGCCGGCGCCGAACGCGCCGGAATAGGAGAAGCTCGACGCCGCGACTTCGATCTGGGGCGCCAGCGTCGACGAAGTCAGGCGCGTGTCGATGGCCGCACTGTCGATATAGGCCTGGGTCGCCCCGCTCATCACATTGGTGATCGGGTTGATCATGATGGCGATGCCGCTGCTCGCGGCGAGCGAAGCGACGTTGGTCACGACCGCCTGGTGCGAGCTGGCGACGACGGCGAGGCCGCGCACGGTGTCCTGGTTCTCCGAGAGATCGGGCGTCGTGTCGCTCGGCGCGCGGGCCGTGCCGAGATCGAAGGCATGGACGAGCGTGCCGTTGTTGACCGAGAGGGTATCGGTCGAGCTGGTGCCGAGTGCATCGACCTTGGTGTTCGCCCCGCTGATATAGGCCGCGGTGGTCCCGGTGATCTGGTTGGTCACCAGCGAGCCCGCGCCACCGGCCGCGCCCTTGCTGATCGACACGGCGCCGGCAAACACCGCCGCCTTGTCGTTGTTGCCGGCGATCACGGCGACATTGTTGGTGGCGGTGACGTCGGCACCATTGATGCCGTTGGCGCCGGCGGCAGTGATGCTGGCCGTGACGTTCGTGCCCATCAGATTGGTGGCGACGGAGCCGGCCAGCCCCACCTGCGAGGACATCGCGATACCGACGGCCACGGTCGAGATGCTGGCGTTGGAGTTCGCGCCGATCGCGACGTTGCCCGAGGCGATCAGCTTGGAGCCGGTCACACCGGCGCTGACATTGTTGGCGATGCTGCTGTTCACCAACGCCAGGCCCGCGGCGCTGCCTTGCGTCGAGGCACCCGCGACGGCGGCGTTTCCGGTGATGCTGGAATTGTCTGTCGCGGTGACGGACACGTTCCTGGCCGTGACGCTCGATTGCGTCGTGCTCGACTGGCTGTTGCCGATGGCCGCCGAAACAGTGTTGGAGATGCTGCTGATCGTGGTGCCGCCGACGCCCGCAAACTGTCCGGTCGCAAGACCAAAGCCGATCGTGACCGCCTGAATCTTCGAGGAATCGACCGCACTCACGCTGACATTGCCGTTGCTGCCCGCCGACATCAGGACGTTGGCGATATAGGCCGAATGCGTGGTCGCGATGGTGTTATAGACGATCGAGGCCCCGACATTGTTCTTGCCGGCCTGGATCAGGCCAGCAACGGAGATGATGCTGGCGCCCGGACCGTTGCCGGTGCCGCCGTTGAGCGCGGCCGCACCGAAGTCGATGCAGTTCTGCCCGCCCGTGCCGCCGGCGACGGTGCACGTGTCCGAGGCGAGAAGATTGTTGTTCGATTTCTTGACGAGGTTGCCGAGCGCCGTGTCCAGCGCCGACACCGCACCGCTATCCGCCAGCACCGTCACGCGCCCGACGCTGATGTTCACGGTCGAACCGCTGCTGATGTAGGCCGTCGTGGTGGGCGTGATCTCACTGACGACGATCGCGCCGGCAAGACCGTTGGACCCTGCCCCGCCCGAGGCCGCACCGGCCGCAATGACGCTGGCGGTGTCGGCCATCACCAGCAGCGTGTCGTAGTTCGAGATCGAGCTGCTGCGGATGTGCGCGTCGGTCGCATTTCCTCCGGTGGGGTCGGCGATCGAAGCATAGGTCAATCCGATGCCGACGCCGGCCTGGCCACCCGAAATATAGAGCGAGCCGCCGCCGATCGCGACGTTCGTAGTCTGGTAGGCATCCACCTCGAGCGCCCGATTGACACCGCTTGCCTGCCCCGTGATCGTCGAGCTCTCGATATAGGCGTTGGCGCTATCCGTGATGATGCCGACGGAGGCCGACAGCGAGGCCGCGTTGGATTTCGATCCCGCCACGCCGATGGCGACGACGGTCTCCGAGCCGCCATTGAGCGCCTGCACCGTCACCGAACTCTGGTTGTTCATGGTGGTGCCGTAGATGTAGGCGAGCGTCGCATTGTTGGACATCGCCGCCGCGATGGCGCCGCCGATCGCAGCCCCCTGGGCGGACGCTCCGGCCAGATTGAGTGCCGCTGAGCCGGAACCGTTGCTGAGGATGGTGTCGTTGAGCGCTTGGACGATCGTGTTCGTCGCCACCGCGCCGGTCGTGGTGTATTTGTTGACCGTCGTGTTCCTGATATAGGCGCTGGTGCCGAACGAGACGTCGCTGACGGACGAGCTGCCGGCGAGGTCGAGGCTGAAGCCGTCGGTGCTCGATCCCGAAGTCGAGCCGATCTTGCTCGCGGCCGTCGTCACGCCGCTGGTTCCTCCGGTTGCGCCGGCACCTGCAGCGCCCGCCTTGTCGGAGAAACTGGAGGCCGCCGGCTCCGAAATCGACGCGGCCACGGCAGCCGCGGTGATGCGCCCCGAGGTGGTCGCGCTGATCGTGAGATTGTCGACGTTGACCGCCCCGCTCCCGCCACTGTTGCCGGCAAACGGATCGTTGGAGCTGAACACGCCCGGGCGAATGTCGGAATGGTTATCGCCGATATAGGCGGAGGTGTCGGCATTGGCTCCCAAATAGGCGACCGACAATCCGACCGCGGAGCCGCCGCTGCTATTCCGGCTCATCGCCCCGGACAGCGTCACGACCGACATGTCCTGCTGCGCCAGGATGCCGACGGTCGGGGCATAGACGGTGGCCTGGCTCGAGATCGACGCATGGGTCGTGTTGTTCAGGAAGCCGAGCGAGGTGATGCCGTTCAGCGCCAGCGCGCCCGCGGCCTTGCCGGACGACGGCGCGACGGCGACGAACTTGTCGGACGTGATCGCGTTGACGGCGATGTCGTCCGCCGCCCGCACCGTCGCGCGGTCCGAAACGCCGGCAATGGTGTTGGTGTTGAACTGAACGAGATTGAGCGCGCCGCCGACCGAAGAGCCGCCCGACGTGTTGCCGGTCAGGAAGCCGAGCGTGCCGACATTGCCGGCGGCGTCGATCGACGCCGTGGTCGTGGTCGCCGCGATCTGGATGCTGGCGTTGTAGGTGTGGAGGTCGCCGTTGTCCATCCCGGCCGCCCAGCTGCTGCTGCATGTCGCGCTCGTGCACGTCGCCGTCAGGCTCGCGCTGCCCGCGACCCATGCCGTCGTGTTGTTGTTCACGACGAAATGGTTCAGCGAACCGGAAATGCCGATCGTGTCGCCGGCGTCCGCCGTGGCATTGGCGTAGCTGGTCAGGATGTTGCCGCCGACACCGAGATTGCCGTTCAGGTGGCTCAGCACCGCACCCAGTCCATCCCATTTCAGCCAGGTGTTGGTGATGGGCAGCTCGGTGGTCGCGTCGACGGCGATGTTCGCCGCGTTGACCAGGGTTCCGTTGCCGACATAAGCGTTCGAGTTGTGGGTGAAATTGCCCCAGGCGACGGCCGCGCTGATGGCCGTGCTCTCGCCAGACACCACGTCCTTGGTGATCGCGCTGGCCGTCGCATTGCTGCGAACGCCGCGATCGATGACGTTGCTGGCGACGGCGACGTTGCCGCTGGCATAGATGCTCGGCGCGCCGCCGCTCGGATTCTGCGCGATTGCAGCGGTCGCGCTCTGGGTGCTGTTGGCCAGGGAAAGCGCGCCCGCGGCCTTGAAATTGAAGTTCAGCGGCACCAGCGAGGACATGTGGTCCTGGATGATGGACGTCGGCGCGGTGACGGCGCGCAGTCCTCGCTCGATCGCCGCGATCAGCGCCGGCAGGCCTGCGATCGACGAAGCCATCGTGGAATTGCTCGTCGTGTCGGACGTCGCCTCGACCAGAACGGAACCGTTCATCCGGTTGGCGGTATCGGTTCCGAGCGATGCGCCGAGCGTCGCGGTCACGGACGTCGTGATGTCGCTGATGGCGAACGCGCCACCGACGGCGCCGCTCGCTCCCAGTCCGGGCGCCGCAACCGACGTTGCGCTGGTCGAGAACGAATTGTTGTTGATCGCACGCACCTTCAGCGTGCTGCCGCTGGTGTTCACCGTACCCGCAGCAAGATGCGCGCCGCTCTCGACGTTCGCGATCGTCGTCACCGATCCCTTGGAATAGGCCACCGTCGGGACGATCTGAGCGCTCGTCGACGCGGCGACGGCCGAGACGGCGAGGGTCGCATCGTTGAGCGCCTTGATCTCGAGATTGCCGCCGGCATTGATCGTCGCGCCCGAGGCGACGTTGGTCGTGGCAACGCCGTCGATCTTGCCGACGACCACACCGGCCGCGACCGGCGTGAGGCTGCCGAGCAAGGTGGACGCGACCGCCGGATCCGAGGCGGTCTCCGATGCATGCGCGGAAATGGTGACATCGCCACGGCCGTTGATGTCGGCATGGCTGTTGATGTTGATGGTCGCCGTGGCGCTGGCCGCGACGTAGCCGCCGTTGAGGCCGAGCAGCGAGCCGGCAAGCGTCGAGCCGACGAGCGCCAAGGCCCCGACTGGCGAGCCGTCCAGGAAACTCGACACGGCGGTCGAGGTCGCGGTGATCGAGACGGTGCCGCCGGTGATCTTGCCGTCGACGATGATCGCCGTCGCCGCGGTGGCCTGGCCGGACAGCTTGATATCGCTCGCCGTGGCCCTCAGCGTCACATTGCCGTCGGCGTAGGAGGTTCCGCCGAAATTGACCGACTGGGCCAGGATCTGCGCGCCATTCATGATCTCGATATTCGGCGCGTCGATGATGACGTTGTTGGCGTTGCCGGTCGAATGGCCGGAACCATCGAGACGGCGGGCATCGATCACCGCGTGCGCGGCGAGCGTGATCGAATGATCCGCCTGAATGAGGTAGTCGGCACCGGCGCTGAGCCCGTTGAGCGCATTCACGATCGAGCTGTTCGACAGCGTCACACCGGTGTCGCCCTGGCTCGCGTCGCCAATCACCAGATCGATCGGATCGAACAGCAACGTGCCCGCCTTGCCGTTCGGCGCGGCAACCTTGACGGACACACCGCTGCCGACGTCGATGATCCCGTTTGCACTGAAATCGACCAGGCCGGCATTGCCGGTCTTCGAGCTCGCATTGAAGGCGGCCCCGCCCGCAACGGTGAGGTTCTGCGCCGCCTTCAGGCGGATCTCGCCGGCATCACCGGTCCTGCTCGCGATGTTGAGCTTGGCGTTCTTGCCGATCTCGATGTTGTTGCCGGCCTGAACGGTGATGTTGCCAGGCGTCGAGGTGGTGCTCCGCGCGGTCAGGCGCCCGTTGACCCTGGCATCGTTGACCGCGCCGATATGGATCGAGCCGTTGCGCACGCTGATGGCGCTCGCGCTGCGCAGGCCCTTGGAATTGACCGAAGCGGCGAATTTCGCGGCGTGATCGAGATTGGCGATGTCGCGCTGGCTGGCGCCGCCAACATAGACGTTCTGCCCGGTCAGACGCACGCCGTCCTGGGCATTGACGCGGCCATAGATGCGGATGTTGCCGTCCGGCGAGACCGGGAACGAGCCAGCCATCAGATTGCCGACGGCCGACTGGTTGATCTGCCCCTGCGGGCCGATCAGGCTGTCGGTGAACTCGCGCGTCGGCGTCGAGACGTTGAGGCTGCCTACATTGACCACGCCGCTGCGGCCGACCACGAAACCCTTGGGATCGGCGAAATAGACGTTACCGCCGATTGAGCCGTTCATGTACGAGTTCAGCGTGCCGTTGACGTAGACCGGGGCGTCGCGAACGATGTTGACGAGGTTCTGCGTGCCGGTCGGCAGCTGCAGATTGACGGTGTTGCCCTGCCCGACGCTGAACTGCGAGAACGAGTTGAAGGCGTTGTTGCCGGAGACCGTCGACGTCGTGACGTTGGTCACGTTGCCGGAGGTCTGCAACGAGGTGCCGGTGCGGCCGTCGGGAACGATGACGTTCGCGGTCTGCGCCTGAACACGGACGCTGTACACCGGCAGGAAGACCATCTGCATCGCGCAGAGCAGCGACATCGAACGGAAATGCGCAAGTTTGCGCAAGCCGCGTTCGTCAGTGTCCCGCCTCGCAGATGGTCCGCGCATTTCAGATCCTCTTCATCGGCATTGGCGCCGATCCACGACCGGTGGGAGAATGTTGTGATCGTCCAGCATCAAAACTGGCCGGGCGGAAGCTTGAAGATGTCGGGGCTCTTGGCGTCGGCGACGTAGAACAGCAGCAGGCTGGTCGGCGTCAGCACGCGGTTGTTCTCCTTGGTCTCGAACGTCCCCTGCAGAAGCAGGATCACCGACCGATCCTTGGCGTCGCTGCCGCGGAACATCACGATGCCGCCGGCGACGGGCATGTTGACCGCGATCGAGTCGGGCTTGAAGCCTTCGCCCATGAAATGGGCACGCAGGATGTTGGCGTTGGAGAACAGCTTCTCGGGCGTCATCGCCGCGTCGGTCCCCTTCGACCAGACCGCGCCAACCTGGATCAGCGACTTGGACTTGTAGCCGAACACGTAGGAGAGCTCGGCGGTGCCGCCGTTCGGCAGCAGCTCCGGCGCGGAGAGCAGCAGGCTGCGCGTCAGCTCGGACGCGTTGTCCTGTATCTTGATCGCGTCGGGCTTGGGGCTGAAGTCCTTTGCCATCGCCGCGCGAACGTCGGTCTCGTTCATGCCGAACTTGGCGGAGCGAAAGCCGTCGATCGCCTTGGTCTTGTCCTCTGCCGCAGGTGTCTCGGCTGCGGCCGCCGCTGTCGCGCCGGCGGCAACCGGCGCCGCGGCAGCGCTGGCTTTGGGCGCCGGCGCGGCCTTCTGCTTGGGCACGGCGACCTGGTTGGGCACGGCGCCCTGGGCCGCGAGCGGCTCGATTGCAACGGAGGTGAGCAGGCCGACCAGGGCCGGAACGAGATAGATTTTGCGCATCGAAAACCTTCGAAACAAACCTGAAACAACGCTTCAAAAATCAGCAGCAGCGAAATCGGCTTCCCCGAACCGTCAGCTCAACCGGACGGAAATTGCTGCAACGCCACAAGGCGTTACAAAGCGTCACGGAGAAGACAAAGCTCGAAACAGCGACTCTTTGGCAGCAAAGGCATACGGTATCGGGCTGCCAAACGCTGCGAATGAACATTCACAAGCGCATTTTTTCATCAATTGTGGTCACCAGCCTTTCGCGTTATGCAAACCGCCTGGGGAAAGTTTTGCGAAGCATTTCATGATCGAGCGGCCCGCTCCTGCCCACACTGTGCCGGCGGTTGCCCGCCGCGACGTCCTCCGCCTCGTGGGCGCAACCGCCGCAGGATGGATTGCGCTCGGCGCAACGTCCGATCGCGTGCGGATCGTCGCCTCGCTGACCGCGTTGCCGCTCGACGACGAGCTGACCAGACGAAGCATGATCAACAGCGCAACCTCCCGCCTGGGTGGCCTCATCGTCGGCTTGAGGCAGCGGGGCTGGGTCGAAGGCGTCAACTTCCGCCTCGAGCTGCGTTCGACCTTCGGTGCACCGGATCGGCTGAAGGCGGCGGTTCAGGAGCTGCTCGACCTCAAGCCGGACGTGATCCTGACCGGCTCGACGGTCGAAACCGCGGCCGTCTTGGCCGCCACCAAGACCATCCCGATCGTGTTCGCCACCGCCAACGATCCCGTCGGCAACGGCTTCGTCCAAAGCCTCGCCCATCCCGGCGGCAACGTCACCGGCTTCACCAACAGCACCGCCGAGATGGGCGGCAAATGGCTTCAGCTGATCCGCGAGGCCGTGCCCGACGTCACGCGTGTCGGCATCCTGTTCAATCCCGCGACCACGCCGCGCGGCGGGCGCTTCTTCCTCGAATCGATCGAGCAGGAGGCCGCGGCGAGCGGCGTGTCCGCGATCCCGGCGCCCGTCAACGCGCCCGCGGAGATCGACGAGGCCGTCAAGCGCTTTTCCGAACCGCCCAAGGCGGCGATGGTCGCACTGGTCGACAGCTTCCTCGTCGTCAACCGCAAGGCGGTCGTCGCGGCGGCCGACAAATATCGCGTGCCCACCATCTATCCGTTCCACTATTTCATGGATGCCGGCGGGCTGATGAGCTACGGGCCGACGCTCGAAGTGCGCTCGGCGGATTACGTCGATCTCATCCTGCGCGGCACCAAGGCCGGCGATCTGCCGGTGCAATCGCCGCGGAAATACGAGCTGCTGATCAACCGCACGGTCGCCCGCGCGCTGGGACTGACGATCCCGTTCACGCTGCTCGCGCGCGCCGACGAGATCCGCGAGTGAACGAGACGGCCGACCAGGAACCGTTGCGGACGCCTCCCGGCCGGCTGTTCAGAAAATATCTCTACTCGATCGTTGCCCTCGCCTTTGCCGCGCTTGCCGTCAACACCGGCTTCGACGTCTGGTTCTCCTATCGCGAGCAGAAGCAGCTGCTGGCGGCGACCCAGCGCGAGCAGGCGGCGTCCGCGGCCATCCAGATCGGCCAGTTCGTCGGCCAGATCGAGAACCAGATCAGATGGCTCTCCCGCCTGCCCCCGGAGCTGGCGACCAACGAGGACGAGCGGCTGAACGCCATCCGCCTCCTGCGCCTCTCGCCCGCGATCGCGGAAATCGCCCAGCTCGACGCGCAAGGCCGCGAGCAGGTGCGCGTGTCACGCCGCGTCGCCGACAGGATCGGCAGCAAGCTCGATCTCTCCACCACGCCGGCCTTTCGCGGTGCCAATGACAGCCGGGCCTATTACGGGCCCGTCTACTTCTTCGGCGATACCGAGCCGTTCATGACGCTCGCCACGCGCGGCACCGGCCGCGCTCCTGACGTGATCGTCGCCGAGGTCAATCTGCGCTTCATCTGGGACCTCGTCACCGGGATCAGGGTCGGCAACACCGGGAAGGCCTATGTGGTCGATCGCATGGGCGTGTTGATCGCGCATCCCGATCTGTGGCGGGCGCTGCAGCGGAGCGATCTGTCGGGACATGCGGACGTGCGTGCCGCGCTCGACGGAGTCGGGCCGCCATCGAGCGGCCTCGTCAAGGAGGATCTGTCCGGCCAGCGCGTGCTGTCGACCTATGCGACGGTGCCCTCGCTCGGCTGGCTGGTGTTCGTGGAACTGCCGCTCACCGAAGCCTACGCGCCGATCTATGCGTCGATCGGGCGCTCGACGCTTCTGCTGGTCATCCTGCTGGCCTGCGCGGTGCTGGTATCGCTCTTTCTCAGCCGGCGCATGACCGTGCCGATCCAGATGCTGACGCAGGGCGCGAAGCGGATCGGCAGCGGCGATCTCGGCCAGCGACTCGCGATCAAGACCGGTGACGAGCTGGAGGCGCTCGGCGACCAGTTCAACCGGATGGCCGCGCATTTGCGGGAGTCCTATGCCACGCTCGAGCGCAAGGTGGTCGAGCGGACCTCCGAGCTCGAGAAGGCGCGCGATCATGCGCTGGCCGAGCATGACGCCGCAGAGCGCGCGCGCAGCGCGGCCGTGGCGGCCAACGAGACCAAGTCGCGCTTCCTCGCCGTCGTCAGCCACGAGCTGCGCACGCCGCTGAACGGCGTCATGGGCGTGCTGCAATTGCTGAATGACGG
The DNA here is from genome assembly GCF_011602485.2 of Bradyrhizobium sp. 1(2017). Lineage (NCBI taxonomy): Bacteria > Pseudomonadati > Pseudomonadota > Alphaproteobacteria > Hyphomicrobiales > Nitrobacteraceae > Bradyrhizobium > Bradyrhizobium sp. 1(2017). The sequence continues at coordinate 2,989,847 of NZ_CP050022.2, read as the reverse complement.
CGGCCTCAGCGAGACCCAGCGGCGCCATCTCGCCACCGCGGCCGCATCGGGCGAGACGCTGATCGCACTGGTCGATGCAGTGCTGGAATATGCCCGCCTGGAGGCCAGCACCGAAATGCTGGAGACGCGCGACTTCCGGCTCGACCAGCTCATCGAGGCTGCGGCCGATCTGCTGCGTCCGCAAGCCATCGGCAAGAATCTGACCTTCGATCTCGCCTCCGATGCCACGGTCAACACCGTCGTGCATGGCGATCCCGTCAGGCTCAATCGCATCCTGCTCAACCTGATCGGCAACGCGATCAAGTTCACCCCCAGCGGCGGGATCGGCTTGAGCGCGACGGCCGAGCGGCACGACGATCACGTCCTGCTGCGCGTCAGCGTTCGCGACACCGGCATCGGCATCGCGCCCGAGCTGCACGAGCGGATTTTCGAGGATTTCGTCCAGGCCGACGACAGCATCGCGCGGCGGTTCGGCGGCACGGGCCTTGGCCTTGCGATCGCGCGGCGCCTCACCCGCTTGATGCGCGGCGAGCTGACGGTTGAGAGCACGCCGGGCGCAGGCAGCACGTTCACGCTTGAAGTGCCGCTGGCCCTTGCCGGAAACGGCATCGCGCAAGGCGCGCTTGCGCCGTCCTCGCGACGCCTCCGCGTGTTGCTGGTCGACGACGATCCCGTCAATTGCGAGGTCGGCGAAGCGATCCTGAACAAGCTCGGCCATTGCCCCATGATCGCGAGGAACGGCGCATCGGCCATAGAGCTCGCCCGAGACCAGGCGTTCGACGTCATCCTGATGGATCTGCACATGCCGGACATGGACGGGGTGGAGGCGGCGTCGCGGATCGGCAAGCTCGATCTGCCCAGGATGCCGCGCATCATCGCCGTAACCGCCGACGTGTCGACCAGCGCCCGCGAACGGCTCGCCGGCGCCGGCATCGCCAGGGTCGTCAGCAAGCCGATCCTGATCAACGCGCTGCGCGAGGCGATCGAGGACGATCCCAAGGACGAACCGGCGGCAGCGCAACGCGCCGCGGCCGAATTGATCGACCGGCACTTTCTCGACGACCAGAAGGAGTTGCTCGGGCCTGCGCAAATCGCGAAGCTGCACGCCTTGCTGGCGCAGACCGGTGAAGACCTGATCAAGGACATCACGACGGCTGCGGCAGCCGGCGATCGCAGGCAGCTCGCGCGGTCCGCGCATCAGCTCGGCAGCGCTGCGAGCGCGCTCGGACTCGTGCGCCTGTTCGAGCAGTGCCGCGAAGTGGAACTGGCTGTGGCTTCGATGTCCCCCACCCAGTGCCAAAGTGCCGCCCGCGAACTCGCCGCGCTACGGCAGGCATCGATGAGGGCGCTAGACGACCTGCTTCTGCCAGCCGAGCAGCGCTTCGTCGGCTAGACCGTGTCCCCATCAATCAGCGTGATCGAGGATCGCATGCGCGATGTCCAGCCGCTGGAGGGGGCATACGACGAAGGGGCGGCCGACATTGGGAAGAAGGCGGTCAGCTTCCGTCGGAGACGCTACTTGTCTTGAACCAAGGGCCAAAGGCAGGTCGTCATACACAGCATGGCGGAGCCGATCGCGATGCCAACAAAACGCTCCAGCCCGGGGGTGATATCTGTGATCGGAGCCGGTCCCTGAACAAGGGTGACGAGAAGCCCGAGCGTGAACTGCGTTCCGAGATAGTTGATCTCCCGTCCCGTCTGAATTTGGCAGCCAACCCAGACGCCGGCAGCGAGGGTGAGCACGGTTACCGGCAATCCCGTGCCGAACAGGCCAATAGAGACAAGAGCGAACGCGCTACCAAGCAGGCATCCGAGCGTCCTGTGGGCGATCCTCTCGTAGATCGCGGCGTATCGGCGATCCCCCACCGCGGCCGATGGGACGATCATGATGACGTACGAGGTGATCGCAGTTTGTGAGAAATCCTCGATGCCGAACCACCGCCAGATGAGAGGTAGCAAGGCGACGGCCAGCGCCGCGCGTGTACAGTGCTCGAGCAGCAGCCAATGCTCTCGCAGCCAGTTCTCATTCAAGACATCATGCAGGCGTCCGCACCAGAGCACGTCGTTGGCATGTTGTTCCCTGCGGCCTGCCGTATCCGAATACAGGCTTGCAACGAAAAGGCTCATGCACGTTCCGACCGTAATCTCCGCCACCCGCGTGGCTGCGAAATGCACGACAGCGTCTGGCGAGGCGAGCGCCTCGGTGGTCACCATCCCGGCCGTAAGGCCAAAGAACAGCCATGCGTAACTGTAGTTGGTCGTCAGCGACTGAAAGGTGCCGATCCATGACACAATGAAGAGGAAAACCATCAACAGCAAAGGGTCATTCGCAGTCCCGGGCGCCAGCAGGAGTCCCAGCAGTGCTCCACCAGCGGTGCCCACGATGCGCATGAGTCCCCGCTGGAACGTCTCGGCGACGCTGCCACGCATCACCATGTAGCCGCTGAACGCCGCCCAGGAGAGATCATCAAGGTTGAGAACGGATGACGTTGCGACAGCGACCAACACCGACAGCACGCGTTTTGCTGCCTCTCTGGCGCGCGGGCCGCGAAGCTCGAGCGATTTGAGCTCACGCACCAGGGCTCGCGGTATCGGTCGCAGGGCCGATATCAGGAGCGGCATCGTCAAGGTTCTCCCAATCAGTAGATGACCAGGACGCGAGCGTCGGCGCCCATGAACAGCTGGTCGCTCCCAGGAGATTCGAGCAGCGTGAATCGAACTGGAATCCGTCGTTGCAGTCGGATCCAGTTCACCGTTGGAGATACGTAAGGGACGAGCGTCTCGCTCCCTCGCTGGCGACTAATGCCGTGCGCCAGACCCTGGATGCGCGCGCGGTAGAAATGCCATGGATTGCTGTCGAGCCAGATCCAGGCGGTGCCGCCGGGATGCAGGTGCCGTAGATAATATTCCTTGTAATTGGCAACGACGCGCCAGGCGTTTCCATCCACGATCGCGACCGCTGCGTGGCTCGTAGAAGCCATGTCGCCAGTTTGAATGGCAAGATGCGTCACGTAACCATCGACGGGCGCCACAACTTTGGTGCGGTCCAGGCGCCATTCGGCGAGAAGACGTGCAGCGTGGGCCGATGAAACGGCAGCCTTATCCAGGTTGAGCGTCTCGTTCGCCTTCTTCAAGGCAGCTTCGGCGGCATGTTGCTGGGCCGCGCTTTGCTTCTCGGTGGTACGCGTCGTGTCGAGGGCCTGGACGGAGATCGTACCGGACTGGGCAAGCGGCGTGTCACGGCGCAGATTTGCCGCCGCAAGGCTCGCGGCAGCACCCGCCGCTTCCTTCTGCGCCTGCAGAACCTGCAACTGTGCCCGGTCGACCGGCAGCTGAGCCTCAGTTCGCGCCTCCTCCGCGCGCGCTTGCTCGACAGCCAATCTGAACGGAACCGGATCGATGGTGAAAAGGAGTGTTCCTCGCTTCACCCATTCGTTGTCCTTCACAAGAACCGCTGCGATCGGACCCGTGACTTCCGGCGTGATCGACAGCACATCGGACGTGACGTATGCGTCGTCCGTGTAGGCGAACAGATAGCCCGATATCCACCAAGCCAAGACAGCTGCTGCAACGGCAAGGAGAAACAGCAGGGCACGCCGGCGTCGTGAAGGAATGGGCGATCGATCGGGTTCGGGTATCGCGGACAGCGAAGTTACAGCAAACGGAAGACTTGGCTCTTTGTCCCTGACCGTCGGCTCAGGGATGGACTTGCCTTTCAGGATGACATTCAGGTTCTGGTCCAATTTCGATCGTCCAGGTCAGTCAGCCTCCCAATAAGGGATATTTGATTTCTGGCGACGTGCAGTCAAATATATAGGAAGAACGATCTCGATAGCTTTTGGCACTGGCATGGAACTTCGCCACATCCGCTATTTCCTCGCGGTTGCAGAGGAGAAAAATTTCACACGCGCCGCTGCGCGGGTTGGAATTGGGCAGCCGCCGCTGAGCCAGCAGATCAAGGATCTTGAGGCCGAAGTCGGGGCTGCGCTCTTCCATCGCATTCCCCAAGGTGCCGAACTGACCGAGGCGGGGCGCGCATTTCTGGAGAACGTGCAGGTCATTCCTATGCAGGCGGAGCGCGCCATTCGAGCGGCTCAAAGGGCTGCGCGGGGTCAAATCGGATCGCTCCGGGTGGGCTTTACCAACTCGGCCCCATTTAGTCCTGTTGTCACCTCGACGATCCGATCGTTTCGCCGGGCTTATCCCGATGTGGATCTGACCCTCGAGGAGGCGAGTACAGCCCGCCTCATTGCGGGCCTACGGGACGGCGAGCTGGACGCGGTGTTCCTGCGCCCCAATGAGGGCGAGGACGATCTGCAGTTTCGGCGCCTCTCCAGCGAGCCGATGCTCGTCGTATTGCCCGCAAGCCATCCGGAGGCGAAGTCGACTGAAATCGATCTCATCAGGCTGAAGGGGGATCCGCTCATTCTGACGCCGCGCGGATCGGCCTGGGTTGACACCGTCATCACGGCCTGTCGGCGGGCGGGCTTCGAGCCGACCCTCGGGCAGTCCGCGCCTCAGATCAGCTCGGTCGTCAGCCTGGTGGCAGCCGAGCTTGGCTTTTCGCTGGTACCGGCGTCGATGCGCCAGCTTCAAGTCACCGGCGTCACCTATCGTGAGGTCAAAGGGGACTCCCCAGTCGCGCGCTTGACTCTGGCGTTTCGGCGTGGCGAGACCTCGAAGATCGTCCGCAACTTCATTGCTAAAGCGGTGGCGTGAAGTCAGACCGGAGCCGACAGATCTCGGCCCGACTCTTCCGCGCGGATCATTTCGGCCGGCCTGACGCCGCCTCGTCCTCGCGGTTGAAACGTTCGACGAGAAAGTCGATGAACAACCTCACCTTCACCGACAGATGCCGGGTCGGCGGATAGACCGCATAGAGCGCAAGCGGCGGCGCAGAACAATCGTCCAGCGCCGTCCGCAGCTCGCCATTCTTCGACGCATCAGCTTGTGACCCGAAGCAGGCATGGACCAAGGCCTAATTTGATGGACGATCAACAGGGCCGAGCCTCCACGACATTGAAGCCACCAGCCGGCAAGACTCGGGTCAGTTCAAAACCGGATTTTTCGAACAGGGCGGCATATTCTTCGCTGGTCCGCTCTCGGCCTCCAGGTGCAACAAGCATATTCAGATCACTGAATTTTCCCGGCAATTGATTGGGGGGCGCCACGGTGCGCTCGACGAGCAGCAGCTTTGCCGATTTGATCATGGCCCGACGGCAGGATTTGAGGATAGCTGTGGCCTCGTCGTCCTCCCAATCGTGAATGATGTGTCTCATCACATAAACGTCTCCGCCTTCCGGCACCGCATCAAAAAAGCTACCGCCGATGACTTCGCAGCGGTCGGCTACGCCATGCGCTTGCAATTGCGTCTTCGCTCCCGCAATGACTTGGGGCTGGTCGAACAGCGTGCCACGGGCCCGTGGGCAGGCTCGCAAAATAACCGCCAACAGCGTGCCTTGTCCGCCCCCCACGTCCACAACATGTCGAAAGCTTGAGAAATCGTAAGCCTTGACTATCGCCTCGCCGCCGCCTCGAGACATGTCGGTCATTGCGCGGTTGAAGATGGCGTTAGCTTCAGGATGCTTGGCGCGGTACTCCCAGACATCTTCGCCATGAAGATCTCTGAATGCGTTCCCTCCGGTGCGGACGCTATGCAACAAGTGTCCCCACGCCTGCCAATAGGCAGTATTGCCGACATGCTCTGCCCAGCCGCCAATGGGCGTTGCCGAGTTTGTCCGCAAGCAATCACCCATCGGAGTCAAAGCAAAGGTTCGGTCCGGGCCTTCGCGAAAGATACCAACGCCGGCGAGTGCACGCAGCAACCGATAGAGCGCGTCTGCGTTGCTCTCCGTCAAGGAAGCCAACTTCTCAGCGGAACGCGCTCCATCCTTTAGATGATCCGCGATTCGGAGTGTTGACGCGACCCTGATGGCCTGCGTTACCTGAAAGCCATTGATCAAGTTGAGCATGTCGAGCCAGGGATTGAGCGTCACGTCACAATCTCCAAGGTGTCGGTCAACTCCAGTCGGTTCTTCAGCGTATCGCCCGGCCGGCAATGCCGCCGCCGGCCGGGCCAATACGCCATGCAAGGGATCACTTCCTTCGTGCAGGACCTGTCAACATTGCGCCGTCATGAGCCGGAGGTTTTGACGACGAGCTTTATGTTGAGCAGGTTGACGCCCTTGAACGGATTCGGCGCGCTTTCGATGGTTCCCGTACCCGTGGCGTTCGCATAGGCGCCTGTGCCCGACAGGATCGTGTACTCGCCCGTCGATTTGCCGTCTTTGGCCGATCCGGTGTACCGCGCCGTGATCGAGCCTTCCTCGAACGTGTAAGTGCTATAGCCGAAGAAGGGGCCCGACCCCTTGAGCAAGTCCGAAGCATTGACGAACTCTTTCACGCCGATACGGCCATCGCTGAAGACGGCCACCCCGAAGAATTTGCCAGACACGACCGTCTGTCCTTCGACGTTTGCGGCCTCTATGACCTTGAGGTCGAGCGGCTTGGTGACGAGCTTGAATTCGAGCACCCGCTCGCCGGCTACGGCGGTTGACGCCGCGACGGCCAATGCCACGCCAGAAAGGAAAAAGGTGAGAGACTTCCGCATAGCTTCCTCCTGCGCTTGTTGAAACCAAGTCGAGAAGTGCGGGCTACTCATCGTGCCAGGCTCTTCGCGGTGGCACGGAAGAGAGCCCTCTGCAACGCCCCGGCCGCGGCTGAACTCTCTGTGTCCTGAGTCGCGAAGTCGGGGCGCCAATATGAGTCCCAAGCCACGGAAATAAAGTTCAATTATCAGTTGCGGTATAATCGTATCCGGCCACTGCGCGGGACTCTCAGCAAAGGCACGACTATTGTGGCCTCTGCTGGTTGCCGGACTTCATCCAATCGTTCGCGCAAGAGCAATTCCGAGGAATCGCTGTCAACAACGTTGACAATGGGAGAACCCATGCCGCTCACCAATTCAAAGGCAGATCCCTAGACTGGCCGCCGTGTAGCTCGCCTTCATGACCTATGGCGACAGATCGCTGCGAGCCGTTGCCCCGGCAGATTCGTGGCTTCACGACCCAGCCTCCGCACGCCTGCGCCCGCCAACTTCCTCATCCTCCCGCCCGAACCGCGCGACCAGAAAATCGATGAACAGCCGCACCTTCACCGACAGATGCCGGGTCGGCGGATAGACCGCATAGAGCGCGAGCGGCGGCGCAGAATAATCATCCAGCACCGTTCGCAGCTCGCCCTTCTTCAACGCATCGGCGGCAATGAACTCCGGCAGCAGCGCCAGCCCCCTGCCCTTGATCGCGACGTCGCGCAGCACCTCGGCATTGTTGACGCAGAGCGACCAGGCCGGCTGGATCCAATGATCGCCGTCGGCACCTGTGAGCTTCCACTGATTGCCGGTGAGCAGGAAACCGTAGGTCAGCGAGGCATGCTCGCGCAGATCCTGCGGATGCCCCGGCGTGCCGTGGCGCGCGAGATAGTCGGGCGAAGCACAGATCATGCGCGCCACCGGCGTGATTTTTCGCGCGATCAGGCTGGAGGATTCCAATTCCGCGATCCGCAACGTCACGTCAAAGCCGTCCTGCACAGGATCGAGCAGATCGTCGCTGAGCACGATCTGGAGCTGGAGCTCCGGGTAACGCGCCATGAAATCGGCGAGCATCGGCCCGAGCCGCATGGTGCCGAACGACATCGGCGCGTTGACGCGGAGCAGACCTCGCGGCGCCGACTGGGCCTGCGTCACGGCCTGGTCAGCCGCCTCGATCTCCGAGAGGATCACGACCGCGCGCTCGAAATAGCGCTGGCCGTTCTCGGTCGGGCTGGCGTGCCGGGTGGTCCGGTTCAGGAGCTGGACGCCGAGGCTCTCCTCGAGGTCGGCGATGTATTTGCTGATCGCCGAGCGCGACAGCCGCAGCTGCCGGCCGGCCTCGGCAAAGCTGCCGCTTTCGACCACCTTCACGAAGGCGCGGAGGCTGGCGACCTTATCCAAGGGCCGGCCCCGGCGATTGTTTCCAAATCGTAGACATAGTCGTCATATTTGCATGGATTGTCTCCAATCCAAAGCAGAACGATATTTCCGTCCAGAGCAAGACCGCTCCCCGAATCTGGAGGACGACAAATGTCTGGACTGCACCATGTCACCGCGATCGCCGGCGATCCCATCCGCAATTTCGGCTTTTACACCCGCGATCTCGGCCTGCGCTTCGTCAAGAAGACGGTCAATTTCGACGATCCCGGCACCTATCACTTTTATTACGGCGACGAGACCGGGCGCCCCGGCACCATCCTGACCTTCTTCCCCTGGGCTGGCGTTTCGGCCGGGCGCCGCGGCGTCGGCGAGACCCATCAGACCGCCTTCCGCGTGCCGCAGCGCTCGCTCGGCTATTGGACGCAGCGGTTCACCGAGAAGGGCATTCGTTACGAGGCCCTGGAAAAGCGCTTTGGCGAGTCCGTGCTGCCGTTCATCGATCCCGACGGCATGGCGCTCGCGCTGGTCGGCATTCCCGGTGCCGAGAACGAGCCCGGCTGGAGCAATGGCGACGTGCCGGCCGAGCATGCGATCCGCGGCTTCCATGGCGTGACGCTGCTGCTCGACAGCGCCGCGAAGACGGCTTCCGTCCTCACCGATGTGTTCGGCTTCAAGGAGACCGGACGCGAAGGCTCGGTGATCCGCTTCAAGGCACCGGGCGATGCCGAGGGCAGTGTCGTCGACATCTATGAGGCCAAGGGTTTTCTGCGCGGACACCAGGGCGGCGGCTCGGTGCATCACATCGCCTTCCGCGCGGCCGACGATGCCGAGCAGGGCAAGATGGCGCAAAAGCTCGTGAGCAATCACGGCCTGCACCCGACCGAGCAGCGGGACCGCAACTACTTCCGCTCGATCTACTTCCGCGAGCCCGGCGGCGTGCTGTTCGAGATCGCAACCGACATCCCCGGCTTTGCCGTCGACGAACCCGTCGCGACCCTGGGCCGCGACCTGAAGCTGCCTGTTTTCCTCGAACAGCATCGCAAGCAGATCGAGGGCGTTCTGCCGAACCTGGAAGAGACCGCGTCATGACCGCAACTGAATTCATCCATCGCTTCGAGCCCGCGACGAGCGCGGGTTCCCCTCCACTGCTGCTGCTGCACGGCACCGGCGGCGACGAGAATGACCTGCTCGGGCTCGGCAGGATGATCTCGCCCGGCGCCGCCCTGCTCTCGCCGCGCGGCCGCGTGCTCGAGCACGGCATGCCGCGCTTCTTCCGCCGTCTCGCCGAAGGCGTGTTCGACGAGGAGGATGTGCGCCACCGCGCACGCGAACTCGGCGACTTCGTCGCGGAGGCGCGAGAGCAATACGGCATCGCCGCGCCCGTCGCCGTCGGCTTCTCCAACGGCGCCAACATCGCCGCGGCACTGTTGCTGCTCAGGCCGGACGTGCTCGCAGGCGCGATCCTGCTGCGCGCCATGGTGCCGCTGTCGGATCCGCCCAAGGCCGAGCTTGGCAGCAAGCCGATCCTGCTACTGTCCGGGCAGACTGATCCGATCGTGCCGGCGAGCAATTCGGCTAAGCTTGCCGCCCTGCTCTCGCAAGCAGGCGCGAGCGTGACCCACCGGGTCCTGCCGGTGGGCCATCAATTGTCGCAGGCCGACGTGACGCTCGCCCGTGACTGGATCGGCAAGGTCGAGGCCAAGGCAGCATAGTTGAACAGCGGCGCATCGTTGCCCGGCGGTGCGCCGCTGCCATCAATCGAACCAGCCACGCCGCTTGAACCAGACCAGCGGCAACAAGGCGCTCGCCAGGATCGCGAGCCAGGCCAGCGGATAGCCAAAGGTCCAGTCCAGCTCGGGCATATGCTTGAAGTTCATGCCCCAGATACCGACGAGGATCGTCGGCGGCACGCCGACGACGGACACGATCGTCAGGATCTTGAACAGCTCGTTCTGCTGGATGTTGATGAAGCCGAGCACGGCGTCGAGCAGAAGCTGAATTTTGTCTGTGAGACGCGTCTCGTAATCGTTGAGCGAAGCGACATCTTTCGAAACTGCGTGAAGGCGCTTCTTCGACGCCTCCGTGATCCACTCGCTGCCCACATCGCCGGCGAACGAAGCAATTCGTCCGACGCCCAACAGGACGTCGCGCGTCTTGGCAAGACGGTCGGCCAATTCGCCGATGTTCTCCAGTGCCTCGCGCATCCTGCGGCTGGAGCGGACCGGCCGCTTGCTGCGCACAAGCCCGCCCTTGAAGACGCCCCGCGAAAGCGTGTCGACCCTCGCAGCGAGATGCTCCAGGGCATCAGCGCCGCGGTCGATCATGGCTTCGAGCAGGCTCGTGAAGACGCACATGCCGTTCTCGAGACTGTCATCGGAGCCGACGCGCTTGCCGATCTGGTCGAAGATCGGCAGCTCCGCAAAGCGCACCGTCACCAGCACATGCGGGCCGATGATAAAGCCCACCGGCGTGATCTCGGCGTCGTTGTCCTCGTTGAGCCGGACCGCGGGCGAGCCGAGATAAAGCGTACCGTGCTCGAAGATCAGGCGGCTCGACGCCTCGATCTCGCTGAGCGAGTCCTCGCTCGGGATCCGAATTTTGAGCAGCTTCTCGACGAACCGCTTTTCCTCGTCCGTCGCATTCAGCAGATCGGCCCAGATGATCTCCGAGGGCATTTCCGCGCCGATGCCTTGCCAATCGTCGGTTGGCCACCTGTACAGCTTGAGCAAGAACCGAACTCCGTAGCCACATCGTCATGCCGGCCTGATCTGCCGACTAACGCATGAGGGTTCCGAACGTTCAATGTCCATGAGCGCCAAGCGAAGCGCACCGACCTCGTCCCAGGACAATCGCGTATGACCCTGGCGCGACCTGCGCGAGCGCCTCGTCCTTCGAGACGCCCGCTTTGCGGGCTCCTCAGGATGAGAGCTCAGCGGCAGCCTTGCCCGCGGAAACAGCGGCCACACTCCGACCTCATCCTGAGGGCCCGCCCCAAGGCGAGCGTCTCGCGGGATGGCCGCAAGCTCAGGCCGATTTTCGCAGTGACAGCCTCTTCGATAGCTGTCTCGCGGCGCGGCCGGCGGCGGCGATCGCCTCCATCTCGTCGACGAGGCCGGACCGATCGATGTCGGCCTTCATGGCCTCGCCGATCAGACGCGCCGCCAATGTGAATTGCGGCTCCGCGATCAACCGGCTCACCGCTGCGGCAATGTCCGCTTCGGAGGCCGAAGGCGGCAGTTGAAGCCCCGCCCCCTTCGCCTCGACGCGCGCGGCGTTGGCAGCCTGGTCTCGTCCGATCGGCAGAATGAGCTGCGGCAGTCCGTTGATCAGCGAACGTGTCGTGGTTCCGTGGCCGCCCTGCGCTATCACCACGGAAACATTCTTCATGACGAGGTCATGGGGCGCGCCCCTGGTCAGATGCACGTTCTTCGGAGCCCTGAGATCGGCAACGTCGAGATTGGGACCGGCGGTCGCAAGCGCATCGATCTCGAGCGATCCCATGGCGTCGATCATGCGCTGAAACATATCGTGCTGCCCCTGCGCGCCGGTGCTGCAGGCGATCAGCGCGCGCGGACGCCCCGATGCGACCGGCCATGGCGCGCGCCACGCCTCAGCTTGCAAGGATTGCGACCAGGTCGGCACATCCAGTAACGGTCCGACGTAGCGGAAATTGTCGGGCAGCGCGTCGGCCTCAAAATCGAACGCCCGGCTGGTCGCGAGCAGGAGCCGGTCGGCGCGATCGAACAAGTCGAACACATCAGCCAGCGGAGCAAGGCCGAGACTGGCACGCGTGCGATTGAGATGGGGCAGAAACTCGTTGATCGTTTCGGCCTGCTTCGCATTGGCGGCGTCGATCTCGGCGCGTTCTTCCGGCGTCTCCGGCTGGGTCAATCCGCTCGTGACCGGCGGCATTCCCGGCAGAGGCCGAAGGCTGACATGAGGTGACAGAAGCGCGAAGGGCACGCCGGATGCCTCAGCCCCGAGCGTGCCGCCAAAGAGCGCGTCGAGCACCAGAGCGGCGTCCGTCGGCATCCGCTCGATCTCATCCCGCAGGTCGGCCGCATAGAGCCCGGCGGGATCGAAGACGGCCCGGCGGAGAAAATCCTGGATGTTCGAGACGTCGACGGGATCGGCAGCCGTTCCGGTCGGGGCGCGGCGCCATGTGACGAATGGAAAGCCGGAGGTCTCGACCTCGGGCCGCATCGCCGGATCCGCCATCACCCGGACATGGTGTCCATTTCGGCGCAGCCGCCGCGCCGCGGTCAGCATGGGACTCAAGTTCCCGAGAGTCCCCCACGACGCCAACAGAAATCGATACGACATCATCAAACCCTTCCTTCGCGGTGTTGAAGTCGGTCTGCGGCAAGCCGATGCAGGCTTCCGGACAGAGGTTAGGGCGCGCCTCAGTCCGCGCGCCCCGCCTCACACATGAAGCGGGACGCCACTACTGAACGATGTCCGTTCAAAGTAGGATGGTTACGTCTGTAGGGATGAGGACTCCCACCTGTGACACAAAGCGGTCACAGCGAAGGAAACGCAGCGCTTTGACGCGGGGTCAAAGCGAGGCTCGATCGTCACCTCGCACACAACGTCGAGAGATTACATTCGTAACAGGAATCCGGGTGAAACGTCGGCAACGCAGCGCCAGAGTGTCGATGCGATCCCGATAAGGAGGCATCCACATGGGCACGCCGATCGAAGCGAGGTCGAGTGCATTGTCCGCGTACAACGCCGCGGCAACCGACTTCTACAACCACGCCGCCAATACCTTCTGGGACCACGCCGGTCAGACCACTATCTCGCGGCTCCAGCTAAGGGCCGGCAGCACCATCCTGGATGTCTGCTGCGGAACCGGAGCCTCCGCGCTTCCGGCCGCGAAGGCTGTCGGCCCCGATGGATTGGTTCTCGGCGTTGACCTCGCCGAGCACATGATTGAAGCCGCCAGAGCCAGGGCCAATGAACGCGGGCTCGACAACGCCGAATTTCGCGTGGGCGACATGCTCGAACTGAATCTTCCGCCTGCGACCTTCGACGCGGTCATCTGCGTTTTCGGCATCTTCTTCGTGCCGGACATGCAGCAAGCCGTACGGACATTGTGGAAACTGGTGCGGCCAAATGGGCGGCTCGCGATCACCACCTGGGGACCACGGTTCTTCGAGCCTGCGAGCACCGTGTTCTGGAATGCGGTGCGGCAGCAGCGGCCAGATCTCTACCGAGGGTTCAATCCATGGGATCGGATTTCAGAACCGGAAGCCCTGCACGAGCTGTTTGCCTCGGCCGGCGCGCACGCGCCCGACATAGAACCGGAAACCAGGCAGCATCGCCTGCGCTCACCTGAGGATTGGTGGCCGATGGTGCTGGGAACAGGCTATCGCGGCACGATCGAGCAGCTGAATGCGACCCAACGCGAGCGGGTGCGCACGAGTTGCCTCGACTATATTCGCGACCACGGCATGGCAGCGGTCGAGGCCAACGTGCTGTATGGGCATGCGACGAAGACCGAAACCTGACTGACACGGATGAGAAATATCTAAAGAGCGGATAATCCCGGCGGCAGCCGGCGCATGTTGGAGGCCTGCTCATAGGCGTAGGCCAGACACAACAATTTGTGCTCGCTCCAGGCTCGGCCTGCGAAGGTGACGCCCAGCGGATATTCGGGCGTGTCCCTGTCGTCGGCGCCCGAGATGAAACCGCCGGGCACCATGACGCTGGGATAGCCCGCCTTCGCCGCGATCACACAGCCGCTCGCGCCGGGAAACAGCACCGCGTCGAGCTTGTGCTGGTTCATGTAGGCGTCCATGCCACGTGTCTTCGCGGAGAGCAGATCCATGGCACGTGCCGACTTGTACTCGCGCTCGCTGAGGTCACCCCTGGTCATGTCGGCGGCGAGGAACAGGTCCTGCCGAACCGCAGCGTCCGCTCCGCATTCGCCTCGTTGAAGGCCACGATGTCCGACGGAGGTAAAGATTGAGATCGCGCTTCAGCTCGTAGAGGAAGACGATCGGCGGCGTCGCCACGTTGCCCTTGTTGCGGCTCAGCGGATTGCGGTTGAGCACATTCATGCTCGTCCCCGGCCCACCGATCCAGCCTGCCGTCGGAATGTTCGCGCGTACGATGACCGCGCCGAGATCCTCCAGCACCTTGATCGCGTCAGCCATCGCCTTGGCCGATCCCGGCGGCAGCTTGTCGTAATAGCGATCGTTCAGGAGATCGGCCGGGTCGCTTGGGACGCCGATGCGGGCGCCCTTCATCGCATCGCCGGTGAGATCGGCAGTGTAATCGGTCGGCCGCCGCTGCCGCTCGGTTGCAGGATCGAGCGGATCCTCGGCCGCAAGCGCATTCAACAGCATCGCCGCATCGCGCACGGTGCGCGTCATGGGACCTGCGGTGTCCTGGCTATGCGAGATCGGCAGGATGCCGGCACAGCTGACCAGTCCCACGGTGGGCTTCACCGTGACGAGGCCGTTCTGGCTGGCCGGATACAGCAACGATATCGCTCATCGGCGCATGATCGAGCTTGAGGGTGCTTTGCGCCTTGGCGCCGACAACAGTCGTAGCAGCGCGCGCATCGCCGGTTTCTTCATGGCGTGCCTCGCCTGACGGCGCGTCCCGAACCATGAGGCCGCGATGGTCCCATATTGCCGGTGTTAACGGCACCGCGTCTCCGCACGAGCTGCACAAGGCGGTCTGGCAAGTCATTGAAATCACTGGCCCCGTCTACTGTGCATGGGGTTGTTTTTGCACTTTTTGTTTGGAGCTGCCCTCTCCCGTGAGCGGAGAGGGCAAGGAACGGACGCCGCCCCTACTCCCAGTACCAGGTCGAGAAATCGTTCTCGAATTGCGGAACGTCCTTCCAGACGCCCTTCAGCTTCTTGCTGGTGATGGTGATCAGCTGCGGCTGGTACAGGAAGCCGGCGACCGCGTCGGTGGCCAGCATGCGCTGGGCATCGCCGAGCAGCTTTGCGCGGCCGGCCTCATCTGGCGTCGAGACGATCTGCTTGTAGAGCGCGTTGAAGGCCTCGTTGTTGTAGCCCAGATAGTAGTCCGGCTCGGTGATCTTGACGAGGTCGAACGGCTCGACGTGGCTGACGATGGTGAGATCGAAATTGTGCGGACCATTGCCGGCGAACACCTGCGAAAGCCACTGCGCCCACTCGACGTTCTCGATCTTGGCGACGATGCCGACCTTGGCGAGCTGAGCCGCGAGAATCTCGCCGCCCTGCCGCGCATAGGACGGCGGCGGCAGCTTGAGCGACAATTCGAGCGGCGTGGTGACGCCGGCTTCAGCGAGCAGCTTCTTGGCCTTTTCGGGGTCGTAGGGGTTGATGCCCGTCGTGTCGACATAGCCGAGCGCGCCCGGCACGTAGAAGCTGCCGATCGGCGTGCCGAAGCCGTCGACGGCGCCGTCGATCATCGCCTTGCGGTCGATCGCGGCGAGAATGGCGCGGCGGACGCGGACGTCGTCGAGCGGCTTCTTCTTCTCGTTGATGCCGACGATGGTCTTGGCCCTGGAGCCGCCGACCAGAACCGTAAAGCGCGGATCGGCCTTGAACTGCGCGATGGTGCGCTGCGCGGCGACGCGCGGGAACGCATCGACGTCGCCCGAGAGCAGCGCGGCGGCCTGCGCCGCCGGATCGGAGATGAAGCGGATCGTCACCTTGGACAGCTTGACCGCAGCGGCGTTGCGGTAGTCGGCCCATTTGGTCAGGGTGATCGAGGAGCCCTTCGCCCACGCCCCGAGCTGATAAGGTCCGGTGCCGACCGGCTGCGTGACGTTGGTGGCGGCGCTCTTGGGCTCGACGATCGAGCCGCTCGCCTGCCCCAGCAGGAACGGCAGGTTCGGCTCGCCATATTTCAGCGTGACCACGATGGTGTCGGCGTCAGGCGCCTCGACCTTCTCGAAAGCCTGGAACAGGCTCTTGTCCTTGTTGGTGCTGGTTGGCGCGGCGTTGCGCTCGAATGAGAATTTCACCGCGGCCGAATTGAACGGCTCGCCATTATGGAATTTGACGCCCTTGCGCAGCTTGAACGTATAGGACTTCAAATCGGGCGAGGCCGTCCAGCTTTCAGCCAGCAGCGGCGAGACGGAGCCGTCCTCGTTGATCTTGGTCAGGGTCTCGTAGATGTTGTAGAGCGTGACCTCGGCGATCGCGGCAGCGGCGGCATTGGTCGGATCGAGCCCCGGCGGCTCCAGCGCCATCGCCATGACGACGCTGTCCTTCTTTCCCTGTGCCAGTACGGGCAAAGGCGCCGCGATGAACGCGGCGGCAAAAGCGACGATCGATAGTTTCCTCAACATGCGTAACTCCCCGGCCTGCTCTGCTCTTTAAGCCTACGCCAATCCTGCTCTGGAGACTAACCTTCCATTGCCGCCTGCGGCAACGCCATGACGGCCTCGGCCTTGTGGCAGGCGGCAAGGTGCCTCTCGCCCATCTTGCGTAACTCAGGCGGAACCTCGCGGCAATGCTGGTCAGCAAGGGCGCAGCGCGAGACATAGGGGCATCCGGTGGCCGCCGTCGACTGCGAGGCGATCGCCTGGGCCCCGCGCCGCCGCCGGCCGCCGCCGGCCCGCGCCCGTGGCACCGCATCCAGAAGCGCGCGCGTGTAGGGATGGGCACAGCGCTCGAACAGATCCTCGGGGCGGCCCTGCTCGACGATGCGGCCGAGATACATCACCGCGACCTCGTCGCAGAGATAGTCGACGACGGCGAGGTCATGGCTGATCAGGATGTAGCTGAGGCCGAACTGCTCCTGGAGGTCCTGCATCAGGTTCAGCACCTGCGCCTGCACGGAGACGTCGAGCGCAGAGACCGGCTCGTCGGCGACGATCAGCTTCGGCTGCGTGATCAAGGCGCGCGCGATGGCGATGCGCTGGCGCTGGCCGCCGGAGAATTCGTGCGGATATTTCTCCATGTCCGCGTCGCGCAACCCCACTTGGCGCAGCACCGCGGCGACGCGGTCGCGGAACGTGGTGCGGTCTGCGCCTTCCAGCACCGTCAGCGGCTCGGCGACGATACGGGCGATGGTCTGGCGCGGATCGAGCGAGCCGTAGGGGTCCTGAAACACCATCTGGAAATCGCGGCGCGCACGTCGCAGTTCGTCGGCCGGGATGCGGTTGAGATCGCGGCCGAGCAGCGCCACCTGGCCCGACGTCGGCCGCTCCAGCGCCATCACGACCCGTGCGAAGGTCGACTTGCCAGAGCCGGATTCGCCGACGATGCCAAGGCTCTTGCCGGCCTGGACCTGCACGGTGACACCGTTCAGCGCGCGGACCTGCCCCGGCGGACGGAACAGGCTTTCGCGCGGCAGCGTGTAACGCTGCACCAGATCCTTCACTTCGAGAAGCGGCTCTGCAGCGGCAATCATGCGGTCAGCACTCCGACGTCGGTTCGGATGCAACGCACGAAGTGGCCGGGGCCGACATCCACCATCGGCGGCAGTGCGGCGCGGCATTGGTCGATCACGAGCGGACATCGATCGGAGAAGGTGCACCCGGACGGCAGATCGGCGAGTTCCGGCACCGTGCCCGAGATCGTCGTCAGCCGCGTCCCCTTGCGCGCGCCGAGCTTGGGCCGGGCACGGAACAGGCCCTGCGTGTAAGGATGTCCCATACGGCGGAACACCTCGTCGGTCGGCCCGCTCTCGACGACGGTGCCGCCATACATCACCATCATGCGCTGCACATTCTCGGCGATGACGCCGAGATCGTGCGAGATCAGGATCATCGACATGCCGCGCTCCTCGACGAGATCGGCGATGAGATCGAGGATCTGGCCCTGGATGGTGACGTCGAGCGCGGTGGTCGGCTCGTCCGCGATCAAAAGATCCGGCTCGCAGGCGAGCGCCATCGCGATGGTGACGCGCTGGCGCTGACCGCCGGAGAACTGGTGCGGATAGGCATCGACCCGCCGTGCCGGATCGGGCAGTCCGACGCGGTCGAGCAAGGCGATGGTCTCGCGCCGCGCCTGCGACGCCGAATATTTCTTGTGACGCCGCAGCGGCTCGGCGACCTGATGACCGATCGTGTGCATCGGATTGAGCGCGGTCATCGGTTCCTGGAAGATCATGCTGATGCGGTTGCCGCGCAGGCGGCAATAATCCCCATCGGAAAGCCCGACGAGCTCATTGCCGTCCAGCTTGATGCTGCCGGTGACGACCGCGCTGTCCGGCAAGAGCCCCATCAGCGACAACGCCGTCACCGACTTGCCGCAACCGGATTCGCCGACGAGCCCGAGCGTCTCGCCGCGCTTGAGCGCAAAGCCGGCACCGCGCACGGCCTGCGCAGGCCCGCGGCTGGTGTTGAGGCGGACGCCGAGATTGGCGACCTCGATCAGCGGCATGGTTGCGGGATCGGCCATTGTCACCGTTCCCGCGCCAGTCTAGGGTCGAGCAGATCGCGCAATCCGTCACCAAGAAGATTGAGGCCGAGTACGGCGATCGCGATCGCAGCACCCGGATAGACCGCAAGCATCGGCGACTGGAACAGCAGCGTCTGCGCATCATTCAGCATGCGGCCCCAGGATGGCTGCGGCGGCTGGGTGCCGAGACCGAGATAGGACAACGCAGCTTCGGCGAGAATGGCGAGCGCGAACTGGATCGTGACCTGCACGATCAGGATCGACAGGATATTCGGCAACACGTGCTCGATGGTGATGCGGAAGCGCCCCTTCCCCGCCGCGCGCGCGGCCAGCACGAATTCGCGCGCCCAGATCGCGTTGGCCGAACCACGCGTCAGCCGCGTCAGCGTCGGGATCTGGAAGATTCCGATCGCGACGATCGAGGTCACCATGCCCGGTCCCACCACCGCGGCCAGCATGATCGCGGACAGCACGGCCGGAAAGGCGAAGCTGAAATCGGCGAACCGCATGATGATCTCTTCGGTCCAGCCGCGCTTGGCAGATGCGATCAGGCCGAGGCAGACGCCGAAGGTGAGACCGATGCTCACCGCGATGATGCCGACCATGATGGTCGAACGCGCGCCGGCGAGCAGCAGCGAAACGATGTCGCGGCCGAAGGAATCGGTGCCGAGCCAGTGCGCGGCCGACGGCGGCCGCAGCTTCGAGGCAATGTCGATCTCGTAGGGCGACCAGGGCGTCCACACCAGCGACAACAGCGCCGAGGCGAGCACCAGCAGGCTCAGCGCACCGCCGAGCACGAAGCTGCGATGGCGCAGTGCGCGGCGCCAGAACGTGCGGGGCGGCAGCGGCCGCGTTGCGAGCGGCGCGTCGATGGTCATGGGCGCGCTCACAAATCGTGGACCTTGATGCGGGGATCGATGAAGGCGTAGAGCACATCGACCACGAAATTGACGATTACGACCATGGCGGCGAGCAGCATCACGCAGTTTCGAACCACGATCAGGTCGCGGTTGGCGATCGACTGGAAGATCAGCCGCCCGAGGCCCGGCAGGTAGAACACGTTCTCGATCACGATGGTGCCGGCGAGCAGATTGGCGAATTGCAGCCCCATCACGGTCATCACGGGGATCATGGCGTTGCGCAGAACATGGCTCCACAGCACCTCGCGCTTGCCAAGCCCTTTTGCGCGCGCGGTGCGGACGAAGTCCTCGCGCAGCACTTCCAGCACGGCGGAGCGTGTGACGCGGGCGAGGATCGCGGCCTGCACCACGGCGAGCGAGATCGCCGGCAGCAGCAGCGACTTGACGCCCGGCCAGATGCCGTCCTCCCAGCCGGCAAAGCCGCCCGCCGACAGCCATTGCAGCCGCACCGAGAACAACAGCACCAGGAGGATCGCGAACCAGAAATTCGGCAACGCGATGCCGACCTGCGTCAGCGACATCACGCCGACATCGCCGAGCTTGTTGTGGTTGGCGGCGGTGTAGATGCCGGCGGAGAGCGCCAGCGTCACCGTGATGGTCATGGCCATGATCGCGAGCGGAACGGTCAGCACCAGCCGCTCCGCGATCAGGCTGGCGACCGGCGTGCCGTAGACATAGGAGTTGCCGAGATCGCCGGAGAGAAGCCCCTTGATCCAGTGCAGATAGCGAACCGCCAGCGGCTGGTCGAGCCCGAGCTTGACGGTGAGCGCGCGGACCGCGTCTGCCGAGGCATCGGCGCCCATCAGCATCTGCGCGGCGTTGCCGGGGAGCGCATCCAACACCAGGAAGATGATCAGCGACGCGCCGACCAGCGTCGCCAGCAATGTCAACAGACGTCGGAGGACAAAGACGCTCATGCGTACTCGGCTTCAGGGCTCACCCACGGCACGATCAACATGTCTGGACGCCGGAGGCAAGCTCTTTGCGGCATGTCCGTCTCCTCAAGCCGGCCGGCGGGACAGAAGATCGCTCGAAGCCTCAAACAGCGCGCTCACGCGCAGCAATTCGGCGTCGCCGCGGAAACGGCCGACGAGTTGGAGCCCGATCGGCAAACCGTCGCGGCCGAAGCCGCAGGGCAGGCTGACCGCGGGATGACCGGTCATGTTGAAGGGCATGGTCCAGGGAAACCAATGCGGCCGGACGCTGTCGAAATGCCTGCCGTCGATCTCGATGGTGCCGAAAAGGTCCTGCTCGATCGGCAGCGCGGTGCGCGTCAGTGTCGGCATCGCCAGCAGGTGCCCGCGCGCAAGCAGCGATTGCACCCGGCGGAACAGCGCGGTGCGCGCGAACATCGCCTCCTGATAGTCGACGCCGCTGACTTCGGTCGCAAGCGCGAGCTGCTTGAGAAACGCCTCGCTTAGCTCGTCCTTATGCTCGGCCGCGAGCTTTGCGAAGCGCGTGCGCCAGACCGTGTGGTTGATGGCGCGCCAGATCGGCTCGATGTCGAAGTCGTCGCCGGAGAACTCCTCGATCTCGGCGCCGAGCCCCGCCAGAAGGTCAAGGCTTGCCTTGAAGCTGGCGGCGACATCGGCGGAGACCGGACGGCCCGGCGGCGTCAGGCAGTAAAGGACCCTCTGCCCGCGCAGATCGCCACGAGCGGCGGCGGCGCCGACGAAATCGGGCACGGGAATGCTGATCGACCAGGGATCGCAAGCGTCCTCGCCTGCCATCGCCTGCATCATCAGCGCGGTGTCGGCGACGGTGCGCGTGGTCGGCGTGACATAAGTCTGGTTGCCGAACGCGTCCAGCGCCTGACTGTGCGGGATCACGCCGTTGCTCTGCTTCAAGCCCACCACGCCGTTGCAGGCGGCGGGAATTCGCGTCGAGCCGCCGCCGTCGGTCGCGATCGCGAGCGGCGCGATGCCGCTCGCAACGGCAACTGCCGCACCGCCGCTGGAGCCGCCGGAAGAGCGCTCCGCGCTCCACGCGTTGCGGGTGCGGCCGAACAACGGCGAGTCCGTCAGGCACTTGCTGCCGAATTCCGGCGTCGTGGTCTTGCCGATCAGGATCGCGCCCTCGCTGCGCAGCCGCGCTACCGCGACGGCATCCTCGGCCGGCACATTGTCCTTGTAGGGAACGGCACCGAAGGTGGTTCTCACACCTTTGGTGTTGACGATGTCCTTGACGGTGACGGGGAGGCCGTGCAGCAGACCGAGCGGCTCGCCGGCCATCACCTTGCGCTCGGCTTCGCGCGCTGCTGCGATCGCATCGTCGCCGCACAACGTAATGAAGCAGTTCAATTCGGCCTGGCGCGCCTCGGCGCGTGCGAGCACGGCGCGGACGATCTCGACGGGCGAAATCTGCTTTCGCGCAACGAGGCCGCGCAATTCGGTTGCGGACAGCAGACAGGGATCGCCGTTCATCGTCAAATCACGCTCCGAAGGCGGGCCGCCGTTGGCCCAGGCATTGACAAGTATTGACAAGGCATTGACAGCGAGAATGACAGTTTTGTTAACTCGCCGTCCAATACGATTTTGAGCGCTAACCCATACATTTTCGGTATGCCAATGGATCTCCGCCGGCTCCGCTATTTCGTCGCCGTCGCCGAGGCGCGAAGCATCGGCAAGGCCGCCGAGCTGCTCCGGATGGCGCAGCCGCCGCTCTCGGTCCAGATTCGCAAGCTCGAGGCCGAGATCGGCGCCCCGCTGTTCCGCCGCGGCACCCGCGGCATGGACCTGACCGAGGCGGGACGGGCGCTGCTGGCGCGTGCCAGCGAAGCGCTCGCCCTTGCGGCCGACGGGGCCGAAGCCGCGCGCGCGGTTGCCTCGGGGCGGCGCGGACGGCTGTCGGTAGGCTACATGTTCGTGCTGGCCAATGCGATGCTGCCGCGGCTCATCCCCGAGCTCCGCCGCGCGGTTCCCGGCGTCGACCTCGGCTTCGCCGAGCTCAGCGCCTCGACGCGGGAGGCCCGCGTGCTCGACCGCAGCGTCACGGTCGCGCTATGCATGCCGGCCATCAACCATCCCGAGATCCAGGTGGCACGGATCGGCGCACAGCCCTTGATGCTGGCCATGCCGATCCGCTCGCCGCTCGCCCGCCTGACGTCCGTGCCGATGGCCCGGCTGCAGGGCCGCCCGCTCATAGCGCTCCCGCATCCGGACCATGGGCCCGCCTCCTCCGCCGTCGTGCCCTTGTTGCGCCGGCATCAGGTGGTGATGCCGATCGCCAGCCGGGTGGAGACGGTGCATTCGGCGATGAGCCTGGTTCTGGCAGGCGAAGGTCTCGCCATCCTGCCGGCTTGCGCGCAGCTCGGCGCGCCACGCGGCATCGTATTCAGACCCCTGCGCGACGTCACCGATTCCCTCGACATCGCGGTCTGCTGGCGGCGGGATTCCCAGAGTCCGCTGATCGGAACCTTCCTCAAATGCGCCGAGAAGGCCGTCGCGCGGATGTGAGGCGACGCTACAAACGCCAGCTGATCTCGTGGCTCCAGGGTGGATCGGCGCCCGGACGGGTGCACGTGAGGCCGGCGCAATTGGCGGCGAAGGACAGCGCGCGGCGGAGCTCGTCGGCAGCGATGCCCTTCAAGGTTTGCCGGGCAATGCGACCCTGCTTGTGCAGGGCGAACAGCAACGCCGCCTGAAAACTGTCGCCCGCCCCGATCGTGTCGGCCACCTTGACCTCAGGCGCGGCGACCTCGATCTGCCCTGCTTCCGCGTGCCAGGCCATCGCGCCATCGTTGCCGCGGGTGACGACGACGAGGCTCGCGCCCTGCCCGAGCAGCGCCGTCGCCCGCTGCCGATACGGCTCGTCGCCGAAGAGATAGGCGAAATCCACATCGGACATCTTGATGAGGTCGGCCTTGGCGGCGAACGCGGCCATGTGCGCGAGATAGGCCGGCTTGTCCTTGACGAGGTTCGGACGGCAATTCGGGTCGAAGGAGATCGTCGATGACGCCCGCGCGTCGGCGATCAGCGCCATCGCCTCCGCCGCGCCTTGATCATTGACCAACGTGGTCGAGCCGACATGCAGCGCTTCGACCCTGTCGAAGGGAATTGTTCCGCGCCGATAGGTCCATTCCCGCATCGCAGTTTCGGCATCATAGAACGCATAGTGCGACTCGCCCGCGACGATCCGCACGAAGGCGAGCGTGGTCTGGTGATCGCTACGGGTGGCAAGATCGAGCTCGACATTCGACGCCGCGGCGTGATCGGCGATCATCCGTCCGAACAGGTCGGTCGAGATGCCGCCGACAAAACCGGTCGGCGCGCCCAGCCGTGCCAGGCCGATCGCGACGTTGAGGCAGGAGCCGCCGACCGCCGGCATCACCGCTTCGCGGCCGTCGGCGTTTCGCGTCGGCACGAAATCGATCAACGCATCGCCGCTGGTCATCAGCATCCGCTTCAACCTCTCGCGATGTCGCGCATTGCCGCGCGGCTGCCGCGATCAACGTCGCGCAGCAGCTTGTAGACCTCGCGCTTGCGGCCGTGAAACGCGGCCATGTCGGACGCGGTCGGCTCGCTCTTGCGCCCCAGCGCCGACATCCTGGCCATGGTCTCGCCGATGGAAGCATAGGCGCCACCGGCCACCGCCCCCAGCATCGCGGCGCCCAGCAGCACCGGCTCCTTCGTCTGCGGCAGCGCGACCGTGAGACCGGTCGTGTCGGCCATGATCTGCCGCACAAGCGGGCTGCGGCTGGCGCCACCGCCCATAATCATGATGCTGGAGCGCACGCCATGCGCGGCAAAAGCCTCGATCACCTCGGCAAGCCCGTAGGCAAGTCCGCACAGGCCGGCGACGAACAGCCGCTCCATCGACCCGACGTCGGTGTCGAGATCGAGGCCCGCAATCACCGCGCGCGTGTCGGGATCGGCGTAAGGCGAGCGGTTGCCGATGAACTCAGGCAGGACATGGACGTCGTGGGCGAGCAACGCGGCGCGGCTGGCATCGCCTGCGCGCGCGATGATGCGGCGTTCGAGGAAGTCGATGAGGTCGACGCCCTCCTTGCGCGCCGCCGCACTCGCCTCGGCATGCCCCGGATGCGATTTGAGCAGATGGTCGATCGCCGCGCCCGCGGCCGACTGGCCACCTTCATTGAGCCAGAAGTCCGGCACCATGCCGGAATAATAAGGGCCCCACACGCCCGGCACGAAACAAGGTTCCCTCGTCGTCGCCATGATGCAGGCCGACGTTCCCATGATGTAGGCGAGGCGATCGCAGACATCGGCCGCGTCACCCGATCCGTCGCGTCCACCGATCGCGCCGATGCCGCCGGCATGGGCATCGATCAGGGAGGCGCCGACCGGCGTGCCCGGCGACAGGCCAAGGTCGGCCGCGGCAGTTCGGGTGAGACCTGCACCGAGCCGTGTGCCCGGAGCGACGATCTCGGTGCCGATGCGGGCGTATTTCTCGCTGGCGAAATCCGACAGCCCGATGCGCTGGAAGAACGGCGCGCTCCAGCGGCCATCATGCGCGAGATAGTTCCATTTGCAGGTGACGGTACAAGTCGAGCGCTGGAGCGAGCCGGTCGCACGCCAGGTCAGGTAGTCCGCCAGATCGAAGAAGTGGCCGGCCGCGTCGAAACTGCTGCGAAGGTGCCGCTTCAACCACAGCAGTTTCGGCATCTCCATCTCGGGCGAGATCGAGCCGCCGACATAGCGCAGCACGGCATCCTCGGTCTCGTTGATCAGCCGCGCCTCGGCCGTGGCGCGATGGTCCATCCAGACGATGACGTTGCGCTGAGGATCGCCGGAAGCGCTGACGGTGACCGGCTCACCCGCCTCGTCGAGCACCACCAGTGAGCAAGTGGCATCGAAGCCGATACCGCCGATGCTCTCGGGCGCAATGGCAGCTTCCGTCATCGCGGCGCGGACCGATGCCGCGCATGCGTCCCAGATGTCCTGGGACGACTGCTCGACGATATCGCCGGCCTCGTGCCAGATCCGGATCGGATGCCGTGCCATTGCGAGCAGCGTGCCGGCCTCGTCGAACACCCCTGCCCGCGTGCTCGTGGTCCCTACGTCGACGCCGATATAGGCTCGCGGCATTGTCGCTCCCGGTCGCTTCGCCAGCTTTGACGCAAGCCTACCAGCAAGTATAGCCGCCATCCACCAGCACGATGCTGCCGGTCATCAGGCTCGCGGCCTCCGAAGAGAGGAACAGCACGACGGAGGCGATCTCCTCGACCTGCCCCATCCGCGCCATCGGAGTTCCACCGATCCAGGCGTCGTACATTCTCGGATTGCTCTTCACGAAGGCGTTGAGCGGCGTTTCGATATAAGTCGGCGCCACCGCGTTGACGCGGATGCCGCGCGCACCCCACTCGGCCGCGAGCGACTTGGTCAAATGGTGCACGCCGGCCTTGGAGGCATTGTAGAAGCACTGCTCCTGCGGCTTGTTGACGATGAACCCACTCATCGAGCCGACATTGACGATGGCGCCGCTCTTGGCCCTCAGCATGTGCTTGCCGAACTCGCGGCAGCACCAGAAGGTGCCGTTGAGGTTGACGTCGATCACGTTGAGCCAGTGTTCGTCGGTGACGGTCTCGGCCGGGGTCTCGCTGCGCGCGATGCCGGCATTGTTGACGAGAATGTCGACCTTGCCGTGACGGGCGGCGAGGTCGCCCGCGACCTCCGCCACACGTTTGGTATCGGTGACGTCCATGATCGCGGTCTCGACGTCGTAGCCCTTGGCCTTGAGGCTGGCCTTTGCGCTGTCGGCGACCTTGCCGTCGCGGTCACCGATGATGACTCTCGCGCCAGCCTCGGCCAGCGCTTCGGCGCAGGCGAGCCCAATGCCCTGTCCGCCGCCGGTGATGAACGCGGTCTTGCCGCTCAGCTTGAATTTGTCCAGGTACATGTTGGTCTTTCCGTTCTCTTGCCGTTTCTTGTCAGCCCCGAAGCGCGTTGCCGCTCTCGTCGAAGCGATGGATGCGCGCAGGGTCCGGCGCCAGCGACACTCGGTCGCCGGCATGCAGGCTCAATTCGCCGATGTAGCGCGCCGTCAGCATGCCGATCGGGCCGGCATCGACGTAAAGAAAGGTATCGCTGCCGAGATGCTCGGCCACCGCGATCGTGCCCTGCCAGCCTCCGCCGCCGTCGCGCTCGATCTTGAGATGCTCCGGCCGGACGCCGATCGTCGCCGCCCCCTTTTGCAAGGCGGGCTCGCCGGTGACGAAATTCATCCTGGGCGAGCCGATGAAGCCGGCGACGAACAGGTTGGCGGGCCGTTCGTAGAGTTCCAGCGGCGAGCCATATTGCTCGATCTTGCCGCCGTTGAGCACGACGATCTTGTCGGCCATGGTCATGGCCTCGACCTGGTCGTGGGTGACGTAGATCGCGGTGGTGCCGAGCTGCTTCTGCAGCCGCGTCACCTCGATGCGCATCTGGACGCGCAGCGCCGCATCGAGGTTGGAGAGCGGCTCGTCGAACAGGAAC
Organism: Bradyrhizobium sp. 1(2017); assembly: GCF_011602485.2. Lineage (NCBI taxonomy): Bacteria > Pseudomonadati > Pseudomonadota > Alphaproteobacteria > Hyphomicrobiales > Nitrobacteraceae > Bradyrhizobium > Bradyrhizobium sp. 1(2017). Next base: position 2,963,164 of record NZ_CP050022.2, on the reverse strand, counting down.
GCCTTGGGCTCGCGCACGATGGCGCGTCCGATCGCGACGCGCTGGCGCTGGCCGCCGGAAAGCTCGCGCGGCTTGCGGTCGAGATAGGGCGTGAGGTTCAGCGTCGCGGCGGCCGCCTCGACCTTGCGATTGATCTCGTCCCTGGCAAGGCCCGCCATCTTCAGGCCGAAGCCGATATTGCCGCGGACGCTCATATGCGGATAGAGCGCGTAGGACTGGAACACCATCGAGAGCCCGCGCTTGGCAGGCGGCGTGTCGACGACGTTCTTGCCATCGATCAGGATGCTGCCGCCGGTGACGTCCTCGAGCCCCGCGATCAATCGCAACAGCGTGGTCTTGCCGCAGCCGGAGGGACCGACGAACACGACGAAGGAGCCGTCGGCGATGTCCAAATCGGCGCCCTTGATGATGTGCACGGGGCCGAAGGATTTCTGCACGCCCCGAAGTGTGATCTGACCCATGATCCGGCAGCCCCCTACTTCACCGCGCCGAAGGTGAGCCCGCGCACGAGCTGCTTCTGGCTGAACCAACCGAGGACGAGAATAGGCGCGATCGCCAGCGTCGAGGCCGCCGACAGCTTTGCCCAGAACAGCCCTTCCGGGCTCGAATAGGACGCGATGAACGTGGTGAGCGGCGCGGCGTTTGAGGTCGACAGGTTGAGCGTCCAGAACGCCTCGTTCCAGGCCAGGATCAAATTGAGCAGCAGCGTGGACGCAAGTCCCGGGATTGCCATCGGCGTCAGGACATAGACGAGCTCGCGGCCGATGGTGGCGCCGTCCATGCGCGCGGCTTCCAGAATGTCGCGCGGGATTTCCTTGAAATAGGTGAACAGCATCCAGATCACGATCGGCAAGTTTCCGAGGCACAGGATCAAGACGAGGCCGATGCGGGAATCGAGCAGGCCGAAAGTCTTGTAGATCAGATAAATCGGCACCAGCACGCCAACCGGCGGCATCATCTTGGTCGAGAGCATCCAGAGCAGAACGTCCTTGGTGCGCTTGGTCGGGGAGAATGCCATCGACCAAGCCGCGGGAATGGCGATCAGAAGCGCGATCAGCGTCGAGCCGCCGGCGATGATGATCGAGTTCATCGCGTGGTGCAGATAGTCGCTGCGCTCCTGCACGGTTGCGTAGTTCTCCGTGGTCCAATGGAAGAACAGGAAGGATGGCGGGACCGCGAACGCTTCGAGCTCGGTCTTGAAGCTCGCCAGCACCATCCACAGGATCGGAAAGAAAATCAGAAAGCCGAAGAACCACGCCCCGATCGTCGAGACCACCACCCGCCGCCTCGTCGCCATCCGTGCCATGCGTCATGCCTCCAGATTGCGGCCGACGACGCGGACCAGGAAGAAGGCGACGACATTGGCGATCACGACGGCAACGAGGCCGCCCGCGGAGGCGCTGCCGACGTCGAACTGGATCAGTGCCTGCGAATAGATCAGGAAGGCGATGTTGGTCGTCTGCAGGCCTGGCCCGCCGCCGGTGGTCACGAAGATCTCGGCGAACACGGTGAGCAGGAAGATGGTCTCGATCAGGATCACCACGGTGATCGGACGCGCAAGGTGCGGCAGGGTGATGTAGATGAAAGTCGAGACCGCGCTGGCACCGTCCATCTCCGCGGCTTCCTTCTGCTCTTCGTCGAGCGATTGCAGCGCGGTCAGCAGGATCAGCGTCGCGAACGGCAACCATTGCCACGTCACGATCAGGATCACCGCGAACAGCGGCACATCGTTGAACCAGTCGATCGGCGTCAGGCCGATCAGCGAGACGAGCCAGGCGAACAATCCGGACACCGGGTGCATCAGCAGGTTCTTCCAGACCAGCGCGCTCACCGTCGGCATCACGAAGAACGGCGCGATCACCATCAGCCGGACGAAATTGCGCCCGATCACCGGCTGGTCCATCAATAGCGCGAGCGGAATGCCGAGCAGGATGGTGAGTGCCAGCACCGAGCCGACCAGTACCAGCGTGTTCTGGAGCGAGGCGAGGAAGGCGGGATCGGTGAGGAAGTAGCGGAAATTTTCCAGGCCGACGAAGGATTCCGAGCCGGGATCGAGCAGGCTGTAGTGCAGCGTCGAGAAATAGATCGTCAGCGCGAGCGGGACGATCATCCAGACGAAGAGCAGCCCGACGGCTGGCGTCAGGAGCGAGCGCGCAAGAAGCTGCGTCTGCCGGGTCGCCATCCCTGGCTTCTCCTTCGGGGAAGAAGGCGGCCATCCATCCGCGAGTGGATCGAATGGCCGCAAGTCTGAGCTCAGGAGGAAGAGCCCGGGTTCACTTGATGTAGCCGGCGCGCTTCATCTCGCGCTCGGTCGCCGATTGCGCGGCCGTCAGTGCGGCATCGACTGTCATCGATCCTGCGAGCGCGGCGGAGAATTGCTGACCTACCTGCGTGCCGATGCCCTGGAATTCGGGGATCGCGGCGTATTGAACGCCGACATACGGCACCGGCTTCACCGTCGGCTTGTTCGGATCGGCGGCATCGATCGAGGCCAGCGTCAGCTTCGCGAAGGGAGCGACCTTCAGATAGTCCTCGTTGTTGTAGAGCGAGGTCCGCGTGCCCGGCGGTACGTTGGCCCAGCCCTCCTTCGACGCCACAAGCTTGGTGTAGTCCTTGCTCGTCGCCCAGGCGATGAACTTCTCGGCCGCCTCGGTCTTCTTCGAGCCGGCGGGAATCGCAAGGTTCCAGGCCCACAGCCAGTTCGCGTTCTTGCCGAGCCCGGTGTTGGGCGCGAGCGCGAAGCCGACCTTGTCGGCGACCTTGGACTCCTTCGGGTTGGTGACGAAGGACGCCGCGACCGTGGCGTCGATCCACATCGCGCATTTGCCGGCGTTGAACAGCGCCAGATTCTCGTTGAAGCCGTTGGAGCTCGCGCCGGGCGGGCCGGCTTCCTTCATCAGGTTGACGTAGGTCGTGAGCGTCGCCTTCCATTCCGGCGTATTGAACTGCGGCTGCCACTTCTCATCGAACCAGCGCGCGCCGTAGGAATTGGCCATGGCCGAAAGGAACGCCATGTTCTCGCCCCAGCCGGCCTTGCCGCGCAGGCAGATGCCGTAGGTGCCGGCGCTCTTGTCGGTGAGCTTCTTGGCGGCGTCGATCACGAAATCCCAGGCCGGTTTCTCCGGCATCTTCAGGCCAGCCTTCTCGAACAAATCGGTGCGGTACATCACCATCGAGCTCTCGCCGTAGAACGGCGCGGCGTAGAGCTTGCCGTCGGCGGAGACCGCGTCCTTGATCTTGGGCAGGAGATCGGCGACATCGTAATCGGCACCGAGATTGGCGAGCGGCACCAGCCAGCCCTTCTTGGCCCAGATCGGCACCTCGTAGGTGCCGATGGTGAGGACGTCGAACTGGCCGCCCTTGGTGGCGATATCGGTGGTGACGCGCTGGCGCAGCACGTTCTCCTCCAGCGTCACCCATTTCACGGTGATGTCCGGATTCTTCTTGGTGAATTCGCTCGTAAGTCCCTGCATGCGGATCATGTCGCCGTTGTTCACGGTGGCGATCGTCAGGGTCGTTTCGGCCATCGCGGGGACGGCCAGCAGCAGGCAGGACGCGCCGCAGACGGCGCCCAGGACATGTTTCACGGTGACCTCCCTTGAGTCGCGTCTTTGAGCATATGCCCACGCGTTGGGCGTATGTTCAACATTGGGATGACGCTTGTCAAGCAGGCGCGCGGGCGCTTCGGCAACTTATGAGTGCTGCGGTGCGGGATTAGATGCCGCCGCACTCTCGCTGTCATGCCCGCGCAGGCGGGCATCCAGTACTCCGTCCAGTGGGTTTGTTGTCTCAACCCGGGCCACGGCGCACCGGATCGTCCGCCTTCGCGGACCATGGGCAGGTGGAGAGCAAGTGGAGAGGTCGCGCCCTATCGCTCCAGAATCGCCCGTGCCGTCGTCTCGTCGGTGATCAGGCCGTTGATCAAGCCCCCGCTCAGCGCCGCCGCGATTGCTCCAACCTTCGCAGCACCGACCGCAGCGCCGATCGTGATGGTTTTGGCCGGGACCTCCGGCGGAATGCTGGTCAGGCGCTTGTTGGTGCCGGATTTGAGCAGGCGGCCCTTGGAGTCATAGGCCCAGCCGGTGATCTCGCCGATAGCGCCCAACCGCATCATCTCGAACAATTCGTCACGGGTGACGAAGCCGTCGACATGCACCTGCGCCTTCTGGTCCATCTGACCGACGCCGACGAGGCGCAAGTCCGCCTTGGCCGCGACCGCTTTCACCTTGGCGATCGGCTCGATGCGGACCATCTTGTTGCGCTCGTCCTCCGATGACATCAGGAACGGCAGCGGCATCGGATAGTGCCGCGCGCCGGTGCGGTCGGCGAGCCGGCCGACGGTGTCGTAGAAGCTCGCCGAGCCGTCGGCGGAGATGTTGCCGACCAGCGAGACGATCTGGTGGTTGGGCCGGTCGATCGGCGTGACGCGCTCGACAGCGGCGCGTACCGCGCGGCCGGTGCCGAGCGCGACGATGACAGGCGTCTCCGAGCGAAGCGTGGAATCGAGCAAATTGGCACAGCGCTCGGCAATGCCCGCGGTGGCTTGCGGCGCCGCAGGGTCGGCCGGCACCACCTCGCAGTGAACGAGATCAAAGCGCTCCTTCAGCCGCGCCGCCAGTTCCATGCAGGCGGCTATGGGATGCTCGAGCCGAAACGTGATCAGCCGCTCCGCGAGGCAGAGCGAGACCAGGCGCTGCGCCGAGGCGCGCGAGACCTGGAGCATCTTTGCGATCTCGTCCTGGGTATGGCCGGCAATGAAATAGAGCCAGCCGGCACGCGCGGCGTCATCGAGCCTTGATTTCTCGTTTTCGGCGGCCATGGCAGGCGTCAGACGTCCTTCCAGAAATCGCTCATGCGTCCGTAGACCCGATCGGCCCCGGCAGCGGACAATATAGCCCGCCCGTCCCGGGCGCTGTAATGGCTTCCGCCGACAAATCCCCAGACGGTCATGCCGGCCGCCTTGCCCGCCTGCACGCCGCTGACACTGTCCTCGATCACCAGCGTGCGCGCTGGCGAGGCGCGCATTTGCGCGGCCGCATGAAGGAAGAGATCGGGCGCGGGCTTTCCGTGTCTGACCATCTGAGCCGTGTAGATGCGATCGTCGAACAGCGGCCTGAGGCCGGTGACGTCGAGCGAAAGCGATACACGGTCGATGTCGCTGGACGAGGCCACGCAGAACGGTACCGTCAGTTCCGATACCACCGCCCTCACCCCGGGGATCGGTTCGAGCGATGCGGCAAACGTCTCGAGCACGCGCGATTTCAATCGCGGCAGGAAGCCATCCGGCACGATCTGCCCGAGATTGCGATAATGCTGCTCGATCGCCTTGGTGCTACGTCCGAGAAAGAGCTCGAGCGCCTGCGCCTCGGTGAGTGCGAAGCCGAACTCGGCCAGCACGTCGGACAGGCAGCGGCAACTCAACAGCTCGCTGTCGACGAGCACGCCGTCGCAATCGAAGATGATGAGATCGGGTGTTGGCCGGGCCTGGTCCATCCGATCATTCGATCATATGCTCATCAAATGAGCAATAGCTCAGTACGGGCGAGCCGTGGGTGCCATCTGCTGTCCCTCAATGCGCCAGTTGCCGGTAGATCGCCGGCAGCGCAGCGGGCAACCGCTTGATGTTGCCGACGATGGCGTAGCCGCCGCGGCCGAACAGGGTCGGGAAGTAGGATTGCGCCGTCGCATCCACGGTCACGCCGAATGCGGCAAAGCCGAGCCGGCGCGCCTCCTGCACGGACTTGCGGGCGTCCTCGACCGCGAAGCGGCCTTCATAATGGTCGACATCGTTGGGCTTGCCGTCGGTGAGGACGAGCAGCAGCTTCTTGCGCTGCGGCTGCCGCGCGAGCTCGGCCGAGGTATGGCGCACCGCGGCGCCGATCCGCGTGTAATAGCCCGGCTTGAGCGCGCCGATGCGGCGCTCCACCGCCCCGCTCATCGGCTCGCCGAACGCCTTGACGGTTTCGAGCCGCACCCAGGACCGTCGACGGGACGTGAAGGTCACGATGCTGTTGTGGTCGCCGCAGGCCGACAGCCCGTGCGCGAGCACGAGCAGCGCCTCCTTCTCGACGTCGATTACGCGATAACCGTCGACCCAGGCATCGGTCGAGAGCGAGACGTCGACGAGCAGCGTGACGGCGAGATCGTGACCCTGCGGACGCATCGCGACGTGAATGCGGGCGAGGCCAGTGCTGCTGCCGGCACGAAGGTCGCACCGTGCGCGGACGAGCGCGTCGAGATCGAGGTCGTGACCGTCGGTCTGGGCGCGCATCACTTCGTAACGCGGATGCAACACCTCGAAGCGGCGGCGCACCTGGCGGATGTGCCGGCGCATGGCATCATCCGGTTTCCAGTCCTCGCCCCGCTCGGAGGCCGCGCCAGCGAGCACGCGGCAATGATTGGGCAGATAGGAGCTGCTGCGGTAGTCCCATTCGGGATAGGTGAGATCCGCATTCAGTGGAGAAGCATCGAGCGCCTCGGGCGGAAGGTCGAGATCGAACTTGAGCCGTGTCGCCGGCTTTCCGCTGCGGCGGCTGAGCGTGATCTCCTCGAGATCGTCGGCTGCCTTCTGCGCATCCTCGTCTTCGCTGTCATCGGCCGGACGATCGACATTCACCATCTCGGCCATCGCCAGGATCTTCTCGATGCGATTGAGCACGAAGGGATCGCGACGGTTTGAATCGTCCTCGCGCTCGCGGGCGGCAAACCGTCTACGATCGTCCGAGGGCGCAGGTGCCGCGCCCGGCACGCATTCGTCTTCACCCGCATGCGCGGGCGAGAGCTGGCGCGTCCAGCAGTCGCCCCAGAGCGGACAGGGCAGGATGGAGCGATAGCCCGGCGGCGCCTTGTCGGGCAGCGGGCCCGTCCCCATCATCGCCGGCCACAGCTTGCCTGCGGGCGCCTTTCCGGCGCCGAGCAATGCCAGGACGATCTGTTCGATCTCCTGCTCAATGCGCGGCAAAGGACGACGAGGCCGAGCGGCGGCGGTGGCCGCGGCAAGCTGCGCGTAATCGGCGACAAGCCCCGGGAACTCCGTGAGCACCCAGACCGCGGTCTCACTCGCCCGGCGCAACACCAGAAGATCCCGCCGCAGCGGATCGGCTTCCTTGATCGCCTCGACCGGTGCGGCCGCGAACCACGCAGCAAGCCAGCGATAGAGCGATGCGTTCAGTGCGCGGTCGGCGAAGATCGCGATGCGATCGGGAAGGAAGATCGTCGCGGCGTCGCGGCCCGGCTGCTCGAGGCGCTCGTCTCCAAGGCCGATGCGTTGCCGCCAGCCGAGCCGGTGCGCGGAGTTTCGCGCGCTTGCGCTCGCGATCTGCACACCGGTCTCGCCGCCGAGCGCGCGGAACGTCACCGTAAGCCGGCTCCTCACCTCGGCGAGCGTGACGGCGTGATCGTCGTGGACCGGGTAGCTCGCGGTGCCACCGACCATCCGGTGCCAGGCGCGGCCAACCGTCTCCTCCAGTTCGAGGAAATCGAGCATCGCAGCAGCCTCAGCCGATCACGGCACGCGCGACGTCCAGCAGCGCCGCCTTGACGTCGCCATCGTCGGTGAGCGGCTCGATCATGCCGGCAAGCACGGCATCGGCGATCGGCGTGCCGGCGGCGATCAGGCTCGCGCAATAGACCACGAGCCGGGTCGAGACGCCCTCCTCCAGGTCGTGGCCCCTAAGCGCACGCAGCCGGCCAGCCAGCCCGACCAGCGGCCGCACGCGCTCCGGCGGCAGTCCGCTTTCGGCGGACACGACGGCGATCTCCTGCTCCGGCGGCAGGAAGCCGAATTCGATGGCGACGAAGCGCTGCCGCGTCGACGGCTTCAGCGCCTTGAGCAGCGTTTGGTAGCCGGGATTATAGGAGACCACGAGCATGAAGCTGCTCGGCGCCACCAATTCCTCGCCGGTGCGCTCCAGCGGCAGGATACGGCGGTCGTCGGTCAGAGGATGAAGCACCACGGTGACGTCCTTGCGCGCCTCGACCACCTCGTCGAGATAGCAGATGCCGCCCTCGCGAACCGCGCGCGTCAACGGACCATCGGTCCACACCGTGTCGCCGCCGCGAAGCAGATAGCGGCCGGTGAGATCGGCCGCGGTGAGATCGTCATGACAGGCGACGGTGTGAAGCGGCAATCCCAGCCGCGCCGCCATATGCGCGACGAAACGCGTCTTGCCGCAACCGGTCGGGCCCTTGAGCAGGACCGGCAGCCGGCGTCGCCAGGCATGCTCGAACAGCCCGCATTCGTTTCCGGATGGAACATAGGCCGGCAGCTCGGGAGCCGAGGTCACCGTGTGAAGGACAGCTTTCATAACGTCTCTCCGGTTTGTTCGGGAAGCGGGTGGCCGCGGCGAACCACGGCCGCCGTTTGCATTTACTCGGCCGGCTGCAGCGCGGCGGGAATCGTCGCCTGTTTCTCGCGGCCGGGCACCAGCACCGCCCAGACGAACATCAGAGCGGAGATCGCCACGAACACGCCGGAGCCGAGCCGGACCCAGTAGAACATCGCGAGCTGGTCCTGCACGTCCATGTAGCCCTGGCCGAGCACGCGCTGGAGGTGAACCTGGACCACGCCGGCAAAGGTCAGCGCGAAGGTCATCACCATCATGGCCGTGCACATGATCCAGAAGCTCGCCATGGAGAGCCACTGATTGTAGGGCGCGCGTCCCTTGAGCTGCGGGATCGCGTAGGCCATCACCGACAGGTTCAGCATCACATAGGCGCCGAAGAAGGCGAGATGGCCGTGCGCAGCGGTGACCTGGGTGCCGTGGGTGTAGTAGTTCACCGAGGACAGCGTGTGCAGGAAGCCCCAGACGCCGGCTCCCAAGAACGCCATCACCGAGCAGCCGACCGACCACAGCAGCGCAGCGCGGTTCGGATGCTTGCGGCCGGCCTTCCAGGTCATCTGCACCGTGAAGATCACCATGGTGAAGAACGGAGCGACCTCCAGCGTGGAGAACAGCGAGCCGATCCACCGCCAATAGCCCGGTGCGCCGATCCAGTAGAAGTGATGGCCGGTGCCGAGGATGCCCGAGAACAGCGCAAGGCCGATGATGACGTAGAGCCATTTCTCCACGACCTCGCGGTCGATGCCGTTTAGCTTGATCATCAGATAGGCGAGAATGGAGGCCATGATCAGCTCCCAGACGCCCTCGACCCAGAGATGGACGACGTACCACCAGTACATCTTGTCGACCGCCAGATTGATCGGATTGTAGAAGGCGAACAGGAAGAAGATCGCAACGCCCCACAGCCCGAACAGCAGGATGTTCGTGACGGTGGTCTTGCGACCTGTCAGCGCCGTCATCGTCACGTTGAACAGGAACATCAGGCAGACGACGACGATGCCGATCTTGATGATGAAGGGCTGCTCGAGGAACTCGCGGCCCTCATGGTAGTGGAAGAGATAGCCGACCACGGCCACACCCGCCGCGCCGAAGAACATCCAGAACTGGATCTTTGCCAAAAGCGGGCTGTACAGCTCGGTCTCGGTCTCTTCCGGAAGCAGGAAGTAGGTCGCACCCATGAAGCCGATCAGCGACCACACGATCAGCGCGTTGGTATGGATCATCCTGACGATGTTGAACGGCAGGAGGGTCGACAGCGTGTTGGGCAGGACGTAGATCGTTCCGGCGACAAGGCCGAACAGGACCTGCGCGAGGAACAGCGTCAGCGCGCCGTAGAAATACAGCATCGCGACTTTCTGGGTCTGATATTTCATCTCTGGCTCTCTCTTGAGGGATTCAGGAAGCGATGCGCTCAACCGGCCTTGTTCGGCGGCCACTCCTGGCGCTTGATCGTAGAGGTCCATTGCAGGAAGTCGGCGAGATCGTTGAGCTCCTGATCGGTGAGGTTGAACTGCGGCATCTGCCGCCGACCCGGCGCGCCTGAAGGTTGTGCCTGCATCCAGGCCTTCAACGTCTCGCGTGCACCCGCCGGGTCCTCGTTGCCGCCCCAGCGATCCCAGACGTTGCCGACTTCGGGCGCGAAATAGGCACCTTCGCCGAGCAGCGTGTGGCAGTTGATGCAGGAGTGCTTCTCCCAGACATGCTTGCCGCGGGCCACCGAGGACGTCAGCGTCTTGGCATCGGTGGAGGTCGTGGCCATGTAGTAGTGGCTGTGCGCCGTCAGCCCGATGAAGATGGCGAAGAAAAAGGCCGAGCCGCCGTAGAAGACGTTTCGAGCGGCCGACTTGGTCAGGCGTTCAGCCATTGCCAATCCTTTCCGGTTGAGTCCTGCAAAAAGCGATGCTGCGATTTATTGCCGACTTGCCCGGCGTGTTCTTTGTCAGGGCGCAATGAGCGCGTCAGATCAGGGCGACGGCAGCGGATGCGAGCCAGGCAAGCAACAGCACGATGAAGAGCCATGCGCTGACGAGACCGCGCCAGAGCGCGGGCGCAGCCCGAAGGTCGAGGAAATCGAGCACGATACGGTGCCCCTTGAGGGCCGCAAATGCCAGCAGCAGGGCATTGCCGAGGAGTGGACGCGCCACAAGCGATGGGACCAGAATGGTCGCGAGCGCAAGACCGATCAGCGCGATCCAGGTGACGTCGAGACGCCCCGGAATCACGACTGCACCAGATAGATGATCGGGAACATGACGACCCACAAGAGATCGACCATGTGCCAGAAGGCGGCACCCGTCTCCACGCCAGATGCTTCGGCATTCCGGGAAACTACGGCCAGGATCACGATGCCGAGGCCGACATGCAGGAGGTGGAAGCCGGTGAGCAGAAAATAGAGGGTGAAGAACGGGCTGGTCTCCAGACCATTTCCCTGGGCGATCTCCCCTGCATATTCGAACAACTTGACTGCGATGAAGAATGCGCCGAGCGCGATGGCGCCAAACAGCCAGCCGCGCGCGGCCTGCCTGCGGCCCCCACGCGCGGCAGCCGTCCCGCGGGCCGCGGCCCATCCGCTGGTCACCAGAACGACGGTGTTGATCCCGGCGAGATGTGCATCGAGCGTGGCCTGCCCTGCCGCGAACGTCGCGGGATGGATCGCACGGGCGACGCTGAAGGCGCCGAGAAACAGGCCGAAGGCGGCGAGCTCACTGAAGATCAAAACCCAGATCATGGGATCGCCGGGGAGATCTTCGAGAACTCCCCAGCCGGTTTCCCGTTGCTCGCAATCCGTTGCCGACATCTGCTTTCCGCATCGAAGATGCGAAGACGATACCGCGACGGCGCGGTTCCACTTTGATGCTGCACAAAGAGGGCAAGCGGCGTGGACGTTTGCGCTAACGCAACATCCCGCCAGCCGCGCCGTCATAGGATGCATACATCCGGCGGTTCCACGAAACGACGAACGACCCTATGAGCGATGCACAGATTGGACTGATGACCGCGACACCCATCATCATCGCGTTTGCCATCGCGCTCCGCCGGATGGGCGTGCTGTCGACGGTCGCGACCGTATCGGCGGTGAGCCTCGCCGTCGCGATCGCGACGGTGTTGTTCACGACGCAGTAATCCTGTTGCTCCGATCAGGGTGCGATCAGCTCTCGACGGACCACCGGTCGGGCGCCCTTCTCGGCAGAATGAGCTGAAACCTTGTGCCTCCCCCCGGCTTGCTCTCGAGCCGGAGCTGGCCGCCCAATCGATCGACGACGATGCTGTGGACGATGTGCAGACCGAGGCCGCTCGCGCCGTCATGCCGGCGGGTGGTGAAGAACGGGTCGAAGGCCCGTCGCTCCACGTCGGGAGCCATGCCGCAACCGTCGTCGGCAAACAGCAGCTCGACGTGACCATGATCTACGGTGCGTAGCGATACGTGGATCTTCCCGGTCTCGCCGCCGGAGAAGGCATGCGTCATCGCGTTGACGGCGAGATTGGTCAACACCTGGCCGAATGGTCCCGGGTAGCTGTCCATGGCAAGGCCGGGTTCGCTGTGAAGACTGAGCGCGATATCGCGCGTGCGCAACTGCCGCTCAAACTGGGAGAGAACCTGGCCCGTCAGCTCGCCGGCGTCGAAGCTACGCCGGTGTGACACGGTCTGGTCGGCCGCCACCTGCTTGAAGGACTGCACCCGTTCGGCGGCGCGGCCGAGATTGGTGACAAGCTGTGCCGATGCATCGGTCACCAGCTCCAGAAATCCGGTCAATGTGGAACGCTTGAGATTGCCGCGCGCGACTTCCGCCGCGAACTGCTCTGCCTTGCGCTGGAGCGTCGAGGCGACCGTCAGGCTGCTGCCGAGCGGCGTGTTGATCTCGTGGGCGACACCGGCGACCATGCGCCCGAGGGCCGCCAATTTCTCGGCCTCGATCAGGGTGTCCTGGATATCGCGCAAATGCCGAAGCGCGGTCTCCGCCGCATCCCTGGCGCTGCGGATCTCCCGCTCTGCGCGCTTGCGTTCGGTGATCTCTTCCGCCGCCACGTTGATCGCGACGATCTCGCCATCAGGCATTCGCAGCGGATGCCAATAGGTGACCCAGGAGCGGTCCTCGCGCTGATCGGCCCGTTGCCCCGCCACCTCGATGCCGATCACGGGATCGCCCGTTGCGACGATCGATCGCACGATCTGCTCCACGGAATCCGCCAGCGCAGGCACGCAATCCCTGACCGTGCACCCGAGATGGCCCTCGACGGATATGCCGCAGATTTCGGTCAGCCGCTGGTTGATCAACAGGTATCGGCAGTCTAGCGACAGACAGGCAAGCCCAATCGGGGCCGTATCGTAGATCAGTTGCAACGCCGGCAACGTCGAAACCAGCGTCACCTCCGAGGCCGGCGATGACCTCACAATGCTCGTCACTCGGGTTCCCCCCGTGATCGCCCCTCCGCCAGTTGCATGAAATTAGCACGAAACCGGTCACCGGTTGATCTAGATCAACGGTACACACCGGCCGTGCGACGTTTCAGGCTGGGACACATTGCAAGGCCGCCCTGGAACCCGTGGGCAATATTTGTAGACCGTAGCCCGCACAAAGCGCAGCGAAATGCGGGGGCAATCTCGCCACGCGGAGACAACCCGGATTGCGCTACGCTCCATCCGGGCTGCGAAGCGTCAGCGCCGCTGGTTATACACGTCGATGCACACCGCCCCCAGCAGCACCAGGCCCTTGATGACCTGCTGATAGTCGATGCCGATGCCGAGGATGGACATACCGTTGTTCATCACGCCCATGATCATGGCGCCGACCACGGCACCGCCGACGCGCCCCACTCCGCCATAGGCCGAGGCGCCGCCGATGAAGCAGGCGGCGATGACGTCGAGCTCGAAGCCGAGACCGGCCTTCGGGGTCGCCGTGTTGAGACGCGCAGCGAAGACGAGGCCGGCGAGCGCGGCGAGCACGCCCATGTTGACGAAGGTGAGGAAGGTCAGCCGCTCGGTCTTGATGCCCGACAAGCTCGCCGCCTTGGCGTTGCCGCCGACGGCGTAGATCTGCCGGCCGACCACCGTGCGGCGCGTCACGAACCCGTAGAGCGCGATCAGTGCCGTCATGATGACCAGCACGTTCGGCAGGCCGCGATGCGAGGCGATCAGATAGGTGAAATAAAGCACGGCACAGGCCAAAAGAACGCTCTTGCCCAGGAAGAACGCATACGGCTCGACCTCGATGCCATGCGACTGCTCGCGCGAGCGGCCCTTGGCGCTGGCATAGACGAGACCGAGCGCAAGCACCGCGCCGATCAACATTGAGGTCGGATGCAGCGTACCCGCCTCGGGCAACAGCTCCGGAATGAACCCCGACGACAGCTTCTGGAAGGTCGCCGGGAACGGCCCAAGCGACTGGCCCTGCAACACCGCGAGCGCAAGCCCTTTAAACACCAGCATGCCCGCCAGCGTCACGATGAAGGACGGTATCTTGAAATAGGCCACCCAATAGCCCTGCGCGGCGCCGATCGCGGCGCCCACCAGCAGGCAGGCGATGAAGGCGAGCGTGTAGTCGACCTTGTAGGTCACCATCAGCACGGCGGCTACGGCACCGATGAAGCCCGCGACCGAGCCGACCGAAAGGTCGATATGGCCGGTGACGATCACCAGCAGCATGCCCAAAGCCATGATGACGATATAGCTGTTCTGGAGCACAAGGTTGGTCAGGTTGAGCGGCTGCAACAGCGTGCCGCCCGTCATGATCTGGAAGAACAGCATGATCGCGACCAGCGACATCAGCATGCCGTAGTTGCGCAAGTTGTTCTTGATGAAGCTGCCGTGCCGGCGCTCCTCGGGCAGCGACACCGTCTTGTCGGTCATGGCTGCGATCCTCCCATCTCCGCGGTCGCATGAGCGCCGCCTTCGTTGCTTCTCTCATTGCGCATGATCGCGCGCATGATCTTTTCCTGCGTCGCCTCGGATCCCCTGAACTCGCCGACGAAGGCGCCTTCGTTCATGACGCAGATGCGGTCGCAGATGCCGAGCAGCTCTGGCATCTCCGAGGAGATCACCACGACGCCGCGGCCGGCCTCCGCCAGCTCGTTGATGATACAGTAGATCTCGTATTTGGCACCGACGTCGATGCCTCGCGTCGGCTCGTCCAGGATCAGCACCTTGGGGTCGGTCATCAGCCATTTCGACAGCACGACCTTCTGCTGGTTGCCGCCGGAGAGCTGGCCGGTCTCCTGGTAGACGTCGGAGCAGCGGATGCGCATGCGGTTGCGGTAGTCGCTCGCGACCTTCAGCTCGGCGATGTCGTCGATCACCCGCCCCGGCGCGACCTGGTCGAGGCTCGCCAGCGTGATGTTCTTGCGGACGTCATCGGCGAGGATCAGGCCGAGTTGCTTGCGGTCCTCGGTGACATAGGCAAGGCCGGCGTCGATCGCGGCCGCGACGTTCGGTAGCGTCATCTCCCTGCCCTCGAGCCGGAGGCTGCCGCTGATGCTGGTGCCCCAGGAGCGGCCGAACAGGCTCATGGCGAATTCGGTACGGCCGGCACCCATCAGGCCGGCGATGCCCACGACCTCGCCGCGCTTGACGCTGAAATTGACGTTCTTGATCACCTGCCGCTCGGGGTGAATGGGGTGATGGACCGACCAGTTCGCGACGTCGAGCACGGGATCGCCGATCGTCGCGCTGCGGTCCGGGAAACGGTGCGCCATATCGCGGTTCACCATGCTGCGGATGATCCGGTCCTCCTGGATCGGCTCGGCATGGCAATCGATGCTGTCGACCGTGCGGCCGTCGCGCAGCACCGTGATGTGGTCGGCGACCTTGGCGACCTCGTTCAGCTTGTGCGAGATCAGGATCGAACCAATGCCCTGCTCGCGAAATGTCATGAGGCGTTCGAGCAGGGCAGCGCTGTCGGCCTCGTTGAGGCTCGCGGTCGGCTCGTCCAGGATCAGCATCCGCACCCGCTTGGAGAGCGCCTTGGCGATCTCGACGAGCTGCTGCTTGCCGACGCCGAGATCGGTGATCAGCGTATCCGGCGATTCCTTCAGGCCGACCTGCGCGAGCAGCTCCCGCGTACGCCGGTAAACCTCGTCTCGGTCGATCACCCCGAGCTTCGACGGCGGATGCGACAGGAAGATGTTTTCCGCGATCGACATCAGCGGGATCAGCGCCAGCTCCTGATGGATGATGATGATGCCGAGCGCCTCGGAATCGTTGATGTCGCGGAAGCGCCGCTCCTCGCCCTCGAATTCGATGGTGCCTTCGTAACTGCCGTGCGGATAGACCCCGCTCAGCACCTTCATCAGCGTCGACTTGCCGGCGCCGTTCTCGCCGACGAGCGCGTGGATCTGCCCGGCCTCAACCGAGAAGTTGACGTCGCGCAGCGCCTGCACACCGGCAAAGCTCTTGCTGACGTTGCGCATCTCCAGCATGGCGGTCATGGCATTCGTGTCCCTGGAAACTTTCGTCAGTCCCTCCGCCGTCATTCCGGGGCGATGCGAAGCATCGAACCCGGAATCTCGAGGTTCCGGGTTCGCCGTTCGGGCGCCCCGGAACGACGGCACGAGAAATCTACTGGAACTGCGACTTCTTGTAGTAGCCGCTGTCGACCAGCACCTTCTCCCAATTGTCCTTGTAGACCACCACCGGCTTGAGCAGATAGGACGGCACCGTCTTGACGCCGTTCTCGTAGGTCTTGGTGTCGTTGACGGTGACCTGCTTGCCGGCGAGTGCTGCATCGACCATGTCAGCCGTGACCTTGGCGAGGTCGCGGGTGTCCTTGAAGATGGTCGAGTATTGGTCGCCGCGCAGCATCGCCTTGATCGAGGGCACCTCGGCGTCCTGACCGGAGATGATGGGCATCGGCTGGTCGGCGCTGCCATAGCCGACACCTTTCAGCGAGGAGATGATGCCGATCGAGATGCCGTCATAGGGCGACAGCACGGCATTGATCTTCTTGTTGCCGTAATAGGCGCTGAGCAGATTGTCCATGCGCGCCTGCGCGGTGGCGCCGTCCCAGCGGAGCGTCGCGACCTTGTCCATGCCCATCTGGCCCGACGCGACGACGAGCTTGCCGCTGTCGATATAGGGCTTCAGCACGCTCATGGCGCCGTTGTAGAAGAAGTAGGCATTGTTGTCGTCGGGTGAGCCGCCGAACAACTCGATGTTGAACGGCCCCTTTCCTTCCTTCAGGCCGAGCCCCTGTTCGATCGACTGCGCCTGGAGGACGCCGACCTGGAAATTATCGAAGGTCGCGTAGTAGTCGACATTGGGCGTGCCGCGGATCAGGCGGTCATAGGCGATCACGGTGATGCCCTTTGCCTTCGCCTGCTTGAGCACGTCGGACAGCGTGGTGCCGTCGATCGCGGCGATCACCAGCGCTTTCGCGCCCTTGGTCACCATGTTCTCGACCTGCGAGAGCTGGTTCGGAATGTCATCCTCGGCATATTGCAGGTCGGTGTTGTAGCCGCGCTCTTTCAGCACCTTGACCATGTTGTTGCCGTCGTCGATCCAGCGCGCCGAGGATTTGGTCGGCATGGCGATGCCGACCGTCGCTTTCTGGGCAGAGGCGGCGACGCCTGTGGCCATGGTCGCAGCGCCGGCCAGCGCCAGCGCCAGAAATGTGGTCTTCAGTTTCAGCATGTTTCACTCCCTTTGGGTGTCAGACTGTTCTTCGTTTCGTCGAGGACGTCGGGTCGGGTTGCTTCGGATCTCCTATGCGAGCTTGACGTCGGGCTCCGCGCGACCGCGCGCTGTTGCCTCGAGCAGAAAGGTTTGGCCTGCCTGCGGATCAGCGGCGCGCGTCGCCGCGTCCATGTCCTGCCAGGCGGAGGTGACGAGGAGGCGCGACAGATCCGGACCGACGAACGCGGGACAGCTCGCCTGCTTCGCCGGCACGCTGAGCGAGCGCAGGCGCTCACCCTGTGGAGAGTAGACGTCGATGCGGCTCGCACCCCAGCACGCGTTCCAGATCCGCCCGTCGGCATCGCACACCGAGCCGTCGAGGCCGCCGATGCCGGTGTGTCGCAGCAACACCTCGGGCTCGCCGCGCGGCAGGCCGGTCGCGGGATTGAGCGGCACCGCGTAGAGCACCGCGCGCGCGGTATCGGCAAAATAGCCGATCGCGCCGTCCGGCGAGAAACAGATCGAGTTGGGGATGCTGATGCGGGGAAACAGCAGCGAGATCCTGCCGCGATGGAACGCATAGATCGCGCCCGCCCCCGGCTCCGCCTTGCGGCCCATCGTGCCGATCCAGAACGTGCCGGATTGATGCACGCGCGCGTCATTGGAGCGCGTCGCAGGATTGTCGGCTTCGAGCGGACAGAGCAGCGTCATGGCGCCGTTGGCGAGCTTGCGGACATAGAGGCCGTCCTCGGCGACGATCAATTGCCGTTCGGCATCGATCCGCCCGAGCGCACTCGCCATCCGGCCGAGTGCGTGAACGCGGACGCTGCCGCTGCCGAGCTGCGCCTCGAACAGCAGCCCTTCACGGATATCGAACCACCACGCCGTGCCGGTGGTCGCGTCATAGGTCGGCCCCTCGCCGAGATGGCAGGGATGGTCCGAGAGGACGGACGTGGGCACCTGTTCCATCATGGTGACCTCACCGAAAAGCGATAGACCGTGTGATGGCGGTAGACCTCCCCGGGCGCCAGCCGAGGGCTCGGAAAATCCGGCCGGTTCGGCGCGTCGGGCCAGACGTGCGGCTCCAGGCACATGGCATCCGATTGCCGGATCAGCTTGCCGCCCTTCCCCGAAATCGTGCCGTCGAGATAATTGCCGGAATAGACCTGAAGTCCGGGCTGGTCGGTGAACAGCTCCATGACACGCCCCGAGCGCGGCGCCTCCAGCCGCGCTGCGAACGCGAGCTTGCCGTCACGGCCCAGGCAGTAGGTGTGGTCGTAACCCCTGCCGCTCTGCAATTGCAGATCGCTCTCGCGGATCCGCGCACCGACTGCTCGAGCCTCGCGAAAATCGAACGGCGTGCCGGCAACGCTGCGCGGCGGCTCCGGAAGCGGAATGGCCGTGGGATCAATCGCGAGAAAATGGTCGGCGGCAACGGTCAGCTTGTGATCGAGAATGGGCGTGCCGGACGTCGCGCCCTCCAGATTGAAAAAGCTGTGGTTGGTGAGGTTGACGATGGTCGGCCGGTCCGTGCGGGCGTCCATGGTGAGCGACAGCTCGGTCGGACCCGTGATGCGATAGGTCAGGCGGACGTCGAGACGACCAGGATAATTCTCCTCGCCATGCGGACTGACATAAGTGAGCGTCACCGCGGGCGCAGCGCCCTCATCGATCTCCGCAATCTCCCAGAGCTTGCGATCGAAACCATCGAGCCCGCCATGCAGCGCATTGGGACCGTTGTTGACGGGAAGCTGCACCGTCTCGCCGTCGAGCGAGAACTTCCCTTTGGCGATGCGGTTGGCATAGCGGCCGACCGTGGCGCCCAGGAACTTTCGTTCGGCGAAATAGCCCGCGAACGCGTCATGGCCAAGCACGACGTCGTCATGGCTACCATTGGCGTCGGGCGCGATCAGCGCTTGCAGCACCGCGCCATGGGTGATGATGCGCGCCTCGAAGCCGCCCTCCCCGCGCAGCACGATGCGCTCGACCTTGCGGCCGTCCGGCAGCGTTCCAAAAACGTCTCTTGTGATCCTTGATGCGGCCATGGTCAGTCCACAAACGGTTCGACGACGGAGCGCCTGCCGAGCAGGAAGGCGTCGGCGACGAGGCGAAGCGGCGCCAGATCGACATCGCTTGCGCCGGTCGCGGCAAGCGCGACGAAACGCCGATAGAGCCCGCGATATTCCTCGTCGGGCGCTTCGGCAAGCACCTTGCCGTCGATCGCCATGCGCGCTCCCCCATTCGACAGGGTCAACCGTCCCTGGTCGGTTTCCACCACGATATCCCAGCTCTGGGGTCCCGTCTGGCGAAAGTCGAATTCGGCGCTGACCGGCAGGCCCCCGATGTCCGTCAACGACAGATTCGCGGCGATCGGCGCCTGGCAATTGGCCGGAAAGGCCAGCTCGGCCGCGGTGACGAACACGGGTTGCGGCAGAATGTGGGTCAGGATCGACAGCGCGTTGATGCCGGGGTCGAACACGCCGAGGCCGCCCGGCTCCCAGATCCAGCCCTGCCCGGGATGCCAGACGCGCACGTCCTCCTTCCAGCTGATGTGCACCGAGGCGATGCGGCGCCCGGCGAGCCATTGCCGTGCCGGCTCGACCGCCGGCGCGTAGCGCGAATGCCAGGTCGCAAACAGCGTCCGCTTCGCACCCGCCGCCATTGCGATCAGCGGATCGAGTTCGGCGATGCCCGTGCCCGGCGGCTTCTCCAGCATGACATGCTTGCCGGCGGCCAGCGCCGCAGCAGCCTGGGCGCGGCGCACCTGCGGTGGCGTGCAGAGCGAGACCGCGTCGATCGGCGGTCCCTTCTCCAGCAATTCTTCAATCGTCGCGAAATGCGGCAGTCCCGGCAGCGAGGCGTTGCGGCTGGCGACAGCCGCGAGCGTCGCGCCCGCCGTCGCGCCGATCGCACCGACGTGCTGGTCGCGCGCGATCTTGCCGAAGCCGACGATGGCGATGCGAAGGTCTGTCACGGTTGTTCTCCAGTATCGATTGACGGAAGCGCCTCGGCTTGCACGGTCTCGATCACCGTGCCTTCGTGGCGGCGCATGCCGTTGTGAATGACGTAGACCATCGCCTCCGAGGCGGCATCGGCATCGCCCCCCGCAATGGCATCGACGATCTTCTGATGCCAGAGCAGCACGGTGTCACGATCCTCCGGCTCGACCGGGGCGCTGAGCAGGAACGAGGCGCGCAGCGCAGCCTCGATGACATGCCCGATCGAGCGCATGAACAGGTTTCCGGAGGCGCGCGCCACCGCAACGTGGAGCGCGAGGTCGGCGTCGGCAAAGCCGACGGAATCGGACGCTTCAAGTCGCATACGGTCCATGCAGCGTCGAAGCTCGACGAGATCTTCCTCCGATCGCTGCGCCGCCGCCAGCATCGCGGCGCGCGGCTCGACAGCCAGACGTATCTCGGCAAGGTCATTGAGGAAGCGCTTGTCGATGCCGGCATCCAGATGCCAGGCCAAGACATCGGCGTCGAACATGTTCCAGGCCGCGCGCTCGCGCACGACGGTGCCGACGCGTGCCTTGGTGGTGAGCAGGCCCTTGGCGACCAGGGTCTTCACGCTCTCGCGAAGCACCGGGCGCGAAACGCCGAACATCGCGATCATTTCGGCATCACCGGGCAGCCGCGTCCCCTCCGCATAGCGTCCGGCGATGATGTCGACGCCGATCGAACGAGCCACTTCCGCATGGTTGGAGTGGGCCCGCCGCGTCGGGATGACGACGATGCGCGAAGTCATGAGGCAGCTCCCGCGCTCGCCTTCACCGGCCGGCGCGCGAGCGCGACCAGCCCCTGCTGCAAGGCGATGAAAGCAAACAGCAAGACACCGGTCGCGATCTTGGTCCACCAGCTCGACAATGTGCCGTCGAAATTGATGTAGGTCTGGATCAGGCCCTGGATCAGGACGCCGAGGAAGGTGCCAATCACCGAGCCCTGTCCGCCCGTGAGCAGGGTGCCGCCGATCACGACGGCCGCGATGGTGTCGAGCTCGACGCCGACGGCGGACAGCGAGTAGCCGGCGCTCGTGTAGAAGGAGAACACGATGCCGGCGATGCCAGCCAGCAGGCTCGACAGCATGTAGATCTTCACCGTCATCTTGCCGACGGCAACGCCCATCAGGCTTGCGGTCGCCCGGCTGCCACCGAGCGCGTAGACATTGGCGCCGAACCTGGTGAGTTGCAGCAGCAGGGCGCCGCCGATCACGATCACTAGCATGATGATCGCGACCGCCGTCAGCCGTCCGCCGCCGGGCATGCGCAGCGCGAAGTCCGACACGGTGGAGTAGACCGGCGCAGTGATCGGCACCGATTCCGTCGAGAGCAGGAAGCTCGCACCGCGTGCCAGGAACATCCCGGCCAGCGTGACGATGAAGGGCGGCAAGTCGAAGGCATGGATTACGGCGCCCATCGCAGCCCCGAACCCCGCCGAGAGAACGAGTATCGCGACGAAGGCGACCAGCGGCGGCACACCCCAGCGCTCGATCGCCAGCGCCACGAACACCGTGGTGAAGCCGATGACCGAGCCGACCGATAGATCGATGCCGCCGGAGATGATGACGAAGGTCATGCCGGTCGCGACGATCCCCAGAAATGCGTTGTCGGTGAGGAGGTTGCCGACCACGCGGGTCGAGGCGATGTTGGGGAATTGCATCGCGCAGAGCGCAAAGCCCGCGACGAGCACGATCGCCGTGATGAGGACGGGCGGCAGGCCTTTCATGCTTTCGTCCTCCGCAGCCGTGCCGCGAACCCGGCAATTCCGGACAGTTTCGGCGATTGCAGCAGCAGCACCGCGAGCACCACCACCGCCTTGACCAGCAGATTGAACTCGGGCGGATAGCCCGACAGCAGGATGCCGGTGTTCATGGTCTGGATGATCAGGGCTCCCAACACCGCGAGCATGAGGCTGAAGCGGCCACCGAACAGCGAAGTGCCGCCGATCACCACGGCGAGGATGGCATCGAGCTCGAGCCAAAGGCCGGCATTGTTGGCATCGGCTCCCATGATGTCGGCCGCCGCGATCACGCCGGCGAGCGCGGCGCAGACCCCGCACCAGACATAAACGGCCAGGATCATGGCACGAGTGCCGACGCCGGCAAGCTCGCTCGCCCTGGCATTGCCGCCGGTCGCCTCGATCAGCAGCCCGAGCGCCGAGCCTCGCACCACCGCGGCGGTCAGGATCAGCATGCCCAAGGCAATCACGACCGGCACCGGCAGGCCGAGCACTGCACCATTGCCCAGCCAGACCAGATCAGGCGAGGAGAAGGTGACGATGCGCCCTTCGGTGATGAGTTGGGCGATACCGCGTCCCGCCACCATCAAGATCAGCGTCGCTACGATCGGCTGCATGCCGAGCACGGCGACGAGGAAGCCGTTCCAGAGGCCGCAGACGAGTCCGGCACCCAGCGCAGCCGCCAGCACCACCGGCAGACCATGACTGTCGGCAAAGCTTGCGGCGATGGCGCCCGAGATCGCCATGACCGCGCCGACCGACAGGTCGATGCCGCGCGTCGCGATGACAAGCACCATGCCGAGCGAGAGCAGCGCCACCGGCGTGCCGCGATTGAGCACGTCGATCAGGCTGCCGAACAGCCGGCCGTCCTGGAGACGCAGGTCGAAGAACTGCGGCGACACCGCGCGATCGACTGCCAGGATGACGATCAGCGCGAGGATCTGGGCAAGGCCGCGGCGCGGCAGCAGCGCTGTCATGCCCGCCCCTCATGCGCGATGGCTTTGCCGTCGGCGGCGATGGCGGCGAGAATGCTGCCGACGTCGATCGCCTCGCCCGCGAGATCCTCGACATGCGCGCGGTCGCGCAGCACCACGACGCGGTCGGAATAGGTCACGATCTCGTCGAGCTCGGAAGAGATCACGAGCAGTGCGAGGCCGTCGTCACAGAGCTCACGGATCAGGCGGATGATCTCGGCATGCGCGCCGACATCGATGCCGCGGGTCGGCTCATCCAGCACCAGGAGCCGCGGCGAGGTCGCGAGCCAGCGCGCCAGCAGCACTTTTTGCTGGTTGCCCCCGGAGAGCAGGCCTACGGGCCGCTCCGGATCGGGCGGGCGGATGTCGAGCATCTTGACGTAGCGGCTTGCGATCTCGTCCTGCTCGCGGCGCGACAACGGGCGATGCAGGCCGCGCTTGGCCTGGAGCGCGAGAACGATGTTCTCGCGCACGCTGAGCTCCGCGACGATGCCGTCGGTCTTGCGCTCTTCGGGACAATAGCCAAAACCGTGGCGAACGCCGTCGCGCGGCGACTGCAGCCGCACGGGCGCGCCCTCCACCCTCGCCTGCCCGCGATCGGCGCGTTCGGCACCGAACACCAGCCGCGCCGTCTCGGTGCGGCCCGAACCGAGCAGGCCGGCAAGACCTACGACCTCGCCATGGCGCAGCTCGAGATTAAACGGCGCGACATAGCCAGCCTTGCCGTAACCCTCGAAGCTCGCGCAGATTTCGCGCGGCTTGTGCCCGGCGGCAGTCGCGCGCGCGCTGGTGGTCTCGGCCAGCTCGCGGCCGAGCATCATCCGGATCAGATCGAGCCGCGGCAGCGAAGCCGTCTCGCGCTCCCCCACCAGGCGGCCGTTGCGCAGCACCGTGATGCGGTCGGAAATCTCGTAGACCTGATCGAGGAAATGGCTGACGAAGACGATGCCGATGCCGCGCTTTGCGAGCTGGCGCATGATGCCGAAAAGGATCTCGACCTCGTGGCGGTCGAGGCTCGCGGTCGGCTCGTCCAGGATCAGCACGCGCGCGGAGAGGTCGACGGCGCGCGCAATCGCGGTGACGTGCTGGATGGCGACCGAATAGTTGCCAAGCGGTGCGGCGACATCGATGTCGAGGCCGAAGTCTGCAAGCAGCGCCTTGGCGCGACGCCGCATCTCGCCTTCGCGCACGATGCCAAAGCGCATCGGCTGGCGATCGAGGAACAGATTCTGCGCCACCGAGAGGTTCGGCAGCAGATTGACCTCCTGGTAGACGGTGGCAATGCCGGCCTGAAGTGCGGCCTTGGCCGAGCGCGGGGCGATTTCTTCGCCGCCGATCCTGACGATGCCGGCATCGCGCGGAAACACGCCGGTGATTACCTTGATCAGCGTGGATTTGCCGGCACCGTTTTCGCCGAGCAGCGCATGGATCTCACCGGCGCGCAGCGTGAAGTTGACCTCCTGCAACGCACGCACAGCACCGAAGCTCTTGCTGATCCCGCGCACCTCCAGAAGGGCCGGAGCCGGATCGGGGCTGTTCTCCATGGCAACGTCACTCCCACCGATGCCCGCGATGAGGCGGACACCCGGCCTAGCCGTTAACACAACGGTTTCGAAGGCGTGCGCCGGACCACGAGGGCGGCCCGGCGCATTGCGCCTCAGTAACCGAGCCCCTTCTTGCTGTCGTAGATCTTCTGCGGATCGTCGGCGGCGGTGTAGAGCTTGGACTCGGTCTGAATCCACTTCGGCGGAACCGTGCCCTTGCCCTTGAAGGCTGCAATGGCGTCGAGCGCAGGACCGGCCATGTTCGGCGTCAGCTCGACCGTCGCGTTGGCTTCGCCGGCGGCCATCGCCTTGAAGATGTCGGGGACAGCGTCGATCGAGACGGTGAGGATCTCCTTGCCCGGCTTGAGGCCGGCTTCCTTCATCGCCTGGATTGCGCCGACCATCATGTCGTCGTTGTGAGCATAGACGGCACAGATCGACTTGCCGCCGCCTTCGGCCTTGATGAAGCTTTCCATCACCTCCTTGCCCTTGGCGCGGGTGAAGTCGCCAGTCTGGCTGCGCACCACCTTCAGGTTCGGATGCTTGGCGATGGCGGTGTCGAAACCCTTCTTGCGGTTGGCGGCGACGCTGGCGCCGACCGTGCCCTGCAATTCGACGATGTTGCAGGCCTTCGTCCCGACGGTCTTGGCGAGCCAGTCGCCGGCGACGGCGCCTTCGTGCACGCTGTCGGAGGTGACGGCCGTGAGATAGAGATCCTTGCCGGAGGGATCGATGTCGCGGTCGAGCAGCACGACCGGGATCTTGGCTTCCTTGGCTTCCTTCAGCACCGAATCCCAGCCGGTCGACACGACCGGCGCGAGGAAGATCGCATCGACGTTCTGCGCGATGAAGGAGCGGATCGCCTTGATCTGGTTCTCCTGCTTCTGCTGCGCGTCGGCGATCTTGAGGTTGACCTTGCGCTTGGCGGCTTCCTGCTTGGAGACCGAGGTCTCGGCCGCGCGCCAGCCGGATTCCGATCCGATCTGCGAGAATCCGATGGTGAGCTCGGCGGCATTTGCCGGCAGAGCGAGCAGCAACGCGGCCGTGGCGCTGGCCGCAAGGAGGGCTTTGAGGGTCATCAGGCGTGTCTCCCAAGATGTTTATCCGGGGCGCCGATTGGTAGCATGGCACCCGCAGGCCGGCCTTCGAGGCGGCAGGAGGCACTATTTCACGGAAGGTGCGTTCCGACTAGTCATATTATTTGACTATTTGGTGGAAAGCGCAATCAAGCGACAGCGGGCACCTCTTTGACACGCTAAGCGCGATTTTGTTCCGGCTATGCAACGCGCGGATGAAGAAATTATGGGCGGTCGGGCGACGCCGTTGATAGTGCAATCCGCAGCCTCTCTTCCCGGCATTGCGAGCGCAGCGAAGCAATCCAGAATCCTCCCGCGGAAAGACACTGGATTGCTTCGTTGCGCTGACGATGAGGCCTGCGTATGTCGACCAATCGACTCGCGGAGAGCCCGCAGTGGCGAAGAGCTAGATCAGCTTCCGCTGCGCCAGGTTCTTCATCAGCGCGCCGATGCCGAAGCTCCACGGCTCGCACTCATCGCTCGTGCGCATGCGGTTGACGAGCTTGCCGAGTTGGGGTGCGGCGATCGTGACGATGTCGTCGCGCCTATGGGTGAACCCCTGCCCCGGCGCGTCGCGATCCTCGACGGGCGCGAACATCGTGCCGAGAAACAGCACGAATCCATCCGGATATTGATGCACCTTGCCGATGGTCTGCTCGACCAGATCGGTTGGATCGCGGCTGATCTTGCTGATCGAGGAATGGCCGTTGAGGACGAAGCCGTCCGCGCCCTTCACGTTGAGGCTGATGTCCAGCTTGCGTGCGTCGTCGAGCGTGAAGCTGTCATCGAACAGGCGCAGCAATGGCCCAATCGCGCAGGAGGCGTTGTTGTCCTTGGCCTTCGACAGCAGCAGCGCCGACCGCCCCTCGAAGTCGCGCAAATTGACGTCGTTGCCAAGCGCACCGCCGACGATCTTGCCGCGGCTCGACACGAACAGCACCAGTTCCGGCTCGGGGTTGTTCCAGGTCGATTTCGGATGCAGACCGGCATCCATGCCGGTGCCAACGGAGGACAGTGTCGGGGCCTTGGTAAAGACCTCCGCATCGGGGCCGATGCCGACTTCGAGATACTGGCTCCACGCGTTCTGGTCGATCAGCACCTGCTTCAGATGCATCGCCTGATCCGAGCCGGGCTTGAGCTTGGACAGATCGTCGCCGATCAGCCGCGTCACCTCCTTCCGGATCGCGTCGGCCGAGGCCGGATTGCCCTTGGCCCGCTCCTCGATCACGCGCTCCAGCATCGAGATGGCGAAGGTGACGCCGGCGGCCTTCAACGTCTGGAGATCGACGGGGGCGAGCAGCCACGGTTTTTTCGGGTCGCGCCCATCGGGCGCCGTGTTCGCAACGATCGCTTCGAGGTCGCCGATACGCTCGCCCTTGGTCGCGGCAAGCGCCCCGGCCGGATTGTCTTCCTCGCAGAGCGCGCTGATGGTCGGAAATTTTGCGGTGACATCGAAGACACCGTCGCTCCGCACGGCGACCACGGCGGGGCCACTCACCTGCGGCAGCCAGACGCGGCCCGCCAACGTGCCCCGCGTTCCGTCCTCGGGGAGAAGGTCTTTCACCGACAATGTGGTCATGGCTGGCGTCCTCGCTGCTTTTCGACCGGCCGCGTCAACCGCTGACCGGTCACTTTGGCGAAGACCAATAAACGTCTGGCTCCGGAAGTCCAGAGCAGCGGCGAGGGCCGCTATGCCCCAGCCCGCGCCTTCAGCGCCGCGACGCGCCGCTCGACGAGCCTTTCGGCGCGCTTGATGCGCAGACCCGCGTCATCATGCAGCGAACGTGATCCAGCTTCCTCCCGACGCGCTCGTTTCCATTCTCCCCTTTGGGTCATCGCCTGTCCGGCGAGCCCCATGCCGGCTCAAAGCCATATGCTTCGCCCTTGCGCGCCACGCGACCGATGCCTGGCCAGCCAAGATGCGCTCCGGCGATCCACGTCCCCGCCTCGGCCGCGTCATGGAGCACCTTCAGGCGGGTTGCGCGTGCAATGGGTTGATCGTCGTCATAGCCCCAACTGAACGTGGGATTGCCGAACTGCAAGCCAGGCACGTGAACGACGTCCCCGAAGAACAGGAAACGGTCCTCGTTCGTGTCCAGCGTGTAGCCGATGTGACCGGGAGCATGACCGGGCAAGGCAATCGCCTTTAGTCCCCCAGCGACCTGGTCGCCATTCCGTATGGGCCACAGCAAGGGCCGAAACCGCGCAAGGTGCACGTCGGCGAGAAAACTCTCCACAGCCGCCTCGGCAATCATGATCGCCTTCAGGTTTGGCAAGAGCACTCGACCGTCGGGGGTCAAAAGCCCGCGCACATGATCCTGATGAGTGTGGGTGAGCGCCAGGAGCGTGATCGACGCAAGATCGATCCGGGCCTCCGCCATGGTCTGCTCCAGACGCCCCACTGTCGGTGCCCAGCCCCCTCCTCCGCAGTCGATCAGAACGCGCTCAGTGCCCGGGCCTGCAAGAGCGAAGCAATTGACGGAGAGCCGAAGCGCCTCTGCCTGCATGGCTTGCAGCACAGGGCTATTCTGCGCGTCCCGCAAAAGATCCGCCGGCATGTCGAGATAGCCGTCCGAGAGAGACCAGATGCACCGTCCTCCCGAAGTGCCGCAGAGGACATTATCGCTGTGGGTTGTAACGATCATGAGGCCACCGCTGCGATCTCGAGCAGTTCACAGGCGGCGTCGAAATAGGTCTGCGCTAATAAGCGCAAGGCGCGAACATCCGTGTCCATTAGCTATCCTGACGAGCTGTTACATCGAACCGGTCCATGCCGTCTGGCCGTTTCGGTACCGAGCCTCGAAGCACGCCGGCAAGTCCTACGACGAAGTAGCTTATGAGACTATGCGGATTGCATTGAATAGGGTCATGAGCGATATTCATAAGTCATGAGAAACGAACTGAACGAGCTTGCTACGTTTGCGATGGTCGCTCGTGAACGGAGCTTCACACGGGCGGCCGTAAAGCTGGGTGTGTCTCAATCTGCCCTGAGCCACACGATCCGCGGGCTTGAGCAGCGGCTCGAGTTGCAGCTTCTTGCTCGAACGACGAAGAGCGTCGCACCAACCGCTGCAGGGGCAGCTCTTTTGGAAGACTTGGCTCCGGCACTGGAGCAAATCGCTCGTGCCCTCGACAGAGCCCGAAGCATACGGCACCGACCCGCCGGGCGCCTTCGAATTGCGATGTCGCGCTCGGCCGCCGTGATGGTATTGTTGCCGCGGCTCACGGCGTTCGCTGAGGCCTATCCTGACATCGTTCTCGACGTTGTCACCACCACTGGCCCTGTTGACCTCGTTGCAGGCGAGTTCGATGCCGGCATTCAGCTTGGCGAGTACATACAAAAGGATATGATCGCAGTGCGGGTCACGCCGCAACTGCGGTTGGCCGTCGTGGGATCGCCCCGCTATTTCGCGTCACGACCCATCCCGCAAAAGCCGAAAGATCTGAATGAACATCGATGCATAACCCTTCGTCTACCAGGCGGTCCATATCGATGGGAGTTCGAACGCGGACGACAGTCGGTCAGGATGGGCGTCAATGGCCCGCTCATCGTCGACGATACTCACTTGGTGATTCAGGCGGCGCTCGATGGAGTTGGCCTCGGTCTCGCCTATGAAGAGCAGGTCGCAGGATACATTGCGAAGCGGCAGCTTGTTCGTGTCCTGGAGGACTGGACGCCGCCAACTCCCGGCTTCTTCATGTACTATCCAAGCCGTCAGCATCAGCCTGCTGCGCTGTCTGCGTTAGCGAACGCGCTGCGACTCTCTCGACAATAGCCTGCGCGCCGCGTGTTGCGAGGGCCCGCCCCCGGCGAACAACTCCGCCTCGCCATCTTGCCGCTCCAGCGGAGCAGGCAAGGACCGCTCCCGCTTCATTTGAACCAGTGCACCAGTGCGATGCTGATGCCGAGCAGCAGCATCAGCGACAGCGTCACGGCGGCCGTCACGCGGCCGCCGACATTGGCCAGCACGCGCACGTCGACACCGAGGCCCAGGGCAGCCATCGAGACCACGGTGAGAAAGCCGGTGATCTTGGTCACGGGTCCGACCACCGTGGAGGGCACGATCTCCAGGGACCGCAGGGTCGCGAGTGCGAGGAAGCCGAGGATGAACCAGGGCACCAGACGGAAGAAACCGACATTGGCCTTCTTGGCGTCGCTCTGCCAGCGCGAGGCGACCAGCGACAGGCCGACGACGACTGGGCCGAGCATCAGGACCCGCATCAGCTTGACCAGCGTGCCGATCTGCGTCGAGACGAGGCCGGCCGGCACCGTCGCGGCCAGCACCTGGGGCACGGCGTAGACGGTCAGGCCGGCGAGGATGCCATATTGCGTCGCAGACAATTGCAACAGCGGAATCAACAGCGGCAGGCCCAGCACCATCATCACGCCGAGGATCGCGGTAAAGGAGATCGAAGACGCGATCTCGTCATTGTTGGCGCCGATGATCGGAGCCACGGCGGCGATCGCGGAATTGCCGCAGATCGAGTTGCCGCAGGCAATCAGGATCGACAGTCGCGTCGACAGACCGAGCATGCGGCTGAGGCCGAAGGAAACACAGAGCGCGATCACAACAACGGCCGCGATCGAGGCCAGGAGCGCGATGCCCGAGGCCGCGATCGCGGCAAAGCTGATCGAGGCACCCAACAGCATGACCGCGACTTCGAGAAGCTGCTTGGCGCTGAAGGCAATGCCGGCCTGCCAGCGCGGCGCCGGTTTCCAGAAGCTGCGCAGCACCATTCCGAGCAGGATCGCCATCACCAGGGCTTCGACGTAGGGATGCTCGAACATGCCCAGCTCGGCGCGCTCAAGCAGGGCCGAGACACCGGCGACCAGAACGCAAAGGAGAATGCCGGGAATCAGCGCCGCAATGCGGCTCGCGACTGTGGCCGGCTTGGCGTCGGCCGGGCTGGATGCTTGATTCTGCGACACAAATCTCTCCCAAGGAGAAAGATTTATACGCAGCGCGACCCGAGAGGGAAATATGTTTTCGACATATCAGGCCCGAGGGAAGTTCTATCCTCAGCCCGGAATGACCGGCGTCAGAAGATCAGGCTCTTGGCAAGCGAAGCCACGCGGCTGAAACCGTCATAGATGCCGGGCTCGAAAAAGGCGGCGCGCGCCAGCACGATCCCGGCGACCAGGGACCAGAACAGGCCGGTACCAGCCCGCAGCAGGAGCTTTGACGCACGCGACCGCGTCTGGGTGTCCGTTGCGGACACCAATTGCTCGCCGAAGGGTTCAAATCCGGTGCGTTCCATGGCTCTGGCCAATCCATCAAATTCTGATGGGAATGTCGTCGTTTCGGCCCGAAACAGCAATGGAAGCGATTGGCGTTTTTGTCCTTCCGAAGGAAAACTCCTTCCGTTGGATCACTGCCGAACAATAGTTTTCTTCTTTCGGCCTATTTGGACACCGCGCCCGGCCTACAGGGCCAAGTACCGCCGCCGGATCGCTTCGTTGGCCTTCAGCTCGTCGATGCCGGCGGCATAGACGATCTGGCCCTTGTCGATGATCGTCGCATGGCTCGCCAGCCCCAGGCAGAAATGCATGTTCTGCTCGGCGATCAGCACGGTCGATCCGAGCTGACGGAGCTGCCGCAGCAGCTCGCCGATCCGCTGCACGATGATCGGCGCGAGGCCCTCGCTCGGCTCATCCAGCAGCAGCAGCGCCGGATTGCCCATCAGCGTACGCGCGATCGCGAGCATCTGCTGCTCGCCGCCGGAGAGGCGACCGGCGATACGGTGGCGCAGCGGTTCCAGGAGTGGAAACACCTCATAGATGCGCTTGATCGGCCACTCGTCCTGGCCCTCCGGTCCCTTCTTCTGGCCGATGACGAGATTGTCCTCGACCGTGTGCTCCGGAAAAATCTGGCGGTCCTCCGGCACGAAGCCAAGGCCGGCGCGCGCGATCGCGTGCGGCTTCAGGCCGGAAATCACCGCACCGCGCAGGCTGACCCTTCCCCGCCGCGGCGGCGCCAGCCCCATGATCGCCTTCATGGTCGTCGATTTGCCCGCGCCGTTGCGGCCGAGCAGCGCCATGGTCTCGCCCTGCCGCACCGACAGGCCGACGCCGAACAGGATCTGGCTGGTTCCGTAATAGACATCGAGATCGGCGACTTCGATGACGGCACCGCTCATGCGGCAGCTCCCGCATGTTCGGTGCCGAGATAGGCGTCGATCACGGCGCTGTTGTTGCGGATCTCGTCAGGCGTGCCGATGGCGAGGATACGGCCGTAGCAGAGCACGACGATCTTCGGCGCGATCTTGAACACGATGTCCATGTCGTGCTCGATGAACACGACGGTGATCTTCTGGGTTTCCCAGAGCTCGCGCACCTTGTCGATCATGCGCCAGCGTTCTTCCGGGCCCATGCCGGCGGTCGGCTCGTCCAGTAGCAGCACCTTTGGATCGAGCACCAGAGCCAAAGCGATATCGAGCAGCTTCTGATCGCCGTGCGACAGCGTGGCGGCCGTGCGATGGCGTTTGCCGGCGAGGCCCAGCAGCTCCATCACATGCTCGGCGCGGTCGCGCGTCTCGAGGAGCGGAAAGCGCTTGTGCAACACCGCCGAGGTACGCTGGTCAGCGCTGACGGCGGCAAGCATGGTCTCCTGCACCGTCAACGATTTGAAGATGCTGGCGACCTGGAAGGCGCGGCCGATGCCGTGGCGTACGATCTCCGGCGGTGAGCGGCCGGCGAGTTCGACGCCGTCGAGCAGCACCTGTCCGGAATCCGGCTTCAACGCGCCGGTGATCAGGTTGAAGAAGGTGCTCTTGCCGGCGCCGTTCGGTCCGATCACGGCCGTGAGCGAGCCGTCGGGAAAGTCAAGCGAGACGTCGTTGGTCGCCTTCACGCCGCCGAATGATTTTGCAAGGTTGCGGATCTCGAGCATGATCAGCGCCCCTCGCCTGCATCGCGGCGATGCGCCACCCATTCGGCGACGAAATCCAAAAGGCCTTTGCGCAGGCCGAGCGCGAAGAACAGGATGACGATCCCGAGCACGATGCCGTGGTATTCGGTGAAGCGCGTGACGGTGTCGTTGAGCAGAAGCAGCAGCACGGTCCCGACCATCGGCCCCAGGAAGGTCGAGACGCCGCCGAGCATGTTGATGAAGATGCCCTCGCCCGAGATCGTCCAATAGGCGAATTCCGGATAGGCACCGGAGACGAACAGCGCCATCACCATGCCACCCATCGACGCGAACAGTGCCGCCAGCACGAACACGGTGAGCTTGGCGCGCCAGACGTCGATGCCGAGAAAGCTCGCGCGCGCGGCGTTGTCGCGGATCATGCGCAGCGTGTAGCCGAACGGCGATTGCGCGATCTGGCGCATCGCGAGCAGCCCAATGATCAGCAGTGCGCAGCTCGCGACATAGAGATGGACGTGGTTGGAAAGATCGATGCCGAGAAAGACCGGTCGCGGAATGCCGCCGCGCAGGCCCTGATCGCCGCCGGTGAAGGACGCCCAGGACAGGATCGTCGAATGGATCAGCATCTGGAACGCGAGCGTGACGAAGGCGAAATAGATCTCCTTCAGCCGCACGCAGATCGCGCCGATGATCGCGGCGACCACCGCCGTGATCGCCAGCGTCGCGACGAAGGCGACCGGAATGGGCACGCCGAGCTTCTGCATGATCAAGCCGAAACTGTAGGCGCCAAGGCCGAAGAACATGCCGTGACCGAAGGAGGTCAGGCCGGTATAGCCGACCAGCAAATTGAGTGAAGTCGCAAACAGGCCGTAGGCCGAGCAGCGAATGACGAAATCAAGCAGCGCCTTGCTGCCCGTGAACAGCGGCAGGCTCGCCAGCACGGCAAAGGCGATCAGCGCGATCAGGACGTCGCGATAGCGTTGGAACGCGGCGGCGTTCCGCACCGGCATCAACGATTGCGCTCGCCCGGCCTCCAGCTCGGTCATGCCGCCTCCTTGCCGAACAGGCCTGTGGGCTTGGAAACCAGCACGATCACCATGAACAGATACATCAGCCCTTCCGTGAACAAGGGAAAGCCGAGCGAGCCGTATGAACGGATCAGCCCGAGCAGCAGCGCGCCGATCAGCGCGCCCAGGATCGATCCCATCCCTCCGATCACGGTGACGATGAATGACTCGATCAGGACCGAAAATCCCATGCCGGGGGTCAGCGAGCGAACGGGCGCGGCCAGCGCACCGGCAAGTCCCGCCAGCATGCCGCCAAGTGCGAACACGCCGCCATAGATCAGACCGGTGTTGATGCCGAGCGCCGAGACCATGCCGGGATTGTGTGCAGCGGCGCGGATGACCTTGCCGATACGGCTGCGCGACAGGCCGATGCCCAGGACGATCGCGGCGACCAGCGCAACACCGATCAGCAAGAGATAATAAGGCGGCACCACGCCGCCGGCGATGAACAGCGGCATCACCTGGAACGCCGCCGGCATGCCCATCGACTTGAACTCCGGCCCCCAGATGATGCGCACGACATCGTCGAAGATCAGCACAAAGGCGTAACATACCAGCAACTGCATCAGCACGTCGGCGCCATAGACTCGGCTCATGAAGACGCGCTCAAAGATCAGGCCGAGAATGGCGGTGCCGGCCGCGCCGGCCAGCATCGCCAGCGCAAAACTGCCGGTGAGCTGATAGGCCGTCATCGCGAAATAGGCGCCGAACATGTAGAAGGCGCCGTGGCTGAAGTTGACGACCTTGAGCACGCCGAAGATCAGCGTCAGCCCGACCGCGACGAGGAACAGCAGCATGCCGATGATGAGGCCGCTGGTTGTCTGCGTCACCAGACAGGCGGAGCTGGAGAGGCAACCGGCGAGCGCGTCGAGATCCACAGGAGCACTTTCATTGCAGCGCGCCCGATACGGCGCGGAGGGCCAGGCGAAGCGGCGGAGACGGTCACCCGCCTCCGCCGGCATTTCAGATCAGGTGTAGCCCTTGCTCTTCTTCCACTCGGCTTCGAGCTCGAAGATGGTCTTCCAGTCGCCTGCCTTGACCTCGGGGACGTAGGGCTCCTGCGGGATCGTGGTGCCCCAGCCGATGGCGTAGCCGACCAGCGTGTGGTCGTCGCCGCGCATCGTCACGGTGCCGTCGGCGCCGAACGGGCACTTGATGGTGAGGCCCTTCAGCACCTCCGCGATCTTCTTGCCGTCGGCCGCGTTCGCCTTCTTGGCGGCTTCGGCCAGGAACATCACCGCCGTCGCGTTCTGCCACGACCAGTTGGTGGGATATTCGTTGTATTTCGCCCTGTAAGCATCGCCCCAGGCGGCGTTCTCCGGCGTAGTGGGGAAGGTCTTGATGTAGCGGTTGCCGGAGTGGATGCCCTTGGGCAGGTTCTTGACCACCGTGAGCGCGGTGTAGTCGGCCATGTTGACCGCGAACACCTCCATCTGGCTGAACATCGCATAGATGTTGGCCTGATCGATGTAGGAGGTGAGATCGCCACCCCATAGGCAGGAGTACAGGGCCTGCGGCTTGGCCTGAAGAATCTTCGTCACCACCTCGGTGTAATCGGGCTGGAACAGCTTTGGCCAGGACTCGCTGACGATCTCGACGTCAGGCGCGAAGCGCTTCAGATACAGTGTGAATTCGCCGGTGGTGTCGCGGCCATAGGCATAGTCCGGCGAGCAGGTCGCCCATTTCTTCAGGCCCTTGGCTTTCGCGATCGAGGCGGCATAGCTGCCGCCGACGATGGAATCGTGGATGCCCTGGCGCACGCAGCGGAACGCGTTCGGGATGTGCTGCTTCGGATCGGCCGTCAGCGACGATGCCTCCGAGCAAGTGTGGATGCAGAGCACGCCGAGATCGCGCGCCACCTCGTGCACCGCGAACGAGCCGGAGGACGCCTCGCCATCGAGCAGCAATTCGCAGCCATCGGTGTTGACGAGCTCGCGCGCGACGCGAGCGGCTTCCTGCGGCTGGCCCTTGGAGTCGCGGATCACCATCTCGATCTGCCGGCCGGCGAGACCGCCGGCAGCGTTGACCTTCTCGACCTCGAGCATCACGGCATTGCGCGAAGACGTGCCGAGCTGCGCGACGCGACCCGACAGAATCGTCGGCATCCCGATCTTGATCGTCTTGGCTTGCGCCCGCGCCACCCGCGGCGCGGCAAATGTCATTGCACCGGCGCCCATCAGCGCCAGTGTCGAACGGCGGCTGATGCCCGGCGTGCGGGTTCTCGTCATTTTCCCCTCCCTCTCTCGGGTCGGCGTTTCCTGATCCCTGCCGGAGATCGTCTCGTCTCCGTGTTTCCAAGGATTTCAGAGCAAGGGGGGTGACGTCAAGCCAAAGATGAATTACGAGTCAGAATTCATCGATGGAGGGGATGAGGCCGCAACCGGCTCAAAACAAGCGCAATGATCAACCTGTCGAGCTTCATCGCCTTTCATGCACGGCGTACGCCGGACCGGCCTGCGCTGAAATATCGCGGCGAAGAAATCTCTTACGCGGTCTTCGATGCGCGCGTCCGCCGGGTTGCAGGCTGGCTCGCCACGCAGGGCATCGGCGCCGGCGATGTCGTGGCCCTGCTGATGAAGAACAGCGCGGCGTTCCTGGAGCTTGTCTTCGCGACCAGCCACCTCGGCGCGGTGTGCCTGCCGATCAACTTCCGCCTCTCGCGCGACGAGGTCGGCTACATCACCGGCAATGCCGGCGCGCGGCTGTTGATCGCCGATGAAGAACTCGCCGCGAATGCAGCGGGTGCCACGATTGTCGCGCTGAACGAAGCCGCCCAGCAGAGCATCACGCATCTCGCAGGCGGCACGCCGCCCGCGCCCATGCATGTCCGCCAACCATCCGATTTGATGCGACTGATGTACACCTCGGGCACGACCGACCGCCCCAAGGGGGTGATGCTCACTTACGATAATTTCTACTGGAAATCCGCCGACCAGACGATCGCGCTCGGTCTCGGCGCCGACACGCGCCTTCTCGTCGTCGGCCCGCTCTATCACGTCGGCGCGCTCGACCTGCCGGGCATCGCCGTGCTCTGGCATGGCGGCTTCATCCGCATCGAACGCAATTTCGAACCGGAGACGGCGCTCGCGGCGATCGCAGAAGACAGGCTCAACGCGGCGTGGTTCGCGCCTGTGATGACCACCGCGATGCTCACCTGCCCGACACGCGATCGCTACGACGTCTCGAGCCTGCAATGGGCGATTGGCGGCGGCGAGAAGACGCCGGAGCTGCGAATCCGCGCCTTCTCAGAGTACTTCCGCAACGCGCGCTATATCGACGCCTATGGCCTCACCGAGACCGTCGGCGGCGACACTTTCATGGAGAAAGGCCGCGAGATCGAGAAGATCGGCTCGACCGGACGCGCCATCGCCCATGTCGAGATCGAGATCCGAGACGAAAACGGCAAGACGCTGCCGCCGAACGTCAACGGTGAGATCTGCCTGCGCGGCCCCAAAATCACGCGCAGCTATTGGAGGGATCCGGAAAAGACGGCATCGGCTTTCTTCGACGACTGGTTCCGCAGTGGCGACATCGGCTATCTCGACGAGGACGGCTTTCTGTACCTGACCGACCGCAAGAAGGACATGATCATCTCCGGCGGCGAGAATATCGCCTCCTCCGAGGTCGAGCGCGTCATT
The DNA here is from genome assembly GCF_011602485.2 of Bradyrhizobium sp. 1(2017). Lineage (NCBI taxonomy): Bacteria > Pseudomonadati > Pseudomonadota > Alphaproteobacteria > Hyphomicrobiales > Nitrobacteraceae > Bradyrhizobium > Bradyrhizobium sp. 1(2017). The sequence goes on along the minus strand of NZ_CP050022.2, from coordinate 2,926,316 downwards.
TATGATCTGCCGGAGGTGCGTGAGGTCGCGGTGATCGGTCTGCGCGATCCGCGCTGGGGGGAGCGGCCGGTTGCGATCGTCGTGCTGGCCGAGGGCGCCCGCCTCGACCTCCCTGCCCTCACCGCGCACTGCCGCGCGCGGCTTGCGAGCTTCAAGGTACCGAAACAGCTCGTCATCCGCAGCAGCTTGCCGCGCAATCCATCCGGAAAAATCCTCAAGCGCGTGCTGCGCGCTGAACTGGAGACCGTGGCATGACGCAAACTCCAGCCACCGCGAAAGTGACGAAGCTCAACCGGGTCGAGCGCAACGCCTGGACCAAGCAGAAGATTTTCGAGGCTGCCACCAAGGTCGTCGGCAAGCATGGCTATGCCGAGGCCTCGGTCGCGCGCATCACCGAGGAAGCCGGCGTCGCGCAAGGCACCTTCTACAATCATTTCGAGAACCGGCAGGAGCTGCTCGACCAGCTTCTGCCCAAGATCGGTCTCGACATGGTCGAGTTCATCCGCGTGCGCACAGGCACGGCGGACGCGGCGCGGCAGGAAATCGCGCGCTTTGCCGCCTTCTTCGATTTCATCCGCGAGGTTCCGGAATTCCTCCGCATACTCAACGAGGCCGAATTCTTCGCACCCATCGGCTACCAGAAGCATCTCGACAACATCGCGACCGCCTATGTCCGCATCCTGCGCCGAGCTCGCCTTGCAGGCGCCATCGAAGACTACAGCGACGAGGAATTCGAGGCGATCGTCCACATGCTGATGGGCTCGCGCGGTTATCTCAGCCGCCGCTACTCCTATTCGGACGGCGGCGTCACCGTCGTGCCCGACCACGTCATCTCCGCCTATCGCAAGCTGATGACGCGCGGCCTCTTCACTGCATCCGGAGATCAGGACACGCCATGAACATCGCATCTCCACACCAGCCGCTCGATCTCGCCTCCACGATCGCCGAAGGCGACATCCGCTGTCTCCTGATGGTGCTGGTGCACATGACCGGCGACGAGAAATGGCTTGCCCCGCCCTATCTGCCCAAGCGCGACATTCGCCTCATTCCCGATCCCGAGGCCGGTGTGCCCGGCAATATCCAGGACGAGATCCGCGCCGCAGTCGTCGAGCTCTTCGCCAACGGCACGCCGAAGCCCGTGATCACCGATCCCGGCGACGAGCTGCTCCTGAAGATGATGCGCGCCTGTCTCGGCGAGAATGTCGCGCCGGAATATGCCCCGTTGATGCGCGAGGAGATGGGCTTCGTGCCGCGCCAGGCACGCTGGACAAAGCGTCCTGCCGACGACAAGCTTGCCGACCAGCATGTCCTGATCGTCGGCGCGGGCGTCTGTGCCATCGCGCTCGGCGTCGCGCTTGGCCATCTCGGCATTCGCTACACCATCGTCGAGAAGAACGCCGAGCTCGGCGGCACCTGGTGGATCAACCGCTATCCCGGATGCGGCGTCGACACGCCGAACCACTCCTATTCCTACTCGTTCGGCTCCGGCAATGCATGGACCCGCTATTTCTGCCAGCGCGAGGAGCTGCTCGGCTATCTCCAGAAGGTCGCGGACGAATATGGTATCCGCAAGCATTTGCGGGTCAACACGGAGCTAACTTCGTCGCGCTGGGACGAAGGCAAGCGGCGCTGGATATCGACGCTCAGAACGAAGACCGGCGAAGAGACTTTCGAATCCACCGCGCTGGTGTCGGCCATCGGCCAGCTCAACGATCCCTCGCGCGCCCACTTCGAAGGGGAGCAAGACTTCAAGGGCACGATCCTGCACTCGGCGCTATGGTCGGACGACATCAACGTCGACGGCAAGCATGTCGCAGTGATCGGCACCGGTGCGACATCGATGCAGCTGGTGCCGTCAATCGCCGGACGTGTGGCTTCGGTCACCGTCTATCAGCGCAGCGCGCAATGGGCACGGCCGGTGAAGGGTTATGCCGATCCGATCAGCGAGGGCGCGCGCTGGCTGCTGGCGCACCTTCCATTCTATGTGCAGTGGTATCGCTTCAACATGTTCTGGCGCTACGGCGACGGTCTGTTGCCTTTCCTGCGCAAGGACCCGGCGTGGCCGCACCCGGAGCGCGCCGTCAACAAGGGCAATGACCGGCACCGCCAGGAGCTGACCGATTTCATCCTATCCGAGCTGAAGGACCGGCCCGATCTGATCGAAAAATGCGTGCCAGCCTATCCGCCCTACGGGAAGCGCATCTTGCTCGACAACAACTGGTTCAAATCCCTGACGCGGCCGAATGTAGAGCTCGTCACCGACGCGATCGACCGTTTTGACGAAGGCGGCATCGTCACCGCCGACGGCAGACACCGCCCCGCCGACGTCATCGTGGTTGCGACAGGCTTCAGGGTCACGGAGATGGCGGCGCGCCTCAACATCAGCGGCCGCGACGGCAAGGATTTGCGCGAGGCCTGGGCCAACGACAATCCGACTGCGTATCTCGGCCTCACCGTCCCGGGCTTTCCGAACTTCTTCTGCATGCTCGGACCGAATTCCGGGCCCGCCCACGGTGGCAGTGTCATCTTCCAGTCGGAATGCCAGAGCCGTTACATCTCGGCCTGTCTCGCTGACATGATCGAGCACGACGTCGCCGCCATCGACGTCCGCCAGGACGTGCTCGACGACTACGTCAGCAAGGTCGATGCCGAGCACGAGGCGATGATCTGGACCCACCCGGGCATGAGTACTTACTACCGCAATGCGAGCGGCCGCGTGTTTTCGGCGATGCCGTGGCGGTTCGTGGATTACTGGCGCATGACGCATGATCCGGATCTGAGGCAATACAGGCTGACGAAGGGGTGATTATTGTCGCCGCGGACCGGCTGAGCGGTAACGCTGCGCTCTTGCCACGTCGTCATTGCGAGCGCAGCGAAGCAATCCAGAATCCTTCCGCGGAGCTAGTCAGGATTGCTTCGCTGCGCTCGCAATGACGGAACATGCGGCATGAGTCTCCCGCATCGCAGGCAATGCCGCTCGTTCGAAAGGAAGTTCGCCAATGTCCAAGCCGATCGTCTGCGTCTACACCGACTACAAGAGTCCTTACGCGTTCGTGGCGAATAAGCGGCTGTTCGCGCTTGAAGAGACGCACGGCGTCGCGCTCGAATGGCTGCCCTACACCCTACGCATCGCCGAGTTCATGGGGAAGGTCGAGGAGCGCACGCCGCATTTCTGGCGCAAGGTGCGCTACGCCTATATGGACGCGCGGCGCTATGCCAATGCGCAAGGGCTCGTCATGAAGGGGCCGCGGCGGATCTACGACGCCTTCTATTCTAGCGTCGGTATGCTGTTCGCCCAGCGGCACGGCTTCTTCCGCCCCTACCACGAGACGGTGTTCCGCAAATTCTGGAGCCATGAGCTGGAGATCGACGATCTCGCAGCGATCGCGGATGTCATCACATCGTGCGGCGGCTCGGCGAGCGCATTCGAGGCCTATGCGAACGGCCCTGCCCGCGCCGAGCATGACCGCATCATCGACGAGGCCGAAGCGCTGGGCGTGTTCGGCGTGCCCACCATGGTGTTCAACGGCGAGCTGTTCTGGGGCGGAGACCGCATCGACATGCTGATCGAGCGAATTGAGCGCCCAGAGACGATCGAGGCAGCGCTCGGCACCCGTCACCGAAAGCCAACGTAATCGCTACGCCGCCAGCCCGCTCTCCACCGGAGCAAACTCCAGCCCGAGGCTCTCCGCCACCGCCTTGTTCGTAATCCGGCCACGATGGACATTGAGGCCGTTGCGCAGGTGAGGATTCTCCTGCACCGCGGCCAAGCCCATGCCAGCGAGCAGCAGCCCGAACGGCAGCGTCGCATTGTTCAGCGCCTGGCTCGAGGTCACCGGCACCGCTCCGGGCATATTGGCGACGCAATAATGCACGACGCCGTCGACCTCGTAGGTCGGCTCCGTGTGCGTGGTCGGATGCGAGGTCTCGAAGCAGCCGCCCTGGTCGATCGCGACATCGACCAGAACCGCGCCCGGCTGCATCGACTTCAGCATCGCGCGCGTGACCAGCTTCGGCGCACTTGCGCCCGGCACCAGCACCGCGCCGATCACGACGTCGGCAGCGAACACCTCCTCCTCGACCGATTCGATCGTCGAGAAGCGGGTACGCACGCGTCCGATGAAGAGATCATCCAGCTGGCGTAACCGGAGGATCGAGCGGTCGATCACCGTGACTTCGGCGCCGAGCCCTGCGGCCATGCGCGCCGCCTGCGTTCCCACCACGCCGCCGCCGAGCACGACCACCCGTGCCGGCTGCACGCCCGGCACCCCGCCGAGCAGCAGACCGCGGCCGCCGGCAGACCGCCTGAGCGCGGCGCCGGCAGCCTCGATCGCAAGGCGGCCGGCGACTTCGCTCATCGGCGCGAGCAGTGGGAGGTGACCGCTTGGGTCCGTGACGGTCTCATAGGCGATCGCGGTGCACCCGGAGGCAAGCAGGCCCTTGGCCTGCTCCGGATCCGGCGCAAGATGGAGATAAGTGAACAGAATCTGGTTCTCGCCGAGCTGGACCCATTCGCTCTTCTGCGGCTCCTTCACCTTCACGATCATGTCGGACTTGGCGAAGATTTCGCGGGCGCTTTCGGCAATCGTCGCCCCTGCCCGCCGATACACGTCGTCGGACGCACCGATGCCGCTGCCGGCGCCGGTCTCGACCGTCACCTGGTGGCCGGCCGCGGCATAATCACGAACCGCGCCCGGAGTGAGCCCGACGCGATATTCCTGCACCTTGATCTCCTTGGGAACGCCGACGCGCATCCTCAGCTCCTTCAAAGTATTGATTCCGTTCATCATCGTAGCGATGGCGACGGTTTGGTTTCGAACAAAAATCCGCTAGGTTCGCGCCTCGCGCGCCGGTTTCCGGCGCGGAAATGTCCTTTCACGCTGGAAACCAAACCTTGGCCCTCGACCGGAAAGACCTCGCCATTCTCGCGGAACTCACGACCAATGCGCGGGCCAGCCACACCGAGCTTGCCAACAAGATCGGCCTGTCGAGCACGGCGATGGCACGGCGGCAGAAGGCGCTGGAAGACGACGGCTACATCCAGGCCTATCAGGCCGCGCTCGATCTGGCGCAGTTCGGCCTCACGACGACGGTGCTGGTCCGGATTGCGCTGGAGAGCCAGAGCGACGATGCGCTGAAAGCGTTCGAGGCGGAGGTAGTGAAATGCCCCTCCGTCGTGCGCTGCTTCCTGATGTCGGGAATGGATGATTACATTCTGATCGTGCTCGCCCGCGACATCCAGGATTTCGAGCGCATCCACCGCACCGAGCTGTCGCGCCTGCCGCGCGTCGCCCGGGTGCAGTCCAGCTTTGCACTTCGCGAGATCGTCAACCGCGCGGTGCCGACGGTGGTGTTCGGCGAGGCGAAACGCTGACCGCTTCATCGCGGGTGCAATAATCTCGGCAAGGAACCAAGCGGCTGGTTGTCCGTTGGACGCCATGGCAAGCGGAGGCGACGGCGCCTCCGCGTCAGCACGGCTGACGTCTCGGCTTGGTCGCCGTCGCAGGGAGCAGGACATGAGCGACGCCACGCATGAGCTTCCCGAACGCATTCCCATTCGTCTCGTCGTCAATGGCATCGGCCACGAGCTCGATCTCATGCCCTGGACTACGCTCCTGGACGCGTTGCGCGATCATCTCGAACTGACCGGCACCAAGAAGGGTTGCGATCACGGTCAATGCGGCGCTTGTACCGTTCTGATCGACGGCCGGCGCGTCAATTCGTGCCTAACGCTCGCTGTCATGAAGGATGGCGCCGAGATCACGACGATCGAAGGCTTGGCTAAGAATGGCGCGCTGCATCCCCTGCAACAGGCCTTCATCGACCACGACGCCTTTCAGTGCGGCTATTGCACGCCGGGACAGATTTGCTCGGCGACCGGCCTTCTGGCCGAAGGTCACGCCCGGGATGCCGACGAGATCAGAGAGCTCATGAGCGGAAATCTCTGCCGCTGCGGCGCCTATCCGAACATCGTCGCCGCGATCCAGCAGGCAATGGGCCGGCCATGAACAACTTCCAGTACTCCCGCGCCACCGATATCGCCGACGCCATTCGCCTGCTGATCGCCGATCCAGGCGCGAAGTTGATTGCCGGCGGCACCAACCTGATCGACCTGATGAAGGAGGATGTCGAACGGCCCACTCGGCTCATCGACATATCGCGCCTGCCGCTTCGCGACATCGAGGAGACCGCCGACGGCGGCCTGCGGATCGGCGCTTTGGTGCCGAATTCGGATCTCGCCTACCATCCGCTGATCGAACAGCGCTACCCCCTGCTCGCCAGCGCCATCCTGGCCGGCGCTTCCGCGCAGTTGCGCAACATGGCCTCGGTGGGCGGCAATCTGATGCAGCGAACGCGCTGCGCCTATTTCTATGACACCACGACGCCTTGCAATAAGCGAAGCCCCGGCACGGGCTGCTCTGCACTCGATGGCCTCAACCGCAACCACGCAATCCTCGGCACCAGCAAATCCTGCATCGCGACGAACCCATCCGACATGAGCGTGGCGCTGGCCGCGCTCGGCGCGCTCGTGCACATCGCGGGTTCCACCGGTACGCGCACCGTCGCGCTGACCGACTTTCATCGGCTTCCGGACGACAAGCCTCATCTCGATACGATTCTGGGCCGCGGAGAGATCATCACCGCAATCGAGCTGCCGCCGCTTGGCCTTGCCCGAAACTACAGCTATCTCAAGATCCGCGACCGCCTGTCCTACGCTTTTGCTTTGGTCTCGGTCGCGGCCGCGCTCGAACTGGAGGGCAACGCGATCGGCGAAGCGCGCCTGGCGCTCGGCGGCGTGGCTCACAAGCCATGGCGAAGCCTCGAGGCCGAAGCGGCATTGCGCGGCCAGGCGGCGACACCGGATCATTTCGGCCACGCCGCCGACCTGCTGCTGCAGGGAGCCGTTGCTCATTCGCACAACGGATTCAAGATCGAGCTCGCGCGTCGAGCCATTGTGCGCACGCTGATGCAGGCCACAAGCGCCACGCCGCAATCACAAACCCACAAGAAGGTCGCGTGAGGGACCGATGAACGCCTATGTCGGAACACCAACGTCGCGCGTCGACGGCCGGGCAAAGGTCACAGGCTCCGCCAAATATGCCGGCGAATTCGCAGCAGAGCGTCTCCTCCACGGCTTCGTCGTCGAGGCCACCATTCCGCGCGGGCGTATCACTCGGCTCGACACCGCCGACGCACTCAAGGTGAAGGGCGTCGTCGACGTGCTCACCCATGTGCATCGCCCGCCCCTCGCCGACAAGGACGAAGCCTGGAAGGACGAGGTGGCGCCCGAGAAGGGCTCGCCTTTCCGCCCACTCTATGACGACGGGATCAAGTTCAACGGCCAGCCGATCGCACTGGTCGTCGCCGAGGACTGGGAGACCGCCAAGTTCGCCGCAACACGCGTTCGCGTTGAATATGAGCCGGAGGAGTTTGCAACCGACCTCGAATCCGAACGCGGCAAGGCTGTCAAAGTGGATCAACCGCACAAGCCGCGTGGTGACGCCGCAGCAGCATTGAAGCGGGCGGCCGTCCATCATGCGGCAGACTACGTCATTCCGAGCGAGCATCACAATCCGATGGAGCTCTACGCGACAACGGCGGTCTGGGACGGCAGGGGCAGGCTCACGGTCTACGACAAGACGCAAGGCGTTCAGAACGTGCAGAAGTTTCTCTGCAGCGTTTTCGGCAAGAAGCCGGACGACATCCGCGTGATCTCGCCCTATGTCGGCGGCGCCTTCGGTTCAGGCCTGCGGCCGCAGCATCAGGTGGTGTTGGCAGCGCTTGCCGCGCTCGCACTGAAGCGATCTGTCCGCGTGGTGCTGACCCGGCAGCAGATGTACGGCCTGGGCTATCGTCCCATGACCATCGAGCACGTCGCGCTCGCCGCAAAGCCGGACGGCACGCTCGATGCGGTCACCCACGAAGCCATTGCCGTCACCTCACGCTATGAGGATTTCGCGCGCAACGATACCGGCTGGGCGGAGCAGCTCTACGAGAGCCGCAACAGCCACTTTTCCCACAAGCTCGCCCAACTCGACGTCGCCACTCCCTGCGACATGCGGGCACCCGGTGCCGCCACAGGCGTTTGCGCGCTCGAATGTGCCATGGACGAATTGGCCGTCGCGCTCAAGCTCGACCCTGTCGAGCTGCGCCTGAAGTGCTACTCGGATCGCGACCAGAGCGGAGACCTGCCCTACACCAGCAAGCAGTTGCGCGACTGCTACGCCCGCGGCGCGGAAGCTTTCGGCTGGAGCCGCCGCAAACCCGCCCCCCGCTCGATGCGCGACGGCAAGGAACTCGTCGGATGGGGCATGGCGACAGGGGTTTGGGAGGCGCTGCAGATGCCGGTCGCCGCCCGCATCGTGCTGACGGCCAATGGTCATGCCGAGGTCTCCTGCGCCGCGTCCGATATCGGAACCGGCACGTACACCATCGTGGCGCAGGTCGCGGCCGATTCCCTCGGGCTGCCGATCGAGAACATCAGCGTCAAGCTCGCGGACTCGTCTCTACCGCAGGCACCCGTGGAAGGCGGCTCGTGGATGGCCGCCTCGAGCGCCCACGCCGTGCTGGGAGCAGCCGAGGAGATTCGCCGTGAACTCGCGCGATATGCCAAGGCCATTCCCGCCTCGCCACTCGCCGGCGTCGATGCGCCAGACATCGTTCTCCTCGGCGGCACCGTCGCCAAGGCCGCCGACCGCAGCCGGTCCGTATCTATTGCTGATGCGATGCGCCATGGCCAGGTCGAACGGATCGAGAAAGAGAAGCTGAACGAGTTCGCCGACGACAAGTCGCACGCACGCAACACGCATTCTGCCGTCTTCGCCGAGGTCAAGGTGGACGAAGAGCTCGGCGTCATTCGCGTCACGCGGGTCGTGAGCGCGGTCGCCGCTGGGCGCATCCTGAACACCAAGACGGGCCGCAGCCAGATCATGGGCGGTGTCGTCTGGGGAATCGGGATGGCCCTGCACGAGGAGACGTTGATGGATCACCGCTTCGGCCGCATCATGAACGCGAACATCGCCGAGTACCACATTCCCGTAAATGCCGACGTTCACGACATCGACGTCATCTTCGTCGACGAGCCCGACGACCGGATCAACAGGCTGGGCGTCAAGGGCCTTGGCGAAATCGGCATCGTCGGCGTGCCTGCGGCGATCGCGAATGCGGTCTATCACGCCACTGGCAAGCGCATCCGGCGCTTCCCGATCACGCTGGACAAGCTACTGGACTGATCGCCCGTCACACGATCGCCGCATGGATCCGATGACCGTCATCTAACTGTCATCAAATGTGCAGAGAGCTGTGTCGCTCGCACATCCGGGACAGACAATGGATTATTTCAAGCGCTTCAACTTCCTGTTCGCCGCACCTGTGTTCGACGCCGACGATCTCGAAGGCGTCCGTTTCAACCAGATCATCGAGGAGATCCAGCGCTCCGGCTTCGAGGTGGTCCGGGCCCGCAAGCTGGAAGACGCGGAGATGGCGGTGCAGACCGACGCCGCGATCGGCTGCATGGTGGTGGACTGGGGCAAGAAGGGCCTCGAGGGCAAGACTTCCGCGCTGATCAACTTGATGCGGCGCCGCGGCCTCGACTTCCCGATTATCCTCCTGATCCGCCGCAAGCGGTTCGAGGATCTGCCGGTCGAAGTGCTCGACTTCATCGACGGCTATGTTTTCCTGTCCGAGGAAACACCGACCTTCATCGCCAAGAACCTGATCAGCCGGCTGAAGCAATATGCGGAGACGCTGAAGACGCCGTTCTTCGGCGCGCTGGTCGACTATGCCGAGGAAGGCAACCAGCTCTGGACCTGCCCGGGGCACAATGGCGGCGTGTTCTACAACCGCAGCCCGATCGGCCGGGTCTTCGTCGAGCATCTCGGCGAGTCCGTGTTCCGCGACGACCTCGACAATTCCGTGCTCGATCTCGGCGACCTCCTCACGCATGAAGGTCCCGCGCTGAGGGCGCAGAAGGAGGCCGCGCAGATCTTCGGTGCGGAGAAGACCTATTTCGTGCTCAACGGCACCTCGACTTCGAACAAGGTCGCGCTCGGCGCCCTCGTCACCGACGGCGATCTCGTGCTGTTCGACCGCAACAACCACAAGGCCGCCCATCACGGCGCGCTGATGATCAATGGCGGCGTCCCGATCTACGTGCCGACCGTCCGCAATGCTTGGGGCCTGATCGGCCCGATGCGCTGGGACCTGCTGGACGAGAAGGCCTTGCGCGAGACGATCCGCCATCATCCCCTGGTCACGGACAAGGACGCCTGGCGCAAGGAACGGCCGTTCCGCGTCGCCGTCGTCGAGCAATGCACCTATGACGGCACGATCCACAGCGCCGAGATGATCCTCAAGCGCATCGGCCATCTCTGCGACTACATCCTGTTCGATGAGGCCTGGGCCGGCTTCATGAAGTTCCACCCGCTCTATGCCGGCCGCTTCGCCATGGGCCTGGCCAATCTTCCCCCCGAGGCACCCGGCATCATCGCGACGCAGTCGACCCACAAGCAGCTCGCAAGCTTCTCGCAGGCCTCGCAGATCCACATCAAGGACCGCCACATCCGCGGCCAGAAGCGGCGCGTCGAACACCGCCGCTTCAACGAGAGCTTCATGCAGCATGCATCCACGTCGCCGTTCTATCCACTGTTCGCCTCACTCGACGTCGGTGCGCAGATGATGAAGGGCCGCTCGGGCGAAGTGCTGTGGGACGACACGATCCGCCTCGGCATCGAGCTCCGCAAGAAGATTCGCGCGATGCGCCGAGAATTCGAGGAGAAGGAGCAGAACCCCGATAGACGGTGGTTCTTCGAGCCGTTCGTTCCGGATCGCGTCGCCATTCCCGACGTCAGCCGCCCCGGCGCCGCGCACAACGTCGCCTGGGAAACGTTGTCCACCGATGAGCTCGCCACCAATCCCGCGCGGTGGCAGCTCTCTGCCGACAGCGCCTGGCATGGCTTCCCCGGCCTCACCGAAGGCTTTGCCATGACCGACCCGAACAAGCTGACCTTGCTCACGCCCGGCTTCGATCGCACCACCGGCGCCTACGCCGAACACGGCATCCCAGCGCCGGTCGTCGCGCAATATCTGCGCGAGAACCGCATCGTCCCGGAGAAAAACGACCTCAACTCCCTGCTCTTCCTGCTCACACCCGGCGTCGAGGCGAGCAAGGCCGGCACGCTGATCTCGGGACTTGTCGCGTTCAAGAAGCTGCACGACGACAACGCGCTGTTGGCCGACGTCATCCCGGAATTCTACCAGCGGCGGCAGGCGCGCTATGCCGGTGCACGGCTGCGCGACCTCTGCGGCGAGATGCATCGCTTCTTCCGCGCCGCCGACGTCAGCGCGCTGCAGGCGCGGCAGTTCATGCCCGAGCACATGCCTGAGATCGCGATGTCGCCCCGCGAGGCCGCGCGCTATCTGTTCAAGAACGACGTCGACTATCTGCCAATCGAGGCGATCGCGGGCCGCATCGCCACCACGCCTTTCGTGGTCTATCCGCCCGGCATCGCCACCATCGTCCCCGGCGAAAGGCTGAACGAACGGGCCAAGCCCATGATCGATTATCTCAGGATGTTCGAGACGTGCTTCAACACGTTTCCAGGGTTCGATGTGGAAATTCAGGGCGTCTACAAGGAGATCGATGCGAACGGCCGCATCGGGCTCTATACTTACGTCGTTGCCGAGTAGGTGCCGATGAACGAAACAGCCGCGCGCGCAAGTGACGAACAGGTTCTGGTCCGGCCCTCACGCGAGGGCGATGTCGAGGCGATGCTGGCGATTTACCGCCATCACGTCCGCAACGGCGTGCCGCGCGACGTCGAGGGAACCGGCGCGCCCGAGCCGGACGATCTGCGCGACCGCCGCAAGAACCTTAAGCAGACCCGCCTGCCGCATCTGGTCGCGACGTTTCGCGGGGAGGTCGTGGGCTATGCCTATGCCGTGCAGTTCCGCAAGCGGCCGGCCTATCGCTACACCGCCAAGCATTCCATCTACGTTCATCACGAGCATCTCGGCCGCGGGATCGGACGGCTGCTGCTCCAGGGCTTGATCGACGCCTGCGCGGCGACGGGCTTCCGCCAGATGATCGGTTATATCGATGCCGACAACGCGCCCTCGCTGGCGCTGCACGAAAAGTTCGGTTTCGCGCGCGCCGGCCTGCTCTGCGGCGTCGCCTATCGCCACGGCCGCTGGTCCGACACCGTGATGGTACAGCGGTCGCTCGGCGCAGGCACGACGGCAGCCCCGCCCGTCACGACGCCTGGCCGGTAAGGTTCACGATGGAAAGTCAGCCGCTCTGACCTGGATGCGGTCGGCATGCAGTGACCAATGATGCAAGGCTTGATCCTTGCAAAACTTCGCCTTGGCCCGTTCTCTGGCTTCGTTCTCGTCGGAGGCGTCAATTTCGAGCGTGCCCTGGCACACCTCGATCTGCCGGCCGTACTGACCGAGCACGTCCTTCATGAACTTGACGACATAGGTTGACATGGGACCTCCTGCCTGCCCGGCGGCACTCTAATCCCATTTAGGCCGCACGGGGGAAGGAGATTTTGACGCGGATCAAACTCGAGCAAGCGATTGCGGAACCAGCCGGCCGGGGCTAAAGGCGAAAATGCCGGCAGCAAGCCACGAGGATTTGCTTTGCACTTTGTCTCCGATACAGAAGTCACGAAAGTTCTGACCTTTCCGATCCTCATTGCGGCTCTGGAAGCGGCGCATCGCCGTCCGAAGATGGAGGTGCTGGACGCTTTTCTGGGAGACGAGAAAGGGCAGTACGTCATTCGCAGCGCCGTCGATCCCGGCCGCTACATGGCGAGCAAGATGTTCACCAGCTTCCCGGCCAATCTGGCGGGAGGCAAGATGCCGGCGGTGCAAGCCGTGTGCGTGCTGTTCGACGGCACCGACGGAAAACCGCTCGCGGCAATGGACGGGACCGAGATCACACATTGGCGCACCGCGGCCGATTCCGCGCTGGGCACGAAATTGCTTGCGTCGCCCGGCGCCGAGACCCTGCTTTGCGTCGGCGCCGGTGAGATGTCCGAGTGGCTGATCCGGGGCCATCGCGCCGTGCGGCCCTCGCTACAACGTGTGCTGATCTGGAATCGGAGCGCCGAGCGGGCGGCCAATCTCGCGGAGCGACTGACAAGGGAAGGCGTGAAGGCGGAGACGATCACGGACCTCGACGCGGCAACGCGAGAGGCCGATATCATCACCACCTGCACCCGCGCGCATCATCCGTTGATCAAAGGCCGCAACCTGCGGCCCGGCACGCATCTCGACCTCGTCGGCGGCTACACGCCACAAACGCGGGAGGCCGACGACGAGGCGGCAAAGCTGTCGCGCGTCTTCGTGGACCGTCGGGAATCCGCCTTTCACGGTGTCGGCGACATCCTGCAGCCGATCGCCAGCGGCGCAATCAGCGACAAGGATGTCCTCGGAGACCTCTACGACCTCGCCGGCGGCCGCGTGCAGGGGCGGACATCACCTTCAGACATCACGTTCTTCAAGAACGCGGGCGGCGGCCATCTTGACCTCATGACCTGCGAAGCCGTGTTCCAGCAGCTCGGCGCAAAGCTGGGGTAGACGCCCTATCCCGCCGTCGCGCCAGTGAAGGGGGATGAGCGAGGGCTGGCGAAGCAAGCTGACATCAAGCATCACGCCGTGATGTCGAGCAGCGACTCTGTCGTTTCCGCGTAGGCTTGAATGACCTTCGCATTGGCAATGAAGCTGTACTTCGCGGTGGCCAGCTGAACGAATTCACCAGCGAGATCGACATTCGGCGCTGCGACCAGGCCGTCCTGGTTTGCGAACGGAGAGCTCGGGTCGGACTGGGATGTGAAGCTCGGCAAGACCGCCGACACGGTCGCAACCGTACCGCCCGCGGTCGCGCCGCTCGATTGGGCAACCTGATCCACTCGCAACGGCACATAGGCCGGGGGAAAAGCCGGGCCAATGCTCGAACCGGCCGCACTCGCTGCAGGATCCGATCCGCCTGCCGAAGGCAGCGGGCCGTTCGTGCGAACATTGGCGATGTTGCTCGCCGCCACGTTCACGCGCAAGCTCGCCGCAGAAAGTCCAGATGTCGCAATCGAGAATACGTTCATGGACTTTCAAGTACAGCACAAGCGATACGCGTTCACTTATGCCATCAGTAAAATCCGCCGCTTTCTGTTCTGATCCTCGTAACCAACGGTCGGAGCACGAACAAACCTGGCGGGCCCCTACCCCGGCGTCACGCCGAATGCCTGCTTGAAGCGCTCCGCATAGCGCGGCCAGACTTCGGGATTGATGATGCGCGGCGGGCGCTTGCCGTCGAGCGTCTCCAGCACCTGCTCGGCGGCGATGCGACCCATGTTCTGACGCGCCTCGATGGTCACCCCCGCGGTATGGGGGCTCGCCAGCACGTTGTCGAGCTGGAGCAGCGGATGCTCCGGCGGCGGCGGCTCCTTGGACCAGACGTCGAGGCCGGCACCCGCAATGCGCTTGTCGCGCAACGCCTGGAGCAGCGCGTCCTCATCATGGATGAAGCCGCGCGCCGTGGTGACGAAATAGGCATGCGGCTGCATCAGCCCGAATTCGCGCACGCTGATCATGTTGCGGCTGCCCTTGTTGAGCGGGCACGAGATCGAGACGAAATCGGACCGGCGCAGCAGCTCGTCGAGCTCGACCTTCTCCCCGCCCCGCTCCGCCATGACCTCGGCCGACAGATAGGGATCATAGGCCAGCACCTTCATCCCGAGCAGGCCCTTGCACAGCGCGGCGATGCGCCGGCCGACATTGCCGAGCCCGATGATGCCGACGGTCTTGTGTTCGACCTCGTTGCCGACGAGCTCGTTGCGGTTGACGTCGCGCTCGCGGCGCAGGCGGCGGTCGGACTGGATGATGCGCTTTGACAGCGTCAGCATCATCGCCAGCGCATGCTCGGCGACCGAATGGGCGTTGCCGCCGGACTGGTTGACCACCACGACGCCCGCGTCCGTGCAGGCCTCGACGTCAACAGGATCGAAGCCCGCGCCATTGCTGGAGACGAGCAGCAAGTTCGGCGTGCGCTTCAGGAAGGCGGCATCGACATGGAAATGCGGCGCCAGTTCATCGCGGGCCGCGCCGACCTGGTAGACATGGGCGGCGCTGAGGATGGGCGCATAGAAATCCTCGGGGCTTTCGTTCTCGATGCGATCGAGCCGGACGTCGGGCCGCGCCTTCAGGATGTCGATATAGATCGGATTGGCCAGGTATTTGACGTAGAAGACGCGCTTGTTGTTGACGGACATCAGGACCCTTCCGGCTCGCTCGCGAGGGATATCGGCAAGGCCAGCGCGACACGCGCTCCTTCGTGCTTCCTCCCGCTTTTCGTTGCCGCCTATATGACATGGCGACGCCGGCCACGGCAGGCCGTCTGGCGCAGATCACGGTGCCGGCCCGGACATGTTGACAATCCCGCCCGCCGCGTCAAGTTCGGCGGACCGCCGCGACGGCCAGAACGATGGCCAAGACCAAGAAGCATGCGCGGCGCAAGGGAGAACGCAATGGCGATTGCGGAGCAGAAGACCTCGCCCCAGGCGGCACAGGGGGCCGGCGAGAGCAGCTGGCACGGCATCGTCCTGCAAACCCTGAAGCGGAACGAGATCAGCCTCATCCCCTACGTTCCCGACCGCGTGCTGACGCCGCTGATCAAGAATCTGCACGCCGACCCCTTCTTCACCACCTTTGCCGCCGCGCGCGAGGAGGAAGCGGTCGGCATCGTCTCCGGGGCCTGGATGGGCGGACGGCGCGGCGCGGTGCTGATGCAGACCTCCGGCTTTGCGACGCTCGCCAACGTGCTGGCCTCGCTCGCGGTGCCCTACCAGATCCCGCTGATCATGTTCGTCTCCGAGCGCGGCACGCTCGGAGAGTTCAACTACGGCCAGTCGCTGGTCTGCCGCACCATGCGTCCGGTGCTGGATTCGCTGGCGCTGGAGCACCACACCATCACCCGGCTCGACGAGCTCGAATTCATCGCCGACCGCTCGATCAAGCAGGCTGTCACCACGCAGGCGCCGGTGGCGCTGATCCTCAATCCGCTGCTCACCGGCGGCAAGGTCTTCGACAAGTGAGCGCCGCCATGAACACCCGCAACACCAAGGTGATGAACCGCTTTGATGTGACCTCGCGCCTGATCGCCAGGCTCAAGCACGAGGAAGCCGTGATCGGCGGCATCGGCAACACCAATTTCGATCTCTGGGCCGCCGGCCACCGCCCGCAGAATTTCTACATGCTGGGCAGCATGGGGCTCGCCTTTCCGATCGCGCTCGGCGTGGCGCTGGCGCAGCCCGACCGGCACGTCGTCGCGCTGGAAGGCGACGGCTCGCTGCTGATGCAGCTCGGCGCGCTCTCGACGATTGCGGCCTTGAGGCCGAAGAACCTCACGATGATCGTGATGGACAACGGCATCTACCAAATCACCGGCGCGCAGCCGACGCCGGCAGCGAACGTCGCCGACATCGTCGCCATCGCGCTCGGCTCGGGCCTCGCCAAGAGCGCCTGGGCCGCGGACGAGGAGGATTTCGAGCGGCTGGTGGAGGCGGCCATGTCGGCTGACGAGCCGAGCCTGATCGCGGTCCGCATCGACGACAAGCCCGGCGTCGGCACCACCCGCAGGGACCCCGTACAAATCCGGGAGCGCTTCATGCACGGGCTCGGTGTCCGCGAGCCCCTTTAACATTTTGTCATTAACTAACCGACCTCGCGACAGCCCCGCCAAATCCGTGCTAAGCGGTCTGGATGTCCATTTTCATTCGTTCCTTTGCCTGGCTGCTCGCAGCCGCCGTCACCTTCGCAACCCTCGGCCCGCCGGGCCTGCGGCCCCATTCCGACCTCGGTCAGGATGGCGAGCATGCGCTCGCCTTCATCCTGGTGGGGCTGGCCTTCGGCATCGCCTATCGGCGGCGACGCCTGCTGACCACTGCGGTTGCGGTCGTCCTGATCGGCGTGCTCGAACTGATGCAATTTTGGGCACCCGGACGCCATGCGCGGTTGGAGGATTTTCTGGTCGATGCCTCCACTGCTTGCGTCGGCTTTGCGCTCGCGGCCGCTGCCGATTGGGCCATAAGCTGGCTTCGCGCAAATTCGGCCCTGACGAGCGAAGGCCCCGCGGAGTGACACGCCGCAGGGCCAACTTCTCAGCGCTTAGGCTAGCGCAGATCAGTCGATGATCTTGACCACGCGGCGCGTGCGCGGCTCGACGATCACGCGGCGGTCGTTCACGACCGCATAGCGGTACTCGGTGTAGTTCGGCACCGGGCGCAGCACCACCCTCGGAGGCAGGGGTTCGCCGACCACGACGCGCTCCTCTACGACAACCGATTCACTGCGCGGGATTCCACCCAGGATCGCATTCGGAATTTCGAGACCGGCGCCAACGGCCGCACCGACGGTGCCGCCGACCATCGCGCCGATAGGACCGCCAATGTCGCCGCCCGCGCGCGCGCCGTCCCTGGCGCCCTGTTCGGTCGTCGACTGGGCAAAGGCTGCGCTCGACGCCAGCAGCGAGGCGGCAGCCAACGAAATCGCAAGACGGGTTTTCATGTCCTTAAGTCTCCAGTGGTTGTTATGCGCCATCAACCGCGGGGCCGAAGCATTGTTCCGGTTCCCCTGCGGCCAAAGACGCGCCAATCCAGAGACTGTTACGCGGTAACAGATCAGACCGCGGCGATCTCGTGCCCTGCCATCAGTTCCAGCGCACGCACCATTGCGGAATGATCCCAGGCCTTGCCGCCATGCGCCGTGCAGGACGAGAACAACTGCTGCGCCACCGCCGTGCTCGGCAGCGAGAGGCCGAGCGCACGCGCGCCTTCGAGCGCCAGATTCAGATCCTTCTGGTGCAGCTCGATGCGGAAGCCCGGATCGAAATTGCGCTTCACCATGCGCTCGCCATGGACCTCCAGAATCCGCGACGATGCGAACCCGCCCATCAGCGCCTTGCGCACCAGTGCAGGGTTCGCCCCGGCCTTGGATGCAAATAGCAGCGCTTCGCTCACGGCTTCGATCGTCAGCGCGACGATGATCTGGTTGGCGACCTTCGTGGTCTGACCGTCGCCATTGGCGCCGACATGCGTGATGTTCTTGCCCATTTTGTCGAAGACCGGCTTCATGGTGCCGAAGGCGCGCTCGGGCCCGCCGACCATGATGGTGAGGCTCGCAGCTTTTGCGCCGACCTCCCCGCCCGACACCGGCGCGTCGAGATAATCGGCGCCCAGCGCCTCGATCTCCTTTGCGAACTCCTTGGTCGCCAGCGGCGAGATCGAGCTCATGTCGACGACGATCTTGCCCTTTGAAATGCCGCTCGCGACGCCATCCTTGCCGAACAGCACCGCTTCCACATGCGGCGTATCCGGCACCATGATGATGACCGCATCCGCCTCCTCGGCAACTTCCTTGGCCGACTTGCAGGCGATTCCGCCGGCGGCGATCAGCTCGGGTGCGACAGGCGAAACGTCGTGCAGGAGTACGCGATAGCCCGCGTCAAGGAGATGGCCGGCCATCGGCCGTCCCATGGTGCCAACTCCGATGAAGCCGATGTCAATCATGTCTTGTTTCCTCAGGTCTCGAACGTCTGTGCCGCGTGCCACGAGAGCCCTTCGAGCGTCGTGGTGCGCGGCTTGTATTCGCAGCCGACCCAGCCGCGATAGCCGATCGCGTCGAGGTGGCGGAACAGGAAGGGATAGTTGATCTCGCCGGTGCCTGGCTCGTGGCGGCCGGGATTGTCGGCAAGCTGCACGTGCGCAATCTGCGGGAGATATTCCTGCATGGTGCGGGCGAGATCACCCTCCATGATCTGCATGTGATAGATGTCGTACTGGACGAACAAATTGCTCGACCGCACCTCGGAGATGAGCTGGACCGCCTGCTCGGTGCCATCGAGGTAGAAGCCAGGAATGTCCAGCGTGTTGATCGGCTCGACCAGCAGCTTGATGTTTTCCCGCGCCAGCGTCGAGGCCGCGAAGCGCAGATTGCCGACCAGTGTCTCCTGAAGCTCGCGCGGATCGGCACCGCTGGGCGCGATGCCGACGAGGCAGTTGAGCTGCTCGCAATCGAGCGCCTTGGCGTAGTCGATGGCGCGGAACACGCCGTCGCGGAATTCGCTGGTGCGATCGGGCAGGATGGCGATGCCGCGCTCGCCTGCCGCCCAGTTGCCGGCCGGCAAATTGTGCAGCACTTGTGTCAGTCCGTGAGCCTCCAACTGCTCGCGCAGCTGCGCCTTGTCGAAGTCATAGGGAAACAGATACTCGACCCCGGAGAAACCCGCCGCCTTCGCAGCAGCAAAGCGATCGAGAAACGGCATCTCGTTGAAGAGCATGGTGAGGTTGGCGGCGAATTTCGGCATGATGCTCTCCCCTATTCCGCCGGCTGCAGCACGCCGGCCCGCTTGGTCCCGACCTCGTCGAGCGGCAGGTCCAGCACCTCCTCGAACTCGACGATGTTGTCGATCTCCGTGCCCATCGCGATGTTTGTGACGCGTTCGAGGATGAATTCGACCACCACAGGCACACGGTGCTTGGCCATCAATTCGCGCGCGGTCGCGAACGCCGCCTGCGTGTCCTTCGGGTCCGTGACGCGGATCGCCTTGCAGCCGAGGCCTTCGGCGACCGTCACATGGTCGACGCCGTACACGCCGATCTCGGGCGCGTTGATGTTCTCGAAGGAGAGCTGGACGTGATAGTCCATGTCGAAGCCGCGCTGGGCCTGGCGGATCAGGCCCAGATAGGAATTGTTCACGACGACGTGGATGTAGGGCAGATTGAATTGCGCACCGACTGCGAGCTCCTCGATCAGGAACTGGAAGTCGTAGTCGCCCGAGAGCGCGACGATCTCGCGATCCGGGCATGCGGCGCGCACGCCGAGCGCCGCCGGCAACGTCCAGCCGAGCGGTCCCGCCTGGCCGGCATTGATCCAGTTGCGCGGCTTGTAGACGCCGAGGAACTGCGCGCCGGCGATCTGCGACAGGCCGATCACGGTGACATAGGTGGTGTCGCGGCCGAACGCCTTGTTCATTTCCTCGTAGACGCGCTGCGGCTTGATCGGGACGTTGTCGAAATGGCTCTTGCGCAGCATCGTCTTCTTGCGGTCACGGCAGGACGCGGGCCACGCCTGGCGCTCGCGGAGCCTGCCCGACCGGCGCCACTCCCTGCCGACGGTGACGAAGAGCTCGAGCGCCGCCTTCGCGTCAGAGACGATGCCGAGATCGGGATTGAACACACGCCCGATCTGGGTCGGCTCGATGTCCACGTGGACGAACTTGCGGCCCTTGGTATAGGTCTCGACCGAGCCGGTGTGGCGGTTGGCCCAGCGATTGCCGATGCCGAGCACGAAATCGGATTCCAGCAGCGTCGCGTTGCCGTAGCGGTGACTGGTCTGGAGCCCGACCATGCCGGCCATCAGCACATGGTCGTCGGGGATCGCGCCCCACCCCATCAGCGTCGGCACCACAGGCACGTTGGCGATCTCGGCGAATTCGACCAGCAGGTCCGACGCATCGGCGTTGATGATGCCGCCGCCCGCGACGATCAGCGGACGCTCGGCCGCGTTGAGCATCTCCAGCGCCTTCTCGATCTGCTTGCGCGTTGCGGCAGGCTTGTAGACCGGCAGCGGCTCGTAGGTCTCGTCGTCGAACTCGATCTCTGCGAGCTGCACGTCGAGCGGCATGTCGATCAGCACCGGCCCCGGCCGGCCCGAGCGCATCACGTGAAAAGCCTGGCTGAACACGCGCGGGACCAGCGCCGGCTCGCGCACCATCACCGCCCACTTGGTCACGGGCTTTGCGATCGACTCGATGTCGACGGCCTGAAAATCCTCCTTGTAGAGCCGTGCCCGCGGCGCCTGCCCGGTGATGCAGAGGATCGGAATGGAATCGGCGATCGCCGAGTAAAGCCCGGTGATCATGTCGGTGCCGGCCGGCCCTGACGTGCCGATGCAGACACCGATATTTCCGGCCTTCGCCCGCGTATAACCTTCGGCCATGTGCGAGGCGCCCTCGACATGGCGCGCCAGGATGTGGCGGACCGAGCCGCGCTTCTTCAGCGCCGAGTAAAGCGGATTGATCGCGGCCCCGGGAACCCCGAAGGCAGTCGAGATGCCTTCCTTCTCCAGAATTCGCACGGCAGCATCGACGGCTCGCATCTTCGCCATATCGGACCTCGCTTGAGTTGCGTCAGCGAGCGAGATCATCCGGTCTGCACGGTGCGATCTCAACGAGATCGATTTTATTTTCCACGATGCGGCAGCCGCGGAAAAATCGTGGCGGTCTCAGTCGGTTAGATCGAGATACACGTGAAAGCAGATCACTCGAACAGTGGCGCCAGCTCCATCTGCGGCACCAGCACGAGGCCTTTGTCGGTGATGCGAATTTCCGGAATGACCGATAGCGGAATCAAATTGAAGCCCATGTAGGGAATGGTGCAACCGGCCTCCGTCCATTCGGTCTTGAGCGCCTTGACCTCTTCGGCCACCTCCGTGACGCGCTTGTCGGAGAGCAGCCCCGCGATCGGCAGCGGAACCAGCGCCCTCACCTGACCGTCCGCGACGACGCATACGCCGCCCTGGTGGTCCTTGATCGCAGCGATAGCCACGCGCATATCCGGCTCGTTGGTTCCGGCGACGATGATGTTGTGGCTGTCATGCCCCACACTGGACGCGACCGCTCCGCGCTTCAGGCCAAAATCCTTGAGCAGGCCATGGGCAACATTGCCCGCGGTTTTGCCGTGACGCTCGACGACCGTGACGAAGCACAGGCCGTAGCGCGCGAACAGCGACGGCCAATCCCCGACGGGCTCGACCGCAACCTTCTCGTGGATCAGCGTGATGCCGGGCAACGCGGTCTTGATCGCGTTGACGGTGCAGGCTTTCACCGGCAGCTCCGGCGTCAACTTCATCGCCTCCGGCAGCTTGACCGTCGCATAGGCCGTCCTGGGATATTGGTATCGCTGCGACAGCGCCTGATCGAGACGCGGCGTGATCTTGCCGTGCTCGACCACGAGTTCGCCGCCATACCAGGTGCATTGCGGCTTGAGCTGATCGTCCATCAGCACGAGATCGGCGCGGCGGCCGCCACCGAGTCCGCCGATATCGCCCTCCATGCCGAAGCGTGTCGCGCCATGCAGCGAGCCCATCGACCAGGCCTGTTCCGGTGACATCCCCGCCTTCACGGCTTCCCTCACCACCCAGTCCAGGCCGAACAGCAGCAGGTCGTCGGCATCGCGGTCGTCCGTGCACACGGCGGTGCGCTTGTGCGAGGCCCCGAGCTCGGTGACCGTCCGGATCGCCTGCGGCAGCGAATGCCAGGGCGTGGTCGGCGGACCGCCGCGCAGGAAGACCCAGACGCCGGCGTCGAGCAGATCGTCGGCAATGTCGCGGTCGATCGCCTCATGGGTGTCGGTGACGCCGGACGCCGCATAGGCGGCGACGAATTCGCGGCCGTAGACGTGACCGGACACCGGCCGTCCCCGCTTCAGCGCTGCCGCCAGGATGGCGTGGCTGCGCTCGTCGCCCATGGTGACGGGGACAAAGTCCATCTTCTCGCCGAGCGCCACCGCTTCCGGCCAGCGGTCGAACAGGCCCGCGATCTTGTCCGGCGTGAGGTCGCCGCCCGCGGTTTCCAGTTCCGCCGACGTCGCCGGCACCGTGCTCGGCACCGTCAGGAAGATCGAGAGCGGCGCCTGCCGCGCGTCCTCCAGCATCGCCTCGACGCCGGCGACATCCATGACGTTGCCGATCTCGTGGCTGTCGCAGAAGATCGTGGTGGTGCCGTTCAGCAGCGCGGCTTCCGCGTAGGCACAGGCCGTCACCATCGAGGATTCGATGTGGATGTGCGGATCGACCAGCCCCGGCGCAATGATGCCGCCTGCCGCGTCATAGAGCGACACGCCGCTCCAGATCTTCTTCGCCATGCCTGATGGCTTCACCGCGGCGATGCGGCCGCCGGCAATCCAGACCTCGCGGTTCGCGTGGATGCGCTCCGAATAGGTCGATAGTACTCGTGCCCCCGTGACGACGAGATCCGGTGCGACGCGCGCCGAGGCAACATCGGCAAGGCGCCGCGTCATGCTGTGCAGCGGCGCGACGGCGAAGCGGGTAAGTTTGGTCATCGGGACCCTCGCGTGACGTTACGTCCGAGCGATGGTTACGCCCTGTGTCCAGCCGGGCAAGCTCAAATATAACGGCACGCCCTGCTTAGGCTTTAGGCGCCGAACTACTTGCGGCCCCCGACCTTGGAGTTCTGGGCGAGTTCCGCCTCTTCGGGGGTGGTGCGGCAGATGCCTTGACCCGAATCCGCAGGGACCGGCCGTTTGTCTCATCAATCTCGAACGAATTCGTCTTTCGGACGAGGTCGCTCAGCTTGCGGAAGCCGAAGGTCCTCGGATCGAAATCGGAAGCTAGATTGGCGAGCCGCTTTCCAACCTCACCGAGCGCAACCCAACCGTCCTCGCTCTCCATCTGGGCGATGACCTTCTTGATGATGGGCGTGGCGGCATCGGACGGCTGAAGCGACGAGGACCTCACGGCGGCGTCTTGGGTGGTTGCCGTGCCGGCAAGCAGGTTCTCCGTGTAGACGAACCTTCGGCAGGCCTGCCTGAAGCTCTCCGGTGTCTTCTGCTCTCCGAACCCAAAGACATCAATGCCCTGCTCCCGGATGCGAGCGGCCAGACGGGTAAAATCGCTGTCGGATGAAACAAGGCAGAAGCCATCGAACCGACCGCTGTGAAGCAGGTCCATTGCGTCAATGACCAGCGTTATGTCGGAAGCATTCTTTCCCGTCGTATAAGCGAATTGCTGCTGTGGGATGATGGCATGCTTCGACAGAATATCGGCCCAGCCCCTGGACCGCGCGTTGGAGAAGTCGCCGTAAATGCGGCGAACGCTGGCCTCGCCGATCTTGGCGATCTCCTCGAACAGTCCATCCGCGATCTTCGCGGAGGCATTGTCGGCATCGATCAGGACGGCGAGACGGGGCGAACGAAGTTCCGACGGCATGGCGTTTCCCCAAGAGATGGACGCAGCATTAGAACATGCATGCGTCGGAAGGGCTAATCCTCGTTCGCCTTGAACCGCCCGAGCCCCTTCAGCACGAAAGGCGCCAGCAGCGCGATCAGCGCCAGCGCGAGCAGCGTTGCCGAGATCGGGCTCTGCACCAGCGCCATGGGATCGCCGAGGCTGATCGCAAGCGCACGGCGCAGCTGGCTCTCGGCGATCGGTCCGAGGATCAGGCCGACGACGACGGGCGCGATCGGAAAATCGAACCGGCGCATCAGGAAGCCAAGCACACCGAAGCCGGCCAGCATCGACAATTCGACCACCGACGGCTTTGCGGCGATGGTGCCCATGGTCGCGAAGACGAGAATGCCGGCATAGAGCCAGGGCTGCGGGATCGCGAGCAACCGCACCCACAGGCCGACCAGGGGCAGGTTGAGCACCAGCAGCATCGCGTTGGCGATGAACAGGCTGGCGATCAGGCCCCAGACCAGATCGGGCCGCTCGGCGAACAACAGCGGCCCCGGGTTGAGGCCGTATTGCTGAAAGCCTGCCAGCATCATCGCGGCCGTCGCCGAGGTCGGCAGGCCGAGCGTGAGCAGCGGCACCAGCGTGCCGGCGGCGGAGGCATTGTTGGCAGCTTCCGGTCCCGCGACGCCTTCGATCGCGCCCTTGCCGAACTCCTCGGGGTGTTTCGTGAGCCGCTTCTCGGCGGAATAGGACAGGAAAGTCGGGATCTCCGCGCCGCCGGCAGGCAGCGCGCCGATCGGGAAGCCGAACATGGTGCCGCGCAGCCACGGCTTCCACGACCGCTTCCAGTCGTCTTTCGTCATCCACAGCGAGCCGCGCACCGGCTCCAGCTTTTCCTCGGTGTGGTGGCGGCGCGATGCGACGTAGAGCGCCTCGCCCACCGCGAACAGGCCGACCGCGAGCGTCGTCACCTCGACGCCGTCGAGCAATTCAGGAACGCCGAACGCGAGCCGAGCCTGGCCGGTCAGCTTGTCGATGCCGACGAGGCCGAGCGTCAGGCCGATGAACAGGCTGGTCAGGCCGCGGACCGGTGAATCGCCGAAGGTCGCCGATACCGTGACGAAGGCGACGCACATCAGCGCGAAATAATCCTCAGGCCCGAAGCGCACGGCGAAATCGACCAGCCACGGCGCAAGGAACGCGAGCCCAATGGTCGCGATGGTGCCGGCGACGAAGGAGCCTATCGCGGAGGTCGCGAGCGCCGGGCCACCGCGGCCGGCCTTGGCCATCTTGTTGCCTTCGAGCGCGGTCGCCATCGAGGCGCTCTCGCCGGGCGTGTTGATGAGAATCGCGGTGGTCGATCCGCCATACATGCCGCCGTAATAGATGCCGGCAAACATGATCAGCGAGCCGCCGGGATCGAGCTTGTAGGTGACAGGCAGCAGCAGCGCGACCGTCAACGCCGGGCCGATGCCGGGCAGCACGCCGACGGCTGTGCCAAGGAACACGCCAATCAGCGCATAAAGAAGATTCATCGGCTGGACGGCGACCGCCATGCCGTGGGCCAGCGCCGCAAAAGTGTCCATCACAGCAGTCGCTCCAGCGGGCCGGTCGGAAGGCTCAGCGTCAGCAGGCGGTAGAACGCGAGGTAGATGAGGGTCGACATCACGAGCGCGATGACGCTGTCGACGAGGATGGCGCGGCGCCCGAAGGCCGCCGAGGTCGTCACGAACAGCGCCGACGTCGCCAGGATGAAGCCGCCGCCGAAGCCGATGATGGCGATCAGGAGCGCAAGGCCAATGAGGATCAGAACCACCGGCACTGGATCGGAACTCTCGCGCGCCGGCAGATTGCCGCGCAGCGCGTCGACGAAACTGCCGATCGCAAGCAGCGCAAGGCCGCTGGCGACCACGATCGGCATCGCCTCCGGGCCCATGCCGTACATCGTGGTGGATGACAGGCCGCGCGCGTCCCAGACCAGGACCGCGGCGAGCACCGCAAGCAATGCTGCGATGACGAGGCCGGCGCGATCGACGCGCCGCGGCGGCTGGGCCGGATCGCCTGAGGTCATGACTTGACGAGGCCGACCGATTTCAGCACGTCGGTGACGCGCGCCGTTTCCTTCTTCAGGAAGTCGGCGAAGGCGTCGCCGCCGAGATAGGCGTCGTCCCAGCCCTTCTGCTTGAGGATCTCCTTCCAGGCGTCCGACTTCACCATCTTCTCGACCGCATCGCTCAAGGTCTTGCGCTGCTCAGGCGTGATGCCGGGAGGCGCGACCACCGAGCGCCAGTTGGCGATCACGAGGTCGATGCCTTGTTCCTTGAAGGTGGGGATATCGCTGCCGGCGATGCGCTTCTCCGAGGTCACGCCGATCGCGCGCAGCTTGCCGGACTTGATCTGCCCTTCATATTCGCTGAGCCCCGAAATGCCCGCGGTGACCTTGCCTCCGAGAATCGCCGCCAGCGACTCGCCGCCGCCGGAGAACGGGATGTAGTTGATCTTCTTCGCATCGGCGCCGACCGCGCCGGCGAACAACGCGGCCATCACATGGTCGACGCCGCCGGCCGAGCCGCCAGCGAAGGTCACCTTGGCGATATCCGCCTTCACCGCGGCGGCGAGATCCTGCGCCGTCTTGATCGGCGAATTCGCGGGCACCACGATCACCTGGATTTCCTCGGTGAGGCGCGCGATTGGCGTCACCTGCTCCAGCGTCACCGGCGACTTGTTCATGGCGAGCGCACCCACCATGACGAAGCCGTTGACCATCAGCTGGTTGCCGTCGCTCTTGGCGCCGTTGACGAATTGCGCGATGCCGACGCTGCCGCCCGCGCCCGGAACGTTGGTGACCTGCACGCTGCGCGCGACGCCCGAAGCCACCAGCGCCTGCTGCATCGAGCGCGCGGTCTGGTCCCAGCCGCCGCCGGGTGCGGCCGGCGCCATCAGCTTGAGCTCGAGCTGCTGGGCAACGGAAGGCGTGGCTGCCGCCAGGGTCAGCGCGACGGCTGCGCCGACAAGACGCGCGGGAAATTGAAACATGAGGACGCTCTCCGGGCTCATGCGGACGTTTGCCGCATTGTGTCGTTTGGTCGCATATCAGCCAAAACGGCCGATGCTGTCCAGAGACATGCCCCCGGGGGCTCGTGGTTAGCGGGGCGTCGGGATCACCCCGCCAAGCGCAACCGTCAGCTCGGCGGCGACATCGCGCACGATTTGCCCGATTTCCGGCAATCGTTCGTCGGTGACGCGGCTGGTCATGCCGGATACGGAGATCGCGGCAAGCGGTTCGGCAAGAGCGTTGTATACCACGGCAGCCACACAGCGCAGGCCGATCTGCGCCTCCTCGTCGTCGATTGCAAAGCCCTGCTTGCGGATCTTTTCGAGCTCCTTGAACAGGTCGCTCGGCCGCACGATCGACTTCTCGGTCAGGCGGGGCATGCCGTGATGGCGGATAACCGCGCCGACGTCCTCGTCCGAATAGGTCGCGAGCACCGCCTTGCCGACCCCCGACGTCACCATGGCGACGCGGCCGCCGACCTGGGTCAGCGAGCGCATGATCTCGCGGCTTTCCATGCGGGTCAGCACGATGATGAACTCGTCGTCGACCACGGCGAGATTGGCGGTCTCGCGGGTGAGATCACGCAGCTTGCGCAAGTAGGGGATCGCCTGCGCGGAGAAATTACGCCGCCGCGCGAAGCTCGCACCGACCGTGAAGCTGCGCACGCCGACATGCCATTTGGATTCGGCACGGTCGAACTGCACAAAGCGGCGGCTTTCCAGCGTCGCCAGCAGGCGGTGCACGGTGGAGGCTGACAGGCCGGTGCGGACGGCAAGATCGCTGAGGCGATAGCCTTCGTCGTCCTCGGCCAGCGTTTCGATGATCGACAGCGCGCGGTCGACCGACTGCACGCCGCCATCGCGCGCGTCGTGGTCGGCCTCCGATGAAGATCGGGGCTCAGGTGATTTGCGCCGGATCACGTTCTTGCTCATCGCGACCTGCCGCCTTGGAGGTTCGTCATTCCGGGATGGTCCGAAGGACCAGACCCGGAATCTCGAGGTTCTCAGGTGCGCAATTGCGCACCATAGTTCGATGCTGTGCATCGCCCCGGAACGACGTACCTGAAGAAATGCCGCTCCGGATCAAGTGAAGCGGCAATTTCGTCTCAGAGCAACCCTGCCCCGCGCGCCCACTTGTACTTGGCGCCCAGCACCTCGACCGGGAGCTCGGTCGAATAGGCGTAGGCCGGGATGCCGTTCTGGTAGAGATATTCGGCGGCTTCCTCGACCTCGACGTCGCCGGCGAGCGAGGCGACCATGGGCTTCACGAAACCCTTGGCCTCCATCTCCTTCTTCACCTCGACCATGTTGCGGGCGAACACCATCGGCGGGGTGACGATGGTGTGCCAGTAACCGAGGATCAGCGAATGGATACGCTCATCCGAGAGGCCGAGCTTCACCGTGTTGACGTAGGTGATCGGCGGCTCGCCGCCGGTGATATCCACAGGATTTCCAGCCGCACCAAACGGCGGGATGAACTTGCGGAAGGCCGCGTCGAGGTCCGGCGGCATCGACATCAGCGACAGGCCGTTGTCGACGCAGGAGTCCGACAGCAGCACGCCCGAGCCGCCGGCGCCGGTGATGATCAGCACGTTCTCGCCCTTCGGCGTCGGCAGCACCGGCACGCCGCGGGCGAATTCGAGCAGCTGCCGCAGCGAGCGGGCGCGGATCACGCCCGACTGCGCCAGGACATCCTCGTAGATCTTGTCGTTACCGGCGAGCGCGCCGGTGTGCGACGAGGCCGCCTTGGCGCCGGCCGAGGTGCGGCCGGCCTTGAGCACGACGACAGGCTTCTTCTTGGAGACGCGCTTGGCCGCTTCCGCGAAGGCGCGGCCGTCCTTGAGGTCTTCGCAGTGCTGCGCGATCAGATTGGTGTTGGGATCTTGCTCGAAGAAGGCGAGGAGATCGTCCTCGTCGATGTCGGACTTGTTGCCGAGACCGACGATCGCGGAGACGCCCATCTTGGCCGAGCGCGAGAAGCCGATGATGGCCATGCCGATGCCGCCCGACTGCGACGACAGCGCCGCGTGGCCCTTGACGTCGTAGGCGGTGCAGAAGGTCGCACAGAGGTTGGCGGGCGTATAGTAGAAGCCGTAGATGTTGGGTCCCATCAGGCGGATGTCGTACTTCTTGCCGACCTCGACGATCTCGGCCTGCAGTTCCGGTGCGCCGGCTTCCGCGAAGCCCGACGGGATCAGCACCGCGCCCGGGATCTTCTTCTCGCCGCATTCGGTGAGCGCTGCGGCCACGAATTTCGCGGGGATCGCGAACACCGCGACGTCGATCACACCCGGCACGTCCTTGACGCTCTTATAGGCCTTGTAGCCGAGGATCTCGGCAGCCTTGGGATGGATCGGATAGATATCGCCCTTGTAGCCGCCGTTGATCAGGTTCTTCATCACGGAGTTGCCGATCTTGCCGTCCTCGGCGGAGGCGCCGACCACGGCGACGGCCTTCGGCTGCATGATGCGGTTCATCGCCGCCACGATCTCTTCGGTCGGGCGCGGCTTCGGCTTGGGAACATAGGCGAAGTCGACGACGATGCGGACGTCGGCGGCGGTCGCGCCCTTCGGCGTCGCGAACACCGGGTTGAGGTCGAGCTCGACGATTTCGGGGAAATCGGTGACGAGCTGCGAGACCTTGACGATGACGTCGGCGAGCGCGGTACGGTTCACGGGTTCCCCGCCGCGAACGCCCTTCAGGATCTCATGCGCCTGGATGCCGTCGAGCATCGAAAGCGCATCCTCCTTGGTCGCGGGCGCGAGGCGGAAGGTGATATCCTTGAGGACTTCGACCAGCACGCCGCCGAGGCCGAAGGCGACCAGCTTGCCGAACGAGCCGTCGGTGATCGAGCCGACGATGACTTCGGTGCCGCCGGCCAGCATCTGCTGCACCTGGACGCCCTCGATCTTGGCGTCGGACTTGTATTTCTTGGCGTTGCCAAGAATGGTCTCATAGGCCTTCTCGGCCTCCTCGGCCGTCTTGAGGCCGACGATGACGCCGCCGGCTTCGGTCTTGTGGAGAATGTCCGGCGAGACGATCTTCATCACGACCGGGAAGCCCATCGACGAGGCCATCTTGCCGGCCTCGCCGGCCGACTTCGCCACGCCTTCCTTCGGCACCGGAATGCCATAGGCGTCGCAGACCAGCTTGCCTTCCGGCGCCGTCAGGCTGGTGCGGTTGTCCGCCTTGACCTGGTCAAGCACCTTGCGGACGGCATCTTTGGAATTGGACATGTGGCTTCTCCCTTGACCTCAGTTCGTTCTTTTCAAAGCGCGCGCGTGGTTTGCGGCTGCCCGTGATGCTTGCCATTCGCCGCGCTCTGTTCCATGCGGCGGCGCGGAGTGGCATAAAGCCAAGACTACTCCGCCGGCTTGGATCAAAAATGGCTGGCGATGGCATTTGGTATGCCAGAAGCCAACTTGTCAAGCCAGAGCGCACCTTAGAACGCCGCAAAAAATAGCCAGCTTGACATTCTGGCATGTGGTATGCCAAAAACTTTCCCGTTAATATTCCTGTAAAAGACGACTCCCACTGGAGGAGATTCGTCGTGTCACTACGGAAACCAACCAAGGCGTTGCCGAACATGGCCGAGGCAGACATCGCAATCGTTCGTATTGCCCCGGAGAGCAGCTTCAAGAACAAGGCGTATGACGCCTTGAAGGAAGCCATCCTCAAGATGGACATCTACTCGACGCCCGAGCCGGTGATGCTCGACGAGCGCGCGTTGTCCGAACGTCTCGGCGTCAGCCGCACGCCGATCCGCGAAGCGATCGCGATGCTCGAGCAGGACGGTTTCGTGAAGACGGTGCCGCGCCGCGGCATCATGGTGGTGCGCAGGACCAAGAGCGAGATCGTCGACATGATCCGCGCCTGGGCGGCGCTGGAGAGCATGGCCGCGCGCCTCATCACCACCACCGCGCGCAAGAAGGACATCACCGCGCTGCGCGACTACTTCAAGGACTTCGGCAAGGACCGCCTGCCCGAGGATCACGTCGAGGAATATTCGCGCGCCAACATCGCCTTCCACCAGGCGCTGATCTCGCTGTCGGAATCCCCCGTGCTGGTCGATCTCACCAACGACCTCCTGCTGCACGTTCGCGGCTACCGCCAGCTGACCATCGGGCGCAAGGACCGCACTGCGACCTCCCTGCCCGAGCATCTCGGCATGATCGAAGCACTGGAAGCGCGCGACACCGAGCTCGCCGAGAAGCGCGCCCGCGACCATACCCTTGGCCTTGCCGCTTACGTCGAAGCGCATGGTCAGGAACTCTTTACCTAGCAACTTCACCAGAAGGGCGAACAATTCGCCCCGCATCTTGAGACCAGGGAGACAAGGCCCATGCTGAATACCGCGACCAAGTCCGAAGCACCGGGCACCGAGCAGGAACTGACGGATGGCTTTCATCTCGTCATCGACGCGCTCAAGCTGAACGGCATCAACACCATCTATAATGTGCCGGGCATCCCGATCACGGATTTGGGCCGCATGGCGCAGGCCGCCGGTATTCGCGTGATCTCCTTCCGTCACGAGCAGAACGCCGGTTACGCCGCAGGCATCGCCGGCTATCTCACCAAGAAGCCCGGCGTCTGCCTCACCGTCTCGGCGCCCGGCTTCCTCAACGGCCTCACCGCGCTCGCGCACGCCACCACCAACTGCTACCCGATGATCCTGGTCTCGGGCTCGTCCGAGCGCGAGATCGTCGACCTCCAGCAGGGCGACTACGAGGAGATGGACCAGCTCGCGATCGCCAAGCCGCTGTGCAAGGCGGCCTATCGCGTGCTGCACGCCCAGGATATCGGTATCGGCTTCGCCCGCGCCATCCGCGCTGCGGTCTCGGGCCGTCCGGGCGGCGTCTATCTCGACCTGCCGGCAAAGCTGTTCGGCCAGGTGATGAACGCCGATGCCGGCCAGAAGTCGCTGGTCAAGGTGATCGATGCGGCGCCCGCGCAGCTCCCCTCGCCGGCTTCGATCAAGCGCGCGCTCGACGTGCTCAAGAGCGCCAAGCGTCCGCTCATCATCCTCGGCAAGGGCGCGGCCTACGCGCAGGCCGATGAGGAGATCAAGAGCTTCGTCGAGAAGAGCGGCGTGCCGTTCCTCCCGATGAGCATGGCCAAGGGCCTGCTGGCCGACACCCATCCGCAATGCGCCGGCGCCGCCCGCTCGACCGTGCTGAAGGAATCCGACGTCGTCATGCTGATCGGCGCGCGGCTGAACTGGCTGCTCTCGCACGGCAAGGGCAAGAGCTGGGGCGAAGCGCCCAAGAAGTTCATCCAGGTCGACATCGAGCCGAAGGAGATGGACTCCAACGTCGAGATCGTCGCGCCCGTCGTCGGCGACATCGGCTCGGTGGTCTCCGCCTTCAACCAGGCGATGGGAACGGGCTGGACCGCCCCGCCGGCCGAATGGACCAAGGCGATCTCGTCCAAGCGCGAAGAGAACGTCGCCAAGATGGCGCCGAAGCTCATGAACAACAAGTCGCCGATGGACTACCACGGCGCGCTCGGCGTGCTGAAGAACGTCATCAAGGAGTACCCCGAGGCGATCCTCGTCAACGAGGGCGCCAACACGCTCGACCTCGCCCGCGGCGTCATCGACATGTACAAGCCCCGCAAGCGTCTCGACGTCGGCACCTGGGGCGTGATGGGCATCGGCATGGGCCAGGCGATCGCCGCCGCGCTCGAGACCGGCCATCCCGTGCTCGCGGTGGAAGGCGACAGCGCCTTCGGCTTCTCCGGCATGGAGGTCGAGACCATCTGCCGCTACAACCTGCCGATCTGCGTCGTCATCTTCAACAATGACGGCATCTATCGCGGCACCGACGTCAACGGCGCCAACGCCGATCCGGCGACGACGGTATTCGTCAAGGGCGCGCGCTACGACAAGATGATGGAAGCCTTCGGCGGCGTCGGCGTGAACGCGACTTCGCCGGACGAGCTGAAGCGCGCCGTCAACGACGCCATGAAGTCCGGCAAGCCGACGCTGATCAACGCGGTGATCGATCCGGCCGCGGGCTCGGAGAGCGGCCGCATCGGCAACCTCAATCCGCAGAGCGTTTTGCAGAAGAAGAAGTAAGGCATGACCCGGAAAGGCACGCAGCGGTTTTCCGGACAGATCATGCCCAAACAAAAGAGCTGAAGCGCCAAGCGCGCTTCAGCCTCCCCCTCAACCCTTTACTCCCTGCCGGGCGCAGGGGCAGACAGAGTACGGAGCAACACGATGACCAAAGCGCTCACGGGCGTTCGCATTCTCGACTTCACCCACGTCCAGTCCGGACCGACCTGCACGCAGCTTTTGGCCTGGTTCGGCGCCGACGTGATCAAGGTGGAACGTCCGGGCGTGGGTGACATCACCCGCGGCCAGCTGCAGGACATCCCGAACGTGGACAGCCTGTATTTCACCATGCTCAACCACAACAAGCGCTCGATCACGCTCGACACCAAGAACCCCAAGGGCAAGGAAGTGCTCACCGAGCTGATCAAGAAGTGCGACGTGCTGGTGGAAAACTTCGGCCCCGGCGTGCTCGACCGCATGGGCTTCCCCTGGGAGAAGATACAGGCGATCAACCCGAAGATGATCGTCGCCTCGATCAAGGGCTTTGGCCCCGGCCCCTACGAAGACTGCAAGGTCTATGAGAACGTCGCGCAGTGCACCGGCGGCGCCGCCTCCACCACCGGCTTCCGCGACGGCCTGCCGCTCGTCACCGGCGCGCAGATCGGCGATTCCGGCACCGGCCTGCACCTCGCGCTCGGCATCGTCACCGCGCTCTACCAGCGCACGCATTCGGGCAAGGGCCAGCGCGTCACCGCCGCGATGCAGGACGGCGTGCTCAACCTCGCCCGCGTCAAGCTGCGCGACCAGCAGCGCCTCGCCCACGGCCCGCTCAAGGAATACAGCCAGTTCGGCGAAGGCATTCCGTTCGGCGATGCCGTGCCGCGCGCCGGCAACGACTCGGGCGGCGGCCAGCCCGGCCGCATCCTGAAGTGCAAGGGCTGGGAGACCGATCCCAACGCCTACATCTACTTCATCACCCAGGCCCCGGTCTGGGAGAAGATCTGCGACGTGATCGGCGAGCCGACCTGGAAGACCGATCCGAACTACGCCAAGCCGGCCGTGCGCCTGCCGCGCCTCAACGAGATCTTCGCCCGCATCGAACAGTGGACGATGACCAAGACCAAGTTCGAGGCGATGGAGATCCTCAACAAGGACGACATCCCCTGCGGCCCGATCCTGTCGATGAAGGAGATCGCCGAGGACCAGTCGCTGCGCGCCACCGGCACCGTGGTCGAGGTCGATCACCCCACCCGCGGCAAGTACATCTCCGTCGGCAACCCGATCAAGCTGTCGGACTCTCCGAGCGACGTCGAGCGCTCCCCGCTGCTCGGCGAGCACACCGACGAGATCCTGCGCTCGGTGCTCGGCTTCTCGGACCACCAGGTCGCCGAGATCCACAAGTCCGGCGCGCTCGATCCGCCGCAGAAGCAGGCCGCGGAGTAAGCGACCCCGCCTTGAACGACACGAAAGGGCCGCCCGAAGGGGCGGCCCTTTTTGCTTGGGAAGGCAGTGCGATCGCAGACTCCAACAAACAATGGAAAAACAACCCCATGCACAGTAGCCAACCCTTTGGCTGCGAACGTATTTCCGATTAAGCGAAATCCCCCTTGACGCGTCGGGCAAAACAGGGGTAGTGTGGCATCATCCGAAAAAAGCAAATCGCACTTCGAAACGCCGCCGGGTGCGGCGGTCGTTCCTTTGTCTGGCGTCGACGAACGAACGACGGCCACGCCCAATCGGGAAAGGCGCTCAGCGCCTTTCCAAGAGGCCCATGCCTCAAAGAGCTTCCAGCCCGAGCCGGCGGAACAGCTTGCGGTCGGCCTCGTCCTGCGGATTGCCCGCCGTCAGCAGCGTGTCGCCGACGAAGATCGAGTTTGCGCCGGCAAAGAAGCACAGAGCCTGCATCTCGTCGGTCATGGCCGAGCGCCCTGCCGAGAGCCGTACGAAGGAGGCCGGCATCATGATGCGCGCCAGCGCGACGATGCGCACGAACTCGATCGGGCCGACCGGCGGCGCTTTCGCCATCGGCGTTCCCGGGATCGGGATCAGCATGTTGATCGGCACGCTTTCCGGCGCTTCCGGGAGATTGGCCAGCGTGACCAGCATGTCGACGCGGTCCTGTTCGCTCTCGCCCATGCCGAGGATGCCGCCGCAGCACACTTTCATGCCGGCTTCGCGGACATGCGAAAGCGTATCGAGACGATCGGCAAACGTGCGGGTTGAGATGACGCTCGGATAGTAGCGCTCCGAAGTATCGATATTGTGATTGTAGTAATCGAGCCCGGCCGCGCTCAGCCGGTCGGCCTGCCCGCGGTCGAGCATGCCGAGCGTCATGCAGGTCTCGAGCCCAAGCTGCTTCACCGCACCGACAACCTCGACGATGGCATCCATGTCGCGCGGCTTCGGGTTACGCCAAGCCGCCCCCATGCAGTAGCGCGTCGCGCCGCTCGCCTTGGCCTTGCGCGCCTCGGCAACAATCGTCTCGACCTCCATCAGCTTGGAGGCCGCAACAGAGGTTGAATGATGCGACGACTGGCTGCAATAGCCGCAGTCCTCCGGGCAACCGCCAGTCTTGATGTTCAGCAGCCGGCTCAACTGCACGCGATTGGGGTCAAAATGCTCGCGATGCACGGATTGTGAACGGAACAGCAGGTCGTTGAAGGGAAGCTGGTAGACCGCCCAGGCGTCCTGACTGGTCCATTGTTGGCTTCCGACTTGAGTCCCGCGGGATTTTTCCTGTGCGGGGATTGGCTTGGTTTCCCCTTCGTTCGCACCGAGCATTCCTACATCTCCACAATGCGGCGGGACCATTGTGAACCTCGCCGCAGCAGTGGAACTGTCAGCGGAATCGGACTGGAGTGTGGCGATTCGATTTGAAGCGGCGAAGAGACTGACGGCGGCATCGGCGTTTGCAGACTTTTGGCCGCTCGATTCGAGAAGCTGAATGCCCGCAGCCTTGGCGGTCGAGCCGAGACAGCAGGCGAAGGCGGCGAAGGCCCAAAGAGTGCTGCGCAATGGAAGTCCCCCGGTTTCGCGCTGGAGTTGGCACGTGAAAGGACAGCGGAATTATGGCTTCAGTTCGCGCAAGCATGGACGTCTTGCCGTCAGTGTTGGCGTTGACGTCTTCCAGATTTTCACGCCCAGAATCAGCGCGGACACGAAACGCCCAGCCCGAGCGGCGGAGCGATCCAGCCGCGTCGATCAACGCGGCATGGATCGCCCTGGTTTCGTCGGTCAGAGCTTCCTGCTGATGGCCTCCGCCATCATGATCGTCGTCACATTCGTCGGTGCCGAGACGATATCGGGCATGATCGAGGCATCGACGACGTGGAGGGCATCGACGCCGCGGACAGTCCCCTTCTCATCGACAACGGCACCCGGATCGTTTGCACCGCCCATCGGTACCGACGAGGTCGGGTGGGAATAGCCGTCGACCGACGCGACGATGGCATCCTCGAGCGCCCTGTCGTCCACGACGTTCCTGCCCGGCGTCATCTCGGTTGCGATCACATCGCTGAACGGGGCAGTCCGCCCGATCCGGCGCGACAGTTTCACCGCCTCCATCATCCGCCTGAGGTCGCTTGGGTCCTGAAAGAAGTTGAAACGGATGAGCGGCATCGCGCGCGGGTCGCGGCTCGCAAGGCGAACAGTGCCTTTCGACTTCGGCAGCGTCACCGAACAGGCCAGAACAATGGCGCCGCCGGTCGGACTCTGTGCGGCATCGAAAATGTGCGTGCCGGAGATGTGCAGGTCGAGTTCATCGGCGGCAGCTTCGCTCGAGCGGGTCCAGATGATCGCGCCTGCGACGGGTGTCATGGACCTGGCTTCCGGCTTGAGCGCGTAGACATTGTAGTAGAACGGATGCTCCTTCAACCGCTCGCCGACCGGCGCATCCACGACGACGGGAATGTCGAGCTCTCCCAGATGCGAGCACGGACCGATGCCGGACCGCATCAGGATGGCCGGACTGCCATAGGCTCCGGCCGACAGGACCACCTGTCCCGCCGCGATCGTTCGGCCGTTGGCAAGACGCACGCCGGCCGCCCGGCGGCCATCGAACAGGACGCGGTCCACCTCGCACTCGCCCATGATCGTCAAATTCGGCCGACAGCGCACGTCCTCGGTCAGGTAGGCCATGCCGGTGTTGATACGGCGGCCATCGACGACGTTCAGCGTATACGGCGAGACGCCATGTTGCTCGGCACCATTGAAATCCGTCACCCGCGCCAGACCGCAGGCTTCCGCGGCGTGCACGAACGCGCGCATCGAGGGCGTGTTCTCCTCCATCGTGCGCTGGCGGATCGGAAACGGCCCCGAGCGCCCGTGCCAGGCGTCGTCGCCATCAGGCGTGTTCTCCATCGCCTTGAAGATGGGCAGCACGTCTTCGAAGGACCATCCCTCGACGCCGTGCATTGCCCAACGCACGAAGTCGGACGGGCGCGCACGCATCGCCACCGCCGCATTGATGCCAGAGCTTCCGCCGAGCACTTTGCCGCGGAGCGCCGTCACGTCGTGGCCGAGACCGAGATGATCCTGGGTGTGGTAACCCCAGTCGTGATCTCTGTCGCCGCCCACGCGGTTCGCATTGGCGATGATGTCGGGATAATTCGCGGGAGCGTAAGCCCTGCCGCCTTCCAGCAACAGCACGCGCCGGGCGCGATCCTCACTCAGGCGGTTCGCGAGCACGGCGCCCGCCGATCCGCCGCCGACGATGATGGTGTCGAACGATTGAATGTCGTTGGTCATGATCTCGGTCCCTGAAGCTGTGCCGTCTCAGCGGCGTTCGAAGGCGTTGCGCAGGAAATCGGCGGCGCGGTCGAGCGCGGTCCTGCTGGTTTCGAGATGAGCGACGTCGAGCTGGAAGACGTGATGCATGCCCTCGAAGATCTGTAATTCGACAGGCACCCCCGCCTGCGCGGCGCGCCCGGCAAATCGGCGGGAGTCATCGAGCAGGCGCTCGTCAGTGCCGACCTGGACCAGCAGCGGCGGCAGGCCCTTCATGTCTCCAAACAGCGGCGAGGCCAGCGGATCGGTCACCCCAAACCTGCCGACATATTTGCCGGCGCAGTCCCTGAGGTAGTCGGAGCCGATCAGGGGATCGACGACATCGGGATCCAGCATCGATGCGCCCGACAGCGACAGGTCGGTCCACGGCGAGAACACCACGCCAGCGATCGGTGCCGGCCCGTGAGGCTTGCTGGCCAATCCCTGCAAGGTCACCAGCGTCAGACCGCCACCGGCGGAATCGCCGACGATTGCGATCCTTTCGAACCCGTGCGCGACAAGCCATTCCCAGGCGAAGCGTGCCGCATCGGGGGCCGCCGGCAGCGTGGCTTCCGGCGCCAGCGGATAGTCGATGACCAGCGCGGGAATCTGCGTACGGCTGACGATCTGGCTGACAAAACCGCGATAGGCGCGCGCCGATCCCAGCACGTAGCCGCCGCCGTGCAGGAACAGAATCGCCTGCCCCGGCCTTGCTTGCTGCGGGCGGACGAAACAGGCGTCTAGGGCCGCGTCGTTGACGTCATCGACTGCGGCGTCGCTCGCCAGCGGGGCGCCGGAGATGAATGCATCGTAGGCGGCGCGCTGATCGCCGCTTGCAGCGCTCCAGAATGCAGAAAATCGGTCGCGCAGCGCGCTCTCGCGTTCCAACTCTTCCGCTGAGATCCGGATGAACTCGCCCTCGGTCTCGAAATCAGCTTCCATCATCGACATCGTTGGTCTCCTTCCTTTGGACATGGCTTCGCCGATCGCGCGACGGGGCATCGTCGCGCGTGGCCTTGTTTCGATCTGTCAGTTATCGCTATGTCGTGATGCGGCCGAACTTGCCTTCGGCGTAGCACGCCAGCGTCCGGCGGATGTCGGCTTCGGTCGACATCACGAGCGGCCCGTGCTTGACGAAGGCTTCGCGGATCGGCTTCGCCGCCATCAACATGAAGTGCGCTGGGGCTGCGGCTTCCATGACAATATCGGTCTCCGGCCCCGTCTCGACCGTCGTCGCATGTGTCGCGCCGAGCGTGCGTTGCTCTTCTTCATGGCGAACCGTCAGGCTGCCCGAGACCACGTAGATCCAGGCCTGGCGTCCCGCCGGCAGTCGGTGAGCAAAGCGGCCGCCCTTGTCGAGAAAGCCGTCCAGCATCGTCATCTCCTCGGGCGTATCCTCGGCGCCAACGGCCGTGCCCGTCCGCCCGAGCAGCACACGCACGCGATGTCCGGGACCAGCCAGCACCGGCACGTCTTCGGCGAGAACGTGCAGCGAGCGCGCCGGCTCGCCCTTCAAATGGCGCGGCAGATTGACGAAGATCTGAAGTGCGTGGGTCCTGGCGCCATCCGCCGGCCGCTCCTCGTGAGCGGCACCGCTCGCCGCCACCAGCCAGTAGAGATCGCCAGCCTTCAGCGCGACGTTATGGCCGAGCGTATCGCGGTTGATGAATTCGCCCGCGGAGTCCTCGAACATCGCGGTCACCGCCGAAATGCCCGCATGCAGATGCGGGTCGAAGGTCGGGGCGGTCATCACGAAATCGTCCACCATCAACAGCGGATCCATCCGGCCGCCGAACATCTCCTCGGAGAAATGGTGCGCCGTGAACCCGTCGCCGATCCCGTGCGGGCTCGCGGCGACGATCTGGCCCAGCCGTAACGCCTGCGTGCGTGGCTTCTCTGCAGTGATCATGTCGGTCATCGTTCGGCTCCAGATCGCATCTTCTGGCGACACCCTGGACCGCGGCGCGTCAGCCGAAAAGACGCCAAATCCAGAACATAGCGTCCAACAGCTTGGACGATCTACATCAGCACCGTCTTCGGGAATTCCGCTGCCAGATGATCGAGGAAGGCCCGGACCGACGGCAGGAGCCCCTGCCGATAGGGAATGAGCGCGGTGATCGTGGAGTCGCCGGCGATCCAGTTCGGCAGCACGCGCCGCAGCGCGCCGGATTTGACGGCCGGTCTGCAGATGTAGCCCGGCAACGCCACGATCCCGAGCCCCCTGATGGCGGCTCGCTGGAGCCCGACCATGTCGTCGCTGAGCAGCCGCGGCATCAGCGGCACGACGGCCACGTTCTTGGCCTGGCGCGCATGGCGCAGCCGCCAGACCGGATCGACGCCCATCCGCATCATGAACAGTGAGGGATGACCGGCGAGGTCCTGCGGCTTCTCCGGCTCGCCATGCTCCTTCAGATAGTCCGCGCCGGCGAACAGAAACCACGGCGCCGGCGCCAGCGTCCGCTGCACCAGATTGGAATCCGGCAAGGGATCGGTGTGCGCGCGGACCGCGACGTCGAAGTTTTCGCCGACAATGTCGACGGTGCGATCGACGGCGTGCACGACGACGTTGACCTTCGGATACTGGACCAGGAAGTCCGCGATGATATCCGACATCGCGAACTGCATCGTGGCCACGCCGCCGGTGCAGCGGATCGTGCCGCTCGGCTCCGCAAGCCGCCCCCTGATCGCAGCCTCGGCGGTTTCCGCTTCGCGCAGCATTCCGACCGCGTGCCGGTAAAACTCCTCGCCCGCATCCGTCATACCGAACTTGCGCGAGGTGCGGTTGAGCAGTCGCACGCCGAGACTGGCTTCCAGCTGCTGCATGCGATGGCTGAGAGTCGACTTCGGCGTCCGCAACGTTCGGCTCGCGGCCGTGAAGCCGCCCCGATCGACCACCTGCACGAACAAATAGAAATCGTTGAGATCCAGCATGCGTACCCCATCGTCCAATCAATTGGACGCTTGGTTCGGATTTTGGCGACTTCTAGGCCGATGGTCCAGTGGGTAGTTGTCGCCCCGTCACGGCGAATGGTCGTGGCCCGCATCCGGAGCCAGCCGGATCGGCGAAACGGACCAGGAGCCCGAGATGACCAGATACGAACCCCTCACCCGCGACAACGCCGCCGTCATTCTCGTCGATCACCAGATCGGCCTCATGAGCGGCGTGCGCGACTACTCGACCGGCGAGCTCAAGCACAACGTGGTGGCGCTGGCGAAGGCGGCGAAAGCGCTCAAGCTTCCGATCGTCGTGACGACGACGGCGCGTGACAGCATGTGGGGTCCGACATTTCCAGAGCTCGTCGA
This sequence comes from Bradyrhizobium sp. 1(2017), assembly GCF_011602485.2. Taxonomy (NCBI): domain Bacteria; kingdom Pseudomonadati; phylum Pseudomonadota; class Alphaproteobacteria; order Hyphomicrobiales; family Nitrobacteraceae; genus Bradyrhizobium; species Bradyrhizobium sp. 1(2017). The sequence goes on along the minus strand of NZ_CP050022.2, from coordinate 2,885,170 downwards.
AGCCCTGCCCGGAATCGAGATCATCGATCGGTCGACGGTGAATGCCTATGACGACGCGCGCGTCGCCAGGGCAATCGAGGCGACGGGCCGCAAGAAGCTGATATTTGCGGGCATCTCTCTCGAGGTCTGCGCGGCCTTCCCTGCCATGACCGCCGTGACGCGCGGCCTCGACGCTTATGTCGCAGTCGATGCCTCCGGCACCTTCAGCGAGACCAAGCACCAGTCGGGCCTGGCGCGCATGCAGCAGGCCGGCGTCATCGTTTCCGACTACGCGACGCTGATGGTCGAAATCCTCAAGGACAACGCGGCCCCGGAAGCAGCCGCCGTTTACGCAGCGCTCGACATGCCCTGGGCCACTCTCGTCGGCCAGATCGCCGCAGCCATGCGGAAGTGAGCATGGCGCCGTCGGCTCGACAACGGGTCGAGCCGACATTCGCGGCGCGCTACGCGCTTCTCAGAGCCGAGAAGAAAATTTGCGACCTCGTGTCGGATCGGCGGCTTCTCCGTCGTCCTCGTGACATGAATGGGCCATAGACGCCAAACTCGGGCCCATCAATCACTGAGGATAACAATCATGCCCAGCACCGTCCGCCTGCACCGCGTTCTCGCCACCAGCCCGGAGAAGGTCTATCGCGCCTTCCTGGAGGCCGATGCGATGGCGAAATGGCTGCCGCCCAACGGCTTCACCTGCACGGTGCATCATTTCGAGCCCAAGGTCGGGGGCACGTTCAAGATGTCGTTCCGGAATTTCACCACGGGCAACAGCCATTCGTTCGGTGGCGAATATGTCGAGCTCGTCCCGAACGAACGGCTCCGCTACACCGACAAGTTCGACGATCCCAACCTGCCCGGCGAGATCCAGGTCACCGTGATCCTGAAGAAGGTCTCGGTCGGCACCGAGCTGGACATCACGCAGGCGGGTATCCCCGACGTCATCCCGCCGGAGGCCTGCTATCTCGGCTGGCAGGACTCGCTGCGCAATCTGGCGAAGCTCGTCGAGCCGGAGATCAATCAATAGCGCGCGCAGCCACGGCAGGCTGCATCTCAAATCAAAGGGCCGCCTGCTTCGGCGGCCTCTTCGATTTCAGGCCGACCGGCTCAAGTCCCCTGCCGAATTTTCATATTCTGCGGGATCAGGGGACGGCAACTGCAACCGTTTCTTCGATTATCTTAGGCTGCCCACCTTCGTTCGTAAGGATGGACGAGTAATAACCGTGAAACGGCCGATCTCCCAACTTGGCCTGCCACGTTCCCGCGTTGAGCACGAAGGCACCTTCGGGACGCGAAATGGTTCTTCGAACCGCATAGTCATGCAATCCGAGCTTGAGAGCATCGCCGAAGCTCCGGCGAATGGCGTCCCGCCCCTGAAAAATGCCGCTGGGCGTCACGCGCACAGCGTTCTCTGCAAATGTCGCGGCGATGGCATCCAGATCACCGCGATTGTACGCCTCTGAAAAGTGCCTGTGCATCTCGTCCATGGCAGCATCATCAAGCGTCTCTCCCGCAATCGAGTTACGCGGAATGGCAAGCGCCAAGCACACGATGAAAGCCGCTATTCTGAAGGCCATGATCCCCCCGTTATCTTAGCTGTTATCGATCGATGGTGCTCTCTGCTCGGCAAGATCGGATGAGCACCCCTTGGCTATTATCACTCATCGAACAGCCAGCGCCGCACCGCGCGGGTTTCGACTCCCAGAGCGGCGCCCACTCCAACCAAAGCGAGGAATCCCAGGAATATCATCCACGCTGTCGGGCGGCCCATCGACTTACCTCGTTTGTCGAGATCATACGCGGTACCGGAATTCCTGGGATTCAAAGGTCCGTGTTGGGTTGCTCGTTGCCCTATGGCCCCAATCAACCTAGTTCCGCCTGCCTCTCGGAAACAGACATTGCAGCGCCGCACCGCTCTCGCAATCTCGGAAAGATGGTGGGCACGGCGCTCCGCACCTTTGCCCACCCTACGGCACCGAAGACTCGATGTGAGCTGTCCTCTCAAAGAGTTCCGCATTCTCCGTCTTCGTGAGCGCAGCGCAGCAATGACGGCTGGTGCTGCGCGAGCGCAGCCCTACGCGCCCCTCGCCTCGAGCCCGCCATCGGCCGTCCAGCGGTCCGGATCCGGACTGTGGCCGATCAGCGCGAGGCCATAGGCGATCGACTCGAACTGGTCGCCCGACATCAGCCGCTCGTTGCCGAACCGTTCGGCGAACAGCTTGCGGACGGCGGGCACGAAGGACGTGCCGCCGGTCAGGAACACCTTCTCCACCTCGCGCGCGGTAATTTTGGCTTCGCCCAGCACCTTGTCGACCGTGGCTCCCAGCCGTGCGATGTCGTCGGCAATCCAGGATTCGAATTTCTTCCGTGTGACGGCCGCGCCGATGTCGACGCCGCCGCCCCGAAAGCGGAAGTCGACCTCGTCCTGCGCCGACAGCGCGACCTTGGCGTCGGACACCGCGCGATACAGCGAAAAGCCGAGGTCGAGATCGACGATGGTGATGAAATCCTCGAGCAGTTCCGGCTTCAGCGCGGTGCGCGCGAGCTCCCTGAGCTCGCGCAAATCGCCGTTGCTCTTCATCATCGCGAGCTGATGCCAGCGCGCCAGATTGGTGTAGTGACCGCTGGGGATCGGCAGCACCTTGTCGAACGAGCGGAAGCTGGAGCCCTTGCCGAGCCGCGGCGAGACGATGTGGTCGACGATGCGATAGTCGAACGTGTCGCCTGCAATGCCGATGCCGGCGTGTCCGAGCGGCTCGGCGCGCAGGTGACCTCCCGCGCGCGAGAAGCGCATCACCGAGAAATCGCTGGTGCCGCCGCCGAAATCGGCAACCAGCACGGTGGCGTCGCGCTCGAGCCTTCGGGCGAAGGAGAACGCCGCGCCCACGGGTTCGTAGACGTAGCGGGCGTGCGTGGCACCCAGGCGCTCGAACGCGGCGCGGTAGCGCTGCATCGCCAGCGCCTCGTCGGGATTGCCGCCGGCGAAGCGGACGGGACGGCCGACCGTGATGTGCGCGGCCTCGAAGCCGAACCTGTCTCCGCCATGGCGCGCTAGCGTTCGCAGGAACGCCGCCAGGATGTCCTCGAACTTGAAGCGTTGGCGGAACACCTGCGTGGTGTTGAAGCTGCTGCTCGCCGCGAAGGTCTTGAACGACTGGAGGAAGCGGTAGACGTGGCGCCCTTCGAGAAACTGCTCGATCGCCCATGGACCGCCCTCGGCCTGGGCGCCCGCTCCCGGCCGGTCCTCCCAGAAACACAGCGCCGACACGTAGACGCTGTGGCGCTGTCCGCCATGGTCGAAGCGGATCGCCTCGACCCGGCGGTCGTCCGCCGCGAGGGCGACGACCGTATTGCTGGTCCCAAAATCGATGCCGATCGAGACGGCGGGCGAGGCGCTCGACATGAACCACTCTGACAGTTGATTGGATAAGGGGGCGGACCACTAGCCGCTTTGCATGGGCCTGCCAAGAGCCTGCCAAGAGCCTGCCTATTGCAGTGCGGCCGGAACCTGGCGCCCATCCGCGTCAGACGGTGGACGTCCGGTTGGGCGATTCGGCCCGCTATCGTCTCCTCGGTGGGGGAAAACGACCCTCTGTCCCCATCCACCAACAACTTTATGTCCGAAACGGTCGCGTTAACCCGGCATTATGCTGCAATGCGAAAGGTCGCATGCTGCCATGCAAACAAGTGCATGGACAGTGGCATCTGGTATACATAGTTTGCCTTTCGAAATGAGACAGCAAGACTGACTGTTCTCAAGAAAGGGATCTCCGATGTCCAAGACCGCAGCCGTTGCTCTCGCCCCCTCCGCTTCGCTGTTCGCCCGGCTGATGGCCGCGATCGACCGCTTCCTGATGGCGAGCGCCGAGATTTCGAACCACAACGGCGACCTGCCGCGTTTCGGCCTGTAAACGGCCTCGGGCGTCCCGCCGGACGGGCGCCAAAGACGCTCCGTTCGATCAAATGGCTCCGCATGGCGGTGCCATTTTCTGTTTGCGGCCCTCCCTCCTGCGCGACCGAGACTGCGACGATTCGTCCGCTGCGCCGACCCGCCGATCCGATTGTTTGTCTACTGGCATTTCGCATACCATTCATGCAACCAAGAACGATTGCACGATTAAAAGTGTAAGGACGGGGAAACGTAACGCAGGACGGGAACGGCCGAGAGCGGCACATTTGCTGCGGGCCTTGGCGGAACCTTAGCCGAAAGAAGCGGATGCCGCGCGTTGTCCCCGCTCATAGAGTTTCGATCGGGACTGCCATGGGTGATAGACCGAAGGGTAACCCAGGGCATGTGACTCGAGATGGGCTAACGCAAGCCGACAAAGAGCGGCTGCGCTGAGGGTTCGACAGGGAGAGAAACAGATGAAGCCATTCGTTCTGAATGCCGCTTTGACGGCAATCGCGTTGTCGTGCGCCAGCAGCACCGCCAGCTTTGCCGGCTGGGAGCCGGTTCGTCCGGTCGAGTTCATCGTGCCCGCAGGCACCGGCGGCGGCGCCGATCAGATGGCGCGCACCATCCAGGGCATCGTCACCAAGCACAATCTGATGAAGCAGCCGCTGGTCGTCATCAACAAGGCCGGCGGCGCGGGCGGCGAGGGCTTCCTCGATGTGAAGACGTCGACGAACAACCCTCACAAGATCATCATCACGCTGTCGAACCTGTTCACGACGCCGCTGGCAACGGGGATTCCCTTCAACTGGAAGGATCTGACGCCGGTGGCGATGCTGGCGCTCGACGAATTCGTGCTCTGGGTGAACGCCGAGAAGCCGTACACCACCGTCAAGGACTACGTCGACGCGGCGAAGAAGGCGCCCAGCGGCACGTTCAAGATGGGCGGCACCGGCTCCAAGCAGGAAGACCAGATCATCACGGTCGGGATCGAGAAGGCGATCGAGGCGAAGTTCACCTACATCCCCTACAAGGGCGGCGGCGAAGTCGCCGTTCAGCTCGTCGGCAATCACGTCGATTCGACCGTCAACAATCCGATCGAGGCGGTCGCGCAATGGCGCGGCGGCAAGCTCCGTCCGCTCTGCGTCTTCGACGCCCAGCCGATGGCCTATGACGAGCCGATCGCCGACGGCAAGGCCTGGAAGGACATTCCGACCTGCAAGTCGCAGGGCCTCGCGATGGAATATCTGATGCTGCGCGGCATCTTCATGTCGCCCAAGGCCACGAAGGATCAGATCGAATATTACGTCGAGCTGTTCAAGAAGATCCGAGCCACGCCGGAATGGCAGGACTTCATGAAGAGCGGCGCCTTCAACACCACCTTCATGGCTGGCGCCGACTACGCCAAATGGATCGAGGCGGAGGAGAAGCGCCACGAGGGCCTGATGAAGGAAGCCGGCTTCCTCGCCTCGGCGAATTGACCCGCGACATCGACGACGGCTGAGGACGCTGGTCGTCCTCCCGTCTGCCGCGGCCGCGAAAGACTGCAGTTCTGCCTGGAGGTCCCATGTCTCAACGATCCGGCTCCGCATCTGGCCCGGCGCACAAGACGCTCGAAATCGGCATGGCGCTGCTGATCGCCGTCTTCGGCCTCATCGTGATCTTCGGCAGCCTGAAGGCCGGCATCAATTGGGGCGCGGAGGGTCCGCGTGCCGGCTTCTTCCCCTTCTATATCGGCGCCGCCATCGTCGGCGCGAGCGCCATCAACCTCTGGAACGCGCAACGCGACGACGACGGCCGGCTGTTCGCAGAATGGGGACAGCTTCGCCAGGTCATGAGCGTCGTCGTGCCCACCGCGATCTATGTCGGCTCGATGCCGTTCATCGGCCTCTACGTGGCCTCGATGGTTTTCATCGCCTGGTTCATGCGCTGGCTCGGCAACTATCGCTGGCTGACGACCCTCGCAATCGCGGTCGGAATGCCGGTCGTGACCTATCTGGTTTTCGAGCGCTGGTTCCTGGTCCCGCTTCCCAAGGGCCCGCTCGAGGAATGGCTCGGCCTGTAAAGGGCTCGATCCGCAAAGGGCTCGGCCCGTCAGAGCTACGCCGTCATTTCCGCTATTGCTGCAGGATATCGATATGGAAGAGTTGGCCAATCTGTTTCACGGCTTCGCGGTCGCCCTGCAGCCCTACAACATCATGCTGATGGTCATCGGCATCACGCTCGGGGTCATCATCGGCGTGCTTCCGGGGTTAGGCGGCGCCAACGGCGTTGCGATCCTGCTTCCCCTGACCTTCAGCATGCCGCCGACATCGGCGATCATCATGCTGTCCTGCATCTATTGGGGCGCGTTGTTCGGCGGCGCCATCACGTCGATCCTGTTCAACATACCCGGTGAGCCATGGTCGGTCGCGACCACCTTCGACGGCTATCCGATGGCGCAGCAGGGCAAGCCCGGCGAGGCCCTGACCGCCGCCTTCACCTCCTCCTTCGTCGGCGCGCTGTTTGCCGTCGTCATGATCACGCTCGTTGCCCCCCTCGTCGCGGGCTTCGCGCTGCGATTTGGGCCAGCGGAAAAGTTCGCGGTGTACTTCCTCGCCTTCTGCAGCTTCGTCGGCCTCAGCAAGGAGCCGCCGTTCAAGACCATCGCGGCGATGATGATGGGCTTTGCGCTCGCGGCGGTTGGCCTGGATTCGATCACGGGACAGTTGCGGCTGACCTTCGGCGTCACCGAGCTGCTCAACGGCTTCGACTTCCTGATCGCCGTGATCGGCCTGTTCGGCATCGGCGAGATCCTGCTGACCATGGAGGAAGGGCTGGCCTTCCGCGGCGGCAAAGCGAGCATCAACCTTCGCGTCGTGCTCCAGACCTGGCGGGAGCTGCCCGCCTATTGGATGACCTCGCTGCGCTCCTGCCTGATCGGATGCTGGATGGGCGTCACGCCCGCAGGCGCGACGCCGGCATCCTTCATGAGCTACGGCATCGCCAAGCGCCTGGCGCGACGCGGCAACAACTTTGGCAAGGGCGAGATCGAAGGCGTGATCGCGCCGGAAACGGCCGCGCATGCCGCGGGCACCTCGGCGCTGCTGCCGATGCTCTCGCTCGGCGTGCCCGGCTCGCCGACCGCCGCCGTGCTGCTCGGCGGACTGTTGATCTGGGGCCTGCAGCCCGGCCCGATGCTGTTCGTGGAGCAGAAGGAATTCGTCTGGGGCCTGATCGCCTCGATGTATCTCGGCAATCTCGCCGGCCTCATCGTCGTGCTCACCTGCGTGCCGATCTTCGCCGCGATCCTCCGCGTGCCCTTCGGCATCATCGCGCCGCTCATCCTGGTGCTCTGCGCGATCGGCGCCTATTCGGTGCACAACAGCACCTTCGACGTGATGCTGATGCTGGTGTTCGGCGTGCTCGGCTATCTCCTGAAGAAGTGCAATTACCCGCTCGCACCGCTGGTGCTCGCCATCGTGCTCGGCGACAAGGCGGAGGAAGCCTTCCGCCAGTCGCTGCTGGGATCGCAGGGCTCGCTCGGCGTGTTCTTCTCCAACGGCCTCGTCAGCACGATCATGGCGCTCGGCCTCATCGCCCTGTTCTGGTCGGCCATCCAGGAAGGCTATAGCCGGCTGCGCACGTCGATGGCGTGAGCGGCGCGACCTGCGCAAATTGCACTGCTGCCAACGCCAGATTGCCGCAGGCTGAACTTCTGGAATATAGAATTCCAGGAATTGCGCGGTCACTGGCCGACCGCGCGCCGGCGGGCGCGAGCAGCCCAAGCGTGGAAAATCTCGGAGTGGACAGCTTTTCTACAGCGTGCTTGCGACCGCACCGCGCTACGAAAAACATTCGATAAATCAATATCTTGTATTGAATGAACCGCCCTTGCCGCCGGCGCGCCTGCAGCAGTTGGGGCTTTACAATCGCGCGCTTATAGCGCATGTGAACAGGCCCGCGTTATTTCGCCGCACCTCCCCGTCCCTCGGTTGAATCTTGGCATATTGCATACCAGTATGCCCGCCGGCGCATGCATAACAATGATCAGCGCGTTCGGGAGGGTTCTTAATGACGGACATGGTGCAGTCGGCAGCGGCCCCTAGTGTCGCACGTGTGAGCGATACTTATCGCTGGGCGCAATTGGCCATCGGCGTAGGCGCGATGGTGATGATCGCCAACTATCAATATGGCTGGACGTTCTTCGTCCCTGACATCCAGAAGACGTTCGGCTGGGATCGCGCGTCGATCCAGTGGGCCTTTACGCTGTTCGTGCTGTTCGAGACCTGGCTCGTGCCGGTCGAAGGCTGGTTCGTCGACAAGTACGGCCCGCGCATCGTGGTGCTGGTCGGCGGCGTGCTCTGCGCCATCGGCTGGGCGATCAACGCGCAGGCCACCACGCTCAACGGCTTCTATCTCGGCATGATCATCGCGGGCATCGGCGCCGGTGGCGTCTACGGCACCTGCGTCGGCAACGCGCTGAAGTGGTTTCCGGACAAGCGCGGTCTTGCCGCGGGCATCACGGCCGCCGGCTTCGGTGCCGGCTCCGCGCTGACCGTCGCGCCGATCCAGGCCATGATCAAGGACAGCGGCTTCCAGACCACCTTCCTCTATTTCGGCCTCGGACAAGGCATCATCATCTGCATCCTCGCCTTCTTCCTGCTGGCACCAAAAGCGGGCCAGGTGCCGGCCGTGGTGGCGAACGCCCATCTGGTGCAAACACGCCGCAACTACCAGCCGACCGAGGTTCTGCGCCAGCCGATCTTCTGGCTGATGTACTTCATGTTCGTGATCGTCGGTGCCGGCGGCCTGATGGTGACGGCGAACCTGAAGCCCATCGCGGTCGACTGGAAGGTCGACAGCGTTCCGGTGACGCTGATGGCGGTGACGATGACGGCGGTGACCTTCGCCGCGACGATCGACCGCGTGCTCAACGGCCTGACACGTCCGTTCTTCGGCTGGATCTCCGACATGATCGGCCGCGAGAACACGATGTTCATCGCCTTCGGCATGGAAGGGTTCGGCATCTGGATGCTCTACCTCTGGGGCCACGACCCGATCTGGTTCGTGCTGCTCTCCGGCTTCGTGTTCTTCGCCTGGGGTGAGATCTACTCGTTGTTCCCTTCGACCTGCACCGACACGTTCGGCGCCAAGTTCGCGACTACCAATGCCGGCCTGCTCTACACCGCGAAGGGCACCGCCGCGCTGCTGGTGCCGATCGCCAACTACATGCAGCAAACGTCGGGCACCTGGGACAGCGTGTTCATCATCGCAGCCGGCGCCAACATCCTGGCTTCGCTGCTGGCGATCGCGGTGCTGAAGCCCTGGCGCAAGGTCGTGGTCGCAAACTCGACCCTCTGACCCGCTCCACCAGCACTCCAAGAGCGACGCCCGGCCTCACGGCCGGGCGTTTTCGTTTGCCGCGGAGGGTTTCCGCCATTCCGCCCGGTCCGGGCAGACCCCCGCGCATTGGTGGAGAGGACGCCAAGTTAGGGCTTGCAATCTGGAATATCGTATACCACTCTCCCACTAGCGCCTGCGACGATAAGACACAATATTTGCGACATCAGGTCATCTTGTGATCTGACGCCGTAGTCAATCAGGCGCGTTGGGAGGTTTTGATGATTTCCAGCCAGGATGGCGCCGTCACCGCCGCGCCGCTTCGCACAGGTTTCCGCTGGCTTCAGCTCGTGATGGGCATCGTCTGCATGGCGATGATCGCCAATCTGCAATACGGCTGGACGTTGTTCGTCGATCCGATCGATGCGGCCCACCACTGGGGCCGCGCAGCGATCCAGCTCGCTTTCACCATCTTCGTGGTCACCGAGACCTGGCTGGTGCCGGTCGAAGCCTGGTTCGTCGACAAATACGGCCCGCGCATCGTGATCATGTTCGGCGGCGTGATGATCGCGCTGTCCTGGATTCTGAACTCTTATGCCGCCAGCCTCACCCTGCTCTACGCCGCCGCGATCATCGGCGGCATGGGCGCGGGCGCGGTATACGGCACCTGCGTCGGCAACGCGCTGAAGTGGTTTCCCGATCGCCGCGGCCTCGCGGCAGGCGCGACCGCCGCCGGCTTCGGCGCGGGCGCCGCGCTCACCGTGGTGCCGATCGCGAACATGATCGCAGCGAGCGGCTACCAGCACGCATTCCTCACCTTCGGCATCGGCCAGGGCCTGATCGTGTTCGTGCTCGCCTTCTTCATCCAGCCGCCGCGGATCTCGATCCCGCCGAAGAAGAAGCAGCTCAATCTGCCGCAGACCAAGATCGACTTCACCCCCCCGCAAGTGCTGCGAACCCCTGTTTTCTGGGTGATGTACCTCGTCTTCGTCATGGTCGCCTCGGGCGGGCTGATGACCGCGGCGCAGATCGCCCCGATCGCCCACGACTTCAAGATCGCCGATACGCCGGTCGCGCTCGCCGGCTTCCAGATGGCGGCCTTGACGTTCGCGATCTCGCTCGACCGCATCTTCGACGGCTTCGGACGGCCCTTCTTCGGCTTTGTCTCCGACACGATTGGCCGCGAGCCCACCATGTTCATCGCCTTCGGCACCGCGGCGGTGATGCTCCTGACCCTGTCGGCTTACGGCCACATCCCTGTCGTGTTCGTGCTCGCGACAGCGGTGTATTTCGGCGTGTTCGGCGAGATCTACTCGCTGTTCCCGGCCACCTGCGGCGATACCTTCGGCTCGAAGTTCGCGACCACCAACAACGGCATGCTCTACACCGCGAAGGGCACGGCGTCCCTGCTCGTCCCGCTCGCGAGCGTGATCTCGACCGCCTATGGCTGGAAAGCCGTGTTCGTGGTGGCGGTGGCGCTGAACGCGACCGCGGCACTGATGGCGCTGTTCGTGATCAAGCCGCTGCGCCGCTCCTTCATCCTCGGCAAGGAAGCCGAGAGCACGGACACGGCGACCGGCAACGCCAAGACCGAGACGGTGTAAGCCACCGCACGCTTTGCAATCGAGAAGGGGCGCAGCGATGCGCCCCTTTCTCTTTGGTACACGGCAAACGTCAGCATTACTGCCGCAAGATTTTTCGGATCCGCCAAATCCAGCGCTTGACGATTGGCATTATGTATACCACACTTCCCCTGTCATTCACCCAGGGAGGTTGCAATGCTGGTCGGAGACATTCTGCGCAAGAAGACGCCGCGCGTTGTTACGGTGCGAATGAACGAAACGGTGGGTATCGCCGCCAAGCTGATGCGCGCCAACAACATCAGCGCGCTGGTGGTCAAGGACGTGGTCCGCTCGGAAGGAAACACCGCGGTCGGGATGTTCACCGAGCGCGACGTCGTGCGCGCCGTTGCCGAGCACGGCGCCAATGCCGTCAGCGTCAAGGTCTCGCAGCTGGTCTCGGTGCAGCAGCTCGTCTCCTGCACCTCGAGCGATACGATCGAGCATGTCCGGCATCTGATGAACCGGCATCACATCCGGCACCTGCCCGTGATCGACGAGTACAGCCTCGTCTCCGTCATCAGCATGCGCGACATCGCCGCTGCCGTCGACGAAGCCACCAACTCGACGCCGCAAGCAGCCTAAAGCGGCCCCCTTCCCCTGTGACTGCCGACCCCGGCTCGGATCTCTCCGAGCCGGACCGGATCTTTCGTCCCAAAATCCGGCTTCTGCTCCCCTCGCGAGGATTTCATGAAGATCTGCATCTATGGCGCCGGCGCGATCGGCGGATATCTCGGGGTTCAGCTCGCCCGCGCGGGCGCCGACGTCAGCCTGGTCGCACGCGGCGCACATCTCGCCGCGATGCGCGAGCGAGGCCTGACACTGCTCGCAGGCGAGGAAAAGCACACGGTGCATCCGCGCTGCACCGACGATCCCACCGAGCTCGGCGTGCAGGACACCATCATCGTCACGCTGAAGGCGCATTCGATCACCGGCGTGATCGAGAAGATGCAGCCGCTGCTCGGCCCTCACACCCGGATCGTCACCGCCGTCAACGGCATCCCCTATTGGTATTTCTACAAGCACGGCGGCCAATACGAGAATTCGACGCTGGAGAGCATCGATCCTGGCGGCCGGCAATGGCGCGAGATCGGCGCCGAGCGCGCCATCGGCTGCATCGTCTATCCCGCCACCGAGATCGAGGCGCCTGGCGTGATCCGCCACGTCTACGGCAACAATTTCCCGCTCGGCGAGCCCTCGGGCGAGATCACGCCGGACGTGCAGCGCCTCGCCGACCTGTTCGTCGCGGCCGGCCTGAAAGCTCCCGTGCTCAACCGCATCCGTGACGAGATCTGGCTCAAGCTCTGGGGCAATGTCTGCTTCAACCCGATCAGCGCATTGACCCACGCAACGCTCGACGTGATCTGCACCGATCCGGCGACACGCGCCTTGTCGCGGGCGATCATGGTCGAGACGCAAGCCATCGCCGAGTCGTTCGGCGTCAAATTCCGCGTCGACGTCGAGCGCCGCATCGAGGGCGCCCGCAAGGTCGGCGCGCACAAGACCTCGATGCTCCAGGATCTCGAACGCGGTCGTCCCATGGAGATCGACCCGCTCGTCACCGTCGTGCAGGAGATGGGCCGCCTCACCGGCGTCGCCACGCCCGCGCTCGACTCGGTGCTGGCGATGGTCACCCAGCGCGCCCGCATCGCCGGCCTCTATGACGGCGTCTCGACGCCGGCCGATCCGCGCGCCCTGGCGGTGGCATGATGGCGGGCGAGATGAAGAAGTGGCTCCGCTTCCGCCATGCCGGCACGGCCGGTTTCGGCACGCTGACGTCCTCAGGCATCAGTGTGCACGAAGGCGAGATGTTCGGCCGCAATGCACCGACCGGTAAAGCGCTGGCGCTGTCGGACGTCGAGCTGCTCGCGCCCTGCGTGCCCAGCAAGATCGTCGCGCTCTGGAATAATTTCCACGCGCTCGCGGCCAAGCTGAACCAGCCCGAGCCGCCGGAGCCGCTCTACCTCCTCAAGGCCACCACCAGCATCACGACGCCGGGCGCCGTGATCCGCCGGCCCTCTTATTACGACGGCAAGACCACTTATGAGGGCGAGCTCGGCATCGTCATCGGCAGGACCTGCGCTCGCGTCTCGCCTGGCGAGGCCGACGGCTTCATCTTCGGCTACACCTGCGTCAACGACATCACCGCCAACGACATCCTGACCCGCGATCCGACCTTCCCGCAATGGGCCCGCGCCAAGGGCATCGACGATTACGGCCCGTTCGGCCCCGTCATTGCGACCAGCCTCGATCCGGCGAGGCTCGTGGTCCGCACCATCCTCAACGGCGCGGAGCGGCAGAACTATCCGATCTCCGACATGATCTTCAGCGCGCAGGAGCTGGTCAGCAGGATCTCCCACGACATGACCCTGCTTCCCGGCGACCTCATCGCCGTCGGTACCTCGGTCGGCGTCGGCGTGATGAAGGAGCCGGTGAACACCGTGACCGTCGCGATCGACGGCATCGGCGAGCTCACCAACGAGTTTCGGCTCTAGGACGTGTACTCATGAGTGAGACGCTTGATCCCGGTCGCGCCTGATGTCCGCTCATCATTCAACAGCGGCACAAAAACGGACATCGTTGAAGGTCGCCGATGGGCCAGAAACCGACTTCATCGACTTTCCCCGGCAGATTCAAGCCAGCATCGCGCCGTCCGGCTAAACTAGGGCAGCTATAGTGTAAAACGCGGATCGGCTGAGAGCGCCGATCGGGCGACGTAGTCGAGTTCGCTCCGTGCAATCCCGATATCCATCAACTCTCTGTCGCTCAGATCGTCCAGCACGCAGCCTCTCGCGTTGCGCAACTCACGAAATGCATTCCAATATGCCTTCGAGGGGACCGTAAGACTGCCGCCTCGCCGTTGCCAGTTCAAACTCACTGTTTCCGTGGATGGCGCTCATCGGAGTGCCCAGGTGGGTCTATTTCTGCCAAGCGAGATTGCCGGCAAATCCCCTGGCGCGCTCAACGGTTGGCTTACATTTCCGTTACCGACGGCTTATTCTTGGGGTTTCAGAGGTGGCCGCGAGAGGGAATGCAGCTTGCGTTTTCTTTTTGAGGATTACGCATTGGATACCGACAGGCGCGAACTGCAGCGCGCAAGGGAAGAGGTCGTTGTCACACCCCAAGTATTCGACCTAATTGAATACCTGATCCGAAACAGGGAGCGCGTCGTCAGCAAGGACGACCTCATCAACGCCGTCTGGAAGGGACGCATCGTCTCGGATGCTGCGCTGACGACCCGCCTCAATGCCGCCCGGAGCGCGATCGGCGACACGGGCGAGAAACAGCAGTTGATCAAAACATTGCCGCGCAAAGGTTTCCGCTTCGTTGGTGCAGTGCAGGAAGCCCGCAGGCCCGCAAATGAGACGGTTGGCCTAATTGAGCCAGCCGGCGACACGCCACCGCGCCTATCCATCGTCGTGCTACCCTTCGCGAACCTGAGCGGTGATCGTGAGCAGGACTATTTCGCGGATGGTGTAACCGAGAGCTTGACCACGGACTTGTCGCGCATCAGCGGTTCGTTCGTGATCGCACGGAACAGCGCCGTCTCATACAAGGGTAGAGCAGTCGATGTCCGGCAAGTCGGCCGCGAATTGAATGTTCGCTACGTGCTCGAAGGCTCAGTGCAACGCAGCGGCAGGCGGCTTCGGATGAACGTGCAGTTGATCGATGCCAGGAGCGGCCAGCATCTTTGGGCCGAGCGCTTCGAAAAGCCTGTCGTCGACCTGTTCGACATGCAGGACGAAATCGTGTCGAGGCTCGCCAGTACATTAGGTGCCCAGCTCGTCGAGGCTGAGGCGCGACGAGCCGAGTGTACGCCGCATCCCGATGCGGTGGACTTGTGCTTCCAGGGCCGGGCCTGGTTGATGAAGGGGATTAGCCTTGAATGCGTGACGCAAGCGCGGGGCTTCTTCGAACGCTCGCTGCAGTTCGATCCCGGCAACGTCGAAGCAATGATTGGTCTGGCAAATGTTGATACGGTAGTTGGAGGTAGCTTTACGACGGATGATGGGCCCGCGCGGCTTGCGGCGGCCGAGGCGATGGTGAACAAGGTATTGTCGATCAGGCCGAACAGTGCCTCAGCCCACATGGCTCGGGGTTGGGTCCAGACCTTTACGAACCGGGCCGCCCAAGGCATCCGTGAGTTCGAACATGCGTTGGCGCTGGCTCCGAATTTGGTCCTCGCTCATGCTGCCCTTGGTTTCGCCAAATCCTACATAGGTCGCGCTACCGAGACCGAAGGCCATATACTCGAAGCTTTGCGGCTCTCTCCTCGCGACGTTTTCGTCTACCAGTGGGCGTGTTTTGCGGGCGTGGCCAAGCTGCTGCTTGGTTCAGACGTCGAAGCCGTCAGTTGGCTACGACGAAGCACCGAGGCGAACCGTAACTTTCATCTCGCTCATCTATCGCTCGCCGCTGCCTTGGCCTTGACCGGCGCGCTCGATGAGGCGCGAAATGCTGCGAGAACGGGACTTGCGCTCAACTCAGGTTTCACCGTCCGTCGCTTGCTCGCAGCTCAACAAAGCGACAATCCAATTTACCTTGCCGGGCTGCAGCGCTTGTGTGAAGGCTGGCGCCTCGCCGGCGTGCCGGAAGGGTGATGAGCGCTTCGGGCCGACTTCAGTGCTTTCCTGCCCTACGTCGGCTCGGGTCACAAGTGGTCATACCCTAACCGATCAGACCATTTCCGCTCAGCCATCAGAAGCCGACATCATCATTTATGGGTGCACGCCCTGGTGCTCTCCAACATGCCGGAGCGCGACGAGTCGTGCCCCTGGAATGAAGGCTCGTCGGCTATTTGCTCCGCAGCGCAGCAAAATTGATCCAGCGCAAATCGCGCGGTCGCGGCCAAGACTAACATTCCCGCAAGACATCTGATGCCAGGGAGGACGCCATGTCGAATGCCGGCAATGCACTCTTGTGGACGGTTCTGTACTTCGCTCTCTCGTTCGTTGCGATTTTCGTGGTCTGGTACGCCGACAAGCTGCGCTCGAACTTCCTCGGAAAGCGATAGACCGATCGGGTGAGACAAGCGCTGTCGTGGCACGGGATGGGTGAAGCGATATCCGGGCCCATGCTTCCGTAGAGATCCCGCATATCGCTTCGCTCATGCGGGCTACAAAAGCTGTGCGCGCTCATTGCGCCGCCCGAAACATCCGGACACATCACATCTCCGCGCGCCAGACATGTGCCGCCAACATGTCCCGCTCGTGCCGCAACTTGGACGCATTCGGCCGCCCTTCTGTGAGGCGTGTCTGGGGGCACGGCACTGCCGCGTTTGGACTAACCTTCTAGGGGTATCACTGTGAAGAAGATTGTAATTGCTCTGGGTGCCACGCTTGCTCTCGTGACGGCTGCCAACGCTGCGGATCTGCCGCGCCGCCAGCCTGTGCCGGCCTATCCGGCCGAGCAGGCGCCGATCGGAAAGATGCCGATTGGCAAGAGCCCGGTTGGAAAGGCCCCGATCGGCAAGGCGCCCGGCCCGGTCGCAGCGCGCTACTGACGCGCAATACGAATCTGCGTAAGCGGCCGAGACCAGAGGGGCACAACGTGACGTACAAACCTGACCGATCGGGATCCTGCATCCTCGCGGGCTTCGCGCTCGCGGCCATGATCGCATGCACGATGCCCTCGGCCTCGGCCAAAGATTCAGCCCACGAAGCGAACAAGCGCGTTGCCGACGCGAATGCGCTTGCCACGACCGACACCGCATCACGACCGGCGCCGCAAGCGACGCGGCGTCCGCTCGCACGTGCGGAGAAGGGTCCCTACTACGTCGATTTTCGCGCCCGCACGGCCGCGAGCTGGGGCCACGCCTTCGTCTGGTACGGCAAGACCAGCGAGAAGGCGGTCGAGGTCGCAGGCCTCACGCCCGCGGGCGACACGCTCGCTTACGTGCTCGGCCACATCACCTTCGTGCCCTCCGAGACCGGCGCAAGCTACGGCGATCTCGACCCGGAATATCTGACCGCGAGCTATCGCGTCTATCTGAACGAGGCCGACGCCAAGCGCGTCTTCGCCTACATCAAGGAGCTGCAGGCGAGCTCGCCGGTGTGGAACGCCGAGACCGCCAACTGCACCGGCTTCATCGGCGACATCGCCGAGTTCATGGGCTTGCAGGTCCCCAACCGCTGGCAGCGCCCGGAAAACTTCGTCAACCGCCTCAAGGAAATGAACGGCGGCCGCCAGATGGTGCGGCTGTCGGCGGAGTAGCTGGCCGGACCACGTCCGCATATCCCTCCAACGTCGTCCTGAAGCCAGGAACCATCGCCCCGGTCGGCGCCATCGGGCACGCCGTGGCCAGCATTCCGTCTTGGCTTTCGCCGGACGACGGCGGTGGATGTGGCAAGCGTAACCATTCCAATTATCCGCCCTACGGAAACACCCCCTCCCGCTCGCATGAAGGCCCGCACGCCTGCGCAATAGACTTTTGCCACCCCCGGCGGCATCCTTCCGGCATCAACCGACAACAGAGCCTGCGGGCCGCCCAGGGGGAAAACGTCATGTTGCAGACACGGTTCACCAAGCTCGTCGGTGTCGAGCACCCGATCGTCCAGGGCGGCATGCAATGGGTCGGGCGGGCCGAGCTGGTCGCGGCGGTCGCCAATGCAGGCGCGCTCGGCTTCATCACCGCGCTGACCCAGCCGACGCCGGAGGATCTCTCCAAGGAGATCGCGCGCTGCCGCGACCTCACCGACAAGCCGTTTGGCGTCAACCTCACCATCCTGCCCGCGATCAAGCCGCCGCCTTATGCCGAATACCGCGCCGCCATCATCGAGAGCGGCATCACGGTGGTCGAGACCGCCGGCAACAAGCCGCAGGAGCATGTCGACGAGTTCAAGAAGCACGGCGTCAAGGTCGTGCACAAATGCACCAGTGTCCGCCACGCGCTCTCGGCCGAGCGGATGGGCGTCGACGCCATCTCGATCGACGGCTTCGAATGCGCCGGCCACCCCGGCGAGGACGACACCCCCGGCCTGATCCTGATCCCGGCCGCCGCCAACAAGATCAAGCTCCCGATGATCGCCTCGGGCGGCTTCGCCGATGCCCGCGGCCTCGTCGCGGCGTTGGCACTGGGGGCCGACGGCATCAACATGGGCACCCGCTTCATGGCGACCAGGGAAAGCCCGATCCACCAGCTCATCAAGGAGAAAATCGTCGCCAATGACGAGCGCGAGACCGAGCTGATCTTCCGCACCATGCGCAACACCTCGCGCGTCGCCAGGAACGAGATCTCGACCAAGGTCGTCGCGATGGAAAAGGAAGGCGCCAGGTTCGAGGACATCCGCGAGCTCGTTGCGGGTGCCCGCGGCAAGATGGTCTACGCGACGGGCAATTCCGACGAAGGCATCTGGTCGGCCGGCCAGGTGCAGGGCCTGATCCAGGACATCCCGAGCTGCGCCGACCTCGTCTCCCGCATCGTGCGCGAGGCGGAGGCCATCATCCGCGGCCGGCTGGAAGGCATGATCGTTCATCCGACCGCGCAAGCCGCGGAATAATCACTTCAAGACGCGAGAGTAATTTATGAAGGCTTATGTCTACGGTACTGATGGCGCTCAGATTTCCGACGTCGCTCAACCGAAGCCCAAGGGCACGCAGGTGCTGGTGCGCGTCCGCGCCTGTGGCCTCAATCGCGCCGATACCGGCATGCGCAAGGGCCACGCCCATGGCGCGGCCGGCGGCGCCGGCACCGTGCTCGGCATGGAATGGGCCGGCGAAGTCGCCGAGCTCGGGCCCGACGCAAAAGGCGTGAAGGTCGGCGATCGCATCATGGGCTCGGGCGGCGCCGCCTTCGCCGAATACACGCTCGCCGATCACGGCCGGCTGTTCCGCGCACCTTCGAACATGAACTTCGAGGAGGCCGCCACCCTGCCCGTCGCGCTCGCGACCATGCACAACGCCGTCGTCACCGTAGGCGGCGTGCAGGCGGGCCAGAGCGTGCTGATCCAGGGTGCCAGCTCCGGCGTCGGGCTGATGGCGATGCAGATTGCCAGGCTCAAGGGCGCAAAGCTGGTGATCGGCTCGTCGACCGACGCCACTCGCCGCGGCCGACTGAAGGACTATGGCGCCGATCTCGCCGTCGACAGCTCGGATCCGAAATGGGTCGACGAGGTCCTGAAGGCAACCAACGGCGAAGGCGTCGATCTCATCGTCGACCAGGTCTCCGGCAAGGTCGCGAGCCAGAACCTCGCAGCGACCAAGGTGAAGGGCCGCATCGTCAATGTCGGCCGGCTGGGCGGCACCCATGCCGACTTCAACTTCGACCTGCACGCCGCGCGCCGCATCGACTATGTCGGCGTCACCTTCCGCACCCGCACCATCGAGGAGGTCCGCGAGATCTTCGAGGAGGTCCGCAAGGACATCTGGGGTGCGGTCGAGTCGCGAAAACTGCAGCTGCCGATCGACAGGGTTTATCCGTTCGACCAGATCGATCAGGCGTTCGAGCACATGGAAGCGAACAAGCATCTGGGGAAGATCGTGGTGACGGTGTGATCCCTGGCCGGGCGCTAACGACCCCGGTCTCGTAGGGTGGGCAAAGCGAAGCGTGCCCACCATCAGCCTTTGATCAAGAGATACCTGTTGGTGGGCACGGCGCTACGCGCCTTTGCCCGTCCTACGAGCTCTGAGGCAATACGTGGATGCCCGGGACAAGCCCGGGCATGACGGAGCTAGTAGCCGCCATTCAATTCGGAAGTATTCGCAATAGCTTCGCTCCTGCAACTCACTTGCGACTATAGCTGTGGATCGTCGCTTGATGTTCAGCCTTAGGCTGCTAAATCCCCGCCATGACCTCCCAGCACAACAAGACCTCGGTCGCAGCGATCTCGATCTTCGCCAGCGGCGGCATGGCGGTAGCCAAGTTCATGGTCGGGATCGCGATCGGCTCGCTGGCGCTGATCTCGGAGGCGCTGCACTCCGCGATCGACCTGATCGCCACCATCATCACCTGGGCGGTGGTGCGGGTGTCCGACAAGCCGGCGGACGAGGAGCACCATTACGGCCATGGCAAGCTGGAGAGCATCTCCGCGCTCGGCGTCACCGCCCTGCTCTACGTGCTCGCCGGCGGCATCCTGGTCGAGGCCTATAGCCGGCTGCGCGAGGGAACCCCGCCGCCAACGATTTCGGCCGTGCCGTTCGTCGTGCTGGTGATCGACATCGCGGTGAACCTCTGGCGCGCCCGCGCGCTGCACCGCGCCGCGCGCGCGACCAGGAGCCAGGCGCTGGCAGCGGATGCTCTGCATTTCGCCTCCGACGTGATGGGCTCATTTGCCGTGATCGGTGGCCTGATCCTCGCGGGGCTCGGCTTCTGGTGGGGCGATGCGGCCGCGGCCGCCGCAGTCGCGGTGATGATCGCGGCTCTCGGCCTGCGCATGGCCGGCTCGACCGTGCAGACCCTGGTCGACCGCGCGCCGGAGGGCGCCCAGGAGAAGGCCAAGGCCGCGATCCGCAGCGTGCCCGGGGTGATCGACGTCGAGCGGCTGCGCGTGCGCATGGTCGGAGCGACCACCTTCATCGACACCATCGCAAAGGTGCCGCGGACCTATCCGATCGACCGCGTCGAGGACATCAAGCACAATGCCGAGCTGGCCGTCAGCAAGGCGTTCGGCGACGCCGACCTCACCTTCACGGCCGTCCCGGTCGCGCGCAACAACGAGACGGTGCGCGACCGCATCATGGTGATCGCGCGCAATTCCGGCCTCGCGATCCACCACGTCACGGTGCACGATCTCGGCGCCAAGCTGATCGTCAGCATCGACCTCGAGGTCGACGGCGAGATGCGGCTCGATTCAGCCCACGACGTCGCCAACACGCTGGAGCGCAATATCCAGGTAGAATTCGGCGAGGACGTCGAGGTCGACGTCCATATCGAGCCGCTGGAACCGGAACTGCCGTTCGGCGTCGACGCCCCGCCGGAACGCGTGCAGGCGATTGCCGCAGCGCTCGCCGAGTTTGCCGGCGAAGGCGAGATCCACGACATCCACAATGTGCGCGTCCGCAACACCGACGCCGGCGAGATCGTCAACTTCCACTGCCGCGCCGCACCGGCGATGAGCGTGATCAAGGTACACGAGCATGTCGACGCGATCGAGCGCGCATTGCGGCGCGCATTCCCGAGCGTGAAGCGCGTCATCAGTCACGCCGAACCGCCGCGTGTGTGACCGCGCGCGACCTGGAGCCAACGTTCTCGTTTCGGACTCCTCGCGCACGTCGATTTGCGGAGACCCGATGCACAAACTGCGTGTTGGATAAGAATAATTTCGCGTTAACGATTCGTTGACTCTCGACAGCCTGCGAAAACTGGATTCAAATCGGTGTGATTCGGAAGCGACGTGGGGCTGCTTCCGAAACTCAAGTTGCAAGCAGGTTTTCCAGGGGGCCGAAGGCATGGCGCGCGCAGACGCCGCGAACGCGTGTGTCCAATCCGACTCGATCAAGGGATTGGCGCAATCGATCGCGAAACCTGCCTATCATCGGCTCCTGATCGCGGAGCCGGCGCTGCGCCGCGCCGTGCCGACGCTCATCATCGCCTTCCTGATCACCATCTGCCTCGGCGCGTTCGTGCAGGTCGTCGACCAGACGCGCCAGAAGCGGATGGTGATCCGGCACGACATCTCGGCGCTCGCCGACCTGCTCGCCGAACGGATCGACCGCCTCACCTCCGTGCGACAGGAGCGGCTCAAGAACATCGAGAGCCTGCCGACGCTGCTGCCCGATCTCATTCCGTCCTGGGGCACCGCCTCGGGCCGCCACGTCATCGTCACGTCCGCCGGAATCGACCGCCGCATCCTCGCCCGCATCCCGGTCGACAGCGATCCCTCCGGCAACGACCGCCTGCTCGATGCGATCACCACGGCGCAACTGGTCGCGGCGCCGCCGCGCGACGCCAACGCCTCCGACATGACGCTGCCGAACGGCAATGCCGCGATGGCGACCTCGCGGCAGATCAAGTCGATGCCCGGCTTCGTCACCGTGATCCAGGAACGCAACGAGCCGATCTGGGGCTCGGACGCCGCGCTCTCGGTGACGCTGTCGGCGACCACCGGCTTCGTCGTCCTGATCCTGGGCTTCGCCTTCCACTGGCAGTCGACCCGCGCCCGCGAAGGCGACCTCATCAACGACGCCGTGCGCGGTCGCATCGACACCGCGCTCAACCGCGGCCGCTGCGGCCTGTGGGACTGGGACCTGTCCCGCGGCCGGATCTTCTGGTCACAGTCGATGTTCTCGATGCTCGGCCTCGACGGCCGCAACGAACTCCTCACCTTCGGCGAGGTCAACGCGCTGGTGAAGTCCGACGACATCGACCTGTTCGAGATCGCCGACCAGCTCATCTCCGAGAAGATCGACCACATCGACCAGACCTTCCGCATGCAGCATGTCGACGGCCACTGGATCTGGCTGCGCGTCCGCTGCGAGAAGACGCGCGGGGCGACCGATTCCAGCGTGCACCTGATCGGGATCGCGGTCGACATCACCGAGCAGAAGAGCCTCGCCGAGAAGACGGTGGAAGCCGACCTTCGCCTGCGCGACGCGATCGAGACCATTCCCGAAGCCTTCGTGCTGTGGGACGCCAGCGACCGCCTGGTACTCTGCAATTCGCACTTCCAGCGGCTGCACAAGCTGCCCGACACCGCCGTGATCCCCGGCACCTCCTACGAGACCGTGCTCGAGGTCGGCCGCATGCCGGAGGTGCGCACCCGCCACAACGACACCGCCGCCCAAGGCCCGGGCGCGCGCACCTTCGAGGCGCAGCTCGACGACGGCAGCTGGCTGCACATCAGCGAGCGCCGCACCAAGGACGGCGGCTACGTCTCGGTCGGCACCGACATCACGCGCATCAAGGAGCACGAACAGAAGCTGGTCGACAACGACCTGCGCCTGCGCGCCACCGTCATTGACCTCAAGCGCTCGCAGGCCGCGCTGGAGCGCCAGGCGGTCGAGCTCGCCGACCTCGCCGAAAAGTACCAGCGCGAGAAGACTCGCGCCGAGGAAGCCAACCAGACCAAGTCGAAGTTCCTCGCCAATATGAGCCACGAGCTGCGCACGCCGCTCAACGCCATCATCGGCTTCTCCGAGATCATGGGCTCGGGCATGTTCGGCGAGCTCGGCAGCGAAAAATACCAGGAATACTGCCAGGACATCCTGACCAGCGGCCATTATCTGCTCGAGGTCATCAACGACATCCTCGACATGTCCAAGATCGAGGCCGGCCGCATGAAGCTCGACATGGAGGAGCTCGACCTGTCGCGCACGCTCGCCGAGTCGTTGCGGGTCGTCACCGGCCGGGCGCAGGACAAGCACCTGACGCTCGACGCCGATATCGCAAAATCCATCTCCGTCGTCGCCGACCGCCGCGCCACCAAGCAGATCATCGTCAACCTGCTCTCCAACGCGGTAAAGTTCACGCCCGACGGCGGACGCGTCGTGGTGCGCAGCCGGCAGCTCGACGACAAGATCGTACTGATGATCGCCGACACCGGCATCGGCATCGCGCCGCATTCGCTGGCGCGGCTCGGCCGGCCCTTCGAGCAGGTCGAAAGCCAGCTCACCAAGACCTATCACGGCTCCGGCCTCGGGCTCGCCATCGCGCGCTCGCTGGCGCAGCTCCACGGTGGCTCGATGCGCCTGCGCTCGAAGCTCGAAGTCGGCACCGTTGTGCGCGTGACCTTGCCGCGCGACGCGGTCAAGGCAGCGGCCGGGATATCGGCCGCGGCCTAGCGTCTGGCGGGAAGCTCGCCTGCGGCCACCTTCGAGACGCCGCCTCCGGCGGGGCCCTCAGGACGAGGCTTGCTCGGGCTCTGCCGCACCCCCACGTCGCTCGAACACGCTTGATCCCTACAATTGCAGCGTCGGCGCGACCTCGCGCGCGACATTCACCAGCGCCGCGATCTGCGGCGTCATCGGATCGCGCTGCGGGATCACGAGGCCGATGCTGTAATTGACCTCGGGGTCGACGATCGGGATCGAGCGCACGGTATCGGACAGGCCGAGGGTCTCGGCGAGCTTGGCCGGCATCACGCTGGCCCAGCGCCCGGTCTTGACGTGCGTGAACAGCACCAGCAGCGAGTTCGAGGTCAGCGTCGGCGTCGCCTCGGCACCCACCGAGCGCAGCGCGCGGTCGATGATGCGCCGGTTCTGCATGTCGGGCGTAAGGAGGCACAGCGGCACCTGCCCGACCTCGGTCCAGGTTACGGTCTCGCGGTCGCCGAACATCGCGTCGGGCGCGGTCAGCAGGCGGTAGCTCTCGTTGTAGAGCGGGATGGTGCGAACCTTGCCGATCGGCTCGTTCTCGATATAGGTCAGCCCCGCATCGACCTCGAGATTTTCGAGCAGCCCCAGCACCTCGGACGAGGTGGTGGACTGGATGCGGAAGCGCACCTCCGGATGCCTGGCGCGGAACGGCGTCGTCAGCGTGGCGACCATGCCGAGCGCGGTCGGGATCGCCGCGATGCGGATCTCGCCGGAGAGCTGGTGCTTGAGTCCGTTGATCTCGTCGCGCATAGCCCGCGCGTCGCCCACGATCCGCCGCGCCCAGTCCAGTGCGCGCTCGCCTTCCGGCGTAAAGCCCTGGAAGCGGGACCCACGCTGGACCAGCATCACGCCGAGGATCTCCTCGAGCTGCTTGAGCCCGGTCGACATCGTCGGTTGCGTCACGCCGCAGACCTCCGCCGCGCGTCCGAAATGCCGCTCCTTCGCCAGTGCCAGCAACAGCTCGAGCTTATCGATCAACCGGTCGTCCCTTCAACTTGTGTCCCGGCATGCAAGTTAGCACGCCCGTCCCCTTCCCAACACGCGAAAACGCCCGGTGCAAGCGCTTTGATGGCAATCAAAAATCGCTCGATTGCGATTTCAAATCGATCCGAATTCGCAATCGCAGCACGGGACAGCTTTATTGATCTTCGAATGATTCCAAATAGTTTGTGCCGAAGGAACGCTCAGAACGAGAACGAAGAATGACAGCGGTTTACGAGCCTTGTTACGAGCCTTGGAACGAGACGCGCGGCGCCGAGATCATCGCCGAACACGCTCAGCAGGAAGGCGCGACGCTCGTCATCCTGCATGCGCTTCAGGAGGCGTTCGGCTACGTGCCGGAGGCCGCCATTCCCATGGTGGCGCAGGCGCTGAATCTGTCGCGTGCCGAGGTGCACGGTGTCTTCACGTTCTACCATGATTTCCGCCACAAGCCGGCCGGCCGCCATGTGCTGAAGCTCTGCCGCGCGGAGGCCTGTCAGGCCGCAGGCGGCGATGCGCTGGCGGCGCGCGCCGAGGCGAAGCTCGGCGTGTCGCTCGGCAGCACCACGGCCGACGATCGCGTCACGCTGGAGCCGATCTACTGCCTCGGCCTGTGCGCGACCGCGCCGTCGGCGATGCTCGACGGCCGCCTGATCGGCCGGCTCGATCAGAAGCGGCTCGATGCCCTGGTCGCGGAGGCACAACGATGAGCATGCGTCTCTACGTCTCTCGTGATGCCGGGGCGGTGGCCGTCGGCGCCGACGAGGTCGCGCTGGCGCTGGAGCAGGCCGCCGCCAAGCGCGGCGTTGCGATCGAGATCGTCAGGACCGGCTCGCGTGGCCTGTACTGGCTGGAGCCGCTGGTGGAGGTTGCGACACCGCAGGGCCGGATCGCATTCGGCCCGGTCAGCGAGACCGACGTGCCCTCCCTGCTCGATGCGCTCGCCAGCAACACGCCGCATCTCTTGCGGCTCGGCGCGACGGACGAGATCCCGTGGCTGAAGCGCCAGACCCGCCTCACCTTCGCCCGCTGCGGCGTGATCGATCCGCGCTCGCTCGACGACTACCGCGCCCATGGCGGCTACAAGGGCCTCGAACGGGCTCTCTCGCTCGGCTCGGATGCGATCCTGAGCGAGGTCACCGCATCCGGCCTGCGCGGTCGCGGCGGCGCGGGCTTTCCGACCGGCATCAAATGGAAGACCGTCGCGCAAGCCAAGGCCGACCGCAAATTCATCGTCTGCAACGCCGACGAAGGCGACAGCGGCACCTTCGCCGACCGCATGATCATGGAGGGCGATCCCTTCCTGGTGATCGAGGGCATGACGACCGCCGGCCTCACCGTCGGCGCGACCAAGGGCTACATCTATATCCGCAGCGAGTATCCGCACGCGGTCGAGGCGATGAACACCGCCATCGTGGCGGCGAAGCGCGGCGGCTATCTCGGCGCGAACATCGGTGGCTCGAAGCAAACGTTCGATCTCGAGGTGCGCGTCGGCGCCGGCGCCTATGTCTGCGGCGAGGAGACCTCGCTGCTGGAGAGCCTCGAAGGCCGCCGCGGCATCGTGCGCGCCAAGCCGCCGCTGCCCGCTCATCACGGCCTGTTCGGCAAGCCGACCGTGATCAACAACGTGCTGTCCTTCGCCGCGATCCCCTTCATCCTCGCCGAAGGCGCCAAGGCCTACGCCGATTTCGGCATGGGCCGCTCGCGCGGCACGATGCCGATCCAGCTCGCCGGCAACATCCGCTACGGCGGCTTGTATGAGACCGCGTTCGGCGTGACGCTCGGCGAGCTCGTCGACGACATCGGCGGTGGCACGTTCACGGGCCGCCCGGTCCGCGCAGTGCAGGTCGGCGGCCCGCTCGGGGCCTATTTCCCACGCGCGCTGTTCGACACGCCGTTCGACTACGAAGCCTTCGCCGCGCGTGACGGCCTGATCGGCCATGGCGGCATCGTCGTGTTCGACGACAGCGTCGACATGCGCAGGCAGGCGCGCTTCGCCATGGAGTTCTGCGCCGTCGAATCCTGCGGCAAATGCACGCCGTGCCGGATCGGCTCGACCCGCGGCGTCGAGACCATCGAGAAGATCATCAACGGCGAGCGCGTGCATGAAAACCTCGCGCTTGTCGAAGACCTCTGCAACACCATGAAATTCGGCTCGCTCTGCGCACTCGGCGGCTTCACGCCCTACCCCGTGCTCAGTGCGTTGAAGCACTTCCGGGAGGATTTCCTCCCCGCGCCGACCACGCTTCAGGCCGCGGAATAGGAGAACGACAATGTCTCTGATCGAAGAAATCGACTTCGGCACGCCGCGTTCGAAATCGGAAACGATGGTGACGCTGACCATCGACGGCAATGAGGTCACGGTGCCCGAGGGCACCTCGATCATGCGCGCCGCGATGGACGCCGGCCACCAGATCCCAAAACTCTGCGCCACCGACATGGTCGACGCGTTCGGCTCCTGCCGGCTCTGCCTGGTCGAGATCGAGGGCCGCGCCGGTACGCCGGCCTCCTGCACCACGCCGGTCATGAACGGGCTCGTCGTCCACACCCAGACCGAGCGGCTCAAGAAGCTGCGCAAGGGCGTGATGGAGCTCTACATCTCCGACCATCCGCTCGACTGCCTCACCTGCGGCGCCAACGGCGATTGCGAATTGCAGGACATGGCCGGCGCCGTGGGCCTGCGCGACGTGCGCTACGGCTATGAGGGCGAGAACCACGTCTTCGCCAAGACACCTGGCAAGACCGACGGCTGCACCAACGACAATTGGATGCCGAAGGACGAGTCGAACCCCTACTTCACCTACGATCCCTCCAAGTGCATCGTCTGCTCGCGCTGCGTCCGCGCCTGCGAGGAAGTGCAAGGCACCTTCGCACTGACGATCTCCGGCCGCGGCTTCGACAGCCGCGTCTCGCCGGGCATGAGCGAGAGCTTCCTCGGCTCCGAATGCATCTCCTGCGGCGCCTGCGTGCAGGCCTGCCCGACCGCGACGCTGACGGAAAAGTCCGTGATCGAGATCGGCCAGCCCGAGCACTCGGTCGTCACCACCTGCGCCTATTGCGGCGTCGGCTGCGCCTTCAAGGCCGAGATGCGTGGCGAGGAAGTGGTGCGTATGGTGCCCTACAAGGACGGCAAGGCCAATCGCGGCCATTCCTGCGTCAAGGGCCGCTTCGCCTGGGGTTACACCAACCACAAGGAACGCATCCTTAACCCCATGATCCGCGACCGGATCGAGGATCCCTGGCGCGAAGTCTCGTGGGACGAGGCGTTCTCGTTTGCCGCCGCCAGGATGCGCGGCATCCAGAAGGCATACGGCCGCGACGCCATCGGCGGCATCACCTCCTCCCGCTGCACCAACGAGGAAACCTATCTGGTGCAGAAGCTGATCCGCGCCGGCTTCGGCAACAACAACGTCGACACCTGCGCCCGCGTCTGCCACTCGCCGACCGGCTATGGCCTCGCCACAACCTTCGGCACCTCCGCCGGCACGCAGGATTTCGACTCGGTCGAGGACACCGACGTCGTGGTCGTGATCGGCGCCAACCCGGCCTCGGCGCATCCCGTGTTCGCTTCCCGCCTGAAGAAGCGGCTGCGCCAGGGCGCCAGGCTGATCGTGATCGATCCGCGCCGCACCGAGATGGTGGAATCGCCGCATGTGAAGGCGCTGCACCTGCCCTTGATGCCCGGTACCAACGTCGCGGTCATGACGGCGATCGCACATGTCATCGTCACCGAGGGCCTCGTCAACGAAGCCTTCGTGCGCGAGCGCTGCGACTGGAGCGAGTTCGAGGAATGGGCCGCCTTCGTCGCTCAGCACAACAACAGCCCGGAAGCCACCGCCATTCTCACCGGCGTCAATCCGAAGGATCTGCGCGAGGCGGCCCGCACCTACGCCACCGGCGGCAACGGCGCGATCTATTACGGCCTCGGGGTCACGGAGCACAGCCAGGGCTCGACCACCGTGATCGCGATCGCCAACCTCGCGATGGCAACAGGCAATATCGGCCGCCCCGGCGTCGGCGTGAACCCGCTGCGCGGCCAGAACAACGTGCAGGGCTCCTGCGACATGGGCTCGTTCCCGCACGAGCTGCCCGGCTATCGCCACATCTCCGGCGATGCCGTGCGCGACCAGTTCGAGGCACTGTGGAACGTCAAGCTCAACCCCGAGCCGGGCCTGCGCATCCCCAACATGTTCGATGCCGCGGTCGAAGGCACCTTCATGGGCATCTACGTGCAGGGCGAGGACATCCTGCAGTCCGATCCCAACACGTCGCACGTCGTGGCGGCGCTGTCGGCGATGGAATGCGTCATCGTCCACGATCTCTTCCTGAACGAGACTGCCAACTACGCCCACGTCTTCCTGCCCGGCTCGAGCTTCCTCGAGAAGGACGGCACCTTCACCAACGCCGAGCGCCGTATCCAGCGCGTGCGCAAGGTGATGACGCCGAAGAACGGCATGGCCGACTGGGAGGTCACCATCGGCCTTGCCAAGGCCATGGGCTTCGAGATGAACTACAGCCACCCCTCCGAGATCATGGACGAGATCGCGGCGCTGACGCCGACCTTCGCCGGCGTCTCCTATGCCAAGCTCGACGAGCTCGGCTCGGTGCAATGGCCCTGCAACGACAAAGCGCCCGAGGGGACGCCGGTGATGCATATCGACGGCTTCGTCCGCGGCAAGGGCAAGTTCGTCGTCACCGAATATGTCGCGACCGACGAGCGCACCGGCCCGCGCTATCCCCTGCTGCTCACCACCGGCCGCATCCTCAGCCAGTACAATGTCGGCGCACAGACCCGGCGCACCGAGAACGTGGTCTGGCATGCCGAGGACCGGCTGGAGATCCATCCGCACGATGCGGAGCAGCGCGGCGTGCGCGACGGCGACTGGGTCCGCCTGAAGAGCCGCGCCGGCGAGACCACGCTGCGTGCCGAGATCACCGACCGCGTTGCGCCCGGCGTCGTCTACACCACCTTCCATCATCCGGACACGCAGGCCAACGTCATCACGACCGACTATTCGGACTGGGCCACGAACTGCCCCGAATACAAGGTCACGGCGGTCCAGGTCTCGCCCTCGAACGGCCCGTCCGACTGGCAGAAGGCCTATGATGCGCAGGCGCGGCAGTCCCGCCGCATCGTACCGGCCGAGGCTGCGGAGTAGCCGCATGCACGTCCCGGTCCAGGCCATCGACCGCGAGATCTGGCGCGACGGCGTTGCGTCCGAGGGCGCACGGCTGGTCCCCGAGGAGACACCGCTGGCGCTGACCTACAATGGGGGCACCTACGCGGTCATGATGGGGACACCGCAAAACCTGGAAGATTTTGCGGTCGGCTTCAGCGTGAGTGAAGGCATCGTCAAATCCGTCGACGACATCCGGTCGCTCGAAATGGTGCGCCTCGACGACGGCATCGAGCTGCGCATGTGGCTGGCGTCGGAGGAAGCCGCGCGCATCAGCGAGCGTCGCCGCCATATCGCCGGCCCGACCGGCTGCGGTATCTGCGGCATCGAATCCATTGCCGAAGCGGTGCGGCCGGCTTCGGTCGTGCCGCAAGGGCAGACCTTCACGCCGGAAGAGATCATGGCGGCGATGCAGGCCATCGCGCCCCTGCAATCCATCAACCTGCAAACCCGCGCCGTTCACGCCGCCGCGTTCTGGTCCCCTGCCGGCGGGATCGGCGCGCTGCGTGAGGATGTCGGCCGCCACAACGCGCTCGACAAGCTCGCCGGGGCGATTGCGCGCAGCCGCACGGAGACGTCCGGCGGCATAGTGCTGCTGACGAGCCGCGTCTCGGTGGAGATGGTGCAGAAGACGGCCGCGATCGGGGCTCCCGTGATGGTCGCCGTCTCCGCGCCGACGGCGCTCGCAGTGCGCACGGCGGAAGCCGCCGGCATCACGCTGATCGCCATTGCCCGCCAGGACGGGTTCGAAGTGTTTTCGCATGGCGGCCGAATTGTCGCCCGCCATGCCACGGAGGTTGCCGATGTCGCCTGACCGCCTGATCTACATGGCCAACCAGATCGGCAAGTTCTTCCAGAGCCAGGGCCACGACAAGGCCGTGCCGGGAATTGCCGAGCACATCAAGAAATTCTGGGACCCCCGGATGAAGCGCGCGATCTTCGCCCATCTCGATGCGGGCGGCGCCGGCCTTGCGCCCGATGTCCGCGAGGCGATCACCGCGCTCAGGCAGACGACGTCCCTTCCAGCAGCGCCGTGAAGACGCGCCGCACCTCGCTCTGCGTCTCTTTCACCCGCGCCTCGAGCGAGGAGAAATCCGGCGCGTCGCCGGCCCGCGCCATCACGCGCTGAAGATCGGTGCCCGCGGTCTCCGGCTTGAAACGGTCGCTGACGCACAGCCGCAGAATCTGCGTCAGGTCGTGATAGAGCCGGGCTGCGGCTCGCAATATCTCGGTCTCCGATTGCGGGAGCACGCCGAGCCTGCATGCGTTCTCCAGCACCTGCATGGTGCTGACGTCGAGGATCTCCGGCTTGTCGTGGGCATGCACGAGCTGGAGATATTGCGCGATGAAGTCGATATCGACCATGCCGCCGGCGGCATGTTTGAGGTCCCAGCAATCCGCCTCGCCCTTCTCCTGGGCGATGGCGCGCCGCATGTCGGCGACGTCGTTGGCGGTGATGGCGGGGTCGCGGCGGCGGGTCAGGACATCGCGGATGACGCGCTCGATGCGCTCCCGGAATTCGGGCGACGCCGACACCACGCGGGCGCGCGTCAGTGCCATGTGCTCCCAGGTCCAGGCCTCGTTGGCCTGGTAGTCCGCGAACGAGACGAGGCTCGAGGCCACGGGACCGGCGCGCCCCGAGGGACGCAGCCGCATGTCGATCTCGTAGAGCACGCCGTAATTGGTGCGCGTCGTGAAGGC
Source organism: Bradyrhizobium sp. 1(2017) (assembly GCF_011602485.2). NCBI lineage: Bacteria > Pseudomonadati > Pseudomonadota > Alphaproteobacteria > Hyphomicrobiales > Nitrobacteraceae > Bradyrhizobium > Bradyrhizobium sp. 1(2017). The sequence continues at coordinate 2,853,737 of NZ_CP050022.2, read as the reverse complement.
GCTGATCAGGCGTTGGGTGAAGCGCGCGAAATAGTGGGCACCCTGCAGCGATTTTTCACCATCGGAGTCCGGATTGTCCCTGTCGAAATCGTAGAGCAGGATGAGGTCGAGATCGGACGAGGCCGTCATCTCGCGGCTGCCGAGCCGGCCCATCGCAATGATCGCGGTCTCCTGCCCCTTGATGCGGCCGTGCTGGGCGGCGAAGCGATCGGCGACGAGGCCGTGCACGGTGTGGACGATGCCTTCGGCGACATCGGCAAAGGCCGTGCTGGCCTGCTGTGCCGAGACCGTGCCGGACAGGATGCGCGTGCCGATCAGGAACAGGCTCTCCTGCCCGAACAGGCGCAGGCGGTCGAGGAACTCCTCGTATGAGTCGGCATCCTGCACGGTCGCAGCCAACCGTCCCGACAACTCCTGCCGGTCGGGCATGGCGCCGAAGAAGCGCGGATCGATCAGGCCGTCCATCAGCTGCGGCTTGCGCGCCAGCATTTCGCCGAGCCTGGGGGCTGCGCCCAGCACCAACGCCACCAGCGCGACGAGATCGCGGTTCTGGCCGAGCAGCGTGATCAGCCGGCCGCCGCGCTGCAGCGCCCCGAGGAAATGATCGAACGCCACGACGGCGCGATCCGGCTCCTCGGCATGGGCGAGACCATCGATCAGGGCCGGCACGAACTCGACGAAGGCGCTTCGCGTCGCCTCAACGCGAAACACGCGATAATCGCCGGTGATCCAGTCGCGCACGGTCTGCGCAACGGCCGCAGGTTTCTTGAAGCCGAGTGCCGCCAAATGCTGGAACAGCCGCGGATCCTCGGGACCTGCACTGTAGTCGAGCGCCGGCAGCTTGGCCGTGCCGGTCGGATCGTCGCCCTCGAACAGCTTTTCGTAGTGGCCCTGCACGATCTCGAGCTGGCGCAGCAACTCGCGCGCAAAGGCGTCGCGATCCCGATAGCCGAAGAACCAGGCGAAACGCTCGACCGCTTCCTTGTCCTCGGGCAGCGTATGGGTCTGCTCGTCGGCGATCATCTGAAGACGATGCTCGACGCGGCGCAGGAATTCGTAGGCCGCGGTCAGCTCGTCGCGCGCGACAAAGGTGATCCAGTTGCTGGAGGCGAGCACGTCGAGCGCCTTGAGCGTCGGCCGCACCCGCAATTGCGGATGGCGGCCGCCGGCGATCAGCTGCTGCGTCTGGGCGAAGAACTCGATCTCGCGGATGCCGCCGCGCCCGACCTTGACGTTGTGGCCCTCGACGGCGACCTCGCTCTGGCCGCGATAGGTCTGCATCTGCCGCTTCATGTCGTGCACGTCGGCGAGCGCGGCGAAATCGAGATGCTTGCGCCAGACGAAGGGCGCGATCTCGGCGAGAAGCGCCTCGCCCGCCCGGGAATCACCGGCGCAGGCCCGCGCCTTGATCATCGCGGCGCGCTCCCAGGTGCGCCCTTCCCGCTCGTAATAGTTCAGCGCGGCATCCCGCGAGATCGCAACCTGGGTCGAGGACGGATCGGGCCGCAGGCGCAGATCGACGCGGAACACGTAACCGTCATAGGTGCGCTGCTGGAGGATGCGCGCCATCCCCTGGGTCACGCGCACGAAGAACGGCTGCGGCTCGATATCGGGCGCGAGCGTGGTCGCATCGGGATCGAAGAACACGATGAGATCGATGTCGCTGGAATAGTTCAGCTCGCCCGCGCCCATCTTGCCCATCGCGAGCACGATCAGCCCGCAGCCGACTTCGGGCGCTTCGGGATCGGGGGGTGTGAGCTTGCCGCGTGCGGCTTCCTGCCGCAGCAGGTACTGAAGCGCCGCCTGGACCGAAAACACCGCGACATCGGTCAGCGCCGCCGTCACCCGCATCACCGGCCAGACGCCGCCGATATCGCACAACGCGGTCAGCAGCGCCGCTTCCGCCTTCATGCGGCGAAGCAGGCGCATCACCTCGGCTTCGTCAGGCGCCGCAAGCACGGCGTCCCGCGCCTCCGCCATCAGCCCCGCCAGATGCAGATCCGGATCGCATTCGAGCAACCGGATCAGGCGCGGGGGATCGGCGCGCACCAGATCGAACAGATAGGGCGAGAATTCCGCAATGCCGGCCAGAATATCCCGCGCGAAGGGATGAACCAGCGCCGATTCGAGACGGGACGATTGCGCGGGCTCGAGCTCGGCCAGCCAATTCGCGAAGCGCTGTTCGTCGGTTGCGGAAGCGGCAACACAGGGGGCCTCCGCGAAGCGTGCGGCGAGGCCCTCACCATGCTTGTCCGCGTTTCCCGGCGCGGAGTGGATCATGCCACCTTCTGTGGCACATCCGGTATTGGCGGAGCAACCCTGTCGCCGGCGCCCACCCGCGCCGGCAGCACCAGCGTGGCGACCAGGCCGGGATGGGCATCGCCCAGGCGCAATTCGCCGCCGTGCAGTGTCGCAACCGCCGCAGCGAGGCTGAGGCCGAGGCCGGAGCCCGGCAGCGTGCGGCTGGCCTCCAGCCGCACGAATCGCTCGACGACGTGCTTGCGATCCGCCTCCGGGATCCCCGGACCACGATCGGTGACGCTGAGCAGCACCTGGTCGCCATCGCGCTTCGCCTCGATCGTGATCTGCCGGGCGTCCATGCTGACCACAGTTCCCGCGGCCTGGGCCTCCGGCTTGCCGTATTTGATCGCATTCTCGACGAGATTGGCGAGAGCCTGGCTGATCAGCTCACGATTGGCGTGAACCGGCGTCGGCTCTGCCCTGACCTTCAGGGTCATGCCGTCGTCTTCGGCCAGCGGCTCGTAGAGCTCGTGGATGCCGCCGGCGACGTCCGCGGCGTCGAAATCGTCCATGTTGCCGCGCGCCTGTCCGGACTCGGCGCGCGCGATCATCAGAAGCGCGTTGAAGGTGCGGATCAGCCCGTCGGACTCTTCGATGGTGCGCTCCAGCGCGGCGCGGTAGTCGGCCTCGCAGCCCGATCTGGCCAGCGCCTCCTCGGCGCGGTTGCGCAGGCGCGTCAGCGGCGTCTTGAGGTCGTGCGCGATGTTGTCGGAGACTTCCTTCAGCCCCGCCATCAGCGCCTCGATCCGCTCCAGCATGGCGTTGAGGTTCTCGGCGAGACGGTCGAGCTCGTCGCCGCTGCGCCCTACCGGCAGGCGCTCGCTGAGATCACCGGTCATGATCCGCTGCGTGGTGCCGGTCATGGCGTCGATGCGCCTCAGGACACGGCGCGCCACGAAGATGCCGCCGCCGAGACCGAGCACGACCACGATCAAGACCGACCATTGCGCCGCCTTGGCGACGATGCCGAACAGACGCCGCCGTTCGTCGAGATCTCGGCCGATCAGCAGGCGAAAGCCGTTCTCCAATTCGGTGACGCGCACCAGCGCGCGATGATCGCGCTCGTCGGCGTCCTCGATCCGGCGGTAGGCCGTCTCCGTCCAGCCGCGCGTCGCCATCACGCCCGGCGCCAGCGAGCCGACATTGCCGGCAACCGCCTGCCCGGTCGGCGTGGTCACGAGATAGAGGTTGGCGCCCGGACGCAGCGCCCGATACTCGATCGTGCGCACGAGGCCGTACATGCCGCGGCGGTCGTAGATCTCGCTGATCTCCGAGGTCTCGGCATTGACCGTCTGCGTGATTTCCTCGGTGATCAGCCGCCGCGTATTCCAGGCGAAATAGGCCAGCAGCGAGGCCGCGAACATCGCGAACAGCAGCAAATAGACCAGCGTCAGCCGGAACGCCGTGGTGCGGACGAGTTTACCGAATGCCGTCACGGATCATGTACCCGGCGCCGCGGATCGTGTGCAGCAGCGGGCGCTCGAAACCCTTGTCGATCTTGGAGCGCAGCCGCGAAATGTGCACGTCGATCACGTTGGTCTGCGGATCGAAATGATAGTCCCAGACGTTCTCGAGCAGCATGGTGCGCGTCACCACCTGGCCAGCATGCTTCATGAGGTATTCGAGCAGGCGAAATTCGCGCGGCTGGAGCGTCAGCTCGTCCTTGCCGCGGGCGACGCGGTGCGACAGCCGGTCGAGCTCGAGGTCGCCGACGCGGTAGAGCGTGTCCTCGGCGGGGCCGCCGCGGCGACGCGACAGCACCTCGACGCGGGCCAGGAGCTCGGCGAAGGAATAGGGCTTCGGCAGGTAGTCGTCGCCGCCGGCACGCAGGCCCTTGATGCGGTCGTCGACCTGCCCGAGCGCGGAGAGGATCAGCACCGGCGCGGTGTTGTCCTTGTCGCGCAGCGCGCCGATCAGCGACAGGCCGTCGCGCTTGGGCAGCATGCGGTCGACCACCAGCACGTCGTAGTCGCCGCTCTCGGCCATGGCGAGGCCCTCCTCGCCGTCGGCGGCGTGGTCGGCAATGTGTCCGACCTCGCGAAACGCCTTCACGAGATAGTCGGCGGATTCGCGGTCGTCTTCAATGATGAGGAGGCGCATCGTGCGTTCGGCGGCGGTCAAGGGCGTGAACCTTCTCTAAACATGGCGCGAGCGGCAATCGCATGCAAGCCGAGCGGACCAATCTCGGATCGAGAAAAAGGCGGGCGGTGAAGCTGGGGGGACCTCACCGCCCTAGGCCTTCCGACGGAGGGGGGCGTAATTCCACCGGAAGGTAGACAGGGGAAGCGAGCGTTGCGCTGCTCCCCCGAAGGGCGCCGCCGGCGGGGGCGACTGATGCCGACGACACCCTTCATCTCGTAGGCCTCCTGACGCCTCGGCCCTCTCAGCTCTTGGCGATGGGCACGGCGACGAAGCGCGACTGGCCGCCGCTCTTCACCCGCATCAGGATGCTGTTCTTGTTGTCGGTCCGCGCCGTGTTGATGGCATCGCGGACCTCACCGGCGGTGGCGACGCTCTTGCCGCCGACTTCGAGGATCACGTCGCCTTCCTTGAAGCCGCGTTCGGCCGCGGCGCTCTTCGGATCGACCTGGGTGACCACGACGCCTTCCTTGCCGGCGCCGGCAACGGAATTGGCGGGCGCAACGGTCATGCCGAGCTTGGGCACGTCGGTGCCACGGTTCGCACCCTTGCCGCTGTCATTGTCGTTGTCGGCCTTGGCCTCGACCGTGTTCGGCAGCTGGCCGAGCGTGAGGTTCACCACCTTGTCCTGGCCCTTGTGCAGCACGTTGAGCTTCACGGTGGCGCCGGGCGCCATGCCGCCGATCGTGCGCGCAAGCTCGCGGGCGTCCTTGACGGATTCGCCGTTGACCGACGTGATGACGTCGCCGGACTCGATGCCGGCCTTGGCCGCCGGACCGTTCGCCTGCGGCTCCGCCACCAGCGCGCCTTCGGCCTTCTTCATGCCGAGGCTGTCAGCGATGTCGGACGTCACCGGCTGGATCTGCACGCCGATCCAGCCGCGGCTGACCGAACCCTTGTCCTTGAGCTGGGCCACGACGCTCTTCACGGTGCTCGCGGGAATCGAGAAAGCGATGCCGACGCTGCCGCCCGAGGGCGAGTAGATCGCGGTGTTGACGCCCATCACCTCGCCATTGGTGTCGAAGGCCGGACCGCCGGAATTGCCCTTGTTCACGGGCGCGTCGATCTGGATGAAATCGTCATAGGGGCCATTGCCGATATCGCGGCCGCTGGCCGAGACGATGCCGGCAGTCACGGTGCCGCCGAGGCCGAAGGGATTGCCGACCGCGAGCACCCAGTCGCCGATCCGCGGCTTGCTGTCGGCAAGCTTGGCGAACGGGAAATTCGAGCTGCCCTCGACCTTGATCAAGGCGAGGTCGGTGCGCTGGTCGGTGCCAATCACCTTGGCGGTATAGGACTTGCCGTCGTCGGTGGTGACCTCGACCTTGTCGGCGCCGTCGACCACGTGATTGTTGGTCACGGCATAGCCGTCGGCCGAGATGAAGAAGCCGGAGCCCTGGCCCTGCACGACGCGGCCACGACCGCCCTTCATGCCCGGGAAACCGTCCGGACCGCCGAAGCGGCGGAAGAAGCGCTCCATCGGCGAGCCGGGCTGGAACGGCGAGGACGAGTCATCGCCATCGTCGTTGCTCGCGGTCTTCTCCTTGATGTTGACCTTCACCGAGATCACCGACGGCTTCACGCGCTCGACGATGTCGGCGAATCCGACCGGACGCTCGACCTTGCGGACTTCGTTGTTGACCTGCGCATGCGCCGGGCTCGAGAACAGGTCGGCCGGCGAGGTCGAGGGGCTGAAGCCGTAAACGGCCGCGCCGAGACCGGCGACGACCGAGGCCATCAGCGCGACCTTGCGCGCGGAGAAGACCGACCGGCGCGGCTGCCGGTAGGACGGAAGGTTCGAGAGGTCGGGACGGTCGGTCATGCAGAGATCTCCAAGGCCTTGAAATTCATTTGGCGCCGGCGGCACCTTACGGACCTGAACATGGGGGCTCCCGCCTTACCGTGCGCTGGCGGCGGGGTTAAACTTTTGTAATGAAGCCGTGCACGGATGCGGCAGTTCAGCGCAGATCAAAAAGCGAATTTCTACAGGAACTTAATCGGGTTCCGGTGAGTGGCGAAAAAGCTGCCCTCACCCGCCGGCAACATGCGCGACTAGGATGACTTTGGATCGTCCGACATCAACGCGGCGAGCCGCGCTCGTTCATCCGCGGTGAGCGGAGCCGGCAGGTCGGCGCCACTTCGCGTACGCCGCCGGATTTGCAGCCATAGTGCCAGGCCACCGCCGATCAACAGCACCGGCCCGAGCAACCACAGCAACATGGTCTGCCGCTCGAAGCGCGGCTTCAGCAGCACGAACTCGCCATAGCGCGCGACCAGGAAATCGAGCACCTGCGAATTGGTATCGCCGGCGGCGATGCGCTCGCGCACCAGCAGCCGCAGATCGCGCGCCAACGGCGCGTCGGAATCGTCGATCGACTGGTTCTGGCAGACCATGCAACGGAGCTCGCGCGACAATTCGCGCGCGCGTCCCTCCTTCGCAGGGTCCGACATGATCTCGTCGGGCTGTACCGCGTGAGCCGTCGAGGCCAGCAGCATCAGCGCAACGAACGCGAACCAGATCCGACGCATCGGATTCACTCCGCCGGCTGCAGGCGCTGTTTGGCCCGCGCCGGCTTCGGCGCGCCGACCCGCAGGCGCCGGTCGGAGAGCGACAGCATGCCGCCGAACGCCATCAGCACCGGCCCCCACCAGATCAGGAGCACCATCGGCTTGTGATAGATGCGCACGGCAATGGCACCTTCGGCGGTGGCATCACCGAGCGAGATGTAGAGCTGGCTCGCGCCGCGGGTCAGCAGCGCCGCCTCGGTGGTCGAGGAGCCGCGGGTGGTGAAGTTTCGCTTGGACGGCGCCATGACGCTGAGCTTCTCGCCGTCGCGGCTGACGTTGAACTCGGCGATCATCTCGCGGTAGTTCGGGCCCTGGCGTTGCAAGAGCCCATCGAGCTTCACGTCGTAACCGGCGACATGGGCGACGTCGTTCTGCTTCATCGTCGCGATATATTCGCTGTTCCAGGTGGTCTCGCAGACGATGCCGATCAGCGCGACGCCGAGGCCGGCATGTGCGAAAGCGGAGCCCCAGGCCGAGCGCGGCAGGCCGCGCGCCCGGTGCAGCACCGTTGCGAATGGCAGGCGAACCAGGCCCGTCCGTTCGGCCAGATCGGTGACCGCGCCGGCAATAACGAAGACGCCAAGCCCGATCGCGAGCGGCGCCAGCGCGCTGCCGCCCCGCACCCAGGCCCAGGTGATGGCGACTGCGACGAGCCCGGCAACGCCGGCTGCGAGCAGGCGCTGCGTCACGCCGAGCAGATCGCCGCGCTTCCATGCCAGCATCGGCCCGAACGGCACGGCGAGCAGCAGAAGGGCAAACAGCGGAGCGAAGGTGAGATTGTAGAAGGGCGCACCGACCGACATCTTGAAGTCGGCCAGCATCTCCATCGCCAGCGGATAGAGCGTACCGAACAGCACGACCGCACAGGCGACCGTGAGCAAGAGATTGTTCAGCACCAATGCGCCCTCGCGCGAGATCGGCGCGAACAGGCCGCCTTGCTTCAACGAGGTCGCGCGACCCGCGAACAGCGACAGGCTGCCGCCGATGAACACGCAGAGGATCAGCAGGATGAACACGCCGCGGGTCGGATCGGTGGCGAAGGCATGCACCGAGGTGATGACGCCCGAACGCACCAGGAATGTGCCGAGCAGCGACAGCGAGAAGGTCAGGATCGACAACAGGATGGTCCAGACCTTCAGCGCGTTGCGCTTCTCCATTACCAGCGCCGAATGCAGCAGCGCGGTGCCGGCGAGCCAGGGCATCAGCGAGGCGTTCTCGACCGGATCCCAGAACCACCAGCCGCCCCAGCCGAGTTCGTAATAGGCCCAGTACGAGCCCATGGCGATGCCGAGCGTCAGGAAGATCCAGGCGACCAGCGTCCACGGGCGCACCCAGCGCGCCCAGGCCGCGTCGATCCGTCCCTCCATCAGCGCGGCGATGGCGAAGGAGAACGAGATCGAGAAGCCGACATAGCCGAGATAGAGCATCGGCGGATGCACGGCGAGGCCGATGTCCTGGAGCACCGGATTGAGATCCCGTCCCTCGATCGGCGGATTGGCGATCCGCAGGAACGGGTTCGACGTCGCCAGAATGAACAGATAGAAGGCGCTGGCGACCCAGGCCTGCACGGCGAGCACATGCGCGCGCAGCGACAGCGGCAGATTGTTGCCGAAAGCCGCAACGAGCGCGCCGAACAGGGCGAGGATCGACACCCACAGCAGCATCGAGCCTTCATGATTGCCCCACACGCCGGTGATCTTGTAGAGCAGCGGCTTCATCGAGTGGGAATTCTCGTAGACGTTGGCAACGGAGAAATCCGAGTTCACGTGCAGCATCACCAGCGCCGTGAACGAAGCGCCGACGAACAAGAGCTGCGCCAGCGCGGTGGAGCGCGCGACGTTCATCAACGCGGCATCGCGCAGGCGCGTACCGATCAGCGGCACGATCGACTGGATCAATGCAAGGGCGAGCGCCAGCACCAGCGCGTAATGTCCTGATTCCGCGATCACCGCACCGCTCCCTGCGGATTGCCCTGCGCCGTGGTGGCCGCGGGCTTGCTGCCGCCCGAAGCTTTGGGATCGTAATCGTCCTTCCAGTGCCCCTGCTTCTTCAGGGCGTCGGCGACGTCCTTGGGCATGTAGGTTTCGTCGTGCTTGGCGAGCACGGTGTCGGCCTTGAACACGCCGTTGGCGTCGAGCGCTCCTTCCGCGACGACTCCCTGCCCTTCGCGGAACAGGTCGGGCAGGATGCCCTTGTAGGCGACCGGCAGCTTGGCGCTGCCGTCGGCAACCTCGAAAGTCACCGCGAGATTGTCGCCGCGCTGGAGCGAGCCGGGCTGCACCAGCCCGCCGAGGCGAAACCGCTTGCCGGCCTCGACGTGCTTCTCGGCGACCATGCTCGGCGTCGAGAAGAACACGATGGAGTCGCGCAATGCGTTGAGCACCAGCGCGGCCGCGAGCGCGAGCACGGCGAGCGAGCCTCCGATGATGGTCATACGTCGCTGCTTGCGCGTCATGGCGTACCCGTTCTCCGCTCGCCTCGTCCCGATTTCGTCATCCGTCGAGCCCGAGAGTCTTCAGGCCTTCGTTGAGCTGGCGCAGCCGTTCGGCGTTGCCGGCGACCGCCTGCCGGGCATCGGTCGATGCCCCGACCGCCTTGTCGCGGTCCCCCATCACGAGATAGGCGCGCACCAGGCGCAGCCAGCCATCGACATCGTCGCCGTTCTGCTTCAGCCGCGTGGCCAGGCGATCGACCATGCCGCGCACCATCGCGTTGCGATCGCCCTCGGCCATATCCTTGGAAGCTGCGATCGTCTCGTCCGACAGCGCCGGCATCGTGCCGCCGCCGACCCGCGCCAGCGACGACTGCACCAGGGGACGCCAGGGCGCATCCGCCGGCGCCTTCGCAAGCAGCGCGCGCCAGATATTGGCCGCATCGTCCTTGCGTCCGTCCTGCTCGGCCGCAACCCCCAGAAAGTAATTCGCCTTGGGATCGTCGGCATCGAGCGCGTGCGCGCGTTCGAACTCCGTCTTGGCTTCGGCAGTCACGACACCGCCCGCGGCCGCCGAGAGCGCCTCGCCCAGGTCGGCCCGGCGCTCCGAAGTCTCGCCGTTATAGGTGAGCGAGTTGCGATAGGCGCGTACCGCATCGTCGAAGCGGCCGAGCCGCTGCAGCACCGGCCCAAGCACGTTCCAGCCGCGGCCGTCGGTCGGATTCTTCTCCAGATGCTGCTCAACCTGCACGACGAGGTTCTCGAGTGTGTTAGACCCCGGCCCGCGCTCGCGCTGCGCCAGTGGGAAATCCTGAAGCCTGGGCGAGCCGAGCGGCACGTAGACGCCGATCGCGACCAGAGGCAGGCCGATCAGAGCCAGCAAGGCTGCCGCACGGCGCCATTTCAGGCTCGACTTCGGCTCCAATGCCGCCTCGCTGCCGGCCGCGGCGAGAAGCCTGCGGCTGATCTCGACGCGCGCGGCCTCGGCTTCAGGGGCAGCGATCAGGCCCGCGCCGAGATCCCGCTCGATCTCAGCCAGCTGGTCCTTGTAGACCGCGACTTCGCTGCCCTGGTTTTGCGCGGGTCCGCTGCGGCCGAGCGGAAGCAGCACGGCGAAAATCGCCGCGACCGTCATCAGCGCGAACACGAACCATAGCGTCATCTGGCAAGCTTCCGACGGCGCACGATCCGCGCCCATAGGTGGCTTTACACCACGGCCGGACGAGGCGGCAATTGACAATTGTCAATTCGGCGCGACCGCGCATGGCCCCGAAACGGTGAAACTCCAACGGCTTAGCCGATCTCGAAGTCCCTACTACGCGCGGCATCCTCGCCGTGGCCGTTGAAGGCCTTGAGGAAGTACGTTCCCGGCCTGATTGTCGCGGGCAAGCGGATACGCAATGCCCCGACCGGAACCGGCGAGGCGACCCTGGTGACGGTCTCCGGCAGGTGCCGACCGCTTGCCTTCTCGACCAGCACCACCTGCGCGCCGACCATCAATCGTTGATATTTGGCAGTAATGACGCGGTTCTCGATTTCGATGGAGCTGATAACGGGTTTCATGCGCCCACAAATTGAAGTTCCCCGGACTTGCACGGGACCGTAGGGCCCGCTCCCGGCAGCGTCAACCTCAAATTGTGATGACGAAAAGATGCGCCTGCATCAGCTTGCGCGCGACGATTTGCGTTCGCCCGTCAGCGCGTTTTCTGCCGCGCGGCTCATCAAAGAGGCATAATCGTCGCCGAACAGCACCTGACAGAATCGGATCGCGGCCTGCACCTGCTGCTGCCGATAGGTGCGGACCTTGTGATCGGCGGCGCGCAGCGACTGCACCAGCTGCTCGGTCGAGCGTTCGACATATTGCTGGAGATCGGAATAAGTGCGCAGCGTCACCTCGTTGATCGCAAGCTCGCTCGCGTAGTTGCGGCACGTCGCGACGAAATCGATCAGCGCCACGGTTTCCTCGACCTCGGTGCTGTCGATCCGCGCGCCGGGCGGAATGTCCTTCTCGGGGCGCTGGCGCAGGATGCGGCGAACGCGGCCGGGAACGCTGTCGATCTCGGATTGCAGCGCATTGGAGATGTCGGCCCGAATCGAGGTCAATTGCTTGCCCCAGGCGGAATCGTTGCGCAGGTCCAGCTCGGTGCGCAGGCCCCGCACGCCGTCATGCAGTGTCTTGAGGTTGTCGGCGACATTGTCGAAATGGCCGCGCTTGATGTCCATGCGCAGGATCGCGGCAATGCGGGACAAATCGTGCAGGGCGATCGTGACGGCGGCACCGTAGGGCGTTGCCGCGACGCGGATCTCATCGTCCGACGCCGCAATCTTGATGGCGAGGCGGATGATCTGCCACGGCGCGGTCATCCGCTGCACGACCATCGAGAGTGCGAAGGGCAGCATCTGGGGCGTTTGAAGCGCGGGAATGTTGAGCGCCGACGTCACCGCAGCGATCTGGGAATCGCCGAAGGCGCGCAGGAAGCGCGGCAGCTTCTCGCTCACGGTCGCGATCGCGTCGCGGACCTGGAGCACCGCACCGATCGCATAAAGATCCTCGATCACGTTGGGCGGGCCGACACGGGCCAGCGCGCGCGACTTGTCGCCGCCGCCAGGTCCCGTCAGCTCGAAGATGGCGTCGGCAGCCACCGCCTGGAGCTTCGAGGCCAACGCCTCGACCTGCCCTGCACTGTCTGCCGGCATGCGGGCCAGCGCCGCCTCGAATTCGCTTACCTTGTCCGGGGCGCCGTCACGACCAAGCCATTGCCAGATCGGATGCAGCGAGGTGCGACGGATCTGTCCGACCCTGACAGGGGCGCCTGCCTCGACCAGGAACGGTTCCAGCACGTGGAACAGCAGCCGCGACAGATCGTCCGTGCGCGGCGGCGGGGCCTCCTCGGCTTCGGTGTTGCGGACGATCTTGCGCAGCTGCTCGAGCACGAGGGTCGCGACAGCCGTGTCCTGGCCGCGCTCCAGCGCGCGCTCGAACTCCCGCATCAGCAGGGCCTGCGCCTGCGGCGGGAGCTGCGCGAGATATTCCCTCAGCCGCTCGATCGATGTCTGGCTCATGCGCCCGGGTAATGCACGGTAAAATGGCGGACATGGGATGCGTCCGGGCGCGATCATAGGAGCTCCCCACTTAAGAAGCCGTTTAGGAAGTGCCCACGAATGCCGCCGGCTTCCCCTGGATGGGTCTTGGGCGCGACGAAAAATCCAGTGGAACCAAGGGATTATAGTCCGGGAAGAACCAGTTCGGCCCGCAGGCCCCCGGTCGGCGCCCCGCCGAGCGAGAGGCTGCCGCCATAGAGGGCGGCAAGGTCGGTCACGATCGACAGCCCCAGCCCGGAGCCCGGCTTGGATTCGTCCAGCCGCTGGCCACGCCGCGAGACCTGGGCGCGCTCGGCCTCCGACAGGCCACGGCCGTCGTCGTCGACGATGATCCGCAGACGCGGGCCGGCGCCGGTCTGGTGTGGCGCCTCGACCCGGACCTCGATGAAGACCCGCGAGGCCGCCCATTTGCAGGCATTGTCGACAAGATTGCCAACCATCTCTTCGAGGTCCTGCCGTTCGCCCCGGAACTTCGCGGCCGGGTCGGCCTTGGCCTCGACCACGATGCCGCGGTCGCGATGGATCTTCTCCATCGTACGCCGCAACGCCTCGATCGCGGGTGCCACCTCCGTCACCGTCGCGACCACCGAGACCCGCGCCGCAATGCGGGCGCGCTCCAGATGGTGCGCGACCTGGTCGCGCATCACGTCGGCCTGCTCCATCACCTTCGCGGCGAATGGATCGGCCGCATGGGTGCCGGCCTCATTGACGATGACCGAGAGCGGCGTCTTGATGGCATGGGCGAGATTGCCGACATGGGTGCGCGCCCGTTCGACGATCTCGCGATTGGCGTCGATCAGCGCATTGGTCTCACGCGCCAGAGGTGCGATCTCGACCGGGAATTCGCCCTCGAGCCGCTCTGCCCGCCCGGAACGGATATCGGCAATGGATTCCGAAATGCGCTTGAGCGGCGCGAGGCCAAAGCGGACCTGGAACACGGTCGTCAGCAGCAGCACGATGCCGAGCGCCGTGAACGTGCCGCCGAGATAGTAATCGAAGCTCCGCGTCTCGTCGAAAATCTCGGTGTCGTCGCCGGCGACGCTGACGAGAAACTTGCCGTCGGCGCCGAGATCGACCGGCCGCTCCACCATGCGCAGGTTCTGCCCTTCCGGACCGTCGACGTAGGCGAGCCGGATGCCGGCGGCGGTGAGTTCGGCCCCTTGCTCCTCCAGCTTCGGCAGCTTCTTGTCCCATAGCGAGCGCGAGGAGCGCACCTCCGGCTTCTCGGTGTCGGTGCGCGTGATCTGCCAGTACCAGCCAGAGAGCGGCAACTCGAACAGCGGCTCGCCGAGCGACTGGAATTGGCGGTCGGGCGGCTCGTCTGGGGTCGCGACCTCGGCGATCAGCGTGCGGAGATAGAGATTGAGCCGGCGGTCGAAGGCACGCTCGGTGGCGTCCTTGTAGACCGACGACAGCACCACACCGGTAATGGCCAGGATCACCACGAGCCAGGCGGTCGCCGACAGGAACAGGCGGTTCGCAAGCGAGCTAGCGGCCATCGGAATGAACCCGGGAGGCGCGGAATGGCAGGACGTCGGTCATGACCGGACCAAGGCCCCTGTCGCGCCGTCCGTCAAGACGCTTTAGCCGCCGGGCGCCGGCGGGGTCAGGAGATAGCCGAGGCCGCGGACGGTCTGGATGATGTCGACGTCGAGCTTCTTGCGGATGCGGCCGACGAAGACCTCGATGGTGTTGGAGTCGCGGTCGAAATCCTGGTCGTAGAGATGCTCGACCAGCTCGGTGCGGGAGACCACGCGCCCGGAATGGTGCATCAGGTAGGCCAGAAGCCGATATTCGTGCGAGGTCATCTTCACGGGATTGCCTGACACGCTGACCCGGCCGGTCCTGGTGTCGAGGGTGACGGGACCGCAGCTGAGCTCGCTCTGGGCGTGGCCGGTCGAGCGGCGCAGCAGCGCGCGGATGCGTGCCAGCACCTCCTCCAGATGGAACGGCTTTGCGACATAGTCGTCGGCGCCGGCATCGAACCCCTGCACCTTGTCGCTCCAGCGATCGCGCGCGGTGAGGATCAGCACCGGCATCGTGCGACCGTTGCGGCGCCAGGCCTCCAGCACGGAGATGCCGTCCTTCTTCGGCAGGCCGATGTCGAGCACCACGGCGTCGTAAGGTTCGTTGTCGCCAAGATAATGCCCCTCCTCGCCGTCGAAGGCGCGATCGACGACATAACCGGCGTCGGTCAGCGCCTTGGTAAGCTGGCGATTGAGATCGGGGTCGTCCTCAACAACGAGCAGGCGCACGCGTCTCTCCAAAGATTGGCTGCATCTTGCGCCAGAGATGAGCAATTCCGGCGTGAACTGAATATGAACGCAGGGAACCCACCGACGTTACTTTTTGGTCATATAGGATACGACCCGCCGGTACGACTGCGCCCGCCACTCCAGCCGGACGAACCGGCGGCATGGCGGGCGCAATGTGCCGCGTCACGCGGCGAATAGGAAGATCTGGCGCGTCCGGGTCTACCCGTCAGGTCCGGAAGAACACGAACCAGATGACGGCGAGGATCAGGATCGCAAGGCCGGTCGAGATGGCGAGCAGCGCTGCCACCGACGGCCCGGGCTCGCCCTGACGGGCCTCAGTCGGAGTTTCGACGATCTGATGCTGCTCTCGCGTGGTTGCCATGATGCCCTCAATCTCTGGATGTCGCTTGGATAGCCGCGACCTCCTCGCAGCCGTGTCCCGAGCCAACGCGTGGATGAATATGATGTTCCGGCATTTGCGCTCCGATCAGCCGACAATGGCCGGCCCAGCGGGCGGTTAACGCAGTTGCCAGATTCAGCAACCCGGCTTGCTATGATTCGTTGTTCCCCGATGGTATCCTCGTCATCTGTCCCCGTTGCGTTTGGAGTAGCCCATGGCCCCCCGCGCCAATTGGAAGGGTTTTTTGCGTCTGTCGCTCGTGACCTGTCCGGTCGCGCTCTATCCGGCCACTTCGGATACCGAGAAGGTCTCCTTCAACCAGATCAACCGCAAGACCGGCCACCGGATCAAGTACCTCAAGGTCGACGCCGAGACCGGTGACGAGGTGACGTCCGAGGACATCGTCAAGGGCTACAAGGTCGACACCGACACCTATATCGAGGTCACCAAGGACGAGCTCGACGACATCGCGCTCGACTCCACGCACACGATCGAGATCGACGAGTTCGTACCGAAGGCCGACATCGACAACCGCTATCTGATCCGCCCCTATTACCTCGTGCCCGACGGCAAGGTCGGCCACGACGCCTATGCGGTGATCCGCGAGACCATCCGCAGCATGGACAAGGTCGCGATCGGCCGCGTGGTACTGACCAACCGCGAGCACATCATCGCGCTGGAGCCGCTCGAGAGCGGGCTGATGGGCACGCTGCTGCGCTACCCCTACGAGGTCCGCAGCGAGACGGAGTATTTCGACGACATCCAGGACGTGAAGCTGACCAGGGACATGCTCGACCTCGCCAAGCACATCGTCGAGAAAAAATCCGGCGCATTCGAGCCCGAGCTGTTCGAGGATCATTACGAGACCGCGCTGATCGATCTCATCAACAAGAAGCGCAGCGGCATGCCGATCGCAGCCAAGGCCGCGCCGAAGACCGGCGGCAACGTCATCAACCTGATGGACGCGCTGAAGAAGAGCATCGCCAACGAGAAGGACGCCGGGCCCGCGACGAGGGTCGCCAAGGAGAGCGTCAAGGAGAGCGTCAAGGGCAAGAAGCCGAAGAAGCGCGTCGAGGGCCAGCGCGAGATGCTGCTGCCGATATCCGGCAAGGGCGGCAAGGACGCTGCTGCGAAGACGGCGCCGAAGGAAGCCCCGAAGAAGGCCGACAAGCCGGTGCGCGCGCCGGCGCGGGCGAAGAAGGCCGGCTAGACGTCATCGCACCTGCACCGCGCCGTGATGTCCCTCCTCGCCGCTCGGCCGGACTGACATGCCCTGGTCGGCGGCATTCGACGATCCGGTTCGCGTGAGCAACAAGCGCAAGCTGCTCACGCTTCAACAGGCGGCCGACTACATCATGCAGCTGCCCGAGGACGTCCAGCACGAGGCGCACTGGCAGACCGCCATCGAGACCTTGATCAATGCGGCCGAGACCGGCGGTGGCTGGATGATGTTCGCACGCATCGCGATGTTGCGGGCGCTGAATGCGGACGGCCGGCGCGAATGAGGGCGATGGCCGGCGCCCTTTGTCGGCATGCTTGCCGAGCCGTTGACGAACAGTCTCAATAATCCGTTAAGCGCAACGCCGGTTTCCCGATACGGCGAAGCTCTGCGTGAACCAGCGTAGTTCTACGGGACACAAAATTAAGCACTGGTTGTCCTTGCGCGCAGCATGGTCCCAGCACCGATCGAGCCAAGGTTCGCATGCCGTGCAGCAGCAGGACGTCAGAAAGAACTACATCAGCATCGTGAACGACGCGCCCGAGAGCGAGCGGGCCGCGGGCACGGCAGCGCGTTCGCAGCCGGGCAAGATGAAGGACTTCGTCGGCCGCCTCACGGCCGTGCTGAAACGCCGCCTCCCCGGCTCGACGATCACGTCCTAGCGGACGCTGCGGCTGGCCCGTCCTCCGAGCAACTGTCGATTTGCATCCATTTGGATGGAACGATGGAACCTTAATTTAATGAATGCCGTCGTATGTGACGGGAGCGCGACCGCCCGGGCTTAATTCTATTGGCGCGCAGAAAATCTATTCGATCGATTTTCGGGTTTGAAAACGACGCGACGAGACATTGGATTGGATGAAGAGGAGTTGGCAATGAGTTTGCTTAGGTCTTTCCTTGCCGATGAGACTGGCGCCACCGCCATCGAGTACGGCCTGATCGCCGCCGGCATTGCACTGGCCATCGTCACCGTCGTGAACAACACGGGCAGCCAGCTCCTCAACAACAAGTTCAACTCGATCAGTTCGTCGCTGAAGTAGCGGCCCAAAGGGCCTGAAGGTGACGCCCAGTGCGCGCCGGCGCTGGCACGACATGCGGCGGTCGCGCCGGGACACACCGTCTCCCCGTTCTCGTCATTGCAAGCGTAGCGACGCAATCCAGGGGCTTTCCGCGGGAAAGATTTCTGGATTGCCTCGCTGCACCCGCTTTGACGGCTAGGTGAGTCCTGATAGTCTTCAGCACGATCGTTGCTCGACCAGCCATATCGCCGACGAACCCGGCCTGCTTGAAGGATGTAGATGAGACGCGCGACGCTCCTGGCTCTCGGCATCATGTTGGCCGGCATCTGGCCGCAGGACGGCGTGAGAGCGCAGACGTCGACCAAGCCGCCTGTTTCGATTGCTCCGCCCAATGCGTTGCCGGTGCCGAATCCGGCCGCCGACTACGATGGCTTCAGCGCAAGCGTCAACGGCGACAATGAGACCGCAAGTCAGGCGGCCCCTGCAAGGTCGCGCGCAGCCAGGAGCTCCAAATCCGGTGCGGATGCCGCCGATCCCGCGTCGGTGGATCAGGAAGACGATGCGTTGAAGCGAAAGCTGACAATCTGCAAGAACTGCAAGTAGTAGCTGTCAAACTTTCCCTGACGCAGACCGGCGACGACGCAGCGGGTATTTCGACAGTTCCAATACCACCAGACAGACCAGCGCGGCCGCGACCGTGATCGCGAGATCGTCGGCGTGCAGGGGCCCGAAACGGAATAGATCGGCCGCGGCCGGCCACGCAAGGCTCATGAAAAGCACGCTCGTCACGAACAGCACGATGATGACCAGCGTCCGGTTCGGCCGTATGAAGGCTTCGACGAGCGACGTCGAGAACGAGCGGTTGACGAAGATCAGGCTCACGATCACCAGCACCAGCGAGAAGAACGTCAGGGTCCGGACCTCATTTGCCGGCATGCCGTAGGCATTCGCCATCACCATCACGCCGCCGGTCAGGCCCAGCGCGAGCGCACCTTGCAGCGCCGACCAGACCAGCAGGGACGGTGGCAGCAGCGGCTCGTCCGGCGAGCGCGGCGGTCTCTGCATCACGTCGCGCTCCTCGGTCTCCGCCTCGAACACCAGTGAGCAGACGGGATCGATGATCATTTCGAGGAACGCGATGTGGACCGGGCCGAACAGCAGCGGCAGCCCGGTCACCAGCGGCAGCAGCGCGAGCCCGGCTATGGGAACGTGGACCGCGAGGATGAAGCTCATCGCTTTGCGAAGATTGTCATAGATCCGGCGGCCGAGGCGGATCGCCTTCACGATCGAGCCGAAATCGTCGTCGAGCAGAACGATCGAGGACGCCTCGCGCGCCACATCGGTGCCGCGGCCGCCCATGGCAATGCCGATATGGGCGGCCTTCAGCGAGGGCGCGTCGTTGACGCCGTCGCCCGTCATGGCAACGATCTCGCCGGCGCCCTTGAGCGCGCCGACGATGCGCAGCTTCTGGGCCGGTGCAATTCGCGCGAAGACGGTTTGCCCCCGCGCCGCCCGGGCAAGCTCGGCAGCGGCCGTGCCTTCGGCCTCCACCCCCGTCAGGATGCGTTCGGGCTCGAGGCCTGCTTGCGTCGCGATCGCGGATGCGGTCGCGGGATAGTCGCCGGTGATCATGATCACGCGGATCCCGGCGGAACGGCATTCGGCAAGGGCGCTCCTCACTTCGGGCCGCAGCGGATCGACAAAGCCGATCAGGCCGCAGAAGCCGAGAGAAAAGCCGCGCTGCGTCTCTGGAAGCTGCGCCTCCGCGCAATTCGCCCGTGCAACGCCCAGCACGCGAAGCCCCTCCTGCGCGAGGGCGTCCACACGCGCCCGCAATGCAGCCAGCTCCTCCGCGCTCATTCCGCAAAGCATGCCGATCGTCTCGGGCGCGCCCTTTGCCGCAACGACGCATTTCTCATCGCTTCCACGCCACACGTTCGACATGGCGAGCAGGTCGGGACGCAGGCCGTAGCTCTGCACGAGCCGTCGGCCGGTGCCGGTCCCCGGACCGAGCGCATGCAGCGCCTTCTCCATGGGATCGAACGGCTCCGGCACGCAGGCCAGGACGCTGGTTTCGATCAATGGACGCCATGAAGGCTCGGCGCACGCCGAGCCTTCCGGCGTGTATTGCGAGCCATCGGGCAGTACCAGACGCGCGACAGTCATGCGGTTTTCGGTCAGCGTGCCCGTCTTGTCGGTGCAGAGCACGGTTGCCGCCCCCAGCGATTCGATGGCGGAAGCCCGCCGGGTCAGCACGCGCGCCTGCGAGATGCGCCAGGCGCCCATGGCGAGAAACACCGTCAGAACGACCGGAAACTCCTCGGGAAGCATCGACATGCCGAGCGCAATGCCGGCCAGCACGCCCTCCAGCCAGCCGCCGCGATAGAGCCCATACAGAAGTACGGTCGTCGCGATGACGAAGGCGCTGGCGATCGCGAACATCGCCACAAGACGCGTCGTCTGCTGTTTCAGGCGCGGCGCTTCCGTCGCCAGCGAATGCAGCGACTGTCCGATCTTGCCGATCTCGCTTCTGACTCCAGTCGAGGTGACTTCAGCCATGCCGCTTCCGCGCACCACCAGCGTGCCGGAGAACACGAATGGATGGTCGTCGCCACCGGCATGCGGCAACCCCGGCTGCTCGGGCGTCGGACGGGCCAGCTTGCGGACCGGAACGGACTCCCCCGTCAACAGAGATTCATCCAGCAGGAGATCGTCGCATTTGACGACCGTGGCGTCCGCCGCCACGCGGTCTCCCTCGGAGAGGATGATCAGGTCGCCGCGAACGACCTCGCGGCCGGGAATGCGGATGTGTTCGCCGCCGCGGATCACGAGTGCGCGGGGGCTGGTCAGATCGCGCAACGAGTCGAGCACGCGCTCGGTGCGCGCCTCCTGCACGATGGTGATGACGATCGAGATCGATGCAAACACGAGGAGCAGCAGCGCCTCGCCGAGATCGCCGAGGGCGAAATAGATCAGCCCGCCCGCCAGCAGCAACAGCAGCATGGGCTCGCGCAACACCTCGATGACGAGGCCCACAATCGTGCGCCGCTCGGTACGCGGCAGCTCATTGAAGCCTTCGGCCTTCAGCCGGGCCTGCGCTTCGGACGCCGTCAGGCCCCGCATCGTGGCCCACCAGGGTAAGAACCGCGCAGGAAGCGCGCACCGGCAACCGTGCTGCGCATTGCGCGGCGGAACGCGTGGAGGCGCGAGGCAGCCTTCCGTGTAAGGAGCAACAGATCCCTGTAGTCCATGGGCCCTGGAGGCAGATTGAACAACGATGGGGACTATCTCGCCCCTCACCGCCATCATGGCATGCCGCAACGGGCTCCCGGCTTGACCTGTGTCAAGCGTTGCCATCGGCGGAGCCTTGCGCTGACCCGTTGGCCCGATCCGGCCAAAGTGACCTTGCCGGGGCTGCGGAACGCGTCAGTTCGGACAGGGTTGCCCGGCGGCGCCCCACATCGCCATGTCCTTGACGTGATCCTCGAAGGTCCCCGGCGGCGTCGAGCGGCCTGCTCCGGGAGCCCAGCCGCGCGGAATGAATCCGTTCAGCGAGGCATCATGCCTGAGATGCTCGACGAGGCCGGCAGCGTCGCGACCGCCATTGCGCTTGGGATCCTTCATCTGCGCGCAGATCTCCGCGCCGCTCTTGCCGAACCAGATGAAAGCCACCGGCGCGAGCTGCCAGTCGATGCCCGCGCGCGGCGGCGCCGGTGCCGGCTCGTTCGCCTGTGTCGAGGTCATGTGACAGGTCGAGCACGGGATCGCCTCCGCGCCGATGCGGCTCTCGCCGCCGTGGATGTTCATGCCATGCGCACGAGGCTTGGTTTCGCCGGCCGGCGTCCAGATCGGAATGGCCTTGGCATCGACATGGCAATTGGCACAACGCGGATGTGTCACCACCGCCTCAATCCGCTTCCAGGCTTCCAAGCCTTCCACCCGGCTGACGCTGCCTGGCGGCAAGACATCTTTCCTGGCTTCGTCCTTGGCCGCGACGAGTCCCGTGAAGGCTGCAACTGACGAAGCGGCGAGCACCACCGCGATCGAGAATCCCTTCATCATCCACCCTCACACGAAATCGATGAACTTGTTGAAAGGCATCTCGCGGATGCGTTTTCCAGTGGCCGCGAAGATCGCGTTGGCGAGCGCAGGCGCAGCGGGAGGCACGGGCGGCTCTCCGACACCCCTCACCTTCGGATCGTTCTCGAGCCCGCGAACCTCGATGACGGGACACTGGTAGATCCGCATCGCTTCGTGGTGATTGTAGTTGGTCTGCTGCACCGCGCCCTTGGCGTAGGTGAGTTCGCAGTTGATGGCGTGGCCGAGTCCCCAGATGACGCCGCCCTGCACCTGGTTCTCGAAATTGACGGGATCGACGACCTTGCCGACATCGACCGCGACCCAGACCTTGTCGATGCGGACACCTCTGTCCGTCACCGAGACTTCGACGACTTCGGCCGTCGGCGTCCCGAAAGACTCGACGAACGCGACGCCGCGCCCCCTGCCGTTGCCGAGCGGTCCCTTCCAGTCAGACATCTCCGCGACCGTCTCCAGCACTTTGCGATAGTGCGGCACGGTGCACATCGCGATGCGCGCCTTCATGGGATCGAGGCCCGCCGCATGGATCAGCTCGTCGATGAAGCTTTCGGTGAAGAAGCCGGATGTCGAGGCGCCGACCGACCGCCACGTGGTGCTCGGTGACAATCCCTGCGCCTCGTAGCTCGTGGCCCGGAAATTGGGGATGTCGTAATAGACGTTCCACAGGCCGGCGGCCAATTGCCCGTCGGGATCCTTGGAGGGCGTGCCCGAGCGTTCGAGCAGCCCCTTGAGCGGGGTCGTCGAGGCCAGTTGCAGGTCGGCGGCGACGATCTTGCTGTTGTCGACACTGCCCCGGTGCCGGGCGATCGCAATCTGCCGCGGAATGTCCTGGAGGAAATCCTCCTCGCGCGAGAACACGAGCTTGATCGGCGTTCCCTTCATCTGGTTGGCAATCTCGGCGAGAACGCGGACATTCTCGTATTCGAGACGGTGGCCAAAGCTTCCACCGGTCCACTGATTGTGGAAGGTGACCTGTTCCGGCTTGAGGCCGATCGCCGTCGCCGCGACCCATTGCACGAAGCGTGGGCTCTGGTGACCTACCCAGATCTCCATGCCCTTGTCGGTGACGAGGCCGATTCCGTTCAGCGGCTCGAGCGGCTGATGCGCCACGTAAGGCGCGCGATATTCGGCCTCAACCAGCTTGCCGGTCTTCAGCCCGCCTTCGATGTCGCCGATCTTCCGCCACTCCTTGCCCCGGAACTCGGGCTTGAACGAGGATTCCAGAACCTTCCAATGGTCGGCCTGCTCGGCGGGATAGGCCGAGGGCGCCCACTCGCAGGCGACGGCGTCGACCGCCTTCATCGCGTACCAGCTGTTGGTGGCGATCACCGCGACGCCGTTCTTGATTTCGAGGATCTTCTTGACCCCCGGCATCGCCCGCGCCTTGCTGGCATCGTAAGATTTCAGCGGCTGCCCCTTGGCGGGGTTCAGCTTGACGGAGGCGTAAAGCATGCCGTCCATCTTCATGTCGATGCCGAACTTCAGCTCGCCCATGACCTTCTCGCGAATGTCGAGGCGCATCATCGGCTTGCCGAGCATGCGCCATTTCGAGGGATCGCGCGGCTTGGCATCGAGCACCGGCGGAATCTTCGCGGCATCTGCGGAAAGATCGACGTAAGCGATCTTGGTCCCGTTGGGCAGGATCACATGGCCCGACTGGGTGCGCAGGTCAGCCACGGCGACGCCCGAACGCTTGGCGGCCGCCGCCTTCAGCGTCTCGCGCGCGACCGCGCCGGCAACGCGCAGCTTTTCATAGGTATCCGGCACGGTGCTCGATCCGCCCGTCATCTGCAGGCCGGCCTGTCGCAGCCATTCGAGCGTCTTGGCGCGCGCCTCCTCCGCGGCCGGGCTTTGGTCCGCGGCCACGAACGGCGCGAACTCGTCGGCGAAGCCGGTGTTGAAATAGGCGGGACTAGGGCCTGCAAACCGGACTTCGAACTGACCGGGATCGAGGTCCATCTCTTCGGCGATCATGATCGGCTGCACCGAGCCGACGCCCTGGCCGATGTCGGCGTGCTGCGCGATCAGCGTGATCTTGTCCGGGCTGATCTCGACCCAGGGATTGAAGGTCACTGAATTCGCGCCGAGGCCGGCCGCCAGCGGATTGCCATCGGCGCCCGGCGCGGCCGCCTCAGCGTTGCCATAGGCACCGAAAGCGATGCCGCCGGCGACTGCAGCGGAGCCGAAAACGAAAGCGCGGCGCGAAAGGGTCTGCATGTGGCCCATCTCACTTCTCCGCCATCTTCTTGGCCGCAGCCGCATGGATCGCCGCACGGATGCGCGGATAGGTGCCGCAGCGGCAGAGATTTCCGGACATCACCTGGTTGATCTCGTCGTCCGTCGGATTGGAGATCAGATCGAGCAGCGAGATGGCCTGCATGATCTGTCCGGTCTGGCAGTAGCCGCATTGCGGCACCTGATGCTCGATCCAGGCCTGGAGAACCGGATGTTGCTCCCTCTTCTCCAGCCCTTCGAGGGTGACGACCGACTTGCCGGCGACTTCGCCGATGTGCGCCTGACAGGATCGGACCGCCACTCCGTCGATCTGGACGGTGCAGGCGCCGCATTGCGCGACCCCGCAGCCGTATTTGGGACTGGTGATGCCGAGTTCGTCGCGCAGCACCCAAAGCAGAGGCATCTCGACAACGACGTCGATCTGGCGCTTGGTCCCGTTCACCGTAAGCTCGATCATGTCGGTACATCCCCTTGCGGATCTGGTCGGCACAACAGCACTGCCTGATGGATGTTGAGCCGTATTTCCGATTCCTGCGGGATCATGCGCAATCCCTGCGGAATGCCCCATCGGAGCGATCGGCTTTCACCTCAGCCTGGCCGCAGCACAATTCGCGATACTGCCCTGGCGTGAGACTTGCCGCCTTGCGGAACACGCGCGTGAAATTGGCCTGGGAGCCGAAACCGAACTCCAGCGCGATTTCGACCAGGGACAGACGATTGCGCGCGAGCTCGTGCCGCGCTGCCTGGACGCGGCGATCGGTCACATAGCGGTGCGGCGACAATCCCGTCGCTTCGCGAAACAGCCGGGAGAAATGATAAGGGCTGAGGCAGGCCTGGGCCGCCAGATCCTCGAGCCTGATATCGCTGCCGAGAGACGCCTCGATATAATCCAGCACGCGCTGGAGGCGCCGCGGATCGAGCGATGGCGACCTGTCGGGCGCGCGCCAGCGGTCGACCCTATAATTTCCCAGAAGATGCGCTGCGAGCGCAACCTGGATGCCCCCCACGAACAGCGCGTCGGTCGGCTGGCGCGGACGATGGAGCAGATCGCGAAGCGGCGAGCAGATATGGAAGAGCACCTGGTCCGCCAGACCGTGGGCGTAGGCGATCTCGACCCTTGCCGGATCGATATCGAAATCCGCAAGCGCGCTTTGGTCCAGCAGCGCCGGCGGAAGATAGAGATGAAGACATTCCATCCGGTCCGAAAGCTCGAGGTGACTCTCCTGCGTCCCCACGGGCACGAGGTAGCTCATGCCCGGCCGGGCGAAGCTCTTCTGGACTTCGCCGTTGCCGACCCGGCACACCATGCCGCCGCCTGACAGCACCATGACGATTTCGTTGCAGATGGGAACGGGCGTTGCCTGACGCCCCGCCTCGAACCTGCGATGTTCGATGCTCAGCCCCGGCCAGTCGTTGGCGGCCGCGAGCTTCTCGCTGTTCTTGTATTTCTGATCTCCATGCGTCACGAGCGCCATCATGACCTCCGCTTCGTTGCGGCGAATCCCGGCTCCGTATCGCGAGCGAGCGAACATTCCATCCGGTGATGAGTTGCAGCCCCCGGCCGCTGCCACGCCGATCTCCGAATTTCTCACAAGCGGCGATGGCGAAGTCCAGAGGCGGCGCGGTTAAAAGAGGTAAAAGGCAGACAAAGCAAAGGCTTGGATACGAGCGCGCCTGGCTGCGAAAAGCTGACCTCTCCGTGAATGAGCAAGATGCGTGCGCCATCGCGCAGGAACCGGAAATACCGCAATGCTCGAGCGAGCTAGTGACGGTCGTCGATCGGCAATGCAGCCGGATCGAGACGGCGGCCGTCAGCAGAAGGATACGCAACATGGCCCTCAAGGATATCCTGCCGGGAAGACTGGGTTTCGGTGCGGCGCCGCTCGGCAACATGTTCCGCGACATCCCGGAGCAGGAAGCGCTCGCGACGGTGAATGCGGCCTGGGATGACGGCATCCGCTATTTCGACACGGCGCCCTTCTACGGCGCAGGTCTCGCCGAGATCCGCATGGGCGCTGCGCTCGCCGGCCGACCGCGGCGCGACTATGTCGTCAGCACCAAGGTCGGCCGCCTGATCCTGGATGAGATCGAGGATGTCGGGACCCGCGACCTCGGCGAAAAAGGCGGTGTCTTCAGATACGGCCGTCCGAACAGGATCGTGAATGACTATTCCCGGGACGCGACGCTGCGCTCGATCGAAGACAGTCTGAAGCGGCTCGGCACCGATCACATCGATATCGCCTTCGTGCATGACGTCGCGCAGGATTTTTACGGCGACGAGTGGCTGACGGTCTTCGAAAGTGCGCGCAAAGGCGCGTTCAAGGCGCTCGACCGGCTGCGCGACGAAGGCATGATCAAGGCGTGGGGACTCGGGGTCAACCGGGTCGAGCCGATCGAGCTGCTGCTCGCGCTCGAAGAGCCGCGCCCCGACGGCTTCCTGCTCGCGGGCCGCTACACGCTGCTCGACCATGCAAGGGCGCTTCAGCGGGTGATGCCGATGGTTGCGGAACATGAGCTCGCGATCGTCGTCGGCGGCCCCTACAGTTCGGGCGCCCTCGTCGGCGGCCCGAATTTCGAATATGCACCGGCCCCCCCGGAAATCCTCAACAAGGTGGCGCGGATCAAGGCCATCGCCGACCGCTACGGCATCAGCATGAAGGCGGCAGGTCTGCAGTTCGCGCTCGCCAACCCGGTGGTGGCGGCCGTAATTCCCGGCGCGAGCCGCCCGAACCGCATCGCCGAGGATCGCGCTGCGCTGGAGGAAGCCATCCCCGCCGACTTCTGGCGCGAGCTCCGTTCGGAGGGGCTCGTCAACACCGCCGCTCCGCTTCCCGCAGCCGCTTGAACCGTCGGCGTGCGCAGCGGGCTCGTCCCGGTCGGGCATCGCTCCGGCCGGCAGGACAACCCACGCAAAATCCACCGAACCACTACCGAACCACTGAGGAAAGCAACATGACAGACAAAGCCGACAACGCCACCGACATGGGCCGCCGCACCCTGCTCCAGACAGCCGGCGCAGCCGTCGTCACCGGCCTCGTCGCCGGTACGGCAGCCGACGCGCAGACCGCGACACAGGGCGCCAACAGCATGTCGGCGGCCGAACGCAACGAGGCGCCGCTCGGCGCGCGGCTGCAGGGCGTCCAGCATTTCGGGCTGACGGTCCAGAACATGGAGCGAGCCTATCAATTTTACACGGAAGTGCTCGGCGGCACCGAAGTGTTCCGTCACGGCGACTTCCAGGGCGACGAGGTGCAGAACACGCTGCTCGCCGACCAGGAGATCGAGGCGAATGCACGCGGGGTCAATCCGCGGACGATCGGCGTCCCCGACCTCAGAAGCGGAGCGCAGAGGCTGGATGTCCGCTTCATCCAGTTCGACAACGTGGTGATCGAACTGCTGCAATATCGCGAGGCCGACCAGCCGATGGGCGGTGCGAAGAGCTTTGCCGAGCCGGTGGAGCACATGAGCCCGGCCTTTCCGCGCATGATGCACATCTGCTTCTATGTTCGCGACGATGTCGACTTCAACAAGTTCATCGCCGACCTCGAAGCGGAATCCGCACGCCGCGGCATGACGCAAGTGCGCGCGAATCGCACCATCCGCGTCATGACGGAGGCGGATCGCAAGGCCGCGCCCCGCAGCACCAACACGAACCGGGTGACCGCGGAACCCTCGAACGGCTGGGAGCTGATCTATTGCAAGGGACCGGAGGGCGAGCAGCTCGAATTCGTCAAGGCGCTCGGCCCTGTCAAGAAGCGCTTCAGCGAGGCCTTGGCAAAGCGCCAGCAGACAATCGTGCGCTGACTGACAAACACCGGGCGACCAGCTCTGCTGGTCGCCTGATAAAGCGCCACGATCACGATATGAAGGACTTCATCATGCGAACTATCATCCGCAATTCGCTTTGCCTCCTGCTGTTCGCCGCCGCGATGGCCATGACAACGCCGTCGCTCGTCGCCCAGGAAGCCCCGCGCGTGCGCTATCAGGAGATTCCGGAAGGCGCATATTCGGTGGTGGCGCAGGTGCGAGCCAAGCCCGGAAAGGAAGATGCGTTGCGTGCGGCCACGCTTCCGCTGATCGACCTGGTTCGGGGCGATCCCAAGAACCTGGTCTATTTTCTCCAGGAAGACCGCGCCAAACCCGGTCATTTCATCTTCTACGAGGTGTTCGCCAGCCAGGCCGATTTCGACGCGCATAATGCCATGCCTTATGTACAGGCATGGTTCGCCAAGCTTCCGGAACTTGCGGATGGCGGCGTCGAAGTCATGCGCATGGCGGTTCTTGGCGTGCCCAAGAAATAGCCGGCACCGCGCGGGCGTTTTGTCGCAGCCATTCTGGCGGCCAATGCCGGCAGCAATCGTGCGAATTCAGAACCGCTCACTTCAACAGGTTTGCAGCGCATGATAATTGCAAGCGATCTTTTCGATCGATTGGCAATGGTCAATGCGGGCTGCCACGGAGACACAACAACGGGGCGCACGCCGACAGGAACTCACATACTGCTTCGGCCCATTTCGACTGGTTCCGCGCCGCCAGCTGCTCCTGCTTGAGGGACGCCCCGTCAAGCTTGGCGGACGCGCGTTCGAGCTCCTGCAGGTGCTGGTGCAGCGCTGCGGCGATCTGGTCAGCAAGAATGAGCTGATGGCAGCGGGCTGGCCGGGCACCTTGCTCCACGACAGCAATCTCAAGGTCAACATGTGGAGCCTGCGGCGCTCGCTGGGGGATACCCAGATCGAGCCCGTTTACATCGCGACCGTGGCGCGCCGCGGGTACAAGTTCATCGCGGATGTGCAAATCAGCATCGGCGAGGTCGAGGACGACCTTGCGCTCGCCGATCCGCTACCCCTTTCCAATCCGCCATTGTTGCGCGGCATCGTCGGTCGCGAAGCGGACATCGTCGATATCGCGGATCTGCTGTCCGACAACAGGCACGTGACCCTGGCCGGCGCGGGAGGGATCGGCAAGACGACGGTTGCCGTAGCGGTCGCCCAGGCGTTTGCGCCGCGGTGCCGCGACGGCGTCTGTTTCGTCGATCTCGCCACGATCTCCGATCCGACGCTGTTCGGCGCGGCGCTGGTGACGGCACTGGGCATCAGAGGCAATACCGACAACGGTCTGGTTGCGGCGCTCGATTATCTGAGGCCGCGGCAGATGCTGCTCATTCTGGACAATTGCGAGCATGTGCTGCCGGCCGCCACGATCTTTGCCGGCAAGTTCATCACGGACACATCGCCGTCTAGACTGCTTGCGACGAGCCGCGAGCCGCTCGGCACCGGCACCGAGCACGTCGTGCGGCTTGGATCGCTTGCCTCGCCGAAGTCTGGCCTCGACCTGTCGGTCGATCAGGCCGTCAGGTTTCCAGCGGTACAGCTGTTCGTTCGCCGCGCCGCCGAATGGTCGGACTACCGGTTCGTCGATGGTGATTGCGAGGCAGTTGCCTCGATCTGCCACTCGCTTGACGGCCTTCCGCTGGCCATCGAGCTGGCAGCAGCCCAGATCGGCAGGTTCAATCCTCGCGAATTGGTGGCGCAGCTCGACCAGAAACTTTGCTTTCGCGCTCCCACCGCCGAGGGTGCGCCGCCGCGCCATGAGACCCTGATGGCAACGATCGACTGGAGCTTCCGACTCCTGTCGCAGAAAGAAGCCAGACTGTTCGGCTCGCTGTCGGTCTTCAGCGACGCATTCGAGGTCGAGGATGCGGTTTTCGTCGCGGAGGCGGCAGGGCTCACCCTGATCGACGTCGTCACCGGCCTCGGCAGTCTCGTCGCCAAATCGCTCCTGAGCGCGCAGGCGCACGGAGCGCAGCTTCGCTACCGGCTGCTCGACAGCACACGCCGCTATGCGGCCGAGCGGCGCCAGGCCGATCCCGCCTGCGGCCAGGCGCTGTGCCGCCATGCGCAGCGCGTTCTCGTGCTCTTCGAACGGTCCGAGGAGGAGTGGAACTGGCGCGAGCCGGCCGATTGGACACAGCGCTACCTTGCTCGCATCGCCGATTTGCGCGCAGCTCTTTCATGGGCGGTTGGCGAGGAAGGCGATCCCGTCCTCGGAATCAGGCTCGCGGTTGCAGCGATCACCTTATGGTCGGAAACTTCCATCCTGTCGGAAGCGCAGGCGCGGCTGGAAGACGCGCTCGCCTTGGCCAAGACCGTCGTATGCGACGACCTGTCGAAGGCAAAGCTCGCCTGCGCCCTTGGATGGAGCCTGTTCTACGCCCGCAAGATGTCGAATGAGAACGAGGTCGCCTGGCTCGACGCGATCGCCTTTGCAAGGCGAGCCGGCAACGTCGAGTATCAGCAGCGAGCGCTGGTGGGTTTTGCCTTTTACCTGCTGCAGATCGGTGAGGTCCCGCGCGCCATAACCTATCTCGAGGAGGCCACCGCGGTGGCCGACCGCGGCCGCGACCTGACGGCGACGTCCGAAGCCGATCGGGCACTCGCCTGGGCCCGCGCCTTTGCCGGCGAACTGAGCAGGAGCCGCCCGGTTCTGGATCGTCTCGCGGCAACCTATTCGCTGGCCGAGGGCCGTTCGCGCAAGGATGCGAATGAGGTCTACCGGTTCATCACGGTCCGCTTCAACCTGCCCTTCGTGGCGTGGATGCAAGGGCAAGCCGACTACGCGGCAAGGCTGGCCCGCGACGCCGTCGACGCCGCGGACCGCAGCGGCCATTGGGTGTCGCAATCGAACGCACTTGGGCTTGCCGCACTTCCCGTTGCGCTCGAAACCGGCAATCTGGATGCGCTCGAGAGCTTCACGATGCGACTGCGTCGCAACCTGGAACGTGAGCGCATCTCGCGCTGGGTTCCGGTCGAGCGCTATTTCTCCGCCTGTCTTCGCGACCTGCGTGGCGATCCGCGCGCGGTCGAGGATATTCGCGCCGCGATCGACGAACTGATCGAATGTCGCTTCTTGATGCGGATCGGCAGCTATCTCGCGGTTCTCGCCCGCACCTATCTGCGGCAGGGGCGGATCGCTGAGGCGCGCCAAGCCATCACGCGGGCGATCGACCATCAGGAACGTCAGGGCGAGCGGTGGTGCCGGTCGGAGCTCCAGCGGGTCGACGCATTGGTCCTTCTCCATGCCGGCGAGCCGCAGCGCGCCGAAAAGCGACTACAGCGGGCGCTCGCCGAAGCGCACGCCATAGGCGCGATGACATTCCAGTTGCGGATTGCCACCGATCTCGCAGCACACTGGATCGCGACCGGCCGAAAGACCAAGGCCATCCGGCTGCTCGCCCCGATTCATGACGAGTTCACCGAGGGCTTCGAAACGCCGGATCTCGTTGCTGCCAGGCGCCTGCTGCGGCGCGTGCGGCCAACGGCGGACGACTGCGGCCACTCACGCCAATCGGAGCCGGTGCACGCTCGCGGTGCATAGCTGGCCTACCGCCGCGCTCACCGCGCGCGCTTTACGCTTCCCGGATTTCCTGATCCTCTCTCCATCAACCAGCCGGATCAACCGGCCTGCCAGGGAGAGAGACGCCATGAAGCTCGGCACTGCCATTGCGGAAATCATGCGGCGCGAAGGGATTGAGATCCTCTGCGGCTATCCGGTCAATCATTTGATTGAGCACGCTGCGAAAGCGGATATCCGGCCGGTGATGGTGCGGCAGGAGCGCGTCGGCATCCACATGGCGGACGCGATCTCGCGGGTGACGTCGGGCCGCAGCATCGGAGCGTTCTGCATGCAGCATGGCCCCGGCGCGGAGAACGCGATGGGCGGCGTCGCACAGTGCTTTGGCGAATCCGTGCCCGTGCTGGTGCTGCCGATGGGCTATCAGCGCCGGCTTGCGCATATCGAGCCGAACTTCAACTCCAGCGAGGCGATGAAGCCGTTCGCGAAATCGTCCGAACCGATCATCCTCGCGGCCGAGGTCGCCAACATCTTCCGCCGCGCCTTCACGAAGCTGAAGAACGGCCGCGGCGGACCCGTGATCGTCGAGATCCCCGCGGACATGTGGAACGAGGACGTGCCGGAGCCGCTGAACTACACGCCAGTGCTGCGCACGCGCTACGGCGCCGATCCGGTTCACGTCAAGGAAGCAGCCGCCCTGCTCGTGAATGCAAAACGGCCGGTGATCTATGCCGGCCAGGGCGTGCATTACGCGCAGGCGTGGCCACAGCTGAAGCGGCTCGCCGAGCGGCTGGCGATCCCCGTCACCACCAGCTTGGGGGGCAAATCGTCGTTTCCCGAAACCCATCCGCTCTCGCTCGGCTCGGGCGGGCTCGCCGTGCCGCGCGCGGTGCCGAAGTTTCTGAGCGAGGCCGACGTCATCTTCGGCATCGGCTGCTCCTTCACCGAGACCAATTTCGGCGTCGCGATGCCGAAGGGCAAGACCGTCATCCACTCCACGCTCGACCCCAACCATCTCAACAAGGATGTGGAAGCGAAGATCGGCCTGGTCGGCGATGCCGGCCTCGTGCTCGACGCGCTGCTGGAGGAGATCGGAAAATCGGTCACATCCGATCGTGATGCCTCCGCGGTCGCGGCCGAGATCGCAGCCTCGCACAAGGAGTGGCTGGCGAAGTGGATGCCGAAGCTCACCAGCAATGACGCGCCGCTCAGCCCCTATCGCGTGCTCTGGGATCTTCAGCACACCGTCGACATCAAGAACACCATCATCACGCATGATGCCGGCAGCCCGCGCGACCAGCTCTCTCCGTTCTGGAAGTCGGTCGATCCCCTCACCTATCTCGGCTGGGGCAAGACGACGCAGCTCGGCTACGGGCTGGGCCTTGCGATGGGCGCCAAACTGGCAAAACCGGACAAGCTCTGCATCAATGTCTGGGGTGATGCGGCCATTGGTTTCACCGGCATGGATTTCGAGACCGCGGTGCGCGAGCGCATACCAATCATGTCGATCCTGCTCAACAATTTCTCGATGGCGATCGAATTGAAAGTGATGCCGGTCTCGACCGAAAAATATCGCTCGACCGACATCTCCGGCGACTATGCCGCAATGGCCCGCGCCTTCGGCGGCCATGGCGAGCGGGTGACGAGGCCGGAGGACATCGTGCCCGCGATCAAGCGCGGCATCGAGAAGACGCAGGAAGGCATTCCGGTGCTGCTGGAGTTCATCACCAGCAAGGAGACCGAGGTGTCGCGGCCCGGCACGTGAGCGGGGCTCTCGGCAACGCCGCGAGCGCTGGCTCTCCCCGCAGAAGATGTGATAATCCGGCCCGGTGCCGCGCCATTTCGCGGCATCGAGCCGGATCAGGAATGACTACCCCTTCCAACGACATCGAGGAGCTCGAGCGCCGCTTGCAGGCGGTCGCAGCCGAGAATGCACGGCTGAGCGGCGAGCTTGCGACCGCGCGGGACCGCCAGAGTGCCAGCGCCGAGATTTTGCGCACCATCGCGTCCTCGCCCTCCGATGCGCGGCCGGTCTTCGCGGCGATCGCGTCCAGCTCGAAGCGCCTCCTCGGCGGCTTCTCCGCCACCGTGCTTCAGTTCATCGGCGACGAGCTGCACCTCGTGGCGTTCACGCCGACCACCCCGGAGGCGGACGAAGGGCTCAAGGCTTCGTTCCCGCGCAAGATCGCGGACTTTCCAACTTTTGCCCTCGTGCGCGACGGCGAGACGATCCAGTTTCCCGACAGTGAGGCCGCCGGCGTACCCGCGCTGAACCGGGAGCTGGCGCGGCTGCGCGGCTTCCGCAGCGTGCTGTTCATGCCGCTGATGAACCGGGGCACGCCGGTCGGCATGATCAGCGTCACGCGCGCCGAGCCCGGCGCCTTCGCGCCCGACCTCGTGCAGCTGCTTCAGACCTTTGCCGACCAGGCCGTGATCGCCATCGAGAATGCGCGCCTGTTCAACGAGACCAAGGAGACGCTCGAGCGCCAGACCGCGACGGCCGACATCCTGAAGGTGATGGCCGCCTCGCCGTCCGACGTACAACCGGTGTTCGAGGCCATCGCCACCAACGCCAACCGGCTGATCGGCGGCTTCTCCACCGCGGTGCTGCGCTATATCGACGGCGCCGCACATCTTGCGGCATTCACGCCGACCGATCCGGCCGGCGACCGCGTGCTCCAGGCCTCGTTCCCGGTGCCGTTCGCGCGATTTCCGCCCTACCCGCTCGTGGCCGATGGTGTCGCGGCGCAGTTGCCCGACACCGAGCTGGAGCCGGCCGCACGCGACATCGCACGCGCCCGCGGCTATCGCAGCATGCTGTTCACGCCCTTGATGAGCGAGGGCGAGGCCATCGGCATCATCATCGCGACACGCCGCGCGACCGGCGCGTTCCCCGAACATCACGTCCGGCTGCTGCAGACTTTCGCGGACCAGGCGGTGATCGCGATCAAGAATGTCAGCCTGTTCAACGCCACCAGGGAAGCGCTGGAGCGGCAGACCGCGACCGCCGACATCCTCAAGGTGATCGCGGCTTCGCCCGCCGATGTCACGCCGGTGTTCCAGGCGATCTCCGACAGCGCCAAGGCGCTGATCGGGGGGCATTCCTCCACCGTCACCCGCGTCATCGACGGCATGCTGCATCTGGCCGCCTTCACCACCGACAACGAAGCCGGCAATGCGGATCTGCTGAGCTCCTTTCCGGCGCCGCTGTCCTCGTCAGGCATTCACAGCCGGGTGGCGACGAGCGGGGAATATGCCTTCCGCAGCGACATGCAGAACGAACCCGATCTCACCGAGGCGATGAAGGAACTGGCGCGGACACGAGGCTATCGCAGCATCCTCGTGGTGCCGATGCTGCGCGACGGCATTGCGATCGGCACCATTGCCGTCACGCGGCCGGAGCCCGGTCATTTCCCCGACAAGGCGATCAACCTGCTCAAGACCTTTGCCGACCAGGCCGTAATCGCGGTCGAGAACACGCGCCTGTTCAACGAGGTGCAGGACCGCACCAGGGAACTCGCCAAATCGCTCGACGATCTGCGCGCCGCGCAGGACCGCCTGATCCAGACCGAGAAGCTCGCCTCGCTCGGCCAGCTCACCGCCGGCATCGCGCACGAGATCAAGAACCCACTCAACTTCGTCAATAATTTTGCTTCGCTCTCCGCCGAGCTGACGGACGAGCTGAACGAGGTGCTCGCGCCCGTCACGCTCGCAGACGACGTCCGCAGCGAAGTCGACGAGCTGACAGGGCTTCTGAAGGACAATCTGCAGAAGGTCGTGCAGCACGGAAGGCGCGCCGATTCCATCGTCAAGAACATGCTGCTGCACTCGCGCGAAGGCGGCGGCGAGCACGGTTTGAGCGACATCAATGCGCTGGTCGAGGAGGGTCTCAACCTCGCCTATCACGGTGCGCGCGCCGAGAAGCCGGGTTTCGACGTGACGCTGAAGCGCGAGCTTGATCCGGCGGCCGGGCAAGCCGAAGTGTTTCCGCAGGAAATCACCCGCGTGCTGCTGAACCTGATCTCGAATGGCTTCCATGCGGTCACCAAGCGCAAGGCCGAGGGCGCCGCCGGTTACGAGCCGGTCGTGACCGCTGCGACGCGCGGCCGCAGCGACAGCGTCGAGATCCGTATCCGCGACAACGGCACCGGCATTGCCGACGAGGTCAGGGAGAAGATGTTCAATCCGTTCTTCACGACCAAGCCGGCCGGCGAAGGCACCGGCCTCGGGCTGTCGATGAGCCACGACATCGTGGTGAAGCAGCACGGCGGCACGATCGACGTCGCGACGGAGCCGGGCGTGTTCACCGAGTTCACGATCCGGTTGCCGCGCAAGAGCAGTTTTGCGGAGAGCGACAAGGGATA
The DNA here is from genome assembly GCF_011602485.2 of Bradyrhizobium sp. 1(2017). Classification (NCBI taxonomy): domain Bacteria; kingdom Pseudomonadati; phylum Pseudomonadota; class Alphaproteobacteria; order Hyphomicrobiales; family Nitrobacteraceae; genus Bradyrhizobium; species Bradyrhizobium sp. 1(2017). The sequence continues at coordinate 2,818,256 of NZ_CP050022.2, read as the reverse complement.
GCATCAGCCGGAGGATGCCTTGAAGGGTCTCGCGTGGTTCATTCGGCGACAACTCCTCTCGCTGTCCGGGGTCGGGCTCATGCTGGGCGCGCTGTTCTTCGCGGCTGCGCTCACTCCGACGCTGATCCCGCGCAGCTTTCTCACGCAAGGCGCCCTCGCCGGCGGTTGCTTTGCGATCGGCTATTTTGCGGGAATCCTGTGGCGGCGGCTGTGGCATTATCTCGAGTTGCCCGAGCCTTCCGCGCGCGCGCGAACGATTGCGAATACGCTGGCCGCAGCCGCCTGCCTGCTTGTCGTCATCGTCGCTCTCGGGCGCACCGCCGATTGGCAGAACTCCATCCGCGCCGTGATGAAGATGGCCCCGGTCGAGACCGCACATCCGCTCAAGGTCTGCACGATCGCCCTGATCACGTTCGCAGTGCTGCTGGTGCTGGGGCGACTGTTCGCACTCGTCGCCCACTTCCTCGCTGCGCACACGAGGCGCGTCATCCCGCGGAAGGTCGCGAACGTCATCGGCGTGATCGCCGCAGGCCTGCTATTCTGGTCGATCGCCAGCAATGTCCTGGTCCGCATGGCATTCAACGCGCTCGATTCCTCCTTCCGCGAACTCGACGTCCGGTTCGAGCCCGAACGGCCGCAGCCGACCGCGTCGAATCGGACCGGAAGCGCGGCATCGCTGGTGCAGTGGCAAGAGCTCGGGCGGATGGGGCGCCGATTCATCGCCTCAGGCTCGACCGCGGCCGAGATCAGCGCGGTTACGGGACGGCCCGCGCAGGACCCCGTGCGCGTCTACGTGGGGCTCGGCAGCCGCGACACGGCGCAGGCGCGCGCCAAGCTTGCGCTCGATGAGCTCAAGCGCCAGCACGGCTTTGAACGCAAAGTGCTGATCGTCATCACGCCAACGGGCACCGGCTGGATCGATCCGTCCGCGATGGATACGGTCGAATATCTCCACCATGGCAATGTCGCGAGCGTCGCGATGCAATATTCCTATCTCAACAGCCCGCTGTCGCTGCTGTTTCAGCCCGAATACGGCGCCGAGGCGGCGCGTGCTTTGTTCGCGGAAATCTACGGCTACTGGACGACGCTCCCGAAGGACAAGCGGCCAAAGCTGTACCTGCACGGGCTCAGCCTCGGCGCCATGAACTCGGAGAAATCCGCAGAACTGTTCGAGACGATCGGCGATCCCATCGCGGGCGCGCTGTGGAGCGGGGCGCCGTTCGAAAGCCGCATCTGGCGCTCGATCACCGACAACCGCAATCCGGGATCGCCGGCCTGGCTGCCAGAATTCCGCGACAGCCGCTTCGTCCGTTTCATGAACCAGGACGGGCCGACGGTGCCGCCGGATGCGCCCTGGGGCCCGATGCGCGTCGTCTATCTGCAATATGCCAGCGATGCGATCACGTTCTTCGCCTACCGCGACGCCTATCAGGCGCCGGCCTGGATGGCGGCCCCGCGCGGACCGGACGTGTCACCGGAGCTGCGATGGTATCCCATCGTCACCATGCTGCAGCTCGCGCTCGACATGGCGGTTGCGACCCATACGCCGATGGGCTTCGGCCATGTCTACGCGCCCGAGCATTACGTCGATGCCTGGGTCGCCGTCACCGACGTCCAAGATTGGTCACCCGATGCGGTTGCGCGACTCAAGACCCATCTTGGGACGGCGGCGCGGAAAGCCGCCGGGGACAGCGCCGGCCCCGACCCCTACGGTGATCGCGGCGGCTAAAAGCCCCTACTCCGCCATCTCCACCGGCTGCGGCGTCGACGGACCGGCCAGCGGCCGCTCCTCCATCGCGATCAGACAGAGCGCGGCCCCGGTCATCAGCGCGGTGGCGGCGCCGAACACGTAACGGAACGCGTGCCGCATGTCCTCGGCGGGAATCGCGACGCTGCCTGCGGCATGATGCTCGCCGAGCGGAATGTCGGCACCGAGCGCGATCAACAGGATGGCCGCGAAAGCCGCGACCGTGAACGACGACATCAGTGAGCGGAAGAAGTTCAGGGCGCCGGTGATGGTGCCGACCTGCGGCCGCGCGACCGAATTCTGCACCGAGACCACGCAGACCGGGAAGGTCGTGCCGAGGCCGAGCGCAAACGCCGCCATCAACGTCAGCAGGCCCCATAGCGGCAGCGTCGTCAGCGTGAGGCCGAGGCCGCACAGCGCGGCCCAGGACGTGCCGATGATGGCGACGCGCTTGTAGTGCTTGGCCCGTGCCATCGTGCGGCCGGCAATGGCTGCACCGCAAGTCGAGACGGCGGCGAGCGGGATAAGTGCAAGACCCGCCTCGCTGGCGCTGAGGTGATAGACGGATTCGTAATAGAGCGGGAGCTGGACCGTGAGGCCCGTGATCGCGCCGAGCGCGCAACCGCCCGCCATCAACCCGAACGGTACGACACTTCCGCCGAGCAGCGGCAGCGGCAGGAACGGTTCGTCCGCGCGCCGCGCATGCCAGACGAAGCTGACGGCGAGCGCGACCGCGCCGCCCACCATCGCCAGCACGGTCGGCGACAGCCACGGATAGCGCGTGCCGCCCCAGCTCAGCACCAGCATGAAGACGACGGCAGAAGCCATTAGCAGCACGCCGCCGAGCCAGTCGACCTTGCGCTTGCGGTGGAACACCGGGATCTTCTTCATCTTCGGCAGCAGCAGCGCGATGGCGGCGGCCGCGAGCGGCAGATTGATCCAGAAGATCATCGACCAGTGCAGATGTTCGGCGAACACGCCGCCGATGACCGGACCGAGAATGCCGCCGACCATCCAGACGCTGGAGAAATAGGCCTGGTATTGCCCGCGCTCGCGCGGTGAGACGACGTCGGAGATCACGGTCTGCACCACCGGCATGATGCCGCCGCCGCCGAGGCCCTGAAGGCCGCGCGCCAGAATCAGCATCGGCAAGTTCGGCGCGATGGCGCATAGCACCGAGCCCACGACGAACAGGCTGAGCGAGGTGATGATCATGGCCTTGCGGCCGTAAATGTCGCTGAGCGTGCCGAACACCGGCGCGACGGCGGTCGAAGCCAGCAGATAGGCGGTGATGACCCAGGACAGGCTCGATACGTCCTGGAACTGGCGTCCGATGGTCGGCAGCGCGGTCGCCACGATGGTCTGGTCGAGCGCGGCCAGGAACATCGTCAGCATCAGGCTGATGACGATGGTGCGGACCTCGTCCTGCGACAGCGGCACCGGAGAGGCGATGGAGGGCGCGTCATCGACGCTGATGATCTCGCTCGGAAGGCGGGACAGCTCTTCGGCGATATCGTCGGGCAACGCCTGGATGTCGGCAGAACCGCTCTGCCGGTCGAACTTGTTCATCTCGATCGGACGTCGTGAGGCGGCACAACGCCGCGAAGGATTCGTTCTATGCAGTCCAATGTAGACAGCAAAGACTTCCCCAGGCAGGCACCGCGGCGCATGGGTGCATCCCATCGCGGGGTCATCCCGAACAATTGATCCGGGCCAGCGAGGCGGATCAGTCCTTCGGACGTCGCTTCAGGCGGGCCCGTTTCGGCAAGGTCGCCGGCCATTGCACGATGTGGTCCTCGAGCTCCTCGTCCGGGATCTCCTCCTCGCTGCCCTCAACCCGGCCGCGCACGGAGACGCCGGCCTCATGCACGGTATTGGGATCGCCTGACACCAGCGGGTGCCACCAATAGAGGTCGCGTCCCTCGGCGACGAGCTTGTAGCCGCAGCTCGGCGGCAGCCAGTTCAGGGTGCGGACATTGGCCGGGGTCAGGCGGACGCAGTCCGGAACCTTGTCGGAGCGATTCGGGTAGTCCTTGCAGGCGCAGCTGGCCCCATCGAGCAGCTTGCAGCCGATATGGGTGAAATAGATATCCCCGGTGTCCTCGTCCTCGAGCTTGTTCAGGCAGCAGCGGCCGCAGCCGTCGCACAGGCTTTCCCATTCGGCCGCCGACAGCTCTTCCAACGTCTTGGTTTTCCAGAAGAATCCTTCCTGGCCTGAGGGTCGTTTGGGAGCTGCGGTCATGCGTCTCAACACAAGTTCGAAAGAGCTGCGGCAACGCCATCTAGGGCGTGCGGCCGTCACGGTGCAAGCAACGCCGCCGAACGGCCCGTAATGACCCGGGGTCAATTAGGCCTGTTGTTCAAAATCGCCAGCGTGACCATTGGTTTATAGGCCCTGCTCGGTTAGAAGGAACAGCAAGTCCCCTCGGACGCTAAGCCGGGCGCCTTGGGTTTGCCGTAACATTCCCGCAAGACGTCTCGATGCCGCCCCGGCCGGGTGCTTGAACGCTTTCGAAGCAAGCCGCAAGGGTTCCAGGTGCGCCAGATCATACCACCGCATTGGAAGCAGAAGATCCGGAATTTCTTTCTGGATCTCGATGCGCGCATCGACTCCTCGCTGTTCTCCTCGGCCAAGGGCATCCGCGAGCTCTACGAGCGCTACTCGACCTTCATGGACCGGTTCTATGTCGGACGCTGGAAGCGCTGGGTGTTCATCGAGCCGCTGTCGGAAGCCGCCACCCTCGGCCTGGGCGGCCTGATCGTGATGCTCACGCTCGCCATCCCCGCCTTCCGCGAGACCGCGGACGAGGACTGGCTGAAGAAGTCCGATCTCGCCGTGAGCTTCCTCGACCGCTACGGCAACCCGATCGGCAGCCGCGGCATCAAGCACAACGACTCGATCCCGCTGGAAGATTTTCCTGACGTGCTGATCAAGGCGACGCTGGCGACCGAGGACCGCCGCTTCTACGACCATTTCGGCATCGACATCGCCGGCACCGCGCGCGCCCTCGTCACCAACGCCCAGGCCGGCGGCGTCCGCCAGGGCGGCTCCTCGATCACCCAGCAGCTCGCCAAGAACCTGTTCCTGAGCAACGAGCGCACCATCGAGCGCAAGGTCAACGAGGCCTTCCTCGCGATCTGGCTGGAATGGCGCCTGACCAAGAACGAGATCCTCAAGCTCTATCTCGACCGCGCCTATATGGGCGGCGGCACCTTCGGCGTCGACGGCGCGGCGCATTTCTACTTCAACAAATCGGCGCGCGACGTGACGCTGGCGGAAGCCGCGATGCTCGCCGGCCTGTTCAAGGCCCCGACCAAGTACGCCCCGCACATCAACCTGCCCGCCGCCCGCGCCCGCGCCAACGTCGTGCTCGACAATCTCGTCGATGCCGGCTTCATGACCGAGGGCCAGGTGTTCGGCGCCCGCCGTAACCCCGCCTTCGCGGTCGACCGCCGCGACGAAGCCTCGCCGAACTATTATCTCGACTACGCCTTCGACGAGATGCGCAAGCTGGTCGACACCTTCCCGAAATCCTACACCGAGCGCGTCTTCGTGGTCCGCCTTGCCATGGACGCCAACGTGCAGAAGGCCGCCGAGGACGCGATCGAGAACCAGCTGCGCCAGTTCGGCCGCGATTATCACGCAACGCAGGCGGCGACCGTCGTCGCCGATCTCGACGGCGGCATCCGCGCCATGGTCGGCGGCCGCGACTATGGCGCGAGCCAGTTCAATCGCGCCACCGACGCCTATCGCCAGCCCGGCTCCTCGTTCAAGCCCTACGTCTACACCACCGCGCTGCTGAACGGTTACACGCCGAATTCGATCGTGGTCGATGGCCCGGTCTGCATCGGCAATTGGTGCCCGCAGAATTATGGCCATTCCTATTCCGGCTCGGTGACGCTGACCCAGGCGATCACGCGCTCGATCAACGTCGTGCCGGTGAAGCTGTCGATCGAGATCGGCCGGCGGGATCAGCCGAAGGCGCCGAACCCGGCCAAGGTCGGCCGCGGCAAGATCGTCGAGGTCGCCCGCCGTTTCGGCATCAAGGCGCCGCTGCCCGACACGCCGTCGCTGCCGATCGGTTCGGACGAAGTCACCGTGCTCGAGCACGCCGTCGCCTACGCAACGTTCCCCAACCGCGGCAAGGCCGTGACGCCGCATGCCGTGCTGGAGGTGCGCACCGGCGCCGGTGACCTCGTCTGGCGCTGGGACCGCGACGGGCCGAAGCCGCGGCAGGCGATCCCCGCCTCCGTCGCCGCCGACATGGCGGGCATGATGAGCCACGTCGTCAGCGAAGGCACCGCGCGCCGCGCAGCGCTCGACGGCATTCCGACCGCGGGCAAGACCGGCACGACCAACGCGTATCGCGACGCCTGGTTCGTCGGCTACACCGGCAATTTCACCTGCGCGGTGTGGTACGGCAACGACGACTATTCGCCGACCAACCGCATGACCGGCGGCTCGCTGCCGGCACAGACCTGGCACGACATCATGCTCGTGGCGCATCAGGGCGTCGAGGTCCGGGAGATTCCCGGCATCGGCATGGGCCAGAAGCTGCCGCCGCAGCATGTCTCCAACGCGCAGGCCAATACGGGGCCGAAGGTGCTGGAGACCAAGCCCGGTCCGCCGCCCATTCTGACCAAGCGCGGCGCCGACATCCTTGTGCGCGTCGAGAAGCTGCTGGATGACGCGGCCAAGACCGCAAACAAATCGACGGCCGCCGACACCAAGCCGTCCTCGTCGACGAACGCGCTCGCCTTCCCGCAGAACTATGCGGAAGAGAACGCCAACGCCTCCGCCCCGCGCAAGAACTGATCGAAACCCGTGCGGCTGATCCTGATCACATTGACGGCCCTCCTGCTCGCGACCGTGGTCGGCCTCGGCGCGACCTGGATGACGACGACGCGCGGCACCGAGATCGGCGCGCTGACCATCGGCCCCTGGACCGCGCGCCCGCGCACCGGCACGGCCGACGTCGACCCCTATTCGCGGGCCACCATCGTGCGCAACGGCGAGCTGCCGATCGGCACCGGCGACGGCGTCGCCTTCACCGCGACCACCGACGACAAGAAGAAGGCGCTCGACGGCCGCTGCGACGTGATCGTCTCCGGCGTGACGCCGCCGGCGCGGTTCTGGACGCTGACGCTCTATGACCGCAAGGGCCATCTCGTCGCCAATTCGCTGCAGCGCTACGGCTTCACCAGCCAGGAGATCGTGCGCCAGTCCGACGGCTCGTTCGAGATCCGCATCGCCTCGCGCTCGCGCGCCGGCAACTGGCTGCCGACCGGCGGCATCGAGCGCTACGCATTGATGCTGCGCCTCTACGACACCCCGGTCGGCGTTGCCACCCGCACCCAGCGCGATGCGCCGATGCCCACCATCAGGACGGCGGGCTGCTCATGATCCGCCTGCTGTTCACCATCGTCGCCGGCATCGTTCTGGGCCTCGTGGTCCATCTCGTCAGCGTGCTGGCGCTGCCGCGGATCGCGACGCAGGATGCCTATTCGCGGCTGACGCCGATGACCAAGCTCAACGGCGTCACCCAGCTGCCCCTCGCCGATCCGCAGACCTCGCCGATGCCGTTCATGGACCCGGCCTTTGCGCTCGCGATCTGCCGCTATGATCTGACGAACGGACCGATCAAGCTCACGGTGCCGGTGAGCCAGGCCTATACCTCGGTGTCGTTCTACACCCACAACGAGATCGCCTATTACGCCATCAACGACCGCTCGGCGGGCCGCAAGGTGATCGAGCTCGACCTCATGACGGAGGCGCAGCACAACGAGCTGCCCGAGGACGAGGAGGTCACCGCGGCCGACCGGCTGATCATCGATTCCCCTTCTACCACGGGCCTGATCGTGATGAAGGCGCTCGCCGCCGAGCCCGGCCTGATGCAGCAGGCGCAGGCGACGCTTCAGGCCGCGACCTGCGCCCCGCAGGCCGAGCCGCCCGCCAAGGCCGAGGCGCCGCGCGGCCGGCGGTAAACGCAGCCGTTTCGGCAGCACGAAACAAAAGTGCGAAAACAACCCCATGCACAGTAGCCAAGCTACTGAAGTGCATCCGGTTTCCATTCTCGGAATTTGACGACGCGGCGGCCGCCTGCCCTCCTGCGGCGCAAGACGGCTGCTCGAGCGAAGACACGGCGACCATTAACGCGATCGGCCATAGACGCTCGGTCCAAACGTCCTTTGACACGTCGGGCAAAACACTGGCAGAATGGCATCATCGAGAATTTGACACCCGCGCGGAGCCATCCGCCGCGGGTGTTTTCATATCGAGCGGCGGCACCTGAGGCAGGTTGCGCGAATGCGCGGCCTTTCGATCCCTTCCAACGGCGCCCTGACCGCACCCAACCACCATCTTGAAACGACGGGGCGATGTCACATACATTGTCCGCGTGGGGACCAGGCAGACTCCCCGTGAGACTTCGGTCCAAGCTCTGCGCAGCACGCAATTCGTGGAGCTTGCGCATGGACACCGAACGACATCCCTCTTCCCGCAATACTGTCGCCATCCTCTCGCGCGGAGATGCTGCCGCACGCTCGAACGCGACGCCGCAAAACAGCCGCTTCGTCCGCGTTTTCGAGGCGCTGGCCGCGGTCGGCATCGACGCCCGGCCGGCCATCTACGACGAGAGCTTCACTGAAACCGTGCGCGATGAACTGCTCGGCGTCGACGGCGTGCTCGTCTGGGTCGATCCGATTCATCAAGGCAAGACGCGCGCCGATCTCGATGCCATGCTCCGCGAAGTTGCGGCCCGGGGACCCTTAGTCAGCGCGCATCCCGATGTCATCCTGAAGATGGGCGTCAAGGAGGTGCTTTACCAAACCCGTCATCTCGGCTGGGGCACCGACACGCATCGTTACGACAGCGCTGTGGCATTCCGCGCCGAATTTCCCTCACGCCTGCGGGCGAGCGGCCCGCGCGTGCTGAAGCAGAATCGCGGCAATGGCGGCCAGGGAGTCTGGAAGGTGGAGGCACTGCCGAATGCTGACGGCATCGTACGCGTGCTGCATGCGCAGCGCGGCTGCCTGCCCGAGGAGATGCCGGTCGAGGACCTCATCGCGCGATGCCAGCCCTATTTCGGCTGGGGCGGCTGCATCATCGACCAGGCCTATCAAGCTCGCCTCCCCGACGGCATGATCCGGTGCTACATGAGCGCAGCCAAGGTTGCCGGCTTCGGGCATCAATTGATCAAGGCCCTGATTCCGCCACCGCCGGAAGGTCCCGACGCGCCCGAGGCGCAGCCAGGACCTCGCATCATGCACGGACCCTCGGCCCCGGCGTTCCAGGCGCTGCGCAAGTCGATGGAGAACGAATGGGTGCCGCAGATGATGCAGGCGCTCGACATCGATGAAACCTCGCTCCCCGTTATCTGGGACGCGGACTTCCTCTACGGGCCAAGGGATGCCGCCGGCGGCGACACCTACGTTCTGTGCGAGATCAACGCGAGCTCCTGCTTTGCCATCCCCGACGAGGCGCCGGCAGCGATCGCGCGAACATTGAAGCAGCGTTTGCTCAGCACTCGAAAGGTGCGCACCGGCTGAAGACGTCAGGACCACCCGAGGGACGGGCCGCAGCCCGCCCGTGGATCAAGGGAATCCGATCGACGGAGCGAGTGCGGTCACGGCTGCTTTCCCGATCGAGCCGACCGCGCCCAAAGCAGCGCCAGCGGTCCCAGCGCGATTCCCGCCGCAAGGACGATGAACGCCAGCAGCCAGCCCGTCGCGCTTTGCGGGCCGCCCGCCGCATCGAGCGCGGCGCCGGTCCCCCATGCTCCCACCGCCGAGAGGCCGAAGCCGACCGTCGAATGCAAGGCCAGTGTTGCGCCGCGATGCTCCGAGACGGCCGCGGCCGACATGCCGGCGGTCAAGGCGCCGGAATCCGCCGGCACCGTCAGGCCATAGAGGATCAACAGCAGCGCGAGCACCCATGCCGGCGCGGTCGCGTTCAGTCCGATGACAAGCGCGACGCAAGCCGAGGCGATCATCACGACGGTGATCGCACGATGGCGGCCGAATTTCAGCGCGGCCTCGTTGCCGAGGATGCTCGCGGGCATCGAGATCACCGCGAAGCAGAAGCTCAGCACGACGGGGCTGAGCCACGACGGCGCGCCTTGATGCGCGACCACGAATGTCCAGAACCCGACCAGCCAGGTGCGGATACCGTAGAGCTCAAAGCAGTGCGCGCCGTAGCCGAGGATGTATCCGAGCGCCTCGCGATTGGCGAAGACCGGCGCGAAATCGAGGAGACGCCCCGCCTTCGGCGCGGGCCGCCGCTCGTCGATCAGGAGGCACGCGACGACCATTGCGATCGGACCGAGGCCGGTCACGACGAAAGCGGCGGGCCAACCCCAGCGATCGGCGACCACTTGCGCCACCAGGAACGAGATGCCCACCCCCACGGAAAAGCTCGATGTGTACAGCGTGACGGCCCGCGAGGTGTCGCCGGCGGGAAGCCGGTCCGTCAGCGCCTTCAGGCCAGGCATGTAGGCGCCGGCAAATCCGAGTCCCGCAATGGACCAGATCGCAATCCCCGACCAGAATCCCTGCGCGAACACGCCGAATGCGACGGTGGCAAGTCCGCTCAAGATCGAGCCCCAGACCAGGACGACGCGCGCATCGATCCGGTCGGTCAAGGTCGTCAGCACGGGTACCGCGAGCATGTAGCCGAACGCATAACCGCTCGCCATCAGCCCGCCTTCGGCCGCCGAGAGTCCCCAGGCCGGCATCAGATGCTGCGCCAGGTTCGCCGACAGCGTCACATGCGGCAGCAGATTGCCGACCTGCCCGATGCACATCACCGCAATCAGCGACCGGCCGTTCAGCTTACGAATTCTGACCTCCCGTCTGCAGGCGCGTCGACGGCGCAGGGTCCGCATGAAGCAGCAGCAGCGCGACGAACGCGGAGACCGAGGCAAGAGCGCAGATCCACAGCGCGCCTCGGCCGAAGTGCTCGACCATCAGACCCAGCACCAATGGCGCGGCCGCCCCCGTCAGCCGGGACGGGAGCGAAATCATGCCGACACGTTTCCCGAACCCCACCGGTCCAAACAATGCCAACGGCAGCGTTCCGCGTGCGATCGTGATGATCCCGTTGCCGGCTCCGTAGAGGACAGCGAAAACCGGCGCGAAGAATGATCCTCCCGCAATCAGCGTGACGACGCCTATCGGGTTCATGAGCATGGCGAGCCTCGCCGACAACAGCGGGTGGAATCGACCGAGGAAGCCCGCTTCGAGGAGACGCGCCCCGACCTGCGCAGGACCGACCAATGTCCCTGCGAGCAAAGCTTGAGCCGGCGTCGCTCCGAACGCGACCAGCATCGACGGCAGAATCGCCGAAACACCCGAGCTGACGAAGCCGGCTGCCGCAAACATATAGGCCAACACGCCCATCGCAAAGCTCTCGCTCTGGCGTTCGGAATGCGGGCTCGCGCCGGCAACCGGCGGCGCGGCCTGATCCAGCGGCGTCGCGCGCGGCAGCGAGAGATTGAGCGGCAAGGCGAGGCAGACATGGATGACCGACCATATCTGGCAGGCGGCGCGCCAGCCATACTCGGCATCGAGCCACATCGTGAGCGGCCAGCCGACGGTGCTTGCAAAGCCAGCGATCAGCGTGATGCCGGTGATCGGCTTTCGAGCGCCCGTGCCATAGATCCGGGTCAGCGTCGCGAATGCCGCCTCATAGAGCCCCATGCCCATGGCGAGCCCGAGCATCATCCACGCGGCGACCAGCAGCCCCGCGCCATGGGCCCATGACAGCAGCAGCAAGCCCGCGGCGAAGACAGCATTCGACGCCGCGAGCAGGTAGCGCCCCCCAAACCGGTCGATCGCATGACCGACACGCGGCCCGAGAAGTCCGGAGAGAACGAGCGCACCCGACAGCGCCGCGAACACGTAAGTCGGCGCGAGATCGAGATCCCGCGCAATCGGAGCGGCGAGGACGGCGGGGAGATAATAACTCGACGCCCACGCAATGGTTTGCGCGGTGCCAAGGCCAACGATGACGGCGAGAGAGCCGGCAGCTAGGCCCGGAAGAGCCTGCCTCATGAACAACCACACCCCGAGGCGCCCGACCTCTTCGCCGCTTCGTCGGTCGCGCAGCAGGCGGATGAATCGTCCTTGGCCGGACCGCCGCAGCATCCCGACGTGGCAGCAGTCTCGAGGCCGCCTCGCGTGCAGACGCCGGTCTCCGGCAGCACGAGCTCGACCCTCGCCGCGGCCTCCTTGTCGCCGGCGATGTCGGCGGCGATCGAGCGGACCTGCTCGTAGCCGGTCATCATGAGGAAGGTCGGCGCGCGACCATACGACTTCATGCCGGCCACGTAGAAGCCCGGTTCATCATGCGCGAGCTCGCGGGCGCCGTGCGGACGCACGGTCCCGCAGCTGTGCTCGTTGGGATCGATCAGAGGCGCCAGCGCGACGGGCGCCTCGATGGCAGGGTCGAGCCGCAGGCGCAGTTCGGACAGGAAGGAGAGGTCGGGACGAAAGCCCGTCGACACGATCAGTTCGTCCACGATCACGCTCCGCGCGCCGCAGCAGGCGCCGGCGGCGATCTTGAGGCGACCTTCGGAGTCCGAGAGGTGAGTGACAACGAATTGGGTCTCGACCTTGATCTTCCCGGCGGCAACGAGCGCTGCGAAAGCACTTCCCAGCTCACCACGGGCAGCGAGCTTGTCGTTGCGGCCGCCGCCGAAAGCCTTGGCAGGATCGGCGCCGCGCAGCAGCCAGACGGGTTGCGTGCCGGGCGCCTCGTCCGCGAGTTGCACGAGATCGATCAGCGTGCCCACGGCGGAATGGCCGGCGCCCAGCACGGCAACGGTCTTCCCGGCATATCTGGCGCGGACGGCACCTCGCACATCCGGCATGCCATAGGCGATATGGCCGGCGCGTTCGCCCTCGCCGATTGCGGACAGACCATTGCCTCCCGCGGAATTGGGAGAGAACCACGTGCCTGACACGTCGATGACTGCATCGGCACGCAGCATCTCGGGGCCTTTACCGTTCTGGTAGCGGATTTCGAATGGCGCCTGCTCCCGCCCCCTGGTCTTCGCCTTGTCGAAGCCGGCGCGGCTGATCGCGGTGACGCGACTGGACGTCCGGATCACCTCGCGCAGCTTCGTTCGAGTCGCGAGCGGCTCGAGGTAGCGCTCGATCAGCTCGTCGCCGGTGGGGTAGGAGCTCGGGTCCGGCGAATTCCACCCCGTCGGCGCGAGCAGGCGCGCCGCTGCCTTGTCGACATTGTATTCCCACGGCGAGAACAGCTGCACGTGCTGCCACTGCCGGATCGCGTGGGCTGGCTCGGGTCCAGCCTCGAGCACGATGGGAGACATGCCGCGTTCGAGAACGTGCGCGGCCGCCGCGAGACCGACGGGCCCTGCCCCGATGATCGCCACCTTTTTCTTGTCCATCCGACTTCTCCCATCCTTCTAGAATCATCGAATAATATGGCCCGGAAAGTCAGGCGGCCGTTTGCGTATCCTTGCATCCGACTTCGTCCGCACAGCACTCCGAAGCGAGGAAATCCACCAGGCCCTGCATCGCGTCGTAGTTCGCATGGCAGACGAGCGTCGTGGATTCTCGGACCTGGCTGACGAGCCCGACTGAGACCAACGTCTTGATGTGATGCGACAGCGTCGAGGCCGGGATCTTCAGCTTGTCCTGCAAGCGGCCCACGGGCATGCCCGAACGCCCCGCGCGAACCAGGGCGCGATAGATCTGGAGGCGTGTCCGGTTGCCCAGAGCTTCCAAGCGTGCCGCTGCGTCATCGATCCTCATGGCTGGAAACCATGTTCTCGTTCGCGCCGACAGTCAACCATATTTCTAGAATATTCGAAATATTGGCGAAGCGAATTCGGGTTGACGCACAGCTTATTATTCCATAAATCTGGATATATGGAAATCGATGAAGCCGTCCTGGCGCTCGCGGCGCTGTCGCAATCGACCCGTCTGGAGGCCTTCCGGACGCTGGTCCGGCACGAGCCCGACGGCCTTGCGGCAGGCGACCTCGCCCGCCTGCTGGAAGTGCCCCAGAACACGCTCTCGGCGCATCTCGCGATCCTGAGCCGCGCGGGGCTGGTGTCTTCCGTGCGGCATGGCCGCTCGATCGTCTACCGCGCCGGTCTCACGGAATTTCGCGACGTTGCAGTCTTCCTGCTGCGCGATTGCTGCGGCGGACGGCCGGAGGTCTGCGAACCTGTCGTCGAGACACTGCAATCCTGCTGCGCGCCGAAGCGAAAGGAACGAAGCCGTGCCTGATCGGCTATCAGCTCGGAGGGTCGGCTGATGGACAATTTCGACGTCCCGCGGCGCGTCGCGGCCGAAGCGCTCGGCACGGGCATTCTCGTCGCCACCGTGGTCGGCTCCGGCATCATGGCGGAAACGCTGACCAGGGACGTCGCTCTTGCGCTGCTCTGCAATACGTTGCCGACCGGAGCCATTCTGGTCGTCCTGATCACGGTGCTCGGTCCGATCTCCCGCGCACACTTCAATCCGGCGGTCACTCTGGTCTTCACCGCCAGGCGCGAACTGCCAGTGAACGAAGCTGCGCTCTACGTCGTCGCGCAGATCCTCGGCGGCATCGCGGGAACGATGGCGGCGCATCTGATGTTCGGATCGCCCCTGCTCGAATTCTCGACCAAGGTTCGAACGGGTGGGCCGCAATGGTTCGCTGAAGCCGTCGCCGCCTTCGGGCTGATCGCGACGATCCTGGCCGGCGTCCGCTTCCAACGAACGGCGGTGCCCTGGCTGGTGGGCCTTTACATCACGGCGGCCTATTGGTTTACGGCATCGACCTCGTTCGCCAATCCGGCCGTGGCGATTGCGAGGTCGCTGACGAACACCTTTGCCGGCATTCGCCCCACTGACCTGCCTGGCTTCATCCTTGCCGAGCTTCTTGGCGCGTTTGCCGGCATGTTGCTGATGAACTGGCTGTTGGGACGCGCCGAGACGCGCGTCCCGGTTCCAATCGCGGAGACACATCGATGAGCGTCACGATCTATCACAACCCAGCCTGCGGCACCTCGCGCAACACGCTCGCGATGATCCGGCAGAGCGGCGTCGAGCCTGACGTCATCGAATATCTGAAGACGCCGCCGTCCCGCGAAAAGCTGGTCGAGCTCATCGCGGCCATGGGGATTTCCGTTCGCGCCCTGCTGCGGGAGAAGGGCACGCCGTTTCGCGACCTCGGCCTCGATGACCCCAAATGGTCCGACGACGAGCTGATCGACCAGATGCTCGCGCACCCCATCCTGATCAATCGCCCAATCGTGGTGACAGCAAAGGGCACACGCTTGTGCCGCCCCTCGGAAGCGGTGCTCGATCTCCTCGATCGTCCCGTCGGCCGCTTCGTCAAGGAGGACGGCGAGGTGGTGGAAGCGCGGTAGACGTGGCCGCGATGGCAGCAGCTGTCACGCGACAGTAGGACGCAATCGCAAGTCGATTGCGCCATTGATGCTGCAAGCCGCGGGCGCTATCGATCGGCCGAGGATGACCTTCAATCGGGAGGAGCGCATGAGCACCATCGCCGGCGGCTGTCACTGCGGCGCAATCCGTTACGAGGTCGAGGGCGATGCGATCGTGCACGCGCTGTGCCATTGCCGCGATTGCCGGCTTCACGCCGGCGCACCGGTGGTCGGCTGGACGATGTATCCCGGCGATGCCCTCAAGGTGACGAAGGGCGAACCCAAGGTCTACAACTCCTCCGAACACGGCAGGCGGCAGTTTTGCAGCAATTGCGGAACCGGCCTGTTCTACGTCAATGACAGCCTGCTGCCGGGAGTCATCGACATCCAGAGCGCGACCTATGACGATCCAGAGGCGGTCCCTGCGACGATGCACATCCAGGTCGCCGAGCGCCTGCGCTGGATGGAGCATGCGCATGAACTGCCGACGTTCGAGCGCTATCCCCCGCAGCCATAGCAAACGCGCGCGTGCCTGCCCGCTCGGGGGCCGCGCCAGACATCGTTACCCGAGCATCCCCTTCAATCCCGCGTAGATCGAGCCGACGGCGGTTGCGGCGACGCCTGCGAGCGGCCCGACGGTCTGCATCAAGTCCTGGATCAAGCGGGCGCGGCGGCGCAGCTGTTCGTCGCCGACATGCTGCCCCAGCAAGCGCGCCACGCGGAAGGCGAACGCATTTGGCTTGCCGCCCTGGCTCAGCACCCGCGGCAGGATCTGGAAGATCACGACGCTGAAAATGTTTCCGGAGACGAAGGCGAGCAGGATGCTCGCGCCGAATTCGAGCACCTCACGCCATTCGATCCAGACCGTCGGCAGGATCGGCACGTGATCGTGGATCCCGGTCACCGTCAGCATCGCCAGGATGCTGACGCTGGCCGTCAGGAACGCCAGCACCAATGCCGTCAGGGCGGAGACCCGATGCAGCGGATAGGCCAAGAACCCGAACAGCAGCGGGATGAGGATCGATGCAATTCGAAGCGGAATCGAGGACACGTTGAAGGTGATGGTCACGAGCACATGCGCGATCACCAGCAACAAGGATGGGATGGCAACGTAGAGCACCGCATGCGTTGCGTAATAGCGCAGCGGATTGTTGTAGCGCTCGAGGCGGACATTGACGCGATCGAGATCGCGCCTGAGCTTGTCCAGATCGGCGACGATCTCGTCAATCTCGAGAAGTGTCGGCCGCACGACGCGCAAATCCCGCGAGCAATGCTTGCAAGCGATGGCCTCGTCCTTGATCGTCTCGGCACAGAACGGACATTCCATCGCTAGCGCGACTTCCTTCGCATCATGATGGCTTCGACCTCGTCTCTGGCCCGCCGCAGTTCATCCCGCAGCGCCTCACGCTTGCGCAGGAGATCGTCGCGCTCCGCAATCAGCGTTGCGGGAACGGCGATGTCACGCCCGCAAGACGCACAAACCAGCGCACCCTCAGCAGTCCCGGACCGGCAGTAAGGGCACGTCACTTGGGCGCGACCTTCAGCGTAAAGATGGCCGTGCCCGACCGGCCATCACTGTCCTTGATGTCGACGCGCACCGTGTATTCGCCGGGCGGCAGCTCCGCGTCCTGCATGTTGATGCCATCGGCCTTCACGAAGGGTTTGACGCGCGATGTCAGGTCGACATTCGGCGTCCGGAGGAAGATCATCCTGACCGAGTCCAGATCGATCTTCGCCCCGCCATAGGACTGGAATTTCAGGACCAGCGGCAGAGGCGAACTCGCCGAGGCGCCCGGCGAGACGAACTCGACCTTGGGGCCGCGCATGATGCCGCGCTGGTCGACGGCGACCGCGCCCTTCGGAGGCGGCAGCCTGGCCTCCTCTTCCGTGATCAATGGCACGGCGCGCGATGGTCCCGCGAACCACAAACTTGCGGCCACGAGACCCACCAAGACATTCCGCTTCATTTTCCGTCCCCCCTTCCCCTCGACTGTCCGTCAGCGCAAGCCGCCATCGCCGATGATCGTGTATGGCGCCCAGAACAGCGGATGCGCATAGGCGAACTCGGTCTTGCCTTCGCTGTTGAGATAGCCGGGGCCATCAACCAGGGCCATCGACGCCTGGCGCAGCGCTTCGGCGCGCGACAGCTTCGGATCGTCGGCCTGCCGCTTGAACAGGTCGGTCACCAGCTGCCGTGCCGACTGCGAATGCACCGACCAGTTCGTCACCAGCAGCGCGCGCGTTCCGGCGTAGAAGAACGCGCGGCCGAGCCCGGATGCCGCCTCGGCCCCCGCGCCGGCACCCGCACCGGTGTTGCAGGCCGACAGGATGACCCAGTCCGCGTCCAGCTTGAGGCCCAGGATCTCTTCCATCGTCAGGAGGCCGTCACCGCCCTCGCCCGTCACCGCCGGCGACGACAGCGCCAGCGCCGGCTGCGTCAGCCCGTTGAGCTCGCCGGGGACAAGACCATGGGTGGCAAAGGCCAAAATCCTGAAGCCGGAGAGATTCATGGTTTTCACCGCGCTCTCCGTCGCGCTCTTGCCGAGGAACAACACTTTCGAGGGATCGGCCTGCAGTGCCAGCGCGATCGATTTGAGCTCGTCCGCGGTATCGGGCAGGCGGGGCAAGAGGCCGAGCTCGGCGCTGTCGACGCCTTCCAGCTTCGGGCTGTTGCGCCGCTTCAGCGGCATGCCGCGCGTGACGTTGCCGCCACCGGCATCGGCCACCTCAACCTTGGCGTCGCCCGTTTCAGCCTCCGCCTGCTGATCCGTATTGAAATAGGGATCGCCGAAGGCGACGAGGTCGCCGCGGCCGGGCTTGCCCGGCGGCAACTGCCGCAGCGTCCGCAACGCCGCCGCCGACGGCACCGTCGACACGGCATGCGTGCGTGCCAGCCACGGCACGTTGCGATAGCCGATGAAGAGCGGATCCTCGTCCGCGGCCACCTCTGCCGGCGCCGTCGGCAACAGCGACAGCGGCAACAGTCCCAGCGCGCCGTTGGTCACGACGATCAGGTTCTTGGCCGGCTTCCAGCCGCTCTCGACCGGCTTGAGCAGCAGCTCATAGAGCTCGTAGCCAAGCTTGAGGTCGAAGGGCGGGATGTCCGAAATCATCGCGGCCTGCGGCTCGAGCGCCTCGCGAAGCTTGCGGATCTTGGTCTCGAGGTCGCCGATCTTCGCCGGGACGGCGGCGAACGCCACCGGTCCCGACTTCGGCACGGCCCAGACGAAGCTGCCGTTCTGACCGAAATAGAACGACAACATGGCCTCGCCGTCGGCCAGCGTCGCGCGAATCTCGGCCACGCTCGGCGGCTTGGGCGAGACTAGATCGGCGTAGATCGGGAATTTCTGCTTGATCTCCTGGCGCGCCTTGTCGCTCTGGCCGCGCAAGGCGGCAATCGAGGCCTGGATTTGTGCAACGGCTTTCTCGTCGCGTTCCGCCGCCGGAAGCGCGAGCACATTGTTGAGCGTGCCGAGCTGGGCGTTGACCTGCTTGGTCAGATCCTGCGCCTTGCGCACGAGCTCGGCGAGCGCCGGATCCTTTGCCGCCGCGCGCGCGCTCGAAGCGGCCAACGCCTGCTGCACCGAACGGCCGCGGACGGCATCGGCGAGGCCGAAGGTCTCCTCGCCAACGCCGCTGCCGGTTCCCTCAGCCCGCGCCAGCAGCGCGAGATAGCTCTCGACAATGGTCTGCAGCCGCTGGCTGCGCGCGGCCACCACGCTGGTGTTCTCATCGTCCGCGTTCTCGTTCGCGCTCGCCATCATGACCGGGATGGCAGCCTTGAACTCGCGGATCGCATCGGCATCGCGCCGTGCCCGCATCAGACCGACGGCCAACGTGCCGCGCGCGGAGGCCGCATCGAAATGGTTTTCGCCGACGCGCCCGACCTGCTTCTTGACGAGCTGCTCGGCCGCCGCAATGCCGGCGTCCAGCTGTCCGGAGTTGTAGAGCGCAAGAATGCGCGACGGATTGAGCTCGAAGACCTGGCGGCGCTGCGGCTCCCACTTCGCGATCGCCTGGTCGATCCGCGCGAACATGGCGTTGGCTTCGGCATTCTTGCGCTGAAGGCTGAGAATTCCGGCGAGCTGCGACAGCAACTGCACGGTCGGCTGCGAGTCGTCGGGCACGCCGACGGTCTTGCTGATGTCGAGGGCGACGCGACCGAGCTGCTCGGCCTCCGCGTAGCGACCCTGATCGACGAGAATACCGGCCAGCCCCATCACGTAACGCGGCGTCACCGGATTGTACTTGCCGGTGTCCCTCAGCCGCGCCAGCAGCGCCCGGCGCGCGTCGACCTCGGCTTCGGCGAGCCGTCCCTGCCGCGCCTTCATGCGCGCCTGGCTCAGGATGTTGCCGTCGACAACCTGGAGCAGCAGCGTCTCGGCAGGCGGATTAGGCAGCTCCAGAACCCCCTTGTTGCCGGCGCGCTTGCGCATCTCGGCGGCGCGATAGGCGGCCTCGGCTTCGGCGAACTGGCCCCGCGCCTCGAAGATCTGAGCGCGGGACATCTCGATCTCGCCTTCCCAGCTCTGGCCCACCTTCGGATAGGTGGTGCGCCATCCCGGAAACCCGCTGGTGCGCGCCTCCTGGATCGCGGTCAGGCTGCGACGGAGATAGGCTTCGGCCTGTGCGACATCGCCCATCTGCAGCAGGATGGACGCAATCGCACGGTTGGCATTGAACACGTAGCCCTTCGCGCCCGGCGTATTGGCCGCGTCGCGCAACAGTCTTTGCACGATCTCCAGCGCGCGCTTGGGATCGCCGGCCAGCGAATACTGCACCGACTGCAGCTGCATCAGGCGCCCCAGCATGTTCGGGCTGACGGCTCCGCGGCCGACCTCCACCGCCTTGTCGGCGTCGGCGATCGAATCGGCGAGCCGGCCGAGCTGCGAGCGCGCATTGGCGCGATCGAAGTAGAATCGAGCGAGATCCTGGCGCGACTCCTTGCCCGTCGGTGCGGCATCGGCATCCGCCTTGAGCTCGGCAATCAGCTTCTCATCGGGCTTCTCGCCGTCGAGAATGGCCGTGATGTCGGAGATGTTGCGCGGCGGCGCGACGAAATCCTTCGGCAGCGCGGTGCCCGGATCGAGCTTTGGCGCCGCCTCCTTCGGTATTTCGACGGCGACATTGGCGCGGCCGTTGGCGGCATTGAGCGCCGCGATCACGCAGGCCCTGACCTTGGGAGAGGCTTGAGCGCGGCAAGCTTCCAGATTGGCGCCGCCGGCGTGCCCTCCACCAGCGCGCATGCAGGCCTGTACGATCGGCTTGCCGACGGACATTCGGCAATTTTCAATCGCCGCTTCCTTGGTCAGCGCGGCAGCGGAGCTAGCCGATCCCAGCAGGAAGGCAAATGCCAGCAGCATTCGCGGTGGTGAAAAAATCGGAGCGGATTCAAATGGAGTCCCGGAATCTGAGCTCATCCCAAAATTCCTTAAAAAAAAATGACTTGGTGCAACCAGATGATCCTATCGATATAGCGGCGAAGAACAAGCGCCAATCAGGGTCGGGGATATGCCCAATAGGATTAGCCGCTGCGCCAAGCACCGCTTCCTGAAGCCCCTGGAGCGATGGCGCTTTGGCGCGCTCGCGGCGCTCGTTGCGGGATCGCTCGCAGACTGGAGTACCGGCGGGGCCGCCGCGCAGGGCGGGCCGCAATGGACTCCTCTGGTCTGGGAGGCCGAGGCGATCTACCGCGGAGCAACAATTGCGTCCGACCTTGTTCTTCCCGATGTAGCCGAGAGCATCGACCAATTTACCGCAGCCCGCATGGCGCTGCTCAAGCCTGATGGCGCCGGCCCGTTCCCGGCCATCGCGCTCCTGCACCAGTGCGCGGGACTGAATCCCGCCGTCGCGGCCTGGGCGCGCAGAGCCGTCACGCGCGGCTACGTCGTCCTGCTCCTCGACAGCCTTGGGCCACGGGACGTCAAGAGCGTCTGCTTCGGTCCGAAGAACGGCGTGAACTTTTTTCGCGGCGCAAAAGATGCAATGCAGGCCGCAGTGCATCTGCGCCGGCAAGCCTATGTCGACAAGAACCGCGTCGCGCTGGTCGGCTTTTCCTGGGGCGCGATGGTCGGATTGATGGCGGCCAGCTCCCACACGGTCAGCGCGTTGAAGTTCGACAAGGGATTCGCCGCGGTCGCCAGCTTCTATCCGGGCTGCTTCCGTGTGACGCCGCCGAACGGACGACCGCCCTTCGACATCGTCAACTCGGATGTCGCACAACCTCTTCTCGTGCTGATGGGCGATGCGGACACCGAGACGCCCGCGCCGGACTGCATCGACAAGCTCGACGCTCTCAAACGGGACGCTCGGCCCGTCGAGTGGCACCTCTATCCCGGTGCGACGCATTGCTGGGATTGCCAGCAGCTCGATGGCTTGAGCAAGATCGATTTTCGCGGCCGACGCGTCGAATATCATTTCCGCAAGGACGTCACCGAGGACTCCGAGCGCAGGCTGTTCGCGTTTCTCGAACGCGCGATGCCGAAGCAGTTGCCGCAGGTCAGCCCTTCGAAATGACCGCCCGGCCGTAAGGCGGCTGCCCCGCGACCGGCGGGTTGGCGGTCTGGGCGGCGAGCTCGCCGATCAGGCGATCGGCGTCGGCGGCCATGCCGTCGGGGGCCTGGATCACCAGGCGCTCCAGCGCCCAGCGATAGGACGAGACGCGCTGCTCCAGGCACTGCTGCACCCACTGCACGATCAGCGAGTTCTCCTGCATGCGCGCGACCGCGTCATCCCTCTCCCGCGGCGAGAGGGAAGAGACGCGCGTCATGCTGGCATCGCGCTTCCTGTCGAGATCGATGACGCGGATCGCAGAGGCGAAGAACGGCTCGAAGCGGGTGATGTCGTTGCGCACGTCCTCGATCAGCTGCGCATAGCGCGAGGAATGCGAGCGGTGTGGCTCGTCGATCAGCGTGCGTCCGTACATGGTGCGGTCGAACACGATCTTCTGCCGCCAGGGCGATGGCATTGCCTTGTAGTCGCCGAACACGCTCTTCCAGGCGGGGCGCGACAGCGGCGGCTCGATCATGGGATAGGCGAGGTCGCGGAGCTGACGTTCTTCGTCGGTGAGCTGGAATTGCGAGGGCCTCAGGCCGACGCTGGCGGTGACCTCCGCGCCCAGCCAGCGATGCATGTCGTCGCTGCGCATGTCGGCGCGGGTGCGGCCGAAATCGCCGCCGCTGCAGGCGCCGAGCGTCGCACCCATCAGCGCGAGCAGGACGGCCGATATAAAAGGCCGGATCTGGCGGAGGTTTTCCGGCATCGCAAAAGCCGGTTGCTAACGACGGCGACGACGGCGCCCCGGCGCTGTGCCCTGCTCCGGCCCCCGATCGCCGCTGGTTTCATCCGCCTCGCGCTCGATACGGATCACCGGGAGAATCACGATCGTTCCCGTTTCCGTGCGCGGCGTGGCATCCCCCGACGAGCCTGCCCGGCGACCGGCCGGAAATTCGATGATGGTCCCCATATCAGCTCTCTATCAATTGCCGCGCGACCGAACGCATTCATGCAACATGCATGCATTAAGATCAGTTCATGGTTAACGGGATGTAAACGCCCCTTCCGGACCGTAGCCGCACGGGCGCGGGCGCGGTGTCCCGTTGCGGCACGACAACACCTTAATTTTAGGGATCAACTTCACGCCTCGTTTTCCTTAACGAGGCTTTAAAGGACCCTGCGATAGGTTGCCGGGGAGTATCTCTTCCAGGTCGCGTATCTCTCCATGACCAAGTCGCTGTTTCCCGGATTCGACGGGTTGATGACCCTGTCCCGTCGCGAAGGCGTCGATGTTCGCCCCACGCTGCTGCGTGTGCTGACCGACCTCTACGTCCAGACCCGCGTCCACAACGACGACGAACAGCGGCAATTCGTCGAGCTTGCCACCCGATTGATCGACCAGGTCGACGACGCGACGCGCGCCGCCGTCAAGGCGCGGCTTGCGACCTATCCGTCGACGCCCATCCCGATCCTCCAGAAGCTCGGGCTGGTCGCGACCCAGGAAGGCCGCAGGGTGCCGCTGGCGCGCGAGATTCCAACGCCGCCGCCCGCGCCCGCCCCGGCCCGCGCGCCCACCGAGGCCGAGCAGCGCATGGCCGCGAACATGGCGATGCAGCCGAAGGACGCCGCCGAGATCCACGACATGTTCTTCCGCGCCGGTGCCTCCGAGCGCGCGCTGATCCTGCACAATCTGGCGCAGACACCCCTGAAGGCCGCGCCGCAGATTCCGACCGTGCGCGCCAAGCGCGCGATCCAGATCCTGGAGATGGCGGCGCTCGCGCGCGATGTCGAGAACTTCACCTTCGAGCTCGGCGACAGCCTGATCCTCCCCTCGCGCGTCGCGGCCCAGATCGTCGACGATGCCGGCGGCGAGGCACTCGCGGTCGCCGCGCGCACGCTCGATATGCCGAGTCCGGTGTTCCAGCGCATCCTCTTGTTCTTCAAGCCGGAGATCGGCACCTCCGTGAACGACGTGTACCGGCTGTCACGGCTCTATGACCGCCTCGACGATCGTTCCGCACTGGTGATGCTGGCAGCCTGGCGCGGCTCGACGCTCGCCGTCACCCGCGCGAAGTATCAGTCCTCGCTGCATGACGGCGAACGCCAGCGCGCACGTACCGGCGCAAGCCAGACGCGACCGGGCGTGCAGCCCGGCTCGAGCCCGGCCGTGCGCACCGTCACCGGCTCGTCGGATCGCTGATTTCTCGCGTCGGCGCTAACGTTGAGCACAACGCGCTCGCAATGGCGGTAGAAGCAGTTATGTCTTCGCCAAATCCAGAAAATGCCGGCCCGAGCGATCCTCGGTCTCGACGATCCAGGCGTCCGGATCGAAGCGGATTTCCCGTGTCAGCCTTTCCTCAATGGTGTGGTCCGGCAAGGGCTGCGGCGCGACCGGCACGAACAGTCGATCGACGGGGCGGCCGTCGTCATAGACGGTCTGCGGCGCAGGCGCATACAGCATCGCATTGCCGTCGAGCAGCGACACCTTGACGAACACTGCACCCGCCTCCTCGGCTCCGCGGCGGCGCACGGCGCCGAACACACCCTCGGTCTGGCAGCGGCGCAGATAAGCCGCCACCCAAATGTTGGATTTCAAACGCATGAATCGAACGATAGGCCAGTGGCGCAGTCAGCGCCAGCCGTCGCACGCGCGTGGAAATTATTCGACGGGATGGCCTATCGCCGCACCGAGTTCGCGCAGCAGACGGTCGGACACCTGGCCGGTGACCTGCATCTTGTGCTCGCGCTCGAACTTCTGAATCGCGGCCTGGGTCTCGCCGCTCATCGTGCCCGAGATCTTCAGATTCCCGTAGCCATATTCGGACAGCGCGCGCTGCACACCGGCGATGCGTCGCGCCGCCGGGCTTTGCGTCGGGATCGGCGCCGGCGGACGCAGGGCCGAGGGCGGCGCCGAGGTCGTGGCCTTGACCAGGTTGGTCATCGGATCGCTCGAGCGCGTAGAGGCGGTCGCCTCGACGGGCTTTTCGGGCGGCTTCTCGGCGGCGCGCTCGACGGGTTTGGACTCGGCACGAAACTCCGTCGCGCGCGGCTCGAGGGGCGAAGTGTCGGCGCCGACGGGACGCGGACGCGGCAAGGGATTCGACAGCGACGCGGACGACGGCGCGGGAAAATTGATCACCGTGCCGAACATCGGCGCGGGATGCCGGCCGGTCTGGAGGAACAGCGCATTGGCAACGATCGCACCGACCGCGGCGACCGCGACGAGGCCGGCCAGCGTATCCTTGGGGCTGTGCAGCAGCACGCGCATCACGAGGTTGCGCTCGGTCTCGACATCGATGACCGCGGCCTTGGCGCCACGACGGCGCGGCGCGGCTTCGTCCTTTGCAGACTTCTTAGGCACTTTTCTTCACCAGAGCGGGTTGGTTCTGAGTTTCCTGGCGCAGCACCGGCGTCAGGGTCGCAATCTTGCTCTCGCTCGCCTTCTCGTCAGACGTCTTTTTGTCGGACGTTCTGGCCAGCGGCGGCGTGTAGACGAGCGGCAGCTTGACGGTGACGGCCGTCCCCTCGCCCAACCTGCTTTGTACCGTCAATTCGCCGAGATGCAACGCCACGAGACTCTTCACGATCGAGAGTCCGAGGCCGGTGCCTTCGTGGCGGCGCTGATAGGTCTTGCCCGCCTGGAAGAATGGCGCGCCGATGCGCTTGAGATCGTCGGGTGCGATGCCGACGCCCGTGTCGCTGATGCGCAACGCCAGTTGGGAACCCGACACCGCCGCCGTCACGCTGACCTGACCGCCGCGCTCGGTGAACTTGATGGCGTTGGCGACGAGGTTGAGCACGATCTGCTTGAAGGCCCTGGGATCGCCGGTCATGACCGGCAGGTCCTGCGGCGCATCGGTGACGAGGTCGATGCCGTTCTCCCGCGCCTTCAGCGCCAGCAGATTGCAGCAATGCATCAGCGAGGCGCGCGGCGCGAACGGCTCCGAGGCGATCTCGAAATTGCCGGATTCCATCTTGGACATGTCCAGGATGCCGTTGACGACCGACAGCAGATGCTGGCCGGAATCGTTGATGAGCTGGGCGTATTCCTTGCGCTGGGCGACGCCGAGCATCAAGGTCTGCTCCTGCGCGATCATCTCGGAGAAGCCGATGATCGCATTGAGCGGCGTGCGCAGCTCGTGGCTCATCGTGGCGAGGAAGCGCGTCTTGGCGGCATCGGCCGCCTCGGCGGCGCTGCGCGCCTGATCCAGCGCCTGCTCGGACAGCTTGCGGTCGGTGACGTCGCGCATCACGGCGACGACTTCGGCCTCCTGCGTGATGTCGCGAGCTTTTTCCTGTTCGAGCGGGCGACAGCGCATCTCCACCCAGATGAAGTCGATATGGCCGCGCTCGGAGCCGCCAGGCTCGCGCCGCAGCCGGAACTCGACGCTGCGCACATTGCCGCGCGCCGCATCCGACAGAGCCGTGAGATAGGCCGGCCGGTCGGCGACGTGGACACGGTCGAACAGGCCGTGGCCGAGCAGTTGCGCGACGGGAATGCCGAGCATGGCCTCCGCGGCCGGAGAAATGAACTGCACCGCGCCATTGCGCTGGTGGCGCGAGATGACGTCGCTCATGTTGCGCGCGAGCAGGCGATAGCGCTCTTCCTCGCGCGAGAGCAGCGCAACGCTGGTGCGCGCCAGCGATTCCGCGCCGAAGGCGAGGCCCGCCGCATAGAGCGTCGCCGACGCGACGCCGAGCGCCATCAGAACGCTGCGTTCTGCGGCGGTCGGCTCACCGGCCGGTAACCAGCCGAGCTGGCTGATGAGGATCAGGATGCCGGCACAGGACAGCGCGAGCAGCGAAGCAAAGGCCGTGACGCGGCGCGAGGCCGACAGCGCAGCTTCGAGCGGAACCACGACCAGCCAGATCGCGGCAAAGGATTCGATGCCGCCGGTGGTGGCCGCGACCGCCATGATCAGGCCGGCGAGCGACAGCGACGACAGCACATGCGCGCCTTCATAACGGCCGGTGCGCGACAGGAACCAGGACAGCAGGATCGGCGCGATCAGCCAGGCGAAGGCGGCGACCTCGATCGCGCTCGGTGCGCCGCGCAGGACGAGATAGATCGGGAATGCGGCAAAGGCGGCCAGGCTGCCGAGCAGCCGCGGCGCCATGAAGGCACGATGGCGCGCTCGCGTCAGCGCATCGTAACGCGCGGAGGGATGCAGCAGCGCATCGAGACAATCGCGGATGATACTCAAAACTGTCACGGGTCTCGCGCTTCGGCTCAATCGTCTTGAGAAGGCGCGCCGGAACGCCTCCTTGTCGTTGAGCCACCGTGTCAGAGCGACCTTAAACGAGTGCTAAGGCGGCGCCGGGTGCGGCCGGCCACCGCGTCATCGCGGGGCTTTTTAGACGATTTGGCGACGTCTTCGCTGCGAATGGTGAACACAGGGTTTCACCTCGCTCCGCATGGTTTCGAATTGGTGGATGCGGGGCGGTCGGCAGAATCACGCGCGCGGGCGTCAATCGAAAATTTACCGGAGCGTCGATCTCGAAGAATCTTGCGTAAGTTTTCCGCGAATTAAGCTCAAGGCAATCACTTGCGATTTATCGAGGGTTGCTAGGTCCGACATCCCGCGGAGATCGCCGCGGGCGGGATCTAGGATACAGGTCGCAAGGATGCGCTTTCTGCTCCGCATCACATTCTGGCTCGGGCTGGTGCTGGTGCTCCTGCCGCGGGACAAGACTCCGGAGGCGGAGAAGCTGCCGCAAATCGGCGCTGCCGACGCGGTGCAGGCTGCGACTGCGGCCGTCTCCGACGCGAGCCAGTTCTGCAAGCGCCAGCCGGCAGCCTGCGAGGTCGGCGGCCAGGCCGCGGCCATCATCGGCCAACGGGCCCAGGACGGCGCGCGCAAGCTCTACCAGATCATCAACGACAAGAAAGAGCAGATCACCAACGAGAAGAACGAGAAGACCGACAAGACTGACAAGAAGGCGCCCGACCATACCGGCTCGATCGCGCTGGCCGGCGAAGGCGACATTGCCGCGAACGAGTCGGTGCGCGACACCCTGACCCAGGACGACCTCGCGCTGGAATGGCGCGGACCTCAAGCGGCGAATTAGGGCGCGTCCGCGCAAGCTTCGGCGATGTGCGCGTGGCTCGCCGCTCTCCGCAGTGGCGGACGCCTATTGAGCCTTCCGCGGATCGTCGGTTGCATTCAGGTAATCGATACCGGAGGGGCCGACGCCGGTGATCTGGAAGATGACCTCTTCGTCTCGTGTTTCCGCGAACTGCCACACCTTGGGTGGGACATGCGAGAACGTGCCCGGGGGAAGAGCCATCAGTTTCGAGCTCTCGGCCTTGTCGCCGATGCCGGAATAGTAGGTTCCGGAAATGATCGTGCGGACCCGCTCGTCGGGATGAGAATGGACAGGCAATTTGAAGTTCGCGGGCAGCTTCACGCGGATCGTAAACAAGCCGGGTTTGGCAAGACTGCCGTGCAGCACAGCAATCTGTGCGCCTTTCGGCATTGAAACGAGTGGACTCCACTTCAGATCGGTTGGCGTGATGCGGACGTATGCCGGCTGATCCTGCGCCTGTAGCGTTCGCGGAGATCCGAGCGGAATCACGAGGACGACAAGGGCGGCCAGCAATTTGACGGAACGCATCATTGCACTCCATGCTCGATTGGGCCGCTCCATTCTACGCCAAGTAGCTGGCGATGGCGATGGCTCCACCCACGCAGGGAGAGCGACCAGAAGGCCGGTTGTCAGCATTCTGATCGTCGATTCGAGCCCAAACCCTATCGATTTCGCAGCTTCGCGTCCCTATATTGGCGGGAAGCGGAAACCGTAGGCCAGCATGACGACAATCGACGAAATCAGGGACAATTTCGAGCTTCTGGACGAGTGGGACGACCGCTATCGGTACGTCATCGAGCTCGGCCGTACCCTGGAACCGCTGCCGGAGGCCGAGCACTCCGCCGAGAACAAGGTGAATGGCTGCGTCAGCCAGGTCTGGCTCCAAAAGCTGGTCGACCGCAGCCATGGCGCGCCGATCCTGAAATATCGCGGCGACAGCGACGCGCATATCGTGCGCGGGCTGGTCGCGATCGTGCTCTCGCTCTATTCGGGCCGCACGCCGCAGGAAATTCTCGATACCGACGCGATCGCGGTGTTCAACGAGTTCGGCTTTCGCGATCATCTGACGCCGCAGCGGTCCAATGGGCTGCGCTCCATGGTCGAGCGCATCAAGACCGACGCGAAAGAGGCGCTCGCGGAAGCGTCGTGAGAAGCTTCGCAGCCTCGTAGGCTGGGCAAAGGCGCCGTTGCGCCTTGCCCACGCATCTTCCTTCAGTTCGCGCTCGAGGTGGTGGGCACGCTTCGCTCTGCCGATCCTACGAGATCTTAGGCCGGACTACTTCCGCTTCCGCTGCTGCTGCCCGAGGCCCATCTGCTTGGCCAGTTGCGAGCGCGCCACCGCGTAGTTCGGCGCAACCATGGGATAGTCGGCCGGCAGGCCCCATTTCTCGCGATATTGCTCGGGCGTCATGTTGTACTGGGTGCGCAGATGGCGCTTCAGCGACTTGAAGCGCTTGCCGTCTTCCAGACACACCAGATAGTCCGGCGCGATCGACTTCTTCAGCGAGACCGCGGGCTTTGCCGGCTCGAGCGGCGCAGCCTCGGTCCGGCCCGACGAGACCCGCACCAAGGCGCCATGCACCTGGCTGATCAGGTTCGGGATCTCGGCCGCGGGCGTCGGATTGTTGCTGAGATAGGCCGACACGATGCCCGCCGTCAGCTCGATGAAATTCTTGCCTCCCACATCCGACATTCGCCCGCCTTTCTCCACCTTGCGTCCCACGGGATTGACGACGTCAAAGTATTCCCTGTCAAGAACGCGTTCGGCCGAACACGACGACTGACGATTACTGCCGAACGGTAGCTCTTTACTTGGGTACTCAACCGCGCTGGTCGAGATGGGAGCGGAGCTCATCGATCGAGGCAAAGCGCATCATGCCCTCCGGCATCTGCGCTTCGATCGAGCCGTCGGAATAGAGCGAATAGGCCATGCCGTCGACGACGCCGGACTTGAGCACGGTGACGCGCGGCTCCTCGGGCGCAGCCACGGGCTCAGCTGCAGGCGGCGCCGGAGGCGCGGCTTCCGCAAAGGTCGAGGGCGAGCGCTGCTGAGGCGGCGGCGGGCGGCGCGCGGCCGCGGGCGGCTCCGGCTGGCGCAGGCGCTCCGGCTTCGGCCAGGCGTCGTCGAAGCTGGCGGACGGGGCATCCTGCGCGGCGGAAGCTGCGGGTTCTTCAGGAGGCGGCGTCGGGCCCTCGGTGCCCTTTGCCTCCGCCCGTTCGCGCTCCTTGCGCGAGGTCGAGGCGAACATCAGGTTGCGACGACGCGGCGCTTCCGGCGCCGCAGGCGGCGTTGGGGCTTCCGGCGCCTCAATGCGCGGACGCTCGCGCGCGGCGGCTTCGCCCTGCCACGGCAGAGGACCTGCAGCCGGTGGCGGCGGCGGCGCCGCCGGTTCGATCTTCGCAGGCGCGGCAACCGCGGGCTCGGATGCAGGCGCGCCTTGCATCGCCAGGCCCGGCAGCACCGGCCTGACCCGAACTTCGGACGATGCAACCGATCCTGCGGCCAGCCGGCGGGCAATGCCCCTCAGCTCGAGCAGCAGGGCATACAGGCCGACCAGTAACAGTCCGGTGCAGACGCCGACGGTTCCGGAGATTATGAGGGTGCTGCCGACACTGAATTCCCTGACTGAATAGCCGAACAGGATCGCCAGGAGGCCCGCCAGAACGGCGAAAATCCCCACGATCAACAATGCCAAGGTCATCGAACTCACCCCCGGCCGCGCATCCACACGCGACACTCGTCACGCCACGATACCGCCTTACGATGTTCCACGCCAACGGCCAATTGTGGGCGTCGTTCCTAAAGGGAAGGAAATCAGGGACTTATTCACATTCCCTTCAGCTACGGATCGCTACAGCTACGATGCTCCAAGTTTCTGGATTTGCTGCGTCGCATCAGGAATTTAGCCATAATGCCCAATTACTTGGTAATGGAACTGCGCTATAGGGATTCCGGGAGCAGGCCCGCGCGCACCAGCTGGGCCTAGAGGGGATTCCGGGGCGCCAATAGTCATGACATCCATCACGACTTCGGCGATCGACACGCCTCTGCGGCGCTCGATCGAACGGACTTGCGACGATCTCGCCATGGTGGTGCTCGCCGCGGTCGCGGTCGTTGCAGGCTTGACCTTCCGCGACTACGGGCTCGGCTGGGACGATTACACGCACGCCGAATATGCCGATCTGTTGCTGCGCATGTTCGGTTCCGGCTTCAAGGACACCGCGGCGCTCTCGTTTGCCAATCTCTACATGTATGGCGGCGGCTTCGACATGGTCGCCGCTCTCCTGCACAAGATCATCCCGCTCGAGCTGTTCGAGACGCGACGTCTGGTCGGCGCCATCGTCGGCGTGATCGGGCTTGCGGTGACGTGGCGGCTCGGCCGCCGCATCGGCGGCCCCCTCGCCGGCCTTGCCGCGCTTCTGCTGCTCGCGCTGTGCCCGATCTTCTACGGCCACATGTTCATGAACCCGAAGGATGCGCCTTTCGCGGTGGCCATGATCATCCTGATGCTCGGCCTCGTCCGGCTCGCCGAGGAATATCCGCAGCCGTCGCCGCGCACGATCCTGATCGTCGGCCTGGGAGCCGGCCTGTCGCTCGGCTGCCGCGTTCTCGGTGGCCTCGCGCTGGTTTATGCCATGCTCGGCTTCGTCCCGCTGTTCCTGGAGGAGCTGCGCAACGAGGGGCGGCGCGAGGCGATCCGCCGCTTCGCCCATGTCGTCTATGTGCTGCTGCCGGGCCTCGTGTTCGGCTATCTCGTGATGGGATTGATCTGGCCGTGGTCGATCATGGAGCCCGGCAATCCCTTCGAGGCGCTGACCTACTTCTCGCACTTCTTCGAGAAGCCCTGGAAGGAAATGTTCGACGGTGCGATCGTGTCCGTGCCCGACATGCCCTGGTCCTATCTGCCGACGCTGTTCGCGCTGCAGCTGCCCGAAGTGATGCTGGTGCTGATGGCGGGCGCCGTGGTCGGCACTTTCGCCATGCTGCCGCGCCGCGAGGTTCCGGCGCGCCGCAAGACCATCCTCCTGATGCTGACGCTCGCCGCGACCCTCCCGCTCGTGATCGCGATGGTGAAGCGGCCGGCGCTGTACAACGGCATCCGCCATTTCGTCTTCGTGATCCCGCCGATGGCGGCGCTCGGCGGCGTCGCCTTCGCCTGGGCCATGGAGCGCCTGCGCACCAATCACCGCACCTGGCAGCCGGTCGTGCTCGCGACCTTTTGCTTCGGCCTCGCGCTCTCGCTCGCCGAGATGATCCGGCTGCATCCTTATCAGTACACCCATTTCAACCACATCGCCGGCACCGTGCGCGGCGCCGATGACCGCTTCATGCTGGACTATTGGGGCCTGGCGCTGAAGCAGGCCTCGGACGAATTGCGCGAGCAGCTCGTCGAGCGCCAGGAAGTGCCGCCCGTCAATCGCAAATGGAAGGTCGCGGTGTGCGGTCCGCAGCGCCCCGCCCAGGTCGCGCTCGGCCCCGACTTCACCATCGGCTGGGATTCCAACGCGGCCGATTTCGCGATGACACTCGGCGAGTTCTACTGCAAGGGCCTCACCGCACCGGTCATGGTCGAGATCAAGCGCGACGACGTGGTGTTCGCCCGCGTCTACGACATCCGCGGCCGCGGCATTTCCAGCCTGCTGTCGATCCCGGCGCCGTAATATTCTTCTCCCGTAGCCCGGATGAGCCAACGGGTCGGCGCAGAGCACCGCTCGATGACAGGCTCCGCGACATCCGGGCTATTTTCGCTTCCGCCCTCGCGCTCCGAGCTACGGCGGACAAGCATACAGGCTACGCGCGACAGCCACGCTCCCCGTGCCTTGCCGCAGACTTCAACCAAGACTACGCTCCCTCCCCGCAACAACGATGTTCGGAGATCAGCCATGTCGCCAGCGGAAGCGCGCCTGAAGGAAGTGCCGTCGAACATGACGGAGGCCGAGTGGCAGCAACGGGTCAATCTCGCCGCCTGCTATCGCCTCGTCGCCCTGTACGGCTGGGACGATCTGGTCGACACCCACATCTCCGCGCGCGTGCCCGGCCCCGACCATCATTTCCTCATCAATCCCTACGGGCTGATGTTCGACGAGATCACGGCGTCCAGCCTCGTCAAGGTCGATCTGCACGGCAACCAGCTCACCGAGAGCGAATACAGCATCAACCCCGCCGGCTTCACCATCCATTCGGCGATCCACGAGGTGCGTGAGGACGCGATCTGCGTGCTGCATCTCCACACCCTCGACGGCACCGCGGTGTCGAGCAGCGCGGAAGGGCTGCTGCCGCTCAACCAGACCGCCCAGCTCGTCACCCACGATCTCGCCTATCACGACTATGAGGGCATCGCGCTGGACCACGACGAGCGCCCGCGCCTGCAGAAGGACCTCGGCGACCACAACCACATGCTCCTGCGCAACCACGGGACGCTGACCGTCGGCCGCTCGGTCGCCTCCGCCTTCGAGCGCATGTATCACCTGGAGCGCGCCTGCTCGATGCAGGTGCGCACGCGCGCGCTGGGCACGCCGGTCTATCCGGTCGACGACGTTGCGATCGACAAGAACACCGAGCTGCTTGCCAACCGCGACCGTGCCGAGCTGCGCGCCACCAACCTCGTGTGGCCGCCGCTGCTGCGCAAGCTCGACCGAGAGCTTCCGGGTTACCGGTCTTGAGATTTTCGAGATTTCGTGTAGGGTAATTGTCGAACTACCTCTGCACGTTCTGGAATGAAACGCCGCCCAATTCCGGGCGGCGTTTTTATTTGAGAGATTTCGTAGGGTGGGCAAAGGCGCATAGCGCCGTGCCCACCATCCTAGACCTCGCCTGGGAGGTGGTGGGCACGCTGCGCTTTGCCCACAGCGGTGCCTATTTCACCTCCGCCAGTGCCGCGAGGATGCGGGCCCAGGAGCGGATGCCTTTCTGGAAGCTTCGCAGGTCGTACTTCTCGTTCGGCGAATGGATGTTGTCGTCGTCCAATCCGAAACCGACCAACAGGGAATCGAGGCCAAGCGTGCGCTTGAAGTCGGCGACGATCGGGATCGAGGCGCCCGAGCCCATCAGCACGGTCTCCTTGCCCCATTCCTCCGCCAGGGCCTTGCTGGCGGCGGCCAGCGGCTTCATGTTCCAGTCGAGCGCGACCGCGGGCGCGGCGGAATGGTCGCCGAACTCGACCTTGCAATCGGCGGGAATGCGCGCCGTCACATAGTCGCGGAAGGCCTTGCGGATCCTCGCGGGGTCCTGCCCCTCGACCAGGCGGAACGAGACCTTGGCTGAAGCGTGGGACGGGATCACCGTCTTGGAGCCTTCGCCGATATAGCCGCCCCAGATGCCGTTGACATCGCAGGTCGGGCGCGAGGAGGCCTGCTCGATCAAGAGCCGCCCCTTCTCGCCCGCAGGGATCGACAACCCGATCGGCTTCAGGAACATCTCGGGCGTGAGATTGAGCTTCTTCCATTGCTCCAGGATGTCGGGCGGCAGGTCCTTCACGCCGTCATAGAAGCCGGGGATGGTGATGCGGTTGTCGTCGTCGAACAGGCTGCCAAGGATTTTCGTCAGCAGGCGGATCGGATTCATCGCGCTGCCGCCGAACACGCCGGAATGCAGGTCGCGATTGGCGGCGGTGATCTTCAGCTCTTCATAGAGCAGGCCGCGCAGCGAGGTCGTGATCGCCGGCGTGTTGCGGTCCCACATGCCGGTGTCGCAGACCAGCACGTAGTCGGCCTTGAACTCGTCCTTGTTGGCCTCGATGAAGGGCACGAAATTCTTCGAGCCGACCTCCTCCTCGCCTTCGATCAGGAAGGTGACGTCGATCGGCAGCGAGCCCGTCACCTTCTTCCAGGCGCGGCACGCCTCGACGAAGGTCATGACCTGGCCCTTGTCGTCCTCGGCGCCGCGCGCGACGATGATCTTGCGGCCATCGGCATGGTCGGTGACGACGGGCTCGAACGGCGGGCGGTGCCAGAGATCGAGCGGATCGACCGGCTGCACGTCGTAATGGCCGTAGAACAGCACGTGCGGACGTCCGCCTGCTCCGGTCTTGCCGACGATGGCCGGGTGGCCGGCGGTCGGCCTCACCTCGGTGGCAACACCGAGGCTCGCAATGTCCTTGGCGAGGTGCTCGGCTGCCGCCTTGCAGTCGGCGGCGAAGGCCGGATCGGCCGAGATCGACTTGATCCGCAACAGCGAGAACAGGCGCTCCAGGCTGTTGTCAAAATCCTTGTCGATGTGGTCGAGCACGGATTGAAGCTGCGCGTTGGGCATGGCGTGTTCCTGGCTGGTGAATCTCAAGACGTTTGCGCTTTTAGCTCTGCCGCCGGTTCGGAGCCAGCCGCAACCGGCGGATGGCGGATGTGCCATGCGAGGCTACCGGCCAGGATTGCGGTCGCAATGAGGTTATTGCCCCAGGCCTGGATGACGTTGGGAAACCACGGCAGCGACAGCAGCATGAGGATGCCGGCCGCGCCCAAAGCGAGCCAGGTTCCCAGCCGCACATGCGCCCGCGCGTCGAAGGCGGCCCGAAGCGTCAGCACCGTGATCGGAAAGAACAGCCACATGAAATAGTATTGCCGCGCCAGAGGCGAGGCGATCGTCATCAGGCAGAACAGGATGCCGAGTTCCTCGGCATCGGAGCGCGCCGTTCGTCGCGCTTGCCGCGGCATGATCGCGACGAAGCCGAGTCCGAGGACGGCCGACAGCGCCAGCACGATCCAGTTCGCCGTCCTGTAATCGACGTCGATGATATTCATCGTCCGCGGCGGCTTGTTGGGATCTTCCTGATTGTAGTTGATCGGCCGGACCAGCCGATGCGTGACGGCAATGAGGGACTGGTTGACCCATGACCAGTTCTGCTCGTCGCGCTGGCCGAAGCCTCTTTCCGAGCTCGACCCGACCATGGCCTGGTACCAGGTCGCAAGCTCGGCGGCGTTGCGCTCGAAGCCGCGGATCGGCGCCGGCACGACATAGAGCAGGATGCCGGTGAAGGCGACCGTCGCGACGACGGCCGACCATTTCCGCCGCCAGACCAGATAGGGCAGCACCGCGATCGGAAACACCTTGATGGCGGTGGCGAGCGCGAACATGAAGCCTGCAAGCCAGGACCGCTGCTGCCGCAGGCTCCAGAAGCCGTAGAGCATCATCGCCAGCAGCACGAGGTTCGGCTGACCGAGGTCGAACATGTCGAACACGAAGGTCACGGTGACCAAGGCTGGCAGCGCTTCCAGCCAGGGACCGGGCTTGCGGTCCGATCCGGCCAAGGCCTGGGAGAACATCCCGGTGTACCACCACGCAACCGCATTCAGGATCGACAGGACGACATAGAGCGGGGTCTTGCCGAACCAGCTCGGGATCGCCAGCAGGATCGCGGGCAGCGGGGGATAGATGAAGTCGAAATACGCGTTGGCCTGGCCAGGATAGAGCGGCTGCCCCTGCAAGACCTGCTGCCCGGCCCAGTACCACAGCCCGTAATCCTTGGTCTTGCCGTGGCCGAAGATCTCGGGGACGAGCACGTCGGCGGTCAGGAGGACGCAGCAGAACAGGAAAAGCAGGTCCAGCGGCGCACGCAGCGACAGGCGTCGCGGCGCATCGGGTTTGGCTAAGGAGGCGGTCGAGGTCAAGGGTGCGTCCAGTCGGCGTCGGGACTAGCACGTAGCAGACGGAAGGGCGCTTGGAGAGCCCCTCACCGCAATTTGTGCCGCCTGCGATTAGCAGTCTCTCGTCAGGACAACCGAATACCACCCGAGCATCGCGTGCTGCCCTTCCGCCGGGGTTGCGGCCTACCGCCGCAGCAACCCGCCGAGCGCGCCGCGCACCAGCGTGCGGCCGATCGAGCCGCCGAGCTGGCCGCCAACCGACTTGCCGATATTGGCGGCCATGCCGCCGATCACCTGGTTGGTCACCGATCGCGTCACGTCGCGCGCAATGACCTGACCGGCCGACAGACGGCCGCGCTTGACGTTGGTGCCGAAAATGCTGCCGACGATCGAGCCGATTTGGCCGAGGATGCCGCCACCGCTTCCACCGGTCGCACTATCGGCCGTCACCGCCGTACCGGCGATGCGCTTCTGAAGGATCTCGTAGGCCGACTCGGAATCGACGGCGGTGTCGTATTTGCCCTTGAATGGGCTGGCATCCATGATCGCCTTGCGCTCCTCCGGCGTGATCGATCCGATCCGGGCCGTCGGCGGCCGGATCATCACCCGCTCGACCATCGAAGGCGTGCCGTTGCCTTCGAGGAAGGAGACCAGGGCCTCGCCCTTGCCGAGCTCCGTGATCGCCTTGGCTGTGTCGAGCTTCGGATTGGGCCGGAAGGTCTGGGCCGCCGCAGCGACCGCCTTCTGGTCGCGTGGCGTGAAGGCGCGCAGCGCATGCTGGACCCGGTTGCCCAGCTGTCCGAGCACGCGGTCGGGCACGTCGACCGGGTTCTGCGTCACGAAGTAGACGCCGACGCCCTTGGAGCGGATCAGGCGCACCACTTGCTCGATCTTGTCCATCAGCGCCTTGGGCGCATCGTTGAACAGAAGATGCGCCTCGTCGAAGAAGAACACGAGCTTGGGCTTGGGCAGGTCGCCGGCCTCGGGCAACTCCTCGAACAGCTCCGACAGCATCCACAACAGGAACGTCGCATAAAGCCGCGGGCTCTGCAGCAGCTTGTCGGCGACGAGGATGTTGACCATGCCGCGGCCGTCGCGATCGGTCTTCATGAAATCCTTCAGCGTCAACGCCGGCTCGCCGAAGAATTTGGTGCCGCCCTGGTTCTCCAGCACCAGGAGCTGGCGCTGGATGGTGCCGACGGTGGCCTTGCTGACGTTGCCGAAACCCTGCGCGGCCTTGCGGATGGCGGTGAACGGATCCGCCTCCGCGTCCGCCCCCTTCCTCGCGCTGTCGGGCACGATGGCGTCGAGCAACGCACGCAGGTCCTTCATGTCGATCAGGGTGAGACCGTTGTCGTCGGCGACACGGAAGGCGACGTTGAGCACGCCTTCCTGCACGTCGTTCAGATCGAGCATGCGCGCGAGCAGAAGCGGCCCCATCTCCGTGACAGTCGCCCGCACCGGGTGGCCCTGCTCGCCGAACACGTCCCAGAACACCGTCGAGAACTGGTCGGGCTGGAACGTCAGCCCCATTTCGGTGGCGCGCTT
Source organism: Bradyrhizobium sp. 1(2017) (assembly GCF_011602485.2). NCBI lineage: Bacteria > Pseudomonadati > Pseudomonadota > Alphaproteobacteria > Hyphomicrobiales > Nitrobacteraceae > Bradyrhizobium > Bradyrhizobium sp. 1(2017). The sequence continues at coordinate 2,780,396 of NZ_CP050022.2, read as the reverse complement.
GACGATGAAGTCCTTGGCCTCTCCGGCCTCGGAGATGCCGGAGAGGTCACCCTTGATGTCGGAGGCGAAGACCGGAACACCGGCGCGCGCAAATCCTTCCGCCATCACCTGCAACGACACCGTCTTGCCGGTTCCGGTTGCACCCGTGACGAGGCCGTGGCGATTGGCGAGCGCCAGCGTCAGCCAGGCCTGCTCGTCGCCCTTGCCGACGAAGATCTTGCCGTCGGTGTCGCCGAGCTTGCTGTCCTGTGCGGTCATTGTTCTCTCTGATCTCTCTGCACGTTTCGCGTCTGGAAACTCGAATGCACCAGTTCCGTAGTTTAACGTATGTTGTGCGTCGATTAAAATCATTCAACGCGCCATGAGGCGAGCTGAGCATGCGACATTGTCGGACACGACGGGGCGGCATCGTCCGAAAGTCGCAACGGTGCGTTCGCACCGCGGCAATTTCTTGCCGATTCCATCTCCGCTCTTGCACCGCTGCAACACTTTACGCGCGTTCGAGGGCCACGCCGGCGTTCATCGCTTGAAATTCACATCGCACCGGCTCAAGATCATTTTTCGAAAGCAATATTCCGGCATGTGAACCGGCTGAGGGGCAGGCCATATGGACGAGCTGATCGGACGGCTGGCGACAAACGCCGGCATAGATAGTGCTGTCGCCGAAAAGACCGTGGGCATTATCCTGGGCTTTCTCCGCAGCGAGGGTCCTTCCGACAGCGTGCAGGCCCTGATCGACCAGATTCCCGGTGCGGACGCCGCGATCGAGGCGTCCAGGAGCGGCGGCGGACTGTCGCGGCTGATGGGCGGCAGCCTGATGGCCGTCGGCACGCGCCTGATGGGCCTTGGACTCGGCATGTCGGAGATTCAAAACGTCGCCCGTGAACTTTTCCGCTTCGGCCGAGACAAAATCGGAGCGGATCAGATGGGCAAGATCATCGCGGGGACGCCGGGCCTCAGCCAATTCGCCTGAAGCCACGCATTTCATATCGAGCATCATGACATATCCGATCTCCGAGATTGAGGGCCTGTCGGTCTTTGCCGCCAACAAGTTGAAGGCGCAGGGAATCCGCACCACCGACGCGCTGCTCGAGGCCGCCTCCACCGTGAAGGGCCGCAAGGCGCTGTCCGCCAAGACCGGCATCAGCGAACAGCTGCTGCTGGAATGGGCCAACGTCTCCGACTACATGCGCATCCCCGGCATGGGCCGGGCCAAGGTCAACCTCGTTCGCGCCGCCGGCGTCACCACCGTGCGCGAGCTCGCCTATCGCAATCCGGCAAGGCTCGCCCAGAGCATGCGGGACGCCAACGAGAAGAAGAAGCTCCTCCGCATCCTGCCGTCCGAGAAGTCCGTCAGCGACATCATCGCCAAGGCGAAGAAGCTGCCGCCGAAGATCACGTATTAGCCGCGGACGTTCGGCCTCATGTCCCGGACGCGCTGCAACGCCCTTCGCGTTGCTGCGCAGAGCGGGACCCATACCACGCAAACAGCTCTCGGCGACACATAGGCCCCGGCTCTGCAGCGCACCGCTGAAAAAGCGCTGCGTCCGGCCACGAGAGCGTCATCCTGCGTAACGTCCGGCCACGCCCAAAGCCCGCCAATCCCTCCTTGACTCCCCCTCCCCGACAGCGCAATGCCACGCGCATGAATGCCTCGCCCTTCCCATCAGTCCCGCCGGCCGGCTCGGCCGGGCCTGATGTGCTGCGGACGCTGCTGGAACGGCCCGTCCCGGCCGTGATGGGCGTGCTCAACGTCACCCCCGATTCCTTCTCCGACGGCGGCAAGTTCATCGCGCCCGAGCAGGCGCTCGCGCGGGCCCGGGCGATGATCACCGATGGTGTCGACATCATCGACATCGGCGCCGAGTCCACCCGGCCCTACACCGGCGCCCAGCCGGTCACGGCGGACGACGAGCTCGCCCGGCTGAAGCCGGTCCTCGCTGGCGTCGCGGCGCTCGGCGTGCCCATCTCGATCGACAGCATGAAGGCGGAGGTGGCGGCCTTTGCACTCGACCAGGGCGCGGCGATCGTCAACGACGTCTGGGGCCTGCAACGCGACGCCGCCATGGCGCCGCTGGTCGCAGCGAAAGGCGTTCCGGTCATCGTCATGCACAACCGCGACAATGCCGATCCCAGCATCGACATCGTCACTGACATGAAGACCTTTTTCCTTCGTTCGCTGGATATCGCCGCCAGGGCCGGCATCGCACGTGAAAAGATCGTGCTCGATCCCGGTATCGGCTTCGGCAAGACGGCCGAGCAGAGCATGATCGCGCTGGCGCGGCTGCGCGAGCTCGACATGTTCGGCCTGCCGATCCTGGTCGGCGCCTCGCGCAAGCGCTTCATCGCCTCGGTCTCGCCGTCGGAGCCATCGGGGCGCCTCGCCGGGTCGATCGCCGCACATCTGATCGCCGCGCAGCGCGGCGCCAGAATCATCCGCACCCATGACGTCGCCGAGACCTTGCAGGCCCTGCGGGTCGCGCATGCAATCGAGAGCAAGCAATGACCGATACGATCTTCGTGACCGGCCTGTCGATCCACGCCCGCCACGGCGTGATGGATCACGAAACCGAAGTCGGCCAGCGTTTTGTCATCGACCTCGAGCTCTACACCGACCTGTCCGAGCCTTCGCGCACCGACCGGCTCGCCGACACCGTGTCCTATGCGGAGGTCGTGGCGACCACGACGGCTGCGTTCAAGAACACCAATTACAAGCTGCTGGAGCGCGCGGCCGGCGCCGTTGCCGATGCCATCCTGTCGCACTTCCCGCGCATCCGCGCCGTGAAGATCACCGTGCACAAGCCGCATGCACCGATCGCCGCCATCTTCGACGATGTCGGCATCATGCTGACGCGCTCGCGGCATCCCTGACATGGCGAGCGTGCTGATCGCACTCGGCGGCAATGTCGGCGATGTCCGCGCGACATTCGGCAAGGCGATCGCTCATGTCTGCGGCATGGCGCAGGCCGCGCTGATCGCGCGGTCGTCGGACTACGCAACGCCGCCCTGGGGCGACGAGGAGCAGGCGCCCTTCATCAATGCCTGCATCGAGATCGAGACCGGCCTCGATCCGCATGCGCTGCTGTTCGTGCTGCAGAAGGTCGAGCAGAAGTTCGGACGCACGCGGAACAAGGAGCGGCGCTGGGGTCCGCGCACCCTCGATCTCGACATGATCGCCTATGACGATGTCTCTTTGCAGAAGCCCGATCTGACCCTGCCGCATCCGCGCCTGTTCGAACGGGCCTTCGTGCTGGTCCCGCTGGCGGAAATTGCGCCCGAGCGCGTGATCTCAGGCATTCGTGTGCGCGACGGGCTCGCCAGCGTCTCGACGCAAGGCATTGAGCGGCTTCCGGATACCGGTTAACCAAAAACAACCGTTTGCAGGGACGGTCCGCCGTGGCAATTTCGCCTGCGAACAACAAGTTTTTCGGGAGCCCCGCGCCGCATGACCTCCGTGACTGACGACCTGCCGCTGGCGGCGGATTTCCCCAAGGCGACCGTCGAGGATTGGCGCAAGCTGGTCGACGGCGTGCTGAAGGGCGCGCCGTTTGAGAAGCTGGTCGGCAAGACCTATGACGGAATCAAGATCGACCCGCTCTATCCGCGCGCCAAGGGTGTCGCGCCGGTCGTGGGGCGGCCGGCCGCTGCGCCCTGGCAGATCATCCAGCGAATCGACCATCCCGATGCGGCGCTCGCGAATGCGCAGGCGTTGCAGGATCTCGAGAGCGGCGCGACCGGTCTCGCGCTGGTGTTCGCCGGCGGCAGCGGCGCGCATGGTTTCGGCCTGGAACCTTCTGCCGATGCGGTCGCAAAGGTCTTGAAGGACATCCATCTCGACGCCGGCATCGGCCTCGAGCTCGAGATCGGCCCGCAATCGCGGATGGCCGCGATCCATGTCGCGGAATATGTGAAGAGCGCAGGCCTCGATCCCGCCGCCTGTGACATCCGCTTCGGGCTCGATCCGCTCGCAGCCCTCGCAGTGTGGGGTCACAGCCCCTATACGTGGGAGGAAATCATTCCCGCCGTCGCCGGCGCGATCAAGGGCCTCGCCGCGCTTGGCTTCAAGGGGCCTTTCGCGTCCGCCGACGGGCGCGCGATCCACGATGCCGGCGGCTCCGAGGTGCAGGAACTTGCCTTCGTGCTCTCCTGCGGCGTCGCCTATCTGCGCGCGATCGAAGGCTCCGGCATCCCGATGGAAGCCGCGCAAGGCATGGTCTATGCGCGGCTCGCCGCCCACGCCGACCAGTTCCTGACCATGGCGAAATTCCGCGCGCTGCGGCTGCTATGGGCGCGCATCGAGACGGCTTGCGGCCTGACGCCAAAGCCGCTGTTCATTGCCGCCGACACCGCCTGGCGCATGCTGACGCAGCGCGATCCCTACGTGAACATGCTGCGCGCGACCATCGCGTCGTTCGCGGCAGGGCTCGCCGGCGCCAACGCGATCACGGTGCTGCCGCACACGCTCGCGCTCGGGCTGCCCGATCCTTTCGCGCGCCGCGTGGCACGCAACACGCAGCTCCTGCTGCTGGAGGAAAGCAACCTCGCCAAGGTCAGCGATCCCGCGGCGGGCGCAGGCGGCATCGAGACGCTGACGGCGCAGCTTTGCGATGCGGCCTGGGCGCTGTTCCAGGAGAGCGAGAAAGCCGGCGGCGCCTTTGCCGCGCTTCAGCAGGGCGTATTCCAGAGCAAGGTGGCGGCGGCGCGAAAGGCGCGCGACGGCAACATCGCAAAGCGCCGCGACGTGCTGACCGGCGCCAGCGAGTTTCCGAACCTGCACGAGAGCGAGGCCACCGTATTGAAAGCGACACCGGTCGCGCTCGCGCCCTATGGCGAACAGAAGTTCAAATTCGAGGCGCTGCCACCGATCCGGCTGGCGGAACCGTTCGAGGCGCTGCGCGACAAGTCGGATGCGGCGTTGAAGGCGCGGGGCGCCCGGCCAAAGGTGTTCCTGGCCAATCTCGGCACGCCTGCCGATTTCACGGCGCGCGCGACTTTTGCCAAGAGCCTCTTCGAGGCCGGCGGCATCGAGGCCGTCGACAGCGAGGGTTTTGCCGATCCGGCCAAGCTCGCCGCCGCCTTCAAGGCCTCCGGCGCCGGACTCGCCTGTCTTTGTTCCAGCGACAAGGTCTATGCGGAACACGCCGAAGCCACGGCCAAGGCCCTGCAAACGGCCGGCGCGCGACATATCTATCTTGCAGGCCGCCCGACGGATGCCGAGGCGGCCCTGCGCGCAGCCGGCGTCACCGGTTTTGTCTTCGCCGGAGGCGATGCGCTTGCAACACTGCAAGACGCCTACCATCGGATGGAGCAGGCATGACCGACACCAGCAAACCCGTTCTCACCGGCGGCTGCCAATGCGGCGCCGTGCGCTTTGGAGTGACGGCGGCACCGACCAGGGTGTCGATCTGCCATTGCCGGATGTGCCAGAAAGCAGCCGGCGCGCCGTTCGCCTCCTTTGCCGACATCACCAAGACGGATTTCGCCTGGTCCAAGGGACGGCCGTCGTTCTTCCGCTCCTCCTCAATCGCCGAACGCGGCTTTTGCGCGGCCTGCGGCACGCCGCTGAGCTTTGGCCGCATCGACGGCGACCGGATCGAGATCATGACCGGCGCCTTCGATCACCCCGACCGCGTCATCCCGACGCGGCAGTTCGGCACCGAATCCCGCCTCGGCTGGGTGGTCGGCATCTCCAATTTGCCGAGCCTGACCACGCAGCAGAATTACGGACCGGAGAAGATGGCGACCATCGTCAGCCATCAGCATCCGGATCATGATTGAGCGTCCATGATATGGTTGAAACCATGAGCCGCATTCCCAATTTCGCCGACATCGCCTTCGAGCGCGCTGCCACCGCAACGCCATCAGGTAGCGCCGAGCCGTGGCTGACGCCCGAGGGCATTCTGGTGAAGCCCGCTTATGGCGAGGCCGATCTCGCGGGGCTCGATTTCCTCGAGACCTATCCGGGCATCGCGCCTTACCTGCGCGGCCCCTACCCGACCATGTATGTCAACCAGCCCTGGACCGTCAGGCAATATGCCGGCTTCTCCACGGCGGAGGATTCCAACGCGTTCTACCGCCGCAACCTCGCGGCCGGACAGAAGGGCCTTTCGGTCGCGTTCGATCTCGCCACGCACCGCGGCTATGACAGCGATCATCCGCGCGTCGGCGGCGACGTCGGCATGGCCGGCGTGGCCATCGATTCCATCTACGACATGCGCACGCTGTTCGCGGGGATTCCGCTCGACCAGATGAGCGTGTCCATGACCATGAACGGCGCGGTGCTGCCGATCCTCGCGCTCTACGTCGCGGCCGCGGGCGAACAGGGCGTGCCGCCGGAAAAACTCTCGGGCACCATTCAGAACGACATTCTGAAAGAGTTCATGGTGCGCAATACCTATATCTATCCGCCCGCGCCCTCGATGCGGATCATCTCGGACATCTTCGCCTACACCTCCACGAAGATGCCGAAATACAATTCGATCTCGATCTCCGGCTATCACATGCAGGAGGCCGGCGCGACGCAGGACCTCGAGCTCGCCTATACGCTTGCCGACGGCGTCGAATATCTTCGCGCTGGCCTTGCCGCCGGCCTCGACGTCGACCGCTTCGCGCCGCGCCTGTCGTTCTTCTGGGCGATCGGCATGAACTTCTTCATGGAAGTCGCCAAGCTGCGCGCGGCGCGCCTGCTCTGGGCAAAGCTGCTCAAGCCGTTCAATCCCAAAGACCCGCGCTCGCTGTCGCTGCGCACGCATTCGCAAACATCAGGCTGGTCGCTGACCGCACAGGACGTCTTCAACAACGTGATGCGCACCACGGTGGAGGCGATGGCGGCGACGCAAGGCCATACCCAGTCGCTGCACACCAACGCGCTCGACGAAGCCTTGGCGTTGCCCACCGATTTCTCGGCGCGCATCGCCCGCAACACCCAGCTGTTCCTGCAGCAGGAGAGCGGCACCACCCGCATCATCGACCCCTGGGGCGGCTCGTACTATGTCGAGCGGCTCACGCGCGATCTTGCGGCCAAGGCGTGGGCCCACATCCAGGAGGTCGAAGAGCTCGGCGGCATGGCAAAGGCCATCGAGGCCGGCGTGCCGAAGCTGCGCATCGAGGAAGCCTCGGCCAAGACCCAGGCGCGCATCGATGCCGGCAAGCAGGCGGTGATTGGCGTCAACAAGTACAAGCCGACTGACGAGGCGCCGATCGACATCCTCAAGGTCGACAACAGCAATGTCCGGCGCTTGCAGATCGACAAATTGACGCGGCTGAAATCCGAGCGCAACCAGAAGGACGTCGAGGCCGCGCTCGCCGCGATCACGCGTTCGGCGGGCGAAGGCAACGGCAATCTGCTGGCGCTCGCGATCGACGCCGCGCGCGCCAAGGCGACCGTCGGCGAGATTTCGGAGGCGATGGAGAAGGTGTTCGGCCGGCACCGCGCCGAGATCAAATCCATCACCGGCGTCTACAAGCGGGAGGCGTCCAGCATGGGCAACCAGGTCGAGAAGGTTCAGGCGCTGATCGATGCCTTCGAGGAAGCGGAGGGCCGCCGCCCGCGCATCCTGGTCGCCAAGATCGGCCAGGACGGCCACGACCGCGGCCAGAAGGTGATTGCATCCGCATTCGCCGATATCGGCTTCGACGTTGACATCGGGCCGCTGTTTGCGACCGCCGACGAGGCCGCGCGGCAGGCGGTCGAGAACGACGTGCACATTCTCGGCGTCTCTTCGCTGGCCGCCGCCCACCTCACCGCCGTGCCTGAATTGAAGGCCGCGCTGAAGAAGCAGGGCCGCGACGACATCATGATCATCGTCGGCGGCGTGGTGCCGCCGCAGGATTATGACGCACTCTATGCCGCCGGCGCGGAGGCGATCTTCCCGCCGGGCACGGTGATCGCGGACGCCGCCGAGGAGCTGATCCGCAAGCTGAATGCGCGGCTGGGGCATAGCGAGGCGGCGGAGTAGCTTCGCCGCCGATCTTCCGACAAAAGGATTTCGCGTGATGTTTCTCGCGCCAACGTTCATGCGCGCCCTGGTCGCGGCCGCGGTCTGGTGCGCCCTGGCCGGCCCCGTGCTGGCCGCCGAGCCCAGGCCCGACGCCGTCATCAAGAGCAGGAGCATCGACGCCCGCATCGTCCTCGACGACAAGATCAAGGCTGACGCACCTCTCGCGGCCGATTGCCTTGCCGAAGGCAAGCAATGGCTCGACAAGAGCGCAGCAGAGGCCGCCGCTTCCCGCAAGGCGGACCCGCAGTTTTTCCGCGACGGCGGCTGGGATTTCGAGCGCAAATATACGATCCGCTCCGTCGTTGCCGACCGCTACGTCAGCATCCTCCGCAACGACTACATGAACACCCGCGGCGCTCACCCCAATTCGGACGTCAACACGATCCTGTGGGACAGGGCCAACAATAAACGCATCTCGATCCGCCCGTTCTTCACAGAGACCGCCGACAACGGGCCGAACATGAAGGCGATGGTGAAAGGGATCATCGCCTCGCTCGAGGCTGAAAAGACGAAGCGCGGCGCCAGCGAGACCGCGACCGACGAGTGGTTCAAGGAACTCGCGCCGAGCCTGCTCAAGATCGGCGCGGTGACGCTTGCGCCCTCGACCGAGCCCGGCAAGAGCTCCGGCCTCACCTTCCACTATCCGCCCTATGCGGTCGGCCCTTACGCCGAAGGCGAATATGTTGCGTTCGTGCCGTGGGAGACCCTGAAGCCTTTTCTCACCGCGGAAGGCACGCGCATCTTCGGCGGCGCGCGGCCGAAGGGCGACGCGGACGCGCCGTGAGCCATCGCTAACTGGATCGCGGACGGGAGCGAGCCAGTGTCCGCGCCAGTGAATCCGTCCAATCGGGGATCCAGGAGCCAAACAGCGTTTGCCAGCGGTCTGCGTCCGCAGGCGCGGTGTCGAGGGCGACCGACCATTCGATGAGGGTGCGGTCACCCTCGGTGATCGGGCGCAAATGCATGGTGCCCTGGTAGCGCGTCGGCGCCGGCGGCTGGCTTCCCATTTGGCTCGCATCATCTTGCGGATATGGCAGCGCTTCGAGACCGGCATAGGTCAAGCGGTGCTGCCCGTCCGAGTGATCGACGAGGCGCTGGCGGATCCAGTTTCCGAGATAGCAGAAGCGCCTGATGGCGCCGACTTCATCGCCGCGCTTGTCGTCCTCGATCTGGCTCTCGCTCACTCCGTCGATGTAAGCGGGGTAGTTGTTGAAATCGCGGATCAGCGACCAGACATCGTCCAGTGGGTGGTCCAGCACGGCGCTGTAATAGGCTTGGGTCATCGGAGGTGTGCCTTTGGCTTTCGTTACGCGCTGAGGTTGGCGATTTGCGCAGGCAAAACCCACCCGATTTCCGAATGCCTATCCGATGGGCTTCCAGCTTTCGCACAACATGGCGATCTCGTTGGTAGCGCTACCTTGCAGGGGCGGCGCAAAGCCGACTAGAATGCCGCCATTGACAAGAGCGCCCGACGTCACGGGCGCCGCTGGGAGGCCATTCAATGTCCAAGATTTCGCGCCGCACCTTTGCGGCCTCTTCCGCCGCAGTTGCGGCATCCGCCGCATTCGGCTTCAAGCCCGCACGCGCACAAGCCTATCCGGCGCGGCCGGTCACCGTGATCGTGCCGTGGGGCGCGGGTGGCGGCACCGACGCGACGGCGCGCATCGTCGCGGCGCTGCTGGAAAAGGACCTCGGCCAGCCCTTCAACGTGGTCAACCGCACCGGCGGCTCCGGCGTCGTCGGCCATAGCGCGATCGCGACCGCGCAGCCCGATGGCTACACCATCGGCATGCTGACGGTCGAAATCTCGATGATGCACTGGCAGGGGCTCACCGAGCTGACGCCGAAGAGCTATACGCCGCTGGCGCTGATGAACGAGGATCCCCCCGGCATCCAGGTCTCCTCGTCCTCGCCGTATAAGACGGTCAAGGAGCTCGCCGATGCGATCAAGGCCGCGCCTCCCGGCAAGTTCAAGGCCTCGGGCACCGGCCAGGGCGGCATCTGGCATCTGGCGCTGGTCGGCTGGATGCAGGCAATGGGCCTGCCCGCCAACCAGGTGGCCTGGGTGCCGTCAAACGGCGCGGCGCCCGCGATGCAGGATCTCGCCGCCGGCGGTCTCGACCTCACCACCTGCTCGGTGCCGGAAGCGCGCGCCATCATCGAGGCGGGCAAGGCCAGGAGCCTTGCCATCATGGCACCGGCGCGCAACCCGATCTTCAAGGACGTGCCGACGCTGAAGGAGGCGATGGGCATCGACTATGCGACCGGCGCCTGGCGCGGCATCGCCGGGCCGAAGAATCTGCCGCCTGAAATCGCAACGAAGCTCACCGCGGCGCTGAAGAAGGTCTACGACTCCGCCGAGTTCAAGGACTTCATGAGCAATCGCGGCTTCGGCACCGTGTGGGGCGATGCCGCCCATTTCGCCAGCTTCATGGACAAGGGCGACGCCCAGATGGGCGAGGCGATGAAGGCGGCCGGCCTGAGCAAGGCGTGATCTGCGCCTGCAATGCTCTGATCGCCTCTCCCCGCCTGCGCGGAGAGGCCGGAATGCGCGCGACGCGCGGATTCCGGGCGAGGGAGACTCTCCGCGACGCCAACTCTCACCTACCTCGCGGAGACTCCCCCTCACCAAAGCCGATGCGGCGCATCGGCGCTCTTCAACGACGGCGGCCAACGCCGCCTATGCCCTCTCCCCGCACGCGGGGAGAGGAAGTGCACCTCTGACAGGATTTCTCCCCATGCGTCTTCCCGACTCCGTCACGGGATCGTTTCTCGTCGCACTCGGCGCTGCGGCCGCCTATGGCGGCTGGATCTTGCCGCCGGTGCCGGGGCAGCCGGTCGGCCCCAACGTATTCCCGCTGGTGATCGGCTGCGGCCTCGCGCTGTGCGGGCTCGCGATCGTGTTCGGCATCGGCCATTCGTTCGAGGAGGAGGAAGAACTCATCCCGTTCGAGGACGGTCAGGCCGCCGCGCCGCCGCCGCAGGGCAAGCTCTACGGCCTGCGCGCGCTGCTGCCGCCGGCGCTGCTGCTGTTCTACGTCCTTGCCGCGGACCGGCTCGGCTTCATCATCACCGCGGCGATCATGGTCTACATCACCTCGACCGCGTTAGGGGCCAAGTGGAAGCTCGCGCTGCCGCTCGCGGCGCTCTCGCCGTTCGCCATCCACCTGATCTTCGGCAAGCTGCTCCGCGTGCCGCTGCCGGTCGGCCTGCTGCCGACGCCCTGGTGACCCATGCTGAAAACCCTGATTGATGCGTTCGCGCTGATCTCCACCTGGGAGGTCATCATCTCGATGTTCGCCGCTTCCGTCTACGGGCTGGTGATCGGCTCGCTGCCCGGCCTGTCGGCAACGATGGCAACCGCCCTGCTCGTCCCCGTCACCTTCTACCTTTCCCCGATCGCGGCGATCGCGACCATCGTCGCGGCCTCCTCGATGGCAATCTTCTCCGGCGACATTCCCGGCGCGCTGCTGCGCATTCCCGGCACGCCCGCGTCCGCCGCCTACGCCGACGAAGCCTATGCCATGACGCGCAAGGGCCAGGCGGAGCTTGCGCTCGGCGCCGGCGTCTGGTTCTCCGCAGTCGGCGGCATCGCCGGCGTGCTCTCGCTGATGATCCTGGCGCCGCCGCTCGCGGAGATCGCGCTGTCGTTCTCGACCTTCGAATATTTCTGGCTGGCGCTGCTCGGCCTGATGTGCGCCACACTGGTCGCACGCTCCTCGCCGGTGAAGGCGATCGCCGGCATGTTCATCGGCCTGCTGGTCTCCTGCATCGGCATCGAGAATCCCGGCGGCGTGCCGCGCTTCACCTTCGGGATCACCGATCTGTTCGGCGGCATCGAGCCGATCCCGGCGCTGGTCGGCGTGTTCGCGGTGGCGCAGGTGATGCGCGCGATGCTGACGCCCGAGCCGCCGCCGCTGCCGCGGCGCAAGTTCGGAAGCATCATGGCCGGCCAGTGGAAGCTGACCAAGCTGTATCACTGGCAAATGACGCGCGGGAACATCGTCGGCATCATCATCGGCGTGCTGCCCGGCGCCGGCGCCGATATGGCGGCGTGGGTCTCCTATGCGATGTCGAAGCGCTTTTCCAAGGAACCGGAGAAGTTCGGCACCGGCCATGTCGAGGGCCTGGTCGAAGCCGGCGCCAGCAACAATGCCAGCATCGCCTCCGGCTGGGTGCCGTCGCTGCTGTTCGGCATCCCCGGCGACACCATCGCCGCGATCGCGATCGGCGTGCTCTACATGAAGGGCCTCAATCCCGGCCCGACGCTGTTCACCGAGAAGGCGTCGAGCATGTACGCCATCTATCTGATGTTCATCATCGCGAACATCATGATGATCCCGCTCGGCATCGCCATGATCCGGGTCGCCGCCTACATCCTCCTGGCGCCCCGCTCGGCCATCATGCCGATCATCATGCTGTGCTGCGCGGTCGGCTCGTTCGCAATCGGCAACAACATGTTCGGCGTCGTCACCGTCGCCGCCTTCGGCGTGATCGGCTATGTCATGGAGGCGAACGGCTATCCCGTCGCCGCCATGGTGCTCGGCATCGTCATGGGCACCATGGTCGAGCAGGCTTTCGTCACCTCGCTGATCAAGTCCGACGGAAGCATCCTGCCGTTCTTCGAGCGCCCGGTCGCCGCGATCCTCGCAGCGATGGCGATCGGCGCCCTGCTGTGGCCGGTGATGGTGTGGGTGTGGCGCAAGGTGAAGCCGCCTCAGACAGCGGTGGCAACATCACGGTGATATCGGCCGGGCGGCCCTCGCCTGCCCTGCCGGGGCGTTGTAAAGCAGGGCATGACTGAGAAGAAGGCCTCGCTCGACATCAAATCCTTCGCTCGCGACTTGCGCGCCGGCAGCCGCGCGGCGCTGGCGCGGGCGATCACGCTGGTGGAGAGCCGGCGTGCCGACCACCAAGCGCTGGCGCGCGAACTGGTGCAGATGCTGCTGCCCGACACCGGCAAGGCGGTGCGCGTCGGCATCACGGGATCTCCCGGCGTCGGCAAGTCCACCACGATCGATGCGCTCGGCACCTATCTGATCGAGCAAGGCAACAAGGTCGCGGTGCTCGCGGTCGATCCGTCCTCGGCGCGCAGCGGCGGCTCGATCCTCGGCGACAAGACGCGGATGGCGCGGCTGTCGGCCTCCAGCGATGCGTTCATCCGGCCCTCGCCGTCTTCGGGCACGCTCGGCGGCGTTGCCGCGAAAACGCGCGAGGCGATGCTGCTGTGCGAAGCCGCCGGCTTCGACGTCGTGCTGGTCGAGACCGTCGGCATCGGCCAATCCGAGACCGCGGTCTGCGACATGACCGATTTCTTCCTTGCCCTGATGCTGCCGGGCGGCGGCGACGAGTTGCAAGGCATCAAGAAGGGCCTGGTGGAGCTCGCCGACATGATCGCCGTCAACAAGGCCGATGGCGACAACCTCAAGCGTGCCAAGATCACCGCCGCAGACTACCGCGGCGCGCTGCACATCCTCAGCCCCCGGTCCGAGCATTGGCATCCCCCGGTCGAGACCTATTCGGCGCTCACCGGCGATGGGATCGCAAAGATCTGGCAGAAGATCCTGGATCACCGCAAGGCGATGAACGCATCAGGCGATTTCGCCGCACGGCGGCGCGATCAGCAGGTGAAGTGGATGTGGTCGATGCTGGAGCAGCGCATGCTGGCACGGCTGCGCAGCGAGGCGTCGGTGCGAACGAAAGTCCGGAGGATCGAGGCTGAAGTCGCCGACGGTCATCTCACACCAGCCGTCGCCGCCGAGCAGATCCTGGAGTTGCTGCAATGAGCGAAAAGCTCCGCATTCTCCTCACCGGCTTCGGGCCGTTCCCCGGCGCGCCCTATAACCCGACCCAGCCGCTGGTCGCGCGGTTAGCGCAACTGCGCCGCCCGGCACTGGACGACGTCGCGATCGCCAGCCACATCTTTCCGGTCACCTATGCCGCGGTCGACCGGCAATTGCCCGAGGTGCTCGCGAAGGTGAAGCCGCGTGCGCTTCTGATGTTCGGCCTCGCCGCGCGCACGCCTTACCTTCGGATCGAGACCCGCGCGCGCAACGCCGTCACCATGCTCTGGCCCGATGCCGCCAACACCCGCTCCAGCAAACGCGGCATCGCCGGTCATGCGGATGCCATGATGTTCGGCCCGCACACCGCACGGCTGCTGCGCACCGCGCGCCTCACCGGCATCGATGCCCGCGCCTCGCGCGATGCCGGCGCCTATCTCTGCAACTATCTGAGCTGGCGCGCGATCGAGAACGTGAGAGCCGGCGGCCCGCAGCTTGCCGCGTTCATCCACATTCCCCTGCTCGCGCGCAGCGGCGCGGTGCGACGCAAGGGCGCACCGCGGATCACGCTGGAGGAACTCGTGGATGCGGGGGAAGCGATGCTGATGGAGATGGTGCAGTTGGCGCGGAAGACGCGGAACACCTCGGTCTCGTAGGGTGGATTAGCGAAGCATAATCCACCTCTTCTATGTCCGCGGACAGAGACCGTGGTGGGTTACGCCTACGGCTAACCCACCCTACGACACCGTCTTTTGCGTAAACATTTAACCCTACCGCGAACAATCCAGACGCCCTGAGCCGCGCTGCGCTACCTAACCGCTGCGGACATCTCCCGCGTCCGCCGGAGGACGCGTCATGGACCTCAATCGCCGTCATCTCATCGGGGCTTCGACCGCGGGCATCGCCGGTGCGCTCGCCATGCCGGCCGACGCTGCGCGCGCCGCGCCGCTGACGTCGCTGCTGGGCCGCGACGCCACGCAATACGGCGTGCGTCCCGGCAGCAGCGAGGATCAGACCCGAGCGCTTCAGCGTGCGATCGACGAGGCCGCGCGGGCGCAAATGCCGCTCGCCTTGCCGCCGGGCGTCTACCGGACCGGCCTGTTGCGGCTGCCGAACGGCGCGCAACTGATTGGCGTGCGCGGCGCGACCAAGCTCCTCTTCACGGGCGGAGCGTCGGCGATCCAGAGCGACGGTTCCGACGCGATTGGCCTCACCGGCATCACCTTCGACGGCGGCAAGTTTCCGCTGCCGGCCCGGCGCGGCCTGATCCACATCCTGGGCGGACGCGACGCCCGCATCACCAATTGCGAAATCATCGATTCCGGCGGCAGCGGCATCTGGCTCGAGCAAGTGTCGGGCGACATCTCCGGCAACATTTTCACGAACATCGCGCTGACGGCGGTGGTCTCGTTCGACGCCAGGGGGCTCAGCGTGTCCCGCAACACCATTACCGGCACCAACGACAACGGCATCGAGATCCTGCGTACCGCGATCGGCGACGACGGGACGCTGGTCGCAGATAACCGCATCGAGGACATCAAGGCAGGTCCCGGCGGCTCCGGCCAGTACGGCAACGCCATCAACGCCTTCCGCGCCGGCAACGTGATCGTGCGGGGCAACCGCATCAGGAACTGCGACTATTCGGCGGTGCGCGGCAACTCCGCCTCCAACATCCACATATCAGGCAACAGCGTCAGCGACGTGCGCGAGGTCGCGCTTTATTCCGAGTTCGCGTTCGAAGCCGCGGTGATTGCCAACAACACGGTGGATGGCGCCGCCGTCGGCGTCTCCGTCTGCAATTTCAACGAAGGCGGCCGCATCGCGGTGGTCCAGGGCAACATCATCCGCAACCTGATCCCGAAACGGCCGATCGGCACCGCGCCGGACGACGATGCCGGCGTCGGCATCTATATCGAGGCGGATTCGTCCGTGACCGGCAACGTGATCGAGAACGCACCGTCCTACGGCATCGTCGCCGGCTGGGGTAAATATCTGCGCGACGTCGCGATCACGGGCAACGTGATCCGCAAGGCGCTGGCCGGCGTCGGCGTCTCTGTCGTGCCGGGTGCCGGCACCGCGCTCGTCAACAACAACATAATATCCGAGACCCCGCGCGGCGCCGTGGTGGGGCTGGACCATGCGCGTGCGGTGACGCCGGATCTATCAGCCGATGGCGCCCAGCGCTTCGCGCAGGTCGTGGTCGGTGGGAATGCGGTGCGGCGCTAGAACGCGTTCCTGAGCAGCGGGTATTTCGCTTCCAGGCCGTCGAGGCTGAAGGTGAATTCGACGACGCGGTCGGGGGCCGCGACGATTTCGGCGGCGGGCGGCGCGAACTGCGGCAGGAGTGCTGCCATCGCGGCAGGCGCGGCGACGGGCGGCCTCACAACGGGCGCGGTGAATGGCGCCATCGCGGCGGGCGTGGCGACCGGTGGCCTCACAACCGGTGCGGTCAGCGGCGCCCGCGCAGCGGGAGCCCTGAGCGGTGGCATCTCTGCAGGGGCGGTGTACGATGCCACCGCGGCAGGTGCCGTCGCCGGCGCCATCGCGGGCGGCACGGAGATCGGTGCGATCGGGACGTCCGTGACCTCGGCGAGAACGTCCGGCTTGGGATCGAGCCGGACCGGCACGGCGGTCTCGGGCGCGATGTGCACGGCTTTCGGCTGTACGGTCTGCGCCTGTTGCTCGCGCGGAAACACGCGCGGCATCGTCGCCGGAGACCAGCCGAAGGCGGGAATGACGCTGGCGGCCGCCTCGGCGACGTCTGCGCCGGTCGCAAGCGCCCGCCAGGTCTGGACCGCGCGCTTGGCCTCCTGGATATTCTCGAGAAATGCGATCTCCGAGTGATAGCGGCGCCAGCGGCCGGTCTCGAACATTTCGGAAAGATGCTGCAGCCGCTGCTCGGCGAGAGCGCACCAGCGTGCGGCAATGTCGCGGCTAACAGCGTCGCGAACGACTTCTTGGCGATGTGTCATGAACCAGCCCGTCAGGGGAAAATACGGACGCGGAGGACGCAACGCACACGAATCAATTTAGACGCGACATGATTATTTTGTGGAAAAGTTTTGACTTGTCCAGCAACGACACCGCATCCGTCATCAAACACCGTAGTCGCGCGGAGATTTCTGGGTTTTCGAGTCAAGCTCCGCACAAGCATAACGGGCTTGCGGCGTGCCGAGCGGCCGATCGCCGCCAGCGCAGCCGCGATCTCTCAACCGCAAGCTGCGCGAGCACGAGACTTCAAAAAATCGGATGCCGAGAGCCTCGGTTCTGATTGCATCAGAACTGAAGCTCTAGATTCTTGTTTTGACGCGTTTTCTTCAGGCGAACCGAGAATCCACTTCGCTCGAAACGGCTCTGGAAAGAAAAGACCCGTCCGGGGGGACAACCGGACGGGTCAAAGCCATATGGGCGCTTGGGGTGGATGGGCGCTCGCGCCTGATATGACCGATGGGGAGGGATGACCGCTCCCACATAATTTGGTCGTGGCAGCTGGCTGAACGTTCAACGGGGGCGTTTGCTTTTTTGGCGACGGCCCTGCGCGCATCTTTGTCGCAGCCGCGACCGGGGCGCCGGCCTATCCGCCTGAGAAATCTTGGATTTATTCGTCCGCGCTCGACAGCGAGGGTTGGTCGATGGCGCGGCTACCCGGCTGATTGCGGCGCGTGCCGGTATCTTCACGTTTTGTTGTACCGGATGCTGCGGCAACCGGCGTCGCGCTGTCGGCGGGAACGGCCATGACCGCGGCAAACGCATCGGCCTGGCCGTCGCCGAACAGATCGTCGCGGCCGGGCGAACCGAGGTCGCGCGCGGTCTTCACCAGCGCCAAGCGCAGCGCTTCCGGCTTCAAGGCGTGGTTGCGCTCGAGCAGCAGCGCCGCGACGCCGGAGACATAGGCCGCCGAGAACGAGGTTCCCGACGTGATCTGGTATTTGCCCTCGGGTGCCGGCAGGAAGATGTCGACGCCGGGGGCCGCGACCGCGATGTAGTTGCCGCGGTTGGAGGCGGTGAACAGCCTGTCCTGCTGGTCGGTGGCGCTGACCGCGATCACGTTGGGATTGGCCGCGGGATAGAGCGGCGGCGATTTCGCGCCGGCATTGCCGGCGGCCGCAATCAGCACCAGCCCCCGCGCAGCGGTCGCCGCGATGGCGCGCTCGATCACCGCGTCCTTCGGACCGGCAAAGCTCATGTTGACGATCTGCGCACCGTGCTCGGCGGCATGGTTCAGCGAGCGCAGGATGACATAAGACGAACTCTCGGCGCCGCCCGCGGTGCCGCCAAAGGCGCGGATCGCGATGATGCGCGCCTCGGGCGCGCTGCCCATCAGCCGGCCATGCGCCACGATGGCGCCCGCAATGCCCGTGCCGTGAACGTGCGGTCCCTCGGCGCTGCCGAGCGCGTCGAAACTGTCGGCGACGGAGTTGGCGAGCTCGGGATGGCTGGCGTCGATGCCGGAATCGATCACGGCCACCGTGACGTTGGCGCCGTGCGCCAGCGCATGCGCCTGCGGCAGGCGGAGCTTCGTCAGCGCGTATTGCGCGGGATCTCCCTCGGTCGTCCGCGACGATCTCTGGTCCTGAAGCACGTAGCGGAAGTTCGGCTGGAGCGAGCGGACGCTGCCGTCGGCGGCGAATTCGCGCCGCACCGTCTCGTACGGCCGGCCGTCGCTGATGCGGAACAGGCCAAAAGTGGCGCCGATCAGCGGAAAATTTTCGGAGGCGATGCGCGTCAGGCCGTGGCGACGCGCAAGCTCGTCGGCCTCGGTGGACGACAGCGCACCGTCGATCTCGGCGACGAATTCGTTGGCGAAACTGCGCGAGGTGGTCGCAACCTGCGTGGTGTTGCCGCGCCCCTTGCCAGCGCTTTTCTTGCTTGATTTTCCGGTGCCCTGGCCGCCTGCGTTCGGCTGGCCCGTGCACTCGCCGTCGGCATCACGATAGGGTGCGGTGCAGGCAGGATAGAGGTTCGGCGAATAGCGCGCATAGGGCAGCACCGGCGTCGTCGGCCGCAGGCGCGACGTCGTGGTGCGGGGAATGGCCGCCATCGTGCGCGGGCCGCGGTCGACGCTGACCGCGCGCGCCGCGACGCTGGCGCTGACACGCGGAGCAATGCTCGGAGAGATGGTCGGCGTGCGCGAGGGAACGCTGATCGTGGGCGTGCGCATGATCGCCTGCGCCTGTGCCATCTCGACGCCGAGACAGGCTGCAAACAAAAGCGCGGCTCCGACCGACGAAGCGTAGGCCCCGGCGCGTCCCCTGCTCTCGGATTTGCGCGTCATCGGTTCAGCGGCGCGTTCAGGGCGCCGCGACGGCCAGATTGACGAACTTCTCGCGCTGCATCTTGCCGAGCAGCGAGGCGAGCTCGTCCTGGCTCATCGCCTTGTTGAACTGGAGGCGGAACATGCCGCCCTTGGCACCGTCGACGATCGAGGCCTGGTAGCTTTCGAGCAGCGCGGTGATGTCGGCGATGCGCGCCTCCGGCGTGAAGCGCACCAGCGCGCGCGCCGGCGTGGCCGTGTTGCCAAGTTCACGTGTGATCGGCGCACTGGTCGAGAGCGAAGCCGTCTGGAAGGTCGCCGGCTGGTTCTTCATCAGCACGGCGCCGATGATTCCGGCCTGCAGCACGAGCGCGACGGCACCGAGTCCCGCCGACCAGGCCAGCGTGCGCGGCGACAGGCTCGCGAAGAAGGTCGAGATGCGCGCCGACAGCGGCAGCGAGCCGACTGCCCGCGCGGGCTCGGCGTCGATCGCGGCGAACAGCTTCTGCATCGCGCGCGACGACGGAGCTCCCAGGCTCTCGTTCAGATGAATGGTCTCTTCGTACTCGCCGCGGATCGCGGCATACTGCCTGGCGAGCTCCGGATCGCGCGCCAGCGCTTCCTCGACGCGGCGGGCATCGCGCGCGTTCAGCGTGCCGGCGGCGTGCCAGGGCAGCAGCAGTTCAATTTCACTGGGCTCTTGCTCCAGCATCTTCTTGCTCAAAGCCATCATGGCCAGCCTCGCTCAACGCCGGCTGCCTTCAGCAGTTCGGCCAGTTTCTTGCGCGCATAGAACAAGCGCGTCTTCACAGTGTTCTCCGGTATCCCGACGATTTCGGCCACCTCTTCCACGGACTTCTCGTGGTAGTAGACGAGATCGACGATTTCCCGGTGGTCCGGCGAGAGGCCCGTCAGACACTCCCGCAACGCCTCACTGGTATCCTTTTTCTGCACCACCGTTTCCGGATCGTCGGACGTGTCCTCGATCGCGTTGGCGGCCTCTTCGTCCAGTTCGAAATCCTTCCTGCGCCTGAGCGCAGACAGGGCCTTGAAGCGGGTGATTGCCAGCAGCCAGGTGGAAACGGCGGATCGGCCCTCGAACTTGCCGGCTTGACGCCAGACGTCGAGAAACACCTCGCTGATGAGGTCTTCCGCCGCCTGCTCGTTCCGGACGAGCCTGAGACCGAACCTGTAAACCCTGACATGGTGCCGCCCGTACAGCACCTGCATGGCGAGCCGGTCGCCTTGAGCGATCCTGGCGATCAGGACCTCGTCCGAAGCCGCCTGTGTCGCGCTCAATGGCCGTCTCGCAAGGTTGGTCGGGTCGGTGCGGCGGACGGTTCGACGGGAGGGGCGAAATTCTTCAGCCTACCGCAGTCATACGGAAGCCTGTGTGATCTACCCCACATACGCGCATTTTCCGTGTTCCGCCCCTGGCGGTCGGCCGTTTCGGTCCAGATCGGTAGCATAATACTGAACATTTCCCTGCAGTGGCCGTCCGGCACAGGCGGCGCGGCCAAGTCCAGCCAAGTCTGGTTCCCCATAGCAGCCCTGCACGACGTATGTCTCGCGAACCCCCGTTTTGGCTCGACCGCATCGCACCCGATGCCTAATCGCCGGCAAACGATCTTGCCGATCGATGTCCCATGGCCGGAAGCAACGGACGGATTCGATTTCAAAAGGATACCAAACCTAAAGGCTTGCCACGTAGATTTTTGAGCTGACATCCACCATTGGCGGGACAATGAGCACGGCCGCGACGTCCTTTCCGGAGAGGAATGCCGCTGAAGTCGCGGATCTCGTCCTCACACCCGAGGCCGCCGCGCCCGAAGTCCGCATGCGCCGGACCCGGCAGCGCCGCCAGATGTATGTCGGCCAGGTCGCAAGCTACTCGCTCGGCGCCTTGGTCCTGTTGCTCTACGCCTTCGACGGCGCGATCTCCCTCGACGTTGCCTCGTTGTTCTGGTTCGGCGGGCTCCTGATCATCGGCGCGTTCGCCGTGCTATCCGAAGCCGGTGTCGGTGAAAGGTTCAGCGACCACTATCTCACGGTATTCCAGATTTCGGCGCACACGGCGCTGCAGTTCGTGTTCCTGCTGTCGGTGCCGACCATCGGCGTCACCTTCATCAGCGTGCTGTTCCTGATCTTCGCCTTCGGCTCGCTGCGCATGACCTCGGCGCAGACGATGCTGACCTGGGCGATCGCGACCGCAGGCCTTGCCGCGGTCTTCCTCGCGTCCGACCTCCCGATCGGCCTGCCCGTCGCAACGCGGCTGCAGCGGACCGCCTCCATGCTCTGCTTCGTGCTGGTGATCGGCCAGTGCGCCTTCCTCGGCCTGTTCGGCGCCACGCTGCGCAAGGTCCTGTATCGGCGCAGCATCGAGCTGAAGGCCGCCTATCAGCGCATCGAGGAATTGGCCGAGCTCGACGAGCTCACCGGCTCCTACAACCGTCGCTGCATCATGCGGCTTCTCGATGCCGCGATCGAAACATCCCGGCAGGCATCGGCGCCTTGCGCGATCGCGCTGATCGATCTCGACTGGTTCAAGCGCATCAACGACGCTCACGGGCACCCCGTCGGCGACGAGGTGCTGCGCACCTTCGCGATCACCGTTTTCGCCAACATCCGCCCAGCCGACAGCTTCGGCCGCTATGGCGGCGAGGAGTTCCTGCTGCTGCTGCCGGGAACCGACGGCGAGGCGGCGGCAAGCATGCTCGAGCGCTTGCGCGGCATCGTTGCCGATCTCGACTGGAGCGCATTCTCTCCCGGCATGCGCGTGACGATTTCCGCGGGCGTCGTGACGCTGCGCGACGCCGATACTGCAGACACGTTTCTCGCCCGCGCCGACAGCGCGCTCTATTCCGCCAAGGCACAAGGGCGCAACCGCATTTCGACGAACTGACCAATTCATTTTTTCCGGCGCGTGAGAAGACGTCGCCGGAACAAACGCTCCAGGACAGGGCAATGAGATCAAAATCCATGAAACCATCCGAGAACCTGCTCGAGGAATTGCAGGCTGCGCTCTCGCACGGCACCGTCGCGCGCCGGGTCGAGACGCTGCGCCGGGTCACCGATCTCTTCGTCGGCAACGCGATGGACTATTCCGACGACCATGTCCGCGTGTTCGACGACGTATTCCAGTGCCTCATCGAACAGATCGAGACCTCGGCCAAGGCACTGCTGGCCGACCGCCTCGCACCGATCGCGGCCGCACCGCCCAGGATCATCCGGACCCTGGCGCTCGACGAGCTGATCGAGGTGTCCGGGCCCGTGCTGTCGAAATCGGAACGACTGGACGAGGCGACGCTCATTGAGGTCGCGCGCACCAGGGGCCAGGCGCATCTCAAGGCGATCTCGCTGCGGCGGGTGCTGTCGGAGGCGTTGACCGACGTGCTGGTGACGCGCGGCAACGAGGATGTCGTGCAATCGACCGTCAGCAATCCTGGCGCGAGCCTCTCCGAGGGAAGTCTCGCCGACCTCGTCACCCGCGCCGAACGCGACGACGACCTCGCCACCTGCATGGGCCTGCGGCCCGACCTGCCGCGTCATCACTATCTGAAGCTGGTCGCGAAAGCTTCCTTGAGCGTGCGCAGGAAGCTGGAGGCCGCGCACCCCGAGCTCGCGGAGGAAGTGTCGAGCGTGGTCCAGGAGGCGGCCCAGCGCGTCCGCGCCGCCGCCACGACCAGGCAGACCGAGATGGCGCGCGCGCTGGTGAAATCGCTGCATGAGGACGGCCGTCTCACCGAATCCCAGGTCACCACCTTTGCCGAGCAGGGCAAGTTCGACGAGACCAATGCGGGACTCGCCGCGCTCGCGGGCGTCGCCGTCGAGACCGCCGAGGGGATGATGATCGAGAGCCGCACCGAGGGCGTGATGATCCTCGCCAAGGTCGCGGGCTTGTCGTGGCCGAGCGTGCGCGCGATCATCGCCATGCGCGAGAAGCTCTCCGGCGGCTCGCAGACCGACATGCTGACGCTGCGCGACACCTACGAAGCCCTGCGCTCATCGACCGCGCAGCAGGTGCTGCGCTTCCACCGCATGCAGCAGAGCACGACGCCGGCGTGAAGGCCGGGCAGTCAGTATCTCAGGACCCTCGATCCAACCGCCGCGCCGATCGCGGTCACCACCGCGGTCGCGAGCGTGTACCAGGTCGCGACGAACAGCGGGGAATCGTCGGTGCAGTGCGAGGCGTAGAGCGTCGCGGCGAGCCCGGCCGACACCAGGCCAGCGAGCGCACCGGCGAGCGCGGGGCGCGAGGGCGCACCGTGGCGTAGGCCGAACAGCGCTCCCGCAAGCAGCGGCAGCGACATCGCGGGGATCGCGAACAGGCATACCCTCGAGTTTTTGCCCATCAGGCGCATCGTCATCGGCATCGCCGGCGCCATCATCATCTCGCCGCCGATCGCGACCGCAAGCAGGCCGACGGGAAGCAGCAGGAGCCAGCCCCAACCGCGCAGAAGGGCTTCTGGACGCGACAGATGCAGGCTGACGATGATGGCGGGGATCGCGAGCGAGAGCGTCACCGCGAACTTCATGTCGAAGAACGGGTTGCCCATCGCGCTCATCACATCCGACCGCACGCCGAGGAACGTGGCGAAGATCAGGATCGAAAGCGGCGCGGCCACCAGCAGCGCCATGGTCAGCACGGCGCCGACGCGCGGCGCGCGATGGACGTTGTCGGCCGCAAGCGAGCGAATGAGTTGATCGGTATCCATGACTACTGGTCCCGCAGTTTGGCAGTCAGCGCAGCAAGTCCGCGATGCAGCGCGACCCGGACCGCACCTTCGCTCATTGCAAACCTTGCCGCCGTATCCTTGATCGAGGCGGCCTCGACCGCGATGGATTGCAACACGTCGCGCTGGCGCTGCGGCAGGGTGCTGAGCTGCGCGGCAACCTCGCCCGCCGACGCCGTCTCCTGCGGCGCCTCGCCGGGCAAGATCTCGGCGAAATCGTCGATATTGACGAAGACACGCCTGCCGCGCCGCCGCAGCGCATCGATCAGCTTGTTGCGGGCGATCGCGAACAGCCAGGGCGCGAATGGAGCTTCGCTGTCCCAGGTGTGCCGCTTCAGATGCACCGCCAACAGAATCTCCTGCACGATATCCTCGGCCTGGTCGGGAGGCTGGCCGGCCCGCGCCAGCCCGCGCCTCGCAGCGGCGCGCAGCACAGGCGTGACCGCCTTCAACAGGCGATGATACGCCGCATCATCGCCTGCCATGGCCGACCGCATCAGGCCGGTCCATTCATCCTCACGTCCGCGCACGCGCGCCCCTCACCATGCAATTCGACCGCTCTTTCAATTTGTTACGCAGGCATCGCGCGATCACGAATTCGTGATCTCGCAATGCCACTGTCCGACACGGCCGTGGGAATCCGCGACGGCTCATAACACCGATCGGTCCCCTCCGCACGAGCGGCCCGGCCGCGCTGGGGCGGCCTGCCCCGTTTTTGCCCGGCGAAGCTCGAAGATTCCCATTTTCTGCCCCGTTGTCGTCACGCCCCAAGGTCTCTGTTCGTTCGTGGGACAGGGAATTGGGGAGATCGTCGACATGATCAAAGCCAGCGGGCGCGCGGCCCTGATCCTCGTGGCCGGGATTTTCTTGCTGTCGAGCGGCGCTGCACAGGCGGCGCCGAGTTCAAACGGCCAACCGGACAGCGCGGGCAAGCAGGCCGACACGGCCAAGCCGAGCAAGCACCGGCGCCACGAGTCTCGCCGGACCGGCGATGGCAAGTCCGCGGTGAAAGCGGGCGACAAGACCGACAAGCAGGACAGCGCGGCAAAAGCCGACGAGAGCAAGGCCGACCAGACCAAGGCCGAAAACGACGTGCCGGCCTCCAACCGGATGCCGCCGGAGGTTGCCAACGCCAATGCGCAGCTCGCTGCCGCCGATACCCCGACCGCGGCTGCGGCCTCCGCGATGACGGGCCGGGCCAACGACAACGTCCAGGCAGCGGCCGGTGATACCGCCAATGGTGCCGCCCCCAACGCCGAGCCGCAGGTGGTGGCTCCGGATCAGCTCAACGACATCGATCGCGCCCTGCAACAGGGCGACCCGCCGGTGCAGAAGGCCGTGATCGCCGCGACTGAAGCGCAGCCGCGCCCCGCGCCGGTGATGGCAGGCAGCCAGCAGAGCTCGGCCTGGGACCAGAGCTCCCTGATCGGCAAGATCTTCATCGGCGTCGGCACGCTGCTGACGCTCGCCTCGGCCGCGCGCATGTTTATGGCCTGATTGCCGGTTCCGCCAGGACGCGCGGCCCCGCGCGTCCTGCGTCGTCCGCCCCCTTGAAGCCCACCGCGCCAGCGGGCACATTGCCCGCCTGATCAAAAGCGTGGGTGGAGCATGAGCACGTTCGAACACATCATCGTCGAAAGCAAAGGCGCGGTCGGCATCATCAAGCTGAACCGCCCGAAGCTGCTCAACGCACTCTCGTTCGGCGTCTTCCGCGAGATCGCGGCCGCCGTCGACGACCTCGAGGCCGATGATGCCATCGGCTGCATCGTCGTGACCGGCAGCGAGAAGGCCTTTGCCGCCGGGGCCGACATCAAGGAGATGCAGCCGAAGGGCTTCATCGACATGTTCTCGGAGGACTTTGCCGCGATCGGCGGCGACCGCGTCGCGCGCTGCCGCAAGCCGACCATTGCTGCGGTCGCGGGTTATGCGCTCGGCGGCGGCTGCGAGCTCGCCATGATGTGCGATGTCATCATCGCCGCCGACACCGCAAAGTTCGGCCAGCCCGAGATCACGCTCGGCACCATTCCGGGCATCGGCGGCACCCAGCGCCTGACGCGCGCGATCGGCAAATCGAAGGCGATGGACCTCTGCCTCACCGGCCGCATGATGGATGCCGCGGAGGCCGAGCGCAGCGGCCTCGTCAGCCGCATCGTGCCGGCCGACAAGCTGATGGACGAGGTGATGGCGGCAGCCGAGAAGATCGCGGCGATGTCGCGCCCCGCCGCCGCGATGGCCAAGGAAGCGGTGAACCGCGCGTTCGAGACCACGCTGGCCGAGGGAATGAGCGTCGAGCGCAACCTGTTCCACTCGACCTTCGCGCTGGAGGACCGCTCCGAGGGCATGGCGGCCTTCATCGAGAAGCGCAAGCCGGTGAACAAGAACCGGTAGTGACCGCCCGCGGTAAGGCCGGTGTAAGCCTCTCTCGTCCCACCGCGGAACCCCTGTGACGAAGCTGCAACAAGCACGGATTTCATGGGGGTTTCCCCCGCGGCAGTTTGCCTGCGGGACCTGCGCTGGTTAAACAGTTAAGAGAGCCGCGGTCGGCGGGGGCGGACAGTCAGGGTTTGCGGAATTACATGATTGGGCGTGCCGCCAGAGCTGGTCGCGTGATGATGCGGCATCGATCGGGCCTGGCTCCTGTGCTTGCGACATGGACCACACTGGCGCTCTCTTGCGCCCTTTCCTCCTCCGCCTGGGCCGAAGCGCTGCCCGAGGCGCTCGCCAAGGCCTACCAGACCAATCCGCAGCTCAATGCCGAGCGGGCGCGGCAGCGCGCGACCGACGAGAACGTGCCGCAGGCGCTCGCCGGCTACCGGCCGCAGATCCTGGCCAGCCTCAGCGCCGGCCTGCAATCGGTGCGCAATCTGCTGCCCGACAACACCATCCAGACCGCCAATCTGAAGCCATGGATCATCGGCGTCACCGTGACGCAGACCCTGTTCAACGGCTTCCGCACCGCCAACAGCGTGCGGGCTGCGGAGCTCCAGGTTCAGTCGGGCCGCGAGGCGCTGCGCAACGTCGGCCAGGGCGTGCTGCTCGATGCGGTCACCGCCTACACCAACGTGCTCGCCAACCAGTCGCTGGTCGAAGCCCAGCGCTCCAACGTCGCTTTCCTGCGCGAAACACTCTCCGTCACCCAGCGCCGCCTCAACGCCGGCGATGTCACGCCGACCGATACCGCCCAGGCTGAAGCCCGCCTCAACCGCGGCCTTGCCGATCTCAACGCGGCCGAAGTCGCGCTCGCCGTCAGCCAGGCAACCTATGCGCAGGTGATCGGCAACGCGCCGTCGCAGCTTCGGCCCGCCGAAGCCGTCGACCGCTATCTGCCGAAGAGCCGCGAAGACGCGATGACGATGGCGATCCGCCAGCATCCGGCGGTGATGGCCGCAAGCTTCGACGTCGATGTTGCCTCCACCAACATCCGCATCGCCGAAGGCACGCTGCTGCCGAGCGCCAGCATCCAGGGCAGCGCCAGCAAGAGCCGCAACAACGACCCGACGCTCGGTACTTTCGCCGAGGACCAGGCCTCGATCGTCGCCAACGTCACCGCGCCGATCTATGACGGCGGCCAGGCCGCGGCGCAGACCCGGCAGGCCAAGGAGATCACGGCGCAGAGCCGGCTGGTGCTCGACCAGGTGCGCAATCAGGCGCGCACGGCGGCTGTCAGCGCCTGGGTTGCCAATGAAGGCGCCAAGGTCACGGTCTCGGCCTCGGAGTCCGAGGTGAAGGCGGCGACCGTCGCGCTGCAGGGCGTGCAGCGCGAGGCCGCCGGCGGGCAGCGCACGACGGTGGACGTGCTGAACTCGCAGGCCGACCTGATCCAGGCCAAGGCCCGCCTGATCGGCGCATTGCGCGACCGCGTGATCGCCTCCTACACGCTGCTCAGCGCGACCGGCCATCTCGACGTCAAGACCTTGAATCTGAATACGCCGGACTACCTGCCCGAGGTGCATTACCATCAGGTCCGCGACGCCTGGCACGGCCTGCGAACGCCGTCGGGGCAGTAGCCGTCGAAACACTTCCTTTCGCTCCTGCGAACGTGACCTCGCGGCGTCGACATTGAACGTGTCGAAATCCCACGCGCCTTCCGCGTGTGCTATAGTCGCTGTTCAACAACGAAGCAGGAGTGAAACCATGCTCAGCCGACGCGGCGTGCTCTTCGCCCCCCTTGCCGCCGGAGCAGCCATGACCAGCAAAGCCCATGCCCGCGCGGCCCAGCCCGCCACGCCCATCAATTTCGAGGTTCCGGCGCATGCCTGCGACTGTCATACGCACATCCATGGCGACGTCGAAAAATTTCCGTTCTTCGCCGGACGCGTCTACACGCCGGAGCCGGCGAGCCCCGAAGAGATGGCCGCGCTGCACAAGGCGCTGCACATCGAGCGCGTGGTGATTGTGACGCCGAGCGTCTACGGCACCGACAATGCGTCCAGCCTGTTCGGCATGAAGGCCCGCGGCGCGAATGCGCGCGGGGTCGCCGTGATCGACGACAAGACCAGCGAGAGCGCGCTCGATGCAATGCATCAGGACGGCTTCCGCGGCGTCCGCCTCAATCTCGCAACAGGAGGCGTCAACGATCCCAATGTCGGCCGGCCGCGCTTCACCGCCGCCGTCGAGCGCATGAAGGCGCGCGGCTGGCACGTGCAGCTCTACACCACGCTAGCCATGATCTCGGCGATCAAGGATCTCGTGGAGACGGCGCCGGTGCCCGTCGTGTTCGACCATTTTGGCGGTCTTGAAGCTTCCCGAGGCCTGGTGCAGCCGGGCTTCTCCGATCTCGTTGCGCTGGTGAAGTCCGGCAAGGCCTATGTCAAAATCTCCGGTGCCTACCGGTCATCGACGCTCTCGCCCGATTATCAGGACATGGTGCCGTTCGCGCAGGCGCTGATTGCGGCCAATCCCGACCGCATCGTCTGGGGCACGGACTGGCCGCATCCGGATTCCAGCCGCGTCGAGGGACGCAAGCCCATCGACATCGCGCCGCTCTATCAGATCGACGACGGCCGGCTGCTCAACCAGCTACCTGTGTGGGCGCCGGACGCGGGTGTGCGCAAGAAGATCCTGGTCGACAATCCGGCGCGGCTCTACGGGTTCTGACGGTCAGCGCGCGCGGCGGGAGAAGAAGGAGATCAGGACCGGCAAGGTCACGAGGATCACGATCGGCGCCAGCATCATCCCCGTGACAACCACGACCGCGAGCGGCTTCTGCACCTGCGAGCCGATGCCTTCCGAAAGCGCCGCCGGCAACAGGCCGACGCCCGCGACGACGCAGGTCATCAGCACCGGCCGAAGTTGCAATTCGCCGGTGCGGATCACCGCGCTCATGCGGTCCATGCCTTCTTCGATGAGCTGGTTGAACTGCGACAGGATGATGATGCCGTCCATCACGGCGATGCCGAACAGCGCGATGAAGCCGATCGCCGCCGAGACGCTGAACGCCGTGCCTGTTATCAACAGCCCCAGCACACCGCCGAAGATCGCCATTGGGATCACGCTCATCGCGAGCAGCGTATCGGTCATCGAACCGAAATTAAACCAGAGCAGGACGCCGATCAGCGCCAGCGAGATCGGCACCACGATCGACAGCCGGCGGATCGCGTCCTGCAGATTACCGAACTCGCCGACCCAGTCCATGTGAGAGCCGGGCGGCAGCTGCACCTGCTCGGCGATCTTCTGCTGCGCCTCGCGGATCGCGCTGCCGAGGTCACGCTCGCGCACCGAGAACTTGATCGGCAGATAGCGCTCCTGCTGCTCGCGATAGATGTAGGCGGCGCCGGAGACGAGATTGATGCTGGCGACCTCGCTCAGGGGAACCTGCGTGACGGTGCCGTTCGGCCCGGGCGCGCCGACCCGCAAATTGTGGATCGCCTCCGCACTCCTGCGATATTCCGGCGCGAGGCGGACGATGATCGGGAAGTGACGGTCGCTGCCCGGCTCATAGAGATCGCCCGCAATATCGCCGCCGACCGCGACCTTGATGGTGGCGTTGATGTCGCCTGGCGAAAGGCCATAGCGGGCGGCCTTGGCGCGGTCGATGTCGATCTGGATGGTCGGCTGCCCGAGCGAGGTGAACACGGCGAGGTCGGTGACGCCCTGCACGGTGGCCAGCACCGATTTGATCTTGTTGGCGGTGTCGGTCAGCGCCTGGAGATCGCTGCCGAACAGCTTGATCGAGTTCTCGCCCTTCACGCCGGAGACCGCCTCGGAGACGTTGTCCTGGAGATATTGCGAGAAGTTGAACTCGACGCCGGGAAAGCGGTCATCGAGCTGCTTGAGCAGCTCCGCGGTCAGCTCTTCCTTGTCGCGCGTGCCGGGCCATTGGCTCACGGGCTTGAGCGGCGCGAAGAACTCGGCGTTGAAGAAGCCGGCGGCGTCGGTGCCGTCGTCGGGACGGCCGTGCTGCGACACGACGGATTCGACCTCCGGTCGGGCGCCGATGAGCTTGCGCATCTCGTTGACATAGCTGTTGCCTTCCTGCAGCGAGATGGTCGGCGGCAGCGTGGCGCGGATCCAGAGATTGCCCTCCTCCAGCTTCGGCAGGAATTCGAGGCCGAGCAGCCGGCTGAGCGCCACCGTCAGCAGCACGAGGCCGACGGCGCCACCGAGCACGATCTTGCGGTTGGCGACCGCCCAATGTAGCAACGGCGAATACACCCGGTGCAGGAACCGCATGACCCTGGTCTCGGTCTCCTCCACATGTGCCGGCAGGATGATCGCGGACAGCGCCGGCGTAACGGTGAACGTCGCGAGCAGCCCGCCGGCCAGCGCATAGGCGTAGGTTCGGGCCATCGGCCCGAAGATGTTGCCCTCGACGCCGGAGAGCGTGAACAGCGGCAGAAAGGCCGCGATGATGATCGCCGCGGCGAAGAAGATCGATCGCGAGACGTCGGCGGCCGCGCTCAGGATGGCGTGGCTCTTCATGCCGAACAGCGTCTCGGGCGACATCTGCTCGGTCTCCGACATCGGCGTCGTCTGCGTCAGGCGGCGGAAGATCGCCTCCACCATGATGACGGTGGCGTCCACGATCAGACCGAAATCGATCGCGCCGACCGACAGCAAATTGGCCGATTCCCCGCGCAGCACCAGGATGATCACCGCGAAGAACAGCGCGAACGGAATGGTGGCGCCGACGATCAAAGCGCTGCGGAGATCGCCGAGGAACATCCACTGCAGCAGCACGATCAGCAGAATGCCGACGACCATGTTGTGCAGCACGGTGTGGGTGGTGAGGTCGATCAGGTCCTTGCGGTCGTAGATGCGCTCGATGCGCACGCCCGGCGGCAGGATGGAGGAATTGTTGATCTGCTGGACGAGTTGTTCGACCCGCTTGATGGTGGGCGTGCTCTGCTCGCCGCGGCGCATCAGGACGATGCCCTGCACGATGTCGTCGGAATCGTTGAGACCGGCGATGCCGAGACGCGGATTTTGGCCGACCGTGACCGTTGCGACATCCTTGACAAGCACGGGATTGCCGCCGCTCTGCGCCACCATGGTGTTCGCGAGATCGTCGATCGAGCGGATCAGGCCGACACCGCGCACCACGGCCGATTGCTGGCCGATATTGACGGTGTTGCCGCCGACGTTGACGTTGGAGTTGCCAACCGCCTGGAGCAATTGCGGCAGCGTCAGACCGTTGGCGACCAGCTTGTTGAAGTCGACCTGGATCTCGTAGGTCTTGCTCCTGCCGCCCCACCCGGTGACGTCGATCACGCCGGGCACGGCGCGGAAACGACGCTGGAGGATCCAGTCCTGGATGGTCTTGAGGTCGAGCACGCTGTAGTTCGGCGGGCCCACCAGACGATAGCGGAAGATCTCGCCGATCGGGCTGAGCGGCGAGATCTGCGGCTGCACATTGCCCGGCAGCGGCGAAAGCTGCGCCAGCCGGTTCAAGACCTGCTGCTGGGCCTCGTCATAGGTGTAGGCGAAGGAGAACTGGATTTTGACGTCGGAAAGGCCGTACAGCGAGATGGTACGGATGGTCGTGATGTTCTTCAGACCTGCGACCTGGGTCTCGATCGGGATCGTGATGTAGCGCTCGATCTCCTCCGCCGACAGGCCGGGACTCTGCGTCACGATGTCGACCATGGGCGGGGTCGGGTCGGGATAGGCCTCGATGTTGAGCTGGTTGAACGCGATCAGGCCGCCGATCAAGACAGCGACGAACATGCCGACCATCAGGAAGCGCCGGTTGACGGCAAGAGCGACGAGACGATCCATTCAGGTCTTCAATTTCTTGGGTCGTCGATCAGCTGCCGGACGCCGCGCGGTCGATGAACAGGCTGCCTTTGGTGACGATCTGCTCGCCGGGGTTCAGATTGCTGGTGACCTCGACAAGGTTGCCGTTGATGAGGCCGGTCTTGATCTGGCGCAGCTCGACCGATTTGTCGTCGCGCGCGACCCAGATGCGGACCTTGTCGGCTTCATAGATCAAAGCCTGTTTCGGCACCGCTGGTGCGGCGCGGTCGCCGGCCGAGTAGATCGTGACGTTGGCGAACATCTCCGGCTTGAGCAGGCCGTCCTTGTTGTCGATGGTGGCGCGGACCAGGAGACGGCGGGTGCCGGGATCGATCGCAGCGGCGACGTAGTTGATACGGGCGGACAGCGGCCGACCCGGCAGTGCCATGACGTTGACGGTGATGTCCTGGCCGATGCAGATCGCCGCCGCATCGCTTTCGCGCACGAACGCAGTGAGCCAGACCGTGGAGAGGTCGCCGATCACGAAGACCGGATCGCTGGCCCCGGAGTTGACATACTGGCCGGGGCCGATCTTGCGCTGCACGACGGTGCCCGAGATCGGCGAATAGATCGTGATTTCCGGGTTGATGACGCCCTTCTCCTGAAACGCAGAGATGGTCTCGTCGGTAAAGCCGAGGATGCGCAGCTTGTTGCGCGCGGCTTCCAGCGCCGTTCCCGAGGAGCGCATGTCGTTACGCGCCTGGACCTGGGTCGCTTCCGCCTGCTGATAGTCCTTCAGCGGAATGGCGTGGCCCTCATAGAGGTCCTTTGCGCGCTTGAACTGGATATCGGAGAGCTCGAGCGCCGACCTCGCCTTGTTCTGCGAGGTCATCGCGGCGATGAAATCGTTCTGGGCCTGCACCGTGTCGGCGGCTTCGATCGTGAACAGTGGTTGGCCTTGCTTCAACATCTCGCCCGCCTTGGCGAGCAGCTTGGTGACCCGACCTGCATAAGGGGAGAACACCGGCGTCGAGCGGTCCTCGTCGACCGCGACCTTGCCTTCGGTGACATACTCTGCCCGGAAGCTCTTGGCCTTGACCGGCTCGATCGTCAGCGTCGCCCATTCGGACGGCGTCGGCGTGAAGCTCTGCGCATTCTTGCGCGACTGGCTCGAGAGCTCGGAATGCTTCTTTTGCTTGGCTCCCGAATACGGGAAGCCGTAGGCACCGGCACCGGCAAGCGCAAGTAAAACTACGGAGGTGATCATCCGTCGTTTTGTAAATACCTGCAATCGCTTGGTATTTTCAACTACCATTGAGCCCGGTCGTTTCTGCGACGATCTCGGCAAATGATTGCCTCATCGGTCGCGCTAATAGTGCCGAATTCTGATTTCAGACAACCTAAAAAGCGCAGGACGCCTTGCGGTTGGCGTTAAAAGTTTGCGACGTGTAAGCTTCATGTCAGCTTCGCACCGGCCACTGTGCCGGATGACTGCCCAGCGGCATTGCCGGACGGCTCCATTGTACCGGCGTCGTCGACAGCAGCGCCGAATGGCGCACTGCCTTCAACATGCCGAAGCCAGATGGCATGCTTTCCATGAACGCAGTATGTACGGCCTCGCCCGTAAGATCCGGGGTGTTCAGTCCGCCGTCGAGCCGGCCGAGATTCCACAGCCATCGCCCGGTTTGCGCCAGCGACACGCGCACGTGCCAGCTGCCGCCTTCGCGGGCCTGGCGTGCCTTGGCCATCATGGCGCCGAACGCCATCAGATAACCGGTGGCATGGTCGAGCATCTGCGCCGGCAATTCCTTGGGACCGTCAATACCTGCAGCCTGTCCCTCGGCATGGTTGAAGCCCGTCGCGGTCTGCACCAGCGAGTCGAAACCTCGCCGCTCGGCCCAGGGACCGGCATGGCCGTAGGCTGACAAGGTCACGTAGACGATGCCCGGATTGATTTTCGCGGCGTCTTCAGGTGAGAAGCCAAGAGCCGCTAGCGCCCGCGGGCGATAGCCTTGCGAAAAGATGTCTGCGTCCTTCAACATCTCGCGCAGCTGCGCCCTGCCTGTCTCGCTCTTCAGTTCGATGAAGGTGCTGAGCTTGCCGCGGCCGGTGTCGATGGTCAGCCAGTCGATCGCGGGCAGCTCCGGTCCTGAGACGAGCAGCACATCGGCGCCATGCGCGGCGAGCGTGCGGCCAGCGACGGGACCCGCGATGACGCGGGAGAGATCGAGCACGCGAAGACCTGCGAGTGGACGGTCACCGTTCGATGATCTTTGCGGCCACAGCTTTGGCGGGGCCTCGCCGATCTTCTCGATCGAGATCAGCGGTAGTTGCGCGAGCGCACGCGCCTGCGGCAATGCAGACCATTCGTCGTAGCTGCGCATCAGGGCAACGACACCGCCCGCCGCGTAAGCCGCGGTCTCGAAATCCTCGCCCTTCCATTGCATCAGCACGGTTTGCACCTTCTCGCGCTCCGGCTCGCAAGCCAGCACCTTGCAGACTGCGTCACGGTGGTGCGGAAAGTTGGTGTGACAGCGCACGAAGCGATTGTCGCCGGTCCTGTAGACGCCGGCGATGGCGTCCCAGGCCGGTGGCGGCGGCTTGTCGTCGAGGCGCAAATAGCGCTCCGAGCGGCATTCGGCGACGGCGTGGCGCATGTCGACGGAGACGTCCTGCACCTCGCCGCCGCGCATTCGCCAGATTTCGGCGGCGGCGAGACCAGCGGCGGCAATCGTCGTCTGCCCGGCAACCGCGACGCGAAACGAGGACGGGATCTGGGGCTCCTCACCCGTCAGCCGCACGTGGCCGAGGGCGGCCGCGTCACCGCCTGCGGAGGTCCAGATGTCCTCGAGAATGTCGGCGGGGCTTAGCATGGCCGCTTCTCTCCCGTTCGGATGCGCATTGTACTCGGAAAACCACTGCAGACTTTTCCGGATCATGCTCTAATTTTCACCTTCCCACGATCGCAGAAAGGATTGCAATGGCCGCCATCGATCCCCTCACCGCGGGCGCCGTATTCATCGCAACGGCTGCCACCGACGCGGTCTATGTCATGTTCACCTCGGCCGTGATCGCGCGCAAGCGCATCCCGGCGGCGAACTGGAGCGCGATCTGGTACATGCTGTCCTCCTACGCGGTGATCAGCTACACCGATAACCCCTTCTATGTCGCCTTCGCGGCAATCGGGTCCTGGGCCGGCGCCTACGCTTCGCTGACCTTCCTGCATCGTCCGCCCGGCGGCCCACCGGTGGGCGCGGCGCCGGAGTGAGCCTCGCTGTCAACGACACACGCGGTGTCGTCTTGGCGAAAGCCAGGACCCATGACCCCGGCGAATGTCGTTGACATGCACATTGGCCACGACATCGTCGCAACAACAGAGATTTGTGGTAATGGGTCCTGGCTTTCGCCAGGATGACATTGGAGAGGCACTCCGTCTCATTCGCGCAACAAAAAGGAAAACCAGACAATGGATCTCGGCCTCAAAGGAAGGAACGCCATCGTGCTCGGCGGCACGCGCGGCATCGGGCGGGCGATCGCGGCGACGCTGGCCGGCGAAGGCGCCAATGTCGCGGTATGCGCGCGCAACGCCGATCAGGTTGCGGCGACCGTCACTGAATTGAAGGCGAGCGGCGTCAACGCGACTGGCGGCACGGTCGACGTCACCGACGGCGCTGCGCTGAAAAGCTGGATCGAAGGCGCGGCAAAGGAACTCGGCGGCATCGATCTGCTGTTCTCCAATGCCGGCGCGATGGCGCAGGGCGGCGATCCCGCATCGTGGGAGCAGAATTTTCGGCTCGACGTGCTCGGCGCCGTGCATGCGTTCGATGCCGCCCGGCCGTTCCTCGAAGCGAACGGCGCCAGAAGCGGCGATGCGGCCTTTGTGATCATCTCGTCGATCTCCGCGGCGCAGGCGGACACGGACAGCTCCTACGGCCCGATCAAGGCGGCGCTGATCCACATGGCCAAGGGCCTGGCGCGGCAATACGCGAAGAAGAAGATTCGCGTCAACGTGGTCTCGCCCGGCACCGTCTATTTCAAAGGCGGCGTCTGGAACATGATCGAGCAGAACATGCCCGAGCGTTACAACGACGCGATGAAGCGCAACCCGACCGGCCGCATGGCCACGCCGCAGGAAATCGCGAGCGCGGCCGTGTTTTTGGCGAGCCCGGTGTCGGGGTTCACCACGGGATCGAACCTCGTCGTGGATGGGGCGATCTCGAACCGGGTGAATTTCTAGGACGTTCGTTCAGGCTCCCTCCGCCGTCATGGCCGGGCTTGATCCGGCCATCCACCCGCCACTGCGCACTCGGAAAGATGTGGATGCCCGGGTCAAGCCCGGGCATGACGACTGTGGCGCGCAGTCTCTCAGCAGATCTGTCATTGCGAGCCAACGGGTCCACGGCGCCCCGCGCCAGACCTCAATGAAAATCCCGCGATGGCGGCAGGATGCGAACGTTGCGGGGGTGACGGACTTTCTGCGCCGGCATGTCCGCGAGGGCGCGGGGGTCTTCGTTGAGCGGCTCGACCACGGTGGCGCCTGCCGGCACCGGATGCTTGCGGCTCAAAGCATCGCCCGCGAGGCCGACCAGATCGTGCGAGCGGTCGATCATGCGCTGGGCGATGAGATGCGTCACCTTTTCCGGGCTGCTCTGGATGTAGCCTTCGACCAGGATGAGGCGCGCGCCCATCACCTCCTTGCGGTATTGCTCCATGATCTTGGGCCAGACCACGACATTGGCGATGCCGGTCTCGTCCTCCAGTGTCATGAACACGACGCCGCTGGCGCTGCCCGGCCGCTGCCGCACCAGGACTACACCGGCACAGCGGACGCGGCGCCGCTCGTTCTCATGGTTGACATCCTTGCAGGCGACGACGCGCTCCCGCGAGAACATCTCGCGCAAGAATTCCATCGGATGCCCCTTCAGCGACAGGCGGATAGTCTGGTAATCGGCGACCACTTGCTCCGCGCGCGGCATCACAGGCAGTGGTTTTGCGCCTTCATCCGGCTGCTCGCGCGCGGTCGCCGCCTCGAACAGCGGCAGCGGCACATCGTCGGGCAGCCGCCGCACCTGCCATAGCGCCTCGCGGCGGTCGAGCCCGAGCGAGCGGAACGCGTCGGCATCCGCCAGCAGGATCAGTGCGCGTTTGGGCAAACCGGTATCGCGCGCAAAATCTTCGAGCGAGGTGAAGGGACGGCGGTTGCGAGCGGCGACGATGCGATCGGCCCAGTCCTCTCTCTTGTCATTCCGGGGCGTCGCGTCAGCGGCGAGCCCGGAATCCATGTCTCCAGGTGAATGCGGCCCAATGGATTCCGGGCCCGCGCCAGGTGGCGCGCCCCGGAGTGACAGCTGAGAGCGCTTTAGCCTCTCCTCATCCGGATCGATCCAGTTGAAACCATCGATCTGGCGGAAGCCGAGGCGCACGGCGCAATACTTACCGCTCCCCTCCTCCAGCGTGTTCTGCGCAAAGCTGAACGATACGTCGATGTCGCGCACCTCGACGCCGTTGTTGCGGGCATCGCCGACGATTTGCGCAGGCGCGTAAAAGCCCATCGGCTGCGAGTTCAAAAGACCGCAGCAGAAGGCGTCGGGGTGATAATGCTTCAACCATGACGAGATGTAGACGAGCTGCGCGAAGCTCGCGGCATGGCTCTCCGGAAAACCGTAGGAGCCAAAGCCCTTGATCTGGTCAAAGCAGCTTCTGGCGAAATTGGGATCGTAGCCACGCGCGACCATGTTGCCGATCAGCTTCTCCTCGTACTGGCCGATGGTGCCGACATTGCGGAAAGTCGCCATCGAGCGGCGCAGACCGTTGGCTTCCTCGGAGGTGAATTTTGCCGCTTCGATCGCAATGCGCATCGCCTGTTCTTGAAACAGGGGAACACCCTTTGTCTTGTGGAGCACCTTGTAGAGTTCGTCCGCGGGGCCATGCTCAGGCGACGGCGAGGGATAGCTCACCTTCTCGAGCCCGTTCCGCCGCCTCAGATAAGGATGCACCATGTCCCCCTGGATCGGTCCCGGCCGCACGATCGCGACCTCGATGACGAGATCGTAGAACGTCCGCGGCTTCAGGCGCGGCAGCATGTTCATCTGCGCGCGGCTTTCGACCTGAAACACGCCAAGCGATTCTCCGCGGCATAGCATGTCATAGACATGAGGATCGTCCTGCGGGACGCTTGCCAGTACCCAGCGCTCCCCCTTGTGGCCCGCGATCAAGTCGAAACATTTCCTGATGCAGGTCAGCATGCCCAGCGCCAGCACGTCGACCTTCATCATATGAAGCGCGTCGACGTCGTCCTTGTCCCATTCGATGAAGGTGCGGTCGTCCATCGCGGCGTTGCCGATCGGCACATAGGTGTCGAGCCGGTCCTGGGTGAGCACGTAGCCGCCGACATGCTGGGAGAGATGGCGCGGGAATTCGATTAGCTCGGTCGCAAGCTCGACCGCGAGGTTGATCATGGGATTGTCGGGATCGAGCCCGGCCTGCCTGACCTGCATGTCGTTGAGGCCCTTGCCCCAGCTTCCCCAGACGGTGTCGGCGAGCGCGGCGGTGACGTCCTCGGTCAGGCCCAGCGCCTTGCCGACGTCGCGGATGGCGCTGCGCGGGCGATAATGGATCACGGTGGCGATGATCGCGGCGCGGTGGCGGCCGTAGCGGCGATAGACATATTGCATCACCTCCTCGCGCCGCGAATGCTCGAAATCGACGTCGATGTCGGGCGGCTCCAGCCGCTCCTTGGAGATGAAGCGCTCGAACAGCAGATCGACCTTGGTCGGATCAACCGAGGTAACGCCGAGCACGTAACACACGGCCGAATTCGCCGCCGATCCCCGGCCCTGGCACAAAATGTTCTGGCTGCGCGCGTAATGCACGATGTCGTGCACGGTGAGGAAGTAATGCGCGTATTTCAGCTCGGCGATCAGCGCGAGCTCCTTCTTGAGCGTGGCGCGCAACTTGTCGTCGATCTCGCCGCCGAAATATTTGTCGACACCCGCCCAGGTCAGATCCTCCAGATGTCCTTGCGCGGTCTTGCCCGGCGGCACCGGCTCGTCCGGATATTGGTATTTGAGCTGGTCGAGCGAGAAAACGATCTTGTCCGTAAAGCGCATGGTCTCCGCGATCGCATCAGGGACATCGCGGAACAGCCGCGCCATCTCGCGCGGCGTCTTCAGGAAGCGCTCGGCATTGGCTTCGAGCTTCCGCCCGATCGCTTCGATCGTGGTCTTTTCCCGGATGCAGGTCAGCACGTCCTGGAGAGGACGGCGTGCGGGATCGTGATAGAGCACCTCGTTGGTCGCGAGCAGCGGGACCTTCGCTTTCATCGCGAGATCATCGAGCCGCGCCAGACGGCGCCGGTCGTCGCCGCGATAGACCAGGCTCGCCGCCAGCCACACGCCCGCGGCGCGGCTGTCCCTGAGCTTTGCCAGGACATCCAGTACCTGCGCGGACTCGAAGCGATGCGGCAGCGTCAGGACCAGCAATTGGCCTTCGGCAAACTCCAGCAGATCGGCGAAGGTGAGACGGCATTCGCCCTTCTCGATCCGCGTGATGTCGTCGCCGCGCTTGCCCCTGGTGAGAAGCTGGCACAGCCGGCCATAGGCCGCGCGATCGCGCGGATAGACCAGGATGTCGGGCGTGCCGTCGACGAGGACGATGCGTGCGCCGATCAAAAGCTTCGGCTTCTGCAGCACCTTGTCATTGTCGAGCTCCTTGTAGGCGCGCACCACGCCGGCGAGCGTGTTGTGATCGGCGATGCCGATTGCGGGAATGCCGAGCTTGCTCGCCTGATGCACATAGGCGCGCGGATCAGAGCCACCGCGCAGAAAGGAAAAATTGGTGGTGATGCCGATCTCGGCATAGGCAGGCGTGATCATGCGAAGAGACCGTGTACATACCATTTCGCGGGAATGGATTTGCCCTCAGCGTCAATCAGCTCGTCATAGAGACCGTCGCGAAAGATCCAGAAGCGCAGGCCCTCGGCATCCTCGATGCGGAAATAGTCCCGCGTCAATTGCCTGCCGTCCTGCCGCCACCACTCCATCGCGACACGCTCGGGTCCTTCCACCCGCATCACGGCATGCAGCGCGCGGCGCCAGGTGAATTGATGCGGCGGGCCGTCGGGCACGGTCGCGAACGGTACCGCGACCAGTTCCGGCTTGTCGAACAGCCGCAGGGGGCGCAGCGGCGGCTCGCTCTCGACCCGTGCCGGCCATTCGGCCTGCACGGCAGCAGCGAGATGATGCTGCGCCGGCGCGGCCAGCACCGCTTGCTCGGGGATATGGGTGTCCTGCGGCAAGTGAACGACGACGCGTTTTCCCCCGATGCGCGCGGCGATGCGGTCGATCAGCGCGGCAAGCTCGTCATTGTCGTGAACATGGGCGTCGAGATCGCGCTGCTCCTGCACCACGATCTCGGTGCGGCTCGCCGACAGCCGCACCATGTCGAAACCGAAACCGGGATCGAGGGGATCGGCGAGCGCATCGAGACGTTCGCGAAACAGGCGGTCGATCACCGCGCTTCGCGTCACCGGGCGTCCGGTCTCGACCGTGATCGCGCGCACCACGCCGTCGGTGCGGAAGAACGCGGCTTCCAGGCGGCGGGCCCCCTTGCCCTGCTTCTCCATGGATACGATCAACGTGTCGGCAAGCCGCGACAACGTCATCGCGATCATGGTGTCGGTCGCGATCGGCTCGGCAAAGCGCCTCTCGACGATATAATCGGGCAGCGGCTTTCGCGGGTTGATCGGCGCATCGCCCTGCCCCAGCGCATGCGCGAGCAGCGTGGAGAAGCGCGCGCCGAAGCGCGCCGTGATCTCGCTCGGCGCGCGCGAGGCGACATCGCCGATGGTCTTCAAGCCGGCGCGGCGCAGGCCGGTGGTGACGGTCTCGCCGGCACCGAGCGCGGAGATCGGAAACCGGCTGATCGCTTCCGCCTCCGCTCCATCGGCCACGATGGTGCCCGTGGCCTGCCGCGTCAGCGTGCGCGCGCAGATCGAGGTGCCGGCGATCGCTGCGCTGACGACAAAACCCTGCCGGGCCAATGCACGGACCAGCGTCCGCAACAGCGCAGCCTCGCCGCCGAACAGATGCGCGCAGCCGGTGATGTCGAGGAACAGGCCGTGCGGCGGATCGAGCGCCACCAGCGGCGTGAAGCGGTCGCACCAGTCGGCGATGTCGCTGAGCGTCTTCGCGTCGGCGACGGTATCGGCGTCGAACACACGCAAGTCCGGGCACATCGCCCGCGCATTGGCCAGCGGTTGGCCGATATACAGGCCGAGGCGCTCGGCAGCCTCGTCCAGCGCATGAATCACCAGCGCATTGTTGTCCTTGAGGACGACGATGCTGGGGTCATTGGTGTTACCCGGCCCGGCGTTGAAGAACCGCTGAATCCGGTCGATGGGCAGGCGCGGCAGCCACAGACTGAGAATACGTCGACGGTTCACTGAACTGGCACTCATCACAATTCCATTCCATGATCCACCGGCCACACGGGCCATGACGATTGCGCAAGAGCTCGGCATCGAACACTGGCGCCCCCCAGGCACTCCAAGCCGCCCCCGGCGGCGAATGCGCCGCGCGCAGCATCCATCTGGTCTCCGCAGTCGACGGCAAAGGTTGCGCGGCCATGCGCAGGAGCAGCCCGGTGACGCCGGAAGATTGCGCGGCAAGCGTCAGCTTGCGGCTCGCCACCAGATCGAACTGCCTGGTCTCGCCCCAGAGCTCGAGCACGACGGCGCCGAGCGCATCGCATGCGAGCGCGTCCGCCGAGGTGCGCAATGCGCTCTCGACATCGGCGGCGCGCACCATCACCACGCGGCGTGGATCGAGGCCAAGCTCGGCAAGCCCGCTCATCGACAGCGCGCCGGTTTCGAGCGCCGAAAAATCCTGTCGCACCCACAGCAGCGGCTTGCGGGCCGTCACGCGGCCCGCAAGCCCCATGACAAAACCCGTCGCGGCGGCGCCCTGCCGCCCTTCGCAAAACACCTCATGGATCGCCGCGCGCGCGAGCCCGCCCTTCAGCGCGCTGTCGACCTCGTCATGGCCGAGCGCGACGCGATCGCGCTGATGCACGACCTCCGCCGCCTCGATGCGCTCGATCTGGCCGCGCAAGGTCGCAAGCGCGCTCATACGTGCGCCGCTCATGCTCGTCGCTCCTTCAGAGATTGGTGCCGGGTGGTCTTCAAAAAGAAGAACCAACGGCTGGCTCATTTGTTCATGATATGTTCTAATATAAAGCTAACGGGATGCCTTGAGTCAACCGAATTGGCGCTCCGTCGGATTCATGAGCGGAATCAACGGGATTCAAACATGGACGTACAACGCAAGCTGGAAATCCTGGCAGACGCCGCCAAGTACGACGCGTCCTGCGCCTCCAGCGGCACCGAGAAGCGGGATTCCAGCGACGGCAAGGGCATGGGCTCGACCGCGCCCGGCATGGGGATCTGCCATTCCTACGCGCCGGACGGGCGCTGCATCTCGTTGCTCAAGGTGCTGCTGACCAATGCCTGCAATTACGACTGCCTCTATTGCGTCAACCGCGCTTCCTCGAACGTGCCGCGCGCCCGCTTCACCATCGACGAGATCGTCAAGCTGACGCTCGACTTCTACCGACGCAATTACATCGAGGGCCTGTTCCTCTCCTCCGGCATCATCCGCAGCCCCGACTATACGATGGAGCAAGTGGTCAGTGTCGCGCGAAAACTGCGCGAGGAGCATCGCTTCCGCGGCTACATCCATCTGAAGACCATTCCGGAGGCCGACGATGCGCTGATCGCGGAGGCCGGCAAATATGCCGACCGTCTCTCCATCAACATCGAGATGCCAGAGGAGACGAGCCTGCAGCAATTCGCGCCGGAGAAGGACGTGCGCGCGATCCGCCGCACCATGGGCCGGCTGCGGCTAAAGCTCGACGAGGCCGAGGAAGACCGCAGCGCCAAAACGAAAGCGAAGCCGCAGCGCTTCGCGCCCGCCGGCCAAAGCACGCAGATGATCGTCGGTGCCGACGCGGCCTCCGATCAGACAATTCTCCACACCAGCGCCAATCTCTACGGCGCCTACCGGCTCCGGCGTGTCTACTACTCCGCCTTCAGCCCGATCCCGGATGCGAGCCGCGCCTTGCCTCTGGTCCAGCCGCCCTTGCTGCGCGAGCATCGGCTCTACCAGGCCGACTGGCTGATGCGGTTCTACGGCTTCGACGTTGCGGAGATCGTCGACGACAGCGCGATGCTGCCGCTCGACATCGATCCGAAGCTCGCCTGGGCGTTGCGCCACCGCGACCGTTTCCCGCTCGACGTCAACCGCGCCAGCCGCGAGGAATTGCTACGCGTGCCCGGCTTCGGCACCAAGACCGTCGAACGTATCATCGCGACGCGGCGCACGACAACGATCCGCCTCGCCGATCTCGCGCGGCTGCACGTCCCCAGGAACAAGGCGATGCCGTTCATCGTCCTCAGCGATCACCGGCCGACGCCGCATCGCCTCGACGAGGCGCGGCTGATCGAACGGTTCAAGCCGAAGGCAACGCAATTGGGATTTGGCTTCTGATGCAATATATCACCCTGGACACCGAATCCGATTTCGACGGCTGGCGCAAAGCCGCGCGATCGCTCGTGCTGCGTCACGTGGAGCCGCGCGATGTCACCTGGACCGTGCAGGGCGGCGAAGCCGATTTGTTCGCAGCGCCCTCGCCCTCTCCGATGCTCGAAGCGAATGATGGCACCTTCAACGTGCCGGCAAAATTCGTCGCGCTCGCCAAGGCCGCGGTCCTGCATCGCGACGGCGAGCGGTTTGCGATTCTCTATCGCCTGCTGTTTCGACTGAAGGACAATCACGATCTTATCGAGGTCGCGACCGACCCTGACGTCGCGCAGGTCACGGCGATGGCGAAAGCGGTCCATCGCGACGAGCACAAGATGCACGCCTTCGTGCGCTTCCGCGAGATCGGCAGGGAACGCGAGGCGCATTACGTCGCCTGGTTCGAGCC
The DNA here is from genome assembly GCF_011602485.2 of Bradyrhizobium sp. 1(2017). NCBI lineage: Bacteria > Pseudomonadati > Pseudomonadota > Alphaproteobacteria > Hyphomicrobiales > Nitrobacteraceae > Bradyrhizobium > Bradyrhizobium sp. 1(2017). Next base: position 2,736,469 of record NZ_CP050022.2, on the reverse strand, counting down.
GGAGCATCACATCGTCGAGCTCGCCGCGCCGTTCTTCGCCAAGCGCTTCGCCGACATGCCCTGGTCGATCCTGACCCCGGACCTCTGCGCACATTGGGATGGCCACGCGCTCTCGTTCACACCGGGCGTCAGCAAGAGCGAGGCGCCGAGCGAAGACCGGCTGGAGGAAACCTGGCGGCGCTACTACGCCAGCATCTTCAATCCGGCCCGGCTCAAGGTGAAGGCGATGCAGGCCGAGATGCCGAAGAAATACTGGAGGAACCTGCCAGAGGCCTCGATCATTAAGCCTCTGATCGAGGACGCCGAGCGCATGACCGGCGCCATGATCGCCAATGCCGCAACCGATCCGCACAAGCCTCAGAAGCGGCCGGAGGCTCCCATGAAGCGCAAGACCGCCGCCGACGATCTCGAAGCGCTCCGCGAAGAAGCCGCGCAGTGCCGCGCCTGTCATCTCTACAAGGACGCGACCCAAACGGTGTTCGGCGAGGGACCGCGATCCGCCAACATCATGCTGGTCGGCGAGCAGCCCGGCGACAAGGAAGATCTCGCCGGCCATCCCTTCGTCGGTCCGGCGGGCCAGATGCTCGACCGCGCGCTGGAGGAAGCCGGCGTCGATCGCAAGAAGGTCTATGTCACCAACGCGGTCAAACACTTCAAATTCGTGCCGCGTGGAAAGATCCGCCTGCACCAGAAGCCGAATACGCCGGAGATCCGGGCGTGCCGGCAATGGTATGAGCGGGAGCTGGCGGCCGTTCAGCCCGATCTCGTCGTGGCGATGGGCGCCACCGCCGCGCAAAGCGTGTTCGGCAAGATCACGCCCATCGGCAAGACCCGCGGACGGCTCATCGACCTCCCCGACGGACGCAAGGCTCTCGTGACGGTGCACCCGTCTTATCTGCTGCGGCTGCCCGATCCGGAAGCCAAGGTGTTGGAGTATCAGCGCTTTGTCGAAGATCTAAAGATCGCCGCCGGCATGCAGAAGAAAGCGGTGAGGGCCGCCTAGATAGCGGGTGGGAAACGGCTTTCACGTCCCGGTTGTCATGCAGCCTTCAAATGCATCGCGGACAATACCCTTACCTGAAAGTTAAGGGGCGTCCAGACATGACAGACGTTGCATTCGACCGTGCGGTAGGCGATCCGACGCCCGTCCAGCCGGCTTCCCGGCCCAATCTCGACAAGGGCTTCAACCCGCTGACGATGATCCTGTTCTTCGGCATCCTCGCCGCGGGCCTGCTGTTCGTCGCCTACAGCATCTATGCCGACGTCAACGCCACCGGCATGCGGGTGACGACCTACCTGCCCTACATCCTCCTGTTCGTCGCGCTGCTGATCGCGCTCGGCTTCGAATTCGTCAACGGCTTCCACGACACCGCCAATGCGGTGGCGACCGTGATCTACACCCATTCGCTGCCGGCCGAAGTTGCGGTGATGTGGTCGGGCTTCTTCAACTTCCTCGGCGTGCTGCTCTCCTCGGGCGCGGTCGCGTTCGGCATCGTCTCGCTGCTGCCGGTCGAGCTGATCCTCCAGGTCGGCTCCAGCGCCGGCTTCGCCATGGTCTTCGCGCTGCTGATCGCCGCGATCCTGTGGAATCTCGGCACCTGGTTCTTCGGCCTGCCCGCCTCCTCCTCGCACACGCTGATCGGCTCGATCATTGGCGTCGGCGTCGCCAACGCCGTGATGCGCGGCCGCGACGGCACCTCCGGCGTCGACTGGACCAAGGCGACCGAGATCGGCTACGCGCTGCTGCTGTCGCCGCTGTTCGGCTTCATCTGCGCGGCCACGCTGTTGCTGCTGCTCAAGTTCGTCGTGCGCAACCCGGCGCTCTATGCCGCGCCCGAAGGCAACAAGGCGCCGCCGCTCTGGATCCGCGGCCTGCTGATCGCAACATGCACCGGCGTCAGCTTCGCGCACGGCTCGAACGACGGCCAGAAGGGCATGGGCCTGATCATGCTGATCCTGATCGGCACCGTGCCGACGGCCTACGCGCTCAACCGCGCGCTGCCGGAATCCCAGGTGGCTCAGTTCCAGACGACCTCGGAGGCCGCCGCCAAGGTGATCTCGGCGAAAGGCGCCGGCCACAGCATCATCGGCGATCCCCGTCCGGCGGTGACGCAATACATCACGCAGCGCCACATCAACGAGGGCACCTATCCCTCGCTCGCGGTGCTGGTGAAGGACGTCGGCGATCAGGTCGCCAAATACGGCACGCTGAACAAGGTGCCGGCCGAAGTCGTCGGCAACACCCGCAACGACATGTACCTGACCTCGGAAGCGATCCGCTTCCTGATGAAGGACAAGGAGAACGATCTCAACAACGAGGAGGTCGCGACCCTCAACGCCTACAAGGGCTCGCTCGACGCCGCCACGAAGTTCATCCCGACCTGGGTGAAGATCGCGGTCGCCATCGCGCTCGGCCTCGGCACCATGGTCGGCTGGAAGCGCATCGTCATCACCGTGGGCGAGAAGATCGGCAAGAGCCATCTCACCTACGCACAAGGCGCCTCGGCCGAGCTCGTGGCCGCCGCCACGATCGGCGCCGCCGACGTGTTTGGCCTGCCGGTCTCGACCACCCACGTGCTGTCGTCGGGCGTCGCCGGCACCATGGCGGCGAATGGTTCGGGCCTGCAATGGTCGACGATTCGCAACCTGCTGATGGCCTGGGTGCTGACCCTGCCTTGCGCGATCATGCTGTCGGCCACGCTCTACGTGATCTTCTCGCGAATCTTCTGAGAGGAACGACGCTCCATCAACGCGAATGGCCGGGCTCGTCCCGGCCATTTGCATTCGAGGTTGTCATTCCGGGGCGAATCGAAGAGCCGAACCCGGAATGACGACGGAAGCTCTTACGATGCCGCCAGCGATTCCTCGACCAGCTTGACCCAGTAGGACGTGCCGAACACGATCGCCTCGTCGTTGAAATTGTAGGCGGGGTGATGCAGGCCGGCGCTGTCGCCGTTGCCGCAGAAGATGAAGGCGCCGGGGCGCGCTTCCAGCATATAGGCGAAGTCCTCGCCGCCCATCAGCGGCGGCATCTCGTGCACGTTGGTCTCGCCCGCGACTTGCCTCGCAATCCGCCGCGCCACCTCGGTCTCCGCGGCGTGGTTGTTCACCACGGGATAGTTGCGCTTGTAATGGAGATCGATCTTGGCGCCGGTGATCTGGGCCACGCCCGCGACCACTTCGTGCACGCGCTTCTCGATCAGCTTGCGCACCTCCGGCGACAGCGTGCGGATGGTGCCCCTCAGCGTCGCGGTCTGCGGAATGACGTTGCGGGCGTTGCCGGCGTGGAATTCGCAGATCGAGATCACCGCCGATTCCAGCGGATCGACGCTGCGCGCGACGATCGACTGCAGCGCCGTGATGACCTGCGCACCGACCAACACGGAATCGACGCATTTGTGCGGACGCGCGGCGTGGCCGCCGAGTCCCTCGATCATGATGTCGACCTCGTCGGTTGCCGCCATGATCGGGCCCGGCCGGATCGCGAACGAGCCGATCGGGATGCCCGGACCGTTATGCATGCCGTAAACCTGCTCGATGCCGAAGCGCTCCATCAGGCCATCCTTGACCATGGCCGCGCCGCCGGCGCCGCCTTCCTCGGCGGGCTGGAAGATCACCACGGCGTCGCCGGCGAAGTTGCGGGTCTCGGCGAGGTAGCGGGCCGCTCCCAACAGCATCGCGGTGTGGCCGTCATGACCGCAGGCGTGCATCTTGCCGGGATTCTTGGATGCGTAAGGCAGGTTGGTCTGCTCCTCGACCGGAAGCGCGTCCATGTCGGCGCGCAGGCCGATCGTCTTGAGCCCCTCGCCGGCCGGCTTGCTGCCCTTGATCACGCCGACCACACCGGTCTGGCCGAGCCCGGTCACGACCTCGTCGCAGCCGAATTCGCGCAAGCGGTCCGCAACGAATGCTGCGGTGCGGTGTACATCGTACAGCAGTTCCGGATGCTGGTGGATGTCCCGGCGCCAGGCCTGAATATCGGGTTGGAGGTCGGCGACGCGGTTCACGATGGGCATGAAGGCTCTCGAGCTGTGTTTGAGAATGCAGGACTGTCTACCATGCAAGCGCCGGTCCACCTAACTCCCGCGGATCGAGGGTAGCCCTGTGCTCTCGTCATGGCCGGGCTTGTCCCGGCCCGCTGCGTCTGCCTATTAGAACGGAACGTTAAGTGACGATCCGGGGAAACGAATGCCGAGACGGCTCGAAGGTGAGTTCGACTACATTGTCGTCGGGGCCGGCACGGCTGGCTGCATCGTTGCGAACCGGCTGTCGGCCGACCGCAACAACCGCGTCCTCATCCTCGAAGCCGGCGGCGACGACAATTGGATCTGGTTCCACATCCCCGTCGGCTACCTCTTCGCCATCGGCAATCCGCGCTCGGACTGGATGTTCAAGACCGAGGCCGAGCCGGGCTTGAATGGCCGGTCGCTCGCCTACCCTCGCGGCAAGGTGATCGGAGGCTGCTCCGCAATCAACGCCATGATCTCGATGCGCGGCCAGGCCGCCGATTACGATCATTGGCGCCAGCTCGGCATGACCGGCTGGGGCTATGACGATGTGCTGCCGCTGTTCAAGCGGCTGGAGGATCACTTCCTGGGCGCGAGCGAGCATCACGGCGCCGGCGGAGGCTGGCGCATCGAGGCGCCGCGGCTGTCGTGGGACATTCTCGACGCCGTGGGCGATGCCGCCGCGGAGATGGGCATCAAGCGCATCCCCGATTTCAACACCGGCGACAACGAAGGCACCAGCTATTTCCACGTCAACCAGAAGCGTGGCCGGCGCTGGTCGTCGGCACGCGGATTCCTCAAGCCCGCGCTGAACCGTCCGAACCTGCGGCTCGAGAAGCATGTGCTGGTCGACCGTCTCATCATCGAGCAGGGCCGCGCGGTGGGCGTGCGCTTCATCCAGAACGGCGAGATCATCGAGGCGCGGGCGAAGCGCGAGGTGATCCTCTCGGCCGGCTCGATCGGCTCGGTGCAGGTGCTGCATCGCTCCGGCATTGGCCCGGCCGACTGGCTGTCGCCGCTCGGCATCGACATCGTGATGGACAAGCCCGGCGTGGGTCGCAACCTCCAGGACCATCTGCAGCAGCGCGCGATCTACAAGGTCGAAGGCGTGCGCACGCTGAACGAGACCTATTACAACCTGTTCCGCCGCGGCCTGATGGGGCTCGACTATGCCTTCCGCCGTCGCGGCCCGCTGACCATGGCGCCATCGCAGCTCGGCATCTTCACGCGCTCCGATGCGACGCGCGCGCGGGCCAACATCCAGTTCCACGTGCAGCCGCTGTCGCTCGACAAGTTCGGCGATCCCCTGCATCGCTTTCCCGCCATCACGGTGAGCGCCTGCAATCTCCAGCCGACCTCGCGCGGCACGGTGCGCCTGCGCTCGGCGGGCCCGGACGAAAAGCCGATCATCGCGCCGAACTATCTGTCGACCGACGACGACCGCCAGGTCGGCGCCGACGCTATCCGCACCACGCGCCGCCTGATGCAGCAGAAGGCGCTGGCAAGATATCGCCCGATCGAATATCTGCCCGGACCCACGGTCGGCGACGACGATGCCTCGCTCGCCAAGGCCGCCGGCGATATCGGCACCACCATCTTCCATCCCGTCGGCACGGCGAAGATGGGCACGGCGAACGATCCGATGGCGGTGGTGGACGAGCGATTGCGCTTCTACGGGCTCGACGGCCTGCGCATCGTCGATGCCTCGATCATGCCGACGATCACCTCCGGCAACACCAACACGCCGACGGCGATGATTGCCGAGAAGGGCGCGACGATGATCCTGGAGGATGCAAGGTAGCATCCCTTTCCCTATGATCAACGCACACGGTTTTTCAATCGGCCCGGCCGACGCGCAAATCGCCATGCTGCAATGGGGCGAGAGCGGGAAACCGCCCGCGCTCCTCGTGCACGGCACCGGGTTCGTCGCCCAAGTCTGGGACGAGGTCGCACGCGATCTGCCTTCCACTTGCACCGTGTATGCGCTCGACCGCCGCGGCCACGGCGCCAGTCACAAGACGGGCGCCTATCACTTCCTGGATTATGCCGACGACGTCTGCCGGGTGATCGACGCGCTCGATCTGCGCGCCGTCTACGGCATCGGCCACAGCGCCGGCGCGACCGACCTGCTGCTCGCGGCAAAACTCTTGCCTGCGCGGTTCACACGCCTGTTCGTGATGGAGCCGACCGTGATGGACCCGCGCGTGGCGCGCTCCGGCGGATTGAACGAAGAGTCCTTGTCCCGTGTGCAGGGCGCACTGCGCCGACGCGCCGAGTTCGACAGTGCTGACGCCGTCTTCGAACGCTACCGCACAGCGCCGACGTTCGCGGATTGGACCGAGACCTCGCTCCGGGCCTATGTGCGCCACGGCTTCACGGCGTTCGACGATGGCCGGGTGCGGCTCTGCTGCACGCCCGAGATCGAGGCGGCGATCCTGCGTCCGATCTACGAGGCCATGGAGCAGGTTTACGTTGGCGATGCTCGCGGCAATCCGTTTGCCTCGCTGGCCGAGATCGATTGCCCCGTGCGCGTCACGACCGCCGCGAAATCGGGGCCGATCTACAAGGAGATGGCGCGACGCGCCGTGTCGCTGATTCCGCGCGTCAGCACGTTCGTCTTCGACGACGCCGGACATTGTGTGGCGCAGGAAGTGCCTGCGCGCGTAGTGGAGGCTGTGCGGGAATTCGCGAAGCCCTGTCCATAGCCCGGATCAAACGAAGCGCAATCCGGGGACTATCGCAGATCTGGCCCCGCATGCCGCTTCGTGCCATGCCGGCTGCTATTCTCGTTACCTCACGAAATCGTCATCCCATCCGGGAATAAGTCCCCCGCTCCCCCAATCACCTCCACGACGCCCAATTCCGGGCCGGAGGAAATGCGCGATGAGCGGACACGATCACGGGGACGACGGCGTCAGCCGCCGCACGGTGCTGGAATGCATGACCTGGGCCGGCACCGGGGTGCTCTGGACCATTACCGGCGGGGTGCCGCGCTCGCTCGGCATCATCGATTCCGCGCAAGCTAAGACTGCCGCCGCGCCGGGCATGACCTTCCTCCAGATCAGCGACAGCCATGTCGGCTTCGACAAGCCGGCCAACCCCAACGCGCTCGGCACGCTGGAGGAAGCGGTCAACAAGATCAACGCGATGCCGGCAAAGCCTTCCTTCATGATCCACACCGGCGACATCACGCATCTGTCGAAGGCCGCCGAGTTCGACAATGCAGAGCGCATCATCTCGCAGAGCAAGCTCGACGTGCACTACGTGCCCGGCGAGCATGATTTCCTCGACGAGGAGGTGAAGTTCTATCGCGAGCGCTATGGCCGCGGCACCAAGGGTGCGGGCTGGTACTCGTTCGACGCCGGCGGCGTGCACTTCATCGGGCTCGTCAACGTCGTCGACCTCAAGGCCGGCGGGCTCGGCAATCTCGGCGCCGAGCAGCTCGCCTGGCTCGAGGACGATCTGCGCGGCAAATCCAAGTCGACGCCGATCGTGCTGTTCGCCCACATCCCGCTCTGGACCGTCTATCCCGAATGGGGCTGGGGCACCGAGGACGGTGGCCGAGCGCTCGAATACGTCAAGGGTTTTGGCTCGGTCACCGTGCTGAACGGGCACATCCACCAGGTGATGCAGAAGGTCGAGGGCAACGTCACCTTCCACACCGCGCGCTCGACCGCCTTCCCGCAGCCGGCGCCGGGGGCCGCCCCCTCGCCCGGACCGATGAACGTCGAGGACGCAAGGCTGCGCTCGATGCTCGGGGTCGCCAGCGTCAACTTCAAGCAGAACGAGCAGCGGCTCGCGATCATCGACACGCCGCTGCAGGGCTGACGGAAACTGACCATGAAGACACTCAATCGCCGCGACTTCGGTGTCGACCTCGGTCTCGCTTTGGCCGCGGCCATCCTGCTGCCCGCAACGAGCGCCCGTGCCGACGACATGGAAGTCCATATCGACAACTTCGTTTTCCAGCCGGCCGAGCTCAAGATCAAGGTCGGCACTACCGTGACCTGGACCAACCGGGACGACATTCCCCACACGATCGTCTCGGCCGGCAAGTTCAGGTCCAAGACCCTGGACACCGACGACAAGTTCTCCTTCACCTTCACCAATGCGGGCGACTACAAATATTTTTGTTCGTTGCATCCGCACATGACGGGGATGATCAAGGTTGAGTAACGTCTCCAACCAAGGCATCAACGTCCTGCCCGGCTGGTGGTCCCACGCCGGCCGGGCTCGGGCGTCTTCGATCACGGTAAAAGAAGAAGCAAAGCAAGAGGCAGAGCGAGGAGCGATGCCGGCCACCGACGATGTACAGAAGGCGCAGCGCTTCCGGGAGGCAGCTCTGCCCTATCTCGACGACGTCTACACGCTCGCGCGCTATCTCTTGCGCGATCCATCCGACGCCGAGGATGCGGTGCAGGAATGCTATCTGCGCGCCCTGAAGCACTTCGACAGCTATCGCGGACCGGCGATGAAGCCCTGGCTGTTCGCGATCCTGCGCAACGTCTGCAACGCAGAATATGCGCGGCGTGCGCACAGGCCCAGCGCGATCGAGGATACGCCCGGCGCCGCCGAGCAGACGCCGATCTGGCAGGAGACTGGGATGAGCCCGGAGACCGAAGTGCTGCGCAGCCGCGATGCCGGCGCGATCCGCAAGCTGATCGACGCACTCGCCGAACCGTTCAGGGAAACCTTCGTGCTGCGGGAGATCAACAACCTGTCCTATCGTGAAATTGCCGAGGCCGTCGGCGCGCCCGTCGGCACCGTGATGTCCCGCCTCGCCCGCGCCCGCGCCATGCTGCGCGCGGCCTGGACGGCGGAAGAGGAGCAAGCGAGATGACCTGCGACGAAGCAAGGATCCTGCTTCACGCGCTGCTCGACAACGAGCTCGATGCCGGCCATGCGCGCGAGGTCGAAGCCCATATCGCCGGTTGCCCGGACTGCGCGGCAGAGCTCGCGGCGCAACGCGAGATGCAGCGCGTCCTCAAAGATACCAATTTGCGCTACACCGCGCCGGCCAGCCTGCGCGCGCGCATCGAAGCCTCGCTGCCTGAGCCGCAGCGCCGGCAACCGACCCGCCGCTCCGTGCTGCGTGGCTTTGCGATGGGCTCGGCGGTCTCTGCGCTCGCGGCCTCCGGCGTCGTCGCCGTGGTGCTGCGCCAGGACGACCAGCAGCGCATTCTGTCGGAGGTCGTCTCCGCGCATCTGCGCTCGCTTCAGGCCGGCCACCTCACCGACGTGATCTCGACCGATCAGCACACGGTCAAACCTTGGTTCAATGGCAAGCTCGACGTCGCCCCGCCCGTGATCGACCTCACCGCGCAAGGTTTTACGCTGGTCGGCGGCCGGCTCGACTACATCGACGCCCGCGCCATCGGCGCCGTCGTCTACAAGCGCCGCCAGCACGTCATCAACCTGTTCGTATCGCAGACATCGAACGCGGAATATCGCGCGCCGAAGACCGAGACCATGCAGGGCTTCAACTGCCGCCGCTGGGGCAATCGCGGCCTGAACTTCTGGGCCGTCAGCGATCTCGGCGCCGACGAGCTCGCCGAGTTCGTCGCGAAGTTCGAGACGGCGATGAAGGCGAATGTGGAGGGGTAGCGGTCTCCACCGTCATTGCGAGGAGCGAAGCGACGAAGCAATCCAGAATGCATCCTCAGACACATTCTGGATTGCTTCGCTACGCTCGCAATGACGATCGTCGAAAATGCTCGGCGAAATCAGGCCGACCTTCTCACCGCGTTGTCCACCAGGGTCTTGCCGAGCGACCAGATCGCGCCGGGGACCTTGTGGCTGCCGGCGATGACGTCGTCGAACGCCTTCTCGATCCAGCTGCAATCTTCCTCGGTGATCGTGAGCGGCGGCAAGAGCTTGATGGTATGGCTGCCGTGGCCAGCCACCTGGGTCAGGATCTTGTGATCCTTGAACAGGGGCACGGTGATGAGCTGGCAGAACAGGCCCTTGTTGGCGGTCTCCAGCACGTTCCAGGAGGCGCGCAGGCGGAGCGATTTCGGCGGGCCGAACTCGACGCCGATCATCAGGCCCTTGCCGCGCACTTCCTTCATCAGCTCGTAGCCGGGCACCATGCGCGTCAGGGCGAGGCGCAGCTCGGCGCCGCGCTTGGCGGCGGACTCGATCAGCTTCTCGGACTCCATGACGTCGAGCGTGGCGATGCCTGCGGCCATCGCGAGGTCGTTCTTGGAGAAGGTGGAACCGTGGACCACCGCGCGGTCCATCTGGTTGAAGATCTTGTCGAAGATGGCCTTGCGCGTCAGCACCGCACCGACCGGCACGTGGCCGCCCGACAGCGACTTCGACAGCAGCACCATGTCGGGCTCGACGTTCCAGTGCTCGACCGCGAGGAAGCGGCCGGTACGGCCCATGCCGGTCTGGATCTCGTCGGCGACGAACAGCGTGCCGTATTTCTTGCAGAGCGCAGCCGCGCCGGGCAGGAATTCGTCGTTGGGCATGTTGACGCCCTTGCCCTGGATCGGCTCGACGACGAAGGCCGCGACCTCGCGCGAGGCCAGCGCCTTTTCCAGCGCGGCCAGATCGTTGAACGGGATCGACGTGCAGCCCGGCAGCAGGGGCTCGAAGCCGGTGCGGAAGTTCGAATCACCCGTCAGCGACAGCGCGCCATAGGTCAGGCCGTGATAGCCGTGGGCGCAATAGACGATGCCGGGACGGCCGGTCGCGCCGCGCGCGAACTTGATGGCGGCCTCGACGCATTCCGCGCCGGAATTGGCGAAGAACGCCTTGTCGAGATAAGGGACGTATTTCAGAAGGCGCTCGGCCAGCACGCCGGCCAGCGTCGAGACGTCGAACTGGACGAGGTTGGGCAGGTCGGCATCGAGCACGCTCTTGAGCGCCTCGCGCATGACGGGATGATTGCGCCCGATTGCGAACACGCCAAAGCCGGACAGGAGGTCGAGATAGCGCGCCCCCTCGCGGTCGTAGAGATACTGCCCCTGCCCCTTCTGGAAACCGACGTCGTAGCCGATCGTCTTGAGGACCCGAACCATCTGCTCGTTCAGGTATCGGTTATGCAGGGTGCTGCGCTGGGCCTGACGGTCCGCGAACAGCTGAGACATGTCTGGATTTGGACTGTGCATCCGCTACATACTTCGGTTGAGGGCCGTCCCGTCAACTGAAAACGGACCGCCGTCGAAAAGGCTCTGTGCGGCCTTTTGCCCTTTTTCGGACCATCTTCGCAAGCAGAGCTTTAGACCATGTTGCACGGCCAAGGAACACCCATGCGTTTAGCCCTTTACACCGGAATTATACTGGCTGGCGGTTTCACCTGTCTGACCCCCGCGCTCGCCGCGGACCCGACCGGCGACTGGCGGGTCGCCGACGGCGTCGCCAACATCCGTGTCGCCCAATGCAGTGGCAGCATGTGGGGCGCGGTTTCCTGGGAAAAACAGCCCGGCGGCCGCGACGAGAACAATCCGGATGCTTCAAAAAAGAACAGGCCGACGCTGGGCATGGCGACCCTGATCGACATGAAGAAGAAGCCCGGCGTCGATCAGTGGGAAGGTCAGGTCTACAACGCGAAGGACGGGCAGCTCTATAGCGCGACCATCACGCCCGCAGGCCCCGACCAGCTCGAGATCAAGGGCTGCGTGATGGGCTTCCTGTGCGGGGGCGAGACCTGGACCCGCGTTGGCCCGCCGATTCCCTTGAGCTCCGCCAACGCCATCGCCAAGGGCGCGCCGAAGTCCACCGGCGCGGCACCGAAAGCCCCCGCAACGACCGGGGCCACAGCGCCTGCACCTGCGCCTGCCGCCCCGAAGGCGGCCGCCAAGCCCGGTCAGAAGGGCGCCGACCAGGTCGGCGACATCTGCCTACTCCCTGAGATTGCGGGGTTTGCCCATTAGGGCCGGCTGAAACAGCAGCACGGCGGCAAGCGTCGTCACCAGCGAGAGTGCGAGCAGCTTGCCCATGCTCGACGTGCCGGGATGGCTCGACAGCCACAGGCTGCCGAACGCCGTCGCGGTGGTCAGCGCACTGAAGAAGATCGCGCGTGTCAGGCTGGTCTGGAGCAGATTCGTTCTGCCGGAGCGCCAGGCCACGACATAGTAGATCTTGAAGGCGACGCCGACGCCGAGCAGCAGCGGGAATGCGACGATGTTGGCGAAGTTGAGCGGCAGGCCGATCAGCACGCAGATCTCGAGCGTCACCGCGCCGGCCACCAGGAGCGGCACCAGCGTCATGAGCACGTCGACGAAGCGGCGGAGCGTGATCCACAACAGCAGGCCGATCACCAGCAGCGCATAGATGCCGGCGTGGATGAACGCCTTCACCACGGTGTCACCCGATTTCAGGATCGAGACCGGGCCGCCGATCGCGGTCGGCTCCGCCTCGAGCACAGCCGCAGCAAATCTGCGCAGCGTGTCGTTGTCATTGGGATCGCCCTTCGGCAAGGCCTCGACGCGGATGATGCCGTCCTTGCTCTTCCAGGCGCTGACGAGATCCGGCGGCAGTGACTTCAACGTGACCGGCTCGGCCTGCATCGCGTTCCTGAGCTGGCCGAACACGATCTTCATCGGCGCGACGAACACATCCTGCGCCTTGTTGCGCGTGGCCTCGTCGCCATTGGCGAGCTTCTCGAGCGCGTCGGCGAGCCGGCGCGAGGCGACGGCACCCGGCCCCTTCGCGTCGCCCGCGGTCCGGCGCAGGTTGTCGACCGAGGATTTCAACGCCTCGACGTTCTCCTGATCCGATGGCGCCGGGTCGATCTGGTCGGGATTGAGCGCGGGATTCAGCACCTTGGCGCCCTGCGCGAGCAGCTTCAGTTTCGGCGGCTGGTCTTGCGGCACGAAGCTGTCGAGCGACATCACGCGCAGCACCTCGGGCACCTTCTCGAGCCTCGCCTCGATCTGCTTCACCTGCTCTTCCGACGTCGTCATCACGTTGATGGCATTGGCGCCGGTGTTGGGATCCTTGCGCAGGTCGAGGAAGGTCGCGATCGATTCGGCGCGCGGATTGCGCAGATTCATCGGATTGAAGTCGAACTTCATGAAGTACAGCAGCGGCAGGCCGCCGAGCGCCAGCAGCAGAGTGCCGCCCACGATCAGCACGCGGTGTGTCTCCAGGAAGTGATCGAGCGGCGCCAGGAAGGCATAGCCGACCGGCTCCATCTCGCCGGGCGGGTTCAGCAGCTTCAGCAGCGCGGGCAGCACGGTGATCGACGAAAGGAACGCCACCAGCATGCCGACGCCGGCGATCTGACCGAGCTCCGCGATGCCCTTGTAGTCGGTCGGCATGAAGCAGAGGAAGCCGGCCGCCGTGGCCATCGCGGCGAGCGACAGCGGCACCGCCGAGCGCTTCGCGGCCAGCACCAGCGCACCCGAGAGGTCGTTGTGCTTGTAGCGCTCCGAGCGGTAGCGGACGCTGTACTGGATGCCGAAATCGACGCCGAGGCCGACGAACAGCACCGCGAACGCGATCGACAGCAGATTGAACGATCCGACCATCATCAGGCCGGCCGCGGTCGTCAGCGCAAGGCCGACGAAGAGATTGATGAACACTGCGAAAATGATCTTGGCCGAATGCAGTGCCAGCCACAGGATGAGCAGCACGACCAGGATGGTGCCGATGCCGTTGACGACGGCGCCTTCCTGAACGGTCGCGTATTCCTCGTTGGCGATCGGCACCGGGCCGGTGAGCCGCACCCGCGCCTGGTACTTGGTTGCAAAATCGAGATCGGCCGCCGCTTTCCGGATCGCGTCGGTGGCATCCTTGCCGGGCTCCAACGCGTTGTAGTCGAGGATCGGCTTGAACTCGATGAAAGCGCGCTTGTCCGAATCCTTCAGCGGCTCGTCGCTGACGAGTTCGCGCCAGGAGAAGCTCGCATTGCCCTTGTTGAGCACGGTTTCGACCGTCTGCGCGATCAGGTTGAACGGACGCTCGGTGTTGTCGAGCTTGACCTGGCCGCGCTTGACGCCGGCAAGTCCGGTCTCCAGCGCGCCGGTGAGGCCGCGGATCGAGGGATCGCCAGCCATGATCTCGATCAGGGGCGCGGCGGATTCGAACTGACCGGTGATCTTGCCGACTTCCTCCGTCGGCAGGAACAGCAGGCCGTTCTTCTCGAAGAACTCGCCGCTGCCGAGTTGCTGCAGCGACAGGAAGTTGGTCTTGTCGTCCTTCAGCTTGGTGTAGAGCGCGTCCGCCGCTGCGCTCGCCATTTCCGGCGTCCGGGCCTCGACCACGGCGAGGATCGTTTCGTTCTGATCGAACGCTTTGTCGAACTGCTGGTCACGCTTGCGCCAGTCGAGATTTTGAGAAATCAGCGAATTGATGTCGGTGTTGATGGCGAAGTGGCGCGCAGCGTAATAGCTCGCTCCCACCGACAGCAGGAGCCCGAGAACGACGACGAGGGAGGCAAACCGGGTGCAGGCCCTGACAATGGCAACGACTACGCTTTGCAGCACTTCTTTTCTTTCTGCGGTTAACAGCTTGCCGGAAACGCCCGCTGTTTATCGGAGTTCCCGGGCGAAACCTATTGCTGTTTTGAGTGGCACTCGCCGCCAGCAGGTTCGAGGTAAACGGCGGAGACCGTGGCAAAATCATGCGGGGCGGTCGGTATAGCCGGGGAGTTGAGGCGGGAAAGTGACGAAGGGGTGAGCACAAATGTCGCCCTCTTGCCTTCCAGAAGTCACACACCATAATACCGTAAAATCGATCGGATTGGGAACCCCGGGTTCATTCCACCTTCCCTTTCTGCCGATTTTTTGACACAAAGCATTGCGCCTCCATGCGCCGGAGCCCGACGGGGGTGGTTGGCTACCGCGTGCGAGACCGATGGTGCGGATATTGCACCGTACGGGTCAGTATCGGGGTGCTGCCGGGAACTTGAAGCGGATTGGTGCAACTTGCGTGATGGACGTCCCATGGAAGTTTATCTGGCGCAGCCGCGCGGCTTCTGCGCGGGCGTGGTGCGCGCGATCGAGATCGTGGAACGGGCCCTGGAGAAGTACGGCCCGCCCGTCTACGTGCGCCATGAGATCGTGCACAACAAGTACGTGGTCGAGAGCCTGAAGACCAAGGGCGCGATCTTCGTCGAGGAATTGTCCGAGGTGCCGCCGAAGGCCGTGACGGTGTTCAGCGCCCATGGCGTCGCTCGCAGCGTCGAGGACGAGGCCGCGGCGCGCGACCTTCCGGTGCTCGATGCCACCTGCCCGCTGGTCACGAAAGTTCACAATCAGGGGAAGCGCTACGTCAGCAGGGGACGCATCTTGATCCTGATCGGCCATGCCGGACACCCTGAGGTCGAGGGCACGATGGGCCAGGTTCCCGCCCCGGTGCTACTTGTTCAAAGCGTTGAAGAGGTTAAGGCCCTGACGCTGCCCGCGGATACGCCAGTGGCCTACATCACCCAGACCACCCTGTCGGTCGACGACACCAGGGACATCATCGCGGCCCTCCAGGCCCGCTTTACAGATATTCAAGGTCCAGATATCCGGGATATCTGCTATGCGACACAGAACCGCCAATCTGCGGTAAGGGATCTGAGCAAGCTGGTCGACGTGATCTTGGTGGTGGGCGCTGCCAACAGCTCGAACTCGAACCGGCTCCGCGAAATCGGCACTGAAGCCGGGGTCGCGAGTTATTTGATTGCCGACGGCAGCGAGCTCAATCCGGAGTGGTTGAAAGATGCCAGGACCGTCGGCGTCACGGCCGGCGCTTCGGCGCCCGAGGTACTCGTGGATGACGTGATCGAAGCGATGCGGCGAATCGGACCAGTGCAGGTCTCGGTGCTGCCGGGACGCGAGGAAAACATCGAATTCCGGCTTCCGGCCCAACTGGCTGCGAGCTGACCCACCCGAATTCCAATCCCAGAAAGAAACTTGTAATGGCTATCCCCTTCTTCAAGGAAATGCGCATCGGCGGCTATTTGCTCAAGCAGAAAATGCTTGGCCGCAAACGCTATCCGCTCGTGCTGATGCTGGAGCCGCTGTTTCGCTGCAACCTCGCCTGCGTCGGCTGCGGCAAGATCGATTATCCCGATGCGATCCTCAACCGCCGCATGACGGCGCAGGAGTGCTGGGACGCGGCCGACGAGTGCGGCGCGCCGATGGTCGCCATCCCCGGCGGCGAACCGCTGATCCACAAGGAGATCGGCGAGATCGTGCGCGGCCTCGTCGAACGTAAGAAGTTCGTCTCGCTCTGCACCAACGCGCTGCTGCTCGAGAAGAAGCTCGACCTGTTCACGCCCTCCCCGTATTTGTTCTTCTCGGTGCATCTGGACGGCCTGAAGGACCATCACGACAAGGCCGTGTCGCAGAAGGGCGTGTTCGACCGCGCCGTGTCCGCGATCAAGGCGGCCAAGGCGCGCGGCTTCACCGTCAACGTCAACGCCACCATCTTCGACGGCCACCCGGCCGAGGAGATCGCGAAATTCCTCGACCTGACTGTCGAGCTCGGTGTCGGCGTCTCGATGTCGCCGGGCTACGCCTATGAGCGCGCGCCGGACCAGGAGCACTTCCTCAACCGCACCAAGACCAAGAAGCTGTTCCGCGACGTCTTCGCCATGGGCAAGGGCAAGAAGTGGAATTTCATGCATTCCGGCCTGTTCCTGGACTTCCTCGCCGGCAACCAGGAATACGAGTGCACGCCGTGGGGCATGCCCGCGCGCAATATCTTCGGCTGGCAGAAGCCCTGCTATTTGCTCGGTGAAGGCTACGCCAAGACCTTCAAGGAGCTGATGGACACCACCGACTGGGAAACCTACGGCACCGGCAAGTACGAGAAGTGCGCCGACTGTATGGCCCATTGCGGCTACGAGCCGACGGCGGCGACCGCTGCCCTCAACAACCCGCTGAAGGCGATGTGGGTGTCGCTGCGCGGCATCAAGACCTCGGGCCCGATGGCGCCGGAGATCGACATGTCCAAGCAGCGCCCGGCGCAGTACATCTTCTCCGAGCAGGTCCAGAAGAAGCTCTCCGAGATCCGCAAGGACGAAGCCGCCGCCGCGCAGGCGAAGGCGGCGCAGAAGGCTTCGACCGCCGCGTAAGCGAGACACGGCCTGGAGCCCGGACCGCACTCTCCATCCGGGCTGCGGCATCAACGAAAAAGGCCCGATCGCCAATGGCGACCGGGCCTTTTCTGTGTCAGCTGGACGAAACCGCTCAGGCCGCCTTGGAGATCACGGCGTCGCTGCCGGTGAGATCGCTGTCGGTGAACTCGGTGCCGATCAGGTAGTCGCGGCAGCCGCGCAAAGACCGCAGGGCGCGGTTGAAGTCGATGCCGGTCGAGACCAGTGCATGCAGCGTCGCCGGGTTGCGGACGATGCCGCGCAGCACGGCCGCAAGGTCGATCTGGCCGTTCGGCTTGATGGCGGCGCGGGCGAGCGCCGGCAGCGCGCGATGGGCGGGATCGCTGATGACGCGGACCGCGGCGAAGGGCAGCCCGGCCTCGGCGGCGTAGGCGGCCGCGATGTGGCTTTCCATGTCGACCGCCGCAGCGCCCGTCTCGGAATGCAGCGCCGCCTTGCAGGAGCGCTTCGTGACCACTTCCTCGGCACCGGCGAGGCTGCCGCGCACCACGCGGCGGCGCCCCGAGGTCAGGCGATCGATGAGGTCGTCGCCGAGCGACAGCCCGGCGGCCCAGCGGGTGTCACCGGAGAGCACCTCGGTCGCCAGCACGACGTCGCCGGAGCGCAGCGTCGGGTCAAGCCCGCCGGCCACGCCGAACGAGATCACGCCGCGAATCGTATTGGGATCCACCACCGTCAGCAGCGCCCGCAACTGGGTCGGGCTGCTGGATGAACAGATGACCGCCATTCCAGGCCCGGCCGCAATGCGGGCCTCCTGAACCAGTCCAGTCACGATCAATATCGGCCGCGGGTCGATGGTATTCCCCACGGAAAAATAGTCCCCCGTCCCCAAAGTCACATTCCGACCCCTACCACCCTGCTGTTGGTGTTCCGCAAGTTCCGATACCGCGCCAACGCCCACAGCGGAAAGAACTTTGGATAACCATGATAACGTAGATAGAACACGCGGGGGAAGCCTGTGGCGGTGTACCGCTGCTCGTCCCACAGTCCTTTTTTGTTCTGTGTTGCAATCAGGTACTCCACCCCGCGGGCGACGGCGGGGTGATCGACCTCGCCTGCCGCCATCAGGGCAAGCAAGGCCCATGCCGTTTGCGAGGCGGTCGAGGGCGCAGCCTCCCAGCCCTTGTAGTCCAGGCGATAGCTGACGGCGTCCTCACCCCAGCCACCGTCCTCGTTCTGGATCGAGGCCAGCCAGCCCGCGGCCTTGCGAATCATGGGGTCCTTGTGGTCGACGCCGGCCATGTTGAGGGCACAGAGCACCGACCAGGTTCCATAGATGAAGTTCATGCCCCAGCGTCCGTACCAGGACCCCTCGGGGTGCTGGGTCTTGCGGAGATAGGCAACGCCGTCGGCCACGTGCTTGCTGGTCTTCTCGGTCTCGCCGAGCTGGGCCAGCATCGAGATGCAGCGCGCGGTGACATCCTCGGTCGGCGGATCGAGCAGCGCGCCGTGATCCGAGAACGGGATGTTGTTCAGGTAATATTCGAGGTTGTCGACGTCGAAGGCGGCCCAGCCGCCGTCGCGGCTCTGCATGCCCTCGATCCACTCCCGGCCGCGGGCGATCGCGGCGTCGTAGCCGGCAACCCCGTGCTCCCGCCGCATGCGGTCCATCGACATCACCACGACGGCGGTGTCGTCGAGATCGGGATAATGCGCATTGTTGTATTGGAAGGCCCAGCCGCCGGGGCGCACGTCGGGCCGCTTCACCGCCCAGTCGCCCTTCACCTCGAGCTCCTGCTTGGGGATCAGCCAGTCGAGGCCCTGCTTGGCCGCCGGCACCGCCTTGTCGCCGCCGGCTTCCAGCAGCGCGTGGGCGGTCAGCGTCGTGTCCCACACCGGCGAGACGCAGGGCTGGCAATAGGCCTCCTCGCCGTGGATGACGAGCAGCTTGTCGATGCCGCGGCGCGTCGTCGCCCGCGGCGGATAATTCTCGTCCTTGCCGAGCGCGTCATACATCATGACGATGTTGGCCATCGGCGGGTAGATCGCACCCATGCCGTCCTCGCCGTTGAGGCGCTCTTCGGTGAAGGCGAGCGCCGCGTCGATGGCGCGCTTGCGCAGGCTCTTGGGAAACATCGGCTCGATCACGCGCAGAATGGCATCGAGCGAGCGAAACAGCACGAACCAGGCCATGCTCTGGTGCGGCGCCTTCGCGGTCATGCCGATCGAGCGCGGATCCTGCAGGAACAGCTCGTCGATGCCGACGCCCTTCGGATTCCGCGCGCGCGGCTTGAGCGCCGCGATCACCATCAGCGGCACCATGGTGGTGCGCGCCCAATAGGAGATCTTGTTGAGGTGGAACGGCGACCAGAACGGGAGCAGCACGATCTCGATCGGCAGCACCGGGACCGCGCGCCAGGTCACGACGCCGAACGTCGCGAGCAGGAAGCGGGTGAACACGTTGCTGTTGATGGCGCCGCCACGGGCATGGATCGCCTCGCGCGCGCGCACCATGTGCGGCGCGTCGACGGAGTCGCCGATCATCTTCAGCGCGAAGTACGCCTTCACGCTGGCGCTCATGTCGAACTCGCCGTCATGCACCAGCGGCCAGCCGCCATGGGCGCCCTGCACGCGGCGGAGATAATTGGCGATCTTGGCCTCGAGCGCGGTGTCGACCGGCTCTGCGAGATAGTGGCGCAAGAGGATGTATTCGGCCGGAATCGTGCAATCGGCCTCGAGCTCGAACACCCAATGGCCGTCGGATTGCTGGAATTCGAGGACGCCTTGCGTAGCCGACGCAATGCTCGATTCCAAGGTTTTCGATTCCAAGGTTTCGCGGCTGGTCGCGTTCACGGAATCCATGTCGTTCGATTGCTCCGATAGTCGATTGAAATTGACCGGGTCATTGGCCCGTCAGGGCCGCTTTGCGGCCAAAACCAGATCGGCGGCGCGATCGCCCGACCGGACCGATCCCTCGATGGTTGCAGGCAATCCCGTAGCAGTCCAATCCCCCGCAAGAAACAGGTTTTTCAGCGCAGTGACCGGCCCCGGACGCAGGGCATTCTGCGCAGGCGTCGCCGCAAATGTGGCACGGCGCTCACGGACGATCTGCCACGCAGGCAGCTCACCGGACACGCCACCGGCCTTGCAGACATCGTTCCAGATCGCCTGCGCGAGTTCCTCGCGCGGCATGTCGACCAGACGGTCGCCATTGCTGATGGTGACGGAAAGCCGGTTCGGGAACGCGAACAGCCACTCCACCACGCCGCCGATCACGCCGAGGATCGGCGCCGAGCCCGGCGGCGGCTCGAAGCGGAAATGGGCGTTCACGATGGCGCGGAATTCGGTCGGCGTCTTCAGGCCGGGCAACAGGCTGGCGGCGGCGCGCGGCGGCACCGCCATGATCACGACGTCGCCCTCACCGAGCGCGATCACGTCCTCGCCGCCGAAATTCAGCGCGCTGGTCCTGCCGTCACTGGTCGCAAACGAGCGCAGCTCATGGCCGAGCTGAACGCTGTGGCCACGCTCCTGCAGAAACTTCACCGCGGGCTCGATCAGCACGGCGCTGAGCCCGTCGCGCGCGATCAACGGGCGGCAGGCCTGCCCGCCCGCGAGCAGCGTCTCGCGCACGATCGCGCCGGCGAGCCCCGCCGAGCCCTCGGGCGGATCGACGTTGAGCGCGGCCAGCAGCAGCGGCTGCACCAGGCGCTGATAGAGCACGCCCTCGGTCGGAATGGACTTGCCGACCAGCGTCTCCTCCGACGCCCAGATCAACGGCGCCAGCTTCAGATAATCGGTGAGACCCGTATCAGGGACGCGGCGGCTCTCGTCGAGCACCCAGGTCGGCAGCCGGCCGGTGCCGAGATCGATCTGCCAGCGCTGCCCGGTCTTGATGTCGACGAAGGGAAACTGCGCGCTCTCGGGGCCGACCAGTCCCGCCTCGGTGCCGATCGCGCGCGCATAGGCGCGGGCATGACCGTTGCCCGACAGCAGCAGATGATTGCCGTTGTCGATGGTGAGGTTGGTGGCGCCGTCGAAATAGGACCGGCAGCGGCCGCCAGCCTGGTGCGTCGCCTCGTGCACGGCGACCTTGAAGCCGGCATTGGCGAGCCGCACGGCGGCGGAGAGACCGGAAATTCCGGCGCCGATGATGTGAGCTGTGTTTTGCATCAGATGAAAGCGTAACGGAGCAGGATCAGGAGGCGCGTGACCTTCGACACACGCACCGGCTCGCGCGGCGCATTGAAACCGCGCGCGATCAGGAGGTCCAGAATGGAATGGTAGTATTTCGACATGACCCGCGGCGCGCGCACGGCGCGGCGCTTGTTGCGGTTCATGATCTCGTCCGACTTCTCGAAATGCGATTTCGCGCGCTGCGCCAGCGGCTGGCAGACCTTCGGCAGCGCGCGCTCGACGATCACGCGGTTGGGCTCATCGGAGGTGATGCCGGCGTGCAGCAGCGCCTCCCGCGGCAGATAGAGCCGGCCAAGGCCCGCATCCTCGTCGATGTCACGCAGGATGTTGGTGAGCTGGAGCGCGCGCCCGAGATGATGGGCGAGCAGGATGCCGTCCTCTTCCGGCAGGCCGAACACCCGCACCGACAGGCGCCCCACGGCGCTGGCGACGCGATCGCAATAGAGATCGAGCGTGGCCATGTCGGGCGCGCGGATGTCCTGCGGCACGTCCATCTCCATGCCGTCGACGATGGCGAGGAAATCCTCGCGCTTCAGCCCGAAGGTCTTCACCGAGGCGACGTAGTCCTTCAGCCGCGGCGGCGGATTGCCCTGGTAGAGGGCATCGATGTCGTTGCGCCACTGCTGAAGCGCGGCGAGCCGCTCCTCGCGCGGGCCGTCGGAATCGGCGATGTCGTCGACCTGGCGGCAGAAGCTGTAGATCTGGAACATCGCTTCGCGCTGGTCATGCGGCAGAATGCGCATCGCGGCGTAGAACGAGCTGCCGGATGCGGTCGAGCCATAATTGGCGCCGGGCGAGGTCGCCTCAAGCGTCATGTGCAGTCCCCGGTCTGGAAATGGCCTTGCGTCCGATCGCGCGACGGCCGACTTCGCCGATCATGCCGGCGAGGCTGAAGGTGAGAAGCTCGAGCTTGTTCAGATGCACGCGCTCGCGCAGGGGATCGCGCACCCTGAGCAGGCGCACGATGCGGTCGGCATAGGCCTGGATCACCGCGATGTCGACGCCGAGGCGGAAATCCTTCACCTCCGCGCTGAGCGACTTGCTCTCGTTCAGCAGCGCCTCGTTGCGCACAGCGAGCGCCTGAAGACAGGCGAGCATCGCCGGCGGCGACTGCGTCAGCCCGAGCTGCTCGACCGAGGCGCCGCTCGCAGCCAGCGCATCGCGCGGCAGATAGACGCGGTTGAGCTCGCGGAAATCCTTGCCGCAATCCTGCAGATGGTTGTTGATCTGGAGCGCCGCGCAGAGCGCATCCGACGCCGCCCAGGTCGATGTGCTCTCGCCATGAACGTCGAGCATGAAGCGGCCGACCGGCATCGCCGAATAGCGGCAATAATGGATGACCTCGTCCCA
The DNA here is from genome assembly GCF_011602485.2 of Bradyrhizobium sp. 1(2017). Classification (NCBI taxonomy): domain Bacteria; kingdom Pseudomonadati; phylum Pseudomonadota; class Alphaproteobacteria; order Hyphomicrobiales; family Nitrobacteraceae; genus Bradyrhizobium; species Bradyrhizobium sp. 1(2017). The sequence continues at coordinate 2,713,918 of NZ_CP050022.2, read as the reverse complement.
ATTCTCGTAACGGAGCTTGGTCACGTCCATGCGGAAGGCGATGAGCACGTCGAGCGCATGACGCGGCGCCATGCCGCGCTCGGCCAGCGCACCGCGCAGCGTCACGGCCTCGGCCTGGGTATCGCCCTTGCCGAGCAGTTCCGCCTCGAGCAGATCGAGATAAGCGAGCTTCTGGTCGGCCGGCAGCGTCGAATGGTCGGCAATGTCGTCGGCGGTGCGGACGAAATTGTAATACGCCAGGATCAGGGCGCGATGACGCGGATGAATGATCCAGGACGCGACGGGAAAATTCTCGTCGCGGTCACCCTTGCCGGATCGCAATTCGCTCGCAGAGGTCATCGAGGGCTGGTTTACAATCGGTTGGACAGGAAGGGTTTTTCGCTCGCGCGGGCTCATGCCGGCAGTGCCGCCGCGGCCCCCATATAGGGGAATACGGCCGCAAAACCAATCCTGTCTCTCGATGGCTGCCCTTGGCGGATTGCGCCCGAAAAGGCGGCCTCCAGGGCCGCCTTCATAGGCCAACGGCCGAGCTTACTGATTGTGGTTCTTCAGGACCTGGTCGCAGGCCTGGGAGATCTTGGCCCGGTTCTCCTTGAGGCAGGCCAGGACGGTGAAATCGCCCTGGTCGATGACCGGACGGCAGAACTTCTGCACATCACGGGTGCAGGCCTTCTGCTCGGCGTCCGTGCCACGCCCTTGCTGGGCGAACGCGGCCGTCGAAAGGGAGGCCGACAGCAGGGTGAGAGCGACGAGAAGCTTACGCATTGTATTCCTTCATTCTGACGGCAGAATCGCACCGATCCCGGGCTGCACAGGGCGGATGGCCGGAACGGATTGTTCTGATGGCAAGTCGCCGCGGGAGTAGCGGCCTCAGAGAAGGCACAAGCACTGGCAAATGCGGCCAAATTGGCGCCGCGCCCGCCGAATCAGGTCTTCCCTGCGTCTTCAATCGCAGATGTAAGGGCTTGATACTACGTCATAATTCGGGAGCTCCGCATTTTACTGCATGCCTGTTGCAGGGCTGCATCTCTTCACCCTGCTTGTCCCGCCGGAAACACCCTGAAACACGCCAAATCGCCGGTCGAAGGCATGACGCGAGGTGCCGTGAACCGCCCTCTCCGGCCGTCGGGCTTTGAACCTGACACTGGCTCGGCGCACTAAACTTTCGATGTGGCGAGACGTTCTCGATCTGGGCGAACGTCGTTCCAAAACGGGATATTTGAGATGACATTTTTTGAGCGTTCTGGACTGGCAATCAAGGCGGCTGGCATCGGGGCTGCGCTGCTCTTTTCGGTTTCGGCAGGCCACGCTCAGTCGTCCGGTCCATTTGCCGGTTTCGACGGCGCATGGACGGGCACCGGCACGGTCTCGCTGTCAGACGGTTCCACCGAGCGCATCCGCTGCAAGGCGGACTACAAGGTCGCCGGCAGCGGCCTCGCCCTCAAGCAGGCCCTGCACTGCGCGTCCGACAGCTACAAGTTCGACCTCACCAGCGACGTGACGAGCCAGGGCGAGCGGATCTCCGGCAATTGGAGCGAAACCAACCGCAACATCTTCGGCAATCTGCAGGGCACCGCCGGCGGCGGCCAGATCGACGTGTTCGTCGAGGCCAACGGCTTTGCCGCCAATCTGTCGCTGCGCACCAACGGCACCAAGCAGACGGTGCAGATCTCCTCCAAGGGCGAGATCCGCGGCGTCAACATCACGATGACGAAGGGCTGAGGCGGCCTTCCCTTCGAAACGAGTTCAGCCTCCGGTTCTCGCGAGCCGGGGGCTTTTTGCTGACAGTGTCGTGGACATGGACCCGATTCGCAGACATCTGCTCAAGGCCGCGGGAATCTTGGTGGCCACGCGCGCCTTCGCCAATGATCGGCCCGGAGCGAACATGCAGCCTTCGTCAGTGAAGCCGCGTCACGTACTCTGCTTCCTCGGCAAGGACGACAGCCTGCTGCAACCGCCGAAGGCGGTGGCCAAGACGATCGCGGATTTCAACTTCGAGATCGACCGCACCTATTCGCAAGCCAAACCCGATCCGCACATGGAGCGCTCGTTCGGCGTGTGCTGGGACCGGGTCTTCCCGAACGCATGGTCCGCGGCGGACGAAGCCGCCGTGGCCAACCACAAGGCGGTGCTCTACGTGCTGGGCCCACCGATGGAGCAGCAGAAGACGGTCGCTTATTCGGCCGCCGCCTTGCGCATCGTCGAGGAGATGATCGAGGCCGGCGCAACGGCCGTGAAGGGCGAAAGCGCGGGCGTTGCTCACGGTCTCGCGCGATGGATGCAATTGGCCAGGGAGTGCAAGGCCGCAGCGACCACGAACCAGGGCCTCACGATGACGGCGGCCATGGGCCGGACCTGCCGCCTCGCCTTCGCCAAGCGTCCGCTCGGCGGCGACACCTACAACGAAAGCGTCGGCTTCCACCTCGTCGGGCTGCCGGATATCTACGTGGCGAAATCGCGCGGCAGCGACCGCGACGCGGTGAAGCTGATGGATGCAGTCGCGGACGCGATGGGCGAGCGCGGCATCGAGGCGACGCTGCGCGACCGCAAGCTCAAATTGTCGCGGGAGCAGGATTACGCCGAGGGCGACTTCAAGTTCAATCCCTACGGAATCATCCGTATCGACGCGTGAGGGCGCTGGGCAGCCTCCGCTGCCCCGCCACTCAGATCGCCGGCTTGTCGGGGCCCTGCAGCTTGGCGTGCAGGTTGATCAGCCACATCGCCGTCGGCCGCAGGATGAAGAGGTCGGCAACGAGGGCCATCACCATCGAGAAGGCGCTGAGCCAGCCGAACAGCCGCAGCGACGGCAGGTCGGAGAACACGGTGACGACGAGGCCGCAGGCCAGCACCACCGTGGTCAGAATCAGCGCGGGGCCGACCAGCACGGTCGCCCGCTCCACCGCCAGCGCCGAGCCGACGCCCGGCTTGTTCTCGAGCCGCAAGCGGTTGAGGAAATGGATGGTGGCGCTGAGGCCCAGGCCGAACGAGACGGTGAGCGCGACGACGCTGGCGAATTGCAGCCCCTCGCCCATCGCCCACAGCACCGTTCCCGACATCACCACCGGGAAGATGCCCGGCAGGATACAGGCGAGCGTCACCACCCAGGAGCGGAAGGCGAGCCCGATGAAGATCGCGACCAGCGCGAATTCGATCGTGAGGCCATGGTTCAGCTTCTCGATCATGCTGGCCGAATTACGCGCGGCGATGGCGGCCAGGCCGGTCACCGCGATCTCGTAGCCGGGATGCTTCTTGCGGACGGCGTCGAGCTCGCTGTCGAGCTTGTCGACGATCGGCAGCAGCTGGCTGGAATCCTTGTCCGGCACGCGGCCGGCGACCACGACGGCATCCTGCTTGGCATCGATGAAGCGCCGCACCAGATGCTCGGGAATGACGTTGACATATTCCTTCAGCGTCGCGACGTCGGCGCTCCCGGCCTTTTCCGCGAGCCAGCGGCGCAGCGTCTCGAGCGACCAGACGTTGCCGACGCCGGCCGCCTTCTCCACGGTCGCATGCACGTCGGCGATGGTCTGGAGCGTCTCCGGCGAATAGAGCGTCTCACCCTTGGGGAACTGGATCAGCACGTTGACCGGATTGGCACCGGTCAGCTTGGCGTCGAGCCGGTCGCTGGCGGCGACCGCCTGACGCTTGTCCGGCACCTGGTCGGCGAGCCGGTAGCGCGGCTCCAGATTGGCGTAGATGACACCGAGGCCGCCGACGAACAGCACTGCGATCAGGCTGAACAGGCCGGGACGGCCGACCATGCGCACCGCGATCCAGTAGCAGAAATTGCGCAGCGCCTGGACGCCGGCATCGGCCCCCTGGAATTTGACCGCGAACACCTTCTCGTTGCGCACCAGCAGCACGCCGAACACCGGCACCAGCGACAGCACCGCGACCAGCGCGATGATGGTGGCGGCAAGCCCTGCCTCGCCGAACTTGCGGATCAGGTCGGAGTCGGAGAACTGGAGCGCGATGAAGGAAATGCCGGCGGTGCCGTGCGTCAGTACGCAGGCCGGGCCCACCACCAGCACCGCGTTCTTGAACGCGGTGAACTTGTCCTGCCCCGCGATCAGCCGGTCGCGCGCGGCGAAGGTCAGCTGCATCGAGTCCGAGAAGCTGATGACCATGATGAGCGGCGTCATCACGTTCAGGAACATGTTGAGGTTGAAATTGGCCCAGCCGAGTGCGCCGAGCGCCAGCAGGATCGCGATCATCGGCGGGAACGCCGCGGCAACCATGAACGAGATCTTGCGGAAGAAGATGATCGCGATGATGCAGCCGGCGAGGATGCCGAGGATGTTGTAGGTGAGTCCGTCGCGCTCGACCGCGTTGCGGATCTCGAGCTGCATCACCGGCACGCCGGAGAGCTGCACGTTGAGCCCGGTGTCGCCAAGGTCCTCCTTCATCAGCGCGCGGATGTCGCCGACGGTCTTGGTCAGCTTGTTGGAGCCGACCACCTCCGGATCGAGCGACAGCACGATCAGGGCCAGCGTGCCGTCCTCCGACAACAGCTTGCCGCGGATGATCTCGTTGTTCTTGACGGTCTCGATGAACTTGTCATAGGCCGCGCCCTCGGGCAGCTCGGCCGGGAACAGCGCCGCAGGCAGCTTGCCCGGGGCCGGCGCCTGGCGCGCCGAGAACAGCGAGACCAGCCCGCGCGTGCCTTCGACCAGCTGCAGGTCGGTGACGAAGTCGCGCAGCTTCTCGAGGTTGTTCCGCGCCAGCAGGGTCTTGCCCTCGACCACGACGAGGACATCGAACTCCTCCGCCGGGAACTTCTTGGTGACCTCTTCGTACTGCTTGAATTCCTTGGTGTCGGAGCGGAACAGCTGCGACAGCGAATCGTCGATCTTGATCCGGTGGATGCCGAACACGGCGCCGACGATCAGGACGATCAGGACGATGCAGGAGACGATCGGCGCCCGGACGGCGATCAGCCCGAGACGCTCCAGCCCGAAGGCGATCGAGGACGTAGGTCCCTGCTCGACCTTGTCGACATGAACCTCATTCTCGCTGTGCTTTTCGAGCATGCCTTATCCAGTTCCTAGATCGACTCGGTCTGAGAGCTTATTGCGCCCCGCGAACGGCTTGAAAACGCCATACCAATGGGAGAGGCTTGCCCTTTGAAAATGCGCGGAAAATCGCCGCCCGGGGTTTAGCAGGTCAATCGCCCTTCTCGCAAGCAGGCGAAGTGCGGGCAAAGCGATCAAGATGCGGCGATTTTGGGGCCTGCCCACAGGTCATCCGGGCGCGGATGTGCCAATTCGACGCGGCACGCGGTCCGCGCTCTCGTCCTTCAGCGCCACGCCGGTGGTTGCCCGGGCAAGCCCCTCGCGGAGGAGCCAGGCGATCTTGAAGGCGGCCTCGTCATAGCTCAACCCGGCATGGTGGATGTTCGACACGCAATTGCGCTCGGCATCGGTGCGGCCGGGCTGCGGCCCGAAGGTCAGATAGGCGCCGAGACTGTCGGGCGCCGACAGGCCCGGCCGCTCGCCGATCAGCATCAGGGCCATGCGCGCATGGAGAATCGCGCCGATCTCGTCGCCAAGCGCGACGCGCGCGCCCGAGGCGACGACGACATGGCCGATCGCGACACCATCGCCGGCTGCGAGCCACGGCATCAGGCGCGTCAGCAGCGCCACCGCATGAGCGTGGACCGCGGCCGCCGACAGGCCGTCGCCGATCACGATCGCGAGCTGGCACGGCGCCGAAGCGACCCGGGTCAGCGCCTCGACTGATTCGGCATCGAGCTGCCGTCCCAGATCCGGCCGCCGCAGATAGTCTGCGCGGTCGACCGCCCTGCTCCTCGCCTCGGTGACCACGAGGCCAAGCCCGGCGAGCTCGGCGATCAGACCTGGCGCATCGAAGGCGGCATGCACGGCATCGCGGGCGCGGGCATGATCCAGCGTGAAATCGAGCAGCGCGCGCGTCGGCACGCTCGCCCCGCTGCGGCCCAGCGCAACGCGTGCGGGCGTGAGCGTCCGCAGGTCGAGCGTCGGACGGCGCGGCGGAGCCGGATCAGGCATTCGCATTACTCGGCGGGAACGGCGGCCTCGCGCAGGCGGATCGAATAGTTCGAGGCATTCTGCTTGCCGCTGGAGGCCGCGCGCGCAAAGGTGATGAGATGGTGCGCGATCAGCGTGCAGCCGATCAGGCCTTCGATGTCACGACGCTTGATGCGTCCCAGCGCGAACGTCCAGAACACGCGCCTGTAGTCGCCGAGCACGCCCACCTTCCAGAAGATGTTGCGCAGCATGACAAGGCCGCGCCTGATGTTGCGCCAGGTCTTCATCTCGTCCGGGACCGGCATCTTCAGGCGATGCACGTAGACCTGGTCGCATTGATACTGGAAGCGCGCATAGACCTTCTCGGGTTCGTAAGCGACCGCCATGGCGTGCTTCCAGGATGCGATGACCTCGTCGTAAGGCAGCAGGAAGTCGACATTGGAATCGCGCCCGTCGTCCTCGACCAGGCGCCCCTCGCGCTCCAGCCGGTCCCACAGCGGCGTCTTCGGCAGGGCCTGGAGCAAATTGATCGTGAGCAGCGGAATCCGGGAGTCCTCGACGAACGAGAGCAGCGCCTCTGACGTGTTCGGCTTGTCGGTGTCGAGCCCCATGATGATGCCGGACACGACCTCCATGCCGTAGGAGTTGATGGTGCGCACGCCCTCCAGGATCGGGACCATCATGTTGTGGTCCTTGTGCATCGCCTTCAGCGCATCGGGATCGGGCGTCTCGATGCCGCAGAAGATGGTGATGAAATAGGCCTCGCGCATCTTCTCGAGGATCTCGGGCCGCTTGGCGATGTTGAGCGTGGCCTCGCAGGCGAGCCGGACGACATAGCCGGTCCGCTTCTGCCATTCGATCAGATGCGGCAGCAGGTCCATTGCAGCCTTGCGGTTGCCGATGAAATTGTCGTCGACGAAATAGACCGTGTCGGTCATGCCGCATTCGCGCAGGCGGTCGAGCTCGGCGATGATCTGCTCCGGCGATTTGATGCGCGGATTGCGCCCGTAGAGGCCGGGGATGTCGCAGAACTCGCACTGATAGGGACAGCCGCTGGAATATTGGATGCTGCCGAGGAAGTACTTCTTGACGTCGACGAGCTCGTAGGCCGGGATCGGAAACTCCGTCATCGGCACGCGGTCCTTGGTGGTCAGCACCACCTGCTGCTCGGGCCGCGAGGTATCGCGCGACAGGATGTCGATCAGCTGGTTGGTGGCATCGCCGAGCTCACCGACATGCAGATAGTCGAACGAGGGATAGTAATCCGGGCAGGCGCTGACGGAGGGACCGCCGAGCGCAACGGGCAGATCGAATTCATGGGCGCGGCGGCAGATGTCGTTCATCTGCTGGCGCTGGATGTGCATCCCGCTGACGAAGACCACTTCCGCCCATTCGAACTCCTCGCTGGTCGTGCGGCGCAGATTCTCGTCGACGAACTTGACCTGCCAGTCTTTCGGAAGATAGGCGGAGATCAGCAGCAGCCCCTGCGGCGGCATGAAGGCGCGAACGCCGTCGGTCAGGGGATAGGAATGCTCGAACGTCCCGAACGAGGAGGTGTAGCGCGGAAACACACAGAGAATCCGCCGGGACGTACCGTTACTTTCAGCTCGCATCAAAGCTCCCCCGCCACGCTCGACCGAATGGTGCGGAAATTGCCAGCCAGACACATAGCGTAACGCTGTCGCCGGAATTTCTCAATATTGTGGCACAAGCATAATTCCAAGAGGAAGCATTGGTTTCCTGAAAGCTCGCAGCTTCTGTCATGCGATCAGCCGCGAGGCAAAATCGGGCAGCAGGCCTGCATCCCCGGCAAGGCGGAGGTCGGCACCCGCAATGCCCGTCTGCACCAGCCAGTCGTCGAATTCGGGCGCGCGGCGCAGGGAGAAGACGTCGCGGACATAGAGCGCGTCGTGAAAAGACGTCGACTGGTAGTTCAGCATGACGTCGTCGGCGCCGGGGACGCCCATGATGAAGGTGACGCCGGCGGCGGCGAGCAGCGTCAGCAGATTGTCCATGTCGTCCTGGTCCGCCTCGGCGTGGTTGGTGTAGCAGATATCGACCCCGAGCGGCAGGCCGAGCAGCTTGCCGCAGAAATGATCCTCCAGCCCGGCCCGGATGATTTCCTTGCCGTCATAGAGATATTCCGGGCCAATGAAGCCGACCACGCTGTTGACCAGGAGCGGGGCAAAGGCGCGGGCGACGGCATAGGCGCGCGCCTCGCAGGTCTGTTGGTCGACGCCGTGATGGGCGTTGGCCGACAAGGCCGAGCCCTGCCCGGTCTCAAAATACATCACGTTCTCGCCGACCGTGCCGCGCCCCAGCGACAGCCCGGCCTCCTGCGCTTCCTTCAGAAGCGCGAGGTCGACGCCGAAGCTGCGGTTGGCGGCCTCGGTGCCCGCGACCGACTGGAAGACGAGATCGACCGGCACGCCCTGCCCGATCAGCGACAAGGTCGTCGTGACATGGGTCAGCACGCAAGCTTGGGTCGGGATCTTCAGCCGCGCGATGATCTCGTCGAGCAGCCGCAGCAATTGCGCGATCATCGCGGGATCGTCGCTCGCGGGATTGATGCCGATGCAGGCATCGCCGGCGCCCAGCAGGATGCCGTCGAGGATCGAGGCGGTGATGCCCCTGGCATCGTCGAAGGGATGGTTGGGCTGGAGGCGCGTGCTCATCCGCCCCTTCAGCCCGATGGTGTTGCGGAAGGCGGTGGTGACCTCGCATTTCCGCGCCGCCAGGATCAAGTCCTGGTTGCGCATCAGTTTCGAGACCGCCGCCGCCATTTCGGGCGTGATGCCGGGCGCGAGCTTCTTCAACGCCTCGGCCGTGGCGGCATCCGACAGCAGCCAGTCGCGGAAGCCGCCGACCGTGAGCGCGGCCACCGGCGCAAAGGCCCCGGCATCGTGGCTGTCGATGATGAGGCGGGTGACCTCGTCGGCCTCATAGGGGATGACGGCTTCCTGGAGGAATCGTCCGAGCGGGACATCGGCAAGCGCCATCCGCGCCGCGATCATCTGCTCGGCACTGGCGGCGGCGACCCCGGCCAGCCGGTCGCCGGAGCGCGGTGGCGTCGCCTTGGCGAGCAGGTCGCGCAGGTCCGGGAACGCGTAGGTCGTGGCGTCGATGGTGTGGCGGTAGACCAAAGGCCCCTCCGGGTTCGTCGGCCAGCGGCCGAGTCCAGCGCGATCCCAAGACTATACCTTCAGATCAAGACGCTGAAATATCTTACCTTTCTTTCCGCCAAGGGCGAAGGGCCAACCCCTGGCCGTTAACGGCGCATCCATCTTCGTTCTGCATAGTTTTGCATCAATTTGCACGACCGTGCTCACCGGCCGCTCCAGGCCATCTCGGGCTCCTTGAACACCATGCCATCTGACCGATCTGGGAATGCCGCCCGCCTTGCCGGCCGCTTCACGCTTGCCGCCAAACTCTATGCGATCTTCGCACTGTTCGCGCTGCTGACGGCGGCGATCGCGATGCTGTCCGACTACAACAGCCGCCGCAGCGCCGACCTGACCAGCGCGATCGAGACGGCGAATGCCGCCGCGCTGAACGTCGAGCGCGTCAACTCGCTGGTCTACGCGGTCGTGATGGAATCGCGCGGCGTCTACATGTCGACGGAGCCCGCCGTCGTGAAGAAATACGGCGATGGCCTGCTCAAGTTCAACGCGCAGATCCTCGACGTCGTGAGGCGCTGGGAGACCATCGTCAGGGACGACGATGCCGAGCAGTTCGCCACCTTCAAGAAGCGCATCGAGCAGTTCGTCGAGTTCCGCAAGGAGCTGGTACGCCGCGGCGTCGAGATCAATGCGGCCGCCGGCCGCGAATGGGGTGACAACGACGCCAATCGCAGCGTGCGGTCGGCGCTGAACAAGGATCTCGAAGCCCTCTCGAAGGTCTACGCCGAGCGCGCCAAGCAGATCGCCCGGCAGACCGAGACCAATCGCACGCTGTCTTTCGTCCTGACCTGCCTCGGCGGCCTTGCGCTGGTCCTGGTCGTGCTCGGCATCGTCATCATCGCCCGCTCGATCGCACGGCCGCTCTCGGCCATCACGGCGACGATCAAGCAGGTCGCCGACGGGAGCGAGGACGTCGTGGTGCCCTATAGCCACCGCGCCGACGAGATCGGCGCACTGGCACGCGCGATCGAGGTCTTCCAGGAGGCGATGGGCCGCAACCGCAATCTCGCCTCTCAGGTCTCGAACGACTCCGCCGCGCGCGAGGAGCGCGCCCGCCATATCGAGACATCGGTCGAGGCGTTCCGCGAGGCGATCGGCGCCATCATGCGCGGCCTCAGCGACAACGCCTCCACCATGCGCGAGACCGCGCAGACCATCACGCGCGTCACCGCGGATGCGAACAGCCGCGCCGGCACCGCCGCGAACGCCACCGAGCAGGCCTCGCACAACGTCACGGCGGTGGCGAGCGCCGCCGAGGAGCTGTCGGCCTCGGTGGAAGAGATCGGCCGCCAGGTGCGGCAATCCGCCGGCGCGGTCGAGCAGACCGGCCAGCGCACCGAGAAGTCGATCTCCGAGATCGAGAGCCTCGCCGCGGCCACGCAACGCATCGACGGCGTGCTCAACCTGATCCAGGCGATCGCCGAGCAGACCAATTTGCTCGCGCTCAACGCCACCATCGAGGCCGCCCGCGCCGGCGAAGCCGGCCGCGGCTTTGCCGTCGTCGCCCACGAGGTCAAGGCGCTCGCCGGCCAGACCGCCAAGGCCACCGCCGAGATCGGCGAGAACGTCTCGATGATCCAGGCCTCCACGCGCAACGCGGTCGACGCCGTCCGCGAGATCGGCGGCGCGGTGCGCGAGATCAACGAGGTCACCTCGGCGATCGCCGGCGCCATCGGCCAGCAGGACCAGGCGACACGCGAGATCTCGTCCAACGCGCAAAGCGCCGCGCAGGGCAACGAGACGCTGGTCGCCAACATCACGTCGCTGCGCGACGCCATCGGCGAGACCGACACCGCGGCAACCTCGGTGCTGACGGCGGCGAGCAGCCTGACCGAGACGGCGGACACGCTGTCGCGCGAGGTCGAGAAGTTCTTCCAGAACCTGCGCGCGGGATCGGCGGATGGCAGGATCGCCAGGGCGGGATGACGGACCGCTGACCGCGGCGAAGGCGGCAAGGTGGACCGCCCAAAACAAAAAATGAAAAAACAACCCCATGCACAGTAGACGGGAGGAGGTTTTTCAATGGCTTGGCGGGCGCCGCAAAGGCACTGCTGATTTTACGAATTTCATTTGACGCGTCGGGCAAAACACTGGCATGATGTCATCGTGGCGGGGCTACGGTTTGCCCATGCCCGCGCCGGTTTTCTCGAACGAGGCGGGACTATCGTTCCGAACTGGATTCCGCGACCAGTATCCGAACGCGACCGCCGACGTCCTCGACTTCACGGTAGCGACTCAACTCTGTCCGGAGCTCAGGATCGGAGTTGGCCCAGGCCAGCCAGTCGAACCGGAACGAGCTCAGCAGATAGGTATCCACGAGGATGACGTCCGGTCGACCGGCGCGCAGGTCCGCCAACAACTGCCGCCGCTCGAAATGTATGATGCCGTCCAGTTTTGCGCGTTCGCCCACAGTTGGCTGCGAACTGTTCTGGAGCAGCATCGCGCCGGCCGCCAGCAATTGCACACAAGAGCTGCCCACCCACGTCCCGTCGATCTGACGAACGAGAGGATGCCCCAGAGCCACGTGATCACCGATCGTGATCAGCCGCGGATGCTTTGCAAGAGCCTGAATACGCCCCTGCAATGGCGGGAAGGGCCGGACCTGCACGGACAGGCAGTACCCGATGAACGCGACGGCAACGAGGCCAGCGGTGATGACCGGCATCCGCAACGTCCGGACGTGCGCATGGAGCATCGGCGCAGCAATCGCAAACACGCAAAGCGCAAACGCCGTGTATCCCCAATGCTTGCCTTGGAGAATGAAGCTCGCGGCTCCGCCGACCGCTGCGGCCAGCCACGGCGTCGCGTCGCCTCCCATCTTGAAGTCCTGGGGAGCCACGAGGCGCAGAAACGCGACCGAAGCGCCTATCACCGCGACCGGGAAAGGAAGCAGTTCGACCAAACTCATCCGCAACGGCAGATAAGCCGCAGTCACCATCGGCGCATAGGTCAACAGATAATCGGGAAAGACGAGAACGACCACCGCCCCATAGCCGATGACGACGGCAGCGGCCGCACAGGCTTCGGGGGTGAACAACGGCTTGACCGAACGCTGGCGGAAGACACCAAGGATGATCGGAAAGCCCAGCACGAGCGCGAGCTGGGGCTTGATGCTCATGGCCAGGCCGGCAGCCAGCCCGGCCAAAACCGCAATGGGTCCAGGTGCAAGCCCGCGCCAGCGGATCGCAGTGATGGCGACAAAAGGAGCGAGTGCAATGACGGCTATGTGTTCACGTTGCCCGAATACGCCGACCGGAAGAATCGCAAACAGGAATACGAACAAGTATGTCGAAACGCTTCTTTCTCCGGCTCCCAGCTTCGCCGCGGCAGCGGCGCGATCGATCATGAAGAGGGCGCCGACGATCTCGATCATCACCAGGATGATCACGATGATCTCAGGCGCAATACCGGTCACTCGCGCAAGCATCGATGCCGGCATATACAGGTAGACCGACAACGGCGGATTCAGCTCGAAGAGGTCGACCCCAAGCTTCCGGCCATCGAGAACTTTCTCACCTTCAGTCAGCAGGCAAGCCAGATCCGCATTGAGAACGACAGGAATCTGAATGAGCAGGACGACGAGGAGGATCGCCGCCACGATCGTCCAGCGCAAACCCGTGTTGAGGAGGATGCTTGCCGCCCAACCGCGGGCGTGACCGCTGCTCATGATATCAGCAGAAGCCTTCTCCTCCAGCGGTCCATTCTCTCTCAATTGCGCGAACCTGCCATAGCCTGCTCAGCGCCACTCTCAATCAGGAGTAGTTACCATTGTACTACAATGATCTGAAACAATAGGACTTCATGGCCGGCGCGTGGGAGTTGCCGGTCCCGGCGGCGTACCGCCCTACACCATCACCCCGCCCCGCTTGACCAGCTCTTTCCCCACCGCGGCCAGATGCACCTGGTCGGGGCCGTCGCCGATGCGGATGAAGCGGGCGTAGACGTAGCCGCGGGCGAGGAACGTGTCCTGCGAGACGCCGGCGGCGCCATGGATCTGGATCGCACGATCGATGACGCGGGCGGCCATGCTGGGCACCACGATCTTGGCGGCGGCGATCAGGTCGCGCGCGGCCTTGTTGCCCTCACGGTCCATCTTGTCGGCGGCTTGCAGGGTCAAGAGCCGCGCCTGCGCGATCTCGCAGAAGGAATGCGCGATGTCCTCGCGCACCGAGCCCTGCTCGGCCAGCGGCTTGCCGAAGGCTGTGCGGGAGACCGCGCGCCGGCACATCAATTCCAGCGCACGCTGGGCGCAGCCGATCAGCCGCATGCAATGGTGGATGCGGCCGGGCCCGAGCCTGCCCTGCGCGATCTCGAAGCCGCGGCCTTCGCCGAGCAGGATGTTCTCGGCGGGCACGCGGACATTCTCGTAGACGATCTCGGGGTGACCGACCGGGGCGTCGTCATAGCCGTAGGTGAGCATGTCGCGGACGATGCGCACGCCTGGCGTCGCTTTCGGCACCAGGATCATGGATTGCTGGCGATGACGGTCGGGATCATCCGGCGCGGTCTTGCCCATCACGATCAGGATCTCGCAATCCTCGTTCATCGCGCCTGACGTGAACCATTTCCGCCCGTTGATGACGTAGTCGCCGCCGTCGCGTCGGATCTCGCACTGGATGTTGGTGGCATCGCTGGAGGCGACCTGCGGCTCCGTCATCGAGAAGCCGGAGCGGATACGTCCCTCCAGCAGCGGCTGCAGCCAGCGCTCCTGCTGCGCCTTCGTGCCGTAGTTCGCCAGCACCTCCATGTTGCCGACATCGGGGGCCGAGCAATTGAAGACCTCGGGGGCCCAGAGGATGCGGCCCATGATCTCCTTCACGGGCGCGTATTCGAGATTGGTGAGCCCGGGCCCGTGCTCGCCGGAGAGAAACAGGTTCCACAGCCCCTGCTCCCGTGCCAGCCGCTTGAGGTCCTGGAGCACAGGCGGCGTCCTGTAGCGCACGGCTTCAGGCTTGACCTGCTCGTAATAGAGATCCTCGACCGGCTCGACATGAGCTTGCATGAACTGGCGAACACGGTCCTGCAGCTCCAGCGAACGGAGGGAATGTTGAAAGTCCATTTTAGTCCTCCCGCTCGCTGACCTTCGCGCCAGTATCGTGGGGTGGGCAAAGCGAAGCGTGCCCACCGCTTTTTGTTGCTGTGTTGGACCGGTGGTGGGCACGGCGCAAGTGCGCCTTTGCCCACCCTACGATTCCGAGCTCGCGGAGAGAGGCCGCCGGCTCACCCTCACCTCACGTCCCGCGCAGGAGCTCGCTCGCCACGACCCAGTCGTTGCCGTCGAACTGGAGCATGTAACCGTCCTTGATCGGGCGGAAATCCTGCGGCGTGGTGTTGAGGGTGATGCCGGGCATCAGCAGCGACAGCGGCACGTTCTTCATGTTCGCGGCCTGTGCCATGATGTTCTCGCGGGTCAGATTGTCCTTGCACTGCTTGAGCAGGACCACCAGCGCCTCGGCGACGGTGTAGCCGTAGAGGCCGGCAACGTTGTTGATGTCGGCATTGGGCAGGCGCTTCTTCATGAACTCGATATAGGCCGTCATCGCCGGATCGTTCTTCGGCTCCGCCACAAACGGCTTGAGCGCGCCGAGCGAGAGCACGCCCTTGCCGGCGTCGAGGCCCGCCGGCACCATCACGGTCGCCTTGTTGGCGCAGCCGCTGGCGAGGAAGCGCGTCGGCTGCCAGCCGACCTCGTGGGCCTTGCGGATCGCCTGCGCGCAGGCGCGCGGCGTCACCGAGTAGATCATGAAGACGTCGGCCTTGGTGTTGGCGAGCGTCAGCACCTGGGAATCGACGGTGGGATCGGCGACCTCGAAGCTGGAGGCCATCGCGATCGCCTTGTCGGCGTCCGCCCCGAGCGCCTCCTTGACGCCGCGCAGATATTCCTTTCCGGCGTCGTCGTTCTGGTAGAGCACCGCAAAGCGCGCATTCGGATTCTTGGCGCGGGCATAGGCGACGTCGATCGCGGCCTCGCTGGTGTAGTTCGGCGCCCAGGGCAGCGCCATCGACCAGGGCATGTTGGCGGGATCGTTCCACTTCGAGGCCGAGCTGATCAGGAACAGCTGCGGCACCTTGTTGCTGTTCAGGTACTTTGCGATCGCCGAGCTCGGCGCGGTGCCCATGGTGGCGAAAATGAAGGCGACGCCGTCGCCTTCGACCAGCCGCCGCGCCGCTTCCATGGTCTTGGGCGGCGAGAAGGCGTCGTCCAGCGAGATCAAATTGAGCTTGCGGCCATTGACCCCGCCTTTCTCGTTGACGTCGTCGAAATAGGCCGCGATCACCCGGCCGGTGATGCTGAGCGGAGAAGCCGGCCCGCTATAGGGCATGGTGTTGCCGATCTTGATCTCGGTGTCGCTGACGCCGGGACCGTAGGATTTTTGCGCGGCGGCGGGCGTGGACAGGCAGGCGGCAGCCAGCGCTGCGGCCAGGACCAAAGCGGCTTTCATGGTTTCTCCCCGATGATCATCGCCGCGCGAAGCGCTCACGCGGCGTGCTGCTTTTTGTCAGCGCGTCAGATCAGCGGAGTTCCGTAAGATGGTCTTGCGTCGAGTTGCTGGTTTACCCGACACCTCGCTTCGAGCCCGCGTAGGAGCGCCGCAGCAGGGCAAACAGGCTGCCGCCGGTTGCGGCGCCGAGCAGATAGACGATCAGCGTCTGGAGCGCGAGCGGCAGGCTGAAGTTCATCCTGAAGAAGGAGATCGTCACTGTATCGAAATTCTGCGCGGCGAAGATCAACGTCGCCGCAGCAAGTAGCACGATGACGGCGAGGTGAAACCACCGCATGACGATCTCCCTCCGGCGAGGCGGCCTAGCGCCGTTGCTTCAGGCTGAAGCCCAGGCTGATCCATCCGGCACCGGCCATGATCAGATCGATGCCGAGGAACAGGCCGAGGATGTAGACGCTGTTGACCGGCCAGCGCGCTACGATCAACAGACCGAGCAGCAGCGTGATGGCGCCGGAGAGCGCCACCCACACCCATGGCGTTTCACGCTTCATGCTGAAGGCGAGAAACAGCCTGACGGCGCCCGAGGCGATCAGCGACGCGCCCAGGAATAGCGTCAGCAGCACTGCCGCGAACAGCGGGTTTTCGAAGGTCAGGAAGCCCGCAATGACATAGAGCACACCGAGCAAGGCCCAGATCAGGAACTTGCCCCAGCTCTTCATCTGGAACGCGCCGATGATTTCGGTAGCGCCGGCGACGATCATCATGGCGCCGACCACGATCACGCTCGCCACCGTCGCCATCATCACGCTGCCAAGCGCGATGAAGCCGGCAATGAGGTAGACGACACCAAGCGCGACGATCCAGCCCCATTTGGCATGCAGCGCAGCGATGCCCGAGCCAAGACCGAGATGTTGTGGGGTATCCGAAGCAGTTGTCATGAGGCCACTCCTGCATGCGAAGCCCGGAGGCACACGCCAGGATAGCACGAGCCGTGCCGGAACGACAGCCAGCAAAGCAGCCCTCGCCGGCAGCAACATTGACGCAAATCAAGGATCGAATGCGGCGCGTCAAGCCCGCGACCGCTCCATTTCGAGCTCGGCCTTCAGGTTGTCGAGATCGCGATAGATGGAGGCGACCGCCAGCACGCGTCCGGCCTTGCGGTATTTCAGCAGGCAGTCCTTGCCGGAGATGCTGCCGTCGATCGCGACGTCGTCGAAGCTCTCGGCGTGGCCGACATAGTTGATCGGCACGTCATAGTGCTGCGACCAGAAGAACGGCACCGCGTCGAAGCGTTCGCGCCTGCCGAGCATGTTGCGTGCCGCGGTCTGGCCCTGCCGCTCCGCCACCACCCAGTGCTCGACACGGATGGTTTGTCGTGAATGCGGATCGGGCCAGCGCGCGATGTCCCCGGCGGCGAAGATGCCGGCTATGCTGGTTTCCAGATATTCGGTGACGCTGACGCCACGATCGGCCGCGAGCCCCGCCTGCTCGGCGAGCGCAAGGCGCGGCTTGACGCCGATGCCGACCACGACGAGGTCAGCCTCGATCACCGCGCCGCTCTTCAGCGTCGCGCGCATGCCGTCGAGCTTTTCCACCGTATCCTTCAAATGGAAGACAACGCCATTCTCCTCATGCAGCGACCGGACGAAATCGCCCATCTCGGCGCCGAGCACCTTCTGCATCGGCCGCTGCTCGGGCGCGACCACGTGGACCTCCAGCTTGCGCGCCCGCAAGGACGCGGCGACTTCGAGGCCGATGAAGCTCGCCCCGATCACCAGCGCCCGCTTCGCGCTGCCGGCTGCCTTGATGATGGCGCGGCTGTCGGCGACGGACCGCAGGGTGTGGACATGCGGCTGGTCTGCGCCCGGAATCTGCAGCTTGACCGGCTCGGCGCCGGTCGCAAGCAGCAGCCGGTCGAACGGCAATCTCTCGCCATTGCCCAGCGTGACGTTTCGCCCCTTCGGGTCGATCGCGGAGACGTTCACGTTCAGCCTGAGATCGACGCCTGCATCCTGATAATAGTCCTCGCCGCGCAGCGGCAGCCAATCCTCCGGCGCGTTGCCGGCGAGGTAATCCTTGGAGAGGTTCGGCCGATCGACCGGCATCGCACCGTCATTGCTGAGCATGGTGATGGCCCCGGCGAAGCCCTCGCACCGAAGCGTCTCCGCCGCCGCGAAGCCGGCTGCGCCGCCGCCGACGATGACGAATCTTTCCGCCGTCGGCGCGGTCCGATGTGCAGCTGGCGATTTCGGTGATTCTCGCTTGCGCTGGACGGCGATCTTGTCCCGATCGCGCGAGACGTCCCATACCGCCAGCGCAGTCAATGCCGGCGGGCGAGTGGCTTCGCCCGTCCGCAAGGCGAAGCAGGCGTGATGCCAGGGGCAGCGGATGGTGTCGCCCACCACCAGGCCTTCGGCGAGCGGGCCGTGGTAGTGGCTGCAAGACGGCTCGATCGCGAAGATCTCGTCGCCGGTCTGGACCAGGAGAACATCCTCTTCGCCGACATGGCCGAGCAATTTGCCGTCCTTGAATTCGGTCAGCGACACGCCTTGGGTCAGGTCGGGTCCGCTCGGCTTGTTGTCCTCGGTCATGGTGACGTCTCCTTTCGGCTCGCGGGGGATCAATCGTCCGAATTGGCAAGCCCCAGCAGCTCCTGACGTGTCAGCGCATTGTCACGGAACACGCCGAGCATGCGGCTGGTGACGAGATCGGTCCCCGGCTTGTGCGCGCCGCGCGTGGTCATGCAGTGATGCGTCGCCTTGATGATGACGCCGACGCCTTCGGGCCTCAGCACGTCGTTGATCGTGTTGGCGATCTGCGCGGTCATCTTCTCCTGGATCTGGAGACGCTTGGCGTAGATGTCCACGAGACGCGCGAGCTTGGAGATGCCGACCACACGCCCTTGCGGGATATAGGCAACCCAGGCGCGACCGACGATGGGCGCCATGTGGTGCTCGCAATGACTTTCAAAGCGCACCCCGCGCAGCACGATCATCTCGTCGTAGCCCTCGATCTCCTCGAAGGTCTTTTGCAGGATTTCCGTCGGATCCTGCGCATAGCCGGAAAAATATTCCTCGAAGGCACGGGCGACCCGGTCCGGCGTCTCGCGCAGACCGTCGCGCGCGGGATCATCGCCGGCCCAGCGGATCATGGTCCGGATCGCCTGCTCGACCTCCGCCCTGTCAGGCCGTTCGCTCGGTGCCTGCGCAACCGCAACACGTTCCAACCGACGCGGCTGTGACGTCATCGAAAACCTCCCCTGCAACGAGCCGCATACAAAAGCGGCCCCACAGCTTGGACGGCGGCAATCGGAAAAGGTTCCCAGGATCAGGAAAAATCGGAAGGATGGCAGGGTCGATGGGACGCCTGCCCTCGAGACCGGCTTATTGCTCAGCCGTTGTCCGAACGTCGAGCACGGCGCGCGCCCATTCGGCCGGGCGCTCCTGCGGCAGGTTGTGACCGGCGCCTGCGAACACGCGCCGCTCAAAGAAGCCCTCGAACTTGCGTGCGTGATGGGCGGTGCCGGGATTGACGCCGTCGCTGTCGCCGTCGATGGCGATGGTCGGGACGCGGATCGGCGGCTGCGCGGCAAGCTTTGCCTCGATCGCGGCATAGGCGGGGTCGCCGTCGACCAGCGCATAGCGGTGCCGGTAGGAATGGATCACGACATCGACGAAATCAGGATTGTCAAAAGACGCAGCGCTTCGCTCGAAAGTGGCGTCGTCGAAGGCCCATTTCGGCGACCACATCGACCAGAGCTGGCGGGCAAAGCCGCGCCGGTTGCGCTCCAGCGCGCGGCGGCCACGCTCGTTATGGAACAGATATTGATACCAGAGCGCGGCCTCCTCCGGCGGCGAGGCCGGCTCCATGGCGCGGGCGATGTTCTGGATGTTGTAGGAATTACCGGAGACGAGGCCGATCACGCGCTCCGGATGGAGCGCCGAGACCACGCAGGCCGCGCGGCCGCCCCAATCATAGCCGCCGACGACCGCGCGCTCGATTCCGAGCGCGTTCATGAAGGCCAGGAGATCGGCACCGAGCGCCGCCTGCTCGCCGGAGCGCAGCGTCCCGGGTGAGCGAAACCGCGTCGGCCCGTAGCCACGCAGCCAGGGCACCAGCACCCGGGCGCCGGCTTTTGCAATGATCGGCGCGGTCGCGGCATAGGCGTTCGCGTCGTAGGGAAAGCCGTGGCCCATGATGCAGGGCCAGCCGTCAGGCGGGCCGTCCTCGAGATAGGCGATGTCGAGCACATCGGTGGTGATGGATTTCTGTTGCATGATTTGCCGAGGGATTTTGCGTTTTCGTAGCCCGGATGAGCGAAGCGACATCCGGGATGCGGAGCTGCCGGCCCCGGATATCGCTTCGCTCATCCGGGCTACGGCACCGCGGAGGCCGACTTATCTCTGCGGACCGGACAGCGCGATGTCGCGTTCGGCGCGGAACACGTTGCTGTAGAGGTTGGCGATCCACTGCCGGCCGATCTCCGTCTTGTTGAGGTAGCCGATCTCGGTCTGGATGTGCGGTGCGACGCTGTTCCAGTAGAATTGTGGATAGCGGTTCACGATGTCGGCGGGCGAGTCGTAGCCGAGCTGGCGGTTGATGCCGACCTCCTCGAACTCGTAATAGAGCGCATTGGCCTTGCGCAGATAGTTGGGATCGCCGAGCTGGCCGATGAAATCGGCGGCGCGCAGAATCGAGGCCTCGTCGTCATAGTCTTGGCCTTCGCGGGCCGGAAACCGCGTGCCCTCGATGGCGCGGGCAATACGCTCCGGATCGAGGCCCGGGATATGGCGGAGCCGCCGCGTCACATAGAGCTTGGACCGGTCGACGTGATACATCATCAGGCTCGCATCCGACGCGCCGCGCGGCAGCGAGATCTTGGTGTCGGTTGCATCGATCACGAAGCCGTCAACGTCGTCCTCCTCGAACAGGCCGCGCACATAACCGATATCGTGGGCGAGGCAGGCGATCAGGACATGGACGTAATCCGCAGCCGACAGATGCGTGTGAAGACTGCGGCCGCTGAGGATGGAATGACCGGCCAGCGTCACCAGCATCGTATGCTCGATGTTGTGATAGAGCGCATCGCTGTTGCCGATGCATTCCATCGCGGTCCGGGTCGCGCTCTCGACGATGCTTGCGGAGGTCTCGTCGTACCGGCGACGCATGAACGTACCGAGCAACTTCTCGAGGGATTCGGCCGCCAGCCTCGGTAACGTCATCATGGATGCAGCCCCGCTCGTCGGTGGTGTCCCACGCCAACTCCCGATGTTTCGACTTATCCTCGGCGCACGGCAGCATAACCCATCTTCGGCCGATGGGCCAAACCCCGGAACGAAAATACGGAAATATGTTGAATTGTGCCCCGCGATATCGCGGTTGCGGTGGCAATGCGATACACCTGCCGGCGAGCGGCGCGGGGGGACCTGCGACTATTCCACCAGCACCACGTCGACGGCGACACCGAGCTTCTGTTTCGGCGAGCCGACGATGATGCCGTCGACCGGCGAGACGTCGGAAAAATCACGCCCCACAGCGAGCACGATGTGGTCGCCCGCGACCAGGAGATCGTTGGTGGGATCGAAATCGATCCAGCCGAGCTCCGCCCCGCACCACAGCGAGACCCAGGCATGGGTGGCGTCGGCGCCTTGCAGCCGTGCCTGGCCCGGCGGCGGAATGGTGCGCAGATATCCGCTGACATAGGCCGCGGGCAGGCCAAGCCCGCGCAGCCCTGCGATCATCACATGGGCAAAGTCCTGGCAGACGCCGTGACGCTTGTCGAAGACCTCGCCGAGCGGCGTCGAGATCGCCGTCGCCTTGGGATCGTAGCGAAATTCGCTACGGATGCGACGCATGAGATCGACGGCGCAGGCGAGGATGCCCGCACCGGGCGCAAAGCTCAAAGCCGCATAGGCGCTGACCGGATGCAGCACCGGCACCAGCGGGCTCGCAAAGACGTAGCCGACCGGCGAGGATGGCCCGAGGCTCGTGGCCTCGAAGGCAATGTCGCGAATGCTCTCCCAGGGCGGGCTCGAGGCATCACGTGCCGGCGGCTGTCGCAAGACGGATACACGCGAGCGTGAATCGATCCGTAAGTTGCGATGCGCAGCTTCGATCACCACGCTCTCGGTGAGCGTGCCGAAGAAATCGCGGCGGACGTGGCGCTCGGTTGGACGCGGCCGGATCTCGACACGGCGCGAGATCAGTTCCTGGCCGTTGCCGCTTCGCGGCTCAAGCCGCAGCGTGCAGCGGGCGAAGCTGACCGGACTTTCATATTCGTAGGTCGTGACGTGACGGATGTCGTAGATCACGCCAGCCCCGTCAGCTTTTCCGGCCGGCTGGCATTGGGGCCGTGCGGGAAATAGTGCTGCCCGATCGCCTCGGCGAGGCTGAGCAGATCCTGCTCCAGCGCGAACAGAATCTTGATCTCGAGCTTCTCGGCCTCCGCCGTTGCAAGCATCGCCTGCATCGCCACGGCAAGCCGCTGCGGCTTCTCGATCAGGCCGTGCTCCTTCAGGCTCGGCAGGGCGGCGACGTGCTCGTTCAGCGTCGTCACCTGGAATGCCACCGAACGCGGATTATAGCCGTCGAGCACGGCGAGGTCGCGCACCGGCGCCAGGATCGGCGCCAGCAGATAGCGCGAGCGATAGGTGATCTGGCAATCGACCAGGGTCAGCAGGATGTCGAGATCCTCGTCGCCGGCCTCGTCATAGGCGAATTGGCGCGTGAAGCGCGTGGTGTTGATGGCGCGCTCGATGCGGCGGCCGATATCGAGAAAGCGCCAGCCGGCGGCGCGGTTCATGTTCTCCTGCGCAAGCCCCGCGAAGCTCGCCAGCTCCTGCAAGGTCAGCTCGGCCGCGCTGACCACGCTGTCGTCGTCCTCGACCTCGTAGGCGAGACGCTCGGCCATTTCGGTGATCACCTGCCAGGCATCGGGTGACAGGCGCTCGCGCAACGAGGTCGCGGTGCGCTGGGCCGCGCGTACCAGCGACAGTGCCGAGCCGAAACGCTCGGGACTCTGCAAGGCTTCGGCAACGATGCGGCCAGGCCCCGTGCGCGACGTCTGCGAGATCGCGCCCCAGGCGACCAAAAGGCGCTGGATTCGTTCGACCGCTTGCAGCGAAGCGGCGGTGCCCTTGTTGGGCCCGCTCGGGGAGCCCAGCGCGCGCACCAGCCGCAGCGTCGCCTCGGCGCGTTCGAGATAGCGGCCGAGCCAGAACAAATTGTCGGCGGCGCGACTCGGCAGCACGCCGGCGATGCGGCGGATGCGCACCTTGTCGGTCGCCGGCAGCAGCGTCGCCGTCGAGACCTGCTTGTCCGAGACCACCCAGACGTCGGCGGCACGGGCGCCGTCGCCCATCGACACCGCGCGTGCATCGGCCTGCTCGGCGATCCGGCAGAAGCCGCCGGGCATGATGGCCCAGCCGTCGGGCGTGGCGGCTGCGAATACGCGCAGCACGAAGGGGCGCGGCGTGAGCTGGCCCTGCTCCCACACCGGCATGGTCGAGAGCCGCACCACCTCCTGGCCGACATAGTCCATGCCGCGCGTGGTGATGGCCTCGACCAGGCGCTGGCGGTCGCTTGCGTCGAGCTCGCTCGCGAGCACCGGACCGTTGCTGTCGAAGCCGGGCACGCCGCGCCGGTAGGCGCCTTCGATCGCGACCTCGTCGAGCCGCGCCAGCACTTCGTCGCGGGCCGCGCGCTGGCCGCACCACCAGGTCGCGATGTGCGGCATCTTCAGCTCCTCGCCGAGCAGGCGGCGGCTGAGCGCCGGCAGGAAGCCGAGCAGCGCCCGCGCCTCCGGCACGCCCGAGCCCGGCATGTTGGCGACGACGACGCCGTCCTTGCGCAGCACGTCGATCAGGCCGGGCACGCCGAGCCGCGAGGAGGCATCGAGCTCGAGCGGATCGAGCGAGTTGGAATCGACGCGGCGGAGCAGCACGTCGAGCCGCTTGAGGCCGGCGACGGTGCGGATGTGGATCCGGCCGTCGCTGACGGCGAGATCGTCGCCCTCGACCAGGAGGAAGCCGAGATAGCGCGCCAGCGTCGCATGCTCGAAATAGGTCTCGCTGAAGCTGCCGGGGGTGAGCACGCCGATGCGCGGCTCGTCGCGGTCGGCCCGCGCGCGCAGACTGTCGCGGAACGCCTCGAAGAACGGCGCGACGCGCGGCACGTTCATCGACTTGTAGAGATCGGAGAAGGCGCGCGAGAGCACCAGGCGGTTCTCCAGCGCATAACCCGCGCCCGAGGGAGCCTGGGTGCGGTCGCCGAGCACCCACCAGCGGCCGTCGGGCCCGCGGCCGACATCGGCGGCATAGATCGACAGATAGCGTCCCCCGGGCGGCGGCACGCCGCAGACGGGGCGGAGATATTCGGGGCTGCCGGCGATCGCCGCAGCCGGCAGCGCGCCTTCGGCGACCAGACGGCCCTCGCCATAGATGTCGCGCAGCACGAGCTCGAGCAGCTCGGCGCGCTGGGTGATGCCGGCGGAGAGTTGCCGCCAGTCGGCCTCGTCGATCAAAAGCGGCAGATGACTGAGCGACCACGGCCGGTCGGCGCTGTCGCCGGGCGCGCGGTAGGTGACGCCGGCCTCGCGGAGATGACGGTCCGCCATGGCAAAGCGCCGCTCGGCCTCGTCGGGTGCAAGCGCGCCGAAGGCATCGAAGAAGCGGCTCCAGACCGCGCGCGGAGCGCCGTCGGGCCCCAGGAACTCGTCGGGAATGCCGGGCAGGCGGCGATAGTCGCGGACCCATTGCGCCAGGCGGCGCCGGCCTTCACGCTGGCCTTGCGCCTGCCCCGCCCTGTCGTCCTGTTCGGCTGCGCCCTCGGCCATGCGCCTCTCCCTGCCCCACCATCATACTCATTGCAGGAGCGAGGTCCGCAAGTCGAGGGTCAGCGGAAACTCATTTGTGCGTTCCTCGGGCGGCGGCTGCACCGGACCCGGCGTATGGCCGTGGTCCTGGAAGCGCGCCAGCCGCCGCGCCTCGGCCTCATAGGTGTTGACCGGCTTGGTGTCGTAGTTGCGGCCGCCGGGATGGGCGACGTGATAGACGCAGCCGCCTAGCGAGCGGCCGTTCCAGCTATCGATGAGATCGAAGGTCAGGGGCGCGTGGACGGGGATGGTCGGGTGCAGGCCGGAGGCCGGCTGCCACGCCTTGAAGCGGACGCCGGCCACCGCTTCAGTCGAACGGCCGGTCGTGGTCATCGGCAGGCGGCGGCCGTTGCAGGTGACGATGTGGCGACCCTCGACGAAGCCCTCCGCCTTGACCTGGAGCCGCTCGACCGATGAATCGACATAGCGCACGGTGCCGCCGGCCGAGCCCTCCTCGCCCAGCACGTGCCAGGGCTCCAGCGCCTGGCGCAATTCCAGCGTCACGCCGCCATGATGGACCCGGCCGAAGGCGGGGAAGCGGAATTCGAGCTGCGCCAGATACCATTCCGGCTCAAAGGGATAGCCGGACTGCTTCAACTCAGAAAGCACATCAAGAAAATCCTGCCAGATGAAGTGAGGCAGCATGAAGCGATCGTGCAGCGCGGTGCCCCAGCGCACGAACTTGCCGTGTTGCGGCTCGCGCCAGAATTTTGCGATCAGCGCGCGGATCAGGAGCTGCTGCGCCAGCGACATGCGCGGATCGGGCGGCATCTCGAGCGCGCGGAATTCGACGAGGCCGAGGCGCCCCGTGGGCCCCTCCGGCGAATAGAGCTTGTCGATGCAGATCTCGGCGCGATGGGTGTTGCCGGTGATGTCGACGAGCAGATGCCGGAACAGCCGGTCGACCAGCCACAGCGGCGTCTGATAGCCCGGCGGCGGCACGTGCGAGAGCGCGATCTCGAGTTCGTAGATGCTGTCGTGCCGGGCCTCGTCGATACGCGGCGCCTGGCTGGTCGGGCCGATGAACAGGCCGGAGAAGAAGTAGGACAGCGACGGATGCCGCTGCCAGTACAAGACCAAGCTCTTCAGCAGATCGGGCCGGCGCAGGAACGGTGAATCCTGCGGCGAGGAGCCGCCGACCACGACGTGATTGCCGCCGCCGGTGCCGGTGTGACGACCGTCGACCAGGAAGCGGTTGGCGCCGAGCCGAACCTTCGCTGCGTCGTCATAGAGCCCTGACGTGATCTCGACCGCCTCGCGCCAGCTCTTCGCCGGCTGGATGTTGATCTCGATCACACCGGGATCGGGCGTCACCTTGATGACCTCGATGCGCGGATCGAACGGCGGCGGATAACCCTCGACATGGACCTGGAGCTGCATCTCCTCGGCAGTGGCTTCCAGCGCCGCGACCAGTTCGAGATAATCCTCGATACGCTCCACCGGCGGCATGAAGGCGCAGATCACACCATCGCGGATTTCGATCGACATCGCGGTGCGGACCGGGACGGACGTGTTGAGCTTCTCGGGCGCTTCCCGCGGCGGCGATTTCGGCCGCGCCGGCGGCGTGAACACCGGCAGCTTGGCGCGCGCCTCCATCGGGTCCTGCTCGATGATGTAAGGATATTGATTGGGCGGCACGTAGCCGAGCGAGCCGATCGGCAGCCGCAGGCCGAGCGGTGAATCGCCCGGCATCAGAAACAGATGATTGCGACGGAGCGGCCAGCGCTCGCTGCGCCAGCGCGGCGGCGCATTCCAGCGCTGGATCGGCAGCACGAAGCCGCGCGGCGTGTTCAGGCCCTGGTCGAACACCCTCGCCATGCGCACCCGCGCCTCGGGATCGGATAATTTGGAGTCGGTGGGGTCAACGTTGACAGGGAGCTCGGCTTCCTTCTGAAGCCAATAGGCGGGATCCTCATAGGCCGGCATGATGTAGCCGAGGTCGACGCCGAGCCGCGCCGCGGTGCCTTCCATGAACGCCTCGGCATCCTTGACCTCGGGCCGCCGCGGGTTCTCGATCTTGGCAATAAGGTCAGCGTTCTTCCATATCGGCACGCCGTCCTTGCGCCAGTACAGGCCAAAGGCCCAGCGCGGCAGGCTCTCGCCGGGATACCATTTGCCCTGGCCGTAATGCAGCAGACCGCCGGGCGCGAAGCGCGTGCGCAATCGGCGGATCAGATCGTCAGCGAGCGCACGCTTGGTCGGACCGACCGCTTCCGTATTCCACTCGCCGGCTTCGAGATCGTCGACCGAGACGAAGGTCGGCTCGCCGCCCATGGTGAGCCGCACATCCTGCGCAGCAAGATCGCCGTCGACCTGCTCGCCGAGATCGTCGAGCCGTGCCCAGGATTCGTCGGAGAACGGCCTCGTGATGCGCGGCGCCTCGCGGATACGCTTCACGCTCATGTCGAAGGCGAACTCGACCTCGGCAAAGCCGGCACCGCCGGAAATCGGCGCCGCGGAACGATAATGCGGCGTTGCCGCGACCGGGATGTGTCCCTCGCCCGCGAGCATGCCGGAGGTCGCATCGAACCCGATCCACCCTGCGCCCGGCAGATAGACCTCGGCCCAGGCGTGCAGATCGGTGAAGTCGCTCTCCACCTCCGGCGGTCCCTCGATCGGATCGATGTCGGGACGGATCTGGACGAGGTAACCCGAGACGAAGCGCGCCGCGAGACCGAGGTGACGCAGCGTCTGGATCAAGAGCCAGGCGGAGTCGCGGCAGGAGCCAGCGCCGGAGGCGAGCGTCTCCTCCGGCGTCTGCACGCCCGGCTCCATGCGGATGATGTAGCGGATCTTCTGCTGCAGCTCGCGATTGAGCTCGACCAGGAAGTTGACGGTGTTCGGCGCTTCCTGCGGAATCGTGTCGAGATATTGCGCGAACAGGCGATCGGGCTTGATGGTCTCGAGATAGGGCGCGAGCTCCGTCTTCAGATCCTTCGGGTACTCGAACGGAAAGCTGTCGGCGTAGGGCTCGACGAAGAAGTCGAACGGATTGACCACCGTCATCTGCGCCGTGAAATCGACCTCGAACTTCAACTCGGTCGTCTTCTCCGGAAAGACATAGCGCGCGAGCCAGTTGCCTTGCGGATCCTGCTGCCAGTTCACGAAGTGATTGGATGGGGTGACCTTGAGCGAATAGCTCAGGATCGGCGTGCGCGTATGCGGCGCCGGCCGCAGGCGGATGGTCTGCGGGCCAAGGTCGATCGGACGGTCGTATTTGTAGTGCGTGACGTGATGTAATGCGACGTAGATCGACACGGGGTGCGGTGCTCCAGCAGCTTTTTTGAGCAGAACACCGCTGGTGACCTCGATCAAGCACTAACAACGGGCAGTGCCTGCCCATTGCGGAAGCGCCATATCTCCCCGGCCGTCATTCCGGGATGGTCCGAATGACCAGACCTCAGGTGCGCAATTGCGCACCATAGTTCGAAGCTTCGCATCGCCCCGGAATGACGATTGTCTCACATCGTCGCGCCCAGCACCCAGGGCGCAAACTCGGCGCCGCCAAAGTCGAAACTCTCGCTCTTGGTCGGCTGGCCCGAGGCCGTCTTCAGGATGAGTTCGAAGATGCGCTGGCCACACTGCTCGACGCTCTCCTCGCCTTCGAGGATGGTGCCGCAATTGACATCCATGTCCTCTTCCATGCGCTTGTACATCGGCGTGTTGGTCGCGAGCTTGATCGAGGGCGCGGGCTTGCAGCCGAACACGCTGCCGCGCCCCGTCGTGAAGCAGACGAGATTGGCGCCGCCGGCGACCTGACCGGTGGCTGCGACCGGATCGTAGCCGGGCGTGTCCATGAACACGAAGCCGCGCTTGGTCACCGGCTCGGCGTAACGGAGCACGTCGACGAGATTGGTGGTGCCTGCCTTCGCCATCGCGCCGAGCGACTTTTCGAGAATGGTGGTGAGACCGCCGGCCTTGTTGCCGGGACTCGGATTGGCGTTCATCTCGGCACCTTCACGCTCGGTGTATTCGTCCCACCAGCGCATGAGATCGACCAGCTTCTCGCCGACCTCGCGGCTGACAGCCCGGCGCGTCAGCAGATGCTCGGCGCCGTAGGTCTCCGGCGTCTCCGACAAAATCACGGTGCCACCATGGCGCACGATGAGATCGCTCGCCGCACCCAGCGCGGGATTGGCCGATACGCCGGAATAGCCGTCCGAGCCGCCGCATTGCAGCGCCACGGTCAGCTCGCTCGCCGGCACCGTTTCACGCTGCACCTTGTTGGCATCGGCCAGCGCCTCGCGCACGAAGGCGATGCCCGCCTCCACCGTCTTGCGGGTACCGCCGACCTCCTGGATGTCCATCGCCCGCAGGCGGCCGGCGAGCTTCTGCTCTTCCATCAGGCCGCCGATCTGGTTCACCTCGCAGCCGAGTCCGAGCACGATCACGTGGGAGAAGTTGACGTGCCGCGCGTAGCCGCCGAGCGTGCGGCGGAGCAGCGCCAGCGGCTCGTTCTGCGTCATCCCGCAGCCGGTCTTGTGGGTCAGCGCGACCACGCCATCGACATTTGGAAAGTCAGCGAGCGGATTGTCGCCGGTGAAAGGATTCTTCTTGAAGACGTCGGCGACGAGGCTCGCGACATGCGCGCTGCAATTCACCGAGGTGAGGATGCCGATATAGTTGCGCGTGGCAACGCGGCCGTCCGGGCGGCGGATGCCTTCGAAGGTCGCCGGCAGGTCGAAGTTCGGTGTCGGCTTGACGTCGGCGCAATAGGCATAGTCCTTGGAGAAATCGCCCATGCCGCAGTTCTGCACGTGCACGTGCTGGCCAGGCGCGATGGCTTGGGTCGCAAAGCCGATAATCTGGCCGTAGCGCTTGATCGGCTCGCCCACGGCGATCGGCTTGATCGCGACCTTGTGGCCGGAGGGAATGCGCTCGACCGTGGTCACGCCGTCGGCCACCACCGCGCCCGGCGGCAGGCTCGCGCGCGCGATCAGCACGCCATCATCGGGATGCAGGCGGATGACGGGGCTGATGGTCATGGCGGGTCTCCTATATCGAAACTATCGTGCCCCGGACGCAGCGTGAAACGGTGCGCTGCTGAGCCGGGGCCTGGTGTTACGTCATGTGCTTCGCTGGCTTCTGGGTCCCGGCTCTGCGGAGCGGCACTGCATGCTGCGCCGCATCCGGGACACAGAGAATGTACTCAAGCCTTCCCGCCGGAATCCTTGCGGGTCGCGTTCACCTGCATCTTGGCGTAGGTCGTCATCAAGCCGACCTCGTTCGACAGCGTCACCAGCTTGAAGCCCATGTTGATGGCGCGCGCTGCGCCTTCGGCGCCGCTGCAATGGATGCCCGGATTGAGGCCGCGCTTGCCGCATTCCTTGATGATCTTCTCGTAGATCGCGAGGATCTCCGGCTCGCTGCGGTCGAGCTTGGGTTCGAGACCGTAGGAGAAGCCGAGATCGGACGGGCCGATATAGACGCCGTCGATGCCTTCGACGTCGAGGATCGCTTCCATGTTCTCGACCGCGGTCTTCGTTTCCATCATCGGCAGCAGGATGGTGTCGGCATTCGCGGTCTTCTGGTAGGAGCCGGCGGTGCCATACATGCCGGCACGGATCGGGCCGTTGGAGCGGACACCCTGCGGCGGATACTTGGAATAGGAGACGAGGTTTTTCGCTTCCTGCGCCGTGTTGACCATCGGGCAGATCACGCCATAGGCGCCGCCGTCGAGCACCTTGCCGATGATGCCGGGCTCGTTCCAGGGCACGCGGACCATCGGGGTGACCGGATGCTTGTCCATGGCCTGGAAGCACTGGACCATCGACAGATAGTCCTGCACGCCGTGCTGCATGTCGACGGTGACGCTGTCGAAGCCGCATTGCGCGACCATCTCGGCCGAGAAGCCCGAGGGAATTGCGAGCCACGCGTTGACCACGGCCTTGCCCGACTTCCAGATTTCCTTGACCTTGTTCGCCACGTTGCCTTCCTTCTTTGTTGTTTGGACCGCGTTCTTTGGGCCATCGTCACCATGACGAGCGCCGCGTCGGCACGACCAGCTGTTACCGCGAACCGGGCCGCTGCGCTACGCTCGCAATGACGCAAGACCTATGCGGTCGCCCTCTGGATGCTGACTTCGCTGACGCCGACCTCGCGGGCGGTGTTCACTATCGCCGCCCAAGTGTCATCCGGCAAGGGGATGCCGTTCTTGGTGCGCTCAGCGCGGGTTTTCCGCTCCGGATCGCCCGGAATCAGCACTTGGTCGACCCCCGCCATCGGCTTGGTGGCGCGGATGAAATCGGTGTAGCGCGACACCTCTGCATCGAACACATGGGAGGTATCGATCACCTTCGGATCGACGTAGAACGCCAGCATGCCATTGGCGAAGCGGCGGCCGCTTGAGGTGGCCCCGGTTCCGGTCAACGCGCCGCCAAGCAGCTCGCACATGAAGGCGAGGCCCGAGCCCTTGTGGTCGCCAAAGGCGCGAATGGCGCCCGTTCCCTTGGTGTGATCGCGCGGTCCGTCCGGCGTGAACGGCCCGTAGAGCACGACCGGATCCTCGCTCAGGCTGCCGTCGGAATCGACCAGCGCGCCCTTCGGCAGCTTCTTGCCGCCGCGGCTTGCGACCAGCACCTTGCCTTCGGCCACGACCGAGGTCGCAAAATCCAGCACGATCGGGTCCTGGCCGTCGCGTGGGATACCGACGCAGTAGGGCGCGGTGGAGAGCCGCTTCTCGACGCCACCGAACGGCGCCACCAACAGCGAGCCTGCGGCATTGACGAAATGCACGGACACGAGGCCCTCGGCGGCCGCCATCTCGGCCCAGTCACCGACGCGACCGATATGGCCGGCATTGCGCAGTGCAACAGCAGCGAGGCCCGCCTTCTTGCATTTCTCGATGCCGATCCGGACCGCCTGCGGCGTCACGGTCTGGCCATAGCCGAACTTGCCGTCGACGACAGCGAGCGAGGGCGTGTCGACCACGACCTCCGCGGTCTGGTTCGGGACCACGAAGCCCGTCTTCAGCCAGCGGATGTAGACGGGCACGCGGATCACGCCGTGGCTGTCGTGACCGGTGAGATTCGCCGTGGTGAGATAAGTCGCGATCCGTTTCGCCTCCTCCGGGGAGGACTGGGCGTGACCGAAGACCTCGCCGACGAAATCGATGAGGTTCTGCACTTGGATCGTGACCATGAACTGAGCTCCCGGTTATTGTTCGCGCATGATCTTCTCGGAAAACCGCTGCACACTTTTCCGGATCATGCGCTAAGCACTCACCTTGGCATGGCCGCCAAGATAGGCGGCACGGATAGCTTCGTTGCCCCAGAGCTCGTCGGGCTTGCCGCCGAGCACGATGCGGCCAGTCTCCAGCACATAGCCGTAATCGGCCACCGACAGGCCCATGCGCGCATTCTGCTCGACGAGCAGAACGGTCGTGTTGCGGCGGATCTCGGAGATGATCTTGAACACCGCCTGCACGATCACGGGCGCAAGGCCGAGCGAAGGCTCGTCCAGCAGCAACAGCCGCGGCTTGGCCATCAGCCCGCGCGCGACCGCCACCATCTGGAGTTGACCGCCGGACAGTGTCCAGCCGAGTGCATTGGTGAATTTGCGGATATCCGGGAACAGGTCGAACATCGCATCGGCCTCGCGCGAGATCTCCGAGGTCGGCGCCCGGCGGTTGGACGCGCCGAGCATGATGTTCTCTTTCACTGTCAAACCCGGGAAGACGCGGCGTCCCTCAGGCACGTGGCTGATGCCCATGCGGACGATCGCCTCGGGGCCGAGGCCCGCGATCGACCTGCCGTCGAACAGAATGTCGCCGGAGGTCGGCTTGGCAAGGCCGGAGATGGCGCGCAGGGTTGTGGACTTGCCAGCGCCGTTGGCGCCGAGCAGCGTCACCACCTGCCCCTGCTCCACGGCGCAGGTCACGCCGCGCAGCGCTTCGATCTCGCCGTAGCGTACGACAAGGTTGCGGATTTCGAGCAACGGCATCATTCGCTCCCGAGATAGGCGGAGACGACGTCGGGATGACGCAGCACGGCCATGGATTCGCCGTCCGCGATGCGGCGTCCGAAGTTGAGCACGGTGATGTGCTGGGCCGCTTCCGAGACCAGCGTCATGTCGTGGTCGATGATCAGGATGGTCAGGCCCTGCGCCGCGATGCGCTTGAGCAACTCGTGCAGTTCCAGCTTCTCGGTCGAATTGAGGCCCGCCGCGGGCTCGTCGAGCAGCAGCAGCGTCGGGTTCGAGGCAAGTGCACGCGCGATCTCGATCAGGCGCTGATGGCCGTAGGAGAAGCTCGAGATCAGCTCGTTGGCGCGGTTGCCGAGACCGACGAAGGTGAGTGCCTCCATCGCACGCTCGGTCAGGGCGTCGTCGCCCTTCCCGACCATGGTGTTGCCGGGCCGCTCCGCGCCGATCTCGACGTTCTCCAGCGCGGTCATCGAACGGAACAGGCGGATGTTCTGAAACGTGCGCCCGAGGCCCGCAGCCGTACGCTGATGCGGCGGCATGTGGGTGATGTCGGTACCATCCAGCACGATCCTGCCTGCGGTCGCCTCATAGAGACCCGACAGCACGTTGAGCGTGGTGGTCTTACCCGAGCCGTTGGGCCCGATCAGCGCATGCACGCCGCCGCGCTTCACGGCGATATCGACGCCATCGACGGCCTTGAGACCCCCAAAGTGCTTCGACAGACCCGTGACTTCCAGCACGGTGTCGCCGCCGACGGTCGCCGGCCTCAACTGCAACGCGGCCGCGGCGGGCGGTGCCTTGGTCTTGGCGCGCCAGCGCGTGAAGGCATCGGCGACAAAACCCCAGATGCCGTCGGGCATGAAGCGGATGATCAGGATCACGAACAGGCCGTAGATGGCGAGGTACAGGCCCGGTACGCTCTTGAGGAAGCGCAGCCATTCCGGAATCAGAATCAGCAGGCCCGTGCCGATCGTCGAGCCGATCGGCGAGGCCACGCCGCCGAGCAGCGACATGGTCAGGAACACGATCGATTCTGCGAAGGAGAACTGATCGGGGCTGACATAAGCGAAGCCGCCGGCGAACAAACCGCCCGCGAGACCGCCGAGCAGCGCGCAGAGCGCGAAGGCGTAGATCTTGGTACGGAAGACGTCGATGCCGTTGACGCCCGCCGCAAGCTCGTTGTCGCGCACCGCGCGCATGGCGCGACCGAGCTTGGTATCGGCGAGATGCCAGACGAGGTAACCGACGATCGCCAGCATCGCGACGCAGAAGGCCAGATAGCTCTGCGATGACTGGAACAGCTCCGGACGCTTGATGTTGGGAACGCCGTCGGGACCGCGCGTCAGCCAGATCGCGTTGATCATCACAAGCGTGACGATCTGCTGGAACGAGATCGTCACCATTGCGAGATAGTGACCGCCGAGCCGCAATGTCGACATGCCGAGGAATGCGCCCGCCAACAACGAGATCAGGCAGCCGCCGACGAGACAGAGCCAGAAGCTGACATGCAGATCCGTCGTGCCGATGCCGACGGCATAGGCACCGAGCCCAAAGAACGCGGCCTGCGCCAGATTGATCTGGCCGCACAGGCCGAGCACGACCGAAAGCCCGAACACCGCGATCGAGAACGTGGTGGCCTGCAGCAGGATGTTGTGGACGTATCCGTCGAAGCGCATGGTCGCGGCGAGCGCGACGATGATCGCGGCGCCGATGAAATATGGCAGGTGCCGGACGAGCAGCGGCTTCGAATGGATGGCGGGCGCCGGAATCGGCATGTTGTCGCTGGGGGCGCTCATGCTTTTTCCGCCACGCGTTCGCCGAAGATGCCCTGCGGTCGGAAGATCAGGAAGGCGATCAGCACCAGGAAGGCGAAGCCGTCCTTATACGGCACCGAGACATAGGCGGCGCCAAACGTCTCGATCACGCCGAGCGCAAGGCCGCCGATGATGGCACCGGCGACGTCGCCGAAGCCGCCGATGATGGTGGCAGCGAACGCCTTCAGCGCGATTGTCGAGCCCATCTGGATCGAGACGAACAGCACCGGTGCGACGAGGATGCCGGCCAGACCACCGAGCACGGCCGAATAGATGAAGGTGATCATGATCATGGTGGAGACGGAAATGCCGAGCAGCGAGGCCATCTCCTTGTCCTGCGAGGTCGCCTGCAGCTTCTTGCCGAGCAGCGTCTTCTCGAAGAACCAGAAATTGAAGATCACCAGACAGATCGTGACGCCGATGATCAGGAGGTACTGGCTGTCGAGATAGACCGGACCGACCTGGATGCCCGGCGTCTCAAACCAGCCTTCCAGCACCTGTGGCTGCGGGCCGTAGATCGCGAGCACGGAGTTCGCCAGCAGGATCGAGGCGCCGATGGTGGCGATGATCACAGGCAGATAGGTGCGATGGCGCAGCGGATAGTAGACACCGAGATTGAAGATGACACCGAGCAACGCCATGCCGAGCAGCGCGACGATGAATGCCGCCCAATAGGGCAGACCGGCTTCGATCGCGACGACCATCAGATAGGCCGCGACCATGGAGAACTCGCCCTGGGCGAAATTCACCACGTTGGTGGCACGGAAGATCAGCACGAAGCCGAGCGCGACGAGCGCGTAGACGGCACCGATACCGATGCCGGTAAACAGGAGTTGTAGGGCGAGATCCATGACAAGCGTTCTGTTGGAGGTCAGATTCGTCCAATGAAAGACGTTTCGACCTCCCCGCCCGGCGGGGAGGTCGTTTCAACGTCAGTCGTTGAACTCGATGTGCTTGTCGAAAACGATCTTGCCCTTGTCGTTCTTCACGATGTTGTAGCCGTGGAGGCCGTCACCGTTCTGATCGAAATTGTATTCGCCCTCGGCGCCCGGGAACTTCTTGATCGCGAGGATGGCCTCGCGGACCTTGCCGGGCTCGGTCGTGCCGGCCTTGTTGATGCCCTGCGCCAGCACGTTGATGGCGTCGAAGGTCCAGGAACTCTGGTTGTCGGGCGCGACCTTGACCGCGTCGCGGTAGATTTTGCCGAACGCCTTCGAGCCTTCGCTGGAATCCTCGGCATAGTCGGCAACGCCATAGGTGTTGTATAGCGCGGGACCTGCGAGCTTCAGCGCGGTGATGTTGACGATCGAGGGCGAACCGACCCACGGGATGTTGACGCCGAGCTGACGGAGCTGGCGGGCGAAGATGCCGAGGTCGTTCTCGAAGGTGAAGTAGGAACCGAGGATGTCGGCGCCCGACTGCTTGATTGCGAGCACGACCGGGGTGAAATCCTGACTCTGGTTGGCGTAGCCCTGATCGAGCACCGGCGGCGCGCCCAGCTTGGTCAGCGCTTCAGTCAGCGCCTTGCCGCCGGCGGTGCCGAACGCGTCGGTCGAGTGCAGCACGGCCCACTTCTTCTTGGCCAGCGTGTTGACGCCGTATTCGGCGATGACGCGGCCGGAATAGCTGTCATTGGGGCGGCAGCGGAACAGCCACTGATTGCCCATGTGGGTGAGGTTCGGATCGGTGCCGCCGATCATCACGGGCTTGCCGAGCTTGATCACGTCGGGCGCCATCGCATGCACCTGTGTCGAACGGATCGAGCCGAGGAACCCGACGATGTCGGACTGCGCGGCGAGCTTGGAGAAAGCGAGCACAATGCCGGGATTGGTGGTTTGGTCGTCTTCGACGATCAGCTCGCCCTGCTTTCCCAGGATACCGCCGGCCTTGTTGACGGCTTCGAGCGCGAGCCTGGCACCCTT
This sequence comes from Bradyrhizobium sp. 1(2017), assembly GCF_011602485.2. Lineage (NCBI taxonomy): Bacteria > Pseudomonadati > Pseudomonadota > Alphaproteobacteria > Hyphomicrobiales > Nitrobacteraceae > Bradyrhizobium > Bradyrhizobium sp. 1(2017). The sequence goes on along the minus strand of NZ_CP050022.2, from coordinate 2,677,760 downwards.
GATGGCGTAGCCGCCGGATTCAGCGGCCGGCCCCGTGACGGGCGCACACATGCCGATCTTGATCGTGGCGCCTTGGGCGCGTGCGCTCTTGATGAGGTACGGCGCGGCAATGCCGGCAGCAATTCCGGCTGCAAAATCGCGTCTCGTCAGTTTCATTCATTCCTCCCTGGAGCCGGGCATCCTTGTCGGCCCTTCTTGGTCTTGGCTGTGTGACTGAATACAGAGCCGGATGCTACTTACGGATTCTCCCGGCGTGAGTAAATTGATATTGAGATGGCATCCACCAAGCGCGGAGAACGCACGCCCGAAGATGACTAACACCTGTTGCGGCGATCCATTTTCGGCTATTTTTTACGGGCTTTTTGTGCATTTGGCGTCGCGCGCTCTGCCCCACGCTGTGCAATGATGTCAGTCATGCGCAGCAGGAACGTCATCATGCAAATTTGCCGTCACGCTTCATCCGCCATGTCATCACTCGCGTGGGTGGGAGCCAAGCACAACTCCAACTGACCGAGCATCTCCTGCAACTCGGCAAGCTTGCGCGCGCCGAAGCGCCGCGTGATCTCCGCATAGATCGCCTCCGACGTCGGCGCCACGGAGGCCATCAGCTTCACGCCCTCTTTCGAGATCGAGACCATGCTGCGGCGCTGGTCCGTTTTCGCCGTCTCGCGCTCGATCAGGTTGCGTGCCTCGAGGTCACGCAGGATGCGGGACAGGCTCGGGCCGAGCAGGAACGCGGTGCGCGCGAGTTCCGTGACCTCGACCGCCTCGATGGCTGCCAGCGCCCGCAGGATGCGCCATTGCTGCTCGGTCAAGCCGTACTCGCGCAGCGACGGACGGAATTGCCGCATCACCGCCTCGCGCGCCCGCAGCAGCGACATCGGCAATGACCGCGAGAAGTCGCGCATCGGCACCTGCCGTGCGGCAGGTCCTGCGGCAGGCGCGCTTCCGTTGGAGGGATCGGCGGATTTCTTGGTCATGGCGCCCTTTCAAGCCGCAAGACGTTTGCGGTGCAGCAAGCCGAATTGTGTTTGACGCATTCACTTAACATGTTAAGCATCTCGGGGCACCCCGATTTGTAAGATCACAAATGGCGCTTTCCAACGACGATATCCAAGCTTGCGCGAGGCGTCTGCACCAGGCGGAGAAGACCCGCACCCAGATCCGGCAGCTCTCGCAGGACTTTCCTGACATCACCATCACCGATGCCTACGCGATTCAGAAAGCGTGGGTCGACGTCAAGATTGCGGAAGGGCGCCTCGTCAGAGGCCACAAGATCGGCCTGACCTCGAAGGCGATGCAGAGCGCGCTCAACATCGACGAGCCGGATTCCGGCGTGCTGCTCGACGACATGTTCTTCGCCGATGGCGGGCTGGTGCCGACCGAACGCTTCATCGCGACGCGAGTCGAGGCCGAGCTTGCCTTCGTCATGAGCAAGCGCCTTTCGGGACCCGACTGCACGCTGTTCGACGTCCTCAACGCCACCGACTTCGTCGTGCCGGCGCTGGAGATTCTGGACACGCGCATCGAACGCGTCGACCCCAAGACCAAGGCGACGCGAAAGATTTTCGACACCATCGCCGACAATGCGGCCAATGCCGGCATCGTGCTCGGGGGGCGGCCGATCCGCCCGCTTGATGCTGATCTGCGCTGGATCGGTGCGCTGTGCTTCAAGAACGGCCAGCTCGAGGAAACCGGCCTTGCCGCTGGTGTTCTCAATCATCCCGCCACCGCTGTTGCCTGGCTCGCCAACAAGATCGCGCCGCTTGGGCTCGCTCTCGAGCCCGGACAGGTCGTGCTCGCCGGCTCCTTCATCCGCCCGATCGAGACCCGCAAGGGCGACACAATTCAGGCCGACTATGGCGCCTACGGCTCGGTGAGCTGCTACTTCGCCTGACAACAATTCGCTTGGCGAACAAGAAGAAAGGGAGTGAAACCGCGATGCCGCATTTCACCATCGAATATTCCGCCAATCTCGACGGCCGCCTCGACATGGCCTTGGTCTGCGAAGTCGTGCGCAAGGCGGCGATCGAGACCGGCATCTTCCCGCTCGGCGGCATTCGCGTTCGCGCCATTCGCTGCGAGCATTATGCGATCGCCGACAACCGGCAGGACTACGGCTTTCTCGACATGGTGCTGCGCATCGGCGAAGGCCGCGATCTGCCGACGCGCCAGAAGGCCGGCGAGCACGTCTTCCAGGTGCTCTCCAAGCATCTCGATCCCGTCTTCGCGGCCAGCAAGTTCGCGCTGTCGTTCGACATGCAGATCAACGACAAGGACACCAGCTGGAAGCGCAACAACATCCACGACGCCCTGAAAGCGCAGGCGCCCGCGGGCTGACGCTTCCTCAGCCGCCGCGGGCTCCGCGTTCTGCTGAGCGCGTTGTCGAGGAATTCTGAACTCCAATAGAAGTGGATTTACCTCAATGACCACCCTCACCGGCGGCGAAGCGATCGTAAGCGGGCTTGTTGCTCACGGGGTCGACACCGTGTTCGGCCTGCCCGGCGCGCAGGTCTACGGCCTGTTCGATGCCTTTCACCAGGCCCAGCTCAAGGTGATCGGGGCGCGGCACGAGCAGGCCTGCGGCTACATGGCTTTCGGCTATGCGCGCTCCAGCGGCAAGCCCGGCGTGTTCAGCGTCGTCCCCGGCCCCGGCGTGCTCAACGCCAGCGCGGCGCTGCTCACCGCGTTCGGCTGCAACGAGCCGGTGCTGTGCGTCACCGGCCAGGTGCCGACGTCTTTTCTGGGCAAGGGCCGCGGCCATCTGCACGAGATGCCGGATCAGCTCGCGACCTTGCGCACCTATGTGAAATGGGCGGACCGGATCGAATATCCCGGCAACGCACCGACCGTCGTGGCGCGCGCGTTCCAGGAGATGATGTCGGGCCGGCGCGGCCCTGCCTCGGTCGAGATGCCCTGGGACGTCTTCACCCAGCGTGCCGACACCGCCGCCGCACCGGTGCTGGAGCCGCTGCCCGCGCCGCAGCCCGATCCCGACCTGATCAAGAAGGCGGCTGCGCTCATCAAGGCCAGCAAGGCGCCGATGATCTTCGTCGGCAGCGGCGCGATCGAAGCGCGCGAGGAGATCCTCGAGCTCGCCGAGACGATCGATGCGCCCGTCGTCGCATTCCGCAGCGGCCGCGGCATCGTCTCCAATGCGCACGAGCTCGGGCTCACGATGGCAGCCGCCTACAAGCTTTGGCCGACGACCGATTTGATGATCGCAATCGGCACCCGCGCGGAGCTGCCGGCCTCGGGCTTCCGCTGGCCGTATCAGCCGAACGGGCTGAAATCCGTCCGGATCGACATCGACCCGGCCGAGATGCGCCGGGTCGTCTCCGATACCGCCATCGTCGCCGACGCCAAGGCCGGCACGGCCGATCTCGTCGCCGCCGTGAAGAAGGCCGGCTTTGAGAGACGCAGCGGCCGGCGCGAAGGCATCCGCGAGGCGACGACGTCCGCGCAGTCGGAGATCCAGCGCATCCAGCCGCAGATGGCCTATCTCAACATCCTGCGCGAGGTGCTGCCCGCGAATGCGATCGTCACCGATGAACTATCCCAGGTCGGCTTCGCCTCCTGGTACGGCTTTCCGATCTACGAGCCGCGCACCTTCATCACCTCGGGCTATCAGGGCACGCTCGGCTCGGGCTTTCCCACCGCGCTCGGCGCCAAGGTCGCCAATCCCGACAAGCCGGTGGTGGCCATCACCGGCGACGGCGGCTTCATGTTCGGCGTGCAGGAGCTCTCAACCGCCGTGCAGTTCAACATCGGCGTGGTGACGCTGGTGTTCAACAACAACGCCTACGGCAATGTCCGCCGCGACCAGCGCCAGCACTTCGACGGCCGCGTGGTGGCGTCCGATCTCGTCAATCCGGATTTCGTCAAGCTCGCGGAGTCCTTCGGCGTCGCCGCGGCGCGCGTCACCGCGCCGGACCAGTTCAGGGCGGTGCTGGAAAAGGCGCTGAGCCACGGCGGGCCGTACCTGATCTCGATCGAGGTGACCAGGGATTCGGAAGTCAGCCCCTGGGCATTCATTCACCCGCCGAAGCCGTAAACGAAACATCGCCGTTCCGGGACTCTTCCCTTCTCCCCTTGTGGGAGAAGGTGGATCGCTGACGCGAAGCGGCAGCGAGACGATGAGGGGTCTGTCTCCGCGGATAGAGACCCCTCATCCGCCTTCCCTTCGGGAAGGCACCTTCTCCCACAAGGGGGGAAGGAAGGTTACCGCGTCCTGCGGAAGGTCAGATTGATCCGCTTCCTTCCCAACAGCGCATGCTCGCCATCGGCGAGCGGCGCGACGCCGTGATAGGCGAGCCTGCTGGCCCCGCCCCAGACTACGACGTCGCCATGCACGAGACGGAAACGGCGCGGCTTGTCGCTACGGGCCATGCCGCCGAACAAAAAGGTCGCGGGCAGGCCGAGCGAGACCGACACGATCGGCGCCGAATAATCCAGCTCGTCCTTGTCCTGATGCAGCGATAGCCGCGTGCCGGGCTCGTAGCGGTTGACGAGGCAGGCGTCGGGCGCGAAGTCTTTGAAACCGCCCTGCTCCGCCGCGCGGCGGGCGAGATCGCGGAACACGGACGGCATCGCCGGCCAGGGCGCGCCGGTTCGCGGATCGATGGGATCATAGCGGTAACCGGTGTGATCGGTGATCCAGCCGCGCTCGCCGCAATTGGTCATGGCCACCGACATCTGATGACCGCCGGGCGTGGTCATGCGGCGGAACGGCGACTGGGCGACGATCGCCCGCACGGCGTCGACCAGCTCGCTCTCGATCGGCTTGACGAAGCCGCGCAACAGCACGGCACCGTCGGCGATCTCCTCGCGCGACGGCTGCGCCTCGGCAACGCTATCGAACAGATCCGCGGTCAATCGCTCCACTCATTTGGCATCGTGAAAGATCACACCCAGCGTGTGGCGGTGGCCGGATCGGATACGACTGACGCCATGGCGCATGTTAACGCGGTATGTGCCGCGTGTCCCCTGCACTGGGCGGTGGTGCACGGCGAAGGCAACGGCGTTGCCCTGCGCCAGCGGCACGACCTCGGCGCGCGACTGCATGCGCGGACGCTGCTCGGTCAGCACGAACTCCCCGCCGGCAAAGTCACGGCCGGGCTCGGACAGGAGGATCGCAACCTGAATCGGGAACACGTGCTCGCCATAGAGATCCTGATGCAGGCAATTGTAGTCGCCGGCCTCGTATTGCAGCAGCAATGGTGTCGGCCGGGTCTGGCCGGCTTCATGGCAGCGCTTGAGAAACGCCGCGTGCGCTGTGGGATAGCGGATGTCGATCCCCATCGCCTCGTTCCAGCGATTGGCGACGCCCTGAAGCTGCGCATAGAGCGCCGGACGCAGCTGCGCGATCAAATCGGGCAGTGGATAGGAGAAATATTTGTACTCGCCGCGGCCAAAGCCATGGCGGCCCATGACGATGCGGCTGCGGAAGTTGCCGTCATCCGGATAGAGCGCGGTGATGGCGCGGCACTGGTCCGGCGTGAGGAGGTTCTTCAGGACGGCGCAGCCCTGGGAGTCGAGTTCGCCGGTGATTTGGGGCCAATCGAGGGCGTCGACATGGGAGGTGACGTCGATCGCCTCACCGGCTTCGGCCGGAACACGTTTCGCGAGTGCCATGGCAATGATCCTATCTCTCCATCCTTCCGGGGCGCGACGAAGTCGCGAGCCCGGAATCCATTCATCCGCCGACGCTGCAGCGCGATGGATTTCGGGCTCGCGCCAAGAGGCGCGCCCCGGAATGACGGAGAGTGTGTCGCAAGTCCTGACGGCCGTAACCACCCGATTTCCGACAACCGTCCTCCCGTCATTGCGAGGAACCCCTGCGACGAAGCAATCCAAACTGGTTCCGCGGAGGGATTCTGGATTGCTTCGCGGAGCCTGTCATCGGGCCGCGCTTCGCGCGCACCCGTTGGCTCGCAATGACTGTGAGGGTAGACCTAGCCCCGCACCGGCAGCGTCGTCACGTCATAGCCGTGCCTGATCGTGCGCTTCAGCACGGGGTCTTCCAGCTCAAAGTCGAAGCGATCGGCGGAACGGATGCCGCCCTTGGCGGCGAAAGTGCCGCCGAACATGGCGCAGCCGTCGGGCAGTTTCCCATCGGGAAAGCCGCGCGCGATGAGGTCGGCCACCGGCAGCATCGCATCCAGCGTGCCCTCCTGGTAGAGCACCCGTTCGCCCTTGATGGTGGCGTAAGAGCGCAGGATCATCCTGTCCCAATGACCGATGACGTCTTCGAGCTCCCACAGGGTGGAGGCGACCGGCTTGTCGCACATCTGCTTGGACACGGTGACGCTGTAGGCCTCGACCTTGCGGTCGGTGTGATCGGAGCCGCAGCCGACGAATATGCGGCCCTGCCAGCCGATCAGCACGAACTCGACCTCGCCGGAGGAAGCGCCGCCGGTGCATTCGATGCTGTCTTCCTGGGTCAGCCGCCGTGCCGAGGCGCGGTAGTAGATCGGCGTCGAGGCCGGCGGAGCGATGCCCATCTCCTGTAATTCCGCGATGTGCTTGTCACGCGCGACGGGGTCGCGGCCGGTCCAGCCGGCGATGACCATCTGGTCGATCGCCAGCGTCAGCGGCGTTGTGGTGTCCTGGGCGTCGACGGTGAAAGTCAGGTCAAACACGGATCACGGCCTCCATGCCGGCAGCAAGCTCGAAGATACGACGGTCGGTCCCGCCCGCGCCCGCCAGCATCAGGCCGACGGGAACGTCGCCCTCGCGATGACAGGGCAGCGATATGGCGCAACCGTCGATCATGTTGATCAGGGTGCAGTTGCGCAGCGCGCGCAGGTTCTGGGTGGTGAACGCCTTGTCATCCGCGAGATCGGAAATCTTCGGCGGCGTGTTGGCGGTGGTCGGCAGCACCAGCGCGTCATAGGGCGCGATCCGCGCGTTGACGCGGGCGATCAGCGAGCGGCGCTCGTTGAGGAGGTCGATGTAGTCGGCCGCGCTCTGCGCCTCGCCGCGCATGATGCGCACGAAGACCCTGGGATCGTAGATGTCGCCCTTGGCCGTGATGAGATAGCGATGCCAGGCGTAACTTTCGGAGGCGGCAAAGCCGCCCTTGGCATTCATCGGGCCGATGTCGTGGAATTCGGCCATCTCGATGCGCTCGATGATGGCGCCGTGATCGGCAAGTGATTTCAGCGCGCGCTCGAAGGTCGCCGAAACCTGTGCATCAAGGTCGTCCAGCGCGATCGTGGTGGGTACCGCGAGCCGCATGCCTTTCACGGGGCGAGGCTTGAGTGGAACGATCGGCTCGTTCGCGAGCACCGCATCGAGAATGGCACAGCAGCTGACCGATCGCGCCAGCGGCCCGATGCTGTCGAGCGAGAACGACAGCGGCACCGAGCCGTCGAGCGGCACGCGGCGCTGCGTCGGCTTGTAGCCGACGATGCCGTTGAAGGCGGCCGGAATTCGGCAGGAGCCGCCGGTGTCGGTGCCAAGCGCGCCATGCGCCATGCCGTCGAGCACGGACACCGCCGCACCCGAGGACGAGCCACCCGGCACGTGGCCTTCGGCCCGGTTCCAGGCGCCCTTCGGCGTGCCGTAATGCGGATTGATGCCGATGCCGGAATAGGCGAACTCGGTCATGTTGGTCCGCCCGATCACGACGAAGCCGGCGTGGCGCAGCCGCGCAACCGCCGCCGCATCGTGTTCCGCCGGATCGGAATCGTCGAGCGCACGGGAGCCGGCCCGCGTCGTCTGCCCCTTGATATCGAAGAGATCCTTGATCGAGATCGGGATGCCGGCATAGCGCGATGGCGCCGCCTTCACCTTGCGCAAGCCGTCCATCGCATCCGCCGCCGCGAGCGCGGCATCCTTGTCGACGTGGATGAAGGCGCGTTGGCCCTCACCGGCGGGATCGGCGATCCTGGCAATGCAGGCCTCGACCAGCTTGCGGGAGGTCGTGCGGCCGCTTTCAAGGTCTTCGGCGAGCTTCGCCAGCGTCGGAAAATCGGGCATGTCTGTCTCACGGAATATTGGCGCGCGCAATCTATAGCGCGGCCTCAGCACGACACAAGCATTGTGCGCATGATGGCATGCATGCGCATTGCTGGACCGTTGACGCGCCATGGTCGATTGTCGCATCAAGATCGAAACAGGCGGGCGCGAAGCCTGTCTTTCTGGAGGAGCCGCCAAGATGGCCGAACCGCAGCGCGCGCGACCGAAACCGACGCCGGAGACCCAGCATTTCTGGGACGGTACGCAGGCGGGTGAACTGCGCCTGCAACGCTGCGACGCCTGCGCGCATGTCTACTTCCCGCCGCGCCCGTTCTGCCCGTCCTGCGCCTCGCGCAAGGTCTCCGTCTTCAAGGCCAGCGGCAAGGGCTTCCTCTACAGCTATGTGATCAACCACCGCCCTGCCGCGCCGGGCTTCACGCCGCCCTACGCGATCGCTGTGGTCGAGCTCGCCGAAGGACCGCGGATGATGAGCAACATCATCGACTGTCCGCAGACGCCGGAGGCCCTCGAGCTCGACATGAAGCTCGAAGTCGCCTTCGAGAAACTCGACGACAAGATCACCCTCCCCGTCTTCCGTCCGGAGAAGGGATAAGCCATGCGTAAGAACCAGGTTGCCGTCGTCGGCGCGGCCGAGACCACCGAACTCGGCGTCATCCCCAACGCCTCGCAGCTTCAGCTCCACGCCGATGCGGCCCTCAATGCCATCGCCGATGCCGGGCTGAAGCTCTCGGACATCGACGGCTTTGCCACCGCGGTCGAAACGCCGCAGCAGGTCTGCCATTATCTCGGCATCAAGCCGACCTGGGTCGACGGCACCTCGGTCGGCGGCTGCTCGTTCATGCTGCACGTCCGCCACGCCGCCGCGGCGATCGAGGCGGGCCTGTGCAAGACCGTGCTGATCACCCATGCCGAGAGCGGCAAGTCGATGATCGGCAAGCTGCCGCGCTCGACGCCGGCCGACAGCCTCAACGGCCAGTTCGAGGCGCCCTATGGCGTCTACGGCCCGCCCAGCATGTTCCCGATTCCCGTGCTGCGCTTCATGAAGACCTATGGCATCACGCACGAGCAGCTTGCCTCGGTGGCGGTGGTGCAGCGGGAATGGGCGGCGAAAAATCCGCGCGCGATGATGAAGGACCCAATCACGGTCGCCGACGTGCTCAACTCGCGCATGATCGCCTATCCATTCCGCCTCCTGCAGTGCTGCCTCGTCACCGACGGCGGCGGCGCGCTGATCCTGACCTCGGCGGACCGTGCCAAGGATTTTCCCAGGAAGCCCGTCTACATCATGGGCACTGGCGAAAGCGTGGAGACGCCGATGGTCAGCCAGATGGAGACCTTCAATTCCTCGCGCGCGTTCAAGACCGCCGGCCCTCTCGCCTTCAAGGAGGCCGGCATCGCGCACAAGGACGTTGATCATCTCATGATCTACGACGCCTTCGCGCATCTGCCGCTGTTCGGCCTCGGTGACCTCGGCTTCATGCCTTACGAAGAGACCGGCCGATTCATCGCCGACGGCAACACGCGGCCCGGGGCCAAGCTGCCACTCAACACCAATGGCGGCGGATTGAGCTATATGCACTCCGGCATGTACGGCATGTACGCACTCCAGGAAAGCGTGCGCCAGATGCGCGGCATCGCGCCGGCGCAAGTGCCGAATGCCAAGATTTCGGTGTGCCACGGCGTCGGCGGCATGTTCGCGGCGTCGGGAACGATCGTGTTTACGAACGAGAGGTAGCAGCCCGTCATTCCGGGGCGTGCGCAGCGCGAACCCGGAATCTCGAGATTCCGGGTCTGGCGCTTCGCACCATCCCGGAATGACGGACACAACAGGAGAACCCACATGACAAAATCACTGCAAGACAAGGTCATCATCGTCACCGGCGCAGGCCGCGGCATCGGGCGCGAGATCGCGCTGCTCTGCGCGGCCGAAGGCGCCAAGGTCGTCGTCAACGATCCCGGTGGCGCTGCCGACGGCGCCGGCGCGAACGCAGCGCCCGCCGAGGAGGTGGTCGAGGAGATCAAGAAGCGCGGTGGCACGGCGGTCGCGAACTTCGAATCGGTGGCGGAGGCGATCCCCGCCAGCAAGATCGTGAAGACCGCGACCGATCATTTCGGCCGGCTCGACGGCGTGGTCAACAATGCCGGCATCCTGCGCGACATGATCTTCCACAAGATGAGCGTGGAAGCCTTCGAAGCCGTCATCAAGGTGCATTTGATGGGCTCGTTCTACGTCAGCCACGCCGCGGCGCGGATTTTCCGCGAGCAGGAGTCGGGCTCCTTCGTGCACTTCACCTCGACCTCGGGCCTGATCGGCAATTTCGGCCAGGCCAATTACGCCGCCGCCAAGCTCGGCATCGTCGGGCTCTCCAAATCCATTGCGCTCGACATGGGCCGCTTCAACGTCCGCTCCAACTGCGTCTCGCCGTTCGCCTGGACCCGCATGATCGGCACCATCCCGACCGAGACCGAAGCCGAGAAGGCGCGCGTCGAGAAGATCAAGCAGATGGGACCTGAGAAGATCGCTCCGCTCTGCGGCTACCTGCTCGGCGATTCCGCCAAGGACGTCACCGGACAGATCTTCGGCGTGCGCATGAACGAGATCTTCCTGTTCAGCCAGAACCGTCCGATCCGCTCGGTGCAGCGGAACGAAGGCTGGACGCCGCAGTCGATCGCGGAGCACGGCATGCCGGCGCTGAAAGGCTCGTTCTACAAGCTCGACCGCTCCGCCGACATCTTCACCTGGGATCCCGTGTAAGGATTTCGTCTAGCCGCGTTTCCGGCATCCCTGCCCTGCGATCTCCGGTTGTCTTGGCCGGAGATTGCTCTGTTTTATGCCCGATTGCAGGCAGACGGTGGCCTCCCAACGAAACTTTGGGAGGAAACCATGGCAAGAATACTGACCAACCACGACGACACCTCTGCAAGCAACGGCCTTGGGCGCCGTACACTCCTCAAGGGCACGGCGGCGCTCGCCGCCGCCAGTGTCCTGGCGTCACGGGCCAATGCCCGCGACTTCGGTGCCAATGCCGAGCCGCAGCGCTATCCCGATCCCGACATCGTTGCCATCGACCCCAAGCGCTTCAAGGCCAAGGTCGGCAACACCGCGATCAAGCGGCTCTACACCGGCTGCTTGTGGGCGGAGGGGCCTGCTTGGAATGCGCAGGGACAATATCTCGTCTGGAGCGACATCCCCGCCAACCGGCAGTTGCGCTATCTCGACGATGACGGCCACATCTCCGAGCAATTCCACAAGCCGTCGAACGAAGCCAACGGCAATTCCTTCGACACCGAAGGACGCCAGCTGTCCGCCGAACGCACGCGCCTCGTCCGCTACGAGCACGACGGCTCGGTGACGACGCTGGCAGAGCAAGCCAATGGCAAGCCGCTCAACGGCCCGAACGACATGGTCGTGCATCCCAACGACAAGGCGATCTGGTTCACCGACCCTGGCTATGGCGCGATCAGCATCTATGAAGGCAAGCTCGCCAAGACCGGCTCGCTGCAGCCGCATCAAAAGGAAGCCGTCTATCGCCTGGACACCCAGACCGGGCAAGTCGCGAAGGTCGCGGACGAGCCGTTCAAGCCGAACGGCCTCGCCTTCAGCCACGACTACAAGAAGCTCTATGTCTGCGACACCGGCATCACGCATTATCCGGAAGCCAAGAACGTGGTGTGGTCCTATGACATCGACGGGGCGAAGCTGTCGAACCCGAAGAAGCTCATCGACATGACGCTCAACGGCAAATCAGGCTTCCCCGACGGCCTGCGCGTCGACACCGAAGGCAACATCTGGGTCGGCGCCGGCTGGGTCGGTCCCGGCTATGACGGCGTGCAGGTGTTCGCGCCGGACGACGGCGCGCGCATCGGCCAGATCCTGCTGCCGGAGACGTGCGCCAATGTCTGCTTCGGCGGCAAGAAGCGCAACCGCCTGTTCATGACCGCGAGCCAGTCGCTGTATGCGGTCTATGTGGAGACGCAGGGCGCGCATTTCTGTTGAGCACCCACGCTCTCTCCTCGTCATGCCCGGGCTTGACCCGGGCATCCACGTCCATCTGCGATTGCTGAAGCGCGTGGATGGCCGGGTCAAGCCCGGCCATGACGACCGAGGGAGTAGTTCTTACCCCGTATTCCTCAACCCTGCCGAAATCCCGTTGATCGTGAGCTGAATCCCGCGCAGCACCTGCTCGTCCGGGTTCTGCGCGCGATGCTCCTTCAAGAGCTCGACCTGCACGTGGTTGAGCGGGTCGAGATAGGGGAAGCGGTGGCGCACGGACCGCTCCAGCAGCGGGTTGCCCTGAAGCAACCGGTCCTGGCCCATGATGTCGAGCAGCGTCTCGATGCAGGAATGCCATTCGCGCCGGATGCGGCCGAAGATTTGCTCGCGCAGGGCTTCGTCCGGCACGAGCTCGGCATAGCGCGAGGCGATCGCGATCGAGCTTTTGGCCAGCACCATGTCCATGTTCGACAGCAGCATGCGGAAGAACGGCCATTCCCTGTAGAGCTCTTTCAGGAACGGCATGCCCTGTTGCGGATGCTCCGCGATCCACTGCTCGACCGCGCTGCCGAAGCCGTACCAGCCCGGCAACATCAATCGGCATTGCGCCCAGGAGAACACCCAGGGAATCGCGCGAAGATCCTCGATCGCACGCGTCTTCTTGCGCGAGGCCGGGCGGCTGCCGATGTTGAGCGTCGCGATCTCGTTGATGACGGTCGACGACCAGAAATAATCGACGAAGCCGTCGGTCTCGTAGACCAGGCCGCGATAGGCCTTGAAGGCGAGGTTCGACAATTCGTCCATCGCGCTCAGATATTCGCGGCGCGGCGCGCTCTGCCGCGGATGCAGGAGACTTGCTTCGAGCGTTGCGGCGGCGAGGATCTCCAGATTGTTGCGGCCGACCTCGGCGTTGGAATATTTCGACGAGATGATCTCGCCCTGCTCGGTGATACGGATCTGGCCGTTCACGGCGCCGCCGGGCTGGGCGATGATGGCGTCATAGCTCGGGCCGCCGCCGCGGCCCACGGAGCCGCCGCGGCCGTGGAACAGGCGCAGCCGCACGCCGTGGCGCTCGAACACGTCGACGAGGCCGATCTCGGCCTTGTAGAGCTCCCAGCCCGAGGTGACGAAACCGCCGTCCTTGTTCGAGTCGGAATAGCCGAGCATGACCTCCTGCACGCTGCCGCGGCTGTCGACGAGGCGGCGGTAATCGTGCAGCGAGAGCATGCGGTCCATGATGCCGGATGATGCCTGCAGATCCTCGATGGTCTCGAACAGCGGCACGATGTTGATGGCGCCGCGCCCGGAGGGATGGACGAGGCCGACCTCCTTCAAGAGCACCGCGACCTCGAGCATGTCGGACATGCCCTTGCACATCGAGATGATGCATTGAGGGATGGCGTCCGAGCCGAATTTCGCATGCGCTTCGGCTGCGGCATGGAAGACGTTGAGCTCGCCCATGGTCTCGTCGCTGTATTTGACGAAGGGCGACACCAGCGCGCGCGTCGAGCGCAGCTCGTTGGTGAGCAGCGAGATGCGGGCGTCCTCGCCGAGCGCGAGATAGGACATGCCGGGGTTCGCGGCGTCCATCAGCTCGGCGATGGTGCGCTCGTGCACGGCCGAATTCTGGCGGATGTCGAGCCGCGCGAGGTGGAAGCCGAAGCAGTCCACCGCACGGCGAAGCAGCCGCAGCCGGCCGCGGGCGATGACGCGGGCATTGTTGGAGATCAGCGACCGGTGCAGCACGTCGAGATCGGCCTGCAGCTCCCTGACGCTCTCATAAGGCTTGCCCTTGCCGACCGGCCGTCGGGTGATCTCGACCTCGAGCTTTTCGGCCGTCGCGGTGAGGCGCGCATAGATGCCGGAGACCGCCAGGCGATAGGGCTCGCCGCTTCGATGCGGCGAAGTGTCCGGCGAGCGCTCCGCCAACGTGCGCAGCTCCTCGGAGACGTCGGCGAGATGGGCCGCGATCGACAGCTCGGAGCCGAGCACGTGCAGCTCGTTCAGATAGAACTGCATGACGCGGCTCGACTGCAGCCGCAGCGTGCCGCGCATGACGTCGGCGGTGACGAAGGGATTGCCGTCGCGATCGCCGCCGATCCAGCTTCCCATGCGCAGGAACGAGGCGAGCTCGCCCGCCGCCGCCTCGCCGCCTTCTTCCAGCCGGTCTTCCAGCGCGTTGACCAGCCGCGGCACCTCGCGCAGGAAGGTGTAGTCGTAGAAGGCCAGGCCGTTGGAGACCTCGTCGAGCACGGTGAGCTTGGTCCGGCGCAGGAGGTTGGTCTGCCACAGCGTCAGCACCTCGCGGCGAAGCTGCTCGTCGCTCGCGGCGGCCTCCTCCGCTGTCAGCGCGACCCGCTCGCGGCGGTCGAGCAGGGCTGCGACCTCCATCTCGCGGTCCATGGTGCTCTTGCGGCGGACCTCGGTCGGGTGTGCGGTCAGCACCGGGCTGACCATCGCGGACTTGAAGAAGGTGCGAAGTGCGTCGGCGCCGATGCCCGCCGCCTTGGCGTGGGCAAGCGTTTCCGCCAGCACGCCGGAAGCGCCGCCACTCTGGGCGGCGCCGCGGGCGCGCATCTGGCGGATGTTGTTCTGGTCCTCGGCGATGTTGGCGAGGTGGGAGAAATAGCTGAAGGCGCGGACGATCCGCACCGTCTCGGAGGTCGACATGCTGTCGAGGATCTGCTCGAGCTCGCGGCGGGCGAGCCGGTCCTCGTCGCGGTGGAACCGGATCGAGGTCTGGCGGATGCGCTCGACCAGGTCAAAGACATCGGCGCCCTCCTGGTCGCGCACGGTGTCGCCGAGGATACGCCCGAGCAGGCGGATGTCGTCCCGCAGCCGCGTCTCCGCTTCCGTGGCCTGAACGTCCTCGGGACGGTTGGGGCGATGCTCGGTGGCGTCGGATGGTATGGTCTGGAGGGACATGGCTCGCTCCCCTGCTAGCGCCCTTGGGCGGCCCGGTCCGGAGGAGTGTGCGATATTTTTCTACCGCAGTGCAAGATGAAGTTGGGGGCGGTGCGGAAACATGGCTGACCATGGCAGGTTGGTCTCGCAGAGCGGCGGCGCACGCCCGTCTCCGGTCTCGCGGCGCCGGCGCCCGAAGCTTTGCTGCCGGTTTCACCGTCGGTTTCGCCGCATTGCCGCTTTGGAATAAGCCGTGATGCGGTCGAGCAAGGCCCCGGCTTTGATCAGGTCCGAGCGCTCGCCGGCTGTGAGGCATGCATCCATGGCTTCGGTGAGCCAGCGCTCGCCGCGGACGCGGTGGTCATCGAGAAATCGCTGCCCGGCTGAACTCAGCCGGAGCCTGACCTTGCGCCGGTCCTTGGTGTCCGGCGTACGCACGATCAGCTTGCGCGCTTCGAGGGAGCGCAGAGCTGCGGCGAGATTCGAAGAGCGCATGCCTTCGTCGGCCGCGAGCACCGAAGGTGTGGCCGATCCACCGTGGCGGTCGATCGCACCCAGCACCAGCAACCTCGCCCAGGATCGATCGTTCGCGGAGGCTTCTTGGCGTAGCCGGCGAGAGGCATCCATCAACTGCCTTCGCAATTGCGTGATGTCGCGGTTTCGACGTTGAATTCTCATATTGCTACTATCAAGTAGCTATTTACGGATAGCAATAGAGCCCATGAGCAATCTGTTGATGCTTCCGTGCGGAAGGACCGCTGCGCTGGCCACCTCCGGGCAATCGTGACGATCGCAGCCACCTCATCATCCAAAACAAGTTGAGGAGATCGCGATGACATCCAAAACCCTGAAAAAGCTGCTCGAGGAAAAGCCTTTTGTCAGCTGTCCCGGCGTCTTCGACCTGGTTTCCGCGAAGCTCGCCGATCGCACCAAGGCCGACGCGCTTTACATGACGGGCTATGGGGTCGTGGCGTCCTACCTCGGACTGCCTGATGCGGGCCTGGCGACCTATTCGCAGATGCTGGATCGCGTCCAAGCTATCGCCCAAACCGTGCGCAAGCCGCTGATCGCCGATGGCGATACCGGTTACGGTGGTCTGCTGAATGTTCATCATACGGTCCGCGGTTACGAGAAGGCGGGAGCCGCAGCGATCCAGCTTGAAGATCAGCAGAGCCCCAAGAAATGCGGGCACACGCCGAACCGGCACGTGATATCTGTCAAGGAGATGGTCAACAAGTTGACCGTCGCGAACGATGCGCGCTCGTCGAAAGATTTCCTGATCATCGCCCGCACGGATGCTCGCACCCAACTCGGTATCGATGAGGCGATCCGGCGTGGCGAAGCCTATGCCAAGGCCGGGGCCGACATTATTTTCATCGAGAGCCCGGAATCGGAAGCAGAGATGCGAAAGATCGGAGCGGCCTTGGACGTGCCGCTGGTCTCGAACCAACTACACGGGGGCCGGACCCCCATTCTCAGCCAGGATAAACTGAGGGAAATCGGTTACCGGATGGCGATCTATCCGACGGCGGGCCTGCTTGCGACCGCTCATGCCCTGAACAACGTTTATAGTGCGCTGGCCGAAGACAAGCCGGTGCAGGAGCCGCTCTACGACTTCAACGCATTCAGCTCGTTGATCGGGTTTGAGGAGGTCTGGGCTTTCGAAAAGAAGTATGCCTCGCTGGAATCGGATTGAGCCGGGACGTGACCGACACATCTGGAAGTCAGCCGGAAGTCTATGACCGCACGACGATCACCCTGCACTGGGCCACCGCAATTCTCGTTGCGATCCAATTTCTGATCGGCAGGACAACCAACCTTCTGCAGCGTGGCCCGCTTCGGGTCGACATCTGGTCCGTGCATGTCCTGCTTGGTTTTGCGTTCGCAGGCGTGGTGATCGTAGGACTGTTGTGGCGCGCCACGCGCGGCCGTCGATTGCCGCCGATCAACCGCGGCGTCCTCCACGTGGCGGCAGTGGCAATGCACCGGTTGCTCGATCTACTGCTCGTGAGCATGGTCGTACTGGGCATCACCAATGTGTTTGCGCACGGTTTCCCACTGTTCAACATTCTGCACTTCCCGAAACTCGGCAGTGACGAATTCATGCGCAGCGTCAATGCGTGGCACGGATTGATCGCAAATATCATCGTCGCTGTGGTCCTGCTTCATTCCGCGGCCGCGCTTTTCCATCGCTATGTGGTCAAGGACGGTGTTTTGCGCAGGATGTGGCCAACCCTGACTGAGCGATGAGAGTCCGCCTCCTTCGCGACCGGCCTCGGCCAAAGGCACTGGACGTCAGCCATGGGTCATCGGCGCCGACGCTCCGCACGCTGAGCGACGTCTGCTCTGCTGCCGGAGTTCGATATTGATGAGCCTACGCCTAAGCCGGCACGATCACCTTCCCGATCGGCCAGAGCGCGATGCCCGCGAGCTTCAAGTGAGCCCAGGCAAAGGGAATGCCGATGATGGTGACCGCGAGGACCAGGGCGGTCAGGAGGTGGCCGAGCGCCAGCCACCAGCCGGCGAGCACGAACCAGATGATGTTGCCGAGCACCCCGAGCGGACCGGTGCCGATATCCTCGACGCCGGTGACGTCGTAGCGGTTGACCGCCCGCGAGCCGAACGGCAGCAGCGTGTAGACGGCGATGTTGAACGCCGCCCGCGCCCAGGGCAGGCCGATGATGGTGATGGCCATGATGACGGCCGCAACGACCCAGCCGAACGCCATCCAGGCGCCGCCGATGAGGATCCAGAGCAGGTTGAGCAGGATGGAAACGGGGGCCATGACATGATCCAGAAGACGATGACCCCGTCTATATAGGATTGAAATCTGCCCCTGCCAGGACGGTCCGACGGGGCAACCGACTACCGCCCCTCGAACTTCGGCTCGCGCTTCTCCATGAAGGCCTTCATGCCCTCGGCCATGTCCTGGGTTTTGAACAGCGGCAGGAGCTGGAGATAGACGTGGTGGACGTGGTCCGAGAAATTCTCGTTGAGGCCCATCCGCATCATGCGCTTGGAGGCCTGCACCGCGAGCGGCGCATTGGCGGCGATCTCGCGGGCGATCGCGGTGGCGCGGTTCATCAGCTCGGCGTCCGGCACGACCTCGTTGGCGAGCCCCCATTCCAGGCACTCGCGCGCGCTCAGCGTGCGGCCGGTGAAGATCAGCTCGGAGGCCTTGGCCCAGCCCAGCATGCGCGGCAGCAGCCAGGTGCCGCCGGATTCCGGCACCACACCGCGCTTGACGAAGGCGGCGGCAAGCTTCGAGGACTCCGCCATGATGCGGATGTCGCAGCCGAGCGCGGTGTCCATGCCGTAGCCGGCCGCGCCGCCATTGACGGCGCAGATGGTCGGCTTGTCCATCGCCTGGAGCACCGTCGGCGGCGTATTGCGCAAGTTGATCGTGGTCGGCGAGGACGCAGCGCTGAGGCCGTTGCCGTCGCGCTCCTTGCGCAGGTCGAGCCCGGCGCAGAACGCCCGCCCCTTGCCGGTGAGGATCACGACGCGGACGTTCCTGTCCTCGTTGGCCTCGGTCAGCAGCCGCGCCAGATCGTTCAGCATCGGGCCGGAGATCGTGTTCATCCGCTCGGGCGCGTTCAGGGTGATGGTCGCGATGTGATCGGCGACCGTGTAGAGGACTTCGTTGGTCGTACCTGCCGCGTCGCTCATGGAAGTCTCTCCCTTGCCGATTCTTGTAGCCCGGATGAGCGAAGCGACATCCGGGTCCTAGCTCTCAATATCCCGGGTGTCGCTTCGCTCACCCGGGCTACGCATTCTCAAATCTTCCGGCCCGCCTGCTCCCAATAGGGATCGCGCAGGCGGCGCTTGAAGATTTTTCCGGAGTCCTCGCGCGGCAGGCCGCTGCGAATCTCGATGTGCTTCGGCACCTTGTAGTCGGCGAGCGAGGTCTTTAGCTGCGCGCGGACATCGGTGGCATCGAGCGCGACACCGGCTTGCGGCTCTACGACCGCCATCAGCGCCTCGCCGAACTCCGCATCGGGAATGCCGAACACCGCGCAATCATGCACGCCGGGCACCGCGTGCAGCACGGATTCGATCTCGGCAGGATAGATGTTGACGCCGCCCGAGATCACCATGTCGCGCTTGCGGTCGCAGATGAAGACGTAGCCGTCTTCGTCGATGTAGCCGACATCGCCGGATGTGATGAAACCGTTGCGATCGATCTCGGCGCGCTTCTCCGGCTTGTTGTGGTAGGTGAAATCGGCCAGCTCCGCCATGCGGGAATAGATCTCGCCGATCTCGCCCACGCCCAGCATGCGGCCGTCCTCGCCAATGAAGCGCAGCTCGGCGCCGGGCGAGATCCTGCCGACGGTGCCGGGCTTCTTCAGCGCATCCTCGGAGGTGGCGAAGGTGACGGCGCTGGACTCGGTCGAGCCGTAGAACTCGTAGATCACCGGCCCCCACCATTCGATCATGGCGCGCTTGACGTCAGCCGGGCATGGCGCAGCCGCATGGATGATGTGGCGCAGCGAGGAAACATCGTACTTCTTGCGGACCTCTTCCGGCAGCTTCATCAGGCGGATGAACATGGTCGGCACCATGAAGATGGTGTCGATCTTGTAGCGCTCGATCAGCTCCAGAAACTCTTCTGCCTCGAAGCGTGGCATGAGAACCAGCGCACCGCCGAGCTTGCCGGCGCGGATGCCGAACGAGTTCGGCGCGGAATGATAGAGCGGTCCCGGCAGCAGCGCGCGGGCACCGGGCTTCAGCCCATAGATCATCGCGCGCATGCGCTCGCCGGCCGCCTGCTGCTCCGGCGTCGGCGCGTTGCGCCGAACGCCCTTGGGATGGCCCGTCGTGCCGGAGGTGTAGATCATGTTCATCGGCTGCGGCACGACCGGGCCGTCATAAGGCTGGTGCTGCGCCAGCCAGGCTTCGAAATCGACCGCGAAGTCCGGCGTCTTCAGATGGTCGGGATCGATCTTGTAGTTCGACAGGATCTCCGGCGGCGTCGGCACGCTGAGGACGGTGACGCCGTTCGGAATCGCATCGCGCAGGGCATGCAGCATGTCGGCATGTCCGATCAGCACGGACGTGCCGGTATCGCCGAGGATGTAGCTGATCTCCTCCGGCT
This sequence comes from Bradyrhizobium sp. 1(2017), assembly GCF_011602485.2. Lineage (NCBI taxonomy): Bacteria > Pseudomonadati > Pseudomonadota > Alphaproteobacteria > Hyphomicrobiales > Nitrobacteraceae > Bradyrhizobium > Bradyrhizobium sp. 1(2017). Next base: position 2,657,784 of record NZ_CP050022.2, on the reverse strand, counting down.
TGAAGTGCCAGTTGATCGGCACGCCATAGGCCCCCAGCCGCATCGCGGCGTAGGCGGCTTCGAGGAAAGCGATGTCGTTGCGCATCAGCATGCAGACGCAATCACCCGGCTTGACGCCGATCCTGGCGAGGCCCGAGGCGATGCGGTCGGCGCGGGATGCGACGTCGGCGTGGGACCGACTGCGCTCGCCGGAGACGATGCCGAGGAAGTTGGATGTCTCGCTCATTTTTGTTTTCCGATCTTTCGTCGGGTTGAAATTTTAGTCACAACCAGACTCGTCATTCCGGGATGCGCCGTAGGCGCAGGCCCGGAATCCATAACCACGAGCCGGGGTTATGGATTCCGGGCTCGCCGCTTGCGCGGCGCCCCGGAATGACGGAACGCTAGTCCGCATACTTCGCCGCGCGCTTCTCCAGGTTCGAGCGCACCGCTTCAGTCTGGTTCGGGCTGCCGATCAGCTTCTGCTGCTCAACGGATTCCGCGAGCAGCGCGGGGCCCGGATCGACCGAGAGATTGTTGAGCAGACGCTTGGCCGCGCGGATCGCATCGGGGCTCTTGCCCGCGATCTCGCGCGCGACTTCCAGCGCGCTCGCGCGCGGGTCGTCGCAGATGCGCGTTGCGAGGCCGTAGGTCATCGCCTCCTGCGCGGAGAAGATGCGCCCCGTATAGGTGAGATCGCGCAAGATATCGTCGCGCACCAGCGAGGCCAGGATCGGCGTGCCCGCCATGTCAGGGACGAGGCCCCATTTGATCTCCATCACCGACATCCGCGCGTCGGCAGAGAGAAACCGCATGTCGGCACCGAGCGAAAGCTGGAAGCCGCCGCCGAAGGCGACGCCGTGCACGGCCGCGATTACCGGAACCGGAAGCTGGCGCCAGCCCCATACCGCCTGCTGCGGAAAGTTCGCCTGGCCATGGGTGCGCTTGGTGAGGTCACGATTTTCGCCACCCGGAATTCCGTTACCGCCCTTCTCTTTCATGGCGGCAAAACGCCCCATGTCGAGACCAGCGCAGAAGGCGCGGCCCTCGCCGGAGAGGACCACGGCGCGCACGCTCTTGTCGTTCGAAAGCCGCTCAGTCGCGGCGACAAGCGCCTCGAACATGGCCTGATCCAGCGCGTTCATCTTGTCCGCGCGCACCAGCCGCACATCGGCAACGCCTTCCGAGATCGAGATCGAGACGCGCTCTTCCATGGATCAATTCTCCCCTGTTCTTGTTCAGTGCCGCTTTACAGGAAGCTGGCGGCCAGATTTAGTCAATCGACCAATTAACTGACAATCCGTACGGGAGAAACAGCCATGTTCAAGGAAAATCTTCTGGCCGGACGGCGCATTCTCGTGACCGGCGGCGGTACTGGGCTCGGCAAGTCGATGGCGGCGCGCTTCCTCCAGCTCGGCGCCGAGCTGCATATCTGCGGCCGGCGCAAGATCGTCTGCGACGAGACCGCGACCGAGCTGATGGCCGAGTATGGCGGCCGGGTCACCAGTCACGGTGTCGACATCCGCAACGCGCTCGCGGTCGAGGAGATGATCGAGACCATCTTCCGCGATGGTCCCCTCACCGACCTCATCAACAATGCGGCCGGCAATTTCATCTCGCGCACCGAGGAGCTCTCGCCGCGCGGCTTCGATGCGGTTGCCAACATCGTCATGCACGGCACGTTCTACGTGACACATGCGGTCGGCAAGCGCTGGATCGCCTTGAAGCAGCCCGGCAACGTCGTCTCGATCACCACGACTTGGGTGCGCAACGGCTCGCCTTACGTGGTGCCGTCGGCAATGAGCAAGTCGGCGATCCACGCCATGACGATGTCGCTTGCCACCGAATGGGGCCGGCACGGCATCCGCCTCAACACCATCGCCCCGGGCGAGATCCCGACCGAGGGTATGAGCAAGCGCATCAAGCCCGGTGACGAGGCCGGCGCGCGCACCAAGGCGATGAACCCGATGGGCCGCGTCGGCACGATGGAGGAATTGCAGAACGTCGCGACGTTCCTGATCTCCGGCGGCTGCGACTGGATCAATGGCGAGACCATCGCCATGGACGGCGCGCAGGCATTGGCGATGGGCGGCAATTTCTACCAGCTCCGCGACTGGAGCGACGGCGACTGGCAAGCCGCGCGCGAAAGCATCATGGCGCAGAACGAGAAGGACCGCGCGAAGCGGGGGTAACACTGCTCTCCGCTGTGAGAGGTGCGAAGACGTCGCTCCACACTCAGCCGTCGTCCTGGCGAAAGCCAGGACCCATTACCACCGAGCCCTGTTTGGCGAAGACTGGTCATGACTAGTCTTCGCCAAATTGCGTTTAGTGGTTATGGGTCCCGGATCTGCGCTCCGCTTCGCTGCGCTTGTCCGGGACGACAGCGGGGCTCCCCCATCTTGTCTTCACCCGCGGATGACGCCACACTCCACGGCATAAAAAAACACCCACGGGAGAAACATGTCCACACAGCCACTGGCGAATCTCGCCGACATGGTGCGCGAACGCGCGACGAGCCGCGGTCATGCCGTTGCCTACGAGTTCGAGGGGCGCCTCACCAGCTTTGCCGAATTCGACGTCAAGACGAACAAGGTCGCCAATGCGCTGATCGCGATGGGCGTGAACAAGGGCGACCGCATCGCCTATCTCGGCAAGAACAGCGATCTCTATTTCGAGCTGCTGATGGGCGCGATGAAGGCCGGCGTGGTGATGGCGCCCGTAAACTGGCGGCTCGCGGGGCCCGAGGTCGCCTTCATCGTCGAAGATTGCAAGGCGCCGGTGCTGTTCGTCGGGCCGGAGTTCATGACGCTCGTCCACCAGATCAAGGACAAGCTACCCGGCGTGCGCACAATCATCACCACCGAGGGCGGTGCGCCGGAATGGCAAGACTTTACCGCGTGGCGCGAGGCGCAAAGCGGTGATGATCCCAGAGTGCCGATCGACAGCAGGGACATCGCGATCCAGCTCTACACGTCGGGCACGACAGGCAAGCCGAAGGGCGCGATGCTGAGCCACGCGAACTTCCTCAACCTGGTGCAAACGGGCAATGCCGAGGACAAGCCGGAATGGAACCGGTGGTCGACCGACGACGTCTCGCTGGTCGCGATGCCGATCTTCCACATCGGCGGCTCCGGCTGGGGCGTGATGGGGCTCTATCACGGCGCCCGCGGCGTCATCGCGCGCGAGTTCGATCCGACCAGGGTGCTCGACTTCTTCGAGCAGTCGGGCATCACAAAGCTGTTCATGGTGCCGGCGGCAATGCAGTTCGTGGTGCGGCAGCCGCGCGCGAAGACGGTGGATTTCTCGCGGCTCAAATACATGCTGTACGGCGCCTCGCCTATTCCGGCGGCGCTGCTGAAGGAGTGCATCGAAATCTTCAAATGCGGCTTCGTGCAGATGTACGGCATGACCGAGACGACCGGCACCATCGTCGCGCTGCCGCCGGAAGACCATGTCGAGGGGTTGGAGCGGATGCGCTCGGCCGGCAAGGCGCTGCCCGGCGTCGAGATTGCGATCCTGGACGTCGAGGGCAAGCCGCTGCCGCCGCGTGAAGTCGGCGAGATCGCGACGCGGTCGGGCTCCAACATGGCGGGCTACTGGAACCTGCCCGAGGCGACTGCCGCGACGCTGCGCGGCGACGGCTGGCTGCGCACCGGCGATGCGGGCTACATGGACGAGGACGGCTACCTCTACATCCACGACCGCATCAAGGACATGATCATCTCCGGCGGCGAGAACATCTATCCCGCCGAGGTCGAGAGCGCGCTGTGCGATCATCCCGATGTCGCGGAAGCCGCCGTGATCGGCGTGCCCGACGACAAATGGGGCGAGGCGGTGAAGGCCGTCGTGGTCATGAAGCCGGGCAAGGAAGCGACCGCCAGCGACATCATCAACTTCACCCGCGAGCGCATCGCCGGCTACAAGACGCCGAAGAGCGTGGAGTTCTTGCCGGCGCTGCCGAGAAATCCGTCAGGCAAGATCTTGCGGCGGCAATTGCGCGAGCCGTATTGGGCGGGGAAGGATCGACGTGTGAATTAGCCCCTGGCTCTCTCCACACCGTCGTCCCGGCGAAGGCCGGGACCCATACCCACCGAGTGTAGTTTGGCGAAGATTCGGAGCTGTCATCGCGCTCAACGACTTCTCCCTGGGGTTATGGGTCCCGGCCTTCGCCGGGACGACGCGGACAGAGAGCGCCGCAGGAAGCTAATGCTTCCCCGGCCCCATGTAGCCGAACAGGAACCCCGCCACCTTGCGCATCTGGATCTCCTCGCTGCCTTCCGTAATCCGGTAACGGCGGTGGTGGCGGTAGATGTGCTCGAATGGCTTGTGGCGTGAGTAGCCCATGCCGCCATGGACCTGCATCGCGCGATCGGCGGATTCGCAGCACAGGCGGTTTGCCCAGTAGTTGCACATGGAGACGCGATCGGAGAGCGTGCGCTCGATCTGCTCCTCGGTGAGCTGGTCCATCTCCCAGGCGGTCTTGCGGATCAGGAGACGCAGCATCTCGGCTTGGGTGGCGAGCTCCACGAGCGGGAACTGGATCGCCTGGTTCTCGGCCAGCGCCCTGCCGAACGGCTTTCGCTCGCGCGCGTATTTGACGCTCTCGTTGATGCAGTAGACGGCCGCGCCGAGCGAGCTCGCGGCTTGGCGGATGCGGTTCTGATGCACGAAGCATTGCGCCAGCGACAGGCCGCGGCCGACCTCGCCGAACAGCGCATCCTCTGGCACGAACACGTCGGTGAAGCTCACGCGGGGGTGATCGGTCGGCATGTTGAAGGTCCACATGTACTCTTCGACCTTGACGCCGTGGCTCTTGGCCGGAACCAGGAAGCAGGTGATGCCGCGGGCATCGCCGTCATTGCCGCTGGTGCGCGCGAACAGCGCGCAATGCGTGGCGACGTGCATGCCGGTCGTCCACATCTTCTCGCCGTTGATGATCCAGCCCTTGACGTTGTCGCGGGTGGCCGGCACCGCGCGCGTCTCCATGTGAGTTGCGTCCGAGCCGTGATGCGGCTCGGTCAGGCCGAAGGTGATACGGTACTTGCCCTTGATCGAGCCATCGATCATCGCCTTCTGGTCGTCGCGGCCGTAGCGGTCGAGCATGGTGACGACGGGAAAATTACCGACGATGGAATGCTCGTTCTGGAGGTCGTTGTGCAGGCCCAGGCCCTTGGCGGCAAAATGCTCGCGGATCACCGCCATCCAGAGATTGGAGCCGTCCTTGCCGCCATATTGCCTCGGGACCGGAAAGCGGAGATGGCCCGCGGCATCGGCGAGATCCTTCGCCTTGCGAAGCAGCGCTTCCCATTCATGGCGCGGCAGGCCGCCATTCTCGAAATCGGTGCGCGCCCATTCGCGGCGATGATCGAAGAAGCGGATGTTGTCGTCGGCCTCTTCGAGCGGCTTGATCTCGCGCGCGATGAAACGATCGAGCTCTGCGAGATAGGCGACGAGATCGGCAGGCAATGAGAAATCCAAGGGGTCTCTCCCGGAGTGATTTTGTCGTTTTGCGTTAAGGCGCTAGGCGCATTCTTGCTTCGCATGATTAAGCGGAGAAGAGCTCACTCAAGTCAAGCGAGGCGGGCGTGCCGAACGCGCAAGGCGCGTCCGCGCAATTCGATGGTGTTGAACCGCGCACGCGCGCTACTATGCCGTCAATATTCCTCGACGAGAAAATGCGGGAGCGCGTGATGGAGCTGAAATTTTCGAAGGTGGAACGCAAGGGACCGATCACGATCGTGACGTTGTCGCGGCCCGAGGTCTACAACGCGCTGCATACCGACGCGCATTTCGAGCTGCAAAAGGTGTTCGACGATTTCTCCGCCGATCCCGAGCAGTGGATCGCGATCGTCACCGGCAGCGGCGACAAGGCGTTCTGCGCCGGCAACGATCTGAAGTGGCAGGCAGCAGGCGGCAAGCGCGGCTGGGACAAGGGCGGCTTTGCCGGCCTGACTTCGCGCTTCGACTGCGACAAGCCGATCATTGCCGCCGTGAACGGCGTCGCGATGGGCGGCGGCTTCGAGATCGCGCTGGCCTGCGACCTCATCATCGCCTCGGAGAACGCGACCTTCGCCCTGCCCGAGCCGCGCGTCGGGCTGGCCGCACTCGCCGGCGGCCTGCACCGGCTGCCCCGGCAGATCGGCCTCAAGCGCGCCATGGGCATGATCCTCACCGCGCGGCATGTCAGCGCCAAGGAAGGCCTCGAGCTTGGTTTCGTCAACGAGGTGGTACCGCAGGGCGAGGCGCTGTCGGCCGCACTGCGCTGGGCGGAGATGATCACCAAGAACTCGCCGATGTCGATCCGGGCCTCGAAGCAGGCGATCCAGAAGGGGCTTGGCGTGTCGCTGGAACAGGCGATCGAGGAGCAGCGAGAGTACCCGGCGGTGAAGGCAATGGTGGCCTCGCAGGACTATATCGAGGGCCCGAAGGCGTTTTCGGAGAAGCGGCCGCCGAAATGGGTGGGGAAGTAGAAGGTCTCAATTGCGAGGAGCCCTTGCGACGAAGCAATCCAGACTGCCGCCGTGGACGGATTCTGGATTGCTTCGCTGCGCTCGCAATGACGGTGGATGGAGCGCCGTCTACCCTTCCCGCCTCAGCTCGCGCTTGTACGACGCATAGTTCGGCTGATCGACCGCGAGCTTGTCCATCGTGGTCGCCCAGAGATGCTCGGCGAGGCCCGGCGTCGCAAGGTCGATCTCGCCTTGGGCGATGCGATCGGCAAGGGCGCGGTTGAGCTCTGTCACCGAGCCGTCCGTGCCGAGCAGCGCGCGCAGCCGCTCTACTTCCGCGGCATCACTCCCCTCCTCCTGCGTCAGCTGCCGCGTCACAAGGTCGAGGATGTTGATGGCGACGCGGAGCTTGAAGGCCTGGTGGCCGGAGATCAGCGGCGTGATGTCGTTGCGGAGAAAATCGGCGACCGATTTGGTCAGCTCGATCGGGGTGGGTTCGTCCTGCATGGGTCAGCTCCCGCGCGGCGCCAAGAGCCGCAACAGATCGATCTCGGTCTCGGAGGCGCGGCGGCCGATCATGGCGCGCTCCATGGAATGGTCCGGCCCCTCACGAAAGCGCTGCATCATGCCGCCACACATGATGCCCCAGCGCAGCGTGCCCATCACCTCCCAGAATTTCACGCGCGCCGGATCGACCTTGCGGCCGGCAGCTTCATAGCCCGCGAACAGCTCCTCACGCGAGCCAAAGCCGCCGACCGGCTTGTCGATCTCGCCGAAGCGCCAGGAATTGACGCAGACCCAACCAAGATCCTCCATGGGATCGCCGAGATGGGCGAGCTCCCAGTCCAGCACCGCCCGGACGCCGTCGGCGCCGATGATGAGGTTGCCGTTGCGGAAGTCGCCATGCACCAGCGTCGTCTCGGCCGAGGGGCCGGGGTCGTTGTCACAGAGCCAGCGCAGCGCCAGCTCGAACACGGGCTTGGGCCAGTTGAGGCTGTGATAGTCACGCTCGAACTCGGCGATCTCCTGTGTCGCCGACCTGCTGCGCAGCTCGGGCAATTTGTCCTGGGGCAGCCTGTGCAGCCCGGCGAGCACGCCGCCGATCTGCCGTGCCAGATGCGGCCGCGCCGTTGCGTACTCCTCATCGCGCAGGATCTTGCGCGCGATGGTCTCGCCTTCCACCCGCTGCATGATGAAGCCGGTGCCGAGATCGTCCTCCGGCACGAGCACATGCATCACGCGCGGCGACGGCACGCCGGCTTCATAAGCGAGCTGCATCAGCTGCGCTTCAGCGGCAAGACCCGCCGCGCGCGTCGGCGCGGCGCCATAGCCCTTCGGCGAGCGGCGCAGGATCGCGCCGATCGGCCCATCGGGATGCACGATGTCGAAACGCCAGGTTTCCTGACTGGCGCCGCCGGACAGCTTTGCGGCGCCTGTGACGCCGCTCGCGCCCGGGTGCCAGCGCGCGACGCTGCGCGAGAGCTCCGCCTCGATCATTTGCCTTTGAACTGCGCGGGCCGCTTCTCCAGGAACGCGCCGACGCCCTCGCGAAAATCCTGGGTGTCACCGGCGCGGAGCTGGCACTGGAATTCGAGGTTGAGTTGATCTTCGAAGGAGTTTTCCGGGCTGTCCCAATAGAGCTTGCGGATCAGCGACAGCGCGACCGTCGGGCCGCTGGCGAGATCGCGCGCGAGCTTCATCGCCTCCTCCATCAGCGCGCCGTCATCGTAGACGCGGTTAACGAGGCCCCATTCCAGCGCCTTCTCGGCCGGCAGCCGCTCGCCCATCAGCGACAATTCGATCGAGCGCGCCCGGCCGACCAGGCGCGGCAGCAGCCAGGTCGAACCGCAATCCGGCACGAGGCCGATCCGGCGGAAGGCCTGCAGGAAATAGGAGGAGCGCGCGCAGAGGATCATGTCGCCGAGCAGCGCGAAGCTCATGCCGGCGCCGGCCGCCGGTCCGTTGACCGCGGTCACGATCGGGCAATGCAGGTTGCGGATGCGGCGCAGGAACGGATGAAAGCCGGTCTCCAGCGTCAGGCCGGCCTTGGTCTTCTTCGACTGGTTGTTCCGACCCTGGAGGTTCGCGCCGGTGCAGAATGCCCGCCCCGCGCCGGTCAAGACGACGCAGCGCACCTCGTCCTTCTTCTCCTCGATCGCATCGAGCGCGTCGGCAAGTCCGCCCAGCATGTCCACGGAGACCGCGTTCATCACCTCCTGATGGTCGAGCTTGAGGATGGCGACCGAGCCATCGAATTCGAGCGTGACATGTTTGAACTGCATGGTTTCCTCGTCAGTTGCCGGCCTGCGTCAGTTTCGCAGACCGGAATTTGTTTTGCCGGGGCGCATATTTGATTTTTGGCGCGGTCTTGTCCATGGTGATCAGGGCATGGCGAGCAATCTTGCGCGCAGCGGCTGATGCGCGGCATGCCAGGGAAGACTTGCCAGGGCGACTGAAAGACTTGCCGAGAACTGGCCAAGAACAGGAAACGCGCCATGAACCTTTTCGACCTCTCCGGCCGCGTCGCCGTGATCACCGGCGGCAATGGCGGCATCGGACTCGGCATCGCGCAGGCGCTGGCCGCCCAGGGCTGCAACGTCTCGATCTGGGGTCGCAATCCTGAAAAGAACAAGGCTGCCGCCGCGAGCATGGCGGGGCTGTCAGGCAAGGTCGAGACCCGCGTCTGCGACGTCACCGATCCGGCATCGGTCAATGCCGCGATGAAGGCGACGCTCGATTCCTTCGGTCGGGTCGATGGCTGCTTCGCCAATGCAGGCATCGGCGGCGGCGGCCGGCGCGCCTTCATCGAGCGCACCGAAGAGGAATGGCGCACGATGTTCGCCACCAATCTCGACGGCGTGTTCCACGCGTTCCAGGCGGCCGCGAAGCACATGACCGAGCGGGCCAATGCCGGCGACCCGTTCGGCCGGCTGGTTGCGACCTCGAGCCTCGCCTCGATCTTCGGTACCGCGCGCAACGAGCATTATGCCGCGACCAAGGCCGCCATCAACGCGCTGGTGCGCGCGCTCGGCGTCGAGCTGGCACGCCACGGCGTCACCGCAAACGCGATCCTGCCCGGCTGGATCAAGAGCGACATGACGGCCGGGATCATGGCCAACGACAAATTCGTCGCCAACGTGATGCCGCGCATCCCGATGCGACGCTTCGGCGAAGCATCCGATTTCGGCGGCATCGCGGTGTACCTGATGAGCAAGGCATCGTCGTATCACACTGCCGATACGTTCGTGATCGACGGCGGCTATACAGCGTTCTGATCTTTCGAGTAACCCGGACGGAGCGAAGCGCGATCCGGGACGGCCAAAGCAAAACAGACCCGGATTTCGCTCCGCTCCATCCGGGCCACAAACTCTGAGGGAATGCGCAAATGTTCTCACACGTCATGATCGGCACCAACGACCTCGACAAGGCCAAGGGGTTCTACGACAAGCTGCTCGGCACGCTCGAGGTGCGGCCAGCGATGGTCGACGGGCATCGCATTTTCTACATAACCAAGACCGGCGTGTTCTCGGTGTCGAAGCCGATCAACGGCGAAGCGGCGACCTGCGCGAATGGCGCCACAATCGGTTTCGCATGCAACTCGCCGGAGCAGGTCGAGCAATGGCACGCAGCCGGCATCGCGGCCGGTGCAAAATCGATTGAGGATCCGCCGGGCGTCCGCCAGGGCCCGGGCGGCAAGCTGTATCTGGCTTACCTCCGGGATCTCGACGGCAACAAGATCTGCGCGATGCATCGGCTGCCGAACTAGCCGACAACATACTCGGTGTCGTCCCGGCGAAAGCCGGGACCCATAACCACAGGCGGCATTGTACCGCAAACTCGTAACTTCGAGTCTTCGCCAAACTGCTCCCTGTGGCTGTGGGTGCCGGATCTGCGCTTCGCTTGTCCGGGACGACACCGAGCGAGGTGACCGCCTCCCTTCACCCCATTCAAACAACATTTCAAACGTTCTCGCGAATTCCATCGCATGGCATGCCTGCGCATGAAAATGCGCGCTCGCACTTTCGAGGCACTGCGACTATTCTCGCCGCCAGCACGATCTCAGCGACACGGGAGGAACAATGACAAAACACACCTACATTCCCCGCACCACCAACTACACTCTCAATCCTGGCGACGAGCTCAACGACCTCCGGATGTCGGACCAGGTCCGGCCGCTCTACGACCACGTCAGGAAGTTCATCCGCGACACCGTCGAGCCGATGTCGATCGAGTTCGCCAAGGCCGGCGAAGGCAAGGAAGACCGCTGGAGCTTCACGCCGAAGCAGCTCGAGGTGCTGGAGGTCGCCAAGAACAAGGCGAAGAAGGAAGGCCTCTGGAACTTTTTCCTGCCCGACGACGAGACCGGCCAGGGCCTGAAGAATCTCGACTACGCCTATATCGCCTCCGAGCTCGGCAAGAGCCCGCTGGCATCGGAGAGCATGAACTGCTCGGCGCCCGACACCGGCAACATGGAGGTGCTGGAGCGCGTCGGCACCAAGGAGCAGAAGGAGAAGTGGCTGAAGCCGCTGCTCAACGGCGAGATCCGTTCGGCCTATGTCATGACCGAGCCGAACGTCGCCTCCTCCGACGCCAAGAACATCTCGACCACGGCCAAGCTCGTCGGCGACGAATGGGTCATCAACGGCGAGAAGTACTACATCTCGGGTCTCGGCGATCCCCGCTGCAAGATCCTCATCGTCATGGTGAAGACCAATCCGGATGCCGCGCCGAGCAAGCAGCAGTCGCAAATCCTGGTGCCGCGCGACACGCCCGGCGTCGAGGTGCTCGGGCCCATGTACGTGTTCGGCCAGGATCATGCGCCGCGCGGCCACATGCACATGCGCTTTAACAATGTCCGCGTGCCGAAGGAGAACATGCTGCTCGGCGAAGGCCGCGGCTTCGAGATCTCGCAGCTCCGCCTCGGCCCCGGCCGTATCCATCACTGCATGCGCACCATCGGCAAGGCCGAGAAGGCGCTCGACCTGATGGTGCAGCGCGGCCTCACCCGCGAGGCCTTCGGCAAGAAGATCGCCCATCTCGGCGGCAACATGCAGATCATCGCGCAGGCGCGCTGCGAGATCGAGGCGATGCGGCTGATGGTGCTGAAGGCCGCCAAGGCGATGGACGTGCTCGGCAACAAGGAGGCCCGCGTCTGGGTCTCCATGGTTAAGGCCATGGTGCCCGAGCGGGCCTGCAAGATCATCGACCAGGCGATCCAGATGCACGGCGCGACCGGCATCTCGCACTGGACGCCGCTGGCCGAGATGTACCAGGACGTCCGCCACCTCCGCTTCGCCGACGGTCCGGACGAGGTGCACTGGATGGTGGTCGGCCGCCACGAGCTGAGCATGGCGTAAGCTCAGATCGTCATGCGCGGGCTTGACCCGCGCATCCATCCTTCTTCAAAATCGATGGATTGCCGGGTCAAGCCCGGCAATGACGATTTGCCCGGAGCTCCCCCATGGACTACGCCGCCAGCGACCTCACGCCACGCGAGCGCTACAAGGTGCTGACCTCCTTCATCCTGCCGCGGCCGATCGCGTGGGTGACCACGCTCGGACCGACAGGCGTGGTCAACGCCGCGCCGTTCAGCTTCTTCAACGCGTTTTGCGAGGATCCGCCGCTCTGCATGTTCGCGGCAAACCGCAAGCCGAACGGAGAGGACAAGGACACGTTTCTCAACATCCAGCGTACCGGCGAATTCGTGGTCAATATCGCCGACGAACCGCTGGCGAAGGCGATGCACGAGAGCAGCGGCGATTTTCCGCCTGACATCGGCGAGCCCGACTATCTCGGCCTGAAGCTCGCGCCCTCGACCAGGATCGCGGTGCCGCGGCTGGCCGAAACACCCTGGGCGATGGAGTGCAAGCTCTGGAAGCTGATCGACGTCAACGACGATCGTCGCCTGATCATGGGCGAAGGCATCCACTTCCACATCCGAGACGAGCTCTGGGACGACAAGGCGATGCGGGTGCATATGGACCGCTATCACCCGATCGGCCGCATGTTCGCCGACCGCTACTGCCGCACCGACGACCGCGTGGTGTTTCCCGCGGCCGAAGGTGTGAAGACGCCGTAGGGCGGATTAGCGAAGCGTAATCCGCCGAATGCGCGAACAGGCGATGGACTACGCCAGCGGACTGCGCTTCGCGCAGCCCGACAACCAATCCACCCGACGTACCTACGTCGCCGGCGCGAGCTTGTCCTGCGTCTTGGTCTCGAAATCGCTGGCGTCGTGGCGCTCGTGGAGCTGGCTGGCGGGATCGCCGGAGACGCGATTGACCATGCGGCCGCGCTTCACGGCCGGACGCTTGGCGATCTGGTCGGTCCAGCGCTGCACGTTCTTGTAATCCTGCACCGAGAGGAATTCGCCGGCGCCATAAACAAGTCCTTTGGCGAGCGCACCGTACCAGGGCCACACCGCCATGTCGGCGATGGTGTACTCGTTCCCTGCGAGATATTCGTTGTCGGCCAGCCGCCGGTCGAGCACGTCGAGCTGGCGCTTGACCTCCATCGCGAAGCGATCGATGGCGTATTCGATCTTGAACGGCGCATAGGCGTAGAAATGGCCGAAGCCGCCGCCGAGATAGGGCGCGCTGCCCATCTGCCAGAACAGCCAGGACATCGCTTCAGTGCGGGCCTTGATGTCCTTCGGTAGGAAGGCGCCGAATTTTTCGGCGAGGTAGAACAGGATCGAGCCGGACTCGAAGATCCGGATCGGCTCGGGACCGGAGCGGTCCATCAGCGCCGGAATCTTGGAATTCGGATTGATGTCGACAAAGCCGCTGCCGAACTGGTCGCCATTGCCGATCCTGATCAGCCAGGCATCATATTCGGCGCCCTTGTGGCCGAGCGCCAGCAACTCCTCCAGCATCACCGTGACCTTCACCCCGTTCGGCGTCGCCAGCGAATAGAGCTGGAAGGGGTGTTTGCCGACCGGCAGCTCCTTGTCGTGGGTGGGACCGGCAATGGGACGGTTGATGTTGGCGAACTGCCCGCCATTCTCCTTGTCCCAGGTCCAGACTTTGGGCGGCACGTAGGCGGGGGTGTCGGTCATGCTGTGGCTCCGGCGGAAAGATGCGCTTGCATTAATTAGCCCGCAAATGGCCAATGACAAGGCCACCGGAATGCAGGAATGGCCGAGGACCCTCGCCGTTTTGGAATGGCCGCCTCTCTCCCCATGGCATTCCGGGGCACCCGAAGGGTGAGCCCGGCATCCATCAGGCGTCACGCATGCTCGGAGAAATGGATCCCGGGCTCGCCGCTCCGCGGCACCCCGGAATGACGGACCGAAAGAGCCGGGCTCAAAACACGGCCGCAGTCAGCCCCTGCTCCGCCCGCGCCATCGCAAATCCGTCATACCCCTTTGCCGCGAGATCGTCGCAGATCCGCCGGTAGACGCCGATGCCGCCGATATAGGGCATGAAGATGCGCGGCTTGCCCGGGATGTTGGCGCCCATATACCAGGAATTGGCCTGCGGATAGAGCGTGCCGTGGGCGACCTCGTTGACGTGAGCGACCCATTTCTCCTCGGCTTCCCTCTCCGCCTCCATCGTGACGAGGCTCTGCTTGCGCATGTGGACGAGGCTTTCGGCAATCCAGTCGACGTGCTGCTCGATCGACACGATCATGTTCGAGAGCACCGACGGGCTGCCGGGGCCAGTGATGATGAAGAGGTTCGGAAAGCCCGCGCTCATCAGCCCCAGATAGGTCTTCGGGCCTTCCGCCCATTTCTGATTCAGCGTCTGACCGCCCCGGCCCCTGATGTCGATCTTCGCGACCGATCCGGTCATGGCGTCGAAGCCCGTCGCCATCACCAGTGCGTCGACCTCATGATCCTTGCCTGCGACGCGAACCGCGTTCGCGGTGATCTCCTCGATCGGGTTGGCCTTGATGTCCACCAGCGAGACGTTCGGCCGGTTGAAGGTCGCGAAGTAATCCGTGTCGATGCAGATCCGCTTGGTGCCGATCGGATGGCTGTTCGGCTGGAGCAGCTTCGCGGTCTCCGGATCCTTCACGATCTCGGCAATCTTGCCGCGCACGAAGTTCGCCGCGGTGTCGTTCGCGGATCGCTCGAGGCCGAGATTGTTGTAGACATACATGAAGGTCAGCCCGCCCCGCTCCCAGCGCGCCGCGTATTTGCCGGTCCTGATCTCGTCACTGTCGTCGAGCGCACCGCGATCCGGCTGCTCGGCATAGATACCGTTGCGCGCGACTTCACGGGCAAACCGGCGAATCTCCGGATAGTTCTTGCGGAACGTGCCGCGTTCCTCGTCGGTCAGCGCGGAATTGCGCGCGGGAATCGAGAAATTCGCCGTGCGCTGAAACACGGTGAGATGTTTGGCCTGCTCGGCGATGACAGGCGTCGACTGGATGCCTGACGATCCCGTGCCGATCAGGCCGACCCGCAAGCCCGTGAAATCGACGTCCTCGTGTGGCCAGTTGCCGGTGTGATAGACAGGGCCTTCGAAGTTCTCGAGACCCTTGATGTCGGGCTTGCGCGCGTTCGAGAGGCAACCGGTGGCGAGCACGACGAACTGCGCTTGAACCGTCCTGCCGCCGGAGATCGTGACCGACCAGCGCTTTGCGCGCTCGTCGAATACGGCGCGCTCGACGCGGGTGTCGAACTGGATGTCGCGGCGCAGGTCGAAACGGTCGGCGACGTGGTTGGCGTATTTCAGGATCTCTGCTTGCGGCGCGTAGCGTTCACTCCAGTCCCATTCCTGCTGGAGCTCTTCCGAGAACGAGTAGGAATATTGCATGCTCTCGACGTCGCAGCGCGCCCCGGGATAGCGGTTCCAGTACCAGGTGCCGCCGACGCCGCCGCCCTGCTCGAAGACGCGCGCCGAGAAGCCGAGCCCGCGCAGACGATGCAGCATGTACATGCCGGCAAAGCCCGCGCCGACGACGACCACGTCGTAGGCCTCGCTTGCGCGGGCGGGGCTCGATTGCGCTGACGACATCGGTTGGCGCTCCCTCGTTATTCTGTTGTTGTGAGCCAGCATTCGCTCACCGCTGCAAAAGCGCAAGAGGCTTATCGAAGCCTCCTGCCCTGCTTATTTTGCGCGACGGAATGGCTGGCGCATCGCGCGACGCCTGCACGCAAGATGCTCCGCCGAATCCGGCATGGCATCGTGCGCGACGATCGGCTAGCGTCGTTTCGCTTCGCCCACCAAGGCAACGAGAACGCGAAGCCGCCGGGAGAGAGTCATGAAATCGCCGATCTGCGACATGCTGGGAATCGAGTTCCCGCTGCTCGCCTTCAGCCATTGCCGCGACGTCGTCGCCGCCGTCAGCCGCGCCGGCGGCTTCGGCGTGCTTGGCGCCACCGTCCACACGCCGGATACGCTCGAACGCGAGCTGAAATGGATCGACGATCACGTCGACGGCAAGCCCTACGGCATCGACGTGCTGATTCCCGAAAACATCTCGACCGCGGGCGAGAAGGACGTCACCTGGAAGAGTCTGGAAGCGCGCGTGCCGCAGGCGCATCGCAACTACACGCGCGATCTCCTGAAGAAATACGGCATCGAGCTCACCACCACGGAGGTCGCGGCCGACCAGCCGCAGCCGTTCGACGGAAAGACGGCACTGGAGCTGCTCGAAGTCTCTTTCAATCATCCGATCCGCCTGATCGCCAATGCCCTCGGCGTGCCGCCGAAAGCCATGATCGAGATGGGCAAGAAACACGGCGTACCGGTCGCAGCCCTCGTCGGCGCCAAGGAGCATGCGCTGCGCCAGGTCGCAGCCGGTGTCGACATCCTCGTGGTGCAGGGCACGGAAGCCGGCGGCCATTGCGGCGAGGTCTCGACCATGGTGCTGGTGCCGGAGGTGATCAAGGCGACCAAGAAGATCCGCGACGTGCCGGTGTTGGCCGCCGGCGGCATCATGACGGGGCGGCAGATGGCGGCCTGCATGGCCATGGGGGCGGCCGGCGCCTGGACCGGCTCGGTGTGGCTCGCCACGGTAGAGGCCGAGACCACGGAGATCTTTCGCGAGAAGATGATCGCGGCCTCCTCGCGCGACGCCGTGCGCTCGAAGGGCCGCACCGGCAAGCCAGCCCGGCAACTCCGCTCGGTCTGGACCGATGCCTGGGATCGCGCGCCGGACAGCCCGGGCGCGCTGCCGATGCCGCTGCAAAGCATCATCAGCCGCGACGCCTTCAACTCGATCGACCGCGCGGCCGCGAGCGGCAACGCACAGGCGCGCGATCTCGTCAGCTATTTCGTCGGCCAGGGCGTCGGGCTGATCGACAGCGTGAAGTCCGCGGGCGCCGTGGTGCAGGAGTTCAAGGAAGAGTTCGCCGAAGCCGTCGAGCACATGAATAAGCTGGTGACGGAGTAGTCCCCGTCGTCGTTGCGAGTGCAGCGATCCAGAATCTTTCAGCGGAGGCAGTCTGGATTGCTTCGCCTTGCTCGCAATGACGAAACAACTGATACCGTGATTTGAGGCCATGACCGACAAGACCAACATCCCTGAAGACCGCATCCCCGTCATCGTCGGCATCGGCGAGATCGTCGACCGCCCGAAAGAGATCACCGAAGGCCTCGAGCCGCTTGACCTGCTCGAACAAGCGCTGCGGCGGGCCGAGGCTGACGCCGGCGCAAGGCTGCTCGGCGAGGTGCAATCGCTCGACGTCGTCAACTTCCTGAGCTGGCGCTATCGCGATCCGGAGCAGCTTCTGGCGCAACGCCTCGGCATCTCGCCGGCGCATTGCTATTACGGCCCGGTCGGCGGCGAGAGCCCGATCCGCTACATCCACGAGGCCGCAAAGCGCATCGCGCGCGGCGAATGTACCGTGGCCGCGGTCTGCGGCGCCGAGGCGCAGTCGACCGCGACCAAGGCGGAGCGCGCGGGCGTCAAGCTGCCATGGACGCCGTTCGCCCACGACGTCGAAGAGCCCAAGCGCGGCGCGGCGTTCCAGAAGCCGCTGGCGGTCAAGCTCGGCGTGTTTCGCCCCGTCACCGTCTATCCGTTCTACGAGGCCGCCTCCTCGGCGCATTGGGGCCAGACGCCACGCGACGCGATGGCTGAATCAGGCACGCTCTGGTCGCGTTATTCCGAGGCCGCTGCGCAAAATCCTAATGCCTGGCTGAAGCGTCGCTACGCCTCTGATGAGATCACGACGCCGACCGCTGACAACCGCCTGATCGCGTGGCCCTACAACAAGCTGATGGTGGCCAACCCCAGCGTCAACATGGGCGGCGCACTGCTGCTGACCAGCCTCGCCAAGGCGCGTGCCGCCGGCATTGCCGAGGACAGACTGGTCTTTCCGCTCGGCGGCGCCTCGGCGGAGGAGCCGCGGGATTATCTCTTGCGCGACCAGTTCTATGAGAGCCATCCACAGAACGCGGTGCTCGGGAGCGTGATGGATCTCGCCGGCGGCAACGGCAAGAAGTTCGACGCCATCGAGCTCTACAGCTGTTTTCCGTGCGTGCCCAAGATGGCACGGCGAACGCTGGGCTTGGGTGCCGACGTGCAGCCGACCGTGACCGGCGGCCTCACCTTCTTCGGCGCACCGCTCAACACCTACATGACGCATGCAGCCTGCGCGATGGTGCGGCGTGTTCGCGATGGCGCCGGGCTCGGCCTGCTCTACGGCCAGGGCGGTTTCGTCACCAAGCACCATGCGCTGGTGGTGTCGAAGGCACCGCCGCGCGAAGCGCTGGCACAGGAGACCAGCGTGCAAGGCGAGGCCGACCGCAGCAAGCGCGCGGTGCCGGAGTTTGCGACGGAGGCGACTGGCAAGGGCAAGGTCGAGAGCTTTACCGTGCTCTACGGCCGCAGCGGCGATGTCGACCACGGCGTGGTGATGCTCCGCACCCAAGACGACCGGCGCACATTGGCGCGAATTCCAGCGAGCGATGCCGCCACGCTGGCGCATCTGCTCGACATGGATCGCACGCCGGTGGACTCGCTCGGCGAGATCGCGATGGCCGCGGATGGCGTGCCGGAGTGGCGGGTGGCGTAGCTCGCTCTCGTGTCCCGGACGCGGCGCGGCATGCAATGCCGCTCCGCAGAGCCGGGACCCGGCAAGCAACACAGTGCAACCAGCCGAGATGGGCCCCGGCTCTGCAGCGCATCACGTCGTGCTGCGCTGCGTCCGGGGCACGAGACCGCGTCTCAGCTCTTCGGCGCCTGCTTCTCCGATGCCGTCGCTGGCTTGGCCTTGGCGCCGACCACGCGCACGGCATCCCCGTCCGAGAGGCCGTCCGGCGGCGCGGTGATGACGCGGTCGTCAGCTGCGATCCCAGAGGCCAGCTCGATCTCGCGGCCGAGATCGCGGGCGATGGTCACGGACTTGAACAGCACCTTGTCGTCGGGACCGACGGTCGCGACACGCAGACCGCTGCCGTTGAAGATCAGCGCGCTGGCGGGGATGCTGAGCGGCGCGGAGTCGCGCTGGAGATTCAGCTTCACGCTGGCATAGCCGCCGGGCATCAACTCGCCTGAGGAATTGTCGAGCCCGAGCTGCATGCGCGTGGTGCCCGAGGCGACGTCGACGGCCTGCGAGGAAGCCTCCACGGTCGCCTGGAAGGTCCGGTTCGGATACTCCGGCAGCGCGATGGTGGCCTTGGCGCCGATCTTGATCGCCGGCACGTAATTCTGGGGCACGTTGACATAAACGCGCAGCTTGGTGATGTCGGAGATCACGAACATTGCCGGGCCCGAACCGCCGCCGGCATTGATCAACGCGCCGACGTCGGTGTCGCGCGCCGTCACGACGCCGTCGAACGGGGCAGTGATCTTCTTGTAGCCAGCGAGGGCTTCCAGCCGCTCGACATTGGCTTGGCCCGAGCGAACCGCCGCATTCTTGTTGGAGAGATCGGCGGTGCGCTCGTCGATTTCCTGGGCGGAGACGAAGTTGGACGCGACCAGCGTCTTGCGGCGGTTGAGGGTCGCTTCCGACAACCTCGCGCTGGCCTGCTGGCTGGCGAGGTCGGCGCGGGCCTGAAGCAGTTGCTGGTCGAGGTCGGGCGCCTCGATCTCGGCGATCACCTGGCCGGCCTTCACGCGCGCACCGATGTCGGCGCTCCAGTTTTTGAGATAGCCGGGGACGCGGGCGAAGATCGGAGCGCGATAATAGGCCTCCAGCCGGCCCGGCAGGTCGATGGTGGCGTTGAGAGCTTTGGCGTTGGGCAGGGTCACCGCAACGCTGGGAATGGCTTGATCGTCGGTCCACTCCTTCAGCTTGGAGCCCTGCTCCTCGCGAGCGCGGATGCCGGTGCCGACGACGAGGCCTGCCGCAATCAGCGCCACCACGCCGAAGATGCCCAGTTTCCGGTGCGACACCGGGGAGCGGGGTTCAGTGGGCGACATGCGGGGTCTCCAATGGGGCGGCGGCCTTGGCGCCTTGTTTCTTGTGTACCATGCTGAACACCACGGGCACAAACATCAGCGTGGCGAAGGTTGCAAAAATCAGGCCCCCGATCACGGCACGGCCGAGCGGCGCATTCTGCTCGCCGCCTTCGCCGAGACCCAGCGCCATCGGCGCCATGCCGATGATCATGGCAAGCGCGGTCATCAACACCGGGCGGAACCGGACGAAGCCGGCTTCGAGCGCGGCAGCAATGGGATCGCCGAGCTCCTCGTAGCGCTCGCGGGCGAAGGAGATCACGAGCACGCTGTTTGCGGTGGCAACGCCCATGCACATGATGGCGCCGGTCAGCGCCGGCACCGACAATGTCGTCTCCGTCATGAACAGCATCCAGACGATGCCGGCGAGCGCGGCCGGCAGCGCCGTGATGATCACGAACGGATCGGACCAGGACTGGAAGTTCACGACGATCAGGAAGTAGATCAGCACGACGGCACCCAGCAGGCCGAACAGCAGGCCGGTGAAGGCGCTGTTCATGGTCTGCACCTGGCCGAGCAGCACCACGGAAGATCCCTTCGGCACATCCTTGGCGGTGTCGGCGATCACCTGGCGGATGTCGGCGGCGACCGCGCCGAGATCGCGGCCCGAGGTCGTCGCGAAAATCTGCACCATTGACTGGATGTCGTATTGCGATACCACCGCGCTCGAGGTCGAGCGCTTGATGTCGGCAATGCCGCCGAGGATCGGCGACTGCGAATTGCCGGCCGCCGTGATCGGCAGCGTCTGCAGCGCGCTGAGCGAGTCCATCTGGTATTGCGGCGTCTGCATCACGATCGAGTACGACACGCCGTTGTCAGGATTGAGGTAGTAGGTCGGCGCCACCTGCGAGGAGCCGGCGAGATTGACGACGAGGCTGTTGGTGACGTCGCGTTCCGTCAGGCCGACATATTGCGCGCGGGTGCGATCGACGTCGATGTTGAAGGTCGGATTGTTCGGCGATTGCTGGATGCGCGCATCGGCAACGCCGGGAATCTTGCGGACCTTGGCCAGCAAGGTGTTGGCGTAAGCGAAATTGGCGCCGAGATTGGCGCCACGGATCTGCAGGTCGATCGGCGCCGGCGCGCCGAAATTCAGGATCTGGCTGACGATATCGGCCGGCAGGAACGCGAAGCTGACGCCGGGGAATAAACGCGGCAGCTGCTCGCGCAGCACCTTTACGTGCTCCTCCGTCGGCTTGTGGCCCTCCTTCAGCTTGATCTGGATGTCGCCGTCCTGCGGGCCGATCACGCCGGTGTTGTTGTAGGTCATGTTGATGCCGGAGATCGGCATGCCGATATTGTCGGTCATGGTCTCGATCTCGCCCGGGATCAGCTTGCGGACCGCCTTCTGCACGTCGGCAAGCTGGTTGGCGGTCTCCTCGACGCGGGTGCCGACCTGGGTGCGGACATGCATCAGGATGTTGCCGGCATCGACCGCCGGAAAGAAATTACGTCCGAGAAACGGCACCAGCGCGAAGGATGCGCCGACGACGCAGAGGAAGCCGATCACGAACACCCCGCGATGCGCCAGCGCAAGTCCGAGGAAGCTATGGTAGCCGGCGCGAATGCGCTCGAACCGCGCCTCGAAGCCGCGCTGAAACCAGACAAACGGATTGCGTGACTTCGGCGGCCCGCCCTCGTGATGCACATGCGCCTTGAGCAGATAGTTCGCCATGGTCGGCACCAGCGTGCGCGACAGGATGAACGACCAGATCATCGCGAACATCACGGCTTCCGCCATCGGCACGAACAGGAAGCGCGCGACGCCGGTGAGGAAGAACATCGGCACGAACACGATGCAGATGCAGAGCAGCGACACGAAGGCCGGCGTCACGATCTGGTTGGCACCGTCGAGAATCGACTGCTCGACCGGCTTGCCCTGCTCCAGATGGTAATTGATGTTCTCGATCGTCACCGTGGCATCGTCGACGAGGATGCCGACAGCGAGCGCAAGGCCGCCGAGCGTCATGATGTTCAGCGTCTCGCCGATCGCCGACAGCATGATGATGGCGCCCAGCACCGACAGCGGGATGGAGACCGCGATGATGATGGTCGAGCGCCAGCTGCCGAGGAACAGGAGGATCATCACGCTGGTGAGCAGTGCCGCGATCACGCCCTCGACGGCGACGCCCTGGATGGCGCCGCGGACGAACACCGACTGGTCGCCGATGAAGCCGATCTTCAGCGCGTCCGGCAGCTGATCCTTGACGTCGATGACCTTCTGCTTGATGCCGGCGATGATGTCGAGCGTCGAGGTTGCGCCCGCTTTCAGCACCATCATCAGCACCGAGCGGTTGCCGTCGACATGGACGATGTTGGTCTGCGGCGGATTGCCGTCACGCACGGTTGCGACGTCGCGGACATAGACCATGGCGCCGTTGACGGTCTTGATCGGCAGATTGCCGAGCTCGTCGATCTGTAGCGGCGAGTTGTTGAGCTGGATGTTGTATTCGAATTGGCCGATCTTCTGGGTGCCGACCGGCGTGATCAGGTTCTGGGCGGCCAGCGCGTTGGCGACGTCCTGGCCCGAGAGGCCGCGGGCCTGGAGCGCGGTCGGATTGAGGTCGATCTGGACCTGGCGCTGCTTGCCGCCAAAGGGATATGGGATCGCCGCGCCGGGCACGGTGACCAGGGGCGTGCGCAACTGGTTGATACCGATATCGGCGAGGTTCTGCTCGGTGAGCCCCTCACCCGACAGCGCGACCTGAATGATCGGGACGGTGGAAGCCGAGTAATTCAGGATCAAAGGCGGCGTCGCGCCCGGCGGCATCTGCTTGAGCAGCGTCTGCGAGATCGCGGTGACCTGGGCGTTGGCCGTGCGAATGTCGACGTTCGGCTGAAAGAAGATCTTGATGATGCCGAACCCGTTGTACGAGTTGGCCGTGATGTGCTCGATGTCGTTGACCGTCGTCGTCAGCGCGCGCTGGAACGGCGTGGTGATGCGGCCTGACATCTGGTCGGGCGGCAGGCCGGTGTACTGCCAGACCACGCCGATCACGGGAATACGGATATCCGGGAAGATGTCAGTCGGCGTCCGCAGCGCCGCCAGCGGTCCGATGATCAGCAGCAGGAGCGCGAGCACGACGAAAGTATATGGCCGGCTCAGGGCAATACGGACCAGAGCAATCATGCGCCAGGCAATTCCAGGTCAAGCGAGAATGCGGAATCCGCCCCCACGGCGATCCCCATCCCCCTTTACCCGAGCACCGCGGGAAACGCTATTCTCCGGCGGCCGTCCCGCCTTCAATTCCCTGCTACCGCACTGCGAAATCTACATCGCAGCCATGCGGCCGCGGCCTCCGACAGCGTTCAGGAACCTGCCTTCCTTCGGGCTAAAGACCAGCCAAAGAAAACGAGCGGCGCTTGCGACGCCGCCCGTTTGTCGATGGATATCTGTTCGCGCGGCTTACGCGGCGCGCACGTTGGTCAGGAACTTGCCGACCTCGGTCTTGAGCCTGTTCGAGTCGTTCGACAACATCTGCGCCGCCGACAGCACCTGCGAGGAGGCCGTGCCGGTCTCGGTCGCGCCGCGCTGCACGTCGGTGATGTTGGAGGAGACCTGCTGGGTGCCTTGTGCCGCCTGCTGCACGTTGCGGGCGATCTCCTGGGTCGCCGCGCCCTGCTCTTCCACGGCCGCCGCGATCGCCGAGGAGATTTCCGACAGTCGCTCGATGGTCGAGGAGATCTCCTTGATCGCGCCGACCGAATCGTTGGTCGCGGCCTGGATGCCGGAGATCTGCTGGCCGATCTCGCCAGTCGCCTTCGCCGTCTGCTCGGCGAGCGCCTTCACCTCGGAGGCCACCACGGCGAAGCCGCGGCCGGCCTCGCCGGCGCGCGCTGCCTCGATGGTCGCATTCAGCGCCAAGAGGTTGGTCTGGCCGGCGATGGTATTGATGAGCTCGACGACGTCGCCGATGCGGGACGCCGCCTTGGACAGCTCGCTGACGCGCTCGGTGGTGGTACGCGCCTGACCGACGGCATCGCCGGCCATGCGGGCCGATTCCTGCACCTGGCGGCTGATCTCGCCGACCGAGGACGCCATCTCCTCGGTCGCCGAGGCCACCGACTGCACGTTGGTCGAGGCTTCCTCCGAAGCGCCGGCAACGGTGGTCGCGAGCCTCTGGGAGCGGTCGGCGGTCGACGTCAGCGTCGAGGCGGAGGCCTCCAACTGGGTCGAAGCCGACGACACGGTCTGGACGATCTCGCCGATCATCGTTTCGAATTCGCGGGTGATGTTGTCGACGCGGCGGCCGCGCTCGATCTTGGCTTCGGCATCGGCCGCTGCGGCTTCGTCGGCAGCCTTCTTTGCGATCAGCGCTTCCTTGAAGATCTGGAGCACGTCGGCCATGGCGCCGATCTCCGTCTTTTCGCCGCGGTGAGGGACCTCGGCCGACAGATCGCCTTTGCCCAGTGCCTGCATCGGCTCGGTGATGGAATTGATGCCATTGGAGACGTCACGGACGAGATAGAAGCTGAGACCGATGCCGATTACCACCGCGATGCCAAGGATGACGGAAACCAGCATGAAGGCATAGGAATAGCTGTCCGCAGCATCCTGGGCGGCCTGATCGCCACCCTTGTTGTTGAGTTCGATGTCCTTCATCAGGACCTCATCCGACGCAAGACCGATCTTGTTGACCGTCTTGGTGTTCAGTTCCTGCGCTTCGTGGGGGACCTTGCCGGCTTCCTTGCGCGACAGCGCCATCACCTCCTCGGTGCCCTTCTTGTAGTCGTCCCAGAGCTTTGCCCACTGGTTGTAGAGCGCCCGCTCATCCGGCGAAGTGATCATTGCCTCGTACCGACTGCGGATCTTGGCGAGCGCCTCGATCACGGTCACAGCCGTCTTCTCGTTGGCGATCTTCTCGTCCAGCGTTTCGGAAAGCATGTGCTGGCGGACCACATTGCGATAGGTGATGACGCTCGCCCGAAGCTCGCCCAACACCCGCACGCTCGGCATCCAGTTCGTGGTGATGTCGGTGGTATTGGCGTTCATGGACCGCATTTTCATGACGGCGAGCAAGCCCATGCCGGTCATCGCAACCAGCAGGAACGCCACGACACTGATGATCTTGGCGCGGATGGAGATAGTGGCGAGCATAATCGGGTCTCTTTGTACTGGAACCGGCGTGTGTCCGGGAATTACGAATCAACCAAAGGGAGCAGCGCCGACATCCAACACCAGAGGACCTGAGCAGACGTTAACTACGACCCCGTACGAGTACGGAAGCCAGAAGGAAATGAATGGGCAGCTAAGAATGCCCTGCGCTCAGCGCATGAGCCCCAGCGCGTCGGAGAAAAACTCCGGGCCGCCGAAATTTCCGGATTTCAGGGCAAGCAACATCTCGCCTGCCTGCGCACCGACGGCGCGCAGCACTGGAACTCCCGCGGCGATTTCCACCCCAACGAGAAAACCGGGAATCTTCAATCGATCGACCACCGCACCTGACGTCTCGCCACCCGCGACGATCAAGCGCCGGACGCCCGCCTGCACCAGGCCTTCGGCGATATCGGCCATGGCCTGCTCGATGGCATGCCCGGCGGCGTCGCGGCCGTGCCGGGCCTGAACGGCCGCAACAGCTTCCGGAGTCGCGCTCGAGGCGATCAGGACAGGGCCATTCGCCAGAAGCGGCTTCGCCCAGGCCAGCGCGCGCTGCGCCTCGCCGGCCCCGGCGACGATCTGCTCTGGATCGAGATGCAACACCGGCATGACACGCTCGGCATTGGCGATCTGCTGAAGCGTCGCCTGCGAGCAGCTCCCGGCAAGGCAAGCCGCCGGGCCACCGACCGCCGCGCCCGCTTCGCTGCCTGCCGCGCTCGACCGAACTTTCCCGGTCGACACCAGTGCCCGCGCGAGGCCAAGGCCGATGCCGGAGGCGCCGACCGATAGTCGATGCTCGGCGGCAACGAGGCCGATGGTCTCGAGGTCGCGATCGAACACGGCGTCGATGACCGCGGCGCCGATGACCTTGCCCGCGAGCTCGGACAGCCGCGCCCGGACCGCATCCGCGCCGCGCGTGACGGTGGCGAGATCGACGAGGCCGATCTGCGTCTTGCTCTGGCGCGCCAGCACGCGCACGAGGTTGGAATCCCGCATCGGATTGAGCGGATGATCCTTCAACGGGCTCTCGTTCAACGGCACCGCGCCGACGAAGAGGTTCCCCTGATAGACGGTTCGGCCGGTCTCCGGGAAAGCCGGCGTCACCAGCACGATCGCCTCGCCGCAATCGGCGCGGAGCGCGTCCATCACCGGACCGATATTACCGGCATCTGTGGAATCGAAGGTCGAACAGATCTTGAACAGCACGTGGCCCGCACCGCGACCGCGCAGCCACGTCTCCGCCGCACGCGAGCGCGACACGGCAAGGCCGGCCTCGATCGAGCGGCTCTTCAGCGACACCACCACGGCGTCCACCTCGGGCAGCGCGAGATCGTCCGCGGGCACGCCGATGGTCTGCACGGTGCGCAGACCCGCGCGCGTCAACGTGTTGGCGAGGTCGGAGGCGCCGGTGTAGTCGTCGGCGATGCAGCCCAACGCAAGTGTCACGGCTTCGCTCCGGCATAGGGCCTGAACCAGGCAAGGCCGTCGGTGGTCTTGCCGCGCGGGTTGTATTCGCAGCCGACGAAGCCGGCATAGCCGAGCCTGTCGAGCTCTTCGAACAGGAACGGATAGTTCAGCTCCTCGCCGTCGGGCTCATTGCGCGAGGGGATGCTGGCGATCTGGACATGCCCGATGATCGGCATCATCTCGCGCAGGCGCATGGTGACGTCGCCGTGAATGATCCCGCAATGATAGATGTCGAACTGGAGCTTCAGGTTCGCAAGCCGCAGTTCCTGGATCAGGTCGCGCGCGAAGCCGAAATCGTTGAGGAAGTAGCCGGGCACGTTGCGGGCATTGATCGGCTCGATCACGATGTCGATGCCATGGGGTGCGAAGAACTCCGCAGCCCACGCCACCGACTTGTAGAAGGCCTCGATCGCGACGCGCTCGCCTCGATTGGCGATGCCGGCCATCAGGTGCAGGCGCTTGACGCCGGTCGCCTTGGCGTAGGGCAGCGCCGTCTCCAGGCTGGCCTTGAGATCGGAAAACCGCGCCGGTAGCGCCGCAAAGCCCTTCTCGCCGGCGTTCCAGTCGCCCGGCGGCAGGTTGAACAACGCCTGCGTCAGCCCATTCCTCTTGAGCCGCTCGCCGACCGCCTCGGCCGGATGCTCGTAAGGAAAGAGAAATTCGACGGCGGTGAAGCCGGCCTGCGCGGCAGCATCGAAGCGGTCGAGGAACGGCACCTCGGTGAACATCATCGAAAGGTTGGCGGCAAAACGGGGCATTGGGGTCCTCTCAGTTCTTGTCGCCGGGCAGCTTGACGCCGGTGACCTGCGCATACATCCGCGCCACCGAGGCGTCGTCGTCGCGGCCCATGCCGGCAGCTGCCGTCATCAGGAACATCTGGAGCGCTGCGGCGGAGACCGGCACCGGGAATCTGGCACTGCGCGCCATGTCCTGGATGATGCCGAGATCCTTGACGAAGATCTCGACTGCGCTGCGCGGCGTGTAGTCGCCGTCGAGCACATGCGGCATCCTGTTCTCAAACATCCAGGAATTGCCGGCAGAGGCCGTGATCACCTCATAGACCTTGCGGATGTCGAGGCCCTGCTTGGCCGCAAACGCCATCGCTTCGCTGGCGGCGGCGATGTGCACGCCGGCGAGCAGCTGGTTGATCATCTTGAAGGCGGCGCCCTGCCCTGCGGCATCACCGAGCTCGTAGAGCTTTGCAGCCATGGCATCCAGCGCGGGCCGCGCCTTGGCAAAAGCGGCGGAGCTGCCGGAGGCGAGGATCGTCAGTTCGCCTTGCGCGGCGCGCTGCGCCCCGCCGGAGATCGGCGCATCGAGATAGTGCCGGCCGGTCGCCTCCAGCTGCTTGGCGAGGCGCCGCGCCACATCCGGATCCATGGTCGCCGAGGAGACGAAGACGCTGTCCTTCGGCATGGTCTCGGCGGCACCATCCCTGCCGAACAGGATGGTCTCGGTCTGGGCGGCGTTGACCACGACGCTGACGACGATGTCGGCATCCTTGGCCGCTTCGGCCGGCGTCTTGGCCCCCGCGCCGCCGTCCGTCACGAAACGCGCAACTGCCTCGGCCGAGACGTCGCAGCCGGTGACGGCATGGCCGGCGCGCTTCAGCGAGGTCGCCATGCCAAACCCCATCGAGCCGAGCCCGACGACGGCGATGCGCTGATTTTGTGAGGTGGAGACGGACATATGCAACTGACCCTTGCGAGCGTTTCCCGAATAGCCGCCCTTTGCGGCAGCTTGGCAACCGAATAACACGGCTTGGCCGCGCTGCCAAAGCGTGAGACAAGCAGGCATGACGGCCATGAGCACCGAGACACGGCTGCGCGAGGATATCTGCCGCTTCGGACGGTCCCTGTTCGAGCGCGGGCTGACGCCGGGTTCGTCCGGCAATATCAGTGTCAAGATGGACGATGGCGGCTGGCTGGTGACGCCGACCAACGCCTCGCTCGGCTTCCTCGATCCGGCCCGGCTGTCGCGGCTTGATGTGCACGGCCGGCTTGTTTCGGGCGATGCCCCGACCAAGGAAGTTCCGCTGCACACCGCGCTGTACGACACGCGCGGCGGCGCGCGCGCAATCGTGCACCTGCACTCCACCCATTCGGTCGCGCTCTCGATGCTGCCCGAGATCGATCCGCGTGCCGCGCTGCCGCCGATGACGGCCTACTATCTGATGAAATGCGGCGCGACTGCGCTCGTGCCCTATTACCGCCCCGGCGATCCCGCCGTGGCCGAGGCGATCAAGGGGCTGGCGGGGAAGTATTCATCCGTGCTGCTCGCCAATCACGGCCCGGTGGTCGCGGGCGACACGCTGGAGGCCGCGGTGTTCGCCACGGAAGAGCTGGAGGAGTCCGCGAAGCTGTACCTGCTGCTGCGCGGGATGAACCCGCGGTATCTGTCGCCGGAGCAGGTGGCAGATCTGGTGAAGGTGTTCGGGGTGAAGCTGCCGGAGCATGGGCACGGGCATTGAGCCCGACTCGACCCCCGTCGTTGCGAGCGCAGCGAAGAAATCCGAATGCCTCCGCGGAAAGACGCTGGATTGCTTCGCTGCGCTCGCAATGACGGAGGATGTGGCGACGATCGTAGCCCGCATGAGCGAAGCGACATGCGGGAACACCTGCCCCGGATGTCGCTTCGCTCATCAGGCTACAGCAGCGCGCTTGGATTACAGCCCCAGATACGCCTTGCGCACGTCCGGATTGCCCTTGATCTCGCTTGCCGCGCCCTGCATCAGCACACGGCCGGTTTGCAGGATGTAGGCGCGGTCGGCGATCTCCAGGCACTCGGCCATGCGCTGCTCGACGATGAGGACGGTCATGCCGGAGTCACGGATGAGCTTCACCGCCTGGAAAATTTCATCCACCAGCTTTGGCATGATGCCCTGCGAGGGCTCGTCGAGCATCAGAAGCCGCGGACGCGTCATCAGCGCGCGGCCGATGGCGAGCATCTGCTGCTCGCCGCCGCTGAGCGTTTCGGCGCGCTGCTCCAAACGTTCCTGGAGACGCGGGAACAGCTTGAAGACGAGATCGAGCGGCTCTTCGCGGTTCGCCTCGCCGCGATAGAGATAGCTGCCGAGGCGAAGATTGTCGCGCACCGACAGGCGCGGGAACAGGCGGCGGTTCTCCGGCACATAGGCGATACCGGTGGCGGTGATGTGATGCTGCGCCATGCCGTCGAGGCGCTTGCCGTCGAACGTCACGGTGCCGGAGCGCGGCCGCTCGGCACCGGCGATGGATTTGAGCAGCGTCGACTTGCCCGCGCCGTTCGCGCCAGCCACACACACAATCTCGCCCTTCTGGACCTCGATCGAGACCGCGGAGATCGCGACCAGGCCCTGATAGGCCGTCGTGACTTCACGCACCGACAGCATGACGATCTCCCAGATATGCCTTGATCACCTTGGGATCGCGGACGACGTCGGAAGGCTTGCCCTCCGCCAGCACCTTGCCGAGGTCGAGCACGATGGCGCGGTCCACCAGCGGCATCACGATCTCCATGACATGCTCGACCATCAGCACGGTGATGCCGGCATCGCGCACCTTGCGCACCAGCGCGACACCGGTTTGCGCCTCGGTCGGCGTCAGGCCAGTGAGGACTTCGTCGAGCAGCAGCAGCTTCGGCTCGGTTGCGAGCGCACGGGCGACTTCGAGGCGGCGCTTCTCGGCCGGCACGAGATCACTCGCGAGCACGTCGGCGCGCGCGGCAAGGCCGGTGAATTCCAGCACCTCTTGCGCCTTGCGACGTGCCTCGCGCATCACGGTGTTGCGCACGAGCGCGCCGACGATGACGTTGTCGATGACGGTCATGGTCTCGAAGCTCTTGACCACTTGGAAGGTGCGGCCCACCCCGCGCTGGCAGCGCTCGGCCGCCGGCATGTGGGTGACGTCCTCGCCGTCGAACCAGATCGAGCCTTGCGTCGGCGGCAGGACGCCGGCGATGAGATTGAACAGCGTCGATTTGCCGGCGCCGTTCGGACCGATCAGGCCGACAATCTCGCCGCGGCCGACCGAGATCGAGACGTCGCTGTTGGCGACGAGGCCGCCGAAGCGCTGCCAGACGCCGCGGGTTTCGAGGAGCGCAGTCATCGCGTGGCTCCCTTTGCTTTTGAACGCGAGAACAGGCTGACCAGCCCCCGCGGCAGCGCCAGCGAGATCAGCACGATCAGCGTGCCGTAGACGATGAGGTCGACGCCGCGTCCGGACCCGCCGATATAGGAGCGCGTCAACTCCGTCATCGGAATCAGGATGGCGGCCCCAAGCACCGGGCCCCAGAGGGTGCCGATGCCGCCAAGCACCGCCGGCAGCGCCATCAGCAGCGAGAACTGGAAGCCCATCACGCTCTCAGGGTCGATATAGGCGAGAAACTGCGCGTAGAAGGCGCCGCCGATGGCGACGAGGAAGGCGGACACGGCTGCCGCGCCCATCTTGGAGTTGAACACGACGACGCCGAGGCTTTCGGCCGCCTCCGGATTGTCCTTCACCGCGCGCCACCAGAAGCCCCATTTGGAGTCTTCCAGCCACCAGGTGACGAACCAGGCGAGGCAGCACAGCGCCAGCGCGAAATAGAAATATGGCAGCTTGGTGCGCAGGAACTGGAATTTCAGCCAGCTGTCGCCGCGGATCGGAACGGTGATGCCCATCGCGGCTCCCGCCCACTCCCAGTTCTGGAACAGCAATAGCCCGATCTCGGCAATGACGATGGTCGCGATCACGAAGTAATGGCCGCGCAGGCGGAAGAAGGGATAGCCGAGCGCCATCGCGATCAGGGCGGCGATCACGCCGCCGCCGAGCATGCCGAACCAGGGCAGCACGCCGAACTTGGTGAACAGCAGCGAGGTTGTGTAGGCGCCGATGCCGAAATAGAGCGCGTGGCCGAGCGAGATCTGTCCGCAATAGCCGGAAAGGATGTTCCAGCTCTGCGACAGCGCCGCATACATCAAGGTCAGGATCAGGATGTTCTGGACATAGACGTCCTTGATGAACAGCGGTGCAAGCGCTGCGATCCCGGTCAGGACGGCGGCGATGATGAGGTCGCGGCGGCGCCGCGCTGCAAAATTCATGTCCATCACATCGACCCGAACAGGCCGCGCGGCCGGACGAAGACAACCAGGAGATAGACGGCATAGATGCCGACCGACTTCAGCGAGGGCGGCAGCACCAGGGCAGTGATCGCTTCGACGAGACCAACGATGATGCCGCCGGCAAAGGCCCCGAACACGCTGCCGAAACCGCCGAGCGCCACCGTGACGTAAGCGATCAGCGCAAAGGACGCGCCGACGTCGGGATAGATGTAGAAGAACACCGCCATGATCGCGCCGGCGAGGCCGACCAGCGCCGCGCCCAAACCCCAGCCGAGCGCGAACACGCGGTTCTTGTCGATGCCGACGAGAGCCACGGCGCCGGGATCTTCACGCGTCGCCTCCAGCGCACGGCCGAAATCGGTGCGATGAATGAAGAAGTAGAGGCCGGCAAAGGCGAGGATCGAGACCAGCGCGCCGATCAGCTGCGGCTCCGGCAGGAAGATGCCGCCAACCGAAATGGTCTTCCCGCCGAGCCAGGATTGCGGAATGCTGCGATAATCCGGCGTGAAGAAGAACTGAGCCAGGCCGCGCATCACGATGGCAAGGCCGAAGGTCGAGAAGATCTGCACCATGCCGGCATTGGCCTTGGCCCGCATGGCAAAGCGCACGATTAACAGGTAGACCACCGCCCCGAACACGAAGAGTGCCGCAGCGACCAACGGCGCCGACAGCAAGGGGTCGATGGCGAAGAACGCGAACAGGAAGAAGCTCGCATACATCGCGATCATCAGGAACTCGCCATGGGCGAAGTTCACGACGTCCATCAGGCCGAAGATCAGCGCGAGGCCGACCGCGATCAGTCCATAGAGCAGGCCCATCAGTAGGCCGCTCGCGAGACTCTGGATAATGGCTTCGGCTGTCACTCTAGTCCCCCGTTCGAAACGTCATCATTTGCTCCGTCATGGCGAGCGAAGCGACGCAATCCAGAATCTGACCGCGGAAACAGCCTGGATTGCTTTGTCGCTAGCGCAAAATTGCTCCGCAATTTTGTCGCGAGCTCCTCGCAAATGACGAGGCTCGTGCGACGACCTCGATTTGCTCCCCTGCTCCCGCAGCGCTTACTTCATCGGCCAGATCGCCTCGGCGATCGCGGCCTGCGGCGGGAAGATGGTGACGAACTTGCCGCCGACATATTGCAGCAGCACCGGGTCGGCGTCGTTGTTCTGGCCCATCTCGTCGAACTTGACGCGCTTCCAGGGCATGATGGTCTGCTCGCCCGGAATGTCCGTCGCCGCCAGCGCGTCGCGGATCTTCTCGCCATCGGTCGACTTGGCGCGGCTGATCGCGTCCGCAAGGATGATCAAGCCCATGAACTGGCGCGAGGTGAGGTCGTTGAAGTCCTTGCCGGAACGGGCCTTGAACATGTCGTTGATCTTGCCGACCATCGGGCGCTTCTGCGCGAGGTCGAGCGAGAAGGTGCCGCGCGAGATCACGCCTTCGAGCTTGTCGCCGACAGCATCATAGAGCGCCTTCTCCGAAAAGCCCGCGTCCTGCGCCACGATCGCGTTCGGCTTGTAGCCGAGCTCCGCCATGGTCTTGACCAGCAGGATGCCGTCGGTGGTGTAGCTCGACGGCATCAGCACGTCTGCGTTGGCGCTCTTGAGCTGCTGCACCTCGGCCGAGAGCGAGGGCGAGTTGGCGCGATACTTGATGTCGGTGACAATCTTGTAGCCGCGCTCGCCAGCGATCTTGGCCTGGGCGTTGCCGGAATCGGTGCCGAAGATGGTGTCCTCGTGGAACAGCGACAGCTTCTCGATCTTGGTGCCCTTCTTCTTCATGGCATCGAAGAAGTCGAACATCGCGGCCGAGTACATCTCGTCATGGGGGGCGGCGCGAAAGTAATATTTGAGGCCGCGGCGGTGCAGGCTCGGCGAGGAGTTGTCGGCGGAGACGAACGGGATCTGGTAGCGTTCGCAGATCTGGCTGACGGTGACCGCAACCGCGCTCTGATAGGTGCCGATGATGGCGGAGACCTTCTCCTGGGTGATCAGGCGCTCGGCCTCGGCACGGCCCTTCTGCGGATCGGCCTGGTGGTCGGCGAACACGAGGCGGACTTTTGCGCCGCCGAGACCCAGCAAGCCCTCGCCCTTGCCCAGCGGCAGATCGAAGTCGGTGTCCTTGTTGATGACCTCGAGCGCGGTCTCATAGGCCTTCTGCGCGTCGACGCCCTGCTGCGCACTGCCGCCGGAGAACGGATAGATCACGCCAATCACGACCTCCGAAGTCTGTGCGCGCGCGGCCAGCGGCACCAGCGCAGCAGTGGCCGTCGCACCCAGCAATACGTCGCGGCGAGTGATCGTCATGGCAAAGTCCCCTGTCATTGAATTTGGCTGATCGAATGAAGCGATTGATGGATGCGGTAAAGCCCGAACAAGCAGCAGATGCTGCCTACTATATCACGGCCATGGTCCTGTTCTTAAGATCCGTCACCAGCATCAGGCCGGGCGAATGCGTGATCGCGAACGGCAGCCTGGCGGCGTTGATCACCGATTGGGGCGTGACGCCGCAGGCCCAGAACACGGGAATCTCGTCATCGGCGACCGGCACGGGATCGCCGTAGTCGGGCTTCGAAATGTCCTTGATGCCGATCAGATGCGGGTGGCCGAGATGCACGGGCGCACCGTGCACCGCGGGATAACGCGAGGTGATCTGCACCGCGCGGATGGCATCTGCCGGCTTGAACGGACGCATCGACACCACCATGGGTCCGGCGAACGGCCCGGCCTCGCCGCAGGCGATGCTGGTGCGGTACATCGGCACGCGCACGTTCTTCTCGATGTGGCGGATCGGCATGCCTTCCTCGAGCAACGCCTCCTCGAACGAGAAGGAGCAGCCGAGCACGAAGGTGACGAGATCGTCCCGCCAATGCCCGGTCACGTCGGTTGGCTCGTCCACGACCTCGCCGTCGCGCCAGACGCGGTACCGCGGCACGTCGGTGCGGATGTCGAGATCGGCGCCGAGCGAGGGGATGAAAGGGCTGCCGACATCGGACATGCCGATGATCGGGCACGGCTTCGGATTGAGCTGGCAGAAGCGGTGAAAGGCGCTCGCATGTTCGGCAGGCAGGATCGCCAGGTTGCCCTGGACAAAACCCGGCGCGACGCCGGCGGTGGAGGCCACTAGTCCCTCACGATAGGCGAGCCGGGCCTTGCGGCTCGGGAGTGCGTCGGGTGTTTCAGTTTGCTGCGCTGCCACCAAAACAGTCATGTGATCGACCTGCCTATAAACTCGACAAAGACAAGCCAACACCAAGCGTGCTATAAAGTCTAATCGTCGTTTCTAATCAAACTCGATAAATTTGTTTTATCGACTGGGAAAATCCTTCCAATGCTGGACTTCAGGTCGATCGAGACGTTCCTTTGGGTTGTGAAGCTCGGCAGCTTTCGCGGCGCCGCCCAACGGCTCAACACGACCCAGCCGGCGATCTCCCAGCGTATCGCCCAGCTGGAACGCGAGATGGGGGTGAAGCTGCTCAACCGCGATCATCGCGTGGCCTCGCCGACCCCGAGCGGCCGGCAGATGATGGTCTATGCGGAGAAGCTGATCGGCCTGCGCGCCCAGATGATGGCCGAGGTCGGAGACCGCTCGGCAATGCGCGGCGTGATGCGGCTCGGCGTCGCCGAGACCATCGTGCACACCTGGCTGCCGCGGCTGGTGAAGAGCGTGAACGAGATCTACCCGAACCTGTCGCTGGAGATCGAGGTCGACATCACGCCGAACCTCACCGCGCGCCTGCTCGCGCAGGAGATCGAGCTCGCCTTCGTCGTCGGGCCGCTCTCCGCTTCCGGTGTGCACAATCGCGTGCTGGCCGATTACCCGATCGGCTTCCTCGCAAGCCCCTCGCTCGGCCTCGGCAAAGGCCCGTTGACGCCGGCGGAGCTGGCGCGGTTTCCGATCATCACCTTCCCGCGCAAGACCAAGCCCTACGAGGTCGTCCGCGAAGTGTTCGACCGGCCGGAGCTGCCGCCGATCCGGCTGCACGCCTCCGCCTCGCTTGCGACCGTGATCCACATGGCGATCGAAGGGCTTGGGATCGCCGTGATCCCCGATGCCATCGTCGAGGGCGAGTTGGCCGACGGGCGGCTGCAACTGCTCGACACCGATCTTGCGATCGCGCCGCTGACCTTCACCGCGAGCTGGCTCGCCTCGCCCGACGTCGTCGCCGTGGAGCGCGTCGCCGAGCTCGCTCGGCAGATTGCGCAGAGCAGCCTCGCGGTTGACGCGCCCGCGCCGGCGCGTCATTGAAACAGGCGCCGGACAAGAGAGAGAACGACCGCATGAGCCGAGCCGCCACCAACCTGCAAATCGATTCCGCCCGCCTCTGGGGCTCGATCCACGACACCGCAAAGTTCGGTGCGACGGCCAAAGGCGGCGTGCGGCGGCTGACGTTGAGCAACGAAGACAAGCAGGTGCGCGACTGGTTCCGCAAGGCCTGCGAAGACGCCGGACTGGAAGTCCACGTTGATGCGCTCGGCTCGATGTTCGGCCTGCGCAAGGGACGCGACATGTCGAAGCCGCCCGTCGGCATCGGTTCGCATCTCGATACCCAGCCCACCGGCGGCAAGTATGACGGCATTTTGGGTACGCTCGGCGCGCTGGAAGTGATCCGAACGCTGAACGACGCCGGCATCGAGACCGAGGCGCCGATCTGCGTCGTCAACTGGACCAATGAGGAAGGCTCGCGCTTCGCGCCCGCGATGATGGCCTCCGCCGCCTATGTCGGCGACTTCACCACCGATGACATTTTGTCGCGCAAGGACGCCGAGGGCACCACCGTCGGCCAGGCGCTCGACGGCATCGGCTATCGCGGCGACAAGCCGGTCGGCTTCCAGAAGCTCGGCTGCTTCGTCGAGCTGCATATCGAGCAAGGGCCAATCCTCGAGGCCGAAGGCAAGACCATCGGCGTGGTCGATTCCGGCCAGGGCGTGCTCTGGTACGACGGCAAGATTTCCGGCTTCGAGAGCCATGCGGGCTCGACCCCGATGCCGCTGCGGCGCGACGCGCTGGCGACGCTGTCAGAGATTGTGCTGGCGATGGAGTCCATCGCGAAGAAGCTCGGTCCGAACGCGGTCGGCACCATCGGCGAAGCCGTCATCGCCAATCCCTCGCGCAACGTCATTCCCGGCGAGATCGCCTTCACTATGGACTGCCGCAGCGCCGACGGCGCCATCATGGACGCGCTCGATCGCGATTTGCGCGCCGCCATTGCCGAGATCGCTACCCGCCGCAAGGTCGAGGTCAAGGTCGATCTGGTCTGGCGCAAGCCGCCGACGCATTTCGATCCCAAGCTCATCGCCGCGGTCGAGAACGCCGCAAAGACGCTCGGCTATTCCTCTCGCCGCATCACCTCCGGCGCCGGCCACGACGCCTGCAACCTCAACACCGTCATGCCGGCGGCGATGGTGTTCGTGCCCTGCAAGGACGGCATCAGCCACAACGAGCTGGAGGATGCCACGCAGCCGGACTGCGCCGCGGGCACCAACGTTCTCATGCATACCGTGCTGGCGATCGCCGGCGTCGTATCCTGACTGGAGAGAGCCATGCGCGGAGTTTTCGTCGACGCCAATGAAGCGCTTGCCGTGATCATGGAGCGGCTGGAGAAGCCTGGCGATCCCAAGGTCCGGATCCACAGGAACCCCGACATCAAGCCCGAGCAGTACCCTGAAATCCTCGACGGCGCCGAGATCGCCATCGTCGATCACACCGCGCTGCCGACCGAAGTCGCAAGGAAGTGCACCGGGCTGAAACACGTCGTGTTCCTCGGCACCGGCGCACGCAGCTACATGAATCCGGAAGAGCTCGCCGAGCTCGGCATCTCCGTGCACTTGATCAAGGGCTACGGCGACACTGCGGTAGCGGAATCCGCGATCGCGCTGATGTGGGCCTCGGCCCGCGTCATCGCGATGATGGATCGCGAGATGCGCGGCGGTAACTGGCTGCGCGAGGACGGCATGCAGCTCACTGGCAAGACGCTCGGGCTGATCGGATTCGGCGGCATCGCCGCGGAGGTCGCGCGCATCGCATCGGGCAGCGGCATGAAGGTGATCGCCTGGAACCGCTCGCCAAAGAGCCATCCCGGCGTGGAGTTCACTGATCTCGATACGGTGCTGGCCAGGAGCGACGTCGTCTCGCTGCATCTGCTGCTGAACGACGAGACGCGCGGCATGATCACGCGCGAGAAGATCTTCGCGATGAAGCCTGGCGTCATCCTCATCAACACTGCCCGCGCCGCGATCGTCGACGAGGCCGCCATGATCGACGCGCTGAAGTCGGGCCACATCCGCCATGCCGGCCTCGACGTCTTCAACATCGAGCCGCTGCCGGGCGATCATCCGCTCACGAAATTGCCGAACGTGACGCTGTCGGCACATTCCGCCTTCCGCACGCCGGAGGCGAGCGAGAACCTGATTGGCGCGGCGTGGGAGCACTGCCGCCGGATCGTGAAGGGATAACAGAAAACAACAATGGCCGATTACCGCACCATCAAGGCAGAGCCGCTCACCAATGTCGTCCGCGCCATCGTCAAGGCGGGCGGCTCTTCGGACCGCGAAGCCGAACTCGTGTCCACCAATCTCGTCGAGGCCAATCTCAAGGGACACGACTCCCACGGCGTCGGCATGATCCCGCGCTATGTCCAAAGCGTCGTCAATGGCGGCCTCGCCGTGAACGCGCACGTCAAGGCCGTGCTCGACACCGGCCCGCTTCTCACCCTCGACGGCCTCACCGGCTACGGCCAGGTGATCGGCCATGAGGCAATGGAGCTGGCGGCCGAACGCGCCAAGAAAAACGGCGTGTGTCTCGTCGGCCTCTCCAACGCGCACCACATCGGCCGCATCGGCCACTGGGCCGAGCAGTGCATCGACCACGGGCTGGTCTCGATCCACTTCGTCAACGTGATCTCGCGCCCGATCGTGGCGCCCTGGGGCGGCAGCGATGCGCGCCACGGCACCAACCCGTTCTGCATCGGCATCCCGCGCAGGGGCAAGGACCCGATCGTGCTCGACTTCGCCACCAGCCGGATCGCGCAGGGCAAGACCCGCGTCGCCCACAACAAGGGCGTCGAACTCGAGCCCGGCACCATCATCGACAATGAAGGCAAGCCCACGGTCAACCCGCGCTACACCGTGATCCCGCCGCACGGCGCTATCCTGCCGTTCGGCGAGCACAAGGGTTCGGGACTCGCGCTGGTGTGCGAGATCCTCGGCGGCGCGCTCTCCGGCGGGCAGGTGGTCAAGGGCCCGTCCGACGGCAAGTACAACGTCCTCAACGGCATGCTCTCGATCGTCATCGACCCGGGCAAGCTCGGCACTGGCGAAAACCTCGCGCGCGAGGTCGAGAGTTTCGTCGCCTGGCACACCGGCTCGCCGCCCGGCCCCGGCGTCGAAAAGGTCAAGATCGCCGGCGAGCCCGAGCGCGAGACCAAGAAGAAGCGCCTCGCCGAAGGCATTCCGGTCGACCCGACGACCTGGCAGGAGATTCTGGAGGCCGGGAAGAAGTTTGGCCTGGATCAAGCGGCGATCGAGCAGATCGTGAGCTGATACCACCACCGCTGTCGTCCCGGACAAGCGCAGCGAAGCGGAGCGCTGATCCGGGACCTATAACCACAGGATGTGGTTTGGCGAAGACTTGGAGTTACCAACTCGCGCCACAACCACACCCTGTGATCATGGGTCCCGGCTTTCGCCGGGACGACGCCGTGGTTAGCAGCAGCGACCTAATCCACCATATCCGCGACGGCCTTGCCGCAAGCGGTGGTGTCGGCGTTGCCGCCGAGATCCTTGGTGCGAAGCGTGCGTTCGGCGAGCGTGCGCTCGATCGCATCGACGATCGATTTGCCGGCTTCCTTCTCGCCGAGATGCTCGAACATCATCGCGCCCGACCAGATCATGCCGATCGGGTTGGCGATGCCCTGCCCCGCGATATCGGGCGCCGAGCCGTGCACCGGCTCGAACACCGACGGGAAATTACCCTCGGGATTGATGTTGCCCGACGGTGCGATGCCGATGGTGCCGGTGCAGGCCGGGCCGAGGTCGGAAAGAATGTCGCCGAACAGGTTGGATCCGACCACGACGTCGAACCAGTCCGGATGCAGCACGAAGTTCGCCGTCAGGATATCGATGTGGTACTTGTCCCACTTCACGCCCGGAAACTTCTTCGCCATCGCCTCCACCCGCTCATCCCAATAGGGCATGGTGATGGAGATGCCGTTCGACTTCGTCGCCGAGGTCAGGTGCTTCTTCGGCCGCGACTGGGCGAGTTCGAAGGCGAACTTCAGGATGCGATCGACGCCGGTGCGGGTCATCACCGTCTGCTGCGTCACGAACTCGCGGTCGGTGTCCGGGAACATGCGGCCGCCGACGGAGGAGTACTCACCTTCCGTGTTCTCGCGCACCACCCAGAAATCGATATCGCCGGGCTTACGGTTCGCCAGCGG
Organism: Bradyrhizobium sp. 1(2017); assembly: GCF_011602485.2. Classification (NCBI taxonomy): domain Bacteria; kingdom Pseudomonadati; phylum Pseudomonadota; class Alphaproteobacteria; order Hyphomicrobiales; family Nitrobacteraceae; genus Bradyrhizobium; species Bradyrhizobium sp. 1(2017). The sequence continues at coordinate 2,617,921 of NZ_CP050022.2, read as the reverse complement.
CGATGGCACGCCGGGCATCAGCCGCACCGGACGCAAATTCACATACTGATCGAATTCGCGGCGGAACTTGATCAGCGAGCCCCACAGCGAGACGTGGTCCGGAATCTTGGCCGGCCAGCCGACCGCGCCGAAATAGATCGCGTCGTGCTTGCCGATCTTTTCCTTCCAGTCGTCGGGCATCATCTGGCCGTGCTTCTCGTAATAGTCCCAGGACGAGAAATCGAAGTGGTCGAAATGCACGGCGACCCCATGCTTCTTCGCCGCAGCCTCCAGAACGCGAAGGCCCTCGGGCATCACTTCCTTGCCGATGCCGTCGCCGGGAATGACCGCGATCCGGTATTGTTTCTTGCTCATCGAGAACGTCCTTGGTTGGTCCGGCAGCCGCCGCCTTTTGATCGCACTGCAATGGACCAAACGCGGCGGCAGTGCAACGCTGCACTGCAATGTTGACCATGGCGCCGCCGAGCGCCTACTGGTTTGATCCTGTTCCCGTCCTGCGAGAGTCCCCTCATGGATCTGCATCTACGTGGCAAGCGCGTCCTGATCACGGGCGCCTCCAAGGGCATCGGCGCGGCCGCGGCCGAAGCGTTTGCCGAAGAAGGCTGCCATCTCCTGCTCGCCGCGCGCAGCGGCGACCAGCTCAAGGCGTTGGCGGATCGCCTGCGCTCGGCGCACCAGATCGACGCCGCAACGAGCATCGTGGACCTGCGCAAGGCGGAGGACGTGGCACGGCTCGCGAAGGAAGCCGCCGACATCGACATCCTCGTCAACAATGCCGGTGACATTCCCGGCGGCTCCATCGACAAGATCGACGAGGCGACCTGGCGGCACGCCTGGGAATTGAAGGTGTTCGGCTACATCAACCTCACGCGGCAGATCTATGCGCAGATGAAGGCGAAGGGCGGCGGCGTGATCGTCAACGACATCGGCGCGGCCGGCGAGAAATTCGATGCCAATTACATCTGCGGCAGCGCCGGCAATGCCGCGCTGATGGCCTTCACCCGTGCGCTCGGCGGCAAGAGCCTCGCCGACAACATCCGCGTTGTCGGCATCAACCCCGGCCCCGTCGGCACGGACCGCCACGTCACCCTGCTCAGGACGAGGGCGAAGCACCAGTTCGGCGACGAGAGCCGCTACAAGGAATTCCAGAAGAGCCTGCCGCTCGGCCGACCTGCACATGCGCGCGAGATCGGGGATCTCATGGCGTTCCTGGCGTCGGATCGCTCCGGCTATACGTCGGGCGTGATCTACACCGTGGACGGCGGCATCAGCGCCGGGTGGGGTTAGCGCACATGAGTCATTCCGGGGTGCCCGAAGGGCGGATCCGGAATCTCGAGATTCTCAGGTGCGCGAGAGCGCACCATAGTTCGATGCTGCGCATCGCCCCGGAATGACGAACACTACAATGAGGAGTTGCAGACTTGTCTGACCTGATCCGCGAATCTGCGTGCACCGTCGCCGACAAATTGCGGTCGGGCGATGTCTCACCGCTCGAGCTTCTGGACGTGCTGGAAAAGCGCATCAAGGACGTCGACGGCAAGGTCAATGCACTGCCGACACTGTGCTTCGATCGCGCGCGGGATCGTGCCAAGGCGCTGATGCAGAAGCCAGCCGGCGCGCGCGGTCTGCTCGCCGGGCTGCCGGTGCCGATCAAGGACCTGACTGACGTTGCGGGCGTGCTGAACACCCAGGGCTCGCCGATCTTCAAGGATAACATCCCCGCGAAATCCGACCTCATGGTCGAAAACCTCGAGGCCAACGGGGCGGTGGTGTACGCCAAATCCAACACGCCGGAATTCGGCGCCGGCGCCAACACCTTCAACGAGGTGTTCGGCGCGACGCTCAATCCCTGGGATACTTCGAAATCTGCCGCCGGCTCCTCCGGCGGCGCGGCGGTGGCGCTGGCCACCGGCATGGCCTGGCTGGCGCAAGGCTCGGACATGGGCGGCAGCCTGCGCAGTCCGGCGAGCTTCTGCGGCGTGGTCGGCATGCGCCCAAGCATCGGCCGCGTCGCGCACACGCCGAAAGCGGGCATCGATCGCAATCTCGGCGTGCAGGGCCCGATGGCGCGCAACGTCGAGGATCTCGCGCTGCTGCTCGATGCCATGAGCGGCGACTATGCCGCCGATCCGCTGTCGCTGCCGGCCCCTCTGACCTCGTTCCTGTCGGCGGCGCAGTCCGGCAAGAGGCCGAAGCGGATCGCCTATTCGCCCGATCTCGGCATCACGCCGGTCGATCCCGAAGTCAAGGCGATCACGCGCAAGGCCGCTGAACGCTTCGCCGAGGCCGGCGCCGTCGTCGAGGAGGCGCATCCGGACTGGCGCGAGGCGCATGAATGCTTCCACGTGCTGCGTGCCTTCGACTTCGCGATCAGCAAGGCGCAGCTTCTGCGGACCAAGCGCGACCTGCTCAAGCCCGAGGTGATCTGGAACATCGAGGAGGGCCTCAAGCTCACCGTCGAGCAGCTCGAGCGCGCCGAAGCCCAGCGCGTCGGCATGACCGCGCGTGCGGTCGAGTTCTTCAAGACATACGATCTGTTGCTGACGCCGACCACGATCGTGCCGCCCTTCCCGATCGAGCACCGCTATGTCGCGGAATGCGCAGGGAAGAAATTCGAGAACTATGTCGAATGGCTCGGCATCGTCTACGCGATCACGCTCGCCTGTTGCCCGTCGCTGTCACTGCCCTGCGGCTTCACCGCCTCGGGCCTGCCCGTCGGCGTGCAGGTCGTCGGCGCGCCGCGCGGGGACGCGCAGGTGCTCGCGGGCGCGAAGGTGCTTGAGGACATTGTGGGCCTGCGTGGGACGACCCCGATTGATCCGAAGGTGAAGGCATAAGGTACGCGGCACCGGAGGTAGTTTGGCTGCCCCCGATGCCGGCATCCTTGCCATCAGACAGTTGGTGCGCGGCGAGTCACCATGGCGCCGACCGCCCAGGCAAGATCCTAATCGTTTGCCTTCGGGCCGCCGTGGTATTGGTGGGTGTCATAGCCCGCTTCTTCGACCATGGCTGCGTTGGCCATGGAGCCCGATTGGATCTCCGGCATCCGGACGGCGGTTTCCGAATTCGCATAGGGATGGTGCACCACGTCGCGGGCAGCGGCGGCGGAGCAAAGCGCGACCAGAATGGCCGACGCGGCGAGAACAGACTTCAGCATGATTCGACGTGCCTCTTGTTGAGCCCCATCAGCAAATAGGAGATGGCTTTCCCAATGTAGGATTCCCAGTCGGGATCCGGGGGCGCGTTATAAGCGCCGCATAAGCATTCCCTCGTCCAGGGTCACCTCGCGCCGGAGTGAGCCTCGAGGCTTCGGCTGTAGCGCGACATCGCAAAGCAAAAGACAAAGTAGATCGCGGCGACGAAGATGTAGACCTCGACCGAAAACTGCTGCCAGGCGGGATCGATGATCGCCGTCTTGGCCGTCGTCAGCAGGTCGAAGATGCCGATGATCAGCACGAGGCTGGTGTCCTTGAAGAAGGCGATGAAGGTATTGACCAACGGCGGGATGACGTGCCGGATCGCCTGCGGCAGGATGATCAGGCGATTCTTGCGCCAGTACGAGAGCCCGAGCGCGTCGGCCGCCTCATATTGCCCCCGGGGCACGGCCTGGAGACCGCCGCGGATGACTTCGGCGAGGTAGGCGCCGGCGAATAGGATGATTGCGATCTGCGCCCGCAGCAGCTTGTCGATGTTGAATCCGCTGGGCATGAACAGCGGGAACATCACGCTCGCCATGAACAAGAGGCTCACCAGCGGCACGCCGCGGATCAGCTCGACATAGAGCACGCTGAGCGAGCGGATTGCCGGCAACTTTGAACGCCGGCCGAGCGCGACAAGGATACCGAGGGGAAAGCCGAACGCGAGACCAAAGGTCGCAAGGATCAGGGTGACCGGCAATCCGCCCCAGCGGTCCTGCGAGACGAAGGAGAGCCCGAGCACCCCGCCCCACATCAGCACGCTGATCAGCGCGAGCGCACCGATCCAGAGGAAAACGAGTTCGCGCCGCCACAGGGCACGGCGGGTCGAGAGATAGAACAACGCGATGAACAGCAGGACCGACAATGCCGGTCGCCACTGCTCGTCGAACGGATAGGTGCCGAACAGGATGAAACGGTATTTTTCGGGGACGATCGCCCAGCACGCGCCGAGGCCGCGCACCGCGCGGCAGGCACTGGAATCGTTCGCGGGCGTGAGCCAGACCGCATTGGCAATGCCCCATTGCACGAAACTGATCACGCCCTTCCCGAGCACCGCCAGCAGCACGACCGTGAGAATGCCGTTCGGAATCGACGAGAACAGATTGGTCCGCAGCCAGCGCAGCACCGGATTGCCAATTTGCGGTCGGCGGGCGGCGCGCGGTGCGTCAGGGATGTCGGTGATCGCCGTCATCTTCAGCGCTCCACCAGCGCGATCCGCGCATTGTACCAGTTCATGAAGAAGCTGATGCCGAGGCTGATGGTCAGAAACACAGCCATGATCAGCGCGATCGCCTCGATCGCCTGCCCGGTCTGGTTCAGCGTGGTGTTGGCGATCGAGACCACGTCCTGATAGCCGATCGCGACCGCAAGCGAGGAGTTCTTGGTCAGATTGAGATATTGGCTCGTCATCGGCGGCACGATCACGCGCAGCGCCTGCGGCAGGATGATCTGCCGCAGCATGAAGCTGCGGCGCAGGCCGAGCGCGTTGGCGGCGTCCCACTGGCCACGGGGCACCGACTGGATGCCGCTACGCACGATCTCGGCGATGAAGGCCGAGGTGTAGGTGACGAGCGCGATCAGCAGCGCAAAATATTCCGGCGCCAACGTCAGCCCGCCGACGAAGTTGAAGCCGCGCAACTCGGGCCACTCGATGGTCCAGGATACGCCGAGCAGCACGGACACCACCGCCGGCAGCGCAATCAGCAGCGTCATCGCAAAGGGCCATGCCGGCCGCGGCCTGCCGTCGCGCATCTGCTGCGTGACCAGCCATCGCCGGATGACATAGAGCACCACACACCCCAGCGCCGCTGTGCCGAGCACTGAGAGCTGCGGCGGGCCAACCGGGACCGCCGGCAGGATCAGGCCGCGGTTGGACAGGAATACGCCCTCGACCGGTCGCCACGCGGTGCGTGCCGCCGGCAGCGCCTGCATCAACACGTACCAGAACAGGAGCTGAAGCAGCAGTGGGATGTCGCGAAGCGTCTCGACATAGACGGCTGCGAGCCGCGACAACAGCCAGTTAGCCGACAGGCGCGAGATGCCGATCAGTGTGCCCAAGATCGTCGCAAGCACGATACCGATCACGGCGACGCGCAAGGTGTTGGCGATGCCGACGACGAAGGCCCAGAGATAAGTGTCTTTCGGACTGTAGGCGAGCAGGCTGTCCGCGATGGGCATGCCGGCCTCTCGGCCCAGAAAGGCAAAGCCGGTCGTGATGCGGCGGGCCGAGAGATTGGTGACGGTGTTGGACCAGAGGAAGGCGACGACCGCAACCGCGATGCCGACCACCAGAACCTGCCAGAACAGCCCCTTCAGCTCGCGACGCCCGAAGGCTCCGAAGAAGCGGCGGCGCGGCGGCGGTCTCGGCGCATCTGAGGTCACAGCACAAAAACCCTTCTCAAAAGCAGCGATTTCCGGCAGCGTGCGTCAACTGTTGCACCAATATCCAATTCATGCAACAAATGTTTCATGGCCGAGCCCGCGAAAACCTCGCCGCTGAGCGAACTACGCATTGCATTGCCATCGCTCCCGATGCGCTTGCAGGAGGTCGGGCGCTTCGTCGCCGCCAACGACTACGACGCCACCACCCGTTCGATGCGCGATCTCGCGGCGGAAGCCGGTGCCGATCCAGCCGCGTTCACGCGGCTTGCCAAGGCGATCGGCTATTCCGGCTGGGAGGAATTGCGCGCGGCGCTGACCGAGGCGCGGCGACCGTCGCAGATCGCGCCCTTCTCCGGCCGCACGAAAGGCCGTCGCCACGGGCCGAACGCCGATGTCGCGCTCATCACCGACAAGCTCGAGGCAGAAGCCGCCGGCCTGCCACGGATCCCGGCGCAACCGATTGCGGAAGCGGCTCGCGCGCTGCACGACGCCAGGCGGATATGGATTGCAGGCTATCGAAGCTGCCGCAGCGTCGCGGAATTGCTGAACTACGAGCTGCGCCTGTTCCGGCCCGAACAGGTGCAAATCGTCGGCACGTCCGGGCCCGATGACCTCGATCTCGGTGCGTTCCAGCCCGGAGAGGCCGTCATCGTCATCGGCTTCCTGCCCTACACGCATGCGAGCGTCCGCGTCGCCCAGGCCGCCTATCGCGCCGGGGCAACGTTGATCGCGATCGCGGACAGCCTCTCGGCACCGATGGCCGAGGGCGCCGACCACGTGCTGCTGTTCGAGGCGGCCTCTTCTCCCGGCTTCTTTCCGAGCCTCACCGGGGCGATCGCGATCGCACAGTCGCTCGCGGCGGTCACGTTTTCGCTCGGCGGCGTGGCGGCAAAGAAGCGGCTGGAAAATACCGAGGCGCGGCTCGCGGCGGCCTCCACTTACGTCCCGGAGAAAGGTTGACCCATGGCCGCCCGTATCAGCCGCGTGCTGCACCGTTCGTTGCGCGAGACGCCACCCAAGGCGATCGGCGGCGAAGGCGTCTATCTCTTCGCCGAGGACGGACGACGCATCATCGATGCCTCCGGCGGCGCGGCGGTCTCCTGCCTCGGCCACCAGCATCCGCGCGTGATCGCGGCGATGGCGAAGCAGGCCTCGACGCTGGCTTACGCGCATACCGCTTTCTTCTCCTCCGAGCCGGCGGAGGCGCTGGCAGAGACGCTGGTCGGACACGAGCCCGGCGGCCTCGCCTACGCCTATTTCGTCAGCGGCGGATCGGAAGCAATCGAGGCCAGCATCAAGCTGGCGCGGCAATACTTCATCGAGCGCGGCGAGCCGCAGCGGCAACACTTCATCGCGCGGCGGCAGAGCTATCACGGCAACACGCTCGGCGCGCTGGCCGCCGGCGGCAATGCCTGGCGGCGTGCGCCCTATGCGCCGCTGCTCTCCGCGGCATTCAGCCATGTGACGCCGGCTTTCGCCTATCACGAGAAGCACGATAGTGAATCCGACGCGCAATTCGTGGCGCGGCTTGCCGCCGAGCTCGAAGCCGAGTTCCAGCGGCTTGGCCCCGGTACGGTCGCCGCATTCCTCGCCGAGCCCGTCGTCGGCGCCACAGCCGGCGCCGTGACCGCGCCGGACGGCTACTTCAGGGCGGTCCGCGAGGTCTGCGACCGGCATGGCGCACTTCTCATCCTCGACGAAGTCATGTCCGGCATGGGGCGCACCGGCACGACGCATGCCTGGGAGCAGGAAGGTGTCGCGCCCGACATCCAGGCCATCGCGAAGGGGCTCGGCGGCGGCTATCAGCCGATCGGCGCGATGCTGGCGAGCGGCAAGATCATCGACACCATCCGCGCCGGCTCGGGCGCGTTCCAGCACGGCCATACCTATCTGGCGCATCCGCTCGCCTGCGCAGCCGCGCTTGCGGTGCAAAACGTGATCAGCGAGGACGGTCTGCTCGATCGCGTCAGGGAGCGCGGGCGGCAACTCGAGCAACGGCTGACCGAACGCTTCGGCAATCATCGCCACGTCGGCGACATCAGGGGCCGCGGACTGTTCTGGGCCATCGAGCTCGTCGCCGATCGCGCCAGCCGCACCTCGTTCGATCCGGCCCTCAAGCTACACCAGAAAATCAAGGCGGAGGCGCTCGCCAACGGGCTCGGCTGCTATCCCGGCGGCGGAACCGTCGACGGGGTGCGCGGCGATCACGTGCTGCTGGCGCCGCCCTATATCGCGTCCGCGGACGAGATCGACCTGATCGTCGACAGGCTCGGCACGGCCGTCGACAACGTGTTGCGTCGTGTCAATCACTGAGGGGAGAGTAGCATGATGAGGAAAGTGGTTATCGTAGCCGGCGTGCTCGCGGCATCGACGGTCGTCGCGTCGGCCGCGACGCTCGACACGGTGAAGGGCCGCAGCACGCTGGTGTGCGGCGTGAGCGCCGGCTTTGCCGGCTTTTCTGCGCCGGACTCGCAGGGCAATTACAAGGGCCTCGACGTCGACTATTGCCGCGCGCTCGCAGCCGGCGTCCTCGGTGATCCCAACAAGGTGCGTTACGTCTCGCTGACCGCGCAGAACCGCTTCACCGCGCTGCAATCCGGCGAAATCGACGTGCTCTACCGCAACTCGACCCAAACCTATTTGCGCGGCGTCACGCTGGGCCTCCGCCAGGGTCCGATCAACTTCTACGACGGCCAGGGTTTTGTCGTGAAGAAGGACCTCGGCGTGAAGGAGCTGAAGGACCTCAAGGGCGCTACCGTCTGCGTCGCGCAGGGTACCACGCATGAGGTCACGCTGGGCGATTACGGCCGCGCCAACGGGATCGACTGGAAGCCGCTGGTATTCGACCGCGTCGACACCATGTACCAGACCTTCTTCGGCGGCCGCTGCGATGCCATGACCCAGGACGCCTCCGCGCTCGCCGGCGCGGTGACGACCGCGGCACCGAACCCGGCCGACTACGTCGTGCTGCCGCAGACCATCAGCAAGGAGCCGCTCGGCCCCTTCACCCGCAACGGCGACGAGGTCTGGAGCGACATCATCACCTGGCTGCATTACGGCCTGGTCGAGGCCGAAGAGCTCGGCGTCACGCAAGCCAATGTCGACGAGATGGCGAAGTCGCAGACCCCCGCGATCCAGCGGCTGTTGGGGGCCTCCGGCGATCTCGGCTCGCGGCTCGGGCTCGACAACAAATGGCTGGTCACGGCGATCAAGGCCACCGGCAATTACGGCGAGATCTACGAGCGCAATGTCGGCAAGGCGAGCCCGCTCAAGCTCGATCGCGGCCTCAATGGCCTCTGGAGCAAAGGCGGCTTGATGTACGCCATTCCGTTCAAGTAAGGAGTTTGCATCTCCCTGCTGGCCCTCTCCCCGCTTGCGGGGAGAGGGAGAAGAGATATCCATGCGTATCACCCTCATCCACGCCCTCAAGCACTCCGTCGCGCCGATCGAGGCGGCGTTCGCGACCGCGTGGCCCGAGGCGCGGCTGATGAACCTGCTCGACGACAGCCTGTCGGCGGACCTCGCGCGCGACGGCGCGCTCACCGACGCCATGACCGAGCGCTTCCTCGCGCTCGGCGATTACGCCGCAGCGACCGGAGCGGACGGGATCTTATTCACCTGCTCGGCCTTCGGTCCATGCATCGAGGCGGTTGCGCGCGCACATGCGCCGATGCCGGTGCTGAAGCCGAACGAGGCGATGATCGAACGCGCCTTGACCATGGGCAAGCGCATCGGCCTGCTCTCGACCTTCCGGCCGACCCTGGTCTCGATGCCGCCGGAGTTTCCCACCACCGTCGAGATCGTACCGAAACTCGCCGAGGGGGCGCTGGCGGCACTCGATCGCGGCGACCGCGCCACGCACGACCGGCTGATCGCAGAAGCTTCGCGCGATTTGCGCGATTGCGATGTCATTGCGCTTGCTCAGTTCAGCATCGCCGCGACCGCGCCGCTGGTCAGCGAAGCCACCGGCCGCCCCGTCGTGACCACGCCTGACAGTGCCGTCGACAAGCTGATGAAGCTGCTGAAGGCGAAGGCTTAAGCGTCAGCCTTTTTCCGACGGCGGGCATCCCTGATCGCAACGGCCAGAGCGGCCTTCGTTTCGCTGACAAAGTCCTCGACCAGTTCCTCGCGTGTGGCATGCGCCGCCTCGCCTGTGAACAGGCCCTGCTCGGCCAGCATCACCACGCCATGCAAGGCCGCCCAGATCTTGAGCGCCTGCCGCTCGCGCAGGTATCCGACCGCCGGAGCCTCCAGGGCCTCAATCACGAGCGCAAAGGTCTCGCGCGTGGCTTCGTGCAGCTCGCTGCCCTTGGCCGCACAGGATACGGTGCGCGAGGCGAACATCAGCCGGTAGACACCATTGCGACGCAGGCCGAAATCGAGCGTCGCCAGCGCGAGCCGCGACAGCTTCGATTGCTTCGCCGTCCCAGCCATCGCCTCGCGCAGAATTGCGCTGAGCTGCCGGAATGCCTCGGCCGTCACCGCCGCGAGCAAGGCCTCGCGGTCGGCAAAATGTCGATATGGCGCCGGCTGGGAAACGCCGAGCTGCTTGGCCAGCGCTTTGATGCTGATCGCCTCGGCGCCGCCCCGTTCCGCTTCACGCAGTGCAGCCTTGACCAAGGCATCGCGGAGATCACCATGGTGGTAGGTCTTCTCGGGCTTGCGAGCGAGTTGTGAACGCATGTTGAAGCGAAGCCTATAAGTTTGCGCTTGACAGGGAAAGCCTGCCGCGAATGTAATAGGATATAACTTAGACAAAGCCCAGATGAGGAACCGCGCCGCCTTCGGGCCCCGCGCACACGACCGAGGAAGCCGCAATGGCAGAGCGACTGAAGGTTCATGTCGATGCCGACAAATGCCAGGGGCACGCCCGCTGCAAGGCGCTCGCGCCGGAGCTGTTCGAGCTCGACGAATACGGCAACGCCCATGAAGCCGGAGACGGCACGGTTCCGCCGGGTCTGGAAGACAAGGCCTGGCTCGCCAAGTCCAATTGTCCGGAAATCGCCATCGATGTGATCGAGGAGTAGCACGCTATCTACGCGTTGTGCGTTGCCTTCAGCGAACACGAGCCCCTGAGGATTCCGAGATGTCCGACGTCAGCCAGCCCGCCGCTCATCCGCCCGTGACCGACTGGGTCCACGATTTCGACCACACCGATCCGCAATGGACCGACGATCCCTTCTCGATCTGGGACGAGCTGCGCGCCGCGAGCCCCGTCGTGCATACGAAACGCTTCCTCGGCTGCTACCTGCCGACCACCTATGAGGCGGTCCGCGAGATCGCGAACGATACCGAGCATTTCTCCTCGCGCCGCATCATCGTCCGCGACGTGCGTCCCGAGATCGCAAGGAACGCGGCTCCGCCGATCACCTCCGACCCGCCCGTGCACAAGCCGGCCAAGCAATTGCTGCTGCCGCCGTTCACGCCGGACGCGATGAAGAAGCTCGAGCCCCGGGTCCGCGCCATCTGCAACGAGCTGATCGACGGGTTCATCGCCGAGAAGAACGTGGACGCGGCTGCGCGCTACTCGAAGCACATTCCGGTGCGCGCGATCGCGCACATGCTCGGCATTCCCGAAAGCGACAGCGACCTCTTCGTCAACTGGATCCACATGATCCTGGAGCTCGGCATCAAGGACGAGACCAAGCTGCTCCAGGCCGTCCAGGAAATGAGCGCCTATTTCAGCGCTCACATCGAGACACGCAAGACCAAGCCGACCGATGACCTGATCTCCTACTTGATGAATGCCAGGGACAAGGAAGGCAATCCACTCGAGGAGTCCCACGTGCTGGGCTCGCTGCGCCTGCTCCTGATCGCCGGCATCGATACCACCTGGAGCGCGATCGGCTCCTCGCTCTGGCATCTTGCGAAAACTCCGGCCGATCGTGAGCGCCTGATCGCGGAGCCCGGATTGATCCCGACCGCCGTGGAAGAGCTGCTGCGTGCCTATTCGCCGGTGACGATGGCCCGCGAAGTGGTCAAGGAGACCACGATCTCGGGCTGTCCCGTGAAGGCGGGCAACATGGTTCTGTTGTCTTTCCCGGCTGCGAACCGCGATCCGAAGATGTTTCCGGACGCTGACAAAGTCGTGATCGACCGCCGCGAGAACCGACACGCCGCCTTCGGCCTCGGCATCCACCGCTGTGTCGGTTCCAACCTTGCGCGCATGGAAATGCAGGTTGCGCTGGAGGAATGGCTGAAGCGGATTCCAGACTTCACCCTTGATCCGGCAGGCAGCGTGACCTGGTCGCAAGGCACGGTGAGAGGCCCCCGCCAGTTGCCATTTCTGCTCGGAAAGGCGATGTAGGCCTCTTCAAGATTGGTGCGGAGAGGCCGGACGTGACAGAGCAAGCAACCCACCCGGCCTCTGAGCATTTTGACATTGCCGACGCCGAGCGGCGGATCAAGGCGATCTTCATCGGCTCCATTGGCAATCTGGTCGAGTGGTACGATTTCTACGCTTACACGGCGTTTGCGCTCTACTTCGCCCCCGCGTTCTTCCCCGGTGACGACCCCGTCGTCCAGCAATTGAACGTCGCCGTCGTCTTCGCGGCGACCTTCCTGATGCGGCCGCTCGGCGGCTGGTTCTTCGGCTATGTCGCCGACCATTTCGGCCGCCGCATCTCGCTCACTCTGTCCGTCGTCTTCATGTGCTTCGGCTCGCTCATCATCGCGCTGACGCCGACCTATGCCACGATCGGCTTCGCGGCGCCGATGATCCTGGCGCTCGCCCGCGTCATCGAGGGCCTGAGCCTCGGCGGCGAATATGGCGCCAGCGCCACTTACCTCAGCGAAGTCGCCGATCCCAAGCACCGCGGCTTCTATTCCAGCTTTCAGTACGTGACGCTGATCGGCGGCCAGCTCACCGCGATCATCGTGCTGCTGCTCCTGCAAAAGGTCTTCCTGACCCCGGAACAACTGAAGGACTGGGGTTGGCGCATCCCCTTCGCGATCGGCGCTGCGCTCGCGATCTTTGCCGCAGTGATGCGGCGCGGGCTGCACGAGACGGAGGCGTTCGAGGAGGCCAAGAAGGTGGTGAAGCCGACCGGCTCGATCGCCAACCTGCTGCGTTATCCGCGCGAGCTGCTGCTCGTGGTTGGTCTCACCGCCGGCGGCACCGCGGCGTTCTACACTTTCACCACCTACATGCAGACCTTCGTCAAGCTTTCGGTCGGGCTGACCGAGGACCAGACCACTTTCGTGATCTTCGGCACGCTGATCTTCGCAACCATCCTCCAGCCGATCTACGGCGCGATCTCCGACAGGATCGGGCGCAAGCCGCTGCTGATCTTCTTCGGGGTCGCCGGCACACTCGCCACCGTGCCGCTGTTGATGACGCTGAAGGAGACCAAATCGCCCTTCATCGCATTCATCCTGATCTGCGCCGCCTGGCTGTTCGTCGCTGGCTACACCTCGATCAACGCGGTGGTGAAGGCCGAGCTGTTCCCGACCAACGTCCGCGCGCTCGGCGTCGGCCTGCCCTATGCCATCACGGTCTCGATCTTCGGCGGTACGGCACCGGCGATCGCGCTCTATTTCAAGAGCATCGGGCACGAGGAATGGTTCTATTTCTATCTTGCCGGCATCATCTGCCTGTCGCTGATCATTTATGCTACCATGCGCGACACCAAGCACGCCTCCGCAATGCATCGGCACGAGTAGACCATGGCCGACGAGACGCCATCCGACAGCAAGCTGACGCGCACCAAGGAGAAATGGGCGCGCGAGGGCCGCTTCCTCACGGGGAATATCACGCGGCCGGAAGATCAAAGGCTGCCGCCAGGCCAGCACCTCACCCAGGACTGGCCGGTACTCGATCTCGGGGTCGTGCCGCCGGTGTCGCGCGAACGCTGGCGGCTCGACGTCTATGGTGCGGTCGAGACGCCCGTGTTCTGGACCTTCGCCGAATTCACCGCGCAGAAGCAGGCGCGGTTCACCTCGGACATCCATTGCGTGACGACCTGGTCGCGCTACGACAACGAGTGGGAAGGCCTCGCGACGCGCGAGCTGCTCGCGGCCTGTCAACCGCGCGAGGACGCGCGCTTCGTCGTGCTGCATTCCTACGATGGTTACACCACCAATCTGGCGCTCGAGGACTTTGCCGCCGAGGATGCGCTGCTTGCCCATAGCTGGTCGGGCCAGCCGCTGACGGATGAGCATGGCGGCCCGGTGCGGCTGGTCGTGCCGCATCTGTATTTCTGGAAGAGCGCCAAATGGCTCCAGGCCATCGAGTTCCTGACCGAGGACGCGCCGGGCTTCTGGGAGGTCCGCGGCTATCATAACCGCGGCGATCCCTGGGCCGAGCAGCGCTATTCAGGCGATTAACTTCAAGCAACGACGGGGGGAAAGCCCATGCCGACCGAGCGCTTCCAATTCACCGGCGAAGGCGGCCACCAGCTTTCGGCTGCCCTGGAATTGCCGGACGGCGAGCCCGCGGCTTTCGCGCTGTTCGCGCATTGCTTCACCTGCGGCAAGGACACGCTGGCGGCCAAGCGCATCGCGGTTGCGCTCGCCGCCAGAGGCATTGCGGTGCTGCGGTTCGACTTCACCGGGCTCGGCTCGAGCGAAGGCGATTTCGCCAATTCGACGTTCTCCTCCAACGTTGCCGATCTCGTGCGCGCGGCCGATCACCTGCGCAGCGTCCGAAAGGCGCCATCGATCCTGATCGGCCACAGCCTCGGCGGCGCCGCGATCCTCGCCGCAGCGGGACAAATACCCGAAGCCAAGGCTGTCGTGACCATCGCGGCGCCGTCCGACCCCTCTCACGTCACTGGCCTCTTTAGGGAGCATGTCGACAACATCCGCGCCCAGGGCGAGGTCGAAGTCTCGCTCGCGGGACGCCCGTTCCGGATCAAGCGCGAATTCCTCGACGACATCGTCGAGCACGAGCTGATGAAGGACATCACCGGCCTGCACAAGGCGCTTCTCGTGATGCATTCACCTGTCGACGACACCGTCGGCATCGACAGTGCGACGAAGATTTTCGTGGCGGCGAAGCACCCCAAGAGTTTCGTCTCGCTCGACCATGCCGATCATCTCTTGACCAAGCCGGCCGACGCGCTCTACGCGGCTGATGTCATCACGGCCTGGGCAAGCCGCTATATAGACACGGCAAAACCGGCGAAAGCCGCGGATGCTGCGGATGCTGCGGACGAGCCGCGCAGAGTCGTGGTGCAGGAGACCCGTAAGAGCAAGTTCAACCAAGCTATCACTGTCGGGCCGCATCATCTCACAGCGGACGAGCCTGTGGCTGCGGGCGGCGAGGATGCCGGTCCAGGGCCCTATGATTTCCTGCTCGCGGGCCTCGGCGCCTGCACCTCCATGACCATGCGCCTCTATGCCAACCGCAAATCCTTGCCGCTCGACCGTGTCACCGTCTCGCTGAAGCATTCCAAGATCTACGCCAAGGACTGTGCGGAATGCGAGACGCGCGAGGGCATGCTCGATCAGATCGAGCGCGACATTGCAATGGAGGGCGCACTCGACGCCGAGCAGCGCAAGAAGCTGATGGAGATCGCCGACAAGTGCCCGGTGCACCGGACCCTGACGTCGGAGATTCGCATCGTCACGAAGGCGATGGAGTAAGTCCCTGCGCTAGAAGCAGGATGCCATTGTCCGTACCGCCGCGCTGATCTCGCTTTCGCGCCAGGCCGCAAAACCGAGCAGCACGCCGTGATCGCAGGGACGGCCGACCGCAAGGCTGGACAAGGCTCGCGTTTCGACGCCCGCCGCGACCAGTCGCTTGACCACGGCCTGATCGGCCCGACCACGCTTGAGGCGGGCGACGAGCTGGATACCGCCGGGGGGCACCTCGACCGAGAGCATGCCACCCAGATGCCGCTCGAGTTCCTCGACGAGGTGATCGCGGCGCGCGTGATAAAGCCGACGCATCCGGCGCAGATGCGCGAGGAAGTTCCCATCGGTGATGAATTCGGCCAGCGCTTCCTGGATGTGGCTGGAGGCGATCAGTCCCATATGCCGCTGCGCGATGTCCAGAGTGCCGACCAGCGCGGTCGGCGCGACGAGATAGCCGAGCCGGATGTCCGACGTCATCGCCTTCGAAAAGGTGCCGACATAGAACACGCGGCCGTGGGCATCGAGCCCCTGCAGGGCCGGCACCGGCCGGCTGTCATAGTGAAATTCGCCGTCGTAATCGTCCTCGACGATCCAGGTCTTGCCGGGCCGGCTTGCCCCGAGAAACTCGGTGCGGCGAGCCAGCGACATCAATCGGCCTGTCGGATGCTGGTGCGATGGCGTCATGAAGATCAGTCTTGGAGCGGCGAGGCCCGGCATCCGCTGCATGCCCTGGCCGTCCAGCCTGATGCCGGTGACGCGCGCACCGGATGCGTGGAAGGCCGCCGCCGCGCCGGGATAGCCGGGATCCTCGACCCACACCTCATCCCCCGGCGAAACAACGGTGGCAGCAATCAAGGTCAGTGCGGCCTGCGCGCTCGGCAGGATCATAATCTGGTCCGCCGTGGCGCGAACGTCCCTGCTGGTTGCCAGATAATGCGCCAGCGCCTCGCGCAGGCGGCGCCGGTTGACGGGTCCGAGTTCGCGCCGGCCTGCATGCACGGCGCTGCGGCGCAGGCATCGCGCCCAGACCTCGTTCGGAAACTCCCTGAAATCGCCCAGCCCCGGGCGCAGCGGTTTGAGCTGCCCCTGATAGGACGTCGGCCAGTCGGCCTGCTGAAGTTTCGCAGCCCAGGGTGAGAGCCGCGGCCTGCCGGCGCGATCGTCCGCTCCCACGGCGCCCGCTTGTTCGATGCGTTCGCCGCCGTCGATCGTGACCACGGGACGGCGCCCCGGGGACGCTTCAAGATATCCCTCGGCCGCGAGCTGCTCGAACGCGTATGTGACGGTGTTGCGCGAAACGCCGAGATCGCTCGCAAGCCGTCGGCTCGACGGCAGCGCGCGGCCTTTGCCGAGGCGGCCGGTCGCGATCAGGCCTCGGAGCTGGCTCGTCAGTTGCACCACCAGCCCCTCGCCGTCGGGCCGCCTCAGCTCGATCAGGGCGGAAATCGTCGTGTCGGATACTGGCACCCTATTCTTCTCCGATCTGGCACTTTTTCAGGTGCCAATCGGGATGCTATCCGGCGGCCCGGACTGCTTCAAGGACCTGCGACATGAACTCCCTGCCACCCCGTGCGGCCGTCGGCCTGTTCCTCATCGTGGTGCTGGCTTGGGGCGTGAACTGGTCGGTGACCAAGCAGCTCGTGCAGTTCGTCCCGCCGCTGTGGGTCGCGGCGATCCGGAGCTGGATCGCGCTGGCCGGATTGCTCGTGATCCTCGGACCTAGCAACAATCTGGTGATTCCGGAGCGGCGCGACATACCCGTGATCCTGAGCGTGGCGCTGCTGCACATGACGCTGTTCTCGATCCTGGTTGCCGCCGGCCTTCGCTTCCTGCCTGCAAGCAAGGGCGTCGTGCTCGGCTACACCACGCCGCTCTGGGTCGCACTCGCCGCGCCCCTGCTCGGAAAGGACACGCTGACCGCGCCAAAGCTCGCCGGCGCTCTGCTCGGGCTGATCGGCCTTGCCGTCATCCTCAATCCGTCCTCGATCGACTGGACCAACACCAACGTCCTGCTCGGCGCCGGCATGGTCATCCTGGCCGCGATCTCCTGGGCTGCGAACATCATCTATATCCGCGCGCATCGCTGGATCGGGTTCCCGCTTCAGCTGTTGTTCTGGCAGGTGCTGGTGGCAACAATCGTGCTGTCGGTCGGCGCAATGGCCGCGGACGGCCTCCCGCAGGTGACGTGGTCGTGGAGGCTGGTGTTGTTGTTTCTCTATTCGGGGCTGATCGGAACGGTGCTGGCTTATTGGGCGATGTCGATGGTCAACAAGAGCATCTCAGCCTTGACGACGTCGCTCGGCACCACCGGGACACCGCTCGTCGGCATCGCCAGCGCTGCGATCCTTCTGGGCGAACCCATCGACATGAGCCTCGCGATCGCAGCCGCGCTGATCGTCACCGGCATCGGCCTTGCGACGCTCGGCGACCGGATCCTGCGCGGTCAGGCCACCGCGAGCGGCTGAACGCGCAAGCTCCCGCGCAGGCCCGCCGTGGTGCCGATCAGGATGCCCGCAACGGCCACGAACGAGCCCACCGCAAGCGTCGATATTCCGGTCAGCCCCTGCCCGATCGAGCAGCCGAACGCCATCACACCGCCGATGCCCATCAGCGCGGCGCCGCCGGCCGAACGCAGCATGTGCCGCGGTGAGGAATAGCCTTCGAAATGGAAGCGGCCGGTGGCGAGCGCCGTGATCAGGCTCCCGGCGAAGACACCGGCGACCGTAGCAATGCCGAAGTTCAGTGTCAGGCCGGTCGAGAGCATGGCGTATTGGAGGCTATCGGCGATCGGAGCGACGAAGGTGAGCGAGGTCACCGGCACCGGATTGAAGTCGTCGGCGCCGAGGAAGCCGGTGGCGAACCAGCCACCGGCGACGAGGAGGCCGACGATGACGCCCGCCGCGGCCTGGCCCGGCGAGCGCCGGAACGCTGGATGCGCGAATGCAAAGAGGATCAGCGCGACGACGATCGCCGAGGCCGCGAGCGCACGCGAGGTCGCTTCAGCGGCACCGAAGGCTGCCAGCAGCGACGGCAGCGAATTTGCGTTGACGGTCGTTTGCGACGCCTGAACCAGCGCAATGCGCGCTGGCGCGATCAGGCCCTTGAGCGTCATCTGCGCAGCGATCGCCAGCACGATCACGACGACGAAGGACCTGAGATTGCCGCACCCGAGCAGCACCAGTGCCCGCGAGCCGCAGCCGTTCGACAGCACCATGCCGTAGCCGAACAGCAGGCCGCCGAGGAACAGCACCGGCACCGAGAAGGATTGTTGCAGGTAGATCGATTTGCCGAGGTCCGCCATGCCGCTGCCCGCCAACAATTGGCTGGCGGCGATCGCGACGGCCATCGCCAGCGCATAGGTCCGCACCAGCCGTCCGTCCCCCTGCGCGAGCCAGCCACGCATGCTGCTCATCAGGCAGAAGCCGCTGAGCAGGCCGACTGCGCCGTAGATCAGGCCGATGACGAGGCCGGCGAGGATGACGAGTTGGACGGACGAGTCCATTTCTACGGCTTCAGGATCACGCGGTCGCGCGAGGAGCCAGCAACCGCGACATAGGCCTCCCTTGCGCGTTCCAGGGGATAGACGGCGTCCGCCTTGATCGGGAACGGTCTTAGCTGCCCGCTGGCAAAGCCCGGGCCGAGCTCCCGCAGCACCGCGCCGGTTGCGGCGGAGGACAGACCCAGCGTGTCGATGCCGACATAGGTGTGCTGGCCGCGGTAGAACTCGAGAATGTTGAATTGCACGATGCGGTCGATCGCGGCGATCAGGATCTGGCGGCCGCGCAACGCAAGCGATTTGTGCGCCACCTGGAAATAGGGATCGCCCACAGTGTTGAAGACAATGTCGGCGCCCTTTCCGCCGGTCACTTCGCGTACACGCGCGGCGACGTCGACCGCGGAGGCGTCGATCACCTCGATGGGTGCGTTGGCGTGGCCTTCATAGGCCTCCGCCTTGCGCACCACGCCGATGACACGTGCGCCTTGCCAAGTCGCGATCTGCACGGCGGCCTGGCCGACCTTGCCGTTGACGCCAAACACCAGCACCGTTTCGCCACTCTTCGGTACGCCGGCCCGACGAAAGCCTTCCATGGCCGTGACGAAGGGCACGCCGATGCCGGCGGCCTCCTCCCAGGACACCGTCTGCGGCTTCTCGACCACGGCGTCGGCTTCGACCAGGAGATGCGTCGCGTGAGTGCCATCGCGGCGGATGCCGAGATCGCCCGACGAGCCGAACACCTCACGGCCAATCGTACCGGCCGGCCCACCGATCACCACGCCGGAATAGTCACGGCCCGGGGTGCGCGGGAAGACGGCATAGGGCATCAGCCCCGTCGCAGCCTTGACGTCGGATGGATTGACGGCAGCAGCCTTCACCTCGATCAGGAGATCGTCCGAACCGCGCGTGAGCGTATGACGCTCGACCACCGGCGCAAGCGCGGCGGCGTTTTCGGCCTTGGCATTGAGGCGCACGCAGCGCGCTTCGATGGTTTTGGTATCGGCTGGCGACATCGAAAGACCCGTGATTTCTCGCGGGCCTTGTCGCCTCTGCGGCCGGTCAAGTCAATCCGTCAAGTCAGTCCTTGGGCCGCTTGTCGTAGAGGCGTTTGGCCTTGCCGAGCGAACGTTCCAGCGTGGCCGGCGCGACCACCCTCACCTTCGAGCTGATCCCGATCGTGTTCTTGATATGGGTCGAGATGCGATCGGCATGATCGACGAGCCCCCGGCCGTCCCAGCTTTCCGACCTCGCCTCGGCGATGATGGTCAATTCGTCCATCCGCCCTTCGCGGGTCAGCTCCAGGATGAAGTGCCCGCCGCACCAATCGGTCGCGAGCAGCACCTCCTCGATCTGGGTCGGAAACAAATTGACCCCGCGCAGGATGATCATGTCGTCGGAGCGCCCCGTCACCTTCTCCATGCGCCGCATGCCGGGGCGTGCCGTGCCGGGAAGGAGCCGCGTCAGGTCGCGAGTGCGATAGCGGATCACCGGAAAAGCTTCCTTGGTCAGGGACGTGAAGACAAGCTCGCCCTTCTCCCCATCGGGCAGCACCGCGCCCGTCTGGGGATCGATCACTTCGGGATAGAAATGGTCCTCCCAGATGTGCAGACCATCCTTGGTCTCGATGCATTCCTGCGCGACGCCGGGGCCAATCACCTCGGAGAGGCCATAGATGTCGGTCGCGTCCATGTCGAAGGCGTCCTCGATCTCGGCGCGCATTGCATTGGTCCAGGGCTCCGCGCCGAAAATGCCGACCTTGAGCGAGCATTGGCGCGGATCGAGCTTCTGGCGCTTGAACTCGTCGAGGATCGCCAGCATGTAGCTCGGCGTCACCGTGATGATGTCAGGGCGGAAATCGTTGATGAGTTGCACCTGCCGCTCGGTCATGCCGCCGGAAATCGGCACTACGGTGCAACCGAGCTTTTCCGCGCCGTAGTGTACGCCGAGCCCGCCGGTGAAGAGGCCGTAACCGTAGGCATTGTGGATGATCATGCCGCTGCGGCCGCCGGCGGCGCGGATCGATCGCGCCATCACTGCGGACCAGGTGTCGATGTCGGCCTGCGTATAGCCGACGACGATCGGCTTGCCTGTGGTGCCCGACGAGGCGTGCACGCGCACCAGCTTTTCGCGCGGCACCGCGAACATGTTGAACGGATAGTTGTCGCGCAAGTCCGTCTTCACGGTGAACGGAAATTTCGAAAGATCGGAGAGTTCGCGAAAGTCCGACGGATGCACGCCGGCTTCGTCGAACGCCTTGCGGTAATGCGCGACGTTGTCATAGGCGTGTTTCAGCGACCATGTCAGCCGCTGCTTCTGCAGTGCCATGATCTCGTCGCGCGAGGCGCGCTCCTGCGCGTCCATCTCGGCGCTATAGGAGCTGCCACCTTCCTTGCGTCTGGTCAGAGCCATCCTCGTTTCCCCACATTGGTTCGTTCTTCTTATTTGTCTTGCTGCGGCAGCCACGTGCCGGGAATGACACGCGAATGACCGCGAAATTCCGCGATGACGATATCGCCTGCGGTGACCCGCACATCGTAGATGCCGGAGCGGCCGCCGCGCGTGACTTCGCGCGCTCTCGCGACGAGGCGGTCGCCGAGCTTGCCCGGCTTGATGAAGGTGATCTGGCCCTGCCCCGCCACCACGCGCTCGTTGTGCGAGTTGCAGGCAAAGGCAAAGGCGGAATCCGCGAGTGTGAAGATGAAACCGCCATGGGCGATGCGCTGGCCGTTGACCATGTCCGGCCGCACCGTCATTGCCAGCGTGGCAAAGCCCGGGCCGATCTCGACGATCTCCATGCCGAGCCCCTTGGAGGCATCGTCCTCCGCCCACATCGCGTCAGCGCAGGCGCGGGCAACATCCTCAGGCGACAGGGCGGCTTTGACGTTCACGCGCTTCTCCCGGCGAAATTCTTGATCATGATGTTCTGCTGCCACGCCAACGCTGTCAAACGTGGTCGTAATCGACCACGACCCGCTCCGACGATGGCTTGGCCTGGCAGGTGAGAACAAAGCCGGCATTCAGCTCCCAGGGTTCCAGCGAATAGTTGAGGTCCATCGGCGCCTCGCCGTCGACCAGCTTGGCACGGCAGGTCGAGCACATGCCGCCCTTGCAGGCGAAGGGCAGATCGACGCCGGCCCGCAGCGCGGCATCGAGGATCGCCTCGTCCTCGGCGACGGGCACGTCGCGGCGCTTGCCGTCGATAATGAGGGACGCGATCGCCTTCGGGGGCGCGTCGGGCGCAACGACCCTCTTCGGCCGCGGCTTGCCGCCGAACTCCGAGACGAAGCGCTCCACATGGATCCGCTCTTCCGCGATGCCGAGACCGCGGCAGGTCGCCTCGATGTCCTCGCTCATGCCTGCTGGGCCACAAATGAAGACGTGATCGACGCTCGCCGCCGGGATCAGCGAGCGCAAGAGCACCCTCACCTTGTTACCATCGAGCCGGCCATGCAGGATCGGGATGTCCTGCTCCTCGCCGGAGATGACGTGGAAGATCGAGAAGCGATCGATGAAGCGGTCCTTGAGCTCCTCCAGCGCTTCGAGAAACATGATGTTGTCGGTGGCGCGGTTGCCGTAGAACAGGAAGAAGCGGCTGTCCGGCTCTCGCGCGAGCGTGCCCTTGACGATCGACAGGATCGGCGTAATGCCGGATCCCGCGGCAAAGCCGACATGGGTGCGCCCGCTCTCGGTCGGCGGGATCACGCCGAAGCGCCCCGTCGGCGTCATCACATCCAGCTCGTCGCCGCATTTCAACTCGTCCGCCGCCCAACTCGAAAACGCGCCGCCGTCGACCTTCTTCACGGCGATGCGGATCTCTCCGTCATCAGGGCCGGAACAGATCGAATAGGAGCGGCGCACCTCCTCGCCCTCGAGCAAGGTGCGGAGCGTGAGATACTGGCCGGGCGTGAAGGCGTAGTCGCCGGCGAGTTCGCCGGGGATGGTGAAGGTCATCGAGACGGCGTCTGATGCCTCGCGGCGGAGATCCTTGACGGCCAGGCGATGGAAGCGCGGTGCGGCTGCGGACATTACGGGCACCTCGGATTCGAGCCGTCATTGCGAGGAGCCCTTGCGACGAAGCAATCCAGACCGTTTCGGCCGAGGCAGTCAGGATTGCCTTGCTTCGCTCGCAATGACGATGGGGTTGGCATCGTGCGCCTCAATGACACTTGAAATAGTCGAAGGGTTCACGGCACACCCTGCAGCGCCACAGCGCCTTGCAGGAGGTCGAACCGAATTCGGACAAGAGCTCGGTCTTGTCGGAGCCGCATTGTGGACACTCGACGGCCTGCTCGCCGAACAGCGCGCGGCGAGAGTTCGAGGCTTGCGGCGGCGCGATGCCGTAGGCGCGCAGCTTCTCGCGCCCCTCCTCGCTCATCCAGTCGGTGGTCCAGGCCGGCGACAGCACCGTGCGCACCTTCGGACGATGGAAGCCTGCGCGTTCCAGGGCGAGCTCGATTTCAAGCGCGATCATGTTCATGGCCGGGCAGCCGGAATAAGTCGGCGTGATCGCGACCTCGACATCATCGCCGTCGAGCACGATATCGCGGAGCACGCCGAGATCGGCGATGGTCAGCACCGGGATCTCGGGATCGACCACGCTCGCCGCGGCGTCCCAGGCGCGTTTGCGCAGCTCGCTGTCGTGGTCGAGCACCGTCACCATGTCAGCCCCGGAAACGTACGCTGCATCGACTGCAGCTCGGACAGGAGATGACCGAGATGCTCGCTATGGCGGCCTGCACGACCGCCCTGTTGCATCCAATCGTTTTGCGGCAGCGCCAGCGTTGCTTCGTGGGCGATGTCGGTGAGCGTTGTCAGCCAGCGACCGCGCAAGCTCCCGGGATCGACGGCGATACCGGCATGGATCAGCGCGCGTTCGCCGTCATCGACGGCAAACATCTCACCGGTAAAGGCCCAGAGATGATCAATCGCTCCTTGCGCGCGGGCATGACTTTCGTCCGTGCCGTCGCCGAGCCGGATGATCCATTCCGAGGCATGACGCAGGTGATAGGCGCTCTCTTTCTCCGACTTGGCCGCAATGGCCGCAAGCGTCGTATCGCGCGAGGTCATCATCGCCCGCCAGTAAAGATCGGCGAAGGCGGAATAGAAGAACTGCCGCACCAGCGTCTGGGCGAAATCGCCATTGGGCTGCTCGACCAGCAGCAGGTTGCGGTACTGCCTGACATCGCGCTGGTAAGCGAGCTTGTCCTCGTCGTTGTCCTTGCCCTCGACCTTGGCGGCGTAGCTGTAGAGCTCGCGCGCCTGGCCGATGAGATCGAGCGCAATGTTGGACAGCGCCATGTCCTCTTCCATCATCGGCGCATGCCCGCACCATTCCGACAGCCGGTGACCGAGGATCAGCGCATCGTCGGCGCGGCGCAGCGCGTAGAGCACCAGCGGCGTTTCGGAGACCTGGATGTTGGCGACGGCCATCACATGTGCCCCACTTCTTCCGGCACCTCGTAGAATGTCGGGTGCCGGTAGATCTTCGATTCCGCCGGCTCGAACATCATGCCCTTCTCCGTGGGATCGCTCGCGGTGATCGCGGTCGACGGCACGACCCAGATCGACAGGCCCTCGCCGCGGCGGGTGTAGATGTCGCGGGCAGCCTGCAGCGCCATCGTCGCGTCGCTGGCATGCAGCGAGCCGACATGCTTGTGCGCGAGCCCGTTACGGCTGCGAATGAAGACTTCCCACAGCGGGGTGTTCGGCGTGGCCATCGTGACCTCCCTATTCGGCAGCTTGGGCCGCCTGGCGCTGCACGCGCTTGGCAGCATAGGCGGCCGCCGCCTCGCGTACCCAGGCGCCTTCCTCGTGCGCCTTGCGGCGCGCGGCCATGCGTTCGCGATTGCAGGGGCCGTTGCCGGCGAGCACCTGCTTGAACTCGGTCCAGTCGATCTCGCTGTAGCGCCAGTGGCCCTCGGCATCCTGAATCATGCCGGGATCGGGAATGGTGAGGCCGAGATATTGCGCCTGCGGGACGGTGGCATCGACGAATTTCTGGCGCAGCTCATCATTCGAGAACCGCTTGATCTTCCATCTCGTCGAGGTGTCGCTGTGCTGGCTCGTCGCGTCCGGCGGGCCGAACATCATCAGCACGGGCCACCACCAGCGGTTCAGCGCGTCCTGCGCCATCGCCTTCTGCTCGTCCGAGCCGCGGCACAGCGTCAGCATGATCTCGTAGCCCTGACGCTGGTGAAACGACTCCTCCTTGCAGACGCGGATCATTGCGCGCGCATACGGGCCATAGGAGCAGCGGCACAGCGGGATCTGGTTCATGATCGCGGCGCCGTCGACCAGCCATCCGATGGTGCCGATGTCGGCCCAGGTCAGCGTCGGGTAATTGAAGATCGAGGAATATTTGGCTTTCCCCGCCAGCATGGCGTCGACCAGCTCTTCGCGCGAGGTACCAAGCGTTTCGGCGGCGGCGTAGAGATAGAGCCCATGGCCGCATTCGTCCTGCACCTTGGCGAGCAGCGCGGCCTTGCGGCGCAGCGTCGGCGCGCGTGTGATCCAGTTGCCTTCGGGCAGCATGCCGACGATCTCGGAATGGGCGTGCTGGGAGATCTGGCGGGTGAGCGTCTTGCGATAGGCCGCGGGCATCCAGTCGTTCGGCTCGATGCGTTCCTCGGCATCGATGCGCGCCTGGAATTGCGCAGCTCTGCCAGCGTCCTCCAGACCGCGATCATCGGTCTCGGCCGTGTTCAGCGCCTGGGTGTACATGCGCATCCTCCCGATTTGTTGGGAGGCAATATATAACACAAATCAGTTCATGCAAGATATTTCTGTAACATATTGATCAGCCGCCGAACCTCCGTTCCAGGAGCTTTCGCGCCGGCGGCAACGGCCCCTTTTCGTTGGTTCCATGGCCGTCGAGCCATTGTTCCGATGGGACGAGCAGCGCGCGATAGATCTCGCCGCAGAGTTCGCGAGCGGCCCGGCCCGGCCAATCCGCCGGCAGCAGGCTCTCCGGCAGCAAGGGATCGCGCAGCACGACGCGGCGGTAATAGTGGATCAGCAGGATGCGCGCTGTGAAGGCGTCGGCTTCGGAAAGCTCCGCGCCACGCGCGAGTGCGGCGCGAAGCGGCTCGAACGTCTTCATGAATTTCAAATAGGCATCCGCGGTGCGCTCCAGCGGCCAGCTCGCGCTGAGCAGGCGGCGGCCGCTGTCATCCTCGGCCGAGACTTCGAGACGGATCACCCCCGCGGCCTCATCCGGCACCGGCACGCCCGACGGCGCGACCCAAACGCCGGGCAGCGGACTGCCGAAGCCGGCGTTGCGGAGTGCTTCGCGCGAGGCGTCCCGGTCCTCGCCATTGCCGATCAACAACAGCTCGAAGCGCCCGGTCCAGTCGGACGGCGGCGGATCATAGATGTGGCGCGTGGCGGCTTCAAACGTCTGCCTCCCCTTGTCGGCAAGGCGATAAAAACTGTTGCGACCGACCTTTTCGCGCGTCAGCCAGCCGTCCGCCGCAAGCCGCGACATCGCGGTACGCACCACGCCGCTGTCGATGTCCAGGCTTTCGAAGAATTCCAGCAGCGTGCCGAGCCACACCACACCGCCACGCGGCACGATGGCATCGCCAAACACGGTGATGACGATGGAGCCGGTGCGCGACGGCTCGCGCTTGAGCTGGTCGATAATGCGGGACAACGGATGCGCCATGCGCGAGGCATAGCGCGTTTGGTGCGGGTGCGACAATGGACGGGAACGACCATGCGAGAGCCGGGCCCGATCCTTCGAGACGGCGCTTCGCGCCCCCTCAGGATGAGGTCGACCCTCTATCCCGCGGCGTCACCTGCTCTCAACCCTCGTGGTGAGGAGCGCGGCAGGGCCGGGTCACCGGACGATGGTTCGCGTCGCAGGGCGAACCATGCAGACCGCTTACCGATGCGGGTCGGGATAGACCACGCTGCGCCAGCCGCTGCGATCGAAAGGTTGCCACTGACCTTCCTTCTGCGCGAGGCGGTCGGCCACGGCATAGACCACGGCGGGATGATGACCCATGCCGCAATGGCTGCTTTCGACCTCGATGCTTTCGGTCTGTGCGCCTGTCTTCTCCATGCAGCCCTGCCAGGCGCAGACGCCGTCGGTGCGGCTGAAGATGGCGGTGGTCGGCACCGGCGGCGGGACGGAAAGCGCACCGCCGAAACGGGGATCGACCTCGTCGGCCTTGCGGCCACTCGCCCATTCGTAGACGCGCCAGGCGTTGGTCGAGCGCGGATCGCCGGCAAATGGGCTGCCGAGCGTGATCACCTGGCGCACGCACTCCGGCATCATCTTGGCGAGCTGGCGCGCATAGAGGCCGCCGAGGCTCCATCCAACCAGGCTGACCTTGCGGCCGTGCTTGTCGCTGAGCTCGTGAACCAGATCGACCATCGCATGCTGCACGCCCTCGCGCAGGCCGTAATTGCGACCCTGACGCCAACCGCTCACCACATAGCCCTTGCTGGTCAGGAACGTGCGCAACGCTCGCGTAGATGCGTCCGAGGCCACGAGGCCCGGCAGCACCAGCACCGGATGCCCATCGCCGCGCGGCGCAAGACTCAGAAGCGGCAGCGCGCCGAGGAATGCGCCGAACTCGTGGAGCGCGCGCCCCTCCAGAAACATCAAAGTGCGGGACGGCGGGCGCAGCGTCTGGGCAGTTGCGGTCATCAATATTTCCCCTGGGAAGAATTCCTGGAAAGGCCGCCGGCTGCGAGGCCGACAAATGGGCATGAATGCCAATGCACCGGCTTCTTGATCGTTCCGCAACGCAACATGAATCAGCTAGGCGGCCGGTTCCCGACATTCAAGCGGGAGAGACGCGAGGCGACAATAGGCCTGCGCGCTAATGCTAACGGCCGTGACGCAAAAGTCACAGCAATCGGAGCAGGAATTCTACGGAGTAGAGCGCAAGCCCTGCGAGACCACCGATCAGGGACCCGTTGAAGCGGATGTATTGCAGGTCGCGTCCGATGTTGATTTCGATCAGCGAAATCAGCTGCGACATATTCCACGCCTTGACCTGGTCGGAGATGAAGGTCGAGACGCCGCCCTTCTGATCGGCAACGAAGCTGCGCAGCACGGTCACCACGCCCTTGTTGATCTCGCCACGCAATTCGGCATCACCGGCGAGCGCCTCACCGGCCGCAACGAACATGCCGGCGAGATGATGCTGGAGCACCTGCGTCTCACCGCTGGCGCTGCGCTCGATGAAGGAGCGCGTGTTGGCCCAGACGGTGCGGGCAAGGTCGGCGAGCTCGGGCCGCGCAAGCAGATCGCGCTTCAATCCGTCGATGCGGTCGATATAGGCCTGGTCGGTGCCGAGCCTGTCGACGAAGCTCAGCACCATGCGGTCGAACTCGCCGCGGAATGGATGTTTGGGATCACTGCGCACTTCCTCGAAGAACGCGGTGGCGGACGCGACGATCTTGTTCACCAGGAATTTGTCGGCGCGGTAGAGCCTGAGCAGGGTCGGCAATTCCGCGCGCACCTTGTCGCGGATCATCGCCATCGTCTCCTTCTGGTTCAGCGTTTCGTGCATCACGCGCAGGAGATCGTCGAACAGAATCTGGTGCCGCCCCTCCGCCACGAAGCCGCGCAGCGTGCCGGCGGCGAGCGGTGCAAGGTCGATCGCCTGGAGCTGCGAGGACATGCGGCGGATGATGAAGGTCATCAGGCCGGAGGTCTCCGTCGCGGAAACGGCCTCCGGCAACAGCCGCAGCGCAAAACGCGCCAGATCGTCACTGCGCTTGCGGTCGCGCAGCCAATCCGCGACGAAAGAGCCGAAATCGATTTCCTTCAGCTTGGCCTCGACCGGGCCTGCCTCGAGGAAATGCACCTGGATGAACTCGCCGAGCTTGTCGGCGATGCGGGCCTGATTGCTCTGGATGATGGCGGTATGCGGGATCGGCAGGCCCAGCGGCCGCTTGAACAGTGCAACCACGGCGTACCAGTCGGCGAGCCCGCCGATGGTCGCGGCTTCCGCGAAGGCCGCGATGAAGCCGAACACGGGATGCACGGGCAGCAACCACTTTGCGACCACGAACAGCGCCAGTGTCGCGGCCAACACCAGTGTCGCCAGCGCTTTAACGCGGCGCAGCTCGGCCGCGCGTTCTGCATCGCCGGGCGAGTCGAAGGAGAAGGTGGCAGGTGCGTTCATGGCGGCATCACAGTACTCGTCATTGCTGGCGAAGCGAAGCAATCCAGTGTGTCTCCATGGAAAGCCTCGGGATCGCCTCGTCGCACCAGCGCAAAATTGCTTCGCAATTTTGTCGCGGGCTCCTCGCAATGACGGCGGCGCAAAACAAAAAACAAAGGCCCGCCGAAGCGGGCCTCAAATTCAGTTTCTCGTCAGGGCGCCGGATCAGGCGGTCTTGTTGTAGACCTTGGCGAAATTGTCCTGAGCGGACTTCGCGCCATTGGCGGCGAGCTTGCCGAAATAGTCGGCGGTCGCCTTGGCGCGCGAGACGAACACTTCACCGCGGGCGCGGAGCAGGCTCGACTGGATCTCGACGGCCTCGCTGATCGACTTGGCGGACGCGAGCTTGTCGATGCCCGAGAAGAACGCCTCGGCGTCTTCATAGATCGCCTGCTGGATGTTGCGGCTGATCTTGCCGGCTTCAGTGACGGACTCGGTCACCGCGTTCTCGACGGCGGCGGTCACCCGCTCGGAGCCGGCGAAAGCCTCGGCAGCACGGTCCTTGGCGTTGTTGGCCGTCTTCTTGACGAACTCGCGGGCGGCCTCGGGAACTTCCAGGTTCTGGATGTTCTTGAAAGCGTCCTTGAAGCCGTCGAAAGCGGTGTTGGTTTCGGTGGTCATTGGGGTTCTCTCCATCCTCATTGGGTTGAGCTATGGGCTCACCCCGTCCTCGATGGCCCGGGGCACGGCTTATATGACATAGCAAATTGTGCGATGCAATATTCGTATTGCACCGCGACATCACGAGATCGTGAACAGCCTTAACACGAGGCGGTATGATGCCTCTTAAGGCTGATTGGACCAGATTAGGCCCGCATCGGCCCGATCTTTGCCCTAATGCTGGACCGCGCCTGGCAATCCATAGGCCTCCATCTGGGCCTGGACCTGAGCGATGTTGTGCCCGAGCACGACGATGTCGTGGGTCTTGCCGTCGATGTCCCTGACATGGTCGCGCAGCAAGGCCTCGGCCTTGAAGCCGAGGCCTTCGAACAAGGCGATCGCCGCCTGCTGGTCGACCGTCATCTGCACCGAGAGCTTTTCCAGCCCCGCACCGAGCGCAAGCGCGAAGGTCTCCTGCGAGAGCGCCTTGCCGACCCCCTGCCCGCGCACATCGGACGAGACCACCATGCGGATCTCACCGACATGAGGTGACCATGAATGCGGATCGCGCACCAGCGTGCCGCAGCCGACGACGTCGCCGCCCTTCACGGCGAGCAGGCTCGTGATCGCGCCGCGCTCGATCTCCTTGACCCAGGCGGAGAGTACCTTGGGCTGGCTGATATTGCGCGGCAGGAACAACAGATCATGGGACGGAAGACGTTGGCCGAAGGCGAGCACGGCGGCTTCGTCGCCGGGCGACATCAAGCGGATCTCGATATCGCCGGCGTCGGTCTTGACGTGACGCGGATAGGAACGCTGCTCACTCATGTCGATCTCTTTCCCAACCAGGAATCCAGTTTCGGCCACAGCCGCTTCACGGCGTTGGCGCCGGCGACCAGCGAGACGTGACCGCCTTTCAGCATCACCTCTTCCTTGTCCTCGGACCCGATCTTGGTGATCAGGTGCTTTGCGGCGTCATAAGGCACGATGTGATCGTGCTCGGCGACCGCGTGCAGCATCGGCACCCTTATATTTTCGAGTTTTGCGGCGCGGCCGCCGACCGACATGGTGTCGTTGAACAGCTTGTTGTCCCACATCAGGTCCTTGGTGATGGTGCGAAAATATTCGCCCGCGAGCGGCAGCGTGTCGGTCGCCCAACGATCGAACATGCGATAGGACTTGACGAACTCATCGTTCCAGATGTTTTCCCAGAGCTGGATCTGGCTCACCGTGCGCGAAGCCGGGCGCAACATCTCGAACGAGGACAGGATCATCTCCGGCGGCACGTTGCCGACGCTGTCGACGAGGCGGTCGACGTCGAAATAGCGGCGATCGGAGAAATTGGAGAACAGCTTCATCTCGCGGAAATCGATCGGCGTGGTGAAGCAGATCAGATTCTTCATCGGCCCGTCCTTGTGGATCGAGCCGTAGAGCAGCGACAACACGCCGCCGAAGCAATAGCCGATGACGGAGACGTCCTGCTCGCCGGAATCGGCTTGCACGCGGCGGATGCAATCCGGGATGAAGTCGAGGACGTAGTCCTCCATCCGCAGGCTCTTCTCCTCCGGCCGCGGCGCGCTCCAGTCGAGCATGTAGACGTCGTAGCCACGCCTGAGCAGGAACTCGATGAAGCTCTGGCCGGGCACGAGATCGAGGATGTAGCCGCGATTGGTCGTCGCCATCACGATCAGCACCGGCACGCGATAGATCTCGTCCGACATCGGTCGGTAGTGATAGAGGCTCATCGTGCCGCGCGAATGCAGCACGTCCTTTGGCGTCGAGCCGAGCGTCGGGCCGGAGGTCGAGAAATATTCGACGCCCTTGATGCTGCGCTGGATGGCACGCTGCACCTCGGACTGGATGCGCTCCGGGATAGATGCGAAATCAAGTCCCGTTTGCGCGTTCATGGCCGCTCTCCGTCTTCGGAGGGTGGACGCTTCGTCCGTGGCGGACGCGGCGTCCCATCGGAGTCCTGCGAGATGCCCGAACTTGCCGCCAGCTTCCCGAGCATCGACCTCATCTCGGCGACCTGGGCTTCGATCGACTGCAGACGCTCCGCAAGACCCGTCACCTGCTCCCGGCTCGGCAGGTTCATTGCGACGAGGTATTTCTCCATGACCTCGCCCAGCTGCTTCTGAGCACCTGCAGCAACTCCGCCCGCGCGGTTCATTGCCTGGGAAAACTCGGGCGACGACATGGCCTGGTTGGCGAAGGAGTTGAACCCCTTCTCCATCTCGCCCATCATCTTCTGCCACATGGCGACGGGGTCATTGGTCTTGTCGGTCATCGGCGTCCTCCTGATATCGAGAGCTTCGATGCCCTTCTTTTTTGGCCATACCACACCGTTGCGAGGGGCCGGTCAACCGGCAAGCGGCCCGGTGGCACACACAGGCTTCTTTGCCGCGGGAAACCGTGCAATACAGCATTGATCAGCAGCGAGGGATCGCGACCGTGACCGTCCATCAGCCGCCTCAGACCGTCCGCGCCAACGGCATCGACATCTGCTACGAGATCTTCGGCAACGACAATGCCGAGCCGCTGCTGCTGATCATGGGGCTCGGGGCGCAGATGATCCATTGGGACGATGCGTTCTGCGAGCAGCTCGCCGCACGCGGCTTTCGCGTGATCCGCTTCGACAATCGCGACATCGGGAAGTCGAGCCATCTCACAGGAGGCAAGCGGCTGAGCCCGCTCGAGCTATTGAAGCTTCGCTTCCTCAGGATTCCCGTCGCGGCGACTTACAAGCTGATCGACATGGCCAAGGATACGGCCGGGCTGATGGATGCGCTCGGCATCAAGTCGGCGCATCTGGTCGGCGCCTCCATGGGCGGCATGATCGCACAGGAGGTGACGCTGTCGTTTCCCGAGCGCGTGCGCTCGCTGACCTCGATCATGTCGACCACGGGCAATCCGCGGGTGCCGCCGCCGACACGCGAAGCGGCCGCGATGCTGATGGCGCCGCCGCCGCGCAGCAAAGAGGAATTCATGATCCGCTTTGGCCAGACCTGGAAGGTGCTGCGCGTCGGGCATTTTCCCGAGGAGGAAGCGCTGGACGTCGGCCGGGCAGAGCGGGTGTTCGCGCGCGGCCTCAATCCGGCGGGTGTCGGGCGGCAACTCCGCGCCGTGCTTGCGTCCGGCAGCCGCAAGGAACGGCTGCATAGCGTGAAGATTCCGACACTGGTCATTCACGGCACGGTCGATCCCCTGGTCCGTCCCGAAGGCGGCAAGGACACGGCGGAGTCAATTCCGGGGGCAAAGCTCCTGATGATCGAGGGCATGGGCCACGCGCTGCCGATGCGGTTCTGGCCGGAGATCATCGGCGCCATCGATACGCACGCGCACGGGGCGGCGGCGCGGGCGGCCTAGCTCTTCCTTGCGATCCAGATCACGTGGCGTGCGCCGCCGCCTCTGCCGGTGGCGCGGACGTTGACCTCGTTGACGTCGAAACCTGCGCGACCAAGACGTTTGGTGAAGGCGGGATTTGATCCGGACGACCAGACGGCAAGCACACCGCCCGGCCGCAACGTCGTCTTCGCCGCCTGCAGTCCGCTTGCGCTGTAGAGCGCGTCGTTGCCCTTGCGGGTCAGCCCCTCCGGCCCGTTGTCGACGTCAAGGAGAACGGCGTCGAAGGCCGAGCGTTGCGCCCGGATGACTTCGCCCACGTCAATCTCCCGGATGTCCACCCTGACATCATCGAGGCTGTCGCCGAAAACCTCAGCCATCGGGCCGCGTGCCCAGGTGACCACGGCCGGCACCAGCTCGGAGACAACGATCTTCGCCTTAGGCCCAAGCACGGCAAGCGCCGCGCGCAATGTAAAGCCCATACCGAGACCGCCGATGAGGACGACCGGCTTTGCGACCGTCTCGATCTGCTTTGCCGCGAGCGTCGCAAGCGCGGCCTCGGAGCCCGACAGGCGGCTGTTCATCAGCTCGTTGGTGCCGA
Organism: Bradyrhizobium sp. 1(2017); assembly: GCF_011602485.2. Classification (NCBI taxonomy): domain Bacteria; kingdom Pseudomonadati; phylum Pseudomonadota; class Alphaproteobacteria; order Hyphomicrobiales; family Nitrobacteraceae; genus Bradyrhizobium; species Bradyrhizobium sp. 1(2017). Next base: position 2,584,546 of record NZ_CP050022.2, on the reverse strand, counting down.
GCTTGATCGAGAACTCCTTGCCCCGCCGCATCAGGCGGAGCTCTTCGTCGGAGCCGGGGATCTTAGCGGTGTCGAGTTTTTCCCAGGGAATCATGCCTGACGTTTAGCACGATTGGGCCGGCGGTCACCCGCCCGCCCAGACGTCCAGCACATATCGGTTGTTCGCGCCCATCTCCTCGATCCAGCGTGCACCGACAGCGGCATCGCTGCCGCTCTTCTCGCGGTGGATCGCGACGAGCGCCGCCTTGACGTCGGGCTCCATCTTGCTGCCGTCGCCGCAGACATAGATGATCGCGCCCTGCTCGATCAGCGGCCAGACCTTATCCTTCTGCGCGGCGAGCACGTGCTGCACATAGGTCTTCGGCCCGTCCGCGCGCGAGAAGGCCGTGAACAGCTCGGCGATACCGCTTGCCGCCAGCGCCTTGAGCTCGTCCGCGTAGAGAAAATCCTGGTCGGGATGGCGGCAGCCGAAGAACAGCATGGCGGGACCGAGAGCCGCACCTTTGGCCTTGCGCGCGGCGCGCTCCTGAAGGAAGCCGCGGAACGGAGCAAGTCCCGTCCCCGGGCCGATCATGATGATGGGTACGGACGGATCATCGGGAAGCCGGAAGCCGGCCTTGGTCTCGCGCACGGTCGCATAGATCGCATCGCTCGCGCGGCGATTGGCGAGGTAGTTCGAGCAGATGCCCTTGTAGACGCCACGACCCGAAGCCGCAGGCCCTTCGACCACGCCGACCGTGACGCTGCAGCGCGCCGAATCAACCGACGGGGAAGACGAGATCGAGTAATAACGCGGCGCCAGCAGCGAGAGCATTTCGAGATAAGCGTGGAACGGCAGTTCGCAGGCCGGATATTCGAGCAGGAGATCGAACACCGATTTGCGTTTGGCCAGGATCTCGCTCCGATATCGCTCGAGCGGCTCAGCCTCCTCGCCCACGAAAGCCAGCAGCTTCGGCTTGGTGACCGGGCAGCGGGTATGCTCGGCCATGACCTGGATCTGCTTGCGTGTCGCGACCTGCTGCAGTTCGACGAACTCGCTGAGCAGACGGCCGACCGATACGGCCTCGCCGACCGGCAATTGTGCACGGCGGCCCTCAGCGACCTGAAGCCTGATCTGGTCAGCGGGCAGGAAGCCGAAGCGGCGAGCAACGGAATCCACCAGCGTCGGATCGTTGCGCGGAACGACGCTCAAATGATCGCCGACGCGATAAGACACGTTGGACGGCAGGTGCACCTCGATGTGGCGTGTCGAACGCTCCGAGGGATTGGTCCCACTCTTGTTCTGAAGCTCGTCGTTAACCAGCACCTTCATCGCCACCGCGCCGCCCTGGGCCACGATGGTGTTGACGGCGGTCACCGCCACCGGCTCGATCGCGTAAAGCGGATCGTCTTCCGCGGTCCGGGTGAAATTCCAGTCGATGCCGAATTCCTTGGTGGCAACCTGGGCCGCCGCCGGGAACCATTTCTGGAACTGGCCGTCGAGATCGCTGCGCGCGTCGCCTTCGCCGCGTGGATAGACCGCCCGCGCTCCGTGCTTCGACAATTTCTCGTCGATGAATCGCGGCACCGATTGATAGGTCGCGGCCCAGTCGCTGTTGCCGCAGCCGAACACGGCGTAGCGCACGCCAGCGAAGGCATCCTTCGACCGGTCGTCGTCGAGCCATTTGACGAACTGCGTCGCATTGTCGGGCGGTGCGCCGTTATAGGAGGCGCAGATGATGAGCACGCCGCCCTCCTGCGGCAGCTTGCCGACATAATCGTCGAGCGGCCCGAGATGAACGGCAAAGCCGTTGATCTCGGCCAGATCGGCCATGCGGGTCGCGAGCTCCTCGGCGGTACCGAGATTGGAGCCGTACAACACCAGCATCGGCGTGTTGTGGCCCGGCCGCGCGGTCGGCTGGCGCGGCGCCCTCGGCGCCGACACCGCAGCCGCAATCGGTCCGCCATAGGCACCGCGCTCGCGATCGGCGCGCGGGCGCACCTTGATCTTGAAGCCTTCCGGCTTCATCGTCAGCGTTTCCTTCAGGTGCATCTGGTAGCGCTGGTGATCGATCAGCTTGAAGCGCTGAAGGATCATGCCGAGCGCGAGCGCAGCCTCGTGCATGGCGAAGCCGCGCCCGATGCAGGCGCGCTGGCCGTTGCCGAACGGCTTCCAGGCATTGATCGGCCGCTTGGCCTCCGCCTCCTTGCTGAAATTCTCGGGATCGAAGGCATCCGGCTTCGGCCCCCAGACCGAGGGATCGCGATGCAGCGCGGTCACGAGGATGGTGGTGAACGTGCCCTTCCTGAGCTTGTACTTGCCGCCGCCGATGGTCTCGTCATTCAGCGGCGAGATGCCGTAGGCGGGCGCCGGCGGCCACAGCCGCAGCGCTTCTTTCAGGATCTGCGTGATGTAGGTGAGCTGCGTCACCTGCTGGTAGGTCGGCTTGGCGTTGACATCGGGACCGAAGACGCGGTCGACCTCGTCATAGGCCTTCTTGAGAATGTCAGGATGCTTGAGCAGCGCATAGAGCGTGTAGGACAGCAGGCCGCTGGTGGTCTCGTGACCCGCGATCAGGAAGGTGTTGATCTGGTAGCGGATATTGACGTCGTCGAGCTGCTCGCCGGTCGCACGGTCGACGCCGGTCATCATCGCAGCGAGCATGTCCTTCTTGTCATCGATCCCTTCCGCGCTCTTGCGGCGCTCGGCGATGATCTCGTCGACCATCCTGTTCATGAAGGCGACATCTTCGGCGAGCGTCTTGCGCCGCTTCTGCATCCAGATCTGCTCGAACGGCAGGCCGCGCGTCATCATGATGGTTTCGAGCGAGCGCACCAGCGACTCGACGAAGGGATGGTAGTCCCGCCGGTAGAACGAGTTGAAGCGGTACTCGAAGCCGCACAGGCCGATCGTGTCGAGCGTCAGCGCCGTCATGTCGTGGACGACGTCGATCTCGTCGTCGGCGTTGAGCCGCTCCCATTTGTGGACGAGCTGCTCGGCGATATCGACCATGCTCGGGTGATAGGACTGCATGGCGCGGTTGCCAAAGGGCTGGAGCAGGATGTTGTGCGCCTTGCTCCAGTTCGGCTCCCTCGTGTCGGCCGTGAACAGGCCGTCGCCGCCGACCGCACGCACGCGCCGCAGCGCGCCGCGCACGGTCTTGTCGAACCGCTTCTCGTCGGAGAGCTCGTCGACGAGATCGTGGCCGGAGACGACGACGATCGGCGAGCCCATCATGTCGAGCCAGAAGATCGGACCGAGCTCCTTGGCGAGCCGCGTCAGGTGCTGCACGGGAGCAGCCGAATCCAGCGACAGCATGTTGCCGACCACCGGCTTGGTCGGCGGATGCGGAATCGGGTCCAGTCGGTTCTTGGTTGACATTAAGAGCGCTTCCCCCTGCCTTGCGTCATTCCGGGATGGTCCGAAAGACCAGACCCGGAATCTCGAGATCCCGGGCTATGCATCGCCCCGGGATGACGACTGCGTCGTCAGCCAAACCGCCTTCTACGCCATTCGATCAGCTTGGCGCTGACCTCTTCCGGCTTCTCCTGCTGCGTCCAATGGCCGCTGTCCTTCACCAGATACTTCTCGAGATCGGGAATCAGCTTGTCCATGCCGTCGGCGGAGGACGGCGGCAGCACCGCGTCGTTCTCGGCCATGATCATCAGCGACGGTACACGGACCGTATGATCGAGCCCTTCGGCACGCGTCCAGTTGCGCGACATGTTGCGGTACCAGTTGATGCCGCCGGTAAAGCCGGTCCGGGTGAAATTGTCGACGAACACCTTCTTCTCTTCCGGCGACAGGATGGGCGTACGCGGATCGTGCTTCGCATCATAGGCAGCAATCATTTGCGGAAACGCCAGATTGACCCGCGGCGAAGCGCCGACGCCGGCAATCACTTCCTCTGCCGGCGCGTCGGGCGGGCGCGGTACCGGCTTGCGCATGAACGCATCGAAGGTTTGCTCGACGCGACTGCCAAAGATCCTGTCGGGCTCACGCGCCGGGTCCTGGAACTGCACGATGTACATCTTGTCGCCGAAGCGCGCGCGCAGGAGCTCGATCGGATCGGCCCAGGCACGGTTGGTATGAGGCGTATTGATGCCAACTACCCCCGCAACCCGCTCGATGTGCCGCAGCGGCATCTGCCAGACAATGAAGCCACCCCAGTCGTGACCGACGAAGATCGCCTTGTCGATGTTCAAATGATCGAGCAGCCCGACGAGGTCGCCGGTCAGGTGCTCGATGTCGTAGGCCTCGACCGGTTCGGGCCGGTCGGTCGCGCCATAGCCGCGCTGGTCGGGCGCGATCACGCGGATGCCGGCCTCGCTCAGCGCCTTGATCTGGTGACGCCAGGAGAAAGCGAGCTCGGGCCAGCCGTGACATAGCACCATTGGCGGTATGTCGGTGGTCGGGCCAGCTTCGTAATAGCCCATGCGGATTCCGTTCGTTTGCACGAACTTCAGCGGCGGCATTTCAATCATTGCAGATGTCCTGGCAAGTTCCTATTCCGCAGCGCCCTTGATGTCGGCTGCCGGCGGCGCATAAGCCGCCTCCAGCGCGGCGAACTCTTCCGGCAGCATGTCGCACATCACCTGCACGTGCGGGATGATGTTGGCGCCGACGATGAAGCCGAAATCGAGCTGGTCGCGATAACTCTGCACGGTGATGTTGAGCGCCTGCCCGTGCGTCGAGATCGACACCGGGAAGATATGCAGAAGCTCGGCACCCGCTGCATAGAGCGTCTGCCGTGGTCCCGGCACGTTGGACACCGTGATGTTGGCGGCCGGCGGCAGCACGTCCGACAAATTCGAGCGGCTGTAGAGCAGCGCCAGGATCTGCACCATGATCGGTGCACCCAGCATCGAGATGTTGGAGACCTGCGGCATGAGTGCACGCAGCGGATGCGACATCTCCTTGGACTTGGTCGACTGCGCGATGATGGCTTCCAGCCGCGCCTTGGGATCGTCGACATTGGTCGCGATCGCGCAGATCATGCCGAACACCTGGTTGTTGGCCTCGGTGTTGCCCTCCTCGCGCAGCGAGATCGGCACGGCGGCAGTCAGGGATTTCGCCGGCAGCGTGCCGTATTGCCGGAGATAGCGGCGGACCACACCCGAGGCCAGCGCCAGCACGACATCGTTGAGCTTGCCGCCGGCCTGCTTGGCCAACGCCTTCGCCCGCGAGAGGGAGATCGACACGCCGGCGAAGCTGCGCTCCGAGGAGATCGTCTTGTTGAGCATGGTCGGCGGCGACACCATGCTGGCAAGGCTCTCGCGCGACTTGGGGTCGGAGACCTTGCCGAGCACGTCGGAGACGCTCTTGAGCACGGTCGGGATGTTGCCGGCGAAGCGCACCGCGCTCTCGATCTGGTACATCGCATTGTCGAACAGGATCGAGCCGATGTCGCTCTTGCCGGTGCGCGGCAGTTGCAGGTTCTTCGCGGCGGCCGAAGCATCGAGCGGCTGGCTGAACAGCTGCTGATAGGAATCGAGCAGGTTTGCAGCGATGTCGCGCGGCTCCTGTCCGGGCTTGGTCCCTGCCGTCGGTGGATCGACCTTCCGCGGGATCGGGGAGATGTCGTAGATCATGTTGGTCAGCGCCGCGCCGGCGCCCCCGTCGATGGCGGCATGATGCATCTTGGAGTAAAGGCCAACCTCGTTGTCCTTCATGCCCTCGAACACGTAGAATTCCCAGAGCGGGCGCGCGCGGTTCAACAGCTTGGCATGCATCCAGCCGACGATGCGCTCCAGCGTGGCGCGGTCGCGCGGCTGCGGCAGGCTGGCGCGGAAGATGTGACGGTCGATGTCGAACTGGTCGTCCTCGACCCAGGAGGGATGATCGATGTCGAGCGGCGCCTTCTCCAACCGCGCCTTCAGGATCGGCGCGATGTGCAGGCGCGAGACGATCATCGCCTTGAAGTCTTCGAAGAAGTCGCCTTTGTAGTCGTCGGGCAGGCGAAAGATCGCCATGCTCCCGACATGCATCGGCATTTCCGGCGTTTCCAGATAGAGAAACGATGCGTCCAACGACGACAGCTTCTTACCGTCAGCCATAGTTCCCTCCGCTCATTTCGACGGGCGCCTTGGCGGCGCTTCTCGTCAGGCCGATACTGCCTGTTCCGGCGGGGCATATGCAATGGCAAACGGCCCCGCCCGGTCAAATGGCGAGAATTCCCCCTCCGGTTGGGCCAAGCGGTCCGCCACGGCCCACAGCGCCGCGGGGTTCACCCCGAGCCCGAGATGACTCGCCAGGTGCACCTCGATGTTCTCGGCACGGTCGGAGGGACGGAGCAGACAGGTCCGCCAGTTCACGACACCGTCAGCGCGCGAATAGATCGACGTCGTCGGCACCGGCAGGTCCCCGGCGATCGCCTCGCGCAGCTCTGCCAGGTCCTCGACCCGCTCGCCGGACAGCGCCTCGTAGAGCCGCGTGGCGTGGGTCGCTCGCACGTCGTTGGCGAAGGGGCTGCCGAGCGTCAGGACGTAACGCACCATGTCGGGCGCGGAAAGCGCCAGATCCCGGGCATAGACGCCGCCGAGGCTCCATCCGACCACGCTCACCTTGCGTCCCGTGGCGGTGTGGATCTCGGTCAGACGCGTGCGCAGCGAATCCCGCATTCGCGCCAGCCCGCCGAGATTACGGCCCATCCGCCAGGCATGTGCCTCATAACCGAGCTCGCTGAGATAGCGCCGCATCGGCGCCATCGACAGGTCGCTGGCGAGGAACCCCGGCAACGCCAGCACCGGATGGCCATCGCCCCGCGGCGCGCGCATCAAGAGCGGCGACAGCAAAAGGCTCGCATTGAACTCGAACAGGCCGCGCGCCTCGGCAAGCAGCAGGCCGAGGGCCGGCGGACGAAGCCGGCCTTCTTCCAGCGTCCCGTCCCGTCTCGGCGACACTATTTCTTCTTGTCGCCGCTACGCGTGCCGCCGAGGCCCGCCATCGTGACGAACATGTCCTGAAACCGCTCGGCCAGCTTCGGATCGAAGGTGAACCAGCTCTGGACCAGCGATTCCGGCGAGACCTTCTCGATGTTGCTCAGGACTTGCTGCTGCAGCTTGTCCATCACCGCCGTTTGCATCGGCGCCACATCGGGCAACCCAAAGAATTGCCGGGCCTCGAGAGGGGTGCAGTCGATTTCGATGTTAACCTTCATGTCCCCTCCGGATGAGATTCGAGCGGCCTGTCGCAGTATCGCCGCGAGTTGTGGTGCGACGCAAGCGACCTGATGCCGGCGCGACATGTCCCGCCCCGCGATCGGCCAAGTATGGTCAACCAAAGTCGAAAGCCGCAAGTCCTCCATGCCCGGCCGCACGATCAGCATTGCTGCAAAGCGGCGCAACTTTGGCGCGCTCCTTGCTGGAATGGCGCTTGCACGGGCCGAGAACTCTGGGCAACATGGATTGAACGGCCGGCCGAACAAATCAAAAATCACCGGCACGGCGGTGTGGAGAGGGTCAAGAATGTCAGTAGGTCGAAGTCTGTTCGCGGCGACGCTCGCCGGTGCGCTTGCGTTGTCGGTCTCGCCGGCGTCGAGCCAGACGCTGCGCTATGCCAACCAGGGTGACCTGAAGTCGCTCGATCCCTACTCGCTGAACGAGTCCACGACGCACGCCCATCTCGGCCACGTCTATCAGGGTCTGACCGCGCGCGACAAGGATCTCAAGATCATCCCGGCGCTGGCGGAGAGCTGGGAGACGCCGGAGCCGACCCGCTGGCGCTTCCATTTGCGCAAGGGTGTCAAATTCCACAACGGCGACCCCTTCACCGCCGACGACGTCGTGTTCTCCGCGGACCGAGTCCGCAACAAGAACTCGAACATGCAGACCCGCCTCGCGGCCGACGTCAAGGTCGTCAAGGTCGACGACTACACGGTCGATTTCATCCTGCCTTCGCCCAATCCCATCCTGCATTCGGCATGGGACGTCTGGTACATCATGGACAAGAAGTGGGCCGAGGAGAACAAGGCGGTCGAGCCCACGCCGGTGTCCGCGACCTCGCCGAGCTACGCCTCGCTCCACGAGAACGGCACCGGTCCGTTCATGATCGAGAGCCATCAGCCTGGCGTGAAGACCGTGTTCAAGGCCAACCCCAACTATTGGGGCAAGGTCGAAGGTAACTTGAAGGAGATCGTCTTCACCCCGATCGCCTCTGACGCAACCCGTGTCGCCGCGCTGCTCTCGGGTGAAGTCGACGTGATCGAGCCGGTACCGATCCAGGATATCGCCCGCATCGATTCGAGCCCGAATGCCCAGGTGCTGAAGGGGCCGGAACTGCGCACGATCTTCATCGGCTTCGACCAGACCCGCGACGAGCTGCTCTATTCCAACATCAAGGGCAAGAACCCGTTCAAGGATGCCCGCGTCCGGGAAGCCTTCTACAAGGCGATCGACGTCGAGCTGATCAAGACGCGCGTGATGCGCGGGCTGTCGACGCCGTCGGCGCTGATGATCGCCCCGGAATTGTTTGTGCTCTCCAAGGACTTCACGCGGCCGAAATTCGATCCAGACGGCGCCAAGAAGCTCCTGACGGAGGCCGGCTATCCCGATGGTTTCGAAGTCACCATGGACTGCCCGAACGATCGCTACGTCAACGACGCCGCGATCTGTCAGGCCGTGGTCGGCATGCTTGCCCGCATCGGCGTCAAGATCAATCTCCTGGCGCAGCCGAAGGCGCAATATTTCGCCAAGGTGCTGAAGCAAGGCAACTACCAGACTTCATTCTACATGCTGGGCTGGACGCCGAGCACGATGGATTCCCATAACGTGCTCTATGACATCATGGGTTGCCGCAATGACCCGAAATCCTCGCGCGGCGAGGCCAACCTCGGCGGCTATTGCAACAAGGAGTTCGACGCCATCACGGACAAGGTGCTGGTCGAAGCCGACACGACCAAGCGCAATCAGCTGATCAAGCAGGCCTACGAAATCGGCAACAAGGATTGGTCCTACATCCCGCTGCACCAGCAGGCGCTGGCCTGGGGCGTATCGAAGAAGGTGAAGCTGCCGCAGCGCGCCGACAACCAGGTTCTGCTCTATTGGGCGACCAAGCAGGAATAGCGTCAATTGAACAGAAGGTCCCGGCAGCGTCAGGCTTCCGGGGCCTTTCCTTTTCCGGCTGACAAAGGCGTCGGCCAGACACACACTGAAGGACAGTGGAAGGAATGCTCGCTTTCACTCTTCGCCGCGCCGTTCAGGCCATCGGCGTCATGTTCGCCGTCGGCATCATCGCCTTCTCGATGTTCCGTTTCGCCGGCGACCCCGTCAACCAGATCGTCTCGCTGGATACGCCTGCGGCCGAGCGCGAAGCCGTGCGTAAGTCGCTCGGCCTCGACGATCCCGTGCCGGTTCAGTTCGTTCGCTATTTTGCCGATGCGGCGCAGTTCAAGTTCGGCGTTTCCTATCAGTTCCGCCAGCCGGTCTCGGCGCTGTTGATGGAGCGTATGCCCGCCACGCTGGAACTTGCGATCTGCGCCACCGTCTTTGCAATGGTGCTCGGCATCCTGATGGGCGTCTATTCGGCGCTGAGGCGCGACACCTTGCTCGCCAAATTATTCCAGGCCGTGTCGCTCATCGGCATCTCGCTGCCGACTTTCCTGATCGGCATCCTCCTGATCTATCTGTTCGCGGTAACATTGGGCTGGTTGCCCTCGTTCGGCCGCGGTGAGGTGGTCAAGCTCGGCTGGTGGACGACGGGCCTGCTCACGCTGTCGGGCTTGAAGGCGTTGATCATGCCCTCCATCACGCTCGGCCTGTTCCAGATGACCCTGATCATGCGGCTGGTGCGCGCGGAGATGCTGGAAGTGCTGCGGACCGACTATATCCGCTTCGCCCGCGCCCGCGGGCTGACCACCCGCGCCATCCATTTCGGTCATGCGCTGAAGAACACGCTGATTCCCGTGATCACGGTGGCCGGACTCCAGTTTGGCTCGGTTATTGCTTTTTCGATCATCACGGAGACCGTGTTCCAATGGCCGGGCATGGGACTTCTGTTCGTGCAGGCCGTGCAAAACGTCGATATCCCGATCATGGCCGCCTACCTGCTGATGGTTTCGCTGATTTTCGTCACCATCAATCTGGTGGTCGACATCCTCTACACCGTGGTCGATCCGCGCCTGCGCTCGACCGTCGGTCGCGCCGCATAAGGCAGCCTGCATGTCCGACGCCGTCATTTCCAACTCCGACAAGCAGGGCGCGCAGCCGACGCGCGCGGCCCACGGCTGGTTCAGCCGCGCGCTCGACAGCGACCTCTTCTATTCGTTCCGGCGCTCCAAGCTCACCATGGTGGCGGCGGCCATCACGGTCTTGTTTTTCCTGCTCGCGATCTTTGCATCCGTGCTCGCGGTGCAGAACCCCTTCGATCCGGCACAACTGCAATTGATGAATTCGCGGATTTCGCCGCTGTGGACGGCGGACGGCCAGAGCCCGTTCCTGCTCGGCACCGACGAGCAGGGCCGCGACGTGTTCTCCGCCATCCTCTACGGCATGCGCATCTCGCTCGCCGTCGGCGTGGCCGGCGTGATTTTCGCCGGAGCGCTCGGCATCGCGCTCGGCCTGATCGCAGGCTATTTCGGCGGCGCGGTCGACGGCGTGATCATGCGGATCGCCGACGTGCAGCTCACCTTCCCCGCCATCCTGATCGCGTTGCTGGTCAACGGCATCGCGAAATCGATCCTCGGCAACCGGCTGGACGCCACCAGCATGCTGGCCGTGCTGGTGATCTCGATCGGCCTGAGTTTCTGGGTGGGCTATGCCCGGACCGTGCGCAGCTCCGTCATGGTCGAGAAGAACAAAGACTATGTCGCCGCCGCGCAATTGATCGGCCTGCCCGCGCCAACGATCATGCTGCGGCACGTGCTGCCCAACACGATGGGCCCGATCCTCGTCATCGCCACGATCAACCTCGCGCTGGCCATCATCACCGAGGCCACGCTGTCCTTCCTCGGCGTCGGCCTGCCCGACACCATGCCCTCGCTCGGCACGCTGATCCGGATCGGCAACAATTATCTGTTCGCGGGCGAATGGTGGATCGTCGCCTTTCCCGGTCTTGCACTAGCCACCCTGATCCTGTCGATCAACCTGCTCGGCGACTGGTTGCGCGACGCGCTCAACCCGAAGCTTCGATGAGTATTCGTCGGCCATGACCGTCCCCGTCCTCTCGGTACGCAATCTCAAGGTCGAGTTCGCCTCCCGGCGCGGCACGCTGCGCGCCATCGACGGCGTCTCCTTCGACATCGCCAAGGGCGAGGTGCTCGGCGTCGTCGGCGAATCCGGCGCCGGCAAGTCGGTCACCGGCCTCTCGGTGATCGGCCTGATCGATCCACCCGGCCGCATCGCCGGCGGCGAGATCCATCTCGCGGGCCGGCGCATCGACAATCTGCGGCCCGAGGAGATGCGCCGTATCCGGGGCAAACGGATCGGAATGATCTTCCAGGATCCGCTCACCTCGCTCAATCCGCTCTACCGGGTCGGCGACCAGATCGTGGAGACGATCCGAACTCATTTGAATCTGTCCGAGAGCGCGGCCCGCCGCCGCGCCATCGACCTCCTGGCCGAGGTCGGCATTCCCGCGCCGGAAAAGCGCATCGACGGCTATCCGCATGAGTTCTCCGGCGGCATGCGCCAGCGCGTGGTGATCGCGCTGGCGATCTGCGCCGAGCCGGAACTGATCATCGCGGACGAGCCGACCACGGCGCTCGACGTTTCCGTGCAGGCGCAGATCATCTCGCTGATCAAGCGGCTCGGCCGCGACCATGGCACCGCCGTGATGCTGGTGACGCATGACATGGGTGTGATCGCGGAGACGTCAGACCGCGTCGCGGTGATGTATGCGGGCCGCATCGCCGAGATCGGACCCGTGCAGGACGTCGTGAAGAACCCGCTGCACCCTTACGCCAAGGGCCTGATGGGCGCGATTCCGACACTGGCCGGAGACCACGAGCGTCTCGTGCAGATCCCCGGCTCCATGCCGCGCCTGTCCGCGATCCCGCCCGGCTGCTCGTTCAACCCGCGCTGCGCCTTCGCCTTCGACCGCTGCCGGGTCGAGCGACCGGAGCCGCTGCCGCGTGGCGCGCAGTCGGTCGCCTGCCATCTCTATGACAACGTGCCTGCGGAGAGCGCGGCATGAGCGCTCCCTTCGTCCAGGCGACAGACCTGCGCCGCGTCTTCGACGTCTCGAAGCCCTGGCTCAACCGCGTGCTCGAAGGCGGACATCTCGAATATCTCAAGGCGGTCGATCACGTCACCTTCGATATCCGGAAGGGCGAGACCTTCGCATTGGTCGGCGAATCCGGCTCCGGCAAGACCACAGTGGCACGGATGGTCGTCGGCCTGCTGCCGCCGAGCTCCGGCGACGTGCGGATTGACGGCGTGTCGATGACCGATCCGCGGCAGGCGCCGGCGCGGCGGAGGCTGCGCCGCCGCATCCAGATGATCTTCCAGGATCCGTATGCGAGCCTGAACCCGCGCTTCCGCGTCGATGCCATCATCTCCGAGCCGATCCGTGCCTTCGATCTCATCCAGGGTGAGCGTGACATCCAGGCGCGCGTCGGCGAGCTGCTCAGCCTCGTCGGCCTGCACCCGGACGACCGGCTGAAATTCCCGCACGAATTTTCCGGCGGCCAGCGCCAGCGCATCGCGATCGCGCGGGCACTCGCATCGGACGCCGAGTTCATCGTCTGCGACGAGCCGACCTCGGCGCTCGACGTCTCCGTGCAGGCACAGATCCTCAACCTGATGCGCGACCTCCAGGACAAGTTCGGCCTCACCTACATGTTCATCAGCCATAACCTCGCCGTGGTCCGCCACATGGCGAGCCGCGTCGGCGTGATGTATCTCGGCCGCATCGTCGAGATCGCGGAAGGGCGCGAGCTGTTCGCCCGTCCGCGGATGCCCTACACCAAGATGCTGCTCGGTGCGGTGCCCGACCTCGCGATGAGCGGCCGCCAGCGCATTCCGGTCAAGGGCGAAATCCCGAACCCGATCCATCCGCCGTCCGGCTGCGCCTTCAACCCGCGCTGTCCGCTGGCATTCGACCTATGCCGCAAGGAGACCCCGGAACTGATCGACGGCGTCGCATGCCACGCGGTCAACACCGCGCCGGTCCCGGCGTGACGCGCGCGTGCCATGCAGCCTGCGCATTTGGCGGCGGCGTGGCCCTGTGATCAATTGCGCGCGCCGCAAATGAGGTAGTCCATGGCCAGCAATATCAATCCCGACCCGTTCACGACGCGCCCCGAGATCGAGGGCACGTTCGGGGTCGTCGCCACCACGCACTGGATCGCGACCGCCATCGGCATGGGCATCCTCGAAAAAGGCGGCAATGCCTTCGATGCCGGCGTCGCGACCGCCTTCACGCTCCAGGTGGTCGAACCGCATCTCAACGGCCCCGGCGGCGACGTGCCTGTCATCGTCCATGACGTCAAGCGTGGCCGCACCGAGGTGATCTGCGGCCAGGGCCCCGCCCCCGCGCGCGCCACCATCGCGCATTACAAGAGCGAAGGCCTCGACATGGTGCCCGGCACCGGCCTGCTCGCGGCCTGTGTGCCCGGCACCTTCGAATCCTGGATGATGCTCTTGCGCGACTACGGCACGATACGCGTGCGCGACGTGCTGGAGCCTGCGATCTCATACGCGCGCGACGGCTATCCGCTGGTCGAACGCGCCTGCGCCACGATCCAGACCGTCGAGCAGCTGTTCCGGAAGCACTGGCCGACTTCGGCCGCGGTCTATTTGCCGAATGGCGAGGTGCCGAAGCCTGGCACGCTCTTCACCAACAAAACGCTCGCCGCTACCTACACGCGGATTCTGAAGGAGGCTGAGAGCGGCGGCGGTGGCCGCGATGCCGAGATCGAGCGCGCTCGGAAATCGTGGTCGCATGGCTTTGTCGCGGAAGCCATCGACAAATTTTGCCGAACCCAGGAAGTCATGGACGTCAGCGGCTCGCCGCATCGTGGCGTGCTTTCGGCCGACGACATGGCGCGCTGGGAACCGACGGTCGAGGCGCCGCTCACCTATGATTACGGCCGCTACACGGTCTGCAAGGCCGGCGTCTGGAGCCAGGGCCCGGTGACGCTGCAGCAGCTCGCGCTGCTCAAGGGCTTTGCGCTGGACGGCCTCGATCCGACCGGTCCGGAGTTCATCCATCTCCAGATCGAATGCGCAAAGCTCGCCTTCGCCGACCGCGAAAAGTTCTACGGCGATCCGAAATTCAGCGAGATCCCGATCGGGACGCTGCTGTCGGATGCCTATAACGACGAGCGCCGCAAGCTGATCTCGGAGAAGGCTTCACTCGACTTCATCCCCGGTTCGATCGAAGGCTTTGGCGGCGTGGTCAAGCTGCGCCGTGCCGAAGGACAGCGCGAGGCGGTCGGCGCGCTCGGCGCTGGTGAGCCGACAGTCGGACGCTTCGGCGAAGTGCGCGGCGATACCGTGCATTTCGACATCATCGACAAGGCCGGCAATATGGTGTCCTCGACACCATCAGGGGGCTGGCTGCAGTCCTCGCCGATTATTCCGGAGCTCGGCTTTTGCCTCGGCAGTCGCGCCCAGATGTTCTGGCTGGATGAAAAGCATCCCGGTGCGCTCGCGCCGGGCAAGCGGCCGCGCACCACGCTGTCGCCGACCATGGCGCTGCGCGATGGCGAGCCGTATTTGGCCTGGGGATCGCCCGGTGGCGACCAGCAGGACCAGTGGATCACCCAGTTCTTCCTGCGCCACGTCCATTGCAACCTCAATCTCCAGGAGGCGATAGACGCGCCGGCCTGGCACTCCGAACACTTCCCGATCTCGTTCTGGCCCCGCACCGCGCGCCCGGGCGTGCTCGTGATCGAGAACCGCGTGCCGAAGGCGACGATCGAGAACCTGCGCGAGCGCGGGCATGTCGTCGAGGTCGGGCCGGACTGGTCGGAAGGCCGCCTCACCGCGGCCTCGCGCGTAGGTCCGCGCCGGCGCGCCGCCGCCAATCCGCGCGGCATGCAGGGCTACGCGGCAGGACGCTGATAGGCAGCCAATGACCTGGTCGATCATCGCACGCGATCCTGCCACCGGCCAATTCGGCATTGCCGTTGCGACGCGCTTCTTCGCCGTCGGCGCGCGTGTCCCGTACATCGCCGCCGGCCTTGGCGCGATCGCAACGCAGGCCTTCGTCAACCCCTATTACGGTATCGACGGCGTCAAGCTGCTGCGCGAAGGCCTCAATGCGCACGACGTGCTCGCCACGCTGCTCGCGACTGATGATGGTCGCGAAAGCCGCCAGATCCATATCATGGATGCCAGCGGCGAGATCGCTGCCCATACGGGACACGATTGCGTCGACTGGTGCGGCCACATCGCAGGTAGCGGCTTCTCCATCGCCGGCAATATGCTGACTGGTGCCGACGCGCTCGATGAGACCGCAAAGACCTACATCGCCAATGACAGCCTGCCCTTCCCGCGCCGCCTGCTGGCGGCCATGCGCGCAGGCGAAGCCGCCGGAGGCGACAAACGCGGCAAGCAATCGGCCGCGCTGCTGATCCACGGCGAGGAGGAGTGGCCGGCGTTGGACATTCGCGCCGACGATCATCCCGATCCGCTCGGCGAACTCGAACGGCTCGAGCAGGTCAGCCACGAGCTCTGGGTGCACTTCCGCGCCTCGATGCCGACGCGGCAAAACCCCGCCGGGAACACCGATCGCAGCGTCGTCGACGCCAGCATCGCAGCAGCGCGCGCAAGACGGTCATGAGCGCGAGCCCTCTCATCGAGATCACGGATCTGCGCATCCGCTTCCATGGCGACGACGGCCGCGTCACCCACGCGGTCGACAGCGTCGACCTCAGCGTCGCCAACGGCGCGACGCTCGGCCTCGTCGGCGAATCCGGCTGCGGCAAGAGCGTGACCTCGCTGGCGATCATGGGCCTCTTGCCGAAGGGAAGCGCGGAGATATCGGGCGCGATTCGCTTCGAGGGCCTCGATTTGTTGGAGACGCCGGACCAGACCTTGCGCGATCTCCGCGGGAACCGGCTCGCGATGATCTTCCAGGAGCCGATGACCTCGCTCAACCCGAGCTTCACCATCGGCGACCAGATCGTCGAGACCATCCTGCGCCACCGCGGCGGTTCGCGGAGAAGCGCGCGCGAGCGGGCGATCGACCTCCTGCGCCGCGTCCACATCCCATCACCCGAGCGGCGTATCGACGAGTATCCGCACAAACTCTCCGGCGGCATGCGCCAGCGCGTGATGATCGCCATGGCGCTCGCCTGCGATCCGCGGCTCCTCATCGCCGACGAGCCGACCACCGCGCTCGACGTCACCTTGCAGGCGCAGATCCTGGAGCTGATGCGGGAGTTGAAGGCGGCGAGCGGTGCCGCGATCATCCTGATCACCCACGATCTCGGCGTGGTCGCCGAGGTCTGCGACGAGGTCGCGGTGATGTATGCCGGCGAGATCGTCGAGCGCGCGCCGGTGAACGAATTGTTCTCGGCGCCGCAGCATCCCTATACCGTCGGCCTGCTCGGCTCGATCCCGCGCCTCGACCATCGCGCCGAGCAGCTTGCGACGATCGAAGGCATGGTGCCGAACATGGCGCAGCCGCCCGCCGGCTGCCGGTTCGCCGCGCGCTGTCCGTTCGTGCTGGACGCCTGCGACAGGGCACCGCCGCCGCTCGTCGAAATCAGCGCCGGCCACCTCTCGCGCTGCATCCGCGCGCCGCTCGAACGTCTGGTGTCGTGATGAGCACGCTCCCTCCTCTCGTGTCCCGGGCGCGGTGCAGCACAAGCGAAGCGCCGTGGTGCATCGCTGAACCGGGACCCATGTGGCGACAATCTGGGTCCCGGTTCAGCGTCGCACCACTTCGTGCTGCGCCGCGCCCGGGACACGAGATCTGTGTTCGCGAGGAGCAGAAACGATGACCGCGCTTCTCGAAGTGAAAGGCCTGGTCAAGCATTTCATCGCCGGACGCTCGCTCTTCGGCCGCGCGCTGGCGCACGTCAAGGCGGTCGATGGCGTCAGCTTCTCCCTTGAGGCCGGCAAGACACTGGCTCTCGTCGGCGAGTCCGGTTGCGGCAAATCCACGATCAGCCGTTTGGTGCTGCGGTTGATTGAGCCTGACGCGGGCACTGTGCGCTTCGACGGCCGCGATCTTCTCTCCCTTGATACCCATGCGCTCCGCGCCTTCCGCCGCGAAGCCCAGATCATCTTCCAGGACCCCTACGCCTCGCTCAATCCGCGCATGACCGTCGGCCAGATCCTGACCGAGCCGCTGGCGCTGCACGATCTGGTGCCAGCGACGCAGCGGCGCGCGAGGGTCGCCGAACTGCTCCGGCTCGTCGGGCTGGAGCCGCGGCTGGCGCAGCGCTATCCGCACGAATTCTCCGGCGGCCAGCGCCAGCGCATTGCCATTGCCCGTGCGCTCGCGGTCGAACCGAAGCTGATCATCTGCGACGAGCCGGTCTCGGCGCTCGACGTCTCGATCCGCTCGCAGATCCTCAATCTGCTGCGCGAGCTGCAGGACCGACTGGGGCTCGCCTATATCTTCGTCTCGCACGACCTTGCCGTGGTCAAGCACATCGCCGACCATGTCGCCGTGATGAATCTCGGCCAGATCGTCGAGACCGCCGAGGCGGACCAGCTGTTCGCCGCGCCCCGCCATCCCTATAGTCGCGCGCTGCTGTCTGCGATCCCCGTGCCTAAACCGCGGGCAAAGAGCAGCCGCATTGTGTTGCAGGGGGAGATCCCCAGCGCGCTCAATCCGCCGACGGGATGCCGCTTTCACACCCGCTGCCCCTATGTGATCGAGCGCTGCCGCAGTGAAATGCCGCAGCTGCTCGCGGATGGCATCGGACATGCAACGGCCTGTCACCGAACGTCGGAACTGCCGTCCTCAGCGGCGATCGTCCCGTCCGACGGCGGTTTCTCGCCGGTCCTGGAAAAATTGGTCGCCGCCTTCAGCGGCGGCCCGGAAGCAGCGCGCGGCAGCGGGGTTAGTCCATTGGGGACCGATCCCGCATAGCCGCAAAACAGAGGTTGAGAGCGATGAGTTTGATGCGTTTGGCAATCCTGGCGTCGGCCCTGCTGACGTCGTTCGTGGGCACCGCCCAGGCTCAAACTACCCTGCGCATCGGCATCGCCGAAGATCCTGACATCCTCGATCCCAGCATCGGCCGCACCTATGTCGGCCGCATCGTGTTCTCCGCCTTCTGCGACAAGTTGTTCGACATCGACGAGAAGCTCAACATCGTGCCGCAACTCGCGCTGTCCTACGAGACGTCGACCGACGGCAAGGAGATGACGATCAAGCTGCGGCCGGGCGTCAAATTCCACGACGGCGAGCCGCTGGACGCGGAGGCCGCAAAATTCTCGCTCGAGCGTCACATGACGTTGCCGACCTCGTTCCGCAAATCCGAGCTTGCCAGCGTCGACCACGTCGATGTAGTCGATCCCCTCACCATCAAGCTGGTGCTGAAGACGCCCTATTCGCCGCTGATCGCGCAACTTACCGACCGCTCCGGCATGATGGTGTCGCCGAAGGCCGCGAAAGAAGCCGGCGACAAGTTCGGCCTGCATCCCGTCTGCGCCGGCCCCTATAAATTCGTCGAGCGTGTCCAGCAGGACCGCATGGTGTTCGAGAAGTTCGCCGACTACTGGAACAAGGACAATATCCACATCGACCGAGTCGTGTTCCTGCCGATCGTCGACGCCACCGTGCGCCTCGCCAATTTGAAATCCGGCGGACTCGATCTGATCGAGCGAGTGCTCGCCACCGACATCAAGGATGTCCGCGCCGATTCCCGCCTCGTGCTGTCGACGGCGCCGGAGCTCGGCTATCTCGGCCTGACCGTCAACATCGGCAACGACAAGACCAAGGGTCCGCTGAGCCAGACGGCGAAAGTCCGTCAGGCGCTCGACCTGTCGATCGACCGCGAAGCCATCAACCAGGTGGTCTTCAACGGCGAGTTCACGCCCGGTAATCAATGGGTCAGCCCGAAGCATCCCTATTACCAGAAGGCCTTTCCGGTCCGCGGCCGCGACGTCGCGAAGGCCAAAGCGCTGCTGAAGGAAGCCGGCGTCACCGCGCCCGTGACCGTGGATTACATGATCCCCAAGGGTGCCGAGAACGAAGCGGTCGCCCAGGTGGTACAGTCAATGGCCGCGGAAGCCGGCTTCGACATCAAGATCCGCGCGGTCGAGTTCGCGACCACCTTCAAGCAGGCCCAGGCCGGCGAGTTCCAGGTGTTCCAGATCAACTGGAGCGGCCGCATCGATCCCGACGGCAATTCCTACATCTTCATGCGCAGCAAGGCGCCGCAGAACGACGGCGTATATTCGAACCCCGAGGCCGACAAGCTGATGGAAGACGGACGCATGACGTCCAATGTGGATGAGCGCAAGGCAATCTACGAAAAGCTGACCAAGATCCTGCTGGACGACCTCCCGATCATCTACATCTACCACCGCACGCTCCTGATCGCCCACACCAAGAAGCTCGACGGCTACCGGCAGATGCCCGATGGCCTGGTGCGCGTGGTCGGGTTGAAGTTCAAGTGACAAAGTTGACCATGCGTGCGTGTCCCGGACGCGGCGCAGCGCGCAAGCGCTGCACTGCAGATCCGGGACCCATGGCGACATCCCGTCGGGTTAGATGGGTCCCGGTTCAGCAGCGCAACATTGCATGCGCTGCGCGCGGGACACAGGTCCAGTCATGCTGAACTTCCTCACCCGCCGCATCGCGCAGATCGTGCCGACACTGTTCTTCGTGTCGGTGCTGATTTTCTCGTTGCAGCAATTGCTGCCGGGCGATCCCGCGCTGGTGATGGCCGGCGAGGAGCGCGATCCCGCGGTGATCGAGCAGATCCGCCAGCAATACAAGCTCGACCAGCCGATCCCGGTGCAATACGTCTACTGGCTCAAGGGCGTGCTGACAGGCAATTTCGGCGAGTCCCTGCGCAACAAGATGCCGGTGCGCGAGCTGATCGCGCAGAAGCTGCCGGTGACGCTTCAGCTCGGCTCGATGGCGATCCTGATCGCCTTCTGCATCGGCATCCCCGCCGGCATCGTCTCCGCGGTCAAGAAAGGCACGGCCTGGGACTATGGCGCAAACCTGTTCGCGCTCTGGGGTGTCTCGACGCCGAACTTCTGGCTGGGGATTCTGCTGATCTTCCTGTTTTCGATTCACCTGGGCTGGCTGCCCGCCTCCGGCTACGTGCCGCTCACCGAGAACTGGCGCGCGAGCCTGGCCGCCACCATCATGCCGGCCTTCGTGCTCGGCAATGCGATCTCTGCGATCCTGATGCGGCATACCCGCAGCGCCATGCTGCAGGTGCTGGAGAGCGATTATGTCCGCACCGCCCGCGCGAAAGGTCTCTCCGAGCGCTCGGTCATCCTCAAGCACGCGATGCGTAATGCGCTGACACCCATCATCACGCTCGGCGCGCTCGAGCTTGGCACGCTGCTGTCAGGCGCCGTGCTGACCGAGCAGATCTTCTCCATCCCCGGCTTCGGCAAGCTGATCGTGGACGCCGTGTTCAACCGTGACTACGCGGTCGTGCAGGGCGTGGTGCTGGTGACGGCCACGGTCTACATCACGCTGAATCTCATTGCCGACATTGCCTATGTCCTCGTCAATCCGCGGCTGCGAGGGTAACCATGACCGACGCGGCGCTGGCCAGTCCCGTCACGCAAGCTCACGAGCTGGACAGCCCGGCACGCCGCGCCCGGCGGCGCCTGTTCAAGCGCAAGGCTGCGGTATTCGGGCTCGTCGTGATCATCGCGTTCATCGCACTAGCGGTGCTTGCGCCGTTGGTCGTTCCCTACGATCCCATCGCAACGAGCTGGAGCCTGGTGCGCAAGCCGCCGACCGCCGTGCACTGGTTCGGCACCGACGAGCTCGGCCGCGACATCCTGAGCCGCGTCATCTACGGCGCGCGGGCGTCGCTGCTCGCGGGCCTGATCTCGGTTGCGATCGCGCTCGGCATCGGCGTGCCGCTCGGCCTCCTTGCCGGCTATCGAGGCGGCTTCGCCGACGCCCTGATCAGCCGGATCACGGATGCGATGCTGGCCTGCCCCTTCCTGATTCTGGCGATCGCGCTCGCGGCATTCCTCGGTCCGAGTCTCGGCAACGCCATGATCGCAATCGGCATCTCGGCCACCCCGATCTTCATCCGCCTGACCCGCGGCCAGGTGCTTGTCGTCAAGGCCGAGGATTACGTCGAGGCTGCGCGCGCGCTTGGCAATCCGCCGTGGCGGATCGCGTTCTCGCATATCCTGCCGAACATCTTGCCGGCGCTGCTGGTGCAGGCGACACTGTCGATCGCAGCCGCCATCATCGCCGAAGCCGCGCTGTCCTTCCTCGGCCTCGGCCAGCAACCGCCGGCACCGTCATGGGGCAGCATGCTCAATGCGGCCCAGCGTTTCCTAACCCAGGCGCCCTGGATGGCGATCTGGCCGGGACTTGCGATCTTCCTGGTGGTGCTGTCGCTGAACCTGCTCGGCGATGGTCTTCGCGACGCCCTCGACCCGCGCCAGCGTTAGAGCATGATCCGGAAAAGTGTGCAGCGGTTTTCCGAAAAGATCATGCTCAAACAATAGCCTAAAGCGCGATGACGATTCATCCTAATCTCATCGCGCCTTAGATCACCACTTCCCGCAGCACGCGGCGGCAATCCATCTCGTATTCGAGATCGACCACGGGCGGCCGGGCAAAATGCCAGGTCAGGCCGGAGCGCAGCGCACCGCGACGGACCAGTTCGTCGACCAGCGTGTGGTGGAAGTCGTGCACGGAATAAGCCTGCACGCCTGTCGTGTCCTTCCAGCCAAAGCCGAAGGCCGTCATGCGGTTCTCCATCTGCGACGTTGTGGTGAAGCGCACCTTCTCGCGAAGGCCCTCCGGGCTGAGGTCGCGGTAGCGTACCGTGCGCTCAACATAGGTCCCGCTGCCCTCGCGCGCCTCGGCGCCGCCGGCGATCACGAAGCTCGGCGTCGTCGAGCGGGTTGGACGGGTGAAGGAGAACGCATAGAACGAGGGCTCCGCCGGCGGATCGATCTCGGGACAGACGTTGCTGCGCGCCACCGGATTGGTGGTGCCGTCGAAGATGCCCCATTCCGACAGCGTCTTCACGTAATGCAGGTTGAAGGCACGAAAGCCCTCCTCGCTGAAAGCCGCCGGCGAGCGCAGCTCGCAGGCGCAGAACGCCGTCAGCGGGCGTCCCGCCTCCTGGATGAACTTCGCTGCCAGCGCGAACCCTTCCGCAAGCGGCACCAGGCGGTCGAAGCGGACGCGCTCGATCTCGTAGCCGTCATCCGCGGCAGCGCCCGCCGAATACTGGAACACGGACGGAATGAAACGATAATTGCCGGCAGAGAACTCGCGGATCATGACGGACTCCTATTCCAGTTGCATGCGAATGCCCTTGGCGCCATTGAGCAGACGCTTCAGGTGAAAGCCGGCCAGGGGATCGTCGGCATGCATGCCGACCAATGCGGCGAAGGCCGGCATGGCGGCTGCGTCGCCGGCCTCCATCTTGGCAAAAGCCTCGGAATACAGCGCCGTTTCCGGCGCGTCGAATTTGGCCTGCGGCAGAGGCTCGAACGCGCGCAGTGGTTCGCTGCGTCCGCGCAGCATCAGCTCACCGATAAGCCGGCCTTGAAACTTCTCGGCCGACTTGGCAACGCTGGCGCTGACGCAAATGCGCGTTCCCAGATGCTTGTTGGCAGCCTCCAGCCGCGCCGCGATATTGATGGAATCTCCATAGGCGGTGTAATCGAAAAAGCGGTTTCCACCGAAATTCCCGACCAGTGCCGGTCCGGCGTGAATGCCGATGCGGGTCGTGCCGAAGTTTACACCCCGGGCCTTCTGGCGCACGCAAAAGTCCTGCGCCCAGGCATCGAGATCGTGGGCGCAGGCCACCGCACGCGTCGCATAGTCCGGCTGATCGCCGGGCGCATTGAACAGGACCTGGATCGCATCGCCGATGATCTTGGCGACCGTCCCCTCATGCGCGAAGACGATTTCGGTCATCCCGCCGACATATTCGTTCAGCAATTCGCCCAGCGTCTCGGGCGGCGCGCTTTCGACCAGCGAGGTGAAGCCGGTGATATCGGTGAAGATGGTCGCGACCTCACGCCACTGCACTTCAATCCCCTCGCCTTCGCCGCTGGCCGCGAGACGCTTGGCGAGCTGCGGGGAGAAATGACGCGAAAGCGCAGCGTGGGCGCGCTCGGCTTCCGCCTGGCGCCGCCGCACCTCGCGCAGCATCTCGACGTGGCGAATGGTCTTGTCGATCGTGGCTTCCAGGTCGGCGAAATCGATCGGCTTGGTCAGGAAGTCGAACGCGCCGCGGTTCATGGCGGTACGGATATTGCTCATGTCGCCATAGGCGGAGACGATGATGGTCGACTTCTTGTCTTCAGCCTCCTGCAGCTTCGCAAGCAGCGACAGTCCGTCCATCCTGGGCATGTTGATGTCGGAGACCACCATGTCGACATGCGGGTTCTGCTCGAGCGATTGCAGCGCCTCGAGGCCGTCGCGCGCGAACTTGATATCGATGAGTCCGTCGCGAATCTGCCTGCGAAACTTCTGCAGGATCAGCGCCTCGAGATCCGGCTCGTCATCGACGAAGAGGATGGTCGCAGTCATGCGGCTTGCTCGAGCCTCGTGTCGATCTCCTGCCGCAACAGCGCAAAGTCGATCGGCTTGGTCAGCAGCCCGACGGCGCCGCGCTCGATCGCCTTGCGTCGCGTCTCGGCATCGCCATAGGCCGTGATCATGATGACGGGGACGTCCGGATGCGCAGCACGCACCTTCGGCAACATGTCGAGCCCGCTCATGCCGGGCATGTTGATGTCCGACAGGATCAGGATCAAGGAGGGATCGCGAACCTCGGCGGCGCGCTTGAGCGCGTCGGGAGCGGAGGACGCAAATTCGATCTGGAAGCGGCCGGCGCGCAGCTCGCGCCGGAATTGCTGCCGGAACAGCGCCTCGACGTCGGGCTCGTCGTCGACGACCAGGATGTATACGTTCAAGTCTTGCCTCCGGTAGTGCCGCCTGCCGCCATCGTGCGTGGCAACGTGATGATGAATTCGGTGAATATACCGGGTGTGGTACTCACGTCGATCGTGCCGCCGTGCTGTTTCACGACGATATCATGGCTCATGGACAGGCCGAGGCCGGTGCCCTCACCGGCCGGCTTGGTGGTGAAGAAGGGGTTGAACATCTTCTCCTTCACTTCGGGCGGAATTCCGGTGCCGTTGTCGCGGATCCGGATTTCGACGTTGCCGCCGAGATTTTTGGTCGCAACGTTCAGGGTAGGCTCGAAGCCATCGCCCTCGCTCTCCTTGCGCTTGGCAACCGCATAGAATCCGTTCGAGATCAGATTGAGGAAGACGCGCGTGATCTCCTGCGGATAGATGTCGACCATACCGGCCGCGGGGTCGAAGCCGCGCTGGAGCGTGACGTTGAAGGCAGGCCGTTCGGCGCGGGCGCCGTGATAGGCCAGATTGAGGCTTTCTTCCACGATTGCGTTGATATCGACGGCGCGATGCTCGCCGGAGCCCTCGCGCGAATGCAGCAGCATGTTCCTGACGATGGAATCGGCACGCTTGCCGTGCTGCACCACCTTCTCGAGATTGCCCTTGAGCATGCCGGCCAGCTCCCCGATCTCTTCCTTCGCCTTGCCGTCGAGCGCAACCGATTGCAGGGTCTCGTTGAGCTCGTCGATCAGTTCCGTCGACACCGAGGAGAAATTATTGACGAAGTTGAGCGGGTTCTTGATCTCGTGGGCGATGCCGGCGGTGAGCTGGCCGAGAGACGCGAGCTTCTCGGTCTGGATCAGGCGATCCTGCGCGGCGCGCAGGTCGTTCAGGGATTGCCGGAGCTCTGCGGTGCGCTGCTCGACCTTGTTTTCGAGGTCGGCATAGGATTCCTGCAAGCGCGCGCCCATGTCGTTGAACTGATCGGCGAGGCCTTCGAGCTCGTCACCGGTTTTGATCGAGATGCGCTGGGAGAAGTCGCCGCCGCCGATCCGCTCGGCGCCGCTACGCAGCGCCTGGATCGGGCCCACCATGCGGCGCGCCAAGAATATCCCGGCGAGCACCGCGAAGATCGATGCCGCCAGCAGCACGATCGCGAGCCGTTGCAGCGCGGCATAGAGCGCGGCATAGGCTTCCTCGACCGGCAGCTCGACGAACATGGTCCAGCCGAGCGGTTGGATCGGAGCCGATGCCGCCAAGACCTTCTGACCCTGGATATTGCGCGCTTCCTCGATCACGTCCGGCATGGTGCCGCCGGCAGCTTGTGCGGCGCGCACCTGTGCGAGGCCGGACATGTCGGTATTGCGCAGCACGAGACTGATATCGGGATGCGCGATCAGGCGTCCCCCCGGTCCGACCACGTAGGCGTGCCCGTGCTCGCCAACCTTGATCTGGGACACGACGTCCCAGATCAGCTTGAGATTAACCTCCGCGATGCTGACGCCGGCATCCTTGCGCGCGCCGGCCAGAGCCAGCGTCATATAGGGCTCGGAGTCCCTGCGGAAGTAGACCGGCCCGTAATAAACCTTGCGTGCTGCCGCCTCGGTGAATTTCGGATCGCCCGACAGGTCGATCCCGCTGTCGATCGCGTCCATCGCCAGCCGCGAGACCCGCAATCGCTCCTTGCCCGTCGAGTCCACCTGCGCGAGTTCGGTGATGGCGGGCACCTGGCGCAACAGCCGCAGCGCGTCGAACCGGCGTTGCTCGATCGAGCCTCCCGACCAGGGCAGTTGCGTGGTCCAGCCGAGCTGGCTCTCGATCTCCTTGACGAACTGCCCGATCTTGGCCGCCGCCGCCTCGGCCTGCTCGTGCTGGACCCGGATCAGCGAAGCCTTGTGCTCGCGATAATAGAAGAAGACCTCGAACAGGCCGTTGACGAGCAGCGCGATGGCGACGACGGCCACGAACAGCGCGACATATTTGGTGAACAGCCGTGTCCTGATCCCCTGCCCCGTCGCCGCGCCCGTAGCGACGCCATCGGGCGCCGCGGCTGGCAGCGTCCTAGCTTGCGGAGTGTCTGGATGGAGGGAAAGGCTCATCCCCCGGAACCTAGCAAGAAGACCGGACCTTGTCTCTCGCAGGCGCGGGAGAGCGCGCCGGCTTGAACCGCCGGCGCAACGAAAAAGGGCGGCAACGGGGACCGCTGCCGCCCTCTGGTTCGCTTCGCTTGCAGCCTCAGGTCGGCCGCAGGGCCTTGTCGGAGCCGAGATCGAGATCGGCAATCTGCTTGTTCCGCTCCGAATCGGCCGACGCGCGATGGTCGGTCGCCAGCACCACGTAGACCGCCGGCAGCACGAACAGCGTGAACAGCGTGCCGATCGACATGCCGGCCACGACGACCAGACCGATCGAGAAGCGGCTGGCCGCGCCCGCGCCGGTCGCGGTCAGGAGCGGGATCAGGCCCGTCACCATCGCGGCTGTCGTCATCAGGATTGGCCGCAGACGGATGCGGGCCGACATCTCGATCGCGGAGCGGCGGTCGAGCCGCTCGTTGACCTGGAGCTCGTTGGCGAACTCCACCATCAGGATGCCGTGCTTGGTGATCAGGCCGACCAGGGTGAGCAGACCGACCTGGGTGTAGATGTTCATGGTCGCAACGCCGAAGAACAACGGTATCAGCGCGCCGACGATCGCCATCGGCACCGAGATCATGATCACCAGCGGGTCGCGCAAGCTCTCGAACTGCGCCGCCAGCACCAGGAAGATGATGATCAGCGCGAAGCCGAAGGTGATCGCGAGCTGATTGCCTTCCTGCACGTATTGCCGGCTATCGGCCAGATAGTCGTGGCTGAAGCCTTGCGGCAGCTTCTTGGCCTCGCCCTCGAGGAAGTCGACCGCGGCGCCGACGGTCACGCCGGGCATCGGGACGGCAGAGAACGTCGCCGAATTGAGCTGGTTGTAGTGAGTCAGCGAATTCGGGTCGGTCTTGGTCCTGATCGAGACCACGGTCGACAGCGGAAGCTGCTGGCCGGTGTTGGTCGTCACATAGTAGCCGCCGAGCGATTCCGGCGAGAGCCGCTTGCCGCGCGGCACCTGCGGAATCACCTGATAAGACCGGCCCTCGAGGTTGAAGCGGTTGATGTAGTTGCCGCCGAGCAGCACCGCGAGCGTTGCGCCGAGGTTCTGCATGTTGACGCCGAGGTCCTGCGCCTTGGTGCGGTCGATCGTCACCTCGACGTTCGGCTGGTTGTAGGCGAGGTCGCTGTCGGAGACGATGAACATGCCGCTCTGGCGCGCGGCGTCCTTCAGCTTCTCCATCTGCTCAAAGACAGTCTGGAAGCCGGCCGTGGAGTTGATCACCATCTGGATCGGCAGACCGCCGGGTCCACCAGGCAGCGGCGGCAGGTTGAACGCGAAGGCCTGCACGCCCTCGATCTTGGAGAGCTCGGCCTGCACCAGCGGCTTCAAGGCAATCGACGATCGTGTGCGTTCGTCCCACGGCTTCAAGAGCATGCCGGCGATGCCGCCCTGCGGGCCGTTGATGCCGTTCAGCACGAAACGCAGATCGGTCTCGGGGAATTTCTGGAACTCCTTGTCGAGCTTCTCGCCGTAGAAATCGACATAGTCGATGTTGGCGTATTTCGGCGCCTTGGTCACCGCGAATACGATGCCCTGGTCCTCCTCGGGCGCCAGCTCCTTCGAAGTGTGCATATAGAGAAAGCCGACGAGCCCCAGGATCGTCACGGCGAACAGGCCGGTGATGGCCTTGTAGTCGAGCGAGCGATCGAGCTTGCGGCCATACCAGCGCGTCATGGCGCCGAACACACGGTTCACGAGCTTGGCGAAGCGGCCCTCTTCGGTGTTCTTCAGCAGCACCGAGCACATCATCGGCGACAATGTCAGCGCGATCACGCCCGACACGATCACGGAGCCCGCCAGCGTGAAGGCGAATTCGCGGAACAGCGAGCCGGTGAGACCGCCGAGGAAGCCGATCGGCGCGTACACCGCGGCCAGCGTGATGGTCATGGAGATGACCGGGCCGACGATCTCGCGCGCGCCTTGTAGCGAAGCCTGGACCGGCGTCTTGCCCTCCTCCAGATGGCGGTGGATGTTTTCCACCACGACGATGGCGTCGTCGACCACGAGGCCGATCGCGAGCACCATCGCGAGCAGGGTCAGAAGGTTGAAGCTGAAGCCCAGCGCCAGCATCAGGGTGCAGACGCCGATCATCGACAGCGGGATGGTGACGACGGGAATGATGACCGAGCGGAGCGAAGCCAGGAACAGGAAGATGACCACGATCACGATGATCACGGCTTCGCCCAGGGTTTTCTGCACCTCGTCGATCGAGGACTGGATGAACTTGGTCGAGTCGTAGGCGACCTTCATCTTCATCGAGGGCGGAAGATTGCGTTCGAGCTCGGGGAACAGCGCGCGCACACCCTTGACCAGCGTCAGCGGGTTGCCTTGCGGCGTCGCCTGCACGCCGATGAAGATCGCGTGCTCGCCGTTGAAGGCGACGCTGGCGTCCGTGCTCTGGGCCGCAAGCTCGACGGTGGCGATGTCCTCCATCCGCACGAAGCCGCCGTCCTTGGCCTTGACGATCATCTTCTTGAACTGATTGACGTCGGTCAGGCCCGTATTCGTCGACACGTTCGAGACGATGAGATAGCCCTTGGTCTGGCCCGCCGCGGACTGGAAGTTGTTGGCGGTAATCGCCGCGGCAACATCGGCCGGCGACACGTTGCGGCCGGCCATCTTCACGGGATCGAGCCATAGCCGCATCGCAAACGTCTGGCCGCCCAGAATGTCGGCCGAGGCGACGCCGTCGACGGTCGACAGCACCGGCTGCACCACGCGTGTCAGATAGTCCGAGATCGCCGAACCCGACAGCTCCTCAGAGGAGAAGCCGAGATACATCACGGCCGTGGTCTGGCCGGTGGTCTTGGTGACGATCGGGTCGTTGGATTCCTTCGGGATCAGGTACTTCACCGAATTCGTCTTCGCCAGCACCTCGGTGAGCGCCTGGTTCGGATCGAAGTTCAGCTTGATGTAGACCTGGATGGTCGAGGTGCCGAGCACCGAGGACGAGGTGATGTAGTCGACGCCCTCGGCGGACGCGACCGCCTGCTCGATCGGCGTCGTGATGAAGCCCTGGATCAGGTCCGCGGACGCACCGGGATAGACGGTCGTGATGTTGATGACCGTGTTCGACAGCTTCGGATACTGCCGGATCGGCAGCACCATCGCCGCACGAAGACCGATCAGCAGGATCAGCAGACTGACGACGACCGACAGCACCGGTCGCTTGATGAAAATATCGGTAAAGGCCATCGCGGCGATCTCGATTCCATGTCTCAAGAAAAGTGATCCGGCCGAGCCGGATCACTTGAATGTATTTGTCAGTAGCGCGGCGGCTGCGCCGGAATTGCCGGGGCCGGGTCGGTCGAGATCGACACCGGTGCGCCGGATTGCAGCTTGAGCTGGCCGACGGCGACGACCTTGTCGCCTGCCTTCAACCCCTTGACGATTTCGACGCGGCCTTCGACCCGGTTGCCGGTCTGAACGAAGGTGCGCACAGCGGAGAGGCTGGTCTTGCCGTCATCTTCCTTCTTCTCGGAGATCACGAACACCGAGTCGCCATACAGCGTGTAGTCGACCGCGGTCTCCGGCACGGTGATCACGGCCGGCTTGTCCGGCAGCACCACCGTGGTGGTCACGAACATGCCGGGCTTCAGGATCTTCTCCGGATTGGCGATCGTCGCCTGCACGCGGATGTTGCGGGTGTCGGTCGAGATCTGCGGCTCGATCGTTGTGATCTTGCCTTCGAAGGTGCGGCCCGGATAGGCGTCGACCCTGAGCCGGACAGTCTGGCCGACCTTGAGGTTACCGGAGTCCTTCTCCGTCACCGTGAAGTTGGCCCATAGCTCCGAGAGATCAGTCAGCGAGACGATGGCGGTGCCGGCAGTGAGATACTGGCCGACCTCGACCTTACGCACACCGAGATCGCCGGCGAACGGCGCGCGCACCAGCTTCTGCGAAATCAGCGCTTCGGTCTTGGCGATGCCGGCCTGCGCCTGGTCGTAGGCGGCCTGCGCGGTATCGACGGTCGCCTGCGGGCCGAACTGGCGCGCGGCGAGCTGCTTGGCGCGGTCGAGCGACAGCTGAGCCACGGTTGCCTGCGCCTTGTAATTGGCGAGATCGCCCTGCTCCGGTGCGTCGAACAGCTGCACCAGCGGCGTACCGGCCTCGATACGCGTACCCGGCTCGAACTTGATCTCGGTGACGCGGCCGTTGACGTCGGCGGAGACGTCAACCTGGTGCACGGCGACGAGGCTGCCGACCGCGGTGAGCAGGTTCGGCACCACCTCGGACTTCGCTTCGGCCGCGCTGACGGCGGTCGGCGGCGGCTTGTTGTTGGCGAAGAACTGCTTGATCATCTGGCCGCGGAAATAATTGAACCAGACGAGACCACCGACCAGCACGCAGAGAAGCGTGCCGACGATGATGAACCACAGCACCGGCCGGGCCGGACGCTTGGGAGCCTTGTTGTCGATCGGTTGGCCCGAAATCTTGTGTTCGGCTACGATGTTCATGTCATGCACTTTCTGCAATCGCCGTCCTGCCCGCATCCGTGGCCTGATCGTGGCCCAGATGCGAAGCAATTGCGGCGTCGTTAAGTCCGATACCCCTCAGGAGAAACTCACAGAGCTGCCGCTCCAGCTCGTTGGCCTTGCCGTAAGCGAGACAGGGCGCGGCCGGCAGCCTAGTCAGCGCCGCGGTCATCACCGCATGATGCGCGAACCAGAACAGGTTGAGCGGATCGCCCGTGCAGGGCCGCGCGTCCCCGGCAGCCACCGCGCGCTCGAGCGAAGCGACGAAGACGGCCCCGATCAGCGTCTCGATCTTGGCATACAGCAAACGGGCGAATTCGCCATCGTCCAAATGGCTCGTGGCCATCAGTCGCAGGCGCTGCGCCTCTTCTTGGTCGGGCCCGTCCGCGATCGCGAGGAAATGCTGGACCATGCCGCGGATCAGCTCGACCAGGGCAGCCGTCGACGGTTCCCGTTCGAGCAGCTCCATCAGCGCCGGATCCGCCTCGCATTCGTCGCTCAGGATCTCGGCATAGAGCGCCGCCTTGGACGGGAAATGCTTGAACAGCAGCGCCTCGGAAATGGCAGCGGCGGCCGCCACGCTCTTGGTCGTGGTGCCGTTATAGCCGTGTCGGGCAAAGCAGCGTTTCGCGGCACCGAGGATCAACTGACGCCTCAGGTCGCTCGTCATACGCAATGAGCTCATGCTAGTGAGTAAGCACTCACCCACGCAAAAGTCAAGCACTATGCTGCATCGCAACCTAAATGCGTTGTAGATTCAGGGGAAATTGGCCACGCCCGCACGGCCTCCGTGCAGGACGTCAATGCCGGCAAGCCGGCGCTAGATCGGCTGGAAACCGAGGTCGCCGCGAATCCGGTTGACGATGTAGGTCCCGTCCCGGGTCGGTAAGATCCGCTCGACGCTGGCGCTGTCGATCTTCACATTGACGAAGCGGGGCCCGGCCGAGACGTCGTGGACGGCCTTGGCGAAGGCCTCCACCTCCGCCATGGTCGAGATCGACTGGCTGTCCGCAATGCCGCACGCCTTGGCGACGCCGACGAGGTCGGCGGCCGCGGAGGTGTGGCTGGTCTGACCTCCGGTCTCGCCATAGGCCTCGTTGTCGAGCACGACGATGGAGAGGTTGGACGGTTTCTGCAGCCCGATGGTGGCGAGGCTGCCCATGCCCATCAGCATCTCGCCGTCGCCGGTGATGACCAGCACCGGCAGCTTCGGCTGCGCCAGCGCAAGCCCGAGCCCGATCATCGCCGCGCCGCCCATGCCGCCCCAGAGATAGAAATTGCGGGCGTGGTCGCCGGCCGCGCACATGTCGTTGGTGGAGGCACCCAAGCCACCGATCGCAACAACGTCCTTGCGGTCGGCCAGCAGCGTGGACACCACTTGGCGGCGGTCGAGGAGATTGGCCTTGCTCATTTGGTGAAAACCTTGGCGCCGATCAGGCGCTGCGACAGAAGGACGGCGGTGGGGGTGAGCGCATTGTAGGCCTGCGCGGCGGCCGCCTCGAGCACGGCCGGAACCTCGGCTGGGTTCGAAGCACGCAGCACCTGGACACCCGACAGTTCGAACACGCCTTGCGTGGTCGACCCCATCGGCACCTGCCACGGATTGAACTCGCCCCACTCGCCGCGCATGGTCACGAGCGTGAGGAACGGAAAGCGCAGGATCGGGATCAGCGACAGCATGTTGATGCAATTGCCGACGCCGCTCGACTGCATCAGCAGCACGCCGCGTTGCCCGCCGGTCCAGGCCCCCGCGAGCAGCGCGACGCCCTCCTCCTCCGTCGTCAACGCAATGCCGCGCATCGTGGACGACGCCAGCACACGCTGGATCAGCTTCGAATGGCCAGCGTCGGGCACGTACGGCACCTGCCGGACGTCGAAGCGCTGCAATGTCGCGAAAATATCGTCGGGCCAAGTCGGGGCCGTGTCGGGAGCGTCAGCGCGGGCGTGCATTTTCCTGTCCGGTCGGCTAGCAATGTTTCGAAGACTGTAGACGCATGCACACGTCGACTAGAACAACAAAAACGGCATATCGGCTTTAACCGGCGAGTATAACGGGATGAACGCAGATGCGAAGGCGCTGGCGGCAGGCTTCGACCTCGAGAAGCTGGCGCCGGAGTTCTACGACAACCCCTATCCGACCTATCGTGCACTGCGGGAGAACGAGCCGGTCAAGCGCCTGCGCAACGGCACCGTGTTCCTGACCCGCTATGACGACCTCGTCACCACTTACAAGAACACCAAGTCCTTCAGCTCGGACAAGAAGCGCGAGTTCGCGCCCAAATACGGCGACACGCCGCTTTACGAGCACCACACCACCAGCCTCGTCTTCAACGATCCGCCCGCGCATACCCGCGTGCGCCGCCTGATCATGGGCGCACTGTCGCCGCGCGCGATCGCGGGGATGGAGGGCGATCTCATCAAACTGGTCGAGAGCCTGCTCGATGCCATCGCCGCCAAGGGGACTTGCGAGCTGATCGAGGATTTTGCCGCGTCCATTCCGATCGAAGTGATCGGCAACCTGCTCGACGTTCCCCATGACGAGCGCGCCCCGCTGCGCGACTGGTCGCTGGCGATCCTCGGCGCACTCGAACCGGTGGTGTCGCCTGACGCAGCTGCGCGCGGCAACAAGGCGGTGCAGGACTTCCTCGCCTATCTCGAAACGCTGGTCGCGCGCCGGCGTCAGAAGCCCGGCAATGCCGAGCGCGACGTGCTGACGCGCCTAATCCAGGGAGAGGAGAACGGCGAGCGGCTGACCGAGAAGGAACTGCTGCACAATTGCATCTTCCTGCTCAATGCCGGCCACGAGACCACGACCAATCTGATCGGCAATGGCCTCGTCGCGCTGGACCGCAATCCCGACCAGAAGCAGCGCCTGATCGACCACCCCGACCTGATCAAGACCGCCGTGGAGGAGATGCTGCGCTACGAAAGCTCCAACCAGCTCGGCAACCGCATGACCACCGAGAAGGTCGAGCTCGGCGGCGTCATGCTCGAAGCCGGCACCTCGGTGACGCTGTGCATCGGCGCGGCCAACCGCGACCCCGCGCAGTTTCCGGACCCCGAGCGCTTCGACATCGCCCGTACGCCGAACCGCCACCTCGCCTTCGCCACGGGCGCGCATCAATGCGCCGGCATGGCGCTGGCGCGACTGGAAGGCGCGATTGCGATCTCACGTTTCCTGGCGCGCTTTCCGAATTATGCCGTGAGCGGGGCGCCGGTGCGGGGCGGGCGGGTCCGGTTCCGCGGCTTTCTGAGCGTGCCCTGCGCGCTTGGCTGACGGCCAACAACAAAAATGGCGAAAACAACCCCATGCACAGTAGAGCGTGGGCCGGCGGACGACGCGCTGTGGTTCGGCAGAACCATCTGACGCTTCGAGCAAATCTGGCCGGTCCGCGCCATCGGGCGCATCAAGGCTTCCAAGCGGGCAAACCGATACCCACATTAGTTTGACCGCGGCCGGTGCAGCCGCTTGACGCCGGCGCGCAGCAATGGAGTGACGGCAGATGAGCGCGTCGGTCATTGATTTCGTTGCGACGGAAGCACGCTTTGGCGCCCACAATTACGAGCCGATCGGCGTCGTCCTGTCGCGCGGCGAAGGTGTCTGGGTCTGGGATACCGACGGAAACCGCTATCTCGATTGCCTCTCCGCCTATTCGGCGGTCAGCCAGGGCCACTGCCACCCCAAGATCCTGGCGGCGATGGTGGAACAGGCGCACAGGCTGACGCTCACCTCGCGCGCCTTCCACAACGACCAGCTCGCCCCCTTCTACGAAGAGATCGCGGCGCTGACCGGCTCCCACAAGGTGCTGCCGATGAACAGCGGCGCCGAGGCGGTCGAGAGCGCGATCAAGTCGGTGCGCAAATGGGGCTACGAGGTGAAGGGCGTGCCGGACGGCCAGGCCGAGATCATCGTCTGCGCCAACAATTTCCACGGACGCACGCTCGGCATCGTCGGCTTTTCAACCGACCCCGAGACGCGCGCTCATTTCGGGCCGTTCGCGCCGGGCTTCAAGCTCATTCCGTTCGGCGACGCCGCGGCGCTTAAAGCCGCCATCACGCCAAACACCGTCGCCTTTCTGGTCGAGCCGATCCAGGGCGAAGCCGGTGTCGTCATTCCGCCAGCCGGCTATTTCACCGAGGTGCGGCAGCTCTGCACCGCCAACAACGTGATGCTGGTGCTCGACGAGATCCAGACCGGGCTCGGCCGCACCGGCAAGCTGCTCGCCGAGCAGCAC
Source organism: Bradyrhizobium sp. 1(2017) (assembly GCF_011602485.2). NCBI lineage: Bacteria > Pseudomonadati > Pseudomonadota > Alphaproteobacteria > Hyphomicrobiales > Nitrobacteraceae > Bradyrhizobium > Bradyrhizobium sp. 1(2017). Next base: position 2,549,775 of record NZ_CP050022.2, on the reverse strand, counting down.
GAGGGAATCGAGGCGGACGTGACGCTGCTCGGCAAGGCGCTGTCCGGCGGCTTCTATCCGGTATCGGCCGTGCTCTCGAACAACGCAGTGCTGGGCACATTGCGGCCCGGGCAGCACGGTTCGACCTTCGGCGGTAACCCGCTTGCCTGCGCGGTGGCGCGCGCGGCGATGCGGGTGCTGGTCGAGGAAGGCATGATCGAGAACGCGGCCACGCAGGGCGCGCGCTTTCTGGAGGGCTTGAAGGACATCCGTGCCAACACGATCCGCGAGGTGCGCGGGCGCGGCTTGATGCTGGCGGTCGAGCTTCATCCCGAGGCCGGACGGGCGCGCCGCTACTGCGAGGCGCTCCAGGGCAAGGGCATCCTCGCCAAGGATACCCATGAGCATAGCATCCGCATCGCGCCGCCGCTGGTGATCACCAGCGACCAGGTCGACTGGGCGCTGGAGCGGTTTGCCGCGATCCTGACGCAGGATTTCTCTTGAGGCGCCTGCGTCGGAAGATCGCATGCCGGCCGTGGCCAAGAACGAACGATTCCGCCGTCTTTGCGTTGAAAATCGTGGGCGATTATGAGCTGGGAGCCAAGGTCATGCTTCCGCGTGGCGTTTGCCTGACGGCTGTTCTGGTTGGTGCCTCGATGCTGGCGACGAGCGCGTCGGCCCAGGGACCCCTTGGACACGGACGGGGTGGACCACCAGGGCCCGCCGCAGCGCCGGCAGCGCGGCCCGCAGCACCGCCGGCGATGGCCCGTCCGGCCGCACCGCCGGCCATGGCCCGTCCCGCCGCACCACCAGCGATGGCTCGTCCGGCCGCGCCGCCAGCCATGCCGCAGCGGCCGGCGATGGCGCCACGACCGGCGCCGCACATCGCCTCACCGCCGCCGCGTCCGGCCCCACGTTTTGCTGCGCCGCCGTCGCGACCTGCCCCGCACGTAGGCTCGCCGCGACCCGAAGTCCGTCGGGCGCCGGCAGCGGAGCAACGTCCGGCCATGGCGCCGCGGCCGACGCCTCATATCGCCGCCCCATCGCGCCCAAGCGCACCTGCAGCCGTGACCGAGCGACCGGGACCGCCGCGCGAGACGCTTTCGCGCCAATCCGCGCAACGCCAAGACCGCATCGACCGCTTGCAGCAGCGCGTGCAGCAATTGCAATCGCAGAAGCCGGAAGGCGCAAGGGCGCAACACCAGCAGCAGCGGTTGCTGCAGTCGCAGAACCGCCTTCTTGAGCGCGAGCAACGTGTCCAACAGCGCTCGCAGCAGGTCGAGCAGCGCCAGCGCGAGATGCTGTCGCGCCAGACCACGGAGCGCCAGACCCGCATTGATCGCCTGCAGCAGCGCGTGCAGCAATTGCAATCGCAAAAGCCGGAAGGCGCGCGGGCGGAACGCGCGCAGCAACGGATGCTCCATGCGCAGAACCGCTTGCTCGGCCGTGAGCAGCGCGCGCAGCAAATTGACCTGGCGCGCCAGCAGCGGCTTGGATTGCAGGCTCCGGCCGCGCGCGCTTCGGCGCTTGCGGCCGCCACGCAGGCCGCCGAGCGCGGACGGTTTGCCACGCGCTTCCGCGAGCAGGCCACGTCGCGGACCCAAGAGGCTCTCCTCACGCGCCAAAGTGGCTGGGCTCCCCGGCAGGCCTGGCGTCACCGTCATCCCGCGGTGTTCGTGGCTTGGCTCGGGCCCGTGTTCTGGCCCTACGCCTATTCCGACATCTTCAACTACACGTTCTGGTCCTATGGCTACGAGCCTGGATACTGGGCGTACGCCTATGACGACTTCGTCGACACCGTGTTCTGGGGTGGTGACGGCCCCTACTCCGCCTATGCCAGCACCAATCCCTATGACTATCCGCAAGCCGGCGGCGGCTCCCGCACGCGCCAACGTGCCAGCGTGAGCCCGCAGACGCTTCAGCAATTATGCGGCACACCGGACAAGGGCGTGACCGCCTGGCCACTTGCCGACATCGCGCGGGCGGTGCGGCCGACGCCGGAGCAACGCACGCTGCTCGACGAGCTGAAGACGGCGGCGGCGAGCGCTGCCGGTGTGTTCAAGGACTCCTGCGCGGAGACTTATGCCCTGACTCCCCCTGGCCGCCTGCGGGCAATGATGAACCGCATCAGCGCGACGCTGGAAGCCGTCAAGATCGTTCGACCGGCACTGGAGAATTTCTACAACTCGCTCAGTGACGAACAGCAGGCCCGCTTCAACGCACTTGGCCCCAATGTGGGCGAACGGTCGCCGCAACAGCAGGAGGCCAGTGCCGAAGGCTGTGCCGATCCGAAGTCCGGGCTGACGCAGTTGCCGATCCAGAGGATCGAGACCGTGCTCCACCCCGCAGGCAAGCAGAAGGAGGCGCTCGACCGCCTCAGCGAAGCGACGGCCAAGGGCGTCGAGGGCCTGCAGGCGGCCTGTCCGAACGATGCGCCGCTGACACCGGTTGGACGGATGGAGACGATGCAGCACCGGCTCGAGGCCATGCTGACGGCCGCCAAGCTGGTCGAACCCGCCCTCGACGAGTTCTATGCCACGCTGAGCAGCGAGCAGAAGGCGCGCTTCAACACGCTGCAACAGGTCGCTAGCCCGTGAGGGCAGCGCGCCTGGGAAGCCAAGGTGCGATGAGAGTGGGGTTGAAGCGTCATCGCAGGTTGTGGACGGTTCCTATGGGGCACGTACTCATCTGTGGACGCCCCGCCAGATGCAAGCGGTTTTTGAAGAAGATTGGCACGTAGTCGGATGCTGCCATCTGTCCGGCCTCTGATGCAGCGATGGAGCTGCGGGCCCGTATGGGAGTTCGCGGACCGGAACCAAATCATAAATGCGTGCTCTGGGCACGATGAGTACATCTGGTTCTTCCGGCCCCGTCTCGCCGACTGTTGCGCCATACTCTCCTTCGACCGACTGCACCTGCGACGACCTCAGGCCCGCCAGGCTCACGCCATGGCCGCGACCGGAGCTCTGTAGTTTTCCTGCTTTACAAGCAGCGCCCAGACGATCCGCGCCATCTTGTTCGCGAGCGCCACGGTTACCAGCATGCGCGGTTTGCGTGCCAGCATCTGCTCGAGCCACGAACCTCTTGGCGCGCCCCGTTTGCTCGCCTGCTGCACGACGGCGCTGCTGCCGATGATGAGGAGGCGCCTGAGCGTGCGTTCGCCCATTTTGGACGTCGCGCCAAGCTTCTGTTTGCCACCCGTCGATCGTTGAAGAGGCGTAAGCCCCAGCCAGGCGGCAAAGTCGCGGCCCTTGGCGAAGGTCTCGATCGGCGGCGCTAGGGCGGCGATCGCTGTGGCGGAGATCGGGCCGATGCCAGGAACGGTCATCAGCCTGCGCGATACTTCGTCCTCGCGAGCACGTCGCGCGATTTCCTGGTCGAGGTCCGCGACCTTGCCATTGAGGTCGGTCAGCAGGTCCAACATCAATCGGAACATGGCGTGGGCCGCTTTGGGGAGCGAGCTGGCCATCTCTTCTTCCTCGATCAGGTCGGTAAGCATCGTCACGTGCGACGGCCCCTTAGGTGCGACCCATCCATATTCAGTGAGGTGTCCCCGGATCGCGTTGATGAGCTGCGTTCGCTGCCGCACTAACAGGTCACGGGTCCGAAACACCAGACCCGCCGCCTGTTGCTGTTCGCTCTTCACGGCCACGAACCGCATGCTCGGCCGCTGCGCTGCTTCGCAGATCGCCTCGGCATCGATCGCGTCATTCTTTTGCCGCTTCACAAACGGCTTTACGTAGGCGGGAGGGATCAGCCGAACTTCATGGCCAAGCTGGGTCAGTTGACGGGCCCAGTGATGCGCTCCGCCACATGCCTCCAGAGCTACCGTGCAACTCGGCTGAGCTGCGAAGAAATCCAGCAGCTTTCCTCGGCTGATCCGTTTGCTGAATATTGCTCGCCCTTTCCCGTCTGCTCCATGAGCGTGGAAAACATGCTTGGCGATATCCAGACCGATTATGATAACCTCTGACACGGACGCCTCCCTTAAGTGGTGCTCAACACCTCCACTTTGGCACATCGATGCCGTCGGGCGGGGCGTCCACCCCATCATAAATCGAGCTTGATTGGTGCAGGCTTGCCCGATGTCGGCTATGCACGGGTAGCGATCAAACTCCGCACCACGGCGAAACGACGCGATGGGCCACAAGCCGACACTCGCTCGTCTCCTGACTTCGATCTCATCGATCTCTATTCAATGGCTGATCGCGCCGCCAATTCCGCTTTGCGGATCGCTTTAATGTCGTTTTCGGTGTGGTTCACCGGGGCGAGGCGAATCTCCACCTTACGGAGCTTGCCTACATAGGGATTTGGCGATGCGTAATTGTCACTGACCGGTGACCCCGTATCGACCCCGATGTCGAAAGTTTCATCGGCTGAGAACCGGCCCAAGACGGTCTTCTCGACCCGACCTTCGCCTACTTTCTTGTCGTTGACGAAAAGCGTCACCGTGCCACCCTTTGCAACCCCACCGCCGTCGTACTTGAAGTCCACGCGAACGGTTGCGGGGCCGGGTGCGAGCTTGTCCGAACCCGTCACCGTGAAGCGCTGCATCGAGAACCAGTTGTATTCGTAGGTCGGTCTGCCGTCCTCAACGTAAAGAGTGTAGCCAGCAACGCGGCCACCGGCAGCGACCAGCACGCCGTCACCACCTGTTTGTGGGACCTCGACATAGGCCGTAATGCTGTGCGAGCGGTTCTTTACATTGGGCGATGAGCTTTCGGGAATCCGCGTGGCACCCGGGTAGTAGGTGAAATTGGTGCGTCCCGCAATCAGGCTGGGACGCAAGCTGGGGTCAGCGCGCTCGATGAACCGGTCATCCAGCGGCAGCACATCGTACTTTGCCGCCTCGACCCAGAACAAGTCTTGCATGTCGCGCAAACGCTTAGGCTCCTGGGCCGCCAAGTCGTTGGCCTCGCTGAAGTCGCTCTCAATCCGGTAAAGCTCCCACTTGTCGTTGGCGAAATCATACGAGCCGATATTTTCCCAGGGCAGCCGTCCATGGCGGACGCATGCGACCCATCCGTCGCTGTAGATCGCGCGGCTGCCGAACATTTCGAAATATTGAACGCGACGCCGCTCCTCAGCCTTTGGGTCGTCGAAAGTGTAAACCATGCTGACGCCTTCTATCGGCTTTTGAGCGACGCCGTTGACCGACGAAGGCTGCTCAACCTGAGCCGCTTCCAGGATCGTTGGAACGATGTCGATGGCGTGGTGGAATTGATTGCGAATGGCGCCTTTGTCCTTGATCCTGTCAGGCCACGAGATGACGAGCGGATTTCGCGTGCCACCGAAATGCGAGGCGACCTGCTTGCCCCACTGGAACGGCGTGTCCATGGCCCACGCCCATCCAACCGGAACGTGGTTATAGGACTTCGGACCGCCGATTTCGTCGAGGCGCGCTAGGATAAAGTTCGGGTCTTCCTGCTGCCCGTTGATACCGACCATCTCGTTAAATGCGCCATTGAGGGTGCCTTCCATGGAGGACCCGTTGTCGCCAATCTCCCAGAAGACAAGCGTGTTGTCCGTTTGGCCGACTGCCTCCAGAGCATCCAGAACGCGCCCGACAAGGAAATCGGTTTGTGCCGTGTAGGCGGCGAACGTCTCCATCAGCCGCGAAGCAATACGCTTCTGATCTGCGGAAAGGGAATCCCAGGCGGGAATCTCCGCCGGCCGCGGGGTCAACTTGGTGTCTGGAGGGATGACACCAAGGCGAAGTTGCCGTTGGAATGTCTCGTCGCGATATCTATCCCACCCCTGATCGAACTGCCCTTTAAACTTGTCGATCCATTCCTTCGGCACGTGATGAGGAGCGTGCGTGGCTCCCGGCGCGTAATAGATGAAGAACGGCCTATCCGGAGTGACCGACTTTTGTTTGTTGATGTAACTGATCACCTCATCCGAAAGCGCTTCATTGAGGGTATAGTCCGCTGTCCTTCCGTTCGGGATCTCCATCTCAATCGGCGTGTTGTCGCGATAGAGCGCCGGCGCCCACTGGTTCGCTTCGCCCCCTAAGAAACCGTAGAAGTGATCAAATCCCTGCCGGGTTGGCCAGCGGTCATAGGGGCCAGACACGCTGGTCTCCCAATCCGGAATGTTGTGATTCTTTCCGAACCAGGCCGTGCTGTAGCCATGCTGGCGCAGCGGTTCAGCTACCATGGCGGCGCTGTTCGGGATCTGTCCGCTATAGCCGGGATAGCCGTCGCCCAGTTCGGTAATGTTGCCCGTTCCGGCAGAATGATGATTGCGGCCAGTGAGCAGCGCGGCTCGCGTCGGTGAACAAAGCGCCGTGGTATGGAAGCGTGTGTAGCGCAATCCGGCCTTTGCGAGCCGGTCCAGGTTCGGCGTTGGGATCTGCCCGCCGAATGTCCCCCATTGTCCGAAGCCGCAATCGTCGATCAGAACAAGCAGGACGTTCGGCGCGCCGCTTGGAGCATTAATGATCGGTATCTTGTCCGGCATCGAATCCTTATACGTGGTGCCGATTTTTCCCTTGAATGGCGGCTGCGGAAGCGGAAGTACTTCTTGAGCCTGCGCTGACCCGCGAAGCCAAGACCAACCAAGTGCAGAAGCAAGTGCTCCCTTCGCGGAAGAAAGAAAAAGCTCACGACGATTCATCGATGCCTCTCCTTTAAGCTATTGGGACCTGAATGCCTCCGCTTACGCCGACGAATTGCCATAGCGCGGCTGTACAACCGTCCTTTGATTGAAACGGGAGCGCCGTATCGTTCCCTTGACATAGATCAATCAGCCACGAGTGGCGCCATGTCCGCAAAGGGTCATAAGCCGTCGTTGACGACTGCGCAGGGAGACCACCGCTTCAATTCCGAAATTTGATATAGCAAGCGTCCCGCTAACTGCGGTCGGGAGAAGGATTTTCCAAAAGCAGACATGGCGCGAACGGCAGCTGACCTCCGTCAATGACCGCTCTGGGTCAAATTCGGCCCTGCCATCGCCCGAATTGGACGCAAGTACGTCGCCACTCGTCTCGAAGTGGACGCCGGATTGGAAGGGCTTCCGGCTGAAAATGACCAGCCTCACTAGCTGAGGAGGTCAAGATGACCGTTACTCCAAGCACCGTCCCCGCCGTCTCGAAGCACGTTCCTTGGAACAAGGGGAAGATCGTCGGCGCAAAGCCGCCGCTCCGTCCGAAGCACGTCTGGTCAATTCGAACCAAGCTGCAGGTCGAAGGCCGAATGCGCGACCTGGCACTGTTCAACGTCGCCATCGATAGCAAGCTGCGCGGTTGCGACGTCGTAGCCTTGAAAGTTGATGACCTTGCGCCGGGTGGATATTCGGCCGACCGCGCGACCGTCCGACAGAAGAAGACCGGCCGGCCAGTCAAATTTGAACTGACGGAATCGACCCGGCAGGCGATCGACGATTACCTTCGGGTTACAGGCAAGACGTCAGGAGAATACCTGTTCACCGGTCGGCGGGTGAGTAGACATATGACGACCCGCCAGTATGCCCGCCTCCTGTCTCGCTGGCTCGCCGGCATCGGATTGGACCCGCATCTATTCGGGACGCATTCCCTTCGCCGGACCAAGGCGACCTTAATCTATCGCCGAGCCGGCAACCTGCGAGCCGTACAGCTCCTTCTGGGACATACTAAGATCGAGAGCACCGTTCGATATCTCGGCATCGAGGTCGACGACGCCCTCGCGATAGCAGAACAAGTCGACGTCTGACTTCGGGGGCAGAGCAGACGTGCTCTGCGCTGCCCTCACAGAGGGATCCGGGCCAAGAGGCGACATTCAATATTGAAGAAGCGCAGACTGAAGTTGCCTGTTGTTGCCGTTGCTGATCTCTGAGGGATTGGCCGATTGCTTGTTCAGCTGCGCGGATGGCCTCCCCTCGGCTAAAGGCAGCACCGGTTCTGCGTGTCCGGCCGTCTCACTCAGTTTCCGACGCCCAGGGCAGCGTCTCAGCCGGTGATCTGCTTGAACAACCTGAGACCAAGCAGGTTCAACAATACCTCAGGACACTGCGTGCGACCAATTTGAAGCAGGAGGGGGAAGGTGTCTTTGCGGGTCAAAAGCCGCTGACGGCCGCCGCTGATCTTGATGGATTGGAACGCGCACAGCGCACAAGAGGTTAGATAGATTGCGCACGATCGCGGCGGCGCTGACGCTGGATTGGAGGCAGCATGAAAATCGTGGACGAAGACGGCGAAGTCATCGCCATAGCATCGGATGATCATACTCTAATCGGCGGCCACCACCGCCTCGCCGTGGCGGCCAGCCTCGGCAAAAAACTGTTCTGGCGAGATACCGGCGAACCAGTGAAGCTTGATCACTTCTTCAAGCATTACGGGCGTTCTCTTCGACATTCAGCCTGATCCGCCCGACGCGCGATGTTCGGTACATCGCAACTACACCAATTAAGGCGGCTAAGCCGGCCACCGGTTCAGCCCACTGACTCTTATCGAGAACTGCAAGGATAGACAAACGCATCCCGCGCCTCCCCGAATAGTGCGAACCACTGACCGTCGCCTTGGCGTGTACTCATCTGTGGACGCCCCGCCAGATGCAAGCGGTTTTTGAAGAAGATTGGCACGTAGTCGGATGCTGCCATCTGTCCGGCCTCTGATGCAGCGATGGAGCTGCGGGCCCGTATGGGAGTTCGCGGACCGGAACCAAATCATAAATGCGTGCTCTGGGCACGATGAGTACATCTGGTTCTTCCGGCCCCGTCTCGCCGACTGTTGCGCCATACTCTCCTTCGACCGACTGCACCTGCGACGACCTCAGGCCCGCCAGGCTCACGCCATGGCCGCGACCGGAGCTCTGTAGTTTTCCTGCTTTACAAGCAGCGCCCAGACGATCCGCGCCATCTTGTTCGCGAGCGCCACGGTTACCAGCATGCGCGGTTTGCGTGCCAGCATCTGCTCGAGCCACGAACCTCTTGGCGCGCCCCGTTTGCTCGCCTGCTGCACGACGGCGCTGCTGCCGATGATGAGGAGGCGCCTGAGCGTGCGTTCGCCCATTTTGGACGTCGCGCCAAGCTTCTGTTTGCCACCCGTCGATCGTTGAAGAGGCGTAAGCCCCAGCCAGGCGGCAAAGTCGCGGCCCTTGGCGAAGGTCTCGATCGGCGGCGCTAGGGCGGCGATCGCTGTGGCGGAGATCGGGCCGATGCCAGGAACGGTCATCAGCCTGCGCGATACTTCGTCCTCGCGAGCACGTCGCGCGATTTCCTGGTCGAGGTCCGCGACCTTGCCATTGAGGTCGGTCAGCAGGTCCAACATCAATCGGAACATGGCGTGGGCCGCTTTGGGGAGCGAGCTGGCCATCTCTTCTTCCTCGATCAGGTCGGTAAGCATCGTCACGTGCGACGGCCCCTTAGGTGCGACCCATCCATATTCAGTGAGGTGTCCCCGGATCGCGTTGATGAGCTGCGTTCGCTGCCGCACTAACAGGTCACGGGTCCGAAACACCAGACCCGCCGCCTGTTGCTGTTCGCTCTTCACGGCCACGAACCGCATGCTCGGCCGCTGCGCTGCTTCGCAGATCGCCTCGGCATCGATCGCGTCATTCTTTTGCCGCTTCACAAACGGCTTTACGTAGGCGGGAGGGATCAGCCGAACTTCATGGCCAAGCTGGGTCAGTTGACGGGCCCAGTGATGCGCTCCGCCACATGCCTCCAGAGCTACCGTGCAACTCGGCTGAGCTGCGAAGAAATCCAGCAGCTTTCCTCGGCTGATCCGTTTGCTGAATATTGCTCGCCCTTTCCCGTCTGCTCCATGAGCGTGGAAAACATGCTTGGCGATATCCAGACCGATTATGATAACCTCTGACACGGACGCCTCCCTTAAGTGGTGCTCAACACCTCCACTTTGGCACATCGATGCCGTCGGGCGGGGCGTCCACCCCATCATAAATCAACAAGTGGGCCAGCGCCTAATGTCCGCTTGTGCCTCGGTAGCGGCCTAAAAGCTGCCATGCCGGGAGGTCCATTACGGGCCATGAGCGGACCTAAGCCCGCTGCTTTTGCACAAGGTCCGTCACGGTGCAATTGCTTCGTTAGATGACTGGTTTCGCCTCCGGGAATTTCCATTTTCCGTTCAAGATCTCCACGCGCGGGCGATAGAGGCGAACCGTGTAATTCCACCCCGCCATGATCGGCAGGCAATTCGGTACTTTGCCGTCGCAGCCGCCGAACTGCACCGTGATCGATCCGTCCGCATTCTTCCTGGCGGTGAGATTGTTGATGGAGTAGGCGTTGGTGTCGTTCTTCTGGAAATAGCCCTCGCCGTTGTAGAGGCTGATCGACCAGAAGCCGTCAACCGGGACGTCCTTCACATCGAGCTTGTAGATTGCCTTGCCGTCATTGCTCGCCGGCGTGACGTTGAGGTAGGTCGCCTCCTTGTCGGGATTGCCGCCCCAGCCGAGCGCCGTACCGATCAAGTGGCGAATCGGATCGACCTGCCCCATGGCGCCGAACGCCCCCTTGAAGTCAGGCATGGTCGAGCCGAGGACCAGCAGGGCGTCGCGCACCTTCTTCTGGCTCGCGTCATCCCATTTCGGCACTTCCCACTTGCCGGCATTCTTCTGGCTCAGCCTGGTGGCATCCTGAAGGGCATGAACCGCCGCAACGTCCTTGGCATCGTTGGGGTCGACCAGCGTGCGCAGCGCGATCAGGATATAGCGTGTGCCAGCTTTTTTCCTGTCATAGGTGTAGTTGCCCGGCCGGTACTCGACATTGCCGACCACATAGTGATCTTCGTTGATCACCTGCATCGAGCGGAACCGCTTGCCGGCATCCGGCAGCCTGATCGTCACCGGTCCTGCATCAAGGTCGATCACCGCCGGCGAATAGAGCGTGTCCCTGTTGGCGCGAATGACAGACTGCCTGTCGATCGGCATCGCCTCGCGATGGTGGTGCAGCTTACCGACACCGCTGGCCTCCTCGACGGCGTTGCCCAGATAAAGATCGGATTCCGCACGCGTGAAATTGTCCACGGTAACCGGGACAGCACTTTGCGCATAGGCAGACGCTGCCATGCAGATCAATGCAAGCGCAGCAAGAGCCTTCTTCATCATCGCCGTTCTCCAATCCTTCTATGCTTGTGATCGCGCGGCTATCCACATGTTGAGCGCACGTTGGTATGACCGCCGCCATGCCCCAGATGACGGTTTCGACGGCGCGGCCCTGCGTGAGCCGAGGGAAAGCGTATGCAACATTTTGCACAGGACCAAGTGGTCTAACTTCCGCTTTGGGCCACAAGCCGACCTCGATGTACCCTTCAATGAAGCTCAACGATGTCACAGACGTCCGCAAGGAAGTGCTTTTCCAGAAATCTTTCTACGTGCACTCGGCAGCGGCGGAGCTGTTGAGCGTGAATATCGTGCACTACCAAGGTATTGGTGGCCTGGTCAGCCTCGTCCATCGGCAGACTGCCGAGGTCATTCAAGTGCAGACTCAGGTCTTCAGCAAAGTTTCTGATTTTGTGAACGTCCCGCACGCGGAATTTCAGTTCGAGGGATTTCATGATGAGTTCCGAGATGTCCTGCTTATCGGGCCGGGATAACTCGCTTTAGACAAACGTTTGCATAGGGGTTTGGCGAGCAATCCCAATCGGGACCAAACGATGATGAGTTCTCCAGTTTGAAAGGCGGTGGATGTAGGACGTAAAACGCCAATAACGCGGCGACGAATGCGAGGACCGCCACAATTGCAGCCAACTCCGCGAACCTAAAGGGCGGTTTGGATGAGGGCTTCCAGCCAAGTCTCGGTGTGGGTCTCTTCATCGAGCGCACGCTAATACCGCGTGACCGGAACGCTGTCAGCTAATGCACGAGATATCTGTTAACAAACAAAGGTTGCGTACTCGAGCTTTTTATCAACTCTGGTTCCGCTCTGGGTCAAAAGCGGCTCAGCACGTCCCATCGCGCCAGGTCCGGTCTCCCTCAAAGAGCCGACGTGGCGACGGCGCGTTCGTTGTTCGGCTCTGGGCCAGAAGCGGAAGTTGCGCAATCGGGACTTGAGGTGGGGAGATCCAATGGGCGACCGGACAGATTGAAACTCTGGCTCGCGCTTGCCGTCGCGCCTTGACTACGCGCGCCACTTAAAAGGTGACTGCTGTCATGAGCCATACAGGCTTCACGGGAGCCTTCCAGTTTGCCCTGCAAGAGTTGCTACCAACTGCATCACCTCATCGGAGGTCTCTCTCACGCCCTGGAGCTTCCCGCTCGCAAAACCGAGTTCGGCATTTGCGCCGGGAATCTGGCTGTCCGACCTGACAGCAGTCACTTGTGATACGTTGATGTAGATGGATTTGCCATTAGGTTCAGTCAATTTGATCCAGGTCAGCTCACCACGGTGTGACGCCCTTACCAATCGTATGATTTCCTCGATATTTTCTTGCACGGCCTGAACTCTCCCGCTCGTCAGACCAAGTTCAACGCTGGCGCCCGCAATGTGCGCGTCGGGTTTGACGAAAGTAAGCAGCGCGATGTTGATGTAGACCGGTTTCCCCCTTGGTTCGGTCAACTTAATTGCACCCAGCCGAGCGAGCGCTGGGTCTTGCGCGCGAGCAGCAAGTGGCCACATGGCCGCAATGCCGAGAGCCGTGATGAACGCGCGCCGTCGAATCATGTCGGACGTCTCCTCTCATAATTCCGCAGCCCACCGACAGGACCGCGCGGGCCAGTCTTGGGATGAGTTGTTGTCCCCGTCGGTGAGGCGCTGGGTCCGCTCGCGCTGTGTGGCGCGTTGTGGGCCGGCACCCCAGTAAACGCGGGAATGCAGGATGGCGCCTATGTAGCGCCGCATAACCGCAACGCGCGCCCGTTGATCTAGGTCAATAGCGGACCGTTTCACAGGGTTGACGCTCAGAGACTATCCCAGAGAGCAGTCGCTTTCTCGATGGGGCTGATTGTGCGTCGGCCTTGAGAAAGCAAAGCCAGAGATCCAACATGAAGGTGACCGGACTACTCGTACTCTGGTGTTGATTGCTTGCTACAGCCGGCGAAGTGATCGCTGCGTCCTGCTCGTCCTATTACATTTCCGAAATAGCTCTCGTATCGCCGGGTGACACGCAGGCCGGGCCTGTACACACCTTTGTCGGATTTGGAGCTTCCAAGGAAGAAGCCGAGAATATGCCTACCGTGAGCCCGCGCGAGAATGTCCGCTTTGGGTCCAGAAGCTGACCTGGTCGAGAGTGCCTCCAGAACTTCTGCTCGGGGCCCAGAACCCGACATCCTAGTTGGTGCGGTGCCTCCGGTTCAGCTTTCGCTGTGTCACCTTTTAGCTTCCGCGAAAGCGAGCAGAATGTTAGGGTTCCCTCCAATCACCGTGAGCTTAGTGCGAGGGTGACCGATGGCGCATCTGCGCGCAATTTCTCGTCGTCGATTTGTCCAAGCGACTGCCGCGAGTTCGCTGGCGGGGATGGGGCTTGGTCGCCCGACCCGCGCTCAATCGACAAAGCCGAACATCGTCTTCATCATGGCGGATGACCTCGGCTACGCTGATGTGAGTTGCTACGGTCAGCGCGATTATACGACGCCAAACATAGACCGGCTGGCAATCGAGGGCTTGAGATTCACGCAGGGTTACTCCAATTCCCCCGACTGCTCAGCGACGCGCACCGCGCTGATCACTGGACGCTACCAGGCTCGTCTACCAGTCGGGCTCGAAGAACCAATTAGTCCGTTAAGTCCCAAGGACGTCGGCTTGCCGCCGAGCCACCCCACCGTGCCGTCACTGCTGAAGAAGGCCGGCTATGGCACCACCCTGGTCGGCAAATGGCATCTCGGCTACCTGCCCGATTTCAGTCCATTGAAGAGCGGCTACGACCACTTCTTCGGAGTCATCGGCTGCTGCGCCGACTATTTCAATCATGGTGCGGACGCGCGGGCTTACCAGCTTCCGATACCTGGACTCGCGAGCCAACTGCACGAGCAAGAGGTACCGGTCGAGCGCCAGGGCTATATGACGAGCCTGCTCGGCGATCGGGCAGTGCAGACTGTTGAAGGCTACGCCAAGTCGAAGGAGCCGTTTCTACTGAGCCTGCATTTCACAGCACCGCATTGGCCATGGGAAGGCCCAGGCGACGAAGCCGAATCGCAGCGGATCCGAAGCATCATCCACCGGGACGGGGGCACGCAGAAGACCTACGCCGCCATGGTGCAGAGCCTGGATGTCAATATCGGCCGAGTACTGCAAGCGCTCGACACCAGCGGTCTCGCCAGCAACACCATCGTCGTCTTCACCAGCGACAATGGCGGCGAACGATTCTCGAACAACTGGCCGTTCTCCGGCATGAAGCAGGAGCTGCTCGAAGGGGGCATTCGCATTCCCGCGATTGTGCGCTGGCCCGGACGGATCGCGCCTGGAACTGTGTCTGAGCAGGTCATGATGACGATGGACTGGATGCCGACCTTGCTGGCTGCCGCCGGCACCTCGCCGGAGGCGACTTATCCGTCCGATGGTGAGGACCTGGGGTCGATCATGACCGGCCGCGCGGCGCCGCATCCGCGCACGCTTTATTGGCGCTACAAGGCCGGAGCGCAGCGCGCTATGCGCGACGGCAACTGGAAATACCTGCGGATCGCCGGGAACGAATTTCTCTTCGACGTTGTTCAAGACCCGCGCGAGCGCGCCAATCTCAAGGACCGGGAGAAAGACGTATTCGATCGGCTGAAGAGGGATTGGGAGACGTGGAACGGCACCATGCTGGAGGAACGGTCGCGGCCGGCGACTTACTTCCATCCCGGCAATGTTATGGCCGACCATTACGGCGTGGTGAACCCGCCGCCCCCGGCCCCACCGAGCAGTCTCCCCAAGAATTGACAATCTGGAATGCCTGGGATGCGGCCGCCGTCGTCCATCGCGGCGCTCCTTGAAGCCGCCGACATCAGCTCTGAGCGCAACAATCCCTGCCAAGGGCCAGGATCTGAAGTCAATCGACGTGTGTATTCAAGCCCGGCGTGTCACTTCCTAACGTTCGGCCTGGTCCTCCCAGTCCTCCCACTCGACGTCATTGATTTCCAAGTAAGTGGAAACGGCTGCGCCAATGGTTGGAAAAAAATATTGCTCGCCAAGCTGCGATAAAAGCCCAAATCTCTTCAGCTTGTCCTTTACTGGATCTTTCAGCTCGGCAAAGCAGAACTCGATACCCTGCGCGTGCAACGCCTCGTCCAATTCGGCGACTGCATCGCCGGCGGAGACGTCCACGCTGGTGACAGGCTCCGCCGCGACGACCAGCCATCGTACGGGGGTCGGCGATTTCGCCACGGCATCCAGTACGCGCTCTTTGAAAAACTCGGCGTTGGCGAAGAACAGAGGCGCATCCCACCGAAACAGGACCAGCCCGGGGATTTGGCGTGCATCCGGATATCTTGTGATGTCGTGATAACCTTTCACGCCGTGGGCGCGACCCAACACGGCGGAGTGTGGGCGCCAACCGTCCCACAAGAACTCGGCGATAGCGATTACGATTGCCAGACCAATTCCTGGGATCACTCCGAGCACCGCCACGCCGACAAAGCAGACCATCGACAGCCAGAACTCCCACTGCTGAATCCGATAGATTCGCTTGAGGTCGGTGACCTCAAACAAGCCGATCGCAGAGGCGATGACGACGGCCGCCAACGCGGCAGTGGGCAAATGCTGAAGGAGGTTTGGGGCCGCCAACAGAAGGATGGCGATAGCAAGCGCGCCGACGACGCTGGTTAGTTGCGTGCGGGCGCCGGCGGCTTCCGCAACGGGAGTACGCGATGAGCTGCTGCTGATCGGGAACCCTTGAAAAAAGCCGGTTGCCAGATTGGCGGCGCCAAGCCCCACCATTTCCTGGTTGGGATCGGCATGCGTTCCCAATCGCGCGGCATAGGCACGCGAAAGCACGCTGGTGTCAGCGAATGATACCAGCGCGATTGCGCAGCCGCCGACCAGTACCGGGACGATATCGCCGTAGGTGATCCAGGGGATCGCGAACCCCGGCAGGCCCTGCGGAAGAGAACCCAGAACCGCCACGCCGTAACGGGTCCCAAGTTCAAGCAGGCCGACGATGCCGGTCGCCCCAACGACCGCAATCAGAATACCTGGCAGCCGCTTGTTGTTCTGGAGCAGCAGGATGACCATCAGCGTGCCGAGCCCAATCCCGAATGCGACCCAGTTTATCCTTCCGTCAAGGATTGCACCGGCGATCGCCCAAAGGCTCCGCAAAGGTCCTTCGCCCTCGATCGAGAAGCCGAAGAGCTTTGGCAGTTGGCTGATCAGTACGGTCAATGCAATTCCGTTCATATAGCCGTACCGTATCGGCTTGGAGAGAAGCTCGGTCACAAAACCCAAGCGCGCGATGCCGGCTAGAATACACACCGTCCCTGAAACGATCGCCATCATGGCAGCGAGCGTTACGGCGCGAAGAGGATCGCAACCGGACAACGGAAGCACAACGCCGAGAATGACAGCTGCCAGTGCCGAGTCCGGCCCCAGAACGAGGATGCGGCTGGGGCCGAACAACGCATAGACCAGCAGCGGCACGATCGTTGCGTACAGACCGTGGATGCCAGGCAAGCCCGATGCTACCGCGTACGCAATTCCAACCGGGACCAGCATCGTCGCCAGGACGAGTCCAGCGAAGATATCGCGCGGAAGCCACGCCGCCTCATATCGACGGACCGTTTCGATTGCCGGCAGCCAGTGGATCCAATGCTTCATTGGCGGTCGCTTCCAGACCCGGCCGGGCTCGTTGGCCACGCTCACGCATTGGCCTCAGTCTAGGCTGTTGCGTCCCTCGGCAAGTGGAAAAATGTCACATGGTAGCGATCAGTCGCACCGCGGCGAGACGGCGCGATGGGCCAGAAGCGCCAGTCGTCAACACGGGGGTCCGATGCAACGCATCCGCCTTCAACTGAGGCGGTCGTCTCCCTCTTCCGCGCGTTACCATTGTGGCCGACGCAGGGGCCTGAAGTCGGGCAGGCATGCTATCGCTCGTTCCAGCTCTCTTGCGATTGCATTGTAGCGCGTAAGCGCCCGCGCATAGACGTCGCGCTTGAGCTGGCTGCTTGCTGCCTGTTGAAGGCGCTCGCACTCAGCCATTTGCACGCGGAGCAATTCCAGATGGGCCAGCATCTCTTTCATGGACAGCTAATCTATCCCACATCGGCTTCGGTTCAATGGCGAACTTGGACAAGCGCCAGGGCTCTCTACACCACCGTCTTATGCCGTGCGATGCAGGTGCGGAGCACCTCGTCCATCGACTTGCCCCACCAATCGTTGGAGAAGATCTCGATCTCGGAGTAGCCGGCAAAGCCCTGCGCTTCGACCGCCTGACGCACCGATTTGATGTCGATGACGCCGTCGCCCATCATGCCGCGGTCGTTGAGGATGTCTTTGGTCGGCACCAGCCAGTCGCAGACATGGAACGCGAGCAGGCGATCCTTGCCGGCGCGCGCGATCTGGCCCGTCAGCTCGGGGTCCCACCAGATGTGATAGACGTCGAGGGCGACGCCGAGCATGCCGGTGCGATCAGGGTCGAGCCGGTCGCAGATGTCGAGCGCCTGCTTCGTGGTGTTCACGCAGGCGCGGTCCGCCGCATAGGCCGGATGCAGGGGCTCGATCGCCAGCGGCAGGTTTGCCTGTCTGGCATAGTCGAGCATGTCGGCGAGAGCGTCCTCGACCTGCCCACGCGCCGCCGCGATGTCCTTTGAGACCTCGCTGCCCGGCCGCGAATATTGCGGCAGGCCGCCGACGACGAGGACGATGCAGGGCGCGCCCAGCGCCTTGGCTTCATCGACGCAGCGCCTGTTGTCGTCGCGCACCTCGCCCCGGCGCGAAGCGTCCGTGGTGAACATGCCGCCGCGGCAATAGCCCGACAGATCGAGGCCGGCATCGCGTACCGCACGCGCGGCGCGCTCGAGACCGACGGACGCGACCTGATCGCGCCAGGGATCGATGGCGCGAATGCCGTGCTTCGCGCAGGCATCGATGATCGCGACGAGGTCACCCTGCTTGCGGACGGTCGCCGTGTTCAGCGACAGCCAGCGGTGGTCGGAGGAGAAATCACGCATCAGGATTCAAGTCCATGCGAGGCCAGCACGGTCTTCATCCGTTGCGTCGCCAGCTCCGGATTGGCAAGCAGGCCGGCCTGATCGGCCAGCCGGAACAGCTCGGCCAGATGCAGCATCGAGCGCGCGCTCTCTTGTCCCCCGACCATGGTGAAATGATCCTGGTGACCGTTGAGATAGGCCATGAACACGACGCCGGTCTTGTAGAAGCGGGTCGGCGCCTTGAAGATGTGACGCGACAGCGGCACGGTCGGCCCCAGCACGTCGTGGAAGCCGGCTTCATCCCCGGCTGCCAGCCGCGACAGCGCGTAGGACGCCGCCGGCGCGATGGCATCGAAGATGCCCAGCAGCGCATGCGAAAAGCCCTGCTCGTCGCCGGCGATCAGCTCCGCATAATTGAAGTCGTCGCCGGTATACATCTTGATGCGCTTGTCGAGGCGCCGGCGCATGTCGATCTCGCGCTGCTTGTCCAGCAGCGAGACCTTGACGCCGTCGACCTTGCCGGCGTTGCCGTTGATGATGGCGACGGCCGTGTCCATCGCCTTGTCGAGATCCCCGGTGCCCCAATATCCCGTCAGCGCGGGATCGAACATGTCGCCGAGCCAGTGAATGATTACGGGCTCACGGACCTGCGACAGCACACGGTTATAGACCTTGGCGTAATCGTCCGCATTGCGGCCGAGCTTGGCCAGCGCGCGCGATGCCATCAGGATGATGCGGCCGCCGACCTTTTCGACCGCCGAGATTTGCTCCTCGTAGGCGCGGATCACGTCGTCGAGGTTTCTGGCATCCTCGACCGCGAGATGGTCAGTACCCGCGCCGGAGAACACCAGCGCGTTGCGGCGCTTGGCGGCGCCGACCGAACGCGTGATCAGCTCCAGCGAGGTCGGCCAGTCCAGCCCCATGCCACGCTGCGCGGTGTCCATGGCTTCGGCAACGCCGAGGCCGAGATCCCAGACATGCTCACGGAAGGCGATGGTCTTGTCCCAGTCGACCGCGACCGAAAGCCAGGGATCGTTGTCGGCAAAGGGATCGGCGACCGTGTGCACGGCCGAGAAGGCGATGCGGTTCAGCGGTCCCTCGAGCTTTGCGGGAAACGTGCGCGAGGCCGCCAGCCGGTAGGTCTCGATCGAGCGGTCGGCCTTCGGCAGTTTGAGCGACAACGACGACATGGGTTGGACGGGCTTGTTCATGATTTCAGACCTTTCCCCGTCATTGCGAGCGAAGCGAAGCAATCCAGAGTGCCTTCGCGGCAACGGTCTGGATTGCTTCGTCGCTTCGCTCCTCGCAATGACGGTTCAACATTGAGAATATCCAATAGACCTCACGCCTTGATCGGGGCGACGTCGATCCAGCGGCGCTCCTTCCAGCTCTTCAGCGCGCATTCGGCGAGCTGCACGCCCTTGGCGCCTTCGAGCAGCGTGAACTTGTAGGGCGCATCCTCGTAGACGTGGCGGATGAACATCTCCCACTGCTCCTTGAAGCCGTTGTCGTAGGTGACGTTGTCGGGCAGCTTCTGCCAGTCGCCGTAGAAATCGTGCAGCCGCTTCTCGTCGGGATTCCAGACCGGCCTCGGGGTAGCCTGCCGCGCCTGGATCATGCAGTCGGTGAGGCCCGCGACCGCCGAGCCGTGGGTGCCGTCGACCTGGAAGGTCACGAGGTCGTCGCGATAGACGCGCGTCACCCAGGACATGTTGATGTGCGCGATGACGCCGCCCTCGAGCTGGAAGGTCGCATAGGCGGAATCATCCGCGGTCGCCTTGTACTTCTTGCCCTGCTCGTCGAAGCGCTCGGGAATGTCGGTGTTGCCGATGCAGACCACGCTCTGGACGTTGCCGAAGAGGTTGTCGAGCACGTAGCGCCAGTGGCAGACCATGTCGAGGATGATGCCGCCGCCGTCCTCGTCGCGGTAGTTCCAGGACGGCCGCTGCGCCTCCTGCCAGCCGCCTTCGAACACCCAATAGCCGAACTCGCCCCGCACCGAGAGAATGCGGCCGAAGAAACCGGAATCGCGCAGGAACGCGATCTTCTTCAGGCCGGGCAGGAACAGCTTGTCCTGCACCGTGCCGTGCTTGACGCCCTTGGCATTCGCAAGCTTCACGACCTCGACGGCCTCCTCGAAGTTCGTCGCAATCGGCTTCTCGCAATAGACATGCTTGCCGGCGTTGATGGCCTGCGTGAGCAGACCGGGGCGCGCCTGCGTGGTCGCGGCATCGAAGAACATGGTATCGTTCTTGTCGGCGAGCGCGGCGTCGAGGTCGGTGGTCCAGCGCGTGATGTTGTAGCGCTTGGCGAGCGCCTCGACCTTGTCGGCGCTGCGGCCGACCAGGATCGGGTCCGGCATCACGCGATCGCCGTTCTTCAGGCGGACGCCGCCCTGGTCGCGGATTGCGACGATCGAGCGTATCAGGTGCTGGTTGAGCCCCATGCGGCCGGTGACGCCGTTCATGATGAGGCCGAGGCGCTGCGTGGTCATGCTGATTGCTCCTGAAGTGATGTTGGCTGTTCGAGCGGGCGGAGTGCCGACCAGTCCGGATGGACCGACGTCGCAAAGCCCGCAGCGTGAAGCGATCCCGTCAGGAGATCGCCGTTGTGAATGGAAAGCCGGATGCCCTGCCCGGCATCGGCGTAGAGATCGGGATGCGCGGCCGCGAAGGCCTGCGCTTCGGCCGCCGGCGTCCCGCCAAAACCGTCGACATAGTGATGGCCGTTGCGCTCGGCATGGGTGACGCCGATGAAGGCGCCGAGCGCGAGGTCCTGCTGCACGGCGAGGCCGGCCTGGCAAGTGAGGTCTTCGCCGGTCACGACAAACCTCTCGCCGCCCGCGCTCCATTTCGCCGCCCGCGTCGCATTGACGATGGACTTGTAGAGACCCTTGCAGGATTTCGAGGAAATGCCGCAATAGCCCAGCGCCCGCGCTGCCGGGAACGCATCATAGGAATCGTCGGCCTCGTCGATGATGAAGCCGTGCGCGGCCAGTGCGCCGAGCGGCGATTGCCGCGTGATGTCGCGCGGCATCGGCTGCTCGACATAGAGCAGGCGCGTCGCGATCGGGCGCAGCGCGGCGTCACGATCGAGCCGGTCCATCAGTGACTGCAGCGCGGCGAGGTCGGCATATTGCTCATTGGCGTCGAGCGTCACCTTGTGGTCGTGTCCGAGCGTAGCGAGCTCCTTGCCGATGCGGGCGAGTCGCGCCCCATCGGCTGCGGGATCGCCCGACAGCTTGAGCTTGAAGTAGCGCGCACCAGCGTTTTCGCGCGGATCGGCAACGCCGCCCTCGCCTTCGACGACATCATCAAGGCCGACGGTGTGCCTGATGGCAACACGCTCGAGCGGCACCCGGCCGGAAAGAAACGTCCTGATGTCCCTCTCGCTCAGGTCAGGTGAGAGCCGCGCATCGATGCCGGCGATGTTTGCGGCCATCCCGTCGAAGAAGCTGGTCCCGGCGGCGCGCAACAGAGCATCGAGGATCGCCTTGTCGATCTCGGCCGGGCCGTAAGCCGCTGCGAGCGGCGGAATGTTCTTCTTCGCGCAGGTCGCGACCTGGGCTCCGATGCACGAGGCATGCAGATCGAACGCAGTCTGATATCCGGTGCGTGCCAGATAGAGCCCGCGCGCAATCTCGAGCGACCGCCGCAAGCCATCCACCGTCTGCGCCGGCGACAGCTCCGGCCGCTTGTCGAACCATTTCGGCACCAGCAGCTCGGCAGCGGCGCCGATCGCGCTTCCCCTGCCCTCGACGTCGATCTCGGCGCGCACGAACAGCTGCGGCGTCGCGTCGATCGTGATCGCGCCAAAGCGGAACGGCCGCGCGAACTGCACGGGACGTTCGAAGAAGGCGATGTCTCGCAGCTTCAGGCGCGGCGCCATGGCTTTAGTCCAGAGAACCTTGCGAGAAGAAATGCTTTCGGATGCGCTGCACCAGCTCGGTGAAGACCGGATCGGCCATCACGTCGAGCGAACGCGGGCGCGGCAGCGGCACGTCGTAGATCGCCGCGATCGCACCGGGGCGCTCGGTCATGACCAGAACGCGGTCGGCCAGGAACACCGCCTCCGGAATCGAATGCGTGATCAAGAGCACCGTCTTCCGGGTCTCGCGCTGGATCCGCATCAGCTCGACATTCATGCGCTCCCGCGTCAGCGCATCGAGCGCGCCGAACGGCTCGTCCATCAGCATGATCTTGGGATCGTGCACCAGCGCGCGGCATATCGAGGCGCGCTGCTGCATGCCGCCGGAGAGCTGCCACGGCAGCTTTTTCTCGAAGCCTTCGAGCCCGACCAGCTTCAAGAGCTCCTTGGCGCGGGCGAGATATTTGTCCCGCGGCAGCCGCTTCATGTCGATCGGCAACATCACGTTGTTGAGGATGTTGCGCCAGGGCAGCAGAAGAGCGTTCTGGAACACGATGCCGACATTGCCGTGCGGCGTCGTCACCTTCTCGCCCTCGACCAGGATCTCGCCCGTGGTCGGCGGCAGCAGGCCCGAGATCAGCTTGAGCAAGGTGGACTTGCCGCAGCCGCTCGGGCCGACCACGACGAAGAACTCGCCGTCATTGATGTGGAAGTCGAGCGGACGCAGCGACGGCACGTCGCCGTCCCGCGTCCGGTAGGTCTTGGACACGCCCGACAGCTTGATGCCCGACGCATCGCCGGCAGCCCGGTCGCTCACCAGTCTCAGATGTGCGGCCGGCTGCGCGGTTTCGCTCATGATCGTCGCAGGTTTCACGAGCCACTCTTCGGCAGATAGTCGTTGGTGTAGAAGGCCTTCGGGTTCTCCTTGGCCTTGGCATCGAGACCGCCATATTCGACCATCAGATTGACCGAATCCGTCATGTTCTGATCGGTGACCTGGAACGGCCGCTTGCTCTTGGTCTCCGCGGTCCGGTAGAGCGGAATGGTCAGCTCGAAGCCCTGCGTCAGCGTGTCGATCTTGCCGCCCTTGGGATTGGCGTCGAGGATCGCCTGCGCCGCGGCCTTCGGCTCCTTCTCGGCAGCTTCGACCGCCTTGGTCGTCGCCGACATGAAACGACGGACGAGATCGGCATTGGCCTTCACATAGTCGGCGTTGGCGATGACGCCCGAGGACACCATGTTGATGCCGTAGTCGGCGAACTTGATCGGGTAGACGTCCTTGCCGGTGGCGTCCTTGATCTTCATCGACTGGTCCATGACGTAGCCGAGCAGGAGATCGGCCTGGCCGTTGATGACGGCGTTGAGCTTGGTCTGGCCGTCGCCGGCAACGGTCTTGAAGTCGCTTTCCTTGAGGCCGGTCTTCTTCAGGAACAGCGGCCAGATCTGGGTCATGGAGTCGGCCGGCGTGATCGCCACCGTCTTGCCCTTGATGTCCTCGGGCTTCTTGATGTTCTTGTCGGCGAAGCCCATGGCGGACATCGGTGAGGTCTGGAGCAGCACGCCGGTGGCGACCACGGGCGCACCCTTGATCGCGGCACGCATCATGGTGGGGACGTCGACATAGCCGAAGTCCGCGGTCTTGGCGGCGACGGCCTGCGTGGTCGCGGCCGAGCCGCGGCCTTCCTGGATCTCGAGGTCGATGCCCTCGGACGCGTAGATGCCCTTGGCCTTGCCGTAGTAGAACGGCGCGTGCTCGCCATAGACGTACCAGTTCAGCATCAGCACGACCTTGTCAGCCGCCTGCGCCGGCATGGCCGCGAAGGTCATCAGCACCGCCGAGACAGCCCCTATCCACCGCTTCATCGTCACTCTCCCTTTGCCGTTGTTGCTCTTGTGTTGTTGCTTGGGCCGTTGGCGGCCGCTCGTTGCTTCACTTCAAAATCGAAACTCAAGAGGCGAAAATCACGTCCTCGCGCTGGCTGACATGCCAGGGAATGACCAGCTTCTCGATCCGGTCGACGACCCAGAACAGCACCACGCCGAGCAGCGCGAGGATCACCAGCGCCGCGAACATCGTCGGCAGGTCGAAGGTGCCGATCGAGCGCTGCATCACGTAGCCGATGCCGGAATTGGAGCCGACGAACTCGCCGACGACGGCGCCGACCACGGCGAGCGTCACCGAGACTTTCAGGCCCGAGAAGATCGCCGGCAGCGCATGCGGCAGGTTCACCGCGCGAAACACCTGGAAGCGGCTGCCCTGCATGGCGCGGGCGAGATCGACCATGTCGGGGTCGACCGATTTGAAGCCCTGCACGGCGGAGACCACCACGGGGAAGAAGCCGAGCAGGAAGGCCGAGATCACCTTGGGAATGATGCCGAAGCCGAACCAGACCACGAACAACGGCGCGATCGCGATCTTGGGCACGGATTGGGAGAACACCAGCAGCGGATAGACGTAGCTTTCCACCGTCTTCGAGCCCGCGATCAGCATCGCCACGGGAATGCCGAACAGCGCCGACAGCAGGAAGCCACAAACGGTCGCGTAGGTCGTCGGCCAGGACTGGCGCAGCAGTTCCGGCCATTCGGTGCGCAGCACGGCGACGACGTCGAGCGGCGCCGGGATCTGATAGGCGGGGATATTGAACAGCCGGATCGCGAGATCCCAGGCCACGACGATGAAGACGAGAAACAAGAACGGCCGAATCCAGGCCGCATTCAGCATCTTGGACACCGCACTCTGCGGCTTCAACTCAGCCACGTCTCACTCCCGGCATTCTTCTTCGTTCGGAGGAGAAATTAACCCGTTGGATAAATACTGTCCAGACCTTTCCCTGTGACGTTTTGCGGCGGCGGTTCCCAACCGGTGTCGTCCTGGCGAAGCCAGGACCCGTCACCCCAAGGAGGAATTTGGTGAAGGCTGGTCGTTCGGGATTGGGGACCACGTCCGATCGATAAATCACGCGGTATGGGTCCTGGCTTCGCCAGGACGACGATGCGGAGAGATATCGCCTCAAGCGAGGCGACGCAGCCGCGTCTTACACCGTCTGCACGACACCCGCGCGCGACTTCGGCGCGTTCGCGATCTCGAACAGCGCCACGGACTGCCCGGTCAGCGCGGCCAGCACGAGGCCGATCATGTGCGCGAGCCGCTCGTCCTTGGCCTTCTTGTCCAGCAGATCGCGGCCGAAGATCACGCTGAGCGTCGCCGAGTTCGAGAGGTAGAAGAAGCTCAGCGCCGCGATCGAGATGTAGAGCTGCACCGGATCGACCGCGACCTGGAAGTCGCCGCTGTCGACGCCGCGGCGCACCACCGTGCGGATCATCTCGACGAAGGGCGAGTGCATCGACTTGACCTTGGTCGACTTCTTCAGGTGCTTTGCGCGCGCGAGGTTTTCGGTCTGGAGCAGCGACAGGAATTCGGGATTGCGCAGGAAGTAGTTCCAGGTGAACTCGATCAGGCGCCTGATCGCCTCGGGCGGATCGAGATGTTCGAGATCGAGCCCCCGCTCCTCGCTGCGGATCTTGTCATAGGCGCCTTCGAGCACCGCGAGATAAAGCTCGTCCTTGTTGCCGACGTGATAGTAGAGCATGCGCTTGTTGGCGCCGGCCTTCGCCGCGATCCGGTCGACCCGCGCGCCCGCCAGGCCATGGGCGGAAAACTCCTGCTTGGCGGCTTCGAGAATGCGCAGCCGCATCCCCTCGGGGTCGCGCTGCCATTTCAGAGTTCGCTTTGCTGTCGCTGTCGCCAAACCGGGTGCTCGCTGGATGCTCTCGGGTCAGCGTGTAACATGCGGGCGAGCGTTTGAGAATGTCTCGTGCCCCGGACGCAGCGCAGCGCTACTTCAGCGGTGCGCTGCAGAGCCGGGGCCCATGTCTCCAAACGGAAGTTTACCGCCTTCTGGATCCCGGCTCTGCGGAGCGTCACTGCGTGCCGCACCGCGTCCGGGACACGAGAATACGTTGGACGGCGCCTCAATCCGCCGGCTTCGGCGAAGGCTCCAGCAGCACGGTCTGGATGCCGCAGGTGCCGCTGCGCACCGTCATGATGCGCGTGCCCGGCTTGCGGCCGTTGCGGACCTCGGAGACGTCGACCCCGCCGGCGATCAGGCGGGCACGGGCGGCGTCGATGTCGGCGACGCGCCAGCTCAGGCCCCAGAGGCGATCATGCGCGACATCGCCGCCCGCCACGGGGCGGCGCACCACCTCGACGATGAGATCGCCGCAGCGGAAGAACATCAGCTGGCCCCAATCCTGGTGGGAGCGATCGAGCGCCAGATCGAGCCCGAGCCGCGCGCCGTAGAGCGCGGCGGCGCGCTCGGAATCCTCGGTCGTGACCACGACGTGGTCGAGCGCGTCGACCGGCGCGATGACGGTCGCGACCGATTTGGGACGCGCGTCGGCGAGTTCGAGGAAGAACATGCGCACGCCGCGCGTGAGCTCCGTCGCGGCGCGCGTGCGCTTCCAGTGCAGCACGGCGTCGGTAACGGCATCGCTGCTTTCGACCTCGGCGATCGGGTCCGGCCTCAAGGCCACCCGCTCCAGCCGGCGATGCATCTTGCTGACGTCTGCGACACGAAAGCACAGGCTGGCGAGAACGCCGTCATGGTCGTCCAGCAGCGCGCGCATGCGGGCGGCCGTGACGCTGAAGCCGCTCGGCGCCATCAATTCGATCGTCATGTTGTCGAGCGTGAACAGCACCCGGTCGGCGCCCTCGCCGGAGTTCTGCCAGGCCGGCGCACGCCCCAGAAGCGTCTGATAGGCCGCCTTGGCCGCACCGATATCCCGAACCAGCGCGACGACGTGATCGAGGCCGGTGATCATCTTCCCCCCTTTGATCGGCCATTGATTGACTTGGGAACGATTGACTTGGGAACCCTTGGGCCGAAAGACGGCGTTTGTCCGGGCTTGGCATTGGCCTGTCATGGTCGTATTCCGGCAATATGCTGACCTCAAGCGCTTCGGGGCGGTTTTTGCGAATAATTTCAGCGTCCCTCCGGAGCGGAACCGGTGTTAGAGTAATCCCGCCCGCCGGGACCACAAGCGCATCACGGACAAGCAATGCAGGCTCTCTTCATCGGACAGACCTATATCGACGTCGTCTTCATCACCGACCACATGCCGACCGGCGACGAGAAGCACGTGGCCTCGGACTACGCCGTGTCCTTCGGCGGCAACGCGGTGACGGCGGCGTTCTGCTGCGCCAAGCTCGGCATCGTGCCCGACCTGATCGCGACGGCAGCCAATGACTGGCTGGGGCGCATGTTCCAGGACATGTGCGCGAAATACGCGATCTCGCTGCACGGGCGGAAGGTGAACCAGTCCTCGCTCTCCTTCATCATGCCCAAGGACGGCAAGCGCGCCATCGTCCGCTGCCGCGACGACGAGCACATCCACCCCTTCCCGATGCTCAATCTCGGCGGCTGCCGCGCGCTGCATGTCGACGGCCACCAGCCGGATGCCGCGATCCACTACGCCAAGGTGTGCCGCGAGGCCGGCATCCTGACCTCGCTCGACGGCGGCGGCCTGCGCACCAACACGCATGAGCTCCTGGAATTCATCGACGTTGCGATCGTCGCCGAGCGGCTGTGCGAGCAGATGGATCTGACGCCGGAGAAGATGCTCGACTATCTCAAGGGCCGCGGCTGCAAGATCGGCGGCGTCACCATGGGCGAGAAGGGCCTGCTCTGGTACGACGAAACCGGGACGGTGCAGGTGATGCCGGCGATGCCGATCCCGCGCGAGCGCGTGATCGACACCAATGGCGCCGGCGACGTCTTCCACGGCGCCTATGTCTATTCCTACCTCGCCCATCCCGGCAAAAGCTGGCGTGAGCATTTCGATTTTGCCCGCGCCGCCTCGACCTTCAAGATCCAGCGCCTCGGCAACGAGGCCGGCCTGCCGACGCTCGTCGACATTGCCAAGGTCAGGCACGAGTTCGAGGTCAGGGTCTAGCGTTCGGCAGGGTCTGTCATGGGGCGCGTCTTCGTTGCCGGCAGCATCAACATGGATGTGGTGGCGACGGCCGATCGCCATCCGCGCGTCGGCGAGACCGTGGCGGGCACGCAGGTGCTGTATTTCCCGGGCGGCAAGGGCGCCAACCAGGCCGTCGCCGCGGCGCGGCTCGGTGCTGCGACCACGCTGATCGGGCGGCTGGGCAGGGATTCGTTCGGGCCGAGCTGAGGACGTTCCTGGGCGATCAGGGCATCGATCTCGGCTATGTCGAGGAGACGGCGGAGGCGCACACCGGCACTGCCATCATCACGGTCGCCGAGGCCGACAACACCATCGTCGTCATTCCCGGTGCCAACGCGCGGGTCACCGCGGATGATGCCGGCGGCGTGCCGCTCGTAAGGGGCGACGTCGCCGTCAGCCAGTTCGAGATTCCGCTGCCGACCATTGCCGCCTTCTTTCAGCGCGCGCGTGCGGCCGGAGCGACGACGCTGCTCAACCCCGCGCCGGCGCAGAACATGTCCGGCGAATTGCTCGCGCTGGTCGACATCCTCGTGCTGAACGAGACCGAGCTCGGCTTTCTCGCCGGCACCGAGGTCTCCGACCGCGACGAAGGCGCGCGGATCATCGACGTCGCGCGAAAGCTCCAGGCGCGTCAGGACCAGACCATCTGCGTCACGCTCGGCAAGCGCGGCGTGCTGGCGCTGGCTGGGCGCGAGGAGATTGCGGTGCAGGGGCGTGCGGTGAAGGCGGTCGACACCACCGGCGCCGGCGATTGCTTCGTCGGCGCGCTCGCAGCCCAATTGGCCGGGGGCGCGGCCTTGCGCGCCGCCCTCACCTTCGCCAACGCCGCCGCCTCCATCAGCGTGCAGCGCATGGGCGCGGGGCCGTCGATGCCGACGGCTGCGGAAGTGACGGCCGTCCTCAAGAGCGGCTGATCACGCCAGCGCACTCTTCAGGTCGAAGCTTTCGTCAGCGGCCTGCTCGGCCGTGATCGAACGGTCCATCGCCTGCAGGCGGCGGCCGAACATGTGGTCGCCGGCGCGGTTGATCGACTCGATGCCGAGCAGTTTGTCGCCCTTGTAGCAGAACACCGAGAATGCCCTCTTGGCGGGATCGCCGCGCATCACGACGCGGTCATAGCCCGTGGTGAGGCCTGCGATCTGCAGCTTGTCCTCGCCCTGGTCGCTCCAGAACCAGGGATGGCTGTCGTAGGGCTTCCTGTCGCCGGTCAGCCGCGCCGCGAGGCAGCGGGCGTGATCGGTGGCGTTCTGCACCGATTCCAGCCGCTGCGAGCCGCCGAAGCGCGGGCTTGCGAACAGCGCGCAATCCCCGATCGCGGAGATGTCGGGATCGGTGGTGGACAGAAATTCGTCGACGATGATGCCGGCGGCGACCGGCAGGCCGGCGTCCGCGGCAAGCTCGCTGTTCGGCAGCACGCCGACGCCGACCACGACGAGGTCGGCGGGCAGATGCCGTCCGTCGCTGAGACTGACACCCGTGACCTTGCCGCCCTCGGCCTCGATCGAGGTGGCCTGCACCCCGAGATGGATGCGGATGCCGGCCTCGCGATGGCGTTCTTGAAAATACTCCGAGACCTCAGCAGTCACCGCACGCGCCATCACGCGCGGGGCGAGCTCGAGCACGTCGACCTCGAGGCCCTTGATCCGCGCGGTCGAGGCGAATTCGAGGCCGATGAAGCCGGCGCCGATGATCACCGCACGTTTTTTCCCGGGCATGATCCGTCGCAGCGCCTCGCTGTCGTCGAGGATGCGCAAATATTTCACGTCGGGCAGGTTGGCGTTGGGCAGATCGAGCAGGCGGTTGCGCGCGCCCGTCGCCAGCACGAGGTGGCCGTAAGGCAGCGTCTCGCCGGATGCGAGCAGGACTTTGCGTCCCGCGCGGTCGATCGAGACGGCGCGGCCGGCGATCAGCTCAATGGTCTGGTCGTGGTAGAACTTCTCGGGGCGGAACATCAGGCTCTCCGGCCCGGCCGAACCCTTGATGTAGGCCTTCGACAGCGGCGGCCGTTGATAGGGCAGATGCGCCTCGTCATTGATCAGACAGATGCGCTCGGAAAAACCCGCCTGGCGCAGGGATGCCGCAACCTGGTAGCCGCCATGGCCGGCACCGACAATGATCACCGGACCGCCAGTCATTGGAGCAGCCCACTTTCGGAGACACGAGCGTGACCCATGTCGTCTCCTCTCTCGCTGATTTTGGTTTGCTGGCCTTTGGAGGAGCCGGCGCTCGTGTCCGTTCCTTGGCGAAGGCGGACCCATTTGAGCCTATCGTTCGGCCCAGCGCAAGGGCGGCCGGGGATTGTCACCCCTCGCCTTCTGCGATTTAGTTGCAGCAGCAAACCTCTTGCCGGGGATTTTCGAAATGCCAGCTCCCGTATCCCAGCCCGACGATCCCGCCCTGCTGCGGATCGACGGCCCGATTGCAACCATCACGCTCAACCGCCCTGCCGCGTTCAACTCGATCAACCTCGCGATCGCGCAGAAGCTCGAACAGCTCGCGGCCTATCTCGAAGGTGCGGACGACATCAAGGTCGTGGTGCTCGAAGGCGAAGGCCGCGCCTTCTCGGCCGGCGGCGATCTTCAGACGATCGGGGCCGCTGCCGAGGCGGGCACGGTGACGCCCGTGGTCGGCGAACTGCTGAAGCACTATCACGCCTTCATCGAGATCATCCGCCACATGCCGAAGATCTCGCTGTCGAGCGTGCATGGCTCCGCCGCCGGCGCCGGCATGGGGCTCGCCTTCGTCACCGACCTCTGCATTGCCGCCGACGATGCCAAGTTCACGCCGGCCTATGCCAAGATCGGGGTGTCGCCTGACGGCGGCTCCACGGTCGGCATCGTCGGCACGGTCGGCTCGCGCCGGGCGCTGCAGATCTTTCTCGCCGAGGACAATTTTACCGCGCAGCAGGCCTACGAATGGGGCCTGGTCGCCAGGACCGTTCCCGCCGCTGAGCTGAAGGCAGCGACGCGACAACTCGCGGAGCGCCTCGCGCAAAATCCCCCGGCGGCGATCGCCGGCACCAAGTCGCTGGTCTACCAGGCCGCCACCACGCCGGTGAAGCAGCAGCTCGATGCCGAGGAGCACAAGATCATCATGGCGATGAACACGGAGGCGTTCCGCGCCGCCGTTAAGAAATTCACGAGCAAGTCGAAGTGACGAGGCCCACGCGCACGTTCTACGGCCTTCGTCACGGCGCAACCGACTGGAATCGCCAGGGGCTGTTCCAGGGCCGCACGGACAACCCGCTGAACGAGGACGGCCTGCGGCAGGCGCACGATGCCGCAAGCACGCTGCGCGGCGTCGGCATCAGCCGCATCGTCGCAAGCCCATTGGTGCGCGCGCTGAAGACGGCCGAGATCATCGCGGAGGCAATCTCAGTGCCGCTGACGATCGATGCCGGCATCATCGAGTTCGATTTCGGCAGTTTTGAAGGCCTCCCCGTCCGCGACCTCATGATCAGGCACGACGTCAAATCAGCGACGGGCCTCGTGTCGATCCTGCCGACCGACGGCGAGAACTGGGACGCCATGACCGAGCGGGCGCTGGCTTCCGTCTCCACGTGGCTCGACCGTCATCCTGACGACGACATCCTGTTCGTCTGCCACGACGCGGTGATGCAGGCCATGGCGAACGCGCTGTGCGGCAGCTATTTCAAGAACAGCCATGGCACGCCGTTCCGCTACGTCTGCAAAGACGCGCAGTGGCACGTCGAGCAACTCGTCACTTAAGACCACTTGGGACAGATACAGTCTGTGCCCGCCGGCAACTTGAAGCAGCCGATCTGCGCGCTCGATCGAATGGTCGATCAACCTTTCTCAGTCGTCTTGCCAGTCCTCTGCATGAAATCGAAATCGCAGCCCTCGTCGGCCTGCATGATGGTCTCGTTGAACAGCCAGGCATAACCGCGCCGCGCCTCCTCGGGTGCAGCGGCCGGCTTCAGCGCGGCGCGTCGGCGTTCCAGCTCGGCCGCATCGACCAGCAGCTCGATGCTGCGCTTGGCCACGTCCAAGCGGATCATGTCGCCGTTCTTCACCAGCGCCAGCGGCCCGCCGACCGCGGATTCCGGCGTGATGTGCAGGACGATGGTGCCGAAGGCGGTGCCGCTCATGCGTGCGTCCGAAATGCGCACCATGTCCTTGGTGCCGCCGCGCGCGAGCTTCTTCGGGATCGGAAGATAACCCGCCTCGGGCATCCCCGGCGCCCCCTTCGGGCCGGCATTGCGCAGCACCAGCACGTCGTCGGAGTTCACGTCGAGATCGGGGTCGTCGACCCGCAAGGTCATGTCCTCGACGGATTCAAACACGACGGCGCGCCCGGTGTGCTGCAATAACTTTGGGCTCGCGGCGGACTGCTTGATGACCGCGCCGCGCGGGGCGAGATTGCCGTGCAGGACGGCGAGGCCGCCCTCCTTCTTGATCGGATTGGTGCGCGGTCGGATCGCATCCTGACCGGGCACGTCCTCCGCATTCGCTGCGATCTCGCGCAGCGTCTGGCCCGTGATCGTCCTGGCGTCCAGATCGACGAGATCGCCAAGCTGCGCCAGCAATTTCGGCACGCCGCCGGCGTGGTGGAAATGCTCCATGTAGTGCTCGCCGGACGGCTTGAGATCGACCAGCACCGGCACCTCGCGGCCGATCTGGTCGAACACTTCGAGATCGAGCCGATGCGGCGAGCGATGCGCCATTGCCGTGAGATGGATCAGGCCGTTGGTCGAGCCGCCGATCGCCTGGAGCACGACCTGCGCATTCTTGAAGGAGGCCGGCGTCAACACGTCGCTCGGCTTCGGCCCCTTCGTCTTGGCCATCTCGGCGGCCACCTTGCCGCTCGCCTCGGCGAGGCGGAAACGCTCGGCGTGGGGCGCGGGGATCGTCGCGCTCATCGGCAGCGACAGGCCCATGGCCTCGATCATGCAGGCCATGGTCGAGGCCGTGCCCATCACCATGCAGGTGCCGACCGACGGCGCGAGACGGCCGTTCACCGCTTCGATCTCGGCATCGTCCATATCGCCGGCGCGATATTTCGCCCAGAGACGGCGGCAGTCGGTGCAGGCGCCCAGCACCTCGCCCTTGTGATGGCCGACCACCATGGGGCCGACCGGAATGACGACCGTGGGCAGATCGGCGCTGATCGCGGCCATCACCTGCGCGGGAAGAGTCTTGTCGCAGCCGCCGATCACGATCACCGCATCCATCGGCTGGGCGCGGATCATCTCCTCGGTGTCCATCGCCATCAAATTGCGCAGATACATCGAGGTCGGATGCGCAAAGCTCTCGGCAATCGAGATGGTCGGGAACACGAACGGCATCGCGCCGGACAGCATCACGCCGCGCTTGGCGGCCTCGATGATCTGCGGGACGTTGCCGTGGCAGGGGTTGTAGTCGCTATAGGTGTTGGTGATGCCGACGATCGGGCGCTCCAGCGCGTCATCGGAGTAGCCCATGGCCTTGATGAACGCCTTGCGCAGGAACAGCGAGAAGCCGGCATCGCCATAGCTCGTCAGACCCTTGCGCA
Organism: Bradyrhizobium sp. 1(2017); assembly: GCF_011602485.2. NCBI lineage: Bacteria > Pseudomonadati > Pseudomonadota > Alphaproteobacteria > Hyphomicrobiales > Nitrobacteraceae > Bradyrhizobium > Bradyrhizobium sp. 1(2017). Next base: position 2,516,452 of record NZ_CP050022.2, on the reverse strand, counting down.
ATCCACTCGTCATCATGCCACTCCTTCGAAGTTGCCTTGTGGTACCGCGTGGGGTCGGATTGTCAATAAGATTGGCCGCACAGCTCCGATACGCGGGCAGCGAGGAGAGCATTCGCGGCAGATTATTGACAATTTGCACCGGCCCTGCTCCACAGAGCGAACCGGCCGGGCGCCGGAGGGCCGAGGGCATGTCCGACATTCACATCGCAGACAGCATGCCGGTCCGGCGCGAGGATCCGGACGAGGTGGTCGCTCGCCTGGAGGAGGATATCATCTTCGGCCGTCTCGCGCCGGGCGCGCGCCTGACCGAAGACGCGCTGATGTCGCGCTACGGCACCTCGCGCCACTTCGTGCGCCAGGCGCTGGTGGATGCGGAGCGGCGCGGCATCGTCCGCCGCGAGAAGAACGTTGGCGCCACCGTACGGCTCTACTCCGCGGACGAGGTCCGGCAGATCTACGAGGTCAGGGAGATGCTGACCCGGCAGGCAGCCTTGATGATTTCCCTGCCCGCGCCACAAGACCTGATCGACCAACTCGCTGCGCTGCAACGGCAATATTGCGCGAGGGCCGACGCGCAGGATCTGGGCGGCATCCACGAAGCCAACGACGCCTTCCACCTCGCGCTGTTCTCGGCCTGCGGCAATCCCTATCTGGTCCGCTCGCTCCAGGACTACATGAACCTGACGCTGCCAATGCGTGCGAAAAACCTCGCCGACCGTGACGGCCTCGCGCAGTCGCGGCGCCAGCACGAGATGATGATCGAGCTGCTGAGAGGCCGCGACAGCTGGGCGCTGGCGCAGCTGTGCGTGGATCACATGCAGGTCAGCAAGTCGGATTATCTGGCAAGGATTGCTGGCGACAGCTAATGCTGGCGCATGCACCGGTTGGCCCGCCGGCCCTGCAACGGCCGATGCGGAGAAGAATGAGCCACGCGTGGGGACGGAACCCGGCGAAACTCATCCAATATAATCCTCTGGTAGATGAAGACCAATAACGCAACCGATTAACGGGTTGTTAGATAACTCTATTTCAAATGGTCTCTGAAACACATAACAACCATGCCGGGTTCCACTTCCCGGAACGGTCCCATGAATGTACCTGGTTTCCTGATCGCAATGGCCTTCGGCGCAGCATTCTTCGCGGCGGAGTATGCGTGGTACTACCAGCCCGATTTCATCAACCCGGACGCCCTGATCAGCATGTTCTCCTCGGAACATCTGAAGGCGCGCGCAGCCGTCAAGCATGCGCTGATCGATCCGGACTCGGCCAAATTCAGTACATTGCATTCAGTCGAGGCCGGCGCGGCGAGGTATGTTTGCGGCGGCGTCAAAGCGAGGGACAAGTCCGGCCAGTTCATCGATGTCGCATTCGTCTACGCCGTGGCCATTGATTTTGCCCGCATCGACGACGACGGACGGATCACGCATCAGCGTTCGGGCTATAGACCCTGTCCCACCGAGGAGGACAAGGTCGCGCAGCAGCGGCCGGGTGTGTCGCCCGGCGTGGCGGCGGTCGTCAAAACCGTTCAAAAGGCCGCCCCCGACGTGCAGACGTCGGTTGCCCCCGCCCTGACGAAGCCTGCAGCTTCGGCGGGCGGATCGTCGTCCGGCGGCACGATAGAGCAGCAGGTCCGCGAGCTCGCCGCCAAGACCGTTCCCCCTGACGCTGCAAATGGACAGCCAAATCCACCCGCGAACCGAGGGGCTGCCAAGGAGACCGAGTGGCAAGCCGATCGGCCGCCGGCCGCGTGGCCCACATTCCCTCCGGATCACACGTTGGCGCGATCAACCAGGAAACGACCCCCGTCCGAAGCACTGGCCCTGGCGAAGGACGTCGAGGACCGCTGGAAGAAGGCGGTGTCATCGGCCGACAGCTCGCTGCGTCCTTCGCCGGAAGAGATCAACGAGGCATGCCGCGCATTGCTCACGATCGATTCGAAGGACGCCGACTATCCAAAAGCGTGGGCTGCGTTTGCGCGACTGCAAAAGATAAGTCGGGACATTGCCAGCGGCTGATGTCGGCCGACGCGTTTCGCGCGGCGCCGGGCGCACAAAGACCGTTCAATACCGTCGCAGCAGACCGCGATCCACGCCGGCATCGCCGTAGCCAGCGCAGGCCTTTGTCGGGTTCTTGATCAAGTCCGCCCGGACGCGCCTGAACGTCTTGCTGGCCGCGTCGGACACCTCGGGGCGGAATTTGCCGGGATCGTAGCTCTCGCCGTCACGGGCCTTGATGGCCGCAGCATAGGCGTCGATCATGGCCATCGCGGCCTCGGGGCTGCCGAGAAGCCGGGCGCCGAGTTGAACGCCGCCGCTACCATCGACCTCGTAACCGTCGCATCGCTGCTCCAGCACGACGGATGCGGTGACGAGCTGGTCGAGAAATGTCGCTTCGGCATCGCTGAGCGTTGCGGCACGCGTCGGCCCTGACATGCTCACCGCGAGCATCGCGACGGCTGGCAGCTTGATCAACTTGGGCGACCAGACCATGCGGATCGATCAGGCGCGGCCCTGACGCCCCATGACAAGCCCGTACAGAAATAGCAGGATGATCGCGCCGACCACGCTTCCAATGAAGCCGGCGCCCTCCCCGAACCGATACCATCCCACGGCTTGACCGAGCCAGCTCGCAACGAACGCACCGACGATTCCCAGAATCGTCGTTAGAATGAACCCCTGGGGCTCGGATTTGTCGCCAGGCATGATGAACTTCGCGACCACTCCAACGATAAATCCGATGATAATCGTCCAAAGGATGCCCATTTCCATCGCTCCATTCGGTCAATTCGCCATCAACATCTCAAAGAATGCATGCGTGATCGTTTGAAGAGCCAGTCAATCCCCGAGGCAACGTTGATCTAGATCAATGGGAAGAAGCGGTCAGACCGAAAGCTGAAGTCTGCTGTTCCTGTGCGGAAAGGCGCTCAAGGGGCTCCGCAACGCGAAGCGGATCAGTGCATGGCGATCATCGGCGAGATCACCCACACGACGACCTACCGCTATGCGAAGGCGGTGACGTTCGGCACGCACCGCGCCATGTTCTTGCCGCGGCGGGGCGCCTCGATCCGGCTGCTTCGCTGGTCCGCATCGACCAGCCTGCCATCAACGGTGCATTGGGTTACCGACTCCCGCTCCAACGCCGTGACGGTGATGGAGTTCAGCGAACCCGGCAGCGAGCTGACATTCACGTTCAAGGTCCGTGGCATCTATTTCGGCATCAAGGGTCTCGAGGCGTTTCCGCTGGAGCATCGGGCCGAGGAAGTCCCAGTGCAGTATACGCCGGATGAGTGGACCGACCTTGCCGGTTACCTGCGTCCGCATACCGACGATGCAGACGGCAGCCATGCGGCGTGGACCAAGAGCTTCGTTGCCGGCGATCAGGATCGGACCGGGGACGTCCTGCGCCGGATGCTCGACATGTTTCGCAGCGAGTTCAGCTATCGCGGGAGGGATGCGGAAGGCACCCAGTCTCCGGGTGAAACGCTGCGCACGAAGTCAGGCACCTGCCGGGACTTCGCCTGGCTGATGATCGAGACGTTGCGCCGCCTCGGCTTTGCCGCCCGCTTCGTCAGCGGCTATCTCTACGATGCGGCGCTCGACGGCGGCGCCGTGGGCATGACCGGCTCCGGTGCGACCCACGCCTGGGTGCAGGTGTTTCTGCCCGGCGCCGGCTGGCTGGATTACGATCCCACCAACAGCCTGAGCGCCGGCTTCGACCTCATCCCGGTGGCCATTGCACGGCATCCGGGCCAAGCCGTGCCGCTGGCCGGCTCGTGGTTCGGCGATCCCGGCGATTACCAGGGCATGTCAATCAACGTCTCCGTCAACAAGATCGGCGAAATGCTCGATCCTTCGGAGGCATAGGGCGCAGGCCTGGCGGTCGCTGACCATGGTGTCTCATCGCAACAACACAAGGGGTTATGGGCCGCTCGACGCCGCTGCCGTCCCGTTCGAGATTCTGAAGGGCAGGATCAGGCAGCTTTACGAAGGCGACACGTTCGGCTGCATCAGATTTCGATACGCCCTGCTCGCGCTCGATGTCGTCACGGTTCTCTTTATCATCGCAACCTCGTTCCTGCCGCGGACCAGGGCCATCGAGGCGCTCGACGTCGTGTTCGGCATTCTCATCCTTGCGGACTTCTCCGCACGGATGATCATCAGCCGTCAGCCGCTGCGTGAGCTCATGCGGCTGTCGACCTGGACCGACATCGTCGTCATCATTTCGTTCCTTGCGCCCCTCGCCGGAGAGGCCGGCGGGTTCCTGCGCGCGTTTCGCACGTTGCGGCTGTTGAGCGACTACCAGATGGTGGCGCGGCTAAGAGTCGACAGCGCCTTCTTTCAGCGAAACGAGGAAGTCGTCTTTGCCGTCGCGAACCTCGGCGTATTCATCTTCGTGATGACAGGTGTCGTCTACGAGACCCAGAGGTCCCACAATCAACAGATCGCCAACTACGCGGATGCGCTCTACTTCACGGTCACCGCGCTGACCACGACCGGGTTCGGCGACATCACCTTGCCCGGGACAGCCGGACGCCTGATCACCGTCGTCATCATGATCTTCGGCGTAACCCTGTTCCTGAACCTCGCCAAGGCGCTGCTCGCACCTTCCAAGGTGCGCTTTCCCTGCCCGGTCTGCGCCCTTCAGCGCCATGACGTCGACGCGGTGCATTGCAAGGCCTGCGGGACGATATTGAACATTCCCGACGAGGGATTGGACTAGGGCCGCGATGGGCTTCCCTCAGCCGCAACCGGAGCGAGGGGCCGTCACGCCCTATCGCTTCTTCCAATCGATGATGCGGCCCGGGTCGGCGTCGAACTCCATGCTGCAGAACGTGCCGCCCTGATAATAGTCGCCGACCGGATCCGGCTTCAGCTTGGCCTGCTCGGCCATCGCGTGCTCGCGGAAATCCTCGGCGCGCCCCGAGGGGCGATAGCCGAACTCGTAGGCGCGGTGGTTGTCCCACCAGGCGCGCTCGTTGTGCGAGGCGCCGTAGAAGACCTCGAAATGGATGTCGGGATGTTCGAGCCCGATGCGGCAGAGCTGCACGAGGTCGTCGGGCTTGAGCCAGATCGAGAGCCGGCGCTGGTCGAGGGGCATGTCGCCGAAATTGCCGATGCGCAGGCACGTCACCTTCAGCCCATGCTTGTCGGCGTAAAGCGCGCCGACGGCCTCGCCGAACACCTTGCTGACGCCGTAGCGACCGTCGGGACGCGGGGTGACGTCGGTGCCGATCTTGTGGTGGCGCGGATAGAAGCCGACGGCGTGGTTCGAAGAGGCGAACACCACGCGCTTGACGCCCTTGCGGTACGCGGCCTCGAACAGATTGTAGCCGCCGATGATGTTGGCCTGGAGGATCTGATCCCAGGTGCCTTCGACCGAATAGCCGCCGAAATGGATGATACCGTCGACGCCCTCGCAGATCGCCTCGCATTGCGCGAGATCGGCGAGGTCCGCCGCCTTGAATTTTTCGTTCGCGCCGAGATCGGCCGGCGGCTTGATGTCGGAGAGCAGGAGATCGGGGTAGATCGGCGGCAGCAGTTTTCGCAGGCTCGTGCCGATTCCGCCCGAAGCTCCCGTCATCAAAATACGCGGCATGTCGTCCCTCGCCTGTGGTGACCGATTTGCGGTGCTAGATATCTGATGCTAGCAGACTTGGACAGAGGGAACGCAACAACGAGAAGCGCACATGAACGATGCATCGTCCCGTAACCAAGGCTGGCGGCCGGCGACCTATTACCCCGATCCCGCGATAAAGGCACTCGATCCCCGCTTCGAAAAATACTGGCTGAAGCTTTCGGCGGTGGAGCGGCTGGCGACCGGCCTGCGCTGGGCGGAAGGCCCGGTGTGGTTCGGTGACGGACGCTATCTCCTGTGCAGCGACATCCCGAACCAGCGCATCGTCAAGTGGGAGGAGGAAACCGGGGCGGTCAGCGTGTTCCGCAAGCCTTCCAATTTCGCCAACGGCAACACCAGGGATCGCCAGGGCCGGCTCGTCACCTGCGAGCATGGCGGCCGCCGCGTGGTACGCACCGAATATGACGGCAGCATCACCGTGCTGATGGATCAATTCAACGGCAAGCGATTGAACTCACCGAACGATGTCGTTGTTAAATCGGACGGCTCGATCTGGTTCACCGATCCGACCTTCGGCCTGCTCGGCAATTACGAGGGCTACACCGCAGAGCCCGAGATCGAGCCCAACGTCTACCGGCTCGATCCCGCGACCGGCAAGGCGACCATCGTCGCCGAAGGCGTGCTGGGGCCGAACGGGCTTTGCTTCTCGCCTGACGAAAAGATCCTCTATGTCGTGGAATCGCGCGGGGTGCCGAACCGCAAGATCCTCGCCTATGACGTCTCGGCGGACGGTACCGCGATCTCCAACAAGCGCGTCCACATCGACGCAGGCCCGGGCACGCCAGACGGCATGCGCTGCGACATCGACGGCAATCTGTGGTGCGGCTGGGGCATGGGCGATCCCGAGCTCGACGGCGTCGTCGTGTTCGCGCCCGACGGCGTCATGATCGGCCGCATCGCCCTGCCCGAGCGCTGCGCCAATCTCTGCTTCGGCGGCGTCAAGCGCAACCGCCTGTTCATGGCTGCGAGCCAATCGATCTACGCGCTGTATGTGAACACGCAGGGGGCGCTGGGAGGATAGTCCCTCCGCAAGCGACGGTCCCGTAGGGTGGGCAAAGCGAACAATGCCCACCACTTCTTGTTCGTCGCGCAATGGTGGGCACGTCGCTTCGCTCCTTCGCCCACCCTACGAAATCCCCCTCCGTCATTGCGAGGAGCGAAGCGACGAAGCAATCCAGACTGTCGCCGTGGAGGGACTCTGGATTGCTCCGCTTCGCTCGCAATGACGAGCAAAACAAAAAGCGCCGGAGCGGTTGCCCGCTCCGGCGTGATGTTCGTTCAATCGCTAAAGCTTACGCCGCGTTGAAGCCGGCAACCGCCTTCACTTCGAGGAAATCCTCGAGGCCGTACTTGCCCCACTCGCGGCCGTTGCCGGACTGCTTGTAGCCGCCGAACGGCGCGGTGCGGTCGTTGGGCACGCCCTGGAGGTTGACGTTGCCAGCGCGTATCTGCCGGCCGACGCGCTTGGCGTCCTCGACCGAAGCGCCCGTGACGTAGCCCGCAAGACCATAGGGCGTGTCGTTGGCGATCTGCACGGCATCGGTTTCGTCCTTGGCGCCGATGATGGTGAGCACCGGCCCGAAGATCTCTTCACGGGCGATCGTCATCTCGGGGGTGACGTCGGCGAAGATGGTCGGACGGACATAGAAGCCCTTGTTGACGCCTTCGGGAAGGCCCGGGCCGCCGGCGACGAGCGTTGCGCCCTCATCGATGCCCTTCTTGATCAGTGCCTGGATCTTGTCCCACTGGCCGCGGTTGACCACGGGACCGATCGTGGTGCCTTCGCCGCGGGGATCACCGGCCTTGGTCTTGTCGGCGACCGCCTTCGCGATGGCAGCGACTTCCTTCATCTTCGTGGCCGGCACGATCATGCGCGAGGGCGCGTTGCAGGACTGGCCGGAGTTGTTGAACATGTGCATCACGCCGCCTGTCACCGCCTTCGTGAGGTCGGCGCCTTCGAGGATGACGTTCGGCGACTTGCCGCCGAGCTCCTGGCTGACGCGCTTCACGGTCGGCGCGGCGCGCTTGGCAACGTCGATGCCGGCGCGGGTGGAGCCGGTGAAGGAAATCATGTCGATGTCGGGATGCTCGCTCATGGCGGCGCCGACCTCGGGGCCGAGACCGTTGACGAGGTTGAACACGCCCTTCGGCACGCCGGCTTCGTGGAGGATTTCCGCGAAGATCAGCGCCGAGGTCGGGGTAAACTCCGACGGCTTCAGGATCATGGTGCAGCCGGCGGCGAGCGCGGGCGCGACCTTGCAGGCGATCTGGTTCAGTGGCCAGTTCCAGGGCGTGATCATGCCGACCACGCCGATCGGCTCGCGCAGCACCATGGCGGTGCCGACCGGCTCCTCGAAATGATAGTTCTTGAGCACGTCGAGCGTGGTCATGAGATGGCCAAGACCGGCGCCGGCCTGGAGCTTTTCGGCCATCGGCAGCGGCGCGCCCATCTCGTCGGAGACGGCAGCGCCGATCTCCTTGAGGCGGCCCTTGTAGACCTCGATGACTTTCGTGAGCAGCGCGACGCGCTCGTCGCGGCTGGTCTGCGAGAAGGTCGTAAAGGCACGTTTGGCGGCGGCAACCGCCTTGTCCACGTCGGCCTTGGAGCCCAGCGCAACCTCGTACATCGCCTCTTCCGTCGCCGGATTGACCACGGCGGTGGACTTCTTGACGGCGGGATCGACCCAGGCGCCGTCGATGTAGAATTGCATGCGATTGACCATCGGTAACCTCTTCTTGGGGGCTTGGAGGGGGGCGTTTCGGCAGGCATCCTTGCACGAAAGCGCCGGCAGTTGAACCCGCCATATGCGGGGCCAGCGTTGCGGCGGACGCGCGGAATATGGGACGCGATTTGAGGCGAGGCAAGCGGCCATGGGCCCCGGCTCAGCGTCGCGCCATTTCATGCCGCGCCGCGTCCGGGGCACAAGATTATAACGAGTCCAAACGCGCTCACGTGCCCCGGAACGCAGCGCAGCGCATTTTCAGCGGTGTGCCGCAGAGCCGGGGCGCACGCGGCGGTTACCGCGACTACACCGCCATCTTCCGATGCAGCACCGGCGCGCCGGTGGTGAGGCTTTCGGCCGCATCGATGATGGCGTTGGCGTCGATGCCGTAGTGCCGGTACAGGTCAGCGATCGTGCCGGTCTGGCCGAACTGCTCGACCCCGAGCGCCTCGACGCGGTGGCCGCGGACGCTGCCGAGCCAGCCGAGCGCGGAGGGATGGCCGTCGATCACGGTCACGATGCCGCAGTCGCGCGGCAACGGCGCCAGCAGTTTCTCGATGTGGCTGAGATGCTGCACGCCGCGGCGATCGCGCCGCAATTTCCGCGCGGCGGTCCACCCCGCATGCAGGCGGTCGGCCGAGGTGATCGCGAGCAAGCCGATGTCGCGGCGGCTCTCGCCGATGAAGCCGGTCGCTTCGATCGCTTCCGGTGCGACGGCACCGGTATAAGCGATCACGACCTCGGCATTCGGGCCCGGCTTGCGCAGCCAATAGGCGCCGTCGGTGATGCCCTGCCTCAGCTCCGGGGTCATGATCCGCTGCGCCTGTTCGATGCTGCGCGTGGAGAGGCGCAAATAGACCGAGCCGCCCTCCCCGGGGTCGCGCTGCATGTGCTCGAAGCCGAAAGCCATGATCACGGCGAGCTCGTCGACGAAGGCCGGCTCGAACGAGGCAAGCCCATCCTGCGCCATGCCGATCAACGGCGTCGCGATCGACTGGTGCGCGCCGCCCTCCGGCGCGAGCGTGATGCCCGACGGCGTTGCCGCCACCATGAAGCGCGCATCCTGGTAGCAGGCATAGTTCAGCGCATCGAGGCCGCGCTCGATGAAGGGATCGTAGAGCGTGCCGACGGGCAACAGCCGCTCGCCGTTGATCTGGTGCGACAGGCCGAGCGCCGAGAGCATGATGAACAGGTTCATCTCGGCAATGCCGAGCTCGAGATGCTGCCCTTTTGGCGAGGCATCCCAATTGTAGGTGGATGGAATTTTCTCGCTGCGGAATAAATCTGCCTTCGCTGCATGTGCAAACAGGCCGCGACGGTTCACCCAGGGACCGAGATTGGTGGAGACGGTGACGTCGGGCGAGGTCGTGACGATGCGCTTTGCCAGCTCGCTGTCGCTGCGCGCGATCTCATTCAGCACGAGGCCAAAGCCCTGCTGGGTCGACATCTGCGGCGACGGCTTGAACGCAAGCTGCAGCGGCACCTCGACGACCGGCGCGCTCAGGCGGCGGCCGTCCCGGTTGAACGGCACACGCGCGAGAAAGGCGTCCAGCTCGGAGGGATCCTGGGTCAGCCCTTCGAACTTGTCCCATTCGTGGCCGGGGCGGATGTTCTGGCTGTCGCGATACTTCTCCATTTGCGCGACCGTCATCAGGCCAGCGTGGTTGTCCTTGTGGCCCTGGAACGGCAAGCCGACGCCCTTGATGGTGTAGGCGATGAAGCAGACCGGGCGATCGTGATCGATGGATTCGAAGGCCTCCAGCATGCTCGCCATGTCGTGGCCGCCGAGATTCGACATCAGCGCGAGGAGCTCGTCGTCGCTGCGCTTGTCGATCAGCTTGGTGATCGGGCCCTGATCGCCGATCTCGTCGTGAAGATGTTTGCGAAAGGCCGCGCCGCCCTGGAAGCACAGCGCGGCGTAGAGCGCGTTCGGGCAATTGTCGATCCAGGTCTTGAGCGCCTCGCCGCCCGCTTCCGCAAATGCCTCGCGCATCAGGCGGCCGTATTTCACGATGACGACGTCCCAGCCGAAATTGCGGAACATGGTCTCGAACTTTTCCCAGAGCCCTTCGCGCACGACGGCGTCGAGCGACTGGCGGTTGTAGTCGACTACCCACCAGGTGTTGCGCAGGCCGTGCTTCCAGCCTTCCGCGAGGGCTTCGAAGATGTTGCCCTCGTCCATTTCGGCATCGCCGACCAGGGCGATCATCCGCCCTTCGCGGCGATCCTTCATCCAGCCATGCGCCTTGACGTAGTCCTGCACCACCGAGGCGAACAGCGTCTGCGCGACGCCGAGGCCGACCGAGCCGGTGGAGAAATCGACGTCGTCGACGTCCTTGGTGCGCGAAGGATAGGATTGCGCGCCCTTGAAGCCGCGAAAATTCTCCAGCTTCTCGCGGCTCTGTCGGCCGAACAGATACTGGATGGCGTGAAACACCGGGCTCGCATGCGGCTTCACCGCGACGCGATCCTCCGGTCTCAGCACGTGGAAATACAGCGCCGACATGATGGTGGCGAGCGAAGCGGACGATGCCTGATGGCCGCCGACCTTGAGGCCGTCCGCGCTCGGGCGGACGTGGTTGGCATGGTGGATGGTCCAGGACGACAGCCACAACGCCTTGCGGCTGAGGGCGGTCAATGTGTCCAGACGGACGGAATCGACGGGCATGGGGCTGCTCCGGAATCTGATCCGTCGATCATACGCCTGCGGAAGGCGCCAGATATCTCAATTTCTTGCAACATCCCCGTGATGATTGGGATAGTTTACCAACATGCTCGCAATAATGCAGGTTCCATCCCAATGCCCAGCCTCGACGCCATCGACCGGAAGATCCTCAGCCACCTCCAGACCGACAGCCGCATGACCATGCAGGAGCTCGCCGACAAGGTCGGACTGTCGGTCTCACCCTGCCATCGCCGGGTCAAGCTTCTGGAGGAGCGCGGCGTCATCTCGCGCTACATCGCCACCGTCGACCAGAAGGCACTGGGGCTGCATGTCAGCGTGTTCATCTCGATCAAGCTGGCGCGGCAGAAGGAGGAGGACCTCAACCGCTTCGCGCGCGCGATCTCGAAATGGGACGAGGTGCTGGAGTGCTATCTGATGACCGGTAACCGCGACTACCTGCTCCGCGTCGTCGCGGCCGACCTCGCCTCCTACGAAACTTTCCTCAAGACCAAGCTGACGCGGCTCGACGGCATCGCCTCGATCGAATCCAGCTTTGCGCTGAGCCAGGTGAAGTACTCGATCGCGCTGCCGGTGTGACCTGCTTCGGCGGGGTCGCGGGCTGTCACATGGACGCAACAAAGCCCGCCGATGGTCGTTGGTAACACTGGCACCCCAGCCGAGAGAAGAAGCCCATGACCGCACCCGACCGCACCTCCCAAACCGCCAAGCGCGAGCGCATGATCCAGGAAATGGCCGACGACCTCGACGAGGAGCTGGAGATGGAGCTCGATGACACCAGGCTCGACGAGCTCCTGGACGAGACCGACACGCCGGGCCCGACGGTCGATCGCAGGCTCTATTTCCGCGAGCTGCTCCGGCTTCAGGGCGAGCTGGTCAAGCTCCAGGACTGGGTGCAGAGCGAGCGCAGGAAGGTGGTGGTGTTGTTCGAGGGCCGCGATTCCGCCGGCAAGGGCGGCGTCATCAAGCGCATCACCCAGCGCCTCAATCCCCGCATCTGCCGCGTCGCCGCGCTGCCGGCCCCGAGCGAGCGCGAGCGCACGCAATGGTACTTCCAGCGTTACGTCGCGCACCTGCCGGCCGGCGGCGAGATCGTGCTGTTCGACCGCAGCTGGTACAACCGCGCCGGCGTCGAGCGCGTGATGGGCTTCTGCTCGGAGGAGGAGTACCAGGAGTTCTTCAAGACGGTGCCCGAGTTCGAGCGGATGCTGATCCGCTCCGGCATCATCCTGGTCAAATACTGGTTCTCGATCACCGACGACGAGCAGCAGTTCCGCTTCACCATGCGCATCAAGGATCCGCTCAAGCAGTGGAAGCTGAGCCCGATGGACGTCGAGGCGCGCAGCCGCTGGGAGGCGTACACAAAGGCCAAGGAGACGATGCTTGAGCACACCCACCTGCCGGACTCACCGTGGTGGATCGTCGATGCCGTCGACAAGAAGCGCGCCCGACTCAACTGCATCGCGCATCTGCTGACCCAGATCCCGTACGAAGAGGTCGTTCGCGCGCCGGTGATGCTGCCGCCGCGCGTCCGCAACCCCGACTATCAGCGCGGCCCGGTTCCGCCGGAGATGTACGTGCCGGCGAAGTATTGAGCGAGGTCTCGTAGGGTGGGCAAAGCGTAGCGTGCCCACCATTCTCACCGCGAACGCGGACGCATGGTGGGCACGGCGCTACGCGCCTTTGCCCACCCTACGAAGGTACGAAGCGAAAATCACCGCCACGGCTGCACGATGATCTTGGTGTGGGTTTCAGGATTGGCAAGATCGGCGAACGCCTTTGCGACACCGTCGATGCCCACTTCGGCCGTCACCATCGCAGCCGCATCCACCTGCCCTTCCGCGATCAGGCGCAGTGAGCCTGCGAATTCGTCCGGCGTGTAGCCCAGCACGTATTGGACGTTGAGCTCCTTCATGATGCCGAGCATCGGCTCGCTTTTGTCGGTCTCCATGCAGACGCCGACCACCACGATGCGCGCGTCACGCGGTGCGCCTTCGAACACCTGCTGCAGCAGGCCGGGCACGCCGACACATTCGAAGATGATCGCGGGCTTCAGCGCCGGGAGCATGGCCTGGAACGGCGGCCGCGCCGCCTTCTCGGCGTCCGACATCTGCGCGTGCTCGGCCCAGGTCGCATAGGGCTGCGACACCCTGGGATCGACGACAATGTCGGCGCCGAGCCTGGCCGCGAGCGCGCGCCGTGCCGGCGAATAGTCGGCGGCGACGATCGGATGCAGCCCCTTGAGCTTCAGCGCCGCGATCACCGCGAGCCCGACCGGGCCGCAGCCGATCACGAGCGGCACCTCGCCGCCACTGATGTTTGCCTTGGCGACCGCGTGAACGCCGACGGCGAGCGGCTCGGTCAGGGCGGCGTGTTCCGGCGCAAGACCATTCGGCACTTCGAGCAGCAGCGGCTCGCTCAAGATCATCTGCTCGGCATAGCCGCCGACGAAATCATTGGAATAGCCGATGCCCTTGATACCCTCCGGCGTCAGCAACGCGGGCAGCGAGCAGACATGCGTCCCGGGCTTGAGCCTGCGTTCGGTGCCGGGACCATAGTCGACGACCTCGCAGCAGAACTCATGGCCGAACACGACGTCGCGCGACAGATCCATCGGCGTGCGCCCGCTCTTGCGCGCCATCTCCACCATGCGGTGGGCATGCTGGCGCGCGTGCAGATCGGAGCCGCAGATGCCGCAGGCGAGCGTCTTGACCAGCACCTGACCGGGGCCCGGCGTCGGCTCCGCCATCCGGTCGACGATGATCTCACCGTTCCTGAAAATCGCAGCGCGCATCCGGCCCTCCCCTTGGTGTCGGAGCCATTGATAGCACGAGGCGGGACGCGCGAACTTGCGTCAGGGGTTCGGGGAACGCTCTTCCAGCACCAGCAGCTGGGCGCGGCGCACCCGCTCGCGGTGGGCGATGTAGAGACCGCTGGCGACGATGAAGGCGGCGCCCGTGATGGTCCAGATATCCGGCAGCTCGCCGAAGATGAAGAAACCGAGAATGCTGACCCACAGCAACTGCGTGTAGGAGAACGGCGCCAGCACCGAGGCATCGCCGTAGCGATAGGCGAGCACGACGATCCACTGCCCGACGGTCGAGGCAACACCGATCAGGATGCCGAACCCGATCGAGCTCCAGCTCGGCGTCACCCAGACGAACGGCACCATCAGGCTCATAATCGCGAAGCCCGTGAGCGCGGAGTAAGCCATCGTGGTAACCACGGCTTCACGACCGCTCATCATGCGCGTCATGATCAACGCCGCAGCCCAGCAGAACGCAGAGACGATCGGAAAGAACGCGGCAACGTGAAACGCGCTCGAGCCGGGACGAATGATGATGATCACACCGATCAGGCCGATTGCGGTCGCGATCCAGCGGCGCATGCCGACCTTCTCGCTCAGAAAGATGATCGAGAGCGCCGTGACAAACAGCGGCGAGACGAAGCCGGTTGCGGAGGCTTCCGCAATGGGGAGAAAGCTCAAGCCCGTGATGAAGAACAGCGAAGAGCCGAGCAGCGCCGTGCCGCGCATCAACTGAAGGCCGAGACGTTCGGTCCGCATCGCATGCAGCGGCGAGCCGGGCAGCATCACCGGCGTGAACATCAGCGCGAAGGTGGCCATGCGGATCCAGGTGATCTCGATCGACGGCAGGCTCGACGACAGATATTTCGAAGTGACGTCGGAGCAACCGAGGAAGATCGTCGACAGCAACACAAGCGCGATGCCCTTGAAGGGATGATCGACGCGCGCAGGCGCGCGGCGAGCCTCCTGCTTCTTCTCCGGCACGGCGGGCATGGGAATACTGTCGAGCCTTGCGGCTGCGGCGGGCGGCGGTGTCACGGCTGGAACCCGGGAAAATGCGAATCGAGAACGATCGTAAAAAACGACAATTGCGCCGCTTTCACAACTTCCGAAAACAGGATGCCGATATGCGCGAGCCGCCGCGCGCGTCAATACTCCATTAATAATAGGCGTTTGCGCTCTAGAGCATGGGTAGGCTGCGCGGCTTGGGCCCGCGCGGAAACGCCGCATTGAGCGCCGAAATCTCGTCTTTTGTCAGCACGACATCGCCCGCCGCCGCATTCTCGGCGGCGTGTTCCGCCGACGATGCCTTCGGGATCGCGAACACCGTAGTTGCACGGGTAAGGAAGCTCAGCGCGACCTGGCGCGGCGTCACGCGACGGGCCTCCGCGATGCGCCCGAGGACGGCGCCGCCCTGGCTACGCGCATCCGGGAAATCGTCATGGCCGAACGGCGAATAGGCGACCACGGCGACACCATGACGCTCGCACCAGGGGATCACTGCATGCTCGATTGCGCGCTCCTTGAGATGATAGAGCACCTGATTGCAGGCGATGCGACCATCGCCCGCGACGCCGATAATATCGTCGAGATCGTCGGCATCGAAATTGGAGACACCCCAGGACTTGATCTTGCCGGATTTCACCAGGTCCTCGAACGCGGCGACGGTGTCTTCCAGCGGACAGGAGCCGCGCCAGTGCAGAAGGTAGCAGTCGAGGCGATCGGTCTTCAGCCGCTTCAGCGAACGCTCGCAAGCCGTGATCGTGCCGCGGCGCGAGGCGTTGCTCGGCAACACTTTTGAAACGAGGAATACCTCGTCGCGCCGGTCCGCGATGGCATCGGCAATGACGAGCTCGGCATCGCCGTACATCTCGGCGGTGTCGATGTGAGTCATGCCGAGGTCGAGCCCGCGCTGAAGCGCGGCGATCGCGCGCTTGCGATCGCCGTGATCGAGATACCAGGTGCCCTGCCCGATGACGGAAACGTTGGCGCCGGACCTGCCGAACGGATTTTTGTTCATCTCTGCTCCGCTACGTCTATTTTGTTCAGGCAACCGTCATCAAGCTCAAGAGTTCAGTCCGCTGATGTCGGCCACCAGCACGCTGCCGGTCGACGAATCCGTGATATAGAGGCGATCCTTGTTTTCGCCACCGATCGCGACATTGGTGCAATTCGGTCCCGCGCACGACTTGATCCGCGCGATCAGTTCGCCGTTCGGCGCGAACACGAAGACATGGCCGAGCGAGGCGTGGCCGACGAAGAGGCGGCCTTTGGCATCCATGGTCATGCCGTCGGGGCCGCTGGTGCCGAACAACGAGCAGAAGCGTCCGACCTTCGACACGCTGCCGTCCTTCATGAAAGGCAGCCGCCACACCGCATTGTCGCGCGTCATGGCGACGAACAGCACGGTCTCGGTCGGGTCGAGCACCAGGCCGTTCGGGCTGATGCCGGTATCGATCAGGCAATCGAGGCGGCCGTTCGATGCCAAGCGATAGACCCGGCCACTCGGATCATGCAGGCCGGTCTGGCCCTGATCGGTGAAATAGATGTCGCCGCTGGAAGCGAGATGCAGATCGTTGCAGCCGCGAAACGATTCCGAATTGCGCGCAGTCAGGATCGGCTTGATGCGGCCGGCTTCGGCGTCGAGCTCCATGATGCCGTGCATGTAATCGGCGACCAGGATGCGGCCGTCGGGGGCGATCTTCAGCCCGTTCGGCCAACCCTCATATTCGATGACCTGCGACCACTCGCCAGCAGGCGCAATGCGGAAGATGCGGCCGAAAGGAATGTCGACGATGTAGAGATTGCCGTCCTTGTCGAAGGACGGCCCCTCGATGAAGCTGTCGGTGGCAATGCCCGGCCGGTTGGCGTCGGCCCAATCCGTCCGCACGCCCTTGCGGCGGAACTTGTCGGGCATGGTGGAGAAGACCTTGGTTTCGATCAGGCGCGGAGGCGTTTCCAGGTACATCATTGTTATGGTTGTTTGGGGGGAGAGCGCGGCACCATAGGCCACAATCGTCGGCGCGTCGATTGGCACGGGCGGCATGGCTGTGTCGGGTGGCATTCGCCACGCCACACATGCGGTCGTCGTCCCGGCGAAGAGAGTTCTTACCCCACCACGCTCGCGACCTTGGCCTGCGTCACCGGCACGTCCGTCGTCGCGATCAGGCGCTTCAGCTCGGGGATGCAGGAGCCGCAATTGGTGCCGGCCTTGAGCTTGGCACCGATCTCGGCCGCGGTATGCGCGCCTGCCGCGATGGTATCGCAGATGGTGCCGCGACCGACGCCGAAGCAGGCGCACACGATGGGCCCGGTCGAGGCTGCACCCTCGATCGACTTGCCCGACAGCAGCATGCGGCGCTGCTCGTCGGTGACGTGATCGGCCGCGAAGGCGCTTCTGACCACTTCCCAATCGCCGGCATCATGCCCTGGGCCAACGAACAGGCAGGCCTCGATGCGATCGCCCGCGAACGAAGCCGCACGATAGATGCCGCCGCCGAAATCGCGATATTCGGCGACGTCCTCGCCGGCAACGCCGTCGAGCCAAGCCGGCCAACGCGACAGATCGCCGTTGTCGGCAAAGAGATAGCCGAAGCCGCCGGCGACCGTGACGCGGGTCCACAACAGGTTCGGCGGCAGATCGAGCTGCTTGCGCGACAGGGCAAAACCGCGGAAGACATATTCGTAAGGCGCGATCGCGGCCGGCGTCGCCTTGGCCTCGGGCTGCCCCGAGAACGGATCGGTGAACGACTGCACCAGCGCACCGACGCGGCCATGCGAGGCATTCATCGCGCTCCAGTGGATCGGCACGAACAGCGCGCCGCGCTGCTGGCGGTCGCTCACGACGACCTTCAGGATGCACTGGCCGTAATCGGTAGTGATGCGGGCGTAGCCGTCGTGAACGATGCCGTACTTGCTGGCATCATCGGGATGGATCTCGACGAACGGTTCGGGCAGATGCGCGCCCAGCCGCTGGCTGAGGCCGGTGCGCGTCATGGTGTGCCATTGGTCGCGGATGCGTCCGGTGTTGAGCCTGAGGGGACGCGATGCCCCGGTCTCGCCGCGCAACGCCGGCACCTCCGGCGCGACGAAGCGGCCCTTGCCGTCATTGGTGAAGAAGCCGCCATTCGCGAAGAAGCGCGCGCCCGGCGCCGCGCCTTCCCGCACCGGCCACTGCACCGGCTTCAACGCGTCGAACGCTTCGTCAGACAGCGAGGTCATCGCGCCGATGTCGAAGTCGCGGCTGCCGTCGTTCTCGAATGCCGAGAGCGATGCATGCTCGCGGAAAATGTCCGCCGCGGATTTGTAGTTGAAGCTGTCGCCGAAGCCGAGGCGCTTTGCGGTCTCGCTCAGGATCCACCAGTCGGGGCGGGCCTCGCCCGGCGCCGGCAGGAACGAACGCTGGCGCGAGATGCGCCGTTCGGAATTGGTCACCGTGCCCGACTTCTCGCCCCAGGCCAGCGCCGGCAGCAGCACATGCGGCCCCGCCTCCACCGTGTCGTTGGACAGCACGTTCTCGGACACCACGAACAGCTCGAGCTTCTTCAGCGCCTCGCGCACGAAATCGGCATCGGGCAGCGACACCGCCGGGTTGGTGCCCATCACCCAGAGCGCCTTGACCTCGCCGCGGTTGATGGCCTCGAACAATTGCACCGCCTTCAACCCCTCATGGGTGGCGATGCGCGGCGCCTTCCAGAACCGCCTGACACGATCGATGTCGGGCGGCGTGAAACCCATATGGGCGGCGAGCATATTGGCGAGGCCGCCGACCTCGCGGCCGCCCATGGCGTTGGGCTGGCCGGTGAGCGAGAACGGCGAGGCGCCGGGCTTGCCGATGCGCCCGGTGGCGAGATGGCAGTTCAGGATCGCGTTGACCTTGTCGGTGCCCTGCGCCGACTGGTTGACTCCCTGCGAATAGAGCGTGACGACCCGCGACGTATCGCGGAACATCTTGAAGAAAGTGGCGACATTCTGCTCCGAGAGGCCCGTGGCCAGCGCGGTCGCGCTGGCGCTGCCGGCGATGTTGCGCGCGCGTGCCAGCGCGTCGTCGAAACCCGACGTGTTCTGCGCGATATAGGCCTGGTCCAGCGCGCCATTGTCGGCGAGATGGACGAGCAGGCCGGAGAACAGCGCGGTATCGGTCCCGGGCTTGAGCCCGAGGAACAGATCGACGTCATCGGCGGTGTCGGTGCGGCGCGGATCGATCACGATCATGCGTGCGCCGCGCTCCCCACGGTTCTTCAGCATGCGCTGGAACAATACGGGGTGGCACCAGGCCGCATTCGAGCCGACGAAGACGAGCAGATCGGCCTGGTCGAGATCGTCGTAGCAGCCGGGCACGGTGTCGGCGCCGAAGGCGCGGCGGTGGCCGGCGACCGAGGACGACATGCAGAGCCGCGAATTGGTGTCGACATTGGCGGTGCCGACAAAGCCCTTCATCAGCTTGTTGGCGACGTAATAATCCTCGGTCAGCAGCTGGCCGGAGAGATAGAAGGCCACGGCGTCGGCGCCGTCGCGTGCCACGATGTGCTGCATGCGATGGGCGACGTGGTCCAGCGCATCGCTCCAGGCGACGCGCTCCAGCACGCCCTTGCAGCGGATCATCGGATACAGCAAACGGCCTTCCAGTCCGACGGTCTCGCCGAGCGCAGAGCCCTTGGAGCACAGCCGGCCGAAATTGGCGGGATGATCGGGGTCGCCGGCGATCGCCGCGCCACCCTTGCCGTCGGGTGTCGCCAGCACGCCGCAGCCGACGCCGCAATAGGGACAGGTCGTCTTGGTGGCGCGGAGCGTAGGGTCGATCGCCGTCATATCGAGCTGCCTTATCAAGCTGGCGTATCAAGCCGCCTTTGAGGGACGCGCCAGCGCGCGGCCGAACATCATGTCGGTGCGGATCGCCGCGACCTTGTCGCGATTGCGGATCAGCTCGAGATACCAGAGCGCATCGACGGTATCGCCGATCAGCACGGCGCCGGTGAGCCGTCCGTCGGCGACGACGAGCTTCTTGTAGGTGCCACGCCTGCGGTCGGACAGCACGAGGCTCTCGCTGCCCATGAAGTCTCCGGCCGAGAACACGCTGACGCCGGAGACCTTCAGGTTGGTCGAGACCACGCTGCCCTGATAGGCGGCGGGACGGCCGGCCAGATGCCGCGCCAGCACCCGCGCCTGCTCATAGGCCGGCTCGACCAGGCCATAGCAGGTGCCGCGATGCTCGGCACATTCGCCGAGCGCAAAAATGTCCGATGAGGAGGTCTGCATCACGTCGTTGACGACGACGCCGCGGTTGACCGCGATGCCGGCCTCCTTGGCGAGCGCCACGTTCGGCTTGATGCCGGCCGCGAAGATCACGGCATCGGCCTCGATGCGGCCGCCGTCGGCGAGCTCGACGGCCTCGACGTGACCATCGCCATGGATGCGGGCGGTTGAGGCATTGAGCTGGATGCGGATCCCCTTGCGCTCGACCAGCGTCTTGAGCAGATCGGCAGCCGGCCCATCGAGCTGACGCTCCATCAGCCGGTCCATCAGATGCAGCAGCGTCACCGGCGCACCGGCCTTGGCGAGGCCGTAAGCCGCCTCCAACCCAAGCAGGCCGCCGCCGACCACCACGACGCGCTTCTTCGCAGCTGCCAGCGTCAGAAGCAGGTCGACGTCGCGCGTATCGCGAAACGTGTGAACGCCGGCGAGATCGGCGCCCGGCAGGTTGAGCCGCAGCGGCGTCGATCCCGTGGCGAGCACGAGCTTGGAATATTCCATGCTCTCTTCGCCTTCGATCTTCAGCTCGCGGCGACCGACATCGATCTCGGTGACGCGATAGCCGTAGCGCACCGTGACGCCGCGGTGGCGCCACCAACCGGCCGGCCGCAGCTCGATCTCGTGCGACCCGGTCTCGCCGGCCAGCACCGAGGAGAGCAGCACGCGATTGTAAGCGAGCCGCGGCTCCTCGCCGATGACGGCGACCGCGTAGCGGCCGAGCGCGGACTTGGCGAGCTCGTCGACCAGACGCGCGGCCGCCATACCGTTACCGACGATGACCAGCGGTTCACTCACGAGGCATCTCCTATTCAGCGGCCTGCGGCTGCGCGCCGTAGGCCTCAGACGTCATAAAGCCGGACAGCACGCCGTAGGCATCGGTCCAGGCCTTTGCGAGTTCGGGCGTCCAGGCCTCGCCAAGACGCTTCTCCAGGGTCCACAGCAACGTCGCGCCGACCACGGGATAGTGCTCGGCCGTGGCGCCGTAGGCGACGTGGCGCTTGGCGAGCGCGGAGGCCGCGGGAAGAATCGAGTCCAGGTTCGACAGGCCACCGACGACGGCGGCGAGCATGCCCATCAGCTTCTTGCGCTGCTCGGTCATGTCTTCGGGAAACATCGCGCGCACCGACGGCGCCACCTCGAACAAGCGATCGTAGAACAAAACCGCGGCTTGCTCCGATACCGGCGCGACCTTGGAAAAGCTCTGCTGGATGAGGGCGATCTGTTCGGGCGTCATGATGTTCTCCTGTCTGTTTCGGTCTGCCTTCGTCCGCGCCGTTGCGGACAAGGTTCATGGGTCAAACGTCATCAGAGAGCCTTCTCCCCGCGTACGGGGAGAAGCGAGATTCGTACCAATGTCAGACTCGCGCCTCCGCAAGGCTTGACGCGCCCTCACCCTGCGGGCTGCGACGCAGGTAGAACCACCAGGTCAAAGCGAGGCAGGAGGCGTAGAAGGCGAGATAGACCGCGAGCGCAAGCTGCGGCCCGCCGGTCATGGCGATCGACTTGCCGAAACCGGTCGGGATCAGATAGCCGCCGACCGCGCCGATGGCACCGATGAAGCCGACCGCCGCGCCGCTCTCGATGCTGGCCGTCTTGAGCGCCAGCGCGCGAGCCGCATCGCCCTTGCCGCGCACCTTGAACAGGTTCTCCTCGCGGAAGATCGAGGGGATCATGCGATAGGTCGAGCCGTTGCCAATGCCCGTCGTCACGAACAGGATCAGGAACATCGCCAGGAAGCCGGTGAAGTCCTTGTGCCCGACGAAGTAGAGCACGCCGACCGTCGCCGCCGCCATCGCGATCAAGTTCCAGAAAGTGATGATCGAGCCACCGACCTTGTCGGCCAGCCAGCCGCCGAGCGGCCGCGACAGCGAGCCGACCAACGGGCCGAGGAAAGCGATCGAGATGGTCACGGTAGGGAACTGGGTCTTGATCAGCAGCGGGAACGCGGCGGAGTAGCCGATGAAGGATCCGAACGTGCCGATATAGAGATACGCCATGATCCAGGTGTGCTTGCGCTTCACGATCGCGAGCTGGTTCTTCACTGACGATTTCGCCGTGGTGAGGTTGTTCATGAAGAACACGGCGCCGAACACCGCGATCGCGATCGGCAGCACCCACATCAGGCCGGCATTCTGGAGGAAGATGCCGTCGACGGGCGTTGCCTGGAACAGGTTGAAGACGGCCAGCGTCATCAGGATCGGGGTCAAGAGCTGGACGCTGGAGACACCGATATTGCCGCCGGCGGCGTTGAGGCCGAGCGCCCATCCCTTCATCCGATCGGGGAAGAAGAAGGAGATGTTGGTCATGCTGGAGGCGAAATTGCCGCCGCCGAGACCGGCGGTCGAGGCGACCAGCAGCATCAGCCAGAACGGCGTGTCGGGCTGGCTCACGAAATAGGCAAGCGACAAGGTCGGAATGAACAGGATTGCCGCGCTGAAGATGGTCCAGTTGCGGCCGCCGAACGTCGTCACTGCGAAAGTGTAGGGAAAGCGCATCAAGGCGCCGATCAGGCCCGGCACCGCGACGAGCTGGAACAGCTGGTCGGTGGTGTAATGGAAGCCCGCCTGCGGCAGCTTGGTGGTGACGATGCTCCAGATCAGCCAGACCGAGAAGCCGATATGCTCGGCCACGATCGACCAGATCAGGTTGCGTCGCGCGATGGTCTTGCCAGTCGCATTCCAGAACGCCTCATCTTCGGGGCGCCAGTCTGAAATCCAAGTGGAGTTCAGAGTCGGATTCTTCGTCATTGAGTATCCCTTCCAGGCTCACCGCTGCATCGTTGCAGGCTCAGCCTCCGGCCAAGGAGGCGCGCTCCGAGGCTTCACCCCGGTGGCGAGTTCACGATGGTGATTGATGATGTTGAGGGACGTCGTCGTTGGCGTCGGACAAGGTATTTCAATTTCCGTGCCAACTGCACTCGATCAGGAAATACAGGAAATTCAGGGACTTATTCGTATTGCCCGAAATTTTCGCACGCCATTTCCGCATGCAAATTTTGCGATTCGCTCAATCCTTGTGCGGCGCACAAGGATTGAGCTTGATGATTCAAAATTAGGCGCGATGCAATCGCGCAATAAACTTTGGTTTACGCGGCCTCTACGAAGCGATGACGCTCATAGAGGAATTCGAGCACGCGCTGCCGGCACTTCAGATAAGTGGCGCTGGTCGCAAGCTCGAGCCGCTTGCGCGGCCGCGCCAGCGGCACCTCCAGCACCTCGCCGATGCGCGCGCTCGGCCCGTTCGTCATCATCACGATGCGGTCGGACAGCAGCACGGCCTCGTCGACGTCGTGGGTGATCATCAGGATGGTGTTGCCGAGCTTCTGATGCAGCGCCATCACGGAGTCCTGTAGGTGTGCGCGGGTCAGCGCGTCCAGTGCGCCGAACGGCTCATCCAGCAGCAGCACCTTCGGCTCCATGGCCAGCGCCCGCGCTATGCCGACGCGCTGCTTCATGCCGCCGGAGATTTCGGATGGGCGCTTGTCCCTGGCATGCGCCATCTGCACGAGGTTGAGATTGTGCATCACCCAGGCGTCGCGCTCGGCGCGGGACTTGGTCCTGGCAAAGACCTTGTCGACGCCGAGCCTGACGTTCTCGTAGACGGTCAGCCACGGCAGCAGGCTGTGGTTCTGGAACACCACGGCGCGATCCGGCCCCGGCGAATTCACCTCACGGTTCTCCAGCAGCACGCCGCCGGTGCTGGCGTTGGTCAGGCCTGCGATGATGTTGAGCAGGGTCGACTTGCCGCAACCGGAATGGCCGATGATCGAGACGTACTCGCCCTTGTCGATCGTGAGGTTGATCTCCTTGAGCACCTCCGTGGTGGCGGCGCCGCGGGTGAAGACCTTGTCGATGTGGTCGAGCTTCAGATAGGCGGTCATGTGATCCTCCCCTTCAGTTCTGCGCGGTGCCGCGGGTGACGAACCTGCCGAGGCTTGCGATCAGGCGGTCGAGCACAAAGCCGACGATGCCGACATAGAACAGTGCCAGGATGATCTCGCTGATATGCGAGGAGTTCCAGGCGTCCCAGATGAAGAAGCCGATGCCGACCCCGCCGATCAGCATTTCAGCGGCGATGATGGCGAGCCAGGACAGGCCGATGCCGATGCGAAGGCCCGTGAAGATGTAGGGCGCCGCCGCCGGAATCATGATCTTGCCGAAGAACTCGAGCGGATTGAGCTGCACCACCGCGGCGACGTTGCGATAGTCCTGCGGGATGTTCCGGATGCCGACCGCGGTGTTGATGATGATCGGCCAGATCGAGGTGATGAAGATGACGAAGATCGCCGAGGGCTGGCCGTCGCGGAACGCCGCGAGCGACAGCGGCAGCCAGGCCAGCGGCGGAATGGTGCGCAGCACCTGGAACAGCGGATCGAGCCCGCGCATGGCCCAGACCGACTGTCCCACGAGCACACCGAGCGCGATGCCGGCGACCGCCGAGAGCGAATAGCCGAGTGCGACGCGCTGGAGACTGGCAGAGAGATGCCAGAATAGCCCCTTGTCTATGCCGCCACGGTCGAAGAACGGATCGAAGATCAATTCCTTGGTGTCACTGAACACCTTGGATGGCGGCGGCAGCGCCGAGCCGGCGCGGCGGCAGACCAGCTCCCACACGAGTGTGAGCAGCGCGATCACGACCAGCGGTGGGATCACGCGCACGGCGGTCTCCCGCGCCATGCGTGCGTAAGTCTCGCTGCGCGGCGGGCGCTTTGGCGTCATCGCGACGACCGGCGCGGCACTGGCCGCGGGCGTCGCAGCTTCAATCTCAATCTTGGCGGCAGTCATGCTCATCGCAATATCTCTCCGGCTGCAAAAGACGATGCGGCCGCCCGAAGGCGGCCGCTGGCTCCATCAGACTTCGACACGCTTGATCGCGAGCGACTTCAGATAGGCAGCCGGATTTTCCGGATCGAACACCTTGCCGTCGAAGAAGGTCTCCTTGCCGCGCGAGGTCGAGGCCGGAATCTCGGCGGCCGCGACGCCGAGCGTCTTGGCCGCATCCTTCCAGAGGTCCTCGCGGTTGACCTTGGCGATCAGCGCCTTGGTGTCGAAGCCAGGCTCGTACTTGCCCCAGCGAATGTCCTCGGTAAGGAACCAGAGGTCGTGGCTCTGGTAGGGATAGGAGGCGTTGTCCTTCCAGAAGCGCATCTGCTGCGGCGAGTTGTCGACGACGCGGCCGGTGCCGTAATCGAACTTGCCCTTCATGCGGTCGGTGATGTCCTCGACCGGACAGTTGATCCACTGGCGCTTGGCGCAGATCACCGCGGCTTCCTCGCGGTTCTCTGTCTTCTCCGCCCATTGCTGGGCTTCCATCACCGCCATCAGCAACGCCTTCGCCGCCTTCGGGTATTTGTCGACCCAGGCCGCACGCATGCCGAACGACTTTTCGGGATGCTTGTCCCAGAGTTCGCCAGTGGTGATCGCGGTGTAGCCGATGTTCTGGTGGATGAGCTGGAGATTCCAGGGCTCGCAGACGCAGAAGCAATCCATGGTGCCAACCTTCATGTTGGCGACCATCTGCGGCGGCGGCACCACGATGGTCTCGATGTCCTTGTCGGGGTCGATGCCGCCGGCGGCGAGCCAGTAGCGGATCCAAAGATCATGCGTGCCGCCCGGGAAGGTCATCGCGGCCTTCACCGCCTTGCCGCCGGCCTTCTTCTTCTCAAGCGCGGTCTTGAAGGGCGCGGTGTCGATTCCGACCTTGAGGTCTGCATATTCCTTGGCAACCGAGATGCACTGACCGTTCAGATTCAACCGGGCCAGGATGTACATCGGCGTCGGCTGGTTGTTCTGTGTCACCTTGCCGGCCGAGATCAGATACGGCATCGGGGTAAGAATATGCGCGCCGTCGATGCCGTTGCCTTCCGAGCCGAGCACGAGGTTGTCGCGCGTGGTGCCCCACGAGGCCTGTTTCTGCACCTCGACATCGGGCATGCCGTATTTGGCGAAGATGCCCTTCTCCTTCGCGACGAATAGCGGGGTCGCATCGGTCAGTGCGATGAAGCCGAGCTTGGCGCCCTTGACCTCGGGGCCAGCATCCTGCGCGAAGGCGCCGGCGGGGAAATTCAGTTTTGCTGCGGCGAGAAGTGCGGCGGTCGAACCGGCGGCTTTCAACAATTGACGGCGGCTCAGGCCAGTCGTTTCCGAGGGCCGGCGGGTGCGCTTGGTCATAGGCAGTGTCGTCCTTTGCATCGTTGCAGAATTGATTGGCGTCAGTGCACACGAGCAGCCCGTCCGTCCGGCGGCGCCGTCTTTGGCGCATGCGAACGCACGACGGGGGGACCCCCGTCTGGTGGCGTCGGCAAGTCGGATGAGAAGTCTCGCGGGACGGCTTCAATGGCGTCGACATGGAACTATTCAAGCTTCATGCCAAGGCTGACGACGGAAAAAGCGAAGAAAAATCATATTCTTAAGCGGCATGCGCCAGACTGACGCAGACCCTTTCCGCTCGCGGAATTTGCTGCCTGCTCAATCTTTGTGCGGCGCACAAAGCTTGTGCATTAGCTCATGCAACAGGCCGGAGGGCGCATCAGAAACTATCCGGGCGGATACTCATCCCGTTGATATCACTAACTTTTTCAGGCGGCCCGAGACGGCACGCAACTTGCTTTCCTCGTTGTCGTCAACGAAGACCTGCGGCTTTGCCGCATTGCTGCAGCCGCTGGCGGCTGCATTCCGGAAGCCCGACTGCTTCGCGGCTCTCTCGGTCGTCGTGACGCGATTCCCAAGGGCTTCGATCCTCAAGGCTTCCAGACTTTCCAATAGCTCTCGTGCGCGGCAGGCCGGCCCGCACGGCCCAAGACGTTCAGCCGCGCTCTCGCTGGAGGGTGTGTCGATCTCACTTACGAAGCAAAGGAACCATTGATGTCGTATCTCGCGCCTTCGGAATTCGTCACCAAGATGGTGGATGCAGGCGAGTCCAAGATCTTCATGTCCACCCGGGATACCATCATCCGCGCCTACATGGCCGGCGCCATCCTGGCGCTCGCGGCCTGGTTCGCCGTGACGATCAACGTGAACACGGGCCAGCCGCTGGTCGGCGCGCTTCTATTTCCCGTCGGCTTCGTCATGCTGTACCTCCTGGGCTTCGACCTCCTGACCGGCGTGTTCGTGCTCTCGCCGCTCGCGCTGATCGACAAGCGTCCGGGTGTCACCCTTGGCGGCGTGCTGCGCAATTGGGGCCTCGTCTTTGTCGGCAATTTCGCCGGCGCCTTCACCGTGGCCTTCATGATGGCCTTCGTCACGACATTCGGCTTCACCCAGGCGCCCGACAAGGTCGGTGCGGCCATCGGCAATATCGGTGAAGGCCGAACTCTCGGCTATGCCGCCCACGGCGCGGCCGGCATGGCGACGCTGTTCCTGCGCGGCATGCTCTGCAACTGGATGGTCTCGACCGGCGTCGTCGGTGCCATGATCTCGACCTCGGTCCCCGGCAAGGTCATCGCGATGTGGATGCCGATCCTGGTGTTCTTCTACATGGTGTTCGAGCATTCCGTGGTGAACATGTTCCTGTTCCCGTCAGGCCTGATGCTCGGCGCGAAGTTCTCGATCATGGACTACCTGATCTGGAACGAGATCCCGACCGTGCTCGGCAACCTCGTCGGCGGCCTCGCCTTCACCGGCATGACTCTCTACACCACGCATGTCATGACCAAGCCGAAGCGCCAGGTCGACAAGGTCGCGAAGCCCCGCGTTGCAGCCTGATCAAACACGTCTCGACAGGGGAGCCTCGCCCGGCCAGGGTGAGGCTCCTCTCTCCCGGTGATGACGATGCCCCCCGGTCTCCTGATCTCGGTCGGCCAGCATTCCGACAAGGGCCGCAAGCCCATCAACCAGGATTTTCACGGCGTCCTCATTCCGGAGGAGCCGCTGCTCAGCCTGAAGGGCATCGCGGCCGTCCTCGCCGACGGCATCTCCTCGAGCGCAGTGAGCCAGATCGCCAGCGAGTCGGCGGTCAAGAGCTTCCTGATGGACTATTACTGCACGTCGGAATCCTGGACCGTGAAGACGTCCGCCCGCCGCGTGCTCGACGCCACCAATTCCTGGCTGCATGCGCAGACGCGCAAGAGCCAATATGCCTATGACCGCGACAAGGGCTATGTCTGCACCCTCAGCGCCATGGTCATCAAGGCGACCACTGCGCACATCTTCCATGTCGGCGATTGCCGCGTCTACCGCGTCGCTGGCAAGGCGCTCGAGCAGCTGACCGACGATCACCGGATCATCGTCTCCTCGGAGCAGACCTATCTCGGCCGCGCGCTCGGCATCAATCCGCAGCTCGAGATCGACTACCAGGCCTTCGAGATCGAAGCCGGCGACACCTTCCTGCTGGCGACCGACGGCGCCTACGAATTCGTCGACGCGCGCTTCGTGACGAGCGCGCTGAACGAGCATGCAGCCGAGCTCGACGGGGCGGCCAAGGCGATCGTCGAGGAAGCCTACCGGCGCGGCAGCGATGACAACATCACGGTCCAGATCCTGCGGATCGACGCGGTGCCCCAGCGCGAGCCAGCCGGAATCTTCAATCAGACCTCACAATTGCCGTTGCCTCCGCTGCCGGAGCCCCGCGCGATCCTGGACGGCTACCGCATTGTGCGCGAAATTCACGGCAGCAGCCGCAGCCATATTTATCTCGCCTTGGATGTGGAGACCGAGGAGCCGGTTGCGCTCAAGCTTCCGTCGATCGACCTGCGCGACAATGCCGCCTATCTCAAGCGTTTCCTGATGGAGGAGTGGATCGCGCGCCGCATCGACAGTCCGCATGTATTGAAGCCGCTGTCGCAGTCGAAGCGGCGCAGCTACCTCTACGTTGCGACCGAATTCGTCGAGGGCCGGACCTTGAGGCAGTGGATGACCGACAATCCGCACCCCGATCTCGAAACCGTCCGCGGCCTGATCGAGCAGATCGCCGCGGGCCTTCGCGCCTTCCACCGCATGGAGATGCTGCATCAGGATCTCAGGCCCGACAACATCCTGATCGACAAGACCGGCACCGCCAAGATCATCGACTTCGGATCGGTCAGGGTGGCCGGCGTCGCGGAGGCCGCGCCGCCGGAGGCGGCGGACGAAATCCTGGGAACGGTGCAGTACACCGCGCCGGAGTATTTTCTCGGTCAGGGCGGCTCGCCGCGCTCCGACATGTTTTCGCTGGCCGTGATCTGCTACCAGATGCTGACGGGAAAGCTGCCCTATGGCACCCAGGTCGCGAGGATCCGACGCAAGGCGGACGTGCGCAGGCTTCAGTATCGCCCGGCCGACGACGACCGCAACGTGCCGGCCTGGGTGGACGGCGCGCTCAAGCGTGCGCTCCATCCCGATCCCTACAAACGGCACGAAGATCTCTCGGAATTCGTCTTCGAGCTTCGCACGCCCAATCCAGCCTATCTCGACACCCGGATCACGCCCCTTTTGGAGCGCAGCCCGCTGATGTTCTGGAAGCTGACCTCGGCGGTGCTCGCCTGCGCGGTCGTCGTTCTGCTGGCGCTGCTGCACGCGCGTTAGGGCGCAAAGGGCGGAACCCCAGGTTCTGGCCGCCGCGCGACAATATCATCGTCCGAAAATTGCTGCTGATGCCACTTTGGCGGAAGGGGCAAGCCGATGATTTGCTCGCGGTCGCCGCGAAGTGACCGCCCCGGCAATGTCGAAGATGCTGAGCTTCTGTGAAATAGTTTACATGCCTGGGCTCTTGGCCCGGGCTAATGTGACGATGGCTTCTTGCTTTGAAGGAGGCATCCAATGCTCGCGGCAATCAGATGGAACTCCCGATATAGTGCTCGCGAATGGGTGATGAAGGCTGGAACGCTTGTCGTCCAGCTCCGCGCACATCCAAACCGACAGTACGACGGAAGCAAGCAGAAGCAGCCACTCTGGAAACACTTCGACGACACCCATCATTGGGACGCGACCGCGGAAGAATGGGTTCCCAACCATGATCGGTGATCGTGCCACGCATGTTGCGTTGCACAGCCTTGGAATGCTGGAGCGATCGACCCGAATACCTTGAATGGACGTGGTCGATGTAAGACCTGGCGGCGTGTCGTCTCAGGTCTTGGCTTTGGTCTGCTCGCAGTCGGCATCACGGACTGACGCGGAAGCCCTAACTTCTGCCCTACTGGGCTTGATCGTAGGCCTGCAGGATCCGGACAAAATCGGCCATGCTGGATCGATCTCGGGTTTCAGCCATTTCCGCAGTCTCGGGATTGGACGCGGGTTGGCTTGCCTGCCAGAACCGCATCAGGAGATGGGCGATGTTTTGCATGGCATACTCTCTGCAACAACCGTGGCGGTTAGCATCCATCGAGCGGCCAACTGCCGCCCGATCGAAAAAAGCCGGCGGGCGCTACGCCGCCGGCCTTGTCCCGCAACTGCCGGCTCGCAGGGCCGGTTCCGTTGCTTTTCACGCTGGATGTATCGATAGCACCAAGCCCTTGGCCGGTGCCATCGCGCGCAGGTATGAAGTGGCCATACTTAGGTAGACAGGCCGGTGGGTGGTGTCAGCCAACGCAGCGGACGTCGTGCGCGCCTGGGCTGCCGCACCAACCCGGTGGCCGTCATGCCGGCTCCGCCGCTTTCGTCCCGAGCGGCTTCGGCGCCATCCCGCCACCCGGCTTGAGATGGAATTCGTAGCTCATCAGATGCCACGGCCCGTTTGCCTTAATGCCGTCGGGCATCTCAAGATCGTTCCGCGGCTCGACCTTGGCGATGAGATCGTCCTTCACGCCGAACACAACGTCGGAATCCAGATATTTGTCGCCGTCCATGAAGACGTGGGTGATCAGCGGCTCATAGCCCTTCGCATTGACCAGGAAGTGCACATGAGCCGGGCGCATCGGATGACGCTTGGTCTGCACGATCATCTCGCCGACCGGACCGTCGGTCGGGATCGGGTAGCTGCACGGCAGAATGGTGCGGAAGAAGAAGCGGCCGTCGCCATCCGTGATGAAGCGCGCCCGCGCGGACGCGCCGACCTCGTCATAGTTCGGCTTCTGGGAATCATAGAAGCCGTCATCATCGGCATGCCAGACGTCGACGGGGACGCCGGCCAGCGGCTTGCCTTTGAGGTCGGTGACGCGGCTTTGCACGAACATCCGCTCGCCGGTCTGGTTGTTCGGCGAGATGTCGGTACCGTGCGCGGTCACCTTGTGCTCGCCAACATAGAACGGGCCGAGCACGGTGGTCTGGGTCGCGCCCTCGCGATCCCTGTGGTTGACCGCATCGACCAGCATGGAGACCCCGAGCACGTCGGACAAGAGGATGAATTCCTGCCGGGTTTCGGTGCATTTCTGGCCGGTGCGAGTGAGGAAATCGATGGCATATTCCCATTCCTCGAAGGTGAGCCCCGTCTTGCTCACGAAATCGTGCAGCGACTTCACCAATTCCTGGAGCAGGAATTTCGCGCGCGGATTGGGCGTGTTGTCGAAGCTCTTGACGACGGCTTCGGTGAGTTCGGTCTCGTTGAACTGGGTCATAATGCGTTTGCCCTCGCGTTTTTCTCGTTGGCCCCCCCTCGGGAATCCCGGGACTTTCTGGAGGCGTTCCAGGGTACAGCCTACACCAGCGGGCCGGCTCGCGTTAAGCGCGACCGGTTGGAATGAGGCCGCCATTTCGGCTATCAACGCCTGACAAACTGCCCGGAGGAACTCATGCTTGCCCCTACCCCCGCCTCGCCCGAATCCGTGGGCATGTCCAAGGCCGCCCTCGACCGCGTCGATGCGCATCTGAAGAGCCGGTACATCGGCGCCGGCCGCTTTCCGGGCACGCATCTGCTGGTCTACCGGCGCGGCAAGGTCGCACACAGCTCGGTGCAGGGCTTTGCCGACGTCGAGCGCAAGCTGGCGGTCAAGGACGACACCATCTACCGCATCTATTCCATGACCAAGCCGCTCACCAGCGTCGCCTTCATGATGCTGGTCGAGGAAGGTCTTGTCGCGATCGACGAGCCGGTCGCCAAATACATTCCGGAATGGAAGGACATTGGCGTGTTCGTCGCCGGCACCTCCCCGGCCTTCCTGACCCGGCCGCCGTCCCGGCCGATGCTGATCGTCGACCTCCTGCGGCACACCGCCGGCCTCACCTACGGCTTCCAGCAACGTTCCAATGTCGATGCCGCCTATCGCGCCGAAAAGATCGGCGAGGTCGAGAAGTCAGGCACGCTTCAGACCATGATCGAGGCCCTTGCCAAGATTCCGCTGGAGTTCTCACCGGGTGATTCCTGGAACTATTCGGTCGCGACCGACGTGGTCGGCTATCTCGTCGGCAAGATCTCGGGCATGCCGTTCGAGCAATTCCTGAAGCAACGCATTCTCGATCCGCTCGGGATGACCGACACCGACTTCCACGTGCCGGCCTCCAAGGCGCATCGCTTTGCCGCCTGCTATTCCGCCGATCCAGGCGGCGGAATGACTTTCCATGCGGGCCAGCGGCGCGAGGGTCTGACGCTGCAGGACGATCCGACCACCAGTTCGTTCCTGTCGCCGCCCTCCTTCATCTCGGGCGGCGGCGGCCTCTGCTCGACCGTCGCCGATTATCTCACCTTCTGCCGCGCGCTGCTCAACGGCGGCGAGCTCGGCGGCGTCAGGCTGATCGGACCGAAGACGCTGGCGCTGATGACGAGCAACCACATTCCGGGCGGACGCGCCCTTCCCGAGGTCTCGCGCTCGCTGTTCTCGGAAGCGACCTACAACGGCATCGGCTTCGGCCTCGGCTTTGCCGTAACCATGCGCCCGGCCGAGACGCTGATCGCCGGAAGCGCAGGCGAGTACAATTGGGGCGGCGCGGCCACGACCTCGTTCTGGATCGACCCGGCCGAGGAGTTGATCACCATCTTCATGACGCAGGTGCTGCCGTCGAGCGCCTACCCGCTTCGCCGCGAGCTGCGCAGCTTAGTCTACGCTGCGATCACCGAGAGCAATCTGTAACCAAACGAATCGATCCCGCGGCCCAACGGTCGCGGGATCACACATCACGCGCTCATTTGAGCATCTCCGGCACGATCAGACGCGGCAGGAACAGCGACACGCTCGGCCAGACGATGACGGCCGCCAGTACGAGCATCATCGGGATCAGCATGATCACCGTGTCCTTCAGCGCGTAACGAAGCCGCACGCCGGCGATCGAACAGGCGATCATCAGACATAGACCATAGGGCGGCGTGACCAGTCCGAAGGCCAGCGAGATGATGGAGATGATCGCGAACTGGACCGGATGGAGATCGACGGACCTGGCCAGCGGCTCCAGCACGGTGCCGACGATGACGATGGCCGGGATGGCATCCAGGAAGCAGCCCACCACCAGAAAGCAGAAGGCGATGAAGAAGCCGGCCGTGACCGTACCCATGCCCCATGTCGAGACGTTGGCCAGCAGCTCCTGCGGAATCTTGTAGTAGGCCAGCAGCCAGCCGAACGCGCTGGCGGTGCCGACGCAGAACAGAGCCACGCCGGCAAGTCGCCCGGTATCGAGCAAGGCCTTGTACAATTCGCGTATCCCTGTCTCGCGGTAGAAGAACGCGGAGAGCGCGACGGAATACAGCACCGCGACACAGGCGGACTCGGTCGCGGTGAACCAGCCGAGCAGAATGCCGCCAACGATAATGAACGGCGTCATCAGCGCCGGTATCGACCGCCAGATGGCGCATCGCATGTCGACCCAGGTCGCCTTCGGATAGGTCGGGTAGCCGCGGCGCACCGCGTAGACGTGCACGGTCGCCATCTGTGCGCCCGCGATCAGCAGGCCCGGCACGATGCCGGCCAGATACATCGCCGCAATCGAGGTCGAGATCAGCCCGCCCCAGACGATCATGAGGATCGACGGTGGAATGATGACCGCAAGCACCGCAGAAACCGCGGTGATGGCGATGGAGAACGAGAGGTCGTAGCCCTCCTTGGTCTGCGCGTCGATGAAGATCTTGGACTGGCTCGCCGCGTCGGCGGTGGAGGAGCCCGAGATGCCGGCAAAGAACACCGACAGCACGACGTTGATCTGCGCCAGAGATCCCGGCCAGTGCCCGACCATCGAGCGCGACAGCGCCACCAGACGGTCGGTGATGCCGCCGATGCTCATCAGGTTCGCCGTCAAGAGGAAGAACGGCACCGCAAGCAGGATGAATGAATTGTAGGCGTTGAAGGTTTCCTGCGCGAGCATCATCATCGAGAGATGAGGCTCGATCAGAAGGATCGGCACACAGGCAAGGCCGAGCGCGAAGGCGACCGGCACCCGCACGATGAGCAGGCCGACGAAGACACCGAACAGCACCAACGCGGCCTGTCCGGCCGAGAGTACATTGCCGCCCATCACTTTGCCCCAACCAGAACCCGCACTTCATCAACGATCTGTTCACCCGCAAAGACGATCCACGTCACGCCGGCTACGGGCCAGGCGACGTGAATCAGCCAAAGCGGCAGATCGGCCAGCTCCGACGTCCTGTTCCAGGCAAAGCGTGTGAACTCCAGACCGGCCGATACGAACACCAGCGCCAGCGCCAGCACGCCGAGCCGCGCCAGGATCCGCACCGCAGCCTCCGACCGCCGCGACAGGTCGGGCCACACGTCGACCTCGAAATGTTGCGCCTCCCGCACCCCGACCATGGCCCCGATCATGATCGTCCAGACGAACAGGAACCGCGCCATCTCCTCCGTCCAGATATAGGACGGGATGAAGGGCGTGTAGCGCGAGACGATTTGCAGCGTGACCGGGATGACCAGAATGCCGACGCAGGCGGCCAGCAGGAATTGCAGCAATTTCGCATAGGCCGCCGTGACGCGGCGCCACAGCGACGGTGTGGACGGGACGGGCATGTCAGACATTGGGACTCCGTGCGGCGCTCATCCGCCAGGTCCGGGCAGGAAGCGGGGCCTGCCCGGAATGGTGTCGGCGGACAGGGCGACCTCAGACGACGTTGATCTTCTCGAAAATGCCTTCCGCGCCGATTTCCTTGGCGTAGGTCGCCATCACGGGGTCGGCGAGCTTCTTCATGGCGTCGCGCTCCTCGAAGGGAACGCGCTTGAGCTTGCCGGACTTCTCGAGCGTGTCGAGCTTGACGACCTCTTCGCTCGATTCGAGCTGACGGCCGTAATCGCCGGCCTCCTTACCCGCTTTCATGATGGCGTCCTGCAAATCCTTCGGCAAGGTCTTCAGCGTCTTCACCGAGAAGCAGATCGGCCGGATCGACACGGCATGCTGGGTCAGGTTGAGATGCGGAGCGACTTCGTAGAACTTCATCGCCTCGACGCCGGCCGCCTCGTTCTCGCCGGCCGATATCACGCCGTTCTGGATCGCGTTGTAGATTTCGTTATAGGCGATCACCGTCGGGCTCATGCCGACGGCCGCGAAGGTCTTCGACCAGATCGGTGCGCCCTGCACGCGAACCTTGAGCCCCTTGAGATCGGCGAGATTCTTGAGCGGCTTGTTGGCGAAGATGTTGCGGATGCCACCGCCGGCATAACCGATCAGAACCACCTCGGCCTTCGCAGCGACCTCATCGGCGACCGGCGCCAGGATATTGGCCTCGACGACCTTGTTCATGTGCTCGATGCCCTTGAACACGAATGGCGCATCGATGAACGGGGCCGCCTTGGCGAAGGTCGACATGTGGGCCGGCGAGACGATGCCGTAATCGACCGCCTTGCCTTGCGACATGTACTCGAAATACTGCTTCTCGAGGCCGAGCGAAGAGTTCCTGTGCAGTGTGAAGTTGACGGGCTTGCCGTAATACTTCTTCACCAGCTCCTCGAACCGGAGCAACGCCCGGTTGAAGGCATGGTCGTCGTTGAACTGGACTGCGCCGTTCAGCGTGATCGGTGCCTGTGCCCTGAGGATCGACGGAATGCCGATCGCAGCCGCCGCAGTGGTCGCCCCGACACCAGCGAGAAATGACCTTCGCTTCATAGTCTCCCCTCCCTTTGATGCTCCACCCCTGTCGCCGGGGCGTGAGCGCAGCCGGTCTACGGCCGGCGTTCAGGGAGGGTATGAAAAACTGCGGCGGGACGGAAGCCAATTCCGATGCATGGCGTGGACAATGATGAGCCGTCCTGCTGATACAGTTCGACGCAGGACCGCGCTCACATCATCTATTGCACTGCAACTTTCACCTTCCCGCCCGCTTCCGGAGCGCGGGAGCGGAGACGGTTCATGACCAATTGTGCAGTGGCGCAATGCCGTTAGTGCTCTATGCTTCGGCTGTCCGGCGCCGTCGCGCCGGCGCCGGGAAATCCACGTTTGTCCAAGCTCACCCTGCCGGTCCGGCTCGCTCTCCTGGTCGCGGGAACGATGTTGCCGCTGATCGTGTTCGCGGTCGGCATCGCCGTCTACAATTACAGGCAGGACCGAAGTGACGCGACCCGCCGCGTGCTGGAGAACGTGCGTAGCATGCGCCTCGTGCTGGACTCGGAGGTCCAGCGCATGACAGGCGGTTTGCAGGTCCTCGCGCTGACGAACTCGCTGCGCAACGACGACTTCCAGAACTTCCGCCGCATCGCGCTCGGTTTTGTCGAGCAGTACGGCAAGGGCGGGCTGGTGCTGATCTCCGACCGCAAGGGCCGGCTCCTGTTTTCCTCGGCTACGGAAGACACTGCAAGCCTGCCGCGACGCGGCCATGTCGAGATCGTCGAAAAGGTGTTCGCGACCAGGTCGCCGCAATATTCCGACCTGTTCATCGGCGCGATCAACGGGCGGCGGGTGATTACCGTCGAGGTTCCTGTATTCCGCGACGGCGAAGTGATCTACGATCTC
This sequence comes from Bradyrhizobium sp. 1(2017), assembly GCF_011602485.2. NCBI lineage: Bacteria > Pseudomonadati > Pseudomonadota > Alphaproteobacteria > Hyphomicrobiales > Nitrobacteraceae > Bradyrhizobium > Bradyrhizobium sp. 1(2017). Next base: position 2,479,630 of record NZ_CP050022.2, on the reverse strand, counting down.
TGCTTCAGCCCGCCGATCAGCATCTTTCAGCAGCTGGTGGAGAAGCAGCGGCCCGATGAGCTCTGGACGGTGTCCCTGCTCGACACCAAGGGCGTCGTGTTCGCGCGCGTGCCGAATCCGAGCGAGACGATCGGCAAGCAGGCCTCCGGCACGCTCTACGATGCCATGTCTCGTTCTCCGGAGGCCGCCCTTTCGAGCGTTTCGCTCGACGGGGTCGCGCTGTCCTCCGCCTTCACCAGGTCGCAACTGACCGGCTGGACGGTCGTGGCCGGCGTCGCCGAGAGCTCGCTGATCGCGCCGCTCTGGCGCAACATCGCCATCACCAGCCTGATCGGCGGCATCCTGCTGCTGACCGGCCTGACCTTTGCGGTGCGGATGGCGACCACGATCGCGCGCGGCGAGATGCTGCACAATCTCCTGATCGATGAGCTCAACCATCGCGTCAAGAACACGCTGGCCTTGATGCAGGCGATCGCGGTGCAGACTTTCCGCAGCGCCAGCCGCGACGAGCGGACGAAGTTCGAGGGACGGCTCGGCGCGCTGGCCGAGGCACATAATCTGCTGAGCCAGGAGAAATGGGCGGGCTCCGAGCTCCGCGACGTGATCGCCCGCGTGCTCCAGCCGTTCGTGCTGAGCAATCCCGACCGCATCCGCATGGCCGGACCCGCCGCGCCGCTGTCGCCGAGGCTCGCCGTGGTGCTGTCGATGATCCTGCATGAGATCGCCACCAACGCCGCGAAGTACGGCGCATTGTCCAACGAGACCGGCCGGGTGACGCTGGACTGGGAGGTCATCACTGAAGCGCCCAAGCCGCGGCTGCGGCTGATCTGGACCGAGATGGGCGGACCGCCGGTGACGGCCCCCGTGCAGCGCGGCTTCGGCTCGCGCCTGATCGAGCGCAGCGCGCGCGACCAGCTCGGCGGTGAGGCAACCGTGGACTTCCTGCCGCGCGGCGTCGTCTGCACGGTGATCTGCACGCCGGACGAGGCGCTGTGAACGGACGAAAGGGATATCGGCAATGAAGATCACCCATGTACGCGCGCACATCCTCGAAGCCAGGCTCTCGCAGCCCTTCGCCTATTCGCGGGCCTGGTACGACACGCGCACCGCGATGCTGGTCGAGATCTCGACCGACGCAGGCTTGACCGGCTGGGGTGAATGCTACGGACCGGCCCGGATGACGGCGGCCGTCGTACAGAGCGTCGCGCCATGGCTGATCGGCGAGGATCCATTGCGCACCGACGTCGTGTGGCAGATGGTCTACGCACGCCTGCGCGATCACGGCCAGAAGGGCGTCGTGATCCAGGGGCTGAGCGGCATCGACATCGCGCTGTGGGACATCAAGGGCAAGCATTTCGGCGCGCCGGTGCATCAGCTCCTCGGCGGCGCGGCGCGCACGGAGGTTGCCGCCTATGCGACCGGCCTCTACCGGCGCAGATCGGGCGATCCGCTCAAATACCTGGCGGAGGAAGCCGCTGGATACGCTGCCGAAGGATTCCGCGCCGTGAAACTGAAGGTCGGGTTCGGCATCGACGAGGATGCCGCGGCGACACGCGCGGTCCGCGAGGCGGTCGGCCCCGATGTCGCGCTGATGGTCGATGCGAACCATGCCTTTGACGCCGTCGCCGCGATTCGGCTCGGCCGCATGATCGAGCGCTACGACATCGGATGGTTCGAGGAGCCGGTGCCACCGGAGGACATTGCAGGCTATCGCGCGGTGAAGTCCGCCCTGACGATCCCCATTGCGGGCGGCGAGTGCGAGTTCACGCGCTTCGGCTTCCGCGATCTGTTCGCCGCGCACGCGCTCGACATCGCCCAGCCGGACACCTGCGCGGCCGGCGGCCTTTCCGAATGCAAGAAGATCGCCGACATGAGCGAAGCGTTCGGCATCCGCTACAATCCTCATGTCTGGGGCACCGGGATCGCGATCGCCGCCTCGCTCCAGCTCCTGGCCGTGCTGCCGTCGCATACGCCGACCTCGCTGGCGCCGCTCGCGCCGATGCTCGAGTTCGACCGCACCGAGCATCCGATCCGGCAGGCGATCCTGAAGCAGCCGATCGAGCACGCGGGAGGCATCGTGCGGGTGCCCGACGGGCCGGGACTCGGGATCGACGTCGATCGCGAGGCGCTGGCAAGGTTCGCCGCGGATCAATGACATTGAAGGAAACCACCTGGCGTCGCGGCTCGATATCGCAATGCAACACGACCCTCCTGCGACAATTACGCTCGCCTCTCCCAATCATCCGATGTTAAACATCGGATGATTGTCGCCGACGCGGCGGGACAAAAGAACAGGCCGAAACAGGCTGACGGGGAGAGAAGCGCAGGTGGCAAGAGCGCGGCCAAAGCCGGCTGACAAGTTGATCAAGCCCGGCCGCATTCGCGCCGTGCTGACGACGCTCGGCCGCGAGATCGCCCAGGATCTCATTCCCGTCGGGACGACCTTGCCGCCGGAGCCGGAGCTCGAAGCCCGTTTTGGTGCCGGGCGCGGCGTGGTGCGCGAGGCGATCAAGACGCTCGCCGCCAAGGGCCTCGTCAGCGTACGGCCGCGCCACGGCACGCAGGTGGTGCCGCGCAACGAATGGAGTCTGCTCGATCGCGACGTGCTGAGCTGGCTGGTCGGCCAGGACGAGCCGGATCGGGACCTTCTGCTGGCGATCCAGGAGGTGCGCTCGATCATCGAGCCGGCCGCCGCGGCGCTTGCCGCCGAACGCGCAACCAAAAACGACCTCTGGCGGATCGACACGGCCCTGGCCGCAATGCAGACCGCAAAGGACCAGGCCAGCGCGCTCGCCGCCGACAAGGCCTTCCATCTCGCCATCTTGGATGCGACCCACAATCCTGTCCTCCAGGGCTTCCGCGGCGCAATCGATACCATCCTCAGCACCGTCTTCACCGTCGCTGTCGGAGGTCCCGGCGGCTGGTTCAGGGATAATCTGCCGAACCACGTTGCGGCGGCGCGGGCCATCGAGAGCGGCAAGCCGGAAAAGGCGCGCGCGGCGATGGAACGCCTGCTCGGCTACACGCGATTGAAGCTCTCGAACCGGAAGACGGTCATCGCCGCGGCAAGTCGCAAAACGGACGGGTCGGCCGTGCGCACAGCCAGGAAATCGAGCGTCAGAGACAGGAGAAAACGTCGTGGACCGTGACATGAAAGGTCTGCGCGACATCGTCGCGATCTGGGGAATGATCAGCGTGAAGCGCCGAAACAGGCATAGCTGAGCGCCGAGGAGGTCAAATGCAGGTGACGGGCAGTCTGAAAGGCCGATCGTCGCGACTGATCCGCAGCGTCAATTCGCTGGCGGGTGCTGCGATGTTCGTCGCGCCGCTGCTTGCGCTGGTCGCGATCTGGGCCATCGTCGTCCCGCTGTTCGACGTCAATCCGCGCGTGTTCCCCTCGGTCGGCTCGATCGGCGGGGCTGCCATGGAGTCGATCCGTGACGGCACGTTGTTCGCCCATGTCGGCGCCAGCCTGGTGCGCGTGGGCCTCGGCACGCTGATCGGCATCGTCACGGCCGTCCCGCTCGGCATCGCCATGGGCGTGAGCCCGACGGTCGCAGCCTTTCTCACGCCGCTGTTCCGCTTCTTCTCGGTGCTCGCGGGCATCGCCTGGATCCCGATCGCGACCTTGTGGTTCGGCTACGGCTTCGGCGCGATCGTCTTCGTGATCTTCAATGCCGTGTTCTTCGTCGTCGCCTACAACACCCTGCTCGGCGTCAGGACCATTCCGCACACGCTGCGCAATGCCGCCGCCGCGCTCGGTGCGGGACGCTGGGCGCTGCTGACCGAAGTGCTGCTGCCGGGCGCGCTGCCCAATATCGTCACCGGCATCCGTACGGGCCTGGGCTTTGCCTGGCGCGGGCTGATCGCCGCCGAGATGATCGCGACCAATGTCGGGCTTGGCTACATGCTGTTCGTCGCACGCGACTTCTACCGCACCGAAGTGATCGTGTTCGGCATGATCGTGATCGGCGTGCTCTGGCTTCTGATCGACCGTCTGCTGCTGGTTCCGCTGGAGCGCGCGACCATCGAGCGATGGGGAATGGTGAGGCGCGCATGAACGGCCTGCTGCAAATCTGGGGCGGCTACGCCCGCCTGACCCGACGCTGGCCGGGGATCGCCGCCGTCATTCCTTTCATTCCGGTGCTCGTGCTGTGGACGGCGGTCAGCGAGGCCGGCTTGTTTCCGCGCGCATTCTTCCCGGGACCCGCCGACGTCGTCCGAGCGTTCTTCACGCTGACCTACAAGGGCATCCTGCCCGATTATCTCCAGGACAGCCTGATCCGCCTCGCCACCGGCGCCGCCGTCGGCATGGCGCTTGGCATTCCCTTAGGGATTCTCATCGGCACCAATCGCTGGGCGCACCGCATCTGCTGGCCGGTGCTGTTGTTCTTCCAGGCGATCGGCGACATTGCCTGGCTGCCGATCCTCCTGATCTGGTTTGGCTTCGGACTGACCACGATGACCTTCGTCATCGTCTACACCGTACTGTTCCCCGTCGTGCTCAACACCGTGCTCGGCGTCGAATCCGTACCGCGCGATCTGTCGCGCGCCGCCTTGAGCCTCGGTGCCTCGCGCGCGCGCGTGCTCTGGGAGGTGACGCTGCCGGGCGCGCTGCCCAACATCATCACGGGCCTGCGCAACGGGCTGGGCTATGGCTGGCGCGCGCTGATCGCGGTCGAGATGATCGTCGGCACGTCGGGCATCGGCTTCATGATGTTCGACGCCCGCCGCGCCGGCTCGACCGTCGAGATCCTGCTCGGCATGATCATTCTCGGATTGCTCTGGTACATCGTCGATGCCTGGATTCTCGCGCCTCTCGAGCGTGCGACCGGCCAGCGGTGGGGATTGGTGACATCATGAAGACGCTCTCGCTGCGCAATCTCGGCAAGACCTATTTTGATCCTTACGCAGGTGCGCATGTCACCGCGGTTCACGACGTCTCGCTGGATGTCGAGCCCGGCGAATTTATCTCGGTGGTCGGTCCCTCCGGCTGCGGCAAGACGACGATTCTGAACATGATCGCCGGCTTCATCCCCTATTCGAAGGGGGACATCCTGCTCGACGGCAAGCCGGTGCACGGCCCCGGCCCCGAGCGAGGCGTCGTATTCCAGTCGTTCGCGCTGTTTCCCTGGAAGACGGTGCTCGACAATGTCGGCTTCGGCCCGAAGATGCGCGGCGTGCCGAAAGCCGAGCGCGACCGCATCGCGCGCGAATACCTGGCGCTCGCGGGACTGTCGCACGCGGCGCACCGCTACCCCAACGAACTGTCCGGCGGGATGCAGCAGCGCGTCGGCGTGGTGCGCGCACTCGCCAACAATCCCGACGTCCTGCTGATGGACGAGCCGTTCGCAAGCGTCGACGCGCAGACCCGCATGACGCTTCAGGAGGAGCTGACCCGCATCTGGCAGGAGCGCAAGCCGACGGTGATTTTCATCACGCATGACGTGCCTGAAGCCGTGTTTCTCGCCAATCGCGTTGTCGTACTGTCGAAGGGACGCGTGCTCGACCAGATCGCGGTTGACCTTCCACGTCCCCGCGTCTGGGACGATCTCGTCAGGGACGACCACTTCAAGCAGCTCTCCGCGCGTGTGCTCCAGATGGTGCGCGCGGCATGAGCATCGCCTCCGACATCCTGCGCTCGTCCAAGGGACGCGTCGTGCTCGGCGCCGTCGCCGCATGGGCGCTGTTTCAACTCTGGCTGACCGTGGCCGCACCGGGCAAGATCTCGTCGGAGCTCAAGGGCACATCGGAAAAGGTGAACGTGCAGATCGAGCTGCCTTTCACTCCGGAGCGCTTCCACGTGCTCGCGTTCCAGCAATACGGACGCGTCTCTGGAACGGACGAGCATTCGATCGAACTTCGTGGCGTCAAAAGAACGGACCTCAAGGCCGTTGCCCGCCCTTACTGGGTGACGGCGGTGGGGCCGATAAAAGAGGGAGGCTGAGACTATGAAACGACTCGTGTTGCTTGGACTGGCGCTTCTCGCCGGCTTGGTGCCGGCAAGCGCCCAGACCCCGACGAAAGTCAAGGCCGGCATGGTGACTGGCATCGACCAGATCGGCCTGCCGATCGCACTCGAACGCGGCTTCTTCGAGAAGTACGGGCTCGATGTCACGATCGCACGCCCTTACGCGACCGGCGTCGACGCGCTCAACGCATTGCAGGCCGGCGAGAGCGAGATCGTGCAGGTCGGGGTGCCCATGATCGGCGCCGTGCTGCGCGGCATGGATCTCGTCGCACTCGGCAACTACAGCGGCAACGCCACCAAGGCCGGCTCCGATGCGACCATGGCGATCATCGCCCGCGAAGGTTCGGGCATCGTCAAGGGCGACCTGTCGACGCTGAAGGGCAAGAAGATCGCCGCGTCCTTCGGAACGATCAACCATCTCTACATCCTGGCAACGCTGGAGAAGGCCGGGCTGAAACCCGATGACGTGACCTTGGTCAACACGCCGCCGCCGGACATGACCGTCGCCCTGCTCGCCAAGGGCATCGATGCGTTCTCGGGTTGGGATCCCTGGCCGATCGTCGCGGGCAAGGACGTGCCGGGCGCAGTCGAGATCATCAGAGGTGGCGACGTGATTTCCTATCTCGGCTTCAACGTCGCGCTTCGCCCCTGGGTGCAGGCCAACGGCGAGACCATCGAGAAATTCCTCGCCGCCGTCTCCGAGGCCGATCAATGGATGCGCAAGAATCCGAAGCAAGCGGCGCAAGTCGCCACTCGCTGGATTCCGGGACTGAAGCAGGACGTCGCCGAGGCTGCGATGCAGTTCAACATCCAGCAGGCGGACCGCCGGCTCTCAGCGAACAATTACCGCGCGCTGTGGAGCGCCGAGGACCGGCTGTCCCGCCTCGGCATCCTCAAATCGACCTTCGACGTCAATGCGCATATCGAGCCGAAGCACATTCTCAAGGTCATGAAGGATCGGCCCGAACTATTCGCGGATCTGCCGCCGATCCCGGAGACGGCGGCAATCTCGCCGGGCTACGTGTTCAAGCCTTGAGCCGTTGCAAATGTCGAGACCGGCGCGCGATGCGCGCCGGTCTCGATCCGATCGTCTGCCGGAAGCGTCTCCAGGCCCGGCGTCATTGATGCGCCCGGCGATCGCCGGGCGTCTGGCCTAGACGGTCGAGATACCGTCGATCGGGCTGATGTCGCCGACGAAGCGCAGCAGGTCGGCCATCGTGAATTCGCCCGGCACCTGCGAGGGAAGCGTCGGCTTCCAGGTCTTGCCCTTGAGCCAAAGGTACGACTGTCGATCGCCATGGACGAGGCCGACAAAGACCTCGGCAAGCAGCGTCGCGCCAACCGGCCCGAGCCGTTCACCGCCGCCCCGCTGCTCCGCCTCCTTGAGGATGTAGTACCAGAGCGGCGTGTGCTGGTGCAGGCCATGCTTCTTCGCCACGGCCCCGTCGCTCCCCTTCGCGATTTCTTCCGGCGTCAGTGGATTCTTGATCCTCATCGCCTTGGCGACGTCCTGCCCGGACGGCAACCCCAGCAACACGCCGCGCTTGAGGTTGCGGAACGGCAGGCTGCCGCCATCACCAGGCAAGGTGTGGAGTTGCGGCACGACGAATGGATCGATCTTGCGGGATGGATTGAGCGCCACACCCGGCGGATTGGCCGGCAGGACTTGATAGAAGCGGCGCCAGTCGATGATCCAGTTGCTTGAAAGCACCGGCAGCGGAAGCGGCGGTTGAATCGGCTTAGGTGCGAGATCTCCGATGATTCCTCCCGAAAGCCCGGTAAACCTGAACAGCAGGTCGAGAGTTGCAGGAATACCGCCCGGCCCGGGTGTGAAGATCCTGTTGTGACTGTAGACTTGGCGAACCATGCTGTGGCCGAGTCGATAGACGGCCGCGGAGAACTCGACAGGCATGTAGGGGATCTTCTTGAAGCGATAGAAACGCCGTCCCTGCTCGAGAATCTTGGCCACCAGCCCCTTCTCGGTGATCCGCTCCACGAAATCGTGCAGAACCATCCATTGATAGTGCCAGGTCACGATCTGGCGCGCTTCCTCGAAGACCTCTCCCGGCGGCTTTCCTGACGCCGCGAGCTGATCGCAGACCTTGTTGTGAAATTTGAGCATCGCAAGATGGGTCTGCGCGACGAGCAGATTCTCGTCGTTGCGATGGTCGCCGATCAGGGCAAACCCTTCGGGGCTGCGCGGAAGATCGTTGCGATGATCTCCCGTGATGCTATCGACATTGACGGTCTTGCCGATCAACAGCTTGGGGCCCGGAGTCTTGCCATTGTCGCTGGCCGAGTTGCGCGCGTACAGGTGGCGGCTTCCGTCGGGACCGAGGCCATACACGCAGTCGAGATCGAGCGCCGGCGTGCGAAAATTCTGCACGGCCATGGGATCGGCCTCCTTGTCGCCAAAGGAGGTGAGGTCCAGCGTGATGTCATGATCGACGAATTGTCCGAGATAGGTGAAGCCGGCGGGTATGTTGGCGTTGTTTCCCGCAGCGTCGCCAGGAGCGGGATCCTTCATCGCATCGGCAAGTTCACGAAGCGGACCGTCGTCGACCGCCAGCGGTTCGAGTGTCGGAAACATCCGGCCGAACATGCCGGGATCATCGTGTCCGGTCAGCGTATCCAGAAATTGCCGCGTCGGTTGACGTCCGGCTTTGCCGTGGCCGGGCTGAACGTTTACGTCGGTTCCCATCGCTTGCTCCTGCTTGAAATGCTGAAAGGGAGAGGGGCGACGAAGGTGTCTATGGTTCCAAAATTCTCGTTTCAGTATAGGTTTATGAAAATTGCCCCTCAGGGTGCAGTACGATGAAATATTACCACAGATTGCATTCTGCAGAGAGCTTCGGCAGCGAGGCGTTTTGCCCCACCCGAACACGCGCTGTTGATCGCTAGCGCTTCGCCGCGAATCGCGCCCAGATCTCGGCGTCCGTGTAGAAATCGACGCCACCGTCCAGATCTCTCACCAGCCACTCGCCGAGATAAACAATCTGCGTGCCGCTGCGCCGCGCGTGCCGAAGCTCGAACTTCCCATCCACGTCCTTCTGCAGCGAGCAGGTCTCTTGAACCCAGCTCGGCCACTCCTGCAACGGCTGCCCAACGAACTGCCAGGCAACCAAGGCTGCGTTGCTCGGCAACGGCTCTAAAAGCACTGTCTTAGTCACACGTTCTCCATCATGCAGTTGTCCCTGCTGCAACGCTTCGGGACCGGAAAGGTTGATATCGCCCGGTTCTGCAGGAGAGCATGTCCTGGCTCGCCCGGTGATCCCTCAACATCCGGTTTTCCACCCGTGAAAACACGGTTCCACCTATCCGATCGTCTGCAACGCCGGGAACGTCTCCAGCAGCCAGATGCTCACATTCGAGACGGCCCCGGTGAGGAATCCGATGCCGGTGATCACCATCAACACGCCCATGGCGCGCTCGACATTGACGAGTTGGCCCTTCATCCGCGCGAACAGCGCGGAGAACTTTTCGATCATCAGGGCTGCAAGCAGGAAGGGAATACCGAGCCCTGCGGAATAGACCGCGAGCAGCCCCGCGCCCTTGACCACCGTCGCCTCCGCCGCGGCGATCGAGAGGATCGCGGCGAGGATCGGGCCGATGCAGGGCGTCCAGCCGAAGGCGAAGGCGAGCCCCATGATGTAGGCGCCCCAGAGTCCGACGGGCCGGGGGATCGGCAACCGCCCCTCGCGCATCAACAGGCCGATCCGCGTCAGTCCCAGGAAGTGCAGGCCCATGATGATGATGACGATGCCGGCAAGGATCGAGAGCTCGGCTGACCACGCGCGGATCAGGCCGCCGATCAGCGAAGCGCTGGCGCCGAGCGCCACGAACACCGTGGAGAAGCCGAGCACGAACAGCAGGGCCGACATCATGATCGCGCGCTTGGACACCGCGGCCGGCTCGTCGCTCTCGACATGCTCGATCGTCGCACCCGTGAGGTAGACCAGATAGGGCGGGACCAAAGGCAGGACGCAAGGCGAGAGGAAGCTGACGAGGCCGGCAATCAGCGCCGCCGGGATCGAAACATTTTGCATGATGCAATCGGAGCCATCTCAGGCCCGGCGCGACGCGCGGGGAATGCGCGGCCCGGAGCCGAACCGGCTCTGGTGTACCCGATGCAGGGCAATGCGCAACAGAGGCGCGTAAAACCAGGGCTCCTCCCGATGCCGTCCGCGATCACAGATGCGGCATCGGGACGCGCACAAATCTCGCCAAACAGCGAGACTCGGCGGCGCGGCTACTTCACCACGCGGAGCAGCGGACGCCGGGGCTGGTCCTGCGTCTGCTTGGAAGGGGACGGTTCGCTCGCAGCGCTCCGCAGCATTTCGTCGCACAATGCCTTGAGATCGGCATCGTCAATTCCTCTGAGCTTCATCCTGACGTCGAGGATGACAATGGACAGCAGATCGGCCGACCCGCGACTGTTGCTCGCAGTAAGAACCCTGCGGCACCCCTCGAGCGTTTCCAGCACCGACTGCAATTGTTCGTCTGAATGCGACACCGGCGTTCTTTCCGTTAGCTCGGCCTGCGAGACGTGATTGTGACGACCCCCTCGGGCCCCGTGGAGGTACGAAGATAGCACGAGGCCCGTACCCCTCCGAACAGCATTTCAGCGGGTTTCTGCGGTGAAACCGCGGTTCCTGCCGACATCGTTCCAAGGCGCCACCGGCAATCGTCCGAGCGGCCCGGGACAAGACTTCTCACGCGCGGTGATAGATCCACCGGGGACGGTGGCAACGGCTCTCGCGCAGGAACGCACATGGCGGACAGCGCCGACGATCCCGCAGCCATCTCAAGGCTCGCAACGGAACTCACGCGATACCCCTCAAGCGGGCAATAACTTGCCCAATTCCCCAGCCTTGGCAGCACTCAAATACCACTCCTGCGTCGGTAACGATGAGGTTCAAAACTCACCGCTCCCCAACCCGCAGTGGTTGTGGTTTGCGCCAGATTCTGCCAGTTTAGCGTCTCGAAGGGACTTGTATGCACTCCTTGGCGGAAAGGGGCGTTCCGTTGGAGGAACGCCCAAAATCAAATCTCGGCAGCCTCTCTGATTGGGACGCGGCCCGCATCTTTCTGGAAGTCGTCCGATGCGGAAGTTTCCGCTCGGCGGCCGAACGTTTGTCGCTGTCGATCAACGCGGTGCGCCGGCGAATTGATGATTTCGAGCGGCAGACCGGCACCACCCTGTTCACCCGGGACGTGCACGGCACGCATCTGACCGACGAAGGCGCGATGGTGGTCTCCGCCGTCGAACGCATGGAAGCGGCCGCCTTCGACGTGCTCCGCACCAGCGATTCGACGGCCAACGCGCTGTCCGGCGAAGTCCGCGTCGCCGTCACCGAGGGTTTGGGAACGTTCTGGCTCGCCCCGCGGCTGGTCGAGTTTCAGCAGGCCTATCCGAAGATCCTCGTCGACCTGCATTGCGCGATGCGCTCGGCCGATGTCTCCCGCCACGAGGCCGACGTCGCCATTCATCTGTCGCGTCCCTCGGCGCTCGACGTCAAGCTGGTGCGACTCGGCCGCATGCATCTGATGTTCTGGGCTGCCGAGAAGTACATCGCAAAACACGGCGCGCCGCGCTCGGCGGCGGAATTGATCAAGCACCGCCTGGTGCTGCAATTCGCCGACCAGCTCGCCGCCAAGGAATCTTTCGAGAGCTTTTTCCCGGGCGTTTCGGAGCGTGACCTTCTGGTCATGAAGACCAACGTCTCGAGCGCCAACTATTGGGCGGTCGCGAATGGCGCCGGAATCGGCGTCTTCCCGAGCTACGCCATTGCGCTTGGCGGGAAATTGATTCCACTGGAGGTCGAACTGAACCGGCCGCTGGATATCTGGCTGTCCTACCATCCCGGTAGCGGACGGATTCCGCGCGTGCGGCACATGATTGACTGGCTGATCGAGGCTTTCAATCCGGCTCGCTTCCCGTGGTTTAAGGAAGAGTTCGTGCATCCGCATGAATTCAAGAACTCCTATATGGGCGAACCCCTGACCCAGCTCTTCGGGGGATTTTCAACCGAAGAACAACGGTGAGAACGAAGATGAAAGCAGCGGCGAAAAGAATGAAGCAGCGCAGTGCCGGCAAGCCGGACATTGAGCTTGGCAAGCGGATCCGGTTGCGGCGTGTCGAGATGAAGATTTCGCAGGCCGAGCTGGGCGAGAAGCTGGGCGTCAGCTTCCAGCAGGTCCAGAAATACGAGAAAGGCGTCAATCGCGTCGGCGCGGCTCGGCTTCAGCAGATCGCCTCGGCCCTCGATGTGCCCGTGACCTTCTTCTATGACGGCGACAACAAGGCGCGCGAAGTGGAGAGCCTGCTCTTCCTCGACAGTGCCTTCAGCCTCCGGCTGCTGCGCGCCTACAGCAAGATCAAGGACCAGACGGTGCAGCGCCAGCTCGTGTCGCTGATGGAATCGATCGCCGCGAACGAAAGCTGAGCTCGATCGACGGTCCGGCCCTTGCGGCCGACGTTCAATCCGCCGCGTCGCGGGGGCGCGGCCGGATTGGACGAGACCGGACGAGATAGGCTGTGCCGGCGCCCTTGCGCGCGGTCGGTGTTGGGGCGGACTTGCCGCCCCTTTTTCTTGGCAGCTTGCTGCCGCTCGCCGATCGCCCCGCGCGCCATGCAATCGCAGCACAGGCGGATGCAAGCTCTCCTATCCTGTCCCGGTTGACCATGGCAGCGGCCGCGCCGCACATTGCACTCCGCCATGACCAGCGAGCGCGCGATGTCCGATATGTCCAGTACGACCGAAACAGCCTACGCCGACGGCAAGATCCTCAAGCAGGTGACCAATGGCGTCGGCGTGATCACCTTCAACAATCCCGACAAGCGCAACGCGATGTCGCTGGAGATGTGGGAGGGATTTGGCGAGGCGCTGACGAGCCTGCGCGACGACGAGACCGCGCGCGTCGTGATCCTGCGCGGTGCCGGCGGCAAGGCGTTCGTGTCAGGAGCCGACATCAGCCAGTTTGAGAAGACGCGCCACAACGCGGCCGCGTCCGAAGAATATGCCAAGCGCAGCGCCGCTCAGCGCGCGCTGCTCGCCGACTATCCCAAGCCGACCATCGCCTGCATCGACGGCTATTGTCTCGGCGGCGGCATGCAGGTCGCCATGCTCGCCGACATCCGCCTTGCCTCGCATGGCAGCCAGTTCGGCATTCCCGCTGCAAAGCTCGGCATCGCCTATGGATATGACGGTCTCCGGCACCTGGTCTCGCTGGTCGGCCCATCCTGGGCGCGCTTGTTGATGTACACGGGCATGCGGATCGATTCCGCCGAGGCGCTCCGCATTGGCCTCGTCGAGCGGGTGTTCCCGGTCGACGAGCTGTGGGGCGAGACCATGACGATTGCCGAGACGATCTCGCAGAACGCCCCGCTCGCGATCAAGGCCGCCAAGATCACCATTGCTCAGGTGCTGACGGACGAAAGCGTGCGCGACATGGACGCGATTAAGGCGATCGGCAACGCCTGCATGGACAGCGCGGATTTCCGCGAGGGCCGGAAGGCGTTCATGGAAAAGCGCAAGCCGCAGTTCCGAGGGAACTAGTTCCGCCGCTATTGCCAGCAGACCTCTCTCGCCACCGTCATTGCGAGTGCACGCGAACTCTGAGCCAACCTGAACTTTCATTCAGGAAGATTAAATCCGACCGCCGCCTCACACCGGTAGCAACCAGCTGATCTCTCGCAGGTTCTCTCGCAACCAACGAGGGAGATTGCGATGAAACTCAAGTTTGCTGTTCTCGGTCTGGCTGCCTTGGGCGGTGCGGCACTCGCATCCGGCTCGGCGCTCGCGGCAATGCCGAACGGCATTCCACAGGCGGATCGAATCGCGAGCGGCCCGGCCGCGGAGGTCGATCAGGTCCGCATGGTCTGCAATCGCTGGGGCCGCTGCTGGTGGCGTCCGAACTATTACGGCGGCGCCTATGGCTATTACGGCGGCCCGCGCCGCTTCTACGGCTACGGCGCACGGCCCTATGGCTATTACGGCCACCGCCACTGGCGTCGCTGGTAACGGCCAAGGGGCCACAAGGCCCCTTTTCAAACGCGCGCTTTGACTACAGCGCCGCGAGTACCGCCTTCGTAATGTCGGCGGTACCGTTGCTGCCGCCGAACTCCATCGGCTTGATGCCGCCGGCATAGACCTGATCCACCGCACGCTCGATCGTCTCGCCTGCTTCCGCCGCGCTCTCGACGCCGTGCTTGTCGGCGAGCCAGTCCAGCATCATCGCCGCCGACAGGATCATGCCGGTGGGATTGGCCTTGCCCTGCCCCATGATGTCGGGCGCGGTGCCGTGACACGGCTGGAACACGGCGTATTTGTCGCCGATGTCGGCCGACGGCGCCATGCCGAGACCGCCGATCAGGCTCGCGGTGATGTCGGAGACGATGTCGCCGAACATGTTCTCCATCACCATCACGTCGAAATCCCAGGGCCGCTTCACCAGCATCGCCGAGCAGGCATCGACATAGAGACGATCGGTCTTCACCTCCGGATGCTTTTTCTCGATCTCGTCGAAGATGCCGCGGAAGAACGCAAAAGCCTTGAACACGTTCGCCTTGTCGACGCAGGTGAGCGCGCCGGGCTTGCCGCGCGCCTTGCGCCGTTCGGCCAGGCGAAACGAGAACTCGAACAGGCGCTCGGACGTCCGGCGCGTGATCACCATGGTCTCGCGCGCATCCTCATGGGTGACGACGCCCTTGCCCATCGAGGCGAACAGGCCCTCGGTGGACTCGCGGATCACGACGAGGTCGATGCCGCGTTGGTCGGCGCCGACGATCGGGCTCGGCACGCCCGGAATGAGCCGCGCCGGACGCACGCCGGCATAGAGATCGAAGATGAAGCGCAGCTCGATCTGCGGCGCGATCTCGGTATTGTCGGGGTAGCGCACCGACGGCAGCCCGCAGGCACCGAGCAGGATCGCGTCCGCCTCCTCGCACAGCTTGATCGTCGAGTCAGGCATCGACTTGCCGGTGGCGAGATAATTGTTGGCGCCGGCGGGCGCCTCGGTGAAGCGGAAGCTCAGGCCCGACTTTTCGCCGACCTTGCGCACAACCTCGAGCGCCGGCGCCATGACTTCGGGACCGATACCGTCACCGGCGAGCACGGCAATGTGGAAGGCGTTGTTTGCGGACATGGAAATCCTCGAGGAAGGAGTTGGCCAAGTCGTCATTGCGAGCGAAGCGAAGCAATCCAGAATTTTTCCGCTGAGGCAGCCTGGATTGCTTCGTCGATTCGCTCTTCGCAATGACGACGGAGAGAGCGCTCGTTACGGCGTCAGCACCGTGCGCCCGACGACTGCGCCCTGCTGCAACTGCACCAGCGCGTCGTTGGCCCTGGCGAGCGGCGCCGTCGTCACCGGGATCGGCGGCACCTTCTTCGTGCGCACGAGATCGAGCAATTCCTGCGTCTCACGCAGATTGCCGACATAGCTGCCCTGGATCGTGATGGCCTTGATCGGAATCAGCGGCAGCGCCCAGGTCGCGCCGCCGCCGAACAGACCGACGATGACGAGCTTGCCGCCCTTGGTCAGGCAGTCGAAGCCGAGCTGCGTCGTGGCGGCATTGCCGACGAGGTCGATCACGGCGCGGATCGGTCCGCCTGCCTTCTTCGCAAGCTGCTCCAGCGCATCGGGCGCCTTGGGATCGACGGTCGCGAGCGCACCGGCCTTCTCCGCCGCCTCGCGCTTCTTCGCATCGATATCGACCATGATCGCGCCCTTGCCGCCCATCGCCTTCAGGAGCGACAGCGCCATCAGGCCGAGGCCGCCGGCACCGAACATCACAATCGGTGTGTCGAAATGCTGCTCGACCTTCTTCAGCGCGCTGTAGGTGGTGACGCCCGAGCAGGCATAGGGCGCGGTCGTCGCCGGATCGAGCCCTCTGAGGTTGAGCAGATAGCGCGGATGCGGCACCAGCATGTGATCGGCGTAACCGCCGTCGCAATAGACGCCGAGAGAGCGCGGCGTCAGGCACATGTTCTCGTCGCCACCAAGGCAGGTCGCGCATTTGCCGCAGCCGATCCAGGGATAGACGAGGCCGACATCGCCAAGCCTGAGGTCACCCTGGTCGGTCGGCTTCACGTCGGGACCGAAAGCGAGGACCTCACCGACGGTCTCATGCCCCATGGTCAGCGGCAGGTTGATGCCGCGATCCTTCAACGACAGCGGCTTGCGGCCATGGCCGAGATCGTAGCCGCCTTCCCAAATATGGAGGTCGCTGTGGCATACGCCGGCGGCCTTCACCTTGATCAGCACCTGCGTGCCCGACGGCTGCGGCGTTGCCTCGTCGAACTCCTGCAACGGCGCCTTGAAATCGGCAACCTTGAAACTTTTCATCGGCGTCCTCCCGGCATGCTTGTCGTTCTCGGCCCACCATGCCATGGCCGGCTAGCCGAGACAAACCGGTCTTAGTTCAGGCCAGCGGATGGTGGCAAGCCGCGAGCTGGCCGGGTGCGACCTCGCGCAACTCCGGTATCTGCGCGCTGCATTGCTGATCGGCGCGCGGACAGCGGGTACGGAAGCGGCAGCCGGACGGGGGCGCAATCGGCGATGGCGGCTCGCCGGCCGCCACACTCTCGGCGGGACGCACATCCGGATCCGGCACCGGGATCGCCTGCAACAGCAGTCCGGTATAGGGATGTGCGGGTTTTGCGAACAATTGCTCCGAAGGCCCGACCTCGCAGAGCCGTCCGAGATACATCACGGCGACGCGGTCGCTGACCGCTTTGACGACAGCGAGATCATGCGCGATGAACAGCAGCGTCAGACCGAAGCGCGCCTTCATCTCCTCCAGCAGATTGAGGATCTGCGCGCGGATGGAGACGTCGAGCGCCGAGACCGGCTCGTCGCAGACGATGAATTCCGGGTTGAGCACCAGCGAGCGCGCGATGCAGATGCGCTGGCACTGCCCGCCGGAGAATTCATGCGGCAGCCGGCCTGCCACGAGGTCGGGATCGAGCCCGACCGCGGAGAGCACCTCGTTAACCCTACGCTTTCGCTCGGCGGCATCCTTGATCCCGGCGATGATCAGCGGCTCGGCGACGATGTCGCCGATACGCCGGCGCGGATTGAGCGAGGCGATCGGATCCTGGAAGATCAGCTGCACGCGCCGGCGCATTTTGCGCAGCGCCTCGCCCTGCATCGCCGTCAGATCCTCGCCGTCGAACATCACGCGGCCGGATTTGGCGCGGCGCAATTGCAGCACTGCGCGCCCCAGCGTCGACTTGCCGCAGCCGGATTCGCCGACCAGCCCCAGCGTCTCGCCGCGCGCGACCTGAAGGCTGACGCCGGAGACGGCATGCACCGGCCTGCTGCCCAGACCGTATTCGACCACGAGATTGTCGACGTTCAGCAGCGGCTCGGGGGGCGCGGCGAGCTGCATCATGCACCGATCCCCTCAGCCATCCGGATCGGATGGAAGCAGGCATAGAGATGATCAGGCATCTCGGCGCCCTTCAGCTCGGGCTTGGCCTCGTGACAGCGCCCCGCGGCATAGCGGCAGCGCGGCGCAAAGGAGCAGCCACGCAGCGGCCGCGTCGGGTCGGGCGGACGGCCGGAGATGGCCGGCAGCGGCGTATGCGGCGCGGTCTCCAACTTCGGGATCGCCGCCAGCAGCGCCTCGGTGTAGGGCATATGCATGCGCTTGAAGAGTGCGGATGTCGGCGCCCGCTCCACCACCCTGCCCGCATACATCACCGCGACCTCGTCGGCGCGACCGGCGACGACGCCGAGATCGTGGGTGATGATGATCATGGCCATGTGACGGCTGCGCTGCTCACGCGCGAGCAGATCGAGGATCTGCGCCTGAATCGTGACGTCGAGCGCGGTGGTCGGCTCGTCCGCGATCAGCAGCTTCGGCTCGCAGGACAGAGCGATCGCGATGGCGATGCGCTGGCGCATGCCGCCGGAACATTGATGCGGATATTGCGTGAGCCGCTGCTCCGGCGCCGGAATGCCGACGGCCGCCAGCAGCTCGATGCTGCGCTTCTTCGCCGCCGGGGCATCCAGCTCGAGATGCTCCTGGATCGTCTCCATCAACTGGGTGCCGATGGTGAGCACCGGGTTGAGCGAGGTCATGGGATCCTGGAACACGACCGCAAGATCGCGCCCGCGCAAGCGCCGCAAGCGTTCCGCATCGAGCCGCACCAGATCCTCGCCGTCGAACATCACGCGGCCGGTGAGCCTGGCCTTCTTCGGCAGCAGCTGAAGCACCGCGCGCGACAGCATCGTCTTGCCGCAACCGGATTCGCCGACGATGCCGAGCGTGCGGCCCGCATCCAGCGTCAGATCGACATGATCGACGGCGCGCAAGGTTCCGCGCGGGGTCGGCAGCTCCACCGCGACGTCCTCGATGGTCAAAAGCGGAGCACTCACAGCGCCCCCTGACGCGGGTCGGTCAGCGCCCGCAAGGTGTCGCCGACGAGGTTGAACGCGAGCACGGTCAGGAACAGCGCCGCCGCCGGCAGGAAGGCGAGACGCGGCGCGACGTCGAGGCTCTCGCGTCCCTCGCCGATCATGCTGCCCCAGCTCGCCATCGGCGGCGGCACGCCGAGACCGAGGAAGGACAGCGCGCCCTCGACCACGATGGTGACGGCGACGCCGAGCAGGAAGAAGGCGAGCAGCGGCAGGATCACGTTCGGCAGTAGCTCGCGCAGGATGATGCGCGCATGGCTGGCGCCGAGCGCCTCGGCCGCGATCACGAATTCGCGACGCGCCAGCGTCAGCGTCGCGGCACGCGCGACGCGCATGAAGGCGGGAATGCCGAGCACGCCGAGGATGACAGTGAGATTGGGGACGGATTGGCCGAGATAGGCGGTCACCGCAAGTGCGAAAATCAGCGGCGGAAAGGCCAGCAGCACGTCCATACTGCCGACCACCAGCGTCTCGAACCGGCCGCGAAAATAGCCGGCAAAGAGACCGAGGGCGCCGCCGAAAACGAGGCTGATCATCGGCGCGATCAGTCCGACCGTCAGGGAGACGCGCGCGCCGAAGATCAGGCGGGCCAGTTCGTCGCGCCCGAGCCCGTCAGTGCCGAGCCAGTGCTCTCCGGAAAACGCCGCGCGACGCTCCAGCATGTCCATGTCTACAGGGTTTTGCAGCGGCAGTACCGGTGCGAGGATCGCGAGCGCGAGGATGATCACAAGCCAGCCGCTCGCGAGCCAGAACAGGACGCCGAGCTTGCGCCTGCCGCGCACGGGCGTGGACACCGCCTCGTCCTGGATTGACAGCTCAAGCGTGGCCATGGCGGATCCTGGGGTCGAGCACGGCGTAGAGCATGTCGACGATGAAGTTCACGATGACGAAGCCGCAAGCGACCAGCAGCACCACACCCTGAAGGATGACGAGGTCGCGGGTGTAGATCGCGCCGACCAGCAGTCGACCGATGCCGGGCAACGCGAAGATCGATTCCACGATCAGCGTGCCGCCGAGCAGGCGGCCGATATTGATCCCGGTCACCGTCACCAGCGTCAGCGACGATGGCTTGAGCGCATGCACAAACAGGATGCGCGCGGGCGTGAGACCCTTGGCCTTGGCGAGCGCGATGTAGTCTTCCTGCAAGGTCGCGATCATGTCGGAGCGCAGCACCCGCATGATGCCCGGCCATTCCGCCAGCGCCAAGGTCAGTGCCGGCAGCACGAAGAAGCGCAAATTCCCCAGCGGCGCCTCAGTGAACGGCACGTAGCCGGTCGCCGGCAGCCAGCGCAGCTCGACCGCGAACAGATAGATCAGGAGGATCGCGGTGAGAAATGAAGGCATCGACAGCATGGCAAAGGCGCTGCCGGTCATGAAGCGGTCGAAGGCGCCGCCGGCGCGCGCGGCGCAGGCGATCGCAACCGGCACGCCGATCAGGAGCCCGATGAGCTCGGCCATCACCATCAGCTGAAGCGAGACCGGAATGCGCTCGGCCACCGCCTGGAGCACTGTCTGGCCGGTTCGGAAGGAGCGGCCGAGATCGCCCTGCAGCACATGACCGAGCCAGCTCAAATAGCGCCACCACAGCGGCTGATCGAGCCCCATGTCACGGCGCAACGCCGCGACATTCTCCGGTGTCGCCTGATCGCCGAGGATGAACAGAGCCAGATCGCCTGGCAGCAGCGAAGCGATTAGGAAGGTGAGCAACGAGACGGCAAGCAAGACCGGCAGGATGGCAAGGAGCCGCCGAACGACGAAGTTCAGCATCGCGCGTTCATTCCAGCCAGGTGTTCGAGACGTCGATCACGCCGTTGTAGATTTTAGGAAAGCCCTTCAGCCTGGCACTCGACAGCGCGTAATAGGTATTCTGGAAGGTCCAGAACCAGATCGCCTCCTTGTTGATCAGGCGGCTGATCGCGCAATAGTCTTCGGTGCGCTGGCCGAGGTCGGCGGTGACGCGCGCGTGGTCCAGAAGCTTGTCTAGCTCGGGATTTGAGAAGCCGGCGAGCGCCAGCGGGCTGCCGCTACGGAAATTCGCATACATCTGCGGATCGGGATCGGCGAGATCGACGATACGCCACGGCGTCAGTTGAAACTGTCGGGTGAAGGCACGCGAGGGAATGGTGGCCTGATCGACCTGCTCGATCTCCATGTTGGCGCCAGCACGCTTCCAGAACTGCTGGAGCACCTGGCCGATCATACGGCCGCGCGGCGTCGCGGTCACCAGCATCTTGAACTCGACCGGCTTGCCGTAGTCCTTGAGCAGCGCCTTGGCTTTCTCGACGTCGAACGGCAGCGCGCCGTCGTCCTTGCACTTGACCCAGGAGCCGTCACCATAGGGATTGCTGGCGGGCCGGCTCAGGCCGTTGCTGATCGCCTGCGACATTTTTGGACGATCAATCGCCATCACCAGCGCCTGCCGCACGCGGACGTCGTCGAACGGCGCCACCTTGGTGTTGAAGGCGTAGACCTGCGCGCCCGAGCCCTTGTAGGTGTGGACTGTGAGCTTGGAGTCCTTCTGCGCCTTCATGATGTTGTCGGCGTCGTTCTCGTCGTCCCAGATGATGTCGGCCTCGCCCGATTGCAGCGAGGCAAAGCGCGACTGCGCGTCGGGCAGCGGCTTCAACACGATGCGGTCGAGATAGGGACGGCCCTTGTCCCAATAGTTGGGATTCTTCTCCAGAACCATGCGGTCGCCGGCGGTCCATGATTTCAGGATGTAGGGACCGGTGCCGACGGGATTGCGGTTGTAATCGTCGCCCTTGGTCTTCCACGCCGTCGGCGAGTGCACCACATTGTTCTGGCTTTGGATGGTGATCACCGCCGGCAGGTTCACCGACGGGTCGGTGAGATTGTAGACAAGGGTGTAGTCGTCCGGCGCCAGCACCTCCTTGACGTTGGTGATGTAGAAGGCGCAGCGGCACTTGTTGGCGGGATCCTTCTGCCGGTCGAAATTCTCCTTGAAGGCTTGAGCGTTGAACGGTGTGCCGTCGTGGAACTTTACACCCTGGCGCAGCTTGAAGGTCCAGCTCTTGTAGTCGTCGGAATGAGTCCAGGACACCGCGAGCTTTGGCGCAACCTCGCCCTTCTCGTCGAGCGTCGTCAGCGTGTCGAAGATCGCGGCGGCCGCGGTGAAGGTCGAGGTGTCGTAGACGCCGACCTTGAGCGGATCGAAGCCGGCAATCTCCAGCTCCTGGCCGACGGTGAGGCTGCCGCCGGATTTCTGCGCCTGCGCCGGCCCGGCCAGTGCAAATGCCGCAACAAGGAAAATCGGCACGCGCTTGCATGCAACGGCAGCGGCGTTCGTCATGGTTCCTCCCGGGATCCTCGTCCGATGTTTCGGATCGTTGAATGACTCGGAAGCGAGATTGGCGACAAATACACGCGACGGCAAGAGGAACGCGCGCGAGTTCAAACGCCGCATGTGCGGCGCAATGTTACTCAATATGTCGCAGCTGTTTTGCCTGGCGAAACTGGTGCATCATTTGCGAGCCCGATCTCGTCGCGCAGCGCATCCGTATGCTGGCCGAGCACGGCCATCCTGTTGGCGGGCGTCGTGTCTGCCCCCGACATCCGGAACGGCAGATTGAGCACCTGGAACAAGCCGCCTTCGTCCTGTACAGACGAGAATGCCTGCCGGTGCGCGAGCTGCGGATCGGCCATCGCTTCCGACACGGTGCGATAGGCCGAGGCCGGGACGCCGGCTGCGCCGAGCGCGGCAAGGCACGCATCGGTCGTGAGCCGCCGTGACCAAGCTTCCACGCCATCCATCATGTCGGCCCAGTTCTCGCGGCGCGCGGCGTAGGTCGAGAAGCGCGGATCGGAGATCCATGCGGGACGGTCGATCACCCCCATCAACCCCTGAAACGTCTTCTCGCTGGCGACGGTAATCATGACATAGCCGTTTCCCGTCTCGGTCGGTCCGAACATCGGACGCGGCGGCAGCTTCACCGTGAATTGCGCGCTCTGCAACTCGGTCAGCGTCAGCGACAGCATCGTTTCCAGCATGGAGACATCGATGTGCTGGCCAAGCCCCGTCACGGTGCGCTGAAAGAGCGCTGAAGCGATCGCGCCGAAGCCGTAGGTGCCGGTGACGACGTCGGCGTGATAGATGCCGCAATAGTCGGGGCGGTGACGGCCGGGCTGATAGGCGAGATGCGCCATGTCGTAGCCGGAGGCTGCGTGGATCACTGGCGCATAGGCCGGCAGCTCGGCCGAGGGGCCGGTCTGGCCATAGCCGGAGATCGAGCAATAGATCAGCTTCGGGTTGACCTGTCGCAGGCTGTCGTAGTCGAGCCGCAGCCGCTGCATCACGCCGGGGCGAAAGTTCTCGACCAGGATGTCGGCGGTCGCCGCCAGCCGGCGGACCGTCTCCTTGCCGTCGTCAGATTTGAGGTCGAGCACCAGGCTCTTCTTGCCGACGTTGAGCTGGCCGAACGCCGTGCTGCACCCCTGGCGCAGCGTCGGTCGGGTCCGCATCGTCTCGCCGCCATCAGCCTCGATCTTGATCACCTCGGCGCCCATGTCGGCAAGCATCCGCGTGCAATGGGGGCCGGCGATGGTGGTCGAGAAATCCAGGACCCGCAGGCCCGCGAAAGCTTTTGTCGTCGTCCCCTCATGCTTATCTGCTAGCTGCATGCCTGTTCGCGTCCTTGGGTCTCTTAGGAACCTATCGAAGTTCTCTGTTGTTGATGCGGCGACCCTAGAGGGCGGCGCCTGAGTAGGAAAGAGTTTACCGAACAGACGCGCCGCGTGGGTGGGCTTTAAGAATTCCAGGACAACTGGACCCGTTCTTGCATAGCAGCAACGGGATCGACAGAGGGCAGCTGTTCTTGAGGGTCTTGTTCGTCACGACCGAGATGGACGACTTCGTCCGCGTGGGCGGACTTGGAGCCGTTTCCGCGGCCCTGCCCCGTGCCCTTCGCTCCTTTGCCGATATCCGGATCATGCTGCCCGGCTATCGCGACATCATCGAGCAACTCACGCATATTCAGATCGTTGGCCGCTGCCCGGCATTCGCCGAGATGCCGGCCTGCTCGCTCGGACGGGCCGCAACCAAGGACGGCCTGCCGGTCTACGTGCTGTTGTGCTCACAACTCTACGACCGGCCCGGCAACCCCTATGGCGACGAGACCGGGCGCGACTGGCCCGACAACGACATCCGCTTCGCGCGTTTTGCCTCGGCAGCCGCTGAGCTGGCCATGGGCAAGCTGGACAAGAATTGGGCAGCCGACCTGATCCATGCCAATGACTGGCAGGCCTCGCTCGTGCCGGCCTATCTCGCCTGGCGCGGCGCCAAGCTGCCGTCGATCCTGACCATCCACAACCTCGCCTATCAGGGCCTCTTCCCGAAGGACTCGCTGCGGCGGATCGGCGCACCGGAGAGCTCCTTCCACATCGACGGCGTCGAGTTCTACGACCAGCTCTCCTTCCTCAAGGCGGGGCTGGTCTACGCCTCGCACCTCACCACCGTCAGCGGCACCTATGCGCGGGAGATCACGACGGAGGAATTCGGTTGCGGCCTCGAAGGGCTGCTTCAGGTCCGCTCCGACGCTGCCGAGCTCACCGGCATCCTCAACGGCATCGACGAGAGCTGGGACCCGCGCTCCTGCGCCCAGCTCGCCCAGCAGTTCGGCGCCGGCGACTGGATCGGCAAGAAGGCCAATGCGGATTACGTCCGCAAGCAGTTCGGGCTGGCGGTGTCGCGCGGGCCGATGTTCGGCATCGTCGCCCGCCTCGTGCACCAGAAGGGCATCGACTTCGTGCTGTCGGCCGCCGACGAGATCGTCGATGCCGGCGGGCAGATCGTCGTCACCGGCTCGGGCGAGCCGGCGCTCGAGCAGGCCCTGATCAACGCGCATCGCCGCCGTCCCGACGCCATCGGAGTCGTGATCGGCTTCAACGAAGCCCAGGCGCGACGCATCTTCGCCGGCAGCGATTTCACCCTGATGCCTTCGCGCTTCGAGCCTTGCGGCCTCAGCCAGATGTACGCCCAGCGCTTCGGCTCGCTGCCGATCGGACACCAGACCGGCGGGCTCGCCGAAACCATCACCGACGGCGAGACCGGCTTCCTGTTCTCGAGGCCCTCGCGCGAATCCTTCCTCGGCGGCGTCCGCCGCGCCTTCGAGGCGTTCATGGCACAGGACCAGCTCGACACCATGCGCCGCAGCGCCATGGGACGATCGTTCTCCTGGAGCATCTCGGCCGGCACCTACAACGCACTGTACCGGAAGCTGGCCTCGGCGTGAGAAAGCGCACGAGGCGCTTCCTCACACTCGTCATTGCGAGGAGCGAAGCGACGAAGCAATCCAGACGGCTTCTGCGGAGGGATCCTGGATTGCTTCGCTACGCTCGGAATGACGGTGGGTTCGGCGGCGGCCGAGGACTTCACCCTTTCCCGCGCACATCCATCTGCGGCCGCCCGATCCACGCCCTGTTCAGGCAGCGGGTCATCCAATCAGGCTGCGGCTCGCCGCGCAATCGCGCCTGGGCTTCCTGGTACGGACCGGCATAGCGCAGCCGGTCGGGCAATCTCGGATAGACGCGCCGGATCCATCGCAGCGCTCTATCGGCGGCCCTGATGTCGCGCTCGTCGAGCTCAAATCCAAAACCGGCGCGCAATCGTTCCGGCAACAGGCTTGCCGTCAATGCGCGATACCATCGCGGCGGCCGCAGCCAGGGGCGCGCGCCGCTGAAAATCTGTGCGGCGATCTCGCGCGCCGCCGGGCTGACGGTCAGCGTTTCCGACTGCGCCATCGCCGCATTGTAGGCTGCGAACCCGGACCAGTCCGAGGGCAGGTCATCCCCCGTCAAGCCGAACAAAGCACCGTGCAGCCGGCTCTCGGTCCAGTAGCGCTCGCGCTCCTCGGCAGAGAGTGGTGGCAGCACCAGATCATGCGCGATCAGCGCCGTCTCGACCAGCGTCGCATGAACCCAGCACAGCGAGGGAATGTCATTGGCGCAGTAGCGCGAGCCTGCCGCAAACGGCCCGATGGTCTCGGGCATCTCGCCGACGATCATACCGTGGCGCCGATGCAATTGCCGGGACGACAGCAGCGCGCGATCGAGCGAGCCGAACACCATCGCAAAGACGATGTCGAAGGTGCGATGGAAGCGGCCGATCGGATCGGCAAGGGTCCGCGAATGCTCTGCGATCGCGGCCGCGACCCAAGGATGCGCCAGTTGCAGCAACAGCGCACGGCCGGCGCCCAGGAAGATCACGGCCTCGCGGTCGATCCGCCAGGTTATCGAGGCCGGACCGAACACGCCCGGGACCGGTCCCGCCGCATCCGCACGGACATGGTCGAGAGCGGATTCAAGATCGTTCACGGACACCATTTGCAGGGCCTTTCAGCTGCGGACCAGCAACGATCCGCAAGGCCTATGGCAATTCGATGAAGCGAACGGTGGCCTGCGGCCTCACTCCGCCGCCATCGGCATCTCGTCCATATGCTCGTGCAACACGACGCCGGCGAGCGGATCGAATTCGCCGATCCAGGGCTTGCGCGCCAGCACCGACTTCGTATGGGCATAGCCGGCGTGCCATCGCCGCGTGATGCCTGACGGACTGAAGTCGATATCCTTGGTATGGGTCTCGCGCTCGAGCTGCGGCGCCAGCAGCCGCACCACATGCATGCGGGTCGGACAGCCATAGCTCATCAGCTCCATCACCGCGGGATCGTTGCGCTCGTCTTCAGGAAGCCGCGCCGCGAGTTCGTTGATGACATGGCGCAGGCGATGGGCCTGCTGTTGTCGCTCGATCTGGCTGGCGATGCGGCTGGAATATTGCACATCTTTGTGCCGGTTCAGCACCTCCGCCATCGTCGTCGGCTCAGGCCCCACGGGATTCCACAGATGCACGGAGAAAATCAGCGAATTTCTCCGCGGATTATCGTCGAACACGGCCTCGGTCGGCGTGTTCGACAGGATGCCGCCGTCCCAATAGAGCTCGCCGTCGATGCGCACCGCCGGAAAGGCCGGCGGCAGTGCGCCCGACGCCATCACATGCTTCACCGTCAGTTCGCCGTCCCGGCTGTCGAAATAGCGCATTTCGCTGGTGCCGACATGAGCCGCGCCGACCGTCAGGCGCGGCGCGCAGCGATTGGCGAGATCGAAATCGACGAGTTCGCCCAGCGTCTTCTCCAGCGGCGCGGTCGAATAAAAGCCCGCATGATCGGCGCCGAG
Source organism: Bradyrhizobium sp. 1(2017) (assembly GCF_011602485.2). Lineage (NCBI taxonomy): Bacteria > Pseudomonadati > Pseudomonadota > Alphaproteobacteria > Hyphomicrobiales > Nitrobacteraceae > Bradyrhizobium > Bradyrhizobium sp. 1(2017). The sequence goes on along the minus strand of NZ_CP050022.2, from coordinate 2,453,052 downwards.
CGGATAGGAATCCCCGGCATGCGCCAGCGGGTTGGGCCGGAAGAAACCGGGAATGCCGTGGGTCACGGTCGACCAATAGGCCAGCTTCTCGTTGAAGCCGGGAAATGCGGAGCGCCAGTCCCAGACCGGTTGCTGCTCCATCCGCTTCCAAAATTCCCGCAGGCGCGCCAGCCGGTGCTCGGGCGCGTTGCCGGCAATCAGGCTTGCATTGATGGCGCCGATCGACGTGCCGATGATCCAGTCGGGCTCGATGCCGGCCTCGTGCAGCGCCTGGTACACCCCAGCCTGGTAGGACCCGAGCGCGCCGCCACCTTGCAGCACCAGCACGACCTGACCCGGGATATCCGCAAGTTTTCCCTGCATACCATTCATGGTTCGCTCCTGGTGAGCCCGCACCGATCGAATATTCGTTGGACGCCGCGGTCTTGTTACGCACCATAATTTTAGGAGATCGCAGGACCTTTTGGAATGCCGGTTGGCTTCCAAATCCATAGGCGCCCGCTATCGCCGCCGGTATGTCATTCCCGGTTCCGATCGGCTAGATTTCCGGTCGATCCTGCTGGGGAGCCGATCCATGGAAATGCATCAGGTCCGCTATTTCCTCGCGGTGGCGCAGCTCTTGAATTTCACGCGCGCCGCCGAGGAATGCAACGTCACGCAGCCCTCGCTGACGCGCGCGATCAAGCAGCTCGAGGCCGAGCTTGGCGGCGACCTGTTTCGTCGCGAGCGACCGGCTGCGCAGCTGACCGAGCTCGGCCAGCGCATGCATCCGCTCCTGAAGCAATGCTATGATGCGGCCGCCGGCGCGCGCTCGCTCGCCTCCTCGTTCAAAAGCGGCGAGATCGGCGCGCTGCGCATCGCACTGACGCATTCCATCGACCTTGCGCTGCTGATCTCACATCTCGACCAGATCAAGCGGCAATTCAACCGGCTTGAATTCCGTTTCCTGCGCGGCTCCAGCCGCGAGGTCGCCGAATTCCTAAAGAAGGGCGAGGCCGAGCTCGGGATCGCCGCGGAGATCGACGAGGCCTGGGAGCGGCTCGACGTGTGGCCGCTGTTCACCGAGAGCTTCGAGCTCGTCGTCGGCGACGGACATCGGCTCGCCGGCCGCAGCTCGATCGAGCTGGACGATCTGCGATCGGAGCAGCTTCTCAGCCGGGCTTTCTGCGAGCATTCCGGCCGAATCTCTGCGAGCCTGCGCGAGCACGGAATCGATATCGAGCATGGCCACGAGGTCTCGAACGAGCGCGATCTGATCGAGCTGGTCGAAGCCGACATGGGCATCGCCATGGTGCCGCACACCTCGCACGTGCCGGAGCGGCTGACACGCGCCGCGGTCACGGGTCTGGACGCCCGCCGCACGGTCAATCTTTACGGGGTGGCCGGCCGGCAACGCACGGCGGTGGGCAATGCCGTGATGCGCATGCTGCGCGGCGCGGACTGGCGAGAGATTGCGGGCTAGTGCAGGCGCTCTTCCCTTTCCCTCCTGCATCTCGGACGGTCAATTCTCCCTGCCCGCACTTTCCAACGCCGCAAGCAGATCGTCGATCTCCATACGCTTGCGGAAATCGGGGTCGACGAAGCGGGCCTTCACGATGCCGTCGCGTCCGACCACGAACACGGCGGGTATCGGCAGCATCCACCCGTCATTGCCGTGGTATTTCGCCATATCCTGATGAGACAACAGGTGCTGGATCTCGGTGTCCAGCCAGATCGCGAGATTGAGCGAGAGCGCATAGCCATTGTCGAGATCGGTCAGGATCGGAAATGGCGCACCGGAGTCAGCCTTGAGCTGACGAGTATATCCTTGCGTCTCCGGCATGATCGCGACGATCCGCGCGCCCATCGCCTCGATACGACCCCGCGCCTGGACCACGGCGCGGACATTGAGCCGGCAATAGGGACACCAGTGTCCGCGAAAGAACATCACCGCGACGGGGCCGTGCTCCAGCAACGCGGACAGCGTGACAAGAGCTCCATTTTCATCCGGCAGCATGAACGGCGGCATGGGATCGTCTGGAAGCGGTGCGGTCTCACCACCGCCGTTGCCGTTGAGCCTCGCCACCAGGCGATCGACCGCCTCGCCATAGGCGGGGAAGAACTCGCGGCTGGCGTCGGCATAGGCGCGGAGCTGTTCGTTCAGCGTACCATCCATGTCGCGGCAGCGCTGGAAGGCAAGCCTGAGCTGTTCGGCGTCGGCAGGCGAGAGAGACGTCATCTTCTGCTCCGGCGGTCAGGGGACGGATACTAGTTTCGTGGTCCGGCCGCCCGCAAGGGCGGCCGTTGCGCGAGGACCAGTTCAGTTCAGGTAGAAATTGCCGGTGGGATCGAGCCGCCCCGACGTGGAGTACAGCGTGCCCTTGTCCAAGAAGAAGACGGTGTTGTCGGGCACCCTCTTGGCGTTCTTCATCATGGCGTCGTGGTTCCTTTCGGCCGGGGCCATCGCCATGGCCGACATCTTGCCGGGCCCGCCATAGACATAGGCCATGCCGGCCTTGAAATCCCAGCTCGCCTGCGAGAAGGCCGAGGTGGCGATGACCGCGAACGCGGCGGTGACGACCAGGGTTTTGGACAGTTTCGTCATGAGATGCTCCTCCGGATTGACGTGAACGCCCGCCAATCGGGCGCTCCGCCATCGAACGGCGGAAGCCGCGCAAGCGGAAATGCCGATCCACGATCGGTTCGATAGCCGCCGCCTATCGGCATAGAGCCGGGCTATCGCATCGAGAGCGAAAGGGCATTTCAGGACGGGCGGCGTCTCGAAGACAGTCCTGCCACAGCCGGCGACCATCGCGGTTGCGGCCAACACAGGAGACTTCCATGCCCAAGCATCGCACATCATCGCGCGCGGTCTGGCCGGGCCTTGCGATCCTCGGCGCCCTGGCGCTTTCGGCGCAACCGGTCACCGCCGGCGAATGCCCTGCGAACAAGATCAAGCCGAACGCGCAGCAGATGGTCGACCACAAGCCGGTCGGCGTCACCGACGTCACACTCGGCGCGATCGATCTCGGCAAGCAGCCGTCGCGTATCGAGGGCCGCGAGCTGCGCTTCCGCAAGCTGACCATCGCGCCCGGCGGCATCGTGCCTTGGCACAGCCACGACGACCGCCCCGCCCTGATCTTCGTGCAGCAGGGCGAGATCGTCGAATACGCCTCCAACTGCATCGATCCGATCGTGCACAAGGCCGGCGACATCCGCCCCGAAGTGTTCGGCACCTCGCATTGGTGGAAGAATTTCGGCAAGGAGACCGTCATTCTCTATGTCGGCGACGTCCGCAAGGACCCGAACGACCACAATATGTAGCGAGAGCATTTCCAGTCCCGTCATTCCGGGGCGATGCGCAGCATCGAACCCGGAATCTCGAGATTCCGGGTCTGGTGCTCCGGGCCGCTTTGCGGTCCCGTTCGCGCCAGCCCGGAATGACAGATCAACGGAAAAGGCGTGCCATGACCGATCTCTCCGCGCCCATCAAGCCGATCGCGATGACGACGGAAGCGCATTCCCCGGGCGGCGCGCTGCGCTCGCTCGTGATCGGCCTCACCGCATTCCTGACCGTCGTCGACCTGTTCGCGACCCAGGCCATCCTGCCCTCGCTGACACGCCATTACGACGTCACGCCGGCCGCGATGGGCTTCGCCGTCAATGCCAGCACTTTCGGCATGGCCGTCGCCGGCCTCGTCGTCGGCTTTCTGAGCCCCCATATCGACCGCCGGACCGGCATCCTGTTCAGCCTCCTGCTTCTGGCGATCCCCACGAGCCTGCTGGCGACCGCCCCCAATCTTGCGATCTTCACGACATTGCGGGTGGCGCAGGGTCTCTGCATGGCCTCGGCCTTCGCACTGACGCTGGCCTATCTCGGCGAACAATGCAGCGCGATGGACGCCGGCGGCGCGTTCGCCGCCTACATCACTGGGAACGTCGCCAGCAATCTCTTTGGGCGGCTGATTTCGGCGGCCGTGGCGGACGGCCTGGGCCTTGCCTGGAATTTCTACGTTTTCGCCGCGCTCAATCTCGCCGGCGCGGCGCTGGTCTATTTCACCATCAAGCACGTCCAGCCGATGCAAGTGACGGCTGGCACGGCATCGCCGCTCGCCGCGATGTTCACCCATTGGCGCGATCGGCGGTTACGCGCCGCCTACGGCATCGGCTTCTGCATCCTGTTCGCCTTCATCGGCACCTTCACGTTCGTCAATTTCGTCCTGGTGCGGCCGCCGTTATCGCTCGGCATGATGGGGCTGGGCTTCGTCTATGTCGTCTTCCTGCCCTCGGTGGTCACGACTTTGCTGGCGGGCAGGGTCGCAGCGCAGCTCGGACCACGGCCGACGATCTGGGGCTCACTCGCCGTCGCCGGATTGGGCTTGCCGTTGATGCTGGCGCCGCATCTGGGCGCGGTGCTCTCGGGGATGGTTCTGGTCGGAATCGGCACCTTCTTCGCGCAAGCGACCGCCACCGGCTTCGTCGGACAGGCGGCCACCGACAACCGCGGCATCGCCAGCGGCACCTATCTCGCCTGCTATTTCTGCGGTGGCCTCGTCGGCACGGCAGTGCTGGGTCGGCTGTTCGACGCCTTCGGCTGGCAGGCATGCGTGGCTGGCGTGAGTTCAGCCCTCGCCGCCGCGGCCCTGCTCACGATCGACTTGAAGCGCTAGCGCTTGGCCGGCGCCTCCTGCGGCGGCTCGTCGTCGGCAATGGCGCGCCAGGCGGCGCCCTCAAGGTCGTCATACTGGCCGCTCTTGAGCGACCAAAGGAAGGCGACGAGGCCGGCACCGCCGAGCATCAGCGCCAGCGGGACCAGGATGACGAGAATCTCCATCACGCGATCTCCCGCGAGGCGCTGCGCGCGCGCAGCGAATTGAGCATCACCAGGATTGACGATCCGCTCATGGCGGCCGCAGCGATCAGGGGCGTCACGACGCCGCTGATCGCAACCGGTACGGCGAGGACGTTGTAGCCGATCGCAAGCCAGAGGTTCTGCCGCATCAGATGCAACGCTTGGCGCGCGGCATCGATGGCGGCGACGACGGGAGCGAGCGGTCGTCCCAGGAAAACCAGATCGGCCGTTGCCTGGCTGAGATGCGCGGCCGAGATCGGCGACATTGAGACATGGGCGGCCGCCAGCGATGGCGCATCGTTCATACCATCGCCGATCATAAGCACCTTTGCACCGCGCCGCTTCAACGCCTCGATCCGCGCGATCTTGTCGGCCGGCGTGACGCCGGCGCGCCATTCAGGAATACCGAGCGCATGGGCCGCCGCCTTCACGGCGGGCTCGCGATCGCCGGAGAGGATCTCGATGCCGATCTTGCGTGCCTTCAACGCCGCGATCACGGCTTGCGCATCCGGGCGCAGGCCCTGCCGCACCGACAGGATGAATCGTTCGCTGCCCTTGCTGAAAGCCACGATGGAGGCCTCTGGATCGAGGCGGGTCACGTCGGTGACCAACGCCTCCGCACCGCAAAACGACGGCCGGCCGAGACGGATCTCGGCCCCGTCCACGGTTGCATGCACGCCCTGCCCGGCCTCCTCGACCGCACCGACGATGGGAGATTTGGCACCGGCCGCCTGTGCCACCGCGGCGGCAACGGGGTGATGGCTCGACAGCGCAAGGCGCCCGGCGAGTTCGAAGATCTCGGCTGGAATATCGGCCGCATTCATCACGTCGAGGTCGGGCAGCGTCAGCGTGCCTGTCTTGTCGAAAATGACGTGGTCGGCTTCCGCAAGGCGCTCGATGGCATCGCCCGAATTGAGCAGCACGCCCGCCTTGAACATCGCGCCCGAGGCGACCGTCTGCACCGTCGGGATCGCCAGCCCAAGCGCGCAGGGACAGGTGATGATCAGGACGGCGACGCCTGTTACGATCGCATCGTGCCAGCCGACGCCCGCGATGACCCAGCCCAAGATGGTGATCAGCGCGGTCGCATGCACCACCGGCGCATAGAGCCTCGAGGCGCGGTCGGCGAGCCGCATGTAGCGCGAACGCGCCTGCAGCGCGTTGTCGAGCAGTCGCGTGATCTCGGCGAGCAGCGTCGCCTCCGAGGCCGCCGAGACCCGCACCCGCAGCGCGCCGGAGATGTTCATGGAGCCGGCATAGACCGGCGTACCCTGTTCGGCCGTGACATAGAGCGTCTCGCCGGTGATCAGGCTCTGGTCGATCTCGGAACGCCCCTCGATCACGGTGCCGTCGACCGCGCAGCGTTCGCCGGGGCGCAGCAGCACGATGTCGCCGGGATGGATCGCCGCCACCGGCATCTGCGCGATTTCGTCGGGGCCGACGAACTTGGCCGCCGTCTCGGCCTTGAGGGCAGCCAGATTGCCGGCGACCGCGCGGGTCCGCCGCCGCATGTTCTGGTCGAGGAAACGCCCGACCAGCAGGAACGTCAGCAGCATGATCGCCGCGTCGAAATAGGCGTGCTCGGCGTGCTGGATGGTCTCGACCACGGACATGCCCAGCGCAAGGCACACGCCGATCGAGATCGGCACGTCCATGTTGGTGGTCCTGTTCGACAGCGCCCGCCAGGCCGAGCGGAAGAATGGCTGGCCGGCATAGGCCGCTGCCGGCAACGCGATCAGCGCCGACAGCCAGTGGAAGAAATCGCGCTGCTCGGGCAGCATGTCCGAGACGTTGCCCGACCACACCGGGATCGACAGCATCATGACGTTCATGGTGGCGAACGCGGCGACGCCGAGGCAGCGCAGCAGGAAGCGGGACTCGGCGACCTCCGCCACTTCCGCGCTCTCGGTCTCGAACGGATAGGCCTTGTAGCCGAGCTCTTCGAGCCGATCGATGAAACGGGAAGGGTCGAGCGTGCCCGCCTTCCACTCCAGCGCGACGCGGCGGTCGGTCAGGTTCACGCGCGCCAGGGTGACATCGGGAATGGCGGACAGCCCGCGCTCGATCTTGGCCATGCATCCGGCGCAGTGCACGCCTTCGACCGCGAGATCGATGTGCCTGAGACCTTCGCCCGCGGCCCGGACGTAATGCGAAAAATCCCGCGTGACCTGCATGGCGAATTCCCTCAGTTCAGGATCACGCGGTTGCGCGACAGGAACACGCGCGCCCCCCGCGCCTCGCCCTCGATCACCAGGTCCCACTGGCCGGGCGCGACGGCGGCGGCATGGCCGCGATAGATTCCGATGCCGGTCTCGGTGAGCTCGACGGCGAGATCGGCGCGCTTGTCGGTAGGCCGCTCCAGGCGGCCGCCGAACTTCAGCCCGGCGATCGGCTGGCCGCTGGCATCGCGTGCTTCGACCTGAAGCGCGGCGCCACCGTCGCTGCGGCGCTCGACATGGGCGTGGACCTTCCATTTGCGCAGCGCCTGGTCGTGCGCCGCCGAGATCTCGCGGTCATAGACGAGACCTGCGGCATAGGGGCTGTCGACGTCGGTGCCGGGCAGCGTCGCGATCGCGAGCTTCATCATGGTGACGTTGACGCCGATCACGAGGCCGAAGAAGGCGACCAGCATCAGGAAGACTTTTGTTCCGGTCAGCGGCTTGGAGGCGGATGCCATGGCGAACTCCGGGCCTTGTTCAGGGCGAGACGAAATTGTCGGTGGCGGTGGCGACTTCGCCAAGGCCGATATCGGTGACGTGGAAGCGGACCGGGATCGACTTCTCCTGGTTGCTGTCCGCCGGCGCGGTGACCAGCAACCGCAACTCGCTGGTGGAGTCGCGCGGGATCACGATCATCGGCCGATCAGGCGTCACCGAATCGACGCCGATGACGTGGACGGTCGCGTTGGCCGGACCGTGCGCGTCGATGGCGATGACGCGGTCGTAGCCGCTCTTGTTCAGCAAGCGCACCGTGTAGGCGTTGCGGATCGAGCCGTCGCTGAGCTTGACCGCGACCGGATTGCGGTCGTGCAGCACATTGACGTCGAGCAGGCTGCGGGTCGCCAGCGTATAGATCATGAAGCCGCCGATGGCCGCGATGATCGCGCTGTAGACGATGGTGCGGGCCCGGACGATCCGGTAGACCGGCGCCTTGCCCTCCTGGCGGCGCTGGATGTTGATGTCGTTGTCGTAGCCGATCAGCCGCTTCGGCCGGCCGATCTTGGTCATCACGTTGTCGCAGGCGTCGATGCAGAGGCCGCACTGGATGCATTCCATCTGCGGTCCGTTGCGGATGTCGATGCCGGTCGGACAGACCGCGACGCACTGGTAGCAGTCGACGCAATCGCCGACCTGCTCGCCGAGCGCGCGCAGCTCGGCCGCCTTCTTGACCGACGTGCGCTTCTCGCCGCGGTCGTAGCGATAGGTGACGTTGAGCGCCCATTCGTCGGTGAGCGCGGCCTGGATGCGCGGCCACGGGCACATATAGGTGCAGACCTGCTCGCGCATGTAGCCGGCGAGCAGATAGGTCGTCGCGGTGAGGATGCCGATCCAGACATAGGCGATCATCGGCGCCTGGAAGGTGACGAGCTCCTTCACCAGGGTCGGGGCGTCATTGAAGTAGAGCACCCAGGCGCCACCGGTCCACCAGGCGATCAGCAGCCAGATCGAATGCTTGAGCACGATCTCGGAGATGCGCTCGAGCTTCATCGGGTCGGACGATTTGTCCTTCTTCATGCGCTCGCGCCGGTCGCCCTCGATCAGGCGTTCGACCGCGTAGAACAGGTCGGTCCAGACCGTCTGCGGACAGAGGTAGCCGCACCAGATGCGGCCGCCGATGGAGTTCATCAGGAACAGCGCCACCGCGGCGACGATCAACAGGCCGGTGAAGTAATAGACCTCCTGCGGCCACAGCTCGATAAAGAAGAAGTAGAAGCGGCTGTTGGGGAGATCGATCAGCACCGCCTGGTTGGGAGCGCCGAGACCGCGGTTCCAGCGCACGAAGGGCAGGAAATAGTAGACGCCGAGGCAGAACGCCATCAGGCCCCATTTGATGCGGCGGAACGTGCCGGAGACGCTCTGGGGATAGACCTTCTTGCGGGCGGCGTAGAGCGGCCCGTAATCATCGTCCGATGTGAGGTCTTTGGGGTTCACGGTCTTGTTCATCGCCTGGAGTTTCTTGAAAAGGTGCGATTAAACCTAGACCCGACACCGCCGCGTCGGTTGATCCAGCTCAAACGGGGGCACTTTTGTTCACCCCCGTTTGGAAATCGGCCGTCGCTCGCCGGCTATTTGCCGCCGCCCAGCGAGTGGACATAGACCGCCATTGCCTTGATGGTGGCGGGATCGAGCCGCCCTTCCCAGGCCGGCATGACGCCGGCGCGGCCCTGGCTGATGGTTTCGATCAGGCTCGCCTCGTCCGAGCCGTAGAGCCAGATCTTGTCGGTCAGATCAGGCGCGCCCAGCTCCCGGTTGCCCTTGCCGCCGTCGCCGTGGCAGGCGACGCAATTCTCCGCGAAGATCTTCTCGCCCTTGGCCGCATCGAAGCCCTTGCGGGTCGGAAGGCCTGCCAGCGACCGCACGTAATTGGCGACCGTGACGATCTCATCGCCCTTCAGCACGCCGTCCTTGCCGAAGGCGAGCATCTGGCCTTCATGCGTCTTGGCGTGGCCGGAACGCACGCCGTACTGGATCGTCTGCATGATCTGGTCGAGCGAGCCGCCCCACAGCCAGTCGTCGTCGTTCAGGTTCGGATAGCCCTTGGCGCCGGCGCCGCCGGAGCCGTGACACGGCGCGCAATTGTCGCCGAACACGGTCTTGCCCTTGGCACGGGCGAGCGCGAGCAGCGCCGGATCCTTCTCGATGTCGGCGAGCGAGGCTGCGCCCAGCGCCATCATCTTGTCGCCGCGGATCTTCTCGAGATTGCCGAGCTCGACCGCGACGTCGGCACGCGAGGAATAGCCGAACACGCCCGTGGTATTGCTGGAGATCAGCGGCCAAGCCGGATAGACGATCCAGTAGCCGATCGACCAGATGATGGTGAGGTAAAACGAGATCACCCACCAGCGCGGCAGCGGCGTGTTGAGCTCCTTGATGCCGTCCCATTCATGTCCGGTCGTAGATTTGCCGGTGACGGCATCGATGTCGCTATGATCGGTCATGGTCTCTCACTCCTCCCGCAACGGCAGGTGCGCTGCTTCGTCGAACACAGCCTTGTTACGGGGCCAAAATGCGTAGGCGACGATCGCGAGAAAGATCGCGACGAACACCGGTGTCCATATCGTCGTCACGAGATCGGACGCGAGATTGTGGACTGACAGGATAGCTTTCATCGTTCATGCCTTCTCAGCGAAGATTGGCTTTCTCGTTGTAGAGCTTGAAGTCGACCAGCGTGCCGAGCATCTGCAAATACGCGACCAGCGCGTCCATCTCGGTCGGCGTACCGGTCTTGCCGTCGAAGTTGCGCACCACCGCCTTGGCGTAGCGCTTGCTGAAGGCATCGCTGCCGGCATTGTCCGGATCGGCCTGGGCCTTCAGGTCGGCGGCGGCATTGGCGATCTGCTCGTCGCTATAGGGGACCCCGACGGCCTTGAGCGCGCGCATGTCGCCGGCGACCGCATCCGGATCGATCTCGGTCTTGCTGAGGAAAGGATAACCGGGCATCACCGATTGCGGCACAATGGCACGCGGGTTGGTCAAATGGGTGACGTGCCAGTCGTCGGAATATTTCGCTCCGACGCGGGCAAGATCGGGACCGGTGCGCTTGGAGCCCCACTGGAACGGGTGATCGTACATGCTCTCGGCTGCGAGCGAGAAGTGGCCGTAGCGTTCGACCTCGTCGCGCAGGGGGCGGACCATCTGCGAGTGGCAGAGATAGCAGCCCTCGCGGACGTAGACGTTGCGGCCCACGAGCTCCAGCGGCGTGTAGGGCCTGACCCCGTCGACCTTCTCGATCGTGCTCTTGAGGTAGAACAGCGGGGTGATCTCGACGAGACCGCCGATCGCGATCACCAGCAGGATGCCGACGATCAGGACGATCGAGTTCTTTTCGAAGATTTGGTGGCGTGTCCAGAACGACATTGCTCGTGCTCCTCATTCCGCCGGCTGAAGAGCGACGGGCATCTGGACTTCCTGCTCGCCGACGCGGACGGTCATCCAGAGATTGTAGGCCATGATCAGCGCGCCGATCAGGAACAGGCCGCCGCCGGCGGCGCGGATGATGTAGAAGGGATGCATCGCCTCGACGGACTCGATGAAGGAATATTCGAGGAAGCCGAGCGAGGTGTACGCGCGCCACATCAGGCCCTGGAGAATGCCGGACACCCACATCGCCGAGATGTAGAGGACGATGCCGAGGGTCGCGACCCAGAAGTGCCAGTTGACGAGCTTCAGGCTGTACAGCCCCTTTCGATTCCAGACCCACGGCACCAGGCAGTACAGCGCGCCGAAGGAGACGAAGCCGACCCAGCCGAGCGCGCCGGAATGCACGTGGCCGATGGTCCAGTCGGTATAGTGGCTGAGCGAGTTGACCACCTTGATCGACATCATCGGGCCTTCGAAGGTCGACATGCCGTAGAAGGCGACGGAGACGACCAGCATGCGCAGCACGGGATCGGTGCGCAGCTTGTCCCAGGCGCCCGACAGCGTCATCAGGCCGTTGATCATGCCGCCCCAGGAGGGCATCCACAGCATGATCGAGAAGGTCATGCCGAGCGTCTGAGTCCAGTCCGGCAGCGCCGTGTAGTGCAGATGGTGTGGACCTGCCCAGATGTAGAGGAAGATCAGCGCCCAGAAATGGATGATCGACAGCCGGTAGGAATAGATCGGCCGCTCGGCGCGCTTCGGGATGAAGTAGTACATGATGGCGAGGAAGCCGGCGGTCAGGAAGAAGCCGACCGCGTTGTGGCCGTACCACCACTGGAACATGGCGTCCTGGATGCCGCCCCAGGCGATGTAGGACTTCGAGCCGAATACCGAGACGGGCAGCGCCGGGTTGTTGCCGAGATGCAGGACCGCGATCGTCACGATGAAGGCGAGATAGAACCAGTTCGCGACGAAGATGTGCGGCTCCTTGCGCTTGATGATGGTGGCAAGGAAGACGAGCAGGTACACGACCCAGACGATGGTGAGCCAGAGATCGGCATACCATTCCGGCTCGGCATATTCCTTGGACTGGGTGACGCCGAGCAGATAGCCGGTGCCGGCGACGAGGATGAAATAGTTGTAGCCGATCACGACGAACCAGGGCGCGAGATCGCCGGCAAGCCGCACGCGGCAGGACTTCTGCACCACGTAGAACGAGGTGCCGATCAGCACATTGCCGCCGAAGGCGAAGATCACCGCAGAGGTGTGCAGCGGCCGCAGGCGGCCGAAGCTGGTCCAGGGCAGATCGAAGTTCAGCGCCGGCCAGGCCAGCTGGGAGGCGATGATGAGACCGACGAGGAAGCCCGCAATGCCCCAGAACATCGCCATGACGGCGGTGAACTTGATCGGGCCCATATTGTAGTTGGGCCGCCCGTTGAGCTCCGCCGGCGGCAGCTCCGCCGGCCGATCGAAGTAACGGTTGATGATGCCGAACACCACAACCAGGCTCGCCGCCGCGCTCAGCGCCGCATGGAAGGCGAAGGGCGCATCGAGCGCCTTGGCCGAGGCGATCACGCAGAGGAAGGCGGTGACTGCAAACACGATAGCCAGGCCGCTTTCACCTGGCGTCATGGATTTGGAGATGGAGGGCTGGCTCATCGCGGATTCTCTTTCGAAAGAACACGCCGCCAGAAACCATATTCACCCTCGCGGGGAATTGATTGAAATCAAGGGAGGGGTTGGAGTTCTAACTACCGGGCGGGCTTTTTTTGAGGGTGCCCGTAGTTCTGCGGAGCCAGTCAATGTCCAGCGGATGGATGGGTAACACAATAGACCGGATGGATAGGTGACAGTCGTTCATGATTTGATCAGCTGCGGCGCTGCGCTAGCGCAGCGCCGCAGCTTGCGTGTTTGCTGGTCGATGATGCCGATCGGCACGTCGAAGAAGCGCACTTGCCAGGCTCCGTCCTCGGTTTCCTCGACAGCGACTGCTTCACCGCCGAGAGCGCTGCAGATGTGGATGAGGTCGCCACGCCATTTGATCTCGCCGTTGGAGCGAACCTGGCGAACCGCGGCTTCGGATGGATAATCAGGCTTGGGAAGCCGCCTTGGCATCTCACGGGGCGAAGGCTGATAGCAGCTGGCAGGCGGGCGCTGGCCAAGCGCTTCGTGCGGCCGCTCTTCATTGTAGTCGCGTGCAAATGCCGAGAACCGACGAGCCTGCGCCGCCCGGGTTGGCGGCGGTGGCCGCATGGCTTCCAGAAGCGTGAGGTGAAAGCGCTCGTGCCGGCCGTTCTGCTGCGGGTGGCCAGGATCAATCCGTTCATGACGGATACCAAGCTTGATCCACCATACCGACAGCGCCGTCAGGCCGGTGGTTCCGGTCGAGGCGAATGGCGAGCCGTTGTCGGAGCGGATGATCTGCGGCAAGCCGTACTCGCGAAACGCCCGCTCCAGCAGTGGTTGGCATTCGCCATATTGCGTGCTGCCCGTCGCCGCCAAACTAATCAAATAGCGGCTGAAGCCGTCGGTCACTGTGAAGGGTTCAACCCGAGAGCCGTCGCCCAGTCGAATCCAGCCCTTGTGATCGAGAGCCCATACATGGTTGGCATGCCGAGGTACCGTCAGCTGCCCCATGCGCGGCGGCGCTCGTCGCCGCACCCGGCGACTGCTGACCAATCCCGCCCGTTTAAGAATCTCGCCTGCCGTCGAGGCCGACGGCCAATCGACGTCCCCTTGCCGAGCCTCGAGCCTGCTCACGATCTTGCGCGGTCCCCAGCTCGGCCGCTCAAGCCGCAGCCCCACGATCGCATCCACGATGTGCCGTGGTGTCGCGCGCCCATGCACCCGCGCGGCGTGGGAGCGTTCCGCAAGCCCCCCAGGCCCCTCCAGCCGGTAGCGTTCCAACCATTTGTAACCGGTCTTGCGACTGATCTCGTAGCGGTCGCAAAGCTCCGTCATCGTCCACAATCCGCTTCGCTGATCCGCGATGAACTTAATCCGTTGGTCCATTGCGCAGCTCTCTCGCCAAGGCATCGGCTGTTCCTCCCAGCCGACAGAGAACTGTCACCTATCCATCCGGTCTATTGTGTTACCTATCTATCCGGTCTGGACATCAAAGCGCCCTCTCCCCCTGCGGGAGAGGACGGCGAGATCACTCCCCCGCCGTCGCCTTGAGTGCCGCGATGACGTCCTCGCGGGCGATGATTCCGGCCAGCTTCTGGGTGCCGTCGAGCACAATGATGCTCCTGATGCGGTGCTCGACCATGATCTGGAGCACGCGCGTCAGCCGCGTGTCGGGGCTGACATAGATGAACTCGGGCGTCATGACGTCGCCGATCTTGCGGCTCATCAGGTCGTGATAGCGCGGCAGCATCTGGCTCGGCGTGAAGGCGAAGCATTTCAGGATGTCGAACTTGGTGACGATGCCGACCACCTGTCCGTCGTCCACGACCGGATAGGAGTTGAAATCGTCGGCCTCGAACATCTCGCTGAGCGCGAGCAGGTCGTGGTCGCGCTGCACGGTCCGGACGTCGCGCGTCATGTAGCCGTCGACGGTCTGTTCAAGAAATCGGTACACGGCGCGTCCTCCTCGAGTAGCTTTTTTGACCGGCCGTCAGTGTGACAACAGCACCAGACGGGCAGATCGAGTGACCAGATGCTGGGTGACGCCGCCCATGATCAGCTCACGAAACCTCGAATGACCATAGGCGCCGGCAACGATCAGGCCGGCGCCAACATCGCCTGCAACCTTCTCCAATTGCGCGGCGGCGGTTTCGTTCCGCGCGCCCTCCGACACGCGCGCCGTCGCGGTGATGCCGTGACGGGCGAGCCAGGCGGCAACGTCGGTGACGCCGGCCATCACGACCGCGCGGTCGTCATCCCGCTCCAGAATCGCGGCGATGGTGACGTCCCTCGCCTTGCGCAGCATCGGCAGCGCGTCGGCGACCGCCCGGCGCGCCTCCGGCGTGTCCTTCCACCCCACCAGCACGCTGCGCAGGTCGAGCCAGTTGGCCTGATCGGGGACGACGAGCAGCGGGCGGCCTGCCTGCATCACCAGGTCCTTGGGGCTTGCGAGCGCAAAGGCGTCGGAGAAGGCCGGGCTGTGTCCGCCGCTCACGACGATGTCGGCGCAGCGCGCCTGCGCCAGCACGAATCGCGAAGGGAAATCCACGGCGCTGCGCCATTCCGCATGTCCACCGCGATTCTTCATGGCGGCACGGAATTGCGCCTCGAGACCGGCAAGCCGCCGCTTGACGGAGGCTTCGCCCTCGTCGATCAGCGCTTGCGCCTCGGCACCGTCGGTGAAATAGAGCGGCGGTGCGAACTGTGCCGCGGCAACCCCGACAATGGCCGCCTCGAATCGTTCGGCGAGCTCGCCTGCGACCTGAAGGCGCGCCTCGTTGGACTGGTTGAGTGCCAGGCTGACCATCACGGTCGCGTATGTCATCGGGATTCTCCGAACAGCAGTGAACTGCCGCGAAATCTAGTCGCGTTGGCGCCGGGCAGGATGAGATAGATCAAAGCGTCGGGCGCCGCGCCGCGGGAATTGCACCAGACATCCGAACTTGCCTCCAGCGCGGCGTTGCGCGAAATTACCGCCATGTTCGCGCCGGCGTGCCGCCGGTACGGGAATGGGAGTCCACATTTGTCGCCGACCCGTGTCACGCAGCCACCAGACGACAGTCGAGGTGAGCATTTCCGGGTACGGATCGAGGGGTTCGGTGTCGGCACCTTCGACCTCGACCTCACGACGCGGGAATTGGACTGGTCGGACACCGCGAGGAGCCTGCTCGGCATCGATCAGGGGCAGCCGGCGAGCTATGAGCTTTTCCTGTCACGCCTCTCCCTCAGGGACCGCGACCGCGTGGAGAGCGCGATCAAGCGCGTCTCCGAGCGCGGCGGCGGCTTCGACGTCTCGTTCAAGATCGCCGCGGCTTCCGGAGGCGGGCAATGGATCCGCGCCCGGGCGGGAGTCATTCGGGACGAAGCCGGCGCCGCCCGTCATCTCAGCGGCATCTTTCTCGACATCGACGAGGAGAAGCAGGTCGAGGAAGCGCTGCGCACGCGCGAGAGTCATCTCCGCTCCATCCTCCACACCATTCCCGATGCCATGATCGTCATCGACGGCCGTGGCATCATGCAGCTCTTCAGCACGGCTGCGGAGCGCCTGTTCGGCTGGTCCGAGCACGAGGCGATCGGCCAGAACGTCAGCATCCTGATGCCGGAGCCCGACCGCACCCGCCACGACGGCTACATCGCCCGTTACCGCTCGACCAACGATCCGCACATCATCGGCATCGGCCGCATCGTGACCGGCAAGCGTCGCGACGGCACGACCTTTCCGATGCACCTGTCGATCGGCGAGATGCAGTCCGGCGGCGAGCCCTATTTCACCGGCTTCGTCCGCGACCTCACCGAGCACCAGCAGACCCAGGCCCGGCTCCAGGAGCTGCAGTCCGAGCTCGTCCACGTCTCGCGGCTGACCGCAATGGGCGAAATGGCTTCCGCGCTCGCCCACGAGCTCAACCAGCCGCTGGCGGCCATCAGCAATTACATGAAGGGATCGCGGCGCCTGCTCGCCGGCAGCAGCGATCCCAACACGCCGAAGATCGAGAGCGCGCTGGACCGCGCCTCGGAGCAGGCCTTGCGCGCCGGCCAGATCATCCGGCGCCTGCGCGACTTCGTCTCCCGCGGCGAGTCGGAGAAGCGGGTCGAGAGCCTGTCCAAGCTGATCGAGGAAGCCGGCGCACTCGGGCTCGCCGGCGCGCGCGAGCAGAACGTGCGGCTCCGCTTCAGCCTCGATCCCGCCGCCGATCTCGTGCTCGCCGACCGGGTGCAGATCCAGCAGGTGCTGGTCAATCTGTTCCGCAACGCGCTGGAGGCGATGGCGCAGTCGCCGCGGCGCGAGCTCGTGGTCGCCAACACCCGCGTCGCCGACGACATGATCGAGGTCGAGGTTTCCGACACCGGCTCGGGCTTCCAGGGTGACGTCGTTCCAAACCTGTTTCAGACCTTCTTCACCACCAAGGAAACCGGCATGGGCGTCGGACTGTCCATCAGCCGCTCGATCATCGAAGCTCACGGCGGCCGCATGTGGGCCGAGAGCAACGCATCGGGCGGGGCGACATTCCGCTTCACCTTGCCGGCAACCGACGAGAATTGATTGATGGCCACCAAGGGACATGTCTACGTCATCGACGACGACGCTGCGATGCGGGACTCGCTGAATTTCCTGCTGGAGTCCTCCGGCTTCGACGTCACGCTGTTCGACAACGCGAAAGATTTCATCGACACCCTGCCCGGCCTCGCTTTCGGCTGCGTCGTTTCCGACGTGCGCATGCCCGGTATCGACGGGATCGAGCTTCTCAAGCGCATGAAGGCGCAGAACAGTCTGTTTCCGATCCTGATCATGACCGGTCATGGCGACGTGCCGCTCGCGGTCGAGGCGATGAAGCTCGGGGCCGTCGACTTCCTGGAGAAGCCGTTCGAGGACGATCGTCTCATCACCATGATCGAAACGGCGATCCGCCGGGCCGAACCGGCAGCCAGGAGCGAGGCCGTTTCGCAGGACATCGCCGCCCGCGTCGCCTCCTTGAGCCCGCGCGAGCGCCAGGTCATGGAGGGGCTGATTGCCGGCCTCTCCAACAAGCTGATCGCCCGCGAATACGACATCAGCCCGCGGACCATCGAGGTGTACCGGGCCAATGTGATGACCAAGATGCAGGCCAACAGCCTGTCGGAGCTGGTCCG
This sequence comes from Bradyrhizobium sp. 1(2017), assembly GCF_011602485.2. Lineage (NCBI taxonomy): Bacteria > Pseudomonadati > Pseudomonadota > Alphaproteobacteria > Hyphomicrobiales > Nitrobacteraceae > Bradyrhizobium > Bradyrhizobium sp. 1(2017). The sequence goes on along the minus strand of NZ_CP050022.2, from coordinate 2,435,388 downwards.
CATGGCCATGCGCGCCGGCATGCTGAAGGATTGAGGCAACCGGTTTGAGGCAAGTCAATCTGGGTCACTCTGGCTGTGCTAGCCAGATGGGATGATCGAGATTGGCTCGCACCATCAGCGGCTCCCAATGGCGTCACCGGCAAAGCCTACCGTCTACGTGGTCGACGACGATGCCGCCGTTTTGGGATCCTTGCGGTTCCTGCTGGAGACCGACGGCTTTGCCGTGCGGACCTTCCGGAATGGCACGGCGCTGCTCAACGCGAGCGGCGCACCGGGGGCGGACTGCTACGTGATCGACTACAAGATGCCCGACATCAACGGCATTGAGCTCGCCGGCCGCCTGCGCCAGTCCGATGGCGAGACCCCGGTGATCCTGATCACCGGCTATCCGGACGAGAACATCTCGACCCGGGCGGCGGCAGCGGGCGTGAAAGACGTGGTTTTGAAGCCGCTTCTCGACGAAAATCTTGTCAAACGCATCCGCCGCGCCATCCAGGACCATCCCCGCGCCTGACCTACGGGATTCTACGTAAGGCATTCCCCTTAAGATATCGCTCGAAATTTTCGAAACCCCCGGTACCGCGTACGAAAGCGCCATCACAACGGAGATGGCGCAGATGCTGACCCAGACGATCAACACCCCGGCGATCAACACGCAAGTTCGCGACAAGATTGTCCCTGCCCATCCCGTCACCGACCAGTTCGGCGCGATCACGGGCCATGTCGGCCTCGTCGCCACCGAGTTCTCCTACCGCAAGGACGAGGAAATCTACGGCGAGGACGAGCCGGCCGAATATGTCTACCAGGTCGTGTCAGGCGCAGTGCGCAGCTACAAGCTTCTCTCCGACGGCCGCCGCCAGATCGGCGCCTTCCATCTTCCGGGCGACGTGTTCGGCCTCGAATCCGGCCCCAGCCACCGCCTCGCCGCCGAAGCCATCATCGACACCACCGTGCGTCTCGTGAAGCGCGCCAGCCTCGAGAAGGCCGCCAGCGTCGACGTGCAGGTCGCCCGCAGGCTCTGGGCGATGACCGCCGGCGAGTTGCGCCACGCCGAGGACCACATGCTGCTTCTGGGCCGCAAGACCGCAATGGAGCGCGTTGCAACCTTCCTGCTCGAAATGGACCGTCGCCTCGCCGTTGCCGGCATGATGGCGCTGCCGATGTGCCGCCGCGACATCGGCGACTATCTCGGCCTCACGCTCGAGACCGTGTCGCGGGCGCTGTCGCAACTGCACACCCAGGGCATCCTGGGCTTTTCCGGCGCCCGCCAGATCGTGCTGCGCAACCGCCAGCGCCTGCACAATCTCGACGCCTGAGATCTCTTCGACCTCCTCCCCACCCATTCGACTTGGCCGGCTGAATTCGTTCAGCCGGCCATTTCCTTCGTGGCAACCAGACCCGTGCGCCGTGTTTCCGGCATCACGAGGAGAACGAGCAAGAGCCCCGCCGCGGCAACGCCGGACAGCCCGATGAACGCGGTCGCATTGCCGAACTTGTCGCTGACATAGCCGCCAAGCACCGTACTCAGCGACGCGCCGATGCCCGTTGCGGTGCCGACGATGCCCTGCGCCAGATTGAAATGGCCGCTGCCGAAGGCGACGTCGGCGACGATCAGCGGGACCATCACCGCGAATACGGCAGCGGTAATGCCGTCAAACACTTGCACGAGCACCAGGAGATACGGATCGCGCACGGTTGCAAACAACAGGCCGCGAATCGCCAGCGCGCCGAAGCCGATCAGCAGCAGCGGCCGCCGGCCCCAGAGCTGCGCCTTGCGCCCGACCGTCGGCGACAACAGCGCCACGATCGCTTGCGGAACGACGATGCAGAAGGCGACCAGCACCGTCGCCCACTGGGCCGACCGCGCCGTCACGGCGCTTGCGATCAGCGGCATCATCGAGGCGTTCGCGAGCTGCAGCAACAGCACGCTGAACGCGAAGACAATGAGCGGGCGCTGCCGGATCAGGTGCCAGACGTTGGTGTCGCCGCGATCTGCCGAATCGCGCGGCATCTCGCCGTGACAGCGCGCGATATCGACCTCATGCTCGCGGATGCGCGAGAGCGCGATCAGGGTCGGGATCACGAGCAGGAAGGTCACGAGGAAGACCGCCCGGCTCGACAGGAGATAGCCGACGGTCCCCATCACGGCCGCCGCGATGCCGCTGCCCAGCGAGGCAAAGCGCGCGTTACGTCCGAGACGCTCGCCGATCGCGAACGGGCCGACGAGGCCGAGGCTGATCGCGGCGATCGCCGGGCCCAGCACGCAGCTCGCCATCGCATGCAGGATGGCGGCGGTCACCACGACTGCGAAGATCGGCATCGCGGCATATGCCAGCGCGCAGCAGCCGATGGTCGCGATCGCGAGGGCGGCGACCAGCCGCTCCGATTTCGCCGCATCGATGATCGCGCCGCCGGGCATCTGGCCGATCAGGGCGACGATGCCGCCGATCGACAGCACGAGGCCGATCTCGACCTGAGTCCATTTCTGCGTCGTCAGGTAGACCGCGATGAAGGGACCGAATCCGGTCTGCACGTCGGCGAGGAAGAAGATGAACCAGTCGAGGCCGCGCAGGCTCTGGCGCGAGGGCGCCGGAAGGCCCGCGGCCGGCGGCGCGACAACGTTGTCCTGTTCGACGCCGCCGTCGCGATCTTCGTGTTTCGGCTTCCTCGACAACAGCAGCACAGGCGGTCAGCCCTCCCGGCACCTCACTGAATCGCTCGCAGCGGTTGAAGGCTGCCGGATGCGCCGAGCACGACGATCGGCGTGTCTTCCTTGTATTCCGGCGCGGCCGCGACCTGCGCCTTGGTCAATTCCAGCGTGATGCTGTCCTTCTTGTTGGCAATCTTGCCGAAGCGCAGCGCGTTCCAGTCCACCACGATCTTGCGGCTGCCGACGCCGAGGAAGCCGCCGAAATCGATCGCCGCGGCGCGCACATGGCCGGTGCGATCGACGATGACGTCGACGATACGTCCCATGTCCTCGCCGGCGGCGCTGCGCACGTCGCGGCCGAGGACGCCATGCGCCTCGCTCGCGCCGATGATGGTGACCGACGGTGGCGGCGCGGCGTCCTTGGGGGTGACCGGAACCGTCGAGGCCGGCGGCTGCACCGTTGCCGGTGCATTCGCCTCGTTCTGGCCCGCGGGTGGATCCTCCGCGGCGCGCGAGGTCGCGACCGCCAGGCCCGCGACGATGGCCATGCCCAGGATCAGCGTTCGGATCGCACGCATCACACCCTCCTCACGGCGCGCCGCTAGCGCGCCAGCACGATCGAGACCTGAATCTGGCCGCGCGTGCGCAACACTTCCAGCGCCACATCGTCGCCGTGACGGCTGACCCGCAGATCCACGCTGGATTCGCCGAGCCTGAGATCGCGCAGGATCACCTCGTTCAGGAACGCCGGCAGATGCGGATTGCGCAGCCGAATCTCGCCGCGCGCCACGTCGAACTCGATGCCGAGAGCCGCCTCCAGCAGCGTGAACGGCGTCGCGCTGGCCCAGGCCTGCGGTGCGCAGGCGACCGGATACAGCGTCGGACCGCGCCGCTTCTCGCGCCGGAAGCCGCAGAACAGTTCGGGCAGCCGGCGCAGATCCATGTAGGTCGCCGCGTCGAACAGCCCCTTGAAGACGTGCGCCACCGAATGCTTGAGGCCGTAGCGCGCAAGCCCGAGCGCGATCAGCGCGTTGTCGTGCGGCCAGATCGACCCGTCATGATAGGACATCGGGTTGTAGCGCACCTCGCCTTGCGCGACGGTGCGGATACCCCAGCCCGAGAAGAAATGCGGCTGCATCAGATCGGCGGCGACGAGACGGGCGCGGTCTTCGCGGATCATGCCGCTGAACAGCACCTGGCCGGCATTCGAGGTCCGCACCTTGCAGGGGCGTTTCTTGCCGTCGAGTGCGAGCGCATAGGTGCCGAGCTCTTCGCACCAGAACGCCTTCTCGAAGCGCTCGGCCAGCGCCTTGGCTTCGGCCTCGAGTTTGCGCACGCGGTCCGGCTTGCCGAGCCGCAGCGCGCAACGCGCGGCGAGCTGCTTGGCGGCGTAGACGTAGCCCTGAACTTCGGCGAGCGCGATGTTGCCTTCCGCGAGTTTGCCGTCGGCATGGAAGATCGCGTCGAAGGAATCCTTCCAGCCCTGGTTGGCGAGCCCCTTCTCCGTCGCGCGCTGGTATTCGACGAAGCCGTCCTGGTCGGGATCGCCGGGACCGTCGATCCAGGCCAGTCCCGCCTCGATCGCCGGCCACAGCTCGATCAACGTGGCCTCATCGCCGGTGCGCTCGAAATAGCTGCCCGCCAGCAAGACGAACAGCGCGGTCGAATCGACGCTGCCGTAATATTGCGAGAACGGCACCTCGCCCAGCGCCGCCATCTCGCCGCCGCGCATCTCGTGCAGGATTTTTCCGGGCGCAGCGTCGGCGAGCGGATCGACCGCCTTGGCCTGGAAATGCGCAAGACGCCGCAGCACGCCCTTGGCGACGCGCGGATCGACCCAGAGCATCTGGAGCGCGGTGATCAGCCCGTCGCGGCCGAACGTCGTCGAGTACCAGGGAATGCCGGCGTAGGGGTATCGTCCCTGCGGCGTCTCCGTCGTCAGCATGTTGAGGTCGGCCATGGCCTGGCACAGCACCTCGTTGAAGATGTTGTTGGAGGTCTCGATGCTGGCCGCACCCACCGCATGCCGCCGCATCTCGCGGCGATGGGCCAGAAGGCTGGGGAAGAACCGCGCCGGCTTCTGCGTCACCGGCCGGTTGCAGGAGACGGCGACAAACAGCGATTTGGTCTTGTGCGGGTCAAGATCGAGCTCCCAGGTCGCGGCATTGACCGACAGCCGGGTCGGACGCGGGTCGAAATGCAGGCCGGTGGTGCGCTCGGTGTCGTCGAGGCCGCGATACTCGAACAACACGTCGGTCGGCCCCAGCAGCCGGCTCGTGCCGGTCCCGCGCCGCGGCCGCCGCTCGCCGCGAACCTCGAACAAATCGGCGAAGTCGTTGTCGAACAGCAGCGTCAGCTCGAAGCTGGCACGCGCGTCGCCGTGGTTCTGCACGCCGATGCGCTGATAGGCGCTGCCGCGCCACAGGAAGATCGTGCGCACGATGTGCAGCAGATCCTTCTGAAACACGAGGCGGCCCTGACGGAAGATGTCGGGATTGGTGAGGTCGACCGTCAACGCCGAATTGTCGTCGCGCAGGTTCGAGCCGAGCAGCAGCGGCTGCAGATCGTCGAGCACGAGCTCCAGCCGCGCGAGATAACGCGTGTCGTAGTGAAACAGGCCGTCTGGCCCGCCCGCCGACGCGCCGATGTCGCCATGGCTGTCGAGCACGATGAATGTGTCGTCGTGCTTGAGCGACCGCCGCGGCCGGGCGGCGGGTCCCGTCATCGGAATGTAGAACGTCTGCTCCGCGACGGTCTCCACCGTCTGCGATACGGCAATGAACTGGGTTACGGCTTCGGCCGACATGGGCAGCTCCCCTGCGCTTGTTTCGAAACGCGACCGACTCGAACGCGACTATAAAGCGCGATGAGATCAGGATAAATCGTCATCGCGCTTCAGGTTGTTGTATGAGCATGATTCTTTCGGAAAACTGCCGCACACTTTCCGGATCATGCTTCGAGGCTTTACGCGGCGGCTTGCGCGAGCCGGCTCATTTCCTGCGTGACCAGCTCACGATAGGGTCCGTGGCCTTGCATCAAACGATCAGGCGAGCCGTCCTCGATGATCTTACCATTCTTCAGCACCACTACGCGGTCGAAATTGCGCAGCGTCGCCAGACGATGCGCGATCGCGATCACCGTGCGGCCGCGCATCAGCCGCGACAGCGCCTCGCGGATGGCCTCTTCGGACTCGCTGTCGAGCGCCGCGGTGGCTTCGTCCAGCAGCAGGATCGGCGCGTCCTTGAGGAAGGCGCGCGCGATCGCGATCCGCTGGCGCTGGCCGCCCGACATCTTCACGCCGCGGTCGCCAACCATGGTGTCGAGGCCTTCGGGCAGGCCGTCGATGAAATCGCAGCGCGCCGCGATCGCCGCACGCAGCACCTCGTCGTCGGTCGCGTTCGGGCGGCCGTAACGGATGTTCTCGCGTATGGAGCGATGAAACAGGGAGATGTCCTGCGGCACGACGGAGATCGCCTCGCGGAGACTCTGCTGCGTGACCATGGAGATGTCCTGGCCGTCGATGGTGATGCTGCCGACGTCGGTGTCGTAGAAGCGCTGAAGCAGCGTGAACAACGTTGACTTTCCGCCACCGGACTGGCCGACCAGGCCGACGCGCTGGCCGGGCTGCAGGCGAAGGCTGAACCGCTCGAAGATCTTGTCGCCGCCGGGATAGCCGAAGGTGACGTTGTTGTACGCGATTGCCGCGCCGCTCTTGACGAGAGGCTCGGCCTCGGGGTGATCGCGCAGATCGTGCGGCACCAGCAGCGTGGCGATCGCCTCGGTCAGCCGCGCGACGTGCTGGGTGACGTCGACCAGAGCCACCGCGAGATCGCGCGTGGCGCTCAGGATCGAGATGCCGAGCGTACAGACCAGCACGACGTCGCCGGTGGTCGCCTGGCCCTTCTGCCAGAGCGTGATTGCCCAGGCCATCAGCGCGATCGTCAAAAGCACGGTCACCGCGGCATGCAATAGCCGCAGCTTTTCCAGATAACGCAGGCTGCGGCTTCGCGCGGTCAGCTCCCGGTTCACGGTTGCGTCGAACCGCTCATGCTCGTGGCCGATGCCGCAGAAGGCACGGACCAGCGGCATGTTGCTGATGACGTCGATCATCTCGCCGTCCACCGCGGCGGCCTTGTCGGCGAAATCGTCATGCAGCGGCTTGCCGGCGGCGGCGAGGTGGAACATCGCAACCACCATGCCGCCGGCGATCACGATCAGGCCGAGCGCCATATACGGGCTGACGGTTCCAATCAGCGCGATTGCCGCAACTGTGGCGATGCACGGCGGCAACACATTCCAGACGAACATGTTCTCGACCGTGAACACCGCGTTCGAGGTGGCGGTGATACGGCTCGTCAGCATGCCCGGCATGCGGTCGGAGAAATAGCTCGGCGCGTGCCCGGTCAGATGACGAAATATGTCACGGCGTAAATCACCCGTGACCCGAACAAAGGTGAAGCTCGCTGTCCAGCTTGCGATCCGCCACAGGAAATTGTCGGCGGCGATCAGCGACATGAGCAGAATGAATGCCAGCCATACGCCGCCGCCTTGCGAAGGTCCCGCGGACAAGGCATCGACGAGGGATTTGACGCCATATTGCGTGCCCACGGAACAGGCAACCGCTCCAACGACCGCAGCTAGGATCACCAGATGCGACGCCATTCGCATCCGAAGATAGCGCAAGACAAAGGCAAATGGCCTGCGCGCGTATCCAGAAAGATGATCCATATGGCTATCGCCCCGTTATGCTGATTTTCATTTTGTTACTGATCGACTGAACATCGACCTCTTCGCCTCGGTTCCCGGGCCGGGCGATCACGACATGCGGATGCGGACGATCTGAGAAGATGTAGTGGCAGCATCGAGACGGTCCGCGGACGTGTCGAAGATGTAACGTTCAGGAGAAGGAACTTCGCAAGTGCGGGAACGTTCCCCTGTCTGGCATGCCGGTGCCGTACTGGCGGGGGCTTTTTACGTTCATGATCGCACAAAGGAGATGGTGAGATGCGCATCGCGCAGGTAGCTCCGTTGACGGAGGCTGTTCCACCCAAGCTGTATGGCGGCACCGAGCGGGTGGTGCATTGGTTGACGGAAGAGTTGGTGGCCCTCGGGCACGATGTGACATTATTCGCCAGCGGCGATTCCCACACCTCGGCCAAGCTGGATGCGCTGTGGCCACGGGCGCTCCGTCTCGACGGTTCCGTGCGCGATCCCAATGCACTGCACATGGTGCTGCTGGAGCGGGTGCGGCAAAAATGTGACGACGAGGAGTTCGACTTCCTCCACTTCCATCTCGATTATTATCCGTGGTCGCTGTTCCACCGGCAGCCGACGCCATTCGTGACCACGCTGCATGGCCGGCTCGACCTGCCGGAGCATCAGCCGGTCTTCAACACCTTCTCAAAGATGCCTGTCATCTCGATCTCGAATGCGCAGCGCCGGCCGGTGCCGCAGGCGAATTGGGTGACGACGATCCATCACGGTCTTCCGGAGAACCTGCTGACGCCGAAGCCGGCGAAACAGGAATATCTCGCCGTGCTCGGCCGCATCGCGCCCGAGAAGGGCGTCGACCGCGCCATCAAGATCGCGACTCATTGCGGTATTCCGCTAAAGATTGCGGCCAAGGTCGATCGCGCCGACCAGGATTACTATGACGAACTGATCCGGCCGATGATCGAGAACAATCCGCTGATCGACTTCATCGGCGAGATCGGCGATCACGAGAAGTCGGACTTCCTGAGCGGCGCGCTCGGGCTTCTGTTGCCGATCGACTGGCCGGAGCCGTTCGGCCTTGTGATGATCGAAGCCATGGCCTGCGGAACGCCGGTCGTCGCTTTCAACCGCGGCTCGGTGCCGGAGATCATCGACGAGGGCCTCACCGGATTCGTGGTCGAGGACATCATCAGCGCCGCCGGGGTGGTGAACCGCCTTTCGCAACTCGACCGCACCGCGATCCGCAAGCAGTTCGAGACGCGCTTCACAGCGCGGCGCATGGCCCTGGACTATCTGGCGGCCTATCGCAGCCTGACCGAGGCGCAAGCGCCGCGGATCAAGCTGGTGAGCAGCGCGGAGTAGCTCTTCCACGCCGTTGCCAGTCGCAGTGCCCTCTCCCCTTGCGGGAGAGGGCTCCGAGATGTCCAGACCGGATAGATAGGTAACACAATAGACCGGATGGATAGGTGACAGTTCTCTGTCGGCTGGGAGGAACAGCCGATGCCTTGGCGAGAGAGCTGCGCAATGGACCAACGGATTAAGTTCATCGCGGATCAGCGAAGCGGATTGTGGACGATGACGGAGCTTTGCGACCGCTACGAGATCAGTCGCAAGACCGGTTACAAATGGTTGGAACGCTACCGGCTGGAGGGGCCTGGGGGGCTTGCGGAACGCTCCCACGCCGCGCGGGTGCATGGGCGCGCGACACCACGGCACATCGTGGATGCGATCGTGGGGCTGCGGCTTGAGCGGCCGAGCTGGGGACCGCGCAAGATCGTGAGCAGGCTCGAGGCTCGGCAAGGGGACGTCGATTGGCCGTCGGCCTCGACGGCAGGCGAGATTCTTAAACGGGCGGGATTGGTCAGCAGTCGCCGGGTGCGGCGACGAGCGCCGCCGCGCATGGGGCAGCTGACGGTACCTCGGCATGCCAACCATGTATGGGCTCTCGATCACAAGGGCTGGATTCGACTGGGCGACGGCTCTCGGGTTGAACCCTTCACAGTGACCGACGGCTTCAGCCGCTATTTGATTAGTTTGGCGGCGACGGGCAGCACGCAATATGGCGAATGCCAACCACTGCTGGAGCGGGCGTTTCGCGAGTACGGCTTGCCGCAGATCATCCGCTCCGACAACGGCTCGCCATTCGCCTCGACCGGAACCACCGGCCTGACGGCGCTGTCGGTATGGTGGATCAAGCTTGGTATCCGTCATGAACGGATCGATCCTGGCCACCCGCAGCAGAACGGCCGGCACGAGCGCTTTCACCTCACGCTTCTGGAAGCCATGCGGCCACCGCCGCCAACCCGGGCGGCGCAGGCTCGTCGGTTCTCGGCATTTGCACGCGACTACAATGAAGAGCGGCCGCACGAAGCGCTTGGCCAGCGCCCGCCTGCCAGCTGCTATCAGCCTTCGCCCCGTGAGATGCCAAGGCGGCTTCCCAAGCCTGATTATCCATCCGAAGCCGCGGTTCGCCAGGTTCGCTCCAACGGCGAGATCAAATGGCGTGGCGACCTCATCCACATCTGCAGCGCTCTCGGCGGTGAAGCAGTCGCTGTCGAGGAAACCGAGGACGGAGCCTGGCAAGTGCGCTTCTTCGACGTGCCGATCGGCATCATCGACCAGCAAACACGCAAGCTGCGGCGCTGCGCTAGCGCAGCGCCGCAGCTGATCAAATCATGAACGACTGTCACCTATCCATCCGGTCTATTGTGTTACCCATCCATCCGCTGGACAGAGCGCGCCACCTTCTCCCGCAAGGGGAGAAGGGAAGAAGCAAGCGCCGCCCTACACCACCCCCGCCCGCTTTGGCTCGACGATCTCGAACATCCTCGGGAATTCGTCCATCAGCCCCATCAGCTCGGCGAGCTTCATCGGGTTGCCCGACATCTTGACCTTCCCCGCGGCGACGGCCTCCGGAAAGCTCGTCAGCTTCGCGATGACCTCGTCTAGCGTCGACCGTGCCAGCGCGAAGCTGGCATCGGCGCCCTCCGCCCGCACGCCTTCGCTATAGGTGAGCGCAGAGTTCTCCAGGTTGAGCACAAAGGTCTCGCCGGTGTCGGAGAAGCTCCAGTTCAAGACGATGTGCTTGCCTTCCGCCTTCGGACCATTGAGGCGGATACCGAGCACGTCCCAGAGCTGGGAGGTGCGCAATGCTGCGAGCGTCTCGCGCGGCATCGGCGGGCGCGCCGGCACTTTCGGCATGCCCTGGCGCAATTCCTGCGCACCGAACAGATAGGCATTGCGCCAGGTCGCGCTCTCCGCGGCATAGCCGAGCTGCTCCAGCGTATCCGCCAGCAATTTGCGCGCGGCCTGATTGTCCGGCTCGGCGAAGACGAGATGGCCGAGCGCTTGCGCAACGAAGCGAAACTCGCCCTTGTCGAAATCCGTCCGCGCCCGCTCAAGGATGGCGTCCGCGCCGCCCATATACTCGACATACTTCTTGCCTGACTCCACCGGCGGCAGCGGATCGAGATTGACCGGGTTGGCATCGTACCAGCCGAGATATTTCTGGTAGATCGCCTTCACATTATGCCGGATGTGGCCGTAATAGCCGCGGCCGTGCCAGGCGGCCTCCAGGCTCTTCGGCAGCTGGATCGTCTCGGCGATCTCGGCGGCGGTGAGACCGTGGTTCATCAGGCGGATGGTCTGGTCATGCGCGAACTTGTAGAGGTCGCGTTGCTGCCGGATCATCGTGCCTATGCGCTCGCGCCCCCACACCGGCCAGTGATGCTGGCCGCACATCGCCTCCGCCTTGCCGTCCCAGAGCAGCAGGGCCTCGTTCAGGTATTTCGACCAGGCCAGCGCGTCGCGCACGTCGGCGCCCCGGAACGGCAGCAGATTGTGGAAATTGTGCGTGCAGTTCTCCGCGAGGTTCAACAGCCGATAGCGCGGGACGAAGAAGTGCATCTCTGCCGGCGCTTCGCTGTTCGGCGCCATCTGGAATTCGAACGCGACACCGTCGATCACGCGCGTATCGCCGGTCGCCATGATCAAATCGGTCGGCCGCAGCAGCGCAACCGATCCTGCCGCCATCGACTTGCCGAGACCGCAATCGACCTGGCCGCGCACGCCCTTGGCGAGCAGCGGGCCGAACTGGTATTGCGCACGCCGCAACATCGCCGGTCCCGCGATGATGTTCTCGGAGACGGCATGCTCCATGAACAGGTTCGGCGCGATGATGGGCGCATCCTCCTCCAGCACGCCGCGCGCGCCGCCCCAATGATCGGTATGGGTATGGGTGAAGATGACGGCCGCGACCGGCTTCCGTCCGCGATGCCTGAAATAGAGCTCGAGTGCGGCCCGCGCGCCCTCGATCGAGGTCAGCGTGTCCACGACGATGACGCCGCTGTCACCCTCAATCAGCGTCATGTTGGCGATGTCGAGCCCGCGCACCTGATAGACGCCCGGCACGACCTCGAATAGCCCGTGATGCATGTTGAGGCGCGATTGTCGCCACAGGCTCGGATTGACGGTCGGCGGCGCGTCCTCGGCCGAGAGGAAGCCGTAGGGCTTCAGGCTCCAGACCGTACGCCCTTGCGGATTGGTGATCTCTGCATTCTCGATCGTGCCGAGAAAGCCGCGCGCAGCGTCGTCGAAATCCCGCGTGTCGGAGAACGGCAGCGCGTTCAACATGGCGTCATGCTGCGCGATGACGGAGGGTGTTGCGTCTTTCGGCTCGCTGCTGCTGGGTTCTGTCATGCTCTTTCCTCCCGGCTTGTCGCGCGGCATCTAACCGCATCCGGCGGTCGATGGCCATTGGCAACGGAGGATGCGTAGCCCGGATGAAGGGAAGCGCAATCCGGGCTACGACGTTTTCTTCGGCTACATCCCCAGTAGCCTCGGCAGCCACAACGACAGGCCCGGCCAGTACGTCACGACCACCAAGAATCCCAGCATCGTCAGCAGCCACGGCCACACCGCCACCGTGAGCTCGGTGATGCCCATCTTGGCGATGCCTGAGGCGACATAGAGGTTGAGGCCGACGGGCGGATGACACAGCCCGACCTCCATGTTGACCGTCATCAGGATACCGAAATGGATGGGGTCGATGCCGAGCTTGACCGCGACCGGGAACAGGATCGGCGCCATGATCAGGATGATGGAGGACGGCTCCATCACGTTGCCCGCCAGCAGCAGCAGCAGATTGACGAGCAGCAGGAAGCCGATCCACCCCAGGCCCTGGTCGATCATCCACTGTGCCAGCGCCTGCGGCACGTTCTCATAGGTCATCAGGAACGAGAACAGCACGGCGTTGGTGATGATGTAGAGCAGCATCGCCGAAAGATTCGCCGACGACAGCAGCACCCGCGGCACGTCGCGCAGCTTGAGGTCCTTGTAGATGAACACCGCGACGATGAAGGCGTAGACCGCGCTGACCGCGGCAGCCTCCGTCGGCGTGAACAGGCCGCTATAGATGCCGCCGATCACGATCACGATCAGCAGGATGCCCCAGATCGACTTGCGGAATGCATCGAAGCGCTCGTACAGCGTCGCCTTCGGCATCCGCGGATAGTCGTTGCGCCAGGCGCGATAGAACGTCGTCATGCCGAGCAGCGTGGCCAACACGAGACCCGGCACGATGCCGGCGATGAACAGCTTGCCGACCGAGCTATTGGTGGAGACGGCGTAGAGCACCATCGGGATCGACGGCGGAATGAGAATGCCGAGCGAGCCCGACGTCGTGATCACGCCCGCCCCGAACCGCTTCGGAAACCCTTGCGCGACCATTGCCGGCAAAATCACCGAGCCGATCGCCACCACGGTCGCCGGCGAGGAGCCGGAGATCGCCGCGAACAGCGCGCAGGCCACCACGCCCGACAACGCGAGACCGCCATACCAATGGCCGACCAGCGAGGTCGCGAACGTGATCATCCGGCGCGCCACGCCGCCATGGGTCAGGAAGTTGCCGGCGAGGATGAAGAACGGGATCGCCATGATCTCGAAATTCTCGATGCCGGTGAACAGCTTCAGCGCCACCGATTCCGTTCGCACGTCGGTCAGCGTGAACATGAAGCTGAGCACGGTCAGACCGAGCGCGATCGAGATCGGCATGCCCGTCAGCATCAACGACAGCAGGAGCGCGAACACGATGAGGACGCGCACGCCTTGCGGCAGCGTGATGACGTGGCCGGCATGCGCAAAACACAGGGCGACGATCAGGACCGGCAGGAGCATCAGGATCCAGCCAAGCGGGCTGCGCTCGTCCCGCACGACCTGAGTGGGCGTGACCGGCGCCGGATGCACCGGATCCGCCTCGACGCCTTCGACGCCGGCCATGTCGTGATGCGGCAGCTCGCCGGTGCGGTGGAACGACCAGGCCACCTGCAGGAAGCGGAAGCACATCAGGGCGGAGCCGAGCGGGATGGTGAGATACACCATCCACATCGGCGCTTCGAGGTCGTTGGACTGCTGGCCGGTCTGCCACATCTGGCTGACGAACGCCGCCCCGAAATAGCCGACGATGGCGGTGAACAACGCGCCGCACAGCAGTCCGAACGTGATGACGCGGCGGCGCGATCCGCCCGGCAGGATGTTGACGAGCACGTCGACGCCGACATGGATGCCGGTGCGCACGCCGTAGGCCGCGCCGAACTTCGCCATCCAGATGAACATGTAGATGCAGAGCTCCTGCGCCCAGGACAGGTCGAGCGCGGCGAGCCAGACGAACGCCGCCCGCGCGGGCACGGCGAGGAAGGCCAGATTGCGGGCTTCCGCCCATTTGGCGATGTCGATGGAAAGGCCTGCACCGTAACGGTGCAGCACCGCGACAAAGATCAGCGAGGTCGCCGCCGCGATCATCGTCGCAATCAGCCATTCCTCGAGATGATTGAGCACCCGGTTCAGCGCACGCAGCAACTTCGTCCCCCCAGCATTGGCTCGTCCATTCAAGAGCGAAACGGCCGGGAGTGCGATCACTCCCGACCGTCGTTATTGTTCTCAGTAAGGCGCGGCCGTCAGTTCATCTTGACGTCGAGTTCCTTGGCGACGAGATCGAGCACCTCCTGCCCGACCCGGCCCTTCGCCCATTTGTAGGTCGGCTGCATCGCCTCCTGCCACGCCTTGCGATCGGCGTCGGTGAGGTAATGCAGCGTGGTCTTGCCTGTCTTCTTGATCTCGGCCAGCGCGTCCTCGTTCTCCTGGCGCGCGATCGAGTTGGTGTAGTCGGTCGCGTCCGCCATCGCCTTGTCGAGCTGGGTGCGGATGTCGGGCGGCAGGCCCGACCAGAACTTCGCGTTGACGATGACAGCATATTGCAGATGCGCGTGATAGGACACGGTGATGTCCTTCTGCACCTCGTAGAACTTCTGCGTCAGATAATTGGACGGCGTGTTCTCGCAACCGTCGACGACGCCGGTTTGAAGCGCCTGGTAGACCTCGGAGAACGCCATGATTTGCGGGATCGTCCCGAGCAGCCGGAAATACTGGTCCGCGACCTTCGATCCGGAGATGCGGAATTTCAGGCCCTGGAAATCGGTCGGCTTCACCAGGGCGCGGTTGGCCGAGAGCATGTGGAAGCCGTTGTCCCAATAAGCGAGCCCGGTGATGCCCTTGGCCTCGAGCTTCTGGAACAGCCATTTGCCGACGGTGCCCTTCATCGCGTTGGAATAGGTCTGGTCGTCCTTGAACAGCCAGGGCAAGTCGAGGGCCTCGAACTCCTTGATGCCGAGCGGCGCGAATTTCGCAGTCGAGGGCGCCAGCATGTGCACCGAGCCGAGCTGGAGCGCCTCGATCTCCTCCTTGTCCTTGTAGAGCGTGGAGTTCGGGTAGACTTCGACCTTGACCTTGCCGTCGGTGTACTTCTCGGCGAGTTCCTTGAACTTCAGCGCGCCCTTGCCCTTCGGGGTGTCGTTCGCCACGACATGGCTGAATTTGATGACGATCGGACTCTGGGCTTGGGCGACAGGAGCGATGAGAACAGCCGTAGCGGCAACCGCAAGAAGCAGCAGCTTGCGCATGAAGTAACCTCCCAACAACCTCTAAACCGGGTTATTTTTGTTTTGCCGTCCAGTCTCGCAGTCTGTATTGGCTGCTAGCCACCACCCGAACAACTAGACCTAAGCCCAACTTGCCGCAGCCAAGCTAGCTTGACGACCGCCGGATGCGCAACCCGGCACCGCGCTCGTCCAAGGGAATAGCGCTCATATCGCATTGCGGCAGGGCCATCAGCCTTTGCGCTGAGCGACCATGAAGAGGCGCCGGAACGGGAACAGGGTCTGCCCCGCGGCATTCTTCGGATAGGACCTTGCGACGCGCGCCCCATAGGCCGCTTCGAACGCGGCCTTCTCGTCACCCTGCAGGACATCGAGATAGCGCGTCAGCCAGGTCCCCTTGGTCCATTCCTTCACGGGGTTCTCGCCTTCGAGCACCTGCAGATATTCGGTCTCCCAGATGTCGATGTTTTGTGACAGCGGCGAAAGAAGCTCGTGATAGAAGGCCGGCCCCTCGACCGGCGGCGGGGTGACGAGGTGCTCGACCTTGGATCGCCAGGGACCGTCCAGGGCCGTCTCGCCGATCAACACATGCGAGGGCGCGGTGAAGTTGCGCGGCATCTGCACCGCGAGCATGCCGCCAGGCGTCACCTCCTTCATGACCGACGGGAACAGTGCCGCATGATTGGGCAGCCAGTGCAGTGCGGCATTGGAATAGATCAAGTCATACCGCTTTGCGGGACGCCAATGGCCGAGGTCTTCATGTGACCATTCCACGTCGGGCGCGGCCTTGCGGCCTGCCGCGACCATCTCGGCCGAGCCCTCGACGCCGGTCACGCTTGCATCGGGCCAGCGCTCCTTGATCAGTTTCGTCACATTTCCGGCGCCCGCCCCGAGATCCGCGATCGCGCGCGGCGCGAAATCCGGAATTCGCATCAACAGGTCGACGGCAGGCCGCAGGCGGTGGCCGGAGAACTTCAGATATTGCTGCGGATCCCAAACCATCGCTCGCGCCTTTTCTTTTTCGTGTTTCCTTCACTGAGGCTCTTGGTTACCACTGCTCGTCCCCGCCGAGCAATTCATCCTGGGCAGGGACAGGGCAGGAAGCGAACCGCAACAAGCAAAAAAGCAAACAAGAGAGCGTGCGACCATGGACCTCGGGCTCAAATCGAAAACTGCTGTCGTCACCGGCGCGAGCATCGGCATCGGCCGTGCCATCGCCAGAGGGCTGGCTGCCGAAGGCGTGCGCGTCGTCGGCGTGGCGCGGCGCACCAATCTGCTTGCCGAGTTGGTGAAGGAAGTCGGTGGCGGATTGATCACGCCGTTCGAGCAGGACGTGATGGCCGAGGAGGCCGCCGAGAAGATCGCGGCCTTCGCGATGAAGGAGCTCGGCCATGTCGATATCCTCGTCAACAATGCCGGCGGCAGCCGTCCCCTCCCCGTCGATGCGCCCGACAGCAAGTGGGACGAGGCGATCGCGCTCAACTTCACCAGCTATCGCCGCATCGCCCATGCCCTGCTGCCGCAGATGATCGAGCGCAAATGGGGCCGCATCGTCAACATCACCGGCAAGTCCGAGCCGGAAGGCCTCAACGCCGCCTTCGCCGCGAAAGCCGCGGTGCACGCCTGGGCCAAGGGCCTGTCGCGCGAGATCGGCGAGCACGGCATCACCATCAACTGCATCCCGCCCGGCCGCATCATGAGCGAGCAGATTCGCCGCAACTACCCGCCGGATTATCGCGAGCGCTTCGCGGAAGAGGAAATCCCGGTCGGCTATTGGGGCGAGCCGGAAGACCTCGCGGCCCTCGCCGTGTTCCTGGCGTCCCCGGTGGCGCGCTACATCACGGGCACGGTGATCCCGGTGGACGGGGGCTTGCGGCGGTATCAGTTTTAGGGGGCGCCTGCGGATCCGGGCGGCCCCACGAAGCGCATGCTCGTGCGGCTTGCCGGACGGGCATGACGTCGGGCGTTTTGCTTACGGGCTCGACATGGTCTGACAGAGGCATCCCGCGGCCGCCTTGCCGCGGGCCTCACGGTTTGACGTAGCTCCAGCCCTGTTCCTGCAGCTCCATGACGCGGACGACACCGGACTTAACCACCGTCGCCTGTGCGATCAGGTTGATGTCCTTGTTCTCTGCCTTGCGCATGTTGTCCTGGGTGTTGCCGCAGGCCTTGAAGGAAATTTCGGGGTTGCTCATCGCCAGCATCTCGATGCGCGGCTTCACCGGCGACGTGTCTTCGCGCAGCATGTGAAGGCCGGGGCCAAAGGTGACGACCTCGATCGACACCGGCTCGCCGAGGTCGCGGTAATATTGGGCGACGTTGGTCGCGTTGTTGAGTGCGAGGTTCATCATCGCCGGCTCGTTGGAATTGACCTGCAGTATCAGCTGATGCGGCTTCTTGGCGATCCCGGGGCTCGTCGCCTGAGCCATTGCCGCCCTGCTCGCAAGGTCCTGCTTGCTCGTGCGTTTCTGCGCCGACTTGTTCGCCTGCGTCTGGCGACCCGAATTCTTCTGGTCGCTCGCCTGGCTCTTCTCGCTCGCCTGCGGGAACAATTGGTTGCCCTGCTGCGCCAGCGCGTTTGGTGCGACCAGAATCAGCATCGCCACGCCGCTTATGACTGCCATCGCCGACTTCCGATTGATCATCTCGTGTCTCCCTATCCCTGACCATCACCTTTCCGGTCTGGCGACGGCATGTGGCCATTTGCATGCAGCCCCCACTTTTTCGCGCACGTTCTTGAACCCGCCGAGCGGGAATTGCCCCTCCTGCACCGCGCCAGTACGGCTGGAAAGACGAACGACGATGTGACCATCGTCGGGTAGCGAGGTCAGCAACGGCACGACGTCGCCGCCGAATGCCACCCCGGAGCCGAACGATGGCGAAGCCGCCACGAGTTGCCGCGGCGGCTCGGCATTGAGCCGAAAGGAGATGGCATATTCGTTGGCACTGCGTGTCACCGTCGGTCCTGCAACGACGACTTCCGTGCGACCTTTGCGGCAGTGGATCGCGAGTTGCATTGCAGCGCCATCCGAACTGCCGACAGAAAAGACGATGGCGACGACGACCGGCAGATAATCCACTGGCGAGGTCGTTTCGCTGACGATCCAGCTATCACCTGCCACTCGCCCACTGGGCGGTGGAATCTTATGCGACAGACCTTGCAGACATTCCAGCCGGGCCGATCCCTTCATCGCCGAACAAGCCCGAAGCGTTTCCATGGGATCATTCGTGCTTTGCGCGTAGGCGATTCCGCAGGCGACATTGAAGACGACGGCAAGGGGAGGAGCCGCAGCCCTCATGGCCGCGCCTGCGCGCTGCGCGCCTTGTGATCCAGCCATTCCTGGGCGGCCTGGAAGCGGGCGAGCCCGGGGACGGTCGCGGCCAGGTTGATCGACTGCCACTTCGGATCAAAGCCTGGCGCCTGCAGCCGGTCAATCCGCGCGAACAGGTAGTCGACAAGGCGCGCCACGCGCTGGTAGCGATTCGAACGCGGCGGCCAATTGAACGAGACGAGAGCCGTTGGCACCGCGATGGTCGAGACCCGCTCACCTTGCTTGATGAGATTGGGATACTCTTTGGAGTCCAGGGTCGCGGGCAGATAATAGTCCTCGAACCTTCTGTCGTACTGAACCGGGAGAAACTTGAATCCAGCTTCCCAGCGGCCGCGTACAAAGGCGTCGACGGGCTTCGACGTGATGAATACGACGGCCGACATCTCGCCTTTGCGCATCTGTTCCAGGGCAAGCTGATGCGGAATGAACGTCTTTTCGACATCGATACCAAGACGGCTCAGGATCAGCGGTCCTGAATAGGCGGCTGCGGTGCCCTGGGTGTTGAAGTTCACCTTCTTGCCGGCAAGGTCCTGCAGGCTTGTGATCTCGGGCCGCACGAAAATGTGCAGCTCGGACGGAAAGAGATTCAGCAAATAGGTGATCCGACTTTGGATCTGCGGAACCTGGATCTTGTACTCTTCAAGCGCATCGGAATTGATGATCGCGGTATCGACCCCCCGCAAATAGAGCAGCGCATTCAGGTTGTCGGTGGCCCCCCGCGTGACGATGGGCAGGAGATGCAGATCTGCTCCGTCGTCCACGACGCGGGCCATCTCCGCGGCGAGGCGGATCGGCGCGCCCTCGAGCAGGCCGCCGGCGAGCCCGACCGTCCAGGCGTTCATCCGGTTCTTTTCGCGCTCCTGCGGGAGAGGCTGTCGGACGCCCCCCGTATCGGCTTTGGCATTCCTCGGGGTTTGGGCTTCCAGGCAAGCGGTCTGAAGCAGCATCGCGACCGGCACCAGGCCGGCGAGCAGCAGCGACGAGAGTGACTTTGGCGCCTTGTTCATGTCATCCCTTTCTGGACAGCCAGCGCAATCCTTGCGCAACCCTTGGGACGGCCAGACACCCGTTGTCAGCGATGCAGCGCATCGAGCCGTTCCTTGGCTTCGCGAATTCCGCCCCTTTGCGCCTTGGCGTAGAGCTCCCGCGCCTTGGCTTCTTCGCCGCGCGTTCCATAGGTCCCCCATGCGGACAGAACGGTGGGATCATATGTCTCCGCGAGCATGAAGCTTGCCTGCGCGATGTCCTTCTCGGACGCGAGCTCGAGTACTATGCGCGCAGCTCCAATATTTCCCTGATCGAGCAACGCCCTGGCGCGCGGGATCAATCGCGCCTCCGCCTCGATCTGGTTTGCTGATGGCGGCGGCGTGGGCAGGTTCGGGCCTCGGTTTGTTTGCTCCATCAGGAGGCGGACGCCGGCAAGGCTCCACGCCGATGCGAGGGCGCGCTCCCGAGCTTCGTTCCGTTCCCGTTGCAGCGACTGCCGCAATTCGACGATCTCCCGGTTCGCCGCTTCTCTCTGCTGCGAGGCCGCATCGTTCGCCTCACGCAATCGCTCGTTCCGGGTCTCGGCCTCGCGGCGCGCTTCGGCAAGCTGCTTCGCGAGCGCGGCCGCATTTGCCTGGACTCCTTCGAGAGCGTGGCGTTGTCGTTCGGCATTGGTCGCCGCGGCTTGCGCTGCCTTGGTCTCGGCGACGAGATCGGCGTTCTTCTGCCGCGCATTCTGCAAGGATTGCCGCAGCTCCGCGATCTCCCGCTCCGCCGCCTCGATCTGATCCGCGGCCGCAGCTTCCGATCCGCGCGGTCTTCCGGCGAGCTCGCTCGCGAGCGCGGCGGCACGTGATTGTGCCTCGCGGCGTTGTTGCTCGGCGCTCTCGGATGCGGCCTGCGCGGCGTTCGCCTGCCTCACGAAGAGGGCGTTCCTTTGTTGCTCTTGCTGCAGAGACCGCTGAAGTTCTGCGATCTCCCCCGCTGCCGCATCTCGCTGCTGCGCGGCTACATCGTCCACCTTGCGCGATTGTGCGATACGGTTGTCGATCTCGCCGCGGGCTCCGGCAAGGTCGTTCGCAAGCTCGACGCTGCGGGCCTGCTCCTGTTGCAGAGATTTCCGCGCCTCCTCCACGGCGAGTTCCGCCGTGTGCGTACGCTGGACCGCCTCGTCACGCTCTCTGTGCGCCGCGGCCAGCTCATTGGCGAGTGCCACGCTGCGCGGAGTGTCTTCGTCCAGCCACTGCCTGGCTCGTACCAAGCTGGCTGCTTCCTCCTCCGTCAAGGATTCGGTGCCGTCGCGCCGAAGAGGTACTGGCGATCCGATCATGACCGACGGCTGATCGAGAAGGACGTTCTGGACGCCGACGCGCGTCGTTTCCGGAAAGGGTCGCGCCTCGAACGGCCCGAACACACCGAGCAGGGAAGCCCCAACGAGGATGCCGGGGATCAGAATTGCAGCCGCCACGAATGAACCGCCCGATCGTTCATCCTCTGGATCGGCATCCTCGGCTGCGAGGTACCAATGGGTGGGCGCACCGTTGATTGGAGAGCCGTCCTGCCAGACCCATTTGTCCGCCTCTGGTGACCAGTGGCCCACCTCAACGGCACCTGTCGCATCTTGCAGCCAGATGTCTTGTCCGTTCTTCGGTGCAGTCTCAATGGGTCGGCGCATGTATCACGCCTTTTTCGACAACCCCCCCGATGAAACTGATGGCCCAGCCTGTTCGCATGATTTCAATACTCGACGAGAACACGCATAGATCGAATAAGGTTGGCGCTATGAGCGCCCCAAATTAAATAGTTTATTTAATATAGAAAAAACATAATTTTAACCATCTACAAAGTCAAATTAAATCATGCTTTGCAGCACCACGGGCACTCAATCATCGGCGTCATCCCGATCCGTCCGGACGGAACTGCCCCTCGAACGCCGCGCCGTCTTGCGACGTCGACCGTTCCATCGACAGACCGAGAGCACGGCCTGAGACCGAGAGCACGGCCTGCCGCCATCCTCTGCTAACGCGAGCCGCATCCCTTCAGCCGTGCGAACGTCATCCCTGCTCCGCCGGCGGGATGACATACAGCGTCAGTGCAAAGATCGCGTAGATGAAGATCATCAGCGCGCCAACGAACCATGCCGAGCGGCCGCTCGCGGTGATGAAGGCCGACGTGACCGTTGCGATCATCACCATTGTGACGGCGCCCGGCCAGAACTGCAGGTCCATCGGCTTCGGCCCCACGACATAGCTGAGCAGCACCAGCGCAGGCGCAACGAACAGCGCGATCTGCGAGGCGCTGCCGAGCGCAATGCTGACGCTCATGTCGAGCCGGTTCTTGCGCGCCGCGGCAAAGGCAACCGCGAATTCGGCGGCGGCGCCGACGAGCGAGACGACGATGAAGCCGACAAAAGCGGGGCTCATCCCGAAGGTTTCCGCCGCCTTCTGGACCGATTCCACGAAGATCTCGCTCACCAGCGCCACCAGCACGGTGACGACCAGCAATGTCGCGACCGCGGTTCCGATCGGCCAGTGCTCCTCCCCGCCATCGCCATGATCGGCGCTTGCAAACAACTCCTTGTGCGTCCGGAGCGAGAACACCAGGCCCAGCGCGTAGGCAACGATGAGCAGCACTGAAATGCCGACGCTGAGCTTGTGAATGACGGTCCCGTCCTGGGGCAGATGATCGAGATCGGCGACCGCCGACGGCGCAAGCAGGGCGACGGTTGCCATCAGCAACAGGCCGGACGAAAGCCGCGCGCCGGCGCGATTGTACTCCTGCACGTGGTAGCGCAGACCGCCGAGGAGCAGGCAGGCCCCGAGCATGAACACCGCATTGGTGACGATCGCGCCCGCGATCGAAGCCTTCACCAGCATGTACTGGCCCGCCCGCAG
This sequence comes from Bradyrhizobium sp. 1(2017), assembly GCF_011602485.2. Classification (NCBI taxonomy): domain Bacteria; kingdom Pseudomonadati; phylum Pseudomonadota; class Alphaproteobacteria; order Hyphomicrobiales; family Nitrobacteraceae; genus Bradyrhizobium; species Bradyrhizobium sp. 1(2017). The sequence goes on along the minus strand of NZ_CP050022.2, from coordinate 2,412,881 downwards.
CGCCGTGATGGCGATGATTAACTCCGTCAGATTGCCGAGCGTGGCATTGAGCAGGCCGCCCACGGCATCGCCGGTCTTCGCGGCGACCGCCTCGGTGGCGTGGCTGAGCAGGGCCGCCAGCGGCACGATGGCAAGCACGGCCAGCACGAACAGGAGCGTGTGGGAATGCGGCACCATCGCCTCGCCCACCAGCACGATGGGTACGAAGACCAGCATCCAGAGCAAGGGGGTATTCCGGATGTCCCTGAACAGAGTCTGCATGCGGCCTGCCTTTCCATCGATGCACTGATGGAAGGGTCCGGCGCGTTGGCAGGGCGAGTCTTGATCTGGCTCAACGAGGGCGGGCTAGACCCGCCGCCGCAGATCGGAAGCAATAACTGGGCTGAAGCGCAATGGGGATTCACGCCATGTTATCTTCAGGAAGGTCATCTTCAGGACGAAGGAGCCTGCGCCAGCTGCAGCGCGGCTTGCACGCCGCCCTCGAGGATTTGCTTCGCCCTCGCGCGGTCGGGCACGGCCCGCGCGAACTGCAGAGTGCCCACCATGAGGCCGAAGATGGCCATCGCGCGGCTGCGCCTCACCGCAGAACCGGCCTCCGGAAGCAATGCGGCGAGACTTGAAACGTAGCCTTGCAGTGCCTTTTCGTAGTCCTGACGGATGGACAGGGGCTGGCGGGCGATTTCCGGAAGCAGCGCCGCCGAAGGGCAACCGCTCGCGGGGTCTTCGAGGTGAGCGCGGTTCAGATAGCGCCGGATCGCCCCTTCGAGGTCCAGGCCGTTTTGCCGGTCTTCGTCGAACCGATGTTGCTGATCGCCGAGAGCACTTGCCATCGCCTCACGAACCAGCTGGTGCTTGGATTCGAAGTGCGGAGTGAATGCCCCTTTGGTCAGGCCGGCCTCGCTCATGATCCCGCCAATCCCGGCCGCGGAGATGCCGTCTCGGCGCACGCAGTTCGATGCCACATCGACGATGTGCCGCCGCGTTGCGGCCTTGTGGCCCTTCTCAAACCGCATTGTCTCTCGACCTTCTTATTTCTCGCGGGCGCCGGCAGCACGGCGACAGGTGGCGGTCAGGCTGCCGGGTTCCGGCATTGTGGTCAGCTCGCAGTCGAATTGGCACCCAGGACGCCTTCGATCCTGCGGGCAAGATTCAGAAGTGCCCGGTCGCTGCCCAGGGCGGCGTCCAGCTCGAGGCCGATCGGCAGCCCGGCGCGAGACAAGCCACAGGGAAGGCTGATGCCCGGCAGCCCCACGCTGCTCGCGGACACCGTGTGGTTCGCCAGAGCGAGGTAGCTGACTTCCTGTCCCGCGATGCGGACGGTCGCCTGCTCCTCGATCAAGGGCGCCGTGCAAGGTGTCGTCGGCTGCAAGAGCGCAAGTGCGCCCTCAGAGACGAACGCCGCATTGAGGCGCTGCTGGATTTCCGGCCGCGTCACGCTGAGCGCCGTCTGGTACGCCTCTGCCGAGGTCGCGCCTGCACCGTCGGGCAATACGATGTGCCCCCATGCCTGCCGAAGCTGGGGCTTGAGGCCCTCATGGATCGCCTCGAATGTGGTGGGAATGTCGTGGCGGCGCAGGAAGTCCGAGATTGCACCCATTGTCTCATGAGCGAAGATGCCCCATGTCGCGGTTTGAATGAGGGCATTGAAATCATCGCCGAGATCGACCTCGACGATCTCGGCGCCGGCATCCTGCAGCTGCCGAACGACGTTGCGGAAACCGGTCTCGACGTCCGCATCCACCAAATCCAGGAATTGTCGCGGCGCGAAGGCCAGTCGCACTCCCCTCAGGTCATCGCGACCCGACGACTTCGCATCCTGCTCACCCGTCACGATCTGATCCACCAGAAGGCAGTCCTCGACATTGCGGGCGAATACGCCCGTAGTGTCGAGCGTATGTGAGATCGGAGCAACGCCTTTGCGCGGCCAGCGTCCGGTGGTTGGCTTGAATCCCACGACACCGCAGAATGATGCGGGCACCCGGATCGACCCGACGGTGTCACCGCCCAACGCGGCGGGAACGATGCCGGCGGCAACCGATGCGGCCGAGCCGCTGGAGGAGCCGCCCGAGACGCGATCCCACGCGTGCGGATTCCTCACCTGGCCATAACGTGCGTTGTGCCCCGTCAAACCATAGGACATCTCGACGAGGTTGTTCTTGCCGAACACCAGCGCGCCCGCCCCCTTGATCGCGCTGACCGCGTCCGCATCTTCGCGCGGCACGAAATGGGCGAGGCTGTCGAGACCCAGGCTCGTCGGCAGCCCTTGGGTCAAATAGCTGTCCTTCACGCCGAGCGGCACGCCTAGCAGGAGTGCCGCCGATCCGGCCGCGCGTGCCTTGTCCGCATCCCTCGCGGCTGCCAGCACGGCGGCCTCGTCGATCGTGATGAAGGTGTTGAGCTCTGCGAGCATTCCCGCGCGCTGCAGAAGTGCCCTGGCATAGCCTTCGGACGTGATGTCGCCGTTCCGAATAGCTTCGGCTGCAATTGCGAGTCCAAGCGAGCTGAGATCAGTGGTTTTTCGCGATGCCGCGGTGGGTGAAGTGGCGGTCGTGTCGGCCATGGGATCCTCGAAAGAGCGGAGAAGCGCAATCCGTGCCGCGCACGACATTGACGCCGTTTTCATGATGGTCATCATATTAAATTACGGTCGTAATTCAATGAGCCGGCGTTCTCGAACGGCGGCATCGCCGCACACATATGCGTGAGCGCCGATGTGCCGATTGATCGTCGAATGTGCGGTCGCGGGCGGGCCTGCCTGACCGTTTCCCGGAGGATCGACCCGCGCCGGCGGCCATTCCTGCAAACGTGGACGCCAACCGCCAGACCTGCCGATAGCGGTCGGCGATGTCGCCGCTGAACGCACAGCCGTGCACTCCACCCTTTCTTCGAGGAACATAGCCCTCATCCGGTCGTTGCTCCGGCCGTACTGGAGGAAAGTTCATGCCCAAGACATCGCTCGCCGAGATCGCGAAGGAAATGGCCGACATCGACATCGCCATTTTGTCGACGCATACCGAGAACGGCCAGATCGCCAACCGTCCCATGAGCAACAATGGCGACGTCACCTATGACGGCACCTCGTATTACTTCACCTACGAACAGGCGCGGACCGTATCGGATATCCAACGGAATCCCAAAGTCGCGCTCGGATTTTCGTCGGAAGCGGGCCTGTTCTCGAAGGGGATTTACGTGGCCGTCGAAGGGACTGCCGAACTGATCCGGGACAAGGCGGCCTTCCAACAGCACTGGACGAGCGATCTCGACAAATGGTTCGACGAGGGCATCGATACGCCAGGCATCGTCCTGATCAAGGTCAAAGCCAACCGCGTGACCTATTGGAAAGGTCGCGAAGAGGGTGAGGTCGAGCTCTGATCGGCTAGGCGATCGTGCGGCGGTTTCTTGAGTGGTTCTTCCGGAGCCGCGAAACAGGCGCCATCACCATCGCCCAGTGGCCGAATCTCGTTCTATGGATCGTGATCGTCGCGGCCGTTCTGCTCTGGCTCTGGCCTTCCGCCGGCAAGGCCAGCGTCGGCTTGACGATCGTCGCGAAAGGCGGACTCATCATCTGGGGCGCCGACGAGATCGCTCGCGGCGTGAATCCCTGGCGGCGCTGTCTCGGCGCGGCCGTCGTCGTCTATGAGCTCATGACCCTTCTGCCGTGAAGGCGGGACGATAATCGAAGGGCGGTGCGGCCGTCGGCTTGGGAGCAAAGGCAGAACAAGCCCGCAGGATGTAGAGCGCGGCGAAACGCATCGACGATCCCACACGAAGTATGGGCAATTCGAAAAACCCTTATCGATCAATGGGTCGTCTACTGTGCATGGGGTTGTTTTTCGACTTTTTGTTTCGAAACCCAAAGAATATGCACTCGGCGGCAATCACCCCGCCTGCAAGATCTCCGCAACCGCCGCCCCTGCCGCGATGGTGCCGAGCTTGCCGCCGACGTCGCGCGTTGCCCTGCCCCCGGCGATCGCCTTCGCCGCTGCCGCTTCGATCGCACGTGCAGCCTCCTCATAACGCGCAGTCCCGCTCCGCTCGCCGTGCCAGGCGAGCAGCAGGGCGGCCGACAGGATCAGCGAGACCGGATTGGCAATGTCCTGTCCCGCGATGTCTGGCGCCGAGCCGTGGGCGGCCTGCGCCATGGCATAGCGGTCGCCGACGTTCAGCGAGCCGCCGAGGCCGAGGCTGCCGGAGAGCTCGGCGGTGAGATCGGACAGGATGTCGCCGAACATGTTGGTGGCGACGATGACGTCGAAGCGATCGGGGTTGCGCACCACATGCGCCATCATGGCGTCGACGAGGATGTCGTCGACGGTGAGACCGGGATACGCCTTCGCCGCCTCGCGGCAGACGCCGAGGAACATGCCGTCGCCGATCTTGAGCACATTGGCCTTGTGCACGATGGTGAGATGCCGGCGCCGCTTCATCGCCAGGCGGCAGGCGGCGTGTGCGATGCGCTCGCAGCACGCCCGCGTGATCCGGCGCAGCGAGATCGCAACGTCGGGCGTCACCAGCATCTCGCCGTTGCCCTGTTCCATGTTGCGGTCGGCGTAAAACCCTTCCGTGTTCTCTCGCACCACGACGAGGTCGAAATGCCCGCATCGCGCGGGCCTGCCGGCATAGGTGCGCGCCGGCCTGACATTGGCGTAGAGGTCGAGGCTCTTGCGGAAATGCCTGGACGGATTGATCTCGCCATGCGCCTCGTCCTTGAAGTCGAAGGTCGCGGTCGGCCCCAGGATCAGCCCGTCGGCGGCGCGGACGATGTCGAGCAATTCGGGGCGCACCGTCGTGCCCGATAGCCTCAGGCTTGCATGGCCGACCGCGTGCTCCTCCAGGCGCAGATTGAGCTGGAAACGTTCGGACGCCGCGCGCAGCACGCCTGAAGTCGCGGTCGTGATCTCCGGCCCGATGCCGTCACCGGGCAAGACGACGATATGCATGGGGTTCTCCTGGGATTGCAGCAACTGCCGCGATCATACGCTGGTCGGCGGCATGATCGCCCCGCCTTCGCGCATACACAGCATGCGCGCTTGTGCCTGTGGCAGGCCGCCCGGCCGTAGTACATGCCGACGGGCCCCTCGGCCCACACGCCGCAACGCGCAAGGTGATGACGATAAGGCAATGACAATCACGTTACCCGCCGCCGCGCGCGAGCCCGATCACTCCATGTCCGATGGCTTGCCGGCCGCGCAGCGGCGCTGGGCCATCGCCGCCATCTTCACCGCGCTGGCGATGGCCTCGCTCGACACCGCGATCGCCAACATCGCCCTGCCCGCCATCGCCGCCGACCTGCACGTCACGCCGGAGCAGTCGGTCTGGGTCGTCAACGTCTACCAGATCGCGCTGGTGGCGACGCTGCTGCCGCTCGGAGCCCTCGGCGAAATCGTCGGGCACCAGCGCATCTATCTCGGCGGCTTGATCCTGTTCACCATCGCCTCGCTGTTCTGCGCGGTGGCGTGGTCGCTGGACAGCCTGCTCGTCGCGCGCACGCTGCAGGGCCTGGGCGCGAGCGGCATCATGAGCGTCAATACGGCGCTGGTGCGCTTCGTCTATCCAGGCCGGATGCAGGGCCGCGGCTTCGGCCACAACGCGCTGGTGGTCGCGACCGCCTTCACCTTCGGGCCGTCCATTGCGTCGGCGATCCTCGCGCTCGGCCCGTGGCCGTGGCTGTTCGCCGTCAACATCCCGTTTGGCCTCGTCGCGATCGGCATCGGCTTTGCGATGCTGCCGAAGACGCCGCGGGCGGATCACGGTTTCGACTTTCTCGGCGCAACTCTCGCTGCGGCTTGCCTTGGCCTGTTCATCACCGGCATCGGCAGCGCCGCGCACAATCTGTCGCCGGTGGTCGTCGGCATCGAGCTGGTCTCGGCGCTCGCGCTCGGATTCATCCTGACGCGCCGCCATGCCGATCATCCGGCGCCGATGCTGCCGATCGACCTGTTCAGCCGGCCGATGTTCGCGCTGTCGGCCGCAACCGCGGTGTGCTCCTTCGCAGTCCAAGGCCTCGCCTTCGTCTCGCTGCCGTTCTACTTCGAGGGCGTGCTCGGGCGCTCGCAGGTCGAGACCGGCTTCTTCATGACACCATGGCCGCTGGTGGTCGGCATCATGGCGCCGATCGCCGGGCGCCTGTCCGACCGCTACGCGGTCGGCCTGCTCGGCGGCATCGGCCTCGTGCTGCTCGGCCTCGGCATGGCGCTGCTCGCGATGCTGCCGCCCAATCCCGCCATAGCCGACATCATCTGGCGGATGGTGATCTGCGGCATGGGGTTCGGCTTCTTCCAGGCGCCGAACATGAAGGCGGTGATGGGAAGCGCGCCGCCGCATCGCAGCGGCAGCGCCTCCGGCATCGTCGCCACGGCGCGCCTGATCGGACAGACCACGGGCGCGGCGCTCGCCGCGGCCTGCTTCGCGCTCGCAGGTCACGACGGCGCGACACTGGCGCTGGCGCTCGGCGCAGGCTTTGCCGCGCTCGGCAGCGTGATGAGCTTCCTGCGGCTGGCGGTGAAATAGACCGAGCGCATTTCACGCGCTTTCCGGCGGCGTTCACGGAGCCTTCTGCGCGATGGGACGGCTCACGGCTGCCGCGGCATCGAGCGGCTCGCATTTGACCGTCCGTTGAAACCTGGGCGGTCCCTGCCAGCCCGCGGTCTCGCTCACGGGCACAAACGTGGTCCCTTGCGGTGCCAGGATGATCGGCTCCGATTTCAGGCAGAGATCGGGGAATGCGATGCCATGGCCGCCGGCCTGGGTGAATCGCCCGACCAGCATCTGGGATGCCTGCAGCCGCGTCGCCGGCGATGCCCGCATCGTGCGGTCGGGGTCGAACGCGCGGTAGCACGGCCAATCGGTGCGGTCCGGTTCGAATTCATAGACGATCCGGCACGCCGCTCCAGCCGATTTCACGAACGGCGTGTTCGAAGGCGCCGCGGCATCGCGTTCGAAGACCAGCGTCTGCAGCGTCAATGCTTCCGTCGTCGCGGCGGAGGTGACGGGCTTGCTTGCTTCCACCGCGATCTCCCCACGCGAGAACACCAGCTTGGTCCTCGGTCGCGTGTCCCGGGTCTCCAGCACCACCATGGGCCTTTCCGCCCAGGAGCGATCCAGGTCCACCTCGCCGTTGCTCATCATCAGCTGCACATTGCCGACGGAGGGGTTGTGCTTGGCGAAATCGATCATGCGAAGGTGCACGCTCGTCTTCGTCGCCTCGAGGCTCAGGAATCGCAAATCGTCCACCTTGCGCGTCATCGGCATCATCGGGTCGAAGCGGTCGTCAATGTCGAACCGGACGATCTTCTTCAGCTTGGCCGCGAGAGGGCCTTTGGCGGCGAGCGGCGGTGCAACGTCGATCACGAGCAGCGCGCCTTCGGGTGAAAAGGCATTGCCGAAGGCGCGCTGCCAGGCCGCGGTCAGCGGCGAATCCGTCCGCTGCGCGATGTCCCGCGCGAAGTAGATCTGCTGTCCGGGACGAACCAGCGGAAAGTTCTGAAATGCGCCGAGCGCCGCGCCCTTGCGGACCTCCGTTTCGGGGAAGGTGATGCATTTGGACTGGTCGTCATGGCCGGTTTCCTCGACCTTCCTGGACGCAGAGCGCGAACAGAAGCTCAGATGATGCTCTGTCGTCTTCTGTGGGCTGATCGACGTCGCATAGATGATGTCGGGACTTCCGGGCACTTCCATCGGAAGCGGAGAACTCGCGAACATGTCGATCTCCACGCGGGTGAGCGACGGGCCCGCATCGACCGAGCACAGATCGCGGGTCGGCAAGGTGTTGGTGAGGAGTCGCGCCGCATCGGCGCCGACGATGCAGGATACGCTGTTCTCCGGGTTGTTCCGGCTCATCCAGATCAGATGATCCTTGCCCGCTCCATCGACCAGGAGATGCGGCGCCGCGTGCCGCCGGCGCGGCGGCAACCAGACCGGCATTGTTTCGGTCAGCATGGGCACGCGCCTGAGCAGCACGTCCGGCAACCGCGTCACCCCGACCGAACGCAGTTCGGCGCTGACGGCATTGGGATCGGTGGTCCATTCGAGGACGGGAACATTCGCGCAGGTGATGCAGGTCACCGCAAGATTGGAGCGAAGGTTCTCGAACATGAGAATGACCTGATCGGGGTCACTGGCGTATTTCGCTGGTGCAATCGCCTTGAATGGATGACTGACCACACGGCTGACCTGGAACCCGTTCGACCGCGACGGGTCGGAATCGAACTCGAAATAGGTCGACCGGTCCCAGCCGCGATAGGCCTCGTAGCCTCCGAGGCCCACACCGGCCAGAACCATCTTGGAGTCGGATTGACAGCGGGCCGCGCTGCTCTCCTGAATGCCGTTGCGAATGTAGACGCAGAGCCGAAACGCCGCGTTTTGAAGAATGCGATCGCAATCGTTCTGGTTATAGCCATAGGTGGCAAGGCCGTGGCGATAGCACAGGTCGTGAAAGACGCAGGCCTGCCTGAAGCGCTGCAGGATGAGATGGCGCTTCTGGTCGGAATCCCTTCCGCCGTCGAACAAGATGTTGGCCCAGCGTGGCAGGCTGCAGTTCAAGCCGTCGCCGCTGCCGCCGATGGTGCTGACGACGTCCGGCCCCGATTGAAATGCGGTGACGGTGGCGGGCATCTCGCCGTCGGTAATGTCGTCGACGTTCTTGTAGATGGAATCGGTGATGAAGGAAGGCAGATACATGAGGACCAGCACCGCCGCGGCCAACAATGCAATCGACCAGACGACCACCTTCCTGGACATGGCTCAACCCCGCAAAAGCTAATCCGGCAATGACGTCAGTCGCGATGTCGCACGGACACACAGGGCCTCGCGGGTTGGTTCAAATACCCCGCGCGGAACTTTCCAGGTGCCGAAATCACGGCAGGCCCGGTGTCGCTTTGATGACGATCAGCTTGAGGTTGTCCGGCTGTCAAGCCGGGATCTCACAAGACGGCCACTTTGATTGCCGCATGGCCCGCCCGCGGCGCACCAGGGCGTCGCCGGCGGTCCCCATCGGCTCTCCGGTGTCAGGCCAGATGTCGAGCCTCGCTCGCGCCCGCGGCCACGACGGGATTGGGCACGTGCTCGTCCAGCGCCGCCAGGCGCTCATCGATGGCAGCGATGACCTTGCGCGAGAACGGCCCGAGATGCGCATAGGCCGCGATCATCTGCACGGCGATGCGCGCCGATGACGTGTCGCGCTTGGCGCAGTTCATGAAGGTCTGCCACAGCGGGCCGCGCGCTTCGGGAAGCGCGGAGACGACACGGTGCACGGTCTCCATCGCGCCGAGCTTGGCGCGAATGTCCCCTTCCGCGAGCTCGTGGCGCTGCCGCGAACGGTCGAGCAGCGTCATCAGGCGGTCGACGCGTGCTGCATAGGCGGCCGGACTGTAGACGCGCTCCAGCACGCGCTTGTAGTCCGTCAGGATGTCGCGCAGCGGGCGCACCGGATCGAAGTTGATCCCGGCCGTGCACTGATCGGCGCCGATGGTCGGCGCCACGTCGTGGCCCGGATGGAGCCGGCCTTCGCGCTCCAGGCGGCGCGTCAGCTGCGTGTTCGGCAAGGCATAGAGCAGTCCGACCATTGCGACGGGGATCGCCGCCTCCTCGATGAAGTCGATCATGGACTCCGCCATCGAGACCTTCTCGTTGTCGAAGCCGACGATGAAGCCGGCGGTGACCAGGATGCCGGCGGCGTAGATCTTGTGGATGCTCTCGGCGATGTTGCGCCGGGTGTTCTGCTTCTTCCGCATCGCGATCAGCGTCTCTGGATCCGGACTTTCGATGCCGACGAAGATGCCGAAGAAATTGGCCGCCCCCATCAGCTCCAGAAGCTCCGGATCGTCGGCGAGGTTGACCGAGGCTTCGGTGGAGAACTCGAAGGGATAGCCGTGGGTCCGCTGCCATTCGGCGAGCTTGGGCAGGAACTGCCGCAGCGACTTCTTGTTGCCGATGAAATTGTCATCGACGAAGTCGAGATGGCCGCGGTAGCCCATGTTAAAGAGCGTCTCGAGCTCGATGAACATCTGCTCGACCGTCTTGGTCCGGGGCACGCGTCCGTACAGCTCGATGATGTCGCAGAACTCGCAGGTGAACGGACATCCGCGGGAATACTGCACACCGAGATAGAGGTAGTCCTCGAACTTGAGCAGGTCGAAACGCGGCACCGGCGTCTTGGTGACGTCGGCCTGGAATTTCGGCGCTGTGAAGGTGCCGGACCGTGCGCCGCCCTCCCAGGCCGCGATGAAGTCGTCGATGACGCTCTCGGCCTCGCCGAGCACCCGGAAGTCGGCCCGTTCATAGAGGTGGGGGCTCGAGGTGGGATCGGGACCGCCGACGACCACCGGCTTGCCGGCCGCGCGGCAGAGCTCGATCAGGCGCAGCGTATCGGCCTGCTGGGGCATCATGCCGCCGGTGAAGACGACGTCGGCCCAGGCGAGGTCGTCGTCGCCGAGGGGCGCCGTGTTGCAGTCGATCAGCCGGACTGTCCAGCTCTTGGGCAACATCGCGGCCACGGTGATCAGGCCCAGAGGGGCTGCGGGGCGCTTGACGCCCATCACCTTGCAGGATTCGCCAAAGGTCCAGAAGGACTCCGCCGAGAACAGCGGATAGAGCATCAGCACTTTGCAGGGGCTTGGCAAGTTCATGGAACTCCTTGTGGCGTCGGCGCAGTGTACCAAACCACCCGCCTCTTGCACCTCGGCAAAAGGGACAAACTGTCGCCGCTTGCCGCTGCGCCTCGGGTCCGGAACCGGCACCACCGCCGGCCGTCGCCTGAAGCCGCGGATTGGCGCTCCCGGAGAAGACAGCAACCCGAATCGATCGACAAGGGATGAGGCAAAACATCGCCCGCGTCCATACCCTTACGCAGTAGGCCCATGCATAAAGGATAGCCCTCGGACTGTTGATTTGAACGGTTCCAGCTTGCCGGACAGAGTGCGCCCCTGAGTTCAATCGGTGGATTGGGCCAATCCAGGGGACTTGCGATGGCAGACCTAACAATCAACGGAAAAACCTTCAAACTCGACGTCGAGCCGGACACGCCGCTGCTCTGGGCGATCCGTGAGAATGCCGGCCTGACCGGCACCAAATATGGTTGCGGCATTGCACAATGCGGTGCCTGCACGATCCACATGGATGGCGTGGCGATGCGCTCCTGCGGCGTTACGGTCAGCGAGGCCGAGGGCAAGAAGATCACCACGATCGAAGGGCTCGCATCCGGGGATTCGCTGCACAAGGTGCAGGAGGCCTGGATCGCCCAGGACGTGCCGCAATGTGGCTATTGCCAGAGCGGCATGATCATGGCGGTGGCGGCGCTGCTGAACGAGAAGCCCAAGCCGACCGACGCCGACATCGACGAGGCCATCACGAATATCTGCCGCTGCGGCACCTTCGCGCAGGTGCGCGAGGCGATCCACACGATCGCAAGCGCGTAAGGAGCGGCCCATGAACAAGCACGTTTCTCCCAAGATGAACCGTCGTGCCTTCGTCATCGGCACGGCCGCGGTCGGCACCGGCCTTGCCATCGGCTTCGACATCCCGTTCGGCGGCCCCGCCGTGGTCCGCGCCGCCGACGGCTCGCCCGAGATCGGCGCCTGGGTCGTGGTCAGGCCCGACGACACCGTCGTGATCCGCATCGCCCGCTCCGAGATGGGCCAGGGCTCGCTCACCGGCCTCGCCCAGCTCGTCGCCGAGGAGCTCGAATGCGACTGGAACAAGGTCACGACCGAATATCCGACTCCCGGCCAGAGCGTCGCCCGCAAGCGCGTCTGGGGTGATTTCTCGACCGGCGGCAGCCGCGGCATCCGCTCCTCGCAGGACTATGTCCGCAAGGGCGGCGCCACCGCGCGCGTGATGCTGATCCAGGCCGCCGCCGATGCGTGGAAAGTGCCGGCATCCGAGTGCACGGCTGCCAACAGCGTCATCACCCATGGGCTAACAGGCAGAACCACGACCTACGGCAAGGTCGCCGAGGCTGCGGCCAAGCTGACGCCGCCGGCCGACGTCAAACTGAAGGATCCGAAGGACTGGAAGCTGATCGGCAAGGGCGTGAAGCGGCTCGACACCGTCGACAAGACCAACGGCACCATGATCTACGGCGCCGACATCAAGCTGCCCGGCATGCTGAACGCCGCGATCAAGGACTGCCCGGTGTTCGGCGGCAAGCTGAAGAGCTTCGACGAAGCCAAGATCGCCGGCATGAAAGGCGTCAAGAAGGTAGTCAAGGTCGGCGACACCGCGGTCGCGGTCGTGGCCGACACCTGGTGGCACGCCAAGACCGCGCTGGAGGCGCTGCCGATCGTCTGGGACGAAGGGGACAACGCCAAGGTCTCCAGCGCGTCGATTGCGAAATGGCTGGCCGAAGGCCTCGACAACGCGCAGCCGGCCTATGTCGGCAACAAGAACGGCGACGCCAAGGCCGCCATCGCCGGCGCCGCCAAGACGATCGAAGCCGTCTACAGCTATCCCTACCAGAACCACGCCACCATGGAGCCGATGAACGCCACCGCGCTCTACACGGCGGACAAATGCGAGGTCTGGTGCGGCACGCAGAACGGCGAAGCCGCCTTCGCCGCCGTGCTGGAGGCTTCGGGCCTGCCGGCGGAGAAGTGCGACGTGCACAAGGTGATGCCCGGCGGCGGCTTCGGCCGGCGCGGCCAGACCGACTACGTCCGCCAGGCCGTCACGATCGCCAAGCAGATGCCGGGCACGCCGATCAAGCTGCTGTGGTCGCGCGAAGAGGACATGGCGCACGGCCGGTATCACCCGATCACCCAGTGCAAGATGACCGGCGCGTTCGATGCCGACAACAATCTGGTCGCGCTGCACTACCGCCTCTCCGGGCAATCGATCTTGTTCTCGCTGCGTCCCGAGGCGCTGCAGAACGGCATGGATCCGGCGGCATTCCAGGGCGTCGCCCAATCCGGCGAGGCCGCGTTCGGCTATTCGGTGCCCAACCTGCTGGTCGAGCATGCGATGCGCAACCCGCACGTTCCGCCCGGCTTCTGGCGCGGCGTCAACGTCAATCACAACGCGATCTACATGGAGTGCTTCATGGACGAGCTGGCCCAGGCCGCAGGCCAGGACCCGCTCGAATTCCGCCGCAAGCTGATGGGTCATCACCCCAAGCATCTGGCGGTGCTCAACGCCGTGGCCGAGAAGATCGGCTGGACCACGCCGGCGCCGCAAGGAATCTATCGCGGCATCGCCCAGGTCATGGGCTACGGCAGCTATGTCGCCGGTGCTGCCGAGATCTCGGTGACCGACGGCAGCAAGATCAAGGTGCATCGCATCGTCGCCTCCACCGATCCTGGCTACATCGTCAATCCGGCGCAGGTGGAGCGGCAGATTGCAGGCTCCTTCGTCTATGGCCTCTCGGCGCTGTTCTACGGCGGCTGCACCGTGAAGGACGGCAAGATCGAGCAGACCAACTTCGACACCTACAACTCGATGCGCATCAACGAAATGCCGAAGGTGGAATCGGTGATGGTGCCGAGTGGCGGGTTCTGGGGCGGCGTCGGCGAGCCGACCATCGGCGTCGCGGCGCCGGCGGTTCTCAACGCCTATTTCGCCGCGACCGGAAAGCGCATCCGCTCGGTGCCGCTGCGCGACCAGAACATCACCTTCGCGTAAAGCGTGATCCGAAAAAGTGCGAAGCGGTTCTTCGAAAGGATCATGCTCAGATAACAACACCGCGGCGGCCACGAGGCCGCCGCGGCATTTTTGCGGACAAGTCTCATGAATGCGCCGGTGACGCGGCGGAACGCCGTCTTCGGCATCACCGTCGTGGCCACATCGCTCGCCGCGCCTTCGATCCTGCGCGCGCAATCGGCGGGCCGCGTCGTCGTGGTCGGCGGCGGCTTTGGCGGCGCGGCCTGCGCCCGCGCGCTCAGGCGCGCCGATGCGACATTGCAGGTCGTCCTGATCGAGCCGAACAAGACCTTCATCTCCTGCCCCTTCAGCAACGAGGTGATCGCGGGCCTGCGCGAGATGGAGGCGCAGCAGTTCGGCTACGACAAGCTCGCCGCCGACGGCATCAGCATCGTCACTCAGGCTGCGACGGGCATCGACACGCAAAAGCGCAGCGTGACAACCGTTGGCGGCGTCACGCTGGGCTACGACCGTCTCGTACTGTCGCCCGGCATCGACTTTCACTTTGAAGCCCTACCCGGCTATGACGACGCCGCATCGGAAAAGATGCCACACGCCTGGAAGGCCGGCGCGCAAACCCTTTTGCTGCGCAGGCAGCTGGAAGCCATGGCGGATGGCGGCACGGTCGCCATTGCAATTCCGGCCAATCCCTCGCGCTGCCCGCCCGCGCCCTACGAGCGCGCCAGCCTGATCGCGCATTATCTCAAGGCCAACAAGCCACGCTCGAAGGTCCTGATGCTCGATGCCAAGGACAGTTTCTCCCAGCAGCGGCTGTTCGAGAAGGCCTGGAAGGAGCTCTATGGCGACATGATCGAACGCGTCGCTCTCTCGCAAGGCGGCCGCGTCACTTCGGTCGATCCCGCGACCAGGACCATCGTCACCGAGTTCGGCAACTATACCCCTGACGTCGCCAACGTCATCCCGCCCCAGCGCGCCGGGCGCATCGCCGAGGTCGCGGGCGCTACGGACGCGACCGGCTGGTGCCCGATCGATCCCGTCACCTTCGAATCGAAGCTCGTCAAGAACATCCACGTCATAGGCGACGCCTGCCTCGGCGGCGGCATTCCCAAATCGGCCTCCGCTGCAGCCGCGCAAGGCAAGGCCTGCGGCGCCGCGATCCTCGCCTTGCTCGCGGGCCGCACGCCGGAGGCGCCGCGGTTGACAGGCGTCTGCTACAACATTGTCGCGCCCGGCTACGGCTTTTCGCTCGCCGGCAACTACCAGCCCAGGGGCGACATCTTCGCGGAGGTCGAAGGCGGCGCGACCAGCCCGGTCGATGCGCCGCGCGAGCTGCGCGTCCGCGAGGCCGCCGAGGCCGAGCGCTGGTTTCAAACCATCACGGCGGCCACCTTTGGCTAACGCGTCCCTCCATATCGCAGCGCTGATCGCCGCAAGTCTTGCCTGCGCCGCGAATGCGGACGAGCTTGTGCCGTACAAGGTCACCGGCGACGGCATCACGGACTCGCTCACGGGCTCGCCCGGCGATGCCGCGCGCGGACGCGCACTGGTGCTGGCGCGCACGACGACCTGCATCCTCTGCCATTCCGGCCCGTTCCCGGAAACACGGTTCCAGGGCGACCTTGCGCCCGATCTCACCGGCGCCGGGAACCGGTGGTCGATGAGCCAGTTGCGGCTTCGTCTGGTCGATGCCTCACGCTTCAACCCGGAGACCATCATGCCGTCCTATTATCGCAACGACGGCCTCGTGCGCGTCGGGCGCAATTTCGCCGGCAAGCCGATCTTGTCGGCTGCGGAGATCGAGGACATCGTGGCCTATCTTGCAACGCTTCGGGACTAGGACTGCTCATGCCTACGACGCGACGACAATTCTTGAGCCTTGCCGGGAGCGTGACGGCCGCCGGGACGATCCCGATCATCACGCTGCGACCGCTCGAGGCGACACCGGCGATGCTCACCACCGCGATCCGCAACGTCGTCGGCGAAGCACAGATTCGCACCGGCAAGGTCAAGCTCGACATTCCGCCGCTGGTCGAAAACGGAAACACCGTGCCGATGACGGTAAGCGTCGCAAGCCCGATGACGGCGAACGACTACGTCAAGTCCATCTACGTCTTCAACGAGAAGAACCCGCAGCCGAACATCGGCAATTTCCACCTCGGTCCCGCCGCCGGCCGCGCCCAGGTCTCGACCCGGATCCGCCTCGCCGACACCCAGAAGGTGGTCGCGATCGCACGCCTGTCCGACGACACGTTCTGGCAGGTTGCCGCCGACGTGGTCGTGACGCTGGCCGCCTGCACCGAGGAAATGAACTGATGGCCGCGCTGATCAACGTTCCAGCGAGGGCCAAACGCGGCGACGTCATCGAGATCCGCACACTGACATCGCACATCATGGAGACCGGCTTCCGCCACACCGCGGACGGCAAGCTGGTGCCGCGCGACATCATCACGAGTTTCACCTGTCGCTACAACGGCGCCGAGGTGTTTCGCGTCGACCTGTTTCCGGCAATTGCGGCCAATCCTTATCTCTCCTTCTTCACGGTGGCCAAGGAGAGCGGCAAGTTCGAGTTCGAATGGATCGGCGACAACGGCTATTCGTCCACCGCGTCGGCATCGATCATTGTCGAATGAGTTTTTGGCGCGCGATAGCGGCGGCAACAGTCATCGCCGCTGCCCCTGCCCTGCTCGCCGGTGAAATCCCGCCCGATGCACGTCGGTCCGGCTATTCCTTCATGGGGCCTGACACGCGCGCGATGCAGGATGACGACACGTCCAATCCGGGCATGCTGTTCGTGCTCGACGGCGCGGCGCTGTGGGGGACGAAGACCGGCAGTGCGGAGAAGTCCTGCGCCGACTGCCATGGCGATGCAAGCAGCAGCATGAAGGGCGTCGCGGCGCGCTATCCCGCCTTCGACAAGCCGCTTGCGCGCCCTGTCACGCTCGACCAGCGCATCAATCTCTGCCGCGCCGATCATCAGCAGGCAACGCCGCTGCCCTATGAGAGCCGCGACCTCCTGGCGCTGTCCGCTTTCGTCGCCCATCAATCGCGCGGCGTTCCGATCAGCGCCGGCAACGATCCGCAGCTAAGACCCTTCGTCGAGCAGGGGCGCGACCTGTTCATGCAGCGCGAGGGGCAGCTCAATCTTGCCTGCACCAATTGCCACGACGACAATTTCGACAAGCGCCTCGCGGGCGCGCCGATCACGCAGGGACAGCCGACCGGCTATCCGCTCTATCGGCTGGAATGGCAGACGCTGGGATCGCTGGAGCGGCGGCTGCGCAGCTGCATGACCGGCGTGCGCGCCCAGGCCTATGACTACGGTTCGCCCGAGCTGGTCGCGCTCGAGCTCTATTTAATGTCGCGGGCGCGCGGCCTGCCGATGGAGACGCCGGCGGTGCGCCCGTAACGATCACGGCTTGGGCCGGCTGTCGTCTAACCCGTCGAAGTGGTCATTGCGTCCAGGACTGCGGCCGAGTCGGCGACCCAGCCGAAGATGCCGCCCTGCGCCTTGATCATTCTCAGGCCCATCTCGTGGAATTCGGGGAAGTAGGATGCGCAGCCATCGGCGATGACGACGCAACGATAGCCGCGGTCATTGGCCTCGCGCACGGTGGTGTTGACGCAGACCTCCGTGGTGACGCCGCACACCAGCAGGTTCTCGATGCCATATTTCTCCAGGACGTCGCCGAGCTCGGTGGCGTAGAACGCGCCCTTGCCCGGCTTGTCGATGACGACCTCGCTGTCGAGCGGATAGAGCTCGGGAATGATGTCGTGGCCGGCCTCGCCGCGAATGAGGATACGGCCCATCGGGCCGGGATCGCCGATGCGCAAGGACGGCGCGCCGCGCTCGACCTTCGCCGGCGGCGCGTCGGAGAGATCGGGTAGATGACCTTCGCGGGTGTGGATCACCAGCATGCCGGTGTCGCGCGCCACCTTCAGCACCGCGCCGATCGGCTTCACCGCACGCGCGAGCTGGCTGACGTCGTTGCCCAGCGTCTCACCGAAACCGCCGGGCTCCATGAAGTCGCGCTGCATGTCGATGATGAGAAGGGCCGTGGCGGACCAATCGAGCCTGATCGGCTCGGGCTCGGCGCTGATGACGCCCGATGCCGGCTTGGCTGAGTTCAGCATGATGCCCCCCGCGAGAAACTCTGTGGCCGGAATGTCTGCAAGCGCCGTGCCATTCAGGACAATGCTCTGTCCTGCTCGCCGCTACCGTCCCGCCCCATACAACCGCCGATACTCCTCTTCATACGGCGCGTACGACTCCTTCAGCGTCGCCATGTTGAGCAGCATGGTCGCGACCACCGTATTCGCCTTGTCGAACACGCGCGTCTTGACCCAGGCGCTTTCGGTACGGCGGCTGCCGGAAAGCGCGACCACCTCGCGCTCGACCTCGTAGTCTTCGTCGACCAAGAGCGGCCCCTTCACCAGCCTGATCTCCTGGTCGGCGAACAGGCCGACTGCCGGGCCCCTGGCCGGCAGCGGATCGTCCTTGGAGCGATACTGGAACAGCACGCTCAGCATTTCCGTCGGGATGATGGGCTTGTGCCAGGGATTGTCGGCGCCGGAATAGTACGGCGAGTTTTCGGTGATCACGGTAAGCTTCTGCCGGAGGGAGAACGGATAGAGATCGCCCATGGTCTGGTCGAACGCCATCCGCACCGGCTGCCGCTTGCTCGTCTGCGCCACCTTCACATCGCGCAGGATCACGGGGTCAGTGAGCGGCTTGAGCTCGCCGAGGCGCGTTTCGAGCGCCGTCGCTGCGTGCGGCTCGCCGACCGAGGCGGTGCCGCGCAGCACCTCGGTGCCGTCGCGCTTCACCATCTGGATCTGGCACTGGCTCGTGCCGGGCAGAGGCTTCGACAGGATCGCCTGCACCTCCTCTCCCTCATAACAGACGCTGCGGTAATGCGCGGAGAGACACCCCGTCTCGAACCAGGCGCGCCCCCACAGCCGTTCGCCGAGCGGTGCGAACTGGCTGAAATGCGTGGGACCCTCGATGGTGCCGCCCTTGAAGCCGAGCTTCTGCGCGGTGGCATCGTCATGGATCGAGGCGTGCGCGTCGTAGGTTTGCGCCTGCAGCATCTGACGCGGTTGGCGCCACGGGCCGATCAGGGCCTCGGCCGTCTCCGTGATCTCGGTGTCGAATGCGCTTGCAGCCATGATGTTCTCCACTGGAAGCCATGACTAGCAGGAGCGCCACGGATGCGGCCAGCGATATTGACTTCGCCGGTGCATGCTTTTGACTGTCACAATTCGCGTCGCGCAGCCGCAATCCCTTTCCGCCGCGCAAACCCCGAGAGCCAAGGACTTCCGAAATGACGCTGATGCAGGTCGAGCTGGACGACAAATACCGGCTCGAATCGAAGCGGATCTTCCTGTCCGGCACCCAGGCTCTGGTTCGACTGCCCATGTTGCAGCGCGAACGCGACCGGCTCCAGGGACTCAACACAGGCGGCTTCATCTCGGGCTATCGCGGTTCCCCGCTCGGCATGTACGATCACGCGTTGTGGCGCGCGAAGTCGCATCTCCAGCAGCACGACATCGCCTTCGTCCCCGGCCTCAACGAGGATCTGGCTGCGACCGCCGTCTGGGGCAGCCAGCAGGTCGGCCTGTTTCCCGGCGCCAAGGTCGATGGCGTATTCGGCATCTGGTACGGCAAGGGTCCCGGCGTCGATCGTTCGGTCGATGCGCTCAAGCATGCCAATGCGGCCGGAACCTCGCTCAATGGCGGCGTGCTGGCGCTGGCCGGCGACGACCATGGCTGCCAGTCCTCGACGCTGGCGCATCAGAGCGAGCAGGTGTTCGCGGCGGCGCTGATCCCGGTGATCAATCCGGCGACGCTGCAGGACTATCTCGACCTGGGCCTTTACGGCTTTGCGCTGTCGCGCTTCTCCGGCTGCTGGGTAGGCTTCAAGGCCATCAGCGAGACCGTGGAGAGCTCGGCATCGATCTACAGCGATCCCGAACGCATCCAGATCAGGCTGCCCGACGATTTCGAGATGCCGCCCGGCGGCCTCAACATCCGCTGGCCGGATCCACCGCTGGAGGCCGAAAGGCGCCTGTTCGGGCCGAAGATGGACGCGGTGCAGGCCTTCGCCCGCGCCAACCAGCTCGACCGCATCGTGCTCGATTCAAAGCCAGCGCGGCTCGGCATCGTCGCGACCGGCAAAGCCTATCTCGACCTGCGCCAGGCGCTGGCCGATTTGGGCATCACCGACAAGGACGCGCAGGACCTCGGCCTGCGCATCTACAAGGTCGCGATGACCTGGCCGCTGGAGGAAAGCGGGGCGAAACGGTTCGCCGAAGGTCTTCAGGACGTGCTGGTGGTCGAGGAGAAGCGCGGCTTCATCGAAGACCAGCTGATGCGCATTCTCTACAACATCGATGCCTCGAGGCGCCCGACCGTCACCGGCAAGCGCGACGAGCGCGGCGCGCCGCTCTTGCCGAGCGAGGGCGAGTTGACGCCGACCATCGTCGCCTCCGCCCTGGTGGCACGACTGCGCAAGCTCGGCCATCACAGTCCGGTGCTGGAGCAGCGGCTGGCGCGGCTCGAGGCCTTCGACCAACCCGCCACCGCCAGCGCACCGATCAAGCTGGCGCGCACGCCGTTCTTCTGCTCCGGCTGCCCGCACAACACCTCGACGCGGGTGCCCGAGGGCAGCCGCGCCATGGCCGGTATCGGCTGTCACGGCATGGCCCTGAGCATGCCGACCCGCCGCACCGATTTGATCTCGCATATGGGCGCCGAGGGCGTGAACTGGATCGGCCAGTCGCCCTTCACCAGCGAGACCCACATCTTCCAGAATCTCGGCGACGGCACCTACACCCACTCCGGGCTTCTGGCGCTCCGCGCCGCTTCCGCCGCCGGCATCAACATCACCTACAAGATCCTCTACAACGACGCCGTCGCCATGACCGGCGGCCAGCCGGCCGAAGGCGCCTTCAACGTCGCGCAGATCGCGCATCAGGTCTGGGCCGAGGGCGTCAAGCGGCTCGCGATTGTCTCGGACGATCCGAGCAAGTACCCGCAAGGCAACTACTTCCCGCAAGGCGCCACGATCCATCACCGCCGCGAGCTCGACGCCGTGCAGCGCGAGCTGCGCGAGATCAAGGGCCTCACCGTCGTCATCTATGACCAGACCTGCGCTGCGGAAAAGCGCCGCCGGCGCAAGCGCGGGCTCTATCCGGATCCCGCCAAGCGCGCCTTCATCAACGAGCTCGTCTGCGAAGGCTGCGGCGATTGCTCGCAGGCCTCGAACTGCGTCTCGGTGCAGCCACTGGAGACCGAGTTCGGCCGCAAGCGCCAGATCGACCAGTCGAACTGCAACAAGGACTTTTCCTGCGTCGAAGGGTTTTGCCCGAGTTTTGTGACCGTCCATGGCGGTTCACTGAAGCGTATGAAGACGTCGGCGGTGGATTCAGGCCAACTCTTCGCCGACCTGCCGCTGCCCCCGGCGCGCGAGCTTGAGGGCCCTTACAACATCCTCGTCACCGGCATCGGCGGCACCGGCGTCATCACCATCGGCGCCCTGCTCGGCATGGCCGCCCATGTCGACGGCCGCGGCTGCTCGGCGCTCGATTTCACCGGCCTGTCGCAGAAGAACGGCGCGGTGATGAGCCATGTCCGCATCGCTCCGAAGCCGGAGGACATCTCCGCGGTCCGCATTACCACCGGCGGCGCCGATGTCATCCTCGGCTGCGACATGATCGTCTCGGTCGGCCCGACCGCGCTCAGCCGCGCCGAACGCGGCGTGACCAGGGCCTATATCAACGCCGATCTGCAGCCGACCGCGAGCTTCGTGCAAAATCCCGATCTCGATTTCGAGATGGGCACGATGCAGACCGTGCTGCGCGACGCCATCGGCGACAAGAACCTCGACATCATCGACGCCACGGGCATTGCCGCGGCGCTGATGGGCGACAGCATCGCCACCAATCCCTTCATGCTCGGCTTTGCCTTCCAGAAGGGCGCGATCCCGCTGTCGCTCGAAGCTCTGCTCCGCGCCATCGAGATCAACGGCGCCGCGATCGAGATGAACAAGCTCGCCTTCACCTGGGGCCGCCTTGCCGCCCACGACATGTCGCGGGTGCGCAGCGTGCTCCAGTTCAAGACCAGGGCTGCCGCGCCGACCAAGTCGCTCGACGACGTCATCGCGACCCGCGCGGAATTCCTGACCGGCTATCAGGACAAGGCCTACGCCGACCGCTACCTCGCAGCCATCGCCAGGGTGCGCAAGGCGGAGAGCGCAGTTTCGCCCACGTCCACGGAGCTGACCGAGGCGATCGCGAAGAACCTGTTCAAGCTGATGTCCTACAAGGATGAGTACGAGGTCGCACGGCTCTATACCGACGGCAGCTTTGCGACAAAAGTGTCGGAGAAGTTCGACGGCGACTTCACGCTGAAGTACCACCTCGCGCCGCCGATCTTCGCGAAGCGCGACAAGGCGACGGGCCGGCTCCAGAAGCAGGAGTTTGGCGGCTGGATGATCCACGCCTTCCGCGTTCTCGCCAGGCTCAAATTCCTGCGCGGCAGCGCGCTCGATCCGTTCGGCCGCACCGAGGAGCGCCGGACCGAGCGCAAGCTGATCCAGGATTATCTCGGCATGATCGATCAGCGGATGGCCGGGCTGAAAGCCGAGCAGATCCCGCTGCTGGCAAGGCTGGCGCGCGTGCCGGAGACCATCCGTGGCTTCGGCCATGTCAAGGAAACCAATATCAAGCTGGCATCCGCCGAAACGGCGCGGCTGGAAGCGGAGCTCGAGAACAGCCGTTTTGCGGCGGCTGCGGAATAACCGTTAGGGACGCAAGGCTCTCACCACTCGTCATTGCGAGGAGCAAAGCGACGAAGCAATCCAGACCATCTCCGCGGAGGGACTTCTGGATTGCTTCGCTGCGCTCGCAATGACGTGGATGTAGCGGAGACTACGGTTAGGCGGAGACCTCCGCAGCGCTCGTCGTCGTCGCCGCGCTCCCCTCCGCCAGATGCCTTCCCGCGATGTACCCGAACGTCAGCGCCGGCCCGAGCGTGATGCCCGGCCCCGGGTAATTGCCGTTCATGATCGAGACCATATCGTTGCCGCAGGCATAGAGGCCTGCGATCGGCGTGCCGTCCGCGCGCAGCACACGCGCCTGGGCATCGACCTTCATGCCGATCGCCGTGCCAAGATCGGCCGGATGGATGCGCATGGCGAAGAACGGCGCGCGAAGGATCGGCGCAACACAGGGATTGGGCTTGTGAGCGGCATCACCGAGGTGGCACTGGTAGACGGTGCTGCCGCGGCCGAATTCGCCATCGCGGCCCTCTTTGGCATCGACATTGTAGGTCGCGACCGTCGCCGCGAGTGTGGACGGCTTGACGCCGATCCTCGCCGCAAGCTGCGCAATGTCGGGCGCCTCGACCAGCTCACCACTCGCGACATAGCGCCGATAGTTGCGCGTGAACGGCTTGATGCGGCCGAGGCCATAGCACCAGAGGAACGCGCGGTCGCAGATCAGGTAGAACGGCCGGTCCGGCTCGCCATTGCCGTCGCGCAACATCGCCAGCACGAACTCATGGTAGGATAGCGCTTCGTTGACGAAGCGCCGGCCCGCTTTATTGACGGCGATCACCCCTGGCTTGGCGCGGTCCGTCACCGTGTGCGGGAACACGCCACGGCTGCCGTCGGCGCGGCGAAACAGCGAGGCAGGCACCCAATAGGCCGGGCTCGTCGCGTCCGTATCGAGCGCAGCACCGGCCGTCGCGGCGAGCCGGAGCCCGTCGCCCGTGCCAGATGTGCTGGTCGCCGAGATAAGCCCGGCGCCGGCCGGGAAGTAGCGTTTGCGCAGGCTCGCATCGTGCGAGAAGCCGCCGGTGGCGAGCACCACGCCGCGCCGCGACGCGATCAGGCGGTCGCGGGAGCCATGGCGGATCACCACACCGGCGACGCGATCGCCTCGCATCGACAAGTCCTCGACATCGGCGCTGAAGAGGATCTCGACCTGCCGCGCCAGCAGCGAGGCATAGAGCCGCGCAGCGAGCGCATTGCCGAGATGCAGCGTCGTGCCGCGCGGCGCACGCAGGCGCTGCCATGCATAGGCGGACATGAGACGCGCGGTTCGCAACGTCGATCGCAGCGATTTTCCGGCCCGGCGCAAGTGCGGGATGTCAAGACGATTGACCATCATCCCGCCGAACAGCGTGAATTCAGGCAGTGGGGGCCGCAGACGCCCAAAGGCCTTGCGCAGCCGCTTGCCATCATACGCCACCGGCTCCAGCACGCGGCCGCCGGCCGTCGCACCAAGCCGCTCCGGATAATAATCCGGATAGGCCCTCACCGGCTGGAGCCGTAACTCGGTGTTGGCCTCGAGATACGAGATCGCCTCCGGCCCGCGCGCGAGGAAGGCGGCACGAAGGCCTGCATTGGCGGGCTCGGGGACCGTGCTCGACAGATATTGCACGGCATCCGTGATGCTGTCGGACAGCCCCGCCTCTTTCATTTTGGCATTGGCGGGGATCCAGACCATGCCGCCCGACCATGCGGTGGTGCCGCCGACGAAAGCGGTCTTCTCGATCATCAGCACGCGCAGACCTTCGGCGGCGGCCACAGCCGCCGCCGTCATGCCACCGGCACCGGCGCCGATGACAATGACGTCGTAGGTCTCGTGCGCCGGCATCATGCGGCAGGCTTTCGAAGGCGAGGCATGACACCGTCATACCCCGCCGCGACCGTCGAGCGCTAGCGCTGTGGCTTGCGCTCGACCGGGTCGATGTCGATCGCTCGGAGGCGGCCGAGCCGGAGCACGTCCATGGCGAGCCGCCGGCCGATCCGGTCGCGGTCGAGCACGCGGATCAAATCATCGACACCGTTGATCTCGATGCCGTCGAGCCTGATCACGACGTCGCCGGGCAGCAGGCCGGCCTTGGCCGCCGGCCCATCCGGCTCGATCTGCATCAGAAGCGCGCCCATCTTGTTCTCGACCCCGGCCAGCACGGCATGCCGCCGCGGAACCGGTGCGGTCTGTCCGGCGACGCCGATATAGGCGCGGCGGACATAACCGTGGCGGATGATCTCCGCCAGCACGAATTGCGCAGTGTTGCTGGCGACGGCAAAGCAGATGCCCTGCGCGCCGTTGATGATGGCAGTGTTGATGCCGATCACCTCGGCATTCGACGACACCAGCGGGCCGCCGGAATTGCCGGGATTGAGCGCGGCATCGGTCTGGATCACGTCCTCAATGGTGCGCCCGCTGACCGAGCGGATCGAGCGCCCGAGTGCCGAGACCACGCCGGCGGTCACAGTCGACTCGAAGCCGAGCGGATTGCCGATCGCGATCACGAGTTGGCCGCGCCTTAAAGTTTTGGAATTGCCGAGCGCGGCATAGGGCAGATGGCGAACGCCGTTGGCGCGCAGCAGCGCAAGGTCCGTGTCGGGATCGACGCCGAGCACCTGGGCGTCGCCGACATGGCCCTCGACGTCGCGCAGCCGGATCTCCCTGGAGGAGCCGACCACATGGCTGTTGGTGAGCACGAGTCCATCCGGCGAGATCACGATGCCGGAGCCGAGCCCGCCGCGCTCGCGGCCGTTCGGCACTTTCGGCCCGGTCTCGACGCGCACAACCGCAGGTCCGACGCGGTCGGTCACGCCGATCACGGCATTGGAATAGGCATCCAGCAGGGCCCGGTCATCGGCCGGGACAGACGCCGTCGTTCGCGATGACGACGCGTCATCGGCGATATCTGAAGTGAGGTCCAGCATGGCAAGAGTCCTTGAGGCTCACACAGATGGTGGCCTGTTCCTGCCGGCGCAAGTGGCCCGCTTGGGGCGCAGGGCTGGACTACCGGGTATTGAACTGCCCAAGTGGTTAGGGCGCCCGCCGCAGCGTGCCTGCCCTTGCCTTCACCGGATCCAGCAGCGACCAATCGCCGTCCGGCAGCACATGGCCCTTCGGGAATGGCGCGCGCAGCTCGATCCCCAGCGAGCCCAGCACGCGGTCGTCGCGGTAGTAGCATTGCAGCACGACGCGGACGAGCGTTACGGCAGCTGCACCGCCGTGCTTGCGAAACTCCAGCGCAACCGCTTCGCGCCTGACGGCATCGAGCTCGGCGAGCGGCGCTCCGGCGAGCCGCGCCAGATGATCCAGCGCCGCCGCGACCAGTTTGGTATCGCGGCCGAGCGTTGCCAGCATGTCGGCCTGGATCGCGGGATCGTCGGCGCCGGGCACCTTGTACTCGTCGCTGGCGGGAACGATCATCGCGGCGATGGTGCGGAGATCGTCGCGCTGCACGCGCGTCAGTTGAGTGTCTGCGGACATCACGGCCTCAATCGAACAAATTGGCGAGGCGCTGCTTCATCTGATCGGCGATGTAGAGCGCGAGGGCCTGGATGGTGGAGGTCGGGTTCACCCCGCCGGAGGTGACGAAGATGCTGCCGTCGACGATGAAGAGGTTCTTCACGTCGTGGGTACGGCCCCATTCGTTGACGACGGAGCGTTCGGGATCGGTGCCCATCCGCGCGGTGCCGAGCAGATGCCAGCCGCCCCAGGGGATCGGCGAGTTGACGCAGATGTCGGTCGCGCCGGCGGTCTCCAGAATCTCTCGGCCGCGCGCCAGCGCATAATCCATCATCCTCTGGCTATTCTCGCTGATCGTATAGTTGATCTTCGGCGCGGGAATGCCGTGGCTGTCCTTCAGCACGGGATCAAGCGTGACGCGATTGTGCTCCTCCGGCAGGTCCTCGCAGATCGCGGAGAATCCGAGCCGATGGCCGTTGAGCTTGCGGAAGGCGCGGTGATGATCTTCTCCCCACGGCAGAATGCCTTTCTGCTCGCTGACGACGGCCTCGAACACCGGCCCTGCCCCGCGCACGAACTGGACCCCGAAGCCGCGTACAAACCCGCGCGATAGGTCCGTGTCGTACCACTCCTTGCTCCACAGGCAGGTCGGCGGCGCGCGGTTGCTGTCAGTCGGCTCCTTCACGTAGCCGTAGATCTGCGCATAGGGGTGGAACATCAGGTTCTTGCCGACGAGGCCGGACGAATTGGCAAGCCCGTTCGGAAAGCGCGAGGACGCCGAATTCAGCAGCAGCCGCGGCGTGCCGACGCCATTGCAGGCGATGATGACGACATGCGCCGGCTGAAACTGCTCGACGCCGTCCCTGTCGTAATAGACCACGCCCGAGGCCATGCCGTTCTCGTCGGTGGTGATCTCGCGCACCCGGCAATGGGTGCGCAGTTCGACACCGGCGCGCACCGCATGCGGCCAATAGGTGATGTCGGTCGAGGACTTTGCGCCTTGCGCGCAGGCCGGCGTGCAATGGCCGAGATTGATGCAGCGCGCCCGGCCTTCATAGTCCATGGTCGCGACCGTCGTGTCCGACGGCCACCAATGCCAGCCGAGCGTGTTCATCGCCTTGGCGATGATGGCGCCGGACAATCCGAGCGGCTGCTGCGGCATCGGCGGATGCGTCAGCGGCGAGAGCGGATCGCCTGACAGGCCTGAGGTGCCCATCATCCGGTCGTTCTCTTCGAAAAACGGAGTCAGCGCGTCGTAGTCGATCGGCCAGTCGTCGGCGACGCCGTCGAGCGTCTTCACCTTGAAATCGGAGGGATGCAGCCGCGGCCAGTGCGCGGTGTACATCACCGTCGAGCCGCCGACCGCATTGTAATTGACCACCTTGATCGGCGAGTTGTCGTCGTTGATCGGGTAGTCCTCGGGACGTCCGCGAACGTTGGGGCTCGACGACCACTCGCCGTAGAACTTGGCCTCCCAGTCGCGGCCGGTGCTGGGATATTCCGCCGGGTTCATCCAGCCGCCCTGCTCAAGGCAGAGAATGTGCATCTTGGTTTCGGCCAGCGACCACGCCACCGCCGCGCCAGAAGCGCCGGCGCCGATGATCAGGACGTCCACGGGGTCTTTCATCGCAAACCTTTTCCTCCCCCTCGCCGCTTTCCGGGCGATTCGGCCTTTCGCGGTCCGCCGAGGCCGGTGAACGATAGGATCAGAGCAACGGCTGAGTAAAGCCGCGAGGCCGGAATGTCCCACTTCGCAGGGCGCAGACCATTGGTATCTGCCACATCCGGGTGCTAGGAACAGGGCGCACGAGCCATCGATAGCGAGACCGTATGTCCTTCCAGAATTTCTTTGCCGCCGCCCGCGCTTTTGCGCTCGTTTCGTTGTTTGCGTCGTCCGGATTTCTGGCCTCGTCCGGGCCGGTCTCCGCGCTGACCGGCGCCGCGACGGTCCGTGACGGCAACGCCATCCAGGTTGGCGACGTCACCTACCGGCTCGACGGCGTCGACGCGCCGGAGCTGGACCAGGTCTGCATCGACGATCACGCCGATTCCTGGGCTTGCGGCATCGACGCCCGCGACCAGCTCACGAAGCTGATCGGCAAACGGACGGTGCGCTGCGACGATGTCGGGCCGGAGAAGAGTTTTGGCAAGCGGCATCGCGCCATCTGCACGGCCGAGGGCGACAAGGCCAGCTTGAACGAGCAGCTGATCAGGCTCGGCTTTGCCCTCGCGCGCGAGCCGGTCAAGGCCAACCTCAAGCCGGCGGCCACTGAGGCCAAGACGGCGGCGGCCGGAATCTGGAAGGGTTGCTTTGTTGCACCGCAAGATTTCCGTAGCGGCAAGAAGGACGGCGCGCTTCTGGGCGCCGCCTGCCGCCCGGACCGCGACAAGGAAATCCGCGCCGTGCTGTTTCCGGAAGAACTGACCATGCCGCCGAGTTGCAGCATCAAGGGCAAGCTCGCGGTGCGCGCGCGCGTCACCGGCAATATCGGCATCTATCATCTCAGGGGCTGCCCAAGCTATCCGGCGACCACCAAGCCGGACCGCTGGTTCTGCTCGGAGGACGACGCCCAGGCCGCCGGCTTCCGCAAGGCCTATAACTGCCGCCGGCCAAAGTGAAAAAATCGTTCACACACCCGTGAGTGGTAGACCGAGACCGTATTGATCCGGAATTGAACCGAATCGGGAGTTGCTGCACCTAATGAACATACGCAAGCGTCTTGCGCGAGCGTGTTCCTTGGCAGCAATCCGGCTTCGGCCCGATTGCCTTGCTCGGGCGTTTCCTCCCTAGACTTGGGCCGCTTGTCACCACAAGCGGCTCTTCTTTTTTGTGCGGGTCCTATCACTGCATCCGCATGATGTGGTCCATCGGCGGCATGTTGGCGTTCAGGTGCGCCATGATCCAGACCGTGCCACCGACCACGAGGAACACCACCAGGAGGCCGAAGGCGAGCGCCAGCACGTTGTTGGTGTTGTCAGGGCCGGTCGTGATGTGCAGGAAAAACACCAGATGCACGCCCATCTGCGCGATCGCCAGCACGATCAACGCAACGGGGATCGATGGCTGCCAGACCAGATCCGTTCCGGCGATGAAGAACGACGTCGCCGTGAGCAGTAGCGCCAGGACGAGGCCGACGACATAGCCGAGAATGCGGCTGCCGACGCTGTGCTGCTCTTCCTCGCCTGGTGCGAGGTCGTGGTCGGTCCGCGCATGGGTCTGATCGCTCATACCGCACTCCCAAGCAGATAGACGACGGAGAACACCGCGACCCAGATGATGTCGAGCGCGTGCCAGAACAGCGCAAAGCACAGCATCCGGCGCAGGATATCGGCACGAAAGCCCTTTGCGTAGACCTGGGCCATCATGGTGAGGAGCCACAGCACGCCGGCGGAGACATGCAGACCGTGGCAACCGACCAGCGAGAAGAACGCGGTCAGGAACGCGCTGCGCGTCGGGCCGTAGCCGCGCGCGACGAGATTGGCGAATTCGCGGAACTCGAGGACGAGGAATATAAGCCCGAGCACGCAAGTCACGGTCATGCCGAGATAGAACCAGAACCGGTTGCGCACATCGGCCGCGATGCTGGCCATCCCGCAGGTGAAGCTCGACAGCAACAAGCAGACCGTCTCGATCGCGACGTATCTCGGCTCGAAGATCTCCGCTGCCTTCGGACCGCCGGCGGTCTGGCCGACCAGCACCGCATAGGCTGCAAAGAAGCAGGAGAACATCACGATGTCGGAGAGCAGGAAGATCCAGAAGCCGTAGGCGGTCACGGTCCGCTTCGACGCGGGTCCGGGATGCTCGATGACGAGCCCGATGTGATGGGGATCGGCGTGCGCGTGGCCGGCGGTCGCGGTCATCGCCATCAGACTGCTCCCGCCATGCTGACGAGGCCGCGCCGCTCCTCGACATTGACGCGGTCGATCGCTGCGACCTCCGCAGCCGGGATGACGTATTCGTCATGGTCGCGCCAGGCGAACACGACGAAGGTCGCGAAGGCGCCGAGACCGCCCAGGATCACCATCCACCAGATGTGCCAGATCAGCGCAAAGCCCATGATGGTGGCGAAGAACGCGCAGACGAAACCGGTCGGCGAGTTCTTGGGCATCTCGATGTCCTGATATTCCGGCCTGTCGGCATCGAGCGATTGCTGCTGGGCACGAACCTTCATGTCCCAATAGGCATCCTCGCCGCGCACGTCGGGATTGAACGCGAAATTGAACGCCGGCGGCGGGGACGATGTCGCCCATTCCAGCGAGCGCCCGTCCCAGGGATCGCCGGTGCGGTCGCGCAAGGCCTCACGGTTGCGAACGCTGACGACGATCTGCACGATCTGGCAGATCACGCCGATCACCAGCACCGCCATGCCGATCGCGGCAACGATCATCCAGGGTCGCCACGCCGCGACGTCATAATGCTGCATCCGCCGCGTCATGCCGAGCATGCCGGCGATGTAGAGCGGCATGAAGGTGACGAAGAAGCCCACGAAGGTGAACCAGAACGCAGCCTTGCCCCAGCGCTCGTCGAGACGGAAGCCGAATGCCTTCGGGAACCAGTATTCGAAGCCGGCGAAGGCGCCGAACAGCACGCCGCCGATGATGACGTTGTGGAAGTGCGCCACCAGGAACATGCTGTTGTGAAGGATGAAGTCGGCCGGCGGCACCGCGAGCAGCACGCCCGTCAATCCCCCGATGATGAACGTCACCATGAAGCCGATCGCCCACAGCATCGGCGTCGCGAAGCGGATGCGGCCGCCATACATCGTGAACAGCCAGTTGTAGATCTTCACGCCCGTCGGCACCGCGATGATCATGCTGGCGATGCCGAAGATCGCGTTGACGTCGGGCCCTGCGCCCATCGTGAAAAAATGATGCAGCCAGACCATGAAGGAGATGACGCAGATCGCCATGGTCGCCAGCACCATCGAGCGATAGCCGAACAGCGCCTTGCCGGAGAAGGTCGAGACCACCTCGGAGAAGATGCCGAAGGCCGGCAGCACCAGGATGTAGACCTCCGGATGGCCCCAGGCCCAGATCAGGTTCATGAACATCATGACGTTGCCGCCGGCCTCGTTGGTGAAGAAGTGGAAGCCGAGGTAACGGTCGAGCAAGAGCATCGCGAGCGTGGCGGTGAGGATCGGAAAGGCCGCCACGATGAGCAGATTCGAGGCCAGCGTGGTCCAGCAGAACATCGGCATGCGCAGATAGTTCATGCCTTTGGTGCGCAGCTTCAGCACGGTCGTGACCAGATTGATGCCGGCCACCAGCGTCCCGACTCCGGAGATCTGGAGCGACCAAGCGTAATAGTCGACGCCGACGCCGGGCGAGTAGGACAATTCCGACAGCGGCGGAAAGGCGAGCCAGCCGGTGCGCGCGAACTCGCCGACGACGAGCGAGATATTGACCAGCAGCGCGCCGGTCGCCGTCAGCCAGAAGCCGACCGAATTCAGCGTCGGGAAAGCGACGTCGCGCACGCCGAGCTGGAGCGGCACGATCAGGTTCATCAGTCCGATCACGAACGGCATCGCCACGAAGAAGATCATGATGGTGCCGTGCGCCGAGAATATCTGGTTGTAGTGCTCGGGCGGCAGATAGCCCTGCGACTGATAGGCGACGGCCTGCTGGATCCGCATCATGATGGCGTCGCTGCCGCCGCGCAGCAACATCACCGAGGCCAGCAGTACATACATGACGCCGATGCGCTTGTGATCGACGCTGGTGATCCATTCGCTCCAGAGATAGGGCAGATGTCCCTTCACCACGACCCAGGCCAGCACGGCGAGGATCGCGACCAGCACCACTGCGCCAGCGACGAGCGGGATCGGCTGATCGAACGGGATGGCCGACCAGTCGAGCTTACCGAGCATCATGGCCTCCACTGTGCGGACGGCCGGCATCGGAGAGCAGCTCCGGCCCGGGCCCCGGCGGAATGTGCTGGGTCGCGATCAGGTCGAACAGGCGCGGGTCTTCGAGACGGAAGACCGGCCGGCCCTTCTCGATGCCCTGCTGCATCAGCTTCTTGTAGCTGTCGGCATTCAGCACGGCATCGCTCTTCGCCGTGGCCGCGACCCAGTCCGGAAAGGCGAGCGGCGACACCACGTTGACGTCGAACATCATGTCGGGGAAGCCGTCGCCGGAGAAGTGCGCCGACAGCCCCTGCAGCTTGCCTTCGTTGTCGGCGCGCAGGTTCAGCTTCGTGACCATGCCGTTCATGGTGTAGATCATGCTGCCGAGCTGCGGGATGAAGAACGTGTTCATCACGCTCGACGATGTCAGCTGGAATTTCAGCTCGGCGCCGGCCGGCACGGTCAGGGTGTTGATGGTGGCGATGCCCTGATCCGGATAGATGAACAGCCATTTCCAGTCGAGCGAGACGGCCTGGATACGCACCGGGCTGCCGGTGCCCGGCACGGGGGCGGCGGGATCGAGCTGATGCGAGCCGATCCAGGCGACGCCGCCAAGCAGGATGACGGTGAGCGTCGGGATCGCCCACACCACCATCTCGACGCGGCCGGAATAGACGAAGCCTGGCTGATAGCGCGCTTTCGGATTCGAGGCGCGAAACCAGAACGCGAAGCCGAGGATCGCGATGATGGTCGGCACCACGATCACGAGCATGATGAAAACGGAATCGACCAGGATGGTGCTGTTGGCCGCAGCCACAGGCCCTTGTGGATCGAGCAGATTCATCGGCAAGCCACTGGTGTTTGGGAAGCCCCGGGACAGAGCCTAGCGCGGGAAAGGCCCCGCAACAAACGCTGCGACCTCAAATCGGTTCCTGACCCGCCAGGGGCCGCCATGCGCGACGGGCCGGCCGCAGCATGCAATTCCATGTGATCTCAATGACATGAACGCAGGAGCCGCGCCCTTCTCTCCGATGGGGGCGATTGCTAATCTGCACGAAAATATAAGGGAGCGAACCGAAATGCGCCTGAAGGACAGGGTTGCGATCGTGGTCGGGGCCGGGCAAAGCCCCGGCGAAGGCATGGGCAATGGCCGTGCCACTGCGCTCACCTTTGCGCGCGAGGGTGCCAAGGTCTTGTGCGTCGATCATCATCTGGAATCGGCGCAGGAAACGGTCGCGATGATCACCGCGAGGCAAGGAAGCGCCGCGGCCTGCAAGGCCGACGTGACCAAGGCGGCCGACATCAAGGCGATGGTGGCGGACGCGCAGTCCCGCTGGGGCAGGATCGACGTGCTGCACAACAATGTCGGCGTCAGCCTGTCCGGCGGCGATGCCGAATTGCTGCAGCTGACCGAAGAGGCATTCGACCGCGTGGTCGCCATCAATCTCAAGAGCTGCATTCTCGCGGCAAAAGAAGTGATCCCGATCATGCGCGCGCAACGCAGCGGCGCCATCATCAACATCTCCTCGATGGCGGCGATCACGACTTATCCTTACGTCGCCTACAAGGCGACGAAGTCGGCAATGATCGCCTTCACCGAACAGCTCGCCTACCAGAATGCCGAATACGGCATCCGCGCCAACGTCATCCTGCCCGGCTTGATGAACACGCCGATGGCGGTCGACACCCGCGCCCGCGAATGGTCCAAGACCCGCGCCGAGGTCGAGGCCGAGCGCGACAGCAAGGTGCCGCTGCGCAAGAAGATGGGCACCGGCTGGGACGTCGCCAACGCCGCGCTGTTCCTGGCGTCCGATGAAGCGAACTTCATTACCGGCGTGACGTTGCCGGTGGATGGCGGCGCGAGCGTGAGGCGGGGGTGATCGAAGCGAGCACGGTGCTCTTCCCTTCTCCCTTGTGGAAGAAGGTGGCGCGAAGCGCCGGATGAGGGGTTCTCTCTATTCGTGCTACCGTTCGTGAGGAGTGAACCCCCTCCCCCGGCTTCGCGTTCGCGAAGCCACCCTCTCCCGCAAAGGGGAGAGGGTGCACCGTCACTGCGGCTGCCGGCTCACCCGCCAGATCGTGCCGTTGCCGTCCTCCGACACCAGCAGCGATCCATCCTTCGCCACGGCGACACCCACCGGCCTGCCCCACACTTCGCTGTCGCTCACGACGAACCCCGTGACGAAATCCTCGTACTCGCCGGTCGGCCTGCCGTCCTTCATCTTGATGCGGATCAGCTTGTAGCCGGTACGCTTCGACCTGTTCCAGGAGCCGTGCTGAGCGGCGAAAGCGTCGCCCTGGTACTCGGGCGGAAACTGCGTGCCCTGATAGAAGGTCATGCCGAGCGAGGCCGAATGCGGCTGGATCAGCACGTCAGGCACCGTCACCTTGTCCTTGAGGTCGGCTCGCGCGCCGGCATGGCGCGGATCTTCGTTGTTGCCGATATAGAACCACGGCCAGCCGTAGAAGCCGCCCTCCTTCACGCTGGTCACGTAATCGGGCACGAGATCGTCGCCGAGGCCGTCGCGTTCGTTGTTCGAGCACCATGGCTGGCCGGTTTGCGGCTGGATCGCGAGGCCGACGCAATTGCGGATGCCGGTGGCGTAGATCTTCCGCTCCTTGCCGTCAGGATTGAAGGCGAGCACGGCGGCGCGCTCGGTCTCGCTGGCCCACGTGGCGCCGAGCGGTTGCGCCTTCGACCACGCCTCCAATCCGCCCGGCGGCGTGCCCATGCCCTCGGCGACGTTGCTGAGCGAGCCGACCGAGACCAGCATGCGCTTGTTGTCGGGCGTGAAGACGATGTCGCGGGTGGAATGGCCGCCGTCATGCGGCAGGCTTGCCACGATCGTCTCCGCCTTGCCGCGCGCCTTGAGATCACCGGCCCGATAGGGAAAGCGAACGACGCTGTCGGTATTGGCGACATAGACCCATTGCGGATCGTCGCCGTTCGGGAAGAAGGCGATGCCGAACGGCTGCCGCAGACCGCTGGCAAACACCTCGTTGCCGGCGAGCTTGTTGCCCTCGCCGGCACGAAGCACGCGAATGGTGCCGGCCCGCGTCTCCGCGACGAAGACATCGCCATTCGGCGCCACCCGCACGATGCGCGGCGCGCGCAGGCCTTCGGCGAACAGCTCGATCCTGAAGCCTGCCGGCACCTGAAGCTCCGCGTCCGGCGGACGCGGCACCACGCGCGAGAAGCTCGCAACCGACCGCGAGGCGCCGGGCCTGACCAGATCCTGCGGGCGGATCAACCTGACCGTGCCGGGCTTGTCCGCCCGCCAATCGCCATAGGCGTCCTTGCCCTGCAACACCGGCTCGGCCTGCGCTCCGGCCGCAAATGCGAGCAGCAGCAGCATCGCGGACATCACCGCGGGCGAGATCCTGTTCCTCACGTCGCCTTCCTCCCCACCTCTACGTACCGGGCGTCAACGCCGATTATCCGCAAACGTTCTGCGGCAGGTTCAACACCTGCCACATCCCTCGTCAGCTCATGCCCGCGCGATCTGCATTGGATGCGACCCATCGTACTGGAAAACACCGCAGATAGGTGCGACACATTGTAGGGGTGGGGCTCGCGACTGATGGGAAGATCATGTGGGGATCCGTCATATCGGAATGGGCAAGCCTGTTGCTCCGCTGGCTGCACGTGGTTGCCGCGATCGCCTGGATCGGCAGTTCCTTCTATTTCATCGCCCTCGACCTGAGCCTCAGGCCCGGGAGAGACCTGCCCGGCGGCGTGCAGGGCGAGGCCTGGCAGGTGCATGGCGGCGGCTTCTACCGGATCATGAAATATCTGGTCGCACCCTCCCAGATGCCGGACGAGCTGACCTGGTTCAAATGGGAGGCCTACACCACCTGGCTGTCCGGCTTCGCCTTGATGGTGGTGGTGTACTATCTCGACGCCGATCTGTTCCTGGTCGACAAGTCCATCCTCGACCTCTCGCCACTGCAGGCCGGCCTGTTCAGCTTCTGCAGCCTCGCGCTGGCGTGGCTGCTCTATGAAGCCGCTTGCCGCAGCGGGCTTGCGCAGCGCGAGCTGCCCTTCGCCATCGGCGGCTACCTGTTCCTGGTCGCACTGACCTATGCCTTCACCCATGTGCTCAGCGGCCGCGGCGCCTTCAACCAGATCGGCGCGATCATCGGCACCATCATGGTCGCCAACGTCTTCGCACTGATCATCCCGAACCAGAAGAAGATCGTGGCCAGCCTGATCGCGGGACAGGCGCCCGATCCGAAGCTCGGCAAGGCCAGCAAGGAGCGCTCGGTCCACAACAACTATCTGACGCTCCCCGTGGTCGTGCTGATGATCAGCAACCACTACCCCCTGCTCTACGCCACGCGCTTCAACTGGATCATCGTCGCCATCATCCTGGCGCTCGGCCCGGTGATCCGCCACTTCTTCAATGCGCGGCATGCGGGGCGCAAATCGCCGTGGTGGGTGTGGGGCGTTGCGGCTGTCGGCGTGATCGCGATCCTCTTCCTCTCCGCGGCCGGCCCGCGCGAGGTCAAGACCGGCGCGCGGCCGGCAACGCCGACGCTCGCCAACGTCGAGGAGATCGTGATGTCCCGTTGCAGCATGTGCCACGCCGCCGAGCCGGTCTGGGCCGGCATCGTCACCGCGCCGAAAGGCATCCTGCTCGACGCCCCCGAGCACATCCACCGCAACATCCGCCTGATCGGCCGCGTGGCCGCCTGGTCGAATGCGATGCCGCCGGGCAACATCACCGAGATGACCAGCGAGGAGCGCGCCACCCTCGCCGCCTATCTCGAGCAGGCCCGTTGATACCGCCGCGCGTCGACGGATCATTTCACGGAATGAAATTCCGCATCGCCCACTGAATTGAAAATGACTTGACCGCCTATCCGGCGTAGACAGGAGCCGCGGCCGCTGACGCGGCCCAGGTCAGTCTGCATCCGCGGGGAAGAACAGTGGCCCTCAAGAACGTCATCGGTATCGACCACGCCGTGGTCATGGTGAAGGAGCTCGACAAGGCGGCCGAGAACTATCGGCGGCTCGGCTTCACCGTGTCCCCGCGCGGCACCCACAGCGTCCATATGGGCACGGGCAACTACACCATCATGTTCGACCCCGACTACATGGAGCTGCTCGGCGTGCTCGCTGCGACCGAGCTCAACGCCCCCGCTCGCGCCTTCCTCGACAAGCGCGGCGAAGGCATCGAGCGCATCGCCTTCACCGCGGTTGATTCCGCCGCCGGCGCCGAGGAGATTCGCGCACGGGGCCTGGAGCCGATCGGTCCGACCGATTTCGAGCGGCCGGTGACGCTGCCTGATGGCACGGTTTCGGCGGCAAAATTCCGCACCTTCATGTGGCCGACCGCCGAAGCCCCCGGCGGCGTGCGCATCTTCGCCTGCCAGCACAAGACCCGCGAAACCGTTTGGATTGCGGAATTGATGAAGCACGCGAATGCAGCGAAGCGGATCAGGCAGACGCTGATCGCAACGCCCGAGCCCGCGAAGGAAGCCGCACATCTCGGGCGGCTGATCGACCGCGAGCCGGCGACCGATGCGGACGGAGCGGTCACCGTCCCCTCCGGCGGCGACCGCGCAGACTTCGTCTATCTGACGCTGGACCAGCTCGGCAGACGCTATCCGGGCGTACCCCTCACCGGCCTCTCCGAGCGGGGCGGTGCGGCGCTGGTGCTCGTCAGCGGCGATCTCGCAGCCACCGAGAAGGCGCTGGGCTCGGCGGCAGTGCGCAGCGGCCGTGCGATCTGCGTGCCGCCGGCCAAGGCCAACGGCACCCTGCTCGCCTTCGTCGCCGGCTGAGCTTAGCGAATTCTTCAACGAGCATTTACCCGGCGGCAGCAGGATGTCCAGGCACTTCACGCTGCCTGAGGCAAGCCCATGTTTAAAGAGGGATCGCCGATCGCCTATGACGCGCCGGCCGAGCTGAAGATGTGGCCGTCGCTGCAGGGCGAGCGGCAGAAGGATCGCGGTCCGCCCATCTCGTCTACAACGGCACGCTCGCCGAATGCGTCCACGAGCTGATGGGCAAGCCGATCAAGGGCATCTCGCTCTACGACATCATGACGAGGCCGCAAGCCGCTTTCGATCAGCACGCGTCCAGCCATAGCCGGATAGATGCGAGTTGGACGAAGGCGAGGTAGCCTGTCGTAGCGCGTCGTCGCGGTTTGTTCCTACGCGACGGGGGACCGAGGCAGTAGAGTAATGGATGCAAGTCAATACTGACTTACAAAGCTTCGAAGCCGGCATCACTTTCAAAGAAACGCCACACCTATCCGGAAGGGTGCGCGCCAGGCCACTCGGCAAGGCAACTTTAGACCGTGCTCTGGGATGACGAGAGTGAACCTGGCGGGTATTCGGTCTGTCGTATTCAAGAATTGCAGCGCCGCGCCCGATGTCGAGATATCGCGGATCATGCAGGAGATCTTGTCTCCGGCTCCCTCTATTTGCGCTGGCATAGCCGCACGAAAGCGTGGTGCGTTACGTGTCTCTACCATGAGTTCAACCGCTATTGCAGTCCCTAGATCGATCCGTACTCCTCAGCGCTCTGATTGATCCAAAGCAGCGCCGCCCGGCTATCCAACCACAAAAGTTGGTCTTCCTCCCCTTCGCCGGGAGTCATGTGCAACACGAAGCAATTCTCGCCATATCGGAACAACGTGTCGCGCGCTCGGCGCTCGCTTAAGGTTTGAACGTCGAGATACGGATACTCGTGTGTAGCAACAAGCTTCATGACCGAAACCTGCTTAGAGCAGCGCCATGCAAAGTTGAGCCCAGTCGATCAACCACCTGACGGGCTCTCTCGACGCTATTGATTAGTTCTTCCGCTTGCTGAGTGAGCTGGAGGATAGACGCATCCTCCTTAAAATCAGACAGGATAATTTGAACGCACCTGTTGGTCAGATCGAGCATCCATAGAGCACGCCGCATATCGTGTTGGGTCTGAAGATCTGCTTCACGCAGCTCAGAGAAGACGTTTGTAAGTCCTTGGATCCGACGAACAGCTGGATGAGATGTAGAACGTCCTCGACCGCGCGGGAAATCGACCACCTTGGACACCGGTGTCCTCCAAATTTTCAAAATATGCATTTAATATTGCTGCAATCATTTAACGCTTTCATAAGCTTCTATAAAATGGCTATCGATTTTCGGCGAAGCAGCAGACGCTACCGAGAAGCAACCTGCATAACTCGCCGCACCTCGCCGTAGGTCCATTGCGCGTCCCGTTGCAGCGACCGTGTCATGCTGAAGGCTGGGCCGATCTTGCTAGAAATCCGTCGCAAATTGCGCGGGCATAAGTCGCCCAGCCGTCATCACGGAGAGGGACGATCTTGATCTGAAACTGCCGGTCTTTGTCCGGTAGTGCCCATCGCTCCAGTCAACTGATCTCTTCGCTGCCGGTTGCAGCTGCTCCAGCAGCCGGCCTCGATCAAACGTTGTCCACACGTGCCTATCGCGACATATTGCGCTGCCGCACGAAACTTGGTCGCTATGGGAGCAAAGCGGATGTAGTCACCCGTCACGTGAGACGCTGGAGTTTATAGGTACACGGCCTAGTTGGAGGCTCGCCTGCCCTGCTGCTTCGAGGACGTGTCCGTCGGCGCATCGAGGAAGTCGACTTGTATGCCGCGCTTGACGTTCTCGCCGATCACACGCGCGTCCCAGTTGGTGAGCCTGACGCAGCCGTGGGATGCCGACTTGCTGACCTTGTCGGGCTCTGCCGTGCCGTGAATCCCGTAGCCCTGCGCCGACAGGCCGATCCAGTACGCGCCCACAGGGTTGTTCGGACCCGGTTTGATGTCGAAGGGCTTCTTTGATTTCACGCTCTTGAACTTGTACTCGGGATTGTAGCGATAGGTCGGCTGCTCGTTGGTGGCGGTGACCTTCAGCGTCCCCGTCGGCGTCGGGCGATCCGGACTGCCGATTGACGCCGGATAGAACGCGACCAGACGACCAGAGCTGTCGTAGGCGCTCAGCGTCGCGCGCGCCTTGTCGATCTCGAGGCGAACGATGCGAGGAAGCTCGCGTCGCGCCGGCAAATTGGCCACGCTGATCGTCTCGCCCGCCCTGTCGAAAGCCTTCCCCGGATTGAGCGATTTCAACAGCTCTTCGCTCATGTGGAATTTTTCCGCGAGCCCTTCGAGCGGACTGGTGTAGCTCAGCGCCTCCAGCGACTTCATGTCATCGAGCCTGGCCGGCAGCTTCTTGAGAAACGGCCCCTTCACATCCGCGTCGGCGATCTTGTAGTCGACGAGGACAGGACCTTCGCTCGCAGCGTTCAGCCTGTCCCAGAGTTCCGGAGCGATCGCCTTGTCGAGGCCGATACCGTTCTGCTCGGCGAACCTCTTCAGCGCCTTCAGCGCGTTGTCGCCGAGCTTGCCGTCGATCTGGCCGGGAGAGAATTGCGCGCGGTCGAGCAAAATCTGAAGCTTCGTCACCACCGCGCTGATCTTGTCCGCTGCCGGCTGCTTTTCGGGACGCGCGGCGTCATTCACCGCATTCGCATCGAGATTACCCGCGAGCACCGGGCAAATGAACCACAGCGACATTGCCGCGCCAAGCATCCATCGCATCATGATCGTTCGTTCCATTTGCCGACAATGCCACAAACAATGATCCGCAAACCTGCGGGCAGTTTCTCTCCGGGAACACCGTAGTAACACCGAAAGAACCGGCGGGATCGCAGCTTCGCCGCAATCGGAAGGTTAAGAACGTCCTATCGCCGGCGCATCGTCGGCCGTTCATCCCACAGTTCGAGGTTGCCCCAGCAATGCGATTCGTCGTCGCGGCTTGCGCCGCGTTCCTGATTCTGATGTGCGACCTCGATCCGTCGGCGTCACGCCAAACATCAACTTTCGACACCGCCGTTCTCAAGAACAATCATGCCTCGCCACTTGTTCCTGTGGTCGAACTCTTCCTCGCCAGCGTGCAGGCCATCGATGTCGCCAACGCTCGTGCTGCATATGAGGAAACAATCGAGCCGCCGCGCGCGATCGAGCCTGTCGCCGAGGGGCCGGTTTCGCCGACAGACAAATTCTGTCATGCGCTTCGCGAAGCTGCCGAAGCCAGCGGCATTCCGGTGCCGTTCTTCGCGCGCCTGATCTGGCAGGAGAGCCGCTTCAAGTCCAACGAGGTCAGCCACGCCGGCGCGCAGGGCGTCGCGCAATTCATGCCGGGAACGGCCGCCGAAGTCGGGCTCGATGATCCCTTCGATCCGATGAAGGCGCTGCCGGCATCGGCGAAATTCCTGCGCAAGCTCCGCGACGATTTCGGCAATCTCGGCCTTGCTGCCGCTGCCTACAATGCGGGCCCGGGCCGCATCCAGAAGTGGCTAGCCAAGGAGAGCGAGCTGCCGCGCGAGACGCGCGACTATGTCCGCATCATCACCGGCACCAGGGCCGAGGACTGGACCGCGCGCGCCGAGGCGCTTGCGATCCGGATCGACCTGCCGCGCGAGGCACCCTGCGAAGGAGTTGGCAGCCTCTCAAAGGCCAAGGACGTGGCCTGGGTTCCGGTCAACCTGACGCCTTCGGTCACGACCATCATTCGCAAGGCTGAGCAGTTCGCCGCACGCCTCACGACGAGCCGTGCGCGCAAGCGGTTCGCAATCCTGCTTCGGAAGAACGCCACCGGCACCGGCAAGGCGCGCAGCATGATTGCAGCGCGCGCAGCCGGACAAGGCGCGAAGACCCGCGCGGTTCGCCTCGCATCACGCGAACGGCCGTCAGGCTAAAGGCCGGAGCCACCCGCGCGAGTGGCTCCGACATCCATTGGGCTAGTCGATCTCCTCGATCACGCGCCGCTCGCGCGGCTCGATGACGTAGGTCCGGGTGTCGCGGTGGATGTAGCGGTATTCCCGCAGGTCCGGCGCGTCCCGATAGACCGTGCTCGGGAATTCCTCGACCTCCACGCTGTCGGGAAGACGATCACCGACGCGGATCTCAGAACGTGCGGTGCTCCCGGTCGTCCGCACCTCCTTGCGTCCCTCGGTACGCGTCTTCGCATGCTTGCGGATCGTGTCGCGATCGCGATCGGAGAACTTGCTGGCGCTGCGCTCGCGCGTGGTCGTCGTCGTTGCGGTGGACTGCCCCGAATAGGGCAGCACCGTCACGATCTTGTAGGTCGCAGGATCGACCACGACGATCTCATCCTTCACCAGCGCGAAGCTGTAGCCGCGATATTGCGGCACGATCTCGACGACGTCGGGCGGCAGTGTCGACAGATGCACATCGCGCGGCACAACCGTGCCGACATTCAGCGAGAAATTGACGCTGGTCAGCGGCCGAACGTTCAGGCGCGAGACCGACGTGCTGATCCTGGTTTCCTGCTGCTTGTTGAGATTGACGTCGGTCCGGGCAGCCGCCTGGGAATTGGTTCCGGACCGCTCGCCCTGCGCCTGATTG
Source organism: Bradyrhizobium sp. 1(2017) (assembly GCF_011602485.2). Taxonomy (NCBI): domain Bacteria; kingdom Pseudomonadati; phylum Pseudomonadota; class Alphaproteobacteria; order Hyphomicrobiales; family Nitrobacteraceae; genus Bradyrhizobium; species Bradyrhizobium sp. 1(2017). The sequence continues at coordinate 2,370,781 of NZ_CP050022.2, read as the reverse complement.
CCGGCTGGCGCAGTCGGCGCCTGCTGAGCCTGGTTGGTCCCGGATGCAGCAGGCTGCTGGGCTTGATTGTTATTGGCCGGCGGCGGGTTGGCGCTCTGCTGGGTCGCTGGCTGGTTGCCGGTCGTGTTCGAGCTTGCCGTGCCGCTCTGCGGCCGCGACGTGTCCGTGCTGTTCGCGGCATTGTTGGACGTGCCGGAGCCGGAATTGGCCGTTCCTGATGACGGCGGGCTGCTCTGCGTGTTCTGTGTCGATGTTCCAGTCGAGGGTGCTTGCTGCGGCTGCGATGTGGTCTGCTGCGGGCTCGTCGCGCCGGACGGCGAGGTGGTGGACGGCGAGGTGGAGTTCGACTGGGATGGCGGTGTCTGCTCGGATTTCGTGCCGGTGCTAGGCGATTGCGCAAGGGCGGCATTCGCCAGCACCAGGCTCAAGGCGGTGGTTGCCAACAAGCGGATCATGGATCACTCCCTTCATCAGATGAATGTTGGCTGGTAACCTGCGCTAGAGCGCGTGGTTCCACTTTTTCCCGATCTGAAGAGTCGACCGCCGCGCCCGCACGGAACCTGCGATGCCATCGAAGAGTGCCGGGATCATCGCCTATCGGAAGCGCGGAAGCCTCGAGGTTCTCCTCGTTCATCCCGGAGGACCGTTCTGGCGCAACAAGGATCTCGGCGCATGGTCGATCCCGAAGGGCGAGTATGCGGACGAGGAAGATGCGGAAATCGCCGCGCGGCGGGAGTTTGCCGAAGAGCTTGGGCTCGAGCTGACCGTACCGCTGACCGCGCTTGGTCAGGTCAAGCAGCGCGGGGGCAAGCTCGTCACCGCGTTCGCTGCCGAGCTCGACATCGACACGAGCAGCATTCGCAGCAACAATTTCGAGATGGAATGGCCGCCACGCAGCGGCAAACGGCAGACTTTTCCGGAGGTCGACCGTGCCGAATGGTTCGCGCTCGAAAAGGCGCATACGAGGATCAATGCAGGGCAACGCCCGCTGCTTGATCGGCTGGCGCAGCTGGCCGGCGAATAGGCGCGTCGCGACGCGCCATTCACACCGGCTTGTCGTCGTCCGTCACCGGCGAGGTCACCACCAGGAAGACGAGATCGGTGAGGCCCGAATTGGAGATCGCGTGCTCGACGCCGGGCGGTAGAAAGATCACGTCGTGCTTGCGCACGACATGGTTCTTGCCTGATATCTCCATCAGCCCCTCGCCGTCGAGCACGTGATAGACCTGCTCCTGCACCTTGTGATGGTGGCGCGCGACATAGGCCATCGGCTGGTACATCGAGATGCGATAGTCGATGCGGCGCGAGCCCGCGGTCTCCGGCATCACCAGCGGCTTCGACAGCGCGCCGCCGAAGTGATTGGGGAATTCGCGCCAGGGCACCTCGGCGATGTTGCGGATGAAGGCGCCGTTGCTGTCATCGGCCATGATCGTGCTCCCTTCCTCAATTCACCAGCGCGCCGCCGTCGAGATAGACGATCGCGCCGGTGGCAAAGCCGTTCGCCATGAAGCTCGAGATCTGCTGCGCGATGTCCTCGGCTGCGCCGACCCGGCCGACTGGCAGCGCGGCGGCGGTCTTGGCCAGCATCTCTTTGCGCGCCGCCTCCGGCATCGCAGCCCGGATCGGCGTATCGATCACGCCGGGCGAGACCGCGTTGACGCGCACCGGCGCAAGCTCCAGCGCCAGTGCGCGGGTCAGCGATTCCAGCGCGCCATTCGCCGCGCTGATGATCGCCGAGTTCGGCCGCGGCCGGACGCTGAGAAAGCCGGTGACCAGCGTCAGCGAGCCGCCGGGCCGGATCTCGGCCTCGCGCGCGACGCGCCAGGCGCCCCAGAACTTGCCTTCCATGGTCGCGCGGACGTCGTCCATCGCAACGGTCTTGAACGGCCCGGTGCGAAGCTGCGCCGCGGTGAGCACGACGTGATCGACCGGACCGGTGCGCCGAAACAGTTCAGCGACGCTCTGGTCGCTGGTGACGTCCGTGGGAATAGCCGTGACTTTCAGCCGCTCCGCCACGGGATCGAGCCTGGCGGCGCTGCGCGAGGCGATGACGACATCTGCTCCCTCTCGCTTCACCAGCTCCGCCGTGGCGAGGCCGATGCCGGAGGAACCGCCGACCACGACGACCTTCTTGCCTGCGAACGTCATTCCCGATCTCCCGATAGTCTCTTTGATTGGCGAGGCCGCACGATCAGCCCGGCTGGAAGCGCGTGCCGATGCCGGCCTTGCTCTGGCCGAGGCCCGGCAATTCCCAGACGCCGGCGCCGGCCGGATTGACGTCGGCGGCGATGTCGACGTCGATCAGATAGGGCCGGTTCGCGGCAATGCCCTTGCGGATCGCCTCGCCGAGATCTGCGGCGCGATCGACACGCACGCCCTCGACTCCGCACGAGCGCGCCATCGCCGCGAAATCCGGATTGTAGCGTTCTCCCGTCTCGGGGTGCTTGAAGTCGGTGGCAAGCTCGCGGCCGCCGAGATAGCCGCGCTGAAGCCCGCGGATCGAGGCATAGGCGTAATTGTTCCAGACCACCCAGACCACGGGCAGATTGTACTCGACCGCCGTGCCCAGCACATTGGCATGCATGAAGAAGGCGCCATCGCCGCATACGGAGACGCAGGGGCGATCGGGCGCGGCGAACTTCGCGCCCATCACGCCGGCGACGCCGAAGCCCATCGGGCCAAATCCCATCGAACCGATCAGCGAGTCCGGCCGCTTCGGCTTGCAGAAGCCGAGCAGCCAATTGTGATGCACGCCGATGTCGGAGACGAGGATGGCATCCTCCGGCAGCGCCTTGTCGATCTCGGCAGCCGCGCGCTGCGGATTGATCGGCGTCGAATCGTCGGAAAAGCCGGGCGCGACGAACTTGTCCCACTCCTTGCGATAGCCATCGATCTGCGCCAGCCATTTCTTGCGCGCGTCTGACTTCTTGAAGAGATTGTCGCGGCGATCGAGCTCGGCGTGCACCTGGCGCAGGAAGGTGCGGACGTCGGCCATCAATCCGAGCGCGACGGGATAGTTGCGGCCGATCTCCTCGGGGTCGATATCGACGTGGATCAGCCTCGTCGGTGGGATCGTGAAAGAATAACCGGGAATCCAGGAGCTCGAGGTACGGTCGTCGAAGCGGACGCCGAGCGCGAGCAACACGTCGGCCTGACGCGTCGCGTGATTGGCCTGATAGTGCCCGGCGCGCGCGACGAGGCCGAGCGCCAGCGGATGGTTGACGTCGAGCGCGCCGAGCCCGCTGGCCGATGCCGCCACCGGAATCTGAAGACGCTCGGCAAGCTTGCGCAATTCGTCGGCGGCCCCGCCATAGCGGACGCCCTGCCCGACCAGCATCACCGGCCTCTCGGCCGACAGCAGCATGTCGACGGCCTTCTCGACGCCATCGGGATCGGCACCGCAGCGGCTCGAGATGTTCGCGTTCCACTCGATCGCCTTCGGCGCCTCCTCGGCCGCCGATTCCATGAAGACGTCGAAGGGCACGTCGACCACGACGGGCCCCGGCCGCCCCGTGATCATGGTCTTCCAGGCCTGTCGCACCGCGAGCGGCACCATCTCGCCGCGCGTCGGCTGGAACACCTTCTTGCAGATCGTGCGCACGGTGGACGGGAAGTCGGCCTGGTGATGCCGGTACATCTCCTGGAACGCGCCGCGGTTGAACTGGCTGGTCGGCACGTTGCCGGTGATCGCCATGAACGGCACGGAATCGAGGAAGGCGTTGGCCAGCGAGATCGGCAGGTTGGCCGAGCCCGGCCCGCACGAGGTGAAGGTCGCCGTCGGCTTGCCGGAGACGCGGTAATAGACGTCGGCCATGAAGCCGGCGACGCTCTCGTGATGCACGGAGATCGTCTTGATCTCGGATGAGCGCTCATACAACGCGTCGATGAACTGGATGTTGCCGTGGCCGCACAGGCCGAACACCTGCGGCACTTTCTCCTGGATCAGATAGTCGACGATGACCTGGGCGCCATTGAGCATGTTCTTCGACATCAACCGTCTCCCTCGCGGCCACGACTTCTTGTGGACCGGAGCGGAGAATGCGGTGCGGTCGTCGTTGGGCCCGCGCTCACCCTATTTCTCATAATGCTGTACGTCAATTTATATTGTGGTAGGCTAATTCCAGCGAGAATGCGGACTCGGTTCCGACGGCCGCAAGCTTGCGTGCTACTGTCGAGGCACCGAGTCATGACGGATTTGCCAGAGGGGCCTTGTCCTTGAGATCGCGCACCAAGCCCACCACAAGCGAAAAGCCCGCGAGCCCGCGCAAGACTGCGATCGCCGAGCTGGTCCCCGCCCCCAGGGCCGATGGCGACGATGAGGCCGACGACAAGCAGCGCGGTGGCGGCGTCCAGTCGCTGGGCCGCGCCTTCTCCATCCTCGAGGAAGTCGCCCGCCATCGCGAGGGCATCGGGCTTGCGGAACTCAGCAAGCTGGTCGGCCTGCACAACTCGACCACCTTCCATCTGGCCAAGACGCTGGTTTCGCTCGGCTACCTCCGTCAGGAGAAAGACAACAAGCGCTACCGCATCGGCCGGCCCTTGTTCGCCCTCGCGGCGAGCGCGCTCGACGAGATCGAGATGGTCAATGTCGCAACCCCCGTGCTGGAGGAGCTATCGCGCCAGACCAGCGAAAGCAGCCATTTTGCCGTGCGGATGGGCGATGCCGTCATCGTCATCGCCCGCACCAGCGGTCCCGGCGCGTTCCAGCTGACCGACCGCGTCGGCGTGGTGCGTCCGGCCCATTGCACAGCGCTCGGCAAGATCATCCTGGCTTCGCTCCGGCCCGATCAACTCAAACGATTCCTCGATCGCGCGGAGCTGAAGCCATCGACGCCGAAGTCCATCACCGATGCCGGCGTGCTGATGCGCGAGATCGCCGAAGTGCAGCGCACCGGCGTCGCCTTCGACGACGGCGAGTTCAATCCGGAAGTGCGCTGCGTCGCCGTGCCCGTGACCGATTTCACCGGGCAGGTGGTTGGCGCACTCGGCATTTCCGGGCCGATCTGGCGGCTCTCCAACCAGGCGCTGCATGCCGGCGCGCAGATCGTGCAAGCCGCCGCCGACCAGCTCTCGGCCGAATTCGGCGCCAAGGGTCGGGCGCACCAGGCGTTCAAGCAGAAAGTCTAGGAAGGCGCACAAGCGTCGAATTTGCCGGTTGACACCGGCAATGGCGTTCGGGATTATCCTCCAGCATTAGAAAAACACCTCTCACAATATCGGATGCCCGATTTGAAGAGAGACACGATGCACCCGGGAGGAGACAGACATGATCCGCTACCCGCGACGGACGGTGTTACGGGCGGGCGCAGCCTTGGTCGGCGCGTCTGCACTGGGATTTCCCGCAATTGTGAGAGCGCGGGCCGAGAAGATCCGGATCGGCCACCTGACGCCGCTCACCGGCTTTCTCGGCGTGATCGGCAGCTATGCGCAGCTTGGCGTGAAGCTTGCGGCCGAGGAGATCAACGCATCCGGCGGCGTCATGGGCAAGCAGATCGACCTCATCTCGGAGGACTCGATCAACCCGGCAACCGCATCGACCAAGGCGCAGCGCATGCTGGAGCAGGACGGCGCTGTCGTCCTGCTGGGCGAAATCTCCTCGGCCTCCTCGCTCACCATCATGCAGGTCGCCGAGCGCAACAACAAGGTGTTCTTCTCGACCGGCGCGCGCTCGGACGCGCTGCGCGGCAAGAACTGCAACAAATATTCCTTCCATTGCGACATCCCCAACACCGTGATGGTGAACGCGGTCGGCACCGCGCTGTCGCAGAAGGGCATGGTGAAGGGCAAGAAGTTCTTCACGCTGACGGCCGACTACATCTTCGGCCATGACCTGTTGAAGGCGGCAAAGGGCTTCTTCGGCGCGCACGAGGCCAACCTGATCGGCGACGAGCTGATCGCGACCGACGTCACCGACTTCAGCCCGTATTTGCTCAAGGTGCGGCAGGCCAAGCCCGACGTGGTCTGCTGCAACCTCGCCGGCAACCAGGTCACCAACCTCGTCAAGCAATATGCCGAGTTCGGCCTGCCCTATCCGCTGGTCGGCTTCAACCTCAACACCGGCGATGCCTGGGCCGCGGGCGCCGGCAATCTCAGCGGCACCTGGCCGACGGTCTGGTACCACACGCTGAACAATCCAGCCTCGCTGGCCTTCGTCGCGGCCTTCACCAAGAAATACGGCAAGCCGCCAGAGAACCACGCCTGGATCGAATATGTGACGCTCAAGCTGCTGGCGGAGGCGATCAACGCCACGAAGTCGACCGACAGCGGCGAGTTGATCGCCTATTTCGAGAAGCAGACCCAGTTCGACATCATGAAGGCGCGCAAGGCCTATTTCCGCGCCTGGGATCACCAGCTGGTGCAAGAGGCCTATCCGTTCACGGTCAAGCCCAAGGACCAGATGAAGGACCAATGGGACATGCTGGTGCTGGGCGATGCGGTGCCGGCGGCAAACGATCCGCTGGAGCAGATCTATCCGACCAGAGAGCAGAACCCCTGCGAGATGAAGGCCTGACGCGCCTTTCGCGCCGCAAGGACGCAACATGCAGTTCGAGTTCTTGCTGGAACAGGTGGTCAATGGCCTCGTGCTCGGAGGCTATTACCTGCTCATCGCGCTCGGCCTGTCGCTGATCTTCTCGGTCGGCGGCATCGTCAATCTCGCGCACGGCGCCTTCTATGCGCTCGGCGCCTATGTCTGCGTCGAGTTGACGAAGCGCCTCGGCTTCGGCGCGTCCGTGGTGGTCTCCCCGTTCGCGGTCGCCCTGCTCGGAATTCTCTTCGAACGCTTCATCCTGCGCCGCTTCTACAGCGCCGACCCGATCCTGAGCCTGCTCGTCACCTTCGGTCTTGCGATGGTCGCAGAACAGGCGATCCGCATGATCTGGGGCGCGGCGCCCGTGTCGACCGAGATCCCGCAGAGCTTTCGCGGCTCGGTCATCGTCGGCGACTTCCTGTTCTCGCGCTATCGCCTGCTCATCCTCGCCGTCGTGGCGGCGATCCTGCTCGGCATCTGGCTGCTGCTGCAAAAGACCTCGTTCGGACGCGTGGTGCGCGCCGGCATCCAGCGCCCGGACATGGTCGCGGCCCTCGGCATCCGCCTGCAGCCCTACATGACCGCGATCGTGATGCTCGGCGTCGGCATGGCCGCACTCGGCGGCGCCTTCTTCGCACCGATCACGACGGTGCATCCGGCGATGGGCGCCGAGATCATGACGGTCGCCTTCGTCGTGGTCGTGATCGGCGGCCTCGGCAGTTTCTGGGGCGTCGTCATCGCCGCCCTCCTCGTCGGCGTGGTGCGCGGCATCGCCATTCACTTTGCGCCTGCCGCAGGCGAAGCCTCGATCTACATCCTGATGTTCCTGGTGCTGCTGGTGCGCCCGCGCGGCCTGCTCGGCGAACGCATCGAGAAGTTCGAATGAGCCGCATGTCTGCCATCGACAGGCTGAGGCCGCTGCTGATCGCGACTGTTGCGGTCGTCGCGCTGCCTTTCCTGCTCAGGGCCTTCGGCCTGTCGCTGAACACCGGCACCTGGATCGTCGCCCTCGCGATCGCGACCATGGGGCTCAACCTCTGCATCGGCTATACCGGCCTCGTCTCGTTCGGACACAGCGCCTGGTTCGGCATCGGCGCCTATGCCGCGGGGCTGATCCAGCTCCACCTCGCCTCCAGCGAGATCTGGCTGCCGCTGCTCGGATCGATGGTCGTCGTCGCGATAGCGTCCACCGTCATCGGCATGCTGATCCTACGCCGGCGCGGCGTGTATTTCTCGCTGCTGACGCTGGCGCTCGCCGCTCTCGCCTACACCACCGCCTTCCGCTGGACGAGCCTCACCGGCGGCGAGGATGGGCTCGGCGGACTGAAGCGCGGCGCAATCGGACCTGTCGATCTCGACAACGCGCTCAACTATTACGTGGTGGTCGCCGTGATCGGGCTCGCCACGCTCTATGTGCTCATGCGCCTGGTCCGCTCGCCGTTCGGGCATGTGCTGGTCGCGATCCGCGAGAACCAGTTGCGCGCCAGCTTTCAGGGCTATCCGGTCGAGCGCTACAAGCTCGCCGTGTTCGTGATCTCCGCCGTCGTCACCGGCGTTGCGGGCGTGCTGATCGGCTTCCTGAACTATCTGGTCTCGGCCGAGGCCGTCTCGGTGCCGTTCGCCGGAGAGCTGCTGGCGATGGTCGTCATCGGCGGCATGCGCAGCCTGCTCGGCCCCGCGCTCGGCGCGCTGTTCTTCATCCTGTTCCGCGAGCTGTTCTCGATCTGGACGTCGGATTGGCTGTTCTGGTTCGGCCTCACCTTCGTGGCCTTCGTGATGTATTCGCCCGGAGGTCTCGTCGGCATCGGCGCGCTGATCATGCGGCGCTTGCGTCCGCCTGCGGAAGAGACGGCCGCCATGAGCCGGCGCAAGATCTATGAGGGCTTGCCGCTGCCCGACTTCCTGCGGCCGGAGGCGTTGCAAGGCACCGTGCTGGAGGTCAGCGGCGTCTCCCGCAAGTTCGGCGGCATCCGCGCGGTCGAGAATGCGAGCATCACGGTCGCCGCCGGCGAGATCCACGCGCTGATCGGTCCGAACGGCGCCGGCAAGACCACGCTGTTCAACCTCGTCTCAGGCCTCTATGCCCCCGACCAGGGCACGATCCGTCTTCAGGGCCGCGACATCGCCGGCGTGCCTGCGAACCTGATCTGCCACCAGGGGCTGGCGCGTTCGTTCCAGATCACCAACCTGTTTCGCGGGCTCACAATCTACGAGAACCTCCGCCTCTCGCTGCAGGCGCGGCGGCCGATGCGCTTCAACATCTGGAACGACATCGACGCCTATGACGACATCCACGCCGAGACCGCCGCACTGGTCAGATTCCTCGGCCTCGAAGGCATCGAGGAGATCGAGGGCGGCGAGCTCTCCTATGGCGGGCAAAGGCTGGTCGATCTCGGCATCGCACTGGGCAGCAAGCCGCAGGTGCTGCTGCTGGACGAGCCGCTCGCAGGTCTTGCCGCGGCCGAACGCGAACGCGTGTCCAACCTCGTCAAGAACATTGCGGCGAACATTCCCGTGCTGATCGTCGAGCATGACATCGACCGCGTGCTCGGCTTCTCCCAGATCGTGACCGTGATGAACCAGGGCGAGGTGCTGATGTCCGACTGCCCCAAAGCGGTGCGGGCGGATCTGCGCGTGCAGGAGATCTACACCGGCAAGGGCATTCCCGCCGTCGAGCACCGGCGCAGCAGCGAGGCGGCCGGCGAGCGCGACACCGTGCTGCGTCTCGACGGCGTCAACACGTTCTACGGCAAGAGCCACATCCTCAACGACGCCGCGCTCGACGTGCGCGAGGGCGAGATCGTCGCACTGCTCGGCCGCAACGGCGCGGGCAAGTCGACGCTGCTCAAATCCATCGCCGGCCTGGTGCCGGCGTCATCCGGCACCATCGACTATCGCGGCACCGATCTGGCACGCCTCCCGGCGCCCGACATCGCGCGCCGCGGCGTCGGCTATGTGCCGCAGGGGCGCGGCCTGTTTGCCGGCATGACCGTGCGCGAGAACCTCGCGCTCGGGCGCCTCGCGCGCAAGACCGACGGCGGCGATGGCGTGGTCTGGGACGAGGAGCAGATCCTGCACTATTTTCCGCGCTTGAAGGAGCGCATGAACGTCGCCGCCGACTATCTCTCCGGCGGCGAGCAGCAGATGGTCGCGGTCGCCCGCGCGATGTCGGGCAATGTCCGCCTCTTGCTGCTCGACGAGCCGTTCGAGGGCCTCGCGCCGACGGTGACGCTGGAACTGTTTGGGGTGTTCGACCAGCTCCGCGAAAAAATGTCGATCGTGATCGTGGAGCACAATCTCGACCTCGTGCTGGCGCTGGCCGACCGCGTCTTCGCGCTCGAGCGCGGCGCCGTGTTCCACCAGGGACCGGCGGCGCCGCTGCTCGACGATCTCGGCTATCGCAAGCAGATTCTGTGGCTCTAGTTCCCCTACTCCGCCTTGATGTTCGCGGCGACGACGACCTCGGCGAGCTCCTTCGTTTCTTTCGCGATCTTGGCGGCGTACTCAGTGGGGCCGAGCACGGACACGACGCCCTGCGAGCCGAGCTTCTCCTCGGCCGCCGGATCCTTGGCGGCTGCGACGATCTCCCGGTGCAGCGTCTCCAGGATCGGCGCCGGCGTTGCCTTCGGCATGAAGAAGCCGACCCAGAACGAGATGTCGAAGCCGGGATAGCCGGCTTCCGCGACGGTCGGCACGTCAGGCAGCGATGGCAGCCGCTCGGCTGACGACACCGCCAGCGCGCGCAGCTTGCCGGCCTTGACCAGCGGCACGGCGGAGAGCGGATCGAACACGGCCAGCACCTCCTGCGCGAGGATGCCGACCTCGGCGGCTGAGCCGCCGCGATACGGAACATGGATCATCTTGATGCCGGCCTTCTGGCCGAGCAGCTCCATGGCGAGATGGGCGAGATTGCCGTTTCCGCCCGAGCCGTAAGCGAGCGCCCCGGGCGCGGCCTTTGCCGCGGCGACGAGATCGGCGACGGTCTTGATAGCAGCGGTCTTGGGATTCTCGGGATTGACGACGAGGACCAGCGGCGCTGAGACCACGGTGGTGAGCGGCGCGAAGTCTTTTTCCGGATCGTAGCGGATATCCTTGAACAGCGTCTTGTTGAGCGTGATCGTGGACGAGTTGCAGGCGAGGATGGTGTAGCCGTCCGCATCCGCACGCGCGACCCCCTCGGCCGCGATCATGCCGTTGGCGCCGGCGCGGTTCTCGACCACGAAAGGCTGGCCGAGCTTGTTGCTGAGCCGATCACCGACGATGCGCGCGACGACGTCGACCGGACCGCCTGCGCTGAAGCCGACCACGATCTTGACCGGACGCGACGGGTATTTCTGCGCGAGGGCCTGCGTCGTCACGCACAATCCGGCGACAATCGCCAGCAGGCGAAGCGTTCGTTGCATTCGTTCCCTCCCAGGGCCTGTCGCGCACTGTGCATGCTTGTTGGCGCGGCGCGCTCACGATCATGAATAGCGGTCGCGCCGGAATTGGCAATCGCGTTTGCGCGCCGGCATTCCGCCGCGCGGCACGATAGAGCGGCTCCGCAACAAAAAATGCGAAAACAACCCCATGCACAGTAGCCGGCCGCTACCGGATCAAAGACTTGCGCAGATTCCGCCGTTTCGGACATTGCGAAATCCGAGTTGACACGTCGGGCAAAACACGGGCAGAATGGCATCATCGCGACAATCGTGAGCGTCGAGGCTATTCCAGCCTGGGCGGCCTCGATCTGATCACGCGTAAACCCTTCATCCACATCTGAAAATCGCAACAGCCGCGCAACACGCGCGCGATCGGCTGCGCGCAACAACCACGCACCTCCGGCAGAGGACCCCAGACCATGACGACATCTCTCGATTGCACCAACACGTCACCGACCGCGGCAACGGACCGCGGCAGGCCCACGCCCCGGATCAAGCTCACCCGACGGCGCCTGATGATCCTGCATTCCGACGCGCAAGCCGGCGAGCGGCTGCTGGCCGATGCGCTCGGTGCCGTCGATCGCGACGCGCTGCACGGCATCCTCAAGCAATTGCTCAAGGCCAGCGTGATCGAGCAGAAACCCAACGAGGCCAACCTCGCCTTCATGATCTCGATGATGAAGAGCATCGCGCCGAGGGATTCCGTCGAAGCCATGCTGGTGGCGCAGATGGTGTCCGTCCACGTCGCTGCAATGCGCTCGGCCTGCCGCCTCGCGTTCACCGACAATCTTCAGCAGCAGGAAGGCATCACCCGCGCATTGACCCGGCTGGCCCGCACCTTCGCGGCCCAGATCGACGCCCTCGGCCGCCACCGCAGCAATGGCGAGCGCGCCATCACGGTGCAGAACGTCTCGGTGCAGGACGGCGGCAGCGCGATCGTCGGGAACGTCACGCAGCATGGGAGCGTGATCGTTGCGAAGGCACGGCCGATTGACGCGGCTGCGAATGCGGAAGCGGCCGCAGGCCGCGACCGCCCGGGCGGGAAAGACGAGCCTTGCATCGAGCCTTGGATCGAGCCTTGCATGGAGAACGGCACCGTCGCATGAGCAGCGATCACGTCCGCAATACGGAGGCCATGCAGTCGAGCCCCCGCTGCGGCGCACGGACGCGCGACGACACCCTCTGTCGCGCGCCGGCAATGCACGGTAAGGCCCGCTGCCGCATGCACGGCGGCGCCCGGAGATCGGGTGCGCCGCGCGGCAACCAGAATGCGCGAAGGCATGGAATGTTCACAAAGGACGGCATCGCCGAGCGACGGCAGATTGAGGTCCTGCTGGATGAAGCATGGAAGCTTCTGAGCGAGTTAAAGTAGGCTGCATCGCGACTCGGCGATTGGGTCAGTCTCAATGTCACGGCGACCAGCGATCGTGCTCCTCGCGGTAAGCCTGCTCGTTGAGACGATCGGCAATGTCCTCCGCCACGGGCTCACTTTCCGCATCCGCAAGTGGCTTGCCCTTGTTGGTCTTGACCGTGGTCTCGTCCGCCTTGACCGGGAAGTCGTCTGGGTGGATCGCGGGCTTCTTCATGAGATCTCCTTTCCTCATGGCTTCTTCTTTCCAAAGTTGTATTGGTCCGCTCAATCCGATGCCTTCCTCGCCGTATCCGCCTGGCTGGCGCGGCCTCCCTGGCCGCTATCCACACGGTAGAGCGCGGCGGCGCCGACGGTGGGGACGAGCGCGATGACAAGGATCGCGATTGTGTTCATGCGGCTCAAGGGCCCCTCCTTCAATGCGCAAGTGAAGCTCACGGTTGCTGCTCCAATTGATCATGCGCGCCCAGGGTTCCGTGAAGTTTCGATGATCTTGCGGCGATGCGTCCCGATCGAAATGCCCGCAGTGTCGGAACTTCCCGCGCTGACACCACATTGGACTCGGCAGAGGAAGAGTTCGTGATGGCCGCCGAAACGGAACTGAAATTCCGCGTTGCGCCGGGTAAGTTGTCGTCAGTGTTGCGGAAGGGCGGTCTGAGCGGGCGACGCGGCCACCAGTCCGAGCAATCGCTCGTGTCGACCTACTACGACACCACCACCCATAAGCTCAGACGCCACGGCCTGACCTTGCGCGTCCGCAAGATCAAGGATCGCTATGTTCAGACCGTGAAAGCGGCCGGCGCGGGCAGCTTGACGCGGGGCGAATGGGAGCACGAGGTTTCCGGTGCACGGCCCGACCTCAAGAAGACGAGGCATACGCCGCTCCGGGAGCTTGCGACCCGGAAGCTTCCCCGCAAGCTGAAGCCTGTGTTCCAGACCGAAATTCGTCGCATGGCGCAGGCGCGGCGCGTCCGGAACAGCCAGATTGAACTTGCAGTCGACCGCGGCCGCATCAGCGCCGGCCGCCGGGTGCGGCCCGTTGCCGAGCTGGAGCTCGAACTGAAGTCCGGACATATTGCTGACCTGTTCCGCCTTGCCCGCGATCTCGAACGCAAAGCGGGTGCGGAGCTCGATCTGCGCTCCAAGGCCGAACAAGGTTTCATGCTCGTCGCGGGCGGCGGTGGCGCGCAACGCGCCGGGCCGATCGAACTGAAGGCCGGCCTGTCGCCGCGCGAGGCGTTCCGAATCATCGCCCATTCGACGCTGCGTCACGTCGCGGCGAATGCCGATCCGGTGCGCGACATCGACGCCGAAGGAGTCCATCAGATGCGCGTCGGCGTGCGGCGCCTGCGTGCGGCCATCTCGCTGTTCGCCGATATCCTGCCGCGGGCAAGCACCGCGCGGATCAAGGCCGAGCTGAAATGGCTGACGGGCGAGCTGGCGCCGGCGCGTGAAATCGACGTGTTCCTGAATGAGAGCATTCGGCCGATCACCAAGCAGGGCGTGCCGCGACGCGGCGCCCGCGCGATCCGCAAGAGGTTCTCCCGACAACGGGTGACGGCATTCGAGCGCGCACGCGGGGCGGTCATGTCGGCGCGTTACCGCCGCCTGCTGATCGACGTGATCGAGTGGATCGAAGGCGGACGACATCGCGCCGCCGACGACGGCTCGATCGCCGCCTACGCCGCGGAGATTCTCGATCGGCGCATCAGGAAGGCGCGCAAGCAGGGCAAGCATCTGAACGATCTCGACCCGATGCAGCGCCACAAGCTGCGGATCAAGATCAAGAAGATTCGCTATGCCGCCGACTTCTTCGAGAGCCTCTATGGCGACGGCGACCGGAAGGAGCTTGCGGCTCTTTCCGGCCGGCTGAAGCAGATTCAATCCGCGCTGGGATCGCTGAACGACTTCATGTCGCACCGCGAGCTTGCGACGGAGGCTGCGCTGACGGCACCGCCCGCGAATCGCCGCGCCCAGGCTTTCGCGTCGGGCGTCATCGTCGGACAGGAACGCGAGGCCGCCGCCGGCCTGATGAAGGACGCCGCAAGGGAGCTGCATCGATTGCGCCGGCTGCGCGCGGTGCCGTACGCGCGAGCGTAGGACAGCAGAGTAGCCACATTCCGGAATGAGGGGGTCCCGCTGCCGCCATTGGCGACCGGCCCGCGATCATGTAGGCCGATCCGAAATCTTCTCGGGACGGGACGCTCATGACGGCCGCTACCACGGATGAAGCGGGCGATGCCACCCGCGCGCTGATCTTTGCACTGCTTGCGCTGGCCTGCGGGCACATGCTCTCGACCCTGCTGCGCACCATTCCGGCCGTGAGCCTCGATCTGATGGCGGCGGACTTCCGCATGGAGCCGCAGGCGCTGGCCAGCCTCACCTCGGTCTATCCCTTCGCCTTCGCCGCCGCGCAGATTCCGGTCGGCGCGGCGATGGATCGCTTCGGCGTGCGTCCCGTTTCGCTCAGCCTGCTGGTGGGAACCGTGATCGGCGCCATCGCGTCGGGATTTGCCACCGGGCCTGCGAGCTTTGCGGTCGGCCAGGTGCTGCTCGGCGTTGCCACCTCCGGCATGCTGATGTGCCCGATGACGCTGGCGGCCAAGCAATTATCGGCAGCGCGGTTCGGCCTGTGGTCGGGCGCGATCCTCTCGATCGGCAATATCGGCATGCTGCTGTCGTCGAGCCCGCTCGCTTTCGTGGTCGACGCCTGGGGCTGGCGCGCCGGATTCTTCATCTCGGCCCTCGGCGGCGTCGCGGTGGCGCTCGCCGTGTTCGCGCTGGTGCCGCACCAGGCGGCCGAGCACAAGGACGACTCCTCGCCGCTGTCGCAGATGATCGAGGTGCTCAGGCTCGGCCTGTCGCGGCCCTTGCGCGGCCTGATCGCGCTGGCGCTGGTGTCGCTGGCGACCTCGCTGGTGCTGCGCGGCCTGTGGGGCGGGCCGTGGCTGATGCAGATCAAGGACCTGTCGCGGCTCGAGGCCGGCAACCAGCTCGGCGCGTTCACGCTGGCGATGATCGCCGGCCCCCTCTGCATCGGCATGATCGACCGCAGGCTGGGCCGCCGCCGGGCGCTGGTGGCGGGCACGCATATGGTCGGCGCGCTGCTATTGGCGCTGATGGCGCTTGGCGCGCCGCACTACGCCGTCTCCGCGCTGTGGGGGGTGCCCGTGATGCCGCCGCAATACGACCTCGTGCTGTTCGTGCTCATCGGCCTTGCGACATCCGCCCAGCCGCTGCTGTTCGGCATGTCCCGGCAGCTGGTCGATGCGCAGACTGCGGGCAAGGCGCTTGCGGCGGTGAACCTCGCATTCTTTCTCGGCGCAGCCCTGATGCAGTCCGTGACCGGCGCGGTGGCCGCGCTCGCGGGACTGCCGGCCGTGCTGCTGTTCATGGCGGCCATGCTGGCACTCGGCGTGTTGATCTTCCTGGCTTACACCTCGCCAAGCCCATAGGTGGCGCGCTCCGCCCGCCAGCGGAAGCACGCCGTCACCGCGCGGGCAAGGGAGGGCAAGGGACGGCCAGGGACGGCCAGGGACGGCACCGGCACCATTTCGAAATCTGCCGGGCCGTCATCGGCAGCAGTTCAACGGACATCGCGCATCGCAGCCGTGGCGGGTCCTGTGAACGCTCACTGCGCTGCAAGGACCTTGGATGTCTTCCGGGGTATCCTGTCGACGATGTCGAGATCACCGTTGTCGACAACACCCTCGTCTTGACGATCGCCTTTGTGTCGGTCTGGATTGAGCCATTGCGAGACGCGGTCGAGATAGAGATAGACCACCGGCGTGGTGAAAAGCGTCAGGACCTGGCTGACCAGGAGACCGCCGACCATGGCGTAGCCGAGCGGTTGACGGAGCTCCGAGCCGGTCCCGTGGCCCAGCATCAGCGGCACGCCGCCGAGCACAGCCGCCATCGTGGTCATGAGAATCGGACGGAAGCGCAGCAGGCATGCCCGGCGAATGGCTTCGACCGGTGACATGCCCTGATCCCGCTCCGCCACGATCGCAAAGTCGACCAGCATGATGCCGTTCTTCTTGACGATGCCGATCAGCAGCACCAGCGCGATCAGCCCGATCAGGCTGAAATCGAAGTGGAAAATGAGGAGCGTCGCCAGAGCGCCGACCCCGGCCGACGGCAGGGTCGACAGGATCGTCAGAGGGTGAATGTAGCTCTCGTAGAGCACACCGAGGATGAGATACACCACGATCAGCGCCGCTACGATCAAGAGGGGCACCGAGGAGAGCGACTCCTGGAACGCCTTCGCCGTTCCCTGGAATGTGGAGGTGATGGCGGCCGGCACGTTCATCTGCCTTTCCATCGCATCGATCGCCTGCGTCGCCTGGCCGAGCGCGATATTGGGAGCGAGGTTGAAGGAGATCGTCACCGCCGGAAACTGGCCCTGATGATTGATGGCCAGCGGCCGCACCGGCGCCGTGGTCCACTTCGCGAAGGCCGACAACGGCACCTCACCGCCCGTCGTCGGGGAACGCAGATAGATCTGCTCCAGCGTGGACGGATTTTTCTGCAGCGAGGGCAGCACCTCGAGGACGACGTAGTAGGTGGACAATTGGGTGGAATAGGTCGCGATTTCCCGCTGCCCGAATGCGTCATACAGCGTGGCGTCGATGACGTCGGGGGTGATCCCGAAACGGGCCGCTTGATTGCGGTCGATCGACAGCGTCAGCGTGGTGCCCGACGTCTGCTGATCCGAAGCGACGTCGCGCAATTCAGGCATCTGCTTCATCTTGTCGAGCAGCCTAGGGGCCCATGTGTTCAGCTGGTCAATGTCGGTCGACTGCAAGGTGAACTGATATTGCGTGCGGGAGGCCCGGCCGCCGACGCGAACGTCCTGCGCCGACTGCAGATAGAGACGCGCGCCCTCAACCTTCGCCGTCTGCGCCTGCAGGCGACGGATGACCTGGTCGGCCGACGCCGTGCGCTCGTCCCGCGGCTTCAAGGTGATGTACATGTTGCCGTCGTTGAGCGTGTTGCCGCTGCCGCCCATGCGCATGGCCATGTGGGCGATCGCCGGATCCTTCAGCACGATCGCTCCCATCTCCTGCATGTGCTTCGCCATGTCCGCGATCGACACGTCCTGCGACGTTTCGACAATTCCGGTAATCAGTCCGGTATCCTGCTGCGGAAAGAACCCCTTGGGGATGATCACGAACAGATAGACCGTCAGGGCTATCGTCGCAAAGAACACCATCAAGGTGGCGAAGCGGAAGCGCAGCACGAGGTCGAGGCCGCGTTCATAACCGTTGACCAGGCCCTGGAACATCCGCTCGCTGAGCATGTATAGCCTGCCGTGATGCTCCTCGTCGTGCGATTTGAGGAAGCGCGAGGCCATCATCGGCGTCAACGTCAACGACACGAAGGCCGACACGACGATCGTCATCGCGAGCGTCACCGAGAACTCACGGAACAGGCGGCCGATGATGCCGCTCATCAGCAGCAACGGAATCAGGACCGCGATCAGCGAGACGGAGATCGAGATGATCGTGAACCCGATCTCGCCCGCGCCCTTGACCGCGGCGGCCATCGGCGACTCGCCTTCCTCGATGTACCGGGTGATGTTCTCCAGCATCACGATGGCGTCGTCGACCACGAAGCCGACTGCGATGGTGAGCGCCATCAGCGACAGATTGTCGAGGCTGTATCCGGCCACCCACATCAGCGCGCAGGCGCCCAGCAGCGCGAGCGGCACCGTGACCGACGGGATGATGGTGGCCCACACGCTGCGGAGAAAAACGAAGATCACCATGACGACGAGGCCGATCGTCAGGAGCAGCGTGAACTGCACGTCCTTCACGGCCGCCCGGATGGTCTGCGTGCGGTCCGACAACACCTTGATGTCGATGGCGGGCGAAATGCCCGCCTCCAGGTGCGGCAGCTGCTTCATCACATTGTCGACGGTATCGATGACGTTGGCGCCGGGCTGCTTGAAGATGACCAGAAAGACCCCGGGCTTGCCGTCGGCCCAGCCGTACTGGGTATTGTCCAGCGGCGCACTGACGGCATGGCCGATGTCGCCGACGCGGACGGGACTGCCGTTGCGATAGGCAATGACGATGTCGTTCCAGGCCTCGGCCTTGGTGAACTGGTCGTTGGCATAGACAGTGTAGGTGCGGGTGTCCCCGTTGAGGGTGCCCTTGGGATTGTTGACCGTGATCACCGAGAGCGGGGCCCGGATGTCTTCCAGCGACAGGCCTTTGGCGACCAGCTTGGCGGGATCGACCTGGACGCGGATCGACGGAGCCTGCTGTCCACCGACACTGACCTGGCCGACGCCGCTGATATGGCTGATCGCTTGCGCGAGCTTGGTGTAGGCTTCGTCCGACACCTGGGTCATCGGCAGCGTCTTCGACGTGGCGCCAAGCAGGAGGATGGGCGAGTCCGCCGGATTGACCTTCCTGTAGGTCGGAGCGCTGGGCATCGTCTTGGGCAATTGCCCGCTCGCGGCATTGATGGCGGCAAGCACGTCGGAGCCCGCCCCGTCGATGTTGCGCGAAAGATCGAACTGCAGAACGATCTGGGTCGAGCTGGTCTGGCTCGACGACGTCATCTCCGAGACGCCGGGGATCAGCGCGAACTGCGATTCGAGCGGTTGCGCCACCGAGGACGCCATGGTCTCGGGATCCGCGCCGGGAAGACTGGCGGAGACCTGAATTGTGGGGAAGTCCACTTCCGGCAGCGGTGCCACCGGCAATTGCGGATAGGCGATGATCCCGACGAAGAGAATGCCGACCATCAGTAGCGACGTCGCGATGGGCAGGCGAATGAAGGGAGCCGAGATGCCGCCAGCCATGTCAGTCAGCCGATCCGGCCCTGGCCCGGGTGGCGGCGCTCGCATGCGTCATCGGCGCGGCCGCGGCGACCAGCGGCTTGTCGTCCACCAAGGCGCCCTCGAACAAGCGCGACTGTCCGGCCACCACGATCCTGTCGCCGACGTTCAGGCCTTCGGACACCACGGCATTCGCATCGCCGCTTTCACTGACCTTGATCGGCCTGGCGCTGACCTTGCCATTGTCGCCGATCACATACGCGAACAGGCCGGACGGCCCGTGCTGCACGCCGTCCTGCGGCACGACGACGACCTGCCTGAGCGTGTCGACCAGCATCCGCGTGTTGACGGACAGGCCGGGCCACAGCGCGTTGTCCGTGTTGTCGAAACGCGCTTTCAGACCGATCGTCCCGGTCGCCTGGTTCACCGAATTGTCCATGATCGCGAGCCTGCCATGCGACAGGGTTCGCGTTCCGTCCGAGGACAGCGCCTCGACGGGCACCTCGCCGGCCGCGAAGGCCTTGGCGATGGCTTGCAACTGGTCTTCCGGTTCCGTGAACTGCACGGCGATCGGCTGCAGCTGGGCGATGGTGACGATGCCCGTCGTATCCGCGGCATGCACGATGTTGCCGGGGTCGACCAGCCGGAAGCCCATTCGTCCGCTGATCGGCGCCTTGATCGAGGTGTAACCCAGATTGGTCTGCGCGTTGTCGATGGCGGCCTGGTCGCCCTTCACCTGCGCCGTCATCTGATCGACCAGCGCCTGCTGGGTATCGAGATTTTGCTGGGTCTCGAATTGCTGTTTCGCCAGCTTCTGAAATCGCTCCAGGTTCAGCTGGTCGTTCCTCAGGCTCGCCTCGTCCTGGGCCTTCTTCGCCACGGCCTGCTCCAGCGCCGCGGTAAAGGGGCGTTGATCGATCTGCAGCAGCGGATCGCCCTCCTTCACCATCTGCCCCTGTTTGAAGAACACCTTCGTGATCTGACCGTCGACACGGCTCTTGACCGTCACCGTCCTGAACGGCGAGACGACACCGAGACCATAGGTGTGCACGGGAAAGTCGGTCTTCTTCACCTCGAACGAGGTCACGGGAATCCTGACAGCAGCCTGACTGGACGCGCTCTGAGCGGCCGCTTCGACCGGCTTGACGCTCCCGAGGAGCTCATACCACAAGCCAAACGCCACCGCGGCCAGTGCAAAGATTCCAAGCAGCGTGGCGCTGAGCTTCGGTCGCCTTTTCAGGTTGATGGCCATCTAACTCTTCGATTTCACATGCTTTGAATGGAAAGTATCGCGGACAACATCTCGGCCTCAAAATAACGATTGCGTGCGACATTCTGTACAAACCGTCATGTTTGATCGCGGCGAAAACGCGAGTGCGCAAATCGAGCACCGATCAATTCCGAGCTCGCGAATCTTCCGGGCTGGCGAAGACATCCAACGAGGCAAGCAACAGACGGAAACAATCGGAATGCGCGCGAGAACGATTGCCGCGGCATCACGCGCAATTGCGCCAGCGGCCAGGAATTTATGGAACGTCCAGCCAAAGCCGGGCCTATCATCATAATCTTGATGGCGACGCGAACTGTCGTTTGAGGCGCAACATGAAAGCCGATCAGCCCGACCATCGGGGAAATGTCATACCGTTTCGAACGCGATCGGGAGACGGCGGAGATCGGATCGACGACGTGCGATCCGACGACATCCTTCGCATGCTCGATCTCTCGAAGTTTGAACGAGATCGCCACGCTGCGGAGAATGGCGCCAGCATGCGCTCGAACATCGCAGCGATGGTGCTGCTCGGTCTTCTCGTATTCATCGCGACCGAGGACTTCTCCAAGCTCGCGCAATCGAACTTGTGCTCGCACAGTTCGGAGTGCAGGAACTAGATCACGCGGAAAAGCGATTTGCGGCAGGCATGCTCCCGGCCGGCGGATCGCGGCAGCCGTCGCCGTATTCGCCACCATGCGCACCTGGCAACGCAGCGCCGTCGCTCATGCGTCGGGGCGAGCTTGCATAACCGGGCGACGCAGGGGATGCTGACAGGCATCGCACCAAGGGGAATGAAGATCCATGCCTGTCGACACCAAAGCCGCCACCGATCGCCTCATGCGCTTCCTGTCTGTGGAAGGCGTCACCGGACAGGAGGCGGCGATCGGGCGCGAGCTCACCGCCGCCCTGAAGGAGGGCGGCGTTCCGGCGAAGGCGATCCGGCTCGACGATGCCAACAGCCGCATTCCCGTTCCGACCGAGACCGGCAACCTCATCGTCGACCTGCCCGGCCGCGGCGCGCTGCACAACCAGCCGCGCATCATGTTCATGACCCACATGGACACCGTGCCGCTCTGTGCCGGCGCCAAGCCGAAGCAGTCGGGGCGCAAGATCGTCAACGAGGCCAGGACCGCGCTCGGCGGCGACAACCGCTGCGGCTGCGGCGTGCTGGTGACGCTGGCCGCGGAGCTCGAAAAGCAGAAGCTCGACCATCCGCCGATCACGCTTCTGTTCTGCGTGCGCGAGGAGAGCGGGCTCTACGGTGCGCGCCACGTCAAGCTCGACGAGCTCGGCTCGCCCACGATGGCCTTCAATTATGACGGCGGCTCCGCCTCCAACGTCGTCATCGGCGCGGTCGGCGCCGATCGCTGGACCGTCGAGATTTTCGGCCGCGCCTCGCATGCCGGCGTCGCGCCGGAGCGCGGCATCTCCTCGACCATGATCATGGCGCTCGCGCTGGCCGAGGTGAAGGCCGGCGGCTGGTTCGGCAAGGTGGTGAAGGGCAAGAAGCAAGGCACCAGCAATGTCGGCCCTGTCACCGGCGGCGATGGCCGCCCCGCGGGCGATGCCACCAATGTCGTCACCGACTACGTGCATGTGCGCGGCGAAAGCCGCAGCCATGACGGAAAATTCTTCAAGGAGATCACGAAAGCCTACAAGGCCGCGTTCGAGAAGGCGGCCAAGAAGGTGACCAACGCGCAAGGCAAGTCCGGCAAGGTCAAGTTCAAGGCCGAGACCGACTATTATCCGTTCCGCATGAAGGAGAGCCTGCCCGTGGTCAAACGCGCGATCGAGGCGGTCTCCGCCGTCGGCGGAACTCCGAACGTGCGCGCGGCCAATGGCGGCCTGGATGCCAATTGGATGGTCCGCCACGGCGTTCCGACCGTGACCTTCGGCGCCGGGCAGAACGAGGCGCACACGATCGACGAGTGGATCAACCTCGACGAATACGACCGCGCCTGCACGCTGGCGGTGCAGCTCGCGACGATGCGGTGAGGTGCCTTGCGCGGCGCGCGCTTGCCGGGCGCCGCGCATCGTCCTAGCCTGCAACAAAATCAGGAAGAAAACATGGCGCGCATCGCAACGACCGAGACCGGATTCTACCGGATCCCCCTCCCCGTCACGCTCTCCGATTCCACTCATGGCGAGATCGCGGCGTTCGAGCTGATCACCTGCCGCGTCCGTGACGGGGATGGCGCCGAGGGCGTCGGCTACACTTACACCGTCGGCCGCAATGGCAGCGCCGTCGCCGACATCCTCAAGCGCGAGATTCCCGCGCTGATCGAAGGACGCGAGGCCGACGATACCGAAGCGATCTGGCATCATCTCTGGTGGGCGCTGCATTATGGCGGCCGCGGCGGGCCGGTGGTGCTGGCGCTCTCCGCGCTCGACATCGCGTTGTGGGATTTGAAGGCGCGGCGCGCCAAGCTGCCGCTGTTCCGCCTGCTCGGCGGCTTCGACGCGCGGGTGCCGTGCTATGCCGGCGGCATCGACCTCGATCTCTCCGTCGATGCGCTGCTCAAGCAGACCGACGGCAATCTCGCCAAGGGGTTTCGCGCCATCAAGATGAAGGTCGGCCGGCCCGACCTGAAATCCGACGTCGCGAAGGTCTCCGCGATGCGACAGCACCTCGGCGACGGATTTCCGCTGATGGCGGACGCCAACATGAAATGGACCGTCGAGGAGGCCATCCGCGCCGCCCGTGCCTTCGTTCCCTACGACCTCACCTGGCTCGAGGAGCCGATCATCCCCGACGACGTCGCAGGCCACGCGCGGATCATGCAGGCCGGCGGCGTGCCGATCGCGGCGGGCGAAAATCTGCGCTCGCTCTGGGAGTTCAAGAACTACATTGCCAGCGGCGCGGTGTCCTATCCCGAACCGGACGTCACCAATTGCGGCGGCGTGAGCGCATTCATGAAGATCGCGCGGCTGGCGGAGGCCTTCAACCTGCCCGTCACCAGCCACGGCGCGCACGACATCACCGTGCACCTGCTCGCGGCGTGCCCGAATCGTTCGTATCTGGAGGCACACGGTTTTGGGCTCGACACGTATATCGATCATCCGCTGGTGCTGAAGGACGGCATGGCGCTCGCGCCTGACCGGCCCGGCCACGGCATCGGCTTTGATTGGAAGGGGCTGGCGAAGCTGATCCCGTAGGGCTCTGCTGCACCTCTCCCGCTTGCGGAAGAGGGAGATCCCCGTCTTCCTGGCTGCGATCAGGCTCAATTGTTCCGCTATGATGGCAGCACCAACACCTTACGAAAGCCTTTCCCTTGACGCCCGAGTTGCACCAGAAACTGACCCAGTGGCGCCAGCACCTGCATGCGCACCCTGAATTGTCGCTCCAGGAAAAAGCCACCGCCGCCTACGTGCAGGACAGGCTCACCGAACTCGGCATTCCCTTCGTGGCAGGCATCGGCGGGCATGGCATCGTCGCGACGTTGACGCGCGGGCATGCGATGAGGCGGGTCGGCTTGCGCGCCGACATGGACGCGCTGCCGATCACCGAGGACACCGGCCTGCCCTACGCCTCGACGACCCCAGGCATCATGCATGCCTGCGGTCATGACGGCCACACCACTTCGCTGCTCGGCGCAGCGGCGCTGCTCGCCGCCGACACCGATTGGAGCGGTACGGTCGATTTCATCTTCCAGCCGGCCGAGGAGGGTTTTGGCGGCTCCCGCGCGATGGTCGCGGCCGGGCTGTTCGACCGCTTTCCGATGGAGCGGGTGTTCGGTTTCCACAACTGGCCAGGCCTTGCCGCCGGCACCATCGCGGTGCATGACGGCGTCGTCATGGCCTCCGGCGGGCGCGTCACCATCACCATCGAGGGCCATGCCGGACATGCCGGCATGCCGCACCTGACGCGCGATCCGGTGGTGGCGGCGGGCCATTTGATCGTGGCGCTGCAATCGATCACCTCGCGCGGCGTCGATCCGCTCGACACCGCCGTGCTCTCGCTGTGCATGATCGAAGGCGGCACCGCAGCGAACCAGATCGCCGGCCGCGTGACCATCCGCGGCACGCTGCGATACCACCGTGACGCGGTCAAGGACACCATCCTCGACGGGATCGAGCGCACCTGCGCCGGCATTGCGACGAGCTTCGGCGTCAAGGTCACGCCCGAGATCGTCTGGGGTGTGGGTGTGGTGATCAACACGCCGGCGGAAGCGGGCCTTGCCCGCATCGCCGCGGAAAAGGTGAAGGCTCCCGTGCGTCGCGACCTCGCGCCCAGCATGGCCGGCGAGGATTTTGCGTTCTATCTCCAGCAGCGGCCCGGTGCCTTCGTCTGGATCGGCAACGGACCCTTGCGCGACGGCGCGGAGCTGCACGGCCCGCGCTATGATTTCAACGACGCGATCCTTCCGGTCGCCTCCAGCTGGATGGCCGAGGTCGCCAAGACGGCGCTGGTGTCGAATTAGGCCCGCTCAGGAGATCTCGCGCGGCAGCTTCCATTCCGGCCGCGGCGCGAAATTCTCATCCACCTGCGCGACGTGGTAGCCGGTGGGGCGCAGGCGGCCGCCGCCCTCCGCGTCCGCGACGGGTACGTCGGTCACCAGTCCCTCGATCAAGGCGGCCTCCCACACCTCCTTCTCGGTGGGAAAGGGATCGCCGATCTGCTTGTTGCCTTCGAACAGCGCGTACATCGGTTCCGGTCCTGCGTCAGTCAAGCTACCGAGCAACGTGTCGGCCGCACGGACGTTCCCATCCGGCAAAGGACAATGGATGGCACGTGACCCATGGCGCGCGTTCTGATCGGCACCTCCGGCTGGCGGCACGGGCATTGAAGCATTTGCCGTGACGCGCGGCCCTTCGAGACACCGGCCTCGCTAGACGATACCGCCCTGCCGAAGCGCGGCGATCGCGGCCCGGTCGTAGCCGAGCTCCGCCAGAACGAGATCGGTGTGTTCGCCGAGCGTCGGCGGGCGCGTTGCGATCTCGCCCGGCGTTTCCGACAGGCGGACGGCGGCGCGCGACACCGGCGCGTGTTTCGGCAGGCCGGGATAATCGACGTCCTGCATGAAGCCGGCGGCGCGGATGTGGGGATGATCCAGCGCCTGTTGCGGGCTGAGGACGGGTCCGGTCGGAATCATCGCACGTCCCAGCGTGTCGACGGCCTCCTGCGTGGTGCGCTCGGCGCACCAGCGCGCCATCCGCTCGCTGATGACGGGTCCGTTGTTGCCGCGGCTGATGTCGTCGGCAAAGCGCGGGTCGTTCAGCCAAAACTCTTCCTCGCCCATCAGCTTCGCCCAGCGCTTGAACAGCGGATGCCCCGTGACCTGGCACAGCACCCAGCCGTCCTTGGTGCGGTAGATGTCGGCGGGAGCCGAGGTCTGGCCAAGATTGCCCGTCGGCACGCGGTTGACGTTGATGACGGCCTGCTCGATCAGCGTGGCATTGGTAAAGGACAAGGCGGTTGCGAGCAGCGCGCCCTCGACGATCTGCCCGCGCCCGGATTTGCCGCGCTCGATCAGCGCGGCGAGCGTTCCGAACGCGCAATGTAGCGCGGTGCCGAAATCGACCCAGTTCACCGAGGCCCGGTACGGCGGATCGCCCGCGCCCGTCATGTAGACCGCGCCCGACATCACCTGCCCGACGCCGTCGAAGCCGACCCGGTCGGACCAGGGACCCGGCCCGCCGAACGCGGTGGCCGTCGTCAGGATGATGTCCGGCTTGACCGCCTTCAGCGATTCGTAATCGAGCTTCATCGCCCGCAGGGTCTGCGGCGGAAGGTTGGCGACGACCACGTCCGCGGTCGCAATCAGGCGGCGCATCACCTCCTGCCCTTCCGCCTTCATCGGATCGAGCGTGATGCACTTCTTGTTGCGATTGACCTGGAGGAACAGCGCGCCTTCGCCATTCTCGCCGACCGGCGCCACGAAGCGGTCCTCGCTGCCCTCGCGCTTTTCCACGCGGATGACCTCGGCGCCGAATTCGGCCAGCAAGGTCGCGCAATATGGCCCGGCGATATAGCGTCCGAAATCGAGGACGCGGACGCCTTCCAGAACTCCTCCCATCGGTCCCTTCCCATTGTTTTGGTCAGATTACAGGGACTGGCCGCCGCAGCAAGACGGCAATGGGCACAGGGCCATGCCCTGAAGAAGTGATCGGCGACCAGTTTCGGCTGGCGGAAATTCTGCTCTAGGATGGGTTCGTCCGTCCCCCAGCGAGAAGCACGCAGCCATGCCGCAACAATTCGACCGATCCGCAGAAGATCTCGGCAATGCTATCCATTTCGAGCACGTCAACGTCCAGGTCCCGGACCAGCGGCTGGCGACCCTGTTCTACGTCACCGGCCTCGGCCTCACCCGCGATCCCTATCTGATGGTGTCCGACACCAACATGTGGATCAATGCCGGGCGCAGCCAGTTTCACTTGCCGAGCGGCCGGCCGCAGGTGCTGCGCGGCCATATCGGACTGGTCATCGCGGGCCGCGAGGCACTGCTGGCGCGCCTGGCGTCGGTCGCGGCGAAGCTCGAGGGCACGGCCTTCACATTCACCGCGCATAACGACCATGTCGAGGCGACCTGCCCGTGGGGCAACCGCCTGCGCTGCTACGAGCCGGACCCGGCGCGCTTCGGGCGCATCGCGCTCGGCATTCCCTATGTCGAGTTCGACGTGCCGGTGGGCTCCGCAGCCGGCATCTGCGCGTTCTATCCCGAGATCATGGGCATGCCCGCGACCCTGCAGGACGGCGACGGTACGGTTGCAGCGGTAAAGACCGGCCGCGACCAGCATCTGTTGTTCCGGGAGACCGATCGTCCGCAAGGCGAGTATGACGGCCACCACGTTCAGATGTACATCACCGACTTCTCCGGCCCCTACCGCAAGCTGCTGGCGCGCGACCTGGTCTCCCGCGAGGACAATCAATATCAGTACCGGTTCTGCGACATCGTCGATCTCGATAGCGGCAGGCATCTCTTCACCGTCGAGCACGAGGTGCGCAGCGCCACCCACCCGATGTTCATGCGCCCGATGGTCAACCGCAATCCGGCGATCAACAACCGGAACTACGCGTTCGGCCACGATGAAGCATCATGGGCGATGGGTCCGGACCAGTACGAGGGATAGGCGGCGACGAAACCTCCATGTCGGCGTGAGACGCCTTACCTTGCCTTCATCGTCCGCTTGCCCCGGGGGCGAGCGTTGCCTCGGGACCGAGCATTGCCTGCCTTGCTGTTGTCGGCAGGCATCAGATGCCCGAGCGGCAATTGGGACGTTTGCTTCAGGCGATTGAGAACGATGGACGAGCGCACATGCGCAACGCTGTCGTGCGGCAGGAACACCTCGTTGAGCAGGCGTGACAGCGCCTTCAGGTCGGTGATCGTCACCTTGATGAGGTAGTCCGCCTCGCCGGTCAGCGCATACGCCTCCTGCACCTCATCCAGGCTCTCGATCAACTTGGGGAAGCGCCTCGAATTGTCCGGCGAGTGCGTTGCGAGCGTCACCTGCACGAACACGACGATGCCGAGGCCAAGCGCTTCGCGATCGAGATGCGCATGATAGCTCGCGATCGTGCCGGCATTCTCGAGCGCCGCACGGCGGCGCGAACATTGCGAGGCCGACAAGCCGACAACATCGGCCAGCTCGAAGTTCGACAAGCGGCCGTCGGACTGAAGCGCCTGCAGCAATTTGACGTCGAACCGATCCATGCGTGATCCTTGCACATAAATGCTCCTGTCCGCATGTTTCACGCATATCTCGGCATTGTCGAGCGGATTTTGCGGGGATCGTGCAGCGGGCCGGCAGTATATTTCTCACCGGATCACATACCGTTGCAGGAGCGCGACATTGGGCCCCTTCCCTCACGATGCCCCACCCGCCACGATTTCGGCAGCCAATCCGGCCGGCACGGATGGCTTCGAGTTCGTCGAGTTCGCCCATCCCGAGCCGGAGAAGCTCGCCAAGCTGTTCGAGCAGATGGGCTACACCGAGGTCGCCCGGCACAAGACCAGGGACATCTCCGTCTGGCGCCAGGGCACGATCAATTACGTCCTGAACCGGGAGCCGAACTCCCATGCCGCCCGCTTCGTCGCCGAGCACGGGCCCTGCGCACCGGCGATGGCCTGGCGCGTCGTCGATGCCAAGCACGCCCTGAAGCGCGTCCTCGAACTCGGCGGCACCGAATATACCGGCAACGACAAGTCGCTCGACGTGCCGGCCGTGGTCGGCATCGGCGGATCGCTGCTGTATCTGGTCGAGACCTATGGCGCGAAGGGCTCGCCCTATTCGGCCGAGTATGACTGGACCGGCGAGGCCGACCCAACACCGAAGGGCGTGGGATTCTATTATCTCGATCACCTCACGCACAACGTGATGCGCGGCAACATGGACACCTGGTACAAGTTCTACAGCCGGACGTTCAATTTCCGCGAGATCCGCTATTTCGACATCTCCGGCAAGCTGACCGGCCTGACCTCGCGCGCATTGACGTCACCCTGCGGCAAGATCCGGATTCCCATCAACGAAAGCGCCGACGACAAGAGCCAGATC
The DNA here is from genome assembly GCF_011602485.2 of Bradyrhizobium sp. 1(2017). NCBI lineage: Bacteria > Pseudomonadati > Pseudomonadota > Alphaproteobacteria > Hyphomicrobiales > Nitrobacteraceae > Bradyrhizobium > Bradyrhizobium sp. 1(2017). The sequence goes on along the minus strand of NZ_CP050022.2, from coordinate 2,341,912 downwards.
GAGGAATATCTGCGTCAGTACAAGGGCGAAGGCATCCAGCACATCGCCGTCGGCACCGACGACATCTATGCGGCGACCGACGCCATCGCCGGTCGCGGGCTCGAATTCATGCCGGGCCCGCCCTCGATCTACTACGACAAATCGTTCGACCGCGTGAAGGGCCACACCGAGCCGCTCGAGCGCATGCGCAAGCACGGCATCCTCATCGACGGCGAAGGCGTGGTGAATGGCGGGCTGACCCGCATCCTGCTCCAGATCTTCTCCAAGACCGTGATCGGCCCGATCTTCTTCGAGTTCATCCAGCGGAAGGGAGATGACGGCTTCGGCGAGGGCAACTTCAAGGCCCTGTTCGAGAGTATCGAGGCCGATCAGATCCAGCGCGGCGTGCTGAAGGCGTCTTGAAGGAGGCAGCCATACCCGACGCGTGGAAGAGCTATCGCGGCGCTCCGGCCGAAGGAAGCGTTCTGTGCAACGCCCATGACATCGGCGAAGGGAGCTTCAGATCCATCAAGTTCGGCCCGGCTGATTTTCCGGTCCTGATCGTGAGGTCGGCGGGCACTCTCGCCGCCTATGTCAATGCATGCCCCCATCAGTACCTGCCGCTCGATCATCGCGGCGACAATCTGCTGAGTGCGGACGGCACGGTGCTTCGCTGCACCAATCACAGCGCCGGATTTCGCGTTCAGGATGGCACCGGCGTCGAGGGACTGGGCCTGAACTGCGCCCTCGATGCCATTCCGATCGTCGTGGATGACGACGGCCGCATTCGCGTGCACGCCGCATCAGCGGCCTGATCGGCGATCACGCTTCATCCGCAACCGCGTTGCGCAGCACACCGATGCCCTCCGCCTCGACTTCGACGACGTCGCCGGGCTTCAGCCAGATCGGCGGGTCGAAGCGCGCGCCGGCGCCCGTCGGCGTGCCGGTCACGATGACATCCCCGGGAACCAGGGTCGTGAAGGTCGAGATATAGTTGATGATCTTGCGGAAGGAGAAGATCATCCGGCTCGTGCGGTCCTGCTGGCGGACTTCGCCGTTGACCCGGGTTTCCAGCTTGACGGCGGCAAGCTGGCTCTCGTCGGTATAAGGGATCAGCCAGGGTCCGATCGATCCGGTGCGGTCGAAGTTCTTGCCTTGCGTCACGTTGAACTTGGCGTGCCGCACCCAATCGCGGATGGTGCCTTCGTTGCACAGCGACAGTGCGGCGATATGGCCGAGCGCCTCGCTCTGCGCGATCCTGCGGCCGCCCTTGCCGATCACGATGACGATTTCGCCTTCATAGTCGAGCTGCGCGCTCTCGGGCGGACGGAGCAGTGCTTGCTCATGGCCCGTGAACGAGCGCGGAAAACGGATGAAGAGCGAGGGATTCGATGGGGCCGCCTGCCCGTCCTTGTATTCCTCGTTCCGGTCGGGGAAGTTGACGCCGACGCAGATGATTTTTTCCGGTGCCGGCACCGGGATCTCGTAGCGGATCTCTCCGACCGCAAAATCCGCCGCCAACGCGGCGCTCTCCTCGGCCAGGGAGACCAGCGCGCCGGCTTCGATCACCTCACGCAACGTACGCCAGCGCTTGCCATGGCGGCCCGACAGGTCGACGATGCCCTGCGCGCCGAGGAGCCCGTATCCGGGTGTGCCGTTGCGGGTGAAGCTGACGAATCTCGGACGAGACATATGGCGCCTTTCCTCTCGACTTCAGGCGAGATGCGAATGCTTGGGGATCAGGGGGCGATAATGGGCTGCGCCGCCAACTCGGCATCACGCGGCTGCACTCCGGCGAACAGGCTGCCATGCTCAAACCAGGATTTCGGCGCGGGCGCCCCCCAAAGCGTCTGCCGCTGCGGATCCTTCAGGTCCCACTTGATCGGCTCGAGATCGGGATCGACGGTCTGGTAATCCGAGCAGTAGATCTCGATGCGGTGGCCGTCGGGATCGAGGATGTAGAGGAAGAAGGCATTGGAGATGCCGTGGCGGCCGGGACCGCGCTCGATGTTGGACACCCATCCGGTGGTCGCCATGAGATCGAGAAGGTCGATGATGTTGAGCGGCGTCGGCACCCAGAACGCGGTGTGGTGCAGGCGCGGGCCGCGGCCATTGGTGAAGGCGAGATCGTGAACGCCGCCCTTGCGATGGGTCCACGCAGCCCAGAGCCGCCCGGTCTCCTCATCCGCCGTATACTCGGTCACGCGGAAGCCGATCTCATTGTAGAAGACGACGGATTCATCGACGTTGGGCGAGAAGCAATTGAAGTGATCGATCCGGAGCGGCTTCACGCCCTTGTAGAGAGCGTATTTCTGATGGATCGGCGGCAGCCGGTCCATTTTGGAATAGAACTCGAGCGGAATGCCGTGGGGATCGCGGGTGCGAAACGTACGCGATTGATAGGGCCGCTCGACCCATTCGACCGGCAACTCCCTGCCCTTGAAGAAATGGACTGCCTTGTCGATATCTTCTTCGCTGAACAGCTTGAAGCCGAGATCGCGGGCTTCGACCTTGTCGGACTTTCTCAGCACGATGCAATGGTGGCCGCGCTCTTCCATCGCCCGAAGATAGATCGCATCGGAGCTTTCGTCCGTCACCTGCAAACCGAGCGTGTCGACATAGAAGGCCCGTGACTTCGCGAGATCGGTCACGCCGAATTCGACATGGCTGAGACGCACGATGTTGAACGGCGGGTAGAGGTTGGGCGTTGGCAAGGCCATGATGTCCTCCTTGGGTCTGTTGCGGACCGCTCAGCCGCCCAGCTTCTGGATGTTGTGCGCGGTCGTGGCGAACGCGACGTTCTTCGTCTCCATGTAGAAATCGAACGACCAATCTCCGCCGTCGCGGCCGATACCGGAGCTCTTCACACCGCCGAACGGCGTCGGCAAATGGCGGACATTCTCCGAGTTGACCCAGATCATGCCGGCTTGCAGCCGGTCCGTGAAGCGGAAGGCGCGCGTGACGTCGGCCGTCCAGAGGTAACCGCTGAGGCCGTACTGGACATCGTTGGCGAGTGCGAGCGCCTCCGCCTCGTCCTTGAACGGGATCGCCGTCAGCACCGGCCCGAAGATCTCCTCCTGTGCGATGCGCATCCGGTTGTTGGCGCCGGTGAAAAGCGTCGGAGCGACGTAGCAGCCGCCGCCGGGACCGTCGACCTTGCCGCCGCCGGTCGCAATCCGTGCGCCCTCGGACCTGCCGATCTCCATGTATTCGAGCACCTTCTTCTCGTGAACGGGATGGATCAACGGACCGATCACGGTCTCGGGATCGAGCGGGTGCCCCACCTTGATCCGACTGGCCTTCTCCGCGACGATCGCCGTGAACTTGTCGTAGATGCTGGCCTCGACGAGAAGTCGCGAGGACGAGGTGCAGCGTTCGCCGTTGAGAGAGTAGATCATGAACACCGCCGCATCCGCGGCGCGCTCGAGGTCGGCGTCCGCGAACACGATCACCGGGTTCTTGCCGCCGAGCTCGAAATGAACGCGCTTCAGCGTATCGGCGCCTTGTTTCATGATCATCGATCCGGTGCGGCTTTCGCCGACGAAGCCGATCGCCTTGATCAGCGGGTGCTCGGTCAGCGCCTTGCCGGCGTCCTCGCCAAGGCCGTTGACGAGATTCCAGACGCCCTTGGGGAGACCGGCCTCTTCCGCGATCTCGATCAGCAGACGTGCCGTCAATGGCGAGAATTCGGCCGGCTTGTGCACGATGGTGCAGCCGGCCGCGAGCGCCGGCGCGATCTTCCACGTCGACAGCATGAAGGGCGTATTCCAGGGCGTGATGATGCCCACCGGACCGATTGGCACGCGGGTCGTCATGTTCACCTGGCCATCGGTGCGAAGCGTCTTGCCGTCACGCGCCTCGGGGGCGCGGTCGGCGTAGAAGCGGAAATTCTCGGCACCCCGTAGCGCAGCCTTGGCCATGAACTTCAGCGACTGGCCGGTATCCATGCATTCGACAAACGCAATCTCTTCGGCGCGTGCGACGATGGCGTCGGCGACCTTGTGCAACAGCTTCTTGCGGGCTTCCCCGGAGGTCTCGGCCCATTGTGGAAACGCCGCCTGCGCCGCCTTCGCAGCGCGATTGATGTCCGTCGCCTTGCCATGCGCGACCCTGGCGAGCGGCTTGAGGTCGACCGGTGAGATCGTTTCGAAAGTCGCGTTGTCCGCAGCCGGGATGTCCTCACCGCCGATGCGGTTGAGCACGCCCTTCTCCTTGAAGCGGGCAAGATGACGCTCCGCCTTGTCGATATTTTCCTGGAGCTTGGACATGACGGTTCACTCCCTTTTGCTTTTGCAGCGCCGCACGCGGGCAGCGACCCCTTATTTGTTTTCGCAAAGCCCCGGACCAATGGCGCCGCAGCTCCGACGCGTCAATTTGGAACGTCGGTCGATATACTTAACATGTTAAGCATCTTGCCGGCTGTCAAGAACTTTCGGGGCCGAAGCACGAACTTTGCTCGAGGCAGTTCCAGGGAGCTCCAAGGAGATCCAAGACCAGTCGGCCTGATCGAGCAGATGCAGTTGACGCGCGTTGACGCCGAGCGTGGACGCTCGTGGACTACCCACTACGCAGCAATGATGTTCTCCCAGAGCTGTGCGGCAGCTCCGCAGTCAGGCCGGTTTCGTGCGTGATTTCGGACCGAGCGCGAGATCTGGCTGGGGCGGGAGGGATCGAACCTCCGAATGGCGGAATCAAAATCAGCTTGATTATTCAAGGATTTCAGTGCGCATTTGGAAAAAATGCTCGAATTCGCCTCTAGCAATATCAATTACTTAGCTACCATTTCCAAACAGAGGGAAGTAGCGAGCGAAAAGAAGACGCAGCAGGTCCGGGAGCGGATCACACCGGCGGTCGTAGACCAGGCCATTGCAGCCGCCAAGAAGGCGACGGACAGCGGTCGGATCGCCGATTGGAACGACACGGAGCGGCGGTACCTGACCCTGCGCCAGCGCGGGCGGTCGGTGCGGTGGATCGTGCGGGCGTATGGCCTTTCCCGCAAGATCGGCTCCGCCACGGGAATCCATGTCGACCCGACCTGCCTCTCGCTTCGAGACGCTCGCGAGAAGGCCAAGCAAATCTACGCCGACATGGCCGGCGGCAAGCTCGACGAGGCGCCTCCGGCGGCAGCACCTCAGGTGCCCAAGCCGGCTACCTGGACGTGGGCCGATCTGGACCGCGGATATCAGGCCATGATAACCAAGCCGCGATGGGTCAACCGACGCACGAAGCCGGTGAGCAAGGGAACGTGCGACGACGTACGCCTCGCGTTCGCCAAAGAGGTCGCGCAGAATCGTGCCACCGGCCTCAACGTAAGCCTCCAGCCCGACAAACCGCGCCCGGCGATCGGTTGCGGCGATGTGGGTTTCGGTGAGCAGGCGGCGGATCGTGCTGGGCTCACGGTCATAGGAAAGACGCTCATAGACACTTTCCTGCCGAACCACGTCGTCTGTGATGGCAAACGCCATCAACTGATCAAGAGCCAGATTGCCATCGCGATAAAGCTGCACCAATCGTGGCGAAACTGACCCCAATCGCAGCCGTTGCCGCACCACATGCGGCGTCACGCCGAACCGGGCGGCGATCTCCTCCGCGCCGAAGCCCCGCTCGTCCGCGAGCCTCCTGAACGCCTCGAACTGGTCGGCGGGATGCATGTTTTCCCGGGTGACATTCTCGTCCAGGCTGATCTCGTGCGCGTCGTTCGTGGTGTCGATGACGCATCGGATCGGCTCGGTCTTCTTGATCTCCTTCCGCTTCACCCGCAGCAGCTGGGCCAACCGTCGGCCCTCACCGATGGTCACCAGATAGAACCCCGTGGCCACGCCCTCTCCGTCCAACTCGGGCTCCACCACCAGATTTTGCAGGATACCTTTCGCAGCGATACTTGCCGCGTAGCCCTCAATTGCCGCCTCACTATGCGGCGTCTTGCGCGCATTGTTCGGTGACTTCTTCAGTTTGTTGAGCGGAATGAACGTCTCCGTCCCACTCACGGGGATGATTTCGATGTGCTTTTCCGACATGATCATTCTTCCTTTTGCTTCCATGGGTGCAAGGCGCACCACGCGCCTGCACCCCTGCCCGTCGGCGAGACCGGGGTTAGCAAGTGCCAGGGCGACCCGAGCGGTGGGGGATCGCCCGCCCGCAAGGGCCGCTCGCACGAGCGGGTCTGCACAAGCGATTGCCCTGAAGTCTGAAGTCGGTCGTTTGAAATCAGCGCGGAAGACCGGGGAGACCGCTCGGGGCGGCGCCGGCGACAGCCGGCGCTTCACCCTGGCGCGCGCGAGGGGCGGAGCCCCATAGCTTTCGAGCGTGAGCGATATTGAGCTTGTCAGCGCACGTGAAAACAAAACATCGAAAACAAAAGCAAGAGTGAGAAAATCAAAAGAGGCACCCGCAAGAGGGTCAGCATAGCGCCGACGCGATACGCGGCGGGACCCGGGACCGAGTGCAGCCGCGAGACCGGTTCAAGAAGGCACCCGCGCGACGGACAGTGATAGCGGTGCCGCAAAGCGGCAGCCCTTCGCGCGAGTGCCTCCGGCGAGCGACACATTATATATGCTGCTTGCTTGCGCGAGGGATCGAAGTCAAAGGCCGAGACGCAACGCGGCTCGGTCCACGAGAGCCCGGTTCGCTTGCGAACGCGCCAACGATCAGCATCACGAAAAGTCCAGCCTGCAGCAGCAACAGGGTGCTTTCAGCTTGAAGCCATCAAGGCAGATTCTACGCAATTCATAACCAGCGGCCGCCATCGCCGTACAGACGGCGGGATAACACAAATATGATCAGCATGACGTAACACCGGCCAGTCTTACGAGGGATACCGCAAGCGGCCTGATCTGGGCGCACCATGCAGCAATCTTGCTTTGCTTGCAGTTGAGCAATTCCTGCGCGCCGTGTTTGATGCGATCAACAAGCGCGGCCGGTGAAAGACCGGGCGGCCGTTCTCAGAGACTCGTCATCCCGGCGCTGCTCATCACTGGCTTCATTTGACCTCAGCGTTTTTGGTTTCGGCGATGCGACGCTCTGCCATCATTCCACCTGGCTCCTGGCCGCGTCGCATGCCCGCCGCGATTGCAGCTGGTTATTGTGGTGAGCCAACCATTGAGTCCTTTCTAAAACGGGTCGGTTCGGAGTATCCTCAGCCACGTGTAAAGGAAGGAAGACGTCAGCTGTGGTTGAGAGACGATCTAGACCGAGTGATTGCCCCGGACCTCGCGCCGGGCGACCTCGCCGAGGATTTGTAACGCTGGAGCGCCTTCTTCCGCGGTTCGTCGAGGTGCGCCGGCTCGCCAGTAGCCCCGTTGGTTTCTACTTCCGCATTCCCACGCATTATCGCAAGCTTGGGTGTGAGATGGCGAACGAGCCATTGGGCACTAGCTATGAAGTGGCGTGCGGTGAAGACGGCAAGGGAGGACGCGCCGCGACGCTCAATGCGCTGTTCGATGAATGGAACGACCGCCGCAAGGGCGAACCAATCGAACTCGGTGAGATCGCGCGCTATGGCACGATTGATTGGCTCTTTCGCCAATACAAGACAGAGAAGGCCTATACCGAGAAGGTCTCATTGCGATCGCGTCCCGACTACGAACGCATTATGCAGATGATTTGCGACACCGTCGGCAAGAGCGGTCGGCGTGTTGGCGCGCGGCAGATCCGGGAACTTACACCTCGAGCAGCTGACAAGATCTACGACAGGATCATCAACGGGCCGAACGGTGTCAGGCTGCGGCAAGGAGAAAAGGTCGTCGGGCTGTGCCGCAAGGTTTGGCGTATTATGCGCCCGCCTGCATCCAGACCTGTTCGATAAGAAGCACCCGAATCCGTGGGACGATTTTACCCTGAAGAGCCGAACCAAGACCAAGAAGCACGCGGTCACGCGTGATGAAGTCTATCGATTTGCCTGGGGCTGCATCGAGCACGGCCGGCCTGAGCCGGCCGCAGTGGCCGTCATTTGCTTTGAATGGTTGCAGCGACCGGAAAACGTTGTGGCCGGATTTCTGACCTGGCCAGACTATCGCAGCAAGAATTGGCCGCATGCGGTGCGGATTGAGCACCACAAGAACAAGACGTTGGTCTGGCATCCGCTCGAGGACAAGCTGGACGGCGAGATCGTCAGGTTCTACGCCGAAGCAGAGGACATCCTAGGCCATCTCCCGAAGATCGGCGTTCCCATGATCATGCGTCGGATCGAGCGAGGAGAATCTAAGGGCACGGCAAAAGTCTGGTCTTACCCAGGCATGGAAAAAGTCGTGCAGCAGATGCGCAAGAAGATCGATGGCGTGTCCGAGCTGTTCACGCTCGATGCGTGCCGACATGGTGGCATGACCGAACTGGAAGAAGCCGAGCTGACGGATGGTCAGGGCCGAGCGCTCTCCGGGCACAAGACCGCACAGGCCTACCGCGGCTACGCCAAGGAAACGATGCAGCGCGCCCTGGCCGCGACCCGCAAGCGGCATGCGCATCTCTTGGCGCAAAAGCAGGTTGAACACCAGGATAGCGAAGTAGCTGAAGCTCAAGATCAGACAAGCGACGGCGATATCCGGCACAACGCCTTAAAGTAGCAGTCAGTGCCTCACGCCTGCTGTTGATCCCCGCGTCGAAGCGATCAAGCCGATGCCTATTGGGCTCAGCTGCGCACCTGATGCGCCGCGCGTTCTCAGCATCAATAGCGTCCAACGAATAAGAGCAGATGCAGCCAACCTGGCACCTGGGTGGCCTGGAAACAAAAACGGCACAGAATTTCCAAATGCCGGGGCAAACGAGTTTCCAAATGCTCTCAAAGCGCGCCTGAGAACAAAGCCGATTTTGAAGGAAATTCAGGGTGTTGCGCCTGGCTGGGGCGGGAGGGATCGAACCTCCGAATGGCGGAATCAAAATCCGCTGCCTTACCGCTTGGCTACGCCCCAACTGCAGGGACCGCGGAAGAACTGGCTACCGCGGACTCCATCGGTCGCAGCCGGTCTATAGGGAGCGGCGCGGCATTTCAACCGCCTGGAGGGGCAAAATACCACACAGGGCAGCGCCCCCCGCCTCTTCTCACTTTATATGATGGACCTCGGCGGTCCCCCCGCCGGCAGGCGCCAAACCCTGCCCACCGCCCATTGAGACCGCCCCCGTTTCATGGGAATACGGCGCCAATGATGTCCACGGGAGTGAGCCATGACCTACCGCGCGCCGATTTCTGACATGCTGCTGTCGCTCAACCATGGCGCGGGCCTGAAGGCTGCCGTGACGGCCGGCCATTACGGCGATTTCGACGGCGATATCGTCGCGGCCGTGCTGGAGGAAGCCGGCAAGTTCGCATCCGACGTGCTGGCGCCGCTCAACAAGATCGGCGACGAGCACGGCATCAAGCTCGAGGACGGCAAGGTCACGACCGCGCCGGGCTGGCCGGACGCCTATAAGCGCTGGACCGAAGGCGGCTGGAACGCCGTCTCGGGTCCGGAAGGTTTCGGCGGCCAGGGCCTGCCGCTCGCGATCAACGCCGCCTGCACCGAGATCTGGAGCGCCGCCAACCTCGCCTTCGGTCTCTGCCCGTTGCTGACCGCCTCCGCGATCGAGGCGCTGGAGGCGCATGGCAGCGACGAGCTGAAGACAATCTATCTCGAGAAGCTCGTCTCCGGCGAATGGACCGGCACGATGCAGCTGACCGAGCCGCAGGCCGGCTCCGATGTCGGCGCGCTGCGCACCCGTGCCGAGAAGCAGGCCGACGGCACCTATCGCATCAAGGGGACCAAGATCTTCATCACCTATGGCGAGCACGACATGACCGACAACATCGTGCATTTCGTGCTGGCGCGCCTGCCCGACGCGCCGGCCGGCACCAAGGGGATCTCGCTGTTCCTGGTGCCGAAATTCATGGTCAATGCGGACGGCTCGCTGGGGCAGCGCAACGACATCCATGCAAGCGGCGTCGAGCACAAGCTCGGCATGCATGCCTCGCCGACCTGCACCATGACCATGGGCGATCATGGCGGCGCCATCGGCTTCCTGGTCGGCGAAGAGAACCAGGGCATGCGCTGCATGTTCACGATGATGAACCAGGCCCGCCTTAGCGTCGGCCTCGAAGGCGTCGGCGTCGCCGATCGCGCCTATCAGCAGGCACTGTCCTATGCGCAGGAGCGCAAGCAGGGCCGCGCCGTCGGCAACAAGGGCGACGGCTCGGATGCGATCTTCGTGCACCCCGACGTCAAGCGCATGCTGATGCGGATGCGGGCGCAGACCGCGGCGGCGCGCACCATCTGCTATGCGACCGCGGTCGCGATCGACGTCTCCACCCGCGCCAAGGACGCCAAGGTGCGGGCCGACGCGGCCGCGCGCGCCGCGCTGCTGACGCCGCTCGCCAAGGGCTATTCCACCGACATCGGCAACGAGGTCGCCTATCTCGGCGTGCAGGTGCATGGCGGCATGGGCTTCATCGAGGAGACCGGCGCGGCGCAGCATTATCGCGATGCCCGCATCACGGCGATCTACGAAGGCACCAATGGCATCCAGGCGATCGACCTCGTCACGCGCAAGCTCGCGGCGAACGGCGGCGCCTCGGTGTGGGCGCTGCTCGACGAGCTCTCCGCCACCGTCAAACAGGTCGAGGCCTCCAACGATCCCGCCTTCGGCACCACGGGCACCAAGCTGCGCGAGGCGCTGGAGGCGTTGACGCGCACCAGCAAATGGCTCCTGGAGCGTGTTGCATCCGCACCCAACGAGGCGCTCGCGGGTGCGACGCCGTATCTGCAGCAATTCGGCGCCACGCTCGGCGGCTGCATGCTGGCCTCCGAGGCCCTTGCCGCCAAGGCCGACGGCGCTGCGGATGCCGCGCGCTACGTCTCGCTCGCGCGCTTCTTCGCCGAGAACATCACGGTACAGGCGCCCTCGCTCGAGCGCACGGTGACCGAGAGCGCGGAGTCGGTCGCGGCGGCGGACGCGGTGTTGCTGGGGTAACAGCCCACCGCCTGCCACATAACCGGTGTCGTCCCGGCGAAGGCCGGGACCCATAAACACAACCGGGCGTTTGGCGAAGACTGGAATTGAGCGGACTTTCCGCGGTATTGAGCCCTTGCCGCAATCGATGAATCACGCGGTATGGGTCCCGGCCTCCGCCGGGACGATACCAGGTATTTTGAGCGAGCCTTCACCTTAGTTTGTGGAGATTCGGGCTACGCTTTTCCCCGGCCGCCACAGCACCACGCCCGCCGCGACGAGATCGAGCACCACACACAGCGCGAACGCAATCGTGTAATCGCCGGTGAAGCTGCGCACCAGGCCGACGATGCCGGGACCGAAGGCGCTGACGATACCGCTGATCGAGGTGCCCAGGCCCATCGCGGCCGCGAAGGCGGTAGAGCCGATCTCGCGCTGGATGATCAGCGGCGGGAACGTGATCATGTTGCCGATCGAGAAGCCGTAGACGGCGCAGCAGGCCAGCAGCACGATCGGGCTCGTGCTTTGGAGGGCCACGAAGAGCGCGGCGGCCTGGCTCGTCATCGACGCCGCGCAGGCGAGCCGCGGATCGAGCCGGTCGACGAACAGGCCGAGCGACAGGCGGCCGACGATCGCCATCGCCGCCATGATGGTCACGGCAAGCCCGGCACTGGCGCGCCCGATCAACGGTTCGAGGAACGCCACTTGGTGAATGATGAAGCCCATCTGCGCCAGCAGTGCGATCGCGATCGGCAGCACCATGGTCCAGAATGCCGCATTGGCGAGCAGCGCCTTGCGCGAGTGAAGCGGCGCGGCCGTGCCGTCACCGGTCTGACGTTCGCCCGATGCAAGCGGCATCCCGACGGGCCAGCCGACGAACGTCACGACCGCCGGCAGCACCAGCACCATCATCGCGAGCGTGGCCGCCAGCATCGCAGCGCGGAAGCCGATGCTGCCGGTCAGCGACAGCAGCAGGGGAACGAGGATGATGCCGCCGCAGGTCGCACCGTTGAAGGCGAGGCTGAGTGCCAGACCACGGCGCTGCTCGAACCAGGCGTTCAATAGGGTTGCGATCACCACGGTGCCCATGCCGGTCCAGCCGACCGACATCAGCGCATAGGCGAGATAGAGCTGCCACGGCGTCTGCATCAACGCCAGCAGCACGGTCGAGGCGCCGAGCGCCGACAGGCCGCACAGGATCAGCGCACGCAGCCCGATGCGGGCGAGCAGCTCGTCGGTGAAGATGACGAGCACGGAGGTCAGGAGGAACGAGAAGGTGCTGGCCGTGGAGACCAGCGTACCCGGCCAGCCGTGGGCGCGCTGAAGCTCCGCCAGATAGACGCCCTGGCCGTAGAGGCCGAAGCCGAACATGAAGAAGGCCATCAGGAAGCAGGCCAGCACCACGCGCCAGCCGCGATAGTGCAGCGAGGATTCGTCAACACGCGATGCGGCAATCATCGATGGAGCAATCATCAAAGAAACAGTGCAACAGTGCGATCGTGCCCTACAACCCCCGGTTTTTCAAATGAAACATTGTAGCCATTTGTTGCAATGCGCAACGCGGCTGACGCGCGATGCGGCCGGCGCCGTCGGGCCATGTCACGGAATTGCGTCGAAAAGCGCGCGTCCGTGCATTGGCACACCTGCAAGATGATGTAGGCTGACGCTTCGTGAGACACGCCAGAGGCAAGCGCCGCGGCGATCGCAGGGGGCTCGCATGCCGAACGGCAACATCGTCGTCACCGAAGAGCGTGGAACACGCGTGATCACACTGCGTCGTCCGAGCAAGAAGAATGCGATCACGCAGGACATGTATCGGGAGATGAGCCGCGCGATCGATACCGCGCAGAACAACCCCGATATCCGCTGCATGATCATCACCGGCGGCTCCGGCGTGTTCACCGCCGGCGACGACATCGACGATTTCATGCACGCCGACACTTCCCGCCCCGCGACGCTGTCGGAGGGTACAAAATTCCTCTATTCGCTGGCCCTCAACGCCAAGCCAGTCATCGCAGCGGTGGACGGCGCCTCGATCGGCATGGGCACCGTGATGCTGTTCCACTGCGACTATGTGCTTGCCTCCAACGCGGCAACCTTCTCCGCACCCTATATCCATCTCGGGCTCGTCCCGGTCGGCGGCGCCAGTCTCTTGATGCCGAACACGATGGGCTATCAGCGCGCCTTCGCGATGCTGGTGATGGGACGGACCTTCACCGCCGCGGAGGCGCATGCCGCGGGATTCGTCAACACCGTGGTCTCACCGGGACACACCGAGGTCGAGGCACGCAAGGTGGCGCGCGAGATCTGCCGGCTACCGGCAGAGGCCGTTGCGACCTCGCGCAAATTGCTGCGCGCCCCGCCCGAGGACCTCACCCGCCGCATCGACCAGGAAGGCCATCTGTTCGGCGACCGGCTGAAGTCCGACGAGGCGGTCGCGGCGTTCAATGCGTTTGCGAACCGGAAGAAGGGATAGGGGCGCCCTTCCCCTCTCCCCTTGCGGCACACATCTAACCTCGCGGAGACAACCCTCATCCGGCGCCATAGCCGAAGCTTCGCTTCGGCGCTCTCAAAAACGGCAGCCGCAGACCGCCTATGCCACCCCACAAGGGGAGACGGAAGAAAGCGGGGCGTGATCACGACAATGCTTCGTGAAATCTTCGCGCGGTGCGTCTAGTCTGGTTGCATGCGACATCTCCTCCGCCTCACCGCCTTCGCCATTGCGCTCGCCACCCTCCCCGCCTCGGCCCAGACCGCCGCGCCGGTCGAGCTGCGCATCCTCGCGATCAACGATTTCCACGGCAATCTGCGGCCGCCGCCAGGCGGCATCCGCATCGGAGATCCCGAGGACAAGGCCAAGAAAGTCATGGTCGCCGCCGGCGGCGCCGAATACATGGCGACGCTGGTCAAGCAGCTGCGCGAAGGACACAAGAACACGATCTTCGTTGCCGCCGGCGACCTGATCGGCGCGAGCCCGTTTTTGTCGGCGATGTTTCACGACGAGCCTTCGATCGAGTCGCTCTCGATGATGGGCCTTGCAATCAGCTCGGTCGGCAATCACGAATTCGACGAAGGCAAGACCGAGCTGCTGCGGATGCAGAACGGCGGCTGCCATCCGCTCGACGGCTGTCAGGGACCGCATCCCTTCACGGGAGCCAAGTTCAGCTATCTCGCCGCATCCACCATCGAGACCGCGACGGGCAAGAGCGTGCTGCCGCCTTACGAGATCAGGGAGTTCGAGGGTATCCCTGTCGCCTTCATCGGACTGACCTTGAAGGAAACCGCGGGCATCGTCTCTCCGGCAGGCATTGCCGGCCTCGAATTCCGCGACGAGGCCGAGACGGTCAATGCGCTGGTGCCGCAGCTGAGGGCGCGCGGCGTCGAGGCGATCGTGGTGCTGATCCACCAGGGCGGTGAGCCCTCGGGCGATTACAATGAATGCCCCGCCATTACCGGGCCCATCGTCGATATCGTCAAAAAATTCGACCGCGCCGTCGACGTCGTCGTCAGCGGCCATACTCATCGCGCCTATGTCTGCGACATCGACGGACGGCTCGTTACCAGCGGCGACAAATACGGCACGCTTGTCACCGCGATCGACCTCAAGCTCGACCCGGCGAGCCGCGACATCGTCGCAGCCAGAGCCGAGAACGTCATCGTCGCCAATGCGTCGCTGGCGAAGGACCCCGAGCAGACCGCGCTGATGGAGGCCTATGACAGGCTGTCGGCGCCGATCGCAAATCGCCCGGCCGGATCGGTGACGCAGACGCTGTCGCGCAGTCCGAACGAGGCCGGCGAAAGCGCGCTCGGCGACGTCATCGCCGATGCGCAACTGTTCGCAACCCGCGACGCCAAGGACGGCGCCGCCGTCCTCGCGCTCACCAATCCCGGGGGCATCCGCACCGATATCGTGCCGAAGGAGAACGGCACGATCACATTCGGTGACGTCTTCGCGAGCCAGCCGTTCCGCAACCGCCTCGTCACCCTGACGCTGACGGGCAGCCAGCTCAAGGACATGCTGGAACAGCAATGGCTGGACCCGAAGCGACCGCGGATCCTCCAGGTGTCGAACGGATTCAGCTATGCCTGGGATGCGGCGAAGCCATCCGGCGAGCGCGTGAGCCTCGATAAGATGACACTCAACGGCAGGCCGGTCGAAGCCGGAAGCGCCTACCGCGTCACCCTCAACGATTACCTCGCCGTCGGTGGCGATGGTTTTACCGTCGCCAAGCAGGGCACGGCGCCGCAATACGGCGGCTACGATGCGGACGCGCTGTTCGCGTTCTTCCGGGCGCACGGGCCGATCGGTCCGCTGCCACCCACCCGTATCCTGCGGATGAATTGATCCGGATCAAACGGGCCGGCGCGGGCCGACCCTTTGCCATTGCCGCTCAAATGCCTAGATTGGGTTTTGCATTGCGTTTTGGCGCCGAATGCGCCAAGCGACGTCAAGCGCCGTTTTTGCGAGGCTGACCTGATGAGCACGCTTCTTCTCTCCCACAAGGCCTGCCTCGACCACGTCACGCCGCCGGGACATCCTGAAAGGCCGGATCGCCTGCGCGCGGTGGAGGAAGCGCTGTCGCACGAGCGTTTCCAGTTTCTGGTGCGCGACCAGGCGCCGGAGGGCGATCTCGATCTCGTCACGCTGTGCCACAACGAGCATTACGTCACCGAGCTGCGCCACATCGCGCCGACCAGCGGCCAGGTCTATATCGACGGCGACACCTCGATGTCGCCGGGCACCTGGGAAGCGGTGATGCGCGGCGTCGGCGGCGCGGTCGCGGCCACCGAAGCGGTGATGGCCGGCGAGCATCGCAACGCCTTCGTCGCCGTGCGACCGCCCGGACATCACGCCGAGATCGGCAAGCCGATGGGCTTCTGCTTCTTCGACAATGTCGCGATCGCCGCGCGCCACGCCCAGCGCAAATACGGCATCAAGCGCGCGGCCATCGTCGATTTCGACGTGCATCACGGCAACGGCACGCAGGACATCTTCTGGTCGGATCCGACCGTGATGTACTGTTCGACGCACCAGATGCCGCTGTTTCCGGGCACCGGCGCCAAGAGCGAGCGCGGCGACCACGACACCATCGTCAACGCGCCGCTCGCCTCCGAGGACGGCGGACCGGAATTTCGCAGCGCGTTCGACAATCTGATCCTGCCGCAGCTGGAAAAATTCAGCCCCGAGCTGCTCATCATCTCGGCCGGCTTCGATGCACATTACCGCGACCCGCTGGCCTCGCTGAATTTGCGCGCGGAAGACTATGCGTGGGTGACGCGCAAGCTGATGGACCTCGCCGACAAGAGCGCCGGAGGGCGGGTGGTTTCGGTGCTCGAGGGCGGCTATGACCTGCAAGGATTGAAAGAATCTGTTACGGCGCATGTCGGCGCCCTGATGGGCGCCTGACGACGCCCGCCACATTAAGCCCGCAAAACCCGCCTTCAGTGCGGGGCAATCGAATCGGGCAATCGGAAACGGATATGGCCGAAAATACTCAAGTCGACGTCTCCAGGCTCACTTTCGAGCGCGCGATCGAGGAACTCGAGACGATCGTGAAGCGCCTCGAGGATGGCAAGGTGCCGCTCGAGGAATCCGTGACGATCTACGAGCGCGGTGAGGCCTTGAAGCGCCGCTGCGAGGATCTGCTGCGCCAGGCCGAGGCGCGCGTCGACAAGATCACCACCGACGCCAGCGGCCAGGCCACCGGCGCGGCGCCGCTCGACGTTCAGTAAGCCAAGGGTTCCCCTCTCCGGATCTGACCGCGCTTGATCCCAGCCCTAGTGCACGGGGGTCACAGTCGGCCGCGTTTTCATGATCGCACGGCAACATCCCCTGCGACGTTACGGGTTCCATCCATCGGGAACACGCTCGATCCCCGGTCTGGAAACGGCGTCCGAGGACAAAAAAGTTCTGATTCTGGCGAAAAAGCCCGCCAACAGACCGCGCCGACCGGGAACCCCTCGTAGCGGGCCGCAGTTAACCACTCTGGCCCGCGGGTTGCACTGCATAACCCCCAATCGGCCCGGCGGGTTGGCTTTGGCCCAAGCTTTGGTGTAAAGCTGCGCGGAGTGTGGCTTTTTGCAAGCCTTGCGTGGGCACAGATCACCGACGACAAGGGCTTCAAACTGCTGATGAATTGGCTGGGACGGGCGAAGCCGATCTAAGTGACAGGGATCACAGAGACTGAACCGGAGCGCACTTAAGCTTACCTAAGCTTGAAGACGGGGCCTTGCCCCATGCAGGTGGCTCCGACGGTTTGAGGACTCGCGCTGCGCCGAAATTGTGCAAACCCATCGCGCACCGGAACGACCTTCCGGCGCTGACAAATTGGAAATCGCCGTGAACGCATACAGTAAAACGCCGCTTCTCGACACCATCCGGACGCCGGAAGACCTGCGCAAGCTCAAGATCGAGCAGGTTCGTCAGGTT
This sequence comes from Bradyrhizobium sp. 1(2017), assembly GCF_011602485.2. Classification (NCBI taxonomy): domain Bacteria; kingdom Pseudomonadati; phylum Pseudomonadota; class Alphaproteobacteria; order Hyphomicrobiales; family Nitrobacteraceae; genus Bradyrhizobium; species Bradyrhizobium sp. 1(2017). The sequence goes on along the minus strand of NZ_CP050022.2, from coordinate 2,324,589 downwards.
GCCGACGAGCTGCGGCAGGAGACCATCGATGCCGTTTCGGTCACCGGCGGTCACTTCGGCGCGGGTCTCGGCGTGGTCGAGCTCACCACCGCGATCCATTATGTCTTCGACACGCCGCGCGACCGGCTGATCTGGGACGTCGGCCATCAGGCCTATCCGCACAAGATCCTCACCGGCCGGCGCGACCGCATCCGCACCCTGCGCACCGGCGGCGGCCTGTCCGGCTTCACCAAGCGCAGCGAGAGCGATTACGATCCGTTCGGCGCTGCGCATTCCTCGACCTCGATCTCCGCCGGCCTCGGCATGGCGGTCGCACGCGACCTCTCCGGCGGCAAGAACAACGTTATCGCGGTGATCGGTGACGGCGCGATGTCGGCGGGCATGGCCTATGAGGCCATGAACAATGCCGGTGCGATGAACTCGCGCCTGATCGTCATCCTCAACGACAACGACATGTCGATCGCGCCGCCGGTCGGGGCCATGAGCGCCTATCTGTCGCGCCTCTACTCCGGCAAGACCTATCGCACGCTGCGCGATGCGGCCAAGCAGATCAACAAGCGCCTGCCCAAGATCATCGCCAACCGCGCCAACCGCGTCGAGGAATATTCCCGCGGCTTCATGATGGACGGCGGCACGCTGTTCGAGGAGCTCGGCTTCTACTATGTCGGCCCGATCGACGGCCACAATCTCGACCATCTCCTGCCCGTGCTCAAGAACGTGCGCGACATGGAGACCGGCCCGATCCTGGTTCACGTCGTGACGCAGAAGGGCAAGGGCTACGGGCCTGCGGAAGCGTCCGCCGACAAGTACCATGCCGTCGTCAAGTTCGACGTCGCGACCGGCACCCAGGCCAAGGCCAAGCCGAACGCGCCGGCCTATCAGAACGTGTTCGGCCAGAGCCTCGTCAAGGAAGCGCAGAAGGACGACAAGATCGTCGCCATCACCGCGGCGATGCCGTCGGGCACCGGCGTCGACATCTTCAACAAGGCGTTCCCCGACCGCACCTTCGACGTCGGCATCGCCGAGCAGCACGCGGTGACGTTCGCCGCCGGTCTCGCCAGCGAAGGCTACAAGCCGTTCTGCGCGATCTACTCGACCTTCCTGCAGCGCGGCTACGACCAGATCGTGCATGACGTCGCGATCCAGAACCTGCCCGTGCGTTTCGCCATCGACCGCGCCGGCCTCGTCGGCGCCGACGGCGCGACGCATGCCGGCTCGTTCGACAACGCCTATCTCGGCTGTCTGCCGAACATGGTGATCATGGCGGCGGCCGACGAAGCCGAGCTCGTGCACATGGTGGCGACCCAGGTCGCCATCGACGACCGTCCGAGCTCGCTGCGCTATCCGCGCGGCGAAGGCCGCGGCATCGAGATGCCCGAGGTCGGCATTCCGCTCGAGATCGGCAAGGGCCGCGTGATCCGCCAGGGCAGCAAGATCGCCCTGCTCTCCTTCGGCACGCGTCTGGCCGAATGCGAGAAGGCGGCCGACGAGCTCGCAGCCCACGGCCTCTCGACCACGATCGCGGATGCGCGCTTCATGAAGCCGCTGGATACCGAGCTGGTGCTCAAGCTCGCCCGCGACCACGAGATCCTGATCACGATCGAGGAAGGCTCGGTCGGCGGCTTCGGCTCCCACGTCGCGCAGTACCTGACCGATCAGGGCGTGCTCGACACGGGCATGGTCAAGTTCCGCTCGATGGTGCTGCCCGACGTGTTCCAGGACCACGACACGCCGGCCGCGATGTACGGCCGTGCCGGTCTCGACGCCAAGGGCATCGTCGCCAAGGTGTTCGAGGCGCTCGGCAAGGACGTCAAAGCCGAGACGGTCAAGCTGGCCTGATTGCCGAGCAGGCGCTGCCCCTTACCTCTCCCGCTTGCGGGAGAGGCAAAGGCCGCCTTAGGCGGCCGTATCTGAGAACGCCGAGGCGGAGCCTCGGCTATGTCGCGAAAGCGATCCGGGTGAGGGCTCTCTCCTCTTGGGGGTTCTCGCTTGCGGAGACACCCTCTCCCCAACCCTCCCCCGCAAGCGGGGGCGGGAGCGCAGCTTTCGGCGCGGTTCGCAGCTCGTCTGAATTCGAACGGTCATTCCATGAAAATCTATCTGGCGGGCCCCGACGTGTTCCTGCCGGATGCGGTTGAGATTGGCCGGCGCAAGGTCGCAATCTGCTCCGCGCACGGGCTCACCGGCCTCTATCCTCTCGACAACGCGATCGACCTCACCGCACCGGATGCCTCGCGCCAGATCTTTTGCGGCAATGAGACGATGATGGATGAGGCCGACGCCATCATCGCGAACCTCACCCCGTTCCGGGGCGCCGGAGCCGATCCCGGCACCGTCTACGAGCTCGGCTACATGGCCGGGCGGCGCAAATTCTGCCTCGCCTACTCCAACGACGGTGCCGTCTATGCCGACCGCGTCGGCCGCTTCATGGACGTCGCGTCCGAGGACGGACGGCTGGTCGATGCACAGGGGCTGACGGTCGAGGATTTCGGTCTCGTCGACAACCTCATGATGATCCATGCGCTGGAGCTGCACGGCTGCCCGCTGGTGACGCCGGCCACGATGCCGATCGATGTCTGGCACGATCTCGCGGCGTTCGAGACTTGCGTCCGGATGGCGGCCGCGCGATTGATCGCTACATAAGCCTTCCAGTCGTTCTTCGGAGATCCGATGCCCCCTGCCCGCAAGCGCGCGGATGTATTGCTGGTCGAGCGCGGCCTGTTCGAAAGCCGGGCGCGGGCGCGCGCGGCGATCGAGGCCGGCCTCGTCACGGCCGACGACAGGCAGGTCGCAAAGCCGTCGGAGACGATCGCGGAGGATGCCGTGATCCAGGCCGAGCCTGCGCACCCCTACGTCTCCCGCGGCGGCGTCAAGCTCGCCGGCGCGCTGGAACGTTATCCCATCGAGATCGAGGACCATGTCTGCCTCGATGTCGGCGCCTCCACCGGCGGTTTCACCGAAGTGCTGCTGGCCAACGGCGCGAGCCTCGTGTTCGCCATCGATGTCGGCACCAGCCAATTGCATCCCTCGCTGCGCGATCATCCCAAGATCGTGTCGATGGAGGAGACCGACATCCGCAGCTACGAGGGCAAGCGTCTGCCGGCGCGGCCCGACATCGTCGTCATCGACGTCAGCTTCATCTCGCTCAAGACGGTGCTGCCGGTGGCGTTGTCATTGGCGGCGGCACCCATGAGCCTGCTGGCGCTGATCAAGCCGCAATTCGAAGCCGAGCGAAAGCACAACAAGAAGGGCATCATCCGCGACGCCGCCGTGCACCGGGAGATTTGCGACGACATCGCGGCCTTCGCCGCCTCGCTCGGCTGCACCGACATCGAGATATTCCCCTCACCGATCACCGGCGGTGACGGCAATGTCGAATTCTTCCTGGGCGCGCGCCGTGGTTGAGCGCCTGACCATCGATCATGTCGGCCATCGCGGCGACGGCGTCTCGCTCGCGACGGGCGAAGCGATCTACGTGCCTTATGCGCTTGGCGGCGAGACTGTCGAGGTCGACCACGTCGTCGGCCATCATCCCGACCGCCGCAAGCTGCTCGCCGTGGACGTCGCGAACCCCGAGCGCATCAAGCCGTTCTGTCCGCATTTCGGCGTCTGTGGCGGCTGTGCGATCCAGCACTGGGCCGCCGAGCCGTATCACGCCTGGAAGCGCGGCATCGTGGTCGAGGCGCTGGCGCAGGCCGGCCTCGATTGCGAGGTGGCGCCGCTGGTCGATGCCCACGGTGCCGGGCGCAGGCGCATCACGCTGCACGGCCGCTTCGGCACGCACGACGTTCTCAAGGTCGGTTTCTCCGCGACGAGCTCGCACGACGTCATCCCGATTCATCGCTGCCCCATCCTCGATCCCGCACTCGAGGGCGCGCTCGAGGCCGCCTGGGCGCTCGCCGAACAGTTGACGTCGAAAATGGCGGTCACGAAGCCGCTCGACATCCAGGTCACCGCGACCGCCAACGGCCTCGACGTCGACGTACGCGGCTCCGGCCCCCTGCCGACGCCGCTGGTGACCGTGCTGTCGCGCGTCGCCGAGCAGCACGGCCTGGCGCGGCTGACCCGGCATGGCGAGCTGGTGCTGCAACGCCTGCCGCCGACGCTGAGGATAGGCCGTGCCGAGGTGACGCTGCCGCCGGGCTCGTTCCTGCAGGCGACGGTGGCGGGCGAAGAGATGCTTGCGGTTCTCGTCGCCGAACGCGTCGGCAAGGCCAGGGAGGTGCTCGACCTCTTCTGCGGCGTCGGCCCGTTCGCGCTGAGGCTGGCCGAGAAGTCGCGCATCGCAGCCTATGACAGCGACGCCGGCGCGGTCGCCGCGCTCGCGAAAGCGGCGCGCACACCGGGCCTGAAGCCGATCAAGGCCGAGCCCCGCGACCTGTTCCGCCGCCCGCTGGTACCGCAGGAGCTGCGCGACTTCGACGCCGTGGTGTTCGACCCGCCACGCCAAGGTGCGCAGGCGCAGGCTTTGAAGCTGGCCGAGAGCAAGGTGCCCGTCGTGGTCGCGGTATCCTGCAATGTCGCGACCTTCGCCCGCGACGCGCGGCTGCTGATCGACGGCGGCTACAAGCTCGAAACGGTGGTGCCGGTGGACCAGTTCCGGCACACGCCGCATGTGGAGCTGGTGGCGAAGTTCAAGCGCTAGCGCCGAAGCCCGCTCAGCGCCGGCGACTCCCCGGGCAGCATGTTCGATCTGATGTCGCTGTCCATACGGCTCGAGTCCTGCTGGGTGAAACCGGCGCCGAACGACAGGCTGAGGTTGGAGGTCGGCTTGAACTCGACGCCCGCGAACGCGCCATAGCCAGGTGCGGCGCTGGAGGTCAGCGGGGCCAGCGAGCTACCAATACCGTCACCGTACTTCAGCGTGTTGAAACCGGCGAAGAACGTCACGGGCATGCCGCCCGCGGTCTTGCTGTTGTAGCCGAACTGCGTGCTGTCATAATTGAGCGAACTGAAATTGCCGGCGAGCGCGCTCTGGCTGAGGCCGCTCAAACCAAGATTGCCGCGCTGGCTTCCGACAAAGAAACCGGGGCGAAAATCGTAGCCGCTGGCATCGCCGGCATTGAAACTCGGAAAGCTGCCATAGCTGTCGAAGCTGTCGAAGCTCTGGACGGCGCTGCCGCCAAAGCCGAAAGGCCCGCCCGGGATCCAATATTGCAGGGGCGCGACCTGCGCATGTGCTCCGCCGAGGCAGAGCACGGCGAGGAGAGTTGCAAGACCACAGGAACGAGCAAGGCTGGGCATACTGGGTAACCGTCAAGAGCTCCGCAAACTATACGTCCGGTATCGTGCAAATGCCAGTGACGGCAATGCCGGTTGATCGCGGCGTCCGGTTCCGGGATCACCTTTTCCTGACGCCTTGAACCTCCCCTGTGACCGGTTGACCCATTTGCAAGGCACCCAAGCGCGCTCCCTCTCGTGAGTGCGCAGACCCCTGGAAGTGCCCAACATTGAACGGAGGCTGTCATGAATGTCGATTCCGACAGGTTGAATGCCTTTATGGGCAAGATGGTCACCGAGTTCGGCGCCGCGATGAATTCATCGCTGGTCCTGCTCGGGGACAAGCTGGGTCTCTACCGCGCCCTCGCCGCCAAGGGACCGATGAACTCTTCCGAGCTCGCGAGCGCCACCGGAACGAAGGAGCGCTATATCCGCGAATGGCTCGCGAGCCAGGCCGCATCCGGCTACATCGAGTACGATTCAGCCTCGGGCAAATTCTCGATGCTGCCCGAGCAGGCGATGGCGCTCGCCGACGAGGACAGCCCGGTCTTCCTCGGCGCGTTCGGCAACGTCATCGCCTCGACATTCCTCGACGAACCGAAGATTTCGGAGGCATTCAAGTCCGGCAAGGGCGTTGGCTGGAACCGGCGCAGCGAGTGCCTGTTCTGCGGCACGGCCCGCTTCTTCCGCACCGGCTACATGCATCACCTGGTGCAGGAATGGCTGCCCGCGCTCGACGGCGTCGTGGACAAGCTCAAGCGCGGCGCCAAAGTCGCCGATGTCGGCTGCGGTCACGGCGTCTCGACGCGTTTGATGGCGGAAGCCTTCCCCAAGTCACGCTTCTACGGCTTCGACTATCACGAGGGCTCGATCGAGGCGGCGCGAAAGGCGGCGAATGAGGCGAAGCTGGGCGACCGTGTCAGCTTCGCGGTTCATTCGGCCAAGACCTATCCGGCCGAAGGTTACGATCTCGTCTGCTTCTTCGATTGCCTGCACGACATGGGCGATCCGGTCGGCGCGATCAACCATGTGCGCGAGAGCATGGCGAAAGACGGCACCTGCATGCTGGTCGAGCCGTTCGCGAACGACCGACTCGAGGACAACCTCAATCCGGTCGGACGCGTCTACTACGCGGCGTCGACCATGATCTGCACGCCAGCCTCGCTCGACCAGGAGGTGGGTCTCGCCCTCGGCGCGCAGGCCGGCGAGGCAAGGCTGCGCAAGGTCGCCAGTGAAGGCGGCCTGTCTCGCTTCCGCCGCGCCGCCGAGACTCCGTTCAATCTGATCCTAGAGGCCCGGATCTGACCCGGCAGGAACGCCGCGGCTGATATTGTCAGGCCGCGGCGCCCACGCCCATCCCGAACGTGATCTGGTTGCCGTCGGCATCGACCGCGTCAAAGTCGCGCATGCCGTAATGGCGGTCCTGCGGCTGGTTGACCAGCGTCGCCCCGCGCTCCGCCAGCTCGGCATAAAGCTGGTCCACGTCCCGGACAAAGACGCAGAGACCGCCCTGCCCGGGCAATCGTTTCGTTCTGGCCGCAGCCAGCAGATGCAGGGACACCTCCTCTCGACAGAGGCAGACATAGCCCGGGGGCGAGCCGTCCTCGAAGGTGACTTCGAAGCCGAATACATCACGGTAATAAGCGAGGCTCGCCGTGATGTCGGTGACGACGAAAACGGTGGCGGAGCCGGCCATCATCGGCTGTTCGTTGGTCATCAATCGTCCATCTCGCGAGCGATCCCCTGCACGCAGCCTAGCATGCGTTCCCGAGGTCTTGCACGCGCCGGGCCGCAACATAAGCTGGCCATCGCACGGCCGCACGAGTCTGCCGGAATGGGAGGATAACGATGAAACGTCCAGGCTCGGCACCGCAGGCGGTGGCGCCGAACGATCGCGCGCTCCCGGCGGCGAAGTGATGGCATCGTACGGTTCATGCCCGACGATCCGCTCCTCACCCGCCTGACATCTGCCTTTGCCGAAGTACCGGGCGTGCAAGCAGTCGTCCTCGGTGGCTCACGCGCGCGGGGCAGCGCGCATGCGGCGTCGGACTACGATATCGGTCTTTATTTCAAGTCGGCGGTTCCGCTGGATACCGAACGCTTGCTGGCCGCCGCGAAGGAGATCGCCGACGATCCCGCCGCCACGGCCGTGACGCCGGTCGGAGAATGGGGCCCGTGGATCGTCGGCGGCGCCTGGCTTTCGGTGGAAGGCCGCAAGGTTGACCTGCTCTACCGCAACGCCGATGCGGTCAAGGCCGTGATGGAATCCTGCCGCGCCGGCGTGGTCACCATGGATTACCAGCCAGGCCATCCGCACGGCTTCTGCTCGGCGATCTGGATGGGCGAGATCGCGTATTGTCAGCCCTTGCACGATCCGAACGGCGTGATCGCCCGGCTCAAATCCATCGCGCTGCCTTATCCGCCGCCACTGCGTCAGGCGTTGATCCAGCGTTTCCAGTGGGAAATCTCGTTTGGCATCGAGAATGCGGAGCTCGCGGTGGCACGTGGCGAGCAGACCCATGTCGCAGGATGCCTCTACAGGTCGCTCGCCTGCGTCGCACAGGTCCTGTACGCACTGAACGAGCGCTATCTCATCAACGAAAAGGGCGCGCTCCAGGAGGCGGCCCGCCTGCCGCTCACGATCCCGGGTCTGGCCGAGCAGACAAGCGAGGTCTGGCAGATGATCGGCGCCGGCGCCCTGGCCCCCGCCTGCGAAGCCGTGCGCGGGATGGACCGGCAGTTGAAGCTGATGACGACTTGACAGCATGGAGAACCAGGTGACACCCGACAGCCTCGTCACTTACGAACGCGCAGGCAACATCGCCCGCATCACGCTGCGCCGCCCACCCGTCAACGCGCTGAGCCTCGAGGTCATCCGCGCGGTGGTCACCGCGCTCCGCCGCGCCGCCGACGATACGGAGGCGCGCGTTGTCGTGCTGGGAAGCGCGATTGCCAAGCGCTTCTCGGCGGGCCTCGATCTCGACATTCTGCTGGGCAGGTCCGGCGCGGAGATCCGCGAGTTCCTGCAGGCGCTCTATATCGACCTCTACGACGCGCAGTATGGGCTCGGAAAGCCGTCCATCGCCGCGGTCGGCGGCGCTGCGCGGGGCGGCGGCATGACCATGGCGGTGTCCTGCGACGTGGTGCTGGCGGCCGAGAGCGCGACGTTCGGCTATCCCGAGATCGACGTCGGCGTCATCCCGGCGATTCACTATGCCCATCTGCCGCGCATCGTCGGACGTCATCGCGCCTTCGAACTGCTGTTCACCGGCCGCGTCTTCAGCGCGGCGGAGGCGCGCGAGCTCGGCGTGGTGAACCGCGTCGTCGGCGATGCGGAGCTCGAGGCCGAGGTCGCAAAGCTCGCAGCGCAGTTCACGGGAAAATCGGCGGCGGTGCTGCGGATGGGCCGCGCCGCCTTCATGCGCCAGATCGATCTCGACTACCGGCGCAGCATTGCAAGCGCCGTGGACGATTTCTGCAACGTCGCGACATCGGACGAGGCGCAGGAGGGCTTGAGAGCGTTCGTGGAGAAGCGGCCGGCGAAATGGTGAGGCGGGCTCAGGCGGTTTTGTCGAGCGTCGACGAGGAATCGGCCGGCGGATATTTGGTCACGGGCACCATGAAGGATTTGGTGCCGACCTGGTAGATAATCCTGCCGTTCTGTCCGTCGTCGGTCGCGATCTGCGCCTGCCCGAACATGATGACGTTCTTGTAGACGATGCCGGTGCCCTGGCGGGTGATGCCGTCGGTGGTGACGCTGACCTCGGCTTCCTTGCCGTTGACCGACAGCACCTTGAAGCTCGCGCTCTTGCCGTTGTCGCTGGAATAACCGCCCCAGCTTCCCATGAGCCGGCTGTCGGACGGCGGCGGGTCCTGCTTCTCGAGATTGGCGGTCTGCTTGCCGGCGCCGCCCGCCGAGAACAACAGCACCATGTTCTTGCCGTCCTTGGTGCCGACCGTGACCCCGCCGAAGGTGATCAGCGCGCCGTTGACCTCGCCAAAACCCCGCTCGGTCTTTCCGTTATGGGTGTACTCGACCTGCGCCCGGGCACCGCGGATGTTGACGACGTTGAAGCTGACGGGCTGGTTGTTGCCCACCCAATTGCCTTTCCATTCACCGAGCAGCCTGCTCTGGTGAAAGACCCGCTCGTTGGCGGGCGAAATCTGGCTGGTGCTCGACGTGACGATGGCCATTGGACTGCTCGGACACGGGCCTGACAAACCCGCCTTCGTTCGCTCGCCTGCCGGCATGTCAGACGCCGCCTGGAAACAAACAGAAACCGTCCGATTAGGGCCACGTGCCGGTTAACGAGGGGTTAAGCGCGATGACTGGGCGAGATGAGGCGAAAAGTCTCAACCGCGGGCAGGCTATCAGCGGCCCCAGCGATCCGACCAGATCTTCTCGCCGATCATGCAATTGACGCGCGGCTCCCTGTCCGCAACCCGCATCACGGGGCGTTCCGGCGTGCGGCCCGCGACCTCCATCAGCAGCTTGGTGCGGATCGCTTCCTTGAACTTCTCCCGCTCCTTGATCGTGATGACGAAAGAGCCGGGACCGCCGATGACGCAGTCCTCGTAGTAGAAGTCGAGATTGTCGATATCCATGGTCGAATAGGACGGCTCCTTGACCATGATCGGCAGACCGTTGATGACGATGCCCTTCTCGAGCGCGGCATCGCGCGCCACCGTGACCGGCCCCCCATTATTGTTCGGGCCGTCGCCGGAAATGTCGATCACCCGGCGCAAGCCCCGATACGGATCCTCGTCGAACAGCGGCATCGCGAAGGTGATCGCTCCGGAGATCGAGGTGCGCGAGGCACGCCGGATCGGCGTCTTCATAATCTCGGCGGCGACCGCATCCGCCGTCTCGGGACCGTCGACCAGCCGCCAGGGGATGATGATCTTCTGGTCGCTGGAGGCGGCCCACTCGAAATAGGTCACCGCGATCCGGCCGTTCGGACCAAGCTTCAGCGCCTGGAGGAATTCCTTCGACTGGATCGCCTGCGCGTAGCCCTCGCGCTGGATCGCGAGCTCGTCCATGTCCATCGAGTAGGACACGTCGACCGCCAGGATCAGTTCGACGTCGACGGCCTGTGCGTCCTTGTCGGCGGCCAGCCGCTGCGGCTGATTCTTGGACAGCGGATTCTTGGGCGGCTCAAATTTAGGTCCTGGCGCCGCGATGCCCGCGACATCCCCTCCGGCAAGCATACCGGCCACCAGCACAGCCCCGATCGAGAACAGCAAGCGCATCGCAGCAGTCTCCCGTCGTATGACGTGATGGTGACATGCAAACGGCTTGCCGCAAAGTGCGAAGATCGCTTGCACTTCACATTCGAGTTAGGAATTTGCACGGCCCACGCAAAGCTGCCGCCATGTTGCCGCGCTTGCGTCACCGGAACACGCGCGACCGAATTGACGGCGCAGTGTGGAGACACGCACCCCACCCACTTGTCCGGCACAATTTCCATGCTAGGCTGGGCGCACAGATGGGGATGGAGTCCCCCGACAAGCGCCCGGCGGTCCGTAACCGTAATGGGCTGATGACTCCTGCTTGAGGTGAGGCAATCTTTGAGCCTCTGCCTTTGGCGGGAGCATGGACAGGCCCGCCGATGGCGGGTTTTTTGTTGCCTGAAGAATGGCCAAGGAGAACGCGAAGGCGTGACCACGACGACACCGAATGTTGCACGTGCCGCCCTGCCCAGGGGAATCTGGGTGCTCGGCTTCGTCTCGATGCTGATGGACATCTCTTCCGAGATGATCCATGCGCTGCTGCCGATCTATCTCGTCACCGTGCTCGGGGCCTCCACGCTGACCGTCGGCTTCATCGAGGGTATTGCCGAGGCGACCGCCTCGATCACCAAGATATTCTCGGGTGCCCTGTCGGACTGGCTCGGCCGCCGCAAGCTGCTTGCCGCGCTCGGCTATGGGCTGGCCGCCTTCACCAAACCGCTTTTTCCGCTGGCGCCAAGCGTCGGATGGCTGGTGGCGGCACGCTTCATCGACCGCGTCGGAAAGGGCATTCGTGGCGCGCCGCGCGATGCGCTGATCGCCGACATCGCCCCGGTCGGCCTGCGCGGCGCGAGCTTCGGGCTAAGGCAATCGCTCGACACCATCGGCGCCTTCCTCGGGCCGCTCGTTGCGATCGGCCTGATGTGGTGGACGGCGGACAATTTCACCATCGTGTTCTGGGTGGCGGTGCTTCCGGCCTTCCTGTCCTTCGGCTTGATCGCATTCGCCGTGAGCGAGCCGGAGCCGGACCCGAGCCGGGAGCCTGCGAAGAACCCGCTCAATCTCGCCGCGATGCGGCAGCTCGGAGCGGTGTACTGGCGCGTCGTCGCGGTCGGGATCGTCTTCACGCTGGCGCGCTTCAGTGAGGCCTTCCTGATCCTGCGCGCGCAGAACATCGGACTCAACGTGATGTGGGTGCCGGCGGTGCTGGTGCTGATGAACATTGCCTATGCGCTGTCGGCCTATCCGGCCGGCGTGCTGTCGGACCGGATCAACCGGACCGGCCTGCTCGCTCTCGGTCTGGTCTTCCTCGCCGCGGCCGACCTCGCGCTGGCCTTGCTCCCGAGCCTTGCGGGCCTCGCGCTCGGTGTCGTGCTGTGGGGACTGCATATGGGACTGACGCAAGGCCTGCTCTCGGCCATGGTCGCCGATGCCGCCCCCCCGAGCCTGCGCGGCACCGCCTTCGGCTATTTCAACCTGTTCACAGGGCTTGCCCTGCTGGCCGCGAGCGTGATCGCCGGCGCATTGTGGGACGCCTATGGTCCTCAAGGCACGTTCCTCGCGGGGCTCGGCTTCGCGCTGGTCTCGCTGGTCGGGCTGTTCGCGGTCGGCGGCAGGCTGGCGGTAAAGAACGGATGATGCAGGCTGCAAACCAGGAAACACGACGTTGAACACCCAATACATTCTGGCTGTCGCCGCCGGCGGAGCGCTCGGCGCGGTCGTGCGCTATCTCGTCGCAATCGGCTCGGGCCGCGCCTTCGGCACCGATTTTCCCTGGGGCACGCTGATCATCAACGTGACGGGATCATTCCTGATCGGAATCTTCACCGCGCTGTTCGCGACGCGATGGAACCTGCCGCAGGCCGCACGCCTATTTCTGACGGTCGGCATCTGTGGCGGATACACGACATTCTCGACCTTCTCGCTGGATGCCTGGTATCTGATCGAGCGCGGTCAGACCCTCGCCTCGGCCGTCTACATGATTGCATCGGTGGTGCTGTCCGTGGGGGCGCTGATCGCCGCCCTGCAGGTCGTTCGGGCGCTTCCCTAGAGCATGATCCGGAAACGTGTGCAGCGGCTTTCCGAAAGGATCATGCTCGAGCAATAATCCAGCGCAGCGCACGCGCGATCGGTGCATCCCTGCCCATCGGCAGCGGCATGAGCGGCCGCACCGACCATCTTGGAGGAGTCCGGGCGCCTGCCATATGATGAGACGGCTGGAGCTCATCAGGACCGGGCGTTTCAGGACACGATGAACGATACCGTCACCAAACCGAAAACCAGGACCAGGACCAAGGTCGAGCGGCCGAAGCTGCACAAGGTCATCCTGATCAACGACGACTACACGCCGCGCGAGTTCGTCACGATGATCCTCAAGGCTGAATTCCGCATGACGGAGGATCAGGCCTACAAGGTGATGATCACCGCGCACAAGCTGGGGACCTGCGTCGTCGCCGTGTTCACCCGGGACGTCGCCGAGACCAAGGCGACGCGCGCCACCGATGCCGGCCGCGCCAAGGGCTATCCGCTGCTGTTCACGACGGAGCCGGAGGAATAGGGATACGAGCCGGACAACGCAGCAACATCCATCAGGCGCCTGCCAGCGTGTCGCGCAAGTTGACGCGCACACCGTCCGGCTTGCTGACATAGAGATGACTCTCCAGTACGGACTGCATGTTCTCAAACATCGAGTAGAGATCGTCGCAATAGACTGACGGATTGTCGTAGCCGTTTTTCTTGGAGAAACGATGCGGAAGATAGCCTCCCCCGCAGGCGTTCATGAACTTGCATTGGCGACACTTCGCACAAAGATTGATTGAGGCATCGCGCGCGGCTTTCCAGCGCGGCTCATTCCTGACCTCATCGATCGCGTGATCGAAGATGTTGAACCCGGTGTTGGTGAAGCCGTCGCCCGCGATCCGCAGCACATCGTGGGCCTCCACGGTGCCATCGGTCATCACGGTGCAAAGCTCGACGGGCTTGTGGCCCACGCCCTCGGTCGGTGAATTGTTGCCAAGCAGGGCGGTGATCATGTCCGAGACGATGCGGATATCGGTCGCCGCCGTCGAGCGATTTGCCTCCAGCCACAGGTCGAACAGCCCCTTGTAGAAAGCGCCAATGGAGGGCGGAGTCTCATCCACCGTCGCATCGGGAATCATGATGTCGTAGTTGGAGATTCCACAGCTGGCGAAAAAATCTGCGTATTGCTGCGGCGCGTAAGCGGGATTGCAGACGGCCAGGGCGATGACGCCAATGTTGCGCGACACCAGCATGCGAACGGCACGTTCCACGGCGGCATGGGTGCCCGTCCCCTGAAACGTCCTGCGATGAAGGTCGTGAATATGTGCCGGTCCGTCCACGCTGATCGCAACCGAAATGTTGCGGGCCTCGAAGCAGGCCAGCCATTCATCATCGATCAACACACCATTGGTCGTGACCGCGATCGGTATGACGCATCCGGTCCGTGATGAAATGGCCTCGCAGGCCTCGGCAAAGCGGTGGAAATTCTCGACGCCCCACAGCAAAGGCTCGCCGCCATGCAGAATGACGGGAAAATCGGCGAGTGAGAACCTGACGACGTGCTCCTCGATGCGCTGCAGCAGACGATGCCGCACGTCAGGGCTCATGAGCTTCGGCTTGGTGTAAACGGACGCGTCGCGAAACCAGTAACAATAAGAGCAATCGATGTTACATCTCGTTGCGACCTTGACCAGCAATTGAGTGATCGGCTGATCCTGGAAAGAGACACAATCTGGACCGTCAGCCGACATGCCGACACCGAGACGAGCTGGAGTAAGTTTAACTAGTACCCTCGAACGAATCCGCCGCGGCGGAACGCGCCCACACCCGGAGCGTATGCCCCCCTGCGGAAGGCACCTGCGTTGGCGCCTTTAGCAAAAGCGCCTCGTCTGAAAGCAACCTGGGTCGCCACGGGGGCGTCGGTGACGACGCCCTGCTCCGCACCCGGTCCCCGCAGATCGTTCAGCAATGCATCGATACCCTGATGGTCGCTCTGAATGGTTGCGCCAGGCCCATGCAACTGTACGAGGCTTGCCAAAACCTTCAGCGTCGTAATCGGCATGATGATGCTCCCTTTTTCGCGACGCAATGCAGGGATCGAACGAAAGGCCGGACTATCGAGCCGGCTGAGCAATGATGAACACTATACCTTTTCCATTGTTGCGGCAATGTGTCGGGACCGGTTGGTCTGCTCCACCTCATGGAGCAGGCATCGCTCCTGGAAAGAGCCCCTAAGCCATCACCACGGGCGTTTCCTCCGCGAGCCCGTACACGCGCTGCGCCTTGGAAAATCCCGCGATCGGAAACTCGCCGAGTTCGTGCCAGCCTTCGCGGCAGACATTGGCAAATCCTTCCGAAGCGACGACGGTCCGCCCCAGCCGGCCCGTGATCTTCTCCAGCCGGGCCGCGAGATTGACGGCGGGGCCGATGCAGGTGAAGTCGAGGCGATTGCCGCCACCGATATTGCCGTAGAGGATGTTGCCGACATGCAGCGCGACGCCGAAGCGGAAGCGCTCGACGGCATCGCCGACCGGAACGGCGAGCGCCTCGACGCTGGCCCGGGATTCGCGCGCCGCCTCCAGCACGCGCGTGCAGACATGAGCGGCATCGCCGACATATTCGTCGATCGGAAACACGGCGAGCAGGCCGTCGCCCATGAATTTCAGCACCTCGCCGCCATGGCCGCGGATCGCGGTGACCTGGCAGTCGAAATAATGGTTGAGGATCGTGACCACCGTCTCGGCCGGGAGCCGATCCGACAGCGCGGTGAAGCCGCGCAGGTCCGAGAGCCAGATCGCGGCCTGCATGGTGTCGTTGTGGCCACGGCGGATCTGGCCGCCGAGAATGCGCGCGCCGGCGCGATTGCCGACATAGGTGTCGAGCAGCATCTCGGCGGTGCGGCGCAGGCTGATGATCTCGCTGACGCGGGCGAGCGGCGCGATGATGGACCGGATCGCCGCGATGTCGCCGTCGCTGAAGCCGCCGGGATGCTGCGTGACCCAGCTCGTCGCGTGGATGGAGCCGTCGAGAAAGGGGACCGGTAGCGCGATATAGTCGGTCGCGCCTTCAGCACGCATGTCGTCGACGAACGGAAATCGCTTGCTGTCGGGATCGTCGACGCGCCCCCTGACCTCAACGCCCTGCTCGAAAACGATGCGGAGCGGACTGCGGCCGAATTCGGGGGTGTCCAGGATGTCGAAATCCACGCTGCCGATTTCGAGATCCTGACCCCGCCGCCAGATGAAGTTGCGACCGAAGATTTCGGGGTGCAGCGTTCGGATAAAGATCCCGAACCGCCACAGCGGCAGGCCGGCCGCGACCAGACGCTCGCAGAAATCGGCGATCATCTCGGGCGGCGCCATCGACGACCAGGCGCCATCGATCAGCCAGTTGGAGACACGCTGAAGCTCCGAGCTTTCCATGCCCGCATTTGCGGGCGAAGTTGCGGGGTCGTCAAGCTGCGCGGTGGGCTAGTACCGCGACATCAACGCCCCACCTGCCCGCGGTCGCGGAGGAAGTGGTCGGCGAGCACGCAGGCCATCATGGCCTCGCCGACGGGGACGGCACGGATGCCGACGCAGGGGTCGTGGCGGCCCTTGGTGAAGATCTCGGTATCGGCGCCCTTGCGATCGACGGTGAGACGCGGCTGCAGGATCGACGAGGTCGGCTTCACTGCGAAGCGCACCACCACCGGCTGTCCCGTGGAGATGCCGCCCAGCACGCCGCCGGCATGGTTGGACAGGAAGCGCGTGCCGTCATTGCCGGTGCGCATCTCGTCGGCGTTTTCCTCTCCCGTGAGCTCGGCCGCGCCGAAGCCGGCGCCGATCTCGACGCCCTTCACCGCGTTGATGGTCATCATCGCACCCGCGAGATCTGAATCGAGCTTGGCGTAGATCGGCGCACCCAGGCCCGCCGGCACGCCTTCGGCGACGATTTCGATCACCGCGCCGATCGAGGAGCCGCTCTTGCGGATACCGTCGAGATAGGTCTCGAAGAACGCCGCCTTGTCCTTGTCGGGGCAGAAGAACGGGTTTTTCGCGATCTCGTCCCAGTCCCATTTCGCGCGGTCGATCTTGTGCGGGCCGATCTGCACCAGCGCGCCCCGCACCCTGACGTCGGGGAGCACTTTTCGCGCGATCGCGCCCGCGGCAACGCGCATGGCGGTCTCGCGCGCCGAGGAGCGTCCGCCGCCGCGATAGTCGCGCAGACCGTATTTCGCCTCATAGGTGAAGTCGGCGTGACCGGGCCGAAACTTGTCCTTGATCTCGGAATAGTCCTTGGAGCGCTGGTCGGTGTTCTCGATCAGGAGCCCGATCGGGGTGCCCGTCGTCACCTGCACGCCGGTCTCCGGATGCGCCATCACGCCGGACAGGATCTTCACCTGGTCCGGCTCCTGGCGCTGGGTCGTGAAGCGCGACTGGCCGGGCCGGCGGCGGTCGAGATCCTGCTGGATGTCGGCCTCGGTGAGCGGGATCATCGGCGGACAGCCGTCAACCACGCAGCCGATCGCCACCCCATGGCTCTCGCCGAAGGTGGTGACGCGAAACATGTGGCCGAAGGTGTTGAAGGACATCCGTCTCTAGCTCATTAGTCAGATCTGGCTTGTGGTAGCGCCCGGAAACACCGCATTCAACCCCTGTTGCCGTCCTTCTGTGCGATGCGGAGCATCGAACCCGGAATGACGGCGGGTGGAATCAACTGAACTTCTCCAGCCGGCCGTCGCGGAACACGTAGACGGCGCCCTGCTCGATATAGAGTTCGGCGGCGCTGGCCGGCGTTTCCAGGCCGAGCGAGACCATCAGGGCCCGGCAGGTGCCGCCATGGGCAACAGCGACCGTGTCGGTCTGGAGCTGATCGTACCAGGCCCGCACGCGGACCTGCACATCGGCATAGGTTTCGCCGCCTGCGGGACCCACCATCCATTTGTCCGCCAGGCGCCTGGCATAGACGTCAGGATCGGTCGCCTCGCTCTCGGCAAGCGTCAGCCCCTCCCAGGTGCCATAGCCGATCTCGCGCAGGCGATCGTCGAGCGTGTAGTCCGCCACCGGCAGTTCGAGTTTGCCGCGCGCAAGCTCCATGGTCTGGCGCGCGCGGCCGAGCGGGCTCGACACGTAGGGCAGCGCCGCCTTGTCGCGGCGCTCGCGCTTGAACAGATCGGCCAGGATACCGCCCGCCTGCACGGCCTGGCTCCGGCCGCGCGCGTTCAGCGGAATGTCCTTGACGCCCTGAAGCCTGCCGAGCGCATTCCATTCGGTCTCGCCGTGACGAAGGTAGTAGATCGTGGGCACAGGCATTCCAGGTGAAGATTAGTCCTTCCCGCCGAACGAGATATCAGGCGCGTCCGGGCGCTTCATGCCGAGCACGTGATAGCCGGAATCGACGTGGTGCACCTCGCCGGTTACGCCGCGCGACAGGTCGGAGAGGAAATACAGCGCGCTGCCGCCGACGTCTTCGGTCGAGACGTTGCGCCGCATCGGCGCGTTGGCCTCGTTCCATTTCAGGATGTAGCGGAAATCGCCGATGCCGGACGCCGCGAGCGTCTTGATCGGACCTGCCGAGATCGCGTTGACGCGGATGTTCTTCTCGCCGAGATCGGCGGCGAGATAGCGCACGCTGGCTTCCAGCGCGGCCTTGGCCACGCCCATCACGTTATAATGCGGCATCCATTTCTCGGCGCCGTAATAGCTGAGCGTGATGAGCGAACCGCCATCGGTCATCAGCTTCTCGGCACGCTGCGCCACCGCGGTGAACGAATAGCAGGAGATCAGCATCGACTTGGAGAAATTCTCCTGCGTGGTGTCGACATAGCGGCCGTCGAGCTGTTCGCCATAGGCGATCGCGTGCACCAGGAAGTCGATCTTGCCCCACTTCTCCTTCAGCACCGCGAAGACGGCGTCGATGGTCGCAGCGTCCGTGACGTCGCAATGGCCGAGCACGAGGCCGCCGATCTCCGCAGCGAGCGGCTCGACGCGCTTCTTCAGCGCATCGCCCTGATAGGTGAAGGCGAGCTCGGCACCGGCCGCGTGGCATGCCTTGGCGATGCCCCAGGCGATCGAGCGGTTGTTGGCAACGCCGAGGATCACACCCCGTTTGCCCTGCATCAGACCTGAATTCTGCGCCATTTTCTCAATGTCCCATCGAGCGGGTTGAGGTCTGGAGGTACACCAGCCCTCCTTCGCGGTACAGTCCTAATACGCGGCGTTAACGCTGTTTCGAGCGCAGGAATAGCCGTTCCATTCGGGTGTTATCATCGTTGAGGCGCTCGCGCCTGATACCGGGACGTCAAGATCGCAATGAATGCGTTTCGCCAGAGTGTGGAAGCCATGATCCCGGCGTTGCGCCGCTACGCTCGCGCGCTCACGCGCGATGCGGATGCGGCCGACGATCTGGTGCAGGATACGTTGGTGCGCGCGCTGCGTTCGGAGCGCCTGTTCCTCGGCGGCGACGTCAGGAGCTGGCTCTATACCATCCTGACCAACCTCAACAAGAACCGGCGGCGCTCGCTGGCAAGGCGGCCGCAATTCATGCCGCTGACCGACAACAACCCGGATGCCAGCGGGACCGAGGCCGAAGGGCGCGACATCGAGAAGGCGCTGGCCACCCTCGTCGAGGAGCAGCGTTCGGTGCTGCTGCTGGTGATGCTGGAGGGCATGAGCTATCGCGAGGTCGCCGACATCCAGGGCGTGCCGATCGGCACCGTGATGTCGCGCCTGGCACGCGCCCGCGCGCACGTCAAAGCCTCGCTGGAGGGCGAGCGCCCGGCGCTGAGGCGAGTGAAATGATGGCAGGGTTGATGCATCGCGTGTTGTCCGCCCGCATGCCGATGGAGCGAGCGACGTTGAGCCACGAAGAACATTTTGGGCCGCAGAGCCAGAGACGACCGATATGAACGACCGCAACATTCCGATCACCGAAGACGAGCTGCACGCCTATGTCGACGGCGAGCTTCCGCCCGAACGTCGCGCCGACGTCGAGGCCTGGCTGGCCGCCAATCCCGAGGAGGGCGAGCGTGTGCAGTCCTGGCGCACCATGGCCGAGATGCTGCACGCCCGCTACGATTCCGTCGCCCAGGAGCCGGTGCCGGCGCGGCTGGAGCTCGAACGGCTGGAGCGCCGCCCCCGGCAATGGTTTTATGGCGCCGCCGCGGCCGTGCTGGTCGCCTTCGTCGCGGGCGGCACCGCCGGCTGGGTCGCACATGGCGCCGCCAACGCGCCCTCGACTTTCCAGAGTTTGACGGCGGACGCGCTCGACGCCCACCGCCTCTACGTCGTCGAGGTCCGCCACCCCGTCGAAGTCGGCGGCAACGAGCGCGACCACCTCCAGGCCTGGCTGAGCCGGCGCTGCGGCTGGACCGTGTTCGCACCGAACCTGGAGGCGAGCGGGCTGAAGCTCGTCGGCGGCCGGCTTCTGCCCGGACCGAACGGTCCGGCGTCGTTCCTGATGTACGAGAGCGCCTCGGGCGAGCGATACACGATCTACGCGACCAAGACCGAGAACGGCGCGACGCAGATGCGCTATGCCAAGACCGACAAGGACGGCGCGCTGTTCTGGGCCGAACGCGGTGTCGGCTATGTCGTCAGCGGCGGCGGTGCCGACCGTGACCGGCTGACCAAGGTAGCGCAAGCGGTGTACGACCAGGCCGAGAAAAATGGCACCTGAGCAACCGCATGAACGCGGTGCCTCGATTCCGACATTGAAAATTTGGAATCAGGACATCGGCGCGTCTCATTATCGCACCGGATGATCACGCGAAAATGAGCAGCGTTCGATCCGCCGATCGACGCGGGCGGCCTCGATTGGGGTTTTTGGTACCGCGCTGGTCCCCCTCTCGAGGCCGCACCCCTACTTCAGCTGCCCCGCCGGACAGCCGACACGTCGAGCATATCAGCCGAGAAGCGCTACCACGCCTCAGGCATATGATGAGCATCATCTGCCGGACGATGCTCTAGACCTCTAGGAGAACCCCTTCAGTTTCGCGCCTAACCCAACCCACTACGCGGATTGTAGGGGTGTTGGTCCCGCCACTTTTCCATCAATGCCTCAAGCTCGGCATCGTTCCCGTCCGGTAGCATAATCCTGATGACGACGAAGAGGTCTCCGGTTCCGCCGGCTTTCGGCAGTCCCTTGCCCTTGAGGCGGAAGGTCCGGCCGCTGGACGTGTTTTTCGGGACCGACAGCTCCACGGCGTTGCCGAGAGTGGGCACGCGGACCTTGCCGCCGAGCACCGCCTCGTAGAGCGTGACCGGCAGCTCGATCCGCAAATCGGCGCCTTCGACCTTGAAGTACGGGTGGGGCGCGATGTTGATGGTGATCAGGAGATCGCCGGGCGGATGGCCCTGCGCGCTCTCGCCCTGCCCCCTCAGCCTGATCTGCTGGCCTTCGGTGACGCCGGGCGGCACCTTGACGTTCAGCTCCTTGCCGGTGGGCAGCCGGACGCGCTTCTCGCCACCCTTGACCGCCTCCTCCAGCGAGACGGACATGGCGACGTTGACGTCGAGATCGAGCCCGATCCCGCCGGTGTCGAAGTCGAACTGCCCGGCACTGCCCGCCCCGGGCCGCGCGCCACGCGCCCCACCGCCGAACATGCTGTTGAGGATGTCCTCGAACGCGCCGCCGCCCGGGCCAGCACCCGCGCCGCCGCTCCGGAACGTATAGCTCTCGAACCCGCCGGGGCCCGCGCGCCCGCGCGGCCCGCCGCCACCCGGAAACCCCTGGAAGCGCGGCTTGCCGTCGGCATCGATCTCGCCGCGGTCGAACTGCTTGCGCTTGTCCTCGTCGCCGAGAATCTCGTTGGCCGAGTTGATCTCGGCAAAGCGCTCGGCGGCCTTCGGGTCACCCTTGTTGCTGTCGGGATGGTGCTTCTTGGCAAGCTTGCGATAGGCGCTCTTGATGGCGGCAGCGTTGGCGCTCCGCGGCACCCCCAAGACCTCATAGGGGTCGCGCATCCGTCACGTCTCCTTCAGGAAATCGAGTGGTCAAAGGGCTTCCCGCCCCATTTGCGATCCATGTGGGGGCGGAGTGGCATTTTTGCAACTAGTCGGGCTGGCCGACGCTTTACGGTTCGAGCATGATCTTATCGGAAAACCGGTTCCCGCCTTTCCGGATCATGCTCAGCTCCGCCACGGCTTTAGCGTATGAATCTCCCAACGGCCACGGCTGCTTTGGCAGCCGGCGCCCTGGAGCCAGCTTTCGGTATTGCCGTTGACATAGCTCGCCAGGAAGTCGCGGCATTTGCGGCCGTCCTCCGCGGCATAGGACTGCGCGATCGGCGTCACCGAGCCGCGCGCGCCGGTCTCCGGATTCTCCCAGTGCTGGCTGGAATCCTTGTCGCCCTTGCTGAGGACGTCGGAGGCGGCATTGCGGGTGAAGGCGAGATCGGTCTCGGTCGGCGGACCGTCCTTCGCGGGCCGTAAGATCGAGCCGGTCAGGTCGCTGTCCTCGGCCTTGGCATAGGGACTGGTGTCATTGCGGGAAAAGCTGCAGCCGCCGGCACCAAGCCCGATCAGCATCATCGTCACGACAAAGCCGGACGGCCGGATCGCCGATAGGCCAACGCGTCCCCATGCCCTATATAGGGCGGTAGCGGACAACAACGCGTTCTGGGCCGCGGGACGCAACTCGGACTCCGGACATGACCGACACGACCTCGATGAAACACCAGACACCCTTAACATCCGGTGATTTCACCGCCGCCGACGAGCCATTTGCGTTGTTCGAGTCCTGGCTGAACGAGGCGATCAAGAGCGAGCCGAACGATCCGAATGCGATGGCGCTCGCAACCGTCGACCCCGACGGCTTGCCTGATGTGCGCATGGTGCTGATGAAGGGCTTCGACACCGAAGGTTTTGTCTTCTACAGCCACATCGCGAGCCAGAAGGGCCGCGAACTCGCCGCAAATCCTAAGGCAGCGTTACTTTTTCACTGGAAGTCGCTGCGCCGTCAGGTCCGCATCCGCGGCAACGTGACGCCGGTGACCGACACCGAGGCCGATGCCTATTTCGCGACGCGACCGAAGCAGGCCCAGATCGGCGCCTGGGCGAGCAAGCAGTCCGAAGCGCTGGAGAGCCGCTTCGCGTTCGAACAGGCGATTGCAAAGGTGGCCGCCAAATACGTCATCGGCGAAGTGCCGCGGCCGCCGGGCTGGAGCGGCTGGCGCATCACGCCGGTCCGCATCGAGTTCTGGCACGACCGCCCATTCCGCCTGCACGACCGCATCGAATTTCGCCGTGACGCGGCCGGCCAACCGTGGTCCAAGACGCGGATGTATCCGTAAGCTTTGGGCCGACCTGAAAGATGTCCATGCCGCATTCGTCCAATCTGCCGCGTCGTACGCTGCTCCTGACCGGCGCCAGCCGCGGCATCGGCCACGCCACCGTGATCCGGTTCTCCTCGGCCGGCTGGCGCGTCATCACCTGCTCGCGGCATCCTTTCCCGGAGGACTGTCCGTGGGACGCAGGCCCTGAGGACCACATCCAAGTCGATCTCGGCAATCCCGAGGATACCGCGCGCGCGATCACCGAGATCCGCAACCGGCTCGAGGGCGGCACGCTGCATGCGCTGGTCAACAACGCCGCGATCTCGCCGAAGGGCCCGGGCGGCGGGCGGCTCGGCTCGGTCGACACCGATCTCGAGACCTGGACGCACGTCTTCCACGTCAACTTCTTCGCGCCGATCATGATCGCGCGCGGACTGATCGAGGAATTAAAGGCGGCCAAGGGATCGGTCGTGAACGTCACGTCGATCGCGGGCTCGCGCGTGCATCCCTTTGCGGGCGCCGCTTACGCGACCTCCAAAGCCGCGCTCGCTTCGCTGACGCGCGAAATGGCCTCCGATTTCGGCCGTGTCGGCGTCCGCGTCAACGCGATCGCGCCGGGCGAGATCGATACCTCGATCCTGTCACCCGGTACCGAGAAGATCGTCGACCAGCAGATCCCGATGCACCGCCTCGGCACACCCGACGAGGTCGCCAAGATCATCTACGTGCTGTGCACGGACACCAGCTCCTACGTCAACGGCGCCGAGATCCACATCAACGGCGGCCAGCACGTGTAGGCCGAACACGCAGGCGAAGGCATGGGCCGGTTCGCAAGCACCGCATCACTCTACGAGCATCTGCGCCCGCCCTACCCGAGCGATTTCTTCCACCGCGTCGCGCGCAAGCTCGGCCTCTCCAGAGAGAGCAGCCTGATCGACCTTGGCACCGGCCCTGGGCTCTTGGCACTCGGCTTCGGGCCCTATGTCGGCCGCGTCGTCGGTGTCGATCCGGAGCCCGCCATGATCGAGGCGGCGCGACGCGCGGCTGCGAGCGCAGGCCAAGCGCTCACGCTAATCGAAGGCAAAGCCGAAACGCTTGCCGACGACATCGGCAGCTTCGACGTCGTGACGATCGGTCGCGCGCTGCATTGGATGGACCGCGAACCGACGCTGGCACGGCTCGACCGGCTGGTCGCGCGCGACAGTGCAATTGTCATCTGCGCTTCGTTCTCGGCGACGGACGGCAGCAACGCATGGCTTGATGGCTACAACGAGATCCGCCGCCGCTGGTCGCCGACGAGGCTCTGGGAGGAGGCAGGCCGGGGCACGCGCACCCATCGCGACTTGCCCAGGTTTTTTCGCGGCAGCGCCTTTGCCCCCACTGAACTCATCGCGGTCGAAACCCGCCACGCGGTCAGCGTGCAAGACCTGACACAACGTGTGCTCACTTACTCGTCATCCTCGCCCGAAGCGTTGGGCGACAATGTCGAGGCGGCGCTACGCGATGTCGAGAGCCATCTGGCCTCGTTCCACCGCGACGGCGCGATCGCCGAGACCATTGTCTCGACGGCGCAGATCGTGACGCGCTAACTGATTTGCCGAAGGACGGAAGCAAGGCGATCCAGACAACGCCGCCGCAAGACCTGGATCGCCCGCCCTTCCTTCCGTTCCTCAATCGACTCGAATCCGACGCGACCTATCGCGCGGCCGGGGAGCGGCCGCACTGAATGCAGTCGAGCAGTCGTCGTCGTTCTCGCCATCGAGCAGCGGAGCACCACAGTGCCGGCACAGACGTGCCGACATCGACGTCGCCTTGCCGTTCGCCAGGACCTGACGATAGTTCGCCAGGTCGATGACGTTGCGGCGCGACGTTATGTGTTTTTCAACCATGGTTGTTCCTCGCGGCTACGCACTGCTTATCGCAGACAAGTTTCGCGCAAACGTTCAGCCCACCGCTCAAATTTTACCGGAGGAATTGGGGCACAGCGCACACATCACGGCGCGGCCGCAATCCCGATCTATTCTGCGACACCATCAGTCCTGCCGCCGCGTTCGACGTAAGGTCTCGGTAGCTATTTTCCGAGCTCAGGCCGTCTCACAGCCACTTCTTGAACTTGAAGATCCAGTACGGGACGATCGCGGCGATCAGCATCATCACCAGCGCCATCGGATAGCCGTGGACCCATTCGAGTTCCGGCATCACCTTGAAGTTCATGCCGTAGATCGAGGCGATCAAGGTCGGCGGCATCAGGACCACGGCCATGACCGAGAACAGCTTGATGATGTTGTTCTGCTCGAGATTGACGACGCCGAGCATGGCGTCGAGCACGAAGGTGATCTTGCTGGAAAGATAGGAGGCGTGGTCGGTCAGCGAGGCGACGTCGCGCTGCATGGTCTTGAGCTGCTCGCGCATGTCCTTGGACCATTTCACGCCCTCGACCACCGCCGAGAGGAAGGTGACGACGCGGCCGATCGAGACCAGGCTCTCGCGAACCTTCGAGGTCAGATCGCCCTTGCGGCCGATCGAGATCAGGATCTGGGAATATTGCTTGGCGTGGCCGTGGCGCTCGCTCTCGGGCTCGAAGATGTCGTGCGAGACCTGGTCGATCTCGGCGCCGCAGCGCTCCAGAATGTCGGCGCAGCGGTCGATCACGGCGTCCAGGAGTTCCATCAGCACCATTTCGCCGGTGATCGCCGGCGTGCAGGAGCGGGCGAGCTTGGCCTCGACCAGGGCGAACGGCTTCGGCAGATCGTAGCGGACCGTCACCAGGCGGTGGTCACCGAGGATGAAGGTCACGGCCGTGGTCCGGGGCATGTCGGTATCGGAATGACACATCAGCGTCGCGGTCATGTAGCGGGCGCCGTTCTCGATATAGAGGCGGCTGGAGATCTCGATCTCCTGCATGTCCTCCCGGGTCGGGATCGCGATGCCTGCCAGCCGCTCTACCGCCTTGTCCTCGGCCGCGCTCGGGTTGACGAGGTCGATCCAGACCGCGCTCTCGGGCAGCGTGGCGAGATCCTCGATGACCGCCTTCTTGAGGGAGGACTCGGAGGGAACGAACACCGAAAACATGACGACTCCAGAGAACCTGCGACAGAACGACAGCCTTTAGCGCGATTCTGACAGGTTCACGATGACAACTGGATTAACAGAGCGTTGGGATTTACGGCTCAACTGTGGCACGGAATCGACAGTGCCGCCCCCCGTGGCCCCAAAACCCCCGTAGACTCGCAAAATTTGCGGCAGAAAAGCCACAGCTTGGGTCTCGCAGCGCGGGATAAGGCCTTCAGTGCTGGAATTGTGGCAGATTTCAACGATAATGGGATTAACGGAGTCGAGGAACTTGGGCGGTAAGCCCATGCCTTCCGCACGGTATTGTTTTGATTGGAACCAAATCATGTCGTCGCTGAAAGTTAAGTTGAGAATTCTGGCCGCCGGCCTGATGCTCTCGGGCTGCATGCAGGCCACGCATTACGAGGCGACCGACACCAAGGCCTTCAAGCCGAAGGACAAAGAACTCCTCGCCAAGGTCAGGTACGAAAATACCCCGGTCGCAGAGCCGTTCCGCCGCGCCATCGTCCAGTACCACCGCAAGGAATCGCCTGGCTCGATCGTGGTCGATTCCGACAACCACTACCTCTACTACGTGCTGGATGGCGGCAAGGCGATCCGCTACGGCATCACCGTCGGCGAAGAGGCGATGGCCTGGTCCGGCATCGCCAAGGTGGGCAGCAAGACCGAGTGGCCTGCCTGGCACCCCACCCCCGGCGAAATTTCGCGTCTGGGCGTGCCGACCTATGTCGCACCCGGCCCGGACAATCCGATGGGGTCCCGCGCGATCTATCTTTATTCGGGTGGCAAGGACACGCTGTTCCGCATCCACGGCACCAACCAGCCGGAATATATCGGCGCCTCGATCTCGTCGGGCTGCATCCGCCTGACCAACGAAGACGCCATCGATCTCTATGATCGCGTCAAACTCGGCACCCTCGTCGTGGTGCTCGAGCCGAAGCACGGCGACTCGCCCTACAATTCGCGCCTTGCGCTCGGCGCCAGCCAGACCGGCCAGGCGGGCGGCAGCTACTGATCTGCTTCCCGATCTCTGACATGCGAAAGCGCCGGTTTCACCGGCGCTTTTTCGTTGCGCGCTTGGGAAACTGGGCCTTGTTGCCATCCGGTTTCCCCGCGGGCGCAGCCGATTTTTCCGCGGGCCCGTCGTCAGCTTCGTCCTTCGCGTCAGGCTTGGCCGCGATCTCGCGCGGCGGCGCCTCCTCGGGACGAATCGCCGGCAGCAGCGGGGCGACATGCGGCAGGGGGTCCCAGACGTTCCACTGGCAGATCCTGTAATCGTTGCGCCGCTGCGCCAGGTCGAGATGGATGTGGTCCTCGTGATACCAGTCCGAGCCCGGACCAAGCACGGTGGAGAAGCGCGCGCAGACCGAATGCAGCACGCGTTCGCGCACCTCGCGCGGCATGGTGCGGTCGGTGAGGCCGATCGACTGCCCGTTGGTGAGCTTGATGGCGCGGATGTCGATCGCATTGGCCTTGCCGTGCTCGGACAGCATTGCGCCGACGACGCGGTTACGGCCACGGCACTCGAAGCTATCGAAATTGTCGAGATCGCCGATGGTCGAGCCGAGGCTTGCCGCCACCGGCACCATGTCCTTGCGCACCCAGTCGGCAATGGCGGACGCCATGGTGCAGCGGAGGATGGCCGCCGGCTTGACCGTCACCTTGCGCTTGTCCGGCAGCACAATGGCCTCGAGCCGCACCAGATCCTCGCCGCCGCAGGCGCCGGGGCCACGAATATCCGGAATTGAAGGCGCGATCGCGATCTCCTCGGTCAGCGCGAGGCGGCAGGCCGAGGCCTGCTTCTCGGGCGGCGGCGCAGCCTCGGCCGGCTTGGTGGCGTTCGGCTTGTCGGCGGCAGGTTTTCCTTCGGTCTCCGGAAGGGACTTGTCGGTCACCTTGGGGGCCTCTTCGGGACGCGGTTTTGGTAGCGGTATCCTGACCGGCGTCCGGGCAGAATGAGCTGCGCGCGGCCGTGGTGTACCAAAATTGAAGATATCGAGCGGCGCTGGATATCTCCGCGCCTCGGCCCTCTCGACGAGCACAAGTGACAGCCCGAGCGCGGCGGTAACCATTGCCGCTCTGGCGGACATATAGCCGCGACAAGACCATTTGCGGCGAGAGTCCGGCAGGCTAAAACTCATGACAATTCTTTGGCCCAACGCTGAGAGCGATAACGCGCCCAGCGACTTCTCGGAGGAACGTGAGAATGCTCGGTTTGATGCAAGATTGGCCCCTGCTCTGCCACCGGATCATCGAACACGCTGCCAGGATTCATGGCAAGCAGGAGGTGGTCACGCGGTCGGTCGAGGGACCGATCCATCGTACCAACTACGCCGAAATCCACGGGCGCGCGCTCAAGGTCTCGCAGATGCTGGAGCGCGACAACATCAAGCTCGGCGACCGCGTCGCAACGATCGCCTGGAACACCTGGCGCCATCTCGAGGTGTGGTACGGCATCATGGGGATCGGCGCCATCTGCCATACCGTCAATCCTCGCCTTTTCCCCGAGCAGATCGCCTGGATCGTCAACCATGCGCAGGACCGCATCGTGGTGACCGACCTCACCTTCATTCCGATCCTGGAGAAGATCGCCGACAAGCTGCCGAGCGTGGAACGCTACGTCGTGCTCACCGACAAGGCGCACATGCCGCAGACCACGCTGAAGAATGTGGTGGCCTACGAGGACTGGATCGCGCAGGCCGACGGCAAATTCAAATGGAAGGACTTTGACGAGAACACGGCAGCCGCCATGTGCTACACGTCCGGCACCACCGGCGATCCGAAGGGTGTGCTGTATTCGCATCGCTCCAACGTGCTGCACGCGCTGATGGCCAACAATGTCGACGCGCTCGGTACCAGCGCGTCCGAGACAATGCTGCCGGTGGTTCCGCTGTTCCATGCCAACAGCTGGGGCATCGCCTTCTCCGCGCCCTCGCAGGGCACCAAGCTGGTGATGCCCGGCGCCAAGCTCGACGGCGCCTCGGTGTACGAGCTGCTCTCGACCGAGAAGGTGACGCACACCGCGGGCGTGCCGACGGTGTGGCTGATGCTGCTCCAGCACATGGCTGCGAACAATCTGAAGCTGCCCGAACTGAAGATGGTGATCTGCGGCGGCTCGGCGATGCCGCGCTCGATGATCAAGGCGTTCCTCGACATGGGCTCGAACGTGCGCCACGCCTGGGGCATGACCGAGATGAGCCCGATCGGCAGCGTCGCGGCGCTGAAGCCGCCGTTCCAGAACGCAACCGGCGATGCCAGGCTCGACGTGCTCCAGATGCAGGGCTATGCGCCCTTCGCGGTCGAGATGAAGATCACGGACGATGCCGGCAAGGAGCTGCCGTGGGACGGCAAGACCTTCGGCCGTCTCAAGGTCTCCGGCCCGGCCGTCGCCAAGGCCTACTACCGGGTCGATGCCAACATCCTCGACGAGGACGGCTTCTTCGACACCGGCGACGTCTCGACCATCGACGAGGACGGCTACATGCGGATCACCGACCGCTCCAAGGACGTGATCAAGTCCGGCGGCGAATGGATTTCCTCGATTGACCTCGAAAACCTCGCGGTCGGCCATCCCGCCGTCGCGGAAGCCGCCGTGATCGGCGTGTTCCACCCCAAATGGGACGAGCGGCCGCTGCTGATCGTGCAGCTCAAGCAGGGCCAGCAGGCCACGCGCGAGGACATCCTGAAGTTCATGGACGGCAAGATCGCCAAATGGTGGATGCCGGACGACGTCGCCTTCGTCGAAGGCATCCCGCATACCGCGACGGGCAAGATCCTGAAGACCGCGCTGCGCGACCAGTTCAAGGATTACCGCTTCCCGAACGCGGCGGCGTAGTTCCTGACGGGCGTCGTGCCCGGGCGTGACCCGGGCATCCACATATCGACCGCGGAAAAGATAGGCGTGGATGGCCGGGTCAAGCCCGGCCATGACGGCGAGATGGGTGGCGGAACCCTTGAATTTGGCCTCCGGCCGTGGTCTCAACGGCACATCGTCGCGCCAGATCGGCCGGCGCCACCTCCCAGACCCCGGCAGAGCTTAACCCGATGGCCCGCAGGTTTTCCGCTCCCTACCAGTCGGAGCCCGTGTCCAGCCTCGCGACCTGGGCGCGCAATCTGGCCGTGTTCGCGGTGGTGGCGGTCGTGGTCTCGATCATCATCGTCCGCTTCGACTTCCTGGAGATGAAGCCGGCGCTGATGACCTTCTTCGGCGGGCTCGTGATCGCCGGCCTCTCGATTCTGGTCGGGCTCGCCGGCTTTGCCGCGATCTGGCAGAACGGCTCGCGTGGCATGGGGCGTATCCTGCTCGCTTTCCTGATCAATGCGTTGATCCTCGCTTATCCCGCCTATCTCGCCCTGCAATATCGCAAGCTGCCGGCGATCCACGACATCACCACCAACCCGATCGACCCGCCGCGCTTCGACGCGCTGGCGCCCGTACGCACCGGCGACGGCACCAACACCGCGGTCTATGCCGGCCTCTATTCGGCTGAACAACAGCGCCAGTTCTATCCCGACATCGAGCCGATCGAGCTGGAGATCCCGGTCGACCGCGCCTATGCGATCGCGCGCCAGCTCGTCAACAAGCGCAAATGGCTCGTCATCGACGAGCGCGCGCCGCAGCCGCCGCGACGGATCGGCCGCATCGAGGCGGTGGCGCGCACGCCGATCATGGGTTTCCGCGAGGACGTCTCGATACGGGTCGTGGCCGATGGCGAGGATTCCCGCGTCGATATCCGCTCCTCCTCGCGCTATTTCGACAGCGACCTCGGCAGCAATGCCGCCCGCGTCAAGAAATTCATCGAGGATCTCAACACGGCTGCCGATGCCGATGCGCTGAAGCCGGTGAAGAAGACGCCGGTCGCACCGCCCAAGGCGCCGGCGAAGACGGTGAAGAAGTGACGCGCTAGCGTCAATCCGGGGCGGTCCGCAGGACCGAGCTCGGAATCCATTCATCCACACCAATGCTGCGGCCCGATGGATTCCGGGTTCGCGCTGACGCGCCCCGGAATGACGAGCTAAGCCATCCGATACGACCCGCCGATGACGGGATCGCCGTCCGTTGCCACCACGCCGCGCGCGACCAGATCTTCCAGATGCGCCAGAACGGAATAGCCGGCCGCCGTCGTGAGCCGGGGATCGATGCCGATATAGATCGCGCGCACCATGGTCGGGATGTCGGTCTCGCCCTTGGCGAGGCGATGCAGGATCGAAGCTTCACGCGCCTTGCGATGACGGATCAGGAAGCGCACGAAGCGCGGGCCGTCGGGGATCTCGGGGCCGTGGCCGGAGAAGTAGAGATCCTCCTCACGCGCGGCAAGGCGATCGAGCGAGTCCATATAGTCGGTCATCGAGCCGTCGGGCGGCGCTACGATCGAGGTCGACCAGCCCATCACGTGATCGCCGACGAAGTTGAACTTCCGCTCGAACCAGGCGAAGGCGAGATGGTTGGCGGTGTGGCCGGGCGTTGCCACCGCCTCGAGCCGCCAGCCATCGCCTTCGACGACGTCGCCATGCGCGATCCTGATATCGGGGGCGAAGTCGCGGTCGGCACCGGATTCCGGGTTATGTTTCTCGCTTTCGAAACGCGGACGCGAGGCGCGGTGCGGGCCTTCGGCATAGACGGGCGCGCCGGTCGCCTGCTTGATCCGCGCGGTATTCGGCGAATGGTCGCGGTGGGTGTGGGTGACGAAGATGTGGCTCACCGTCTCGCCGCGCACGGCATCGAGCAGTGCTGCCGCATGCGCCGCATCGTCCGGGCCGGGGTCGATGATCGCGACGTTGCCGGTGCCGACGATGTAGCTGACCGTGCCGGTGAAGGTGAACGGGCTCGGATTGTTACAGAGCACGCGCCGCACGCCGGGGCGGACTTCCTCGACGATTCCAGGCTTCAGCGGAAAGTTGCGGTTGAACGGAACGTCGTCGTTGTCGGACATGGCTTCTTCTTTGTTCTTTGACGTCATTCCGGGATGGCCCGCGAGGGCCAGACTCGCGATACGGCCCGAGATTCTCAGGTGCGCAATTGCGCACCTGAGTTCGCGCTTCGCGCGCCCCGGAATGACAGAAGACGTGGTTAGAAAAACGCCTGAATGCCCGTGATCGCGCGGCCCAGGATCAGGGCGTGAACGTCGTGGGTCCCCTCGTAGGTGTTGACCGTCTCGAGGTTATGGACGTGGCGCATCACGTGGTACTCGATCGAGATGCCGTTGCCGCCGTGCATGTCGCGGGCGGTGCGGGCGATGTCGAGCGCCTTGCCGCAATTGTTGCGCTTCATGATCGAGATCATCTCGGGCGCGAACTTGCCCTCGTCCATCAGGCGGCCGACCCGAAGCGAGCCCTGCAGGCCCAGCGCAATCTCGGTCTCCATGTCTGCGAGCTTCTTCTGCACGAGCTGGGTCGCCGCGAGCGGCTTGCCGAACTGCTTGCGGTCGAGCGTGTACTGGCGGGCGCGATGCATGCAGTCCTCGGCGGCGCCGAGCGCACCCCAGGAGATGCCGTAGCGGGCGCGGTTGAGGCAGCCGAACGGACCCTTGAGACCGGAGACGTTGGGCAGCAAGGCGTCTTCCGGAACCACGACGCCGTCCATCACGACCTCACCCGTGATGGAGGCGCGAAGCGAGAGCTTGCCGCCGATCTTCGGCGCGGAGAGGCCCTTCATGCCCTTCTCCAGCACGAAGCCGCGGATCTGGTTGTCGTGCGCCGCCGACTTGGCCCAGACCACGAACACGTCGGCGATCGGCGCGTTCGAGATCCACATCTTGCTGCCGGTCAGGCGATAACCGTCAGCCACCTTCTCGGCGCGGGTTTTCATGCCCGCCGGATCGGAGCCGGCGTCCGGCTCGGTCAGGCCGAAGCAGCCGACCCATTCGCCGCTGGCGAGCTTCGGCAGGTACTTCTTGCGCTGGTTCTCGTCGCCATAGGCGTAGATCGGATACATCACCAGCGAGGACTGCACCGAATTCATCGAGCGGTAGCCGGAATCGACCCGCTCGATCTCGCGCGCGACGAGGCCATAGGCGACGTAGCTCGCATTGGCGCAGCCATATTCCTCGGGCAGCGTGATGCCGATCAGGCCGAGCTCGCCCATCTCGTTGAATATCTCGCGATCGGTCTTCTCTTCGAGATAGGCCTTGGAGACACGCGGCAGCAGCTTGTCCTGGGCATAGGCGCGGGCGGTGTCGCGCACCATGCGCTCGTCTTCGGTGAGCTGCTCGTCGAGCAGGAACGGATCGTCCCACTGGAAAGAAGCCGCAGCCGGCTTGTCCTTGGTCTGAGGGCGCACGCTCATGAAACGTCCTTTCGCGTCTGGTTCCGTCAAAATTTGCCCGACAAATTAAAGCGCCGCGGCAACAAGTGCAATTGCATCCTGTTCAGTCATTCCGGGACAACGCGAAGCGTCGAACCCCGGAATCTCCTCGTCTGCAACATCGAGAGTCCGGGTCCGGCGCTTTCAGCGCCGGTCCGGAATGACAGCGCTAGCCTTCGAGCTGCTCGTTGGCGACGATCTCGATGCCGAAGCCCGACAAGCCCTTGTAGTCGTGCACCGAGGAGGTGAGATGCCGGATCGAGGTGACGCCAAGGTCACGCAGGATCTGCGCGCCGACGCCGACCTCGCGCCATTGCCGGTTGCGGTCCGCCTCGGTCGCGCTCTCGTCGGGCAGCGGTGACACGGGAACACCGGCTGCGCCGTCGCGCAAGTAAACCAGGACGCCACGACCGGATTTCTTGAAGTGCTCGAGCACCACTGCCATGCGCTTGTGGCCGGTAAAGGTGTCCTTGACGATGTTGGGCTTGTGGAAGCGCGTCAGCACGTTCTTGCCGTCGCCGACGCCGTTGTAGACGAAGGCGACATGGGCGATGGAATCGAACGGGGAGCGATAGGCGTAGCCCTGCAAGGGACCGATCGGGCTCTCGGTGACGAAGGTCGAAACCCGCTCGATCAGCTTTTCGCGCGCCTGACGGTAGGCGATCATATCCGCGATGGTGACGTGCTTGAGCTTGTGCTGGGCGGCAAAGCGGGAAACCTGTTCCCCCTTCATCACGCTGCCGTCGTCGTTCATGAGCTCGCTGATGACGCCGACCGGCGGCAGGCCGGAAAGCTTGCAGAGATCGACCGCGGCCTCGGTATGGCCGGAGCGCAAGAGCACGCCGCCGTCCTTGGCGATCAGCGGGAAGATGTGGCCGGGCCGCGCGAAATCGTTGGCGCCGACATTGGGATTGGACAGCGCCCGGCAGCACGAGGCGCGCTCCTCGGCCGAGATGCCGGTGCCGCCGTCAGGCTTGTAGTCGATCGAGACCGTGAACGCGGTGGTGTGCGCGGAATCGTTGTGGGCGACCATCGGATCGAGCCGCAGCCGGCGCGCGTCCTCGGTCGTCACGGGCGCGCAGACGATGCCGGAGGTGTGGCGGATGATGAACGCCATCTTCTCGGCGGTGCAGAGCGAGGCGGCGACGATCAGATCGCCCTCGCCCTCGCGATCCTCGTCGTCGGTGACGACCACGAGCTCGCCCCGGGCAAAGGCCTGCAAGACTTCCTGAACGCTATCGGGCATTTCCCAATCTCTATCGGTTATGGCCGGGAGGCTTAGCCGGACTTGAGCCGGGGCGCTAGTGTTCCCAGCGCAACCACTTATGCCGGACGGCAAGCCTGCCGGGGTGGTTCACCCTTGCACCGAAGATACCAAGGATATAGGTGCCGCGCGCCGGAGAGGAAGCGGCCGGGCCGGTCAGGGCAGCACTTCGCGCCGCTCGCCGAGGCGCTGATCGAGCTCGGAACGCTTGTCGGCCAGAAGGCCGGCCTGGGCCGCCTCGATCACCGTAAACAGCTCGTGGGCGTCGCTGAGCCGGGTCACGGTGACATAGCTGGCGCCGGCCTCGTAGAGCTCGCCGACATCGGCCAGGAGATCGGCAGTCGCCACGATCAGGGCAGTGGGATTGAGCGCGCGGACGTGGCGGACCAGCTTCTCGTTGGTGGCGCCCTTCAGCAGCGAATCCGGCACGCTGAGAATGATCATCTCGGACTTGCCGACGCCGGCATGGAGCAGCGTGTCGACATTGCTGATATCGCCATAGATCACGTGCAGGCCGCGCGAGAGCAGGGTCTGGTACACATTGGGGTTGAAATCGACCACCGTGATCTGCTCCAGCAGCACCGGGGCCTGCCGCTCGATCTCGGCGAGAAGCGCGCTCGCCGCACGGAAAAAGCCGAGAATGACGATGCGGCGGGCCTCGCCATGGGCGCCCTCATGGCCATCTTCGCCATGACCGTTGCCGTGATCGAGGTCGCGCAGGCCGATCCGCTTCAAGGGACCGATCGCCCAGCGGGTGATCTCGTCGCTGCGGGTCATCACGAAGGTCGAAAGCACGGCCAGCACCACGAAGGCGAAGGAGGCCGCGTTCGCCGTCTCCGGCGCGATGTGATGGTCGGCGATGCCGGTCTGGATCACCACAAGCGAGAACTCGGAGATCTGCGCGAGGTTGAGCGCCGGCAACAGGCTCGCGCGCAGCCCCTGCTTCATCAGGTAGAGCGGCGTGAAGGTGGTCACGAGGCGGCTCACCACCGTGAACGCCGCGATCATCAATGCGAGCCCGATCACGGAGAGGCCGGGCACGGGAATGGTCATCCCGAGGGTGACGAAGAACAGCGTGATGAAGAAGTCGCGGAGCGTGGTGACCTTGGCGGTGACGTCGAGCGCGTAAGGAAAGGTCGAGAGCGAGACGCCGGCGATCAGCGCGCCCATCTCGCGCGACAGCGACAGCCGCTCCGCGGTCTCGGCGACCAGAAAGCACCAGGCCAGCGCGCCGAGCAAGATCAACTCGGGGCGGCGGGCAATCTGATGGAACAGGCGCGGCAGCACGTAGCGGCTAACCAGCAGCGCGGCGGCGACCAGCACCGCGACGCGGCCGATCGAGAGCACGATGACGCTGACCTGCAGATTGGCGAGGCTCGGCTGCACCGCCAGGAACAGGATCGCGAAGATGTCCTGGAGCACCAGCACGCCGAGCGTGATGCGGCCCGGCAACGTGTCCAGCTCGCGCTTCTCATAGAGCACCTTGACGATGATGACCGTGCTCGACAACGCGCAGGCGACACAGAGATAGATCGCATCGAAACGCCCGCCGCCCAGCGACAGGCCGATTCCGACGAAGAACAGGACCCCGAGCAGGCAGCCTCCGAGCAGCTGGCCGCCCGCCGCGAACAGAATCACCTTGCCCGCCCGTACGATCTTCTTGAGGTCGATCTCAAGCCCGATCATGAACAGCATAAAGATCAGGCCGAGCTCGGAGATGACGCTGATCGATTCTTGCGAGTGGACCCACCCGGCGCCAAAGGGACCTATGCAGAAGCCGGCGACAAGGTAGGCCAGGATCAGGGGTTGCCGGGAAAAATGGGCGAGCAGACCCAGCATCCAGGCGAACAGAATACAGAGAGTGATGTCGCGAATGAACTCGTGCATGCCAAATTGGTCCGTTTTTGCCGCACCCTAGAGACGGGTTGCGGTGCGACAAGCGAGCAATTCGTCACATGGGGATAAAGGGCTTCCGCGCAGCCATGCTGCAGTCCCCCTCGCCTTTGCCGTGCCCGCCGCCGCGCAATCCAAGATCAGTATCGAACAAAAGTTTGCCGATTCGCTCACCGAGCGTGCACAACGCCTCCGAGACCCAGCCGCTGGCGGCCCAACGCATCGCCTATTTCGACACCGCAAGCAAGCAGGTCGAGAGCTATCGGGAGGTCCGGAAGGCGGGATTGCCGAGCCCCTTTGTTCAAGCCTTGATGCTTGGCGGCGTCGGCAATGCGCATTACGCTTTCATCAGCCACGTCCGACCCGGACGGCTGGCGAGAACTGACCCGGCCAGCCGCTGCAACGCCGGCTGCTCAACAAGAACAAAACGAGGAACTCCCCATGACGTCCAGCTTCGATTTCGCGCCCCTGTTTCCGGCAGGGCTGCCGGCCCCTTCTGCACGCTGGACGGGCCTTGCCAAATACAGCTTCGTCGGCGGCAACAACGATTCCGAACAGATCCCCCTCGAGGGCCTGATCGAGGCCACCAACCTCGCGCTCCAACGCGAGGGCCGCTCACTCGCCACCTACGGGCTGGCGCACGGCCCGCAGGGTTACCTGCCCTTGCGCGAATTCCTGGTGACGAAGCTGAAGCGCGATGCCGGGATCACCTGCACGGTGGACGATCTCCTGATCGTCTCGGGCTCGCTCCAGGCGCTCGATCTCGTCAACGCCACGCTGCTGGCCCGCGGCGACACCGTGATCTTCGAGCAGGAGAGCTATCAGGGCTCGCTGACGCGCCTGGCACGGCTCGGCGTCAACGTGGTGGGCATTCCGCTCGACAAGGACGGCATGCGCATGGACGTCCTCGCCTCGACGCTCGCCGACCTGAAAAGCCGCGGCATCCGGCCGAAATACATCTACACCATCCCGACGGTGCAGAACCCCACCGGCAGCATCATGCCGGAGAGCCGGCGTGCCGAGCTGCTGCGCCTGTCATCCGAATACGGCGTGCCCATCTTCGAGGACGATTGCTATGCCGACCTCGTCTGGTCGGGACAGCGGCCGCCCGCGATCCACGCGATGAGCCCGAACGGCGGCGTGATCCATATCGGCTCGTTCTCGAAATCGATCGCGCCGGCGCTGCGCGTCGGCTTCATCGTCGCGCCCTGGGATGTGATGTCGCGGATGCTGGCGCTGAAGACGGATGCCGGTTCGGGGGCGCTGGAGCAGATGGTGCTTGCGACGTATTGCAAGCCACATTTTTCGACCCACGTGCCGGCGCTGACGAAGGCGCTGCGCACCAAGCTCGATACGCTGATGGAAGCGCTCAACGAGCAGTTCGGAACGGCGGCCGAGTTCGAGGAGCCCAAGGGCGGCATCTTCCTCTGGGTGAAGCTGCCCGACCAGGTCGACACGCTGAAGCTCTATCAGGCCGCGCTCGCCGCCGGCGTCTCGATCAATCCGGGGCCGGAATGGTCGACCAACAAGAGCCATTCCGGTTCGCGGCTACGGCTGTGCTTTGCAAGCCCCACGCATCAGCAGATCCGGGAGGGCGTCGCCGTGCTGGCCGAGGTCTGCCGCCGCGAGTTCGGCGTGCCGGCCCGCAGCGCCAATGTAGAGAAGCGGGCCTGATACTCAGGCCGCCTGGGGCTGGCTGCTGTGGATCGCGGAGGCCAGCCGCAGCAACAGGACGATCGAGACGTTGCCCTTGCCGGCCTCGATCTGGGCGATGTAGCGCTCGGAAATGCCGGAGCGGCGGGCCAGCTCGCGGCGCGAAAGGTCACAGCGCGTGCGCGACGACCGCAGGCGATCGCCCAGCTCGGCCAGAAACGCGGTCTCGGAATATGGCGGCACCGCGCAGCTCCCGGGAAGCACCTCGCCCGCAAAATCCATGACTTGATTGAGCATTGATCTATCCACGCATCGCCTTCGGGAAGCGCATCTTACCCCGGATGCGGCCGGCCTCATTGACGCGGATCAAATTCGCGCGCGATCGACAGCCGGCATGGACGGCTGCGCGCGGGATGCTACATTCTGGAATTCTTCGAGGCGGGGACTTGCCGACACATGACGGGTTGTTTGAGCCGCCGGACCGCGGCTGCGTTGCTATGGATCGTACTCGCGTCCACGGCGCGCGCCGAAACGCTTGCTGCGACGGTCGAGCAATGGGGCCTGCTCGGCTCATGGGCGGTCGACTGCACGGTTCGTCCCGACCGCGACAAGGGCGCGCTCCTGACATACGAGATCAGGAAGGACGGCAGGGTGATGTACCGGCGCAATTTCGGCGACGCCAAGGACGAGAGCGAGGTCGTCTCCGCCACGGTCAATGCCGAGGGCCTGCTCAACGTGATGGTGTTCTTCCCCTCGATGCATCAGACGCGCGAATTTGGACTCCTCTTGCAGAAGGACGGCAGCCTGCGCGCGCTCTACAATCGCAGCGAGCGCGGCGAGTACACGATCAGGGACGGCAGATACGTCGCGACCGGCGCGCCCACACCCGCACAACAACGCTGCGATTGATCCTCATTTTTTGGCATGATCTCATCGCAGAACCGCTGCACACTTTTCCAAATCATGCCCAGCTGAACATCCGTTCAGAATTCTCTTCCCGTTCCTCCGGAACGTTCGCCCGAATGCGCGGTTTAGTTTTGCATTCGATTGGAGGAGGACATCATGAAGAAGCTTGGTTATATGGTTGCGGCTCTGGGTGCGCTCGTGATCGCGGCGCCGACGCTGGCAAGTGCGGAGACGGTGGTGATCAAGCGCGGTCATCATCATCACCACGGCCCGTACGGCGCCCGTGCCGAATATCGCACGCATCATGACCACGGCTGGCATCGCGGATATCATCGCGGCAACAAGGTCGTCGTGATCAAGCGCAGCCATCGCCACCACCATTGGGACTAATGCGCAACGCAAGATGGAAATGGCCCCTCACGGGGCCATTTCTTATGCGCATTCGACAACGTCTTCCTCGCCTAGTCCCACGCCGGCGCAAAGCCCGGATTGACGCAGCGCGTGTCCTTGGCCAGCGCGGCGATCTTCCTGCGGTCGGCATCGTCGAGCGTGATCTTCAGCGCATCGAGATTGGCCTGCTGGCTTTCGCGGCGCGATGCCTTCGGGATCGCGGCGACGCCGTCCTGGTCGAGCAGCCATTTCAGCGCGACCTGCGCTGCGGTCGCGTCGTGCCTGGCGCCGATGTCAGCCAGCACCGGATCGCTCGCGAAACGTCCCTGCGCCAGCGGACAATAGGCGACCAGCGGGATCGACTTGGCCTTGAGATAGGCCAGCAGCTTCGATTGATCGAGCATGGCGTGATATTCGACCTGGTTGCAGGCGATCGGCGCCTTGATGTCCTCGACCGCGATCTTGAGCAGCGCCGTGGTGAAATTGGCAACGCCGATGGCTCGTGTGCGCCCTTCCTCCCTCAGCTTCATCAGTGTCTCGAACACCGCGCCCCAGTTCGCGGATGTCGACGGCCAGTGCACGAGATAGAGGTCGACATGATCGAGCCGGAGCTTGTTCAGGCTGGCATCGAACGCGCGCCGGATCGCATCCGGGCTGAGGTTCTCGTGCCAGACCTTCGTGGTGACGTGCAACTCGCCGCGGGGCACGCGCGAGGCGGCGATGGCTGAGCCGATCGGCTCCTCATTGGCGTACATCTCGGCCGTGTCGACATGGCGATAGCCGAGCGCAAGCGCGCTCTCGACTGCGGCACGACAGGCATCGCCTTGCATGCGGAAGGTGCCGAGGCCGAGCTTGGGCATGCTGATGCCCTGTGTCTTCAGATGGTCCATGAACAGGCTCCTGACGTCATTCCATCCCGCCAGAGGCGCGGACGGGCCGCGGCGACAGACTCTTCGGTGATGGAAACGAAATGGCGGGAACGGTGACTATAGCGGGGAGGCGCGGCGGGGCAATCAAGATCGGGCTAGCTCCTGGAGCTCACAAGGCCTCTCTACCGTCATGCCCGGGCTTGTCCCGGGCATCCACGCTCTTCGTGCCGGCGGCAAGGCGTGGATGGCCGGGACAACCCCGGCCATGACGGCGGGGAGAACGTGCTTTCACGAGTGCTGCGCCACCACGGCCGGTCGGGTCTGCGGCTGCGACTCGATGGCGACCGACCAGAGGTCGCGGTTCTCGACGTCCTTCAGGGTCACGGTCATCACGCCGGTCGCGCCATCGATGTCGACACGACCGAAGAACTGCAGGCCGAAGCACGGAGCCAGGTTCTCGCCCTGCTCGGCGCTACAGCCGTGCTGATACATCGCGACCGGGCCAAAGGTGTCATCGAGTTCGCCCGGCCCCCAGGTGCCGGCATGGATCGGGCCGGAGACGAACTCCCAGAACGGCTCGAACTCCTGGAATTGCGCCTTGCTCGGATCGTAGTAATGCGCGGCGGTGTAGTGCATGTCGGCGGTGAGCCAGACGATGTTGCGAATGCCGGCGCGCTTGATGGAGCCGAGCAGGTCGGCGATCTCATGCTCGCGTCGGTCGGGCGGCCCGTCGCCGAGCGCAACGGCGTCGAGGCTGATCAAGCCGATCGACAGATCGGCCGCGATCACCTTCCAGGTCGCGCGCGAGGCGGCGAGCTCGCGCTTGAGCCAGGCAAGCTGCTCTGTGCCGAGGACCCAGCCGCGATGGTCGCTGCCCTTGTTCCAGCTATCGTCGCGATAGCTGCGCATGTCGAGCATGAAGACGTCGAGCAGCGGGCCGTAAGCGATCTTGCGATAGACCCGGCCCTGCCGCGCGCCGAGGTCGCGGATCGGCATGAAATCGAAGAAGGCCCGGCGGGCGCGCGCGACCAGGCGCGGCGTGCCGTCGTCCTCATAGCCGGCGGCATCGTAGCTCCCGGTCGGCGACCAGTCGTTGGTGACCTCGTGGTCGTCCCATTGCGCGAACATCGCCACTTCGGCGTGGAAGGCGCGAAAATGTTCGTCGAGATGGTTGTATTTGTAATTGCCGCGGAACTGCGCCAGCGTATGCGCGACCTCGGATTTCTCCTCGGTGACGAGGTTGCGCCATGTCTCGCCGTTCGGCAGCTTCTGCTCGGCAGGAACCGTGCAGTCAGCGTAGATGTGGTCGCCGGAGTGGATGAAGAAATCCGGACGGTTGTCGAGCATGGTGCGATAGCAGCGATATCCGCCCCGCGAGACGTCGATGCCCCAGCCCTGCCCCGCAGTGTCGCCGGACCACAGGAACGAGATCGACCGGCCCGCTGCCGGCGCGGTGCGGAAATGACCGGTGCGGCTCTCACCGGAGATGCCGGTCGCAATGTCGTCGAAGCGCACGCGATAGAAGATGTCCTGCCCGGGTGGCAGGTCGTTCAGCAGCAGCTTTGCGGTGAAATCGGCATCGGGCAGCGCATCGCGCGAAGCCGACGCAATGATCGTCTTGAAGCTCTCCACGGTCGAGCACTCCACCTGCATCCGCGCGGGCCGGTCGGCCCGGGCCCAGATCACGGCTGAGCCGTCGGAGACATCGCCGGACTGGAAGCCGCCAGCGATCTGCGGGCGATCGGCCGCGCGACTGAGATGAGGCTTTGCAAGCGTGCCGAGCGAGGCTACGGCGAGACTGGAGGTCGAGCGGACCAGGAACTGCCGCCGGGTCCATGCGCGCGAGGCGCGGAGCGTTGCCATTCAGGAGACCTTCGTCGAATCGCGACGGAAGGTGCCTGCGCTCCTTGACTCCTACCCTGATGGTTTTTTGACTCCGTGCCGACGGTTTTGCGACGCGGGGATGACGCCCGGGAGCTAGCGCTTCCAGTTGCAGATGCCGCCGGAGCGGCAGGGCCAGGTCTGGATACGCGTGTCCATCGCCTGCGCGTCGAGCGGATTGCCATGGCGATGCGACAGCCTGGTGCGCGCTGCGCCGCGCGGCTGGCTGCTCTTCGTATGGGCAACCTTCGGCTCCGGAATGTGCACGCGTTCAGCTGCAACTTTCTTCGGCACGTCGAGTGGCCTGGCATGCGCCTGCGCCTCGTTGCCGCCGCGCGCCTCCAAAGCCACCGGCGCGAATTGCGTCTCCGGACCGAGCCGCTTCGGCGACAGCACGGCCTTGGAAAGATCGAGGCTCAGATATTCGTCGGGCTTGTAGTCGTCAGCGCGCACGATGCCGGCCCCCGCGAGAACGAGGGCGATGGCAACTGCAAAGGGAACACTTTTCAGGACCACGGGACGCCTCCTGAAATCGATTATGAAAGGGGTAATTTACCCTTATCTAGGAGGCGCCACGCGCGATTCCAGCGGTCAGTTGCCGCCGTGGTTAAGAAGTTTGGTGGTGTCAGGCGACCTTTCGCGTCGTTCCCGTCCCATCCAGGAACCCCATCAGGCGGCTGCGGATGATCTGCTCGGCCTCGGCCATGATGCGGTCGACGAGTTCCTTGCAGGAGGGGACGTCGTGGATGAGGCCGGCGACCATGCCGCAGCTCCAGGCACCGGCATCCATCTGGCCCTCCAGCATGATCCTGGGATAGACGCCCGCGACCTGGTCGTGGATGTCGTCGATCTTGAGCCTGTCGCCCTTCTCGCGCTCGATCTCGATGAGGCGATCGACATTGGCGTTCCTCAGCACGCGCTCGGTGTTGCGCAGGCTCCGCATGATCAGACGAGTGTCGAGCTCGGTCGCGGCGACCAGCGCGTTCTTCACGTTCTGATGGACCGGCGCTTCCTTGGTGGCGATGAAGCGCGTGCCCATGTTCATGCCCGCCGCGCCCAGCGACAGCGCCGCGACGAGGCTGCGTCCGTCGGCCATGCCGCCGGAGGCGACGAACGGGATCTTCAACTCTTCCGCCGCGCGCGGCAGCAGGATCATGTTCGGGATATCGTCCTCGCCGGGATGACCGCCGCACTCGAAGCCGTCGACGCTGACGGCGTCACAGCCGATGCGTTCCGCCTTCAGCGAGTGACGGACCGAGGTGCATTTGTGGATCACCTTGATGCCGGCCGCCTTCAGCGCCGGCATATAGGCTTCCGGGCTGCGGCCCGCGGTCTCGACGGCCTTGATACCGCCCTCGACGATTGCCGCGATGTATTCGGGATAAGGCGGCGCCGAGAAGGTCGGCAGGAAGGTGAGGTTCACACCGAACGGCTTGTCGGTCATGTCGCGGCAGCGCGCGATCTCCTTGGCCAGCAGCTCGGGCGTCTTCTGCGTGAGGCCGGTGATGATGCCGAGCCCGCCGGCATTGGAGACGGCAGCGGCCAGTTCGGCAAAGCCGACGAAATGCATGCCGCCTTGGATGATCGGGTGCTCGATGCCGAACAGTTCGGTGATCGCGGTCTTCACGTCGTTTCCTCCGGGGGCTTTTGCTTGATGTCGGATTCAGTCTAGCCGCAGTCGCGTGCCGCGGTCACCATTTCTCTCCGAACGGGCGGATCTCCATCTCGAAGGTCCAGGCGCTCTTGGGCTGCTGGTAGAGCTGCCAATAGGCGTCAGCCACCGAGGATGGCGGCATCAGGAGATCGGGATCGTCCAGCGCATTCGGCCCGAGC
Organism: Bradyrhizobium sp. 1(2017); assembly: GCF_011602485.2. Taxonomy (NCBI): domain Bacteria; kingdom Pseudomonadati; phylum Pseudomonadota; class Alphaproteobacteria; order Hyphomicrobiales; family Nitrobacteraceae; genus Bradyrhizobium; species Bradyrhizobium sp. 1(2017). The sequence goes on along the minus strand of NZ_CP050022.2, from coordinate 2,280,802 downwards.
GCCTCGAGCCGGCGCTGGCGCACCCATTCGGTGTCGACGCCGGAATCGATGATGAGATGAGCGACGTGGATGTTCTTCGGCCCGAGCTCGCGCGCCATCGCCTGCGCCACCGCGCGCAGGCCGAACTTGGCGCTGGCGAAGGCGGCAAAGCCGCTGCCGCCGCGCAAGGAGGCTGTGGCGCCGGTGAAGAAGATGTTGCCGCCGCCGCGCGGCAGCATCAGCCGCGCCGCTTCGCGCCCCGCCAGGAAGCCGGAATAGCAGGCCATCTCCCACACCTTCCGGAAGACGCGCTCCGTCGTGTCGAGGATCGGGAAATTGACGTTGGCGCCGACGTTGAAGATGCAGACGTCCAGCGGCGCATGCTTGTCGGCGTCGTCGAGGAAGGCGATGACCTCGTCTTCCTTTCGCGCATCGAGCGAACGCGCGTGGATTTCACCACCGGCAGCTTCGATGTCCTTCACCAGCGGCGCGAGCTTGTCGCCGTTGCGGCGGCCGGCGAAGACCGTGAAACCTTCGGCGGCGAACTTCTTGGCGATCTCCGAGCCGATGAAGTCTCCGGCCCCGATGACGGCCGCAGTGGCGTTTCGCTTGGGCAAGGTCGCCTCCTCTGGTGAGCCACGCATGGGCGCGCGGCGTGTGTTGAAGGCTATAGTTCTAAAATAGAACTGTCAAACCTAGGGCATAAATGGTAGATTGCCTAACCAATTACGCTGACCGTTCAAGTCAGTTCCTTTTTCAGACTGACTGCCCGCGGAGACCGCACATGAAATGGGACGCGCTGGACGAAGAGCCCTGCTCGCTCGCCCGCACCATCGCCGTGATCGGGGACCGCTGGACGCTGCTGATCCTGCGCGAGTGCTTCTTGCGCGTGCGACGGTTCGAGGCGTTCCAGTCCTCGCTCCAGATCACCCGGCACCTGCTGTCGGAGCGGCTGAAGAAGCTGGTTCGTTTCGGCATCCTGCGCCGCGTGCCCTATTCCGAAGCGCCGAAGCGCTACGAGTACATTCTCACCCAGAAAGGCCTCGACCTCTACCCGATCATCATGGCGATGGTGCATTGGGGCGACGCCCACATGGGCGACGAGCGCGGCCGCCCGCTGCTCCACGAGCACAAGACTTGCGGCAAGTTGTTCGATCCCGTGATGGTGTGCTCGGAATGCGGCGAGCCACTGCATGCCAAGCAGGTGCATGTGCATGCGGGGCCGGGGCGGCGGAAAGCGGTGGCATGAGCCAGGCGGGCGCGCCTCTCAACCCCGTCATTGCGAGGAGCCCTTGCGACGAAGCAATCCAGAACTCTTCCGCAGACGCAGTCTGGATTGCTTCGCTGCGCTCGAAAGGACGGGAGTGGTGGCGAGTTTGCCTCAATGCCCGCGCGCCGGCGCTCCCAGGTCGATCCGGCGCAGCACCGCCGCCGTGGGGATCATCAGCAGCGCGACGATCGCGAGCGTCCAGAACACGTCGATATAGGCCAGCAAGTCCACCTGCCGCTGCAAGGTCTTGCCGACCCAGGCGACTGCCTGCGCGGCGGCATCGCTTGCGTTCGAACCCTGCGCCTGGAAGTAGCGCGTCATCGCGTCGATGGTCTGCTGATAGCCGAGATCGGACGGCGCGGCGTGCTCGACCAGCCTGCTCTGGTGGAATTGCTGGCGCTGCGCCAGCATGGTCTGCGCCAGCGCAACTCCCATCGACCCCCCGATGTTGCGGGCGACGTTGATCAGCGCCGAGGCCTGGTTGGTCTTGTCCGGGGGAATGCCGTCATAGGAGGCCGTCGTCACCGGCAGGAACAGGAAGGGAAGACCAAGCGCAAGGAAGATACGCGACAACGCCGCGTAGCCGTAAGTGATGTCGCCGGTCAGCCCGGTGAGATGCCACATCGAGAAGGCGACGATGGCGGCACCGCACATGATGAGATATTTCGGCTGCACGATGCCGACGAGGCGACCCACCACCGGCATCAGCACCAGCGTCGCAACCCCGCCGGGCGACAGCGCGAGGCCGGCCAGCATGGCGGTGTAGTTCAGCTCGGTCTGGAGCAGTTGCGGCAGCAGCTGTGTCGTCGAGATCAACACCGCGCCTGTGCCGAGCATGACCAGGAAGCAGGCGGCGAACTGGCGCCGGCCAAGCAGGCGAAGATCGACGATGGGTTCCTCCCGCGTCAGCTCCCACGGGATCAATGCAAGCAGCGAGACGGCTGCGAGGACGGCAAAGACGACGATCATGCTCGATCCGAACCAGTCTTTGCGCTGGCCTTCGTCGAGCACGAATTCGAGCGAGCCGAGCCCGATTGCGACCAGGGCGAAACCGACATAGTCGACGCGCAGCCCCCGGCTGAGCAGCTTTGCCCTCTCCTCCACCGCGCCCGACGGCTCCTTCACGAGCGAGCCGACCAGGAACAATGACAGCAATCCCATGGGAACGTTGATCAGGAACACCCAGTGCCAGGTGTAGGTGTCGGTGATCCAGCCGCCGAGCGTCGGGCCGATCACCGGCGCGACCACGACGGCGACCCCGTAGACCGCAAAGGCCTGGCCGCGCTTATGCGGCGGGAAGGAGTCGGCGAGGATCGCCTGCTCGCTGGTCGCCATCCCGCCGCCGCCAAGGCCTTGCAAGATCCGGAACAGCACCAGCGATTCCAGATTCCAGGCGAAGCCACAGAGCAGCGACGCCAGCGTGAAGGTCGCGACGCACATCATGTAGAAGCGCTTGCGGCCGATCACCGTCGACAGCCAGCCCGAGATCGACAGCACGATGGCATTGGCGACGAGATAGCTGGTGATGACGTAGGTGCTCTCGTCGATGCCGACCGCCAGGCTGCCGGCGATGTGGCGCAACGCGACGTTGGCGATGGTGGTGTCGAGCACCTCCATGAAGGTCGCGATCGAGACCACGAAGGCGATCAGATAGGGATTGTGCCCGCCCGCCGCGGACCGCTCCGGTGACCATCCGCCGGCGGACGCGCCGCCTTGCGTTGCGTCCGTCATCGCACCCTGGTCCAGGGCACGACGGACATGCCGGGTCCGACCGGCAGGTCCGGCGGCCAATTGTCGACCACGATCTTCACCGGCACACGCTGCACGACCTTGACGTAGTTGCCGGTGGCGTTTTCCGCCGGCAGCAGGCTGAACGCGGTGCCGGAGCCCGGTTGCACGGAATCGACGTGGCCGGTCAGCTTGCGGCCGGGATAGGCATCGATGCGAATCTCGACCGGCTGGCCCGGGCGCATGTCGTTGAGTTGGGTCTCCTTGTAGTTGGCGACGACCCAGACCTGGTCCGGGACGAACATCATCAGGCTTTGGCCCGCGGTGACGAATGTGCCCTTGGCACCGGAGAGCTTGACGACACGGCCCGCCTGCGCGGCGACCACGCTGGTGTATTGCAGGTTCAGTTTGGCCTGATCGAGCTGGGCCTGCGATTGCTCGAGTTGCGCCTTGGCGCCTTCCAACTGCGCCTGCAGCGTCTTGATGCCAAGCTGCGCCGACGTCACGGCCGTCCTGGCGCGTTCGGTATTGGCCTGCTGGGCCTGAAGATCGGAGCGGGTCTGCTGCTGGCGCTGCACGGTGCCGGCGCCCTTCTCGGCCAACTCTTCCGCGCGCTTGAACTCCTCCTGCGAGAACTGAAGCTGGGCCTGCGCCTGCTCGAGCTGGGCCTGGGCCTGTTTGATCTGCTCCTCCTGGGAAACGATCTGCGCCTCGACATTGTCGATGTTCGCCTTGGACACCGCGACCTGCGCGTTGGCCTGCTCGACCGCGATCCGGTAGTCGCGCTCGTCGATCTTGGCGAGAAGGTCGCCCGCCTTGACGTGCTGGTTGTCCGTGACCGGAACGTCCGTCACGTAGCCGCTCACCTTCGAAGCCACGGAAAAGCTGCGCGCGGCGACGAAGGCGTCGTCGGTGGACTCGTAGTGACGGACCTCGAGCCAATAAAGCAGGCCGCCGGCCAGCGCCGCGATCACCGCAATGGCGCCCACGGTTGCGACCAGCCAATGCTCGCGGAGCCGGTCTCGCAGCGACGGCGCCGGCTTATCCGACTGATCTTTGACGTCGCTGACCTGATCGGGACTCGGTCTTGGAGCTTCCTTCGCCCTCTGCGGCTGCTCCGCGGACGGCCCACGCTCCCGGATTTGAGCATCCACGGCGAACACCTTTTGTCGGGACTACCGGCAGCAAGCGGCTTGAACCAGGCTCGCGCGCCGGGAGGCCAACCGCAGTGCCAGAGCATGGTTCCGCTGTGCTCAGCAGCTCTGCGATTCGTGAACGCGGTGCGCAAAAAAGAAGCGCGACACCGGTGCCGCGCTTCTCGATGATGTCTCGCGAGCGGCACTTCAGTGCGTCTTGGTCTCGTGCCACTTCTCGAGATCGGGCTTCACCTCGTCCGATCCCTGCTCTTTCTCTGGATTGCCCTTCCAGGGCTTGTCCGTCTGTCTGTGCGAACCCCAGTCGTTCTGATCGCGGGGATCGTCGGTGGGCCGTTCCTTGCTCATCGATCTGCCTTTCCGTGCAACGCCTATGCGAAGGGAACGCCATAGTAGGAGTTGATGCCACGAACCGCGGCATCATCACCCCAGTTCCAGTCACTGCGATCGCCATATTTCGGCGCGCCTTCCAACTCCTTGGTGGTGATGCCAGTGACATAGCCGCCGAGTTCGGTGTCGTATTTCAGCGACTGCCATGGCAGGGGGTAATGGTCATTGCCAAGACCCAGAAAGCCGCCAAAGCCAAGGACCGCATAGGACACCTTGCCGCTGACCTTATCGATCATCAACCGTTCGATCGAACCGATCCGGTTGCGATCGGCGCCGTAGACCGATGTTCCCTCGACCTTGTCGCTGCCGATCAGCCGTCCGGTCTCGCTGCGATCCAGCTCACCTTGATTCAACATCTCATGTCTCCACTCAGCCAACACATGAATCAACTTGCAGGTCGGGCCGATCGTTCCAGATGGCGCGGTGCGTCATCTCGCAACCAAAAAGGAACATCACCGGCAACGCGCCGTTCTTTGGCTATCCCGGCGACGGCATCAACGGCGTGTTCGGCGCGATGAACCGGGCCGACGGCAAGATAGGGTTCGTCCAGGCGCGGCACGAGGAGATGGCGGCGTTCTTGGCGACCGCCTACGCGAAGTTTTCAGGCCAGGCCAAGAATTTCTCGCTCGCCCTGATGAAGGGCGATCCGAACGGAAGCGGGATGATCAAAGGCGCAGCGCGGCAGGTGCTCGAATCGATCCTGCCCGGAAAGCGATGAGGTGAACCATGAGCGACTTCCGCGATATCCAGCACGGCGTCAACGACCCGGTCGACGGCGTCGACGTGAAGCAGCACTTCAACGACAACCGGACGCCGCATGAGCGGGCGCAGCGCCATGCCGACGTGCGCGCCGAAGCCACCGCCGCGCCGTCCGAACCGTTTCTGCCCGAGCGGCTTCGACGCAAGCCGACCGATCCGATCAATCCACGCACGGGCCGCAATCCCACGGACTAGTCGTTAGGAACCTCGGTCGGCGCGGCGTGTTGAACGGCGCAACATGGCGCGGCACACGGCCGCGCCATCAATTCAGGGACCGGACCATGAAACGAACCATCATCGCCATTGCTTGCATGCTTCTCGCAGGCCCTGCACTGGCGCAATCCTTGGGCGAAAAGACCGGCGTCAATTCGGCGCTCGGGGTCGCGCCGTCCACAGCCGACTTCGTCAAGCAGGTCGCCATCAGCGACATGTTCGAGATCGAATCGAGCAAGCTCGCCGAGCAGAAGGGCAACGCGCAGGAGAAGAGCTTCGCGCAGCAGATGGTGACCGATCACACCAAGACCAGCACCGAGCTCAAAGGGCTCGTCAGCGGCGGCAAGGTGGAGGCGACCCTGCCGACAGCGCTCGACAGCCCGCACCAGAGCAAGCTCGACAAGCTCAAGAGTACGAGCGGCAAGGACTTCAGCTCGGACTACAACTCCTATCAGGTCAGCGCCCATGAGGACGCCGTCTCGCTGTTAGAGCGCTACGCCAAGGGCGGTGAAAATGCCGCGCTGAAGGACTGGGCGGGCAAGACGCTGCCGGCGCTGAAGCACCATCTCGACATGGCCAAGGAGCTCGGCAAGGCCCCGAGCGTGGGCCAGACCAAGTAACGCATTGCTGAGGGACGCCGGCCCCTCCGGCGTCCTTCGCTTAGCAACGACAGCCGTCTCCGCGCATTGAGCTTCGACCATCGCGGAGAGCATGATGTCGAACCCCAGCAAAACTTCCTTGTCCCGCCGGCACGTCGTCCACGCCGCGAGCGCAACGCTCGCGGCGGCTTCGCTGGCATCCACAGCGAAAGGAGATACGTCCATGGCCGAGCACGCCTTGATCGATCCCGTCAGCCGCTATCCGAAGCCGCCGTTCAAGAAGCAGTCGCAGCCCTGGCCAGGTCTGGCCGGCAAGATGGAGCCGCGGCCGGACCATGGCGAGACCAGCTACAAGGGCTCCGGCCGGCTCGCCGGTCGCAAGGCCCTGATCACCGGCGGCGATTCCGGCATGGGCCGTGCCGCCGCGATCGCCTATGCGCGCGAAGGCGCCGATGTCGCCATCAACTATCTGGCCGCGGAAGAGCCCGATGCGCAGGAGGTGATCGCACTGATCAAGAAGGAAGGCCGCACCGGACTTGCGATCCCCGGAGACCTCAAGGACGAAGCCTTTTGCAAGCAGCTGGTCGAGCAGGCCGTGCAGGGCCTCGGCGGCCTCGACATCATCGTCAACAACGCAGCACGCCAGCAGACGCGCGCCTCCATTCTCGAGGTCTCGTCGGAGGATTTCGATGCGACGATGAAGACGAACATCTACGCGCCGTTCTGGATCATCAAGGCGGCGCTGCCGCATCTCAAGCCCGGCTCCTGCATCATCGGCACCACCTCCGAGCAGGCTTACGACCCCTCGCCTGATCTCTACGACTATGCGCAGACCAAGGCGGCGACGATGAACTATGTGAAGTCACTGGCGAAGCAGCTCGCCTCCCGGGGCATCCGCGTCAACGGGGTCGCGCCCGGGCCGATCTGGACGCCGCTGCAGGTCTCCGGCGGCGCCACGATGGAGAAGCTGGAAAAATTCGGCGGCATGACGCCGTTCGGCCGTCCCGGCCAGCCGGTCGAGCTGGCTTCGATCTACGTGCAGCTTGCCGCGGCCGACGCCAGTTATGCGACCGGGCAGGTATATGGCTCGGCAGGAGGATCAGGTCAGCCCTAGAACCGAGGTGGTCGCGTTTCAGGAACCATCTTTGTCGCACATCTTTTACAAAACTGTCGTGGAGACAATGTCGCCGGCGAACCGATGGCGCTCGTAACAGTCAAACCCACCCGGATCGATACGGCGATCGCCAACGAGATCGCGCACAACACCAACTCTGGGCTCGAGCATGCTGCCCAGGCAATGACCTGGGGTGCCGACGAGCATGTGCTCGTCGCGCTCGCCGCGGCAGGATGGCTCTACACCCGGCTGCGCAAACCGCAGAAGCGTCGGATCGCCGATCACGTCCTGACCGTGTCGCTGGCGACTGCCGTGCTGCCGCATGTTCTGAAATCCCTGTTCGATCAGACAAGGCCGGACCGGCTCACGGTCAGCGGGCACCGGCACGGTGTTCCCTATTCGGGGCGCCCCCGCGATGCGTTTCCCTCTGGTCATGCCGCGCACATGGGCGCCCTCGCCTCGGCCGCCGGCCTGTTGCCACCACTCTCACGCCACCTGGCGCGCACACTGGCAGTAACGTTGTCGTTGACGCGCGTGGCGCTGCTCGCGCATTGGGCCAGCGACGTGGCGGCGGGCTTCACCCTCGGCATCGTCGTCGAGCGGCTTTTCAGGCCGTTCACGCTGGCAAGGTCACGGCAGGAACGATCCACAGCCGCGCGGGGCCGGCCATGACGGAATATATCCTGCGCTTCATCGCGGGCGGCGTCATCGTCTCCGCCTTCGCGTCCTTGGGAGACATGCTCAAGCCCAAGAGCTTTGCCGGGCTCCTCGGCGCCGCGCCGTCGGTCGCGCTCGCCACGCTTGGCATTGCGGTGGTTCAGCACGGCCCGCAATATGCGGCGGCCGCGAGCTGGACCATGATCTACGGCGCGATCGCTCTCGGCTGCTACAGCGTCGCCGTGTGCCATCTCTTGATGAGATTCCGTGTCGCGGCGCTGCCCGCCACTATCCTTGCCTTTGCGGTTTGGCTCGTGGTCGCCTTCGGCCTGCTCGCGGGTCTCGGAGGCTCCGCCTGATGCTGGTCAAGCTGTCATCGTCCGTACTCAAGCAGACGCACTGGTACGAATACGCGGTGCGCTTCGCGCTTGGCGGGCTCGCCACGGTCGCGGCGGGGCTCATCGGCAGCCATTTTGGCGTCGCGATCGGAGGGCTCTTTCTCGCGCTTCCCGCCATCTTTTGCGCCAGTGCAACGCTGATCGAGAGCCATGAACGACGTGCCAAGGAAAAGGCTGGCCTCAGCGGGCGAAGACGCGGGCAGCAAGCCGCAGCTTTGGACGCAGCCGGCGCGGGTCTCGGAAGCATCGGCCTCGCAGCCTTCGCGGCGGCCTTTTACGTCGTGATATCGGCAAGCACCATCGGAGCATTCGTCAGCGCCATCCTGGCCTGGGCGCTGGTGTCCGTATCGGCATGGTGGCTGAGGCGGAAGCTTCGTACCACCTCAGACCATGCAGGGGCCGAACACGGGGTTCGATCAGCGCGGGGCTGAAGTTTCTTGCCGTGGCATCAGGAAATCGTACATCTCGGCGGCCGTCTGGAGCTGTTCGAGGCGCGCAACAAAGGAATTGCGTTGCTGCCCGTCCGGCAACCTCGCCATCTCGTGCTCGAGCCGCTGCTTTTGCGCCGCGAGGCGTTGCTCGAATGTGTGTGGCTCAGAGCGTCTTCGCATCATCCGTCCTCGGTGGCTGCAGCCCCGGGCTGTTCACCCAGCGCTCGACTTCCTCGATGACCTTCTGGTGGCTCGGACGCACCGGTTTCGGCGCGCCGATTTCTTCCGAAAGCTTGCGGGGTAACCTGACTTCGTCCGTTATGGCCTCTCTCCCTCTCAAGGGAAATGCACCAGCGCGCGACTCGTTTCACGTTAACATATTGATTTTCCTTGATATTTTTACTCAACTGGCAATTTTTGCGACTCTTATGGAACTCACTGCCTTCTCGTCGATTGAGTAAACTACTCAACTTGCTCAATTTGCGTGATCGACCATGAACGACCTTCGCGCCGAGCGCCTTCAGGTCATGCTCTCCCCGGAAGAACTGGCCGCTGTTGACGATTTCCGGTTCAAGCATCGCATGCCGACCCGAGCGGCAGCGGTTCGCGAACTTCTCAAGTTCGGGTTGGCCGCGGTGGGCGTCGATGCGGCAGCCGGTGTGAAGTCGAGCAGTTTCGGCGTATTCGGCCGCGGCCCCGACGGACATACTCAGGGCGATCCGGACGCCGAGCCCGAGACCTGACCCCGTAGCCCGGTCCAAAAGCAAACGACCCCGGCACAGGGTGCCAGGGCCGTCCTTGGAGATTGCTTCCGGCGCACCGGGGGCATGACAGCCGAAAGCAATCCGTCGACGCTTCGCGCCGGGATTCGTTCCTCGTTCGGGCTAGCCCGTGGAGTCGCTTGACCCATCCGGCATCGCGCCGGAGCCCGGCGTCTTGCTTTCGTCGTTCAGCTTGGGATCGCGCGTTGCTTCCCGTGAGGGCGAGCCCTTCGGATTTGTCTTGTGAACGGTCTGCGCGCGTTGCTTGTCACGCGGCTGTTCTTCGCCACGCTTGTCTCGGACTATGCCCTGATGCGAATTCGCCATGACGTCCTCTCGCCTCTCTCGATGTTCGAAGCGGTTACGCGCAGGCACGTCGATTGTTCCGGGCGAGAAAGTGTGAGGCTAACTACGCACCGCGTGGACCGCGGCCGATGCATTTTCCAGATGCACCTGCCGCACAGTCGTCACGGTCGCGAACGCGACCGAGACGCCAAAAGCGACAATGAGCGAGAGAAGGGCCAGACGTGGAGCCATTGCGATCCTCCTTCTGGAGTCGAAAATGAACGCGATCGACTGTTCACGGATGATCCTGGATTGATCTCCTGCGTTCCGTGCGCGGTCTCACACACAACCTCACGAGCGGCTGCCGTCCCCGCTTTGGCCGTTGACGACCTTTACGGGAGGGACTTCTCCGTCGAGCCAATCCTGTTCCTTCGCGAGGGCCGTCCAGGCGTCGGCCATGCGCGAATACCGCTTGTAAGCGGGCTTCCCTTCCGCTCGCTCGGCGAGCTGAAGGCAGTTGTCGGCGTTATCCCTGAAAATGTCAGACTGTTTCATGCAAGAAGACGTGGGGACGGAACTCTCCCGTCGCAATGCCATTAACGGATCGTAACGTTCGGGGAACTTCGCGCGTGATCCGACATTGATATCGATGCGAGTTTTCGTCGCGATAGTCCTGGCATTCCTCGGCACGGCCGCGCTTGCAGACAGTACGGGCGAGCGCAAGCCTGGCGACCGCATGCCGAATGCAACCGACGTCATCAGCGGGCTCTACGCCTTCAGCCGATTCCAGCAGGGTCTCTTGGAAAGCACCGACCTCAAGGGCAATGCAGAGGTGAAGAACCTTGCCGCGCTACGCGCCGAAGAGGCCGCCAAGCGCGACAAGGCGCTGAAACAGATTCAAGAAGCGATCGGTGCGGAGCCGCGCGTCAGCAAGGCGGCGTCGGCAAGTGCGAGCCTCGTCGAACCCGAAACCTCGGACGGGCCAACCTACGTCAGAAGCTTCTATGCCTCGCAGATTCCCGAATATGAAGCAACGATCGATCTGCTTGAACGCTATTTGAAGGCGCCCGACAATGCCGCGCTTGCGGCATTCGCACGCGAGCAGCTCCCGATGCTGCGTGCGCAGGTCAAGGCGGCCGAACGCACCATGGCGGACAAGTAACCGCCTTTACTTCGGGCGTTGCTGGCTCTCCGGCCGCACCGTCCGGTTGCTCTCGGGCATCCTGTCCCGGCCTCCATCCCCGTTGTCATCCTTTCCGCCCGAGGTCGAGGTGCCACTGCCGCTCGGGTTCGATCGGTTGGCCGTCCCCGTGGTCGGGGTATCCGCACGGGGCGTCGCCGAGCTTGCGGCGGGATCGCCGGTCACGGCCCCGCGGCCGCTGGGCTCGCCGCCCTGTGCAAGGGCCGGTCCGGCAAACAACATGACGATGATCGCAGCCAATCCAGCTTTCATTTGCGCACTCCTGTCTGTGCTGGCTAACAGCAGGGCTGCTGCTCCGTTCCGAAAGGAGTGTGCCCGGAGGAGAGCTACCGAATCTCTTTTGAACCGGTGTGGAACCAATCGGGGGGATCGAAGTTGTTGACACCGGGCTGAGCAAAGCAGGTTCCAACTTCTCGCGCCGCACCTTGGCGCTTGATTTCGAATTGGGCTGACGCTCTATTTTGACCAATCGCGTCACGCCTTAGATTCGGCCGACGCCTGCGGGGGAAACAGTATGAGCGACCTCGATCCCGGAACTGCATCACGCTCCGGTCGTCGCGTCCCAAAGCCAAAAAACAGCGATATGTCGGACCCGGATTCCCGGGCGGAATTGCTGCTCGCCTTGCAGGCCATGCGCAGCGGCGACTTCTCCGTCCGAATGAGTGGCGATTATCTCGGCATCGACGGAAAGATTGCCGACACTTTTAACGAGATCATCGCGGCCAACCAGCGCATGGCACAGCAGCTCGAGCTGGTCGGTCAGGTGGTGGGACGCGAAGGCAAGACCCGGCAGCGCGTGAAGTTCGGCCTCGCCTCCGGCTCCTGGGCCGACATGGAGGGCTCGGTCAACACGCTGATCGACGATTTGTTGTGGCCGACACGCGAGGTGACGCGCGCGGTCGCGGCGGTGGCGCAAGGCGACCTGCTCCAGACCGTCAAGCTCGATGTCGACGGCCGGCCGCTGCGGGGCGAATTCCTGCAATCGGCCAACATCGTCAACACCATGATCAAGCAGCTCGGCGTGTTCACCTCCGAGGTGACGCGCGTGGCGCGCGAGGTCGGCACCGAGGGCAAGCTCGGCGGACAGGCCCAGGTGCTGGAGGTGACCGGCGTCTGGAAGGACCTCACCGAGAGCGTCAACTCGATGGCGAACAACCTGACCAACCAGGTTCGCAACATCGCCGAGGTGACGATCGCGGTGGCCAACGGCGACTTGTCGAAGAAGATCACCGTCGACGTCCGCGGCGAGATCCTCCAACTCAAGGAAGCCATCAACACGATGGTGGACCAGCTCCGCTCCTTCGCCTCCGAAGTGACGCGCGTGGCGCGCGAGGTCGGCACCGACGGCAAGCTCGGCGGTCAGGCGATCGTGCCCGGCGTCGCCGGCACCTGGAAGGACCTCACCGACTCCGTCAACGCGATGTGCGGCAACCTGACCGCACAGGTGCGCAACATCGCCCATGTGACGACCGCCGTGGCGCGCGGCGACCTGTCGCGCAAGATCACGGTCGACGTGCGCGGCGAAATCCTGGAGCTGAAGGACACCATCAACACCATGGTGGACCAGCTCAACTCGTTCGCTTCGGAAGTGACGCGCGTGGCGCGCGAGGTCGGCACCGAAGGCAAGCTCGGCGGCCAGGCCCAGGTGCCCGGCGTGGCCGGCACCTGGAAGGACCTCACCGACAACGTCAACTTCATGGCGTCGAACCTGACGGCTCAGGTCCGCAACATCGCCGACGTCGCCACCGCGATCGCGAGCGGCGACCTTTCCAAGAAGATCACCGTCAACGTCTCGGGCGAGATCCTTCAGCTGAAGGAGACGCTCAACACCATGGTCGACCAGCTCAACGCCTTCGCCGGCGAAGTGACGCGCGTGGCGCGCGAGGTCGGCACCGACGGGCGGCTCGGCGGCCAGGCCAACGTGCTCGGCGTCGCCGGCACCTGGAAGGACCTGACCGAGAGCGTCAACTCGATGGCCTCGAACCTGACGGCGCAGGTCCGCAACATCGCGGAGGTGACGACGGCGGTCGCCGGCGGCGACCTGTCGAAGAAGATCACCGTGGACGTTCGCGGCGAGATCCTGGAGCTGAAGGACACCATCAACACCATGGTGGACCAGCTCAACGCCTTCGCCGGCGAAGTGACGCGCGTCGCGCGCGAGGTCGGCACCGAAGGCAAGCTCGGCGGCCAGGCCGTCGTGCGCGGCGTCGGCGGCACGTGGAAGGACTTGACCGACAGCGTCAACTCGATGGCCTCGAACCTCACCGGCCAGGTCCGCAACATCGCCGAGGTCGCGACCGCGGTGGCGAAGGGCGATTTGTCCAAGAAGATCACGGTGAACGTCTCGGGCGAGATCCTTCAGCTGAAGGAAACGCTCAACACCATGGTCGACCAGCTCAACGCCTTCGCCGGCGAAGTGACGCGCGTCGCGCGCGAGGTCGGCACCGACGGCAAGCTCGGCGGTCAGGCCGGCGTGCCCGGCGTCGCCGGCACCTGGAAGGATCTGACCGACTCCGTGAACTCGATGGCGGGCAACCTCACCGCCCAGGTCCGCAACATCGCCGAGGTCGCGACCGCGATCGCCGGCGGCGACCTTTCCCGCAAGATCACCGTGGACGTGCGCGGCGAGATCCTTCAGCTGAAGGACACCCTGAACACGATGGTCGACCAGCTCAACCGCTTCGCGGGCGAGGTGACGCGCGTGGCGCGCGAGGTCGGCACCGAAGGACGCCTGGGCGGTCAGGCTAACGTGCCTGGTGTCGCCGGCACCTGGAAGGACCTCACCGACTCCGTGAACTCGATGGCGGGCAACCTCACCGCCCAGGTCCGCAACATCGCCGAAGTGACGACCGCCGTGGCGCGCGGCGACTTGTCCCGCAAGATCACCGTGGATGTGAAGGGCGAAATCCTCGAGCTGAAGAACACTATCAACACCATGGTGGACCAGCTCAACGGCTTTGCCGGCGAAGTGACGCGCGTGGCGCGCGAGGTCGGCACCGAGGGCAAGCTCGGCGGTCAGGCCGAGGTGCCCGGCGTCGCCGGCACCTGGAAGGACCTCACCGACAACGTCAACTTCATGGCCTCCAACCTGACGGCCCAGGTCCGCAACATCGCCGAGGTCGCGACCGCGATCGCCGGCGGCGACCTGTCGAAGAAGATCACGGTGGACGTGCGCGGCGAGATCCTTCTCTTGAAGGACACGCTGAACACCATGGTCGAGCAGCTCCGCTCCTTCGCCGCCGAAGTCACGCGCGTGGCGCGCGAGGTCGGCACCGAGGGCCGGCTCGGCGGTCAGGCCGTCGTGCCCGGCGTCGGCGGCACCTGGAAGGACCTGACCGACAACGTCAACCTGCTCGCCGCGAACCTGACGACGCAAGTCCGCAACATCGCCGAGGTCACCACGGCGGTCGCGCGCGGCGACCTCTCGCGCAAGATCACCGTCGACGTGAAGGGCGAGATTCTCGAGCTGAAGAACACCATCAACACCATGGTGGACCAGCTCAACGCCTTCGCCGGCGAAGTCACGCGCGTGGCGCGCGAGGTCGGCACCGAGGGCAAGCTCGGCGGCCAGGCGCAGGTGCCCGGCGTCGCCGGCACCTGGAAGGATCTCACCGATACCGTGAACCTCATGGCCGCGAACCTGACCGAGCAGGTGCGCGGCATCGTCAAGGTCGTGACCGCGGTCGCCAACGGCGATCTCAAGCAGAACTTGACGATGAAATCGCGCGGCGAGGTCGCCGCTCTCGCCGATACCATCAACAACATGACCGAGACGCTCGCGACCTTCGCCGATCAGGTGACGTCGGTGGCGCGCGAAGTCGGCGTCGAAGGCCGCCTCGGCGGCCAGGCCAACGTGCCCGGCGCCGCCGGCACCTGGAAGGACCTCACCGGCAACGTCAACCTGCTCGCGGCCAACCTCACCTCGCAGGTGCGCGCGATCGCGGAGGTCGCGACCGCCGTGACCAAGGGCGACTTGACGCGGTCGATCCAGGTCGACGCCCGCGGCGAGGTCGCGGAGCTGAAAGACAACATCAACACGATGATCACGAATCTCCGTCTGACGACGGACGTGAACACCGAGCAGGACTGGCTGAAGACCAACCTCGCCAAATTCACCAACATGCTGCAAGGCCAGCGCGACCTCACCACCGTCGGCCGGCTGCTGCTCACCGAATTGTCGCCACTGGTGAACGCCCATACCGGCGTGATCTACCAGGTCGAGAGCGAGGACAATCCGCAGCTCCTGCTGCTTGCGTCCTACGCCAGCGACGGCATCTATCCCTATCAGCGCGTGCTTCAGTTCGGCGAAGGCCTGATCGGCCAGTGTGCCCTCGACAGGCGGCCGCGCGTGGTCGGCGACATTCCGTCCGACGTCGTGCCGATCAACTCGGCGCTGTTCCGCGTCGCGCCGAAGAACCTCGTGGTGCTGCCGGTGCTGTTCGAGGGCCAGGTCAAGGCGGTGATCGAGCTCGCCTCGCTCGTCTCCTTCACGACCTCGCAAATGACGTTCCTGGAGCAACTCACCGACTCCATCGGCATCGTGCTCAATTCGATCGAAGCGACGATGCAGACCGAGGGCCTGCTCAAGCAATCGCAGCAACTCGCCGGCGAGCTTCAGACCCAGCAGCGCGAGCTGCAGCAGACCAACGACCAGCTCGAACAGAAGGCGCAGCAGCTCGCCGAGCGCAACGTCGAGGTCGAACGCAAGAACCAGGAGATCGAGCAGGCCCGCCGCGCGCTGGAGGAAAAGGCGACCGAGCTCGCGCTGACCTCGAAGTACAAGTCCGAATTCCTCGCCAATATGAGCCACGAGCTGCGCACGCCGCTGAACTCGATCCTGATCCTGGGACAGCAGCTCACCGACAATCCGGACGGCAACCTCTCGGCCAAGCAGGTCGAATTTGCCCGCACCATCCACGGCGCAGGCACCGACCTGCTCAACCTCATCAGCGACATTCTCGATCTGTCCAAGATCGAGTCCGGCACGGTGACGGTCGACGCCGAGGAGATCCTGACCGCGAACCTGCTCGAGACCGTCGGGCGGCCGTTCCGTCATGAAGCGGACAATCGCGATCTGTCGTTCAAGATCGACGTCGATCCGAACCTGCCGCGCAGCATCGTCACCGACTCCAAGCGCCTGCAGCAGGTCCTGAAGAACCTGCTCTCCAACGCCTTCAAGTTCACCGCCGTAGGCGAGGTGCGCCTCACGGTCGCCGGAGCGGTCGGCGGCTGGGGCACGGATCACCCGGTGCTGAATTCCGCGCCGGCCGTGATCGCGTTCGAAGTGTCCGACACCGGCATTGGCATTCCCCTGGAGAAGCAGAAGCTGATCTTCGAGGCGTTCCAGCAGGCGGACGCCGGCACCAGCCGCAAATACGGCGGCACTGGCCTCGGCCTCGCGATCAGCCGCGAGCTCGCAAGCCTGCTCGGCGGCGAGATCCATCTGCGCAGCTCGCCGGGCAAGGGCTCGTCCTTCACGCTCTATCTGCCGCTGAAATATTCCGGCCCGACGCTCGCACCCCGCGCGGCGCCTGCGCCTCAGCAATACAGCCAGCCGCCGGCGCTACAGCCGGCAGCCGCCGACCCGCAGCAGCAGCAGCGCGTCATCGAGCAGCTTCCCGACGACCGGCTCAACCTCGAGCCCGGCGACAGCATCCTCCTGATCGTCGAGGACGACCCGCACTATGCACGCGTGCTGGTCGACCTGGCGCGCGACAAGGGTTTCAAGGTGCTGGTCGCAGCCCGCGGCGCGGAAGCGCTGGAACTCGCCAAGCAGTACCAGCCGAGAGCGGTTTCGCTCGACGTATTCCTGCCGGACATGCTGGGCTGGACCGTGCTGAGCCAGCTCAAGCATAATCCCCTGACCCGCCACATACCCGTGCAGATCATCACGCTTGACGAGGACCGCCAGCACGCGCTGGCGCGCGGTGCCTTCTCCTTCGTCAACAAGCCGACGACGACGGAAGGCGTCTCCGCCGCGCTGACGCAGATCAAGGAATATGCACGGCCGCGGCGCAAGCGCCTCCTGATCGTCGAGGACAACGAGGCCGAGCAGCTCTCGATCCGCGAGCTGCTGCATCACGACGACATCGAGATCGTCGCGACCGATACCGGCGCCGGCGCGCTCTCGACCCTGCGCGAGCAGCCCTGCGATTGCGTGGTGCTCGACCTCAGGCTGCCGGACATGACCGGCTTCGAGGTGCTGGACCAGATCCGCAACGACGAGGCGCTGTCGAACGTCCCGGTCGTGGTGTTCACCGGCCGCGAACTGTCGGCGGAGGAAGATGCGGAACTCCACACCATGGCGCGCAGCATCGTGGTCAAGGGCGTGGAATCGCCGGAACGCCTGCTCGACGAGACCGCGCTGTTCCTGCACCGCGTCATCACGGAACTTCCGGTCGAGAAGCAGCGCATGCTGGAGAAGCTGAACAGTTCCGATGAGGACCTGATCGGCAAGACTGCCCTGCTCGTCGACGACGACGCCCGCAACATCTTCGCGCTGTCGAGCGTGCTGGAACGGCGTGGCATGAAGGTGCTGACGGCCACGACCGGCAGCGAGGCGGTCGCGCTGGTCGAGTCCAACCCGGAAATCGCCATCGTGCTGATGGACATCATGATGCCGCAGATGGATGGCTATCAGACCATGGGCGTGATCCGCGAGAATCCGGCCTTCGCTCGACTACCGATCATCGCGCTGACTGCCAAGGCGATGAAGGGCGACCGTGAGAAATGCCTGGAAGCCGGCGCCTCCGACTATCTCGCCAAACCCGTCAACACCGATCAATTGCTGCTTGCGATCCGCATGTGGCTGCACCGCTGAGTTGGATCCGCGAATGGACCACGAAAAGGTCAACATCCTGCTCGTCGACGACCAGCCCGCCAAGCTGCTCGCCTATGAGGTAATATTGAAGGATCTCGGCGAGAACCTCGTGATCGCCTCGTCCGGACGCGAGGCGCTCGAGGTTCTGCTCAAGACCGAGATCGCGGTGATCCTGGTCGACGTCTGCATGCCCGAGCTCGACGGTTTCGAGCTCGCCGCGATGATCCGCGAGCATCCGCGCTTCCAGAAGACCGCGATGATCTTCATCTCGGCCATTCAGGTGAGCGACATCGATCGGTTGCGCGGCTACGAGATGGGCGCGGTCGACTACGTTCCGGTGCCTGTCGTGCCGGAGGTTCTGCGCGCCAAGATCAAGGTGTTCTCCGAACTCTACCGCAAGACCCGCGAGCTCGAACGGCTGAACCAGGAGCTCGAGGACCGCGTTCGCGCCCGCACCGCCGAGCTGGAAAACTCCACCGCCAAGCTGCGCGAAAGCGAGCAGCGGCGCAGCATGGCCATCGCCGCCGGCAAGATGGGCTCCTGGGATTGGGACTGGATCACCGGCGACTGGATGTGGGACGAGGGGCAGTATCGCATCTTTGGCGTCGGCCCGGAGATCTTCGAAGTCAATCCGGCCAACGTTCAGGCACTGCTGCATCCCGATGACGTCGATCAGCTGCGCAAGGCGATCGCCGAATTCAACAGCGGCACGCGCGCCTATGAGACCGAGTTCCGTATCGTGCGGCCCGACGGTGAGGTGCGCTGGTGCGTCGGCACGGCGGCCGCAACCATCGACGCTAGCGGCCGCGTGGTGCGGGTGAGCGGCGTCACGGTGGACATCACCGAACGCAAGCGCGCCGAAGAGCGGCAGAATCTCCTCGCGCGGGAAGTCGATCATCGCGCCAAGAATGCGCTGGCGCTGGCGCAGTCGATCGTGCGCCTCACCCGGGCCGACGGGGTCAAGGCCTATGTCAATGCCGTCGAGGGACGCATCAATGCCCTCGCGCGCGTGCACACCATCCTGTCGCTGTCGAGCTGGCAGGGCGCCGAGCTCTCCAAGCTGATCGACGAGGAGCTTGCACCCTATTCGCTGGGCGGCCAGATCAGGTTGGCAGGCCCCGAAGTTCAGTTGCTGCCGGCGACCGCGCAGACGCTGGCGCTCGCTCTGCACGAGCTTTTCACCAACTCGGCCAAGTATGGCGCGCTTTCGACGCGATCCGGGCGGCTCATGATCGCCTGGCACGCCGAGGACGACCGCCTCACGCTGACCTGGGAGGAATCCGGCGGCCCGCTGGTCAGGACGCCGAAATCCCGCGGCTTCGGAACGCGCAGCCTGCTCGCGAGCGTCGAGTCCCAGCTCGGCGGGCGGGCGCAATTCGATTGGCGCGCCGAGGGCCTGTTGTGTCGCCTGGAGGTGCCGTTGACACGCAAGCCGGCGGCGACGACGGCACCCGGCAAAGTCGATGCCGCGGCCGAGTTGCAGCGCGCGTCCGGTTAGTGCGCGCTGCGATCAGGATGAATTGTCATCTCGCATTAGCTCATCGTCTAAGCTCGGAAAACCGCTGCGCCGTTTTCCGGATCATGCTCTAGCCTGACGCTGCGCGCGTCATGCGTGGCTCTGTCCGCGGGTCTCGCGCGACGCGTCCTTCGAGCCAGGCTTCCGTTCGGGCGAGATCGCGCAACGCCTTCGCATAGCGGCGAGCCGCGCTTCGTTCGGCCCCGCGCGGGAGCTTGCGCGCCTTGCGCAGGATGTCCGCGGCCGCGTTGCGATAGGCCAGCGAGCGGTACAGAAAGACTACCTTGCCCATATCGTATGTCCTGTGTTGATGGGCTCATCATCGCAAGTCCGGCATGAACGCCGGATGAAGCCGACGATGACGATTCCTTTATCCGAATGGAACCAGTGAACGGGGCGCGCGTTTGCATGCCAGATCGGGACTTTGTTCCATGCGCGCGAAAAAGTCGTCGGACCTGATCTCTCCCACCGGCCTCATCAAGCTGATGACACACGCGATGATGGGCGCTGCCCTTGGCCTCGCCTTCGGCCTCGCACTGGTTCTGTTCAATCCAGCCGTCGCCAATCTGCTGAGTCATGGCGGAAGCCAGGCCACGATCGTCTTCGTGCTCACCCTGGTGGCGACCTTTGCGATCGGCGCGACGCTTACGGGCGTCGTGTTCATCCTGGAAGAGAACAAGCAATCTTGAAGCGCGCGTGACCTTAGGAAGGAGCTTTTGTGGGGAACTCCCGCGACCAACGGCAGTTGGGCGCCTGCGTCAATTTAACTCAGGGAGTTCCCGCGCATGAAGACTGTCAAGCTCGCCGTCGCCATCATGCTGGCAACCGGCCTCGCCGCCGCCCCCTTCGCCGCGCAGGCGAAGTCGCACAAGGCAAAACATGGATCCTCGATGTCATCATCGCAGACCACGGGCGCCAACACCAAGACATCCAAGGGCGCCGATCCCTCCGGTCAAGGCGGCTCCGGTCCCGGTTCCGATCAGGGCGGCACGATCACCAACAACAAGGGCGGCATGAACGCCAAGTGAGTTCGCTGCCCGGCGATTCCAGAGTCCCGCGTTCGGCGCGGGACTCTTCGCTTGATTCAGTCTGCGCGCCACATGGTCGGCGCGCTGACCAGCGCATCGCGACCGGTCCGCTTCAACGCCTCCAGCGAGTGGTGATTGCCGCGCAGGGCTTCGCGCAGTTTCGCGGCAACACGCCGGCGCGTCATCGCGTCGGATGAAGGAACGTTGACGCAGACCTCGTCGAGCACCGCCCGCAGCAGGGCGGCCAGTTCGCCGTCCGACGGGATTGCCGATCTCCAGCACGTCGCTTGCGCGCACGCCTTAGCTGCGTCGGATGTCAGTGATGTTGAGGCAGCTCGCCGCAAGCGTCGCTTTCGCGAGCTGCTCGAGTTGCGCACGCTTGCGTGAGATCAGGAGTTGGGCCGTAGCATCATCGAGACCCTCGCGCTGCAATTGCCGGATCGCGGAGCCCAATTCGAGAATCTCGGCGCGCAATTTCAGGATCCGGTAATCGCCCGGGTCTTCCTCCATCGCGCGGCCCCCAATGTCTCAGCGGCGTGCCAATGCGCCCGCCGGCCTGTCGGCCTTCTTCACGAAGCGAAGACGCATCCGGTCGCGGACATCAGGCAAGACATCGCTGCCTCCGGCCGCCTTCCATTGCTCGATGAGCAGATTGATCTTCCGCCGAAGATTGATCTGAGCCAGAGCTTGGTCGGTGCAGTCGCAATCGCGGTTGACGAGATCGCGCACCGACGCCTCGACATCGGCCATCTCCAGCCTCAAGGCGCTGATTTTACGTCGAATTTCATTAATTCTGTTGTCCATGGCTTGTTAGAACAAAATAAGAACATATAGTCAAGTCGCGATTTCAGGACGGGAGCAGCGAGATGCAGGTTCAGGCAAAATACAACGCCAGGGTTTTCCTGAGCGAGCAGATGACCCGGGCGCAGGGATTGAGATTGAAGCGGCTGAGCGAAGAGACGTATCAGCCGGCGCAATATGCGCGGGATCTGTCCTTCGCCGAGGCGGCGCGGCGCATCCAGGTGCTGGAAGCGGAGATCGAGCTGGCAAATTCGTTCTAGATTGCCGCCACCTCCGGGCCGTTGCACCCGTGCTTTCGGAACCATGCCTGTATCGAACGGTTCTTCCCCCGCCAAGGGAGAGCAGGCATGGCACGCAAGGCAAAGAAGCGCCGCTACTCACGCAGCTCGGGCAGCGATGTCGAAAGCGAGATGCGGCGCTACAAGAAAGGTACCGCGAAGAGCGGACGTGGCGGGCGCGGCGGACGCGTGAAGAGCCGCAAGCAGGCGATTGCAATCGGACTGTCGAAGGCCCGCAAGAAAGGCAAGAAGGTCCCGAAGAAGGCGTCGAAGCGGAAGGCGTCCAAGAAGAAGACAGCCAAGAAATCTTCCAAGACGACATCGAAGCGCAAATCCGCCAAGCGCTCGCGCTGACCTCGGTCAGATCATGCTGCCCGGCATGAAGCAGCGGATCGAAATCCCGAACGCAGTCTTCACCGGCCACACCATGGTGCGACCGGCGCGGTTCGGCTCGGTGATGACGGCTTCGTCCGGCACGTCGATCCACTGCCCGTCCAGCCGGACACGGTAGTGCCCGTCATGCGACTCCCAATCGGGATCGGCGACAGCAAATCCGTCCGCATCCGAGCAGCACGGGCCGAGATGGCTGCGCAGGCTGTCGAACCACGGCTTGAGGGGCGAGTTGGCATAGCGGCCGTCGTCGCGCCCAAGGGCGCTTCCAGTCGGCAGCGCGAACGACGCCACGAGGAGCGCCATCATCAGCGAGAGCTTCAATCGATCCATGTCGGCACCGATCAAATGCGAACCACCGGCCAGCTTCACAAAGCGGCGGGAAGGTTCGAAGTTCCACGCTTGCAACCTGACTCCGCGGCTGCGTTGCCGCCGAGCACATGTTGTCCGGAACTGTGATCAGTGAACACGGCTTTTTCGGACGAAACCGGGTCGCCCTTGCTGCCGTTAACGAGAATGTTATCGACGCACTGGAAATCTCGAAAGCGAACAGGAAAGGCGGCCCGAGGGCCGCCTTTGGGATTTGCGCCAATCGAGGTTGGCCTTACGCGAGTGGCACCGCAACGAAGCGGGTCGCATCCGCGTTTTTGACCTGCAACAGCACGCTGCGCTTGCCGGACGATTTGGCCTGCGCCAGCTCCGAGCGGACCTCGCCGACATTGCTGACGGCCTTGCCGCCGACATTGAGGATGACGTCGCCGGTCTGGATGCCGCGCTGAGCCGCCGGCCCTTCCGGATCGACCTCGGTGACGACGACGCCCTTCTGACCGGCACCCTGAACCTCGCCAGCCGGCGCCAGACCGAGTCCGAGACGCGGCGTGCCGGTGTCCGGCTGCACCTTGTCGTTATCCCGACCTTTTCCCTTAGCCTGCCGTTCGTTCGACAGCTCGCCGAGCGCCAGCGTCACCGTCTTGCTCTCGCCCTTGTGGAAGACATCGAGCTTGACCGAGCTGCCCGGCGGCAAGGTGGCGATGGTACGGGCGAGATCGCGGGAATCCTTGATCGCGGTGCCGTTGACTGCGGTGATGACGTCGCCTGCCTCGATGCCGGCCTTCGCCGCCGGGCTATCGGCTTGCGGATTGTCAACGATCGCGCCGCGTGCCTCCTTCAGACCGAGGCTGTCGGCGATATCAGACGTCACCGGCTGCACCTGCACGCCCAGCCAGCCGCGGGTGACCGCGCCCTTGTCCTTCAACTGCGCCACCACGAGCTTTGCGGTCGTGGCCGGAATATCGAAGCCGATGCCGACCGAGCCGCCGGAGGGCGAGAAGATCGCGGTGTTCACGCCGATCACGTTGCCGTTCATGTCGAAAGCCGGACCGCCGGAATTGCCCTTGTTGATCGGCGCGTCGATCTGGATGAAGTCGTCATAGGGACCATTGCCGATGTCGCGGCCGCTGGCCGAGACGATACCCGCGGTCACGGTGCCGCCGAGCCCGAACGGATTGCCGACGGCGACGACCCAATCGCCGATCCGCGGCTTCTGGTCGGAGAACTTGACGAACGGAAAATCCTTCTTGCCGTCGACCTTGATCAGCGCGAGATCGGTCTTCGGATCGGTGCCGACGACCTTTGCCTTGTAGGTCGTGCCGTCGTCCATGGTCACCTGCACGGATTCGGCGTGATCGACCACGTGGTTGTTGGTGACGGCGTAGCCGTCGGCGGAGATGAAGAAGCCCGAGCCCTCACCCGTGATCACCTGGTGACGCTGACGCGGCATGCCGTTCATGCCACCCGGGAAGCGGAAGCCGAACTGTCGCGAGAACTGGTCGAACGGCGAATCTTCGTCCGAATCCATCCGGTTCTGCTGCAGCATCGCGCTCTTGTCGTTGTCCCGGTCGATTTTGACCCGCACCGAGATGACGGCGGGTTTGACCCTGGCCACGAGATCGCCGAAGCCCGGCGGGGTCCCGGCCGTCTCGGCGGCCTGGGCCGGCGCGACGAAGGAGGTCATGCCGAATGGCGAGGCGCCGGGAGCAGCTACCAGCACGGCCACGCCAAGCGCGGCCACCGTGCCGAGCAGCGCCAGCCGGCGCGGCCTCAGGATCTTGCGGGAGGTGGGGGTGTCGAAATTGACGGGATCGTTCATGTCGAAATGTCCATGTTGAGCAGGTGTCGCCTTGCACGCAACATGGGCGTTGCCACCTTACGACGTCCCGTCCAGGCGATTAAATCTTGGCAAAGATTGGCGGGCAGCGCCGCGGCAAGTTCGTCGCCAAGCATTGATGCAGCTCAACGCGGGTCTTTCGTGCAGTGAAAAACTGGCATCACCGAACGGTGTTCATCGGAGAGGCGCCATGTACAAGGATATTCTGGTCCACATCCCGACCGAACGTCCGATGCGTTCTGCAGTCGACGGCTCGGTTTCGCTCGCCGCACATCTCAACGCGCATCTCGACGCGGTCGCGGTCGGCTATGTCGCAACCAGTGCGGCCTACGTCATGGAGGGCGGTGGCGCCGCGGCGGCCGTTTTCGAGCTGGAGCGCGAGCGCGCCATGGAGAGGGCCGAGGCTGCGCTCGCCGTCTTCAGAAGCGAAGCGGTACGCGCAGGCATCCGCCACGCATGCCACCCGCTTGGCTCAATCCCGATCGATGCAGCCGGCACGCTCGGCGAAATGGCACGACTGCACGATCTCAGCATCGTGCTCCAGCCCAATCCGACGCAACGCTCGTTCGACAACGACATGCCCGGCGAGATCCTGTTCCAGGCGGGCGGTCCGGTGCTGTTCCTGCCCTATACTTTCAGCGGGGCATTCAAGGCGAACCGGATCGGCATCTGCTGGGACGGCAGCCGTCTTGCTGCCCGCGCGATGCGTGACGCAGCCCCGTTGCTGGCGCGTGCGCAGGAGATCGTGATCATTACGATCAACGAAACCGATGCGTCCCGTGGCGAAGCTTCAGCGTCCCATCTGGCCAGACATCTCGGCCGGCGCGGGCTCTCGACCCGCACGGCCAGCCTGTCAGCCGCCCGGGCCGACATCCAGCCCACCATCCTGTCGCTGGCTGCCGATGAGAGCCTCAACCTCCTGGTCATGGGCGGCTACGGACATTCCCGATTGCAGGAGCGATTTCTCGGCGGGGTCACCCGCGCCATGCTGGAAGCCATGACGGTTCCGACGCTGATGACGCATTGAGCGACATGATCGGCGGACCGATCAAACGCCCTTGTCGTTCGGATTGGCGACCGCGTCCTTGAGCGGCGCCGGCATCGGAAAGTTCAGGTTCACATTCTTGGGCGGAACGGGTTTTGTGAACCATTTCGCATAGAGCTCCGCAAACTCGCCGCTCTTCATCATCGCAACCAGCGTCTTGTCGACCAGTGCCTTGAATTCCGGATCGCCCTTGCGAATGATCAGCCCGTAAGGCTCGGTGCGCAGGCTATCGTCGATGATCCGCCAGTTGTCCGGCATCGGACTGCCCGCGATGAGCCCCGCGAGCAGGATGTCGTCCATGACGAAGGCCTCGCTTCGGCCGGTCGTGAGTGCGAGGAACGACGCGGCGTGGTCCGGTGACAGCACCTGCTTGACCTCAAACTTCTTCTCTTGGCTGCGTGCCAGCAGCAGGCCAATCGACGTCGAGCCGGTGGTCAGCGCGACCGGCTTGTCTCGGAGATCCTCGAAGGTCTTGATTGGCGCATCCTTCCGGACCACCGCACGAATGCTCGAAACGAAAATCGTGTTGCTGAAGGCCACCACCTTCTGACGTTCCAGCGTGTTGGTAGCGGGGCCGCAAACGATATCGATGGTCCCGTTCTCGATCAGCGGAATCTGCGTGCTGAGCTGGATCGGTTGCAGTTTGGTCTGAAGCGCCGGGAGCTTCAGCTCCTCCTTCACTGCGTCGACGATGCGCGCGCAGAGGTCCATCGCGAAGCCAACCGGCTTCTGGTTGCCGTCGAGATAGGAGAACGGGACCGAAACATCGCGATGCCCAAGGCGAATCTCGCCGACCTCCTTGATCTTGGCCAGCGTCCCGCCCGGCGTTTGAGCCTCCGCTGGCGCGACGATCGCAGCCAAAACCATCAGCGAAAACAACGACCCTTTCATGCTCCTACTCCCGCAATGGATACAATCACTCGATATTTTATACGCCCCGTTGCATAATCTACAAAGTGATTTTATACAATCTGACCTGGACCAGCTGCGACGGGATGCCCGTATGAAATCGGAAGCCGCGACAAAACAACGGAGTGGCGGCAGTCACGGCTCCGCACCTGACGCCGTGCGCGAGGCGCTGCGGCGTGCAATCAGCGCGGGCGAACTGGCGCCCGGCCTTCAGCTCCGGCAGGACGAGCTTGCCGAAAAGTTCGGCACCAGCCGCATCCCGGTCAGGGAAGCCTTGCGGCAGCTTGAGGCCGAAGGCTTCGTGACGTTCCTGCCCAATCGGGGAGCGGTCGTCTCCGATCTCTCCATCGACGAAGTCGTGGAATTGCTTGAGATCCGCATTGCGCTCGAATGCCACGCATTGCGCCTTGCCATCCCCGCGATGAGCGACATCGATCACGACGACGCAACAAAGATTCTGCGCTCCTACGACGATGAGCCTGATCCGGAAAAATGGGGCGCGTTCAACTGGCGCTTCCACAAGGCGCTCTACGTGCCCTGCAATCGCCCTCGCTTGCTTGCGATGATCGAGGCCAATTACGGCCATGTGAGCCGCTTCACGCGCGCGCTCGTGTCGCGGGCAACTGGAAAGGATCGGCCGCAACGCGAGCATTACCAACTGCTCGAATATTGCCGCGACGGCGAAGTCGAGAAGGCCGTGCGCCTGTTGCGCGAGCACATCGTGCAGACGCAGAAGACGCTGCGATCGGCACAACGTCATGCGTCGCGGGACAAGACCGACTGATCGGGAAACCGATCACGCCATCGAGTTGAGGAGACTATTCTTGAAGACGAACGATGTCGAAATCCTGGTGATCGGCGCGGGCATGGCGGGCCTTGCCACAGCCTATTACCTCGCCGTCGAGCACAAGCGCTCGCGCCTCCTGATCGTGGACGAAGGTCAACCGATGGCGCTGACGTCGGCGCAGTCCGGCGAGAACTATCGCAACTGGTGGCCGCATCCGACGATGGCGGCGTTTACTGACCACAGCACGGACCTGATGGAGGACATCGCGCGCCGTACCGATAACCGCATCCACATGACGCGGCGCGGCTATCTGCTCGTGACGCGCGATGAAAGGCCGGACGAGCTTCTCCGTCAATTGGACGCCGGCTACGGCGCCTCGTCCGCAAAACTGATCCGCCAGCACGAGGGAACGAGCCGGACCTATTCGCCACCTCTGTCGGCGGACTGGCAGACCGCGCCGGATGGCGTCGATGTGCTGCTTGGTCGCGATCTGATCCACCGGCATTATCCGGCGTTCGACGACACCATCGCGACCGCGCTTCACATCCGCCGGGCCGGCGATATCAGCGGTCAGCAGCTCGGCCAGTACATGCTGGAGACGATGCGTCCGCTGGGCGTGCAGTTTCAGCAGGCCGGTGTGGTCGGCATCGCAAAGGCCGATCGGTTCCAGGTGGACGTCATCGCCGACGGCGTTCGCCAGACCATCAAGACGGATGTCATCGTCAATGCGGCGGGGCCCTTCGCCTCGCATATCTCGGCGATGCATGGCGAGAAGCTACCGATCCACAATGTCCTTCAGCAGAAGATCGCCTTCGTCGATCGCAATCGCGCCGTCGATCGCAAGATGCCGTTTGCGATTGATCTCGACGGCCAGACGCTCGCCTGGACACCCGAGGAACGCGAGGCGCTGGCAGCTGCGCCCGAGTTGGCCCGGTTGCTGGCGCCCATGCCCGGCAGCATTCACTGCCGCCCCGACGGCGGCGATCACGGTCAGTGGATCAAGCTTGGCTGGGCGTTCAATTCCGAACCGTCCGAACCCACCCGCGAGCCAGAACTCAATCCGTATTTCCCGGAAATCGTGTTGCGCGCCGCCAGCCGCCTCCAGCCCGCGCTCGGGCAATATCTCGGCGCCCTGCCCCGCGACCGGATCCATTACGGCGGCTTTTATCCAATGACGATGGAAAACTGGCCGTTGATCGGCGCGGCCAGGACGCCGGGCGTGTTCCTGACAGCTGCGCTGTCCGGTTATGGAACGATGTCAGCCGGCGCGGCCGGAGATCTCTGCGCGCGGGCCGTGGTGGGTGCTCCCTCACCGCCCTTTGCAAGTGTTCTCTCGCTCGCACGTTACGAGAACAAGGTGCTGATGGACGAACTCAATAGCGCCGAAAGCCGCGGCCTGCTCTGATCATCCAGGAGCTTCACGTCCTTACGCCGCGGCAGGTCTCTTCCATGCCACGGCTTCATCGCCGTGCTCGTCGCTTTTTGCGTTGCACGCATCAAAGTGCGCCTTGAGCTCGACTTCCGCGAGATATTCGAAATGTTCGGCCTGGCCGAGGAGCTGCCAGTTCTGGAGGGGGCGGTAGGCGGCCTGCTGGCGACAGAGGGACGCCAGCGCGCGGTAGCGACGTACGTTCTCCATGAGACCCTCCCTCGCATTCACTCGGCTTATTGCTCAGATTTGCGTCAGGGCGATGGCGGCCATGCAAAAGTTTTGTTGCGCCCACCGCGCTTCCACCCTTGTCAATTCTAGGAAATGCCGAGCGAAGCCAAAGTTCCAGTCGAGGCGGAATTACGCTCCGAATTATCGTGCGCTGCCGAGGCTAGGCGTAGAGGCGACGCTCGACGGTCACGCCGACGCGGTCGAGATAGCGCTCGATCAGATCCGGCCGGCCGACCAGGTCACCTTGCATCTCCTCGCAGGCCTCCCGCGCCAGGAAGCCACGCTGCGCCTCCGTCTCAACATCCTCGGCGATGACTGGAATCTTCAGGGCATGTGCAAGGCTCAGGACCGCGGGGCCTGAAAAACCTGATAACTCTTATCGCGCTAATTCCGTAGATCCCCGGGGAAATTGCCGCGCCTTGGGACAGCCTGCGCGTCGATCTTCGGATGCTCGCGCCTCCCGTAGTCTACCGGGCACGGCCTCCGTCGCTGACGCGCATCCGCTGCGCAGAACTGTCCTGCAGTTTGGGAACCCTGCCGGCCTCTGCGGCAGTGCGAATGGCTGCAATATTGGCCGCGTATTCCGCGGCGCTCTTGCCGCGAAACACCGCGGAACCCGCCACGAGCGTATCGGCACCCGCTGCGGCCACGGCAGCGGCGTTGTCACGTGTGATACCGCCATCGACCTCGAGCCGGATCGGTCGGCCGCCGATCATGTTTTTGATCCGTGCGATCTTCTCCAACTGGGATTCGAGAAAAGACTGGCCGCCGAAGCCGGGGTTGACCGTCATCACCAGCACGAGATCGAGACGATCGAGCACATATTCGATCGCGCTCTCCGGCGTCGCGGGGCACAGGCTGACGCCCGCCTTCTTGCCGAGCACGCGGATCGCCTGGAGCGAGCGGTCCAGATGCGGGCCGGCTTCCGCATGCACCGTGATGACGTCGGCCCCGGCCTTCGCAAACGCCTCGAGATAGGGATCGACAGGAGCGATCATCAGATGCACGTCGAAGATCTTCTTCGTCGTCGGCCGGATCGCCTTGATGACATCGGCACCAAAACTGATGTTCGGCACGAAATGCCCGTCCATGACGTCGCAATGGATCCAGTCGGCACCGGCGGCGTCGATGGCCGCGACCTCCTCCCCGAGGCGCGCGAAATCCGCGGCCAGGATCGAGGGAGCGATGATGATCTCGCCGGTCATGGCTTTGCACTCCGCGCGTCGGCACCGCCGCTGAAGACCCGGCTCGCCAGGACGTCCATGGGATCGATGGTCTCGAGGTCGGGGATCTCGAGCATGCGGTCGAGATCGGACACCAGGCGATCGGCCTGCCGCAAGCGGATGCGGTCGACGGCGTTGCGGATCGAGCGCGCGTTGGAGAAGAACGGCTGGGTCCGGCGCAGTTCGATGTACTTCTCGAACGCCTCGCGCGCCGCCGCCGAGAAGCGATATCCGCGCTCCTTCAGCATCAGCTCGGCGATGACGAGCAGCTCGGCTTCGGCATAGTCCGGGAATTCGATGTGGTGCGCGATACGCGAGCGGAAGCCGGGATTGGAGGCGAAGAAGCTCGTCATGCGCTCGCCATAGCCGGCGAGGATCACGACCAGATCCTCGCGCTGGTTCTCCATCACCTGGAGCAGGATCTCGATCGCCTCCTGGCCGTAGTCGCGCTCGTTGTCGGGGCGATGGAGATAATAAGCCTCGTCGATGAACAGCACGCCGCCCATCGCCTTCTTCAATATCTCCTTGGTCTTCGGGGCGGTGTGGCCGATATACTGACCGACCAGATCGTCGCGCGTCACCGAGATCACCTGCCCGCGACGCACGAAGCCGAGGCCGTGCAGGATTTTTGCCATGCGCAGCGCGACAGTCGTCTTGCCGGTGCCGGGATTGCCGGTGAACGACATGTGCAGCGTCGGCGGCGCAGCGGCGAGGCCTGCTCGCTGGCGGATGCGCTCGATCAGCAACAGCGAGGCGATCTGGCGTACCCGGCTCTTGACCGGCTTCAGTCCGATCAGCTCCTGCTCCAGCTGTTGAAGCGTCCCGGTAATCCCTGCCGCTTCGGCCTCCTTGCGAAGATCGAATTGGGTCTCGCCGGGTTCGGTCGTGGTTGCATGGGGGACATCCAGCATGGCTACCCTCGAAGAAAAGAGCTTCGCCGCGGGGAGCGGCGAAGCAGTGGTCCGCCAAGGAAGCGGAGCAGGGAGTGCTCCGCGCGGAGGAGAACGGTTAGTGAGAGGCGTGCGCGGCCGGCTTGCGCACGGTGGTGTAGCGGATCGCGCGGCCGCCGACCTCCTGCCGCACCAGTTCGAACTCGGCCTCCTGCGGCGGCCGGTTGACGAGGAAGGAGATGCGCACGGATTCCCAGCCATGGTTGGAATCGAAGCCGCTGATACGGATGTAGCGGTCGCCGTACACCCTGCGGCACTCGGCGAGCTCCATCATCACGCCGGCGGCATCCTGGAGATCGAACATCGGCAGGCCCCACATCTCCCAATAGGTGCTGCGGGGATGCGGATCGTCGGTGAACTCGATGTTCACCGCCCAGCCATTGGCGAGGCAGTATTGCACCTGCTTATAGATCTGGTCGTCGGTGAGATCAGGCAGGAACGAGAAGCAGCCCTGGGTCAGTTTCATGTCAAATCTCCTCAGACGGTTTCCAGCGCGGTCGGCACGAAGTCCGGCGTGTCGGTGGATTGATAGTTGAAGGTGACGTCCTTCCAGACATCGAGCGCGGACTTCAGGGGCGTGCAGGTCTGCGCCGCCTTGGCCAGGATTTCCGGGCCCTCATGGACGTAGTCGCGGCCCTCGTTGCGGGCGAGGATCATCGCTTCCAGCGCCACGCGGTTGGCGATCGCGCCGGCCGCAATGCCCATGGGATGGCCGATGGTGCCGCCGCCGAACTGCAGCACGACGTCCTCACCCAGGAGATCGAGCAGCTGGTGCATCTGGCCGGCATGAATGCCGCCGGAGGCGACCGGCATCATCTTGTTCAGGCTCGCCCAGGACTGGTCGAAGAAAATGCCGTGCTCGAGCCTGGTCGGGTTGAACTCCTCGCGGCAGACGTCGTAGTAGCCGCGCGTGGTGTTCGGATCGCCTTCGAGCTTGCCGACCACCGTGCCGGCATGGATGTGGTCGACACCGGCGAGCCGCATCCATTTGGCGATGACGCGGAACGACACGCCGTGACTCTTCTGCCGCGTATAGGTCGAGTGGCCGGCGCGGTGCAGATGCAGGATCATGTCGTTGCGGCGCGCCCACTTCGCCATCGACTGGATCGCGGTGTAGCCGATCACGAGGTCGATCATGACGATGACCGAGCCGAGCTCCTTGGCGAACTCCGCGCGCTCATACATGTCCTCCATCGTCCCCGCGGTGACGTTGAGGTATGTACCCTTCACCTCACCGGATGCCGCCTGCGCCCGGTTCACCGCCTCCATGCAGTAGAGGAAACGGTCGCGCCAGTGCATGAAGGGCTGCGAGTTGATGTTCTCGTCGTCCTTGGTGAAGTCGAGCCCGCCCTTGAGCGCCTCGTAGACCACGCGGCCGTAGTTGCGCCCGGAAAGACCGAGCTTCGGCTTGACCGTGGCGCCAAGCAGCGGCCGGCCGAACTTGTCGAGGCGTTCGCGCTCGACCACGATGCCGGTCGCCGGCCCCTGGAACGTCTTCACATAGGCGACGGGGAAGCGCATGTCCTCCAGGCGCAGCGCCTTCAGCGGCTTAAAGCCGAACACGTTGCCGATGATGGATGCCGACAGGTTCGCGATCGAGCCCGGCTCGAACAGGTCGAGATCATAGGCGATGTAGGCGAAGTACGAGCCGGGCGTACCCGGGACCGGATCGACGCGATAGCACTTGGCGCGATATTTTTCGGCAGCGGTCAGGCGATCGGTCCACACCACGGTCCAGGTCGCCGTCGAGGATTCACCGGCCACCGCAGCCGACGCCTCGATCGGATCGACGCCTTCCTGCGGCGTGACGCGGAACAGCGCGATCACGTCGGTGTCCTTTGGCGTGTAGTCGGGCTCCCAATAGCCCATGCGCTTGTATTCCATCACGCCGGAGCGATAGCGTTCTTTGCCGCGGACCGTGCCTGCATGTGCGTTCATGTCTCTCTCCTGCTCTGTTCTCTGCTCTTTCTGATCGATTAGGCCGCAACGGGCTCGCGGGCGATGCGGGGATCCAATTCGCCCGCGCGATAGCGCCGGGCCATCTCGCTCAAGGGAATGACCTTGATCTTGTTGGCATGACCGGCCGTGCCGAACTGCTCGAAGCGCTCGCGACAAAGCTCGCGCATCGCATCCATCGCGGGCTTGAGGAATTTGCGCGGATCGAATTCGGAGCGCGTTTGCGCGGCGACCTTGCGGAACACCGCGGTCATCGCCAACCGGCAGTCGGTGTCGATATTGACCTTGCGCACGCCGCTTCGGATGCCGCGGACGATCTCCTCGACCGGCACGCCCCAGGTCTGCGGCATCTCGCCGCCGAACTGGTTGAACATGTCCTGGAGCGGCTGCGGCACCGAGGACGAGCCGTGCATGACCAGATGGGTGTTCGGGAGCCGCCGGTGAATCTCCTCGACCACGCGCATCGCCAGGATGTCACCGTCGGGCTTGCGGCTGAACTTGTAGGCGCCGTGCGAGGTCCCCATCGCGATCGCGAGCGCATCAACCTTCGTCGCGCGGACGAAGTCGACCGCCTGGTCGGGATCGGTCAGCAACTGATCGTGGCTGACCTTGCCCTCGACGCCATGGCCATCCTCCTGCTCGCCGCCGCCATGCTCGAGCGAGCCGAGCACGCCAAGCTCGCCCTCGACGGACGCGCCGACCCAATGGGCGAGGTCGACGACGCGGCGAGTGATCGCGACGTTGTAATCGTAGTCGGCCGCGGTTTTTGCATCGGCCTTCAGCGAGCCGTCCATCATCACCGAGGTGAAACCATGGGCGATGGCGGAGGCGCAGGTCGCCTCGTCATTGCCGTGGTCCTGGTGCATGCAAAGGGGGATATCGGGATAGGTCCGCTCCAGCGCGTCGATCATGTGCGAGAGCATGAGATCGCCGGCATAGCTGCGCGCGCCGCGCGAGGCCTGGATGATGACGGGGGCATCGACCTCGGCCGCGGCCTGCATGATCGCGATACCCTGCTCCATGTTGTTGATGTTGAAGGCCGGCACGGCGTAGCCGTGGCTGGCGGCGTGATCGAGCAGTTGGCGAAGGGTGATACGGGCCACGAGAAATCCTCCTTATTGTCTCTTGCCGGCAATGGTCCGGCGGGCGGCTTCCGCAACGCTTTGCGGCGTGATGCCGAATTCGCGGTACAGCACGGGCGCCGGCGCCGAGGCGCCGAAGCCGCGCATGCCGACGAACTCGCCGTCAGCACCTATCCAGCGCGCCCAGTCGCCCTGCACGGCCGCCTCGATCCCGACACGCGGCGCAGCACCGAGCACCGTGGCGCGGTAATCGTCCGGCTGTTCGTCGAACAGGGTGAAGCAGGGCGCGGAGACCACGGCCGCGCGGATGTGCTCGGTTGCAAGCAGGCGGGCGGCTTCCAAGGCGATCGACACTTCCGAGCCCGTTGCGATCAACGTCACGTCGCGGCCGCCGTCAGGGGAAACCACGAGATAGGCGCCGCGCGAAACGCGGTTTCTGCCGCGGGCGTCGCTGCGGAAAGTGGGCAAGGCTTGGCGCGACAGGCACAGCACGGACGGGCGGCTCTCGGAGCTGAGTGCGCAGTCCCAGGCCTCGAGCGTCTCCACCGCATCGGCGGGGCGGAACACCAAAAGATTCGGAATGACACGCAGGGCCGCCACATGCTCGACGGGCTGATGTGTCGGACCGTCCTCCCCGAGCCCGATGGAGTCGTGCGTCATCACGTGGATGACGCGCAGCCGCATCAGGGCCGCGAGGCGGATTGCGGGCCGGCTATAGTCGGAGAAGGCCAGGAAGGTGCCGCCATAGGGGATGAAGCCGCCATGCAGCGCGAGGCCATTCATCGCGGCGGCCATGCCATGCTCGCGAATGCCGTAATGGATGTAGTCGCCGGCGAACGACCCGCGTGTGACGGGGACCTGCGCCTTGGCGTGCGTGAGGTTCGAGTGCGTCAGGTCGGCCGAGCCGCCGACCAGTCCGGGGATCGTCCCGGCGATGCCGTCGAGCACCTGCTGCGAGGCCTGGCGTGTCGCGATCTTCGGACGCTCGCCGGCGAAGCGCTCACGCAGTTTCGCCGCAGCCAGCGCATAGGCGCCCGGCAGGGCGACGGCCTTGCCCTCGACGAACAGGTCGCGCTGCTCAGGTGTCGCGTTTTCATAGCAATCGAGCCATGCGAGTCGATCGACCTGTCCGCGCTGTCCGATCATCCGCCACGCCTTCAGGATCGGGATCGGCACCACGAACGGCTGATAATCCCAACCCAGCGTCCGGCGCGCGGCCGCGGTCTGTTCGGTGCCGAGCGGCGCGCCATGCGCTTTCTCGGTGCCCTGGCGGTCCGGCGCGCCATAGCCGATGATGGTGCGACAGGCGATCAGCGATGGTTTTGCGGTTTCGCGCTCTTCGGCAATCGCCTGCGCGACGGCTTCGGGATCGTGCCCGTCGACGCGGCGCACCGACCAGCCGGACGCGGCGAAGCGCGCGAGCTGGTCATCCGACGTCGCCAGCGAGGTCGGCCCGTCGATGGAGATGCCGTTGTCGTCGAACAGCACCATCAACCGGCCGAGCTGGAGATGACCGGCAAGCGAGATTGCTTCCTGGCTGATGCCTTCCATCAGGCAGCCGTCGCCGGCGATCACATAGGTGAAGTGATCGACGAGGCCGTCGCCGTGCCGCGCATTGGCCATGCGCTCTGCGAGTGCCATGCCGACAGCCGTGGCAATCCCCTGCCCCAACGGACCGGTCGTGGTCTCGACACCTGGCGTATGGCCATATTCCGGATGACCCGGCGTTTTCGAACCCCACTGCCGGAACGCCCTGATGTCGTCCAGGCTGAGATCGCCGCCGGTCAGATGCAGCAACGCATAGAGCAGCATCGAGCCGTGGCCCGCCGACAGCACGAAGCGGTCACGGTCCGGCCAGTTCGGATGCGCCGAGTCGAATTTGAGGAAACGCGAGAACAGCACGGTTGCGACGTCGGCCATGCCCATCGGCAGGCCGGGATGGCCGGACTGTGAGGTCTCGATGGCGTCGACCGCGAGGAATCGCACGGCATTGGCGAGGTCGTTATGCGCGACGGCATAGAGGTCGGCTTCGGCATGGACCGAGATGTTCATCAGATCCTCCAATCGTTGGTCTTGCGGATCACTTCAGGCTCCGCTTGCGCTCGATGAGCTGCATGATCAGTGGCGTCAGGATCAGCTGCATCGCGAGGTCGAGCTTGGCGCCGGGGCAGACGATGGAATTCGCGCGCGACATCCAGCTTTGCGGCAGCATCGAGAGCAGATAGGGAAAGTCGATACCGCGCGGATTCTTGAAGCGGATCACGACCATCGATTCGTCCGGCGTCGGGATCCACCGCGCGATGAACGGATTGGAGGTGTCCACCGTCGGCACGCGCTGGAAGTTGATGTCGGTCTCGGTGAATTGCGGGCAGATGTAGTGGATGTAATCCGGCATCCGCCGCAAAATGGTGTCGGTGACAGCCTCGGTCGAATAGCCGCGTGCGCTGCGGTCGCGGTGCAGCTTCTGGATCCATTCGAGGTTGATCACGGGCACGACGCCGATCTTGAGATCGGCATAGCGCGCGACATTGACCTTGTCGGTGACGACGGCGCCGTGCAGGCCCTCGTAGAACAGCAGGTCGGAGCTCTCCGGGAGCCGTTCCCAGTCGGTGAAGGTGCCGGGAGGCGCGCCATGCAACGCCGATTCCTCGGCATCGTGCACGTAGTGACGCGTCGTCGCGGTACCGGTCTCGCCATAGTCGCGGAAGGCGCGCTCCAGCTCCTCGAACAGGTTGGTCTCGGGGCTGAAATGGCTGAAATGCTTGTTGCCGCGCTCGGCCTCCTTCGCCATCTGCGCGCGCATCTCGGCGCGGTCGTAGCGATGGAAGGCGTCGCCCTCGATGTAGGCAGCATTGACCTTCTCGCGGAAGAATATCTGCTCGAAGGTCTTCTTGACCGAGGTGGTGCCGGCGCCGGAGGAGCCGGTGATGGAGATGATCGGGTGTTTCCTGGACATGCGTCGCCTCGCTCAGACCCGGAAGAATCCGCGCCGCGCGAACAGCGGTGCGGAGACGCTGGCGACCAGCAGCGGATCGCAGTGCAGCTCCTCGACGCGGCGCACCTCATTGCTCGAGCCCATGATCAGCGGAACACGCTGGTGCAGGCTTTGCGCGGACAGTTCGAGGATGCGCTCCCGCCCGGTCGAGGCCGACCCGCCCGCCTGCTCGATGATCATCGCCATCGGATGCGCCTCGTAGGTGAGGCGGAGGCGGCCGTCGCCATAGCCGGGGCGCGCGTCCGAGGGATAGAGGAACACGCCACCGCGGGTGAGGATGCGATAGGCCTCCGCGACCAGCGAGCCGATCCAGCGCATGTTGAAGTCGTGGTTGGCGGGCCCTTCGACACCGGCGAGGCATTCGTCGATGAAGGCACGCACCGGCGAATCCCAGTGCCGGCGGTTCGAGGCGTTGATCGCGAACTCCTCGCACGCCTCGGAGATCTGCACGTCGCTGCGCGCGAGGCGGAAGCAACCTGCCTTGCGGTCGAGCGTGAAGACGTCGACGCCCTCGCCCAGGGTCAGCACCAGCGAAGTCTGCGGGCCGTAGGTGACGAAGCCCGCCGCAAGCTGCGCCGAGCCGCGCTGATGGAAGGCGAGCGAGAGATCGTCGGGCGCGGGCAGGATCGAAAAGATCGTGCCGACGGTCATGTTGATGTCGATGTTCGAGGAGCCGTCGAGCGGATCGATCGCGATGCAGATGCGGCCGTCGCGGTTGACGATCTGCGCCTCGCGCATCTCCTCCGACGCCAGCGCCGCGATCGGCAGCCTGCCGAGGCAGCGGCGCAGGATCGCGTCGGCCTGGACATCGAGATCGCGCTGGAGATCGCCATCGCTGTTGCGGCCAGTGGTCAGGCCCGAGGCGTCGGCGAAATCACCCGAGGCGATGAGATCGGCGATCTCGACCGCCGCTACCGCGATGGCATCGACGGCGGCCGCCACGGCGAGCGCATGGGGTGCGGTCTCGGAATACCGCTGAAGGTGGTCGTCCAGCCTGAGTTGCCCGGTCATCTGCGTCCATCCCCTTGCGGGCGCCGCATTCGTTTCCCTCCCCATGGAGGTCGATGCGGTCAGTCCCGGCACGATTGAGATTGACAGGCCCGGTCTAATAAGGAAAATTTCTATTCATAATGAGCGCCAAAGAATTTTCTTATAATGCCCCCGGCCATGGGGCGGCCCAGCTCCGGCATCTGACGATCCGGCAGCTCCGCTCGCTTGCGGCGCTCTCGGCCAAGGGCAGCGTCACGGCGGCCTCGAGCCAGCTCGGGTTGACGCAGCCCGCCGTGACCCAGCAGCTGCGGCAGCTTCAGGACCTCGCCGGCCTGCCGCTGGTGCAGCGGACCGGAGACGGCATGCTGCTGACGGAGGCGGGCCGAGAGGTGCTGGCGCTGGCCGAGCGCGTCGAGGCCGCCATCATGGACTGTCAGGGCGCACTCGACCTGCTCGCGGGGCGGACCGGCGGCACGGTGCATCTCGGCGCGGTCTCGACCGCCAAATATTTCGTGCCGCATGCGATCGCGGCGTTCTCGAAGCGGCATCCAAAAATCGAGATCAAGCTCACCATCGGCAATCGCGAGGAGATTCGCGAGGCCATGCACGGCTACGACCTCGATTTCGCGGTGATGGGTCGGCCACCGGCCGACGTCACGGTCGACGTCCGCCAGCTCGGGCGCAATCCGCACATCATCGTCGCCCGCAAGGGACACTGGTTGGAGAAGGATTCCGGTCTCAACCTGACCGACCTCGTGCACGAGACCTTCCTCACCCGCGAGCCCGGCTCGGGCACGCGAACACTGATGGAGGGCATGTTCCAGAAGACGGATCTCGAGCCGATCATCGGCATGGAGATGAGCAGCAACGAGACCATCAAGCAGGCGGTGATTGCCGGCCTCGGCATCGCCTTCATCTCCGCCCACACCGTGGCGCACGAGCTTGCCGAGGGTCGGCTCGTCGTGCTCGACGTCGCCGGTCTGCCGATCGTCCGGCAATGGTACGTGATCCGCCGCAGCGACAAGGTGCTGCTGCCGCCGGCGCAGGCGATGTTCGATTTCCTGGGGTCGGAAGGGTCGAATTATCTGCCCGACGTGCCCGACTTCGGTGAGCGATAGCCGGCCGGCCTTCAGGCCATCAGCTTCATCGCGACCGTCGCCGCCAGAATGACGATGATCTGGAGCAGACGCTCAGTCGTGAAGATGCGGTTGAAAGCGGTCATCGTTTGCCCCGGCCGGAATCAGATGTCTGGACGGGCACGTTGCTATCACAAGCAAATGTCAGGGTAACTCCGTAGTCGCCACGAAAGCACCGGCGCGCAGCCGCTGCTGGAACCCAACAAGTTTCGAACGATTCAAAGCTTCCTGCGCGGAATGGTCGCACGCTCGCTGTGTTCATCCACACAGTGACTTCGCGTGCACGGATGCGCCTTGCCCCGCATCTGGCCGCGCAATGGGGAATTCGGGCGAGTTTTGAAAGAGTCGAGGGAGGGCGCGATGAACCACATCGCCGCCGCGGGGAAGCTTTTGTCTGCCGCGAACTACAATTCCATGCGCAAGATTCCGGGGATCGGAGGCGTGATGACCGCGCTGATGGCGTCGGCCGCGTTCTTCGGCAACCCGCAGGCCTTGGCACAGTCACCGTCTGCACCAAGCGTGACGGTTCCGTCGGTCACCGTCACCGCGCCGAAGACGCAGCGCCACTCCAATCCGATCTCGCCGGCGCGCCGGTCGAGCGGCACACGGACGCGTCGGAGCCAGACCGCGCGGCGGCCCGAAACTGCGGCGGAGCCAAAACCCTTCGCGCAGTCGCAGGACGCCCGCACCGGCACAAAAGGATATTTCGCCAACAGCACCTCCGTCGCCACCAAGTCCAACACGCCGATCGTCAACATCCCGCAGTCGCTGGCCGTCATCACCCATGAGCAGATCCGCGACCAGAACTACCAGGGCCTGACCGACGTCACCCGCTACGTGCCGAGCGTTGCCGTCCACCAGGGCGAAGGCAATCGCGACGAGCTCGTCATCCGCGGGGTCGATTCCAGCGCGAACTTCTTCGTCAACGGTTTTCGCGACGACGTGCAATATTTCCGCGATATGTACAACGCGCAGAGCATCGAGGTGCTGAAGGGCCCGAGCGCGCTGACGTTCGGCCGCGGCGCCGGTGGCGGCGTCCTCAACCGCACCCTCAAGGAGGCCGACGGCACCCGCATCTACGAAGCGACCGCGCAGACGGGATCATGGGGCGATCGCCGCGTCTCGCTCGACGCAGGGCAAGCCGTCAACGAGAACGTGGCGGCGCGATTGAACGTGTTCTACGAGGGCAGCGATGCGTTCCGCGACTTCAACCGTCTCGAACGCTACGGCATCAACCCGACCGTCACGCTGAAGCCTAACGACTTCACCAGGATCAAGCTCTCTTACGAATATTATCACGACGGCCGCACCGCAGATCGCGGCAACCCTTCCCAGAGCCTTCCCGGCGGCGTCACCCGCTTCAACCCGACGACGCCGTTTGCGCCGAACGGAAATCTGCAGACCTTCTTTGGCAGCCCGAGCCTCAATACCGCGCAGGCGACGGTGCAGACCGGCATGGCGATCATCGAGCACGATTTCCAGAACGGGCTGTCGGTGCGCAACGGCACGATCGCGGCCGACTACCAGAAGTTCTACCAGAACGTCTATCCGACCGGCGGGCCGCTCGCCGGCGCTGTCAACGCGGCCGACACGGCGGTCAATCTCGGTGCCTACCAGCACACAACCAACCGCGACAACGTCTTCAACCAGACCGACTTCACCTACAAGGGCTGGACCGGACCGGTCGCGCACACCGTGGGCTTCGGCACCGAGTTCGGCCGTCAGACCGGCGTCGACATCCGCAACACCGGCATCTTCCCCAACGGCACCAACACCATCGTCCAGAACCCGTTCGCGCCGACCTATTTTGGGCCCGTGACCTTCATCCACCACTTCACCGGCGTGAATGGCGATGGCGTCACGACGCCGGACTCCAACAGCAGATACCGCCTGAACGTCGAGTCCGGCTATCTGCGCGACACGATCGAGTTTTCCCGCGCGCTCCAGCTCATCGTGGGCACGCGGTTCGACCGCTTCGAAATGTCGGCGCTGGACATGAACACCAACATCAACCGCAACCGGACCGATAACCTTGTGTCGCCGCAGGCGGCGGTGGTCGTCAAGCCGATGGAGGCGATGTCGGTCTACACGGCTTACAGCATCTCGTACCTGCCCGCCTCCGGCGACCAGTTCTCCTCGCTCAACGACGGCACCCTGATCCTCCAGCCGCAGAAGTTCGAGAACACCGAGGTCGGGATGAAGTGGAACATCAACCCGAGGCTGCTGTTCTCGACCGCGATCTACAACCTCAACCGCACCAACCAGCCGATCGCCGACGGCAACAATCCCGGCTTCTTCCTGCCGTCCGGGGCGACGCTGACGCGCGGCTTCGAGGCGAGCCTCGTCGGCTACGTCACCGATCAATGGCAGTCCTCGCTCGGTTACGCCTATACCGACGCGAAGATCACCAGCGCGACCTCGGCGACCGTCGTGCCCGGCAATCGCGTGCAGCTCGTGCCGTACAATCAATTCGCCTGGTGGAACAAGTATCAGTTCACGCCGATGTGGGCGGCCGCGCTCGGCATCATCTACTTCGGCGATTCCTTTGCATCGTCGGACGACACCGTGAGGCTACCGGGCTTCGTGCGCTTCGATGCTGGCGTTTACGCCACCATAGACGCCAACTGGCGCGCGCAGCTCACGATCGAAAACATTTTCAACCGCGGCTATTGGGCATCCGCCGACGGCAACAACAACATCTCGCCCGGCCAGGGCCGCACCATGAGGGTTCAGGCGAGCTACCGGTTCTGACGGGGGCGAGGCGATCGATCCACCAGGCGAGATTGCGGTCCGTGCCGGCCTCGAACCCGATGGCCGGCACGTCCGCAGTCACGTTCTGGAGACGGCGGACATCGGCGGCCCGGAATCCGAAGGACGAAGTCATCGACCAGCTGGCGGAGGTTCGGCTGGGCGGGCTGTCCGCGCGGATCTGATGATCAACGCGTGAGCGATGGTTAACGATCAGGCCGCGAGCGGGCCGGCGCAATCCGCGCGCGCCGCGAAATAGGCTTCCAGCTCCGACAGGGCCCGCGCTTCCCAATCCTTCGCCTGCTCCAGCAGCGACCAGCTCTGGCCCGGGCGGAATGCAGCGGTCTGGCGATAGAGCGATGCGATGCCGCGGTAACGGCGCACGTTCTCCAAGATGGCGTGACCGGTGATGTGGCCGTTCATGTCCGAAAACTCCCTCGTCATTCCCGGGGGAGAAACTGCGGCCAAATCTTTTTCGAAAAGTTAGCGGCGCGCGGCAAGCTCGCGGATGGTTGCCGAACTGTTGCGCGCGCGCAACGCGCGTCGCCGCGCACAGCCGATTTATCGCGGATTCGTTGCGGCGCTCTCGCCCGAGTGCTTCAGCCCGCCGCGGCTGACGATCGCCATCGTCTCTCGGCAAAGATCGGCAAGGCCGATCACCAGCACCGCGAGCAGGCAGAACAGGTTGATGGAATCGGCATTTTCGCTGGTCAGCGCACTGAACGCGAAGAAGGGCGGCATGAACGCCCACCACACCAGTGGAATGGTCAAGAGCGCAGCGAGCGCCGCTGTCGGCACGCCCGCGACCAGCGCGAGCACGAACAGGCCGGGCAGGAACGCCGCGAAATAGAGTTTTGCGCCGAACGCGACGCATATCCCCTGGAGCACGGCCGACATCGTAACGACGACCGGCCCAAGCAGAAACGCCCGCCATGACCATGGCCGTACCCACGGTACGCCAAACAGCCCCGCACGCCTCATCTGCCTCCCCTTGCCGCCCCGTTAACCAGGTCGCTTGCGACCAAAATACTACAGCGGCGAACGGACCGCGAGCCGGAAATTGCATCCTCGCGGGGGTGGTAAACGGCTCGCATCGCACAATTTTCGACCCTGCCGGCGGCTACTCGGTCGCCGCATAAGCGAGGCCAGCCACCGGCAGGGCAAGGCCAATGGCCGATGCCAGCGTCCAGCCGCCTTGCGCGAAGGCGTAGGCGCCGAGCGCGGATCCGGCGGCGCCGGCGGTGAAGAACGTCGCCATGTAGAGTCCGTTGAGACGGCTGCGGTGCTCGTGTCCGAGCACGAAGATGGCGCGAAAGCCCAGCACGACGTTGCCCTGAACGCCGATGTCGATGGCGATCGCGGCCGCGACCAGACAGGCGAGGTTCAGCACCGATCCGGCCGCGCCGATATGCGTGATGAGGAATCCCGCGACCGCGAGCAGCATCGCGACCAGGGTCGCCATGCGGCTATGGCCGCGATCGGCGAGCCGTCCTGCGATCGGGGCGGCGAACACGCCCGCGACGCCGGCAAGCGCGAACAGCGCGATGCCGCGCTGGGTGAAGCCGAACTCGCTCGCGAGCTGCAGCGGCGCCACCGTCCAGAACAGCGTGAAGCAGCCGAACAGGCTCGCCTGGTAGAGCGCGCGGCGGCGCAGCAGCGGCGTCGTGCGCACCAGTTGCGGCATCGACAGCAGCAACTCGCCGTAATGCATGCGCGCGACCGGCCTGCGCTTCGGCAGCGTCATCCAGAGCACGGCTGCGAGCACGATCATCAGCGCGGCCGAGCAGAAGAACACCGCATGCCACGACAGCGCCGCCGTGACGAAGCTCGACACCGGGCGCGCCAGCATGATGCCAAGCATCAGACCCGTGGAGACGTTGCCGACGACGCGGCCGCGAATGGCTTCCGGCGCCAGATGCGCGGCATAGGGGATGATGATCTGCACCGCGACCGAGCCGAGCCCGATGAACAGCGAGGCGATCAGGAACGGCAGCGCATGAGTTGCGAACGCAGCGGCAAGCAGCGACGCGGCGCCGAGCGCGATCACCGAGCAGATCAGCGTGCGGTTCTCGACGAGATCGCCGAGCGGCACGATCAGCAGGAGCCCGGTGCCGTAGCCGATCTGCGTCATGGTGACGATCAGCCCGCTGGCCGCATGCGAGAGGCCGAGCACGGCGCTGATCGGGGCGATCAGCGGCTGAGCATAGTAGATGTTGGCGGCGACCATGCCACAGGCCGCGGCAAGCACGAGGGTCAGGCGCTGCGAGATCGCATCCGGTTCGGGCGCGGCCTCGATCGTGGCATTCATCGTCATTCACAGAAACTCCAGATATAGGGAATGACCATTCCCTATTATGACAAAAAATTCAGGCGAGCAGCTTCATGGCGACGGCGACGAGACGGTCGCCGTCGAGCGGCAGGCGTGCCTTGCCGACGACGCGCAGGCCTTGCGTGATGCAGATCATCAGCCGCGCGGTGTCGTCGGCCGCCACATGGCTGGGAATCGAGCCGTCGGCCTGCCCATCGCGGATGAGCCCCGCGATGAAGCTTTCGTTGGCCTTGAGCTGCGCATTGACGCGGGCGCCGACGACCGGATCGAGCGCGGACATCTCGACCGCGCTGCCGACGACGAGGCAGCCGCGCCGCCCCTCGCTGCCCTGGGAATGCGCGACATAGGACAAGAGCACATTGCGGATTTGCTCGCGGCCGTTCGTGCCACGCGCCGCTGCGCTGCGCGTCTGCTCCTGACGCAGACTGGTGTAGCGCTCGAAGGCGGCGAGGAACACGGCATGCTTGTCGCGAAAGGCCTTGTAAACGCTCCCCGTCGCCAGCCGCATCGCCGCGGTGAGGTCGCCGATCGAGGTGGCATGATAACCGCGCTCGCGAAACACCCGCACCGCCCTGTCGAGCGCGGTGTCCATGTCGAACTCCCGGGGACGGCCGGGCGGACGGGCGGCGGACTGAGATCTGAGAGCGGTTTTGTGCATCGCGGCATGATAGGGAATGACCGTTTCCGAATAAAGACACGTGGTTGTGAATGGGGAAATGAGGTCCGGCAGCTCTCGGGTCCCGCACGCGCCGCGCTGCGTCCGGGGCGCGAGAGCGGCGTGGCGCGCATCACTGCCTCCGCAGTCGTCATTGCGAGGGGCCCTTGCGACGAAGCAATCCAGAATCCCACCGTTGCAAGACTCTGGATTGCTTCGCTGCGCTCGCAATGACGGAGTATGAGGCGATCGTTGGCTGCCCAATCTCCACTGGATTCCCCGCCTTGTGCGCAATTGCGCACTGGAGCGGGG
The DNA here is from genome assembly GCF_011602485.2 of Bradyrhizobium sp. 1(2017). Taxonomy (NCBI): domain Bacteria; kingdom Pseudomonadati; phylum Pseudomonadota; class Alphaproteobacteria; order Hyphomicrobiales; family Nitrobacteraceae; genus Bradyrhizobium; species Bradyrhizobium sp. 1(2017). The sequence goes on along the minus strand of NZ_CP050022.2, from coordinate 2,236,086 downwards.
AATCCGGTACGCCGCGGCGTCTCGATGCAATCACTGCCGCCTCGGAATACTGGATCGTCCGGTCAAGCCGGACGATGACAGCGCGTGCGTGGCTACAGACACGGCTTCCCGTTCTCGCGACTGATTTCGCCCGAGCTTTGCTTCGTCACTTCGCCCTAACCAAGAGGGCGCAGGGAAGGCCGGGTGCCGGCGGCACCCGCGGTCCACTGCGCGAAAGGCACACGCAGGAAGAACCGCACAGCAGCATACAGGTGAAGCCCAACACACGGCCTTCCCCGCGCGATGGTCGGACGGCTTATGCCGTGCTCTCCCGGGAGCCGAATTCCTTCTGGCCTCCCTCACCCCGGCGAAAGTCGCCGGCACCGCGCCGGTTGACGCGAGCGCCGCATCCGCCAGGGCTTGACCGTAGCAACGACGGCCAGGACCACACGGTTTTGCCGTACGCACGGCCCGTTGGCGCCACAGGGTCCGACGGCGTTGTGCACGTTGCCATCGGAATGTGACGCGACGAACCTGACAGCGCCGCTCGTCCACGCGAAGCCCTGGGCTCACGGAGAGCAATCCGCCCTGCCCACGCCTCTCGCGCACGACGCTGCTGCGTCCACCGCAAGCCCGGCTCTGCGATCACACGACACATGACCGCCCCTCAAGGGCGAGCCGGGATGGACGACACATACGCCGTTTCCGAATTTCGGTAAAGTGGAATATTTTCAAGCGGCGACTTGACACCTACCAGGGTGTTTTGCCCGTCGGGCAATGATCGGTCCCCGTAGCCCGGATGAGCGCAGCGACATCCGGGATGTTACGCGGATGATTGCCCCGGGTGTCGCTGCGCTCACCCGGGCTGCAAGAGCGTCAGCTCGGCGGCACCGGCGTTCCGTCCGCCCTGGTGGCCACGCCCTTCCGCTCGACGATCATCCCATAGGTCTGCGGCTGGCGGTGAACGTCGAAATTGAACGTCGTGCGCTTGTAGGAATTGCAGAGATCGAGGTCACAGCGGGCCAGCGCGATCTCGTCCCCCTTCGTCGTGCATCTCGCAACGATCTCGCCCGAGGGCGCAATGATGCAGCTTCCGCCGATGTGGTCCACCCCCTCCTCGATGCCGGCCTTGGCGACGCCGACCACGAAAGTGCCGTTCTGATAGGCGCCGGCCTGCATCACCAGATGATTGTGAAACAGCGAGAGATCGTCGTGCTCCGGTGCGGGCGGATTGTGCACCGGCGTGTTGTAGCCGATCATCACCATCTCGACGCCCTGCAGGCCCATCACCCGGTAGGTCTCGCTCCAGCGGCGATCGTTGCAGATCGCCATGCCCATCACGCCACCGAAGGCGCTGGTCACACCGAAGCCCGCGCCGGGCTCGAAATAGCGCTTCTCCAGATGCTGAAATTTGCGCCACGGCTCGTGCTCGGCATGGCCGGGCAAATGGACCTTGCGATATTTCAGGACGATCGCGCCGCTGCGGTCGACCAGGATGGAGGTGTTGTAGCGTCTGACGATCCCGGCCTCGACCGTCAGCTCGGCATAACCGAGATAGAACCCGATGCCGAGCTCGCGCGCGAGGTCGAACAGGGCGCGCGTCTCCGCCCCCGGCATCTCGCGCTCGAAGAATGCGTCGATCTCGGCCTGATCCTCGAAATACCAGCGTGGAAAGAACGTGGTCAGCGCAAGCTCGGGATAGACGATCAGGTCACAGCCGCTGGCATGCGCGCGGCGCATCATGGCCATCAGCCGCGCCACGACCTCGGTCCTCGTCTCGCTTCTCGCGATCGAACCAAGCTGGCCGGCCGCAACATTCACAAATCTTGCCACGCGCTTTTCCTTCGTTCGCCGAACTGTCCAGCAGAGCCTATCTGGCGCAGCACTGCCCGGACAGCGCACCGCGCTGGCGCTCATTCAAATTCCGTACCTGCGGGGTATCATCATGTCGCGTCGGCCCGCTGCAGGCCGAATAGCTCGAACTAGTTGCCAATCTGCAACGGTTCCCCGCGATCTGAAGCCGGACAAAAGAAACTCCCAATCCGGCCACGAACCGCTCTCACAACGCCGTGAGACTAGCAGGGGAACTACGATGCGTGCACAGCGCGTTTGGAAAGTGAATGGGGCCGCCAGCATCGGGCAGCTCCAGTCGAGACTGGATGATTTGAACAAGCGGCTCGGCCAGCTCGAAACCCAGCATCCGGAGAGCTGGAAGGTCGAAGAACTTAAATCGAGCGCGCTCAGCCTGTCGCGCGAGATCGACGATATTCGCTGCGCCGAGGCGACGGCAGCCCTGAGCGAGCTGTTGCGGAAGTAACCGGGACTTTCGCGATTCGCTGATCCCGCAGGGAACCAACGTCGCACACCACCATTTCCATGCTGAACATGGAGCGACGGCGGCGGCATTCGCCATCGCGCGCCATCGTGCTGTGAGGATCGCGCATGACGTCCGACCCCGAGGAATCGGTGAGGCTGCAAGGCTATGGCGAGATGACGTTGCGCACCGCGATCGCCACGCTGATGGCGCTCGCGCCGCACGAGCGATCCGACGCCACCATCTTCCGCGTCCGCGACGGCTCGCGCCTTGCCGCGCGCGAGATCACCGGCCTTGCCTCGGAATGGGGCATGGCGCCGCTCGCCGACGTCAGGTCACCAGGACTCGTCCCGGACCAGCACTGGCCGGACATCGTCCGCGGCATGGTGCGCGAGGCGCCGCTGCCATCGCTGATGGTGGCGTTCCTGGTCGGCGTGCTGGTGGCGCGGCGGTAAAGCCGCGTTTCAAGCGGCGCGGGCCAGCTTCGCGCGTTGCTCCAGCGCGTTGATCGTCGAGACCAGGTTCTCACGTCGCACCCGAAGGTTTGTCGCGAGCAAAGGGTAGGACGGGTCCCGCCTGTCGAACACCCCGGCCTTGGCCTCTTCCTCGAGGATGTCGGAATTCATCAGCTGAACGCGCCACCACAGATCCGCAATCAGGGCGCTGAGCCGGAGCTCTCCATCGGAGCCGAAACGGGACACTTCTTTCATTTGTCTGCCTCAACCTGAAACAGTCCCTCCGCTAGGGGCTGCCTTTGGTCCTGACTGAGCAAACGGAGTGCCAGAGGGCGGGCGAGGCAGATGCGCCAACCTGCGCAATCGCGCGCGGCCTGCACAGGCGTCGATCACAACCGGCAAGGCTGGCAAGAACGGATCGGTTGGCGCGAGCCATGCCACGCGCACAGACGTCCCTGCCCGGACCAAATCCACCGTGGACCCGCCCCGAAAATCGTTGCAGAAAGGCGGCGCCAAGGCGCCGGCGGCCGGCCCGCCAAGCCTTTAGGAAGACGTCGATTTTGGAAGAATGGTCGGAGTGGCAGGATTCGAACCTGCGACCCCTGCGTCCCGAACGCAGTGCTCTACCGGGCTGAGCCACACTCCGACAAGAAGGCGGCTTATAGCGTCGGGTTTGGCGCACCGCAAGCGGCCGAGTTGAGGAATTTTATCCCTGTGAAAACAGGTCTTGAAACGCTGATTTTACCGGCCGGCGAGGCTGCCGCCACCGCCGCGGCCCGGGCGCTCGCGGCCGGCGGGCTGGTCGCGTTTCCGACCGAGACGGTCTATGGGCTCGGGGCGGACGCCGCCAATGCCACCGCGATCGCCCATCTCTACGCCGCCAAGGGGCGGCCGGCGTTCAATCCGCTGATCGCCCATGTCGCGGACCTCTCCGCCGCGCGGCGAATCGCGCGGTTCGATGCGCGCGCCCAGGCGCTTGCGAAGGCGTTCTGGCCGGGGCCGCTCACGCTGGTGCTGCCGAAGACGGACGATTGCCCGGTGGCGGATCTTGCCACCGCCGGCCTCGACACGGTCGCGATCCGCATTCCCGCCCACCCGGTCGCGCAGGCGATCCTGCGCGTCTTTGGCGGGGCGGTGGTGGCACCGTCGGCCAACATCTCCGGCCATGTCTCGCCGACGCTGGCGGCCCATGTCGAAAGCGACCTTGCCGGGCGCATCAACCTGATCATCGACGGCGGGCCGGTCGAGGTCGGCGTCGAATCGACGATTGTCGGCTGCTTCGAGACCTCCATGCTGCTCCGCCCCGGTGGTCTCTCGCGCGATCGAATCGAGACGGTGCTCGGCGCCCCCCTCGAGCGGCCCCCCGCGGAGGCCGGGAGCGACGACAGCCAGCCGCTGGCACCGGGCATGCTGGCCTCGCATTATGCGCCACGCGCGAGCGTGCGGCTCGATGCGCACGAGGTGGCACCGGGCGAAGCGCTGCTGGCGTTCGGCCCGGCGCGCCTGCCCGGCATTGAAGCCATCACGACCGTCATGAACCTGTCGCCCGCCGGTGATCTCGATGAAGCCGCCGCCAATCTGTTCGGCTATCTTCGCGCCCTTGACGCGAGAGCACCGCGGGCGATTGCCGTCATGACGATTCCCGACGAAGGGCTTGGCGAAGCCATCAACGACCGGCTGCGCCGGGCGGCCGTGGCGCGCTAGAAAGCGGAATGAAGGAAGACGACATGAACATCAATAAATCCGCGATCCCGCCGCTCGCGCCCGAGCTGATCGAACAATTCCGCAAAATCGTCGGCCAGCGCCACGCGATCACCGACGCCGCCGACATCGAGGCCTATGTCACCGAGGAGCGCAACCTCTTCCACGGCCGCTCGCCGCTGGTGCTGCGCCCGGGCTCGACCGCGGAGGTCTCGGAGATCTGCAAGCTCGCCTCCGCGCACAACATCGCGCTGGTGCCGCAGGGCGGCAATACCGGCCTCGTCGGCGGCCAGACGCCGCACAATGGCGAGGTCGTGGTGTCGCTGCGCCGGCTCGACAAGATCCGCGAGGTCGACACCGCGTCCAACACCATGACCTGCGAGGCCGGCGTGGTGCTGCAGATCGCGCAAGCAAAGGCCTCCGAGGTCGACCGGCTGTTTCCGCTGTCGCTGGGCGCCGAAGGCAGCTGCACCATCGGCGGCAATCTCTCGACCAATGCCGGCGGCACCGCCGCGCTCGCCTATGGCGTGGCGCGCGAGATGGCGCTGGGGCTGGAAGTCGTGCTCGCCGACGGGCGCGTGCTCAACGTGCTGTCGAAGCTGAAGAAGGACAACACCGGCTACAACCTGCACAACCTCTTCATCGGCGCCGAAGGCACGCTCGGCATCATCACGGCGGCGACGCTGAAACTGTTTCCGAAGCCGCGATCGATCGAGACCGCCTTCGTCGGGTTGAAATCGCCGGCCGCGGCCTTGAAGCTGCTGACGATCTCGCAAGGCGAAGCCGCCAATGCCCTGACGAGCTTCGAGCTGCTGTCGGAAATGGCGGTGGATTTCTCGGTCCGCCACGGCATCGACGTGCGCGATCCGCTCGCCGAGAAGCATCCCTGGTACGTGCTGATGGAACTGTCCTCCCCCGGCGAGGACGCCCGCACGCCGCTGGAGACGATCCTGACCCGCGCCATGGAGGAGGACATCGTCGACGACGCCGTGATCGCGGCCAACCTCACCCAGCGCAACGACTTCTGGAAGCTGCGCGAGGAGATGTCGGCGGCGCAGAAGCCCGAGGGCGGCTCAATCAAGCACGACATCTCGGTGCCGATCGCCGCCGTGCCTGAATTCATTGCCGAGGCCGACGCTGCCGTGGTCAAGCTGATCCCCGGCGCGCGGCCGGTGCCGTTCGGCCATCTCGGCGACGGCAATCTGCACTACAATGTCAGCCAGCCGGTCGGCGCCGACACGGCCGATTATCTGGCGCGCTGGCACGATGTGAACGCGGTGGTGTTCGCGATCGTGCTGCGCATGGGCGGCTCGATCTCGGCCGAGCACGGCATCGGCGTGCTCAAGCGCGACGAGCTGCCGGAAGTAAAGGACAAGACCGCCATCGAGCTGATGCGCGCGATCAAGGCGGTGCTGGATCCGCACGGCATCATGAATCCGGGGAAGGTGCTGTGAGCGCGTCGGCCCCGCCTGCTCCGCTCGCGATCGGCGCCATCGCCGATGCCGACGTCGAGGGCGTCGTAGCGCTGTGGCAGCGCTGCGGCCTGACGCGTCCCTGGAACGATCCTCACGCCGACATCGCGCTGGCGCGGCGGCGCGACAACTCCACGATCCTGCTCGGCCGCGACCATGGCGCGATCGTCGCGAGCGTCATGGTCGGCCATGACGGCCATCGCGGCTGGGTCTATTACGTCGCCGTCGACCCTGGCTGCCAGAAGCGCGGCTATGGCCGCGTCATCATGGCGGCCGCAGAGGACTGGCTGCGCGAGCAAGGAATTCTCAAGCTTCAGCTCCTGGTCCGGCGCGAGAACGCGCAGGCCAACGCGTTCTACGGATCGCTGGGCTTCGAGCTGTCGGCCTCCGTGATGTTCCAGAAGTGGCTCGACGGCCGCGCGACCACGCCAAGCAATTGAGATCCCGCTCATGACCATTTCCGACCGCGTCCGCATCAAGGACGTTCGCGTGCTCTCCGACAATTGGACGACCCTGAAGAACACCACGCTCGAGTACCGGCGCACCAATGGCGAGTGGCAGACGCAGCACCGCGAGACCTATGAGCGCGACAACGCCGCCGCGGTGCTGCCCTACAACCGCGCACGGCGCACGGTGATCCTGGTGCGCCAGTTCCGCCTGCCGGCCTTTATTCGCGGCTACGACGATCTCCTGATCGAGGCGGCCGCCGGCGTGCTCGACGATGCCGCGCCCGAGGTGCGCATCCGCGCCGAGGCCGAGGAGGAAACCGGCTATCGCCTGCACCACGTCCACAAGGTGTTCGAGGCCTTCATGAGCCCCGGCGCCATCACCGAGAAGCTGCATTTCTTCGTCGCCGAATACGAGCCGGAGATGCGCGTCAGCGACGGCGGCGGCCTCGAGCATGAGGGCGAGGACATCGAGGTGCTGGAGCTCCCGATCGACGAGGCGCTGGCGATGATCGCGGACGGCCGCATCATCGACGCCAAGGCGATCATGCTGCTGCAGTACGCGGCGCTGCATATTTTCAAGTAGCCGCGGGCTGCCACTTCCCTTCTTTCCTTGGAGAAGGTGGAGGCCGGTGTCCCCTACCGCGGCGGCGTTTTGATCGAGGCCGCGCGGTACATTACCACCGCAGCACGCCGGAAATTGAAACAAAAAGTGAAGAAAATAGCGGGGATAATCCGCAAAGCTGACTTGATCTCTGCCTTCGCTATGCACGTAGCGCAACTAATTGATGAGTAAGCAGCGATGACTGATCAGCAATTAGCACTGCAAGCGATTAGCGAAGCGCAACTCATACTGGAAGAATACCTTCAGCCCCGCCACAAGGATGATGCGCGCATTCTCGAAAAATTGGTGGAAGTTCTCGAATGCCCCGCCTTGATTGTTGCTGTAGGTCGATTGCGGCAACAAGGCAGTTGCCCATGAGCAGGCCGCTTCAATCGTTTGCTCTGGTCGTTTGCACTGCTGCGCTCGCATCATTCGAAATGACAAGCGTGCATGCCAAGCAACCATGCGCCGCCGCAATGCCGGCAAATCCGCAAGGGCAATGGTGGTCTTATCGTCTCATCGACGGGCGAAAGTGCTGGTACGCGGGCAAGCCCATGCTCTCGAAATCATTGCTGGCGTGGTCTACAGAGGCCTCCCCCGAACCCAGTTCTCGCGGAAAAGCTGATGGCGTTGTCATGGCAGGCAAACCCGGCAATCCCTTGGATGCGCAAGCGTTGGCACTGGAAGAAGCTGACACCTTTGAACAGCGATGGCGTGCCAGGATATCCGGCCAACGAACGCAACTGATCGATACTCGTAACTAGCGATCCTGCATCAGGCTTGTCGTCGGTGAGGACTCCCTACCATCAGTTCGCGAAGCAGCGCAGCGCCGACGCCGCACCATTCGCATCTGCAATTCTGTCCTGCGTCCTCCTGCCCCCCGTTGAGCAACCCGACAACTATCTCTAGTCTGGCCTCAACCAAGAACCAGGAGACGCGCCCATGTCCGCTCCGCGCGACGACGAATTCGGCTTTGCGCCCGACCATGACTCCCCCGTCCCCTACATGCAGCGCACGCGCGACTATTACGCGGCGATCGGCTACACCACGCCGTATCGCTGGGCGCACTACAGCGAGGCGCCGTTTCAGCCGCTGAAGAAGCCGCTTTCGCAGTCGCGCGTGACGATCATCACCACCGCTGCGCCGTTCGATCCGGCCAAGGGCGACCAGGGGCCCGGCGCGGCGTATAATGGCGGCGCGAAATTCTACCAGGTCTATGACGGCGACACGTCGAAGCAGCACGACCTTCGCATCTCCCACATCGGCTACGACCGCAAGCATACGAGCGCGACCGACAACGGCACCTGGTTTCCGCTGCCGCAGCTCTTGAAGGCGAGCGCTGCGGGGCGGATCGGCGAGGTCGCCCCGCGCTTCTTCGGCGCGCCGACCAACCGCAGCCATCGCGTCACGCTCGACACCGACGCGCCGGAGATCCTGGCGCGCTGCCTTGCCGACAACGTCGATGTCGCGCTGCTGGTGCCGAACTGCCCGGTCTGCCACCAGACCACCGCGCTGGTGGCGCGGCATCTGGAGCGGAACGGCATTCCGACCGTGATCATGGGCTGCGCCAAGGACATCATCGAGCATGCGGCCGTGCCGCGCTTCCTGTTCTCGGACTTCCCGCTGGGCAATGCCGCCGGCAAGCCGCACGACATCGCCTCGCAGGCTCAGACGCTCGAGCTGGCGCTCACGCTGCTGGAGACCGCGAGCGGCCCGCAGACCACGATGCAATCGCCGCTGCGCTGGAGCGAGGACGCCTCCTGGAAGCTCGACTACAACAACGTCGCGCAGCTCAGCCCTGAAGAGCTGGCGCGCCGCCGCGCCGAATTCGACAAGCAGAAGGAGATCGCGCGCGGCAACCGCGCCGCCTGACGTCCTCCAACAACCAAAACAAGAGGGGAGAGCGACGTGACGCGACCGTTCGAGGGCGTGAAGATCCTGGACTTCACGCAAGTGCTGGCCGGCCCCTATGCGAGCTACCAGCTCGCGCTCCTCGGTGCCGATGTCATCAAGGTCGAGCGGCGCGAGGGCGAGGACATGCGCCGCACGCCGCTGTCACGCGAATGGGCCGAGCGCGGGCTCGCGCCTGCGTTCCAGGCCATCAACGGCAACAAGCGAAGCCTGACGCTGGACCTGCAAAAACCCGACGCCATCGCGATCGTGAAGAAGCTCGCGGCCCAGGTCGACGTCGTCATGGAAAACTTCCGGCCCGGCGTGATGGACAAGCTCGGCATCGGCTACGAGGCGCTGTCGGCGATCAATCCGAAGCTGATCTATTGCGCGGTCTCCGGCTTCGGCCAGACCGGCCCGGACCGCCTGCGGCCCGGCTATGACGGCAAGATGCAGGCGCTGTCGGGCATCATGGCGATCACCGGCCACCCCGAGACCGGACCGACGCGCGCGGGCTTTGCGGTCTGCGACGTGCTGTCGGGCGCAACGGCTGCCTTCGGCGTCTCCAGCGCGCTCTACCAGCGCGACCGCACCGGCAAGGGCCAGCTCATCGACGTCTCCATGCTGGAGGCGACGATGGCATTCCTCTCCGGCCAGATCGCGGACTGGTCGGTCGCCGGCCATCGCCAGCAATTGTCGGGCAATCAGGCGGTGAGCCGCAGGACCACGGCGAATTTGTTCAAATGCGGCGACGGCCACATCCTGCTCGCCGTCAACAACGAGAAGCAGTACCGCGCGCTGATGTCGACGCTCGGCCGCGAGGACACGCTGACCGATCCGCGCTTCGCCGACTGGTTCTCCCGCAACGAGAACGAGCCGGCGCTGCGGGCCATCATCGAGGACGCGCTGGCGGCAAAGCCGGCGCGCGAATGGGAGACGATTTTGGAAGACGCCGGCGCACCCTGCGCCAGCATCTGGAAGGTCGAGGAGATCATCGACCATCCGCAGATTGCCGCGCGAGGAGCCATTCAGGAGCTGGACACACCCTATGGCCGGCTCCGATTTGCCGGCAGCGGGTTCAAGCTCGCGCATGGCGGCGGCAAGCTGGACCGGATGGCGCCGGCGCTGGGCGCAGATACGGATGCGGTGCTGGGGGAGCTGGGATTCGATGCGGCCGAGATCGCGGCGTTGAGGGCAAGGGAGATTGTGTGAAAGGCGGCGCCACACACTCAGTGTCGTCCCGGCGTAGTGCGCAATTGCGCACGGGGGCCGGGACGACGGCGGAGCAAATGGCGCAGTCGAATTTCGACAGCAGCTAAAACAATGACCCCTGCCCGTCATCCGCCGGGTTCGCCGCAACCTTCCGCGCCGCCTTCTTCGGCTTTGCCGCCGCTGCCTCCGCCTCGATCTCCTCCGCGCTGATCGGCAACAACAGCTGCTCGTCGTCATTGGCGACGCGGTTGACGCGGGTGGAGACCGGATGCCAGGCGAACTCGCCAATGCGCGGGGCTGTCATCAGCGGAAGAATCGCATCGACCTCGTCGCCGCGAATGTCGAGCCAGCGCTCGAAATCGCGCGGGCCGATGGTGACCGGCACGCGGTCATGCAGCGCGGCGAGATCCTCGCCGGCGGCCGCCGTGACGATCGCAACCGTGTCGAGCTCCTCGCCGTTCGGTCCGATCCAGGTCTCGAACACCGCAGCGAAACCGAGCGGCGCGCCGTCGGCACGGTGGATGAAGAATGGCTGCTTGCGGCCGCCCTCCGCCTTCCATTCGAAATAACCGTCCGCCGGAATCAGTCCACGGCGACGGCGAATCGCCTTTTTGAAAGCGGGCTTCTCGAGGATCGTTTCGGAACGGGCGTTGATCAGGAGCGTGAACCCGCGCGGGTCCTTGACCCAGGTGGGCAACAGGCCCCAGCGCATCAGGCGGAAATGACGCGCGCCGTTCTCGACCCATACGACCGGAATCGGTTGTGTCGGAGCGACATTGTACCGAGGCGGGAAATTCGGCTGCTCGACATAGCCGAACAGTTGCCGCAAAGCCGCGGGGGCCGAAGTTATGACGAAGCGTCCACACATCCCAGAGCGTCTATATAGGGTCCGTTCAGGTCCTTTTAACCCCGAACGTTAACACTGCGGCAGATGAGCTCAATGGCCTCCCAACCCGCGCGGACGCATGTACAGACGGGCCCCGAGGCGGCTGCCTGGGCCGAACGGCTGCGCGTGGCCAACATCAACCCGCGGACCGGGCTTGCCACCGACTATCTCAACCATTTCAATGAAGCCGTGATGCTGCTGGAAATGGTCCCCGACATGCCCGAATGCGCGGAAGACTTCTTGACCTGGTCGCCGCTGTCTTATGCCGAGCATTTCACGGCGTCGAATTTCAAGGCGCGGGATCTGGCGATCGAGGCCTATGAGAAGGCCGATCCCGGCGTGCGCGCCCAGTTCGACCACATCACCGACACCATGACCTCGATCCTGACCGCGGTCGGCTCGGCCATGCGCGAGGTCGAGAAGGACACCACCCGCATCCGGCTCGCCGAGCAGGCCACGGCCTGGGTCAAGCCGCTGATCGCGGCCTGCGGCGGCATCATCAATGGCGGCGCGGAAGCCGACATCGACTCCATCATGGCGAACTGAGCCGTGGTGTCGGCAGCCCAGCCCACCCATCCCCAGATCGCGGTCAGTGCCGCGATTTTCCGCGATGGCAAGGTGCTTCTGACCCGCCGCGCCCGCTCGCCGGCAAAAGGGTTCTATTCGCTGCCCGGAGGCCGGGTCGAGTTCGGCGAATCGCTGCACCAGGCCCTGCTGCGCGAGGTCGACGAGGAAACCGGGCTCGCCATCGACATCGTCGGCCTTGCCGGGTGGCGCGAGGTGCTGCCGGCTGCGGCCGGAGCCGGCCATTACCTGATCATGTCCTTTGCCGCCCGCTGGGTGGCCAGGGAGCCGGCTCTCAACGACGAGCTCGACGACTACCGCTGGATTGCCCCGGATGCCATCGCCGGCCTCGGCGACCTCAAGCTGACCGGGGGGCTGGAGGAGATCATCCAGTCGGCCGCGCGCTTGGCCGGACACTGACGCCCCGCCTTGCGTCCATCGCCCCGAGGAGGCATACACCCCGCCGATGTCCACGCGATTTCTGGCCATTTTTGCCGTAATTCTCGCCTGCGCCTCTGTGCCTACGAGGGCCCAGGACGTGGCGGCGCCGTTTGACGGCGATTTGCAGCGGCTGGCGGAGATCCTCGGCGGGCTGCACTATCTGCGCGGCATCTGCGGGTCCAACGAGGGCAACAAATGGCGCAGCGAGATGCAGGCGCTGATCGACGCCGAAACGCCCTCCGGCGAGCGCCGCACCCGCATGACCGCCGCCTTCAACCGCGGTTATAACGGCTTTCAGCAGACCTACCGGAGCTGCACGCCGGCGGCGACGGTGGCGATCCGCCGCTATATCGAGGAAGGCTCGAAGATCTCGCGCGACCTGACGGCGCGTTACGCGAACTGAGCTCGCCGTCATTCCGGGCTCGCGACTTCGCCGCGCCCCGGAATGACAGGTGCGGGTCGACGCGGGCCCGCCCGGCTGGAACCCTGTCATCGAATTTGTTCACAGCCGTTAACCGTTCCTAAAGATGTGGCCTAGCGGTCGTTAACACCCGTGCTACACCTCTCGCACAGCGCATCGCCGTGGATCGCGCCCCAGCCCTGACCGAGTTTCATGAGCCAGCCGATTTCCTACGCCCCCGCCCGCGCGCCGCTGCCCGATCATGAGCAGAAACAGGCCGCACTGACCTATCTCAACGAGGCTTGGGCCGAAGCGCGCCATGACGGCGTCGACGGCGACTGCCTGGCACAGGCGAGCCTGTTCGCGGCCTTTGCCGAGCTCGTCGGCACCTATGGCGAGGACGCGGTGGCGAAATTCGTCGAGGGCTTTCCCGGCCGCATCCGCAACGGCGAATTCTCGGTCAGCATCGCAAGGCAATAAGCCCGCCTCGAAAATGACCCCGCCACACGGGCGGGGCCAGTCTACGGATGAATGACTTTGCGAAAGGCGTCGCGAAGTCTGCCGCCTTTATCGCACGGAAGCGTTCGAACGCAGACGAGCATTAATCTCGCGATGACCGGGACATGTTCCCGACGGTGCCGGGAACGCGCCCTCCTCACGGCTCGACCTTGAGCATCGCTTTCATGTTGGGATGATAGCGGCAGTAATACTCGACCGTTCCGGCCTTCTTCAGGATTGATGTCGCCGACTTCTTCTCCGGCAGCGTCACGTCGAAATCGCCGTTCTTCGCCGTGGCGGTGTGCGCAAAGACGTCCTTGTTGATCCATGAGATGGTGTCGCCGACCTTCGCCGTTACCTCCGCCGGCGAGATCACGAGGTTCTCCATCGTGATCTCGATGGTCGCGGCGTGCGCCGGGACGGCCATCGGCAGGAAGACGGCCGCAAGCGCGGTCGCCGCGATGCGTCCTGGTCTCATCTTGCGCTCCTATTTCAGCTCGGCCGCGACGTGCTCGGCGTGCTGCTGGTGGCCTTGGAATATCTTCAGGCCGGTCTGCAGCAGACTCTTCAGCTCCGCATTGGTCGCCGACGGAATGAGCTGGGTCTCCAGCGCGGCGTTGACCGCCTTGTGGTACGCGACTTCATTGGCAACATAGGCCTTGTCGAACGCCGCCCCGCTCAGCTTGTCCAGCTCGGCCAGCTTGTCGCTCGCCTGTTTCGACAGCGCCTTGCTGGTGTCGTTGTCTTCAGGCGTGACGTTCAGCTTCTTGACCAGCGCGAGTGCTTGCTTGTTCACGGCCTCGTGGTCGCGCAGCATATCCTTCGCGAACGCCTTGACGTCCTTGTTCCGGGCCTTCTTCTGCGCCTGCCTGGCCGCATTGATGTCGATGACGCCCGCGGTGTAGGCGATGTGCGCGATCTGCGGATCGGTGGGCTTGTCAGCAGCCTCGGCGCCTTGCAGCAGCACGGGGCTGGACAATAGAATTGCCGCGGCGATCGCCGCATTCCATCGGGTAAACATGTTTGACACTCCTGTGCTGCCGGACCGTTCCGGCGTGGCTCCACAGGCGTTGGATGGAATCGCCGCGCAAACGTTCCCGACAATTTCAGCCGCCGATGCCGAGCCGCTTCAGCACTGACGCGGTCAAGCGCTCGCAGCGCCAGCCGGCGAACGGGAACGCATCCATCATCACCGGGCCGATTTCCTTCTCGACGTTCTCGCGCAGCATGGTGCGGGCACGATGCAGCCGCGTCTTCACGGTCTCGGGCTTCACGCCGAGCAGTTCGGCAGTCTCCTCGATGTTCATGCCCTCCATGACGCGCGCGACGAACACCATACGGAAGACGTCCGGCAGCTCGTCGATGGCGCGCTCGACGACGCGCTGGATTTCACGTTGGGCCATGGTCCTTTCCGGATCGCCTGCGGGAGAAACGGGAAACTTGATGATCTGCGCCTCGAGCGCGGCTTCCGGCACCGAGCCGAGCTCGACCTGCGGCCTGGCGCTGCGCGCCCGGCCAAGCGCCTCGTTGATGGCAATGCGTGACAGCCAGGTCGACAATCCGGATTCACCGCGGAAGCCGTCGAGATGGGTAAAGGCGCGGACATAGGTTTCCTGCACCACATCCTCGGCTTCGCTGTCGCTGCGCAGGATTCCGCGCGCGAGGCGGTAGAGCCTGCGGTTGTTGGCTTGCATGATCTCGCGCAGCGCGGCCTCGTCCCGGCCCCGCGCGCGGTCGATCAGCGCGGCTTCCAGTGTTCTGACATCGGCGGCGAGGCCGGCTGTGGTCCGTTGCATGGGCGATCACCTGTTTCCGCTCGTCCAGACATTGGATGCGCCGCCACGGGAAAGGTTCCCGGCCTTCCTGACCTTTCCTGGAGGTTTGGTGCCCCTAGTCCGTCTCGATCGGCAGTGCCGGATCCCTCGCCCACTCCCCCATCGAAGCATCGTACAGCGTCAGCTTGTCGTAGCCGAGTTGCGTCAGCAGCAGCAGATCGATCGTCGCCGAGATCCCGCCGCCGCAATAGAGAATCACGCTCTTGTCGCGCGTGACGCCCTGGGCCGCGAATTTCGCCTCGGCGTCCGCCAGCGTCGTCAGCGTCTTGTTGGGATTGGTAAGGCTCGCGGCCGATACGTTGACGCTGCCGGGAACGCGGCCGGGCCGGCCGTAACGGCTCGGCTCGAGGCCGCGGTGAAACTGCGGCCCCAGCGCGTTGACCATGACCGTCCCGGGATCGCCGATCCGCGACATCACCGTGTTCTTGTCGACGAAGAAGCCCGCGCGCGGCGTGGCCTTGAGTGTCGTCGCCGGATAGCCCTTGGGCGCGCCGGTCTCGACCGGCCGCCCCTCCTCCTTCCATTTGTCGAAGCCGCCGTCGAGCACCCGCGCATCGACGCCAAGCGAGCGCAGCATCCACCAGAACCGCGTCGACCACATCATCGTGCCGATGCTGTAGAGCACGACGGTCCTGGACGCATCGAGGCCGTGCCGGCCGAACGCAGCCTCCAGCTGGGCCACATCGGGCATCATGAAGAACTGCTCTGCCGCGACGTCGGAGAACTCGCCCTGCAGATCGAGGAAATCGGCGCCCGGGATGTGGCCGGCCATGAACGTCTTGTCGCCCGGCACGGCGCGATAGGGCACGTCGCTGCCCGGCGGCACCGGCTCGTTGTAGGTCGTGCAATCGTAGAGGCGCAGATTGGGATCGCCGAGGATCGCGGCGAGCTGCTCGGTCGTGATGAGGGGATTTGGCTGGGTCATCGGACTGCTCTCCCGTTCGAGAGGAAGTTAGACCTCTCCCCTCGTCATTGCGAGCGCAGCGAAGCAATCCAGACTGCCACCGCGGAGGGATTCTGGATTGCTTCGCTGCGCTCGCAATGACGCCTGGGGAAGCACTATGCGTCCCCGTACATCCCCTACTGCTTCAGCGTCTCCAGAAACCGCACCGGCTCGCCTTGCGACGCCGTCACCAGCTCGCCCTGCCACATCACGCGGCGGCCACGGATGAAGGTGCCGACGGGCCAGCCCTGTACGCGGACGCCGTCATAGGGCGTCCAGCCGGCCTTGGACGCCACCCATTTGTTGGTGATGGTCTCGCTGCGCTTGAGATCGACAACGGTGAAGTCGGCGTCGTAGCCGGCGGCAATGCGGCCCTTGCAGGCCATGTTGTAGAGCCGCGCGGGACCGGCGCTGGTGAGATCGACAAACCGCGCCAGTGACAGGCGGCCCGCGTTGACGTGATCGAGCATAACAGGCACCAGCGTCTGCACGCCGGTCATGCCCGAGGGCGAGGCTGGATAGGTCTTCGACTTCTCTTCCAGCGTATGCGGCGCGTGGTCGGACCCGAGCACGTCGACGATGCCCTGCTCGATGCCGCGCCAGATGCCGGCGCGGTGATCGGCGCCGCGCACCGGCGGGTTCATCTGCACCAGCGTGCCGAGCCGCTCGTAGCATTCGGGCGCGACCAGCGTGAGATGATGCGGCGTCGCCTCGCAGGAGGCGACTTCCTTGTGATCGCGCAGGAACTCGATCTCCTCCTTGGTCGAGATGTGCAGCACGTGGATCCGCTTGCCGGTCTCGTGCGCCAGCTTGACGAGGCGCTGCGTCGCCATCAGCGCGGCGGTCTCATCGCGCCAGACCGGATGCGAGCGCGCATCGCCCTCGATGCGCAGCGATTTGCGCTCGTTGAGGCGGTATTCGTCCTCGGCATGGAACGCGGCGCGGCGGCGGATCACCTTGAAGATGCGGCGCAGGCTTTCGTCGTCCTCGACCAGGAGCGCGCCGGTCGAGGAGCCGATGAACACCTTGACGCCGGCGCAGCCCGGCGCCCGTTCGAGCACCGGCAAATCCTGCACGTTCTCGCGGGTGCCGCCGATGAAGAAGGCGAAATCGCAATGCATGCGGTGGTGGGCGCGCTTCACCTTGTCGGTGAAGGTGGCCTCGGTCACGGTCAATGGAGACGTGTTCGGCATCTCGAACACGGCGGTGACGCCGCCCATCACGGCGCTGCGCGAGCCGGTCTCGAGGTCTTCCTTCTGCTCCAGCCCGGGCTCGCGGAAATGCACCTGCGTGTCCATCACGCCGGGCAGGATGTGAAGGCCCTTGCAGTCGATCACCTCCGCGGCGCTGGCTTGCGACAATGCACCGATCTCGGCGATTCGGCCGCCCGTGACGCCGATATCGCGCAGGCCCTCGCCGTCCTGGTTGACCACGGTGCCGCCTTTGAGGATCACGTCGAAACGCTGGGTCATGGCAAAAGGCCTCCGTCATCCCCAAGCGCAGGGCTCGAGGTCTTGTCGTTTTTGCCTTGCGGGCTTACGTTCCGGAGCAACATGTCGCAAGAGATTTTCGCATGAAATCAGCGTTTCTTCCCGACCGGGGCGTGATCAAGGTCGCCGGCGAGGATGCACGCAACTTCCTCAACGGCCTCATCACCACCGACGTCGACAGGCTCAAGCCGGGGCTGGGCCGATTCGGTGCGCTGCTGACGCCGCAGGGCAAGATCATCGTCGATTTCCTGATCACCGAGGCGCCCGCCGGCCATGGCGGCGGGTTCCTGATCGACTGCCCGAAAGCGCTGGCCGAGAGCCTCGCCACCAAGCTGAAATTCTACAAGCTGCGCGCCAAGGTCACGGTGGAGAACCTGTCCGACAGTCTCGGCGTACTTGCGGCCTGGGGCGGCCCACTCGCGGCGCAGCCGGACCTCGCCTTTGCCGATCCGCGCAATGGCGAGCTCGGCTATCGCATCCTGATTCCGGAAGATCTCAAGCAGAAACTGTCCGACCTCATCGGCGCCGAGCTCGTCGATGCCGCCGAATACGAATCCCACCGCATCGCGCTCGGCGCGCCGCGCGGCGGGCTGGATTTCATGTACGGCGATGCGTTCCCGCACGAGACCAACATGGACCGGCTTGCCGGCGTCGATTTCGACAAGGGCTGCTATGTCGGCCAGGAGGTCGTCTCGCGTATGCAGCATCGCGGCACCGCGCGTACCCGCAGCGTCAAGGTGTTGCTCGACGGCCCGTCGCCCGAGGCCGGCGCCACCATTCTCGCCGGCGACAAGCCGGTTGGCACCATCGGCTCGACGGCTGGCGGTAAGGGCATCGCGCTGGTGCGCATCGATCGCGTCGCCGATGCGCTCGATGCCGGCCAGCCGCTCACCGCCGGCGGCCTTGAGCTGACGCTGGCAGAACCCGAAGTCGTGCGCATTCCAACCAAGCAACCCACCGCATGAGCCGCGCCCCTCGCTTGCATCCCGACGGAAAGACGCGCTGCCCCTGGCCCGGCGAAGATCCGCTCTATGTCGCCTATCACGACACCGAATGGGGCGTGCCTGAATATGACGACCGCGCGCTTTACGAGAAGCTGATCCTGGACGGCTTCCAGGCCGGCCTGTCCTGGATCACGATCCTGCGCAAGCGCGACAATTTCCGCAAAGCCTTCGACGATTTCCAGCCGGAGAAGATCGCGCGCTACAGCGACAAGAAGGTTCATGCGCTGATGAACGACGCCGGCATCGTGCGCAACAAGGCCAAGATCGATGGTGCGATCCTGAGCGCGAAGTCGTATCTCGAGATCATGGAGAAGGGACCAGGCTTCTCGAAGCTGCTGTGGGACTTCATGGACGGGAAGCCCAAGGTCAACCATTTCAAGACCACTGCGAGCGTGCCGGCCTCGACGCCGCTGTCGGTGCAGGTCTCCAAGGAGCTGTCCTCGCGCGGCTTCAAGTTCGTCGGCCCGACCATCGTCTATGCCTTCATGCAGGCGACCGGCATGGTCAACGACCATCTCGTCGACTGCCATTGCCACGCGACCTGCGGCAAGACGCAGCGCAAGCCGCGCTTCAAGGCCAAATGACATCCGGAAAGAAGACGGCGCGCGATGCGCGGTCCCGCGCCTGGCAGCGCATGCTGTCCGGCCGGCGGCTCGACCTGCTCGATCCTTCCCCGCTCGACGTCGAGATCGCCGACATCGCACACGGCCTCGCACGGGTCGCGCGCTGGAACGGGCAGACGACAGGCGCGCACATCTTCTCGGTTGCGCAGCACACGCTCCTCGTGGAGACCGTGATGCGGCACGAGATGCCGCGCGTGGATCAACGTGTGCGGCTTGCCGCACTGCTGCACGATGCGCCCGAATATGTGATCGGCGACATGATCTCGCCGTTCAAGGCCGTGCTCGATGGCCACTACAAGGCGGTCGAGAAGCGCCTGCTCGGGGCCATCCACATCCGCTTCGGCCTGCCGCCGGAACTGCCGGACGAGATCACGCAAGCCATCAAGGCCGCCGATCGCGGCGCGGCCTATCTAGAAGCGACCGAGCTTGCCGGCTTCAGCGAAAGCGAGGCGCGGCACCTGTTCGGCAAGGATCCCGGCCTCTCCGACAGCGTCCGGCGCGACTACCTCACGCCCTGGACCGCGGCGCGGGCCGAGAAGCAATTTCTGGAGCGGTTCGGCGCAGTGTTCGCGTAGCATTCATTTCTTCGTCGCCCTGTAGGGTGGGCAAAGGCGCTCTTGCGCCGTGCCCACCAACTTTTCCCAATTGCGACGAAAGTGGTGGGCACGCTTCGCTTTGCCCACCCTACCGACGCCCGCTATAATCAGCGGCAAAAAGGTCCGCCATGATCCATGTCTGTTCTCTCGCCGCGCTCCCCGAAACCGTCCGCCTCACCGGCGCCAGCCACGTGCTGACGGTGATGGCCAATGTCGAGCAGGTGGCGCGGCCGGTGTCGGTGCTGCCCGCCAATCATCTCAAGGTGTCGATGGACGACATCACCGAGGAGATGGACGGCTTCGTCGCGCCGTCGGAGACACATATCGAGCAGGTCCTGAACTTCGTGCGCGGCTGGGACCGCTCTGCGCCGCTGGTGGTGCATTGCTACGCCGGCATCAGCCGCTCCACCGCGAGCGCGTTTGCGGCAGTATGCGCGCTCAATCCGAACCGCGACGAGATCGAGATCGCCAGGAGGATCCGCGCGGCTTCGCCGATCGCATCGCCCAACCGGCGCATCGTCGGCCTCGCCGATCGCGCTCTGGGACGCAACGGCCGCATGCTGCGGGCACTCGACGAGATGGGCCCGGGCGCGATGATGGTCGAGGGCCGCCCCTTCGTGATCGAGCTCGAATGACGGCTGCGCGCCACATCGCAGGTGCGCCCCCTCTCCCGCAAGCGGGAGAGGGGCAGCGAGTCCGCGGACAGGTCGTCTCAACCAGGCTACAATCCATTCAATTGCACGATACGACTGCCGCATGAGCGAAACGCTCCTGACGCCGATCGAGATCGGTCTGACCGCGGCCATCGTCGCGATCGAGGACCACGAGCCGCTGATCCTCACCGCGCGCGGCAGTGACGGGCTCGCGGGCCTGCCGTTCGGGCCGTTCGATGCGCTCGCCCACCGCACCTTCGAGATCGGCCTGCGCGCCTGGGTCGAGGCGCAGACCGGCCTGCGGCTCGGCTATGTCGAGCAGCTCTACACGTTCGGCGACCGCGGCCGTCATGCCGAGGCCGGCGACACTGGTGCGCATATGGTGTCGATCGGCTACCTCGCACTGACGCGCGCCGCCAGCGGCGAGCTCGCAGCTGATGGCGCGAGCTTCGAGCAATGGTATCGCTTCCTCCCCTGGGAGGATTGGCGCGAGCAGCCGCCGGGAATCATCGCCCGCGAGATCATCCCGGCGCTGACGACATGGGCCGAAGAGGAGACGCCGGAGACGACGCGAGCGCTGCCGCGAAAGGATCGCGTGCGGTTCTATTTCGGTCTCGACGGTGTGCCCTGGGACGAGGAGCGCGTTCTCGACCGCTACGAGCTCCTGTACGAGGCCGGGCTGATCGAGGAAGCGCGGCGCGACGGCCGTCCTGCGGCATTAGCGCGCAAGGTGCTTCCCGCGCTCGGGACCTCGATGCGGTTCGACCACCGCCGGATTCTCGCCACGGCGATCGCGCGGCTGCGGGCAAAACTGAAGTATCGTCCTGTGGTGTTTGAACTTTTGCCCGCCGAGTTCACACTTACGGAACTGCAGCATACGGTGGAGGCCATCTCCGGCCGGCACCTGCACAAACAGAATTTCCGCCGCCTCGTCGAAGCCGAGGCCCTGGTCGAACCGACCGGGGTGATGTCGACACAGACCGGCGGACGCCCGGCAGCGCTCTATCGCTTCCGTCGCGAGGTGCTCCAGGAGCGGCCCGCGCCGGGCTTGCGCGTGCGCTCCCGGCGCTAGACAAGGATTTCGCGACCGCCCTCCCGGCCGGTCGGCTGGAGGCTTCATGTTCGACGGCCCGTTTGACGTCTTCGCACTGATCATTGCGATCGCCGCCTTCTTCATCGCGATCAAGGCCTCGAGCCAGGCGGCCGAGCTGCGCCGCCGGCTGAGCTCGCTGGAAGAGATGTTTTACGCGCAGCGGCAGGTGCAGCCGCCGCCGCTCGCGCCAGCTTGGGAGCAGGCGACCGCCACTGCAACGGCTGCCACGGAGCCCCCGCCGCTTGCGCCGGAATCCGAACCGACGCCGCCGCCCGTTACCGAAGAAGTCTCGCCGCCGCCGCTCGAAACGAGCCCGCAGGCCGATGCGCCGCCTCCGCTGCCGCCGCCTGCGCCCGGCTTCGAGGAGCGGCTCGGCACGCGCTGGGTGGTGTGGATCGGCGGGCTTGCGCTCGCGCTCGGCGGCTTCTTCATGGTGCGCTATTCGATCGAGGCCGGCCTGCTCGGCCCCGGCGTGCGCGTATTCCTCGGCGGCCTGTTCGCCCTGGCGCTGCTTTGCGCCGGCGAATGGACGCGGCGCAAGGAGAGCATCTCGGCGATCCAGGCGTTGCCGATCGCCAACATCCCCGCGATCCTCACCGCGGCCGGCACGGCGGTGGCGTTCGCCACCATCTATGCGGCCTATGCGCTCTACGGCTTCCTCGTGCCCGCAACGGCCTTCGTGCTGCTCGGCATCGTCGCCATGGGGACCCTTGCCGCAGCGCTGCTGCACGGGCCGGCGCTCGCGGGCCTCGGCGTCGTCGGCGCGTTCGTGACGCCGATCCTCGTCTCCAGCGGCAAGCCGGACTATTGGGCGCTCTATATTTATCTCGCCATCGTCACCGCCGCGAGCTTCGGCCTCGCCCGCATCCGGCTATGGCGCTGGCTCGCGGTGACCACGATCGTATTCGCCGTGCTCTGGACCTTCCCCGGCCTCGATACCGAACAGCTGCAGGTTGCCCCGCACGCCTTCCATGTGATCGCAGGCTTCGTCCTCGCCGCGCTGCTCGTGGTCTGCGGCCTCATGTTCGGCCCGACGATCGACGACGGCGAGATCGAGCCGGTGTCGTCGAGCTCGCTTGGTGCCTATCTGTTCGGCGCGATGTTGATCGTGCTGTCGAGCGCGCATGCCGATCTGGCACTGATCGCTTTCACACTGCTGGTCGCCGGAACACTGTTCGTGGCCTGGCGCGCGCCGGCCGCGACCGGCGCGCTGGGCGCTGCCGGTGCCGCCGTATTCATCGTGTTCGCCGAATGGGCGGTGCGCGCCAATCCCGACATGCTGGTGCTGCCGGGCGGCCCGATATCCGGTGTCGGTCCAACGGCGATCGACGGCTCCGTGACGCTGCATCTGGTGACCGCCGCGATCTTCGCTGCCGGCTTCGGCATTGCCGGCTTCCTTGCGCAAGGCCGGTCGAACTCTGTGGTCATCCCGGTGGTGTGGTCGGCGGCAGCGGTCGCGACCCCGATCGCGATCCTGGTTGCGCTCTATGCGCGCGTTGCCCATCTCGATCGCTCGATCCCGTTTGCGATCCTCGCCGTGCTGCTCGCCGCCGCCTTTGGTGCCGCGACCGAATCCCTGGCGCGCCGCGAAAATCGACCAGGGCTCGCCACCTCCGTCGCATTGTTCGCCACGGGCACGCTCGGCGCACTGGCGCTGGCGCTGACCTTCGCGCTGGAAAAAGGCTGGCTCACGATCGCGCTCGCGCTGATGTCGCTCGGCACGGCCTGGATTTCGTTGCAGCGGCCGATCCCGGTGCTGCGCCGGCTCGCGGCGATCTTCGCCGCGATCGTCACTGCGCGCATCGCTTATGATCCGCTCATCGTCGGTGACGCCGTCGGCACCACGCCGATCTTCAACTGGCTGCTGTGGGGCTACGGCCTGCCGGCCGCCGCGTTCTGGGGCGCGAGCATCTTCCTGCGCCGCCGCGCCGACGACGCGCCGCTGCGCGTGGTCGAGGCCGCCGCCATCCTGTTCACCGCGCTGCTCGCCTTCATGGAGATCCGGCACCTTGCAACGGGTGGCTATATGACGGCCCCGCCGTCTCTGCTCGAATGCGCGCTCCAGGTCTGCGTGTCACTTGCCATGGCGATCGGGCTGGAACGTCTGCGGCTGCGCAGCCGCAGCATCGTGCACAATGTCGGTGCAATCGTGCTCACCGCCATCGCCGGGTTGATCAGCGTGTTCGGCCTCTTCATCCTGGAGAACCCGTTGCTCTGGCACATCGACGTCGGCGGCCCGGTGTTCAACCTGCTGCTGCTCGGCTATGCGCTGCCGGCGGTGCTGATGCTGCTGCTGTCCTATGCGGCGGTTGGGATGCGCGGCAAGGTCTACGCCAACACCATCGCCGGCGGCGCGCTGTTGTTCGCGCTCGCCTATGTCACGCTGGAGATCCGCCGCTTTTATCACGGTCCGATCCTCTCCACCGGCGAGACGACCGGCGCGGAGCAGTACACCTATTCGATCGGCTGGCTCGCCTTCGGCGTGGTGCTGCTCGGCGTCGGCATCCTCGTCAATTCGGAGCGTGCGCGGCTGGCATCTGCCGTCGTCATCGCGCTGACGATCCTGAAGGCCTTCGTCATCGACATGTCGATGCTGACGGGCGTCTATCGCGCGCTGTCGTTCATGTGCCTCGGCGTCGTGCTGGTGGCGATCGGCTGGCTCTACCAGCGCATCCTGTTCCGGCGGCAGGTCGCACCGCCGCCGGCTCCACAGCCGAGTAGCTGAATGATGTGAGCATGATCTTTTCGGAAAGCCGCTTTTCCGGATCATGCTCCTGAGGATCAGGCCGCGCGCACCGACTCCAGGAATTGCGCGACCTCGACCTTCAGACGGGTGCTGTCGGTCGCCAGCGATTTCGCCGCCGACAGCACTTCGGTCGAGGCCGAGCCGGTCTCGATCGCGCCGCGCTGCACGTCGGTGATGTTCATCGAGACCTCCTGCGTGCCGACCGAAGCCTGCTGCACGTTGCGCGAGATCTCCTGCGTCGCCGCGCCCTGTTCCTCGACGGCGGCGGCGATGGCCGCGGAGACCTCGGACAGCCGCTCGATGGTGCCGCCGATCTCCTGGATGGCGCTGACCGATTCCTGCGTGGCGGACTGGATGCCCGACACCTGCGCGCCGATCTCGCCGGTCGCTTTCGCGGTCTGCTCGGCGAGCGCCTTGACCTCGGACGCGACGACCGCGAAGCCGCGGCCGGCCTCGCCGGCGCGTGCCGCCTCGATGGTCGCGTTCAGCGCCAGCAGATTGGTCTGGCCCGCGATGGTGTTGATGAGCTCGACGACGTCGCCGATACGGGACGCCGCCTGCGACAGCGCGTTGACGCGCTCGTTGGTCCGCGCCGCCTGTTCGACGGCTTCGGCGGCCATCCGCGCCGAATCCTGAACGCGGCGGCTGATCTCGGTGATGGAGGAGGACAGCTCCTCCGAGGCGGAAGCCACGGCCTGGACGTTGGTGGACGCCTCCTCGGAGGCAGCTGCGACGACGGTCGCGAGCTCCTGGCCGCGCTGCGCCGTGTTGGTCAGCGTCGTCGCCGATGCCTCCAGCTCGGTCGAGGCCGACGATACGGTGCCGACCACCTCCCCGATCATGGCTTCGAACTTGCGGGTGATGGCATCGACGCGGCGGCCGCGCTCGATCTTGGCCTCGGCGTCGGCGGCGGCCGCCTCGTCTGCGGCCTTCTTGGCGATCAACGCCTCCTTGAAGATCTGGAGCGCATCGGCCATCGAGCCGATCTCGGTCTTCTCGCCGCGATGCGGCACCTCGGCCGAGAGGTCGCCTTCGCCGAGCGACTGCATCGGACGGATGATCGAGGCAATGCCGCGAGAAACGTCGCGCACGAGATAATAGGCGGCGCCGATCGCGATCACGACCGAGAACACGATGACGCCGACCAGAACGCGGAAGATCGTTGCGTAGCTGTCGGCGGCCTGCTTGGTCTCCAGCTCGGCGCCGCTGTTGTTGAGTTCGATGCCCTTCTGCAGCAGCGGATCGGCCGCCTGGGCCATCTTCGCCACCTTGGTCTGCAACATTTCATTGGCGTCGGCAGGGAAACGCCCGACGCCCTTGCGCGAAAGCGCCATGACCTCTTGCACCCCATTCAGGTACTCGGCCCACGCCTTGGCCCATTGCTGGTAGAGCGAGCGCTCCTCGGCCGCGCTGATCAGCGGTTCGTAGACCTTGCGGGTCTTCTCGATGCGCTCACGCAGCGAAGCGAGACGTTTCTCGGCGGCATCCTTGCCTTCAGCGGTATCCTGCATCAAGTGAAGGCGCAGCGCGACGCGCAGCTCGTTGATGTCGGCACGCATCGAGCCGAGCGCACGCACGCTCGGCAGCCAGCTTTCCGCGATCTCGACGGTGTGGGCGTTGATGTTCTGCATCGTGCCGATCGCCATGACGCCAACGCCGGCGAGCGACAATACGAGGACCGACAACACGGTCAGCAGCTTGAATACGATCGACAATTTCGACATCACACAAATCCCGTTGGTACCCGGCAACGCGCACGTCATCTGCGCCTCAGGCGTCACGAAGGACGTCGGGGCGGAGGTCAGTTCAACAATGCTGGCTGGTTCTTATCGCGTAAGATTGCGCCGCATTGTCGCAAGCAGTCGTTAACATGATCCTACGTAAAAATACGGGACGCCGCCGGGCAGTCACCATTTCTGCAACCGGCTGCACAGATCTCCGCCCCGTGTGATGGCTTGCAGCATCGACAAGGCCAGCGTCACGCCGCCCGCACGGACTCCAGGAAACGCGTCACCTCGCTCTTCAGCCGGTTGCTCTCCTGCGACAGCGATTGCGCAGCCGAATGCACCTGTGCCGATGCAGCCCCGGTCTCGCCGGCGCCGCGCTGGACTTGGCCAATGTTCGCGGAGACCTCCGCGGTGCCATGCGCGGCATTTTGGATGTTGCGGGAGATCTCCTGGGTCGCCGCGCCCTGCTCCTCCACCGCAGCGGCAATGGTCGAGGAGATTTCGGACATGCGCGCGATGGTGTTACCGATCTCCCTGATCGCACCGACGGAGTCCTCGGTCGCAGCCTGGATTGCGCCGATGTGCTGGCCGATCTCGCCGGTCGCCTTCGCAGTCTGCTCGGCAAGCGCCTTCACTTCCGTCGCCACGACGGCAAAGCCTTTGCCGGCCTCGCCTGCCCGCGCCGCCTCGATCGTGGCATTCAGCGCCAGCAGATTGGTCTGGGCGGCGATGGTGTTGATTAGATCGACCACGTCGCCGATGCGGCCGGCCGCTTTCGTCAGCTCGGCGACGCGCGCATTGGTGCGCTTCGCCTGGTCCACGGCAACGTCGGCGACCCGCGCCGATTCCTGCACCTGACGGCTGATCTCGGAGATCGAGGAAGTCATCTCCTCGCTCGCTGACGACACCGACTGCACGTTCGCGGAGGCCTCCTCCGAGGCCGCCGCCACGGCCGTGGCGAGCCCGTTGCCGCGCTCGGCGGCCTGCGTCAGCGTGTTGGAGGACGCCTCGAGCTCGATTGCCGCCGACGACACGGTCTCGACGATCTCGCCGACCGCGCCCTCGAACGCATCCGCGAGCCGTTGCATGTCCGCCTTGCGCTGCTCGCGCCCGCGTGCAGCAGCCTCCGCCTGCTCGGCGCGCAGTCGCTCGGCTTCGGCCATGTTGGTCCTGAACACTTCGACCGCGCCGGCCATCTCGCCGATCTCGTCCCTGCGCCCGACGCCGGGAACGGAGATCGAGAGCTCGCCGCGCGCCAGCCGCGTCATCGCATCCACCATGGCGCCGAGTGCCTTCGAGATCGAACGCCCGAGCAGGAAGCCGACCACGGCGAGCACCACGACCGTGACGCCGAACGCGACCATCATCCACAAGCGCACGGCGTCGCGGGTCGCTGCTTCAGCGGCATCGGCCTGCCTGTACATCGCGTCAACGGCGGTCCGCACCTCGACCATCAACGGCTCGAGTTCGCGAAACGTCTTCATCATGCTGGCATCGAGAGCGGTACTTTGCTGCGCGGTCTCGGCCCAGGCCGCGAACTCGGCCTGGTACTTCTGGAGCTTCGCCGTGATGTCGTTCATCACCGCCGTCGGAACGGCCACGACCTCGATCGCCTTGGAGAATTCAACCGCGGCCTTCTTCACCTCGGCAATGTATTTGGGATCGCGCCGCAGCATGAAGTCCTTCTCGTGCCGGCGCATCATCAGCATCCAGGACGTCGACCTCGGATCGTCGATCTCCTTCAGCTTGGTCTCGATGGCGTGCACCGCGGCCCGAAGCGAGCCGGACAGGCCGAGCGTCTCGTTCAGCCCGAGCCTTGTCTCGGCCGTCACCAGCGTACCGAAATCCGCAGCGTAGCGCTTGAAGCCGGCTTGAGCCTGCTTCGTCTTGTCGGCTAGCGCAGTCATGCCGCCGGCCACCATCAACCGCTCCATTGCCTCGAAATCGCGGTTGATCGGCTCGATCAGTTCGGCATGTTCCTTGGCATAACGCTCGTTCCGCCGCTGCTGGAAGTTCTTCTCGTTGCGGCGCGCCTCCAGCATCTCGATGGAGAGTTGCTTGTTCAGATCCGCGATCGCACGGGCGCGGTTCGCAGTGTCGCGGGACGCATCCTGGGAGAGGCTGCCGATCTCGTAGATCGCGCCGAAAGCGGCAAGACCGATAAGTCCGAAGAGTCCGATCGCCATGACCTTGTGGGTGAGGCGAATGGAAATGCCGCTCATGAATGTGCTCCAACGATCCAGACGCAATACGCGAGGGGCGACTCAGCGCCCGAAAATTGCGCCGATCATGCCTGCATCGTTTTTCCGGAAGGTTAACCCTGCGCGCATCTGTCGCGGCGCCGAAGCACGGATGCGCGCAACCGCAGCGCCATCACGCGCGGCGGTTGCAGACCATCTGAGAGACGCCACCGTCAGGCCGCGGGCACGATGCCGAGAAACCGGCCAACCCCTCGTCGTGCGCTGCACAAGTCAATCACAAGCAGCGATGGAGGCCTCGCCCTACCGCATCACGGCTTCTCCCACGAGGCTGATACAAAAGACCGGCTTCTTGTTTTCGTCGAGCAGCTCCATGCGCCACTCGCCGTTCGGCTTCAGGCCGCGCGCGATGCTGCCGAGCAGATTGGCGCAGACTTCGGTCATCTCGGTCCATGCGGCGGCGCGATCCTCGAACTCGTACGGTTGATCGGCGGCGCCGGAATAGCGCCCGGTGCTGATGCGGAAGAAATACAGCGACATCGTTGAACCCTTGCGTAGGGCCGCGTCCCCCGGCCGTACACAAACTGGGACGCGAACAGCTACCAACACATGAAAACCGCCCTCCGTACGACTACGGCGCGGCGGCTTCGTGCTCGATCGATGTCTTCAACGGAAGAAGTGTGCGGGGACGGTCCGCAGCCGGCTCACTGCGTAGAGCGGCGCAGCTCCAGCGGAGCCTCGATCTTCGGGGCTTCCGATTTGGCTTCCGCCTTCACCGGCTCGAGGCGACCGCTCTCGACACGCGGCGTCTCGACACGCGCGGCGACTTCGGTGTGGGGTGCAGGAACCGAACCGGTACGCTCCGAAGAGCGCAGCGAACGCGGACGCGCGGCGGCGCGCGCCATCAGCATCTGATTGCCGCCCTGATGGTGGAAGTCGCAATAGGCGAAGCCCATGCCGGAAACCGAGCCGCGGAAGCTGCGATCATCGGTCTTTTCCAGGTTGAAACAGGGCTCGAACGGAATCCCCTTGATCGAAGCGCAGACGTTCTGGCCGCGGATCTGGAGCGTGTTGCCGGGGAGGCGGAGATGTTTGACCGGGCCCGCGCCCGAGAACTGCACGGCGCCGGCGGCACCGAGATCGTCGAGGATGCGGCCCGCACCGCGGGTGCCGTCGAAACAGGTGAAGGCGAACACCTTGCCGGCGACGAAGCGGCGCGCCTCGTCAGCATTCATGCTTCCGGCAATGGCCGGCGCAAACGTCACTGCCGCCGTGACAGCCCCCAACACAATACGCGCAAGCATGCTCTACTCCGAACCCAACCCCCGCAGCGGGCGATGCCTTATCTCTCTTTACCCGCTGCTTACCATACTAACCATGGCAACATTGGAGCACGTTGGTTGGTAAAGTCTGAACGCCGTTAGACAATTTTTACCACGATGCGGCCGCGGACTTCGCCGGCCAGGATTTTCGCGCCCCAATCCGGCGCCTCCGCAAGCGGAATTTCCTTAGTAATTTCAGCTAGTTTTGTCCGGTCCAGATCGGAGGCCAGGCGCAGCCAGGCAGCTTTCCGCGGCTCGATCGGGCACATCACGGAATCGATGCCGAGAAGGCACACCCCGCGTAAAATGAACGGTGCGACGGACGAAGGCAGGTCCATGCCGGCCGCCAGGCCGCAGGCCGCGATCGCCCCACCGTACTTCGTCATCGAGAGCAGGTTGGCGAGCGTGGTCGAACCGACGCTGTCGACGCCACCCGCCCAGCGCTCCTTGGCCAAAGGCTTTGCCGGCGCAGACAATTCGTTGCGGTCGATCACTTCGGCTGCACCCAGGTGCTTCAGGTAGTCGGCCTCCGAGGCGCGACCGGTCGAGGCGATGACGTGGTAGCCGAGCTTCGACAGCACCGCGGTGGCAACCGAGCCGACGCCTCCGGCGGCACCCGTCACCACGACCGGGCCGCTCTTTGGCGAGATGCCGTGCTTCTCCAGCGCCAGCACGGAGAGCATCGCGGTGAAGCCGGCGGTGCCGATCGCCATGGCGTCGCGCGTCGACAAGCCCTGTGGCAGCGCGACCAGCCAGTCGCCCTTCACGCGCGCCTTCTCGGCATAGGCGCCGAGATGGGTCTCGCCCATGCCCCAGCCGGTGCAGACCACCTTGTCGCCCGCCTTCCATTGCGGGTGCGAGGACGCTTCGACCGTGCCGGCGAAATCGATGCCGGCGATCATCGGGAAACGGCGCACCACCGGCGCCTTGCCTGACAGCGCGAGGCCGTCCTTGTAGTTCAGCGTCGACCATTCGACGCGCACGGTGACGTCGCCGTCCATCAGCTCGGCTTCGTCGAACTGCGTCAGCTGCGCGGTGGTGCCTTTATCCGCCTTGTCGATCCGGATCGCCTTGAATGTGCCCACGACTGAACTCCCTGACTTGTTTGTCGGGGATGTTTAGCCGATCAGGCAGGCTGCGCAACCGCTCGCTGAACCGGTTTCTCCACGATGGGAAGATTGATCAGCGCGGAGAGCACACCAAACAGGATCGAGAGCCACCAGATCGGCGTGTAGGAACCGAAACGCTCGAACACGATGCCCCCCAACCAGACGCCGAGAAAGCCGCCGACCTGATGGCTGACGAAGGCGAAGCCGTAGAGCGTCGCAAGCCAGCGCGTACCGAACATCAGCGCCACCAGCGCGGAGGTCGGCGGCACCGTCGACAGCCAGGTCAGGCCCGAGACCGCGCCGAACGCGATCGCCGAGAACGGGGTGATCGGGAACGAGATGAAGGCGAGTGTCGCCAGCGCGCGGGTGAAGTAGATCGTCGAGAGGATGTAGCGCTTGGGCAGCGAATTCTGGAGATAGCCGACGCTGAGCGAGCCCACGATGTTGAACAGGCCGATCGCCGCGATCACCCAGCCGCCGGTTTGCGCCGTGATGCCGTTATCGACCAGGAAGGCGGGCAGATGCACGGTGATGAAGGCGAGCTGGAAGCCACAGGTGAAGAAGCCAAGCACCAAGAGCACGTAAGAGCGGTGGCCGAAGGCCTCTGCGAGCGCCCTCGTAAACGTCTGCTCGTCCGCCGGCGTCGTGTTGGCGGTGCTCGCGACCGGCGGCGTCGAGAGTGCCAGCGATAGCGGGATGATCAGCAACATCAGGAAGCCGAATACGGAGAGCGCCTGCTGCCAGCCAAAATTGTCGATCAGCGCGACGCCGATCGGCGCGAACAAGAACTGTCCGAAGGATCCCGCCGCGGTGCCGGCGCCGAGCGCAAGGCCGCGCTTCTCGGCCGGCAGGAGCTTGCTGAACGCCGACAGCACCAGGTTGAACGAGCAGCCGGCGAGACCGAAGCCGATCATGACGCCGGCGCCGATGTCGAGCGACAGCGGCGTCGAGGAGTAGCGCATCAGGAGCAGGCCGCCGGCATAGAGCAGAGCACCGACGCACATCACGCGGAACAGGCCGAACCGATCGGCGACCGCTCCCGCGACGGGTTGGCCGAGGCCCCACAGCAGGTTCTGGACGGCGATGGCAAGGCCGAACACGTCGCGGCCCCAGGCGAACTCATGGCTCATCGGCTGCACAAAGAAACCCAGCGCCGAGCGCGGACCGAAGCCGAGCATGCCGATCGCGCAGCCGCAGAGGATGATGACAGCCGGGGTGCGCCAGTTGGAGGCACGTGAGGTCTGACCGAGCTCGCCCGCTTGTGTCGACATGGAGTTCCTCATCTGTCGTCGGCGGATCCGCAAATCGGCGGCCGCTATCGAGCCGTTTAATGCATCTGCATGAAAATCCCAAGCCAAAAACGTTTGCGTTCCACGAAGGGCTTCCGCGGAAGCATTGCGTTTCAATTCGGCCTCCCTGACGCGCGTCGCGTGACTTGACGGGAACGTGTGCGACACCCCCTAGCCGTTCTCGTCAGCGCGTGTTATCTTCGATCTACTCATATTGAGCATATCAGGGCTTCGAAGGCGTCCCGCTCCGGCCTCTTGGCCGGATTACTCAGGCTCTACATATACTCAGATTGAGTATAATTCACACGCGAGGGAGGCTTCGATGCCGATCACTGGAATTTACGGCCCCGACGATTTCGCCAGCCGGCCGCAGGGCCGGACCATCAGCAGCGCCCCTCGCGCCACGCTCGGCCGGCCCGAACTGGCCCTGCCGACGCCCTCGCTGGACTGGACGCCAGCGGTCGAGCGCGCCACCGCATCCCTCTACGAGCGCGTGAAGCACGTGATCCCACCGATCGAATGGCCGCTGATGGCACCGACGATCAAGGCGATCAACGAACTGAAGCGCGCCCGGAACGCCGTGATCCTCGCGCACAATTACCAGGCGCCGGAGATCTTCCACTGCGTCGCCGACATCGCCGGTGACTCGCTTCAGCTTGCGGTCGAAGCCACCAAGGTGAAGGCCGACATCATCGTGCAGTGCGGCGTGCACTTCATGGCGGAGACCTCGAAGCTGCTCAACCCGGACAAGACGGTGCTGATCCCGGATTCGCGGGCCGGCTGCTCGCTCGCCGCCAGCATCACCGGGGCCGACGTGCGCCTGCTCCGCGAAAAGTTTCCCGGCGTGCCTGTGGTCGCCTACGTCAACACCTCGGCGGAGGTGAAGGCCGAGGTCGACATCTGCTGCACGTCGTCGAACGCGGTGCAGGTGGTCGAGAGCCTGAATGCGCCGAGCGTGATCTTCCTCCCCGACCGCTATCTCGCGACCTACGTGGCGTCCAAGACCGACGTGAAGATCATCGCCTGGAAGGGCGCCTGCGAGGTGCACGAGCGCTTCACGGGCGACGAGCTGCGCGGCCTTCGCGACGCCGATCCCACGGTGCAGATCATCGCGCATCCCGAATGCCCGCCGGACGTGCTGGCGGAGGCCGACTTCACCGGCTCGACCGCGCACATGATCAGCTGGGTGCGCAACAAGCGGCCGCGGCGGCTGGTGATGATCACGGAATGCTCGATGGCCGACAACGTCCGGGCCGAGCTGCCCGATGTGGAGATGCTGCGCCCCTGCAATCTCTGCCCGCACATGAAGCGCATCACGCTCGCCAACATCCTCGAGAGTCTGCTGACGCTCCGCGAGGAAGTGACGATCGACCCCGCGCTCGCGGCGCGTGCGCGGCGATCGGTCGAGCGAATGATCAATTTGAAGAACTAGCAATGCACTCGGTGTCGTCCCGGACAAGCGCAGCGAAGCGAAGCGCAGATCCGGGACCCATAACCACAGGAAGATGTTTGACGAAGAAAGGCAACACGCAGCTTCGCGCAACAACTTCCGCCGCGGCGTATGGGTCCCCGCCTTCGCGGGGACGACAGGGGAATCAAAGGAAAGAGCCATGACAACTAGCAACATCCACAACTTCACCCGCAACACCGACCACGTCGTCATCGTCGGCGGCGGCCTTGCCGGACTGTTCTGTGCGCTGAAGCTTTCGCCGCGGCCGGTGACGCTGATCTCGGCCGCGCCGCTCGGACAGGGCGCATCATCGGCACGGGCACAAGGCGGCATCGCGGCGGCGGTGGCCGAAGGCGACACGCCGGAAGCGCATGCCGCCGACACCGTCGCGGTGGGCGGCGGCCTCGTCGACGAAGCAGTCGCGCTCGGCATCGCGCGCGAGGCCGGGCCGCGGATTCACGATCTGCTGGCTTATGGCGTGCCGTTCGACCGCGATCTCGAAGGCAGGCTCGCGGTCGGACGCGAAGCTGCCCATTCCGCGCGTCGGATCGTGCATGTCCGCGGCGATGCGGCGGGTGCGGCGATCATCGCGGCGCTGAGCGAGGCGGCGCGCCGGACACCGTCGATCCGCATCATCGAAGGTCTCGTTGCTGAGACACTGTTGACCGAAGATGGCGCCGTGAGCGGACTTCAATTGCGTGAGGCGGGCAACGCGGCCGCACGGCCCATCCTGCTCGCCGCCCGCGCGGTGGTGCTTGCAACCGGCGGCCTCGGGCATCTCTATGCCGTCACCACCAATCCGATCGAGGCCGGCGGCTCGGGCCTTGCGATCGCCGCACGCGCCGGCGCCGTGATCGCCGATCCCGAATTCGTTCAGTTCCACCCCACCGCCATCATGGTCGGGCGTGATCCCGCGCCGCTCGCGACGGAGGCGCTGCGCGGCGAAGGCGCGACGCTGATCAACGGCCGTGGCGAGCGCTTCATGACGGCGCGGCATCGGCTCGCCGAGCTCGCGCCGCGCGACATCGTCGCTCGCGGCGTGTTCGCCGAGATCGCCGCCGGGCGCGGCGCCTTCCTCGATGCGCGGCAGGCGCTGGGCTCGCGCTTCGCCGAAAAATTTCCGACCGTGCACGCAAGCTGCATCGCCGCCGGCATCGATCCCGCGACCGAGGCCATCCCGATCGCACCGGCCGCGCACTACCACATGGGCGGCATCGCGGTGGATGCGCACGGTCGCAGCTCGATCGACGGGCTCTGGGCTGGCGGCGAAGTGTCCTCCACCGGCGCACATGGCGCCAACCGGCTCGCCTCCAATTCGCTGCTGGAGGCTGTGGTCTACGCCGCGCGCATCGCCGACGACATCGCCGGCTGCGCCGTCCCCTCGCCGGCACGGCTCCCCGACGCATTGGTGACGCCGCCCAGCGCCGCACCAGATGCTGCGGTCATGAAGCGGTTGCGGGCGATGATGAGCGCGCGCGTCGGCGTGATCCGCGAGGGCGATGGGCTTGCGGAAGCCGTGCACAGCTTCGCCGCGCTCGAGCGCGAGAGCATGAGCATCGCGCTGCGCAACATGGCGACGTCTGCGCTGCTCGTAGCCGCCACGGCCTGGGCGCGGCGCGAGAGCCGCGGTGCGCATTTCCGCATCGACCATCCGGCGGATGTTCCTGCTTTGGCGCGGCGAACGATGACCACGCTCGCCGCAGTTCGCGAGGTCGCCGACCGCATCACCGATCGCCCCATGCCGCGCACCGCGCAACCCCTGATGGCCTGACGGAGTTCTCATGATCACGGCAACCTCACTGCTCTATCCCGACGCCTTTCTCTCGCCGCTCGCAATCGATGCGGCCGTGCAGCGCGCGCTCGACGAGGATCTCGGCCGTGCCGGCGACGTCACCTCGCTGGCTACGATTCCGGAATCGACGGCGGCGCAGGCGATCCTGGTCGCGCGCCAGTCCGGCGTGATCGCCGGATTGCCGCTGGCGCTGGCGACGCTGCACAAGCTCTCGCCCGATATTGAGCTGCGTGCGCATGTCCGCGACGCCGCACGTGTTGCCCGCGGCCAGCACGTGCTGACGATCTCGGGGCCGGCACGCGCCATTCTCACGGCCGAGCGGACCGCACTGAATTTCGTCGGCCGCCTGTCGGGCATCGCGACGCTCACCGCCGACTACGTCGCGCGCACCGAAGGCACGAACATGCGCATCTGCTGCACCCGGAAGACCACGCCGGGACTAAGGGCGCTGGAGAAGTATGCCGTGCGCTGCGGCGGCGGCTTCAATCACCGCTTTGGCCTCGACGATGCGATCCTGATCAAGGACAACCACATCGCGGCGGCCGGCGGCATCGGCCCCGTGCTGGAGCGCGCCCGCGCCCATGCCGGCCATCTCGTCAAGATCGAGATCGAGGTCGATACGCTTGCGCAACTGCGCGAAGTGCTGGCCACCGGAATGGCCGACGCCGTGCTGCTCGACAACATGGACCTCGCCACACTGCGTGAGGCGGTGAGGCTCAACGAGGGCCGGCTCAAACTCGAGGCCTCTGGCGGCGTAACCCTCGACTCGATCGCGGCGATTGCGGCGACCGGGGTCGACTACGCCTCGGCCGGCGCGCTGACGCATTCGGCGCCGAATTTCGACTGTGCGCTGGATATCGAGGCGTGATTGGAGCACGGGCGCGCTCAAAACGTCATGGCCGGGCTTGTCCTGGCCGTGACGGTCTCTTGTAGAGCACTAACGGCGCTCGCCCATCTCGGCGGAACTCTTGGCTTCCTGCGCGAGCTCGGCGGAGAGCGCCGCGGTCTGCGCGGGCGTGCCCCAGCTCGGCACCTCGCTGCCGTCGCCCCAGGCACGCGGGCGATAGAAGGTGTGCACGCCGGTCTTGTACATCTTCTTCATCTCGGCGACCCAGGACGGGCGCACCCAATAGGCATGATAGTGCGTCGACTTGCCGACCTCGGGCAGCCAGATCTGGCCGTCGAGCATGGCCTTCGAGATCTTCTTCGCGCGCTCCCACATCTCGGGCTCGCGGATGACATCGGTATTGTTGTCGCAGGCGAAGGTGAACTGGCAGGCGAGATGACGGTGCTTGTTCTGATAGACCGCGCCGCACACGGTGTCGGGATATTTGCCGGAGAAGACGCGGTTCATCACCACTTGTGCCACCGCGATCTGGCCGCGGACGGCCTCGCCGCGGGATTCGAAATAGACGGCCTCGGCAAGGCACTTCTCGGACTTGGCACGCGACTTGTCGTCGAGCGCGAGCCGCTCCGCCGGCGACTTGGCGCGCTGGTTGTCGGCGTTGACCTCGCCCTTCGGCGCAACGCTCTCGCCGCTCTCGATGTCCTTGCCGATATCCGCCGTCGGCGGCGGCAGCGAGGCCGTCACCTTCATGTCGGGATCGGGCATCACGATCAGCGGCTCGGCGCCGGGCTGCCAACTCTCGATGCTCTCGAGATTGCCGCCGAGCGAGGAGCTCCCGAAGAACAGATTCGAGGTCTTGACGCTGAAGGGATCACGCGCGGGCGCGGCCGGCGCACGCTTGAGCGCTTCCAGCGGCTGCACCGCGAAGGCGCGCGCGGCCTCGCTGGCCTGCGGCGCATTGCTGTATTGCGGCAGCGGCGGCGCACGGAGCGCCTCCTGGAGCTCGGGATCGAGCACGGCGGCGGATTCGGGCGACATCGCCTGCGGCAACGCGGCGGACTTGGCACCGAACACGGAGCTGTTCGACGTCGCGGGGTCTTCCGGCGCGGGCGCTGCGGCCGGCGCGGCCGCATCGGGAGATGTCGTTGGCGTCGCGATCGCGAGGCGATCACCCTTCATCGAGCGATCGACCTTGGGAAAATCCGCGGCCTGGTAGCGCGGCGGCGCCTGCAGCGCCGGATTGCGGCTGATCGCGCCGGTGACGTCGCGGCCGTCAATGCTCGCGAGGCGAACCATCGCGCTCTGCGGAACCGAGGTGCCGATGGGACGGGAAAAGCTGTAGGTCGCCAGCTGGATGGAGGACGCAGCGGAATAAACCTGCTTCTGCCAGCGCTCGGCGACGCCGGGTTGGCGCGCCAGCAGCGAGGCAATGTCCTGATAGCCGGTCTCTCTCGGCATCAATGCGAAGATGCAGAGACCGATGCCGAAGGACGCGAACCGCGCGCCCTTCGGATGGTTACGCAACACTGACATCGTTACGCTCACGCTACGCTTACGCCAGAACAATCGAGCCGCAGTACATCCGTGCAATTCGATCTTTATCGTAAGTATCTAATTTAGGTTGCCGGGGCGTTAATCCGCGTTGCGCACACGGCACACTCAAGCGAACACAGGTGTTTTCACGGGGAAATCGCGCGGCTTGCTGAATGCGCACTTATGTGAAGCGGTAAACAACCGGTCAACGCGAATGGTGAAGGAACTCTTGACGGTGCGTATCATTGTGGGACGCGCGGTGCGTTCCCGATGTTGCGGAAAGCATCGCCGGGTCCATCGCTGTCATGTTCCGACTTGAACGGGGCATCCATTACGCCGCAGCTTCTCGGATCAAGCACAGACGCCGCGGAGTCCTGGATCGCCCGGTCGAGCCGGGCGATGACAGTGAGTGTGTGGCGGTTGCGCACGCAACACACTAATCATTGCGAGGAGCGAAGCGACGAAGCAATCCAGACTTTCTCTGCGGAGAAATTCTGGATTGCTTCGCTGCGCTCGCAATGACGACGGGGATGCAGCGGCACGCAAAAAAGAGGCGGGGTTTTGCCCCCGCCTCTTTCGCATTCACATCTACTCGTCGCTTACGCCTGGCTCGCGATCGCCTTGCCGAGCGCGGCTTGCGCCGCGGCGAGACGGGCGATCGGCACGCGATAGGGCGAGCATGACACGTAGTCGAGGCCGATCTGGTGGCAGAAGGCGACCGAAGCGGGATCGCCGCCGTGCTCGCCGCAGATGCCGACCTTGAGCTGCGGACGGGTCTTGCGGCCGCGCGCGACGCCGATCTTGACGAGCTCGCCGACACCCTCCTGGTCGAGCGCGATGAAGGGATCGACCGAGAGGATGCCCTTCGCGACGTAGGGACCGAGGAAGCTCGCCGCGTCGTCGCGGCTGATGCCGTAGGTGGTCTGCGTCAGGTCGTTGGTGCCGAAGGAGAAGAACTCGGCCGACTGGGCGATCTCGGCCGCGAGCAGGCAGGCGCGCGGCAGCTCGATCATGGTGCCGACCTGATAGGCCAGCTTGGTGTTGGTGTCGCGCATCACCGCCTGCGCGGTCGCATCGATCCGCGCCTTGACGAGATCGAGCTCGGCCTTGGTCGCGATCAGCGGCACCATGACCTCGAGGCCGACGGCCTTGCCGGTGCGCTTCTGCGCCTCGACCGCCGCCTCGAAGATCGCGCGGGCCTGCATCTCGGCGATCTCGGGATAGGCGATCGCGATGCGGCAACCGCGGAAGCCGAGCATCGGATTGAACTCCGAGAGCTCGCGCGCACGGTCGGCGAGGCGCCGCGGATCGGTGTTCATGGCGCGCGCCACTTCCTCGACTTCGGCATGGGTGTGCGGCAGGAACTCATGGAGGGGAGGATCCAGAAGCCGGATCGTGACCGGCAGGCCCTTCATGATCTCGAACAGCTCGACGAAATCGGCGCGCTGCATCGGCAGCAGCTTGGCGAGCGCGGCGCGGCGCGACTGCTCGTCCTCGGAGAGGATCATCTCGCGCACCGTGCGGATGCGCGTCTCCTCGAAGAACATGTGCTCGGTGCGGCAGAGGCCGATGCCCTCCGCGCCGAACTTGATCGCAGTGCGCGCGTCGTCGGGCGTGTCGCCGTTGACGCGCACGCCGATCTTGCGGACCTGGTCGGCCCAGGTCATGAGCGTGCCGAACTCGCCGGACAGCTCCGGCTCGATCATCGGCATGCGGCCGGCCAGCACCTGGCCGAGCGAGCCGTCGATGGTGATGACGTCGCCGGTCTTGAAGGTGCGCGAGCCGATGCTCATGGTGCCGCGGCCGTAATCGACGCGGATGGTGCCGCAGCCGGAGACGCAGGGCTTGCCCATGCCGCGCGCGACCACCGCCGCGTGCGAGGTCATGCCGCCACGGGTGGTCAGGATGCCTTCGGCGGCGTGCATGCCGTGGATGTCTTCGGGGCTGGTCTCGATGCGGACCAGAATGACCTTGCGCCCGTCGCCCTGAAGCTTGGCCGCCTCGTCCGAGGAGAACACGATCTCGCCGGAGGCGGCTCCGGGCGAAGCCGGCAGGCCGGTCGCGATCACATCGCGCTTGGCGTTGGGATCGATGGTCGGATGCAGGAGCTGATCCAGCGAAGCCGGATCGATGCGGGTGACCGCTTCCTTCTTCGAGATCAGGCCTTCATTGGCGAGCTCGACCGCGATGCGCAGCGCCGCCTTGGCGGTGCGCTTGCCGCCGCGGGTCTGCAGCATCCAGAGCTTGCCGCGCTCGACGGTGAACTCCATGTCCTGCATGTCGCGGTAGTGCTTTTCGAGCTGCGTGTAGATTCGCGTCAGCTCCTTGAAGGCCTCCGGCATCGCCGATTCCATCGACGCCTTGTCGGAGCCCGACTCCTTGCGCGCGTCCTCGGTGATGTCCTGCGGCGTGCGGATGCCCGCCACCACGTCCTCACCTTGAGCGTTGATCAGGAACTCGCCGTAGAGCTTGCTCTCGCCGGTCGAGGGATTGCGGGTGAAGGCGACGCCAGTCGCCGAGGTCTCGCCCATGTTGCCGAACACCATGGCCTGCACGTTGACCGCGGTGCCCCAGGATTCCGGAATGTCGTGCAGCTTGCGGTAGGTCACCGCGCGCGCGTTCATCCAGGAAGAAAACACCGCGCCGATCGCACCCCAGAGCTGATCGTGCGGGTCCTGCGGGAACTCCTTGCCGGTCTCGCGCGCGACTGCGTCCTTGTACTTGCCGACCAGCTCGACCCAGTCCTCGGCCGACAGATCGGTGTCGAGCGTGTAGCCCTGGCTGTCCTTGAAGGTATCGAGGATCTCCTCGAAGTGATGATGCTCGAAGCCGAGCACCACGTCGGAATACATGGTGATGAAGCGGCGGTAGCTGTCATAGGCGAAGCGGCGATCGCCCGACAGCTCGGCCAGCGCGTCAACGGTTTCGTCGTTGAGGCCGAGATTGAGCACGGTGTCCATCATGCCCGGCATCGAGGCGCGCGCGCCGGAGCGCACGGAGACCAGCAGCGGGTTGCTGGTGTCGCCGAACACCTTGCCGGTCAACTTGCCGACATGGTCCAGCGCCTTCTCAACCTGCGACTGCAGCTCCTTCGGATAGGACTTGTCGTGCGCGTAGAAGTAGGTGCAGACCGAAGTCGGAATGGTGAAGCCCGGAGGCACCGGCAGGCCGAGATTGGCCATCTCGGCAAGGTTTGCGCCCTTGCCGCCAAGCAGGTCGCGCATTTCCGAGCGGCCCTCGGCCTTGCCGTCGCCGAACGTGTAGACCCATTTGCCGGCCTTGGCCGCGGCCGGCGCGGCCTTGGCGGGTGCAGCCTTCTTCGGTGCGGGCTTTGCGGCGACCTTCGGCGGAGCCGCCTTGGTCGCGGCCTTTGCCGCCGGCTTGGCAGCAGGTTTTGCAGCGGGCTTCGGCGCGCTCTTGGCCAGCGCCTTGCGGGCTGGCGGCGCGGCCTTGGCTGCCGCAGAGGACTTTGATTTCGCTGGGATTTTCGCCGGGATTTTCTTGGGCTTCGAGGCGGCTTTGGCCATAGCTTGCACACAACCTGCGAGAGGAATGGGAAATCGCGGGCCTTACACCATTTTGGGCGGGCCCGCGCAAGACGGACAGTTCCGAAAAGTGAAACCGCCTAGAAGCGGAGCCACTTCAGGAGCCCGAGCCCGATCGCGCCGTTCACGATGAGGAAGATCGCGACAATCAGATTGAGGAGTCGCGGCATGATCAGGATGAGCACGCCCGCAATCAACGACAGGATCGGCGAAATGTGGGCGACGGTGATGTGCATGAATTTTCTTTCTGTGGAGGTGAGACGAATCGCAGGCGGATCATAGCGATCCCGGTTCCGCGAGTAGAGACGCGCAACGCCGGTGCGAGTTCCCCCACCCACGAAATCTGCCCGAAATTGCCGCTGATGCGGCAGGGCTTTTGCCGGAACATTGCGAAGTCGCATGCATTGGCAACCGATCGCGCCATTGGCGCATCGAAAAATCACGTCGAAGGAGTTGTCCATGCGGAACAGGATTCTTGCTCTTGCAGCGCTCGCGGCCGCGATCGGCTCGCCTCTTGCGGCGCAGGCGCAAAGCGGCGTTACCGTCGGCCGCGCGCCCGCCGTGGTCGACAGCGCCCCGTCGATTGCGGTCGAACAGCGGCCGGCTTTCCGCGAATATGTCGTCGAACAACGTGTACCGGCCTTCCGTGTCCCGGATCGCGTGGTGGTCGGCGCCACCTTACCCGAAAGCGGCGTCACCTATTATGACGTGCCGCAACGTTTCGGCGCGACCACCTATCGCTACACCGTCGTGAACGGAGAGACGGTGCTGGTCGAGCCGCGTTCGCGCCGCATCGTCGAGGTGCTGGACT
Organism: Bradyrhizobium sp. 1(2017); assembly: GCF_011602485.2. Classification (NCBI taxonomy): domain Bacteria; kingdom Pseudomonadati; phylum Pseudomonadota; class Alphaproteobacteria; order Hyphomicrobiales; family Nitrobacteraceae; genus Bradyrhizobium; species Bradyrhizobium sp. 1(2017). The sequence continues at coordinate 2,194,618 of NZ_CP050022.2, read as the reverse complement.
GAGATCAACCGATTGAAACCGACTAGATGTCCGGCGCGTCACATCAGGCTGGCGCGAGCAGTGTTAATCGGACATCAGGCCCCGCCCGGTTCTCCCCCCGCCGGGCGGGGCATTTTTGTGCGGCTCTCGTGTCCCGGGCAAGCGAAGCGCAGACCCGGGACCCAGAAGCTCCGAGCACGCGGCCGGCATGGGCCCCGGCTCTGCGGCGCATCACGCCGCGAAGACGCGGCGCACTGCGCAGCGTCCGGGGCACGCGATCAATCCTGGATCTTCGAGAAATCCGCCACCGCACGCGTGGCGCTGCGGATTTCGTTCAGCAACTTCAGTCGGTTCTCGCGCACCTTCGCATCGTCATCATTGACGCGAACCTTGTCGAAGAACGCATCGACCGGCGGACGCAGCTTTGCCATCGCGCTCATCGCCGCGGCAAAATCTTCCTTGGCGACGGCGGCACTGGCTTCCGCCTTCACCTCGCCGATCGCCTTCGCAAGCGCCTTCTCCTCACCGAGGCTGTAAAGCGCGGCATCGGGCGCGCCGTCGAAGGTGCGTTTGTCCTTCTTCTCCTCGATCGAGAGGATGTTGCTCGCGCGCTTGGTGCCGGCGAGGAGGTTCTTGCCGTCGTCGCTATCGAGGAACTTTCCGAGTGCCTCGACGCGGCGGACGATCATCAGAAGGTCGTCCTGGCCGCCTAGTGCGAACACGGCATCGACGAGGTCGTGGCGCGCACCCTGCTCGCGCAGCTGGACCTTCAATCGGTCGGCGAAGAAGGTGAGCAAATCGCTCGGAAGCTTTTGCGCATCGGCCGGCTTGACCGGTAAGCCGGCGAGTGCGGACTCCGCCACCTTCATGAGCGACAAGCGCAACGCATTCTCGGTAATCAGCCTGATCACGCCCAGCGCCGCACGGCGCAGTGCATACGGGTCCTTGCTTCCGGTCGGCTTTTCGTCGATGGCCCAGAAACCGACCAGCGTGTCGATCTTGTCCGCCAGCGCCACCGCTACGCTGACCGGATCGGTCGGGACGCGATCGGCAGGTCCCTGCGGCTTGTAGTGCTCCTCGCAAGCCGCAGCGACGGAAGCGTCCTCGCCCTGGGCCAGCGCGTAGTACCTGCCCATCAGGCCCTGCACTTCCGGAAACTCGCCGACGACTTCCGTCAGCAGATCCGCCTTCGCCAGATGCGCGGCGCGCGTTGCCTTGGCGACATCGGCGCCGACGAGCGGCGCGATCTCGGCTGCGAGCCGCTCGATGCGCTTGATACGCGCAGCCTGCGTGCCGAGCTTCTCGTGGAACACGATCTGCTCGAACTTCGGCAGCCGATCCTCGAGCTTCGTCTTCAGATCCGTCTCGTAGAAGAACTTCGCATCCGACAGGCGCGGACGGATCACGCGCTCGTTGCCTGATACAATGACCTTGCCGCCGTCGGCCGCCTCGATATTGGCGGTGAGGACGAACTTGTTGGTCAGCTTCCCTGTCTTGGAATCCCTGACGACGAAACACTTCTGGTTGTTGCGAATGGTGGCGCGGATCACCTCTTCGGGGATCGCGAGATATTCCTGTTCGAACGATCCCATCAAGACGACAGGCCATTCGACGAGGCCGGACACTTCGTCCAGCAGCACCTGATCCTCAACCAGGTCGAACCCTTGTGCGAAGGTCAGTTCCTTGGCATCGGCGAAGATGATGTCTTTGCGCGCCTGCGGATCGAGAATGACCTTGGCGGCCTTCAGCTTCGCCTCGTAGTCCTCGAACCGGCGCACGCTGATTGCGGCCGGCGCCATGAAGCGATGACCGTAAGTGGTCTGGCCCGCCTCGATGCCGTCGACCTCGAACTTCACGACATCGGGCTCTTCGGTCTCGGGCCCGAACGTTGCGGTGATCGCGTGCAGCGGACGCACCCAGCTGAGCGAGCCCGGCTTGCCGGAGCGCGCGCCCCAGCGCATGGATTTGGGCCAGGGAAAGGTGCGGATGATGACGGGCAGGATTTCCGCGAGCACGTCGATAGCGTCACGGCCGGGCTTCTCGATTAATCCGATGTAGAAGTCGCCCTTGGGGTCGCGCTGGATCTTGGCCTCATCCAGCGACTTCAATCCCGTTGCCTTCAGAAAACCCTGCACGGCCGCATCGGGCGCGCCGACCTTGGGCCCGCGCCGTTCGGTCTTCAGATCGGGCTGGCGTGCGGGGATGCCGTGCACGGTCAGCGCAAGGCGGCGCGGCGTCGCGAAGGCTTTTGCGCCTTCGTAGACGAGCCCTTCGGCAACGAGCTTGTCGGTGACCATGCGGCGCAGATCGTCGGCCGCCTTGGCCTGCATGCGCGCGGGGATCTCTTCCGAGAACAGTTCAAGCAACAATTCAGGCATCAGGCCGCTCCGCCCGCTTCGGTACGCATCCAGGCTTCGCCGCAGGCCTTTGCCAATTCGCGAACGCGGAAGATGTAGCTTTGCCGCTCGGTCACGGAGATCACGCCGCGCGCATCGAGCAGGTTGAAGACGTGGCTCGCCTTGATGCACTGGTCATAGGCCGGCAGCGCCATCAGATGCGCCTCGCGCTTGCCGTCCTTCCAGCCTGCTTCGAGATACTTCCGGCAGGCCGTCTCAGCCATCTTGAACTGCTCGAACAGCATCGCGGTGTCGGCCACTTCGAAATTGTGCTTCGAATATTCCCGCTCGGCCTGAAGGAAGACGTCGCCATAGGTGACCTTGGCATCGCCATCGCGGCCATTGAAATTGAGGTCGTAGACGCGGTCGACGCCCTGCACATACATCGCAAGGCGCTCGAGCCCGTAGGTGAGCTCGCCCGCGACCGGCGCGCATTCGAAACCCGCGACCTGCTGAAAATAGGTGAACTGGCTGACTTCCATGCCGTCGCACCAGCACTCCCAGCCGAGGCCCCAGGCGCCCAGCGTCGGACTTTCCCAATCGTCCTCGACGAAGCGGATGTCGTGCAGGGCGGAATCGATGCCGATCGCGGCAAGCGACTTCAGGTACAGCTCCTGAAGGTTCGGCGGCGACGGCTTCATGATCACCTGGAACTGGTAATAGTGCTGCATCCGGTTCGGATTCTCGCCGTAGCGGCCGTCCTTGGGCCGACGCGAGGGCTGCACATAGGCGGCGTTCCAGGGCTTCGGCCCGAGCGCGCGCAAGGTGGTGGCCGGATGGAAGGTGCCCGCGCCCATCTCCATGTCGTAGGGCTGCAAAATCACGCAGCCCTGCTCGGCCCAGAACCGCTGTAGCGCGAGGATGAAGCCCTGGAACGAGCGTTCCGGGCGCATATGGGCGGGCAATGAGGCGTCCATCGTCAGATCGGGCTCTCGCGGGGGGTTGAATCGCGCGGGACCGTATCGACGGCGGGGGTGGGAATCAAGGCGAAGGGGGCGGATTGGCCGTCATTCCGGGGCGCCCGCAGGGCGAGCCCGGAATCCATTTGCGCCGCTCGCTCCGTGGTTCGATGGATTCCGGGTTCTCGCTTCGCGAGCCCCGGAATGACGATTGAGCGGAGGGCGGGCCCCTAACCCGGCCGATAAGCTCCCGTCACGGGGTCACGCTTCAGGGTCTGGATGTCCCCCATGGAGGCGGCCTCGGCGACGCGCGACAGGCGCATCTCCTCCAGCTCCTGGTTGATCCGGATGGCGGTCTTGTAGGCCCAGCGGACCACGGCAAGCCCACCCAGGACGCCCGCGAAAGCGACGAACGGCGGCATCGGTCGATCCTTGTCTAGTGCTCAGCCCCCACGCGCATTGTTGCGCAGACTGAGCTGCGCCGCAATTGGCGCCGCCCGGGCGAAATGGCGCGGAGGCGCGAGCACTAGAACCCGAATTTCGCCCAGATCGCTCGCGTCTCGACGGCCGAGATCAGCTCGTCCGGCAGGCCAGCCGCTGATTCCAGGGCCGAAAGCTGCCCCGCGCCGGGCGATTTCCGCCCCAACAGGCCGGACAACAGGCCGGTCGGCTGCGCGATCACAGGGGTGAGAACCTTCTCGCCATAGCGGGCACGAAGAGTTGAGCGGAGATCGCCGATGCTGTCGGCCAGCCCCAGCGCGACCGCGCTCTCACCGGCCCAGTACTCTCCCGTGAACAGCGTGTCATCGTCGCTCTTCAGCCGCGCGCCGCGGCTGTCCTTGACCAGCGAGATGAAGATCTGGTGGATCTCGCGCTGGATCGCCTTCAACTTGGCGACGTCATCGGCGCGTTCCGGGAGGAACGGGTCGAGCATCGCCTTGTGTGCACCGGCGGTGTAGAGGCGCCGCTCGATGCCGAGCCGCCTGATGGCCTCCTGGAATCCAAAGCTGCCGCCGACGACGCCGATCGAGCCGAGGATCGAGGAGGGATCGCAGATGATCTCGTCGCCGGCGCAGGCGATCATGTAGCCGCCGGAGGCCGCGACGTCCTCGACGAAGATCAACACCGGCAGCTTTTTCTCCGCCGCGAGCTGCTTGATGCGCAGATAGATCTGGCGCGACTGCACCGGCGAGCCACCGGGCGAGTTGATCACCAGCGCCACCGCCTTGGCGTTGCGATAGGAAAACGCCCGCTCCAGCACGCGCGCGACACCCGCGAGCGTCATACCCGGTCGCAAAGGCGTCACCGCGCCGATCACGCCCGACAGCCGCACCACCGGCACCACGGCCGTGCCTGGACGGAACCGCGCCGGAAGATATTGCATGAGCTTGTCGGCCAGGCCGGAACTCTCACGATCGTTCAATTGTTCGGCCATGCCGTTACCTCTGATTAACCATTTCTTATCACGCGACTGTCATTGGAAGTGCCTGGAACGTGTTTTGCAGATTTGTCGTTGGGAAGCTGCAATGAGGCAGCGGAGAACACCATGAAAATCTATCTGCTGATGCTGCTGATCGGTGCACTGTTCATGGCGATCCGTCTGACGACGCCCGAAGAGCAGCAGTCGGAATCGCTTCCGCAGTAAGTTTTCACGACTCCGCCAGCGGCAAGACCGCTCTCCCTTCCAAGACCTCCTTCACTTCTTTTTTAGGCATGCGTGGCTCGTCGTTGAGCATGAGCCCCGGCAGCAGACGCGTCGGCGCCCGGCCGCCCTTCACTGCACGCACCAGAATGCGGATCGCCGGCCGTCCCGCCTCACCGTGAACCGGGAGGATCGCGAGACTTCCGAAGCCGCGTGACAGCGCGGCCACGACGTCCGCGATCCCATCCGCACGCCATATCAGGGTCAGCACGCCGTTCGAACGGAGGATGCGCCGCGCCGCGTGCGCCCATGCGTTCAGCGTCTCGTCACGCGCCACATGCGCGGTGTGGCGTGCCTCGTCCGGCGAACCGCGATGCCGGGCCGGATCGTTGAAGGGCGGGTTCATCAGCACCGCGTCGACGCTGTCGGGCCCGAGCCCGTTTGTGGCAAACGCCTGGGCATCGGCCGTCACATCGAGCACGATCGTCTCGGCCGTAATCCCATTTGCCACTGCATTGGCCCGCGCGAGCTCCGCCAGCTCCGGATCGATCTCGACCAGGCTGAGGTTGATCCCAGCCACGCGCCGCGCCAGCGCGAGGCCCGCCGCGCCGATGCCGGCGCCGAGATCGACCACGCGCTCGCCTGCCCTCGCCTCGGTCGCCGCCGCGAGCAGGATGGCGTCGTGCCCGGCGCGATGGCCGGACCGCTTCTGCTTCAGGCGCAGCTGCCCGCCGAGAAAGGCGTCCTCGGTGATGTCGACCAGGGCCTCAATCATCGCCGCGGAGTTCGTGGCTCAGGCCCGCCTCGGTGAGGAGCTGGCGGGCCTCGACGGCGTCGTCCTCATGGACCAGGATCCGCCGCGGCAGGATGCCGAGCGAGCCCTCGATGATGCTCATGTTCTGGTCCAGCACCAGATGATGGATGTTGGCGCCGTCGAGCAGCGCGCCAATCGCCGAAACCAGCACCATGTCGTTGGTCCGAACCAGTTCACGCAAAACGCAGGTCTCCTGCCTGAAAGGGGGTCAGCGGCAAATGTCAATGGTTCCGCAGCACTTGCCGCATTGGCCGCCAGTTTCTATTGTCTTTCCACAGAATAGCCCTTCCGGGGCAAATATTGGAGACCGGCGTGGCCGTCATCGTACCTTTCGAAACTCCCGGCGCGTCGATCGAAGAGCTGGTTGCCCTTGTCGCTCCTGATATGGAGCGCGTCAACGCCACGATCCTGTCGCGGACCGGCTCGGACGTGACCATGATCCCGGAGGTCGCCAACCATCTGATCTCCTCCGGGGGCAAGCGCCTGCGGCCGATGCTGACGCTCGCCATGGCCAATCTCGCCGGCTACACCGGCGACGGCCACATCAAGCTGGCCGCCTCCGTCGAGTTCATGCATACCGCCACCCTGCTGCATGACGACGTCGTCGACGAGAGCGAGATGCGCCGCGGCAAGCTGTCGGCACGCATGCTCTGGGGCAACGAGGCGAGCGTCCTGGTCGGCGACTTCCTGCTCGGCCAAGCCTTCCGCATGATGGTCGAAGTCGGCTCGCTGCGCGCACTCGACATCCTCTCTGCGGCCGCCGCCACCATCGCCGAGGGCGAGGTGATGCAGCTTGCCGCCGCCAAGAACACCGCAACCACCGAGGACGAATATCTCGCCGTGATCCGCGGCAAGACCGCCGAGCTGTTCGCGGCGGCCTGCGAAGTCGGCCCCGTGATCGCCAACCGCCCGAAGGCCGAGCAGACCGCCTGCCGCTCGGTCGGCATGAATCTCGGCATCGCCTTCCAGCTCGTCGACGACGTGCTCGACTATGGCGGCAAGAGCGCCAAGCTCGGCAAGAACACCGGTGACGATTTCCGCGAAGGCAAGATCACACTGCCCGTCGTGCTCGCCTTCCGCCGCGGCAACGACACCGAGCGCGCCTTCTGGATCCGCGCGCTGGAGCGCGGCGAGATCGGCGATTCCGATCTCGATCATGCTCTGGGCCTGATGAACAAGCACCGCGCGCTCGAGGACACGCTGAGCCGCGCCCAGCATTACGGCGCCATGGCGGTGGACGCGCTGGCCCTGTTCCCGTCCTCGCCGATGAAGAGCGCGCTGGAGCAGGTCGTGGCGTTCTGCCTGGCCCGGTCGCATTAATCTTTCGCGTGCTTAGCGCGTATTGCGGCAACATCCTGGACCCGTACCGCGTGATCTATCGATACAGCGCTGGTGCCGGTACCGATAACGACCAGCCTGCCGCAAACCACTCCCTGTGGTTATGGATCTCGGCTTTCGCCGGGACGACACCGGTGAACTAAGTCCCGACTGTCTCCACATCGTCATTGCGAGCGCAGCGAAGCAATCCAGAATCCCTCCCCGGAAACAGTCTGGATTGCTTCGCTGCGCTCGCAATGACGGAATGTGGCGCGCGACCGTCATTCACTGGCTCGCGTCTCATATCGCTGCGACAGCTTATTCCCGGCAATAACCTCGCGGTCTCATAGCCAGTCCTTTCCAAAACCCGCCTCTACCTTCCCAGTAACTTGCATTTTGAAAGTTACTGACCTACCATCCGCCCCATGCAGCCGAAATCGCCCTCCATCCTCGAATGCCCCGTCGGCCGCGCCGTGGAGACGGTCGGTGAATGGTGGAGCATCCTGATCCTGCGCGACGCGTTTCAGGGCGCGACGAAGTTCGACGAGTTTTCGCAGAACCTCGGCATTGCACCGAACATCCTGTCGCGACGCCTTGCCCATCTCACCGAGAGCGGCATGTTCGTCCGCCGCCGCTATCAGGAGCGGCCGCCGCGCTACGAATATGTGTTGACGGGCAAGGCGCGGGACTTCTTCCCCGTGGTCGTGGCGCTGCTTGCCTGGGGCAACAAGCATCTTGCGCCCAGGGGCGAATCCATCCTGCTGGCGAGCCGGAACGACACCCGTCCGCTCGATCCGGTCGTGGTCGATGCCGCGGACATGCGCCCGATCACGCTCGCCAACACGGTCGCCGTTCCCGGCCCCCGCGCCAGCCGCGGGATGCGCGCGCGGCTGGCTTCGCTCAAGGCCATGAACCCGGCCATTGCGCCGGCCGGAGACTGACATGCGTCGTATCGTCGTGACGGGAATGGGCGCGGTGTCGCCGCTCGGCTGCGGGGTCGAACTGTCCTGGCGGCGGCTGCTCGCGGGCCAAAGCGGACTGCGTCCGCTGCCCGAATGGGCGCAGGCGCTGCCGGCGCGGATCGCCGGGCGCGTGCCCGACAAGGCCGACGACGCCGAGGGCGGCTTCGATCCCGCACAGGCGGCCGCGCCAAAAGACCAGCGCAAGATGGACCGGTTCATCCTGTTCGCGCTGCTCGCGACCGCCGAGGCGGTCGCGCAGGCGGGATGGACACCGCAGGACGCGAGCGCGCAGGAACGGACCGCGACGATCATCGCCTCCGGCGTTGGCGGCTTTCCGGCGATGGCGGAGGCGGTGCGCATCACCGGGGAGCGCGGCGCCCGCCGGCTCTCGCCTTTCACGATCCCTTCGTTTCTCGCCAATCTCGCCGCCGGCCACGTCTCGATCAAATACGGCTACCGGGGACCGCTGGGCACGCCGGTCACGGCCTGCGCCGCCGGCGTGCAGGCGATCGGCGATGCCGCGCGCATGATCCGTGCCGGCGAGATCGATGTCGCGATCTGCGGCGGCGCGGAGGCCTGCATCGACATCGTCAGCCTCGGCGGCTTTGCCGCGGCCCGCGCGCTGTCGAGCGGCTTCAACGACGAGCCCGTGCGCGCCTCACGGCCGTTCGATCGCGACCGCGACGGCTTTGTGATGGGCGAAGGCGCCGGCATCTTGGTGATCGAGGAATTGGAGCATGCGCTGGCGCGCGGTGCGGCGCCGATCGCGGAGATCGTCGGCTACGGCACGAGCGCGGATGCCTATCACATGACATCGGGCCCGCCCGATGGCGAGGGCGCCCGCCGCGCCATGGAGATCGCGCTCCGGCAGGCGAATCTTGCGCCCACGGAATTGCAGCACCTGAACGCGCATGCGACCTCGACGCCGGCCGGCGACGAGAGCGAGCTTGGCGCCATCGCCACGCTGTTCGGCCGCAATCGAAACATCGCCGTGAGCGCGACCAAATCGGCCACCGGCCATCTGCTCGGCGCCGCCGGCGGCCTCGAGGCAATCTTCACCGTGCTCGCTCTGCGCGACCAGATCGCGCCGCCGACGCTCAATCTCGAAAATCCTGATCCGGGCGCGGACGGCATCGACATCGTCGCAAGCAGCGCGCGACCGATGCCGATGCAGAACGCCATCTCCAACGGGTTCGGCTTCGGCGGCGTCAACGCCAGCGTGATCTTGCGCCGAATGGGCTGAACGAGAGGGCTTTGAACAAGAGGCCTTGCAATCGCGACAGGCTTCGTTACCAAAACAGGATGATCGAACCGAATTTTTGGCTGTTCCTGGCCGCCGCCTGCCTCATTGCCGCCGTTCCCGGCCCTGGCATCTTCTACGTCGCAGCGCGGACCTTATCGGAGGGGCGCGTCAGCGGCTTTGCGTCGACCGCGGGCACGGCGCTGGGCGGACTGGTGCATGTCGTGGCGGGCAGCCTCGGCATCTCCGCGATCATCCTCGCCAGCGCCGAGCTGTTCGCAGTGGTGAAATTCGTCGGCGCACTCTACCTGGTCTGGCTCGGCATCAAGACGTATCAACGCGCCGGCCGCGCGCTATCGCTCGAGAACGAGCCCGTCGGCGACAAGCGCGCGTTCCGCGACGGCGTGCTGGTCGAGGCGCTGAACCCGAAGACCGCGGCGTTCTTCCTCGCCTTCATTCCGCAGTTCCTCGATCCCGCGGGATCGAGCCCCACGCTGCAGTTCATCGTGCTCGGCGCGATCTCGGTGGCGCTGAACACGCTTGCCGATGTCGTCGTGGTGCTGATGGCCTCGGCGACGCGCGCGCAGCTGACCGGACGGCCGCATCTGATGCGGCGCCTTTCGCAAGGCTCCGGCGTCTTCATCGCCGGCCTCGGCCTTTCGCTCGCGCTGGCGCGGCGGCCGGCAAATGGCTAGCGCCCCGCAAAGCCGCTCTTATGAATCGCACGGCCTGCGGCTGCACTACGCGGACTGGGGCAACGAGAGCGCGCCCGTCGCCGTCCTGGTTCACGGCGGCCGCGATCATTGCCGGAGCTGGGACGTCATCGCGCGCTCGCTGCAGCCGCATTTCCACCTCGTTGCGCCCGACCTACGCGGTCACGGCGATTCCGACTGGACCAAGGGCGGCAGCTACGCGCTGACGGAATACGTGTACGATCTCGCACAGCTCGTCCGCAGCATCGCCGCGCCCCAGGTGACGCTGATCGGCCATTCGATGGGCGGCATGGTCAGCCTGATTTTTGCAGGATCATTCCCCGGGCTGGTCTCGAAGCTGGTCGTGCTCGACGGCGTGACCATGTTGCCGGATGCGCCAAAACCGCCGGTGCATGAACGCATCGGCAAATGGGTGGCCCAGCTCGACAAGCTGCACGACCGCACCCCGCGCCGCTATGCGACGCTCGAGGACGCAGCGGCGCAGATGGTGCTTCACAACAAGCGGCTCGCCCGCGACCTCGCGCTGCATCTCGCCACGCACGGCGCACGGCAGAACGAGGACGGCTCCTATAGCTGGAAGTTTGATCCCTATCAGCGCGCCAGCGCGCCGCACCGGCTTTGGCCGGACGATCACGTCGCATTGTGGTCGCGCATCAGCTGCCCGACGCTGCTGCTCAATGCCGGCGAAAGTTTTCTGGCCGGCGCGAAGGCCGCCGGCCTGGAGCGTTATTTCCCGCAGGCGCGCATCGAGACCATTGCCGGTGCTGGACACTGGCTGCAACACGACAAGCCGGAAGAAGTGCTGGGTGAGATCCGGCGGTTTCTCGGACTGGCCGAGGACGGCGCGGGTTAGCTCCGCGGCCGTAGGGTGGGTAAAGCGAAGCGTGCCCACCACTTCGATCGCGTGAGTTGGATGCATGGTGGGCACAGCGCTATCGCGCCTTTGCCCACCCTACGGCAGTTGCGTAGCCCGCATGAGCGTAGCGACATGCGGAGCGCTGCAAGAAAGAATTCCGGACATCGCTTCGCTCATCCGGGCTGCGGATCATCACCCACCGCGACACCACTTCGCGCTTCCGCCAGAAATGGCGCCAACGCCGGATTGAGATTGCTCGGCCGCCACGCGACCACGTGCTCGATGATCGGCGCATCTTCGAGATCGCAGAACACCAGGTTCGTAATTCCGAGCTTCGCCATCGACTGCGGCACCAGCGCGATGCCGAGATTCTCTGCCACGAGGCTGACGATGGTCTGCTGAAGCTCGACCTCGAGCCTGAACGTCGGCTCGAACCCGCCCGAACGACAATAGCTCACGATCGACTGGCGTAGCCGCGGCGCCACCTCGGCCGGCGCTGCAATGAAGGCTTCGCCATTGAGTTGCGCGGCCGAGATCGCCGTATGCGAGGCGAGCGAATGACTGGCGTGCACCGCCAGGCTCAAGGGCTCGCGATAGATGACTTGCGTCGCGAGCCCACGCACCGGACCGGGATCGAACAGGATCGCTGCATCGAAGCGCCCGGTCAGCACCGCGTCGCCCAGGATTCCGGGGATCGCTTCACGCAGCTGGACGCGCACACCCGGGTGGCTCGCCATGTAGCGCCGCGTCAGGCCCGGCAGGACCGTATAGGCCGCGTGCATCATGAAGCCGACCGAGAGTTCGCCGAGTTCGCCCCGCTCGGCCATGCGCGCGTTCTGGCAGGCCTGGTCGAAACTGATCAGCACTGCCCGCGAGTCCTCCAGAAAGCGCCGGCCGGCAGGGGTCAGCGTCGCCCGCCGCGACTGGCGGTCGAACAGCCGGACTCCGAGTTCCTTTTCCAGGGTCGCGATCTGCCGGCTGAGCGGCGGCTGGCTGATGTGAAGGCGTTCGGCGGCGCGGCCGAAATGCAATGTCTCGGCCACAGCCACAAAGTAGCGCATCTGTCTGACGTCAATCATGATTATACCAAAAAGGTATGAAGCAGTGCAGCAATCAGTATTGGATGATATCGATCTGGTTGGATAGAGGTAAGTCGCCCTTCCAAGACCAGGTTCCCCGATGCTCTCCACCCTCGCGGCCGTCCTCCCCATCTTCGCGCTCATCTTCGCCGGCTGGCTCGCCCGGCGCATCGGCGTCCTCGGCCCGCATGCCTCCAGCGAGCTGAACCGCTTCGTCGTCTATCTCGCCCTTCCGGCCCTGCTGTTCGACATCGTCGCCCATGCCCAATGGGCCGAGGTTTGGCAGCCGCGCTTCATCGCCGCCTTCGGCATCGGCGCGGCGCTGGTGTTCTGCCTGACCATCGCCGTTCGCCTGCGCCGCCCGCGGCATCTCGCCGATGCCGCCATCGACGCCCTCAATGCGGGCTATGCCAATACCGGCTTCGTCGGTTTCCCGCTGGCGCTCGCCGCACTCGGGCGCGAGGCGCTGGCGCCGACGCTGATCGCTACGATCATCACAGTCTGCATTCTCTTTGCGATCGCCATCGTGCTGATCGAGACCGGATTGCAGACCGAGAAGCGGCGGCGGCATCTCGTCGCCAAGGTCGGCAGCTCGCTGATCCGCAATCCCCTGCTCGTCGCTCCCGCCGTGGCTGCGATCGTCCCGGTCACCGGCCTCGGCGTACCCGATGCCGCCGAAAGTTTTCTCAAGCTCCTGGGCGGCGCAGCCTCGCCCTGTGCGCTCGTCGCGCTCGGCCTGTTCCTCGCCACCAAGCGCGAGAGTTCGGAGACAAACGTCGGATCAGCGGCGCTCCTGGTGAGCTTCAAGCTCGTGCTTCAGCCGGCCGTCACCTGGGTGATGGCAACCGCGGTGTTCGGCCTGCCGCCGCTGCTCACGCATGTTGCGGTGCTGCTGGCCGCGCTCCCGACCGGCACGGGTCCATTCATGCTGGCGGAGTTTTACAAACGCGAGGCCGCGATGACGTCGAATGTCATTCTGGCATCGACGATCACATCGATCCTGACCATCAGCGGCTATCTGGCGCTGGCCAGGTAAACGATCGTCAAGCGCCGGGGCGGCACAGGCGCGACAGCGCCGTGCACCATGCATCCATGTCGATCGATAGAAGTGGTGGGCACGCTTCTGCCTACACTACGGCAGTCTGGCGCAGTCGCGCCTAGCTCAACGTGCCCGCATGCACCCACCAGCCGGGGTGATCGCGCCGGATCTTTTCGGCGGCGGCATGGGCCTCGGCCGGCGCGCCATAGATCGCAAAGCACGTCGCGCCAGAGCCGGACATGCGAGCGAGCTTGACGCCGGCTGAATCGCGCAGGGCTTCCAGCACCTCGCCGATCACAGGCTCGATGCGCATCGCAGGCGCTTCGAGATCGTTGCCTACCGTTTCGAGAACCTTGACCCAATCGGCGACGGAGCCGCCCTCTTCCGGCCAGGCCGGGGCGCGGATGACGTCGGTGATGCCGACCAGCAGCTCGCCGTGGCGCAGGCCCAGCGCCTTGAACACGTCCGTGGTCGCGACCGGCACGCGCGGGTTGACCATGACACAGGGCATGCTCGCAAGCGCAAGCGGCAACAGCTGCTCGCCGACACCGGTCATGTCGCAGGCGCGCGAGACGAGGCACACCGGCACGTCCGCGCCGGTCGCGAGCGCGACCTTCTGGAGGCGGGGATCATCGAGCGCCAGATCGTTGAGACGCGCAAGCAGCCGCAGCGCCGCCGCGGCATCGGCCGAGCCGCCACCGATGCCGGCCGCGACCGGAAGCACCTTGTCGAGCGCGAAGGCGCCGAGCTTCAGGCCAGGGACGGCCTCGGCCAGAAGCCTGGAGGCCTTGATCACGAGATTGTCGGCGGTATCGCCGCAGGCCGCAGCGAGTGGCCCCGTGGTGGTGAGCTTCAGCTCGCCACCCGGCTCCAGCGTGAGCCGGTCGGCGCAATCGGCAAACGCAACCACGCTTTCGAGATCATGATAGCCGTCGGCACGACGGCCGACGACGCGAAGGCTCAGATTGACCTTCGCGCGCCCCTCTTCAATCAACGCCGACATCGGCGACACGCCCCCAACTTCACTCAGCTCAACCGCCCTTGCCGTCGTCCTTCTTCTTCTCGGCCTGCGCCGCGGAAGAGTTCGAATTGTCGTCCGGAAGACCGTTGGCGAGCTTGGCCTCGATCTTCGGCAGTTCTTCCGGCTCGGGCTTGAGATCGCGCGCGTGCGACCACTGGAATTTCGCTTCCAGCGTGCGGCCGACGCGCCAATAGGCGTCGCCGAGATGATCGTTGATGGTGGGATCCTCGGGCTTGAGATCGATCGCGCGCTCGAGGTTCTTCACCGCCTCCTCGTAATTGCCGATGCGGTAATAGGCCCAGCCGAGGGAATCGACGATATAGCCGTCGTCGGGACGCTGCTCGACGGCACGCTTGATCATCTTCATGCCTTCGTCGAGATTCACGCCCTGGTCGATCCAGGAATAGCCGAGATAGTTGAGGACGTGAGGCTGGTCGGGCTGGAGTTCCAGCGCCTTCTTCATGTCGGCCTCGGCCTTGCTCCACTGCTTGGAGCGCTCCTCGCAGATGCCGCGATAATAGTACCAGACGCTGTTGGCCTTGTCGTTGCCGGCCGGCAGCACCTCGATGCCCCGCGAATAGGTCGTGCCGCAATCGCCGAACTTCTTGCGGCCGCGCTCGATATTGCCGAGCGCCATGATGGCCTCGAGATCCTTGGAATCATCGGTCGTGACGCCTTTGAGGATCTTGATCGCCTCGTCGGTGCGATCGGCGGAATCGAGGTCAATGGCGAGCTGGATCTGCGCGTTGCGCTTGAGCGGCGAGGTCGCGGGCACCCGCTCATAGACCTTGATCGCCATCTGGGGCCGCTTCACCGATTCATAGAGATCGGCGAGGGAGAGCAGCGCCAGCGGATGGGTCGGCTGCAGGTAGAGCGCGAGCTGGAGATAGACCAGCGCGAGATCCTCGCCGCCGCGGCGGGTCAGCGTGGCGCCGATGCCGTAGAGGGCTTCGGCGGCGCCGGCTTGCGCGGAATCGACGAGCGGCGACATCTTCTTGCCGGCCTTGGTGTCGCGCAGACCTTCCTGGATCAGCGGATGACGCGCGAGCTTCTTGTCGAAGGCCTGGTAGACGGTGGTGGCGGCGGCGGCATCCTTGTTGCGCGACAGCCAGCGCGCATAGGCCTCGGTCACGCGCAGCATGGAATCGTCGAGCTTGTAGGCGCGCTCGAAGCGGGTGCCGGCGTCCTTCTCCTTGCCGGAGAGCTCGAGGATCATGCCGGCATGGAGGTCCTTGAACAGCGGATACCATTCCGGACCGGCGAGCTTGTCGATGGTGGCGACGCCGCCCTTGGCATCGCCCGCACCATAGGCGGCCCAGCCTGACAGCAGCGTGGCGACGAGATCGGTGATCGGACCACGGATCGACTGGTTGATGTTGGTTTGCGCCGTCGCGTACTTCTTCAGCTTGAGATCATGCACGCCAACGACGAGCCGGGCGACGCGGTTGGTCTTGTCGATGGTGAGGATGCGTTCGGCGAGCTTGACCGCCTCGTCGATGTCGCCGTCGGCGACCGACGAGATGAAGGCACGGTCGAGCAGTTCGTTGTTTTTCGGATCGGTACGCAAGGCCGAGCGGTAGAATGCGGCGGCCGAGGCCGCGTCGCGCTCGACGCTGGCGTGGCGGGCGGCGAGATAGCTGCCGGCACCGGTCAGCGACTTCAGATCGTTTCGGGTCGGAAACTGCGCCGCCGTGCTCTCCGGATGATCCGGCGTCTGCGCCAGGACCGCGCCGGGGACCGCCACGATCGCAGTGCCCATCAGGGCGATGGCGGCAGCAGTCCAGCGGTTGAAACGATTTGAGAACATCAGGGCTCGCCTTGAGTTGGTAGTGCCTGGGTTTGCAGCAGAAGGCCGTATCGCATGCGAACGCGGCCGGTGGCATCGGGACCCGGAACCGTCAGGCCGACAATGCCGCTTTTGGCGCGTCGCCGCAAGGATTCGGACCGGGCGATTCCTGTCGCACGTCCCCAAATCGGCCAAGTGATCCGCCAACAGCGCCCCAAGACGCCGCTACTATGGCCTTATCGTGGCCGCGGGCCGCTCCCGCGACCCGGTCCTCACGCGAACGTGCGTCACATTGCCGGGGGCCAGTAACCTGGGTCACATCGGCCCTGGCTGCACGATACCGGCTTACATGGCCTCGTAGTTCGGGCCACCACCACCCTCCGGGGGAACCCAGGTGATGTTACCGTTGGGGTCCTTCACGTCGCAGGTTTTGCAGTGGACGCAATTCTGGGCGTTGATCTGGAAACGCGGGCTCGTCCCCTCCTCGACCCACTCATACACGCCAGCCGGACAATAGCGGTTCGAGGGACCGGCGTAGACGTCGTGCTCGGAGGTCTTCTGGAGGTTCATGTCCGTGACCTTGAGATGGACCGGCTGGTCCTCCTCATGATTGGTGTTGGACAGGAACACCGACGAGAGCTTGTCGAACGAGATCTTGCCGTCGGGCTTCGGGTAGTTCTTGGGCGCATGCTGCTTGGCCGGATCGAGCGTGGCGCGGTCGTGCTTGACATGTGACTGCGTGCCGAACAGCGACGCGCCGAACAGCGTGTTGCACCACATGTCGAAGCCGCCGAGTGCGACGCCGATCACGGTGCCGAACTTCGACCACAACGGCTTGACGTTGCGGACCAGGAACAGATCCTTGCCGACCGATGAGGATCGCCAGGCGTTCTCGTATTCGACGAGCTCGTCATTGGCACGATCGGCCGCCAGCGCGGCGGCGACATGCTCGGCCGCGAGCATGCCGGTGCCCATCGCATTGTGCACGCCCTTGATGCGCGGCACGTTGACGAAGCCGGCCGCGCAGCCGATCAGCGCGCCGCCGGGGAAGCTGAGCTTCGGCACCGACTGATAGCCGCCCTCGGTGATGGCGCGCGCGCCGTAAGCGAGCCGCTTGGCGCCCTCGAACGTGCCGCGGATCGACGGATGGGTCTTGAAGCGCTGGAATTCGTCGAACGGCGACAGATAGGGATCGTCGTAGTTGAGATGCACGACGAAGCCGACGGCAACGAGGTTGTCGTCATAGTGATAGAGGAACGAGCCACCGCCGGTCTTCATATCGAGCGGCCAGCCGAAGGAATGCTGGATCAGGCCCTTCTGGTGCTTGGCGGGATCGATCTGCCAGACTTCCTTGAGGCCGATGCCGAACTTCGGCGGCTCGCTCTTGGCATCCAGCGCGAATTTGTTGATCAGCAGTTTGGTCAGGCTGCCGCGGGCACCTTCGGCGAACAGCGTGTACTTGCCGAGCAATTCCATGCCGCGAGTGAAGGAGTCCTTCGGCTTGCCGTCGCGGCCGATGCCCATGTCACCGGTGGCGATGCCCTTGACCTTGCCGTCCTCGTCATAGAGCACTTCCGCGGCGGCAAAGCCCGGATAGATCTCGACCCCGAGCGCCTCGGCCTTGCGCGCCAGCCAGCGACAGACATTGCCGAGCGAACCGATGTAGCAATGATGGTTGTGCATCAGAGGCGGCATGATGAAGTTCGGCAGCTTGATTGCGCCGTCGCCGGTCATCCAGAAGAAGCGGTCGTCCTTCACCTGCGTCTTCAGCGGGCAGTCGGAATCCTCGCGCCAATCCGGAATGAGCTTGTCGAGCCCGGACGGGTCGATCACGGCGCCGGAGAGAATATGCGCGCCGACCTCGGAGCCCTTCTCCACCACGACGACGTTGAGATCGGCGTTGAGCTGCTTCAGCCGGATCGCCGCGGCCAGGCCCGAGGGGCCGGCGCCGACGATGACGACGTCGAATTCCATGGATTCGCGCGGAGGAAGTTCTTCGGTGCTCATCTGATCTCAGCCCTTGAGACGATCCTTGGTCGATTGCGCCCTCTTGTTTCCGATTTTTTCGGGTAGGACAACCTCGGAAATGCATTTCGCTGGGATGCAAGGCGACCCAAACTGATATAGAAGTCTGACTTTCCAAATGATCCCCGAACCCGCACCCACCGTCCGAGAGCTTCTCGCCTTCTATCTGGAGGCCGGTGTCGACTGCGCGCTCGCGGAGGAACCGATCGACCGCCTGGCGGAATTGGATGCCCCGCCGCCGGCCCCGCGCGCGGCGCCGGCGGTCGAAGCGCCGCGGCCGGTCGCTGCGCCCACCGTCATGCGCGGCGAGGCTGCCCCTGCACCCGACGTCGCGACCGCGTCCGCACGCGAGGCCGCGCGCACCGCGCCGACGCTGGAAGCCCTCCGCGAGCTGATGCAGAATTTCGAGGGCTGCGCGCTGAAGCACACTGCGACGCGGCTGGTGTTTGCCGACGGCAATCCCGATGCGCGCATCATGTTCGTCGGCGAGGCGCCGGGCCGCGACGAGGACATCGAAGGGCTGCCCTTCGTCGGGCGCAGCGGCAAGCTGCTCGATCTGATGATAGGAGCCATAGGCCTCAACCGCACCACGGCCTACATCGCCAACGTCATTCCCTGGCGGCCGCCCGGCAACCGCACCCCGACGCCGCAGGAGACGCAGATTTGCCTGCCCTTCATCCAACGCCAGATCGAGCTGGTGAATCCGGATGTGCTGGTGACGCTCGGTAATCCCTCGACGCAGACGCTGCTGTCGACGCGTGAAGGCATCATGCGCACCCGCGGACGCTGGTTCGACTACGAGACCGGCCAGCGCACCATCCGCGCGTTGCCGACGTTCCATCCGGCGTATCTGTTGCGCTCGCCGGCGTACAAGCGGCTGGCCTGGCAGGACCTGCGCGCGATCGCGAAGGCGCTTGCGGGATGATGCTCGTGTCCCGGACGCGGTGCGGCACGCAGTGACGCTCCGCAGAGCCGGGACCCAGAAAGCAGCACAGTACGATGCGGCGAGATGGGCCCCGGCTCTGCAGCGCACCGCTTCGCGATGCGCAGCGTCCGGGGCACGAGACCGGCCTCACATCCCTTTCGGCCGCACGATGGCCCAGCCGATGCGCAAGAGCTGCTGGCGGCCGGTGACCAGCCATTCGAAGGCGCGCGGGACTTCGGGTACGATGTCGGGGAAGCGCTTGAGGATCTCCGGCGGCGGGGTGCCGGCGGTATCGGAGGCGCGCCAGACCACCACGCCGCCGGTCTCGCTGAACCTGGCCTGATTCATCCATGGCGTCCGGGCCGGGTCGGCGTCGATGAAGAGATGCGGGCGGCCGGAATGCAGCGTGATCAGGCTCGCAAGCTGGGTCTCGCCGGCAACGGCGCGCAGGCGATGGTTGGTGCGGCGGGCGAAACTCTCGTCGAAGAAATCCGAGATCGCGCGCGCCGGCATCGAGGTGGTGATCTCGTTGGTGCCGGTCCAGGGGAGGAGCAGGACGGCGAGCACGACGCCGATGGCGGGCGCCACGACCGCGGCGGCCCAGACCAGGCGCAGCATCCGCGCGCGGCGCATCGCGATGAGATCGCCAGCCGTAACGACCACGGCAAGCCCGGACATCACCAGCACGACACCGGCGCCGCCAACGACGGATTCGAACCCGAGCAGGCCGGAGATCAGCACCGCGCCGAGGGCAGGTGCGAGCGCGAAGAAATAGACGAAGTTGCGCGCGACCGGCGCGACCGACGGCCGGTAGATGATCGGCGGCTCCTCGCCCTTGTCGGCAAACAGGCCGGCGTTGAGGAAGGTCAGTGCGGGGATCGCCGCCGCGCCAAGCACGAGCCCACCAAGCAGCCAGGCCGCGTGCAGCGCGCGAGCATTGAGCTCCGGAACCTGCGGCAAGGCCGGCAGCGTCAGCGTTTCAGCACGCATCAGCCAGACCGCATAGGGCAGCGCCAGCACGGCGACGACGATCAGCGCGAACAGTGGGTCTAGTCCGCGCAGCGTCCTGCGGCCGCCGGTGGTCGAGACCGCGAAGGCGACGATCAGCAGGAGGAGGAAGATCGCGGCGGGCGTGGTCAATAACAGGAGGCCTGCCTCGATCGACCAGGCGAACCAGGCATTGCCGCGTCGCTGGCCGATGATCTGCCAGGAGTGCAGCAGCAGGAGCGCCCAGAGCGGCCGCGCCAGCACCAGGGGGCCGAAGTCGAGCGCAGAGGAGGAAAAGGCCAGCACCGTCATGGTCAACAGGACGGCGAGCACCGCCTGCTGCGAGCCGACCACGGCGCGGGAGAGATGGTAGAGCGCAATGAAGGTCGCGATCTCGCAGAGCTGGGCGAGCACATAGACGCCCAGCATGTGGCCGCCGGCGGCGCGATAGGCGATGTCGGCGAGCCAAACCGGCAGGGGCGGGCCGAGGTCGGTGCCGACCTGGTACTCCCGGCCGAAGGCCAGCAGCGTCGCGAGGCTGCCGGGCGGGCTGCGGTAGAACACCAGCGCGACGAACAGCCACATCGCAGCCTGCAGCAGCACGGCGATCCACACGATCAGCCGCGGCCGGGCGCGAATGAGCTCGATGACCAGGGAGGTAAAGCGCATGCAACGTCCGAAAGATGCAGCCAACCCGTCCAGCCGGCCCTATTCGCTCACATCCGTTTTGATAAAGGGCGTCACGAGTCGTGGCAACCGCCGCAGGTCGTCATGCCCGGGCTTGTCCCGGGCATCCACGTATTTCGGAGCAAGCAGCAAAGACGTGGACGGCCGGGTCAAGCCCGGCCATGACGATGCGGAGGCTGCGGTGCATGGCCCTAGAGATTTGCGGAGACATCGATCTCCACGCCCGCGTCCAACTGCACCTCGACCTCGGTCACCGAGAACAAGTCCTGCACCGGCTCGACCGTCCACGGCATGTGCTTGGCGCGGGCGGCGACGACGGGCGCGAAGAAGCTGCGGTGGTGAATGGAGGGGCCGAGACGATCGAGCGCGTCGAGATGCTCAGGCACGGCGTAGCCCTTGTGCTGCTCGAAACCGTAGCCGGGACAGTCCTGCGCCAGCGCGCACATCAGCCGGTCGCGGGTGACCTTGGCGACGATGGACGCCGCTGCAATCGACAGCACGATACCGTCGCCGCCGATCACCGCCTCGCAATCGCATTCCGTGTCGAGCCGGTCGCGGCCATCGACAAAGACGTGTCTCGGCGGTTCGGGCAGCGCCACCACCGCGCGCTTCAGCGCCCACAGCGAGGCACGCAGGATGTTGTCGCGGTCGATCCGCGAGGGCGAGGCGACGGCAACCGAAACCTGCGCCGTGGCGCAGATCTTGTCGAACAGCTTTTCGCGCTCCTCGGCCGTCAGGCGCTTGGAATCGTCGATGCCGCGCGGGATGCGGTCGGGGTCGAGAATCACCGCCGCCGCCACCACGGGGCCGGCGAGCGGGCCACGGCCGGCCTCGTCGCAACCGGCGACCGGCCAGACACCGCGCTTGATCAGCGCGCGCTCGCGGCGAAAGCTCGGCGGGGCGATGGCGATGATGCCTTTCTTCCCGGCCGGCGCTTTGGCTGTCTTGGAAGGCGCAGCTTTTCTCGCAGCACCCTTCTCTGGCGCGCCCTTCCCTGGCGTGCCCTTGGCCGGCTTCCTGGCAGACTTGTCCCGAATCATGGGCGGGATCGTGCGCAAGCGGCCCGACCAGCGCAACCGGGAACCCGTCGCAATTCCCGTTATTCAGGTGACGACCGCTACTCGGCCAGATGCACCCGCCGATCCTCGCCGACCTCGATGCCGGGTGCGACCACGACCTCCCAGGGATGGCCGTCAGGGTCCGTGAAATAGCCGGAATAGCCGCCGTAATCGGTCTCGTGCGCAGCTTTCAGCAAGGCCGCCCCCTTCCCGAGGGCGAAGGCCAGCACCGCATCGACCTCCTCGCGCGTCCGGCAGTTCCAGGCGAGCGTCATCCCGCGAAAGGCCTGCGGCCTCGGATTGTCCGGCAACGCCGCGTCGGCAGCGAGCTGATCCCAGGGATATAAGGCGATCACCGGACCACCGGTCTCGTAGAACGCGACGGCCTCGCCGGTCGCCTTCAGCCGGCGCGAAAAGCCGAGCGCGTCGTAAAAGGCGATGCTGGCGCGGATGTCGCTCACACCTAACGTGATGACGGTGAGCCGCGGCACCGGCACAGTGAGTTCCGTGGCCATGAAGAGCCTCTTCCAAATCTCGGGTCAGAACAGGCTGAGCTGATCGCCGTTCCGCTTCGGCCGCGCAAAGTGATCCGTGGTCAGCTTGGAGCGGCGCTTGTTGAGGCCGAGCCGTTCGCAGGCGATCTCGAAGCGGCGGCCGATGGTCCAGGCCATCGGGCCGGTTCCCTTCATCCGCTCGCCCCACTTCGCATCGTAGTCGCGGCCGCCGCGCATGTCGCGGATCAGCGTGAAGACGTGACGATAGCGATCCGGATAGTTCGCCATCAGCCATTCGCGGAAGAGATCGCGCACCTCCAGCGGCAGCCGCAGCAGCACGTAGGAGGCTTCCTTGACCCCGGCATGGGCGGCGGCATCGAGGATGCGCTCGATCTCGGAATCGTTCAGCGCGGGGATCACGGGCGCGACCATCACCGTGGTCGGAATGCCGGCCTCCGAGAGCTGCTTCAGCGCCTCCAGCCGCTTCGGCGGCGTCGCGGCGCGCGGCTCCATGGTGCGCGCGAGCTTCGGATCGAGCGAGGTGACCGAGATCGCGACCTTGGCGAGATTGCGCTTGGCCATCCGCGCGAGAATGTCGATGTCGCGCACCACCAGCGCCGACTTGGTGACGATGCCGACGGGATGCCCGGCGCGCTCCAGCACCTCAAGGATGCCGCGCATGATCTTCCGCTCGCGCTCGATCGGCTGATAGGGATCGGTGTTGGTGCCGATCGCAATCATCCGCGGCTCGTAGCCTGACGCGGCGAGCTCCTTCTCGAGCAAAGCCGGTGCCTCGGGCTTGGCGAACAGTTTTGACTCGAAGTCGAGCCCGGGCGACAGGCCGAGATAGGCATGGGTCGGCCGCGCGAAGCAATAGACGCAGCCGTGCTCGCAGCCCCGATAGGGATTGATGGAGCGATCGAAGCCGATATCGGGGGAATCGTTGCGGGTGATCACCTTGCGCGAGGTGTCGACGCCGACGCTGGTCTTGAACGGCGGCAGCTCCTCCAGGCTGTGCCAGCCATCGTCGAAGGCGACGCGGGCCTCGGCCTCGTAGCGACCGCTGGCATTGGACTGCGCGCCCCGCCCGCGCCTGCGCGCGCGGTCGATGGCGACGCCGAGCTCGGGGAAATCAGAGTCCGCACCCGCCGGCTCGGAGGGCGCCTTGACCGGCGGGTGCTTGAGAGCATGAGAGGATGCTGGACTCATGCAGCCAAGATAGCATGCAAACGGAACAAATCAAGAACACAAACAAAAAACGCGAAAACAACCCCATGCACAGTAGCCGCCCAAATTTCGGGCGCGCGCCTTTGACCTTACGCAACACTCCGCCACGACGATCTCGTTTGATGCCGGACAGGGATCGATCGCGCCGGAACAAAGTTGGTGACGATCGCCAAAATGATCGACAGGTGAAGGTCGGCATCAACATGACAAATCAACAACAATCGGAAACGGCGAGCAGCGACCTCGATCTGCTCGATCGCTATTGGCGCGCAGCGAACTACCTCTCCGTCGGGCAAATCTACCTGCTCGACAATCCGCTGCTGCGCGAGCCGCTGCGGCCCGAGCACATCAAGCCGCGCCTGCTCGGCCATTGGGGCACGACGCCCGGGTTGAACTTCATCTATGCCCATCTCAACCGCGTCATCCGCGCGCTGGACCTCAGCGTGATCTACGTCTGCGGCCCCGGCCATGGCGGCCCGGGCATGGTCGCCAACACCTATCTGGAAGGCAGCTACAGCGAGATCTATCCGGACATCGCCCGCGATGCGGACGGATTGCGCAAGCTGTTCAGGCAGTTCTCCTTCCCCGGCGGCATTCCGAGCCATGCGGCGCCGGAGACGCCGGGCTCGATCCACGAGGGCGGCGAGCTCGGCTACGCGCTGGTGCACGCCTATGGTGCGGCGCTGGACAATCCCGACGTGATCGTGGCCTGCGTGGTCGGCGACGGCGAGGCCGAGACCGGTCCTCTCGCTGCGTCCTGGCACTCCAACAAGTTCCTCAACCCAGCCCATGACGGCGCGGTGCTGCCGATCCTGCACCTCAACGGCTACAAGATCGCCAACCCGACCGTGCTCGGACGGATGCGGGACGAGGAGATCCGCGACCTCTTCCGCGGGTTCGGCCACGAACCGCTGTTCGTCGAGGGCGACGATCCGAAAGTGATGCACCAGGCCATGGCAGACGCGCTCGACGTCGCGCTCGCCAGCATCCGCTCGATCCAGCAACACGCCCGCGACGGACGGAAGAGCGTCGAGCGGCCGCGCTGGCCGATGATCGTGCTGCGCAGCCCCAAGGGCTGGACCGGCCCCAAGGAGGTCGACGGCAAGAAGGTCGAGGGTTTTTGGCGCGCACACCAGGTGCCTGTGGCGGGCTGCCGCGAGAACCCGGCGCATCTGAAGGTCCTCGAAGACTGGATGCGCAGCTACGAGCCGGACAAACTGTTCGATGCTAGCGGCGCGCTCATTCCCGAGCTTCAGGCGCTGGCGCCCGACGGCCATCGCCGCATGGGTGCCAATCCGCACGCCAATGGCGGCCTCCTGAAGAAGGAGCTGAAGCTGCCGGACTTTCGCAGTTTTGCGATCGAAGTGCCGGACCCCGGCGGTGTCGTGGCGGAGGCGACACGCGAGCTCGGCAAATTCCTGCGCGACGTCATCCGCCTCAACGCGAAGGAGCGCAATTTCCGCATCATGGGCCCGGACGAGACCGCGTCAAACCGGCTGGACGCGGTGTTCGAGGCCACTGAACGCGTCTGGATGGAGCCGACCGAACCCTACGACGTGCACCTCGCGCAGGACGGCCGCGTGATGGAGGTGCTGAGCGAGCATCTTTGCCAGGGCTGGCTCGAAGGCTATCTGCTCACCGGGCGGCACGGATTCTTCTCGTGCTACGAGGCCTTCATCCACATCGTCGATTCCATGTTCAACCAGCACGCCAAATGGCTGAAGGTGACGCGGCATCTGCCATGGCGGCGACCGATCGCCTCGCTCAACTATCTGCTGACCTCGCATGTCTGGCGGCAGGACCATAACGGCTTCAGCCACCAGGATCCCGGTTTCGTCGACCTCGTCGCCAACAAGAAGGCCGACATCGTCCGCATCTACTTTCCGCCGGACGCCAACACGCTGTTGTGGATCGCCGATCACTGCCTGCGCACCTACAACCGCATCAACGTGATCGTCGCCGGCAAGCAGCCGTCGCCGCAATGGCTCTCGATGCAGGAGGCAGCCACGCATTGCGATGCCGGCATCGGCATCTGGAGCTGGGCCGGCACGCAGGATGCAAACGCCGAGCCGGACGTGGTGATGGCCTGCGCCGGCGACGTGCCGACGCTGGAGACGCTCGCCGCCGTCGACCTCCTGCGCAAGGCGCTGCCTGATTTGAAGATCCGCGTCATCAACGTCGTCGACCTCATGACGCTGCAACCTCGGGAGCAGCATCCGCACGGGCTGTCCGACCGCGACTTCGACAGCCTGTTCACGTCGGACAAGCCGGTGATCTTCGCCTATCACGGCTACCCTTACCTCATTCACCGGCTGACCTATAACCGCACCAACCATGCCGGCATGCATGTGCGGGGCTTTGCCGAGGAAGGCACCACGACGACGCCGTTCGACATGGTCGTGCTCAACGGGCTCGACCGCTACCATCTTGCGATCGAGGCGATCGAGCGCGTGCCTGATCTCGCGACCAGGGCGGCGCGGGTGAAGCAGCAGTTCCGCGACAAGCTGATCGAGCATTCCCGCTATGTCCGCGAGCATGGCGAGGACATGCCGGAGGTTCGCGACTGGGTCTGGCCGGGCAAGATTGGCTGACGCCATGACAACGTCCGTCCTCGTCCTCAACTCGGGATCGTCGAGCATCAAGTTCGGCCTGTTCGAGCTGGCGGCATCCGGTCCCGCCCTGCTCTGCAACGGCCTGCTCGACGAGCACGAGACAACGCCACGGCTCGTGGTGAAGAGCCCGGCGGGAGAGGATCTGTTCGAGAAGCGCAAGGACGGCTCGGATGCGGACAGCAATCATCTGTTCGCCGATGTGCTGGCCTTCATGGCGAAGCGTTTCGGTGAGCATCGATTGCGCGCCGTCGGTCACCGCATCGTCCACGGCGGGCCGGACTATTCCGGCCCGGTCGTGCTGACGGACGAGGTCTACGCCAGGCTGGAGGCGCTGACGCCGCTGGCGCCGCTGCACCAGCCGCGATGCCTGGAGCCGGTGCGCACCATCCAGGCGATCCAACCGGATCTGGTGCAGATCGCCTGCTTCGACACCGCGTTTCACCACAGCCTGTCGCCGCCCGCGCGCCGCTTCGCGATTCCCGGGCGATTCGAGCAACGCGGCCTCCGGCGCTACGGTTTCCACGGCCTCTCCTTCGAATATGTCGCGAGCCGCCTCGCCGAGATCGCACCTGAGCTCGTCGCAAAACGCACCGTGATCGCCCATCTCGGCAATGGTGCGAGCCTGTGCGCGCTGCGCGATGGCCGCAGCCTCGACACCACGATGGGACTGACGCCGCTCGACGGCCTCGTCATGGGCACGCGCTGCGGCACGATCGATCCCGGCGTGCTGCTCTATCTGCAACAGCACGACAACATGCCGGTCGAGGACGTCCAGCACCTGCTCTATCACGAGTCCGGCCTGCTCGGCGTGTCCGGCCTCTCCGCCGACATGCGCACGCTGCTCGCGAGCGGCTCAGTCGCGGCGCACGAGGCGATCGAGCTCTTTGTGCTCCGCGCCTCGCAGCAGATCGCGATGATGGCGACCACGCTTGGCGGACTGGACTGCCTCGTCTTCACCGGGGGCATCGGCGAGCATGCAAAGGAGATCCGCAGTGCGATTGGTAAACGCCTGGGCTGGCTCGGCGTGCGCATCGATGCCACTGCGAACGATGCCGCGCGCGAGCGTGTCAGCGGAGACGGAGACACCGTTGATGTGTTCGCCATCCCGACGAACGAGGAACTGATGATCGCGCGGCATTGTGTGACAGCGCTGCGAACGGTGAAGAGCTGATTTGATTAGCGCGCGATGTCAGCCAACCCGTCATTGCGAGCGAAGCGAAGCAATCCAGACTGGTTCTGCGGCAGGATTCTGGATTGCTTCGCTTCGCTCGCAATGACGAAGAATGCGGCCACAGCGCGTGTCACAACGCACTATTCGAGTTTGCGGAAACAGATCCCTCACCCTAGTGAGTTCGTGTTCACCATCGGCGCGGCCCTCTCCCGCGTCCGCCTTCGCCAAGGCTTCGGCCGACATGAGGGGCGAGGGCACAGCAACGCGCAGCTCGCTATTAATGCGTGCCCGACAAGATCTGAAAGCACCCCATCGCGACCTCGATCAAGATCAGAACCACCACCGCGATTTCGAGACGGAGCGAGCGCTGAGTGTCGATGATGTCGGTCAGGGCGTTGGCGGTCTCCGACACCGCGGTGAGCTTGCGCTCGAGCGTGTCGAGGCGTTCCTTCAGCTCGTACTCGTCCTCGAGACGGGCGTAGAGCCGGTCGAGCTCGGGCTTCTCCCAGAGCACGTCGGGTTTCTCGGCGACGGCCACGCGGCCGGCAACGCGCTGCTGCACCAGCAGCGCGTTGCCGATCAGCTGCAGGATGCCCTTGCGCCGCGGCGGCGTACGGCCGTGCTC
Source organism: Bradyrhizobium sp. 1(2017) (assembly GCF_011602485.2). Classification (NCBI taxonomy): domain Bacteria; kingdom Pseudomonadati; phylum Pseudomonadota; class Alphaproteobacteria; order Hyphomicrobiales; family Nitrobacteraceae; genus Bradyrhizobium; species Bradyrhizobium sp. 1(2017). The sequence continues at coordinate 2,167,064 of NZ_CP050022.2, read as the reverse complement.
GGCGAGCTTGCGCGCGAAGGGCTCGATCACGTCGAAGACCGCGGCGACGCGCCGCTCGTCGCGTGCCAGCGACGTGCTCTTGGCGAGCGCGTCCGCGATCAGGAGCAGCCGGTCGTCGGAGAATTTGGCGAGGCAGATCGGCCCGCCCGGCTGGATCGCCTCGACGTTCTCGTCCTTGCAGAGCTGCGCCTGCGCGGTCTCCTCCTCATAGGGGCTGAGCTCGCCGATCACCCGCGGCTTCAGGCTGTCGATCAGCACTTTCTCCTCCGAGGGCAGAAGACCGATCAGCACCACGACGCCATAGCGGAAGACCACGACGAGACCGGCATGGACGCGGAAGGCGGCCGGGGTCGAGGACACCAGCGCGCCGAGCTCGAGCCCGGAGGCATTGATGCGATCGCCCAGCATCAGCGCCCGGATCCGCAGCGTCGGTGCGACGTCCTGCTTCGGCGTTGCTGCCGTCGCGCTGGCGGCGATCTGGTCGGCACTCATGCGCAGCCTCCGTCGGCCCAAATCATCTGCGTTTTCCCGTTCGCCGGTTCGTCGCGGCTCATCCTCTACTTGCGCGATTGCGGACCGCACGTGAGCCGCGCAGCTTCCCCGCAGACCTCCGGACCAATACCGTCCGGATGAGCTTGTGCCGAAACATTCGGCAGTATTGCCAGTGTGCGCGGGACATATTTGGCTCGGCGAGGTTTACCATCGCATGCCAAGGCGCCGCCGGAAAGTTGCACTCGGCGGCGCCACGTGTTTATGACAACGTCATGAAGAGCTACGCTTCTCCCGAAGTGCAGACATTGAAGTCTCAATCATGCTGAGCGTCATCATTCCGACCGAGGGCGTGGAGCAGACGGCAGTTGCAACACTGGCCGCGCTCGTTCCCGGGGCCGCCGCTGGCATCATCCGGGAAGTGCTCCTGGTCGACAGCACGGGCAACGGCGTCATCGAACGCGTCGCCGATGTTGCGGGCTGCCGTTTCATCGGCATCGAGACATCGTCGCAAGGGGCCGCCCTTGCCGCCGGCGCGCTCCAGGCCCGTTCGCCGTGGCTGATGTTCCTTCCCGCCGGCGCGGTGCTGGAAACCGGCTGGATCGAGGAGAGCACCCAGTTCATCCAGGCCGTCTCGAGCAGCGGGCGCGACCGGGCCGCGGTGTTCCGCTATGCGCGCTCGCCGTACTCCGATACCGGACTGCGCGACATCCTCCGCGCCGTCGCACGCAAGCTCGTCGGCCCGCTCGGCGATCAGGGGCTTTTGATCGCGCGTGCCCATTACGACCGGATCGGCGGCTACCCCCCGCAGGCCCGCCGCTCCGAGGCACGGCTGCTCCGGCGGCTCGGCCGTTCCTCCCGCACCCTGCTGCGCAGCCGGATCGTGATGGCGGGCTGACGCCGCAGATACTTGCCAAAGTCAAATAATTATTTGACAATGGCAAATATCGAGGTGCCCCATGTCATTCGAAGCTGCCGACGACCACATCGCATCAGTCCGCGCCTTCAACCGCTTCTATACCCGCAAGCTTGGGGTGCTCGACCAGCACCTTGGCAAAACCCCGTTTTCGCTCAGCGAGGCCCGGGTGCTCTATGAGCTTGCGCACCGCGACGACATCGCAGCCAAGGAGATCGGCAACGAGCTTGGTCTCGACCCCGGCTATCTCAGCCGTATCGTGCAAAGCTTCGACGAAAAAGGGCTGATCACGCGAAGGCCACTGCCCACCGATCGCAGGCAATACCAGCTCAGCCTCACCGCCAAGGGCCGCCAGACCTTCGCCAAGCTGAACCTGAGCTCGCAAAACGAGGTCGCCGCGATGCTGGCCCGACTTTCGGTCAGCGATGCGACGCGGCTCACGCAGGCCATGGCGACCATCGAGACCGTGCTGGAGCAACGCCGAAGCCAGCCTGCGGCTTTCATGCTGCGCAGCCATCGCGTCGGCGACATGGGGTGGGTCATCTCGCGGCAGGGCGCCGCCTATGCCGCGGACTACAACTGGGACATCAGCTACGAGGCGCTCGTCGCCGAGATCTGCGCGCAGTTCATCAGGAACTACGACGCCGCGCGCGAGCACTGCTGGATCGCGGAAGTGGGCGGCGAGCCGGTCGGCTCGATCTTCCTGGTCAAGGCCACAGACGAGATCGCCAAGCTGCGCCTGTTGCAGGTCGAGAAGAAAGCGCGGGGGCTCGGTGTCGGCCGCGCCCTGGTCGAGCAATGCATCCAGGGCGCGCGCGAAAGGGGCTACAGCAAGATGACACTGTGGACGCAGAGCATTCTGGTGGCCGCGCGCGGCATCTATCAAAGTGCAGGCTTCAGGCTGGTGAAGGAAGAGAGGCACCACAGCTTCGGTGCCGATCTGGTCGGGGAAACGTGGGAGCGGGATCTCTGACGATCCTGCTGCGGGCGCGGTGCGCATGAATGTGCCCTCGCCCCTTGTGGGAGAGGGCATCTCCGCTGGTAGACAGAAGCTCACTTGGGTGAGGGGTATGTCTTCTCCGAGCATTCCGCGCGGATGGATACCCCTCATCCGGGGCCATAGCCGAAGCTTCGCTTCGGCGTTCTTAGGAACGGCGGCCGAAGGCCGCCTATGCCACCTTCTCCCGCATCCGCCTTCGCCAAGGCTTCGGCGGACATGAGGGGAGAAGGAAGAAGAGCAACTACACCGTCGCGCCCTGCGCCTTCGGCCTTCGCAGATGCTCGTCCAGGCGCGGCATGATCTCGACGAAATTGCAGGGGCGCGTGCGGTAGTCGAGCTGGGCTGCGAGGATGCCGTCCCAGCCGTCGCGGCAGGCGCCGGGTGAACCCGGCAGGCAGAAGATGTAGGTCGCGCCCGCGACGCCCGCGGTGGCGCGGCTCTGGATCGTCGATGCGCCGATCTTGGCGTGGCTCAGCATGTGGAACGCGATCGAGAAGCCGTCCATGCGCTTCTCGAACAGCGGCTCGATCGCCTCCGGTGTGACGTCGCGGCCGGTGAAGCCGGTGCCGCCGGTGGTAATGACGACGTCGACACCGGCATCCGCGATCCAGCGGCGGATCACGGCGCGGATCGCCTCGACGTCGTCGGTGACGATCTCGCGCGCGGCGAGGTGATGGCCGGCGGCGGTGAGGCGGTCGGCCAGCGTCTGGCCCGACTTGTCGTCGGCGAGCGCGCGCGTGTCGGACACGGTGAGCACCGCGATGTTGAGCGGGATGAATTGTTTGGTTTCGTCGATCGAGGCCATCTGCGATTCTCTCGTGTCCCGGACAAGGTGCCGCGCATCGGCGCCGCGCCGCAGAGCCGGGACCCACCTTAGAGGCTTGGGAGACCGGCATTGTGGGCCCCGGCTCTGCAGCGCATCACTTCGTGCTGCGCTGCGTCCGGGGCACGAACTCGTGGCTACATCGCACCGCCGCCGAACGTATTACAGGCCTGCACCGTGCCCTGCTGATAGCCGGTCATGAACCACTGCTTGCGTTGCGCGGCCGAGCCGTGCGTGAAGGAATCGGGCACGACCCGCCCCGTGGCCTGGCGCTGCAGCGTGTCGTCGCCGATTGCGCTTGCCGTGGTCAGCGCGGCGTCGATGTCGCCGGGTTCCAGGAAGTTCGGCCGCTTCTTGGCCTCGCGATTGACCCAGACGCCGGCCAGGCAGTCGGCCTGCAATTCCACCTTCACCTGAAGCGCATTGGCCTCGGCCTTGGAGCCGGCCTGCTGCTGCAGCCGCGTCACGCGCGGAATGATGCCGAGCAGGTTCTGGATGTGATGGCCGGCCTCGTGCGCGATGATGTAGGCAGTGGTGAAATTGCACGCCGACTTGCCGGAGCAGCCGCGGAAGCGCGTCTCGACCTCGCGGAAGAAGCTGGTGTCGAGGAAGATGGTACGGTCCGGCGGACAATAGAACGGGCCCATCGCCGACTGCGCCATACCGCAGCGGCCGCCATTGGTGGCGTTGCGGAACAGCACGACCTTCGGACCGGTATAGTTCTGACCGCTGGCCTGGAAGATCTCGCTCCAGCGGTCGTCGATCTCGCCGAGGATGCCGGCGATCATGCTGCCCACCTCGTCGGTCGGCGCGCCGCGCTTGGCCGAGGTCGAAGACGACTGGCGATCGGTCTGGTAGCTCGGGGCCTGGCCGCCGCCAGTGAGGATCTCGGCGCCGCCGATCAGGATCCGCGGATCGATGCCGAAGGCGTAGCCGACCAGGCCGAGGATGATGATGGTACCGATGCCGAGCCCGCGGCCGCCCATGGGCAGCCCGAACCCGCCTCCTCCGCCGCCGCCAAAGCCACCACCTTCGTCGCGACGATCCTCAACGTCGTCGCTGCGGCGGAAGTCATCGTAACGCATGGCGGCCTTCCCCCGGGGGGTCCCTGGTTCAATTTCGTCGGCTTCGTCGGTGCGCGTCAACGCGAAAGGTCAACGCGCCATACACGTAAAATTTCCGTTGCTTTTATCAATATCGTGGCCGGCAAAAATTGCCTAGTGCGACAGCATGTCGATGCCAGCAAATTTTTCCGAGGGTCGAGCAATTTTTTCCGAGAGAAATTTGCAGCCTTTTTGAAGCCACGATTGCTTCCGCGACGCGAGCAAGCGCGAAATACACTGCAAAATACGGCGAATGCGCACGATGAGACGCGCGCAGAACGCGATGCAAGGGCTGCTCACGAAAGCGGCGGGTTAAGTCGATTTTTACTTTGCCGCTTCAATGTACCGGTCAGTCGGTTGTTTGGTCCCGCGTCGCCGACAGCGTCGCCTGAGTCAGAGTTCTTGAGTCATGGTAGAGTCGCGTCGCGGGGCGTCTGCAAGGGCGCCCCGCACAAATTTTGAGTCTCCTTCGCATCGCATCATCCTCGGCGATTGCGTCGCCGAGATGTCGAAGCTTCAGGCTGGTTCGGTCGACCTGGTGTTCGCCGATCCGCCCTACAATCTCCAGCTCAAGGGCGATCTCAAGCGCCCCGACGAATCCCATGTCGATGCCGTCGACGACGACTGGGACAAGTTCGATTCGTTCTCCGCCTATGACGATTTCACCCGCGCCTGGCTGCTTGCCGCCCGCCGCGCGATGAAGCCCTCGGCGACGATCTGGGTGATCGGCTCCTATCACAACATCTTCCGCGTCGGCGCCATCATGCAGGACCTCGGCTTCTGGCTCCTGAACGACATCGTCTGGCGCAAGACCAATCCGATGCCGAATTTCCGCGGCCGCCGCTTCACCAACGCGCACGAGACCATGATCTGGGCCGCGCGCGACGAGAAGGCGAAGGGCTACACGTTCAACTACGAGGCGCTGAAAGCCGCCAACGAGGACGTGCAGGCGCGGTCCGACTGGCTGATCCCGCTCTGCACCGGCGAGGAACGCCTCAAGGGCGCCGACGGCAAGAAAGTGCATCCGACGCAGAAGCCGGAAGGCCTGCTCGCGCGCGTGCTGCTGTCCTCGTCCAAGCCCGGCGATCTCGTGATCGATCCCTTCAACGGCACCGGCACCACCGGCGCGGTCGCAAAGCGTCTCGGCCGCTCCTATATCGGCTTCGAGCGCGACAAGACCTACGCGAAGGCGGCCGAAGCGCGCATCGCCGAGGTCGAGCCGCTGCCGGAAGCGAGCCTGGCCCCGTTCATGACCGCGCGCGAAGCACCGCGGGTGGCGTTCTCCGAGCTGATCGAGCGCGGCATGATCATGCCCGGCACGAAGCTGTTCGATGCCAAGAAGAAGCTCGGCGCCCTCGTGCGCGCCGACGGCGCCATCATGCTGGGCGACAAGGTCGGCTCGATCCACCGCATCGGTGCCGTGGCGCAAGGCGCGCAGGCCTGCAACGGCTGGACCTTCTGGCACGTCGAGACCAAGAAGGGCCTCAAGCTGATCGACGAGCTTCGCGCCGAGATCCGCGCCGGCATGGCCGCGGGGTAGTTTCGCTCTCGTAGGGTGGGCAAAGGCGCTCTTGCGCCGTGCCCACCAATCCTTCCCCGCGGATATGGGGCCGGTGAGCACGGCGCTTTGCGCCTTTGCCCACCCTACGGCTCCTTGAATGAGGCGACAGCCAGGACTAGATTCACCGGATCAGTCCAGTCCCGACCGGTCCTCCCATGCGACGACAGTCCGAGACATTGCTGCTGGTGCCGCTGCTGCCGATCTTCCTGCTCGGCATGTTTCCGATGTTCCTGATCGCGCTCCTGGGATTTTTCGGCCTCGCCCTGTTCGGCGTGCTCGTGATCTGCGTCGGGCTCGCCAGCAGCAACGAGGCCCACGACAATTTCAACCACGACGTCATCGTGCACGGCTACGCGCGCGGATCGGAGCGCAAGGCGCGGGCCTCCGACATGCATCTCGCCGCGCGACTCGGATTACGGCTGGAAGCGGTCGGCGTGGCCATGATCGTTACGGCGGCAATCGGCCTTTGTTACGCCGGCTGACCTGCGCACCGCGCAGACGCCGCCCGGCAAACTCGCCGGTTGCTCTTCCCGACCGGGTTCGGGCAAGAGGGGGCCGCGGCAATGACACCGCGCCCGCTCTCGGCAACAGACATTGGGGAGATCGATGCTCAAATTCTATTTCAACGGATCGCCGAACCCGACCAAGGTCGCGCTCTATCTCGAAGAGGCCGGCCTGCCTTTCGAGCCGGTGAAGATCGACACCCGCAAGGGCGAGCAGTTCACGCCGGAATTCCTCAAGATCAATCCGAATGGCAAGGTGCCGGCGATCGACGACAACGGCACCATCGTGTTCGATTCGAACGCCATCCTGCTCTATCTCGCCGAGAAGACCGGCAAGTTTCTGCCCGCCGCCAGCGTGCGCGGCGAGACGCTGTCCTGGCTGATGTTCATCGCGACCGGCGTCGGGCCGTATTCCGGTCAGGCCGTGCATTTCAAGCATTTCGCGCCGAAGGAGCAGAACCACGACTACGCGCATAACCGCTACCAGTACGAGACTGATCGCCACTACAAGATTCTCGACGATCACCTCAACGGCCGCCGCGCCATGGTCGGCGACAGCTATTCGATCGTCGACATGGCGCTGTGGGGCTGGGCGCGGATGGTGCCGTTCAAGCTCGGCGACGACGCCTTCGCGCGATACCCGAACGTGAAGCGGCTGGTGGACGAGATCTCGGCGCGGCCGGCGGCCGCGCGCGCCATCGCGCTGAAGGACAAGTTCACCTTCAAGGCCGAGATGGACGACGAGGCGAGAGCCAACATGTTCAAGCACATGAAGACGAAAGTGGCCTGATCGCGCCGCACCCTTGTTCGAGGCCACGCGCAAGCGCGTGGCCTCTTGTTTTTGATGCTCAGGCGGCGTGGACCGTTTCCAGGAACCGCTTGACCTCGACCTTCAGGCGGCTGCTGTCGGCCGACAGCGAGCGCGCCGCCGAGAGCACCTGCGAGGACGCCGAGCCGGTCTCCGAGGCGCCGCGCTGCACGTCGCCGATATTGGTCGAGACGCGCTCGGTGCCGTGGGCGGCCTGTTGCACGTTGCGGGAGATTTCCCGCGTGGCCGCGCCCTGCTCTTCCACGGCGGCCGCGACCGTCGCGGAGATCTCCGACAGCCGCTCGATGGTGCCGCTGATCTCCCTGATGGCGCCGACCGACTGCTCGGTGGCGGCCTGGATGTTGGCAATCTGCTGCCCGATCTCGCCGGTCGCCTTCGCGGTCTGCTCGGCCAGCGCCTTGACCTCGGAAGCGACCACGGCAAAGCCGCGGCCGGCTTCGCCCGCGCGCGCGGCCTCGATGGTGGCATTGAGCGCGAGCAGATTGGTCTGGCCGGCAATCGTGCTGATCAGCTCGACCACATCGCCGATCCGGGCGGCCGCCTTGGACAGCTCGCCGACGCGGTCATTGGTCCTGCTGGCCTGTCCGACGGCCTCGCCGGCGATCCGGGCGGATTCCTGCACCTGACGGGCGATCTCGCCGACCGAAGAGGACAGCTCCTCGGTGGCCGAGGCTACCGCCTGCACGTTGGCGGTGGCTTCCTGCGATGCGGATGCCACCTCGGTCGACAGATCCTTGGCGCGCGACGCGGTCGTGGTCAGGGTGCCGGCGGAGGCTTCCAGCTCGTTCGACGCCGACGACACGGTGTTGACGATCTCGCCGACCGCCTGCTCGAACTGGTCGGCGAGCCGGACCATGTCGTTCTTGCGGCTCTCGGCCTGCCGCGCCTCGAGCTCGGTCTGCTCGGCGCGCATGCGCTCGGTGCCGATCATGTTGTCCTTGAACACCTGGATCGCCTTGGCCATGTCGCCGATCTCGTCGGCCTTGCCGCGCCCGGGAATCTCGGTTTCGAGATTGCCCCCGGCCAGTTGCCCCATCGCGCGCGTCATCGAGGCCAGGGGACCGACGATGCTGCGGGCGATCAGGAAGGCGACGATGCCGCCGAACAGGATGGCAAGACCGCCTGCGACCTCCTGAACGGTGGTGGTGCCGGCAACCACGGCTTCGGCATGGCTGCGCGAGTCCTGATAGTCCTTCTTCAGCGTCGCTTCCGCGGCCTTGAGCCGTCCGATGCTGTCGACGATCAGCGGCGCGAGGCTCTTGTGATAGATCTCGTCGGCCTGAAGCATGGCGGCCGACGTCGTCTCGAACGCGGATTTGTAGATTCCGAGCGCGGTCTTCACCGGCGCAAGCGTGGCGCGCAGCTCCGATGCCTGCGGGCTCTTCTCGATCGCCGCAAGCCGTTGCGCCGCCCTGTCCACGCTCGCCCTGAAATTGGCCGGCCCCTGCGCGTCGCGCACGGCCAGGAAACGCCAGTTTGCGATCCGGACCAGAAGAACCCTGGATTCGAGGTCGGCGACCAGGGCCGCGGTGTCCTCATCGACGGCGGCGCGCGCCACATCGACCAGCTTGCCCATCTTGGCGGCCAGATCCTCCCCGCTCGGCAGCAGACTCGCCTTGCCCGTCCTCGCCTCGTTGACGGCGTCGGCGAGATTGTCGCGCAGGCGCCGCATCTTGGCGATATCGTCGACGAGGCCGGTGTAGAGCTTCTTCCGCTCCTCCGAGAGCGTGCCTTTCGCCCCGACCTGCAACAACTCGGTCGCCGCGGCTTCCCGCTCTTGCGCGTCCTTCATCGCGGACTCGTTGGCGTCGTAGACGTAGCGCAGATTGGCGCGCTGGATCGCCTGAAGATGGGTGGATATCTCCAGCACCCGCGCCGTGCTGTCCGAGAGCGCGGATTGTCTTGCGACCTGATCCTGCACCGCCCGCAGATTCCAGACGGCGACCACCGCCATCACCAAACCGACTGCCACGAGGGCCATGAAGCCTGCGTACAGGCGCCCCTGATCCGCAAACGAAACTTCGGCATTCCCACTGTCCACCCAGATGCATTTCACTTCGAGCGGTCGACGATTTCGACGATCGTCGCCGGCCGCCCCGGCAGCCGCGCGTCGCGTCGATGCGACTCACGCTGCACCGCGACACAATGGGAGACACTCGTTAATTGAATCTTCAAATTGTTCGCGCGCGCCGGGTCGACCCACACAAAGAGCTGCTGATTTTGTGAGCAGCCATGCAAAGTCCCGCAAGAGTTTGCAGCGACACGCAGAGCATTGCACGCGAACGTCTACCCGGCGCCGACCTGCTGCAATTTTCCGAGCGCGTTCTCGACCACTTCCAGCGTGTAGGGCTTCTGGATCACCGGCACCGAAGCCAGCTCGTCGGGAAGCGGCGCACGTTCGCCATAGCCTGTCGCGAACATGAAGGGCACGCCGATCTCCTTCAGCTTCTGCGCCACCTTGATGCTGCTCTCGCTGCCGAGGTTGAGATCGAGCAGCGCAAAGCTCGGCCGGGTGCGCTCGATCGAGCGCAGCGCCTGATCGACTGTCGCAGCGGTGTCGACGTGGCGGGCGCCGAGGTCGAGCAGGATGACCTCCGCGGCCATCGCGATGATCAGATTGTCCTCGACGATCAGGGCCGTGTCGGAGATCCTGGGCTGGGCGGATTCCTGCTCCTCGATGCGCATGGCACCTCCTGCAATGGACGGCAACAGCTGGACGAAATTGGGGGGAATGACGAAGGTCGCCTGCACCCCCAAGAGGTCGAAGCGGATCTCGGCGTCGCCCTTGAGATCGAACGGCACCGACCGTTCGATGATCGTGGTGCCGAAGCCGCGCCGCGAGGGCGGCTGCACCGGCGGACCGCCGCTCTCCTTCCATTCGATGACGAGGCTGGAAGACGGATCGAGACGCCAGACCACCTCGACATTGCCGGTGGAATCGGCAAGCGCGCCATATTTGGCGGAGTTGGTCATCATCTCGTGCACGACCAGCGCCAGGGTCGCGAAGGCCTTGGGATCGAGCGCGACGTCGGGCCCGCCCATCTTCACGCGGTCCGCGCGTGCGCCAAGATAGGCGCCGGCCTCAGATTCGACGAGCGTGCGCAGCGCCACCGGCGCCCAGTTGAGGTTGGTGATCTGGTCGTGCGCGCGTGCCAGGGCCTGGATACGGCCGCCGAGCACGCCGGCAAACTCCTCCACGCTCTTGGCGGTGTCTTTGCTCTGCGCCACCAATGCGCGGACGAGGCTCAGGATGTTGCGGACACGGTGGTTGAGCTCGGCAATCATCAACTCCTGCCGCTCCTGCGCACCCCGGCGCTCGCGCGCGGCAAGGTCGGACAATTGCAGGATCACCTCGAGCAGCGTGACGCGCAGGCTCTCGGCGATGCGGATGTCGGCCGCCGACCACGGTTTCGATTGCCCCGCCACCGTCTCCTGCCACAACTCGAAACTCTTGCGCGGCGTCAGGCGCGGCCCGTTCGGGCCTTCCTCATAGACCTTGTCCGGCGCGCCCGCCCAAGTCACCGAACGCACCACCTCGCGCCGGAAGAAGATCAGGCAGTCGCGCGGCGTGCGCGAGATCGGGATGGCGAGAAAGCCGGCTGCGCGATCGCGAAATACCTCGCCGGCGGCATAGAGCTTGGCGATCTCGGCGCTGGCGCAGATCCGGCCCGGAGAAGTCCGGTTGATGAAGGCGACCAGATCCTTGACTTCGTCCTCGGTCGGCGTCTCGCCGTCGAGCGTGATCTTGTTGTCGGACCACACTGCCACGCCGTCGCAGGCAATCATCTTGCGATAGTCGCCGACAAAGTCGACGATCGCACGCCTGCTATGCTCATGCATCGCCGCCGTCTCGATCAGCCGTTCCTGGATTTTCTGCGCGCCGGCTTCGTAGTTGACGTCACCCTCGCGCTCGCGCCCCTCCACGAGCCAGGAAAACATCTGGCCGAACAGCTCGGACGCCGTGCGTTTCTCGAAAGAGATGTAGCGCGGCGCATAGTGATGACAGGCGAACAGCCCCCACAGCTTGCCGTCACGCAGGATCGAGACCGACATCGAGGCGCCGACCCCCATGTTGCGCAGATATTCGATGTGGATCGGCGACACCGAGCGCAGCACGCTCATCGAGAGATCGAGCAGGCCCGCGTTATGCGTGGCGGTCGACAGCAGCGCGGCCGGCGTTGCGTTGATATCGGCGATGATGCGCAGCCAGTTGCGCTGATAGAGGATGCGGGCCTGCTTGGGAATGTCGGAGGCCGGATAATGCAGGCCCAGAAACTTTTCGAGGTCTGCTTCCGCAGCCTCCGCGATCACTTCGCCAGATCCGTCCGGGTGAAACTGATAAACCATGACACGGTCGAATCCGGTCAGGGCCTTGAGCTGGCGCGCCGCCTCGCGCGCGAGATCGGTCATGCCGCGCGTCTTGCGGATGCGCTCCAGCATCAGGCGCACGAGCTCGCCGGAATTGACGCCGGGCTCGCTGACGCTGGGCTCGGCTTCCACCACGAGATAGGCGCCGGAGAAATGGATCGACAGATCGTAAAGCGGCTTGCCGGCCTGGAGCTCGACACCGAACAGGCGTTCGGTCGCATCCGGCCCTGCGAGATGATCGACGCGGCCGCGGATCGTCTCGACGGCCGCTTCCGAGATCACGCTCGACAACGGCCGCTGCAGCAGGTCGGCGACATCGGCCCCGAGGAAGCTGCCGACATTGTCCGAGGCCATGCAGATCGTGAAATCCGACAGCACCGCGAGCAGGAAGCCGAAGGGCTGCACCGTGCCGGGAATATGGATCGGCTCGCGATCGCAATTGGTGAGATTGACGGCTTCGTTCATGCCCGGTCCGCCGCCCGCTCGAACGCGACGAAGGCAGTGCGCGCCGCCTCGATCACCTCATCCTCGTCACTGACCTCCTCGATTTGGAGCCTCGACAGGAAGCTCTGCCAGAGCCGCTTGCCTGCACCATGGCTGAGATAGCTGGTGGCCTTCGCAATGCGGGGATCGGCGACGTCCGCGACCTCCTTCAGCAGGAACTTGGCCCCAAGCCGGGAGCCCTCCAGCACGTACATCGTGCCGAGCATGCCGCCGGACGTCAGCGGCGGCACGGATACGGTGGATTGCGCGGCGCTGCCGAGCCGTCCGAGATCAGCCGCGATCGCGGCGCTGCGCGACCGCTCCGGCCAGTCCGGAAACATCCTGGCGACGCCTGCCTCCACGAGCGCGGCTTCGAGCGGAAGAAGCGCGCCGGCGCTGGCGCGAAGGAAGCGGCGATAGCCCGCCATGACGGTGAGATCGAACGATGAAAGCTGCGCATCGAGCTCCCGGTGCGCAGCCGCAGTCGCATCTCTCAATCGGTCACGGAGTCCAGGGAGGCTACGGTTCACCTGTGTCGAAACGTCCGATACCCCGGCCAGCATGAAATTCCTAAACGCGCGCGATGCCGGGGCGCAATTGCCCCGGAAGCGAAGCAACGCCAGCGGAATTCAAAGGTTCCGCCGGCGCTGGAAAAACCGGGTCAGGCGACGGGCCGCGTCCTCGTCCCGTTATTTCCGCCAAGCGGACTTATGCAGCTCATATGCGATCTCCGCCCGGGTCATTCCGCAGTCCTGCAGCTCCCGATCGGTCATGGCGCTGAGCTGAGACCGGGCCCGGGACCGCGCGCGCCTGATGCGGGCGAACTCGACCAGCGCCAGCCAGGCCCGCACGACCATCGCCGGCTCTGCCTGATGGGATTGGCCCGCCATCGTGATCCGGCTCACCTCGCTCAGCTCGCAACCCTTGCCGGTGCTTGCGGAAACGGACCGAGCGCCTTCTCGGTCAGGATCGAGTCGCAATATTCCCGGATTTCCTTGATCCTGCCGTCCTCCAGGCGAAACACGAGACAATAGTCGTTATCGTAACGCACGCCCGCGGGCGTGACGTTGTCGCCTTTGGCTTCCACCACGACGATATCGCCGTCGGCGATGAAGCGGTGGGCGACGGTGCGCGTGCGGTCGCGCAGGCGGGTGCGGACATAGCCGTGCAGATCGTTGAGGATCGCCTCCTTGCCCGAAAAAGTGCGCGACCAGGAATACTGCCCGGTCACGATCCATTGGGCGTCGTCGGCGAGGCTCGCAGTGAACAGCGCGCGGTCGCGCGCGGCGGGATCCGGGTTGGCGGCCGCGGCAAAGATATCCTGCAGCAATTTCTTGTTGGCGCTCGCGCTCATGGCGGCATCTCCTCGTGGTGACATCGCGGAGATCATCGCCGCGCCAACAGCATTCTTCAAATCGATAGCGAATATGATATTTATTCGTCCTATGAATTTGAATTCGCTTGACCTCAATCTGCTGACCGCGCTCGACGCCTTGTTGCGCGAGGCCAATGTCAGCCGCGCGGCCATGCGCATCGGGCTGTCTCAGCCGGCGGCGAGCCACGCCCTGCAGCGCCTGCGTGACATCTTCGGCGATCCGCTGCTGGTGCGGACCGGCTCACGCATGGAGCTAACCCCGCGGGCACAAGCGCTGCGCGCACCGCTGGCGCAGGCGCTGGACCAGGTCCGCGGCCTGTTCGTGCCGGAGGATTTCGACGCCGCGCACAGCGAGCGGCATTTCCGCCTGATGATGCCGGATCTCGCGGTCGAGCTGCTGATGCCGCCGCTGATGGAGAAGGTGACGCAGGTAGCTCCCAACGTCCGTATCGACGTCGTGCCGTGGCGGGGACCTGCGATCTTCCACGCCGAGTTCGCCCGCACCATTGACCTCGTGATCTCGATCGGCAACGCCTTCAAGGGCTTTCACCGCCAGCTGCTCTACACCGACAGCGACGCGCTGGCGGTGCGGCGCGGCCATCCGATGGGCGCAAGGCTGAAGCGGCGCGAGATGTTCCTCGCCGCACGCCATGTCGGCGTGATCATCCGCGGGCAGCCCGAGGATCTGATCGACACCTGGCTGCGCACCAAGGGCATCGAGCGGCATATCTCGCTGGTGGTGTCGGGCTATCTCGAAGCGCTGCACGTCGCCGCCCGCACCGACCTCGTCGCCTTCGTGCCGCGCCGGCTGATCGCGGCGCTGTCGACACAGCTCGGCCTCGTCACGGTGACGCCGCCGCTCGACCCGGGGATCGACGAGCAGTTCATGTTCCACCCGACACGCGCGCAGATGGACCCCGGCTCGATCTGGCTGAGACGGCTGATGCTGGAGACGGGACGGGAGCTGGAGAAGCGGAAGGCGGGTAGGTTTGCAGCTCCGGTGTCGTCCCGGACAAGCGAAGCGCAGATCCGGGACCCATAACCACAGGGAGATGTTTGGCGAAGACTCGTCGTTCGGTACTCCTACCGAGCGCGATCGATAGATTCCGCGGTATGGGTCCCGGCGTTCGCCGGGACGACAGCGGAATCTGCGCCGCGCGCCCCTACGCCTTCTGCGCGTCCATCACCTTGCGCACGGCCGGCCGATCCGACATGCGCTTGAAATGGTCGGCGATCTTCGGCGTCGCGTTGATGTCGACGCTGTCGCCCTCGAGCCAGGTCGAGAGCGTGTAGAGATAGGGATCGCAGATCGTGAACTGCTCGCCCATCACCCAGGGTCCCCTGAACATCTTCTGCTCGATCAGGGAGAAGCAGGCGCCCATGGTCTTCGGGACCATCGCCTTCATGTCCGCGAAGGAGCTCTCCTGCGCCGCCCAGCGCGGGCCGCGCATCTTGTGGGCATGGTTGATGTGCACGGTCGAGCAGAGATAGGAGTTGAACGACTGCACCTGGGCGAAGTCGAAGGGATCGTCGAGCGGCGCGAGCTTGGCCTTGGGCAAGGTTTGCGCGATGTAGGCCAGCATGGCCGGCGTCTCGGTCAGGACGCCGCGCTCGGTCACCAGGGCCGGCACGCGCCCCTTCGGGTTGATCGCGAGATAGTCCGGGCTGTTCTGCTGGTTGTCCTTGAAGCTCAGCCGTTCGGCCGTGTAGTCGGCGCCGGCCTCTTCCAGGGTGATGTAGGTGGCGAGCGCGCAGGTGCCGGTGGCGTAGTAGAGCTTGAGCATGTCGGACCTCATGGGAAAGCCGGAAAATAACGGCTGTCGACCGCAAGGTCCATAGCACGATCTCCTCTTCGCAGTTGCCCACCGCCGCCCGGCTGTGCCAAGACGCCTCCAATTGGAGACTTTGTCATGACGGTACTCATCGCCGGCGGGGGCATCGGCGGGCTGACGCTTGCGCTCAGCCTGCACGGGATCGGCGTTCCCGCAAAAGTGTTCGAAAGCGTTGCGGAGTTGAAGCCGCTCGGCGTCGGCATCAACGTGCTGCCGCATGCGGTGCGCGAGCTGATCGAGCTCGGCCTGATCGACAAGCTGGACGCCAGCGGCGTGCGCACCCGCGAGCTCGCCTATTTCTCCAAGCACGGCAAGCCGATCTGGAGCGAGCCGCGCGGGCTTGAGGCCGGCTACAAATGGCCGCAATTCTCGATTCATCGCGGCACGCTCCAGCAACTCCTGCTCGACACTGCGGTCGAGCGGCTCGGCCGCGAGAACATCCTCACCAGCCATCATCTGACCGGCTGGACCGAGACCGCCGATGGCGTGCGCGCGGACTTCATCGACAGGGCGACCGGCAAGGCCGCGGGCAGCTATGAGGGCGCGATATTGATCGCGGCCGACGGCATCCATTCCGCCGCGCGCGAAAAGCTCTATCCCGGCGAGGGCCCGCCGATCTGGAATGGCCGCATCCTCTGGCGCGGCGTCACGCCGGCGAAAGCCTTTCTCACCGGCCGCACCATGATCATGGCCGGCCACGAGATCCTGAAATTCGTCTGCTACCCGATCTCGAAAGAGCCGGATGCCGCGGGCAACCATCTGATCAACTGGGTCGCCGAGCGCCACATGCCGCCGACCTATCAGTGGCGACGCGAGGACTACAACCGCACCGCGCGGCTGGAGGAGTTCTTGCCTTGGTTCGAAAGCTGGCGGTTCGACTGGCTCGACGTGCCCGGCCTGATCAAGAACTGCCCGCACGCCTATGAATATCCGCTGGTCGACCGCGATCCGGTGTCGCAATGGACCTTCGGCAAGGTCACGTTGATGGGTGACGCCGCCCATCCCATGTATCCGATCGGCTCGAACGGCGCCTCGCAGGCGATCCTCGACGCCCGTACCATCACGCGCGAAATCCTCGCGCATGGACCGACGCAAGCCGCGTTGCTGGCCTATGAGGCCGAGCGGCGGCCCGCGACCACCGACCTCGTCCTGCTCAACCGCAAGAACGGTCCCGAGCAGGTGATGCAGCTGGTCGAGGAGCGCGCGCCTGACGGCTACAACGTCGTCACCGACGTGCTGTCGCAGCAGGAGCTGGAAGACATCGCCGCCAACTACAAACGCGTCGCGGGTTTCCAGGTCGAGGCGCTGAATGCCAAGCCGGCAATCGTAAGCAAGGATGCGAAGCGGGTCGGCGCTTGAGCTCTCGCCTGACGTGAGATGCGCATGAATGTGCCCTCGCCCCTTGCGGGAGTGGGCGGCGACGACGGAAGACGCACACTCACTTGGGTGAGGGGCCTATCTCCGCGCGCTCGTCTATCGCGATTTGAGTTCGCCGAGAGATATCTCTCATCCGACGCCATAGCCGAAGCTTCGCTTCGGCGTTCTCAAGAACGGCGGAAGGCCGCCTATGCCATTTCTCCCGCAAGGCGAGAAGGAAGAAAGTGCGGCAACACTATTTGTTCACCACCCTCGCCGCTTCCAGCAACCGCTCGCTGGCGCTTGCCGTCGCCAGCACGGTGCCGTCCCCGGCCATCAGCTTACCCTCGACGAACGCAATCGTCTTGCCGAGCTGCGTCACCCTGGCCTCGCCGATGATCGGGCCGGGCTTCGCCGGGCTGAGGAAGTTCACGGTCATGGTGATGGTGGTGGTGTAGAGCCGGCCCTCGCTCATCACCAGCACGGCCGGACCCATCGTGTCGTCGAGCATGGCCGAAAGCATGCCGCCCTGGATGAAGCCTGCGGGGTTGCAGAACTCCGGCTTGCCGTCGAAGCCGAGCTTGATCCAGCCCTCCTGCGGGCGGGCGTCGAGCAGGCGCCAGCCCAACAGCTCGGCGCAGGGTGGCCTTCGAAAGTTGTCGAGCGCGGTCTTGACCATGCGAACCTCCGTTGCCCAGCGTGGATAGCGCAGGTCTGCTGACAGCCTGGTGTCAGCAGCTCATGCTGCATTGCGGCGGCAATGAACCGAGACGTCATCGGCGCGAAACCAGCACCTTCCACACAAATTAAGGCCATTTCAACCAACCGGCTTCACGGCCGATTCAATACATTGCCAAGGAATGCCAGGCCGGTAAGCGGCTGGAAGTTGCCGCATGGGACAAGCGATCGTAACACCGGAGCTCTCCCATGCGCGCGCTGTGGCAGCAGGCCAAGAACCGCCTGCACGCATTCGAAGACCATCTGACGGTACGAACCCAGATCGCCGCGGCCGTGGCGGCCTTGTCGATCGTCCTTGTCGGCACGCTCGCCGCCGGCGCAGCCCTCATCAGCTATCGAAATACGGCCGCCCTCATCGATAGCAGTCTCACGCAGATCGCCTCCACCACCTCGGGCCGGCTCGACCGCTTCATGGCGACGCGCCAGCAGGAGATCAAGCTGTTCGCGGAGCTGCAACCGATGCAGCCGCTGTGGCAGGGCGATCCGGCCGCCCTGCGCCGCGCGCTCGAATCCCTCCAGCGCACTTTTTCCGACTTCGCCTGGATCGGCTTTGCCGATACCGAGGGCAACGTCGTCGCCGCAACCGGCGGCCTGCTGCAGGGCAAGTCCGTGGCTGCGCGGCCCTGGTTCAAGCAAGGTTTGCGGAGCGTTGCCATTGGCGACGTGCATGAGGCCCTCCTGCTCGCCTCGCTGCTGACCCAGCGCGCCAACAACGAACCCTATCGCTTCGTCGACATCGCCGTTCCCGTGCACGACGCCGCCGGCAAGCTGCTCGGCGTGCTCGGCGGACATCTGGACTGGAATTGGGCCAGTAACCTGATCAAGGACGCCGAAGCCAATGACGGCAACACCAATACGCAGCTGTCGATCCTCAGCAAGGGCGGCACGATCCTGGTCGGACCCAAGCAGGAGACCGTCCGCTATGGCGGCGACGACCTCGCCGGCATCCTGAAGGCCGGCGTCGGCACCCTGCACGAGACTGTGGACGAACGGCAGATGCTGACGGCATTCCACGTCGGCAAGGGTCACCGCGATTATCAGGGGCTGAACTGGATCGTCACTGCGAGTCAGCCGGCGAGCGTGGCGCTCGCGGCCGCGATTTCGTCGGCCCAGACGATCCTGGCGATCGGGGCCGTCACCGCCCTGATCGGGCTGTCGCTCGCCATGCTGGTCTCGCGCCGGATCGCCGGCCCGATCATTGCCATCACGGGAGAAGCCGACCGCATCGGGCGCGCCCACGGCCCGACCATGCTGGCGCGGCAGAGCGGCTCGGCCGAGGTCGTGCAGCTGTCGCGCGCGCTGCGCTCGCTGCTTCGCCGCATCGGCCTCGCCGAAGAGCGTACCCGCGAGGCCGAACTGCGCGCCACCGAGAACGCGATGCAGCTCCAGGAGGACATGCTGAAGCTGCGCCAGCTCGCCGACACCGACTTCATGACCGGCCTGATGAACCGCCGCTCCTTCCTCGCCGTCGCCGACGACGCGGTCGCGTTCTGCCGCCGCTACAAGCGCAACATGGCGACGCTGATGATCGACATCGACCATTTCAAGAAGATCAACGACACCCATGGCCACCCGGCCGGCGACGACGCCATCAAGCGCGTCGCCGAGATCGTCAGCCAGTCGATCCGGACCACCGACAAGGCCGCCCGCTTCGGCGGCGAGGAATTCGTGGTGCTGCTGCGCGAGATCGACCAGGAGACCGCCGCGCTGCTTGCCGATCGCATCAGGACCTCGATCGAGAGCGCGACGGTGCGCCACGGCGATATCGTCATTCCCATCACGGTCTCGGTCGGGCTCGCGCTGTTCGACGAGCGTGATCGCGACGTGCAGGACGTCATCGAGCGCGCCGATCAGGGCCTCTATGTCGCCAAGAAAACCGGACGCAACCGCACGTTCCTGATGCCGGCAACCGACGAACGCGCCGCCCGCGCCGCCTGACGGCTCAGTCCAGGGCGTGCGCGATCACCTTGCGCATGACATTGGGCAGCGCTTCATCGGCAAGGGTCGCAATCGACACCCAGCGCATACCCGCGGGCGCGCGGGTGCGGGCCTCGACCTTCGCGGTGTAGACCACCAACTCCAGCGGAAAGTGCGTGAAGACGTGGGTGACCACGCCCACCTTGCGCTGCCAGCGCGTCAGTCCTTTCAAGTCCGGCGCCTGCAGCTTCGCCGCCGCGTCGTCCTGGCCGGCGAGCCAATCCGAGCCCGGCACTTCGGTCATGCCGCCGAGCAGGCCCTTTTCAGGCCGACTGCGGACGAGCAACTCATCGCCGCGCGTCACGACGAAGGCGGCGCCGCGCCGCAGCGTCCCGCTCTTCTTCGGCGCCTTGCGCGGAAACGTTTCCTGCGTGCCCTGCGCACGCGCGACGCAATCCTCGTTCAGCGGGCACAGCGAGCAGGCCGGTTTCTTCGGCGTGCAGATCGAGGCGCCCAGATCCATCAGCGCCTGCGCGCTATCGCCAGCGCGAGACTTCTCGTCGCCTGTGCGGGAGTTGGCAAGCAGCGTTGCCGCCAGTTGCTGGATCAGCGGCTTGGCTTGCGGGAGCTCCTCTTCAACGGCAAAGAGCCGCGACACCACGCGTTCGATATTGCCGTCGACCGGCATGGTGTGGCGATCGAAGGCGATGGCGGCAATCGCCGCCGCCGTATACGGCCCGATCCCCGGCAGCGCGCGCAGGCCTTCCTCGGTATCAGGAAACACACCGCCATGCTCCTGCGTCACCGCGACCGCACAGGCATAGAGATTACGTGCGCGCGAATAGTAGCCCAGCCCGGCCCACATCCGCAGCACGTCATCCTGCGAGGCCTGTCCCAGCGCCGTGACGTCTGGCCAGCGCGAGACGAATTTTTCGAAATAGGGACCGACCGCCTTCACCGTGGTCTGCTGGAGCATGATCTCCGACAGCCAGACCCGGTAAGGATCCGACATCTCGCCGGGCGCGGCGCGCCAGGGCAGCCGGCGACGGTGGCGGTCGTACCAGGCGAGCAGCAAGGCGGGGCGAGCCGAACCTCCCGACTGAACTGGTTCCGACTTGGCCTTAAGCGCAGATTTCGGGCTCATGCTCTGACTGTAGCGACCTCGCGCCGATCTCTCCACGTCATGCCCGCGCTCGTCGCGGGCATCCACGTCTTTCTTCGCAGGAAGACCGTGGATGGCCGGGACATAGGCGAGCGGGAGCGACGCCGTCCTTCGGACGGCTATGCCCGGCCATGACGGCTGAGAACCTGCCGGTTGCACGCGGTGATGCTATAAGTCCCCCATGTCCAAATTTCCTCCCAAGCCCGGTCCCATCAGCGCCAAGCCGCTGTCGCTCCTGCTCAACGACGTCTTTGCCGAGGCCTATGCCAAGCAGGGCTTTGCGGCGCGCGAGCTGGTGACGCGGTGGGCACAGATCGCCGGGCCCGAGATCGCGGCCCATGCCGAGCCGCTCAAGATGCAATGGCCGCGGCCGGTGGAGGGCCAGCCGCAGGAGCCCGCGACCCTGGTGCTGCGGGTCGAGGGGCCGATGGCGCTGGAGATCCAGCACTCCGCCGACGTGATCCTGGAGCGGGTCAACCGCTTCTTCGGCTGGAGCGCGGTCGGCAAGCTAGCCTTCCGCCAGGCCCCGCTGTCGCGCACCCGGCGGCCGGTGCGCCCCGGGCCGCCCGACCCCAACGCGGTCGCCAAAGTGGCCGAAAGCCTGACCGATATCGAAGATGAACAATTGAAGACAGCGCTGGCCCGGCTCGGGGCCGCCATCAAGCGAAATTGAGCCTCATTTCGCGGCCAATCTGGACCCTGACTTGCCGCTCGCCATTGCCTCTATCGACGTTTCAAGCTAGCGACAGGCCGTCCAGGCGGGAACCTGATAGACCCCTGGGGCGACATTTTTGCCAATTCTGGAGCCGACCGTGATCATCACCCGCCGCGCCTTCACCACGATGCTGTCGCTGACCGGGCTTGCCGCGCTCGCCGGATTCTCACCGCTGCGGCTGGTCTCTGAAGCCATGGCACAGTCCGCCGCCGATGTGGCCAAGCCCGTGTCGCTGCCCGACATGGCGCTCGGTCCGAACGATGCCGCCGTCACCATCACCGAATATGCCTCGATGACCTGCCCGCATTGCGCGGCCTTCAACGAGCAGGTGTTCCCCAAGATCAAGAAGGAATACATCGACACCGGCAAGGTGCGTTACGTCTTCCGGGAGTTCCCGCTCGACATCAAGGCCGCGGCGGGCTCGATGCTGTCGCGCTGCATCGCCAATGGCGACGCGCCGAAATACTTCGCCGTCACCGACATGCTGTTCCGCCAGCAGAGCGACTGGGTGTTGAAGAACACCACCGAGACCCTGACGCGGATCGGCAAGCAGGCCGGTCTCACCCAGCAGCAGGTCGAAGCCTGCCTGAAGGACCAGGCACTGCTCGACAAGATCGCCGCCGACCAGAAATACGCCAGCGACGTGCTGAAGGTGGATTCGACGCCGACCTTCTTCATCAACGGCGAGAAGATCAAGGGCGAGGGCTCGTTCGAGGAATTCGCCAAGCGGATCAATCCGCTGCTCAAGAGCTGATTCGCTCGCAACAATCCTGATTCGCGCACTCAAAGCCGTATCCTTCCCGGCATAAATCCCTTGGGAAAAGCGGCTTTCGCCGGTTGCCCTCGCGGCGCACCGCGGCCATTGTCCAGCCGCACGAGCCGCCTTGCGCGACTCGGCCAGACAGCGACATTGCCATCCATGGTATTGTCCCGGCAGGGAGATTCGCGCCTGCCAACAGAGATGCGTGCTTATGAAAATCACCCGCCTGCGCCTTCACGGTTTCAAGTCCTTCGTTGAGCCCACGGACTTCGTCATCGAGCCCGGCCTGACCGGCGTGGTCGGCCCCAACGGCTGCGGCAAGTCGAATCTCGTCGAGGCGCTGCGTTGGGCGATGGGCGAGACCTCGTACAAGTCGCTGCGCGCCGCCGACATGGACGCGGTGATCTTCGCCGGCTCCGGCAACCGTCCCGCGCGCAACCACGCCGAAGTGACGATGACGATCGACAACGCCGATCGCACCGCGCCGGCGGCGATGAACGACAGCCAGCTTCTCGAAATCTCCCGCCGCATCGAGCGCGAGGCAGGCTCGGTCTATCGCATCAACGGCCGCGACGTGCGCGCCCGCGACGTGCAGATCCTGTTCGCCGATGCCGCCACCGGCGCGCGTTCGCCCGCCCTCGTCCACCAGGGCAAGATCGGCGAGATCATCCAGGCCAAGCCCGAGCAGCGCCGCCGCGTGCTGGAAGACGCCGCCGGCGTCGCCGGCCTGCATGCCCGCCGCCACGAGGCCGAGCTGCGGCTGAAGGCGGCCGAAACCAACCTCACCCGCGTCGAGGACGTGATCGGCCAGCTCTCCGGCCAGATGGAAGGCCTGAAGAAGCAGGCCCGCCAGGCCGTGCGCTACCGCGAAGTCGCGGCCAAGGTGCGCAAGGCCGAGGCCACCCTGTTCCACCTGCGCTGGATCGGCGCCCATGCCGACGTCAACGAATCCGGCCAGACCCATGACATCGCCGTCCGCGAGATGGCGGAACGCACCCAGCATCAGGCCGAGGCCGCCCGCATCCAGGCGATCCGCGCCGCCGAAATGCCGGCCCTGCGCGATGCCGAGGCGCGCGCCGCGGCCGGGCTGCAGCGCCTGACCAACGCCCGCGAGTTGCTCGACCGCGAAGAGGAGCGCGCCAAGGAGCGCGTCGCCGAGCTCGAGCGCCGTCTCGCCCAGTTCGAAGGCGACATTTCCCGTGCTCAGCAACAAACCATGGACGCCGACGTCGCGCTGCAACGGCTCGACACCGAAGACGCCGAGCTGAAGGAAGAGATCAAGTCGCGTGTCGAGAAGCGCTCCGGCGTCGACGAACGCGTCGCGGAAGCCGAAGCGGTGCTGACCGAAACCGAGCAGCGCTTCGCCGAGCTCACCACCGCGCTCGCCGACCTTACCGCCAAGCGCAACCAGCTCGAGGCCAATGTCCGCACCCATCGCGACAAGCTCGCCCGGCTCGACCAGGAGATCGCGAATGTCGTCGCGGAAGAGCAGAAGCTCGCAGCCGAGACCGGCGGCTTCGGCGACCTCGACGAGCTGACCGCACTGGTCGAGACCGCGGAGCAGACGCTGGCTGCTTCGGAAGCCGCCGCGCAAGCGAGCGAAGCCGCGCACGTTGCCGCCCGCCAGACGCTGGAATCCTCGCGCTCACCGCTGGTCGAAGCCGACAAGCGCGCACAGCGGCTCGAAACCGAGGCGCGCACGATCTCCAAGATCCTCAACGGCGAGACCAAGAATCTGTGGCCGCCGATCATCGACGGCATCACCGTCGACAAGGGTTTTGAAAAGGCGATCGGCGCTGCCCTCGGCGACGATCTCGACGCGCCGGTCGATCCGTCGGCGCCGATGCGCTGGACCAATGCCGGGGTCACCGACGGCGATCCCGAGCTGCCCGAAGGCGTCGTGCCGCTCGCCAATCACGTGCAGGCGCCGGCCGAGCTGGCGCGCCGTCTGGCGCAGATCGGCGTCGTGCCGCGCGAGCGCGGCGCCGAGCTGGTCTCGCAGCTCAAGACCGGCCAGCGGCTGGTCTCGCCCGAAGGCGACGTCTGGCGCTGGGACGGCTTCGTCGCCGCGGCTCACGCGCCGACCGGCGCCGCGCGGCGGCTGGCCGAGCGCGCCCGCCTCGTCGACATCGAGAACGAGCTCGAGCAGGCCCGCATCGACGCGCAGATCAAGCGCCAGGCGCTGGAGAATGCCGAGTCCGAGCTGCAGATGGCTGCCAGCACCGAAGGCGCCAGCCGCGAAGCCTGGCGCGCCGCGCAGCGCGAGTTCAACTCCGCGCGCGAGCGCCATGCCACCGCCGAGCGCGAGATCAGCCGCCACGCCGCGCGCAAGGCGACGCTGTCGGAAGCGCACAGCCGCCTTGCCGCCGACCGCGCCGAGGCCGAGGCCGCCTACGAATACGCCGAAGCCGGGATCTCCGAGCTGCCGTCGAGCGAGGACACCGAGACCCGCCTCGCTGCCGTCCGCAGCGACATCGAGGGCCACCGTCGCATGGCCGCGCAGGTCCGCGCCGAGGCGCAGGCGCTGGCGCGCGAGGCCGAGCTGGCCGACCGCCGCGTGCAGGCGATCCTCGCCGAGCGCACCGAGTGGCAGAACCGCAAGGAGAGCGCGGCCTCCCACATCGACACCATCCAGGCCCGCATTGCCGAACTCACGATCGAGCGCAGCGAGCTCGAGAACGCGCCGGCCGTGTTCGCCGAGAAGCGCAGCGCGCTGATCACCGAGATCGAATACGCCGAGAACGACCGCCGCATGGCCGCCGACGCGCTCGCCACCGCGGAGACCGCGATGGCCGAGACCGATCGCGTCGCCAAGCTGACGCTGGAGGCGCTCTCGAGCTCCCGCGAGGCCACCGCCCGCGCCGAGGAGCGCATGGAAGGCGCGCGGCGCCGGCTCGAGGACATCGAGCGCGAGATCCGCGACATGCTCGAGGTCGAGCCGCAGGCCGTCGCCGGCCTCGCCGAGCTCGAGCCCGGCGCCGAGCTGCCGCCGCTGCACGACATCGAGGAGGACCTCGAGAAGATGCGCCGCGACCGCGAGCGCCTCGGCGCAGTGAACTTGCGCGCCGAGGAAGAGCTGCGCGAGGTCGAGACCCAGCACACCGGCCTCGTCACCGAGCGTGACGACCTGGTTGAGGCCATCAAGCGGCTGCGCCAGGGCATCCAGAGCCTCAACAAAGAGGCGCGCGAGCGGTTGCTGACCTCGTTCGAGGTCGTCAACGACCACTTCAAGCGCCTGTTCGTCGAGCTGTTCGGCGGCGGCGAGGCCGCGCTGCACCTGATCGAGAGCGACGACCCGCTGGAAGCCGGTCTCGAAATCATTGCCAAGCCGCCGGGCAAGAAGCCGCAGACGCTGTCGCTGCTCTCGGGCGGCGAGCAGGCGCTGACCGCGATGGCGCTGATCTTCGCGGTGTTCTTGACCAACCCTTCGCCGATCTGCGTGCTGGACGAAGTCGACGCACCGCTCGACGACCACAATGTCGAACGGTATTGCAACCTGCTGCACGAGATGACCGGCTCGACCGACACGCGCTTCATCATCATCACGCACAATCCGATCACGATGGCGCGGATGAACCGCCTGTTCGGCGTCACCATGGCCGAGCGCGGCGTCTCGCAGCTCGTCTCGGTGAGCCTGGCCGAGGCCGTGGACATTCTCGACCAGAACGTGGCGTGACATCTCTGCCGTCATTCCGGGGCTCGCGCAGCGAGAACCCGGAATCTCGCGCTACAATCTCTGGATTCCGGGTTCGCGCTTCGCGCGCCCCGGAGTGACGCGAGGTTGTCGATGATCGCTCCCACCCTCCCCGCCGAACTGAAAGCCGCCCTCGACGCCAAGCTCCAGGGCTTTTCGCGCACCGACGCCGCACAACGATCTCAGAAAATCTCGACGGCCTATCGCGCCGGTGGCGGCTCCGGCACGATCAAGTCGGAAGCCGATGCGCTCGCTTACGCGTTGGCACGGATGCCGGCCACGTATGCAGCGGTGGCCGCGAGCCTCAACGCGCTGACCGAGATCGCGCCCGGCCTTGCGCCGGAGACGCTGCTCGACGTCGGGGCAGGCCCGGGCACCGCGACCTGGGCGGCCGCCGAAGCCTTCCCGTCGCTACAGGATTTCACGCTGCTGGACGTCAACGCCACGCTGAGCCGGCTCGCGCTCGATCTGGCACGCGACAGCTCGCGTCTGGCGGAGTGCCGCCATCTGCCCGGTGATGCCGGCGGCAACCTCGCCGAGGTCTCGCAAGCCGATCTCGTCATCGCCAGCTACGTCATCGGCGAGCTCGGCGAGGCCGATCAGCGGAAGCTCACCGAAGCGATGTGGGCAAAAGCGCGCCACGCTCTGGTCGTGATCGAGCCCGGCACACCCGCCGGCTATGCCCGCATCCTCGCGCTGCGCCAGCAATTGATCGCCGCAGGTGCGTCCGTCGCCGCGCCCTGCCCGCACGAAAAGCCCTGCCCGCTCACCGCACCGGACTGGTGCCATTTCAGCCAGCGCCTGCCGCGCTCGCAGGCGCACCGCCAGATCAAGGGCGCCGACGTACCGTTCGAGGACGAGCGCTTCATCTACGTTGCCCTGACCCGGACACCACCCGCCGCGCGTGCTGCGCGCGTGCTGGCACCGCCGGATGTCGGCAAAGCCGGGATCACGGCGAAGCTCTGCACGGAGACTGGGATCGCACTGACGAACGTCCCCCGACGCGACAAGCCTGCCTATGCCGATGCCAGGCGCTGGCGTTGGGGCGAGGCGATCATGTCCGAAAGTTAACCTCGCCAGCCGTTCGTTCCTTGAACTTGAACGGCCACTCACTCGACCAAATCCTACCTCCCCTCCGCGACCGGCTCTCGTTTCGCGCCAATTTGGTCTACCCTAGCGCCCGCCTTCTTCCCCTTCAGGAGTTCTCCATGTCGACCGGCTGGATCGTTCTCGGCGTCATCGTCGTCCTCGTGCTGTTCGCCTTCAGTGCCTACAACCGCCTGGTGGCGCTGAGCCAGCGCGTCGGCCAGGCCTTTGCCGACATCGACGTGCAGCTCAAGCAGCGCCACGACCTGATCCCGAACCTGGTCGAGACCGTGAAGGGCTATGCCTCGCACGAGCGCGGCACGCTCGACGACGTCATCAAGGCGCGCAACTCGGCGATGTCGGCGCAGGGGCCGGCGCAGGTGTCCGCCGCCGAGAACCAACTCTCAGGCGCGCTCGGCCGGCTGATCGCGCTGTCGGAGGCCTATCCCGACCTCAAGGCCAACGCCAATTTCCAGCAGCTCGCATCCGAGCTCTCCGATATCGAGAACAAGATCGCGGCCAGCCGCCGCTTCTTCAACAACGCGGTCCAGGAATACAACACCGGCATCCAGCAGTTACCCGCCGCCTTGTTCGCCGGCATGTTCGGCTTCACCAAGAAGGACTTCTTCGATCTCGGCGCCAGCCGCACCGAGGTCGAGGCGACGCCGCAGGTGAAGTTCTGACCTTGCCTCGCCTCTGTCATTCCGGGGCGCGTCGCAGACGCGAACCCGGAATCTCGATCGAGCTCCCAAGCTCGGGATTCCGGGTTCGATGCTGTCGCATCGCCCCGGAATGACAGGGAAACGGAAACAGTCATGGCCGCGTATGGTCTCTACACGCACATCGCCTCGAACAAGTTTCGTTCGATGCTGCTGCTCGCCGGCCTGTTCATGCTGGTCTATGTGCTGGTCTATGCCGGCGCGCTGGTGGCCGAGGTCGTCAGCAACGGCAATGGCACGGTCGCCTATTATCTGAGCCGCGCCTTTTCCGACCTGCTCAAGGCCGCGCCCTTCGCGACCATTGCGGCGCTCGCCTGGATCGCGATCGCCTATTTCTTCCACCAGTCGATGATCGATGCGGTGACCGGCGGCCACGGCGTCACCCGGCAAGAAGAGCCGCGGCTCTACAATCTGCTCGAAAATCTCTGCATCTCGCGCGGCATCACCATGCCGAAGCTGAAGATCATGGAGAGCCCGGCGCTGAACGCGTTCGCGACCGGCCTCAACCCGCGGCAATATTCCATCACCGTCACCACCGGCCTGCTCGATGCGCTGAACGACAAGGAGATCGAGGCGGTGCTGGGCCACGAGCTGACCCACATCAAGAACGGCGACGTGCAGCTCATGGTGGTCGCCGTCATCATCGCCGGCGTGGTCGGCTTCTTCGGCGAACTGTTCTTCCGCCTGTTCACGAATCTCAACTGGAGCTCCAGCTCCGGCGGCTCCTGGTCCTCAGGCTCCTCCTCGTCGTCGCGGTCGTCCTCGTCCAGCAACGACAGCAAGAGCTCCGGCGGCGGCGCGGTGATCGTCATCGTCATCGCGGTCGTGCTGATCGTGCTGGCTTGGCTGCTGTCGCAGGTGGTCAAGCTCGCGCTGTCGCGGTCGCGCGAATATCTCGCCGACGCGGGCTCGGTCGAGCTGACGAAGGATCCCGACGCGATGATCTCGGCGCTTCGCAAGATCGAGGGCCGCGGCGAGCTGCCGGGCGCGACTTCGGCCGTGATGGAGCTCTGCGTCGACAATCCCCGCGAAGGCTTTGCTGATCTGTTCGCGACCCACCCCTCGGTTCCGGCCCGGATCGACGCGCTGGTCAAGTTTGCCGGCGGTCACGACCCCGGCCCCTTGCCGGCGCTCACCGCTGACACCGATGAGCCGGGAGCGCAAACCGACCGGCGGGACGCCCCGCCGCCGCTGCGCCATGGCCCGTGGGATGACGCCGACGCGCCGCCCGTGCCTGCACCCGGCCCCTCCGGAACCACAGCAAGCAATCCGACCGGCAATCCCATGGGACCCTGGGGCCGTCATTGAACGCGCGATTTCCGGCTCGCGCGGCGGGAGTTCGGTTGCCATTGGGAAAAACCTCGGGAATTGCCCCAACGATGGGCCGAGGATTTGAATTCTCCCTTGTTTCTGCCATGTTCGCGCCCAACAGCAGACTTGGGACATCCTTGGTACTTCCTTGGGACATCGATTTGGGGCCCGGCCGATTGCGACCTCGCGATCGGGGGCGCGTTAGGGGACAGCAATGGCAAAGCCGGCAGTGGTTGTGGTGGGCGCGGACAAGGGCGGGGTCGGCAAGACCACCGTGTCGCGAACCTTGCTCGATTATTTCTCAGCCAACAACGTGCCGACGCGCGCCTTCGACACGGAATCGCCGCGTGGAACCCTGAAGCGCTTCCACCCCGACATCACCGAGATCGTCGACATGACGACCACGGCCGACCAGATGAAGATTTTTGACACGCTCAACGCTGTCAGCCCTTCCGTCACTGTCATCGACGTCCGCGCCGGCCTGCTCTCGCCGGCTCTGGCGTCGCTGCGCGACATCGGCTTCCTCGACGCCGCCAAGGCCGGCCAGATCACCTTCGCGGTGTTCCATATCCTGGGACCCTCGATCGCCTCGCTGGAGGAGATCGCCGAGACCGCGGGTTTCATGAACGGCGCGAAATATTTCCTTGTGAAGAACTTCATCAACGACACCCAGTTCTTCCAGTGGGACCAGGCGACGTACAATTCCTATTTTCACCGCATCAAGGACGCGACCGAGCTGACCATCCCCAAGCTCAACGAAATGGCCTATGAGCAGGTCGAGGTCTCCTCGGTCCCGTTCCTGAAATTCGTCGCCAACAAGGGCATCAGCGATGAGGCCGCGAACTATTCGTTCGTGCTGCGCGGCTATGTCCGGCATTGGCTGGCCAACGTCTGGAGCGAATTCGACCGGATCCGGCTGACCGACATCGTCGGCTCGAAACCCGCCACCCGCAACAGCGAAAAATAGTTGCACAAGCAGGGCTGATACGGCTGGATTGGGCGGTGAGTTGGCCTGATATAGCTGTCGATGTCCGCGACCCCCGTCTACATCATCTGCTCGCCCCGCCCGCAGGTCGGCAAGACCCTGCTGGCGCGGCTCCTGAGCGAATTCCTGCTGCTCAAGAACGGCAACGTCGCGGCCTTCGACGTCAATCTGAAGGAGCCGTCGCTGCTCGACTACCTGCCGAAGGTCACGGAAACCGCCGACGTGATCGACACCTACGGCAAGATGCAGCTGATGGACCGTGTCATCGTCGATGACGGCCTCGCCAAGGTCATCGACCTCGGATTCCACGCCTTCGACGAGTTCTTCAAGATGACCGACGAGATCGGCCTCTTGAAGGAGGCCGCGCGCCGCCATGTGGCCCCGATGATCCTGTTCGTCGCCGACACCGACCGCGCCTCGGCCCGCGCCCACGAGATGCTGCGCGGGCAGATCCCGCGGATGAACCTGGTCACGGTGGACAACGAGCACGTCGTTCGTGGCGAGCTGCCGCCCGCGATGGCGGGGGGCCGGCTACTCCGCCTGCCGGCGCTGCCCGGCTTCCTCAAGACCTATATCGATCGGCTGAATTTTTCCTTCACCGGCTATCTGCGCCAGGAGAAGGATGCCTCGACCGAGCTGCACCAATGGACCCGGCGGAACTACATCGCCTTCCGGGAGCTCGAGCTCAGCCTGATCCTGCAGCGATCCTGATACCAAGACACCGGGACGGGAGTCTTCGCCCGCTCAATGCCCCTCGAACGTCATCAGCGTGCGCACCGGCAGGTCCATGGCGCGCAGCTTGGCGGCGCCGCCGAGCTCGGGCAGGTCGATGATGAAGCAGGCGGCGACGACGTTGGCTCCGATCTGGCGCAACAGCTTCACCGCGCCCTCCGCTGTGCCCCCGGTGGCGATGAGATCGTCGACCAGGATCACGCGCTCGCCGGGCTGGATCGCATCGACATGCATCTCCATCTCGTCGATGCCGTATTCGAGAGAGTACGCGATGCGCACGGTGGTGTGCGGCAGCTTGCCCTTCTTGCGGATCGGCACGAAGCCGGCCGAGAGCTGGTGCGCCACGGCCCCGCCGATGATGAAGCCGCGCGCCTCCATGCCGGCAACTTTGTCGATCTTGTTGCCGGCCCAGGGATTGACCAGCTCGTCCACCGCACGGCGGAAGGCGCGCGCATCCGCGAGCAAGGTCGTGATGTCGCGGAACATGATCCCGGGCTTCGGATAGTCCGGGATGGTGCGGACGCTCGCCTTCAGGTCGTGGTCAAAGGTCATGGTTATCTCGCTCTGGCTTTCCCACCGTCATTGCGAGCGAAACGAAGCAATCCAGATCTTCTCCGCGGCAGCGGTCTGGTTTGCTTCGTCGCCCGCGCAAAATTGCTTCGCAATTTGTCGCGGGCTCCTCGCAATGACGACACTCAATTCGCCCCGGCATCGAGCCGGAACGCATTCTCGACGATACGTAGTCCCACCTCGCCACCGAGCGACATCAGCGATTCCGGATGGAATTGCACGCCGGCGACCGGCAGGGTCTTGTGCTCGAGCGCCATGGCGACGCCGTCCTCGGTGCTGGCGGTGACATCAAGGACTGCGGGCATGCTGTCGCGCTCGACATAGAGCGAGTGATAGCGGCCGATGACGATCTCGTTCGGCAGATTGCGCATCAGGCGGCCGCCGCGCACCTGCACCCGCGAGGGCCGGCCGTGGGCGGGATGGGTGAGCTGGACGAGTTCGCCGCCGAAATATTCGCCGATCGCCTGCACGCCGAGGCAGACCCCGAACACAGGGAGCTTCTTCTCCAGCGCCGCATCGATGGTCGTCCTGATCGCGAAATCCTCCGGCCTGCCGGGACCGGGCGACAGCACCAACAGATCCCATTTCTTCTGCTCGAGCATGTCGATCGCATGCACATAGCGGACCACGGTGACGCTGGCGCCGACCTGGCGGAAATAGTCGGCGAGCATGTGCACGAAACTATCGTCGTGATCGATCAGCAGCACCTGCTTGCCGCTGCCGGTCGCATCCGGAGCGAAGGTCGACAGCGGCTTCGGCGGATCGCCGCGCAGCGCCTGAAACAGCGCCGCAGCCTTGACCTGACACTCGCGGTCTTCCGCGGCGGGATCGGAATCGAACAGACAGGTGGCGCCGACGCGCACTTCGGCGAGGCCATCCTTCATGCGGATGGTGCGGATCGTGAGGCCGGTGTTGATGCTGCCGTCGAAATTGACCGCGCCGATCGCGCCGGCGTACCAGCGCCGCGGCGAGCGCTCGTGGTCCTCGACGAACTGCATCGCCCAGAGCTTGGGCGCACCGGTCACGGTCACGGCCCAGGCATGGGTCAGGAACGCGTCGAGCGCGTCGAAGCCGGGGCGCAGCATGCCCTCGACGTGATCGACGGTGTGGAACAGCTTCGAATAAGTCTCGATCTGCCGCCGCGCCAGCACCTTGATGGTGCCGGGCACGCAGACGCGCGCCTTGTCGTTGCGGTCGACGTCGGTGCACATGTTGAGCTCGAACTCGTCCTTCTCCGAGTTCAGGAGCTGGCGGATCTGCTCGGCGTCGCCGATCGCATCCCTGCCGCGCGCGATCGTGCCCGAGATCGGGCAGGTCTCGACGCGGCGGCCGTCGGAGCGCACGAACATCTCCGGCGAGGCGGAGACCAGAAACTCGCCCTCGCCGAGATTCATCAGCGCGCCGTAGGGCGACGGATTGATGACGCAGAGGCGCTGGAAGACTTCGGCAGGCGAGCGGTCGCAGGGCTCGGCGAAGAGCTGGCCCGGCACGGCTTCAAAGAGATCGCCGCGCGCAAAGGCGGCGCGCGCGGTCTCGACCGTGGCCTGATATTCGCCGGGCGCGTGATCGGCAAAGCCCTGGCGCGGGGTCTTGAGATACGGGCTGTCCGCGGTCTCGCGCGGCAGACCCTCGGTGGATTTGCCCTTCCAGGCGAAATCGTAAGCGAGCACGACGCCGCGGCCGGTGGCGCGGTCATAGGCCAGCAGGCGATCGGGGACATAGAGCACGATGTCGCGCTGGTCGCTCTCTCGTGCACGCTTCTGCACGAGATCCTCGATCTGGAAGACGAGGTCGTAGGCGAAGGCGCCGAACAGTCCGAGCAGCCCGTCGTCATTGGCGGAAAAGGCGGCGACGAGATCCCGCACCAGCGACATCACGCTGGCCCGACGCGTACGCTGGTCCTCCTCGACCGGGGCTTCCCCGCGAATGATGTGGCCGGCGAGGCGCGAGGTCGTCTTCTCGGAGATCACCACGCAGGGCTCGTGCAGGACGTCGCCAAGGAAGGCGATCAGCACCTGCCCCCGCTCATTCAGCGCTTCCAGCTTGAAATTGACCCCTGTGGTCTCGAGCTTGAGCGGCGGATCGGAGAAGCCGAGATCGAAGCTCTCGTAGCGGCCGGGCACGGTCGTGCCGGAGGACAGCACCACGCCGCGGCGGCGGTCGAGCAGGCTGATGAGGTCGTCGAGCCGGCTGGCACCGCCAGTGAACTGCTCGGCCACGCGCGTGATCGCAAGACCTGCGCGGGTCACATAGTCGCTTCGAGCCGGAAGGGCAAAGACGGTCCTGTTCATGTGGTCCTCTTGGGGTCCTCTTACGAAACTTGCCGAGGGAACGCCACACAGGACAAACGATCGGGCCGCCGCGCTGTGCTGGCGACCTCAGACGATTTGGGAAAGGAAAATCGCACCGGCCACCTCGTCAGGAGGTGCGCCACCAAAGACGGGCTGGGCGGACGGCGGTGCTCATGGGGCGGATACTCACCATGGCGCGGGGGCGGCGTCAAGGGTGCGGCAAGGCCGTAGCCCGGATGAAGCGCATTGCAATCCGGAGTTCGTGCCACAAAGAGAACGTCCCGGGATTACGCTGCGTTTCATCTTGGCTACGGGCTAGAGGCCGCACCGCTTCCGAAGCGCGGCCATCTCCGCATCGGCCGCGAACTCGCCTCGGTCCGCCTCGGCTTCAGATTTGTCCTTCACGGACCTTACCCCAGATGCTTCCGGAAAAACTCCGTCGCACGGCCCCATGCGAGCTCGGCGGCTTCGCGGTCGTGCACGGCCTGGCGCTGCTCGTTGACGAAGGCGTGCTCGGCGTCATAGCGGAACAACTCCAGCGACTTGCCCGCGGCCTTCATGGCCTTTTCGAAGCCATCGACCAGCTCCGGCGTGCACCAATCGTCCTTGTTGGCGAAATGGGCCTGGAGCGGGATCTTGACGTCGGCCGGCTTGGCCGCCTGCTCCGGCGGGATGCCGTAGAACACGACGCCGGCCGCGAGCTCCGGGATCTTGGTCGCGCCGATGATGGTCACGGCGCCGCCGAGGCAGAAGCCTGTCAGTCCGACCTTGGCGCCGTTGCGCGACAGATATTGCGTGGCGCCGCGCACGGTTTGCGTGGTGGCGTCCATGAAGTCGAGCGAGTTCATCTCCTTGTTGGCGCTGTCCGTGTCGTGATAGGGCACCACCTTGCCCTTGTAGAGATCGGGCGCCAACGCGTCGAAGCCGGCGAGCGCAAAGCGGTCGCACAGGCCCTTGATCTGGTCCGACAGGCCCCACCATTCCTGGATCACGACCACGCCCGGCGCGTTGCCGCGCGCGGCATTGGCGAGATAGCCCGAGGCGTCCTTGCCGTCGGGACGCTTGAAGGTGATGGCGGTTCCCATGGTGTCCTCCAACGAGATTTGGGCGTTTGGCCGTATTCTGGCGATTGAGCGAGCGATACGCAATCGCGCCAAACAACACACTCTCGTGCCCAACAAAAAAGCCCCCTTGCGGGGGCTTCTTCATTCTCGTCTCACGCCGCTCAGTGCGAGTCGGCCCAGACCTTCTTCTTGGTGAAGTACATCAGGCCCACGAAGATGATCAGGAACACGAACACCTGGAAGCCAAGGCGCTTGCGCGCTTCCATGTGCGGCTCTGCGGTCCACATCAGGAACGTGGTGACGTCCTTGGCGTACTGCGCGACCGTGGCCGGCGAGCCGTCGTCATAGGTCACCTGGCCGTCGCTGAGCGGCTTCGGCATCTTGATCGCGTGGCCCGGGAAGAACTTGTTGTAATAGGAACCGTCCGGGATGGTGACGCCGTCCGGCGCCTTCTCCTCATAACCCTGGAGCACCGCGGCGACATAGTCAGGCCCCTGCTCCTGGTACTGGGTGAAGACGTCGAAGATGAACCAGGGGAAGCCGCGCTTGTAGGAGCGCGCCTTGGTGATCAGCGACAGGTCCGGCGGCGCCGCACCGCCATTCGCCGCACGCGCCGCCTGCTCGTTCGGGAACGGCGAGGGGAAATAGTCCGCCGGCCGGCCCGGCCGCTCGAACATGTCGCCGGCATCGTTCGGGCCGTCCTTGACCTTATACTCGGACGCGAACGCCGAGGCCTGCGCCACCGAATAGCCGGGGCCGCCAGGCTCGGCGAGGTTGCGGAAGGCGACGAAGGACAGGCCGTGGCAGCTGGCGCAGACCTCCTTGTAGACCTTCAGGCCGCGCTGGAGCGCGCCGCGGTCGAAGGTACCGAACGGACCCGCGAACGACCATTTGTTACCCGGCGGCTTGTCGCCGCCCTCCGAGGCTTTCGCGCTTTGGGTCGAGCCCGCGAACAACGAAGCGGCGAGCGCCAGCACGATCGCGGTCGAAACCATCGGCGTCGACCTGCTCCCGGTCTTGGCCAGCACCGCGTCCGAGATCGAGTTCGGAACCGGCCGCGGCTTCTCGATGCGCGCGAGCAGCGGCAGCACGATCAGGAAGTAGGCGAAGTAGCAGACCGTCAGGACCCGGCCGGCGACGACGTAGATGCCCTCCGGCGGCTGTGCGCCGAGATAGCCGAGCAGGATGCAGACCGCGACGAAGATCCAGAAGAACTGCTTGGCCAGCGGACGATACTTCGACGACCTGGTCCTCGCGCTATCGAGCCAGGGCAGGAAGCACAGGATGATGATCGCCCCGAACATCGCGATGACGCCGGCGAGCTTGTCCGGGATCGAGCGCAGGATCGCGTAGAACGGCAGGTAATACCATTCCGGCACGATGTGCGGCGGCGTCACGCCCGGGTTCGCCGGAATGTAGTTGTCGGCGTCGCCGAGATAGTTCGGCATGTAGAAGATGAACCAGGCGTACAGCAGCAGGAAGCACGACACGCCGAACATGTCCTTGATGGTGGCATGCGGCGTGAACGGCACCGTGTCCTTTTCCGTCTTCGGCTCGACGCCGTCAGGATTGTTCTGGCCGGCGACGTGCAGCGCCCAGACGTGGAGCACGACGACGCCCGCGATCACGAACGGCAACAGGTAGTGCAGCGAGAAGAAGCGGTTCAGCGTCGGGTTGCCGACCGCGTAGCCGCCCCACAGCAGCGTCACGATGCTCTCGCCGACATAGGGAATGGCCGAGAACAGGTTGGTGATGACGGTGGCGCCCCAGAAGCTCATCTGGCCCCACGGCAGCACGTAGCCCATGAAGCCGGTGGCCATCATCAGGAGGTAGATGATGACGCCGAGGATCCACAGCACCTCGCGCGGCTCCTTGTACGACCCGTAATAAAGGCCGCGGAACATGTGGACGTAGACGGCGACGAAGAACATCGAGGCGCCGACCGCGTGCATGTTGCGCAGCAGCCAGCCGAAGTTCACGTCACGGACGATCAGCTCGACCGACTTGAAGGCAAGATCGGCATTCGGCGTGTAGTGCATCGCCAGGATCACGCCGGTCAGGATCTGCATCCCCAGCATGAAGGAGAGGATGGCGCCGAAGGTCCACCAATAGTTCAGGTTACGCGGGGTGGGATAGGCGACGAAGGAGGAATGGATGAGACCAAAGATCGGCAGACGCCGCTCGATCCATTGCAGGGCCGGATTACTCGGCTGGTAGTCGGATGGTCCGCTCATGATGCGATCCTGAGGAAATAGTACGACGAGACGGCGCGAAGCTTCGGACTAGGGCCCGAAGCTCAGCCGATCTGGATTTTGGTGTCGGAAACGAATTGGTACGGCGGCACCGGCAGATTCGAGGGCGCAGGCCCCTGGCGGATGCGGCCGGACGAATCGTACTGCGACCCATGGCAGGGGCAGAAGAAGCCGTCGTAGTTGCCTTCATGAGCAATCGGGATGCAGCCGAGATGGGTGCAGATGCCGATGACGACCAGCCACTGCTCGTGACCGGCCTTGACCCGGGCCTCGTCGGTCTGCGGATCGGGCAGGCTCGCCACGTTGACGGCGCGCGCCTCGTCGATCTGCTTCTTGGTGCGGTGGCTGATGTAGATCGGCTTGCCGCGCCAGAACACCTTGATGTCCTGGCCCTCGGCGATCGGGCTGAGATCGACCTCGATCGGCGCACCGGCGGCGATGGTCGAAGCGTCCGGATTCATTTGAGAGATAAAGGGCCAGAGCGCAGCCGCGCCCCCTACTGCTGCAGCTGCCCCGGTTGCAACGAATAAGAAATCACGGCGTGTCGGATGGTCCGCCGAAGACGCTGTCGTCACGATTCCAACCCTTTCTTCTTATGCGACCGGTGGAACCGCTCCGGGGGGCGCCCATGAGGTCCCCGGAAAGGCTGCCGGCGCCCGCGGCCCCCCGCGGCGGCAGAACTTTGCTTGCTCACGCCCAAAATGGGGAAAACAGCAGTCCAGAATCGTTCTATTGGCACCCTTGCCGGGCGAGCGCAAGCCCGCTAACGGCGTGGGAGCGTGCAATGCACGAATTCCCGGGCGAGCGATGTTTTATTGAGACATTTCCGGCCCGCTTCGACCCTTGCCGAGCCCATGCAGATAGCGCTTTTTCAACCTGACATCGCTCAGAACACCGGCACGATTCTCAGGCTCTGTGCCTGCCTGGGCATCGCGGCCCACATCATCGAGCCCGCCGGCTTTCCCGTTTCGGACCGCTTGTTCCGCCGGGCGGGAATGGATTACCTCGACCATGTCAGCCTCGTCAGGCACGACTCCTGGGCGAGATTCGAGGATTGGCGCGCGACACATGGCTACCGCCTGCTGCTGTTCACCACCAAAGGGGCCACCGACTACCGCGATTTCCGTTACCAGACGTCGGACATCCTGCTATTCGGGCGCGAGAGCGCCGGCGTCACCGACGCGGTGGTCGAGGCCGCCGATGCCCGGCTGGTGATCCCGATCGCGCCGGGACTGCGGTCGCTCAATGTGGCCATGACCGCGGCGATGGCCGCCGGCGAGGCGCTGCGGCAGATCCGGAGCCCCGACGGCCCCAAGGACTGACCAAAGGATTGAGGAGAGAGATTTGAGTTACGCGGTCAAGGAAATCTTCCTGACCCTGCAAGGCGAAGGCGCCCATGCCGGGCGCGCGTCCGTGTTCTGCCGTTTTGCCGGCTGCAACCTCTGGAGCGGCCGCGAGGCCGACCGCAGCGAAGCGACCTGCAAGTTCTGCGACACGGATTTCGTCGGCACCGACGGCACGCTCGGCGGCCGCTACGCCTCCGCCGTGGAACTCGCCGACACCATCGCCGCGCAATGGACGGCATCCGCCGCCAACCGCTACGTGGTGCTGACCGGCGGCGAGCCGTTGCTCCAGGTCGACGCCGCCCTGATCGACGCGCTGCACGCGCGCGGCTTCGAGATCGGGGTCGAGACCAACGGCACGATCGAGCCGCCCGAGGGGCTCGACTGGATCTGCGTCAGCCCCAAGGGCGGCAGCGAGCTGGTGCTGCGCCGCGGCCACGAGTTGAAGCTGGTCTATCCGCAGGCGCTGGCGGCACCCGAGGCGTTCGAGGGCCTCGCCTTCGAGCGCTTCTCGCTGCAGCCGATGGACGGACCCGAGGTGGTCCAGAACACCGCACGCGCGATCGACTATTGCCTGCACCATCCGCAATGGCGGCTGAGCGTGCAGACGCACAAATCGCTCGGCATCAGATAGGATTGGTTTTCGAACAGATGTGGGAATTGACGAAATCATTCCGCTTCGAGGCG
This sequence comes from Bradyrhizobium sp. 1(2017), assembly GCF_011602485.2. Lineage (NCBI taxonomy): Bacteria > Pseudomonadati > Pseudomonadota > Alphaproteobacteria > Hyphomicrobiales > Nitrobacteraceae > Bradyrhizobium > Bradyrhizobium sp. 1(2017). Next base: position 2,128,400 of record NZ_CP050022.2, on the reverse strand, counting down.
GCGCACTCACTGTCGGGCACGACGTTCGGGGCCGCGAGCGAAGAGATCCACGGCCACTCCTTCCGCGCCGAGGTGACGGTCCGCGGCACGCCCGACCCCAAGACCGGCATGGTGGTCGATCTCGGCCTGCTCCAGCGCGCCATCGAGGACGTGCGCTTGGTGCTGGACCACAAATACCTCAACAAGATCGAGGCGCTGGGCACCCCGACGCTGGAGAACCTGTCGCGCTTCGTCTGGGAACGGCTCGCCCATATCGGCACGCTGACCCGCGTCAGCATCCACCGCGATAGTTGCAACGAGAGCTGCACCTATTACGGTCCGCAGGGCTGACCAATGACATCCACGATGGACCCGACGCTGATCGACGACCGCAAGACCCGCGCCCGCGCCTGGTTCGAGCGCTTGCGCGACGACATCTGCGCGAGCTTCGAACGGCTCGAGGACGATGCGCCGCAAGGCCTCTATCCGGGCGAGGCCGGCCGCTTCAAGCGCACGCCCTGGCAGCGCACCGACCACACCGGCGCCGCCGGCGGTGGCGGCGTGATGTCGATGATGTCGGGCCGCCTGTTCGAGAAGGTCGGCGTGCACTGCTCGACCGTTCACGGCGAATTCGCCCCCGAATTCCGCGCGCAGATTCCGGGCGCCGCGGACGACCCGAAATTCTGGGCCTCCGGCATCTCGCTGATCGCGCATCTGCGCAATCCGCACGTGCCCGCCGTGCACATGAACACGCGCTTCGTCGTCACCACCAAGGCCTGGTTCGGCGGCGGCGCCGACCTCACGCCGGTGCTCGCGCGACGGCGGACGCAGGACGATGCCGACAGCATCGCCTTCCACGCCGCGATGAAGGAAGCCTGCGCGCAGCCGAACGGCGTTGCCGATTACGACAAGTACAAGAAGTGGTGCGACGAGTATTTCCACCTGCCCCACCGCAAAGAGGCGCGCGGCATCGGCGGCATCTTCTACGATTGGCACGACAGCGGCGACTGGGACGCCGACCTTTCCTTCACCCAGGACGTCGGCCGCGCCTTCCTGAAGATCTACCCCGAGATCGTCAGGCGCAATTTCGCCAGCGCCTGGACCGCCGACGACCGCGAGGAGCAGTTGATCCGGCGCGGACGCTATGTCGAGTTCAACCTGCTCTATGACCGCGGCACCATCTTCGGGCTGAAGACCGGCGGCAACGTGGATTCGATCCTGTCGTCGCTGCCGCCCGAGGTGAAATGGCCATGAGCCCAACAATGCCCCCGCTGCCGCGCGCCATGCTGATCGACATGGACGACACCATCCTGTCGGCCTATGGCCGGCCCGAGATCGCCTGGAACACGATCACCGCCGAGTTCGCAGAGGAGCTGGCGCCGCTGCCGCCGCCGCTGGTCGCAACCACGGTGCTCGCCTTTGCGCGAAACTTCTGGGCCAATGCGGAAGCCGCATGGCGGCTCAAGCTCGCCGAGGCCCGGCACCTCACCGTCAAGGGCGGCTTCGCCGCGCTTGCGGCCGCCGGCCATCGCGCTTTATCAGATGATCTCGCCATCCGTCTCGCCGATCGTTTCACCGCCTATCGCGAGGAGGAGATGTTCGTCTTCCCCGGCGCGCATGAGGCGATCGACAGGTTGAAGGCGCTCGGCATCAAGCTCGCTTTGGTGACCAACGGCGCCGCCGACACCCAGCGCGCCAAGGTCGAGCGCTTCGAGCTCGCGCACCGCTTCCACCACATCCAGATCGAGGGCGAGCACGGCTTCGGCAAGCCCGAGGAGCGCGCCTATCTGCACGCAATGGAGGCGCTGGGTGTCACCGCCAAGGACACCTGGATGATCGGCGACAACCTCGAATGGGAGGTCGTGACGCCGCAGCGCCTCGGCATCTATTCGATCTGGATCGACGTGCATGGCGACGGCCTGCCCGAAGGCTCGACGGTCAGGCCCGACCGCATCATCCGCTCGCTGACGGAACTGGTGCCGGTGCGGCCGTAACCACAGGGCAAACAAAATCCCGAAAAACAACCCCATGCACAGTAGCCGGCGCGCGCAAATTCAAGGGTTTGCGGATTTTACGAAATCACTTTGACACGTCGGGCAAAACACCGGCATCATGGCATCATCGCGATGCTTGCGATCGATCTCGTCGTGAGCTGCCTCCGCCCCCGGTGAGCTGCGGCCGCGTGCGCCGGCGCGACATCGGGCAGCCCCCCTGCCCCACTTGAAGTGAAGTGCTTCACAATCCGCAATCCGGGATTGCGGTACGTTCGCTCCCGGTACGCTCGCTCCCTATGGCGCGGGTGAGCTGGAGGCAACGATGGCGCAGGACAAGGAAGCAGCGCTCACGCAATCTCCGACCGTCAGACCATTGAGATGGCTGACGCAATTCGATCGCGGATTTACCCTCGTCAAGGGCCTCTCGCTGGTGACGGTGCTGAGCAGCCTCCTCGTCGGCTACTTTCAGTATCTGAACTCCTACCGGGAGAAGGTGAGCGCTCAGGCCAAGGAGAACATGCAGGCCGCGACCAAGACGTTCGACGATATCTCGACGAAGTTTTCCCAAGTGCAAGCATTGCAACAGCAGCTGTTTGCCGACTATTCGACCGCACTGGACGATCGCGCCGACGCCGACGAGCGAGCTGTTGCGGTCAAGAGCGCTCAGGACAATTTGAAGGACTACGAAACCGCCCAACGGGCCTTGTTCGAAACGGGTGAGTTGCTGGCACGCAATGCTCAAATGTACATCGACTGGGCGACGAACTTCAGCCGCGATCCGGCAGAACGGATTGCTCCGACCAGCGACCCACTCGACCAGACCTTGCTTCGCACCTATGACTTCGATTGCGAACACCATTTGCCGGAATTCATGACCTCGACGGCTGGCGCGGCGACCACCCCGCGCGGATCAGCCGAAGATGCCTGCTCGGTCGACGCGCGGTATAATTGGGACCCGCCCCATTCATACGTCGATATATGCCCCAAGAACCGGGAGAAGGCCGGGTCAAACGAGTCCGTCACGATTCACTGGTTCAGCGCAAAGCACCAGGTCGTGGTGATGCATTATTGCCTTCGCAACCTGCATGAAAAATTGGCGCCGATGCGCTCCTGGGCCGCGCACCCCGAAGCGAAGCCCGCAAGCCAGATGTCGGCGCAGACCGACCGCGACCGCATTCAGACCGCGATCGACTTTCAGGCCAAGCGGCTCAACGCCTTCATGAACCTCGCGACGTTCCACATGGACGGGATCCGCGAGACCTATCGTCCCGACAGCTTTGCCTGCCATGTCCCGGTCGTCACATCCATGGTGGGCCTCTTCAACGATGCCTGCACCCCGATCAAGACGACACCGATCATTGTCCTCCGGCGCTGATATCGCGCCAGAATCCTGGATGGTCCACGCCACCGGCCGGACACGGCCGTTGGTGATCACGCTGTCATGACCGACTGCTAGCCTCGTCCGGCTCGATCAACTCGGAAGGACAATCCATGGAATTGAAAGCCGGCGATGTCGTGATGCTGAAATCCGGCGGCCAGCCGCTGACGGTCGCGGACGTGAAGGAGGACGAGGTGCTCTGCCTCTGGATGGGCATGGAAGGCGATCTGTTCCGGGAAAAGTTGCCGCTCGCCACTGGTGCAGGTGGAAGAAGAGGACGACGAGGACGAGGATGAAGACGACGATGAGGAGTAAGCACGTCTAGGAAACGCGTCCTCGTTAGATCGGCGCGTTTTCGCTCCGGCCCGCAGCAAAAAGGCCCCAACCTCAGGGCGGCGAGGCTGGGGCCTTATTCCAGCTGCCTTGGGGGAAGGCAGCTTTTGGCCCAGGAGACAGGCCAACGAAAAAATTTGAACGAAACAATTTGGAGATGGCGATGCGCGCTTGCTTCTCGCTTCGGTGTCAGCGGCCGATATCGGTCTTGCCATTGGGGCTGCCGTCCCCGCCGCCGTTGCCTTTGCCGTTGTTCCCCGCCGGGCCGCCGCCTGATTTGGCAATTGCGTCTGACGTGAGGGACGTCGACAGCAGGAGCGTCATGGCCGGAGGCGTCACGGCCGCGAACCGTCCGCAGGTCTTCAGGAACTCGCGGCGATCATCATCTGTCGATCTGTTCATCGCATTTACTCCCGGGTCAGGCGACGCGATTTAAGTCCCCGAGTATGATTAAATCAATCAGTATTATCGGGTTCCGTCATAATTTCAAAAAACATTTAATGAGTGCAGCGCAGCTTGCTGAATGTAAGTGCGAACAGCTGCCGGATTTGCCAGAATTTCCCGGCGACCAGCGCCGGGCGCTATCCAGAAATCAGGGGGCCGACAATGCAAGCCTTCAGCTGCGCACATGACGTTGCTCTCCTTCAGGAACGATTCGAATTGCTAGCTTCTCAAATGGCAGAGCTGGAAGAGTTGCGGATGCGAGTGCTGATAGCCGAGCAGACGATGGAGAGCACCGGAGCAGAGAGCATGGCGGAGCGGCTAACGACCGTTGGCCGTGAACGGCAGGGTGCGTCAGTCGGCGACATCGGACGCTGGCATTGAACAAATTTGGTTGCCCGCGGCCATCCATGGCCGGCAAGTTTGCGCAGCATGAAACCCCGCGATGAGCGCGGCGGTTCCGAGCCCCTCGGAATGTTTGCCAGATTTTCCCGTTCTCCGTGTGCAGGGCTTTAGTCAATGGAGGAGAGAACGATGCCTGTATTAATTCTTTGGGCCGTACCGGCCGTCGTGGTGCTTGGCGGCGGAATCTATCTGATCAGCCATATGCACTAATCATTGTAATGACGGTCATTGCGATCCTTTCCATTGCCCGGAACCGCAATGGCCTTCCGCCGCCGCCCGATATCGGGTGGCGGCCACTTACGATTGAGATGTCCACCTTCGGCCTCTCGCAGCCTTGATCTCAAAAGGAATGACTGCGCCGCTCAGCGCGCAACCGATGAGTGCCATCAACAGGATCATCTCAAGCACGCTTTTCCGCCTCGCTCGCAATTGCCTTCTCGACCTCCCCGGCGAGGGTGTTGAGGTGTTCGGCCAATCGGTTGAATAGCTCGCGCTTGTGAGGTGCGGTAGCAAGATCCCGGATGAGCGCGCACTCCGCGGCTTCCGTCCGCAGCTTTTCCGCTTGCGCTTGCATGTCCTTCATGACGGTCCCCCTGTTCGCGAGTCGGCGAAGACTCAAGCTTTGCATGTTTTTCCCGATAGCAAAACCTCATTGAGTCTGCGAACCGAGGCACGCTCAGGGGCAGCAGGCCTCGTCCAGCTCCTGCTGACTAAATGGGCTCTGCGAACTAAGGGTTGTGTCGGTGCGTCGAGCGGTGTCGGGCGGCCAGCCCGGGCCGATATTCGGGACCGTTAGCTTGGGAACGTTCGCGCGATTGCCACGTTATCCCGACGCCCTTCCCCAAGGGTAACCCCAAGTGAAGTGGCCCCAGCTCGACCGCCCCCCTGAGAGCTGGGGCCTTTTTTTGACACACGAAGACCCCAGCTCGTTCCCGAGCGGATTTCCATGTGACCCGAGACGGCGTGGACTGGCATTCTTGACCTTTGGGAGCTCATATGCGCGACGCCTCACTTGCCGAGCGTCAACAGTGGCTTGCCTGTCTCGACGATGTAGGTCGCGAGCTCCGCCGCGTTGCCGGTGCCGACGTTCTTCACCGCGTGGTTCGTCCCATAGGGAATGAGCAGCACGTCGCCGGCCTTGAGCACCACCGGCGCCCTGCCATCGAGCCGATATTCGAGCTCGCCTTCGATGAGATAGACGAGCTCTTCGCCCGGGTGGCTGTGCCTGGCGGCGTCCACGCCAGGAGGAAAGTCCACGCGCACCTGGATGACCTCACGTCCGGAGACGCTCAGATTCTCCCTCAAGAGATGGGTGCGCTTGATGTCGCCAAGCGACGGTTCGCCGGCCCGAGCTCCGAACGGAGCCCAGATGGCCGCGGCGATCAGCGCCGCGGCGGCGATGCTTAGATGCGCTTTCATGGCAGGTGCCTTTCGTTGCTTGAACGTCGTGGCAGAGACTGGGGCGGTTACGCGGCAATGGCCGGAGGTGTCGCGCGGAAGCTGATGGCCATGCGGTTGTAGGCGTTCATCAGGCTGATCGCGATCGTGAGGTCCACAAGCTCACGCTCATCGAACACGGCGCGTGCGGCCTGGTAGGCTTCTTCCGGCACGTTGGTCTCCGCGACGCGCGTGACCGTCTCGGCCCATGCAAGGGCTGCGCGTTCGCGTGCATCGAAGAGATCGCCGGCCTCCCGCCACGCCTGAACCAGCGCAAGCTTCTCGATGCCGACGCCCTTCTTGAGCAGGTCGCGGGTGTGGGTGTCGAGGCAGTAGGCACAGTTGTTGATCTGCGAGATCCGCAGGTAGACCAGTTCGACCAGCGCAGCAGGCAGCCTGCTCTGCATGACGTAGCCGTAGACGCCGCCCAGCGCTTTCACGCCTGCAGGTGCAATCTGGTTGTAGTCGAGACGCTTGCTCATTGTCGTGCTCCATGATGCGTTGTTGAATGACCGGATTTCCGGTCAGGATGCTCATGTGCGAATGACCGACTTCAGCGAGTCCGCGAAGACCCAGAACGAGGCGGCGAACAGGCCGACGTCCTTGAGGAGGAATTGCCCCGGCGCCACGGTGATCGCGGGCACTCCGAGCTCCGGAACCACGACGCCCGGCGTCGAGACCATGAAGCTGAGCGTGGTGACGAACAGGCCGGCCGAGAGAAGGCCGCCGGCCGCGGAGAACAACGGGCTCGCCAGCCGCAAGGCGATCAGGAGCCCGATGCTCAGTTCGACGAAGCCGAGGAAAGTGGAGAAGCCGCGCACCGAGAACACGGCATAGAACCAGCTCAGCAGCGGGCTGTTCTCGACCAGCGGCACCAGCCCCTGGGCTTCGTAGTCGGTGAACTTCATCCCGCCAAACCAGGCGTAGATGATCGCGAGCGACACATAGAGACCGATGCGGCTGACCGGTTCGGCGTAAGCGAGCACGCGTTCGGCCTGGTCGCGCCAGCGGATGGTGAGGCCCAGTGTCATGGGCGAGATCGGCAGCTCAGTGATGATGCGTGACATGGTAATCTCCGTTTGTCATGGGTGTGGATGGCCGCTCACGCGTTGACAGGCGTGTGCAAATTGTAGCGGGGGGCAGCAATGGCGCTCGACAGCTTGTCCGTCATGGCAAGGCGCGCCGTCTCGTGGCGATCCCATTCCGCCTTGTCCGCCAGCGAGGGGATCGTCACGGTCTCACCGAGGTCGAGACCGGCGAGCGCCGCATCGACCATGTCGTCGGCTGACATCACGATGGCTGCCGGCAATTGGTGAACCGGGGTGCCGGCGACGTCCCAGAATTCGGTCGCAGTGGCGCCCGGCAGCACCGCCTGCACACGAACGCCCTTCCCGGCGAGCTCGTGAACGAGCGACTGGCTGAAGGCGAGCACGAACGCTTTGGTGCCGCCATAGACGCCGTTCAGCACCTCCGGCGCGATCGCGACGATGGACGCGATGTTGATGATCGTGCCGTGGCCGCGGGCGACAAATCCCGGGGCCGCTGCATAGGTCAGGCGCGTCAATGCGCCGACGTTGAGGCGGATCATGTCCGACATCTTCTCGACGTCGGAGGCGATGAGCGGCGCGGCGGAGCCGACGCCGGCGTTGTTCACCAGCATCGAGATGCCGGCATTGGCCTTCAGGATCTGCTCGACGCGCTGCAGGTCGGCAGTCGACGTGAGGTCGGCCTCGACCGTCTCCACGTGGCGCCCGGTCTCGTTGACGAGCCGGCGCGCCAGCGATGCGAGGCGCTGCCGGTTGCGTGCAACAAGAATGAGGTCGTAACCGCGCCTGGCGAGGCGATCGGCATAGATCGCGCCGATGCCGGTCGATGCGCCGGTGATGAGGGCCGTGCCTTTTGACTGGGTCATGTCCGTCTCCGTTGGTTGGCTGACTTCGTTGTGTCGGGAGAGGAATAGGCCCTTCCGAAATTGATGGGTATCTGGCAAAATCGAGATGCATCCTTCCAAAAAATGGAAGCAACAAATGGACCGTCTCGAAGGCATGTCGATCGTGTTGGCTGTCGCGGAGGCTGGCAGCCTGTCGGCGGCGGCCCGCCGTCACAAAATGCCGCTGGCCACGGTGAGCCGGAAAGTCTCCGAGCTGGAGGCGCACCTGCGCACCAAGCTGTTCAACCGGTCGAGCCGCGTGCTGGTCCCGACCGACGCGGGGCGCTCCTACATCGCTGCGGCCAAGCGGATCCTTGCCGATGTCGGCGAAGCCGAACGTGTCGCCTCCGGCGAGTACACGACGCCCCGCGGCGACCTGAGCGTCACGACGCTGGTCGCACTCGGTCGCCTATGCCTGCAGCCGATCCTGGCGGAATTCCTGGTGGCATTCCCGGAGGTGGACGTTCAGCTCCACCTGCAGGATCGCACGATCAATCTCCTGGACGAACACATCGACGTCGCTCTTCGCGTCGGCGAGCTCGCCGACAGCAGCTTGATCTCCGTCCGCGTCGGGGAAATCCATCGTGTGGCCTGTGCCAGCCCGGCCTATCTGAAAACGCGCGGGACACCGAAGTCCCCCGACGACCTCTCCATGCACGACTGTGTCAGCTATCCGCCGATGCAGTCGCCGACGACGTGGCGGTTCAAGCGCGAGGGGACCGAATATGCGGTGCCGGTACGCTCGCGCTTCATCGCAAGCAGTCTGGAGTCGGCCGCCGATGCCGCGCGCGCGGGCACAGGAATCACCGTCGCATTCTCGTATCTGGTCGCGGACGCCGTCAGATCCGGGGAGCTGGTGCCGCTCCTGCAGGGCTTTCAGCCGCCACCGCAACCCGTCAGCTTCGTCTATTCGCCCAATCGCTTCATGCCCGCCAAATTGCGCGCCTTTCTCGACTTCGCGGCACCGCGCGTCAGGGCGCGCCTCTCGGACAACCCCAGGGAATTGCTGCCGCGGCGGACGCGGCAGTAACTGGCGCCTGGGCCGGATCGCTTCCTCACTTGCGTCGCTCAGAACGAAGTGAGGGCGCCTTCGCGGGACTGTTCGATGAAGTCGCGCAGCGCGCGCCTCATATCGGCGACTTTCAGGTCGAGGCGCAGATCGACGAGATCGAAGCCGGCAGCCTTCAATGTATCGGCCACGAGTGCTGCATCGCTGGAGGGATTGCCGAGCCGCGCGACCTTTTCATAAGCGGAATTGCCGATGACCAGGGCCACGCGCTTCTCGGCAAACGCTGATCCCGCCCCCAGTCCAACAATCCACAAAGCCAAAAAGATGCTTCGAAATAAAGCCATCGCCCAGTCCCAGGCTGCCCCGAAGACGACCTACATGCCCTTGAAGTTACAACCGCTCTGTGATCGCCGTCACTCGACTTGGGAATGAGGACCATGGGGGCGTCGTCCGCGGCTAACGTTCTCTCGGCAAGGAATATCTGATGGTCAGGGACGCGCCGTATCCTTTTCTGGGCCGTGACACGATCTGGTCCTTGGCTGGATTCAATTCGTCGTACATGGCCTGGCAACAAGACGGCATTTGATGATTCATCCCGGGGTAGTCGCCCAGCCTTCGGTGGACCTTGCCCGAATTCACTTCGATGGACGGTGTTCCGCGAAGCTCAGCCGCCCGAAACAACCGCCTGATCTCATCGCTGAATTGCTTCTTGTCAGGCAAGCTCAGCCCCGAGACTCTTCAGGTGATGGTCAAAATCGATGCGGCGGCCTTCATCGGCCTGGGCAAGCCTGATCCAGCCGTCAGCAGGCGGAAGCCCCGATTTCGGCCCTGGAGCTCTATCGCTGTTGGCGTGAACCATGTGCTCGTTGCGGCATGAAAACACAGACGGGGAAGAGCGCTCAGCGAGCCGGGCCAGCCACGATCGACATGACATCGACCGAAGCGCCGCTGATCTGGAGCACGATTGGATTTGACGCAACGTCGAAGCGGATGGACTTCCTCAAGCCAGGGCAGTCGCTTCGGCCAGTGCTCCCGATCGATCGCGCGTAGCCGCCGTTCTGCACGACATCGACCCAAGCCTCATCCGACAGTGTCACTTGATACACACCCGCTTGCGGCGGCGCCGGAAGGCGCACGATACCCCCGCGCCAATTCTCGATGCGAGACTTGCGTTCGGGCTGCATCACGAACTCGGCATCCGCGGACGGGCGCAGGAGCAGCTTGAATGCCTGGCCCGAGCCGGGTTCGATGGACGCTCCGGACGCAAGTGCCGGCTGGCCCTGCGCGCTCATGGCTTCGCGCTCTTGCATGACCGGCCAGGCGAATTTGCCACAGCCGTCTTCGGCCCGAGCGGCGCCCGTGCACACACAGAATGCAAGAGCAGAAGCGAGTGCCAGGCGCCCCTTCGATTTGATCCGCGCTCGACTTTGGTTGTCCATTTTGTGATCCGCCTTCTGTCCGCTGCACCAGACAGTCCAATCGATCTCGACCTTCACCTTTGACCAGGCGCAAAGCCGTGGCGCGTGAGAATGTTCTGTCCGGTCGGCGAGAGAATGAATTGCGCGAAGTGCTCGGCCGCAGAGGACGCACCCGCGACCACCGTCAGACCATAGTCCGCACCGACGGCGAGGTTTTCGGGCAGCTCCACGACCTGCTGATCCCCGCTTTGCTTTTGCGCCTCGCGGGCAGCGGTGCAATACGCAAGGAAGATGTCCGCACGTCCCTCCGCGACATGCCAGCCATAAGCGTTTCGACCGGCCGGCGGCGCCGCACTGCTTGCATTGCCCGTGAGCTGCAGCGCCTTGCTTTCCAGTACGGCTTGCGCCCCGGCCCTGCTTTGCTCGGCCTTGGCGAACACCTGAAACGCATAGTCGCCCGCCGGGTCCGCCTTCGGCGTCGAGGTGCCGAGCTTGATTGCCGGGTCGAGCATCCGATCGAGCACGCTCGCGCTGTCGACCTTCAGCCCGGGCCGGACCAATGCGCACAGCCGATTGCGCGCGAACAACAGCACCGCACCGCTCCTCTTCGCGGCACTCAGCGCCTGCGGATGCACCATGTTGGCCGAGGCGAACACGTCGGCCTTGGCGCCTGCGGCGATCTCATCCTTCAAGATGCCCGAGGGGCCATACTTGGCCTCTACCCCGGTGCCGCTCTCCGCCTCGAACGCCTTCGCCATGTCGGTCAGCGCGGCGCGAAGACTGCCCGCGGCGTACAGTTGAACGGTCTCGGCGCGGGCTTCCGCCGTCATGGCGATCACGGCCAGGATCGCGACTGAAATCGCCGCGCGCATCACGCGCCCGGGTCCTTTGCGTTGGCATAGAAGAGCTGCTCGCCGTTGATCTTGTAGTCGGCGATGGCTTTCTGCCCTTCCGGCGAAACCAGCCAGTCAATGAATTGCTGGCCGAGCTCCTGCTTCACGTTCGGGTATTTCTGCGGGTTCACCAGGATGACGCCGTACTGGTTGAACAGCCGCTTGTCCCCTTCGACGACGATCGCGAGCGGGCCACGGTTCTTGAACGAAAGCCACGTACCGCGGTCAGCGAGCACATAGGCATTGGACGCCGAGGCGGTGTTGAGCGCGGCGCCCATTCCCTGCCCGATCTCCTTGTACCAGGCGCCCTTGTCCTTCGCGATGTCGACGCCGGCAACGGTCCAGAGATTGAGCTCGGCCTGATGCGTACCCGATTTGTCGCCCCTCGAGATGAATGCGGCGCCCTTCTCCTTGATCGCCTTGAGGGCGGCGACAATGTCCTTCGTTCCCTTGACGCCGGCCGGGTCACTCTCGGGACCGATCAGGACGAAGTCGTTGTACATCACGGGGTAGCGCTTCACGCCGGCCCCTTCGGCCACGAACTTCTCCTCCGCCGCCCTGGCATGGACGAATACGACATCGGCATCACCGCGGCGGCCCGTATCGAGCGCTTGTCCCGTTCCCTGAGCGACCACCCTCACGGCAATTCCGGTCTTGTCCTTGAACAGCGGCAGGATGTGGCCGAACAGGCCGGAGTCCTGGGTCGATGTCGTCGAAGCGACCACAATCGACTTTTCCTGTGCAAAGACAGGCCCGCCCAGCACAACACAGGCGGCGATCGCAATCAGGTGGCGGCGGTTCAGCATTTTGATCTCTCCGTCTCGATCATATGATCAGTTCTCCGGCGACGAACTTCCTCGCCTCGACAGTTTCGGGCGCATTGAAGAATGACGACGCAGCGGTCGTTTCAATGACGCGGCCGCGGTGAAGCATGACGATGTCACCCGCCAGCCGGCGGGCTTCGCCGATATCATGGGTCGACATGACCACTTTGATTCCGCGTTCGCTCACGGCGCGGATCACATCCTCGACGGCCTTGGTCGCAGCCGGATCGAGGCTCGCGGTGGGCTCATCGAGGAAGAGCACCATGGGATCGCGAGCGAGCGCGCGCGCAAGCGCGAGGCGCTGCTGCTCGCCTCCTGACAACCGGCGGGCAGGACGGTCGGCGACGTGCTTGAGCCCGACGAGGCCGAGAACCTCATCAGCGCGACGCTTCCATTCTGCGCGCGGCACGCCCGCAACGCGCAAGGCGTAACGGATATTGCCGCTCGCGCTACGCCTGAGCATGACCGGGCGCTGGAACACGATGGCACGCCGCAGCGGGGCAACGTCGGTCCGGCCACCCCACGTGATGCGCCCGCGCGAGGGCGGCACCAGCCCCATCGCAGCGCGCAGCAGCGTCGTCTTCCCGGAGCCGTTCGGGCCGACGATGACGGTCGGCGTCCCCATGGTCAATGTCAGCTCAATACCGTCCAGGATGGTCACCGGTCCCGCCGAGAAGGACACGTTCTCAAATCGAATCGGAAGCTCGCTGGACGGCGCACGCATGCTCATCCTGCCAATCGCTCGCTCGCGCGCCGTGCGGTCCACGCGAGAATGTTGACGGCGATCACGATCGTGATCAGCACGATGCCGAGGCCGACGGCCAGAGGCAGATCGCCTTTCGAGGTTTCCAGCGCGATTGCCGTCGTCATCGTGCGGGTGAAACCGTCGATGTTGCCGCCAACGATCATGATGGCGCCGACCTCGGCCGCAGCCCGGCCGAAGCCGGCAAGCAGCGCGGTGATGAGGCTGAAGCGGGCGTCCCACACGAGCGTTGCCACCCGGCCGACCGCACTGACGTTCATGGCCGTCAATTCGTCCCGATACTCGGTCCACATGTCCTCGATCGTTTGCCGCGTCAGCGCGGCGATGATCGGGGCGACCAGTATCGTTTGCGCGACGACCATGGCCGCCGGGGTGAACAGCAGGCCCCATGACCCGAGCGGCCCCGAGCGCGAGAGCGCGAGAAAAACGCCCAACCCGACCACCACCGGCGGCAGCCCCATCAGCGCGTTGAGCAAGACAATGGTGGCCTGCCGGCCCGGGAACCGGGTGAGCGCGAGCAGCGCCCCAAAAGGCACGCCGAGGATGGCCGCAAGCGCCACAGCGGACAGGCTGACGGCCAGCGAGAGCCGCACGATGGCGAACAGCGCCGGATCGCCTGCAAGCACGAGTTCGAACGCGGACATGTTCTCAGCCATATGCAATATTGCGCTGACCGTCCCATTATGGTCAAATTCGGAATCCCTTCAGGAATTTGCAGGTATATTCCGGATGCGTGAGCTACTCACGACTGATGAGGCGGCTGAATACCTTCGCCTTTCGGAGCGCAAGCTCTACGAACTGGTGGCAAAAAACGCCGTCCCCTGCACCAAGGTGACCGGCAAATGGCTGTTCCCGCGCGCGGCACTCAACCGATGGGTGACGGCCGGCATGGCGCCGACCCCGATATCGCGAGAACCGGCGCCACCGATCGTCGGTGGCAGTCATGATCCGCTGCTGGAATGGGCGCTTCGTGAAAGTGGCTGCGGATTGGCGAGCCTTCCGGAAGGCAGCGGGGAAGGATTGCGGCGGCTGAGCTGTGGCGAAGTCATGATTGCCGCAATCCACCTTCACGCCCTCGACGAGGACAGGGAGCAAACCAATGTTGCCAGGATCGCCGCTGCCCAAGACCTGAGTGACGCCGTCGTCATCGCTTTTGCCCGACGAGAGCAAGGCATGATCGTCGCGCCAGGCAATCCGCTGAAGCTTGGCGATCTTGCCTCCGTCGCGAAGTCCGGAGCGCGCATGGCGCAACGACCCCACGGTGCCGGCGCCCAGCTTCTCTTGATGACATTGCTCGCCCGCGAGGGCATCGCAATCGGCGAGCTCGCACAGCAACAGCCCGTTTGCGCAACCGGAGATGAAATCGGCCATGCCGTGCGCTCGGGAAGGGCCGACTGCGGAATTGCAACCCGCTCCGTTGCGCGCACGGCGGGGCTCGATTTTGTGCCGCTGACCTGGGAGCGCTTCGATCTGGCGCTCAGGCAGCACGATTATTTCCTGCCACAGCCACAGAGGCTCTTCGGCTTCTTTCGTTCAGGCTCGTTCAATGAAAGGGCGCAAGAATTGGGTGGCTACGACATCACCGATATCGGTCATGTCCGGCTCGTGAACTGAACGAACTGCAATCCATCTACGCCACGAGCTGCCTCGCCGACGCCGAGATCATCACGAGGCCACCCGTGATCACGGCGGCGTCGAGGATCGCGGCGTGGATGTGCACCGGCATCCGCTCGACAAAGGCCTTTGCCAGGAACGCGCCGGGGATCGCGATCGCGCCGATCAGCAGCGCGAAGGCGAGCACCTGCGCGGTGACGGCGCCGGCAAGTCCGAACACCGAGATCTTGATCAGGCCGGTGCCGAGCGAGATCATCGCGTCGGTCGCGATCACGGCGGCGCCTTCGAGGCCTGCGGCCATCAGCAGCGAGAGCAGGATCACGCCGGAGCCCGAGGTGCCGCCGACCAGCACGCCGTAACCGACCGAGCCGGCCGCAAGGCCGCCATCGCCGATTCGGACCTCGCGGCGGCGGAGCACGCGGCGCAGCGGCACGCTCAGGATCAGCATGGTGCCGATCACCAGCGCCGCGCCTGCATTGGTCAGCCGCGTATAACCGTAGGCACCGAGCGCCGTCGTGAGCGCCGCGCAGGCGAGCACGATCAGCGCGCGGCGGCGGTCGGCATAACGAAGATAGGCGAGTGCACGGCTCGAATTGGTGAGCATCGCCGAGATTGCGATGATCGGCACCACGGGCTCGGCGCCGACCAGCGGCACCAGCACCAGCGGCATCAGCGCGCCGGTGCCGTAGCCGGCGAGACCGCCGATGATCGAAGCAAACAACGCCATCAAAGCGACCAGCAGGAGCTGGAAAATCGAGATGTCGGCGAAGCCTGAAACGATGGTCACGTTCTCTCATCGCGGCTGATGCGAGCCGCAGCTTGATCGGCGATGGCAGCGAGCGCGGCTTGCTCTAGTGGAAAATCCGCCGCAAGCCAAGCGTCCTCGGCGAGCGTCAACACGTGTCCGAGCGAAGGCCCCTCCGTCATTCCGCGCGCGATGAAATCTGCGGCCTTCAG
The DNA here is from genome assembly GCF_011602485.2 of Bradyrhizobium sp. 1(2017). Lineage (NCBI taxonomy): Bacteria > Pseudomonadati > Pseudomonadota > Alphaproteobacteria > Hyphomicrobiales > Nitrobacteraceae > Bradyrhizobium > Bradyrhizobium sp. 1(2017). The sequence continues at coordinate 2,113,025 of NZ_CP050022.2, read as the reverse complement.
CGGGAATTTCGGCGCAGTCCAGCGCTGCGGCAGCTCGGCGAGCGCACGCCAGCGCGTCGAGGTGACGTCGCCGCCAGCTCGCGCCCAGCCCAGCAACACGCGATCGTGATAGCGCTCCGCGCCGAGCCGGTAGAGCAGCCGCCGTGCACTAGCCTCGTCCCTGGTGGCCAGGCGCCACCAGCGATGCCCCATCGAATCCAGCGCCTTGGTCTCGGCATTGGAGAGTCTCAGGCGCGCGGCGAGGCGCTTGGCATCTTCGGTCACGGCGACCGTCAGCGCGGCGAGGCGCCGCGTGCTGCTGGCAGTGAGGCCGAGCTCGCGCTCGATCGCCATCATCGCCGACAGCGGCCCGGTATAGACGACACCTCCGGTCAGCGCCTGCAGCAAGCCGCCCTCGGCCATGGCCAGCGCGGCCGCGGAGGCACCGCCGGCCACGAGCAGCTTGAGCATCTCCATGCGCACCCGCTCGGCCGACAGGGCGGAGAGGCCCGACCGTCCCCTGATGCAGGCGAGATAGCCGTCGCGGTCGGGATCGCCGGCACCGAAGGCGGCGTGGATGCGGAAGAAGCGCAGGACGCGCAGATAATCCTCGGCGATGCGCTGGTCGGGATCGCCAATGAAGCGCACGCGTCGCGCCTTGGCATCCGGGATGCCGCCGACATGGTCGTGGACGACACCATCAGCGTCGACCGACAGGCCGTTCATGGTGAAGTCGCGCCGCTCGGCATCCTTCACCCAGTCGCGGCCGAACGCGACCTTGGCCTTGCGGCCGAAGGTTTCGGTGTCCTCGCGCAGCGTCGTCACTTCGTAAGGCTTGCTGTCGATGACGAGCGTGACGGTGCCGTGATCGATGCCGGTCGGCACGCTCTTGATGCCGGCGGCCTTGGCGCGCCGCATTACTTCGTCCGGCAACGCCGTGGTCGCGATGTCGATGTCACCGGGCGCGAGACTGAGCAGCGCGTTGCGCACCGCACCGCCGACCACCCGCGCCTCCTCGCCGTCCGCATTGAGCAGTTGCAGGACGCGCGCGGTCCCGCCTGCGGTCAGCCAGGGCGCATCGGCGAGTAACGGCTCCGCGCTCATCGTCCAGCCCCTATTTTTGCAAGCCCGGCACGAATTTGCCGTTCTCGACATGCGCGGGAACGTAGGTCGAATCCGGCCCGGCGCCGTAATGCGCCATGCCGATCATCCCCGCGATCACCAGCACCATCGCGACCAAAGCGAGTCGCGCGACGACGGTGACCGGCCAGGACGATCGCGCGAACAGGCCAGACCGGGTTGCGGCCAGGAACAGCGCATAGACGACAAAGGGGATGAGGAAAATTCCGATCTCGGTGAGAACCGGCCGGATCATGATGAATAGATCCGCTCATAAAGCACGCGCAGCATACCGGCCGTCGCCCCCCAGATGTAGCGCTCCGCGAACGGCATCGCGTAATAGGACCGCGGCATACCGCGGAATTCCTTGCTGTGCACCTGGTGGTTCACCGGGTTCATCAGGAAGGATAGCGGCACTTCGAACGCGTCATCAACCTCGGAATGGTTGATGGTGAGCGAAAAGCCCGGCCTGACCCTTGCGACCGTCGGCAGGATGCGGAAGCCGAAGGCGGTGCCGTAGAGATCGAGATAGCCGATCGGCTCGACGAAATCTCTGGACAGCCCGACCTCCTCCTCGGCCTCGCGCAGCGCCGCATCGAGCGGCGAGGAATCGGTCGCGTCGATCTTGCCGCCGGGAAAGGCGATCTGGCCGGCATGGTCGTTGAGATGCGCCGAGCGCTGCGTCAAGAGAATGGTCGGCTCGGGATGGTCGACCACCGCGATCAGGACGGCTGCGGGGCGCACCGGCTGCTCGCGCGCGATGATCTCGAGCATCTTGTCGGTGCCGGGATCGCCCGAGGCCGGAATGATGTTGGGATCGTAGAGGCCGGGCGGGACGTCGAAATCCAGCCTCGCCTTCGAGCGGGCAAAGAAATCCGCCGCGCCGATCACGGCCGGATCGTCTTTTAGAATAGGCTTGTTCAAAGCGCGGCCCTCACCTGCTCCGCGTCGGCCATGGCGAAGAATTCGCCGGCCGACTCGACGCCGAACATCGGCTGGCCATCGACCATCCGCTCCTCGCCCATGTCAACCAGATCGTAATAGAGCGCGCGGGTGACCTTGGCCCAGAGGTCGGCGCGGACATGCAAGTATGGCGTCAACCCGCCGTCCTTGGCCTGCTCGAAGCGCAGCCGGTGCGCGGCGTCGCAGGTGAGCCAGTCGTCGACATTGGTGCGGAAGCTCAGCACGCGATCGCCGCCCTCACCGGCCTGCAGCATCTCGACCGCCATGAACGGCGCGTCGTCGACACGAATGCCGACCTTCTCCACCGGCGTTACCAGGAAATGCTTGTCGCCCTCGCGCTTGAGGATAGTCGAGAACAGGCGGACCAGCGCGTGACGGCCGATTGGCGTCCCCAAGTAGAACCAAGTACCATCGGAGGCGATTCGGATATCGAGATCGCCGCAGAACGGCGGATTCCACAGATGCACCGGAGGCAGGCCCTTTTTGGCACCTTCGGCACTGGCGGCACTTTTGGCGGCGGCAGTCAGCCCCTCGAGACCGCGATCGGCACTCTGCCCTTGGTTCGCCATGGTTTGCCCTGACTTTGTCATTTGGCACGGATGTTATTTGGCACGATTGGTGCAGGTCTACGTTGTAAGTTGGCGCTGGGTTCCATCCCGGATTAGTCCGGTGTGGGAGGTCGCCACTTCGTGATGCCGTACATAACCCGAAGCCGATAAGGTGGGGATAGGTTAATTCAACGAATACATGGCCTTCCTGCAAGTCTAGCATGGGGCCCATGACCTGACGTGATGACCTGAAGTGACGCAGTGACGTGACGACGCAAGCAAGCCGCGTGGCCGGCTGAAGGAGCGAGCGAATGGCGGAGAGTGTCGAGAAACTCGAGGACGGGATCGTCCGTTCGGCCGAGCAGGTGTCGGGCCAGATTCGCGCGGCGAAGGAGGCCATCGCATCCGTCATCTTCGGCCAGGACCGCGTGATCGAGAACACGCTCGTCACCATCCTCTCCGGCGGTCACGCGCTCCTGATCGGCGTGCCCGGCCTCGCCAAGACCAAGCTGGTCGAGACCCTCGGCGTCACGCTGGGGCTCGATGCCAAGCGCATCCAGTTCACGCCCGACCTGATGCCGTCGGACATTCTCGGCGCCGAGGTGCTGGACGAGAGCACCGCAGGCAAGCGCGCCTTCCGCTTCATCGCCGGTCCCGTGTTCGCGCAGCTCCTGATGGCCGACGAGATCAACCGCGCCAGCCCGCGCACGCAATCGGCGCTGCTGCAGGCCATGCAGGAGCAGCACATCACGGTCGCCGGTGCACGCCACGATTTGCCGAAACCCTTCCACGTGCTCGCCACGCAAAACCCGCTGGAGCAGGAAGGCACCTATCCGCTGCCCGAGGCGCAGCTCGACCGCTTCCTGATGGAGATCGACGTCGACTATCCCGATCGCGATGCCGAGCGCCGCATCCTGTTCGAGACCACCGGCGCCGAGGAGACGCTGGCGAGGGGCGCGATGACGCCCGACGCATTGATCACGGCGCAGCGGCTGATCCGCCGCCTGCCGGTCGGGGATTCCGTGGTGGAGGCGATCCTGTCGCTGGTGCGCTCGGCCCGTCCGGGTCCCGACGCCGGCGAAGCCGGCAAGTTCATCGCCTGGGGCCCCGGCCCGCGCGCCAGCCAATCCCTGATGCTGGCCGTACGCGCACGCGCCCTGATCGACGGGCGCCTAGCGCCCTCGATCGACGACGTGCTCGACCTCGCCGAGCCCGTGCTGAAGCACCGCATGGCGCTGACCTTCCAGGCGCGCGCCGAGGGCCGCACCATTCCGGACGTGATCCGGCAATTGAAGACGCGGATCTGTTGATGGCGGCGGAGAACGGGCACACAGCGAAGGAGATCATCGCGATCCGACGTGCCGATGGCGAGAGCCGTACGCTCGCCGCGTCGCTGCCACGCCTGGTGCTCGAGGCCCGCCGTATCGCCGCCAACGTCATCCACGGCTTGCATGGCCGCCGCCGCGCCGGCTCCGGCGAGAATTTCTGGCAGTACCGCCGCTTCATCTCGGGCGAGCCGTCGCAGAACGTCGACTGGCGGCGCTCGGCGCGTGACGACCATCTCTACGTCCGCGAGCTCGAATGGGAAGCCTCGCACACGGTCTGGATCTGGCCGGACCGCTCGCCCTCGATGGCCTTTGCCTCGAAGGCAGCGCGCGAGTCCAAGCTCGAACGCACGCTGATCGTCGCCTTCGCGCTGGCCGAGCTGCTGGTCTCCGGCGGCGAACGCGTCGGCATTCCCGGGCTGATGGCACCCACCGCGAGCCGCAGCGTGATCGACAAGATGGCGCAGGCCATGCTGCATGACGATGCGGACCGCCTGAGCCTGCCGCCGTCCTTCGTGCCGTCGGCGCTCGCCGAGACGATCGTGCTGTCGGATTTCTGGTCGCCGATCGCCGAGATCAGGGCGACGCTCGCGGGACTCTCCGGTTCCGGTGCACATGGCACGATGGTGCAGGTCGTCGATCCCGCCGAAGAATCGTTCCCCTATTCCGGCCGCGTCGAATTCGTCGAGCCGGAAGGTTTCGGCGTGATCACCGCCGGCCGCGCCGAGAGCTGGGCGCAGGACTACACCGCGCGGCTCGCGCTGCACCGCGACCAGATCCGCGCCGAGACCAGCAAACTGGATTGGCTGTTCACCACGCACGCGACCGACCGCTCGGCCGCCGAGCTGTTGCTGTTCCTGCATGCCGGCATGCAGGTGAGCAAGTCCGGCGCCCGCACCACGACGATCAAGGCGGGGCCGGCCGCATGATGGGATTGCCGCTCGCCTTTACCGAACCCTTGCTGCTGATCGGCCTCGTCAGCCTGCCGGTGCTGTGGTGGCTGCTGCGCGTGATGCCGCCGCGGCCGCGCCGGATCGAGTTCCCGCCGACCCGGCTGCTGTTCGACATCGCGCCCAAGGAAGAGACTCCCTCGCGGACGCCGTGGTGGCTGACCGCGCTGCGACTGCTCGCGGCGGCACTGGTGATCTTCGCCGCCGCCGGCCCGATCTGGAATCCGCAAACAGGCGCCGCCGGCAGCCAGGCGCCGCTGATGATCATGTTCGACGACGGCTGGAGCGCGGCCTCGCACTGGGACGTCAGGATCAGGGCCGCCGACGAGCTGATCGCCAACGCCGACAATGACCGCCGCGCGATCGCGCTGGTGCCGCTGTCCGAGCCGAACCGCGACATCACGCTGATGCCTGCGGGCGCGGCCCGCGTCGCGCTGCGCCAGCTCGCGCCAAGGCCCTATTCGATCGACCGCGTCGAGACCCTGGCTGCGATCGACCGTTTCCTCAAGACGACCGGCGATTGCGAGATCGCCTGGCTCTCGGATGGCGTCGACACCGGCCGCGGCGAGGAATTCGTTTCTGGCCTCGGCAAGACCATCGGCGATCGCAGCCTGACGATATTCGAAGGCGGCACCTCGGCGCCGCTGGCCCTTGTCGCGGCCGAGAACGCCGCCGCGAAGATGACGGTGAAGGTGCTGCGCACCGACGGCGGCATTGCAGCGGGCACCGTGCGCGCGCTGGACCAGAAATCCTCGCCGATCGGCGAAGCCCGCTATTCGTTCGGCCCGCAGGACAAGGAAACCGACGCGTCGTTCGATCTGCCGGTCGAGCTGCGCAACGACATCACGCGGCTCGAAATATCGGGCGAGCGCGCCGCCGGCGCGGTGCAGCTGCTCGACAAGCGCTGGCGCCGCCGCGCCATCGGCATCGTGACGGGCACGACCAGCGAGACCGCGCAGCCGCTGCTGGCGCCGACCTTCTATCTCACCCGCGCGCTGTCGCCGTTCGCCGACGTACGGCTCGCCGACAAGGGCTCGCCGCAGCAGGGCATCACCCAGTTCCTCGACCAGAAGCTGCCGATGATCATCCTCGCCGATGTCGGCACCATCGCCCCCGAGCTGCGCGAGCGCCTCAATGCCTGGATCGACCAGGGCGGCGTGCTGGTGCGGTTTGCAGGGCCCCGGCTGGCGCAGGCCGAGGACGATCTCGTGCCGGTCAAGCTGCGCAAGGGCGGCCGCACGCTCGGCGGCAGCCTCACCTGGGAGAAGCCGCAGCATCTGGCCTCCTTCGCCGCCGACGGTCCGTTTGCCGGCGTCGCGGTGCCCAAGGACATCACCGTGAGCCGCCAGGTGCTGGCCGAGCCCGACGCGGTGCTCGCCACCAAGAGCTGGGCCTCGCTGGAAGACGGCACGCCGCTGGTCACCGGCGAGCATCGCGGCAAGGGCCTGGTCAGCCTATTCCACGTCAGCGCCGACATGCGCTGGTCGGATCTGCCGATGTCGGGCACCTTCGTCGAAATGCTGCGTCGGGTGGTCGACATGTCCGGCTACACGTCCAAGCCCGGCGCCGGGGTCGCGAGCGAAGCGACCGCCGAGACGGTGGCGCCGCTGCACATTCTCGACGGCTTTGGCGCCTTCGGCCCGCCGCCGGCGACTGCAAAGCCGCTGCCCGCGGACTACCGCGACCGCGCCACACCCGATCATCCGCCGGGCTTCTATGGTCCGGCCGAAGGACCGCTCGCCGTGAACACGCTTGCTAGCGCCGACCGTATCGCAGCCCTGAACACCGCGAGCCTGCGCGCCCGGCACGCCACCTACACCAATGCCGAGCCGCGCGACTTGCGCGGCTGGCTGCTGTCGACGGCGCTCGCGCTCTTCCTGGTCGACGCCATCATCGTTGCGCTGCTCGGCGGCGGCCTCGCCGCGCTGCTGCGCCGCCGTGCCGCGCCGGCGATGATCGTGCTCGGGCTCGCGCTCGGCGGCCTTCCGGCGCTGGCCCCCACGCCGGTGCGCGCCGACAGCGCGTCCGACGAGTTCGCGATGAAAGCGGTGTCGCAGACCCGCCTCGCCTATGTCGTGACGGGCAATGCCGACGTCGATTCCATCGTCAAGGCCGGCATGAACGGGCTGACACTGTTCCTGGCGCAACGCACGGCCCTCGAGGCCGGCGATCCCGTCGGCGTCGATCCCGCGCGCGACGAGCTCGCCTTCTTCCCGCTGATCTACTGGCCGATCGTGCCCGGCGCGCCCAAGCCGCCCCAGGACGCCATCAACAAGATCGACGCCTACATGAAGCAGGGCGGCACCGTGCTGTTCGACACCCGCGACGCGATCGAGGCACCGCCCGGCGCGAACGGCGCGGCGCAGACCCCGGCCATGCGGACGCTGCGCGAGATCCTGTCCTCGCTCGATGTGCCGGAGCTCGAGCCGGTGCCGCGCGAGCACGTGCTGACCAAGACCTTCTACCTGCTGCGCGACTTCCCCGGCCGCTTCGTCACCGGCCAGACCTGGGTCGAGACCCTGCCGCGCGACGAGGACGAGGACAGCACGCAGCGCCCGGCGCGCGGCGGCGACGGCGTCTCGCCGATCATCATCACCTCGAACGACCTTGCCGGCGCCTGGGCAGTGCGGCCCGACGGCCAGGCCATGCTGCCGGTGACCGGCGGCGACAGCCGCCAGCGCGAGTTCGCCTACCGCGCCGGCGCCAACATCGTGATGTACACGCTGACCGGCAACTACAAGGCCGACCAGGTGCACGCTCCGGCGCTGATCGAGCGGTTGGGGCAATAGGATCGTCATGAATTACGGCATCGCGTTCACCCCGCTTGTTCCCGCGATCGTGCTGTGGCTCGCGCTCGCCGCGATCGTCGTCGTTGCGCTCGTGCTGCTGCTCGCGCGGGCGCGCGGCGCGGCCGTACGCGTGGCCGCGCTGGCGCTGTTCCTGCTGGCGCTCGCCAATCCCTCCTTCACGCGCGAGGATCGCGATCCCCTCACCTCGGTCGCCGCCGTCGTGGTCGACAAGAGCCCGAGCCAGAATTTCGGCAACCGCAACCGCGAGGCCGCGCAGGCGCAGGAAGCGCTGGTCGACAGCCTGAAGAAGATCAAGGGGCTCGAGGTCCGCGTCGTCGACGCCGGACAGGCCGACGGCGAGACCGACGGCACGAAGCTGTTCGGCGCCCTCGCCTCGGCCCTGGCGGACGTGCCGGTCGACCGCGTCGCCGGCGCGTTCCTGATTACCGACGGCCGCGTCCACGACATTCCGGCGAACGCCGCCGCGCTCGGCTTCCAGGCGCCGGTGCACGCGCTGGTCACCGGGCAGAAGGACGAGCGCGACCGCCGCATCGCGATCACGGCGGCGCCGCGCTTCGGCATCGTCGGGCAGACCCAGACCATCAGCTATCGCCTCGACGACCAGGGCGTCTCCGGCGAGCGCGCCAAGGTCACGGTCCGCCGCGATGGCGAGGTCATCAACGAACGCACGCTGTCGAGCGGCCAGGCCGCCAGCGTCGACGTCGACATCAAGCATGCCGGCCCCAACATCGTCGAGATCGAGGCCTCGCCGCTCGAACGCGAATTGACGCCGGTGAACAACCGTGCCGTCGTCGCCATCGACGGCGTGCGCGACAAGCTGCGCGTGCTGCTGGTCTCGGGCGAGCCGCATTCCGGCGAGCGCACCTGGCGCAATCTGCTCAAGTCCGACGCCAGCGTCGATCTCGTGCATTTCACCATCCTGCGGCCGCCGGAGAAGCAGGACGGCACGCCGATCAACGAATTGTCGCTGATCGCGTTTCCGACCCGCGAGCTGTTCCAGCAGAAGATCAACGAATTCCAGCTGATCATCTTCGACCGCTATGCCCGCCAGGGCGTGCTGCCGATCGCCTATTTCGACAATATCGCGCGCTATGTGCGCGGCGGCGGCGCGGTGCTGGTCTCGGCCGGTCCCGATTACGCCTCCAACACCAGCATCTGGCGCACGCCGCTGGACTCGGTGCTGCCGGCCGAACCCGTCGGCGTGACGGAGAAGCCGTTCTATGCGCATCTGTCCGACATCGGCAAACGCCATCCCGTCACGCGCGGATTGGAGGGCTCGGCCAGCGAGCCGCCGCGCTGGAGCCGGTTCTTCCGCACCGTCGATACCCGCAATGCGGTCAACCCGCCGGTGATGACCGGCGTCGACGGCAAGCCGCTGCTGTTCCTGTCGCGCTTCGGCGAGGGCCGCGTCGCGCTGCTGCTGTCCGATCACATCTGGCTGTGGGCGCGCGGCTATGAAGGCGGCGGCCCGCATCTTGACCTGCTCAGGCGGATGTCGCACTGGCTGATGAAGCAGCCCGATCTCGACGAAGAGGCGTTGCGCCTCCAGGTGCAGGGCAAGAACCTCGTCGTGGTGCGCCAGACCATGTCGGACAGCGTTCAGCCGGTGAACGTGACCTCGCCGTCCGGGGTGTCGCACGACCTGACGCTCGCGGCTGCCGATCCCGGCGAATGGCGCGCCAGCCTGCCGGCCAGCGAGCTCGGCCTGTGGCAGGCGACCGACGGCACGCTGAAGGCCCTGATCAATGTCGGCCCGACCAATCCGAAGGAGTTTTCGGAAGTCACCTCCACCACCGACACGTTGAAGCCACTGGCGCAGGCGACCGGCGGCGACGCCGTCCGCGTGGCCAGCGGCTCCAGTGTCGAGCTGCCGCGGATCCTGCCGGTGCGCTCGGTGGGCATGTTCCATGGCGAAGGCTGGATGGGCGTGCGGATGCGCGATGCCAGCGTGGTGAAAGGCGTCGGCGTGCTCCCGATCTTCGCCGGCGTGATCGGCCTTCTGCTGCTGCTCGGCGCCTTCGCCGCGACCTGGGTCCGCGAAGGGCGCTAGTTGCCCGAACGACACATCGGGTCAATGGCCTGCATGCGCCGATCCGCCCGCCGTTGACATCTCTCACCGATCTGGCGATGTTACATTGTAACATCGCGGCGTCCTGAATTTGACGCCCCGGTGTGGGGGCGTTTCAGATGAAGTGGTTCCGGTCGAATATCAGGCACGGCGCCCGGCTCGCGTTGTTCGCGCTGCTGGTGCAGTTCGCGCTGACGTTCGGTCACAGCCATTGGTTCGCACAGGCCGCCCCCCTCGCTCAATCCGCGCTCCAGCACACCGATAGCGGCGCCAAGGACGGCAACAAGGGCGATGCCGCGATCGACCGCACCGCGGTCCACAAGCCAGCGCCCTCAAGTCCCGACCGCGAGCATTCGGGCGACGATGGTTGCGCCATCTGCGCCATCATCGCGATGGCAGGCACCGTCGTATCGGCGACGCCGCCCGTGCTGCTGCTGCCGCAGGCGATCGAGCTGCTCCACCGCAGCACAGATGCCGAATTCATCCATCTGAAATCGGCCGGCACGGCATTCCAGCCGCGCGCCCCTCCCGCGTCCTGACCTCCAGCGCTTGATCACGCCCAGCCTCGCCGCGCATCGGCGAATCCCTGGGACAAGTTTGAAGTCGAATTCCGTCGCGCTGCGACGGCAGGCCGCCTCCGATCAACAGACAACATGCGGACGGCCTGACTGGAATCAGGACCATGTCATTTCAATTGCGACGCGCGCAGCGTCTTGGCGGAGCAAGCCTGCTCCTGCTCGCCGCCGCCGCCGCCACATCTGCGTTCGCCCAAGAGCGGGCACAAGAACCGGTACAAGCGCCGGCACAACAGCCTGCGCAAGACAAATCGTCGACCGAGCTCCCCTCCGTCACCGTGACGGCGCCGAGCCCGATCGTGCGCAGGGCGGTGGTGCCGTCTCGCACCGCAGGCCGCGGCACGCGGACCGCGCGGGTTCGCAACCGTGCGCAAACGGCGGAAGCAACGCCGGCCGCCCAGGCGCCCGCCGCGCCCCAGCAGGGCGTGCTGCCGGTCGTGACCAACCAGTTCGCGACGGTCACCGTGGTGCCGAACGAGGAGATCCGCCGCGAGGGCGGCGGCCAGCTCGGCGATCTTCTGTTCTCCAAGCCCGGCATCACCGGCTCGAGCTTCGCGCCCGGCGCCTCCAGCCGGCCGATCATCCGCGGCCTCGACGTCAACCGCGTCGGCATCGTCGAGAACGGCACCAATGCCGGCGGCGCCTCCGACCTCGGCGAGGATCATTTCGTTCCGATCGACCCGCTCGCCACCAACCAGGTCGAAGTGGTGCGCGGGCCCGCGGCGCTGCGCTACGGCTCGACCTCGATCGGCGGCATCGTCAGCGCCACCAACAACCGGATTCCGGACGCGATGCCGGCTTGCGCGCCGTCGTTCCAGACCTACGGCATGCCGACCAAGGCCCCGCTCGCGAGCGCCTCGACCTCGCCTTGCGTCACCGCCGAGACCCGCACCGCCTTCAGCTCGGTCGACCGCGGCGTCGAAAGCGGCGTGCTGCTCGACACCGGCGGCGGCAATTTTGCGTTCCATGCCGACGTCTTTGGCCGCAGCACCACGGACTACGGCATTCCGAGCTATCCCTATCTGAACGACCAGACGCGCAGCATCACCAATGGTCGCCAGCCCAATTCGGCGACGCGCTCGGACGGCGCCTCGATCGGCGGCTCCTACTTCTTCCAGGGCGGCTATATCGGCGCGTCGATCACGCAGAACGACTCGCTCTACCACATCCCCGGCATCGACGGCGCCGACCACAACACGCGGATCGACGCGCACCAGACCAAGATCAACGTCAAGGGCGAGTACCGTCCCGACGCGGCCGCGATCGACGCGATCCGCTTCTGGGCCGGCGCAACCGACTACCGTCACAACGAGATCGGCCTTGCCGATCCCGCCGACCCCAACAGCGACGGCGTGCGCCAGACCTTCACCAACAAGGAGCAGGAGATCCGCACCGAGGTGCAGCTGATGCCGTTCAACGCGCGCTTCGCCGAGGTGACGACGGCGCTGGGCTTCCAGGTCGGGCATCAGGAATTGAGCGCGCCAAGCCCGGACAATCCCGGCACGCTGTTCAACGGCTTGTGGGACCCGAACAACAACACGCGCGTTGCCGGCTACGCCTTCAACGAGTTCAGGTTCACGGAGGCGACGCGGGCGCAGGTCGCCGGCCGCATCGAGCATGTCGAGCTGCACGGCACCACGCCCAATTTCCCGGCTGACTACCTGCCCGACGGCACGCCGCAGGTGGCGATCGCGCGCAATCCGTCCTTTACGCCGAAGAGCGGCAGCATCGGCCTGCTGCAGGACCTGCCAGGCGGCATGGTCGGCAGCATCACCGCGCAATATGTCGAGCGCGCGCCGAAGGCGGCCGAGCTGTTTTCGCGCGGCGGCCACGACGCGACGGCAACCTTCGACATCGGCAATCCGAACCTCACCATCGAGACCGCGAAATCGGTCGAGCTCGGCGTCCGCAAGGCGGCCGGACCGTTCCGGTTCGAGGCGACCGTCTATTACACGCATTTCGACAATTTCATCTATCGCCGCCTCACCGGCGTGTCGTGCGATGACGACTTTGCGTCCTGCGGCACGCCGGGCGCAGAGCTGAACCAGGCGGTGTATTCGCAGCGCAACGCCAACTTCCGCGGCGGCGAATTCCAGTCGCAGCTCGACGTCGGCGCCTTCCAGGGCGGCATCTGGGGCATCGAGAACCAGTTCGACTTCGTGCGCGCCACCTTCAGCGACGGCACCAACGTGCCGCGGATTCCTCCCTTGCGAATGGGCGGCGGCGTGTTCTGGCGCGACGACAATTGGCTGATGCGCGTCAACCTGTTGCACGCCTTCGCGCAGAACGACGTCGCCGAGATCGCGGAGACGCCGACCGCGGGCTACAATCTGCTGAAGGCCGAAATCAGCTACAAGACCAAGCTCGATCGCAACTGGTTCGGCGCGCGCGAGATGATGGCCGGCATCGTCGGCAACAATCTCCTCAACGAGAACATCCGCAACTCGGTGTCCTACACCAAGGACGAGGTGCTGATGCCCGGCATCGGCGTGCGGGCATTCGCGAACTTCAAGTTCTGATGTTGCTCAAGCCGGGGGTAAGGCCCCGGCTTGAGCCGTCATTGCGAGCCCGGATGGAGCGAAGCGAAATCCGGGCTACGGGCTCTGCGCAAGCCGCTTCTCGAAGCGCCACTGGTCGACGGGGAACGGGCCGTTCGACGTCTCCGACAACATCACGAACTGGCCGGCCATGCGCCAGCCGCTCTTCTCGTAGAACCGCGCGGCACGATGATTGTCGACGGCACACGCCAGCCAGGCCAGCTCCACTCCGCGCGCGGCGAGCCGTGCCTCCGCATCGGCGATCAGCGCTGCGGCCACACCGAGCCCGTGCGCTTGGGACGAGACGAAGAGCTGGTACAATTCGTCACCCCTGATGGCGCACAAGCCGAGCGGCGCGCCGGCCGGGCCGACGACGCAGACATCGGGAAGCATGACCGCCAGCCGATCGCGAAAGCTCGAGAGCGTGCGGAGGCGGACCAACTCAGGTGGGGCAAGCGTCGCGTGCGATTCATGCCAGACGTCGTGCCACAGCCGTGCGAGATGATCGATCTCAGCCATATCAGCGGGCCGCACCTGCATTGGCGATACTCCGTCTGAGAGCGTCGTAGCCCGGATGAGCGAAGCGACATCGGGGGCAATGCATCTGGGGCGACAGGTTTCCCGGATTTCGCTTCGCTCACCCGGGCTGCGAGTTACCCCGCCCGCGCCTTGCTCCAGTCGGGGCCTACCTGCCCCGACACGCCCTCGAAGGCGCCGTCGACGAGCTCGAACACCAGGATGCGGGCGGCGTCGACCGGGCCCGGCATGGTGATGCGGCCCTTCGGCACCGGCTTGAAGCCGACGCGGCTGTAATAGGGCTCGTCGCCGACCAGGATCACGATGGCGTGGCCCTTTGCCTTGGCGTCCTTCAGCGCGCGCTCCATCAGGAGGCGGCCGATGCCGCGGTCGCGGAACGGCGGCTCGACGGTGAGCGGCCCGAGCAGCAACGCGGGCGTGTCGCCGATCAGGATCGGCAATTGCCTGACGGAGCCGACCAGCAGCGTGCCGATGCGGGCGGTGAAGGACAATTCGAGCAGATGGTCCACGTGCTCGCGAATCCGATAGGCGCTGAGCACGAAGCGGCCGGGACCGAAGGTGCGCTCGTGCAGCCGCTCGACCGCCTGGGCGTCGCCGGCGGCCTCGGGAAGGATGGTCAGTGAGAGATCGTTCATGTCAACCGGCGGAGTAGCATCTGCGCGCAGTAAGGTCCATCGAGCTGTGCTGCCCCCTCACGTGCGTGCCGCCTGGGCGAGCCGGGTCTGCTCCGCAGATTCAGCAGGTTGCAGCGCGAGAGCGAAACACACGCTCCACAATGAGAGCATAGTGATGGGAACGACGTAATAGGGCGTGAACGTCGGATGGCTAACGAAGAATATGAGGTTGACGAGAAGATTGCCGCCGACCACGAGGGCGACCTGCCGTGCTCCGCCCCGGCCGGTCAGCAGCAGCCACGCGGTCGAGCCGACTGCGAGCAGGATCAGGACGAACTGCATATCGTGCAGATACTGGCTCAGGATCGCAAGATTGATTTCGGGGGCCGTGGCATCGTCGGAACTATAGGTGGTCGCAAACGGACTGCCGGCATTGATGGCATTGGCGACCAGTGTCGGAACCATGCCGATGGTAAAGGCGAGGCCAAAGACCAATCCGCGTACGAACGTCGCTGCCGTGCGCGAGCGGAGGAAGGCCACGCCCAAGAACAGGACATAGCCTGCGACCAGGAATAGGTTTGGCAGCCTGAGATTGACCGACAATCCGAGCAGGAGACCGATCAACAGGACGAGCCAAACACTGTCTTTCGTCTTTATAAGCCACAGGGCAGTCAGATAACCCACGACGGCGCAGAGCGCCATCGTGGGCGCGATGGAATAGCTGGCCTTCGCCGGGTTGATCATCATGTAGACGGTAAGGGCGCCAAACACGCCAGCCGCGAACACCGACGACAGCGACCGCGCGTAGAAGATGGCGAGCAACGCAAATCCGCAGACGATCAGATTGACGCTGACATATAGCGGCACCACCTGATAGCCCTGTGGAAACAGCGCGAGCACGAAGCCGGTACCTGGCGGATACTGCATTACATATTTTCCGCTGGCCGTCGGAGGATGGCATGGTGCAAGACGTCCTTCGGGGAAGCCGATCTCCGTCAGCTTACCTTGCAGGAAGCGATCTTCATCCCGTGACAAATCCGTATCCAGCCCGCCGATACCATAGAGCTGAAACAGGTGCGCCTGGCGCAAATAGCATATGTCGTCCCATACGCCGCGGGCTTCAGTCCAATGCGACATCGAACGAACGTTGCTGGCGAGAATCAGAACACAGATCAGGCCGAAAGCTATTTTGAGAAACTTCATCCAATCACCGTGACCCGGACCGCAGACATCAGACGCTAGGAGTGCTTGATGGACATCAGCCCCGCGAGGAAGCCGGTGAATATCAATTGGGCTCCGACGGTGATCGCGGTCGTCGAAAGCGCTACGACGCGGAGCAGGCTCGATACGTCGAGCGGTCCGAAATTCACCTCGCTCCATTGGATGATAGCTGTAATCAGGCCAGCGATCCCGAGCACGAAGATCGCGCTCCCCCCGAATACGAAGAACTCGAGCGTGCAGGCTTCGAGCATGCGGCCATATCTCTCGGAAGGCGGAAGAAGGTTCATATCCTTGGCGAAACTGCGGGCGATGGCTGCGAAACAAATGCCCTGGATGCCCACGATGAGGCAGGTACATGCGACGAGCATCGTCCGGATATCGAAGCCGATTCCACCGATGCTGATCTGCCCGAACAAGAGGATGCTGCTCAGAACGGTACCCGCGGCAACAAGAAGCGCGCCCGGATAGAAGAACAGCCATCTCGGCGAATATAGCAGCAGGAACTTCAGATGACGCCAGCCGTCGCGCCACGTTCTGAGATGGGGCGGACGGGATCTGCCGTCTTTCGACAGCGTGGTCGGCACTTCAGAGATTTTGAGCCCGACGATGGTCGCACGAACAACCATCTCGCTCGCAAACTCCATTCCCGTGGTGCGCAGGTCCAGGTTCGCAATTGGATCTCTGGAAAAGCCCCGCATGCCACAATGAAAATCACGGAGGGGTGTGCGAAAGAATAGACGGCCCAACCAGCTCAGGATGGGGTTTCCGAGATAGCGATGAAGGAAGGGCATAGCGCCGGATTCTATGCCACCGCGAAACCTGTTTCCCATCACCAGATCATCACCGGCCCGCAGGCGTTCCAAGAATGCATCGAGGCGTGAGAAATCATAACTGTCGTCGGCGTCTCCCATGACGATGTAGCGGCCGCGGGCCGCCGCGATACCGGCACGGAGGGCTGCGCCGTAGCCACGCATGGGGACGTCAATGACCCGAGCGCCGCCGGCCTCAGCGAGGTGCCGCGAACTATCCGTGCTGCCATTATCCGCAATCAAAACCTCGCCCGCGATCTGGGCCCGGCGAAGAAAGGACTGCGCCTTGGCAACGCAGACTGCCAGCGTTTCGGCCTCATTGAGGCAAGGCATCAAAACGGTCAGTTCGAGTTCAGGCGCGGTCACCCGATGGAATGCCTCAACTTGCCTTACGCTTTTCGAAGAAGGTTCGGTCAGATCCATCGATTTAACCAATTTCGCTCGCGGGCATGAGGACAGACAGGACCGTTACTGCGCAATGGCTCGGTTGCGCAAGCCATTCAGACCGGCCAGCCGCCGACCGAGGTTCATCCCGGGAATTTCGATCAGCTTGTAGCAGGCCAGCGCAGGCACGGCCGCTGCGAGGATCGTCAGCATCGACAGGGTCATCGCAGTTGTCCAGGGGTTCAAGTCCTCGAACAACCGAGCACCCAGAGCTATCGCAGGCGCGACCGTGAGCATGTGCAGCAAATAGAAGCTATAAGATATCCGACCGTAGAAGCGCACCGGCGGCCAATCGAGCGGTTTCATCATGCGCTGATGCGGCCATTGCGAAATCGCCAACACGAGCAAAGCTCCGCCGATGCAATCCATCAAGATCATCAGACCGGCGTCTTGCTTCAGCATGCCCGCCACGAGGAACAGTGCTATGCCGAGGACGGGAATCCAAATCGAAGTTCGCGGGGAAACGGAGCGCGCGATCTTCGGTCCCTCAAAATGAACGAGAATTCCTGCAAGGAAAGCATAAAGCGGGGCCAAATTCGCGCCAATGAGATCGCGATACTGGCCGACGAAGGACAGGCCAAACAGAACGGCGGCAACCGCGAGAAGAGGTGTCCTGCCGTGTTTCCTGTATGCTCGGACAGACATGAAGATCAGTGGGGTCGCGGCAATCTCGACCGTCAGCGACCACATCACGCCATTGATGTCGCTTTTGATGAGAAGCATGTTGAGCAAGACGTTGATTGGTGCAAACGAAGCCTCAAAGCCAACATAGAATCCAAAACGTTCATGAAGGAACGTGAGCAGGCCGACGACCGCTATGGATGCCGGCAAGAGACGAAAGGCTCTGTTCCTGGCAAATGACACGAAGGAAATGGAATCGGCTCTGTCCAGGCTTCGGGCGAGAACAAATCCGCTGATGACGAAGAAAACGACGACGCAGCCAAGACCATTGGCGAACGCGAAATAGAGTCGCGAAGACCCCGACGCCGGGTATTGCAAGTACATGACGCCGCAATGGTAGACGGCGACCAGAACGGCAGCCACACCGCGAAGAGATTCAAGTCTCGGGATGAAGTTGCTTTGCCCCATGCGGCATTCTTCCTAGCACACCAAGCCCGCGAGAAAAGGAAGTTCCTTCCGCCCCATCGCGGCTTTGCATTGAAATCTCACCGCCACGTCGCAATCGGAGCCCGGCCGCCCAGCACTTCCGCGATCCGCAGCCGCGTGCCGGGCGTGGTGCCCTCCGGCAGCGCGGTGATCGCGAAGAACCCGCATTCGATGATCTCGCGGTTGGGCTCCGGGAGACGGTCCTGGCTGAACTGCCTGACCACGTAGACCGCGACGTGATCGCGGCGGGAGACATGGTCGTTGAGGAAGATGCCATGCAGCACAGCATCTCCGACCAGATCGATGTCGCCCTCCTCCTTGAGCTCGCGCCGCAGCGCCCCCTCCATGGTCTCGCCGAAGTCGACGCCGCCGCCGGGGAGATACCAGCCGCTGACGTAGCTGTGCTTGACCAGAAACACCCGATTCTCGGGGTCGAGCACCACGGCGCGGACGCCGAGCGTCATGCCGCGGACGAGCAGAAAATAGGCGTGGAAGACCCGCCGCAGCAGCGGCTCGGCCTTCTGTCGCAGACGGTTCAGACGTTCCCCCATCAGGCTTCCTTGACGCCACGTTTCAGGCCCTGCTTGCACGTTCCTCGCGACCTTGCCATTACAGCGGAGCAATAGCGAGGCAATCGCGCGCCATGGTCCCCTTCACGCTCGCCCATCTGTCCGATCCGCATCTGCCGCCCTTGCCGAAGCCGCGGCTGATCGAGCTCGCCGGCAAGCGCGCGCTCGGCTACGTCAACTGGACGCGCAATCGGTACAAATACCAGCGCCGCGAGGTGCTCGACGCGCTGGTCGCCGACATCAAGGTCCAGTCGCCCGACCACATCGCAGTGACCGGCGATCTCGTCAATTTGGCGCTGGAGGCCGAGTTCGCGCCGGCCCTGGCCTGGCTCGAAAGCGTCGGCACGCCCGACCGCGTCACCGCGATCCCCGGCAATCACGACGCCTATGTCAGCGCGACGCGTCATCGCTTCGGCGAGACCTTCCTGCACTACATCGCCGCGGACACGCCGGGTGGCCCGGTCTTTCCCGCCGTGCGCCGGCGCGGCCCGCTCGCGCTGATCAGCCTGTCCACGGCGGTGCCGACCCTGCCGCTGATGGCGACGGGCACGCTCGGGCGCGATCAGCTCGCCGCCCTCGCCGAAGTGCTCGAACGGCTCGCGACTGAAGACGTCTTCCGCGTGCTGCTGGTGCACCATCCGCTCAAATCGGCCGCGCGCCAGAAGCGGATGACGGACGCGTCCGCGCTGCTGGCACTCCTGAAGCGCCACGGCGTCGAGCTGATCCTGCACGGGCACGACCACATCCATTCGACGATGTGGTTCGAGGGTCCGAACGGCAACATTCCCGCGCTCGGCGTGCCCTCCGCCTCTGCGCTCGCGCACGGACGCTACCCGGCGGCCGCGTATAACCTGCTCAGAATCGAGAAGGACAATGCCGGCTGGCGCTGCGATCAGACGGTGCGGAGCCTGGGCGCTGGATTTCAGGTCGGGCAGATCAAGCATGTGCGGTTGATTTAGTGGCCGTCATTCCGGGATGCGCGGCAGCGCGAGCCTGCAATGCATTCAACTGCACGCGCTGTGGCCCGATGGATTCCGGACTCATGCTTCGCATGCTCCGGAATGACGGTGAAGAGAAACTCACCAGCTCCGCAGGGCCGCGACCACGGCGACGCCGAACAGGGCGGCAGCACCGACAATGAACCCGAACACGAACGGCCAGAAGCGCGAGCGGCGCGGCGGCTCGGTGGCCGCGGCTTGCTGTTCCGGCGGGACCACCATCGCGTGCTCGCGCTCGATCATGCGGCGCGCGACATAGTCGGTAACGGCCTCGACGATGACAGCGGTGTCGTGCGATTCGGCGAGCACGATGCGGCCGAAGCGGGTGTCCTGGACGAAGCGGTACATGCGCTTGTCGCGCCCCATCATCACGTGGGCGACGACGTCGATCCAGAGTCTCGGCGTATCGCCCTGGCTGATGCCGCGGTCGAACAGGTCGACCTTGTCAGGCACCTGCGCGAACAGCGCATCGAGCGCGTCGTTGAGGATCTCGAGCCGCGCCACCTCGGCGTCCCTGAGATCGACGACCACGCCGGTCCGGTCGGCGGCCTCGATCCGGGCGCGCAACAGCGCATCGCGCAGCCGCACCGGACGCGGCTGGCTGGGATGGATCTCGCTGGTTTCGGGCTCTGACATTGTCGGCCTCGTGCTCAAACACCATGGTTAACCTATCAGCAACCACAGCGCCCGCAAAGGGTCCGCAATTCCAGATACTTACGACACCCACAGACGTTTCACCTGTGTCAAAAACAGACGATCCCACCCAGGCAGAGCCTGGATGGGACCATCCGTCCTTGGACGTTTTCTTGATTCAGTGCGTCAGGCCGAGACCCGCGACGGCTCTTCGACGATGGAGAAACGGACACCGGCCTTGTGGCGGCTCTCTTCCGAGACCTCGCGCCAGCAGTCCTCGGCTTCCTTGCGGGTCTTGAACGGGCCTTTGACCTGGGCCGAGCCTTCCACGAGCTTGTGGAAGTTCATCGAACCGAACTCGCCGCCGATCACCCAGAAATTGCTGCCTTTGGTCATTGTCAGTCTCCTGTTGAGGTGCGTGACCGGTCTGGATTCCCATCAGGCTTCCAGACCGGTCCGATCCGCCGTTAGCCGAACTGGTTCATCGTGTTGTGGGCGCCGCCTGCCTTCAGGGCGGCTTCGCCCGCGAAGTACTCCTTGTGGTCGTCGCCGATGTCGGAGCCGGCCATGTTCTGGTGCTTGGCGCAGGCGATGCCCTGACGGATCTCCTGGCGTTGCACGTTCTTGACGTAGCCGAGCATGCCTTGCTCGCCGAAATACTCCTTGGCGAGGTTGTCGGTGGACAGCGCGGCCGTGTGATAGGTCGGCAGCGTGATCAGGTGGTGGAAGATGCCGGCGCGCTTGGCCGAATCCGCCTGGAAGGTCCGGATGCGCTCATCGGCTTCGATCGCCAGCGGCGTATCGTCGTATTCCGGCTTCATCAGCTCGGCACGGTTGTACTTGCTGACATCCTTGCCGGCTTCCTTCATCGCGTCGTAGACCTGCCAACGGAAATTGATGGTCCAGTTGAACGACGGCGAGTTGTTGTAGGCGAGCTTGGCGTTCGGAATGACCTTGCGGATGCGGTCGACCATCTTGGCGATCTGCTCGATATGCGGCTTCTCGGTCTCGATCCACAGCAGGTCGGCACCGTTCTGCAGCGAGGTGATGCTGTCGAGCACGCAGCGGTCTTCGCCCGTGCCGGGACGGAACTGGTAGAGGTTCGAGGGCAGCCGCTTCGGACGCATCATCTTGCCGTTGCGGTTGATGATGACGTCGCCGTTGCGGGCGTTCTCCGCGGTCACTTCCTCGCAATCCAGGAAGCTGTTGTACTGATCGCCGATGTCGCCCGGCTTGTGGCTGACGGCGATCTGCTGCGTGAGGCCGGCGCCGAGCGAGTCGGTGCGGGTGACGATGATGCCGTCTTCGACGCCGAGCTCGAGGAAAGCGTGGCGGCAGGCACGGATCTTCGCGATGAACACCTCATGCGGCACGGTGACCTTGCCGTCCTGGTGACCGCACTGCTTCTCGTCCGAGACCTGGTTCTCGATCTGGAGCGCGCAGGCGCCCGCCTCGATCATCTTCTTGGCGAGCAGATAGGTCGCCTCGGCGTTGCCAAAACCCGCGTCGATGTCGGCGATGACGGGGACGACGTGGGTCTGGAAGTTGTCGATCTTCTCGATCAGCTCCTTCTCGCGGGTGCTGTCGCCTTCCTTGCGCGCCTTGTCGAGGAGACGGAAGGTGTCGTTCAGTTCGCGCGAATCGGCCTGGCGCAGGAAGGTGTAGAGCTCCTCGATCAACGCCGGCACCGAGGTCTTCTCGTGCATCGACTGGTCAGGCAGCGGGCCGAACTCGGAGCGCAGCGCCGCGATCATCCAGCCCGACAGATACAGGTAGGTGCGATCGGTCTTGCCGCCGAAGTGCTTCTTGACCGAGATCAGCTTCTGCTGGGCGATGAAGCCGTGCCAGCAGCCCAGCGACTGGGTGTACTTGGTCGGATCGTTGTCATAGGCCGCCATGTCGGCCCGCATCAGCGCCGCGGTGTAGCGGGCAACGTCGAGGCCGGTCTTGAAGCGGTTCTGCAGGCGCATGCGCGCGACGGCCTCGGCCGACACCCCGTTCCAGGTCGGCTTGGTCTCGAGGAGCGCCTGGGCCGCCTTGACCTCGTCCTGATACGAGGCCGGGCCCTGAAGGGTGCTGATGCCACGGGGCTGGTAGTTCATGTGCTAATCCTTTCGCTGACGATGACGATGGTTGCCATCGACATTCTTGACAATGCATTGCGAAATGCGTGTCAGGAGCTAAACGCGAAAATGGAAACTTAGGATAGACGGCTTGTTTTTTAATGGTGATGTCATGTAACATCAGAACATGTAATAGATGTTAATTTGTAAATTCTGTAAAATATAAAGGTCAGCCAGACTGTCCCTTATGCCCAGGAGATACTGGAAATGCCCGCCGAATCCGGCAAGAAACTCTTTGTCGGCCCGCGCTTCCGGCGCATCCGGCAGCAATTGGGCCTGTCGCAGACCCAGATCGCCGAGGGTCTCGGGATCTCGCCGAGCTACGTCAACCTGATCGAGCGCAACCAGCGCCCGGTGACGGCGCAGATCCTGCTGCGGCTGGCGGAGACCTACGACCTTGATTTGCGCGACCTCGCCACCGCCGACGAGGACCGTTTCTTCGCCGAGCTCAACGAGATCTTCTCCGACCCCTTGTTCCGCCAGATCGACGTTCCCAAGCAGGAACTGCGCGACCTCGCCGAGCTCTGCCCGGGCGTCACCCATGCGCTGCAACGGCTCTACGCCGCCTATACCGAGGCCCGTCAGGGCGAGACGCTGGCGGCGGCCCAGATGGCCGACCGCGACGTCGGAACGCGCTATGAGGCCAATCCGGTCGAGCGCGTGCGCGAGCTGATCGAGGCCAATCGCAACTATTTTCCGGAGCTGGAGCAGGCCGCGGAGACTCTTCGCGACGAGTTGAACGTGCCGGCCGAAGGGCTCTATGCGGCGCTGGCCGCGCGCTTGCGCGAAAAGCACTCGATCCAAACCCGCATCATGCCCGTCGATGTCATGCGCGAGACGCTCCGCCGGTTCGACCGCCACCGCCGCCAGCTCCTGATCTCCGAGCTGGTCGACCCGCCCGGGCGCGCATTCCAGCTCGCCTTCCAGCTCGGCCTCGGCGAATGCACGCAAGCCCTGGAGACCATCATCGGCCGCGCCGGCCCGCTCGACGATGCGCCGCGCCGGCTGTTCCGCATCACGCTCGGCAATTACTTCGCGGCCGCCGTGATGATGCCCTATCCGGCTTTCCTCGCCGCAGCGGAGGCGCTGAACTATGACATCCACGTGCTGTCGCAGCGCTTCAACTCCGGCTTCGAGCAGGTCTGCCATCGCCTCACCACGCTGCAGCGCCCGAACGCACGCGGCATTCCGTTCTTCCTGCTCCGCGTCGACAATGCCGGCAACGTCTCCAAACGTTTCTCCTCCGGCACCTTCCCGTTCTCGAAATTCGGCGGCACCTGCCCCTTGTGGAACGTGCACTCGACCTTCGACACGCCGGACCGCATGCTCAAGCAGGTCATCGAGCTGCCCGACGGCACGCGCTATTTCTCGATCGCGCAGATGGTGCGCCGCCCCGTCGCGCCGCATCCGCTGCCGCAGCCGCGCTTCGCCATCGGCCTCGGCTGCGAGATCCGCCACGCCGCCCGCCTGACCTACGCCGCAGGCATCGACCTGGAGAAGACCGAGGGCACGCCGATCGGCGTCAACTGCCGCCTCTGCGAGCGCGAAAACTGCGCCCAGCGCGCCGAGCCGCCGATCACGCGCACGCTGATCCTGGACGAGACCACGCGGCGGGTGTCGAGTTTCGCGTTCTCGAATGCGCGGGAGTTGTGAGGCAGCGTTTGGCGGTAGGCCTACGCTACACCCTCGCTGTCGTCCCGGCGAAGGCCGGGACCCATAGCCACAGGGAGAGGTTTGGCGGAGGATCGTCGTTGCACATGCTTCGGTACGAAGACCGCCATTCTCCGAAAGATCACGCGGTATGGGTCCCGGCCTTCGCCGGGACGACGCGAGGAGAGAGTTCGCGCCACCCTCACGCCAGCGTATGCACGATCACCGGCCCGGCCGCCGCGCTCGCATGCCCGGCGAGCAGCGGCGCGAGCTCCTTCTCGATCCAGGCGATTGCGCGCCGGTTCGCCTCCTCCGCCTGCTCGAACTTGTCGAAGATCGAGATCGCAGTCACGGTGTCATCGCCGGCATAGACGACGTAATAGGCGCGGAAACCGTCGACAT
This sequence comes from Bradyrhizobium sp. 1(2017), assembly GCF_011602485.2. Lineage (NCBI taxonomy): Bacteria > Pseudomonadati > Pseudomonadota > Alphaproteobacteria > Hyphomicrobiales > Nitrobacteraceae > Bradyrhizobium > Bradyrhizobium sp. 1(2017). The sequence goes on along the minus strand of NZ_CP050022.2, from coordinate 2,089,044 downwards.
CGCTGATGATCGGAACGGCGCCGTCCTTGATGCGGCGCGCCAGCTCCTCCGCACTCCCGCTTTTCGCCTTGGCCTGACGGATGGCGGCATACATGGCATCCTCCTTCCGGCTATCTGGACTGTCGGGCCTGGTGCCCGGAGCGAATGTTACGCCGAAGTGCGCCGCCGATCCACGTGGTTAACCCCGCCCTAATCCGCCGCCGTGAACTGCAACCTGGGATTAAGCACGCCTCAACATCGCTGCCTTAGTCTTGCCCTACTCACGTTTCGCAAACAACGGTGGCCTATCCTGCCGGGCGATGTGAGATCAGGGGGTTCATCATGCGCATTGCGTTGCTGCTCACAGCGACCGTCGTCGGCGCGCTCTTCGCCAATCCAGCCATTGCCGGGTCGCTCGATCCGTCCACCGAGGCCACGCAGCCGCTGCCGCCAGGCTTCCAGAGCTATCGCGGCTACATGTTCGACCTGTCGGAAAATTCCGACCGCAAGGATGGCGACAAGCTCACCAACAATCTGAAGAGCCAGATCGACGTCGTCGAAAGCGTCGGCCTGTCGCCGCGCGTGCTGCGCTTCTTCCATACCGTTCCGATCGTCGCGAGCGAGCTGGCCTGCCTCGACGAAGGCGCCGCGACCGCGTGCTACGGCCGGGCCACGCCGGACATTCAGCGCAGTGCTCCCCGGACGCTGACGGTCTGGGACCCCAACAAGCAGCGCTGGACCAATCCCAATGCGATCGACCTTGCGGTCGATTCGGGCCTCGGCGTGATCATGCTGCGGCCGGACATGATGCGTTACGAGAAGGAGGCAGTGCTGCTGCACGAGCTCCTGCACGCCTATCACGCGCGGCTGTTGCCGGACGGGTACGCCAACAAGGGCGTGATCGCCTATTTTGCCCTGGCCAAGTCCAAAGACCTGTTGCCCAAGGAATCCTATGCGATGAAGAATCCCATGGAGTTCTTTGCCGTGACCGCGAGCATCTTCCTGGCCGGGAAAAGCGAATTCCACGATCCGAAGTCGCGCGAGGCGCTCAAGGAGAAGATGCCCGACTATTACAAATACCTGGTCGGCGTGTTCGGCTTCGATCCCGACCCGGCATCAGCAAGCGGTCCGGTTGCCTCGCTGAAGTGAGGCCGGCGCCGCCGCTCCCGCGTCAAACCACAACAGAGCCGCGCGAAATGCGCGGCTTTTTTGTTTTAGGCCGGAAGCTGCGGATGACGCGCAGCCGGCAATTGCCAAGGCGGGGCCCGATCTGCATAGTCCCGCCCGCATCGATACCGTTTTCGGAGAGGATAGAACAACATGGCGGACGCCGACCTGGATGTCGTGATCCGGCAACTGGCCAGACAGCTGCATACGGGCCTGATGACCCGCGCCAAGGAGCGGCGGGATCGCTTCAACGGCCTCGCGGCCAAGGCCAAGGGCAAGGAGACCGGCGACCGCTTCAAGATGCTGGCCAAGGCCACCCTGGAGCAGGCCAGCGCCGCCGCCAAGCGGCTGCAGATGTCCGCCGACAACGTCGCCGACAGCTACGCCCGCGCCATGCGCCTCGCCGCCAGCGCGCCGGTCGCGACCAAGCCGGTGAAGAAAGCAAAGGACGAAAAGCCGGCCAAGAAGGCTGCCAAGGCGAAGAAGGCGAAAGCCAAGAAGTGAGTTTCGTAGGGTGGGCAAAGCGCAGCGTGCTCACCACTTCTGTTGCAGCGTTGGATGGATGGCGGGCACGGCGCAAACGCGCCTTTGCCCACCCTACGATTCCGGTCTCGCGGAGGGAGCCCCCTCACCTTCTCGGTGCGGCGAGCTGGGTCGGCTCGGCGGTGGCGAGCTCAGAGAGCTTGGCTCGTGCCGCATCGCGGGTGCCGGCATCCTTGCCTGGCGGCAGCGCCAGCGCGGCCTCCAGATCGGCGCGTGCGTCATCGGTCTGGCCGCGGGCGAGGAAGGCCAGGCCGCGGTCGAGGCGGGCCTGCGCATCCGAGGGATCGAGACGGACCGCCGTGTTATAGCTCAGGATGGCGCGGTCGAGATCGCCCATGGCGGCGAGCGCAAGACCGCGCTGGTGATAGGGTGCGGCGCGCTTGGGATCATGCGCGATCGCCTCGTCGTAATCCGCAACCGCAAGCTCCAGATCGCCATTCTGCCGGCGCGCAAGCGCCCGGTCGCGATAGAGCGAGCCGCGGTTGGGATTGAGCTGGATGGCCGCGTCGAAATCGGCGATCGCACGCTTGAAGTCGCCGTGGCGCAGCGCGATCCGCCCACGCCCCTCATAGGCAAAGGCGATCAGCGAGCCGCGCAGCGGCGAGAAGCCGATCACGGCCGAGCAGATATCGGGATCGTCCTCGTCGCCGCAATTGACGACCATGTGCGTGGACAGCCCGATGAGCACGCACAGCACGATCAGCAATGACACCACGGCTTTGGTCATCTTCGACGGCGGCCGGCACCGGGCCGGCCACCCATCCCCTTTCGAAGAAATGGTCTCGCCGAGGTGTTAGCACCGCCTCCGGCGATCCAGTGTGCGCCAAGTCACAAAGCCGGGCGCTTATTCGAGCCGGTTCCGCATCAGCCCCAAGGACCACGTGAAGGACCACGCGACGAGGAGTGCCCCCAAGGGCTACGCGGCGGATAGTTCTCGTTGGCGCCGACCGACGGCGCCGCCCGCCCGCCGAGCTCGGCCGCGAGCTGCTGGAGCGCCGCGATGCGGTTCTGGGTCGAGGGATGGGTGGCGAAGAGATTGTCCACGCCATGACCCGACAGCGGATTGATGATGAACATGTGCGCGGTTGCAGGATTCCGCTCCGCCTCGTAGTTCGGCACCTGATGCGCGGCGCCCTCGATCTTGACCAGCGCCGAGGCCAGCCACATCGGCTGTCCCACGATGCGTCCGCCGAGATCGTCGGCGGCATATTCGCGGGTGCGGCTGATCGCCATCTGCACCAGCATGGCGCCGAGCGGGGCGAGAATCATCATCAGGATCGAGCCGACGATGCCGAGACCATTGTTGTTCTCGCGATTGCCACCGCCGAAGAACATGCCGAACTGGGCAATCATGGAGATCGCGCCCGCGATGGTCGCGGTGATCGTCATCAGCAGCGTGTCGTGATTCTTGATATGCGCGAGCTCGTGCGCGATCACGCCGGCGAGCTCCTCGCGGCTCAGCTGGTTCATCAGGCCGGTGGTGACGGCGACCGCGGCATTCTCGGGATTGCGGCCGGTCGCGAACGCGTTGGGCTGGACCTCGTCCATCACGAACACGCGCGGCATGGGCAGCGAGGCGCGCCCCGCAAGCTCGGCGACGAGCCCGACCAGCTCCGGCGCGCTGGCACGGTCGACCTGATGGGCGCCGTACATCGACAGCACCATGCGGTCCGAGTTCCAGTAGGTGAAGAGATTGGTTGCGGCGGCAATGACGAGCGCAATCATGGCGCCCGAGGCACCGCCGATCAAATAGCCCACGCCCATGAACAGGGCGGTGAGGCCTGCGAGCAGCATTGCGGTACGAAAATAGTTCATGGCCGTCTCCTGGGGCGGCCGCGGGCAAACCTCTGGCCGGCTCCCTCGAAGTATGAATGCGGCCGGCCACTGCAAGGATCGTGCGTCGTGGGGCCGCAGACACCGGCGGAGCAGCCAGCCTTGCGCCAGCCGCTAAAGCTTGACCGGGATTTGCGCAAAAACACACTTGGGGGCTTAGCAACCTGGAAAGCGCGATTTCGGCATAACTCGCGGTAACCGGGCACGCGGCACGGCCCTTGTGCATTGACCGGTTCCGTTGGCCTCCCGTCAGCAAGGTGACCGTCATGGTAGACCGCTCGAGCGCCGCTTCCGTCGACTCTTCACCCGCTCCCTCCCCTCAGAGCACCGGGACTGATGCGAAGGGTTTGCAGGACGCTCTGCACGAGCACCTGTTCGCCAATGACGAGTCCGGCCATGCCGCCGAGACGCAGACCGGGCAGGAACCGGGGCGCCGCTGGCCACGTCTGCGGCGCGGCGCCAAGGTCGCGATCGGGCTCGCCATCGTCGCCGTGTTCGGCTGGCTGCCGCTGCGCGCGATCTGGGAGAATTCGAGCGTCGAGGCCGTGCTGAATTCCCGCCTCGTCACCTTGCGCACACCCATCGGTGGCCGCGTCGCGGCCGCCCAACGCGTCCCCGACCAGGCCAAGCTCGAGGCCGGGACCGTCGTTCTGCGCGTCTTCAACCCGCGCGGCGATCGGACCCGGCTCGACGATCTCCGGCGGCAGAAATCGCGCCTGGAGAACGAGCGGCCGAGCCTTGCGGCGAAGCTCGCCTCGGCCCAGGCCGCGCAAAAGGACCTGGCGCGGCAGGCCGCGCAATTCCGCGACGGGCGCGTGCTCCAGCTCGAGGCGCGCATCGCCGAGATCCAGACCTCGATCGAGGCGGCGGCCGCGCGGCGGGACGAGGCCAGTGCCGCCGTCGAACGCGCTTCCTCGCTGGCGAAATCCGGCAACGTCTCGAGCGTCGAGCTGGCGCGGCTGACGCGCGAGCTCTCGGTGTCGCAGCAGACCGAGCTCGGTGCGCGCAAGCGGCTGGACGCGGCAAAGGTCGAGCTCGCCGCGGCACAGAACGGCTCGTTCCTCGGCGACAGCTACAACGACCGGCCAAGCTCGGTGCAGCGTGAGGAGGAGATGCGCCAGCGTGCCGGCGACCTCGAAGCCGATCTCGCCCGCACCGACACCGAGATTGCCTGGCTCGCCAACGAGATCATCGTCGAGGAGGTCCGCTTCGCCGATCTCACCGAGGCCAACATCACGACACCGGTCGCAGGCCGTGTCTGGGAGATGATGACCTCGCCCGGCGAGGACGTGCAGGCCGGCCAGCCGCTGCTCAAGGTGCTCGATTGCAGCGGCGCCGTCATCACCGCCAACGTCACCGAGAGCGTCTACAACCGCCTGCAGCTCGGCGATCGCGCCACCTTCGAGCCGAACGACGGCGGCGAGCCGATCTCCGGCACCGTGGTCAACCTGACCGGCGCCGCCGGCGCGCCCGCCAATCTCGCCATCAATCCGGATGCGCTCAGCAAGGAGCCCTATCGCGTGACCGTGGCTTCGCGCGATGCCGCAGCCCGCGCGTGCACCGTGGGGCGCACCGGCCGCGTCGTGTTTGCGCGGCAAGAGACCGCCCCGTGACGACGGCACTGACGCCCGGCCTGATCGCGCTCGGCGCCTTCATGACGATCGTGCCGCTGCTCAGGCGCGACAGCACGATGGCACGCTCGTTCCTGGCCATCGTGTCGGTGGCCTTGCTGCTGCGTTATCTCTATTGGCGGGTCACCTCGACGCTCCCGCCGCCGCATCTGACCGTCGATGCCGCCATCGGCTACCCCTTCATGCTGCTGGAAGCGGCCTCGCTCGTTGCCGTCACAATGTCCCTGCTGTTCCTGAGCCGGACGCGCGACCGCACCGGCGCGGCGCGGATCGACGGCCGCGCCACCGATCCGCGCGCGCCGCTGATCGACGTGTTCATCTGCACCTACAACGAGGAACGCGGGATCCTCGAGCGCACGATCATCGGCGCAACCGGCATAGACTACGGCAACTACCGCGTCTGGGTGCTCGACGACGGAAGGCGGCCCTGGCTGCGACGGCTTTCCGGCGAGCTCGGCTGCCATTATCTGACGCGGCCCGACAACCACCACGCCAAAGCCGGCAACATCAATCATGCACTCAAGCATGTCGGCGCGCTGCCGGAGCGGCCGGTATTCGTCGCCATTCTCGATGCGGACTTCGTGCCGCGGCCCGACTTCCTCGCGCGCACCGTCTCGCTCATGGACGATGCTTCGGTTGGCGTGGTGCAGACGCCGCAGCACTTCATCAATCCCGACCCGATCCAGACCAACCTCGCCGCGACCGACGTGTGGCCCGACGAGCAACGCTTTTTCTTCGACATCCTGATGCCGGCCAAGGACGCCTGGGGTGTCGCGTTCTGCTGCGGCACCTCGTCCCTGATCCGCTATGCCGGGCTGATGCAGATCGGCGGGTTTCCGACCGACTCGGTGACGGAAGACTACCTCGTGACGCTGCGCCTGAAGGAATACGGGCTCAACACGATCTATCTCAACGAGCGCCTGACGATCGGGCTCGCGCCGGAAGGGCTGAAGGAATACATCACGCAGCGCGCCCGCTGGTGCCTCGGCTTCATGCAGATCGTACGCGGGCGCAGCGGACCGTTCTCGCGCGACTCCAAATTGTCCCTCATCGACCGGCTCTCGCTGGTCGACGCCTTCATGAGCTGGTCTGCGGTTTACACATCGAAGGTGGCGGGCCTCGTGGTGCCATGGCTGTTCCTGCTGTTCGGCATCAAGGCGGTGCAGGCCGACCTCACCGAGCTATTGCGCGTCTTTTTGCCCTTCTACATCTGGCACGGCCTCAGCATGGCCTGGCTGTCGCGCGGCCGCTCGCTCGCGATGATGACGGACGTCTCGCAGCTCATCGCCGCGCCCGCCGTGCTCAAGGCGGTTGCCGCCGGCCTGTTGAAGCCGAAGGGACACAAGTTCAAGGTCACCGCGAAGGGCGGCGACCGCGACAGGCGATTTGTCGAATGGCCGCTGCTGCGAATCTATGGCTGCGCACTCTTCATCACCCTCGCGTCCATCGCCTATGCCTTCATCCTGCAGCAGCGCGGCGAGAACATCGCCTATGGCGGACTGGCGCTCGCTTGGAGCTTCTACAACGCATTCATCCTCACCGTGGTCTGCTTCGTCTGCATCGAGCAGCCGCGCAAGCGAAAGGCGGAGCGCTTCAGTCGCAACGAGCCGGTTCTGCTGCGCCAGGACGGCAGGTCGCATCTCGCGCGGCTCGCCGACATCTCCATCACCGGCGCGCGGCTGATCGACCCCGATCCGCCGGCACTTGGAAGCACCATCGAGTGCCAGATCTATGGCCGCGCGATCGCGGCGATCGTGGTACGCCGGACCATGGATGGATTTGCCGTGCGGTTTGAGGAAGGCATGGACACGCGCGTCCATGCGATCCGGGCGTTCTATGCCGGCGAATACGTCCGCGCCTATCGCGGTGTCAGGGCGCTCCCGGTCGGCAAGGCGCTGTTGATGCGGCTGTTCGGCTAGCGCCACGCGATCATAGCGGCAATGTCGGCTTCCTCTCCGCTAGGGCGCGGGATGCGCCTCTCTCAAGCTATCCGTATCGACGCCCGTCGTCGCTTGGGTGCTCTGGATATCGACCATCAATTGGTTCGCCATCTCCTTCAGGCGGTCACGATCTCGGTCAGTGAACTCCCGCGGCTGAGTATCGATGACACAAAGGCAACCAACAACATGACCGGATGAAGTCCGTAGCGGAACTCCGGCGTAGAAGCGAATCCCCCTTTCCAGCACATGCGGATCATCAGCGAAGCGCGGGTCCCCGGTGACATCCTCCGAAACCAGCATATCGTCTGCAGCGATCACATGCGCGTCGAGGGAGCCCTCGTGATTGCCCTGCAGGCCTGCTTGAGCGTCCTGGGCGCGGCTGTCAGCGGCGGCTGGCTGCATATTATCGACCAAGGTCACCAGCGCGATCGGAACGTTGAAGGCCTGTGCGACCTTTCGGGACGCCTCGTCCAGGTCCTGGCGTTTCGATGCGTCCAAGCCGAGGTCGCGCAGCGCGGCGAGCTGCGCACGTTCGGCGTCGGCCGTGAGCTGGGGCGTATCGCCGAGCGCTGCCGCGCGACCGACCCATGCTTCAACCTGCTCGACGCAAGCTCGGAGGGAGGCGAACGCCGCGTCGGCAGCCGTCTGAGTCTTGAGCTCTCCCGTCTGGTCCGTTCCGGCGATCAAATTCCAGCAGCAGACGGCAAGCTTGACCTGGGGAGCTCGACGGCGCAGGCGACGAAAGACATAGCGGGCATAGACCTGCGGCTGCGGGTGAAAGTAGGACAGGCACACCACGTCGACCCCCTGCAGATCAAGTTGCTCCAATGCTCCCCGACTGACCACGATCGGCGGCAAGACCTTGGCGCCGATGTTGCGTTCCTCAAGCACCTGCGCGAGCATCTCCGCCGCTGCATGATCGAGCTCCATGCGTCCCGCGAGACAGAGGACGCATGGTCGCTGCGCCGTCCGATTTCCATCTTCCACTGCAGGCGGAGTCTCGCGGATATGGTCGTCAACTTCCCGCACAACCGAGATCGCCGTATCTGCGACGAGGCGCCGGTAGTTGATATCGACGCTGCTGCGCTGACGATCGTTCTCCGCCAGGCGCAACGCTGGAATGCCGACGTTATCGTACAGCTCGCACGAGGAATACTCGTCGACATAGTTCTCGGCAAATTCAACCGCCTCCTCCAGGTTGCCGGCCAATAGCCGCTGGTAGAGTTGCTCCTCCGGCGCGAGCACGGGGTCGCTGCCAAGAAGAATGCCCAAGAACTCCAACTGCGGGACGTAGCGCCCGATGACGACGAGGCAGACGGTCAGAGGTGTCGCCAGAAATAGCCCGACCGGTCCCCACAGCATCGTCCAGAAGATCGCGGCGATGATGATCGCAAGGGATGACAGTCCGGTGCTGGACCCGTAGAGCCAAGGCTCGATGACATTGTTGCTGACGAGTTCAGCCGTGAGGAACAGACCGACGACCCAGAACAGCATCGTCCAGCCTGGATCGACGGCGATGGCCAGGGCAGCAGGAAAGATCGCCGCCAGAAAAGGACCGAGATAGGGAATGAACCGGAGTACCGCTGCGAGCAGGCCCCAAAGAATCGCGTTCGGTACGCCGACAAAGTAGAGTGCAACACCGATCGGCACCCCGTAAGTCAGATTAACGACGAGCTGCATCAGCAGATAACGGCTGACCCGCGACGCAGCATCGTTGATGGCCTGAGTGCTCTTCTGAAGGTCACCGGCTCCCGCCAGTTTGATGAATCGATCGCGCAGATCTTCGCGCTCGAGCAGCACGAAGATCACGAAAATGACCACCAGCCCGGACGTCGCAAGCGGCGCCAGCAGGGGACCAATGACAGAGCGAATGACCTCCAGCGGTCTCGGCTGTGGCGGCTCCAACCGCACGGTGACAGGCTCCCGGCTCTCACCACCGGCGCCAAGACGGGACGGCACGCTGCCCGACTTTTTCTCGTCTCCCGAGATCTCCCTGCCGAGATCCTGCATCGTCGTGGTGACGGCGTCGAGGACACCGCCGCCTGGCGCGGAGGTCTGCAACGAACGGATCTTCTCGGTGATGGTGGTCTGATAATTGGGAAGGTTGCTGGCGAGCTGGACCAGTTGGCGTCCAACGACCAAGGCGACCCCCGCGACGACGATAAAAGCAATGGAAACGGCGATCAGTACCGCTGCAATGCGGGGCACTTTCGAACGTCTCAGCCAATTGACCAAAGGCGTGAGAACGAAGCTCAGCAGGATCGCGAGAGCAAAAGGAACGAAGATTTCCCGGCCGAGATAGAGGGCTCCGATGGCCAGGACGATGCCGCCGGCTGTGAGCATGGGCGAGGACGCGGCTCGCACGGCCGGTGTTCGTTGCGACGACGCCGGAGCCAACTCGGCCATGGGGACGCGCCTTTCAATAGCGGGTTCGACAGGTCAACCCCGATTCGGCGGGTTTGATCCAACCGGGCCAAGCGCTTGATGTCCGAACACATGCCCTACGCACCAAGGCGGGCAACCTATCGTCCTCCAGACCGGATCAGTGGCGAACGCAGGGTGGGGATGGCCTGAGGCCGTCACTTCACCTAGACTTCGGTCGAATCCACGCCCGTTCTCCCCGCCGGAACCCCATGGTCCAGACCCGATTAATGATCGCGGCCGTCGCGCTCCTCGCATGCACCGCCACCGCCTTCGCCCAAATGCTTCCGCCTCCCGCAAGGCCCGCAGCGCCGAAAGCCGCCGCCCCCTCGCCGCGCGCGGCCTCCTGCCACAACGGCGCGAGCTTCGATCGCTTCCTGGCCGACGTGAAGCAGCAGGCGGTCGCCGAGGGGGTGTCGCAGCGTGCGCTCGCCGAGGCTGCGCCATACCTCACCTACGACCAGAGCATCGTCAACCGCGACCGCGGCCAGCGCGTGTTCGGCCAGGTGTTCACTGAATTCTCACGCAACCGGGCTTCGGAGGGCGCGGCCAGGAACGCGCAGGCGCGCATCAAGATGCATGCGGCGGCGTTCGCCCGCGCCGAGAAGGAATATGGCGTGCCGCCGGCGGTCATCGCCGCGTTCTGGGGACTGGAGAGCAGCTTTGGCGCCGAGCTCGGCAAGCTGCATACGCTGCCGTCGTTGGTGTCGTTGGCCTATGATTGCCGCCGCTCCGAGATGTTTCAGAAGGAAACCATCGCGGCGCTCAAGATCATCGACCGCGGCGATCTCTCACCATCCGAGATGATCGGCTCCTGGGCGGGCGAGCTCGGGCAGACGCAGTTCTTGCCCACGCATTATTTCAACTATGCGGTGGATTATGACGGCGACGGCCATCGCGACCTGTTGCGCAGCGCGCCCGACGTGATCGGCTCGACCGCGAACTACATCGCCACCGGACTGAAGTGGCGGCGTGGCGAGCCATGGCTGCAGGAAGTGCGCGCGCCCACGAACTTTCCGTGGGACCAGGCCGACCTGACGATCAAGCTGCCGCGCGCGAAATTCGCGCAACTCGGCGTCACCTATCCCGATGGCCGGCCGCTGCCGAACGACGACCTGCCCGCCTCGCTGCTGTTGCCGATGGGTCGCACCGGGCCAGCGTTCCTCGCCTATGCCAATTTCGCGGCTTACACCGAGTGGAACAACTCGCTGATCTATTCGACCACCGCCGCCTATCTCGCCAGCCGCATCGCCGGCGCCGCGCCGATGCGGCAGTCCGCCGTGCCGGTTGTGCAACTGCCGCTCAACGAACTGAAGGAATTGCAGCAGCACCTCGTCCGCGCCGGCTTCAATGTCGGCAAGGTCGATGGCGTGATGGGGCAATTGAGCCGCACGGCGGTGAAGGCGATGCAGATCAAGTACGGCCTGCCGGCCGATTCCTGGCCGACCGCCGAGCTGCTCGCCCGGATGCGCGGCGGCACGGCGCAGGTTCAGCCACAGGCGACGGTGCGGTAGAAGCGCCACGCGTAGTCATGCGAAGATGTGGCGGCGATGACAACGAAGGGTGACGAAGTAGAATTTTCGCATCGCACAAGCCGCTTTCCGCGATTGTATTTTTCCATGAGACTCCCATGTGAGTGACTCAGGTTTTCTCCTGAGATTTCCTCATCACAAGCGAGCATCACATGTCCTTCTACGACGCGGCCGTCCCCGCCTATCTGCAAATGCTGAACAGCCTCACCGGCCTGCTCACCAAGGCCGAGGCGCATTGCGCGGCCAGAAAGATCGATCCGAGCGTCTTGCTTGGCTCTCGCCTCTTCCCGGACATGCTGCCGCTGTCGAAGCAGATCCAGCTCGTCAGCGATTTCGCCGCCAAGGGCTGCGCCCGGCTGACCCATAGCGAAGTGCCGTCCAACCCCGACACCGAGACGAGCTTTGCCGAACTGAAGCAGCGGCTGGCCAGGACAATCGACTACGTGAAGTCGTTCAAGCCCGAGCAGTTCGAAGGCGCGGAGACAAAGGACGTCACCTTTCCGTCCGGTCCCAACAAAACCACTACGATGAACGGCCAGCAATTCCTGAGCGCGTTCTCGCTTCCGAACTTCTATTTCCACGCCACGACCGCCCACGGCATTCTACGCCACAACGGCGTCGAGATCGGCAAGCGCGATTTCCTCGGCGCGAACTGATTTGCCGGATCGCATGGCCACGTAGCGGAATTCTGCTGTCACGGCCGAAATTGCACACGAATTATGCTGCGCGGTCCTTGCCGCGCAGCTCGCTTGCACTTTCCATATGGTTCCGCCCTTGCGCCCGATGTCGCGATGCACAAGTGTTCGTGACCTCTCATTGCCTGGAAGCATTCCCCATGAGCCGTCCGACCAAATTGTTTGAGACCTACAAGCTCGGCCCGATCACGCTGGCCAACCGCCTGGTGATGGCGCCACTGACGCGCAACCGTGCCGTGCCCGGCACGTTCGTGCCCGGTGCGCTCGCCGTGGATTATTACGGCCAGCGCGCCTCCGCAGGCCTGCTGATCACCGAGGCGAGCCAGGTCTCGCAGCAGGGCCAGGGCTACCAGGACACACCCGGCATCTATTCCAAGGACCAGGTCGCCGGCTGGCGCAAGGTCACCGACCGCGTCCATGAGCGCGGCGGCAAGATCTTTATCCAGCTCTGGCATGTCGGCCGCATATCGCATGTCGATCTCCAAGCCAATGGCGCAGCGCCGGTGGCACCGAGCGCGATCCGCGCCAAGGGCAAGACCTTCGTGAACGGCGGCTTCGCCGACGTCTCCGAGCCGCGCGCGCTCGAGCTCTCCGAAATCCCCGGGATCATCGACGACTTCAAGCGCGCGACGAAGAATGCGCTCGAAGCCGGTTTCGACGGCGTCGAGATCCATGGCGCCAACGGCTATCTGCTCGACCAGTTCGCACGGGACGGCGCCAACAAGCGCACCGACGCCTATGGCGGCTCGATCGAGAACCGGGCCAAGCTGATGCTGGAAGTCTCCAAGGCCGTCGCGGCCGAAGCAGGCAGCGACCGCACCGGCATCCGCATCTCTCCGGTGACGCCGGCCAACGACCTCTCCGACTCCAACCCGCAAGCCTTGTTCGATCACATCGTCGACGGCCTCAGCGCGCTCAAGCTCGTCTATCTCCACGTCGTCGAGGGCGCCACCGGCGGTCCGCGCGACATCGCGCCGTTCGACTATGCATCTTTGCGCAAGCGCTTTGCCGGCGCCTACGTCGCCAACAACGGCTACGATTTCGACCTCGCCGGCAAGGTGCTGGACGCCAATGCGGCCGACCTGATCGCCTTCGGCAAGCCCTTCATCTCCAACCCCGACCTCGTCGAGCGGCTGAAGCAGGGCGCCGCGCTGAACGATTGGGACAAGGCCACGTTCTACGGCGGCGGGGCGAAGGGATATACTGACTATCCGGCGCTCGCGGCCGAACCGGCGGAGTAAGGGGCGAAGACTCTGGATTGCTTCGCTGCGCTCGCAATGACGTGGAGAGGCAGCGCGCAACAAGGCGAAGAAAGAAAAAGGCCGGGATCGCTCCCGGCCTTTCCTGTTTGGCGCACTGCGCGGCTTACTTCGCTTCCGCCCGCTTCGGGGGTGTGGCCGGCCACGACTTGATCAGGGTGTCGTAGTCAACGGTCTCACCCTTCGGCTTCTCGTTGGCGAGCTTGCGCTGCGGAGCAATCGTGCCGTCCTTCTGGGCCTTGGCGAACCAGTATTCGGCCGATTCCTTCTTGTGCAGCTTGGGACCGCAGGCGCCCTGCACGCCGGACTTCTCCAGGCGCTCCATGACGGAGTCCTGAGCGGCCGCAAGGGCATCCATCGCCTGCTGCGGCGTCTTCGCACCGGACGACGCATCGCCGATGTTCTGCCACCAGAGCTGGGCGAGTTTGGGATAGTCGGGCACGTTGTTGCCGGTCGGGGTCCACTGCACGCGGGCAGGCGAGCGGTAGAACTCGACCAGGCCGCCGAGCTTCGGCGCACGCTCGGTGAACGACTTGTCCCAGATGTCGGATTCACGCACGAAGGTGAGACCGACATGGCTCTTCTTCAGCGACACCGACTTGGAGACGATGAACTGGAGATAGAGCCAGGCAGCCTTGCGGCGATCCGGCGGAGTGGACTTCAGGAGCGTGAGCGAACCCGCGTCCTGATAGCCGAGCTTCATGCCTTCCTTCCAGTACGAGCCGTGCGGCGAGGGAGCCATGCGCCATTTCGGCGTACCGTCGGCGTTCATCACGGCAATGCCGGGCTTCACCATGTCGGCGGTGAAGGCGGTGTACCAGAACATCTGCTGGGCGATGTTACCCTGCGCGGGCACCGGGCCGGACTCGGAGAAGGTCATGCCCTGGGCCTGCGGCGGCGCATACTTCTTCATCCACTCGAGATATTTCGTGATCGAGTAGACTGCCGCCGGCCCGTTGGTGTCGCCACCGCGCTCGACCGAAGAGCCGACCGGACGGCAGCCTTCCATGCGGATGCCCCATTCGTCGACCGGCAGGCCGTTCGGAATGCCCTTGTCGCCGTTGCCGGCCATCGACAGCCACGCGTCGGTGAAACGCCATCCGAGCGAGGGGTCCTTCTTGCCATAGTCCATATGGCCGTAGACCTTGACGCCGTTGATCTCCTTGATGTCGTTGGTGAAGAACTCGGCGATGTCCTCATAGGCGGACCAGTTCACGGGCACGCCGAGCTCGTAGCCATACTTGGCCTTGAACTTGGCCTTGTAGTCCGCGTTGGTGAACCAGTCGTAGCGGAACCAATAGAGGTTCGCGAACTGCTGGTCGGGCAGCTGATAGAGCTTGCCGTCCGGTCCGGTGCCGAACGACTTGCCGATGAAGTCGTTGACGTCGAGCATCGGGTTGGTGACGTCCTTGCCCTCACCGGTCATGTAGTCCGACAGCGCGATGGTCTGGCCGTAGCGGAAATGCGTGCCGATCAGGTCGGAATCGTTGATCCAGCCGTCATAGACGTTCTTGCCCGACTGCATCTGGGTCTGCAGCTTCTCGACGACGTCACCTTCCTGGATGAGGTCGTGCTTGAGCTTGATGCCGGTGAGCTCGGAGAATGCCTTGGCGAGTGTTTGCGCCTCGTATTCATGGGTCGTGATCGTCTCGGAGACGACGTTGATCTCCATGCCCTTGAACGGTTCGGCCGCCTTGGCAAACCACTCCAGCTCCTTCTTCTGGTCGTCCTTCGACAGCGTCGAGGGCTGGAATTCCGCGATCCACTTCTGGATCGCGGCCTCGTCGGCAGCGCGAACGGGCGCCGACAGAGCGAGCGACACCGCGACGATCGCAGCGGCGCTGGACACGGTCAGAAAGCTATTCTTGGTCAATGGACCTTTCCTTCTCCTAAACTGTCGCATGTTGTTCCTCCGTTGCAGCGACAAACTTTTATACAGACCCGGATTGGTCCCGGATCTGGCCGTCTCTTCGCGAGTTTCAGACCGTGCGAAAAATGAACACGGCCGCCACCAGCGAAATTCCACTTGCGAGCCACAGGCGCGAGACCTCGACCCCTTCCTCTCCGATCGGCAGCGTAGCGATCGCATCGGTGCCGAAGAGGCCGATCCAGAGCAGGTGGATGACCGCCGCCGTGATCAGCGAGATGAACAGGCGATCACCGCGCGTGGTCGGAATGCGCAACACACCGACGCGCTCGGCCTCGGGATAGACCGCCGCAAGCCACGTCATCACGCCGAGCGTGCAGGCGATCGCGGCGAAGAAGATCGCCGTCGGTAGCGTCCAGGCCATCCATGCGATGGATTCCATACTCTACTCCTTACACGCGACCGAGCGCAAAACCGCTCGCGATGTAATTGCGGACGAACCAGATCACGAGCGCCCCCGGAATGATGGTGAGCACGCCAGCTGCGGCGAGCAGGCCCCAATCCATGCCGGCGGCCGACACCGTGCGTGTCATGATCGCCGCGATGGGCTTGGCCGACACGGAGGTCAGCGTACGCGCGAGCAGAAGCTCGACCCAGGAGAACATGAAGCAGAAGAAGGCGGCGACGCCGATGCCGCTCGCGATCAGCGGCACCAGGATCTTGATGAAGAAGCGCGGGAACGAATAGCCGTCGAGGAAGGCGGTCTCGTCGATCTCGCGCGGCACGCCCGAGACGAAGCCTTCGAGGATCCACACCGCCAGCGGCACGTTGAAGATGCAATGCGCGAGTGCGACCGCCCAGGGCGTATCGAACAGGCCGATCGCCGAATAGAGGTTGAAGAACGGCAGCGCATAGACCGCGGCCGGCGCCATGCGGTTCGACAGCAGCCAGAAGAACAGATGCTTGTCACCGAGGAAGCGGTAGCGCGAGAACGCGTAGGCCGCAGGTAAGGCGACCGAGATCGAGATGACGGTGTTGAGGACGACGTATTCCAGCGAGTTGATGTAGCCGGAATACCAGCTCTCGTCGGTGAAGATGCGCTTGTAGTGCTGGAGCGTCGGCGTATGCGGCCACAGCGTCATCGTCGAGACGATCTCGGCGTTGGTCTTGAAGCTCATATTGACGAGCCAGTAGATCGGCAACAGCAGGAAGATCAGGAACAGCCCCATGATGAGGCGGCGGCCGGGGATCGAATGCATCAGGCCACTCCTTCCTTTGGCTTGAGCGCGGGCACGGGCTTGAGCGCGGCCGAAGGCTTGGGTTCCACAGCCGGCTCGCTCTCCGCCTGGACTTTCCGTTCTACACCGGCATTGGTCATGACGGTGTAGAAGATCCAGCAGACGATCAGGATGATCAGATTGTAGACCAGCGACAGCGCCGCGGCCTTGCCGAGGTCGAACTGGCCGAGCGCGATCTTGACCAGCTCGATCGACACGAAGGTCGTGGAGTTGCCGGGCCCGCCGCCGGTGACGACGAACGGCTCGGTGTAGATCATGAAGCTGTCCATGAAGCGCAGCAGTACCGCGATCAAGAGCACGCGATTCATCTTCGGCAGCTGGATCGCCTTGAAAACGGCCCAGCGCGAGGCGCCGTCGATCTGGGCGGCCTGGTAATAGGCTTCCGGGATCGACTTCAGGCCGGCATAGCACAGGAGCGCGACGAGGCTGGTCCAGTGCCAGACGTCCATCACGATCACGGTGACCCAGGCGTCGATGTCGTTGGAGACGTAATTGTAATCGATGCCCATGGCGTTGAGGACATAACCCAGCAGGCCGATGTCGGGCCGGCCGAAGATCTGCCAGATCGTGCCCACGACGTTCCACGGAATCAGCAGCGGCAATGCGAGGATCACCAGGCAGGCCGCGACCGTCCAGCCCTGGCGCGGCATCGACAACGCGACGACGATGCCGAGCGGGACCTCGATCGCAAGGATCACCAGCGAGAAGAACAAATTGCGCCCGAGCGAAGCAAGGAAGCGGCCACCGAGATCGGTCGAGGGGTCGAGCAATTCCTTGAACCAGCCGACGCCGTTCCAGAAGAACTGGTTGTTGCCGAAGGTGTCCTGCATCGAATAGTTCACCACCGTCATCAGCGGCAGCACCGCCGAGAAGGCGACGACCAGGAACACCGGCAGCACCAGGAACCAGGCTTTTTGGTTGACGGTCTTGTCCATCAGGCGGCTCCCTCCACCAGAAGGTTGTCGGCATAGACGTGGACATGCGACGGATCGAATTTCAGCCCGGCCGTGCCGTCCGCGCCGGTGAAGCCCGCCGGCGCCCGTGCCGCGAGCTTGGCGTCGCCGAGGCGCGTCCGCGCGAAGCGGATGCGGCCGAGATCGTCGATGCGCTCGATCTTCGCCGTGAGCAGACCCGGCGCAGGCGCGACGGCCGCGACGAATTCGGGACGCACGCCGATCTCGATCTTCGCGCCCGCAGGCAGATTGTCATAAGAGCGGTTGAGCGCGATGACGTGACCGTCGATCCTGGCCTCGCGTCCCCTCACCTCCGCCGGCAGGATGTTCATGCCGGGCGAGCCGATGAAATAGCCGACGAAAGTGTGCGCCGGCTTGTCGAACAGCTCGGCCGGCGTGCCGCTCTGCACCACGCGGCCGTCATGCATGACGACCACCGTGTCGGCGAAGGTCAGCGCCTCGGTCTGGTCGTGGGTGACGTAGATCATCGTGAGGTCGAGCTCGCGATGCAGCGCCTTCAGCTTGGAACGAAGCTGCCATTTCAGCTCGGGATCGATCACCGTCAGCGGCTCGTCGAACAGCACGGCGGCGACGTCGGAGCGGACCAGGCCCCGGCCGAGCGAGATCTTCTGCTTGGCGTCGGCGGTGAGCCGCGTCGCCTTGCGGTTCAGATAGGGCTCGAGATCGAGCAGGCGGCCGATCTCGGCGACGCGCTTGTCGATCTCGGCCTTCGGTACACCGCGGTTCTTGAGCGGAAACGCCAGGTTCTCCCCCACCGTCATGGTGTCGTAGATCACCGGAAACTGGAACACCTGGGCGATGTTGCGCTTCTGGGTTGACAGCGGTGTGATGTCCTTGCCGTCGAACAGGATTTTGCCCCGCGACGGCGTGATGATGCCGGAGATGACGTTCAAGAGCGTGGTCTTGCCGCAACCGGACGGGCCAAGCAGCGCATAAGCGCCGCCCTGGCGCCAGGTCATGGTGACAGGCTTCAGCGCAAAGCTTTCCGGTGCGGCATCGTTGCCGCCGTAGGAGTGAGCGAGATCGACGAGGTCAATGCGAGCCATGGCGCATCTCCTCAGGAGCTCGGGGCAGCGACCAGGCGGTCCGCCGCGTCAAATACGAAAACATCATTCGGATCGAGCACCGCCTCGAGCGTCTGGCCGGGCTCGAACTCGTGCACGCCGTGCAGCACCGCAACCCAGTTCATTCCGTCGCGGGTCAGATGCACGAAACTCTCCGAACCGGTGATCTCGGTCACCGTCACCGTGGCGTGGAATGCGTGGCGGTCGGCCTCGCCATTGGCAAGGCCGAGCTGATGCGCGCGGAAACCGACACGATAGGTGCCGTCTGCGAGCGATGAATAAAGGCCCGAGGACGGCGAGGCGGTGCCGCCGGCATATTGCACGGAGCCGTTCTTCTTCTCGATGCCGACGAGATTGAGCGGCGGATCGGAGAACACCTGGGCGACGCGCAGGGTCTGCGGCCGGCGGTAGACGTTGGCGGTCTCGCCCATCTGGAGCGCCTGGCCCTCCCACATGCAGACCGTGTTGCCGCCGAGCAAGAGCGCCTCGGTCGGCTCGGTGGTGGCATAGACGAAGATCGCGCCCGAAGCCTCGAAGATGCGCGGCAGTTCGGCGCGCAGCTCCTCGCGCAGCTTGTAGTCGAGATTGGCGAGCGGCTCGTCGAGCAGCACGAGATCGGCGCCCTTGACCAGCGCGCGCGCGATCGCGGTGCGCTGCTGCTGGCCGCCGGAGAGCTGGAGCGGCGTGCGCTTCAGGAAGGGCTCAAGTCGCAGCAGCTTGGCGGCCTCCGCGACCCGCGCCGCGATCTCATCGCGCGGCTTGCCCTGCACGCGCAGGGGCGAGGCAATATTCTCGTAGACCGTGAACGAGGGGTAGTTGATGAACTGCTGATAGACCATGGCGACCGAACGCTGGCGCACATCGGCGCCGGTGACGTCCTTGCCGTTGACCAGCACCTTGCCGGTGGTGGGCTTGTCGAGCCCGGCGAGCAGCCGCATGATCGAGGTCTTGCCCGACAGCGTCGGTCCCAGCAGCACGTTGAGTGTGCCGCTCTCGAGCGTCAGCGAGACGTCGCGGATGTGCGGGACGCCCTCGACGGTCCGGGTCACGTGATCGAGCGTCACGGTCATGAACGTCCTCCTGCTTCCAGCAGGGGAGTTTGCTGCACGGCATGGGTCCTGATCCAGTCGTCAAGTGCCGCGATCTCGTCGGCAGATAGTCGCAGGCCGAGCTTGGACCGGCGCCAGACGACGTCCTCGGCGGTGACGGCCCACTCATTGGCCATGAGATAACGAACCTCGCGCTCGGTCAGCGTGGCGCCAAAGGACTGGCCGAGATCGGCGGCCGATTTCGCATCGCCCAGCAGCTTGATCGCCCTGGTGCCATAGGCGCGCGCAAGGCGCCGCGCATGCTCGTGGCTGAGAAAGGGATAGCCGCGCTGGAGCTCGGCGATCAGCCCGTCGATGTCCGACACGTTCATGTCCCCGCCGGGCAGCGGCCATTTTCCGGTCCAGCCCTCGCGCGCTTTTGCGCTGCGAAGATAGGGCGCGAGCCGCTCCAGCGCTTCCTCTGCCAGGCGGCGATAGGTCGTGATCTTGCCGCCATAGATCGACAGCAGCGGCACGCCGCCGGGCGTGTCGAGCTCGAACACATAATCGCGGGTCGCGGCCTTGGCTTCGCTGGCACCGTCGTCATAGAGCGGACGCACGCCAGAATAGGTCCAAACCACGTCGTCCGACGTCACGGGCTTGGCCAGATATTCGCTCGCCGCGGCGCAGAGATATTGGATCTCCTCGGGCGTCGCCTTCACCTTGGCGGGGTCACCGTCATAATCGCGGTCGGTGGTGCCGATCAGGGTAAAGTCGTCCTGGTAGGGGATGACGAAGATGATGCGGCCATCGGCGTTCTGAAACATGTAGGCGCGGTCGTGGTCGTAGAGCTTCCTGACCACGATGTGCGAGCCCTGGACCAGGCGCACCTTGGCCTTTGCGTTGACGCCCGCGCCGCGGCCGAGCACGTCCTCGACCCATGGGCCGCCGGCATTGATGAGGGCACGCGCCTGGATCTGCGAACGCTCGCCGGTCAGCGTGTTGACCATGCCGACGGTCCAGACCCCGTCGGACTGGCGGATTTCGGTGGCACGCGTGCGGGTGCGGATCTCGGCGCCCTTGTCGGCGGCATCACGTGCGTTGAGCACGACGAGGCGGGCGTCGTCGACGAAACAGTCGGAATATTCGAACGCGCGGGCGTAGCGGTTCGGGATCAGCGGGCGGCCGACCTCGTCGCGTTTTAGGTCCACCGAACGGGTCGCGGGCAGCAGGTGACGGCCGCCGATGTGGTCGTAAAGGAAGAGGCCGAGGCGCAGCAGCCAGGCCGGGCGCAGGCCGGCATGATGCGGCAAAACGAAACGCAGGGGGCGGATGATGTGAGGCGCAATGCCCCAGAGGATCTCGCGCTCGATCAGCGCCTCGCGGACCAGCCGAAACTCGTAATATTCGAGATAGCGCAGGCCGCCATGAACAAGCTTGGTCGACCAGGACGACGTCCCGCTTGCCAAGTCGTTCATTTCGCACAGGAAAACCGTGTTACCGCGGCCCACCGCGTCGCGCGCGATGCCGCAGCCGTTAACGCCGCCTCCGATGATGGCGAGGTCGAAAATACGCTCCAACAGACGCATCCCCCGACGGCCGCCCGTTCCCTCGGGCGGCTACTTTCGCTTTTGATTAGATCACACCGCAAAACGAAAGCAAGATGAAAGAGAAGCGAAAGGAAGTGAAAGAGGAACTTTTTTGCAGGCAGGCGGGACGAGGAAATGGGCAGGGAGGGACAGCCTCCCCCTTCTCGGGAGCGATGGATTCAGCCAAATGCACAGGCTTGTCCCGCCTGCGGGGCCAAAGCCCCTTCGGAGAGGCGAACGCCCGGGCATGCCTTCTTTGTGCTCGAGCAGGGTGTGGATGGCCGGAACGAGCCCGGTGACGACGGGAGGATTACGCCCCTATCTCAGCCGCACCACCGGCGCGGCCTCAGGCGCGCCGTCCTGCGCATCGGCCTGAGATTCGTCGCTCTCGGCGGCGCCCTTTGGCAACGCCTCCACCACCTCGATGCCCTTGCTGTGGCAGATGGTGGCGAGGCGCTCGGGCAGCTCCTGGTCGGTGACGAAGGTCTGGATCTGGGTGATGTGCGCAATGCGCACCGGCGCGCTGCGGCGGAGCTTCGTGGAATCGGCGACCAGCATGACGCTGCGGGCATTGGCGATAATGGCCTGCGCCACCTGCACCTCGCGGTAGTCGAAGTCGAGCAAGGCGCCCTCTTCGTCGATCGCGGACGCACCGATGATGGCGTAGTCCACCTTGAACTGGCCGATCAGCTGCGTCGCGGTCGAGCCGACCACCGCGCCGTCGGCACGCCGCACCGTGCCGCCTGCGACGACCACTTCGATGCGGGGATGGCGGTAGAGCAGCATGGCGACGTTGAGATTGTTGGTGATGACGAGCAGATCCTCGTGCGAGGTCAGCGCGCTCGCGACCTCTTCCGTCGTGGTGCCGATGTTGATGAACAGCGAGCAGCCGTTCGGGATCAGTGAGGCCGCCGCAGCGCCAATGGCCTTCTTCTCGTCGGCGGCGACAAAGCGGCGCGCCTCATAGGCGAGGTTTTCCACGCCCGAGGCGATGATGGCGCCGCCATGGATGCGGGTCAGCGATCTCCGCTCGCAGAGATCGTTGAGATCCTTGCGGATGGTTTGCGCCGAGACCTCGAACCTGCGCGCGAGTTCCTCGACCATGACGCGGCCGGAGGCGCGCGCGATGTTGAGGATTTCGGCTTGGCGATGGGTCAGTCCGGTCACGGCGAAACCTCAAAATCGGAACGATCCATGGTGCGGCGGTTCGCGCATTCGGTCAATGCGGGAGACGATCACGGTTAACGGATGAGGCGGCTCACCAAGCCATCGCGGCAGCAAGGCGCATGAGCAGGTCCGGATCGTCGAAGGCGCTGGCGGAGGCAACGGCGCCGGCGCCGACGAGATCGGCATGGCTGAGGCTGGTCCGGATTCCGATCGTCGGAATGCCGGCGGCGGCCGCCGACTGGACGCCGGAGCGTGAATCCTCAAACGCAATCGAGGCCGCAGCACTGGCCCCGACAAAGCGCAGCCCTTCCTGATAGGGCAGCGGATGCGGCTTGCCGTGCGCCAGCTCGTCGCCGATCACGATGGCCTTGAACCGCCCGGTGATGCCGAGGCCCGACAGCAGCAATTCGGCATTGAGCCGCGGCGCGTTGGTCACGGCGACCATGGGAACGCCGGCCGCATCCGCACGGTCGAGCAGCGCCATCAGCCCCTGCAGCGGCTCGATCTGCCCGGCGACGAGCGCGCGGAAGACCTCTTCCTTCTCGCTGAGGATCGCGGCGCGCCGCTCGACCGTTTCGTCGGGCAGAAAGCGCTCGCCGATCGACGCATTGGCGAAGCCTTGCAGCTCCCTGGAGAAGCGCGCGTGATCGAACACATGGCCGCGCGGTCCCAGTATCTGGTTGAAGGCCTTGAGATGCAGCGGGTCGGTGTTGGCGAGCGTGCCATCGATGTCGAACAACAATGCCCTGCCGATTGCTTCGATCATTTCCCTACTTTCCAAAATCAACGTCGCATCGATGCGAAAGGCGTATCAATACGCCCCCCGACGCGCAATGGCGCATCCACATGATCACAATGCGACACTCGACAAAGTCGCGCGCGGCTGCAACACTCGTCGCAAGATCAAAAAGGAGGAAACGATGATCAACCGACGCGACCTTGCCCTTTCGACTCTCGCCGTCTCCGCACTCGCCATCACGGCACCGGCATTCGCCGCCTCGGCAGACCAAGAGGCGGTGGCGAAGAAGGTCGAGGCCTTCCGGCTCGCCCAGATCGCCGCCGATCCGAAGGCGCTCGGCGCGCTGTGCTGGGACGATCTGAGCTACAGCCATTCCAGCGGCAAGGTCGAGGACAAGGCGACCTTCATCGCCAACGCCACGGACGGCAAGTCGAAATTCCTCTCGATCGAATACAAGGACCCGACCATCAAGGTCGTCGGCCCTGCCGCGATCGTTCGCTTCCACTGGCTCGGCGAACAGGAGATGGCGGCCGATGGGAAAAAAGTATCGACCAACCTTCACATCCTGATGAACTGGCAGAAGCAGGGCGACGAATGGAAGCTGCTGTCGCGGGCGGCGACGAAATTGTGATGATGATGCTTACCCTCTCCCTCCTGTGGGAGAGGGTAGCCCGCCGCGTAGCGGTGGGACCGGTGAGGGGTTGCCTCCGCCAGCACACCTCTCACAGTTGAGTTCGCGGATCTAACCCTTCATGCGGCGTTTCGCGCCACCTTCTCCCAAGGGAAAAAGCGAGAGCAGTCGTGTAGGCGGCAAAAAATTCCGACCCGCACTACGCGTACCCGGAACGAAGCGGAAGATTATGCCGCCTCCTTCACATCGCCGTTAACCAGCTTGCGCGCCGCGCGCTCGGCTTCGCGGGCGTTGCGGAAGAGCTGGCCTTCGAGGCGGTTGAAGCGATGGGATGAGGCGAAGAAGCAGTAGCCTCCTTGAGATCGAACGACGATGCCCGCGGTCTGCGAGTTGACTTCGATGATGTAGCTGTCCGGCATGGCCCGTGGATTCCTCAGTGCGGGCAAACAACGGCACTCCTGCCCAAAGGTTCCTGGGCATTTGAGACCGTTTCCACCCCGAATCGACACGCAATTGAGTACGCCGCGACCTCATCCGTTTTGTGACTGGTTCTTGGCAAAGCCGCGACGCGATGACTCAGTCACGCCGCGTTTGGCGATGCTGCACGTGTTCGTGAGATGAGGCAGAGGGTCGCGCGCGATTACGTCGCGATCGTCGTGTCGGTCGCGCGGACCGCCTGCGGGCGGCCGTGCTCGTCGATCGAGACGTAGGTGAAATTGCCGTCGGTGACGAGAAACGGATGCTCCTCGCCGCGGCGAAGCGCCCAGGCTTCCAGATGCACGGTGAGTGAGGTGCGCCCGACGCGGACGAGATTGGCGTAGACCGAAACGAGGTCGCCGACATAGACCGCCTTGCGAAAATTCATCGCCTCGATCGCGACTGTCACGGTGCGCGACTTCGCAGCCTTCGAGGCGAACACGCCGCCGCCGACGTCCATCTGGCTGAGCAGCCAGCCGCCGAAAATGTCGCCGTTGGCGTTGGTGTCGGCGGGCATCGCCAGCGTGCGGATGCAGAGATCGCCGCTCGGCGCGGTGGTGGCATGTTGGCTCATGTCTTTCTCACTTGAAATTGTCCCAGCCCGGATCAGGCGCGAAACGTTCGCCGAATCGTTCGGCCAGCGCGCGCAAGCTGGGTACGACATTCTCCACGCCGCGCGTACGCGCATAGTTCAGCGGGCCGCCGCGGAACGGTGCATAACCGGTGCCAAAGATCATGGCGCCGTCGACCGCGTCGGTATCGTCGACGATGCCCTCGCGTAGCGCGGCGACGCAGACGTTGGACATCGGCAGCACCAGGCGATCGATCATCTGGTCGGTGACGCGCGGACCGGTCTCGGGAAGCTGCGCCTTCTCCGCCTTGCCGTCCTTCCAGACGTAAAAGCTCTTGCCGGTCTTGCGGCCGAGCTCGCCCTTGGCGACCTTCTCACGCAACCAGGCCGGCGTCGGCGGCAAGAGATCGCCGAACTTGGTGCGCAGCATGTCGCCGACGTCGAGACAGATGTCGAGGCCGACCTGATCGGCGAGCTCGATCGGCCCCATCGGCATGCCGAACTGCTCGGCCGCGGCATCGATCAGGCGCTGGTCGATCTTCTCGTCCAGCATCACCATCGCTTCCAGCATGTACGGCGTCAGCGCGCGGTTGACGAGGAAGCCGGGCGAGCTCTTCACGGGCAGTGGCAGACGGTCGATCGCGCCGACGACGGCGAGCGCGTCCTTCAGCACCCGCGGGTCGTTGCCGTCGTGGCTGACGACTTCGACCAGTTGCAGGCGCGATACCGGATTGAAGAAATGCAGGCCGACAAGCCGCTCCGGCCGCGCCAGCGTGGTGCGCAGGTCCTGCAGCGGAATGCTCGACGTGTTGGTCGCAAGGATCGCGTCCGGCTTCATCCGCGGCTCGAGCCCGGCATAGACCTTCTGCTTGAGCTCGAGCTTCTCCGGCACCGCCTCGATGATGAGATCGGCGTTGCGAACGCCCTCCCCGTTCATGTCAGGGATGAGACGATCGAGCGCGTCGCGCACCTCGGTCGGCTTGCGGATGATCTTGCCGTAGAGCTCGGCGGCACGCTTCACCGCGCCCGCGATCGGCTCGGCCTTCATGTCGGCGAGCGAGACGCGCAAGCCTTGCCCCGCGCACCAGGCGGCGATGTCGCCGCCCATGGCGCCGGCGCCGATGACATGGACATGCTTGATCGTGCTGCCACCGCCTGCGGCCTTCTTCATCTGCTCGCGCAGGAAGAAGACGCGGATCAGGTTCTGCGCGGTCGGCGTCACCATCAGTTTTGCGAACGAGGCCTGCTCTGCCTTCAGCATCGCGGTCTTGCTGCCGCCATGCGCCTCCCAGAGATCGATCAACGCGTAGGGCGCGGGATAGTGCTCGCGGGATGCAGCCTTTGCCGCCTCCGAGCGCATGCGTCTGGCGAGCAGCCCGCGCACGAGACCGGCATTCGCCGCGCGGGTCAGGAGGCCGGGCCGCGCCCGCTTCAGGCGTCCGAACAGCGCATCCTTCACCGCGTTACGAACGTGGCGCTCCTGCGTCACGGTATCGACGAGGCCGAGTGATTTGGCACGGCGTGCATCGATGGTGCGGCCAGTCAACATCAGGGACATCGACTGCACCGGATTGACCAGCGCGGTGAAACGCGCGGTGCCACCGAGGCCGGGATGCAAGCCGAGCATCACCTCGGGGAAGCCGAAGCGCGCGCCTTCGATGGCGATGCGCGACTGGCAGGCCAGCGCGACCTCGAGCCCGCCGCCGAGGCAGAAGCCGTGGATGACTGCGACCGTGGACAGCTTCAAGGCTTCGAGATGATCGACGACGGCATGCGCGGCGCGGATGCGCGTCTCCACCATGCCGGGATCGGACGCGCCGCGGAATTCGTTGACGTCGGCACCAGCAATGAAGCCGGAGGGCTTTGCCGAACGGATCACGAGGCCGGCGGGGCGCTCGGTCTCGATCGCCGCGAGCACGGCGTCGAACTCCTCCATCACGTCCGCGGACAACGTGTTGGCACTTGTGTCGGCGCGATCGAACAGCAGCCAGGCGACGCCGTCTTCATCGCGCGTCAGCTTGAAGTGCTTATACGGGCTGTCCGTCGCAGGCTTGGGCCCGAGCGTCAGCACGCGATCGCCAAGCGCGGTCATGATCTTGGAATCCATGGTCACACCGCCTCGATCAGCATGGCACCGCCGAGCCCGCCACCGATGCACTCGGTGGCGACGCCGCGCCGCGTGCCGAGCCGCTTCATCGCGTTGACGAGATGCAGCACGATGCGATTGCCGGAGGTACCGACGGGATGGCCGAGCGAGATGGCGCCGCCATCGACGTTGAGCTTTTCGCGGTCGATCTCACCGGCCGCACCGTCGAGGCCGAGTATCTCGCGGCAGAATTTGTCGTCGTTCCAAGCCGCAAGGCAGCCGAGCACCTGGGTGGCAAAAGCCTCGTTCAATTCCCAGGTCTCGACGTCCTTGACGCCAAGGCCGTTGCGCTGGAGCAGCGGCGTCGCCGACATCACCGGACCGAGTCCCATGATGCTGGGATCGAGTGCCGCCCAGTTGCTGTCGACGATGACGGCCTTCGGCGTCAGCTTGTGTTTGGCGACCGCGGCGTCGGACGCCACGATCACCCAGGACGCGCCGTCGGTGATCTGCGAGGAATTGCCCGCGGTGACCTGTCCCCAGGGACGCTCGAACACCGGCCTCAGCTTGGCCAGCGTCTCGGCCGTCGAGTCCGGCCGCACGCCATCGTCATGGTCGAAGAACTTGCCGTCGCGGGAGAACGCGGTCTCGACCTCACCCTTGAGAAAACCTCCGGTTTGCGCATGCGCGAGCCGGCGATGGCTCTCGGCGGCATAGGCATCGGATTGCGCCCGCGTAATGCCGAAGAGATGGCCGACAACCTCGGCGGTCTGGCCCATGTTCAGATCGGTGACGGGATCGGTCAGCCCACGCTCGAGCCCGATGATCGGCTTGAGATCGCGGGGGCGCAGCTTGAAGGCAGCCGCGAGCTTCGCCGCCACGCCCCTGGCGGTGGCAAGACCGGCAAACCATCGCACGCCGGAATTGGGCCAGACCAGCGGCGCGTGGCTCAGCGCCTCGGCGCCGCCCGCGAGGATCATGTCGGCATGGCCTTCGCGGATGTAGCGATAGGCGGTATCGATCGACTGCATCCCGGAGCCGCAATTGATCTGCACCGTGAAGGCGACCATGTCCTCGCCCATGCCGAGCCGCAGCGCGGCGACACGGGCCGGATTCATCTCGTCCGCGATCACGTTGACGCAGCCGAGGATGACCTGATCGAAGCTGTCGGGCGAGAACGGCTGGCGCGCCAGCAGCGGCCGGCCGCATTGCACGGCAAGATCGACCGGCGTGAACGGTCCGGGGCCCGAACGCGCCTTCAGGAACGGCGTCCTACTGCCGTCGACGATGAAAACCGGTCGCGCCATCAGCTCGCCGCCCTCTGTTCACCGAGTTCCTGGAAGAACTGATGCACGTCGCCGGTTTTCTTGTAAATCGGCGACAACGCCTCCGGTCCAAAATCGTCGACCTCTATCACTTTTGTGACGGCTTCATGAGCCGCAGCAAGCTGCTCGCCTTCGGCTTGCGTGATCACGCCTGTGGCGACTGCTTCCTTCCAGTCGCTGACATGCGCCGCGCGCAGGCGTTTGGCGATAGCATCGGTAGCTGCGACCAGCTTGAACGCGCGCTCCAGCCGGGCAAAGCCGCCATCGTCATCGACATGGGCGAGATCCGGCGTCAGGCGCTCGCGCGCCGCCGAGGGCTCCAGCACGATGCCAGCGCATTGGTGGACGACGCGGTCGGAGGGGCCGAGCACGCGGGCGCCGAACGGCTGGACCACCAGCTTGAGGAAGGCTGCGACGAAGCGATTGGGCAGATTGGCGAGGATTTCGGCAAGCCGGTTCTCGATGGTCTTGAAGCCCGTCGCCATGCACCATTCCAGCGCGGCAAAGTCTTCCTTCTGCCGGCCTTCGTCCTGCCAGCGCTTCAAGGCCGCCGAGAGCAGATAGAGCTCCGACAGGATGTCGCCAAACCGCGCCGACAACATCTCCTTGCGCTTGAGCGCGCCGCCGAGTGTCAGTAGCGCCATGTCGGCGCAGAGCGCGAAGGCGGCGGAGTAGCGCGAGAGCTGTCGGTAGAATGGCGTGGCGTCGCCCGCATCGGGCGTCAGCGCAAAGGCGCCAAAGGTCCAGCTCCGGCCGAAGGCACGGAACAGCGTGCGGAAGCTGTGGCCGACATGCTTCCAGAACGCGGTGTCGAAGACGGTGAGCCCGCGCTCGCGATCGGTGTCGGCGAGCGCATTCATCTCGTCGAGCAGATAGGGATGGGCACGGATGGCGCCCTGCCCGAACACGATGAGGTTGCGGGTCAGGATGTTGGCGCCCTCGACCGTGATGCCGACCGGCACGGCGCGATGGAGATTGCCGAGATAGTTTTGCGGGCCGTCGATCACGGCCTTGCCGCCGTGGATGTCCATGGCATCATCGATCGCGATGCGCATCCGCTCGGTCGCATGCAGTTTCATGATGCCGGAGATGACGGCGGGATGGACGCCGGCATTGAGTGCCGCGCAGGTCAGTCGCCGCGCCGCATCCAACTGATACGCGGTCGCGACGATGCGTGCGAGCGGCTCCTCGACGCCCTCGAACTTGGAGATGGAGATGCCGAACTGCTCGCGGATGCGGGCATAGGCGCCGGTGGTGCGTGCCGCATAGGCGGCACCCGCAGCCGAGAGCGACGGCAGCGAGATGCCGCGGCCGGCGGCGAGCGCGGTCATCAGCATCTTCCAGCCCTGTCCCAGCCGCTCCTTGCCGCCGATGACGTAATCGAGCGGGATGAAGACGTCGCGGCCCCAATTCGGGCCGTTCTGGAACACTTGCATCGATGGCAGATGACGATGCCCGATCTCGACGCCGGGCAGATTGGTCGGGATCAGCGCGACGGTAATGCCGAGCTCTTCCTGGCTTCCCACGAGATGATCGGGATCATAGGCCTTGAAGGCGAGACCGAGCAGCGTCGCGACGGGGCCGAGCGTGATGTAGCGCTTGTGCCAGTTGAGCCTGAGGCCCACCACCTCGCGGCCCTCGAAATCACCCTTGCAGATGATGCCGGTGTCGACCATCGAGGCGGCATCGGACCCGGCCTCGGGGCTGGTGAGGCCGAAGCAGGGAATGTCGCGGCCGTCGGCGAGCCGTGGCAGCCAGCGCGCCTGCTGCTCCTTCGTGCCGAAGCGCATCAGGAGTTCGCCCGGCCCGAGCGAGTTCGGCACCATCACCGTGACCGCCGCCGCGATCGAACGCGTCGAGATCTTGCGCACGACTTCCGAATGCGCATAGGGCGAGAAGCCGAGGCCGCCAAACTCCTTCGGGATGATCATCCCGAAGAATTTCTCGCGCTTGACGAAGTGCCAGACGTCCGGCGGCAGGTCGCGCCATTCCCAGAAGATCTTCCACTCGTCGAGCATGGCGCAGAGCTCGTCGACGGGGCCGTTGAGGAAGGCCTGCTCCTCGTCGGTCAGCCTCGCCTGCGGCACCTTCAGCAGCTTCGACCAGTCGGGATTGCCGGTGAAGAGATCGGCATCCCACCAGACGTCGCCGGCCTCCAGCGCCTCGCGCTCGGTGTCGGACATCGCCGGCAGCACGCCGCGGGCCCAGGAGAAGATCGGCTTTGTGATTTTGTCGCGGCGGAAGCTCATGGCGGACCTCATGCATCGGCGCGGATGTCGGGTATTTTAGCGGAAAGTGGCCGGGGTGAGTGAACACTTCACCTGCAAAATGATGCGAATTGACGCGGTCGGGCGACCGCCCAACGGCCATAACGGCCAGGGCACGCGGGCAGTTCCGGGAGGGATTCGGGCTGAATGCCCCACCGTCATTCCGGGGGCGCGCCATCAGGCGCGAGCCCGGAATCCATGGTGCGGCAGCGTTGGTCGATGAATGGATTCCGGGCTCGACGCTGACGCGTCGCCCCGGAATGACGGCGTGGGGAGAGCTTGGCTGGCCTAATCCGGCCGCACCATCTCGAACATGTTTTCCGGCTTGATCTCGAAATAGTCGCCGCGACGGCCGGCGCGGACGATGGGACGGGCGGCGGCGGTCTGGTAGACGCCGTCCTTGATCATGGCCTTGTCGATGTGGACGGCGACGACCTCGCCGAGCGTCAGCCAGGCGTCGGCCTCCTTGCCGTCGGCGCCCTTGAGGCGGACGATGTCGGACACCTTGCATTCGAAGGCGACAGGGCTCTCAGCCACGCGCGGCACGTTGACGAGCTTGCCCGGCACAGCGGTCAGGCCCGCGACCTCGAACTCGTCGACCTCGGGGGCGACATGCGCGGCGGTCGCATTCATGTGCTTGGCGAGATCCATGGTGGTGAGATTCCAGACGAACTCCCGCGTCTGCTCCATGTTCGAGACCGTGTCCTTCCAGTTGGTGGAGGAAAACCCGATGATCGGCGGCACGTAGCAGAACGCGTTGAAGAAGCTGTAAGGCGCGAGGTTGACGTGGCCCCTCGCATCGCGCGAGGAGATCCAGCCGATCGGCCGCGGCGCGATGATGGCGTTGAAGGGATCGTGCTTGAGGCCGTGGCCCTTGGAGGGCTCGTAGAAGTAAAGGTCTTTGTCGGTCACCGCGGGTCTCCACTGGCCCGTCATTCCGGGGCGGTCCACAGGACCGAACCCGGAATCTCGAGATTCCGGGTTCGCGCTGCGCGCGCTCCGGAATGACGGCAACTGGGCTTATAGGCAGAAACCCGCCGCCCCGTCAGTGGCGCGGCGACAGACCCGCGATGACGAAATCGATCATCTGGTCGATGGTCGGACCCGGCTTGGTGGCGCACTGGGCGATCATCTGGGGGTGGAAGAAGCGTATCATCGCGGTGCAGGCGCAGAGCGAGGCCAGTTGCAGGTCGGGCGCCTCGAACTCGCCGGAGGCAACGCCTTGCGCGATCACCTGGCCGATCACCCCGGCAATGCACTCCATATGGGCAACGCAGACGTCCCAGTCCTCCTCCATCGCGATGGCGACCATCTCGTGCAGCTTGTTATCGCCGACATAGCGCTCGGTGTTCATGCGGTGGATGGTGGTGAGCAGCTCGCGGAAGCGCTCCGGCACGGGGCCGGGCCTTGCCACGATCCGCTGGGCCTCCAGTTCGACCTCGCCCATCAGCGAGCGGGCCACCGCCTGATGGATCGCTTTTTTCGATTCGAAGAAGCGATAGACATTGGCGGGGCTCATTCTGAGCTCCTTGGCGATGTCGCCGACCGTCGTCTTCTGGTAGCCGATCTGGCGGAACAGCCGCTCGGCCACCTCGAGAATACGGTCCCGGGTGTCGCCTTCGATATGTTCCGCAACCAGTGTCATTTGTCAGGACTCGTTCGTCACCACTTCTTCTCACTTATTCAGCCGCTTCAGCAAGCGGAATTGCCGGATGTTCATCGCTGCCATGCTGCGGCGCGGCAGGCCGTTCGGCCGAACCAGCCTCGTCCAGGCTCTTCCTGAACCAGAGGGCATAGAGGCCCGGCAGGTACAGCAGCGTCAGGAAGGTCGCGACGAACAGGCCGCCCATGATGGTGATCGCCATCGGACCCCAGAAGGCCGAGCGCGACAGCGGGATCATGGCGAGGATGGCGGCCAGCGCCGTCAGCACCACCGGCCTGGCGCGACGGACGGTCGCCTCCACGATCGCCTCGCGGCGGGTCATGCCGTGGGAGACGTCGGTCTCGATCTGGTCGACCAGGATGACGGTGTTGCGCATGATCATGCCGGCGAGCGCGATCAGGCCGAGCAGCGCCACGAAGCCGAACGGGGCGTTGGCGACGTTGAGGCCGAGCGAGGCTCCGACGATGCCGAGCGGCGCGGTCAGGAACACCAGGATCAGGCGCGAGAAGCTCTGCAGCTGGATCATCAGCAGCGTCAGCATCACCATGACCATCACCGGGAAGAGGATGAAGATCGAGGCATTGCCCTTGGCGGATTCCTCGAAGGCGCCGCCCGGCTCGATCCGGTAGGCCGGCTCGAGGTGGTCCTTGATCGCCTTCAGCTTCGGCGTGATCTGGCCCGTGACGTCGGGCGCCTGCACGCCGTCGACGACGTCGGAGCGCACGGTGATCGCCATGTCGCGGTTACGCCGCCACATAATCGGCTCCTCATGGGCATATTCGATCTTGGCGATCTGCTGCAGCGGCACGGCCACGCCGTTGCGCGAGGTGATGGTGAGATCGCCGACGCCGCCGAGGTCGAGGCGTTCGGACGGGATCGCGCGGGCAACCACGCCGACCTTCTCGATGCCGTCGCGCACGGTCGTGACCTGCGAACCCGAGATCAGCATCGCCAGCGCCTGCGAGACGTCCTGCGG
This sequence comes from Bradyrhizobium sp. 1(2017), assembly GCF_011602485.2. Classification (NCBI taxonomy): domain Bacteria; kingdom Pseudomonadati; phylum Pseudomonadota; class Alphaproteobacteria; order Hyphomicrobiales; family Nitrobacteraceae; genus Bradyrhizobium; species Bradyrhizobium sp. 1(2017). The sequence goes on along the minus strand of NZ_CP050022.2, from coordinate 2,056,322 downwards.
GGTCAGGCCCATGGCGCGGGCACGATCCTGGTCGACGACGAGCTTCAGGTAGGGCGACTGCTCGTTCCAGTCGAGCTGCACGTCCTTGACGCTCTTGTTCTGGCGCATGACGTCGCGAACCTGGTAGGCGATCTCGCGCACCTTGTTGGCGTCGGGGCCGATCACGCGGAACTGGACCGGGAAGCCGACCGGCGGCCCGAAATTGAAGCGGTCGACGCGCACGCGCGCCTCCGACAGCATGCCTTCGGCGGCCGCGTTCTCGATCTTGGCCTTGATGCGCTCGCGCGCCTCGACGCCCTTGGCAACGATGACGATCTCGGCGAACGCCTCGTTCGGAAGCTGCGGGTTGAGGCCGAGCCAGAAGCGCGGCGAGCCCTGGCCGACATAGGACGTATAGGTCTCGATGTCCTTGTCGTCCTTGAGCAGGGTCTCGGCCTTCTTCACGGCCTTTTCGGTGACGTTGAAGGCGGTGCCCTCGGGCAGGCGCAGTTGGAGGAACAGCTCGGGCCGCTCCGAGAGCGGGAAGAACTGCTGTTGGACATGGCCGAAGCCGACAATCGAGGCGACGAAGACGCCGACGGTCGCGACCACCACCGTGATGCGGTGGTTGACACACCATTGCACGATGGCGCGCAGCCCGCGGTACATCCGAGTCTCGTAGACCGCGTGCGGATCGTGGTTGTGGTGGGCCTTCATCTCCGGCAGCAGCTTGACGCCGATATAGGGCGTGAAGATCACCGCCACGAACCAGGAGGCGACCAGCGCGATCGCCACGATCCAGAAGATGCTGCCGGCATATTCGCCGACCGCGGAATTGGCAAAGCCGATGGGGAGGAAGCCAGCGGCCGTGACCAGCGTTCCCGTGAGCATCGGAAACGCAGTTGATTCCCAGGCAAAGGACGCCGCGCGCATGCGGTCCCAGCCCTGCTCCATCTTCACCACCATCATCTCGACCGCGATGATGGCATCGTCGACGAGCAGGCCGAGCGCGATGATCAGCGCACCGAGCGTGATGCGGTGCAGGTCGAGCGACATCGTATTCATGACGATGAAGACGATGCCGAGCACCAGCGGCACCGAGAGCGCGACCACGATGCCGGTACGCCAGCCGAGTGCCAGGAACGAGACGAACAGCACGATGACGAGCGCTTCCATGAAGGAATGCACGAACTCGCCGACGGCGTGCTCGACCACCTTGGGCTGGTCGGCGATCAGCTTGACGTCGACGCCCTGCGGCACGGCCTTCATGAAGTCGGCCGTCGCCTTCTCGACCTCCTTGCCGAGATCGAGGATGTTGGCACCCTTGGCGGTAACGACGCCGATGCCGATCGCGGGCTTGCCTTCCTGGCGCACGACGAAGCTTGGCGGATCGACATAGCCATGGGTGACGGTAGCGATGTCGCCGAGACGGAAGACGCGGCCATTGCTCTCGACCGGGGTCTCCGCCACCGCCTTGGCACCGTCGAGCGCACCGGTGACGCGCAGCGGCACGCGCTGCGACGAGGTTTCGACCGTGCCGGCGGGCGTCACATTGTTCTGCTTGGCGAGCGAATCGAACAGCGCCTGCGGCGTGATGCCGAGCGTGGCGAGCTTGGCATGGCTGAACTCGACGAAGATGCGCTCGTCCTGATTGCCATAGACGTCGACCTTGGTCACGCCAGGCACCTTCAAGAGGCGCTGGCGGAAGCCTTCGGAGACCTTCTTGAGCTGGGCATAATCGGCGCCGTCACCGGTCATCATGTAGAGGATGGAATCGACGTCTGAGAACTCGTCGTTGACGACGGGTCCGAGGATGCCGGACGGAAGCTGGCCCTGCACGTCGACCAGCTTCTTGCGCAGCAGATAGAAGAGATAAGGCACATCCTTCGGCGGCGTCGAGTCGCGGAAGGTCACCTGGAGCGCGGTGAAGCCGGGCTTGGAATAGGTCTGCACCTTCTCGAAATAGGGCAGCTCCTGGATCTTCTTCTCGATGGGATCGGCGACCTGGGTCTGGATCTCCTGCGCGGTCGCGCCCGGCCACATCACGGAGACGTTGACCACCTTCACCGTGAAGAACGGATCCTCGGCGCGGCCGAGCTTCTCATAGGAGAAGAATCCGGCGACACCGAGTATGATCATCAGGAAGAGCACCAGCGTCGGATGGCTGACGGCCCAGGCCGAAAGGTTGAAGCGCTTCATCGCACTCTCCGAAAAACGATCCAATTGCCAAAAAAACGACAGCCGCTCTGTTCAGGCGTCGTCGCGAGGCAGCGAAGCAATCCAGGGGGCTGGGCAGGTTCTGGATCGCTTCGCCGCTTCAGCCTTCGCATTTGCGCTCCGGCCGAAACTCACCTCACACGACGAAACTCACTTCCCACGTCGTTCCGGGATGGTCCGAAGGACCAGAGCCGGAACCTCGAGATTCCGGGTTCGCCCCTCGGGGCGCTCCGGAATGACAGAAATTAAAAGGACAGCGACGAGACGATCCGCACCCTCTGGCCCGGATCGAGCTTCTGCACGCCGAGGGCGACGATCTTGGCGCCCTCGTCGACGCCGCCGGTGATGACGACGTCGTTGCTCTCGTAGGACTTCACCGTGACGGGCTTGAGCGTGACGCCACCGTTGTCGTCGACGACGTAGAACGACGGCTTGCCGCCCTCGTTGAACAGTGCCGACAGCGGCAGCCGCGCGACGCGCTCGCTGGCGGCGTCCGACAGCGTCAGCGTCGCGGTCATGCCGAGCGCGACCTTGTCGTCGGCCTCGGGCAGCGAGAACTTCGCGAGATAGGTGCGCGTGGCCGGATCGGCCGCAGGCGCGATCTCGCGCAGCCTGGCTGTGTACTTCTTGCCCGGCTCGGACCAAAGGGTGACGCTGGCGACGCCCGACTTGGCGCGTCCAACCAGCGTCTCAGGAATCGCGACGACCGCTTCCTTCTCGGCAAAGCGGGCGACGCGGATCGAAGCCTGGCCCGCGGCGACCACCTGGCCAGGCTCGATCAGCGTTGCGGTGACGACGCCACGGGCGTCGGCAACGAGCGTCGCGTAGGAAAGGGAATTCTTGCTCAGTTCGAGCGCGCGCTCGGCGCGGTTCAGACGCGCGCGGGCTTCGTCTGCGGCGGCCCGGCTCGAATCCATCTGCGCGTCCGTGGTCCAGCCTTTGGCCTTCAAATCCTTGGCGCGCTGCTCGGCGGCGGCGGCCTGGGCCAGCACGCCGGTCGCGGCGGTCTGCTCGGCCAGCGCCTGCTCGGCCTGGAGCTTCAGATCCACCTCGTCGAGGGTCGCGAGCGGTTGGCCGATCTCGACGGTCTGGCCGACCTCGACCACGCGCTTTGCTACCTTGCCGGCCACGCGGAAGCCGAGGTCGCTCTCGATCCGCGGCCTGACGGTGCCGACGAAGCTCCGCTCCGGCGTCTCGGCGTCGTAGTGGGCCGTTGCGACCAGAACCGGGCGCGGCGGCTCGGCCTTTTCGGCCACGGTGTCATTGCACCCGGCCAGCGCGGCGGCCATCAGGGCCAGCGACGCACCCGCCAAGAGCTTGGAATAGCTGGACAATACCGACCGGACGAACATCGAAGAACACTCCCTGCAGCTCGAATGAGAGGAATGTCGACTAATCACTGATAAAAGTCAATAATCGTCAGTCATCAGGAAAGCGTGATCGTTAAAGGGTGGTAAGGATTAGGACGACGGGTGCTTGAGACGTGAGATGCTAGGGCGGGATGACGCCCGTCGCCCGAATGGAGCGCGGAGCAATCCCGGGCGTCAGGCGAGATATCGCTGGGCAAAGGCGTGCTAGCGCCGTGCCCACCGTCTCTCAATTGAGGATCGCAACAACGGTCTGGTGGGCACGCTACGCTCTGCCCACCCTACAGGACCGTCTACAGGGCTCTACCGCCCCTGCTCGGCGAACTCGTGCTTGGTCTCGTGGCCGCCGACAAAGACGAGAATGCCGGCGATCAGGGGCATCACGGCGAGCACCAGCAAGCCGTGCGAGGTCTGGCCGGTCGCTTCCTTGACCCAGCCGATCAGATAGGGGCCACCGAAGCCGGCGAGATTGCCGATCGAGTTGATCAGCGCGATGCCGCCGGCCGCCGCGGTGCCCGAGAGCCATGCCGTAGGCAACGTCCAGAATACGCCGAAGACGCAGAACACGCCGATGGCGGCGAAGGTCAGCGCCACCATCGTCAAGGTGGGGTCGGTCAGATAGCTGGAGATGGCGAGCGCGACCGCGATCAGGATCATGGGCGCACCGACATGCATCACGCGCTCACGCGTGGCATCCGAGTGCCGCGCCCACAGGATCATCGCGATCGTGCCGAACAGATACGGAATCGCGGTGACGAAGCCGGTCTGCGCATTGGTGAGACCGAACGCCTTGACGATCTGCGGCAGCCAGAACTGCATGCCGTAGAGCGCGCCGACGAAGCCGAAATAGATCAGGCTCAGCATGATCACCTTGGGCGAGGACAGCGCCTCGCCCAGCGTCAGATGCTTCGCGGCCTGCTTGGCCGCGATCTCGGCATCAAGCTTCGTCTTGAGCCAGGCCTTCTGCTCGGCCGAGAGCCAGTCCGCCTTCTCAGGCCTGTCGGTCAGGTAAAACCAGGTGACGATCCCGAGCAGCACCGAGGGGATGCCCTCGAGAATGAACAGCCACTGCCATCCCTTCAGGCCCATCATGCCGTCGAGCCCGAGCAGCAGGCCGGAGATCGGCGCGCCGATCACGGTCGAGACCGGCACCGCGACGGCGAAGGCCGCGAGGAAGCGGGCGCGATATTCGGCCGGATACCAATAGGTGAGATAGAGGATGATGCCGGGGAAGAAGCCGGCCTCGGCGACTCCGAGCAGGAAGCGCAGGACGTAGAAGCTGGTGACGCCGCTGACCATCGCCATCAGTGCCGAGATGATGCCCCAGGTCACCATGATGCGGGCGATCCAGCGGCTTGCGCCGAACTTCTCCAGCGCCAGATTGCTCGGCACCTCGAAGATGAAGTAGCCGATGAAGAAGATGCCGGCGCCCCAGGAGAAGATTAGCGGCGTGAACTTCAGCTCGGCGTTCATGGTCAACGCGGCGAAGCCGAGATTGACGCGGTCGAGATAGGAGAAGAAGTAGGCCAGCACCAGGAACGGAATCAGGCGCCAGGAGATGGCGCGGATGGTCGAGGTCTCGATTTCGCTCTTGTTGGCGTTCTTGGCACCGCCGGCGGAACCGGCATAGGTGGTGGTCTGGCTCATGGCGTCCCCCGGGTTGTTGCTTTTCTAGGGCTGAGTGGCGGTTTTGAGCATCGCGAATGAAGAGTCAATGGAGCGAGCAATGCATGGAGCGCAGCCGCACCACCCTGTGACGCCGCGGTGGACATCGCTGGTCCGCGCCGCCCTTGCGCTCGCGGTCATCGTCTCCGGGCTATCCTTGCGCTGGTATGGCTTTTCACTCGGCCTGCCCGCCTTCGTGGTGAAGTACGGCGGCTCGCTATTGTGGGCGACGATGGTGTTTCTGCTGGTCGGGGTCCTGCTGCCGCGGCTGACGCGGAGCCAACTTGCAGCCGGCGCGGCAGCAATCGCAATCGTCGTCGAGTTCTCCCGCCTGGTGCATGTGCCGTGGCTCGATGCGTTCCGGCTGACCACGGCCGGCGCGCTGCTGCTGGGTCGCATCTTCTCGCTATGGAATTTGGTGGCTTATGCGGTGGGGATTGCGGTTGGCGTCTGGATCGATCGGCTCGCCCAACTGCGTAGGGTGGGTTAGCCGAAGGCGTAACCCACCGCTGTTTGCGTCCGCGGAAAGTGAAGTGGTGGATTGCGCTTCGCTAATCCACCCTACGAGACCGACACGGTGGCGAGGGGCTCACTCCGCCAGTTGAAATCGCTCGAAGCGATCGAGCTCATCCTCGATCACGCGCTTGAGCTCCTTGCGCCGCGCCGTCTTCTTGCCCTGCCCGACCCAGGTCCATTTCTGCATCAACAGCTTCTTGCTCTGCCGGTCCGTCTTCAGGTCGAGCGCGGCGACGATCTCGTCGCCGACCAGGACCGGCAAGGCGAAATAGCCGAGCTTGCGCTTGGCCTTCGGCACGTAGGCTTCGAACAGATGGTTGTAGCCGAAGATCAGATTGGTGCGCTTGCGCTGGATGATCAGGGGATCGAACGGCGAGAGGATGTGGACGAGATCGGGCGACACCTCATGCGGCTCCAGTGCGGCGGGCGGGGCCCAATGCTCCTGCTTGCCTGCGCCCTCGAGCGCGATCGGCACGAGCTCGCCGCGGCGGACGCGCGAGGCGATCAGGCCTGCGATCGCCTTCTTGCGCGGGGCGTCGAGATGACAGATCGAATCCAGGCTGACTACACCTTGCGAGCGCAGCGCGCGGTCGAGCAGATAGGCCGTGATCTCCTTCGCCGACGCGGGCCTGGGCAGCTGGTCCCAGCCAAAATGCCGCGTCATCAGCTCATAGGTCTTCAGCATGCCCTGGCGGGCGCTGATGGTCACGGCGCCGGTATAGAAGGCGAGCTGTAAAGCCCGCTTCGAGGGCTTGCGGCTCTGCCACAGATGTTCCTTCTCCGTGAGCACGTCGTCCTCGATGTCGCGGATCGTCAACGGTGCGGCACGCACCAGCCGCATGACCTTGCGCGTGTCGGCCGGCGTCACCGAGGCGAACCATTTGTGCCCCTCGCGCCGGTGCTCGCGCATCGCCGGCAGGAAGAAGCGGAAGTCGTTCGCCGGCACGTAGGACAGCGCATGGGTCCAGTATTCGAACACGCTTTTGTCGGCGCTCTGCGCATGCCGGAGGTCGGCGCGGCGGTAAGACGGGATACGGCTGAACAGGATGTGGTGATGGCAGCGCTCGATCACATTGATGGTGTCGATCTGCACATAGCCGAGATGCGCGACTGCGTCCGCGACGGCCTGCGCGCCCTCGCCGAACGGGGCGCGCTCATCCAGCCGCTGGGCATGCAGCCAGATCTGCCGGGCCTGTGTCGTCGAGAGGGGGAGAGGTTTCGGGGCGCGGGACATTGCGGGGAGCAATGTAGCGGGATTCGTGCCGGGAAAAACAGAGACGGCGAAGCAACGGGCTCACGAAAAGGCCGCGCTGCCATCTGCTGCCAGCGCGGCCAGAACGTGCAAGTTCGGCAGAAAGCCTTACTTCATCGCCATCGCTTTTTCGGCATTCATGTAGTGCTTGCAGGCGCCGCGCATGTCGCCTTTGCTCATGTCGGAATTGGCCGAGGCCATGGACTTCCTCGCGGCCATCTTGGCCGGCGTGTCTTCGCCGCCCATCCCGGCCACGAGCTTTGCCATGTTCGCGCTGGTGCACGCCATCTTGGCGGCGGATGCTGGAGACAGAGCAAGTGCAACGAACGTTGCCGCGAGCAACAGAGTCTTCATCAATTTCTCCTTCCCGGAAACGAAGCCGGCTACATGCCGGCCAACGCAGCATCTATCTTTCCGGGACAACGGCTCGCAGAGAAGATATTTTCGTCCCTTCTAGTGTGCGGCTTTTGGGCGCTCCCCGACGCTGCCCGTGGCGACGTCCGGCGCGCACGACGCTTTGCCGCGCCCCTCCGACTGGCAGCGATAGACGTCGCCGGTGAGACGATCGACCAGCCACATGTTCTCCTCGGTCGGCCCTTCCAGGCCGACATAGCGGGAGGTCAGCCCGGTGATCAACGTCGACAGCAGGATCGCCACCGCGATCATCGCGGCGCCGATATAGATGGGCATCGAGCTCAGGGACACTGTCCGATCCGGCGGACCGCTGCGATAGAACTGGTTGTCACGTTGGTAGTCGCTCGGCCTCGGCACTGGGTGAAACTCGGCTCCTCTCGCGGACGAATTGTCGAATGATTGAAGCCTGCTAGGCGGGCATCTGGACGAATTCTTGTTCGCGCGCGGGCCGCGAGGCGACGCCTTTGCGACGATCGGTGCACGCGGGTTTCCGGGAACCCAGGGAGCCGGTTCGAGCAAGAGATCTCGACAGCAGCAGAGTGTCCTCCCGCCGCGATCTTGAATGTGACCAAGATCACATCAAGGCCTTTGAACCTGCCCTAGGCTCGCAGCATCAAATCGCCATCAGGCGTAACAGCGAGGATATGACGATGACCCGTTTTGATAAGTTCTTTGGACTGAAGGCGATGACTCTTGCCGCCGCGCTGTCGATGACGGCGGGCCTGGCCCTGGCCGGCGACAACAACGTTTCCACCGACAAGATCCTGGATGCATTGAAGCCCAAGCCGGCAACCCGCGGCCTGTCCGTGGGCCCGCAGACCGACACGACCGCGCAGGCCAAGGAAGCGACCTTCCTGAACACCGTGCGGAACCGCTCGACCCGGTCGCTCTCGACGGGCGAGCGCGAGCAGATCGCCGAGCTCGCGGCGACCAAGCCGAAGATCGATCTGGAGATCCAGTTCGACTACAACTCGGCCGACATCGCCAAGACCTCGATGGCCTCGGTGCACGCGCTCGGCAAGGCGCTGGCCGATCCGGCGCTCAAGGGCTCGACCTTCGTGGTCGCCGGCCACACCGATGCGACCGGTGGCGAAGAGTACAATCAAGGCCTGTCCGAACGGCGCGCCGACACCATCAAAAAGTACCTGATGCAGAATTACGGCCTGAACGGCACCGATCTCGTCACCGTCGGTTACGGCGAGACCAAGCTGAAGGATGCCGCCAACGGCGCCGACCCGGTCAACCGCCGCGTCCAGGTCGTGAACATGGACACCAAGACCGCGTCGAAATAAGCGCCACCCGTTCGTCGCAACAACCACGCCGCCTGCCCTCTCCGGCAGGCGGCGTTGTCATATCCAGCTCTGGAACAGCATCAACCGGTTGAAGGTCTGCATCGAGACGCCGATGAAGGCCGCGGAAATCGGCAGCATGATTGCAAAGCCGGCCGCGGCGAGGCCGACATAGGCCCACAGCAGCCAGCGCGGCAGCCCCTCCCGCCGCAGCACATAGACCAGAGCAAGCGACGCCGCGGTTGCGGCCGGCAGGTAATAGTAGATGAAGCCCAGCGTGCGCGGCAGCAGCGCCCAGGCGAGCCAGGGGCCGAAATAGAACGCCGCGATCAGGAAGGCGTCCCAGCGCCGCGCGACGACGAAGTCGCGCAGCACAACGGCGAGCGCGAACAACGCCGGCCATGCGACCAGCGGATTGCCGAGAAAGACGATCGCGGCGACGTGGTCCTCCGCCGTCTTGTCGAACAGGAACCAGACCGGACGCGCCAGCAACGGCCAGGATGGCCATGCGCTCATATAGGTGTGGCCGGCGATGGCGGTCGTGGTGTTGTCGGCGAAGATCCGCCGCTGCGCCTCGATCAGGTCCGGCAACGACAATCCATGGAGCGGAACGAAAGCGGCGAGATACGTCGTCGCCGGCAGGAGGACGAAGCAGAGCGCGGCATGCTGCGCGCGAAAACCGGCCCAGAGGTCCGGCCGGTACCAGTCGCTCGGCCTGGCGTCGGCAAACTGGGTGCGCCAGCCCTGCATCAGGCGGATCACCGCGACAACGACGATGCAGACGCCGAGCGGGAACAGGCCGCTCCATTTGCACGCCGCAGCACAGCCGAACAGGCTGCCCGCGAGCGCGAACGGCGCGTGCGGCCGCTCCCGTCGAAAACCATGCATGAAAGCGGCGGTTGCAAGCAGACCGAAGCCGAGCGCGAAAATATCGAGCATGGCGATGCGCGCCTGCACGTAGAGCATCTGGTTGCTGCCCGCGATCAGCGCCGCCGCGATCGCCGGCCCTTGCGCGGAGAACAGCGCAAGGCCGCACAGATAGATCGCGACGACGGCGAGTGCGCCGAACAAGGTCGCCGGATAGCGCCAGCCAAGCGCGTTGTCGCCGAAGACTGCGATCGACGCCGCGATCAGCTCCTTGCCCAGCGGCGGGTGCATTGGATTGAGCATCGGCTGCGACATTGCAGGCGCCAGCATCTGCCGCGCCGCCGGCACGTAATGCACCTCATCGAAGACGAACTTCTGCGGCGTCACAACACCGATCAGCAGCACAAGATGAGCGATCAGGAATATCGCGACAGCAATCACTGCGCTTCGCGACACCTTTGGAACCGCAACCAATTCCAGCGTCTGCTGTGGGGATGTTTTGCGTGGCAAATTTGCGTCACCGCGGGCAAAAAAAGAGATCGCAAGTTTCATTGAACGCATTCTGCCGCGGCTGTCACTAAGCATAGCGCACGTCCCGCGCCGCTTGTGATAATTCCGCCACATCGCAAGCGCGCGCGATCCGGTACGATCAGGGACATATCGATCGGTTACGAAATGAATTTGCGTTTTTGGCTTTTCCCCTCTCTGCTGTCGGCCGCCTTGTGCACATCCCCTTGCGCGCAGGCACAAACACGCGTCGGCCAAGCCGTCGTGATCCAGAACGAAGTGGTGCGCGTCGCCGCGACCACCACACCGATCAATGTCGGCGACAGCATGCTGCGCGACGAGACCGTGCGCACCGGCGCCGACAGCGCCGCGCGCTTCGTCATGGCCGACAGCACCAATTTGTCGCTGGGGCCCAGCGCGACGCTGAAGCTCGACCGCACCGTCTTCAATGACGACCACAGCTATCGCGACGTCGCGATCCGCATGACCACCGGCGCATTCCGCTTCGTCACCGGCAACTCCGACAAGGCCGCCTACAAGATTACGACGCCGCTCGCGACCATCGGCGTGCGCGGCACCACGCTCGACATTCTCTCGCAGCGCGGCCGCTCCGTCGTGGTACTTCAGGACGGCGCTGCCAGCGTCTGCGCGACGAAGTCCCAATGCGTGCAGCTCACCCAGCCCGGCGACACCGCGATCATCACCTCGACCGGCGGCAAGGTCAGCATCACCAAGACCAACACGCCGCCCTGGACCTTCGCTGCCAACTGCGCGGCAAGCGCCGGGCTTTGCGCCGTCAACCAATATGCCGGCGCCTCGCCGACCATCACGCCTGCCGTCCAGGACGACGGCATGCTGTGCGGGCGGTGACGATGGTGAAGCGGGCAAGACAGTGCGCGATGCGGGCGGCGATCCTTCTCGCCGTTGCATTCTGCTCGGCCGCGCTCGGCATCGGTTCGGCCGCGGCTCAATCGCCGTCACCCTCACCAAGCCCCTCGCCTTCCCCTTCTCCCTCGCCCTCGCCGATACCAATTCCATCGCCGACCGGCGCGGACTCCAGCGGCAATTCGATCGGCGGCCTCGCCAATCAGCGCTTCAACCAGATGATCACCAACCGCGTGCTCGGCACGGTGCTGCTCGGCGTCAACGAGCAGGTCAATTGCGGCGACTGTGTCAGCGCGTTCGGCTCGGCCGGCTCGTTCTCCGCCGGCATCCACGGCCGCAAGGAGCTGACCAACAATCTGTCGCTGCTCGCCGGCATCGCCTACACGCACTACGATGAGGGCGGCTACAAGATCACGAGCGCGCCGATCGGCGCCTTCGCGCTGCGTTACGACTTCACCAATTGGGGCTCCTCGCGCCCGTTCTTCGACGTCGGCACGGTCCTGACGCCTTGGGAGAAGGCACGCTACACCCGCAGCTACGACACCAGCCTCGGCCCGGTGAGCGTGACCAGTTCGACCAACGCCTCGAACTACGCCGTCTATGGCCGCGCCGGATGGATCAGCCGCCTGTCGCCGCGCGACGAGGTCGCGGCCTCCGTCGAGGTCTGGCAGCTGTGGCAGCGCGTGTCGGGCTACACCGACAGTACGGTGGCCTTCAATCCGTTCGACGCCACGATTGCGACCGGTACCGACCGCACCAGCCTGGTCAAGATCGGCGGCCAGTGGACGCATCTCTACGGCAGCAACATCGAGACCAACATCAACGGCGGCTGGGTGCAGTCCTTCGCGGGTCACAGCGGCATCGTGGCGACCGTGACCGGCAACGGCGTGGTGGTGCCGACCATGGGCAACCAGGGCTGGTTCGAATATGGCGGCCGGCTCGGCTTCCGCGTGCAAAAAGGCTGGATCGTCGATCTCTTCGCCAACGGCACGCTGGGCCCGCAGCCGGTCGGCAACACCATCCACGGCGGCGTGGGGCTGCGGATCAATTATTAAGGCGAGCTCCGCGCGGTCGCCCGCCCACCGCTGTCATGCTCCGGCTTGACCGGGCATGACAGTATGCCGCAGCATCCCCGTATCACATCGCCGTCTCGGAGTACTGGATCGCCCGATCAAGTCGGGCGATGACAGCGAGATTGGAGCGCGGACATTGGTCTCACGCCGCGGACTTGCCCTCGAACGCCTGACGCAGCACGTCCACGTCGAGCTTGACCATCTTCATCATGGCCTGCACGGCGCGCGCCGCCGCTGCCTTGTCCGCGCTCGACAGGAATTCGAACATCGCCTTCGGCACCACCTGCCAGGCCACGCCCCAGCGATCCCTGAGCCAGCCGCATTGCTCTTCCTTGCCACCATGGGCGAGGAATGCGTTCCAGACGCTGTCGACCTGGGCCTGGTCGTCGCAATCGATCATCAGCGATATCGCGTGGGTGTACTCCATCTTCATGCCGCCATTCAGCGCGACCAGACGCTGCCCGCCGAGCGTGAACTCGACGACGAGCACCGAACCTTCCTTGCCGGAGGGGCCATCGGAGACGTTGCGCTGGACGTGCACGATCTTGGAATCGGGCAGCAGCGAGACATAGAAGTTCGCGGCGTCTTCGGCATCGCCGTTGAACCACAGGCAGGGTGTGACCTTGGACATGTGAATGCTCCTGTTCCGGGCAACGATCAGGCGTTCGCGAGGTCGGGCTGCTGAGGGGCCGCCGCGAGATCCATCCAGTTCACGCCCCACATATGGCCATCGGGATCCTCGAAGCTGCGGCCATACATGAAGCTATATTCGTCCTTGGGGCTGGGATCGGCCACTCCGCCCGCGGCCTCGGCCCTGGCGACGATATCGTCGACGTCGCCGCGGCTGTCAGCGGACAGGCAGAGGAGCACCTGGTTCGAGGTCCTGGCATTCGCGATCGGCTTCGGCGTGAACTGACGGAATTTGTCGTGGGTCATCAGCATGGCGAAGATGGTCTCGGAAAAAGCCATGCAAGACGCCGTGTCGTCGCAAAATTGCGGGTTCTTGACCGCGCCGACCGCCTCATAGAAGGCAGTGGCGCGCTTGAGGTCGGTCACCGGCAGGCTGACGAAGATCATCTTGGGCATCGGAAGCTCCTTGGCGGGTACTCCCAAGGACGGACCGGCCGACACCCACCCGACATCGCTTCCGGATATTTTTTTGGGGGTCGCGCCTGCGGGGTTCTGTCGCACCGAACCCCGCGCCGTTTCGAAGCCTACTTCTTCTCGTTGGGATCGCGGTGGACGGGGTCGATCCACAGCACGGTCTCGGGCTTCTCGACCGGCTCGATGTCGAGATTGATCGCCACCGCCTCGCCGTCGCTGCGCACCAGCACGCATTCCAGCACCTCGTCGGGGCTGGCGTTGATCTCCTGATGCGGCACATAGGGCGGAACGAAGATGAAATCGCCGGGGCCGGCCTCGGCGGTGAATTGCAGCTTCTCGCCCCAGCGCATCCGCGCCTTGCCCTTCACGACGTAGATGACGCTTTCGAGATGGCCATGGTGATGCGCTCCGGTCTTGGCGTCGGGCTTGATGCTGACCGTACCCGCCCACAATTTCTGTGCGCCGACACGCGCGAAATTGATGGCGGCCGCACGGTCCATACCGGCGGTCGACGGCACGTTGGTGTCGAGCTGGTTGCCGGGAATGACACGCACGCCGTCATGCTTCCAGCGATCATGATCGTGGTCATGGTGGGAATGCGAATGATCATGGCCGCTCATGGGACTTGCTTTCTGTTGGTTCCGTGCGCGGCAAATTAACCCAAAGCCGCATCCGCTAGCCATACCAAAATCGGAACCCCCGTAGCCGCCCAGCGTTGTCATTCCGAGCAAACGGAAAGGAGATTTTCATGGGCAGCACGACCGACAAGATCAAGGGCACCGCGAACGAGGCGATCGGCAAGGCCAAGCAGGGCATCGGTGAAGCCACCGGTTCCGATCGCATGAAGGGCGAAGGCGTGGTGCAGGAAGTAAAGGGCAAGGGCCAGCAGGCCATGGGAGATGCCAAGGACGCTGCGAAGGAAGCAATGGATCGCGCTGCGGCGGCCGCGCGTCGCGCAGCTGAATAGCGACATCTCGCTGAAAGCGAAAAGACCGGCCGAAAGGCCGGTCTTTTTGTTTGCGCCGGGTTCGGTGCTTTCGCACCGTCCCGGAATTGACGGCTGCGCCGTCACTTCACTCCAAGCAATTCCACCTCGAACATCAGCGTCGCGTTGGGCGGGATCACGCCGCCGGCGCCGCGCGCACCATAGCCGAGTTGCGGCGGGATGATCAGCGTGCGCTTGCCCCCCACCTTCATCGAGGCAACGCCCTCGTCCCAGCCGGCGATGACGCGTCCCTTGCCGATCGGGAATTCGAACGGCTCGTTGCGGTCGACGGACGAGTCGAATTTCTTGCCCTTCTGGCCGTTCTCGTACAGCCAGCCGGTGTAGTGCATCACGCAGATCTGGCCCGGCTTTGGCGAAGCGCCAGTGCCGACGACGCCGTCGATGATCTGCAAGCCTGAAGCTGTTGTCATGGTCTTTCCTGCGGTCTGGGCCGAGGCCGTGGTGGAAACGAAATGCGACACGCCGGCGATCACGGTGATCGCGAGTGCCGACATCAGGGCGAGAAGCGCGCGCTGGAAACGCTGCATAAGGCACCTTCCGTTTGAGGCGGGAGGTGTCTAGCGCAACGCGGGTGAGGTTTCCACCCCTCACGCCTCGATATTTTCCAGCCGGACCGGGAGCTTGCGGATGCGCTGGCCCGTGGCGTGATGGATCGCATTGCAGATCGCCGCATTGGTGCCGACATTGGCGAGTTCGCCGAGGCCCTTCACGCCGGCGGGATTGATGCGGTCGTCCTGCTCGGAGAGCAAGATGACCTCGACGCCGGGGACGTCCGCATTCACCGGCACGAGGTAGTCGGCAAGATTGTCGTTGACGTAGCGCGCATAGCGTTCGTCGATCTCGGTGACCTCCAGCAGCGCAGACGACATGCCCCAGATCAATCCGCCCATCAGCTGGCTGCGTGCCGTGCGCGGATTCATGATGCGTCCGCCGGCGAAGGCGCCGACCAAGCGGGGGCAGCGGATCTCGTGCGTGAAGCGGTTGATGCGGACCTCGACGAATTCCGCGCCGAACGCATAGGCGATCTGGTCCTTCATGGAATGACCGCCCACGAGCCGCACCTGCCCGCTGTGCATGGCGCGGAAGGAATCCAGCGGCGCGCCTTCCGGCTTCCACTCGCCGTATTCCTCGACGACGCCGACACCCAGCGCATCGAAAGCCTTCTCCAGGTCGAGCGGTCGATCGCCCTTCGCCGCCTGCGTCGCCGGCGTCTGGCCGATGCCCACGGTCTCCTTGGCCTTGTCCGTCAGGCTCTGGCTCGGCATCACCGCCTGGAACAGGCGTTGCCGGATCTGGTCGCATACCATCATCACTGCAGAGCAGGTGCTGGCCGTGGAGTTGGAGCCTCCGGCAACGGGCGCTGGCGGCAGATCGCTGTCGCCGATGAAGACGGCCACCTTCTCGAGCGGCACGCCGAGCCGCTCGGCGGCCGTCTGCGCGATGACGGTGTAGGCGCCGGTGCCGATCTCATGGCCGGCGATCTCGACGCGGGTGCGGCCGTCGCGCTGCAGACGGACGCGTGCGGCCGCGGGTCCCATCTGCGCCGGATAGCAGGTGGCGGCACAGCCATAGCCGATCAGCCAGTCGCCATCCGACATCGATTTCGGCTCAGGCGAGCGCTGCGCCCAGCCGAACGCCTTGGCGGCCTCGTCGAAACAGGCCATCAGCGAGCGCGACGTGTAAGGCTTGCCACTGATTGGCTCGTTCGTGGTGTCGTTGATGCGGCGAAGCTCGACCGGGTCCATGTTCAGCTTCACCGCGAGCTCGTCCATCGCGCTTTCCAGCGCGAACAGATACGGCACCTCCGGTGGCGAGCGCATGAAGCCGGGCGTGTTGCGGTCGGCGCGAACGATCGAGACCAAGCTGTCGACATTCGGGCAGGCATAGAGCCGCGTCGTCGTCTTGGTGCCGCCGACGCAATAGGCGTCGGGGCGCGACGACACCTCGGCGCCCTCGTGCCTCAGCGCGACGAGCTTGCCGTCGCGACGCGCACCAAGCTTGATCTCGTGGCGGGTCTCGGCACGATGGGTGGTGATGGTGAAGCCCTGGTCGCGGGTCGGGACCAGCTTGATCGGCCGGTTCAGGCGCCTGGCGATACTGGCAATGATGGCGGTGCGCGGCGTCATCGAGCCGCGCGAACCGAAGCCGCCGCCAACATAGGGGTTGACCACACGGACCTTGTCGGCGTCGATGCCGAGCTGTTCGGCGACGCCGTATTTGAGACCGTAGACGAACTGGCTCGGCTCGTAGATCACGAGGTTGTCGCCCATCCAGGCGCAGCTGGTCGAAAACAGCTCCATCGGATTGTGATGCTGCGCCGGCGTCTCGTAGGAAGACGTCAGCTTGACCTCGGCCTCCTCGAACGCCTTGGCGAAATCGCCGACCTTGGGGTCTTCCTTGAATTGGGCATTCTGTCCCTTCGCGGCCGCGGTTGTCGTACCGGGCGAGTCGAAGGTCGCGCTTGGCGTTGCCGCCGTGTAACTGACCTTGACACGGTTGGCGGCCTCGCGCGCCGCCTCGTAGCTTTCGGCAATGACCACCGCGATGATCTGGCCGTCATGGGCGATGTCGGCCGATCGCAGCGGCTGGATCGTCGTGCCCGCATAGCCGCCATTGCTGAACAGCTTCGACTCCCGCAGCTTCGGCGCGTTCTCGTGGGTGACGATGTCGATCACGCCGCGGACGCGCCTGGCGTCATCGAGATCGAAGCGGTCGACCCGGCCCTTGGCGATCGCGCTGGTGACGAGAAACGCATAGGCGGGATCGGCGAGCGGCATGTCGGACGCGTAGGTCGCGCGTCCCGTCACCTTCACGACCGCATCATAGCGCGGCACAGGCCGGCCCATGTTCGTCTTCGGCTCGGGAGCAGCAGCGGTCATGATCAGATCTCCATCGTTACGGCCTGCTGGAGCGCGCGTGCCATCACGCGCTTGCCGAGCGCGATCTTGAAGCTGTTGTGCCGCCGCCCCTTCGCGTCCGCGAAGGCGGTATCGGCAACGCGTTGCGCCAGTCCGTCATCGAATTTCTGCCCCTTGAGCAGCGCCTCCGCCTCGCGCGCCCGCCAGGGCACGGTGGCGACGCCGCCCAGCGCGACGCGCGCGTCCCTGATCGTGCCGTCCTGCACGTCGAGCGCGATCGCAGCCGAGGACAGCGCGAACTCGTAGGATTGGCGGTCGCGCGCCTTCAGATACACCGAGCGCGGCCAGCGTCCCTGAATCGAGAAGGCCGAGATCAGCTCGCCGGGCTGAAGCGTGGTCTCGATGTCGGGCGTCGTGCCCGGCGCCTTGTGAAGCTGCGCGAACGGCATGCTGCGCGTGCCGGCCTTGCCCGTGATCTCGACCACGGCATCGAGCGCGATCAGCGCCTGCGCGAAATCGCCGGGATAGGTCGCGATGCACTGGTCGGAGACGCCGAGCACGGCATGCATGCGGTTGACGCCGTCCATGGCGGCACAGCCCGAGCCGGGATTGCGCTTGTTGCAGTTCTCATACGAGACGTCGCGGAAATAGCTGCAACGCGTCCGCTGCATCACGTTGCCGCCGAGCGTCGCCATGTTGCGCAGCTGGGCGCTGGCGGCGAGCTTCAGCGAATTTGCGATCACCGGATAGTGGCGCTGGACCTCCCCATGGGCGGCAACGTCCGACATCTTCGCCAGCGCGCCGAGGCGCAGTCCGTCGTCCTTGGGCTCGATCGCGGACCAGCTGTGCGCGAGCGGGTTGATGTCGACGATCGCGGCGGGCCGCATCACGTCGAGCTTCATCAAATCGATCAGCGTGGTGCCGCCGGCAAGCGGCTGCGCGCGAGCCTGGGTCAACGGATTGTTCGCGGCCGCTGCGGCGCCGAGCGCCTGCACGGCCATGTCAGGGTCTGTTGCCCTCTGATACGAAAACGGTCGCATGCACCTAGCCTTTCAAGATCTCGGGCGCGGCCTGCTTCACCGCGGCGACAATGTTGGGATAGGCGGCACAGCGGCAAATATTGCCGCTCATATACTCGCGGATGTCGGCCTCGTTGCCGGCATGGCCCTCCTTGACGCAGGCGACGGCCGACATGATCTGGCCGGGCGTGCAATAGCCGCACTGGAACGCGTCGTTGTCGATGAAGGCTTGCTGCATCGGATGCAGGCGATCGTCGGTGGCGAGGCCTTCGATCGTGGTGATCTCCTGCCCCTCGGCGGCGAGTGCAAGGGTGAGGCACGACACCACGCGGCGGTCCTCGATCAGCACCGTGCAGGCGCCGCATTGGCCGTGGTCGCAACCCTTCTTGCTGCCGGTGAGCTTGAGATGTTCACGTAGCGCGTCGAGCACCGTGGTGCGCGCATCGATGCTCAGCCGCTTCTCCCTGCCATTGACCCGCAGCGTGACGTCGACAGGAAGGGCCGGATCCTGCGCGGCCGGAGTCCTGGCATCCTCTGCGGCCGCGCGCGCCGTCATCGGGACAAGCGCGCTGCCGGCGGCTGCGGCCATGAAGGCGCGCCGATCGAATGCTGATTGTCTGGAACCTGGTTTGTCGGACATCGCCGCCTCCGCCGCTGATCTGCAAAGCAGCGCACGCCTGCACCGCCCATCGCCCCTTAACCTGAAGCAATGAGCTCTGTTCCGAACGCGAAAAGGGCGATGCAGCAAATGCGGCATCGCCCTTCGTCAACTTTTCCTGATCTTACGCGGGGAACCGCGCGACCGCTCAATAGCCCAGCGCGCAGCCGTCCTTGCGCGGATCGGAACCGCCGGTGAGTGTCCCCTTGTCCCAATCGATCCATATCGCCTGGGCGCCGCCGAGCGGGCCGACCACGCTGGTGGTCTTGTGGCCGAGCTTCTTCAGGCCCTCGACGATGCTGGCCGGCACGCTGTCCTCGAGCTGGTACTGGCCCTCGTAGTGCAGGCCGCGCGGCATGTCGATCGCCTCCTGCACGTCGCAGCCATAGTCGAGGATATTGGTCACGACGTGGGTCTGTCCGACCGGCTGGTACTGCCCGCCCATCACCGCGAACGGCATCACGGAGCGGCCGCCTTTGGTGAGCAGGCTCGGCATGATCGTGTGCAGCGGGCGCTTGCCGCCGGCGATGCAGTTGGGATGGCCGGGCTGGATGCGGAAGCCGCCGGCGCGGTTCTGGAACAAGACACCGGTCTTGTCCGAGACGATCGCCGAGCCGAAGGAATGCGCGATCGAGTTGATGAACGAGCAGACGTTGCGGTCCTTGTCCACGACGGTGATGTAGATGGTCGAGGGGTTCATTGGCGGCGCGACATTCGGCAGGTCGAGCATGCCGTCCATCCGGATCTTGCTGATATACTCGTCGGCAAAGCCCTTCTCGAGCATCTCGGCGACGTTGATCTTCATATGATCGGGGTCGGCGACATGCATCTCGCGGTTCATGTAGGCGATGCGCGCGGCCTCCGCCTCGAGATGGAAGCGCTCGACGCTGACGGGCGCGTACTTGGTCAGGTCGAAGCGCGACAGGATGTTGAGCATCAGCAGCGCGGTGACGCCGGGGCCGTTCGGCGGGCACTGCCAGACGTCGTAGCCCTTGTACATGGTGCCGATCGGCGTCGTCGTCTCGGTGATGTGCGCGGCGAAGTCGTCGAGCGTGTGCAGACCACCGATGCCGCGCAGGGTCTCGACCATGTCCTCCGCGATCGCTCCCTTGTAGAAGGCATCGCGGCCGTCCTTGGCGATGGCGCGCAGCGTCTTGCCGAGCTCGGCCTGGCGGATGACGTCGCCGGCCACCGGCGGCTTGCCGCCCGGCAGCAGGTAACGCACGGTGTTGGTGCCGCCCTTCAGCTTCTCGAACTGGTTCTTCCAGTCGAAGGCGATACGGGGCGCGACGACGTAGCCTTCCTCCGCCGCCTTGATCGCGGGCTGGAGCAGCCGGTCGAAGCCGAACTTGCCGTGATCGCGCAGCACGGTCGCGAAGCAGTCGATCACGCCGGGGATCGAGACCGCATGCGCCGAGGTCAGCGGCACGGAGTTGATCTTGCGCTCGAGATACCAGTCGGCGTTCGCAGCCTTCGGTGCGCGGCCGGAGCCGTTATAGGCGATGATCTTGCCCTCGCCCCGCGGCTGGATCAGCGCAAAGCAGTCACCGCCGATGCCGGTTGATTGCGGCTCGATCACGCCGAGCAGGGCCGAGCCGGCGACCGCCGCGTCCACCGCCGTGCCACCCTCGCGCAGCACCTCGATCGCGGCGAGCGAGGCCTGCGGATGCGAGGTCGCCACCATCGCGTTGGTGGCGTGAACCGTGGATCTGCCGGGGAAATGGAAGTTTCTCATGCGAATTCTTGCTCTCGTTAGGCTCTCTTGAGGCCCACCTGGGCCGGGGCTGCGGATGGCGCGCCATCTCGGAAAAACCGGGTCTACATGGCACATTCCGGCGGCTCTCGGCAATGCTGGCATACCAGCGAAATGGCTGCCATCCGCTGGGCGTATGGTCGGATCGGGCTTTCGGCCATGGCGGGTTTTCCGGACCTCCGCCGCCTGCTAAACGGGCCGCCATGTCTGACGCGAATTCGCTCACCAAGGTTGTCGCCTTCTATCAGTTCGCCGCCCTGCCGGATTACCGCGAACTGCGGGAGCCGCTGCGCGCCTACTGCGCCGGTCTGGCGCTGAAGGGCAGCGTGCTGCTGGCTCAGGAGGGGATCAACGGCACTGTCGCGGGCGGGGCCGATGCCATCGACGCCTTCGCGCACGAGCTCGCGCGCGGCGAGATGTTCGGCGGCCGGCTGGACAATCTCGAGCTCAAATTCTCGAACGCCGCTGCGATGCCGTTTGGCCGGCTCAAGGTGCGGCTGAAGAAGGAGATCGTCACGCTCGGCGATGCCGCCGCCGATCCGACAAGGCAGGTCGGCACCTATGTCGATGCGAGCGAATGGAACGCGCTGATCGCGGCGCCCGACACCCTACTGCTCGACACCCGCAACGCCTTCGAGGTGGCGATGGGCTCATTCGAGGGCGCGGTCGATCCCGGCCTCGAGAGTTTTGGCCAGTTCAAGGACTTTGCCGCACGACAGCTCGATCCGGCCAAGCATCGCAGGATCGCGATGTTCTGCACCGGCGGCATCCGCTGCGAGAAGGCGAGCGCGCATCTGCTCGCACGCGGCTTTGCCGAGGTCTATCACCTCAAGGGCGGCATTCTGCGATATCTGGAAGAGGTGCCGGAGACGCAGAGCCGCTGGCGCGGCGAATGCTTCGTGTTCGACGAGCGCGTCGCGCTCGGCCACGGCTTGCGCGAGCGGGGCTTGCTCGGACAAAACATGGGGCACGACCGTGACGAATGAGATCAAGACGTTGAGCGAGCGCATCGACACGCTGGAGACGCGCCTGGCCTATCAGGACGACACGATCGAAACGCTGAACCAGACCATCACCGCGCAGTGGAAGCAGATCGATGCGCTGACGCGTCAGATCGGACAGCTGAATGAACGGCTCCAGGAGGCCGAGGCGAATGCGCCGGGCCCCGCCAACGAGCCGCCACCGCATTATTGAGACGATGAGCTACTGACCGGACGCTTTGGCCATCAGGCTGGCAACCTCGCCCGACATCATTAGCCGGTTGCGTCCGGCTTCCTTGGCGGTGTACAGCGCCCGGTCAGCCGCCTCGACGAGCGAGACCACGCCCGCCGTGCGCTCCAGCACCGGCCGGCAGGCCGCGCCTCCGAGCGAAGCGGTGACGTAACCGGTCGCGTGGTTGGTGGTGTGGACGAGGCCCGCCTCGCGGATCGCCCGTCGGATCCGGTCGCCAATGCGGGCGCAGCCTGCGGCATCGGTGTTCGGCAGCAGCATGGCGAATTCCTCGCCGCCATAGCGCGCCGCGAGATCGCCGGGGCGCTGCGTCTCGGCCGCGATGATCTGCGCCACGAGGCGAAGGCAGGCGTCGCCGGCGGGATGGCCGTATTCGTCGTTGTAGGATTTGAAATGGTCGACGTCGATCATCAGCAAGGCGAGGCTGGAGCGGTCGCGATAGGCGCGCGCCCACTCCTCCTTCAGCCGCTCGTCGAAGCGGCGGCGGTTGGCAAGGCCGGTGAGGCTGTCCTCGATCGCGAGCGTCTCGAGCCTCGTCTCCAGCTTCTTGTGTTCGGTGATATCGCGCGAGATCGCCACCACGCCGTCGACCCGGCCATTGTCCTTGCGTGTCACCCGCATGGTCGATTCGAGCCAGACCTCGCCGTTCTCCTGGTGCGCGTTGCGATAGACGAGGCGCGCCTCCTCCTTCTCGCCACGCTTCATGGCATCGACGATCGCCTGGACCTGCAGCAGATCCTCCGGATTGATGCCCGCGAGCGCGGGCGTGCCGATCAGTTGATTGGCGCGCCAGCCGACGACGCGCACCGACGAGGGCGAGACGTAGCGCAGCCGCTCGTCGAGCCCGATGCGGGTCACCATGTCGCTGGAGCCTTCCGCGAGCAGGCGGAAGTGAGCCTCCTTCTCGGTCAGGGCCGCGGCCATGCGCTGGCCCCGCTGCAACTGCCGCACCAGCACGGCACCGATGATCGCGATCATCAGAACCAGCGCGACCACGTAGAGCATGCGGGAGATCGCGGCCTCGCGCCACGGCGCCAGCAGCTCGTCCTTGTCGACGGTGGCGAGCAGGACCAGCGGATAACGGCTGCTGCGCTTGAAGAAGCTGACCCGCTCGGCGCCGTCCAGCGGCGACCTGAAATGATACGCGCCGCCCGGCCGCTGCAGGCTGGCGTCGCGAAACAGCGGCGTGTCGGCGACGTTGCGACCGACGAATTTGTCATTGCTCGGGTTGCGCGCGATGATCATGCCATCGCCATGCACGAGCGCCACGGCGCTGTTCCGACCGATCTCGAACTGCTCGTAGAAATGCGAGAGATAGTTGGCGCTGATGGTCGCAAGCACGACGCCGCCGAAGCTGCCGTCCGGCTTGTTGAAGCGGCGCGACAGGGTGACGACCCATTGGCCGTCCTCCTGATTTTTCACCGGGCGACCGACATGGGCCTCGCGCTTCGCCGAGAGCTGGTGATAGCGGAAGAACCCGTCGTCGGTCAGGGTCGAGCCGATCGTGCCGGGTGAGGTCAGCCAGTTGCCCTGGTCGTCGATGATGGCGACGCTGTTGATGCGCGCGATCGCCGTCTTGCGTGCCTCCAGGACCTTGTCGAGCTTGGTGACGGTGGCAGGTCCGGCGCCGTCCACCTCCAGACGGCTGACGACGCCGACGACGCCGGAATCCAGCAGATCGAGGCTGTCCTCCGCATGCTGCGTCAGTGAACGCGCAACGTTCGCCATCTCGGCCTCGGCACCTCTGAGCACCGCGTCGCGCGCAGCCCATTCGCGCCAGGCGCTGACGCCGAGGATGGTCGCGCAGGTCAGCACGACGAACGCCGCCGCGCGCAGCGGCAGACGGTTCCATCCGGCTCTTTGGCTTGCAGCACCCATGCAGCAGAATTCTCCGATCGTTCGGAAACTCTGCCGCTTCTGTTATTGAACTCTGAAGTCACTACCGGAATACGCGGCGATCTGCCTTTTTCCAGTAGTCCTACGGACGCCGGGATCGGCGCATCGCTAACAAGCCATTAGCGGCCCTATCGGAATCCGGCGTCTCCCGCCGCTAGCTGAAGATGGCCTTGACCTTCGCCCAGAGCGAGGGGTTGTCGGCATCCGCATCGGCCTTCGAGGGTGTCGGCTGGGCGGCGCTAACTGGATCAGATGCCGGAAAGCTATCTTTCAGCCCGGCGTCGAGCTTGGATTGCCGATCGGCGGCGAGCGCCTCGCGCGGATCGTCGGCATGCTTGTCGTGCGGCGCAGGATTGAATGTCTCAGCCATGATCTCCTCCATTGGCTGATCAACGCGGCCCGATTGGCCTGGTTCCCCTGTTCCGCTGAGGGCCGCTGCGGTGTATCAGGAGCCATAAACCCTCGCCAGGACCATTCGTGCCCCAGTCTTCGACCAAGCCCTTCCTCGACGTGCTCTCCGGCCAGCGCCAGGCCATTCCACCCATGTGGATGATGCGGCAGGCCGGCCGCTATCTGCCGGAATATCGCGAGGTCCGCGCCAAGGCCGGCGGCTTCCTCGATCTCTGCTTCAACCCGGAGCTCGCCGCCGAGGTGACGCTGCAACCGATCCGCAGGTTCGGCTTCGATGCGGCGATCATCTTCTCCGACATCCTGGTGATCCCCTACGCACTCCACCGCTCCGTGCGCTTCGAGGCCGGTGAAGGTCCGCGGTTGGATCCGCTGGATGATCCGGCGAAGGTCGCCACGCTCGCGCCGCGCGCCGACTTCGGCAAGCTCGAGCCGGTGTTCGAGGCGCTGAAGATCGTGCGCGGCACGCTCGATCCCAAAGTCGCGCTGATCGGCTTCTGCGGCGCGCCGTGGACGGTGGCGACCTACATGGTCGCCGGCCAGGGCACGCCCGACCAGGCGCCGGCGCGCATGATGGCCTATCGGCATCCGGAGGCGTTTGCGGAGATCATCGACGTGCTGGTCGAGAATTCGATCCAGTATCTCCTGCTACAGCTCGCAGCCGGCGCCAATGTCTTGCAGATCTTCGACACCTGGGCCGGCGTGCTGCCGCCGGCCGAATTCGCGCGCTGGTCGGTCGAACCGACGCGGCGCATCGTCGAGGGCGTACGTGCGAAGGCACCGGATGCGAAGATCATCGGCTTTCCCCGCGGGGCCGGCGCGCAACTGCCTGCTTACGTCGAGGCGACGGGCGTCAACGCCGTCAGCATCGACTGGACCGCGGAGCCCGCCTTCATCCGCGAGCGCGTGCAGAGCAGGGTCGCGGTGCAGGGCAATCTCGATCCGCTGGTGCTGATCACCGGCGGTGCGGCGCTCGACCGCGCGGTGGACAACGTGCTGGCAAATTTTGCGCAAGGACGGTTCATCTTCAATCTCGGCCACGGCATTCAGCCGGAAACGCCGATCGTCCATGTCGAGCAGATGCTGAAGCGCGTGCGGGGGTGATTGTTTCATCCCTGGGGTCGAGACGACAAAAAGTGCGAAAACAACCCCATGCACAGTACACAAGTCATTGAAAACGTTGGGCTGCCATGACCCGCCCCGCGCCTTCGGCGTCGGGCAAAACAGGAGCACGATGGCATGATCGCCGATCGTGATTTCGCGGCGGGCCAGGGCGTTACACGTGGGTTGCAAAGACCGCCCCGGGGCGTCTGTTTGCATCTAAGTTGAGAGCAATTCGCCAAGGTGCTTGTCGAGTTGAGCGGTCGCATTCGGATCCGCGCCGAAGAGTGCAAGATGACCATCGACCGTCTGGATTGGTCTGAACTCGGCGTTGGGAAGCAATCGCCACTCCGCCTGGCAATCGGACGGCGGGAAGAACATGTCCGACGACATCGGCATGACGAAGGTCTTGGCCTTGACCCTGCCCAAGGCGGCCCGCAAGTCACCGCCGGTGTGACGACTCACATCGCCACGCTGCCATTTCCACGCCATGCACAGCAAATCGTTGGGGTCCATGACACCGAAATAGGCGCTCATGAAGTTTACGATGAAATCGTCCATCGACGAAAAGCCCAGCGCCTTATGCCGCTCCTGCTGGAAAAACTCCGTGCTCCAACCCATCACGGCCCACATTTTTGCATGGCGCAACAAGCCCTCCCTCACGTCCGCCGGTGACGTATAAAAACCGCGATTGAAACCGGGGTCGGAGGTGATCGCATCGACCAACGTTTCCGTAAAAAGGAAATCATGGACCGTATTCCTGGCAGTACCGGCGATCGGGGCCGCCCGCTTTACCATATCGGGATAGCGCACCGCCCATTCGTAGGTTTGCTGAGCGCCCATGGAGCCGCCGACAACAAGCGCAAGACTTTTCAGATCGAAGCGTTCTGTAAGGAGCTTATGCTGCGCCCGCACGTCATCACCGATGCGCACGTGCGGGAAATTTGCCATGCCGGACGGCGGCGGCGTGTTGTGCGGTGAGGTGGAAAGGCCGTTGCCGATCTGATTGATGACCACGATGAAATATTTGTCGGGATCAAGCGCGCGACCCTGACCGATATAGACCTGCTCCATGATCTTGTTTGTGCCGGAATACCAGGTGGGAATCAGAATGGCATTGTCTTTCGCGGCATTGAGGCTGCCGAAAGTCGCGTAAGCGAGCTTACAGGCGCGAATTGTACCGCCTTCCTCCAGCTCAAGATTACCGACATCGTACAGCTCGTAGGGACCGTGCACCTCCTGAGAGTAATAGCTGTTATCGATCATGATCGCCCTCCCTCATCTCGTTGTTGGGCGGCAAGGCTGGCTATGCCCTCCCGCCCATTTGCCCTGGCCGCGTTTTTCTACGCAAGTTCGAAACCCTCGTAGCCTTTGGCTGCGATCTCGTCGCACTTCTTCCTGTAGCCGCCGACCCCTTCCGGTCCCAGGTAAGGCAAAAACGCGCGCGGCTTGCCGGGGATGTTGGCGCTCATGTACCAGGAATTGGCAGTCGTCATCAGCGTCGCGCTGACGATTTCATTGACATGGGCACCCCATTGATCCTGTGCCGATGGCGTCGCTTCGATGCAGGTCTTTCCGCTTTTGCGCATCGTCTCGATGCAGTCGGTGATCCACTCCACATGCTGTTCGATCGATACCGGCATGTTCGACAGCACCGAGGGGCTTTGCGGGCCGGTGATGGTAAACAGGTTCGGAAAGCCGGCGATGGCGACGCCAAGATAGGTATGCGGACCGTCGTGCCACTCCTGAGTTAACGTGCGCCCAGCGCGGCCCCTCAGGTTCAATGCCTTCAGCGGACCCGTCATGGCGTCGAACCCGGTGGCGAACACGATGATATCGAGGGGATATTCCTTGCCGCCGGCGCGAATTCCAGTTTCGGTAATTTCTTCAATTCCGCCGTCGGTTTTCGCATCGACCAGCTGCACACTGTCCCTGTTGAAGGTTTCGTAGTAGTTGGTGTCGAGCGGCTGCCGTTTGGTGCCGTAGGCGTGGCCCTTGGGTATCAGTTTTTCCGCGGTGCGCGGATCTTTCACGGTGCTGCGGATCTTGCGTTTGATGTAGTCAGCGCAGACATCATTGGCCTCCTGCGAGAAGAACATGTCCTGATAGTTGGCAAGCCAGAAGGCGAAGCCGCCTGCATCCCACATGCGGTCAAACACGCTCTCGCGTTCCTCGCGCGTTGCTTCCAGAACGGACTTCGGAATGAAGTAGTGCTCCTGACCGAAGAACGATTCCCGAATCCTCTGAACAATACCCTCGTAGTCCGCCTTTCGTGTCTTGACCAATTCGGGATCCACCTTGCCGTTGCGCGCTGGCACGCAATAGTTGGCCGTGCGCTGGAACACGATCAGCTGTTTGGCCTGCTGCGCAATTTCGGGAATCGCCTGGACCGCGGTGGCTCCGGTGCCGACCACACCCACGCGCTTGCCGGTGAAGTCTACGCCGGTGTGCGGGAAGCGGCTGGTGTGATACCACTTGCCCCTAAATTTCTCCAAGCCCTTGAAGGGGGGCATGTTCGTATCCGACAAGGTGCCCACGGCCGTGATGAGATGCCGCGCGGCAACCTCTTCTCCCTTGTCGGTGTGAACCATCCAAAGATTGGTATTCTCGTCGAATTCAGCCCCGGTCACGCGTGTATTGAACTGAATGTCGCGCTTGAGGTCGTGACGTTTCGCGACATGTTCGAGGTAACGAAGAATTTCGGGCTGCTCAGGATAGCGTTCGGACCATTCCCACTCTTGCAGGAGCTGCTTGTCCCAGGTGAAGCAATAGATGTAGGCGTCAGAATCGCAGCGCGCTCCCGGGTAGCGGTTCCAGTACCAGGTGCCGCCGACAGTGTCTCCCGTTTCGTACACTCGGACCTTCAACCCCAACTTGTCTCTCAGCGACTTCAGCATGTGCAGGCCGGAAAAGCCCGCGCCGATCACGACAGCGTCGAAGTGTTGAGTTGCGCTAGCCATGTGCTCCTCCAGTTCTGTTGTTTGAACCTACGAGACAAACTTCCTGCAGGAAATTTCGCAACAGAGTCCCCTTCCGACCCGGCGAACGCGATGCAACGTTCAAATCTGTGAACGCTCGTGGACAGAAAATAGCATCGAGATGGCGCCTGAGATTTTGAGCGATCAGGGCGATCCGCTGCATCGCAGGCGCGGGCTGCATGATCGACGCGCGGGGGCCAGGCCAGCGCTGCGCTACACGAGCCTCGATCCGAACGGAGGAAGCAGCGATGGACATCTGTCGTGACTCATTCACGGCGCGCCCTGGGAAGGGTCGCGATATCTATAAGAGCACAGAGGCTGAGGAGTGATCCAGCGCGTTTTGATATGGCGCAACGTCGAAGGCGATCGGTGTGACAGCAACGCTGTCATGTTGCCGCGGTCGAACTCACTGATTTGGACAGGTCAGTCTGCGCAGCCAGGAAATGACGGGGCTCGTTGGCCCACTACGCGTCGCGCTGTGATGACCCACTTCAGCGCGGCCGGCTGCGCTCGATGATCTCGGCGGCACCCTTCGCCAGCAGATCCAACCCGACCGCACGGCCGAGCTCGCGCGGACGATTGGCAAGGCCCGCGCGCGAGGCCTCGATGATGGTGTTGCCGGAGAGGTCGAGCACGGAGGCCGTCAGCGACATCTGATCGCCGGCGATGGTCGAGAACCCCGCGACCGGCGAATTGCAGTGGCCGTTGAGCACCCAGAGCACCTCGCGCTCGGCGTCGGCGCAGGCATGCGCGGCGGGATCGTCGATCGATGACAGGATCTGACGCGTCTGCCAATCCTGCGCCGCGCATTCGACGGCGACGATGCCCTGCCCAACCGCGGGCAGCATCTCCGCCGCGGTGAATTCGTAGGCGATACGGCCGGACAAGCCGACGCGGTCGAGGCCCGAACGCGCCATGATCAGGGCATCGGCCGGCCCGACCGCGCCGCCGTCCGGCAGGCGCTGCTTCTCGCCGTTGTCGAGCTTCCGCACCCGCGTATCGGCCGCACCGCGGAAGTGGATCACCTCCACGTCCGGGAACAGGCGCCGCGCATAAGCGGCCCGGCGCACCGCGTTGGTGCCGATCTTGATCCCCTTGCCGCGCGACCGGCGCAGCGCTTCCAGCGTCACGCCATCCCGCAGCACCAGCGCGTCACCGGGCGGATCGCGCGACAGCGTGGCGCCGATCACGAGGCCGGGCGTGTCCTCGTTGCCCGGCATGTCCTTGAGCGAGTGCATGGCCGCATGAAGCTCGCCCGACAGCACGGCGGCGCGGATCTGCGCCACGAAGGCGCCGCCCTTGCCGCCATGCGGCAGCAGCTTGCTGGCCTGGTCGAGATCGCCCGATGTGTCGAATTTGACGATCTCGACGTCGAGGCCGGGTACGGCGGCGTTCATGCGGAGCGCGATCTCTTCCGTCTGTACCAGCGCCATCGCGCTCTTGCGGGTGCCGATCCGAAATCGAGTAGCCAAGTCCAAACCCTCTCAAGACGCGGTTTACCGCGCATCCTCCAATATCATGTCGGAGGCCTTTTCGGCGATCATGATGATCGGCGCGTTGGTGTTCCCGGATACGAGGTCCGGCATGATCGAACCGTCGACGACGCGAAGGCCTTCGAGCCCCTTCACCTTCAGCCGCTGGTCCACCACCGCGAGCGCGTCATTGCCCATACGACAGGTCGAGGTGGGATGGTAGATGGTGCTGCCGCGCTCACGGCAATAATCCAGTATCTCGGCATCCGTGGATACCTTTGTCCCGGGATCGTACTCGCTGACCACAAACGGCTTCAGCGCCGATGCGTTCAATATCTTTCGCAGGATCTTGATGCCTTCGACGTTGGTGGTGCGGTCGGTCTCGGTCGACATGTAGTTGATGCGGATCTCCGGCGGCACGCTCGGGTCGGCGCTCTTGATGCGCAAGGAGCCGCGGCTCTCGGGCCGGAGCTGGCACACCGAGGCGGTGAAGCCGGAGAAGTCGTGCAGCTTCTCGCCCATCTTGTCGGTCGAGAACGGCAGAAAGTGCACCTGGATGTCGGGCGAAGCCAGCCGCGGGCTGGTCTTGAAGAACGCGCCCGCCGTGCCGGCGGCGATCGTCAGCCAGCCCTTGCGGAAGAGCGCATAACGCGCACCCGCCATGGTGCGGCGAAGCGGATGATTGACGGTGTCGTTCAGCGTGATCTTTTGCGAGCAGCGCATCACGATGCGGACCTGCATGTGGTCCTGAAGATCGTGGCCTACGCCGGCAGCGTCCAGCACCACCTCGATGCCGTGCTTGCGCAGGAGATCGCCGGGGCCGACGCCCGAGAGCTGAAGCAGCTGAGGCGAGTTGTAGGCGCCGCTCGACAGCACGACCTCCTTGCGCGCGCGCGCCCGGCGCACGGCCGACCCCTGCCGGTACTCGACCCCGATGGCGCGACGCCCCTCGAACAGGATGCGCTGAGCGTGAGCGGAGGTCTCGATCTTGAGATTGCCGCGCGTCCTGGCGGGGCCGAGATAGGCTACCGACGTCGAGGCGCGACGACCGTTGCGCGTCGTGGTCTGAAACAGGCCGACGCCTTCTTGCGTGGCGCCGTTGAAATCGGGATTGTAGGGCAGCCCGGTCTCGACCGCGGCGTCGATGAAGGCTTTCGACAACGGATCGGTCATGACCATGTTGGACACCGGCAGCGGTCCGCCCGTGCCGTGATACTGATCGGCGCCGCGCGACTGGTTCTCAGCCTTCTTGAAGTACGGCAGCACGTCGTCATAGCCCCAGCCGGTGTTGCCGAGCTGGCGCCAGCGATCATAGTCCTCGTGCTGGCCCCGGACATAGAGCAGGCCGTTGATCGAGCTCGATCCGCCCAGCGTCTTGCCGCGCGGCTGGAACACTTGCCGCCCCTTCAGCTCGGGCTCCGGCTCGGTCTGATACATCCAGTTGACGGTCTTCTCCTTGAACAGCTTTCCGTAGCCGAGCGGCACGTGGATCCAGATGTTGGAATCCTTCGGGCCCGCTTCGAGCAGCAGCACGCTGTGCTTGCCGTTCGCAGACAGCCGGTTGGCAAGGACGCAGCCGGCGGAGCCGGCGCCGACGATGATGTAATCGAATTCGGAATCGAAGGATGGGAGGGAGGAAGTTGCGTTCATGCGCTACTGTTCTTCTTGCTTGAGTGGGCGTTTCCGTGTCGTCACTAGCACAATCATTCCCGCACGCGCAGCGCCTCGACCAGCGACTTGAACGCACGGGCATATTCCGCGCCTGCCCTTGCGATATCGGCACGCCCGGCGCAGGCGACTGCGGCTTCCGTCACCGCGCCGAGCAGCAGCCGCGCCAGCGGCTCGACCGGCTGGCGCGCCATCAGGCCGGCCTCCATCGCGGCGGAGAGCGCGCGGGGCAGCTTGCCGCCAAAATGCCGAGCATCGATCTCGCGCCAGCGCTCCCAGCCGAGCACGGCCGGCCCGTCGCGCAGGATGATCTGACCGGTCGGACCGTTGGCGGTCGTCGCAAAATAGTGCTGGGTGCCTGCGACCATGGCGGCGAGCACGTCCTTCTCGGCGCGCGCGGCGCTGTCGATCTCGACGACGAGGTCGCGCGAGACCTGGTCGAACACGGCCTCGAACACTGCCTCCTTGGTCTTGAAGTGATGATAGACCGCGCCCTTGGCGATGCGGGCGGCCTCGGCAATCTCGTCCATGGTGGTGGCGGCGAAGCCCCGGCTCCCGAACAGGCGGCGTGCCGCCGTCAGGATCGCTTCGGTCGTCGCTGCGCGCCGTTCCGCCTGTTTTGCCATGCGTCTCGTCTAGTCCAATCGGCGTCAGCGGGCCAGTTGACTTTTCGACCAGCGGTCGGTATTTACCGACTAATAGTCGGTTTTATCACGAGGTGCGCCATGCCAAGCCGTGATGTGGTTGAAGCCTTTGCGCGACGGCTGGAGGCCGGAGACTTCGTCGGCGCCATCGAGCAGTTCTGCACGCCCGATGCCGTGACCTATGAAAACAACGCCGCTCCGACGATCGGGCGCGACAAGCTCATCGCCAAGGAGCGCGGCGTGCTGGCCGCTTCGAAGGAGGTCAGGGCCGTGCGCATCGGGCCGAGCCTGATCGACGGCGACCATGTCGCGACGCGCTGGAGCTTCAGCTTCACCAACGCCGAAGGCATCACGCGCACGCTCGACGAGATCGCGTGGCAGACCTGGCGGGGCGATCAACTCGTCGAGGAACGGTTCTATTACGATCCGAAGCAGTTGGGGCGGTGACCCGCCACTCAGCATCGGTGTCACCGCCCCGCTCGGCGATCCAGCAATCCGGGAGGACGGTGATTGAACCGAGGGGCCTCAGCGTACTGGATGCCCGGTCAAGCCGGGACATGACAGCGGAGTTAGTAACGAACAGTCTTACCGAAGGCTTCCTGCCGTTACACCTGTAACGCGGGAGGGCGCATTTGTATCGATTTGTTATCGATACCTCGAATTTGAACACGCAGATGTGGTCACGCCGACCGCCACCAGGGCGGAAAATTCATAGTTCGTCAAAGGTTTGCGGCGAACTCTCAAGTCCGTGCCGGACCACCGGCCCAAGCTGCTAGGCCCTGGAATGCGGACTCAAACGACCAGCTATTTCGCGCGGCTGTTCGCCGGCGATCTGTCGGCCTTTGGCGGTCCTGCAACCGACGAAGCCGTGGCCGGCCATATCCGCGCCGAACAGATGTCGCTCGTGCTCGGCTATTCCGTCGGCATCATGCTCGCCAATGCGTGCAACGCCATCGTGCTGGCGATCGCGCTGTGGCAGTCGCCGGACAGGATACCTGGCCTGATCTGGGCCGCGGCCGTCGCGAGCGCCGCGATCGGGTTCGGCATGCAATCGCACGCCGCGCGCCGCATCACCAAGCCGCAATTCGTCTCGCGCCGCGCCATGCATCGGCTGGTGCGCAACGCCTTCATCCTCGGCGCGGCCTGGGGCATCGTCCCGGTCGCCTTCTTCGCCGATGCCTCAACCGGCGGCCAGCTCGTCATCACCTGCCTTTGCTCGGGCATGCTGGCCGGCGGCGCGCTGGCCTTCGCCACGATCCCGATCGCGGCCATCGCCTTCACGGCGCCGATCTTCCTCGGCATCGCCATCTGCCTCGGCAGGAACGGCGATCTCGCCTTCCTGCTGATCGCCTTCCTCGTCGTGGTCTATGGCAGCGTGCTGCTGCGCGGCGTGTTCGTCAATTCGACCGCGTTCGCGCGGCGCGTGATGCGGCAGATCGAGGCGGAGCGCACGGTGCGGCAGGATCCCCTCACCCATCTGCCCAACCGCGTCGCCTTCAACGAGACGCTCGACGCCGCGCTGAAGCGGCTGACGCTGTCCGGCGAGGAGTTCGCGGTGCTGCTGCTCGATCTCGATCGCTTCAAGGAGGTCAACGACCAGTTCGGCCATCCCGCAGGCGACGAATTCCTGGTCCAGGTCGCCAGCCGCCTGCAACGCTGCACGCGCGCCGCCGAGCATGTCGCGCGCATCGGGGGCGACGAATTCGCGCTGGTCATGAATAATCTGGCGCGGCCCCAAGATGCGCTCGAGATCGCCGAGCGCTTCGTCGCGGCGTTCGCGGAGCCGTTCCAGATCGAGGGCCGCCAGATCGTCGGCGCGACCAGCGTCGGCATCGTGGTGGCGCCGCGCGATGGCAACACGACGCTCGACATCATGAAGAACGCCGACGCTGCGCTCTACCGCGCCAAGAAGGCGGGAGCTGGCACGGTCTGCTTCTTCGAGGAAACCGACGACAAGGCGTCGCGCGATCGCAAGGCGCTGCAATCGGATCTCGCCGGCGCGATCGCGAGGAACGAGCTGTTCCTGGTGTTCCAGCCGTTCCTCGATCTCGGCGACAACCGCATCACCGGCTTCGAGGCGCTGCTGCGCTGGCAGCATCCCACGCGCGGACTGGTGCCGCCGAGCGAATTCATCCCGATCGCGGAGGAGACCGGGTTGATCCACGAGATCGGCGAATGGGTCATCCGCCGCGCCTGCACGACGGTGGCGCAATGGCCTGATGAGATCAGGGTCGCCGTGAACTTCTCCGCGGCGCAATTTCACAACACGGCGATCCTGCAAACCATCGTGCAGGCGCTGGCCGATGCGAAGGTCTCGCCCAGCCGGCTCGAGATCGAGATCACGGAATCGATGCTACTGTCGAAATACGGCTCGGCCGCCTCGGTCCTGAACGCGCTCTTGCAACTCGGCGTCACCGTGGCGCTCGACGATTTCGGCACCGGCTTCTCCTCGCTGACTTATCTGCGCAAGCTGCCGTTCAGCCGCATCAAAATCGACCAGTCCTTCATCCGTGACATGCTGGTGCAGCCGGACTGCGCCGCCATCGTGAAGTCGGTGATCTCGCTCGCGCGCGACCTCAAGATCGGCGTCGTCGCCGAAGGCGTCGAGACCGCCGACCAGCTCGAATATCTGCGCCAGATCGCTTGCGACGAAGTGCAGGGCTATCTGATCAGCCGCCCCGTGGCCGCCGATGGCGTGATGGCGTTGCTGGACACGAAAACGTACCGGGCGATCTACGCGGCGTAGGACTCGATCGGATTACAATCGGTGCTGCCGCCACGGAGGTGCGCTCCCTCGCCGGTCCGGATTCGATCTCGATCAAATCGCATCCGCCCGCAGCAGCGTATCCACCGTGATGGTGCCGCGCGCGCGGGAGACGCAGGCGCAGATCTTCTGGTTGCTTCTCTTCTGGTGGTCGCTGAAGAAGACGTCGCGGTGGTCGATCTCGCCGTCGACTTTGACCACGTCGATGGCGCAAAGGCCGCATTCGCCGCGCTTGCAATCATACATCACGTCGTGGCCGCTGGCATTGAGCACATCCAGCATCGAGCGCTCGCGCGGGATTTCAAGCTCGACATTCGACCCCTTCAGACGCACCCGGAACGTCTCGGTCGGCAGCGTGCCACTGGAGCCGAACGTCTCGTAGCGCAGGTCGGGCAGCGGATGACCGGCGCCGATCCAGGCGTGGCGCGCGGCGTCGAGCATGCGCATCGGACCGCAGAACAGCGCGAGCGCGCCCCTGGGCACTGCGGCAAAGAGCGCATCGAGATCGACCCGATTGACTTCGTCGCCGGCATGGACGACGAGGCGATTGCCAAGCATCGCGGCGAGCTCGTCGAGATAGGCGGCCTCGCGACGCGAGCGCACGGCATAGTGCAGCGTGACGTCGACACCGCGGCGGGACAGCGCCTGCGCGGCACCGAGGATCGGCGTGATGCCGATGCCGCCGGCGATCAGGCAATAGCTTTCGCGGGCCCAGTCCACCGCGAGCAGCGATGCGGGCTGGGTGATGTCGAGCCGCGCGCTCGGCTTGAGCTGCCACATGTAGCGCGAGCCGCCGCGGGAATCCTCAGCGCGGCGCACCGCGATCCTGAATCCCTGCGACGAGGCCTCGCCAACCAGCGAGTAGGAGCGCGTCTCCGGCAAGCCGTCGATGGTGACGCTGACATTGATGTGGCTGCCGACCGGATAGGCCGCGCCGTCGAACTGGTCAGGCCGGATCAGGAATTCGCGGATGCCGGGGGCGAGGTCGCGGGTCGAGACCAGCGTTGCCGGAATCCAGGTTTCGATGAAGCGCATGGCGGCGGCCCTCAATCGGTTGTGGTCTTGATCAGCGCGAGCGCCGGCAAGAGGTCGAGATGGGTCCGGTTGCGCAGCGCAAGGCGCAGATTTCGCACGGCGAGCCGCGCATGCTCACGCATGATGGCTTCGGCGCGCGCACCCTCGCGGTTCTCGATGGCGTCGATCACGACGCGATGGTGCTCCTGGCCGATGATCAGGATCTGCTGCGCCTCGGGTAGCGCGGATTGCGCCATCACGAAGCCGCTTGGGGATGCGAACGGCAGCGCCGAGGCGCGGTCGATCTGCCGGATCAAAGGCGGACTGCGCGAAAGTTCAGTCAGCAGCGCGTGGAAGCGCGCATTCAGCGCGACGTAGGACGAGAACGCTTCGATCGAGATCGGCACCTGGCGCAGCAATTCATCGATCGCAGCCAAGCACTCCTTCAGCGGCTCGAGCTCGCGCGCGGAGACGCCACGCTCGGCGGCGAAACGTGCGGCGAGGCCCTCCAGCGTGCCGCGCAGCTCGATCGAATCGGAGATGTCGCGCTCCGAAAACGCCTTCACCATGAAGCCGCCGGAGGGTATCGCCTCCAGCAGCCCCTCCTCCTCCAGCCGCACCAGCGCCATGCGCACCGGCGTGCGCGAGGCGCCGGTCGTCTCCACCGCCTGGAGCTCGGAGATGCGCTCGCCAGGGCGCAAGGTGCCCGACAGGATCTGGTCGCGCAGCGCGAGCTGCGCCTTCACGGTCTGCGAGACGGAACGGTCGACCTCACGTTCGGCCATGTCCGCCTACTCCGCGGCCTGAAGGTGCTGCGGCGGATTTTCCTTCGCCACCATCTTGTCGATCAGCCTGCGCGTCCACATCGCACCGGCGTCGATGTTGAGGTTGTAGAAGATGCGGTCGGGGTTCTCGTCCATCGCGCGCTGCTGCGCTTCGAGGATCAGCTCGTCCTCGTGGAAGATGCCGGAGACGCCCTCGCGGATCTCGGTTGTGATGCGCTGCTCGCCGAGCTGATAGTTGCGCACGAAAGCCCAGAAATAGTGGCAGGTCTTCTCGGTCTCCGGCGTGATCGTGTTGAGCACGAAGCCGTTGACGCCGTGCGAGCGATCGCCCTCCGGCGCGCCGGTGCCGGTCGGCGCGACCCCGACGTCGATGGCGATGGTGCACGGGGCCTCGAAGCGGATGATCTGCCAGCGGTCGACGAGACCGGGCTTGCCGAGCTGCTTGGCCCAGAACGGGGGCGGCTCGATGCCGCGCATCCAGCGCGTCACGGTCACCGTCTTCTCGCCATGGGTGACGTCGAACGGCGCCTCGGCCACGGCATCGTTGCCGATGGAAGAGCCGTGCACGAAGGTCTCGTGGGTGAGGTCCATGAGATTGTCGAGCACGAGGCGATAGTCGCATTTGACGTGGATGGTCTTGCCGTCGCCGGCCCAGGCCGGGTCGTGATTCCAGTGCATGTCGGGGACGAGCGCGGGATCGGCCAGTGCGGGATCGCCCATCCAGAGCCAGATGTAACGGTGACGCTCGACCACGGGATAGGCGCGCACGCAGGCCGATGGATTGATGGTCTCCTGCGACGGCATGAAGGTGCAGCGGCCCTGTGCATTGTATTTCAGGCCGTGATAGCCGCAGACCA
Organism: Bradyrhizobium sp. 1(2017); assembly: GCF_011602485.2. Classification (NCBI taxonomy): domain Bacteria; kingdom Pseudomonadati; phylum Pseudomonadota; class Alphaproteobacteria; order Hyphomicrobiales; family Nitrobacteraceae; genus Bradyrhizobium; species Bradyrhizobium sp. 1(2017). The sequence continues at coordinate 2,019,076 of NZ_CP050022.2, read as the reverse complement.
CGGTGTCACCTTCGAGCCGGCCCTTGGACAAGGGCACCAGGCGATGCCAGCAGGCGTCCTCCAGCGCGGCCACAGAGCCATCGGCCTTGCGGTACATGACGATGTGCTTGCCGCAGATCGTCCGCGGCAGCAGCGCCGGCTTCACCTCGGCGTCCCAGGCGGCGGCGTACCAGGCATTCATGGGGAAGGGTTTTGTCACCGGCGATCTCCCGAGGCTTATGTATGCGCTTTGTATACAATACCGGAGGTGAGAAAGCATTCAAGTTCAAAAATGGCGTATTATATTACCTATGCTCGGGCGAATGTATACAAGCAGCAATCAGTGTCATTTCCCCGCGAAAGCGGGGAATCCAGTACTCCGCGGCGGTCAGTCGTCTGGAAAACTTCCGCCGCGGAGTACTGGATCGCCCGCCTGCGCGGGCGATGACACCGGAGGATACGGCGCCCCTCCCCGGGAGAGGCGTGAGAGCGACCCCGGCCTCGGTGTGTCCTAAGCCCCGAACACCCGCGCCAGCCCCGCCTTGGCTTCCTCCTGAATCCGCTTCAGGTGCTCGGTGCTACGAAAGCTTTCCGCATAGATCTTGTAGACGTCCTCGGTGCCTGACGGCCGTGCGGCAAACCAGCCGAAATCGGTCTCGACCTTGATGCCGCCGAAGGATTGGCCGTTGCCGGGCGCCTTGCTCAGCGTCGTGCGAACGGGATCGCCGGCGAGGTCCTTCAGCCCGAGTTGCTCGGGCGTGACCGATTTCAGGATGTTCTTTTGCGGCCCGGTCGCGGCAACGTCGATGCGCGCGTAATGGGGCACGCCGAACTCGGCTGTGAGATCATTGAAGAGCTGGCTGGGATCGCGGCCGGTCTTGGCCGTGATCTCGGCGGCGAGCAGGCCGAGGATGATTCCGTCCTTGTCCGTGGTCCACACCGTGCCGTCGCGGCGCAGGAACGAGGCGCCCGCGCTCTCCTCGCCGCCGAAACCGAAGGAGCCGCTGAGAAGGCCGTCGACGAACCATTTGAAGCCGACCGGCGTCTCGACCAGCTTGCGGCCGAGCTTCTTCGCGACACGGTCGATGATGGAGCTCGACACCACGGTCTTGCCGATCGCGGCGTCCCTGCCCCAGTTCGGGCGGTGCGCGAACAGGTAAGAGATCGCGGTCGCCAGATAATGGTTCGGATTCATCAGGCCGCCGGTGCGCGTCACGATGCCGTGGCGATCCGCATCGGTGTCGTTGGCGAAGGCGACGTCGAAGCGGTCGCGCATCGCGATCAGGCTCGCCATCGCGTAAGGCGAGGAGCAGTCCATGCGGATCTTGCCGTCCCAATCGACCGTCATGAAGCGGAAGGTCGGGTCGATCGCCTCGTTCACCACGGTGGCCTTCAGGCCGTAGCGCTCGATGATCGGATGCCAATAATGCACGGCGGCGCCGCCGAGCGGGTCGATGCCGATGTTGACGCCGGCGGATTTCACGAGGTCGAGGTCGACGACATTGCCGAGATCGGCGACGTAGGGCGTGATGAAGTCGTAGGCGTGGACGTTCGCGGATTTCTTCGCCCTGGCGTAGTCGATGCGCCTCACGCCCGTGAGCGCGTCGGCGAGATAAGCATTGGCGCGCTTCTCGATCACGGACGTCGCGTCGGTGTCGGCGGGGCCGCCATGCGGCGGATTGTATTTGTAACCGCCGTCCTCGGGGGGATTGTGCGATGGCGTGATGACGACGCCGTCGGCAAGGCCGCTCGTGCGCCCCTTGTTGTAGGTCAGGATCGCGTGCGAGATCACCGGCGTCGGCGTGTAGCCGCCGTCCTTGTCGATCATGATCTCGACGCCGTTGGCCGCGAATACTTCGACGGCGCTTGCGAGCGCGGGCTCGGCCAGCGCATGGGTGTCGATGCCGATGTATAGCGGGCCGGTCAGCCCCTTCTCTCGCCGGTAATCGCAAATGGCCTGCGTGGTCGCGAGGATGTGGCCTTCGTTGAAGGTGTTCTTGAACGAGGTGCCGCGATGACCCGAAGTGCCGAACGCCACCCGCTGCCCGGGGTCGGACACATCGGGCTTGCCGGCGAAATAGGCTGTCACCAGCCGCGGGATGTTGGTGAGCGCGTCCGGCGAGGCCTGCTTGCCCGCCGCGGGATGAACATCAGCCACTGAAGTACCTCGTCGTTGTCAAATTGAGGTCGTGCTGCACCATAGCATTGGGCTTTCACCCGCCAACCCATCCCGGCAACAAATGGCCGCATTTGGACGCCTGGATAGCGGCATGACCATTTTCGCAACGGCCCTGCTGCTCGCCAGTTCCTTGACTCTTGCGTCCCCGGCGCACGTCGAGCGAACCGACATCGAACTCAACCCCATGCTGCGCAACGCCGCCGTGGATCACGACCTCGCCAAGATCAAACGCCGGTTCGAACGCGAACTCCATGGCGACACGGCAAACTCCGGGGCGCCGGTCCAAAGGTGAAGGCGGCGGGACGACAAGTGGTTGTCGTTCCCGCGATGCTTTTTGCAGGATCATGCTATCCTGGAGGCATTCCGGCCATTCGAATCGTGTCATGGCGCCTTCGTGCAAGCTGTTGCATCTGCTGACCATCTGGCTTGTGCTGGCGAGCGCGCCGTCCCGTGCCGTGGCCGCGGAATTCTACACCGAGGACATTCGCATCCCCATGGCGGAGGCCGGGCCGCAGGGGCTGGAGGCGTTCCTGGTGCGGCCGGCGGGGCCGAAGCGCTATCCGCTCGCGCTGCTCAGCCACGGCACACCGCGCAGCTTCGACGACCGCGCGGCCATGTCGGCGCACAAATATTACGGCATCGCGCTCGAATATGCCCGGCGCGGCTTTGCGGCGCTGGTCGTGATGCGGCGCGGCTACGGCACCTCGCCGGGCGGGCGGATCGACAGCCTCGGCGGTTGTGCGAAGGCTGCCTACCTGCCGGCAACCGCAATCGCAGTCGCCGATTTGCGTGCCGCGATCGACGCGATGGCGCGCCGGCCTGACGTCACGACGACGGGCATGATCGCGGCCGGCCATTCCGCCGGCGGGCTGGCCACCGTCGCGCTCGCTGCGCAGGCGCCGCCCGGCCTGGTCGCCGCGATCAGCTTTGCCGGCGGCCGCGGCTCGCGGGAGGACGACGACGTCTGCAATCCGGATGGGCTGGTGCAGGCCTTCGCCACCTTCGGCAGGACCTCGCGCGTGCCGATGCTGTGGGTCTATGCCAGCAACGATTCGTATTTCGACCTCGCTCTCGCGCGCCGCCTGCATGACGGGTTTCGCACCAATGGCGGTAATGCGACGTTCATCGCGGCGCCGCCTTACGGCGAGGACGGCCATTATCTCTATTCGGTCGCCGGCCGTCCGCAATGGACGCCCTATGTCGACGCCTTCCTGCGCGAGCGCGGCCTGGTCGGCCGCGACATCCTGGGCCCGCCCGATCCCCTGCCGCCGCCGCGCCAGCTGAACGAGGCCGCGCGCGCCGAGTTCGCGCGCTATCTCGCCAGCATGCTGCCGCACAAGGCGTTTGCCGTGTCGCCGAACGGCGGTTACGGCTGGCGTGCGGGCCGCGCGACCGTCGATGACGCCCAGCGCGATTCACTTGGCGCCTGCATGAAATGGTCCCCCACCTGCACGCTCTATGCGGTCGACGACCGGCTGGCCGGGCCCACGCAGGGACCTGCGAAGGACCAGAGCGCCCGCGCGCGATAGCCGCGCCGAAAGGCCGGTTTGTTAACTCCAAAGCTCTATCAGAGGCCCATGCCGGGGGATCGGACACGTTTCAATCTGAATGCGATGTGGAGACGATTGGCGCTCGCCGCGCTTTTGTCCGTCCCGATCTGTGCGCACGCCAGGGACAATGGCCCGGACGAGCCGCGCACGACGGCGACGCTCGCCGATGGCGCGAGCGAGCTCGGCGCCGGAGAAACGCCGGCTTCCCGCGCCGCGATCCGGAAAATCATCGAGCGGGAGACCGCAAGCACCAACCTGCCTGCCGATATCGCCGAAGCGGTCGTCTTCGTCGAAAGCGGCTACAACCCGGGCGTGATCGGCAGCGTCGGCGAAATCGGGCTGATGCAGGTGCGGCCCGAGACCGCGGCCATGCTGGGATTCCGCGGAAGCAATGCGGAGCTGGCAGAGCCCGATATCAACATCCATTACGGGGTGCTTTATCTCAGTCGCGCTTGGCGTCTCACGGGCGGGGACCTCTGTCGCGCTCTGATGAAATACCGGGCCGGTCACGGCGAGGAAGCGATGACGCCGCGGTCGCAAGTCTATTGCAACCGGGCCCGTAACCGTCTTCTCGCGATGAATTCGAAGGCCCTGGATGCCGAGGTCGCGGCCGCTCCGGATCCGGCGCCCGGGTCAAAGCCCGCAGCTCCTGCGGCACCGGAAAGAGCTGCGAGCGCCCCGCAGATCTCGACGCCGCCCAAGGCCGTTTATGCCCGCTATCGCCAGGGGACCGCCGCCGCGAGCCGCGCCTATTGGGCGGCCCATGAGGCTCGCATCAGCCAGATCAAGGCGCGCATCAAAGCCAGGTGGAAGCGCGTCGCATCGCGGTGACGGCGATACCGCTATCGTTTCAGCATGATCTCTTCGGAAGACCGCTGAACATTTTTCCGGATCAGACTCTAGAGCCGCTCGCTGAGCGCGAGCTTGTAACCAACGCCGGCGACCGTCGCGATCACGGGCGTGCCGCTGCCGACGAGCTTGCGGCGCAGCCGCGCCACCAGCGCATCGACCGTGCGGATGTCGACCTCGGCCTGGCGGTTGCTGACCACTTCGATCAGATAGTCGCGGCTGAGCGGCCTGCCGTCGGCGCCGACCAGCGCGGCCAGCAGATCGAATTCGGCACGGGTCAAGGCCACCGGCTTGCCGTCGCTGCCGAGCAGCTCGCGCCGGGTCAGGTCGATGATCCAGTCGCCGAAGGCGATCGAATTGTGGTTGCGCGCCGCCTTGCGGTCGATCGAGCGCCGCCGCAGCACGCTGCGCGCACGCGCGAGCAGGTCGCGCAGATTGATCGGCTTGGTGACGTAGTGGTCACCGGCGATCTCGAGGCCGAGGATGCGATCGACGTCGGTGTCGCGACGCGTCACGAAGATGATGCCGGCGTTGCTGGTCGCCTGGATCTCCTTGGCGAGTTCGAAACCGTCGCCGTCCGGCAGCTGCACGTCGAGAAAGACGAGGTCGGTGCGCGCGCGCAGCGCCTGGCGGCATTCCGCGCAGGAGCCGGCCCCGACCACGTCGAAATTGTTCTCGTTGAAATAGCCGACCAGCATCGTCCGCGTCACCGGATCGTCTTCGACAACGATCAGCCGCTCGCGGCCGCTAGGACGCAACTCCTGACGTGCGGAATCAGCCACGATCTTGGATGCCCCATGTGCCTGTGGCTCTGCCTGAAAATTCAGGTCGTCGCGCAACGCGCCGCCATGTGAACGACCATTCACGACCTGTTCGAGCCCCCGAAATTACCCACCGCGATACTAGGCGTGTTGTGATGCCCAAACAATAATGCTCATGAACTTGACGCATTAAGTATGAATTGCCCCACAATTCTCATCCGGCGCACCATCGCGCCGGCAGGGCTTCCTAGTTCGGAAAAATCGATCCCGTCTCGTGCGGTTGCTCCGCCGCGCGCTTCGCATCTACTGTGCGTCCGAATCCAGCACCCGGAGGCCGCGTCATGGAGGTCATATTGCTCGGCACCGGCGGCCCACGCCCGGATCCGCGCCGGATGGCGACGACCACGCTCATCAGGCTTGGCGGCGAGAACATCCTGATCGACGCAGGGCGCGGCGTCATGGTGCAGCTCAGCAACGCCGGCGTGCCGCTCGGCGCCATCAATACGGTCTTTCTCACCCATCACCATTTCGACCACATCGGCGACCTCTACGACGTGATGCTGAATTCATGGATGCATGGGCGCAAGGACGAGCTGCGCATCTATGGTCCGCCGGATACCGAACGGCTGGTCAATACCCTGATCACACAGGTCTACGACAAGGACATCACCTGGCGGGATCGAGGCGAGCCGAGCTTCGGCGGCTGGAAACCGGTCGTCGCAACGGACATCGTGCCGGGCCCCGTGCTCGATACGGGGCGCTGGAAAATCAGCGCCGAGCTCGTCTCGCATGGCGACGGCCTCGACATGCCGCCGGCCTTCCTCCAGCGCTGGATGTGCCTCGGCTACCGCTTCGAGGCGGACGGCAAGGTCATTGCGATTTCAGGCGACACGGTCCCCTGCCCCGGTCTCGAGCGGCTGGCCGAGGGCGCCGACCTGCTCGTCCAGTGCTGCTTCCTCGCAACGCCCGAGATCAACAATGAGCACCTCCGCCGCCTTGCGAAATTCACGATCGCCTGCGGCGACACGGTCGGCAAGATCGCGGCCAAGGCTGGGGTCAAGAAGCTCGCACTGACCCATCACCGTCCGCGCACCGACGATGCCATGCTGAGCGCGCTGCTTGACGATGTCAGACAGGATTATGCAGGACCGGTCGTGCTCGGCGAGGACCTCACGCGCATCGAGGTCTGACGGCGATCTCAGGACGAGCCGACTTCGATTCGGAACGACAAGCGTTCTTCCGCACCCGGTGCGATATGCATCAGGCCCGGCTTGTCGGCGAACTCACCTTCGAAACCGGCAGGACTGGCATAGCCGCGCCAGGGCTCGATGCAGAGGAAGGGCGCGCCCGCCGGTTTCGACCAGACGCCGAGCTCGCGAAAGCCGCGCCAGGACATTTTCAGCCAGGGCCCAGCCGATGCGCCCTGTCCCGCAGCGTAGCGAACCGAATCGCTGTCGATCCGGTCGAAGATGATGGCGTCATCGACGAACAGGGATTCGGACAAGGGAAGCACCGTGCCCCTGACGGGTCCAGGCTCTGCGGCGGCGCGCAGCAATCCGCCATCGAGACGGCGGACCGGAGACAATTCCGCATGCGCAAAAGACAGGGCGTAGCTCTCTTTCGCCAACCCGGATCGGAGCGGCCAATTGAAGGCGGGATGGCCACCGATCGAAGCCGGCAAGGTCTCCTTGCCGGTGTTGGCGATGATGAGCGTCAGCTCAAGACCGGACTCATCGAGGGCAAAGGCCGCCGTGAGCCGGAACGCGAACGGATAGAGCGTGCGCGTCGCCTCGCTGTCCTCGAGCACCAGCGTGCAGCTTCTCTCGGCCCGCTCCCCCCACGCAAAGCGGCTGTCGCGCGCAAAGCCGTGCTGGGTCATCCGATACGTCTTGCCCCGGTGCCGCAATTCGTCATTGGCGAGGCGCCCGACGATCGGAAACAGCAGCGGCGCACGGCGCGGCCATTCCGGCCCGGCCTGCCAGAGGTATTCGATGCCGTCCCCGTCCCTCAGCGAGCACAGCTCGGCGCCGTGCGCCTTGACGGCCGCGGTGAGAGCACCGCTGCGAAGGGTATAGGTGTCATCGCTCATGCGCGACATCTACACCGCGACCCCAGACGCAGCAAGGCGGCGCCCAGCCATGCATGCGGAGCGCCAACCTCTGCAGAGCTGCGTCATATTTCTGTACCTAAGGGTTGCTCCTTTGCGCTGTGCGTCCATCGCCCGCGTCGGGCAGGGCCCGTCCTGACTCCGATCAACCAACGTGGTAGCCAATTGAAATTCTTCATCAACGGCCGCTTTCTGTCGCAAAAGCTCACCGGCGTTCAGCGTTATGCCGCTGAAATCGTCAAGGCGATCGACGCGCAGCTGTCGTCGGAGCAGACTCCCGCCGCGCTGCGGAGCGCGGACTGGCAGTTGCTGACGCCCGTGGATGCAAGCGAGGAGCTTCACCTCGAACGAATCAAGATTCGGACCGTCGGCCGCTTGCGCGGGCACGCCTGGGATCAAATCGAGCTGGCGCGCGCCGCTGCGGGAGGCCGCTTGATCAGTCTTGCCAATTCCGGCCCCGTGTTCCATCGCGACCACATTGTCGTGATCCACGACGCACAGGTGTTTCGTAGGCCGGACTTCTTCAACTGGCGCTATCTGGCAGTTCACCGGACCATGGGCCGGTTGCTCGCCCGGCACGCAAGCATCGCAACCGTCTCAGCTTTTTCGCGCAAAGAACTCGCCGAGGTGCTGAATTTGTCGCCAGCGGGGATCCCGGTCTTGCCCAACAGCGCAGAGCACTTCGCCAAGACGAAGTCCGATCCCGGCATCATTGCCAAACTAGGCCTTCAGCCGCAGAAATTCTTTCTCTATGTGGGCTCGCGGACCAAGAACAAGAATCTCTCCGTCGCAATCCGTGCCGTCCAGCTGCTCGACCGCCCTGACGTTCCCCTGGTCATCGTCGGCGGCGACAACAGCAAGGTATTCCAAGACAATTCGGGCGAAGGCGCCGCCGGCCTGCTACTGGCCGGACGCCTGACGGACAGCGAGATCGCAGCGCTCTATGCGCATGCATCGGCGTTCGTGTTTCCCTCGCTCTACGAGGGCTTTGGCGTGCCGCCGCTCGAAGCCATGATCTTCGGCTGTCCGGTCATCGCCTCGACCGCCGATGCGGTCGTTGAGACCTGCGGTGATGCGGCTGCGTATTTTCGCGCCAGCGACGCCGAAGCGCTGAAGCAGCTCATGCTCGAAAGATTGGCAGCGGGCGCTATCTCTGATCAGGAACGCATGAGACAGCAGGATCGCGTTGCATTCTATTCGTGGAAGAGATCGGCAAAAGCTCTGCTCGATCACCTTGCAGGGCCGGCTAACGTCGCCAGCGCTGCTTGAAATTTCACGCAACTCGCCTGTCGCGCGCAATGGTTCCTGCACAAACCTTTTGCAACCTGCCGCCTGATGCCTGGTTCCATGAAAATTCTTTTGTTTTTATAACGATCGCACGCGCGCGAATGATCATGGCGCAACATCACCACATCGCTGCCCCATTATCGCTACGTATTCGAGGAACTGTATTTCGCACTAGCGAACTCGTAACAGGGATACACGATGTCCGGCTCTCCTGGGCGGCTCTACGGAAGGCAAACGATGAAAGTGCTGCACATCGCCGAGACGATTCGTGGCGGGATTGCGAGCTACCTGAATGAGCTGCATCCACAGCAGGAGGCGAGCTTCGGCGCCGAGAACGTGCACTATGTCGTGCCTTCGGACCATCGCCGCGACCTCGGCGCGGTCGATGACAGCCAGATCACAACGTTCGAACGATCGGGCCGCAGCGTCTCCGGGCTATTCCAGATGTTTCGCGCGAGCATGCAGGCGCTGGACGCCTTCAAGCCGGACGTGGTGCATCTGCATTCCTCGTTTGCCGGCCTCGTGCTGCGCCCGGCGCTGGCGGCCCGCTCGAATGGTCCGAGCGTCGTCTATTGTCCACATGGCTGGGCGTTCTCGCGCGAGACCGGCCGCCTCAGCCATCTCGTGACGAAAGCGGCGGAAAATCTCCTTGCACGGACGTCGGACCGAATCATCTGCATCTCCGGCGACGAATTCAACGAGGCGGTGCGCGCCGGAATTCCGGCCGAGCGCCTCACTCTTGTCCACAACGGCATCTCGAAGAGCCGGACGCCGCAACCCGTCGCGGCTGACTGGACGTCCAAGAAGATCAAGGTCCTGTTCATCGGACGGTTGGACCGGCAGAAGGGCTTCGACCTCCTGATCGAAGCGGCGCGCACGCTCGAGGATGTCTTGGACATCCGCATGATCGGCGCCTCCGTCGTCAACAAATACGAAGGTCCGGCCGTCCCGTCCAACGTCTCCCTGCTGGGCTGGCTCGACCGCCCGACCATCGAAACCCAACTCGAGGCCGCCGATCTCGTCGTGATCCCGTCACGATGGGAAGCCTTCGGCCTCGTTGCCCTGGAAGCGATGCGCGCGGCCAAACCCATCCTGGCGTTCCGCAGCGGCGCATTGCCCGAGATCGTCGTCGATGGCGTGACCGGCGTGCTTTGCGAGCCCGTCGCGGTCCAGCCGCTCGTCGACGGTTTCCGGCGAGCGCTCGACCTTGATCTCAAGGTGCTGGGGCAGCGCGGCTACGACCGGTTCAAGCAGTTTTATGACGTTCAGAAGACGCATGGGCAATTGCAGCAGGTCTATGCCGAGTTGCTCCAGGACGATCGGACCCCGGTCGAAGCGAAGACGGGGCTGCAGTCGGATCTGTCCAAGAATTTCTGATGACTGGACGGCTCAACGTGCACGCTTGCCCTCGCAGATGCAGGAGATCGCGATGGCGATGTCATGGACCGGATTGGGTGTCACCGCGAACGCAGCGCTCGCGAGCATGATCTAGCCCATGACATCCTCACGCACCTTGGTTCGCGGCAGCCTCCGCCTCGCGAGCCTCATCGCATCCATACTCTTGCCGGCCTCCGTCTGCGCACAGCAGGCCCAACCGCTCGATGCCCGATTCCTGCTGGGGGTTGGCACGCATCAGGGGCTGGGAGGCCCGGTGAGCGCGCGCGGATACGTGCCTTCGGAGAACGTCGCCCAGATCAAGCAGCTCGGCTTCAACGCCTTCCGCGACGATTTTCCCTGGTCCGATTTCGAGGTGGGTGGACGCCGGATGGGCTTCACGCCCAGGCTCGGCAGGCTCGAAGCGCAAGTCAGGTCCGGCGTCGCACGTCCCCTCCTGATCCTCGCCTTTGGCCATCATCTCGTTCCGAATTCCACGCCGCCGACAACCGATGAGGCGCGGCAGCGCTTCGCCGATTATGCCGCCGCGGCGGCACAATCGGTCGTGCCGCAGCATCCGATCTTCGAGCTCTGGAACGAATGGAATCTGGCGGCGAAGAAGGATGCCGCGTTCTCGCCGGAAAACTATCTGGCGCTTGCCAAGGTTGCACGACCGGCGGTGAAGCGGGTGGCGCCGAATGCGCCTTTCCTGGTCGGAGCGCTCGGCGACGATCCAGGCTGGACATGGACTGAGAAGATGCTGCGGTCCGGCATTCTTCAATATGCGGACGGCGCTTCGATCCACCTCTACAATTTCTGCATGGGCCCGAGCAAACGCACCTCGGCCGAGATCATCGACAGGCTGACGGCGTTTCACCGCCTCGTGGGCCAGGCGAGCGGAAACCCCGACTACCCGATCTATGTGACCGAGACCGGCTGGACCACGGCCACCAACAAGTGCGGCGTCAACGAACAGGCCCAGGCCGACAATACGGCGCAACTGATCCTGTGGGCGTCGACCGCGGCGCGCTGGCTCAAGGGAATGTGGCTCTACGAGCTGAAGGACAGTGGAAAGAACCCAACGGAGCTGGAGGACAATTTCGGACTCTATCGTTTCGACAATGCGCCGAAGCCGGTCGCCTGTGCGGCTCAGGACGCCTGGGCTTTCATTCGCTCCAGCCTGAGCGCCGAACGGCGAGAGCTAGCCAGCGGCGTCGTGTCGATCAATGCATCGACGGCCTCCGGCGGCAGAGTTGCGGTCTGGTCGGAGGCACCGGACCGACGCTACGAAATCCGGCTCAAGGGCGATCAGCAAGGCACGAGCTTTGCAATGCCGTGCGACCAAACGGCAAAGCCCGCGTCGGGGGTCTGGATCCCCGTCTCAAGCACGCCGGTTCTGATTGCAGCCAATGACAGTGCCGTTCCCGCCCTCGAGATAAGGCCGGCGCGGTAGACGCAATTTTTTGCAGACATGAGGTTGATGCGATGAAAGTTCTTTTGACGTCCACGCTTTATCCGACGCCTCAGGCCCCAAAGATCGTCGGCGGCGCAGAGGTCTTCGCGCGGCGCTTTGCCGAAGGCCTGGCGCAGCGCGGTGATGAGGTGGAAGTGATCCGGGCCGCATCCTCGCCCGGACAGGCGCGCGAAAGCTGCAACGGCATCAACGTCTATTCCGCGCCGGTGCAGAACATCTACGTGCCTTTCACGGAGCAGAAGAACGTCGGCTTGCGCAGCATCTGGCACGCCATCGACGACTGGCAGATGCAGGCCCCCTTGATCGCCGAGCGAATCAGGGCTTTCAAGCCGGACGTATTGCACTCCAACAACCTGTCGGGCCTCACCACCGCGATCTGGCGCGTCGCCGCCCAGCTCGGCGTCCCCGTGCTGCATACGCTTCACGACTATTATCTGACCTGTCCGCGATGCTCCCGTTTCGACAAGGGACGGTCCTGCGAGCACACCTGCACGAGCTGCGGAATCCTGAGCTTTCATCGCAAGCGTGCCACGCATTGGCTCAGCGCCGTGGTCGGCGTGAGCGAGCGCGTGCTGTCCATTCATACCGACATGGGCATGTTCGCGGAGACGCCGATCCGTACCGTGATCCGCAACGCCTCGACCGAGCCGCCGCGTGAACCCTATCCCCGCGCGGTCTGCACCACGGAGGTGACGTTCGGATTCATCGGCCGCCTCACCGAAGAAAAGGGCATCGACAATCTGATGCGAGCCCTTGCCATGATGCCCCGTGATCGTATCCGGATGATGATCGCAGGTCGCGTCAGCGACGAGGAGCAGCGGCGCCTGAGGGCGCTCGCTCCGGATGCGCGGATTGAGTTCATGGGCTTTGTGTCGCCGGATGATTTCTACAAGCAGGTCGACGTGGTGATCGCCCCCTCGATCTGGCACGACCCAGGTCCGCTCGTCGTCGCCGATGCCAAGGCGGCCGGCAGGCCGCTGCTCGGAACGCGCTTTGGTGGAATGCCCGAGGTCATCAAGCACGGCGTGACCGGCTGGCTGACCGAAGCCGATCCGGAATCTTTGGCGGAGAGCATGCTCGCCGTCGCGTCGGATCCGTACAAGATCGACGAGATCAGCCGGCGCCTCATCGCCGATACCAACAAGTGGATCTTTTCCGACGTGCTGTCTTCGTACAAGAACCTGTATGAACAATTGCGCGAGCAGCGGATGTCGCACGTGCGCGCAGCAACGAATGAAGCGTCACAAGGACGGGCCGTCGTCCGCAAGGAGCGCCTCATTCCGCGATGACACGCCTCTTCGCCATGGCGGGCTACGTCTATCAGAGCGCCGCGGCGATCATCCTGATCTTCGCGATCAGTCATCTGCTGCCCGCGGCCGACTACACCAGCTTTTCCCTCGCGCTGGCCTCGAGCCAACTGCTCTGCGTCCTGATGTTCGAGTGGCTGCAACTCGCCGGACTGCGTTTTCTGGCCGCAGCCGGGGAGGATGAGGCGGCTCGGCTGAGATGGTCGCTCTTTGGAGCGGGCCTCGCGAGTGCGGGCGCGCTCGTCGTGGTCGGAAGCGGCGCATCCCTGGTCAGCGCGTTCCCGGCAGCAATCATCGCGCTCGGCCTCGGCATATCCGTGCTGCAGGGGTTGACGGATCTGTATTTTCTGTCGATCCGCCTGTCCGACCGGCTGGGCGTCTCGTCTTCTCTTCTGGCGCTGCGTGCCACCGCGCTGCTGGCCGGGGCCGTCATGGGAGGAGCGATTTCAGGAACGGCTGAAGCCGTGCTGCTGGGGATCGCGTCCGGTCACATGCTGGGGCTCGTCGCCGGCCTCATCGCATACCGCACGCCGCTGGAGCGCGCTTCGCTGCAGACGATGCTCGCCGACTGGAAGACCTTCGCCCGCTACGGCATGCTCGCGGCGGGCGCTTCCGTCATCCATCTGTCGGTGCCGGTTCTGCTCCGCTTCATCATCATCGGTCGGCTGGGCGCGACCGGAGCAGGTGCCGGATTTTCGATCGCGCTCGACCTGCTGCAACGACCGTTCTGGGTCCTCAACGCAGCGATCCACACCGTGAGCTATCCCGAAGTGGTCAAGGACTTCGAGCGGGGGACCGTCGTGAAGTCGATTCAATCGGCGCGGCGGATGTTCGAGTTCATGATCTGCACGACCCTCGTGCTGCTCGGCGGGCTGATCGGCTTCATTCCGGATGCTGCTCGTATCCTGGTGCCGCAAGAGAGCCTTGACGGATTCCTGGCGACGGCACCCACGGTGGCCGCCTTCTATTTCCTGCACACACATCTCCAGGCCACCATCGCAGTCGTTCCGCACCTGGAGAAGCTCGCGACCCGGCTCGTGGTGGTTGCGGCCGGTCAGCTCGCGATCGTCGCAGCCGCCGCGCTGGCCGCGGTATCGGCCGGCCTGTCGCCACGACAGGCTGTCGGCTGCGCTTCGCTCGCAACGCTCGCAACGATCCTGGTCGCGCTCGGTCCCACCCTGCGCTTCGAGGCATTCCCGCGCTGGTCACTGGTCGCGCAGGCGCTGGTGGCCGCGATCCTGATCGGATCCCTCGGCACGATGCCGACCGAGCCCGCGGCGTGGCTCGCCGGCAAGATCGTGATCGCCGCGATCGCAACGGCGATCGTCGGATGGCGCGGAGATTTTCTGATGCTGGCCCGCCGCGGCTAAATCGTCGCACCCGGCGTCATCAAATCGCATCGCGCGCCGGACTGAGCCGTCGGACGACGGGCTGATCAGTCTCTGCACGAACCGTTGCGCCATCGAATCACATATCCGGGAAATTACGGATACAACCTTTACGGTTATAGTTAGCAGAATACGCGCCTACAAAAGAGGCACCTACGGAGGCGCTCTGCGCTCGATTGCATGAGGCAAGGGAGAGGATCATGCGATTGTCACACGCGCATCAATCGAATTCCCGCAAGCTGCGCATCAATTCAGCAGTGCAAATCGCGAAAATCTTGAAAGCGCCTTTCTCACGCCATCCTGCACCGGCATCGCATGCATATTCTGCTGCGACTCGAGTCGAGCTGTTCCTGCGCAAGGAACCGCATTTCACTCGCGATTTGTAGCATCGATTTTTATCTGAAATTCACACTCGACAGAGAAGCTTCGACGCAAATCCCTGCGAGCAATTTTGTTCGCGCTGAAAACTCGAGTGTGCAATGCCTGATCAAACCATCCTGTCCGCCTCCGGCTTCGTCAACTCCATCGGCGTCAATACGCACGCCGGCTTCGGTTGGACCGGCTACAACAATCTCGCGCTGATGGTCGAGGACCTGGAGTATCTCGGCGTCACCCATCTCCGCGACGCGATGGGGACCAGCCCCGCCGCGCAACCCGTCGTCGAAGGTCTGGCCGCTGCCGGCTACAAGTTCGACTTCCTGGTGTCGTCCGCCCTGCCCCAGACCGGCACGGCCGGGCTGCAGAACTACATCGCATCGCTCCAGAAGTTCGTGACGAACCATGCAGGCAGCATCAGCGCCATCGAGGGGCTCAACGAAGCCAATCACCAGCCCTTCAGCTACAATGGCAGCTCGAGCCTCACCGCCGCAGCTCAGTTCCAGAGCGCGCTCTATCAGGCGGTCAATGCCAACGCCACGCTCGCCAGCATCCCCGTCTACAATCTGTCACTGGCCTACAACGATCCCCAGGGCTACAGCCAGCTCGGCAACATGTCGGGCTCCGTCGACTACGCCAACGCCCACGCCTATGTCAGCACAAGCCTGACTCCCGGCAGCTCCATCGCGGCGACGCTGAGCGCGGTCATGCACGCGGCACCGGGAAAGCCCGTCGTTATCACGGAAACCGGCTACACCACCCAGTCCAACACCCAATATCTCGGCGTCAATGAGACGGTGCAGGCCAAGTCGATCCTGAACACGCTGGTCGATGCCTACAAGGCCGGCGTGAGCGCGACGTATCTCTACGAGTTGTTCGACCGCGACTCGTCCGCGGGCA
Organism: Bradyrhizobium sp. 1(2017); assembly: GCF_011602485.2. Classification (NCBI taxonomy): domain Bacteria; kingdom Pseudomonadati; phylum Pseudomonadota; class Alphaproteobacteria; order Hyphomicrobiales; family Nitrobacteraceae; genus Bradyrhizobium; species Bradyrhizobium sp. 1(2017). The sequence goes on along the minus strand of NZ_CP050022.2, from coordinate 2,003,546 downwards.
ATACCAATCCTGAAGCCAATTTCGGCCTGTTCAACTCCGACGGAACGCCCAAGCTCGCCGCGACGGCGATTCACAATTTGACGACCATTCTGGCTGACGACGGCAAGGGCGGCCAGCAGCCGACTGATCCGCTGAACTACACCCTGAGCAACATGCCGGCCTCGGGCAACAGCATGGTGCTCGGCAAGAGCAACGGCGCCTACGAACTCGTCGTATGGGCGGAGCCGAAGCTCTGGAAGGACGCCAACGATACCGAGATTTCCAATCCGACCGAGACCGTCACGGTGAATCTCGGCGGCGTGCATCATTCGGTAAAGGTGTACGACACGCTGACGGGAACCACGGCGATCGCCAGCTACACCGACGTCAGCACCATCACCATTCCGGTCAGCGATCACCCGCTGATCATCGAGATCGATGCGCCCCCGGCCACCACAACGCCGCCGGACACACGGACCAGTGTCACCGGGACGGCTGCCGAGATCGTGCCGCAACTGTCCGACCTGAGCGACTCGACGGCGCTGCAGACCATCACGCTGACCGACTCGCACGTCCTGCAGGTCGCCTCGAAGGCGACCATGGACTACATCATCGCCCATTACGGCAGCGCCCTCTCCAAGATCCAGGGCGGATACTCGTTCTCGGTGACGAACTCGGCCGCGACCTGGACCAACACCAAGACGTACGATGCGAGCGGAAAGCTGCTCTCGAAGTCCGACACCGGCCTCAATTCAAGCGGGCAACCGACTTCGACCACCGTCGCCTACACCGACGGCTCCAAGGACCTGATCAGCTACACCGGCGGCGTGAAGACGAAATTCGTCCACATCGACACCGACGCAACCCGAACCACGGACACCTACAACACGTCCGGAACCCTTCTGAGCGAGGTCGTCCAGAAGTCCGACGGCTATTACTCCACCACGCTCTATACGAACGGGGTGAAGACCGCGGCCTATGTCAAGAACGCGGACCGCTCCCAGGACAACTATACCTACGGCATCACGGGGAAGAGCTTCACCACCCAGGTTCAGCATCTCGACGCCTCGGGGAAGGTCACCTCGGTGACCCGCAGCCATGCCGACGGCTCGCTGGATTCGACCCAGGTCTACAACAGCGACGGCAGCAGCGTGATCACCACGTACAGCGCCACGGGGGTCAAGCTGGTCGAGACGGCCTATCATGCCGATCGCAGCAAGGACGTCTGGACCTACAATATCAAGGGCCAGAACTACACGACCGAGCACGACGTCTACGACAGCACCGGCTTCCTCACCAACCTGACGCGCCTGCACAGCGACGGCAGTCTTGCCTTCAAGCTGATCCAGACGGCCGACGGCACCAAGACGACCGATTGGTACAATGCCGCCGGCAGCCTCACCAGCGAGGTCGTGCAGAAGGCGGACGGCACCACCTCCACCACGCTCTACAATGACGGCGTCAAGACCAACGCCTACGTCAAGAATGCCGACGGCAGCCAGGACAATTACGCCTTTGGCCTCACCGGCAGGAGCTACACCACGCAGATCCAGCACGTCGATCCGTCCGGCAAGATCACGGCCGTGACCCGCAAGCACGCCGACGGCACGTTCGACTATACGCAGGTGATCAACGCCGACGGCAGCAGCGTCGTCACCAACTACGATGCCGCGGGAACGCGGATCAAGAAGGCCGACATCCACGCCGACGGCAGCAAGGACGTCTACCTCTTCAACATCACCGGCCAAAACTACACGACCGAGCGCGACGTCTACGATGCGACCGGCTTCCTCACCACGCTGATCCGCAAGCACGCGGACGGCAGCATGGCGTTCAAGCTGGTACAGGACAAGGACGGGACCAAGGCGACGGAGTGGTACGACGCCAACGGCGTCCTCACCAGCGAGGTGCTCCAGAAGACGAGCGGGTACAGCTCGACCACGGTGTACACCAACGGCGTGAAGACCGCGGCGTACATCACCAACGCCGACATGAGCCACGACAATTACAGCTACAACATCACCGGCCAGAGCTATACCACGCAGTACCAGCACCTCGACCCGACCGGCAAGACGACCGAGGTGACCCGCTGGCACGCCGACGGCTCGCTCGACTACACCCAGATTGTCAACGACGACGGCAGCAGCGTGGTCGCGAACTACGATGCGGCCGGCGTCAAGAAGACGCAAACCGACTACCACGCCGACGGCTCGAAGGACGTCTTCCAGTTCAACATCGTCGGCCAGACCTACAGCAACGAGCACGACACGTACGATGCGACGGGCTTCCTCACCCACATCGTGCGCACCCACGCCGACAACAGCCTGGCTTTCACGCTGGCGCAGACGGCCGACGGCACCAAGACCTCGGACTGGTACGACGCCAAGGGCGTCATCACCAGCGAGGTGACGACCAAGAGCGACGGTTACAACTCCACGACCGTCTACACCGCCGGCGTGAAGACCGCTGCCTACATCAAGAATGCCGACGGCACGTCGGACAATTGGAACTACAACGTCACCGGGCAGTCCTACACCACCCAGCATCAGCACCTCGATGCCTCGGGCAAGCTGGTCGAGCTCACTCGGACCCACGCCGACGGCACTCTGGACTATACCCAGGTCATCCACGACGACGGCAGCAAGCTGACCGACATCTATAACAGCCACGGCGTCAAGACCCAGGAGATCGCCAACAACGCCAACGGCTCGAAGGACGTCTTCCTGTTCAACTTCAACGGACAGGCCGGGACGACCCAGCACGAGAACTACAACGCCGCCAACGCGCTCCAGTTCTTCGATCAGACCAAGACCGACGGCACCCACAACGTCACGGCCGTCGCGAGCGGCGTCACGATCCATGGCGGGGCTGGCAACGACGTGTTCTCGGCCGCGCCAAGCTCGACCACCATCGCATACGATCATGGCCAGGACCAGATCCTCAACTTCCAAGCCGGCGCCGGGGCAACTCACGACGTGATCCAGATCTCGAAGCTGCTGGCGGCCGACTACAGCCACCTGCAGATGACGCAGTCCGGCACGAACGCGCTCATCACGTTCTCGGCGAACGACACGATCCTGCTAAAGAACGTCTATGTCTCCAACCTGACGAGCCACGACTTCCTGTTCGTCTGAGCACGGCGAAATCTGCCCAAACGGGCGCCAACATCGCGATGGGCCGGGACCATGCAGAGGTTCCCGGCCCTTCTTTTTCTTAGGCACCTGCCTCATCAGGGAGCAGGGGAGCCGACTGCCATTCGCAATGGGATGGGCGCCATGAATTCTGCATGAATTCCGGCGGACTGCCGCGATCGCGCGGCATCGGCCGGCGCGCCTGCGAACTTGCGTCACAATTCGTCCCTAGAAGGGGGGCGAACCGCGCAAGGACTCCGAGGCCCGATGGAAGCCAGTGAAGCAAGACGTTTTGTCGTTCTCGATTTTTACCGCTTCGTGGCCGCTCTCGGGGTCTTCATCTTCCACCTGAAGCTGATCGACACGGGCATCTCGCCGGCCTGGAACGGGTCTTACGGCCTGTTCGTGGACATGTTCTTCATCCTGTCCGGCTTCGTGATCTCATACTCCTACCCGTCCGACGCGCGCGGCCTACGCGCCTATTCCCGTTTCATGATCCGCCGCATCGCGCGGATCTATCCGCTGCACCTGCTGAGCCTGCTCATCTTCGTGGTGCTGATCGCTGTCGGCCTAGAGCGCACGGCGCGGTCGACCCCGCTCGACTTCTTCTACAATCTGCTGTTGCTCCAGGCTTGGGGCGTCACCGACCACCTCAGCTTCAACTCGCCTTCCTGGTCGATCAGCGCGGAGTTCTTCTGCTATCTGATCTTCCCGGCCCTGATGTTGTTCGCGCGCAAGCTGCATCCCCTGGTCCTGGCTGCATTCGTCGCGGCGCTGTATCTGGTCCTGGCACACGGGCATTTGCCGATCTGGCAGGATCGGTCGCAGATGTACGGAGCCAATTACGACTACGGCATGCTCCGCGCCTTGCCGAGCTTCCTGAACGGCATCCTGCTCGCGATCCTGTTCCGGATGTCGCAGCCCTACCGGCAGAAGCGGGTCGTGTTTGCCGGCATCGCCATGTTCGGCATCTCCGTGCTCGTCCTCAACGTCTTCGCCAAGCCGGACCTCGCCATCCTGCTGTTCTCCTGCGCCATCCTGCTCACCGCGGTCGGCGAAAGCGCCTTCACCGAATTCCCCGGCGCCCGCCTGCTTGGACGGCTCGGCAACACCTCATACGCAATCTACATGCTGCACGATGCCGTTCTCATTGCCGTGTTCAAGCCGCTATGGACCTGGCTCGGACTGCGTCCGGATCAATTCGGCCTCTTCGCCCTCGCCTGCTGCGTCGTGCTGACGATCCTCGCAGACCGCACCTATGCCTATTTCGAGAATCCGGCGCGGCGCCTCCTCAACCGCCTGGCCGACACCGACCTCGTGTCCTCCCGCAAGGTCCGGCCGGCGACGGCCGAGACGCCCCTGCGCTTCGAGAACACCGAGCGAGCGGTCAACTGACGCGTCCGGAAGGCATCCGGGCGCTCAGGCGACCTTGCCGCCGGCCTCTGGCACGATCCGCATCGCGCTGTCGTCCAGCAAAGGCGCGACATTGGCTCGGGACAAGTCCATGACGTCGGGCAGCATCTGACGCACCTGCTCGCCAGCAGCCTCGTAGGCCCCGAGGAAGTGCAGCAGGAACGCATCGAAGCTGTCTCCGACGAGGAACTGGGCCGGCGAGAGCAACAGCGACTCGCTGATGCCGAAATGCCCGAACAGGCCCTGGAACTTGTCCTGGTAGGTGATCGCCGCCACGGGCGTGCCCTGCCCGAGCGCGGCGATCGCCAGATGCATGCGGCCCGTGATCACGCCGTCGACCAATCCGACAACGGCCTTGATCTCGCCCGCCGACAGAACCTGCTCGACATGATGCACATGTTCCCCAAGGGCGGGTTTGAGCCGGGCAGCCAGCGGCCGCAGGCAATTGTCGTCGGCAATTCCGGGGCGGTAGTCATGCGCCAGCAGCAGCCAGCTCGCGTTGTGCTGCCGCGACAGGCGCGCCATGGCGTCCGCCGCGAGTTCGATCATCCGCTCCAGCTTGGCCGGCTCCGGTTTCTTGAACAACATCGGGTGGATGTTGAAGACGAAGACCTTGCGGCCCTGCTCGCGCTGCCGCGCGACCGTGGCTGCGATCTGCTTCACTGCCGCGGTGTCGGCGCGCGGCGTCAGCATGAAGGCAGCATCGGCGACGAGGCGCGCGCGCTTTTGGGCGAAATCGTCGAAGCGCTGAAGCGATATCGCATCGCGTAGATTGAGGACCACGCCCGGATCAAGCAGCCGGAACACTTCGCGCAGGGCCTTGGCCGGACGGGAATTGAAGCTGAAGCCGAGCACACTGACCTTGGCGCCGAACGCCGCCATCAGGTCGGCGACGAGCAGCATGCGCGCGGCATCCACCGGAGAATAATAGCCGTCGAGCACGTCGGCCCCCAGCACCACCCCGAAATCCGGGCGGGTGAGCGAGAGCTCCTGTGCGACCGTCTCGTAGGAAAACGGCTGTTTCCAGATCTCGAGCGGCCTGAAACCCATGGCGCGCACGTCCGCACTTGCCGCGCTGGTGGCGGTGACGATGTAGATCTCGAGGTCGGGATAGACCCGCTTCATCTCGCCGGCGGCGGCTTCGATCATCGCCTCATCGCCGCGCGACTGATGAATGCTCCAGGGATCCGACGGCAACAGCACGAGCCGGCGCGGATTGTTGCGCGGCGCCGCATTGACGCCGACGTCCTTCCGGGCGATCTGCCACCTGCGCAGCTCGAGGAGATCAACGGCGAAGGGCGTGTTCTTCGCGCTGTTGAGCCAGCCTCGGAGCTGCCTGCGAACGGGCACCGGGATCAATTGCTTCAAATCGTCCTCCTCGTCTTCATCAGGCGGTCGCGCCGCGCTTCACGACGAAATCGATCAGCGAGAACAGCTGCTTCCGCCAGAACAGCAGAATGCTCAGCAGATAGGTCGCGCCGAAACATGACGACAGCAGCCCCATCCGCAGATACGGATTCATGTCCGGCGTCGCGTGGCGGCACAGCACGACCGCGCCATAGGCCAGCACGATGGCGCAAAGACAGCCCGCGATCGGTTTCAGGAACTGGCTCCAGCTCAGGCCCAGCAGCCGGAGCGCCAGCGCGAATGTCACGGGGGTCACCACGAGCTGCGCGAACGCGAAGATCGTCGCCAGCTGACCGATATCGCGCGAGGGAAGCAGGAACATCGCGGGCACGACCGCGCAGAATTTGAGGATGTTGAGCGCAAAGACGTAGTTCGGCTTGCCGAGCGCGCCGAAATAGGCGCTGTTGACGAACTGAACCGTCTGAATCGCGCCAATGAGCATCAGCGGCCTCATCACCGCTTCGCTGCCGCTCCACTTCGCGCCGAACAGCAACAGGGAAAACTCCGGCGCGATCGCCGCGAGCAGCACGAAGATGGGAGAACCCACCAACGCTCCGAGACTGACGCTGCGCAGATAGGCGCCGGCGATGCGGTCACGCTCGTGGGCGATCTTGGACAGCGCGCTCAACGCGACGTCCATGACCGCCTGGGTGAGCAGCTGCATCAGGATGATGTAGACCCGCGCGCCGACCGTGTAGATGCCGAGGGCCGCGACGCCATAGAGCGACAGGATGATCATGTCGATCGTGCGAACGATGGCGAAATCCAGCAGCCTGTTCAGCACGACATGGACGCTGTAGCCGGAGAGCTCGCGAAAGCTTCCGGTATCGTAGCCGCGCATCGGCAGCCACCGCGGCTGGCTCCAGAGCCAGAGGCCGCTGATCGCGCTCTGAACGACCACCTGGATCACGAGGCTGATCGCGCCGAATCCAGCATAGGCACAGGCAATTCCCACGATACCGGAGATGGCGGTGGCGACCATGGTCCTGAGCGCCAGCACGCGGAAGTCCATCTGGCGCTTGTAAAGCGCCTCCTGGAACAGGGTCGCCGTGCCGATCGGGAGGGCGAGAGAGGCAGCCGTCAACAACGGCGCGAGCCCTTTCACGTCGAGCCAATGCTCGATATCCGTCGCCAGGAAAGCAATCAGGACCGCCAGGATCGTCGATGCAGCAAAGGAGCAGAAAAAGGGCAGCGTGACATCGACGGGCTCGAGCGTGCGCCGCTGGATCAACGCATCGCCGAAGCCGAATTCGGCGATCGAGCTCAACAGCAGCAGAATGAAGGCGACGAGCGCTGCAAGACCGAAATCCGCGGGATTGAGCAGCCGGGCCAGAACCAGAAACAAGACGAACGAAAGCGCCCGGCCGCCCCAATTCTGGGCAAGCGACCAGAACAAGGCAACCACGACCTGATGTTGTTTGCCCTGCGTGACATTCATCAACAATTCGACCCAATTCCGACAGATCCAACCACATTCGCAGACTAGACGACGTGGCACAGATGCTGCCGCGACGTCACCATCTCCGATCGCGGCGGAGTCCTGATTGCTCGCTACATTACGACGGAGTGATGGCAATCAGATGAGAGCCGTCACGTTTCCGATTTAGAGTGGAAGTGAGTTCAAATCGTGGACTACACTCCCATCAACCTTGCGAAGTGATGCAAAATGGATGCCTTGATGAATTCGCCTGCCGAGCGTTCTCTCCGTAACTCCAGGCGCTTGCGTGTGGCCATCTACGCACCGCATTTTGCGGAATATTCCTACCGGCTCGCAGCGGGATTGGCGCATCATTGCGACGTCCGTCTCGTGCTCAACCGCAAGGATGCGAATCAACAGTGGGAACTTGCCGATATCGCCGTGGCGGCGCCCTTCGAGACACGGATCCGTGACCTGAGCCTGCGCCGCGGCGGCGCGATCGGCATCCCTGCCTCGTTCATGGACATAATATCGTTTCGTCCAGACGTGATTCATTGTCACGAAGTTCCGGAGATCTACACGTCCAGGCTGATCCAGCTGCTTCGTCCGTTCCGCATCCCCCTGGTGCTGACCGTTCACGATGCAATCCCCCATTCGGAAGGCGGCTCCGGCACCTCGCCACGTGAAGATGCCTGGCGCGGGCGCATGCGCGCAGCCGCATCGATCGTCACCACGCATGGCGAGAGCTGCATTGCCGATTTCCGCCGCGCCTCGCCCGACTTCAAGGGCGAGACGGTCTCCAGCATGCACGGCGTGCTGATGGTTCCGCCGGCCAAAGGCGCGGTCAGCGCGCCGGAAGCCGCGCGGATCCTGTTCTTCGGACGGATGTGGGCCTACAAGGGCCTCGACGTCTTTATCGATGCAATCGACATATTGGCCCAGCGCGGCGTGGCGCATGAAGCGATCGTCGCCGGCCGCGGCCCCGAGATGACGCGACTGGGCGCGCGGATGGAGGCGATGCCGACCGTCAAGACGATCAACGCCTATATTTCGCCTGCAGAGACCGGACGGCTGTTTCAATCCGCCACCGTGGTTGCCCTGCCCTACAAGGACGCGACGCAGAGCGGCGTGCTGGCATCCGCCTATGGCAACTCCCGGCCCGTCGTTGCCAGCGCCACCGGCGGCATCCCCGATGTCGTGACGGACGGCGTCAACGGGCTGCTGGTTCCGCCCGGCGATGCCACTGCGCTCGCCGACGCACTCGAACGCGTGCTGACCTCGAAGTCTCTCGCCGCGACATTGACGGAGGGCGCACGGCAGACCGCAGCTGGCCTGCTGAACTGGGACCGTATCGCCGAGAAGTTGCTTGGATCCTATCACAGGCTCGCCGCTCGTACCGTGAGCTGACCGCGAGCAGCGGTCCCTCAAACCGATTGCTCGATCCGCGGTCGAAAGAACAGGCCGCGGATCGCACCGTGCAGCAGGCGCCTCAGCCTGACCTCGATCAGCTCATACGTGATCGCGCTCGCAACGAGTGACATCACCAGCCCGAGCCCGATGAAGGCGGCCCACAGCAGCCAACGGTCGACGCCGGCAGCGACCAGCTTGAGGCCGATCACCTGCAGGGGGAAGAGCACGAAGGGATGCACGAGATAGAGGCTGTAGCTGATCTTGCCGATATATTGGAGCGCCGGCGTGCTCAGAGCCCTGCCGAGGCCCGATTCCGGGGCAAGCACCATGCCGAACAGCAGAAATCCGGGAATGAGCCCCACGAACGGGTGAAACAGCACGAGGCTCGCATACAGGGCAGCCCCGCAGGCGAGGCCCGCGAGCAGCCCCAGGCGTCCGGGAATTGAGATGCGAAATCCGGTCGCGCTGAACAGCATTCCGATGCAGAAGAATGCGGTGATCGGCCAGCGCATCAGGCAGGCCAGACCCAGCAGGATCAGGGGCGCCGCCAACAGCTTGCCCCCGCCACGCCACATCGAGAATGTCAGCGCAAACCAGATGTAGAACGCCCACTCATAGGTCAATGTCCAGGCGTTCTGCTGAGCAATGGGCAGGCCGAGCGCATCCTGCACGAAGAACAGGTTGGCTGCGAAGATCCCGAGATAGCTGGTCAGATCGATCCCGCGGAAGAACTTGTAGGCCACGATCGGCCCGATCACGAACAGCGCAAGATGCAGGACGACGAACACCGGCATGATGCGCAGGACGCGGTCGTAGAAGAACCGCGACAGCGAACCGTGGCGCACGAGACTCGCCGGGATCAGGAAGCCGCTGATCATGAAGAACAGCTCGACACCGTGCCCGCCGACATTGATCACCGATTGCAGCCAGAGCCAGAGCGGCGGCAGGAAGCCGGGATTCGGGATGTCGTACATGCCCGCCTTCGGCATGTCGTAGAAATGGTCCATCAGCACGCTCAGCGCCGCGATGGCACGAAGGCCCTGGACCGAAGGAACGAACGATCCATCATACGCGGCGCCCGGCTGGTGGGATGCCTTGATCACTCCGCGGCACCCTGGGTGCTGAGGGCCGGCTCGAGGACAACAGGCTTTCTTCGCGCCGAGCGGAACCTCTGTCCGAAGGAAATGCTGGGCTTCTCGATGAACGCGAATGTCATCCAGCTGACGAGGATCGACAACGCCAGGATCACGACCAGGAAGATCGACCATCCGAGCGGCCCGTCACCGAACCAGGCGAGGCGATGGATGACGACGATCACGAACGGCGACATCAGGTAGACCGAATAGCTGATCACGCCGACGAACGCCATCGGGCGCCACGCCATTCGTTCGCCGAACACGGCAAAGCCGATGAAGACCAGCGCCGCGCAGACATAGGCCGATCCGATCGAATAGCTGTAGAAGAAATTCTCGTGATACTCGCCGCCGAACCTGCGGTCCGACAGGGTGATGGCGAAGATCGCATACATGAGCGTGCAGACGGCCACATGGGTCCATCGCAGCTTTCCGCTGATGACGGTGTCGCGGATGATCTTGCCCAGGAACATCGCCGACAGGTTCAGCCCGACCTCCATCACCGAGGAGACCGTCCTGTTCTCGACGAAGAGTGCAGCGGTGGTTCCGACCAGCGCGGCCGCAGCGACGATGGTCACCGCCGTGAAGCGCCGGTTCAGCAGCCCCATCGCAAAGAGAACGGTGCAACCGAAGTAAAACAGCAGCTCGATCGCCAGCGTCCAGTAGAACACCCAGAGGTTCGGGACGTTCACGAAAGTCTGCAACATCGTCACGTTCGCGGCGACCTGCCCCAGCGGATAGGCCTTCGACTCCAGGAGCTGCATCACCACGAGCCCGACCACGAGCGAGGTCCAATAGGCCGGATAAAGCCGGAAGAAGCGGCTGATCGTAAAATCCCGCACGGGCGTGGCGCTGTCCGGGAAGCTGAACGGAATGACGAAGCCGCTGACGAAGAAGAACAGCACCACGCCGAACCGGCCAAAGTTCATGTAGTAGCCGAACACATCGTGGATGGGCCAGTAATAGGCGCCCGTCGGATGCTTCTCGACGATCACCTCGAAGACATGCTGGACCAGGACCGACAACACGGCAATGCCGCGCAACGTGTCGATGAATGCGAGCCGTTTATGCATCATTCGTTCTCACCTGCTTCCGCTCGCCGCCGGCATGTCCGGGCGGAAGCCTTCCAATGGCGGCATCGGTGGCCGCATGACAATGGGCACGGCATCGCCTGCCCGCGCGGAGGTCGCACGCCGCGAGAACACCTCGCTAAAGCTCAACGCGATGATCAGCAGGCCGGATGCCGGACCGTAGTTCAGGACCGTAATCGTGAACAAATTGACGACGAAGATCAGCGTCAGCTTGTAGACGTCGGTGGCGCCGAATGTCGCCCGGAACACCATCACCATGAACGCCACAAACGGGAGTCCGAACATCAGGTACGTGCCGATATAGAAATTGTCGACCGGCACCCAGAAATGCGCGAGCGGCGAGAACAGCTTCTGGGGATAATTGAAGCAGCCGGCACCGCAACCGGTGATGAGGCCGACCGGCATGAGCTGGCTCATATAGACGAACGGCAGCTGCCAGCTGTTGTTGATGCGGTCGACGATGCTGAACAGGGTCGAGTGCGGCACCGCGGCGGTACCGGACGCAACCACGATCATGAAGAACGGCACGAAGATCGCGATGAAGGACCACTGCGCGATCGATCGGATTGCGGGGAAACGCGATTTCTCCGGCAGCAGCCGCACGAACACCAGCAAAATGAGGTACAGCACGAGGACGATCATGGTCGTCTTGCTCGTGGTCAGCTTGATGGCATAGATCGCAATGGAACCGAACAAGAGGCACCACGTGGTGCTCATGCGAATCGACGTGATCGCGAACGAGATGAGGATAAAGAAGGCAGCCATGGTATTGTCGGCCGCAAAGCCCATCAGGCGCTGGTCGTCGCCGCCATAGGCCCACCACAGCCTGCCCGCCTCGCGCACCGCGCCAAACGACTCGTATTTGTAGCCGACCCAGGGCATCAGGAAGAATTTGGTCAGGAAGACGCCGATCACGGACAGGTAGAAGGTCACCGCGACGACCGACAGCAGCTTCTTATACGAGCCGAGGCTCGAATCGCAGAAGCAGAACCCGACGAACACCGGCAACATCATCTTGAAGGACGAGATCGCCGCGTTCATCGTACCCATCATGAAGTAGCCGAGCACGAGCGACAGCATGATCTGTACGAGCACGAGCAGGGCCAGAGTGCTGCGGTTGCGCAGGACGCAGTGCATGAAGAACTGGGCCAGGCACAGCATCGCGACGGCGTCGGGCAGGAACCATAGCGCATCGAGGTGATAGATGCTGGTATAGTAGCGCATCACGCCGCCGAAGGCGTCGCGGACCAGATACATCCCGAGCGCGATCCCCTCGATGTTGAGGCTGATCAGCGTCATTCGCGGCCGGTGCAGCGCGAGCATGCTCATGCCGGGCTCAGTTGGTCAGCCGCGCCGATCGCGCGGGAGATGGCGTGAAATCCGGACGGCTTCCGAGTGCATTTCGCATGAATCTGCCGCCGGGAATCTCGATGTAGAGATAGGTGAAGTGCGAAACGACCAGCACCGCGGTCAGCGAGACGACGAGGTTCATCGACGCGGGCAGGCCTGCCCACACCGAATCCAGCGCAGCGATACGCCCTGCTCCCACGGCCCGCACGAAATATTCGGCCAGCAGCACCACGAGCGCGTGCACCATATAGATGGAGTAGGAACGGCGCCCGAGCCAGACCAGCGGCTTGGCGACCAGCATGCGCGGCACCAGCAGCGCATCCGGAAAGGCAAGCAAGCTGCCGAGGAAGATCGCGAACGTGACCGGCGCCAGGAAAGTTGCCGCGGGATTGGTCTCCGCCAGAGACACCAGGACGATGCTGGCGATCATGGCGACGAATTGCACCATGCCTTGCACCGCCGGGCCCGGCTTGGCCGGCAGGCGGTCGACGATCCTGACCGCCAGCACGCCCAGAAAGAAGCTGACGAAGCAGCGCAGGATGCCGAAATCGGTCTGAAGCCCGAGGCTCCTCTTGTCGAGCACGAAGATGATGAAGACCAAACTGCCGACCGCAAGCGCCCCGCAAAGGATATAGAACCACAACAGCGAACGCAGACGCTGGGCCAGCAGCAGAATCAGACCGAACACCAGATAGGTGTAGAACTCGACGCTGATGCTCCAGCTCGGCGCGTTCCAGCTGAGATAGTCGATGAACCCCATCGAATGCAGCAGGAGCACGTTGAGGCCGAAGGAATAGGCGTTGTTGACCTCGAACGCCGCGGGCGCCGCCACCACCACTCCAGCCATGACGAGGCCAATGCGCAGGAGACGAAAGACGAGATTTGCCAGCAGCATGACGATGTGCAGCGGGTAGACCCGCGCCAGACGCCGCACCATGAACTCGCGCAGTGAGAAGCGTCCGAAATCGCTCTCGACATAGCTGAGCGCCATGACGATCCCGCTGAGCACGAAGAACAGATCGACCAGCAGCCACGCACTCCTGAAGAAGGAGCAGTTGATCCACGCATTGTGCGGGAATGCCGCGAGAAAAGTCGGCATCAGAAGGAGGTGGTGAATCACCACCGAAGTCGCGGCGATCCCCCGGATACTGTCGAGCGGCAGAACATGCGCCTTCTCACGATGAACCAACTCCGTCACATCAACATTCCGTAGCTATTGCACCGCAGCACTGTGTATCAGGAGGTCGCGCGCATATTCAATCTCTGCGATCGCGGACTCGCACTCAGCGCATGACGACCGACGATAATTTCAAAGCTTGCAGATCATTCGGACATGCGAGCGCCAAGATCATGCCACTTTTCATCCGATGAGCGCGTGCGTCGGCGTGCAAGGCGATCCGAATGTCATGATGGCGCGTATTTGCGCGCAAAGTGTGCGCGAAATTCGGCGCTGATGCGATAGTGCCTCCGGAACAACATTGATCTGTCTGCGTGCAGATGTCGCACGAGAAAATCTCTCCACCGATAGGAACGATGGCAGCGCGTTGCGACTTGTGTCGGTTTTGCGACGCGCAGCTGTGCTGACTGCCTCTTATGTTTTCAGGTTGCAACATTCATGAGCGCGGCATGCCGATCTCGCAGGCATTGCAAATTGCGTTTCTGCAACCGGGCGGGCGGGCAACGCATTTGTTGTTGGCTTCCCGCGTCAACTTTTGCGCCGCACAAAAAATGACACAGTTACCTGCCAAGTTTCGTGTGTTCTCCTATTGCAACAGAAGCTAAGGAACACGGATGGGCCGCGGACTAACCCGACGTCATGCACAGCCGCGATGGCTACCGATCGTCTTGATAGGCGCTGCGCTGATGGTGGCGAGCGTCGAGGCTTGCCGCGCTCAGTGCGTCGAATTTTCGGACCGTGCCTCGCAGCTCGAACTCGACACCTTCGTGAAGTCCCCCTCCTCGCTACTGGAGAGGCTGCGCAACGACAAGGAGAAGCTGCGATATCGGCTCGCGGGCTATGTCGCGACGAGTCCTTCGGTGCTGCCGTCCGTCCAGACGCTCATCTCGGCGTCGGCGGCAACCGATCGCTCATCCATCGGTGCCGCGCTGCGCATTGCCGAAGGGCGCTGCACGTCGACGAAACCGGACTCTGCGCGCAAGATCCGGGATTTCGTGCAACGGATCGGCGATCTCAACGTGCAAGCCGGGTATTCCGCCGCAGGCGAGGACAACCCCGGCGTCCAGGCCCAATCGCAAGACAAGGGCCCGGCGCAGCCGGCCCGCGGCGGCGCTCTCCTCGAAGGCGAATGGAAGACCAAGCTGGCCAATCCATTCAAGCCCGTCCCCCTTCCGAATTGATCCATGCTCGTCAAAGGCAGCGAATTAGCAAATGTACCAGCCTAGAGAACATTTCCAATCGGGACACCGATTCGGCATCGAATTCGGCGGGGCCGTCCTCAGCTTCGAGCGCGTGGCCGACGTCCTGCGCCGCCAATGGCCGGTCGTCGCGGCATGCACCGGCGCGTCGCTGGCGCTGGTGTTGGTCTATCTGATCACGGCGAAACCCATGTATACGGCAAATGCCCGCATCATGATGGATACGCGTCAGGCGCAGGTCCTGGACAAGGACAGCAACGCCAACAGCGCCCTCATCGATACCGGCTACGTCGACAGCCAGGTCGAGGTCATCAACTCGGACGACCTGATTCTCTCCGTCGTCCGGCGGCTGAAGCTGACGGAGGATCCGGAGTTCAACGGCTCCAATCCAGGCCTTCTCTCCATCATTATCGGCAAGATCACGTCGCCGTTCGGCTCCGGCGAACCGGCGAGCCAGGAACGACTCGAACATGCCGTGGTCGAGCAGGTTCAGAAGAACCTGCGAACGGAACGCGTGTTGACGACATATGTCCTGTCGCTGAACTATCGCGCGCGGAGCCCCGACAAGGCCGCCAAGATCGCCAACGCGATCGCCAACGCCTATCTCGTCGGCGCCCTGGAGGCCAAATATCAGTCCACCAAGCGGGCCACCGAATGGCTGCAGCAGCGCAGCCTCGAGCTGAGCGAGCAGGCGTCGGCCAGCGATCGCGCCGTCCAGACCTTCAAGGCCGAGAACAACATTGTCGGAACCAGCCGCGGCTTGATGTCCGAGCAGCAATTGTCGGACCTCAACACGCAGCTCGTTCAGGCGCGGGCTGCGACCGCCGAAGCCAAGGCCCGGCTTGACCGGATCGATACGATCTCCGATCAGGATGTTGCACAATCAACCGTGACGGACGCCCTGAACAACTCGGTGATCACCCGTCTGCGCGCTCAATATCTCGACCTCCAGGCCCAATATGCCGACTGGTCCAGGCGCTACGGCAAGACCCACCTTGCGGCGGTCAACCTGGCTAACAAGATGGACGAACTGCGCAAGAACATCGCCGACGAGCTGCGCCGGATCGCAGACGCCTATCGCAGCGACTACGAGATCGCAAAGAGCCGGGAGGCCTCGCTCGAAAAGAACGTGAAGGAGCTCGTCGCCCAGGCCGGCAACAAGGGCCAGGCCGAGGTCAAGCTGCGCGATCTCGAAAGCGCGGCCGACACCTACCGCAATCTCTACAACAACTTCCTCGAGAAGCTGCAGAGCGCGACGCAGAATCAGAGCTTCCCGCTCAGCGAGTCGCGCCTCATCAGCACCGCCGCCAAGCCGGACCGCAAGAGCTCCCCGCGGACGGTGCTCGCCCTCGTGGGCGGCCTGGTGGGCGGCCTCTGCCTCGGCTTCGGCGCGGCATTTGCGCGTGAGCTGCTGAGCGACGTGTTGCGGACCCCGGGCGAGGTCGAGGATGAGCTCGGCGTGAAGTGCCTCGGCGTCCTGCCGGACATTCGTCCGCCGACGAAGACCGGCGCGTTGCTTTCGACGTCCGCGAAGACGGGCCCCCCCGATCTGTCCCGCTACGTCGTCGATCATCCATTCTCGCGGTTCGCCGAGACCTTGCGCAACATCAAGGTATCGATCGATGTCGCGCGCCTGACCCGCGAGATCAAGGTGATCGGCATCGTCTCCTCGCTTCCAAAGGAGGGCAAGACGACGGTGGCCGCCAACTTTGCGCAGCTGATCGCCCTGACCGGGCACCGCACGGTCCTGATCGACGGCGATCTGCACACGCGCTCGCTGACGCGGGAGCTCGCGCCCAACGCCAAGAGCGGTCTGGTCGAGGCTCTCAACGACCCGGCGAGCCTCGGCTACCATGTGCAGCGAAGCAAGGAGACGGGACTGGATTTCCTGCCCTCCGTCGTGGCCTCGCGCATGGTCAATTCGGCCGACGTCATCGGGTCCAAGGCCATGGCCGAGTTGCTCAAGGCGCTGAAGGAGCACTATGAGTACATCGTCATCGATCTTGCCCCGGTGATGCCGGTGGCGGACTCGAAGGCCGTCAGCTTCCTGATCGACGCCATGGTCTACGTGATCGAATGGGGCCAGACCACGCGAACCGCTCTCCAGGAGTCGGTTTCAGGGTCGGAAGTCCTCCAGAAGAAGCTGATCGGCGCCGTGCTCAACCGCGCTAACCCGAAGATGCTCAAGCGCATCGAGGCCTACAAGGGCAAGCACCACAACAGCTACTACGTCGAGCACGAGCACGCTTAGGCCGCAGCCGGCGCCTCGCAGCCGAGCTGGAACGACCCGGGCCCGCTGCCTTCCGGCAGCGGGCCTTTTTCATGCTTCGCCGGAATTGTCTGTCGAGGCTGTCAAGCGCGGCTTCGCGCCAGGGAACGGCCTGGAACCCTGCCGGCTGCCGCTCCTGGCCCTCCGGCCTCCGTATTCGTCCGGAATCCACAACTTGCAGTTATTGCTCTAGCCCAAAAGCAAGGATTGACGAGCACTATGATTGGCTAGGACACTGCGCCAGCTGCCAAGCTACCCGAAAAGCGGCGACAGACCCGGTCCTTATGCATCGAGATGCCGAATCTTTAGGCATCTTTCCTTCTTGGATCCCTGGCGCTAACCTCGGTTCATACTTGCAGTTGTTTTCGGTGGCTTGGATGCTGATCGTTCTTACGATTTTGACAATTTGGGTCCTGCTCAACATCCTGTTCGTGTTGATCGTGGTTCCCCCGCGCAAGCCGCGTCGGCAGCCGATAGCGTCGACGCTGACGCCGGCTCCCATCGATCCCAAGAGAAGAGAAATTGAGCAGGACGAACCCTTCTCGGTCCGCCACGTCCTGGCCTCCGTCGCAATGGGAGCCTTCTTCGTGCTCGTCCCGTCGCTACTTGCCTTGCGCGATACTCTTGTGCGCTTTTTCGGCAAATCCTCGCGCGACGGAACCTGAACCTCGCAAGTTCCGGAGGATTTGGGATTTGGCCAGCGGCCGCGTCCGGAACTCAGCGGCTAGTAGGCTTCCTGGAACATCACGGCAGACGCAGTGCGGGCCATGATCTTCAGGTCGAGCCAGATGCTCCAATTGCTGACATACCAGACATCGTACTCGACCCGTTTCTCCATCAGATCGATGGTCGGCGTCTCCCCCCTGAACCCGTTCACCTGGGCCCAGCCGGTCAGGCCCGGCTTCATGTGATGGCGATAGACGTATTTGCTGATGAGCTCGTCATAGTAATTGTCGTGGGCGAGCGCATGTGGACGCGGCCCAACCAGCGACATGTTCCCTCGCAATACGTTCCAGAGCTGCGGCAGCTCATCGATGCTGGTCATGCGAAGGAAACGACCGATCTTCGTGACGCGGGCATCCTTCTTGGTCGCCTGCGTAACCATGTCGCCGTTCTCGCTGACGGTCATCGTACGGAATTTCCAGATCTCGAAGGGCCTGCCGTTGAAGCCCCGGCGTGATTGCCGGAATATCACCGTGCCCGGGGAATCCAGCTTGATCAGCACCGCGACCGTCAGCAGCAGCGGTGTCAGCAGCACGAGCGCGAACAGAGCCACACCGACGTCGAGACAGCGCTTCTGCAGCCGTTCGAGAATGGTGAGCGGCGGTCGTTGGATTTCGACCGCCACGGTTCCGCTGACCGGCAGATAGGGACGGGCCACCAGATCGGCGATCGGGTCGTCCGGCAGCAGGCGTATCGGCTGCGGAACCGCACGCAGATAAGGCCCCAGCTTTCGCAGCATGGGCAATTCGTTCCAATCGATGGCAAGCAGATATTCGTCGACATCGGCCGTACGGGACTGTCGGATCACGTCCCGAATCTGCCGCTCCCAATTGCCATCGTCCCGGTCAGCTCCCAGCACGAAATGGCGCATGACGTCGAAGCCGTTCCTGCGCAGGTCCTTGAAGCGGCTGGAGGTGAAATCGAGCGGCTTCAGGCTGAGCAAGATCACCTTGCGGTCGACCAGCCGGCTCCTCGCAAAGCTGGTGCCGAACACCGCCTGCCAGACGAAGCGCAGGCTGACCAGGCCAAGCCCGCCGATCACGGCGAAGACGAGGACGGTGCCGCGCGACAGATTGTCCGTCGATTTGAGCAGGAACGCCGCCACGGCGAGGATCGTCAGCGACGTCAGCCAGATGAAGACGGCCTTTCGAAGCTGCCAAACGAGGTTGAGCAGGCGGTGCGTGGCATAGACGTCCCGGAAATAGGCAACCGCGACAAAGACCACGCCGACGAACAGGCCAGCTCCCACCGACGCGCCGTCGGTGGGCGAAGCGACGGCCGCGCCATACAGCGAAGCTCCGGCAGCGTAGCTCAACAGGATCAGCAGAAAGTCAGCAGCGATGACGACGATCTGAAATGGCCTCTGAAGAGCGCCGCCGCGCATGGATGCCAATGTATGCGCGCTTTCAGAACCGTAAGTTGCAACAGCCATTCGAACCTCTGCCTTATCGAGAGAGTGTCTGACGCTCATCGTGATGCTGAAGACTCGTCAATTCCCCGCGCGGAAAGTGTTGAGTGATCGCAGCGACATTGTGGCGTCGCACGCAAAACTTTTGCGATGCACGGATGATGCGCCATCACGGAATGCGCATCGACATTCGATGCGCTGAAAAACTCGTCACAGTGCTGACATATCAGCGACGCGTTGCCCTATTTTGAATCAAGTTCCGCATCCCATACGATGCCGCAGCAGACGCGCGAGCGCGTCTTCGCCCATCTTTGAGGCGATCCATCCTCTCGCGAGACCGCGAACGAGTCATTTGCGGGAATATCGATGGATTTCTATCTGCGGATGTATCCTGGATTTTGCATGAGGCATGCATCTTTGCCGCGCGCTGCATTTCAGCGATGCAATTCGTACGTGCCGATTTTTGCGCAGGCTGTCGCATGCAAGATAGGCAAAAACTTCCGCGCCCTTCTTTTGGCATGATCAAGCCGGAAAACCACGACGCCACCCTGGCGATCTCGAATTAGTCGTGTCAGATGGGGAGTCCTCCGGTGCCGGCGACTTGGGGAAATTGTCTCGACAACCCGATCGATTGTGCGCCATGAAATCTCTCGCCCGACCAAGTCTGCCGATCCACAAGCCGCACTTGCCGGAAGGGGTCCGCATCTATGCGATCTCGGACATTCACGGCTGTGCGCATCTGCTCCGGCCCATGCTGGGGGTGATCGACGTCGACGTGGCTCGCAGCCGCCCGCGCTATGCGATCGAAGTCTTCATGGGTGACTACATCGATCGCGGCCCGGACACGCGCGCCACGCTCGACATCCTGGTCGAGCGGAGCCGTCGGGGAAATGCGGTCTTCCTTAAGGGCAACCACGAGGCATTTCTGGTGAGGCTGTTCGAAGACCCGTCACTGTTCGAGGATTGGCTTGCCGTCGGCGGGACCCAGACATTGATGTCCTACGGGCTCGCTCCTCCGGACCTGAAGCGCGACGAACCGGCATCGATATTGCGCGATCTGATTCGCGCAATGCCGACCGAACATCTGGAATTCCTGGACAATCTGCGGCTGAGCTTCAGTTGCGGAGACTTCTTCTTCGTTCACGCCGGCGTTCGCCCGGGCGTCCCATTGGCCGAGCAGACGGAGCGCGATCTGCTCTGGATTCGCGAAGAATTCCTGCGAAGCGAGGAGCCGTTCGGCAAATATGTCGTGCACGGCCATACGCCGGTCCGAAGCGCCGAATTCCTGGCGAACCGCGTCAACATCGATACCGGCGCCTATGCAACCGGAAATCTCACCCTGATGAGCATCCAGGGAAGCCGCATGCTCGCGGTGTGACGTCACGGCGACTGTCTACTACCGACACGCGAGACGGTTCGCAAGGTAGGAACGTCCTTCTCGGATCGCGCCCTAGTTGAGCAGAGGCGCCTTCTCCGGTTTCGCACGCGTCTGCGCCATCCAGTCGCTCCAGGCGCGTTCGTGCTTGACGTAGAGCTCGACCCAACGTTCGCCATGCCTCGCCTGACGAACGCGCGCCGCCTCGCCGAGCAAGTCGGCGGCGCCAGGGCGGGCGTCCGGCTTGTCCAGCGCCTCGAACTCGATGGTTTCTGAGATCGTCAGACCAACGAGCACGCGCTGCCCGGCGCCATCCACGATGTAACGTCGTGGAGCGTCGTTCTTGGGCTCATTCATGTCGTCATGCCCCGTCGTTTCAGTGTGAAGCTGGGTGCCGACAGCCAACTAGACGATATCTAAAAGGCTCGTCGGGCGTGGCCGAACGTCGAGGTGGGCTCGGGCGTCTGGCGCGAGGCGCCGTAGGACGAGCTCGCACCGCGTCGTTGGACGCGCCAGGCGCGCAGCGCGTATCCGAGGATGAGGCCAGCGCCGAAGATGGAAGCGGAGAAAAACGCAGAAGTCATGAGAGTCGCCCTGGATAGTCCGACTCATCAAGAGCGAGCAGTGTGTCGACATGATGGTTCTCGATGACTCATGAGCGCCGAAAGATTGTTCAATGTCCGATCTCTTGTACGTACGCATGCATGCAGCGCTCGTGCCACGCATCTCGACCATCACCACGTTCCGTCGGATCGGCGACGAACACCGAGAACTGTTGATATGGCGACCACACTCTCTATCAAAGAGACATCCTTATGAGAGAGCTGCCCGCGCGACCTGGTGGTCGGGCGGACCGACGTGTGTCCGCAACGAGGATTTCGGGCAGATCGATCGACCGATGCCCTTGCAACCGACCGGCCGCCGTCGCATTATTCGCATCGCATTTCAGAGGGGATTCAATCCAATGACTTTCCGGGCCCTTATTCCATCCATTGCCCTGTCCGCTCTTGGCCTCGCCCTGACGGCATCTGTCGCGCCGGCCGCCGAGCTCGCCGTTGCTCCGGGACATCAGCGAGCGGCCGCCGCCCAAGGCGGTCTCGTGCTGTGGGATGACGTTTATCCGCCCGCGATCTACGGCCCCCAGCTTCGCCCCGTCGAGGAAGTCGCAGCCATGAAGGCACAGGCACGGCCCGTGTCTCAACGCTGGTGGGGATATTGGTACGTCCGGTAAGCACCGGCTCCGCCAAGTCAAGTTCGACTGACGACGGCCGCCACTCGGGATAACCGAGTGGCGGCCGTTTTGCTTGAGCGCACGCCGTGCCGCGAAAGAGCAATCGCACGAATATGTCTGACCAGGATAACAGGGAAGTTCGCCATGAGGGCCTGAGACAGGCTTGCTCGCGCCTCGCGCGCCAAAGCCGCGCGGCATTCGAGATGTGATTTTCCGAACTTCGGCGTGACGGTCGGCAGCTTCCGATCGTTGCCGATGACAGGCCGCGAACAGGGATCAGATCCAAAGCCCCTGCTCCTGCGAGCTCGCAAACAGGCGCCGATCGGCTAGAGCCTGGCCCGGTCTGACGGCCCTTTTGCGCGCGGATCGAAGATTTGGTGGTCGGCCTGCTGCCAAACGCAGCACCGCCGCTGGACCCCGTTGTTAATCTAAGCTTGATTTTTGCTCTGCGCCGCCCTCCCTAACCAGGTCAATCTCGTGTAATCACGAATTTCCATTTTGGGACTGATATGACAAAGAAACGGGCACTTATTACCGGCGTCACCGGCCAGGACGGCGCTTATTTGGCGGAACTTCTTTTGCAGAAGGGTTACGAGGTCCACGGCATCAAGCGCCGGACTTCCCTCTTCAACACCGATCGTATTGATCATCTGTATCTCGATCCGCATGAGCCCGATCCGCCGTTCCGGCTTCACTACGGCGATCTCACGGATTCCTCGAGTCTGATCCGGATCGTTGGTCAGGTGCAGCCGGACGAGATCTACAATCTCGCGGCGCAGAGCCACGTTGCGGTTTCGTTCGAGGAACCCGAATACACGGCGAATTCCGACGCCCTTGGCACGTTGCGCATCCTTGAGGCTATGCGCATTACCGGCCTGGAGAGGAAGGCGCGCTTCTATCAGGCCTCAACGTCTGAACTGTACGGCTTGGTCCAGGAGATTCCCCAAAAGGAGACCACGCCCTTCTATCCCCGCTCACCGTATGCGGTCGCCAAGCTTTATGCCTATTGGATCACGGTGAACTACCGTGAGGCCTACGAGATGTACGCTTGCAACGGCATTCTCTTTAACCACGAATCTCCGGTCCGAGGCGAAACCTTCGTGACCCGAAAGATCACGCGTGCTATGGCGCGCATCCATCTGGGACTGCAGGAGCGGCTTTATCTGGGCAACCTGGACGCCCTGCGCGATTGGGGACACGCGCGTGACTATGTCGAGATGCAATGGCTGATGCTGCAGCAGGATAAGCCGGAAGATTTCGTGATTGCTACCGGAGTGCAGCACTCTGTCCGAGATTTTGTCAACGTCGCCGCAAGCGAAATCGACATGACAATTCGATGGGAAGGAAGCGGCGTCGAAGAAAAGGGATACGACGCTGCTACGGGAAAATGCGTTGTTTCGGTCGATCCGCGCTACTTCCGTCCTACCGAGGTCGCGACGCTCCTCGGTGATCCGTCAAAGGCCAAGCAGAAGCTCGGCTGGGAGCCCAAGACGTCGTTCGAAAGCCTTGTTCGAGAAATGATGAAGGAAGACCTCGAATCCGCCAAGCGCGACGAGATCATCAAGAAACACGGATTCCGCTACTTTGCCAGGCACGAATAGTCCGAGCCTCTCCAATGCATGGAGATAAATAAAACAAGCATGTTGGTACGCTTCGCGAGAGCTCTATCAACACCAATGATGAGAGTTGCGATCGAACTTTCATTCCGGCCGGTATCGCCTGCGGGATTCGCGCGAGGCAATCCTGCGATTCCGGCCACCCCATGCGACATGGACGAAGCCTACGGCCACTTCTGCAACTGAGCTTTCAGTAGGGAGCTACCCAGCCGACAGATACGCCTGATAGGCGAGTTCGATCCCATCCGTAAGTGAAGTCTGAGCACGCCAGCCGAGCTTCTCCAGTCGCGTAACATCGAGCATTTTACGGGGCGTACCGTCAGGGCGCGAGTGATCGAACGTTACCTCTCCGCGATAGCCGACGATGGCGGCAACGATGCGCGCGAATTCGGCGATTGTGATGTCCTTACCCACGCCAATATTGACCAGCTCGGGACCTGAGAAAGTCTTCATCAGGTGCACGCAGGCATCTGCCATGTCATCCACGTAAAGGAATTCACGACGCGGCGCGCCCGTGCCCCAGATCGTGACGCTTGTTGCGTTTGCCAACTTCGCCTCGTGGAAGCGGCGAATCAAGGCCGCAACGACGTGACTATATTCCGGATGATAGTTGTCGCCGGGACCATAAAGGTTTGTCGGCATGACACTGATAAAGTCAGAACCGTACTGGCTGCGATAAGCTTCCACCATCTTGATCCCAGCGATCTTCGCAATTGCATAAGGCTCGTTGGTTGGCTCGAGGGGCCCCGTCAGCACCGAATCTTCACGCAAGGGTTGCGCAGCAAGTTTTGGATATATGCAGGACGAACCCAGAAACATCAATTTTTCCGCGCCATTGAGATGCGCCGCGTGGATTACGTTCGCTGCGATAGCGATGTTGTCGTAGATGTACTCAGCGCGCAGAGTATCGTTGGCGACGATGCCACCTACCTTGGCTGCGGCAAGAAAGATCACCTGCGGCCGCACTTCAGCAAACCAGCGGAACACCTTGGATTGGTCGCGTAAATCGACCTTGCTACGATCGACCGTCACGAGACGAACATCCTCCCGCGCAAGCCGACGCGTCAATGCCGCTCCCACCATGCCGTTGTGGCCCGCGACGTAGACGCTCTTACCCTTCAGTTCAAATGGAGCAGCGGCCATCGTGACCTCCCAGTTCGCCGTGAGATCCCTGGCCGCGCTTCCCCCGCAAAATGGTCTTCGAACGAGTGTTCCACATGGGACGTGGTTTGGTATGGAAGAATGAGATCAGGTGTTCAGCAAGATCAGCGCCGTCCTGTCCCGCCAGGCGCGAGATTAAAGCGACCTGCTTTTGCATGCCATTCCTTGTTCAAACAATAGCGATCGCAGCATGAAATATTCAGCTGAGTGCACCGCGCCGAGCTAAGATATATCCCTTTTTGGATATGTCGGATGCCTCGGTCAACCCCCGACCGCTGAAAAGGTAAACTCGAACGGTATCTGTCGTGGATCCGTTCCCGCTGTTTACCTCGTCGTCCGGACCTGTCAATTGCCAGTGATATGCACCGCTAGCTCATCCATGCGGTTCGTGTTCTCCCCGAGCGCGATCGAAGAACCGGCGAAATTGACTTGGCCTCGATCATCGAAATCGCCATAGCCAAGAGAGGGTGGTACCAAGACGACGTTCACGAGGCCATCCGGTCGAATGGGTTCGAGGGCAAACGGGCGGAGCTGAGTTATCAGGCCAGGCAACGGCCTGAGCTCGCAACTTGTCGACGTGCATCTCGCTTCATACACGGCTCTCCAACGCTTCCTCCTAAACCAGGTGAAAATCGTAGCGGTTCAAGTCCGCGAGTTGCATTCCCTCGAGAATGATGGAGCCCTCGTGCGCCGTGATAACCACATGATCGCCGCTTTGAACAGCGTTCGCCATGACTGCGCTGAAATCGCCAAAAGTCGATTGGTCGATTTGGATGACATCGTGGCTTGCACCAAGCGCTTGGAAGTTTCTGATCACGCTGTTTCCAAATTCGCCGTGAAAGACAAAGACGTCGTTCTCCGCAGTGCCACTCATTACAGTGAGATCCGATCGTCCGGCGGACGAATTGGTCGGTGTCTGATGCCAATTTCCATCAAAAGATGTAGCGGCATCCGGGGTCGACACGACTGCACCAGTCATTTTCCAATTCGTATCAAAAGACATGGCAGTCGTGGCATTACCCTCAACAGTCGTAATCTGCGCCCCGGTCATGACCCATTTTTCGTCGAAATACAGCGTCTGCCTCGTGGAGCCATTGATCGTCGATATTTCGGCTCCAATTTGCTGCCACGCGGCATTGAACTGAATAGTCGTGGCGCTATTCGCATTCACTGTCGTCAATTCCGCGCCAACTACGTGCCAGCCGGCGTCCAAATGTACGGTTTGAGACTGATTGCCGCTCACAGTGGTGACATCGGCTTTTGTTCGGTGCCAAGCATCGTTGAAATACGTGGTTGTGGCACTTGCTCCATCAGAGGTCCAAACCTCAGCGCCGAGCATGGATCCCTTCGAGTCCAGACGGATTGTTTTGGCGGTATTTCCCTCGAAAGTAACAAGTTCGGTCGACATCGCTTCGCCATGGCCATTGACCTGACCGACCGAAGTGGCAGAACCGGACCAAGTTGAGTTCACCGTCAAGTCGAACTCCGCAGACACAGCGCTGTGGTTGCCTGCGGCATCAATCGCTTTGCTGGTAAACGCGTGAACCCCGTCGGCCAGGGTACCAGTAGCAAAACTCCAGGTACCGTTCGCATTCGCGGTCGAAGTCCCGATTTGCTTTGCCCCGTCGAACACCTGGACTGTGGCTCCGGCCGCCGCCATTCCCGTCAGCGTGACGTGGTTGGCATTGGTGATACCGTCGCCCGCCGCTCCGCTGTCCGGAGAGAACGACGCCACCGTCGGAGCCGAGGGCGCCACGGTGTCCACCGTCACGGTCAGCGCCTTGGACGCTGCGCTGACATTGCCCGCCGCGTCCACCGCCTTGCTCGTGAAGGCGTGGTTGCCATCAACCAGCGTGCTGGTGGCAAAATTCCAGGTGCCGTTCGCATTCGCGATCGAAGTCCCGATTTGCTTCGCTCCGTCGAACACCTGGACTGTGGCTCCCGCCGCCGCCGTTCCCGTCAGCGTGACGCGGTTGGCATTGGTGATACCGTCGCCCGCCACTGCGCTGTCCGGAGAGAACGAGGCCACAGTCGGAGCCGAGGGCGCCACGGTGTCCACCGTCACGGTCAGCGCCTTGGACGCTGCGCTGACATTGCCCGCCGCGTCCACCGCCTTGCTCGTGAAAGCGTGGTTGCCATCAACCAGCGTGCTGGTAGCAAAACTCCAGGCGCCGTTCGCATTCGCGGTCGAAGTCCCGATCTGCTTCGCCCCATCGAACACCTGGACCGTGGCGCCGGCCGCCGCCGTACCCGTCAGCGTGACGTGGTTGACATTGGTGATGCCATCGCCCGCCACTGCGCTGTCCGGCGAGAACGAAGCCACCGTTGGAGCCGAGGGTGCCACGGTATCCACGGTCACGGTCAACGCCGCGGACGTCGCGCTGACGTTGCCCGCCGCGTTCACCGCTTTGCTCGTGAAAGCATGGCTGCCATCGGCCAGCTTGCCGGTGGCGAAGCTCCAGTCGCCGCTCGCATTGGCGATCGACGTCCCGATCTGCTTCGCCCCGTCGAACACCTGGACCGTGGCGCCGGCGGCCGCCGTTCCCGTCAGCGTGACGTGGTTGACATTGGTGATGCCATCGCCGGCCACTGCACTGTCCGGCGAGAACGAGACCACGGTCGGAGCCGAATGCGCGAAAATGGCTTCCATCGTCGCCGCCCCCCATCCCTCCTTGGGATTGATGCTCATGGAGTCTGCGACCGGCCACCACGAATTTTTCCCAGAAGGGTCTGCGTAGACGTAGTTCCACACAGTGCTGGACACGCCGGCGGCCTGCAATTGAGTGAGGGCGCTGTTGAGGAGTGCGGTCCAGTTCGAATCATTGCCGGGAACGCCGAGCTCCCCCACAAATCCCTGGTAGTTATTGGCTGCCAGCCAATCCAGAAACGGTTGAAGATCTTCTGCTCCTAAACTCGAGGTCGCCCCTTGCTGCACGTATGATTGCGCATATTGCCCACTCCCGTTGGCATCGAAATACTGATGCGCCTCGTAGATGATCTTGTTGGCAGGATCATTGATGTGGAGGTTTGCGTTGTGAACCAGCCAATTCTCCGCACTCGCCCATTGGTAACCCTCGACATAAATAGGCGTCTTCATGTCGGCTGCCCGGATAGCATCGACAGCCGCTTGGGCCGCTTCGGGCCAGATCGTCGAGCTCCCCATGTTGTAGGGCTCGTTCATGATATCATATCCGGCCAGACCGGCATGTCCGCTCAATTGGCCAGCCAGCAAGCTCCAGAAATCGGCAAATGCTGATACGGGAACCTCGGACGATCCGATCACCGAAGAACCTGCAGCGTTAGGAGCAACAATCCCGTAGTTCGCAGCGGCATCTGCTGCATAGTTAAGGTTGTATCTACCATAGTTGTGAAGGTCGATAATGACCTTGATGTCGCGAGCCGCAGCTTCGCTCAGGACGGTCTCCAGGCCTGACAGGTAGGTGGGATCGAGGGGACCGTTCAACGTCGGCTGCATCCTCTCCCAGCTAATCGGCAAACGAATGAGCGAGACGCCTTGGCTCGCAAGATAATCGAGATCCCCAGCCCCTACGAAGGGCATCCATGAATACTCCGCGCCGCTGACATTCACGCCGACGGTCGCTGCTGAGGTAGTCGTCATACTCGTCCCCCGAGAATCTGCACTAAACAAAACGGCGCTGGAAACGTCGGGACTGATAGCTCACCGCGCCATAAGATCTGACATTCGGAAGCGCTTGGATTTTAATGAGTTCGCTAACTTCTCGAACGGCAGCAGCCTGGGTTCTCCGCCCCAGGGTCGCGCGCGAGTGCAGCGCGATCGCCGAACGATCGGCAGCCGCTATGAAGGCTTCTCGCTTCCGGAAAGACCTGCGTTCGTCAGGAGAGCAGAGGCAAAGTCATTAACCGACACGTCCACGCCGGAGGGCCGACGCAAAAGCGGCTTCCGTCTCGGCGATAGGCGCGCCGAAGCACGAACTCACCGCCATCCGCGAACTCCCCCGGCAAACCGCACATCAACGATCGTCGACCGTGCACTAGCCGACCAGCTCCGTCGACCTATCGTTGCTCCATTTGCGCAAGACGGATTCTTCGCGCCTACATCGGTGCCGGGAACACTTTGGCAGGTTAAGCGTATCCCGATCGTTGCCCCCGGTAAGCCCCGGGGGCACACAGATTTCCGTGGCCGATTGGGGTACAATGGGCTATCAACAAGCACTTTTGGCTATGCCGCCTCTCGATATATGTCCTGCTCGTCCCAACGTCCGTGCTCCTTACCCTCATTGCTCAGGTAGGCGCCTCAAATGGCAGGTCGTCTCTGCTTTCAATCGTTCGGTGCCAATGTGTCGGTCGAGGCAATTTGGAGTTACAATACTTGCAGCAATCTCGGCACAAGCAGGACCTGTTTTTCGGTGCCAGCGGACCGTTCAGAGGCTCATTCTCGCTGAGGTTTGCGAACGCTCACGAGGTCGCGCGCGCCACTTTCTTTTTGGGCGGCTTCGTCGTTCTTACGGGCGCATTTACGCTACAAATTGCGGGCGTCGACCCCAGCCTTCCCAGACAATTCAGCGACGGCTCTATGCTGTCGCAGATCATCACGGCGACGATCTACCTCGTGTCGTTAATGCTGTTCGCGCGGACCTCGCAGCCCTTCGTCATCGTCGTTCGCGCATGGCCGATCTTTCTACTTCCAGCAATGGCGTTCGCGTCCGCCCTATGGGCTCCAGACGCGGAGCTGACCATTAGGCGTTCGTTCGCGCTTCTTGGGACAATTCTCTTTGCTCTAGCTCTTGGCTCGTCATACACGCTGAAGGATACGATAAGGTTCGTCCTGAGAGCACTTATCCTTGTGATGCTACTGAGCATGATCTGGGCTACCGCGTTTCCAGAAGCCGGCGTACATCAGGCCTCCGACGCACTTGAGCCCATTCATGCCGGGCGGTGGCGCGGGGTGTTCTCGCACAAGAACAGCCTCGGAGCGGTTGCCGGATTTACCCTCGGCATGCTGGCTCTCTACGGGCGACTAGTCACAAAGTCTCCATTCCTTCGCGCGGCGGCCATTGCTGCCGCAACAATATGCCTTACCTTCGCAGGGTCTGGCACCGGATTTGTCACGGCCCTCAATCTGATCCTGATTGGCATATTGATGCAGTTGGTTATCAGGACGCCACTGGACTTGAGATTAGCCGTGCTTCTGCTCTTCACGGCGATCGTCGCGCTCTTCTTTTCTTTTGCAGATAGCGCCGTAGCACTCGCCCTGGAAGCGCTAGGAAAATCTCCAGACCTTACGGGGCGGACCCTTTATTGGAACTACGTTCTCTCGTTCATGGGCCAACATTGGCTTATGGGTTATGGTTACTTTTCCGGCTTTTTGTCGATTGGGGCAACCATCGCATCCATCACAAGCCTGGATCTGGGAAGCACCCACAATGGTTATCTGGACATCATAGTTTCGTTTGGGCTTGTCGGGCTGGTGGTCCTGATTTTCTATTTATGCTGGCTGATTTTCCAGGGAACACGATTGTTATTGGCGTCGAACGCCCCCAGTCTGGAAACCACCTTCCCCATATGTGTGGTGTTCCATGCCATCCAGCTCAATGTGGTAGAAAGTGGCTTCCTCGCCGCGAACTCGCTCTGGCCTCTTCTGATGGCTTTGGCCGCCACCATGTTGGTTCGCGTGAACAACTCTGCTGCAGGCAACGCCGCTCGGTACGGTCGGCATCGCAGGCCCAATCTGGGTCCTGTAAAGGTTGAGGCCTAGGCAGGATATGCCACTGAAGAAAACGCGCCGCCCCCATCAACTGAGCTAATTGTGGGAGCTCCGCTGCTCGGCACAGCTGATCATCCCATCGAGTCCGACTCTCGACGGCAACCTTTGGCGCGTATTTCGTGATGGTAGCTATTGCTGAAGAAGCACGAGCATTCAAGCTTCTACGAGCGGCTCTGAATCGCTTATTGAGGACGTATGGTCGCAGATTCCTGCGCCACTCGTTGAGCCCGCCCCGCTTGCCGCTTCGGAAATGCCTCAACGACGCCTCAAAGCGGCTTTCCTCAACGACCGTTGTCGGAGTTGGTATCTACCTCTGGATTTGCGGAACGCTGGCAGCGGCAGGACTGCAAAACGACACCCTGGCCTTCTCCGACAGCGGAAGAACTCTTGTCTGCATGAACGTTTTTCAGCCCTTTGGCTACGGAAAGTCAATTGGCCCGCCTGGATCAGCGGTCTACACCGCTAGTCCGTTCGAAAATGGCGGTTCTGACACGCAAGTATTGCCGAACTCAAGATTGGAGCTGGCGAAGTCACTGGGCTTTGACTGTCTGCGGATGGTTGTGGACGTCGGAGCGCTAATGTCCGCGGAGACCGAGCCTCAGCTGGATGCACTCGTCGAGCAAATAGGAATCGGCATCTCACGAAGGATAAGAAGCGGATTACGGGTAATCGTCGACGTACATCCATTTCCTGTTGGTACTCATCCGGTCCCTGGTTTTGCCGACGTTGATCTGATTGATGGGCCAGATGGCCCGCGCTTTCAACGCTTGATCCATGTTGTCCGCAAACTGGCGCAGGCAGTACGCGATCATTTCTCGGCCGCTGAAGTCGCGGTTGAGCTCTTCAACGAACCTCCTCCCCCTGAGTCTTTCCGTACTCGACGAGCATGGAATGAGCAGGTCGAATACTACTGGAGGCAGATCCGCGTCGTTCTGCCGAGCCACACCTTGATCGTCGCCGGCACGGGATACGCGGGGCTGGACGGGCTGATCAGCGGCGACCCCTCGGCCGGCGTTGTCAATCTGAGGCCCGAACAATTTGACGCCAACACGGGCTTTGCAATTCACCCATACGAATCCGCGACGTTCACGCACCAAGGCTACCCTGGCTTTTTCTCCCATGTTCGCGCACTTCCCTTTCCGGCCGGTGACGAAGCAGCGATGAGACGCGCCAAGGAGATGTTCCGAAATACCGTCATCGATGATCCAAGCCTCTCGCTGTTGGAAAAATTCAAGCTGGTGCTCGGCTTCGTTTATCGGGGGTCCCACAGCTATAGTTTCGATAAGTATTCAACCGAATTCGGCAATGTGGAACTGCTATCGAAGCGACTCAACGTGGTCACAGCGTGGGCAGACAAGCATCATCTATCCCGAAGGCAGATCATGAATACAGAGTTTGGCGTGAATCATGATCAGGATGGGTGCTCCGGCAAGGCATCGGCCGTTAGCGCCTTCAATTTCATTCGAGCAATACGCGACATCTCTGACGCGAGCAAACTGGGTTTGATTACTATCCATCAGCTGCAAGGCGACTGCTTCGGGATAGCCTCATCCAGCCCGCCGTACGACTTCGATCCCGATATAATCGACGCGCTGCGGCTTGGAAAATAGGCACCGGATCACCGCCATAGGCTCGCCGATCAAGTCTAGTTCACGCAGCTTGATTTGTGCGTTCGACGGGAGCGGCGGCGATCTTTTATCTCGCCAAACGAGCTATCGACCTGGTCAGGACTCGCGGGGACGACGGAACCGCGAGCGCAAGGGACTCCAACTCCTCCTTGCGAAACGGGCGAGCGACAAAGAGTGAGCCGAAAAAAACAAGCAGACTTCCCATTGCCAAGGCAATTTGAAACTCTGGAAACGCTTTGCGAACCAGCAGAGCCATCACGATCACCACGCTCGCAGACAGACAGACCTGCAGTGAACGAACCGGATCGATCGCCCGCCATCCAACCGAATGGCGGTTGTAATGCATGACAATCGCAATACGCACCATGCTTTCCAGAATAGGAATCAACAGAATTGCGACCATCCCCCATTTTTCGACTGTGAAATAGAGGGAGGCTGTGCCCAAAATGGATACCGGCCAAAGGACAAGAAACACCATATGCGTGAGCTGAAGACTCGCGACAAGTTCGCCGACGCGGTAGATCGTTTGGAGCAAAAGCACGAACATGATCGCGGGAAACAAATAATAGTACTGCCCGTACTCAGGCCGCGAGATGATCGCGATAAGTTGCTCTCCGGCAAGAACCGTTACGATTGAGAATGACGCGAAGCATATCAACTCGAACTTGAAGATGATGGCCACCAACTCGGACATGAGATTGGGAGAGGTTGAGAACCTCGCGAATATCGGCTCAAGGCTTGGCAGAACCATCGGGCCTGGAAATGATCGCTGGATCGACACACACAGAGCTTGCGCGAAGGAAAAAGCAGAGAAGGCGACCACATCAAGCCCTCCCTTTGCGAGTATTCTGATGACGGATGGGCTTGTCATCAACCAACCAAGGTTCGATGCATAGACCGAGAGCGCGAAAACGGGGGCGCCCCGCACCGCAAGATGAGAAGGCTCCTTGTCGCGCTCGATCACGAGATGGGCAATTTGCGATCTGAACCATACCATTCTCGCCAATACGAAGACCGACGCCAAAGACGTGGTGATGGCCGATACGACAATAATGGTCACACCAGAGATCTTGTATTCCAAGCCGACCAGGCAAAGAACTGATGCACTTCGGGCGAGGACATCGAGTGTTCCTGCGACTGCTGTCGTGGCGTGCAGGACCCAGCTTTGCGCAAGCATTTCAAGGTCGGTCATAACAGCATAGCTAATGTACCAAATGCAAAAGCCATACAGCGTCAAGGGACTTTCGTCCGGCAGCACACCGCCACCCCCGTATACTGCCATCAGATAGACCAGTGAAACCGCCACAGATATTGAAGCCACTCTCGCTATTGCCGCCTTCCGAAGCAGGATGCTCAGGCTCTCGAAATTTCCGTCGGCCGAATATGCCGGAACGTACCGCAGCAGGGTGCGATCGATGCCAAGCGAGAAAACCCGCTCCATCGTCAATAGCAATGCGAGGAAGAACGCATAGATTGCGTAGTCGTTCGGGCTCAAGGTCTTGACGACCAAGATCTGAAACGCGAAGCCCAGCACCAGGTTGGTGAACTTGAAGGAGTAGTGGATCTGAAGTGCGCGGCGGAAGTTTGGTACCGGGCGGGCGATATTCACGATGGCTTTTCCGGAGCTGATCGACGACGCAGGTCGCTACGCGAGCACCAAAATTGTCGGCGGAGGGATGAACTCACGATGGTCGCCTGGTGGCCGTCGTAAGGGAGAGAGCCCGGACCTTTGTACCGTCAGGAATCCGCACGTCCCCAATGACTGTCGCGTAGCAGCCGAATTCAACATCGTCTCCTACCGACGGCACAGTATCGGAGTCCTCGCCTGCATTGCCGAGCGTGACGCCGTGCCGAAGGATGCACCGCGCGCCGATTTTTACATCCGGGTGAATGCAAATGCAAAAGGGGTGGAATATCCGCAATCCCCACCCGATTTCGGTTCGCGCCAAGATGTCAATCTTGAACAGGAAGCACGTCAGCTTGTAGAAGAGGTTGCAACCGAAATAGAGAATCTTTGTTCGATCAGAGTGAAAGGAATAACTGGTCAGGCGGAAGACCAAAATGAAGATCTTCACGCGCAGGGATTTATTCGCCCCGATCTCCTTTCTCAGGTTGACCCAAAACATCTCTCCGAGCGCCCCGTCAGGTGAATTTTAGTACCTCGATCCGCAACGGTTGGCGCGGAGGAACCCTCTTCCGGAGTAGACCAAAAAGCATACCGAGCGCGAAGACTTGCCAGCCCAACAGCATGTAGATGCCGTTGGACAGTGACCGCTTGCGCACCGTCAAGATGGTTATGATGAGGCCAAGAACCGCCAATGCACCGAGCACAACCAGCTTGCTCGAGAAATACAGCGACATTGCACCAAACACGAGCCAGCAAGTCAGCACGGCGATCCAGAGACGGAACTCACGAAGTGCTCTCGTCACTTGAACGAGATAGTTTCCGTCGAATGACGCGCGCAGAAGCTCGCCGGTTGCGAGAACATATCCCATTCTCACCCGATGCCAAAGCAGCCGATAGGTGCTCATCGAGTGACCGTAGTGTTCGGCGGCGGCCGCATCGAGCCGGATAAGCTTCCACCCCCGCAATCGAAGGCGAACGCCTAGATCGAACTCCTCATACCCATGAAGATTCCGATCCGTCAAATAGCCCAGTTCGTCGATGGCCTTTCGCCGATAAAGTCCTCCTCCCGCCAAGCGATCGACGTCTCCCAACGGGCTTAACTGGGCAAGCTTTTGCGCCCTGTTCTGAAACTCCAGGTTCTTCGTCGACATCTCGCTGATGCGTCCTCCCACTGCGGCGACGTCGCTGTGCGCAGTGAGATAGTCAAGCGCTTTCCGCAAGAACGTTGCGTCGAGAACCATGTCGCCGTCCATGAGATAGAGGAACTCGCCTTTCGCATAGAGGTAACCAGCCTGCGCGCCTGCCCCACAGCGGCGCTCATTCACGTCCCTGATTTCAAGGATCGAGATCGGATATTTCGATGCGATTTTGACCGTATCGTCGACTGAAGCGCTGTCCACCAGCAGCACTTCCCCCTGCAAGCCGTTCAAGGCTGCCAAGGCGCTTTCGATTGCAGCTGCAATATGAGCTTCCTCATTGTACGCCTTGATGATCACGCTGACGCTGGTCATGAACGGACCTCACCCAATCCCATGGAGGTACGCGAATCGAAACTCGGTGTCGCCGCCAGATCCAGCCAGATCTCGGCAAGCGTGCTTACGTAAGTGGTGATTTCATATTTTGCTGAATGATCTCTTCGTGCGGCCTCCCCGAACGAGGCGCGCATCGTTGGACTCTCGATCAATTGGTCGATCGCGGCAACGAGCGCTTCAACATCTCCAACCGGAACAAGAAGGCCATTCCTTCCCGATTGAACGACTTCCGGAATGGCACCAACGGGAGTTGAAACAACTGGAACGCCGTGGGCAAAGGCCTCGAGGATGACCATCGGCAGATTCTCTGCAAACGTCGGAAGCACAAGGACATCGGTTCTTGAGAGCAATTCGGCGGTATCGTCCGGCCCGAGCCAACCGGGCACGGCGACTCGGTCTTTGAGGCCGATTTCAGCAATGCGAGAGCGCGCTTCGTTGACGCTTCCATCCCCCGCGATTGTGGCAACCCAGCCCGGCTTCGAGGAAAGCTGGCCAAGAGCCTCGATCAGCTGAGGTGTCCCCTTGCGTTCGCCGAGTTGTCCCAACGACGTTATTCGGACGCGCGAGTCCGTCGGCGGAGTTCGAGCACGCGATGCAGCCCTGGTCGCATTAGGCAGAACGACAATTCTGTCCGCAGCGTCAGGTACTCTGCTCTTGACCGTTTCCGCCCAGTAATTCCCCAGCACGATTATCTTTCGGCTATACCGAAACAGATTGTCGATTGCGGTTCCTAATCTTCGGGGGGCGGCACCCCAGAATTCATCAAACACTGCCCCGTGCAGATGCACAACATAGGGAATTCCCAGCATGCGAGCAGCCGCGCCTAGTGTCGCCTTGCGATAGCTGCTTCCCCAGTCCGACAAATGAATGTGCAGCAGATCTATCTTCCCGGTGACACGACGCAGGATGAGCTTGATCAGCGCAAGGAAGAATACGAACTGGGCCGCGAAAAGTCCCCGTTGACCGCGAGTTACCAGCCGCTCCGCAACGACTGTCGTATCCGACGTTGCACCGAGGGCCTCGAAGATCGCATCGTTCAATCGATCAATACCACCGCGACCGTTGAGTCCAAGAGGGGTCGCGACAAGGACGCGAAGTTCGCTCGAGCGCGATCTCTTTTCATTAGAGAGCTTCATTACCTACGCCTCTTGAAACTCGGACATCACGCCAGTTGGGCGCGCATGGCCGCCGACACGCCTGCTCTTTCATGCCATCTAGTGAAGAGCTATCCAGTTCGCTGTTTGCCCGCCAAAAGCAATTCTCCGAGGGCCTTAACGACAAACATCGGCGCGAGCACAAGGTACCTTCGCCAGAGACGACGCGGGTCGCTCATGAGTCTGTGCAACCACTCGAGTCCGTTATTCCTCATCCAGGCTGGCGCTCTTTTGACCGCTCCAGAATGGAAGTCGAAAGCGGCTCCGACACCGATAAACACGCCACGGTCTAACGTCGCCGCAGCTTTCGCGATCCAGTACTCCTGTTTGGGGCTGGAGATGCCGACCCAAATTACGTCCGGGTTGCGTGCGCGAATATCTTCTATGTCTTCTCGGCACGCTTTGAGCAGGTCAAAATCCGGACCAATATCCAGCATCGGAGGAGAACTGATGCCCGCGACCCTCAGCCCCGGATATCTCCGAGTGAGGTTGTCAGCCATTCTTTGGGCGACGCCGGGCTTTCCGCCGTAAAAGAAGTGACTTTGTCCCGATGACAATGAGAACTTGCAGACTTCCTCCACGAGGTCGGCGCCCGGCACGCGACCGATCTCGTTTCCATGGCCTTTCATTTGCGCGACCCAGACCAGGGGCGTCCCGTCAGCGACGACAAGATCGGCGGTTTGATGCAGATCGCAGAGCTCCGATTGTCTCAGCGCCAACATAAGACTGGGGACGTCGCGCACGAACACCGAGTAAGCTTTACTGCCATCGAGCGCCCAGGCTGAAATTTGCTTAGCAGCTTGGACCAAATTTACGAGGCTTACAGGAATGCCAAGTACGTTCGTGCGAATGATAGGGTTTTCCATAACAGATCGGGGAATGAACCTAGGTTAAAAATGCAGCCCGAGTGATTACCCATTTGTGCAAATGGATATCCGAAGCGCTCCAGCGAGCGGCATCAAGGCTTTGGGATGAAAAGTGCGGAGGGTAGACGTGCGAAGGCTCGCACCCGGCGAGCTCACTTCTTTAAATCGTAGAACCGAACAAGTTCATTGAGTGTCCCTTGCAATAAATGTCTATGCGAATCGTAGAAGAACTCACTGCCACAATGTTGCCCGGCGGACGAGTCGTGTCACATGCTAATGTTGTTAATAGTGAATGCGCTTGGACGTGGACGGCGCAAGATCCGGGAGGATGTCAAGCTGCTCCAGCACTTAGGTCGCCAACTCGCGATCTGGATTGGGATCAATAAGCGCGGCGCAGAATGGGCTCTCTGGCGGTAGCGCAGACGCGATCCCAGTACCAACCATACGGAGTTTCAACGCGAACCAGAGGGCAATGGCGCGAAGGCACATAGCGATAAGGATAAGGCTGGGCCCAGAAGGTAATTGGCGTTGTCTGGCTCTCACCGATGAGCAAGGCCCGGCTGGTTGGTACTTGCATGGCGCTCGCGCTGCTGGCAGCAAAGCCGGATGCGGCCAACGCCAAAAGTCCTAGCCGCGCAAAGGTCCTCAACATTCGGAAAAGCTCCCTGCCCCTCAGGTAGTCTGACGTCAATCGCCACCCCGAGCCGGCGACCCGGACCAGCGATCAACAAGACCGGCACCCTAAAAACTTGCGAGACGCTATCAATTCATGACGCGCCAAGCAACTGATGCAGCTATCGGAACTTGGGTTTGCGGCGATACAGATCGGACCTGTGACTTATTTGACCGCCCGTACCCCGCTCCAAGCCCCCTGACCTGCAAGGTTGGGCGATCGGCGGTAGGTATCCCGCAAGAGTTGGTAGTTGACTGCCTGGGAAATTGGCACGGTCTCCTCCCCCAATTTCGAAAAAATGAGGGCGTCACGCAGCATTTTCCAGCGACTTTCGTCGTACTCGGCTATGCGGCCGGCCGCTGGCACGACCAGGGCTCGCTGCTGCTGGAGCTCAAGCCTTACGCGGTCGGCGCTAAGCCCTATCCGATCATAGCCGACCAGAGCGGGTACGCTACGTGAATAGTCGTCGTAAACGAACTGCCAGCCCTTGATCAGGCCCTCAAGGACCTGCCCCATGGTGGAGGGGCGATCCTGAAGCAAAGCCGAACTGGCAAAATAGACCACTCCGGGCGCGTGAATTCCATAATCCTGAGGTTTGATTATCTTCAGGCGCGCAAAATCAGGATCAGACGGCGTAAACTCCTGACCGACCTCGACGATAACGGCATCCACGGCGCCGGATCGCAATGCGTCGAGGCCGTCTTGGTAAGGTACTTTCACGATCTGACTGCGCGGAAGGCCAAGCTGGGCCATCAGGACATCGAAGAGCACCTCGCCCTCGCTGCCCCTGCGATAGCCGATGCGCTTACCGACCAAATCGGCCGGGCTCCGCAGGCCGGAGCTCTCCCAGGTGAAGATCGCCGAAGACGTGTCGAGCCGACTTGCCGCGAAAGCGGTGACGGGAATGCCACGCCAGGCGCCAAGCAGGAACTTCTGGCCGGTGGTGACCCCGATCGCGTGCTCGCGCGCGACCGTCGCGACAAAGTCGGGATCATCCGGCCTGGCACGGAGCACCACGTTCGGAGGAAAAAATCCTTCCTTGTCTGCGATCATCTCGCCGGCGAATCGAGCTCCGAACAAGCCGTCCAGCAGCATCGCCGTTTTCGGGACCGGTTCGCGCCTCCCGGCGACAGGCCATTGTTCGGGTTGCAGCACTCGGACAAGTGCTCCGAAAACAGCCAGCGCGGCGAAAGCGGCCAGCACGATCCACAGGTACCGGCGCCGGCGCCCGGACCTTCGCCGCGATCGTGTTCGAACCACAGAAATCCCCAGGAAAATGCGTCAGCTATTCTGAACGTGCGGCACGATGGCGACGATGGTAGGGTTACATCCTGCTAATCGTTGTTTTAGTTACAGCTTTGCTTAAATTGCGTGTCAATTGCATACTGAATATTTTCCTAGTTTTATGGATTTCATTGCAATGTCAGTTACTTCCTTCCGCTCGAAGCTTTCGGGCTCCACCGCGGACAGCAGCATAGAAACTCAGATTTCGGAACGCTCCGCAGCAGCTTCGGGCTGGTCAGGTCCAACTTGGCTCCGTCCGGAGATTATCGAGCGGCTCATGACTGCAGCCGATGGACTTCTGATCGTCACCTGCGGGATAGTCTGCGCGGTAATATACCACCTTCTCTCCTGGTCGGCGATCAGCAAGGCCGATGTCTACGCCGCGGCCAGCTTGTTGGTTGCGATCCACTTCAGCCTCATGGTCACAATCCAGCAGGGCTATCGTCTGAC
This sequence comes from Bradyrhizobium sp. 1(2017), assembly GCF_011602485.2. NCBI lineage: Bacteria > Pseudomonadati > Pseudomonadota > Alphaproteobacteria > Hyphomicrobiales > Nitrobacteraceae > Bradyrhizobium > Bradyrhizobium sp. 1(2017). Next base: position 1,964,096 of record NZ_CP050022.2, on the reverse strand, counting down.
CAGCATGACGAACCTGCGGCGGCAATGCCGAATAGTCGCGACGACTTGGACTGGTGTGTTCGCAGCTCTGTTCGCGATCGCCTTCACGATGAAGGTAAGCGGTGAGTTTTCCCGAGGCGCAATTCTATCGTTTTACGTCATCGGCCTTGCAACGTTGCTCGTCTGGAAGACGATCGCCTCACGATGGATCACGCGCGCGTTGCGCCAAGGTGCGTTTGCCAACAGCCGAAGCGTCGTCATTGCCGAGATGGGTCTTCCGGACTCGTCCGCAGCAATGATGGAGCTCTGCCAACACTACCGTGTGATGCGAACGCTCGAGGTTCGTGCCAACCTGCTGACCTCACCGCTTTTGATGTCGCGGGTGGGCCCTTGTATCGAAGAGCTGATCGTCTACGCGCGGAAGAATCAGGTCGAGCACGTATTCCTGCTGATGAGCTGGGGTCACCAGCACGCAATCGACAGCGTCTTGGACGCGCTAAAGATACTCCCCATTCCTGTACATCTGGTCCCTGATGTAAACGTCTCGCGCTTCCTGAGCTCCCCTCTGATCAGCGCAGGCAGCACGTGGACGGCCGAGCTCAGACGCGCGCCCTTGAGCTGGAAAGAGCGGGCCATCAAACGCACGCTTGATCTCGTAGGCGCCTCGTTTGCCTTGATCATCTTCGCCCCCGTAATGTTGCTCGCGGCCATCATGGTCAAGGCGAGCTCGCGCGGGCCAGTGCTCTTCCGCCAAACGCGCAACGGCTTCAACGGAAGCGCCTTTCGGATCTTCAAATTTCGTACCATGCGCGTTCAAGAGGACGGCCCGACGATCGTGCAGGCCAGCAAAAGCGACCCGCGAGTGACCAGCATCGGCAAATGGCTGCGCAAGACCTCGATCGACGAACTACCTCAGATCTTCAACGTATTGCGCGGAGACATGTCGCTGGTCGGTCCCCGCCCCCACGCCGCCGCCCACAACCTTGAATATGAGCAGATCATCAGCCAATACGCCTTTCGCCATCACGTGAAGCCGGGCATCACAGGTTGGGCGCAAGTGAATGGTTACCGTGGAGAGACAAGCGCGCTCGAACTGATGGAGAAGCGGGTGGAGCATGATCTCTGGTACATCAATAACTGGAGCTTACCGCTGGACCTCTTCATTCTGCTGCGGACCATCGTTGTCACGTTCGGACGACCCTCGGCCTACTGAGGCCGACCTCACAACGTTCGGACCAGTGCAGCCTCGATCTTGGTGCGTGCAGGACCAACTGTCATTTCACTCGTTTGGCGAAGACCACAAAAGGACCCACGGATCTCCGCGATCATTGCCATGGCCGAGCATCGATCTCCACGCCAGGCACGCTCACCTTCAGACCATTGCGGCCCAGTTTTTTGGCGAAGCTTTCGAGCGAAACCCTGTTTACCCGTTCCAGAGAGCTTAGAAGACGTCCCCGCTCGGCCGAATTCACGCTCTCGAAATTTGTCACGGCCTCTTCGACGAAATTGCTATCGATCAATGCAGCGAACTCGGAAACAACTTTATTCCCGGTTGTCTCCGCCAAGATCGGAAAGACCGCAAGCCCCACTCTGTTGCGCCTTAGCGCGATCCAGCCCTCGAAGGGCGCGATGATATAGGACTGATCAAGATATCTGATCTTATGGGAATCGAGACCGTCGCGACTAATCGTCGTTGAGTAAAGCATCAACCAAAGAAAAGCATCTGTTGGGTTCACGGAAAGCGAAAACTGAATCTTCTCTTCAGCGGTTTTCACCTCCCGGTCCACCTCGTCCGGGAGCTTTTTCCCTGTGGCCTCCTCAGCCGCACGCAGCAGGATAAGGGCTTCTCCGCGCACGGCCTCACTGTGCTCGACCTTCAACTTTGGCTGATCCGCAATCTGTGCTGCCGTCTTGCTGATGGCACCCGGCTTCAATCGATCATCCGACAGAATGCGCGCGGTGACGTCACGGACTGCCGCAGCCGACCGTATTGATGGCAGGGCAAGATAGAACCAAAGAACACTGGCAAAACCGAGCAACAGCAGAGGCACGCGCGCCAGCTTCGCTTCGTAATTGCTCCTACTCCGTGTATCCATAACGGCCGTAGTACTTGTCATAGCGGCCATAGTGGGATTCGTACCGCGCGAGCACATTGATATCCGCCTTGTTCAGCACAACCCCGAGCAGCTTCTCTTGAATCACGGGTGCACCGCGTAGATTGTGCATAATGACGTCAATGTTGGTCTTGGCCCACTCAATAACGAACACGTAGGAATCGACGTACGATGCAGTGACGCGCACATCAACCACAGGCGCCATCGGCGGCATGTCCAGCACAACGTAGTCGAACTTCGAGCGCAACAGCGCAACGAAGTCGCGCATTGCCTTGGAAGCAAGGATCTCGTTGGTGTGCAGAAGCTTTGAGGTGACGCCGGCGGGGAGAACGGAAAGCCGCGTTTCGGGATCTACTATCAACGCATCCTCTAGCCGCACTTTTTGCGCCACGACGTCTACGAGACCGCACTTCGCGTCCGGCACGAGCGAGCGAGACAGCGAGGGATTGCGCAGATCGGCGTCGACCAAAATCACGCGCGAGCCACCATGCGCCATCAACTGTGCCAAATTGGTCGATAGCGTGCTCTTGCCTTCGTCAGGCAGTGTGGACGTGATCGCCAGCACGCGATTCTCGCGCACGATCGAGTTCAGGTCCACGGCCACTTTGAGAGACCGCACGGCCTCCGCGAAACGGGATAGCGGATTTTCGACAACATAGCGCAACAGATTCGGTTGCAGATCCTTTTTGCCGAACCTGCCAGAGAGCGTCGACTGGCCAGCCTCATCGCCCAATGCAGGCAAAATAGCGATGCAGTTTGCGCCGAGCGAGGCCTCCACCTGGCCTGCAGTCCGGAACACCTTATCCGTAAGCTCGCGCGCTATCGCGGCGCCAAGACTGAGGATCAGGCCTCCAAGCAGTGCCGCAGCCAGAACAATCAACGTCTTGGGCGAACTCTTCACCAGGGGGGTCGTTGCTGCGCTGATGACGCGCGCTTCGGTGATCGGGAATGATTGCTGCTGCACGCTCTCCATGTAGCGCTGCAGGAAATTGTCGTACATCGCCTGGTACGACTGAGCATTGCTTTCCAGTTCGCGCAATTGAATCTGCGCTTGGTTGGTAAGCTGCGATTCCGACACCAGACTGTTGAGGCTGGACTTGATGGCGTCCTCACGGGTCAGCGCGATATCGTAGTCGCTCTTGTAGGATTCCTGGATGCGCTTGAGCTCGTCCGTGATGTTCCTTTTGATCTCCGCCATCTGCTTGCGGAGATTGACCGCGGCAAGGTGATCCGAACCATACTTGGCAGACCAGATTGCCTCCTTCGAAGCCATGTCGACATACTGGCCCCTGAGCTTGACAATAGTCTCATTCCTCAGGGCGTCGGCCACGGAAGCGTCCGGAATCTCCTGCTTCAGCATGTCGTTCATGCGATCGAGCCGCGCCTTGGCTTCGGCCGTTGCCGTATGTGCAGAGATGAGCTGTGTGTTGACCTCCGTCAGCTGCTGCTGGTTCATCAAGCCCTTGCCAGTGTCGACGATGTTGTTGGCGGTCTTGAAGTCAACCACGGCCCTCTGAGCGGTCGAGGCTTGGGTGCGCAGTTCCCTGATGCGGTCCTGTAACCAGACGCTGGCACGGCGCGTTGCCTGATATTTTGCCTCCAGCTGGTCGACGATGTAGGCGTCCGCGATTGCATTGGCGATCCGCGCGGCCTTCTGCGGATCGTGAGAAGTGAAACCGATCTCCATCACATACGACAGACCAACGCGCTTTACGGTGCGGTTGCTCGCAAAGCGCTGCAGCGCTCCACGCGTCAACTCGTACTCCGATGCAACATGGCTGCCGGAAAAGAGCCCAGATATCGAACCGACGACTGCACCAAGAAGTCCACCATTGCCGCCGGCGAATTCGGGATCGTCAATCAGATGCAGATCGCGAATGACGGTGAGGCTGATATTTTCAGACTTAAGGATCTCGACCTGTGTCTCGACCGTAGCAGAGTCGACCGCGACATCTCCGAACGCCGACTGCGACTGAAACAGCTGCACCTTACGGGTATCGATGACTATCGATGCGGTGGAGCTGTACCGCGGAGCAGCGGTGAACAGATAGAGCAGCGCGACGATCAGGCAGCCCAGGACTATTGTCAGTATGGTCGGGAGCTGACGCCTCACCATACCGATCAGCGTGCTCAGCGTCTGGGGCGACGGATCCTCGACGTCACCAATCGCACGGTTGATCTCGGAAGACGGCTTATTTAGCTGCAGCATGGGTCAATTTCCAAAGCCAATCCTTGCCGACTCCGGATCGTCTGTCGGCAAAAGTCTTGCTGTAAAGCCAGGGCATTAGGTCTGCGACATCGAACGCAATTGGCTCTACCATGCCGCCACCTGCAAAAAGAACCCGGTGGATCACGGGATTGCCGCAAGACGAGAAAAAGAAACGGAGCTCAACGACCAAAACAAAACAAAACAGCGCCGATTGAGCGCTGTTTTGCTTTTCAGACATCGCCGGCAGAGCTCCGTTGTCTACATCGAGGTAGAGACGGTGGCTCGAGGCGCCATTGATCAAGGACTTACTGACTGGCCAACGGTCGAGGCGCTGGTCGAGCCGGTATAGCTTGTCGTCGTATTCGGGTAATGCAGGCCGCCAAACGGGGAAGCAGTTCCGCTCGATCCGCCCGACGCAAAGCCGTTGTTACTGGTCGGTCCGCCTGCGCCGGAGCCACCGCCGCCGCCACCGCCGGTCGCCGCGATCTGGACGTCGCCGGTTGCGGCCTGGTAGGCAGCGATTACGTCCGGATTTCCCGTCCCTGCGATCGCGGCCTGGATTTCGCTGGCGAACGCCTGGTCCTGCTGTGCCGCCATGCGTGCAAGCTGCGCGAGCCCAGCCACAATCGCCCGCATCTGATCCTTCGTCGTCGTGGGATCCTTTAGGAGAGCGATCAAGGCCGGCACGGTGGTCGGATCGGAGGCCCCGAGATCGCGTACGCGCGAGATCATCTGGGCACCGCCAGCAGCAAACTGCTGCAGCAGGCTCGCAGGCGATGCTTTGAAGTCCGAGATGGTCTGGGCTGCAAGCTGCCGGCTCGGCGGGTAAATCGCTGCGTTCGCTGCGGCGGTCACCGTGATCGCAAATAGCGCGGTAAGAACCATCCGAAGCGCGAATTTGTAGACGCTCATGGATACCCCCTGAAATGAGCCATTCCAAAACATAGTTAACGAAGCATTGTTAAACTGTCCGTGTGAACCTATCGAAACAACCGCTAGCTGTCCACCAAATCCGATATCTTCGTTAAAGCCCTAAGTGCTTCAAAGGCGGAGGTTTTTTTGGATTGTTGGAGCAGAGGCTCGGTCAATCGGGAAACCTCGTCCGGGTTGATCCAACTCGATCATTGATGACCTGCTTTCTTCCCCGCTTGCCGGCCGGCTCCGGAAGGATTGCGCCAAACCCACGCCAAACAGAGCAAAGAATGGGATGGAATAGCCGGGGATCTGCAGCGTGAAGTCCAGTGACGAATGCAGCAGTGACAGACTGGCGGTCGCAGCTGCCGCAAGCGGAATAATGACGTCTCTCCGCCGGGTGAAAATCCCCCGGGCCATGACGACGAACATGACACTCCAGGCGAGCCCGACGAGGAGCGTCAGCGGGATTCCAACTTCGGAGGTGAGTTCGAGTGGCGTCGAATGCGCACGGTCCCAGACGCCATATATGGAAATATGAGGACTCCGATAGGGCGGAAAGGCCCATCGGAAGGTGCCCATTCCCGTCCCGAACCACGGGTTATTGCCGATGATCTTCAGGGTGGATTTCCAGGCTTCCACCCGTCCCTCGTCAGCGAGCCCCTGCAAATCAAACCGATTGCTCACCCGCCCGCCAAGCAAGTAGATCAGGCCAAGCGCCACCACCGTACTCGCCGCAAGAGAGCTCAAGATGCCTGTGCGGCGCGGCAGATCTCTCCGTAAAAACAATGTGACGGCGACGATCATGGCAAGGAGCGAGAGGCCGACGCCCGCTCGCGAACCGGTCATGAACATCGCGATCAAGCAGATCATTAACGCCAAGACCTTCGGCAGCATCTCACGCAGAGGAATGTCAGAAACGTCGCGCGAGACGCGCTTCCAGATGATCCTGCGCTCCGGCAATCGCCGCCGGACATCCTCCAGAATCAGCAGCATCCAGATCACCGCACAGGAGCCGAAATAGGCCGCCGCCGTGTTGCGGTTGATGAAGGTGCCGGTGACGCTGCCCAGATAGGCCGTCTTGTCCCGCCACAGGAGCATGGTGGGCTCGATCAGGAACGAGAGCACGCCGTAGAGCGCGTAGGCCGCGCCCGAGATCGCGATGATCCACAGCAATCGTCGCGCGCGCTCGCGATCGGCGCCGACGGTGATGCCGAGGATGATGGCGAGGATGTTGGCGAGCGGTGCGCCGAGCGCGAAGAACGCCTCGTTCTTCACGATAGAGGCGGACGGCGCGATCGGCACGCCCAGCAGATCCGAGGCCTGTTTCCAGATCGGCTGGAAGGGCGCGACCCAGGGATGGTCGGAGAGCTGCTCATGCAACACGAACGCGTAACCGAGGACGATCACTGCGATCCCGGCGAGGAGCCATAGATGCGGCGCCCGCAGATCGCGCGTCGGCGCGAGGATCACCGCGATCCCGAGACACAGGCACCAGAACGCGATCGACAGATCGTTGGTCGAGCCGAACGGAAACGGCGCGCTGGCTGCCACGAAGAACAGGATGAAGGCCGCGGGCAAGCTCCACGACCAGCGAATCTTGGAAGGCCAAAGGCGCATTGTCGTTTCTTAAGGCGAGCCTTGCCTTAGCTTTTAGAGGAAACAATCAATCGGATAGATCTTCAGATCCACGTTGAGGCGGCTGTTCCGGCTCTGCGCCCGGAACGCATAGAATACCCCAAAGCTGTCACTGCCCTGATCGAGTTTTATTCCGGGGGTTAATTCGTCGGGCGGCACCAGAAGACCAATGTGCCGGTTGATGGCGGATATCTCGATCCGCCCCTCGCCTTCCGCAAAATGTCCGCCGAGCTGGGTCACGGTGACCTTCGGCATGCCACGGCGCTGATGGCAGATATCCTCTTCCCAGAGCTTGGTCTGCTGGACCAGCGGTTGGCCCGGCCCCTCCGGGACGACAATATCCGCGAAGGACGGGCGCAGCATCCCGAAGAACTTGCTTTCCTTGGAGTTGGCCGACAGGCGGACCGTGAACGAAAGCTCCCCCTTGGCGCCGCGCAGACGCTGAAAGATCGGGGCATCGGGCTCGGCGGAGACCATCACGTCGATCCGGTGGCGGACGCCCAGCTCTGCTGCGGCGGCGAGCGCCTTGCCGACCGGTGCAAGCCCGAAGGCGAGAGGAATGAAAGCCAGAAGACGCCAGAATGCTCGACAGCGCATGAAGCCCCTTGCGACGCTGCGGGGTGATCAACACTGGCGCGCCCCCCGCGGCCAGATCATATCCATTGGGTCGCTAAACGAAAATGGCACCGGGACAAAGCCCGGTGCCATCGGCTTCGGTCGATCAGGCCAGCCCCGCCTTACGGCGCCAGCTTGATGTTGTTGCGGAAGATCAGGGCGTCGTTCGAGAGGTTCACCGCATCGCTGCCGGTCGCCATGATCACACGCAGGTAGGTCAGGAACTTGGCAACTTCGACGTTGCGCGAGTTCGAAACATAGATGATGTCCTGATTCTTCATCATGACCTTGGTCGCGAGGAAGAAGCCGCCCGGATCGCGGAAGTTCACGTTGAAGATGACCGGAATCGTCTCCGAGGTGTACTTGCTCACGTCGATGCCGAGCTGGGCTGCGACCTCACGCGGCTCGCGGCGATAGAGATACACGGCAGCCGGATCGGCCTGGCCATCCAGGAGACCACCGGACTTGCCGACCGCTTCGCCAAGATTGATGCGCCAGGCATCGAAGTTGAACTCGCCGCTCTGGCCGCTGGCGCCGAACGCCAGGAACTTCTGCTGCTCGCGATAGACGTAGATGCTGTCGTCGGGGCGAACATAAACGTTGTTCTCGGGCGTCATCACGAGATTTTCGAACGGCACGGTCGCACGACGTCCACCACGTTCCAGCATGACCCAGGTCTCGAAGCCCTGGCCCTTGATGCCGCCAGCGCGGGTGATCGCGTCGAGCACGCGGTCCTTGGCACCCGCCGCGCTCGCCGGATAACGCGCCGGCGTATTGACTTCGCCGAGCACGCTGATGAGCTGGGTGCGCTGCGAGGACATCGCAACGACCGCCTGCGGCTCGATGGCGCGGTTGCCGATCTTGTCGATGATCGAGCGCTGGATCTGGACCGCCGTCAGGCCCGCAGCCTTGACCTGGCCGGCATAGGGCACCGTGATGAAGCCATCATTGTCGACCGCTTGGTCCGGGATGGTCACGAAGTTACCCGGACGGACGCCGGCTTCCGCCGGGATGAACAGACCGCCTGCCGCGGCCTCGAAGATGGTGACGCTGACGACGTCGCCGATGCCGAACACGATGCTGGCGGGCGGTCGGCGGTCGGTGAACACGCCAGCAAGCCCCTTGGGCTCGTGGGTGTGCAGGATCTTCACGGTCGCCGGATTAAGCGGCACCAGCTCGTAGGCCGGCGCGTTTTCGGTCTGGATCTTATTGTTGACGTCGTCCGTCAGCGGACCCGAGCCGGGATTGGTCGAGCATGCCCCGAGCGCCAAGGCGGCGGCCAGAAACGCAAACTTCAAAACATAGGTCTTGGCAATGGATGACATGAATCGTGCCCGAGGGTCCCCAAGTGACGTAAAGTGGTACGGCCTAGGGGGTGGTGCGACAAGTGTTGCCGGTGGTTAACGGAGCGATCGGCTGGCTACTGTTGCGGGCGGGCCACTCTTTGCGGCTTAGTTTAACCCTTTGTGACCATTTATTGTATTTCGTGTGCTCGGCCGGCAAGCGAACCGCCCCACTCAAGGGCTCGACATGTCGAAAGCGAGGCTTTTTGGCCTGGCCGCCGTCTGCTACAGCTGGATCCGTTAAGAGCAGGAATTCCACGTGTCTGGCCTCTTTCTGATCCCGCTATTGGCAGGTTCCCTCCTTGGCACCGCCGATCGGGGTCGTCCTGCCGCCCCCTGCTCCGGCAGCTCGGGATCCTCATGTCGGGGAGCGGCCATCGTGGCGGTGGCCAACCCCGCCGCGGCATCCATCTGGAAATTTACCCGGACGCAAGGCGCGAGGGACGGCGAAAGCTTCGCCGCCATCATGAAGACGGCGGACACGGCCCTGTCGGACCCGGACTTTGCCGGCCTGATCGTCCGGTGTGCGCCAAGGGGCAAGGTCGACGTGCTGGTGGCCCTGATCCGTCCCTTCCCGCCCCGGAGCCACCCCAAGGTGACCATTGCCGCGAGCGGCGGCGGCACCCTGACCTTTGAGGGCAGCATGGCCGCCGCCGGGGCTGCCGTGCAGTTGCCGGACGAGGTCTCGGCCTTCGCCGCCGGAAAGTGGCAGACGACGCCCTCGCTGTCCGTGGTGGTCAGGGAGGGCGACAGCGAGATCAAGGGCACGGTGGCCCTTAACGGGCTGCGGGAGGCCTATCATTCGCTGCTGGCAAATTGTGGCCGATAGGCCAAATTTAGCCATACGACTTAAGGGTCTTTTTAGGCGGCAAACCTAGGGTCCGGCGCACGGAGAGTGTTTCGGATGACCGCGTTTTTGATTTTCAGCTTTCTCACGGGTGCCGTGCTGGGCCAACGCTTTCGCGTCCTGGTGCTGCTGCCGTTGACCTTCATTATGGTGCTCGCCGCCATCCCGGTCGGCTTGCTGGTCGATCTCACGGTGCTCGAGAGCCTGAAGGGCCTGGCGTTCGCAGCCATTGCCCTCCAGGGCGGCTATCTCTTTGGTTCTGGAGCGCGCTTTGGCCTCGCTGCCGCGCGTGCGACCCGGATCTTCGGTCGTCCGGTCAAGGTCACCCGCTGATCGCACCGATCGACGACGAGACGAGGCCGCGCGCGCGATCGGCCCACGTCGAGGCGTTGGTCCGAAACAGGCCTCTGTTTGAAAACCCACCGCCCGCTTGTATGGTGACCTGACCGTTTCAGGATTTGCTTCGAGCGCGCCGTTTGTCCCTCGCTTACTTTGCTCTCATCGTTTCCATCGTTTCCGCTTCCGCTCTCGAAATCGCCGGTGCCAAGTTCGGTGCGCAGCTGGGGTCGATGGCCGCAGCGCTAAGCCTGCTGGCAGCCGCCCGGAGTACGCGAAAAGCCGACTACGAGCACTTTGTCCGCGCGACGTCCTGGGGCCGCTGGATCCTGATCGCCATTCCGCTGTGCATCGCGGCCCAACTCGTCCCCCTTCCCCTGAGCTTTGCACATCCAATCTGGGCCAGCGCCCACGACGTCCTCGGCGGCCTCTCGTTCGGGCCGATCACGGCCGATATCGGTTTGACTCTGGACGCACTGGTGTTGGCGCTCGCAGCGGTCTCATTGCTCGGCGTCGCCATCCTGGTGGTCCGCAACCGCAGCCGTGCCGAGCTGGTTCTCTTCGTGCTGGGCGGAGTAACGGGGGTCGCCGCCTTGATCTTGGACCTGCATCGGCTCTCGCCAGGGCTTGCTGCAGCCGCGCCTTTCGACCTCGCGACCGCCTTGGCCGGCCTCGGCCTCATGCTCAATCTGGCGATCATGCAGCTCGCGGCGGAGCGGGCCGAAACCCATCACTCGGTCCTTCGCTCCGTCGTGATCGGCCTTTGCGGCCTTGCCGGGGCTTCGGCCAGCGCAGCCGCGATCTTTGGGTTGGCCGGAACGAGCAGCGCGATCGCAGCCGCTTTCGGTGTCGTGTTGATCCTGCTGATCCTCGTCATCCGCAGACTGGACCTCTCGCCATTGGCAGCGGCCGCCTTGTCGGCAGCAGCTCTGATCGGAGCGGCGATCGTTCTGACCTTCCTCTTCGAGAACAGCTCCGGACCGCTCCTCCTGCGGCTGGTCCCGGATTTGGGAGCCGAGACGGAGGCTGCCCTCGAGCGCATGCTGGCGGACACGCGCTGGTTCGGCGCCGGCGCCGGGACCTTTGCTGCGGTGGGCGGAATCTATCAGAGCGACGCCGGAGCCGTTCTGACCGCGCCCTCGACGGCGATCGCCATCTTTGCAGAGATGGGATGGCTCGGCTTGGCTGCCATGATCGCGGTGAGCCTGATCGCCACGGTCCGCCTGTTCTTCGGGGCTCTGAAGCGCGGACGCGACTCGTTCTTCCCCGCGTCGGCCGCGGCCTGTGTTCTCTTTGCGCTGATGCAGAGCTTCGCAGGTCCCGGACTGCTGCGGCCGGCAGCAATCCTGTGCCTTTCGGTGATCGTGGGATTGGGGCTCTCGCAGAGCATCAGCCAATCGGCATCACGATAGAGCGCGGGTGATCAGACCGCGCGATCGCCGAGTGAAGCCCAGTAGTTCGGGTTCTTGGGCGACTGGATGCGAACCCAGCGATAGGGCTTCTTCGACCACGGCGCGATGTGGCCGGAGAGATTGTCCAGCACGAGGTCGCCGGAGAAGGTCCGCACCACCACCACCAGATGATGCTCGCCCCAGCTGGTCACGACCTCGCTCAGCAGCACCGAGCGCGCCGGAAAGCCCTTGGCGATCAAATCGTGTCGTTTTGTCACAGCGTAATCGTTGCAGTCGCCGCTCGCCGGATGCAGCAGCCATTTCTCGCCGCGCAGCCCTTCCAGATTGGCCTCCGGGCGGATCGCGGTGTTGACCCGCTGGTTGACCTCCTGCATCTGCGCGATGCGCTCGGCCGTAAGCTTCAGGCGACCGCCGCGGAACACGATCTGCTGCCGACGCGGCTTACACTCGTCCTTGTACTTCAGGCAGAAGATGGTGAACGCCATCGGCGCCAGCGTCGGCTGGTCGAACTTGATGTACTGGATGGCACCGCGCAGCCCCATGGGCGCACCGACGAAGGCGGCTTCCGCTTTCTGCTGCACCCCCGCAGCAACCACGATTGCGGCCACGGCCGCCAGGAACTTTACCACTTTGCGCATGTCGCGCTCCCCGTTCTTGTTGGGGAGACGCTACGCGAGACGTCTTGAGATACGGCTCAAGGGCCGCACGGTTCTTTAATCAAAATGCGGGCTCATCGTTCGGAAACAATTAAGAATACCGGTGTGTGACTTGTTCTGCTAAGAGCGGTCACGACGTTCCGCTCGTGACGCTGGATGCGATTCGACCGACCTGATGGGCCTTTCCTCACGCTTTCGAAAGAAGACCAAGCCTCGGCTTCCCGATGGCGTTCGCGTTTATGCGATCGGCGACGTGCACGGCCGCGCCGATCTGCTTCAATCGCTGTTAACCGTCATCGACGCCGACCTTGCCCGCTCGGCCCCCCAGCGCGCCATCCAGGTTTTTCTCGGCGACTATGTCGACCGCGGTCCGGATTCACGGGGCGTTCTCGATCTCTTGATCGCGCGTTCGAAGTCGCACGAGACGGTCTGCCTGAAGGGCAATCACGAGGTCTTCCTGCTCGAGGTGCTCAAGGACCCCGCCCGTCTGCAGGAGTGGCGCCACTATGGCGGCCTCTTGACGCTGGTCTCCTACGGCATCACGCCAACCATGAATCCGTCCGCGGAGCAGCAGGTCGAACTGATCGAGGGACTGAAACGCACGCTGCCGCCGGAGCACCTGGCCTTCCTCCGACAATTGCCCTCGTCCTTCACCTGCGGCGACTTCTTCTTCGTCCATGCCGGCGTCAAACCGGGCGTCGCGCTCGATCGCCAGAAGGACGAGGATCTGCTCTGGATCCGCGAGGAATTCCTCGCCTCGGAGGAGCGCTTCGGCAAATATATCGTGCATGGTCACACGCCGGTCAGCGCGCCCGATATCCGCCCAAACCGCATCAACATCGACACCGGTGCATATGCGACCGGAAACTTGACGCTATTGACGATCCAAGGCGATAGTCTTCTCGCAATTTGAAAGCTTGGGCCGAACTTCGGTGATCCTGCTTCGCGTCATCGGCATCTTGACCGCAATCGTGCTGGCGCTTCACGCCGGCATCGCGTTCTATGGCGATCTCGTACGACCGAGCTTTCACGCCAGCGATTTGTTCTCGGGCGAGATTCCGCCCGGCAAGGCGAAGCTCGCCGCCTCGGGCGTTCTGGCATCCGTGTCGTGGGATGGCGACCTGCTGGCGAATTACGCGGCGGCGGTGGCCGCTGACATTCTTCACCGCCCTTCGACCGATGCGGTCGGCAAAGCCAACGAGAACAAGGCAGCCCAAAGCGCGGTCGTGGCCGCCTTGAAAGTCTCACCGGTCAGGCCGGCGCTATGGCTCACGCTCGGCACGCTGCAGGCCCAGACGGGCCAAGCGGCAACGCCGGCGGTCAAGATGTCGTACCTGACCGGATCGGTCCCGATCGACGTTGCCTTCTCGCGCGTCCGGACCGTGACCTCGAGCGCCGCTGCGACCGATGATGAGATCAAGCTGCTGGCGCAATCCGATATTCGATCGGCGCTGGCCAATCGCTCTCGCTACGAGCCACTGCTGATCGCGGCCTACGTGCAGGCAACGCCGCAAGGCAAATCGCTGCTGCTCGAGACCACGAAGGTGACCGATCCCGGATTCAACGAGATTCTGCGGCGGTACTAGAGCGCGATGAGACTTGGATGGATCGTCATCGCGCTTTTGGTTGTTGTTTACGCATGATCTTTCCGGAAAACCGCTTCGCACTTTTCCGGATCATGCTTTGGCTCAGCGCACGGATTTCGGGTTGACCGGCACGAAGTCCTGGTCGCGGCGCGGTTGGTCGGATCGCCCCTGATAGACGAACATGCCCTTCTTGGTCGTGACGATGTCGCCTCGTTGCAGGCTGTCGTCGCGGAGGAGACGTTCGCTCGCGACAAGGTCTGGATCCTTGGGGATCGGCTTGTAGAGCTCGGGATGCTCGCGCCGCTCGCGCGAGATCTCTTTGGACCGCCGCCGTGCCTCCTCGATCCGCTGCCGCCATTCGTCGCGCGAGACTTCCGGCTCGCGCGGTGGAAGATAGTCGTTGAGCGAGGGCTCCGGCTCGCTCTGAGCAAGACACAATGACGGGCAGGCGAGACCGAGGCCGAATGCACTGGCAATGGTGATGATCGCTCCAGCCCGCACCCCAGGCCGCCGTCGGTCGGCTGGCAATTGGTCACGTCGAGCGGTGCGCACGCCAGTCACTCCAAGGGACACATCGTAAGGACGACGATTGGCCGGAAGCAGTCGTTCCTAGTCCTTCAGTCTATATCCTTGCAGCAAATTGCAGGGAAGCGCATCCGCGGGCCAGATTTCCCTTGGCTTGAGGACTTCGCTAGCGGGCAATGGTCGGACGCCTGACCTTCAGCTCGGAGCCGTCCCATCAAAAGCTCGAAAACAACCCCATGCACAGTAGCCGGTATCAGCAAAAACAATGAGATACGACTTTTCCGAAATTAGATTGACGCGTCGGGCAAAACAGGGATAGGATGACATGGTCCGGAGACAGGCCGGCTGACGGTTGCGCCCCTGCGCTCCGCGTCATGTGATCGGCCGAGGGCCAACAGCTCCATTCTAAGACCTCGTTAGGTCATTGCTGCTAGCGTCGGCATCCCCTCGTGGAGTTGCCGGGAATGCGTGCAAGACCGATATTGCTGCTGGCTGTTGTCGTTGTGGCTTCCGCCATGTCTGGCCTCGCGGCGCAGGCGAGCCCCCTCTGCATCAAGGAACGCACGCCGTTCGCCTTGTCGGACGATACGGTGAAATGGACGATGTCGATCGCTCCTGGAGCCGACTGCATTCAGGGACTGCGCTGGTCATACATGCAGATCTTCAACGTATCGGTCGTGAGCGGACCATCACGTGGACAATTGGCGGTGGTCGGGTCCGGCTTCCGCTATTCGGCAGAAACCAGAACGCCCGGCGCGGACAAGTTTACGCTGCTGATCTCGGGCAAGAACCGACACGACCTCGGAACGTCGACCCTGGAGGTCGAAGTCAACCCGCAATAGCGTGCACACGCCCGGCAGGGGTCACCGCGGCTAAAGCGCGATGAGATCGGGATAAAATCGTCAGTTGCGCAGAGGCCCTAGTAGCGACGGCTCGACCCGCTGCCCCGGGTTCTGTTCCCGTAATAGGGCCGGGCCCGTCCGTAAGTCGTCGTCACGGGACCCTCGATCCGGCTCGGAATATTCCGCGTCGCATTGCGGGCCGAGGGCTGCGACGGATTGACGATGATCACGTTGCGATTGGGCGTCGACGGATCGTTGACGCCCTGGGCCCAGGCACCGGCAGGCGCGACAAGCGCGAATGTGATCAAGACTAAGCGTTTCATGTGCGACATCTCCCGAGCAGGAACGTCAGGGAGGCGAACACCGTTCCTTCACGGTTCGTTGCGCGACCTCACCGAGGCACGGCGATCAGCTTGCCGTTCCTCCAGACGCCTTGGGCCGCCCGCCCGGCGGGAAGGCTTCCCGTCACATTCCGGACGGCGGTCGGCCGGGAGGCAGCCTGGGTGGTCTGTTTCTTCTTATCCGGTGTCGTCACGATGCTGGAACTGGTGGTGTTGGCCTGGTCCTTGGTCCCTTGCGCAAAAGCAGATTGAACCAGAAAGGTCGAAAACATGATCGCTGTCAAAACGCCGCGCATGGTCAAACACCGGAAAGAGGAGCTGCGCGAAATGTCACAGGTTTCTGCTCAAAAGCAAGCTCTTCGAGCTGATCGCGCGGGACCTTTGCAGCCGGATCATCAAAGCGCCCCATTGTAGCCGGGGGTGAAAAAGCCTAGCGGAACAGCACTATCCGGGCTAGTTGATCGGCCTTGATGACGGAGCCCGGCGACACAGCAGCCAACGCCTTGGCGGCGCAAGAGATCAAGGCCGGACTTGTCCGCCTGTTGTCAGCGCGGATCCGCGAGATCTCGGACGACCCTCGGGAGATGCGGGAGGTCGTTTACGAGTTGGCCCGCATCAGGCTCCTGGAACAATTCACCCATGCCGACGCGCGGGAAGCGCGGGAACTCCAGCAAGTCCTTGAACGCGCCATTCGGGAGGTCGAACGCTCCTTTGGGCGAAGCGAGAAGTCCTCATCGGACAAGGATGCTTCGGCCCCCGCGGCGAATTCTCCGCCGGTCAACGTCTCCGTTCTCCCGCCCATTCCGATTCCGGCTGCCTTGGCTTCACCAGCCATTCCGAAGGCTGCAGAGACACCACGCCGCTCTGCCACACCGTCAAGCTCGCCCGACCAGCCCAGACGGCGCGGGTTTTCCAATTCTCTCGTTCGATTGACCGCCATCCTCCTGCTCATTGCGAGCGCCGGCACCGCGGCCGTCTATTGGCCGCGGCTGAAGGCGCAACTGACGGCATCGTCGCAGGTGGCACGGCCCGAGCGAACGCCCAAGAGCCCGGAGCCTCAGCCGACCGCGATCACAACTCCCCCGGTGGGTGAAACCGCCGAGCGGGCGCCGGAGAGCCCGAAGGAGCCGGCGCAAGCGGCATACCCCTCTATGCCCTTGCCGACGACGTTCGGCGTCTACGCCTTGAGCGAGGGCCATCTGCATGAGCTCAAGCCGGTGCCCGGAAAGATCCCGGACCGGCGCGTCGCGATCTCGGCCGCCATCAACACGCCGAGCGTGACCACCTTGATGGACGGCGACGTCAAATTCGTCGTGTTCAGGCCGGATGGGGGTGTCGACGCAAGCGGGACCGAAGTTCGGGTGATCGCGAAAGTCTCACGGTCGATGGGCGTCGATGCCACCGGGAAAGCCGCCATCGTCAGCGCCGGCGATTCCTGGGTCATCCGCAGCATGTCCTACCCCTACAAGGTAGGTCCGATCGACGACCAGTCGAGAATGCTGTTGCTTCAACCGGAGCAAGACGGTTTCGCGCTCGCGCCCGGCCGCTACATCGTGGTGGTCAAGGGCATGGGCTACGACTTCACCGTGGCCGGGACGATCACCGATCCCAATCAGTGCGTCGAGCGCATCAACGCGGCGAACGGCGCGTTCTACTCGCCCTGTCCGCCGCCGCGACGATAACGCCGCCTTTGTTTCCTATTTGGCCGGCTTGTTGCCTTTCGGCGCGTCAGCCGGGATGTCGTCGACCTTGCCGTTATTGGCGACGCATTTCTGGAAATATTCGCGCTGGTCCTTGCCCGATCCCTTGGCGCTCCCGGCCGCAGGGTTGCCCACTTGCCTGGGCGGAAAGGCCTTGGCAACGGCCGCGTCGCACGCGCGCGCCACTTCGGCAGTGATGGCCGAAGCCGTCGCCGGCGCGCCCAGCGTCAGAACACCTGCCAATCCAACCAACGTCCGCAAATTCTTGACCGGCACCTCTTCGCTCCTTCACCCGTGAATGATTGCCCGAACCATATCAAAAAGGATCGCAGCACCAAACGGCAAACCGGCGCCGAATTGCCACGCGGTCGCCGTGACATGGGGCGGCGCATCGCGAGCATTGCCCTCAAGCAAGCGCGACGAGATCAGGACGAATCGTCATCGCTCTTCGGGTTATTGTCAGAGCGCGATCTCTTCGGAAAGCCGCTGCACAGTTTTCCGGATCATGCTCTAGCTGTTGAGCTGCGGCGGCTTGAAATCAGGAAAGCGCGTGAGCATCGCGGTCTTCACGAACTTCAAATGAGCAATGCTGCCTGCCAACTCCTTCAGCCGCCGCTGGCCGTTCGAGATGTCGGCTGCAAAGAGATCCTGATGATGATTGTCGAGCGGCTCCCGCTCGAGATATTCGTCGGTGCCGTTTCCGAAGGTGACGGACGCACGCGCGAGGGCATCGTCGACACGCCGGTTGAGGCCGGCCTGCTCCCTCTCCGCTTCCTGCAATGCAGTTTCGATCGCCGCCAGGACGGCACCGATCCGCGCGCGGTCGGTCTGCGCATCACGCTCGGCGGAGCGCGCCTTGAAGGTCTTGTCCTCGCGGCGGGAGCCGAGAAGATTGTGTGCGCGCGCTCTCAGGAACAGCTGAAACATTTGGGCCATCCCACCTTCGAGATTCAGGCGGCTACCATCGGTCAGACATAGTTAACAAAGCTTAAATCTTGCGTTTGAGCCGCCTGGCTTTGTGCGATCCACGCCCGCCAGGCTCCTTCGTGCTTGGAATAGAGCTCGAGCCACCGAATTTCGCCCGGCCCGGCAATTCCTTCATTCTCGCGGATTCGGGCTCCGATTTGAACCGTCTCTTTCGATGAGGGATCCAGCGTCTCGAATTCCGCCGTCTCCTGCAGCGAAAGGCCGATCAGAACACGATGCCCTTGGGCATCGACGAAATACCTGCGGGGCGCATCGTGAGTTTGATCAATCATTCGAATGGCCCTCGTTCATGATCCAAGGCCCTGGAAGATCCTTCAACCGCCGATCATAAGCCAAAACGAATACGGTCAAAACGAGGCCGCAGCTCGCCGCGCCCAGCAATGCAATCACATACGCCATCCACGCCTACCTACGCGAGCCCCGAAAACTCGAGGCGGCTAAACTGTCGCCATGAACCGGCACGTTCTAGGTTGCCGCTGCGAAACTCTCAAGGACGGCGCCGGATTAACCTAACCGCACATGGTTACGGCTCGCCACGACGGCCACAGCAGTTGACGGCCCGCCTGAAGCGCGATGCGATCGGGATCAATCGTCACGCTTTCAGGTTGTCGTTTGAGCATGACCTTTCATAACCGCCACACACTCTTTCGGAGAGTGCTCTACCCGATCATGAAGGGGGCGGGCTTCGACCAGCTCCCATCGAGGGGGCGTATAGGGCATCCCATTTTTCGGAACGTTCTTCCCGCCCTACTTCATCTGGTCGTCGCAAGAACTTCGAGATCGACAGCGCTGAGACTCTTGGCCGAGCACGCCTGCGCTTCGTGTGATGAAGGCGTCTTCGACATTTTTCGAACGCGGCTGCCGACGACTGCAGACGGCATCGAGGAAACATCCGTGGTTATACGGAGCGCCATGCACCAACTTCATCGCGGTAAGGTTGAGCAGTTAGCTTAATCCGCGTTGCTTGTTGCGAAGTCTCGCGCTTGGCTTATCCCTTCTCGCACCGGGCTCCCCCAAGCCCGGCCCCACCCAAGCAAAGCCGTCGAGCGAACATGGGTCCGCTTGGCGGCTTTGTCCTTGTGTCGACGAGAGGATCATTTCGGTTATGGCGCGCAAGCCCTGGTCGTTCAAGGAAGACCGCCGGCTCATGGAGCTGGCCAAGTCATCGGCTTCGCTGGAAGAAGCGGCGAAGGTTCTCGGGCGCTCGCCCGATGCGATCAAGCGCATGGCATTGCGGCTTGGCCTTTCGTTGAAGCCGAACGCCGGCAAGAAGGGCTAACGCGCGGAGACAGGGCGTCGGGGACCGCAGCATTCCCTCGTGCACCGTGACGGCAACCCTTTTTGTGCAGCGCGGCCGAGCTTTTCGCCGGGGCAGATGGGAACCAAGGCAACGCGTAGGTGTTATCGACAGGCTGCACAACGAGGTCTGGCAATGGTGAATTTTGCCATTTCCGCAATGTTGATCTGGCTGGCGATTAACATCGCCTTCGTGGTGCTTCGACTGTGGGCCACCCGCCATCGCGCCATGCCCCACATCGACAGGCCCGACCGACCTTACCCAGAGGTCATTCCGGTGCGCCCTCGCTGATCGCCGATTGAGCGTCACCTCGGTTCGTCCGGCCGTTCACCCTCGTCTTGCGTGTTCTTCTGGGAACAGCCCGGCTAGCTCCCTTGAAGGCTCCATCCTGCTGTCCGAAGCGGAATTCGCGGCTGTGCGGTTCCCTGCGCCGAGGCAACGAGCTCCCGACCAACGGCAGGAGAAGTCCTTCCAGACCGGTCTGCCCGTTAAACCCTATCTTAGCCCCCGCTGGCTAGGATCAATCGCCCAGGCTCGCCTGATTTCGCAGTAACCGGATGAAACTCCAGCGACAGAAACTCCCGTTTGCCGCGCTCGTTCTTGCGAGTACGATGGCGTTCGGGCTGGCGGGCCATTTCGCCGCAGAGGCCGTCATTCACCAGCAGCAGGCCCATCAGCTCGACGAGTTGACCGAGGTCGTTCTGCGCCGCTCCGAGTTTGCGGTCGATTTTGCCGCGGCCAGCCTGGACGATCTCGCAGGGCGCAATCTCGCCAGCTGCGAGCCGGGGGCGTTGCAAGCCATTCGCCTCCACGTCTACCAGCGCCCGGCGATCAAGGATATCCGTCTCGTCAAGCCGAATGGCTCGGTGATCTGCTCGGCTTATTCCGAGACGCTCGAATTCGACAAGGGATGGGCGGATCGCCGCGATATGCTGCCTTCGCACGACAGGACGCTTTCGCTGTTTCGCGTGGAGCAGTTCGGAGGCGACGCCTTGGGCGTGCTCAGGGACATCAACGGCAGCTCAGCCCTTGTCGCCATCGTCGGCATCAATGCCAGCCTGTTCGACATCATGCCCGCCGAACTGCGCGCGCATAGCGAGGTGATCCTTGCCTTGAGCAGTGGCGAGAAGCTCGGCAAATTCCAGATCGACGCCGACAAAGCCTTGCCGGCGCCGATCAGCTTCGACAGGAATTCCACCCGCTTCCCGCTTGATGCCAAGATCCGGCTCGATCACGCGGTCCTTTCGAGTTGGAACAACGAGGCATATTGGCCCGTGCTCGCGGTGGCGCTCGGACTTGGGGCAATCTTTGGCATTCTGCTGGCGCGCAGCCGCCGAACGGAGGGGCCGGTCGCCGATCTCGATCGGGCGCTGGCGGCCGGTGAATTCAAGCCATACTACCAGCCGATCTTCGACCTCAGGACGGGCCAGATCAGGGGCTGCGAGATTCTGGCTCGCTGGCTGCGCCGCGATGGCTCGGTCGTCTCGCCGATGAACTTCATTCCGCTCGCCGAATCCAGCGGGCGCATCCAGGCCATGACCTGGCAGATCCTGGGATCGGCGCTCGCCGAGCTGAGGCCATTGCTCAGGGCAAACAAAGCTTTCAAGATGTCCTTGAATGTCGTGCCCAGGCATCTGCTGAGTGCTGGTTTCGTCGAAACGCTGCGTCGCACGGTCCTGACGGCAAGGGTCTCCGCGCGCCAGATCGTGGTCGAGATCACCGAGCGCGACGAGCTCGACGATCTCGCGCGTGCCGCGGCGGTCGTCGCCGAGCTGCGGGACCATGGCTTCCGCGTCGCCATCGACGACGTCGGCGTCGGCCATAGCGGGCTGTCCCGGCTGAAGGGCGTCGGCGCCGACATGATCAAGATCGACAAGTTCTTCGTGGACACGATCACCGTGGACGCGTCGACGACGACGATCGTGGAAATGCTGGTGGCGCTCGCGAGAGATCTCCAGATGACCGTGGTCGCGGAAGGCATCGAGACCGAGGAGCAGCTCCGCGCCCTGATCGCATGCGGCGTGGAGGAGGGCCAAGGCTATCTCGTTGCGCCGCCCCTGCCTCTCGCCGGGTTCAACGAGCTCGTCGAATCCCGTCGGGCAGTGCAGCCAGGCGCGACGGTCTCCGGCGAGACGGCTTTGGTGGCCTGACCGGCGCGGCAGGCTTTCCACTTCCCTTCCAGCGTCCTCGGAGCAGCCCGAACCTCCAGAACTCCTGTCTTGAAAGCAAATCTGTGCCGGCCCGGCGGCGGCCCCTTAACGATAATTTCGGCTTTCAAACCTGAGCGGCGACCAACCCTGTATGCTGGCGCCATGCGCAGGAACCACCTCATTGCAGCCGCGAGCATCTGCCTTGCGCTGATCGTCTATGCCACCCTGGCGAAGCTGGCGGGAAGGCCCGCGCTCATGGGGCATCACGAGGCCTATTGGGTCGTGGTGATCGAGCGCTTCAGTGCCTATGGACTGCTCGGCTTCCTTCTTGCCTTCCTGCTGCCGGGACGGCTCAGCCTGGCCTGCTCTCTCGTCATAGCGGTCGCCGTGGGGCTGGAGCTCATGCAATCGTTCATCCCCGACCGCGATCCGGGCTTCCTCGACGTGCTCCAGAAGGCGGCAGGAGGCACGGTCGGCGTCATGCTCGCGCAGATGATCTTGGCGTTCCTGCCCCGACCGCCGTCCTGAAGCGGCCGGCCTTGCGGAGATGACCGGTGGAATGCACGACCGGCCGTCACTTCATCATCTGGCCACGCAATTCGCCGCCCGGGTTCGCGGCGGTGTGGATGTTCGCGTACCACTTTCCGGCCAGCAGATCTGCTGCCTGCGCGTCGGTGAGCGTCGCGCTGCCCTTGATCGGGCTTTCCACCGTCTTGAACGGAAGGGCGATGCCGGCGTTCTTGCCGGCCTCGCCGGGGCCGTGGAAATGCGCGCCCATCACCGGTCCGGTGAGCCCGGCATAGGTGACGACGTAAGTCAGAACTTTCGTATCAGTGTCGTAACTCGCCTCGGCCTTGCCCGAGCCGGTCGAGCTGTTGGGAGGCACTTCATTGCTTCCCTTGAGCTCGGATTGCAGCTTCACGACTTCCGCGGCTGCGGTTGCGCTCGTCGCCACGACGCTTCCGACCAGCGCGAGTGTCGCCAACAGTGCCACCGGGGGCCGACAGACGGCTTTGATCATGCACTCCTCCTGCGGACTCTGCGCCCCATCGCGATCGAACCCCAACGACGGCCGGAAATTCCATTGCAGAGCTTAAGCTGATTCGGGACGACGATCGCGGGAATTGGGCTGACACGGAACCCGCGGCGGTCAGGCCAACCCACGCCTGTTGTGGAGTTCGGCGGGCGAAAGCAGCTCGGCCATCTGACGGTGGGTGTTGTGCAGCGCCTCAATGGCGCAATCGAGATCGAAATCGGACTCACGAACGGATGCCAGGAACCTGGCGGTCAGTGCCAGATCGAGTTTCACGCGCGTCGTCCCGTCGCGACTCCTGCGACGATCGAGCGACAAATTGATGGCGAGATTCCTGGCCTCCATTGCGCCGCAGGCGCACAGCGCGCCGAGTTCATCGTATGTCATCCAGATTTGAGGCATGTTCTTCCACCACACTTGATCGACCGCAGGCTAGCTCTCGCTCCTAAAGGCTGAGTTGCTGCATCACGGCCGCGGCGCGATTCGAGACAACAGCGTCAATGCAACGCTAATCACGGCGCCCGGTTCGGGCGGGAGCAGAGTCAGCGCCCCATCGCCGCTCCGGCTTTCACCTGGGCGGGCCCGCCGTGAACGGGTGCCGCGGCAGGGAACGGCTGTCGAGCCCCTTGGGCAGCTTGTCGGCATTGAGCTTCACGACCGCACCCCGGGCCCCGGCAGCCGGCGCGTCGTCCTGGCTGTAGATCAGCGTCGCCTCGAACATGACCCCGGGCGCTTGCCGCGACGTTCCCGAGCAGGTCGCCATCGCGCCGCTGGACACGCCCGAGAGCTCGACCTCGACCTCGTCGCGCCCGAACACGGTCGACGGACCCTCGGCATGCCGGCGCGTGGTCAGAACCGCCGTGAAATGCTGATCATCGTCGAACTGATAGGAGCCGCCATAGGTGAAGAAGCTGTCGCTGCCCGAAATCCGTCCCTCCGCCAGATGGACGATACCGGTGCCCTGGCCATGCGGTGTCCTGAACCAGGCAGCGTATTTGCCTTCTCTCAGCATTGGAAACATCCGTCGTGAATTCACTGGTATTTGCAACCAACTCTGGGGCGCGGCAATGACCGATCCGGCAGGCATTCCGCCACGGTTAACGCCAGGCAAAGCCAACTCATCAAATTGCTGCCGACGCCGAGAAAGCCCGGCAGGCGGACTCAAAACAGTTCTATGCCGTCATCGGCGGCCGCGGCCGCCTTGACCCGGCGCGCGGTGACGATCGGTGCGATCCCGAGCGCCTGCAGGAAGTCGCGATGGATGTCCCGCTCGCGCTCCATCGTGTAGCGCGCGAACAGCTCATCGAGCACGGCCTCGTCCTGCGGACGCGGCCTCTGGGCGCCGGCACTGGCCGTCTCGAGGCGGGCAGCGACCGCGGGCAATGCCGCGGAGCCTTCACCGAGCGCGTTCATCAGACCTTGCGCCGAATTCATCAGTCCCTCGAACTCGGCGCCTTCGACGACGAGCCGGTTCATCAGCTTGCCGAGCCGCTCGTTGCCGGCCTCGACTTCGCGCAGCGCCTGAAGGATCTGCGGCTCGAGCTTGGCAAGCTGCGTCGGATCGCCCTGCACGCGGAGTTGCTTCAGCTCCCCGGCCGAGCGCTCGATGCCGTCGAGCACCGGCCTCAGGCGTGCGGCGCCCGCCGACACCTGATCGGCGGTCGCCTTGAGCTCGTTGGCGATGACGACGAAGGCGCTGCCGCGGCTGCCGAGGTGGCTTGCCTTGAGACCGGCATTCATCCCGATCAACGTGATGTCGACGGTCGCCTCGGCAAGCCCCGCGATCGCCTGACGAAACTTCGTCAGCGTATCCTCGACGATCGCGAGGGCCTCGTCCACCGAGCGGCCGGCGCCCTCGCAGGTGGCGATCAGGGTCGAGGCGTGGGCCAGCGTCTGCTTGATCCGCGCCAGGAACGACGACGAGCCGCCGTCCTCGCCGCCGAACAGCGTGCGGCCGTGACCGACGACACCGCCCGCATCGCGCAAAATGGCGGTCAGCGCGCGAACGATCTGGCCGATGTCGCCGCTGAACTCGCGCTGGGCGTCCCTGAGCTGGGCCGCCTGCAACTGACAAATCGCGCGCGCGCCGTCGTCGCTCGGCATCGATGAGGGCGCCAGGCTCGGAATGGGTCCCGAGGCAAGACCAAGTCCGTGAGAGACATGCTCGAGGCGCTGGCGCGTGCTGTCGCCGGCCTGCAAGGAGATGATCGCGCTGCCCACCGCTTCGGCGATCTTCCTGGTGCTGGAGCTCGTGAGGTCGGCGAGATGGCGGCTGTTGCCGCGCTGGTCGCGCAATCCGGAATAGGCCGCGCCGAGCTCGACGCTCTCCGCCGCCAGCTGATTCCGGTAGCGGCCCTCGAACTCCTTTTGCCGGCCGAACGCGGTGGCGACGGCGTCGGACAGGCGCTGCTGATCCCGCGCGCAGCCCTCGATCGAGCCCTGCACGGCCTTGCCGAGATCGTAGGCCTCCTGGGTGAAGGCGAGAAAGCCCTCGCGGTCACCGTCGAGCGAGGCGGCCTCGATCCGCGCGCTGCGGGCGATGATGGCGATCATCTGGATGTGCTTGAACAGCGGCTTGAGCAAGGCGGATGCTTCCGCCGTGCTCTTGCCGATCGTCTCCAGCAGCGCGGTCTCGGCCGGAAGCGCCTGCGCCAGCTCGCTCAGCCGCGCGGCGATCTCCTGCAACGCCGTCGCGGCGCCCTCGATCTCCGCACCTGAGAGCTCCGAGGAAAGCGTTGCGAGGCCCTGGTTCAATTCCTTGAAGATGAGGTGGCCGCGTCCAAGCTCGTGACCGACGCGCGCGAACACGTCCTCGATCCGCGAGGAGACGTCCTCGATCGCGACGATCGATTCGGTGAGCGTGCTGGCCGGAATGACGGACATTGCGATCAACCTGCCACCGCGGCGTTCCCGGCCTGATACCAGAGCATGATCTCGCGCGGGATCTGGTGCAGCGAGACGACCTTCTCGACGCCGCCATGGGCGATGGCTTCCTTGGGCATGCCGAACACCACGCAGCTCTCTTCGTCCTGCGCCCGCGTCGAGGCGCCGAGTTTGCGCATCTCCAGCATTCCGCGCGCGCCGTCGTCGCCCATGCCCGTCATGATCACGCCGAGCGCATTGGCGCCGGCGTG
Source organism: Bradyrhizobium sp. 1(2017) (assembly GCF_011602485.2). Lineage (NCBI taxonomy): Bacteria > Pseudomonadati > Pseudomonadota > Alphaproteobacteria > Hyphomicrobiales > Nitrobacteraceae > Bradyrhizobium > Bradyrhizobium sp. 1(2017). The sequence goes on along the minus strand of NZ_CP050022.2, from coordinate 1,938,440 downwards.
CTGGGCCGCGGAGCGAAACAGCACGTCGACGGACGGGCGATGCCGCGACACCGGCGGGCCGTCCTTGATCGCGATCTGGTAGCGCAGGCCGATGCGCTGAAGCAGCATGTGACGGGCACCCGGCGCGATGTAGGCGCAGCCCGGCAGCACCGGCTCGCCGTCCTCGGCCTCCTTGACACGCATCTGGCAGACGCTGTCGAGACGCCGCGCAAACGCCGCGGTGAATCCCGCCGGCATGTGCTGGACGATGACGATCGGCGGACAGTGGGCCGGCAGCATCTCCAGAACGTCGTTGAGCGCTTCGGTCCCGCCCGTCGATGCACCGATGCACACGATGCGCTCGGTGGTCGGCCGGACCTTGCCCTGCACCGGCGGCGGGATGATGGCGTCGGCCGTCAGCTTCTTCTCGATCACCCGGCGCTCCGCGCGCGGGCGCACCCGGGCGCGAGCGGCCGATTTGACTGCCTCGCGCAGCCGCGCGGAGCATTCGAGCAGCGCCTGCCGCGTGTCGATCTTCGGCTTCGGCACGATGTCGACCGCGCCCGCCTCGAACGCTTCGAACATCACGTCCGAGCCCTCCTCGGTCAGCGAGGAGCAGATGATCACCGGGATGGGGCGCTGCGCCATGATCTTGCGCAGGAACGTCATGCCGTCCATGCGCGGCATCTCGAGGTCGAGGATCATGACGTCGGGAAGCTCGTTCTGGAGACGACGCGCCGCGGCGAACGGATCCGAGGCCGTTCCCATCACCTCGATCTCGGGGTCGTCGCTGAGGATCGTTTGCAGGATTTGGCGAACCGACGCCGAATCGTCCACGATCAGCACGCGAACTTTCTGCTTCGGCATTTTTGGCGGCGCTCCGATCAAACCTGGAAAATGGTGGGCTGGACCTGCTTCAGGCCCGGCACGGCGCTGTGAATCATCGATTCGGAATGGCCGACCAGCAGATAGCCTCCCGGCCGCAGATGGCTGCACAATCGCTCGATCACCTTGCGCTGGGTCTCGCGCTCGAAATAGATCAGGACGTTGCGGCAGAAGATGATGTCGACGTCGCGATCGACGGGATAGGACGCGTCCATGAGATTCATCCTCATGAAATGCGTCATGCGCCGCAACTCCGGCACCACCCGCACCTCACCGCGCGACTTGTCCCGCGACGACAGGAAATACCGCTTCACGAAAGGCTCCGGCACCGGAGCGAGCACGTCCCTCGTGTAGATCGCGGTCTTGGCGAGGCGCAGCACGGCGGTCGAGATGTCGGTCCCGAGGATGCGGTACTGGAAGCGCGAGCCGTTCCGCGTCATGTCGTCAAGGACCATCGCGGTCGTATAGGCTTCCATGCCGGTGGAGCTTGCCGAGCTCCAGATCTTCAGGTTCGCGTTCTTGGGTCCATGCGACTTGAGCAAGGCCGGGACCGCGACCTCCCGCAGGAAGGTGAAGTGCTGCGGCTCCCGGAAGAAGTCGGTCTTGTTCGTCGTCACCACGTCGATGAGATGAGTGAGCTCGATGTCGAAATGATCGGCCTCGAACAGGTTCTCGACATATTCGTTGAGGTCGGAGAAGTTCAGCGCGCGCACGCGCTTGTGCAGCCGCCCCTCCAGCATCAGCCGCTTGCCCTGCGGCAGCTTGATGCCGACCTGGCCCTCGATGAGCTCCGCGATGGTGCGGAAGTGGCGGTCCGACAGATGCACGGCCGTATCCTGCATAGCGGGCATCATCGCTGCATGCCCCCGCCCGGGATGGCCGCCGCCTGCACTGAATGTCGGGCCATACGGGCCATCTTGCGTCCTAAACGTTCACACTATTACGGAGATAGATCGACCCGCCACGTAACGGCGGGCCGATCCCTGCGTTTGATATCAGCGCTGAAAATCGGCGTCCCGATCGTCCTCGCCGTCGTTCATGTCGAAGGCGAAGCCGCCGCCGGCAACCTTCACGGCGCGCGCCGGCCTGCCCTGCGGCTTCTTCGCCGGACGTTCGGCAGCCGCCATGGTGGCCGCCCTGGCCCGCAACTGGTTGACCGCACGATCGATCGGCGCAGCCGCCTGGCTCTTCGCGCCCGGCTCGATGCGGAAATAGGCGATGGTCGACTGCAACTGTTCGGCCTGCGAGGCGAGCTCCTCCGACGTCGAGGACACCTGCTCGGAGGCGCTGGCGTTCTGCTGGCCGACCTTGTCGAGCTGCTGGATCGCCTGGTTGATCTGGGCCGAGCCGACGTCCTGCTCGCGGCAGGCCGCGGTGATCTCCTCGACGAGTTCGGCCGTCTTCTTGATATCCGGGACGAGCTTGGACAGCATGGCGCCTGCTTCCTGGGCGACCTTGACGGTGTCGGCCGAGAGCGTGCCGATCTCGGCGGCGGCAGCCTGGCTGCGTTCGGCGAGCTTGCGCACTTCGGAGGCGACCACCGCAAAGCCCTTGCCGTGCTCGCCGGCACGAGCGGCTTCGACCGCCGCGTTGAGCGCGAGCAGGTCGGTCTGGCGGGCGATCTCCTGCACGATCGTGATCTTCTCGGCGATGGTCTGCATCGCGTTGACGGCGCGACCGACCGCGGCGCCGCTGGCTTCGGCGTCCTTGGCTGACTGCGCCGCGATCTTCTCGGTCTGGTTGGCGTTGTCGGCGTTCTGCTTCACGTTGGAGGCCATCTCCTCCATCGACGAGGAGGCTTCCTCGGCGGACGAGGCCTGCTCGGTCGCGCCCTGCGAGAGCTGCTCGGCACTTGCGGAAAGCTCCTGGCTGCCGGCCGAGACATTCTGCGCCGCGGTCAGCGCCTCCGTTACGATCTGCTGGAGCTTTTCGACCATGCGCTCAAGGGCCAGCCCCAACGTGTCCTTGTCCGAGAGCGGCTTGACTTCGACCATGAGATTTCCGTTCGCGATCTCGTTGGCGACCCCAGCGGTGGCGTTGAGGTTGGCCGTCATCGCGTTGAGGGACGCCACGAGATCACCGACTTCGTCATTGCTCGACACGTCGATCTTCTGGCTGAGGTTGCCTACGGCCACCGCATTGGCAAGCCCGACCGCACGGCCGAGACCGCGGCTGATATTGAGGGCAATCCAGGTCGCGGAAGCGACCGCGATCAGCAGCGCGCCGATGATGATGCTGACCAACAGCGTCTTGGCGAGGGACGCCTCCTGGGCGCCCTCCTCCGCGACATCTGCCATCTGCTTCTCATTCAGCTTGACGTACTGCTCTACGGCACTCAGCGTCTCGTTGAAGACTTTCCGGCCTTCACCATTTGCGATCGTCGCTGCCTTCAGATTACCAGCCTCGAGCGCAAGGCGCGCGACGTTGTCGACTGCCTTGGCCAAGCGCTCCAATTGCGCGTTCATTCCCGCTGACGTACCAGCCTGGCCCGCCTGAGCCACCGCCGCCTTGATGTTGCCCAACCGTTGCGTGGCGTCCTTGACGTCGATCTCGAGGTCCTGCGTGTTCGTAGCCGTGTAGGCCATCACGATCGCGCGGGACAGGCGCGCAATGTCCGCGCGAGCCTCCAAGATCGAGGTGACGGCGCGCTGGTTGTCCGATGCCCCCCTGCTCATTTCCGCAACGACAGCCTCGAACTTCGCGTCGAGATCCTTGGCCGCGGCCCCGCCCTCAGTCTTCCAGAGTTCCGCTGCCTTGTTGTTGGAGTTGAGCAGCGCGAATTTCGCGGACTGGTCCTCCAGCTCGTTCATTCGCTTCATGGGGCCAGAGGCTTGATCGAGAACGCGCCTGCCGGCCTCGCTCGCCTGCCCATGCAGGTCGTTGTAGAGCTTAAGCGTCTTCTCACGACGGGTCAGCATCCCGGCGTGATTATCCTGGGTCTCCTTGTCCGACAACGCCTGGATCATTCGGTTTTCTGCGCGCTGTTGACCTTGTAGCGCGTCCATTACGTCCGCAGCGAGCTTGGTACGGTTGGCCTGGCCAACGATTCGTTGCTGCTGCATCGTCAAGGCGGAGAGGCCGTTATAAGCCACGCCTCCCGTGATCATCGAGAGAACAATGACCGCGCCGAATGCGGAGGCCAGCTTAGCTTTTACCGAGAATCTCATTTCAGTCCCGTCGGGTTCGAATGGGGTGCTAACGCTTTACGCTTCGTAATCTCAGTTCAGGCGGCGCAGGGCGCATCGTCCCTGGTTGTGCGCTCGCCCGGAAACTCATCGTTCGCCATCAACTTGGCGAGGTCGAAAATGACGACGAACTTCTCGCCCTTGCGGCCGATTCCAGCGGCGTAATCGGATTGCCATTTGCCGCCAACCTCGGGGATCGGCTCGATCGCCTGCTCGTCGATGTCGGTGACCTCGAACACGCAGTCGGCGACGAAGCCGACGCCGACCAGGCGGTCCTTCATAGGCACGTCGAGGATGATGATGCGGGTCGCCTCGGTGGCGGCGACGCTCGGCAGCCCGAGCTTGGTCCGGAGGTCGACGATGGGATAGCCGCTGCCGCGCACGTCGATCATGCCGAGCAGGAAGTTTGGCGCGTGCGGCAGCCGCGAGATCGGCCGCATGTCGAGAATTTCACGGACATTGCGGATGCTGATGCCGAACGTCTCGCCGGCGAGCCCGAGCGTCAGATATTGCGAGGTGGCGGCCATGATGCAGTCCAGGGGTCCGAAGGTTTGGAAATGGAGTACGGTCCGGCACGGGGCCGGACCGGTTGTTCAGCGCTGAAACTCGGCGTCACGATCGTCTTCGCCGTCATGCATGTCGAAGGCGAAGCCACCACCGCCGGCGACTTTCATCGCCCGCGCCGGCCTGCGGGCAGGCGCCGGCTTCTTCGCGCCCCGATCCGCTGCCGCCATGTGCGCTGCCCTGGCGCGGAGCTGGGTCACGGCGCGGTCGATCGGCGCGGGTGAAGCACTCTCGTTGCGCCCGGCATGCTCGATGCGGAAGAACGAGATCGTCGATTGGAGCTGCTCGGCTTGCGAGGCAAGCTCTTCAGAGGTCGAGGACACCTGCTCGGAGGCGCTGGCGTTCTGCTGGCCGACCTTGTCGAGCTGCTGGATCGCCTGGTTGATCTGGGCCGAACCGACGTCCTGCTCGCGGCAAGCTGCGGTGATCTCCTGCACCAGCTCAGCGGTCTTCTTGATATCGGGCACCAGCTTGGACAGCATGGCGCCGGCCTCCTGCGCGACTTTCACGCTCTCCGTCGACAGCGTGCCGATGTCCGCCGCGGCGGCCTGGCTGCGTTCGGCAAGCTTGCGCACTTCGGAGGCGACCACCGCAAAGCCCTTGCCGTGCTCGCCGGCACGAGCGGCTTCGACCGCCGCGTTGAGCGCGAGCAGGTCGGTCTGGCGGGCGATCTCCTGCACGATCGTGATCTTGTCGGCGATGGTCCGCATCGCCTCGACGGCACGGCCCACGGCGACGCCGCTGGCCTCCGCATCCTGGGCCGATCGTGCGGCGATCTTCTCGGTTTGGTTGGCATTGTCGGCGTTCTGCTTCACGTTGGAGGCCATCTCCTCCATTGAAGAAGAGGCCTCCTCGGCGGACGAGGCTTGCTCGGTCGCTCCCTGCGAGAGTTGCTCGGCGCTGGCGGACAGTTCCTGGCTGCCCGCGGAAACGTTGCTTGCCGCGGTCAGAGCCTCCTCGACGACCTGACGAAGCTTCTCGACCATCATGTTCAGTGATTTGACGAGATCGCCGATCTCATCATTGCTGGAAACATTGATCGTCTGGCTGAGATCACCGCCCGCAACGGCACCGGCAAGGCCGACCGCGCGGCTGAGGCCACGGGCGATGCTCATCGAGATCCAGAACGCGGCGATCAGGCCGATGGCGAGCGATGCCACCACAGCCGAGACGAGCATCATGTGGGCGCGGTTGCCATCCTCATGCGCCCGGGCTGCCTGGTCCGCCATGTTCTTCTTGACGTTGGTGACGTAGACGCTGGCGGCTTCCATCGCTTCGCTGACCGCCTTGCGAGCTTCGATCGACGAGCGCTCGACGGCCTTCGCCCTGTCGGTCCTAGCGGTCTTGAGGACGTCGTCCTGAACGGCATTCATCCGGATGTAGGCGGCGCCGAAATTCTCAATCAGCTTCTTGCCCTCGGCCGAAGCCGCAGCATGGATTTCCTCTTTCAGCTTCAGAAGCGTCTCGCGCTGCTTGGCGATCTCCGCGATGAAGCGATCGGCCTCGCTATCCGGCGCGAGAAGCAGGTTCTTCTCGGCCCGAACCTGGGACAGAATTCCCTTTTCGATTTCCGCCGCACGATCCATCCGGCCGGCGCGCGACACGAGGCTGTCGGCGGTGTCGATCATCTCGCTCAGCTTCACATAGGCGAGGCCGCCCGCCGCCATCGAGAGCAGCAGGACCACGCCGAACGCGCTGGCAAGTTTTGCCTTGACCGTAAATCTCATCTCCAGCCCCTACCCCAGTCTCGCCCGAGACTTCCCCTCAATTCAGGATGCGTTCCATGTTGGGAACGATGACGAACTCTTCGCGCCACTTCGCGATGAAACGAATGAACTCCGGCTTCCAGTGCATGCCGACGCGCGGCGTCTGCTGCACGTCGGTCTGCGAGATTTCCGTGACCTCGTAGACCTTGTCCGCGGTGACGCCGACCAGAACCGGCTCGCCATCGAGTTCGAGCTCGATGACGACGATGCGCGTGTCGGCGGTATCGTCCAGTTGCGGCATCCCGAAACGGATCCGCAAATCGGCGAGCGGGATGACGTTGCCACGCACGTTGATGACGCTGGGAACGAAGGCCCGCGCGCCCGCGACCTTGGTCACGGGGACCGGGTCGATGATCTCGCGCACGAGGCCCGCGTCGAGCGCGAACTTCTCCTCGCCGAGGCCGATCATCACGACCTGCATCGCGCCCGACTGATGCTCGCCCGCCAACCCCTCGTTCATCACGCCGCCTCGTTGATATGCTGCTTCTCGACCTTCGACTGCGCCAGCGAGACCAGTTGCGCGACGTCGAGGATCAGCGCCGCGGTGCCGTCGCCCAGGATCGTCGCGCCCGAGAAGATCGTGACGTCGGAGTGCAGCTTGGACAGCGACTTGATGACGGTCTGGTGGTTGCCGATGATCTGGTCCGCGACGAGGCCGACGCGGGTCTCGCCGGTCGAGATGATGATCGTCTTCTGGTGCCGGTCGGGCGAACCCGACGCGGACATGATCTCGCGCAGGCGCAGGAACGGCACCAGGTCGCCGCGTACGTTGAGGAAGTTGCGGCCGCGCGACCGCTCGTCATCGGCGGTCAGCTCGACGCATTCCTCCACCGCCGACAGTGGAATGATGTAGCGGCCTTCGCCGACGCGGATCAGCAGCCCTTCGATGATCGCGAGCGTGAGCGGCAGGCGCAGCGTCACGGTGGTGCCCAGACCCTGCCTGGTCGACAGGTCGATCGAGCCGCGCATGTTCTCGATGGTGCGCTTGACCACGTCCATGCCGACGCCGCGGCCGGACAGCGCCGAGATGGTCTGCGCGGTCGAGAAGCCCGGATGGAACAGGAATTGATGGATTTCGTGATCGGTCAGCACGGCCCCGGCGGCGATCAGCCCCTGCTCCTCCGCCTTGGCGCGGATGCGGGCGGTGTTGAGGCCGCCGCCATTATCCTTGACGGTGACGAGCACCTGCGCACCGGAATGGACGGCGGCGAGCTCGATCCGGCCCTGCTCGGTCTTGCCGTTGGCCGCGCGGGTCGCCGTGTCCTCGATGCCGTGGTCGATGGCGTTGCGGATCAGGTGCACCAGCGGATCGGCCAGGCACTCGATCATGGTCTTGTCGAGCTCGGTGTCCTCGCCGGTCGTGACGAACTCGACCGGCTTCGACAGGTCGCGCGACAGATCGTGCACCAGCCGGCGGAAGCGGCCGAACAGCGAGCCGATCGGCACCATGCGCGCGCCCATCGTGGTGTCGCGCAGAGAGGATGCAAGGCGCTCGATTTCCTCGGCAATCATCTTGATCGAGAGATCCGAGCCGGACGAAGCGAGCTGGGTCAGCCGCGCCTGGGCAATGACGAGCTCGCCGACCCGGTCCATCAGTTCGTCGAGGCGCTCGGCCTGAACGCGGACGGTGGCAATGCCGCGCTCTTCGCGCTTGGCCTCGGGCTTAGACTCGGATTTGGGTTCCGGCTTTGATTCGAGTTTCGGCTCCGCCTTCGGGACGGCAAGCGCGACAGCAACCTCGACCGCCGGCGCAACCATCTCGATCACCGGAGCCGGCTCCTCGTCGAGGAGATTGAACAGCGGCATCGGCGCGGGCGCTTCGACATGCTCCAACGGCGAGAGCGTCAGCTTCATCTCGTCCGAGACGAACATGAAGACGTCGTCGATTGCGTCCTTGTCGCAGGCCGCGTGCAGCTTGACGTCCCACTTCAGATAACAGTCTTCCGGCTCCATCTCGTCGAGGAACGGGATGCCGTCCGTGATCGGGACGACGAAGCAGGGGCCGAGCTTGCAGAGATCTTCCAGCAGATCGAGCGGATTCGAGCCGTTGCGCAGGATGTGCGATTCGAATTCGAGATAGAGGTGCCAGCCGGCCTGCTTGCTCTCGGCTGGGGCCAGCGGCGGCGCTTCGGTGATCTCGGCGACCGGAGCGGCAGGCTGGTCGGATGAAACGAAGCGCTTGAGGTCATCGAGAATGGCTTCGCCGATGATGTCGTCGGTCGACTGGGGGTCCTCGATCAGTGCGCGGATATAGTCCTTGGCGGCGAGCGCGACCGAGATCAGCTCCTGCGTCGGCTTGATCTCGCCCTTGCGGACGCGGTCGAAGGCGGTCTCGAACTCGTGGGTGAAGGAGGCGACCTTGTCGAAGCCGAACATGGCGCCCGAGCCCTTGATCGTATGCAGGGCGCGAAAGGCGGAATCGACCAGCTCGCGGTCGTCGGGACGCTGGCCGAGATCGAGCAAGGCGCCTTCGAGAACTTCGAAGAGCTCGCTTGCTTCCTGACGAAAGATCTCGGTCGGGTCCATTGCGCTCATGCGCGCACCAGCTTGCCGACGACGGCGAGCAGCTGCTCGGGCTTGAACGGTTTGGTGATCCAGCCGGTGGCGCCGGCGCTCTTGGCTTCCTGCTTCACCGTGTCATTGGACTCGGTGGTCAGGAACACGATGGGCATGCCGACCGCGCTCGGCAGCTTGCGCAGCGCCCGGATCAGCTCGAGCCCGTTCATGACGGGCATATTGAGGTCGGTGATGACGAGGTCGAGCTTGCCGGCCTGCGCCTTGGCGAGCCCCTGTGCGCCGTCGCCGGCCTCGATCACGTTGTGACCGGCCGGCTCGAGCACGACCTTGATCATTTGCCGGATGCTGGGGGAATCGTCGACGGTCAGAATCGTGGCCATCAGATGCCATCTTTCTTTTGCGGGAAGTGCTGATCGATCATCGCCTCGCTGGCGAAGCCGGCGCGGCGCAGGGTGTTGCGGAAGGACTGGGAGAAGGAGGTCAGGACCACGGGGCGGCCTTGCGCCTCACCGGTCTTGGCCGTCGACAGCAGAAGCTGGATCGAGGTCACGTCGGCCTTGTCGACGCTCGAACAATCGATCTCGAGCCGGTCCTGCCGGCCGAAAGCTTCGCGGATCAGGTCATAGACATTGCGGATCGCAGCAATACTGCAATCGGCAGGCAGCCGCAGGGACCACTTCGGCTCAGTGACATCAGACGGCATTCGTCCCCCAGATTTCCTCAGGACTCGCTGCACGCATGACGCGAATCCTGCACTGCGACTATTCGCGTGGGAGAGTATGCAAACCCCTAATGGACTTCACCGTACAACTACGGGTCACAAACCCTAGAACTTCGCGCATGCACGCAAGCTTGCATGGTTCGCTCGTTTCTCATGCGCTGTGCGCAGACGTGAGTCGGTTCGCCGCAGTCTGGATGTTTGCTCCGCGTTAAATCGCAAAGGCTATGCGTGAAGGTCCTGCCTCGCATCCGAACGAGTCCGGCCACCCGATGCTGACCCAAGCGCTCCTGGTTGATGACAGCCGCTCCGTCCTCAACTTCCTGAAACGTCATCTCGAGGCCGAAGGCCTGGTCGAGGCCACCACCTTCCTCGATCCCGTGGAAGCGCTGACCTGCGCGCGAGAGCGCATGTTCGACCTCGTGCTGGTCGACTACGAGCTGCCGCACATGGACGGGATCAGCTTCATTCGTGTCTTCCGGTCCCTGCCCGGCTGCGCCGACATTCCGATCGCGATGATCACGTCGCGACAGACCGACGACATCAAGATGGAAGCGCTGCAGGCCGGTGCGACCGATTTCCTGCCCAAGGCGCCGCAAAGCGTCGAGATGACGGTGCGCCTGCGGAATCTGATTCAGCTTGGTGCAGCCGTGCGCAAGCTCAGCGATCGTGCCGCACATCTGGCCAGCGAAGTCGCGGCAGCCACACGAAAGCTCGGCGAGCGCGAGGAAGAGATCATCCTGCGCCTCGCGCTCGCGGTCGAATATCGCGACAACGACACCGGCGAGCACACCTTGCGAGTCGCCCGCTACAGCCGCATCATCGCCGAGCAGCTCGGCCTGCCGGCCCGGCTCTGCCGCGACATCTATCTCGCCGCGCCCCTGCACGACGTCGGCAAGGTCGCCATTCCCGACAATATCCTGCTCAAGCCCGGCAGGCTCACCGCCGAGGAGATGGCGGTGATCAGGACACATGCAGCGATCGGCGAGCGCATCCTGGCGGACTCCAGCTGCGAGCTGATCCAGCTCGGTGCGCAGATTGCCGCAGGCCATCACGAGCGCTGGGACGGCGCCGGCTATCCAAACGGCCTCAGCGCGGACTCGATTCCGGTCGCCGCGCGGGTGGTCGCAGTCGCCGACGTCTTCGACGCCCTGACGAGCCGGCGGCCCTACAAGGAGCCGATGCCGCTCGACGTGGCGCGCGATTACCTGGTCGAGAACAAGGGCCGGCAGTTCGACCCGGCCTGCGTCGAGGCCTTCCTGTCGCGCTGGGACGAGGTGGTCGAAATCGCCGGTCCACAGGCGCTTCCTTTTCAGAGAATCGAAGCTTCCCTCGCTCCCATGACGGAGCGTGCGGCGGAGAGCCGTCGGGTCGGGGACAATCCGGCTGCGCCCGTCCCGGCCGCCTGAGAATCATCAATCCGCCAACGCCTTGCCGCGGCTCGTTTTTTCTCCGGTCGCCGGTTTGAACCTGTTCCTGCTAGAGTGGCACCAATCACCGAGAGTGATTCCGGTCACACTTGCCTCGAGCAGCCCCTGCTAAGCATCGAACCGGGACCGGACACCGATAAACATCGTCGAATTGGATGAGAACTCCCATGAGAAGCCTGATCGGCGCCCTGGCCGGCGCGTTCTGTCTTGCGGCCCCCGCCATGGCGGAGACGCCCGCTGCGATCGTCGAGGACGTCCAGGGCAAGGTCGATGGCGTCGCGTTCATGGACTATGTGGCGCCGGGCAAGATCATCAAGCTCGGGCCCAAGGCCAGCATCACGCTCAGCTACCTGAAATCCTGCCAGCGCGAGACGATCAGCGAAGGCGTCGTCCTTGTTGGCGCCGAGCAGAGCACCGTGCAGCTGGGTGAGGTCAAACGCGAGAAGGTGCCGTGCGACACCAATGCGGCAAGGCTCTCGGAGCGCGAGGCGAACCAGAGCGCGGCGACGACCTTCCGCACCATGCGATCGGACGCCAAGGGCGCCCCGGCCAAGCTGCCGACACTCTACGGCGTCTCGCCGCTGGTGCAGGCCAAGAGCGGCAGCACGCTGGTGATCGAGCGCACCGACGGCAAGGAGCCCACGATCAGCATAACGCTCAAGCGCGACAACATGGTCGGCAACAAATTCTATGATTTTGCCACGGCCGGGAAGTCGCTGACCCCGGGCGGCAGCTATCTCGCCATTGTCGGCGCCAAGCGCTACACCTTCCTGGTCGACGCCAGTGCCACCACATCGCCGACCCCGATCATCGGCCGCCTGCTGCGTCTCGAATAGAGGGCCTGCGACGGCGCGATGCGGCGGATCGGGGGACGGGACATCGTAGCGGCGATGCTGATTGCGCTCCTCGCGGGCGCGATCTTCACGTCCCCGCCGCTTCAGGCGCTGCAAGGTCTCTCGCTCGACATCCTCACGGCGATGCGCGCCAAGCTGGCCGGCGAGCGCCGCGATCCCGCGACGTCGCCGGTCGTCGTGGTGGCAATCGACGGCGAGACCTACGACACACCACCCTTCAAGGGATCGCCGACGCAAACCTGGACGCGCGAGATCGGACGGGTGCTCGGCAGCATCAGCGAGGGCGGCGCCAAGGTCATCGGCTACGACGTCATCTTTCCGAGCTCGATCGAGCAGTCCGAGATTCCCTTTGGCGAGGCGCCGCTCGGCGCGCGCATGAGGGGATTCGACCGGGATTATCTGATCGCGCTCCGACAACTCTCGGACGCCGGCAAGCTGATGCTCGGCGAGATCCTCAGCAACGACCATCCGGAGCGGCCCTACCGCGCGCAGCAATTGGCGGTGCGAACCAACATCCGCGCCCTCAACGTCCACACCGATGCGGACGACGTCATCCGCCGAATGCCGCTGAGCTTCTCCATCGACGGCAAGCCGGTGCCCGCCATGGCCGTCGAGCTCGCGGCCCGCGCGCTCGGCGCGAAGCCCGGGATCGCGCCGTCGGGTGCGACCGAACTGTCCGGCTATGCCATCCCGAGCGCGGTGCCGAACACGCTGACGCTCAACTTTCGAGGGCTCGGCCGCGACGTTCCGACCTTCTCCTTCGCCGACCTGCGTGCCTGCGTCGAGAAGGGCGACCGCGACTTCTTCCGCCGCGCCTTCGACGGCAAGGTCGTGCTGCTCGGCAGCGTCCTCAATTTCGACGACCGCAAGCTCACCTCGATGCGCCTGTCGGGCGGATATGACGGAACGCCGGCGGCGCGATGCGCCCTCCCCGCGCCGGAGCGTGCCGCGCAACGCGCCCGCAGCGCCGTCGCCGGCGTCTTCGTGCATGCCACCGTGATCCGCAACCTGATCGAGCGCGATGCCGTGACTGAGCTCGGCTTTTCCGCGCGGAGCATTCTCACTGTCGTGTTCGCGCTTCTGGTCGCTTGCGCGGCCTGCATGCTTGCGCCGGGCGGCGCGCTGATCGCCTGGCTCGGCCTCACCGCCATTTACGCCGCCGTGGCCCTCGGTGCGTTCGTCCACGCACTGGCGCTGCCGCTGGCCGAGCCTGCGCTTGCGAGCCTTGCCGCGCTCGCGATGATGATCGGCTACCGCTTCGTGCTGGCCGATCGCGACGAGCGCTTCCTGCGCAAGAGCTTTGCCTTCTACCTCGCCCCTGAAGTGATCGACACCATGGTTGCGTCCGGCAAGATGCCGGCGCTCGGCGGCGAGATGCGCAACGTCACCATGTTCTTCTCCGATCTCAGCGGCTTCTCGTCCATTGCGGAGACGATGACCCCGGGCGAACTGGTGACGCTGATGAACGAATATCTGTCCGCCATGACCGACATCATCGAAGCCCATGGCGGCTATGTCGACAAATATATCGGCGATTCCATCGTCGCCATGTTCGGCGCCCCGGCCGACGACCCCGCACATGCCCGCAATGCGGTGCGTGCCGCGCTGAAATGCCACGAGAAGCTCGCAGAGCTCAACGCCGGCAACGCCGCCTTCGCCGGCCACGGCCTGTCGCATCGTATCGGCCTCAACAGCGGCGAGGCCGTGGTCGGCAATATCGGCTCGCGCCGCCGCTTCAACTACACCGTGATGAGCGACACCGTGAACGTGGCCTCGCGGCTCGAAGGCGCCAACAAATACTACGACACCGCGATCATGGCGTCGGAAACCACGATGGCCCAGACCGGCGACACGTTCGCCTGGCGCGAGCTCGATGCGATCAGGGTGCAGGGGCGCGGCGAGGCGATCAAGGTGTTCGAGCCGCTGGCGGAGAAAGCGGCCGCGACCGACGAGCAGACGAAGGTGGCCGCAGCCTATGCCGAAGGGCTCGCCTGCTGGCGGGCAAGGGATTTCGCCAAGGCGGCGAATGCGTTCGAGAGCGTGGCAACGATCGATCCCGCCTCGTCAATGTTCGCGAAGCGCGCGCGCGTATTTACCGCAAGTCCACCACCGCCCGAGTGGGCGCCAGTCAATACGCTGGAAGGGAAGTAACGGCGACAGCCGCAAGACGTTTTACCCTCTCCCCTTGCGGAAGAGGGTGGCTCGCTGCGATAGCGGCAAGATGGTGAGGGGTCTCTCTCCGCTCTCTAACGATGAGATTCGCGGAGAGAACCCCTCATCCGGCGCTTCGCGCCACCTTCTCCCGCAAGGGGAGAAGGGGAAACAGCATCGCGCGCGGCAAAGTCATCTAGCCTAGAACGGCAGCCCCACATAGTTCTCCGCCAATAGCCGCTGCGCAGTCTCGGACGACAGCAGATAGTCCAGCTCGGTTTGCTGCAGCCGGTCTTCATATTCGAGCCGGTCGGGGAAGCGGTGCAGCAGCATCGTCATCCACCATGAGAAACGCTGCGCCTTCCAGATGCGCGCGAGCGCCTTGGCGGAGTAACCTGCAAGACCGGAATCATCACCGCTCTGATAGTGCGCGAGCAAGGCATGATAGAGGTAGTAGATGTCGGAACCCGCGCTGTTGAGCCCGCGCGCGCCGGTCGGCGGCACGATATGCGCGGCATCGCCGGCGAGGAACAGGCGGCCATAGCTCATCGGCTCTGCGACGAAGCTGCGCAGGGGCGCAATGCTCTTCTCGATCGACGGACCCGTGATCAGCCGGCCAGCCACTTCCTCCGGCAGGCGTCGCTTCAGCTCGGTCCAGAACGCCTCATCGCTCCAGTCCTCCACCTTGTCCGTCAACGGCACCTGGACGTAGTAGCGGCTCAACACTTGGGAGCGGAGAGAACAGAGCGCAAAGCCGCGCTCGTGCTTGACGTAGATCAACTCGGGCGACACCGGCCTGGTGCGCGACAGCACGCCGAGCCAGCCGAACGGATAGACCTTCTCATATTCACGCAGCACGTCCTGCGGGATCGACTTGCGGCTGACACCGTGAAACCCGTCGGCGCCGACGATGTAGTCACAATCGACGCGGATCGTTTCGCCGTTCGAGCGATAGGTGACATAGGGGCGGTCCGACGTCAGATCGTGCGGCCTCACATCCTCGGCATTGTGCACCACCTTGCCGCCGAGCCGGTCGCGGGCCTCGTAGAGGTCGCGCGTCAGCTCGGTCTGGCCGTAGACCAGCACCGAATTGCCGCCGGAATGCTTGTGCAGGTCGATCTTGGAGAGCACGCCGTCATGGGCGATCTCGAAGCCCCGGTGGATCTCGCCCTCCCGGTCCATCCGCTCCCCGCACTGTGCTTCGCGCATCAGCTTCGCGAAACCGTGCTCGAGCACGCCGGCGCGGATGCGGGCGAGCACATGGTCGCGGCCGTATTTCTCCAGCACAACGGTGTCGATGCCCTTCAGATGCAGGAGCTGGGACAACAGCAGCCCGGAGGGACCGCCGCCGATGATACAGACCTGAACCTTCATTTTTGCGTCCTCCCGTCGGCACTTTTTTGCAGATTCAGCGCCGCGGACCGATGGAGGGTTTCGCCTTTGTCTTGTACTATTCGAACATGAGGAGCACCGCCCCGGCCCCGGCGATCCGGGTCTACAATCTGTTCGGCGAGTCCGGCGATCTGCCCGATGTCGTGCATTGCGAGACCATTGCATCCCGCTCGGTGCTGCACGACTGGACGCTGGCCGTGCACCGCCACGCCCGGCTGCACCAGGTGCTGCTGATCGAGCGTGGCGGCGGCGAGGCGACGCTCGACGGGCGCGTGGTGCCGTTGAAGCCGATGCAGATCGTCAACGTGCCCGTCGGCCATGTTCACGGCTTCCGCTTCGTGCCTGATACTCAAGGGTGGGTGCTGACCATCGCCGCGGAGATTCTCGACGAGGCACTGCTCGCCGCCGAAGGCTTGCGGGCTGCGCTGTCGCGATCGGCCGTGGTGCGCGGCACGCCGCAGATTCGCACCACCATGAAGCAGATCTTTGCCGAGCACGCCGCGCGCGATTTCGGCCGCGCTCATGTGCTGCGTTCCTTGTCGTCGGCCATGATCGGGCTCGTGGCGCGCGCCCTCGCGAGCGAGAGCGGCGGCAACGGTTCGGCGGAAAGCGGATTGTTCCGCCGCTTCGAGGCGCTGCTGGAGCAGCATCATCTGGAGCGCTGGAGCGTCGCCGACTATGCCGGGGCGCTGTCCGTGACGCCGACGCATCTCAACCGGATCACGCGGGCGGCGACCGGCGACACCGCCTCGCATTTGATCCTCAACCGGCTGATCCGCGAGGCGCGGCGCAACCTCGTCTACACCAACCTCCCGGTCTCGACGATCGCCTATGCGCTCGGTTTCGACGACCCCGCTTATTTCAGCCGGGTCTATGCCGCGGCCACAGGACTATCGCCGCGCGCCTTTCGGGCGCAGCTCCATGGCGACGAGGGCTGACGCGCCGGAAGCCACGCAGCGAGACCGCGATAGACCTCGTTGCCACTTACCTTCGTATATGGGGTCCCATCCTTTGGATAGCGTCCCTTTACCTCCGTACAATTGAGCGGGGAGCACGACCGCCTTAGCGTGGCGGCATTCGGCGCCCTGGCGCTGGTGGCATGGGACCTCCCTAACCTTGGCGCAAGACGGCCATACCTGTCCGGTCGTCTGCGCCGCTTTTTCAGCAAGCCACCGGCTACTTCGGTGTTTGGCCGCCGACATACCGCACCCTGACGACTGGACCGGCCGGTTTCGTGCGGAACTGGGGATTTGAGCATAATGTCTTCGATTGGGAAGATCGCACTCTTCATCGATGGCTCCAATCTCTATGCCACCTCCAAAGCGCTCGGCTTCGACATCGATTACAGGCGTCTGCTCGGTGAATTCCAAAACAGAGGCACGCTGCTACGGGCCTTCTACTACACGACCGTCGTCGAGGATCAGGAATATTCGTCGATCCGCCCCCTGATCGACTGGCTCGACTACAACGGCTACACGGTCGTCACCAAGCTCAAGGAGTTCTTCGACGCCACGGCCGGCCGCCGCAAATTGAAGGGCAGCATCAACGTCGACCTCGCCGTAAGTGCGATGGAGCTCGCCGGGCATGTCGATCAGATCGTGCTGTTCTCGGGCGACGGGGATTTTCGTTCGCTGGTGGAAGCGTTGCAGCGCCGCGGTGTCCGCGTGACGGTCGTCTCCACACTCTCCACTCAGCCCCCCATGATCGCCGACGACTTGCGCCGACAGGCGGACGTCTTCATCGATCTGGCAGAACTGAAGCCGCAAGTGGGCCGCGATCCGGCCGAGCGGCCGGGAACGCGCGAGATGCGTCAGTCACCGCAATTCCTTCCACGCGGAGCGATCAATCGCGACGACCGGGTGGAATGATTCTGGGGCGGCGGCCGCCCCTCTCAAACATCGAAGAACACCGTCTCATCCGGCCCCTGGAGATTGATGCTGAAGGAGTACACCACCTTGCCGGCGCGTTCGCTGCGCGTGGCAACCAGGGTCTTGCGGCGTACCGGCGGCTCGATCAGGTTGAGCACGGGGTCGGCGGCGTTGGCCGCCTCTTCATCCGAGAAATAGAGCCGCGTATTCAGGCCGATGTTGATGCCGCGCGCCACGATCCAGAGATTGACATGGGGCGCGCATTTGCGGCCCGTCCTGTCGGTGATCGCGCCGGGCTTGATGGTTTCGAAGGTCACGAGGCCGCTTTCGAAGTCGGAGCCGCCACGGCCCCAGCCGCGAAACGCCTGGTCCAGCGCACCCGCCGAGCGGTCGGCCGGATGGTTGTAGCGGCCGGCCGCATTGGCCTGCCAGATTTCCAGCAACACGTCGCGCAGCGGCGTTCCGCTGCCGTCGAAGACCCGGCCTTCGAGCGTAATGCGCTCGCCTTTGGTGCCCGGCGTCACCAGAACGTTCGAAAAATTCTTCTCGAAGATGTCGAAGCCGGCCATCGCCGGGATCAGACCGATGTGAACGTAGGGCCCGGCGGTCTGCGAGGCGGTTTCCTTGAGGTAGTTGAGCGGCTGCGGCATTGCTCAGTTTCCTTCCGGGCGGTTTTCGAAATAGGTGGAGCGCTGGCCGCGCAGCACGATGTCGAAGCGGTAGGCAAGCGAGTCTAGGGGCGTCGAGGCATTGAGATCGAGCGGCGCCACGAGGCGGTCGAGCGCGTCCTTGTCCGGGATCGTCGTCAGGATCGGGCAGACCGGGATCAAGGGATCGCCTTCGAAATACATCTGCGTGATCAGCCGCTGCGCGAAGCCCGAGCCGAACACCGAGAAATGGATGTGGGCGGGCCGCCAGCTGTTGACGAAGTTGCGCCAGGGATAGGGGCCCGGCTTCACGGTGCGGAAGTAATAGTAGCCTGTGGCGTCGGTGAGAGCGCGGCCGCAGCCGCCGAAATTGGGGTCGATCGGCGCCAGATAGGTGTCCTTCTTGTGCCGGTAGCGGCCGCCGGCATTGGCCTGCCAGAACTCGACCAGCGTGTTCGGCACGCCGCGGCCGGTCTCATCCAGCACGCGGCCGTGGACGATGATGCGCTCGCCAACGGGATCGCCGTCCTTGGCGTAGTTGCGGATCAGGTCGTTATCGAGCGGTCCGAGATCGTTGTGGCCGAACACCGGCCCGGTGATCTCGGACACCGAATTCTCCAGCGACAGCAGCGCCTGGCGCGGCGAGCGCAGCACCGAGGATTTGTAGCCGGGTGCATGCGCCGGCGGATGGATCGAGCGGTCGCGCTGGAAGAAGCCGCCGTCACGCGGCGTGAACGGCTCGGGGCGGTTGAGGCGGGGATCCTGCAAGGCTGGCGCCTGGACGTTCATCGGCGTTGTCTCTCCCTCTGACGCCCATCCGGGCGCGCGGCTTGTCGGGAGATCATGTGATCATCTATTCTCAAGATAAATAGATCGATTATAATGAATTGCATGAAGGAAATCGATCATTTGGCCCTCGACGGCCACGCCCTCGAACTGTTCCTCGCCGTGCTGGAGGAAGGCTCGGTGACGGCGGCGGCGACGCGGCTCGGGCTGACGCAATCCGCGGTCAGCCACGCCTTGAACAAGCTGCGGCGGATCGCCGGCGATCCGCTGTTCGCCAAGTCCGGCCGCGGCATCGTCGCGACGGCCCATGCCCGGGCGCTGGCCGGCAAGGCACGCGCGCTGATCGACGAGATGCGAAGCTTTGCCGGGGGCGTCACGTTCGAGCCGCCGCGCGCGCAGCTTTCGCTCACGATCTCAGCAAACGACTTCCAGCGAGACCTGCTGCTGCCGTGGTTCTTCGATCATGTCGCGGCGCAAGTGAAGAGCCTGAATCTGCGCGTGATCCCCTCGCAGTCGCCCTCGCCCGCGATGCTGCGTGAAAACCGCTGCGATCTCCTGATCACGCCGCTGCCGCCATCCGGCGTCGACATCGTGCAGAAGCGCCTCTTGAGCGATCATTACGTCTGCTATTACGACGCCAAGGCGCGCAACGCTCCGGCCGGCCGCGGCGCCTATCTCGCGGCGCGCCACATCACCGTGGTCTATACCGACAACGAGCGGCTCGACTTCGACCGCCGGCTGGCCGCCAATGGATTCCACCGCGACATCGCGATCTCGGTGCCGAGCTTCTCCGGCGTGCCGTCATTTCTGCGCGGCTCGCAAATGCTCGCGAGCATGCCGAGCCTGCTCGCGTCCGGCGTCATGCGCGGCTTCGCGCAAACGCGGATTCCGCTGGCGTCCCGCACGCGAACGCTGGCCGAGCTGCCGATGTTCATGGTCTGGCACCAGCGCTATCAGAAGGACCCGGCTCATCGCTGGATCAGGAGCCAGCTCGAGACCGTCGCGGCGACGGCGGCCGCCCGAGCGACGGGCCCCGCAGCGAAAACCTGATTCCCGCCAAACCCACTGGTTGCGCGAGGGCCGCCACGCTAAAATCGCCCCATGACAGTGACCGACATTGCGAGCCGAACCTACAATCACAGCTGGCGGCTGGATCCCATCATCCGCAGCCTGCTTGATACCGATTTCTACAAGCTGTTGATGTTACAGATGATTCGGGAAGATTACCCGGATCAACAGGTCACCTTCTCGGTCATCAACCGCTCACGCCATGTACGTCTCGCCGAGACCATCGACGAGGGCGAGCTGCGCGCCCAGCTCGACCATGCCCGCACCATCCGCTTCTCCAAGAAGGAGCTGATCTGGCTTGCCGGTAATACCTTCTACGGCAAGACCCACATGTTCTCGGCGGACTTCATCCGCTGGCTGGCCGAATTCCGCCTGCCCGAGTACGAGCTGCGCAAGGTCTCAGGCCAGTACGAGCTGCATTTCCACGGCCCCTGGACCCACACCACGATGTGGGAGATTCCGGCGCTGGCGATCCTCAACGAGCTGCGTTCGCGCGCGGCGATGAAGGGCCGCGGCCGTTTCGAGCTCGACGTGCTCTATGCCCGCGCCAAGGCCAAGCTGTGGACCAAGGTGGAGCGGCTGCGCAAGCTGGAGAATTTGCGGCTGTCCGACTTCGGCACCCGCCGCCGCCACGGCTTCCTCTGGCAGCGCTGGTGCGTGGAGGCAGTGAAGGAAGGCCTCGGCCCGTCCTTCATCGGCACTTCCAACGTGCTGCTCGCGATGGACAACGATCTCGAAGCCATCGGCACCAACGCGCATGAGCTGCCGATGGTCGCGGCCGCACTCGCCAGGGACGACGAGGAATTGCGCTGGGCGCCTTACCGCATCCTCGACCAGTGGCGTCAGACCTATGGCGGCAATCTCCTGATCGCGCTGCCCGACGCCTTCGGCACGAAGGCCTTCCTGCGCGATGCGCCGGAATGGGTCGCCGACTGGACCGGCTTTCGCCCCGACAGCGCGCCGCCGATCCAGGCCGGCGAGGAGATCGTCGCCTGGTGGCAGAAGAAGGGCCGCAACCCCAGGGACAAGCTGCTGGTCTTTTCCGACGCGATGGACGTCGACTCGATCGAGGAGACCTATCACCACTTCGCCGGCCGCGTGCGGCTCTCCTTCGGCTGGGGCACCAACCTCACCAACGACTTCGTCGGCTGCGCGCCGGACGGCTCGTTCAATCTCGATCCGATCTCGCTGGTCTGCAAGGTCTCGTCGGTCGACGGACATCCGGCCGTCAAGCTCTCCGACAATCCGGAGAAAGCGACCGGCCTGCCCTCGGAGATCGAGCGTTACCTGCGCGTGTTCGGCGACGCCGGCCGCGTGCGCAAGCCGGTGCTGGTCTAGCGGCAAGCCGAACTCTCTCGATCAGGTCAACGCTTGCCCGGCGGTCCGCGCGCCGTCGCGAAGAGAGGCGTGGATGCCCGGGTCAAGCCCGGGCATGACAATGGAGAGCGTGTAGCGCGCACCCACCGCTACGCCGTCATTGCGAGGAGCACTTGCGACGAAGCAATCCAGGATGCTTCCGCGGAGGCAGTCTGGATTGCTTCGCTGCGCCCGCAATGACAAGGCTTTGTTCGCCGATACCGCGCCAGCTCCGATTTAAGCGGCATTTGAAGCGATCTGTCCGCATCCACGTCACATTACCTTCACCGTCCGGCGCAGTCCTGCGCGCTTTTCAGGTCGAGTTAGGCAACCTTCCCCTCTACTTCGCGTTGCAGGCGCAACGCTCCGTTGGGATCGTTGGTCGATTTGGGGAACGCAGGGTGTTTCGCAGAGCAGCGTCGTCGACGAAGGGAGACAACTTCCTTCACGTCATCAAACTCGTCTTGCCTTTCGTGACGGTCGTCCTGCTCCAGGCGGCAATCGCGGGATTCAGCCTCGAGGTGATGTCCTCGGTCCGCGCCTATGTCGCCGGCGAAGCATTGTGGTCGCGCTCGCAGAAGAACGCCGTCTATTTCCTCAATCTCTATCTGCATTCGGGCGAGGCACGCCAGTTCGCGCAATATCAATCCTCGCTCGCCGTTCCCATCGGCGACGAATTCGCGCGGTGGGCGCTCG
The DNA here is from genome assembly GCF_011602485.2 of Bradyrhizobium sp. 1(2017). Lineage (NCBI taxonomy): Bacteria > Pseudomonadati > Pseudomonadota > Alphaproteobacteria > Hyphomicrobiales > Nitrobacteraceae > Bradyrhizobium > Bradyrhizobium sp. 1(2017). Next base: position 1,916,578 of record NZ_CP050022.2, on the reverse strand, counting down.
AAGGTGATCCGGTCGACGTCGAGGCCGCCCGCATCGGCTTCCTGCAAGGCGGCAACCATCCCGACGACGTGCCGGGATTGATCTGGCTGTTTCGCTACTTCAACCGCGTGAGCTTCCTGCAGGAAGCGATCCGGGAGTGGGCCGCCACCGATCCCATGCTGCTGGAGCTCAGCGTGTTCGGCGAAGTCATCCGGTCAGAGCTGCAGCACGGCCCCATCCAGGACGACGGCCGCCTGCAATTCCTGTCGTCGCGACTCTCGGAGCTCAATGCCCAATTCACAGTGCATGCCAACAGGTTCTCCACCGTCCTCGGTGAAGGCTCGCGCGCGATCAAGGTGACGCTGACCTGTATCAACGTCGTCACCGCCGTCACGCTGATCCTGCTCCTGATCTGGCATACACGACGGTTGGTGCAGCAACGGCAGGCGTTCGAAGACGCATTGCATGCCGAGAAGGAACGCCTGGCCTGGCAGGCGTCGCACGACTGGCTGACCGGCCTCTCCAACCGCCGCGCCTTCGAGGCGCGCCTGCAAAGCGAGCTGGACAGTGCCGCGGCGGGGCCGCTGGGATTGATCCTGCTCGACCTCGACCAGTTCAAGAGCGTCAACGACAGCTGCGGCCACCTCGCCGGCGACCGCCTGCTCTGCCAGATCTCGCGCCTCCTGCAGCAGGACCGGCATGGGCATGATCTGGTGGCCCGGCTTGGCGGCGACGAGTTCGGCCTGATCCTGCCGCAATGCCCGCCCGCGAACGCCGTCGATATCGCCGAGCGGCTGCGCCGATCGTTCGAGCTGTTCAATTTCGCCTGGGACGATCGTTGCTTTGCGGTGACCGCCAGCATCGGCGTCGCCTGCATCGCAGACCGCAACATCACGCTCGAGGATGCCATGCGGCGCGCCGACGCGGCCTGCTACCGCGCCAAGGAAAAAGGACGTAACCGGGTTCAGGTCGATGGCGGGCGACGGGACGTCGTCGTCGTGGCGGCACGGCCGCGCGAGGCCATCGCGGCACGCGGCTGATAACCGCCCGCGAGCCGCTTCGGACACAGGACCGCGCCGCTCGGACGCAAGCGGGATCAGGTCGAGTGGCGCTCCGAGCCGCACTCAATTGACGTCTGGAGCAGCCTTCGCGTGAGGCCCAAGGCCACGGAACGGCCCCGTTGTGGTGCCTTGGCCAAATTAGCACCACCTATTCCGGCACCGCGAGCCTGCGATACGCCTGGTAGCGGCGGCGCCTCATCGAGATGGCCTTGCGGCCACCGGCAAGATGCCGAGGCCGGCGAGATGGGCGTCGACAAACTGCTCGATCTGCTGGTGCAGCATCTGCGGCGGCACGGCCACCATGCGCTCCTCGAGACCGAGCGAGATGATTCCATGCACCGCGGAGAACAGCGTGCGCGACAGCAGCGCGATCTTCACATCATCCGCATCCGGCAGGAGCCGCACCAGGGGTGGGTGCATCAGCGCGAAGGCGTCCATGACCATCTGTAGGATGTCGTCCGGATAAGGACGATCGTCCTCCATCCGGTGCTCGAACAGCGAGCGCAGCAGATTGGCGTGTCCAGCAAAGAAGTCGAGATAGGTCGCGGCAAGGCCATAGAGCTGGCGGACCGGATCCTCGGCAGGAACGGTGCGGAGCTGTGCCGTGAGGGCCTGAACCGTCTCCCGATTGACGGTCAGGATCACACCGTCGAAGTCGCCGAACTCGTTATAGACGCTGCCGACCGAGCAGCCCGCGGCCTCCGCAACATCCCGAACCTTCAATGATCTCAGCCCCTTAGCTGAGATGATGTCGCGGGCAATCTCCACGATCTGGAGCCGCCGCCGATATTTTTTCTGCTCGCGCAGCGATTCTTCTTGAACATTGTTCATTTTCAAGCTACTCATGTGAACATTGTTCAAATTAACCCGGAGACCTGCAAAATGCAAACCCTTGCTGTTGATATCGCCTCCACCTTCGTCGATGACGCCGCCGCGCTCGTGACCAGCCTTGGCCGGGCCCTGCTGCGGTTCGCCATGGCCCCGATCGATCGCATCGCCAATGCCTGCGACATCGCCGGCGTGCTCACCGAGCGGCGTGCGACCTTCCGGATGTGGCGGGCGAGCCGTGCGCGCGCGCGTCACGAGGGCGGCCGGTTCAGCCTGCTCGGCCGCTTCTCGCCCTTTCGCCACCTCGCCCATCTCACCTGAGGCGCGCAGCCGGCACGTTCCGATCGGCTCGAATGCAAGATCCGGTTGCAAGGAAGGAATTACCATCTCCCGACTTTCGCAGCCGATTTCGCGGGCCTTGGCGATGCAGTTCAGCTTTTCCTCATCGCCCCACGCGATATCCCGCCAGGCGCGCCCCTTCCCACTCGAACCGTGGCCGCGACGAGATATTTGCGAACCTAACGAGACCGCTTGGAGACCAACAGGATCAGAGGGATCGAGGGGGCAAAGCAAGGCCGGCGAGCGTCGCCACCTGCAATCGTTCGCTCCCCATCCTTCCGGTCGTGACGCTCCACAGACAACGTAACGAACCTCAGGCTGCCTTTTCAAAACAGGATTAGTCATGATCAGGGATTTGATGTCGTCACGCCGTTTCGCGCCGCTGTTCTGGGCGCAATTCTTCTCGGCGCTCAATGACAACGTGCTCAAGAACGCACTCGTCATCATCCTGCTCTACAGTGCCGCGACCGGCCACGGCGATGCCCTGGTGACGGTCGCAGGCGCCGTCTTCATCTTCCCCTATTTCATCCTGTCCGGGCTGGGCGGCCAGCTCGCCGACAAATACGTCAAGTCCGTCGTCGCTAGGCGGCTCAAATTCGCCGAGATCTTCGCCGCCTGCTTTGCCGCCGCCGGCTTCTTCCTGCATTCGGTGCCGCTGCTGTTCGCAGCGCTCGCATTGTTCGGCACAATCGCCGCCCTGTTCGGCCCCGTGAAATACGCCATGCTGCCCGACCAGCTCGAGCTCGGCGAGCTCGCAACCGGCAACGCGCTGGTCGAAGGTGCAACCTTCATGGCCATCCTGCTCGGCACCGTCGCCGGCGGCCAGTTCGTGGCCGGCTCCGCGCATATGGGCTGGGTCGCCTCGGCCGTGGTCGCGCTCGCACTGTTGTCCTGGGCCTTCGCCGCCCGCATTCCGCAGACGACGCCCTCCGCGCCCGACCTGCGCGTCGATGCCAATCCCTGGACCTCGCTGAGCCTGCTCAGGACGTTGCATGCCGACCATCGCCTGTGGGACGGCACCGTGATCGTGTCCTGGTTCTGGCTGGTCGGCGCGATCGTGCTGTCGCTGCTGCCGGCGCTGGTCAAGGACGTCGTCGGCGGCACCGAGGGCGTGGTGACGCTGTGCCTTGCGATCTTCGCGATCGGCATCGCCATCGGCTCGCTGTTCGCCGCCAGCCTGAGCCATGTTCGCCCAAACCTCGCGCTGGTGCCGATCGGTGCCATCATCATGGGATGTTCCGGCCTCGATCTCGCCTGGGCCATCGGCGTGACCGCCAAGGGTCAGGACATCACCGCGGCCGGTTTCGCGACCTCGTTCGCCGGCTTGCGCATGCTGATCGATTTCGTCGCCTTCGCCTTCGGCGGCGGCTTGTTCGTCGTTCCCTCCTTTGCCGCCGTGCAGGCGTGGTCGGCGCCGTCCGAGCGTGCTCGCATCATTGCCGCGGGCAACGTGTTGCAGGCCGCCTTCATGGTGGTCGGCTCGCTGTTCGTCGCACTGTTGCAGGCGGCCGGTCTCCATGTCGGCTGGATCTTCCTCGGCCTCGGCGTCGCCAGCTTCGGCGCGGTGTGGTTCGTCCTGACCAAATGGGGCAAGGAAGGCGTGCGCGATTTCGGCGGACTGCTGTTCCGCGCGCTGTTCCGCACCGAGGTTCGTGGCCTTGAGAACTTGCCCCCTCCGGGCACCCGCATGCTGATCGCGCCGAACCATGTCAGCCTGATCGACGGCCCGCTGCTGCACGCCGTACTGCCGATCGACGCCAGCTTCGCGGTGGATACCGGCATCTCGAAGGCCTGGTGGGCCAAGCCGTTCCTGCGCGTGGTCAAGCACTACACCATGGACCCGAGCAAGCCGCTGGCTGCGCGCGACCTGATCAAGCTCGTCGCCGCGGGCGAGCCGGTCGTCATCTTCCCGGAAGGCCGCATCACGGTCTCCGGCTCGCTGATGAAGGTCTATGACGGCACCGCAATGATCGCGGACAAGGCCGACGCCGTGGTCGTGCCTGTGCGCATCGAAGGCGCGCAACGTTCCCATCTCAGCTACCTCAACTCCAGCCAGATCAAGCGCTCCTGGTTCCCGCGCGTCACGGTCACCATCCTGCCGCCGGTCAAGCTGCCGGTCGATCCGGCGCTGAAGGGCAAGGCACGCCGCAACGCTGCGGGCGCCGCGCTCCAGGACGTGATGATCGATGCGATGGTGAAGAACGCCATGCTCGATCACACCCTGTTCGAAGCGCTCGGACACGCCTATCGCGACCGCGACACCGGCAAGGTCATCGTGGAGGACGCGCTCGGCACCAAGCTGACCTATCGCAAGCTGATCCTCGGTGCGCAGGTCCTGAGCCGCAAGCTCGAGGCCGGCACGAATGCCGGCGAGAATGTCGGCGTGCTGCTGCCGAACTCGGCGGGCGTCGCCGTCGTCTTCATGGCGCTGCAGAACATCGGCCGGGTGCCGGCCATGCTCAACTTCTCGGCGGGCCCCGTCAACGTCCTCGCCGCAATGAAAGCCGCGCAGGTCAAGACGGTTCTGACGTCGAAGGCCTTCATCGAGAAGGGCAAGCTCGACAAGCTGATGGCCGCGATCTCAGCAGAGGCGCGCGTCGTTTATCTCGAGGACGTCCGTGCCTCGATCGGCATCGCCGACAAGATCAAGGGCCTGCTCGCCGGCACCGCGCCACGCGTCGCCCGCGAGGCCAACGATCCGGCCGTCGTGCTGTTCACGTCGGGCTCCGAAGGCACGCCCAAGGGCGTGGTGCTGTCCCACCGCAACATCCTCGCCAACGCGGCGCAGGCGCTGGCGCGGGTCGACGCCAATGCGAACGACAAGGTGTTCAACGTGCTGCCGGTGTTCCATTCGTTCGGACTGACGGGCGGAATGATGATGCCGCTGCTGGCCGGCATCCCGATCTACATGTATCCCTCGCCGCTGCACTACCGGATCGTGCCTGAGCTGATCTATCAGACCGGCGCCACGATCCTGTTCGGCACCGACACGTTCCTCACCGGCTATGCACGCTCGGCGCACGCTTACGACTTCCGCACCCTGCGCCTCGTGATCGCCGGCGCCGAGGCGGTGAAGGACCGCACCCGCCAGGTGTTCATGGAGCGCTACGGCATCCGCATCCTCGAAGGCTATGGCGTCACCGAGACGGCGCCGGTGCTGGCGATGAACACACCGATGGCGAACCGTCCCGGCACCGTCGGCCGCCTGTCGCCGCTGATGGAAAGCAGGCTCGATCCTGTCCCCGGCATCGAGGAAGGCGGACGGCTCTCGGTGCGCGGACCGAACGTGATGCTCGGATATTTGCGGGCCGAAAATCCCGGCGTGCTCGAAAAGCTCGCCGAAGGCTGGCACGACACCGGCGACATCGTTTCGATCGACGCGGCCGGCTTCATCACCATCAAGGGCCGCGCCAAGCGCTTTGCCAAGATCGCGGGCGAAATGGTCTCGCTGTCGGCGGTCGAAGCCATCGCGACGTCGCTATGGCCGCAGGCTGCATCCGTCGCCGTCTCGATCCCCGACCAGCGCAAGGGCGAACGCATCGTGCTGCTGACGACCGAGAAGAACGCCGAGCGCAGCGCGATGCAGGGACAAGCCAAGACGATCGGCGCGTCCGAGCTGACGGTGCCTGCGACGATCATGGTGGTCGACAAGGTGCCGCTGCTCGGCACCGGCAAGACCGACTATGTCACGGCAACGACGATGGCCCGCGAGCAGGCGTCATCGCCGGACCGCGAGGTGGCGTGAAGCCCACGACCGTCGCACCATGGCGCGTCCGGTGCGACGGCCTCCTCACCTGAGCAGGAGATAACGGACCGGGTTGTCCTCGCACTGACCCGCGCCGCACTCCAGCACGGTGGACAGGAGATTTGCGGCGACCAGCAGCGTGAAGATCGCGAACGCCGCGTTGGACGCCTGCCCGCCCGTTGGCGCGTCTCCGTCCCGGTCGCCGGCCACATCCTTCAGGACAAGGACAAGCGCGACATAGCAGACGACCCCGACCGCCGCGATCAGCGCCCAGGTGTAGAAGTGCAGCCCGAACAGCGTCGAGCCGTAGCCGGGATCGCCGGGGGCGAGATGCAGCGACACCTGCCGCAACGAGACGAAGCCGGTGACGAGACTGGCGATGAGGATCATCGCATCGTGCGAGCGCCGCTCACCGAGGCGCAGGTTGAACAGGAATCCCATGCCGATCGCGATGAACCCGGCCCTTTGCAGCAGGCAAAGCGGGCAAGGCAATTCGCCAAGCGCAAGCTGATAATAGAACGCGACCGCCAGAACCGAGGAGACGCCGAGCAGCCCGAGCATGTTCAGGATCGCGCCGACCGATCGTCGTCCGCCCATTGTCGTCGTTTCCATGCTTGGCGCGGTCAGAACGAAAATCCCAGCGGGTCGGTCGCGTGGTGAAAGAACCACGCGATGGTGACAGCGATTGTGGCGCTCCAGAGCGCATAGCTCAGCCCGGCGCGCGAACGCCAGACGCTGGCGCAGCCTGCCAGCGCCAGCAGAAAGGGCAGAAACATGTACATGAGCGCGGGCTCCCGGTGCGATTCGCATTGCGAATGGCCCAAGGGATAGTTCAGCGCCGCACGTCCCTCAAGAGCCGGCTTCGCTACGCCGCTCCTGCGCGTAACGCACCAGCGCCGCAAAACGATAGATGCCGTGCACGAACTTGCCATAGGGCATGGTGACGAACAGCGCGAACACCGCGCCGAGATGCAGCGCCAGCAGCGGGCCCATCGCAGGGGTCGCGCGCAGCAGCAGAAGCGCCATGCCCGTGAGACCGGTCAGGAACAGCATGGCGATGAAGCCGACATCCATGCCGTAGCTGAACTCGTCGAGCAGCGCGGGGTCGCGCCGCATCTTGGCCGTGAACAGGCCGATCGGCCCGACGATGAGACCGATGCCGCCGAGCGTGCCCAGCACCACGGGCAGGTCCCACCACGGATACGGCGCCTCGCGGCCGAGCAGATAGTGATACAGCGTGGCGACCGATGTTGCGGCGAAACAGAGCAGGAAGCCGTAGAAGGTCAGGTGGTGGTAGAGCTTGCGCCGGTCGGTCGGCTTGTCGTCCTCGTTGTAGCAGCCGACGCCGCCGCCATGGAGATAGCGCAGTTCGCCGGCATCGCGGATCGCCTGAAAAATCGAGGCGCCGTCGGCGCGGCCGCCGATCGACGGACCGATGTCGCGCCAGAACGCGCGCACGCTCAGCACGAGTGCCAGGATCGCATAGAGGAAGACGGCACTGAACAGCGCGGCCATCGCGTTATGCGGCATCAGCTTGTAGAACGCGCCGGGGCCGGTGTGCACGCCGAACAGTACGCTGCGGTCGTTCAGGGCCGCGAAGCCGAGGATGAAGGCGGCCATGCTGAGCGCGGCGACAATGCTGATGACGAGGCCGTTCCGCGCGAATGTGCCGGATAGCACCCGCGGCCAGGCATAGGCCGCATAGGACTCGGCGCGCGCCATCGCCAGTGTCTTGGGAACGTTGACGTTGAACTCGTGCGGCGGCGAGAACTGGCAGTCGACATAGCAGGCGCCACAGCCATGGCAGAGATTGGCGAGATAGTTGAGGTCACCATCAGAGAAGGCGCGGCGCATTTCCATCGCCGGAAACACCGCGCACAGGCCCTCGCAATAGCGGCAGGAATTGCACACCGTCATCAGACGGTCGGCTTCGTCCAAGATCCTAGTTCCGTGCATGTTTCGCCGCTTCCCGTCCCGCGATCCGTCCGAATACGCTGCCGATGGTCATGCCCATGCCGGCGGCATAGCCCTTGCCGAGCACGTTGCCGGCCATGATCTCGCCGGCCGCGAACATGTTGGCCGACGGCTTGCCGTCAGCCATCAGCATCCGCGCCTCCTTGTTCACCCGCGTGCCGAGATAGGTGAAGGTGATACCGGGCCGCACCGGATAGGCGAGATAAGGCGGCGTCTCGATCCTGCGCGCCCAGTGCGTCTTGGGTGGCGTTATGCCCTCCGTCACGCAATCATCCAGAATGGTATGGTCGAACGTCCCGGGCCGCACGGCTGCGTTGAATTCGGTGATGGTCTTCTCCAGCGCGACCGGATCGAGCTCGAGCTTGCCGGCGAGCTCCGCGATCGTCTGCCCGGCGATCGGCGGGAACAGCGTCGGCATGAAGCTCGTGACCACGGTCGAATCGAAGATGATGTAGGCGATCTGGTCGGGCTGCGCCGCCACCAGCCGGCCCCAGATCGCGTAGCGCTTCGGCCAGATGTCCTCGCCTTCGTCATAGAAGCGCTGCGCATGCTTGTTGACGACGATGCCGAACACGACGGAGTCGTGGCGCGTAATGATGCCGCCGTCGAATTTCGGCGCGCGGGCGTCGATCGCGACAGCATGGCACTGGGTGGGATCGCCGACCTCCTGCACGCCCTTGTCGAGCAGCATCTTCAGGATCGAGCCGCGGTTATAGGGCGTGCCGCGGATCAGGAAGTTGTCGGCGGCCTCACCCCAATATTGCTTGAGCCATTCGATATTGGCCTCGAACCCGCCGGCTGCTGCGACCAGCGAGGTCGCGCGGATCTCGGTCTCGCCGTTGACCGGCCGCTTGAGGCGCGCGGCGAGAAACATGCCGTCCTCGACCACGAGATCGGTGACCTCGCCATCGTATGCGACCTCGACGCCGAGCCGCTCTGCAGTGAGATAGAGCGCGTTCAGCATCGCCCGGCCGCCGCCGAGAAAGAACGAATTGGTGCGGCCGAGGCTGAGCGTGCCGCCGAGCGAGGGCTGCCAGCGCACGCCCTGCTCCACGATCCAGTTCAGGATGTCCTTGGACTCCCGGATCATGTGGTGGGCCAGCACCTCGTCGGTCTGCCCGCCGGTGACGCGCAGCAGATCCTCCCAGAACTCCTCCTCGGTGTAGGGACCGGTGAGGATATCCGTGGCGGCGTCATGGGCGCAGCGCATGTTGCGGGTGTGCCGGGTGTTGCCGCCGCGATAGAATTTCGGTGCCCCCTCGAGCACCAGCACGGACGCGCCGCCGCGGCGCGCGGCGATTGCCGCGCACAGCGCCGCGTTGCCGCCGCCGATCACCAGGACATCGTACTTGCTACCCATGCCGTCCGTCCGATGCGACGAAATTAGAGACATTCTGCCCGCCGGGCGGCGCCGGTCAGCCGGTCCACCATTGCGTACTTTTGTATACAAAGATATACAATACTGATGCAAGCGGCGTTCTCTGCATGGGCAGGATGCGCCTCGAGGGGACAATGGCCAGACGCCCGGCAAAAGCAGGTGGATCCATCGCGCGTGGCGGCGGTGTCGCATTGGGCGAAGCCGTGTTCCGGTCGCTCTGCGAGGCGCTCCAAGCCGGCAGCTACCGCGCGGGTGACCGCCTGCGCGAGGAGGAGGTCGCGCAGCGATTGAAGGTCAGCCGCACACCGGTTCGCGAAGCCCTGGGCCGGCTCGCCGCGCGCGGCTTCGTCGAGCCTGCCGGTGGCCGCGGCTTGATCGTCCGCAATCTCGACATCTCCGAGGTGCTCGAGCTCTATGCCATGCGCGAGATCATGGAAGGCGCCGCCGCGCGCCTCGCCGCCGACCACGCCTCACCACCGGAGATCGGCGCGCTCCGCGATATCGAGCAGGCTTTTGTCGATGCGCCTTCGACCGATGCGGCCGAGATGGCGCGGCTCAACCGCGCCTTCCACGAGGCCGTCTGCCGCGCCGCGCGCAACCGCTATCTCGACAATGCCTCGCGGGAGCTGCAGGACTGGATCGCCCTGCTCGGCCCAACCACCTTCACCGTATCGGGCCGCCCCTCGACCAGCCACGACGAGCATCAGGCCATCATCGACGCGATCGCGGCGCGCGACGGCGACACGGCGGAACGGCTCGCGCGCGCGCACATCCGCGAAGCGCTGCGCTGCCGGCTCAAGCTGTTGCAGAAGCAGTAGAACGACTAGCGCCTCACCCGGCGCGCGGGACGCGCCCCTTCAGCCGGCGCCGGCAAGGCATTGTCGAGCAGCTCGGTCGGGCCGCCCAGCGCGCGCGTCAGCCGGATCGCGGCTTTCAGCAACAGCGACGTCATCGCTTTGATGTTGTCGCGCGTAAAGCGCGGCTTCGGCCCCGAGAGCGACAAGGCGCCGGCGCATTTGCCATCGGGACCGAACACCGGGCAGGCCAGCCCGGCGCAATCGGGATCGCGCTCGCCAAAGGACACGGCAATGCAGCCCTCTCGAATCTCGTCGTAGCCTGCGCCTTGCTCACCGTCGAAGGCGAGGATGACCCGGCCGGCCGCGCCGCGATCGAGCGGCAGCAACATGCCAGCCTCGACCCGGTCGAGGGTCGAATGCTGGGAATCGACGCGAAAGACGCACAGCCGTCGCTTGGCATCGTGCCGGACGTGGAACGAGGGGCTCTCGGTGCCGTCAGCCACGAGCTGGCGCAACAGCGGCATCACTCGATCATGCAGATTGTTGCTGCGCTGGTAGACCGCACCGAGCCGGAACGGCGTCGGACCAAGATGATAGCGCCCGTCGGCGAACTGCACGAGATAGCCGAATTCCTGGAGCGACGTCATCAGCCGCAACAGCGTGCTCTTGTACATCTTGGTGCGCCGGGCGAGCTCGGCCAGCGTCATCGGCTCCGGTGCATCCTCGAAGGCCGCCAGGATGCTCAGAGCGCGGTCGACGGCTGCAACGCCGGGCGAAGGCATGCGGTCTCCTATTGGGGAAATCCGGAGGGATCGATGAGCTTTGCGATGACGGGAAAATACGCATCGCCCATGCCCTTGTCGATCGTCTCCTGGAAGATCGTGCGCATCAGCGCCGCGCCCCGCAGGTCGAGCCCGGCCTGCGCACCCAGCTCCAGCGCGTAGGAGAGATCCTTCATTGCATATTCGGTCGAGAAGGCGCGCAGCGGAAACTCCTTGGCGACGATTGCCTTCATGCCGTGGTTACGCAGGGCAAAACTGTCCGCCGATCCCTTGGACAGCGTCTCCAGCAGCAGCTTCGGCTCGACGCCGCTGTGCTTGGCGATTGCAACGGCCTCTGCCAGCGCATTCACGGTCTCGAACAGCACCATGTTGTTGAGGATCTTCGTCACCTGCCCCGCGCCGGTTCCGCCACAGAGGGTGACATCCGTGGCAAAATGCCGGATCAGCGGCTCGACCGCGGCAAACTGCTCGGTCGTCGCGCCGACCATGACGCTGAGCGTGCCGTCCTGCGCCGCCTGGCGGGTGCGGGCGATCGGCGCATCGATCCAGAGCGCGCCTTTGTCCGAAAGCTGCTTGGCGAAGGAACGCGTCTGGCCGACGTCGGACGTGCCGAGATCGATCACGGTCTGGCCGCGCCTGACCGCAGGCAGGATGCTCTCGAACACCGACATCACGTGCTTGGCGCTGGGCAGGCACAGGAAGATCGTCTCAGCGCCGGCGACGATATCCCCGACCGACTTCGCTGCCGTCGCTCCGTCGGCCACGATCCGCGCCAGCGGCTCCGCGGCAAGGTCGAACGCAAGCACCGCCCGGCCGCTCTTTCGCAACAGGTTGCGACAGATCGGCTCGCCCATGACGCCAAGACCGATGAACCCAATCGAACCAGACATTCCTTACTCTCCCTCGAAAATCCTGCGCGGCCGGGCGGTGTGTCGATCCCGCCCGGCCGACCTACTTACTTCACCAGCGGACAGCCGCCCTCGCTGATCGGCCGGAACACTTCGTCGCCCGGCTTGGAGCTGACGATCCGGTAATAGTCGAACTTGTACTTGGACTCTTCCGGCTTCTTCACCTGCACCAGATACATGGTGTGCAGCACGCGCCCGTCGGGGCGAATGGCAACGTCCTTGTTGTACATGTCGTTGACCTTCAGCTCGTGCATCTTGGCCGCGACGGCGGTCGCATCGGTGGTGCCGGCTGCCTTTACGGCGGCGAGGTAGTGATGGACGCCGCTATAGACGCCGGCCTGCACCATGCTCGCGACCTTGCCTTCCATCAGGGCGGCGTAGCGCTTCGACCAGGCCCGGGTCTGCTCGTTGAGGTCCCAGTAGAACGAAGTCGTCACCTGCAAGCCCTGGGTGACCTTCAGGCCGAGCGAGTTCACGTCGGTGATGAAAACCAGGAGGCCGGCGAGCTTCTGGCCACCCTCGACGATGCCGAATTCACCCGCCTGCTTGATCGCGGTCTGCACGTCCGCGCCCGACGTCGCAAGGCCGACGACGTCGGCCTTCGAGCCCTGCGCCTGCAACAGGAAGGAGGCAAAGTCGGCGGTGCCGAGCGGATGCGCGGCCGAGCCGATCACCTTGCCGCCCGCGGCCTCGATGAACTTCGTGGCATCGCGCTGAAGCGCGTGGCCGAAGGCGTAGTCGGCCGTTACGAAATACCAGGTCTTGCCGCCGGCCCGCGTGATCGCGTCGCTGGTCAGCTTCGACAGCGCATAGGTGTCGTAGTTGAAGTGGAAGCTGACCGGCGAGCAGGACTTTCCGGTGAAATCGGATGAGCCCGGACCCGAGATGACGAAGATCTTGTTCTTCTGCTTGGCGACTTCGAGGATGGCAAAGCCGGCCGAGGAGGCCGCACCGTCCGCGATCATGTCGACGCCCTCATTGTCGAACCATTTGCGTGCGGTGGCCGATGCGATATCCGGCTTGTTCTGATGGTCGGCCGAGACGATCTCGATCTTCTTGCCGAGCAGCTCGTTGCCGAAATCCTCAGCGGCGAGCTTTGCGGCGGCGACCGAGCCGCGTCCGCCGTTGTCGGCGAACACACCGGACTGGTCGTTGAGCACGCCGATCCTGATGACATTGTCGGCCGCAACCGCGGCCCCCGTCTGTGCAGCCAGAACGGCCGCGATCATCCAACGCAACTTCATAACATACGCCTCCCGTTTACAACTATTGCTTATCGAGGATGTCCTGCAGCACCGGCGCGATGTAGCGACGGAACTGGCCTGGGTTCTCGCTCATCGGAAAATGGCCGAGCCGCTCCATGACGGTGGCCTTCGCGCCGGGAATGCCGGCAGCGGTCCGCAGCGTGTCCTCCGGCGTGCAGGAAAAATCGTATTCGCCGGTCAGGAGATAAAGCGGGCACTGGTTGACATCGATGCTGCCGGTGCGCCCGCGCAGATCACCATCGACGCGATAGAAATAGAGATCGCCTTTGAAGATGCCGGGACCGCCTTGCTTGTAGCCCCACAGCGTCTCGTCACGTGCAGCCTCGGGGCCGCCGGGGGCGATCAGGCCCGACACCAATGCGGCGCACACCTCCCCGCCATGAACGTCGGGCCGGTTCAGCCAGGTCGTGTCGTACCAGGGCTGCTGGAAGTCCGCGGCCTCGAGCCCGATCAGAGCGCGAAACTTGCGGGCGTGCTCTATCGCGAGATTGAGCACGATGCGACCGCCGATCGAGCAACCCATCACCACCGGCCGCTCCAGCCCAAGCGCATTGCAGAAGGCACGAATCGTCGCCGTGTAGCTTGCGGTGGTCAGCCGGTATTCGCTGTCATATCGGCTGTCCGGCGGATTGGACTTGCCGTGCCAGGGCATGTCGAAGGCGATGATGCGGAAATTCTTGGTGAACTCGTCATCCACGAGCAGATGTCGCCACTGCCGCGCGTCGGAGCCGGCAGTGTGGAGGCAAACCAGGGGAATGCCGCTGCCGTTCTCCTCGAAATAGATCCTGTTGATCTCGCCGTCGATGTCGACATGCACGTAGCGGCCGACGATCGGCTCGATGAAGCCGCTCATGACACGCCTCCAAAGCCGTTCTGCCGAGGCAGCGCCAGCAGATCCTTGAAATACTGAAGATGCGCCATGAAGGGATGCAGATCGCCTTCGAGCGTCGCCTGCCCGCGCTTGGTCAGCGCAAACAGATCGTGCCAGCCCGCCGGCGGCATCCGTTGCCAGTATGCGGCGAAGGCAGCAGGCGTCGCGCGATAGGCAAAACGCCAGGAGCGCATCAGCACTGGCGCCGGCGCCATGTCCACGATCCGTCCGGCCCGAATCGCGAGGTGAAATGGGTGCGTGCTCGGCCCGAGCAGGCAATCGACATCGAGCCAGCGGCCCCGGGCGGTCAGGGCCTCGTCGCGGGCCAGCAGATCAGGAATCGTGTTGAAGGCTGCGATGACGGCATCGGGTGTGAACGGCACCGGTGAGCCGTCGTTCTGACGGACGCGTTCGGACTCCATCGTTTCGTTCCTCGCTCGAGAGCGTTCTGTCTGATAGAACACTATTCTATTTATATTCCAGTTCTATACAGTCCTCCTGCGCGAACTCAAGTGGGCAGAAGCCTGGGGACGGCGAGCTGTGACGGGCACAGGCCGGAGCTGAAGAGCCGGAGTGGAAGAGATGGAGCTTGTCTTGCCGGCGACGAGGCCTGAGCTCAAGCCTCGAAGACGCGCGCGATCAGCCAATAGCCGCCGAGCAGGCTGATCACGGCGGAGACCGTGTAGACCAGTCCCGCCGCCCTCGCCGGCGCGGTCCGGTCGGCCGTGGTCAGCCGGTCCAACAGGCCGAGCATCGGCAGCGCGACCGCGACGATCGCGACCTGTCCGATCTCCACGCCGATGTTGAAGGCCGCGAGCGCCGGCACCGCGGCGTTCGGCGGCAGCCCGATCTCGCGAAGCACACCGGCGAAGCCGAAACCGTGGATCAAGCCGAACAGCAAAGCCACGCGCCAGCGCCTGTCGACATCGCGCGAGAAGAAGTTCTCCACGGCGACGAAGACGATCGAGGCCGCGATCGCAGGCTCCACGATGCGGCTCGGGACGACGAGGACATCGAGCGCGGCCAGCGACAGGGTGATCGAATGGGCCACGGTGAAGGCCGTCACGATCTTGACGACGGGAAGAAGCCGTCTCGCCCACAGCACGACGGCAATCAGGAACGCGACGTGATCGTAGCCGAGAAAGATATGCTCGATGCCGGTGAGGACGTAGCGCTGCATGGTCGACCACAGCGACGGCGGCGCGGTCGAGAGCGTGACTGTCGTATTGCCGGCGTCGAGCAAGGCCTGCGCCTCCGAGCGGCCCTGCGCAATCAGCACGATCTGTCGCGCGGCCGGGTCCTTCTCGGTCAGCACGGCGGAGCGATAGATGATGTCGCCGGCGGCGTCGGCGCAGGCAAAACTCTGGCGATAGACGATGCCGTCGCCGTCGGCCAGGATCGCTGCATCTGTGGCCAAGCAGCCTCTGCCACCGCCTGTCACAGCCAGGTGCGCGCCCATATAGGCGAGGATGGCGGACCTGGCCGCTTCGACCGCGGCAGGATCGACCGCATCCCGTCTCGCGTCATAAATCCTTGTGCCAATCAGGCGATCGACATCGCTGCCCTTCAATCCGAGCTCGATGCTCACCGTGCGATCGGGGCTCAGCGCCGCGCGCGCCGTTACGAGGTTGACCTCATGCGCGTCAGCCGGAAGCGCAATACCGAGCAGCACCGCGAGCCACGGCAGCCGTGGCCATCTCATGTTCCCACCCGATTGCCGTCACGCCAGCACATCCGCCACGACCGCCTTGAGGACGTCCCGCACATCGGCCGGCCTCAGCCGCACCTGCAGCCCGCGCTGACCGCCGTTGAGATAAACCTGATCATGCGCGAGCGCGCGCTGCTCGATCACGGTGCGAACCGGTTTGCGCTGGCCGAACGGGCTGATGCCGCCGACCTTGTAGCCGGTGACGCGTTCGGCCTCGGGCGGCTTCATCATCTGCGCCGATTTGCCGCCCGCAGCTTGGGCTAGCTTCTTCATCGAGACTTCCTGGTCCGACGGCACGACCACGCAGACCGGCTTGCCGTCGACCTGCGCCATCAGCGTCTTCAGGACGCGGGCGGGATCCTCGCCGAGCGCAGCTGCGGCCTGCAGTCCGATGCTCTCGGCGTCAGGATCGTAATCGTAGACGTGAACGGTGAAGGCGGCACCGGCGGCATCAAGTGCTCGAGTGGCGGGGGTGACCTTGGACATGGAGCACGTTTAGCACCGTCATTGCGAGGAGCGAAGCGACGAAGCAATCCAGAATCTCGCCGCGAAGACAGCCTGGATTGCTTCGCTGCGCTCGCAATGACGGTGTGGGCCCAGATGAGCGTCACACCCACGGCGTCGTCCCGGCGAACGCCGGGACCCATAACCCCAGGGAGCAGTTTGGCGAAGACTCGTGGCCCGGGACTACGACCGCCGACCATTGAGAGATCACGCGGTATGGGTCCCGGCGTTCGCCGGGACGACAGCGAGATTGGCGCCGGCGGCGTGCACAGCCAAGCGACGGCGGAGCCTTACTCCGCCGCGTCCCGCATCTCGGCACGCTCGGCGCGCGCCGCGCAGAACTTGAATTCCGGGATCTTGCCGAACGGGTCCAGCGCCGGATTGGTCAGCAGGTTCGCCGCCGCTTCCGCGTAGCAGAACGGCATGAACACCATGTTCTCCGGCACGTCGCGGTCGGAGCGCACCTTGACCTCGACGGCGCCGCGGCGGGTCTCCAGACGGATGAAATCGCCGGGCGTGAGCTTCTTCTTGCGCATGTCCTTCGGCGACATGAACGCGACCGCCTCGGGCTCGATCTGGTCGAGCACCTGGGCGCGGCGGGTCATCGAGCCGGTGTGCCAGTGCTCCAGCACGCGCCCGGTGGACAGCACCATCGGATATTCGTCGTCGGGAATCTCGTCCGGCGGGATGACCTTGGCCGGCACGATCTTGCCGCGGCCGCTCGCGGTCGGGAAGCCCGTGGTGAAGATGATCTCGTTGCCGGGCTTGTTCGGGTCGTCGACGGGATAGGTGACCGCGCCTTCGCGCACCAGCCGCTCCCAGGTGATGTTCTTCAGCGACGGCATCAGCTCTGCCATCTCGGTGAAGACGTCGCCGGGGCCGGCGTAATTCCAGGGCAGGCCCATGCGCTTGCCGATCTCCTGGATGATCCAGAGATCCTGCCGCGCATCGCCGGGCGGCTTGATCACCTGGCGCGCCAGCTGCACGCGGCGATCGGTGTTGGTGAAGGAGCCGTCCTTCTCGGCGAACGCCGAGGCCGGCAGGATCACGTCGGCGTGGAAGGCGGTCTCGGTGACGAAGAGATCCTGCACCACGAGATGATCGAGCATCGCCAGCGCGTGACGCGCATGCTGCAGATCGGGATCGGACATCGCGGGGTTCTCACCCTCGATATACATGCCCGTGATCTGGCCGGCATGGATCGCGTTCATGATCTCGACCACGGTCAGGCCGCGGACGGGATCGAGATCCTGCTGCCAGAGCTTTTCGAAGCTGCCGCGCAGATCGTCGCGGCTGACCGGCTGATAGTCCGGCAGGAACATCGGGATCAGCCCGGCGTCGGAGGCGCCCTGCACGTTGTTCTGGCCGCGCAGCGGATGCAGGCCGGTGCCGGGACGACCGACCTGGCCGGTGATCAGCGCGAGCGCGATCAGGCAGCGCGCGTTGTCGGTGCCGTGGACGTGCTGGCTGATGCCCATGCCCCAGAAGATGATCGACGATTTCGCGCGCGCATAGGTCCGCGCGACCTCGCGCAGTGTCTGCGCCGGGATGCCGCAGATCGGCTCCATCTTCTCCGGCGTGAACTCCTTGATCTTCTCCTTGAGGTCGTCGAAGCCCTCGGTGTAGCCGGCGATGTACTGGTCGTCGGTCAGGCCCTCGGTGATGATCGTGTTGATCATCGCGTTCAGCATCGCGACGTCGGAGCCCGGCTTGAACTGCAGATGCTTGGTCGCATGGCGCGACAGCGTCTGGCGGCGCGGATCCATCACGAACAGTTTGGCGCCGTTCTGCTTGACCGCGTTCTTGATGAAGGTGGCGGCGACCGGATGGTTCACGGTCGGATTGGCGCCGATCACGATGATGACCTCGGCGTCCATCGCGGCGGCGAACGGTGCCGACACCGCGCCCGAGCTCAGGCCTTCGAACAGGGCCGCGACCGAGGAGGCGTGGCACAGTCGCGTGCAATGGTCGACATTGTTCGAACCGAAACCGGTGCGCACCAGCTTCTGGAACAGATAGGCCTCTTCGTTCGAGCCTTTGGCCGAGCCGAAGCCCGCCAGCGCCTTGACGCCCTTCTCGTCGCGGATCTTGACGAGGCCCCTGGCGGCGATGTCGAGCGCTTCTTCCCAGCTCGCTTCGCGGAAATGGGTGAAGGGATTGGCCGGATCGACCTGGTCGTTGGCATCCTTCTTCGCGTTCGGCAGCCGCACCAGCGGCTTGGTCAGTCGATGCGGATGGTGGATGTAGTCGAAGCCGAAGCGGCCCTTGACGCAGAGACGGTTGTGATTGGCGGGGCCGTCGCGGCCCTCGGCATAGATCACCTTCTCGTCCTTGACCTCGTAGGTCACCTGGCAGCCGACGCCGCAGAACGGGCACAGCGAATCCACCTTCTTGTCGGCATAGGTGACGCGGGTCTGCGCCTCGTCGAGCATCACCGCCGGCATCAGAGCGCCGGTCGGGCAGGCCTGCACGCATTCGCCGCAGGCAACGCAGGTGGACTCGCCCATGGGATCGTCGAAGTCGAACACGATCTTCGAGCCGTGACTGCGATAGGCCATGCCGATGACGTCGTTGACCTGGACCTCGCGGCAGGCGCGCACGCACAGGCCGCACTGGATGCAGGCATCGAGATTGACGCGCATCGCCGGATGACTGGCGTCGGTCGCCCAGCGCTCGGCGGCGGGGAAGCGGCTCTCGGTGACGCCGGTGGACTCGGCCCAGTGCCAGAACTTCGATTCCGGATCGTGCGAGGTCTCGCGCGCCGGCTGGTCGGCGACCAGCAGCTCCATCACCATTTTTTGGGCGGCAGTTGCGCGCGCGGACTCGGTCTTCACCTTCATGCCGACCGACGGCGTGCGCTTGCACGATGCGGCGAGCACCCGCTCGCCCTCGATCTCGACCATGCAGGCGCGGCAATTGCCGTCGGGCCGATAGTCGGGCGCGGGCGAATAGCACAGATGCGGGATCTCGCGGCCCTGGCGTTTTGCGACCTGCCAGATCGTTTCGCCGGGCTTGGCCTCGACCTGCTTGCCGTCGAGCTCGAACGTAATCTTGGTCATTCCGCCGCTTCCTTGAACTCGTCAGGGAAATATTTGATCACCGAGCTGAGCGGATTCGACGCCGCCTGTCCGAGCCCGCAAATCGAGGCATCGCGCATCGCCTGGCTCAATTCTTCCAGCAAAGCCCGGTTCCAGACCGGCTTCTGCATCAGCAGCGCCGCCTTCTGGGTTCCGACACGGCACGGCGTGCACTGACCGCAGCTCTCGTCCTCGAAGAACTTCATCAGGTTCAATGCCGCCGCGCGCACGCTGTCCTTTTGCGAGAGGATCACGATCGCGGCCGAGCCGATGAAGCAGCCATATTTCTCCAGCGTCCCGAAATCGAGCGGGATGTCGTCCATCGACGCCGGCAGGATGCCGCCGGATGCACCGCCCGGCAGGTACGCGTAGAACTGATGGCCGTCGGCCATGCCGCCGCAATATTCGTCGATCAGCTCGCGTACGGTGATGCCCGCGGGCGCCAGCTTCATGCCGGGGTTCTTCACGCGGCCCGAGACCGAGAAGCTGCGCAGGCCATGGCGCTCATGACGGCCATTGCCCTTCCACCAGTCGGCACCCTTGTCGACGATGTCGCGCACCCACCATAGCGTCTCGATGTTGTTGATCAGCGTCGGCAGGCCAAACAGGCCGACCTGGAACGGATAAGGCGGCTTGTGCCGGGGCAGGCCGCGCTTGCCCTCGATGCTTTCGAGCAGCGAGGATTCCTCGCCGCAGATGTAAGCGCCGGCGCCGCGGCGCATGTGCAGCGTCGGTCCGCCCGGTGGAAGCTTTGCGATCTCGCGCTCCAAAATCTCGCGCGAGGCCGGATATTCATCACGCAGATAGATGTAGACGTCACTCGCCTGCACCACATGCGCGCCGATCAGCATGCCCTCGATGAAGCGATGCGGATCGCTTTCGAGATAGACGCGGTCCTTGAACGTGCCGGGCTCGCCCTCGTCGCCGTTGATCGCCATCAGCCGCGGGCCGGGCTCACCGAGCACCGCGCGCCATTTGCGTCCCGTCGGGAAGCCGGCGCCGCCGAGACCGCGAAGCGAAGCGTCGTCGAGCGCCTTCAGAAAGTCGTCCTTCGACAGCTCGCCGGAGCGGAGGCGATTGAGCAGCTTGTAGCCGCCGCCGGCAACGTAGGCCTCATAGCCGACATAGTTCGGCAGATGCGCGTGGGTGTCACCAGCCTTCGCCGCCGCCATCACATCGGCCACCGTAGCGTGGTCCACGAAATTGTGTCCGACCTCGGCAGCCGGCGCAGTATCGCAGCGGCCGACGCAGGGCGCGCGCACCACGCGAATGCCGGGGCCCGACGCGCTCTGCAAATCCTCGAGCAGCTTCTCGCCGCCGAGCATCGCGCAGGTCAGCGAATCGCAGACGCGGATCGTCAGCGGGGCGATGTCAGGCTCACCTTCCTTCACCACGTCGAAATGGGCGTAGAAGGTCGCGGTCTCGAACACCTCGGCGAAGGCGAGCTTCATCTCGTCGGCGAGCGCGGCCAGATGCGCCGCCGAGATCTGATGGTACTTGTCCTGGATCAGGTGCAGATATTCGATCAAGAGATCGCGACGCCGCGGCCTGTCGCCAAGGAGAAGCTCGATCTCGTGCGCGGCGGTCGGATCAACCTGGCGCCCTTTGGGGGTGGCCTTGGCACGTCGGCGCCCCTCACCGGGGTGCTCGAACGGGCGGATCTTGTGCACGTCGTCGCTCATCGATTCGTCTCAATCTCGTCTTTTAGAACGGCTCCAGTTCTAGCTCCTGGCATGCCAGATGCCAAGTAAATTATCATGCTTGCGGAAGTAGTTAAGCGCGGCCCAAGGGCAAACAGGGATCGCTGCCCGGACACGGCCCTGCGTTCGTGCAACGCGCCAACTGATAGAACGAAGCCTGAATTGGCCTGGAGATCAATAAAGGCTTCCCATGCTGCGATAGCGAAATCGTATCGCACTCCCGCTTCGAGGCCGCAGATGACCCTGCATGCCCCGGTGCTGGACCGATCAGCTCTTGCCCATGCACTCCTCAATATAGAACCAGCGATCGTCGCCCGCGAGGCCCTTGGCCTTCACGTCCTTGCGGCAGTCCTTGAGCTTCGACTTGTTGGCGCTCCACTTGGCCTTCATGTCCTTGAGCTTCTGCGCGGTCAGCTTGATCTTGCCGGGCTTGGTCTCGGTCGCAGCGGGCGGTGTTGCGGCCGGTGCCGCGGCGGTCTGTGCGGATGCGGATTGCAGGGCACCGGCGACCAGCAGCATGGCGGCGGCACAAACGAGTTGACGAACCATCGAATCCCCCAGAGGTCAGATTAAAACAATCGAATGAGCGGCGGGGGCGCGCCCTTGGCGCGCTCCCGCTCGCGATGAATGTGCGATCAGAAGATCTTGACCGCGCTCTCCAGCGTCTTCCAGACGCCCCAAGCCAAGGGAACGCCGACGAAGGCCCAGAACAGCGCTGCCTTGGCATCGAGCCCGCCAA
Source organism: Bradyrhizobium sp. 1(2017) (assembly GCF_011602485.2). Lineage (NCBI taxonomy): Bacteria > Pseudomonadati > Pseudomonadota > Alphaproteobacteria > Hyphomicrobiales > Nitrobacteraceae > Bradyrhizobium > Bradyrhizobium sp. 1(2017). The sequence goes on along the minus strand of NZ_CP050022.2, from coordinate 1,894,923 downwards.
AGCCGATTCCGTAGGAGCCGTGCGGCCCCGCAGCGGCAGCGCTGGCGCTCGCTGCCTGCAACTTGGCGACATCGGCGTCCTTCATGTGCCACTTCGAGTCGACCGGCTTGATCAAGTAGTTGCAGACCAGGCCTGCGACCAGCATCGCGCACAGGATGTACATGGTGGTGTTGTAGAGCTGGTCGCGCGGCACGCCGGCCGCGAGCTGGAACTCGCGAATGTAGTTGACCACGACGGGACCGATGATGCCCGCGGTCGACCACGCCGTCAGCAGCCGGCCGTGAATGGCGCCGACGAACTGGGTGCCGAACATGTCGGCGAGATAGGCCGGCACGGTCGCAAAGCCGCCGCCATACATCGACAGGATGATGCCGAAGCCGACCACGAACAGCAGCTTCGAGCCCATCGCCGCAAAGGTCGGCGCCAGCGCATAGAGCACGATGCCGAGGATGAAGAACGTGTAGTAGGTGTTCTTCCGCCCGATCTTGTCCGACAGCGATGCCCAGAAGAAGCGGCCGCCGATGTTGAACAGGGAGAGCAATCCGGCAAAGCCCGCGGCGATCGCCGCGATCTGCGCCTTCTGCCCGGCATCAAGCGCGTTGAAGCCGACGTCCGGCAGGCCGATCAGCTTGCCGCCGAAGATCTCCTGCAGCATCGGCGAAGCCATGCCGATCACACCGATGCCGGCCGAAACGTTCAGGCACAGCACCCACCAGATCAACCAGAATTGCGGCGTCTTGTGCGCATCGTTGAGGTGGACGTTATTCTTCGAGATCATCGCATTGGCCTTGACCGGCGGGGTCCAGCCTTCCGGCTGCCAGCCGGGCGGCGGCAGGCGATAGCGGAAAGCGCCGATCATCATGAACACGAAGTAGATGATGCCCATCGCGACGAAGGTCTCCCAGACGCCGACCGAGGTCGGGGTCTTGAAGTAGTTCATCAGCAGGTTCGCCAGCGGCGCGCCGATCATGGCGCCGCCGCCGAAGCCCATGATGGCCATGCCGGTCGCCATGCCGCGGCGGTCCGGAAACCATTTCACGAGCGTCGACACCGGCGAGATGTAGCCGAGGCCGAGGCCGATGCCGCCGATCACGCCCGAACCCAGCCACAGCAGCCAGAGCTGATGGGTGTAAATTCCGATCGCACCGAGGAACAGACCGCCGCACCAGCAGAGCGCCGAGACGAAGCCCGCCTTGCGCGGGCCCACGCGCTCCAGCCAACCGCCCCAGACCGCAGCCGCGATACCGAGCAGCACGAAGAACAGCGTGTACATCCACCCCATGCTGGCGACCTTCCAGTCGCAGTTGGTGGTGAACAGCTCCTGCCACAGCGGCATGTCCGGGCAGGCCTTCGGCGCGGTGACGCCGATCGCGCGCGACAGCGGCAGCCAGAACACCGAAAAGCCGTAGGCCATGCCGATGCACAGATGGATGCACAGCGCCGCCGGTGGCACCAGCCAGCGATTGAAACCGGCCGTCGCGATCGTGCGTTCACGATCGAGAAAGCCGGGGGCACCAACCGGTGCAAGAACGGTATCGGCAGTCGACATAAGCATTACCTCCCAAGCGCGGCCTTGCCGGCACATCGGTTTGAGACCGGTCGTGCGTGCCTGGCGGCCGCGCATGACAGGTCGGACTTCAGGTCGAAGTGGAATGGTCTGGTGCGCATCGCGTCATGTGCGCCGAGCAACCAGCTGAGCGCGGGCGACGTCCTTCGCCTCGCGAGCAGCGTTGCAGTGACGGCTATCGCGCCCTCATCCCCCCTCAACACCCTGTCTCGATATGAGCAACGCGCGTGCCAGAAGCCGCATCGTGACGATTCAAAGACTTCCCGCAGTGCAATGTGCTGCGCCGGACAGAATGTCCTGAAACCCTGGGACAAAATGTCCAATCAGGCTGCTTCCGGGAGCCACACCGTGAATGTACTGCCGGAACCGACGCGGCTTTCCGCCGTGATCTGCCCACCCTGGCGCTTGATCAGCGTCTGGCTGATGGAGAGGCCGAGCCCGGTGCCTTGCCGCCGTTTCGTGGTGTAGAAGGCGTCGAATATCTTTTCGATCACCTCAGCGCTCATCCCGATGCCGGTATCGGCGACCTCGATGGCGACGCCTTGATGGCCCTCGCGCTCGGCATCGAAGGAGCGCAGCGTCAGGGTTCCGCCGTCCGGCATGGCGTGGATGGCGTTGACGACGAGATTGACCAGGACCTGCTGCAGCTCGTTGCGGTTCATCAGCACCAGCCGGCTGGCGCGGTCGTCCCTGACCACGGCGATCTCGGTCTTGTTCAGGAGATGCTGCACCAGCGGCAGGCAGTCGGAGATGATGCTCGTCGGCGCATGGCGCTCGACATAGCCGGCATACTCCTCCGGCCTTGCAAACTGCAACAGCTTGGTCACGATCTGGCTGATGCGGTGAATCTGCTCGTCGAGCAGGCGAAACTCGACCTTCGCCTTGTCGGCATCGGCCGCGAATACGCTACGGATGACGTCGAGATTGCCCTGCATCACCGCGATCGGGTTGTTGATCTCGTGCGCGACGCCGGCGGTGATCTCGCCGATCGCAGCCAGCTTCTCCGACATGATGAGCTGCTTGGTGGTTGCCTCGAGCTTGAGATTGGCGTGCTCGAGATCCCTTGTGCGTTCCCGCACGCGGACGTTCAGCTCCTCATTCCATTCCCGGAGCTGTCGGTCGCGTTCCTGGATCTGGTCGAGCAGGCTGTCGAGATGAACCGCGACCCGGCCGATCTCGTCGCCCAGCACCGGCATCTTGGTGCGGGCGGAGAGGTTGCCGCGCTCCACCTCGCTGATCGTCGCGGTGACGCGCTCCAGCGGCATGAAGATGGAGCTCGCCCAGCGCAGGAAGATCGGCACGGTCGCGGCGGTGATCGCGATGAACGCCGCGATGATGATCACCAGTGTCTGGTATTTGGCTTCGCTGAACGGCTTCTCCAGAAAGCCGACATAGAGCATGCCGACACGCTTGCCGTAACTGTCGACCAGCGGCTCGTAGGCGGAGATGTACCAGTCATTGACCACGAAGGCGCTGTCGAGCCAGGTGCGCCCCTCGCCCAGCACGGCCGAGCGCACCGCCGCCGACACGCGGGTGCCGAGCGCGCGCCGTCCCTCGAACAGACGGACGTTGGTCGATATCCGCACATCGTCCAGGAACAGCGTTGCGGTGCCCTGGCTGCCCTCCGGCAGGCTCGCCGCGCGATAGACGAGATCGTTGATCGTGTCGATGAATTCGAGATTCTGGTTGAGCAGCGTGCCGCCGACCAGCGCAGCCGCGCCTCCATCCGGCAGCATCGCCCGGCTCGCCGCATGCACGACCATGCCGCGCGTTTCCGTGCTGCGGTCGGTCGGCACCGCGTTCGGCGTCGGCACGAGGTCCAATCGCGCCCGATCGGCCAGGGCCGGCGAAATCGCGGCGAGCTCGTCATTGCCGAAAATGTCGATGCCCGTCGCAGGGACCTCGCCCGACAGCGCGGACTTGATGATCGGCCAGTCACTTCTCGGTTGATGCTGCAGCGGCGGCGATGAGGCCAGGATGTCGCCGCGGTCGTTGGTCAGATACAGGAAATCGAGACCGATTTCCTTGCGGGTCTCCTCGAGCAGATCCCGTAAGGAGTCGCGCGCATCCGGCGCCAGCACCTCCTGGAAGCGGGCCGACAGGCCGAGCGCCCGGAGCTGGACGCCGGTCTTTTCCAGGATGCGGGCGAGATATTGGTGGGCGATGGTGAGATCGCCGTTCACCTTTGAGATCAGGGTCGCGTCGAATTTCGCGTTCCAGCGATAGATCGCGACGCCGAGCAGCAGCGGCAGGATGACCAGCATCGGCAGCAGCGCGATCGCGAGCAGCCGGAAACGGACGGAGCGTCCCCGCACGAGCTCGCCGCTGCGGCCGGCAGCATCAGACATCCCACAACGCGCATTTGCGGTCGATGGTCTTGCGCGAGATACCGAGGCGCCGAGCCGCCTCCTCGCGATTGCCGTTGACCTCCTTCAGCACGCCGAGAATGTGACGGCGCTCGAGCTCCGCGAGACTGTCGGCAGGCGCCGACTGCCCGTCGTTGCGGAGGCCGGCGAAATCGTCGGGGAAGGCGCCGAGGATCAGCGTGCGCTCGATCAAATTGCGCAGCTCGCGCACATTGCCCGGCCAGTCATAGCTCGCGAGCGCCGCCCGCACCGAGGCGTCGATCGGCACCGGCGGCATGCCGAGCTGAACCGACAGCTTGCTCATGAAGATGGCGGCAAGCTCCTGCACGTCGTCGCCCCGGTCCTTCAGGAGCGGCAGGCGGATCTGCATTACGTTCAGGCGGTAGAAAAGATCGGCTCGGAAACGGCCCCGCTCGACCTCCTTCTGAAGTTCGGCATTGGTCGCGAAGATGAACCGCAGATCGACCGGAACTTCACGTTCGGAGCCAACCGGACGGACGCGACGGTCTTCGAGCACACGGAGGAGCTTGCTCTGCATCGGCAGCGGCAGCTCCCCGATCTCGTCGAGGAACAGCGTGCCGCCGTGGGCATACAGGAACAAACCCTCGCGCCCAGAATCCGCTCCGGTGAAGGCGCCCTTGATGTGACCGAACAGCTCGGCCTCGATCATCTCGGGCGGGATCGCCGCGCAATTCACCGGCACGAAGGGCTTGTCGGCGCGGTCGGACAGCGAATGGATCGAGCGCGCTGCCACTTCCTTGCCGGTGCCGGATTCGCCGGTGAGGAGGATCGAGGTCGGCAGGCCCGCGACGCGTGCGATGGTCTCACGCACGCGCAACGTCGCTGCCGACTCCCCGATCAGATTATCGCGCAGAAAGGTGCGGTCGGACGAAGCACGCAACGCATAGCGCAGGACATAATTCTCGCGCTGGAGGCGGACCCGGTCGAGGCATCGTGCCACCGCGTTGAGGATCTGGTTGGAGCGGAACGGCTTGAGCACGAAATCGGCCGCGCCGGCGCGCAGGGCCTGGATCGCGGTGTCGAGGTCGGCATAGGCGGTGATCAGGATGGCATCGGCGAAAAAGCCGACGGCGCGCTGCTCGGCGAGCCAATCGACGCCATTCTTGCCCGGCATGATGTTGTCGAGAATGACGACGTCATAGCGGTTGGAATCGAGCTTGCGCGAGGCCTGGTCGGTATCGGCTGCCTCGTCCACCAGCTTGCAGCGCGGCGCCAGCGTGCGCACCAGGAAATTGCGCATGCCCGGCTCGTCGTCGACGATCAGGATGGAGGCCTGCGCCAGCGCGCTGAACTCCGGCCCGGTATTCGTCTTGCCGAGCTTGACGGCAGGCTCGCGGCCCACCGCGGGACTTGCGGCAGCGCTGGCCCTCGATGTTGAGAAAGTCATGCCCGATGTCTTAGGTTTGAGATCGTCCACCGCAATAATCGGCGCCTTTCGCATTGCAGCGAAGTTCCGGCCGCTTCCCGCGCGGTGGCAGCATAGTCAAACGTCGCCGCCGTGAATATTCGCCTTTCTACGGGGCTTCGCCCTTTTCGACCAGGAACACGATGCGCGCCTCGTTGCGCTCGGTGATCTCGACCTTGTCGCCGGTTTCGCGGATCAGATTGGGGATATCGATCACCGAAAGGGGATCGGTGCAGTGAACTTCGAGCTGGTCCCCCGCCCTGAGCGGTTTAAGCGCCTTGCGCGTCTTGAGGGCCGGTAGCGGGCATTTCAGCCCGGTGAGATCGAGTGTCGTCCTGGTCATCGCCGCACCATGGCGGGGCCGAGTGGTGGCGTCAACGCACGAGGCATCAGATCAGGCTGGCGTAGGACAGGAAGCCGACGCTCTGCCCGGGCTCGACACCCGTGACGGTTTCACCGAGCTCGACCAGGCCGGCGGTCTCGACCAGGGACGACAAGAGCCCCGCACCCTCGCGCGGAAACTTGGTCACCTCGAGTGCATCGTCCTGCCCCTTGCGCAGGAAGACGCGGACATATTCGCGCCGCCCTTCCTTCTTCCTGTAAGTGAACGCGGCACGCACGGGGATCGGCAGAAGCGGCTCCGGCAGGGCGCCCGCCAGCGCCAGCACCGTCGGCCGCACCACGTGGACGAAGGTGACGAAGCTCGCGACGGGATTTCCGGGCAACCCGATCAGCGGCGTGCCGTCGATGATGCCCATCGCCACGGGACGGCCCGGCTTGATCGCCATCCGCCACAACACCAGCGAGCCGATGCTCTCGACCGCCGCCTTGACGTGATCCTCCTCGCCGGTCGAGACACCGCCGGTGGTGAGGATCAAGTCATGGCCGCCGGCAACCTGCTTCAAGCCGGTCGCGAGCGACGTGCGCTCGTCGCGCAAGATGCCGAGATCGCTGACCTCGCAGCCGAGCCGGCGCAACATCGCCATCAGCATGAAGCGGTTGGAATCGAACAGCTGCGAGGCCGTGCGCGGCTCGCCGGGCGAGGCCAGTTCATCGCCGGTCGAGAACACCGCAACGCGGATGCGCCTGACGACATCGAGGCTCGTCAGGCCGAACGCGGCAGCAAGCGCGATATGCTGCGGTCGCAGGCGCTGGCCGGCGCGCAACGCAATGTGCCCTTGCGGAATGTCCTCGCCCGCCGGACGGACATTGGCGCCCGGCTTCAGCCCCGGCGGCAGCACGATCCTGCCGGCATCGTCGATGCGGACATCCTCCTGCATGAAGACGGTTTCGGCGCCCGGCGGCATCGGCGCGCCCGTGAAGATGCGCGCAGTGTGGCCGGGCTTGATCGCAGCCTGTGCAAGGCCGCCGGCCTGGATCCGGCCGTCGAGCGGCAACGCCTGCTCCGCGCTATCGGGAATATCCGCGTTGCGCACGGCGTAACCGTCGACGGCGGAATTGGTGAACGGCGGCAGCGGCAGGGGCGCAGCAACGTCGCGCGCCAGCACGCGCCCGTCCGCTTCGACCAGCGCCGCCGTCTCGAGATCGGCGATGGCGTTGACGCGCGCCGTGATCAAGCCAACGGCCTCGTCCACCGACATCATCGGCCCGCCGAAGGCAAAGCAATCGTCAGACAGTTGCGCCATGGGTGCCTCGTCAGCGCAGCGCAGCGCTTCTTGCGACCGCTTCCTCGACCGGCATCGCCGCACGCAGCAACAGCGCCGCCGCGCCCTCGATATCGTCGAGATGGACAGTCGGCAGCCTTGTGTCAACCGTGACGTCGGACGCAATGCCGGCAATGCCGGGATCGTCGGGGAACAGCAGCGGCTTGTCGTTGGCCGCGCGATGCACCTCGATCTTGCGGTGTGGCTCGCGCTTGAAGCCCTCGACCACGACGAGATCGACGGCTGACAGCTTGCTCAGGAGCTCCGGCAGACGCGGCTCCGCAGCGCCACGCAGCTCATGCATCAGCGCCCAGCGGTTTGACGACGCGACCAGCACCTCGGCCGCGCCGGCCTCGCGATGCCGCCAGGAATCCTTGCCGGGCACGTCGACGTCGAACTGGTGATGCGCGTGCTTGATGACGGAGACGCGCAGACCTTGCGCGTTGAAATGCGGGATCAGCCGCGTCAACAGCGTGGTCTTGCCCGCCCCGCTCCAGCCTGCAAGGCCGATGACCTTCATTCCAGCTCTCTTTTCCGGCAACCAATGCTCGCCAACGGAACCACCGTCCCCTCCCCGTCATTGCGAGCGGGACAATCCAGTCTGCCGCCGCGGAACGATCCTGGATTGCATGCTTCGCTCGCAATGACGCGCGGAGGCATTTCGCTCTCTCGCCGCCATGCATATATCGGCTTGACCCGAATGTCATGCTAACGTCGTGGCCATGATGAAGATGGACAAGACCCCGGTGCCCCTGATCGTCCCTGACACGGACGACCCCCGCCTGACCCAGAGCGTGATCGGGACCGACCAGACCGGCGCCAGGGTCGAGATCAAGGTCCCGATGGAGCGGCCACTGACGCTCTACCTGAATTCGCAGGAGATCGTCACCATGATGACGATCGGCGACTATCCGGAATATCTGGCGCTCGGCTATCTGCTGAACCAGAACATGCTGAAATACAATGACGTGGTCACCGAGGTCGAATACGACGACGATCTCCAGGTCGTCGTCGTCCGCACCTCGCACCACACCAATTTCGAGGCCAAGCTGAAGAAGCGCACGCAGACCTCGGGCTGTGCGCAAGGCACCGCCTTCGGCGACCTCCTGGAGGCGGTCGAGAGCGTCGCGCTGCCGAAAGCGGAGCTGCGCACCTCGTGGCTCTACCAGATGACGCAAACCATCAACACCATGCCCTCGCTTTACCTGGAGGCCGGCGCCATCCATGGCTGCGTGCTGTGCAAGGAGGGCGCGCCGCTCTGCTATACCGAAGACGTCGGCCGCCACAACGCCGTCGACAAGATCGCGGGCTGGATGTATCGCCACGGCGTCGACGCATCCGATAAGATCCTCTACACCACGGGGCGCCTCACGTCGGAAATGGTGATCAAGACCGTGCGCATGGGCATTCCGATCCTGGTATCGCGCTCTGGCTTCACCGCCTGGGGCGTCGATCTCGCAAGGCAGGTCGGGCTGACGCTGGTCGGCCGCACCCGCGGCAAGCGCTTCATCGTGCTCGCGGGCGAAGAACGCATCGTCTACGACCAGGACCTCGCCTATGTCGAGGAGGAATCGGCCAAGCACAAGCGCAAGGGTGAAGGTGGTGACGACTAGTTTTCCGGCCACGAGCATTCTACCAACTCTTGGCGTGCTGCTCGCCGGCGGCCTCGCACGGCGCATGGGCGGCGGCGACAAGCCGATGCGCACCATCGGCGGCCGCACCATCCTGGAGCGCGTGATCGCACGCCTTTCGCCCCAGTGCAGCGGGCTGATCCTCAATGCGAACGGCGATCCCTCGCGCTTCGCCGCGTTCGGCTTGCAGGTGATCGCCGACGACCTGCCCGGCTTTCCCGGTCCGCTCGCCGGCATTCTCGCGGCGCTCGACTGGACCGCGGCGAACCGGCCGGAGATCGCGTGGGTGCTCAGCGCCGCCGGCGACTGCCCGTTCCTGCCCCGCGACCTCGTCGCCCGCCTGCACGAGGCGCGAGAGCGCGAGAGCGCGGAGCTCGCGGTCGCCGCATCAGGCGATCAGTCACATCCGGTGATCGGCCTGTGGCGCGTCGCCTTACGCGACGAGCTGCGTCACGCATTGGTCGTTGAAGACCTCCGCAAGATCGACCGCTGGACGGCACGCTATCCGCTCGCGACGGTGACGTGGCCCGCCGAGCCACTCGATCCGTTCTTCAATGCCAACACGGTCGAGGACATCGCCGAGGCCGAGCGGCTGGCGGCCCTCGATGCGTCCTAGCGATTTTACGATTTCGGAATCTCGTTGAGGAGCTGCGCCCAGATGATCGCAAAGGCGATCAGGCCGCAAAGGCCGACGGCAATGGTGAAGCGCGGCAAACGGCCGATCGCAATCAGCAGCCAGGCCGGCAGGAAAAACGCCCCGAAGACCATACCCAACGGAAACACGGCGAGCCATTGAAAGCCGCTGCCGTCGCCGGACGGGACATTCGCGATGTAATGGAAGGTGTAGAGCCAGAACAGCGTGCCGGCCGCCGCGACGAGTGCAGCGATCTTGCGGAAATTGAGGGGCGTTGACGCGGTCATGGCCTGGTTCATATGCCTTGGTCGCGATGGCGGCCAACCAAGTTCATGACGTCTTGAACCGGGCCGGGCACGGGAGCGACCACAGGTCTGGACAGTCCCGGATGAGCCATGGCCGCCCCTCTCCTGAATACCATTTTCGAATTCGTCGATTACGTATTCGATCTCTCCGAGACGATCGATCGCACGAGACAACCGAGCAAGCATGACATCGTCGAGGTTCCGCCGGACCCGAAGCCGGTGCCGCCCGCCGCACGACGCGCGCTTGCCGAGGCCGAGGATCGTGAGCGCAAGCGGGACCAGGCCACTCAGGTCGCCAGCGGCACCGACCAGGCGTCATAACCGTAGACCCAGCCGGTATCGGTCCGTTCCTTCAGCCAGATATTTGCGCGCGAGGTCTCCTGCACCTTGGTCGTGCGCTGCTTGCGCGTCGCCTCGAAGCGGCGGAATGCATCCGCGACCCCGTCTCGATCGACACCATCGAGGCAGCGCGACAGCACGGCGGCGTCCTCGATCGCCATGGCCGCGCCTTGCGCCATATAGGGCGTCATCGGATGGCAGGCATCGCCGAGCAGCGTCACCCTGCCGTCGGTCCAGCGCCCCAGCGCATCGCGATCCATGATCGCCCATTTGTGCACGTCGGGGCACGCCGCCAGCACCTGGCCGACCTGCGGATGAAAGCCCTCGAACGATGCCCGCAAATCGCGCACGTCGCCCTTCGCCGACCAGGACTCGATGCGGAAGTCAGGCTCCGGCTGGCTGGTGACGAGATAGACTTCGCTGCGGTCGGGCTTGACGTAATAGATCACGATGTGGCGGTCCTCGCCCCACCATTTGGTGCAGTCGTCGATCCCTGCGCCGCCGAGCAGGGCGGCCGGATAAGTGGTGCGATAGGCGATACGGCCGGTGAATTTGGCCGGCGCGGTGTCGAACAGGATATCGCGCACCAATGAATGGACGCCGTCCGCGCCGATCACTGCATCGGCGACAGTGCTCGTGCCGTCGGCGAAACTGAGCCGGACACGGTCACTGGTTTGGTCGAGACCGGCGAGCTTATGGTTGAGCCGCACGCATTCGTCCGGGACCGCGCTCGCCAGCGCTGCATGCAGATCACCGCGATGGGCGAGCAGGTAGGGCGCGCCGAATTTCTCTTCCGCGCTTTCGCCGAAGATCATGTCGAACTTGATGTCGCCGCTCTTCCAGTCGCGATTGTTCCAGGAGCGCGGATAGAAGGAGTGCTTGCGCATCCGCGCCTCGAGACCCAGTGCGCGCAGCACTTTCATCGCGTTGCAGCCGATCTGGATGCCGGCGCCGATGCGGGCGAAGTGGGAGGCCTGCTCGTAGACCATCACGTTGATGCCGACCCGCCGCAGCGCCGCGGCGGTCGCAAGCCCGCCCATGCCGGCACCGACGATCGCAACCGAAAGCGGCCTTGCCATCGCGTCCCCCGTCGCGCGCGGCTTGAACGCCGCGTCGTCATCTGTCGTCTAGGCGGGCCGAAAACCCGCTTGCTCGAGCGCCGCACGCGCCTCATGCGAGCCGAGTGCATCGAGAAAGGCCTGCACTGCCGGCCGGCCTTTGCGCGCCGTCACCAGCGCGAAGTCATAATGCTCTTCTGCGAACGGAATGAAACCGAGGCCGACCGCATGGGCGACCGGCGCAATGGTCATGCCCCAATCGGCGCGGTGCTGCGCAACGGCGGCGGCCACCGCGTTATGCGAGCGTGGCTGGTTCCAATTGCCTTCCGGGCGCGCGCCACCGAGCAGCCGGTCGATCAGGATGCGCGTGCCGGCGCCCTGGTTACGGTTGACCATGATACAGGCGGGATCAGCGAGCGCGGCGGCGACGGCGTCCTTTGCACCGAGGCCCTCGAAGCGCTTGTCACCCTTGCGGAACACGATGCCCTGCATCCGCCGCCAGCCGGGGACGAGCTCGAGCCCCTCGACGAGATAGGGGGTGTTGTAGGTCTCGCTTTGATCGTCGAACAGATGGATCGGCGCGAGATCGCATTCGCCGCGCTTCGCGGCTGCAAGCCCGCCGAGGCTGCCGACCGCGATCGAGCGCACGGTCAGGCCCGCATGAGCGAGTTGCGCGGTGACGAGATCGAGGCCAGTGCAATGGCTGCCGACGATGACGAGATCGGGCACGCGCACATGCGGCGTGAACAAGGTCACCTCGGCTTCGGTGCCCGCCGGCATCTGGTCGGCGAGCGCGTCGATGCGCAGGAAGCCATCGGCCTGCGCGAACGAGGTGATCGCACCGGAGCCCTTGCCCGAGGGATAGGCGATGAGGCCGTCCTTGCCCTCGACCAGCGAGACCATGACGAATTCTGTGCGGCCGAGCTCGGAAGCGATGCGGACCGGCACGGTCGCGTTCACCTTGGCATCGGAGCGCGGCGGCAGCCCGGCCATCCTGCGCAGCATCGGCACGATCATGTCGTGGAAGGTGAACATCGCCGAGGTCGGAAAGCCCGGCAGGATCACCACCGGTTTGCCGTCGCACACCGCAAGGCACAGCGGCTTGCCGGGCTTGAGCGCAACGCCGTGCGCAATGATGCCCGGCGCACCGAGCCGGCCGATGATGCGGTGGGACACATCGCCCGCACCTTTCGAGGTGCCGCCCGACAGCACCAGCATGTCGGCGTCCGCGAGCGCGCGGCGCATGGCGGCTTCGAGCTTGGCTTCATCGTCGGGAATGGCGCCGAGGAAGACCGCCTCACCGCCATTCTCATCGATTGCGGCCGTGACGATCGCGCCGTTGGTGTCGTAGATCTCGGCGGGCGCGAGCGGCCGGCCGGGCTGCACCAGTTCATCGCCGGTGGAGATGACGGCTACGCGCGGCCGGCGCGCGACCGTCACCTCGGGGATGCCGCACGCGGCCAGCATGCCGATCTCGCGCGAGCCGATGATGGTGCCGGCGCGCAGCAGCGCTTCGCCGCGCGCGATGTCGGAGCCGGCATAGGAGACGAATTGCCCGGGGGAGGCGGCGCGCCGAATCTCGATCGCATCCGTCCCCGCCGGCTGGGTGTGCTCGACCATGACGACGGCATCGGCGCCACGCGGCAGCGGCCCGCCGGTGGCGATCGCCGTTGCGGAGCCGGCCGCGACTTGCAGCGTCGGCGCGGTGCCGCAATGGATGGTCTCGCCATTCAGCACAAGGCGAACCGGCTTGCCTTCGCCCGCCGCGACGACGTCCGCCGAGCGCACGGCGAAGCCGTCGACATTGGAGCGGTCGAACGGCGGCACGTCGATCGGCGCCGTGACGTCTTCGGCAAGCGCCGCACCGAGTGAATCGGCGAGCATGCGCATTTCGGTCGGAAGCGCGCGCGGGAACAGCGCGGCATCGAAGCGTGCCAGCGCCTCTTCCCGCGACAGGATCTTGAGGAACTGCTCCTGTTCGAGCGCGCTGCGCTCTGGCGATCTCGGAATCATCGGCATGCCGGAATCCATATCATTCCCGCATCAAATAGGCATCGACGGACATGCCCGCCGCGAAACCCTCATGGCTGGCGGGGACGAGCAGCCATGCACCGGCACGGGCCATCGCCTGCAGCGGCCATTCGCCCACGGCAAGCGGCATCCACGCATGATGTTCCCAGGACAACAGGGCCATTTCGGCGATGCCGACACCGGATGCGATTTTCCGCGCAAGTGGCAGTGCCACCTGCCGGCGCGGACGGCGGCGTGCCGACAACCGGTCGATGAGCGGCAGCACGAGCGCGAGCCAGGCCGCGAGCGCATGATCGGGCGAGCCGGGCAAGGCGACCACGGGAATCCGTCCGAGCCGTCCGACCGCGGCGGTGCGTCCGGGCTGCAGCGCAAGCCCGTGGGCCAGCACGTCACCGCGTCGGGCCAGTGCTGCGATGGCGGCATCCCGGCGGCCGACGCCACTACCGCCGATCGTCAGCAGCAGATCGCAGGAGGACGCATCGAGCGCATCGGCAATCGATGCTTCGTCGCGCGCGCCGGCCTCAATCGTCGTCACGTCCAGTCCCGCTGCGCGCGCAATGTCGCCGATCATTCGTGCCGTTGCCGTTGCGCCCGGCACATTGACGATACGCAGCCGCGGCTGCCGCACGCCAAGTTTCTCCAGGCCCGCGACGCGCGCGACCAGAACATCAGCCGCACCGACCGGGTGGCCCTCGACGCAGGCGGGCATGCGGGCGGCGGCATCACTTCCGGCGCGCCGGATGCCCTGCCCCGGCACGGCTTCCGCCAGCACCTGGGGAATCGGACCTGATAGCTCGACCGCGCCCGCATCGAGCACGCAGTCGCATCCCTCCGGCATCGCGTCGCCGGCATCGACCCACGCAGGGGCCACCGCCAGCGGCAGCGGCGCGTAGGCGGACGCACCGACGAGATCGTTGGCGGACAGCGCCCAGCCGTCTGCGGCGGCGATGTCGCGGGGCGGACAAGCCACAAGCAGCAGCGTGCCCGCCGCAATGCAGCCGATCGCGTCGGGCAGCGACAACTCCACCGGCGCGACGGGATCAACGCCGCGCACCAACGCGGCGAGCGCAGTGTCGAGCGGCGTGAGCGAGGACGGCAGGCGCTGGGTCATGCGCCATGATGGACCATGCATCGCCCGCTTTGGCAACCGCCGGCGAGGCGCGCCTCAGCCGCCCGATCTGTCCGAGTTGGGGAAGAACAGCTGCTGCCCGTCGATCTTGTAGCCGGCGATCGCGGTCTGTCCCTCCGGCGAGGTCAGCCAGTCGATGAAGGTCTGCGCGAGATCCTCCTTCACGTTCGGGAACTTCCGAGGATTGACCAGCATCACGCCGTACTGATTGAGCAGCCGCCTGTCGCCTTCGACGACAATGTCGAGATCGCCGCGCTCCTTGAACGAGATCCAGCTGCCGCGGTCCGACAACACATAGGCGTTCGCGGCACGCGCGGCATCGAGAGCCGCCGTCATGCCCGCGCCTGCCTCGCGATACCAGCCGCCCTTGGCGCTCGCGATGTCGATGCCGGCGACGATCCAGAGCGCGAGCTCGGCGGCATGGGTGCCCGAGCGGTCGCCGCGCGTCACGAACGGCGCGCCCTTGCCCTCGATCGCCTTCAGCGCGGTGGCGATGTCCTTGCCCTTCACCGCGGCGGGATCGCTCTTCGGCCCGATCAGCACGTAGTCGTTGTACATCACGTCAAAGCGCTTCACGCCGAAACCGTCGGCGACGAATTTCTCCTCCTGCGGTCGCGCATGCATCAGCACGACGTCGACCTCGCCCCTCCGCGCGCCGTCGAGCACCTCGTCGGCACGCCGCGCGATCACCGTCACGTCGATCCCGGTCTTGGCGCGGAAGATCGGCAGCAGATGATCGAGCAGGCCGGACTCCTGCGTCGCCGTCGTCGTGGCGAGGACGATGTTGCGGTCCTCCGCGGACGACGCCGCAACGCCCGCGGCAAGGCCGCAGAGAAGCGCGAATGCAACGAAGAGGCGGCGGACGGCCATGATCGGGTTCCCACTGGACAAGACATGGCCATGATGGCGCGCGATTGCGCCGCACTCGTGACGCATCTCTCCTCCCTCGCGCTTCCCGCTCGGGAAATTTCGGCAAGGATGCGCGCTGTGGGGATCGTTCACCAAAGCAAAGATCGCGCGCGCGGATGTGTTGCAAAGCAGCGAGATGATCGGGCATGGTTCCGGCGGACACGAATTGAAGTGCAGAATTCCACCTGCGTCGAACGTCAAAAAGAAGCAAGAATTTGCATAGGAATGCAGGATGGAATTCCTGACCACCAGCGAAGCCGCCGACTATCTTCGGCTCGGCGAACGCAAGCTCTACGAACTCGTCACCACCGGCGCGATCCCCTGCACCAAGGTGACCGGGAAGTGGCTCTTCCCGCGGCACGAGCTCGATCTCTGGGTCTTGTCGGGCCTCGCGCGTCCAGCCGGCATGCTGATCGCCGAGCCGCCGCCGGTCGTCGGCGGCAGCCAGGACGAGCTGCTGGATTGGAGCCTGCGCGAATCCGGCTCGGGCCTGGGATCGATGACGGAAGGCAGCGCCCGCGGGCTCGAGCGCTTGCAGCGCAACGAGGTGATGGCGGCGGCGGTGCATTTCCACGCCCTGGACGCGTCCGACAATCTCGCCGGCGATGCCAGCGTCGAAGCGTTGCGGGCAGCTCCCGACCTGCATGATGCCCTGCTGGTCGCATTCGTGCGCCGCGAACAGGGCCTCGTGCTGCCGCCAGGCAATCCCAAGCATCTGCACGGCCTGTCCGACGTGCTCGCCCTCGGCGCCAGGATGGCGATGCGACAACAAGGCACAGGCGCGCAGATGCTGCTGGACGTGCTCCTGAAGCGCGCGGGTGCCTCGACACGGGATCTGCGCCGCGTGGAGACGCCGGCGCTGACCGGGCCCGACCTCGCCGAGATCGTCCGCGCCGGCCAGGCCGATTGCGGCATCGCGACGCGCGCGGCGGCGCGCTCGGCCGGCCTCGATTTCGTGCCTCTGGTCTGGGAAAACTTCGACCTTGCGTTGCGGCAGCGCAGCTATTTCCGCCCGGCCATGCAGGCGCTGCTCCGGCTTGTGGGCGAAAAGCGGCTGCGCCAGCGTGCGGAGGAGCTGACCGGCTACGACCCCTCGCCGGCCGGGCAGATCCGCTTCGCGGCCTGACATTGACGCCCGCCCCCAAATAGTTGCAAAAGAAACCAATTCAGCCGGGGGCATACCCGGGCAACACCGGCCAACGAGCCGGATCGAGGGAGGAAAAGCATGAATCCAATCAGATCTGGACTGCCGGTCGCGGCCGCCCTGACGGCGGCGCTGCTGTCCGGTGCGGCCTCGGCGCAGCTGTCCGACGACGTCGTCAAGATCGGCGTGCTCACCGACATGAACGGCCCGGCCTCGGCGCCGACCGGCCAGGGCTCGGTGACGGCGGCGCAGATGGCGATCGACGATTTCGGCGGCAAGGTGCTCGGCAAGCCGATCAGCATCGTGATCGGCGACCACCAGCTCAAGGCCGACATCGGTGGCACCATCGCGCGGCGCTGGTACGACGTCGACCAGGTCGATCTGATCGTCGACGTGCCGGTCTCCGCGGTCGGGCTCGCGGTGCAGAACGTCGCCAACGAGAAGAAGCGGCTGTTCATCACCCATTCCACCGGCACCGCGGATTTCCACGGAAAGTTCTGCTCGCCTTACGCGATCCAATGGGTGTTCGACACCCGCGCGCTCGCGGTCGGCACGGCGGATGCCGTGGTCAAGCGCGGCGGCGACAGCTGGTTCTTCATCACCGACGACTACGCCTTCGGCCATTCGCTGGAGCGCGACGCCTCCGCAGTCGTCACTGCCAATGGCGGCAAGGTGCTGGGCTCGGTGCGGCCGCCGCTGGCGACCCCGGACCTCTCCTCCTTCGTGCTGCAGGCGCAGGCGTCCAAGGCCAAGATCATCGGCATTGCCGCAGGTCCCCCCAACAACATGAACGAGATCAAGACCGGCTCGGAGTTCGGCGTGTTCAAGGGCGGCCAGCAGATGGCGGCGCTGCTGGCGCTGATCACCGACATCCACGGCCTCGGCCTGCAGGCCGCGCAAGGCCTGCTCCTGACCACGTCGTTCTATTGGGACATGGACGACAAGACCCGCGAATGGTCGAAGCGCTATTTCGCCAAGATGAACAAGATGCCCTCGATGTGGCAGGCGGGCGTCTATTCCAGCGTGATGCACTATCTCAACGCCATCAAGGAGACCGGCACCGACGATCCGCTCAAGGTCGCCGCCAAGATGCGCGAGAAGCCGATCGAGGATTTCTTCGCCCGCAACGGCAAATTGCGCGAGGACAATCTGATGGTGCACGACCTCTGGCTGGTGCAGGTGAAGACGCCGGAGGAGAGCAAATATCCGTGGGACTATTACAAGATCCTCACGACCATCTCCGGCGACAAGGCGTTCGGTCCGCCGGACCCGGCCTGTGCGATGGTGAAGAAGTGAGATTGGCGAGTTTGTAGCCGCGACGACAGTGCACCCTCTCCCCTTGCGGGAGAGGGTGGCTCGCCGCGATAGCGGCGAGCCGGGTGAGGGGTATCTATCCTCACGAGCAGCTTTGCGAGTGGAGAGAACCCCTCATCCGGCGCTTCGCGCCACCTTCTCCCACAAGGGGAGAAGGAAGTAAGCGCCCTATTTCACCACGCCGATCTCGCGAAAATATTTCATTACCCCCGGATGGATCAGCTCCGCCTTTGGCGCGGCCGCGACCGTGTTCGAGGCTGTGGTTTCGCAGGCCTGCGCGAGCTTCTTGCAGAACGCCGCCTCGACACCGTGCAGCGTCCTGGCGAGGCGATAGGCGACGTCGTCCGGCAGATCCTCGCGCGTCAGGACAAAGCTCCACGACCCCAGCGAAGCGATCGGCGCGGTCTGCGTCGGATAGCTGTTTGCCGGCACCAGCAGCGGCTTGAGGAACGCATGCTTGGCGCGGATCCGCGTCATCTCGTCTGCGCTCGGTGCGATGAAGCGTGCGCCTGACGGGCTCGACGCCACCGCGGCAAAACCCGGCCAGCCGATGCCGGCGCCCCACAGCGCGGCGACGCGGCCGTCCTCGACCATCGCGGGACCGTCGCCGGCACGGTCGAGATAGACCGCCTTGAAGTCCTCGTCCTGCTTCAACCCAAGACCATCCAGCACATAGCGCGCCAGGATCGGCAGGCCCGAGCCTTTCGCCCCGAAGGCAACCGGCTGGCCGACGAGATCGCGGATGGTCTTGTAGGGACTGTCCGCGCGCACCACGAACATGCCGGGGTTGGAATAGATCGCCGTGAGGATCTTCAGGCGCACGGGGGCGCGGCCGATGCCGGCGAAGGCTTCATAGGCCGGCTCGCCCGCGACCAGCGCGAGATCGAGCTCGCCCTTCTCCAGCAGCGGAATGTTCTCGTTGCTGCCCTTGGTGTTGCGGGGCGCGATGGACATTTGCGGATCGACCGCGTTCATCACCTCCGCGAAGGCGTTGCCATAGAGCGGAAAGCCGCCGCCGGGCGTCGCAGTGCCCAAACTGATCGTCGTGGTCGGAATGGCGTTGCCTCCGGTTTGAGCAGCGGCGGGGCTGGCGAGTAGCACTGCAGCGAGAACGATGGTCGCGAATCTCATGGTGGTCCCTGACGAAACTGCGTCAACACCGACTTGCGACGATGTAGGCAGCAGCGCGATTTTGTGAAAGCATGCCCCCAACGACAATAGAACAATGGGAGGCGTCATGTTGCGAATTTTGCGTCAAGGTGTTTTCGGGCTCGTCATTCTCGCATCACTTTTCAGCAACATCCCTCCCGCCTCCGCCGCCTATCCCGACCGTCCCGTGCACTGGCTTATCGGCTTTGCCGCCGGCGGCCCGGTCGACATCGTGGCGCGGATCATGGCGCAGTGGCTGTCGGACCGGCTCGGCCAGCAAGTCATCGTCGAGAACCGCACCGGCTCCGGCGGCAACATCGCGGCTGCGGCCGCGATCAACTCAGCCCCCGACGGCTACACGCTGCTGTTCGTCGCGCCCAACAACGCGATCTCGACCTCGCTCTACAAGAAGCTGCCGTTCGACTTCCTGCGCGACACCGTGCCGGTGGCGAGCATCATGCAGCTCACCAACATGCTGGTCGTCTCCAACGCGTTCCCCGCGAAGACGGTTCGGGAGTTCGTCGACTATTGCAAGGCCAATCCCGGCAAGATCTCCTACGCCTCCTCCGGCAACGGCACCTCGGTGCACATGTCGGCCGAGCTGTTCAAGGTGATGACCAAATGCGACATGGTGCACGTGCCCTATCGCGGCTCGGCCATCGCCTTCCCCGACATCATCTCCAACAAGGTGCAGCTGATCTTCGACAATCTGCCCTCCGCGCTGGAGCAGGCCAAGGGCGGAAATGTCCGCGCGCTTGGCGTGACCTCGCCGCAGCGCTGGCCGAGCGTGCCCGACGTGCCCGCGATCGCCGAGACCGTGCCGGGCTTCGAATCGGTCGGCTTCTACGGCATCTCCGCGCCGAAGGGCACGCCGCCCGAGGTGATCGAGACCCTCAACAAGGCCGTCGGCGAAGCGCTGAAAGACCCCAAGCTGGTCGCCCGCCTCACCGAAGTCGGCGGCCTCCCCAAGGCGATGGCGCCGATGGAGTTCGGCAAGCTGGTCGCGGACGAGACCGAGAAGTGGCGCAAGGTGGTCGAGTTCGCCGGGGTGTCGGTGGACTAGCCAGCGGCCGCCGCACGGTCGGCCACTCATTGCCCAGACGTTTGAGGGAGCCGAGAGGCCCCCCTCAACACAATAAGTGCGAAAACAACCCCATGCACAGTAGGAGAGGTGAGCAATCACAGCGGTTTACCGAAGCCTCAAAACCGGGAACCGGCCGGATGACCGCAAACGCCATTTGACACGTCGGGCAAAACACTGGCAGAATGCGACTATTCCGAAATCGACAATCATCCGATTCGCAGCGCTGTGCACGCAGCACCGGCGTTCCCGCGACCAGAGTCGTTCTGCTTGACGCGTTTTCCCTGACGCAAGCCGAGGACCACGCGCTTGAAAACGCTTGAGGATTGCACCCCCGCCTCAGGCCCTGTAAACGAACCACGCACCGTTGCCGGCCGCACATCCGCGGCCGTCTCGCGGCGGGGCCTGTAGCTCAATGGTTAGAGCCGGCCGCTCATAACGGTCTGGTTGCAGGTTCGAGTCCTGCCGGGCCCACCAGCAAATCAATGGCTTAGCGGGCGCAAGTTGATTTCTGATCAGGCTGCCGCACCAGAACGCCTTCGGCAGGCCCGTTAAACCAATCTTCCCGGTTCATCTGCCACCGTCACCGTCTTTGCGTCGCTTTGGGAGATGCGCCGTTCGGGCCATAGCGAAAGGCCAAGCGCGGTCACGAGAAATGCTGCGGCGATGACATCTTGCACGGTCAAGCGCTCCGCGAGAATCAGGAGTGAGGCTGCAAGACCAAAGAAGATTGAACCGTAGGACGTCAACGCGACTACCGCGGCTACATTCAACGTGCGGAGAGCCATGCTCTGCAACAATTGGCCGCCGAGCGACAGTAACAACACCAGCTCGAGATCGAACCATAGCACCGTTTGCAGATCGAAATGATACGCCGGAATGAACACAGAATCGAGGCGCCCAACAGCGGCACCAATTGCACCAAGCGCAGCGCATCCGATCGTGCCGAACACACCGACGACAAACAGCGCTGGATAGGTTTTGTCGAGTTGCCGGATGCCGAGTGTCAGGATCGCCCAGGTGAAGATGAAGGCCGCGATGAGAAGATCGCCGCTCGTGGTCGCGGCGCCGGAGGACCCGGATAGGGTCAGCGCTGCAGCACCTATGACACCGATGACGATGGCGACCATCTTCAACGCAGAAAGCTGCTCGCGCAGGAATATTGTCGCAAGTCCTGCCGCCAACGGCGGAAACAGGCTGAGCAACAACACGGCATGTGAGGCACTGGTGGCATGAGCGCCGAGCGCGGATAGCGCGTTGGTCCCGGGGCCGTACGCGATCCCGCAAAACAGGAATAACGCGGTGTTCTTGATCGTCAGTGGAGGAAGCCGTCGTGGCTTGGTGATGACGGCGAGCAGCAGGAACAGCGGCAGCGACCAGACGCCGCGCGCAACAAAAAGACTGACCGCATCAAAGCCGGCGGCCGCTTCGGGAGCATAAAGTATCTTTGATGCCACCGCGTTGACGCCAAAGAAAACCGCGGAGACCAAGGCTGCGCTCACAGCAAGGAGTCTGCTCCCCCGATCTGCGCCCGAACCTGCCGGGATATCCGCCGCTCGTCCACTTATGACTTCGACAGGGCGATTCATCGTGTAGCCATGGCAAGTCAGCAGCCCTCTATCCCAGACTTCCATCCGCAGCGATCCCGTGTCGGAATCAGCTTGAGGCGGCTAGCGCCGCACCGGCTTTGCCCCGATTGCAATTGAGTAAATCGTAACTGGCCAAGCAACGGTGTCCTTGCCGCGATTGAGGCCCGGAGTTCGATTGAGCTGGGCCGCCGGCATCCACAACTTGCCACTGTCATCGATCCACATGGCATCCACCCACGCAAGGCGCGGATCGGCAACCAAAGTCGATATCTGTCCCCCCGCAGAGACCTTCAATATTCGCGAGCGATCGGTGTCGCTGACATAGATCGTACCTTCCGCGTCGATGGCGGTCCCTCCGGTGGAGGGAGTATCGGCAAATCGCTCGACACGGCCGGAGAGCGTCGCCTCTTCGATAGACGGATCATCAAGGAAGCGCGTCTCAATCCGAACCATCAGGCCCGAACAAGGCTGGTAATAGAGCCAGCGCCCGTCGCTCGAAACTTCGAGCTGATCGGCATGGACGACAACCGGCCTGCCTTCGGGATCGGCGAGTTGCTGGCCCTCCGCCATCAGCGGCCGTGCGGCGACCGTCGAAGGATGGTTCTCCAAGACACGACGCGCCTGGCCAGTGCCCAGATCGAGGACGATCAGCGCGGGGCGCCCCGCATCGGTCAGGTAAGCAGCGCCCCCATTGAATCGAATGTCGTCGACGAAACTCACGCCTTGCGCAACGGAGGCCAGATCGTAGATCCGGGTCACCCGATTGGCAGCGAGATCTATGCGAACAAGCTTCGGGCCACCCTTTGCCAACGGTTTACCTATCCCCGGCGCCCCGCGATCGACAACCCACAGGGCGCCATCGGGACCGACGCGCAAGGAGTTTGCGCCGACGAACGCGCGTTGTCCGTCCTGACCCTCGCGCCAGTCATTCCAGGCTGCGTCAGGATAGGGCCGGGCCACCCCAGCGGTGATTTCAGCGATCTCCGGTTGACCTGACTCCTGCGGCTGAACAACAACGAAGCGCCGCCCATCGGGCGTCGTCGTAACACCATTCATAATAAGCGCGTTCGATGCAAATTCCGGAACGAGCTTATCCATTGGCGCCGCCATCGCGGATGAACTTGCAAGGATGAGAACAACAATCAAGCGGCGCATCAGGCATGTCCGTCGACTTTGCAATAAGTTCATAAATGCCGCAGACCATCTGATTATTTCAGCAGCACCGGCCCTGCATCGATCTTTACGCGAAAGAGCGTGTATGGCTTCTCGCGCTGGTCCCGTCCTTCATGGAATTGAGCTTGCCGGTGAAGCTGGTTGACCGTGAAGTACAGATAGCCGTCTGACGCGACCGAAAGGGTATCGGGCCAAAGTATTCTTGGATCGTGCGCGATGGTCTTCCACTCGCCATCCGTCTGGCGCTGACGAACGCTATTCCGCTCATAGTCTCCCGCATAGACGCGGCCCTTGTCGTCGGCCTCGAGGCCATCGGAGGCGCCCTTTTCGCCGAGATCAGCAACAGCCTCCGCGACGGCCGCGTCCGACGCGGACCGGTCGAGCAGAAGAGCGGTCGGGATTGAATACAGGTGCCGGCTGGATAAAGGGCAGTAATAGAGCGTGGCGCCGTCCTCAGAAATGGCGATGCCGTCGGAGGCGACATTGAATGGCGCAGGCGGTTTTCCTTTTTCACGTGCCGCCAGCCGCTCCCCTTCCACGACGGGAACAAATGCGGGATCCGGCGAGGTCGACCTGTGCCCCGTGAGCCTCCTCCAGCTTTCACCGCTGTCGAGATCGACAACGATGATACCGCCAGGTCCGCTGATCGAAGAGTCGGTGATGAAAGCAATGCCGGCCTTCCCCTGCCGCAGGTCGAAGCGCACGTCGTTGACATAGGTCGTCGGCAAGACGGTCGATGAAGGCAGCACGATGGTCTTCACGACCTTATTGGTCGTCAAGTCCACCGCGACCAGCTTCGCGCCACCCACCACAGGGGTCGAAAAGCCCGGCGCCGCCGTGTCGAGGATCCACAATCGGTTGGCCGCATCGACGACGACGCTCTGCACGCTGCCCAGAGTTTCTCCCGGTCGTGTCCGATCGAACGTATTGATCGTCGCGTCCGGATAGGGAACGACCTTGCCCTTGCGGATCTCGCCGACGGTGAACGGCACGTCATCGCCCCATCGAGGGAAGTTGACGAAGATGCGCCCGTCGGCGGCGACGGACACGCCGGTCGGCATCGCATCATAGAACTCAAAGACCGGCTCGATCTTCCCGATCGGACGATCGCTGGCGAGGTGCTTGGCAGAGCCGGGTACCAATGACGTCTTCGAAGCCATACCAGTGTCTCCCTGACTTCGCACCGTTGCTGAACCGAAGAATACGGCGAGACAAGCGAGGGTTGCTGCTTTGTACAAGTTCATCATCCGATTTGCGGGCAAGTCAACACACACCGGCGCGACGGTCACGCGGAAGCGGCCAGCGCCGCCAGGACCGCATCGCGACCGGCTGCGGCGACCGCGACATCTTGTTCAGTCGTTCCAGACCCGACACCGATCGCGCCGACCAATTCGCCGTGAAAGACGATCGGAAAGCCCCCACCGAGATTAACAATGCCACCGTGACTCGCGGATCCCAGATTCGCGCCGAATTCGAACGGAATCCCGCCCGTAGGCACGCCGATCGAAGCACTGGTCGCAGCCTTGGCAATTGCAGGATCCCGGGCAAGAACGGCAGCGCCATCAACCCGCGCGAAGGCGATGAGATTACCTCCCGCGTCCACGACAGCGATGCACTCCGGCGCCGCGATCTCCCTGGATTTCGCGACCGCGGCTTCGATCGCTATGGCGGCCGCCGCATATGTCAGTTGTTGCCTGCTGTGAGTGAGGGGCTGGCTGGGCATTGTGTTTGACTCCCGAGTTTCTGTGATCGATTTGACTGGGCGCTGTCGCGATCGGCGTCCGCCTCACTTGGACGTCGCCGCAATCGAAGGAACTCCATCGATCCAGTCCTGGCGTTGCGGAGAGAAGAAATCGATATCGATCGTGTCTTCCGTGCAGACGAATTCATGGGGCGTATTCGGTGGAATGATCATGACCGTGCCCGGCGTCATGATGAACTTCTTGCCTTGCGAGGAGACCTCGCACCGCCCTTCGGTAATCCAGGTGATCTGCTCGTTGGCGTGATGGTGCAGCGGAAAAATGCCACCCTTCTTCACCGTCCATTTCACGAACGTCGATTGCGCGCCCGTCAGATATTGTCGTTGCACCAAAGGAGATATCTGCTCGATCGGCTGTTGGTCGAGCTGATAGAGAACTGGCAAGTCAGCCGAATGGCCGCTGACACCGGGCTGGATGCCGCCGCCCGGCAAATCGGTAACGACAGGCGCTGTCGATAGCGAGGGCGCAGGCCGATCCTGTGCCATCGCAGGCGCGCTCGAGACTAGGCCGGAGGCAAGCAAGACAAGAGCTGCCAAGGCAGGAGCAGCGGGGTGAAGTCGCATTTTGTCTTCCCTTTATTAGATGCGCAGCGATCGATGATGGCGACCGGGTCCGGTCCGAGCATGGATTCAAAACCCCGATAGAACCGTCTTGCCGATATTCCGATGGCTTTCCACCTGCGCATGCACGCGCCTGAGGTTGAGCGCGTTGATCGGTCCGCCCTCTTCCGTGAGCGTTGTGCGCAGCAGCCCTGCATCAACAAGAGCAGCAACCTCATTGAGCAAACGATGCTGTCGGATCATGTCGGGCGTCTGGTACAGCGTGGGCGTGAACATCAGTTCCCAGTGCACCGAGACACTCTTGCGTTTGAGGCTGACGATATCGAGAACGAGCGGGTCATCGATCAGCGCCAGCCGACCTTGCGGGGCAATCGCTTCCGCGATAGCTGGCAGGTGCTTGTCGGTCGCCGTCAGGCCAGCAACATATGCGACCTCACCGATACCGATCTCCTTCAGCCCGCGGTCCAGAGGATGGTGGTGATTGATGACGTGATGAGCCCCCATCCTGTGGCACCACGCCTCGGTTTCCGGACGGGACGCAGTCGCGATGATTGTCAGGCCGGTAAGCCGCCGTGCAAGTTGCGTCAGGACTGATCCCACGCCGCCCGCGCCGTTGATAACCAGCAGCGCGCCAGCCTGAGTCTTGACGCCGTATGGAATGGCGAGGCGCTCAAACAGGAGTTCCCATGCCGCAATCGATGTGAGGGGAAGCGCGGCCGCCTCACCGAAGCTCAACGTCTTCGGCTTGTGGCCGACGACCCGTTCGTCGACGAGATGAAGCTCGCTGTTGGTGCCCGGCCGATCCATCGCCCCGGCATAGAACACCTCATCTCCCGGCTTGAAGAGCGTAACATCCGAACCGACAGCGTCGACCAGGCCGGCGGCATCGAATCCGAGAATGCGCACTTCGCCGTGAGGCGGCGATATTCGCGCCCGTATCTGCACGTCGGCTGGATTGACCGCGATCGCCTTGACCGCAACCCGCAGGTCGCGCGGGCCGGGCCGCGGAGGCGGCAGTTCAAGATCGACAAGGCAGTCATCCGCCGAAACAGGACCCGCCACCCGATAACCAACTGCCTTCATTCCGGATTCCTCTTGAGGTCGGTCAACCGCCGCCCGCGGCGGGCGGCATTTCCTCAAGCCAATCTCTTGCCTCCTTGGCGCAGAGAAGGAAAACGCATAGTTTGAATGGGTCTAGTAGAGAACCTAATGGGTGCGATGTGCGTGACCTCGATCTTGATTTGTTGCGCGCCTTCGTTGCGGTTGCCGATGCCGGGAGCTTTACCGCCGCCGCTGACATGGTCGGCCGTTCACAATCCGCCGTAAGCCAAAAGATCCGGAGGCTCGAGGAACTCATCGGATATCCCATTTTCGATCGGACCAGCCGATCGCTGGCACTAACGGGCGCCGGCGGCCAATTGCTGATCGGAGCGCGGAGGCTGCTTGACCTGAATGACGATGTCATACGCTCGCTTCAGGCTCCGCAGACAAAAGGCCGGCTGCGCGTTGGAATCTGCGAAGATTTCGTTCCGCTCCAACTCTCCAGACTCCTCGCACGCTTTCTTCGGCTGCACCCAGGCGTGCAACTCGATGTCAACACCAGCCTGACCCACGATCTGCTGCGGGAGTTCGAAGCAGGACATCTGGACCTCGTTATCGCGACAAAGGAATTCAAAGCGCGAGGTCGCATTATCTGGCGGGAGCCGATGGTATGGTTTGCCGCCTCCGACTTCCGGCTGGATCTGGACCGGCCGTTGCCACTCGTACTTCTCCGACCGCCGTGCAGTTATCGAGACCTCATGTTCACAACGCTCGATGGGGCGCGACAGGCGTGGGTCACAGCATGCACCGTCAGCAGCCTCACCGGTGTTCAGGCTGCGGTTGCCGGTGGGCTGGGGATTACGCTTTTGGGTCGCTCCTTTGTCCAGGAAGGAATGCAGATCATAGATGTACCGGAACACTGGCCGCCTTTGCCAATGACGGAGATCGTCGTGCTTGGAGATGACGTGGCCGAGAAAGCACTGGTTCAGCCGTTGTTAGAGTTTCTCATAGATGGCATGCGGATGCCTTCAGCAATGACATTTGCTTCTACCCACGCTGCCTCCTAGTTTCAGCGAATGCCGTCGATCGAAAGCCCCATATCCCTTACAGATTGAAGAACGAAAGAACGGCATCGCAGCTTATGAGTTCTCGCACTGGCAGCAAGCTTTAGACCCGATGGCTCGCGTCACTGGTCGCGCTTGAGTTCGTGCCACGACCAAACCATCAAACCTTCCGATAAGTAACATGCGCCGTTGCGAACGGGATGCCCGCACGCCCAGCGCTTCCGCGAACAATGCACGCTCGATCATCAATCGCGTAGAACAATCATCGAAGTTGAGCTTGAACGACTTTCCATCCCCTTGGGGGGTGTCGCGCATGTACCTCCAATGGAATGCACAACCGGCCTGCTCGCCGGTGGCTTCACCTTCCAAGCGATTTTCATGGCCAGTGTATTGACCTTCGCTGATCTTGTGAATCGTCCAGCGTAGCGTGTCGCTGTGGCCATCATCAAAGGTATAGGTTTCAGTGAGGACGACGGTGTCGGTGTCCGCGTCCAACTCACCATGCGCCGTTATCGTCGCTCGCTTTAAAAGTCCGCCGACGAGACTTTCAACCACCGCCCATCCTTCAAAGCGACCAACGAAGAACTGCTCGGGGAGAAACACGGGAGTAGTGCCAGCGAACGCATCAATGGCCATGGCAAGTCCTCCGAAAACCGATGACGACATAAGTCGCCTCTCAGTATCAGGTTCCTTCACGCAAACCTGCGTGCCCCGCAATTGCGGCCGAGCCACGCTGACTGTGCTTGAAAGAAGACCCTGCCCCCACCCAGGATTATCCCCAGACCTTCGGAGCAGTGGACAAGCCCAGCCCCGCCGTTTGGGAATCCCTGCTCCGTGCTAACTGCCCGGAACGAGCAGGCGGGCGCACGGATTCGTCCCGGCAGGAGTGATCTCGAAATGCCGATGACGAGGGAACGCCGGCCGGCGATCCGAACCCTGCGGGGATGGGCCATACATGTACTGCAGGAGGCTGGCGCGATTTGCGAATGCGAGGAGCATGGCTGGGCCAGGGATCGTGCCGACCCGCACGCGCGCGATATCGCGGTCGCGCTTGCGCGCCAGGACCCACCGGACGGTGTCTCCGCGGATCAGGCCTCGCGGAGATCAACGATGTCCTCGATTCGATTGGCGAGACGTGTCCGGAGTGCGTTGACGAGGGCCTTTGAGGTCTGCGGCAAGGAGCTTCGCGTACCAGGCGGCATAAGGCGTGGTCCTGGCCATGTGGCGATTGAAGTCCGGCGCGCCGTCGGTCCACCAGACCGGCTCCCGCTCCCCCAGCGCGCACTTGACCTCGTCCACGGCGCGGTGCGCGGCCGCCTCTCGGTCCAGGTCCTTGTCCGCCTTGGCGTCGCGGACCGCGCGCCTCGCTGCCATCAGCCGCTTCACCAGCGCTGCGCGCTCATCTTCCGCGAGATCGGGGTTGGCCATTCTCCAAAGGCGACCGCGGACGACGAAGTAGCGTCCGTCCGGCGTCACCGGATGCTTCATGCCGATTTCCGCCGCGCCCCTGAGGCCTGCTTCTTCGCGGACGTCTCCTTGGCGGCCGCCTTCTTGCCCGCGATCGGCATCAGCATCTCCTTCTGGCCGGCCGCCGCCTTCCTCGGCTTCTTCGCCGGTTTGCCCGCCTTCGCAGGCGCGGCCTGCTTCCCGGCCTCCTTGCCGACGCTCCGCCGCAGCGCCTCCATGAGGTCGACGACGTTCTCGCCCTTCGGCCGCTCCTTCGGCCGGATAACCTTGCCGGCGCGCTTTTCGTTGATCAGCTCGATCAGCGCGGTCTCGTAATGGTCCTCGAACTTCCCGGGATCGAAACGTCCGGCCTTCTGGTTGACGATGTGCCTGGCGAGATCGAGCATGTCCTTGGTAACTTTGACGTCCTGGATCTCGTCGAAATATTCCTGCTCGCTGCGCACCTCGTAGGGGTAGCGCAAGAGGGTGCCGACGAGGCCCTTGTCCATCGGCTCCAGCGCGATGATGTGCTCGCGGTTGGTCAGCACCACGCGCCCGATCGCGACCTTGTCCATTTCGCGGATGGTTTCGCGGATCACCGCGAAGGCGTCGTGGCCGACCTTGCCGTCCGGCCGGATGTAATAGGGGCGGATCAGATAGCGCGGGTCGATGTCCGACCTGCCGACGAACTCGTCGATCTCGATGGTGCGCGTGGACTCCAGCGCGATCTCCTCGAGCTCCTCTTTCGAGACCTCGATGTACTGGCCCTTCTCGAGCTCGTAACCCTTGACGATGTCCTCGTTCGGCACCTCGTCGCCGGTGTCCGCGTCCACCTTCACATATTTGATGCGGTGGCCGGTCTGCCGGTTGAGCTGGTTGAACGAGATCTTCTCGCTCTCGGATGTGGCCGGAAAGAGCGCCACGGGACAGGTGACGAGGGACAGTCGCAGGAAGCCTTTCCAATTGGCGCGCGGGGCCATTTACGCAGAACTCCGGTTCGAGGCGGCTCGGTTTCAAGACGAACGGCCGGCCCGGGTTCCGACATGGCCTGGCGCAGAAATTGGCGAGACATCCGTGGGCCGAGCGCATCCGGCCTCGACGGGATCAGTTTGGGCCGAAAACGGGAGGAATCGCGAAGGTACACGGATTGATTGTCTGGTCATTCGACATGGCGCGCTCCGGCTTGTCCGCCGGAATCCAACCATCCGGATCCATTTTCAGATCCTCACCGCGATCGGTGCTGGAAGCCGTGGTGCCGAGCAACGCCAGGCATTGCCCCATAAGCCCTGCTGGGCCCATACCAGGGAGCCGCGCCGCCAGGGAGTTCGAGGCCCATTCTGCCTGCTGGCGTCAACTCGCAGTCGTTCAGCACATCCCTATTGGGATATTGCGCCTGAAACGAAGCTGGATTTGAAGTCGCCCACGTCGGGCATTGGGCACTTGCAGAGCTGATCGCGCCAATCGATATCATCGCTGCAATAATGGAAGTCCTGAATCCAATCATAGTCGTACTCCGAACGGCTGTTGTTCGTGCGGAGCATTCGCGCTGGCTCGAATCGGCTGCTCTGTTGAACGCGTTTCCTTCGAATTTCTTGAACAAGGATTAGGTAGGCATGCGCCCGGGAAAAAACACGCGGTGAAAAATCACGGCTGCGCGAACGGCAAGCCGGTATGCTCACCATTGCGTGACGCACACCCACATCCCCGCAGGTCTGAAGTCGCGTCACATCGAACACACATCGAACACATCCGCCAAAGTCACTCCAGCATCGGCTGCTGAGCGTAAAAGCGATGTGAGGTCGAATACGATCAATCAGACAGATGGGACTGCGGTGACAGTGCTGGACTGCACCCGCGTGTATGTCATCCAAGATTGACGTTGCGGCTTGTCGCTTGGGCCTTGAGAGACTTCTCTCGAAACATCACGATCGGCCATATCGAGGCGGACGGCGAAAAGTCCGGATCAAGACCCGCCACTTATCGTGGGATGGAAGCGTTGTCGTGAGAGGCCCAGTCGTGGTTCCGGGACTGCTTCAGATCGGCAAGGCTGGCTTTGGCTCGATCCAATCTGCAACGTGCTTCTGCCTGCCGCACGCAGAAGGTGGTCAGGGTGAGGTCACGCCGCGCGGCCTGCACCTCATGCAACGCATGATCGACTGCTTCATTCAACATGTTGACCCTGCCAGATGATGCTCGTCCGAGGCCGGCTGTCGTCTTGCGAGGCGCGCCAACCCTTGAGCTGGATCAAGCGTCACGCCTCTGCTGGATGTCGAAGCGTTGCTGATCGCCAAACTTGGCGAGAATTGGAAAGCAGTGCGACGACAAATAGACCGCGCCCGGGAGCGGAAGCCTCGAACGGAGGAAGCCCGGGCAAGGGCCCCCGCTCAACTGGCCTTCTTGACCCGCGATCCCTTGAGGAAATCCGAGAAGGCCTTGAGGGTGGCCTCGGAGACGTGGTGCTCGATGCCCTCGGCATCGGCCTCGGCGGCCTCCCTGGGCACCCCGAGCGAGAGCAGGACTTCGAGCACGAGACGGTGGCGCGCGCGCACGCGCCTTGCCAGCGCCTCGCCCTTCTCGGTCAGGAAAATGCCGCGATAGGGGCGCGCCGTGGCGAGATCCTCGCGCTTCAGCCGGGCGATCGTGTTGATCGCGGTGGGATGCGACACCCCCAATCGCCGCGCGATGTCGGTGGCCCGCGCCTCACCCGTCGATTCGATCAGATCGGCGATCAACTCGACATAGTCTTCCAGGATCGCCGTCGACCGCGCGGTACGGGCCTTGCCGAAGCGTCGCGCCTGTGCCTGTTCCGTCGGCAGGGCATGCAGAGAGGGCTTGCGCGTCGGTGAAGCCTTCCGGCCCATGGGAGAATCCGCATTCATAGCTGACCGACCATGGGCCCCCCGGCAGGACATTGCAAGCCGGCGGTTTGCCGTGTCGCCTTCCTGCAACAGCTTCGCAATTGCAACAGCCCCACCTTGACATCGTAGCCGAGCATCTCAATTGTAGCTTTAGCTACATGTTGGTGCGTTTGCTAAGCGTGCCGGGAGCACGTTGGAGGTTGGGAATGCGCGTTTGGGTTGCTCGTCGGGCCCTTTTGGGCACGACGTCGGTCGCCTTGATCTGCCTGCACGGGATCGCGGCGGCCCAGCAGGCCACCCCTCCCGCGACCGACGCCCCGTCCGGGTCGCCCGCAGCCCAGTCCCAGCCACAAGCGTCGCCGGATGCATCGAACGCGCGGCCCTCCGCAGCACCCGCGCCGGCCCCCACCACGTCCGGGTCCCCGTCCTCCGCCACCCCGGCGCCGCCGTCAGCGCCCGCGCCGTCATCGCCGGCACAGGCCAATGCTCCGTCAGAAATCGAAATTCCCCAGGTGACGGTCGAGGGCCGGCAGCCGAGGCCAGCTCGCCGCACCACGCGCAATGAGCCGGCTGGCCGGCCGACCGCATCGCGCAGCGTAGCGGCGCCCACGCCGCCACCGGCCGCGTCCGCCGTCCCGCCCTTCGCGCCATCGGCGCTGACCGGCGACCAGATCCAGGCGAGCACAAGCACGAGCTTCGGCAATCTGTTCTTCACCGCACCCGGCGCGACCTCGGCCGGCCTGTCGACCCAGTCGTCGCGCCCCGTGCTGCGCGGCCTGTCCGACGCCAAGGTCAGGATCCAGGAGAACGGCATCGGCAGTGTCGACGTCTCCGACATCGCGCAGGATCACGGCGTTCCGCTCGATCCGCTGGCGCTGCAGAAGACCGAGATCTTTCGCGGGCCGGGCGCCCTGCGCTTCGGCTCGCAAGCCGTCGGCGGCATCGTCGACGTCACCAACAACCGGATTCCGATTGCCGCGCCGGTCGGGGGAATGGCCGCCGAGCTGCGGTCGGCCGTCACCTCGGTCGACAATGGCTGGGAAAGCGGCCTGCTGCTCGACGCCGGTGCCGGCAACGCAGCCGTGCATGCCGACGTCTACGGCCGCGGCGCCCAGGACTATCGCATCCCGAGCTACCCTTATCTCGCGCCGCCCAGCCCGGCGCCGGCCTTCAACGGCCGACAGCCGAACTCGGCGATGCAGAGCGCGGGCGCGGCGATCGGCGGCTCCTATCTGTTCGACGGCGGCTATGCCGGCCTGTCGATCTCCCGTTTCACCAGCGATTACCATGTCCCCGGCATCGCGGCGGCCGAAAGCCAGCAGCACAACGATCTCGAGCAGACCAAGATCATGAGCAAGGGCGAGTATCGTCCGGACGCGATGGCGATCGCCGCCGTCCGCTACTGGCTCGGCTATTCGGACTACCGGCACGACGAGATCAATCTCAACCAGACCGCTTTCGGAAACTTCCAGACCATCGGCGCGACCTTCAAGAACCGCCAGACCGAGGGCAAGGTCGAAGTGGAAAGCCGGCCGGTGGCGACGCCGCTCGGCGCGCTGACCGGCATCGTCGGCGTGCAGGCCGCATACCAGCGCCTCGACACGATCGGCCAGGCCATCCTGCTTCCGGCGCAGACCAAGACCGCCGCCGGGTACGTGTTCGAGGAATTGCAGCACACCGATACGCTGCGAACCCAGTTCGCCGCCCGCATCGAATCCGTCGATGTCGCCGGCACCTCGTTCGAATTTCCATCGACCTACCTGCCGCCGCCGAACGAACCGGTGAGCTCGCCATCCCGATCGAGCTTCCTGCCGACGAGCCTCAGCCTCGGCGTGATCAAGGATCTGCCGTCGTATCTTCAGGCCAGCCTGACGCTGCAGCGGATCCAGCGCGCGCCGCGCGCGCTCGAACTGTTCGCCAGCGGGCCCGATGATTCGGAGAAGACCTTCAAGATCGGCAATTCCGACCTGACACTCGAGACCGCCAACACCGCGGAGATCGGCCTGAAGCGAATCCTCGGCGATGTCAGGTTCGATGCCAGCCTCTACTACACCCGCTACGACAAGTTCATCTTTGGCCAGTCAACCGGCAATTTCTGCGGGGCGACGTTCGCGACCTGTTTGGCCGGCGGCACCGGCGACTACATCCAGGTCGCCTACTCCCAGCGCGACGCGATCTTCCGCGGCGGCGAACTGTCGTGGCAATGGGACGTGTCGCCGCTCTCCGGCGGCATCTTCGGACTGGAAGGCCAGTTCGACATGGTGCGCGCCACCTTCACCGACGGCACCAACGTGCCGCGCATCCCGCCGATGCGGCTCGGCGGCGGCGTGTACTGGCGCAGCGACGCCTGGTACGCGCGGCTGAACCTGCTGCACGCCTTCCGGCAGAACGACTTTGCGCAATTCGACACGCCGACCGACGGCTACAATCTGCTCAAGCTCCAAATCGAGCACCGGCAGCGCTGGAAGGATTCGCCCTGGGGCGCGGTGGAATTGGCGACCGGCCTGACCGGCGACAATCTCCTCAACGCCGACATCCGCAACTCCGTGCAGTTCCACAAGGACGAGATCCTGCTGCCGGGCCGGACCGTCAAGCTGTTCCTCAACGTCAAATACGGTGCCGATGCGCCGGCGACCACCAGGATCGGCATCGCGCGCGAGCAGGATACGCCCTCGATCTTCCGTGAGGCGCGGTTCGCCCCATCGTGGGACTGGAGCGGCTTCTATGTCGGCGGCAATGCCGGATATTCATGGGGCGCCGCGAAGACCTATGCCGGCTTCATCGACAATGCGAGCCTGAACCCGCTCTATGGCGAGCGCCCGAGCGCGCGGCTCGATCATGCGGGGCTCGGCGTCCAGGCCGGTTACAACTGGACGATGGGGCGGATGGTGGCGGGCATCGAAGGCGATTTCGCGTATGCCGGCCAGCACGGACAGTCGTCGACCACGTGCCCGACAGCCGCCTGCAACGCCGCCCTGCTCCCGCTCGATGCCCCGATGACGGCCGCCATGGCCTACCGGCTCGACTGGATGGCCTCGCTGCGCGGCCGCGTCGGCGTCGCGGTGACGCCAGCAACCCTCGCCTATCTCACGGCCGGTGTTCCGTTCGGGACCGTGACCTCATCGGGATCGGTGTCGGGCTTCACCACGACCGGTGCGGCGACGACGACGCCCTTCAATGTCGACACGTTCCGCTTCGGCTGGGCGGTCGGCGCCGGACTGGAAAGCCGGCTGTTCGGCAACTGGACCGGACGGATCGAATATCTTCACGCCGATCTCGGCTCATTCCGCGCCACGCCGAACATGGCCGGCGGCATGGCGACCTCGTTCGATTCCGATGCGCAGGTCAGGACCGACACCGTCCGCGTCGGCGTGAACTACAAGTTCGGCGCGACGATCGCCGGGGACTAGATTCCTCCAAGGCGACAATTCATCCCGGGCCAAGCGATGCGCGTAACGGAGCGCCGCCCTTACTTGACGGTGAACCGGATCGGCAGCCTGACCACCACGACATCGCCGACAACGGTGTCGGGCGGAGCGGGAAACGGTTGCGCGCGTTTGAGCAATGCAACGGCTTCGCCATCCAGCGCGTCCGAGCCCGAGCTCTGGATCACGCGCGCCTCACCTACGATCCCGTTGCGGTCCAGGGTGAAACGGACTTGCGCGATGCCCTGATCGCGGCGGGAGCGAGCGACTTCGGGATAGCGCTTGTTGCGTTCGACCAGCGCCTGGATCTGCGAACGCCAGGTCGCGACCGCCTGCGAATCCTTCTGGCTCGGCTGACCCTGGATCGGTGCCGCGGCCACCGGCGCGATGCGCTCCGACACCGCCGGCGGCGCCGATGTCGCCGCAGCGGCCTGTTGCTCCGGCGCGGCATCCGGCAGCGCCCTGGTTCGCGCATCGACGACGGCCTCCGGATTGGCGGCCTGCGGAAGCTCGGGCGCATCGTCGGGCTGCGCGACCTCCGGCTTCGCCTCGGGGCGCGCCTCGGACATCACCTGCTCCGGCCCGGGCGGAATGTCGGACGGCGTGGTCGACGGGGCGGCGGACAGCGGCGCAAGGTCGACCACCACGGCGCCCGCCGGCTCGGCGGGATCGAGATCGTCGGGCCGTTGCCACGTCGCAAGCGAAGCCGCCAGCGCACTGTACATGGTCAGAACGGCGAGGCTGCTGAACGTCCAGCGTTTCAGGTCCGACGCATCTTCGGCGGCGAGACGCTTCATGGTTCGGACGTTTGCTCCAGCCCGACCAGCGCAACCTTGAGATAACCGGCCGTACGCAGTCCGTTCATGACCCGCATGATCTCGCCGTAGGGAACCATCTTGTCGCCGCGAAGAAAAATTCGCGCATCCTTCTGGCCGTTGGTGGCGGCATCGAGCGCGCCGGCGAGCGCGGCGCGGCTGACCGTCTCCTCGCCGACCGACAAGGAGAGATCCGGCTTCACCGTGAGATAGACCGGCTTGTCCGGACGCGGATGCGGCTGGGCATTCGACGCCGGCAGGTCGACGGCAATGTCGACCGTCGCAAGCGGCGCAGCGACCATGAAGATGATCAGAAGCACGAGGATGACGTCGATGAACGGCGTCACGTTGATGTCATTGACCTCGGCGAGGTCGCCGCCGGCCTGATTGAGATTGATCGCCATCGGCTCACTCCGCCGCCGCGAGCCGCAATCGCTTGGCGCTGATCGTGCCGCCATCGAGGTCCCGGCCCGCCAGGCGCGCGATCTCCGACGAACTATCGACAAGCAGCGCACGATACGCACCGATCTGTCGGGCGAACAGATTGTAGATCACCACCGCCGGGATGGCCGCGACGAGCCCGAGCGCCGTCGCCAGCAGCGCTTCCGCGATGCCGGGCGCAACGACCGCGAGGTTGGTGGTCTGGGATTTCGAGATGCCGATGAAGCTGTTCATGATGCCCCAGACCGTGCCGAACAGGCCCACAAAGGGACCGGTCGCGCCGATGGTCGCCAGCACCCCCGTGCCGAATGCGATACGCCGGCCGGCGGCCGCTTCGATCTGCTGGAGACGGGACGCAATCCGCGCCTTGATTCCATCCTTATCCATCCGATCGGTACTCAGATCGAGTTCGGCGACCGTCCCCTCGAGCAGCCGTGCCACGGGCCCCTCGCGGATGGTCTGCACGGCCTCGTCCAGACTCCGCGCCACCTCGAGCTCGCGCAGGGCCCGCCTCACATTGCGGCGCGCGGCGAACATTTCAATCGCCTTGGACAGACAGACCGTGCACGTGACCAACGTGGCGAAAGCGAGCCCGGCCATGACAGCCTTCACGACGATGTCGGCCTGCATGAACATGCCCCAGGGGCTGAGATCGCGAGGGAGCGTCGCGGCAGCTATTGCCGCGCCTTCGGAACCCTGCTGCGCAAGCGCCGGCCCCATCGCGCCGATCAAGCCCAACGTGACGACGGCCGGAAGGCGGAAGGCGACATTTGCCGCCCGACCGGTCGAACCGAAGCGCCGGCGCGGAAGCGTACGAATTTGCATCGAATTCAGCCTTTCAGCAGTTCAGCCAGGTGCCTACGCTTTATTATGTAGCATCACCTACGTCTTGCTGCAAATGCTAGGATTCGCGGCCAGAAACGGCATGAATCGCGCCTTTTTCCGGACCTCGTCGACCTGTATCGTGGCGAACCGGTGCTCGGAGCCGAATCCACGCCGCGGCTATCGCCGGGGCATCTGCTCAGGCCTCACATGCCGTACAGGATCTTGAGTTCGCCGCTGGCACGTACCGCGATCACCACGCCATCGGCGAGCAGCGACACGTTCTCCAGTCTGGCGGACGCGAGATTTCCCTCCATCCGGAAACCGTCCTTCAACGGCCTGTTCAGCTTCGTGTTGGCCGCAGCCAGCAGATTGTCGTAGGCGACGCCGTAATCGACATTCATCTTCGACCCGAGTTGGGTCGCGATGGGATCGACCAGCGCAGACAGACCTTCGTCGCTGGTCACGACATCGAGGCTGGACAGCCGGATCATGCGACCGTCGGCATCGGCCTGGACCGCGCCGGAGAGGTAGACCCATCTTCCCGCATCAGGGCCGGTGTCGGCAGTTCCAGCGACGCGCAGGCCGACGACGAGTTTGCCCGATGACGGATATAGGTCGACTTCCCGAACCGCGAGACCCGCCACGGGCGGCATCGCCAGCACCGCCTGCATCAGCCGGTCCTTCAGCACGCCGTAGCCGATCTGCACCGGCAAAATGACGTCGAAAGCGCCGGGCGCGTCGACACTCTGACCGAGCGGCGGCAATTCCGTTGCGGTTACCGCCGGCCGGTCCTGACCGATCACCGTTTGCGCGGTTCCGGACAATTCGATGGATCCGCGCAACGTCCGTGAGCCGGCCTGCATCCCGGCGAAGGAAACGCTCTGCGGCGCCATTTGCAGTGAGATGGCCGGACTGTCCGAAAGCGCGATCGGCTCGAACGCATGCCGCCAGGCCGTTGCTGCCTTGTCGCGCAGATCGAGGCGGCGCGCTGCCGTCAGCGCGCGCGACCTCACCGTGCCCAGTTCAGATCTGATCCTCGGCTCGGCATATTTGGCCAGCGGAATTTCCCGGCCCATCACCTGCAGAACCGGCGGCTCGCTCCACCGGAAGCCGTCGCTGAAATCCAGATCCAGCGACCAGTCTTGACCAAGCCGCGGACGTGCCGAAGCCTCGATCGTGGCGCTGGCCTCGGTCTCCCCATGAATACGCGCGGTGAAGCGGTTGGCCCCCTGCCCCTCCAACGCGCCGTAGATCGGCACCGATCCATAAACGCGGTCGCCACGGCCATATAGAGACACCGGACCGGATCGCTCGACATAGCCCCACACATCGCAATTGGCATTGACCTTCCAGAACAGCACGCGGCGATGCACGCAACTGATGCGCTCATCGATACTGGCAAGCCGGCGCGGGATATCCCGCTCGATATCGGCGGCAAGCGCCGGGAGACTGAATTCGAGCGACGCCGAAAGCCGCGAATTCGTGCTGAAAGGCGCTGCGACGTCAGGCGCCAGCGGCGGCTTGTCCGCCGCGTTTGCCGCGAAGCAGAGCCCGAAAAGTCCGAGCAGGGTAAGACCGCTGAGAGCTGCCGAGCAGCGCAATGCGGATTGTCCACGCCGAACGCGTATCGTCGAAACGGAATTCATGATTAAACCTCGATTTTCTCGTGTGCAATTCTTGATACAATTGGAAAATCTATTGCGCGGCCTCGACCGCCGCGGCGTCGGCAACCGACTTGCCGCAATCGCTCGGTGCGGGGCGTCCCGCGAATCGGTCCATCATCCAGGCCACCGCGGCATCCGCGCTATCCCGCGCGATGAATCCATGACCCACGCCGGGCACCCACATCATGGAGACCTTGCCGCCCGCCGTGCATTGGCGCTGCATGTAGCTTCGCGTGACCTCCGGCCGGACGATGTTGTCCGCGGTGCCCTGGGCGAGAAACAGAGGAATCGTCGGCGGCAGCGTGCCCGGGCTGTTGCGCATGGCCAGCGACCGCCAGGGCTGCACGGCAGCGATGTTCGGCACCGACAGGAACTGCTGCTCAAGCGGCTTCTCGGTCTTCCGGCGCTCCAGGATGTCGAAAACCGATTCAATGCACTCGTTCGAAAGCCGGTCGATCGTCGGCATCGCCTCAGGCAGCACGACGCGATCGATCGGTGCGCCGTACACCCGCGACCACGACCACAACGTCATCGCGGTCAGATTCTTGCCGCCCGCACTCTTGAAGTCGTCTCCCATCAACGTCACGAGGGACGTTGCAGGCGCGGCGGCCGCAACACCAACGAGTCGAAGCTCTGGCGCGTAGGTGTTCGCGATCAGGCCCGTATAGAGCGACGCCTGGCCGCCCTGCGAATGACCCCATACGGCAAAGCTGTTGCCGTCGCCGACGTCAGGCAGGGTGCGCGCCGCCCGCACCGAGTCGATCGCCGCCCGCGCCTCGCTGGCTCCGACGAGATAAGGATGCGGACCTGCGGTGCCCAACCCCGGATAATCGGTGGCCGCCACGACGGCGCCCTGCTCGATCAGCCGGCGCAGCCCGGCCATCTGCTGGAAAACGAAGATCGCGAGCGAGGGCGCGCAATGCGGCACCACACCGGTGGTCGGGTGCGCCCAAGCCACGATCGGCCGACCGCCCGCAGGTGCGGGTCCGGGCGGGACGACGATGACGCCGGACACGGCGATCGGCTCGCCCTGCATACCGACCGAACGATAGAGCACCCGGTACGCCTGCGCGCCTGCGGGAGCAAACGCCATCGGCTCGGAACGGATCAGCGAACCGGGTGGCCCGTCGAGTTCTTGTGGCGTTGCGCGATAGAACGGCGTTTGCGCGCCGGCATCGCTTGCCCGGAACATCAATGTCGCCAAGCACACGACGGCTGCAAGGCAACGCGTTAGCCGCGACTTTCCGGCGCTGGTGGAAGCAGACATGGTCGCCTCATGAGATCGGGGTTTGAACAGATGCCGGTCCCGGCATTACCGGTCGTCTCCGGCGCGCATCCGCGCTGCCTGCTGGTACTGTTGGTTCCCGTCAGAGAACATGACCTGGTGGCACGCCTCGCTCAGCCTCGGCTCATTGCCGCGCAGACAGGCGACGATCGCGCCCACATTCGGGATGTAACTGCCGCAGAGCCGGAATACGTCCGGGCGGCAAGCATCCTGTTGCTGCATCGTGCCCTGGGCAAAGGCCGCTCCGCCGTCGATCGCAATCATCACGAGCGCCGCGCTCAAAATCTTGATTGAATTCCGAAACATCGTTCTCTCCATTGAATGACCGCGCCGGCTTTCGCCCCTGTGCATCGGTTCGATGCCCATGCGTTGACGCGCAAATGCGAAACTAGATCACCTCGTACGCGAACAAGGTTGCGACGAGCGTGATGCCAGCCAGACCGCAAAGGAAGATGACGTCGGCCAGCCGCTCGATGCGGGTGCTCAATTGCGCCCGATCCGACCAGCGGATCGACAGGTATGACGTCATCGCGCTCGCCAGGAACGTCACGGCGACCAATGCAGCGTACTGGTCGACATGCGACGTGCCGTGCTTGAGGGTTGCGATCTTCACGAGGCCGATCAGGGTCGTGCAGACCCCGATCATCGTTCCCGATACCGGCAGGATATGCGACGACAGGCTGTCGCTGCGCGCTCTGACGGCTATCCGATTGGACATGACGCTGGACTGCTTATTGCCAGCCACCGCCAGGGAGTCGGCCGTGATAAGGCGTATCGCGGCAATGCCCCCACGGACCGTGCCAATAGCCAGGAGGGCAGCCGTTTGAAGCCATGCGCGGGCCATAGAAGCCGTTCGGATAGGGGCCGCGGCCGAACCAGTGGCAGGCGCCACCCGGCCCGCGATACCGATTGGCACCGCAGCCATCTCGCGCCGCTGCTGGCTGTGCGCCGGCAAGCGCCGTAGCGAGGACAACCGCAATGACGGCGGCGGCAGAGAGGCAGGTTTTACGCATAAGAATTCTCCTTTTTTGCTCATGTGGGGGACCGTTGAAATGACGGATCGCGAATTGCCGCTCGTCGCGGCAAACCCGCGTAGGGACATTGAACCTTTGAGACAGACCAAGTGTTGGCGGCTCTGGAAGAAGATGATTTTGCAAAGCGCCGCGGCACGGATCGGGACGACGGGGCAGCCCGGTGGATCGTCGCCAGCGCGGGCGGATCAATGATCCAGACCGCCATCGAAAACAAATATGGCCTCGATATAGAGGTATCGGCGGCTAATATGGCCGATCAGGCCGACAAGCGTTCGTGATGGTCTCGATTGAACCTTTCGGAGCCTCGCTCGACCAAGTCCGCCATGCCGCCATCGCGCAGTTGGCCAAGGCGCTGATCGGCGTTCTGCCGCGGCAAGCCGAAAATTTGCATCCTCCCCGTAACCTCTTGCATTGTCGCGACAACTTTGCAGGTGCCGGCTCGCCCGCTGCGTGCAATATTGCGGATCGGCGGCTCCGCAGTCGGACGGGACGGACGGTTTTCGAGCCAGCTGGGAGAGCGGTCGGGGCGGCACGCGGTCATGCAGTTTCGTCATCTGCGCTATTTCGTGAAGGTGGTCGAAGCCGGCAGCTTTTCGCGCGCCGCCGCAGAAATCCATGTGGCGCAACCTGCGCTCAGTCAGCAGATCGGGGAGCTTGAAGAGCGACTCGGGATTGCCTTGCTGGAGCGAAGTTCGCGCGGCGTACGTCCCACAGCCGCCGGCGAGATCGTGTTTTGCGAGGCCACCGAAATCCTGCGTCAGCTCGAGCAGCTTCCCGGAATTGTGCGGTCGAGCTCCGGTGACGTCGAGGGTATCGTCAACTTCGGAATGACGGTGGCGATCGCGGGCGCCCTTGCCGGTCCGGCCGTGGCCGCATGCAAGAAGGCCCTCCCGAAAGTAACGCTGAAATTCTCGGACGGCGACAGCGACCTGCTTCAAGCCCGAATCGAGGCGCAAACACTCGACTTGGCCGTCGTATTCGAAGATCACTTCGTGCCAAACTTCTCACGCCATCCCCTTTACCGGCAACGTCTCTACCTGGTGACACGTGAGCGTCTGGCAGAGTGCCGAGGCACGATCTCGCTCGAGCAGGTCGCAAAATTGCCGCTCGTGCTGCCGCCACTTCCCAAGCACCGGCGCATCGTCATCGACCGCGCCTTTGCGGAGGCGAAGCTCACGCCAAACATCATCGCCGAGACCGATGCCGCGCTCAGCGAGCTGTCTGCGGTACGCTCGGGGGTCGGAAGCTCCATCTTCAACGCCGGGACGTTCGAGAACGTCTATCCGGGTGCGTTCGCCGAACCGCTGCTCATCGAGCCGCCGATATTCCTGACATGCTCGCTGGTTTCTTCCGGCGATTTCCCGCTGACGCACGCCGGCGAAGCCGTGAAGAACGTCTTGATCCGCTTCATGAAAGACCAGATCGCGGGGAACACGCGGCCCGGCACGGAACTGATCGCATGATGCAGTACCGTCACCTGCATTATTTCGTCAGCGTGGTTGACGCGGGCAGCTTCTCTCGCGCGGCATCCACGATCCACGTCGCGCAGCCGGCGCTAAGCCAGCAGATCGCGCAACTCGAAGAGCAGCTTGGCGTGAGCCTGCTCCTGCGCAGCGCACGCGGCGTTCGCCCGACCGCCGCCGGCGAGGTCCTCTACCGGGAGGCATCCTCCATCCTGAGACGACTGCAGCAGCTCCCCGGCATCGTGCGATCTGGTACCGGGCAGACGAAGGGGATTGTGCGGCTCGGGATGTCGTCGACCTTCCTGACGACGGCGCCAATGGCATTCATGGAGCGATGCAAGAC
This sequence comes from Bradyrhizobium sp. 1(2017), assembly GCF_011602485.2. Taxonomy (NCBI): domain Bacteria; kingdom Pseudomonadati; phylum Pseudomonadota; class Alphaproteobacteria; order Hyphomicrobiales; family Nitrobacteraceae; genus Bradyrhizobium; species Bradyrhizobium sp. 1(2017). The sequence continues at coordinate 1,852,390 of NZ_CP050022.2, read as the reverse complement.
GTCTCTTCCCGATGTCGTCCTCAGGATGGCGGTCTCCGACAGTCCAACGATCAAGCGGCGCGTCACCGAGCATGAGCTCGACCTCGGCCTGGTGCTGGAGGACGAATTCGTCCCGACGGTCGCACGCACACCGCTGTTCAAACAGCGGCTGTTTCTGGTTCGCCATCGCGCGGCATCGAAAGGCAAACCGATACAGCTCGTCGACCTTGCATCGCTGCCGCTTATCCTGCCGCCTTCCCCGAACATCACGCGCACCGCGCTCGATCGAGTTTTTGCGGCAGCGATGCTCTCGCCGAACGTCGTGATGGAGGCCGACGTCGTGGCAAACATCATTGCCGCCGTGCGGGCGGGCGTGGGCGGCTCGGTACTGCCAAAGGGCGATCTTTCCGACATGTCGGGGGACGACCTCGGCGAGCCCGAGGCGATCGAGCCACCTGTCTATCTCACTTGCTCCATGATCTCGTCCGGCAATTTTCCTTTGACCAATGCCGCCGAGGCAGTACGAGATCTGCTTACCGGGTTTGTCGGGACCATCCTGCGTCAGACACAGGCACCCGGGGTCGAATGGATCGCTCCCGCGCAAACCGCCCCAGGCACATCGCGCTGATTTATCCCGATCACTGACCCATTGTTATCGAGACAAGTCCCGAGCTCGAGAACTTCTCACCCCACGACCCTGTACAGCCTCCACCGCTCCGGCACGCCCTTGAGCCGGTGCATGCCGTGATCCTTCAGGCTGATCTGCGTCTGCGTCGTCATCAGTTCCTTCACCGCGCTCGACACCAGCACCTCGCCGGCGCGCGCCTTGGCGGCGAGGCGGGTGCAGATGTGGAAGGCGAGGCCGACCATTTCTCCGCCGCTGATCGTGTATTCGCCGGCATGCAGGCCCACCCTGATCTCCAGGCCCAGCGTGCGCATGGCTTTCTGGATCGCGGTCGCGCAAGCGATCCCGGCGTCAGGCTTCCTGAAGGTCGCCAGCACGCCGTCGCCGGTGGTCACGACCTCCTTGCCGCGGCACGTCTTCAGCTCCTTGCGGACCGCCGCGTAATAATGGCCCATGACCTTGGTCCAGCGCGCATCGCCGAGCTTGGCAGCCTTTGCGGTAGAACCGACGATGTCGACGATCAGGATGGTGGCGAGGGCCTGCTTGAGCTCGGAGCTCCGCATCGCGGGACGGAGTTGCAGGGCGATCGGCCCGGTCAGCGGTTCATAGCGATGGCTGCGGCGCCGCGCGATCGCGGCCTTGGCATAATCCTGCGCACGCTGCGCAGTGCGGCAACGGATCGTCTTCTCCTGCGGCGATCGCGACCAGTACACTTGGCGCCCGGCACCGGTGCCTTGCACCTCCACGGCACCCCATTTCAGGAAAATCGCCGAGCCGACGCGCCGGACACACCACGCCTTCGACGTGTATCCGGAGACGTTGGACTGATGGACTCCGATGCGGAGGAATTTCGGCATGAAAGTGCGGCCAACGACCGTTTGCGTAGCTCTTCGCAAAACGTAGTCGCACAACCCGGCGTTGGCAACAGGGCCGCCCCTATCCCGCCTCCGGGCCAGAGCTCGCGTCGTTACGCGCCCCTGCCGCCGGCCGGCTTGCCGATCGTGCAGCGCCATGCGGCCAGACGTTCGCCCGGATGCTGCGCCATCCATGCGGCGAGTTGCGGCGCGCCCACCAGGCACGACTGCATCGTCACGTCCGCGAGGTCCGAGGTCGTCACGACCTGTTCATGACAGTCCGTCGGAGACGAGAGGCTGCAGAGCACGGCAATGATCCGGATCATCTCACACGAACTCCTTCGACCAGTCGTATTCGGTCCTGGCGGCCGAGCGCGCCACCGATTTGGCGGCATCGTCGCTCACGGCCTTTTCGGCGCGCCGCTGATAATCATCGGCCAGCAGCTTCAGCCGGGTCGCAACCACCTCGTCGGTCATGCTCCGGGCCGCGCGCAGCAGGCTCTGCGCCGTCTCCATATATTGCTTGCCTCGTCCTGACATCTGCAGCGTCATGGGATCCTCACTCGGTTCTCTGGAGGCATGTCGAAGGCGATCGGGAAACGGCCTACCCAGTTGCGGTCGTCCTGGCGGCGCGTCGCAAAACGTTCGACGCACTTCCTCGAACAAAGCGGCTTGCGCCACGCGTAATACCTGACGAGACCGAACCTGCCGTCGCAAACTGCACAGCGCCCGGTTCGGCCATGAAGATCTACGGAGCAGATTGCCATTGACGTCTCCTCTTGGTGTCACGCCCGATGTCGCCGTTCACCTCTTGTGTTGCACCGGGCTTGCCTCGTCTCCCGATGAAGCGGGCGGCATTGGTTTCTGAGCCGCCAACGAAAACAGCTTACGAGCCCTGGGCGGCGATCTCTTTCAACAAGGCGCCCGCATTTGCCCAACCGCACGACGCGTTCGGCCCGCCACATCGAGGGCAAGCCGACAAAACGCCGCGTTTGCGCAGGCACCGCGTCCATCGGCTGGAGGGGGCACAGCCCAAATCGATGTGCTATCCTCATGCACGGGGCGGCAAGGGAGAGAAAAACGATGGCAACGAGCGTCAAGCAAATGCTGGAAGCTGCGAACGCGGCAGTCCCCAAGATCACCTCGGACCAGGCGGCCGAGATGATCAAGAACGGCAATACGCTCGTCGTGGACGTTCGCGATGCGCCGGAAGTCGCAGCCAGCGGCAAGATCGCGGGCGCCGTAAACGTCTCGCGCGGGATGCTCGAGTTTCGCGCCGACCCGGAATCGCCCTATCACGACAAGGCGTTCGACAAGAGCAAGTCCGTCATTCTGTACTGCGCGTCCGGCGGCAGGTCGGCACTGGCCGGCAAGCTCCTGAAGGATATGGGCTACGAGAACGTCTATAATGTCGGCGGCTTCAAGGATTGGTCAGGCCCCGTCGAGAAGTAGCTCGAACCGGCCGCTAAGTGCGATAGCTCGTCTGCGGCCCCTCTTTCAGGCGCGCGCGCAAACTGCGGATGAGATCGCCGACCGGCTGAACGAGCACGCCCACCGGGAGGAACAGGATCGCTGGTCGGCCTGGCGACACCGCCCGCGCCACCAACAGCAAATAGGAACGCCCCGCGTTCCCGCGCATTGCCCCGCGTCGGGGTTCCACAATTCCGGCAAATGGCGGCCTCGGCCCGACTCCCGCCCCCGGACCGCCGGGCCGGGGCTGCCTGATCTCAATGCCCAGGAGCGGACATGAGACGATGCGGCCGGGAGACAACGACCTCTCCAGGCAAACCCAGGGCGGTCAGCAGGCCCAGCCGAACACCACCGGCACGAACCGCAAATAGGCGCAATCTTCTCGCCTTCGGTAGCCGGTCGCCGCTCAGCCCGGATACGCAAACAGCTCGATCGGATCGCTGAAGCCGCGCACCTCGTGCTGGCCGACGTGCTCCAGCGCGAACTCCTTCTCGACTAGCTCCGCGAAATCGCGCGACAGCAGCACCTTCCTGCCGATTGTCTTGGTCAGCGCCTCGAGGCGGGAGGCCATGTTGACGGCGGGGCCGATGACGGTGAAGTCGAGCCGGCTCGACGATCCGATATTGCCGTACATGACGTCGCCGACATGGACGCCGATGCCGTAATTGAGCGGCGCGCGGCCGGTCCCGTTGTTGCGCTCGTTCAGCGCGACCATGGCCTTGCGGGCCTCGGTCACGGCATGAAGGAGATTCGCACAGGCATTGGGCTGGCTCAGCGGAAAGATCGCAAGCAGGCCATCGCCGATGAATTTGAGGATCTCGCCGCCATGCCGCGCGATCGGCTCGGACATCGCATCGAAATAATCGTTGAGCAGATCGATGACGTCGTCGCGTGGCCAGTTGTCGGAGATCTTGGTGAAGTCCCTGAGGTCGCAGATCATGATCGCCGCGCGCACGGTGGTGCCGGTGCCGCGCCGGGTGGCGCCGGCGAGGATCAGCTCGCCGGCATGGGAGCCGACATAAGTCTCGAGCAGCGTCCGCGCCAGGCGGTTCTTGATGCGGATCTCGCTGACCAGCGCCAGCACCGGCAACAGCTTCTTCAGGCCCGCGATGTGGGCGTCCTCGAAACCGCCGGGCCGGTCGGTCGCGAAGGTGACGAGATGGCGCTTGCCGAGCGTGTGGAGCATCGGCCAGGCCACATAGTCGGTGAGGCCCAGCGACCGCATCTCGTCATAGAGGGCATGCTTGCGGCCGAGCGCGGACTCCTGTTCGAGCTTCTCGCGCACCTCGTCGGCGCCGTCATGAATCTCGTTGGCGGCGCTGCCGATATATTCGGAGCGCTCGCGAACTTCATAGTCGGCCAGGGTGATTTCCGCCTCGCGCTTGCCGTCGGACCACATCATGCGGGCTCCCAGCCATTGCGGATGATGGATCATGACGTGAAGCGTCGACCGCTTGAGCGGAATGCCCGCCTGCTGCAGGCGGATGCACATCTGCGCGAAGATGTTGTCGATGAAGCGCTCGTCGCGCGTGCCGTTGGTCAGCCAGTCGATCACGCCGTCGGCAGGCGTGCTGGAGGCGGGATTGTCTGGTCGCGCGTTCATGTCCTGCCTCTCGAGCGGCGGTCTGCATCGGAGCAGATATCGTGCTCCGATGCCGCTGCGTCAACCTGCCCGATTGCCGGGTTTGCGCGCAGCTTGGCGAGGTGCTAGCTGACAATGCGGATCGATGCCAGCACGGCCAAGCCCGCAACGAGCGCAAGCGTGGAAGCCCCGGTCAACTCGACCTTCAGCGTGTCTTCGTGCGAAATCGAAAGATCCTCGCCATCGAGACGGATCTGGCAGTCGCCGTGCGCCGCGTAAACGAGATGTGTTCCGGCGGGCAGCTGCCGCTCGCCGGGCTCGCGGAGCGCAAGCAGCGCGATCTCCGCCGCCCCGCGCCGGGCCATCAGATTCACGACCTCGACCGGACCGGACTCGAGCGCGGTCACGATTTCCGTCTCACCGGTGAACCGCACCGTCGTAAAAGGTTCACGCTCGTCAAAATCCTGCGTGGGCGATTTCAGCACCAGCCCGCGTCCGCCGACGACCATCTGCAGGCGATCGATGCCGGGCATGTACGAGAAGGGCCCGGGCGCGACGATCGGCGTCGAGGCAAAACGCCAGAGCAGGCTGTCCCAATCGTTCACCGGGCTGCCTGCACGATGGGCATCGGCGATGTCGGTGAAGACGCCGCCGCCGTTCTTCCAGGGCGAGCGGGTGTAAGCTTCTGATTTGAGCAGCGTGGTCTTCATGCCTGGGTGCCGTCCGAGAAACGCGTATGGGCCGATGTCATCGACTCATCATGCGCGCCATGGGGCGGCTTTGCCAACCTGTTTGATGGGCGGCCTTCTCACGCCTTGGCGTCGAGGTTCAGCCTGGTGCTCAGCTCGTTGACGAGCGAATCTACGAACCGGTTCTGATAGGCCGAGATGCCGTTGAAATAGACCGGACCCCCCGCCTGCACCAGCAGGCCGCCGCCGGAGACCGCAGCATCCCTGGCACCGCCCCCGGATTGGGTATCGAGCTTACCTATGGCGTCGTTGAGCTGTGCGGCGGTCTTGTCGTCCATTTCGCCATTGGCCTGAAGCGTGGCGAGCAGGGCCTGATAGGCACTGCCGAGATCGGCGCCTGTCGCCGTCTCGGCGGTGGCGGAGAACGAGCCGTTGGTCTTGCCGCTGTAGCTCTTGTAGGTGAGCGTCTCCGTGGTGGTGCCGTCGGCGTTGGCGCGGTTGTCCAGCATCAGCTCGAACGCGCTGCCATAGGCGCCGGTCGTCAGCATGTTCGGATCGTTCGGATTCTTGTTCTTGCTCGCGCCCGTTTTATCGGAGCCTGCGGTCCAGTTCGGCGGGACGGTGTAGCTGACGCTGGTCACGTCTGGATTCCTGTGGTCGTTGCATGGAATTACTTGGCAATTTCTGTGCCAGCGAGGCGCGATTGATTTCTATCGCGTTTCCTCGTCGAAGCGACGCAGATCCCGCGCAACGCTGCAAATATTGCCCGGCAGTTTGATCCCATTGCGCGATTGCGCGAGGCTTGCGCATTCGATACGGCTACATCCCGCTCAGGCCGCTGTCCACGGCAAGCGTCTGCGCGGTGACATAGACGCTTTCGTTCGACAGGAAGAACAGCACGGCGTAGGCGATCTCCCAGGCGGTGGCCTGACGACCAAAGGGAATGTGGCCCTTGCCGCGGTTAGGGCGGCCGGCGCCGGCTTCGCGGCCGTTGGGGGTGTCGACAAGGCCGGGATAGACGAGATTGGCGCGGATGCCGCGGCGCGCGCCGAGATGGGCGATGTTGCGCATCAGGCCGCCGAGCGCAGCCTTCGAGGAATCATACACCGCCATCTGCGAGCCCGCCTTCAGCGCAGCGATGGAGGAGATGAAGACGATGGTGCCGCCATCGTCGAATCTCGGCAGTGCGGCGCGGCAGCACAGCATGGGGCCGCGGACGTTGACGTCGTAGATCCTGTTCCACTCTTCCGGGCTGACGTGATCGAGCCCGACCTTGCCGAAGGTGCCGATGTTCAGCACCATCCCGTCGAGGCCGCCCATGGCGCGGCAGGCCTCGTCGATCATGCGCTGGACGTCGGATTCAGAGGTGACGTCGGCTGCGATCGCAAAGGCTTCTCCGCCGTCGCCGGTGATGCGCTTAACCGTCTCTTCGGCAGAGCCGCGGTTGAGATCGGCCACCGCGACCTTCGCGCCTTCGCGGGCGCAGAGCATGCTCATGGCGCGGCCGTTGCCGATCGGATCGGTGGCGGCGTCGAACACGCGCTGGCCGCCGCCGACGATGAGGATGCGGCGGCCCTTCAACCGCCCCCTGCCCGGCGCTTCGCCTGATGACTCCGCGCTCGGCGGGCGGACATAGCGCTCCGGCTTGCTCTCGGTTTCCATCATCTCAGCCGCCTACTTCCTGCCGCCGTCATAGACCTTCATGCCGGCGGCGGGATCGAGATCGGTCTCGGTCGCCTCGGTGAGGCGCACCATCATCATGTAGAAGCCGAGCGCGACGATGGATTCGACGATCTCCTGGTCGCTGAAATGCTTTCGCGCAGCAGCGAAGGTCGCCTCGGGCACGCGGACGTTCTCGACGACCTCCCGGCCGAACTTGAGCAGGGCGCGCTCGGCCTCGCTCAGCGCGGCGGCATCATAATCGCTGCGCTCGACGGCATCGATCTGTCCCTGGGTGCAGCCGACGCCGAGCGCGATCGGCACGTGCTGGCGCCATTCATAGGCGCCGCCCTCGAGCTGCGCGGCCTGGAGGATCAGGAGCTCGCGGTTGACCGCGCTGAGCTTCTGCTTGTGCAGGATGGAATTGCCGAGCCGCATCGCCGGGATCATGTTGGCCTCGGCGTGCGCCATCATGCGGAAGATGTTGAGCTTGACCGGCATGCGGTCGAACGAGGCGCGGATGTCGCCGCTCGTCGTCTCCGGATCAATCAGGGGCAGCCTTGCCACGGTTCTCTCCCTTTGCTTTTCGTTTCTTGTTGTCGGTAGTCCCGCCATCCGCTGCAATCAGCGACAGGAAGAAGGCGAGATAGCGGTCGATCGCGTCGATCACCTTCGGCCGCGGCGAGGGTGCGGCGCCCATCACGTAATGCTCGAGACGGATGTAGATGAGTCCGGCGGCGAACAGCCGCGCGGTCTCGCGCGGATCCGGCGTCGAGATCAGGCCTGCGAGCGCGAAGCCGCGAAAATAGTCCGTCATCATGCTCTGCTCGCGCGCGTAGAAATGATCGGCGAACTTGGCGCGGATGCCGGGCACGCGGTTGCGCTCGGCGGTGATGACCTTCTGGAACTGGTGCTCGCGCGGATCGGACCATTGCTCGACGAGGTCCAGCGCAAACTGCCGGCAGAACGCGGCCGGCTGGCGCGCGAGCTGCCTGTAGCGCGGCTCCTCCAGCCGGCTCGCCGAACTGGCCGGACCGTGCTCGGCAACGATCGCTTCGAGGATCGCGGCCTTGCCGGGGAAATGATTGTAGAGGCTGCTCTCGCGGATGCCGACGCGGCGCGCGAGCTCGCGCATCGAGGCGCCACCGTAGCCGCTCTGCGCGAACAGATCGAGCGCTTCGGTGAGAATGCGGTCGCGGGTCGTGGGTGCAGCCGCTTCCGCTGCGCTGGAGGTGTGGACAGCCATGCAGCTTGACTAACGAACGATCGTTCGTTAGTCAACCGTACGAACGATCGTTCGTTTGCCATCCTGGCAGCGACGGTCGCGGCCCGCAAGTTCCGCTTCGGGGCACTGTTCTCGCGTTTCAACTCCGCTCCATCGAGAAGCGGAGAGCAATTTCAGGGAGAATTTTCATGGCGCGCTTTGCCCGCCTTCGCCTGGCTGCGGCCTGCATCCTCCTGCCGCTGCTCGCAGCCGGCCCCGCCTCCGCCCAGAGCTGGAAGTACGATCCCGGCGCCGACGACAAGACCATCAAGATCGGCACCACCGCGCCGCTGAGCGGGCCGGTGTCGGCCTTCGCGCAGATCGCGAAATCGGCAGAGGCCTACTTCCGGAAGGTGAACGACGAGGGCGGCGTCAACGGGCGGCGCATCCAGATGATCATCGCCGACGATGCCTACAGCCCGCCGAAGACGGTGGAGCAGACGCGCCGCCTGGTCGAGAGCGAAGAGGTGCTGCTGATCTTCGGCGGCGTCGGCACGCCGACCAACAGCGCCGTGCATAAATATCTCAACGACCGCAAGGTGCCGCAGCTTTTCCTCGGCTCGGGCGCGGCGAAGTGGGACGATCCCAGGAACTTTCCGTGGACCGTCGGCTGGCAGCCGACCTACCGCGACGAGGCCATCGCCTACGCCAGATACATCAAGGCGAGCCACGCCCATGCGAAGGTCGGCGTGCTCTACCAGAACGACGATCTCGGCAAGGACTATTTGAAGGCACTGGAGGAAGGGCTCGGCGGCGGCGAGGCGATCGTGGCGCGCGCGGCCTATGAGACCTCGGCGCCGACCGTCGACACCCAGATCCTGCAACTGAAGACCGCCGGCGCCGACGTCGTGCTGGTGGCGGCAACGCCGAAGTTCGCCGCGCAGGCGATCCGCAAGATCGGAGAGATTGGATGGAAGCCTGTGACTATCATCTCAAACGTCTCCGCCTCGATCAGCGGCGTGCTGGAGCCGGCCGGCAAGGACAATTCCACCGGCGTGATCTCCAGCCAGTATCTGAAGGATTCGACCGACCCGGCGATCAAGGACGATGCCGGCTACAAGGAGTGGGTCGCCTTCATGGACAAGTACCTGCCAGACGCCAACAAAAGCGACTGGCTCAACGTCTATGGCTACACCATCGCGCAGACGCTGGTGACGGTGCTGAAGGCCTCGGGCAACGACCTCACCCGCGCCAACGTCCTCAAGCAGGCCACGACCATGAAGGACGTGCGGCCGCCGATGCTGATCAACGGCACTGCGGTCAACAACTCGCCCGAGCGCTACACGCCGATGACGAGCCTCCAGCTCATCCGCTTCGACGGCACGCGCTGGGTGCCGTTCGGCGACCTCCTGAAGAACTGACCGATGCGGGGGTTGCGGATCGGCAGCATGCGGGTCGATCTCGTCAGCGAGATTCCCGCGCTCGCCTTCGACAAGAGCTGGCTGTTCGCCAACGTCACCGACGAGGTGATCGCGGAGAACCGGAGCTGGCTCGATCACCGCTATATCGAGCCGGAGAGCGGCCGCTTCATCCTCAGCCATCATTCCTACCTGGTGCGCACGCCGCGCTGGACGGCGATCGTCGACACCTGCTGCGGCAATCACAAGAAGCGGCCGCGCGTGCCGGCGTGGAACGACCTCGACCAGCCCTATCTCGAGAACATGCGGGCGCTCGGCGTTGCCCCTGAGGACGTCGACTTCGTGATGTGCACGCATCTGCATGTCGATCACGTCGGCTGGAACACGCGGCTCATCGACGGCCGCTGGGTGCCGACCTTCCCCAACGCGCGCTATCTGATGGGCCGGGCCGAATATCGGCATTTCGAGGCGGCGCACAATGCGGCGCCAAAGAGCCCGGTGAACCACGGCTCGTTCGAGGATTCCGTGCTGCCGGTGGTTGCCGCCGGCCTTGCCGAGCTGGTCGAGATCGATCATCGCCTGTTCGACGATCGCGACGCGGCCCTGCGCTTCGCGTCGGCGCCGGGCCACACCGCCGGCAACATGCAGATCCACCTCAACGGCGGCCACGATCACGCGGTGATGTCGGGCGACGTCATCCATCATCCGATCCAGTGCGCCGCGCCCTGGCTGTCGAATGCCGCCGATGTCGATCCGGCCGCGGCGCTCGCAACCCGGCTGGCGCTACTGGAAGAGCTTGCGGACACGCCGAGCTATCTGCTCACCGGCCATTTTCCGGCACCGACCGCCGGACGCGTGATCCGTCACGGCGAGGCCTATCGTTTTCGTTTCGAGGATTAGGGGGAAACTGTCATGAAGCTCAGCACCGTCACGCTCTCACTGCTCGCGTTGCTGTCGGCAGCTTTGCCGGCCCGCGCCGAGGATCCGGCCGCCTACCCCACGCGCAAGATCAAGATGCTGCTGCCTTATGCGGCCGGCGGCGGCGGCGACGTGGTCGGCCGGCTGCTCGCCGACAAGATGGGCAAGACGCTCGGACAGACCATCTATATCGAGAACCATACGGGCGCTGCCGGCACGCTCGGCACCCAGATGGTCGCGACGTCGCCGAATGACGGCTACACCATCACCGTCGGCGGCATGACCACCCATGTGCTGGCCCCCGCGATCTATCCGAAACTGCCCTACGATTCGATCAAGGATTTCACGACGATCGGGCGCGTCGGGACGTCCTCGATCATGCTGGTGGCCTCCAAAACCTTTCCCGCCAGCGACATCAAGGGCCTGGTCGCGCTCGCCAAGAAAGGCGAGCCGGTGCAGTACGGCAGCTGGGGCGTCGGCTCGACCGGACAGTTCTGTGCCGAAATCCTGATGCAGCAGACCGGCATCAAGATGGATCACGTGCCGTTCAACGGCATCGCAAAATTGGCCGGCGACCTGCTCGGCGGCCACATCTCGCTGGCGACGCTCGACATGGCGACGGCGACGCCGCTGGTGAAGGACGGCTCGATCAAGGCGCTGGCCGCCTGCGGCGAGCGATCGCCGAGCCTGCGCGATATCGCCAGCTACAAGGAGCAGGGCGTGGCGTTCGACCGCAGCCTGTCCTGGGCGATGTATGCGCCCGCGGGCCTCGCACCGCCGATCGCGCAGAAATTGTCGGCGGCGCTGAAGGACGCGCTCGGCGATGCCGAGGTGAAGCAGAAGCTGTTGGGGCTCGGCATCACCGCGCAATTCGTGCCCGGCGACGAGCAGCGTGACATCAACGCCCGCGACATCGCAGCCTGGAAGCAGGTTGCCAAGGACGCTGGCATCGAGGTCAAGTGAGCAGACAAAAACAGGAGTGCAGGCATGAGCCGCATCTTCGGCGCGGTGCGCCAGAACGGATATGTGGTGCGGGACATCCACGCCGCGATGAAGCACTGGATCGAAATCATGGGCGTCGGCCCCTGGTACTACATGGATCGGGTCAGGACCGACTGGTTCCGGCATCGCGGCCAGGATTCGGCCGTCGAGATGAGCATTGCGCTCGCCAATTCCGGCGACCTCCAGATCGAGCTGATCCAGCAGCGCAACGATGCGCCCTCGCTGTACAAGGAGTTCCTCGACGCCGGGCACGAAGGCCTGCAGCACATGTCCTACTGGAGCCATGACTACCAGGCGCTCTACGACAAGGCGCTCGGGCTCGGCTACAGGATCGGCCATGAGGGCCAGATCGGCGGCGACAAGGGGCGCTTTGCCTATTTCGACACCCAGGCCCATCCGGGCACGGTGATCGAGATCTCCGACATCAGCGGCACCAAGGGACCGTTTTTCGAGAAGGTCCGGCAGGCCGCGCTGAACTGGGACGGTACACGGCCGATCCGCGAGGTTGGCGGCGGGACATCGTAAGGCTCGATCACGGACTTTGCCGGTTTGCCCGCACGATGAGGCGGCGATCCGTGCTAAGGTTGGGCCTCACGTCCGAACCTTCAGCGAGGCAGGCATGTCCGACACTGACAAGGTTTTCGCCGGCTCGATCCCGAAGCTCTACGACGAGCATCTCGTCCCGATGATCTTCGCCTTCTATGCCGACGACATCGCAAGACGTGTCGCCGCGCTCTCTCCCTCCGTGCTGCTCGAGATCGCGGCCGGCACCGGCGCCGTGACACGCGCCGTGGCGGCGGCGCTGCCGCGCGGGGTCCGCTACGTTGCGACCGACCTCAACGAGCCGATGCTGGCAGTCGCAGCAAAGCGTCAGGCGGGCGACGATCGCATTTCCTGGCGCCAGGCGGATGCGTTGGCGCTGCCGTTCGGCGAGGCCGAGTTCGACGTGGTCTGCTGTCAGTTCGGCGCCATGTTCTTTCCGGACCGCGTCAAGGGCTTTTCGGAGGCAAAGCGCGTCTTGAAGGGCGGCGGCACGTTCCTCTTCAACGTCTGGGACCGCATCGAGGAGAACGTGTTCGCCGACGTCGTCACGACGGCCCTCGGCGAGCTGTTTCCCGCTGATCCACCCCGCTTCATGGCGCGGACACCGCACGGCTATTTCGACCAGGCGATCATACGGGCCGATCTCGAACGCGCAGGCTTTGGCAATATCTCGATCGAGACGCGAGCCGCCATCAGCCGTGCACCGACGCCCGACCTCGTGGCGTTCGCCTATTGCCAGGGCACGCCGCTGCGCGCCGAGATCGAGGCGAGAACGGGCGGCGATCTTCAGGCCGCAACCGACGCGGTCACCGAGGCGATCCGCGCGCGCCACGGGTCCGGACCGCTCGAAGCCAAGATTCAGGCCCTGGTGATCACCGCGCGGCCGTAAGCCTGGGCCGCAGGCCAGCTCAGCCTCGTTACCAGAAGCCCCGCTGCATCGGCTGCGTCGATTGGTAATACTGGTATTGGCCACGCCGGCGCGGATTGGCCGGCTGCACATAGGGATCGCGCGGGTAGAAGAAGCCGAAGCCGTTGCCGCCATTGTCCCAGCCGTCGTCGCTCGCGACCATGGCAGGCGCGGTGGGCTTGCGCGTGATGAAGCCGCCTTGCGGCTGGTTGCTCAACACCGCGACGAATTCGGTGCGGTAGTTGGTCTCGCTGCTCAAGGGCTCGTCCGAGATGACGATGGACGAGCGCGGCAATGCGGTCGGCCCGATGCGGTCCCACACTTCCTGCGGAATGGTGATCCGGTCGAGCGCATGCCTGGCCTGGTCGCCGTTTTCGATCGTGACCACGCTCCAGCGCAGGCCCGTATTGGTGTTCGCCATCGCCGTGAAGATGTGCGTGCCGAGCGGCAGGTCGGGATTGCGGATCGTGACGGGGACCTCGATGCTGGTGTCGAACACCTCGCCGCCGCCGTCGGGGGCCGGCTTGTGGGTGTTTCGCCGCACATAGAGCTTCTGCGTGGAGCGGCTGATATAGACCGAGACCGGCTCGAGCGCGAGCTTTGCGTCGGTCGCCGCCTTCACCGCGTCGGCCTTCCTGGTCGCCGCAGCTTTGGCCGCCTCCTTCGTGGCGGCGACGGCGTCGCGCTTCGGCTGCGCGGTGGCCTTGGCGGCGTCGAGTTGCGTCGCGGCGTCCGCGGCCTTGGTGACGGCCTTCTGCTTGAGCTCCTCGGCCTTGGCGCGGGCCTGATCGGTCTTCGCATTCGCGATCGTCTTGTCGGCGAAGGCGAGCTCGGCGTCCGCGCGGGACTTCTGCTGCTCCAGCTTGCGCAGCGTCGCCGGGAGCGATGTGGCCTCCTTCGCGGCTGCCGATGCGGCCTTCTTGGTTTCGTCGGCCGCTCGTGTGGCCTCCTCGGCCTCGGTGGAGAGCTTGCCGACGCGGCTCGGGGCCACCGCAATGGCTTCCTGCTTGGGCACGAACAGCAAGGGGTGGGAGATTTCGGTCGGGACCGCATCCTCGGGCGAGATGATCACCCGCATCCCGATATAGGTCTTGTCGAAGACGTTCTCGGCGAAGCCGAACGGCATCCGAACGCAGCCATGCGAGGCGGCATAGCCCGGCAGCGGCCCACCATGCAGCGCAATGCCGTTCCAGGTGATACGCTGCATATGCGGCATCCAGGCATCGTCATACATGGTCGAGCGATGCTCCCTTTCCTTCTCGACGATGGCAAAGACGCCGGCCGGCGTCTCGCGTCCCGTGGTGCCGGTCGACACCGGCGCGCGCACGATCCATCCGTCGGCGTCGTAGAACGTGACCTGCTGGCTCTTGATCGACACGATCGCCATGATGGGATCGCCGGCCACACGCTGGGCCACCGCCTCGGCCGCCTGACGGGCCTGCTTGGCCGCAGTCGCCGGCACCACCGGTGCCAACAGGGCGAGAGTTGCAAGCGCAATGATCCCGGCAGCCCCCCGACGCCGCATCGCCCTGGTGGATCGCGTCGTCGTCGATCGGTTTTTCATGCCATCCTCGGTCGAACTGCCGGCCCGCTGGTGTCGCTCAAACATCAATTTGCGATCTCTGGATTAAGAAGCCGCAGCCGCCTTACGTTCCGTCTGTGGCGAGATTCGGCACGTTCCGGCGACAAATCCTGTCATATACGACCGCATGCACAGGCGGAAGGCGGCCTCCGACCGGGCTCGCCCAAAGCCGGCCTCGACCGCTGCGGCAGAATGTCCGGTTAATTAGCCGCAGGTGCGCCCGGCGGCAGGCCACGGCCACCGGCGTGACTAGACGCCCAGCGCCCTGCGGTTGAGCGTACGCAGCAAACGCAGCGACAAGGTTCGCACATTCGCGACATTCAGCAGCCAGGCCGCGGCGGCGTAAGCGAGGCCGCCGGCGAGGCTGACGATGATGAGCGACACCGGACCTGTACCGCCCGCTTGCGATCGCGCCACCAGGATCGCGGCCGCCATCGCTGCGGCGGAGACGGCAACACCGGCCAGGCGGTGGAGGTCGAACGGCACCGGGTGGGCGCGGTGCATCAGGACGACGGCAACCAGGAAGCCGATCGCCTCGGTCGCGAAGGTCGCCAGCGCCGCACCGTAGAGGCCATAGCCCGCGACCAGCGCGACCATCAGGACGACGCTGACCACCAGCGTGAGGAAGGACTGCGCCGCCAGCATGAAGGGCTTTTCGGCGAGCTGGAAGCTGATCTGGACATAGAACTGATTGGCGATGCCGAAGAAGCGCGCGAGCACCAAAGTCGGCAGCAGCGCGGACACGCCGGCGCGGAAATCGACGCCGACGAGCGTGCCGGCGACCTGGTCCGCGGCGAGCGCAAGCCAGACCGCAACGGGCGCGACGACGATGAGCAACAGCTCGAGGCTTTCGGTGAGCCGCTCCCGCGTCACCGCATCGTTCTTCTCGGACAGGGAGCGGAACACCAGCGGCACGGTGGCGGCGGCGACGCTGGATGCGATCATGACCATGAACTGGCGCGGCAGATCGGCGGCGACGCCGAAGATGCCGGCGGCGTCCTTGCCGAGCAGATAAGCGACAATGAGGCGGTCGCAGGCCGAGTAGACCGCAACGGAGAGCCCGGCCAGTGTCAAGGGAAGGCCATAGCGCGCGAGTTGCATGAACTGGTCGCGTTGGAAGCGTGCGATCCTGGTGCGGTCGCCGACCAGATTCAGGATGATGCCGGTGAGCGAACCGAGGCCGAACGCGGCGAGCAGGCCGATGCCGCCCCAGCCGAGCCAGATGCCGAGCAGGCCGAAACCGACGCTCGCCACGCTGCGCACGATCGAGATCGCGGCGAACCGATAGGGCCGCAATTTGGCGCGCTCGAACTCCTGGCCGACATCGACCGCATTGGCCATGATCGCGACGAACATGCTGGCGAGCAGCAGCTCGACGCTGACGTCGCTGCGGAACAGGAACACCAGCGGTGTCAGCGCGCAGAGAATTGCCGCGGTCAGGCCGAAGGCGACCATCGCCGTACCGCGAAAGTCGACGTCCGCAGACATCGCCTGATAGCGGGACACCGACAGTTTGATCCAGGCGAAGAAGATCGCGCCCAGGATTCCGGCAAGGCTGATGCCGACGACATAGACGCCATATTCCGCCGGCGACAGCAGCCGTGTGTAGGCCGTGACCGCAAAGAATCCCACCGCCGCAGGCAGGATGTAGGCGACCAGATAGATCGAGAAATGGCGGTTCAGCATGCGAACACGGGACCGTGGGCGGCGATCAGGATTAACGGAACGTTAAGACGGCTGGGCGTGACAATCGGACCAACGCCGCTGGCACTAAGAGGATAGCCGCATAAGCCTGCAAATCGGACCGCGAATGGAACGACCGCGCGGTTATCGCGCGTTAGCGTTAAATTTGCCCTGTCCTTGTAGGGTCCGCCGGGATCACAGAAAAGAAGCAATGATAGCGAAACGTCGCCCGACTCCTTTGATGCGCTGATGTGACCGACATGGACGTTGCCGAACGAACACGGGCGAAACCGGCCTGCCTGCCGCATCGCGGTGCCGACGCGCCCATGCTTCCGGCGAATGCCGGCCGCACGGGCCGCGACAGGATGGTGCTCAACCTCTTCTTCGAGGAACGGGACGACCGCTGGTTTCCCGGCGACCGTCACCTCCGGCCGCTGCTGCGGCGTCTGCTGCTGGGCAAGTCCTTCATCAGCGGACAGCGGCGCGTCCTGCTCAATCTGTGCGCAGGCCTCGATCGGCTCGGCATCAGTTATCGCGTCAATGACTATCGCTATATCCGGAAGCACCCCGAGGAACTGGCCTGCATCATCGGACGGCCCTTCGTGCTCGATTGGTTCAAATGGAAGAACCCGATCCTGCTCGGCGTCGCCATGTATGACCATCCGATCGACGCACCGGCAAATCTGAAGGACCTCGACGTGAGGCGCGTGCTGGTGCCGTGCGCCTGGTATGCCGACATGTTCCGTCCTCACTGGCCGCATGTCGGTGCCTGGCCCGTCGGCATCGAGACCGATCTGTGGACACCTGCGCCGGCGGATCAGAAAAGCGTCGACGTGCTGCTCTACGACAAGGTCCGCTGGGACTACGAGCGGTACGAGCCGGAGCTGATCGAGCCGATCCGAAAGTCTCTCGAAGCCAGCGGCCGCAGCGTCGAAGTGATCCGCTACGGTCACTACAAGGAAGACGATTACAAGGCCGCGCTCGCGCGTTGCCGCAGCATGGTCTTCCTCTGCGAACACGAAAGCCAGGGTATCGCCTGCCAGCAGGCGCTGTCGAGCGGCGTGCCCGTGTTCGCCTGGGACCGCGGCGGGCCGTGGCAGGACCCGAAATATTTCCCGGACAAGGTGAGATACGAGGGCAACGTGTCTTCGGTGCCGTATTTCGACGCGCGCTGCGGCATGACCTTCACCGATGCCGACGGCTTCACCTCCGGCTGGGACCGTTTCTGGGCGCAGGCCAGCGCCGGCGACTTCGCGCCGCGCGACTATGTGTTGGACAATCTGACGCTCGAGAAGGGCGCGCTTCACTACTACGAGATCGCGGAAGCCGCGATGCAGCGTCACGCGTGACCAGGCTCGACCGACGCGAATTCCTGCTCGGCAGCGCCGCAACGCTCGCGGCGGGTGCATCGACGTCAGCCGCACCGGCCTCGAAGTTCTCCCAGCGCCGCCCGGGCTATGGAGCAGCCGCGACGCTCTGGGATCTGCAAGCCGATCCGCGGCTCGGTGAGGCCATCAGCACCTATTGCACCCAGGTGGTGCCGGTGCTGGAACTGAAATGGCCGATGCTGCGGCCGGACGCGCACACTTTCGCTTTCGAGCGCGCCGATGCCATCCTGGATTTTGCGCGGGCGAACGACCTGTCCATGCGCGGCCATGCGCTCGCCTGGTATCACGACATCCCGGACTGGACCAAGCAGATCAAGGACACCAAAGGCGTCGAGCGCGCGTATCGCGACCACATCGGCACCGTCGTCTCCTACTACAGGGACAAGCTGACGTCGTGGGACGTCGTCAACGAACCGATTCCGGACAATCCAAGGAAGGTCACCGACCGGCGCGACACGTTCTGGACGCAGCATCTCGGCAATAGCTGGATTCCGCTGGCTTTCCGCACCGCCGCCGCAGCCGACCCCTTCGTCAAGCTCGCGATCAACGAGTACGACATCGAATCGGCGAAGGACTCCTTCATTGCCAAGCGCGCGGCGTACCGCCACCTGATCATGGACCTGCTCGACCAGGGCGTTCCGCTCCACGCCGTGGGCCTGCAATCGCATCTGCATGCCGAGCTCGAGATCGACACGCACGGGCTCGCCGAATTCGTCACCGAGCTGCGGTCCTGGGGCCTCGAGGTGCTCGTCACCGAGCTCGACGTCGACGATCAGAAGCTAGCGGGAAGCCCGGCCGAGCGCGACGCCATCGTCGCCAAGCGCGTCGACGATCTGCTGACGGCGGTTTCGACCAGCGGACCGGTGCGCTCGATTCTGACCTGGGGCATCTCGGATCGCTACAGCTGGATCAACGGCACCTTCGCCCGCAAGGACAAGCAGCCGAACCGTCCGCTGCCGCTCGACGGCGAATTCAAGCCGAAGCCGTTCATGGACGTGATCAGCAAGTTCACGAAGGACGCGTAATCCTTAGCGCGTCTTCGGCGTCTCGAATTCGGACGCATCGCCCATGTGGTCGGGCGACAGGCTGGGTGCGCGCCGGTCGCGCGAGGAGAGGCGGAACACATCGCGGATGTCGTCGATCGAGGTCGACGAATAGGACTGGATGCAGAGCGCGACCTGTTCGGGCGAGGCGGCACGCATCATCGCTTCGATGGCCGGACGGTCGAGGGGCGTGTCGTCCCAGTGCGAGACTGCGATGCTGTCTTCCGTGACCTGATGGGTTGCCAGATGCTTCGGCGAATGGGCGACGAAGTTGCCGTAGAGCAGATATTCGGAGAACTTCTTCTTCCGGCACAGTGCCAGAGCCCAGCTCAGGCCCGTCGCCGACTTGATGGCGTCGGTCATCGCATGCGCCGTGTCCTTGTCCCAGACCAGCGCGTTGCCGACATAATCATCTGCCGGGAACCGACGCTGCCCGATGCCCAGAAGCTGATCGACGGTGCGGAGCCACACGCCGTGCACCGGATGGTCGGCGCCGATCGCCTCGCGCGTGACGAAGAGCGGCGTCTTCTCGCCGCCGGCGTATTCGCTGACGTCGAATTCGCGGAAGAACAGATTGTCCGAATCCAGGATGCAGACACGCTGCTCCGGCACATTGAGGACGCCGGCGATCTTCAGCATCTGCTGGATGTGCCAGCCGTGCACCGGTGACGACAGCAGCGACAGCCAGACGCGGCGCTTGCTGACGAACTGGAGGGCCGGCGGCAGCGCGAACAGCCATTTCGGCAGGTAACGCGACGCCGGGACGATGACGCGCTTGTCGGAGGCAAACCGCTCGAACAGCGGCACGTCCTCATCGTTAACGAGAACATAATGCCGCGTATATCCCGAGAGCCAGGTGTCGATGCTCTCGCTGAGCAGCGAAAAGCGCTCGATATCCTTGGCGTAGCTGGCGGTCAGCAGGGCAACGGAATGCATGGGCGCGCTCGGATGGCAGTCAGGCCGCAGTCATAGCCGCCTGACGGCGCGTTGGATACGTCCATTCGCAATCAAGGTAAAATGCAACGAACCATTAGCCATCCGCCGGCAAACCCTGCTCGAGCGCGCGAAAGCGCAGCGGCGCCAAAGCGGATGCGCGCTGCCACCAGTCGGCGACACGGTCGTCGAGCGCGGTCACACCGCGGCCCCGGCCCGGGAAGATCCGGATCTGCTGCACCGCTTCCGCTTCGAAGCCCCTGCCCCGGCGCGTGATCTTGATCACCGCGCCCTCGCGGTCCCGCTGGGTTATCGGCACCAGGAGGCGGCCGCGCGGGCGAAGCGCCTGAAGCCAGAGCGGGTGAGGACAGGAGAAGCCGGCGTGGATGATGATCACGTCAGCGCGCTCGCGGATCTCCTCACATCCATCGCCATGAAACACGATGACGTTGCGATAAGGGCGAAGATAGTTCGCGGCGCGGAACGCCAGACGCTCGTCGCAATCGACCGCCATCACCCGTCCTTTCGGCCCAACCATCTTCGACAGGATCGCGGAGAAATAGCCGAGCCCGCAGCCGATCTGGACCACACGATCCTTCTCCTTGATGTCGAGCACATCGATGAAGTGCGCCCACAGGCTCGGCAGACCGGTGTCGAGCCTGCGGCGCGCGTCGATCGCGACCAGCACATTGTCGTAGAGATGCACGGGATCGGCATCGGGCGTTCCCCGATAGCTGCGCGCCGCCTCGCTCTTGATGCGCCACGGTCCCCTCGGCAGAAAATTTTCGCGCGGCACGGCGGCGAGCGCGTCGAGCAGGCGCTTGGAGGCAATCCGCTCCCGCTTCGCGATCCTCTCGACATAACGCGCACGCGCGGCGGCAAGTTCGCTCATGTCAGGGATGGACCTGCTCGCGGACGAGTGCGTCCGCACCGAGCTCGTTGACCAGCTGCATCGCCTGCTTCAGGTCCGGCGTGTAGAAACCCTCGCTGAATTTGCCGACGACGGGCACGAGCAGCAGGCTTGCGTGCTCGCGCCGGCCGGCCTCGTACCACAAGCGCGCGAGGCTGACGGCGGTGCGAAGCTCCCAGGACAGCGCGCCCTGCTTGCGCGCGATCTCCAGCGAGAGGCTGAACATGTCCTCGGCC
Source organism: Bradyrhizobium sp. 1(2017) (assembly GCF_011602485.2). Classification (NCBI taxonomy): domain Bacteria; kingdom Pseudomonadati; phylum Pseudomonadota; class Alphaproteobacteria; order Hyphomicrobiales; family Nitrobacteraceae; genus Bradyrhizobium; species Bradyrhizobium sp. 1(2017). The sequence goes on along the minus strand of NZ_CP050022.2, from coordinate 1,831,765 downwards.
TCCGGCACCGATGCCGAATCGCCGTCCGAGAGCGTGATCTCGCCCTGCAGGCGATAGACTTCGGCGAGGTAGGAGTGATCGCCGGTCCGTCTCGCAGTCGCGAGCGCGCCGTCCAGCGCGCGCAAGGCGGCATCGCGCATCCCGACCTTGGCGTAGGCCTCCGCCAGCAGGCAGCGGAACCAGCAGCCGGCGAGCCAGGAATCCATCGCCTCGTACTCGTCGAGGCCGAAGCGCATTTGGCTGAGGCCTTCGTCGGCTTCGCCGAGCTGGGCCAGCGCCCAGCCGCGCAGGATCGCAGCCTGCTGCTTCCAGTGCAGGAAATTGTGCTCGGTGGCGATGATCATGGCGCGGTTGGCGTGATCGCGCGTGCCCTCGACGTCGCGCAGATGCTGGCAGAGATAAGCGCTGAACACGAGCGCAAAGGCGAGCGTGAACGGATGGCGGATCTTCTCGGCATTCGCGATCGCCTGCTCGCTGTGCTGGCGCGCCGCGTCCGGACGGCCGAGGAACCACAGGAGATAGCCGAGATAGGACAGCGAGACGACGCCGGGATCGATGCCGTGGCGCTCCATCAGGTCGGAGTGCAGATCGGGGCTGTAGAGGTTGATGCAGCGATGCAGATGATGCTGCGAGGCCGCGAAGCGGCCGCGATACAGCATGGTCATCGCGATCGAACGGTGCGCCTCGATCAGATAGCCGGTCTGCTGCGCCGGCTGCGTGCGCTGGTTCAGCCGCTCTCGCTTGGCAAATCTCAACAGCTCGACGCTGAGATCGTGCGCGCGCGTGAGATCGGCGCGGATGAAATGGCATACCCAGAGCCCGCGCGTGGCGGCGAAGGCCTTTTCGTCGTCATCGAGCTGCTGGCCGAGCTCGAGCGCGCGGATGTAATTCTCCTCGACCTCCTGCACGGCATAGCCCTTGGCAGCGATCAGCGCATTGCCGAGCGCAATGCGCAGCTCGAGCTCCATTTCGTCGGCGCCCTGCATGCGCGCATTGGCCTGCACGACGCTGAGGCCGCGGCGCAGATGACCGATCGCTTCCAGATTGGCGCCGCTCTTGGCCGCCTGCTTGCCGGCCCTGAGCCAGAAGCTGGCAGCCCCCTCGCTCTGACCGGATTCGGTCAGGTGATGGGCAAGCAGCTCCGGCTCGCGCTCGGTCTTCTCCGGATACATTTCGGCGAGCACCTGGGCGATCCGGGAATGCAGTTTGCGGCGCTCGCTGTGCAGGAGGCTCGCATGCGCGGCGTTCTGGATCATCACGTGCTTGAAGGAATAGAGCGCCTCGGGCGGATGACCGCGCCGCATGATCAGCCCCGCCTCCTCCAGGTGATTGAGGGCGGCCTCGATCTGTTCGGCGGGCGTGTTGGCGACCGCATGGAGCGTCTCGTAGGAAAACTCGCGGCCGATGGTGGCGCCGATCTGCGCGATCCGCTTGAACGGCCCCATCCGGTCCAGCCGCGCCATCAGCGAGTCGGTCAGCGTCGCCGGGATCGCGAGCTGCCGCCACGGGCCCGACAGCACGTAGCGCCCGTGCCGCTCGGTCAGGAGATTGGATTCGAGCACGGTCTTGGTGAGCTCTTCCAGGAACAGCGGCACGCCGTCGGTCTTGACGATGATCTCCTCGACGACCTCCTTGGGCAGCTCTCGCCCGGCGACGCGTTCGACCAGCGTCGTGCGAAGCTGCCGGCTCAGGCGGTTCAGGACCAGGGTGGTGATGTGCGAATGCGCGTTCCAGCTCGGCTGGAATTCGGAACGCGCGGTGACGATGACCAGGACCGGCCGGTTCTGCACGCGGTCGACCAGCAGGTCGATCACCTCGCGCGAGGTCGGGTCGATCCAATGCAGATCCTCGAACGCGATCACCAGCGGCATCTCGCGCGCAAGGCCCAGCAAGTGATTGACCAGCGCCGCGACGGTCGCGTCCTTCTGCTGTTGCGGCGACAGTTCGAGCCGCGGATAGCGGTCGCCGGTCGGGATGGACAGCAGCGCGGCAAACAGCGGCGCGACCTGCTCGACGTCGCCATGCGCGGCGGCGATCGCAGTCTCGAGGCCACTCAGCGACAGCGTGGAGGAATCCTCGCGGTCGAGGCCGAGCGTGAATTTGAGCTGCTCGGCGAACGGATAGAACGCCGTGGACGTGTAGTAAGGCGAGCATTGGAGCGAGACCTGCCCATGGCGGTCGCCGGATATCCGCTCGAAGATTTCCTGGATGATGCGCGACTTGCCGATGCCGGGCTCGCCGAACTTGACGACGACCTGGCCGTCGCCGTCCTTGGCCTGCTGCCAGCGCCCCATCAGCAACGCGATCTCTTCCTCGCGGTTGACGAGCGGGGTCAGCCGCGTGCCCATGGCGGCGGCGAAGCGAGTCTCCACCCGCGAGGCGCGCATCACGTGCCAGGCCTGTGCCTTCTCGGAGATGCCCTTCAGTTCGTGGACGCCGAGATTGCGGAATTCGAACTTCCCCTTCAGCAGCGACTGGGTCGAGGCGGAAATCACGACGCCATTGGGCGGCGCCAGCCCTTGCAGGCGCGCGGCGAGATTGACGGTCTCGCCGACCGCGGAGTCGCGCTCTTCGGTGCCCTGCCCGACGAGATCGCCGACCACGACGAGACCGGTCGCGATCCCGATGCGGACGGCGGGCGAGTGGCTGAGCGCACCGCGCGGCTCGATCGCCCTCGCGCTCGACAGCGCCCGCACGATCTCCAGCCCGGCGCGCACCGCACGCTCGGCGTCGTCCTCATGTGCGGTCGGATAGCCGAAATAGACAAGGATACCGTCGCCGACGAAACGGGCGGCAAAGCCTTCGTAATGCTTGACGACGCGGACACAGGTTTCGCGGAAGCTCGCGATCATGTCGCGCACGTCCTCCGGATCGAACTGCACCGAGAGCGAGGTGGAATCCACCATGTCGCAGAACATGGTCGTCAGCTGGCGCCGTTCCGCGCCGACCTCCGCCCGCTTTTGCGCAGGCGCCACTTCGGCCGTTTCAGCCTGAAACAGCGCCGACATCGCCCGCTGAAGCCGCTTGCGATCGCCGAGCGGCAATCCGAGCTCGACCAGATCCGGCTCGGTCAGGTCCGCCATGACGTCGAGATCGAGACGGTGCTGCGCGAAAAGATCGGTGTAATGGCCGAGACCGATGCCCTCGAGCCAGCGCTTCAGCCCGCCCTCCGTTCCCGTGCCCGGCTCATTCTCCAGCATGGTGATTTCTGCCCGACCATCATTCCGTCGAAGGGCTTTAGGCCCCCTCAACCACAGATTTTGGGGGCCGAACTTCACCTCGGACTGGACGCGTTCCCTAAGTCTTGGGAAGAATAGCCCAATCAGATCAAAAGGGAATGGCGTTGTCGGACATTGCATCCGGAGCGGGAGTGGGATCGGAAGCTTTGGGCTCCGAAACCAAGTCCTTGGCCCATATTGGCGGCCTGCTCGACCTCCATGCGCGGAAGACGCCGGCTGCACCCGCTCTCCTGGCCCCGGGTCGGCCTGCCCTCAGCTACGGCGCACTGGCTGAATTGATCCGGCAACTGGTCCGCACCCTGCGTGGCCTCGGCATCGGCCCCGCCGACCGCATCGCCGTTGCGCTGCCGCGCGGCGCCGACAGTGCGCTGGCATTGATCGCGGTCGCATCGAGCAGTGCCTGCGTCCCCGTCAATCCCGACCTGACCGCGGACGAGCTGCAGCGCTATTTCAGCGAACTGAAGCTGACGGCGCTCGTGACCCGGGCCGACATGAACTCGGCTAGCCGCGACGTCGCCAGGGCACTCGACATCGCGGTGATCGATTTCGTGCCGGGACCGGCCAGCGATCTCGGCGGTTGCGCGTTCAACGGCCCGACGGTCGGGCCGGCGAATGCCGGCGGCGCCGCGCGCGGCGAGGACGATGCGTTCATCCTGCTGACGTCGGGCACGGCGGCGCGGCCGAAGATGGTGCCGCTCACGCATCGCAATGTGTGCCTGTCCGCCCACAATGCCGGCCGCGTGCTGTCGCTCACGTCGCATGATCGCCTGCTCAACGTGCTGCCGCTGTTTCACGCCCATGGCCTGATCTCCGGCCTGCTGACGGCGCTGGCCGCAGGCTCCAGCGTGATCTGCACCGAGGGTTTCGATCCATCGTCCTTCTTCGGCTGGATGCGAGAGTTGCAGCCGACCTGGTACACGGCGGTGCCGACCATTCATCGTGCGCTGCTGACTGCGGCCGAAGCCGAGCCGGACCGCGCGCGGTCGTCGTCCTTGCGCGTGATCCGTTCGGCCTCGGCTTCGCTGGCGCCCGCGATCCTCGAGGGATTGGAAGCAAATTTCGGCGTTCCCGTGCTCGAGACCTACGGCATGACGGAGGCGGCCTCGCAGATCGCGGCCAACCCGTTCGAGCTGCGCAAGATCGGATCGGTCGGCCGCGCCGCAGGACCGGAGATCGCGATCATGGACGAGGCGGGCCGCCCGCTTGCGAGCAGCGCGCATGGCGAGATCATACTGCGCGGTCCCAACATGAGCCGCGGCTACTACAATGACGCGGCGGCAACCAAAGCCGCGTTCCGCAATGGCTGGTTCCGAACCGGCGATCTCGGCTATCTCGACGAGGACGGCTATCTCTTCATCGTCGGCCGCATCAAGGACGTCATCAACCGCGGTGGGCAGAAGATCTCGCCGCTGGAAGTGGAAGAGGTCCTGCTCGGCCATCCGGCCGTGCTGGAGGCCGGCGTGTTCGCCGTCCCGCACGAAAAGCTCGGCGAGAACGTTGCTGCCGTCGTGGTGCTGCGGCCCAATTCCGAGGCGAGCTCGGACCAGTTGCGCCAGTTCGCGCGAAAGCGACTTGCAGCCTACAAGGTGCCGAGCCTGATCCGCAGCGTGGCGGCGTTGCCGAAAGGTGCCAGCGGCAAGGTCAAGCGCAACGCGCTGGCCGGCCTGATCGCGCCCTCGGAGGGCGGCGACGAGGCGCAGGTGCCACGCAACGCGCTGGAGACCCGGCTCGCCGCGATCTGGGCCGGCCTGTTGGAGCTGCCGCAGGTCGGCACCGATCAGGACGTCTTCGCGCTCGGTGCGGATTCGCTCGCGGTGACGCAAATGCGCTCGCGCCTGCGCGGACGCTTCAGCGTCGACCTCTCGTTCGAGGACATTTTCGATTGCCCCACCGTGGCCGCGCTCGCCGCACGGCTCGGGACCGCTGCAAGCCGCCGCGAGACGGGACTACCGGCCTGGCGCCAGGCGGCGGCAGATGCACCGCTATCGTTCCAGCAGCAGCGGATGTATGTGCTCTCGCGGCTCGATCCGACGCGCTACAACTATAATGTCGTCGAAGCCGCCGTTCTCAAAGGCCCGCTCGATGTCGCCGCGCTTTCTGCGAGCCTCACGGCGATTTGCGCGCGCCACGAGGTGCTGCGGTCAATCTTCATCGAGCCGCAGGGCGAGCCGGCGCAGCTCGTGCTGCAATCGCCGCAGCGGTTTGAGCGGATCAAGCTAAAACCCTGCCCGGCCGACAAGCGGGCCGCAATCGTCAGGCGCGCGGCGCTCAAGCTCGCGCAATATCCGTTCGACCTCGCCCGCGAGCCGCCGCTGAAGGTCACGCTGCTGTCGTTCGACAGAACGAGCCACGCGCTTGTGGTCAACGTCCATCACCTCGCCACCGACGGCTGGTCGCAGCGGCTGTTCTGGGAGGAGCTTGCCGCCCATTATGCGGCCGCGCACCAGCAGAGCGCCGCCGTGCTGCTCCCGCCCACCTTCCAATATCGCGACTTTGCGCTCTGGCAGCAGAGCTGGGCGCTGACACCGGCGGCCAAGGGGCAACTCGACTATTGGCGGACTCAGCTCGATGGCGTCACCACGCTGCCGCTGCGAACCGACCGGCCGAGGCCGGAGGTCTGGAGCGGCCACGGCGCCCGTCACTATCTCGAATTCTCCAAGACCCTGTCGGCCGACCTGCGCGCGCTGAGCCAGAACCAGGGCGTCACGCCCTTCATGACGCTGCTCGCGGCCTTCCAATGCCTGCTGTTCCGCCTCACCTCGCATGACGATGTCGCCACGGGATCGCTGATCGCCAACCGCAACCAGATCGAAAGCGAACGCCTGATCGGGCTGTTCGCCAACCCCCTGATCCTGCGCAACGATTTCAGCGGTGATCCGAGCTTCGGCGAGATTCTGCGGCGGGTGCGGCAGGTCACGCTCGACGCCTACCGCCACCAGGATCTGCCGATCGAGGAGGTGCTGCGCGCGCTCCAGATCGCGCGCCGGAGCGACGGCAATCCATTGTTCCGGATCATGTTCATCCTCCAGAACGCCTCGATCGAGGCGGCCCGCTTCCGGGGCCTGTCGACACGGCGGCTGGAAATCGATCCCAAGGTGGCGCGCTTCGACATCACGCTCGAGCTGGTCGAGGCCGATGGCCGCTTCACCGGATTCTTCGAATACGCCACCGATCTGTTCGACGCGGCGACGATCGAACGCATGGCGATCCAATTCAAGACTCTGCTCAAGGCCGTCATCGCCAATCCGGAGCAGCGCATCTCGCGCCTGCCGCTCCTGACAGCGGCCGAACGCCGCCAATTGCTGGCGCAAGGCCGGGGCGCGCCGGTCGATTTCGCCAAGCGCGGCAATCCGAGCGAGCGCTTCGATCGTCAAGCCAAGCGTAGGCCGAACGCCGTTGCAGTGTCGGACGGCCGCGCGTCCCTGAGCTATCGCGATCTGGCGCAGCGCAGTCAGGCGGCCGCGCGCTGGCTGACGCGCAAGGGCGTTGGCGCCGAGAGCGTGGTCGCGCTGCTGGCGGAGCGCGGACCGGACCTGCTCGCGGCGATGATCGCGGTGCAGCGCGTCGGCGCGGCCTTCCTCAATCTCGATCCCGACCAGCCGCCGGCCCGCCTTGCAACCATCCTCGGATCGAGCTGCGCCCGCGTGCTGCTGACCGGACGAGCCCAGTCCGCCACGGCCGAGACGCTGCTCGACTCGCTGGTCGAGCGCATTCATGTGGCCGAACTCGAAGACGTGGTCGCGCCAGCGGCGGCCAAGCCGGTCCGCGCCGCACCGCGTGCCGCATCGAGCCTCGCTTATCTCGTCTACACGTCCGGCTCCTCCGGCGCGCCGAAGGGCGTCATGATCGAGCAGCGCGGCCTGTCGAACCATCTGGCCTCGCTCATCTCCGAGCTCGGGCTCTCGGCCAGGGACGTGATCGCGCAGACCGCGCCGCAGAGCTTCGTCATCTCGGTCTGGCAGTTCCTCGCCGCGCCCATGGCCGGCGCGCGCGTGCATATCTGCGGCAACGCGACGGTGCAGGACCCCATCCTGCTGGCACAGGAGATCGAACACGAAGGCATCACGGTGCTCGAGATCGTTCCCTCGCTCTTGCGCGTCGTCGTCGAACGAATGAACGAGGCACGGGTCCGGCGCGCCTTCGCCAGATTGCGACTGCTGATCTCGACCGGAGAGCCGCTGCCCGTCGATCTCTGCAACGCCTGGTTCGCCCGCTGCCCGAAAGTGCCGCTGATCAACGCCTATGGCGCGTCGGAATGTTCCGACGACGTCTCCCTGCATCGCCTGACCAAGGCGCCGGCGGCCGCGACCGGCAACGTTGCGGTGGGCGCGCCGCTGCCGAACACCCAGCTCCACGTGCTCGATGCAAACCTCCAGCCGTTGCCGCTCGGCGTGACCGGCGAGCTCTGCATCGGCGGCGCCGGCGTCGGCCGCGGCTATATCAACGATCCCGCACAGAGCCGGCAACGCTTCCTGCCCGATCCGTTCTCGCACCGGACAGGCAGCCGGCTCTACCGGACCGGCGACCTCGCCCGCCGCCGCGCTGACGGCACAATCGAATGCCTCGGCCGCGCCGACCATCAGGTCAAGATCCGCGGCTACCGTATCGAGCTCAAGGAGATCGAGAACGTGCTCGCCGGGCATCCCAATGTGCATGCCGGCATCGTCGAGGCGCGTCGCGAGGCAAGCGGCGATGTCAGGCTGGTCGCCCATATCGTCGCAAGGCCCGGCAACACGAGCAACGCCAGCGAGCTGCGCGAATTCCTGAAGAGCCGTCTGCCGGGCCACGCGGTCCCGTCCGCCTTCCTGTTCCTGGATCAGGTGCCGCTCAACGCCCATGGCAAGCTCGACCGGTCCGCGCTTCCGGCGCCGGCGCAGCAGGAGGTGTCTGGGCCGGATGTAGCCCTGCCGGCGCGGGGCTTCACGGAAAAGGTGCTCTCCGACATCTGGATCGACTTGCTGAAGGTCGAGAGCATCGGCGTCACCGACAATTTCTTCGATCTCGGCGGCCATTCGCTGCTCGCGGGCCAGACGATGGCGCGCATCGCTCGTGCGCTCGGGGTTTCGCTGCCGATCAAGACCATCTTTGAGGCCCCGACAATCAAAGAGCTTGGCCGGCAGGTCGATGCGGCCGTGGCCGCGAAGCCGCGCAAGCGTGCCGCGCGCGGGGCAAGGTCGATCGAAACAACGCGGGCTGAAACGAGGCCGACCGAAGGCGGTCCTCCGGCGCCCTCGATCGCGCAGGATCAGATGCTGCGGATCGAACAGAACCTGCCGGGGCTGCCGCTGTTCAACCTGCCCTTCGCCTTCAGCCTCAAGGGCCCGCTCGATCGGGCCGCCCTGGCGCAGGCCATCGACGATATCGTCGGCCGGCACGAATCGCTGCGAACCAGCTTCAACTGGAACGGCGAGGAGCCCACCAGCCATGTCGTCGCGCCCGGCATCATCGGTCCTGCCCTGACGGTCGAGACCATCGGCGACGGTCATCCCCATAACAACAAGCGGCGCAGGGCGCTCGAGCTCAGGAAAATCAACCTCCTGATCGAGCAGGAGACCTTTGCTCCGATCGACGCCACGCGCGCGCCGCTGTTGCGCGCCCGGTTGTTGCGGCTCCACGACGACGATCATGTGCTGCTGCTGACGCTGCATCACGCCATCGTCGATGGCTGGTCGATCGGCGTGCTGTTCGAGGAATTGTCCACGCGCTATGCGGCGCTGGCCGGATATCCGTCGGTACCGCTGCCGAAACCGCCGCCGGCCTTTTCCGACGTCGCGCGCTGGCAGCGCTGGTGGTGCGGCACCGGCGCGGCCCGTCGCCAGGCCGCCGACTGGACTGAGGATTTGCGTGGTGCCGGCCCCGTCTTCGACGGCGCGTCAAGCCCGGGGGCATCCACCGGGCATCACCCAGTGAGCCTCGAGCCCGAGTTGGTCAACCGGATCACGGCCTTCGCCGGCCAGCATAACGCTACCCTGTTCATGTGCCTCCTCGCCGGCCTGAAGGCGCTGCTGCTGGCACGAACGGGCCGCACCGATATCGTGGTCACCACCGCGATGGCCAATCGCGCCCAGCCGGACACCGACCGCATCGTCGGCCCGTTCGAGAACACGGTGATCGTCCGCAGCGAAATTACGCCCGAGCTGTCGTTCGGCCAAGCCCTGGCGCGGGTACGCCGGAGCGTGCTGGACGCGCATGTGCGGCAGGAGCTGCCGTTCAGCATTTTGGCCGACCATCTGGAGCGGGAGGGGATAGACCCCGCCTCGCTGCTCCAGGTCTATTTCACCCTGCAAAATCCGCTGCGCCAGCCGCTGGCTCTGCCTGATCTCGCGACGGAGTCCATCGGCAACATCGCGCGCGAGGGCCAGCCGGTGCTGCCGATCGACCAGACCTGGCTGTCGCTGATGCTGAAGGAGCGCCCGGCCGGAATCACCGGCTCGTGCAATTACAAGCGCGAATTGCTGGACGACCATATGGTCCGGACGTGGATGAAGGATCTGGTCATACTATTGGCGGCCGCCATCGCCCGGCCCGACATGCCGCTCGGCCGGTTGCTCGCTCGCAGGGCGGCATGATCGGTCGCGCAGGACGGGACCAGTACGGATTCACTCGTCAAAGCTGTGAATGAGCAAGTTGCATCTTGATTATTTGGGCGCTAGCGCGCAACATTATTCCCGCGTTTTGATCTGGACGATTATTTTCAACCGGGGGAGTGTTATGGGTATCATCAAATTTGCCAAGGGCACCACATTGAGTGACAAGGATCGCAGGGCCCTCCAGAAGCTGCTCACCGCCGAGAAGAAGAAGCTCCAGTCCGCACTGAAGGACGTCGACGCCAGCCTTTCGTTGCTGGGCGGAGCGAAGAAAGCCAAGAAGAAGGCGAAGAAGAAGTAAGGTTCGTCGGCGGGACGCCGCACGAATCTCAGACTTCAACGTTCGGAGCCGGGCCGCTTGTGCGTCGCATTGGGGTCTCGCACAAGCTTGCGCCTGTAAACCGGCCTGCAAATCGACAAGAATTTGCCCGGGTGTACCGCTAGCAGCGGTCTGCACGGGTTGCTTCTTGCTCAGGTGATTCTTCCGTCGGGATCGGGGATATGGCCTCGTCCGACGCCAAAGGCCCATTTGATGGCAGACGATAGGATTGAACTCTTCGTCGGACTGATCGAAACGATCGACGCGCCGGGCGCGCTCGATGCGTGCCGACGGCTGCTCTCGGTCGACGAACGGATCCGGGCTGACCGCTTCATGTTCGAGCGGCATCGACGACAGTACATTTTCGCGCATGCCATGCTGCGCATGGCGCTGTCGCAGGTCGCGTCCAACGTTCCTCCCTCCGACTGGTCCTTTGCGGCCGGCCGTTACGGGCGGCCGTTTGTCGCAGCGCCCAGGACCTCGACCGCGCTGCATTTCAGCCTGTCGCATGCCGACGGATGCGTCGCCTGCGTCGTATCACGGCATGAGGCCGTCGGCGTCGACGTCGAAACCGTGTCCCGGCGCGTCGCGCCGCTGTCCACCGCGCTCCGCTTCTTTGCGCCGGAGGAAATCGAAACCTTGCGCGGGCTGCCTGAGCCCGCCGCGATCGAGCGCTTCTTCGACTATTGGACGCTGAAGGAGGCCTATCTGAAGGCCAGGGGCTTTGGGCTCAATCTGCCGCTCGACGCCTTCGCCATGCAGGTGTCACGCGAGGCCATCGAGATCAGCTTCAAGCCCGACATTGCCGACGATCCGCATGGCTGGCGCTTCTCGCTATGCTCGCCCTCCCCTTCGCACCGGCTCGCGATCGCCGACGGCTCCCGTGCGGCCGGCGGCCTTCCCATCAGCCGCAATGCCTGGCCGCTCCGGGAAGCGGCTGAATGACGGCTCCGCGGCTGCGGGTCTTTCCGGCGATCTCTCGCAACCGTGACCCCAGGACATATGTCGGTGAGCTGATGCGGGTGGCGCGGTTCGCCGACCAGAACCGCTTCGAAGGCATCCTGCTGTTCGAAGGCAACGACGTGTTCGTCACGCCCTGGGCGATGGCCCAGCACATCATCGCGGAGACGGCGCGATCTTCACCGCTGATCGCCGTCAATCCGGTCTACATGCATCCGTTCACGGCGGCCAAATTCGTCTCGTCCTTCGCGCAGCTCTACGGCCGCAAGGTCTATCTCAACATGATCACGGGGACCGCGGTCAGCGACTTGCAGGGACTGGGCGATGACTCATCGCACGCCGACCGCTACGTCCGGCTCGCGGAATTCGTCACGCTGATGCGTGAGCTGCTCTCGAGCCCGCGACCGTTGAATTTCCAGGGGCATTTCTATCGCGCCAGACATCTGCAATTGCGACCGCGCCTGCCGCCGGAGCTGATGCCAGAATTCCTGATCGCGGGCCAGTCGGAAGCGGCGCAGCGCGTGGCACGAGAGACCGGCTGCATCAAGATGCAGATGCTGCCATCCGATCTCGATCGCGGGCGCGACGTAGCAGGCATGAACTTTGGGATTTTCGCCCGCGAGGGACGCGAGGAGGCGCGGCAGGCGGCCAGGGCCCGTTTTCGCGACAACGTCGATGATCGCGAGCTGCTCGCGCTCACCGTGGAAAATACCGACTCCGTATGGAAGCGCCACCTCTATGCCGGCCAGAACGCCGAGCTTGCCGACAATGGCTACTGGCTCCTGCCGTTCCTGACCTTCCAGGCCGACTGTCCGTATCTGGTCGGCAGCTACACCGAGATCGGCACGAAGCTGAGGGAATTTGCGGCGAGGGGCCTGACCACGATCATGCTCGACATGGTCGCCGACGAGACCGAGATGCAGCACGTCCGAAAGGCGCTCGCGGCGAGCGGGATGTTTTGAGCTCTCGCCTTACTTTCCGAATTCTCCGCAATCGTCATGGCCGGGCTTGTCCCGGCCATCCGCGCGTCGCCGCGCCGAACAAAGATCGTGGATGCCGGCGACAAGCCCGGGCATGACGACCTGCGCGGGCGGAGGCGAAAGAGACTTCACCGCGCCTCTTCGAACCCTGCCAGCACCGAGGTCAGGTTTGCGCCGAGGATATCCGAGAGATAACCGCCCTCCTGCACGAACACGGTCGGCAGGCCCATCTTCGCGATGGCTCGGCCGATGCGGCGGAAGCCCGGCGTGGTGACCGCCAATCCCTTCAGCGGATCGTGCTCGGAGGCATCCAGGCCGAGCGCGATGACGAGCGCGCCCGGCGCAAAGGATTCGATCGCCCTGCGCGCGACGTCCAGCGCCTGCATGTAGGCGTCATCGCCGGTGCCAATGGCCAGCGGGATGTTGAGATTGGCGCCGAGGCCGGGCCCCTCGCCGCGCTCATGGGCATAACCCCACACATATGGATAATAGGCGACTGGATCGGCATGGATCGAGATCGTGTAGACGTCCGGCCGCGCATAGAAGATTCCCTGCGTGCCGTTGCCGTGATGGACGTCGACATCGAGGATGACGACGCGCTCGTGCTTCTGCCGTAGATGCGCCGCCGCGATCGCGCTGTTGTTGAGGAAGCAGAAGCCGCCGGCCATGTCGCGATAGGCGTGATGGCCGGGCGGACGGCAAAGGGCATAGGTCGCGTCCTCGCCGTCCATCACCATCTGCGCCGCCGTGACCGCGACGTCGGTCGCGGCGCAAGCGGCGGCCCAGGTGCCGGGGCCGATGGGCGCTGCGGTATCGGCGGTGTGCCAGCCAAGCTTGCCGACGATGTGGGTGGGATAGGTCGCAGCGTGGCGCACCGGATGGATGTTGCCGATCATCTCCGGGCCGGAATCGCCAAGCGCCGTCCAGGCGTCCCAGGCTTCACTCAGGAAGGACAGATATTCCGGGCTGTGAATTCGCGCGCGAGGCCCCTGCCCGAACATCGTCGGCTCGACCAGTTGATGCTTGCCGTCCTTCAGTCCCTTGAGCAGGCGATCGGCACGCTCGGGCTGCTCGGTGGTGCGCTTGACGACGCCGCGAACCAGGAAGAATTGCGGATCATGGCTGCGGTGCAGCTCGGTATGGACGGCTTTCACTCAAATACTCCGTGGTCGCGGTTCTCTTGACGTGCCACGAAAGTCTTGGTCCCCGCAGCGCCCAGATGCAAGCAAGAAGAATGCCGCACCTGTCGCGCGGCTCTGCGCCGGAAGCAGATCGTCCGAACGTTCTTTTCACTTGAGCATGATCTTTCCGGAAAACCGCTGCACACTTTTCCAGATCATGCTCAGCAGCGGCCGCGCTGGAGACAGTGCTCGCGGCCGGGCTGGTCGGTGCGGAAGGATTCGATGAAGCCGCCCTGACGCTGGGTGACGAAGACGGATTTGCCGTCACCACCGCCGAAGGCGAGATTGGTCGGCTCCTTGGCCCGGAGCGCGATCTCGCGCTCGACCACGCCGTTGGGCTTCAGCAGCGCGATCGCCCCCTTGAGAATGCGCGCCACATAGAGACGGCCGGTGACGTCGGTGCGCAGGCCGTCGATGCTGTCGGGCTGGAACGACTTGACGAGCTTTGCGTCGACGAGATCGTTGCCCCGGATGCCATAGGACCAGATCTGGCCGCTGCTGGATTCGCCGACATAGAGAGTCTTGCCGTCCGGGCTGAGATCGATGCCATTGGTGGTGCCCATCGCGCGCGGCGCCGACATGACCTGCCCCTGCACTCTGCCGTCGATGCCCTTCGCAATGCGCCAGATATAGCCTTCCCGGCCTTTCCAATTCGGATCGCTCGCATAGATCGTGCCGTCGCGCGCGATCGTGATGTCGTTGGGCTGGTTCATCTCGTCGGAATGAAACCAGACGGCCGGCACTGCCGTACCCTTCGGGATCGCGAAGATGTTGTGCTTCTTGTAGTCGGCAATGAACATGGTGCCGATGCGATCGAAACGGATGGCGTTGCCGACGCTGCCTTCGGGCAGCACCGTGAACAACTCCGACGCCGTGCCGCCGGCCGGCAGCCGGCCGATGGTGCCGGGCTTGCCGAAATTGACCACGAAGAGGTTGCCGTCGAGATCGGCGGCAGGCCCTTCGATGCCGAAGGTATACTCGCCCGCCGGCGTCACCTGCACGCTTTCGAACAGCTTGGTCTCGGCAGCGGCCGGCGGCGTCGCGACGAGCAGGATGCTACTGCACAGGCACCAGAAATTCCTGCCGGATGTAATAGCCATCGTCGTCGGTGCACTCGCCGTTCAGATAGGAATCGGCCGGCCGGAAGAATCGGCTGAAGCCGGGTTTGTCTACAGCGCTCCTTTGTGTCACGACCACGACCTTGGCGGCCGGTATTTCGCCGCATTCCTTATTGGTCCTGCCAAAGAACTTGCGCTGCGGCGGCCCGGACTTGATGCGCATTCGCGTGCCCGGCACCATCTTCGCAACCAGCAGGTCAGCGGTATCGAGCAGCCGCGTGTAACCCGGCTCGGTCTTCGGCAGGTGTTCGCCGCCCGGCGGCATCAGCTTCTCCGCGCCGAGACCGCGCAGCCGCGTGCGCAATCTGCCCGCGTCGGGATCGCCGGGATAGATCCAGCCGTCCTGCGACAGCATGAAACGGAGAGCAGCGCCGTCCTTGTCCGTCTCCGATTGGCCGGGCTTGAGGCCGAAATCCGAGTGGCAGCCGGCGCAATGCTTCTCGACCAGGCTCTTGCGCAGCGTCGTCAGCCGGACGGTGTTCTGCGCATCTCTCGCCACGAAGGCGGCGAGCTGGTCGATCATCGCCTGGCTGCGCGCCTCGCAAGGGAGCGGCGCCGCCGCATCGCCCGCGGCGCGGTCGATGCGGATCACGGTCCTGTTCTTGTCCTCGACCAGCCAGATCGCGCCGTCCTCCGCCACCGTCATGCCGACCGGAGCACCTTGCGGCCGCACGCCGTTGACGCGGTGCCAGCCCGAGATCAGCTCCTCGAACGGCGCGGCGGCGACTTCGCCGGCGTCGGTCTGAAAGCTGCGGGTCGGGTCAGCCACGCAACTGACGTGGTAGTGCACCGGCGCCGGGCTGGGCTTGGGGAAGCCGCGGTCGTCGACGTCATAGATCAGGATGCGGCTTCCGGTCGGGCGATAGCCGTGCAGGCCCACCAGCAGCTTGCCCTCCAGCTCCGGAAATCTGCCGCCGCGATAATAGAGCATCGCGAGCGGCGCACCGTGCGGCGGCATCAGCGAGAGCGGCGGCTTGTAGAGCGCATTGGCCGTGCAGAGCGATTTGTAGACCCCGGTTTGCAGCACGCGCCTGAATTGCGGGCTCGGCGTCGACACATCGGTGCAATACGGCCAGCCGTAATGCCTGCCCGGCTCGATCGCGTTGATCTCCTCGTTCGGCTTGAAGATGTCAGGCAGGTCGCGGCCGTTCTCCCCTTGCAGGAAGGCGTAGCCGGCATCGGGAAAGTTCGGATGCAGCGCCAAGGCCATCGAGTTGCGCAAGCCGCGCGCATAGACGCGGTGCGGCGGGTCGGGATCCTTAGGCGTCAGCGCCGGGAAAACGCCGCCTGCAGGCGGCGTGAACAGCCAGATCGATGCCATCGCAGACGCGCCCTCGGCGGCCGCGCATGGCTTCGCGATCGGTGCGGGCGTGACGCAGTCGTCGTCATGTGAGCCGATATTGACGAACAGCCGCCCGTTCCGGTCGAAGACGAACGGCTTGAGCGGATGCGCGCTGTCGTCGATTCTGGTGCCGTCGGGCAGAGCGATCCGCCGGCCGGGCATGTGCCGGATGATGGTCTCGACCGTGCCGCGCGGATTGTCGGCGAGCGGGTCGAACCGGAAGATCGTCTCTGCGGTCGAGGCATAAAGCTTCTTGTCGGGGCCGACCACCAGGCCGAACGGATATTCGACGCCGGTCAAGAGCTCCTTGAAGCGCTGGCCCGGGGGCGCGTGCGGATCGAGCAGCAGCAGCCGTCCATCGGCATGGCCCCAGCCGCCCATGTCCGCCACCACGAACAGGTCGCGGCCGGGCAGCTGGATGATCGCGCGCGGGAATCTGAGGCGGTCCTCTTCGCTGGCGACGAGGCCGGCGCAGAATCCCGCCTTCATGTCGAGCTGAATCCTGGGAAAGGCGAGATCGCCGCTGCCGCAGGTGTCGGTACCGATCGCATAACCGCTCTTCTTCGCCGCTTCGGACGACGCTCCCGGTACGACGCCGAGCAGCGCCCCGGCGACGACAGCCGCAAGCAAGCGGAGGCGTCTGCCTCCACGCTGAAATGTAAGGTAGTTCACGGTGGCTTCCCCGGATTCCCGGTAAACTTGTTTCATGCCGCCGGAGCGCCGTCCAGTTGATGCTCACCCGCCTGTGATCAAACCTGAAACGGCGTTGGCACCGACCAATCTCCGTAGTTTCCCTTACCGGGTTCGACCCGAATGTTTCGCGAATGCCCTGGGTGGTATCAGTTTGCCATCCCAGCCGCTCCCTACAGGAGGCGAATATGGTCCAGGTCTACTTTCACTGCTCCAATACCGAGGGCACCCTGATCGATCGCTACGGCGCCGCCGTCTCCAATCTCACGGAGGCTCGCGACCGCGCCGCCCAGATCATGCGGTCGATGATCCTGACGCCGAGCAACGAGGATTGGCGCGACTGGGTGATCCATGTCAGCGACGACGACGGCGAGGAGATTTTTGACCTCCCCTTCACCGCCATGCTTGGCAAGCCTCATTGAGGTGATGCGATGTTGCTCGCTTCCCTGACCCTGCTCCGCCAGCCCCTGGGCTTCGTCGCCATCAAATGGCAGACCCTGATGAGGGTCGCCGGCGATCCGTACCGTCCCGAGCTTCACTATATGCGCGGACCGGGCCCGAAATGGCGCGCCAAGTACCAGGCCAGCCGGCTGGACCGCTCGCTCTGAGACTGCGGCCCCGTCGCTTTCGACGACCCCTTCCCGACTCATCATGCCCGGGCTCGTCCCGGGCATTTGCGTCTCGGTCCCCCTACTTGCCAGTAAACTTCGCCTTGCGCTTCTCGACGAAGGCATTGCGGCCCTCGATGGCGTCGGTGCTCTTGCGGATCGTGGCCTGAAGCTCGATCTCGCGGCGGAACTGCGCCTCGTAGGTCGCGTGCTCGCTCTCCTCGACGAGCGCGCGCGTTGCGACCAAGGCGCGCGTCGGACCATCGGCCAGGCGCCGCGCCAAAGCGAGGGCTTCCTCCATCAGCCTGGAATCGTCGACCACCTGCCGCACCAGACCGATCTCATGGGCGTGCTCGGCCGTGAGCGGCTCGTTCAGCAGCATCAATTCGAGCGCGCGCTGGCGGCCGATTAGGCGCGGCAGCAGCCAGGTCGAGCCGAGATCGGGCACCAGAGCGATGCGGCTGAAGACCTGGATGAAGCTCGCCGACCGCGCCGCAACGATGATGTCGCCGGCCATGGCCAGGCTGAAGCCGCCGCCGGCCGCCACCCCGTTGACGGCGACGACCACCGGCACACGGCACTCGCGCAAGGCCTTGAAGGCCGGCCAGTAAAACCGCATCACGCCGGCCGCGATGTCCTCGCCGAGCGCTTCCGATGCCTTCAAATTCTGTCCTGAGCAAAATCCGCGCCCGGCGCCGGTGAGGACCAGCGCGCGGATATCTTCGTCCCGCGTCATCTCGGCGACGGCAACAGCGAGTGCGCCGAGCAGGTCCGGCGTCATCGCGTTGAGGCTGGCCGGCTCGTCGAGCGTCAGGATCCCGACTGCGCCATCCCGCGCCTGTTTCACACCAGCCATGTCGCGTCTCCCTTTCGATGTTCTCATTTGCCGCAATGTGCCATTGTCCGCGGGCTTCGCCAATTGCGGAGCCTCGAATTCAACGCCGCGACGCCATCGGCAAGCATCAAGACGACATCATGCCTCACCAGTTCAGCCTCAACCAAACCGTCCGCAAACCCGCCGTCACATCCAAGGGCGGCATCGTCGCCTCGCAATCGCGTCGAGCTGCCGAATTGGGCGTGCAGGTGCTGGCGGCGGGCGGCGACTGCGTGGACGCGATCGTCGCAACCACCATGGCGCTGAACGTGCTGGAGCCCTGGAACAGCGGCATTGGCGGCGGCGGCGCGATGGTACTCTACCGCGCGAAGGAAAATCGCACCGAGGTGATCGACTACGGCATGTGCGCGCCGCAGAGCCTGCGCACCGCCGACTATCCGCTCAGTGGGGAAGGCGCCGCCTCCGATCTCTTCCCCTGGCCGCGGGTGAAGGACGATCGCAACGTCCACGGCCCCGGTTCGATCGCCGTGCCCGGTGTCGTCGCAGGGATGGAAGAGGCGCATCGCCGCTACACCAAAATGCCGTGGAAGGATCTGGTCGCGCCGGCCGCCGCGCTCGCCGGCGAAGGCCTGCTGGTCGATTGGTGGACCACGGTGACGATCTCGGGCTCTGCCGCCGATCTGAGGCGCTATCCCGCGAGTGCGGCCGCATATTTGAAGGATGGCCTGCCACCGAGCGCGCCATGGGGCATCAAGGCCGAGACGCGGCTGCCGCAGGACGGCCTGAAGGCGACGCTGTCACATCTGGCCGACGCCGGCCCCCGCGATTTCTACCAGGGCGATCTCGCCAGGAGTATTGCCTCCGACATCAAAGCCGACGGCGGCTCGTTGTCGGTCGAGGATCTCGCCGCATTCCGCGCCCATCTGCGCGCGCCGCTGGCGATCCCCTATCGCGGCGGCAAGGTGTTTGCGACGCCGGAGCTCACAGCGGGGCCGACGATGGCGCATGCGCTGCGCCTGCTGCAGCAGAGCCTGACGCCCGCAGGCGCGCCGGATGCCGGCACCTATGTCGAATATGCGCTCGCCTTGCAGGCGGCCTTCCGCGAAAGGCTCAAGGACATGGGCGATGCCGACGGCAAGCGTTCGCTCGGCGCCGAATATCTGGCGCCCGCCTGCACCACGCATTTCTCGGTGGTCGATCGTCACGGCAACATCGCGGCGGTCACGCAGACGTTGCTCTCGTCCTTCGGCTCGAGATATGTGACACCGCACACCGGTATCACCATGAACAACGGCATCATGTGGTTCGACCCGACCCCGGGCACCACCAACTCGCTGGCGCCCGGCAAGCGCTGCCTTTGCAACTACACGCCCGTCATCGCCGAGACCAAGGACGGCAAGCGCCTTGCCGTCGGCGCATCCGGCGGACGCCGCATTCTGCCCTCCGTGATGCAGCTCGTATCCTTCGCAATGGATTTCGGCATGGATCTCGATGCCGCCATCCATCAGCCGCGCATCGACGCCAGCGAAGGCGCGATCGTGATCGGAGACACCCGGCTGCCAGCAGACGTACGCAAGACGCTGGCCGCGCGCTTCGATTATGAGGAGAGCCGGGTGCAGGCCTTGCCGCAGAAATTCGCCTGCCCCAGCGTGGTGATGCGCGAGGGCGACACGAATTTCGGCGCGGTCGAGATTTTCCAGCCCTGGGCTGACGCGGTGGCGGAAGACTGAGCGTCACGACTCCTCCGCATTTGCGCGCGACACGGCGATCGATGTCGGTTCGTCGAACGGACAGATGCGTGCCTAACAAGAGAGGATTTCTGATGAAGAAGCTCGCGCTCGCCGCAACAGTGATCATTGCTGCCGGCTTGACCATGCCCAGCGTGGCATTGGCCAAAGGCGGTCATGGTCACGGCCATGGCCACGGCCATCATGGCGGATACCATGCACATCGCCATGGAACTCCGCCCGGATGGCATCATGGCCGCAAGGTCGGCTGGCGTGGTCACGGGTGCCCGCCCGGCCTGTGGAAACAAGGCCGCTGCTGAGGCACTTAACTGCAAGTCGTGCAAGGCGTCGCTCCCAACCGGGCGGCGCCTTTTTTCTAAATGCCGAGCCGGTCGCGCACGCGGCCCGCGATCACCGCGGTCGTCACCCCGACCGGCCAGAACGCGTGCATCGGGATCGGCTTGATGCCGGTGACGGGCATGTCGATCTCGGCCTTGGGGCCGCCGATCAGCCGGCGGGCGAGCTGCGCGCCCATCGCGGTCGAGAGCGCCACGCCGCGGCCGTTGCAGCCGAGCGAGATCAGGATGTTCTCCGCGGGCTCATGAACGTGCGGATAATGATCCTTGGTGATGGCGAGCCGGCTATTCCAGCCGTGGGTCCAGGCCACACCCTTGAGCTGCGGCCACAGCCTCTCCGCGTATCGCATCAGATAGGCGACGTCGTTCGGCGACTTGATCCAGCGCATCGGACCGCGGCCGCCCATCAACAGGCGATTCTGCTGATCGATACGGTAATAGACCGTGATGTGCCCGCTCTCGTACAGGACGGAGCGCGTCGGCATGATCGAACGGGCGACCGCATCGGAGAGCGGCGCGGTGGCAGCAATCGATGAGAACACCGGCACGATGGTGCGGCGGAGCGTTGGCCAGAGATCGTCGGTGAAACCGTTGGTGGCGAGCAGGACCTTGTCCGCATGAACCACGACGCGCGGCGTCTCGATGCGCCAGCGCGAGCCGTCGCGGCGCAAGGACAATGCCGGCGTCTCGCCAAAGACCTTGGCGCCCGCCGAGATCGCAGCGCGCGCAAGGCCACGGGCATAGCTGAGCGGATGCAGGTCGCCGCCGCGGGTATCCAGCATGGCACCGATATAACGGTCGGTGCCGGTCATCTCGCGGAGCTGCTCGCGGTTCAGATAGGACACCGGCATGCCGCGGCGGATGCATTGCTGCGCGGTCCTCTCGATCGCGGCGGCGCTGGCCTCGTGATAGGCCGCGCGCAGCGTACCGTTCTGCCGCGCTTCGCACGGAATCTGGTAGCGGCGGATCAATTCGTGGGTGAAATTCGTGGTGCCGTAGGAAAAATCGATCATGCGGCGGCCGAGCTCTGCGCCGAAATCGGCCTCGATCTGATCGGGGTCGTGCTTCAGTCCGGGATTGGTATGCCCGCCATTGTTGCCCGACGCGCCCCAGCCCGGCTCCTGCGCCTCCAGCACCAGGGCTTCGACGCCCTGCTCGGCCAGATGCAGTGCGGTCGAGAGGCCGGTGTAGCCGCCACCGACGATCGCGACGGAGACAATCTTGTCGACGTCGAGCGGCGGCGTGGCAACCGGCGCGACGGCGGTGTCGGCATAGAGCGAAGGCGGCAAAGGCAGGCGCGTCGTCATGGCAAAGACCGATCAGAGCGGATGCAGCACCCGGCGCAAAAAGTCCTGCGTGCGCGGATGCTGGGGTTGATTGAGCAGCGCCTTGGCCGGCCCCTGCTCGACGATGACGCCGCCGTCGATGAACAGCACGCGGTCGGCGACGTCGCGGGCAAAGCCCATCTCGTGGGTGACGACGACCATGGTCATGCCGTCGTCCGCGAGCTTGCGCATCACGCCGAGCACATCGCCGACCAGCTCAGGGTCGAGCGCCGAGGTCGGCTCGTCGAACAGGATCGCCTTGGGCTGCATCGCCAGCGCCCGCGCGATCGCGACGCGCTGTTGCTGGCCGCCGGAGAGCTGCGGCGGATGCGCATCCGCCTTCTCGGCGAGCCCGACCTGGGCGAGCAGTGCGCGGCCACGCTCCAGCGCCTGCGCGCGCGGCTCCTTCTTCACGAAGAGCGGCCCCTCGACCACGTTCTCCAGCGCCGTGCGATGGGGGAACAGGTTGAAGCGCTGGAACACCATCGAGACCTGGGTGCGGATGGCAACGATCGACGGCGCATCGCGGTCGACCTTCAGGCCTTCGACGCTGATCTCGCCGCGGTCGTAGCTTTCAAGCCCGTTGATACAGCGCAGGATGGTCGACTTGCCCGAGCCGGAGGGGCCGATGATACAAACCACCTCGCCCTTCTGCACGGACGCCGTGATGCCTTTGAGCACCTCGACCTTGCCAAAGCTCTTGTGGACGTCGTTCAGCTCGATCATCGCTTGCCGGCCCGTTTCTCGAAGTGACGGACCAGCAGGATCAGCGGGATGCTCATGGTGAGATACATCAGCGCCACGAGGGTGAAGACGCTGGTGTTCTTGAAGGTGGATGACGCGATCAGCTTGCCTTGCAGGGCAAGCTCGGCGACCGTGATGGTGGAAGCCTGCGAGGAATCCTTCAGCATCATGATCATCACGTTGCCGTAAGGAGGCAGCACGATGCGCACCGCCTGCGGCAGCACCACGCGGCGCATGGTGAGCCACCAGCCCATGCCGATCGACTGTGCCGCCTCGATCTGCCCCTTGTCGATCGCCTCGATGCCCGCCCGGAAATTCTCCGCCTGGTAGGCCGAATAGGCGATGCCGAGCCCGAGGATCGCGGCCTGCAAGGCCGAGAGCGTGACGCCGAGTTCAGGCATCACGAAATAGAGGTAGAACAGCAGCACGATGATCGGGATGCCGCGGATCACATTGATCAGGCTGGCGCTGAGCATCGACAGCACCTTGATGCCGGAGACCCGCATCATTGCCCAGATCAGGCCCAGCACCGTCGAGAGCAGCAGCGAGCCGATGGTGACGATGATCGTCAGCGCGACGCCGTTCAACAGGATCGGGAAGAATTCGACGGCGTCGTGCCAGAAGCCTTTCATCGTGCAGCCTGGTCAACCCTGTGCCTTCAGGCCCCATTTGTCGAGGATCTTGTCGATGGTGCCGTTGGCCTTCAGCTTCGCCAGCGAGGCGTTGATCTTGCCGAGCAGCGCAGCTTCGCCCTTGCGAACGCCGATGCCGACCGAGCCGACGGTCACCGGCTTGTAGCCGTCGACGAGACGCACCTCGGGGAAGCCGCCCTGCTTCAGATTGTAGGCGAGGATCGGATAGTCGGCGTAGCCGGCCTTGAGGCGTCCGGTATTCACGTCGCGCAGGATGTCGGGGATGGTGTCGTAGGCCTTCACCTCGGCGAACAGGCCGGTTTTCTTCAGCGCGTCGACGAAGGCGGTGCCGACCTGGGCGCCGACCGTCTGGCCCTTGAGATCATCCTGCGTGGCATAGGCCTTGGTATCGCTCTTCGGCACCACCAAGCCTTCGCCATAGGTATAGATCGGATCGGAGAAGTCGACGACCTCTTTCCGCGGCGGCGTGATGAACATCGCGGCCGCGATGATGTCGATCTTGCTCGAGGTCAACGACGGGATCAGCGCCGAGAACTGCATCGGCTCGATCTGCACGTTGAAGCCGGCGTCCTTGCCGACTTCGGTGACGAGATCGACCATGATGCCCTGAATGGTGTTGGTCTTGGTGTCGAGGAAGGTGAAGGGAATGCCCGTCGGGGTCGAGCCGACTTTCAACACCTGCTGCGCCGAAGCCGGCGTCACCGCTGCAATTGCCAGTGCCGCGACCGCGGCCAGACCAAAACGCTTCATTGCATCCCCCTGTGGGCCTGGCCGATGGCGGCGCTCGCACTTGCCGTGATCGCCGACATTGCGGGCCAAGCCGTTTCGGCCTATTTTCACCAATATGAAAATTTGGTCACATTTTTGTGGATCACGCAAGCGGTTTTCATGCACATGAAGGAAGCGATCTGACGTGAGCGGTGGCAAAAGAATGCGCAAACCCGCCGCCGCAAGGCCGGCGAGGAAGCCGAAGGCCAGAACCAAGGCCGTCACCAAACCCAGGGAGCCCGCGATGGATGTCGCGGTCGGCCGCCACATCAGGGATCTCCGGCGCGTCAGGCAATTCTCGCTGGAAACGGTCGCGGCGCGCACCGCGCTGTCGATCGGCTTTCTCAGCCAGATCGAGCGCGGCCTGTCATCACCCTCGCTGCGCGTGCTGGCAACGCTGGCGGACGTGTTCGGCGTCGGCATCGCCGCGCTGTTCGGCGCGAGCCCGAGTGCCGACGGTGCATCTGACCAGGTGGTGACACGCGGGCTGCAACGGCCCGAATTGAAACTCTGGCGCACCGGCGTGTCCAAGCAATTGCTGAGCCCGGCAAGCGCCGACAACAAACTGAACCTGTTCCTGGTGCATCTGGATCCCGGCGGCTCAACCGGCGACGAGCTCTACACCCATGACGGCGAAGAGGCCGGCCTCGTGCTCGAAGGCGAGATGATGCTGACGGTGGACAGCGAGACATGGTCGCTGAAGAGCGGGGATAGTTTCAGATTTGCGAGCCGGCGGCCGCACCGGTTTTCAAATCCGGCCGAGGATGCGAAGGCCGTTGTGCTCTGGGTGAATTGCGTGACGGGGGCGTAGTAGCCGGTTGCTGTCATTCCGGAGCGCCTCGAAGAGGCGAACCCGGAATCTCGAGATTCCGGGCTCGATGCTTCGCATCGCTCCGGAATGATAGCGTCAATCACCCGAACCGGTGCTTGTACCGCTCCACCGTCAGCGCGCTGACGTCGATGTCCGGCTTCCTGCCCGACAGCATGTCGGCAAGCACGCGCCCCGAGCCGCAGGACATGGTCCAGCCCAGCGTACCGTGGCCGGTGTTGAGGTGGAGATTGGCGTATTGCGTCGGGCCGATCACCGGCGGGCCGTCCGGGGTCATCGGGCGCAGGCCGCTCCAGAACGTCGCCTTGGCGAGATCGCCGCCGCGCGGGAACAGATCGGTCAGCGAATGATCGAGCGTGGCGCGGCGGGCGTCGTAGAGCTTGTCCGAATAGCCCGAGATTTCCGCGGTGCCGCCGACGCGGATGCGATTGCCGAGGCGCGTGATCGCGACCTTGTAGCTCTCGTCCATCACGGTGGATTCCGGCGCACCGGAGGCGTCCTTGATCGGCACCGTGATCGAATAGCCCTTCACCGGATAGACCGGCAGCGAAATGCCGAGCGGCGCCACGAGGCGCGACGACCAGCTGCCGAGCGCGAGCACGTAAGCGTCGGCCTGCAACAAGCCGGCACTGGTCGCAACACCGCTGACACGCGCGCCGTCGGTGACGATGCGGTCGATGCCGGTGTTGAACATGAAGCGCACGCCAAGCGCCTCGGCATGCTTGGCCAGCGCCCGCGTGAACATGTGGCAGTCGCCGGTTTCGTCCTGCGGCAGGCGAAGCCCACCGACGAACTTCTCCTTCACGCCTGATAGCGCCGGCTCGACCGCGATACAGCCCTCGCGGCTCAGCACCTCGAAGGGAACACCGTATTGCTTGAGCACGGCGATGTCCTCGGCCGTGCCGTCGAGCTGGGCCTGGTAGCGGAACAGCTGGAGCGTGCCTTGCGAGCGCTCGTCATATTGAATGCCGATGTCGCGCCTGAGATCGCGCAGGGAATCGCGGCTGTATTCCGCGATCGGGATCATCCGGCTCTTATTGACCGCGTAGCGCGCACTGGTGCAGTTGCGCAGCATCTTGAGCAGCCAGACCCACATGACGGGATCGAGCTTGGGCCGGACCACCAGCGGCCCATGCTTCATCAAGAGCCACTTGACCGCCTTCACCGGCACGCCGGGGCCTGCCCAGGGCGAGGAATAGCCGGGCGACACCTCGCCGGCGTTGGCGAAGGAGGTCTCCAGTGCCGGCTCCGGCTGACGGTCGACGACCGTCACCTCGTGGCCGGCACGCGCCAGGTAGTAGGCAGAGGTGACACCGATGACACCGCTGCCGAGGATCAGGACTTTCACGCTTCGTCAAACTCCCGCGGCATCACGGCTCGCCGCTGCAAGAAAAGCACTCCGCAACGGCGAGAGCAATTATCACGCCACCTTCTTGATGGCGTCGCCGAGGATCGAGACCATCTGGTCGATGTGGCTCTTCTCGACGATCAGCGGGGGCGACATCGCGAAGCTGTCGCCGCTCATGCGCAGGTAAAGGCCGGTGTTGAAGCAGTCGACCATGACGTCGTAGCCGCGGGCACCGACGACGCCGTCGCGCGGGGCGAGCTCGACCGCACCCATCAGGCCGCAATTGCGGATGTCGACGACGTTCGGCAGCCCCTTCAGCGAATGCAGCGCATCGCGCCAGTAATCCGCCATCGACGCACCGCGCGTGAGCAGGCCTTCGTCCTTGTAGATGTCGAGCGTCGCGATGCCGGCCGCGCAGGCGGTCGGATGCGCCGAATAGGTGTAGCCGTGGAACAGCTCCATCTGGCTCTCCGGACCGACCATCATGCCGTCATGCACCTTGCGGCTCGCGAACACCGCGCCACAGGGAATGGTGCCGTTGGTGATGCCCTTGGCCGTCGTCATCAGGTCCGGCGTGACGCCGAAGAAGTTGGCGGCGAACGGCGTGCCGAGTCGGCCGAAGCCGGTGATGACCTCGTCGAAGATCAGGAGAATGCCGTGCTTGTCGCAGATCTCGCGCAGGCGCTGCAGATAGCCCTTCGGCGGCGGCAGCACCGCGGTCGAGCCCGGCACCGGCTCGACGATGACGGCAGCGATGGTCTCGGCACCGTGCAGGCCGACCAGGCGCTCGAGATCGTCGGCGAGCTCGGCGCCATGCTCGGGCTGGTCCTTGGCGAAGGCGTTGCGGGTGAGATCGTGGGTGTGGCGGATGTGGTCGACGCCCGGCAGCAGGGTCGCGAAGGCGCGGCGGTTGGCGACCATGCCGCCGACCGACGTACCGCCGAAGCCGACGCCGTGATAGCCGCGCTCGCGGCCGATTAGGCGGGTCCGGCTCGACTGGCCATTGGCGCGGTGATAGGCGAGCGCGATCTTGAGAGCGGTATCGACCGACTCGGAGCCCGAGTTGGTGAAGAAGACGCGATCGAGACCCTTCGGCGCGATCTCGGCGAGGCGCTCGGCGAAGTCGAAGGCCAGCGGATGGCCCATCTGGAATGTCGGCGCGAAGTCCAGCGTCATGAGCTGCCGCTCGACCGCCGCGGCGATCTGCTTGCGGCCGTGGCCGGCATTGACGCACCAGAGACCGGCGGAGCCGTCGATCACCTTGCGGCCGTCGACGGTGGTGTAGTGCATGCCCTCGGCCGAGGAGAACAGGCGCGGCGCCTTCTTGAACTGCCGGTTGGCCGTGAACGGCATCCAGAACGAGTCGGTCTTGATAGTGTTCGGAATCTGATGAAGGGTCACGGCCGCGCTCCTTTGCTGACCTGCTAGCAGAGCCACGGCTGCGCAGGCGCAACAAGTCCTTTTCTGGTGACCTGCAAGCCATTGATTTCACTATGGCTGCCGGTCCATATTTGCGCGATCCGCAACACCTGCAACACATGGCTACGCAAGGACCGGAACATGAGCGTCGACATCGGCGGACGGCTGCGATTCATCCGGGCGCGCCACAAGCTGTCGCAGCGCGAACTCGCCAAGCGCGCCGGCGTCACCAATTCGACGATCTCGCTGATCGAATCCAACCAGATGAACCCGTCGGTCGGCGCGCTCAAGCGCATCCTCGACGGCATCCCGATGGGGCTCGCCGAGTTCTTCGCGCTGGAGCCGGAGTCGCGGCGCAAGATCTTCTACCGCGCCGAAGAGCTGACCGAAGTCGGCAAGAAGCCGATCTCCTACCGCCAGATCGGCGACAATCTGTTCGGCCGCAGCCTGCAGATCCTGAAGGAGCGCTACGAACCCGGCAGCGACACCGGGCGCGTCCACCTCGTCCATGACGGCGAGGAAGGCGGTATCGTGATCTCCGGAAAACTCGAGGTGACCGTTGAGGACGAGCGCCGCATCCTCAATCCGGGCGACGCCTATTACTTCGAGAGCCGCCGTCCGCATCGCTTCCGCTGCGTCGGCGGCAAGCCCTGCGAAGTGATCTCGGCCTGCACGCCGCCGACGTTCTGACACGCGTGTGTTATCCGTGATCTTACGGGGCCACCGGTATCTTACGGAGCTCGAGGCATCTCAATTTCCACGAGCCGAACCTCTATATGAGGCGAACGGTAGCCGGGCAGCCGTGGCTTGCGGCTCCGGACACTCAAGCAACTCCTTGGAAACTCCGGGGCTTCGTAACAGGGCTCGCAGATGAAAACCGCTCTCGCTTATGCAGAAGCTGCGCTCGAGGAAGTTCAGCGCGACACCGACAAGCTCCACTCGCGCGAGCTGCGTGACGCCATCGCGAAATACATCGAGGCGCAGCGAAAGCAGATCAAGGCCCTGCGCAGGATGATCAACTGACCGTCGCGGCGGAGCGAGGAGGTCTCGCCCCGCCTGCCGCATCAGCGCTGCACCAGCAATTCCTCGATCCGGATCGGAAAGCGGCGGACCCGTACGCCAGTCGCATGCCAGACCGCGTTGGCGACGGCGCCGGCGCTGCCGGTGATGCCGATCTCGCCCACGCCCTTGATGCCGAGCGCGTTCACGTGCGGATCATGCTCCTCGACCGTGATCACGTCGAGCGGCGGCACGTCGGCATTCACGGGGATATGGTACTCGCCGAGATTGGCATTCATGATCCGGCCGGTACGCCGGTCGGTGACCGCCTCCTCGTGCAGTGCGAAGGACAGGCCCCAGATCATGCCGCCGAACAGCTGGCTCTGCACCATCCGAGGATTGACGATGCGTCCCGCCGCGAAGGCGCCGACCATACGGGTGACGCGAACCTGACCGAGCTCGGGGTCGACCTTCACCTCCGCGAACACCGCGCCGTGGGCATGCATGGCGTATTCTTCCATCGCCGCCGGGTTCGGCGCGCCGGTCCCGCGGGCCTCGATCTCGACAATGCCGGCGCGCGCGAGGATCTCGACATAGCTCTCGCCACGGCTCTCGTCGTCGCGCCGGGTCAAACGACCGTTGCGCGCGATCACACCGGCATTACCCGCGCCGAACAGCGGCGAGCGCTCGTCATTGGTGGCGAGATTGGCGAGCTTGGCAACGACGGCCGCACCGGCGCTGTGGATCGCAGCGCCCGCCGTTGCCGTATGCGCCGAGCCGCCGGCAATGCCTGCGTCGGGCAGGTCGGATGAACCGGCCTTGAACTCGACCCGATCGATAGCGAGACCGAGTTCATCCGCCGCGATCTGGGCAAGCGCGGTCCAGGCGCCCTGCCCCATGTCATGTGCGCCGATCTCCATCGCACCGGAGCCGTCAAGGCGGAGAACAGCACGTGCCTCGGCCTGGAACATCAGCGCGGGGAACGTCGCAGTGCCCATCCCCCAGCCGACCAGAAGTCCGGCGTCGTCGCGCATCTGTTTGGGCTGGAGCGAGCGCTTCGCCCAGCCGAAACGCGCTGCGCCCTGATCGTAGCAGGCACGCAGCGCTTTCGAGGAGAACGGTTTTCCCGTGATCGGCTCGACCTCGGCATAGTTCTTCAGGCGGAAGGCGAGCGGATCCATGCCGCAGGCCCAGGCCATCTCGTCGATCGCACTTTCGAGTGCGATCGAGCCAGTCGCTTCACCGGGCGCGCGCATGAACAGCGGCGTGCCGGTGTTCACGCGCACCGCGTCGTGCGAGGTGCGGATCGCCGGCGCCGCGTAGAGCGTGTGCGAGGCATCGGCTGCGGGTTCATAGAAGTCGTCGAACGTGCTCGACACGGTCCGCGCGTGATGATCGAGCGCGGTCAAGCGCCCTTCGCTATCGGCGCCGATGCGCAAGCGCTGCCGCGTCGGCGCGCGATGGCCGACCGGGCCGTACATCTGCTCGCGACGCAGCACGAGCTTCACCGGTTTGCCGACCAGCTTTGCCGCCATGATGCCGAGGACCGGCGGGCCGGCCATCAGTCCCTTCGAGCCGAAGCCGCCGCCGAGGAACGGGCTGCGGATGTGGATCTTGTCGTGCGCGATGCCGAACAGCTCGGCGACGCGCGCCAGCGACAGCATCAGGCCCTGGGTCGGCATATCGATCTGCAGATTGTCGCCGTTCCAGTGAGCGACGATCGCATGCGGCTCCATCGCGTTGTGATATTGCGGTGGCGTCTCGTAAGTCGCGTCGATCTGCTTGTCGGCCGAGGCGAGGCCCGCCTCGACATCGCCGCGATGGTTTTCAGTGGGATTGCCGACGCCGACTACCGGCGGCACGTAGCTCTCGCCGGCATCGAGGCCGACCAGCGCGGGCAGCGCTTCGTAACGCGGCGCCAGCAGCAGCGCGCCTTCCGTTGCGGCTTCCAGCGTCTCCGCGATCACGACGGCGATCGGCTGGTTGGCGTAGCGGACCTCGTTGCTCTGCAAGACCTCCATCCGGAACACGAACGGATTGGTCTTGATCTCGGGGTCGATCGCAAGCTGCGGCTTGTGGTCCGGCGTCATGACATCGACGACGCCGGGATGGCGCTTCGCGGCGGCGACATCGAGCGAGGTAACACGGCCGTGCGCGATGCCGGCGACGGCCAGCACCGCGAATAGCATGCCGGTCGGATGATTGTCCGCGGCATAGGTCGCCTGCCCCTTGACCTTGAGGACGCCGTCGCGGCGAGTCAGTGGCTGGCCGATGTTCGAGCCGTGGCGCAGATGAGCAGGCGCGCTTGAGAGGTTGAGCTCAGGCATGGATGGCTCCAGACGTCGAGGCAAAGGGAGAGGCCGGCAGCGCGGGAAGACGCGCGGGCGTGCCGGCCGCGGCAAGGGTCAGCGCGCGCACGACGATGCGCCGCGCGAGATCGATCTTGAAGGCGTTGTCGCCGGACGGCTTGGCGTCGGCGAGCGCGCGCCAGGCGGCTTCCTGGAAGGCGTCGGCCGTGGGCGCCACGCCCTTGAGCACGTCTTCGGCGGCGCGAGCGCGCCAGGGTTTTGCGGCGACGCCGCCGAGGGCAAGCCGTGCCTCGGCGATCTTGCCGTTCTCGATCCGCAACGCTGCGGCGGCCGAGACGATGGCGAAGGCGTAGGAGGTTCGTTCGCGAACCTTGAGGTAGCGCGCATGCCCGGCAAAGCCGCGCGCCGCAGGCGGCAGCCGCACCGAGACGATGAGGTCGCCGGGCTCGAGCGCGGACTCACGCTCCGGCGTATCGCCGGGCAGGCGGTGCAGCTCGGCGAGCGCGATCTCGCGCCGGCCGTTTCTGCCCTCGATCTCGACGATTGCGTCGAGCGCGACCAGCGGCACGCAGAAGTCGGACGGATGCGTGGCGATGCAGCTCTCGCTCCAGCCCAGCACGGCATGGCCGCGGTTCTCGCCCTGGCGGGCGTCGCAGCCGCTGCCGGCCTCGCGCCTGTTGCAGCGGCTCGCGGTGTCGTAGAAATACGCGCAGCGCGTCCGCTGCAGGAGATTGCCGCCGACCGTCGCGGCGTTGCGCAGTTGTGCGGAAGCACCGGAGAGCAGCGCTTCGGCCACCGCCGGATACGACCTTGCGAATTCGGTATCGTGTGCGAGATCGGCGTTGCTGACGAGTGCGCCGATGCGCAAAGACCCGTCGGCGAGGCGCTCGATCCCGTCGAGCCCTTCGAGATGCGTGACGTCGACGAGACGATCCGGGCGGCTGATATTGCCCTTCATCAGATCGAGCAGATTGGTGCCCGCGGCGAGATAGACGGCGCCCGGCTGGGCCGCGGCGGCAACGGCCTCGCCGACCGTGGCGGGCCTGACGTAATCGAACGGCTTCATGCGGAGCGCCTCTGGTTGGATTCGTCCATGCGATCTTGTGCGTCGAGCACGGCATCGACGATGCCGGCATAGGCGCCGCAGCGGCATAGATTGCCGCTCATGCATTCACGGATGCGCTCGGGATCGTTGCCGGCCTGCGCCTCGCTCATCATGCCGATGGCGCTCATGATCTGGCCTGGCGTGCAGAAGCCGCACTGAAAGCCGTCATGGGCGATGAAGGCAGCCTGCACTGGATGAAGCTGGTCGCCGCGCGCAACGCCTTCGATGGTGAGGATGTCGGCGCCGTCATGGCTGATGGCGAGCGCAAGGCAGGAATTGATCCGCTTGCCGTCGACCAGAATGGTGCAGGCGCCGCACTGGCCGCGATCGCATCCCTTCTTGGTTCCGGTGAGATGGAGGCGCTCACGCAACAGATCGAGCAGCGTGACGCGCGGATCGTCGAGGACGAAGTCGCGCCGCGCACCGTTCACGGTGAGGCTGATGGAGGGGTTCATACAAGGCTCCGATCAGATATGGACATGAGTGATCGCGCGGCGCGCCACCGCCGTGGCCGCCGTCGAATTCGACCCGCCCGGACATGACCCGGACGAGCACACGAGCGAAGATACGGAGGCACCCTCCGCTTAACAAGGGCTGCCCGAAAATATTTGGAATTGGTCGAAAGCCTGTGCGCTACCAACGCGATGCAGCCCCACAAGGGTTCAGCGAGGGTTCAATCTAACCAATTCGTGATCTACATTGCCGGCATGGACGACCAGACCGACCGGACCCGAAAGCCCCGTGCCGATGCCGTGCGCAATCGCGAACGCGTGCTCGAAGCGGCAAAGGTCGTGTTCAACGCGGGCGGCCCCGAGGCGAGCCTCGAGGCCGTCGCGAAACGCGCCGGCGTCGGCATCGGCACGCTCTATCGGCATTTCCCGACACGCGAAGATCTGTTCGAGGCGGTGTATCGCCGCGAGGTCGAGCAGCTCAGCGAGCTTGCCGAGCATCTACGCAGTGCCAAGGACCCGGTCGATGCGCTACGCCGCTGGCTGCGCTCAGCCGTCGAATTCGTTGCCACGAAGAAGGGCATGTCAGCCGCGCTGGCGCTGACCTATCAGAGCTCGTCGGAGCTCGCGGCGTTCTCGATGGACCGGCTGACCAAGGCGATCGGGTCCCTGCTCGACCGCGCTGTCGAAGCCGGCCAGATGCGCGGCGATATCAGCCCGGAAGACCTGCTCAGGGCCTTGATCGGCATGTGCTACATGCACGACCAGCCCGGATGGCAATCCTCGGTGCTGCGGATGCTGGACGTGTTCGTCGACGGCCTGCGGGTGCAGCCGGCCAGCAAGCCCAAGGCGCGCTCGGCCAAATCCGTAAGGCCGGCGGTGAAACGGAAGCGATAGCGCGCCCGTATTTCCCATGGGGCGTGCTAGGATCAGCATCGCCGGGATTTCAACGCGGAGCCTGTCATGCGCATTGCCGCCTTGCTCGTCGCTCTCATGATCACCCTCGGTGCCGCTCCGGCATTCGCCGACGATATAGCTGCGGCGCAGGGCGTCATCCGCGCCCAGGAGCAAGCATTCGTTCGCGACGATGCGGCTGCGGCCTATTCCCACGCCGCCCCGGCGATTCAGGAGCTCTTCCCCGCACCCGACATCTTCATGTCCATGGTGCAGAACGGCTACGCGCCGGTCTATCGGCACAAGAGTTTCGAGTTTGGCGACAGCAAGGCCGAAGGCAGCTGGATCGCCCAGCGCGTCCATATCGTCGACGCCAATGGCGAGGCCTGGGAAGCGCTGTATACGCTCGAGCGGCAACCAGACGGCAGCTACAAGATCACCGGCTGCTCGCTGCTGAAGGCGGGACAGGCGGTCTAGGTTGCAAAACCCGGCCCTGTCTTGACCGAGCCCATCCGCGAGCGGATCAACAGCAACACGACGATGCCGATATTGAGGGCATTCCACGCCACGCCGTTCGCGAACGCCGCGCCGTAGGAGCCGGTGGCGTCGAAGATCATCCCCGACACCCAGCCGCCGAAGGACATGCCGAACACGGAGGCGAAGATCACGATGCCGACGCGGGTTGCGGCTTCGCTCGCCGGCATCGCCTCGCGCACGATGATTGCATAGCTCGGCACGATGCCGCCCTGGAACAGGCCGAACATCGCGGAGATCAGGTAAAGTGACGTGAGGCTGTCGAAGAACAGATAGAAGACGAGCGCAAAGCCCTGTGCCAGCGATCCCACCAGCAGCGTGCGGATGCCGCCGATCTTGTCGGCAAGGAAGCCCGAGCCGATCCGGCTGACGATGCCGCAGGCCATCATCAGCGACAGCATCTCGGCGCCCCGCGCCACGCCATAGCCGAGATCGCCGCAATAGGCGACGATATGCACCTGCGGCATCGCCATTGCGACGCAGCAGGAGATGCTGGCGATCGACAGCAGCACGGTCAGCGTGTTGGTCGACAGCTTGAGGTCGACCCGCGGCGGCGGCGCATTGGCGTGATCGTGCGCCTTGTCGTCGCCCATCTGCGCGCGCAGGACCAGCACCAGGATGGTCATCAGGCTGACGCAGACGAGCCCGATACCGACATGAGTGTAGCGCCAGCCGATCTCCTGCATGCCCCAGTTCACGAGCGGCGGCCACATGGTTCCGGCGAAATAATTGCCGCTCGCGACGATCGTCACGGCAAGGCCGCGATAGCGCTCGAACCAGTGCGAGGCCTCCGCCATCAGCGGCGCGAAGGTCGCCGAGGTTCCGAGCCCGATCAGGAAGTAGGCCGCCACGAATTGCCAGAGTTGCGCAGACAGGCCCGCGAGCACATTGGCGACGCCGAGAAAGGCAATGCTGATCGCCATCGCCGGCACGATGCCGAACCGGTCGGTGATCTTGCCGGCGATGACGCCGCCAAGCCCGAAACCGAACATCATCAGCGTGAAGGCCAGCGACACCGCGCCGCGCGTGGCGGCGAATTCGGCCTGCACCGCGGGGATCATGACCACGATCGCCCACATGCCGACGCCGCCGATCGAACCGATCACGAGCGCAATGACAAGCCGCATCCAGGCCTGACGGGAATCAGGGCGGAATGAATCAGGCGTTTGTCCCGGATGATTTGGTGCGTGCACGGGGCGGAACATGACCCGCGGATCGCCGCAGGGTCAAGCATCGTGGCGCGATATTGGGCATGCGCGGTGCACTGCGGTAAGAAGGAGCTTGGCGAACGCGCGTTTTGCCACTAATTTGCAATCAGCGTGCGCAACATTGACCGCGCGAGGAGCATATCTACGGAATGTTGCTGCGATCGACGCGATCGATGCGGATCAGGGTGGGGAGACTTGTTGCCCTCGCCTATCTGTTCTGCGTGCTCGCGCCCGCGGCGGCCCTCGCTTGGGGCAGCGGTGCGGCACCGTGTCTTACCGACGAAGCAGCCGTTGCCGATCTCGTGCCGGCGCATCACCAGATGTTGGCCGGCCATGACGGCACCTCGCATCACCATGCCGGGTCGCATGCGCATCACCAGACCGCGGCGCAGGATGCACCCGCCCCGCATGATCATGGCGGCAAGGGAACGATGGGACCGTGCTGTGCGATGATGTGCATCAGCGCGTTGCCGGCCGACCTGCCGATCGTCGCGACACCGCTTCAGCCGACATCCGCCTGCGTGCCCGAAATCGTGGCCGGCATGCACGGCGCGGCCTCGCCCCAGCACTACCGTCCCCCCATCGCCTGATCTGACGCGACAACGTCGGGCCGAGCGCGCGTCTGCGCGCGCGAACCTATCGTCTCCAGATCAGGGATGAATCATGCTTACGCTTTCCGGGGCGAAGTCCGCCGCCGCATCCGCGGCACGTGGACGACACCTTCGATTCAATTGGCCGCTGCTGGCCCTGGCCGCGCTGGCGCTGTCGGGCTGCATGCCGGCGACGAACCGGGTCGCCAGCGCCGATCCCGCCGATCCGGCGGCCAAGGTGGCGCCTGTCGGCTATCGCTCGACCGTTGCGCCCTATACCAGCCTGCGGCCTGCGACGCCGGCACCATGGCGCGACCGCAACGACGCCGTGGCGCCGCGCCCCAAGCAAGACCGGTAGGAG
Organism: Bradyrhizobium sp. 1(2017); assembly: GCF_011602485.2. NCBI lineage: Bacteria > Pseudomonadati > Pseudomonadota > Alphaproteobacteria > Hyphomicrobiales > Nitrobacteraceae > Bradyrhizobium > Bradyrhizobium sp. 1(2017). The sequence goes on along the minus strand of NZ_CP050022.2, from coordinate 1,796,288 downwards.
CGAGCCATGAAACGCGATTTTGCGCGAGGCCTGCTCGTTCTCGCCGCTCTCGGCCTCTCTGGCTGCGCCGGGTTCTCGCCCGACAGCGGCATGACGACGGTGTCGGAGCTGACGAGCCAGAGCATCAACAAGGATGTTGCCTTCGTGCGAACAGCCGAGGGAGTCGACGCGGTCGACGGGCGCACGCGCCAGTTGCTGTCGCGTACGCTCACCGCAGACACCGCCGTCCAGATCGCGCTGCTCAACAACAAGGGACTACAAGCCGCCTATAACGAGCTGGCGCTGGCCGAGACCGATCTGGTCGAGCAGAGCCTGCCGCCCAATCCGGTGTTCGCGCTATCCCGGATCACTGGCAATGGCGCCAGCGAGATCGAGCGTCAGGTGGTCGGTGATATCCTCGCGCTGGCCACCCTGCCGTTCCGCTCCGATATCGCCCGCGATCGTTTTCACCAGGCTCAATTGCGCGCAGCGCTGGCGACGTTACGGCTCGCCGCCGACGTCCGCCGCGCTTATTGGCGCGCCGTCGCCGGCAACGAGATGGTGGTGCTGCTGACGGACGCAAAGGCGACGGCGGAATCCACTGCACAGCTCGCGGTCAAGCTCGGCGAGACCGGCTCGCTCAACAAGCTCGACCAGGCCCGCGAGCAGGTGTTTTACGCCGAAACCACCGCCGACCTCGTCAATGCACGTCAGACGGCAGCGAGCGCGCGCGAACGGCTCGCGCGCCTGATGGGACTGTGGGACGGCGGCCTCGACTTCCGCCTGCCGAACGCGTTGCTGCCGCTGCCGCGCCGGCCGCTGGCCTTGCCCTCGATCGAGGCCGACGCGGTCGCCCATCGCATCGATTTGCAGATCGCGCGGCTGGAGCTGACGGCGCTGGCGAAATCGCTGAACCTCACCGAGGCGACACGCTTCGTCACGCTGTTCGATCTCGCGGGCATCTCCCGCCGCACCCAGGATCCGGAAGGTCCGCCGTTCCGCGAGCGCGGCTTCGACGTCCAGTTCCAGATCCCGATCTTCGACGGCGGCGAGGTTCGCGTGCGCCAGGCGGCGGAGACCTACAATTTCGCCTTCAATCGCCTGACCGAGCGGGCCGTCAACGTGCGCTCGGAGGCACGCGACGCCTATCGCGTCTACCGCTCCACCTACGACATCGCCAGCCACTACCAGCGCGAGATCATTCCCTTGCGGAAAATCATCACCGAGGAGATGCAGCTGCGCTTCTCCAGCATGCAGGTCGACATCTTTGCACTGCTCACCGAGGCGCGGCAGCGTCTGGCCTCGCTGCGCGGCGCCATCGATGCCAGGCAGAGATTTTTCCTCGCCCAATCCGACTTGCAGGCCGCCGTCAATGGCGGCGGCGCTGCTTCCGGCGGCGACAATTCAACCACCATCGCCGCGGCAGCGCCTGCCGGTGGCGGCCACTGACATGGAGGCATGCATGTTTTCCCGACGAGGATTTTTGGGCGCCGCCGCCCTTGCCGGCGCCTCGGCCATCAGTGGCCGCGTCCAGGCCGCCGCTATTCCGGAAGCTGCGCACATGGACAAGGTGGTGATGCAGCCGCCGCTGCACCCCATCAGCGGCCCCGACTATCGGCCCGTCGTCACGTTGAACGGCTGGTCGCTGCCGTTCCGCATGAACGGCGATTGGAAGGAATTCCATCTCGTCGCCGAACCCGTGGTGCGCGAGTTCGCCGAGGGCATGAAGGTGAATTTGTGGGGCTACAACGGCCAGTCGCCGGGCCCGACGATCGAGGCCGTCGAGGGCGACAAGGTCCGCATCTTCGTCACCAACAGACTGCCCGAGTATACCACTGTGCACTGGCACGGCATGATCATTCCGAGCGGCATGGACGGCGTCGGCGGACTGACCCAGCCGCATATCCAGCCGGGAAAAACCTTCGTCTACGAGTTCGAGATGAAGAAGAGCGGGACCTTCATGTACCACCCGCATTCCGACGAGATGGTGCAGATGGCGATGGGCATGATGGGCATGGTGGTCGTGCATCCCCGCGATCAGCACTTCCGGCCCGTCGACCGCGACTTCGTCTTCGTGATGAGCACCTATCGCGTCGATCCCGGCACCTATCTGCCGCTGGTCAACGAAATGACCGACTTCAACATGTGGACCTGGAATGCGCGGGTGTTTCCCGGCATCGATCCGCTGCCGGTGCGGCTCGGCGACAAGGTGCGCGTGCGTATCGGCAATCTCAGCATGACCAACCATCCGATCCATCTGCACGGCCACAGCTTCGCGGTGACCTGCACCGACGGCGGCTGGATCCCGGAGAGCGCGCAGTATCCGGAAACGACCACGGACGTGCCGGTCGGCGCTATCAGGGTGTTCGACGTGCTCGCCGACAATCCCGGTGACTGGGCGTTCCACTGCCACAAGTCGCATCACACCATGAACGCGATGGGGCACGAGGTGCGCAACCTGATCGGCGTGTCGCGCAAGGATCTCGCCAAGGCCGTCGGCAAGCTCGCGCCTGACAGCATGGCCATGGGCTCGACGGGCATGGCGATGGGCAACATGGAGATGCCCGCGCCCGACAACACTTTGCCGATGATGACCGGCACCGGCCAGTTCGGGCCGATCGAGATGGGCGGAATGTTCACGGTGATGAAGATCCGCGAGGACCTCCCACGCGACGATTACCGCGATCCCGGACCGTACAAGTATCCGCAGGGCACCGTCGCCTACGAAGTGACCGCCCCGGCTGCGGAGCCGGCGCGGCAAAAGCCGGGCAGCCCGCCGATGAAGAACATGAAGATGTGAGCGTTTCGATGAAGCAACAGGAGACTGCAATGAAGAAGACTGCCGGGCTCGGCCTCGCGCTGGCCGCGCTCTCGATCGCGCCGGCCCTCGCCCACGACAAGCACGGGCACGCAACCTTTTCGGCCGGCGAGCCCGGCGATCCCAGGAAGCCGGCGCGCACCATCGAGATCCTGATGAACGAGATGGACTACACGCCCGCGAAAATCGAGGTCAAGCGCGGCGAGCAGATCCGCTTCGTGCTGCGCAATGTCGGCAAGGAAGACCACGAATTCCTGCTCGCCACAACCAAGGAGAATCTCGCGCATGCGGTGGAGATGAAGAAGCATCCGCACATGGAGCATGACGACCCCAATGGGGTGCGGCTCGAGCCGAAGAAGACCGCCGAGATCCTGTGGAAGTTCAGCAAGACCGGCACGTTCGAATTTTCCTGCCTGATCCCCGACCATCGCGACTACGGCATGGTCGGCAACGTCACCGTCAAGTAAGGCGAAAGGAGACACTCATGAACCGCATCATCCGTATCACTGCTGCGCTGGCGCTGACGTCGAGCGTTGTCACCTGCGCCGTTGTCACCGGAGTCCTGGCGGCCGGCGCCGCCTCGATCAGCGGCGAGGTCAAGAAGATCGACGAGAGCGCCGGCAAGATCACGCTCAAGCACGGACCAGCGAAGAGCCTCGGCATGGAGGAGCCCATGACCATGGTCTATCGCGTCAAGGATTCCGCGATGCTCAAGCAGGTGAAGGTCGGCGACAAGGTGACGTTCGAGGCCGAGGAGGCGGCGTCGGGGTACACGGTGACGAGGATGGAGAAGGCGAAGTAGGGGCTGCCAGCCAAAGCCGTCATTCCGGGATGGTCCGAAGGACCAGACCCGGAATCTCGAGATTCCGGGTTCGATGCGGCGCATCGCCCCGGAATGACGCTCTCAGAGCCACCGAAACACCCCGGTCCGTCCCTTCCAACCCCTCCGTTAACCCTTTGCTAACCATACACCCGGCAAGAATTGCCGGGTGAAGTCGAGTGTCGTCAGCCGCGTAGAACGGGGGATTCCCTGTGGACGCCAGTGCGGTGCCTCACTTTCGGAACGGCGGCCCCTCGGCCGCTGCGCAGACGTTTGGGGCGCGCGGACGGCAGCCGCGCGGGGAGGCAGCTACCATGGTCGACGTCACCGCAGGACAGGGCGTAGGCGCAGCAAGGCCCTCGATCCCCTCCCTCAACGAGATCGTCACCATCCTCAAGCGCGGCGACATCGCGCTGGCGCTCGGCGTCCTCACCATCCTGGTGGTGCTGATCCTCCCCCTGCCCGCGATCGTGCTGGACCTGTTCCTGGCGATCTCGATCACGCTCTCGATCCTGATCCTGATGACCTCGCTGTTCATCCAGGCGCCGCTGGAATTTTCCGCCTTCCCAACCGTCCTGCTGATCTCGACCATGCTGCGCCTGTCGCTCAACATGGCCTCGACCCGACTGATCCTGTCGCACGGACATGAGGGCACTGCTGCCGCCGGTCACGTCATCGAGGCCTTCGGCAATTTCGTGATGGGCGGCAATTTCGTCATCGGTATCATCGTCTTCGCCATCCTGATCATCGTCAATTTCGTCGTCATCACCAAGGGTTCGGGCCGCATCGCCGAAGTCGCCGCCCGCTTCCACCTCGACGCCATGCCCGGCAAGCAGATGGCGATCGACGCCGACCTGTCCGCCGGCCTGATCGACGAGAAGGTCGCCAAGGAGCGGCGCAAGGAGCTGGAGGACGAAAGCGGCTTCTTCGGCGCCATGGACGGTGCCTCCAAGTTCGTCCGCGGCGATGCCATCGCCGGCCTCTTGATCGTCTTCATCAACGTCGTCGGCGGCATGATCATCGGCGTGGCGCAGCAGGGCATGTCCTTTGCCGACGCGGGCCGCACCTACACGCTGCTGACCGTCGGTGACGGCCTCGTCACCCAGGTGCCGGCGCTGATCGTCTCGACCGCGGCCGGCCTGCTCGTCTCCAAGGCCGGCGTCTCCGGCGCCGCTGACAAGGCGCTGATGAAGCAGTTCTCCGGATATCCGCAGGCGCTCGCGATGTCCTCGGCGGTGATGCTGGTGCTGGCGGCGCTGCCGGGCATTCCGACCCTCCCCTTCCTGGCGCTCGGCGCCGGCGCCGGCGCGCTGGCCTGGAACGCCCGCAACCATAAGAAGTCCGCCGTCAAGGCCGAGGAAGCTGCCAAGGCCGCGCCTGCCCCGGGCACGCCGGGTGCGCCGGGCGCGACTGCCGCCGAAGAGCCGATCTCGGCGGCACTCAAGATCGACGACCTCAAGATCGAGCTCGGCTATGCGCTGCTGCCGCTGGTCAACGGCCCCGACGGCACCGACCGCCTCACCGAGCAGATCAAGGCGCTGCGCCGATCGCTCGCGATCGAGATGGGTTTCGTGATGCCGGCGGTGCGCATCCTCGACAACGTCCAGCTCGAGGCCAACACCTACATCATCAAGATCAAGGAGGTCGACGCGGGCTCCGGCAAGATCTGGCCCAACCAGTTCATGGTCATGGACCCCGGCGGCAGCCAGGTGCAGGTGCCCGGCATCCACACGACAGAGCCGACCTTCGGCCTGCCCGCGACCTGGGTCGATGCCAGCCTCAAGGAAGAGGCCTCGCTCAAGGGCTACACCGTCGTCGACGCCGCGACCGTGCTCTCGACCCACCTCACCGAGCTGCTCAAGGCCAACATGTCGGACCTGCTCTCTTATGGCGAGGTGCAGAAGCTGCTCAAGGAGCTGCCGAAGGAGCAGAGCGAGCTGGTCAAGGACATCGTGCCGGGCCAGGTCACGGTCTCCGGCATTCAGCGCGTGTTGCAACTGCTGCTCGCCGAGCGCATCTCGATCCGCGACCTCTCGACCATCCTGGAAGGCATCGCCGACTCGCTCGCGTTCTCGCGCAACCCCGCGACCATGGTCGAGCATGTCCGCGCCCGGCTGGCGCGCCAGATCTGCGCGCAGAACACCTCCTACAACGGCTATCTGCCGCTGATTGCCCTGTCGGCGCGCTGGGAGCAGGCCTTCGCCGAATCGATCATCGGCCAGGGCGAGGAGCGCAGCCTGGCCATGCAGCCCTCGAAACTGTCGGAGTTCATGACCGGCGTGCGCGAGGCCTTCGAGCGCGCCGCGCGCGAAGGCGAAGCGCCAGTGCTGGTGACCTCTGCGGCAATTCGTCCGTTCGTGCGTTCCCTGGTGGAACGGTTCCGGGCCCAGACCACCGTGCTGTCGCAGGCCGAAATCCACCCCAGGGCGAGGTTGAAAACCGTCGGAAGCATCTGATTTGGCTTAAGAAGCCGTGTGTTTTTCGGCCACAGGCAAATGGTTTTTGAGTTCCTGGCGCCTTGTCGACCAAAGACCAAAAGAGCCACTCGAAAGCACATTACAGCTTTGAAATAATTATATAATTGCACGATCAAGGGTCGCTTTTGATCGCGATCTTTCACGTCATTTCACGCTCTTGTGATGACCTCTTGGGAACGATTCCCCCCAATACTAGGTTGTTGGGCACCGGAAGCATGAACCTGCCTCAATAGGCTGGCGACTACTTTGGGTAGATGGCGGCAGGAGCCTTCCATGAACCACTCGATCTACAGCGCAGATCGCTCGACCCATTTGAAAATCGTGGTCGTGGCCCTCGTCGCAGGGATCGCGGTGGCAGGCCTCGGTATCACGGCACGCACGGGCTCGACTGGCTCGGATGAAGGTCTGACCGAGACGGCCCGCGTCATCAAGGCCGGCAAGCCGGTCGTTGTCACCAGCTCGAACGCGTCCCTCGTTCGCTAAGGAGATCTGACGAGTTTTTTGAATTCACGCGGCCCTTTACCAGCCCCCCAAAGTCGCCACGTGGATATGTAGACGACCCCAACCCCAAGTCGACTACTGAAAGCGCCCGCCCCCCACGGGCGCTTTCGCCTGTCTGGGGTATGTCGGAAGATTTCGAACTCTCGCCTCACCCTCGTCACTGCGAGGAGTTCTTGCGATGAAGCAATCCAGACCGCCTCTGTGGAAGCAGTCTGAATTGCTTCGCTTCGCTCGCAATGACGGTGTTTTAGGGCACGAGCGCCGCATCTTCATTTGCAGTCACACCTTCGCATCCTCGCGGCTGATCTCGCCCGAGCTATGCTTCGTCGCTTCACCCCCAATTGAAAAAGGGCGCAGGGAAGACCGGGTGCCGGCCGGGCACCCACGGTCCACTGTGCGAAAGGTGGCAACAAGAATCTGCACAGCGGCATACAGGTGAAGCCAAACATCCGGCCTTCCCTGCGCAGTGGGTTTACGGCTTATGTCGTGCTCTCCCCGGGGAGCGATGCACTATTGCCCCCGTCGCCTTGCGGATGACTGATGCTGCGAACCCGGTTGGGCCGCGACATCACCGCACGACTTGGCGCACAGACCCCGGGCGCCAGGACCACACGATTTTGCCGTACGCAGATCACCCCGGTCGTGTGCGCGACGCCTTCGCTCACGGTCGCCCGCCCTGCAAAAGCCCTTCGCGCCGATGTGACCCGCGTCCACCGCCGCCCGGCCCGCGTTCGTGACGATCGCGATACGCCCCTCTTCCTTGGGCCGGGTTGCCGTGATGGATACGCCATTTCCGAATTTCGGTAAAGTGGAATGTTTTTAACACCGGGCATTGACCGACTTCTTGGGTGTTTTGCCCGTCGGGCAACGCAAAGGCTTGTAGCTGGGCCACCTCCGCCGAATTGGTTCGACCGGTAGCTTCTGCGTCAGATGTCTGGAATTGAAACCAAAGCTGACGATTCGCGAACCGCGCAGCAAGGTCAGCTACGGGCCAAATCCAGACATCGCGTTGGAGATGATCCCACACGTCGAAAGAAACGGGAAACCAATCTGGATGAGCAAAGCCCTCCCAAAAGCTGAATGTGCTATACGGACGCGCCCTGTGTGGGCACCCAAGGCTGCCGACGGAGTGCATCATGCCGAATTGGGTAGGAGTACCCATCGCGTTACTCGCTATACTGGCCTTCTTGTATTTCGCATTCATCCGTAATAGGGCGCCCCAAACCAGCGAACGAAGGACCGAGGGCTTTTCCCAAAACGATCACTTCACCCATCATGTCGATGGTCAATAAGCGATTTCGGACCGCGCGAGGAAGTAACCAATGATAACGGACCGGAACGCGAGGTCGGTTCGGGTCGAATACGTTTTCGATCGAACCGGCAAAAAAACCGTCCTTGTTGTAGAAACAGATTTGCAACTTGATCCGGCTGAAATTGATTTCGAACCCGAGCAGGTAGCGGCGCTCTGCACAGACATCGAAGCGCACCGGCAGAGCATTGCGTATGTCGATGCCGTCCGGTTGGTTCGCAGGTGCAGTGCACCGGCAAGCGAACCCATCGAGATGACAGGGACGTTTGGTGCCGCTCAAATGAAAATTCCCCTGAAATCGACCTAGTTTTGTTCGTTTTGGGTCAAGTGCGGCAGTCCGCACCGGAGGCGATGCCTTCTGCTCTACCCCGCCTACAGAGCTACCGATGCACTGCGCCAACTGAAGCGATGGGCCATAAACCGACATCCATCGCTGCGTCACGGCAGCTCCTTAGACTTCAGAAACGCGGTCGCTTTCTCGATTATCGTCCTCCACTGGCTCAGGTGCCTTACATTGAATGACACAGAAGGGAAGAAGCCCTCAAAGGGGAATCGGACCGTGCATCCGATCGGTGAATTCGTGCAGAGAATGAACAGCCAGTTATTCTCCGAAAGATGCCCCACGTACTTCGCGCCGGAAAAAAGTGACCAGATCTTGCAAGCACGATCACGATCCTTGTCGAAGGCGAGCAGATCGCTCTGGATTTCCGCCCCTTTACACTTGCTTATCTTCGCCGAGGCGCCCCCCATGCTTTCGCCTGATATGTTGCTTTCAACAACAACGTTGATCATGCGCGCGATCGCCTCGGAGTGGGATAGCTGGCGGATCGGATCTCCTCGGACGTCGACTTGCTCGGGAGGGGCCGTGAACAAGGCACTCGGCAGCCCGGTTGGGAGATCAAATGAGAGCCCGACGATGCTGATGGAAGGCTTACTAATTAGCGTGTGGACGTAAGCGCGCTCTAGGCGAAGGCGAAGCACGCGCGGCGGGTCAAGGGGGCGCGCCTCGTTCCCTGCGCCATTGGCTGCCGTGATCTCTATGTCGATTGAATTGCGATCCGTGTACCAGGTGGACAGCTTGCCGACTGGATCAAAGCTTTGCGCGGAGGCTGATCGACTTGACCATGACAATGACGACGTCGCCACAGCGAGGACCGCCACAATGGTCATTCGGAGCGTCATTTCCATTGCGCTTTTGTCGCATGGCATAATCCGGCTTGGCTACAGTTCTGGTTGATAGCAGTTAACGTTTCATGCCGAAGTAGCACCGTCCTAGAACGCCCCGGCCGTTGCACCAGTTGCTCTATCGTAAGGGTGTTTTGTCCGCTTAGGGTCACAAGTTGACAAATCAGCGAAGGGTGCGGGAGGCCCGCTACGGGCCCAGAAGCAGAAATCGCCATGATACCCCCGACGCTCGCAAGCGATGCCCCCCGCACCGCCTCAGTGATACGGTCCTAGCAATTGCTCTTGACGGCGGCTTTGTGAAAATCGCTGGCTAGAATCCCCATTACCAGATCGTCGAACCGTTCACCAGCTATGAGCGATGCCTCTCGGATGCGCCCTTCTACGATGAACCCACACGCCGCATAGCAGCGGATTGCGCGCTCATTGTATGACGCTACTCGCAAACCAACGCGGTGCAATTCAAGGGTTCTAAAGGCATGGTCTAGGACGAGGCGGATCGTCTCGCGTCCGAGACCTAAACCAAGCTTGGCGGTATCGTAAAGAGATATTGCCAACTCTGCCCGCCCCGGAGCGCGGTCGACCGGCGTCGCAATCAAGCGTACATCACCGAGGAGGTGCCCTTCGTGCTCAACTACCCACCCATGTGGCTCGTTTGCGAGCCATGCGAGCCATGCCGCCGCTGAACCAGTCGTCAACGGCGCCAAGGCTGGGATCGTGTTTGCGAGGTTGGGGTCAACGCCGAACATGTGAACAATCGCGGGGTCAAACCCCAGTACGAGGCGATCGGTCAAATCTCGCGGCTCGGGATTCCGCAACAACACGCGAGGTCCGCTCAAGGTTGGTTTGGCAATCATCCACGTTGCGCCTTTACTCAGCCCCGACATCGGCTCTCTTGTGATCTCTAGTCCCGGACAACCATAGATGAACAATGCATGGATTGTCTGCTTTGGGTCAAAATGCGAAGAACTCAGGTGGAGCATATTTGGTCCGCACCAGCGCGATGAGCGGACCTCGGACAGACACGACGCAACTTCGCAGATGGGTCAGAAGCGGGCATCTGGGGTGATCGTCTTAGACCTCGTCGTCGGAAATAAGCTCAGACGAGCTATTGCCCATACGCTCTAAGGCAGCTGAGGAATTTTCCGAAGGTCGGCGCCACTGGATAGCACTTGCAGTCGGGAGAGCCTAGGTCGCAGCACACAACTTCGGCAGCAATGCCGCGCTCGACTTTCAGGCAAAATAAATTCCCGCCCGAATCACATGCGATTGGCAGAACGTGGCAACCCGGACAACGGTCCGAAATCAGACCGAGATTCCACGACAGATTACTGGCTGCTGTTGATCTGCGAATGCCAAAGAACACCTGTACGTCCGTCGGTGTTCCCAGCGCGTCCGGCACGTCCACAGCGTCTGGCGTTGGAGTACCACCGTTATATCTCAAGAGAAATTCGCGATACTCGGATGATAACTCGGCATCCAGCTCAGATTCTATGGCCGCAATGTCTTCAGACCCGATCTTTGGCCCTTCGTTTTCAATCATCATCTATCAAGGCCTCGCTTCCGGTGAACGGACGGTCTTAGGTTACACGCTCAATGTCCCAATGGGATCTCGTGCAAATTTGAGCGCCCGGGACTGTACGATCTGGCGAAGCAGCATGGGGTATGATGCCGGCAGCAGATGACCTGTTTCAACCATACCGAGCATTAGACCATCAGCCGCGGCCAAGCCAACAATCGAGCGGGCCAGCGCCGCATTAAATCGCCGCATGTCCAGTCGGATAAAAAAGCTGTCGTCCCATAGCTCGATACTATCGCTTCTCTCGTCACCGAACATGAGCCCCTCAGGAGCCCATGACTTCCTAGCCGGTAGCAACGCGGCCACGGCGTTCTCGTAAGAGTAACATTCGCGGCCATTCCAATAGCTGTGTGGATTTGGATCGCCATCCATGTCTTGAGCACGGCTGCTTCGAAGCGCTCCGAGCACTACGGGCGACGATCCATGAAGCCGCTCAGCGGCTTCGCGGGGGAGGAGATAAAAGTCGAATTGCCAAATCGCCATGAAGCAACAATAGGACAGGGCTTTCGTCAGCCAAGCCGAAAGTGCAGTACAAACACTGCCGCAACAGTTCTTAGTCCGCAATGGATCAAAATTTGCCCTAGCCCACTGTGCCGCGATTGGTCCGCCGAGGGCCACAAGCGGAAGTGAAGCTCTGCCCAGCTTTGCGCCTTTACGGGCGGCCGGGACAAACATTTACTGAACTTTAGCGCGTCGCCATGCACAACCAAAGCTTGTTAAAGCGCAAGAAAGCTCGATCAGATTAGCGGCGTGAATTGGTACGGCGATGGCTCTACTCCTTGCGAAACGGCTGGCCGCGCTCTGCGTTCTAGTGAGCGCATTAACTGGCTGTGGTAGCCTGAGCGAAACAATCAGATACCGACTAACGGTTAACGTAGATGTTGATGGCAGGCTCGTCAGTGGTTCTGGCGTCATCCAGGTCAAGCAATCCGACATGAGACCCATCTTTGGGTCTATGGGCGGGGCTGGAAGTGAGATCAGCGGCGAAGCTGTGATGGTTGACCTCGGCTCTCACCGCACACTCTTCGCGCTTCTGCGAGGACCGAAGACAGGATTTGGAGATCTAGGTGGCCCTGCTTGGATGCTGTTTCACGTTTTTGCCGATCTGCTCAAGGGTGAGATCGATCCTCTTCCAAAAGTGCGGCTGTTGATTAAGCGGCGCCCTCATCGCGTGTTGCCGCTCGATGTAATTCCAATGTTGGTTCACTTTAGCGACCCCAATGATCCGAAGTCGGTGGTGCAGGTTGATCCAGCAAATCTCCGAGCAACCTTTGGTGCTGACGTTGCGCTCCGTGAGGTGACCATCGAGGTGACAGATGACCCGATTACTCGCGCGGTCGAAACAAAGCTGCCTTGGCTGAAGACAATTCAGGGTCAGCTCGATGGCAGTCGGCTCCACACTGGTGAATCGTTCGCGAATGAGCTGAATGCTTACGATTTCTATCGAGGACCAAATAGGAACTGAATGGGCGACCTTGACGCGAGCGGAGTCTGCTCTGGGTCACAAGCGGCGGTCGAGGTACGCACGGCCCGCGTCCGGTCCACCGCCGATAGCCGACATCACAATAGCTTCAGTCTTATTCAGTTAAGGGCCATTAGCGGTCGTCAAAGCGCCCCGTGGATGATATCTGATTTTCCCCGCAAGAGCAGCGTCGTGCCCGAGTGCCCTGTACCAAATTACGCATGCGGAAGGATTAGCGAGCCATGGGACTTCCAACCGATAGATCGCCAACCGGGGGCTTTGCCCGGCTCGTCCCTGAGCTGGAAGTTTTTGACCTAAAAGGGAGTGAGAATTTCTGGTGCAAGATACTCGGCTTCCAAATCGCGTATCAGCGACCCGAAAACCGCTTCGTGTACATCGAGCTACAAGGCTCGCAGGTCATGCTGAAGCAACACAATGGCAACTGGGAAACCGGGGCTCTGCAACGACCACTTGGACGCGGGATCAACTTTCAAATGTTCGTCGAATCCGTGGCGCCTCTTCTCGATGCACTCAAGCGCGAGAAATGGCCTCTCTTCAGAGAGTGTCATGACGCGTGGTATCGGATCGCAGGAGAGGAGCGCGGCAACAGGCAATTCCTGGTCCAAGACCCTGACGGCTACCTCCTGCGCTTCGCAGAGGATTTGGGCAAGAGGTAATCTCCTCGACCGATGCTTTCGCAGGCAGCCCTTCGAGCGGGCCTCGTCTGCTATGGGTCAGAAGGCGACCTCTCGGCATTGAACGGCAAAGTCGGCTAAGGGGCCCGGGGCGGACAAGGGCTGCTGCCGCTCCGCTGCAGCCCGACCGCGCAAACCCGTCGCCTCGCTTGGTTGATGGACCCACGATCCAGCTCAACGACGCGGCACTCCATAGGTCGGCGGCGGCGCCTGCACGGTCGGCGCAGCCGCTGCAAATAGCTCGTCCTTATTGCCGGTCAGCGGCGGATAGATGCGCTTGCGGTTGATGATCTCCTTGGTCGCCTTTGCCGCTGCGCCGGTCGTCCGCACCTCGCGATCCCAGCCTTCGGTATAGAGCGCGCCCCAGCCGCCGAGATCGAGCACGGTGACGTACCAGTCGATCCGCAGCGGCAGCATCGGCAGGCCGGCGAGATCGGCCACCACATTGTGGCCGGCGAAGCGGCCCATGGGGCGCGCGAACTGGCAGGACATCACGGTCGGATGCAGTCCGTCGACCACGCTCGAGGCCACGTCGCCGGCCGCGAACACGCCAGGCACATCCGCAACCCGCATGTAGGGATCGACCAGGAGCCGCCCGAGGCGATCGCGCGCATCCGGAAAGCTCGCCGCCAAGGGGCTTGCGCGCATCCCGGCGCACCAGATCACCGTCTGCGTCGCAACGAACTCGCCCGAGCTCAGATGCACGCCAGCCGCCTCGACGGAGGTGACGCGCACACCGAGCCGCATCTCGACGTCGAGCGAGGCCAGGGCCATCTCGATGACGGGACGCGCCTGCGCGCCGATGGTGGCGCCGACCGCCGGATTGGAATCGACGAGGATGATGCGCCGGTTGCCGCTGATGCCCGCACGCGCGAGCCGCGCCGGCATCTCGGCCGCGACCTCGATGCCGGTGAAGCCGGCACCGACCACGACGACGGTCGAGCGCCCCGGCGCCGGCACGCTGCGTCCGAGCGAGACCAGATGATCCTCGAGGCGGAGCGCCGCGGCATAGGTGTCGACGTCGAAGGCATGCTCGGCAAGGCCCGGAATGTCGGGACGCATCACCTCGCTGCCGAGCGCCAGCACGAGGCGGTCATATTGCAGCGTCTCCTCGCCGCCGCTCGTGACCAGCGAGATTTCGCGGAGTGCCGGATCGATGGCTTCGACCTCGCCGATGCCGTGGCTGACACCGATCGGGTCGAGCAGTTGCGGCAGCGGCAGCGCGACCTCGCCGAGATCCGCCTCGTAATTGCGCACGCGGATATTGTGATAGGGATTGCGGTCGACGAGGTGGATCTCGATGTCACTGTTGGCACCGATCTCGTCGCGCTTGCGTGCGGCGCCGATAGCCGCCCACAGGCCCGCAAACCCGGCGCCGAGCACGACGATAAGCGCCATGTCCGCCTACTATACTTTCCAAAGCAATGCTGCGGCCTGCCCGCGCGGGGCAATATAGCTCAACAGCCCGCATCGACCAAATGCGGCAGTGCTGCGCCGCTGCACAATATCGCGGCTTACGCCTCGCGCAATTCCGACGGGGTCGCGCCAAAGCGTTTGCGGAAGGCGCGGTTGAAATAGGACAGATCGGCGAAGCCCGAGGAGTGGGCGATGTCGCTGATCTTGCGCGTCCTGGCGCGGGGATCGGAGAGCAGCTTGCGCGCCTGGAGCAGGCGCTGCTCCAGCACGAACTCGGTGAAGGTCGTGCCGGCCTGCTCGAACAGGCGTTGCGCCTGCCGCGGGCTGAGGCCCGAGCGCGTTGCGATCTCGGACAGGCAGAGATCGTTGCGGCCGAGTGCGGCCATCACGTCGGCGCGCATGAGATCGAGACGCGCCGCCGCATGCCCGCGCCCACGCGCAAGGCTGGCATGCTCGGCGTCGGTCCCGAGCAGCAGGCCGACGAGATCGACCATGTGCTGCGCGGTCAGGCGCTGGCCGACGGCGTCGAGATGCGGCCCCTGATTGGCGGCGAGCCCGTGGTAGCGAAAGATGGTTTCGGCGACCGCGCCGTCGGAGAGCACCTGCGAGAGTTTCGCCTCGGCGCGCGGATTGATGTCGAGCAGCGCGCGGCGCGGCATGCGAATGGTGGTGAAGCGGTCCTCGTCGGTATGGCCGACGGTGCCGGTGATGCCCATGTCGACGAGCACCATCTGCGACGGCGCGAGGTCGACGGTGTGGCCGTTCTGCCCGACGCGGACATGGCCCGCATGGGCTGCGATCAGCACGAGATCGTCGCTGCCGTCGGCAAGATGGCTCTGCGTGCGCGAATATTGCGCGGAAGCGCCTTCGGGAATCGCGAGCGCGATGTTGTCGACGACACTGACCTGGAGCCGGCAGTCGATGCTGTCGCCCCGGCTCGGCCCGATATCGAGGCCGCAGGAACCGAAGGCCCGCTCGCGCCACTGCTCGAATGCCGGGCCGTGCGGCAGCCCCGCATATTGGTGAATGAAGATGCCGGGCGTTTTCGCTGCATCCATCTGATTTCTAGCCCCTCTCCGGCTCCGCGATCGGCGGCGCCGACTGCAAATTCCGGGGATTTGACGCCGCGAATTGCGGCGAGGTTCAAATCGGGAGCGGATTCAGGGGGACTTGTCGGATTGCGACGGCGGAATGGACCTTGGCGACATGAGCGCACCCTGGCCCGCATGAGCGGAGCGGCGTGCGGGGACGCTGGTCCTGGATATCGCTTCGCTCGTCCGCGCTACGGAATTACTTCTTCGCCGGCGGCTGTTGCTGCGGCTGCGCCGGCGGCACGGTCTCGATCAGCTTGCCGGAGAACACCGGGGCCGAAGTCGGCTCGCCATTGGGCGAGCCGCCGGCCTGCTCGACGGTGACGGCGTAGGTCGCGCCGTTGACGACGTCGGAATCGTAGGACGAAAGCAGCGGACGCGCGGTGAAATCGCTTGCACCGATGACGCCGAGCGAGCGCGGCCGCGGCAGCTTGTCGGAGATCAGCCAGAGCTCGAAGCTCTTGCCGGGCTCCAGGGTCGCGCCGACCTTGCGGACCGTGAAACTCCGCGTCGCGCCGTCGATGGTGAGGATGAAGGCGGGGCCGCCAGCCGGGCCCTGGAGCAGGGCAACATATTGCGCGGACGGGGTGAGCGGCGGCGCGGGCGTCTTCACTTCCACCGTCTGGATGCGCGGCGCAGGACGCAAGCCGCCCGGCAGCGCATCGGGCTGGAAGATCTGAAGCGACAGCGTCACGAGCAGAGCGGCCGCCAGCGCACCGACGGCAGACGCGATGTTGCGCCAGCGCTTCACGCGCCCCTCGAGCCGGATCAGATTGCCGTCGTCGATGATCGGCGCCTCGGCCGCGCGGACGACGTTGAGATCGGGAGCATGGACCTGCGGGATGAATTGCGGCGCGATGTGCGGGATGGCATCGGGCTCGGGGCGCGGCGTCTCCGGCTGCTCTGCTGCGCCAGGCGGCGGCTCCGAGGATGGCACCGCCTCGGCCGAGGAATCCGACGAAGCAGTTTCCGGCGCGGGCAAGTCAGGGATGGGCGGAGGTGGCGGCGAAGCCTCGGCAAGCGCAGGCGGCTGCTGCGCAGCCGCGGTGCGCGCGATCTCGGACCTGATGTTCTCCCACACCACCGGACGCGGCTCCGCCGAGCCGACCATCTGGTTGAGGACGCCGAGCCGGAAGGCCCAGGCCTGCACGATCTCGGCGAACACCGGGTCCACCGCCATCATGGTCTCGACCTGCGCGCGCTCGTCGGCGTCGAGCGTACCGAGCGCATATTCCGCGGCGAGCGCGATATGGTCCTCCGTGTGGGCCATCAATTGCAGTCCAGAACCGTCCTCATCATCCAAGCCACGTCATCATCCAAGCCATCACAGTCCGAGGCATTCCCGGATATCCAGCATGCTGCGCCGGAGCCACGTCTTCACCGTGTTGACCGGCGCGGCGAATTTCTCCGCCAATTGCTCGCGGCTCCAGCCATTGTAATAGGCGAGAAGCACGAGCCTTTGACGGTCCGGCTCGAGCCGGCCGATACATTCCAGGAGCCGCTTCAGCTCCTCCGTCATCTCCCGCCGCGCCAGCGGATCGGGATTGTCGGCCGCCACCTCCATCGCCTGGGGCTCTTCCTCGATGGAGGCTTCCGACTTCTTGCGCACGACGTCGATGGCACGGTTGCGCGCAATCGACGCCATCCACGTGATCGGCGAGGACAGCGCCGGATTGAACTGACCGGCGCCGTTCCAGATCTTGACGTAAGTCTCCTGGATGACCTCCTCCGAAAGATCCTGCCGGCGCAAGATACGGAGCACGACGCCATAGAGTTTCGCGCGCGTGGCGACGTAGAGGCGCTCGAACGCGGCCTGATCGCCCTTCGCCACCTCCTCAATCAGCCCGACCAGCTCTGCTGGCGTCAGCATTCAGCCTCCCGACACGCGGCCCGTCGCGTTCCGCGCAAGCCATGGCACTGCACCACCATAGCGCGCGACAAAGCCGACCACCAAGGGGCGCCGCGTCACGCTGTGGACAGCACAAACGAAAACCCGGACCTTGCGGGTCCGGGTTTTGCGGATTTCTCGGCGGTCTGGCTTGCCGGCGCCCTCAGGCGACGGCACCGATGCGGGCGCGCATCAGGCCGATGCTGTCGAGGTCGGCCTGCTCGCGGGCGTTCTCTTCGGCGCGCTCGCGGGCCTGGTCGCGCTCGTCGAGCAGCTCGACCTTCTTCAGTTCCTCGAAGGCCTCGGCCAGCGCGGCCTTGGCCTCGTCGAGCTGGCCCTTGAGCTCGTCGGCCGAGCGGGTCAGGTTCTCACGGCGCTGGATCGCGGCCTTGGCATAGGTCGGATAGGCGAAGTGCGAGGGATCGTTGATCCCGGCGCGCTCCTGCTCGGTCTGGATCTCGCGTTCCAGGTCGACCGACATCCGCTGGAAGTCGGCGATCATGGTCTCGATCTGGGTGACCCGGCGGCGCTTCTCGTCGACCTGAAACTTCTTCAGGCGGATGAGGGTATCACGTGACTTCATCGACTCGTACTCCCCAGAAGTCCCCTCGCTGCACGTGGGACGGCACCGGTCTCCCCACAGGCCCGATTGGGACCAAGACCGGCTCTGCTACTCTGTGGGATCGGATGATGACCTGACAAAGTTAGCGTTCCGTTTCCAAATTCCCTAGGATGTGAGCCAACTGGCGGTAGCCGTCCGCCAGTGATGCATTTTCGTCCTTGCGCTGGCGCAGGAAGGCCTCCAGCGGCTCGTGGAGGCGGATCGCCTCGTCGACCTCGGGGCTGGAGCCGGCCCGATAGGCGCCAAGCCGGATCAATTCCTCCATGTCCGCATAGGTCGCCATCACCTGCCGTGCCCGCTGGATCGTCGGCCAGAACTGCGGATCGGCCGATTTCGGCATGGTGCGGGAGACCGATTTGAGGATGTTGATGGCGGGGTAGCGGCCGCGCTCGGCGATCGAGCGCTGCATCACGATATGGCCGTCGAGGATGCCGCGGACGGCATCCGCAATCGGCTCGTTATGGTCGTCGCCATCGACCAGCACCGTGAAGATCGCGGTGATGGCGCCCTCGCCGAGGCCCGGCCCGGCGCGCTCCAGAAGCTTCGGCAGCTCGGTGAACACGGTCGGCGTGTAGCCCTTGGCCGTCGGCGGCTCGCCGGCGGACAGACCGATCTCGCGCTGGGCCATGGCAAAGCGCGTCACCGAATCCATCAGGCAGAGCACATCCTTGTTCTCGTCGCGGAAATACTCGGCGACCGCGAGCGTCAGATAGGCGGCCTGGCGGCGCATCAGCGCCGGTTCGTCCGAGGTCGCGACCACGACGACGGAGCGCGCAAGGCCCTCATCGCCAAGGTCGTCCTGCAGGAATTCCTGCACCTCGCGGCCGCGTTCGCCGATCAGCCCGATGACGCTGACCGCGGCATCGACGTTGCGCGCCAGCATCGACAGCAGCACCGACTTGCCGACGCCGGAGCCCGCGAAGATGCCCATGCGCTGGCCACGGCAGCAGGTGAGAAAGGTGTTCATCGCGCGCACGCCGAGATCGAGCGGCGCGCCGACGCGCTTGCGCGAATGCGCCGGCGGCGGCGCATTGCGGAATGGCATCGGCGAGGAACCTTGCGGCAACGGCCCCTTGCCGTCGATCGGCTCGCCCAGCGCATTGACGACGCGGCCGAGCCAGGCCGATGACGGCCGCACTTGATTGGCGGCATTGGCTATGACCGCCTTGCAGCCGCGGCGCACGCCGTCGAGGCCGGCGAACGGCATCACGACCGCGTTGTTGCCGGAGAAGCCGATCACCTCGCAGGGAATGGAACGGTTGGCGCCGGTCTCGATCACCAGCCGCGCGCCGACCGACATCGCGTGAATGGGACCGGCCACCTCGACCATCAGGCCGCGCACGCCGACCACGCGGCCGTAGATGTTGATGCCGTCGATGTCGCCGATCTGTTCGGCCAGAGCCTTCATCGGTGGACCTTCATTAAGGGACGCGCCTTGGTCATCCCCAGGGTCGCTGCGCGATCACGGGCCTTCACGGTGAGAACCTTAAGTTTCGCCATATTTCTGAACGGCGCTTAACTTCGTGTTTACCCGCATCATTAATCATTGCGTCACTGTCTTTGAGACTGAGCGTGACTCCCCTTCAGAAGAAGGCTGAGTCGCGGGAGTCGGTTAGGCCCGTCTCTTAAAGTGGAACTTGAACGGAATCGGGTGACGAAAGCTGCTTCGCGCACAAGACCTTAGGGCGATTCGACAAAAATTGCACCGGGGGGACTTGCGTTCCAGAATCAGAGTTTGTTAACCATCTGTTGTCAGGATCCGAATCAGTTGTTCAAAGGCGTTTTGTTGAGTGCCGCGAATGCGGCCGACCTGACGCCCAGGAGCGGCGACTATGGGGAACTGGCATGCGCGTTTTGCTGATTGAAGATGACAGCGCCGTCGCGCAGTCGATCGAGCTGATGTTGAAGTCTGAGAGCTTCAACGTCTACACGACCGATTTGGGGGAAGAAGGCGTCGATCTCGGTAAACTATACGACTACGACATTATTCTCCTCGACCTCAACCTGCCCGACATGTCCGGCTACGACGTGCTCAAGCAGCTCCGGGTCTCCAAGATCAAGACACCGATTCTGATCCTCTCCGGCCTCGCCGGCATCGAGGACAAGGTCAAGGGTCTCGGCGTCGGCGCCGACGACTACATGACCAAGCCCTTCCACAAGGACGAGCTGGTTGCCCGCATCCACGCGATCGTGCGCCGTTCCAAGGGCCATGCCCAGTCGGTCATCCAGACCGGCGACCTCGTCGTCAACCTCGACACCAAGACGGTGGAAGTCGGCGGCCAGCGCGTGCATCTGACCGGCAAGGAATATCAGATGCTGGAGCTGCTCTCGCTCCGCAAGGGCACGACCCTCACCAAGGAAATGTTCCTCAACCATCTCTATGGCGGCATGGACGAGCCCGAGCTGAAGATCATCGACGTCTTCATCTGCAAGCTCCGCAAGAAGCTGGCCAACGCCTCCGAGGGACGCAACTTCATCGAGACCGTGTGGGGCCGCGGCTACGTGCTGCGCGAGCCGCACGAGGCCGACGAACGCATCCCCGCCTGACCTCAGGGCTTACGTCGCGAGCCTTGTCAGGCTCGCTCCTCCCAGCCTGGACCCCGCCGCAAATGGCGGGGTTTTGTTTTTTGGGGCAGGCCGGAGGTTTCATCGCCCTCCAGCCGTTGAACCGCTATCCTCTTCGCGCCGACGAATGGTCGCTGCACGATGGGGGAACGATGATCCTGCAATCACTCGCCGGCCTGCCCGCCTTCCTGGTCTATTTCTGCACCGGGCTGATCGCGATCGTGGCCTATCTGTTCGTCTACACCCGCATCACGGCGCATAACGAATTTCAGCTCATCCGCGACAACGAGCCGGCCGCCGCGATCGCGCTCGGCCTCAGCCTGCTCGGCTTTGTGTCGCCGCTGGTCAGCGCCATCGCACATTCGGCCAACGTGCTGGACTGCCTGATCTGGGCGACGATCGCGCTGATCGTGCAGGTCATTGTGTTCTTTCTGGTGAGAGTGCCGGTGCCGAACCTGTCTGCGCGGATCGCCGCCGGCGAGCTTGCGCCGGCCATCTGGCTCGGCCTGTCTTCGCTCGCCGCGGGCCTGCTGAACGCCGCCAGCATGATCTACTGAAATGCCCGACAAACCTTCCAAAAAAGAGTTCGGCAAGCGCCGGCCGGTGGCCGAGCCGCCGGCCATGCGGCCGCCGGTGAAGCGCTCCGGCCATGTCGCGCTGCTGGTGATGGGCACGATCGCGGTCGGCACCACCGCCTACACGCTGATGCCGCGTCAGAACTGCGAGACCTCTCCTGGCGCCGTGCCGGGGCAGACGACCACGACGTGCAGCAGTAGCAGCAGCAGTTCGTCAGGCGGCAGCAGCTCGCGCTGGTCGTCGCGATCGAGCTTCTTCAGCAGCGATACCTCGAGCCATTCCTCGTCGGGAACGTCGTCCGACTCCGGCCACAGCAGCGTGAGCCGCGGCGGCTTCGGCTCGTTCGGCCATGGCTTCTCGGGCGGCGGCTGACCCATGCAGCGCATCACCTGTCTCGAGCGCGACGACTGGCGAGAGACCGCAGCGCAGTGCGGCTTCGTCTTCCACACCATCGACGGCGAACGCTATTGGGATGAGCGCGCCTATTACGGCTTCACCCTCGACGAGATCGAGCGCGGCATCGAGACGCCGACCGGCGAGATCGACGCGATGTGCGTTGAGCTCGCCGGCCGCATCATCCGCGACGAGCGATATTTGCGCCGCTTGAAGATTCCGGAAACATTCTGGAGCCTGATCGCCGAGAGCTGGGAGCGCGACGACCGCAGCCTCTATGGCCGGCTCGACCTGACGTTCGACGGCAAAGGTCCGGCAAAGCTGCTCGAATACAACGCGGATACGCCGACTTCGCTCTTCGAGGCTGCCATCTTCCAATGGACCTGGCTCGAGCAGGCGATCGAGCGGCGCGTCATCCCCTCGCGTGCCGATCAATTCAACTCCATCCATGAGCGGCTGATCGCAGCTTGGAAGGAGATCGCCAGCGGCCGCCAAATCCATCTCACCGGTATCACCGGCAACGAGGAAGACGCCGGTACACTCGCTTATCTCGAAGACACCGCGCGCCAGGCGGGGCTTTCGACCCGGCTGCTCGACATCGAGCAGGTCGGCTGGCGCGATGAGACCGGCGGGTTCGTCGATCTCGACGATTGCGATATCGCGCTGGCCTTCAAGCTCTATCCCTGGGAATGGATGTTCCACGACGCCTTCGGCGCCAAGCTCAAGGACGCACCGACGCGCTGGATCGAGCCGCCGTGGAAGGCAGTGCTCTCCAACAAGGGTATCTTGCCGCTGCTGTGGGAGCTGTTTCCGAACCATCCCAATCTGCTGCCGGCCTTCTTCGAGGACGATCCACGCGCCGCCGAGCTCGGCACGTCCTATGTGCGCAAGCCGCTGCTGTCGCGCGAGGGCGCCAACGTCACGCTGGTGTCGGGCGGCATGCCGCTCGACGAGCAGGCGGGCCCCTACGGCGCCGAGGGTTTCGTGCGGCAGGCTCTGGCACCGCTGCCGAATTTTTCGGGCTTCTATCCGGTGATTGGAAGCTGGCTGGTGAACCACGAACCGTGCGGCCTGTCGATCCGCGAGGACGAGAGCCCGATCACCGGCAACCGCTCGCGCTTCCTGCCGCATGCGATCTTGTGAGGCGCCCGTCATTCCGGGGCACTCGCAAAGCGAGTGAGCCCGGAATCCATAGCCACAGGCGGATCGAACAGCTCGCGTCTAATCACCTGCCTATGGCGATGGCCTGTGGTTATGGATTCCGGGCTCCGCGCTCACGCGCGGCCCCGGAATGACGAGGAGAAGTTCACCTCGCCGCGGCGACCTTCAGCGGCTGCGGCATCAATCCGCCCATCGGCCGTCCGGAGCGCGCGGGGTTGAGCTGGTAGAGACCGCGGCGCTCAGTGATCGGGCGGAACGCATCGGTGATGCCGACGACGGATTCGGCGGCCCCCAGCAGCAGCGTGCCGTCGGCTTCCATCCCCTTCGCCATGCGCTCGAAGATCACCGCCTTGGTGCCCTGGTCGAAATAGATCAGCACGTTGCGGCAGAAGATCACGTCGAAGGTCCCGAGATGGGAGAAGTCCTGCAGCAAATTGAGCTGGCGGAACTGCACCATCGCGCGAATGTCGGCATTGAGCTGCCAGACTTCACCGATCTGCGTGAAATACTTCATCAGGTGCTGGATCGGCAGGCCGCGCTGCACCTCGAACTGGCTGTAGATGCCGGCCTTGGACTTCTCCAGCACTTCCTGCGACAGATCGGTGGCAACGATCTCGACGCGCCAGCCGGCGAGCGCCGCGCCCATCTCCTTCACGCACATCGCGATCGAATAAGGCTCCTGCCCGGTCGACGACGCCGCCGACCAGATGCGCAAGGACTTGCGCGCCGTGCGCGCCTGGATCAGGCCCGGCAGGATCGTCTCGCGCAGATGATCGAACGGAATCTTGTCGCGGTAGAAGAAGGTCTCGTTGGTGGTCATGGCTTCGACCACGTCGGTCGCAAGCCGGCCGTCGCCGTTCCTGATCTTCAGCACGAGATCGGGAAGGCCTGATAGGCTCGCCTTGCGGGCGAGCGGCAGCAGCCGGCTCTCGACCAGATATTGTTTGTCGGCGGACAGATCGAGGCCGGAGCGCTCTTTCAGGAACTTGCGCAGATAGTCGTAGTCCGCCGGCGTCACGAACGGTCTCCCGCGAACAGGCGTTTGACCTTGGCGCCGATCTGGTTGAGCGGCAGGATCGCGGCGCAGATGCCGGCATTGGCCGCCGCGCCCGGCATGCCCCAGACCACGCTCGTGGCCTCGTCCTGCGCGATGACGCTGCCGCCGGCAGCAACGATGTCCTTGCCCCCGCGCATGCCGTCCGAGCCCATGCCCGTCAGAATCACGGAGAGGATGCCGCCGTGCCAGATGTCGATGGCGGAGGTGAAGAGCGGATCGACCGCGGGCTTGCAGAAATTGACGGCGGGACCATCGTCGAGTGCGATCGCGGCGTCCGCGCCGCTGCGCACGACGCGCATGTGCTTGCCGCCGGGCGCCAGATAGATCCGCCCCGGCTTCACCGGCTCGCCGTCGACCGCCTCGGCCGCCGGCTTGCGGCTCGAACGCGCCAGATGCTCGGCAAGAATGGTGGTGAAGGTCGGCGGCATGTGCTGGGTGATCAGCACCGGGACGCGGTCGATCACGGGGCCGAGCTCGGTGACGAGCGTCATCAGCGCCTGGGGACCGCCGGTCGATGAGCCGATCAACAGCACCTTGGGGGTCTGGGTCGAGAACGGGCGCAGGGCCAGCGCTCCCGACGACGGCGCATGCACGGCCGGTGCGGGCGCGGCGGGCCGCGCGACAACCGGTGCACGTGCGGCGGCCGGTGCGGGGCCGGCGGGCGCCAATGGCGGGCTCGCAACCGCGGGCTTTCTGCGCAGGCGCGCGCCGAGGTGACGGATCTTCTGGATCAGATCGTGGTGGAAGATGTCCGCGGCCGACGCCTCGCGCGTCGATTCCGGCTTCGGAATATAGTCGGCGGCGCCGAGCGACAGCGCCTTGAAGCTGATCTCGGCGTTGCGGCGGGTCAGCGTCGAGGCCATGATGATGACGAGATCGCGCTTCTTCGCCAGCAGCTGCGGCAGCGCCGACAGGCCGTCGAGCTCGGGCATTTCGATATCGAGCACGGCGACGTCGGGGTTGATGCGCTCGACCTGGTTGACCGCCTCGAGTCCGGTGCGCAGCGAGGCCGCGACCTCCATGTCGTGCTCGGCACCGATCCAGCGCGAGATCAGACCGCGGATGACGACGGAGTCGTCGACGATCATCACCCGCAGCGGCCCGGCTTCGCGCGACGAGCCCGTGGTCGACTTACCTGCGAACGCAACACTCATTACTCACCAACTCAGACCGAACGGTTCATTTGAAAACCAGCGCCGAAGGACCCGTTCAGCCTCCGGGCGTTCGCTCAGATCAGGCCGACTTCCTGGAATTTCGCCGTCACGATGTCCTTGTCGAAGGGCTTCATGATGTATTCGTTGGCACCGGCGTGCAGCGCGCGGGCAATGTGCGCGACGTCGTTCTCGGTGGTGCAGAACACGACCTTGGGCTGGTCGCCGCCGGGCATGCGCCTGAGATGACCGAGAAACTCGTAGCCGTCCATGACGGGCATGTTCCAGTCGAGCAGCACCGCATCGGGCAGGCCGCGCTTGCAGGCCTCGAGCGCCTTCTCTCCGTCCTCGGCTTCGAGGATCTGGAAGTCGAGGCCTTCAAGGATCCGGCGCGCAACCTTGCGGATGACGCTGGAATCATCAACGACGAGACAAGTTCGCATGTGAACCTCTGCTTCCTCCCCTTTGCGGGGGTACTTCCAACTACTGGCACGTCGGCGGCAGTGCCGCCGTATCAGGCCGCCATCATGTCAGGCGCGAGCTCGAGGACGCGATCGACGTCGAGGACGACCATGAGCTGGCCGTCGAGACGGTGGACGCCGCCGGCGAGCTTGGCCATGCGGGGATCGAGGTTGACGGGGTTCTCCTCCATGCCGGCCTCGGGCAGGCGCAGCACCTCGCCGATCTGGTCGATGAGCAGGCCATAGGATTCACCGCGCAGGTCGACGCCGACCGCCATCGGCACCTTGCCGTCCTCGGCCCTGGGCAGGCCGAGGCGGGCGCGCATGTCGACCACGGTGACGATGCGGCCGCGCAGATTCAGCACGCCCGCGATCTCGCGCGAGGACAGCGGCACGCGGGTGACGCGCTCGGGCATGAACACGTCCTGCACGCGGGAGATCGGCAGCCCGAACAGCTGGCCGCCGATCATCGCGGTGACGTATTCGACCATGGCGCCTTCGGCTGATTGGGTCTTGTTGGTCATCTCGGTGTCTCCTGATCCCTGTCCTGCTTACGCCGCTGCCCGGCTCAGCTCGGAGGCGCCGGCGGCGCCCGCGGTCTGCTCCTTCAGCGCCGCGATCAGACCGGGACGGTCGAACTTGGCGACATAGTCGTGGAAGCCGGCCTGACGGCCGCGCTCGATCGCCGCCGGCGACACCAGGGCGGACAGGCCGATGATCGGCATCGCGCCCAGATTGTTGTCCGAGCGGATCACTTCCGCGAACTCGAACCCGTTCATGTCGGGCATCTCGATGTCGGTCAGCACCACGTCGAAGCTCTGCGCGCGCAGCGCAGCCAGGCCCTCCTGCGCGGTCGGCGCGGTGCGGACGCGGTAGCCGGCCGCCTTCAGCACCGGCGCCAGCATGTTGCGGAAGAACGCTGAGTCGTCGACCAGCAGCACCGACTGCGAGTGCAGCGACGGCTTCATCTCCTTGCGGGTGAACCAGTCGGCGAACGCCATCGGCAGGAAGTGGCCGACGTCGATCACCTCGGTGGCCTGACCCTTGATCACGGCCGAGCCCAGAATGCCCTGGCTGGAGCCGCCGACCTCGATGTTGAGCCGTTCCTCGACGATGTCGATGATCTCGTCGACGACGAGCCCCATGGAGCGGCCGTCATCGGCGAACACCAGGATCGGCTGGGCGCCCTGGCTGGCAATGGTGACGCCCTCCATGGCGACGAGCGGCATCAGCTGCTCGCGGTACTGCACCATGTAGCGGCCGTTGGAGAACTCGATCTTGTCGGCGGGCAGCTCTTCCAGGCGGGTGACGAGCCCGAGCGGGACCGCCTTGGGCTGCGACGAGCCGGCGCGGAAGACGAGAAGCGAAGTGGTCTGCTCGCCCGATCCGATGTGATGCGCGCCGTTCTCGTCGCCCATGTCATGGGCCGAGGAGCCGGCGGCGCCGAGCGCCTTGGCGATGCCGTTGGGGTCGATGATCATGATCACCGCGCCATCGCCCAGGATGGTGTTGCCGGAGAACATGTCGATGTGACGCAGCTTGGTCGACATCGGCTTGACCACGATTTCTTCGGTGTGGAACACGCCGTCGACGACGATGCCAAAGGTCTGGCTGCCGACCTGGGTCACCACGATGAAGCCGTTCTCGGGATCGGATGCGGCGCCGTCGTCGATCTTGAGCAGCTTCTTGAGGTGGATCAGCGGCAGCAGCTTGTTGCGCAGGCGGAGGACCGCGGTGTCCTTGATGCGCTCGATGCGGTGCTCGGAGTTGGCGCGGGCGCGCACCAGCTCGACCACCGAGAGCTGCGGGATGGCGAAGCGGTCGCCGGCAGCTTCCACGATCAGGGCCGAGACGATGGCCAGGGTCAGCGGGATCTTGATGGTGACGGAGCTTCCCTCGCCAGCCACGCTCTTGATGTCGATGGTGCCGCCGATCTGGTCGATATTGGTGCGGACCACGTCCATGCCGACGCCGCGGCCCGAGACCGAGGTGATGGCGGCCGCGGTCGAGAAGCCGGGCGCGAAGATGAACTTGTGGATCTGGGCCTCGCTCATCTTCTCGAGCTCGGCCTCGGTGACGAGGCCTGACGAGATCGCCTTGGCCTTGATCTTCTCGGTGTTGAGGCCCCTTCCGTTGTCGGCGATGCAGATGATGATGTGGCCGCCTTCGTGATAGGCGGACAGGCGAATGGTGCCCTGCTCGCCCTTGCCGGAGGCAAGACGCTCGGCGGGGGTCTCGAGGCCATGATCGGCGGAGTTGCGCACCATGTGGGTGAGCGGGTCCTTGATCAGGTCGAGCACCTGGCGGTCGAGCTCGGTGTCGGCGCCGTGCATCTCCAGCTCGATCTGCTTGCCGAGTTCGCTAGAGAGGTCGCGGACGATGCGGGGCAGCTTCTGCCAGGCATTGCCGATCGGCTGCATGCGCGTCTTCATGACGCCCTCCTGCAGCTCGGCGGTGACGTTGGACAGGCGCTGCAGCGGCACCTTGAACTCGGTGTCCTCGTTGCGGCGGGAGATCTCCAGCAGCTGGTTGCGGGTCAGCACCAGCTCGGAGACCATGGTCATCAAATGCTCCAGCGTGTCCACGTTGACGCGGATCGACTGGTTGGCGATGCTGGCACCTTCGCCGGCATTCTCGTCGGCCATCGACTTCTTCGGCGCGGCCTTCTCCTTGGCGGGTTTTGCAGCCTCCTTGGCAATCTCCTTGGCGGCCGGAGCTTCAGGCGCGGGCTCGGCTTTGGCAACGGGGGCCGGGGCCGGCGCTTCGATCGCGGTCTCGCGGAAGGCGCGCTCGAGCTCGTCGAGCGAGACCTCGCCCGGACGCAAGGGACGCTCCAGCGTCTGGTCGATCAGCGTGCCCGTGGTCATCTCCTTGGCGGGCGCGGCAGCCGGGGCCTCCGGCACCAGCGGCGGGGCTTCGGCAACGGGAGCGGCGGCACTTCCAGCCGGCATCGGCTGCGCCGAGCCTGACGCGATCGGCGAAGCCGACGCTGACATTGCCGCCATGCCCTGCTCGACCATCGCTTCCAGCTTGTCGATGAGGTCGCGGTCGTTGCCCTCGGGCTCGGCTTCGGTCGCCTCGAGGCCGGCCAGGATCTCCTTGATGCGGTCGATCGAGGACAGGATCACCGTCACCGCCTGCCCGGTCACCGGCATGCCGTCACGGAATTTGCCCATCAAGGTCTCGCCGGCATGCGCCAGCGCTTCCAGTCGCGGCAGGCCGAGGAAGCCGCAGGTACCCTTGATGGTGTGGACGAGGCGGAAGATGTTATCCAGGATCTTGGCGTTGTTCGGCTCCTGCTCGAACTTCACCAGCTGATTGTCGACGGTGTCCAGGCTCTCGCTGGTCTCCGTCAAAAACTCCCGCAACAGATCATCCATAAAAACAGGCCTTCATACAGGGAGGGCGCGCACGAGACGTGATGCGCCATTTCGGAATGAAGCCAGCTTCACCGCAAAGCGTTTAATATTGGTTGAGTATGTGCAAAAGAACGGAACCAACAAAGAGATAAGGCGCTCCGGACAAGCCGAAGCGCCTCGTAAAGATTCGATTAACGGTCCGAGAGCGACGTGCGCGTTTACGAAGCGCTAACGATGATGGCTTCGCCTTCCGGCTTGAGCGTCACCGTGAGCCCGCAGGCCAGCGCGAGCAGCCGCGTATAATAAGGCTGGATCGCATGTGCGTCGGCCGCCGGTCCACGCTCGCCGCTGAGGAGCTCGGAGATGTTCTGCGGCAGACGCGCATTGTGTCCGGTCGCAGTGATGCGAAAGCTCATCGTCTCGCCCTCGCCGATCGGATCGATCGTCAGCATGCCGCCGCGCGGGATGGTGTGCTGGGCAACGACCAGCATGTTGAGCAGCAGCTTGACGCGATTCTTCGGCAGCAGCAGTCGCGGCAGATTCCAGGTGATCGAGCACTTGCCGTCCTCGATGTGGCCGCGCGCCATGGTCTGGGCATCGCCGAGATCGATCTGCGCGCCGGACGAGCCGGCGGCGCCGAAGGCGAGGCGGCAGAACTGGAGCCGGGCCGAGGCGGTCTTGGCACTCTTGCGAATCAGGTCGAGCGCGAACTCGCGGTCCTCGGGCTTGGGATCGTCGTCGAGCACTTCGAGCCCGTTGACGATGGCGCCAACGGGGCTGATGAGATCGTGGCAGACCCGCGAGCACAAGAGCGCAGCGAGTTCGAGCATATCGGGAGCAGTGGCGGTCGCGGGCGACGAAGCGTCAGACATATAATGGGGTCCTGGAGGGTTCCTGGAATTGCACGGCGCTGGACGCCGCGAATCACGCATGCTTGACGGATGCTGCGGGTTCTAACATTCGCAAGCCCGCGGCAGCTAGCTTGCGATAGGTTCGAAGCGGCCATAAAGGCCCCGGTCGAATCGATCAGGGCGAATCAACCGAGAGGGACGAAACTTGCCGATGAATGAGGCACGCAAGTGAGGATGATCGACGATGCGGCCGCATCCGGCCTGATGGAGCCGCTCACCGCGCTGGTGGTGAAGGCGGGCGAAGCGATCCTGGCCGTCAACCGCGCGGCGATGCGGGTCGACGGCAAGCAGGACGGCTCGCCGGTGACGGAGGCGGACCTTGCCGCCGACCGCATCATCGCCGAAGGCCTCGCGCAGCTCGCCGTCGACGTGCCGACGCTGTCGGAAGAGCGGACCCAGCTCGCCTCCCCGCCGTTCCAGGGCAGCTTCTTCCTGATCGATCCTCTGGACGGCACCAAGGAGTTCGTCGCCGGCCGCGACGAGTTCACCGTCAACCTCGCCGTGGTGACCGAGGGCGTGCCGCTGCTCGGCATCGTCTCCGCGCCCGCGCTCGGCCTGCTCTGGCGCGGTATCGTCGGGCGCGGCGCCGAGCGCGTCAGCTTTAAGGGCGTGACCATCGGTACGGCCGAGCCGATCCGCACCCGCAAGCTGCCGGCGCAAGGCGAGCCCTGGATCGCGGCGGTGAGCCGCTCGCATGGCGATCCCAGAAGCGAGGCTTTCATCGATAGCCGCTCCAATGCCGTGAGGAAGACGTGTGGCTCGGCGGTGAAATTCGGCCGGATCGCGGACGGCAGCGCCGACATCTATCCCCGCTTCGGGCCGACATCGGAATGGGACGTCGGGGCCGGCTGCGCGGTCGTGACCGCGGCGGGCGGCAGGGTGACCGACGGCCAGGGCGGCGCGCTCCGCTTCGGCCAGCGCAGCGGCAGCGGTTTCATCATCCCGGAGTTCATCGCCTGGGGTGACCCGCAGGCGGTGATTTCTGACGTGGTCGGCCGCTCCTGACCGGGCTTGCTACTGACCGAGCTGGTCCAGCAGCGCCGGCCAGCGCTTGCCGACCTCATAGAGGAAGCGCTCGGGATCGGCGGCGAAGGCGTCGCGATTGGTTTCGCGGCTGAACAGATAGAGCCGCTGGGCCACGATCGCGAAGAAGCGGGGATTGCCGGCGATGGCGACGCCGCGGGCGATATCGGCCGGATCATAGCCGCCGTATTGCGGTCCGTAGATCTCGGGATGGGACACGAAGGAGGCCCGGTTGCCCTCGTTCCGGAAGCGCCAGACCGCGCCCCAGAGGATTGCCTCGAACTGCGCCGTGCCCCGCGCGGCCGCGCCATCGACGAAATAGGCGACGGGGTCGAAGCCCTCGATGGCGACGCCGCTGAAACGGTTGATGACGATCCGCTCGGTGGTGGCAGCCTTGGCCGGCAGCCCCGCGCAGGTCAGCCAGATGCCCGCCAGCAGGCAGACCAGACGGCCGATCAAGGCAATTCCGGGGCGCAAAGGGCTATCTTCCTGCCGTTGTGCCGTCATAGTTGCTGCGGATAACATCCGAGTCGA
Organism: Bradyrhizobium sp. 1(2017); assembly: GCF_011602485.2. Taxonomy (NCBI): domain Bacteria; kingdom Pseudomonadati; phylum Pseudomonadota; class Alphaproteobacteria; order Hyphomicrobiales; family Nitrobacteraceae; genus Bradyrhizobium; species Bradyrhizobium sp. 1(2017). Next base: position 1,765,258 of record NZ_CP050022.2, on the reverse strand, counting down.
GGGGACATCCGGCGCAACCTAGAGCCGTGCCTGTTGGCGTCAGGTTAAGGAAGCGACGGGATTCGATACCAGGGGTTCTTTTATGACTTTCGCATCACGCCTTGCTGCGCTCGCGCTCGTCGCGATGGTCGGCTGGATCGTGCCGGCCTCCGCCCAGCCGGCGCCGCCGCCGGACCTGCCGCCGCCACAGCGGACCCCGACACCCAGCACCTATGGGCCGGATGAGCTCGTCAATGCCGGCCACCGCTTCTTCGGGAATGTTTCGCGCGGGCTCGCCTCGATCATCGAGAAGGCGGTGAGCCAATGGGGCCTGCCGAACGGCTATATCCTGGGTGAGGAAGGTTCTGGTGCCTTCGTCGCCGGCCTGCGCTACGGCGAAGGCACGCTCTACACCAAGAACGCCGGGGATCTGCGCGTCTACTGGCAGGGCCCCTCGCTCGGCTTCGACTGGGGCGGCGACGGTGCCCGCACCATGACGCTGGTCTACAATTTGCCCGCGACCAACGCGATCTACCAGCGCTTCGCCGGCCTCGACGGCTCGGCCTACATCATCGGCGGTTTCGGGATGACGGCGCTCACCGCCAACAACATCGTGCTGGTGCCGATCCGCTCGGGCCTCGGCCTGCGGCTGGGAGCCAATATCGGCTACCTCAAATACACCCCGCGCGCGACCTGGAACCCGTTCTAGGGTTTTCCTTCTCCCGTCTGCTCACAGATCAAGGTTAACGACAGAGCGGGGCTGGCTTTTTGCCGGCCCGCCATGGCATGGTCGTTGGTAAATTTTTCCTTAGCTCTGGGAGTTCTGGACCATGGTCGAACCGATCATGTACCTGGCGATCGGTTTCCTGCTCTCGATGCTGTGCGGGCTTGCCATCGTGCCGCTGGTGCATAACCGCGCGGTGCGCCTGACCACGCGCCGGCTCGAGGCCGCCACCCCGCTGTCGATGGCCGAGATCCAGGCCGACAAGGACCAGCTCCGGGCCGAATTCGCCATGTCGGCGCGACGGCTGGAGATGAGCGTCGAGCAGCTCAAGAACAAGACCACGAGCCAGCTCGCCGAGCTCGGCAAGAAGAGCGACGCCATCAACCGCATGAAGATCGAGCTCGGCGAGAAGAACGCCACGATCTTCGCGCTGGAGGCGCGCGAGAAGGCGGTGAAGGAGCAGCTCCGCGCCACCGAAGAAGAGTTCAACGCCAAGACCGCATCCCTGCGCGAGGCCGAGATCGCGCTGGCCGACAAGCAGGCCGAGCTCGGCAGGATCAACACCGAGCTGTCCGACCGTTCGATGATGGCGGAAAGCCGCCAGGTCGAGCTGGTCGCCGTGCGCACGCAGATCGAGGAACTGAAGAACCGCGTCGGCGACGCCGAGAAGGAGTTCGCCGCGACGCAGGCGCGCCTGGCGCTGGAGCGGACCGAATCCGAGACCGCCTCGCGCGAGCTCGCCGAGGCCCGCGGCCGCGTCGAGAATCTGAGCCAGCGCGTCACCGAGCTCGATCGCCAGCTCATCGTGCAGGTGAAGGAGGCCGAGATGCTGTCGGGCCGCGTCTCCGACCTCGAGGGCCGCCTCGCCACGCAGGGCAAGCTGCTCGCCGAGCGCGACTACGAGAACAACCAGCTGCGCCAGGCCAATGACGGCGCCGAACGCACCGTCAAGGAACTGCGCGTCGAACTCGCAGCCCTGAGCGGCGGCAAGTCGTCGGCCGCCTTCGAGTCTCTGCGTGCGGAAAAAACCGCGCTGGAGGAACAGCTCCGCACTGCGCGCGACGAGCGCGCCAAGCTGCAGCGCGACGTCAACGCGATCCAGCAGCAGGCGGAGAGCTCCTGGGCGACCGAGCGGATGGAGAACGCGCTGCTGCGCGAGCGCATCAACGACATCGCCGCCGAAGTGGCCAAACTCGCGATGCAGCTCGAGGGCCCGAACTCGCCGATCGAGGCCCTGCTCGCCGCCGAGGCCGGCCAGCCGCCGAAACCGGCGCCGCGCCCGGCCAACGACGCCGCGGCCAAGGGCGCAGCCGCCGCGAGCCTGCCCGAGGGTGGCGGAACGCTCGCCGAGCGCATCCGCGCGCTCCAGGCCCACGCCTCCCGCGCCCGCCAGCAGGGCGCGTAATCGGGCCGAAACCCGGCCTCACCGGCGTATCGCGCGAGCCGCGGCAGGTTTTCCGGGCTGTCAGCGCCTGAAAACTTGACACCTTCGGCCGGCACTTCTAAATCGCGGGCTCCATGTGCCGGCCGGCCGAAAGTCCGGCCGCCTGCATGATGGTCCCGGGCGCATAGCTCAGCGGGAGAGCGTTCCCTTCACACGGGAGAGGTCCAAGGTTCGATCCCTTGTGCGCCCACCATTATCCCCGACTTCTCAAATAGTTGGCCAGTTGGCTTTGTGAACCGCTCTTAGGACATTCTCTTTCAGAGCGGAACGAAGCGCGAAATGTCGTGCAGTGCCGTGCAGATTCCGTGCACTAGGCGCCGCGTGAATTATTCGTGGCGGCCCTACAATCTGTGGGTCAGAAAAATTCAGAAGCACCTTTTAGTTTTCCAGAAAAGGGGATACGAGCTTTCGTGAGCTTTACCGATTTTGGGTACAAATGATCGACCCTGACAAAGTGGATCGAGCGCAAATCCGAGCGGCCAGGGCTTTGCTCGATTGGACCCAGCCTGACTTGGCCAACGCGGCCAATGTCGCGCTTGCAACTTTGAAACGGTTTGAAATCGGTCATACGCAACCAATTCCGACTGTTAGGTCTGCAATTGTGCGCGCGTTGGAAGCCCAAGGCATTCAGTTTCACTACGACCAGAAACGCGCCTACGTTAGCCTCGATGTGAAGAAGCTTAAGCGTTCTGCTTGAGTGAACACAGTCATGCGTTAGCGGTGCCCGAGTTCACACCTAAGGCTTAGAGCTTCCGATAAGTGACATGCGCCGTGGCGAACGGAATGTGCGCTCGCCCGGCGCTCCCGCGAACGATGCACGCCTTATCATCTATCGCATAGAACCAATCATCGAAGTTCAGTTTGAACGATTCGCCGTCGCCCTGCGGCGTGTCGCGAGTGTATTTCCAATGGAAAGCACATCCGGCTTGTTCGCCTGTGGCCTCGCCTTCCAACCTGTTTTCGTGTCCGATGTATTGGCCTTCCGCCATCTTGTGAATTGTCCAGCGTAGTGTGTCGCTGTGGCCATCATCGAATGTGTACGTTTCAGTTAGCACAACAGTGTCAGTGTCCGCGTCTAATTCGCCATGAGCGGCTATCGTCGCCCGCTTCAAAAGCCCGCCGACAAGACTTTCCACCACTGCCCATCCTTCGAGGCGTCCGACGAAGAACTTTTCAGGAAGAAACAACGGCGTGGTGCTTGCGAACGCGTCGATAGCCATGGCTATTTCCTCCGAAACGGCTCGACGACATAAGCCGTTTCACGTCGCCAAGTTCCTCAACGTGGAAACATGCTTGGCTCGGTGCGTTCCACCATCCGCAAGACACTCTTACAAGACGGGCATTCGTAAGAGCGAATTTCGTACCGCTTGGCGGCGGTCTCGCTACCGACGAGCCTTCGCGGCTTGGGGCACGCGGTGCAGAAGTATTCATTGCGGTCCATGGCAGACCCCAATTCGCATCAGGAGAGAAAAGAATGTAGACCGCTCGTAATATTCGAGCGGCCACCGGGTCTAAAACTCAAGCGGCTGACCTCAGCCCCAGCACTCGCAACGTAACCCGAATACGGGTGGAGAAGACTCGGAAATGCAACGCTCCAATTAAGAATGGTAGACCTAGTGGCCTCCTAGTCACACTGTGACGCTTAACGCGGATCATCCGAACATTTCGTTGTGGTGCCACCTGCTCGAATGCATGTTCGGTATAGCCATGGTGCCGCAAAGCTTCCCGCCCAAATGCCGCGCCCTGTCCGTTCGGTGTCCTTTTGCGCCTGGTCATATTTGCCTTTCGAAAAGCGCGGCCAATCCAACGCGTGGCCATGCGAGACGAGCCACTCCGCAAGATCAGTGCCCTCAACCGAACACGAAGCAACCACTCGGCCGTACCGATCGGTCTCAATGGCTGAGCACCTAACCGCGCGACTATTGATGAACTGATCCAGCTCGTTGGCGGCCTTGGCACCACACCGATAATGCAAACTATCTTCACCACGGCAAAGCTGATCGTGCTCGGGTGCGTCGATGCCCCATAAGCGAATGTAGTTACCATGGATTCCGAGAGTATCGCCGTCGATGACGCTGGCGCGGCCCGCGAAATCAGAGGCGGCACACGCGCCGTAAATGAACATCGCCAAACCAGCCAAAATCACTACTGGCGAGAAGCGCCTTGCTGATGGTCTTGCGAATAGCGGGCGCTCAATCAACCGCAATCTCGAATCCGTTGGCGGAAATTACTCGAATGCTGATGCAGTTGGTAAGATTCGTGGAGCTGCACTGCGTGTGTTGGGGAGAGGATCCGAAATCTGACACGCGCACCGATGGCAAGGCTTCGGCGGACAAGGACTTGGCAGGACTGACATCGCTTGCGGTTATCGTCCGCTCCTCTCCATTTTCCAACTGAATCACAGCGGAAACACCCGTCAGGAGAAAGTTTTCTGCGGAGAAGGTCGCGACGTAGGAGGTATCGGTGATCGAGTATTCGCCCGGCTTGGCTATGACGACGTTGCGCTTCCAACTGAACAGTGCGTGCTCCTTGTCGAGCTGCATTCCTTCTTGATCGTTCCTGTACGTCTCGTAGTCTTCCTTATACCCGACTCCAACACTCTCAACGGGCACTGGCGTTGCAAGCTTCTCGATGCACTTCGCACTAATGACATTCCAGTTAACGATGCTCGATTTGTTTTCTTGCAGACACTTTTCATAGCTCTTCACGGTACTGCGCTTGCTCCAGTACCATCCCCAGCTCGGGGTGGACGAAATCGCAAGTACAGCAACAATGGGAGTACATACGACGAGGAGGCTGCTTTTTAAGATCATGGGCAATCTAGTTTTTCGTGCAAAGTGGATGTTTCGATCACCGATGACCAATGCAACTCACCGTCATTGCGTCATTGAAGTGTAGGCCGCTTTGCGGAAACCAGCATTCAGTTCGTCACGCTGTTGACCTTGAATCTGTTGGCCGATGGTCTTCGTCGGCGTTATCACAGAAAACATGATGAACCCTCCAGCTTTGCGTGGAAGGATGAAATACTCGGCTATCGCCGACTTCTCAGAATCCTCGCAAGAGGACATCCCCCGGAACACTACTTCACTGTCAACAAGCTCGCTATTACGCGCGGAGGCAAACTTTCCTTTGCAGTCTTTTGCATCGTTCCCAACGATTGCCGCAGCCACGTCAAGCCCAGCCACATTGGGTTGCGGGGGAATAATGCGAACGAACCCAGTCGCGTTGTCGGCTTTCCAAGCCGCCCCGGTAGATGCAAGAGCAACAGGCGTCTGAGACCGGCTAACTAGGCTCGGATGAGACAACGAGGTTGCTTTGAGAATAAAGTTTGAGGCCAGCTGCATCGCCTCCAACTGCAATTCTGCCGAGCCTTCTTGCGGACGCGTCGGTTCCAAGCTGGACGCGTTGGTTGGCGATGTGTTTGGCGCGACAAGTTTCGGCGTGGCGTTGGAAGCGACCGCCGCCGTGAAGTCACTGGCGGCAGCGATACCTCCGGCATTAATGGTCTTCACGCACGTTACCAGCGCAGGAATGAGAACCGATGTTCCGCTCAGATCGAATTGAAAAAGGTGACCTTGGGCAAATGCAGACATTGTTCGCGCTGCGCGGAAGCTCTTAACTAGAGCGGAATTGTCCGGCATTGGAACAAAGACCGTCGTCCCCGATATGGCCACGGCGTCTACGTTGAACGTGTTCCGGCCATCGAAACTCAGAACGATTGGAAACTTCTGTCCTTGGGATAGAGTCCAACTCTGATGTGTGAACGCGAGCATCCAACTGAAAGCCTTGGTGACTAGAACACCAAAATTGATGCCGCTCTTGTAGCTCGCGCTCGCAATGCAGTTCGAGAACTGGCCAGTCTTATCGTCCGTATAAGCTCCGCCCGACCATCCGGCGACGGATATCCTACCGTAGGGACCGCGTGCCTGGACCGGATTCACAATAGTGACGAACAGAACTAGTGCGGCAATTATAGCACGCATGGAACTCCCCCTGTACCCTCAGGTTGGCGTCCCATCTTTCCAAAAACTTAAGCGCCGTCAAGTATTAGCCGCAGTCACGTCACAGCTACGTCTTCTTTCGCCTCACCTCGCGCGACAATTATCAACCCATCATCCGCCAAAGGCCGCTCAATGCCTTCGCCTCGACCCAAGGCGCGCGCATCCACACGTCGCGCTCTTCGTCCGTCGTGAGGATGACCGGCATAGCCTTCGAATGGATTGGCTCGACAACAGCGTTTGGCGTTGTCGTTAGAAATCCATAGACGTTGTGGGGACCGGGCACCGGCTTGCTCTTAGTGCCACGGTCGCCATTGAAGATCGTCCAGATGCCAGCGAAAGCAGCGAGCGGCCTGTCGGCATTGACGGCGAACCACACGACATCCTTCTTCTTGGTATCGGGATTTGGTTCGGGTGCGTATTCAGCGAAGCTGTTGAACGGCACAAGGCAGCGGTTCTCAGGCTTCAGCCATCCACGCCAGTGCGGCGATGACGTGTTGCGGATATTGGTCACAGGCGGTCCACCGGTTCGCGGTGGAGGCGGCATGCCCCAACGCATTAAGGTGAGTTCGGTGCCGTTGTCGGCATTGCGCACGACCGGCGCCGGATAGTCGGGAAACACGCCCGGCATTGGCGCGAGATTGCCGACGTAGCGATTGACCACGCGAAAAAGCGAAAGAATGGCGGCTTGGTTGGTGGTGATGCTGTAGAGGTTGCACATATTGAGTTACGCATCAGTGCGATTTGATTGCCAAAGTATCAAGTCGAGCTTTTTCGCGCCGGTGAAATGCGCAAACTCTGAGAACGCCGTGTCGAACTCTGCAATCAAAACCGAGAACAAGGGTTCTTCTTTCGCCAGCTTATGAAAGCGACATATCGCTTGATATCTTTCAGTGCCTCGTTTCATCCGAGCAGCGACGCTTCCTCCCGCATAGTTTGATAATCGCAGCCGCTTCAGGACCTCGCTATCATATACGGGCAAGTTGGCATTCACGGTGGCCAAGAGTTTCGACGCAAATGACGCGTGGACCTGGTTGCAACTATCCAAGATCGCCTGAAGCACGCGTAAAAAATCGGAATCGGATTCGGTCTTTTCGACATTTAGCAAAGCAAAATAGCTCTGCCTAAAAGTCTGCGGCCCGCGCAACTTGTAGAAATCTGCGAAATCACGCTGATACGCAGAGTCTACCGAAACGTCCGTTGTATGAAGCGTCTTTTGAAGTCTGTCGTACTGAGCAAGCCGCTTTACCGGCATGCGTTTGAATATCTCGGGCAAGTTGCTGCGCAACTCTGTCAATATGTCAGCAACTTCGTTTTCCATGTCATCTCTCCCGCCACCACGTTGAAGGCGGATGGCTCGCCGAAATTTTCATTAGCCTCAACGCCACCAGCGCGCTTCGCTTGTACGGATATCGCCGTACTGCGGAGCAATTCTTGCAACGCATCTAGCGCTCTAGTTCATGTACCGGCGTCGCCTTAGGACGACGAACAATTTCTAGCGCCACGGCCTGATTCGTGCCGCATCCCAGGCAACGCACTTCCAGATAAGGATAGCCACCGTTGATCGCATCGCCGATCGTGGGCGATGGCTGAGCCTATAGCCGAGCATGCGATAGTTCCACGCCTCGCACGCGAGCTTGTCGGCGACCTTGCGCGCTTCCTTAGCACGTTCGGCCGACATCTTGATTCGGGTTCGATAACGACGGCAGCATGCTCGCAAGCATCGTCAAGAACATCAAGAGAGTTATGGCCGCCGAGTACAGCCGCGAGCTTTCGGCAAAGGTCTACGCCGGCCAATGCCGATTTGCTCGCTTGGGCTACAAAGCGTGCGGCAAAGTTGGTTACGCCCTAGTGCGGGAGCTTGTGGACGAGAAAGACCGGTCGAAGGGCATTCTGAAAGACGGTGAACGCAAATACCTTACCACAGACCATATTCGAGTTCGTCCGGGTGAGCCGCATGAGGTGGCCACAGTCCAATGGATTTTCTCTCGCTTCTTAGAGGTAAAATCCGAGTCCGTCGTTGCATGGGAATTGAACAAGAGGCAGGTGCCGACCCGCACGGGCAAGCCGTGGACGCGCGTGATGGTTGGCGCCATTCTCAGGGAGGAAAGTTACATAGGGAACCTGATTTTCAATCGGCGATCATGGAAGCTGCGTCAGACACGAACTTACAATCCGCCCGACCAATGGATTCGAGCGGAAGGATGCCTCGAACCGGTTGTTGATCGCGAGGTCTTCAAGCAAGCTAATAGATTCATTGAAGAGCGCCGCGTTGATATCTCGGAAGAAGAGATGCTTGTCCGGTTGCGCCGAACATTGCTCAAAGAAGGTCGCTTGAGCATCAGCATCATCGATCGCACACCGGGCTTACCCTGTGTCGCGACGTGTCAAACGCACTTTGGCAGCATGAGAAACCTTTATCGGTTGCTCGGCTTCACTCCCAAGCGGAACTATGAGTTTTTGGAATCGCGTCCTCTCTGGTCTGAACAGAAGACGAGACTTACATCGCGCATCCGGGCTGCCATCAGCAAAGCGGGTTGTCGAACGAGCTCCGGCGGCTGGACAGATTCGTTGCGTGTGAATGACAACATCTGCGTATCGGTCCGGGCGGCACGCTGGACGCCAGGCCAATTGGAGTCTCATTCGCCACATTGGACAATTCAATGTGACGCGCACGTACCCGCAGGATGGATTGCAGCCATTAGACTCTCCGAGCATAACCGGACCGTGCTCGATTACGTTTTGCTGCCTACCGATGGCAAAGTGAAGCGAACCATCAGGTTTTCGGAAGCGGCCCGTGACCGTCGTAAGATAACTTGCTTCAAAACGGCCAATGCGCTCATTCGGGCCATCACCCGGAGGCTAACCAAGAAATGCCGTGCTTCCCGAGCCACGCCAACGCGGCCGAGCACGCGATCGAAAATAAGCCGGCCCAAAACCAAGAGCGCCCGCGCACCGCGCTGATTGATCGCAGATAGAGGAACGCGCCGAGCAGCGTGCCGTAGTTCCTTCGAAAATCCCCGTTAAGCCTTGCGATCTTCGACAGATCGGAGGTCACGTCGCTTTCATCCGTCATCGTGCTGGTTCCGCCCGTAACAGTTAGACCAGCACCTTATGAACCACTGTTTTGCCCGACGGAGCAAGTAAAATATTCGCTATATCAGAAATCGTAAACCTTGACCCAAACGGAGCCATCGAAAAGGCTCGCCTCCGGCAAAGTCGGTCACGTTAGCGAAATGACCTTCACCACCGGCCAGCCCGCCGCGTCATCGTCGGGACGCCGCAACGGGTCCCATTTTTTGGATACGGGAATCGGTAGACGTGCTCAGGTTGTGAAGATAGTGTTGCCCCATAGGTTTCAGCCACGTCTTAGAGCAGACATACCCGTAGCAAATGGGTGTGAGAAACCTTTACCCGGAACATACAACAAGCGTGCTGTTAGAACGCCGAAATTTCTGATCGAGTTCAGGTTGCCTTGCTGAGATTTCGCAGGGGTAAGCGATGGACAGTTTCACGAAGGAAACGGTGATCATCGTGCACGGTACCTGGGCGGCGCCCAAGCCAGACATGGCTCAATGGTATCAGCCAGACGATGGCAAAGGCGCAACAGATGGCTTTGTCAGGAAACTGAATATTGCTCTGTGGTCGCGCGGCTCCGCAGCTCGGTGCTGGGCGCACTGTGACGACGGGAAGCCCATTTTTTACTGGTCGCAGGGCGAGAATAGCTGGATTGCACGCACGCACGCGGCCACTGCGTTAGCGGAGTATGTGCACAACCTTCAGAACGAAGGCTGGCGCTGTCATTTGGTAGCGCACAGTCACGGCGGCAATGTCGTTGTCGAAGCTCTAGCGCAAATTTCGGCTGCGTCCAAATCGAACGGAGGACTTGGTAAGGTTGTAACTATAGGGACACCATTCATGGACACATTGTCGCCAATACGGAAACGAGCCGAGCGACAAGCAAATTGGCTAAGAATAATCGGCTGGGGCATCATCTGGGTCTATGTCATTGGCTTAGCTCTAAACGTGGTTATCTTGGCAGTGTTGGTTTTGCCAACGCTGTGGCCGTATTGGACGGCGGCCTCGATGGTTCTCATTTTATTTTTCTTATGGCGCGCACGTCGCAGGTCTCTGAATCGCATCCAGATCGCGCAAATAAACGATGCTGACGAACATATTCAGCCGCAAGCCACTTTACTAGCAATCGGCTGCCCGACCGACGAAGCATGGCAAGTACTTCACCATTTGCCCACGATCGATGCCCCTCTTGCTGTCAAGGAAACTCTGCTCCGTTACTTGGTTTCCTCAGTCCAATCCCAGATGTTTCGCCTTGGCGAGGTTGCGCGCATTCGTGGCGCTAAATCGTTCAGAGATATTGGAATATTTGCAAAATGCGTAGCCGGAATCCTAGATTTCTACATTGTCAGTTCGACTCTGGACATTCTCAAATGGGCTGTTGACCGATCGGCTGGAACCTTTGAGACTGAGGGGCCGGGTTCGGAGGGTCTCATAGCGCAGCACGAAGCCGAAGCTCTCATGTGGCAGAATGCACAGCTGTTCGCCGCGCCCGTTCTTATAGTACTGGTCGCGCTGGCCTTTAGGCCATTTTTGGGGGCAGCGTTCTACTCAGCGATCTGGTCGCCGTTTCGCTGGTGTGCTCACCTATTGCAGTCTTTAGCGAGCGTTGGTCCCGCGCTTGTAACCTACTTTGTACGCCGCTGGAGCTGGCCTGTGCTGCTGAGACTCGTCATGGGCTTAGAGAATTACGGGTTCAATCCTCCCCCAGTCACACAGTTTCCAAGCAACGTCACAGACAAGTTTGTCAGATACGAAAACATGCCGAAAGGTGCTGAGCAACGCGCATTGAGGAAGCGAAGCGAATGGATTTCACGGCATCTCGGAAGTGTATCACAGACCTTCGCGGGCCTAGCAGTGTCAGCTTCTGATGTTGTATCGTTACTCCGCACAATCGAAGCGGATCAAACATTGGTTCACGCCGCCTATTACACCGACGACGAGTGCATTGCCAGGATCGCTGATTGGATTGCTGGGAGGGGATGATACACCTTCAGATACAACTGGCAATCTTCGCGTTGACCGAGAGCAGAAGCTGACCGACCTAGCTGATGACATCTATCGTTCCATACCAAACCGGCGACGCGAGCTTGGGACAGTCAACGGCTATCCATCCGTTGCCTCCATCCTGCTTTAGATTCCCAGAACGACCGGTGGCGGGTGGGACATCCCGGGACACGTCGCCGCGCTCAACGTCGGGCGCCGCAAGCGGAGAGTACTCGCTTTATGGACGCGCACTATCTCCCACAGAACGCCCCGATTTTATGCCAGAATCCAAGCCACTTTTTCGCCGCCCGCACCGTCACCGAAGATATCAACCGCCGTGTTCGCCGGAAGAAACTGACGCGTGCTGTTGTTGGCGTCGGGCGCCGTACCGAGCGATGAATAGAGAGAGAACGCGGGTTCACCTTCAACGGAAGTCTCAACCAGACCCGCGTTCGTGGTCGTATCGGCCGAAGTCACTGTTTGGGACCACACTGCGCGACCAGGTTCGGTGACGTTCTATCGGAGTGTGACTGAGGTCTTAGACAAGCGGCCCAAAACCAAATTCGATCCTTCTGGACCTTGAAGACCGCTATTCAATACGTGTACCTTTTAGCTAATACATCTTAATGTTTAGCTTGGCGGATTGCGAATCATAGCACGGTCTTTGGGGACGCAATCGAAAGCTACCAACATGTATAGAGCAGCACCTGGACGAACTGGATAGGGGGACGTAGTGCCGAACGCGCCGCTCGTTTCGTTGCGCAGAAGGAATAAGCAGACGGAAAAGATTGAGAGAACCGGTGTCAAGTTTCCGTTGTGGCGAAAGAAGGTTGATAACTCCATTTTCAGAGATGCTGGCACAACCATCCCCAACTGGGTGTGTGCGCTATGGAAATTTGATCGCGTCTTTCCGGGAATCCTCAACTCGAAAAATCCGGTAACAGCCGTATCAGTTACCTTCGAGGGCCGCTCATACAAGGGACGAGTAGTAAGCACTCATCCAAAAGTTCGCGCCAACCAAGTCTATCGACTTTACTTTGAAGACGAGTTGGTATCGCGGCTAAAAGAGTCCTTTCTCATGAGCCACATGCGCGATCTCGAAAGCAGACTACGCGACGATACAACCGACATCGAATCGCAAATTCCATTTTGGGAATTTCTAGATATCGAATTCGACCACAGAACAAAGACATTCAACTTTGTCGCCCATTACAAACAGCTTCCCACCTTTCCCAACCTATTCAAGAGCCTCATCGGATCGCCAGCCATCAAACGCCTTGAGGACGAAATTACTCATCCCGGACTATTCAGAATTCAAAAGCAGGATTGGCGCCCCCGCGCCATGTTCGAAACCCGCCGCAATCACGTAGCCCCCTTCACCGCGCACATCGATTCCTGGTTCAAAGCCTCCCCGATTTCCAATTCCATCGACGTAGCGGAAGTAAAAGTGCCTACCGCCTGATGGCGAAGCTACCGTGTAAGTATCGGGTAGCTCACCGTGCGTTGCTTCAAGTCGCGCCAGCGCGGCCGCGCCATCTGCATTCTCTTTGATATCGATGTCGAGAATCCAAAGGCCGGACGCAATGCCGGTTGGAATGCCGATCATTGCATTTGGCCACTGCGACCACCACGCGTTGATAATGTCGTGATCGATGGTCGCGTTCTTGAAGCCACGCGGCGTTAGAGGACTCTTATCTGCGGGATTGCACGGAAATACGGGCCAGCCAAGCGCGGCATAGCCGAGCGCAGCGATCATAATTGAGTTGTTCATGCGTTTTCCTGGTCTTCAGACGCCTGTTGGCTTGCGCCGCGATTTGAGAAGCTATGGTGGCACGGTGGCCCTCGATGAGTTCGAGTGAGCCCCGGCTTGACACCGTGCACTTACGTACTCTAAAAGAGTCTTCTGAGTCTATTAATTTTTGCGGGGAAAGGATTTGAGCGGCTTCGAACCATCGACCCCGCTTCACGCCAACGACAACTTGCCGGGCATCGGCCGAATCTTCAATTTGAAGGAAGCCGCGCTGAAACTAAGGATCAGCAAGAGGGCGTTGAGGGAGCTGGTCAAGCGCCACCCTTTTTACTCAAAGAACGGACGGCTCTTCCTGTTCTCTGAGCAAGATTTGTTATCGATCTGGGAGACTATGCGTTGCCGCTCAAACTTGTCAGACGAAAGGGCTCAGAATACTGGTACCTTCGTGGCACTGTCCGAAAACAAGCTGTATTCGAAAGCACGGGAACTAACGACAAGAAGGCTGCCGAAGCCATCCGCATAAAGCGCGAAGCTCGCCTCTTGCAAGATAGCATCTACGGAAGGGAAGCTAACCTCACGTTTTTTGAGGCGGCGGTTTCATATATGGCAGCCGGAGGATCGGCTCGATTTCTCGGCAAAGAAGTCAATGGAAGGTGGACGGGGCTTCTAGGCTATTTCGAAACCAAGATACTTCATAAGATCACCCAAGAAGACTTGGACGCAGCCGCTGAAAAATTATGTCCTCGTACGCAGCAAGATACGAAGAACCGGCAATGCTACACGCCTTTCATCGCGGTCTGGAACCATGCGCTACCGGACTCGTCACGGAAGTGGAAACGCCCAAAGAAACCCAAGGGCACCAACATCATTCGGGCGAAGGCATTGCGCGCCGGTACTAAAGCAGTTGGGTACGAACGAGCTTGTGATTTTGTTGTGTCTATGTCCCCTGCACCGGCAATGGTCATGACGGCACTCTTCTATACGGGAATGCGCCCAATCGAGCTGTTCGTACTATCGGCTGACATGGTGGACCTTGAAGGGCGTTGGATCACCCTAGCAAACTCTAAGATCGGAGAACCGCGAGGAATTCCGATCCATGAGTTCTTGGTCCCTCTCTTCAAGGCTTTGATAGAACGAGGTGGTCTATTATTTCGAAGCTCGTTGGGCACCCCATACCCCGTCCGTGCAGGGATCAGTGGCCAAATGAAAACAGCTATCAGGAACGCCAGGAAGAGGTCGGGTATCGGCGGCATCAGTCCCTACACGGCACGCCACACGGTCTCCACTCAACTAGTTATCGCCGGAGTGCATCCACACATCAAGGATCAGATTCTGGGCCATGCCGTAGACGATATGAGTCGTCACTACACACATGTCCCGCAAGCCCCTCTTATCGAGGCCATCAATATGCTGCCCGTTATCAGCGCTTGGTCGAAAGCGCCTTGGATGGCAGACCCTGTCGGCATGGCTAGGAAGTTTGTGAAAGGGATGGGGCGCCGGAATGATCTATCGAAAGTAGTGCAAAACTAGCGCAACCGATGACTAAGCAGCACATTTTTCTCGCGCGATCAACGACTTGCGAATGGCGACCTTGCCCTTCACACGGGAGAGGTCCAAGGTTCGATCCCTTGTGCGCCCACCATTCAATTTCCTCAACCAGACCGGCTGCCGGCGATCACTGATCGCCCGATGGCGTTCGACAACCCGTCCCCATCAAAAAGTGCGAAAACAACCCCATGCACAGTAGCGGACGCGAGCCGAAACAAGACGTTACGCATTTTCCGAATTTCGATTGACGCGTCGGGCAAAACACGGGTAGGATCGTATCATCGGCAGACTTCGCCGGTGCGGCGCTCGTCCTGATGCGAGAAAGCGCAATGAGATCGAGACGAATCGTCATCGCGCTTTAGGTTCTTGTTTGCGCATGATCTCCGCGCAAACGCGTTCCGCGTTTGTCGCGAGGGAAAACCGCTGCACACTTTGCGCTAACGCGGCCCTTCGGGTCTGGATCATGCGCTAATGAGCCATCAGCACCGGCAAATCCGCGTGGTCCATGATATGGCTGGTCGCCCCGCCGAAGATCATTTGCCGCAGCCTCGTGCGGGTGAAGGCTCCTTTGATCAATAGATCACAGCCTTGAGCTCTGGCGGCATCGAGGACCGCCTCGCCGGTGTCGCGATTGTCCAGTTCAACCCTCGTCACATCGGCTGCAATGTCGTTGTAGCGCAGTTGCTGGACGATCCGGTCGGCAGATGGTCCCGGCACCCCCTGCCCCCCAACGACGGTCAGGACCGATACCCGTTCGGCGCGACGAAGCAGCGGCATGGCAAATGCATTTGCCCGAGCTTGCTCGGTACTACCGTTCCAGTGGATCATGATGTTGGTCGCGATGCTTCTTGGTGCGTTCAACGGCGCCAGCAGAACGGGCTTGCCGCTCTCAAACAACGCGGATTCGATCGCGCGACGGTGAGGGCCCGCAGCATCGGCGTCGGACCGCGCCATCACGATCAGATCGAATGCGCGCCCATGACTTCCGACGAAATCTTCGCCCACAGGCGCACCTTCCAGCCAACCGAAGCATGGTCGCTCCGAACCCGCACTGGCGCGAGGAATATCGTGCTTCAGCATGAATGCTTCGAAAAAGTTGCGCATGTCGTTCAATTCGACTTCGCTCTGCGCCTGATACGACTCCATGGGAATGCCGGTGGACAATTCCGCGACCAGATATGGAGGGACGCCAAACCGGAGTGGAAAGCCTTCGACATAGGCGCCGCAGCGTTGCGCGAGGCCGACGACGACATCGAGCGTCGATGTCATCATCGAAATATTCTGAAGCGGGACCAGGAGCGTCTTCATTCTCGCCCTCCAGCATTTTCGGTGACCATGGACATAGGGATGGCCAATCTCACCCGGGATGTGGTTTCACCTTGCATACCGAGCCGATTCGTCATCAACCACGAGAATGGTCGCAGTCATGCGGCTCGCTCAAGCCTTGTATCGATCTCCTGGCGCAGCGCTGCGAAGTCGATCGGTTTGGTCAACAGGTCGGCTGCTCCATTCGCGAGCGCCTTGCGCTTGGTCTCGGCGTCGCCGTAGGCCGTGATCATGATGACCGGAACATCGGGGCGGGCCGAACGCACGATAGGTAGCATCTCCAGGCCGCTCATTCCGGGCATGTTGATATCGGACAGGATCAGGATAAGGGCGGCATCCTCAATCTCGACCGCGCGCTGCAAGGCCGCGGGGGCCGACGATGCAAACTCCATGAGAAAACGACCGGCGCGCAGATCGCGTCGAAATTGCTGGCGGAACAGCGCCTCGACGTCGGGCTCGTCGTCGACCACCATGATGTAGACGCTCAACTTCGGCCTCCGGTCTGCACTGGTGCCGCCAGCGTACGCGGCAGCGTGATGATGAACTCAGTATAATCGCCAGGCGCGGTATCGACCTCGATGCTACCGCCGTGCTGCTTCACAATGATGTCGTGGCAGATTGAAAGGCCAAGGCCGGTTCCTTCGCCCGCGGGCTTGGTTGTGAAGAAGGGGTTGAATATTTTCTCTCGCACGTCGGCCGGGATGCCGGCGCCGTTGTCGCGAATTCGGATTTGCACGGCACCGCCGAGATTTGTGGTGGTCGCGCGCAGCCTTGGCTCGAAGCCGTCGCCGACGGCGTCCCTTTGTTTGCCGGCCGCGTAGAAGCCATTGGAAACGAGATTGAGGAACACCCGCGTGATTTCCTGCGGATACAGCTCGAGCACCCCCGCAGACGGATCGAGATTCCTTTCGAGCGTGATATCGAAGCCTGCCTTTTCGGCGCGCGCGCCGTGATAGGCGAGGTTGAGACTTTCCTCGACGATGGCGTTGATATCGACCGAGCGGCGCTCGCCAGACCCCTCGCGCGAGTGCAGGAGCATGTTCTTGACGATGGAATCGGCCCGGGTTCCGTGCTGCACGATCTTGTCCAAATTGCCTTGCAGCACGTGTATCAGCGCGTCGATGTCATGCCTTGCGGCCTCGCCGAGCGCGACCGAGCGCAACTCGTCGCCGAGTTCGTCGATCAGTTCGGAGGAAAGCGCAGCGAAATTATTGACGAAATTGAGCGGGTTCTTGATCTCATGGGCAATGCCGGCGGTGAGTTGCCCGAGCGAGGCCAGCTTCTCGGTCTGAATCAACCGATCCTGCGCATTTCGCAATTCCTCGAGCGATTGCGACAGTTCCATGGTGCGCTCGCGCAGTTCGTTCAGCAGGCGTGCGTTCTCGATCGCGATCACGCCCTGGTGTGCGAAATTGGACACGAGCTCGATCTGCTTGTCTGTGAATGGTTTCACTTCCTGACGAAAGATCGTGATGGTGCCGATCAGCTCATCCTCCTTGAGCATGGGCACGATGACGAGGGTCCTTGCGCCGGCAAGATCGGCAAGCGCGCGAACGTTCGCGTTGCCTTCGACATAGGGCGGCTGCGTCCTGATATCGTCGATATGAACCGTCTGATGAGTTTTCTCGACGGTGCCGAGCCCGCTCGCCGGATGCGGGCGAATGCTCTGGTAGAGCCGGGTGTCAACATAGGCTTGCGGCGCGTTGTGCAGGGCGACCGTGCGAAAGCCGCCATCCTCGTAGAGATTCATGGTGCCGAAGCCGGCGCCGCAGATTCGCGTCGCGTTCTCCAGCATCTTGTGGAAGACCGGGGTCAATGCGCCCGATGAAGCGCTTATGATTTCCAGCACTTCCGACGTTGCCGTCTGCCGCTCCAGCGATTCGTTTAATTGCTCGAACAGGTGCACGTTGCCGAGAGCGATAACAGCCTGATCTGCAAAGGTCTGAAGCAGGTTGATCTGCTTCTCGCCGAACGGGCGTACCTCCGTACGACGGAGCACGATCGCACCCATGCTCTCGCCTTCGCGCAACAGCGGCACACTCAGAACGGTCCGAACGTTGGAGCGAAGCGCAATTTCCCGTCCTGTCGGGAATTCCTCCCCTTCGGGCCCGAGCAGGTCGTGCACATGAACAGTGCGGCGGTCGGCAATGGCCCGGCCGGAGGGCGAATGGACACTGATCGGTCGCCGGCTCCACACCACGGGAACTTGTCCATGATGCGCCTGGACAACGATGTCATCGCCGTCCCTCAGAATGACCAGCGCATCATATGCCTCGCAAAGCCCGCATGCGCTTTCCACAATCGCCTCGAGCACCGGACCGACCTCGGTCGGCGAGGAAGCGATCACCCGCAGGATATTGGCGCTGCCGGTCTGGTAAGTCAGCGTCTCGGACAGATCTCGCGTCCGGGTCTGCAATTGTTCGAAGAGCCGTACATTCTCGATGGCGATCACGGCCTGGTCGGCAAACGTGGCGACGAGCTCGATCTGCTTTTCCGTGAACGGCTGCACGCGCCTGCGCGCGATCACGATCACGCCGATCGGTTCATTCTCGCGCAGGAGGGGAACACCAAGCGCCGTGCGCTGCCCAGCCATGGTAATGGACTCGTGCAGGTCGTATTCGGGATCGGCAGCGACGTCGAGGATTTGCACCGGGCGGCGTTCGAGTACGGCCCGACCTGTGATCGTGCCCCGTCCGGCGGTAATCGGGTGGCCTTGCAGAAATTCGATGTATTCCTCGGAAAACCCTACCGCCGCTCCGGCCTGATATTCATCGCCCTCGCGGCGCATGATGAATGCCATCTCCGCTTCGCACAGCCGTGCCGCCGAATCGACCAGCGTGTTGAGCACGGTTTGTAGATCGAAGGTCGAGCGGCTGATCACTTTCAGAACATCGGCGGTCGCGGTTTGCTGCTGCAGCGATTCGGCGAGATCGCGCGTCTTCGCCTGGACCTCGTCGAACAGCCGGACATTCTCGATCGCGATCACGGCCTGATCGGCGAAGGTGGAGACCAGGTCGATCTGCTTGTCCGTAAATAAGTTCACGGTCTTTCGGCCCAGGAACAGCACGCCGATCGTTTCTCCGGACCGAAGCAGAGGTACGCCCAGGAGGGTGCGATAACCACCGGCCCTCTGCTGCTCGGGATAGGCGTATTCGGGATCGGCCGCGACATCCCGGATCTGGACGGCTTTGCCGCACAGCAGGACGCGCCCGACGACGCTGCCGCGTCCAGCGGTGAGGCGAATGCCCGCCGAGACCTTGGCCCATTCGGGCGAGAAATTGTACCGGGTTGCATGAGAGTAGGCACCGTCGGTGTCCTGCCGGACGATTGCCGCCATGTCGGCGCCACTGAGCCACGCTGCCGATTCCGTCAGCGTATCGAGGACCGTTTGCAGATCGAACGCGGAGCGGCTGATCACCTTCAATACATCGGCGGTCGCGGTCTGCTGTTTCAGTGACTCGCTCAAGTCGTTGGTGCGTTGCTGAACCTGGTTGAACAGCCGCGCATTCTCGATGGCGATAACGGCTTGATCGGCAAAGGTCTGCAAGAGCTGCACGTGATGCGGAGCGAAGGTCCCCGGCTCGACCCGCGTCACGCTGATCATGCCGATCACCACGCCGCCTGACGCGAGGGGCACGAACAGCATGCTGCGAAAGCCGCGGGCGCGCGCGATGAATTTGATGTCGTTCGTCAGCGCTTCGGTGTCGGGGGTCGGTACCACCTTACCCGCCTGCGTTCTTGCGAAACTCTCGAAATCGGCAATCGGCCGCGGAAACATATTCTTCAAGGCCTCATCGGCGGCAGAATTCGTCGGCGTGAATGCCGCCAAGTGGGCCATACCGTCGATGAAGCGGAATACGGTCGTCGAAAAGCCGCCGAGCAAGGCATTGGCCCGCTTCGCAATTGCATCGAAGACCGGCTTCACCTCCGAGGGCGAACTGGCGATGATCCTGAGAATGTCGGCGGTGGCGCTCTCGCGATCTTGTGCGGCGCGCAATTCGGCCAGGAGCCGTGCGTTCTCCAGCTGCAAATCCGCCACCACATCCTGAGGAAGCGCGGCCATCATGAAAATCCAAATCGCCAGCCGGTTTGGGCCGACGTCAAAATCTGATCAAGAAAGCGTCGGGAATTATTCCACTCCCGGGTCCTTCCGACCAGACCTACCGTGAGTTGATTTTCAATCGACTACGCGTCAGCCCGCTCCTCGGAAACAACTCGGCTTCCTCCCGGCGGTGTTTTGGTGGCGCTGAATTTCACGAGCGCAAGGTTTTCTACTTGCCGCGATATCGCAGCGCCTCCACGAGCAGCGAGAAGGCCGGCGAAGGCTGGCGGCGGCTTGGATAATAGAGATGGTATCCCGAAAAGGGCGGGCACCAATCCGAGAGCACCCGGACCAGACGGCCCTCGGACAAATAAGGCTGCACATGCCCCTCAGTGAGGTAGGCAAGGCCCAACCCCTTCAAGGCTCCATCCAGCAGAAGGCCCGCGCTGTTGAACACCAGCTGGCCCTCCACCCGGACATTGAGCTCCCGCCCGTTCTTTTCGAATTCCCAGGCATAGAGGCTGCCGCCATGCGTCGGCAAACGCAGGTTGAGGCAATTGTGGTGGGTCAGATCCTGCGGCGTCTTCGGCCGCTTGCGTTCGGCGAAGTATGACGGAGACCCGACGACCGCCATCCGCAAGTCCGGACTGATGCGCACGGCGATCATGTCCCTGGCGACGAGCTCGCCGGGGCGGATGCCCGCATCGACCTGTTGCGCCACGATGTTGGTGAGCCCGTAGTCGATGATCACCTCGACGCGGATGTCCGGATATTTCGGCAGGATCTTCTGCAGCGCCGGCAGCAGGATCTCGCCGGCGGCAAACTCCGTCGCCGTCAGCCGGATGGTCCCGGCGGGCTTCTCGCGCAATTCGCCGAGCGCAGCGAGATCGGCATCCATCTCGGTGAATTTAGGGCCGACGCTGACGAACAGCCGCTCTCCGGCCTGTGTCGGCGTGACGCTCCGCGTCGTCCGGTTCAGCAGTCGCACGCCGAGCCGCTCCTCCAGATTCCGGATGATCTGGCTGAGCGCGGATTGCGTCATGCCGAGCTTCGCCGCGGCGCGCGTGAAGCTGCGCTCCCTCGCCACGGCGAGGAAGGCGAGGAGATCGCTGGCGTCCTCTCGATTCATTCATAAGCCCAGCTAATGACCGCATTCGAAATCTATCACCTAATCGGAGGAGCGCGGAAGTCCTAGGTTCGGGGTCGGCCATCGGGCCCCAAGACGGGGTGCTGGAACGAAGGCAAGGACCTATGACAAACATGTCGGCAACAGCCCTTCGAGAGGCCGCTGCGCCGCGCCGTGTCGCCGGCCTGATGCCGATCATGGGGGTGGTCTTCGTCGCCTTTCTGGTCATCGGCGTGGCGATGCCGGTCCTTCCCCTTCATGTCCACGACGGATTGGGCCAGGGCACCTTCGTGGTCGGCCTGGTCGCCGGCAGCCAGTTCGCCGCTTCGCTGATCTCGCGGCCATGGGCGGGCCACTTCTCGGATCGCAGCGGATCGAAGCGCGGCGTGATCGTCGGCCTGCTCGCGGCCGCAGCGTCCGGACTGCTTTATCTGACCTCGCTCGGCGTCACGAACACGCCGCTTGCGTCGGTCTCCATCCTGCTGCTCGGCCGTGGCCTGCTCGGCGCGGCCGAGAGCTTCATCATCACCGCCGCCGTGAGCTGGGGGCTGGCGCTCGCCGATGCCCGCAGCACCGGCAAGGTCATCGCCTGGGTCGGCTCGGCGATGTTCGCCGCCTTCGCGATCGGCGCGCCCGCGGGCTCCATGCTCTACGCCGCCTGCGGCTTCGCCGCGGTCGCGATCGCCACCGCGGTCGCGCCGTTGCTGACGCTCCTGCTCGTCGTTCGACTCCCTGCCGTCCCTCCCCTCCACCACCCGACCCGCGCTTCGTTTGCCGAAGTGCTCGGTGCCGTCTGGGTGCCGGGCCTGGGCTCGGCGCTCGGCAGCGTCGATTCGGCGCGGTTACCACATTTGTCGCGTTGTTGTTCGCGAACCGCGGATGGGCCAATGGATGGCTGGCCTATTCCGCTTACGCCGCCGCCTTCATCCTGGCCCGGATGTTCTTCAGCCATGTGGCCGACGCGATCGGCGGCGCGAAGGTCGCGCTGGTGTGTGCGGCAATCGAAGCCGCCGGCCAGGCGCTGATCTGGCTCGCGGCGCGGCCCGAGATGGCGCTCGCCGGCGCTGCGCTCACCGGCTTCGGCTTCTCGCTGGTCTATCCCGGCTTCGGCGTCGAGGCCATGCGCAGCGTTCCCGCGCAGAGCCGCGGCCTCGCCATGGGCGCCTACACGGCGTTCCTGGATCTCGCGCAAGGGCTGGCGAGCCCCGCACTCGGATTGATCGCGACCGGTGCACGACTGAACGTCGTCTTTCTCGTCAGCGCCGTGACCGTTCTCTGTGCCGCCCTGGTCGCGTTGTGGCTGATGACGCACCCGATAACCCCAGGAGGAACCCCGTCATGAGGATGATCGCAGCCGCCTTGCTTTCCCTGTGCCTGGCCGCAGGCCCTGCCGCCGCACAGACAGCCAAGGAAGGAGACAATCCAATGCCAAAGCCGGAAGACATCCGCGCCGTCGCTCCAGCTCTCGAAGCCTATGCGCAAAAGTTTGTCGTCGGCGATCTGTGGACACGACCGGGGCTTTCACGCCGGGATCGCAGCATCGTCACCGCTGCCGCACTGATCGCGCGCGGTCAAACTGTCGAACTGCCCCGCTATCTGGCACTCGCGCTCGACAACGGCGTGAAGCCGTCGGAGATATCCGAGATCATCACGCATCTGGCCTTCTATACCGGCTGGGCGAACGCGCTGGACGCGATCCCGGCGGCGAGGGAAGTGTTCAGGAGCCGTAACATTGGCGCCGATCAGCTCCCGCCGGCCTCGGGGCCGCAGCTGCCGCTCGATGAGGCCGCCGAGAAGCAGCGGGCCACGCGCGTCGGCGAGCAGTTCGGGCAAACCACGCCGAGCCTTGTCCAGTACACGACCGACGTGCTGTTCCGCGATCTCTGGCTAAGGCCCGCCTTGGCGCCGCGCGACCGCAGCCTCGTCACCGTGAGCGCTCTCATCGCCACCGGCCAGGTCGCGCAGATCACCTATCATTTGAATCGCGCGATGGACAATGGACTGACGCGGGAGGAAGCCGGCGAGGCACTCGGCCATCTCGCCTTCTATGCTGGCTGGCCCAACGCGTTCTCCGCGGCGCCCGTCGTCAAGGACGTCATCGAAAAGCGGCCGCGCTGACCGGAGAGATATCGTGATCACACGACGGGGCGTCCTCATCGCCGGCAGCGCAGCCGCCACTCTCGCAATTCAGCGCAAGCAGGCGCTCGCGTCCGAAGCACAGAAGGAGACTGGGATGGACATCGACATCAAGCGCAACGGGTCACGCCCCTCGCAGAAGGGTTCGCAAGACTGGTTCACCGGGAGCGTCCGGATCGACCCGCTGTTTCAGGCCCAGGATCCAGCTCGCGCCGGTGCCGGCCAGGTCACGTTCGAGCCCGGTGCCCGGACGGCCTGGCACACCCACCCACTCGGGCAGACGCTGATCGTCACGGCCGGGCTCGGCTGGGTTCAGCGCGAGGGCGGCCCGGTCGAGGAAGTCCGCCCCGGCGACGTCGTCTGGTTCCCGCCGGGCCTGAAGCACTGGCACGGCGCTTCGCCGACGACGGCAATGACCCACATCGCGATCCAGGAATCCTCCGGCGGCAGGAACGTGGATTGGCTGGAGAAGGTGAGCGACGAGCAGTATCGGAAGTGATGCGCCGGCGCTGTAGAGTGCGCGTGTTGCATCTGAGGGAGCACGCATGGCGGTCATATTCATCACGGGCAGCGCGGACGGTCTCGGCCGGGCGGCGGCACAATCCCTCCTCGATCAAGGTCACCGCGTTGTGCTGCACGCGCGATCGGCCGATCGCGCCGCAGCGCTCGGCGAGATCACCTCGCGTGCCGCAGGCGTCGTGGTCGGCGATCTCGGCAGCGCCACCGAGACGAGGAGCATCGCCGATCAGGTCAACGCGATCGGCCGCATGGACGCGATCATCCACAACGCCGGCGTCTACACGCGGCCGAACCGCGGCGCGACGCCGGAAGGCCATGCCGAGACCTTCGCCATCAACACGCTGGCGCCGTTCATGCTGACGGCCCTGATCCGGCGCCCCGACCGGCTGGTGTATCTCAGCAGCGGGCTGCACCGCGGCGGAGAGGGCTCGCTGGACGACCTCGACTGGAAGCGCCGGGCCTGGGATTCCGCAAAAGCCTACGCCGAAAGCAAGCTGCAGGTGGTCGCGCTGGCATTCGCGCTGGCGCGGCGCTGGCCGAGCGTCCTGAGCAACGCCGTCGATCCCGGATGGGTGCGCACGAAGATGGGTGGATCGGGCGCGCCGGTCGATCTCGACACCGGACAACGGACCCAGGCCTGGCTGGCGGTGAGCGCGGATACCGCGGCCCTGGTCAGCGGGCGCTACTGGCATCACTTGCGGCAGGAGCAGCCCGCCGGCGAGGCGGCCGATCCGGAATTTCAGGACCAGCTCATCGACAGATTGAGCAAGCTGACGGGTGTTGCGCTGCCGGAGGCCTGAATTGCGAAGCGCTGACGCGCGGTAGGCTTCTGCAGCAAGCTCAATCGGCCCGAAGCGGCCGCCAGGCCGCGTAGAAACCGACGAGGGTCCCGATGGCGACCAGCGCCGCCGCCAACAGAACCTGTAATTGACCATCATCGGTCGGGCCTACCGATGACACGAGCCGGGTCACGATGACGAACAGAATGCCCACCGAGGCCGCTGCACCTACGCAGAGATAAGCGAGTTCTCGCCTCAGCTTCCCGCCGAGAAGTCCGAGGGCCGTGAAATACATCGCGCAGGCGTTGGGATGAATGAACAAGGCAACGCGCGCGTAGGAACCGTAGGCATCGAGAAGGGACTCGCATCGGCGCAGGGCCGCTCTGGAAGCAACCCGCTGCAAGAGCGGCCTGAAGAAACGAGCCTGTCCGTAACTTAAGACGGCACCCACGATGATGGCCAACCACGCCGCGATGAAAACGGAGACGTCCACGGACTTCGGACTGAGCGCCACCGACATCAGGATGAGGGCTGTTCCCGGAAAGTAGCCGAAATACGGGAAGACCGACTCCAGCAGCACGCAGACGAACATGAAGACCAGAAACCATGACGAGCCGGTCGCGCCCTGGACGATGGCGTTCAAGTCGAACAGGTTCGTCTTGTACAGGACGAGGTACATGCACATGGCCAATCCGGCCAGCGCGTAGAACGGCAATGCGCCGGACAGAAACCGTCTCATCCAACCATCGCGCTTTGTTTGGCGGAGACGTCGGCCTCGCGCTCTTCCGGATCATGCTTGAGGCGAATGAGATTGCTCCTGTCGATTGCGCCGTTTGCCACGCGATCCTGCCCTCGCTTCGCGCTGTGCCTACGCAATCGACAAAATCTCGATCTCTTGCGCACCCGAACCAACGACGTCGCCGACCGCCTTCCCCATCAGCGATCTCGCCACCGGCGAGACGAACGAAATCGTCCCTGCCTTCGGATCGGCTTCATCCTCGCCGACGATGCGATAGGTCTGCACCCGGCCGTCCGTGCGGCTGAACGTGACGGTGCTGCCGAAGGCGACGGTATCGGTCGAGGCGGGGTCGGGAACGAGCTGCGCGGTGCGCAGGCGTTCGGTCAGATAGCGGGCGTCGCGCAGGGGCACGGCCGATTGCCGGCGCTTCTCGTTGACGTCCTCGATGGCTTGCGCGGCTTCATGGGCCTGCCGCGCCTCGGCAAGCTGCCTCTGCAACGCCTGCAGGCCGGCTTCCGTCACGAGGTTCGGATGCGGCGAGATCGGGCGATCCGGCAACAGCGTCTCGGACGCGGTTTCGGCGCTCTCTTCCTTGGTGAAGGCGACGCTCAAATCGGTATCCTGTCGAACAGTTGGCTAGGGACGATGCGTTCGCGCGCGGCGATCCCCTGGATTGCGCACCCGATCATCGCCGGCACTTGCGCCCGAATTATATCTCAAGTTCGACGAAACGACGGAGCTTGAAGACGAGATCCGGCATGGCCTGGCGGAACCGGGTCGCGTTCTGGAACGTGGTCGAGAACGGCGCAAAGGTGATCATGGCGTTCCAGTGCCTGTAACCGTAGACCGTGACCGAGGCGCCGGTCGCGGGAAAATTCTCCAGCTTGCGCAACTCGCCGAGCACGAGATCGGCGATCGCTTCCGCGGGCAGCAATTGCTTGCCGTCCCGTGTGGTGGCGATTTTCGCAGGCGTCTCGACCGGTTGCGTCTCGGCCGGCGCGGTCTCGGGTGCAGGCTCGGGCTTGAGCTCGGGCTCGGCCGGCGCGGCATCGAGAGCGGCCGGCTCGACCGTCTCGGGCTCGTTCGCCGGAGCTGTCGGAGGAGCCTCGGTGAGCGGCGGCGGCGTCACGGTGTCTGCGCGCTTGTTGCCGCCCAGGATGCTGGTGATCATGGCCACCAGGCCAGCATCCTTCCCGTCGTCACTCATTCCTTCCCCCGCCTTCCCCTGGACTTTGGCCTGTGGAGCGAACCGGCATTCGGCTTGCTCGATAACGCTCCCGGATCACCACAATGTATGTGGCTTGATCCCATGGCCAAGGCCATCCTTCAATGGGCAACGGCGACGCAGCCGGCGACCCCGCCGCGCGATCCGTTATCGCTTATCGAAAGGAATGTATTGCTGGTACTGCTTGGGCACCGAGCTGCGGTAGCGCGCGGGGACAGTGCCGCTGTCGATCGAATGATCGATCTCCTGCTGCCGCGTCATCTTCTTCTTCGCCGGCTTCTTCGAAGCGCTCTTCTTGGAGGCGGTTGGCTCGCTGGAGGCGTCGGTGGTCGCAGCCGGCGCCGGCGTCGCAGCCGGTGCCGTCGTCGCGGCCGGTGCCGTCGTCGCGGCCGGCGCAGTGCCTGTCGCCGCAGGCGCAGTGGTTCCGCCGGCAGCCGGTGCGCTCTGCGCCAGAGCAAGCGGCGTTTGCATCATCAGCGCCAGCGCTGCCGCCGCAGCCAACAAATATGATTTCTGCATCAGAACCTCCAAATGCCTGATCCGAATGAGGTAAAGCCTAATCCCACGGGATCGAGACGTGCAAGTTCGCCGAGAATAGGCCGGAACCCGCGCGCGAACTGTGGCCGACATCACAGTGGCCGCCGCCGGCTGCGTCACGATGTACCGCGCCTCGAACGCATCCGGCATCGCGGACACCAACCCAGCATGACCGTGCGTCAGACAGGCCATGGGAACGCTTGTTCCATCATCCTCGAAGGAGACTGAAATGCGTCGCACCATCCTCACGCTTGCATCGTTCGCAACCCTGATCGCCGCGTCACTGTCGGCGGCGCCGGCCCAGGCCGGCAACGACAGATATTGCCTGCAAGGCCGCAGCTGGGGCTATCCCGGCAACTGCCAATTCTCGAGCTATCAGCAATGCGCCGCCACGGCCTCCGGCACGTCGGCGTCTTGTGGCGTCA
Organism: Bradyrhizobium sp. 1(2017); assembly: GCF_011602485.2. Lineage (NCBI taxonomy): Bacteria > Pseudomonadati > Pseudomonadota > Alphaproteobacteria > Hyphomicrobiales > Nitrobacteraceae > Bradyrhizobium > Bradyrhizobium sp. 1(2017). Next base: position 1,737,900 of record NZ_CP050022.2, on the reverse strand, counting down.
ACCCGCGCTACGCCTATTCGCAGCCCTATTACTACTGACGAGGACGCGGCGTGCGCGAACCCGCACGCCGCGCCTTCTCATGCGCTGCCGGCGAGGCCGATCTCCGCCAGCCGTGTCGCGAACCAGCGCGACTGCGCCTCATCGACCAGCCCGCTGACATAGACCTCCGACATCGTCACGGAATGGCTGTCCAGCACCAGCAGCACGCCGATCCAGTACGGAAACCAGACATGCACATCGGTCAGTGCGCGCAGCTTGTGCTGGTCGTGCTCCAGCGGCGTGTGATTGCTCGCCTTGCGGATCTCGACGGCGAGCAGATTGTTCGGGATCTCGCGCTGGTGCACGGCGACATCGGGATAGATCGACTTGCCGAGATGGTCGTCGGTCGAGATGATGCTGCCGCGCGGCAGGTGCAGCGTGCGCTCGCCGAGCCGGTCGTAGTTGCAATCGACTGACCAGCCGGAGAACTGCTTCTCCAGATGCACGGCGAAGCGATGCGTGATCGACCGCTCGCCGACGTCCTTCTCGAACAGGAAGGTCTCGTGGGCGTAGAAATCCCGGAGCGCCGCGATCACCTTGTTCAGCTCGGTCTGCATGTTGCCCCCGGCCCATCACGCGCACCCAGTTGCGCCGCTATCAGCCCCTCATGGTGAGGAGCGCGCGTGCACTTCACACCCTGAGTGTCGTCCCGGCGAACGCCGGATCCATGCCGCGAGGTCTACCAAATGCGCGCGGTGCGCGTACCGGACCCCGAATCTTCGTCAAACTTCTCCCTGGGGGTTATAGGTCCCGGCTTTCGTGCGCAATTGCGCACCAGGCCGGGCCGGCGAGGGAGAAACTTACATCTGGACTTCGATCAGGCGCGGCCCGGGCTCGGCGACGGCCTCGGCCAGCGCCTTGTTGAACTCGTCGGCATTGGTGACCGCGCGGCCGGGCACGCCCATGCCCTTGGCGAGCGCGACGAAATCCAGCGTCGGACGGTCGAGCCGGAGCATGTCGTTGGCGCGCTGGCCGGGCTCGCCGGCGCCGACATTGTCGAACTCGCCGCGCAGGATCTGGTAGATGCGGTTGGCGAACACGATGGTGACGATGTCGAGGTTCTCGCGCGCCTGCGTCCACAGCGACTGGATTGTGTACATTGCGCTGCCATCGCCGACCATGGTGATGACCTTGCGATCCGGACAGGCGATCGCAGCGCCGATCGAAAGCGGCGTCGAGAAGCCGATCGAGCCGCCCATGTTTTGGAGCCAGTCGTGCGGGGCGGCCGCCGCCGTCGGCGGGAAGAAGCCGCGGCCGGTGGTCAGGGATTCGTCGACCATGATCGCGTTCTCGGGGATCGCACAGGCGATCGCCTGCGCGATCGAGGCGAAATTGAGCGCGCCGGTGGGCTTGACCAGTTCGGCCAAAGCCTGCGGCTTGACGTCCTTGGCGCTGGCCTTGACGGCGCCCGCCAGCGCTTCGAGCGCCGCGACCGAGTTCTCGCCCCACGAGGTCATGCGATGGACTTCGCAGCCCTCGGGCTTGAGCATGCTCGGCTTGTTCGGATAGGCGAAGAACGCCACGGGATCGTCGGACTCGACCAGCACGATGTGACGGAACTTCGCCAGCATCGGCAGCGCCTGCTCGATCACATAGTGGATGCGGTCGATCGAGAAACGGCCGCGGCCGCGCGCCATCCTGGGGCGGAAGGTCGGACCCATCACCGTGCAGCCGGTCTTGCCGGCGATGCGCTCGGCCAGCGCCAGACCCTTCTCGCTGAGGGCGCTGCCGGTCATCAGGAGCAGCGTGCCCTCGCCGTCGCCATGCAGGATCCTGGCGGCCTGCTCCACCGCCTGCGGCGAGTAGCTCGCGCGCTGCTGCTCGGCCGGAACCTCGGCGATGCCGTCGGCCTCGTTCCAGGCGGTGTCGGCGGGCAGGATCAGGGTCGCGATCTGCGGCGGCGCGCTTTTGGCGGCGGCGATCGCCGCGGCGCCGTCGGCTGCGACCGATTTGGAATCCGGGGAGGTGCGGACCCAGGACGACATCGGCCGGGCCAGGCCCTCGATGTCGGAGGTCAGCGGCGCGTTGTAGCCGATGTGGTAGACCGCGTGCTGGCCGACGATGTTGACGATGCCGGAATTGGCCTTCTTGGCATTGTGCAGATTGGCAAGGCCATTGGCGAGGCCGGGACCGAGATGCAGCAGCGTCGAGGCCGGCGTTCCCTTCATGCGGAAATAGCCGTCGGCGGCGCCCGTCACCACGCCCTCGAACAGGCCGAGCACGCAGCGCATGCCGGGTACGCGGTCGAGCGCTGCGACAAAATGCATCTCGGAGGTGCCGGGGTTGGTGAAGCAGACGTCCACGCCGCCCTTGACCATCGTCCGCACCAGGCTTTCCGCACCGTTCATTCTTTTTGCTCCGCAACCGGTCTTTTCAGGTGATCCATCCGACCAATCATTGTTCGCGCGGTCCGTCAAAGCAATAGCCGCCATCGCGGCCCTGCCCCGCGCGGGTTTGGCTAATGTTTTTCGGCAAATTGTGGTTGCCGATTTGGTAACGCCAATCGTGAAGAAGGACCTGCCTCACGGGCCCGTGGCTTGCGGAATCCCCGCAAATATGGCCTGTGGCGTTCATTGAATCGATTTCTTGCTGGGGAAAACAATGATCCGGTTTTTTGCCGCGCCGATCGCCGTCATCGCACTGCTGTCAACCACCGCAGGCGGCGCACTCGCCGAAGAGTTCGACTCGCGCGACATCATGGGCGGCGGCCCGAACTTCTTCCGTTCCGGCGCCAATCCCGTCCCCCGCACCACCGTCATGTATAACGGCAAGTACGCGCCCGGCACGATCGTGGTGAACACCAGCGAGCGGCGGCTGTATCTGGTGCTCCAGAACGGCCAGGCGCTGCGCTACGGCATCGGCGTCGGCCGCGACGGCTTCCGCTGGGGCGGGGTGCACAGGATCACCGCCAAGAAGGAATGGCCGGCCTGGACGCCGCCGTCGCAGATGCTGGCCCGCCGGCCCGACCTGCCGCGCCACATGAAGGGCGGCGTCGACAATCCGCTCGGCGCGCGGGCGATGTATCTGGGCTCGACGCTGTATCGCATCCACGGCTCCAACGAGCCGGAGACGATCGGCCAGGCGGTGTCGTCGGGCTGCTTCCGCATGACCAATGACGACGTGACCGACCTCTATAGCCGCGTCGCCGTCGGCACCACCGTGGTGGTGCTGAACAACTAGGCCGGCCGGACGACTGCGTCGGGGAACCCGCGGAGCGCGTGAATTTGCCGACTTGTGCGCGCGAGGCGAATGCGGCAGCGTCGACGGACGATGAGCGCTCTGAATCCGTCCTCGCCTCGCCTTCGTATCGCCCTCCTGGTGCTCGCCGCGCTCACCTTGGTGCCTGACGCCGCACCCCCGGCTGCCGCGGGCGAACTGCCCGCGATCACCTCGCGCCAGCGCTCGGAGAAGAAAAGCTTCACCGACGGCGAGATCGTCGAGGGCTTCCTGAAGACGGCGTTCGGCGCCGAATATCACCTCGCCGGCCGCGTCGACCGCATCCGCAAGTTCGACGGGCCGGTGCGCGTCTACGCCGAGAGCGATCGCGCCGATCGCAAGACGCAGCTCGCGAAGGTCGTGAACGACATCGCCACGCGCGTGCAGCATCTCGACATCGCCATGACCGACACCCACGAGGCGGCGAATGTGCGGGTCAAGCTGGTGCGCGACCGTGAACTCTACCGCACGCTCACGAGCTTCTACGGCGCGGAGAAGGCGCGCGAGATCCGCAACTCGCTAGATCCGCAATGCCTGTCCGGCTTTCGCAAGAACGACAATTTCGAGATCGAGCATTCCGACGTCATCCTCACCGTCGACAACGGCGATTTCACCTTCCTCGACTGCGCCTATGAGGAGCTGCTGCAATCGCTCGGGCCGATCAACGACACCGCCAGCGTGCCCTGGACCATGTTCAACGACAACGTCTCGATGGGCTATTTCGACGTCTACGACCAGTACATCCTCAACGTGCTCTACGACCCCCGCATCAAGGCGGGCATGACGATCGCGGAGGTCAAGGCGGTGCTGCCCGCCGTGCTCAAGGACGTGCGCGCGTGGGTCAAGCGGGTGAATGAACTGAAGGAGTGACGCGCCGCTTACCCTGCCCTGGAGGGGAGGGTAAGCGAGGCGCGCACGTGAATGTTGCCGTCGGGCCCGCTCACGCCTTCCTTGCCCTGGTCATCAGAAATTGCTGGCGCATCACGTTGCGGCTTCCGTCGAAATATTCGGCGATCAACGCCTCGAACTCGCTGCGAAAATCGCGCAGCTTGTCCGGCTCGTCCTTGTACTGGGCAACGAGCTTGATAAGGGGCCCGATCGTCGCTTCCATGGTGCGGCGGAAATGCTGCGGGCTGAGCGCGGAGGGCGTCATGATGTCGACCTCGAAAGAGAGATCCCTTACCTTGCCCGCGAGACGCTCGGCGATGATCTTCGGATCGCCCCACAACACCGGTGATGCCACGCCCTCGGGCGGCGGCAGGTGGCGGCCGACCAGCGCGAACATGCGTCCGACATAAAGATGCGGCGGCCAGGTGGAGAAGGCGATCGTTCCGCCGGGCTTCAGCACGCGCAGCATCTCGCCGACGGCAACATCCGGACGCGGCGCGAACATGTGGCCGAACTGGCTGAGCACCACGTCGAACTCGTTGTCCCCATAGGGCAGGCCTTCGGCGTCGCCCTCGGTGAAGGCGACATCGAGGTTCATCAGCTGTGCGTGCTCACGGGCCCGCTCGAGCAGGACGGGCGACAGGTCGAGACCTCTCACCTTCGCCCCGCGGCGCGCCGCCGTGATCGCGGCGACACCGGTGCCGCATCCGACGTCGAGCAGCCTTTGCCCGGCGGCAACGCCGGCAAAGCCGACCAGCTTGGCGGCGGCCGGCGTGGTGAAGACCTCCATCGGCGTGAACAGCGACCAGGCTTCCTTCTGGATGGCCTTGAAACCCGCAAACGGATCCTGCGCAATCATGGAACTCTCCTTTGCTCAAGGTCGGTCTCCATGAGGCTGGCGGCGGACGTCGAAGGTTCAACGCGGGTCCGGCAGGATCCCCTATTGCACGAGATCGGCGACGGTGGTTGCAGCCTTCAGCCCGGTGCCGGTGAGGACGGCCACCGTGGTTTCGTTCGCCTTGATGGCGCCGGCGGCGGAGAGTTTGTCCAGCGCGGCAGCCGCGCTGGCGCTGGTCGGCTCGGCGAACAGGCCCTGCCGTGCGAGACGCCGCAGGGCGGCGACGATCTCGTCCTCGGCGAGCGCGACGGTGCCGCCACCGCTCTCGCGCAGCGCGGCGATGATCTCGCGCAGGCGCAGCGGGCTCTTGATGGCGGTGCCTTCGGCGATGGTCTTGTGTACCTCGCGCGCGACGGGCGTGTCGACGCCGGCCTTGAAGCTCGCATCGATCGGCGAGCAATTTTGCGGCTGCGCCGCGAACAGCCGCGGCAGCTTCGAGATCTGCCCGGCTTTCAGCAACTCGCGGAAGCCGAAGGCGCAGCCGAGCAGGCTGCTGCCGGCGCCGACGGGAACGATGACGTTGTCGGGCGCGCGGAAGCCGAGGTCCTCCCAGATCTCGTAGGCGAGCGATTTGGTGCCTTCGAGAAAGAACGGCTGCCAATTGTGGCTGGCGTAAAACGTCTGGCTCGACTGGCGGATGGCCTCGGCCTCCGACTCCTCACGCGGACCTTCGACCAGTTGCACCGTGGCGCCATAAGCGCGCACCTGCGCGATCTTGGCCGGCGACGTCGAGGCCGGCGCCAGGATCTTCACGCGCATGCCGCCGGCGGCACCCAGCCCCGCCATCGACGAGCCGCCATTGCCTGACGAGTCCTCCAGAATTGCATCGACGCCGATCTGGCGCAGGAACGACAGCATCACCGAAGAGCCGCGGTCCTTGAAGCTGCCGGTCGGATTGAACCATTCGAGCTTGAAGAGCGGACGCAGCTCGCCCCAGCCCTGCTGCACCAGCGGCGTGCAGCCCTCGCCGAGCGTGATCGGGTTCTTGATCTCGACCGGCAGCGCCGCCCGGTAGCGCCAGAGCGATCGCGCGCGGCCATCGATGTCCTCGCGCGCGATGCCGGCGCCGGGCGTCACCAGCAGCGGCGTCCGCTCGTCCGAGCACCAGCGCGGCTGGTCAAGGGAATAGAGCTGTCCGTTGCGGGGGTCGATATAGCTGGCGGTAGGCATGGCGTTCTCCGGGGCAGAACCGATCCGCCCGATATGTCCGAATATGCAGGTTTTATCCAGCCACCTGTTTGGAGGGCGCGGGCCGGCCCCTTCAAAAATCCAAACAATTCCATAGATATAGGGGGTACTCGGGCGCCGTTCGCTGATCCGGAACGGCCGTTCGACCGGTCCCGCACGATTAACTTGTCTGTCGCCGAGGGCCGCTACAATATGTTGGATTGAGCTTGCGTCGCCGGGGTCCTCGACTGGCAACGCGACCGAGCCAGGCCCGTCCGAGCGGCGGGCCATTGGCTTTTTGGGAGCCTGGACATGAGCCGCGCGAACCGTACCGACCACATCCGCCTGACCTCCCATCCGGAGCCGGGCCGGAAGGCCGCCTTCCCGATCCACTGGGGCGCGGCGGACGCGCGCGCCAGAGGACCGATCATCGGCACGGTATCGCGCACGGGCGATCGCAACGTGATCGGCAGCCATGGCGGGTCCTATGCGATGTACCGGGCGCTCGCGGTCTCTGCCGGCGCGCTCGATCCGATTCGCAGGCCCGATCTCACCAACACGTTTCCGGCCGCAACCATCGGGCCGTTCGAGCAATGGCAAGACCCCGCGAAGATCGTCGCGCTCGATCCCTGGGGACACCTCGTTGCGGAGAACTTCCGCCAGGAGATCGCCGAGGGCGTCGACATCCGTCCGAGCATCGCGGTGACGCGGGCGCGGCTCGACCTGCCGGAGATTCGCGAGGCGCTGGCGGCAAAACGCTTACGCGCCGACGGCGAGGTCGTGCACACCAATGGCAGCGTCTCCGTCGCGAAGATCGCGATCGATCCGGTCTGGTACCTGCCCGGCCTCGCGACGCGCTTCGGCACCAGCGAGACCGAGTTGCGGCGGACGCTGTTCGAGCAGACCGCCGGCATGTTTCCGGAGCTGGTGACGCGGCCGGACATGAAGGTGTTTCTGCCGCCGATCGGCGGCACCACCGTCTACATGTTCGGCGATGTGACCAAGCTGCCGGACCATCGCACCAGGATCACTTGCCGCGTGCATGACGAGTGCAACGGCTCCGACGTGTTCGGCTCCGACATCTGCACCTGCCGGCCCTACCTCATCCACGGCATCGAGGAATCCGCGCGCGGCGCGCAGGAGGGCGGGCTTGGGCTCGTCGTCTACAACCGCAAGGAAGGCCGCGCGCTCGGCGAGGTCACCAAATTCCTGGTCTACAATGCGCGCAAGCGACAGGAGGATGGCGATGCGGCCGCCGCCTATTTCGAGCGCACCGAATGCGTTGCCGGCGTCCAGGACGCCCGCTTCCAGCAGCTCATGCCGGATACGATCCACTGGCTCGGACTGAAGCGGATCGATCGCTTCCTGTCGATGAGCGACATGAAGTACGACGCACTGACCTCGCAAGGCATCGACATCGTCGAGCGCGTGCCGATCCCGCCGGAGCTGATCCCGGCCGACGCCTATGTCGAGATCGCCGCGAAGAAAGCCGCCGGCTATTACTCGACCGACATCGCGCCCGAGAAGGACGTGGGCGACGTGGTCGGGCGTTCGCTGGAAAAATACTGATCGCGCGATGGCGGACGCTTTGGAACGACAGGCGCGCGCGCTGCTCACCGCAGCGGCGGTTCGCGCGCGGGCCGAACAGATGCTCGAGCGCGGCCTTACCGGCGGCTTGAGCCACTTCACGATCGATCTCGGCCGCATGGACGGCGTTGCGGAAGCAGTGCTCGCGGTGACGCGACAAGCCTATCCGACGCTGGACATCCCGTTCCATGCGCGCTGGCGGCACTTTGTGCTCGGCGGCGTCGACCGCTGGGCGCGGCTGGCCGACACTGCATCATGGCCGGATCGCGCCGCGCGGGCGCGCGCCGAGTTCGACCTCGCCATCGTCAGCGTGCTGCTCGATGCCGGCGCAGGGGCTGCGTGGCGATACCGCGACGCCGAGACGGGACACGCCATGGGGCGCTCCGAAGGGCTTGCGATCGCAAGCCTCGAGATGTTCGCGGGCGGGCTGTTCTCGCACGATGCCGGCTCGCCGTTCAGGGCCGACGCGAACGCGCTCGCAAAGCTGCCGCTCGCCGCGCTCACCACCGCGTTTCAAGTGACCGACAACAATCCTCTGCTCGGGCTCGAGGGGCGTGCCGATCTGTTGCGCCGTCTCGGCAAGCTGGTGGCCAAGCGTGCAGACGTGTTCGGCCTGCACGATACGCCAAGGCCGGGCGGCCTGTTCGATCACATCGCGGCTCACGCTGTGAACGGCGCTCTTCCCGCGCCCGCCATCCTGTCCGCCGTGCTGAACGAACTCGGGCCGATCTGGCCGTCGCGGCTCGAACTCGCGGGCGTCCCGCTCGGCGATTGCTGGCGGCATCCGGCGATCCAGGCGAACGACGCAACGAAGGGCCTGGTGCCGCTGCACAAGCTGTCGCAATGGCTGAGCTACTCGCTGATCGAGCCGCTGCAGCGCGCGGGCTTTACCGTGAAGGATATCGACGGCCTGACGGGACTCGCCGAGTACCGCAATGGCGGATTGTTCGTGGATCATGAGGTGCTGCGCCTGCGCGAACCTGCCGATGCCGAGCGCGGGCATGCGGTGGATTCACTGCTGGTCGTGGAGTGGCGCGCGCTGACCGTCGCGCTGCTCGACCGGCTGGCCGAGCGCATCCGCGCCAATCTCGGCCGCACCCCCGAGACCTTGCCGCTCGCCAGCATCCTGGAAGGCGGCACCTGGGCCGCGGGCCGCACGATTGCCTTTTCGCGCCGTCCCGACGGCTCGCCGCCGCTTAAGGTGATCAGCGACGGCACGGTGTTTTGACCCTCTCCCCTTGTGGGAGAGGGTGGCTTCTGTCCAGACCGGATAGATAGGTAACACAATAGACCGGATGGATAGGTGACAGTTCTCTGTCGGCTGGGAGGAACAGCCGATGCCTTGGCGAGAGAGCTGCGCAATGGACCAACGGATTAAGTTCATCGCGGATCAGCGAAGCGGATTGTGGACGATGACGGAGCTTTGCGACCGCTACGAGATCAGTCGCAAGACCGGTTACAAATGGTTGGAACGCTACCGGCTGGAGGGGCCTGGGGGGCTTGCGGAACGCTCCCACGCCGCGCGGGTGCATGGGCGCGCGACACCACGGCACATCGTGGATGCGATCGTGGGGCTGCGGCTTGAGCGGCCGAGCTGGGGACCGCGCAAGATCGTGAGCAGGCTCGAGGCTCGGCAAGGGGACGTCGATTGGCCGTCGGCCTCGACGGCAGGCGAGATTCTTAAACGGGCGGGATTGGTCAGCAGTCGCCGGGTGCGGCGACGAGCGCCGCCGCGCATGGGGCAGCTGACGGTACCTCGGCATGCCAACCATGTATGGGCTCTCGATCACAAGGGCTGGATTCGACTGGGCGACGGCTCTCGGGTTGAACCCTTCACAGTGACCGACGGCTTCAGCCGCTATTTGATTAGTTTGGCGGCGACGGGCAGCACGCAATATGGCGAATGCCAACCACTGCTGGAGCGGGCGTTTCGCGAGTACGGCTTGCCGCAGATCATCCGCTCCGACAACGGCTCGCCATTCGCCTCGACCGGAACCACCGGCCTGACGGCGCTGTCGGTATGGTGGATCAAGCTTGGTATCCGTCATGAACGGATTGATCCTGGCCACCCGCAGCAGAACGGCCGGCACGAGCGCTTTCACCTCACGCTTCTGGAAGCCATGCGGCCACCGCCGCCAACCCGGGCGGCGCAGGCTCGTCGGTTCTCGGCATTTGCACGCGACTACAATGAAGAGCGGCCGCACGAAGCGCTTGGCCAGCGCCCGCCTGCCAGCTGCTATCAGCCTTCGCCCCGTGAGATGCCAAGGCGGCTTCCCAAGCCTGATTATCCATCCGAAGCCGCGGTTCGCCAGGTTCGCTCCAACGGCGAGATCAAATGGCGTGGCGACCTCATCCACATCTGCAGCGCTCTCGGCGGTGAAGCAGTCGCTGTCGAGGAAACCGAGGACGGAGCCTGGCAAGTGCGCTTCTTCGACGTGCCGATCGGCATCATCGACCAGCAAACACGCAAGCTGCGGCGCTGCGCTAGCGCAGCGCCGCAGCTGATCAAATCATGAACGACTGTCACCTATCCATCCGGTCTATTGTGTTACCCATCCATCCGCTGGACATTCGCGAAAGCGAAGCCGGGTGAGGGGTCTGTCTCCACGGGCACACCTCTCGCTTGAGTTCGTGGAAGCAGACCCTCATCCGGCGCTTCGCGCCACCTTCTCCCACAAGGGGAGAAGGGAAGAAGAAGAGCATCCCGTCATGCAAGGCGTCACCATCGTCGACCATCCCCTCGTCCAGCACAAGCTGACGCTGGTGCGGGACAAATCGATCTCGACTAAGTCCTTTCGCGAGCTGATCAAGGAGATCGGCATGCTGCTGTGCTACGAGGTGACGCGCGATCTGCCGCTCGCCGACACCGTCATCGAGACGCCGCTGGCGACGATGCATTCGGCCAAGATCGCCGGCAAGAAGCTGGTGTTCGTGCCGATGCTGCGGGCCGGCACCACCTTCGTCGACGGCATGATGGATTTGGTGCCGACCGCGCGCGTCGCCCATATCGGCCTCTATCGCGAACCCCACAGCTTTGCCGCGGTCGAGTATTTCTTCAAATCACCGTCAGATCTCCACGAGCGCCTCGCGATCGTGGTGACGCCTGTGGTCGCGACCGCCAACACGGCGGTGGCCGCCATCGACCGGCTGAAGGAGCGCGGCGCCAAGGACATCCGCCTCGCCTGCCTGATCGCCGCGCCGGAAGGACTCGAACGGCTGCGCGGGTTGCATCCGGACGTGCCGATCTGGACGGCCGCGGTGGACGAAGGCCTGGACGAGAACGGCTTCATCCTGCCGGGCCTTGGCGATGCCGGCGACCGCGCCTACGGCACGCGATAGCGCCGCGGAGCCTAGATCTTCCCGCTGCCGCAAATCAACTTCAGCGCCTGCCATTCCTTGTCCGTCAGCAAAGGCGGGCCGCTGGCGGGACGGTCCTCCCTCGTCATGCGCGCGAGCCGGTCCTCGGTGAGCGGATGGCTCGCCAGGATCGACGTGAGGCCGCCGCCTTCCTTGCCGGTGATGCGGAACATCAGCTCGGCCGCAGGCTTCGGCGAGCGGCCGAGCGCATGCATGGTCTCTATCGCAAACGTATCCGCGGCGGTCTCGGCCTCGCGCGAATAGGAAGCTTCGACCAGGCTGCGCGAGGCGAAGATCACGGCCGAGGAGCCGGTGACGTCGCCGAACAGCAGGCCGATCAGGAACGAGGTGCCGCCGTTGTAGATCAGGCCGCGCATGTTGTCGTGATGCTTGAGGTGGCCGAGCTCATGCGCGATGATGCCGGCGAGCTCGTCGGGGGTCTCGGCCTTGTCGAGCAGGCCCTTGAGCACGAACACCTTGCCGCCGGGCAGCGCGAACGCGTTCGGCACCGCCGTCGGCAGCACGCCCGCCGTCATGGAATCGTCGTCGAGGCCCGCGGCATCGCGCAGGCGATTGACGAGCTTCGTGAACGCGGCCTTGCCGGCGGGATCCTCGCACACGCTGCGGCCGAAGATGGACTTCATCTGGACCTCGGCGGCATCACCGATACGGCGCTCGACCGGCTTGGGCACCAGCGGCGCGAGCCGGTCGGCGGCCAGCGGCACGCCGAACAGCACGACGCAGACGATGGAGACGGCCGCCGCCACCGACCAGCCGACGATCTTGGCGACACCGCCGCGCGTGGCCTGGTGCTCGTCGAGCCGCAAGCACCGCGCGGTCAGATCCGCTGCCAGCGCGGCGTCCCGGATCTCCAGCCGCGCCAAGGGCGGCGCGGATGTCGAGGCCAGCCGCAAAACCCCGGACGGGCTGTCGGCACGGCGGATATCGGCATAGGCCCAGCGCACGGGCGCTGCGCCGTCCTCGACGATCTCGAGCGCGTCACCGAGCGTCAGCGTCACCTGACGCCTGCGGCTCGAGACGCCGTCGAAGAAGATCGTCGGCTTGACGGACTGCGCCGGGGCCTCGGTCGACAACTCACTCACGGCTCAAAATCCTGCAACGTCCAGTCCATCGGCAAAACCTTCGCCGAGCGCGCCGGCGAGCTTGCCGCTGCCACGAACATCCGCCGCGGCCGCGATGTTGTGCACCTCGACCGTCTCCAGCACCTTCGCCCAGAGATCGCGCTGAAGATAGACGCGCATGACGATGTTGATGGCAAGAGCGGCCGCGAAATAGCCGATCACCATCATCACCACCATCGGGATGCTCTTGGCGGCATTGTCACCGGCAAACATCTCCTCGGCCGAAACGCCGCTCAGTGTGACGACCAGCAACATACCGCCGACCATATAGGCGCCGAAAGCGGCCGAGAGCAGTGTCCACCAGCCGATCACTTTCCAATTCAGGCCATAGAACGCATCGTGCGGCAATTGGGAGGACAGGCTGACGCCGCCGATGCGAACGCCGTCGAGCCACCAGCGCCATTCGCGCGCCTTGAACTCGGCATACAGGAACGGCGCGAGCGGAAAGATCAGGAGCGCAATCGGGCTGAGCAGCCACAGCCACCAGCCGCGCTTGAAGAAGGTCCAGCCGTCACCCTCGAAATCGCCGGTCAGATCGCCGTAATGGGTGTGCTGCATCTTGTAGCGTTCGAGCGCAGCCTCGCGCCAGGGCAGCGCCAGGCCGAGCGTCAGGAACACCAGCAAGCCCCACAGCATGGCGCGTAACGAATAGGCCCAGCCCGAGCCGTCCATCCAGAAGCGCACGCCGCGCCAGACCGTGCGCGTCAGGCGATAGCGCCGCGCGCGAAAAATCGCGAATTGGCCGAAGGCGTAGAAGGCGAGGAACAACGGCACCGAGGCGAAGCCCTGCCAGCGCTCGAACTCGATGCCGATCAAGAAGTAGGCGAGATAGATCGGGACGAGGATCGCGAGCGCGACGAGGAAGCCGATCAGGAGCTCCTTGGCCCGTCCAGTGTATTCGGCGGCATCGCCATCGACCGCTGTGTGCGTCCACAGATGGCGGCGGATGTCGGTGACGAGCCAGAACCGGTAGAAGCCGAAGGTGACGAGCTCGAGCATGGCACCCTTGGTGACCAATTTGCGGAACTCGGTGCGATTGCCGGTGAAATCGACCCGCGTGGGCGGCAGCGGCGGGGGTAAGGGTTCGGAGCCAACGGGCGTCCATTGCATGTCGTTCACGGGCAGCAACCTCGGGATGCGGATCTCTTGCGGTCAACTATAGATCAGAGGTTAGTCGATCCCCAAGATGGGCGGGTTCGATTCGGCTCGATTCCAGCGGCTTTCTTGCACGATTCCCGACCGGGCGGCGTGCGGGAGGTCACGCTCGCGCGGCAGCGTGACGGCCGTCCGACGCTCCCGTGAAGGTTGGATGTGGCAAAACTCTCCCTTGCCCCGACGCAGACAACCGGCTGTAATTGCAAATCGAATACCGCAGCGCAGAATTCAACGACGCGCGGTTCGCCACCAGGGAGAGCGGTCATGCATGGGACCATCGAGAGCGAGGCCAAGCTCGACGCACTTCGCGCACGCGCCACGTCGCTGCCGCTGGAGCAATTCGATCCGGGCGATCCGGAGTTGTTCAGGACCGATACGTTCTGGCCCTATTTCGACCGGCTGCGCCGGGAAGATCCCGTGCACTATTGCAGGGATTCGATGTTCGGGCCGTATTGGTCGGTGACGCGCTACAACGACATCATGGAGATCGAGACCAACCACGCCGTGTTCTCCTCGGCTTCCGCGCTCGGCGGCATCACCATCCGCGACATCGATCCGGATTTGCGCCGCGAGAGCTTCATTGCGATGGACCCGCCGCGCCACGCGGCCCAGCGCAAGACCGTGGCGCCGATGTTCACGCCGACGCATCTGGACAATCTCGCGCTCAACATCCGCAAGCGCTCGGCCGAGTGCCTCGACAACCTGCCGCGCGGCGAGGTGTTCGACTGGGTCGACCGCGTCTCGATCGAGCTGACCACGCAGATGCTCGCGGTGCTGTTCGACTTCCCCTGGGAGGGCCGCCGCAAGCTGACGCGCTGGTCCGACATCGCCACCACCATCCCCGGTCCCGACGGCCTCGTTGCGACCGAGGACGCGCGGCAGGCCGAGCTGACCGAATGCGCCGGCTATTTCGCCCGCCTCTGGAAGGAGCGCATCGCGCAGCCGCCGAAGAGCGACCTGTTGTCGATGATGGCGCATGGCGCCGCGACGCGCGACATGGACGCCAAGAACTTCCTCGGCAATCTCGTCCTTTTGATCGTCGGCGGCAACGACACCACCCGTAACACCATGTCGGGCTCGATCTACGCGCTGAGCCAGCATCCGGATCAGTATCGCAAGCTGCGCGACAATCCCGGGCTGCTCGACAGCTTCGTGCCCGAGGTGATCCGCTGGCAGACGCCGCTGGCGCATATGCGCCGCACGGCGCTCGCCGATTTCGAGTTCCGCGGCAAGCAGATCAAGAAGGGTGACAAGGTCGTGATGTGGTACGTCTCGGGCAACCGCGACGAGGAGGCGATCGAAAAGCCCTACGATTTCATCATCGACCGCGCCCGCCCGCGCACGCACCTCTCCTTCGGCTTCGGCATCCACCGCTGCGTGGGCCTGCGGCTCGCTGAACTCCAGCTCAAGATTATTTGGGAGGAAATTCTCAAGCGTTTCGACCATATTGATGTGGTCGGCGAACCCAAGCGGGTCTATTCGAGTTTCGTGAAGGGTCTCGAAACGCTGCCGGTGAAGATTGCGGCGTGAGTCGAACGCAACTGGAGCCACGACCATGAACATCCAAGCGCCGGTCAACGTGGACACGGCCGAACGCATGCGCAGGGCCCGCGAGGAGGCCTATGCGACGCCGTTGTCGCAATTCCACCCCGGCGCGCCCCGGCTGTTCCAGGACGACACGCTGTGGCCGTGGTTCGAGCGGCTGCGCAAGGAAGAGCCGGTGCATTACTGCACCAATGCGCCGATCGAGCCCTACTGGTCGGTGGTCAAATACAACGACATCATGCATGTCGACACCAATCACGGCATCTTCTCCTCGGACTCGACGCTCGGCGGCATCTCGATCCGCGACGTGCCGCCCGGCTACGACTATCCAAGCTTCATCGCCATGGACCAGCCCCGGCATTCGGCGCAGCGCAAGACGGTGTCGCCGATGTTCACGCCAACGCATCTCGACGAGCTGGCCAAGCTGATCCGGCAGCGCGCGCAGACCGTGCTCGACAACCTGCCGCGCAACGAGACCTTCAACTTCGTCGAGCGCGTCTCGATCGAGCTGACGACGCAGATGCTGGCGACCCTGTTCGACTTCCCCTGGGAGGAGCGGCGCAAGCTGACGCGCTGGTCCGACGTCTCGACCGCGCTGCCCAAGAGCGGCATCGTCGCCTCGGCCGAAGAGCGCCGCCGCGAGATGGACGAGTGCTACGCCTACATGTCGAAGCTGTGGAACGAGCGCGTCAGCTCCGCACCGCGCAACGATCTGCTGTCGCTGATGGCGCACAACGACGCCACCCGCCACATGGACCCCGACAATCTGATGGGCAACATTATCCTGCTCATCGTCGGCGGCAACGACACCACGCGCAATACCATGACCGGCTCGGTGCTGGCCCTGAACGAGAACCCGGAGCAATACGACAAGCTCCGCGCCAATCCGGAGCTGATAGATTCCATGGTGCCGGAGGTGATCCGCTGGCAGACGCCGCTGGCGCATATGCGCCGCACCGCGCTTGCCGACACCGAGATCGCCGGCAAGCACATCAAGAAGGGCGACCGCGTCGTGATGTGGTACGTCTCCGGCAACCGCGACGAGGAGATGTTCGAGAAGCCGAACGACTTCATCATCGATCGCCCGCGGCCGCGCACCCATCTTTCCTTCGGCTTCGGCATCCACCGCTGCGTCGGCATGCGCCTCGCCGAGCTGCAGCTGCGGATCGTCTGGGAGGAGATGCTGAAGCGGTTCGACCGCATCGAGGTTGTGGGCGAGCCGAAGCGGATCTATTCGAGCTTTATCAAGGGATATGAGACGCTGCCGGTGCGGATTCCGGCCTGAGCTCTGTCCTCCGTCATTGCGAGGAGCTCTTGCGACGAAGCAATCCAGACTGCCACTGCGGAAAGATTCTGGATTGCTTCGCTCCGCTCGCAATGACGAGGTCTTGGCACCGATGCGTGTCAAATCTGCAGCGGCGAGTGCGGCGCGGCACCCCGCTATAAAATTCCGGCATGACAGGTCGCGCCAGATGCGAAGGCCAGGCGGGGCACGGCTGTTCTACGACACGGCGTCTAGCTCAGCCTGATGTCCCACAGGCCTTCCTTGCGGCAGGCGGCGACCTCGTCGCGCAGGAGCGCGGTGATGGCGAGCGAAGCCGTCGACGCCGGACGGTCGATCGGAGAAGCGAAAATGAGCTCGCGCGTCATCGGTTTCGAGACGACAGCGGTTTCCAGCCGCCCGTCCGCGACCTCGCCATGGACCGACGAGGGCGGCAGCAACGCGAAGCCGAGCCCCTCCTCGACGAGGCTCGTCAGCACGCGAAACGAATCCGCCTCCAGCTGCACGTTCAGCTTGATCTTGCGCTGGGCGGCCGCGTGCTCGATCAGCGCGCGGAGACCGTGGGAATGACTGGGCAGCACGAGGCGCTGCCGCAGAAGCCAGCCGATGTCGACGCTCTTCTTGCGCGACAGGCCGCAGCCGCGCGGACCGACCGCGACGATGTTGTCGCGGCCGAGGCTCTCGACATTGAGATGCAGATCGGCCGAGCGGCCGTAAAGGATGGCGAGGTCCATCTCGCCGCGATGCAGCCATTCGACGAGATGGCCGCTGTAGCTCTCGACGATGCGCAGCGAGATGCCGGGGAACTTTTCAACGCTGCGCCGCGCAAAGCGCGCCGACAGCACGCAGCTCACGGTCGGAACCAGGCCGAGCACGACCTGGCCCGACGGCGGTCCCTTCGACGACTGGATGTCGTCGCGGATCTGGTCGATCTGCCGCACGATGCCGGAGGTGCGCGCCAACAGCAGGCGGCCGGCCTCGGTCAGCACCATGCCGCGGCCGTTGCGGGTGAACAGCTCGGTGCGCAGCTCGTGTTCCAGGAGCTTGATCTGCCGGCTCAGTGCCGGCTGCGCAACGCGCAGCGTGTCGGACGCCTTGGACAGGCTGCCGAGCTCCGCCACGCAACTGAAGGTTCTGAGCTGCCGGAAATCCATGCTTGCCAATCCTGGAAGGCTACTCCATACGCTATAGCAAATGAGCATAGGGGACTGGCGATGTTTTCACAACGCCAGAGGATGGGCCGGCGTTATCTTAACTGCCGCTATCGATTGGAAACGCCATGAGTCAAGAACACCACAGCGAAGATCACGCCGACATCCGCGAAGCCGTCGCCAAGCTCTGCGCGCAGTTTCCCGGTGAATATTGGCGCAAGCTCGATCGCGAGATGGCCTACCCCAAGGCCTTCGTCGATGCGTTGACACAGGCCGGCTATCTCTCGGTGCTGATCCCCGAGGAATATGGCGGCGCGGGCCTGAAGCTCTCGGCGGCCGCGGCGATCCTGGAAGAGATCCAGCGTGCCGGCTGCAACGGCGGCGGCTGCCATGCCCAGATGTACACGATGGGCACCGTGCTGCGGCACGGCAATAACGAGCAGAAGGCGAAATACCTGCCGAAGGTCGCCAGCGGCGAATTGCGCCTGCAGGCCTTCGGCGTCACCGAGCCGACCAGCGGCACCGACACCTCCTCGCTGAAAACCTTCGCGCGCAAGGATGGCAACGACAGCTACATCGTCAACGGCCAGAAGATCTGGACCAGCCGCGCCGAACATTCCGATCTGATGATCCTGCTCGCGCGCACCACGCCGAAGGACCAGGTCAAGAAGCGCACGGACGGGCTCTCCGTGTTCATCGTCGACATGGGCGAGGCCAAGAACAACGGACTGGAGATCCGCCCGATCCGCACCATGATGAACCACGCCACGACGGAAGTGTTCTTCACCGACATGAAGGTGCCGGCGGAGAACCTGATCGGCGAGGAAGGCAAGGGCTTTCGCTACATCCTCTCCGGCATGAATGCCGAGCGCATCCTGATCGCCGCCGAATGCGTCGGCGACGCCAAATGGTTCATCGCCAAGGCAACGAACTATGCGAAGGAGCGCAGTGTTTTCGGCCGGCCGATCGGCCAGAACCAGGGCATCCAGTTCCCGATCGCTAAGGCCTACGCCTCAATGCGCGCGGCCGAGCTGATGGTGAAGGAAGCCACCCGCAAATACGAGGCCGGGCTCGACTGCGGCGCCGAGGCCAACATGGCCAAGATGCTGGCGGCGGACGCGTCCTGGGAAGCGGCGAACGCCTGCATCCAGACCCATGGCGGCTTCGGCTTCGCCGAGGAATATGACGTCGAGCGCAAGTTCCGCGAGACGCGGCTCTATCAGGTGGCGCCGATCTCGACCAATCTCGTGCTGTCCTTCGTCGCCGAGCATGTGCTTGGCATGCCCCGCTCGTACTGAGGGCGCGCCATGGGAGCACTTGACGGGATCAGGGTGATTGCGGTCGAGCAGGCGGTGGCGGCGCCGTTCTGCTCCTCGCGGCTGGCTGACGCCGGCGCCGAAGTGATCAAGATCGAGCGGCCCGAGGGCGATTTCGCCCGCGGCTATGACGCGGCGGCCAAGGGTCAGAGCAGCTATTTCGTCTGGCTCAACCGCGGCAAGCAATCGGCCGTGGTCGATCTCGCCACCAGGGAAGGCTGCGCCGAGCTGGAGAAGCTGATCGCGAGCGCCGACGTGCTGATCCAGAACCTCAAGCCGGGCTCGATGGACAAGCTCGGCTTTTCGCGCGAGCGGTTGCTGAAGGACTATCCGAGGCTGATCTCGTGCACGATCACCGGCTATGGCGACGACGGCCCCTACGCCCACCGCAAGGCCTATGATTTGCTGATCCAGGCCGAGAGCGGACTTGCGTCCATCACCGGCAACCCCGACGGCGCCTCGCGCGTCGGCATGTCGATCGTGGATGTCGCGACCGGCGCGACCGCCCATGCGGCAATTCTGGAGGCGCTGATCGGGCGCGGACGCACAGGCAAGGGTGCCGACATCCGCATCTCCATGTTCGACGTGATGGCGGACTGGTGCACCGTGCCGCTGCTCAATTCGGAGGCCGGCAATCCGCCCAAACGCATGGGCCTGCGCCATCCCTCGATCGCGCCCTACGGCGTCTTCACCTCGAAGGACGGCAAGGACATCCTGATCTCGATCCAGAGCGAGCGCGAGTGGAAGTCACTGTGCGCCAAGGTGCTGGATCAGCCGGATCTGCCTGCCGATCCCCGCGTCGCCAACATGGTCGAGCGCGTGCGCAACCGCGACTTCACCGACAAGACGGTGGCGGACAGCTTCGGCAAGATGACCCGCAACGAGCTGCTGAAGCGGCTATCGGATGCCGACATCGCCTTCGCCGAGGTCAACACCATGGCCGACCTCACGGGCCATCCTCATCTGCGCCGCATCGAGGTCGACACGCCGAACGGCCGCGTCAGCTATCCCGCACCGGCGCCGATCATCGTCGGCGAGACGCGCAGTTATGGCGCCGTCCCTGCCATCGGCGAACGACCCCAATCCAAGAAGTAACAGAGCGAGGCGTCATGACCGAGAAGCTCGACATCGATCATTTGCGGCAATGGATCGGCCGCAGCACGGAGGCCACCGACGTCGTCACCGCGCAGCTCGTCATGGGCCTGCGCGCGACGCTGTTCCAGGAGGTCGGCGAGCCCAAGACGGGCGATGCCGCGCCGTTCACGGTGCATTGGTGCCTGGCGCAACCGGTGTTTCCGATGTCGATGCTCGGGCCCGACGGCCACCCGACTCGCGGCGGCTTTCTGCCGCCGGTGCCGCTGCCGCGACGGATGTGGGCCGGCGGCGAGATCGAGTTCCTGCAGCCGTTGCGCGTCGGCGACGAATCGACGCGAACCTCGCGCATCGCCGATGTTCAGGTAAAGTCGGGCTCGACCGGCACGCTGTGCTTCGTCTCGGTCGAGCACAGCATCTCCTCGCCGCGCGGCACGGCCATCCGCGAGCGGCAGGATATCGTCTATCGCGAGATGACGAGCGCGCAGGCGGCTCCTGCCAAGGCCCCGCCTCCGCCGCCGAAGGCGCAGCACCGCGAGACGCATGTGTCGGATCCGGTGCTGCTGTTCCGCTATTCCGCGCTGACCTTCAACGGCCACCGCATCCACTACGATCGCGATTACGTGACCAAGGTCGAGGGCTATCCGGGGCTGATCTTCCACGGACCGTTGCAGGCCGCGTTCATCATCGAGATGGCGGCCAGGCTTCGCAGCGGCAAGGCGCCGAGGAAGTTCACCTATCGCGGCGTGCAGCCGCTGTTCGAGGGCACGGAGTTTTCCATCAACGCCAACGAGAACGAGGCGGGCATGGAGCTATGGACCGCGAACGCGGAGGGCCAGCCGACGATGAAGGGCACGGCGGTGTGGTGAGCCACCGCGGCCTCTCCATCGTCATTGCGAGCGAAGCGAAGCAATCCAGAATGCCTCCGCGGAGGTAGTCTGGATTGCTTCGTCGCTTCGCTCCTCGCAATGACGGTGTGAGGCTGCTACCATCACTCAACAACAGGGACGGAAACGATGACAAAAAACGGCAAGACCGGCAGCAGATCCGTCACCGTCAAGCAGGCAACGCTCGACCTGCTGCGCGCCTTCGGGATCGACCGGGTGTTCGGCAATCCCGGCTCGACCGAGCTGCCGTTCCTGAGCGACTGGCCCGATGACATCGATTACGTGCTGGCGCTGCAGGAAGCTTCCGCCGTCGGCATGGCCGATGGTTACGCGCAGGCGACGCGCAATGCCGCCTTCGTCAATTTGCATTCGGCGGCCGGCGTCGGCAACGCGCTCGGCAACATCTACACCGCGCATCGCAACCAGACGCCGCTCGTGATCACCGCCGGCCAGCAAGCCCGCTCGATCCTGCCGCTGCAGGCCTTTCTCTATGCTGAGCGCGCTTCCGAATTCCCACGGCCTTACGTCAAATACAGCGTCGAGCCGGCGCGGCCCGAGGACGTGCCCGCCGCGATCGCGCGGGCCTATTACACCGCGATGCAGCCGCCGTGCGGGCCGACCTTCGTGTCGATCCCGATCGACGACTGGGCGCATGCGGCCGCTCCCGTCGAGGCGCGCAAGGTCAGCCGCGAGATCGGCCCCGAACCAGACGCGATGCAGGCGCTGGTGAAGGCGCTGACGTCGAGCAAGCACCCTGCCCTGGTCGTCGGTCCCGGTGTCGACCGTGCCGGCGCGGTGGACCTGATGGTGCGTGTCGCCGAGAAGGCGAAGGCCAGCGTCTGGGTCAGCCCGTTCTCGGCGCGCTGCTCGTTCCCCGAGCGGCATCCGCAATTTGCGGGCTTCCTGCACGCCTCGCCCGCGCAGCTCTCCGACGCGCTGCGCGAGCACGATCTCGTCGTCGTGATCGGCGCGCCGGTGTTCACCTTCCATGTCGAAGGCCATGCCGCGATCTTCGATGGCGGCGCGACGATCTTCCAGATCACCGATGATGCGGATGCGGCGGCCGTAACGCCGGTCGGCACCAGCATCATCGCAACGATGAAGCCGGCGCTTTCGATGCTGCTCGACCTGCTGCCGGAGAGCAAGCGCGCGGCACCCAAGGGCCGCACGTTGCCGCCGGCGCCGCAGGCGGCCGATCCGCTGCCCGTCGAGTTCCTGCTGCATGCGCTGTCGCAGGCGATGCCGGAAGGAAGCTCGCTGGTCGAGGAAGTGCCCTCGCACCGGCCGGCGATGCAGAAATTCCTGCCGATGCGCGGCCAGGACAGCTTTTACACGATGGCGAGCGGCGGCCTCGGCTATTCGCTGCCGGCCGCCGTCGGCATGGCGCTCGGCAAGCCGAACAGCCGTACCGTCTGCCTGATCGGCGACGGCTCGGCGATGTATTCGATCCAGGCGCTATGGACCGCGGCGCAGCGCAAGCTGCCGCTCACAATCGTCGTCCTCAACAATTCCGGCTACGGCGCGATGCGCTCGTTCAGCCAGGTGATGCAGGTGAGGAACGTGCCGGGGCTGGAGCTGCCGGGAATCGATTTCGTCCGGCTCGCCGAAGGCATGGGTTGCCATGCCGTGCGGGTGACGAAGGCGGCAGAGCTCGACGAAGCGCTGAAGCGCGGCATGGCGTTTGCGGGCACGAGCCTCGTCGAAGTCGTCGTGGATTCGGCAGTGCCGGTGCTGTACGGGCAGAAGCACTGAATTTGTCGTCCCGGCGAACGCCGGGACCCATACCGCATGATCTGTCGATTGAACGCAGGTGTCAGTACCGGAGGCCGAACAACGACCGGTCTTCGCCAAACTTCTCCCTGGGGTTATGGGTCACGGCGTTCGCCGGGACGACACTGAATTTGCCGCGCTACCACGAAGCTACGACGCCAAAAATCCCCCGTCCGCCGCCAGCACATGCCCGACGACATAGGATGACGCGTCGGACGACAGCCACACCACGGCTTCCGCCACCTCCTCCGCGCTCCCCATCCGCCGTAGCGGCAGGCCGGCACTCACGGTTGCGACATCGCCGACGCCAGCGCGCAGCATCATGTCGGTGACGACGCGGCCGGGCGCGATCGCGTTGATGCGGATGCCGCGCGGCGCGTTCTCCATCGCCGCCGAGCGCGTCAGCGAGATCGCGGCGGCTTTCGAAGCCGAATAGAGCGAGAAGCCCGGATTGGGATTACGCACGCCGCTGACGGAGGCGTTGACGACGATGCTGCCGCGCCCCTGCGCGAGCATCGCCGGCAGTTGATGGCGCAGGCACAGGAACAGCGCACGGACATTGGTATCGAACACGCTGTCGTAGATGTCAGTGCCCTGCTCCTCCAGCGGCGCGCGACGCTCCTGGAAACCGGCATTGTTGAAGGCGACGTCGAGCCGGCCGCAGCGCGCGATGGCCGAGCCGACGAGGCGCGCGACGTCGTCCTCGCGCGTGATGTCGGCCTGGAGTGCGATCGCAACCGCGCCCAGGTCGCGGCAGCTCGCGGCGGTCGTCTCGATCTCGGCCTCGCGCCGGCCCGCGACGAAAATCGCCTCCGCGCCTTCGGACGCCATCCGCAGCGCCGTGGCACGGCCGATGCCGCTGCCGCCGCCCGTCACCAGGCAGACCTTGCCCCTCATTCGCTGGCCGGCCGGCATAGTTTCGCTCATGGCATACTCCAAAACGCTTGCGTGCGCCGCTGCGCGCATATAGTTGTATGGTACAACTATATGCCGGGAGTCAAGATGGCCGAGCTGGCGCTGATCGACGACATTCGTGCCGCTTCGCGCCTGATGGTGCGCGAGCTCGGTTTCATGGATGCGACGGTGGCGGCCTCGGACTACCCGCCGTCGGCGGTCCACACCATCCTGGAGATCGGCATCCGCGGGCCCATGACGTCAGGGGAGCTTGGCGATTTCCTGCGTCTGGAGAAATCCAGCGTCAGCCGCCTGGTGCGCAAGCTGATCGATTGCGGCGAGCTGCGCGAGACGCCGGATGAGCAGGATGCACGCAGCAAGCGCTTGTCGCTGACCGCAAAGGGCCGGCGCACGCTGCAGGCGCTGCACGCGTTCGGCCGGCAACAGGTGAGCGGCGCGCTGGCTACGCTGACGGCGGCGGAGCAGCGCACGGTGCGCGAGGGGATGATGCTCTATGCGCGGGCGCTGCGGCAGAGCCGAGTGGAGGGTGAAGCGGAAGCGGCGGCCTAACCACCGCCGTCGTCCCGGCGAACGCCGGGACCCATACCGCGTGATCTGTCGATGAAGCACCGGTGTCAGTACCATGGGAAAGAGTAACTGGCGGTCTTCGCCAAATTTCTCCCTGGGGTTATCGGTCCCGGCGTTCGCCGGGACAACACCGCTTGTTTAGCATGAGCGCGCCATCAGCGCCGCTCGCCCTACTTCCCGAACTCCTCCCGCATCTTTGCCTGGATCTTGGCCATGCCGCCGATCCAGCGGTCGTAATTCTCGGTCTTCTTACGCATGTAGCCGAGGACTTGCGGGTGCGGCAGGATCAGGAACGTCTCCTGCTCGAGGGCGGCGAGCACATCCTTGGCCACCTGCTCCGGCGTGAGGTCGCCGTCGCCGGATTGCGGGCCCTTGGGGATCGAGCGCAGCATGTTGGTGTCGACGCCCTGCGGGCAGAGGATCGAGACCTTGATGTTGTCAGCCTTGTGCGAGATCGCGAGATTTTCGGCAAAACCGACCGCCGCGTGCTTGGTGGTGGAATAAGCCGGGCTGCCGACCTGCGACAACAGGCCCGCGGCCGAAATGGTGTTGAGGAAATAGCCGCCGCCGCGCGCCTTCATGCGCGGGATCAGATGGCGCGCGGCATAGACGTGGGCCATGACGTGGATCGCCCAGCTGCGCTGCCACGGCTCGTCGGAGGCGCCGCCGGCATTGACCGACATCGGATCGAAGCCGCCGCCGATGCCGGCATTGGAGCAGAACAACGCGATGGGGCCGAACTGCCGCTCGGTCTCCTCGATGACGTGGGCAACATCCTTTTCCTGCGCGACGTCGCATTTGAAGGCGGCGCCGTCCACCATGGCCGCGACCGCCCGTGCGTTGGCGGCGTCCATGTCCGCGACGACGACCTTGGCTGCGCCCGCGTGGTGAAAGGCCTCGCACAGCGCCTTGCCGATGCCGTTTGCGCCGCCCGTGACGACCACGACCTTGCCGGTCACCTGCATGCGACGTCTCCTCTGAATACCGCGTTTTGTTCGTCTTAGCTCAATACGAGATCGAGCACTGCGGTATAATGGCACGCCGCGCCGGCCAAGACAAAGCCGTGCCAGATCGCATTCTGGAAGCGCAACCGCCGCCAGGCGTGGAAGATCACGCCAAAGCTGTACAGCAGGCCGCCCGCCAGGATGAAGCCGAGCACCAGCGCAGGCAACGCCCTGACCACCGGGCCATAGAGCATCACGCCGCTCCAGCCCATCGCGAGGTAGATGCCGACCGAGACGCGGTCGAACCGGCCGGGATAGAGCAGCTTCAGCACGATGCCCAGGATCGCCACGCACCAGACGCCGGCGAGCAGCACCAGCGCGAACACGCTGTCCTTCACCTCGAGGATGAACGGCGTATAGGTCGCCGCGATCAGGAGGTAAATCGCCGAATGATCAAGCCGCCGCAGCAGCCATTTGGCCGGCGAGACCGGCCAGAGGTTATAGGTCGCCGACAGCACCAGCATCGAGATCAGGCCCGCGACGTAGATCGAGACGCCGACGATGTCGGTGGCGTCGGCATAGATCGCCGTCAGCACCACCAGCACAGTCGCGGCGATGATGCCGGAGAGCACGCCGATCCCATGGATGATACCGTCCGCGATCAGCTCTGCGCGGTCGTAATCCCAGCCGATTGCATCGGCTGCGGCGTGGACGGAGGTGGAGGCGAGCTGTTTCAGTTGGAAGACGGTCATGGCAATCCGCAAACGCTGAGACAATGTCCTCTTCGATGGGTCTTCCGAGATCGGCACGTCGTTCAATCGCTGATTTGCCGACAAAGGCGGTGGAAGTATGAAGCTTGATTTTCCTCACGCAATTGCCACTTTTGTGAACGGTCACACATCCCGCTCGCCCGAAATCCGTTAACGTTCATATGGCATTCAGTTTCCAGGATATGGTCGAAGAAGCGCGGCTGTCGGCGCGGGCGCTGATCGACTATGGCGAGCACTTCTTCAATCCGACGGTGCGGCTCGGCGTCACCGGCCTGTCGCGAGCCGGCAAGACTGTGTTCATCACCGCGCTGATCCATGGCCTGACCCGTGGCGGCCGGTTTCCGGTGTTCGAGGCCTATTCATCAGGCCGGATCGCACGGGCCAATCTGGCGCCGCAGCCCGACGATGCCGTGCCGCGCTTTGCCTATGAGAACCATCTGCGTGCGCTGATCGAGGAGCGGCGCTGGCCGAACTCGACGGTCGACATCAGCGAGCTCAGGCTCGTGATCGACTATCAGCGCCCGAACGGCGCCGACCGCACGCTGACGCTCGACATCGTCGACTATCCCGGCGAATGGCTGCTGGATCTGCCGCTGCTGCAGAAAAGCTACGAGCAATGGTCGGCGGAAAGCCTCGCGCTGTCGCGCGAGACGCCGCGCGCGCATCTGGCCGCGGACTGGCACGCGCATCTGGCGACACTCAAGCCCGAGGCACGCCAGGACGAGCAGGCAACGCTGACGGCCGCGAAGCTCTTCACCAATTATTTACGCGCCTGCCGCGACGAGCGCTTCGCAATGAGCCTGTTGCCGCCCGGCCGCTTCCTGATGCCCGGCAATCTCGCCGACACGCCGGCACTGACCTTTGCGCCGCTCGATTTGCCCGGAGGCGGGCAGGCGCCGGACGGTTCGCTATGGGCGATGATGGTGCGCCGTTTCGAAGCCTACAAGGACATGGTGGTGCGGCCGTTCTTTCGCGATCATTTCGCGCGCCTCGATCGCCAGATCGTGCTCGCGGACGCGCTCGCCGCATTCAACTCCGGCCCCGCGGCGCTGCACGATCTCGAAGCCGCGCTGGCCGGCATTCTCGACTGTTTCAACATCGGCCGCAGCACGTTGCTCTCCAGCCTGTTCCGGCCGCGCATCGACCGCATCCTGTTCGCGGCGACCAAGGCGGATCATCTGCATCATTCCAGCCACGACCGGCTCGAGGCCGTGCTGCGCCGCGCGGTCACCCGCGCCGTGTCGCGCGCGGAAAACACCGGCGCGCAGATCGACGTCGTCGCGCTCGCCGCCGTGCGCGCCACGCGCGAGGCGCAGGTGGCACATGGCCGCGACAAATTGCCGTCGATCCTGGGGACGCCGGCCGCGGGCGAAAGCGCTGGCGGCGAGTTGTTCGACGGCAACACCGAGGTTGCGACCTTTCCGGGCGATTTGCCGCTAGATCCCGAACCGCTGTTCAATGGCACGGATGCGTTCCGCGGGCTGTCGACGCGGGCCGCCGAGACAAGCGACTTCCGCTTCCTGCGCTTCCGGCCGCCAAAGCTCGAGCGCGAAGGCACGGAGGAGCCGACACTGCCACACATCCGCCTCGACCGTGCCCTGCAGTTCCTGATCGGAGACAAGCTGTCATGACCGAGCGATCCCAGCAGCGGCGGCCGGCGACGTTCCGGCTCGACGATCCCGGCGTCGTTGTCACCGAAGCCGACGAGACCAGCCGGCTCAGTCGCGCCACCATCCAGATCACGCCGGAGCCCGATCCTCTGGCGCTGCCGGTGCCGGTTCAAACGGCGCTACCGGCGCGGCGCGGCTTTCCCTGGGGTACGCTGTTCTGGTCCGGCCTCGCCGGGTTGACGCTGCTCGGGGTCGGGCTCGGCGTAGTTCATCTGATCGAGGATTTGTTTGCGCGCAGCGAAAGCCTCGGCTTCGTCGGACTTGGCTTTGCGCTCGTCACCGCGCTTGCGCTCGCGGTCGTGATCGGACGGGAAGCGTTCGGCCTTGCGCGCCTCGCGACCATCGAGAAGCTGCATCAGCGCGCGGCTGCCGTCCTTGCCAGCGACGACCGCAAGGAGAGCCGCGTCATCGTGCAGGACCTTCTCAACATCGCGCATCAGAACCCGCACCTCGCACGCGCCCGCGCCACGCTGGAGAGCCATGCCGGTGAGATCATCGACGGCGCCGACATGATCCGGCTCGCCGAGCGCGAGTTGATGTCGCCGCTGGATGTCGAGGCGCGGCGGCTGGTGTCCTCCGCCGCGCAAAAGGTCTCGATCGTCACCGCGGTCTCGCCGCGAGCGGCGATCGACGTGCTGTTCGTGTTCGTCGCCGCGCTGCGCCTGATCCGCCAGCTTGCCTTTCTCTACGGCGGGCGCCCCGGCGCACTCGGCATGATCCGCCTGCTCCGCCACGTCATCGCCCATCTCGCCATCACCGGCGGCATGGCCGCGAGCGACAGCCTGGTGCAGCAGATGCTCGGCCATGGCATCGCGGCAAAGCTTTCGCAGCGGCTGGGCGAAGGCGTGCTCAATGGCTTGTTGACGGCGCGGCTGGGCCTCGCCGCGATTGACGTCACCCGGCCGCTGCCGTTCGCGGCGCTGCCGCCGCCGAAGCTGTCGGATTTGGCGACGGATTTGCTGCGGAAGAAGGACGATGAGGAATAGCGCGCAGCTCCCCCTCTCCTTTTGCGGGAGAGGGCGGCTCGCCGCGCAGCGGCTTCGCGCCACCTTCTCCCGCAAAGGGTGAAGAGAGCTTGTCGCGCTAGCTGTGCATTCTCGCGTCGAATTCCCCTGCCAGCACCCGCCATAAAAACAGCGGCGAGTCCTTCGGCGGCGACAGCTCCGGGGTCCAGCCGGTCAGCTTTTCGAGCACATACGTGTCCATCACGCGGCCGCGCCAGCTTCGTTCGACCTCGCCAAGCTGTTCGCGCTTCGCCGGAATGTTCTCCCACAGCGACGAACGATTGTCCGGCTCGCGGCCGACATAGATGCCGGCGTGGCCCTTGATCTTGTCCATGCCGGGATCGCGGAAATCCTGGAAGCGGCCGCGCTCGTTGATCTCGACGACGGGCACGCGGCCGCGGAACAGCCAGCGCATCATGGCGTAGGTGCGGTAGTCCGTGGTCGCGATCCAGGTCGCGCCGGTCTCGTCGAGCGCGGCCTGCGCACGCGCGGCGACCTGCCCGTAGCCGGCTTCGGCGCCGATCGGATCGATCTTGCCGAGGAAATTCCAGGGCGCGGCGACGTAGTAGAGGAACACGATGACGACGAAGGCGATGCCCGAGACCACCGCCGTGTTGGCCCAGAACAGCGACGATCTGAGCATCCGGGCCGACCATCCCTCCTTCGCCATCGTCGTGAGGTTGATGGCGGCGGCGGCAAATCCAACCGGCCACATGAACATCGGCCAGGTGTCGCCGACACGAAGCGTCAGCGACTTGAAGAAGAAATAGAGAAACGGCACCAGCACCGCGGTCGAGAGCAGGATCGCGACCGGCTCGCGCGTGCGATAGCCGCGCCACGCCGTCAGCACCAGCCCGGTCAGCACCACCGGCAGCATGACGAAGCCGACCAGGCCGAATTGCAGGCCGATGTAATCGCCGATCGTGCGCAGCGAGACGCCGTAATTGGCGGTGGCGCGCACGCCCTGGAAGCGGAACGAGGCCCAGTCATGCTGCGCGTTCCAGATCAGCACCGGCGAGAACACCGTTATCGCGACCAGCACGGCGAGATAGGGGTAAGGACTGCGCAGCCAGCGCCACCGCCAATCCGGCACCAGCAGAAAGGCGGCAATTGCGGGCGCAAACATGATCGCGGTGAACTTCGACAGCATCGAGAGGCCTGCGAACAGGCCGGCCGCGAGCCACCAGCGGCCATCGCCGCCCTGCGCCAGCCGCACCAGCGACCACATCATCGCCACCGCAAACGGGATCATGGCGACATCGGGCGCGACCTTGGCCATCAGCAGGCCGTAATAGAGCGCGGCCTCCGGCATCAGCACCGCAAACATCACGGCGCGCGTATCATGCGTCAGGCGACGGACGATGTCCGCGAGCAGAAGCTGCGTCACCAGCATTGCGACGATGCCGCCGAAGCGGACGCCGAACGCAGTGTCGCCGAAGATCGCCGTGCCGAAGCGGATCAGCCAGGCGATGCCCGGCGGATGATCGAGGAAGCTGAGCGCCGTCTCCTTCGACCAGGTCCAGTAATAGGCCTCGTCGGTGCGCAGCTCGATCGCGGAGGCATAGACGATGCGCAGCACGGTCATCGCGGCGATGACGAGCAAGGCGATCACGATGAGACGGCGTTCGGCGCCGTCTGGCCTCGCGGAGATGTCGGGAGCGATCGTCACGGCCGCGCTTTTCCCCGACTTGGGGGGGGGAGTCAATGTGCGGAGTTCCAACATAGGTGTCGTCCCGTGCAAGCGAAGCGCAGACCGGGGACGACGGCGGAGTGTGAGGCGCCTTCCCACGCATGTGATCCGGCAACCTGTCCAGCCCGGGAATTAAACGCTACGCTGGCTGTTCTCCTCCACGAACTGATACAATCGAATCATGGCCACCGCTCCTGCACACATGCCCGAACTCGTCCGCGCAACCGGCGCCAGGCAGGTGCGGCTGGTCTGCGGAATCATCCTGTTCGCCTACGTGGTCAGCCATTTCCTCAACCATGCGCTCGGCAACATTTCGGTCGATGCCATGGAAGCCGGGGTCTATTACCACGTCCTGTTCTGGCAGTTCCTGCCCGTGACGATCGTGTTCTACGCGGCCGCGCTGATCCACGCCGGACTCGGTGTGTTCGCGCTGTACCAGCGCCGCGAGTTTCGCTGGAAGACCCTCGAGCCACTCCAGCTCGTACTGGGCCTGAGCATCCCCGTGCTCGTCATGGCGCATGTGATCGGGATACGACTCGGCCTGACGCTCTACGGGCACGAGAAGCTTTACCCGCAGGAGCTCTATCTGTTCTTCGTCCTGGCGCCCGCCCGGCTCTGGCAGATGACGATCTTGCTCGTGGTCGCCTGGGTGCACGGCTGCGTCGGCATATACTTCTGGCTGCGCATGAAGACCTTCTTCACGCGCGCCGCGCCCTATCTGCTCGCAGCCGCCGTACTGATCCCGACGCTCGCGATGCTCGGCATCTACCAGGGCGGGCGCAGCGTTGCCGCCGACAGCGACGACGCGGACTGGCGCAAGACGAATTATACGAGGCAACAGGTCGGCACGGTCGCGGAAAACAATGTGCTCGACCGCATCAGCGGCGGCCTCGTCATGGGCTATTTCGGCCTGCTCGGCGTGGTGCTACTGGCGAGAGGCGCGCGGGCCTTGCGCGAGCGGCGCGGCGGCATGATCGCGTTGTCCTATGGCAACGGCAAGACGGTGCGGGTTCCGAAGGGCCTCTCCGTGCTGGAAGCAAGCCTGCGCCACAACGTGCCGCATGCCAGCGTCTGCGGCGGCCGCGCCCGCTGCTCGACCTGCCGCATCCGCATCATCGGCGATCATGACACCCTGCCCATACCGTCGCAGCGCGAGGCTTTCGTGCTCACCCGCGTCGGCACCGCCGATCCCTCGATCAGGCTGGCCTGCCAGCTACGGCCGACGTCCGACCTCTCCTTCTTCCAGCTCTTCACACCGCACGCGCATTCGACGGGCGGCGAAGACTCGACATCAGCCAGCATCGGCCAGGAGCGCTATCTCATCAGCCTGTTCGTCGACATGCGCGGCTCGACCCAGCTTGCGGAAAAGCGGCTGCCGTTCGACACCGTCTTCATCGTCAACCGCTTCCTCGGCGCGGTGTCGCAGGCGGTGATCGAGAACGGCGGCCAGCCCAACCAGTTCGTCGGCGACGGCATGCTGGCTCTGTTCGGGCTCACGGCCGATCCGCAAACCGCCTGCCGGCAGGCATTGAAGGCGGCCGCCGGCATCGCGACGCATATCGACGAGCTCAACGAACTCCTCAGCCACGATCTGCGTCAGCCGATCCGGTTCGGCATCGGCATCCACGGCGGCGAGGTCATCATCGGCGACATCGGTTATCGCGATCACATCGTCTTTACCGCGCTCGGCGACGCCGTCAATGTCGCCGCCCGTCTCCAGGACATGAGCAAGACGCTCGCCTGCGAGGCCGTCGTCTCGGAAGAAGTCCGCCGCACCGCTGGCCTCGCCGACGACGCCCTGCCGGAGCAGGAGGTCGCGATCCGCGGCCGCGACGAGCCGCTCGCCGTGCGCGTGGTTGCGGATGCGAGGGAGTTGGCGGCCCTGGTTGATCGAAGCGAGCGCGTCGCGGCGTAGGGCGCAAGCCAAGCATGAGGTGCCCTCCCTCTCCCGCAAGCGGGAGAGGGAGGGCACGCGGCGAGATCGAGTCAAAAGCAACCAGCTCGGCACCGCGTAACACCGGCCTGCTGCAACGCAACGACATGGGCTTGCTGCGAAAGCACGAATTGACTTCATGCAAATCGTTGCGACAGATGGGCGCAGGATCGCGGTGATGACCGCTGGTCCAACGAAAAGCTCCGGGAGGAGACCAAAATGTTCGACCGACGCGACCTGCTCAAAGGAGCGGGCCTTGCCGCTATGGCGGCCGCATTGAATTCCACCAAGGCGCTGGCGCTCGACACCGTCACCCTGCCCTTCGCCAATGGCGAGCGGCCGCTGGTG
Source organism: Bradyrhizobium sp. 1(2017) (assembly GCF_011602485.2). Taxonomy (NCBI): domain Bacteria; kingdom Pseudomonadati; phylum Pseudomonadota; class Alphaproteobacteria; order Hyphomicrobiales; family Nitrobacteraceae; genus Bradyrhizobium; species Bradyrhizobium sp. 1(2017). The sequence continues at coordinate 1,705,567 of NZ_CP050022.2, read as the reverse complement.
AAATATCCGCAGAAGCGGCCGATGATCGGCCTGACCAGCCGTCCGCCGCAGCTCGAGACGCCGTTTGCGATCTTCAACGACGGCCCGATCACGCCCAATAACGCGTTCTTCGTGCGCTATCACCTCTCGGACCTGCCTTACAATCTCGACCCCGACAAGTTCACGCTCGAGGTCAAGGGCAAGGTCGACAAGCCGCTGAAGCTGTCGCTGAAGGACATCAGGAAGATGAAGGCGACCGAGATCGTCGCCGTCAATCAATGTTCCGGCAACAGCCGCGGCTTCGTCGAGCCGCGCGTCGCCGGCGGCCAGCTCGCCAACGGCGCCATGGGCAATGCGCGCTGGCGCGGCGTACCGCTGAAGGCGGTGCTGGAGATGGCCGGTGTGCAGGCCGGCGCCAAGCAGGTCACCTTTGGCGGCATGGACGGTCCGGTCAGCGACAAGACGCCCGACTTCGTCAAGGCGCTCGATCTCGATCACGCCAGAGACGGCGAGGTGATGCTGGCCTATGGCATGAACGGCGAGGATCTGCCGTTCCTCAACGGCTTCCCGCTGCGCCTGATCGTGCCCGGCTATTACGGCACCTACTGGGTCAAGCACCTCAACGAGATCACCGTCATCGACAACGTCTATGACGGCTTCTGGATGAAGTCGGCCTATCGCATTCCCGATACGCCCAACAACGCGATCGAGCCCGGAACCGCGCCGAAGGCGACCATCCCGATCAACCGCTTCACCATCCGCTCCTTCATCACCAGCGTCCCCGACGGCGCCAAGCTGAAGGCGGGCCGCACGATGCTGCGTGGCATCGCCTTCGACGGCGGCAAGGGCATCAAAGAGGTCCAGGTCTCCACCGACGGCGGCAAGACCTGGGTCAGCGCCAAGCTCGGCAAGGATCTCGGCAAATACTCCTTCCGCGAATGGAAGCTGCCGGTGAAGCTCGCGGCCGGCAACCACGAGCTCAAGGTCCGCGCCACCGGCAATGGCGGCGAGACCCAGCCCGACACACCGCGCTGGAACCCGGCGGGCTATCTGCGCAACGTCGTCGAAGCCGTCCGCGTCACCGTGGCCTGAAGGAGAATGATCATGCAGCGCACCGTTCTCCTCGCCATGACCCTCGCCCTTGCCGCGGCGGTGGGTTCGGCACCTGCCGCGCCGGTCAACTACAAGACCCCCGATGAGGTCGCCGCCTTCAAGCCCGGGCCCAATCTCGAGGTCGTGCAGGGCAATTGCACCGCCTGCCATTCGTCGGACTACGTGGCCACGCAGCCGCCGATGAAGGACAAGAAAGCCTTCTGGCAGGCCGAGGTGACCAAGATGATCAAGGTCTATGGCGCACCGATCGACGATGCTGATGTCGGCAAGATCGTCGATTATCTGGCCGCGACTTATTGACGGATGCGCGCGGCGTGCCGTTCAATTGACCGCGAAACGGGCAAAAACGGCAAAATCGCTGCCAAGTTGAGCGGATTCGGCGAAATGCCGATATGGTTTGAGCTACCAAGCCCGCCACATTCCGCGTATCCTGTTAGGACCGAACCGGCCGGTTGGCGGGGACTGGCGGTTCGAGATCTCGGAGGAAGACCCGCGGAGAAGTCGTGATGGCTAAAGGTACGGTCAAGTGGTTCAACCCGACGAAGGGTTATGGATTTATCCAGCCTGCGTCGGGCGGCAAGGATGTGTTCGTGCATATCTCGGCAGTTCAGAAAGCCGGTCTGTCGTCGCTGAACGAAGGACAGACGGTTGAGTACGAAGAGATCGCAAACCGGGGCAAGACCTCCGCAGAGAACCTCAAAGTATAAGCCCGCAAGCTTTTGCTGCCTCCCGGATTGATCCGGGAGCCGGGCCAAAAAAATTTCAGAAGACGGCCAGTGCATTCGACGACGGGCGTTGCGATTGCACACGGATAGCTATTTTTCCTGCGTAGACCAATTGTTCAACGCCACAGCAATGACAATCGCGACGGCACGTCGTCAACCCACCGGCAACGGTGCGTCGCGCTTGATCTCCTCCATGACCGCATAGGTTCGCGTCTCGCGCACGCCCGGCATCGACAGCAGGGTCTCGCCGAGGAAGCGTCGATAGGCGGTCATGTCTGCCAGCCGCGCCTTCACAAGATAATCGAAGCCGCCGGCAACCATGTGACACTCCAGCACCTCGGGCGCGAGTTTCACGGCGCGGGCAAAACGCTCGAAATTATCGGGCGTGGTCTTGTCCAGCAGCACCTCGACGAACACCAGAAGACCGAGACCGAGCCGGTGCGGGTTGAGCCGCGCACCATAGCCTTCGACAAAACCTTCGCGCTGCAAGCGCTTCAGCCGCTCGCCGATCGACGTCGGCGACAGCCCGATGCGCTCGGCGAGCTCGACATTGGCGATGCGGCCATCCTCCTGCAAGATCGAGAGGATTTTCCGGTCGATTCGGTCTAGTTCCATATTTTATACGGCCAATACGAGAATGATCTTCATTTACTAAGGCGAATTGGCTAATTTGTCTATCGAACTGCGGTACCGCGCGCTTTATCCTGAATTTCAGCCACAGGACACGCCATGCCGAACACCCCGCCCCCCTTCACCGCCCCCTACGCACCCGGCGATGCCGAGATCGCCGCACGGCTCTTGCCGGCCTCGCATCTCGGCCCGCCACAGGAGGCGCGGATCGACCGCACCGCGACCCGGCTGATCGAGGCGATCCGCAAGCGCGACGATCGGCTCGGCGGGGTCGAGGACATGCTGCGGGAGTTCGCGCTCTCGACCAAGGAGGGCCTCGCCTTGATGGTGCTGGCGGAAGCGCTGCTGCGCGTGCCCGACGCGCGCACCGCCGACCAGTTCATCGAGGACAAGCTCGGCGAAGGCGATTTCATCCACCACGAGACCAAGTCCACGGCCTTCCTGGTCAACGCCTCGGCCTGGGCACTCGGCCTGTCGGCGCGGGTGATCCAGCCCGGCGAGACGCCCGACGGCACCATTGGCCGGCTGGTGAAGCGGCTCGGCGCTCCCGCCGTGCGCACCGCCACCCGCCAGGCGATGCGGCTGATGGGTAATCATTTCGTGCTGGGCGAGACCATCGAGCAGGCCCTGGAGCGGGGCCGGCCGCGCTCCGGCCAGAAGCCGCGCTATTCCTTCGACATGCTCGGCGAAGGCGCCCGCACGGCCGCCGATGCCAAGCGCTATTTCGACGCCTATGCCAGCGCCATCGAGACCATCGGCAAGGCGGCCGGGCCCCATCCCCTGCCCGACCGGCCCGGCATCTCGGTCAAGCTCTCGGCGCTGCATCCGCGCTTCGAGGCGATCAGCCGCGACCGCGTGATGGCCGAGCTGGTGCCGCTGCTGCTCGATCTGGCGCAGCGCGCCAAGGCTCACGACCTCAACTTCACCGTCGATGCCGAGGAGGCCGACCGGCTGGAACTGTCGCTCGACGTGATCGCGGCGACGCTCGCCGATGCGTCACTCGCCGGTTGGGACGGATTCGGGCTGGCCATCCAGGCCTATCAGAAACGCGCAAGCGCGGTGATCGACTATGTCGACGCGCTCGCCCGCGCGCATGACCGCAAGCTGATGGTGCGGCTGGTCAAGGGCGCCTATTGGGACACCGAGATCAAGCGCGCGCAGGAGCGCGGGCTGGACGGCTATCCCGTGTTCACGCGCAAGGCGATGACGGATCTCAACTATGTCGCCTGCGCGACGCAGCTGCTGGCCTTGCGGCCCCGCATCTTCCCACAATTTGCCACCCACAATGCGTTGACGGTCGCGACCGTGCTGGAGCTTGCCGGAAGCGGCGGCGGTTTCGAGTTCCAGCGCCTGCACGGCATGGGCGAAGCGCTCTACGAGCAACTAGCCAAAGATCATCCTGACATCGCCTATCGCACCTATGCGCCGGTCGGCAGCCATCGCGATCTGCTCGCCTATTTGGTGCGGCGGCTGCTGGAGAACGGGGCCAATTCCTCCTTCGTGGCGCAGGCCGCCGATTATCGCGTGCCGGTGCCGGCGCTGTTGCAGCGTCCCGCCGATGCGATCGCGAAGCCGCAACAGGCGCCGCATTCCAGGATTCCGCTACCCGGCGATCTCTTTGCGCCGGAGCGGCGCAATTCACGCGGCGTCGAGTTCGGTGAGCGCGCCGCACTCGGCCAGTTGCTGGCTGACGTGAAAGCCGAAACGGCTGACCTCAAGCCGATCACCGACGCGACGCCGGATCAGGCCAACGCAGCGATGACCGCGGCGCGCGCCGGCTTCGTCGCCTGGAGCCGGACGCCGGCGGCCGCGCGCGCGGCGGCGCTAGAGCAGGCCGCGCATCTCCTGGAGAGCCGCGGCGCCCATTTCATCGCGCTGCTGCAGCGCGAGGGCGGCAAGACGCTCGACGATGCGCTGTCGGAATTGCGCGAGGCGGCTGATTTTTGCCGCTACTATGCTGCGCAGGGCCGCAAGCTGTTCGGCGTTGATGCCGCCATGCCGGGCCCGACCGGCGAGAGCAATGCGCTTGGCCTGCGCGGCCGCGGCGTGTTCGTCGCGATCTCGCCGTGGAATTTTCCGCTGGCGATCTTCCTCGGGCAGGTCACGGCAGCGCTCATGGCCGGCAACAGCGTGGTCGCAAAGCCCGCCGAGCAGACGCCGCGCATCGCGCGCGAGGCCGTGGCCCTGCTGCACGAGGCCGGAATTCCCAGGAGCGCGCTGCATCTTGTCACCGGCGACGGCCGTATCGGCGCCGTGCTGACCGCGCACGCTGACATCGCCGGCGTCGTCTTCACCGGCTCGACCGAGGTCGCGCGCCAGATCAACCGGACGCTCGCCGCCAAGGACGGGCCGATCGTGCCGCTGATCGCGGAGACCGGCGGCATCAATGCCATGATCGCGGACGCCACCGCGCTGCCCGAGCAGGTCGCCGACGATGTCGTGACCTCCGCGTTCCGTTCCGCCGGCCAGCGCTGCTCGGCGCTGCGGCTCCTGTTCGTGCAGGAGGACGTTGCCGACCGCATGATCGAGATGATCGCGGGCGCCGCGCGCGAGCTCAGGATTGGCGATCCCGCAGATGTCCCCACTCATGTCGGCCCGGTGATCGATGCCGACGCCAAGCAGCGGCTCGACGCGCATGTCGCGCGAATGAAGAGCGAGGCGCGGCTGCACTTTGCAGGCCACGCGCCGGAGGGATGCTTCGTCGCGCCACATATCTTCGAGCTCAAGGAGGCCGGGCAGCTCACCGAGGAGGTCTTCGGCCCCATCCTCCACGTCGTGCGCTATCGCGCCGAAAACCTCGAACGCGTGCTGACCGCGATCGAGCGCACCGGCTACGGACTCACGCTTGGCGTTCATTCCCGCATCGACGACACGATCGAAGCCATCATCGACCGCGTCCAGGTCGGTAACATCTACGTCAATCGCAACATGATCGGCGCCGTCGTCGGTATGCAGCCCTTCGGCGGCAACGGCCTGTCCGGAACCGGCCCCAAGGCCGGCGGGCCGCACTACCTCGCGCGGTTCGCGACCGAGCAGACGGTGACCATCAACACCGCGGCAGCGGGCGGCAACGCGGCATTGCTTGCGGGGGAGGAGTGAGGCCCTGCGCCCGGCGCCGTTGCATCCCGGCAAAACATCGGTCTAATTGCTCCCATGATGAGCCCCGCGCCAATTCCAGCGCGCGGGAAACGACAAGAGCGAGGGAGCAACGCCGCGATGGAAAAAGGCATCTTTTCAGGCCTGAAGGTTCTGGACTGCGCGAGCTTCATCGCAGCGCCCGCGGCCGCGACCGTGCTGTCGGATTTCGGTGCCGACGTCATCAAGATCGAGCCACCCGGCGCAGGCGATCCCTATCGCAATCTGCCGAACCTGCCGGGCTATCCCTCAGGCGAGCACAATTTCGCCTGGCTGCTGGAGGCCCGCAACAAGAAGAGCATCGCGCTCGACCTGTCCAGGCCGGAGGCGCAGGCCGTGCTCTACAAACTGGTGGCGGAGGCCGACGTCTTCATCACCAACATGCCGCCGCCGGTGCGCGCCAAGCTCGGCATCACCTATGACCACCTCGCCCATCTCAACGATCGGCTGATCTACGCCTCCTTCACCGGCTATGGCGAGAAGGGCGAGGAAGCCAACAAGCCCGGCTTCGACAGCAATGCCTATTGGGCGCGTTCCGGCCTGATGGACCTCGTGCGCGCCGACACCGACACCACGCCGGCCCGCTCCGTCGCCGGCATGGGCGACCATCCCTGCGCCATGGCGTTCTACGGCGCCATCGTCACCGCGCTCTATCAGCGCGAGAAGACCGGCAAGGGCTCCCATGTCGCCTCCAACCTGATGGCCAACGGCGTGTGGGCTGCGAGCGTGCTGGCGCAGGCCAAGCTCTGCGGCGCCAAGTTCGGCGAGCGCCGGCCGCGCGAGCGCGCGCTCAACGCGGTCGCCAACCACTACCAGTGCAAGGACGGCCGCTGGCTGATCCTGTCGCTGCTGAACGAGGAGAAGCAGTTTCCGACGCTGGCCAAGTGCCTGGGCCGCGAAGACCTCATCAACGATCCGCGCTTTGCCACCAAGCCCGACCGTCACGCCCGCTCGGTCGAGCTGATCAAGATCCTGGACGAGACGTTCGCAACCAGGGATCTCGCCGAATGGCGCAAGATCCTCGACGGCAACGGCCTCGTGTTCGGCGTCGTCGGCATTCTCGACGACATCCCCAACGACAAGCAGATGCTCGACAACGAGGTGCTGGTGCCGTTCGAGAACGACACCATGCTGACCATCAGCAGCCCGATCTGGATCGACGGCGCCAAGAAGGTCCAGCCCCGCAAGCCACCCGCGGTGGGTGAGCACAGTGACGAGATTTTGCGCGGCGCCGGATACGACGAGGCGGCGATCAAGCAGCTGCGGTCGAAGGGGGCTGTGGGCTGAGGAAGCGCCACATACTCCGCCGTCGTCCCGGGGCGCGCATCGCGCGAGCCCGGGACCCATAACCACAGGGAGTGGTTTAGCGAAGACTCGGAGTGACCATCTCGCACAATAACCACGGCCTGTGGTTATGGGTCCCGGATCTGCGCTTCGCTTGTCCGGGACGACGAGGAGGAGAGAGCTCGCTACTACGGATGCATTTCTGGATTGCTTCGCTGCGCTCGCAATGACGATGCGGGACGATATAACTTCCCTGATGACATCCTGCATCCGTCCCGCGAGGTCCCCATGCCCAGCTACCGCCTGCACTACTTCCCGGAATCCGGCAACAGCTACAAGCTGGCGCTGATGCTCACGCTTTGCGGCGAGACGTTCGAGCCGGTCTGGACCGATTTCGGCGGCGGGGTCACGCGCACGACGGAGTGGCGCAAGGCGGTCAACGAGATGGGCGAGATTCCCGTGCTCGAAATCGACGGCGTGAAGATGACGCAGACCGCGCCACTCCTGCTCAAGCTTGCCGAGCAGCACGGCCGCTTCGGCGCTGAGACGGAGGAAGAGAAGTTCGAGCTGCTGCGCTGGCTGTTCTGGGACAACCACAAGCTCACCGGCTACATGGCAACCTATCGCTTCATGCGAGCCTTCACGCAAAACAACGATCCGCAGGTGATGAAGCATTTCCGCCGGCGACTCGAGGATTTCCTCGGTATCCTCGACGGCCATCTCCAGCACAATGCCTTCGCGATCGGTGCGAAGCCGACGGTCGCCGACATCTCGATGATGGCCTATCTGCACTATCCAAGTGACGAGCACGGCTTCGATTTCGCTGCGAGCCATCCGGCGATCCACGCCTGGCTCGGCCGCATGGCCGCACTGCCCGGCTGGAAGCCGGCCTATGAGCTGCTGCCGGGCCAGCGGATGACGAATTACGCGAAGTGACGGCTCAAACCCTTGGCGGCGTCATGTTCGGGCATGACGAAAATCGTAGCTACCGCAGCGCCAGCCAGCCGAGCGTGAACAGGATTCCGCCGACGATGACGACCACCGCGACCGCCCAGGTGCTGACGCGGATGCTGCCGGTGACCTGCTTGACTTCCTCATTGCGCGCGATCTCGCGATTGCGCTCCTTGTTGGCCTCGCCGGTATCCGTCATGGGTCATCCAAATCGCTTGTTGGCTTTGTCTTGCGCGTGATCTTTTCGAGTCCGGATCACGCGCTAACGCGTCTTGATGAAGCACATGCCGATGCGGCTCGACGCCGCGGCAGCCTGACAGGTGAGACCTTTAGCACAGGTCCATGACGTAAAACTCTTGTCCGCCGTTCCCGATCCCGCATTTTGCAGGGAACAATGTGCACCCCAGCCGTCCTGATATTCGGTGCCGGCCAGCTCAACACTGCCGCGGGCTTGCGGCCGGTTGGCAAATCCGCGTGAGAAATCAGGGCGTTTGCCCGCGGCGAACGCGGTCAGGATGTCGCGGCGGCGGAGCTGGTCGCCGAAGAAATGCGGCGAGGCCGGCACGATGGAGGAGCTCGACGGCGTGTCCGCAAGCCAGTCGACACCCGGGAAATGGAAGCCGCCGATGCCGCGGGTCTGGTGACAGCCGGCGCAGGTGATGTCGTTGAGGCGGCGCTGGAAGCCGGCGACCGAGCGGATGTTCTGCATGTCGACGCCGCGCGCCGCCGCCTGCTTCAGCGCGCCGACCACGTCGTCGTCAGAGAACACGGGATCGCCCTTGCCTTCTCCGCTTCCTTCGCCCTGCATCATGCCGAACTCGGGCTGCAGCGCCGAGGCATCGAGGCCGGCGGGCGTCGGCACCACCGTGGCCTTGGCCAGGAATTTTTCTGGAATGAGCACCGTACCGCGATCGAACTCGCGAAGATGATCGGGCGCGAGCAGCCAATCGCGGAAGTCGCGCCGCAGCGCGTCGTCGGCAAGAATCCGGTCGCGATCGATCTGATTCTCCAGCGCCGCTTCCTCGAACCGCTTTGTCACAGCGTCGTATTTGAACACCTTGAGCAGATAGTCGGAGTGGAAATCATGCAGCGCCGATTTCGGCGCGACCGAGACCTGGATGTTGGTCTCGATGCGGTCGAGCATGGCGTCTCCGGGCGAGAAGCGACTGCCGATCAGGCCTTGCCAGTCGCCATTGTCGAGCCAGCGCCGCGCGACCTCGGCGCAGGTGACCGGCTTGCCGTTCGCATCAGCCTGGCGCGGATCCCTCGCCTTCATCACGAGGTTGAGCGTCATCGGCAGGCGCGTTGCCGTCTTGCCGCCATCCGGCCTGCCGTCGAAACGCGCAAGACGATAGACCAGCCGGATCTCGCCGCAGGACTCTTCGGCGACATAGGCGCGGTCCATGCGATTGACGATGCCGGCCAGCACGAAGCGCGTGTCAGGGGATTTCAGATTGGCCCGATCGAACAGCTGCACATCGAAGCCCTCGCCGGCACCGATGGTCTCGCCCGGATATGTCGCCCTGTACCGCGCGATGTAGCGGTCGAACTCCGCATCGATCGCGGGGGGAATTGGCGCGAGTTGCGGCAGCGACGAGAACATCAGATCGGTCGTGAGCGGACCATCAGCATTCCGCCCCGGTCGTAGCAGACGCGAGATACTGAGCGCGTCGCTCTGGTCGAGCCGGCGCAACAGATCGGGATCGGTGATCGCCGTGCCGCGCGATAGCTGCGCGACATCCGCCGCCCAAAGCGAGGCGACACCGCCCAGCAATGCGGCCGCAGCAATGAGAATTCGCAACGCGCGGCTCATGCCTGAGGTAACACCGCGATGGGACGCCTATTCAAGCAAAAAGGCGCTTCACGCGGTGGTGAGCGCCTTTTCGAAGTCGGATTGCGCTGCTCAGCGCCCGACGATGAGGCCCTTGCTGGTGACGACCACCCAGCGGCCATCCTGGCGGCGGATCGCATCGACGCGGCCGACGCCGGGGATGGGATCGCCTGGATAGACCTCGTAAAGGCCGTCGCGGCCCTCGATCAGCGCAGCGCCGTTGGACGCGTTGCGCAGCCTCCAGCCGTCGACCGTCGGCAGCCGGCCGATTTCGGTCTTGGGCGCGGCCGGCACAGGGGCCGGCGCAGCTGCGGCGGTCGCGACCTGGGCCGGCGCGATCGAGCCGGTGGTCTCCTTCGCCGGCGTGACAGCGGCGGCCTGGGCGGGCGCGGCAGGCGGCGTGGCGCGGAGCTTGTCGACGGTCTCCGACAGCTTGGCGATCTTGGCCAGCGGCTCAGCCTGCGCCTTCTCGAGCTTGTCGAGGCGGTCGTTGGTCCGGTTGATCTGGCTGACACCGGTCTTCGAGCTGTGCTCGACATTGGCCTTCAATGCGACGAGATCGGCATCGATCCGCGCGACCGAACCATCCAGCGCGCTGGTGTCGGCGACCTGCACCGGCGCCTGGGCCGGGGCGGCGAAGCGCATCATGCCGGCAGTCGCGAGCGCGCCGCTGATCGCGCCGACGCAGGCGGCAATCGCCACCACCGCGGCCATCGCCGACAGGCGGCGCTTGCCGCCGGTCTCGCGCGGCTCCTCGGCCTTCACATGGGGGGCGAAGTCCTCGCGGTCCCAGGAGCCGTCCCACGAGCGCTCCGAGGGCGCCATCACGATCAGCTTGCCGGGTTTGAGCTCGGCTTTGGGTTCAGTCCTGGAATCAGCCTTGGAATCAGCCTTGAGCTCGAACTTCGGCACCTCGTTCCTTGCTGCCTCGATCTTTGGCGGCTCGATCTTGACCGGATCAGGCTTGGGCGGCGCCTCATGATCGGGGGCGATCGAGGGGGCCTCGATCCCGGCGGCAGCCTCGACGGCCTGCGGCGCGGTCGCTGCGGCTTCGACGGCGCCGTTATCCAAGGTGGCCTGCTCGGGCATTGGTTCGCTCACGGCTCAAATACTCCAGTCTAGGTTGACCTTTTGGTAACTTTCATTGCTTGCGAATTCCTTACCTCGGAACCCGCTTACCGAAATTTTAGGAACTCGTCCGAGGCCGAATTTGGCCGAGAAAATGGAACCGGCGGGGCGGCGCGCAACAAATTGTCAGCGGGAGCGGCATTGGGGCGCATTGCGCTCCGGACCTCGCTGCTTGCAACGCCGTCATTGCGAAAGTGGGCGGCGCTGGCTCCGCCCGCATTATTCGCGTCCGTCACATCACCACGGGCGCATCCGGCAGCTCGTTCGAATGCGGGCCGTCGGATGGGAAATGCCGCGCCAGCTCGCGCGACACCGCTTCGATGCCGGCGATCACGCCGCGTTCGAACTGGCCTGACCCGAACTCGGCCTCCATGGCGCGGCAGATGTTCTCCCATCCCTGCGCACCGACTTGCGTATGAATGCCGCGGTCGGCCACGATCTCGACGTCGCGGTCGGCGAGCAGCAGATAGATCAGCACACCGTTGTTATGCGCGGTGTCCCAGATGCGCAGATGCGAGAACACGTCGAGCGCGCGCTCGCGCGCCGGCTGGTTGCGGAACAGCGGCCCGCCATCGAGCGCGCCTTCGACCACGAAGCGGACCTGGCCGGAATGAGTGACTTCGCCCCGCTTGATCGCCTGCTCGATGCGATCGAGCACGGCTTGCGGGAAAATCTGCTTCGCCCGCCAATGATGCTGGAGCAGATGCCTGCCGATACGCCTGATGCTCATGCCTACCAGCTCCCCGAGGCGCCGCCGCCGCCGAAACTGCCTCCGCCGCCGCTGAAGCTGCCGCTGTCGCTCGATGAGCCGCTGCTCCAGCCGCCTCCCGAGGAGCCGCTCGACCACGAGCCGCCGCGCGACGACCCCGTGCTCGGTCCCATCGCCGAAAACAGATCGGCGATGAAACCGATGATGAAGCCGATGACGCCGAGCACCATGGCGAGCGCGAAAGAGCCGAGAATGAGCCAGCTCAGCGCGGCGATGATGCCACCCGTCGCCACCGACCCAAGCAGCCGGCCCAGGATGGCCCGGAAGAACCCGCCGACCCCGATCGATACGAACAGTGTGACGATGAAGAGCGGAGCGAGATCGTCCAGGCTTCCAAAGCTGACGGTGGGTGACGGAACCGGCAGCGGCTCGCCGTCGATCACGCGGATCATGCGATCGACACCGTCGGAGATGCCGCCGCTGAAATCGCCGGTCCGGAATTTCGGCGTGATGATCTCGTCGATGATTCGCCGGGAGGTGACGTCGGTGAGCGCGCCTTCGAGCCCGTAGCCGACCTCGATGCGCAAGTGCCGGTCGTTCTTGGCGACGACGAGGATCGCGCCGTCATCGACCTTCTTGCGCCCGATCTTCCAGGCCTCCGCGACGCGGATCGAGAACTGCTCGATCGTTTCCGGCTGTGTCGTCGGCACGATCAGGACGGCGATCTGGCTACCCTTGCGGTTCTCGAAGTCGCGCAGCTTTTGCGACAATGCGGCGACCTCGGCGCTCGACAGCGTGCCGGTCTGATCGACCACGCGGCCGGTGAGTTGGGGGACCGCGACGTCGGCCGAGGCGGGAAGCGCGAAGGCGAAGAGAAGTGCGACGGCGACCAGCGCGCGCCACACCCTCGCTGTCATCGCCCGGCTCGACCGGGCGATCCAGTATTCCAGAGACGGCCGCGGGCTACGGAGAAGCCGCGGCGTACTGGATTCCCCGCTTTCGCGGGGAATGACTGCGGAGTATGGGGCGTACATTTGAGGTGAACGCGCTTACTTCGACGGCGCGGGCGCCGGGTTGAAGTCCACCTTCGGCGCGGTCGAGATCTCCTTCTCGTTCTCGACCGAGAAGTTCGGCTTCTCCTTGTAGCCGAACATCATCGCGGTGAGATTGCTCGGGAAGGAGCGGATGGTGACGTTGTAGTCCTGCACCGCCTTGATGTAGCGGTTGCGCGCCACCGTGATGCGGTTCTCGGTACCTTCGAGCTGCGACATCAGATCCTTGAACAGCGCGTCCGATTTGAGCTGCGGATAGTTCTCGGTGACGACCAGCAGGCGCGACAACGCGCTGGAGAGCTCGCCCTGAGCGGCCTGGAACTTCTGGAACGCGGCAGGATCGTTCAGCACCTCGGGTGTCGCCTGGATGCTGCCGACCTTGGCTCGCGCGTTGGTGACGCCGAGCAGGACGTCCTTTTCCTGCTGCGCAAAGCCCTTCACCGAGTTGACGAGGTTGGGCACGAGATCGGCGCGGCGCTGATACTGGTTCACGACCTCGGACCAGTTGCTCTTGATCTGCTCGTCCTCGCTCTGGATGGCGTTGTAGCCGCAATTGGTCAGGCTCAGCGAGGCCAGGGCGGCCAGCACGGTCAGGATCTTGCGCATCAAATTTCTCCCGGTGAAATCCGGCATAAACTATCAGATTGGGCGCATGAGAACAGCAGCAGGCTGACGCAAGCCTCTTGCCTATCGCAGGCCGACATAGTCAACTCCGGCAAAACAAAAGCGGAAACGCCAGGGGGAACGCGATGAGCCCGTTCGAGACCATCCTCGTGGAACGGCCGGACCCGGCCATCGTCCGGGTCGTGATGAACCGGCCCGAGGCGCGCAACGCACAGAACCTGCAAATGACCTACGATCTCAACGCCGCTTTCGATGCAGCGGTGCAGGACGATACGGTCAAGGTCATCATCCTCGCCGGCAACGGTCCGCACTTTTCGTCCGGGCACGACCTGCGTCCCGGGGGCAAGAACGCCGCAGGCACGGATTTCCCGCCGATCGGAAATTGGGGTGGCTTTGCCGAGCCCAATGCCCATGGCCGCTTTGCGCGCGAGCAGGAAATATATCTCCAGATCACGCGGCGCTGGCGCAACCTCGCCAAGCCCACGATTGCCGAGGTGCACGGCAAGTGCATCGCGGGCGGGCTGATGCTGGCCTGGGCCTGCGACCTCATCGTCGCCAGCGATGATGCGCAGTTCTGCGACCCCGTGGTGACGATGGGCGTCTGCGGCGTCGAATGGTTCGTCCATCCCTGGGAGCTCGGCCCGCGCAAGGCCAAGGAGTTCCTGTTCACCGCCGACAGCTGGAGCGCACAGGAGGCGCACCAGCTCGGCATGGTCAACCAAATCGTGCCGCGGGCGGAGCTGTCGTCGCGCGTGCTGGAGCTGGCACGCCGGATCGCGGCAAAACCGGCCTTCGCGCTGAAGCTGACCAAGGAGGCCGTCAACCGCTCGGTCGACGTCATGGGCCAGCCCGCCGCGATCGACCAGGCCTTCGCGCTGCATCAGCTCTGCCACGCGCATAATCTCCAGGAGTTCGGCATGATCGTCGATCCCTCGGGCCTGCATCCCTCCGTGCGCAAGCCGCCGGCGGCCGCGGAGTAGACGCGATGGACCTCAATCTCAGCGACGAGCAACGGCTGCTGCGCGAGAGCGCGGAACGCTTCGTGGCCGAAAGCTACGATGCCGCTCACCGGCGCAAGATGGCGAACGATCCTCTGGGCTTCAGCCCTGCGGTCTGGAAGCAGTTCGCCGAGCTCGGCTGGCTGGCGCTGCCGCTTCCCGAGGAGTTCGGCGGGCTGGGCGGCGGCGCGGTCGATGTCGGTATCCTGATGGAAGCCTTCGGCCGCGGGCTGGTGTCGGAGCCCTATGTCGCGACCGTGGTGCTGGGCGCCGCGCTGATCGCCAGATGCGGCACCACGGAGCAGAAGCAGGCGAGCCTGCCCAAGGTCGCGGACGGATCGCTGAAGCTTGCCTTCGCGCATTCCGAGCGCGCGGCGCGATTCGATCTCGCCAAGGTCGCAACCAGTGCCAACAAGACGGCGCAAGGCTGGCGCCTTTCCGGCACCAAGATCGCCGTGCTCGACGGGCATGCCGCGGACGAGATCATCGTCTCCGCGCTCATGCATGACCATCACGGCCCTTCGGGGCGGATCGGCCTGTTCGTGGTGCCGGCCACAGCGCCGGGCCTTGCCATCTCCGACTACGTGCGCCTGGGCGGCGGGCGCGCCTGCAACATCGAGCTGTCCGACGTGCATCTGCCCGAAGACGCCCTGCTCGGCGACGGCAGCAACGCACTGCCCGCGATCGAATGGGCCGCCGACCACGCCATGGCCGCGCTTGGCGCGGAGGCCGTCGGCATCATGCAGACACTGCTCGATACCACGCTGGAGTACACCAAGATCCGCAAGCAGTTCGGCCGGCCGCTCTCCGCCAACCAGGTGATCCGCCACCGCCTCGCCGACATGGCGATGCAGGTTGACGAGTCCCGTTCGATGGCGCTGCGCGCAGCACTGAAAGCCGACAGCCCGCCGGTCGAGCGCGCGCGGGCCGCGTCGGGGGCGAAGGCGAAGATCGGCAAATGCGCGCGCTTCGTCGGCGAGCAGTCGATCCAGCTTCATGGTGGCATGGGCGTCACCGAAGAGCTCGAGGTCGGCGCTTATTTCAAGCGGCTGGTTGCCTTCGACACGCTGTTCGGCGGCAGCGCGCATCATTATGGCCGCCATGCCGAGCTTGGCCGCCCCACCGTGCCGGCCTGACACTGGAGAGCCTCATGGACCTGTCATTCAATGCCGAGGAGCGAGCCTTTCAGGATGAGGTACGCGGCTTCATTGCGAAGAACCTGACCGAAGAGATGAAGCGCGCGACCGCGCTGACGCCGTCCGTGTTCTCCGATCCTGACATCGGCATGGCCTGGCAGCGCGCGCTGCACAGCCGCGGCTGGGGCGCGCCGGGCTGGCCGGTCGAGCATGGCGGCCCTGACTGGACACCGGCGCAGCGCTGGATTTTCGAGACCGAAAGCGCGCGGGCCGGCGTGCCCAATGTCAACGTGATGGGCGTGAAGATGGTCGGGCCTGTCATCATCGGCTTCGGCTCGCCGGAGCAGAAGAACTTCTACCTGCCGCGGATCCTCTCCGGCGAGGATTACTGGTGCCAGGGCTATTCCGAGCCGGGCTCAGGCTCCGATCTGTCGTCTCTGAAGACGCGCGCGGTGCGCGACGGCGACGGCTACATCATCAACGGCACCAAGATCTGGACCACGCACGCGCACCACGCCAACCGCATGTTCGCGCTGGTGCGCACCAGCGACGGGCCGCGGCAGCAGGACGGCATCAGCTTCATCCTGATCGACATGACGACGCCGGGCATCACCACGCGTCCGATTCTCACCATCGGCGGCGACCATGAGGTCAACCAGGTGTTCTTCGACGACGTTCGCGTCCCCGTCGCCAACCGTGTCGGCGAGGAAGGCAAGGGCTGGACCTACGGCAAATATCTGCTCGAGTTCGAGCGCGGCTCGGGCATCGCCTCGGCCAAGCTGCGCGAGGGACTGAAGGCGATCGCGGATCTCGCCGAGTCCGACCTCACGGGCCGCGCGATCGACAGCCCCGATATCGCAACGCGCATCTCGGAGGTCGAGGTCGACATCGATGCGCTGGAGATGACCGAGCTGCGCGTGCTCTCGGCACTGCAGACGGGACAAAATCCCGGCGCGGTATCGTCGATCCTGAAGCTGCGCAACAGCGAAATCCGCCAGGCGGTGACGCGGCTAGGCGCCGACGTGATCGGCCATGACGCCCTCGCCGTCGAGCCGATGCGGCCGCTCTACAAGCTCAACCACGAGCCGGCGACGCCCGAGGAGATGCTGACGGTGATGCCGGAATATCTCAACGGCCGCGCCTACACGATCTTCGGCGGCACCTCTGAGATCCAGCGCGACATCATTGCGAAGATGATGCTGGGGATTTGAGGCGGCGCTAGCGCCACACACTCCGCCGTCGTCCCGGCGAAGGCCGGGACCCATGAGAGGAAGCGTGGCGCAAGCTGGTCATGACCAATCTTCGCCAAACTGGATTCGGTGGTTATGGGTCCCGGCTTGCGCCGGGACGACACCGAGTTTGAGGCTTCAGCTGAGTCCCTAACCCACCTTCGCGTCCCGGATCGCCTGCCAGATCTTCTGCGGCGTCAGCGGCGTGTTCAGCTGGGTGACGCCAAGTTCGGCGAGCGCGTCCATCACGCCGTTGGTGACGCAAGGCGGGCCGCCGATGGCGCCGGATTCGCCGCAGCCCTTGGCGCCGAGCGGATTGGTGCGGCAGGGCGCGGAATCGTCCAGCGTCACCACGATCGGCGGCACGTCGTCGGCGCGCGGGATGCAGTAATCCTGGTAGCTCGCGGTGAGCAGTTGACCGTCGGCGTCGTAGGACACGCCCTCATAAAGCGCCTGGCCGATGCCCTGCGCGACGCCGCCATGGATCTGCCCCGTCACCAGCATCGGGTTGACGGCGACACCGACGTCGTCGACCGTGGTGTAGCGCACCACGCGGGAGACGCCGGTCTCGGGGTCGATCTCGATTTCGCAGATATGCGTGCCGTTCGGCCAGCTCGGACCATCGACCTCGCCCTCGGAATCCACGCTGAGCTTGGCGCCGTTCTCCTTCTCGGCAAGATCGAACAGGCTGATGCGGCGATCGGTGCCGACCACGGTGAGCATGCCGCCCTGATATTCGATGTCCTCGACGGAGGTCTCCAGCACGTTCGCCGCCTTCTCGCGCGCCTTCTGGATCAGATCGTTGGAGGAGACCGCAACGGCCGTGCCGCCGACGAACAGCGAACGCGAGCCGACGCTGCCAAAACCCATCGCAAGATCGGTGTCGCCCTGGATGACATCGATCTTTTCCATGGGGATGCCGAGCGTGTCGGAGATCATCTGGGTGTAGGTGGTCTGCAGGCCCTGCCCCATCGCCATGGTGCCGGAATGCAGGACGACGCGGCCTTGAGAGGTCGCATGCAGGCTGACCTTCTCGGTGTGGGCGCGGCCGCCGGTCCATTCGATATAGGAGGTGAGCCCGCGGCCGTAGAGCAGGCCCTTCTTCTTGGCCGCCTTCTTGCGCGCGGCAAAGCCGTCCCAGTCCGCAAGCTTCACGGCCCGGTCGAGCATATGCGCGAAGGCGCCGGAATCGTAGACCTGGCCCGCCGCATTGGTGTAGGGCAGCTGCGCCGGCTTGATGTAGTTGGCTTTGCGGATCGCGCGCGGATCCACGCCGATTTTTCGCGCAGCAGCGTCGAACAGGCGCTCGACGATGAACACCGCCTCGGGGCGGCCGGCGCCGCGATAGGCACCGACCGGCGCGGTGTGCGTCATCACCGACTGGACCTCGAAATGCACCAGCGGCAAATCGTAGACGCCGGTCTGCACGAACGGCCCGAGCACCAGCGGAATGATGTTCGCCGCGCCCGAGGAATAGGCGCCGGTGCAGCCGATCGACTTGACGCGATAGGCCAGCACCTTGCCCTTTTCATCCAGTGCGAAGGACGCCGTCGAGGTGAGATCGCGGCCGTGGGTGCCGCCGACGAACTCGTCGGTGCGGTCGCCGCGCCAGCGGATCTTCTTGTTCAGCTTGGTTGCCGCGTAGGCGACGATGCCATCTTCCGGATAGAGGTTGGTCTTCTGGCCAAAGCCGCCGCCGATGTCGCCGACCAGCACGCGCACGCTGTCCTTCGGACGCTTCAGCACGGCTTCTGCCAGCACGTCGCGGGTCGAGGCTGGCGTCTGCGACTGCACGTGCAGGAGAAGACGGCCGGTCTTGTCGATCTCGGCAATGGTCGAGCGCGGCTCCATCGCCGAGGGCACCAGGCGCTGGCTGACGATGTCGAGCTCGACGGTGTGCGCCGCCCTGGCAAACGCCTCGTCCACCTTGGCGGCATCGCCGTAAGCCATGGCGCCGACGATGTTGTCCGGCGCCTCCGGCCACACCACGGGCGCGCCGGGCTTCACCGCCTCGACGGGATCGACCACGGCGGGCTGCACGTCATATTCGACCACGATCGCTTCGGCCGCGCTCTGTGCCTCGGCACGCGACGACGCCACCACGGCGGCCACGGCCTCGCCGGCATAGCGCACGATTTCATGGGCCAGCAGCCGGCGCGGCGGCACCGTCATCGGCTTGCCGTCGGGGCGCTTGAAGATGCTCAGCGTCGGAATGGTGCCGATGTCGTCCTTGACGAGGTCGGCGCCGGTGTAGATTGCGGCGACGCCGGGCATTGCGGCCGCAGCACTGGTCTCGACCGAGACGATCTTCGCGTGGGCGTGCGGCGAGCGAAGCACGTGCAACCACAGCGCGCCCTCCTCCGGCTTGTCGTCGATGAACTGTCCCTTCCCGGTGAGCAGCCTCTGGTCTTCCAAACGCTTGACGGGCTGCCCCGCTCCGAAACGCAAATTGCCGGGAAGAATGTTCATTCCGTTATGTCCTTGAAATCCGGAAAACGACCGCGGCGGTTTTAGCCGATTTCGCAGTCGATTCAACCGACCCGCAGCACATCTGCATTGCGTGCCACGCCCGCTTTGGCCGCGCAGATTGCCGGCTCAGGAACGCGCGATGTCGATGATGCCTACATTCACGTCGCGGGTGTCCGAACCCCGCTTGACGGTGAGGCGGACGGTCTTCCCGGCCCCGGCCTGCTCAAGCGCATCGGTCAGATCGGCGAGGCGCCGCACCGGCTTGCCTTCGACGGCGGTGATGATGTCTCCGACCGCTCCGGTTGAAAAATTGACACCGCGAATCCCTGCCCGCTCGGCCGGACTGCCGGGCGCGGTCCGCACCACGATCACCCCTTCGACGCCAAGCCGGGTCGCGACATCCTCGCCGGCAGCCACGATGCCGATGCCTGGCGTCGGCACGCGGCCGCTGCGGATGAGTTCGGGGACAATCCGGTTCACGACATCGACCGGCACCGCAAAGCCTATGCCGGCATTCGAACCGGACGGCGAGATGATCGCCGTGGTGACGCCGATCAGGCGGCCGGCCGAATCCAGCAACGGTCCGCCCGAATTGCCCGGGTTGATCGCGGCATCGGTCTGGATGACGTTGGCGATCTCCCGGCCGCCATGGGTCGGCAGCCTGCGCTTGAGCGCGCTGATGATGCCGCTGGTCATGGATTGATCCAGCCCGAAAGGATTGCCGATCGCGAAAGCGGATTGCCCGACCTTCAGGTCGTTCGAGCTGCCGAGCGCGATCGGCGGCGGAAGCTGGCGCGCGCTGCGGATCCGCAGCACCGCGAGATCGTAATTCGGGGCCCGGCCGACGAGATCGACCTCGGCCACCTCTCCCGACGCGAAGCGCACGGCGATCTCGTTGCCATTGGCAACGACATGATTGTTCGTCACCAGGTGCCCGTCGCGATCCCAGACGAAGCCCGTGCCGGAAGCGTCGCCGCCCTGGCCTTCCTCGCCCATGAGAGGATTGGCATCCGACTTGACGGCAACCTGGACGACCGAAGGCGATACGCGCTCGAAGATTTCGATGGTCGCCTTTTCGCCATCGGACAGCGGCCCGCGCTGCTCGACGGCACGTGCGGAGGGCGCCGCCCATGGGACATACGAGATCGGCACATGCAGGATTTTCGCGGAGGTGATGGCGAGCAGCAGGGCGGCGAAGACCGCCGCGGCAATCGCATGGCGACGATTCATCGGGGATCACCGTCTCTTGTGCAAAAATACGATGTCGGGACGCACATGCATGGGGTGACAGATCTCGCTCACGCAGCAACGTCACAACCGAACGGAAGTTTCTCCAAGAAGTAAGGACCTTTTTGCGTCCGTCACGGAGCCGGGGCAAATTGCCGCGCGGCAAACGGCTATTTCAGCTCGCGCAGCGCCGCTTCCACGGCCTTGCGCGCGTCGGCCGCCAGCGGGACCTGCGGCAGGACGGGATCGCCGACATCGTAGCCCTGGCTCGCCAACCCCGCCTTGATACAGGCGGCGAGATTGAAGCGAGCGAAGGCCTCGTTGATGCGCCAAAGCCCGCGCTGGAGCGCCATGGCCTCATCCCATCGGCCCGCCTTGCAGAGATCGTAGAGCGCAACGCTCTGGCGCGGGATGATGCAGGCAGGTCCCGCCATCCAGCCGAGGCCGCCGATCAGCATCACCGCCGCGGGAATATGGGCGGAGGCCGAGAACACGCGCAGAGCATCGCCACAGCGGTTCATGATCGAGAGCAGCCGCCCGGTGTTGGTCGAAGCATCCTTGATGTACCTGATGCGCGGATGTTCGGCGAGGCGCGCGATAACGTCGAGCGTGAGATCGGAGCGTTGGAATTGCGGATTGGTGTAGATGACGACGGGGATGTCCACGGCATCGGCGATGGCGCGGAAGTAGGATTCCACTTGCGCGTCGGCGAGCGGAAAATAAGCCTCCAGGATCGCCAGGATGCCGTTGGCACCGAGCTTCTGATACGCCCTCGCCTGCGCCACCGCGTCGGCCGTCGAGGTGGAGGCGACGCCGGCCACAACCGGCACACGCCCCTTCGCGGCCTCGATCGTGGTCTGCACGATCGCCAAGCGCTGCGCCGCATTGAGATAGGCGAACTCGCCGGTCGAGCCCAGCGGCGTCAGGCCGTGGACACCAGCCCCGATCAGATCGTCGCAGAGCCTGCCGAGCACTTCGGTGCGCACCGTGCCGTCGGCATCGACAGGCGAGACGAGATAGGGGAAGACGCCGTGGAATTCGGACATATCGGATGTAGATCCCGGAGCTGTTTGCCCGGTATTACCAATGCCCGCGCCGGCGATCAAACCCTGAGCAGCCGCACACGCGTGCCCCAGGGATCGATTGCCTCGACGCCGTCCGCGATCGTCGTGACTTTCACACCCCCCTTGCGCAGGCGCTCTTCCTGGGCGGCGAGCACCTCCTGTTTGGCCATCACCAGCGAGAACCAGGCGAGACCCGTGCTCTGATCGTCGCGTTCGCCCGCGCCCTGGCTCTGCCAGACGTTCATGCCGAGGTGATGGTGGTAGCGGCCCGACGACAGGAACGCCGCGCCGTTGCGCTTGCGGGTCGATTCGAGACCGATCGTGCCGTGATAGAAACGCTCGGCCTGCGCGAGATCGCCGACGCGCAGATGCATGTGGCCGACGCGCATTCCATCCGGCGCCTTGGCATAGTCGGGAACACGCGGGTTGGTCAGCGACAGCAAATCGGGGATGTTGAGCTCGTCGGTCGCCATCTTCACGCTGCCCTCGCTCCACTGCCATTGCGAGGGATCGCGATCGGCATAGACCTCGATGCCGTTGCCTTCGGGGTCGTCGAGATAGACGGATTCAGAGACGAGGTGATCGGCAAATCCCGACAGCGGCACGCGATGTGAGGCGGCTGCGACCAGCCAGCGTGCGAGGTCCTTCCGCGTCGGCATCAGGAAGGCGGTGTGGTAGAGGCCGGCGGCGGTGCGCGGCTCGATCGCCGCATCGGGGCGGGCTTCCAGCACCAGCAGCGTGACGCCGGCCGTCCCGAGCCTCGCTGCGGCGCCTGAGCGCTCTATCACGGTGAGCCCGATCACGTCGCGATAGTAGTCGGCCACCTTGTCGAGATTCTTGACCCGGAGCGTCACCGAGCCGACCCGCATCGGCGTGCGGCTGGCATAGGTCGGCCCGCCGCCCTGCACATTGCCCTCGGCGCGCGCCGCCCCTGCAGCCGCCATCGCAAGCGAGGTCGCACCGGCAAGCTGAAGCAGGATGCGACGGGTGAGATCGATGGTCATCGGTCGGGGCTCGCTGAAATGGCTGAGGCCGTGCGGCGTGATGTCGGGCTGATTGCTACACGTTCCCGTGAGCGGCTCCCAATCACATGTTCGTCGGCCTTGGCCTTGCGGAAGCCCCCATGTCCTGACCACCCGGCCAGTTTCGCAACCGCCTGCGACGTCCCAGATTGGGGTCAACTACAGGAGCCTGCCATGACCGACCGTACCGCCCTGTCTTCCCTGTCGTCCGCGCTTGCGGACGTCGTGGCGCACACCGCGCCGTCCGTCGTCGCGGTGCATTCGCACCGCGCCCGCGCCACCGGCTTCGCCTGGAAGGACGGACTGATCATTACTGCCGACGAAGCACTGGCCGAGGAAGGCGCAGTCGAGATCGACCTTCCCGACGGCAGCCGAGCGGCCGCCACGATCGCCGGCCGCGACCACACGACCGACATCGCGCTGCTGCGCACCGATGCCGCGATCGCGCCAATCAAGCTGGCGGCGACGGTCCCGCCCCTCGGGGCCCTATCGGTGGTGGTTGCCACCAACCGCGATACGCCGAGTGCGGCGCTCGGGATGGTATCGGCATCCGGCAAAAGCTGGCGCTCGTTACGCGGCGGCGACATCGACGCGCGGATCGAGCTCGATGTCCGCCTGCGCGGCAGCCAGCAGGGCGGGCTCGCGCTCGATGCATCGGGCGATGCCTTCGGCATGGCCGTGCTCGGACCGCGGCGGGTGCTGGTGATCCCGACCGCGACGATCGAGCGCGTCGCGCCCCAGCTCGAGGCGCGTGGCCGCATCGCACGCGGTTATCTCGGCCTCGGGCTCCAGCCCGTGCGGCTCGACGACGGTATCGGCGCGATGGTGATGAATGTCGACAAGGCCGGACCTTCGGCTGCCGCCGGCATCCGCCAGGGCGACGTGATCGTGGCAGTCAACGACCAGAAGCTCTCCGGCGTGCGCGCCTTGTCGCGGACGCTCGGACCGTCGAGCGTCGGCGCGGTGGTCGATGTCGCGGCACGCCGCGGCGGCGAGCCGGTCAGCTTCAAGGTCACGGTCGGCGAGAGGCCGGAGGCGTGAGCGAGGACAACGCCCCGGAGATCGTGCTGGCCCTGGAGATCGACGATCCCGCTCTCGCCGATCGCCTGGCGAAGCTGCTCGGCAACGTCACAGGGCTTCGCCTCGCCGCGCCAGGCGAAGCCGCCGCGGCAACCGTGGTCGCCCGTGATCCGCGCATCGTGCCCGGCGACATCGCATTGACCCAGCGCGAGCTCGACGTGCTGGCGCTGATGGCCGAGGGCGCCTCCAACAAGATGATCGCGCGCCAGCTCGGCATCTCCGTGCACACCGTGAAATTCCACGTCGGCTCGCTGCTCGACAAGCTCGATGCCACCGGCCGCACCGACGCGGTCGCGCATGCGGCGCGCCGCGGCGTGATCGAACTATGACGTCGCGGGGAAGCTGAGCTGGACCGTCAGCCCCGGCGCATTGTCGTGCAGCACGATCTCCGCGCCATGAAGGCGCGCAACTGCGGCAACGAGGCTGAGGCCGAGGCCATTGCCCGGCGTGTAGCGGCTCTGCTCGAGCCTGTAGAAGCGCTTGAACACGGAATCGCGTTCCTCAGCTGGGATCCCCGGGCCATCGTCGGCGATCGCGATCACTGCGCCACCATCGGCGCCGCGGCAGGTGACGGTCACCTGCCCGCCTTTGCGGCCGTGCTTGATCGCGTTGTCGACGAGATTGGCGATGGCATCGAACAGCAGGTCGCGGTCGCCTGTGACGGGCACCTCGCGGTCGCCCGCGAGGCTAAGCCTCGTCGCGACCTGTTCGGCGGCGGCATCGTAGAGCTCGACGACCTCGCCGGCGATTTCCGCGAGGTCGAGCGCACGAAACGCGCCGGTGCGCGCCCTTGTCTCGATCTCGGAGATCCGTGTGATGGAGGCAAACATGCCGAGCACGGCGTCGAGATCGGCGATGGTGTCGCCGATCAGCGCCGCATCGGCCTCGCCATTGCGCGGCGCATGATAGGCCTTCTCGAGCCGGCCGCGCATGCGCGTCAGCGGCGTGCGCAGATCGTGGGCGACGTTGTCGCTGACCTGCTTGACCTCGCCCATCAGCGTCTCGATGCGGTCGAGCATCTGGTTGAGGTTTTCGGCGACGCGGTCCCATTCGTCGTTGCTGCCGCGCAAGGGAATGCGCTGGTCGAGGCCTGCGAGCATGATGGCGCGGCTGGTGGCGTTGATCTGTTCGATCCGCCCGACGGTGCGCCGCGTCACCAGCACGGCCGCAAGCCCGGCAAGCACCAGAAGCAGCATGGCGACCGCTGCCATCGCGAGCTCGATCATGGCGGTAAATCCGTCATGATCGACGGCGGCGCCGAGCCGTCCCTCGACATAGGCGAGCGTGCCGAAATAGACGTAGGCCATGATCGCGGCGACGATGAGCCCGAACGCGGCGATCGCGATCAGCGCCAGGCGGAAGGTCGAGGAGCGGAGTGTCTTAGCCAGGAGCACGGAGGCAATATCCGATGCCGCGAATGGTGTGGATCAACGGATAGTCCTGCGCATCGTCGACCTTGCGGCGGACCCGCCCGACATAGACGTCGATGATGTTGGTGGAGGGATCGAAATGCAGGTCCCAGACATGCTGGAGCAGCATCGCGCGGGAGACGACGCGGCCCTCGTTGCGGACGAGATATTCGAGCAGCTGGAACTCGCGCGGCAGCAGCGGGATCCTGCGGCCGCGGCGGCTGGCGCTGCGCGCGATCAGATCGATGGCGAGGTCGCCGACGCGCAGCAGCGTCTCCTTGGCGATGGTCTCGCTGCGGCGGCCGAGCGCCTCGAGCCGCGCCAGCAGCTCGGTAAAGGAGAACGGCTTGACGAGATAGTCATCGCCGCCGGCGCGCAGGCCGCGCACGCGGTCGTCGACCTCGCCGAGAGCGGAGATGATGAGAAACGGAGCGGCGACACCGTCGTCGCGCAGCTGGCGCATCACGGTGATGCCGTCGATATCGGGCAGCATGCGGTCGATGGTGATCACGGCATAATCGCGCGAGGCGCCATGGCTCAGGGCTTCGCGCCCGCTGGCTGCGAGATCGACCTCGTAGCCGGAGGTCGTCAATTCCTCGACGAGCTGGCCTGCGGTTTCCGGATCGTCCTCGACGACCAGGATGCGGCGGTGACCACCGGTCATGCAAAACTCCGCGCGACAATCGCCACCAGACTATCCCGTTCCGGGGCTGAGCGGAACCGCCCGGTGGCGATCGCGACAATGGTGCGCTACGGCGATGCTAGTACCAACCGTCTCCGCACACATTGACCCATTGCCACCCATAGGGCGTCAAGCTCCTGCGCCAGCAGCCATCGTCGTAATAGTTGTAATAATTGGCGTAGTAGTAGGGCGCGCCGAAGAAGGCGAACCGGTTGAAGCGGTGACGGTGGAAGAAGGCATGGCGGCCAATGAACGGCCTGCCGTGCCAGCCCGGGCCAGCAAACCGCGGGCCGAAGGCGGCGCGGGTCGCTAATGGTGCACCGGCAAAGCGCGGCCCCATGGCAGCACGGGCGGCCATTGGCGGGCCGGCGAAGCGGGCGCCACCGAAACGAGCACCACCCATGCCGCCAAATCGCATGCCGCCGCCACCCATACCGCCGACGTGCATACCGCCTCCGCGCATTCCTCCGCCGAAGCCGCCCGCGTGCATTCCGCCACCACCGAAGCCACCACCGCCGAAGCCGCCACCCCCGTGACCTCCGCCACCACCGCCGCCACGGGCCAGCACCGGCGAAGCGAGCGCCATTGCAGCGGCGACCGTCACCGCGGTAAAGCCTTTGAGAAGCCTGTCGTTCATCGAAGCATCCTCCGTGCTGCGCGGCAGTCTTCGTGCCGCGCGAGGAGGA
Source organism: Bradyrhizobium sp. 1(2017) (assembly GCF_011602485.2). Taxonomy (NCBI): domain Bacteria; kingdom Pseudomonadati; phylum Pseudomonadota; class Alphaproteobacteria; order Hyphomicrobiales; family Nitrobacteraceae; genus Bradyrhizobium; species Bradyrhizobium sp. 1(2017). Next base: position 1,679,404 of record NZ_CP050022.2, on the reverse strand, counting down.
TCAGATGAGGCGGACGGGCCGTCCGCTTCAACTTACAAATGCGCCAGATTCTGACGCGCAAGTTAGGGAGGCGAGCTCCCTCCCCCGCGAGGAGTCCCGTCACTGGAAATCCGCGCGCTGCGATCCCTCCCCGCTGAAGAGCGGGGCGAGATTAAGAGCTACGCCCGCTTGCCGTTGTTCTTCTCCGCCGCGCGGCGCATCGCTTCGGCGAGGGCGCCGCCGCCGGAAGACTCCTGCTTGCGCGGCGCCGACGACGTCATGCGGGACGTGTTGCGCGTGTTGTCGCGCTGCATGCCGGGGGCGTCCTTCTTGGCGCCGACCTCGTCGTCGAGCCGCAGCGTGAGCGAGATGCGCTTACGGGCGACCTCGAAGTCCAGCACCTTCACCTTGACGATGTCACCGGGCTTCACCACCTCGCGCGGATCCTTGATGTAATTCTTGGACATCGCCGAGATGTGCACGAGGCCGTCCTGGTGCACGCCGATGTCGACGAAGGCGCCGAAGGCGGCGACGTTGGTCACGGTGCCCTCGAGGATCATGCCCTTCTGGAGATCCTTGATCTCCTCGACGCCTTCCTTGAACACCGCGGCCTTGAACGCGGGGCGCGGGTCGCGGCCGGGCTTTTCGAGTTCGCGCAGGATGTCGGTGACGGTCGGCAGGCCGAAGGTCTCGTCGACGAAATCCTTGGGCTTCAGCGTACGAACGATCTCGCTGCTCCCGATCAGCGCCTTGATGTCGCTCTTGGTGGCCGCGAGGATCCGGCGTACCACGGGATAGGCTTCCGGATGCACGCCGGATGCGTCGAGCGGGTCCTCGCCGCCGAGGATGCGCAGGAAGCCGGCGCACTGCTCGAACGCCTTGGGCCCGAGCCGCGGCACTTCCTTGAGTGCCTTGCGCGACTTGAACGGTCCGTTGGCGTCGCGGTGCGCCACGATGCTCTGCGCAAGGCCGGAGCCCACGCCCGACACGCGCGCCAGCAGCGGTGCGGAGGCGGTGTTGACGTCGACGCCGACGGCGTTCACGCAATCTTCGACCACGGCATCGAGCGATTTGGCGAGCTTGGCCTGGCCGAGGTCGTGCTGGTATTGACCGACGCCGATCGCCTTGGGTTCGATCTTGACGAGCTCGGCGAGCGGATCCTGGAGCCGCCGCGCGATCGAGACCGCGCCGCGCAGGGTGACGTCGAGGCCCGGCAATTCCTCCGAGGCGAAAGCCGAGGCGGAATAGACCGAGGCGCCGGCTTCCGACACCACGATCTTGGACATCTTCAGCTCGGCCAGTCCTTTGACAAGGTCGGCCGCGAGCTTGTCAGTCTCGCGCGAGGCGGTGCCGTTGCCGATCGCGATCAGCTCGACACGGTGCTTCAGCGCGAGCCTGCCGAGAATCGCAAGCGACTCGTTCCACTGCCGCTGCGGCTCGTGCGGATAGATTACCGCGGTATCGACGACCTTGCCGGTCGCGTCGGTGACGGCGACCTTGACGCCGGTGCGATAGCCGGGATCGAGCCCCATGGTGGCGCGGGTGCCTGCCGGTGCGGCCAGCAAGAGGTCGCGCAAGTTGGAGGCGAACACGCGCACGGCCTCGGTCTCGGCCGCATTCCACAGCCGCATGCGCAGGTCAATGTTGAGATGCACCTGGATCTTCGTGCGCCAGGCCCAGCGCACGGTGTCGACCAGCCAGCGGTCACCGGCGCGCTTGAGGTCGGCGATGCCGAACCGCTTCATGATCCGCAGTTCATAGGCCCCCGGCACGCCCGGCGGCGGGGCTTCCGCCTCGGCCTGGATCTGCAGGTCGAGAACCTCTTCCTTCTCGCCGCGGAACATCGCGAGAATCCGGTGCGATGGCAGTTTGGTCAGCGGCTCGGAGAAATCAAAATAGTCGGCGAACTTCTCGCCTTCGGTCTTCTTACCGTCGCGTACCTTGGAGGCCATACGCGCATTGGTCCACATCTCCTCGCGCAACGCGCCGATCAGGTCGGCGTCCTCGTCGAAACGCTCGACCAGAATGGCGCGGGCGCCGTCGAGCGCCGCAGCGGCGTCGGCAACGCCTTTTTCGGCGTTGACGAAGCTTTCGGCCACGACCTTCGGATCGTTGCCGGGCTCCGTCATCAGCTGATTGGCGAGCGGCTCGAGGCCGGCTTCCTTGGCGATCTCGGCCTTGGTGCGGCGCTTCGGCTTGAACGGCAGATAGATGTCTTCGAGGCGGGCCTTGCTGTCGGCGGCGAGAATGGAGGCTTCGAGCGCCGCATCGAGCTTGCCCTGCTCGCGAACCGATTCGACGATCGCCTTGCGGCGGTCCTCGAGCTCGCGCAGGTACACCAGGCGCTCCTCCAGGGTGCGCAATTGCGCGTCGTCGAGCGCACCGGTCGCTTCCTTGCGGTAGCGCGCGATGAAGGGAACCGTGGCGCCGCCGTCGAGCAGCGTCACCGCCGCCTCGACCTGCTCGGCCCGAACCCCAAGCTCCTGCGCAATCTTCTGGTTGATATTTGCCACGCGAGAATCCCTCTATCCAAGCACGCGACACGGGGCGAACCACCGGGTCGCGGGACGCCGCTTATGGACCAAGCCGGGTTGATTCATCAAGGTGCGGCGGCGGGCCGTCGACAGACGATTTTTTGTTGAACCGATGCGATCTCGCCACATTCGTGGGGATGTGGCCGAGACGGCGCAGCATACTCCATCGTCGTCCTGGCGAAAGCCGGGAAGACGTCCGGGATTGACAGCAGCCTCCGTTCCACGGCTGGTGGACTGGCCGGGCCACCGAACTCTAAGGACCAGTCATGCGCATCACATCGGTCGGCGTCTTCAAGGTCGCCACCAAGGGCCCCGGCGACGTCTCCGGCCTCATGGATATGATCGGCTCCGGCACGATCGATCCGACATCCGTCCTGGCGATCCTCGGCAAGACCGAGGGCAATGGCGGCGTCAACGATTTCACCCGGGAGTATGCCGTCGCCGCGCTGTGCACGGCGTTGGCGCCGCGGCTCGGCCTGTCTCCGGAAGAGGTCGAGCAGCGCATCGCCTTCGTGATGTCCGGCGGCACCGAAGGTGTGCTCAGTCCACATATCACGGTGTTCACGCGGCGAGAGGCCGAACGCCCGGCAGGCATGACTGGCAAGCGCCTCAGCATCGGCATGGCACACACCCGCGATTTCCTCCCCGAAGAGCTCGGCCGCTCCGCGCAGATCACCGAGACCGCCAGGGCCGTGGAGGCCGCGATGGCAGACGCCGGAATCAGCGATCCTACCAACGTCCATTTCGTGCAGATCAAGTGCCCGCTGCTCACCAGCGATCGCGTCGAGGCAGCAGCTGCGCGCGGCAACAAGACGGTGACGAAGAGCTCCTACAGCTCGATGGCCTATTCGCGCGGCGCCTCCGCGCTCGGCGTTGCCGTTGCGCTCGGTGAGATCGCCTCCGATCTTCGCGACCAGGACGTGCTGCGGCGCTACGATCTGTTCTCGAAGGTCGCCTCCACCTCGGCCGGCATCGAGCTGATGCACAACGTCGTCATCGTGCTCGGCAATTCGGCGTCGTCGGTGAGCGCGTTCGAGATCGGGCACGCCGTGATGAACGATGCCATCGACGCCGCGGCGGTAATAGTGGCCCTGGAGAGCGTCGGACTCGGCATCGCGCCGCAAGCAATCAAGGGCCGCGAGCTCGTCAACATCTTCGCCAAGGCCGAGGCCTCGCCCGATGGCACCGTGCGTGGCTCTCGCCATACCATGCTGGAGGATACCGACATCAGCTCGACGCGCCACGCACGCGCCGCGGTCGGCGGGCTGATCGCGGGCCTTGCCGGCACCAGCGCGGTCTACGTGTCCGGCGGCGCCGAGCATCAGGGCCCGCCAGGCGGCGGACCAGTTGCAGTGATCGCACGACTGCCGGATTGAGACGGCGGTATCGACGCTTCCCGCCACCCCTCCGCCCCATGCAACCCTGCCCTTCGCGCCGGCTCAGTTGATTCAGGCGGGCCCTTGCGAAAGGAAGGGACGCCGCTACCCAAGGGGATTTTGACCACATGACTTTGCCGATGAGCTGGAATGAATGGGCGCAGCATGACGGCGTGGCGCTGGCCGGGCGCGTGCGCAAGGGCGAGCTGACGGCAAAGGACCTGGCGCGCCAGGCCGCGGCCGGCGTCGCCAAGGTCAATCCGTCGCTGTCAGGCGTGGTCGAGCTGTTCGAGGACGTGATCGCCGACCCCGCCAAGGATGGCGCCAACCTCTCCGGCCCATTTGCCGGCCTGCCCTTCCTGATGAAGGACCTGGGACCGACCATGAAGGGCCGGCTCCAGGAGATGGGCTCGTTGTTGATGCGCGGCAATCGCGCCAGCGCCGACACGTTCCTGACCGGAAAATTCCGCCAGGCGGGGCTCAACCTGATCGGGCGCACGACGACGCCTGAATTCGGTGTCTGCAGCTCGGCCGACAATCCCGCCGTCTACGTCACGCGCAATCCATGGAATATCGACTACACCACTTGCGGCTCGTCGGCGGGCAGCGCGGCGATGGTCGCGGCCGGCGTGGTGCCGATCGCGCATGCGACCGACGGCGGCGGCTCGATCCGCATTCCCGCCGGCGTCAACGGCAATATCGGGTTGAAGGTCTCGCGCGGCGTGTTCTCGCTCGCCCCGCACATGTCCGATCTCACCGGTCTCGTCTCGATCCAGGGCTGCCAGTCGCGCTCGGTGCGCGACACCGCCGCGTTCGTCGATCACGCGCGGGGACCCGCGCCCGGCGAGTTCATGCCGTTCTGGACTACGGCGCAGCCTTATTCCGAAATGATCAAGCGCGATCCCGGCAAGCTCCGCATCGCGCTCTCGCACAGCTGGGGCGATTACAGCGCGACGCCTGAGATCGCCGCCGAGCTGGAGAAGATCGGCCGCTTCCTCGAAGGCCTCGGCCATCACGTCGACTACGCCCTGCCCGAACTCGACTTCCGCGCCGCGTTCGCGGCACAGACCACCTGCTACATCTCGAACTTCGCGGTGGTGATTTCCAACATGCTCGCCGCGCGTGGGCTGGAAAAGCCGCCGGAAGATCTGATCGAGCCCATCAACATCCGCATCTGGGAGGCCGGCCGGCACACGAGCTTCGCCGAACGCGCGAGGATGCAGGGCGTGTTCAACACGACCTCGCGCGGCTTCGGCAGCTTCTTCGAGCAGTGGGACGTGATCCTGACGCCCATCACCGCGCTGCCGACGCCGAAGGTCGGCACCAGGGAATATCTCACCATCTCCGACAATCCCGATGTGCTCGACTGGTTCGGCAATCTCTGGCGCTTCTTCGCCTTCACGCCGCTCGCCAATCTCTGCGGCATGCCCGCGATCTCGATGCCGATGGCAACCCAGAACCACGGCCTGCCGCTCGGCATCCAGGCGATCGCCAAACAGGCCAATGACGGCCTGCTGCTGCAGCTCGCCGCCCAGATCGAGCGCGCGCTCGACGGCAAGTGGAACGGCGGCAAGAAGCCGAAGGTGCATGTGGGCAACGGCTGAGCCGGCGCGCGCTCATGGTTTTGCCTTGCTGCTCGCTTCCGGCGGCCATGCTCCCGTCGCCCTCGTATACTCGCTTTTCATTCGATCGAATGTGAGCGGTCCGATGATGCCATCACCCGGCAGGCTCTGGCCGACCTGGAAATCTACGATCGCCTTGCGGTAATCGCTGCCGGCACTGTCGTCGTCGACCGTACCCTTATACGTGCCAAGGCGTGACAGGACCGCCTTGCCGAGCCGCGGAGGAATCATATCGCGCGGCGCGGCGAAGTCCGGCAATGATTGCGGATTTTTGGCCAGCGCGGCGATCTTCTCCGCGTTGAACTGGTTGATGAGCCCGGCGTCGACGAGAAACTTGAGGTTCTGCGCAGCTTCTTTCTTGTCCGCGACGGCGAGCGCCTTCTCGATCAGCGAAAACTCGAACTTCTCGCGCTCGAGCCGCGTATTCCAAAAGCCCTGCAACACAGCGCCGACCCCGGTCCCGACCAGTCCGACGAGGGCCAACAGCAACGGCGAGGTGAGCCAGAACGGCGCGACGGATCTTGGTTCTGTGTCTGACATCGGAGACTCCGCGAGTTCTCCGGCCAGATTAGCGCGACGAGACGATCGACGGTAGTACCTGAAGCACGATACACGCGCCGCGGCCCCGCTCCGTCCATGGAATCGCCCGGCAGCCTCAGTTCTTCACCGCCGGAATCTCCTCGTTCGGCTGCTGCTGGCCCTGCTTGTACATCGCCAGCGCCTTGTCGAGGGCTTCGCGCAGCGCAAGCGCTGCGGCTACGCTGCAACGCAAGTGAGCGGTCTGGACCACGTCGACCCTGACGGCGGCACCGACCGGCATCAGCAGGTTGGCGGCGAGCTCGATCTGGATCGCGCCGTTGTGATGGCCGAAGCAGGAGGCGCCGTCGAAATAGACGATCGGCGCCCGCTCGGCGCTGGAGCTGGAAATGGTGACGGGCCCCTGGGCGGTCGAGGGCGTTTCGGGGTCGGTCATGGGCGCTCCTTGCAGCTACGCGTACGAAAAGAAGCCCCACCATCGTCGCTTCGGCCCGCCCTGTCGAGGCCAAACCGCGCGAGCCGACCTGCAACGCCATTCGAGGTTTTGCGCGGCGCCCGGCACTGGTCTAGAACGTCGTCATGTCCACGCAACCCGCTACGCTCCCCTTCGAGGAACTCGCCGAGGCAATCCAGGGCCGCCGCTCCGATTACGGCCATATCAGCGGGCTCCAGCTCGACCGCTTCGCGCCCGCCGAGGCCTGGTCCAGCCTGCCCTATCGTCCCGTTTTCGTCGGCGACACCGAGACCGGCGTTCTGCATGGCGGCGTCGTCACCGCGATGCTGGACGAGAGCTGCGGCATGGCCGTGCAGCTTGCGCTCGACGGCACGCGCGCCATAGCGACGCTCGACCTGCGCATCGACTATCAGAAGCCGGCGACGCCGGGCCTCGACATCAAGGCGCATTCGGTCTGCTACCGCACCACACGCTCGATTGCCTTCGTGCGCTCCACCGCGTATCAGGAGTCCGAGGACGACCCGGTCGCGACCGCGACCGCCTGCTTCATGATCGGCGCCAATCGCACCAACATGCTCGCGGACCGCCGGATGGACGGGCGCAACATCCCGACACTGGAGGCGCCGGAAGATCCGGATGGCCCGTTCGCGAACAGCCCGTTCGCGCGCTGCCTCGGCATTCGCGTCAACGACGACGGCACGCTGACGATGCCGTTCTCGCCGAAGATCATCGGCAACCCGATCTTGCCTGCGATCCACGGCGGCATGACCGGTGCTTTCCTGGAGACCACCGCGATCGTCGGCGTGGCACGCGAGCTCGGCACGGCCGCGCCGCCCAAACCGATCGGCCTCACCGTCAACTACTTGCGTTCAGGTCGCGCGCTCGACACCTTTGCCGACGTCTCGATCGTGAAGCAGGGCCGGCGCATCGTCGCCTTCGAGGCGCGGGCCTGGCAGGAGGATGCGACCAAGCCGATCGCCACAGCATTCGGTCACTTCATGCTGCGGCCAACGCCTGGAAGTGACGAGGAATAGGCGTATTTTACTTGACGGGCGCCGTCCTGGCCACAACGATAGGGCGGCCCCCGAAAGAGGTACTCTGTTGCGGCATCCTCTCGACATCGTCGCCATGTTCGCCGCACTCTGGTTGCTGGCCTCGATGGTGCTCGACGCGCTGACGCCGACGGAGCTGACGGCAGTCATGATCGGCATTGCGATCGGACCCGCCGTGATTATCACCGCTGTGTTCTACTACCTTCGTTGCCCGCGCCTGGATTTCGCGGTGATGTTTGCGGCGCTCTGGCTGATCTCTGACATCGCGATTGCATTCGTCTCGTCGGCGAAGCTACCGCATTTCCTGATCGTGCTCGGCTTCGTCCCGGCGCTGCTGATCGGTGTCCTGCTACACTGGCAACGCTTCCAGAACCGCCCCGAGCGCCTGCCCGCCCCGTCGGCGAAGCGCGGCTGAGGCCGCACAGCCGGTGTTCACCTCTCCCCGTCGAGCAGAGGTGGACCGATTGCCTCGGCAAGATCATCGCGGCAAGAGATTCGTCTTCGCGAGGTCCAGCACCTCGTCGCCGCGGCCGTTCATCACCGCACGCAATACCCACAGGCTGAAGCCCTTGACCTGCTCGGCCGTGATGGTCGGCGGCATCGACAATTCCTGCTTGGCGGTAACGACGTCGAGCAACGCCGGCCCGTCATGCGCCAGCATCTCCTTGACCGCGCCGGGCAGCTCGCCCGGGTCTTCGACGCGTTTGGCGAAGATACCCATCGCGCGCGCCATCGCGGCGAAATCGGGGTTCTCCAGATCGACATTGGTGTCGACGAAGCCCGCTGCCTTCATCTCCAGTGCAACGAAGCCGAGCACGCCGTTGTTGAAGACGACCACCTTCACCGGCAGCTTCATCTGCGTCAGCGTGATCAGATCGCCCATCAGCATGGTGAAGCCACCGTCGCCCGACAGGGAGATCACTTGTCGGCCGGGCTGCGCGGCCTGCGCGCCGATCGCCTGCGGCATGGCGTTGGCCATCGAGCCATGCACGAAGGAGCCGATCAGCCGGCGGCGGCCGTTCATGTCGAGATAGCGCGCGGCCCACACCGTGGGCGTGCCGACATCGGCGGTGAACACCGCATCGTCGGTCGCGTGGTCGCTGATGACCTTTGCGAGATATTGCGGGTGGATCGGCTTGCTGCCTGGCGTGCCCTTGGCGAGCGAGTCCAGACCTTCTCGCGCCTTCTTGTAATGCGCGATCGCGTCGTCGAGATGCTTGCGCTGCGTCTTGGTCTTCAACAGCGGCAGCAGCGCCTCGATGCTCAGCTTGACGTCGCCAACGAGGCCGAGATCGATCCTGCAGCGCCGCCCCAGATTCTCGGGGCGGAGATCAACCTGCGCGACCTTCGCGTCGGTCGGGAAGAACTGCTTGTAGGGAAAATCAGTCCCGAGCATCACCAGCGCGTCGCAGGCATGCATGGCCGCGTAGCCCGAGGAGAAGCCGATGAAGCCGGTCATGCCGACGTCGTAGGGATTGTCGTATTCGACATGTTCCTTGCCGCCGAGGGCATGGACGATCGGGCTCTTCAAGGCCTCGGCAAGCTGCATCAGCGGCGCATGTGCGCCGGCGCAGCCGCGGCCGCAGAACAGCGTGATGCGCTCGGCGCCGTTCAGGAGATCCGCGAGCGCCTTCAGCTCATCCGCCTGCGGCACGACCTTCGGCTGCGCCAGCGCGAGGCCGCGCGTCGTCGACAGCGCGCGCTTGGGCGGGCTGCGGAAGGCGACGTCGCCTGGCATGGCGATCACGGCAACGCCGCGCAGACCCACCGCCGCGCGGATCGCATTCTCCAGCACGTAAGGAAGCTGGCTCGGGTCGGAGACCAGCTCGCAATAATGGCTGCATTCGCGGAACAGGTTTTGCGGGTGAGTTTCCTGGAAATAGCCGCCGCCGATCTCGGCCGAGGGAATCTGCGCGGCGATGGCGAGCACCGGCACGCGGCTGCGATGCGCGTCGAACAGGCCGTTGATCAGATGCAGATTGCCCGGGCCGCAGGAGCCCGCACACACCGCAAGGCTTCCCGTCATCTCGGCTTCGCCGGCGGCGGCAAAGGCTGCGACCTCTTCGTGCCGGACATGGATCCAGTCGATGGTGCCGCGGCGGCGCAGCGCCTCTGTGAAGCCGTTCAGGCTGTCGCCGACAATGCCATAGATGCGCTTGACGCCGGCCTGTTCGAGCGTTGCCACGAACAGTTCGGCTATGTTGTTGATCGCCATGTCGGTCTCCTCATCGCGCTGGTGCAGCAAGATAGGCTAAGGCACGACCGTGATGCCATCACGGCTTGTTCATCACAAGCTCAGTCGTTCGCAATCGCCCGATCGTAGGCCGCGATTGTCACCTTTGCGCGAGCCGCTACATCCGCTGCCGTCATCCCGGGCTTGTAAAGGCTCGAGCCGAGCCCGAACGCGGTCACACCACCCTTGATGTACTCCGCAAAGTTCTGGTCGGAGACGCCGCCGACGGCGGCGATCATCACGCCTGCGGGGAGCACGGCGCGGATCGCGGCGATGCCGGACGCGCCGAGTACGCTCGCCGGAAAGAACTTCAGGCTCGAGGCACCCGACCGCGCCGCCAGCAGCGCCTCTGTCGGCGAGAACACGCCGGGCATCGTCACCATGCCGTGCTGATGCGCGCGCGCCAGCACCGCGGTGTCGACATTCGGCGAGACCATGAGCTTGCCGCCGGCATCGTTGAGACGGTCGACGTCTGCGGCCGTCAGCACCGTGCCGGCGCCGATCAGAACGCCGGCCGGCGCTTGCTTCACCGCAGTAGCAATGGAGCGGAACGGATCGGGCGAGTTCAGGGGAATTTCGATCGCAGTCATGCCGGCGTCGATCAGGACGCCGACGATCGCCTCGCTCTCCTCGGGCCTGACGCCGCGCAGGATCGCGACCAGCGGACGCTTCATCGGCGGGAAGGCAACGCTCATCTCGGTCATCCTCTCATTTCGACCAGATCGCGGCTGCCGCCATCGACAGCCCGCGGCGAACCGCTTCATCGGCATCGATCGGGGTCACAGCAACCGACAGCACCTCGAAAGCCATCCTGTACAACATCGCCAGCCGCCCTGAGGCGATCAGCGTGACGCCTGCTTTCGGCACAGTGCCCGAAAGGCCCGCGGCGAGCTCGATGCCGATCAGGGTCCCCGACAAGGTTTCGCGCGCCGCAGCCGGCGTGCCACCGAACAAGAGCTGCCGCGACCGCGCGGTGAACAGGAGATTGGCGGCGAAGGCCGGCGTCTTGAACGCCGAAACGACGGCCGTCTTGAAGCTCGCGATATCGTCCGCGTCATCAGCGCCGGCGACCGCAAGCGACAGAATGGTCTCGCGGGAGACGGCGCTGAACAGCTCGCCGGTCATGAAGGTGGAGAAATGCGCGACCGTGCCGTCCTTCACCCGCACCCATTTCGAATGTGTGCCGGGCATGCAGACCAGCGCCTCGCCGGCGGCATCGAGACCGAGCGCGCCGAGCAATTGCGTCTCCTCGCCACGCATCACGTCCGGCGCCTTTGCATCGCGCTGCGCGATACCCGGCAGGATGCGGATGTCGCGCGCCTCGCCGGCCACACGCGCGGCCTGTTTCAGGATCGCGGCAAGCGGCGCCGGCGTATCGACATAACCGGCCTCGACCCAGCCCGTCTTCGCGCCGGCCATGCCACAGACAAGCACCGGCAGGTGATCCGGCGCTTCGATCGCCGCAAGGTGCGATTGCAGCACTGCGGAAAAACCGGCTTTGGCCGCGGTCAGCATGCCCTCGCCGCTGCGGCGCTCCGCCAGCACCTGGCCGGCACGGTCGACCAGCCAGAGCCGGAAGCTGCTAGTGCCCCAATCCACCGCGACATAGGCGGGTTCGCTCATCTCGACACGTATCCTCGTCTCACCGGCAAGACACCGTCTCGCGACAATGAGACGAGGGCTTGCAAATCCGCCCCGGGATATCGGCTATTGCCGCCGCAAACCAGCCCTTTCTCGCTGGATTATACCCATGTCGCGCTGGCACACCCCTTGCTGAAGCGTTCCCACTCACATCCGTGAACCGCGCAACAAGACGCGTCAATTGTAGAGAGGAAACCCATGGAGATCGGCTATTTCACCATGCCTTCGCATCCGCCGGAGTGCGGCCTGAAGGAAGGGAACGACTGGGACCTGCAGGTCATGCGCTGGCTCGACGAGCTCGGCTATCAGGAAGCCTGGGTCGGCGAGCACCACACCGCCCCCTGGGAACCCAATCCCACGCCGGATCTGCTGATCGCACAGGCGCTGATGCAGACCAAGAAGCTTCGCATCGGGCCGGGCGGCTTCCTGCTGCCGTATCATCACCCGGCCGAGCTTGCCAACCGCGTTGCCATGCTCGACCATCTCTCCGAAGGCCGGCTCAATTTCGGCGTCGCGGCTTCGGGGCTGCCGAGCGACTGGGCGATGTTCAACGTCGACGGCATGAGCGGACAGAACCGCGACATGACCCGCGAGGCGCTCGAGATCATCCTGAAGCTGTGGACCGAACCGGCCCCGTTCACCCACAAGGGCAAGTTCTGGACGGTGACCAAGCCCGATACGATGTTCGACTTCCTCAAGCCGCACATCAAGCCGCTGCAGGCGCCGCATCCGCCGATCGGCGTTGCCGGGCTCTCCAAGAACTCGGACACCCTGAAGCTCGCCGGCGAGCGTGGCTTCATCCCGATGAGCCTCAACCTCAACCCGGCCTATGTCTCCAGCCATTGGGATTCGGTCGAGATCGGCGCCGCCAAGACCGGGCGCAAGCCGAACCGCGCGGATTGGCGACTGGTGCGCGAGGTGTTCGTCGCCGATACCGACGAGGAAGCCTGGAAGCTCTCGACCGGCGACATGATGGGCCGGATGATGAGCGAGTACTTCCTGCCGCTGCTCGGCCATTTCGGCTTCAAGGATTATCTGAAGCACGCGCCCGACGTGCCCGACAGCGACGTCACCGTCGAATATTGCGCCAAGCGGAACTGGATCGTCGGCTCGCCCGCGACCGTCGCCGAGAAGATCGAGAAGATCTACGACGAGGTCGGCGGCTTCGGTGTGCTGCTGGTGTTCGGCTTCGACTACAAGCACAAGGCGGAAGCCTGGCACCATTCGCTGTCGCTGCTGAAGAACGAGGTGATGCCGCGCCTGACGCATCTCGGCTCCGCGAAGAAGGCGGCTTGACCGCCAACGGGTGCGGCGCGATCGTGCCGCACCCGCATTCATTTCGGAGATTCCCACGTGACGGTGGACGCCAAGGATTTCAAGCAGGCGATGCGCCAATGCGCCGGCGCGGTCGCATTGGTGACGGTGGGCGCCGAGCACGGCAAGCGAACCGGACTGACGGTGACCTCGGCCTGCTCGCTCTCCGACAATCCGCCGTCGCTGATCGTCTGCGTGAACCGCAACGCCAGCGCACATACGCGCATCCGCGAGGAAGGCGCCTTTGCGATCAACTTCCTGCACGAGGATCATGCCCTGCTGGCGCTGACGTTCAGCGGCCAGAAGGGCGTCAACGGCGACGACCGTTTTGCCTTCGGCCAGTGGACGCGGGGCGAGACCGGCGCGCCGGTGCTGACGGACGCAGTCGCAGCATTCGACTGCGTGCTGGCGCAGGAGTTCGAGACGACGACGCATTCGATCTTCGTCGGCGAGGTCCGCGGCGCGTCGCATACGGCAACGGCTAAGCCGCTGGTGTACTTGCGCAGCAATTTCCATACGCCGCAGGAGATGCGCGAAGCGATTGCGCTCGGCGATCTCGATGCACGGCATCTGAGCTGGACGGATTTCTCCTGATCTAGAACAGATCATACCCGGGCGTGAGGATGCCGCCCGGATCGTGACGGCGTCTGGCTTCGCGCAGCAGCGGCCATCTCGGGCCGAAATGATCCATCCAATCCTGCGATGACATGGCAAGCGCACTCACGGGGTAGAGCATCCCGCCTGCGGCACGAATGCGATCGTACAGGATGCGGTTGCGCGCAAGCTGCCGCTCCGCATTCGCCTTGTCCGCGGACGCCGGGATGCGGATGAGATTGAACGGGAATACGACGCGTTCGTCGGGCAGCCGAAGCAGGGGCGTGCGGCACGCGTCCGTGAACATCGGGTAGTACGTGATGCGCCCGAGCGGGCCGAGATCATCGCCGTCCAGCCCCGCAATGACCTCGCTTGCGATCTCGAGCGCGTTGCTGCCGCGCAAATAGGTCAGGAGCCAGGGATGCGGATTGAACCATTGGCCGTTCGACCGCAGGAGCTTTTCGAGCTTCGCAAATGCGTTGGCGTCTTCGCCGAAGGCCAGGTCTGAGACAGTCTCGCGTTTGTCGGCCAAGCCCGCAAGCAGGGCCTTGTCGTTGGGGGGCATGCTGCCGTCGTAGAAGACGCCCGCCTCCAGCTGATAGCGCCAGCCGCCGGCGCCATTGGGCACGACGGCGCCCTGCAACTGATCGAAACGCGCCTCGTCGAGGGCGCGCCGCTGATCTGCGGTGAGTGAAGCAAGATCGGGATAAGACAACAGATAACGCCTGACACGCTCGGGTGCGCGCATCAATCGAAGTGTCGCTCTCGTGATGGTCGCGCATTGCGCCAGCCCCGCCCGAACGGCGTCGAAGAGATCGGCATTTGCGGTCGGTGAGCAGGTCAGCTCCACGCTCTCTCCGGTGACCACGTCGAGCTCCAGGACCTGGTCAGTCTGGAGACCATGCCGGGACGACGACCCGCCGATCCCTCCAACAGCGAGCGTGCCGCCGACGGACAGGCCAAGGTAATTGGTCAGGACTAACGGGACCAGTCCCTTGGCCAGCGTCGCGTCGAGCACCGCGTGCCAGGTCGCGCCGGCGTCAACGACGACACGGTCCGGCTCGATCCGATGGATCGCCGTCAGCGCACCGAGATCCAGTACAATACCGTCTTCGGCCATGGCCCGGCCATAGGTCGCATGGCCCTGTCCGCGCGCCGCAACCTTCAGCCCCTGTTGCTTTGCCCAGCGCAAGACGTCGGCGACTTCGGCGCTCGACCCGGGTTTGCAGACAGCCCGCGGCTGCCTTTGAATGATGTGGCCAAAATCCTGCGCGGCGGCGGCACGGGATTCTGCATCGTCCTTGAGCGGCAGCCGCGGGTCGCTCGGCCCCGGCGATTGTCCGGCAAAGGTGGCGGAAGCCAGCGTCGCGGTGACGCTGACGCCAGCATGCAAGAGTGTCCGTCGATTGGGAGTCATGGTGCAGTCCTCTGCGCCCCAGCCGGGCGGATGTGCCCTGCGCATCAAACTGCGATCGACCGCCCGGCGGGACAACCGGCGCTTCGCGGGATAGACATTCCCGCTAACCGGGAGAATGACGCGTTCCCGCACCTCCCCGCGTCATTGTCGCGAATGTCAAAGCCGCTCGTGCTTCAACCTCTCCGCCAGGAGATCGACGAAGAGATGCGTCTTGGCCGGCGGTATCGCGCTCGGCGGAAACACGGCGCGCACCGGCGTTCGCGGTGCCTCGAACGACTCCAGCACGATTTCGAGCGCGCCCTGATCGACGAGATCGCGGATCTGCCAGAACGGGCCATACCCGACACCGAGGCCGTGACGAGCGGCCGCATGCGCAGCGGTCATGTTGTCGGTGTGAAAGCGGCCGTTCACCTGCACTGTCGTCGCACGGCCATCGACCTGAAACCGCCACATGTCCACTTCGCCCCGGCCGGTCCTGCGCAGGATGCTTTGATGATCCGAGAGGTCATTGGGATGATGCGGGCGGCCATGACGCGCGAAATAGTCGGGCGCGCCGTAGACGACCGTGCGCAGCTCTCCCAGCCGCCGGGTCTTCAACGACGAATCCGGCAATTCCCTGATCCGGACGGCGAGATCGAAACCATCTCCGACGACATCGACGGGCCGGTCGGACATGTTGACGTCGACCTCGATCTGCGGAAAACGCGCCATGAACTCGGCGATGGCAGGCACCACATGGGTCGATCCGAACAGGACCGGTGCTGCGATCCTCAGGAGACCCGATGGCTCGACACGCCGGTTTGCCGCTTCGAGCCGCGCTTCGGTGATTTCGGCAAAGGCCGGCTTGACGCGGCGATAGAACGCCAGTCCCGCCTCAGTCGCCACCGACTGCCGCGTTGTTCGCCGCACCAGCTCGACACCGACGCTCTGTTCCAGCGCGGCCAATGCCCGGTTCACCGATTGCAGCGACCGCCCCAATTGCCGGGCGGCGGCCGTCTGGCTGCCGGCTTCAATGACAGCCAGAAAGACTTCGATCTCCTCCATCGAAATGCTCTCCTCTCTCGATCTCCCGGGAATGTATGGTCGCGGCGGCGCGTTTGCCGCCTGATTCACGAGAGCCGATCAAGAGCCGAACGGCGTCCGGGTTCCGGCAGGCGCCAGCGAACTCGTTAGAATGAGATCTTCAATTGCTTGATCTTCCGATACAGCGTGGCACGGCTGAGCTTCAGCGCGTGCGCGGCTTCGATGACGCGGCCGCCGTGCTTGCGGAGCGCCTCGACAATCGTGGCCCGCTCGGCCGCTTCGAGGTCCGGCTCCGCCCTTCCGAACGGCGGCAGGTCGAGATCGGCATCGGTGATGACGCCGTCTTCCGCCGTGCAGCCAGCGAGCCGCAGCACGTGGCGGAGCTGGCGCATGTTGCCGGGGAACGGATAGGCCGCGAGCTGCGACCAGGCATCTTCCGAGAGCCGGCAGTTCGGCGCCTCCTCGCGCGCGATCTGGCGGATGACGTCGGCGCGGTCGGCGCGCTCGCGCAAGGCCGGCAACCGCACCTCCATGCCGCGCAGGCGGAAATAGAGGTCGGCGCGGAAGGCGCCCTGCTCGGCCATGCGGCCGAGATCGCGGTGGGTGGCGCTGATCAGCCGGATATCGACGGCGACGGGCTTGAGCGCGCCGAGCGGCCAGACCTCGCGGTTCTCCAGCACTCGCAAGAGGCGGGTCTGGAGTGCGACCGGCATGTCGCCGATCTCATCCAGAAACAGCGTGCCGCCATCGGCCTGCACGATCAGGCCCTTCGAGCCGTCGCGCCGCGCACCGGTGAAGGCGCCGGCCTCGTAGCCGAACAGCTCCGCGTCGATCAGGCTCTCCGGCATCGCCGCGCAGTTCAGCGCGACATAGTCGTTGCGTGCGCGGTTGCTCGCCGCATGAATGGCGCGGGCGAACACGTCCTTGCCGACGCCGGTCTCGCCGTGCAGCAGCACCGGCAGATTGTGGTCGCCGATGCTTCGGAGCCGTTTTACGCTTTTGACCAGGCCGGGATCGCGGCCGGCGAGGCGATGCAGCGCGTCGACACGGTCAATCGGCGCATCGCGTCGCGGCGCATGCGACCTTGCACGCAGCGGCGGCGCGACGTGACCCCGGCCCAACGAACTGCCATCGGCACGACGCAGCTCAATCCGTTCATCCGCACCGCGCGCAGCATGATCGAACTTGATGTAGCGCGACAGATCAATGCCAGAGGCGATCATGCCGTCGGTAAGGCTAAGCAACGCACGCGCCGAGCGGCAGGCGCCGACGATGCGGCGGTCGTCGTCATAGGCGATGAGGCCGCTGCCGCCGTCGCCCGGCACAGTAGCGATCCAGGCGTTGCGGAAATGGCTGCGGAAGATCGCCCCCTCCATCCGGCGCGTCGCCTCCATCGTCACCGCGAGCGCAAGCTGATGTGCGGCGCGCTCGAGATCCTCGCGGCACGAAGTGATGTTGATCGCACCGGCGAGCCGCCCGGCCTGGTCGAACAGCGGCGCCACGGCGCAGGAGAACATGTGCCACTGCGCGCGAAAATGCTCGTCGCGATGCACCAGGATCGGCTTCTCTTCAGCCAGCGCCGTGCCGAGCCCGTTGGTGCCCTCGAAAGTCTCGGCGAAGTTCGAGCCGGTGTAGATCTTCCAGTCCAGAAACATCCTTGCATCGGCTTCGCCCGGCAGGCGGCTGAACAGCATGGTCGCGTTCGCGTCAGCGAGATTGACGCAATAGCCGGCCTCGCGCAGCACGCGGGCAAGATCGTCGAGCTCGGGCGTCGCGAGCCTGATCGTCTCCTCCATTGGCTCGGCGACGTGACGAATCTCGGCTTCGGTCAGCGTCTGCGGCGGGCCCTGGCGGGCTGGATCGAGCTTGTGATTGACGAGGCACCGCCGCCAGGAATTGGCAATCCGCGACGAGGCATCGACGTCGGCCACGTGGCTGGCGACGGACAAGACACGGGCGACATGGTTCGAGGCCGAAAGGCTGGCCATCGCGGACGTCTCCACCCTGCATTATTGTGCAAAGTCTGGCACCACAGGCGGGGATGTCAATCGGGAACCGGGACGCAGCTATTGCTGCACTGCGCTCACCACGTATCGATGCATGGCCGCTTCTTCTCGGTCCTCGCGGGCGGCTTCGGCACGGAGCGCAGGCCCGCCATGATCCAGCGCCGCGTCTCTGCGGGATCGATGACGTTGTCGATCTCGAACACGGAGGCGATCGAGACCGCCTTGCCGTTGGCGTAGAGCTCGGCGACCTTGTTGCGGTAATAGGTCTCGCGCTCCTCGGGGTCGGCGATCGCCTCCATCTCCTTGCGGAAGCCGAGGCGGACATAGCCCTCCAGCCCCATGCCGCCGAACTCGCCGGTCGGCCAGGCCGCGGTGAAGAACGAGGCATGGAAGCCGCCGCCGATCATCGACTGCGCCCCTAAGCCATAGCCCTTGCGCAGCACGATGCCGAACAGCGGCACGGTGAGGCTCGCGCCCGTGACGAACATGCGCGAGACGTGGCGGACGATTGCGGTCTTCTCCGCTTCGGGGCCGACCATGAAGCCGGGCGTGTCGCAAAGCGAGACGATCGGCAGATCGAAGGCGTCGCAAAGCTGGAGGAAGCGCGCGGCCTTGTCGCCGGCATCGGCATCGATGGCGCCGCCGAGATGCCGCGGATTGTTGGCGATCAGGCCGAACGGCTTGCCCTCGATGCGGATCAGGGCGGTGATCATGCCGACGCCGTAGTCGCGGCGCAGCTCCAGCACGGAGTCCTTGTCGGCGACGAGATCGATTACGCTGCGGATGTCGTAGACGCGAAGACGGTTCTCGGGGATGGCGCGGCGGAGCAGGCGCTGGTCAGCGGCCTCCCAATCCTTCGCCGCCCCCTGGAAATAGGACAGATATTTCTGAGCGACGCGTGTCGCCTCCTCCTCGTTCTCGACGAGGATGTCGATGACGCCGTTCGGAGACTGGACCGCAACGGGGCCGACCTCGGCCGGATGATAGACGCCGAGACCGCCGCCCTCGATCATGGCGGGACCGCCCATGCCGATCGAGGCATTCTGGGTGGCGATGATGACATCGCAGCAGCCGAGCATCGCAGCATTCCCGGCGAAGCAATAGCCGGAAACGACACCGACGACGGGCACGAGGCCCGATAGCCTTGCGAACTGCACGAAGGACGGGCCGTCGAGGCCGGTCATGCCGAGGCGGTCGGTGTCGCCAGGGCGGCCGCCGCCGCCTTCGGCATAAAATACCAGCGGCACGCGCCAGTCTTCCGCAAGGGTCAGCATGCGGTCGATCTTCTTGTGGTTCATGTGGCCCTGCGTGCCCGCGAGCACGGTGTAGTCATAGGCCACGACGATGCAGCGCGCGCCTTCGGCACCGAACTTCTCGGCATTGACGGTGGCAACGCCCATGACGAGGCCGTCGGCCGGCGTGTTCTTGATGAGATCGTCGAGCTTGCGCCGGCGCCGCTGCGCCGCGATCGCGAGGCTGCCATACTCCATGAACGAGCCGTCGTCGACGAGCTGGGCGACGTTCTCGCGCGCCGTGCGCTGGTTGGTGTTGCGGCGCCGCTCGACCGAGGCCGGGCGGTTTTCGTCGAGCGTATTGGCCTGGCGCGCGATCAGTTCGGCAAGGTCGGGACGTATGTGATCGAGATCGATGTCGGCTTCCGCCGCCGCGCTGTCGGCCGCGACGTCCAGCGGTTCGAGATAGAGGATCGGCTCGCCATGCAGCAGCGTGACGCCGTCACCGGCAACGAGCTTCATGACCCGGCCGCCCTGCTCGGCCATGACCAGATGCTCCATCTTCATGGACTCGATCACCGCGAGCTGCTGGCCGGGCCGCACGATCTCGCCTTCCTTCACCTGGATGGTGACGATCGTTCCCTGGAGGGGCGCGGCGACCATCACCGCGCCTTCCGGCACCGCTTGCGCGACGTGCGTCTCGGTACCATGGCCGCTTCGCTCGGTCGCCGCGAAGTACAGCGGCTTGGCGGCGCCATCGGCCGCCTCGACGAGCTTTGCGATGTTGCGGTCGATGAAATCGGTCGCGATACGGTTGGTCTTGAAATCGGGATGCGCGAGCACCGCCTGAAGGAACGCGATGTTGGTGACGACGCCATCGATCCGGAACTCGCGCAGAGCACGCGATGCCTTTGAAACCACATCGTGCCAGGCCTCGCCCGGCGTGTGCACGATCACCTTGGCAAGCAGCGAGTCGAAGGCGGCGCTCGTCTTGTAACCCGCATAGCCAAAGCTATCGACGCGGACGCCGGGACCCGACGGCGGCTCGAACACGGCGAGCACGCCGCCGGTCGGATGTGTGGCGCCGGTCTCATCCAGCGTTTCCATGTTGATGCGAAGCTGCATGGCATGGCCGCGCGGTTTCGGGATCGATCCCTGCGCGAGGCCGAGGGCCGCGAGCGAAGCGCCCGCGGCGACCGCGAGCTGGGCGCGGACAAGGTCGAGGCCGAGCACCTCCTCGGTGACGGTATGCTCGACCTGGAGCCGTGGATTGGCCTCGATGAAGGCAAAGCTGTCCTCGGCGGTGCCATCGACCAGGAACTCGAAGGTGCCGAGATTGTCGTAAGATGCAGCTGCCGCCAGTTGCTTCGCCGCCTCGATGATGCGGCCACGCAAGGGATCACTCAGCGACGGACTGGGCGCGACCTCAACCAGCTTCTGGTGCCGGCGCTGGATGGTGCATTCGCGTTCCCAGAGATGGGAGATGGCACCAAAGCGGTCGCCGATGATCTGCACCTCGATATGACGCGCCTGACGGATCAGCCGCTCGGCATAAACGCCGTCGAAGCCGAACGCCGCCTTGGCCTCGGACTGGCAGCGCGCGTAGGCCTCCGCAAGATCGGATGCTTTCTCGACCACGCGCATGCCGCGACCGCCGCCGCCGGCCATCGCCTTGATCAAGATCGCCGCGTTGCTGCCGAGCGAGGTGAAGAATGCGGTGATCTCCTCCAGCGAGGACGGTCCGCTGGTGCCGGCGATGATCGGCACGCCGCAGCGCTTTGCCAGTTGCCGCGCCGCGACCTTGTCGCCGAACAGCTCGAGCGCCGCCGGCTTCGGTCCGACGAAAGCTATGCCTGCATCGGCGCAGGCCTTGGCGAAGGCGGCGTTCTCGCTGAGAAAGCCGTAGCCGGGATGCACGGCATCGCAGCCGGCCGACTTCGCCGCCTGTACGACCGCGTCGATGTCGAGATAGGCGCGCGCGCCACGACCGGGGATTTCGACCGCCTCGTCGGCGACCCGCACATGCAGCGACAGAGCGTCGTCGGCCGGATGGATCGCGAACGTCGCTATGCCGGCATCGGCCGCGGCACGCGCGATGCGGATGGCGATCTCGCCTCGATTGGCGATCAGGAGCTTCTTGAACGACATGCAGCGGTCTCCATGCCCGCGATGGCAGGCGCGGGTCGGCAGGTTCGATGATCCTGCTTCTTCACTTTAACCGCAGCCGTCAAGGGTGGGAAAGCCGGTCGCGATGACCGCTCCCGCAGGCCGGAATTTTCACCCGACCGCGCGCGTCGTGACGAGGCCGATTATCCGTACCACGGCAGACCGGATCGGCGACGATCAGGCCGCGCGCACACCCGCAACGAACGCACTGACCTCGTTCTCGAGCGATTGCAGCTTCAGTGTCAGCCGGCCGCTCGATTGCAGCACGAGGCCGGCGACCTCGCCGGTCTCCGCCGTGGCATCGGTGACCCCGGAGATGTTCTGCGAGACCTGGTCCGTGCCGGACGCCGCTTCCTGCACGCTGTGGGCGATCGCCTGCGTCGCGGCGCCCTGTTCCTCGACCGCAGCGGCGATCGACGAGGAGATTTCGTTGACCTCCATGATGGTGGCGCGGATGCTCTCGATGTTGCCGACGACCTCGTTGGTCTCGGCCTGGATCGCGGTGATCTGCGCGCCGATCTCGTCGGTCGCCTTGGCGGTCTGGCTCGCCAATGATTTTACTTCGCTCGCGACCACCGCAAAGCCCTTGCCGGCTTCGCCGGCGCGCGCCGCCTCGATGGTGGCGTTGAGCGCGAGCAGATTGGTCTGCGAGGCGATCTGGTTGATGAGGTCGATGACCTCGCCGATCTTGTGCGCGGCGGCGGCCAGCCCCTGCACGGTGTCGTTGGTACGCTGACCGTCGGCGGCTGCCTTGTCGGCCACGGTGGCAGCCTGCGCGACGCGCTGGCTGATCTCGGTGATCGAGGCCGACAACTGCCCGGCGGCGGACGCCACCGTCTGCACGTTGCTGGAAGCCTGCTGGCAGGCGGCGGCGACGAAGCTCGCGCGGTCGGTCGCCTTGTTCGCGGTCTCGGACATGCCCTGCGCGGCCTGCTGCATTGCGCGCGCCTCATTGAAGACATCGCGGACGACGGCCTGGACGCTTGCCTCGAACTGGCCGGCGAGGTCGGCCATCGCCCTGCGCTTCTCGTCGTCGGCCTTCTGCTTCAGCTCCTGCTGTTCGGCATGCATCCGGCTGACGGCCGATGCATTGTCCTTGAACACGGCAAGCGCCTTGGCGAGCCCGCCAACCTCGTCGCGGCGATCGGTGTAGGGCACGTCGAACGCGACGTCGCCAGCGGCGAGGCGTTCGGTCAGCCCGGTGATCCGGGCCAGCGGCCGGGTGACGCTGCGGCCGATCAGGAAGGAGGCGCCGAGGACCACGATCAGCACGGCCAGGCATATGTAGGCGAACGTCATCGCGTTCTGGCGGAAGACGGCATCGACGTCGTCGAGATAGATGCCGGTGCCGATGATCCAGCCCCAGGGCGCAAAGCCCTTGACGTAGGAGATTTTTCCGACCGGCTGGTCGAAGCCGGGCTTCGGCCAGAGATAGCCGTAGAAGCCCGCGCCCTGCTTTTTGACGACGTCGACGAAGCCCATGAACAGCGCGTTGCCGGCGGGGTCCTTCATGCCGGACAGATCCTTGCCGTCGAGCTCGGGCTTGATCGGGTGCATGACCATCTTGGGGGTCATGTCGTTGATCCAGAAATACTCGACCTTGTCGTAGCGCAGGCTCTTGATTTCAGCCATTGCTCCGGCCTGGGCCTGCTCGCGCGAGAGCTTTCCATCGCTCTCGAGCTTCTGATAGTGCGCCAGGATGCCGTAGCCGATATCCACCATGTGCTGCGTCTTGGCCTGGCGATCGGCGACCATCTGCGCGCGCAGGGTCGAAAGCGCGATCGGCGCCAGCGCCACCATGCCGAGAAGGCTGATGCCGACAATCAGGACCAGCTTGAAACTGATTCGGGAGAAGAACATCGGAGCTCGCGAGAATTCGAAGGGCTGATATGCCAGATTATCCCGTTCTCCTTAGCAAAGCTTTAAGCATTGGCTTCCCTACAAATCCCGCAAGAATGGGTACGACGGCCCTCGGTCCGGTCACGGAGGCCCTGCGCGCATGGCGTCGCTGGACGGATTGAAATGCGTCGGGGTTCCCCTGCATTGGAATCGTTCAAGGCGCAGGTGTCTGCTTCCGGGCTCGAGGCTTCTTTAGATCTAGAAGACCTCGATATCGCTCCTCCAAGCGTTGACTTGCGGAGGGCTCTGGCAGAACGATCGAGCAAGCTCATCGACGCCAACGATGGCGTGAGCGCAGCCGAAGGCCAGAGCCTCAATGCATCAATCGACATACACCGGATCGCTCGACCTTCCAGCGCTGAGCGCGGCGGAGCGGCTCTTCATCTGGGGATTCAGGGCGAAGGCTCGCAGCGGAGGCGCCGTCCCGACCGCGGCCGACATTCAGCAAGTGTACGACCATTTTCGCGTCGGCGACGCCGTGCTCTCGCTGGAATCCATCATCGAGATCTTCGCATGCACGGCGCATACGGCGATCGAGGTGCACTGCCCGACCTGCCCGCGCATGTCCGACAGCGAGCACGGAATCCTGCGGGCGATCGCCGCCGCGCAGCAGGAGCGCCTTGACGCGGTGCGCGAGCAGTTCGAGTGCTGGCTGCCGCCGGTCGGGGCCGATTGGGCTCTCGCGCCCGTGCGGGGACTTGCAACGATCTTCCGCATGGCCGGACTCATCCTGCCCGACCGGCACGTCCGCTCCTTCGAGCATGATCGGACGATGGCCATGAAGAGCTGGTTCGTGGGCAGTCCAACGCTGCACTGACGGGATCGCTGATGATGCAGGACGCCTGCAGTTTCGTGCCAATCCCGGAGGCGGGACAATCGCGGCTCTGCCCGCTCCAGGCCGTGCTTTCGGCGCCCCGGAGCATCGAGGACTACGACCAATTTTCCCGCGTCGCGCTGTCGTTGTTCCGCTTCATCGGGGCGGCCTATGCGACCGGCGCGTCCGATTGCTGGGAAGCGGCCTACCACTTTGCCGACGAGACGCCTGACATCGCCGACAGCGCGCTGCTGGTCGCGCGAGCCGCAGCGCTCGTCAGGATCCTGCGCAGCGGCCGGCCATGCGAGCTGTGCCTCATGCCGCCGTCCTGCCGGCGCCTGTCGAAGGACGAGACGGAACTGATGCGATTGCTCGCAGCCGCACGCAGCAAGCAGCCGGGCGAACTCGAATCCATCGTTTGCCAGTTCGTCGGCTCCGGAAAGCAGGATGCGACGACGCGCGCGGTCAACGCGCTCGCGTTGTGCTGAAGCTTCGACGGGTTCTAGTCGCATCTTGAGCGACCTTGCGCTACCAACATGCGATGGAGCCGCAGAGCTCGATGCCCTCCATGAAACCTCCAGACGATCCCAGCGCGACCACCGCTGGGGTCGTCATTCTCGCATGTTCACCTCACTGACCGCCCTTCCGGCCCAGCACGAGGTCGATCGTGTGCGCGGCGATCTTGCGCAATTGCCGCTCATCGCCGAACGCACGTTCGAGCACGGCAAGACCTCGCGTCACCGTGATGATGTGCAGGGCGGCCGCCGCTGCGTTGCCGCTGAATTCGCCGCGTTCTGCGCCCGCCGACAGCGTTTCCTGAATGAGGGCAGTGATGCGCGAAACGAGGCTCGCAAAAGCCCGACGCGCGTCTTCATCGAGCCCTTCGCCTTCGGCCGCTCCGAGCTCCATCAAGCCGCGCGTAGTCGGACATCCCCGTGGCGGCGTGCCGGCACGGAAATTGGTGATGGTCAGATCGAAGAACACGGTGAGACGTTTGCGCAACGAGCCCGCGCCGAGCGCCTTTTGCAGGACGACGAGATACTCGCCCGCATAGCGCTCATAGGCCTTCAGGAACAGCGCCTCCTTGCTGCCGAACGCATTGTAGAGGCTGCCGCGCTGGACGCCGGCATCGCGCGCGATGTCTGACAGCGAGGTGCCGCGCACGCCCTTGCGCCAGAACTGCTCGAACGCGATGCGCAGGACGTCGTCATGGTCGAACTCGCGCGGCCTCAAGATCTTCTCCTGTGCGGACAATATTTGACACGATGTCAAAAACGTGGTTTCTGGACATCGCGTCAAAAACAAATTTGAGATCGATAGCCCGTTTCGTCAATGGCCCGAACCGCCGGCGCATGCACACGCCCCGGCGGGCCGGCCCGCGCGCAAAGGGACCAGCTCATGCCTCTCCTCCACATCTCGATGCGCGCCGGCAAGCCGGAGTCGTACCGGCAGGCGATCCTCGACAGCCTTTACCGGGCCATGCGCGAGACGCTGAACGTGCCCGAAGGCGACGAATTCATGACCATCAGCGAGCTTGCGCCCGCGAACTTCCGCTGCGGCAACGCCTACGGCGTCGCGCGCAGCGACGACGCCGTGCTGATCCAGATCACGGTGTTCGCCTCGCGCACCGCCGAGCAGAAAAAGTCCCTGTATCGCCGGATCGCGGACCTGCTCGGCGAGAGCCCGGGCATCCGCCCCGAGGACGTCTTCGTCAACGTGCTCGATGCCCCCAAGGAGAACTGGTCGGTCGGAAACGGAGAAGCGCAGTTCGCGTGAGCTGGTCCGATCTGCCGCGTCAGCCGGCAACGCACGCCTCCATGATTGCATCGAGCTCCGCCCGCGAGAGCACCCCGAGCTCGGCAATGAAGACGATCCGCGATCGCGGCACGCCAGGCGCCGGCGCTTGCCCCGGTGCCAGCGTGGCGCGGCCGGCGGCGAACTGAAACACCATCATGCGGCCGGGCTGCTCGACCGTCTCGAACAGGCCCTTGGCGCGCGCGAGTTTTGGCGCAAGGCGGCCGATGGCCTGTTGCAAGCGCGGCAGCGAGAGCGGCTGCTCCGACGTCCAGCTCAGCGCCTCGAAGCGCTCTTCCGCCGGCCGTCGCGGCGCGATCTCGCGCGGCGCGGGCGCCCGATCGATAGTCGCGGGAAACAGCAGCGCGGCGGGAATCTCGCCGTGCTTCGCATCGACAACCACGGCAGGCACGCGCTGCGCGCGGATTGCCTCGCGCATCCGGACACCTGCGCCCGCGTCCGCCAGATCCAGCTTGCTCAACGCCACGATGTCGGCGACGCGGAGTTGCGAACGCTGGAGTGCATCCTCGAGCGCGGCCGGTGGTGCAGTCGCGTCCATCACGCAGACCACCGTCTCCAGCGGCGCTTCGCGCAGGATCACGGGATCCATCAGGTTGCGCACGATGTCGGCGGGATCGGCGACGCCGCTGGTTTCGATGACGATGTGCTCCGGCTTCGGATCGCGCCGCAGCAGGGTCGAGAGCGTGCGCAAGAGATCGCCTTCGAGCGAGCAGCAGATGCAGCCATTGGCGAGACTGACCACACCGTCGCTGGCCCCGGCGATCAGTTCCGCATCGATGTTGATCGCGCCGAAATCGTTGACGATGGCGGCGATGCGCCGCCCCTCGGCGTTGGCCAAGAGATGGTTGACCACCGTGGTCTTGCCCGCCCCCAGAAAGCCCGTCACCAGGAGAATGGGGACCGGCATGGATCAGCCCCCGACGACGGGGCGGCGCACCGGCCTTCCCGGCCGCGCGGCTGCGTCAAGCACGCCGTCACGGATCAACGGCTGACCACTGACGATCAGATGCCGCACGCCTTCGGAGGGCCGATTCATCGCCGTGAAGGTCGCACGGTCCGAGAGCTTCTCGTAGTCGAACACGACGATGTCGGCATCCGCATCCTTGGCAAGCCGCCCCTTGGCGCGCATCGCGGGCGTGCTTTGCGACAGGATTTCTGCGGGGATCAGCGCGCATTTACGCACGCCTTCGAGCAGCGACACGGTCTTGCGCTCGCGCACCCATTCGCGGATGAACTTCGTGAAGCAGCCGGCCGAGCGTGGATGCGAGGTGGCATCGTCAGGCAGCGGCCAGGCGTCGCCGGTGTAGGTCTTGCCGTCCGACGTCGTCCACGGCATGGCGTCGGACGCGATCGCGCCACCGGGATAGAGCACCGACATGTCGAGCAGGTCGCGGTGATGCGCGTTGTTCTCGGTGTCGAGGATGTGCCAGAGCACCAGCGAGGACGGCTCATCGGCCTGCGCCTTCAACAGCTCCTCGCGGTCGCGGAAGCGATGGCCGTCGGTCACCCGCTGCACGGAATCATAGCCGGTGCCGTTGCGCTCCACGAACTCGGGATCGCTGAAGAACGCCGCCGCCAGCACGGTCGAGCCGGTGCCGTAAGGATAGGCCTCGACCGTGATGGGCAGGCCCTGCGCCTGCGCCTTCGCGATCAGCACGCGGCAACGCTCCACGTCGGTCTTGCTCGACGAATTGAAATGGCAGATGTGCATGTGTGCGCCGGTGGCGCCGGCATAACCGATCAGGCGGATATAGGCTTCCGCCGCGCTTTCGGGATCGATGCGCGACATGAAGGCGACGTGGGTGAAGGTCGGCACGTCCTGCTTCGCGGCGAGCTGGC
Source organism: Bradyrhizobium sp. 1(2017) (assembly GCF_011602485.2). Classification (NCBI taxonomy): domain Bacteria; kingdom Pseudomonadati; phylum Pseudomonadota; class Alphaproteobacteria; order Hyphomicrobiales; family Nitrobacteraceae; genus Bradyrhizobium; species Bradyrhizobium sp. 1(2017). The sequence goes on along the minus strand of NZ_CP050022.2, from coordinate 1,651,857 downwards.
AGACCGCGGTCAGCTCCTGCACGCCGGCGCCGGGCGCGTAGGCGTTCAAGATGCCGATCCCGATGCCGCCTTCGTTGAGGCCGCGTGACAGGCGCTCGAGAATGCCGGCGACCTCCGCATCGGTCGCGACGTTCTCGATCCAGCGGCGGTCGCGCATGGCATTGCCGAATGCCTCCAGCGAGCTCTCCGCATTGGAGCCCGTCATTGCGCCGATGCGCGCAAACGCCCAATTGGCGGCAGCGCCGTAGTTCAGCACGCGGCCCTTCCGCGCCTGGCGCTCATACCAGGACGCGACCGGCAGCACCCCGGCCTCGAGATCGAGCGTGGTCGTGACGCCGTCGAACGCCTGCATGCGGTCGGCCGGGACCGACTGGCCATGCGCGTGCAGATCGATGAAGCCGGGCGCGACCACGAGGCCGGTGGCGTCGATCACCCGCTCCGCGCCGCCGAGCGAGGAGCCGACCGCCGCGATCTTGCCGTCCACCACCGCCACGTCGCCGATGGCATCCATCCCGCTGGCGGGATCCACCACCCGGCCGCCAGAGATCACCAAACCGCTCATTCAACTATCCTCCGCGCTGAATTCGTATCAAGGCAGATTCTGAAGGGAACGACCACCTCCGCCGAGGCCGATGCATCATGCTCGTACGGAAGATCATTTGGCAGGCAGATCACAAACGCGAACGCGTTCTCGCGGCATGTTCTGCCCGAGCTGTGCTCTTCACACCCTCTCGAAAAAAAGGGCGCAGGGAAGACCGGGCACCGGCTGGCACCCATAAGACCCCTGCGCTGAACGAATGCACGCGCAGTGCACAGGGGAGACACAGGGCAGCCAAGACCAGGCCTTCCCTGCGCGATGGTTTGACGGCCTATGCCGCGCTCTCCCGGGAGCCGAGTTCCTTCTGGCCTCCCTCACCCCAACGAAATGCACGGCAGCGCGCCGGTTGACGCGATGACGCCTTCGCCAGGGCTTGACCGTAGCAACGACGGCCAGGACCACACGGTTTCGCCGTACGCGGACGACCCTGCTTTGCCAAGAGGCTTCGCAGGGCACGGGCGCCGTCCGTCTTCGCGGGACGTGCCATGCTCACGAGGTTCATCTCGCCCTGCACGCAACTGACCCGCCTTAGCGCCGCCCGCGTCCACCGCAATCCCAGCCCGCGTTCGTGACGACGTACGACCGCCCCTTTGGTGGTCTGGGATGGGCAACACATACGATAAATCCGAATTTCGGTAAAGTGGAATATTTTCAACGAAAAGGCTTGACACAGGATTGGGGTGTTTCGCCGACGTGCGGTGGAGGATCCCCGCATCGCCGATGACGGTGCGAGGCGCTGAACTGTCTCGGGAGAGCCAGTTGACAGCGCTTTGCAAATAAAACTAGGGTGACTGCGACGGTTCTCCTTCGGGAGATCAATAGGGAATACGGTGCGGGGATCCCCCAACGCCGTGGCTGCCCCCGCAACTGTAAGCGGTGAGCCTTCGCCAAATGCCACTGGGCCTGCGGGCCTGGGAAGGCGGCGACAGGCAACGACCCGCGAGCCAGGAGACCTGCCGTCAGTCGTGGTCACACGCGAGCACATTGGGCGGGGTGTCCTGGTGGGTGTTGAGTTGTCTTCCTCCTGAGGAAGCGGCCAGACTGCGTTCGCGGTGACGTGCCACGTTATCGCGAGCCTATTGATGATCTCCCGTATAATCTTCGCGCCACGGCGCCGCCGCGCGTTGCTCCGTTCAGTTGCATTCTCCTGCCTCGTGTTATCGACCGACGGCTGGGCACAGTCCCAAACGCCGGTCCAGACGCTCGCCCCCGTGGTGGTGCAGCCACCGGCGAGGCCGCCGAATGCCCGCAGCACCCAACGCAGCTCTGCTGCCGCCCGCGCCGCGCGGTCGCGCCAGCAGCGCAACGTGACTACCAATACACAAGTTGCCGCGCCGACTGGTCCTGTCTTCGCCGCACCGACGCTCAACCTCACCGGCGCGAGCACGGCCGGCAGCCGGCTCGGCCTGACGCGGCTGCAGACTCCGGCCAGTGTCGAGGTGATCTCCGCCGAGACCATCTCCGAACGTGGCCAGCAGAACATTCTCGACGCGGTCACGCAAAATGCCACCGGCTTCACCGCGAGCCCGGCGCCGGGCAATGGCGGCGTCTCTTTCAATACCCGCGGCTTCACCGGTCTCGGCTCCGTGATGACGCTGTATGACGGCACCCAGCTCTATATCGGCGCCGGTACGGTGACCTTTCCGTTCGACACGTGGTCGACCGAGCGCATTGAGGTGCTACACGGTCCTGCGTCGGTGATGTATGGCGCGGGCGCGGTGGGCGGCGCCATCAACATCGTTTCGAAACTGCCATTGTGGGTCCCTCGCAACCAGGCCGAGGTCTCGCTGGACACGAACATGACGCGACGCATTGCTGTAGACAGCGGCGGTCCGGTCAGCAAGGACGTCGCATACCGCATCACCGCCTCCGGCAACATGTCCGACGGCTGGGTCGATCGTGACGACACCTCGAATGTCGCGCTTCATGCCGTGGTTCAGGTCAGGCAGAACGAAGACGTCACGTGGACGCTGTCCACGGACTATGGTGACCGCAACCCGTCCCGCTACTTCGGCACGCCGCTGATCAACGGCAGGCTCGATGAATCTCTACGCTTCAAGAACTACAACGTCAGCGACAGCCACATCCGCTATCAGGATAGCTGGAACCAGGTGAAGACCGATTGGCAGGTCGCCGATGGAATTTCGATTCAGAACACGCTTTACTATTTGAACTCCAAGCGGCACTGGAAGGACGTCGAAAGCTACGCCTATATTCCTGCCACCGGCCTGGTCAACCGAACCAGCTACATCGAGATTTTTCACGATCAGCAGCAGGTCGGCAATCGCATGGACGCGAAATTCCGCGGGCATGTCCTTGGCATGGCCAATGAGTTCCTTGCAGGCTTCGACGTCAACAGCATCAACTTTGCCCACACCAACAATTCGCCCTATGGGGGCTCGTCGTCCGTCAATCCGTTCAATTTCATCCCAGGCGCATTCAACAGCCCGAACGCCACGGTTCCCGGCTACGGCAGCGTGACCAATCAATACGCGCTGTTTGCCGAGAACAGGCTGTCGGTCACCGAGCAACTGTCCTTGATTGCCGGCATACGTCAGGACGAACCGACGATCACGCGCACCGACTATGTTTCGCCCGCCAACAGCTTCGAGAAGTCGTTCTCCTCGACAACCTGGCGCGCAGGTGCGGTCTACACACCGGTCAGGGATCTCGCTTTCTATGGCCAGTATGCCACCGCGGTCGATCCGGTCGGAGGGCTGATCTCCCTGTCCTCCGCAAACAAGAACTTCGACCTCGCCACCGGCAGACAGATCGAGATCGGCGTCAAGCAATCATTCTGGGGCGGCCGCGGCGAATGGACCTTGGCCGGCTACGAGATCGTGAAGAACAACCTGCTGGCGCGCGATCCCAACATTCCGTCGTTGACCGTCCAGGTCGGCCAGCAATCGTCACGCGGTGTCGAAGCATCAGTGGGTTTCCTGCTCGATTACGGCTGGCGTATCGACGCCAATACAGCCTTGCTGCGCGCGAAGTATGACGACTTCGTGCAGGCGGTCGGCGGCGGCAGCGTGAACTATGCCGGCAACGTACCCGTCAATGTGCCGCAGCACGTCTCCAATATCTGGGCGACCTGGGCCTTCGCCCCGAACTGGTCGGCCAACGCGGGCGTCCAGATCGTCGGCAAAACCTACGCGGACAATGCGAACACGGTGACACGCCCGGCCTACAACATCGTCAATGCCGGTGTGCAATGGAGGCCCGATCCCAACACCACCGTGTCGTTCCGCGTCTACAACCTTTTCGATGAGGTCTACACGACGTCGGGCGGCACCACTCAGTGGCTGCTCGGCATGCCACGCACGGCGCAGCTCGCCGTCAACGTGAAGTTCTGAGCGTGGCACGCGCGCTGAAACGCGCACTCCGGCGATGGCTGTACATCGGCCACCGCTGGGTCGGCATCGTCACCTGCCTGTTCTTCGCCATGTGGTTCATTTCCGGCGTGGTGATGATGTATGTCGCTTTTCCCGGCCTCTCCGACAAGGAAAGGCTGGCAGCACTTCCTGCTATTCAATGGGAGAAGGTGAGGCTCTCGCCGGACGACGCGATGAAGGCGGCAGGCGCCACGCGCTATCCGCGCGATCTCCGGCTTTCCATGCTGGCCGACGAGCCGGTGTATCGGATGACCGGCTGGGACGGCAAGCGGCAAGCCATCTCCGCAGCCGATGGCCGCGTCATCACGGGTGTTTCCGAACAGCAGGCGCTCGCAGTCGCGCAACATCATCCCGCGAGCAGAACACCGCAACTCGAAGACATTATCGATCGCGACCAATGGAGCGTTACGGCCCGGTACGATCCGCTGCGACCGCTTTATCTCATTGGGCTGGGCGACAACGACGGTACCAAGCTCTATGTCTCCTCACGCTCCGGCGAGATCGCGCTCGACACCAACCGCACCGAGCGCGTCTGGAACTGGCTCGGCTCGATCCCGCACTGGATCTATCCGACCGTTTTGCGCAAGGACGGGCCGTTGTGGCGGCTCGTCGTACTTTGGATCTCCGGTATCTGCCTGATCATCGGCGTCACAGGCATCTGGATCGGCATCCTTCGCGTGCGGCTAAAGCGTCGCTATGCGAGCGGCAGGATCACGCCCTATCGCGGCTGGATGGCTTGGCACCACGTCACCGGCCTGATCGCCGGCATCTTCGTGCTGACCTGGACGTTCTCCGGTTGGCTTTCGCTCAATCCCGGCGAGTATTTCGCAAGCCGCAACGCGACGCGCGAGGTGATGCAGCGCTATGCCGGCCATGATGCGCCGACGATTGCGACGACGCTGCCGACGCCGCAATCGGGCGTCGTCGAAGCGCGCTTCGTCTGGCTTGATGGCAGCCCGATGATGATCGCCGCATCGCGTGACGGCACGCAGACGCCGCTGGAGGTGACGTCGGGCCAAATCACGACGCTCCCGCAGGATCGGCTTTGGACCGCCGCAACAAAATTGCTGCCGCAAGCTCGCCTCGCGGAGCGGCTCGTCCTCGGGGAATACGATTCCTATTGGTATGCACATCATCACGACCGCGAATTGCCGGTACTGCGTGCAGTGTTCGATGATGACGCGAAAACATGGTTTCACATCAGCCCAGTCACGGGTGACATCATTGGCCGCGTGGACAGCAGCCGGCGCACGTATCGCTGGCTGTTCAACGCCCTGCACAGTTTCGATTTCCGGTTGCTGCTGATGTATCGCCCGGCCTGGGACATCGTGGTGTGGCTGCTGTCGATCCTTGGGACCATTGTCTCGGTGAGCGGTGTCGTTGTCGGCTGGCGCTATCTGCGTCGTTGAGGCAAACCCGCAAGGCCAAGTTCTACGGGTTTCGGCGCGGGTTCCGGACGCAGGCGAACGCCGCGACGTGATCACGAAGGGGGCTTCGCCGTCTTCTCGCCTCCATTGTCATTCAGGGAGCTAGACGGGGCGGCTTACGGTGGGCAAAGTTCCCAAGGGTTCCGTGTGATCGTCCGACGTCTTCAGCAACGCGACTCCGGTCATTCCATTTCGCGCCGCGCTTTCCTCGGTGGATTTGCGTCGGCCGGGAGTGCCCTCGCACTCGGCGGATGCGCCGGCCTGGGTGCGACCGGTGCACGCTATGACGCCTCGTCCCTCTCCGTTGAACCCACAGTGCTCGTCACCACCACGCGCAAGCCCGTCAGCGGCGCCCGTGCCAAACCCTGGTTTGGACCAGAGCGCGCGACCACCATGACGGTCGCGCGGGCGAAACTCGTGGCGCCGGACGAGAGCCGTCTTTCTCTCGCCTCGGTTGGGCTCGGCGATTGGCGCCTCGATCGGGTGGAACCGGTGTCGGCCGACGCTGGCGATCTCGCTGCGCAGGCCGGCAGCGGAGACGTGCTGATCTATGTGCACGGCTTCAAGCAGACATTCGAGACGGCGGTGCTGGATGCTGCCCACCTCTCCGATGGGATAAAGTTCCGCGGCCGGACCATGGCGTTCTCCTGGCCATCCAAGGCCGGATTGTTCGACTATGCCTACGACCGCGACAGCGCGATGTGGTCTCGCGACGATTTCGAACGCGTGCTCTCCGCGCTCGTGTCGGCGCCAAGCGCCGGCCGCGTACATATCGTCGCGCACAGCATGGGAACCATGCTGACGCTCGAAAGCCTGCGTCAGCTCCATGCACGATACGGCGACACCGTGACGAGCAAGATTGGCGCGGTCGTGTTTGCCTCGCCCGACATCGACATGGACGTGTTCACGTCGGCGATCCACCGCATCGGCCCGCTTGCCGGCAAGATCGTCGTGATTGCTTCGACGAACGATCGCGCCCTCGCGCTGTCCGGACAAATCGCAGGTGGAATGACCAGGGTCGGCGCCGCCGAGAAGGCCGTCATCGCGCGACTCGGCGTGCGCGTGGTCGATGCCTCGCAAGAAGGCTGGGGCATCATCAACCACGATCTGTTTCTGTCGAATGCGGAAGTGCAGCGGGTGATCCGCCGCTCGATCGACGGCACGATGGCGTAAGGGAGCGGCTGCGCCGGGGCTGTGCGACAAGCTTGCTCTCGTGCGCCCGTTACGGCTTCAAGCAAAAAATCCGGCCGGCCACGAGGCGTCGGCTGACTTCCGTAGGGTCTGACATGATGAACGCTACCCTTCCGGCACGCCGGCCAGCCGCATTCCCTCAACGAGGCGTTCGTGGACAGCAAGAAAAACCGGATTGTCGCTCGGTACGTGAGCGCGAAACCGACAGATGGTGAAGCTCGGATCGAGCGCCAGTCCCGCTTGTACCGTGGCGCGCGCCTGGTCGAGTTCGCCAATCCACGCAAGCGCTGCTCCGAGAGGGAAATGCGCGAACGAATGGTTTCGATTTGCGTCGAGGCCCCGACGCATCCAGATGACCGCTTCGTCATCTGCACCGAGCTGCGCCTTGGCAAGACCGACATAGGCCATCCAACGAGCGGTATAGGTATCGCGCGGGGAAAGGCGGAAAGCCTCGTTGATGTGAGTTTCCGTTTCTGCGCCTCGACCGAGGAAGAACTTGGCAAGGCCGATGAGAGCATGAGCGCGGGCCAAATTGCGATCCAGCGCCAAAGCCTGCTGGCACTCCGCGATGCCTTGGGCTCCGCGTTTCGTGAATATTTGCGTGTTGCCCAAAGTCACGTGAGCCAAAGCGTGGTTTGGTGCGAGGGATAGCACCCTCATTATGGTTGTCTCCGCCGCAGCAAGCCGCGCTGAGTAGTCATCGGTCATAAAGGAAGCCCCTAGTGAGGTATTGACCCGTGCCAAACCGACCATGGCCTCGATATTTCCGGGATCGAGCACGAGGGCCTTCTCGAAAAAGCCGCGTGCACGTATCAGGCAATCGGGTGTCTGCCCCTTGTTGAACCAGCTGCTGCCTTGGAACACCAAGTCCATCGCGTCTGGACGCAGTGAACACTCCCCTCGGCGGGCCTCGGCGGCAATAAGTTCTGCATCGAGCGCGTTGGCGAGCCTCGATACGATTTCATCCTGCATTTCGAAGAGGTCGGCAATGGGCTTGTCGAAGCGCTCGGCCCAAAGGTGGTTGCTGGTTTCGGCATCAATCAACTGCGCATTCACCCGCAAGCGATTGTCACCGCGCTGCACCGAGCCTTCGAGCACATAGCGAACGTTCAGCTCGCGTCCTAGCTTCCTTACATCCACGGCCTTGCCTTTGAACGTGAACGCTGTGTTGCGCGCAATCACGAACGCGCCATTGATGCGTGACAGATCCGTGGTCAGGCTCTCGGTCACACCATCTACGAAATACTCCTGTTCGGGATCGCCGCCGATGTTCGCGAACGGTAGCACCACGAGCGAAAGGTGTGGGGCAGAAGACGGCAACTGGACAACCCCGTCGATGATGTGGTTCCCGTTCGGGCCCACCGCATAGGCACGTATCGGACGCGCGATATTCTTGAGGATTTGATCGCCAAGATCTGCAAACTCGACCGGGACCTTTCCACGAACTTGTTCGTAGGCGGAGGAAGAGATGCAGATGCCACCCGGTTCGGCGATACCCTCGAGCCTCGCAGCAATGTTGACGCCGTCGCCGAGAATGTCATCGCCCTCGATCAATATGTCCCCGAGGTTGATTCCGATCCGAAACAGCATGCGCTGCTCTTGTGGCACCGCTTCGTTTCTCCTGACCATCACCGTCTGCACCGCCATCGCGCATTCGACCGCATCCACCACGGAGGGAAACTCAAGGAGCACGCCGTCCCCCGTCGTTTTCACGAGGCGACCACCGTGTTTCGTCACAAGCGCGTCGGTAACCTTGCGATGTTCGCGGAGCGTGCGGGCGGTGCCGACCTCGTCGAGGCCCATGAGGCGTGAGTAGCCTGCAACGTCAGCGGCTACTATGGCCGCCAACCTGCGCACAACCCGACCTGGTTGGTTTTGCTCCATGGCCAAACCATCGCCTTCGCCGGGCATTCTGCACAAAGGCGCGACTGGGAGGCAAGGGTCTAAGAGGCCCCAAGGCTCGCGATGTAGCTTACCAAGCTCCGAGCGACCTAGCGGAATCGGTCAACCATCTGGTCGTATGAAGGCCGCGGCGGCTACACGGAGTAGATAATGAAGTGCCCCGACGGCACGACGGCGCAAGTGAGCCCGCGCGGCGTCGGGCTATGCGATCAAACGTTGCACCAATGCGGACTCGCTCGAATACGTCAGGAGCGCCTCGTGAGTCGCCCGGGTCACCCCGACATAGGTCAGTCGGACGCAGTCTTCGACGGTCTCGCCGTGGCGGCCGAGCAAGCCCAGGCCGGCAATGGCGACGCAGGGAAACTCCAGCCCCTTCGCGCTGTGCATGCTCAAGAACCGCACCGCCACCCGCTTGACCGAAACCCTGTTGCGATTGTCCTTTGCCATATCGATCGGCACGTTGTGCCTCGCGAGTATCTGTGCGATCCGGCCGCCGATCCAGTGTTCGGGGTAGAGACACGCCATCTGCGACCATTCGTACCCGGCCTTTTTCCGGTCGAGAAACCACTCGGCGACGCAGTGAGCTTCTGCGTCCACGCTCACGCACCGTCGAACGTCCGGCTCCAGTCCCTGTCGACCCGCATCTTCGGGCAACAGGATGGCGTGCTCGTCGTCGGCCGTGACGCCCGGAGCGCCAATGACGTCTGCAGCGAAGCGTCTCGCGAAGGCGACGATTTGCGCGGTGTTGCGGTAGTTGACCTTCAACACGGTCGTTCTGCCGCTCGCTTCAATTCCGAGCTGTTTCCAGACCGGGCGTTCACGTCCCTTGTAGATGGCCTGGATATCGTCGTAGACGACCATCAGCGCCTTCGTGCGCGGGTTCACCATCTTGGCCGCAAGCGCGAGCCATTGCGGCTCGAAGTCGTGCGCCTCGTCGATCAGGACGGCGTCGTACTGCTCCATCGGGATATGGCCTTGATCAATGGCCTTCACGACCTCTGAAACGCTCGCAGCCAGTCGCTCCGCGTAGTCAGGATAATCTCGCTCGGATGGGACGGGAATCCCATAAGTCCGCAGCATCCGGTAACACCAGGAATGAAAGGTCAGGACCTGGACGCGGTTCTCCACGCCCCTGCTCTGCATGGCATCCTCCAGTCGCCCGGCGATGCCATTGGCGTAACACAGGATGAGCACCGGCTTTGCCGCCGCACGGGCCAGATATTCGGCGCGAAAGGCGAGGATCAGGGTCTTGCCCGATCCGGCGACGCCGCGAATGATTCGATGCCCCTCACCCAGACTGCGCGCGAACTGCTCCTGATGCAGGTCCATCACCGCAAGCGTACGGTCCGAAGGATCGGCCGTCGGCGGATCGTCCAGAGGCAGAGCAATCTGCCGGATGCGAATCTCCGGAAAGAGCAGCGCGCGCAGGCGATCGAACTGCGGCATCGACAGCGGCTCTCCGAGAGGCGGATGAACCATGTTCCACAATCTGGACCGGAATTCTTCGGGATGCGCGCCCTCGGTCATTTCGTCCTTGAACAGACAGAGATGCTCGGCCATCACCTCCTTGAGATTGGTCTGCTCGAATTGCTTGCGCGTGATATTGGTGAAGACGACCCCGAAGCCGAACGGGACAATGGGCTTACCCATGAAGCGATGACCGGCCGGAAACAGCAACTGCCCGTCCCGGTCAATCGTGCGCACGACCTCGAACGCATATTTGCGAGCTTGCTCAAGCGGACTGCTTTCTCGCACGGGACCGCGGCTCGTCAGCAGTTCGACCTTCGTCTTGTCGGCCGAAATGATCGTCTCCAGGCGCCAGTCCTTCACCTCGAGCACGAGCAGACCGTTCGCGGGATGAATGATGATGAAGTCCGGATGTCGGTTGAGAGGGCCGACAGGAAGATTGTGCCAAACGACGGCGTTCTCTTCGAGGAAGTCCTTGAGGCGCTCGGCAAGTCGCAGCTCGCCGCGGGTGTCGAAGCGCGCGAAGCCCAGACTGGGGATCAGGATTGCCATGTTACGGACGCGATCACCATTGCGGACCGCCTTGTGAGGCTACGTGTGTAGCGGAGCGATCTCTCTCCAGGCTCACATGGTTGCCTAGAGTGTGCAGGTTTTCAATGGCTTAGGTTTTGTCTGGCGCTCCCTAGGGGAATCGAACCCCTGTTTCAGCCTTGAGAGGGCCGCGTCCTAACCGCTAGACGAAGGGAGCGTGAGGGGTACGACATAGCCGCGAATTTGGACGGCGGCAAGGTGGGATTCTCGGGTTTCTCTCCGCGGTCGTCCTGGCGAAAGCCAGGATCCATTACTCCGAATGATGATGGTTAAGGCACATCAGAGGGCCGACCTCGTTCACATCACCGGACTCGGCGATCACGGGTCCTGGCTTTCGCCAGGACGATAGCAAGGCCAGGTCCCCCTCACGGCTCATTGGCAAATTTCAGCTTTCCGGCTGGCTTCAGGCTGTGGGCGTCGAAGGTGCGGATCTCGATAATGCCCCCGACATCGAGCGTGACCACGAGGCGGTCGCCGGCAACGCCGGTTGCGACGATCTTCGCGCCCTTCGGCAGGGTGGCGGTGACGTCGCCCGCGGCCTCCACCGCCCTTCCCTCGGACTTGAAAAGGCGGTAGCCCACCGCGATCAGGACGGCGCAGATTGCCAGCGCCGTGGTCAACCCCGCGATCAGCATCATCCGCCGCACCCGCGCGAACAGCGCGGCCTGCTCGGGGGTCGGTTCGGGAACAGCGGTATCAGACGTCGTCATGGAAAGCTCTGGGTCAGCGCAGCGGTTGGAGGTCGTGGTCAGCGGCGAGGAGGGCTCGGCCCGGCTCGACCGCGTGCTGGCGGCGCACCTCACCGACCTGTCGCGATCCCGGCTGAAAGCCCTGATCCTGGCGGGCGCGGTGAGCCTGAAGGCCAACGCCGTCCGCGACCCCGCTTATCACGTCACATCCGGCGATACGATCATAATCGACGTGCCGGAGGCGGCGCCGGCGGAGCCCAAGGGCGAAGACATCGCCCTCGACATCGTGTTCGAGGACGACGACATCATCGTCATCAACAAGCCCAAGGGCCTGGTCGTGCACCCCGCGGCCGGTCACGAGACCGGCACGCTGGTGAACGCATTGATCGCCCATTGTGGCTCCTCGCTGTCCGGCATCGGCGGCGTGCGCCGGCCCGGCATCGTGCACCGGCTCGACAAGGACACCACCGGGCTGATGGTGGTGGCCAAGAACGACCTCGCCCATGCCTCGCTGTCCGCCCAATTCGCCGACCACGGCCGCACCGGCGAGATGCGGCGCGGCTACATGGCCTTTGCCTGGGGCGTGCCGAACCGCCATCGCGGCACGGTGGATGCGCCGATCGACCGCCATCCGCATGCGCGGGAGAAGATGGCGGTGCGCCAGGGCGGCCGCGAGGCCGTGACGCATTGGGAAATCCTGGAGAGTTTTGCCGGGCGCGACGGCAAGGGCGTCGCCGCCCTGCTCGCCTGCGAGCTCGAGACCGGGCGCACCCATCAGATCCGTGTCCATCTCGCCCATATCGGCCATCCGCTGATGGGCGATGCGGTCTACGGCCCGCATTTCAAGACCAAGGCGAACCAGCTCGGCCCTGAATCGCAACAGGCCCTGTCTGCCCTCGACCGGCAGGCCTTGCATGCTTATCTGCTGGTATTGGAGCACCCGAGGACGGGGGAATTACTCCACTGGGAGGCGGCCCTGCCGGAGGATTTGCTTCTCCTGCAAAGCCGCCTGAAAGCGGCGCAATGACGCAGCACGCTTCAGAAAGCCTTTACATTACAAAAAGTTATAGCTGGCACACGGGGACGTGACGTCAGCAATCCTTCCCTTTTCGACCCCCCATGGGGTATATTGCGCCTGCGTTGGAAATGACCAGCGCGGAACATCGCAGCCCGGCCGGCTTTGACACAGCGGTCGTCTGCCTGGCCCGCCGCTATCGGGGGCCTGAACCTTTTGGAGGGCGCACTATGGCCCGTACCGCTGCTCTGCCGGTCCTCAATGGAGAATCCGGCCTTTCCCGTTACCTCGCCGAGATCCGCAAGTTTCCGATGCTGGAGCCCCAGCAGGAATACATGCTCGCCAAGCGTTGGCGCGAGCATGACGATCGCGACGCGGCGCACCAACTCGTCACCAGCCATCTCCGCCTCGTGGCCAAGATCGCCATGGGCTATCGCGGCTACGGCCTGCCGATCTCCGAGGTCGTCTCGGAAGGCAATGTCGGCCTGATGCAGGCGGTGAAGCGTTTCGAACCCGAGAAGGGGTTCCGTCTCGCCACCTACGCGATGTGGTGGATCAAGGCGTCGATTCAAGAGTACATCCTGCGTTCCTGGTCGCTCGTGAAGATGGGCACCACCGCGAACCAGAAGAAGCTGTTCTTCAACCTGCGCAAGGCGAAGAGCAAGATCAATGCGCTGGACGAAGGCGATCTCCGCCCCGACCAGGTGAAGATCATTGCCAAGCGTCTCGGCGTCACGGATCAGGACGTGATCGACATGAACCGCCGTCTCGGCGGCGATGCCTCGCTCAACGCACCGATCCGGGACGACGGCGAAGCCGGCGAATGGCAGGACTGGCTGGTCGACAATACGCCCAACCAAGAAGCCATGATGGCGGAGCACGAGGAGTATGATCACCGCCGCGACGCCCTGAACGGCGCCATGGGCGTGCTCAACCCGCGCGAACGCCGCATCTTCGAGGCCCGCCGCCTCGCCGATGAGCCGATGACGCTGGAAGACCTTGCCGCCGAGTTCGGCGTATCGCGCGAGCGCGTCCGCCAGATCGAAGTCCGCGCTTTCGAGAAGGTGCAGGCCGCGGTCAAGGGCACGATCGCAAGGGCCGAACAGGCCGCGCTGGAAGCCGCGCACTAAGCGGGGCTTACCGCGCCAGGAATTGGCGGATCGAGCAGACAGAAAGCCGGCGGCAACGCCGGCTTTTTTGTTTGGCGGCGATGCAAGAAGCAGTCTCACACGAGGCGCCATGCCCGGGCTCGACCGGGCCATGGCGAACCGGTCGATGACGGCGGTGGGGGAACGCAGCTCCCTACTCCCCCCAAACCCGTGCCAGCGTCGCGAGCCAGCAGCCTTCGCAGTAGCGCGCGTCCTTGTAGTCGATCCAGTTGTGGGCGTAGACGCGCTCGAGCGGGATGCCGTAGCGCGCGCGGAGCACCTTGACGAGGATTCTCCAGGCCGCGACCTGCGCTTCGGTCGGACCGGCCGCGACGTCGGGATAGTTGCCGGCGAACTCGACGCCGATCGAATTGTCGCGCACGACCTGGCGATAGGTCGGCCCGTTGTCGATGTACTTGTTGTCGTTGCGGTTGGCGCCGTCGCCATGCGTCGGCACCAGATTCTCGGCGACCGCCCAATAGACCGTGCCGTCGGTCTCGACCCACACCGTGACGCCGCGCCGGGTCGGCTTCTTCGCCTGCGCCTGCGCACCGCCGCGCGCCGAGCCCGCCGGACCCTCGGTCTGGTGCACGATGATGTTGCGCCATGGGTTTGCGCTGCCGACGTCGCCCCACGGCGCCAGCCACACGATCTTCAGGCCGGGAATCTCGGGCGTGCCGGAGGCGCGCGCGAGCTTTGCGAGCTCGGCGTCCTCGGCAATGGCGGGCGCGATCAGAAACAGGGCGGCGAGAACGGCCGCGAGCAGGCGAGACATCATGATGCGGGGTCCAGTCACGGATCCCTGCTCTAGCACGGCCTTACGCGAATTTGCGCGCGCGCTCGCCGGGGCCGGTCGGCTCGGGTGAGAGCGGCGGCGCCGGATCGTAGACGGCAAAATCGTTCTTGCCGTTCTTCTTGGCGTCGTAGAGGGCGTGGTCGGCATGTGCGATCAGGCGGTCCGGGAATTGACCGATGCCGCGGTCCCACTGCGCCACGCCGATCGAGATCGCGATCGGGATGTCGCTGCCGGTGCAGGTCGCGGCGTCCTGACGGCAGACCTCGAGCACGCGGCGGGCGATCGCGGCGGCCTCGCGCAGCGACGACGACGGCAGCACGATGCAGAACTCGTCGCCGCCGGTGCGCGCGAGCAGGTCGCCGGGCCGCAGGCGCGTCTGCGCCATCAGGGTGAAGTGCTGCAGGCAGGCGTCGCCCGCGGCATGGCCATGGGTGTCGTTGATGGTCTTGAAGCCGTCGAGATCGATCACCAGCAGCGAGAAGGGCTCGCTGCTGCGCTCCGAGCGGGCGCATTCCTCGGTCAGGCGCTGCAGCAGATGCCGTCGGTTCGCGACGCCGGTGAGATCGTCGAGCAGCGCGAGGTCGGCGACCTCGCCCCGCAAGCTGTCCATCGCCATCAGCAGGAAACCGAAATTGAGCGTCATCGACAGGAACAGCAGCCCCAGCACCAAGACGGCATGGGTCTGGCCGCCGGCGACTGCCGAGAAATCGTGGCCGAGCAGATTGCCCACCGTCCGCACCACGAATATTCCGACGATGCAGAGGATGACGATGCCGGACAGCCGCGCGCCCGGGCTGACGCGGCCCTCCGGCGGCGACAGCAGGAGACGCAGCGCCAGCACCAGCGGCAGCCCCTGACCGATCGTATAGCTGAGCATGCGCAGCTGCATGTGTTCGAAGCCGACCATGAAGAACACGACGCCGGCGAGGCTGAAGGCTTCCGTCGCGATCATGACACGCCACGAGACCGGCCGGTTGTAGAAGCGCTGAATGCCCATGGCGGCGAAGCAACTCGCCGCCATGACGCCGGCAGCGCCGAGCAGAAGCGGCAGGGGAGACGTGACGAACAGGCGGGCCAGTGCCGTCATGGCGCCGGCCGCGCCGACGAAGGACGAGGCCATCCAGAACCGCGCGGCCACGAATTTCGGATATGAGCGCGTCACGTAGGCCCAGATCAGGCCGAGCGCCAGGAAGTTGACGACGAAGACCGTCCACAATGTCGGTACGTTCAGCATGACGTATGCGGCGTGCGCCGCGTCCCGCCCCCCGTCCCTGGCAGCCGTCCGTCCATTGCCCATCCCCGTTTTCTTGCGGAGGACAATGCGCGGGTTGCGCTTAATGGAGTCTCACTGCGGTCGTTGAAAACGCGCCTTTGGTTTTGGATTCATGAACGGCGCCGTCTTGTTGTCGGATCGTTAAGCCTGTGCCGGCGATGCGGCGCCGGCGCCTCGATGCGGATTCGCGGCCAAAAATCACCCGAAAATGCATCTGAGCTGTGGATAACACGATGACACGGATGTGACGGCGCGGGGCAGGCGCCTCCGAATCTGCTGAGTTTGTCGTCGAGGATGTTGCGAGGCTGGCCCTCCGCCGAGCATCCCTCGTGTCGCGTTCCACCATTAAACCCTAAGAGGATACTATGGCTAAGAAAGCGAAGAAGGCGGCGAAGAAGAAGGCCAAGAAGGCGAAGAAGGCTGCGAAGAAGAAGTAACGCGGCTTCTTTTTCTTTGCCCGGGTGGAGCCTCGCTCCGCCCGGGCGTCGGGCAAGCAGGTTTTGAAAGCAGCGGGCAACAGGCCCGCTTTTTTATTGAGTGAGTGTTGGTAGCGGTCGTCATGCCCGGGCTTGTCCCGGGCATCCACGTTCTCTGTGCCGCGGCAAGGACGTGGATGGCCGGAACGAGGCCCGGCGCTGCCGGAGCATCGGCGCTTGAAAGGCGAAGAACGTCCTTACCGCTCCGCGAAGGCGAGCTTGGCGCCGAGCGCAGCAAAGCCGGCGGCGAAACTGCGGCGCAGCCAGGCCATGACGGCGGGACGGGAGATGACGCGCTCGCGCACCGAGGCCGCGCAGAGACCGTAGACGACGAACACGGCAAAGGTCATCGCCATGAAAGCGCCGCTCAATTCCAGCATCCGCCCCAGCACATGGGCCTCGTCCAGCGCGATGAACTGCGGCAGGAAGGCGAGGAAGAAGATCGACAGCTTGGGATTGAGGATGTTGATCAGGAAGCCCGTCACGATGACCCGGCCATTCGACCGCTCCTCGATCCTGCCCTCGACGGCGAGCGCGCCCGTCTCGCGCAATGCCTGCCAGGACATGTAGAGCAGATAGGCAACGCCGCACCATTTCAGCGCGGCAAAGGCAATCGCGCTGGTGTGGAGCACGGCGGCAAGGCCGAGCATCGCCGCGATCATGTGCGGCACGATTCCCAATGTGCAGCCGAACGCCGCGGCCACGCTGGCGCGCGAGCCGCGGGTAAGCGCGGCGGCCAGCGTGTAGAGCACGCCGGTGCCGGGCGAGGCGATGACGATGAGCGAGGTGAGCAGGAAGGACCAGGTCATGGACCGATCCTATCACCGCGCCTCTCCCCGCGAAAGCAGCGGGCAGCTCGTCAGGACAGCTGCGCGATCTCGGCCTCGCGGAGAACGTCGAGCGGCGCCCAGGGTTTGGCCCAGAACTTTGCGCCCGCAGGCAGGGACTGCCTCAAGGGACGGCCCGAGGTGACGACGACGTCGAGCTTGGGGTTGCGATCCTTGGCGACATGCGCGAGCTCGACGCCGTTCATGCGGCCGGCGAGCTGGACGTCGGTCAGCATCAGGCAGAGCGCGCTGGCGTTCTTGTCGAGCACGCGTTCGGCCGCCTCGGCGCTTTCGCACTGGATGACTTGATAGCCGCTCTCTTCCAGCAGGAGACTGAGCATCTCCCGCTGCATGACATCGTCTTCGACGATCAGTGCAGTTGCACGAAATGGCTGTGCCTGTCCCATCGGCGGCTCCCAATGCTTGCTTGCGTAACGTACGTTAAGGAGCCAATCCGCTTGCGGTTCGGTTCCAATATGAAAAAATGTAAATCGAAGTTCCACGGGCTGTGACTTGACGGGGGATTCATGACTGCGATTCGCGGCGCCGCCGCCATCACGGGAGCGGCCAGCGGCATCGGCCGCGCGCTTGCAATCGAGCTTGCGCGGCGTGGCTGCGACCTCGCGCTGGCCGATCGCGACGAGGCCGGATTGAAAGCTGTCGCGGCCGAGATCGGGACGGGATGCAAGATCAGCCTGCATCGCGTCGATGTCGGCGAGCCCGAGGCCATCGCGCAATTCGCAGCTGACGCGACCACGGCGCATCCCGCGCTCGGCATCGTCGTCAACAACGCCGGCGTGGCGCTGCTCGGCTCGTTCGAGGAAATCGACCAGGCGCAGATGGACTGGCTGTTCGCCATCAATTTCTGGGGCGTGGTGCACGGCACGCGCGCCTTCCTGCCGCATCTGAAGACGAGACCCGAGGCGCACATCGTCAACCTCTCCTCGATCTTCGGCATCATTGCGCCACCGGGACAATCGGCCTATGCGGCGGCGAAGTTCGCGGTGCGCGGCTTTTCCGAGAGCGTGCGGCACGAGCTCAGTGTGGCGGGCAGCCCGGTGAAGCTGTCGGTGGTACACCCCGGCGGCGTCGCCACCGCCATCGCGCGCAACTCCGGCACCGGCACCGGCGTCACCGACAATGCCCGCCGTGCGCAATCGATCGAGCGGTTCGAGAACGCGGCGAAGACCACGCCGAAGGACGCCGCGCTGCGCATCATCCGAGGCATCGAGAAGAACGAGCCGCGCATCCTGATCGGCAACGACGCCCGCTTCATGGACCTCTTGCAGCGCTTCCGTCCGGGAACGTACTGGGCGCCGCTGCAGAGGAAGCTGGAGAAGATGGCGAAGGGGAAGTGAAGGTGGGTGGTGCGACAGTGCCCCCTCACACTCGATCGTCGTCCCGGCGAAGGCCGGGACCCATAACCACCGAATTCAATTATGCGAAGACTCGCAGTTCGGTACTCCCGCCGTCCGCAACCGATAGATTCCGCGGTTTGGGTCCTGGCCTTCGCCAGGACGACGATGCGGGGAGATCGTGCGCCACTCTCCCCAGTCACTGCCCCATCAGCCGATCCGCGAAATAGCCGATGGTCTTGCGATAGACCACCGCCCTGTTCCACTCGCGCATCGCTTCGAAATTCGGCGTGCCTTCGCTGTAGGGCTGGCCCATCTTGAAGCCGTTGGTGTGGAGCAGGTTCGCGGTCGAGGCGAGCACGTCGGGGATGCTGTGGCGGAGGTCGACGTGGCCGTCGCCGTCGAAGTCGACACCGTATTTGATGTAGGACGACGGCAGGAACTGGGTCTGGCCGATCTCGCCGGCAAAGGCGCCGACGAGGTCACGCAGCGGCAGGTCGCCGCGCTGCACGATCTTGAGCGCGGCGAGCAGCTCGCCCTGGAACAGATCGGTGCGGCGGCAATCATGCGCGAGCGTCGCCAGCGTGCGGACCACCGGCATCTTGCCGATGTCGCCTTTGCCGAAATCGCTCTCCAGCCCCCAGATCGCGACCAGGATGTAGCGCGGCACGCCGAACTTCTGCTCGATGCGCGAGAGCAGCGCGGCATGGCGCTGCAGCAGCGCCCGCCCGCCATTGACGCGGCCCGGCCCGACGCGGGTCGAGACGTATTGCTCGAAGGTCTTGTTGAAGGTGTGGCGTTGGCGCCGGTCGAAGGCCAGCACTGCAGCATCGGGCGCCACGCCGCTGAGCGCCGCACTCGTCACGCTCGCCGAGACGCCGGCCGCCTGTGCCTCCTGCGCCATGGTCGCGACGAACGTGTTGAAATCGCCGCCGCAGCGCGCGGCCTGCGCCGACCCGCCGGCCAGAGAAAGGACGAAGGCGGCGGCGAGTAGCGGTCTCAGCATGCGGGAATCCTCTGAAGAACGAGCGCGGAAAGCATCGATCATGCCCGGGAACCGGATTCGCGTCAAAGCGGCAAAAGCCCACCGCGAGGCACGCAAAGATTTGATCCGCATCAACATCGCCGCGCGTCGGCATGGGATGAAGAGGCAAGCCTACTCCTCGACCGTCATTCCGGAGATGAGAGAGCCGGCACCATATGGTGTTGCTCATCGCGCAGTCAGCCGATGCGTTGAGCCGACACGAGGCCATCAACCATGCCACCCCGCTCGCTGCTCCGTATCCCGCTCTTCCGCCTGCTCCATCAACCTCGCGATCGGCGCCTGCGCAGCAAGCCTGCTCGTCGCCGGCCTGCTCTGGCTCAATCCCGGCCACCTGCGCGAGCTGATCTTCGCCGACAGCTCACCCGGCATCGCGCTGCTCTCGCTACTCGCGGCTTTCCTCATCACCTTCGGTTCGGCCGCGATGGGCAGCGCGATCATGGCGCAGGGACGCAAGGACGAACGCAGCGGACACGACGGCGGACGTCGCCACAGACCGGGCAGCAGACCCGCATCGCCGCTTGCCGCCGAGGCGCTCGCGCCGCGAACGCGCACGCATTGAGACATGCGCCGCAACAATGGAACTCGTCGTCTCGGATTCTGCTCGCGAGACGGGAACAGGTGCAGGCGGGCGCGCTGTTCCGACAAGCCGCGCAGAGTTGCGCGCAGGAAATGAACAAACTGATTTAGCGACCCAAGCAATTGCTTCGATGCACCATCGACGCACACGCCGCGATCAACGCATATCTGCTCCGCCGGCTGCGACATCGACGCGTCATGATTGGTCTTGCCATCGCCGAAGGCAAGCGATAGCCTTCTATTCTAGGTTGTCGCCCCGCCAGCCCCGGGCGACGCTGAAGACCAAAATAAACGGCGGGCTTCGCGGCCCGCCGTTTATCGAGGCAAGGGCCGCATCGAAGCGACCGCAGCAAGGCGCCCGCGCCGCTCCGGCGATGAACGATCGCAGCTCCATGCGGCTCAACCCAACGCTCCGGCTCGACTCTGATGTCGACAACCGCCGAAGTCATTTGACTGCGGCGCGGCTATCGACGACAAGCCGCCATGGCCAAAAAACCCGGAACCAATCCCAAAGGCGAATTCGCCTTCTTCAATGTCGTCTATGAGGACGATTCCCAGCGCTCCAACCGCCGCGTGCCCGCCGAGCTGCTCGGCGGCCTCGACGGCGACGAGCCCGCCCGCGGCTTCATCATGGAGCAGGACCGCGAGATCGCCGAAAAGAGCGGCCGCCCGCCGCTCGAGATCAAGCGCATCGAAAGGGTGGGGGTGAAGAAGAAGTAGGCCCTCAGCTTCTCCACGTCATTGCGAGCCAACGGGTCCGCGCGAAGCGCGGCCCGATGACAGGCTCCGCGAAGCAATCCAAAGATCCCTTTGCGGAAAGACTCTGGATTGCGTCGCCGTCCTCGCAATGACGAACAAAAACGGCGGGCCAAGGCCCGCCGTTTCGCTTTGGATCGCCGTCGACGATCAATTGTCCAGAAAGCTCCGCAGCTTCCGCGACCGGGACGGATGCTTCAGCTTGCGCAGCGCCTTGGCCTCGATCTGGCGGATACGCTCGCGCGTCACCGAGAACTGCTGGCCGACTTCTTCCAGCGTGTGGTCCGTGTTCATGCCGATGCCGAAGCGCATGCGCAGCACGCGCTCTTCGCGCGGGGTGAGCGAGGCCAAGACGCGCGTCGTGGTCTCGCGCAGGTTGGACTGGATCGCGGCGTCGATCGGCAGGATCGCGTTCTTGTCCTCGATGAAATCGCCGAGATGCGAATCCTCTTCGTCACCGACAGGCGTCTCGAGCGACAAGGGCTCCTTGGCGATCTTGAGGACTTTTCGCACTTTCTCGAGCGGCATGCCGAGCTTTTCGGCCAACTCCTCAGGAGTGGGCTCGCGGCCGATCTCGTTGAGCATCTGGCGGCTCGTGCGCACGATCTTGTTGATCGTCTCGATCATGTGCACGGGGATGCGGATGGTGCGCGCCTGATCGGCAATCGAGCGGGTGATCGCCTGCCGGATCCACCACGTCGCGTAGGTCGAGAACTTGTAGCCGCGGCGGTACTCGAACTTGTCGACCGCCTTCATCAGGCCGATGTTGCCTTCCTGAATCAGGTCGAGGAACTGCAGGCCGCGGTTGGTGTATTTCTTGGCGATCGAGATCACGAGACGGAGGTTGGCTTCCACCATCTCCTTCTTGGCCTGGCGTGCTTCGCGCTCGCCCTTCTGCACGGAGTGCACGATCTTGCGGAACTCGACGATCTCGAGGCCGGTCAGCGCCGCGAGCTGATGCACCTCGTGGCGAAGGTCCTTGATGCGGTCCTTCTCGTGATGGACGAAGTTCTTCCAGCCCTTGGCCGAAAGCTTCGAGACACGGTTGAGCCAGCGCGGATCGAGCTCCGAGCCGGTGTAGTTGCGCAAGAAGTCCTCGCGCGCGACGCCGTGGCTGTCGGCAAGGCGCATCAGGCGGCCCTCGTGCGAAACGAGGCGCTTGTTGATGTCGTAGAGCTGCTCGACGAGCGAGTCGATGCGGGCCTGGTTGAGGCGCAGCGACTTCACCTCGACGATGATCTCGTCCTTCAGCTTCTTGTACTTGCGCTCCTGGTGAGGCGAGAGCGACTCGTTCTGGAGCTGGTTCTGGATGTCCTGCTCCTGAAGCTTGCGCAGCTTCTTGTAGCTGTCGGCGATCTTGTCGAAGATCTCGACCACCTTCGGCTTGAGCTCGGCCTCGATCGCCGCGAGCGACATCTGATTCTCGAACTCGTCGTCATCCATGTCGGATTCGGCGGCAGCCTCGCCCGGATCCTTCTCCTCGCCGGCCTCAGCACCGCCGCCGGCGGGCGCGGCACGGAACGGGGTCGGCGACGGGGGCGCAGCGGGCGGCGCCACATGCGCAGGCGCACCCGCCGACGCGGCGGCTTCGCCGCCCTCGGCCGGCGCTTCACCGGCCTCGCCATTGGGACCTGCGATCATCGCATTGTTCATGCCGCCCTTGGCGTCGGGGCCGGCATAGGTCGCTTCGAGATCGATGATGTCGCGGAGGAAGATCTTGCCCTCGTTGAGCTCGTCGCGCCAGATGATGATGGCCTGGAATGTCAGCGGGCTTTCGCACAGGCCTGCGATCATCGCCTCGCGGCCGGCCTCGATGCGCTTGGCGATCGCGATTTCGCCTTCACGGGAGAGCAGCTCGACCGTGCCCATCTCGCGCAGATACATGCGCACGGGATCGTCGGTGCGCTCGCCCGGCTCGCTCTTCTTGACCTCGGTGACGGCCTTCTGGGTGACCTCGACGAGCTCGTTGTCGGTCTCGTCGTCACCCTCGTCCTTCTCGTCCTCGCCTTCGCTATCGTCGGCTTCGGTGACGTTGATGCCCATGTCCGAGAGCATCGACATGATGTCCTCGATCTGTTCGGGCGAGGTCTGGTCCGACGGCAAGACTTCGTTGAGCTGATCGAAGGTCACGAAGCCGCGCTTCTTGGCCTGCTTGATCATCTTCTTCACGGCGGCGTCGGAAAGGTCGAGCAAGGGCGAGGGCGCGTCCTGGGAATCCTTTTCCGGCGCATCCGCTGCCTTGTCGTCTTTTTCCTTGTCCTTCGCCTGCAGCGTCTTTGCCTTGGTGGCCATCCATTGCTCCTAAACGCGCTTCATGCAGGGCGTTCGCCGCGCCCGCCTGAATTCACTTGAACCTGTTGCTCGACGCTCTCGCTTCGGCAGCTCTCGACACGGAAAGGGCGGCGCACCCAACTCTCGCCACCCCCAACTCTCTCTCGCCGGAATTGCCTAACGCTTCGTGAGCCTCTTTGTCGCAGCGGATGCAGGTGTAGTGCCAACAGCGATTGCGCGGATTTATTCCTGACGCGTCTGTTCTGCCTGCGGCCGCCTCTGGGCCAAAGTGCTACAAGACCGTTAAGCCTCGATTAACCCTGTTTTTGCCGCCAAACCTTGGATTTGGCGAGTCTTTTAGCGGTTCCGGTCCCGGCCGTCCGCATGATTCTTTCATCACACGCTCTTCTGGAGCCGGCCTGACAGCTCGCCGAAGCCCTCAATCAGGGCCTCGGTACCGTCGACTTCGCCTATCCGAGCCTTGACGTCACGCAGCCATGCCAAATTGGCCTCGCTGGGGTCCTCCCCCAAGGCCAGCTCGGCGTCTTTCAGCTCTCTAAGTAGTGAATGCCATTGCCGATGCAAGGCAACCAGCTGATGCCAGGTGGCAAGAACATCGTCCCGCGCTGCGCCCTCGCGGGCGCCCCACACCGCCGCGGTCGTGATACCATTCTCAACTCTTTGAAGAGTTTGAGAAAATCCTCCCTTTTCGAGGTCGCTGCGCATCTTCTCGGCCTGCTCGCCGGGGTCCGGCGAGTGGTGATGGTCGTTGGCGAAGGCGGCGATGATGCCGGCCCGGAGCTTGTGGGCCTCGGGGTGAGCCAGCTCCAGCGCGGCAACCTCCTCGAGATGCTCGTGCAGCAGCCAGGGGTGGTTGATCAGGCATTGCAGGATTAGGGCCTCCCGGCGGGAGATCGCGCTGCGCTGGCCGCGCATGATTGGGCTGGCCGCCAACTGGGGGCTCGCCGCCTGGTAGGGGCCGGACGGCAGCGGGAGGGAACCGGGCGGACCGCGGCGGCCTCCCCCAAACCCCTGACCACCGAATCGATTCGCGCCCGCCCCGCCGCGGGGCTGGAAGGAGCGGCCGCCGCCCTGGCGGAAATTGCCCCGGCCGCCAAATCCGCCGCGCCCGCCCTCGGGGGCAAAGGCGCGCTGCAGCCGATCGGCAAAATCGTCGCGATAATATCGCCGCACCACCTCGTCGCGGATGCCGTTGGAGAGCTCCTTGATGCGGGCCTCCAGCGCGGCGCGGCGCTCGGGGGTGGCGAAATTGCCGCCTTCGAGCTCGCGCGACCAGAGCATCTCGGCAAGCGGACGCGCAGCCGCGATCACCTCCTCGATCGCGCCGCGCCCGCCCGAGCGGACGAGATCGTCGGGGTCCTGCCCCTCGGGCAGCAGCGCGAAACGAAGACTCTTTCCTGGTGCGAGGAACGGCAAGGCAAGGTCCGCAGCACGATAGGCCGCCTTCTGCCCGGCGCGGTCGCCGTCGAAGCAGAGGATCGGCTCGTCCGCCATCTTCCAGAGCAGCGCGAGCTGGCTTTCGGTGAGCGCGGTGCCGAGCGGCGCGACGGCGCCGGCGAAGCCCGCGGTGACCATGGCGATGACGTCGACATAGCCTTCGACCACGATCAGCGCGCCGCCGTCATGGGTGGCTTTGCGCGCGGTCTGGTGGTTGTAGAGATTGTCGCCCTTGTGGAAGAGCGGCGTCTCCGGCGAATTCAGGTATTTGGCCGGAACGTCCTTCTCCAGCGCGCGCCCGCCAAAGGCAATGACGCGGCCGCGCAGATCCGTGATCGGAAACATCACGCGATCGCGGAAGCGATCGTACGGCACGGGTATGTCGTCGCCGCCAATCAACAGACCGGTTTCGACCATGTCGTCGACGGAGATGCCGAGCTTGCCGAGATGCTCCTTCAGCGCGAAGCGGTCGGGCGGGGCATAGCCGAGGCGGAACTGTAATTGCGTCGCCGGCGAGATGGCGCGGTCGGCGAGATAGCCGCGCGCCTTGGCACCGAGACGCGAGGCCAGCGTCTCCGCAAAGAATTTTGCCGCGAGATCCATGACGTCATGCAGGGTGCGGCGCCGCTGCTCGTGCCGCGCGGCGTCCGGCGTCACCGCCGGCAACGGCAGGCCCGCCATGTTGGCGAGCCGCTCCACGGCCTCCGCAAACGGCACGCCATCGGTTTCCATCACGAAGGCGATGATGTCGCCGTGCTTGCCGGAGGAGAAGTCGTGGTAAAAACCCTTCTGGTCGTTGACGTAGAAGGACGGCGTCTTCTCCTGCTGGAACGGCGACAGCCCCTTCCACTCCCGCCCCGCCTTCTTCAGCTTGACGCGCTTGCCCACGACCTCGGAAACCGAAAGCCGGGCGCGAAGCTCGTCGAGGAACTGGGGCGTGAAGCGCATGGCCTGTGTGTAGCGCGAAACCGGGTGAGTCGGACTGGGGATCAGGGATATAGGTGCGGCGCGGCCTAAGGCTAGGTTTGTCGGGCTTATCCGGGTTATTCGACCTATTCACAGCCCCTTGCGTCATCCTTCCGTCATTCCGGGCTCGCGCCAGGGCGCGGCCCGGAATGACAGGAGAGAGGCCTTGAACCCGGCTCGGTTCCACGCTTCCATGGCGGCATGTTCAGGACGTTTCGAGGCGGCCACAGCGGGGGTTGGCGCGTGACGTCGCTATCGCCCGTGACGGGCGAGCCCCTGCCCTTCGTGCCGGCGCTGTCGGTGACCGACAGCGAGGCCGTCTCGTTGCCGCTCGTGCCCTCGCGCAATGCCTGGCGGCTGGTCGGCGTCGCTAGCAGCTTGCGCTACACCGAGCGGCCCGAGAAGCAGCAGCTCATGGCGGTGCAGGCCGACCTCGGCCGGTTGGAGGCAACCAGCGCCGCGTTGATTCCGATCCGCAAGTCGCAGGCCTGGTGGGAGCTGACGCAGGAAGAGCGCCGCCAAATCTTCGAGGACAGATCGCACCACATAGCCAGCACCCTTCGTTTCCTGCCCGCCATCGCGCGGCAGCTCTATCACAGCCGCGATCTCGGCGGTCCCTTCGACTTCCTGACATGGTTCGAGTTCGCGCCCCCCGATGCCTCGCTGTTCGAGGAGCTGGTGGCGATGCTGAGACAGACCGAAGAGTGGACCTATGTCGAGCACGAGATCGACGTGCGCCTGGTGAAGGAAGTGCTGTCGGCCTAGAGCATGATCCGGACCCAAAGGACCGCGTTGGCGCAAGGTGCGCAGCGGTTTTCCCTCGCGACAGACGCGGAACGTGTTGGCGCGGAGATCATGCTCGAGAACTAATGCTCCAGGAAGCGGCCGGACTCGATGATCGGCAGATCGGTGACGGGCCAGTTGTAGATGTAGGTCCAGGCCTTGCCGGCGGCCCCGTCCGCCAGCGTCACGTTGATGAGCTGGCGCAGATATTCGGTCGGCTCCGGAAAACCTTCGCCGCAGGCTTCGTACATGTCGAGCTCGCGCAGGAGTTCGTCGCCCGCGCGCAGGTGGAAGAGCTCGCCATGAACGAGATCGGACGGCGCGTCCGACAGCAGCAGCCCCGGATAATGCTTCACCAGCACGAGCTTGCCGCGACAGCTGGCCTCCCCCAGGAAATCCGCATGAGCCGCAAGCAGCCGCGCCATCGGATGATCGAAGCCGCGCATCAGGGTGCCGTAGACGAAGAGACGATCGGAGGTCATGGAGGCTCTATAGCTGCGAATGATAGGGAACGACAGCGCCGCGTATGGCGACGAGGGCACACTGCCTCTCCACGGTCGTCCTGGCGAAAGCCAGGACCCATTATCCCCGGCTGGCAGTGTGGCCCGACGCCGGGGCGATCGGCTTGCCCATTGCCGCGTTCGGTAACCATGGGTCCAGGCTTTCGCCAGGACGACGCGATCATGGTGATTTCGCGCGAACCAATCTATACCGATGCCCGCCCGACTTCCGCGGCGACTTTCTCCATAGGCAATCAGGATGACTCTCGACACAGCTGAGGCGGCCGATCAGATCCTCGGCGCGGGCGACATTGCGCCCGTGCACGAGGTGAATGCGGAGGGACAATCGCCCTTCCTGCTCACCTCGGATCACTACGGGCGGGTGTTGCCGCGCGCGCTCGGCAATCTCGGCGTCGCGGAAAGCGAGCTTGTCAGGCACATCGGCTGGGACATCGGCATCGCCGGCGTCGCCGAGCGCTTGGCAAGAATGCTCGACGCGCATCTGATCGCGCAGCGCTATTCGCGGCTCGTGATCGACTGCAACCGCCCGCCTGCCGCGGCGAGCTCGATCCCGGTCATCTCCGAAGCCACCGCGATCCCGCGTAACGAGGGGATTTCGCAATGGGAGCGCGAGGCGCGGCGACGCGAGATCTTCGCGCCCTATCATGATCGCATCGATACCGCGATCAACCGCCGTCTGCACGACGAGCGGCCGACGATACTGGTCTCGCTGCACAGCTTCACGCCGGTCTATGCCGGCGTGGCGCGGCCCTGGCACATCGGCGCGCTGTACAACCGCGACACCGTGCTGCAGCAGCTGCTGTTGAAACATCTCCGGAGCGAGAGCGATCTCGTCGTCGGCGACAACGAGCCCTATGCGGTGAACGACCTCACCGACTACACCATTCCCGTGCACGGCGAGGCGCGCGGCCTCGTCAACACCGGCATCGAGATCCGCCAGGATCTCATCGCCGACCAGTCCGGCCAGCAGCAATGGGCCGAACGGCTGGCGCGGATCTTTGCCGAGATCGAAATGGAGCTGAAGGCGCAGCTGCCGATTTGAGCTCACTTCGCCCTGGTCAGTGCCAGCCAGATGCCGCCGCCGATCATGAAGCCGCCGGAGATGCGCGACATCATGCGCGTGCGGCGCGCCGAGAAGAATTTTCGGGCGCGGCCGGCGGCGATGGCGTAGAGCGCGTCCGTCACGACCGCCGTGACCATGAAGGTCGCGCCCAGCAGCGCGACCTGCGGAAAGTGCGGCTGGTTCATGTCCATGAACTGCGGAATGAAGGCGCCGAAGAACACCAGCACCTTCGGGTTCGACAGCAGCACCAGAAATCCCTGCAGGAAGAAGCCGCCGCGCGGCGGCGGAGGCGGCGCATCGACGTCCACGCCCTCGACCGGTGCCCAGATCAGCCTGATGCCGAGCCAGATCAGATAGGCGGCGCCGGCAAAGCGCACCCAGTCGAACCAGTAGCCCATGGTCGCCATCAGCGAGGTCAAGCCGACCGCGACGATGCCGATGACGATGGCAAGCCCGGCCTGCGCGCCCGCAACGTTGGTGAGGGCTGCGCGAGTGCCGTGGCGCAGGCCGTTGGCGATGACGAGGGTGACGATCGGCCCCGGTAGCAGCGCCAGCGCAATGCAGGCGGCGACGAAGGCGAGGTAGGCTTGCATGGACATCATGGGGAGGACTCGGGGTGAGAGCGGTTGCGATATTAATGCACGGGAATGGCGGGAACGGAAGACGGAGCTGTTCGCCAGATTGCGGTGCCATACCCCGCGAAAGCGGGGTATCCAGTACGCCGCAGCCTTTCCATATCCCAGGACCGCCGCGGAGCAAGCCGCTCAGCTCCGACGCGGGACACACTGCACGCGATCATCATCGCCGCGATCGCGGATGCGCGCCACATCGTCAGTTCCTCGGCAGGCCGGCGACAGTGCGCGCCGGTCCTGTCAGCTCGAGAATATGCAAACCCGTGTTGGCACGATCGACGATGTAGATGTAGCCACGATCGTCCGTCTCGACATTGTTGGTCTGGATCGCGACCTTGCAGCGCTCGCCGCCCTCGATCGGGATGCAGCGCTTGTCGGTGGCGGCAGTGATCGACGGAATGAAATGGCCGACCTCCCTGGGGTGATAGGGATCGCGGATGTCGAGCGCGCGCACGCCGGCATTGAAGAACGCGATGAAGGCCATCTTCCTGTAGTAGACCGGCGCCATGCTTTCGTTGGAGGAATGCGCGCCGAAGCGGCCGCCGCGCTGGCAGAACTGCCCGCTCGCCTCCGGCACCGTATAGCTCGAGATCATCATCGGCCGCGTCTCGGTGGTGACGTCGGCGAACCACACCATCTGCCGCGCCTCGCCGCATTCGTTCAGGATCGCCTCGTCCACGATCATGACGATGTCACGCATCTTGCCGTCCTTGTCCTCGGCGAATTCGGCGATGGGCATGTCCAGCATCGGGAATGTCGTGTGCGCGCCGTTGAAGGCGGACATCGGCATGCGCGCGATCTCGGGATAGCGCAGATTGTCCGGCGTCGGCTCCTTCGGCCCGCTCAAGAGCTTCTCGCGATCGACGATCTGCAGCATACCGCCCTTGTTGGTGCCGTAGCCGAAATAGACGCGGTTGCCGTTCGGACCGGTCGAGATCGGCCCGTGCAATTCGGTCGGCACCGCGCCGGTCGCGCCCGGCTCCTGGCCCGGCAGGCCGAAGTCGCGGATTTTCTGCGGATGCGCGGGATCGGAGAGATCGTAAACCTGCGTCATGCGTCGCGTGCGCCAGTCCGGCGCGCCCGAGACGAGGAAGGCAATGCCGGTGTCGCACTCCCACCAGCTCTTGTGCGTGTCCTTCAAGCCGCCGATGCGGGTGAGGAGCACGGGGCTGGCGGGATCAGTGACGTTCCAGATCTCGTGCGCCTCGCTGCCGAAAGTGCGCAGCATGTAGACCGCGTTCGGATCGCCCTTCGGCAACGCCTTGCCGTCGCAGACCCGCACCATCTGCGCGCCGCCGGATTCGTACTTGCCTTCCTGCCCCGGCAGGTGCCGCAGATATTTTGGACGCGCGGGATCGGTGACGTCGACGATGGACGTCCCGTTCGGCTCGGCCTTGCCCGTTATCGGGTTGACGGGGTTGGGCACGTCGTCGGTGCCGCCGTGATGGCCGATATAGGCGATCCAGCGATCGCCCTGGTGATGGATCGTCGGCTGATAGGCGCTGCGCCCCTGAAGGTCGTTCATGCCGACCAGCTTCATGTTGGACGCTTCCGGAGGCGCGCCGATCATCTGCTGTTTCTGGGCGTGAACGGCCGTGCTGCCAGCGAAAAAAACGAGCAAGGCAGCAGTCGGGACGCAACGGAACATGAAGTCCTCCCGGGACCAATCTGCGTTGGCTGAGACGCGAGGCTAGCACAGTGATCTACGCGCGCCAAAAACACGATTTCTCAAGAGTCATTCCGGAAACCGCGCAGCGGTCATCCGGAACCTCGAGATTCCGGGTTCGACGCTGACGCGTCGCCCCGGAATGACGACGGACGGGTTCTTGACATGCAACCATTTGGTTGCCTATTATCACCGCCATGGATGAGGTCTTCAAAGCGCTCGCCGATGCGTCACGACGGTCGCTGCTGGACAGGCTTCACGCCAGGAATGGCCAGACGCTGAACGAGCTCTGCGAAGGCCTCGCGATGACGCGCCAGGCCGTGACCAAGCACCTTGCGATTCTGGAGGAGGCCAATCTCGTCACCGCCATCAGGCATGGCCGCGAGAAGCTGCACTATCTCAACCCCGTGCCGATCCATCAGATCGGCGAACGCTGGATCAGGAAATTCGAGCGCGGCAAGCTCGCCGCGCTCAGCGAGTTGAAACGTCAGTTGGAGAAACGCGATGAGTAAGCCGGAATTCGTCTACGTGACCTATATCGAGACCACAGCAGAGGAGCTGTGGCAGGCGCTGACGTCG
This sequence comes from Bradyrhizobium sp. 1(2017), assembly GCF_011602485.2. Classification (NCBI taxonomy): domain Bacteria; kingdom Pseudomonadati; phylum Pseudomonadota; class Alphaproteobacteria; order Hyphomicrobiales; family Nitrobacteraceae; genus Bradyrhizobium; species Bradyrhizobium sp. 1(2017). The sequence continues at coordinate 1,621,394 of NZ_CP050022.2, read as the reverse complement.
AGCGAATTCACGAAGCAATATTGGTTCGGCGCCGAAGTCCGGTCCGACTGGAAAGTCGGCTCGCCCTTCGCGCTCCTGCTCGACGGCGAAGTCACCGATTCCGGCGAGATCCTCGAGGCCGATCCGCCGCGGCGCCTGTCCTACAGCTTCAAGCACCACAAGTTCGAGGAACTGCGCGGTGAACCAATATCGCGCGTCGTCTTCACGCTCGAGCCTTTCGGCCCGCTCGTGCGTTTGACCGTGCTGCATGACGGATTCGTCGAAGGCGGCAAATATCTCGGCGCCGTCTCCAATGGCTGGCCCGCGATCCTGTCCGGGCTCAAGAGCCTGCTGGAGAGAGGCAAGGTGCTCGCCATTCCGCGCGCGGCGCTCAACAAGGGATTCGACGCAAAATGAACCTCGATCAGTTCAAGCCGCTCACGGTCTATACCATCTACATCGCCTCGACGCCGGAGAAGGTATGGCAGGCGCTGACCTCGGCGGAGTTCAGCCGGCAGTATTTCTTCGGCAATGCCGTCGAGGTCGAGCCGCGGCTCGGCGGCGCCTTCACCGTGCGCACGCCTGACGGCGCGCTGCACATCAGCGGCGAGGTTCTCGCCTACGACCCGCCGCGCAAGCTCGCGGTCACGTTCAACGTGAACTGGCCCGAGCTGGTCGAGAAGCTCGGCCCGACGCTCGTCACCTACGAGATCGAACAGGTCGGCGATGCGGTCCGGCTTACCATGAGCGAGGGCCATGACCGCCCGCTGAGTGACGACATCCTCGCAGGCGGGCGCTCCGGCTGGCCGGCGATCCTGTCCAGCCTCAAGAGCGTGCTCGAGACCGGCCAGCCGCTGGTCGTCAAGCTGGGCCCGCCGCAGCGGATGCTCGATGCGCTGAAGGCGATGGGGATCAAGACGCCGTAGTTGCCGCAACCTCGGTGTCGTCCCGGACAAGCGCGCCTCAAGCGCGCGCCGATCCGGGACCCATAGCCACAGGATAGAGTTTGGCGAAGACTCGCGGTTACAACTTCGCGCTACAACTACTCCCTGGGGTTATGGGCCCCCGCCTTCGCGGGGGCGACAACCTCAGACCGGCACCACCAGCCGCCGATAGAGATGCCAGGTCGCATGCCCCAGCACCGGCAGGGTCACGACCAGGCCGAGGAAGTAAGGCAGCGCCGAGACGATCAGCAGCATCACGATGACCGCGGCCCAGCCGATCATCGGCAGCGGGCTCGTCACCACGGCGCGCACGCTCGTCACCATGGCTGTGACAAAATCGACGTCGCGGTCGAGCAGCAGCGGAAACGACACCACGGTGAGCGAGAACAGGATCAGCGACAGCACGGCACCGACCGCATTTCCGATGGCGAGGAACAGCAGGCCCTCATTGGTTGTCAGCACCACCGTCATAAATTCCTGCAAGCTCGAGAACGAGACATTGAGGCCGAGCAGCAGCGCGATCAGGAGTCGCACCTGGTACATCCAGATCACGAACACGAACAGCGTCACGAACGCCATCCAGCCGATCTCGCTGCGCGAGCGTATCGCCGACCAGATCGCGCCGAAGGAAACGGGCTCGCCGCGCTCGCGGCGGCGGCTGACCTCATAGAGACCGATCGCGACAAACGGCCCGATCAGCGCGAAACCGGCGGCCAGGGGATAGACGAGATAGACCATGCCGAAGGCGGTGAGGCAGAGCATGATGGCGATGCCGCCGGCGGCATAGAGCGCACCGAAGCAGAGGCCGTAGAACGGCAGCGCCTGGAAATCGCGCAGGCCCTCGACGAGCGCCTCGGCGATGTCGGTCGCCACGACGGGACGCACCACCGGATCGACCTTGCCCGAGATCGACATTAGCTTCCTCCCTCACGCGATCTTCGCCGCACGCTGTGAGGCGGATGTTAGCGCGCTCTGGCGATCCTTGCACCCATGAGTTGGGCGGTCGGAGAATACCGCTGCGGCTTCGCCTGACGTGTGTCAGGCGCGCGACGTGAGCAGAAGCGCCACGCCGAGATTGGCTGCGAACAAAGCGGCGTCGATGACGAAGATCCTGAGCATCGGGCCCTTCAACACGGGCCAGTAGGCAACCCCGACGCGTCCACCGCGCATCAGAACCGGAACGTTGTAGGCGAACTGGCTGAAATGGCAGGCCGCGAAGAACAAGAATAGCGCCAGCTGGGCCTCGATCGGCTGGAAGAAGGAGGGACGAGCGACCAGCAGATAGAACGACAAAAGTCCAATCGGGAGATTCATCCCACCCAGGAACGCCACGCTGGCGGCCAGCGTCGGCGCGATCGGATTGCTGCGCTCTTCCCGCGGCAGCAGGATCTTCAGCGTGTTGGCTTGTGCTATGCTGAACTGGACGAAGGCGCCGACGAACCAAAGCGTGTTGAGAAGCAGAACGATATCCGAAAGGTGCATGGTCATTTTCCGTAAAAAGCTTCGCTGCGCACCACACGGCCCGCATCGTCGAAATCCATGAATTCGCTGGCCCGCGTGTCGCCGAGCTGCCACCACACCGTCAGCCGCGCGATGGCGTCGTCCCAGCTCCAGCTCAGGATCTTCAGGTCCGCGCCTTCGATGTGACCATAGGCCTTCCGCCAATAGGCGCGGATGTTCTCGGCGCCGATGACCGTGGGAGAGCCCGTCAATGTGAGCGCAAGAGGGCTACGCATCTGCGCATCGTCGGCGAAATGGGCAACGACCGCGTCGATATCCACCCTGCGCCAGTTCGCGCACCATGCCGCTACAAAGGGTTCGGCGGCCGCGCGATTCATTGCCTGTCCAGTCATGACACGGGCCCTCCCCTGGCTCCTTGGCCGGGAAAGTGACAAAGCCCGTCTCTCATGTCAATCATATTGACTTTAGATTTCGTCAGTTGTTGTCGGCGATCGCCTCCATGACGCCCATCCATGCCGCCGCACCTGATACCCCGACGCGATCGAACGCCTCGCGCAGCACCTTGCGTTCGTGGTCCGACGCCCTTTGCTCGATGCGCTGCCCCGCTTCGGTCAGGCGCAGCAGTTTGGAGCGATGCTGCTCGGGCGAGCGCTTCGACGTCAGGAGCTTGCGCTCCAGGAGCAGATTGAGCGGCCGGTTGAGAGCCTGCTTGGAAATGCCGAGGATCTCGATCAGCGCGCCGATCGCGATGTCGGGCCGGCGCGCCACGACATAGAGGATGCGATGGTGCGGACGCGACAGGCCCTGCTTCGCAAGATAATCGTCGGCCTCCAGCGTCATGCCGCGCCAGCCGTAATACATCAGCTCCAGCGCCGCATCGAGATCGTGGAGCTTAGCCAATGAAGCGCGGTGGAGCCCCGCGGCTTGAGAGGTCTTTGCCATTGTCGAAAAGCTAGCCCTTCGCCCGCAGCTCGCGCCGCAGCACCTTGCCGGTCGCGGTCATCGGCAGCGTCTCCGCGAACGCGACGAAGCGCGGATACTCATGGGCGGCAAGCTGCACCTTCACGAACTCCTGGATTTCGCGCGCGAGTGCGTCGCTGCCGGTGAAGCCTGGTCGCAGCACGATCCAGGCCTTGATCGATTCGGTGCGGATCGGATCGGGAATGCCGACCACCGCGGCCATCGCCACCGACGGATGCTTCATCAGCGTGTGCTCGATCTCGGACGGACCGACACGATAGCCGGCGGTGGTGATGACGTCGTCCTCGCGGCTCACATACCAGAAATAGCCGTCCTCGTCCTGCACGCCGAGATCGCCGGTGAGCAGGAATTCGCCGGCATATTTCTTCGCCGTCGCATCCGGGTTGCGCCAGTATTCGAGCATAGTGACGGGACAGGGCTGGCGCACGCCGATGATGCCGCGCTGCCCGCGCTTCTGCTCTTCGCCCTTGTCGTCGACGATGCGAACGTCGAAACCCGGCGTCGCCTTGCCCATGGACCCGGGGCGGATCGGAAACAGATTTGAGTTGCTGCCGATCACGAGATTGCACTCGGTCTGGCCGAACACTTCATGCGCATCAATGCCGAAGGTCTCGCGCACCCAGCCGAGCAATTCGCCGCCGAGCGATTCACCGCCCGTAAAGATGCTGCGCAGCTTGACGCCGGGATGCCTCACGCCGGCCTGACGCATGAGCTTCAGTGCGGTCGGCGGCAGGAAGACGTTGCGCACGCCGAGATCGGCCATCATCTGCATCGCCGCCTGCGGCTCGAATTTGCGCGCGCGATGGCCGACCAGGGGAATGCCGTGATACCAGAACGCCAGCAGGCCGTTGACGAGGCCGCCGATCCAGGCCCAGTCCGCCGGCGTCCACATGAGATCGCCGGACCGCGGCAGGAAGTTGTGGCACATCTCGACATTCGGCAAGTGTCCGAGCACGACGCGGTGCGCATGCAGCGCGCCCTTGGGATTGCCCGTGGTGCCCGAGGTGTAGATGATCAGCGCGGGATCGTCGGCGGAGGTGTCGACATTTGCAAAATCCTCGGACGCGGTTTCGATCGCTGGCCAGAACGGCTTTGCGCCGGCATGGACGGCGCCGCTCGTGACATAGATGTCCTGTAGATAGGGTAGCCGTTCGCGGATCTTGGTGAGCTTCTCCCAGCCCGCCTCGTCCGTGACGATCGCCTTCGCCTGCGAATTCGACAGGCGGAACTCCAGCGCGTCCTCGCCGAACAGCGCGAACAGCGGGATCGAGATCAGGCCGGAGCGGAACGCCGCCATATGTGCGATCGGCAGCTCCAGCGACTGCGACAGGAACACCGCGACACGGTCGCCACGCACGAGGCCATCCGCCTTCAGCACATTGGCGAAGCGGCGCGACATCTCGGCGATTTCGTCGAAGGATGTTCGCGAGGTCGCGCCGTTCTCGTCGACATAGATCAGTGCGAGCCGGCCCGTGCCGTCCGCATGACGGTCGCAGCAGGCTTCCGCCATGTTGAAGCGCGCCGGGACATCCCAGCGGAAATTGCGATAGAGCTCGTCGTAGGTTGTGGCTTCGGTCAGCATGGTCGTTTCCCGGGAACGTCGTCATGGCCGGGCTCGTCCCGGCCATCCACGTTCTTCTTGCTTCACCACCAGTTTAGAGGCGTGGATGCCCGGGACAAGCCCGGGCATGACGAGCCGTCGTCATTCCGGGGAAATGCCAAGCGTCGCCCGGAATGACAGCGTGGCTTACCGCAGCGTTGCGAAGAACGTCCTGACATCGCGCACGAACAGCTCCGGCTGCTCGAAGGCGGCGAAATGGCCGCCTTTCTCCATCTCGCTCCAATATGTAATGTTGGGGAAGTTCGGCTCCATCCAGCTCCGCACCGGCGTGATGATCTCCTTGGGGAATGCGGCGACGCCCGTCGGCACCTTGACCACCGGCGTCGTCCGCCGCTTGCCGAAGCTTTCCCAATAGAGACGCGCAGAGGAGGTCGCCGTTTCCGTCGCCCAGTACAGCATGACGTTGTCGAGCAGCTCGTCCCTGGTGAAGATATTCTCGGGATGGCCGTCGCAATCGGTCCAGGCCCAGAACTTTTCCAGGATCCAGGCCGCCTGCCCGCTCGGCGAATCCGTCAGGCCATAACCGAGCGTCTGCGGCCGCGTCGATTGCTGCTTGGAATAGCCGGAATCGAGATCGACATAATGCTTGAGGCCGGCGAGCGCACGCTTCTCTTCCGCCGTCGGCTCGCCCTCGACGCGCGGCGGCGCATTGAAGGACAGCGTGATGTGGATGCCGGCGCAGTGCGCGGCATCCTGCGCGCCGAGCGAGGTCGTCACCGCCGAGCCCCAATCGCCGCCCTGCGCGCCGTAGCGCGCATAACCAAGCCGGTCCATCAGCTTCGCCCAGGTCGCGGCGATGCGGTCGACGCCCCAGCCGGTGGTCTTCGGCTTGGCGGAGAAACCGAAGCCCGGCAGCGACGGGCAGACCACGTGAAACGCATCCGCGGGATTGCCGCCATGCGCGGCAGGATCGACCAGCGGCGCGATCACTTTCTGGAATTCGACGATCGAGCCGGGCCAGCCATGGGTGATGATCAGCGGCAGCGCGTTTGCTTCCTTCGAACGAACATGGATGAAATGGATGTCGAGCCCGTCGATCTCGGTGGTGAACTGCTCGAAGCGGTTGAGCTTCGCTTCGCGCGCCCGCCAGTCGTAACCGTTCGCCCAATGGCTGCAGATCTCCCGGATCCATTTCAGCGGCGCGCCCTGGCTCCAGTCGTCCACCAGCTCCGCCTCCGGCCAACGCGTGCGGGCGAGGCGCGACTTGAGATCGGCGAGGATGTCATCACTAATGGCGATGCGGAACGGCTTGATGGCGGTCATCGGCGGCCTCCCAGTTTCTTCTTGTCATTCCGGGGCGCGCGTAGCGCGAGCCCGGAATCCATTTCGCTACGGGAGCGGCGGCCCGATAGATTCCGGGCTCGACGCTTTGCGTCGCCCCGGAATGACGGCTCAACCAGACAGCGCCGCCTTCACCAAACCGCTGGCCTTGCCGAAATCCATCTGTCCCGCGTACTTCGCCCGCAACACCGCAATCACCTTGCCCATGTCCTTCATGCCGCTCGCGCCCGTTTCGGCGATGGCGTCCGCGATTGCGTTCTTCACCTCGTCGTCCGCCATCTGCTTCGGCAAATAGGCCGAGATCACCGCGATCTCCTCGCGCTCCTGGGCTGCGAGCTCGGCGCGGCCGCCCTTGTCGTAGAGCTCGACCGCCTCCTGGCGCTGCTTGATCATCTTCTGCAGCACGGCGAGCAGGTCTGCATCCGACAGCGGCGGCTTGCCGTTGCCGCGGGCGTCGATGTCCGCGTTCTTGATGGTCGAGTTGACCATGCGCAGCGTGGACAGCTTGCGCTCGTCCTTGGCCTTCATGGCCTCCTTGACAGCATTGTTGATGTCGTCGCGCAGCATGTCGGGATCCTCTCGATCTGTCGGGCCTGATCTAAGCCGTTCGCGGGCAAGAGGCCATACCGCAGGTGCCGCCGGTTCATTGTTTCCCTGCCAGGGGTCGAAATGGCTCAAAATTGCCAGTTCCGGCTCAAGTGCCTGAAGCCGCCCGTCAAATATGCAAAAACGCATGTGAATCGGCCGCTTCCCGCTTTGACGGGCGCGCGTGGGGGGCTTATGAAACGCGCTCATGACACAACATGACAACGATCCCGCCTGGCCGGACCATAAACCGACCGCGCTCCTGGTGCTTGCCGATGGCACGGTGCTAGAAGGCTTCGGTCTCGGCGCCGAAGGGCATGCCGTCGGCGAGGTCTGCTTCAACACCGCGATGACCGGCTATGAGGAGATCCTGACCGATCCCTCCTATGCCGGCCAGCTCATCACCTTCACCTTCCCGCATATCGGCAATGTCGGTACCAACGAGGAAGACATCGAGACGGTGAACATGGCGGCGACACCCGGTGCGCGCGGCGTGATCCTGCGCACCGCGATCACCGATCCCTCGAACTACCGCGCCACCAAGCATCTCGACCAGTGGCTGAAGGCGCGCGGCATCATCGGCCTCTCCGGCATCGACACCCGCGCGCTGACCGCGCTGATCCGCTCCAAGGGCATGCCCAATGCCGTGATCGCGCATTCCAAGAGCGGCGAATTCGACCTGCATGGCCTCAAGGAAGAGGCGCGCGAATGGCCCGGCCTCGAAGGCATGGACCTCGTGCCGATGGTCACGTCCGGCCAGCGCTTCACCTGGGACGAGACGCCCTGGCTGTGGGACGAGGGCTTTGGCCGCCAGGAGAAGCCGGAGTTCAACGTCGTCGCCATCGACTACGGCATCAAGCGCAACATCCTGCGCCTGCTCGCCGGCGTCGGCTGCAAGGTGACGGTGGTGCCGGCGACGACGTCGTCCGAGGACATCCTGGCGATGAAGCCGGACGGCGTGTTCCTGTCCAACGGTCCGGGCGATCCGGCCGCGACCGGCAAATATGCCGTGCCCGTCATCCGGGACGTGATCAAGTCGGGCACGCCGACCTTCGGAATTTGTCTTGGCCACCAGATGCTCGGCCTCGCCGTCGGCGCCAAGACCAAGAAGATGCATCAGGGCCATCACGGCGCCAACCATCCCGTGAAGGACGAGACCACCGGCAAGGTCGAGATCACGTCGATGAACCACGGCTTTGCCGTGGACGAGACCACGCTGCCGAAGGGCGCGACGCAGACTCACATCTCGCTGTTCGACGGCTCCAATTGCGGCATCCAGCTCGACGGCAAGCCGGTATTCTCGGTGCAGTACCACCCCGAGGCTTCGCCGGGCCCGCGCGACTCGCACTATCTGTTCCAGCGCTTTGCCGATCTGATGCGGCAGAAGAAGAGCGCGTAAGGCGCACGCTCGTGCCCCGGGCGCAGTGCAGCGTGCCGCGCTTCGCGGCGTGATGCACTGCTGAACCGGGCCCATATCGCGGCATCCTGGGTCCCGGCTCTGCGACGCAGCGTTGCACGCTGCATCGCGTCCGGGACACGAGAGGAACGCATTGCAGGCGCCCCTCGTTGATCCCTGCTATTCTCGCGCAGGAGCCCCACCATGTCCGTCGTCCGCGACAGGGCCGAGCCGCTCGCCATCGTGTTTGGGGATGACGGGCTCGTGCCGAACAACATCCTTCCGTTCCTGGTCTACCAGGGCGCGGTGACGCTCGATCCCAAGCGACCCGAGGAGACCATCGAAGACCTGTTCGAAGCGAACGGCTGGGGCGGCACGTGGCGCAACGGCGTCTACGACTATCTGCACTATCATGCGACGGTGCACGAGGTGCTCGGCGTCGCGCGCGGCAGCGCCCGGGTCCGCTTCGGCGGCGATCATGGCCAGGAGCTTGAGATCAAGGCTGGCGACGTTGCGATCCTGCCAGCCGGCACCGGTCATCAATGCATCAAGGCGAGCGACGATTTCTGCGTGATCGGCGCCTATCCGCCGGGCAGCAGGATGGAGATCACGCGGGCCACGCCGGAGAATCATGCCAAGGCACTGAAGACGATTCCGCGAGTCGCGATGCCGCCGGCTGATCCCGTGACGGGGAAGCATGGGGCGTTGATGCGGTTGTGGCGGTCGCCATAAAGGCAGTGCCGTAGGGTGGGCAAAGCGCAGCGTGCCCACCGAGCCAATTTGAGCCGTACAGATAGGTGGTGGGCACAGCGCGCGAAGAGCGCGCCTTTGCCCACCCTACCGCACTGTGTTCTACGCCTCGTTGCCGCCTTCCTGCCGTGTCGCCTCGAACAGGAACCAGGTGCGACGCTCGGTTTCGTCGATGAAGTTCTCGAGGATGCTGGCGCTGGCGACGTCGCCGGCCTCGTCGCAAACATCGTGCGCCTTGCGCATCGCGGCGGCGACATGCTTGTTGTCCTGCATCAATTCGCGCAGCATCTCGCGCGGCGGCACGTAGTCCTCGTTGTTGTCCTTGATGGTCTGGAGCTTTGCGACCTGGCCGATCGACTTCAGCGTGGTGCCGCCGATCTTGCGGACACGCTCGGCGAGCTGGTCGGTGGTGGCGAAGATCTGGTCGGACTGCTCGTCGAGCAGCAGATGGTAATCGCGGAAATGCCGGCCGCTGATGTGCCAGTGAAAATTCTTGGTCTTCAGATATAGCGCGAACGCGTCGGCCAGAAGCACGTTGAGCGCCTCCGAGACCTTCTTGACCCCGTCGGGCGACAGATCGGTGGGGGTGTCGAGATCGGGCGAGACCTTGTTGTTGGTTTTGCTCACGGGAAACCTTCCTGTTAGGACGCGGACATTGACGGCGCGCCGTCGCACCCCTAACGCAAGGCGGACAGCGCCGGTTCCTATATAGGAACCGTTTGGCCGGGACCCTCGAATACCATGGACGATTGGATCGATTATTACGACTCCACGCATACGATCTATGCCAGCAAGCTGCATCGCGACTTGCACTTCCAGATCATTGCGCGGGACATCATCGGCTATATCCCCGCACCCGAGGCAGCGGTGCTGGACTATGCCTGCGGCGAGGCGCTGTCGGCGAACGAGGTAGCAGCCGCCTGCGGCAAGCTGATCCTGGCCGAGCCCGCCCCCGGGGTGCGCGGCCGGCTGATCGCGCGGTTCGCCCCGAACACCAAGATCCGCGTCCGCTCGCTCGACGACGTCCGTAACATGCGGGACCAGTCGATCGATCTCGTCGTGATGAACTCGGTCGCGCAATACATGACCGCAGAGGAGCTGGATGACGCCCTCCTCAACGTCCGCCGGATCCTGAAACCCTCCGGCAAGCTGGTGCTCGGCGATATCCTCCAGCCCAATGTCGGCATGGTCAGGGACGTGATGGCGCTGCTCAGCTTCGGCCTGCGGCACGGCTTCCTGAAGGACGCGCTGGTCGGGCTGATCAGCACCGCGCTATCGGATTATCGCCAGCTGCGCTCGCGCATCGGGCTTCAGCGCTACAGCGAGGACGAGATCACCGCCAAGCTGACGGCGGCCGGGTTCGCCGTCCAACGCGCCCACACCAATATCGGCCATAATCGCTGGCGCATGACCTTCATCGCGCGACCACCTCTGGTTTGTTAAGCATAACTGTTCGCCGAGGTGGCCCCTCTCGCCTCTGATCGGTAATGATCGTCCCGGCCCGGTGGCGGAAGCGTCTACGCGAGGGCGGTGCAACGCTCTACATCCTGGTTCAAATCCAGGCCGGGTCTCCAGCCTTCGCGGCTGACGCCGCTTCGGCTCGGCAAGCCCTATCGCAGCGAAGGCTGCCGCGGCGAAGCCCGAAGGGCGAAGCCGGGCACGCTTCGGCGAAGCAAAATCTTGAAAATCGTCAGCTGGCCTCAACCACTTCACATTCGGACAAAAGCTGCAGCCGGTCCGCATCCTTTGCCGCCGAACTGAGTACCGCATCGAGCAAGCCCGGAAACCGCGCATCCAGATCCTCGCGACGCAGCCGCATGAACCGGTTGGTTCCTGCCACGCGGGTCTGCATCAGCCCGCATTCGCGCAGCTTGGCGAAGTGATAGGCGAGGTTGGACTTGGCGCCGAGGCCGCTGAAATCGCCACAGCAGAGCTCGATGCTGACACGTTCTTGCTGCGCGAGCTGATAGACGATCGCCAATCGGATCGGATCGCTCAGGCAATCCAGGACCATCGGCAGCTCGATCTGCTCGCGGGTGGGATGGAGGGGTGTGCGGCTCATGCGGAAATCATAATCAAAACGCTGCTATGTTCAATAGTTCTTGAACCAATTGACTCCTGGGCTAAACCATCCAATAGTTCAATAAACCTTGAACATAGAGACATCTTCCCATGAGCGTCTTCTGGCTGGCCGTGGCGGCCTTCGTGATCGGCACCGAAGGCTTTGTCATTGCGGGACTTTTGCCGGCAATCGCCACCGACCTTTCGATTTCGGTCTCAGCCGCTGGGCAGCTGGTCACGGCTTATGCGCTCACCTATGCCGTCGGGTCGCCCATCCTGGCGGTGGCGCTGAACAACATCGACCGCCGCACCGTGCTGGCTCTGGCCCTGTCGACCTTCATCGCCGGCAACCTCGCCGCGATGATGGCCTCCAATTACGCCCTGCTGCTGGGCTCGCGCATGCTGATGGCGCTGGGCTCCGGGCTGTGCATGCCGACGGCGCTCGCGGTGTCCGTGGCGGTCGCCTCACCCGAGCGGCGCGGCCGGGCGGTCGCCCTCGTCACCTCGGGCCTGACAGTCGCGACCGTCATCGGCGTTCCCCTCGGCAATCTCATCGGCAGCCTGTTCGGCTGGCGTGCGACCTTCGCCATGGTCGCGCTGATCGGCACCGTCGCACTCGCCGGCCTGCTGCTCGGCCTGCCCAGGGGCCTGCCGCGCAACACGGCTTCGCTCGGCGAGCGGCTGGCGGTGGCGCGTCACAGCAACGTCTTGATCGCGCTCGTGATCACGATCTTATGGGCGCTCGGCGGCTTCACCTTGTTCACCTATTTCGCGGTCCCGCTGCGCGGCCTCGGCTTCGATGCGTCGCAGATCAGCCTGGCGCTGCTGGTGTTCGGCGGCGCGGCTGCGATCGGCAACATGCTCGGCGGCGTCCTGGCCGACCGGCTTGGAACGCTCACGACCGCAGCCCTCGGACTCGCGGGCATGGCGAGTGCGCTGATCCTGCATTCGCTGGTGTTGAAGCTGATGCCCGGACAGGCCCATTATGCGGTGCTGGGCGCGATTTTTCTGTGGGGCCTCTCGGGCTGGGCGTTCTATCCGGCCCAGATCGCCAGCATCGTCCGGATCGAGCCGCAGGCCTCGATGATCGCGCTCTCGCTCAACGCCTCGGCGATGTATCTCGGCTTCGCCATCGGCGGCGCCCTGGGGGGTGCGGTGCTGGCCACCCTGTCCGCCAACGACCTCGGTTGGATCGGCGGAACGAGCGTCGCGGCCTCGCTTCTGGTGCATCTTGCCCGGGGTTGGCAGGCCCGACCAAAACCCGTCAAAATTGCCGGTTGATGGCCGTTTTTCGGGGTTTCGCCGCCCCGAAAACTGGTCTAAGACCCACCCGCGCGCGAGGGAAGACCCCGCGCTCTCGCACAAGGGGACGCGCAGTAGCGCGCCCTTTTTTTGTGCCCAAATTCCAGTCCGGCGAGAGTTGATGCCCAAACGTACAGACATCACCACCATCCTGATCATCGGCGCCGGTCCCATCGTGATCGGGCAGGCCTGCGAGTTCGACTATTCGGGCACCCAGGCGGTGAAGACGCTGAAGGAAGAGGGCTACCGCATCGTCCTCGTCAATTCCAACCCGGCCACCATCATGACCGACCCGGAATTGGCCGACGCGACCTATATCGAGCCGATCACGCCCGAGATCGTCGCCAAGATCATCGAGAAGGAACGTCACGTCATTCCCGGCGGCTTCGCGCTGCTGCCGACCATGGGCGGCCAGACCGCGCTGAACTGCGCGCTGTCGCTGCGCCGTCAGGGCACGCTGGACAAGTTCGACGTCGAGATGATCGGCGCCACCGCCGACGCCATCGACAAGGCGGAAGACCGCCAGCTCTTCCGCGAGGCCATGACCAAGATCGGGCTCGAGACGCCGAAGTCGCGGCTCGCCAACGCGTCCGAGCTGAAGAAATCGTTTCGCGACAAACACCAGGCCGAACGTGCGAAGCTGTCGGGCGCCGCTCTCGAAGAGCTCGATAGGCAGTGGACGCTGGGCGAGAGCGAGCGCCGCAAGCGCTATCAGGAATACGCGTTCGGCCAGGCCATGATGGCGCTGTCCGAGATCGGCCTGCCCGCGATCATCCGCCCCTCCTTCACGATGGGCGGCACCGGCGGCGGCATCGCCTACAACAAGGAGGAGTTCCTCGACATCATCGAGCGCGGCCTCGATGCGTCTCCGACCAACGAAGTGCTGATCGAAGAGTCGGTGCTCGGCTGGAAAGAATACGAGATGGAGGTGGTGCGCGACAAGAAGGACAATTGCATCATCGTCTGCTCGATCGAGAACCTCGATCCGATGGGCGTGCACACCGGCGATTCCATCACGGTGGCGCCGGCGCTGACGCTGACCGACAAGGAGTACCAGATCATGCGCGACGCCTCGCTGGCGGTGCTGCGCGAGATCGGCGTCGAGACCGGCGGCTCCAACGTGCAGTTCGGCGTCAATCCCGAGGACGGCCGCATGGTCGTCATCGAGATGAACCCGCGCGTGTCGCGTTCGTCCGCGCTGGCCTCCAAGGCCACCGGCTTTCCGATCGCAAAGGTCGCCGCCAAGCTCGCGGTCGGCTACACGCTCGACGAGATCGCCAACGACATCACCGGCGGCGCCACGCCGGCCTCTTTCGAGCCGACCATCGACTATGTCGTCACCAAGGTGCCGCGTTTCGCCTTCGAGAAATTCCCGGGCGCCTCGACCACGCTGACGACGTCGATGAAGTCGGTCGGCGAAGTCATGGCGATCGGCCGCACCTTCCAGGAAAGCCTCCAGAAGGCGCTGCGCGGGCTCGAGACCGGGTTGACCGGCCTCGACGAGATCGAGATCGAGGGCCTCGGCCGCGACGACGACAAGAACGCGATCCGCGCCGCACTCGGCACGCCGACGCCGAACCGGCTGCTCCAGGTCGCCCAGGCCATGCGGCTCGGCTGGTCGAACGAGGAGATCTTCAACTCCTGCAAGATCGACCCGTGGTTCCTCGGCGAGATGCGCGGCATCGTCGACATGGAGGAGAAGGTCAGGAAGAACGGCCTGCCCGGTAATGCCTTCGGCATGCGCACGCTCAAGGCCATGGGCTTCTCCGACGCACGGCTCGCGGTGCTCGCCGAGACGTCGGAAGCCGAAGTGACGGCGAAGCGCCACGCGCTCGGCGTCCGCCCCGTCTACAAGCGCATCGACACCTGCGCGGCCGAATTCGCCTCGCCCACCGCCTATATGTATTCGACCTATGAGGCGCCGTTTGCCGGCGCTCCCGCGGACGAGAGCACGCCGTCCGACAAGAAGAAGGTCATCATTCTCGGTGGCGGGCCGAACCGCATCGGCCAGGGCATCGAGTTCGACTATTGCTGCTGTCACGCCTGCTTCGCGCTGCATGACGCCGGCTACGAATCCATCATGGTCAACTGCAACCCGGAGACGGTGTCGACCGACTACGATACCGCCGACCGGCTCTATTTCGAGCCGCTCACCGCCGAGGACGTGCTTGAGATCATCGACAAGGAGCGCAGCAAGGGCACGCTGCACGGCGTGATCGTGCAGTTCGGCGGCCAGACCCCGCTGAAGCTGGCGCGCGCGCTGGAAGCCGCCGAAGTGCCGATCCTCGGCACCTCGCCCGACGCCATCGACCTTGCCGAGGACCGCGACCGCTTCAAGCGCGTGCTCGACAAGCTGCGGCTCAAGCAGCCGAAGAACGGCATCGCCTATTCGGTCGAGCAGGCAAGGCTCGTCTCCGCCGATCTCGGCCTGCCGCTGGTGGTGCGCCCGTCCTACGTGCTCGGCGGCCGCGCGATGCAGATCATCCGCGAGGAGAACCAGCTCAACGACTATCTACTCGGCACCCTGCCGGAGCTGGTGCCGGCCGACGTCAAGGCGCGCTATCCGAACGACAAGACCGGCCAGATCAACACCGTGCTCGGCAAGAACCCGCTGCTGTTCGACCGCTATCTGTCGGACGCCACCGAGATCGACGTCGATTGTCTCTGCGACGGCAAGGACACCTTCATCGTCGGCATCATGGAGCACATCGAGGAAGCCGGCATCCATTCCGGCGACAGCGCCTGCTCGCTGCCGCCGCACTCGCTCGATGCGAAGATGATCGAGGAGCTGGAGCGGCAAACGCGTGAGCTCGCGCTCGGCCTCGACGTCGTCGGCCTGATGAACGTGCAATACGCCATCAAGGACGGCGAGATCTACGTGCTCGAGGTCAATCCGCGCGCCTCGCGCACGGTGCCGTTCGTCGCCAAGGTGGTCGGCACGCCGGTCGCCAAGATCGCCGCGCGCATCATGGCCGGCGAGAAGCTCGCCGACTTCAAATTGAAGAAGGCCGAGCTCAAGCATGTCGGCGTGAAGGAGTCCGTCTTCCCGTTCGCGCGCTTCCCCGGCGTCGACACGGTGCTCGGTCCCGAGATGCGCTCGACCGGCGAGGTCATGGGCATCGACGGCTCGTTTGCGGTGGCGTTTGCCAAGAGCCAGCTCGGCGGCGGCACGCGGGTGCCGCGCAAGGGCACGGTGTTCGTCTCGGTGCGCGAGAGCGACAAGACGCGCATCGCCGAGGCCGTCCGCGAATTGCATTCGCTCGGCTTCAAGGTGCTGGCGACCTCGGGCACGGCGCGCTTCCTGACCGACCAGGGCATCCCGACCGAGAAGGTGAACAAGGTGTTGGAGGGCCGGCCGCACATCGTCGACGCCATCACCAATGGCGACGTCCAGCTCGTCTTCAACACCACCGAAGGTCCGCAGGCGCTCGCCGACAGCCGTTCGCTGCGGCGCGCGGCCCTCTTGCATAAAGTGCCGTATTACACCACTCTTTCCGGGGCCGTGGCGGCCGCGCAGGGCATCCGCGCCTATTTGGGCGGGGACCTTGAGGTTCGTACCCTGCAGAGCTACTTTTCGGAAACCTGATCGCTAGCGGCGGCGAAGCCTCCGCTAAGTGATTGGCAATGAAGCCACAATGGCCGGAGGAACTGTCCGGCCATGTGGGTGTTCTGTTCCGGCGCTAAGCCCATATCTGTCAACGTCCGGCAGCTTCCTGCGGGGGGCTCCGGAAGGACTGACGAATCAAGGTTGCGGCGCCCATCCGCGTTTCGGGCGCACGATCGAAGGACGAGAGAGACGATGGAAAAGGTTCCGATGACCCAGGCCGGCTTTGTCGCGCTCGGGGAAGAATTGAAGAAGCGCCAGTCGGAGGATCGTCCGCGTATCATCGAGCATATCGCGGAGGCGCGCTCGCACGGAGACCTGTCGGAGAACGCGGAATATCATGCCGCGAAGGAAGAGCAGTCCCATAATGAAGGCCGCATCGCCGAGCTCGAGGACAAGCTCGCGCGCGCCGACATCATCGACATCTCGAAACTCTCCGGCGACACCATCAAGTTCGGCGCCACCGTGACGCTGGTCGACGAGGACACCGAGAAGAAGACGGTGTGGCAGATCGTCGGCGAGGTCGAGGCCGACGCCAAGAAGGGCCGCATCTCCATCACCTCGCCGCTCGCCCGCGCGCTGATCGGCAAGAAGAAGGGGTCAACCGTCGAGGTCAACGCACCTGGCGGCGCCAAGGCCTATGAGATCACCAAGGTAGAGTGGCGGTAAGGATTTGCCGCTGCCGTGCAATGATATTTGAAAAAGGCCGCGCATCGCGCGGCCTTTTTGTTTCAGCGCGTTGCTAGCCTGAGCGGGGCCCGCGCTTTCACTCCTCGTCATTGCGAGGAGCGAAGCGACGAAGCAATCCAGACCCTCTGCGGAGAGACTCTAGATTGCTTCGCTGCGCTCGCAATGACGATCAGGGAGCAGCTTCCACCACTCTCGTGTCCCGGACGCGCCGCAATGCATAGCGTTGCTGCGCAGCGTCCGCGGCACGAGAGCGGAGACCTACCTTCGTCCCTTGACCTCCAGCGGCACGGCCGCCTCGTATTTCGAATTATGCAGCACCAGTGAGGTGCGCACGTTGCGGACATGGGGCGCGGCGGTCAGGTGCGTGACGAAATCCTGGAAGGTCGCCATGTCGGGGGCGACGCATTTCAGGATGAAATCGACCTCGCCCGACAGCATCCAGCATTCCCGCACCAGGGGCTCGGCGCGGACGAAGTCTTCGAACGCGCGCAAATCCGCCTCGGCCTGGCTGGACAAATGCACGGCGGCGAACACGGTGACGTCGAAGCCGAGCTTGCGGGCGTCCAGGAGGCCCCGATAGCCGTGGATGTAGCCCTCCTCCTCCAGCGCCCGGACACGGCGCAGGCAAGGGGGCGGCGAGATGCCCACGCGTTTGGCCAGTTCGACATTCGTGATTCGACCGTCGGCCTGAATCTCGGTGAGAATCTTCAGGTCGATCTCGTCTAGGTTCCGCGACACGTGATTGGAACTCCTGGCCTTTGCGGCGGTATCGGAATGGTTTGTCGCAATCCTCATACCGAGTTCGCGCGCGCAGCGCAATTTTATTGCGCGTGCAGCGCAATTGACTTTTGTTCCTTGTTGGAAAAATCCGCCGAGAGGGAATGCAATTCTTGCATAGCTCACCAGAAGGCTTAGATTAGCTCTGATATTTCAGCGCCTCCGCGAGGCCTCCCGGCACGTTCCGCGCCCGCGCTGCAAATCCCCCGTGAAAGGCGTCCATCGAAATGTCCGCTCCTGTTCATGCAAAGGTCGTCATTATCGGCTCCGGCCCCGCCGGCTACACGGCGGCGATCTACGCCGCCCGCGCGATGCTCGAGCCCATCCTGATCCAAGGCATCCAGGCGGGCGGCCAGCTCACCATCACCACCGACGTCGAGAACTATCCGGGCTTCGCCGACGTGATCCAGGGCCCCTGGCTGATGGAGCAGATGGAGAAGCAGGCGGTCCATGTCGGCACCAGGATCGTCTCCGACCTGGTCACCAAGCTGGACGCTTCCCAGCGGCCGTTCCGCCTCACCTGCGACAGCGGTGACGTCTATCTCGCCGACACCGTGATCCTCGCCACCGGCGCGCAGGCGCGCTGGCTCGGACTGCCGTCCGAAGCGAAATTCCAGGGCGGCGGCGTCTCGGCCTGCGCCACCTGCGACGGTTTCTTCTACCGCAACAAGGACGTCGTGGTGGTCGGCGGCGGCAATACGGCGGTCGAGGAAGCGCTGTACCTCACCAACCATGCCTCGCAGGTCACGATCGTGCATCGCCGCGATCACTTCCGCGCCGAGCGCATCCTGCAGGAGCGCTTGTTCAAGCACCCGAAGATCAAGGTGATCTGGGACTCCGCGGTCGACGAGATCTGCGGCACCGAGAGCCCGAACAAGGTCACCCATGTCCGCCTGAAGAACGTCAAGACCGGCAAGCTCACGGACGTGAAGACCGACGGCGTCTTCATTGCGATCGGCCACGCCCCGGCGACCGAGCTCGTCAAGGACACGGTCAAGCTCAAACCGTCGGGCTATGTCGAGGTCGCCCCGAACTCGACCGCGACCTCGGTGCCCGGCCTGTTTGCCGCCGGCGACGTCGCCGACGAAACCTATCGCCAGGCCGTGACGGCCGCCGGCCTCGGCTGCATGGCCGCACTCGAAGCCGAACGTTTCTTGGCCCTTCGCGCCAGCGAGCGCGCGGCAGCGGAATAGAATCATGCCTCGAACACGCGACGGATTTACGGATATGGATTGGGACAAGCTGAAGGTGTTTCACGCGGCAGCGGAAGCCGGCAGCTTCACGCATGCGGGCGAGCAGCTCGGCCTGTCGCAATCGGCGGTCTCGCGCCAGGTCTCGGCGCTGGAGCAGGAGCTCTCGGTCTCGCTGTTCCACCGCCACGCCCGCGGCCTGATCCTGACCGAGCAGGGCGACCTGCTGTTCCGCACCGCGCATGACGTGTTCATGCAGCTGCAGGCGGCCCGCGCGAAACTGACCGACAGCCGCGAGCGGCCGAGCGGCGACCTCAAGATCACCACCACTCCCGGCGTCGGCATCAACTGGCTGATCCCGCGGCTCGGCGAGTTCACCGCGCTCTATCCCGAGATCCGGATCTCGCTGATCGTCACCGACGAGGAACTCGACCTATCGATGCGCGAGGCTGACGTCGCGATCCGCACCCGCAAGCCAACGCAGCCGGATCTGATCCAGCGCAAGCTGTTCGCGATGGGCTTCCATGCCTATTGCTCGCCGGAATACATCAAGCGCTTCGGCACGCCGCGCACGCTGGAAGAGCTCGACTCCCACCGCATCATCACGCTCTCGGACGGCAACTTCGCGCCGCATCTGCAGAATCGCAACTGGCTGGTGGAAGCCGCACGCAACGGCTCGGGGCCGCGCGAAGCCTATTTCAAGGTGAACAACATCCTCGGTCTCGTGCGCGCCTGTCAGCAGGGCCTCGGCATCGCCGCGCTCCCCGACTATCTCGTCGAGGAACAGAGCAAGCTGGTGCAGCTGTTCGGCGAATCCGACTCGATTCAGCTCGACACCTATTTCGTCTATCCCGAGGAGTTGAAGACGGTTGCGCGCGTGCAGGTGTTCCGCGATTTCGTAGTGAGCAAGGCGCAGCGCTGGCCGTCCTGATTTCCGCATGACTGACATGCGGCCTCGGCTGTTGCTGCAGGACGCTCGTCAAGCACATACTGCATGCACGCTGAGCCTTCGCGTTGCGCATTTGTCCCCCTCCTCCAGTGACGCGGGAGTTCAGTAATCCCTCTTGGAAGGTGATTGTGTCGGCCTCACGTGGCCAATACCTAAGCCGGGCCTTCGGGTCCGGCTTTTTTTCTGCCACTTCAGACCCTTCGCCTTCCGCGTGTATTGACAGTCCGGGGCATACCCCGCATCATTTCCACATGATCACGAAGTCGTGCGCACGCGTCTCGAAAAAAGGCCCCCATCCGGGGACCTCGGAATGTTGCGCGCGCTAGGCTGACTTCGTCATCGCTGCAAATCCCGAAAACCCCGCCGCCTGGACGGGGTTTTTTCATGTGCCCTCCGTCTCAGGCTTTTTTCCCGAGAAGGAGATGGAAACATGACTGGACTACGCGACCAATTGCACGGGCTGTGGCTGCCACTGGTGACGCCGTTTCGCGACGGCCGTCTCGACGAGACGTCGCTGCGGCGGCTGACGCGGCACTATTGCGGGCAGGCCGTCGACGGCTTCATCCTGGGGGCGACCTCGGGTGAAGGCATGACATTGCGCGAGGCCGAGCTCGAACGCCTCGTCGCCATCGTCCGCGACGAGATGGCCGCGGGCCGCCGCATGCTGCCGATCTGTCTCGGGGTCTCCGGTGCCGACACCTCGCGGCTGCAGGATCGCCTCGACGAGACCGCGGACTGGCCGATCGACGGATATCTGATCGCGAGCCCCTATTACGTGCGGCCCTCGCAGCGCGGCCTGCTCGCGCATTTCGCGACGCTCGCCGAGCACGCCGCCTGGCCGCTCGCGCTCTACAACATCCCCTATCGCACCTCGGTGAACATCACCAACCAGACGCTACTGCGACTTGCCGAGCACAGGAACATCGTCGGCCTGAAGGATTGCGGCGCGAGCCGCGAGCAGTCGATTGCGCTTCTGCGCGACAGGCCGAAGAATTTCCGCGTGCTCACCGGCGAGGACGCGAATTACTTCGAGGCCCTCACCGACGGCGCCGACGGAGGCATCGTGCTGTCGGCCCATGTCGAGACCGCGACGTTTGCCGCCGTCCAGGCCGAGCTGAAGCGCGGCAACCATGATGCGGCGCTGGCGCGCTGGCAGGATGTCGCCGAGCTGACGCGGCTGCTGTTCACCGAACCCAGTCCTGCTCCGGCCAAGTACTGGTTGTGGCGGACGGGACTGATCGACAGCCCCGAGGTGCGCCTGCCGATGGTGGAGGTGAGCAGCGAGCTCGCGGCCACGATCGATCGCGAGATCGAGCGGCGGATGAAGGTCGCGGCGTAGTCTTTCCACTCGTCATTCCGGGCGCGCGCAGCGCGAGCCATGATGCGCAGTTGCGCACCATGGCTCGCGACTTCGTCGCGTCCCGGAATGTCGGCGACGGGGGAGGACGCAGCGTGCCCATGGTTAACCGCGTCCCAACGGCCTTCGCGCCCGCCGCATGGTGCGTCCACGTCTCGTTTACGCAATCGCGCCTATCGTTTTCGCAAAGGACTTTCCAGAGGGGGAATGATCATGGGACATCGCAACCGGCCTACGGCCGCGAGCCAGTTCGCGCCAACCGATCTTTTGCAGGGAATTCTGGTGGTGTCGTCGTTCGGGTTCTGGGCGGTGATGCTCGGCCTGATGCCGGTGCTGCTGTTTCGGGTCTGGCTGGTCGGCTGACACGAGCCGGCGCGGAGATGGTTAACCCGTGGTAGCACCTGTGTTCAAATGCGCCGGCAGCTGCCAGCCGGATTTTTAAAACATCCCCGATATCACTGACACCCATAAGCGAAGAAATCGCGGGGGCGTTTGTGAATAATCATCATGAGATGGCGTCGCATTACGACGCCGGGCAGCAGGCCTTTACCACCGAGGACATTCTCTGGGCCGTCGGCATCTGGTCGGTGATCCTCACTCTGTCGCCGGTCATCGTGTTCTACATGCTGATGGTGGCCTGACCGCTTCAGCACATCCCGGAAACGCAAAACGCGCGGCTCGTCCGCGCGTTTTTCGTCCGGGGAATGAATAATGAAATTAAGCAGCTTGCTTGTGCATTGCGCCGGATGCCGACGCCGTGCCGCGAATGGCCTTCACTGAACGCTCGATCGCCGCCCACAGCCTTGCAATTTCCTGGGCCGCGCGGCTCTCGGCCTGATACTCGCGCGCGCCTTCGCCGTGGCTGAGCGCCATCAACAAATCGGAACGGTTGGTGATCTGGCCGCCCCACACCGGAGCACGGAATTTCGCCAGCGCCTCGCGGGCGATGGTGACGATCGGGCTTTCGGCCTCGTCGCGCTTGGCCGGCGCCCCATTGAGCACGACCGCGTAGGGCTTGCGCGCCGCGCGGCACATCTGAATCGTTTCCTGCACCGCGTTGACGTCGAACACGCCGGGCCGCGCCGGAATGATCACCATCGTCGCGTTCCTGATCGCGTCGTCGACGACGGCCGACAGGTTCGGCGGCGTGTCGATCAACACCCATTCATAACCGTCGCGCTTGGCCGCGGAGACGATGCCACTGACGGAGTTCACGGCCGGCTTGATCGGCGGTTCGTTGGTGCCACGCAGCTTGTGCCACAGCGTGAGCGAGCCCTGCGGATCCGCATCCACGAGCATGACCTGCTTGCTCGCCTTGATCTGTGCGGCAAGATGTGCGGCGAGGGTACTCTTGCCCGAGCCGCCTTTACGCGATGCAAAAACAATAACGTTCATACCTTCGGCCTCCAGATTGACCCCAGGCCGCGAAAATGAATCAGCACGCTGATTCGTGAAAGAAAAATTTATCGGCAGTTGCCTTGCCGCCACGAAATAACAACAAGTGTTGGCTTTTGAGTCACACTGCTCGGCACGACGGCGGCTTCAAACTGAAATGAAACGTGGTTTGCGCCGGCAATCGTGCGTTTTTTGAGCAGCGGCGGGGCAAAGTGGAATGCAACCTCGCCGGGCAAGCCGCTTTGCGACTCTTTTCCCTCGCACGTCTTCGTAATTGTCACAGGCCTGCGCGAGCCCGCGCGAACAAAACGAGTCCGGCGTCACACTGCGTCACTCTGCGCAGAGGAAGCGCCAACGCCGGGTTTCGAGCCGGGGACGCGCGCTTTGCGCTCAACCCTGCTCGGATTTCTTCTTCTTGGTCGCCTTGGCCGTGGGCTTGGTGCTCTTCTTGGCCGCGTGGGGCGGCTTGCCGGCGCGGGCCTCGCCCGGCTCAGGTCCGCGGCGGAAGAACACCGCGCACTGCGGCGAGAGCTGCGACTTCTTCTTGATCATGCAGGCGGTGATGGCGTCGACGTTCGGAACGAACTCGCCGCACAGCCGCATCGCATCGGGCGAGCAGGCCTGCTGCTCTTCCTGCGTATAGGCGAAGGCGGCGCCTGGCTGGATCAGGACGCCCAGGGCAATCCCGAGAGTTGCAGTGGCCAAGGATGTCTTCAAGCGAAACGCCGGCATCGATTCCCCCAAATGTCGAACAGGAGGGAATGATGGGTGAACGGGCGTTCGTTGGCAACCGAGGGGGGATGCGAAAGCTCGGAGCTGTGCGCTCTCGGCAACAGGGCGGGCGCACTTCCCCGCCCGATATCCAGGGACGTCTGCAGTTCCTCGAGGGGCTGCGATGTACTGGATCCCCCGCTTTCGCGGGGGATGACAGTTGCGGAGTGGGAGAGAGCGCCGCTCACTCTCGGCCAATTTCGCCTGCAACAACAAAAAAAGCAAAAACAACCCCATGCACAGTAGGCAACCCACTGCAAACACTCGCGTTGCCAAATTTTAGGATTTAGCGAAATCGCGTTTGACACGTCGGGCAAAACAGGAGCATCATGGCCCGATCAAAAACTGCGTGGGCGGTCGGCTTGTCTCCTGCGCTTGGCAGAAGCGAACGGGAGTGGAGGCGATCGCATGAAGGGGAATGAGGCGGAGCTGCCGCTGGCAGGCGTGACGGTGGTCTCGCTCGAGCAGGCGATCGCGGCGCCGCTGGCCAGCCGGCACCTGGCGGATTGGGGCGCGCGGGTGATCAAGATCGAGCGGCCCGGCACTGGCGATTTCTGCCGCGACTACGATCATGTGATGAACGGCATGTCGAGCCAGTTCGTCTGGACCAACAGGTCGAAGGAGAGTCTTGCCATCGACATCAAGAGCCCTGGGGGGCGCAAGGTGCTCGACGCCCTGCTGCCGCAGGCGGACGTGTTCATCCAGAATCTTGCGCCCGGTGCGGCCGAGCGGCTCGGCCTCGATGCCGCGTCGCTGCTGCGCAAGTTCCCCCGCGTCATCGCCTGCGACGTCTCGGGCTATGGCACCGGCGGCCCCTACAGCGACAAGAAGGCCTACGATCTCCTCGTCCAGTGCGAGGCCGGCGTGCTCGCGGTCAACGGCACCGAGGCGGAGCCCGCCAAGGTCGGGCTATCCGTGGTCGACATCGCCACCGGCATGTACATCCTCAACGGCGTGCTGATGGCGCTGTTTCGCCGCGAGCGGACCGGCAAGGGCACGGCTTTCCAGGCTTCGCTGTTCGATTCCATCTCGGACTGGATGAGCTATCCCGCCTTCTACACACAAAGCACGGGCCGCCCGCTGCCGCGCACCGGAGCGCGGCACGCGACGATCGCGCCTTACGGCCCGTTCCGCGTCGGCGACGGCAGCACGATCTTCTTCGGCATCCAGAACGACCGCGAATGGCGCTCGCTGTGCCGCATCGTGCTCGGCGATGCCGGCTTCGCCGACCATGCGAGCTTCCGCACGAACCCGCTGCGGATGCAGAACCGCGGCGAACTGGAGGCGCATATCGAGCAGCGCTTTGCGGCGATGACCGGCGATGAGGTGCTGCGGCTGCTCGACGAAGCCGCGATTGCCAATGCGCATCTGAACTCGGTCGAGGCCTTCTTGAAGCACGAGCAGCTGCATGCGCGTGGGCGCGTGCAGAGCGTGGGATCGCCGTGCGGACCGGTGACGAGCTTCCTGCCTGCGCTCACCATTCCCGGCGTCTCGCCGCGGATGGACCCGGTGCCCGATCTCGGCGAGCACAACGACGCCATTCTCCGCGAGCTCGGCCTCAGCGGGGAGAATTGACATGGCCTTGCTGCGGCCGAGCCGGGCCTATCTGGCTGTTCCCGCCCATCGCGCCCGCCTCGTCGCCAAGGCGGCAGCGTCAATGGCGGACGCGGTGTTCATGGATCTCGAAGACGCCGTGCCGCCCGCCGAAAAGGGCGTTGCGCTGGCTGAAGCGGCCCAGTCGCTGTCATCGCTCGACTGGGGCAGCAAGCGCGTCGCGGTCAGACTCAACGCGGTCGACAGCCCGTTCATCGCAGTGGAAATCCGCACGCTCGCCACCCTGCCCCGGCTTGATGCGGTGATCGTGCCGAAGGCGGAGCGCGTCAGCGACATCGTCGCCATCGCCGATCGCCTTCGCGCCACCGCGCCGGATCGCGCTTCGCCTGTTTCGCTCGAGCTGCTGATCGAGACCGCGCTCGGTCTCGTCAATGTCGACGCGCTCGCCGCCGCACACCCAAGCGTCGCCGCACTGCATCTCGGCGTCGGCGATCTCGCGGCCTCGCTCGGCGCCCGCACTTCCGACATCGGCATCTCGCCGGACGGCTACTGCCATGTCGGATCGGCGCAGAGCGGCTACGCCTCCGCGCCGCTCGACCTGTTCGCCTATCCCATGATGCGCCTTTTGGTCGCTGCGCGCGCCTTCGGCCTGCGCGCCATCGACGGCCCCTGCGGCGCGTTCCGCGATGCCAGGCTCACCGAAAGCAGCGCGCAGAAGGCCGCCGCGATGGGCTTTGACGGCAAGCAGGTGATCCATCCCGACCAGATCGAGCCGACGCTGCGCGCGTTCACGCCATCGGACGAGGAGCTGGCCCAGGCGCGGCGCGTCGTCGAGGCGATGGAGCAAGCCGAAGCACAGGGACAGGGCGCGGTCACCCTCGACGGCAAGATGATCGATTATGCCAATGTACGGATGGCGCGCCGGATCATCGAGCTGGGGTCGTAGAAGCGCATGGCCACATTGCTGATCGTCGCGCCGGTGTTCGCGCTGATCGCGGCCGGCTATGCGTCGGTGCTGTTTCGCTTCGTCTCGGAAAGCGCGCACAAGGGCATCTCAGAATTCGCCTTCAGCATCGCGATCCCTGCCCTCCTCTTCCGCACCATCGTCGTCTCGGAATTTCCCGACGTCAGCCCCTACAGGATGTGGGGCGCCTATTACGGCGCGCTCGCCATCACCTGGATCGCGGCGATGGCGGTCTCGGTCCTGCTGCGCGCACGGCGCGGCACCAGCGAGGACGGCGTCGTGTTCGCGATCGGCGCGGTCTACGGCAACATCGTGATGCTCGGCATTCCGCTCGTGCTCTCCGCGCTCGGCAGCGAGGCGGCGGGCCCAATGGCGCTGATCCTGTCGGTGAACACGCCGCTGCTCTGGCTCTGCGGCACGCTGCAGATGGAGTTCGTCAGCCGCAAGCACACCGGCTCGCTCCTGTCGATCATCTGGCCCGTCATCGCCGACCTCGCACGCAACCCCTTGATGCTGGCGATCGGCTTCGGCGTGGTCTGGCGTTTCACCGGCCTCGGCCTCAGCCCCGTCGTCGACCGCACCATCGAGCTGCTCGCGCAGGCGGGCTCGCCGACGGCGCTGATCGCGCTCGGCATCAACCTGTTCCGCTTCGAGGTGAAGGGCGAGAAGCTGAGCATCCTGGTGATGTGCGCACTCAAGCTCGCGGCGATGCCGGCGGCCGCCTTCGTGCTGGCGAGACTGCTCGACCTGCCCCCGGTCGCCGCCGGCGTCGTCGTGCTGTTCGCGGCGATGCCGACCGGCGCGAACGCATACATTTTTGCCGTGCAGTATCAGCGGCTGGTGAACCCGGTCTCGGGCGCGGTGGCGCTGGGGACGCTGCTGGCGGCGGCGACGTTGCCGGTGGTGGTGTGGGTGGTGGCGCGGTGAGGTAGCGGCTCCTGACGATTGCCGAAGCCGCTATTCAACACGCTGGCCCGCGCGCCAGGCCATCTCCCAGAAGTCTGCCTCGAGCCGGGTGGCTTCCTTGAAGATCGCAATCAGCTCGGCCTCGCGGGCCGGCGTAGCGTAGCGATCGGCGAGATGATCCAAGTGCGCCCGCGCCTTGCCAGCGACCTCCTGGTACGGCACGCCGGCGTATTCGGCGATCCAGACGCGGTAGGCGTTGGTCGCGGCGCCCGCGAGGGGGAGCGAGGCGAGCCGCGTTGCAATCTCCGCGTATCCGATCACGCAAGGGGCAAGCGCCACCTTGAGTGCCAGCAGATCGCCGCGCAT
Source organism: Bradyrhizobium sp. 1(2017) (assembly GCF_011602485.2). NCBI lineage: Bacteria > Pseudomonadati > Pseudomonadota > Alphaproteobacteria > Hyphomicrobiales > Nitrobacteraceae > Bradyrhizobium > Bradyrhizobium sp. 1(2017). The sequence goes on along the minus strand of NZ_CP050022.2, from coordinate 1,594,510 downwards.
TCCGGCGTCGAGCACGTAGCGTGTATAGGCCAGCATCTCGGCCGCGGGAGGGGCCTGTTCGAGGTCGGCCGGGGATAGACCCCAATCGGCACAGAGCTTCACATGCAGGTTCATCTCGACATCGAGGATGGCCGAAAGGCCGGCCGCTGCTTCACGCATGTCGGCAAGCCTGGGCGACTTGTAGACCGCGAGCGCGTAGGCGCGAGCAAACTCGATGAGGAACAGGTAGTCCTGAACGAGGTAGTGACGAAACGCCGCTTCGGGGAGCGAGCCGTCCGCCAATCCGTTCGTGAAGGGATGCTCGGTGTAGGCCCGCCACTCAGCGGATGCTGCTGTCTTGAGACGCTCGAAGAAACTCACGATGTTTTCCGCCTGGCTTGCTTGTCCATGAACGTCTTTGGCTTGCTACCGATACCGCATTGCGACCCGGGGAGCTACGGTGACAGCGGGCAAGATTGGCTTTGAGCGTTGCGGATGGCGCCGTTGCCGGTGGTGGTGATGGTCGCGGGGATGAGGTAGCCGCGCGAGCGGTCACGCGATCACTTCGGTGCATCCGTGCGAGGAGCTGACCTGCGCAGGCGCAGGATCAATCGTATCGCCAGCCAGAGCATCAAAACGACGAGCACGAAGGCGGCAACCGGCGCAGCCAAAGCAAGAAGCGATACGAGGAGTGCACCGCCCAGTTCGGCGGTCGCAACGGTCGAGTTGCCGAGGCCAGCCGTCAGGACCGTCGATTTGGCCCGCAGGGCCGCGGTGACGCCATGCACGATGCCGGCCGCGCCGCCACCCGCGACGATGGCGGCCGTCCATTTCATCATCGGTGGAAGATCTGCCATGGTCGCCGCCGATACGATGGCTCCGGCGATCACGGCAACAGGCGCGGCGATGACATCGAGCAGATTGTCCACGCCGGGAATGAAATACGCACCGACCTCCAGGAGCGCGGCCACGCCAAGCATCAGCATTGCAGCAGGTGTTCCAAGCCACGCAAAGCCGTCGCCCAGAGGAAGCGAGCCCGAGTAAGCGGCCACGCTGGCAACCAGCATCGGCAGGAAGACCCGGAAGCCCGTCGCGGCCGCAAGACCGACACCGAGCGCGATCGACAACGCGAGATCGGAGTTCGACATGAGATCCCCAACGATTGTTGCGCTCGAATTCCTCGGGACGACTAGACGCGATGCGGCCGAGGTCATTGGGATGAGTATGCCATCGGCGCAGATCGCAATGCGCGAAGGCTACATCGCGGAGGATGAGCAAACCAAGCCAGAAATGTTGATGCAGCTGATCGCTCTGCGCGTTTCTTCCGCTTCGAAATCACAGACGAGGAGCATAGCGGTGATGGGTGCGATCGAACTCCCGGCGACGCCCGGTGGTCGCCTTCGTGCTGATCCCACCGCCAACCGCAGTCGGCATCGTCGTGCTGCTCGCGGCGATGCCGACCGGCGACAACGCGTACATTTTCGCGGTCCAGTATCAGCGGCTGGTGAACCCGGTGTCGGGCGCAGTGGCGTTGGGGACGCTGCTGGCGGCGGTGACGTTGCCGGCAGTGGTGTGGTGGTGGCGCGGTGAGGCGTCCGGGGCTTTTACGTCGGCGCCGAACGGCCTCGCCAAAGCCAACAATCGATCAGCGCAGGCCCAGGAAAGAGAGCACCGCACCAATCACGACGATTAGCCCGATGATATAGATAATTCCGTTCATAGCTCAGCTCCCTCAGCGTTGTCTGTCCTGCCGCAGCTACAAACACCTGGGGGCATGAAAAGGTTCGCCGGTGCTCGCCGCCGTTTTCCGCCAAAGCCCGGGAACGAAAACCAACGATCGTGCTGTGGCGCGCCGCCGCGCAACAACACGATCACTTTGCCCTTACACGCAAAGGTCGCCAATCTGCCTGATACCCGTTGCAAGGAGGGCAACATCGGACGACGCGAAGACATGCTCGCATTGGTCGGGCACGCCACGCCTACGCAGCGCGGCGACGTCGATGGCTTGGTGACAGCCTTCATCCTGATGGCGCATTCCCCCTGATGGGCCGACAAGAGCACGGTCGAACTGACAGGAAGCCGAGCTGGTCGACGGTGATCGCGCCGCGGTCCATTTGCGCATTGACGTTCGCGACCGTTCAACTGGAAAGACGTTCAGCACCGAGCTCTGACCTGCTCAGATTTCAGGATGGCAAGATCGTCGAACTGATTGAGCTTGCGGGTACGGCGCAGATCAATGCGATGGGGGGATTAGGAGCGCTGGTACAGTTGGGTGGGCTCGAACCACCGACCTCCTGTTCCACAGACAGGCGCTCTAACCAACTGAGCTACAACTGCATCCTGGCGAGCCGCGCCTTGGGACGCCCTTAAGGGCCGTTGCCAAGGGGGCTGGACGGGGCGGAAACTAGGTGCAACGGGCGTTTTTGGCAAGGCCGCAAAGCCTGAGAATCGCTCCTCGAACAGCGTTATTTCCAAAACAAAACCCGGGCGCTGGGCCCGGGTTTCTTAATCAAATCAATCCGATCCGCTCAGGCGGCGGGATGATAGTACTTCGAGGCGTTGGCCTTGATCGGCTCGGCGGTCTCGGCGGCGACGCGCTGGGTGAGCTCGACCAGCTCCTTGGCCTGGGACTGGAAGGTCTCGAGCTGCTTGCGGGTGTGGCCGGTCCACAGCTCCAGCGCTTCCGTCGGCGATTTGGCGCCGAACAGCTGCTGGGCGAAGTCCAGCTGGGCGCTCGAATTGGCCTTCATGAACTCCACCAGCTTGGCGGTGTACTCGCTCGCGCCCTTGTTGGCGCAGGTGAACACGGCCTCGACGGTGCCGTTGTGGCTCTCGGCGGCGTCCTTGAACTTGGCGTAGTTCTCGCGGGCCTGCGACACGCCCTTCTCGGCGAACGCACGCATCTGCTCGGGAACCTCGAACGGGATGATCGAGGCAGAAAACGGATCAGTCGCACCTGTCATGTTGGTCCCTCACGCTAATGAAAAAATGGAGTGAGCCTTCTGGCGCGCCCGCCGGCCCCGAGCACGGGCCCTCGCATTGAGCGGGAACGAAGACTGGAAACGCGATACAAAGGAGATGGCTCGCCCAGCGCCCAGCATTGTGGCTGCCTATCATGTCAACATTGTGCATCGCAACGCGCCAGACGGGTGCGTTGCGAAATTTAATCCCGGCAAGGGTGAGGTTCCCGGAACGGGGAACCGGGGGTTGAGGTAATGGAGTCCCGTCGTTTGCCCGAGCGAAGCGAGGGAGCCTCGGATTCATTCCACCGTCATTTCTGCAACCTGATGGATTCCGGGTTCGCGTCCGCGCGCCGGGGAATGACGAGCTGAGGGCGTCCGACGCCTTGTCTTGCAACCGCGCCGCGCCTGCCGCCCCGCCTCCGAATCCCTTGGATGAAGCGGGCGGCGGCTTGCGGGGTTGGGCACATTAAGGTTATCGCGGCTTAGGGGGCCTCCTCCGGGGCCGGGCCGTGGACCTGCCCGTGGCTGCGGGCGATACTAACCCTTTCTTAAGGCTGTCCTTCCCGGCAGCCGCCCCCTTGGGACGCTTGCGAGGCTTAAAGCCGGTCGGATGAAGAGTTCGGATTTCCAGTTGCGAGGCGTGGACGATCCCCGGCTGGCCGTGCACGCGACGTCTCCGCTGGCCACCTGGCTGTGGTCGATCGACGGCGCGCGCGTGCTGTGGGCCAATCCGGTCGGCGCCAGGCTGTTCGGCGCGGCGCACGCCACGGCGCTCGCGGACAAGGTGTTCGGCCCCGCGGACAGCCACCGCCGCCAGGTCGCACGCCTCGCGCGCAGCCTGCCGGCAGGCGGCGGCGTGCGGCTCGAACGGCTGCGCGGCTTCGGCGCCCGGCTCGGCGCGCTGATGACCTGCGCCTGCGCGCGGCTCGACTTTGCCGATGGCGGCCATTTTAGCGAGAGATCTGCCGTGCTCATCACCGCGATGGATCCGGCCTTGCGCAGCATGCCGCTGATCGAGCGGCTGCATCGCCTCGTCGCCGGCGCCACGGTGCCGATGGCGGCATTCGCGCCCGACGGCCTGTTCGTCGGCGCCAGCGAAGCCGCGCGCGCGCTGCTCGGCTTTCGCGATCTCGGCGAAGCCGGTCTCGAGCAGGCGCGCAGCGATGCGCTGGCACGCGGCCGCGCCGAGACGCCGATCGGCATCGGCCAGATGGTGCTGCAACGGGTCGGCACCGGCGCCGATATCGGCCTCATCGCGCTGATCGCGCCCCACGCCGCACAGGATGCCGCGCATGACTCGCCCGCGGCCGAAGGCGTGCCGGATGCGGTGGCCGAAGCAAAGGCCGAACCCGCGCGGCAGGAAGCCGAGATGCCAAGCGCGCCGCCGCCATCGCAGCATGCGCCGGCCGGCATCGCCTTGTTCGACGCCTTCGCGGAGCCGATCGACGCCACCGAACCGGCCGCGCCGACGACGCTCGCATCCGAACCGGCCGCGAGCGAAGCGGGCGCAGAGGCTCTGCAAGACCCGGTGCCCGAGCAGGCCGTCGAGGCCGTCGCCGAAACTCCGGTTGAAAACTGCGCAGAGGCCATCGTGTCGCCGCAGGCTGCGCCGATCACGATGGGCATGGTCGAGCCGCCGTCGGGCCATGAGCCGCCCGCACCGCGTCAACATCCGCTGCGCTTCCTCTGGCAGACGGATGACGAGGGCCGCTTTGTGCTTCTCTCCGGCGAATTCGTCGGCCTGATGGGCGCGCACACCGCCTCGGGCTTCGGCCGGCCCTGGCGCGAGATCGCCGCGGACTTCGCGCTCGATCCGCAAGGCCGCGTTGCAAAGGCGCTCGAGAGCCACGACACCTGGGCCGGCATCACCGTGAACTGGCCAGCCGATGGCGACGAGCGTCTGGCGGTCGAGCTTGCGGGTCTTCCGGTCTATGACCGCGCGCGCAACTTCGCGGGCTTCAAGGGATTTGGCGTCTGCCGCGATCTCGACGGCCTGAACCGGCTCGAAGCGCTCCGGCGTTTCGAAAAGCGGACCGGGCCGCCGGTGCAGCATGGCCGTTCCGCCGACGTCGTCGCGCCAGAACCAGAGCCGGAGCCCGTGGCAGAGGCACCGCCTCCGCCGATCGCGCCGCCTGAGCCAGAGCCCGAACTGCCCGAACCCGAAGCGAACTCACCCCCAACCGATCCCGAGCCGTCCGTGGAAACCCCAGTGGAAACGCCTCCCAACGTCGTGCCCTTCCGCCCGCCCGGCGATCCCCGGTCACAAGGTGACCAGAGGTCACAAGGTGACCAGAGAGCGCCGACGCTGACGCCGGTCGAGAACAGCGCGTTTAACGAGCTCGCCCGGCAATTGTCCGAGCGCCTCGAACGCGAGCGCGAGACGATCGCGGCCGATGCCGTCGAGCCGCCGGCCGCGGAGATCACGCCCGAGCCGCCGGAGCACGCGGCGCAGCAAGCCGCAGCCGAATGGCTGAGCGAGCCCGCGCCGCCGGCCCGCGGTGCGCCCGCACGCGACCGCGCGCTGCTCGATCTCATGCCGACGGGCATCCTGATCTACCGCCTCGACCGCCTGCTCTACGCCAACCCCGCCTTCCTCGCGCGCCTGGGCTATGCAAATCTCGGCGCGCTGGACGATGCCGGCGGGCTCGACGCGCTCTATGTCGAGCCGGGCGTCTCAGCGGCCAGCAGCACCTCGCAGGCGGGCACGCCGGTGACGATCAGCGCGACGGCGGCAAACGGTGAAGCGCCGCTCGCGACCTGCGACGCGCATCTGCACACGATCGACTGGGACGGCGACAGCGCACATGCGCTGGTCTGCGCGCTGCCGCCAGCGGCACCCGTCATCGCCGCGCCGCCGGTTGTTGCCGGGACTGTCGTCACCGAAACCCTCGTCGAAGAATCCTTCCCCTTTGCACCCGAGCTCGAGCCCGCCGCCGGCGACGCCGACGCGGAGGATCTCGCCGCGATCCTGGACACCACGGCCGAGGGCATCGTGATGTTCGATGCCGAGGGCAATATCCACGCCTGCAACCGCAGTGCCGAGGCGCTGTTCGGCTATGACGGCCAGGCGCTGCTCGAGCAGAACCTGGTGACGCTGTTCGCGCCCGAGAGCCAGCAGATCGTCGCCGACTATCTCGACAGCGTGAAGAGCCAGGACATTGCGAGCCTGCTCGACCACGGCCGCGAGGTGCTGGGCCGCGAGAAAAAGGGCGGCGTCATTCCGCTCGCGATGATCATGGGCCGCACGCGGCCGGACGGGCCGAACTTCTTCGCCGTGTTCCGCGATCTCTCCCAGAGCAAGAAGGGCGAGAGCGAGCTGACGCGGGCCCGCCGTCTCGCCGACGGCGCGGCGAATGCCAAGGCCGACATGCTGGCGCGGATCAGCCACGAGATCCGCACGCCGCTCAACGCGATCATCGGCTTTGCCGAGGTGATGATCTCCGAACGCTTCGGCACGCTCGGCAACGAGCGCTATGGCGAATACATGAAGGACATCCGCGCCTCCGGCGAGCGCGTCATCGCCATCATCGACGACCTGCTGGAGCTGTCGCGGATCGAGACCGGCAAGCTCGACCTCAACTTCGCGAACCTCAACCTCAACGACCTGGTCGAGGCCTGCGTGACGGTGATGCAGCCGCAGGCCAATCGCGAACGCATCATCATCCGCACCTCGCTCGCGCATGCGCTGCCGCAGGTGAGCGCGGACGCGCGCGCGATGCGGCAGATCAGCATGAATCTGATCTCCAACTCGATCCGACTCGCCAGCGCCGGCGGCCAGGTCATCGTCTCGACCGCACTGACCGACCGCGGCGAGATCGCGCTGCGCATCCGCGACACCGGCCATGGCCTCAGCGAGCGCGAGCTCGCCGCCGCGATGGAGCCGTTCCGCACCCCGCCGCCCGGCGACGCCGCGGACAGCTCGGCGCTGAGCCTGTCGCTGACCAAGGCCCTGGTCGAAGCCAACCGCGCCCAGTTCAACATCAAGAGCGCGGGCAATTCCGGCACGCTGATCGAGGTGGTGTTCGCACCGGCGCTGGCCAAAGCATGAGGGGACGGAACGCCGCATGCCCTAAATTGGCCCGCGTGAGAGGAACACACTGTCGGCGTTCCCGTTGAAGCCTCTTACAAGGGAGACTCTCATGAAGCTTGCCATGCTTATGGTTGCCGGTTTCCTCGCCCTTGGCTCCACAGCGAGTGCAGATCAACCCGGACCGGATTGGATGCCGATGGAGCAAGTGAAGGCCAAGGCTTTGGAGTCAGGCTACAGCCAAGTGACCAAGCTCGAAGCCGACGATGGCCGGTGGGAGGGCGAAGGCATCAAGAACGGACAGAAGATGGAATTCCATGCCGATCCCAAGACCGGCGTCATCACGCGCGAGAAGCCTGACCATTAGGCTCGCGTAGACGACCGCCGGCGCAGCCGGCAGTCTCGTCCGTTTCGTACAGCTCAACGCCCAAACAGAAAGGGCACGGCTCGCGCCGTGCCCTTTCGCGTTCCTGCCGCTGATCTCAGCTGTAGATCTCGAACAGTCCGGCGCCGCCCTGGCCGCCGCCGATGCACATCGTCACCACGCCCCACTTCGCCTTGCGGCGCGCGCCTTCCTGCAGCAGGTGGCCGGTGAGACGTGCGCCGGTCATGCCGAAGGGGTGACCGATCGCGATCGAACCGCCGTTGACGTTGTACTTGGCGGGATCGATGCCGAGCTGGTCGCGGCAATACAGGCACTGGCTGGCGAAGGCTTCATTGAGCTCCCACAGGTCGATGTCGTCGACCTTGAGGCCGGTGCGCTTCAAGAGCTTCGGGATCGCGAACACCGGGCCGATGCCCATCTCGTCGGGCTCGCAGCCGGCGGTGGCCCAGGCGACGAAACGGCCGAGCGGCTTGAGGCCGCGCTTCTCGGCGTCCTTGGCCTCCATCAGCACCACGGCGGCGGCGCCGTCGGAGAGCTGGCTGGCATTGCCGGCGGTGACGAACTTGCCGGGGCCCTTCACCGGCTCGAGCTTGGCGAGACCTTCCATCGTGGTCTCGGGCCGGTTGCACTCGTCGCGGTCGACGGTGTAGTCGACGATGCTCTCCGCCTTGGTCTGCTTGTCGACGACCTTCATCTTCGTCTTCATCGGGACGATCTCGTCCTTGAACTTGTTCGCCTGCTGCGCCGCAGCCATGCGGCGCTGCGATTCCAGCGAGAACTCGTCCTGGTATTCACGGCTGAGCTTGTAGCGCTCGGCGACGATGTCGGCGGTGTCGATCATCGCCATGAAGATGTCGGGTGCGACCTTGAGCAACTCAGGGTCGATCGATTCCTTCGGCGTCCCGCCGCCCGGCATCGAGATGCTCTCGACGCCGCCGGCGACGATGCAGTCGGCGCCATCCGAGCGGATCGAGTTGGCGGCCATCGCGATGGTCTGGAGTCCCGAGGAGCAGAACCGGTTCACCGAGACGCCGGCGGTGGTCTTCGGCAGACCCGCGAGCAGCGCGGCCTGGCGGCCGATGTTCGGCGCGCCATGGGCGCAATTGCCGAGATAGCAGTCCTCGACATAGTCCTTGTCGACGCCGGCGCGGCTCACAGCGTGCTGGATGGCGTGCGCCGCGAGCGACATCGGCGGCGTGATGTTGAACCCGCCGCGGCCGGATTTCGCAAGGCCCGTGCGCGCATAGGAAACGATGACGGCTTCACGCATTGTCTTCTCCCTTTTCGAACGATCTTGAACGGAGCGTGGTTACGAGGCGTTCTTGGCGCCATTGGTACACAAAGTTGGTCAGGCGCGGGAAAATAAAAACGCCGCCTCCGGGTGATGGAAGCGGCATTGTTCCGCGGCTCGGAATATGTATGATTCTCGTCATTCCGGGGCGATGCGCAGACATCGAACCCGGAATCTCGAGATTCTCAGGCGCGCAAGTGCGCGCCGGAGATCTCGCTTCGCGAGCCCCGGAATGACGGAGCGTCAGAACGTCAGTGCCTTGACCTGCTTGACCTGCGGCAGCGCCTGCACCTTGGCGAGCACGTCTGCCGGCACCGCGCCGTCGACCTCGATGAGCGCGATCGCATCGCCGCCCTGCTCGACCCGGCCGAGATGGAAGGTCGCGATGTTGATCTTGGCGTCGCCCAAGAGGCTTGCGAACTTGCCGATGAAGCCCGGCTTGTCCTCGTTGGTGACGTAGATCATCGACTTGCCGAACTCGGCGTCGACCCGGATGCCCTTGATGTCGACCAGACGCGGCTTGCCGTCGTGATACACCGTGCCGGAGACCGAACGCTCCTGGCGTTCCGTCGCGACCGTCACCGTGATCAGGCTTTCATAATCGCTCTGCGCGGCGCGGGTCACCTCGTCGACCACCATGCCGCGCTCCTTGGCGACGACGGGCGCCGACACCACGTTGACCTCGCCCAGCATCGGCCGCAGCAGGCCGGACAGCACGGCGGAGGTCAGCGCCTTGATCTTCATCTCCGCGACATGACCCTCATAGGTGATCGTGACCTTCGAGATGCCGGTCTCGGTGAGCTGGCCGGCGAAGGAGCCGAGCTTCTCGGCCAGCGCGATGAAGGGTTTCAGCTTCGGCGCCTCTTCGGCGGTGATCGAGGGGAAGTTGATGGCGTTGGAGATCGCGCCGGACAACAGATAGTCCGACATCTGCTCGGCCACCTGCAGCGCGACGTTCTCCTGCGCCTCGGTGGTGGAGGCGCCGAGATGCGGCGTGCAGATCACGTTGGGATGGCCGAACAGCACGTTCGCATTCGCGGGCTCCTCGACGAAGACGTCGAAGGCGGCGCCGGCGATGTGCTTGGAGTTGAGGGCATCGAGCACCGCCTGCTCGTCGACGAGACCGCCGCGGGCGCAGTTGATCAGGCGCACGCCCTTCTTCATCTTGGCGATTGCAGCCGCATCGATGATGTTCTTGGTCTTCTCGGTGAGCGGGGTGTGCAGGGTGATGAAATCGGCGCGCCTGAGCAGATCGTCGAGGTCGACCTTCTCGACGCCGATGTCCTTGGCACGCTCCGGCGACAGGAACGGATCGAACGCGATCACCTTCATGCGCAGGCCGAGGCCACGGTCGGCGACGATCGAGCCGATATTGCCGCAGCCGACGACGCCGAGCACCTTGCCGGTAATCTCGACGCCCATGAAGCGGTTCTTCTCCCACTTGCCGGCCTGGGTCGAGGCGTCGGCCTGCGGGATCTCGCGGGCGAGCGCCAGCATCAAGGTGACGGCGTGCTCGGCGGTCGTGATCGAATTGCCGAACGGCGTGTTCATCACGATGATGCCCTTCGCCGTGGCGGCGGGGATCTCGACATTGTCGACGCCGATGCCGGCGCGGCCGATCACCTTGAGGTTGGTGGCCTTGTCGATGATCTTCGCGGTGGCCTTGGTCGCGGAGCGGATCGCGAGGCCGTCGTAATTGCCGATGATCTCGGCGAGCTTGTCCTTGTCCTTGCCGAGGTTGGGCTGGAAGTCGACCTCGATGCCGCGATCCTTGAAGATCTGCACGGCAGCGGGCGAGAGCGCGTCGGAAATGAGAACTTTGGGTTTGGTCATGGGTGTCATCCGTGGTGCGAGCTGCATTTACGGAACGTCACCTGCGGGCAAAACCCGCGGGTCCATCTCTCTTGATGGATGGATGGCCGGGTCACCTTTGCAAAGACGCGCTTCGCGCTGATGCCCGGCCATGACGAGAACGAGTTGGACGAGTTACGCCGCTTTCGCGAGCGCGGCCTTGGTCTCGGCGAAGGCCCAGTCGATCCACTGCGTCAGCAGCTCGACGTCCTTGGCCTCGACGGTGGCGCCGCACCAGATGCGCAGGCCGGCCGGCGCATCGCGGTAATAGGCGAAGTCGTAGCCGGCGCCTTCCTTCTCGACCAGCGCGACCAGCTTCTTGGAGAAGTCGGCCTGCGCGTCCTCGGAGAGCGAGGTGATCGCGGGATCGGTGAACTTCAGACACACCGAGGTGTTGGAGCGGATCGCGGCGTCCTTGGCCAGGAAGTCGATCCACGGCGTCTTCGCCTTCCAGTCGGCGAGCACCTTGGTGTTGGCGTCGGCACGGGCGATTAGCGCCTTGAGACCGCCGATCGACTTGGCCCAGTTCAGCGCATCGAGATAATCCTCGACGCAGAGCATCGACGGCGTGTTGATGGTCTCGCCGACGAAGATGCCTTCGTTGATCTTGCCGCCCTTGGTCATGCGGAAGATCTTCGGCAGCGGCCAGGCCGGCTTGTAGGTCTCGAGCCGCTCCACCGCACGCGGCGACAGGATCAGCATGCCGTGTGCGGCCTCACCGCCGAGCGCCTTCTGCCAGGAGAAGGTGACGACGTCGAGCTTGGCCCAGTCGAGAGCCTGCGCAAACGCAGCCGAGGTCGCGTCGCAAATGGTCAGGCCTTCACGGGTCGCGCTGATCCAATCGGCGTTCGGCACGCGCACGCCTGACGTGGTGCCGTTCCAGGTGAAGACGACGTCGCTCTTCGGATCGACCTTCGACAGGTCGGGGATCTCACCGTATGCCGCGTTCAGCTTGGTGACGTCCTTGAGCTTCAATTCCTTGACGATGTCGCTGACCCATCCCTCGCCGAAGGATTCCCAGGCGAGCGTGGTGACGGGCCGTGCGCCGAGCAGTGACCACAGCGCCATCTCGACCGCGCCGGTATCGGACGCCGGCACGATGCCGATGCGGTAATCGGCGGGGACCTCGAGCACTTCGCGCGTCAGATCGATCGCGAGCTTGAGCTTGGTCTTGCCGACCTTCGCGCGATGCGAGCGGCCGAGAGCTGCGTCCTTGAGATTTTGGGCGTTCCAGCCGGGGCGCTTGGCGCAGGGGCCGGAGGAAAAATGCGGCACGGTCGGCCGCGAAGCGGGCTTCGCTACAGTCATGATCTACCCTTCCAGATAGTAAGCCTCCCGTTGGGGGGAGGTGTCCCGCCGCGGCTGATACGGGAATCGGGAAGGGCAGTCAAGGAAGTTCCGGGGCCTCACGCGCGAGTGATGGCGCGTCCACCGGTTTCTCGGGAGATTCGGCCGCAGCCAGGGCATTCAGCAGATCCGTCGCCTCGCTGATCAGTTGCGCGGCGCGACGGCGGCTGCCGACTTTCAAAATGCACTTGTCGTCGGCCTGCACGACATAGTCGTTGCCGACCTTGATCAGTGAATAGCTCATCGAAATCCCCGAACCAACCGAGCCCGGTGTCTGACGTCCCGTAGCACCGTTCGTTCCCGGAGAAACGTGAACGACGGACGGGTAGTTTATCAGCCCTTAATGCGAACGAACACGCGATCCGATTTCGCAGCTTGCGCAAAGGCCGCGATGAGCTGCCTCAAAAGCGAACAGTCATGCCGACGTGGCTCGATGCAAATCCAAGCCGCTTGTAGAAGCGCTGCGCATCGACGCGCGTCTGATGCGTCAGCAGTTCGACCAGATTGCAGCCGCGCGCCTTCGCTTCCGTCACCGCCCATTGCACCAGCTGCTCACCGATGCCGCGGCTGCGACAATCAGTGGCAACGCGGACGTCTTCGAGCAGGCCGCGCGAACCGCCTTGTGAGCTCAGCCCCGGGAGGATCGCGAGCTGCAGACAACCGACCACCCTGCCCTCGCTCTCGGCGACAACCAACTGAAGATTCGAATCGCGCATGATCCGCTCGAACGCGTCGTAGTAAGACGCAGGCAGCGGATCCTCCACGCGCTCGCGGGCGCGCCCCAGATGATCGTCGGCGAGCATCGCCACGATCGCCGCAACGTCGTCGCGGCGCGCGCGACGGATGGAGACGGGCTTGGCAGTCATGCAGGAAACTCCAGAGCTCAGCGCACAGGCGGAAGGCCGAGCAAGGCCTCGGCCTCGCCGATCCAGCGGCGAACGGCCGCAAAGCGGCCGAGATCGAAGCCACCTTCATGCGCGACGCGCGTATAGGCGAGCAGCGAGACATCCGCGAGCGAAACCGTCTCGCCTGCGAGGAAGCGGCTGGCCGAAAGATGCTGCTCCATCCGCTCGAGCGCCGCATAGCCGCGCTTGACCTTCTCGGGGTCGAGCTCGGATGCATCCTTGCCGAGGTAGACCAGCAGGAAACGGCACACCGCGACATAGGGCTCGTGGCTGTACTGTTCCCAGAACAGCCATTCGTCCATCTTGGCAGCAGTGAAGGCGTCGCGCGGAACGAGCGCGCTGTCGCGGGCGAGATAGCGGATGATGGCATTGGACTGCGCCAGCGTGCGGCCGTCGTCGAATGCGACGGTCGGCACCTGGCCGGCACCGTTCATCGCCAGAAATTGCGGCGTGCGCGTCTCGCCCTTGCGCGTGTCGATCTCGATCCATTGGTAGGGCAATGCGAGCTTGTCGCAGACCCATTTCACCTTGAGACAATTGCCGGAATTGCTGTCGCCGTAGATCTTCATCGCTCGCCACGCCCCGCGTTCAGCGACAGAGCATCAGGACGGCGCAGAGCTGTCAACCGCGGCGTGCGCGGAGGGTCAGAATTTGTAGCCGAGACCGGCGCGAACGGTGTTGATGCTGGTGTCGACCTGGGAGGTGAAGCGGATATATTCGTACTCCGCACGCATGAACAAGCCGCCGACCAGATTGACATCGACGCCGAGACCGGCGCTGTAGCCGTAAATCAGATGATTGTGCTGGGCCTCGGTCGCGGAGATAGGCCCCTGCAGAACGCCGGCCGGGGTCACATAATCCTGCACGCTCACCGTACGCGTGATGTCGGCGTTGCCAAGCGCAAGTCCTGCGAACATATACGGGAGGAAGCATCCCCACGCATAGCCAGCCCTGCCGCGAAATGTCGCCATGTCCTTGATCGCGATCGCGGACGTCGAGCTTGCCGTGACGGAGTGCACGTTACCGTCAGACAGTTGGTTGCTGCGGGCTTCGCTGGCCGAGGCTGATCCCCCGAAGGAACCATGGAGGTAGCTTGCCTCGATGCCGAGCACGACATCGTCCCACTGGCCATTGTAGCCGATGAAGGCGCCGTATCCGGAGCTGCGGCGGGAGGCCTTGCCGAGTCCCAGATTCCACTGCGATACACCCATCTCCGACTCGATCAACGTATCGGCCAACAATGCCGCCATCATGTTGCTGGTCGAGCCGTTGAAGTTCTCGTCGGACGAGCCATAGCCGGCCTGAACGCCGAAATAGCTGCCCTGCCAGATTGGCCGGGCACTGGTCAGACCGTCGGTGAAGCTGCCGCGCAGGATCGGCAGATCCGGCATGTCGGCCGCGTGTGCAGCAGACACCGTCCCCAACATCGCTGCCGCCACCATCAGCCTACGCATCGCAACGCTCCATCGGACTCGAACTGTTGCGATGATCATCGCCTGTTAACCTTAACCAATGGTTGCGTCAGGCGACTTCATCGCCACTCGCCATGAAAAATACGCAAAGCAAAACGGCGCGGGATGATCCCGCGCCGTTAAGAAGTCCTAACCGATCGGCTTGCCGATCAGCCCTTGGTGACGAGCGGCGGCGGCACGTAGGCCGGCGGGCTGTTGAGGTCCCAGCGCACGCCGAGCTTGATGTCGTGCGAGGTGATGTCCCTGACCTTGATCGTCGAGGGACCCGAGATGCTGCCGTCGAACGCGCGGAAGTTGCCAGGCGCGGCATCGCCGAGATCCATGTAGCTGTAGGCCAGTTCGACCGTGAAGCCGGGATTGACCTTGTACGCGAGGCCGGCATGGGCGGCCCAGGCGAAGTTCCACTGCCCCTTGTCGGCGAAATAGGTCACGCTGCTGACGGGAGGGCCGCCGAGGATCTGAACGCCGTCGTCACGGAACCCGCTGAGTTTGTTGTAGGAGCCGCCGACACCGGCGCCGATGAACGGAGTGATGCACCACCAGGTGCCGAGATCGACATAGGCATTGGCCATGACGACCCACTCGGATTTGCTGCCGCCGTAGTTGTTCGAGCCGACAAAACCAGGCCCAACGAGGTTGTCTGCACCATGCAGGTTGGCCTTGCCTCGATACTGGCCGATCAGGTCCGCACGGAACCAGTTATTGAAGCGATAGCCCACGCCGAGACCAAACAGGGGGGACGAGTCAAAGCCCACTCCGACGTTCGTCGCCTGAAATCCGGCCGGCAGGACGCTGTCGATGCGCTTGGCGCTCTGATTGGTCATGCCGATGTCGCCACGCAGATACCAGCCGCCGAAATCGGCGGGCGGAGGCGGCGCGTACATGGGAGGGGGCGCGGCGATCGGCATGTCGGCGGCGAAAGCCATCGACGAGATCAGGGTTGCCGCACCCGCGGCAAGGAGAGTTTTAACGCTACGCATTGGCTTCGTCCTTATGGCCGGTGAGGCAAATTGCAGACGCCCCACGTTCTGGAAACTCACGGGCGGACGATGCCAGCAAATGTTTAAGCGCCACTTAACCCTAATTTTTAAGGTTGATTTTTTCTCAACTCACACGCGCCCGCCGCGCGAGCGTTGCAAGAACGCCGCGCGGAATGCGGCGAGCTCGCCGTAATTCCTAACGATGTGTGAAACCGCATTGCTGCGGGAGAGGATGCGTTAACGAACCGGCCGCGGCAGTTTCGGCAGGAACACCGCGAGCAGCCCGATCGCCGGCAGCCAGGCGCAGATCTGGTAGACGAACGCGATCGAGGTGTGATCGGCGAGCTCGCCGAGCACGGCGGCCCCAAGGCCCCCGATGCCGAAGGCGACGCCGAAGAACACGCCGGAGATCATGCCGAAGCGATGCGGCACCAGCTCCTGCGCGAACACGATGATCGACGACGTGGTCGAGGAGATGATCAGACCAATGATCACCGACAGCACCGCGCTGGCGTAGAGCCCGGCATAGGGCAGCGCCAGCGTGAACGGCAGCGCGCCGAGGATCGAGATCCAGATCACGATCTTGCGGCCGAAGCGATCCCCCAGGGGACCGCCGAGAAATGCGCCGACGGCGTTCGCAGCAAGGAAGACGAACAGATAGATTTGCGCAGCCTGCGTCGACACGCCGAAACGGTCGATCAGATAGAAGATGTAATAGCTCGACAGGCTCGACACGTAGAGCTGCTTGGAGAACAGCAGCGCGACCAGCACGAGCAGCGCGATGACGACGCGGCGCGAGCTCGGCGCGCCCGGCTGGATATGAACGGGCGCGGCCTTCTTCGCCGCGATCTGCGGCGCGTACCAGCGGCCGATGCGCCAGAGGATGACGATCGCGAGAAAGGCGATCGAGGAGAACCAGGCGATGCTGCCCTGCCCGAACGGCACGACGATGAGCGCGGCGAGCACCGGCCCCATCGAGGTGCCGAAGCTGCCGCCGAGCTGGAATACCGATTGCGCGAAGCCGTAGCGCCCGCCGGAGGCGAGCCGCGCGATGCGTGCGGATTCGGGGTGAAACACCGCCGAGCCGAGACCGACCAGCGCGGCGGCGACGAGGATGACGAGATATTGATGCGCGGCGCTGAGCAGCAACAGACCGAAGAAGGTCGAGGCCATGCCGATCGCCAGCGAATAGGGCTGCGCCTTCTTGTCGGTGTAGTGCCCGACCACCGGCTGAAGCAGCGAGGCCGTGAACTGGAAGGCCAGCGTGATCATGCCGATCTGCGCGAAGTCGAGCGCGTAGGTGTCCTTCAGGATCGGATACACCGAGGCGATCAGCGACTGCATGGTGTCGTTGAGGAAATGCGAGACGCTGATGCCGGCAAGCACGACATAAGCCGGCCCCGCGGCCACCTTGGCAGGCGCCACGTCGCTGACGACGACGGGCTCGGTCAGCGTGTCCGCAGGTACGACGACAACCTTGTTCAATGGAGCGACCCCGGCGCGGCAGATTGCCGCGACAAGCTCATTACGATGCAGGCGGCGATGGAACCACCGCCAATCGTTTATGGCTGGAATGCGCGTGCCTTACCCTCTCCCCCCGCGGGGGGGAGAAGGAAGGACGACTCAAGCCGCCGCCTGCCCCAGCGCGGAGACGATGGTGTCGACGACGTCCTCGACCAGGATGCGGTCCTCACCCTCGCCCATCACGCGGATCACGGGCTCGGTGCCGGAGGAGCGGATCAACAGGCGGCCGTGGCCGTTGAGGCGCCTCTCGCCGTCGGAGATCGCCGACTTGACGTCGGAATCGTCGAGCGGCTTGCCGCCCTTGTGGCGGACGTTCTTGAGGATCTGCGGCAGCGCATCGAAGCGGTGGCAGACCTCGGACACCGGCCGCCGCGACTTCTGCACCACCGCCAGCACCTGCAAGGCTGCAACGAAGCCGTCGCCGGTGGTGGCGTAGTCGGACAGGATGATGTGGCCGGACTGCTCGCCACCGAGATTGTAGCCGCCGTTCAGCATCTGCTCGAGCACGTAGCGGTCGCCGACCGGCGTGCGCACGAGATCGAGTCCCTGCCCCTTCAGGAAACGCTCGAGGCCGAGATTGGACATCACGGTCGCGACGATGCCCGGCCGCGACAGCCGGCCGTCTTCCTTCCAGCTCTGCGCGATCACGGCGAGCAGCTGGTCGCCGTCGACGATATGGCCGCGCTCGTCGACCAGGATGACGCGATCGGCGTCGCCGTCGAGCGCGATGCCGATGTCAGCGCGCATCTCGCGCACCTTCTTCGACAGCGCTTCCGGCGAGGTGGAGCCGCATTCCTTGTTGATGTTGAAGCCATCGGGCTCGACGCCGATCGGCACGACGTCGGCACCCAGCTCCCACAGCGCCTCCGGCACGACCTTGTAGGCGGCGCCATTGGCGCAATCGACCACGACCCGCAGACCGTCCAGCGACAGATCGCGCGGCAGCGTGCGCTTGGCGAATTCGATGTAGCGGTCATGCACGCCGTCGATGCGGCGGGCGCGGCCGAGGCTCGCACTTTGGGCGAGCCGCTTGTCGAGGGATTCGTCGAGCAGCTGCTCGATCTGGCGCTCGACGTCGTCGGAGAGCTTGAAGCCCTGCGGCCCGAACAGCTTGATCCCGTTGTCCTCGAACAGATTGTGCGAGGCCGAGATCATGACGCCGAGATCGGCGCGCATCGACTTGGTCAGCATCGCGACCGCCGGCGTCGGCATCGGTCCGACCAGCAGCACGTCCATCCCGACCGAGGTGAAGCCCGCGACCATCGCGTATTCGATCATGTAGCCGGACAGGCGGGTATCCTTGCCGATCACGACCCGATGGCGGTGATCGCCGCGCTGAAACGCAAGGCCTGCGGCTTGCCCGACCTTGAGCGCGAGCTCCGGTGTGATCAGACCGTTGGCGCGGCCCCGAATCCCATCCGTCCCGAAATATTTGCGGCTCATATCGTCCCCCACGCAACAACCAGGGATCCCCTCTGCAACCACGGGCTGCCCGAACGGGCCCCGCATCCCTGATGTGCTGAGGTCTTATAAGGCTATCGCGGCAAACTTGGCTTCAAAAAATGTGATAAATCGTTACGGAACCGGGCGCGCGGGTCGCCCGATAACGTATTGTTAACACTATATTTCCCGCAGGAACAGGGGAACAGGGCGGAACCCGCCTAGCCGCTTCGCTTCACATGGCCGTCCTCGCGACTCGGCGGCGGCTGGGTGACGTTGACGGGATCGGACCCCGGAAAGGTCTCTTCCAGGCCTTCTTCCAGCGCTTCCTCGAGGTCGCGCTTCTCCTTGATCTCTTCCGGCGAAGGTGTGGCGTGCGGCCTCGTCATGGCGCCCTCCTCTCAAACGATTTGGCTGTGCATCCAACCATGCTAGATGACCCCTCGCTCTTCCAATGCAAGACTTCCGAGTTAGACGGGCCGGGGAAACGTTCATGAAGCACATCACCTGTATCGACGATCTCCGCGCGCTGCATAAGCGCCGCGTGCCGAAGGCGTTCTTCGACTATTGCGACCGCGGCTCCTATGCCGAGGAGACGCTTCGCGCCAATCGCGAGGACATGCAGGCGATCAAGTTCCGCCAGCGCATTTTGGTGGACGTCTCCAAGCGCGACACCGCGACCACGATCCTCGGCGAGCCCTCGACCATGCCGCTGGTCCTCGCGCCCGTAGGCCTGCTCGGCATGCAGCACGGCGACGGCGAGATCCATGCCTGCCGCGCGGCGCAGGCCGCCGGTATCCCGTTCACGCAGTCGACGATGTCGATCTGCTCGATCGAGGACATCGCCGCCAATGTCGAAAAGCCGTTCTGGTTCCAGCTCTACGTGATGAAGGACCGCGGCTTCATCAAGGAATTGATCCAGCGCGCGATGGCGGCCAAGTGCAGCGCGCTGGTGCTCACGGTCGACCTCCAGGTGATCGGCCAGCGCCATGCCGACATCAAGAACGGCATGACGGTGCCGCCGGAATGGTCGCTGTCGAAACTGCTGGATTTCGCCAGCAAGCCGGCCTGGGTCTCCGGCGTGCTGCAAGGCAAGCGCCGCACCTTCGGCAACATCGCCGGCCACGTGAAGAATACCGAGGATCTCAACCGCCTCGCCGAGTGGACGGCGTCACAGTTCGACACCTCGCTGAACTGGAAGGACGTCGAGTGGGTCCGCAGCATCTGGCCGGGCAAGCTCATCATCAAGGGCATTCTCGACGTCGAGGACGCCGAGGAGGCCGCCAAGACCGGCGCGCAGGCGCTGGTGGTTTCCAACCATGGCGGCCGTCAGCTCGACGGCGCGCCCTCCTCGATCGAGGTGCTGCCGGAGATTGCGGACGCGGTCGGCGAGAAGATGGAGATCATGTTCGACGGCGGCATCCGCTCCGGCCAGGACGTGATGCGCGCGCTCGCGCTCGGCGCGAAATCCTGCATGATCGGCCGCGCCTATGCCTATGGCCTCGGGGCCGGCGGCCAGGCCGGCGTCGCCAAGGCGATCGACATCATCCAGAAAGAACTGCTCACCACCATGGGCCTGTGCGGCGTCAACAAGGTGGACGAGATCGACGATCACGTCATTGCGGTGTGAGGCGAAGCGGCGGTGCCGTAGGGTGGGTTAGCTCGGCAGATGCGCGAAGCGCAGTCGCTGAGCGCAACCCACCAGCTTCGGTCCACATTCGCGGAAGCATGGTGGGTTACGGCTTCGCCTAACCCACCCTACGAATTTCCGCGCTCACTCACATCGGCGGCGTAATCCCGTCGCGGCCGACATTCACCCGGTTCGCCTCCAGCGAGCCGTCGTCCCTTTTTGCCGCGCCGAAGATGATCAGCTTCGCGCCGGGCTTGATCTCGGATTTGTCGCTGGCGGTGAAGGTGACGATCGGCGTGTCCGGTGGCACCACGACTTTCTTCTCGCCGTCCTTGTACTTCACCGTGATGTTCTGGCCGTCGGTGCCCTTCACCGACTGCGCCACCGTGGCGTTGGTCATGGTCGAATTGGCGCGCGCATCCCAGGGACGGAAGCCTTCGGCCGCACCGCGCTGGTTTTCAGGGAAGATGTGCACGGCGATCGCCTTCTGGGTGCCGTCGGGCTCGGGCATGCCGGTGACGCCGATGTAGGAGCCTTCCTTGATCTCCGACAGCTGCGTCTTCACCACGGCAAACACCGCGACGTTGTCGGTCATCTTCACCTTCACGTCAGTGCCTTCGCGTGTCTTGATACCGAGCGTGTTGCCATCGACGCCCTCGATGGTGCCGCGGATGCGGACCGTCGGGGCCTGTTGCGCAGAGGCGGACGAAACGGCGATTAAGGCAGCGAATGCAGTCACGGCGGCGCGTGGCAGCAGATAGTTCAGCTTCGACATGATTGTACCCTCCAGGGCGTTGCGGCGGTCAAACACGGCAACCCCGTGTGACCGCCGCTATTCCCGACTGAAGGAATCACATCGGCGGCGTCACGCCATCGCGGCCGACGCTGACGCGATTGGTCTCGAACGAGCCGTCCGGCAGTTGCTTCATGAAGGCGACGACCTTGGCACCCGCCTTCAGCTCGGACTTGTCGCCGGGCACGAGGGTGACGACCGGCGTATTGTCGGCGACGAACACCTTCTTCTCACCATCCTTGTATTTGACCAGCAGCGTGTGGCCGTCATTGCCGACCACGCTCTCGGCGACCGTCGCGTTGGTCATGCTGGAGTTGGGCTTGAGGTCCCATGGCCGCGAGCCCTCGCCGGTGCCGCGCATGCTCTCCGGAAACACGTGGACTTCGACCGCGTTCTGGCCGCCGTCCGGCCCCGGCACCGTGGTCGCGCCGATGAACGAGCCCGGCTTGATGTCGGCAAGTGAAATCTTGGTAACGCCCGCGACATTCACGTCAGAGGCGATGCGAAGCTTGTAATCTTCGCCACTGCGCGACTTGACCTGCATGGTGTCGCCATTGACGCTCTCGATCGTGCCGCGCACGCGCGTCGGCACCGGCGCCCTTTGCGCGAGGGCGCCGTAAGTCGAGAGGGCCACCATCGCGACGGCGAGAAGTGGACGTGTGAAAGTAGCGCGTTGAACAGACATGACGGTCTCCGATTGTCCCCACGGGGTAGAACTCCGGAGATGGTGTGCTATTCGCCGCGATCCTCTCAAGTCTTTGTGAGATCGGCCTCGACCAGCGCACGCAGCTCGGCAGTGACCTCAGGCCGCCGGCCGAACCACAGCTCGAAGCCTCGCACGGCCTGGTGCAGCAGCATGCCGAGCCCGTCGGCGGTCTTCAGCCCGCTCGCCCTTGCTGCCGCGAGCAGCGGCGTCACCAGCGGGACATAGACGAGATCGGCAACGACCGCAGTCTGCGGCAGCCGCGCCACATCGACGTCGAGCGAAGGCTGGCCGTGCATGCCGAGCGAGGTCGTGTTCACGAGGAGTTTTGCGCGCGGCAGGACGTCGGCGATCGCGTCCCACGTCACGGGATGCACGTTCGGTCCGAACTGTCTCGCAAGTGCCTCGGCCCGCGCGATGGTGCGATTGGCGAGATGGATGCGCTTGATGCCGCGCTCGATGAGGCCGAACACGACGGCGCGCGAGGAGCCGCCGGCCCCGAGCACCAGCGCCTCCCCGGCCGCGTCCCAGCCGGGCGCGCTGGCGTCGAGATTGCCGATGAAGCCTTCGACATCGGTGTTGGTCGAGCGCAGCTCGCCGTCCTCGAACCACAGCGTGTTGGCGGCGCCCACCGCCGTTGCGCGCGCATCGGGTGTCGACAGCGCCAGCACACTCTCCTTGTGCGGGATGGTGACGTTGGCGCCGACGAAGCCGCGCAGCGATAGCCGCAATACGAAGTCTCTGAGATCCTCGGGCGGCACCGCCTCGATGACATAGCCGCCCTCGATGCCGAGCGTGCGCAGCCAGTAATGATGAATCAGCGGCGAGCGCGAATGCGCCGCCGGCCATCCGATCAGACAGGCTGCAGGCGTCTTGGGCGCGGTCATCTTTCCCCTCGGGTCGTTTCCGAGGCGATCCATTTCGCGTCCCGAAGGGTCTGTCAAGCGCGCGGGCGCCGCTCGTCCGCCGCAGCCTCGTCGGCCGCCGGCGCAGAGCCCTTGATGTCGGCAATGGCGCGCTCGAGACTCTGGCGATAGCGCGCACGCGGCGGCGTCACGCCATGGGTGAGCAGCGCGCGGCGGACCGCGGGCGAGGCTCCCGTGATGAACAGCCTGATGCCCGCGCGGTGAGCCTTGGCAGCGACGCGCCCGAGCACGTTCGCGGCGGTGGAGTCCAGAAACGGCACCGCGGCGAAATCGACCACGAAGGCCTTGCGCCGGTCGGCGATGCCGTCGAGCACGCTGCCGATCGCCGAGGCGGCGCCGAAGAAGAACGCGCCGGTGATGCGATAGACCAGCACGTCGCGATCGACCGCAAGCGCTGGATCGTAAGGCACGCGCTCGCCATTGCCGTCGTCGGGACGATCGGCCGCGACCAGCGGCGTACGTTCCTCGATGCCGGTCATCTCCGCCATGCGATGGATGAACAGCACCGCGCCGAGCGCGAAGCCGACCAGAATGCCTTCGGTGAGGTCGCGGAAGATCGTCAGCAGGAAGGTCGCGAACAGCACGACGGCATCGCCCCAGGAGGAACGCAGCAGCGTCGCAAATTCGTGCTTCTCCGCCATGGTCCAGGCCACCACCACGAGCACGGAGGCGAGCGCGGCCAGCGGGATGTAGCTCGCCAGCGGCGCTGCGATCAGCATGAACAGCAGCAGGAAGACCGAATGCAGCATGCCCGCGAGCGGCCCGTGCGCGCCGGCGCGGATGTTGGTCGCGGTGCGCGCGATCAGGCCGGTGACGCAGATGCCGCCGAACAGCGCCGAGCCGATATTGGCGGCACCTTGCGCCACCAGCTCGCAATTGGAGCGGTGACGGCGCCCGGTCATGCCGTCGGCCACCACCGCCGACAGCAGCGATTCGATCGCGGCCAGCAGCGCGAACGCAATCGCATCGGGCAGTACGGCCCTCGCCTTCTCGAGCGAGAAGGCAGGCAGCGCCGGCGCGGGCAGCTCGCGCGGAATGCCGCCGAAGCGCGAGCCGATGGTCTCGACCGGCAGCGCGAACACCGCGGTCGCCATCCCAGCGATGACCACCGCAATCAGGATGCCGGGCCAGGACGGCCGCCAGATCCGCAAGGCGGCGATGATGGCGATGCTGACGATCGCGACCGCGACGGCGGATGGATTGATCGTGTTGAGGCCGCCGGCGAGCGCGACGAGTTTCGGAACGAACTCGCTGGGCTCCTTCCCCGCGAGCGCGATCCCCAAGAGATCGCGGAGCTGGCTCGCAAAGATGATGACGGCAATGCCGGCGGTGAAACCGACCGTGACGGGATAGGGTATGAACTTGATGTAGGTGCCGACACGGAGCAGGCCCGCGGCAATCAGAAACAGTCCCGCCATCAGGGTGGCGAGGATCACGCCGTCGATGCCATGCCGCTCCGCGGTCACCGCGACCAGGACGATGAAGGCACCCGCCGGCCCGCCGATCTGGAACCGGCTGCCCCCGAGCAGCGACACGATGAAGCCGCCAACGACGGCGGTGTAGAGGCCGCGGTCCGGTGTCACGCCCGATGCGATCGCGATCGCCATCGACAGCGGCAGCGCGACGATGGCGACGGTAAGGCCCGCGAAGACGTCGGCGCGAAAGTCCGCGACGCCATAGCCTTCGCGCCAGACCGTAACGAGTTTTGGCAAATACAGTTCGGCAAAGGTCGGCTGGCGCAGCCGAGGCATCCCGCTTGCGTGATCGGTTGTGATGCTCATCTCAGCAAAGTGCTCCGCTGGCCCCACAATGCTCCGGTGCATCGTGCAGCACGCGCGTGCGACGATGCGCTAGCTCATCCCGATCCCGAACATGATCAACACCCGATCATGCCCCCACCCGCCGAGGCGGCCCCGGCTCCTTGAGGCGAACGCCACGCCCGCCGCTGTCGCTGCGCGCCTGCTCGCCGATCAGCTCGACGCCGGCCCGATCGAATGCCTCGACCACCTTGATCAGGGTCTCGACCACGCCGCGCACGTTGCCGGTGCTGGCTTCCATCCGCTGGATGGTCGGCAGCGACACGCCTGCGAGCTCGGCCAGGGTTTTCTGGTCAATGCCGAGCAGCGCCCGGGCCGCCCGCATCTGAAACGACGTGATCACCTTGGCCTCACGTACCAGGGGTTATAAGTGATATTCTGCGCATGTACAATGATGTAAAATACGTCAACTGCGGTTGAAAGCAAGAGTTTGCCGAGCTGTCTCTTCCGTCATTGTGAGGAGCGCTTGCGACGAAGCAATCCAGGCTGCCTCCGCAAAGACAGCCTGGATTGCTTCGCTTCACTCGCAATGACGCGTGGAGAGGGCGCGGCCTACGTGAAACGCCACATGCGCGGAAACGGCCCCTCCCTCTCCCCGTGAAGAACGGGGAGAGGGAGAGAGGCCGTTGCCGCCCTAACGGATCACGCCGCGTGCTGATGCGCGGCGATGATCTGGTCGGCGGCGCGGCCGGTGACTTCGGCCATGTGGTCGAACTGGCGGGTAAAGCTGCCGGCGCCGGCGGTGGCGGAGCGCAACTCGACGATCAGCTCGCCGATCTCGGCCTCCGGCATCATGGCGCGGACGCAGTCCCAGCCACTCCATCCATCGCGGGTGTCGAAGCCGAGGATCTGGCCGCGTCGCGCCGACAGGATCGCGTTGATCCTGGCGGTGGCATCCGTCGGGCAGACGATCTCGACGATGTGGATCGGCTCCAGCAGCACCGGCTGGCACTGCGGCAGGCCTTCGTTGAGCCCGATCCGCGCCGCCGTGCGGAAGGCGAGGTCCGAGGAGTCGACGCTGTGGAAGGAGCCGTCGGTCAACGTTACCTGCACGTCGGTGACGGGGAAGCCGAGCGGACCGCGCGTCAGTCCGTCGACGACGCCCTCCTCCACCGCCGGGATGTAGTTGCGCGGCACAGCGCCGCCCACGACCTTCTCGGCGAACTTGAAGCCGTCGCCGCGCGGCAGCGGCCTGATGTCGAGCACGACGTCGCCGAACTGGCCGTGGCCGCCGGACTGCTTCTTGTGGCGGCCGCGCTGGGTGATCGGCTTGCGGATGGTCTCCTGGTAGCCGATGCCAGGCGGATGCGAGCTGACCTTGACGCCGAAGCGATCGCGCAGCCGCTCGCCGGCGACGCGCAGATGCATCTCGCCCTGTCCCCACAGCACGGTGTCGTGGGTCTGGGCGTTCTGCACGACGACGAGCGAGGGATCCTCCTCGTGCAGCCGGGCCATCGCCTGGCCGAGCTTCACGTCGTCCTTGCGATCGGTGGCCGCGATCGAAATCGCGAGCACCGGCGGCGTCGGCTCGGCGACGGCCAATGCTGCCGGCGGGGTCTTGCCGTTCGAGACCGTGTCGCCGGTCCTGATCGGGTCGACCTTGGCGAGCGCCACGGTGTCGCCGGCTTCGGCCGAGGCACGCTTGGTGTCGTAGGCGCCGTTGACGGCGAGGATGCCGGAGATGCGCCCCGCGCCTCCGGAGGAGGCTTGCAGCGTGGCGCCGTCGTCGAGATGGCCGGTGAGCAGCCGCGTCAGCGACAGTTTTCCGCCGTGCTGCGAATGCAGCGTCTTGAAGACGTAGCCGAGCGCATCCTTGGTGTCGGGAACGCCGAGACGCTTTGCGGTCTCTGCCACTCCCGGCGCCTCGTGGCGCAGCGCCTTCATCAGGCGCAGCACGCCGTTTTCGCGCGCCGCGGCGCCCAGCAGTACCGGACAGATCAGCCCTTCGCGCAATTCGCGCGCGAGATCGTCGAACACGGCATCGCGCGGCGGCTGGATGTCTTCGAGCAGCTGCTCCATCAGGGCGTCGTCGTGATCGGCGAGCTTCTCCAGCATCGAGAAGCGGGCCTCCTTCTCGCGATCGAGATTGCCGCCCTCGAGCGCGATCACCTCGGAGGCCTTGTGCTCGCGATAGATGAAGGCGCGCTCGAGCGCGAGATCGACGAAGCCCTCGATCAGCTCGGCCTTCCAGATCGGGATCTGGCGCAGCACCAGCGGCACGCGCGAGGCGGGCTGGAGCGTTGCAAGCGTTTCGCGGATGCGCTGATTGGCGCGGTCGATCTTGTTGAGGAACAGGAAACGCGGGATCTTCAGCTCCTCCAGCTCTCGCAGGATGATCTGAAGCTGCGGCAGCTTCTTCTCGTCGGCCTCGCAGACCACGACCGCAGCATCGACCGCAGGCAGCACGGCGCGCATGTCGTGGGCGAACTCGACGGAACCGGGACAATCGAGGAAGGTATAGCTGTCGCCCATGAAACTCGTGGTGGCGGCAGTGAGCCCGACGGTCATCTTGTGATGACGGGCCTCGGGCGTGGCGTCGCCGACGGACGTTCCGGCATCGACGGTGCCGGCGCGCGGGATTGCCCCGGTTCGCGCCAGGATTGCTTCGAGAAGTGTGGTTTTACCGCTTTGGAAAGGGCCCACCAGCGCGATGCACCGTGGACCTCGGGGACTTCTGACGTCTTGTCCCATTCGCCGCCTCCTTCTTGTGGAGCTCGGCCCATGATTGGGTCGGCAAACGCCGATGCTCTGCCCGTCGCCGAGATTTGGCAAGCATCAAACGTCGCTGCGGTGCGTCGTCCGTTAGATCCGGTGTAACGTCTTAGAGATTAGCCGCGGTGTTCCACTTCGCCGCCGGGAGAGGACGCGCAGCGCCGTCGCTGAAGCTTAGCGCCCCGGACGGAGTTCCAGGCTTTCGAGGCCCGCGGCGACGTTGAGCCCGACCTGGCCCTGCACGCTGAGCGGCTGCAGCGCGATCGAATTGTTGGAGCCGCCGATCAGCACATTGCCGCCAAGGCCGACGCCGACCGAGGCGCTGCCCTGCGCGCCGGCGTAATTGCCGGAGAGATCGCCGGGCCCGAGCCGGTCGACCGGCGCGAACACGCCCCAGGCGAGCGCCGTCTCCTGGGTGATGCCGATGTCGAGGCCGACCTTGCGGATGGTCGCGACATAGCGGTCATCGGGCAAACCGTCGGCGCGCAGCACGCAGCCGAGATGGGTCACCGATCCCACGATGAAGCCGACGCTGGCGCCGCCGCGACATTCGAGAACGCCGACCCGCGCCATCCGCTGCTGCGCGCCGGCAGCAGCGACGGAGACAACGAGGCTGGCCGCAGCGAGGCCGGCGAGAATGAACGAACGGCGCATGAATATCTCCGGCGGTGACGTGGTGCGAGCAGAGGCGCACAACCCGTGATGCACGATGGTCTATGCCACAACAGCCGCAACGGTGCCAGATCGCGCGCGGCGATAAGCGTGCAAACAATAAAAAGGCCCGCCGGAGGCGGGCCTTTTTCAGTTCGTCGTTGCGCGTTTACCGCAGATTGCCGCAGAAGCGCTGGATGCGCTTGCAGGCGTCTTCGAGATCCGACGTCTTGGTCGCGTAGGAGATGCGGAACGCGGGGCCGAGGCCGAAGGCCGAACCCTGCACCACCGCGACGCCTTCGGTTTCCAGCAACTCGGTGACAAACGTCTCGTCGTTGTCGATCACCTTGCCCGACGGCGCGGTCTTGCCGATCGTGCCGGCGCAGGACGGATAGACGTAGAAGGCGCCTTCGGGCCGCGGGCACTCGATGCCCTTGGCCTGGTTCAGCATGGACACGACGAGGTCGCGCCGCTCCTTGAACACCTTGTTGTTGGCGGGGATGAAGTCCTGCGGTCCGTTCAGCGCTTCCACCGCAGCCCATTGCGCGATCGACGACGGGTTCGAGGTCGATTGCGACTGGATCGTGGACATGGCCTTGATCAGCTGCGCCGGACCGCCGGCATAGCCGATGCGCCAGCCGGTCATGCAATAGGCCTTCGACACGCCGTTCACGGTGAGCGTGCGGTCGTAGAGCTTCGGCTCGACCTGCGCGACGGTGGTGAACTGGAAGTCGTCATAGACGAGGTGCTCGTACATGTCGTCGGTCATCACCCAGACATGGGGATGCTTGAGGAGCACGTCGGTAAGCGCCTTCAGCTCCGATTTCGTGTAGGCGGCTCCCGTCGGGTTCGAGGGCGAGCACAGGATGACCCATTTGGTCTTCGGCGTGATCGCTCGTTCCAGCGCCTCGGCTTGGAGCTTGAAGCCGGTCGCGGCAGTGCAGACCACCGGTACCGGCTCGCCGCCGGCAAGCGCCACCATCTCGGGATAGCTGACCCAATACGGCGCGGGGATGATGACCTCGTCGCCCGGATTGATGGTTGCCATCAGCGCGTTGTAGAGCACCTGCTTGCCGCCGGTGCCGACGATGATCTGGTTCGGCTTGTAGGCGACACCGTTCTCGCGCTGAAACTTGGCGATGATGGCGTCCTTCAGCTCGGGAATGCCGTCGACCGCGGTGTACTTGGTCTTGCCCGCCTCGATGGCGCGGATCGCAGCCAGCTTGATGTTGGCGGGCGTGTCGAAGTCGGGCTCGCCGGCACCGAGGCCAATGACGTTGCGGCCCGCCGCTTTCAGCGCGCGTGCTTTATCCGTGACCGCGATGGTCGCGGACGGCTTCACACGGTCGAGCGCAGCGGCAAGGAAGGACATCGTCATCTCCTGACAAGCGTCGTGAAGCCCTGGGCCTCACGACTCTGATTGTGGGAATGAGCCACCCTAAAACGTGTGCCGCTGCATCGCAAGAAACTTCGCCCCGATCCCGGAAAAACTTAGGGATTCCGGCCGCCGAGGCACGAGTCACCGCAACATTTCGCAACTTTGCCCTTCAAATCCCTCATATCAGGCAAGGCCTGTCCTCGGAGCAATTTTGCGTGTTGCGATGAAACAGAAGGTTGGCATGTCCGGGTTTGTCCCGGGCACCCACGTTCTTGGTGCGGCCGGTGAGACGTGGATGGCCGGGTCAAGCCCGGCCGTGACGATGCGGAGGTTCTCGCGGCCAACGTCGGCAGCAAACCCGTCTCACACAAGGGCACGTCTCGATGCGTCCGGCGCGTTGACGCAAGCGCGAACTGAATCACATCATCGCGCGGAAATGATCTTCCGTGGCACTGCAGTGCGGTAGGGTTTTCGAGTTTTTCTATGGGCTGGCTCTTGCGGCGGATTCGCATCGGCATCATTGTCTAGCCGCGCTGCAGGGCAGCCAGCGCTGCGCCTTCCCATCACCGGAAAACGAACTCCCAGAATGTACAAGCTCTATTCGATGCAGCGCTCCGGCAACAGCTACAAGGTCCGCCTGGCGCTGGCGCTTTTGAACCTGCCCTACGAAGCGGTCGAAGTGGACATTCTGCGCGGCGAGAGCCGCACGCCGGACTTCCTGTCGAAGAACCCTTCCGGCCAGGTGCCGTTGCTCGAAGTCGGCGACGACCGCTATCTCGCCGAGTCCAACGCCATCCTCTGGTACGTCGCCGTCGGCACGCCGCTCGCGCCGGAGAACCGCATCGACCGCGCCGAAGCGCTGCAATGGATGTTCTTCGAGCAGCACGCGCTCGAGCCCAACATCGGCGCGGCCTATTTTTGGCTGTCGCTGGTCAAGGGCGGCCGCGATCTCCAGACCCACTCGCTGGAGGACTGGATGGAGCGCGGCTATGGCGCGCTCCAGGTCATGGAAAACCATCTCAAGACCAACGCCTATTTCGCCGCCCGCCAGCTGACGGTCGCCGACATCGCACTCTACGGCTACACCCACCTCGCCGAGCGCTGCGATTTCGACCTTTCGACCTTCCCGGCGATCCGGGACTGGCTCAAGCGCGTGGAAGCTGCGCCCGGCTTCGTGACGATGGACTGGCGCCCAGCCGACATCGACGACCCCGCCAGCATTGCGGCGGGCGCCTGACAGGCAGGCCGCCCTACTTGCACGAATTACGGGCATAAGGGCCGCCTTTGCCGCAATCTCGCCGCTTTCGGCGCGACAGCCGCCGCAATGTTGCCGGTTGAAGCTGGGAAATTCCGGAAAGTTGCGGGTGATTCGCTCGCGTGTTGAAGGATTTAGACCCATGATTCGGGCGTCCGGCACGGCAGGCTTTCAGGGCCGATCCGTCACCGTCGCGTCTTCCCGGCTGACCAACGCGGTCGCGGCCTCGCTCGCCGTCGCCGCGCTCTCGCTATGCCTGATCGTCACCCTGACGGTGCTGTCGACCAAGGCAACCATGGCGATGGGCCTGCCGATCTGATCCCCGTTTCATCCTGGACCAGCCTTCAAGGCGTCACGCAGCCCGCGCCGACCGGCATCGCGGCAGGACGTCGATGAAGTCACCTGTGGTAGTCGTTGCAATCACGCTGACTGCGGCCATCCTGGTCGCGGCATCGCTCTTGATTTTCACCGGCATGCGCAAGAGCCCGGGCACGTCGACGCTGAATGCTCCCCCGCTGCACCAGCGTCTCAAGCACGCGCACGTCGTCTAAAATCATCCGAAAGATTTGCACGTTCTGGCAAGCGTCCCTTAAGCGCACCGCACGAAATCGCATCGCATCGGCGCAACCATCGGCCAGTGTTGCGGTCTTACCTCGTTCGGGAGGAGCGAGACTGGCCCATGCGGCTCGGATGGCGTGCGATCTCCGGTCCGGTTCTGACGGCAGCAACCCTGCTGCTGGCGATGCTTTTCGATCGCATCGCCCCCACCCTCCCCGCTCCCTCGCCCGCGCCGCTGCTGGTCTGTCTCGTGGCGCTCGCCGGCGCCTTGTCGGGCCTCGCCTCGGCCATGACCAGTGCAGCCGTGGCGGTGATCGGCGCCGCGCTGATCTTCCTCCACCAGCACGGCGTCTCCGGCTATGGCAACGCGGATCTGGTCCGGCTCGGCCTCCTGGCGATCACGGCCGCCACCACCGCTGGCATCACCGGCCTGATGCGCGGGCGGCTGCTCGGCACGTTCGCGGCCGAGCGCCAGAGCCACGCCACTGCTGCGCGCCTGTCGGCAGCGCTCGACCAGATCGACATCGGCGTGGTGCTGCTCGATGCCGAGACGCGGGCCGAATTCATCAACCGCGCGTTCCGCGATTATTTTGCGGTGCCGGACGAGATCGCGGACGCCAAGCCGCCTTTCATCGCGCTGATGTATCACGGCCGCGACACCGGCGCTTTCGAGCTGCCCGAGGACGAACTCGGCACCTTCATCGCGCAGCGCATGGAGATGGTCCGGATCGGCGACGCGAGACCGATCAACATCGCCTTGCGCAACGGCGAGGTGCTGCGCTTCGTCTGCGCCGCGCTGCCCGATGGCGGCCGCATGCTGAGCTACACACCGGTGACGGACCTCGTGCGCCACACCGACGCGCCTGCGCGCGCCGACTACTACCGCTCGCTGCGCGATCCCACCAGCCGCAAGCTGATCCGGTATCTGCGCGTCGCGGAGTGATGCAACGGCGCGATTGATCGGCCATGCGATCATCACGTATGAAGGACCTCGCTTCGTCGTGCACCTTCAAGATCGCGGAATTTCCCCATGTCGCTCACCATTCGCGCCGTCGCCAGGCAGGACTACGATCAATGGCTCCCGCTGTGGGACGGCTACAACGCCTTCTACGGCCGCTCGGGCCCGACCGCGCTGGCCCCCGAGATCACGCGCATGACGTGGCAGCGCTTCTTCGACGCCTATGAGCCGGTGCATGCACTGGTCGCCGAGACCGATGGCCGATTGCTCGGGCTGACGCACTATCTCTTCCATCGCAGCACCACCGCGATCGAGCCGTCCTGCTATCTGCAGGACCTGTTCACGTCCGAAAGCGCGCGCGGCAAGGGCGTCGGCTCGGCGCTGATCCATGGCGTGTATGAGCGGGCGAAACTGGCGGGATCGCCGCGTGTCTATTGGCAAACGCACGAAACCAACGTCACGGCGCAGAGCCTGTACGACAAGGTCGCGGAGCGGTCCGGCTTCATCGTCTATCGCAAGATATTCTGACCCAGCGGCTTAAGGCCTGTGGATAACCCGGCCTGTCACCGCCGCGTAACACACCGGGACTAAGTTGCGGTTGCGTCTGATCAGGCCCCCGTCACCGATCAAGCGCCCCAAGCGGTCCCCGTCAGTCGCCGCGTCTGACAGGGGCCGCATTTTTTTGTGCGCGCCGCCGGCATGGCAGCAGCGCGGCCAGCGGCTTGCTGCGCGGACACGCCGTGGTCAGAATGCGCCGCTGCTCATTTGACGGGATCTTCCATGGACATTCGTAACCTCGGCGCCTCCGGCCTGCGCGTCTCTGCCGTCGGGCTCGGCTGCAACAATTTCGGCCAGCGCACCGATCTGGAGACCTCGCGCAAGGTGATCCACCGCGCACTCGATCTCGGCATCACGCTGTTCGACACCGCCGACATCTATTCGAACATGGGCGGCTCGGAAAACGTGCTCGGCGCCGTGCTGGGCGATCGCCGCAAGGACATCGTGCTGGCGACGAAATATTCCAAGCCGATGGCCGAGGACGGCACCAAGCAGGGCGCCTCCCGCCGCTACATCATGGACGCCGTGGAAGCGAGCCTGAAGCGGCTCAAGACCGACTACATCGATCTTTACCAGCAGCACGACTATGATCCGCTGACGCCGATCGAGGAGAGCCTGCGCGCGCTCGACGATCTCGTCCGCCAGGGCAAGGTCCGCTACATCGGCAATTCGAACTTTCCGGCCTGGCGGATCGCGGAAGCCGAGTATGTTGCGCGCGCGATGAACACCACGCGCTTCGTGTCGTGCCAGGACGAATACTCACTCGTCGTGCGCGACATCGAGAAGGATCTGCTGCCGGCGGCGCAGGAATACAAGCTCGGCCTGTTGCCGTTCTTCCCGCTCGCCAGCGGGCTTCTCACCGGCAAATACAGGAAGGGCGAAGCCGCGCCCGACGACACCCGATTCGGGAAGGTGGCGCGGCTGCGCGACCGCTACGTCACGCCGCGCAACGAGGACATCGTCGAGAAGCTGCAGGCTTTCGCGACCGCGCGCGGGCACTCGATGCTCGAGCTCGCCTTCTCCTGGCTCGCCGGCCGCCCGCAGGTGTCGAGCGTGATCGCCGGTGCCACCCGCGTCGAGCAGGTCGAGCAGAACGTCAAGGCGATCGCCTGGAAGCTCAGCCCCGACGATCTCGCCGAGATCGACAAGATCACGCTTGGCTGAACTCGGCTGGCTAGACTCTGCGGCGCGCTACTTCGCGCCGCGCCCCACCGTCTGCATCACCTCGAAGCCTTCGAACTGGGGATGGCCGAGATAAAGCGGCTTGTTGTCGCCCGCCTTGTGATGCGCCGCGCGAAACGCCTCCGACTTGGTCCAGGCCTCGAACGCGGCATGGTTCGCCCACACCGTATGCGAGGCGTAGAGCGTATGGTCCTCGAGCTCGGGCCCGCGCAGCAGATGGAATTCGACAAAGCCCGGCACCTTGTCGAGATGGGTGTCGCGCGAAAGCCAGACCTGCTCGAAGGCAGCCTCGGAACCCTTGGCGACGCGGAAGCGGTTCATGGCGATGTACATGGGTGCGGTTTCTCCTGATGTTCGGCTCATCATGTCGTCATTCCCTGTCGCCCCGCAAGGCGCGGGCCCGGAATGACGATTTACACGACCAGCCCCTTCATCGGACGCGCTCCCGCGCTGTCCGGGAACACCGTCTCCGCCAGCACGCGATCCGACAGGCCGAACTGCTCCTGCAGCACGCCCTTGATGACAGAGCGCAGGTCGGTGGTCGGCTTGAGGTCGCGCCCTTCATGGAGGTTGGCCAGCTTGAGGCCCGGCCAATCGGCGATGACGCGGCCGCCCTTCACGGCGCCGCCGGCGAGCAGCGCGATCGTGCCGGTGCCGTGATCGGTGCCGTCGGTGCCGTTGATGCGCGCGGTGCGGCCGAACTCGGTGGCGACGACGATGACGGTGTCGCGCCAGCGCGTGCCGAGCCCGCTCTCGAATTCGGACAGTGCGCCGTCGAGACCGCCGAGCAGGAAGGCGAGACGGCCCACAGGGCCACCTTCGTTCGCGTGCGTGTCCCAGCCGTCGAAGGCGAGTGCCGCGATGCGCGGGCCGTCATCGGCCGCCATCAGCTTCGACGCGCCGCGCGCGACCTGGCGCATCTGCGCAGCCTGATTGCCGACTTTCGGCTTCATGTCGTTGCCCGCAGCGGCCTTGTCGAGCTGAAGACCTTGCGACAAGGCCATCGCCAGCGCGGGATCGCGATGGCGGTAGAGCTCGGCGAGGCGCATCGCGGTGTCCTCGTCGGCCTGCGGCAGCGCGACCGGTGCCCAGCCGACGGTCGGCGCATTGCCGCGCAGCACCAGCGGCGTGGTCGGCCCGACCGCAAGGCCGCTCGACACCCGCTCGCCGCGCGGCAGCGCTTCGAGCGCGCGGTTGAGCCAGCCGGACTGCACGCGGCCCGGACCTGCATAGCCGCTTTCGAGCACATCCTGGCCGTCGAAATGCGAGCGGTCGCGATAGGGCGTCGCCACCGCATGGATCACCGCGGCGTGCTGGTCGCGGTACATGCGCGCAAATTCCGGCATGGCCGGATGCAGCGCGAAGAAGCTGTCGAGCCTGATCGCGGGATGGGCGCCATCCGCCGTCAGCGCGATCGAACCGTGCAGGCCCGCATAATCGGGATCGCCGATGGGGGCGACGGTCGCAAGCCCGTCGAGCGCACCGCGCAGGATCACAACGACCAGGCGCGGATCGCGCCCGTCCGCCGCGCGCGCGAATTTCGGCAGATAGGCCCAGGCCGCGAACGAGGCGCCGCCGAGCAGGAAGCCGCGCCGCGAGGTGAGGAGCCGGTTCTCGACGCAATCGATCATCGTCATCTCCGCTGCATCTCCGGCGACATCAGCAGCAACGCCAGCGCCTGCTGCCGCGACTCCGCGCGCTCGACGGTCCGCCGTGTCTCGATGGAGGCCGCATCCGCCACCGCGAATTCCAGGAGGTCGAGCGGATCGATATTGCTGCCGAGCCGCGAGCCGATTTGCGCCGCGATGTCGAGCCTGAGCTTCATGCCCTCAGGCGCGGCCCAGGCCGCATTGGTGTCGGGAAAGCCATTGGGCCCGGCCGGCGACCATAGCGGCTGCCCGAGCAGGTTGAGGCCGTTGAGATAGCGGCCCGGATCCTCAGGCACCCGCGCGAGCAGCCGGCCGCTCGCGACCAGGAATTCGTAAGGCGAGCGCATCTTGGTTAGGGGCGCTTTCCACGCTTCATCGGAATCGACCAGCGCGATCGCCATCGCCCTGAGGTCGCCGTCGGTTCTGACGAAGACATCTCGCAGGCGCGCGACGAGCGCCGGCGGCGGATCGTCGGCGACGAAGTGACGGACGAACTTGGTGGCGATGAAATTCGCGGTCGCGGGATGGCGCGCGATGTCGGCGAGCGCGGCCTCGCCCTGTGCGAGGCCGGTCGGCTCGTAGGTCTTGCCGAGCAGGATCTGCGGTCCCGGCTGGTGCGCATTGGCGTTGAACACGAAGGAGCCGGGTGGGCCCAACTGCCCCTGCCGTCCGGCAAAAGTCCAGCCGGTGATGATGCGCGCGAGCGAGGTGACGTCCTCCTGCGTATAGCCGCCGCCGACGCCGAGCGTATGCAGCTCCATGATCTCGCGCGCGAGATTCTCGTTCAGCCCGCGCTTGCGGTTCTGCCCCGCGCGCGAATCCGGACCGAGCGATTGCTGGTTGTCGAGGAAGAACAGCATCGCGGGATGCTGCTCCACGGCCTTCAGCATGTCGGCGAAGCGGCCGAGCACATGCGGCCTGATCGCCTCGCGCTCGAAGGCGCCGGCCCAGATCCGCGTCAGCTCGCCCTTGCTTGCGGAGATGCAGAAATGGTTGGACCAGAACGCGACCAGCCGCTCGGTGAAGCCGCATTCGGCGAGGGTCGCGCGCTGCAGGCGCGCCAGCGCCTCGGCGCGAAAGGTCTTCTGGATCACGTTGAGCGGCTGCGGCGCGGGCTTTGCCGCGGGCGGCGCGGCGTTCGGCTGCATGGTCTCGGGCTTGACGGTGTTCTCGGCGGGCTTGGCATCGGCCATCTGGCCGGTGATCTCCGCCGCTGCGTTGAGCGAGAGATTGCGGCGCAACGCCGGCTTCTGATCGGCAGGCGCTTGTGCCGGCGATTCAGCGGGCGCTGCGGCCTTGGCGGTTTCCTTGGCCGTTTCCTTGGCAGTTTCCTTGGCAGTTTCCTTGGCGGCCTCGCGCGCCTGTCTGACCTGGTCCTGATAGGCGAACACCGCCTGCCCCAGCTGCGGCGTCGATTGCAGGCCCGGCGCTTCCAGCAGCACGCCGTTGGGGCGCGCGAGCTCCGCCTTCACGAAGCCGCGCGGATCGGAGGCCGCGTTGATGAGATCGCCGGATGCGCCGCCGCGGGCGCCGAAGCCGAAGCGGTTGAGCGCAACGAGGGCGGCTTGCGAATCGCGGGCCATTGATCTGTCCTTCACGCGCCGGGAGCCGCTTTCCTGCTGCGTGCGCAACGCCTAATATACCGTAGCGACAGATGAACCCGACATGAAAATGACGGCGAAGCCTCGACGTAAATCATGACAATTCCGAAACAATCCGCGTTGCCGGAACCCCGCCGCCTCGCCTGCTCCCGCTGCGGCACCGAGTTTGGCTGCGACCTCTCGGGCAGCTGCTGGTGCGCGGAGGAGACGGCAAGGCTGCCGATGCCCGTGAAGGGTGAGGATTGCCTATGCCGGGAGTGCTTGCGGAAGGCGGCGGACGCCGCCCGTTAGACGCGAGAGCGCGCGCCACACATTCGAGAGTCGTCCCGGCGAAGGCCGGGACCCATAACCACAGGGATACGTTTGGCGAAGATTCGCCGTTCGGTACTCCTACCATCCGCACTCGATAGATCACGCGGTATGGGTCCCGGCCTTCGCCGGGACGACGAGGAAGAACCCGCCCTACACCACATGCCCCGGCGATTTTCGCGCCATGCCGTCGAATGCATCGAGCAGCTTTTCGCGCCACGCATAAATCGGATCATCCGCTTCGAGCAGCTTGAACGGGCTCACCACGCGCGCCCATTGAAAGCCACCGAACACGATGTAGTCGGCGTAGTTCGGCGCGGCACCCCCGAGATAGGGCTGCTTCTTCAGCGTCTGCCGCATCACTTCGAGCGATTTGCGGAAGGCGACCACGCCGGCGTCGCGGCTCGCCATGACGTCTTCCAGGCTCTTGCCGCCGAACCGCGCCTCGCGCGACTTTCGGAAATAGGCAGCATCGGCCTCGGCGAGATTGTTCGGGATGTCGGCGACGATCAGAGGAAAGATGCCGCCGACGATGGCGATGTCGCCCCATGCGTTGATCATGCGCGCCATTGCGCGGCCGCCTTCGCCGCCGAACAGCGACGGACGATCCGGAAACTTGTCTTCGAGATAGGTCGCGATGGTCCAGGAATCGACCACGGGCTGGTCGTGATGCAGCAGCACGGGGACTTTCTCGGAGCCATGCGGCGCGATCGCGCTCTTTTCGGTAAAGCGCCAGGGCAGCGATTGCGCCGTCAAGTGCTTATGCGCCAGCGCCATCCGCGTGCGCCAGCAATACGGACTGAACGGACGCGCGGCGTCGGTGCCGACGAGTTCGAAGAGTTTGAGTGACATATTGATGTTCCGTCATTGCGAGCGCAGCGAAGCAATCCAGGCTACCGCCGCGGAAACATTCTGGATTGCTTCGCTTGCGCTCGCAATGACGATGTGGGGGCGGAAGTGCGCGTTACCGCCCATTCGTGCGCAGCAACCGTTCACCATCCTGTGTCACCGCAATGGTCAGCCCGATTCCCGGCATGGTCTGACGCACGACATAGCCGCGCTCAGTGGCGTCTTCCCAGATGGTGAGGCGGGGGCACGAGGTCTTCCAGGTCGCGATCACCTCGGCATAGGCACGCGGCTCGCGTGCGACCCATTCGACGAAATCCAGCACCAGCGGATCGGCGTTGCAGCTCATGGCAGACCTCCCTGGTCGAAGGCGGCCAGCACTGGCGTGCGAACCAAGAGCCAGCCGCCATAGGCGACGTAGTAGCAGGCGATGGTCGTGATCAGCTTGTTCGACCAGGCCACGAATTGCTGATCTGTCATCGCCTCCAGGATGCGCCGCGCCAGCGTGGTGCCGAGCATCGAGGCTGCAATCGCGACGCCGGCGAGCACGGGATCGAGGCTCGCCGCCTGGTCGATGATGCCGCCGAAATAGAGCAGCTTGGTGAAATGGCTGACGAGCTGGCACATCGCCTTGGTCGCCACCTTCTCGCGCCGGCCGAAATCGCCGCCGAGGAAGAAAGTGTCGAGCAGCGGGCCGGAGACGCCGGTCATCAGCATCAAGCCCATGCAGATGGTGCCATAGACGGTGCCCTGCCAGACGCTATCAGGGTTCGGCTTGATGTTCGCGGGCAGGAGCCGCGCCATGAACGGCGTGGCGCCCAACATCAGCAGCGCCACCGGCTTGTCCGGCACGTAACGGGTCAGCGACCACACTGCGAGCGCGACCGCGCAGCCGACCAGATAATTCGCCACCGGCCGCCAGCGGATATGCGCCCGCCACAGGAGGGCGCGCCAGCCGTTCGAGGCCATCTGCGTGATCGCGTGAAGCACCATCGCGGTCGGTAGCGGCATCAGGGCCAGGAGCGCGCCGATCAGGATCAGCCCGCCCGCCATGCCGAACAGCCCCGACAGGAACGCGGTTGCGACCAACAGCAATCCGAGGGCAGCGATCATGAAGGGCGTCACGACGGGGGCTCCTGTCGGGGAAAGACGGAGGAGAACGTGCCTCGCTTGCCCCTTCCTCGCAAACTGAGTTATGTTGCCCTTGCATCAGCTTTCCTGAGGGTTAGACATTTGCGGCGGCTGCTGTTTCTCAACGGCATCAAGGCATTCGAGGCGGCGGCGCGGACCGGCAGCTTTGCCGCGGCCGGGCTCGAGCTCAACGTCTCGGCCGCCGCCGTCAGCCGCATGGTGCATCTGCTGGAAGAACGGCTTGGCCTCGCGCTGTTCGAGCGCAAGGCCAACCGGCTGGTGCTGACGCAGGCAGGCCGCGCCTATCAAAGCGGACTGACGCCGATCTTCGATGCACTGGCGAGCCTGACCGCCCAGGTGACAGCGCCCTCCAGCGTGCGCGTGCTCACCATCGGCGTCGGCCACACCTTCGCGATGCGCTGGCTGATCCCGCGCCTGTCGGAGTTTCGCAGCGAGGAGCCCGACATCGAGGTGCGCTTCACCACCGGCGGCGCCTCGGTGCCGTTCGGCGAGGACTGGAGCTGCGGCATCAAGCTCGGCACCGGCGACTGGCCCGGCCTCGTCGCCGAGCCGCTGTTCGCCGGCGATCTGACGCCGGTCTGCGTGCCGCGCCTTGCCAGCGGGTTGAAGCGCCCGGCCGATCTCAGGGGGCCGAGCCTGATCCGCGTGGCGCATTCGCCCGAGGACTGGCCGATCTGGCTCAAGGCCGCGAACCTGGCGCGCATTAACGCGCGCGGGCCCGAGTTCCAGTTCTACGGCCAGGCGCTGCAGGCGGCCGCAGACGGGCTCGGCATCGCCATGGGCATCCGACCCTATATCGACGACGATCTCGCCGCCGGACGCCTGGTCGCGCCATTCGATCTCTCGGTGCCCAAGGGCATGCGCTGGTATCTCGTCTACCGCAGCTTCCAGACCGAGCAGCGCGACTTCGCCGCGTTCCGCCGCTGGATCATGAGGGCGGCAGCCGAACCCGCAACCCGCCCAGTCAGGCGACACGGCCGTGCTGCGACGCGGAACTGAGGCCTTGACGGTTCCTCGATAAAAACCCTGTCACTTGTGAACGGCTTCACATTCGAAGTCACGCGAATGTGGTCCCTTGTTCCTCCGAAAAAACGTGGGACCGACAAGAATGACGACCCTTTACGACGGCTTTGACATCGAATCCTTCGAGGCTGGCAAAGGCCTCTGGCACGCCCGCATCCGCCGCGCCGATCTCAGTCCAGTCGCCATCGACGGCGTGCTGTTTCCGGCCATGGAAGTCGGTTTCGCGTGGCCCGATCAGAACGCCGCGATTGCTGATGCCAAGCACCACATCGACCGCTTCCGCCGGCGGGCCGACGACCAATAGGCGACGGTCCGCAAGCGGACCAGGGAGGCACGCGGCGCAAAGGGGGGAACCGGTCATGTCAATCGTCGAGACCGACGGAGTTCGTCCGCGCATCTATAGCCGCGCCGTGCTGTCGAACTGCCCGGAATGCCACGGCGATCTCATGGTGCTTCGTGTGATCGGCGGCCGCGCCGGATGCGAATACTGGACCATGCGCTGCACCGATTGCGGTGGCATCCATCTCGACGTCCTCGAGCCGCACGTCGCGGCGGGGGACGACCAGGGGCCGCTGCCGGCGGCGTGAGCCTCGAGGCTGCTGCCAACCTGCTGTCAGCAGGCTGCGTGACGACGGGCATTCGCCCTTTATTGCGGGGCGGACTCGTCCCATATTCGCCCCATGGCGAAGAAACCTACATCCCCCGAAAAATCCGGCAAATCTCCGAAGACCAAGGCTCCGAACTCGAAGGCGCATCGCCCCGACGTGCAGCCGATCGGGCCGGCGCTGGCCGAGTTGCTCAATCCCGCGATCAATCGCGGCGATGCCGGCCTGGGATCGGGCACCGGCCTGCAGCCGCCGCCGGACAATTCGCGCGATCGCCGCTCCGGGGGCGAGGCCGCCGCGCATCGCGCGCGCGCCTCGACGCCCAAAGACCTTCAAAAGCAGTTTCCACAGGATGCAACGCGGCCGATGCCGCTGCGGCCCAACCCTCAGCCGCCGGGCGCGCGCCAGTCCTCGGAGCTGACCGGATTGGAAGAGGCACCGCAGGCCAATTACGGAACCTCGGCCACGATTCCAAAGCTCGATCCGGAACTGGCGCGGCAGCTCGGGCTTCCGACCGAGGAAGATGACGCCGAGGCGCTGGCGCGGCCGCCGCGCAGCAAGATGGAGGCGCTGGGCGTCAAGGCCACCGCGGATGCGCTGGAGGCGCTGATCCGCGAGGGCCGCCCGGAGTTCCGCAAGGACGACGGCTCGATGCGGGTCTGGACGCCGCACCGGCCGCCGCGCCCGGAAAAGTCCGAAGGCGGCGTGCGGTTCGAGATCAAGTCGGCCTATGAGCCCAAGGGCGACCAGCCGACCGCGATCGCCGAGCTGGTCGAGGGCGTCGATCGCAACGACCGTTCGCAGGTGCTGCTCGGCGTCACCGGCTCGGGCAAGACCTACACCATGGCCAAGGTGATCGAGGCGACGCAGCGCCCCGCCCTCATCCTCGCGCCGAACAAGACGCTCGCCGCCCAGCTCTATGGCGAATTCAAGAACTTTTTCCCGGACAACGCGGTCGAGTATTTCGTCTCCTACTACGACTATTACCAGCCGGAAGCCTACGTCCCGCGTACGGACACGTACATCGAAAAGGATTCGTCCATCAACGAGCAGATCGACCGCATGCGCCACTCGGCGACGCGCGCGCTGCTCGAACGCGACGACGTCATCATCGTGGCGTCGGTGTCCTGCATCTACGGTATCGGCTCGGTCGAGACCTATACCGCGATGACGTTTGCGCTGAAGAAGGGCGAGCGCATCGACCAGCGCCAGCTCATCGCCGACCTCGTCGCGCTGCAGTACAAGCGCACCCAGGCCGATTTCACCCGCGGCACCTTCCGTGTGCGCGGCGACGTCATCGACATCTTCCCGGCGCACTATGAGGACCGCGCCTGGCGCGTGAACCTGTTCGGCGACACCGTGGAGAATATCGAGGAGTTCGATCCGCTCACCGGCCACAAGCAAGACGAGCTCGAATTCATCAAGATCTACGCCAATTCGCACTATGTGACGCCGCGCCCGACGCTGGTGCAGGCGATCAAGTCGATCAAGTTCGAATTGAAGCAGCGGCTCGACCAGCTGCACGACCAGGGCCGCCTGCTGGAAGCGCAGCGGCTGGAGCAGCGCACCACCTTCGACCTGGAGATGATGGAGGCGACCGGAAGCTGCGCCGGCATCGAGAACTATTCGCGCTACCTCACCGGACGCCGTCCCGGCGAGCCGCCGCCGACGCTGTTCGAATACGTCCCCGACAACGCGCTGATCTTCGCCGACGAGAGCCACGTCACCATCCCGCAGATCGGCGCCATGTTCCGCGGCGACTTCCGCCGCAAGGCGACGCTGGCCGAGTACGGCTTCCGCCTGCCCTCCTGCATGGACAACCGCCCCTTGCGCTTCGAGGAGTGGGACATGATGCGGCCGCAGACCGTCGCGGTGTCGGCGACGCCGAGCGGCTGGGAGCTGAACGAGAGCGGCGGCGTGTTCGTCGAGCAGGTCATTCGCCCGACCGGGTTGATCGATCCCCCGGTGGATATCCGCCCCGCCCGCACCCAGGTCGACGATCTCGTGGGCGAGGTTCGCGCCACCGCGCAGGCCGGTTATCGCTCGCTGATCACGGTTCTCACAAAGCGCATGGCGGAGGACCTCACCGAATATCTGCACGAGCAGGGCATCCGCGTCCGCTACATGCACTCGGATATCGACACCATCGAGCGCATCGAGATCATCAGGGATCTCCGCCTCGGCGCCTTCGACGCGCTGGTCGGCATCAACCTCCTGCGCGAAGGCCTCGACATCCCCGAATGCGCGCTGGTCGCGATCCTGGACGCCGACAAGGAAGGTTTTTTGCGCAGCGAGACCTCGCTGATCCAGACCATCGGCCGCGCCGCGCGCAATGTCGACGGCAAGGTGATCCTCTATGCCGACCAGATGACCGGCTCGATGGAGCGCGCCATCGCCGAGACCAACCGCCGCCGCGAGAAGCAGGTCGAATACAACACCGCCAACGGCATCACGCCGGAGAGCGTGAAGAAGCAGATCGGCGACATCCTCAACTCCGTCTACGAGCGCGACCACGTGCTGATCGAGGTCGGCGGCCACGACATGACCGACGACGTCATCTCGATCGGCCACAACTTTGAAGCCGTGCTCGCCGATCTCGAAACCCGCATGCGCGAGGCGGCCGCCGATCTGAACTTCGAGGAAGCCGCGCGGCTGCGCGACGAGGTCAAGCGCCTGCGCGCCACCGAACTCGCCGTGGTCGACGATCCCACCGCCAAGCAGCGTACCGTGCAGGGCAAGGCCGGCGCGTACGCGGGAACGAAGAAGTACGGC
This sequence comes from Bradyrhizobium sp. 1(2017), assembly GCF_011602485.2. NCBI lineage: Bacteria > Pseudomonadati > Pseudomonadota > Alphaproteobacteria > Hyphomicrobiales > Nitrobacteraceae > Bradyrhizobium > Bradyrhizobium sp. 1(2017). The sequence goes on along the minus strand of NZ_CP050022.2, from coordinate 1,551,268 downwards.
GACGCCGCGAACCTCCCGGTCAGCGCAATGAAGAAGAAAACCGTCAGCTCCGCCCTGAAGGCGAGCGGCGGCGGCAGCGGCTCCAAGGTGCACAAGCCACATCTCGACGAGATGCACGGCCCGGAATCCCTACCCTACCGCGAGACCCGCGCGCTGCCGGCAAAACCATTCGGCGGCACCAGCCGGATCATCCAGCCGACGGATTCGAGGCAGTCGGGTCCGGAGTTCGGACCGGCGCCGAAGTCGACGGGCGGCGCGCCGGGGCGAAGGGGTGGCTGGAAGAAGAGGTAGCGGGCCCGCCGCTTCATCGCTGCCCTTCGTGGTTATGGATTCCAGGCTCGCCGCTTCGCGACGCCCCGGAATGACGCGGAGGGATTGGAATGACGCGGAGGGATTGCGCCCCTCACCCCACGCTCGCCGTCACCACGGCCATCACCGACAGCAGCAGCACGATGGTCACGAGCTGGAGCGAGGCGACCGGCTGGGTGCGCCAGGCCGTGATCTTCTCGGCAAGCGACAGATGAGCCTCGAAGAATTTCGGCTCGTAGACGGTCTTGAACAGGTGCGGGAAGCTCGGGCCGAAGGTCACGGCGATCAGCGCGTGGGTGAACGAGGCGATGGCGACGAAGATGGCGACGCCGGGGTCGCCGACGAGGTCGTGGTTGCCGATGAGCTTGAGCAGGAAGGCGGCGGCGGCGAAGGTCGGGAAGCTCTGGAGGGCCGCAGTCAGCGCGAGGCCTTCGAGCGCGTTGTGCAGGCGGGACTTTCTGGCGGTGGCGATGGTGGCCATGGCACGTCTCCCTGATGACATGGGGATGACGTTAGCTGCGCTGTGCGAGGCCTGACGTGAGGTGGGTCACGCGGCGCCCAAAAACGAGCGACGTCAGATCTGACGGAAAAATACGAGGTAGATGATCAGGCCGACCATCGAGAATGATAGCAAGACGCCGACCCGACTGTACTTGACGCCTGGAGACCGGCCGGCGTTTCGTCGAAAGCGAACGAGGGCAAACAGGAATAGGATTGCGAGGACACCTCCCCACAAGAACTTCCCAACGACCATCGTCCTCTCGTCCCACTCAACCGCAGCGTTTGCACGTCAAACTTACCATCGCAGCATGCCCGACGGAAGACGATGGGCGGTGGTCTAGACGGCCCTACAACCTCCCCTGCCCGTTCACCTGGCTCTGCTGCTGCCGCTGCTTGTCCTGCTCCTTGGCGTGGTGCCGGCCGTAGAGGCAGCCGGCGGCGGCGCCGAGGACGCCGTGATGGCCGGCATAGTGGCCGGCGACCCCGCCGACGATGGCGCCCTTGATGCAGCCCTTGGCGCTGGCGGCCGAGGTTGCGCCGAGCAGGAGCAGCGCGGCGGCGATGGCGGTGAGCGATTTCATGGATCGATGTCTCCGGATGTGCCTCGGCGTGCCAACGGGACCGCTTGTGGGCCGGTTCCATGCGCGCGCAGCCGCGCGGACTTGCGCGTTTGTCCATGCGCCTTGCGCACCGGGCGACTGGAGGCGCGAAACTCGTGCAATTCAGCGCCAATCGCCGCAGCACCATGAACCTGGCATTGCGCTCGTGCGTCCCACCCTCTGTAACATCCCGGTGATTTTGCGGATTGCCGGTGCGCGCGACCACGCGTTAGCCTCGCGCAACGCCACAGGGCCAGCAAGGACGGGCGGAATGACTGTCGAGAAGCTGAATCGCCAGCGTGTCGTAAACCTGCTCGACGCCTTCGCGCGCGGCGATATCGAGGCGGCGCTGGCGTGCTGCACCGACGACGTCGATTTCCTCACCCATGCGCCGATCGACGTGCTGCCGCACATGGTGCCGCGCCACGGCAAGGAAGAGCTGCGCGAGCTCTGGCAGACGATCTGGTCGCGCTATTCGGAGATCCGCTACAAGGCGCCCGTGATCGTCGCCGAGGGCGACGAGGTCGCGACCTACATGCACACCTATTTCAGGAAGCGCAGCAACGACCGCGTCGTGCAGTTCGACATGGCGGTGTTCTACAGCTTCCGCGGCGGGCTGGTGGCGCAGATCCGCGAGATCATCGATTCCTACGATCTGGTGCAGCAGGTGCTGGAGCGGGAGATCGGGCCGCTGATCACAGGGACCGGGGTGGACGGGGGTTAGCCCCGATGGGGCGCGGCTTGCGGGTTCCATTTGCGCGCCAGAACCGGGAAAATACGGGGCTTTGTTGCAAATCTCACAAAATGCTCGCAATTGTGCATTGCGAAAACGTGAATTGTATTTTCGCCGAAACCCCGTATTTGTTCGTACACAAATGAGTTGAGCGCCCCGGCACCTGTCCCCGTGCATGGGGTTGTTTTCCGTTTTTTCGCAAGCCAGCTTCAGGACTGCCCCAAATGACAGAGCACAGCCTCTCGCGTTTCTCGCGCGCGTTGCACCGCGCGATCAACGACCGGCATTTCAGGGATATCGAGGCGCTGATCGATGAGGACGTCGAGTGGGCGCTGTACGGCCCGATCGACATGTTTCCGTTCCTCGGCGCGCGGCAGGGCAAGGACGCCGTGCTCGACGTCATCCGCCAGCTCGCCGACAATTTCCACGTCCGCCGCTTCGACCGCGAGAGCATCATGCTCGGCGTCGATTCCGCCGCCTCGATGCTGCGCTACTCGCTGACGGCGCTGGATTCCAACAAGCCGATCAGCTTGCGCGTGGCGCAGTTCGCCCAGTTCAGGGCGGGCAGGCTCGTCAGCATGCGCGTGCTGATCGACACTTTCGACCTGGTCGAGCAGGCACTCGGCCGCGCCATTCATCTGCCGAAGATGACGAGCGCCGGCTGAGGGGGACGCCAACGGGTCCCGCTCTCCGGGACCGATGACGACACTGACATGGCGCCCTGGCCTCCAGCCCCGCCGGATGCGGCCGTGTCAGAAGCTCGTCGTCGGGCGCGCGCTTTTCGCGCGGCCCGTTGGTTCGATTTTTCGCGGCAAGCCGTCACAATTTCGCGACGATGGACCCGCATGTTTCGCGCGGAATGGTGCATGGCCGAAGCTCGATATATACCGTCGAGGGCATGTGCCGGGGGTTGCGGGCAGGACGATGGAATTCTCGACAGGGTTTGGCTGGACCAGGCTGCCGTTGCTGGCGGCTGCCTTCATCTTGAGCTCGGCGCTGACGGTCTCGGCGCAGATCATCCCGCCCTTCTCCCCACCCGCAGCCGCGCCTGACGATGAGGCCGAGACAGAGGCCGTCGCGGAGGCCCCCGACGCCAATGACCCCGACGTGCTCAAAGGCATCGACGTCGACAAGCTCGACTGGAGTCAGCTCGCGGTCGACGCAGGGACCGGCGTCGATCCCATGGCCGCCAAGAAACGCGCCCAGGCCGCGGCCAAGGACGGTCTGGACTGGTCGTCGAATGCCAATGCAAACGGCTCCTCGGCGGTGACCGTGAAGCAGTCCGTGTTCTCGTTCTGGGATACGCGGATCGGTGCCGACATGACGGTGGCAAGCGAGCCCCGGACGATGTCCGAGCTGCTCGCACAAAAGGCCGGCAATGGCGGCAGCCTGCCGCAATCCTCCGGCAGCGCCTGGGCGACGGCGACCGCGCCAGGCGCGGGCGTGATCTGGGACAAGACCGCGGTGGAAGCCCGGGTCGATCCCGGCTCCGAGCAGAGCAAGATCGGGGCCTCGCTGACCAAGTCGGTGCCGCTGTCCGGCGACACGTCGCTGACGCTCCAGAACGGCTACAGCGTCAACCAGCAGGGCACGACGGCGGTCCCTGGCATCGGCGGCCACATCACCCGCAATTACGAGACCGACCAGACCGCCAAGGTCACGCTCACCGACACCGGCACCAGCATCACCGCCGGCCAGTCGCTGTCGACCACCGACGACAAATGGCTGCGCAAGTTCGGCGCCGAGCAGAAGCTGTTCGACAACGTCACCGTCTCCGGCTCCGTCGGCGAGACCTCGCAAGGTGCGATCAACAAGAGCGTGACGGCGGGGTTCAAGAAGAGCTGGTGAGCCCAGCGCTCCGCTCTCTCCCTCATCCCGAGGTGCGCTCCAAAGTCCGTTCCGGGCGAGAACGGGCGCGCTCCTCGCCATGAGGGTTCCGCGCCTCGCTCACATTCACACTCTCCTAACCATACGCCATGGCAAAACCCCCGAATGGTCCGCCCTTGCCGCATCTCGGCCCATTTGCGGTCAAAATCGGACCCCTTGATGCGGGTTGCCTCACAGACGTCGTCGTGCGGGGGAGACTCGCGCTGCGCTCAACGCGAACAGGGGAATAACGATGAACGCCATGCGTCCCGAAAAGGCCGAAACCACCGAGACCGAGACGGTCGACAACAATCTCGCCGCCGTGACCGAGGTCGAGGCCGGTATCCGCGATTTCGTCCGCAACGACATCGCCTATCTGCGCCGCCCGGCCGCGACCACCGCCGACGCGCCGCCGCTCGACCCAAGCGCGGAAGCCACCGTCAACAACGTCAACTCGCTGATCCAGCGCGTCGCTGGAACCTCGCTCGCCGAGATCGAGAATTTGATCTCCGAGCTCGAGAGCCTGCGCGACCTGCTCCACGCCGAAGGCCAGCGCGTCCAGCGCGAGATCTCCGGCTACGCCCAGCTCAGCCAGGCCGCGATGAAGTCGACCCGCATGATCGCGGACAACGTCGCGCAGTGGAAGCGCGCCGCCGACGGCCTCCGCAACAGCTAAGCACTGCTAACTTGCATCACCGGCCGCCGCGTTCCCGGAAGGGAGCGCGGCGGTTATTTTTTGGGGGGCCCCGGAGGCGGTGCGGCACGCCGTGACGCGCCGCAGAGCCGGCTCATGGTCAGGATGAATACGCGGCGAGATGAGTCCCGGCTTTGCGCAGCGGCGTTGCACGCTGCAGCGCGTCCGGGACACGAGGGGGCACTGTTGAACCCTTCGCCGCTTCCCGGCGACCAACACCAAGCGCCCGTGCAGCTACCGCCGGGCCTTGGGGACATCTCATGGAAAGCATTCGGCCCGACAACACGGACCCGATCGCGCTGCGACCCGCGCCGAGCCAGCTCGGCACGATCATGCTGCGCTTTGTCGGATTGCTGGCGGTTGCGATCGCAGTCTTGGCGTTCGTCTATAGCCGCTGACACGGAGCCGGAGCGGCCCCGAAACAATTCTTACCGCGAGGCTTCCACGGTCGAGGCTTCCAGGGTGTAGGCGCCATCGGCATAGCCCTTCACCACCATGCCGGCGACCAGCATCACGGCCAGCGTCGCGGTCGCGAAGATGAATCCGACAAACTTGAGTGCGCCGCGATCTGCCATGGTCCTCGTCCCCTGTCTCTGCCCATTCGTTTCAATTAGACAGCGACAGGTTCATAATTAGTTAGCAACTCACTGGTTCCGCCAAACTGCTTCGCGGTAACCATGTTGCGCAGGCTTATGGCAGCGCCCCCGAATCGCGTCCATAGCGCGCGGGCAACACTCGCGCACTCATTTGGACCGTTCATTTTGGAACAGATCTAACCGGCCTTCCGCATCGGCACGAAGGCCGACGCGGTGATGGAGTAGACCTCCTCGCCGCGCTGGTTGGTGCCGGTGGTGCGCGCCGTCAGAATGCCCCAGGCGGGGCGCGAGGCGGAGTTGCGCTTGTCGATGACGACGTTGACGTAAGAGACGGTGTCGCCGGCGAGCACCGGCCTGATCCAGCGCAGGTCGCGAAAGCCCGGCGACGGACCCCACACCGCAACCTCCTCGCCGCGCGAAGCGGCCTCACGCGCCAGGCGCTGGCCGTCGGCGACAAGCAGGCTCATGCAGGCCGAGCCGACATGCCAGCCCGAGGCCGCGAGCCCGCCGAACAGCGAGTTCTTGCCCTCCGCCTCGTCGAGGTGGAAACGCTGCGGATCGAACTTGGCCGCGAAAGTCTTGATCGACTCCGCCGTGAACGTGTAGGCGCCGATCTCGCGGCGCTGGCCGATCTCGATGTCCTCGAAGAACCGCATCAGACCGCCCCCTCGCGCCGCTTGATCAGGATCGGCGAGGTCATCTCGGCGAGCGCCTGCCCCGCCGCGTTGCGCACGGTGCATTTGAATTTCACGATGCCGAGCCCCGGCCGGCTCTTCGAGGTGCGCGCCTCCACGACGTCGACATCGAGCATGAGATCGTCGCCGGGCCGGAGCGGAGACAACCAGCGCACCTCATCGACGCCGGGCGAGCCGAGCGAGGCCGCGCGGGTGATGAAACCGTCGGCCATCATCCGCATCATCAGCGAGCACAGGTGCCAGCCCGAGCCGGACAGGCCGCGCAGCATGCTCCGGGCCGCCGCCTCCTCATCGAGGTGCATCGGCTGCGGATCGAACTCGGCGGCAAAGGCCAAAATCTCGTCGCGGGTGACATGGCGCGGGCCGAACGTTCCGAACCGGCCGGGCGGGAAATCTTCGAAGGTCAGGGTCATCTTGGGATTGGTTGGCGGAAATGACAGATTGTGGCCGCACTTTGCGGCAATCTCAACCCGCCGGCCCGCATGGCTCGTGCTACATTCGACGCGGCGGCGTGGTCTTGAGTCGGATCAGCCTGGGGGTCGCGATCCGCGGTCCGATTTGAAATCCCGATTTGCCTGGGGAGAGCAATGTTTTCATTCAGCGACCTGTTTCAGTGGGACCGGTTCATCACCCCCACGATCATCAAGACCTTCTATTGGCTGGTGATCGCGCTGATCTGCCTGTTCGGCCTCTCCGGCGTCTTCTCCGGCCTTGCTGCGATGGCGATCAGCCCGTTCGGCGGCTTTCTGGTGTTGCTGTCGTCGATCGCCAGCGTGGTCGTCGGCATCGTGTTCTCGCGCATCGTCGCGGAACTGATCCTGATCGTCTTCCGCATCAATGAGCATCTCGGCGCGATCCGCGACCAGGGTGGCGGGATGCGGTGAGGCTCTCGTGTCCCGGACGCGGCGCGGCATGAAATGACGCGACACAGAGCCCGGACCCGTGCATCCGCAATCAAGACTCCTGGGCCCCGGCTCTGCAGCGCACCGCAAGAGCGCTGCGCTGCATCCGGGGCACGAGCTTCAGCTTACGTATTGAACCTGAAATGCATCACGTCGCCGTCGGCGACGACGTATTCCTTGCCCTCGAGCCGGAGCTTGCCGGCATCGCGGGCGCCGGCTTCGCCATTCAGCGCAACGTAGTCCTCATAGGCGATGGTCTCGGCGCGGATGAAGCCCTTCTCGAAATCGGTGTGGATCACCCCGGCCGCGCCCGGCGCCTTGGTGCCGCGATAGATGGTCCAGGCGCGCGCTTCCTTCGGGCCCACGGTGAAATAGGTGATGAGGTCGAGCAGCGTGTAGCCGGCACGGATCAGGCGGTCGAGGCCGGCTTCTTCGAGGCCCAGCGTCTCCAGGAAGTCGGCGCGCTCCTCGCGCGAGATGGTCGCGATCTCCGACTCGATCTTGGCGGAGATGACCACGGCAACCGCGCCTTCCTTGGCGGCCTGCTCCTGCACCGCCTTGGAGAACGCATTGCCTGTCGCGGCCGAGCCTTCCTCGACGTTGCAGACGTAGAGCACCGGCTTCGACGACAACAGGCCGAGCATGGAGAAGCCGCGCTCCTCCTCGGCCTTGCGCTCGACGAGGCGCGCGGGCTTGCCGTCACGCAGCAGCACCAGGGTGCGGTTGACGAGGTCGAGCTGCTCCTTGGCGTCCTTGTCGTTGCCCTTGGCCTTCTTGGTGAGGTTGTCGACGCGCTTCTCGAGACTGTCGAGGTCGGCCAGCATCAGCTCGGTCTCGATGGTCTCGATGTCGGCGAGCGGGGCGATCTTGCCCTCGACATGGGTGATGTCCGAATCCTCGAAGCAGCGCACGACATGCGCGATGGCATCGACCTCACGAATGTTGGCGAGGAACTGGTTGCCGAGGCCTTCGCCCTTGGAGGCGCCGCGCACGAGACCGGCGATGTCGACGAAGGTCAGCCGGGTCGGAATGATCTGCGCCGACTTGGCGATCGCCGAGAGCTTGTCGAGCCGCGGATCCGGCACCGCGACCTCGCCGACATTCGGCTCGATGGTGCAGAACGGATAGTTGGCGGCCTGCGCCGCGGCCGTCTCGGTCAGCGCATTGAACAAGGTCGACTTGCCGACATTGGGCAATCCGACGATCCCGCATTTGAATCCCATAGATCCTGGCCTCCGCGCTCCGCGCGTATATGTATTCCGAATTCGTCATGCGCGGGCTTGACCCGCGCATCCATCGTCTTCGAAGGATGGATCGCCGGATCAAGTCCGGCGATGACAAGCGTTATTCCTTGCCGTTCTCGTCCTTGGTCAAAAACCCCTTCGCCTGCATGGCAAGATGCACCCTGTTGGCGAAGGTCGCGTCCGTGCCCTTGACAATCAGGGCCGCGTGCTCGGCCACCGCATCGCAGAGCGTCGCCACCCATTCAGTGTCGGCCTTGGCGAAGTCCGACAGCACGTGGCCGTGCACCATTTCCTTGACGCCGGGATGACCGATGCCAAGCCTGACACGGCGATAGTCATTGCCGATATGGGCCGAGATCGAGCGCAGGCCGTTATGGCCGGCGATGCCCCCGCCGATCTTCACCCGCACCTTGCCCGGCGGCAGTTCGAGCTCGTCATGGAACACGGTGACGTCGCCAGGAGCGATCTTGAAGAAGCTGGCAGCCTCCTGCACGGCGCGGCCGGAATCGTTCATGTAGGTCGTGGGCTTGAGCAGGATGACGCGCTCGGTGCCGAGCGTGCCTTCCGAGGTCTCGCCCTGAAAACGGCGGCGCCATGGCGCGAAACCATGACGCCGCGCGATCTCGTCGACGGCCATGAAGCCGATATTGTGCCGGTGACGTGCGTATTTCGCGCCGGGATTGCCGAGCCCAACAAAGAGTCGCATGACGCGGCGCGCCCCTCGCTCGGCGCGCGATCAGGGACCGCGCGCCAGCTTTGAGAGATTACTTCTTCTTGTCGCCGCCGGCCGGAGCCTTGGCAGCAGCCGCCGGAGCAGCAGCACCCGCGGCCGGAGCCGCAGCGCCAGCCGCCGGAGCAGCAGCAGCGCCCGGAGCCGCGCCACCAGCAGCAGCCGCAGCCGCGGCCTTCTGCTCTTCGGCGTAGCCGGACGGCGGCACGATGGTGACGAGCGTCGCGTCCTCGCGGGTCAGCGCCTTCACGCCGGACGGCAGCTTGACGTCCGACAGATGCAGCGAGTGACCGATTTCCAGCGAGCCGACGTCGGCCTCGATGTACTGCGGAATGCTCTCGACACCGCATTCGAGCTCGATCGCGTGGGCGACGATGTTGACGGTGCCGCCGCGCTTGACGCCCGGGGACGTTTCCGCCTTCACCACGTGCAGGGGCACGCTGATGCGGATGGTGGCGCCTTCGCCGAGCCGCATGAAGTCGACATGGATCGGGAAGTCCTTGACCGGATCGAGGTGATAGTCACGCGGGATCACGCGGTGCTTCTTGCCCTCGAGGTCGATGTCGACCAGCGTGGTCAGGAACCGGCCGGCGAGGATGCGCTGGCGCAGTTCACGATCCTCAATCGAGATCGTCAGCGGGGGCTGGTTGTTGCCGTAAATCACTCCGGGCACTCTGCCGGCGCGACGCTCAGCCCGGGCGGCCCCCTTGCCGCTCTTCGGACGCGCGGTCGCCTTCAATTCCTTGACGGTCGTCGCCATGTCGTTAAGTCCTTGTTTTTGCAAAAGTTAATGGGCCGCAGCGCGGCCCATGGCATCATCCGCAGCAAGCCTCCAGGGGTGCGGGGGCCGCAGACGTGGCGGGCTTTTACCCGGAAGATACGGAAATGACAAGGAGAATGGTCCCCTGTCATGCCTGGGCCTGACCCGGGCATCCATCACCCAGAACGGCCTTTCGAAGTGGATGGATGGCGGGGTCAGGCCCGGCCATGACCAATCGGGGGAGCCCCGCCGGCCTCAGCCCCCGAGCTTGGCCTCCAGCGCCGCAATCCGCGCCTTCAGGGCCTCGTTCTCCTCGCGGGCGAGGCGAGCCATATCCTTGACCGCCTCGAACTCCTCGCGCTTGACCAGATCCATGTCGCGCAGGAATTTTTCGGCCTGGGTCCGCATGACCGTATCGAACTCGCGCTTGACGCCCTGGGCAGCACCTGCGGCGTCGTTCATCAGGCGGCCGATCTCGTCGAAAAACCGGTTGTTGGTCTGGGTCATTTCGGTCTCCTGGCGGCCTCAAGATAAACTTTGCGCGAACGCTCCGAAAGACAATGGCAATCCGATCAGGACGGTTCAAGAGCCGATCGGAGGTATCCTTGTCACGCCCCGGTTTCCTTGCAATCGTATTCAACGTCCCTGCATAAGAAGAATCATAAGGCGCACGAGATGATCGACCAGCAGATCGCGATCCCCACCAGGGACGGCCACAGCGCAACCTTCATCAGCCATCCCGAACGCGGCGGGCCGTTCCCGGTCATCCTGTTCTACATGGACGCGCCCGCGATCCGCGAGGAGCTGCGCGACATGGCGCGCCGGCTCGCGACATCGGGCTACTATGTGATGCTCCCAAACCTCTATTACCGCTCCGGCGTGATGGAGCTCGGCGCGCTGCCGGCCGATCCGAATGCGCCCGAGCGCAAGCGCATGTTCGCGCTGATGGGTTCGCTCACGATTCCCATGATCATGGACGACACCAGAGCGCTGCTCACTTATGCCGAGGGCCAGGCGGCCGCGAACACTGAAATCGTCGGCACCGTCGGCTATTGCATGAGCGGCCGTTACGCCGTCAACGCGGCCACGCATTTCCCCGATCGCGTCAAGGCTGCCGCCTCGATCTACGGCACGCAGCTCGCGACCGATCAGGACGACAGCCCGCATCTTGCCGCAAGCAAGACCAGGGCCGAGCTTTATTTTGCCTGCGCCGAGACCGATGTTTACGCGCCCAGCGAAATCATCGAGAAGGTCAAGCGGGGCATGAGCGGCGCGAAAGCCGAGGTCGAGATCTATCCCGGCACCCATCACGGCTTCGCCTTTCCCAAGCGCCCGGTCTACGACCGCGACGCCGCCGAGCGGCATTGGGAGCGTCTGCTGGCGCTCTATCGCCGCAATCTCGTTCAGACATAGAAGGCGCGATGCCCTTACTGCTCATCGACTTCCCCGCCTTCAAGCCGATCGCGATCGAGCTCGGCCCGTTCGCGATCCGCTGGTATGCGCTGGCCTATATCTGCGGCATCGTGTTCGGCTGGCTTTATGCGCGATCGCTGCTGAAGAACCAGCGTCTGTGGGGCGGGCCGGCACCGATCTCGCTGCTCCAGATCGACGACTTCATCCTCTGGGTCACGCTCGGCATCATCTTGGGCGGCCGCACCGGCTACGTGCTGTTCTACAATCTGCCCTTCTTCATCGAGCATCCTGCCGCGATCTTCAAATTGTGGGAGGGCGGCATGTCGTTCCATGGCGGGTTCCTCGGCTGCGTCGTCGCAGTGATGTGGTTTGCCTATCGCAACGGCATCTCGATCCTGTCGCTCGGCGACATCACCACCGCCGTCGCCCCGGTCGGGCTGCTGCTCGGACGCATCGCCAATTTCATCAACGGCGAATTGTGGGGCCGCGCCACCGATCCGAGCCTGCCCTGGGCCATGATCTTCCCCAACGATCCCACACATCTGCCGCGCCACCCGAGTCAGCTCTACGAGGCCGGCATGGAGGGCATCCTGCTGTTCACGGTGCTTGCGATCATGATCCGCTTCGGCGCCTTGAAGCGGCCCGGCATGATCCTTGGCGCCTTCATCCTGATCTACGGCCTGACCCGGATCGCCGGCGAGCACTTCCGCGAGCCGGACGCGCAGCTCGGCTTCATCTGGGGCGGATTAACCATGGGCATGCTGTTGTCGATCCCGATGCTTATCGTCGGCCTCATACTTATTGTATGGGCAGTCAGGCGCGGTGCGCCGAAGCCCATCGAGGCCGTTCGTTAATTCATTTCGAGAAGATAGACCGTGAGCGACCAGCCGCTATTCAACGAGATCAAGGCGCTGATCAAATCCTCAGGCCCGATGCCGGTCTGGCGGTACATGGAACTGTGCCTGATGCATCCGCGCTACGGCTATTACGTGTCGCGCGATCCGCTCGGGCGCGAGGGCGACTTCACCACCGCGCCCGAAGTCAGCCAGATGTTCGGCGAGCTGCTGGGACTGTGGACCGCCTCGGTCTGGAAGCAGATGGGCTCGCCGCAATTCCTGCGGCTGATCGAGCTCGGTCCCGGCCGCGGCACGATGATGGCGGATGCGCTGCGCGCATTGCGCGTGCTGCCGCCACTCTACCAGGCGCTTCACATCCACATGATCGAGGTCAATCCCGTCCTGCGCGAGCGGCAGAGCGCGACGCTGGCGAACATCCGCAACATCGCCTGGCACGACAGCATCGACGAGGTGCCCGAAGGACCGAGCATCATCCTCGCCAACGAATTTTTCGACGTGCTGCCGATCCATCAGATGGTCCGCCTCGAGAACGGCTGGCACGAACGCGTGATCGAGATCGATCCCAACGGCAAGCTTCAGTTCGGCGCGGCATCCGAGCCGACGCCGCGCTTCGACGTGCTGCTGCCGCCCCTGGTGCGCGCGGCGCCGGTCGGCGCCGTGTTCGAGTGGCGGCCCGACGGTGAGATCATGAAGCTCGCGACACGCGTGCGCGACCAGGACGGCGCAGCCCTGATCATCGACTACGGCCATCTGCGCAGCGATGCCGGCGACACCTTCCAGGCGATCGCGCGCCACACCTTCACCGATCCCCTGAAGGCGCCGGGCCAGGCCGACGTCACCGCCCATGTCGACTTCCAGGCGCTCGCGCGTGCGGCCGACGATGTCGGCGCCCGCGTGCACGGGCCGGTGACGCAGGGCGACTTCCTCAAGCGCGTCGGCATCGACACTCGCGCGGCGGCCTTGATGCAGAAAGCGACGCCGGACGTCGCCACCGACATTTCGGTGGCACTCAAGCGCCTGACCGAAACCGGGCGCAGCGGCATGGGTTCGATGTTCAAGGTGCTCGGCATCTCCGAGCCGCGGCTGACGGGGCTTGCCGGCCTCAGCGATCTCGAACAGGCTGGAGACGGTTCATGACGCTCGTTTCGTCGCTGCTGTCGGCCGTACCCGGCCTGCGCCATGCCTTCTTCACCCGTGAGGGCGGCGTCTCCAGCGGCATCTATTCGGCGTTGAACGGCGGGCTCGGCTCCAACGACGATCAGACCCTCGTCGCAGAGAACCGCCGCCGCATGGCCGAGCATGTCGGCGTCGCGCCGGAACGTTTCCTCAGCCTGCACCAGATCCATTCGCCCGACGTGCGCGTCGCAGACCTGCCGTGGCCGAGCGGACCGAGGCCAAAGGGCGATGCGCTGGTGACGAAGACGCCCGGCATCGCGCTCGGCATCTCCACCGCCGATTGCGGACCGGTGCTGTTCGTCGATCCCAATGCGCGCGTGATCGGTGGCGCCCATGCCGGGTGGAAGGGCGCGCTGACCGGCGTGCTGGAGGCAACGATCTCGGCGATGGAGAAGCTCGGCGCGACCCGCAGCGGCATCATCGCCGCGATCGGCCCCTTGATCCGGCAGGACAGCTACGAGGTCGGCAACGAGTTCGTCGCGCGCTTCATCGAGGCGGATGCGGACAACGCCATGTTCTTCATCCCGTCGGTACGTGAGGGACACGCGATGTTCGATCTCGCCGGCTTCATCCGCAAACGGCTCGAAGCCGCCGGCATCCTGATGATCGACGACCTCGGCCTCGACACCTACGCCGACGAGCGCTTCTTCAGTTACCGCCGCTCGGTGCATCGCAAGGAGCCGGATTACGGCCGGCACATTCACGCGATCGCGTTGGAAGCGTGAACACACCGGCAACGCCGTATCATTCCGGGGCGCTATGACGGTGATCTGTGGCGCCTCCGCCCTAGACCTTAATCGATTTTAACGATATCGCTGCCCTCCATCATGAGGGACGCGTCGTTCATCTTGGGCCGTGCAGGTTCGCGCGTGCTGGCGGTCATGCTGCTGGCGGCTGCGGCCGTGCTTGGTGGCTGCGCGGGAGGCGGCGGCAGTGCCGCAAACTCCTACGCGATGGCGCCGAGCGGTGGCAGCGGTGCAACCGTGGCCTTCGAATCGATCGACGGCCCGCCGCCGCAGGTGTTCGACCGCATGGTCGGCGTGCTCGACAGCGAATCCAAGCTGCGCAGCCTGTCCGTGATCTCCCGCGAGGGAACGGCTGCCTATCGCGTGCGCAGTTACCTCTCGGCCCAGGTCGTGCGCGGAAAGACCGTGATCGCCTGGGTCTGGGACGTCTACGACGCCAACCAGCAGCGGGCGCTGCGCCTTTCCGGCGAGGAACCGACATCCGCCAAGGGCGGCCGCGACCCCTGGGGAGCCGCCGACGACCTCGTGCTGCGAAAGATCGCCCAGGCCGGATTCAGCGGCCTTTCCAACATGATCAACGGAACGCCGGAGGCCCCGGCCGCCGCTCCCGCCTTGCGCGGACCGGCCGTGGCGAGCGTCATTCCGGCCGCGCCCGCGCCGGACATGCCGGCCTCGGCGCTGGGCTATGCCGAGCGATAACCCCCGCTCAACCACGGCCTCAAGTCGTGGCCAAACCGTTGGCCCGACTCAGGATTTTCGAAGGGAAAACGTAGCATCCCGGGTTGCCATTGCGGCCTCTCGCCTGATATTTCCTCGCCCGTCATAACCGTGCTGCCAGTGGGTATTTTCTGATGTTGAACGTCGTATCCAGCAAAGCGCGGGAGGAAGCATCAATGTCGGCCAAAAACGGCTCCATCAAGCTCGTCGCCGGCAACTCCAATCCGGCCCTCGCCCAGGCCATCGCGCAGGGCCTCGACATGCCGCTCACCAAGGCGGTGGTCCGGCGCTTCGCCGACATGGAGATCTTCGTCGAGGTCCAGGAGAACATCCGCGGCTCGGATGCCTTCATCATCCAGTCGACCTCGTTTCCGGCGAACGACAATCTGATGGAGCTGCTGATCATCACCGACGCGCTGCGCCGCTCCTCGGCGCGCCGCATCACCGCAGTGATCCCCTATTTCGGCTATGCCAGGCAGGACCGCCGCTCCGGCTCGCGCACGCCGATCTCGGCCAAGCTCGTCGCCAATCTGATCAGCCATGCCGGCGTCGACCGCGTCATGACCCTCGACCTGCATGCCGGCCAGATCCAGGGCTTCTTCGATATCCCGACCGACAATTTGTTCGCCGCCCCCCTGATGGTGCGCGATATCCGCGAACGTTTCGATCTCGGCAAGGTGATGGTGGTATCGCCCGACGTCGGCGGCGTGGCCCGCGCCCGCGGCCTCGCCAAGCGCATCAACACCCCGCTCGCGATCGTCGACAAGCGCCGCGAGCGTCCGGGTGAATCCGAAGTCATGAACGTGATCGGCGACGTCGCCGGCTACAGCTGCATCCTCGTCGACGACATCGTGGACTCCGGCGGTACGCTGGTGAACGCGGCCGACGCGCTGATCGCCAAGGGCGCCAAGGACGTCTACGCCTACATCACCCACGGCGTGCTCTCCGGCGGCGCGGCCGCGCGCATCGCCGCCTCCAAGCTGAAGGAGCTCGTGATCACCGACTCGATCCTGCCGACCGAGGCGGTGACCAAGGCATCGAACATCCGCACGCTGCCGATCGCCAGCCTGATCTCCGACGCGATCGCGCGCACGGCGGCGGAAGAGTCGGTGTCGAGCCTGTTCGACTGACTTTTTGACAGCCGTCATTCCGGGCGGCTGGGGGCGAACCCGGAATCCGCCTTACGGCAATCCTTGTCGACCGATGGATTCCGGCCCGTGTTATGCACGGCCCGGAATGACGACCCCTACGTCACGGTCCCCGCGGGTTGTTGCCGGCGGCGGCCCATGACATCATCCAGATACCGAGTCATCTCTGCCCTCTGGATGCCTGATGCCCCGCCGGAAATTTGCCTGGGAAAAGCTGTCGGATGACGAGTTGCTCAAGCAACGCCTCCGCAGCCTGAAGGTTACGGTCGAGGGCACCTGGCTCGAGGACTGCGTCGGCACGCTCTACGAGGAGCTCGAAGAGCGGGGAATCCGGCTGCGGCCGCACACATGGATCTCGAGCGAATGGTTCAGTCCGGGCGACGTGCCCGGCATCGCCATCCCCTTCTATCTCGCCCATCCGCGCCTGATGAAGCTCGAGAAGAAGATGATGTTCGACGTCGAGGGCGGAACCTGGCGCGAGTGCATGGCCATCCTCCGTCACGAAGCCGGCCATGCCTTGCAGCATGGTTACCAGCTGCAGCGGCGGCGGCGCTGGCAGCAGCTGTTCGGTCCATCGTCGAAACACTACCCGCGCTACTACCGGCCCAATCCGGCCAGCCGGCATTACGTTCAACACCTTCGGCTCTGGTACGCACAGAGCCACCCGGACGAAGATTTCGCCGAAACCTTTGCGGTGTGGCTGCGGCCGCGCTCGAACTGGCGAACGCGATATGCCGGCTGGCCGGCGCTGAAGAAGCTCGAATATGTCGACGAGCTGATGGGCGAGATCGCTGGAAAGCGGCCGTCGATCACGACGCGGGAGCGTGTCGACCCGCTGGGCCGGCTCAACCAGACACTCGAAGAGCACTACAAGAAAAAGCAGGCGTTCTACGCGTTCACGCCACCAAAGACCTACGACCGCGACCTCTCCCGGCTGTTTTCAGCCGACCCGCGGCACCATCGGTCAACGCCGGCCTCGACCCTGATCAGGCGGCACCGCGCCCAGATCAGGCAATTGGTCGCGCGCTGGACGGGCGAGAACCAGCTCACGCTCGATGCCGTGCTTGACGAGATGATCTCCCGCTGCCGCGATCTCGATTTGCGTGCCGTGGGCCCCGAACAGAAGCTCGTTCTCGATTTCATTGTCCTCGTGACCGCCAAGACGATGCACGCGCTGTTTGGCCCGTCTCGGCGCAAATGGATCGCGCTATGAGACGCCTCCGTATTCTCGTGCTGATGCATCCGGACTTCCTGCCGCCGGACTCCTCCGACGGATACACGCCGCAGGAGATCAACGTCTGGAAAACGGAATACGACGTCGTCAGCACCTTGCGTGCCGCGGGCCACGAGGTGCGCCCGCTCGGCGCGCAGGAGGAAGTCAGACCGATCCGCGAAGCGATCGAGGAGTTCAAGCCGCACGTGGTTTTCACGCTGCTGGAGGAATTCCACTACAACGTCGCCTACGACCAGCACATCGCCAGCTATCTCGAGCTGATGAAGGTGCCCTACACCGGTTGCAACCCGCGCGGCCTGATCCTGGCGCGCGGCAAGGATCTGTCCAAGACGCTGGCGCATCACCGCCGTATCGCGGCGCCCGCCTTCGCCGTCTTCCCGATGCGCCGCAAGGTGAAACGGCCAAAACATCTTGCGCTGCCGCTGATCGTCAAGGCGCTGAACATGGACGGGTCCTTTGGCATATCGCAGGCCTCGATCGTCGATACCGACGAGAAGCTGGCGGAACGGGTTGCCTTCATCCATGAGCGCGTGGAGACCGCCGCCATCGCCGAGCAGTTCATCGAGGGTCGCGAGCTCTATGTCGGCGTGCTCGGCAACAACCGGCTGCGCGTCCTGCCGGTCTGGGAATTGAAGTTCGGCAGCATGGGGGGACGCAGGTCACGCCACATCGCCACCGAAAAAGCCAAGCACGACACCGAGTACCAGGAACGCGTCGGCATCGTCGACGGGCCGGCGAAGGACCTTGCGCCCGAAGTCACCGCACGCATCCAGCGTGCCGCGAAACGCATCTACCGGGCGCTCGGCCTCGACGGTTACGCGCGCATCGATTTTCGTCTCGCCGCCGACGGCACGCCGTATTTCATCGAAGCGAACCCCAACCCGGAGATCGCCAAGAGCCAGGAGTTCGCCACCGCGGCTCAGCACGACGGGCTGAAATACAAGGATCTTCTGCATCGCATCCTGACGCTCGGGATCACCCGCGCCAAGGCGGGTGTGTCGCTGGGGTGACGAGCGGCGATCACGGCAATCTAGGGTGGGCAAGGCGCAACGCGGTGGGCACGCATCGCTTTGCTCGCCCTACGACAGCTAGCCTGCCTCGGCCTTCGCGCTCACGACTTCCGCGAACGACCTAAAAAACTCTCCCGCAAGCTTCGTCGCGGTCGAGTTGATCAACCGCGCCCCGAGCTGGGCGAGCTTGCCACCGATCTGCGCATCGACCTCGTATTGCAGCACCGTCACCTCGGCGCTCTCCGACTCCAGCCGGACGACCGCGCCGCCCTTGGCGAAGCCAGCCACGCCGCCGGAACCCTCGCCGGAGATGCGATAGGAGTTGGGCGGATCGAGATCGGACAGCGTGACCTTGCCGCTGAACGTTGCCTTCACCGGGCCGACCTTGAAGACCACCGTGGCGGTCATCTCGTTCGGCGCGGTCACGTCGAGCGACTGGCAGCCGGGGATACACTGCTTCAGCACAGCGGGATCGTTCAGCGCCGCCCAAACCTGTTCGCGCGAGGCTGGGATACGCTGGCTGTCGTTCATCTGCATGGTCGGTATCTCACTCTTTGCTTGCCGGCTGGTTGGCGGCGCGCTGGCCGCGACGTCGCTCCTGGGTGATCTCGGCGAGGATCGACATCGCGATCTCCTCCGGTGTGATGGCGCCGAGGTCGAGACCGGCCGGCGCCTTGAAATCGTCGATCGCGGCGGCATTCGCGCCTTCAGCGAGCAGCCTGGCGCGCAGCGAAGCCATCTTGCGGCGGCTGCCGACGAAGGCGTGATAGCCGGCCCGGGTGGCGACCGCCGCACGCAGAGCGGCCTCATCGCCCTTGCCTTGGGTCGAGACCACGACGAAGCGTTTGGCCTCGTTGAGCTCGCCGAGCTGATAGCCGTCGATGATGGTGTCGGCATCCGGCTGCGCCGGGAGTTCGGCCACAGGCGCGGCGAGTGTGACGTGATAGCCGAGCACGCGCGCCTGCGCGGCAAGCGATAGCGCCACCGGGCTTGCGCCAAGAATGACGAGCGAGGGATGCGGCAGCACCGGCTCGACGAAGATGTCCATCGTGCCCTTGCTCGGGCACATGTTGCTGGCAAAGCGGATGCCGTCGCGGCTTTCGCCCGCGCTGACACCAAGCTCGGCCAGCAAGTTCTCTGGCTGCACCGAGACCATGCGCGGCTCGCCATCGGCGAGCGCCTCGCGCGCCGCCTTCAGCACCGCGCCCTTAGCGCAGCCACCGCCGATCCAACCCGCGACGATGGTGCCGTCGGCCGCGATGATCGCCTTGGCGCCAGCCTTCGCCGCGGTCACCGACACCGTCCGCACCACCGTCGCGAGCACGAAGGCGCGTTCGGCGGCCTTCATCTGCGCCACGAGATCCAGCACTTCGACATGAGCGGTCATCGACGTGTCCCTCAGAGCTTTGCCAGATAGGGCTCGAGCGCGCGCAGGCTTTGCAGCGAGTTCGCGGGCGCATAGAGATCGACATGCGGCAGCGCCGCCTTGATGCCCCGCGCCTCGGGCGCGTAGCCCTCCCAGGCCATCATCGGATTGAGCCAGACGATGCGGCGGCAGCGGCGGTGCAGCGCCGCCATCTCGCGGCCGAGCAGCGCGGCATCGCCAGTCTCGTAGCCGTCAGAGACGATCATCACGCAGCTGCGCGAATGGATCACGCGCGCGGCGTGCCAGCGGTTGAAGGTCTGCAAGGACTCGCCGATCCTGGTGCCGCCGCCCGCGCCCTGCGCCATGATCGAGAGCCGGTCGAGCGCGCGGCCGGCGTCCCTCTCCTTCATCGCATCGGACACGTAAGCGAGACGCGTGTGGAACAAGAATGCCTCGGCCTCGCGGAACTGGTCGAGCACGCCGTGGATGAAGCGCAGGAACACGGCAGTGTACATGCTCATCGAACCGGAGGCATCGAGCAGCACGACCAGCCGCAGCGGCTTGTCCTTGCGCTGTCGCCTGACGAGGCTGATCGGCACGCCGCCATGGCTGATGTTGCGATGGATGGTGCGGCGGAGATCGAGCCGGTAGCCGCGCCGGCGTGCCAGATCACGCCGGGTCAGCCGCGTGCGCATGGCCTTGGCGAGCTGCGCCGCGGCTTCATGAGCCTGCGCGACCTGGTCGGGATCGCCGAGCTTTCGGAAGTCGACCTCGGCAAGATTGTCCACGCGCGAGGCGCCTTCCATGCGCCCCTCGCCGGAGCGGCCCTCAGGCGCATCATCGGACGACGGGAGCTGATCGGTGACGAACTGGTTGCTCCCCTGCTCCGCCGATCTATCCTGCAAGCTCTTCAGTGACGGATTGCTCGCGCCGGGCGTCGACCCCATCGTGCGGGAGCGCGAGCGCACGCGCTTGCCGAGCCAGAATGCGTCGAACAGTCCGTCGAACTTGTCCCAGTCGGCTTTGCGCGCCGAGAACAGGTGCTTGAACGCGGCGCGCAACAGGCCCGGCTTCGCTGCGTAGCCAGATGACATCAGGGTCGCGGCATCCTGCCCTTCCGCAAGCCCGACGCGAAAGCCGGCATCGCGCAACGTGCGCAGGAAAGCGGCAAGCCTTGCAGAGACGAGACGGGAGACCTCATTGAGGTCGTCATATCCGGGGCTGGAGCCGCAGCAGCTCATGCGACCTTCCCCAGCAGGCGCTGCGTCACCTCGGGCGTGACGCGGGCGCGGTCCTCGCGGGTCTTGAGCAGGCAGGCCAGCGTCTCATGCACCGTCTCGGGCGCGTCGTGGAGATCGCGGATGTCGAGGCCGACGAGAGCGGCCGCCCAATCCAGCGTCTCCGCGACACCTGGAACTTTCCGCAGCTCTTCCTTGCGAACGCCCCCGACCATGTGCGCGATCTGTAGGGAAAGCGATGGGCTGGCGCCCGTGACCCGCGCGAGGATAATTCGGGTCTCGCGGTCGACATCGGGATAATCGACGTAGTGATAAAGACAGCGACGGCGTAACGCGTCGGAGAGCTCGCGCGTGCCGTTGGAGGTCAGCACGACGTGCGGGATGGTCACGGCGGGAACGGTGCCGAGCTCGGGGATCGAGACCTGGAAATCAGAGAGGAGCTCGAGCAGGAATGCCTCGAACTCGTCGTCGGCGCGGTCGATCTCGTCGATCAGCAGCACCGGCGCCTGCGGCCGGCGGATCGCGGCAAGCAAAGGACGCTCCAGCAGGTATTTTTCCGAGAACACCTGGTCCTCGATGCTGTCGCTGCCTCGATGGGCCTGGATCGCCAGCAGCTGCCGTTGGTAGTTCCACTCGTAGAGCGCGGAGGATTGGTCGAGACCCTCGTAGCATTGCAGCCGGATCAGCTCGGTCGCGTGCACCTTTGCCAGCGCCTTCGCCACCTCGGTCTTGCCGACGCCCGCCTCGCCTTCCAGCAGCAGCGGACGCCGCAACAATTGCATCAGCGAGATTGCGGTCGCGAGGTCCGCATCGGCGATGTAGCCCGATGCGGCCAAGGCTTGCGCGATCTCGTCACGGCCCTTCATCGTTACGCCACCGCCCCCAGATCCTTCGCCGCCTTCCAGTTGCGCCAGAAATCATGCGGCATCTGGATGTGCGTCGCGCCCAGGAACGAGAACGCGTCGTTGACGGCGTTGGAGAAGGCCGGCACGCCGCCGACATTCGGGCTTTCGCCGACGCCCTTGGCGCCGATCGGATGATGCGGCGACGGGGTGACGGTGAAGTCGGTTTCCCAATGCGGCGTCTCGACCGCGGTCGGCATGAAGAAGTCCATGAACGAGCCGGTGACGACATTGCCGACGTCGTCGTAGCGGATCTCTTGGCCCATCGCGATGGCGAAGGCCTCAGTGAGGCCGCCATGCACCTGCCCCTCGATGATCATCGGGTTGATACGGGTGCCGCAATCATCGAGCGCGTAGAAGCGCCGCACCTTGTACACGCCGGTGTCGACGTCGATGTCCATCACGCAGAGATAAGCACCAAAAGGATAAGTCATGTTGGGCGGATCGTAATAGCTGACCGCCTCCAGCCCCGGCTCCATGCCCGGCGGCACGGAATTGTAGGCCGCCCAGCAGATATCCTTCATCGACATGAACTTCTCCGGCAAGCCCTTCACCCGGAAGCCATCAATGTCGAACTCGAGATCGTCCTCGTGGACCTCGAGCTTGTAGGCCGCGATCATCTGCGCCTTGGCCTTGATCTTTCGCGCCGCCATGGCGATCGCGGCGCCGGCCACCGGTGTGGAGCGCGAACCATAGGTGCCGAGCCCGTAAGGCGCGGTGTCGGTGTTGCCCTCTTCCACCATGATGTTGTCGGCGGGAATGCCGATCTCGGTCGCGATGATCTGGGCCCAGGTGGTCTCGTGGCCCTGGCCCTGGCTCTTGGTGCCCATGCGCGCGATGCCCGCACCGGTCGGGTGCATGCGGATCTCGCAGGAGTCGAACATTGCGATGCCGAGGATGTCGCAATTCTTCGACGGCCCGGCACCGACGATCTCGGTGAAGAAGGAAATGCCGACTCCCATGATCTCGCGGGTCTCGCCGCGCGCGAACGCGGCCCGCTTCTCCCGCTGCTCTTTCCGGAGCGCGGCGTAACCCGTCGTCTCCATCATCTTCCGCATGGCGGTGTGGTAGTCGCCGGAATCATATTCCCAGCCCAGCGCCGAGTGATACGGGAACTGCTCCGGCTTGATGAAATTCTTCAGCCGGAGCTCGGCCGGATCCATGTTGAGCTTCTGCGCCAGGATATCCATGGAGCGCTCGATGCAGTAGGCCGCCTCGGTGACGCGGAACGAGCAGCGGTAGGCGACGCCACCGGGCGCCTTGTTGGTGTAGACGCCGTCCACCGCCAGATGTGCAGTCGGGAAGTCGTAGGAGCCAGTGACGATGTTGAAGAAGCCGGCCGGCCATTTCGACGGATCGGCGCAAGCATCGAACGCACCATGATCGGCGAGCACGTGCACACGAAGCCCGGTGACCTTGCCGTCCCTGGTCGCGGCGATCTCGGTGGTCATGTGATAATCGCGTGCGAACGAGGTCGCGGTGAGGTTCTCGATGCGGTCCTCGACCCATTTCACCGGTTTGCCGGTGACGATGGAGGCCACGGCCGCGCAGATATAGCCGGGATAGGCGCCGACCTTGTTGCCGAAACCGCCGCCGATATCGGGCGCAATGACGTGGATCTTCTGCTCCGGCAGCTTTGCGACCAGCGCCACCACGGTACGGATCACATGCGGCGCCTGGAACGTGCCGTAGATCGTCAGCTCGCCCTTGATCTTGTCGAACGAGCAGACGCACTGGCACGTCTCCAGCGGGGACGGATGGGTGCGGTGATAGGAGATCATCTCCTTGATCTTGACCTCGGCCTTGTTGAAGGCCGCGTCGGTCAGCTCCTTGTCGCCGACGGTCCACTCGAAGATGTGGTTGTCGTGCTTGCGCGGACCATGTGCGCCGGACATCTTGCCGACGAGGTCTTCGCGCAAGATAGGCGCATCCTTGTCCATCGACTTGAAGGGATCGACCAGCGGCGGCAGCGGCTCGTATTCGACGATCACCTTGTTGATGCCGTCATCGGCCGCGTAGCGGTCGGTGGCGACGACGAAGGCGACCTCCTGGTTCTGGAACAGCACCTTGCCGTCGGCCAGAACCATCTGCACGTCGCCGGCGAGCGTCGGCATCCAGGCGAGATTGACGGTCTTCAGCGTCTCGGCGGTAATGACCGCGAGCACGCCGGGCACTTTCAGCGCCTCGCTGTCGTCGATCTTCTTGACGCGCGCATGCGGATGCGGCGAGCGCACGAAGTCGCCGTGCAGCATGCCGGGCAGCTTGACGTCGTCGACGTAATTGCCCTTGCCCTGGGTAAAGCGGATATCCTCGACGCGCTTGCGCTTGCAACCCATGCCTTCGAGTGCGGCTTCGCGTTGTTCCCGCGTGGGAGTCATGTCGTTCATTCTGCGGCCTCCCGGAATTCCACGCCGTTGATTTTTGCGGCGGCGTATTGAATGGCTTTGACGATGTTCTGGTAGCCGGTGCAGCGGCAGATGTTGCCGGAGATCCCCATCCGGATTTCCTGCTCGCTCGGCGAGGCGTTTTCCTTCAGCAGCCGATGCGCGCGCATGATCATGCCGGGCGTGCAGAAGCCGCATTGCAGACCGTGCATCATGCGGAAACCTTCTTGCAGCGCTGACAGCGTACCGTCGGCATTGGCCATGCCTTCGACCGTCGTGATGTCGCTGCCCTCGGCCTGCACGGCGAACATGGTGCAGGACTTCACCGACATGCCGTCGATATCGACGGTGCAGGCGCCACAATGCGTGGTCTCGCAGCCGATATGGGTGCCGGTCATCTGCAGGTTCTCGCGGATGAAATGCACCAGCAGCGTGCGCGGCTCGACGAGGCCTTCAACCTCGGCGCCGTTCACCTTCATGGTGACGTGTGTTTTGGCCATCGATTCCTCCCTCACTTCGCCTTGGCGGCAGCGCGCTGCAGCGCCCGCGTCACCATGATGCCGCCGACATGTTTTCGGTATTCGACCGGACCGCGTGCATCCGCAGCCGGGGCCATGATCGCTTCGGCTGCCGCGGCAGCTTTCTTCAGTGTGGCCGCATCGAGGCTCGTCCCGATCACCGCCCTGGCGGCGTCAGCGGCGAGCAGCGGTGTCTCGTGGACGTTGGTGAGGCCGATCGAGCAGGTCGCGACCTTGCCGCCAGACATGGTGAGGACGACGGCCGCTGCCGCGGTGGCGTAGTCGCCGACCTTGCGCTTGAGCTTTTCATAGGCATAGCCATGGCCTGCCGCCGGCGCGGGGACTGAGACGAAGGTGAGGATCTCACCCGGCTCGAGCGCGGTGAAATAGGCGCCCTGGTAGAAATCCGCGGCGGGGACGTCGCGGGCTCCGCCAGAGCCTTCGAGGCGATAGGTCGCGCCAAGCGTCAGCATCAGCGCCGGCATGTCGTTGCCGGGATCGCCATTGGCGACATTGCCACCGATCGTGCCGCGATAGCGCACCTGGGGGTCGGCGATGAGCAGTGCCGCCTCGTGCAGGATCGGCATCGCCTTCGCGACCTCGTCCGAGGCCAGCAACTCGTGTTGGGTGGTCATCGCGCCGATGACCAGATTATTGCCGTCGCGGCGGATGCCTTTCAGAGCGGCGATGCCGTGGAGATCGATCAGGTGGGCGGGGGTTGCGAGCCGAAGCTTCATCATCGGCACCAGGCTGTGCCCGCCGGCCAGTGGCCGCGCATCCTCGCCGAGTTCGGATAAAAGTTTGACGGCATCGGCGACACTCGCCGGCCGGTGATAGCTGAATGAGCCCGGGATCATCATCTCCTCCCACGTTCGTCCTTGGCGCTGACGGCGCGGACGTTGGAGGAAAGCTCACTCCCGGCGAGGCGGGCCGCAATCATTCGGGCACGGAACAGCGGATTTCGCACGAGTTGCGGCCCTGAACGCACGAATTGCGTCAAGGGAGGCGACGTATGGCGCGGCGATCTCGGTGCAACCTCTCCCGGGAGCCACCGTCAGCGTCTTGGAAGCCCTACGCCTGTCGCCGGTTCGCCAGCCCCAGCCGGGCCTTCACCTCGGCGATCTTGGCCCGGCTCACTGGCACCCGATGCGGCGATGGGCCATCGAGCTCGAGCACGGCGCCGTCGCCCTCTTTCCGGACCAGGGCGACATGCGGGATCGCGACGATATGGCTGCGGTGCACCCGCAGGAACAGCGAGGGGTCGAGCTGCGCCTCGGCCTCCGAGATCGACCAGGGGCACATCCGCTCGCGGGTGCCGTCGTGGACGCGGGTGTAATGCGCATCGGCCCGGACGCTGCGGACATTGGCGGTCTCGATGAAATGCGTGCCGTCGGCGCTTTCGACCGGCAACCGCGGAACCGGCGCGCGGGGCGGCTGGCCGAGACCGCCGAGCGGAGCCGCCGGGCGCGGCGTTGCAGACGGCGCCGCAATCATTTCGATGGCGGCCGCCGCGACCGGCGAAGCGACCGGTTCGGCGCCGAGAGAGCTCGAAGCCTGACGCCGCTGGTCGGGGACCAGCGACAGCAGGAAACCGGCGGCGATGACGAAGCACAGCACCGCGACGATGATCGACAAGATTTGCTGCGACGCAGCAAGGCCGCCGCCGACGTGGTGATGCGCCGCGCCCGTCAGCGGCTCGAAATGCATGCCCAGCATCGCGGTGTAATGCATGCCGGAGACGGCGATCCCGAAAACAATCGAGCTGACGATCAGCCGGACGCCTTCCTGCTGCGCCAGGAAGGCGCGCAGGCCGCCATAGGCCGTGACGATCGCAACCACGACCGACAGTGCCACCATGGTCGGGTTGTGCACGATGCTGAAATGGCCACTGAGGCCGTGAATGCCGACATAATGCATGCTGGCGATGCCGACGCCGAGCAGGACGGCGGATGATGCCACCCGCTTCAGGGACGGCTCGCCGATCGAGACGAAGAACAGTGAGATGCCAACCACCAGCGCGCAGATCAGGAACGAGATGATGGTTGGAAGGACGAGATAGACGGTGTCGGGCGGCAACGGCGCGGCCAGCATGCCGACGAAATGCATGGTCCAGATGCCGACGGCCAGAAACGCGGCCGCACCCGCAAGCAGAACGCGGTTACTGACGCCGGGCGTGTTGCGGATGCGAGCAGCAAGCGCAAAGCCGGTATAGCCACCCAGACTCGCGATCGCCACTGAGAGCGCGACGAGATAGGGATCGTGTCCTTCGAACATGATCTTGCCGGCCGCCCGTCTCCACGGTACGGCCTCCTCCCGCCGCCGACTTTATAGGGACGGCGACGGGATTGACAATCAGTGGCGTGTGAAGGGACCGCTTCGCTATTCCCGCCACGAACGGCCCCTCATTCCCCGACGATCCATACCTTCCTGCCGGGAAAGGGAATGACACTGTGCGTGTCATCCCTCGCGGCCAGCCACACCTCGGCTCTCGCGCGAAGCTCGGCGATCTCTTGCTGCCAGAGTTTCACCCTGGCCTCCGAAATGCTTCCGGAGGCCAAACTTGCAGCCTTCTCCAAATCATTGAGATCTTCCACGGGATCATTGATATAGAATCTCGGTAGCTCGTGCTGATTGTATTCGATGCCGGATATGATCCAATTTGTCAGAGTTAGCCGCGCGAGCTCACACGACGGGTCGAGCTCAATCGCCCTCTCCAGGTGACGTGACGGGTCATCGCACCTCAGCAGTCCCAACCACAGGTAAGTCTCTGCTTCACCTGGGGAGGTCTCAACCCAACTCTGAAGGGTCGGAATAAGTAGTTTTGTTCGGAGAGGATGCGGCAGCACGACGCGATCGTCGTGAAACGTTCGACTGCGCCACAACACCCATTTCGAGAAGGCCAGTCGCTCTTCCAACGACCAATGGGCAGCAGCCAGCAAGAAGCCACTTAGATGCTTCATCGCGGCCGCGCGGACACCTTGCGCTCTGAACTCGCAGAAACGCGAGAACTCAAGCCATGCCCCTTCCCTCTTGGCTTCCGCAGCCAAAAAAGCAAGCTTATTGATGTCGTCGTTACCGGGCATGCCTCCGGTTATGCCCTCCACCTGAGCGAGAGACAAGCTCCGGGCTCCCGTCGGAGATTATCCGGCGACATCGACACGTCCCCTTCTCCCTTGGCCTAAGGGAGAAGGAAACGCTTCATTGGCGGGCAGAACGCGGCAGCACGCGGGCGGGCGTCAATTACACGATCCCCGCCGCGACCTGGCCGCGCAGGCGTTCGAGGCCGTGCAACGTCTCGGCACAGGCGGCCGCGACCTCGATGCCCTTGGTCGTAAAATGCCTGCGGAAGAAATCGTAGTGCACTTCGGTCTCATGGAATTGCTGCGGCGTCAGCACGGCGGAGAACACCGGCACCTCGGTGCGGAGCTGCACGTCCATCAGGGCCTTGATCACGGTATCGGCGACGAACTCGTGGCGGTAGATGCCGCCGTCGACGACGAGGCCGGCCGCGACGATCGCGGTGTAGCGGCGCGTCTTGGCGAGGACCTGCGCGTGCAGCGGGATCTCGAACGAGCCGGGCACCTCGAACACGTCGACATGGGTGAGGTGGCGCGCTTCGGCCTCCTTCATGAAGGCGATGCGGGCTTCCTCGACCACGTCGCGGTGCCAGCAGGCCTGTACGAAGGCCACCCGCTGCGGCTTGGCGAAGCGCGGATGCTCGGTCGTTGGAACCGGCGGTTGTGTCTGGGAAGTTTCGGCTTGGGTATCTTGCAACATCTGATTCATGGCTTTCCTCGGTTCAAGGACCAGAATCAGGGCACACGGAACGACAAACAGCCGCATCTTGCGATGCGTCTGCCACCGACCGTTCTCTTTCATCCGGACTTTAACCGTCGGCTTCGGAGTTGCACCGAATCTGCTGACCCTTCCCTTCGGCAAATCCCTTTTCAGGAAAGAACCTCGGGAAGGCGCTCGCGGGCTTGGACCTTTCGGCCCTTACCGCCGGTGGGGACTTTCACCCCGCCCTGAGAACATCGGCCGTTCGGGATGAACGACCTGCCGGGAAATATGCCGCCGGCCGGCCGCCGCAGCAAGCGCGTTCCGCATGGGCAAATTGCATGGTCCCATGCCATCGGGGTGGGAGCGGCCCTCGCGGGGCGGAATTTGACGCTTGGCGCTGGCCGCCCGAATCCGATTCCGGTTTGTTCTCCTTCACCAGGATTGAGGCTTCCTGCGTTAAGAATTGTGGCGGAGATGAGCTGTGGACGAACGAGTCCTGGCTTGTGGACGGACTCGGGACCCCGTTGCGCAGATTCCGCAAATCACATCACTTGATCCGCGAAAGGCCCGCGCTGATCCGAGGGGATCGCGAGAGCGACCCCAGGGATCGCTGTAGCGACGTTAGGGAGCGCGCGCCGGGCCAACCGCGTGCGTATCAAAGACAACAAGAAGGCAAGAGGTCGAGACGGCATGTCCCTGCTCGAAGGCACTATCGATTCCAAAAGCCATCCGCTCGCGGTGGTCGAGGATATCGCTGCCAGCAACAACTGGCCGTTCGAACGCTCCGGCGAAGACGAACTCACGATTGTCTCGAAGGGACAATGGACCGACTACCAGCTCTCCTTCACCTGGATGGGAGAGATCGAGGCGCTGCATCTGGCCTGCGCCTTCGACATGAAGATTCCGCCCGCGCGCCGCGGCGAGGTGCAACGGCTCGTCGCTGCCGTGAACGAGCAGCTGTGGGTGGGTCATTTCGACCTGTGGACCAACACCGGCATGATCATGCATCGCCAGGCGCTGGTGCTGCCGGGCGGCCTCACTGCCTCCACCGCGCAATGCGAAGCCATGCTCGCCGGCGCCATCCACGCCTGCGAGCGCTATTTCCCGGCGTTCCAGTTCGTGGTGTGGGCCGGCAAGACCACGACCGAGGCGATGGACGCGGCGATGTTCGACACGGTGGGTGAGGCGTAACATCGCTCAACAAGTGAGGGAGCCCCGCTCCCTCCTCGCCGTCGTCCCGGACAAGCGTAAGCGCAGATCCGGGACCCATACCGCGTGATTTCGCCGTAGCGCGCGATGCTTGTTGCTCTGCCTTCCATCCATTAGAACCGCCTGTGGTTATGGGTCCCTGCGTTCGCAGGGACGACACCTTTTCCTTGGGTGATCGCAGTGGCAAACAACCCCCTCCAAAACATCACCGGCAATATCCTGCTGGCCGGCGCCGGCAAGATGGGCGGCGCGATGCTGACCGGTTGGCTGGCAGGCGGGCTCGATCCGCGCCGCGTCGCGGTGGTCGACCCGTACATCTCGCCCGAGATCACTGCGCTCGCCGCCAAGGGCGTTGCGCTCAATCCGGATGTGAAGGCGGCCGGCCTCGTCGAGACGCTGGTCGTCGCGGTGAAGCCGCAGATGTTCCGCGAGGCCGGCGCCCGGCTGAAGCCATTCGTCTCGAACCAGACGTCGGTGGTCTCGATCATGGCGGGGACGACGATCGCCTCGCTCGAAGAGATCTGCGGAGGCGCCGTGGTGCGGGCGATGCCGAACACGCCCGCCGCGATCGGCCGCGGCATCACCGTCGCGGTCGCGGCGAAAAATGTCAGCGCCGCGCAGCGCACGGTCGCCGATGCGTTGCTGCGCGCCACCGGCTCGGTCGAATGGGTCGAGAATGAGGGCCTGATGGACGCGGTCACCGCCGTGTCCGGTTCGGGCCCAGCCTACGTGTTCCTGCTCGCCGAAGAGCTCGCGCGCGCCGGCGTCGAGGCCGGCTTGCCCGAAGCATTGGCAACGAAGCTTGCGCGCGAAACCGTCGCCGGATCCGGCGAGTTGCTGCACCAGTCCGACCTTCCCTCCAGCACACTGCGGCAGAACGTCACCTCGCCCGGCGGCACCACCGCTGCGGCCCTGGGCGTGCTGATGGGCGAGCCCGGCCTGCGCGACCTGATGATCCGGGCGATCGCGGCGGCGACGACGCGCTCTAAGGAACTGGCGAAGTAGGCAGGTCAAGAGCGCTTCGGTCCCGGTCGGGCCGCCGCATGCAGAGCGATCCTGGCTGTTGCCGATAGGAGAGCGATCGTGAACCTCTACGCAAAACTTCTCGAACGACAGGCCGAGGGTCGCCCCATCAGGATCGGGCTGATCGGGGCGGGCAAGTTCGGTGCGATGTACCTGCATCAGGTTCTGCGCACGCCGGGCGTCCATCTGGTCGGCATTGCGGACCTGTCCCCGTCGCGCGCCCGCGAAAACCTGGATCGGGTTGGCTGGCGGCCGGAGCAATTCGCCGCGGCCTCGCTCGAGGATGCGCTCAAGACCGGCTCGACCTTCCTGACCGACGACTGGGAAGCGCTGGTGACGTGCGAAGGCATCGAGGTGATCGCCGAGTGCACCGGCAATCCCGTCGCGGCGGTCGAACACTGCCTTGGCGCCTTTGCTGCGGGCAAGGCCGTCATCAACGTGACCGTCGAGGCCGACGCCTTCTGCGGACCGATCCTGGCGCAAAGAGCCAGGCAGGCCGGCGTGATCTATAGCCTTGCCTATGGCGATCAGCCGGCCCTCGCCTGCGACCTCGTCGATTGGGCGAGAGCCTGCGGGTTTCCGGTCGTGGCGGCCGGCCGCGGCCACAAATGGCTGCCGCATTATCGGGAATCGACGCCCGAGACGGTCTGGGACCACTGGGGACTGACCGCCGAGCAAGCCGCGCGCGGCGGCATGAATCCCAAAATGTTCAACGCGTTCCTCGACGGCTCCAAGCCTGCGATCGAATCGGCCGCGATCGCGAACGCAACCGGGTTGGCGGCGCCTTCGCAAGGCCTCGCATTCCCGCCGGGATCGGTCGACGACATCCCGACGCTGATGCGCCCCCGTTCCGAGGGAGGCGTGCTGGAATTCAAGGGGCAGGTCGAGGTCGTGTCCTGCCTGACGGCCGACGGCAAACCGATCCCCAACGACATCCGCAAGGGCGTCTGGGTCTGCTTCGAAGGCGACAGCGATTACATCCGCAACTGCTTCCAGGAATACAGCGTCGTCACGGATCCGAGCGGCCGTTACATGAGCTCATACAAGAAGTGGCATCTCATAGGTCTGGAGCTTGGAATTTCCGTTGCGTCGATCGCTCTGCGCAAGGAGGCGACAGGGGTCGCAACGACGTTCAACGCCGATGTTGCCGCGACAGCCAAGAAGGACCTGCACGAGGGGGATACGCTGGACGGAGAAGGCGGATACACTGTCTTCGGCAAGCTGACGCCCGCCAGCACCTCGCTTGCAAAGGGCTATCTGCCGCTCGGGCTTGCACACAATGTGCGATTGACCAGGGCGGTCGCCAAGGACTCCTGCATCACGTGGGCCGATGTGGCGATGGACGCGACGCTGCCTGCCGTACGTATCCGCAGGGAGCAGGAAGCGTTCTATTCGTCATCGGGCGCGCGCGGGGTCGGTTAGGCGAAGTTACGCTGAGCGGGCTGCACTACGCCCCCAGCCGCCTGTTGAACATCTCGACATTGACGAGCCCGCGCGCGTGGCGGCCCTCGCCGAGCTTGCGCGTGCCTTCGAACGCCTCGACTTCGAAGCGGATGACGCGGCGTTCGACCGCGACCACCTTCGCAGTGGTCCGCACGGTGGCACCGACGAGAGCGGCTGCCAGATGTCGGATGTCGACCTCGGTACCGACCGTGACCCAGCCCGGCTGCAGCGCGGCGCGGATTGCATCGCCCGCCGTCATCTCCATTTCCAGGATCATCATCGGCGTCGCATAGACCATCGGCATGCCGGGCACGAAGTGCCCGACCGTGCGCTCCGCCGGGACCACCAGCGTGCGCTCGGCGCTCATGCCGATCGTGATGAAATCGCGTGCGTCCATGGTGCTTGCTCGTCATTCCGGGGCGCGCGAAGCGCGAACCCGGAATCCAGAGATTGTCGATCGAGATTCCGGGTTCAGCCCTGGCGGGCTGCCCCGGAATGACGCTAAAGCGTCACTTCTTCGCCGCCGCCGCGCGCTCCACGAAGGTCTTGCCGCCCTTCATCTTGTGGCGGAGCGGGGCTTCGTTGATCTGGATGACGACGGCATCGGCGTCGACGCCGAGATTCTTCACCAGCGCCTGGGTGATGTCGCGCATCATGCCGGCCTTCTGCTCGTCGGTGCGGCCTTCGGCCATGCTGACCGTGATCTCAGGCATTGTCTTCTCCCTGCTGTCGCGATGACCGGGCACACCCCGGTCGTTCATGAAGGTGCGCATCAAACAGGACTGACATGCCCGGGACAAGCCCGGGCATGACGGCTTGGCGGAATGGCTATCCCCACTTTACGTCATGGCGGCCCAGGACCTCGCGCACCTTGGCGACGAGATCGGCTTCGCTGCACGAGAACTGCGCCGGGCGACTCTCGCGC
Organism: Bradyrhizobium sp. 1(2017); assembly: GCF_011602485.2. NCBI lineage: Bacteria > Pseudomonadati > Pseudomonadota > Alphaproteobacteria > Hyphomicrobiales > Nitrobacteraceae > Bradyrhizobium > Bradyrhizobium sp. 1(2017). The sequence continues at coordinate 1,518,550 of NZ_CP050022.2, read as the reverse complement.
CATTCCTGGTTGGAAGCGATCGCCGCAGCGGCCTTGGCACCCTCGACCAGATCCTTGATCTGCACCTCGCCGCGCGTCTTCTCATCCGAGCCCTGGATGATGACGCAGGGGCTATTGCGGCGGTCGGCATATTTGAGCTGGTTGCCCATGTTCTTGGGGTTGCCGAGATAGAGCTCGGCGCGGATGCCGGCGGTGCGCAAGCTGGCAACCATCTTCTGGTAGTCGGCGACGCGGTCGCGGTCGAACACGGTGACGACGACGGGCCCGAATTCCGGCCGCGTGTCGAGCTTGCCGAGCAGCGTCAGCGCCGCCTGCAAACGCGAGACGCCGATCGAGAAACCGGTCGCCGGCACCGGCTCGCCGCGGAAGCGCGAGACGAGACCGTCATAGCGCCCACCACCACCGACCGAGCCGAATCGCACGGGCCGGCCCTTCTCGTCCTTGGTCTCGAGCAGAAGTTCGACCTCGTAGACGGGGCCGGTGTAATATTCGAGGCCGCGCACGACCGACGGATCGATCTTGATGCGATCCGCGCCGTAGCCCGACGCCGTGACCAGCTTTGCAATTTCCTCCAGCTCGCTGACGCCAGCCTGACCGATCTGGCTCTTGGCGAGGTAGGCTTCTGCGGCGGCAACGGCATCTTTCCAATCGTCGCGCGGCTTGGTGATGGCGAGAACGACGTCAGCTTCGGCTTCGCTCAGATTGGCGCCTTTGGTGAAGTCGCCCTTGCCTTCTTCGCCGCCATCCCACCGTCCGGGACCGAGCAGCTTGCGCACTTCGTCTGCGGAAAACTTGTCGAGCTTGTCGATCGCGCGCAGCACGATGAGCCTGCGCGCGGCGTTCTCGTCACCGCCGAGCCCGATGGCTTCCAAAACGCCGTCGAGCACTTTTCGATTGTTCACCTTCACGACATAGGAGCCGCGCGCAATGCCCAGCGCCTCCATCGTGTCCGCGGCCATCATGCAGATCTCGGCATCCGCCGCCGGCGTCGCCGACCCGACCGTGTCGGCATCGAACTGCATGAACTGGCGGAAGCGGCCCGGGCCAGGCTTTTCGTTGCGGAAGACATAGCCGACGCGATAGCTGCGATAGGGCAGCACCAGACCGTCGGTGCCGTAGCGTTCGCCGACATAGCGCGCCAGCGGCGCAGTCAAATCGTAGCGCAGGCTGATCCATTGCTCGTCGTCGTCCTGGAACGAGAACACGCCCTCGTTGGGACGGTCCTGATCGGGCAGGAACTTGCCGAGCGCGTCGGTGTATTCCATCGCCGGCGTTTCCACGGGCTCGAAGCCGTAGAGCTCGTACACGGCGCGGATCTTCTCGACCATCTCGCGCGTCGCCCGGATCGCTGAGGGGTCGCGATCCTCGAGCCCGCGCGGCAGGCGCGCCTTCAGTTTCTGGGTTTTCTTGGGTTTCTCGGCCATGTGCGGCGTTTACCAGCCGGGGCCGGTGGCGGCAACCGCTGCCTTTTTCCTCTCCCCTTGTGGAAGGAAAAGCGCCTACGGCTGCTCCATCCGCGCCCTCAGCGCATCCGCATCCGCCTTCGGCAGCGACTTCAGGGTCGGCTTGATGGTTTCGCCGCCGACGATCTTGCCGTTGCGCATGAACATCCAGTCCGAGATGTCGGCGTCGCCGAACGACACTTTGTCGCCGGCCCGCTTGCCCGGCATGTCGCGGGGCTCGTTGGCGAAGACGCCGGTAAAGCTCCCGTCGGGCTGCTTCTTCACCTCGCCGATCCAGATGTGCTCCCCGCCCCGGCGGGTTGAAAAGCGCACCTTGAGAGAATGCCCGGCCTCCGACGGCTTCGGCGATTCATAGGAGGCCCAGAAGGTCGGGAGCGTGCCGCGGGCGCGCGCGATCGCCGCATTCATCTCGGGATCGCTGGTGCGCACTTCAACGATCGGCGAGCGGTCTTGCGCGACCACCTCGTGAACCGGGCCGATGGTCAGGATGCCGAAGACGGAAACGCCGGTGATTGCGGCGAGAACGACCCATTTCATGGGTTGGGAGAGCTTTGCGGCCATGACTGCGATGTCCTGATGTCCAGATGTGTCCAGACTTTGTCGCATGTCGGCAACGGCACGTTCAGTGCGCAAAAAACCACAGAGGATGCGCGTTCCCCCTCTGCTTGCCGCGAGAGGGGAAACGCGCTTTCCGCGATCAAGACACCTTGCGGATCCAGTTGTGCGGATCGTTGGTGCGGCCGTACTGGATGTCGACGAGCTGCTTGCGCAGGCCCATGGCGACGGGGCCGGCGGCGCCGCCGCTGATGTCGAAATCGCCGCTGACCGAACGCACCTTGCCGATCGGCGAGATCACGGCCGCGGTGCCGCACGCAAACGCTTCCTTGAGCTTGCCGCTCGCCGCATCCTTGCGCCACTGGTCGAGCGAATACGGCTCCTCGCGCACGGTCTTTCCGGCGTCGCGGGCGAGCGCGATGATGGAGTCGCGGGTGATGCCGGGCAGGATGGTGCCGAGCGGCGGCGTCGAGAGCGAGCCGTCATCGAACACGAAGAACACGTTCATGCCGCCGAGCTCCTCGACGTAGCGGCGCTCGACCGCGTCGAGGAACACGACCTGATCGCAACCATGCTGGATCGCTTCGGCCTGCGCGCGCAGGCTCGCGGCATAATTGCCGCCGCATTTGACCGCGCCGGTGCCGCCGATCGCGGCGCGCGTGTAGTTCTCCGACACCCAGATCGAGACCGGCGCAGGTCCGCCCTTGAAATAGGAGCCGACCGGCGAGGCGATGACCGAAAAGATGTATTCGGACGACGGCTTGACGCCCAGGAAGGTTTCGCTCGCGATCATGAACGGGCGCAGATAGAGGCTGCCTTCGCCACCCGGCATCCAGGCGCGGTCGATGCGCACGACCTGCTCGACCGCCTCGATGAAGACGTCCTCGGGCAATTGTGCCATCGCCATGCGATCTGCCGAATCCTTGAAGCGGCGCGCATTGGCGTCGGGGCGGAACAGGTTCACGCCGCCGTCGTCGCGCTTGTAGGCCTTGAGGCCTTCGAAGATCTCCTGCGCGTAGTGCAGCACCGCGCCGGCCGGATCGAGCTGGAAATTGGCGCGGGCCTCGATGCGCGCTTCATACCAGCCGCCCTTGGCCTGGTTGTAGCGGACGATCGCCATGTGATCGGTGAAGACCCGTCCGAAGCCGGGGTCCACCAGCTTGGCGACGCGGTCCTTCTCCGGCGTCGGATTGGATGCGGGCTGGATGTCGAATGTCATGCTCATGTCCTTGGCTCCCGCTGCCGGTATCGGCGCTGTTCTGGCGCCGGCCCGCCCTGTTTCGGGCCGGCCGGCTTCAATAGGTGTCTGGCTGAACCACCGCCAGCCTTGTTACGGCCGGTTTCCCGTGGCCAGCATGTCGCCGAGGACATGCTTTTGCGGAACGCGGAAGTCCAGTATGTTTTGCCGAAATGCCGCTCGACAATCGCACGGTAGACCTGTTCCGGCCGTCGTCGCCTGTCCGGCTCTTTCCGCCGTCCCTGCTTCGACGCCGTCCGTCACGAAACGATCTAAAATTTCGTGCGGGTCGATCCTTTTGTAACATTGAACCCAAGATACGTCAATATGCCTGACATAAATTTCGCGAGCTCCTCTCAGGACGTCGCCGAACCCCGGCAAGCCGCAGGCGATGGAAGCAATTTGCGCTGGGATATCATCGAGCTGCTGTTCTTCGCCTATCGCGATTTCGTGGGCGATCCCGACCAGGAGCTGGAGGCGTTCGGCTTCGGCCGGGCTCATCACCGGGTCATGCACTTCGTCTATCGCTATCCCGGGCTCAAGGTCGCAGACCTCCTCGACGTCCTGCGCATCACAAAACAGTCGCTCGGCCGGGTGCTCAAGCAGCTCCTGGACGAGGGCTACATCGTGCAGAAGACCGGCGACAATGACCGCCGCCAGCGCCTGCTCTATGCGACGCCGAAGGGCGAGGCGCTGGTGCAGAAGCTTGCCGGCCTCCAGACCACGCGCATCACCAAGGCGCTCTCTGAAATGGGGCCGCAGGATGCCGAGACGGTCAAGCGCTTCCTGCGCGCGATGATCGACCGTGACGATCCGGACAAGGTGCTCGAGACGATCTTCGCCTCCGTCAACCAGGACGCCAAGGAGTGAACGTGCCGCTCGCTGCCACTCTCGCCCGCCCGCCGGCGCGTCCGGCCGACGACGCCCCGCACCTCTTGCTGGTCGATGACGACCGCCGCATCCGCGACCTGCTCTCGCGCTTCCTCGCCAGCGAAGGCTACCGCGTCTCGACCGCCGCCAGCGCCGGCGATGCGCGCGCCAAGCTGATGGGCCTGCACTTCGATCTCCTGATCCTCGACGTCATGATGCCCGGCGAGACCGGCTTCGACCTCGCCCGCTTCATCCGCACCTCCTCCTCGGTGCCGATCGTGATGCTGACCGCGCGGCACGAGGCCGAAGCCCGCATCGAGGGCCTGCAGATCGGCGCCGACGACTACGTCGCGAAACCGTTCGAGCCGCGCGAACTCGCGCTGCGCATCAACAACATCCTCAAGCGCGCCGCGCCGCCGCCGCAGGCGGCAACCGTGGAGAAGATCGCCTTCGGTCCCTACGTCTACCATCTCGATCGCGGCGAGCTGCGCCAGGGCGAGGAGGTCATTCACCTCACCGACCGCGAGCGCGAGATGCTGCGGATCCTCTCGGAGACGCCGGGCGAAACCGTGCCGCGCAGCGCGCTGACGGGCAATGGCAGCGTCAACGAGCGCGCCGTCGACGTGCAGATCAACCGCCTCCGGCGCAAGATCGAGACCGATCCCGCCAATCCGCTGTTCCTCCAGGCGGTGCGCGGCATCGGCTATCGGCTGGTAGCCTCGCCTTAGACCGCAGTGAAGCGCGACCGATGAGCACGATCGATACCGGCCTGACGCTACTGAAGAGCGCCGCCGGCCGCGTCTCCGCCGCCAATGGCTGGATGGGCAATGCGTTCAAAGGGTGGATGCCGACCGGCCTCTATGCCCGCGCGCTCCTGATCATGATCGTGCCGATGGTGATCCTGCAATCGGTCGTCGCCTTCGTGTTCATGGAGCGGCACTGGAATACGGTGACGCGCCGCCTGTCGGCCGCAGTGGTGCAGGACATCGCCGCGCTGATCGACGTCTACAAGGGCTATCCGCAGGACCGAGATCGCGACCAGATCCGCCGCATCGCGCAGCAACGGCTCGGCCTCGTCGTCGATTTCCTGCCCGCCGGCGACATGCCGCCGCCGGGACCGAAGCCGTTCTTCTCGCTGCTCGACCAGACGCTGTCGGTGCAGCTCGGCCGCCAGATCGGGCGTTCGTTCTGGATCGACACGGTCGGCCGCTCCAACCTGGTCGAGATCCGCATCCAGCTCGACGATGCCGTGATGCGCGTGTTCGCGCAGCGCAGCGCGGCCTACGCCTCGAACTCGGAGATATTCCTGTTTTGGATGGTCGGCACGTCGTCGATTCTCCTGATCGTCGCCGTGCTGTTCCTGCGTAACCAGATCAAGCCGATCCTGCGGCTCGCCGATGCGGCCGAAAGTTTTGGCAAGGGCCGCGAGGCGCCGAACTTCCGCCCACGAGGCGCGCGCGAGGTGCGGCGCGCCTCGGTCGCCTTCCTCGAGATGAAATCGCGCATCGAGCGCACGATGGAGCAGCGCACCGCGATGCTCGCCGGCGTCAGCCACGATTTGCGCACCATCCTGACCCGCTTCAAGCTCGAATTGGCGCTGATCGGCGACAGCCCCGAGCTCGAGGGCATGCGCAAGGACGTCGACGAGATGTCGATGATGCTGGAGGATTACCTTGCCTTTGCCCGCGGCGATTCCGGCGAGCAGTCGCAGCCGACCGACATGGCCCAGGCCCTTGAGGAATTGCGCAGCGACGCCGAACGCCATGGCCACACTGCGACCGTGGCGTTCCACGGCCTGCCGGTGGTGACGGTGAAGCCGGCCTCGTTCAAGCGCTGCCTCGCCAACCTCGTCACGAACGCCGCGCGCTACGGCAAGGCCATCGCCATCGCCGGACAGCGCGATCACCGTTATCTCACCGTCACGGTCGACGACGACGGCCCAGGCATCCCGGCGCATTTGCGCGAAGAGGTGTTCAAGCCGTTCCTGCGGCTGGACAACGCACGCAACCAGGACGAAGGCGGCACTGGTCTTGGGCTTGCGATTGCGCGCGACATCGCCCGCTCGCACGGCGGCGACATCACGCTCGGCGACAGCCCGATGGGGGGATTGAGGGCGAGCGTGCGGATTCCGGTGTAGCCGCCGTAGCCCTACTTCGGCAGCAGCGCCTTCAGCTTGTCCATGTCGCGCACGTTCATCTTGAAGCCGCCGGGCATCACGATGTCGCCGGGCTTCTGGTCCGGCTTGCAGGCCCCTAGCCATTTGGCCTGCAACGTCATGGTGCTGTCGCGGCCGGCCGCGCCTGCGACGCCGCCTTTTGCATGCGAGGAGGTCTTCACCGTGTAGGCCGAGTTGAAATCGCCGGTGATCTCTGCATGCGAGGTCGTGTTGACGCCAGCGACGTTGCACTCGGAATCGCTGACATAGCCGGTCGCGGTCTTCTTGATCTCCTGCTTGGCACAGATCTGCTTGGCCATCGGGGAGACGTTGTTGCTCATCTCCTTGTCGACGGTCTCGTCGGTGCAATGCTGCATGGTCATTTCGGGCACAGGCGAGCCTGATGTGACCAGCTTCATTTCCCAAAGGCCGGCCTTGCGCACCGGCAGATCGTCGGCGCTGGCGCTACCTGCCGACAACACGAGACAAGCGGCCGAGCCGAGCAAAGCGAGTTTGCGCGTCATGGGGAAGCCTCCCGGCTGAGAGATTGCGGCGCTACGACAGCGCTTCAGTACAGCGTGCGGATCGGTTGCGCTGCGGCGCCATAAGGCACCCAGCGGCACGAGAACGAGATGTAGCCGCCCTCATAGGCCTGCACGCCGAGGAATTTGACGACCTTGCCGTAGCGCGCGCAGTGATCGACCGCGACTTGCCGAGCATCGACCTGGGTCGCCATCGAATAGGCGATGATGCCGCCGGTGTCGTTGCCCTTGAACGGCGGCACCGGAAGGATATCGGCGCGCGCCGACTGGCTCGCCATCGGACCCGAGACAACCAGGCTGGCGAGAAGACCCGCGGCCGCAATGATTCGCATTCCCGTCACTCCAATTGGTTGGGGCCAGTTTACGGTGCCGGGATCACCATGAAAAGAACCGAAGTCCCATCGGCAGCGACATTACGGTCAACTCCTGGCAAAGTGTTGCCGCGTTGCACTTGACCTCCCCCGGCCTTCGCGGCACCGTCCACCCTTCGCAAGACCTTAGCTGTCCGGATTGACCATGCGCGCTCCCTCCCTGAAATCGCTCCGCTTTGCCGCTCTGCTCGGCCTCATGTTCGGTGCGCTGTCGCTCGGCGAGGCCAGGGCCGCCAATCCACTGGAGCTGAATTTCTGGCTGAGCGGCCCCCGCTACGACGGCGCCGTCGTCGATTGCGACCAGGCGCTGCCGACCATCGCCACGCAGTTCTGGGAAAAGGAAAGCTCGTTCTGGAATTCCTCGCTGAAGATCACGGGCTTCGCCGCCGTTCGCGAGGTCGCATTCCGTCCCTGGCAGTCCGACAACATTCCGCGCCGCTACTGCACCGGCGAAGCCATGCTCAACGACGGCAAGGTCCGCAAGGTGCACTTCTCGATCATCGAGGATGGCGGCTTTGCCGGTTACGGCAACGGCGTCGAATGGTGCGTCGTCGGCGTCGACCGCAACTGGGCCTACAATCCGGCCTGCCGGGCGGCAAGACCCTGATCAGAAAGCCCGGATCTGGGTCGCGCGGGCCGCTGAACGGTGGCCGCCTCGATTTTGTTCTTGAAATGTTCCTGTCGCCTGCTAGGCTTCTTCGCACAGTCTAGTTGAGGGGCGCCGCCATGTTTCATTCCAGATTGCATTCATTCTCCCGCCTGGTGATCTCGCTGGCCCTTCCTTTGATCCTTGCCGCGGGTCTCGCCTCGTTCGCGGGGGACGCAAGGGCCCAGGACAAGCGGCAGAACGCGCCGGGCGCGTTCGACTTCTATGTGCTGGCGCTGTCATGGTCGCCCTCGTTCTGCGAGGACGCCGCCGAACGCGGCGGCCGCTCGCATATCCAGTGCGGCGGACGACCCTATGCCTTCGTGGTGCATGGGCTGTGGCCGCAATATGAAAACGGCTTTCCCGAATATTGCCAGCGGCCGGCACCTCGGCTGAACCGCAACATCGTTTCCTCGATGCTCGACCTGATGCCGGCGCCGGGCCTGATCTTCAACGAATGGGACAAGCACGGCACCTGCTCGGGGCTCGAAGGCGGCAGCTATTTCGAGATGATCCGCAAGGCGCGCGCCGCGATCAAGATTCCGGCCGAATATCTCGATCTGTCGCAGGCCAAGACGGTGGCGCCGGCGGAGGTCGAGGAGGCTTTCGTCAGGGCCAATCCGGGTCTGAGCAATGCCGCGATCTCGGTCACCTGCAACCGGACACGGCTCTCCGAGGTCCGCATCTGCCTCAGCAAGGACCTGCAATTCCGCGCCTGCGACGAGCTCGAGCGCCGCGCCTGCCGCCGCGACCAGGTCACGATGCCGCCGATCCGGGGCGGGTAGTCGCTCCGGCCACCGTCATTGCGAGGAGCGAAGCGACAAAGCAATCCAAACTGCTGCCCCCGATAGATTCTGGATTGCTTCGCTACGCTCGCAATGACAAGGGGTAGGATCGCGCCAAACAACGCAGTCCTGTCCCATGAACTACCGCCACGCCTTCCACGCCGGCAACTTCGCCGATGTCATCAAGCACATCGCGCTGGCGCGCATCCTCACTTATCTGCAGGACAAGCCGGCTGCGTTCCGCGTCATCGACACCCATGCCGGCGCCGGCCTCTACGACCTCGACAGCGACGAGGCGCGCCGCGGCGGCGAGTGGCTGACCGGCATTGCACGGCTGATGCAAGCGCGCCTGTCGAACGAGACCGCCGCGCTGACCAAGCCCTATCTCGACATCGTCCGCGCCTTCAATCCGAAAGGCGAACTCAAGACCTATCCGGGCTCGCCGCTGATCGCGCGCGGCCTGCTCAGGCCGCAGGACCGTCTCGTCGCCTGCGAGCTCGAACCGAAGGCACGCAAGGCGCTGATCGACGTGTTGCGCCGCGACGAACAGGCCCGCGTGGTCGATCTCGACGGCTGGGTGGCGCTTCCGGCCTTTGTGCCGCCGAAGGAGCGGCGCGGCCTCGTGCTGATCGACCCGCCGTTCGAGGCCAAGGACGAGTTCGAGCGGCTCGGCGAAGCCTTCGCGACGGCTTTCGCGAAATGGCCGACCGGTATCTACGTAATCTGGTATCCGGCCAAGAACCGGCGCGCGACCGAGACGTTGGCACAAACTGCGGCTCGGCTCGCAGCCGCAGCAAAGCCGCCCGGAAAATGTCTGCGCCTCGAATTCAGCGTCGCGCCGCAACTCGATGGTGCCGCCCTCACCTCCACGGGTCTTCTGATCGTCAACCCGCCCTACACGCTGCACAGCGAGCTCAAGACGATCTTGCCCGAGCTGGAAATGCCGCTCGGCCAGGGCGGCGCTGCCAGATTCCGATTGGACGTGCCGAGGCCGTAACACTCCGGCATTCTTGGGAAAAATATGCAGGAGCGGTAGTCAATCTGCAAAGATCCGTATTATGCTGTTTCCGTGACTGGCTTTACGTTCCGCTTCCGCGAATGGTTGCGGCGGAGTGAAGGCCTAAGAAAGATCCGGCCGGACCGATGAGGTCCGCCCAAGGATGGCCAGCTCTCCCGGGCTCCGTAAGGCCCGGTCATGTCGTGACGTGAGTCTGCGTCGCGACGGAGGAGCAATGAGGGGGAGTTTCCCGATGGCCATGACGGGAACGGTCAAGTTCTTTAACGGCGAGCGCGGCTACGGTTTCATCAAGCCGGACGACGGTGGTCGTGACGTCTTCGTACATATTACAGCTGTGGAGCGCGCGGGATTGAAGGACCTTGCCGAAGGACAGCGCATCACATTCGAAGTCGAACCGGACAAGAAGGGCAAGGGACCGAAAGCGGTCAACCTGGTGATCCTGTCTTAGCCTGGCGCAAAAAAAATCCCGGCCGCGAGCGGCCGGGAGGTTGGTCCGGTATTTTCTTCTTCAGCTATCAGAAACGATAGTTCACGCCTGCGCGGACAACGCTGGCGCTATAGCCGTTTGACACGCCCGTAATTGCGAACTGGCTGGTCGACAGATCGAAGTAGAGATATTCGAGCTTGGCGCTCCAGTTCGGCGCAAGGCCGACTTCCGCACCGGCACCGATGGTCCAGCCGGCGGTGGTGTGCGACTCCGTCCAACCGAATGTCTGCGCGCGCAGCTCGCCAAAGGCGAGACCCGCGGTGCCGTAGAACATCACGTTGTTGAAGGAGTAACCGGCGCGGCCGCGCAGGGTGCCGAACCACGGATTGGAGAACTTCCACGGCGCGAACGTATCGTCGGTACCGGTGGCCTGGATGTCGCCCTCGACACCGAACACCCAAGGTCCGTTCTGGAAGTTGTAACCGGCCTGTACGCCGCCGACGAAGCCGGCGGGTTTCACCGGACTGTTGCTGACAGATCCCCACTCATAGCCGATGTTGCCGCCGAGATAAGGACCGGCCCAGCTGTATGCATTGAGCGGCTGATTGACGGTATAGGGCGCGCGCTGCCCATAGAGATCGGCGGCCTCTGCCGAAGCTGTCCAGCCGGCTGCAACCAACGCGGCTGCGCCCACAACGAACCTCTTCATCACACACTCCAACGCAACTGCCGCCCCGCGATGGCCGCGCCGCCGCGCGAGGCCAGACCGCCTGGTTACGGAACCACCACTTTTTCGCGTAAGATTTATCGAGAGTTTTAAGTTAAAGGGCTGTTAAGCCGGGTTACCGCGCTCTTAACAGGCTTAAGCAAGCGTTACCGGGAACTGGGCCGCCATCCTGTGCGTGCGCTACCACCGGAACTTCAAATCGGCATCCCCAGCGCCTAAATTCCCACCATGGTTCACGATTCCCCCGACAATCCGGACGATGCACGCGCGCGTAAACCCGTGCGCGCCACGGCGCCGGACGTTCCGGCCGATACGCCGCCGGACCTCGATCCCGCCACCTCCGGCGGCGACGAGGAGGACGATGCGCGTCTGCCGGATATCCTGGAAGAGAGCGGCGCGATCGGCGAGGGCCCGCTGGCAACCGGCCATGAGGCGATCGAGCGCGCGGTGCGCCTCGCCCCCACCTCGCCCGGCGTCTATCGCATGCTCAATGCGAATGCCGACGTGCTCTATGTCGGCAAGGCCAAGAACGTCAAAAAGCGGCTGTCCAACTACGCGCGCCAGAGTGCGCCGCAGCCGGCCCGCATCCTGCGCATGATCGCGGCCACCGTGACCGTGGAGATCGTCTCGACCAACACCGAGACGGAAGCCCTGCTGCTGGAAGCCAACCTCATCAAGCAGCTGCGGCCGCGCTTCAACGTGCAGCTGCGCGACGACAAGTCGTTTCCCTACATCCTCATCACCGGCGACCATTGGGCGCCGCAGATCCTCAAGCACCGTGGCGCGCAGACGCGGCCGGGGCGCTATTTCGGCCCGTTCGCCTCGGCGGGCGCCGTGAACCGGACCATCACCGCACTTCAGCGTGCGTTCCTGATCCGCTCCTGCACCGATTCCTTCTTCGAGAGCCGCACCCGGCCCTGCCTGCTCTACCAGATCCGCCGCTGCGCCGGCCCCTGCACCCGCGAAATCGACTTCCCCGGCTATACGACGCTGGTGCGCGAGGCGAGCGACTTCCTCTCCGGCAAGAGCCATGCGGTGAAGCAGGAGCTGGCCGGCGAGATGGAGAAGGCCTCCGGTGAGCTCGAATTCGAGCGCGCCGCGCTCTATCGCGACCGCCTCGCCGCGCTGTCGGCAATCCAGTCGCAGCAGGGCATCAATCCGCGTACGGTCGAGGAAGCCGACGTGTTCGCCATCCACCAGGAAGGCGGCTTCTCCTGCGTCGAGGTGTTCTTCTTCCGCACCGGACAGAACTGGGGCAACCGCGCCTATTTTCCACGTGCGGAGAAGACGTTCACGCCGGAGGAGGTGTTGGGTTCCTTCCTCGCCCAGTTCTATGACGACAAGCCGCCGCCGAAGAACATCCTGCTCTCGCACGAGATCGAGGAGAGCGAGCTGCTCGCCAACGCGCTCGCGATCAAGGCCGGCCACAAGGTCGAGGTCACCGCGCCCAAGCGCGGCGAGAAGAAGGAGCTCGTCGCCCACGCGCTGACCAACGCGCGCGAAGCGCTGGGCCGCAAGCTCGCGGACACCGCGACGCAGAGCCGCCTGCTCGAGGCCATGGCCGCGACGCTGGGCCTGCCGCACGCACCCAAGCGCATCGAGGTCTACGACAACAGCCACATCCAGGGCACCAACGCGGTCGGCGCCATGATCGTCGCCGGCCCGGATGGTTTCGTGAAGAACCAGTACCGCAAGTTCAACATCAAATCGGAAGGGATCACGCCCGGCGACGACTTCGCCATGATGCGCGAGGTGCTGGAGCGCCGCTTCAAGCGCCTGATCAACCCGCCCGAGGAGGGCGTGGCCAAAGCCAAGGACGACGATTTCCCGCAATGGCCGGACCTCGTCATCATCGACGGCGGCCGCGGCCAGCTCAACGCCGTCCGCGAGATCTTCGCCAATCTCGGCCTGACCCAGGTGTCGCTGATGTCGGTCGCCAAGGGCCCGGACCGGGATGCCGGCCGCGAAACCCTGTTCATGCCGGAGCGCGAGGCGATCAAGCTGGAGCCGCGCGATCCCGTGCTCTATTTCATCCAGCGCCTGCGCGACGAGGCTCACCGCTTCGTCATCGGCTCCCACCGCAAGCTGCGCAAGAAGGATATCCGCGAGGCCGGTTTGCAGGAGATTCCGGGCATCGGCCCGTCACGCAAACGTGCCTTGCTGCATCATTTCGGAACCCTGAAGGAGATCGAACGGGCCTCGATCGCCGATCTCGGCAAGGTTCCGGGGGTGAGCGCCGAGAGCGCGCGCAGGATTTTCGAATATTTCCATCCCCAGCCGGGATGAACTAAAGGGGGACCGCAGTCATATGATCGTCGTGTCCGCACCTCATTTGAGGCGCGGGACGGTTGACGTTCAGGCAGCAGCGGTATTGGTAGGACGTATGAACATCGCCACCACACGAGGGACGACCAGCCGCGCGATGTCCCTCCCCAACATCCTGACCTATGGCCGGATCGCCGCGATCCCGGTCGTGGTCGGATGCATCTATGCGCAGTCGATTCTGGATCAGCCGCTCTGGCTGCGCTGGGTGGCGGTGGCCATCTTCATCGGCGCCGCGGTGACTGATTACCTTGACGGCTATTATGCACGGATCTGGAATCAGCAATCGGCGTTCGGCCGGATGCTCGACCCGATCGCCGACAAGCTGCTGGTCGCCTCCTGCCTATTGATGCTGGCCGCGGACGGCATCATCCACGGCTGGTCGCTGTGGGCCGCCATCGTGATCCTGTGCCGCGAGATCCTGGTCTCGGGCCTGCGCGAATATCTCGCCGCGCTGCGCGTCAGCGTGCCCGTCACCAAGCTCGCCAAGTGGAAGACCACGGTCCAGCTCGTCGCCATCGGCTTCCTGCTCGCGGGCCCGGCCGGCGATGAGGTCGTGCCGGTGGTCTCGATGATCGGACTGGCGCTGCTGTGGGCTTCGGCGATCCTCACCATGTACACCGGCTACGACTATTTCCGCGCCGGCATCCATCACCTCATCAAGGAGGACGAGGGATGAAGGTGAAATATTTCGCCTGGGTGCGCGAGCGCATCGGCAAGGCCGAGGAGACGATCGAGCCGCCTGCGACCGTCCGCACCGTCGAGGAGCTGATCGCCTGGCTGTCCGGCCAGAGTGAGGCCTACGCCTACGCCTTCGAGAAGCCGAAGGTGATCCGCGCCGCGATCGATCGCGCCCATGTCAAGCCGGACGCCGCGATCGCGGGCGCCCGCGAGATCGCGTTCTTCCCGCCGATGACCGGCGGATGACCATGACCTCCCCTGCCGCCGCCTGTCCCGTCACCATCCGCATTCAGGAGGACGATTTCGACATCGCGCGCGAGATCGCGATCCTGACCGGGAGCCGGACCGACATCGGCGCAGTCGTGAGCTTCTCCGGCATCTGCCGGGCCGACGAGGACAGCGCGAAGATCGCCGCGCTGACACTCGAACATTACCCCGATATGGCGGAAGAGGAGATCGGGCGTCATGTCGATGAGGCGATCTCGCGCTGGCCACTGAACGGCGTCACGGTGATTCATCGCGTCGGCCGCTTCATGCCCGGCCAGAACATCGTGCTGGTGCTGACCGCCTCGCAGCACCGCCAGGCCGCGTTCCAGGCGGCCGAGTTCCTGATGGATTATCTCAAGACGAGCGCACCGTTCTGGAAGAAGGAAGAGAGCGAAGCCGGCACCGGCTGGGTCGAGGCGCAGGCCCGCGATGACGAAGCCGCCGCACGCTGGACCCGATCCTGATGGCAAAAGCATCCAAAAAGACCGTGCGCGGCCGCGCCGCGCCAAAACCTGCCAAGGTCGGCCCGGGCGAACTTCTCACGCTGGTCGATTTCGTCCGCTATGGGGTGAGCCGCTTCGTCGAAGCTGGGCTTGCCTTTGCGCACGGCACGACCGATCCGGTTGCCGAAGCCGCCTTCCTGGTGAGCGAGGCGCTGCATCTCAATCCCGAACAGTTCGAGACGTTTGCCGGCGCGCGCGTCACGGTCGCCGAGGGCAAGGCCATCCTTGATCTCATCCATCGGCGGGTCACCACGCGCAAACCGGCCGCCTATCTCGTCAACAAGATCTACATGCGTGGCCTGCCCTTCTATGTCGACGAGCGCGTCATCGTTCCGCGCTCCTTCATCGGCGAGCTCCTGGCATCGCATTTCGGCGGTGAAGAAGGCGCCGGCGCGCTGATCGACGATCCCACGGCCGTCGAGCGCGTGCTCGATCTCTGCACGGGATCGGGATGCCTCGCCATCCTCGCCGCGCATCACTTCCCGAACGCCGCCGTCGATGCCGTCGACATCTCCAAGGGCGCGATCGAGGTCGCCACGCGCAATGTCGCCGAATACGGGCTCGAGGGCCGGATCAGCCTGTATCGCGGCGACCTGTTCGCTCCGCTCGGCGACAACAGATACGACCTGATCATCACCAACCCCCCTTACGTCGACGCCGAGGGCATGGCTGCGCTGCCGCCGGAATGTCGGGCTGAGCCGAAGCTTGCCTTCGATGGCGGCCGCGATGGCCTCGACGTGGTGCGCCGCATCCTGCGCGAGGCGCCCGATCACCTCGCGCCGAATGGCGGGCTGATCTGCGAGATCGGCCGCGGCCGCGATCTGGTCGACGAGGCCTTTCCGGAACTGCCGCTGCTCTGGCTCGACACCGAGGACTCCGAGGGCGAAGTGTTCTGGATCGCAGCCGCCGATCTCGGCTGATCGGCGACCACAGGCACGCGGCTTCGGAACAAGTCAAATAGCGCCACGTTCATCCCCCGACGAATGATCTCGCTCTCGGAGGATGTCCGCATGCTCGCGCCATCGGGCGAATTGCTGCGCGCCGGCGTGGCGCTGAAGCTCAACCATCTCAAGCGCGCCGCGCAATCCTATATGCGTGACCGCACCAGCCAGGCCACGGGACGGGCGACGTCCTACGCGGTCGCGGCTGGCCTGTTCGCGCTGGCCGGGCTGTTCGCGATCGCGACCTTCTTCGTCGGCCTGATGGCCCTGTACCGCTGGGTTGCGATCACCTACGGACAATTCTGGGGTTTCGGTGCCGTCGCCGCCGTGTTGCTGGTGCTGGCCGCGATCTGCGCCGGCGTCGCCATGGCCATGACGAAGCGGCCGACCAAGCCCATCGTGCCGCTGGCGAGCCGCATGCGCGTTGCAATCGCCACCCCGCGGATCCCGCGCGGAACG
This sequence comes from Bradyrhizobium sp. 1(2017), assembly GCF_011602485.2. Classification (NCBI taxonomy): domain Bacteria; kingdom Pseudomonadati; phylum Pseudomonadota; class Alphaproteobacteria; order Hyphomicrobiales; family Nitrobacteraceae; genus Bradyrhizobium; species Bradyrhizobium sp. 1(2017). The sequence goes on along the minus strand of NZ_CP050022.2, from coordinate 1,502,581 downwards.
GTCAAGCAGGCGGTAAAGGAGGTCGCGACGACGATCCCCCTGGCACCCTTCGCGCCGGACGAGCGCGGCCATGGCAGAAAGGCCGGCCCCATCCGCACCAACCGGCCCGTGCAGCTTGGCCTCATGCTCGCTGCGATTGGACTGGCGGGGTTCACGGCGGCGCGCCGCAGGCGTTACGGTCAAAGATTGGACGCTTGAATGCTGGTAAGGCGCTCCGAACAAATCGACTCCTGGCTGCTGGTGGCGGCAACGGCCGTCTTCGTGCTGACCGCGGAGCGCTACTTTCAGGACTCCGGCCTGGCCCAGTCGGGGCCGCCCCAAGACCATCGCAAAGGCGAGGCGAATTCCCCGGAAACGCATCCGGCCGGCGCGGCCATGGAGCGCGGCCGAGGCCGTCACGCGAAGAGCCCGTTTACGATCCCCTGGGCGGGCTGGAAGGATATATTCTGGCGCACCTATCAACGCATCGATGAGGATCGCCTGCTCGCAACCGCCGGCGGCGTCGTGTTCTTTGGCCTGCTCGCGATCTTCCCGGCCGTCACGGCGCTCGTCTCGTCCTACGCCCTGTTCGCCGATCCCTCGACGATCAGCTCAAATCTCCACACGCTTGCGACGATGCTGCCCGAGGGTTCGTTCCAGATCGTCGAGGACCAGGTTGCGCGCGTGCTGTCGAACGGCAATACCACGCTCGGCGCCACCTTCCTGCTCGGCCTTCTGCTGGCGATCTGGAGCGCCAATGCCGGCGTCAAGGCCATCTTCGACGCCCTCAACGTCGCCTATGAGGAGCGGGAGAAGCGCAGCTTCGTCAAGCTCAACTTGGTGTCGCTGGCCTTCACCGTGGGCGGTATCGTCGCGCTGCTGCTGATGGTGGGGGCCGTCGTCGCCTTCCCGCTCGCGCTCAATCACCTCGGCATGGCGCCCGAAAGCAAGCTGATCGTGGCGCTGGCGCGATGGCCGCTGCTGTTCCTCATCCTGCTCGTGGCGCTTGCGATTCTTTACCGCTTCGCCCCCAGTCGCGATGCGCCGCGCTGGCAATGGCTCAGTCTCGGTGCGGTGGCCGCCGCCATTCTCTGGATCGCCGGTTCGGCGCTCCTGTCCTGGTATCTCTCGGAATTCGCCAACTACAATGCGACCTACGGCTCGCTTGGCGCGGCGATCGGCCTGATGACGTGGATGTGGATGTCGGCCATCGTGATCATGTTCGGGGCCGAGCTGAACTCGGAGATCGAGCGGCAGACCCTGCGCGACACGACCGCCGGACAGCCGAAGCCGCTCGGCACCCGCCAAGCCGTCTCGGGCGACACGGTCGGCGCGGCCGCGCCGGCCTGATGGACGGTCAGGCCGGATCTCATCCCGCCTGACCGGCTCCGCATCTCAGCGCTTGGTGATGACGGCTTCCAGATATTCGCTGTGCACGACGATCGTGCCATCATCGGCGCGGTTGAACTCCCCGAGCAGCGCCAGGAGATCGCGCTTCAGCGCCGCCTGGCCGCTCTCGTCGAGCGCGGCAAACGCCTTCAGCGTGGGCCCGTAGAAGGTCTTGAAAATATCGAGCCAGTGGTCCGGCGAGCGATAGCGGAACACGAACATGCGCGGCTCGGCCACGATCTCGGAGGCCTGGCTGGCGAACATCTCTTCGAGCCGTGCCGCCGTGCCCCACAGAGCCGGCGACTTCACGCCGGCCGGCGGCGGCAGGTGCTTGCCGATGGTCTTGAACAGTTGACCGATGAAGCCCTGCGGCGTCCAGTTGGCGAGTCCGATCCTGCCGCCGGACCTGCAGACCCGCGCGAGCTCGGACGCCGCCTTGTCCTGATCCGGCGTGAACATCACGCCGAAGGTCGAGAGCACGAAATCGTAGCTGGCGTCGGCAAACGGCAGCGCTTCGGCATCCGCTTCGCGGAATTCGATCGTGAGACGTTCAGCCGCTGCGCGCTCGCGCCCGCGCTCGAGCAGCGCCGGCACGTAGTCGGTGGATGTGACGTCGCACCAGCGCCGTGCTGCCGCCAGCGTCACATTGCCGTTGCCGGCGGCGACGTCCAGCACCTTGCTGCCGGCACGGATGTCAACTGCCTCACAGAGCCGCTCGCCGACGATCTGCAAGGTGGTGCCGACCACGGCATAGTCGCCCGACGACCAGGCGCCGTGCTGGCGCTGCTTGACGGCGGCGAGATCAGGTTGGGCTACGGCTGGCTTGAGCGCGGCGGATGTCGACATGGCAATCTCCTGCGGTTGAAAACGCCGGGACGATAGGGCGCATGCGGCTCGCTGGCCTTGAGACCGGCATTATTTTACGCTGAGAGCACCTTGATTTCCGGACAGGAGCGAGGGGGCGCGTGACGTTTCAGTTCGAGGACTTCCTGCTCGACCCCGAGCGCCGCGAATTGCGGCACGCGGACGCGCTCGTCGCGCTCGAACCCCAGGTGTTCGACCTCCTGATTTACCTTGTTCGTCACCGCGAACGCGTGGTGACGCGGGACAACCTGCTCGATGCGGTCTGGAACGGCCGCGTTGTCTCGGAATCGACGCTGACCAGCCGGATCAACGCAGCGCGCCGCGCGGTTGGCGACAATGGCGAGGAACAGCGGCTGATCCGCACCATCGCACGCAAAGGCGTGCGGTTCGTCGGCGCGGTGACCGAGCTGGCCGGCGCCGCCAAACGAACAGAAGCGGACGAGCGGCCTTCGGCGCCACCGACGGGCCTGCCGCTGCCCGATCGTCCGGCGATCGCGGTGCTGCCCTTCACCAACATGAGCGGCGAGACGGAGCAGGATTATTTTTCCGACGGCATCAGTGAGGACATCATCACCGCGCTGTCGAAGCTGCGCTGGTTCTTCGTGATCGCGCGCAACTCGTCCTTCATCTACAAGGGCCGCGCGGTTCATTTGCGCCAGATCGCGCAAGAGCTCGGCGTGCACTATGTCGTCGAGGGCAGCGTCCGCAAGGATGGCGAGCGCGTCCGCATCACCGCCCAGCTCAACGACGTCGCCACCGGCAGCCATCTCTGGGCCGAACGCTACGACCGCGAGCTCGCCGACGTCTTCACCGTCCAGGACGAGATCACCGAGGCGATCGTCGCCGCGATCGAGCCGCAGCTCTATGCCGCCGAGAGCTTTCGCGCCCAGCGCAAGCCGCCCGACAGCATGGACGCCTGGGACCTCGTGATGCGCGCGCTATCGCACTACTGGCGGGTGACGCGGCAGGATCATGTCGTGGCGCAGGCCCTGCTCGAAAAGGCCATCGCGCTCGATCCGACCTACGGCAAGGCGCTCGGGCTGCTCGGCACCAGCTACATGTTCACGGCCCATATGGGCTGGATGGAGATGGCAAAGGCAATAACGCTCGCCGAACGGGCCGCACGTGCCGCCATCCGCGCCGACGACGAGGACGCCTGGGCCCACAACGCGCTCGGCCACGTCGACCTGTTCGCGCGGCGGTTCGATGACTCGCTGGCCGAATTCGAAACCGCGCTGCGGCTCAATCCGAATTTCGCGCTGGCCCAGGGCTATTATGGCCTGGCCCTCGGCTATTGCGGCCGCTGGCGGGATGCCGATGAGGCCGCGCGGCGGGCGATCCGCCTCAGCCCGCGCGATCCCTATGCGCCGGTCTATTACGGCATCGCCGCCTACGCCCGCTTCCTCGGTGCCGACTACGCGGAAGCGATCCGGCTGGCGCAGGAATCGCTGCGCCAGCGCAGCGACTTCGTCGGCGGGCACCGGGTGTTGACGGCGGCAGCCGGCATGGCCGGACAGACCGAGATGGCCCGCACCGCGCTGCAGGAACTCCGCCGGGCCCAACCGAACGTCACGCTGGCCTGGATCGCCGAGTTCATGCCGATCAAGCTTGCGGCCGACCGCGAACGCTACCTCGAAGGCTTTCGCCGCGCCGGACTGACTTGACCTGCGGACAGGGCCGCTATCCCCTCGAATCAACAATGATGTTAAGGTCGGGTGGCTTGGGGGAGCATGAGGCGTGACGGGCCGGACGGCGGCCCGTGTTTTCCCGGGTGAGACAGTCAGCTCTTGAGGCGTAACGCGCGGCATGATTCGCATTTCGACGATCTTCATCGCCATCTGCATGGTTCTGGTCGCGGCCTCGCTCGGGCTTGCCCTCTATTCGGTCGCCGGCATCAGCGGAACCGAATCCGCGATCGTGGCGCTGACCGCGCTGACCTTCCTGATCCTCTACAACGCAGTGTCGATGCGGCTGCGCGACCGCAGCGACGTCGGCGGCCAGATCGCCGACCTGTCGCGCGGCACCGCCGACCTCGCCCGCCAGGTGGCTGAGTTCGGGCGACGCTTGGCTGCGGTCGAGGGACGGATCGCCTCGTCCAATTCGACAAACTCCGACCGCATCCAGTCGGTGGTCGGCGAGATCAACGAGCTCGGCGGACTGGTCCGGCAGCTTGCCACGACCGTGTCGGCCCATGAAGACCTGCTGGCCGGCGCTGCGCCGGTATCGGCCGCGGTCCCGGTCGAGAAGCAGGAGCCGGTGGCGCCGTTCGACCTGATCGCGACGACCGACGAGCGGCCCGCCGCACCACTGCCGCTGACCGCAGCGCCCCCAATGTCTACAGCGCTTCCGCTGCCCCCGGCGGCCCCGCCTGCGGTGGCGCAGCCACGGCCCGCCCAGGCCGTCACGGCCCAGGCGGCGAACGGACGCAACCAAACCCAATTGCTGGCGGCGCTGCGCAACGCCATCGACGAGAACCGCATCGATATCTTCCTGCAGCCGATGGTGACGCTGCCGCAGCGCAAGGTGCGGTTCTATGAGGCGGTGACGCGGCTGCGCGACGAGCGTGACCAGCTGATCGCCGCCGAGGAGTTCATCAGCATCGCGGAGGCCTCCGGGCTGATCGGACGCATCGACAACATGGTAATGCTGCGCTGCGTGCAGGTTCTGCGGCGCCTGATGGTGCGCAACAAGGACGTCGGCGTGTTCTGCAACGTCGCGGCCTCCACGCTCGGCAATTCCACCACCTTCGCGCAATGTCTCGACTTCCTCGAAGCCAACCGGGCACTGGCGCCCTCGCTGGTGCTGGAGTTCAAGCAGTCGACCTTCCGCAATCTCGGCCCGGCCGAGACCGAGAATCTCGCCGCGCTCGCCCAGCGCGGCTTCCGCTTCTCGATCGACCATGTCACCGATTTGCGCATCGAGCCGCGCGAGCTCGCCGACCGCGGCGTGCGCTTCATCAAGGTGCCCGCCAGCCTGCTGCTCGATCCGAAGCAGGCTTCGGCCTCGGACATTCACCCGTCCGACCTCTCCGATCTGCTCGGCCGCTTCGGCATCGACCTGATCGCGGAGCGGATCGAGGGCGAGCGCGCGGTCGTCGACCTGCTCGATTATGACGTGCGGTTCGGCCAGGGGTTCCTGTTCGCGCCGCCACGGCCATTGCGGCCCGAAGGGGCATCTGCTACCGGCGGGGCCGCGCCGAACCAGGCGCAGGACATCCAGGGATCCAATGGCTCCGCCACACCCAGCTCAGGCGCGACCTCTTCGGCGCCTCCGTCACAGCGCATCACCGGCAACGCGGCGCTCGCTCGCCGCATCTGATCGGCCGTACGCATCATGACCACGCTGCATTTTGTCCAAAGCCTGCGCGAGCTCGTGGGCGGCATCGACGTCGTGCTCAGCGACATCTGGGGCGTGGTCCATAACGGCCTCGAATCCTTCCCCGAAGCCTGCGAGGCGCTGCACACCTATCGCAGCCGCGGCGGTACCGTGATCCTGATCACCAACGCGCCGCGTCCGGCCGATTCCGTACAGCGCCAGTTGCGCAAGCTCGGCGTCGCCGACGAGACCTATGACGCGATCGTCTCGTCGGGCGACCTGACCCGGCTCTATGTCGCCGAGCATCCCGGCCGCAAGATGTTCTGGCTCGGCCCCGAGCGCGACAATTCGATCTACCGCGGCCTCGACGCGAAAACCGCGCCGCTGGAGGAAGCCGATTACATCGTCTGCACCGGCCTCTATGACGATGAGACCGAGACCGCCGAAGACTATCGTGGCATGATGCTGAAGGCGCGCGAGCGCAAGCTGACGCTGGTCTGCGCCAACCCCGACATCGTGGTCGAGCGCGGCGACCGGCTGATCTATTGCGCCGGGGCCATCGCGGAGCTTTATCGCGAGCTCGGCGGCGAGGTGATCTTCTACGGCAAGCCGCACCGGCCGATCTATGAGCGCGCGATGGCGCTCGCCGGCGAACGCCAGGGCCATCCGATCGATCGGAAGAAGGTGCTGGCGATCGGCGATTCCGTCCGCACCGATCTCACCGGCGCGCGCGAATTCGGCATCGACTGCCTGTTCGTCACTCGTGGCATCCATGCCGAGGAGTTCGAGGGCCTCGACCAGCTCGACCCGGCCTCCGTGATGGAGTTGTTCGGCCACCCGCCGAAGGCGCTGATGCGCGAATTGAAGTGGTAGTGATTTAATCGTCATTCCGGGGCGATGCGGAGCATCGAACCCGGAATCTCGAGATTCTCAGGTGCGCAATTGCGCACCATAGTTCGCCCTTCGGGCGCCCCGGAATGACACTCCCAACACAGAAAGCCCGGGACGAGCGCCCGGGCCTTCCGAATTCAGCTAATGGCGTCGATCGCTTTACGCGCTCGCCATGTCAGGGAAGACCGCCTCGATCTTGGTCTTCAGCGTCGCCGCGTTGAACGGCTTGACGATGTAGTTGTTCACACCGGCCTTCTTGGCCGCGATCACGTTTTCGGTCTTGGATTCGGCCGTGATCATGATGAAGGGCGTGGTGGCGAGGTTCGGATCCGCGCGCACTTCGCGCAGCAGGTCGTAACCCGTCATCGGCTCCATGTTCCAGTCGGAGATCACGAGCCCGTATTTCTTGCCGCGCATCTTGTTCAGTGCGGCCGAACCGTCGCTGGCATCATCGATGTTCTCGAAGCCAAGCTGCTTCAGCAGATTCCTGATGATGCGGATCATGGTGCTGTAGTCATCCACCACCAGAACCGGCATCGACAAATCAACCGCCATCTCGACTCCCCCAACGCATACCCAGGAATATTACGATCGGACCTGCCGGGCCGGAGCCGGGTGGTTCCATGCTCAAGGACTAGCACCAAGGCGTTAAACAGCGCGTTAACTGGGGGCGGCCCGGCAGAATGAAATCGCGGCCGACGCGGTCACACCCTCCCGCTTGACTTCATCCGGCCGGTCGCGCCACGGTCCCGGCCGGTCCTGCCGCTTCGAGAATTCCCCTGATGGCTCCGCATTTTACCGTAATCCGCGACACCACGCCGGACTCCGCGATTCCGAGGGGCGCCGTGGTCGCCATGGGCAATTTCGACGGCGTTCATCTGGGCCATCGCGCCGTGATCGCGGCCGCCCTGGAAATGGGCCGGGCGCATGGCCGCCCTGCCCTGGCCCTGACCTTCGAGCCCCATCCGCGGCGCTTTTTCAGCCCCAACACCCCGCAATTCCGCCTGACGGACGAGCCGGCCAAGCTGCGGCTTCTCGCCGGCACCGGGCTTGCCGGCGCCGTGGTCATGACCTTCGACAAGGCGCGCGCCGGAACCAGCGCGCAGGATTTCATTCACCATGACCTGATCGGCCGCCTCGGCGTCAGCGGCATCGCCGTCGGCTACGACTTCCATTTCGGCAAGGGTCGCGTCGGCTCGCCGAGCTTGCTGGTCAACGAGGCGCCCCGGCTCGGGATCGAGGTCGACGTGCAGGCGCATGTCGATATCGACGAGCGGCCGGTCTCCTCCAGCGCGATCCGGATCGCCCTCGCCGAGGGCCAGCTGGATGAGGCCACCACCATGCTGGGTGCCCCCTGGTTCATCACCGGCGAGGTGATCCATGGCGAGAAACGGGGCCGCGACCTCGGCTATCCCACCGCGAATATCCGCCTGGACGCCAATTGCGGCCTGAAGCACGGGATCTACGCCGTACGGGTCGGCCGCGGCCAAGGAAAGGACCAGGTGCGCCTCGATGGCGTGGCAAGTTTTGGCCGCCGCCCGACCTTCGACAATGGCGCACCGCTGCTCGAAATCTTCCTGTTCGACTTCAAGGGCGATCTCTACGGGCAGGCGCTCGACTGCGCCTTCATCGGCTTCATCCGCGAAGAGCTGAAATTCGAAAGCCTCGAGGCCCTGATCCGCCAGATGGACGACGATTCCGCCCGCGCCCGCGCCATGCTGGCCGCCGCCCCGGACGCGTTTCCGCGGCTCGGGACCATCGATTGAGCCCGAAAGCGGGCCTCCCGGACCTTTGCGCTTCCCTGAGCCCCCTGCTATGGAGAACCCATGTTTGCGCGGCGCATCATAGGGATTAGCGGCCCGGCTTCCGCCTGAGCCCAGGGGCTCGGCGCAAGACCGGGATTGTGTCGTTTCACCCCGCGATTCCGTATCGCCATCCGTTTTTCCGCGCCCTTCCGAGCCAGTCAGCCTCATGTCCGAAAAGCCGCAAACGTCCCAAAAGTCTGAAGCCAAAGACTATTCGAAAACCCTGTTCCTGCCGCAGACCGAATTCCCGATGCGCGCCGGCCTGCCGCAGCGCGAGCCAGAGCTTTTGAAATACTGGAACGATATCGGCCTCTACGACAAGCTACGTCAGGATGCCCGGGGCCGCGCCAAATTCGTGCTGCATGACGGCCCGCCCTATGCCAACGGCAACATCCATATCGGGCACGCCCTGAACAAGATCCTCAAGGACGTCGTGACCAAGAGCCAGCAGATGCTCGGCTTCGATTCCAACTACGTGCCCGGCTGGGACTGCCACGGCCTGCCGATCGAATGGAAGATCGAGGAGGAGAACTACCGCTCCAAAGGCAAGCAGAAACCCGACTTCCGCGACTCCGCCGCGATGGTGGCGTTCCGCAAGGAGTGCCGCGCCTATGCAACGCACTGGATCAACGTGCAGCGCGAGGAGTTCAAGCGCCTCGGCATCATCGGCGACTGGGATCATCCCTATCAGACCATGACCTACCCGGCCGAGGCGCAGATCGCGCGGGAGCTGATGAAATTCGCGGCCAATGGCACGCTCTATCGCGGCTCCAAGCCGGTGATGTGGAGCGTGGTCGAGAAGACCGCGCTCGCGGAAGCCGAGGTCGAGTACGAGGACTACACCTCCGACATGGTCTGGGTGAAATTCCCGATCACCTCGCCCGCGCATGGCGCGCTCGCTTCCGCCAGCGTCGTGATCTGGACCACCACGCCCTGGACGCTGCCCGGCAACCGCGCGATCTCCTTCTCGCCGAAGATCGCCTACGGCCTCTACAAGGTGACGGATGCGCCTGCGGACAATTGGACGAAGACCGGCGACCTCCTGATCTTGGCCGAAGCGCTGGCCGCGGATGTGTTCAAGCAGGCGCGCGTCACGTCCTACGAGAAGGTGCGCGACATCCCCGGCGATACCCTGGATGCGGTCGAATGTGCGCATCCGCTGAAGGGCATTGCCGGCGGCTACGACTTCATCGTGCCGCTGCTAGCCGGCGACCACGTCACCGACGACACCGGCACCGGCTTCGTGCACACCGCACCCGGCCATGGCCGCGAGGACTTCGATGTCTGGATGACGAGTGCCCGCGAGCTCGACGCACGCGGCATCAACACCACGATCCCCTACACCGTCGACGAGAACGGCGCCTACACCGCGCAGGCCCCCGGCTTCACGGGAAAACGCGTGCTCAACGACAAGGGCGAGAAGGGCGATGCCAACGAGGCCGTGATCAAGGCGCTCGTCGAGAAAGGCATGCTGCTCGCGCGCGGCCGGCTGAAGCACCAATATCCGCATTCCTGGCGCTCGAAGAAGCCGGTGATCTTCCGCAACACGCCGCAATGGTTCATCGCGATGGACAAGGACATCAGCGAGAACGGCCAGGCCAAGAAAGGCGACACGCTGCGCGCCCGCGCGCTGCACGCGATCTCGGTGACGCAATGGGTGCCGCCCGCGGGCGAGAACCGCATCAACGGCATGATCGCCAACCGCCCGGACTGGGTGATCTCGCGCCAGCGCGCCTGGGGCGTGCCGATCGCCGTGTTCGTGCGCGAGAAGGGCGACGGCTCGGCCGAGATCCTGCAGGACGAGATCGTCAATCAGCGCATCACCGAGGCCTTCATGGAGGAAGGCGCCGACGCCTGGTACATGGAGGGCGCCCGCGAGCGCTTCCTCGGATCCCGGGCGAGTGAGGACTGGAAGAAGGTCGACGACATCTGCGACGTCTGGTTCGATTCCGGCTCCACCCACGCCTTCGTGCTTGAGGATCGCCAGAACTTCCCGCAGCTCGGCAACATCGTCCGCAAGATCGACGGCGGCAACGACACCGTGATGTATCTGGAAGGCAGCGACCAGCATCGCGGCTGGTTCCACTCCTCTCTGCTGGAAAGCGCGGGCACGCGGGGCCGCGCGCCCTACGACGTCGTGCTGACCCACGGCTTCACGCTCGACGAGAACGGCCGCAAGATGTCGAAGTCGCTCGGCAACACCGTCGAGCCGCAGAAGGTGATCAAGGATTCGGGCGCCGACATCCTGCGCCTGTGGGTCTGCGCCACCGACTATGCCGACGACCAGCGCATCGGCCCGGAGATCCTGAAGAACACCATCGAGACCTATCGCAAGCTGCGCAACTCGATCCGCTGGATGCTCGGCACGCTGCATCATTTCAAGGCGAGCGAGAAGGTCGCCTATGCCGAGATGCCCGAGCTCGAGCGCTTGATGCTGCACGAGCTCGCCGGCCATGCCGAGACCATTCGCAAGGCCTATGCCGCCTTCGACTACAAGACCGTGGTCGCGAGCCTCTCGGCCTTCATGAATTCCGAGCTGTCGGCGTTCTATTTCGATATCCGCAAGGACACGCTGTATTGCGATCCGCCGTCCTCGGTGGCGCGCAAGGCGGCGCTCACCACGATCGAGACCGTGTGCGACGCGCTCCTGAAATGGCTGGCGCCGATCCTGAGCTTCACCACCGACGAAGCGTGGCGGATGTTCCGGCCCAGCGCCGAGCCCTCGGTGCATTTGACGCTGTTTCCAAACGATCTCGAACAGCTTCGCGACGACAAGCTCGCCGCGAAGTGGGAGACGATCCGCAATGTGCGCCGCGTCGTCACCGGGGCGCTGGAGCTGGAGCGCGCCGCGAAGAACATCGGCTCGTCGCTTGAGGCCTCGCCGGTGATCTATGTCGCAGACCGCGGGATGCTGATGACCCTGTTCGACGTCGATCTCGCCGAGGTCTGCATCACCTCGAACTACGAGGTCCGCGAGGGCGAGGCACCGGCTTCCGCGTTCCGTCTCGATGCCGTGCCCGGCGTCGCTGTTATCGTCGAGAAGGCGGTCGGCACCAAATGCGCCCGCTCCTGGAAGATCTCACCGATGGTCGGTGAAGACCCCGAATATCCCGACGTCACCCCACGCGATGCCCAGGCGCTGCGCGAATGGAAGGCGCTGGGGGTGGGCGTCTAGTCTACCGTCGTCCCGGCGGAGGGCCGGGGGACCCATAACCACCGCAGCTCATTGTCGCGAAGGCTGATGACCACGAATCCCCCAAACGACATCCGCCGCAGCGTATGGGTCCCGGCCTCCGCCGGGACGACAGCGGTGTTTTTGGCGGGCCTCCCGGTATGACCCCGCTCCGCGCCGGCATCCTCTCCGCCCTGGTCACGCTCGTCCTGGACCAGGCCTCGAAGCTCTGGCTGCTGAACGTGTTCGACCTCGCCCACCGCGGCGCGGTCAGGGTGACGCCGTTCTTCGACCTGGTGCTGGCCTGGAATATCGGCATCAGCTTCGGCTGGCTCCAGAACGATAGCCAGGCTGCGCAGCTCGCGCTGATGGCGGTTAAAGGTATCGCGGTGGTCGCGCTGGCGATCTGGATGGCCCGCTCGCACACCCTCCTTGCCACCATCGCCCTCGGCCTGATCATCGGCGGCGCCATCGGCAATGGCATCGACCGCCTGGCCTATGGTGCGGTGGTGGATTTTGCGCTGTTCCACATCGAGATCGGCGGAAAGACCTATAATTGGTATGTGTTTAACCTCGCGGACGTGGCGATCGTTGCTGGTGTGGCGGCGCTATTGTATGATTCCTTCCTGGGGGTACCCGCCGCAAAAGCGCCCTGATCCCGGCCGATACGACCGGCAGGTGGAACCCGCTTTTGCCAGGGTCAGGCCGCGTTTGATCGGCAATCTGCCACAATATGGAACAGGTACAGTGATGCGCAGCTCGAAGACCAGCGGTTCGATGGTGCGAGACCCCCAATCGGGGTTCTGGCGGGCATTGAAATTCTCCGCCGTCGTGCTCGGCATTGGTCTCGTCATGTCGACTGGCGCCGCCCGCGCCGGTGACGACGATGAAGACGACGACATGACCTTCGAAGAGAAGCTCATCGACAATCTGATGTCCGGCATCGGCGCCAAGAGCATGGAGAAGAAGGGCATCGAATACCGCGAGCGCTCGCCGCTGGTGGTGCCGCCCAAGCTCGACCTGCCGCCGCCCGCGACCGAGGCCAAGAATGCACCGAATTGGCCCAAGGACCCCGAGGAGAAGCGCCGCAAGGAAGCCATTGCCGCGCGTAAGAAGGCCACCAAGGCAACGGAGAACTGGCAGGCCGCCCGGCCTCTGACGCCGGCGGAGATGAAGGCCGGCGAGGTCGCCGCAGCGCCTCGCACGAGCAATGACCCGATCCAACCGGGCACCAACGCCAATCCGTCGCTGATGCCGGCTGAGCTCGGCTACACGGGCGGTCTGTGGAACATGTTCAAGGGCAACAGCTCCGAAGAGGCGAAATTCACCAGCGAGCCGCCGCGTCAGTCGCTGGTCGAGCCCCCGCCCGGCTATCAGACGCCGTCGCCGAACTACGCCTATGGCGCCGGCCCGGACAAGTCGCGACGGACCTATTTCGACATCATGTCGGGCAAGGACAAGGAATAATAACTTTCCTGTCGCACCGCGACATCCTGACAGAGGCGACCCCTTCGCCGGCGACTCGTGCACGCCGGCCGCGGTCCTTAAATTGCTTATCAGTAACTTGCCTACGCGTTGGGTTCTCTGCTTCGTGACGCGAAGCCTCAGCCGCGCGGTGTACCATGCCGCGTGCTTCCGAGCCGGACATCCGGACCTCGGCCTTTCAACAGGGATCTTTCATTAGGGATCATGATGTCCTCATACCGATCGGCTGCCTGCCTCCTCGCCGCGCTGCTTTCGACGAGTGTCCTGACGGCTGGCGCGTCCCTCGCCCAGACCACGGTCACATCGGCTCCGCCCGCCAGCTTCACGCTCAGCAACGGCATGCAGGTCGTGGTGATCCCGGATCACCGCACGCCCGTGGTCACGGAGATGATCTGGTACAAGGTCGGCTCGGCCGACGAGACGCCGGGCAAATCCGGGCTCGCGCACTTCCTCGAGCACCTGATGTTCAAGGGCACATCGAAGCATCCGGCCGGTGAATTCTCCCAGACCGTGCTCCGCGTCGGCGGCAACGAGAATGCCTCGACCTCGGTCGACTACACCAACTACTACCAGCGTGTGCCGAAAGAGCAGCTGCCGACGATGATGGAGTTCGAGGCGGACCGCATGACCGGCCTCGTCCTCAAGGACGAGAATGTGCTGCCCGAACGCGACGTCGTGCTCGAAGAGTACAACATGCGCGTCGCCAACAATCCGGACGCGCGGCTGAACGAGCAGATCATGGCCGCGCTCTATCTCAATCATCCCTATGGCCGGCCGGTGATCGGCTGGCACCAGGAGATCGAGAAGCTCGATCGCGAGGATGCGCTCGCCTTCTACCGTCGCTTCTACGCGCCGAACAACGCGATCCTGGTGATCGCCGGCGATGTCGACGCCGCCGAGGTACGCCCGCTGGTCGAGCGCAATTTCGGCTCCATCCCGGCGCAGCCCGCCATTCCCGCTCGTCGCGTGCGTCCGCAGGAGCCGGAGCCGGCCGCGCCGCGCACCGTCACGCTCGCCGACCCGCGCGTCGAGCAACCGAGCATGCGGCGCTATTATCTCGTGCCCTCCGCCACCACGGCTGCGGCCGGCGAGAGCGCGGCCCTCGACGTGCTCGCGCAGCTGATGGGCAGCGGCAGCAATTCCTATCTCTACCGCGCCCTCGTCGTCGACAAGCCGCTCGCGGTCTCCGCCAACGCCAGCTATTCCAGCATCTCGCTCGACCCGACCCAGTTTGCCGTCTCGGCCGCGCCGAAGCCCGGCGTCAGCTTCGCCGAGATCGAGCAGGCGGTCGATGGCGTGATCGCCAATGTCGCGCAGAACCCGATCCGCGCCGAGGATCTGGAGCGCGTCAAGACCCAGCTCATTGCGGAAGCGATCTACGCCCAGGACAACCAGGCGGTGCTGGCACGCTGGTATGGCGGCGCGCTGACCACGGGCCTGTCGATCGAGGACATCAGGAGCTGGCCCGACCGCATCCGCGCGGTCACGGCCGAGCAGGTTCGCGCGGCTGCGCAGAAATGGCTCGAGAAGAAGCGCTCGGTGACGGGCTATCTGATCAAGGACACCGCGGCCGCCAAGCCCGAGGAGAAGCGTTCGTGACCTATCCTTTCCTCCGACGCGTTGCATTCTCCCTTGCCACCGGCGCGACGCTCGCGCTCGTCGCGATCTCACCGTCGCAGGCGGCGGCGAAGATTCAGCGACTGGTCTCGCCGGGCGGCATCGAAGCCTGGTTCGTGCAGGACGCGACGGTCCCGCTGATCGCCATGGAATATTCCTTTGCCGGCGGCTCGGCCCAGGATCCCAAGGACAAGTCCGGCGTCGCCAACCTGGTCGGCGACCTCCTCGACGAGGGCTCCGGCGATCTCGATTCCAAGACCTTTCATGAGCGGCTCGACCGCCGTGCCATCGAGCTCTCCTTCAGCGCCACCCGCGACACTTTCCGCGGCAGCCTGCGCATGCTGCGCGACAACAAGGACGAGGCCTTCGACCTGCTCAGGAGCGCGCTGACCTCGCCGCATTTCGACCCCGCCGATGTCGAGCGCATCCGCTCGCAGGTCGTCTCGGGGCTGCGCCGCGAGACCACCAATCCGACATCGCTGGCGAGCCGCAAGTTCCTGGAGGTCGCCTTCGGCAGCCATCCCTATGGCCGGCAGACCAATGGCACCCTCGACAGCGTGCCGACCATCACGATCGCCGACATGAAGGATTATGTCGGCCGCGTGCTCGCCAAGGACGGGTTGAAGGTCGCGGTCGTCGGCGACGTCGATCCGGCGACGCTCGGCAAGCTGCTCGACCACACCTTCGGCGCCCTGCCCGCCAAGGCCAACCTCACGCCAGTTCCGGATGTCGAGGCCGCAAAGCCGCCGCAGCGCGCCTTCGTGACCCTCGACGTGCCGCAGACCGTGATCACCTTCGGCGGGCCCGGGGTGAAGCGCAGCGATCCCAACTTCATGGCCTACTACGTGGTCAACCACATCCTCGGTGGCGGCGGATTGTCCTCACGGCTCTATCGCGAGGTCCGCGAGAAGCGCGGGCTGGCCTATTCCGTGTACGAATCGCTGCTCTGGATGCAGCATTCGGCGCTCTTCATCGGGAACACCGGCACGCGCGCCGACCGGGCCAGCGACACCATCGACGCCATCGAGAAGGAAGTGCGCCGCATCGCCGAGGAGGGCCCGACACAGAAAGAGCTCGACGAGGCCAAGTCCTACCTCAAGGGCTCGCAGATGCTGGCGCTCGACACCTCCTCCAAGCTGGCGCAGGCGCTGCTGCAGTACCAGCAGGACAAGCTGCCGATCGACTATATCGAGAAGCGCAACGCCATCGTCGATGCCGTGACGCTGGACGACGCCAAGGCCGCCGCCAAGCGCCTGTGGGGCCAGGGTCTCCTGACCGTCGTCGTCGGCCGTGCCCCGCAGGCCGCAGCGCAACCGGCGGCAGCACCGGCGACGAAGTCGAACTGACGGCCGCAGGTCCGGTACGTCTCCTGAAATGGCCGGGCTCGCCCGGCCATTTTGCGTTTCGATGATGCCGCCATTGCCGAACGTGAACGTCCACGATATGTCCGGACATCACGAATGGTGCCATCATGCTGCGGATATCCCGCGATCTCGTCATCGACGAGGACGACATCGAGATCGGCTTTGTCCGCGCCTCCGGCCCGGGCGGGCAGAACGTCAACAAGGTGTCGACCTCGGCCCAGCTGCGCTTCGACACGCGCAAGCTGACCCTGCCGGAGGACGCCGCGATCCGGCTCGCGCGCATCGCCGGCCAGCGCATGACGAAGGACGGCGTGATCGTGATCCACGCCCAGCGCTTTCGGACCCAGGAGCGTAACCGGCAGGACGCGATCGACCGGCTCGTCGAAATCCTGACGGAGGCGATGATCCGGCCGACGCCGCGCCGCGCGACGCGACCGACCTTCGCCTCCAAGCAGCGCCGGCTCGACGGCAAGAAACGCCGCAGCGACGTCAAGGCCGGACGCGGCGGCCGCTTCGACGATTAACGACGCGGAAAAAACTCCGGCCGCGAAAGCGACCGGAGTTTGGCCGTATCATCCGAAACCAGAGCGCGGTGAGATTGCGATGAATCATCACCGCGCTTCAGCTTATTGCTTGAGCATGATCTGTCCGGAAAACGGCTTCACACCTCTCCGGATCATGCTCTAGTAACGCTTGGATGGGGCTGCACCGCCCGTCGCGGCATCGTCGGCGGTCCCCTTGTGCGCAGCGCTGCCCGTGGTGCCGACCGTGCCTCTGGTGCCTTTGGTCGACTTCATGCCGGTCTTTTCGCCCACCGCGCCCGGCTGAGCGTTCATCTCCTCATCGCCACTGCCCATCGTGCCGCCCTGCATGGGCTTGCTTTGCACGCCGCCAGGCTTGGTGGTCGGGGGCGCGCTTTGCGCGAGGACGGGCGTCGCAATGAGAGCCGACAGAGCGCATGCGATCATCGAGGACTTCACCAACTTCATCCATTTCTCCTGGATTGTTCGCGATGAACGGCTCGGCGACTCCCACGCCGCTTGTCTGCACCGGACCATTGCATCGCGTCGAGAGTTCAAGCGGCGCGACCGTCATGCAATGCGCATCGTGTGGTGATCGTTTAGGGATTTCACGGCCGTTTCGCGGAATTGTGCTCCGCATATAAGGCAGCGCGGAACAACACACGGGAGCAAACAACTCCGCGCGCAGCGAAAACAGCCCGCTACTACCACCGCATCTTTGACGCCGCCTAGAGTTTGCGCACGCTGATTTTGATGCAGATAGGCGGGTTCTTGGTGATGCGCGCAATCGCTCTCGGATTGTGCACCGCGATGGTGCTGGTGGTGCAGGTCGCCGACGCGCAAATGCCTTTGCCGGCCGCAAAGCCGCCGGATGGCGCCACACTCTTCAAGCAGCAATGCGCGGTGTGCCACGCGCTGAACCTGTCGGAACCGATGCGGCAAGGTCCGGCGCTCGTGAAGATCGTGGGGCGCCCCGCGGGCAAGGTCGAGGGCTTCAAATACTCGGAGGCCCTGTCGAAGGCCGACTTCGCCTGGGACGAGACGAAGCTCGACGCCTGGCTGAACAATCCGCAAGCCGTCATTCCCGGCGTGACCATGGTGTACCGGC
Organism: Bradyrhizobium sp. 1(2017); assembly: GCF_011602485.2. Lineage (NCBI taxonomy): Bacteria > Pseudomonadati > Pseudomonadota > Alphaproteobacteria > Hyphomicrobiales > Nitrobacteraceae > Bradyrhizobium > Bradyrhizobium sp. 1(2017). The sequence continues at coordinate 1,485,071 of NZ_CP050022.2, read as the reverse complement.
AGGCCAAGCCGGAAACGCGCGCCGCCATCATTGCCTATCTGAAGGAGCAGAACTGAATGGCCAAGCCCGTTCATTCCATGATCCGCGTGCGTGACGAGGCGCGCTCGCTCGACTTCTACAGGCGCGCCTTTGCCCTGGAGGTCGCCGACCATCTGAAATTCGCGGATTTCGCCCTGATCTATCTGCGTCACCCTTCCTCACCTTTCGAGGTCGAGTTGACGGTGAATTTCGATCGCAAGGAGCCGTACCAGCTCGGCGACGGCTACGGCCATCTCGCCGTGGTGGTCGAAGACCTCGACGCCGAGCATGCCCGCTTCGAGCGCGAGAAGCTCGCACCGGGCCCCTTGCGCGACTTCAAGCACGACGGCCGAACGCTGGCGCGCTTCTTCTTCGTCAGCGATCCCGACGGCTACAAGATCGAGGTGATCCAGCGGGGCGGGCGTTTCGGCTGATCAAATCACAAACCAAAGCAAAAGAATTGAAGGAGGAATGCCATGAGAGAAGTCGATCGTCGAAGCAAGCACAGCCGCCGCGTCTTTCTCAAGGGCGCGGCAACCGCCGTACCGGTCGTTGCGGTGGCGACCGGCGTTGCCGTCAGCATCGAGGACGCCTGGGCCGATGACGCCACCGCGCTTTCGCCCACGACGATGAAGACGCTGCTGAAGGTCGCGCGCGACATCTATCCGCACGATGTCCTCGGCGACAGCTACTACATCACCGCGATCAAGCCGTGGGACGGCAAGGCGGCCAAGGATGCATCGGTCAAATCGCTGATCAGTGGCGGCGTCGCGCGGCTCGACCAGAACGCACGGGATCGCCACAAGGTCCCCTATGCCGAAGTGCCCTGGGAAGCCGACCGCGTGGTGCTCCTGAAGGAGATCGAGCAGAGCGACTTCTTCCAGAAGGTGCGCGGCGACCTCGTCGTCTCCCTCTACAACCAGAAAGAGGTCTGGCCGCGCTTCGGCTACGAGGGCTCCTCCGCCGAGCACGGGGGCTACATCAACCGCGGCTTCGCCGACATCGACTGGCTGCAGGCTTAACCGCACCCAACGGTTCAGGAGAACGCATATGGCAAAATTCGATCTGAACGATTCCGGCGTTGTGGTGATCGTCGGCTCCGGTGCCGGCGGCGGCACGCTGGGCAACGAGCTCGCGCAGAAGGGCGTCAAGGTCGTCATCCTCGAGGCAGGTCCCCGCATCGAGAACCACGACTTCGTCAACGACGAGTGGGAGAGTTTTTCCCAGCTTGCCTGGACCGATGCGCGCACGACGTCAGGCACATGGCGCGTTGCCAAGGATTTTTCGGGTCTCCCCGCCTGGATCGTCAAGGCGGTCGGCGGCTCGACCACCCATTGGGCCGGCGCCTCGCTGCGTTTCGACGAGCACGAGTTCAAGGTCAAGAGCGCCTACGGCAACATTCCCGGCGCAAATCTCCTGGACTGGCCGGTGACCCTCGCGGAGATGGAGCCCTGGTACGCCAAGGCTGAGAACAAGATGGGCGTGACCCGCACCAACGGCATTCCCGGACTTCCCGGCAACAATAATTTCAAGGTGCTGGAGGCCGGCGCGAAGAAGCTCGGCTACAAGACGGTGCACACCGGCAACATGGCGATCAACAGCCAGCCGCGCGACGGCCGCGGCGCCTGCCAGCAGATCGGCTTCTGCTTCCAGGGCTGCAAATCCGGCGCGAAATGGTCGACGCTCTACACCGAGATCCCGAAGGGCGAGGCCACCGGCAATCTCGAGGTCCGTCCCGGCAGCATGGTGGTGAAGATCGAGCACGACGCCAGCGGCAAGGTGAGCGGCGTCGTCTATGCCGACGAGAGCGGCGCGATGCAACGCCAGAAGGCGCGCATCGTCGCGGTCGCCGGAAATTCGATCGAAAGCCCGCGGTTGCTGCTCAACAGCGCCTCCACCATGTTCCCCGACGGCCTCGCCAATTCCAGCGGCCAGGTCGGCCGCAACTACATGCGTCACATGACCGGCAGCGTCTACGCCGTATTCGAGAAATCGGTGCACATGTATCGCGGCACCACCATGGCAGGCATCATCCGCGACGAGTCCGTCAACAACCCCAAGCGCGGCTTCGTCGGCGGCTACGAGATGGAGACGCTGTCGATCGGCCTGCCCTTCATGGCGGCGTTCCTCAATCCCGGCGCCTGGGGGCGTCCGTTCACGTCAGCGCTCGACGGTTATCCCAGGATGGCCGGGATGTGGCTGGTCGGCGAAGACATGCCGCAGGAGACCAACCGCATCACGCTCGACCCTGTCGTGAAGGACAAGTTCGGACAGCCGGTCGCGAGCGTGCATTTCGACGACCATCCCAACGACGTGGCCATGCGCGCGCACGCCTACAAGCAGGGTGCCGCAGTCTATGACGCCGTCGGCGCCACCGTGACCTATCCGACACCGCCCTATCCGAGCACGCATAATCTTGGCACGAACCGGATGAGCGAGAAGCCCAGGGACGGCGTGGTCAACAAGTTCGGGCAGAGCCACGACGTCAAGAACCTGTTCGTTTCGGACGGCAGCCAATTCACCAGCGGCGCGGCCTGCAACCCGACGCTGACCATCGTCGCGCTGGCCATCCGGCAGGCGGACTACATCGCCGGCGCGATGCAGAAGAAGGAGATTTGATCTCCCCTCTCAATGGTCGTCCTGGCGAAAGCCAGGACGACATCGAGGGGATTGCGGATCCACATACAAGGTGTCGTCCCGGCGAAGGCCGGGACCCATAACCACGGAGCGCAGTTTGGCAGAGATTGGTCGTTCGGCATCCGACCTTCTGCAATCGATAGATCACGCTGTATGGGTCCCGGCCTTCGCCGGGACGACACCGAGATTGCGGACGCAGCTCTTGCTGCAATGGCTACTCGGCCGCATCGAGAATCGGCGCCACGGTCGCCTTGAACTCCGGCACCGTCACCATGCTCTTCGAGCGGTAGATCAAGCACGAGCAGCGCAGCAGCGAGGCGAAATTGTTGACCTCGCCGTGATGGTCGAGCACCTCGTTGTAGAGCGTGGTCAGGAACTTGGCGAGGCTCATGCCCTCCTTGGCCGCGATCTCCTCCAGCGTGTCCCAGAATGCCATTTCCAGCCGGATCGAAGTGCAGTGCCCGCCGATCCTCAAGGACCGGGTCTGGGATTCGTAGTCCCGTTGGGGCTGGTGTGCGAAGAGATGGCACATGGCGTCCTCCCGTCCTGTTGCCATTTTTTCACGATGCTACACCGCTGCCCGGCACCTCACAATCAGGACAGTGGCCGGAAATCCGTTGGCCCGGTTGCGGATTTTTCTCGAACGCCCAATGTCTTCAATGTGATAGAGGGCCCTTTTCCCCAGCCCGCGCCGCGGCCTGTTGCCCAACCCACGCTTTTGACGCAACACGGCCTAGAATAGCGTCGTCTGCGAATCCCCGTTCCAGCCCAAGATCGAGTTATGCCCGTCCGCCAGCTTCCAGAGCAGGTCGTCAACCGCATCGCCGCCGGCGAGGTGGTCGAACGTCCCGCGAGCGTGGTGAAGGAGCTCGTCGAGAACGCAATCGATGCCGGCGCGAGCCGGATCGACGTCTTCACCGATGGCGGCGGACGGCGGCGGATCGGCATCACCGATGACGGCGGCGGCATGACGGCGAAGGATCTTGCCCTCGCAGTCGAGCGCCACGCCACATCCAAGCTCGACGACGAAGACCTGCTGCAGATCCGCACCCTCGGATTCCGCGGCGAGGCGCTGCCTTCGATCGGGTCCGTCGCGCGTCTGTCCATCACCACGCGGCATGCGAGCGAGCCGCATGCCTGGGCGCTGTCAGTCGAAGGCGGCGAGAAGTCCGGGATCATGCCGGCGGCGCTGGCGCATGGCACCCGCGTCGAGGTCGGCGACCTCTTCTACGCGACGCCGGCGCGGCTGAAGTTCCTGAAGACCGATCGCACCGAAGCGGAAGCGATCCGCGAGGTGGTCCGGCGCCTGGCGATGGCGCGGCCCGACATCGCCTTCACGCTGGCGGGTGAGGAGCGCGCGCCGGTGACCTGGGCTGCCGCACTGCCCGGCGCGGCCGGCCGCCTGACGCGGCTCGGCGACATTCTGGGTGCAGAGTTCCGCAGCCACGCCATCGAGGTCCATGCCGAGCGCGAAGGCGTCGTCGTCGCCGGCTATGCCGCAGCCCCTGCGCTGACCAAGGCCAACGCACTCGGGCAATACCTCTTCGTCAACGGCCGTCCCGTGCGCGACAAGCTGATCCTGGGCGCGGTGCGCGCGGCCTATTCCGACTATCTGCCACGCGATCGCCATCCGGTGCTGGCGTTGTTCGTCGCGCTCGACCCGCGCGAGGTCGACGCCAATGTGCATCCGGCCAAGACCGAGGTGCGCTTCCGCAACGCCGGCCTCGTCCGCGCGCTGATCGTGCATGGCTTGAAGGAGGCGCTCGCGCGTGAGGGCCGGCGCACGGCCGCCAACAGCGGCGAGAGCGCATTGTCCTCGTTCAGGCCGGCTTTCTCGCCGCGCCCGGCAGGCTGGGACTGGCGCGCCTCGCCATCGGCTCCCGTCGCTCCGATGCCGTCATTCGAAGGCGCCGCCGCACCGGCTTTCGCGGAGCGCGCGCAGGCCGCCTTCGACGTCGGTGCGCCCAGCGCGGATGTGCGGATCGAGAGCCAGCCGGTCGGCGATCTCGTCGACCGGCCGCTCGGCGCAGCGCGCACGCAGATCCACGAGACCTACATCGTCTCGCAGACCCGTGACGGCCTCATCATCGTCGACCAGCACGCCGCCCATGAGCGCATCGTCTACGAGCGGCTGAAGGCCTCGCTCGCCGCGAACGGCGTGCAACGGCAGATCCTCTTGATCCCCGAGATCGTCGAGATGGACGAGGCGACGGTGGAGCGCCTGTTGGAACGCAGCGAGGAACTGGCCTCGTTCGGCCTCGCCATCGAATCCTTCGGCCCCGGCGCGGTCGCGGTGCGCGAGACGCCGTCGCTGCTCGGCAAGACCAATGCGGGCGGGCTGCTGCGCGATCTTTCCGAGCACATGGCCGAGTGGGACGAGGCGCTTCCTCTCGAACGCCGCCTGATGCATGTCGCGGCCACCATGGCCTGCCACGGCTCGGTGCGCGCCGGCCGCCGGCTGCGGCCGGAAGAGATGAACGCCCTGCTCCGCGAGATGGAGGACACCCCCAACTCCGGCCAGTGCAACCACGGCCGCCCGACCTATGTCGAGCTGAAGCTGAGCGATGTGGAGAAGCTGTTCGGGCGGCGGTGACAGTGCCGTAGGGTGGGCAAAGCGAAGCGTGCCCACCACCTATCGCTATCATGGAAAGTTGGTGGGCACGGCGCGTCGCGCCTTTGCCCACCCTACGGCAGCGCGACTACGGCTTCTTCAAAAACACGAACTCCGTGTCGTCATACGCGCGCCGCTCCAGTTCCTCGTAACCTTCCGGCGTCGCGAATTGCGCGGCCTTGGCCTCTTCGATCACGAGCAGCGCGCCGGGCGTCAGCCAGCCGCCATCGCGCAAGGACGTGAGCGCCTTCTCCGCAAAACCCTTGCCATAGGGCGGATCGAGGAACACCAGCGAGAACGGCTCGACCGGATGCGCGGGCCCAAGATCGGTCGCGTCGCGGCGGTAGACCTTGGTCACGCCGCCGAGGCCGAGCGACTCGACGTTGTTGCGCAGCAACGCCCGCGCCTCGGCGCCGTTGTCGACGAACAGCGTGAACTTCGCCCCGCGTGACGACGCCTCGATGCCGAGCGCGCCGGTGCCTGCGAAGAGATCGAGCACGCGCGCGCCCTCGATCGGATCGTCATAGGCGTGCACGAGGATGTTGAACACGGACTCGCGCAGGCGGTCCGCCGTCGGGCGGATCTCGCGCGAGGACGGCGAGGCGAGATTGCGCCCCTTCAAACGACCGCCGACGACGCGCAAGCTAGTCCTCCCGCGGCGTCAGATCGCGCTTGCCGTGATAGCCGCGCTTGGGACGGCGCGGCGGGCCGTAGCCGTTCGCTTCCATCTCGTTGCGCTCGCGCGCCTCCTCGCTGCCGGTGCGCTGCACCAGCACGCGGCGGCCCTTGCGGTCGTTGATCACGGCGCGCTTCGCCGGCTTCTTCGCTGCATCGTCCTCGCGCGCGGCGGATTTCCCGGGTACGTCGAACTCGGCACCCGACTTCTCGATCACCTTGTCGCCGAGCTGCTCGCGCAGCACGCGCGACCTGATCTCGTCGACCTGGCCTTCGGGGATCTCGCCGAGCTGGAACGGGCCATACGACACCCGGATCAGCCGGTTCACCTCGAGGCCGAGATGGGCACAGACGTTGCGCACCTCGCGGTTCTTGCCTTCGCGGATCGCGAACACCAGCCAGACATTGGCGCCCTGGTCGCGCTCCAGCGTCGCTTCGATCGGGCCGTATTTGACGCCCTCGATCTCGATGCCGTTCTTGAGTTCGTCGAGCTGTGCCTGGGTGACGTCGCCATGGGCGCGAACGCGATAGCGGCGCAGCCAGCCGGTGTCCGGCAGTTCGAGCGTGCGCGCCAGGCCGCCGTCATTGGTGAGCAGCAACAGGCCTTCGGTGTTGAAATCGAGCCGGCCGACGCTGATGAGGCGCGGCAGGCCTTCGGGCAGATTGTCGAACACGGTCGGGCGCCCCTCGGGGTCGTCATGCGTGGTCATCAGCCCGCGCGGCTTGTGATACAGGAACAGCCGCGTGCGCTCGCGTTCCGGCAACGGCTTGCCGTCGACCAGAACGACGTCGTTCTTCGTGATGTCGAGCGCCGGCGAATTGATCACCCGGCCGTTGACGGTGACGCGGCCCTGCGTGACCATTTCCTCGGCGTCGCGGCGCGAGGCAAGCCCCGCGCGTGCCAGCGCCTTGGCGATGCGCTCGCCGGCCTTCTTCGGCTTCGGTGCGTCCTCTCGGCGCGGCCGGCCCTCGAAGTCGCGGTCGCGCTCGCGATAGGCGCCGCGGCCGCCGAAGGCGGGGCGCTTCTCGAAGATCCTGCTGTCGTCCTCGTTGTCGCGGCGCGGCCGGTCGCGGAAGCGACCCTCGCTGCGCGGATGCTCCTGCCAGTCCATGCGGCCTTCCGGCCGTCCTTCGCGCGAGCGATTGAAGCGCGGACGATCGTCACCGGACCGTTCCTCGCGTGGACGCGAGAAACGCGGGCGATCATCCCCGCCTTCGTCGCGGCGCCGGGAAAAGCGCGGACGGTCCTCGCCACGGCCGCCCTCGCGGCGATCGTCGCGCTGACGCCAGGGCTTCTCATCGCCGCGGTCACGGCCGCCGAAATCCTTGTCGAAGCTCTTGCGCGGACGATCCCCGCGCGGGCCTGCATCGCGCTTCTGCCACGGCTTGGACTCCCCGCGCTCGCCACGATCGCGCGGGCGGTCTCCGCGATCGCCCCCGCGGGAAAACTTCCGCTCGCCATCGAACTTGCGCTCGGGGCGATCGCCGCGCGGCGCATAGGGCCGCTTGTCGCTGAACTTCCGCTCGCCGGAGCGGCCGGCCGGGCGCGCATCGTCGCGATCCCGGCTGCGCGGCGGGCGGTCGTCGCGGTTATAGGAGGGGCGATCACCACGCGGCTTGAACGGCCGCTTCTCGCCGTCGCGCGAAGAGCGATCGGAAAACGGGCGGTCACCGCGCGGCTTGAAGCTGCGCTCGCCGCGGCCCTCGCTCCCGCGCTCGTCGCGCTTGAAGCGCGGGCGGTCGCTGAAATCGCGGCGCGGGGCATCGCCGTCCTCGCGGCGGCGGAACGGGCGGCTGTCGCGGTCGCCCTTGCCCTCGAAGCCGCGCTTGGCGAATTTCTTCTCAGGGCCACGCGCCTTGCCGCTGCGGCCCTTGGAGGGGCCGCGGTCACGCCGGCCGCGGGAATCGTTGTCTTTGTCGCTGTCGCGGGGCATGAATGATCTCACTCAGGGGGTCGTGCGATGAGCATTGTGCGCGCTCGTTGCGAGCCGCATGCTCAGGCAAAATCGGTATCCACTCTTGCTGAAGGCGGAGCTAGTAGCAGGTTTCTGGCGATGATACGAGGCATGAAAGCCCCTTCTTTCATGGATTTGGCGCTTCTGGCGGCCGAAAATGCCGGAAAATCGGGCGAAGTTCCGATCGGATGCGTGGTCGTCCGCGATCACGAGGTCATCGCCACCGGCGCCAACCGGACACTGACCGACCGCGACCCGACCGCCCATGCCGAGATCATCGCGCTCCGCGAGGCGGCAAAACGGATCGGGAGCGAGCGGCTGGTCGATTGCGACCTCTACGTGACGCTGGAGCCCTGCACCATGTGTGCGGGCGCCATCTCCTTTGCAAGGGTCAGGCGCCTCTATTACGGCGCGGCCGACCCCAAGGGCGGCGCGGTGGAGTCAGGCGTGCGGTTCTTTGCCTCCCCGACCTGCCATCACGCGCCTGACGTCTATTCCGGCGTCGGCGAGAGCGAGGCGGCCCGGCTGCTGCGGGAGTTCTTTCGCGAGCGGCGCTAGTCGGCGAGAAAGAACTCGCGCAACGCCCGCGCGGTGGCGTCCGGATCCTCCTCGGCGAGGAAGTGGCCGGAATCCACCGGCATGCCGACGACATTCGTGGCCCATTGCGTCCAGGTGTCGAGCGGGGTCGAGGCGGCCTGCGCGATGCCGGCATCGCCCCACAGCGCCAGCATCGGGATGGTGATCTTCTTGCCGGCCTCGAAATCGGCCTTGTCGAGGTCGTAATCGAAATAGGCGCCGGCGCGATAGTCCTCGCACATCGCATGCACCCGGGCGGGATCGCGGAACGGGGCCATGTAGTGCTCGAGCGCGCGCTCATCGATGGCATCGAGCGTCTTCGATTTGGTCTGGCTCGCCATCTTGAAGCGCAGGAAGAACTCGCCATTGCTCGCGATCAGCGTCTCCGGCAGCGGATAGGGCTGCGCCAGGAAGGTCCAGTGATAGATCTTCAGCGCGTAGGCGCGGTTCATCCGCTCCCAGTAATTATAGGTCGGCAGGATATCGAGCACGGCGAGCTTCGACAGCCGGCCGGGATGGTCGAGCGCGAGGCGATAGGCGACGCGGCCACCGCGGTCGTGGCCGGCAAGCGCGAAATGCACATGGCCCAGGCGCTCCATCACCTCGACCATGGCCTTGGCCATCGCGCGCTTGCTGTAGGGGATGTGCAGCGCGTCGCTCGCGGGCATGTCGGACCAGCCATAGCCCGGCAGATCGGCGATGATCAGCGTGAAGGCGTCGGTCAGCTGCGGCGCGACCCGGTGCCACATCACATGGGTCTCGGAGAAGCCGTGCAGCAGGAGCAGCGGCGGGCCTTTGCCGCCGACGCGGGCAAAGATGCGGCCGAAGGAGGTATCGATCCATTTGGCGGCAAAGTCCGGATAGAGGTCGGCAAGATCGGACATCTTCCTGCATCCTTGGTTGGTCAGTCCCGGGGCCGTCCGACACGACAAAATATGTCGAAACAACCCCATAGCGGTATTATCTGCGGGGGCTACTAACCCCAACAGTTGATTGCACATTTCTGGAATGTCGATGTGGCGGCGCGGTGACCAAAAAGCACGAGATTCCGGTTTGGGGCGTCTTGCGCGCCGTCCGGAATCACGAACGCGTCTTGTTGGTTCCTGCTGTTAGTTCTTGGCCTTCTCCGCTTCCACCGCCTGCCAGCCGATGTCGCGGCGGCAGAAGCCTTCCGGCCAGTTGACGCGATCGACGGCCTGATAGGCACGGCTTTGCGCCTCGGTCACGGTCTTGCCGAGTGCGCAGACATTGAGCACACGGCCGCCATTGGCGAGGATCGCGCCGTCCTTCTCGACGGTGCCGGCGTGGAAAATCTCGACGGTCTCGACCTTCGCGGCCTCCTCCAGCCCCGCGATCGGCGTGCCCTTCTCATAATCGCCGGGATAGCCCTTCGCGGCCATCACCACCGTGAGCGCCGAATCCGGATGCCAGCGCAGGTCGAAATGCTTCAATTGGCCGTCGCAGGATGCCAGGAAGGCCGGCACGATGTCGGACATCATGCGCAGCATCAGCACCTGGCACTCGGGATCGCCGAAGCGGACGTTGAATTCGAACAGCTTCGGGCCCTGCGTCGTCAGCATGATCCCGGCATAGAGCACGCCACGGAACTGCGTGCCGCGCTGCTTCATGCCTGATACCGTCGGCAGGATGATCTTCGCCATGATCGCGTCGTGGATCGCGGGCGTGACCAGCGGCGTCGGCGAATAGGCGCCCATGCCGCCGGTGTTCGGGCCGACGTCGTGGTCGAACACGCGCTTGTGGTCCTGGGCCGAGGCCAGCGGAATCGCGGTGTCGCCGTCGCAGAGCGCGAAGAAGCTGATCTCGCGGCCGGGCAGGAATTCCTCGATCACGACTTCAGCGCCGGCCTCGCCGAAGGCGCCCTCGAACATCATGGCGATGGCATCCTCGGCCTCGCGCACGGTCTTGGCGACGACAACGCCCTTGCCGGCGGCAAGGCCGTCGGCCTTGACCACGATCGGCGCGCCCTGGCTCTGCACATAGGCGCGCGCGTCGTTGGCATTGGTGAAGCGCTTGTAGGCGCCGGTCGGAATCCCGAATTCGGTGCAGAGCGCCTTCGTAAAGCCCTTGGAGCTTTCGAGCTGGGCCGCCACCTTGCTCGGGCCGAATGCCTTGATGCCGGCGGCTGTGAGATCATCGACGATGCCGGCCGCCAGCGGCGTCTCCGGGCCGACCACCACGAGCTCGACCGCGTTCTTTTTGCAGAAATCGATCACCGCGGCATGGTCGGCGACATCGAGCGCGACGCACTCCGCCTCCTTCGCGATGCCGGCATTGCCGGGCGCGCACCAGAATCTGGTCACCAGGGGAGAGGCTGCGATCTTCCACGCCAGGGCATGTTCGCGGCCGCCGGAACCGAGCAGGAGAATGTGCATCGAAGGCTCAGAAAATGGGGGTGTTGCTGGGGGCGGAGGTCGCACGAATCGCGGCGGGTCTCAAGGGGGCTGGACGCCGAACTCCCCGCCATTCGATTTGCCCCCGTCATCCCCGGCGGTCCATTGGTGAGCGACTTTTCGCCGTCCGGGCGATCGGGTACACGGAAGCCGCATCCCCACCGTGTGCTCCCTCGCAGCGGACCCCAATAGGCCTGATGGATGAACCCTGAGAAGCTGCAACCGGGCGCGCCCGCCCTGGAAAAGGGATTGGATCTTCTGGAGGCGCTGGCGGGCGCGGCACGCGGCCTGAGCCAGAAGCAGCTCGCCGAACGCGTCGGCCGCTCCGTGAGCGAAATCTTCCGGATGCTGGTGGCGCTGGAGCGCCGTGGCTATGTCGCCCGCGATCCGGCGACCGGCGAATACACGCTGACGCTGAAGCTTTTCCGGATTGCCTCACAATTCCCGCCGACCGAGCGGCTGCTGAAGGCGGCGCTGCCGGTGATGGAGCAGCTCGCCTCCCGCGTACAATTGTCCTGCCACCTCACGGTGCTGCATGGCGAGCAGTTCATGGTGATCGCCCGGATCGAGCCGGAATGGTTGATGGGCTGGTCGGTCAAGGTCGGCGCGGTGTTTCCGCTCACCCAGCAATACGCTTCGGCGAAGGTTCTGGCGGCCTTCCAGCTCGAGGGCCGCCGCCAGGAGCTTGCGCAGGTCATCGCCACCAATGATCAGATCAGCACCAAGAAGGCGCTTGCGGCGCTCGACCGCATTTCCTCGGAGGGAGGAAACTTCTCCAATGACGACGGCTATACGCGCATCCTCGCGTATAGCTGCCCGATTATCGAAGCCTCCGGCCGCGCCGTGGCTGCAATGACCGTACCGCTGGTGAGGCAGGATCAAATCCCCGCTGCGGAAGCCGGCGCTATCGCCGCCGAGCTGCGCAGCGCGGCCAGGACCGTATCCGAGAAGATCGGCGGCGTTTCCTAGAGCATGATTGGCTGGGCTCGATCGCTGCAGCGACAACAGTGCACTCCGTCGGCGGGCCGACCGCGAGTCCGCGGTCGACCCGCCCTTTTCGTCGTGAGTTATTTCGTCGTGGTCTTGTCGAGCGTCTTCATCAACGCATCGACCATCTGGTCGATGCTGAAGCTCGCCGAGCGCTGGCTTGGCGGATACTCCTTGAACGTCTGGAGGAAGGGAGCCACGCGCCAGACGCCGTATTGGATGAGGTACGCGTTCTTGGCCACCCAATCGTAATACTGGTCCGAGACCACGTCGGCCCGCTCGAACGGATCCATCCTCAGGTTGAACACCTTCGGTGCCCTCAGGCAGGTGAACGGGTTGGCCCACACGATGAAGCCGCCCGGCTGACGCTGCTCGCAGAACACGAGCTTGAAGTCGTTGTAGCGGTAGGCGACGACTTCGCCATCGTCGTTGAGGTAGTAGAAGTCGTTGCGTGCCGATTTTCCGGTGCCGGTCAGCATCGGTAGCTGATTGTAGCCGTCGAGGTGCACCTTGAAGTCCTTGCCGCCGAGGCTGGTGCCCTTGAGCAGCCTGTCCTTGATGTCGGTGTCGCCGGCCGCAGCGAGCAGCGTCGGGAACCAGTCCAGCCCCGATATCATCTCGTTGGACACATCGCCGGCCTTGATGCGGCCGGGCCAGCGAACCATTGCCGGCACGCGGAAAGCACCCTCCCAATTGGTGTCCTTCTCGCTGCGGAACGGCGTCGTCGCCGCATCCGGCCACGACCACTGGTTCGGGCCGTTGTCGGTCGTGTAGACCACGATGGTGTTGTTGGCGATGCCGAGGTCGTCGAGTGCCTTCAGCAGTTTGCCGACGTCGCCGTCGTGCTCGATCATGCCATCGGCATAGTCGTTGCCCGGCATTCCGCTCTGGCCCTGCATGGAGGCACGGACATGTGTGAACGCGTGCATGCGGGTCGTGTTCATCCAGGTGAAGAAGGGCTTGTTGGCGCGCGCCTGCCGCTTGATGAAATCGATTGCGGCATCCGTGGTCTCGTCGTCGACCGTCTCCATCCTCTTTTTGTTGAGCGGGCCGGTGTCTTCGATCTTGCCGTCCGCCGCTGCCTTGAGCACACCGCGAGGCGTGTTGCCCTTCATGAAGGCGGTATCGTTCTTGGGATAGTAGGGCCGCTCGGGCTCCTCTTCCGCGTTGAGGTGGTACAGATTGCCGAAGAACTCGTCGAACCCATGCTTGGTCGGGAGATACTCGTCGCGATCACCGAGGTGGTTTTTGCCGAACTGACCGGTCGCATAGCCGAGCGGTTTGAGCGCCTGCGCGATGGTAACATCGCGATCCTGCAGACCTACCGCCGCACCGGGGATTCCAACCTTGCAGAGCCCAGTACGCAAACAGACCTGTCCCGTGATGAAAGTGGAGCGCCCGGCAGTGCAGCTGTTCTCGGCGTAATAGTCCGTGAAGAGCATGCCTTCGTTGGCGATCCGGTCGATGTTCGGCGTCTTGTAGCCTACCACCCCGCGCGTGTAGGCGCTGATGTTGGACTGACCGATGTCGTCCCCGAAAATGACGAGGATGTTCGGTTTCGCATTGTTCGGTTGCTGCGCATGAACGGAGGAGTGCGCGAATGGGGACAAGCTTGTCGCCAGCAACGCTGCCGCCATTATCTTGCCGAGTAGCCCGCCGTTCCCACTGCACCGCCGGCCGGCTTTCCCGTTCCTCTGGTTCTTCACTAGGCCACTCATCTGGTACTCCCGTTGTTGTGCGAACACTCCTCAAGAAGGCAATTGAAGATCGTGTACCGGCGACTTCCGGCGCAGACAGCGAAATCCGACATGGCTCGCCGACGTATCGATCGGCGCGGCGTGGCGCGCCGCCGGGCGGTAGCGGCGGCAATAGTTGGGTGCCCAGAGGTGCGAGCCGCCCTTCAGAACTTTCCGGGGAATGCGGATGGCGGGTTGATTTGGATCATGGCTGGCCTCCTCGGGGCCACCGCTCAATCCGCGCGGCGGGTCCACGCGTTTTGCGTGCATTCGTGGCGGTCGGCCATTGCGAAAGGCTAGAGCGGGCGGGATGCGATGGCAAGCGCGTTTGCTGTCGCGGGAGGATTTTCCATTTGTGTCAAAAGATACGTGGCCGCAGCGATCTGAGCGCTGCCATGGCGGCAGCTGCGCTCATTGAATCGTCAATGACGAAGCTCCGCCGGCCCGATGTCCGCTCAGGAGCCACAAGCGGTAATGCTTGGCCGGTCACAAGATTTCCGCTCATCCCGCTGGAGCTGACGCGGTTTTTATGAGGACACCCCCTAGGCGAGCGTCATCCCGCCGTCCACGACCCAGGCTGCGCCATTCACGTGAGCAGCCTCGTCGGAGGCGAGGAAGGCAACGACGTTCGCGACATCCTGCGGCCGGCCATGGGCGCTCGCAACGTCTCGGCGCAATGCGATGGCGCTCTTGCGCGCCTGGCCTTCCAAGTCCCGGATCATGCGCGACTCCACCGGTCCGGGCAGAACGGCGTTGACCCTGATTTTCGTCCCGGCCACATCGAGCGCTGCCGTCCGTGTCAGTCCGAGCACTGCGTGCTTGGAGGCGACGTAGCCGGCTAGCCCTGCACGCCCCCGGATCGCAGAGGTCGATGCGGTGTTGATGATCGCGCCCGTCCCACGCTGCATCATTCTGGCGATCACGTGTTTGAGGCCGAGGAAAACCCCCTTCACGTTCACCTGCATCAGCTGGTCGAATGTCTCGTCCGGATATTCGTGAAGAGGAGCAACGACACCCTCGATGCCCGCGTTGTTGGCAAAGATGCCGATCGGCCCCAGGCGGGCCTCGACCGCCTCGACGAAGGCGGCCGTATCCCGGGCGATCGAGACATCGGCGCGGATGGCGAGCGCCCTCGCCCCGGCCCGCTCGACCAGCCGCGCGGTCGCATTGGCAGCCGCTTCGTCGCGGTCGACAATCGCGACCCCGCCGCTGATCCGCGCCAGCCTCAGCGCAATCGCGCGCCCAATATCGCCCCCGCCGCCGGTGACGAGCGCAACCGGCGGCCGGTCGCTGCCGCTCACGACTTCAGGAACTCGCAGCCGCCATCCGCCAGAGGCCGCCAGGCCTCGGACGGCGCGATGGTCTTGACCAGCTTGTAATAGTCCCAGGGATATTTGGAATCTCCGGGGGTCTTCACCTCGAACAGATACATGTTGTGCAGCTTGCGACCGTCGGCGCGCACGCTGCCCTTCCCGAACAGGGGATCGTCGGTCGGCAGCTTCTTCATTTGTTCGACGACCGCCTTGCCGTCGCTGGAGGCGCCGAGCGCATCGACGGCCTTCAAATAGTGCAGCGTCGTGGCGTAGGCGCCCGCATGCAGCGCGGTCGGATAGCGGCCGTTGTTGCGGGGAGCGAAGCGCTTGGTCCAGGCGCGCGTGTCGTCATTCAGATCCCAGTAGAAGGATTCGGTGAACTGCAGCCCCTGCGCAATCTTCAAGCCGAGCGAATGCACGTCGCTGAGATACAGCACCGTCGCAACGACGCGCTGGCCGCCCTGGGGAATGCCGAATTCGACCGCCTGCTTGATGGAATTGATGGTGTCGCCGCCGGCATTGATCAAGGCGATGATTTCGGCCTTCGAGGACTGGGCCTGCAACAGGAAGGAGGAGAAATCCTGCGTATTGATCGGCGTGCGCACGCCGCCGAGAACCTTGCCGCCGAATTTCTGCACGACATTCTTGATGTCGCCTTCCATGGCATGCCCGAAGGCGTAGTCGGCGGTGAGCAGGAACCAGCTCTTGCCGCCGCTCTCGACGACGGCGCGCGCGACACCCGAGGAGAGCGCGTAAGTGTCGTAGGTCCAGTGCACGAGATTGGGCGAGCAGGACTTGCCGGTCAGGTCCGAGGAGGAGGCGCCCGACACCAGCAGCGTCTTGTTGTTCTGCTGCACGACGTTGCGCACCGCGAGGGCGACGGCCGAGTTCGGCGCATCGACGATGACGTCGACGCTCTGCCGGTCGATCCACTCGCGCGCGATGTTGGCGCCGAGATCGGCCTTGTTCATGTGGTCGCCGCTGATGATCTCGATCGGCCGGGTCATCCTGGGAGCCGAAGCCCGGAAATCTTCGACCGCCATTTTGGCCGCCAGCAGCGAGCCCGGACCGGTGACATCGGCATAGAGGCTGGACATGTCCGTCAGCACGCCGATGCGAAGCGGCTTTGTCTCCTGCGCGCGCGCACCGAGCCCCGTCATGCCCAGCGCCAATCCGCCGGCGCCGGCCAGCAGCCGCCGGCGGCTCACCCGAAATCGTCCTGCCATGTCCAAACCCTCCTTTGCCTCGTGCGTGTTTCTTCCCGGTGTTCGCCGCCCGCACGTACATGGCATGCAGGCTGATCTTGTCGTTCAGGGCGTGAGCCGCTCGATGAGCCGCCGGTCCTCGACCTCGAAGCCGCCGCCATAGACGTCCGAGACCATGAAGTGCGCGCCGAGGATTTCCGGCGCGAGGTCGGCAATCGGATCGTACTCGCTGGCGTGCAGCGTCATCGAGGCACGGCCCGGCACCGGCTTCGAATATTTCAACGGCGTGCGCCGATAGGCGACGTCCGCATAGGCCACGCCGAGCCGTTCAGGATGCGGCAGACGGCGCACATGGATCTCGCCGGCCGGCAGTTCGTCGCCATCGACGATGCGGACGACGGGTGCGGAGGGATCCGGCGTGAAGGCGAAATCAGCGAGCGGAATTCCGCGGCGCCGGACCCATCCGGTGATCGAGCCGTCGGGATGCTCGTCGAAGGCGTAATGCGCATCCTTCTTGGTGTAGCCGAACACCTCGCGTCCGGCACAGATCCCCATGGGATCGCTGCAATACATGAAGATATGCGTCTCGGTGAACAGTCCCTTGTAACGCACGGGCACCGAGATCATCAGATCGAACATCTCGCCAGCATGCACCGCCAGGGAGTGGCCCGGCGAACGCATGAAGCGGAAGGCGACGCGATCGCTCGCGATCTCGAACGGCGTGTCGGAGAGCAGGGTCGCGACCTTGCCCGGCGCGACACGCGTCATGATCTCGACGGTCCGCAAGGTGCAGCCCCACTCCACCGGATAGGCCGGCGAATAAGGCGGATTGACCCCGCTATTCGGCTTGAGCCGGTACTGCCCGAACATGCGTCCGCGCGGATCGTTGGGATCGGTGACCACAGTCATCGGGTCCGCTTCCTCTCTGTTTATATATGATTTTTAAATTTCATATATGAAAGTCGAGATGAGTCAAGCGACATGCCGCGACGCGGTTCCCCGGCCATGGAATCGATTGGCGCCGCGCCGCGAAAATCCTTAACGTCGGGCCTGACCCCAAAATGCCGAATCGTTTGCCTATGCCGCCTGCGGAACAACTGCTCAACGCGCCCGAATTCACCGTTTCGGAGCTCTCGCTGTCCCTGAAACGGACGGTCGAGGACGCCTTCGGCCATGTCCGCGTCCGGGGCGAGATTTCCGGCTTTCGCGGGCCGCACTCCTCCGGGCATTGCTATTTCGCGCTCAAGGACGAGAGCGCCAAGATCGAGGCCGTGATCTGGAAGGGCGTGCACGGCCGCATGCGCTTCAAGCCCCAGGAGGGGCTTGAGGTCATCGCCACCGGCAAGCTCACGACCTATCCGGGCTCCTCGAAATACCAGATCGTGATCGAGGCGCTGGAGCCGGCCGGCATCGGCGCGCTGATGGCGCTGATGGAGGAGCGCAAGAAGAAGCTCGCCGCCGAAGGCCTGTTCGACGAGGCGCGCAAGCAGCTCCTGCCCTGGCTGCCGGAGGTGATCGGCGTCGTGACCTCGCCGACCGGCGCCGTGATCCGCGACATCCTGCATCGGCTGGAGGACCGCTTTCCCCGCCGCGTGCTGGTGTGGCCGGTCAAGGTGCAGGGCGAAGGCTCGGCCGAGCAGGTCGCGGCCGCGATCCGCGGCTTCAACGCGCTGCCCGAGGGCGGCAGGATTCCGCGGCCCGACGTCTTGATCGTCGCGCGCGGCGGTGGCTCACTGGAGGATCTCTGGTCGTTCAACGAGGAGATCGTGGTGCGCGCGGCGGCCGAGAGCCTGATCCCGCTGATCTCGGCGGTGGGGCACGAGACCGACATCACCCTGATCGACTTCGTCGCCGACAAGCGCGCGCCGACGCCGACGGCCGCGGCCGAGATGGCCGTGCCGGTGCGCAGCGAATTGTTCGTCGAGGTCGCCGATCTCGGCCGCCGCACCCGCGCCTATTGGCAGCGTGCCCAGGAGAGCCGCCGCAGCGAGCTGCGCGCCGCCGCCCGCGCGCTGCCGGCAGCCGGCGACCTCTTGGCGATCCCGCGGCAGCGGCTGGATTCGGCGGGCGCTTCGCTACCCCGCTGCCTCAAGGCCAACACGCATGCGCATTTCCGCAGGTTCACCGCAGCCGGCGCCAAGCTGACGCTGCGGGTGCTGCACGGCCAGATATCGCAGGCCGATCACCGCCTCACCGTGTGCGGCGAGCGGCTTGGCCTCTCCGCGCGCTCGCTGCTGCGGCAACGGCGCGACCGCTTTGCCGGGCTCGAAATTCGTCTGCGCGCCTCGAAGCTTTCCAACGCGCAGGCGCAGCGCAATGCGATTGCGCGCCAGCGCGAGCGCACGCATCGTCTCGCCGAGCGCGCGGGCCGCGCGCTTGCGACGCTGCTGCAGCGGCTCGATGCCCGCGTCGAGAACAGCGGCAAGCTGCTCTCTGCCCTGTCCTATCGCGGCGTGCTCGCGCGCGGCTTTGCCCTGGTGCGCGACGAGGCCGGCCATCCCCTGCATTCGGCCGACAGCGTCGGACCGCAGGCGCGGCTCGAGATCGAGTTCGCGGATGGACGTGTGGCCGCGATCGCGGATGCGGATCGCCCGGCGCCGCCGGTCAAGCGCGCGCCGTCACAGCCGAAGCCGGTCGCGCAGGACGCCAAGCCCGCGCCGAAGCGCGTGGGCAAGCCGGTGGATCAGGGCAGTCTGTTCTGAGAGCGACTGCGCCGCGCCTACCTGCACGACAATCCCGCATCGATCGTGGTCCAGAAGCCGCAGTGATCGGGCGCGCGCTGTGGCGCGCCGGCGTGGGCTTCGAACAGGAAGATCGCGGCGGTGAAGACGATCAGGGCGGAGGCGAAAAGAACGATGCGGCTGCGCATGCGACATGCGTTTAATCGACATCGTGGTCGAATGATGGCGTCGCCACCTGTTGAAACCGGCGCCCAGCGCGATCCGTAGATTCCCGGTCGGCCATACTCCGTGCAGGGCGGTGGTCGATGCGGGGCCGTCCGCCTGACGTTGTTCCTCGGGCGGCCCCGCTTTGGGATTTGACCTTCAGTGTGGCCTCACCGCGCCAGCCATTCCGCGACGTCCTTCTGCGACTCCGCGCGCGCCTCGGCATCCGTGCCGAGATGGCCATGCTCGGGCGCGGCCAGATCGGTGCCGCCGGCCGCTGCGTGCAGCGGCGTGTTGGCGCGGTCGAAATCGTGATCAGCGCCGGGATAGACCATGATGCGCGCGAGTGCGCTGCGGCCGCGTGCGCCGTCCACCATCTGACGGCAGGCCGGCGGCGACGACACGTCGTCATCGGCGCCGATCAGCACGAGCGTCGGGACCCGCGTGCTCCAGCCGAGGCCGGCGGAGATCCGGCAATCGGGGTAGAAGGCGACCGCCGCGCGGAAATCCGGTCCGAGATCCCGTGCGGCACTCTGCGGACGCACGGCCCAGAGCAGTGCGCTGGCGCCGTTCGCCCAGCCGATCAGGCTGACGCGATCGCGCGCGACCCAGCTCTGCTTCATCAGCCAGGCGCGCGACGCCGCAATGTCGGTGACGCGTTCGCGGCGCGCCTTGACGTGCATATCCTTGACGCGGCATTGCGGCCCGAGTTCGCGCGAGCCGTAGCTGTCGGGCAGCAGCACCGCATTGCCGGCCCTGAGCAGCCGCTCGGCCCAGTCGCGATAGCGCGGCAGGACGGAATTGGAACGGCCACTGAGCCCGCCGCAGCCATGCAGCGCAATCACGGCCGGAAACGGCCCCTCGCCCTCGGGCTTGTAGAGCTGCGCATGCAGGACGCCGGACGACAGCGGAATGTCGACCTGCTGCGGCACGGGCGCGGCGTGCGCCGCCGACATCAGGAGCGTCAGGAACAGAGCGGTCAGCCGAAGGCGCATCGGACCCTGCGTCAAGATCCTTCGTCCAAGCCCTATCACGCGGAAACGGCGCCAAATCATCACAAACCGGTGGGTTTACCGGGCGGACAAGCCACCCTATCTATGCTACATCCAGCCCGACACATCGTGCCCTCCAGGGGTTTCCAGGGAGCGGCCTTCCACGGAGAGTTTCGACCGTGCTGAACAAGTTCGGCCCCTCGGGCCATGGCGAAGCGCAGGTGCAATATCTCGACGGCGATTTCCGCGTGATCTCGCCGGGGACCTATGTGCGCTGCGCGATCACCGACACGCGGATCCCGCTCGACGAACTGAAGTACTGGAGCGTGGATCTGCAAGAAGCCTACGCCACGCCGGCCGCCGTGCTGCAGCGGCATTTTCCGGGCGCGCTGAAGCAGGCGTGAGGCCGCGCTTTCATTGCTGCTCCGTGCCATCCGCGCCCACGCATGTCTTGATAAAACCTTTCCTCGGCTCACCCACGACCTTCTGATCGATTGCCTGCTTGAGGCAATCGAGCCGCGCCTGCGCCATGCAGAGCTGCATCTGGTCGCGCTTGTCCTGTCCCTTCAAGCTGGCCGTCGCGGCCAGACACGTCACGCGCTTGGTCGCGGGAACAGGGACTGTGGCCGGAGCAGCGGACGGCGTCGTTTGCGCCGATACCGGCGCGATGATCAGACACGCAAGGCTGGCGGCGACGGCGGACGGCAGTTTCATCGAATTCTCCCGATCGTCCGCGACCGATAGGCGTTTTGCGATGAATGTGGCCTGAATAGCAGGCGGCATGTGATGGAGACGATGGTCACGCGCTGCTGTCACGAACTCTCACACTGTCGTGACTGCCCTCGCGACGATCTGCATTGCATCGAGCGGCACGTACACTCTGTGGTTAGTCGCTTCGCGCTGAGGTTGGATTCTTCATTGCTATCCGGCGCCCTTAAGTTGTTTGACGAAGTCTTGGTGAAACAGAAAGCTGCTAGGCTGCGTGTTAGGTCATCGGTCCTGCTGCTTTCATCGCACAGACAAACCAAGTCCCGGCCATTTCGGAATCGGCGCGATTTGTGAACGGGCTCACATCGAAGAGCCATCTGGCGGACTACGATCACCTCGAAAATGCACGGCGGCATATCGGTCAATCGAAAGTCAACGATGGGGGTGATCATGCCCACCATACTCGACATGCTCTATCGCGAATATTGCCGCGCCCGCCTTGCCGAAATGCGGAAACAGCTTCTGATCTCAGCTGCACGCTCCGAAGCTCTCGAAGCGCATCATCATCCCGCCGAACTGGATGACGACAAGAGGGCGGACGCACATCGCCACGCTAGTGACAGCACGACGAACTGACGGCGGCCTGGGACCGGCAACTCCCGCGGACCAAGCCGACAACAGTTTCGGAGGCAACGATGAATACACCCGAATGCTATACCGTGATGGTGGCCAGCCTCTCGTGCCTGACCATCATCGGATTGATGGCCGCTGGGGCGTGGTGAACGCATCCCACCGCTGAGCCGCG
This sequence comes from Bradyrhizobium sp. 1(2017), assembly GCF_011602485.2. Classification (NCBI taxonomy): domain Bacteria; kingdom Pseudomonadati; phylum Pseudomonadota; class Alphaproteobacteria; order Hyphomicrobiales; family Nitrobacteraceae; genus Bradyrhizobium; species Bradyrhizobium sp. 1(2017). The sequence continues at coordinate 1,463,557 of NZ_CP050022.2, read as the reverse complement.
ATCGCAAGGCCGTCACCGAGTTGGCAGGCAACGTTCAGCCGGGCCCCCGACGCGGCACGCCCCGCACCGCATGGCCCGTCAAAGCTTGCCGAGGGTGATTCTGATTGGTGGCATGAGCGTTGCCGCCGCGTCGCCCGAATGCGGCGGCTCCGCTTCAAAACCGGATGTCAGCTTCCAGGCGGGGAATACGAGGAACGCAGCTTCGCCGCGTTCTGGCGGACCTTCTTGATCTCGTCCTGCGTGAACAATCTTGTCAGCTTCACGTTCTGCAGGGTGCCCACCGTGACGGTCAGACCGGAAATGGCCGGAGCCGCCCCCGGATCAGGCACATCGAAAATCACCAAGACCCCTGGGCCGTCAGCCGCAACGCTGTACATCGAAATCAGCTTTCCGCCGGCCGCCTCGATGAGTTTTCGAGCTGCCTCCTGGCGATCGGTCGTGGGGTTTTCCAAAATGGCGTTGAGAGCGCGCGGCGTGTATTGTCCGGTGAGGCAAAAATGCATGGCATGTTCTCCTCTGACTTTTCGCAATAAATCTCCGTGCCGTCCGAGCTGGTCGGTACGGCCGTCGCATCTGAAATGATGAAGATACTTTGCCCGCCGTGAGCATAAACGCCGCCGATCATTGCCGGGAGTTCGGCACGTCCCGGTGACGGCTCTGATGGAAGGCTATATCAACTCCAGAACGCGCGGAAGAAGATTCGTCGGCCGCGATGTGTCGGCTCGATCAATTGCCACATATCGCAACGCGCTCGATGAACTGCTTTTGCATCATACCGTGCAAAGGCGAGAGCGATGCGCAATCTGATCTTCTCGGGGTCGCTCTGGTCACCTTGCGAGATCAACGCCTGCCGAATCTTCGCGCGCGCGCCGTGTAGAGATGATCGCTGATCAGTTGCCGAAGCGCAGCCGGGTCGGCGAACTCGAGCTGAACGGCGAACGGCACGATGCTGTCAGGCACACCTTCGCGGCCACGCAGGCGTGCGAGATCCTTTTCCGTCGTTACCAGCGTGAGCTGCTCGCGCTGAGCGTCCGTCACGAGGGCCGTGATCTCGTCGTCCGAAAACATGTGGTGGTCGGCGAAAGGACGCGTGCGCGCGACCTCGATACCGCCGGCGCGCAAGCTGCGGAAGAAGCGCTCTGGATCGCCGATGCCGGCGAAGGCGAAAACCCGCTTGCCGGACAGCTGCGCGACCGAGGCCGCATCCGGCTTCAATTGCGCACGCAGCTCCGGCTTGTCGCGCTTGGCAAGCTCGGCCGCGACGTCGTTGGCGGCACGGCCGTCGCCGATCAGCACCAGCGCGTCGGTGCGTGCGAGCTGGGCCTGCAGCGGCGCGCGCAGGGGACCGGCGGGAAACACCTCGCCATTGCCGAGGCCGCGCTCGCTGTCGATCACGATCAGCGACGTGTCCTTCAGCAGGCGCGGGTTCTGGAAACCGTCATCCATCAGGATCACGGTGGCGCCCTGCGATTTCGCGAGCGCGACGCCGTCGAGGCGATCGCGCGCGACAACGACGGGAACGTCGCGCGCCATCATCAGCGGCTCGTCGCCGATATCGGCCGCGGTGTGACGCGCGCGATCGACCATCACCGGGCCCTTCAGGCGTCCGCCATAGCCGCGGCTGAGCACCACCGGCGTCTCGCCGAGCTCGCGCAAGAGCCTGGTCAGCGCCAGTACGGTCGGCGTCTTGCCGGCGCCGCCGACATGGTAGTTGCCGACGCAGATCACGGGGATGCCGGCATCGACACCTTGGCGCAGCATGCGCCGTTCGGTGATCGCACCGTAGAGGGCTCCCAACGGCCGTAGCGCGTGCGATTCGAAGGAGCGAGGCCGGTACCAAAAGGCCGGCTCACGCATTGGCGGCTCCCATCTCTATGGTCAGCTGCAACAGATAGGGCTCGAGCGCGGTCATGGTGCGATCGAGCGCGCCGCCGAGCTGCTCGACCACACCCGAGCCCGCGCGCTGCATCTTGTCGCGCATGACAGGATCGGCCAGCAACTGGCCGAGCTGCTTGACCAGGGCCTCCTGCGTGTCGGCCTGGCGCGCCCCGCCGCTGCGATCGAGCGCCTCGTAGACGTCGGCAAAATTGAAGACGTGCGGACCATGGACGATCGCCGCCCCCAGCTTGATCGCCTCGATCGGATTCTGTCCGCCATGGCGGATCAGCGATCCGCCCATGAACACGATGGGCGAAAGGCGATAGAACAGGCCGAGTTCGCCCATGGTGTCGGCGACATAAAGGTCGGTCGTCGCGGTCGGCAGCTCCTCGCGCGAGCGCAGCGCCGGCTTCAGGCCGGACGCCGTGATCAAGCCTGATATCGAGGCGCCGCGATCGGGATGGCGCGGCACGATCACGGTCAGCATTTGCGGGAAGAAACCGGAGAGGCTGCGATGCGCCGCGACCAGCATCTCGTCCTCGCCCGGATGGGTCGAGGCCGCGACGATGATCGGGCGGCCGCGTGTCATTGCCATCAAGCGTTCGAGCCTGGCGGGATCGGCCGGCGGCGCGGGGACGTCGAGCTTGAGATTGCCCGTGGTCAGGACGTCGCGGCCGCCGAGCGCGGAGAAGCGTTCGGCATCGAGCTTCGACTGCGCGAGGCAGATGTCGAAACGTGAGAGCAGCGCCGAGATGGTGCCGTGCATGCGCCGCCAGCGCGGGAAGGAGCGCGGCGACATCCGCCCGTTGATCAGCACCATTGGCACCCGGCGCGCCGCACCGGCGAGGATCAGGTTCGGCCACAAATCGGATTCGATGAACAGCGCCAGCGACGGCTTCCAATGGTCGAGGAAGCGCGCGACATAGCGCGGCGAATCATACGGCACGTATTGATGGATCACGTCGGGCGGAAAGCGCTTGGCCACGACGGCCGCCGAGGTGACGGTGCCGGAGGTGAGCAGGATGCGCAGATTGAGGTCGCGCAGCCGCTCGATCAGCGCCGCCGCCGCCAGCACCTCGCCGACGCTGGCGCCGTGGATCCAGACCAGCGGTCCATGCGGACGGACGTCCTGCGACAGGCCCCGCCGCTCGCCGACACGCGCCGGATCCTCCTTGCCCTGCTTCAAGCGCCGCTTGATCAGCGCAGGCGCGAGCGGCACCAGGCCGCTCGCGAGGCGCCGGTACATCCGCAGCGTGATGGGCAGCGGGTTAGGCATCTGCCGGTCCCGGGCGGCCGAGTTGCGCATAGGCGCGGCGGGTCGCCTCGTTCAAGGTCTCCTCCAGCTCCAGCCGCAGCGCTTCCATGGTGGCCGCGTCGGCGTCCGGCGGAACGTGGATCTCCTTGATGCCGACCAATGCGCCCCGCCCGAATGGCAGATTGATGGTGGTGCGATCCCAGTTCTTGAGCCGGATGAAGCGGCTGGTCGCCATCGCAAAAGGCATGATCGGCCGCCCCGATTCCCGTGCCAGCATGATGATGCCGAGCCCGGCCACGCGCGAGCGCTTGGGAACATCGGCGGTCAGCGCGACATTACAACCGTCCTGGAGGGTTCGCACCATTTCCTTGAAGGCGCCCACACCACCTTTGCGGTGGAAGGCACCGCCATGATCGCCGGAACCTCTGATCGTGCCGATGCCGAGCCGCTCAGCGGCGATCGCGTTGAACTCACCGTCCCGGTGCCGGGAGATCAGGACCTTGGCCCGGTACCAGTCCTTGTTCTTGATGAAGGGGGTGAGGAAATGCTGGCCGTGCCAGAACGCGAAGATCGCCGGGATCTGCGGCTCGACGAGGTCATAGACGTCAGGCGGATCGAACGTGAATTTGTTGGTCCGCCAGACAAAGCGCAGATATTCGGCCGCCAGGACCCCGACGGCACGCTGAACGAAGCTGCTTCGCAGCGTATTGCGAAGCAGTTTTTTCAACGCGCCGGTTCTTGATTGGGGTCGAGCAGCCGGTGGAGATGGACGATGAAATAGCGCATCTGCGCATTGTCGACCGTGCTCTGGGCCTTGGCCCGCCAGGCCGCGTGCGCGGTGGCATAGTTCGGATAGAGGCCGACGATCTCGACGTCGTCGAGATTCTTGAAGGTGTTGTGCTCGAGGTCGACAAGCTCGCCGCCGATGACGAGGTGAAGCAGTTGTTGCGGGGCACTATCTGGCATGGGTTCTGTTCCTAACGGGCTGCCCGGCAAAGCAGTGATCGACAAGCACGACGAAAGCGCTTCAGGCCAGGGGGCGATTTCGAAAATGCGCGACAATGCCCGCATGACGATCGCGTCCCGCTGCCACCAGCACCCCGTGCGCCACTTCCCGGCGGTTATAGAGGATGGGTTCTCCGGAGAGGTCGCTCATCCTACCATTCGCTTCCTGCACGATCAAATCGGCCGCCGCAAGGTCCCAATCATGGCTGTTGCCCCCCGCGAAAGCCGCATCCACCGCGCCATGGGCGACGCGGCACAGACGCAGCGCGAGCGAACCGATTCGCGGATGCAGCTTGATGTCGCCGAGTGACGGCTTCAACCGCTCGACCAACGGCTTCGGCCCGGCGACACGGGCGAAGTCCAGCTCGGCTCCGGGCGAGGCCCGCACGATCGCGCCGTTCAGGGTCGTGCCCTGGCCGCGGGCCGCGAAGAAGAACTCGTCGCTCGCCGGGGCGAACACCGCGGCCAGCACCGGCGAGGCATCCTCGACCAGCGCGACGCTGACGCACCATTCGTCATGGCCGCCCAGGTAATTGCGCGTGCCGTCGATGGGATCGACGATCCAGGTCAGCCGCCGCGACAGCCGTGTGGCATCGTCGGCGCTCTCCTCGGACAGCCAGCCATAGTCGGGCGTCGCGGCGCGCAGGCGCGCTTCGAGCAGATCGTTGACCGCGATGTCGGCTTCCGACACCGGCGAGGATGCGCCCTTGATCCACTTCTTCAGCTCGGTCCGGAACATCGACTGCGCCAGCGCGCCCGCGTCCCGCACCGTGTCCTTCAGCAGCGCCGCATCGCGCGTCAGGATGGTCGCGTCCAGTGCGTGCGCGTCAGCGTCCGCCAAGCGTCAATCCCTCGATACGCACCGTCGGCGCATTGACGCCGTAGCGGAACTCGAGATTGTTCGCCGGCTGCATCGACTTGAAGATCTCGAACAGATGGCCGGCGATCGTGACTTCACTGACGGGATAGGTGATCTCGCCGTTCTCGATCCAGAAACCGGAGGCGCCGCGGCTGTAATCGCCGGTGACGCCGTTGACGCCGGAGCCGATCAAGTCGGTGACGTAGAACCCCTGCTTGATGTCGGAGATCAGCTCGACGGGCGTCGGCGTGCCGGGCTCGAGATGCAGATTGTACGGCCCGGGCGAGGGCGAAGAGGAGACGCCACGATGGGCGTGGCCGGTGGTGGCAAGGCCGAGCTCGCGCGCCGTGGCGCAATCGAGCAGCCACGTCGTCAGCACGCCCTCGTCGACCAGCGCGATCTTCTTCACCGCGACGCCTTCGGCATCGAAGGTCTGCGAGCGCAGGCCGCGCTTGCGCAAGGGATCGTCGACGATGCGGATGTTCTTGGCGAACAGCTGCTGGCCGAGCTTGTCCTTCAGGAAGCTGGTCTTGCGCGCGATCGAGGCGCCGTTGATGGCGCCGACGACATGGCCGACCAGCGAGCCCGCAACGCGCGGATCGAACACGACGGGCACCTTGCAGGTCTCGACCTTGCGCGGATTGTAGCGCGCCACGGTGCGCTCGCCGGCGGAACGGCCGACGACTTCCGGCGACAGCAGATCGGCGCCGTGCGGCGCCGAGGTGAAGTCGTAGTCGCGCTCCATGCCGGTGCCTTCACCCGAGATGGCGGTCGCGGAAATGCCCTGGCTGGAGCGCAGATAAGAGCCGTGAAAGCCGGTCGAGGTGACGAGCACCATGCCGCCGATGCCGGCGGACGCCGAGGCGCCGCCGGACTTGGTCACGCCCTTCACGCCGAGCGCGGCAGCTTCGGCCGCGAGCGCGCGGCGCTCGAGCTCCGAGGTCGTGGGCACGTCGGGATCGAGCAGGTCGAGATCGGGAAAGTCGCGCGCGAGCAGCGCGGGATCGGCGAGGCCGACATATTTGTCGTCGGGCGCGACACGCGCCATCGCGACCGCGCGTTCGGCGAGCTTGGTGACGGCGTCGCCGCTGACGTCGTTGGTCGAGACCACCGCCTGGCGCTGGCCGACCAGCACGCGCAGACCGACATCGTCGCCTTCGGACCGCTCGGATTCCTCGACCCTGCCGTCGCGCACCTCGACGCCCTGCGAGACGCCGCGCACCGCGACCGCATCGGCCGCATCCGCGCCGGCGCGCCTGGCCGCCTCGACCAGCCGCTGCGCGAGATCGGAGAGCGCGGACTGATCGAACAGATCGCGATTGGCCTGCGACGATTTTTGGGTCGAAAGCGTCGAGCTTGCGGATGGTGAAGAGTTCACGAACGAAATCCTGTTGGGGCGGGGTTCGGGACCGGAACCCACAGATGTGCCCTGATTGCGCGGACTTCAAGCATTTTCAGCCCGCCAAAAGTTCAGATTCGCGACGTCGGCGCAACGTCTCGTCAATCATGCGCGCCAAGGTCTTGTCAATCATGAGCAGCAGTGACGGTGGGTTAACCAGCCTTTTTAAGCGGTTTCGGAAAGCCGCGCGCTAAGGTCCTCGCATCGACCGGGAACATAATCCCGGCGGGGAGAACTAAAGCCGTGAGGCGTCAAACAGCAACATGCGGGGTCGCTCCCGCCGGGTCGAGCCGCTCCCTGCGGCTCGACCCTCTTTCCCTTCCGGTCCGCTTCGATGCGCACGATCCGCGCGCCGACGGACATGTCAGGCAGATCGAGCTTCATCGCGAGCGTGTCGTGTTGCGCCGTGCCGTACGCGGCATGCAGATGGCCATCAACGTGCGCGTCAGCGACTTCACCGGCGTCGCCCTGCGCGGCAACGACGAGGCGCAGACCCTCGTGCTCGTGCATCGCGATCCCTCGCTCTCCGTCCCGCTGCTGGTCAGCGCCGATGGCGACGAGCTCACCGAAGCCTGGAGCATCTGGAGCGAGATCTTCGCGCTTCCGCAGCTCGACGAAGGCGCACGCAAGCCCGCACCGCGCCGCCGCCGCGCCAACGCGATCCGCGCCCGCCGCCCGAAATTCCTGATGCGCCGGCGCGCCGGCATCGCGCGCGAACTCACCGTTCATCACGGCGAGCGCGAGATCATCGCGAGAAACTAGAGGGCAATCACGCCTTTGCCCCCGACGACAGCTACGACGCCCGCATCACTGCGTCGGCGAGCAATCCCGCAAACAACAACAACCCCGCATACTTGTTCGAATAGAACAGGCGCTTGCAGAGCTCGGGATCGTCGATCCTGAGCCGCAGGATCTGCGAGGCCAGATGCACGGCGAAGGCGATCAGCCCGAGCCAGGCCGGCCAGCGCGCATCGGCGGAGGCCAGCGCGACGCCGATCAGCATGACAGCGAGCCCGTAGAACAGGATCAGCGCCTGCTGCGTATGCGCGCCGAACAGCCGCGCGGTGGACTTGATGCCGATCAACGCGTCGTCTTCGGTATCCTGATGCGCATAGATCGTGTCGTATCCGATCACCCAGGAGATCGCGCCCGCATAGAGCACGAGCGCGGTGAGGTCGATGCGTCCGAAGGTGACGGCAAATCCCATCAGCGCACCCCAGGAGAAGGCGAGGCCCAGCACGATCTGCGGCCACCAGGTGATGCGCTTCATGAAGGGATAGATCGCGACGATTAAAAGCGAGGCGATGCCGGTCAGCACCGCGAAGCGGTTGAACTGCAGCAGCACCACGAGACCCGTCAGCGCCTGTGCGATCATGAAGACCAGCGCCTGCTTCGTGGTCACCTGCCCTGACGGCAACGGCCGCGAGCGCGTGCGCTCGACCTTGTCGTCGAGGTCGCGGTCGGTGATGTCGTTCCAGGTGCAGCCGGCCCCGCGCATCACGAAGGCGCCGATGAAGAACAGCACGATGGTGAGCGGCAGGCCACGGACGTCATGCGCGATGCCGGCGGCGAGCGCCGCCGACCACCAGCACGGCATCAACAGCAGCCAGGAGCCGATCGGACGGTCGAAGCGGGACAGGCGCAGATAAGGCCGCGCCCATGGCGGCGCGAGCGTATCGACCCAGTTGCCGGTGGAATCGGCAACGCGGGCGGATGTATCGCTCATCGGGTCAGGACGTTGCCGTTGAGCGTATCGAAGGTGCTGCCGCCCTTCTTGCCGGCATTGGCTTCAGGCGCCGAGCCCGAACCCAGCACCTCGCTCAGCGACGGGCCGGCCGGGCGCGCCTGCTGCTGTTGCATCTGCTGCGCGACCGTGCAGACCTTCTTCTGCATCGCCTCGGTGTTCTTGTGGCCGGTCTTCATCTGCTCGCCGATCTGCGGCGGGATTCCGCATTTGGCGGCGTGGGACTCGATGTACTTGATCATTTTCGCCTCGGCCTGGCTGAAATTGCCGATCAGCTTGCAGGCCTCGTCCGGCGGCGCATGACGGTCGCTCGCGGCCTTGATCAGCTTGCCGCGCTTCTCGGCCTCCTCGCGCAGCGGCATGAAGGCCTTCATGCAATCCTCGCCCGGGCCGCCTTGTGTCGGCGGGGCCGCGCTGAAGGCGCCCGCGCCGCCGATCGGCGCGGCTCCGTTCACGGGAAAGGACGATTGCGGGGCGACACCGACCGAGGCGGTCGGCGCCGAACCGTTCACCGGTGGAAACGCCGAGCTGGTTGGAGCCTGATTGGGCAGCGGCGCGGGGAACGCGCTTTGCGCATAAGCGCCCGCGGCGCCCACGGTGACCATGATGGCAGTGATCGGAACCATCAAATGACGGATCATCAAGATAGTCTCTCCGGCAGGAGCTTACGGGGTTCGGCGCCATCCCAATTGAAGCGCAACCAGCGTGTTCGCGTTTTTACGATTCCCGCCGACGCTTAACAACCCGTGGAATTGGGCAAGAGCGCGGCGCTGGGACGCACCAGTTCGGCAATATTTACCCCCAAAACTACGGCTTTCGGTTAAGAACGGCGGCAAATCGGACCTTTGCACGATGCCTTTCCACGATTTTCGCGCCCCCCGGCTGTTCGTCGATGCCCCCCTCGCCCAGGACGCCCGGGTTCCGCTCGACCGCGACCAGAGCAATTATCTCGGGAATGTGCTCCGGCTCGCCGCCGGCGCCGAGGTTTCGGCGTTCAACGGCCGCGACGGCGAGTGGCAGGCTGCCATCGAGGGCCGCAAGCGGCCGGATGGCCTCGTCATCCTCCAGCAGACCCGGCCCCAGGACCGATTGGCCGACCTCGCCTACGTTTTCGCCCCGCTCAAGCATGCCCGGCTCGACTACATGGTGCAGAAGGCCATCGAGATGGGCGCCGCCACCCTTCAGCCGGTCCTGACCCGGTTCACCCAGGCGTCCCGGGTCAACACCGAGCGGATGCGCGCCAATGTCGTCGAGGCGGCCGAGCAATGCGGCATCCTCGGCATCGCCACCGTGGCCGAGCCGGTCGCGTTGGAGCGCTTCCTCAGCCAGCGCCCGGCCGACCGCCTGCTGATCTTCTGCGACGAGGTGGCGGACGTCGAAAACCCCATTCGGAGCCTGCAAGGCGCCGGTGAGGCCGGCCAGGGGATTGACGTGCTGATCGGCCCCGAAGGCGGCTTTGCCGAGGAAGAAAGGTCCCTGCTGCTGCGGCAGCCCAAGATCCTGCGGCTGGCGCTCGGCCCGCGGATCATGCGGGCCGATACCGCCGCGGTGGCGGCCCTGGCGCTGGTGCAGGCCGTGCTGGGCGATTGGGGCAAGTCCAACTGACGCCGGCGTTGCCCGCCCGTTAAGCGATTGATCCTTTGGAGGTCGAAACCGCTTTCGGCCCATGCTAAGGGCAGCGCCAACTCCATTCCTCATCCCTTGCCCACCCGGTTCCACCGGGGCCATGGACCCTGTTATGACCGCGACTGCCACCTCAAATGCTGCCGGCTCCGCCGCCTGGGCGGATACGCTGCTCTTGTCGTTCGCGCAGGCGGGCTATGTCAGGGCGGAGCCGGCGATCCTGCAGCCGGCCGAGCCGTTCCTGGATCTCTCCGGCGAGGACATCCGCAAGAGCCTGTACCTGACCACGGACGTCTCCGGCGAGGAGCTCTGCCTGCGCCCGGACCTGACCATTCCAGTGGCGCGCGATTACCTCGCCTCAAGCCGTGCCGGCCAAGCGGCCGGGTTCAGCTATCTCGGCCCGGTGTTCCGCTACCGTACCGGGCGGGCCAGCGAGTTCCTCCAGGCCGGCATCGAATCCTTCGGCCGCCAGGACCGCGCCGCAGCCGACGCCGAGATGCTGGCGCTGGCGCTGGAGGCGACGGCCGCCTTCGGCGTCAACGACGTCGAGGTCCGCACGGGCGATGTCGCGTTGTTCAATGCCCTGCTCGACGCGCTCGATCTCTATCCGGTCTGGCGCCGCCGCCTGATCAAGGATTTCAACCGCAAGATCAGCCTTGAGCAGGATCTGGAGCGGCTGGCGGCCGCGACCACCGCGACCCGCAGCGAATATGAGGGCGTGCTCGCCGCGCTCGCCGGCTCCGACCGCAAGGCGGCGCTCGCCTTCGTCACCGATCTAATGTCGATCGCCGGCACCACCAATGTCGGCGGCCGAACGACGGCCGAGATCGCCGACCGCTTCCTCGAGCAATCGACCCTGAAGGGTGGGGCGCTGCCGCGCGAGGCGATCACCGTGCTCAAGCGCTTCCTGTCGATATCAGGCAATCCGGACGAGGCGGTTGCCGGGCTGCGCGCACTCACCGCCGATGCCAAGCTCGACCTCACGGCTGCGATCGACCAGTTCGAGAGCCGGGTCGGCTTCATGGCGGCGCGCGGCATCGACGTGAAGCTGGCGCGCTTTTCGACCGCGTTCGGACGCGGGCTCGACTATTACACCGGCTTCGAGTTCGAGTTGCACCACAGGGGCAACGGCGCCGAGCCGCTGGTCGCCGGCGGCCGCTATGACGGTCTGATGACCCAGCTTGGTTCGGCCGAGCCGATCCCCGCGGTCGGCTTCTCGGTCTGGGTGGACGCGCTGACCAGGATCGGCCGCAAGGTGGGAGCAAAGTGATGAGCGCGCCATTCGTTCTGGCCGTTCCCTCCAAGGGCCGCCTTCAGGAAAACACCGAAGCGTTCTTTGCCCGCGCCGGGCTCAAGCTGTCGAAGGCCGGCGGCGCCCGCGACTATCGCGGCACGATCGCGGGCCTCGACAATGTCGAGGTCGCCTATCTCTCGGCGAGCGAGATCGCCTCGCAACTGTCCCGCGGCTTTGCGCATCTCGGCGTCACCGGCGAGGATCTGGTGCGCGAGACCATCGCGGATGCCGACAAGCGCGTGTCCCTGATCGAGGGGCTCGGCTTCGGCTATGCCGACGTCGTCGTCGCGGTGCCGCAGGCGTGGATCGACGTCCGCACCATGGCCGACCTCGACGACGTCACCACCGGCTTCCGCGAGCAGCATCACATGCGGATGCGGGTCGCGACCAAGTTCATCAACCTCACCCGCGCCTTCTTCCAGAATCACGGCATCACCGATTACCGCATCGTCGAGAGCGCCGGCGCGACCGAAGGCGCGCCGGCGGCCGGCAGCGCCGAGCTGATCGTCGACATCACCACCACGGGCGCGACACTCGCCGCCAATGGTTTGCGGGTGCTCGACGACGGCGTGATGCTGCGCAGCCAGGCCAATCTGGTCGCCTCGAAGGAGGCCGATTGGTCGCCGCAGGCGCTGGAGACCGCGCGCGTCATCCTCGATCACATCGCAGCACGGGCGCGCGCCAACAAATACCGGGAGGTCCGCACCCGCTTCCGGCAATGCGACGCCGCCCTGCTCGGCGAAGCCCACAGCCGGTTCGGCGTCGAGACCCCGTTTGGCGGGCCGACCTCGTCGGGCATGCTCACGCTGCACTGCCCACCGGGGCAGCTCTATGCGCTGGCGAGCTTCCTGCGCGAGCATGGCGCCGAAACCGTCTCGGTAGCCTCGCTCGACTACGTGTTCGACCGGGAGAACCCGCTGTTCGCCAAGCTCGAGGCGTTCCTGCGGCGGTGAGCCCCGGTTTCGTTCAGCGTAGCGACAGCAAACGGCAGCTACCATATGCTGTTGAGATGACCTACACGCCTCTGGAACCTTGATCGATGACGCTGGGCTCTGACGTTTCCGGCATGACGACCACGGCGGCGGCCGCCGCCACGAAGGGACTGTCGATTGTCGTCCCCGTCTACAACGAGGCGGCGGGCCTCGCCGCCCTGCATCAGCGGATCTGCGAGCTCGCCAGGACCGTGCGCCAGCGCTATCGGCTGGCTTGCGAGGTCGTCTATGTCGACGACGGAAGCAAGGATGCGACGCTGGCGATCGCCCGTTCGTTGCCGGCCGACTCAATCGGCGTCCAGGTGGTCTCGCTGTCGCGCAATTTCGGCAAGGAGGCGGCGCTGATGGCCGGCCTCGACCACGCCCGGCTCGGCGCCGTCATGTTCATGGACGGCGACGGCCAGCATCCGCCGGCCTTGATCGAACAGCTGGTGCGACACTGGATCGATGACGGCTATGACGTCGTCTACACCGCCAAGGCGCATCGCGACAACGAGACCTTCCTGCGCCGCGTCGCCGTGCACGGCTTCTACGCTCTGATCAATTGGGGCGCACGCCAGAAGATTCCGGAGGACGCCGGCGACTTCCGGCTGCTCTCGCCGCGCGCGGTCGCAGCGCTGAGGCAGTTGCCGGAGCGCAACCGCTTCTTCAAGGGCCTGGCAAGCTGGATCGGCTTCCGCCAGATTCGCGTCGACTACGAGCCCTCGGCACGCGCCCATGGCGTCACCACCTTCAACGCCGCAAGCCTGCTCGGCCTGTCGATCGAGGGCCTGACCTCGTTCTCGGTGGCGCCGCTGCGCTTCGCCAGCCTGCTCGGCGTCATTCTGGCCGGAGGCGCCTTCCTGTTCGGGCTTTCGATCCTCTGGGAGGTGTTCACGACCGGCAAGCAGGTGCCCGGCTATCCTTCGCTCGTGATTGGCCTGATGACGATCGGCGGCGTGCAGCTCATCATGATCGGCATCGTCGGCGAATATATCGGCAAGATCCTCTCCGAGCTGAAGGCGCGCCCGATCTACTTCGTCGCCGAGCACAGCGAAAAGCACTTCGAGGCTGGCAACGCGGACGACGCCTCGAACAGGACGGCGGCCGAATGAGCGAGGCCGCGCGCCCGCGGCGAATCTGGCTCTGCGCCGACGATTACGGCATCAGCCCGGGCGTCAACCGCGCCATCCGCGACCTGATCGAGCGCGGCCGCCTCAACGCCACGTCGGTGATGATGGTCGGTCCTGCGACCGGGCGCAGCGAGATCGAGGCGCTGGACACGGCAGCCAAATCGAGCCCGCGCTGCGCGATCGGGCTGCATGTGACGCTGTCGGCACCGTTCCGGCCGCTCACCATGCATTTCCGTCCGCTCGACGGCGATATGTTCTTGCCCTTTCCGAAGCTGCTGCGCGCCGGGCTGATGCGGCGGCTCGACCGCGAATTCATTCGCAACGAGGTGAAGGCCCAGCTGTCCGCCTTCATGGAAGCGTTCGGGCGCGCGCCCGACTTCGTCGATGGTCACCAGCATGTGCAGCTCTATCCGCAGCTGCGCGACGGCTTTGTCGATGCCGTCAGCGATGGCGCACCGAAGGCCTGGGTGCGCCAGGGCGGCCGCGATCTGCCGCTCAAGCAGCGGCTGGCTTCGCCGAAGGGCATGGTGCTCGATATCCTCAGCGCGCCATTCCGCCGCCGCGCCGGCGCTGCCGGCCTCAGCTTCAATCCCGGTTTCGCCGGCGCTTACGACTTCGCGCGGGTGGCCGATTTCGGTGCGTTGATGCGGCAGTTCCTCGATGGCCTGCCGGACGGCGGGCTCGTGATGTGTCATCCCGGCTTCGTCGACGATGTCCTCGCCGGCCTCGACCCGATGACGGACGTGCGCGAACGCGAGCACGCCTATCTCGCCGGCGATGCGTTTCCACGCCTGCTGGCGGACAGCGGCGTCACGCTGGAGTGAAATCGACCAGAGCCGGTCTTGCGAGGCAGCTTGTCGCATACCGAAATTTAATATGGCCGGGGCTGTTGAGGCCGCAATGGAACCCTACATCTGCCTCGCGCTTGTTTTTGCGCGAAGGAGATTGAACATGACGCCGCAGGAACGCCAGCTCGTCGACGAACTTTTCGACCGGCTTACCAAACTGGAGAATACACCGCGCGATCCCGACGCGACCGCCGCGATCTCCGACGGCCTGCGCAAGGCCCCCGGTGCGATCTACGCGCTTGTGCAGACCGTGCTGTTGCAGGACGAAGCGCTGAAGCGCGCCCACACCCGCATCCAGGAGCTGGAAGCGGGCCAGGCGCCCGAGCAGGCACAGTCCGGCGGCTTCCTGGACAACATGCGCGAGACGCTGTTCGGCGGAAGCCCGTCGCGCGGCTCTGTTCCGAACGTGCCGCCGCGCGACGCGCGGCCGGCCTGGAATACCGGCCAGGCCATGCAGCAGGCCCAGCCGGGCTACGGCCAGCCGCCTTACGGACAGGCTTATGGCCAAGGTCCTGGTCAGGGTCCCGGCCAGGGCTATGGCGCTCCGCCGGTCGGCGGTGGCGGCGGCTCGTTCCTCGGCACGGCGGCAGCCGCCGCGGCCGGCGTCGTCGGCGGCTCTCTGCTGCTCTCCAGCATCCGCGGCATGATGGGCGGACCGCATCAGCAGGCGTTTGGCGACACCAATGCCCTCGGCGACCGCAGCGCTGGTGGAAGCCCTTGGGGCGGCAGCGACCAGTCCAGCGGATCGCTCTCGCGCGACGCCGGCCTCAACGACATCGGCTCGAACCGCGATTCCCGCCAGGGCTTCCTCGACCAGGCGTCGAACGACGATCGGAACAACAACAACAACGATCAGAACTACGACGACAACAATGACAACATGGACATGGCCGACGACGACAGCGATTTTGGCGGCGGAGACGACGGCGGCAGCGATTACGCGTGACGTCGGTCCATGGCGTCGGTCCATGGCGCATGCAGGCAAACGGCCGCCGATGAGGCGGCCGTTTTCATGTCAGCGTTTTCCGTTCTCGTGGGAGAACGAAAGCAGGATCACATCACCACGACCCGGGTGCCGACATTGACGCGGCCGTAGAGATCGATGACGTCCTCGTTGCGCATGCGGATGCAGCCGGAGGAGACGTTGGTACCGATGGTCCAGGGCTCGTTGGAGCCGTGGATGCGATAGAGCGTCGAGCCGAGATACATCGCGCGGGCGCCGAGCGGATTTTCCGGACCGCCTTCCATGTGCCTGGGAAGGTCGGGGCGGCGCGCCAGCATTTCCGCCGGCGGCGTCCAGGCCGGCCATTCGCGCTTGGCCGTGATCGACTTCACGCCGGACCAGGTGAAGCCGGGGCGGCCCACGCCGATGCCGTAGCGCATCGCGCGGCCGTTGCCCTCGACCAGATAGAGGAACTTGTTCGGCGTATCGACCACGATCGTGCCGGGACTTTCCTTGCCGTCATAGTCAACGAGTTGCTTCTCGAATTTGGGATCGAACGGACGCTGCCGCGGATCGACCGCCTCCTGCTGATATCCGCCTTGCTGATATCCACCTTGCATCTGCGGCTCGCCCATCGGCGGCAGGCGGCGCTGATCGTAATAGGCCGGCTGCTGCTGATACACCGGCCGCTCGGGCGCATAGGCCGGACCGCGCCCGGGACCGTCGCCGAACAGGAACTCGATGAAGCCGCCGCCCATGTTCGAGTTGGAGGCGACGCGCACCGGCGCCGGCGGCACCTGCGGCGCATAGAGCACCGCGGGCGGATCGTTCGGCACGGTGTTGTCGAAGGCGCTGGCGCTGTTTGCGCCGGCCATGAAGGTGCAAGCGCTGCCGAGCAGCGCGACAGACATTTTCTTGAACATCGACGTACTCTGTACTGTTTCGTCTAGATCACATGCGTCGTGGAGAGCGCCTGGCTGATCGGCTGCCGCGACGTGGTCAATAAAACGCAAAAGCCGTTTCGTTTGGTAAACAGAAGCGCCGTTTGGATTCACCACGTCGTCAAGCGCGGGCCAATTCGGCGATCAGCGTTTATTTTCGGTGAACGCAGCGCGGCCATGGTTAATCGCTTCTTTGCGCGGCGTCGCGCGACGCGAGCACGACAGTTCCGGCTGTGAACTTCGTGTTAAATCGCTTCTGCCTACAAAGACGCGTGAGTGAGGTGGGGGGAGTTTTCTGATGGCTGTTCACCGCAAGCGTTTTCGCGTCGAGGATATCGCCGGTGGCGAGATGCCCATTCTCGACGTGACCGAAGAGGCAGGCCCGATGCATAGCGAGATTATGGCCGAGCTGCGCGCGATCCGCGCCCAGATGGCGAAGGGCACCGTGCCCTTGTCCGGCAGCGCAGCCATGGCGGCGATCGACGCCTCCACCGCCCACGAGCTCTCCGAAGCGCGCACCATGCTCGAGACCTACCGGGCGCAGATCGAGCAGTGCGAGAAGCTGAAGGTCGAGCTCGACCTCATCCACGACGCCATCGACCGCACCAAGCGCGAGATCGCGACGCTGCACGGCAAGAGCTTCGACGGCGGCGAGATGGCCAAGGTCAATGGCGAACTCGGCGCGGTCGTCGGCGGCACCGAGCAGGCGACCCAGCAGATCCTCGAGGCCGCCGAATCGATCGACCAGGCCGCCAGCGCGATGTCCAAGGTGCAATCGGCCGACCAGCAGAAGCGGCTCGCCGATGACATCCAGGAACGCGTCATCTCGATCTTCGAAGCCTGCAACTTCCAGGACCTGACCGGCCAGCGCATCAGCAAGGTCATGACCACGATGAAGTTCATCGAGCAGCACATCAACGCGATGATGGAGATCTGGGGCGGCGTCGACGCCATCAAGGCCCACGTCCCGGCGCATGCGCATGTCGACAACCGGTCCGAGGACGAGAAGCTTCTCAACGGTCCCAAGCTCGCCGGCGATGTCGGCCATGCCTCGCAGGACGACATCGACGCGCTGTTCGACTGAACGGACGCGAGATGGAGAAAAACAAAACGCCGGCGCAAGCCGGCGTTTTTTGTTTTTGGATCTGTTTAGTGCTGTCATTCCGGGGCACGCGAAGCGTGAACCCGGAATCTCGAGATTCCGGGTTCGGTCCTGCGGACCGCCCCGGAATGACGGAGGAGAGAGATCACGCCCGCGGCGCGCAGCGGACGTAGACCATGTTGCCGTAACGGGTGGCGGCGTCCTTGTCGATGAAGCGGGTGATCAGCACGCGGCCGTCGAAGGAGACGATCTCGCGGTCCTGGTCGCCGGGCGTGGGACCGGCGGGTCCGATATAGTTCTTGCCGCTGGGCGAGCCCTTCAGCCGCAGTTCCTGCGGGGTCGCCTGGTCGGCCAGATGCATGATGACGCCGCCGGAGGAACCGGCCGTGATCACATAGGGATTCTTGCACTGGGCCCTCGCCGCGGCTTCGGTGCGGGCACGGTCGGCCGGGTTCTGGAACGAGGCGAGGCCCCAGCGGCCGACGATCTCGTCGGCGCGGATCGACGCGGGCATCTCGGGAGCGACGCCCGGTTCGGCCTCGGGCGGCGGCGAAGAGGACGAGAAGGACGGCAGGCTCATGCCGCCGCCGCAGGCGCCCAACAGCAGCGCCAGACAAGACGCGGCCGCCAGATTGGCCACCGTGCGCGCGTGAGCTGAACTGATCATGGCATTCCCCCGAGCAAGACCATGGCCGCACCCCTCTCGCAGCCAAGCGCAAAACCGCCGCCGGAGCAATGACGTCGTTTGACACGCCGACGCCCCGAACGAGTTTCCAGTGCCACCATCCTATATCCGCCTCACCAATCGCTTAACCACCTTTGCTTGACAGGATCGCGGCCAAGCCATATTTCCGGGCCCACTATTAGCACTCGGAAAGCCCGATTGCTAAGCGCGCCGTTCGATCCCTCGGGGAGAGGGTGGACGGAAGCGCCGCCCCACCACCCACTTCCACTACTTCCGAAGCGAGCCTCCAAAGGGAAACGTCATGGCTAAATCCAAATTTCGTCCGCTGCATGACCGTGTCGTGGTCAAACGTATCGACGCCGAGGAAAAGTCCAAGGGCGGCATCATCATTCCGGACACCGCCAAGGAAAAGCCGTCGCAGGGCGAAATCGTCGCCGTCGGCCCGGGCGGTCGCGACGAAACCGGCAAGCTGATCCCGATCGACCTCAAGGTCGGCGACCGCGTGCTGTTCGGCAAGTGGTCGGGCACCGAGGTCAAGATCGACAACGAAGAGCTCCTGATCATGAAGGAGTCGGACATCATGGGCGTTCTGGCCTAAGGCCGTCCGCCTGAACGGCCGCTGAATGCGCCCCTGTCATGCCCGGGCAGAAGCGCGAAGCGCGTCTTCGCGCTAGACGACCCGGGCATCCATCATTCTTCGCAAGACGATGGATTGCCGGGTCAAGCCCGGCAATGACGGTGAGAGCGCAACACAGCACAAGACAAGACACATCACGAAACACGAGGGATTGCAGAAATGGCTGCCAAAGACGTCAAGTTTTCCGGAGACGCGCGCGATCGCATGCTGCGCGGCGTCGACATTCTCGCCAACGCCGTCAAGGTGACGCTCGGCCCCAAGGGCCGCAACGTGGTCATCGAGAAGAGCTTCGGCGCGCCCCGCATCACCAAGGACGGCGTCACCGTCGCCAAGGAGATCGAGCTCGAGGACAAGTTCGAGAACATGGGCGCCCAGATGGTGCGTGAGGTCGCCTCCAAGACCAACGACCTCGCCGGCGACGGCACCACCACCGCGACCGTGCTGGCCCAGGCCATCGTGCGCGAAGGCGCCAAGGCCGTGGCCGCCGGCATGAACCCGATGGACCTCAAGCGCGGCATCGACACCGCCGTTGCGGCCGTGATCAAGGACATCGAGAAGCGCGCCAAGCCGGTCGCCGCCTCCTCCGAGGTCGCCCAGGTCGGCACCATCTCGGCCAACGGCGATGCCGCCATCGGCAAGATGATCGCCCAGGCGATGCAGAAGGTCGGCAACGAGGGCGTCATCACCGTCGAGGAGAACAAGTCGCTCGACACCGAGGTCGACATCGTCGAGGGCATGAAGTTCGACCGCGGCTATCTGTCGCCCTACTTCGTCACCAACGCCGAGAAGATGACCGCCGAGCTCGAGGACGCCTACATCCTCCTGCACGAGAAGAAGCTCTCGGGCCTGCAGGCCATGCTGCCGGTGCTCGAAGCCGTCGTGCAGTCGGGCAAGCCGCTCGTCATCATCGCCGAGGACGTCGAAGGCGAGGCGCTGGCCACGCTGGTCGTCAATCGCCTGCGCGGCGGCCTCAAGGTCGCGGCCGTCAAGGCGCCTGGCTTCGGCGACCGCCGCAAGGCCATGCTCGAGGACATCGCGATCCTCACCGGCGGTCAGCTCATCTCCGAGGAGCTCGGCATCAAGCTCGAGAACGTCACGGTGAAGATGCTCGGCCGCGCCAAGAAGGTCGTGATCGATAAGGAGAACACCACGATCGTCAACGGCGCCGGCAAGAAGCCTGACATCGAGGCCCGTGTCGGCCAGATCAAGGCGCAGATCGAGGAGACCACCTCGGACTACGACCGCGAGAAGCTCCAGGAACGCCTCGCCAAGCTCGCCGGCGGAGTCGCGGTGATCCGCGTCGGCGGCGCGACCGAGATCGAGGTCAAGGAAAAGAAGGACCGCGTCGAGGACGCGCTCAACGCCACCCGCGCCGCGGTGCAGGAAGGCATCGTCCCCGGCGGCGGCGTCGCGCTGCTGCGCGCCAAGAAGGCGGTCGGCCGCCTGTCCAACGACAATGCCGACGTCCAGGCCGGCATCAACATCGTGCTGAAGGCGCTGGAAGCCCCGGTCCGCCAGATCTCCGAGAACGCCGGCCTCGAAGGCTCGATCGTCGTCGGCAAGATCCTGGAGAACAAGTCGGAGACCTTCGGCTTCGACGCCCAGAACGAGGACTATGTCGACATGGTCGAGAAGGGCATCATCGATCCCGCCAAGGTGGTGCGCACCGCGCTTCAGGACGCCTCCTCCGTGGCCGGCCTCCTGGTCACCACCGAGGCCATGGTCGCCGAGATGCCGAAGAAGGAAGCCCCGCCCGCCATGCCCCCCGGCGGCGGCATGGGCGGCTTCTAAGCCTCTTGCTCCATTACAGCGTTGTGAAGGCCGCCTCCGGGCGGCCTTCTTTTTTGCCGACCCTGCCCCTCCCCTTTCCGATTCAACCGACGGCCAAAACCCACTACGGTGGCCCGCCGATTCTTGCTCAAGGATACCCTCGATGCGCGCGCTCCTGGTTTGCCCGACAGCTCTTTTGGCGGCCCTGCTCGCCGTTTCGCCCGAGGTCGCTTCCGCCCAGATGAAGCTGTCGCCGAAGGCCACGGCGCCCGGCGGCGCCGAGACACGTTATTTCACCTCGATCGACGGGTTGATGGACGGCAATGCCGACGTGATCCTGAAGGAGACGCGGCAGGGCAAGACGCTCACGGCGGCCGTGCTCGACGTCTGTTACCCGATCGCGAAGAATTCCGACCGGAAAGACCGCTTCGTCGTCAACCTCCAGGTCGCCGGCCAGAACCTGACGGGCACGGCGCAGAGCATCGGTGCGAAGGCGCCCGTCAGCGTCAAGCTGCTGCGCAAGCAGGCCGGCGACCTGGTCGAATTCCGGGGCCAGATCAGCATTGGCCAGGTGGTGACCGAAGTCACCTCACCCGACAATTCCGATCTCAGCGAGAAGGAATTCATGGACAGCCAGACCTCGGACGACGGCATCACGCCGCAGCCGAAGGACTTCACCGACGTCTCGCCGGAGGCGATCGCGGTCAAGGTCAAGCTCGATGCGGCGACCGATTTCCTGAAGAGCCTGAAGGGCCAGGAGGTCGAGGTGACGCTGGCGAGCCTCAATGTCGGCTGCGACGCGCTGCGGGCCGGTGAGCAGACCATCAACATGTCGGTCGATCCGGAGCGCGCGGGCGCCCTGCTCGCCAAGTTCAAGGCGATGCCCGGCGTCACCGCAGCAGGCTGGACCGCCGGGATGACCGAGATGGACCGCACCATCCGCATCCCCGCCGCCGACTGGCGCGACGGCGACAAGATCAACAAGGACAAGCTCGCCTCCGCCGTCGCCGGCGTGCTGGGCAAGACGCTCGCGGCAAAGCCGGCGTCGCAGAGCTTCAACCCCGCCACCGGCAAGCTCAAGCTCGTCTTCAAGCGGCCGAACCAGGATTTCCCCGCGCTCGATCTCACCGACACGATCGAGGTCGCGGGGCTCGTCTCACCCGACAAGCCCGGCACGACGGACAAGCTCATGCTCTGGATCGGCAGCCCCGCGACGACCACGGCCGATGAGAGCAGCGGCGCCAAGCTCAATCTGTCCGATGATGCGAGCCCGGACGAAGAAGGCGACCTGCCCGACGACAACGGCTCGATCGAGGCGCTTGCCAAGGAGCTGAAGGGTCAGCATTGGGACGCCGACAAGTCGGTGTGGAAGTAGGCTTCGCATGCCCCGGACGCAGCGCAATGCGCTGCAGAGCCGGGGCCCAGCGGCTGCGGGCGAAGTCGCGGATGGGAAACTGGGTCCCGGCTCTGCGCAGCAACGCTACGCGTTGCAGCGCGTCCGGGACAAGCAAGTCGACCTAATTCCCCGTCGTGCGAAAGCGCAGCGACTTCGGACCGATCAGCGTCAGCATGTCGCCCTGGCGCTTCCAGGTCTCGACGCTGCTCAGCGCGGCCACGAGCTCGTCGTCGGCCTGCGCCCTCGCCGGCGGACAGGATCGGTCCTGGATCTGGCCGGGGACGAAGATCACCGAGTTGCCGGCAACCGAGAATTGGCCCTTGCCGCCCTTGCACCAGAGCTCCAGCACGACTTCGCCATGGTCGCCGATCTCGATGTTCGGAATGCGTTTCGAGCCTGCTTGCGGCAGCGCTTCCAGCGTCATCTCGGTGCCGAAAGGGAACCCCTCCTGGGCACGCGCGAGCGTGGACATCGCAAGCATTGCAGCTGCCGCACACACCAATCGCAGAAGCGAAACCATGAGACCCCTCGACCGACCTGATTTGCCGCACCTTCTATAAGACAGCGGCGGCCTTGAGAAGGTTCGCCCGCGCGGGACGCAGACGTGAAAATCCCCGCGAGGCGAACCTCGCGGGGATTTGAATCGCGGGGCGGCGTCGACCGCTACTTCAGCACCAGCTCCGTGAACGGCCAGACGTAGGCCTGCAACGTCACGAGCACACCGACGAGACAGGCCAGCACGATCGAATGCCAGAACACGAAGCGCAGGATGGTGCCCTCATGGCCGTACCATCGCGTCGCCGTGGAGGCGACCACGATCGACTGTGCGTCGATCATCTTGCCCATCACGCCACCGGAGGAGTTCGCCGCCGCCATCAAGACCGGCGACAGGCCGAGCTGCTCGGAGGTGATCTTCTGCAGGTTGCCGAACAGGATGTTGGAGGCGGTATCCGATCCCGTCAGCGCCACGCCCAACCAGCCGAGTAGCGTGCCGAAGAAGGGATAGAGCACGCCTGTCGCGGCGAAGGCGAGACCAAGCGTGGCGTCGACGCCCGACAGACGCGTGAGCGTGCCGATCGCGAGCATCGCCGAGATCGTGATCAGCGAGATCGCGCACAGCCGGATCGTACGACCATATTCCACCAGCAAGCGTCCTGGCCCGACCCCCATCAGGACGCCGGAGATGATCGCCGCGATCAGCATGCCGGTGCCGGTGAACGACAGATAGGTGAACGCGAACACCGCACCTTCCGGCGTCGGCTTGGCGGCCACCGGCGGCATCTTGTTGATCATCTGGTGAAGGTCGGGAACGGCGTAGTTCCAGGTGAAGATGGAATTCGCCCAGGTCTTGAACCCACCGTTCCCCCAGATCAGCATCACGACACAGACGATGATCCACGGCAGCAGCGCGCTCCACAACTCAGACTGAGTAAGCGGCGTCTTGTCGAGCGGCGTTGCCTTTTCCATTTGCGCGGCCGACTCGTCGTGGCCGCGCAGCGCCGGCGACAACCAGAGCTGCCTCGGCTGCCAGACCTTCAGGAACAGGATCAGCGCCCCCATCGAGATCAGCGACGCCCCGATGTCGACGATCCAGGGATTGATGTGGTTCGAGATCACGTATTGCGGGACCGCGAACGACACGGCAGTGACGAGGATCGCCGGCCAGACGTCCTTCATGCCGCGCCAGCCCGCGAACGCCCACACCACCCAGAACGGCACGATCAGCGAGAAGAACGGCAATTGCCGGCCGACCATGGCGCCGAGGATGTAGGGATCGAGCCCGGTGACGGATGCAAGGCCCTGGATCGGCGTGCCGAGCGCGCCATAGGCGACCGGCGCCGTGTTGGCGATCAGCGACAGGCCGGACGCCGCGAGCGGCGAGAAGCCAAGGCCAATCAGCACGGCACCGGTGATCGCGACCGGCGTGCCGAAGCCCGAAGCGCCTTCGAAGAACGCGCCGAATGAGAACGCGACCAGCAGGAGCTGCAGGCGTCGGTCCTCGGTGACGCCGCCGATGGCGCGCTTCAACAGTTCGAAACGTCCGGTGCTCACGGTCACCTGGTAGAGGAAGATGACGTTGAGGACGATCCAGCCGATCGGGAAGAAGCCCGTGACGATACCGAGCATGGAGGCGCGGATCGACATGCCGGCCGGCATGGTGAAGACGAAAATCGTGATCAAGTTCGTGATGATCACGGCGATCACGGCCGCGATGTGCGCTTTCACGCGGCCGCTGGCGATCAGGACCAGCAGCGTGACGACGGGCACCGCCGCCGCAATCGTCGATAGCACCGGGCTGTGCAACGGGTCATAGATTTGATTCCACATGGTCATCCTCCCCACGCATGTTGCAGCAGGCGGCCCGCGTGGAGAGCCGTTCCTGCTTGACGCTGAAAGCGTAAACCCCAAACCCGACGCGAAGTCCTCGCGGCTGCGGGCGGTTCCCGTCCGCTCACAAGCTCGCGAAATCCCGGAGCACCCCGCCCCGGGCCGTCGAAGCCCATGCTAAGGTTGCGGGCTGCGACAATCCAACGCAAATTGCAGACTTTGCGACTTTAGTCTAAGCGCGCCCGTTTCCGCCATTGCCTCAGCCATATGGCTCTGGGCCGTTATGCACATCCCCTGAGGAGACCCAGCTCTGTGAAGAACATCAGCGCCACGCTCGCGATCGTCTGGCGAATCGCCGCCCCGTATTTCCGGTCCGAGGACAAATGGGCCGGTCGCGGCCTGCTCGCCGCCGTCATTGCCATGGAGCTGGCGCTGGTCGCGATCAACGTTCTGGTCAGTCAGTGGCAGAACCGCTTCTTCAGCGCGATCCAGGGCTATGAGCTGGACCGGTTCGTCAGGGAGATCTGGATCTTTCTCGGCCTCGCCTTCACCTTCGTCGCGATGGCGGTCTACAAGCTCTACCTGAACCAGTGGCTGCAGATTCGTTGGCGCAGATGGCTGACGCAACATTATCTCGGCGAATGGCTCAACGGCTCGACGCATTATCGCATGCAGCTCAAGGGCGACGCCGCCGACAACCCGGATCAGCGCATCACCGAGGACGTCAAGAGTTTCGTCGAGCAGACATTGACCCTCGGGTTGGGACTGCTGTCGTCGATCGTGACGCTGGCCTCGTTCGTCGTCATTCTCTGGGGCCTATCGGACAAGGCGCCGCTGCACATTTACGGCACGGATATCGTCGTCCCGGGCTTTCTGGTCTGGTGTGCGCTGGTCTACGCGATCCTGGGGACCGCGCTGACGCACTGGATTGGTGCCCCGCTCATCAACCTCAATTTCGAGCAGCAGCGCTACGAAGCCGACTTCCGCTTCAACCTGATCCGCGTGCGCGAGAACTCCGAGCAGATCGCCCTTCTGAAAGGCGAGAGCGCGGAGCGAGGCAATCTGCTGCAGCGCTTCGGTTTCGTGATCGGCAACTGGTACGCGATCATGAGCAGGACCAAGCGCCTGACCGCCTTCACGGCGAGCTACAGTCAGGCTGCAGTGATCTTTCCCTATGTGGTGGTGGCTCCGGCTTACTTCGCCAAGAGAATCCAGCTCGGCGACATGATGCAGACCGGCTCGGCGTTCGGCAGCGTGCAGGATGCGCTCTCCTTCTTCGTCTCGGCCTATCGCTCGCTCGCGGAATGGCGCTCGGTGATTGCCCGTCTCGATGGCTTCGAGATGTCGGTCGGTTCAGCCGCCGCTACCGCGGTGCGCGGGCCGGCCATCGGCATTGCGCCATCAGACGGCAAGGCGATCGGACTCGATCAACTGCTGGTGGAACTGCCGAACGGCGAGCCGCTGGTCGCGGCCAATGCGCTCGCGATCCAGCCGGCTGAGCGGGTTCTGGTGGCCGGACCGTCCGGCGCCGGAAAGTCGACGCTGTTCCGAGCCATCGCCGGAATCTGGCCGTTCGGTACCGGCGCCATCGCCATCCCCGAGAAGGCCAAGCTGATGATGCTGCCGCAGCGGCCATATTTTCCGATCGGCCCACTCGGCGACGCCGTGATCTATCCCGCAGAGCATGGCGCGATCGCATCCGAGAGGATCGAGGAGACGCTGAATGCGGTCGGCATGCCGCGGCTGGCAAAGCGGCTCGACGAGAGCGGTCACTGGAACCGGACACTCTCGCTCGGCGAGCAGCAGCGCCTCGGGCTCGCCCGCGCGCTGCTGCATGCGCCGGACTACCTGTTCCTGGACGAGGCCACGGCGTCGCTGGACGAACCCTCCGAGGCCCGGCTCTATCGCCTGCTGGCGGAGAAGCTGCCGCAGTCCACCATAGTCTCGATCGGCCACCGCTCGACACTGGACGCCTTCCACACCCGCAAGGTCGCGCTGGTGAAGGAGGGTGCAATCCACGTCCTCGGCGGCGGCGCCCCGGCCGAGAACGAGCCGAGCGCGGCGGGCTGAGGCGCGAGCTTACTCCTCACCGTCGCTTCTGCGTGGTCATGGCCGGGTTTGTCCCGGCCATCTACGCGGTCGCTGGGCGACGGTACCCAAGAACGTGAATGCCCGGGTCAAGCCCGGGCATGACGTCTGTGGAAAGACCCGAGCTCAAAAGCAAAAGGGCGGCAGATCACTCTGCCGCCCTCGCCAAAAGACTTGGTGGAAGTCGTTTCGGGACGAAACTTACTTCAGATTGCTCATGGCCGTCAGGTCGAACGAGAGCTTGGCGACGCCGGCCGCGCTGCACCAGTTGGAGCCGAAGCCGCCCGGATTGATGGCGGTGAAGCTGCCGTCGAACTTCGCGGTGAAGTCGCTGGTGAAGGCGTTGCAGTCACCCTTCTTCAGGTCGGTGTCATAATAGCGCAGATCGAGCGTGAACACCTTGTAGGTGAAGCCGACGCCGACGTTCCAGGTGTTGTAGCTCGGCTCCTTGATGCCGTTCGCGTACACCGGGTCGCCTGCGATGCCGTAGAAGATGTCGGAGGTGCCGAGCCACTGGCGGCCGAATTCACCCGACACATACATGCCGACGCCGCTGGCGCCGAAGGTCGTGCTCGGCGCGATCCACTTGGCGGTGATCGAGGCGTAGTTGCCCCAGGCGCCGAGGTTCAGGAAGTTCGGCGAATAATACTCGTTGAAGCCGACCGTCCACTGGTCGTTGATGTTGATGTTCAGCTTGGCATAGCCTTCGAAGAAGCTCGCGTCCTTCTTGGCGAAGTTTCCGTTGATCGGAAGGCCGATCGCGCCCTGCGAGTAGTCGATGTCGCCGCCGCAATTGCCCTGCGCCAGGGTGCCCTGCGAACCGAAGCAGCTTCCGCCCGGATAGAGGTAGCCCCAGACACCGAAGTCGAAGGCGAACATGCCGAAGGTCGGGCGGATACCGCCGTAGATGTCGACTTCCGCCGCGGCGCGGTTCGGGAACGAGATGCTCGAGGCGGACGTACCGATGTAGAGCTGGAGGTCCTTGTTGACGTTGTAGCGCGGCTCGAAATAGGCCGTGACCGACGGCTTGTGGTTCGACTGAGTGATACCGCGGAAGATGTAATCGCTCATGATGCCCGCGCCGAAGGCGACATCCCAGGGATCGAACGCCGGCGGCGGCGGAGCCTTCAACGCCTTTACGCGCAGATCTGCCGCGAAAGCCGAACCCGTCGTCACCATTGCCAGCGCCGTTGCCAACAAAGCCACTTTTTTCATTTCAATCCCCATCGCCAGTTCTCACCGGTCGGATCCCGGAGCCCCCGGGGACATCCGACCTGTCTGCAAAATTACGTGACTGCGACAATTTGAATTGAGGAGCGCGAACCGAGAAGCAAAAACGGCGGGCATCTGCCGACTTTTTGGGCGTTCCGACGCTTTCACGAAAGGTTGTCGGCCTGTGTGGCTTCTCGATCACATTATTTGCATTCCAAAGTGCACAGGCCCCCCGTGTAAGTCCGGGGTGGCCGGACAGGGTATCACCCAAGTCACGAATCAGGCTGGTGCGCGGAAAGGACCGTGTCCGAACCGGCCCGCGACGATGCAAAAAGGCCGCAGCGCCAAGCGCCGCGGCCTTCCGGATTTCAGGTCGTTTGAACAGGATACGAGAGGCTCGGGCCCTACCCCTGTTCCTCGGCCGGCGCCGGTTCCGCAGAAGGCGAAGGCATCGCCCAGCTTGTCTCGGAGGCAGGCTCGGGAGCCGGAGTTTCCACCGGTGCTGGCTTTGGAGCAGGAGCTGCCTTCGCCTTCTTCGGTGCCGCTTTCTTCGCGGCCTTCTTGGGTGCGGCCTTCTTGGCAGGCTTCGCCGTAGCCTTCTTGGCGGCCTTCGGGGCCGACTTCCTGGCAGATTTCTTCGCCGCTTTCTTTGCAGTTTTCTTGGCGGTTTTCTTGGTGGTTTTCTTGGCAGACTTCTTCGCGGACTTCTTGGCTGCCTTCTTCGCCGCTACAACCTTCTTGGCCTTTTTGGCCTTCTTGCTTTTCTTCTTCTTCGCTTTCGCCATCGTGGTCCTCCTGTTGCCGCCGAACAATGGTCGATCGGGCGTCTTCAGCCGTCACCCCGGGAGGAAAGTTCAGCTCGACGTGTTGAGTGCCGGCCGCGCCCCGCCCGTAGCCCAATCGAGAAGCTCAATCGTGTGTACGACCGGAACTGACGTGCCACTGGCAATCTGCACCATGCAGCCGATATTGCCCGCGGCAATCATGTCCGGCTTGACGCTCGCGATGTTGGCGACCTTGCGATCGCGCAACCGGCCCGCAAGCTCGGGCTGGAGAATGTTGTAGGTCCCCGCCGAACCGCAACACAAATGGCTCTCCGGGACATCTTTCACCACGAATCCATTCTTGGAAAGCAATTCTTTCGGAAGGCCCGTGATTTTCTGCCCATGCTGCAACGAACATGCGGAGTGATAAGCGACGACGATGCTGTCCTGTCGCGCAACCTGCTCCAAGCCGAGACGGGCGACGTATTCGGTGATGTCCTTGGCGAGTGCGGACACTTTCGCCGCATCGGCTGCGAACGCAGCGTCCTCGCGCAGCAGATAGCCGTAATCCTTGATCACGGTCCCGCAGCCGGACGCCGTCACCAGGATGGCGTCGAGCCCCTCGCCGGCCGCTTCCGCAGCCCACGCCGCGACGTTGGCACGTGCCCGTGCCAAGGCATCGTGGTCGTCGCCGAGATGATGGGTCAGCGCACCGCAGCACTGCTCGTCCCGGACCAGGACGACCTCGATGCCGTGGCGGGTGAGAAGACTGATGGCGGCCTGGTTGATGCGCGGCGCCAGCACCTGCTGGGCGCAGCCCTGCAGCAGCGCGACCCGGCCCCGCTTCTTGCCGAGCGCCGCGAACACGCTGCCGGCGGCGGGGCCCCGCGGCGGCAGCCGGTTCGGCGCCAGCGCCAGCATCGCCTTGAGGCGCTGGACCAGTCCGGGCGTGGCCGAAGGCCGCGGCGTCGGCAGGAAGACGGCGAGCGGGCGGGCCAGCCGCGCCAGCACCATGCTCGCACGAAAACGCTGCGGGTCCGGCAGGACGAAGGCCAGCACCCGACGCAGCAGCCGCTCGGCCAACGGCCGCTCGTAACGCTGCTCGATGCGGACCCGGGCCTGGTCGACGAGGTGCATGTAGTTCACCCCCGAGGGGCAGGTCGTCATGCAGGCCAGGCAGGACAGGCAGCGGTCGACATGCTTGACCACCTCGGCCGTCGGGGTCTGGTCCTTCTCCAGCATCTCCTTGATCAGGTAGATGCGGCCGCGCGGGCTATCGAGCTCGTCGCCGAGCAGCACATAGGTCGGACAGGTTGCCGTGCAGAAACCGCAATGGACGCAGGCGCGAAGGATCTTGTCGGCTTCGGCGATGTCGGGGTCGGCGAGCTGCGCCAGTGAGAATTCGGTCTTCATGCCACGGCGTCCCGCCTCAAGCGTCCCCGGTTGAGAATGGTCTTCGGGTCGAAACTGGCGCGCACCCGCTCGCTCAGCGCGGCAATGCCGGGCGCCTGCGGATGGAACACATCGACATTGCGCCTGACGTCCTCGGCCGCCCGGATCAAGGTAGCGTGCCCGCCGAGCGCGTTCGCACGTGCGCGCACCGACGGGCCATGCGCGTCCGCCTTCGGTGGCAGCGCCGCCCAGATCAGCCCGCCGCCCCAATCGTAAATCACGTCGCCCCCGGTCTCGCGCGCCAGCTGAGTCCCGAGCGCCGCGCCGGACGCCGGCGGACAGACGATCCGCCAGACCGGCCAGGCGCCGAGCGCGCCGCCGGCCGCGAACGGCAGCACGTCGCGGATCGTGGCCCACAGCGCCGCGGATGCCGAATCCTCGACCAGCGTCGCGGTTCCGAACGGCGCCAGCAACTCCCGCAGCGAGCCGGCGCGATGGGCGGCGGACGCCGTGATGCCCTCGAGCCGCAGCACGGTCAGCGCCTCGTCCTGGCCCGCGATGTCGCCGAGCCCGTCGGTCTTGGTACGGAGCGCGGATTTCGGCAGATGCGCGGCAGCAGAGACGTCGAAGGGCGAGCCGAGCGCCGCGGTCATCGCCTTGTTGGCGACGGCATCGTCGAGCCCGCGCAGCAGCAGCGTCCGCTCGGCCTCGGGCTTCGGCATCACCTTCAGCGTGACCTCGGTCATGACCGACAAAGTGCCCCAGGACCCCGCCAGGAGCTTGCAGAGGTCGTAGCCGGTGACGTTCTTCACCACCTTGCCGCCGGTCTTGAAGCTGTCGCCGAAACCGGAAACGGCGTGCGCCCCGAGCAGATGGTCGCGCGCCCCGCCCGCCTTGATGCGCCGCGGGCCGGCGAGGCCGGCCGCGATCATGCCGCCGATGGTGCCGAGCGCGGGCGTGCCGAGCAGCGGCGCCGTGTTCATCGGCTCGAAGGCGAATTGCTGGTTCTTGGCATCGATCAGCGACAGCACGTCGGCAAGCGGCGCGCCGGCCTGAAGCGTGACGATCAGCTCGTTCGGCTCGTAGGAGGTGACGGCGTTGAGCGCGGAGAGGTCGAGCACCGCGTTGGTCGCCATCGCGTGGCCGATACCGCGCTTGGAGCCATGACCGATGATCTCGAGCGGCTGCTCATTGGCAATCGCCGCACGCACCACCTCTTCGACGTCTTTGGCGTCTCTGACTTTGAGCGTATCCACGGGAAAAGGCGGTAGCGAAATTCGCTGCCAAAATCAAATGCGACGTGACGTCGGCGACCATGACCGGCGCGACCGGATTCCGCGCGGCGCTGGTGGCGACAATTCGATCATGATCGAAGCGTTCACGACATCGACACTTCGATCAGCGGCGAACCAAAGCCGGCAGACCATCGCTACAAGTCTGCGCCGATCGCGATCGAGACCCAGCCAATGGAGACAATATGGTGCGATCGATACAGGCGCGGCCGATGCCGCGCATCCACGAAGCGTTCAGCCGCAGGTCGGTGATCCGGGCGTTCGGAGCCGTCCTGGCGATCTATCTCTGGCCCTGGACGAATTCGTCATCTCAAGCGCAGCAGCAAGGAGGAAGGACCATGAACCACTATGCTACCCAGAAATCTCTCAGCGACGCCGTCGACGGCGGCGGCCTGCTCGTCGTCGCGCAATGGGAGGCGAAGCCTGGCGAGGCCGACAAGGTCGCAGGAATCCTCGACCGCTTCCTGCCGGAAGCGCAGCGGGAGGACGGCGTCAAGCTGTTCCTGATCTCGCGCGCCAAGGACAATCCGGCGCAGTTCCTGTTCTACGAGCTGTTCCGCGACGAGGCGGCTTTCAAGGCGCACCAGGAGAGCGCGCACTTCAAGACCTGCATCGCCGGCGAAGCCCTGCCGCTGCTGGCGAAGCGCGAGCGGGCGCAGTACGCGCTGATGTGAGCTCGCGAGGAAGGGCTCGCACCGCGGGCCCTTCCTTTCCGCGAGCACCTAAAACCGCGGGATGTCCGGGAAGGCCAGCTTGCCCGCATGGACGTGCATCCGGCCGAGCTCGGCGCAGCGGTGCAGGGTCGGAAACACTTTTCCGGGATTGAGCAGGCCCTGCGCGTCGAAGGCGCATTTGAGGCGCTGCTGCTGGTTGAGGTCGATCTCGGTGAACATATCGGGCATGAGGTCGCGCTTCTCGATGCCGACGCCATGCTCGCCGGTGAGCACGCCGCCGAACTCGACGCAGGCGCGCAGGATGTCGGCGCCGAAAGCTTCGGCGCGCTCGATCTCGCCGGGCTTGTTGGCATCGTAGAGGATCAGCGGGTGCAGATTGCCGTCGCCGGCGTGGAACACGTTGGCACAGCCGAGCTGGTATTTTTCGCCGAGCTCGCGGATGCGCGCCAGCGCCTTCGGCAGAGCGCCGCGCGGGATGGTGCCGTCCATGCAGAGATAGTCGGGCGAAATGCGGCCGACCGCCGGGAACGCCGCCTTCCGACCGGCCCAGAACAGGTTGCGCTCGGCTTCCGAATTGGAGATCTGCAGCGTCACCGAGCCGCAGCCTCTTGCGATGCTCTCGACCCGCGTGATCAGTTCGTCGACCTCGATGGCTGGACCGTCGAGCTCGATGATCAGCAGCGCCTCGACGTCGAGCGGGTAGCCGGCATGGACGAAGGCTTCGGCGGCGTGGATCGCGGGCTTGTCCATCATCTCCATGCCGCCGGGAATGATGCCGGCGCCGATGATCCGCGCCACGCATTCGCCGGCCGCCTCGACTTGCGCGAAGCCGACCATCAGCGCCCGCGCCGTCTCCGGCTTCTGCAGGATGCGCACCGTGATCTCGGTGATGACGCCGAGCAGGCCTTCCGAGCCGGTGATGACGCCCATCAGGTCGTAGCCGGCGTTCTCGCACCCCTTGCCGCCGATGCGCAGGATCTCGCCGCTCATCAGCACGATCTCGCAGCCCAGCACGTTATTGGTGGTCATGCCGTATTTCAGGCAATGCACGCCGCCTGAGTTCTCCGCGACGTTGCCGCCGATCGAGCAGGCGATCTGCGAGGACGGGTCGGGCGCGTAGTAGAAGCCGGCATGCGCGACCGCCTGGCTGATCGCAAGGTTGGTGACGCCGGGCTCGGTCACGACGACGCGATTGTCGAAATCGATCTCGCGGATGCGCTTGAACTTGCCGAGGCCGAGCAGCACGCCGTCCTCGAGCGGCAGCGCGCCACCCGACAGCGAGGTGCCGGAGCCGCGCGGCACCACCTTGATGTTCTGCCCTGCACAATATTTCAGGACCAGCGAGACCTGCTCGGTGGTATCCGGCAGCACCACGACCATCGGCGGCTGCCGATAGGCCGTCAACCCATCGGATTCGTAGGCCCGCATCTCGGCAGCGCTGTCGATCACGCCTTCGCCGGGCACGATTGCACGCAATGCAGCCACAATCTCAGCGCGGCACGCGAGCACCGCCTGATCGCTCGCAGGCATCATGATGGCCATATCAAGTCCTTCACCGCAGTTCGTTCCGGCTCGCCCGAACAGTCGATTTATCACGGCAAATCAACCACGTCCGCAGTGGTTTGGGTAGGCCATCCGAAAGTCGGGTCAGGGATCTCAGGCGAGTTCGCTCTGGGACAAGTAGGAAGTCATGAAACCTGTCATGGTTTCGTGGCTTGTCCAAGCCGGGCGGGCCTGCCAAAACCGGCAGGTTCGACGATCGCCGACCAGGCAAGAGACTGAACAGGCCCAGACCAACCAGGGAAGAGACGAAGAGCACCCGATGACAAAACTGACTTTTGGCGCACTGATGATCCTCACCGTGACTGCCGCCGCACCTGCCGCGATGGCGCAGGATGTCGCGGCGGGCAAGACGTCGTTCAACAAATGCCTGGCCTGCCACGCGATCGGCGAAGGCGCCAAGAACAAGGTCGGCCCCGAGCTCAATGGCCTCAACGGCCGCAAGTCGGGCACCGCTCCAGACTACAATTACTCGGATGCGAACAAGAATTCCGGCATCACCTGGGACGAGGCGACGTTCAAGGAATACATCAAGGACCCCAAGGCCAAGATCCCCGGCACCAAGATGGCGTTCGCCGGCATCAAGAACGAGAACGAGATCAACAATCT
This sequence comes from Bradyrhizobium sp. 1(2017), assembly GCF_011602485.2. Classification (NCBI taxonomy): domain Bacteria; kingdom Pseudomonadati; phylum Pseudomonadota; class Alphaproteobacteria; order Hyphomicrobiales; family Nitrobacteraceae; genus Bradyrhizobium; species Bradyrhizobium sp. 1(2017). The sequence goes on along the minus strand of NZ_CP050022.2, from coordinate 1,430,155 downwards.
CTGGGCCTATCTCGCGCAGTTCGACAAGGACGGGAAGATCAAGCAGTAAGCGCAAAAAGCGGCCGCTGAAGCATATCGGTTCTGATTTCAATCAGAACCGAAGCTCCAGATTCTTCTCTTGACGCGTCTTCACGCGAACGGTGTCAAACTTCGCTCGAAAACGCACTAATCCGCGGCCGCCTGCGCCGGGACAATCTTGCCGATCATCGCCTCGATCTCCGTCTTCACGAGATCCGGCACGGCGTTCTGCACCATGTGTCCGAGACCGGGCAGCACGATCAGCTTCGCGTTCGGCACGGTTGCGGCAAACGGGCGCGCGTGGATGTCGGTCTTCACGGTCTTGTCGGGCTCGCCGGCGATGATCGTCACCGGTGCCGATATCTCGCCATAGCGCGTGACTTGCGCGGCCACCGCTTCCTTCAGCGTCACCAGATCATAAGCATTGGCGATGAACTCGCGCGGACGCAGCAGGAGTGGGGTCGCGGAGTCCTTGACGAAGCCGTCCGGCATGATTTGCGGCAGGAAAACGTTGCGCGCGCCGGATTCGGCAAGGACGTAGCCGAGCGGCAGCGTGATCGTGTAGGCGAGCAGCGGACCAATCACGGGCGTTGCGATGATCTCGTTGTAGCGGCCGACGCCGCCGCGCCAGGGATGCGTGACGGGTGCGAGCATCACGAGGCCGGCGACCCGGTGCGGGTGATCGAGCGCGATCCGCGCGCCGAGCGCGCCGCTCCAGGAATGCACCACGAAGACCGCGCGATCGATCCCGAGCTTTTGAAGCGCCTCGTCGATCATCCGCGCCTGGATCTGCGGCGTCGAATCCTGGCGGCGCGCGCGCGTGCTCCAGCCATGGCCCGGGCGGTCGATCAGAAGCACGCGATGATCCCTGGCGAGGAGATCGCCGAGCGGCCGCCGCATCGCTTCGAGATTGGAGCTCGCGCCGTGCAGCATCACGATCGGCACGCCAGCCTCGCGCGGGCCGAGATCGACGACGTGAAGCACGGCGCCGTCGACCTCGATCATCCGGCCCTGCGGTGGAAAGACGCGTTGCACGGCGACGATTCCGGCCTGCGTGGCCAGTGCCAGCAGGACCAGCGCCGTCACGACTGACATCACGATCATCGAGAGAATCCGGGCGATCCTGGGCACAGGGCAGTTACGGGTCTTGGCACATGGCAGTTTCGCTCCGCCGGCCTCGCGGCTTCCACCGAAAGAGCGGGGCTGTGGATATGTGCACAATTAGCGGACTTAAAAACTCAATGGAATCAACAATATTCCCTCGCGGCGCGCAAGCCTCGGGACAGCTTCATGCGGTCGTCATCGCGGCTTCCATATAATCGCCACGGTCGGTTCCGCCATCTAGGCGCGGGTGGGCGCCGATCCTCCTCGCAACCTCAGGGGTGCGGGAAGACCGGCAGGATTTTTCCTGATTGAACCGGAGGATTTCGATGAGCTTCAGATCTAACGACACTGCGATCGACGAGATCGTCGCGAGCTGTAGCGGCGACCTGCGCGGTGCCGTGCGGGCGTTGCTCCTGATCAACGAGCATCTCGAAGCGGAGCTTGCAAAGGCTTACGCTGCAGTCGCCGACCGCGGCCTCACCGAGCGCGGCGGCAACGCCCTGCACTAGGGCGCTGGCGACCTAGTTCGATCCGTCCTTGTCCTTTTCCTCGTCGGGCGTGGGCGCGGGACAGACGCGGATCGTGGAACGGGCAAGCTCGGCATCGGCTCTGGATTTGTAGGGGCCGTCACCGAACCAGATATCGCCGATGATCACGGGATTGCTCGTCACGATGTTGCACTTGCCGGTGGCGCGGTCGCCCACCACCCAGAACAATCCGTCGGCGAGACTCGCCGTCCCCGACGCGAGCAGCAAAATACCTGCAAAGATCGAACGCTTCATGGCTGTGCTCCTGCCATGCAGGTAGGCCCGCTTCGGCTCTGGCAATAGTGCTCAAGACGCCGCGCCTTCGGACGTGGTTAATCTGCACCGGCCGCAATCATTCAGGAAATGATCAACTTAGCCGCTAGATGTCGCGGCCTTCGACCTTCTCGGTCAGCGATTTGACCTGGTCGGGGATCTTCTCGAGGTGCGGATTGACGGCGAGCGCCTTGCGGTAGGCATCCAGCGCGCGCTTCTCGTCGCCGACCTCCTGCATGATCATGCCGAGCCCGGCGAGCGCACCGAAATGGCGCGGCTCGCGGATCAGCACTTGCTGGATGTCGGCGAGCGAGCGGCCATAATCGTTCTGCATGTAATACAGCGTCGCGCGCCGGTTCCAGGCCTCGATGTAATCAGGCCGGAGCTTGATGACCGAATCCAGGAGCTTGATCGCGATTTCGATCTTCTGCGCGTCCACGGCGGTCTTTGCCCGCGCCATCAAAAGCGCCGCAGTATCGCTTGGGGTCTGGTGCCAGATCGCCCAGATCCGCGCCTCGACATGCTTGGCGCTGACCTCATCGGGGGCCGCCTTCAGCGCCCCAAACAGGAAATCGAGATTCTTGGTGCGGTCGACCTTGGGCAGCTTGGCCGGCGCCTCCGGCAGCTTCTTTGGCTTGCCGGGCGCGGGCGGCGGCTCAATCTGCTGCGCCAGCGCGGGTGTCAGGCCTGCGGCTCCCAGCACAAGGGCCAGACACAGGATGCGCGCGAAAGGGAATCTCATCGCCATGGTCAAAGTCTAAACGCGCAAAGCCGCCCTTGCAAAGCAAGGACGGCGTCAAACTCGTGTGAGCGTGGTCGTGCGGAGCGCGCGGGGGCGTTCGGCAGGGCAATCAGCAGCCCGGATCAGCCCTGGCGCGCCTTGAAGCGGCGCTGCACCTTGTTGATCACATAGACCCGGCCCTTGCGGCGGACCAGGCGGTTGGCGCGATGGCGACCGCGCAGCGATTTCAGCGAGTTACGGACCTTCATGGCAGAATCCTGAACGTTCGAAAGGCCGTGTTCGGCACTACCGTTTCGGCACGCGCGAATGTGGCAAAATGAGATTTTTCCCGCTGGCGGACCGACCGCCCGGGACGGGGCGGTTCTTAAGGCATCGCGGCGGGTGATGTCAATGTTAACTGCCCTGTTCCGAACCGGCAAATTTCGTGAAAACAACCCCATGCACAGTAGAAGCGGCCGGATCGGCCCGATCTGCCAATCCGATAAGCGGCGGGACCGCCTTGCCAAATTCGTTATATGATATAATCAATTTGGCAACCCGTCGGGAGGACACCCATGCCGAAGCTGAAGCTGCCGAACATCGACGATGTCGTCGCCATCGACATCCACACCCATGCCGAGGAGCCCTGCGGCACCCATCCGGACGACGGCTATGACGACTTCCAGGCGCAGATGGCGGAGTATTTCAAGTCACCGCACAAGCATCCGCCGACCGTGCCGGAGACCGCCGCCTACTATCGCTCCAAGAACATCGCCGCGGTGATCTTCCCTGTCGATGCCGAGCGCGAGACCGGCTTCCGCCGCTACAAGAACGAGGAGATGCTGGAGATCGCCTCCGACCATCTCGACGTCCTCATCCCCTTCGTCTCGATCGACCCGCACAAGGGCAAGCTCGGCGTGCGCGAAGCGCGCAAGCTGATCGAGGAATACGGCGTGCGCGGCTTCAAATTCCACCCGACCATGCAGGGCTTCTACGCCAACGACCGCATGGCCTATCCGCTCTACGAAGAGATCAACAATGGCGGCGCGATCGCGCTGTTCCACACCGGCCAGACCGGCGTCGGCTCGGGCATGCCCGGCGGCATGGGCATGCGGCTGAAATATTCCAACCCGATGTACATGGACGACGTCGCGGCCGATTTCCCCGACCTCAAGATCATCCTCGCCCACCCCTCCTTCCCCTGGCAGGAAGAAGCGCTGTCGGTCGCAACCCACAAGCCGAACGTCTATATCGACCTCTCCGGCTGGTCGCCGAAGTATTTCCCGCCGATCCTGGTGCGCTACATCAACTCGATTCTTCAGGACAAGATGCTGTTCGGCTCGGACTGGCCGGTAATCACGCCGGACCGCTGGCTGTCGGATTTCGCCAAGATCGAGATCCGCGACGAGATCCGGCCGAAGGTGCTCAAGGCCAACGCGCGCAAGCTGCTGGGGATCTGAGCAATCACGCGTCAACGCATCGAGGGCTTCGATCGTAATGATCGAAGCCGTCTTGCTTCGGAGCCTCAGGCCTGCGCGAGACCTCCGTCGACGAAAACCTCGCCGCCGGTCATGAAGCTGCTGTCTGACGACGCCAGGAACGCAGCCACCGCTCCCGTCTCGCTCGGATCGCCCACACGCCCGATCGGCGTCGCGCTTCCGAGCGTATCGAATGCTTCCTCGCCGACGACCTCCAGCGCGAGCTCCGTCTTGGTCGGTCCCGGAGACAGCACATTGACGCGGATGCCGGTGCCGCGCAGGTCCAGCGCCCAGCTGCGCGCCAGATTGCGGATCGCAGCCTTCGTCGCGCTGTAGATGCTGAACTGCGGCGTCCCCATCACGCCCGTGCTCGAGCCGGTCAGGATGATCGACGACCACTTCGTCATCAGCGGCAGGGCTTTCTGCACGGTGAACACCAGCCCCTTCACATTGACGTCGAAGATCTGATCGTAGTGTTCGACCGTGATCTCGCCGAGCGGTGCAAATGACCCGGTCCCGGCGTTGGCGAAAAGGATGTCGAGCCCGCCGCGTTCGGCTTTCACCGTCGCATACAGTCGGTCGAGGTCGGACAGATCGGTGACCGATCCCCTGACCGCGCGCGCCGAGGATCCCAGCTGCGCGAGGGCGGCGTCGAGCGGCTCCTGCCGTCGTCCGAAGAGGTAGACGAACGCGCCTTCGTCGACGAACCGTTTGGCGGCGCCAAGCCCAATGCCGGTTCCACCACCCGTCACCACCGCCGTCTTGCCTTGTAGTCTGCTCATGATGTGCTCCTTCACTAGGGTTGCACTGAGCTGGCGGCGTACCCACCTATCGACAAGTATGCACCTTTTGGTAAGTACCCCAAAAATGTCGTCAGATCGTTCAGACTCAAGCCCGCCGCAGGCGAGCAGTGCACCGCCGGTCCGGAGTTGCACACCGACCTTGCCCGGCTTCACCTGCGGCCTGGACGCGACCCTGCGGGTCGTCTCCGGCAAGTGGAAGCCGTTGATCCTGTACTTCATCGCTCAGGACGGCCCGACCCGCTACGGCGAGCTCCGGCGCGCAGTGCGCGACGTCAGCGACAAGGTGCTGATCCAGCAACTGAAGGAGCTCGAGGCCGACGGCCTCGTGAAGCGGACCGACTACAAGGAGGTGCCGCCGCGCGTGGACTACAGCCTCACGCCTTTGGGCCACAGCCTCGCCCAGGCACTTGTGCCACTGTGCGCCTGGGGCACGGAGCACATGGCGGAGGTCAGCCGCGTCTTCGCCGAGCGGGAGACCTGGTCGCGGCGAGGACGTCCACCGACTGTCTAGCTTGCGCTGCTCTTCGTCCGAGGTCTGCTCCGCCCCTGTAGCAGCACGTTGGCGCAACTCGCCCTGAGTCCGGCCTGGGCCCAACAACAGATATCCTCTTGTGAGCCCGTTCTGAAGGATTCTTCATTGGTTTTCATCGGTCTGCTCGACCGTGACCTGCCAAGCCAAGGCTAGGTCCCGAAGAAGGCTCCCATCACCGCCGCCGCTTCTTCGTTGGCCTTCAGCCCCTGGCTGAGGAACCTTGTCAGCGAGAAACAGCCGTGGATAGTGCCCGGATAGTTCACGTAGGTCGTTTTCACACCGGCATCGATCAGCCGCTCGGCGTAGGCGCGGCCCTCGTCGCGTAGCGGGTCGTAGCCGGCCGTCAGCACGAAGGCGGGCGGCAGGCCCTTGAAGTCGTTGGCTAGCAGCGGCGAAAGCCTGGGGTGGGTCCGATCAACGCCGGTCGGCACATAGGCGCTCCAGAACCAATCGATCAGTTCCTTGGTCAGGAAGTAGCCGTCGGAGAACTGCTTGTGTGATTGACTCTCGCGGCTCAAGTCGGTCGCGGGATAGATCGGGCTTCGGCATCGAGCATGGATCACTCCTTTCGAACAGGTGCTCAGGAGGGAAGCGGCGTCGCCGAGAACAGGCCTTCCTCAGACGAGCCCTTCATCTGCGAGCGCTTTGGCGACCGAAGGAATCGTCTTCATGTGCGCGAGATAGTCGTCGAGCCGCTTCGGCACCTCGATCTCGTTCTTCTCAGCCCACATCAGCATCACGACAAGGTATGGGTCTGCGATCGTCATTCGATCGCCCACCAGAAACGGCCTAGCGCCAAGCTGGCCGGCGATCGTGGCGAAATGCTTGACCAGCAACTTTCGCGCCTTGGCCCTTTCCGCATGGGTCGCGTCAGCGTGGAAAAAGGGCCTGAAATTGCCATGGAATTCGGTGGTCATGAAGGACGTGGCTTCGAGTGCACGCCAACGGCCGAGACCGTCGCTGGGAAGCAGGGCCCCCGCTTGGTGGGCGATATAGTCAAGAATGGCGAGATTTTCGGTAAGGACACTCCCATCGTCGAGTTCCAGGGCGGGAATGAACCCCTTCGGATTGATCGTCATGAAGTCACGCCCATCCTCGGTCCGTTTGCCCCGTTCGACCTTAACGAGTTCGTATGGAAGGCCTGCCTCGATCAGCGCGATGTGATCAGCCAAGCTACAGCCTCCGGGATGGTAATAGAGGATCATGAGATTCTCCGTACTTGTCGGTCGATAGGAAGCTTGACTAGAAAGATAGGCGACTTGATCGGGACGGTATCGTCACGTCCGGTTGTCTCAAGTGGAAGTGACCGGGTGCTTTGATAAGCTGACGATTATGCGCACTTCCCAAGCGGAGTTCTCGTGACCGCAACTGACTGGAAGGACAGCCAATGAGCATCAAAGCCGTCGTCTTCGACGCCTACGGGACGCTCTACGACATCCAGTCGGTCGCCGAGATCACCGAGGATGCGTTTCCGGGCTATGGCGAGATCATCACGCAGGTGTGGCGCATCAAGCAGCTCGAATACAGCTGGCTGCGCTCGCTGATGCGGCGTTACCAGGACTTTGCCGTCGTTACCCGCGACTCGCTCGCCTATACGCTGCGCATGCTGGGGCTCGCGTACGACAACGACGCATTCGAGCGCGTGATCGAGAAATATCTGCACCTCGATCTCTATCCGGACGCGACAGCGGCGCTGGCGGCCTTGAAGCCGCGAAAGCTCGCCATCCTCTCCAACGGCAGTCCGGACATGCTCGATGCGCTCGTGCGCAATTCCGGCCTCGACGCCCTGCTCGATGCCACCATCAGCGTCGATGCGAAGAAGGTCTTCAAGCCGAGCCCGGAGGCCTATGAGCTGATCGGCGAGATGCTCGGCACCCAGCCGAGCGAGGTTCTGTTTGTCTCCTCGAATCCCTGGGACGCAGCCGGGGCGAAATCGTTCGGGCTGCAGGTTGCCTGGATCGAGCGGGTGACGCCCGAGGCCATGGCGCTGGCTTGCGTCGAGAACGAACTCGTGGCACCGCTGACGATGTTCAGGGCGATCCGCACCCAGATGGACGAGCTCGGCTTCGTGCCGGATCATCGCATCCGCGCGCTTTCAGAGCTGCCGGGCATCGCTTGATGGACCGCATTGGGGATCGACGCCCGCCCACGAGTTTTGGAATGAGCTGTTTGGAATGAGCCTTCAATCCGTTCGCGATTTCTTCGCCGAGAAAGCCCCCGACATCACGGTCATCGAATCCCCGATCAGTTCCGCCACCGTGCCGCTGGCTGCCGAAGCCTATGGGGTCGAGCCCGGCCGGATCGCCAAGACGCTGTCCTTGCGCATCGGCGAGCGCGTGATCCTGATCGTCGCGAGCGGCACGTCGCGCATGGACAACAAGAAGGTGAAGGCGCAATTCGGCGGCAAGCCGAAGATGCTGGGGCTGGAGGAGGTCGCCGATATCACCGGCCACGAGGTCGGCGGCGTCTGCCCGTTCGGCCTGAAGGCACCGCTGCCGATCTATTGCGACGTCTCATTGAAGGCGTTCGACGTCGTGGTGCCGGCCGCGGGCTCGACCCACAGCGCGGTGCGCATCACGCCGGATCGGATGGCCGAGCTGACCGCGGCCGAATGGGTCGATGTCTGCGAGATCAGACCGTAAGGCAACCGCGGGATGCCTGATGCATTTGCCGGTCAGGAAGGCTAATGTGGGGACATGCCCGACGATAAGGTCAAACGACGGCTGACAACCGTGCTGTGCGCCGATGTGTACGGCTATTCTCGCCTCATGGAAGCAGACGAGGCGGGAACGCTGGAGACGCTCCGCCGCTACCGCACTGCCATTGCGGGATTGGTCGAGCGTCACGACGGCCGCATCGTGAATACCTGGGGCGATGCCGTGATCGCCGAGTTCGCCAGCGTCGTCGAGGCCGTGCAATGCGCGGTCGAGATTCAGCAAGAGATCTCAAATCAGGATTCGGACCCCTCTCCCGTGAACCCGATGCGGTTTCGCATCGGCATCAACCTTGGAGATGTGATGGTGGACGGCTCCGACATCTATGGCGACGGAGTCAATATCGCGTCGCGGCTGCAAGAACTCGCTGAACCCGGCGGCGTCGTGATCTCGAGCTCAGTCTACGATCAGGTGCACAACAAACTGTCCGTCGGCTTCGACTGTCTTGGCCAGCGGCCCATGAAGAACATTGCGCCCTTGACCAGCTATCGAGTGACCTTGGGCGACCAAGCTGCCGGCCAAGGGAGCGTTGCGGCCAACCAAGGCCCAGCTCGCCGGGAGGAAGCCGGCGCTTTGCGGATGGGCGACAGGCACGGGCCATCCTCATGGACGAGTGTCATCTCCGATTGGCTGGCGAAGCTGCCCCGCCCGGTCGCAGCGGCCCTCACGGTGTCGGCCTTTTTGATTCTGATCAATCTGTTCACTGGCGCGCATAAAATCTGGTTCCATTGGCCAGTGGCAGCCATTCTCTTCGCTGTCGTGTTGCGGACGGTGCTTGGACATCGACCTGAGTCGGACAGCAAGGGGGAGCGCTGAACGAAGCGGCACGACCGCAGCTTCACGCCTGACGCTGTGCGCTTTACCGGATCACATACCCGCCTGCGCTAATCGTCATCGTCATAAGGCCGCGGCTGGAGCTGTTGAGGCGGCGGCGCGGCATTGTAACGCGATGGCGGCGGTGCGGCACGATTGCGCGGAACCTGCTGCTGCGGCGGCATCTGATTGTTGGACTGGAACACGGCGCGGCATCCACTGGAAAGCTGCGGCGTGTTCTGCTGCAAGCAAGCTGTGATGCGGCTGACGTCGGGAATCTGATCGCTGCACAGCCGCCATACGTCGGGCGTGCACGCCATCTGCTGTTCCATCGTTCCACGGTATTCTTGCGCGGTCGCCGCGCTCTGCGCGACGATACCGCCGATCGCAAGCGCCACACCCAGCGCGATCCGCTCTGTTCGCATGTCCAATCCTTCCCGATGCGTCAAAACTTCCTCAATCAATGAGGCGAGGGAAGGTTCTGGACCAACAACAAAATGTGAAAGCGCGCCTGGAACCTGTTTGGCCGATCTTCCGGCTCCCGCCGCTTCTTCAGATCGAGGACCGGTTGCCGATATTGAGATCCTGCACCTTCGCATCAGATTCAGATGGTGTCATCCCAAAGCGTCGCCGGCGCCGCGAATTCCGAACTTCACCCCTACTCCACCTTGCCGATCTTCTTCACCGCCGCGATAAGCCGCGCGCTGTCGACGGCAACGAACTCGGAGAAGGCAGGGGCGTCCTGGTAGGCGACGAGACTGCCCGAGGTTTCGAAAGCCCTGAGCACGTCGGGACTCTTCATCACCTCTGCCATCGCCTCGCGCAGACGGGTCGCGATCGGCGCCGGAAGAGAGCTCTGGGCGAACAACCCGGCCCAGATGTAAAACTCGACGTCCTTGTAGCCGAGCTCCTGGAAGGTTGGCACGTCGGGGAAGCTCGCGATGCGCTGCGCGCCGCAATTGCCGAGCACCCGCAGCTTGCCGTCGTCGACCTGCGGCTTCAGCGTGCCGGGTGCGGCGGCGATCGCCTGCACGGTCCCGCCGAGGATCGCGGTCAGCGCGGGACCTGCGCCGCGAAACGGCACGTGCAGCAGCTTGATGCCGGCGCTGTTTGCGAACATCTCCATCGCCACGTGCAGTGTGCCATAGGGCCCGGACGAGCCGAAGGGGATCTGGCCGGGGCGCCTTTTCGCGTCCTCGACGAAGTCCTGCGCCGTCTTCCAAGGCGCCGAAGCCGGCACCGCGAGCAGCGTGGGATCGGCGAGGACGCGCGCGATCGGCATGAATTGCGCGACCTCGTAGGCAACGGGACGATCGAACAGGCGGTCGGCCTCCGGGAGTACCGCGAGCGAGGACAGCGTCATCAACAGCGTGTAGCCATCAGGCTCGGCGCGCGCAGCCGCGGCATTGCCGACCGAGCCGCCGCCACCGCCGGCCCTGTTGTCGACGATCACGGGCTTGCCCAGGACCCGCTCCAGCGCCTGTGCGACCGGACGCGCCGCGAGATCGGCCTGTCCGCCGGCGGGAAACGGCACGATCATGGTGATGTTGCGGGCAGGATAGCTTTGCGCAAAGGCCTCGTCGGGCAATGCAGCACGCAATAGCGGCAGTGCAACGGCGGCGCGCAAGAGATCGCGTCGGTCCATGAAAGTCCCTCCCCCAGTTTTTCTTGTTTCGCTCCCAGCCTAGCGCGGCGATCGGCAAGAACAAGACGTTTACGAAGCATTAGCCATGTTCGGCCGAGCCAGGAACGCCTCCCGGGACCCGCTGTTGCCCTCCCAGGGAGTGAGTGATGCGAAATCTTGGAACCATCGATGTCGCCTTGGACGAGATGCTGGTGAATCTCGCTGCGATCGTGCTGCGGCTTGCAAAGCCCGAGATGACACGAACGCCGGAAGCACGGCGCGCACTGGCGCAATCCGTCCATCAATATGCGGTCTGCGCGAAGCGTTCGAGCGACCCCCGCGTTCACGAATTGAAGTCGCAGCTGGAGGAGACCCTGAAGCCGAGCCTGCGCATCGTCTCGATCGACGGTGTCAAAGTTTCCTAGCGAGATCCGTAGGGTGGGCAAAGCGAAGCGTGCCCACCATCACTCGCCAAAATGCCCCGCAATGTCTCGCATGTTCCCTCCCCAGTCCGCGGAGAGGATGCCTTGCTCCACATAACGATGGAAGCTGCTCAGAGTCCAATCGCGCACCCGTGTGACGAGACCGTGCTTCACGGGGTTGAAGTGAATATAGTCAATGTGGCGCTCCAGGTCCGCCTCGTCGCGAATGGCGTGCTCCCAATAGCGGCGCTGCCAGATGCCTTTCTCGCGCTTGAGCAGCTTACTTGCCGAGCGCTCCTGCGGTTCTAACCCTCGCGAAAAGCCGCCTTTGATCAGATTCCACCGCGATGGAAAATCGACGTCACCCTCGGGCAACGTCCAGATCGCGTGGAGGTGGTCTGGCAAGATACAAATTGCGACCGTCTCGAACGGCTGGCGCTGAAAGACGGTTCGATAGATTCGTCTTGATCGACGAGCAGCGTGCTCGACCGATCTGCGAGCACGACCGTGAAGAAAAACATCTGGCCCCGTGCGCGCCGATATCCTCAGTCAAAGGGCGTGGGCACGCTTCGCTTTGCCCACCCTACGACAGTTGCGTGGTTTTGCCAGCCTTCTTCGTCCGCCGCTTGCAGGTGCCCGGCAGCTTTGCCGCGAGAAAATCGCCGAGCGCTTCGACTCGTGCGGGGCGCGGTCCGCCGGGCGGCGTCACCAGGTGCACGGCGCCTTCGGCCTGCTTCCAGTCCTTCAGGATCACCTCGACGGCGCCGGACGCGATTGCCTCGCCAACGATGAATTCGGGCAGCTCGGCGATGCCAAGACCTGCGATCAATGCCGGCATCACGGCCTCGCCATTGTTGACACGAAGCGGGCCGCCCGGGCGCACGCTGGCCTGCTCGCCCGCCGAATTGGTGTAGTGCCAGACGTTCGGCGTCGACAGATAGGCGTAGCTGAAGCATTTGTGCTCGGCCAGATGCATCGGATGTGTCGGCCGTCCATGCTGCTTCAGATAGGACGGCGCGGCCACGGTGTAGCGCGGCATGGTGAAGAGCTGCCGTGCGATCAGCGAAGAGTCCGGCAGTCGCGCGATCCGCACCGCCATGTCGAATCCCTCGCCGATCAGGTCGACGGTCGCATCGCTCAGATGCAGGTCGACGGAAACTTCCGGATAGGCCTGGAAGAATTCCGGCAGCAGCGGCGCCACCGCCTTGATGCCGAACGTCATGGGCACGGCGAGCCGGACCAGCCCGCGCGGCGCAACCGATTGCGCCAGCGCCTCGTTCTCCGCGGCCTCGCCATCGGCCAGCAGGCGCGTCGCGCGTTCGGCAAGCTTGTGCCCGGCATCGGTCAGGGCGAGCCGGCGCGAGGTGCGATTGAACAGCCGTGCCCCGAGCCGCTCCTCCAGCCGTGTCACCGCCTTGGAGACCGTCGCCTTCGACATCACGAGCTCGCTTGCGGCCCCCGCAAACGACCGTAATTCCACGACTTTTGCGAAAATCGCGAGCGCCTCGAAATCGGGGAGTTTTGCCATGGCAATCGATCCATTCGGGATATTTAAGGAAACAATGCGTTTCAACAGTTTCTATTTATATACCGAAGGCGAAGGCTTATCCAAGGGTCAATCGCAAACCCAAGCAATGGAGTCATCCAATGGCCAAGAAGCTCTCAGGCAAGGTTGCCCTCGTCACCGGCGGCTCGCGCGGCATTGGCGCAGCTTCGGCCCGCGCGCTCGCCGACGAAGGCGCGGACGTCGCGATCAGCTATGTCGCTTCGCCCGACAAGGCCGAAGCCGTCGTCGCGCAATTGAAGGCCAAAGGCGTCAAGGCGCACGCCTTCAAGGCGGATCAGGCGTCAGCCAAGGACGTGACGCAGCTCGTCAACGACGTCGCCAAGGAATTCGGCCATCTCGACATCCTCGTCAACAATGCCGGCGTTGCCGCCGGCGGTGCGATCGACGATGCCAATGCCGACACTGAAGCGCTCGCCCGCCAGGACCAGGTCAACGTGCATGGCGTGATCGCGGCGATCCGCGCCGCCTCGCAATTGATGAGTGAAGGCGGCCGCATCGTCACCGTCGGCTCGATGCTGGCCGATCGCGCCTCGTTCCCGGGCCTTGCCGATTACGTCGCCACCAAGGCGGCGGTCGTCGGCTACACCAAGGGCGCGGCGCGAGACCTCGGCCCCCGCGGCATCACCGTGAACGTGGTGCAGCCGGGCTCGATCGATACCGACATGAATCCGAAGGACGGCGGCGAGTTCGCCGAGACCCAGCGCAAGCAGCACGCGCTCCAGCGCTTCGGCCGCCCCGAGGAAGTCGCGGCCGGCGTCGTTTTCCTCGCCAGCCCCGAGGCCTCCTTCGTCACCGGCACCGTGCTCAACGTCGACGGCGGGTTCGGCGCCTGATCCGAACCGCCACCAAATCAAGTCAAGGAATTACGCAGATGATCGAACTCAGACCTTTCGCAAAGCTCGGCGGCGCCGACCACGGCTGGCTCAAGGCCAAGCACCATTTCTCCTTCGCAAGCCATTATGACCCGAACAACATGGGGCATGGCGCCCTGCGGGTGTGGAACGACGACGAGATCGCGCCGAACACCGGCTTCCCCGCCCATCCCCACGCCAACATGGAGATCATCACCTATGTGCGCGAGGGCGCGATCACCCATCAGGACAGCCTCGGCAACGAGGGTCGCACCGAGGCGGGCGACGTTCAGGTGATGAGCGCCGGCAGCGGAATCCGCCACTCCGAGTACAATCTCGAGCCGACACAGACGCGGATCTTCCAGATCTGGATCGAGCCGACGCTGCGCGGCGGACAGCCGACCTGGGGCTCGAAGCCGTTCCCGAAGGCGGATCGTTCCGGCAAGCTCGTCACCATCGCGAGCGGTCTCGAGGGCGACACGGATGCGCTGCCGATCCGCGCCGATGCGCGGGTGCTCGCCACCACGCTGAAGGCGGGCGAGAGTGCGGAGTACCAGTCGCAGAAGTCCCGGCATCTTTATCTCGTGCCCGCGGCGGGCGCGGTCGAGATCAACGGCGTGCGCGTCAACGCCCGCGATGGTGCCGCGATCCGCAACGAAGAGAGCTTGAAGATCACCGCACTGGAAGATTCGGAGATCGTGCTCGTCGACGCGGCTTAACGACTCTCACCGTCATGGCCGGGCATAGCCGCCCGAAGGACGGCGTCGCTCCCGCTCGCCGATGTCCCGGCCATTCACGCCCCTTCACGAGCGAACAAGAACATGGATGCCCGGGACGAGCCCGGGCATGACGCCCCCAATTACCAGTAACCTAATCACCGGAGACCACCATGACCAAAGTTCTCGTGCTCTATTATTCCGCCTACGGCCACATCGAAGCGATGGCCAATGCCGTCGCCGAAGGCGCCCGCGAAGCCGGCGCGACTGTCGACATCAAACGCGTGCCGGAACTAGTACCCGCCGAGGTCGCGAAAGCCTCGTACTACAAGGTCGATCAGGCCGCCCCGATCGCCAAGATCGAGGACCTCGCCAATTACGATGCGATCATCGTCGGCACTGGCACCCGCTTCGGCCGCATGGCCTCGCAGATGGCGAATTTCCTCGACCAGGCCGGCGGGCTCTGGGCCAAGGGCGCGCTGCACGGCAAGGTCGGCGGCGCCTTCACCTCGACCGCGACCCAGCATGGCGGACAGGAGACCACGCTGTTCTCGATCATCACGAATCTCCTGCATTTCGGCATGGTCGTGGTCGGCATGAACTACGGCTTCGCCGGCCAGATGAAGCTCGACGAGGTCACCGGCGGCGCGCCCTACGGCGCCACCACGATCACCGGCGGCGACGGCAGCCGCCAGCCCAGCGCCAACGAGCTCGCCGGCGCGCGCTATCAGGGCCGCCAGATCGCGGAGACCGCCAAGAAGCTGCATGGCTGAGCACGGTTAAGCCTTGCGCACGATCGGTTGCATGGCTGATGCGACAGGGGCGGCATTCTCTTGCGGAAATGCCGCCCCATATCTGCGGAGGACATGGACCAGAAGCGATACGAATGGCTTTCGAACTGTTGTTGATCGCGCAGATGATCCGCCGGCCCGCACAGGCGCTGGCGCGCCGCTGGTATTGTCGCAGCCTCGTTCGCGCCTCGCGTGGCCGGTTTCGGTGTGCTGGCTGCACGGGATCGTGATGGCGGGCATCGCCGTCACGTTCGTTCGATTTTCCTCCTGACGAGGTCCTTGCCGATCGGCCGCGCCGGTTCGCTCCGCAGCACCAGCGAGGTCGTGACGGCGCCAAAGCCGGCAATGCGATCCACGATCGTCTCGAGATCCTCAGGCGCGGGAACGAGCACCTTGAGAACGAAGCAGTCGTCGCCGGTCACGCGATGGACTTCGATGATGTACGGAATCTCGCTGAACCGCTTGAGACAGGTCTTGATGTGCTCATGCGTGGTGCGCAGGCGCACGAGCGCCATCAGGCCGAGCCCGAGTGCGCGCGAATTGATCCGTGCGCCGTAACCCTCGATGATCCCGGCTTCCTCGAGCCGCTTGACGCGTTCGGAGACCGCCGGCTGGGACAATCCGACGGAGCGGCCGAGCTCGGACAGCGGCACCCGCGCATTGGCCTGCAGCGCTTCGAGTATCTTCAAATCCTTGGCATCGATGCTCCCGAAGCGATCCAAGACAATTCTCCATTCCACCTTGAGATCAACGGCGGATGGCCGATTCCACCGATGACTTGCCATGTCGCGCAGCGCCTCGACCAGCCACACTGCGTCTCCTCTCAGATATCACGGGACACCATGCACGACACCATCACCCTGCCCGGCCTCGGCGGCTCCGGAGACACCCATTGGCAGACGATCTGGGAGCGCGACGATGCGCGCTTCGTGCGATTTCAGCCTGCGAGCTGGGATCAGCCCGACCTCGACGACTGGGAGCAATCGCTGGAGCGGGCGGTCAGGAGTTGCGCGACGCCGCCCGTGCTGGTCGCACACAGCCTCGCCTGCCTGTTGGTCGCGCACTGGGCCGCCCGCTTCCCATCCAGCATCGCCGGCGCGTTTCTGGTCGCGGTGCCCGATCCTGATGGCGCGAACTTTCCGATGGAGGCCGCCGCGTTCAAGACGGTGCCGGACCGCGCGCTGCCCTTCCCTTCGCTCGTCATCGCCAGCACGGACGATCCCTATGGCGATATCCGTGCGACACGGCAGCGAGCAAGTGCCTGGCGATCCGGACTCATCGTGCTCGGCGCGCTCGGCCACATCAATGCGTCGAGCAGGCTCGGCGACTGGCCGCAAGGGCGCGCGCTGCTGCAGGCCTTCGGTGCGGGTCTTTCGCGATGACAGGTCAGCGCATCCCGCGCAGCGCCGGTGCGGCGATGGCAGCCAACCCGGGATATCGGCGCAGACCCTGCGCGGCATGGTCGCGCCATGCGTATGGCAGACCGCGCCAGGACAGCGCGACGCTGACATCGGTCAGCGGCACCCGCGTGGCGCCGAAGCGGCGCTTATAGTCCTGGTTGCCGATGCTGAGATCGAACCGACGCACGCCCTTTGCATGCAGCGCCGCCATGGTGCGTTCGATGACGAGCAGCCCGGGGGAGCAGCTCGACCATGAATCGCCGCCATGACTGATGCGCAGCAGGTAATAGGTCGCGCCTTGCCTGACGCCGAACGACGTGCCGATGATTCCCTCGTCGCAGACCAGCGCCGAGACCACGGCATAGCCTTCCGCAAGGCCCTGGCGGGCAACCTCGCGGTAGAACCGCGCATGGGTCTCATCGTTGAGGACGAACCGCAAGCCGAGCCTTTGCATGCGCGCCTGCTGCTGGACGTCCATCACGTCCAGCAGCTCATGCGCGCGCGCGACATCCGTGGCGACCTCGAACCGGGCGCCGGCATGACGGGTGAAGACGCGCCAGCAGCGCGGCATCTGCATGCGCTTGATCGAGGCCTGGTAGGATTCATAGTCGTCGCCGAGCAGCACGAGATTGCCGTTGAGCGAGGAGGAACCAGCCCGCCCGAGCGACATCAGCGGATTTGGCTTGCCGCCAATCTGGGCCGGCATCTTCTTCAGGCGCAGCAGATCGAGGCCATCGGGCAAGGCGCGCAGTGCGTTGATCAACGCCTTGCCGATCGCACGCATCGCAGCGGCATCCAACGCAGCGCCGAGCGACAGGATCGGCGCATTGTTGTCGGAGACGCCGAGATCGGCAAACTCGACGACGCGGATGCCGCGCCTGGCATGGCTGATCATCGGCACCAGCGCGATATCCTCGCCGGTTGCGGCATCGGAGATCACGGCGATCAGCGGCGCGAGATGGTCAAACGCCGCGTACCAGGGGCCGAGCCAGAGGCCGTGCTGGAACGCGGTGCGATGGCCCGTGTTCAGGCGCAAAGCCGCCTGCTGCCAGTCACGCAGGAAATCGACCGCGATTCCCGGCGTGCTCGACACCCGACCTTCTGATTGCTCGACGCTGAGGAACGTCATCCGCGGGACATACGATTACTGAGTACCTTCAGATAGATTATGTTTCGCCGCAGACCACAAGCAGCTTCGCAGCTTATCGTTAAGCCGATGCCACCAAGGCCGCGCTGCTGCGACAAGCTGTCAGCGCGCCGGTTCCGTCGGCTCGACGCACTGGAACCTGGCCAGGAAGTGCAGTCCGGCCACGGCGAGCGCGAACATGAACCAGATCGGATTCTGCCGATCCAGCAGGAAGGTCTCGGTGGCTCCGTAGTACAAGCCGAACAGCCATATCGTCAGGAACAGCTTTGCCAGCGCGCTGCTGCGGTTGCGCGCCTGGGCCGAGTGGAAATTGCCGAGCGGCGCGAGCACGAAGACGAGGATCACCAGCAGCAACCCCGGCAGGCCGATGGTGACCGCAAGATCGAGATAGCTGTTGTGGCTGTGGGCCGCGGTGGTCGCCCATTCGGCGCCCTGAGCGGTCTGCCGTGCGCTGACGTCGTCCCAGAATGCCGCATAGCCGTGGCCGATGATCGGCTTCTCCGCGACGGCTGCGAGGGCGAACTCCCAGATCGCGGAACGGCCGGTGAAGGTGGGATCGAGCGGAAGCAGCCGCGTCATGCCGCCGAGTGCCGGGCTCATGACGCTGCCGACCGTCAGCAGGTTCATCAGGATCAGCGGCACGAAGCAGACGATCCGCTTCAGCCACAGGCTCCGCGTGACGTAGACCAGCGACGCCAGCGCGTAGACCGCAAGACACAGCACCGATGACGTCTTGCCGCCGGTGAAGATCAGGAAGATGCCGGCCAGCGCGGCGATCGCCGGGCCCATCACGAACGAACCGACGGCGGACAGGTAGATGCCGACATAGACCAGGATGGTCATCACCGGCGAGGCGACGTTCTTGTGGCCGAAACTGCCGCGCCAGTCGCCGGCGAGCTGCGGCTCGGTGATGTCGAGCGCCGTGTGGATGGAATATTGCGGCGCGAGGAAGACGCCGAGATAACATAGCGCCAGCAGCGCGAGCGCGGCACCGCCGAGGCACAAATTGAAACCGCGCTGCGTCGGCGGCAACAGCGGCAGGAGCACGGCGAGCGACGTCACGCTCGCGGCGAGCACGAAGCGCTGGAGCGAAACGCCGCGGCTCTCGGAGAAGGCGACGTTGATCAACAGCCAGCCGACCAGACAGAGATGCAGCGGGGTCACCAGCGATTTCAACGCCGGCGCGTCGGTCGCGGCGACGCACAGCACGGCAACGATGGCCAGCAGGCCGTAGACAATGTAGGTCAGCGCCATTCGCCCGCCGACGACGGTCACGAAGTTCTCACTGCGCAGGTCGGGAAACGGCTCCAACGTCACCAGGATCAACAGCAAGGCCGCTACGGCGACGAGGCAGCGCGCCGCGCGCATGGCGTTCACCCCCGCGAGTCCATCGCGCAGGACGTGGCCGAACGATCGGGCTTCGACGTCAGTCATGTCGGCGGCGCTGCGATCCAAGCTGCTATCCATCGCGGCAGGTGTTGAGACCGGAGAAGCCTCAGGTTCTAGCTCACCGCCGTTAACCATCCGTCAACCAGCACGCCGAAGACGACACGCACATTCTGCGCGAGCGGAGCTGCCGGACTCGTTCTGTGTTTGCCGCAGACTTGATGTCACCGGCTTAACGTTATTCCACGAATCCGGGCGCCGCACGGGCGCTAGCGGCAGCGACTTGCTCATAATGCGGCTATCATCAGCGGACGAGATTTCGATTGCAGCATTGCCAGCTTGGCAGACGCGCCCTGGTTAACAGACCATTAAAGACGAGCCGCCGCCTTGATCACCGCCGACGAGGTTCTCGAATTACCGGCCGCCTCACGCATAGCGCCGGCGACGCGGCTGCCGCTGCCGATCGCCCCGGGCGCGTCGGTCTCCGTCGTCATTCCCGCCAAGAACGCTTCGGCCTATATCGGCGAAACCATCGCGAGCGCACTGGCGCAAGGCGATGTCGCCGAGATCATCGTCGTGGAGGACGGCTCGACGGACGACACGATCGAGATCGTTCGCGACATGCATGATCCGCGGCTGCGGCTGATGCACAATGACGCAACCGGCGTCTCGGCAGCCCGCAATCTCGGCGCCCGGCATGCGAGCGGCGACTGGCTGCTCTTCCTCGACGCCGATGACCGCCTGCGTCCCGAAGCCGTGGCCGCACTGCTGGCGGCCGCGCGCGGCGCTCCGCGCGCAGTTCTCGTCTATGGCGACTACAACACGATCGACAGCGAGGGACGGCAGATCGGCCGGCGCGACCTGTTGAAGGGACGCAGCAAGCCATCCGGCGACGTGCTGACGCGACTCGCGGCCGGCAATTTCATCGTCAATGGCGGCATCGTGCTCACCCGCGCGGAAGCTTTCCGCGCCGTCGGCGGTTTCGACGTCTCGCTCAGATATTGCGAGGATTGGCACTGCTGGTGCCGACTTGCCGCCATCGGCGAGTTCGAATTCGCGCCAAAACTCCTGCTCGACTATCGTGTGCATACCGCCAACACGATGAATGCGGCGGTGCGGACGCCGCAGGACTTCTTCCCGGCGGTCACGCGGGTCTTCGATGACGGACTGATCCTGGCAAGACTGCCCGAAGGCATGGCCGGGCCGCTGCGCCAGGCCGCAGAGGTCCATCTCGTCACTTATTCGGCAATGCAGGCCGTGCGTTTCGGCAGATATCGCCAAGCCTTCGCCTATCTTGCGATGGTCGGCCGGCGGTCACTCAAATCGCTGCCACGTTCGGCTGTGCGGGTGCTGCTCACCCGTTTTGGCATCTAGACCAGCGTCGCGGCGTCAGGACACGATCTTCGAGGCTTCATAGGGTTTCGGCTCGATGCCGAACGCCGCGAGCACGGAGCCGAGTGCGACCATGACGGGATGCATTGCGACGACGGCCTTGGACGACGTCAGCAGGCCCGCCGCACGCACCAGCGACAACGGCAATCGTCCAACCATCTGCGCGAACACCAGCGCCCGCGCCGACGCACTCTGTGCAGCCTTGGACTGCACCCGATAGTTGATCGCGCCGATGCGCAGGCCTCGCTTCGCGATCCAGGCGAGACTGGTCCGGCTCTGCGGCACCGTCTCGGTGATGACCGCCTCCGCCGTCCAGTGGAATCTCAGGCCGGCATCGCGGCACCGCACGAAGAAATCGCAGTCGCCGCCGCCGAGAAAATTGAAACGCAGGTCGAATGCCGGGCGGTCGAACCGCTCGAACACCGCGCGCGTGATCAGGCAATTGCCGCAGCCATAGATCAGCGGCACGGCGCCGCTGTAGTCATAAGCGGGACGAAACGCGGGATGACGCGACAGCCAGGGCTGGCTGCCGTCGTCGAAGACCGGCAATACCGGTCCACCGACGATGTCGGCGCCGGTCGCCTCCGCGGTGCGAACCATCAGCTCGAGCCAGTCGCTTGATGCGATCTCGTCGTCGTCGATCATCAGGAAGCGGGTCGCGGCGGGAAACAGCGTCTGCGCCGTCTCGAACGCGGCGTTGATCGCCTGGCAATTGCCCTGCCGCTTCTCGACGAGGCAGATGCCCTGGAGCCTGCCATCGGCGAGATATTCCGCGGCAACTGGCGCGCTCTCGCGCCGCTCGGCATCGTTCTCGACCATGACGACGGCAAAGGAGCGGGGCGTGCGCTGGCTCGCCAGCGAGTCCAGGGTCAGCCGCAGATGCTGCGGGCGACGGAAGCAGGGGATGCAGACGACGATGCCGACCGACAGGTCGATGACGCGGGAGCTCGCCACGATCTCCCGGTTGGGATCGCTCACGACGTCCGCGATGCGCGTGGCGGACAGGTCTGTCGGGATCAATGTCATGACGTTCTAGATGTCCGAGATGTGTTGAAAAAGCCCTGCTTCGATCGCGCGGATCGCTCCCGTCCCGCAACGGTACGTCGCTGCAGGACGGATTCGTCCCAAAATGACCGGCGGACGCGCAAGCCCATCCCGGCGTCCTGCCGGCAACCTGCAGCCATCATGGCACAACACCAGGCACTTAACCGCCTTCGCGTGTTTCTGCCGCGAGACCTCGCATGCGTGTTAGTGCAATTCGCGGTCCAGTGCGCCGACAACGGCTCGACATGAACAATGCCGTAGTTAACGGCTATGTGCATTAACCCGGCTGTAAGCACTGCAATCAGTGACACGGCTCGGCATCAGATTTGCTCTTCGGGCGAGCGGGTTTTTTCCTGTAAATTTGAATAGAACAAGCGCGGTCAGAAAATCATGAACAAGCCAGCGACGATCGATTTCGCGACAGCCACGGCAATCAACGCCTCTGCGGCCTCCCCACCACCCACTGCACTACACGATCTGATTCCCGGCGAAGCCCGCGACAGCCTGCTCGCTGTTCACGACGTGCTGCGCCGCGAACTGCCGCAAGGCCGCCTCGCCATCTATGAAGCCGGCGGCGGCTCCTGCAGCGTCCTGCCACCGGAATTGCCGGGCCGCAGCCACGTGACCGTCGTCGACATCGACGAGGACCAGGTTCGCAACAATACCTATGCCGACGAGGCGATCCTCGGTGACGTCCAGACCCACCGTTTCGGGCGCGAGACCTTCGATCTCGTGATCTGCTACAACGTGATCGAACATCTTCCCGACGTCGACGCGGCGCTCCTGAATTTCCGCGATGCGCTCAAGCGCGGCGGATTGATCCTGATCGGCGCGCCAAATCCGCGCTCGCTGTCGGGGGTCGTCACCAAATATTCGCCGCACTGGTTCCACGTCTGGTTCTACCGGCACATCCGCGGCATCAAGGATGCCGGCCTGCCCGGCGAGCCGCCCTTCCCGACATTCTTCCATCCGCTGGTGACGCTCCCGCGGCTCGAAGCATTCGCAGCCGCCCACGGCCTCGAAATGATCTATCGGCGCGAAGTCGAGAGCCCGCGCTATCCCGAGATGCGCCGGCGCAAGCCGCTGTTTGCGGCCATGGTCGACGCCGGCGCCGCGGTGTTGAACGCGGTGCTCCCGCGCGGCACCGACGTCCGCCGCGGCGACTATCACGTCATCCTGCGGAAGATCTGACAGTCATGCGCGCGCCGCTGATCGCACGACGAGCGAAGCCGCGCGAGCACGCTGCGCGCGGTAACGAACCGTTAATCACTGGGAGACCTCGGCGTCGCGGCGACGCAGCGAAGAGCGGCATGCGCTTAAACGCTTTGTTTGCCATTTCAGTGAATAGTCCCTCAGTGAGTATGGTTAATTTTCCCTGTTGCGTTGATTGGGCACCCATATCCCGGGTGCGTGGCGTAAAGCGAAGAGTAACCCTCAGCCCGCGGCAGTTGGAATGAAAGCTGGGGATCATGCTTGACTATAACCAGCCGATCGATCGGGCCGGACCGGAAGCCCCGCAACGGAAGCCTCAGGCCGGCTTCAACGCGCTGGAGCTCGCCAATCTGCTCTGGCGGCGCAAGGTTGCGATTGCCGCGGCCGCCCTGCTCGGCGCGACGCTTGCCGTCACCGCCGGCAAGAGCCTGACGCCGCGCTACACCGCCACCGCACAGCTCTATGTCGATCCGCGCGAACTTCAGCTCGTCGATCGCGAGCTCACGCCGCGCGCGCAGGACGTCTCCGGCATGTCCATGGTGGTGGAGAGCCAGGCGCGCCTGATCACCTCCAACAGCGTGCTGCTCCAGGTCATCCAGCAGGCAGGTCTCGACAAGGATCCGGAATTCGGCGGCGGCGACGGCACCAGCCTGATGTCCTCGCTGCTCGGCCTGATCGGCCTTCACCCCCGCGCGCCCTCCGCCGCGGAGAAGAAGGAAGTGCAGCTCGCGGCACTCGACGCGTTGAACAAGCACATCACGATCCGCAAGACCGAGAAGAGCTTCATCGTCGACATCGAGGTCTGGTCGACGGACCCGGCCAAGGCGGCGATGCTCGCCAACACGCTGACCAATGCCTATCTCACGGAATCCCGCAACTCGCAGGCTTCGGCAGCACGGCGCGCCACCAATGACCTGTCGAGCCGACTGAAGGAGCTGCGCGAGCGGCTGCGCAACGCCGAAACCGCGCTCGCCACCTACAAGGCCCAGAACAATTTCGTCGGCACCCAGGACACGCTGATCAGCGACCAGCAGTTGTCGGCCAGCAACCAGCGCCTGGCCGCCGCCCGCGCGGCGACGATGGATGCGCAGGCGCGGCTCGACCAGATCGAGGCGAGCCGGCGGACGGCCGCGGATGCAGGTGCGATCCCCGAGGCTCTGCAATCGCCGACGATCGCGAATCTGCGCGCGCAATATGCCGACGCTCGCAAGAAATATGCGGAGCAGGCCGGCGAGCTCGGCCCGCGCCACCCGGCGCTGCGCCAGACCGAGAAGCAGGTCGAGGATCTCAAGCGCACCATCAGCGAGGAGATCGACCGCTTCGCCCAGTCCGCCAAGAACGACCTGACGCGCGCCCGCGACTTCGAGGCCTCGCTCAACCGGGCGCTGGAAGCGCAGAAGCGGCAGAGCGTCCAGCTCAGCCAGGCCGCCGTTCGCCTGCGTGAGCTCGAGCGCGAGGCCGACGCCAGCCGCGACGTCTACCAATCCTTCCTCAAGCGGTCGCGCGAGACCGAGGAGCAGGAGAGCCTGAACACTTCCGCGGCCCGAGTCATCGGCGAAGCGACGGTGCCGCAGCGGCGCTCGTTCCCACCGGCGATGAGCCTGTTCGCCATGATCGGCTTCATCTTCGGCGCAGTCGCTGCGTCAAGCTGGTTCGTTGCGGCCGAGCTGCTGTTCGCCGGTGCGACCGCGCCGGCGCCGACGCCCGCCCGTCCACAGCGGACCCCGGCCCCGGAAACAGCGCGAGCTCCGCAGCGCGCGCGATCTCCGGAGGCCTCGCCGCCTCAGGAGGCCCCGCGAGCTCCGGAAGTCGCGCAGGCGCCGCCGGAACTTGCCGCTCCCCCGCTGCAGCCTGCGCCGGTCGAGAAGCCCCTGATCGAAAAGCCGCTGATCGCCCGCCTCCAGGAGGCCGACGTCATTCACACGTTGGGCGCCATTCTCGCCACGGGCGGCGGCGTCGACCTCACCCTCCTGGGCTGGCCGACCCTGCGCCCCGGCTTTCCCCTGACCTCGCTGCTCAACGCCTGGCGCGACATGCGCGCTGCGGTGGTCCGGCGCGCCGACGGCAAGGCGATGCCTGTCATCGCGCTGGTCGGCACCGGCGAGACCACCGGACGGAGCGTGGCCGCGCTGAACTTCGCGCTGGCGGCTGCGCGCGACGGCGCCCGTGTGCTGATGATCGATGCCGACCATCAGGCACGCTCGCTCTCGAACAAGATCAACCGCCGCGGCAAGAGCGAACCGAGCCGGCTCGGCTGGCTCTCGATCGGCACCAAGGACGCGCGCGAGATCAAGACGGTCAACGGCATTTCGGTGCTGCCGGCCGCCGATGGCGATGCCGGCAAGGCGACCGACGCCATCCGCAAGGCAATTGCGCAGGCGCGTGCCGCAGGCGGCTATGATCTCGTGATCCTCGATGGCCCTGTGGTGCCGCTCTCGGCCGGCGACCTCAAGCTGCTCGACGACAGCGACGCGCTGGTCGCCGTGCTGCCGACCAGCCTCGATATCAACGACAGCCTGGAAGAGATCCTGGCCGCGCTCGGCCGCGCCGAGCGCAAGCTCGTCGGCGTCGTGCTCGACGAGCTCACTCCCGCGGCCCAAACGCGTCAGCGAGGCAGACAATATGCTTGAGCGCCGCGTCAACATTGATGGACGGACGGCAACTGCCGAAGTGCCGCGAACCACCGTCGGCGGACTTCGCATGGCCGCGATCGACCTGGAAGAAACCGCAGATTTCATGATCGAGGCGACCGATCCTGACAATCGCATCGGCCGCCCGCTGTTCCTGACCTCCGCCAATGGCGAGGTGCTGGCGCGCTGCTCGACCGAACCGCAGACCGAGCGCCTGTTCCGCACGGCCGATTTGATCAACGCCGACGGCCAGCCGCTGGTCGCGGCGTCGAAACTGCAATCCTGGTTTCCGTTGCCGGAGCGCGTCGCGACCACGGACTTGTTCCACATCGTCGCGCGCAAGGCGGAAGAGGTCGGCCGCACCTTCTACATGTTCGGCGCCAGCGAGGCGGAAAACGCAGCCGCCGTCGAGAACGTCCGCAACCTCTATCCGAATCTCAAGATAGTCGGATACAGCCACGGCTATCTGCGCGGCGAAGCGCTGCGTGCGAAGGTCGAGGAAATCAACGCGCTTGCGCCGGATTATCTGTGGGTTGCACTCGGCGTACCCAACGAGCAGGCGTTCGTGGAGGAGTTCACGCCGCATCTCACCAATGTGGGCGTTATCAAGACATCTGGCGGCCTGTTCAATTTTTTGTCGGGCAGCCGTTCCCGCGCGCCGCACTGGATGCAGAGATTCGGGCTCGAATGGGCCTGGCGCACCTGGCTCGAGCCGCGCCGCCTGCTCTGGCGCTATTTGACCACCAACCCCCGTGCGCTCTATCTTCTCTTCGGCCGCAACCGACCCCTCCGCTAAGAGAAGAGCTGAAGACGACATGACCGACCGACCGACCGTCCTCGTCACCGGGGGCGCGGGCTATATAGGCTCGCATGCCTGCCGCGCACTGACCGCCTCAGGCTATCAACCCGTCGTTTATGACAATCTCTCGACAGGTCATCGCAGTTTCGTCGCCGGCCCCCTGGTGACCGGCGATCTGCTCGACGGCACAACCCTGGCGCGCGCCTTCACCGATCACAAGATCACGGCGGTGATGCATTTCGCGGCGGCGAGCCTCGTCGGGGAATCGATGGCCGACCCGCAGAAATATTACATCAACAACGTACAAGGCACGCTGTCGCTGTTGCAGGCAATGCGGAATGCGGGCTGTCATCGCATCGTGTTCTCCTCGACCGGCGCCGTCTACGGCAATGCCGATTCCAAGGAATTGCCCGAAGACTTTCCTTGCGTGCCGATCAATCCGTACGGCGCATCGAAGTTGATGATCGAACGCATGCTCGCCGACTACCGCGCCGCCTACGGTTTTGGTGCCTTCTGCCTGCGCTATTTCAACGCCAGCGGCGCCGATCCCGGCGGGGGCATCGGGGAACTGCGCGACAACGAAACCCATCTCATTCCGCGCGCGATGATGGCGCTTCAGGGGCATGTCGACTTCGCGGTCTTCGGCGACGACTACGACACGCCCGATGGCACCGCGATCCGCGACTACATCCACGTCACCGACCTCGCGGCGGCACATGTGGCGGCACTGAAACTTCTGGAAGATGGGCATGCCGGCGGCAGCTTCAACCTCGGCACCGGCTCCGGCTTCTCCGTGCGTGAGATCCTCAACGCCATCAGGCAGGAGACCGGACGCGAGGTGCCGCATACCGTCAAGCCGCGTCGCGCCGGCGATCCCACCTATCTGGTCGCCGATCCCTCGGCCGCGAAGAAGATGCTGAACTTCGTGCCGCGTCACTCCGACCTGCCAACTGTGATCCGCACCGCCTGGGCCTGGCACCAGAAGGCGCATCCATTCAGGCCGCGTTAGGCAGTCGACGCGCCCACAGCTTGCCTGCCATGCCGCGACACGGCTAGAATGGATGTTCGCTGCCGCCGTCGGCGCATTGCCGACGGCCGCATCCTTTCGCATGGCCGACGATGATGTCGGCTTGCATGGCTCGGCCCATTCGCCCGAGCTGATATTTTCCGAACGAAGGCCGCGATCGAATTCAACCCGTAGGCCCGTCATCGGTCCGGGATTCAAGGAGTATCGACCGCATGCATCAGGCTGCACGCCTGGAATTCGAGCGCGTGATGGACGAATTCGCCCGCTGGCAGGTCGTGCCCGCGGACGAGCGCTCGCCTGCGCCAGCCTGGTGGTGGGGTCCGGCAATGGCGGTGTTCGACGACAACGAGCCGATGGCCGGCGCGTGGTGCCGCGAGCTCGGCTTAAACGAGGGGACGAGCTTCGCCGAGGGCGCACGCACCGTTCTCGCGCTGTTCACCGAGCAGACCTCGCTGACGGGACCGCAGGATTTTCCGAGCAAGGCCGAGGGCGGCGAGCACGACGTCCGCGAACTGCACCCGCAGCCGTCAGACGACAGCGCGTTTCAGCCGTAACGCTGCGGCTTCGGTCGCGGCAAGGTCCAGCTCCGGCTGCAGCGGCGGCGCGACAGTCGGGACCATCGGCCGCAGCAGCTCGGCCATCTGCCGCGCCGGCAGCGGCTTGGAGATCAGATAACCCTGCATCTCGTCGCAGCCATGGGTGCGAAGGAAAGCCTCTTGCTCGGCGTTCTCGACGCCTTCGGCGACGACGGTCATGCCGAGCGCCTTGCCCATGCTGATGATCGCCTGCGCAATCGCCTGGTCTTCCGAATCCTGCGGCAGGTCGCGCACGAAGGAGCGGTCGATCTTGATGGTGTCGATCGGGAAGTGCTTCATCAGCGACATCGACGAATAGCCGGTGCCGAAATCGTCGATGGCGAGACGGATGCCGCGGCTCTGGATGGCGTCGAGCACCTTCAGCGCGCGTCCGACATTGCGCATCATCATGCTCTCGGTGACCTCCAGCTGCAGCAACACCGGCGACATGCCGGAGGCGGCGAGCGCCTCGTCGACGTCCTGCAGCAGACGCTCATCGGCAAACTGCCGCGGCGACAGGTTGACCGCCATCGACAGCGGCAGCAGGCCGCGGCGCTGCCAGGCCATGGCCTGCGCGCAGGCCTCGTTCAGCACCCAGCGGCCGATCGGCACGATCAGCCCGGTTTCCTCGGCAAGCGGAATGAACTGCGCCGGCGAGACATTGCCGAGATCGGGATGGGCCCAGCGCAGCAGCGCTTCCACACCGGTGATCTGCCCGGTCTCCATGTCGACCTTGGGCTGGTAGTTCAGCGAGAACTGCTCGCGCTCCAGCGCCCGGCGCAGCGCGCTCTCCAGCGACAGGCGCTCGATCGACTGCGTCTTCACTTCCTTGGAGAAGAAGCGACAGCCGTTCTTGCCGTCCTCCTTGGCGAGATACATCGCCATGTCGGCGTTCTTGGTCAGCGTCTGCGCGTCGGAACCGTTGGCCGGATACATCGCGATGCCGATCGACGCCGTGGTATGGCACTCGTGGCCGGCTAGCTCCATGGGCTCGGCGAGCGCGGCGAGCAGCCCGGTCGCGATGTGCTGGACGTGGTCGATCTCGCCGCACTGGTCGAGGATCACCACGAACTCGTCGCCGCCGAGCCGCGCCACCACGTCGCTTGCCCGCAGCGCGCCGCGCAGGCGATTCGCCACTTCGAGCAGGAGCAGGTCCCCGGCCTCGTGGCCGAGCGAATCGTTGATGACCTTGAAGCGGTCGAGATCGATGAACAGCACCGCAAAGCGGTGATCGTGGCGCTGTGCCGCGTCGATCGCCTCGCGCAGCAGCCCGTTGAACGTCTCGCGGTTCGGCAGGTCCGTCAGACTGTCATGCGACGCCAGATACTCGATCCTCTCGTCGGCCTTGTTCTTCTCGTCGGCGCGATCGAAATTCTCCACCGCGAAGGCGACGTTGTCGGCGAGGCGCTGCAACAGCTCGACGAATTCGGCGGTGAAGGTCTCCCTTTCGGTCGACATGTAGATCATGACGCCGACGGCCAGGTCGTGAACGACGAGCGGGATCGCCGCGCCCGAGCGCGCGCCGTCGCCGCGAACGATGGCGTGGAAGGCACTCACGCGCTGGTCAGTGAGATAGTCGTTGCTGATACAGGGCTGCCGGGTCCGGAACGCGGTGCCGGCCATCCCTTTGCCTTCGGGGCGCTCGGGGTCGACCGAGAGGCGGACATTGCGCGTGGTATCGGAAGACGGCCCGGCGCTGGCGACGATCTTGAGCTGGTCGCTGTCGGCGCTGGCGAGCGCGATGGTCGTCGAGGTGAACTTGGCGCCGTTCGATGCTGCGAAACACACGAGGTCGAACAATTCGGCGCGCGATTTCGCCCGCATGATCGCCTCGTTGGTCGCGCTCAGCGCCGCGAACATGCGCGTCAACCGCTCCTTCTGCGCCTCCATGCGGGCCTTTTCCTCGGCCCGCTCGAAATTGTCGAGCGCGAAGGAGACGTTCTCTGCAAGGCGAGCAAGCAGCTCGACCAGGTCGGGTGTGAATGTGTCCTCCTCCGGAGCAAGGAACAGCAGGATGCCGATCGGCTCCTGGCCGGCACGCAGAAGCGGGAAGCTTGCAGCAGCGCGGGTGCCGTCCTCGACCGCCTTGGAGTGCCAGTGTGACGAGCGCGGGTCGTGCATATAGTCGTTGATGACACTGGGCCGGCGCGTCCGCACCGAGGTTCCGATGATTCCCTGGCCCTCGGGATGATCCGCGGAAATCGCACAGCTGCGCCCGACCATTCGCTCCTGGAGCCGTCCCTTCACCGCGACGACCCGGACCAGCTCACAAGCCGCGTCGATGATTCCAATCGTCGCCGAGGCGAACATGCCGCCCTGGACGGACGCTTCGCATACGAGATCGAACAGCTCGGCACGCGACGTCGCCCGGATGATCGCTTCATTGGTGGCGCTCAGCGCGGCATACATGCGCGCGAGCCGTTCCTCCTCGCGCGCGATCTGCGCCTTCTCCTCGTCGCGATCGAAGTTCTGGAGCGCAAATGAAATGTTCTCCGCCATGCGCAGCAGGAGCGCGACGACTTCCTGGTCCTTCGCCCAGGACTTGCTGATGAAGAACAGGATGACGCCGACGCTCTCGCCACTCTTGACCAGCGGAGCCGCGACGCAGGCTGCAACACCCGCGTTGATATTGGCCTGCTCCCACAGCGTCCCCTTGGTGCGACTGAAGAGGTCTTCCTCGACATAAGGCCTCTGGCTGCGGAAAACATTGCCAGAGATGCCGCGGCCATAGGGATTGCCGGCATCGACGGAATATTTGGTCTGTGCGACGAGCTCGAGATTCTGGCCAGTGCCGGCGACAGGCTTGAGCCAGTGGGATTCCCGCTCCTTCAACAGAACGACTGTCGCCAGCGACTTGCCGCCATGAACCGAGGCGTCGCACACCAGCTGATACAGCTCCTGCTCGGTCTTGGCGCGCAGAATGGCCTCGTTGGTGGCGCTGATGGCGCCGAACATGCGGTTCAGCCGCCGCGTCGCCCGCTCGCTGGTCTGCCGCGCGGTCTCGCGCGCGATGTTGTCCAGCGCATAGGAAATGTTGGCCGACATCCGCTCGAACAGCGACACCATCTGCTCGTTCAGCGAGCCGGCCTCGCGGCGGGTCACGTAGAGAACGCCGACACTCTTGCCGTTGCAGAGCAGCGGCAGCGCCGCGGCCGCGCCGATGGCGGCCGAGCTCGCGCCCGCGCGCCAAGCCAGCGAACGCGGGTCGTTCAGATAACGGTTGCTGATGCACAGCTTCTGATTGCGAAACGCCTCGCCGCCGACGCCCGAGCCTTCGGGTGTGCCGGCTTCCGTCGTGATCACGAGGGCGCGCAGCCGCGCGACGTCATCGCCGCAGCCGGCCGCAAAGCACAGCCGAGCGCCATCCGGTCCCACCAGGAACACGGCGACCGCCAAAAAGTCCCCGCTCGAGAACCCGGCGTCGCAGACCTTCTGGTACAGCTCGTCCGGCGATTTCGCGTAGAGGATCGCTTCGTTGATGGCGCTCAACGCCGCAAAGGTGCGCGCGAGTGTCGTCGGCACGATCTCAGCTCCCCAGCATTTCTGCCTATTTCTCCCGGGTGACTTTATGAAGGGCGATCGCCTAAGTGGTCGTTATTGCGCGCTGCAAACCATCGATCAGAGTGAATGAGCAGCGAACGCGGGGAGCGAAACTGTCGAAAATGCCGTCGCGCGGGACAAATCTTCGACCAAAGGTGCGCTCCCTTCACGAATTTGCAGCCCTGTATTGGTTTACGGGAGATTGATATCGCGGCGACGCTTTGAGACGATGGCACCAACGAGCAGCCCGTCAAGGGCACCAAGCCGAGGGAATGCCATGCCGATGGTCAGAGCCGATCGCCTCACGCGTATCAGCGCAGCTCTGCTCCGTGCCGCCGGCGCTTCCGAGGAAGAGGCGGATGCAGTCGCCATCGGCTGCGTCAACGCCAATCTCGCCGGCCATGACTCGCACGGCGTGATCGCCGTTCCCACTTATATCGACCGCGTCAAGGCCGGACACATCGTCCCCGGCGCCAGATGGACCATCGTCCAGGAATCGCCGACGACGACCGTGATCGACGGCCAGTGGGGTTTCGGCTTCCACGTCAACGCGAAGGCGATGGCGCTGACGATCGAGAAGGCGAGGACGGCGAATGTCGCCGCCTGCACCGTGTTCCGGCAGAGCCACGTCGGCCGCCTCGCCGCCTATCCTTTGATGGCGATGCGCGAAGGCATGATCGGGATCGCGACGGCGGATTCCGGCCGCTCGCCGAAGCACGTGGCGCCGTTCGGCGGCAAGGAGGCGCGGCTCGGCACCAACCCGATCTCGATCGCGGTGCCGTCCGACCTCGATGCGCCGTTCTACCTGGACATGGCAACCTCGGCGGTGGCGGCCGGCAAGATCCAGCTCGCGGTCGCGCGCGGCGAGGAGATTCCGACGGGCTGGATCATCGATGCCGAGGGACGGAACACCACCGATCCGACCCAATACCGTAAGGGCGGCGCGCTGCTGCCGCTCGGCGGCACCGAGGGCTACAAGGGCAGCGGCCTTGCCGCCATGGTCGAGGTGCTGTGCGGCCTGCTCACCGGCCTCGGCTTCGGCGTCGAGCCCACCGGCCGTCACAATGACGGATGCTTCATGGCGGTGTTCAACGTCGCCGCGTTCCGCCCGCTGAAGGAGTTCAAGCGCGAGGTCGCCGAATTCGCGCGTTATCTGAAATCGACGCCGCCGTCCGAGGGCAGCAAGGGCGTATTCTATCCCGGCGAGATCGAGGGCCTGCGCGAGCAGCAGCGCCTGCGCGACGGCATCGAGGTCGAGGATGCCACCTGGGAAAAGCTGCGCGCGCTGGCGCGCGAATACAGGCTCGACACGGTCCTCGATCTGGCCTGACGGCATCAGGAGAACAGCAGCATGAATCGGCAGATGGTACTGGTCGGCTTCCTCCAGGCGCAGAACTGCACGAACCTGCCGAGCTCATGGCGGCATCCGGACTCGCGCGACGATTCGATGTCAGCGAGCTACTATCAGGAGATCGCCAGGATTCTCGAAGCCGGCAGGTTCCACATGGCCTTCTTCGACGACCGCCTGGCGATGCCGGACCGCTACGGCAACGACCACGCCCACACCGTCGAATACGGCATCCGCTGCGTGAAGATGGACCCGCTGATCGTGCTGACCACGATGGGCATGGTCACCGAGAAGCTCGGTTTGGGGGCGACCTGCTCGACCACCTATTACGAGCCCTTCGACGTCGCGCGCCGCTTCGCAACGCTCGACCTGATGTCGGGCGGACGTGCCGGGTGGAACGTCGTGACCTCGCTCAATGACGGCGAGGCGCTCAACATGGGCCGCGATTCCCATCCCGAACATGATTCCCGCTACGACAAGGCCGACGAGTTCATGGAGGTCGTGCTCGGCCATTGGGACACCTGGGAAGACGGTGCGCTCATCATGGACAAGAAGAGCGGCCGCTTCGCCGACCCGACCAAGGTCAAGCGCCTCGATCACAAGGGGCCCGCCTTCAAATCGCGCGGACCGTTCACCGTGCCGCGCTCGCAGCAAGGTCATCCCGTGATCATCCAGGCCGGCGCGTCCGGCCGCGGCCAGCGCTTCGCGGGTCGATGGGGCGAGGTGATCTTCACCGCCGCGCGCAACCTCGCCGCCGCGAAGGAAGGTTATGCGTCCGTGCGCAACGAGGCCGCCAAGGCCGGCCGCGATCCCGACCAGATGTTCCTCTGCAACCTGACGACGCCGGTCTGCGCCGCGACCAAGGCTGAAGCCGAAGACAGGATGGCGCTGATCAACAAGTTGCCGCTCCAGATCGACGCGCTATCCCTGCTCGCCGAAGCGCTCAACTACGATTTCGCCTCCAAGGACCTCGACGAGCCGCTGACGACGGAAGAGCTGAAAAGCATGCAGGGCATCCTGGGCATTCGCGACGGGGTGCTGAAGAACTCTGGCAAGAGTAACCCGAGCGCGCGGGACTTCGTCACCTTCTCCGGCCGCGGCCAGGTCCAGGATGCGATGGTGGGCGGCCCCAAGGAGATCGCGGACAAGCTTGAAGAGATGTTCGTCGAGCGCGGCTGCGACGGCTTCGTTATCGCCGCGACCTACGTGCCCGGCTCCTATGCGGACTTCGTGCAGCACGTCGTGCCCGAACTGCAGCGGCGCGGGCTGTTCCAGAAGGAATACCGCGGCAAGACACTGCGGGAAAACCTCGGACTCAAGCGGCCGACTGCCGGTGCCTGGAAGACACAGCGGCGCGATGCCGCGGAATAATGAGGACCGAACATGCGCTGGCTGAAATTCACCGCCTCGAACAAGACTTCCTGGGGGATCATCGAAGGCGACCAGGTGATTGCGGTCGACGGCGATCCGTTCGGCGAATGGCAGCGCACGTCACGTGCACATCCGCTGTCAGAGGTCAGGATCGAGCTGCCGCTGATCCCCCGCACCTTCTATTGCGTTGGCCTGAACTATTTGAAGCATCTGAAGGAAGCCGCCGACAAGCGTGGCGAGGTGCCGGCCGTGCCTGACCGGCCCGAGATCGGCTATCGCGCGCAGAATGCGCTGATCGCGCATGACGAGGATGTCGTCATCCCGTCCTTCGCGACGGACAAGATCCATTATGAAGGCGAGCTCGTCGTCGTCATCGGCAAGAAGGCGAAGCATCTCACCGCAGCGACCGCAATGGATTGCGTGTTCGGCTACACCATCGGCAACGACGTCAGCGAACGCAGCTGGCAGAAGGCCGACCGCAGCCTGTGGCGCTCCAAGAACGCCGACACGTTCAAGCCGATGGGCCCGTGGATCGAGACCGAGGCAGACCTCGACACGATGGAAACGATCGTCCGGGTCAACGGCCGCGAGACCAACCGCTTCCACACCAACGACATGATCTTCGGCGTGGTACCGTTCCTGGTCGAGCTGACCAAATATTTCACGCTATGGCCCGGCGACGTGATCTGGATGGGGACCGACGGCGCCTCGCCCGATATCAGGCACGGCGATGTCGTGGAGATCGACATCACGGGCGTCGGGACGTTGCGGAACAGGTTTGTGCGGGAGGAGCGGTAGCGCACGCCCCTTATCCTGAGGAGCGCGTTTTCGCGCGTCTCGAAGGACGGAGGCGGGGCTCACGGCCTCGCCCTTCGAGACGGCCGCTACGCGGCCTCCTCAGGGTGAGGAGACAGAGTTTGCAAATGCCGCCAGATCAACGGTGCCGTAGGGTGGGCAAAGCGAAGCGTGCCCACCAGCTTCGCTGGTCGGGGCGAGATGGTGGGCACGGCGAAGAGCGCCTTTGCCCACCCTACGGCACTTCCCGTGCCTCAAAACGGCAGCGCCACGCCTGTCTTGATCTCCTTCAGTACCACATTGCTGCGGACGTAGCGGATGCCGGGGATGCGGAACATAAACTCATCCAGGAATCTGTTGTAGGCGACCATGTCCTGCACGACGACGCGCAAGTGATAATCGGCATCGCCCGTGGTCGCAAAGCACTCCAGCACCTCGCGGCGTCTGGTGACGCGGGACACGAACTCGTCGACGAACTTGGCATCGTGCCGCTCCAGCGAGACGTGGAGGATGGCTGACATCGCGAAACCCGCTTGCTCGCGATCGATCAGCGCGGCGTAGCTGCGGATGACGCCGCTTTCTTCCAGCGCCCGCACGCGGCGCCAGCAGGCCGAGGTGGACATGCCGACCTCGTCCGCAAGCTGCTGATTGGTGGCGCGACCGTCCTTCTGGAGGTGTGCAAGAATTCGCGTGTCCTGCTCTTCGATCATAAATTTCACCAAATCGGATAATTTAACCACAGAATACGATAAATCGGATAGAACTACCAGAATGACCTACCCGTGAGGAGAAATAGGCAAGACCTACCAGAGGCCCGGGCCTAACCTTTGCCCATCCGGCAGGGAATGCCGCGGGAGGTCCGCATGGACGCCATTCCATCCCTCGACAGCTACGAGCTCTCCGACCGCTATGACCGCGAGGACGGCCGCGTCTTCCTCACGGGCACGCAGGCGATCGTCCGCATCGCGCTCGATCAGGTCAGGCGCGATCGGGCGCGCGGCCTGAACACCGCGGGCTTCATCTCCGGCTACCGCGGCTCACCGCTCGGCGGCATCGATCTCGAACTGTGGCGCATTGAGGAACGGCTCAAGCGTGACCGCATCGAATTTCTCCCCGCCGTGAACGAGGACCTTGCGGCCACCGCCGTGCTCGGCTCGCAGCAGGTCGAGACGCAAGGTGATCGCGAGGTCGATGGCGTGTTCGGCCTTTGGTACGGCAAGGGCCCCGGCGTGGATCGCTCCGGCGATGCACTCAAGCACGGCAACGCCTACGGCTCCTCGCCGCATGGCGGCGTGCTGGTGGTTGCCGGCGACGACCATGGCTGCGTCTCGTCCTCGATGCCACATCAGTCCGACGTCGCCTTCATGAGCTGGTTCATGCCGACGCTGCACCCCGCAAGCGTCGGCGAATATCTCGAATTCGGCGAATATGGCTACGCGCTGAGCCGCTTCTCCGGCATGTGGGTCGGCTTCAAGGCGATCTCGGAGATCGTGGAATCGGGTGCGTCCGTCGCGCTCCGCACCTCTCGCGACTTCCGCACGCCCGATTTCGCGCCGCCGCCGGGTGGCCTGCACTATCGCTGGCCCGACCTGCCGGGACCGCAGATCGAGGAGCGGCTGGAAGCGAAGAAGCACGCCGTCTACGCCTTTGCGAAGGCCAATCCGATCGATCGCCACATCTACGACATTCCGAACGCGACCTACGGCATCGTCACGACGGGCAAGGCGCATCTCGACCTGATGGAAGCGCTGCGGCTGATCGGCCTCGACGAAGCGGCCTGCCGCCGCATCGGCATCGACATCTACAAGGTCGGCATGGTCTGGCCGCTGGCGCTGCATGACGCCATGGAATTCGTGAGGGGCAAGCGCGAGATCCTCGTGGTCGAGGAGAAGCGCGGCATCATCGAGAGCCAGTTCAAGGAATATTTCTACGACTATCCCGGCAGCAAGCCCGAGCGCATGGTCGGCAAGCACGACGAGCAAGGGGCACGGCTGATCTCCTGGATCGGTGAATTGTCGCCGCGCGCGCTCGCCGGTGTGCTTGCGCGCCGGCTCGATCCGATGTTCCCGGGCCTCAATCTCGCTGCACGCGCAGCGGCGTTAATGCCGGAGGCGGCACGCACGATCAACGTCAGCGGCGCAACGCGCACGCCGTATTTCTGCTCTGGATGCCCGCACAATACGTCAACGAAGGTTCCGGAGGGATCGAAGGCCCTCGCCGGCATCGGCTGCCATTTCATGGCCAGCTGGATGGACCGCGAGACCTCCTCGCTGATCCAGATGGGCGGCGAAGGTGTCAACTGGGTGGCCTCATCGAAATTCACCGGCCACAAGCACATCTTCCAGAATCTCGGCGAAGGCACCTATTATCACTCCGGCTCGATGGCGATCCGGCAGGCGATCGCCGCCAAGACCAACATCACCTACAAGATCCTGTTCAACGACGCCGTTGCAATGACCGGGGGCCAGCCGGTGGACGGGCCCGTCAGCGTGCACGCGATCGCACACAGCGTCCGCGCCGAGGGCGTCGGGCGCGTCGCGATTGTCTCGGACGATCCCGCGCAGTTCTCGCCGGCGGACCTGCCTGTGGGTGTCACCATTCATCCGCGCGAGGAAATGGACGCCGTGCAGCGCGAGCTGCGCGAAATCCCTGGCGTCTCGGTTCTGATCTACCAGCAGACCTGCGCAACCGAAAAGCGGCGCCGGCGCAAGCGCGGGCAGATGACCGATCCCCGGCGCTTCGCCTACATCAATGACCTCGTCTGCGAGGGGTGCGGCGATTGTTCGGTCGAGTCCAACTGCCTCAGCGTCGAGCCGAAGGAGACGCCGTTCGGCCGCAAGCGCCAGATCAACCTCTCATCCTGCAACAAGGACTTTTCCTGCCTCAACGGCTTTTGTCCGAGTTTCGTGACCGTCGAGGGTGCGACGCGCCGGAAGAAGTCCGCGAGCCAGATCGACGCGATCGGCCGCGCCGCGACGCTTCCCCTGCCCGGCTCCGCGACGCTCGACCGGCCCTACGACCTGCTGGTGACCGGCGTCGGCGGCACCGGCGTGATCACGGTCGGCGCATTGATCGGTATGGCGGCGCATCTTGAGCGACGCGGCGTATCGGTGCTGGATTTCACCGGCTTTGCGCAAAAATTCGGGCCCGTGCTGAGCTACATCCGGCTTGCGGCTTCTCCCGAGGCGCTGCACCAGGTCCGCATCGACCAGGGCGCGGCCGATGCGCTGATCGGCTGCGACCTCGTCGTGAGCTCTTCGCCGAAGGCCTCAGGCACCTATCGCCGCGGCACGCGCGCCGCGGTCAATACCGCGGAAATGCCGACCGGTGACGTCGTCCGCTTCCGCGACGCCGACCTCGCCTCGCCCGCGCGCCTGCGCGCCATCGGCCGCGTAATCGGCGACGGCAATCTCGACACGATCAACGCGAACGCGCTGGCCGAACGGCTGCTCGGCGATTCCGTCTACGCCAACATCATCATGCTGGGCTTTGCCTGGCAGCGCGGACTGGTTCCTGTCTCGCTGCAAGCGCAGTTGCGCGCGATCGAGCTCAACGGTGTCGCCGTCGAGCGCAACAAGCAGGCGTTCGCCTGGGGCCGCATCGCCGCTGCCGATCCGGAATTTCTGCCGAGAACGGACGATGCGCTCACGGTCGAAACACTCGACCAGCTCATTGAACGCCGCGCTGATTTTCTAACCGCTTATCAGAACGAAGCTTATGCTGCGCGATATCGGTCGAAGGTCGCGAGGGTCCGCGCCGCCGAGTCCGCCCTGGGCAGCGAAGCCCTGACCGATGCAGTGGCCCGCGCCCTGTTCAAGCTGATGGCCTACAAGGACGAGTACGAAGTGGCGCGACTGCATATGCAAAGCGGCTTCCTCGACGAACTGAAAGGCGCGTTCGAGGACGGCTTCAGCATCCGCTATCACCTTGCCCCACCTTTCCTGCCGTCAGGGCGCGACGCACGCGGACGTCCGCGCAAGCGCGCCTTCGGGCAGTGGATCCAGATGCCCCTCGCCATCCTGGCGCGATTGAAGGGGCTGCGCGGGATGCCGTTCGATCCGTTCGGTTACACCGCCGAACGGCGCACCGAGCGGGAGCTGATCGCCTGGTATGAAGGCCTCATCGACCGGATGCTCGACGGGCTCGATGCGGCGCGCCTCCCTCGCATCGTCGCGATCGCGAAAGCCCCGATGGAGATTCGCGGCTATGGCCCGGTGAAGGACGTCGCGATCGGGAAGGTGAAGGCCGAGATCGAGCGGCTGTTCGCCGAACTCGACGCGCCATCGCCAGTAAAGATGCGCGCCTACGGTTGACGCCGCGCCAGCGAGGCTTCAGGTTCTAGACCCGAGGGGCGCCCTGACGGCGCTCCTGCAATGGGGTGACACATCGTGGATTTCGACCAGCCGACCCTGACCCGGGCTGCAAGCGACCTCCGTGCCGGGAGAGTGACTAGCACAACGCTCACGACGGAAGCTCTCGCCCGTGCCAAAGCAAACGGCGACCTCAATGCCTTCGTGACCCTGGATGAGGCCGGCGCCTTGAAAGCCGCGGCCGCGTTCGACGCGGCGGGCGACAGGAGCAAGCCGCTCGGCGGCGTGCCCATCGTGATCAAGGATAACATCGAGGTGGCCGGACTTCCCTGTAGCGCCGGCACACCTGCTCTGAAGGACTACGTTCCGCAAGCTGACGCTCCCGTTGCCGCGAAACTGCGCGCGGCGGGCGCGGTCATCATCGGCAAGACCAGCATGCACGAGCTCGCCTTCGGCATTTCCGGCTACAACACCGCGTTCAAGACCGGCGCGGAGTTCGGCGTGCGCAACGCCTATGATCGCACCCTGATCGCCGGCGGCTCCTCGTCCGGAACGGGTGCGGCGATCGGCGCGCGGATCGTTGCGGGCGGACTCGGCACCGACACGGGCGGATCAGTCCGCGTGCCCGGCGCGCTGAATGGATGCGCATCGCTGCGCCCGACCGTCGGGCGCTACTCGCAAGAAGGCATCGCGCCGATCTCGCATACGCGCGACACCGCAGGCCCGATGGCCGCGACCATGGCCGACGTCGAATTGCTCGACCGCGTCATCGCGGGAGGAGACGAGGTCGCGCCGGCTGATTTGAAGCAGGTGCGGATCGGCATCGTGAGGTCGATGCTGACCAATCTCGATGCCGACACGGAGGTCGCCTTCCACGCGGCGATCGCGAAAATGAAGGCGCAGGGTATCACGATTGTCGAGATCGAGATGCCTGAACTGGCCGAGCTCAACGGTCAAGTCGGCTTTCCCGTCGCGCTGTACGAGGCCTATGACGACATGGTCGCCTATCTCGCGCACACCGGCACCGGCCTCACCATCGAAGCGCTGGCGAACGAAATCTCAAGTCCCGACGTGAAGGGCACCTATGATGGCCTCGTCATCCCGCGCAAGCTGCCGGGCCCCGACAACACACTGATTGACGCCAGGCCGATTTATGATGCAGCGATCAAGACAGCACGGCCCGGGCTTCAGGCGCTATACAGCAGGACCTTTGCCGATGACCGGCTAGACGCCATCGCGTTCCCGACCACGCCGCGCGTCGCGATTGCCTCCAATCCCGACTCCAGCAGCCTCGAAAACTTCGGACTGTTCATCCAGAACACCGATCCCGGCAGCAATGCCGGTATTCCCGGGATCCAGATCCCGATCGCGCTCGGCGCCACGAGCAAATTGCCTATAGGGCTTGAATTGGATGGCCCCGCGGGCAGCGATCGCCGCCTGCTCGCAATCGGCATGGCACTCGACGCCGTGTTCGGGCGGCTGCCACCGCCGGCCCGCTAGAGGCAGTTCGTAGGGTGGGCAAAGCGAAGCGTGTCCACCGCTTCCGCCAGACTCGCGAAAGCTGGTGGGCACGGCGCTAAGGCGCGCCTTTGCCTACCCTACGATCCGATGTGCCGGTCTCAAGAATAAGGATTGATCAGCTTCTGCTGCTCGGCGCTATGCTGCACCAGCATGTCGATGAAGGTCCTGACCTTCGCTGACAGATGGTGGCGGTGCGGATAGACCGCGTTCATCGACATCTCGACCGGGCGATATTCCGGCAGGAGCCGAACCAGGCGGCCTGCCTCAAGATCGTCCTGGACGAGAAATCCGGCCATCAAGCAGACGGCCGCGCCCTCCAGCGCCACCTTCCGCAACGCCTCCCCGCTATTGGTGACGAAGCGGCCCGAGATGCGGACCGAGGCCGGAGCGCCCTTGCGGTCGAAGAACCGCCATTCGTCGCCAAAGGGATAGTTCAGGTGGCGTGCGCAATCATGCGCGGCGAGCTCGTCGAGCGTCTGAACACGACCATGCTTCTCGAGATATTCGTGCGAACAGCACAGCACGTGCCGCCAGGTGGCGAGGCTGCGGACGATCAGGCTCGAGTCCGGCGGCGCGATCATGCGCAGGGCAACGTCGTAACCTTCCTCGATGAGATCGACCTCGGACTCGCCCATGCGCAGGTCGATCTTGAGATCCGGATAAGTTGACAGCAATTGCGCCACCACCGGCGCGGCAAACGGCACCATATGCGTGGCGACGTGGATGCGCAGCGTGCCGCGGGGCACCGATTGCAATTCGCTGGCGATGTCGTCGGCCTGCTCGAGATCGCCGAGGATCTGCGTGGCGCGATCGTAATAGGCCCTGCCGATCTCGGTGAGGCTGACCTTGCGCGTGGTCCGGTTGAGCAGCCGCACGCCGAGCCGGTCTTCCAGCGCCTGAACGTGGTTGCTCACCATGGTGGTCGACATGTTGAGCTTGCGGGCGGCTGCCGAGAAGCCGCCGGTTTCAACCACCCGGGCGAAGGCAGTGAGGCTGGTAAAGCGGTCCAAGGCTCGATGCTCCGATTATCCGCTATTACTGGATAATGCTTCCATGAATTCGGGGATTATCACAATCCTCTGGACAACGCATCTTACCGTCATCCACGACGCACGTTTCACAACGAGGCGTCCGGGACTTTTTCGAGGATGCCATGTCGAACGCCTCTTATGTCGCTGAAACCAATGAACAAACTGGGCTTCGCCCGTCCCGCCAGGCGATCAGGCGCGCAGCCATTGGCCTGGCACTGGCGCTCGGCATCGCAGTCGCCGGCCACTACGGCTATGACTATCTGACGACCGGCCGCTACCTCGAATCGACCGACGACGCCTATGTGAAGGCTGATTCCACGATCATCGCGCCCAAAGTCTCCGGCTATATCGCAAGGGTGCTGGTCGGCGACAACGAGAAGGTCAAGGCGGGGCAGCCGCTGGCCAAGATCGACGATCGTGACTTCAAGGCAGCGCTCGACCAGGCCCGTGCCGATGTCGCCGCCGGCGAGGCCTCGGTCCGCAACATCGATGCGCAGCTCGAATTGCAGCAGCCGATCATCGCGCAGAGCACCGCCGACGTGGCTGCGGCGGACGCCAATCTGAAATTCGCGCAGGAGGAGCGCGCCCGCTACGACGACCTCATGAAGTCGGGCTCCGGCACGATCCAGCGCGCGCAGCAGACCGACGCAGCGCTGCGCGCCAGCACCGCGCAATTGCAGCACGCGAAATCCGGCCTCCTCGCCGCGCAGCGCAAGGTGGACGTGCTCACCACCCAGCGCGCCCAAGCGACGGCCCAGCTCGACCGCGCTCGCGCGGTGGCGCAGCAGGCGGCGCTGAACCTGTCCTACACCGAGATCACCGCGCCGGTCGACGGCACGGTCGGCGCACGGAGCTTGCGCGTCGGCCAGTACGTGCAGGCCGGCACGCAGCTGATGGCCGTGGTGCCGCTCGATGCCGTCTATGTCGTTGCGAACTTCAAGGAGACTCAACTCACGCATATGCGCCCGGGCCAACCGGTCGAGCTGCGCGTCGACAGCTTCCGCAACCGGCCCCTGCGTGGCCATGTCGACAGCCTGTCGCCGGCAAGCGGGCTCGAATTTGCGCTGCTGCCGCCGGACAACGCCACCGGCAATTTCACCAAGATCGTGCAGCGCGTCCCGGTGAAGATCGTGCTCGACGATCATGAGCTCACCGGCCTGTTGCGGCCCGGCATGTCGGCGGTGCCGACCGTCGACACCAAGCAGGCCGTGCTGGCCGAACGCGAGACGACCAGGCATCTGGCCAACAATACTTCGCGCCCGCACGGCGGCTGAAGCTGACGAGGCTTCCATGAGCACGCTCCAACCCACTGTCAACGCCGCGGCCGGCCTCCCCGCTCCTGCTGCCCCCGTCACGCCCGCGGTTTCTGCACGAACATGGATCGCGGTGATCGGCGCGACGCTGGGTGCCTTCATGGCGGTGCTGAACATCCAGATCGTCAACGCCTCACTGGCCGACATCCAGGG
The DNA here is from genome assembly GCF_011602485.2 of Bradyrhizobium sp. 1(2017). Lineage (NCBI taxonomy): Bacteria > Pseudomonadati > Pseudomonadota > Alphaproteobacteria > Hyphomicrobiales > Nitrobacteraceae > Bradyrhizobium > Bradyrhizobium sp. 1(2017). The sequence goes on along the minus strand of NZ_CP050022.2, from coordinate 1,387,207 downwards.
CGCGATCGGCGCCGGCATCGACGACGGCGGCTGGATCTCGACCTCCTATCTGGTCGCCGAGATCGTGGTGATCCCGCTATCCGGCTGGCTCGCCCAGGTGTTCTCGATCCGGATCTATCTTCTCACCAACGCGATCCTGTTCCTGGTCCTGTCGGCAGCCTGCGCGCTGGCGCAGAATCTGTCGCAGATGATCGTGCTGCGCGCGGTGCAGGGCTTCACCGGCGGCGTGCTGATCCCGATGGCCTTCACGCTGATCATCACGCTGCTCCCACGCGCCAAGCAGCCGGTCGGGCTCGCGCTGTTCGCGCTGTCGGCGACGTTCGCGCCCGCGATCGGCCCGACCATCGGCGGCTATCTCACCGAGAATTTCGGCTGGCAATACATCTTCTACGTCAACCTCGTGCCCGGCGCGATCATGGTCGGCATGCTCTGGTACGCGCTCGACGCAAAGCCGATGAAGCTGTCGCTGCTGCGCGAGGGCGACTGGGCCGGCATCATCACCATGGCGATCGGCCTGTCCGCGCTCCAGACCGTGCTGGAGGAAGGCAACAAGGACGACTGGTTCGGCTCGCCGTTCATCGTGAAGCTCTCGGTGATCGCCGCCGTTGCGCTGATTGCGTTCCTGATCATCGAGCTCACGGTGAAGAAGCCGCTGTTGAACCTGCGCCTGCTGGCTCGCCGCAATTTCGGCTTCGGCATGCTCGCGAACTTCCTGCTCGGCATCGCGCTCTACGGTTCGGTGTTCATCCTGCCGCAATATCTGGCTCGCATCCAGGGCTACAATGCCGAACAGATCGGCATGGTGCTGGCATGGACCGGGCTGCCGCAGCTTGTCTTGATCCCGCTCGTGCCGCGCCTGATGCAGCGGTTCGACGCACGGCTCGTCATCGGCGTCGGCTTCGTGCTGTTCGCTGCCTCCAACTTCATGAACATCTACATGACCAGCAACTATGCCGCCGATCAGCTGCTGTGGCCCAACGTCGTCCGCGCGATCGGCCAGGCGCTGGTCATGGCGCCGCTGTCGGCGGTCGCGACATCAGGCATCGAGCCGGAAAACGCCGGCTCGGCGTCCGGTCTGTTCAACATGATGCGTAACCTCGGCGGCGCCGTCGGCATCGCGCTGCTCCAGACCGTGCTGACCAAGCGCGAGCAGTATCACTCCAACGTGCTGATGCAGTCGGTCTCGGTGTTCGAGCAGGCGACGCGCATGCGGCTGGAGCAGCTCACCCAGTATTTCATCAATCACGGCGTCCTCGACCATGCGGATGCCGCGCGCCGCGCCTATGTCGCGATCGGCCGTATCGTGCAGAAGCAGGCCTATATCCTCGCCTTCAGCGACACCTTCTATTTGCTCGGCATGGCCCTGATCGTTGCCCTGATCGCGGTCCTCTTCCTGAAGAAGTCCGGCCAGATGTCCGCCGGCGGAGCCCACTGACCTCAACCCCTGAAAGGAGAATGACCATGAAGCCCCGCATGAATTACTATCAGGCCGCGCCCGACACGATCAAAGCGCTGATGGCCCTGGAGGCGCAGATCCAGTCGACGGGCCTGGAGAAATCGCTGATCGAGCTGGTCAAAATCAGGGCCTCGCAGATCAACGGCTGTGCCTATTGCATCAACATGCACACCGAGGACGCCCGCAAGCGCGGCGAGACCGAGCAGCGCATCTACCTGCTCGACGCCTGGCGCGAATCACCGCTCTATTCCGACCGCGAGCGCGCGGCGCTGGCCTGGACGGAATCGGTGACGCTCATTTCGCAGACACGCGCCCCTGATGATGTCTACGAACAGGTCCGCGCGCAGTTCTCCGAGGAGGAGACGGTGAACCTGACCATGCTGATCGCCGCCATCAACGCCTGGAACAGGATCGCGATCTCGTTCCGCGCGGTGCACCCGGTGAAGGTGAAGGCGTCGGCGGCGTAGGCACCACGTCGACACAAATACAGATCGTCATGCGCGGGCTTGACCCGCGCATCCATCCAAGAAAACCTCTGACTCTCGCGATGGATTGCGGGGTCAAGCCCGGCAATGACAGATCAGACCGCCGTCGCTTTGGCGAAATCCACATAGATCTCGCGCAGGCGCGTGGCCATCGGGCCGGGTTTGCCGTCGCCGACCTTCTTGCCGTCGATCGCAACCACCGGCTGGACGAACAGTGAAGCCGACGTCGCAAAGGCCTCCTTCGCGGCCAGCGCCTCGGCTACTGTAAAGGAACGCTCCTCGACGCGGAGCTGGCGCTCCTCGGCGAGCGCCACCACGGCCTTGCGGGTGCAGCCCGGCAGGATCGCGTTGGAATTCTTGCGGGTGACGATGACGTCGTCCTTGGTGAGGATGAACGCGGAAGACGAGCCGCCTTCGGTGACGTAGCCGTCTTCCAGCATCCAGGCTTCGCCGGCGCCGGCTTCCGCCGCGGCCTGCTTGGCCAGCACCTGCGCCAGCAGCGCCACGCTCTTGATGTCGCGGCGTTCCCACCGGATGTCGGGCACGGTGATCACGTTGATGCCGGACTTGGCCGACGCCGCATTGATGATGTCCTTCTCCGAGGTGAACATCACCAGGCTCGACTTGACGTCGCCCTTGGGAAACGCGAAGTCGCGGCCCGTGTCGGCACCGCGCGTGACCTGGAGGTAGACGAGGCCGTCCTCGACCTTGTTGCGCGCGATCAGCTCCTTCTGCAGCTCGGTGATGCGCTCGACCGTCTCGGGCAGCTTCAGCTTGATCTCTCCGACCGAGCGCTCCAGCCGCGCCAGATGCGAGGCATTGTCGACCAGCTTGCCGTCGAGCACGGCGGAGACCTCGTAGATGCCGTCGGCGAACAGGAAGCCGCGGTCGAGGATCGAGACCTTCGCGTCCGAGAGCGGGACGAATGAGCCGTTGACATAGGCGATCGAGTCCAAGGCAGGTCTCCTGGCGAGAAAGGGATTTACCTGTCCCTATACGGGATTTGTTGATGCCCCGAAACCCTCAACCAGTCATTTCCGGGGCGGCGCGTCGCGACGAGTCCGGAATCCATAACCACCAGCCGGGGTTATGGATTCCGGGCCTGGCCCTTTCGGGCCATCCCGGAATGACGACGGAGTTAGTGGGAAAGGATCTTCGACAAGAACTTCTGCGCGCGGTCGCTGCGCGGCTTGCCGAAGAAATCGTCCTTCGGGGCGTCCTCGACGATCTCGCCGCGATCCATGAAGATGACGCGGTTGGCGACCTTGCGGGCAAAACCCATCTCGTGAGTGACGACCATCATGGTCATGCCTTCGCGGGCGAGATCGACCATGACGTCGAGGACTTCGCTGACCATTTCAGGATCGAGCGCCGAGGTCGGCTCGTCGAACAGCATGACGATCGGATCCATCGCGAGCGCGCGCGCGATGGCGACGCGCTGCTGCTGGCCGCCGGAGAGCTGGGCGGGAAATTTCTGCGCCTGCTCCTTCAAGCCGACGCGCTCGAGCAGCTGCATGCCCTTCGTCACCGCCTTGGCGTGCGACCGGCCCAGCACCTTCTCCTGCGAGAGGCAGAGATTGTCGATGATCTTCAGGTGCGGGAACAGCTCGAAGTGCTGGAACACCATGCCGACGCGCGAGCGCAGCTTCGGCAGATTGGTCTTGGGATCGTTGACCTTGGTGCCGTCGACCAGGATGTCGCCGCTCTGGAACGGCTCCAGCGCATTGACGCATTTGATCAGCGTCGACTTGCCCGACCCCGAGGGGCCGCAGACCACGACCACCTCGCCCTTGGTGACGCTGGTGGTGCAATCCGTCAGCACCTGGAAGGTCGGGGTGTACCATTTGTTGACGTGGCTGATTTCGATCATGACCGACACGCTCTATCGAATGATGGCGATGCGCGCCTGGAGCCGGCGAACGCCGAAGGACGCGATACAGGAAATGGTGAAGTAGACGACCGCTGCGAACAGGTACATTTCGACCAGGCGCCCGTCGCGTTGCGCCACCTTGCTCGCCGCTCCCAGGAAGTCCGTGATCGACAGGACGTAGACCAGCGAGGTGTCCTGGAACAGCACGATGGTCTGCGTGATCAGAACCGGCAGCATGTTGCGGAACGCCTGCGGCAGCACGACGTAGCGCATGGTCTGGGCGTAGGTCAGCCCCAGCGCGCTCGCCGCGGCCGGCTGTCCGCGCGAGATCGACTGGATGCCGGCGCGCATGATCTCGGAGAAGTACGCCGCCTCGAACATGATGAAGGTAATGAGCGAGGAGGCGAAGGCGCCGACGCTGATGGGGCGCGAGGCGCCGGTCACCCATTGCCCGATATAGGGCACCAGGAAGTAGAACCAGAAGATCACCAGCACCAGCGGCAGCGAGCGCATGAAGTCGACATAGATGCCGGCGATGCGTCCGAGCAGCTTGAGGCCGGACAGACGCATCAGGGCGAGCGCCGTGCCGAAGATGAGGCCGCCGAGCGCTGCGAGTGCCGTCAGCGTCAGCGTGAAGGTCATGCCCTCGTAGAACAGATAGGGCAGTGCGCGGCGGATGACGTCGAAATCGAAATTACCGAGCATTGCTTATTTCCCCGTGATGTAGCCGGGGATCGCGACCCAGCGCTCGAGGAAGCGCATCGCGGTCACGACGACGGCGTTGACGAGGAGGTAGAGGATGGTCGCGGCGGTGAAGGCCTCGAACACCTGGAACGAGAATTCCTGCATCGAGCGCGCCTGTCCGGTCAGCTCGAGCAGGCCGATGGTGATCGCGACCGCGGTGTTCTTGATGGTGTTGAGGAACTCGGAGGTCAGCGGCGGCAGGATGATGCGGAACGCCATCGGCAGCAGCACGTAGCGATAACCCTGCACGGTGGTGAGGCCCAGCGCAGTCGCCGCCATCTTCTGCCCGCGCGGCAGCGAGCCGATGCCGGCCTGCAGCTGCACGGCCACGCGCGCCGACATGAACAGGCCGACGCCGATCGCCGCCGTCCAGAACGGCGCGTTGGGCAGCTGCTTCAGCCACAGCCCGGCGGCCTTCGGCAGGATTTCCGGCAACACGAAGAACCACAGGAAGAGCTGCACCAGCAGCGGCATGTTGCGGAAGAATTCCACATAAGCAAAGCCGAACCAGGTGGCGCCTTTCGAGGGCAGCGTGCGCATGACGCCGACGATCGAGCCGGTGACCAGCGCGATGATCCAGGCCAGCACCGCTGTCTTGAGGGTCAGCGCCAGCCCCGACAGCAGCATGTCGAGATAGGTGCCGGTCCCCATCGGGTTCGGCTGGAAAAAGATTCCCCAGTTCCAGTTGTAGTTCACGTGTCCCCCGCGCGAACGCGCCCGTCATTGGACGTCCTGGGCGCCTATGCAAATGTCCGGCCACCCCTGTGTCAAGAGTGGCCGGACATGATCTCGATCGAAAGATCGAGGTTTCTCTTACTTATAATCGTCCGGGTTTGGCGAGTCCGACGGCTTGGCGAACTCGTTCTTCAGCTCGGCCGAGATCGGCGTGTTGAGGTTGAGACCCTTCGGCGGGATCTTGGCCGTGAACCATTTGTCGTAGATCTTCTGGGCCTCGCCGGAGGTGTAGAGCGCGGCAGTCGCGGCATCGACCACCTTCTTGAAGGCGGCGTCGTCCTTGCGCAACATGATGCCGTAGGGCTCGGGCTTGGAGAACGCATCCTTGGAGATGGCGTAGTCCCCTGGCGCCTTCGAGCCGGCAACGAGGCTCGCCAGCAGAATGTCGTCCATGACGAAGGCGACGGCGCGATCGGTCTCGACCATCAGGAAGGCTTCGGCGTGATCCTTGGCCGGAATGATGTTGGCGCCGAGCTTTTTCTCGACGTTGGCCTCGGTGAGCTGCTTGATGTTGGTGGTGCCGGCGGTCGAGACCACGGTCTTGCCCTTGAGGTCGTCGATCGACTTGAGGCCGCTCGACTTCTTGAACACGTAGCGGCTCGCGGTCAGGAAGTGGGTGTTGGTGAAGGCGACCTGCTTCTGGCGCTCGGCATTGTTGGTGGTCGAGCCGCATTCGAGGTCGATCGTGCCGTTGGCCATCAACGGAATACGGGTCGCCGAGGTCACCGGGTTGAGCTTGACCTCGAGCTTGTCGAGCTTGAGCTCCTTCTTCACGGCATCGACGATCTTGTAGCAGATGTCCATCGCGAACCCGACGGGCTTCTGGTTGTCGTCGAGATAGGAGAATGGGATCGAGGAATCGCGGAAGCCGAGCGTGATCGCACCGGTATCCTTGATGTTCTTCAGCGTGCCGGTCAGCTCCTGGGCCCCGGCCTGGCTGACGACGAAGGTCGCGGCGAGCGCGAGCCCGATGTGGCGGAAATGTTTCACTTTTCTCTTCCCCTTTCGGATGATGCGGCCCGGATGCAAGCACAAATCGAGCCGGATTAGAATGTAACTTTCGGCTGGATCAAGAGCTCAGGTTAACGGCGCCGGCAACTCGCCGAGATCCCAGAACAGCCCGGCCATCACCGTCAAGGCCTCTTCGGTCAATGGCAGCAGGATGTGCTCATTGGGCGCATGCTGCGAGCAGCCGGGATAGGAGTGCGGCACCCAGATGGTGGGCAGGCCCAGGATCTCGGAGAACACGTCGTTGGGGAGCGAGCCGCCGAAATTCGGCAGCACGGCCGGCGCCCTGCCGGTGGTCTCCTGCACCGAATCCGCCGCCCATTTGATCCAGGGGCTGTCGAAGTCTGTGCGCGATGCAGCAAAACTCTGGGCCGCCCGCACCTCGACCATCGGAAAACCCTTTGCGACCAGATGCGCGCGGATGGCCTCGATCAGGCCCTCGATCCTGGTCCCGACCACGAAACGCAGTTGCAGGACGGCATTGGCATGGCCGGGAATGGCGTTCGCCGGCTTATCGATGTTGCCCGAGGACATCGCCAGCACTTCCAGCGTGTTCCAGGCGTAGAGCCGCTCGGCCGCCGACAGGCCGTCCTCGCCCCAATTCTCCGCCAGCGCTGGCTCGTCCGCGGTCGGCACCACCTGCACGTCGGCGAGATAGGAGCGGATCTGGTTGGTGAGGCGGGGCGGCTTCAGCACGTCGAGCAGGAGGCGGCCGTGGCCGTCGACCAGCGTGGAGATCGCGTTGACGAGGATGGTCGCAGGGTTGGCGAGCACGCCGCCCCAATTGCCGGAATGATGGCCGCCATCGCGCAAGTTGACGTCGAGATGAATGCGGATGCCGCCACGACAGCCAAGGAACAGCGTCGGCCGATCGGCCGACAGGCGCGGCCCGTCGGAGGCCATGAACAGGTCGGCCTTGAGCGCATCGCGATTGAGATCGCAGACCTTGCCGAGATCGGGCGAGCCGATCTCCTCGCCCATCTCGACGATGAATTTGGCGTTGAATCCGAGCTTGCCGCCACGGGCATCCCGCACGGCGCGCAGCGCCGCCATGTTGATGCTGTGCTGCCCCTTGTTGTCGGCGGTGCCGCGGCCGTAGAGACGCGTGCCCGCAACCGTGGTGCGCCAGGGATCGCGGCCATCGCGCCACTCGCCCTCCATGCCGTCAACGACATCGCCATGGCCGTAGATCAGCACGGTCGGCACCGAGGCGCTCTCGTGGTGCTCGGCGAACAGGAACGGCGCCTTGCCGCTCGGGGATTCGACGATGCGGCTGGAAAAATCCAGCGCGGCAAAGGCCGGCTGCATCTCCTGTTCCAGATAGGCGCGCAGCTCGGCGCCGCGCGCCGGATTCTGGCTTTCGGTCTTGAAGGCGACGCGGCGGTCGAGCTCGGAAAGAAACGTACCGGAGGTGAAGTCTTCACGGGCACGGGCGATGGCGTCAGCTCTGGTCATTGCTTGTTTTTCGAGGCTCTGAAACGGAGGACATTACCCGATACGGGCAGGTCCTCGAAAGTGGCGGGAAGTTCGATCGTTCTGGAGTTCTCTTGGGATTTCGTTCTTGCTCTCTTGAGTTTGGCTTGCCAAGTGCGGCAGCGCCAACGGATTTTGGCCTTGCCAAGGCCGAGACATCCAAGTCTAGGATATGCAAGAACGTCGCCAAGTTCGGGCGCACGTCTATCATTCGAAGAGCGCTCAGTACAGAGTGCCAATCAGTTCAGAGTACCAAGGGACATCATGGCCAAAGAGATCAGGCTCAACGCCTTTGCGATGAATTGCGTCGCACACCAGTCACCGGGCCTGTGGACCCATCCGCGCGACCGCACCGCCGACTATAACCGCCTGCCCTACTGGATCGATCTAGCGAGGACGCTGGAGCGCGGCCGTTTCGACGGGCTGTTCCTCGCCGATGTGCTCGGGGTCTATGACGTCTACGGCAACAGCCCTGACGCGGCCTTGCGCAATGCAACACAGACCCCGTCGAACGAGCCGCTGCTGCTGCTCTCAGCGATGGCCGCGGTGACGCAAAATCTCGGTTTCGGCGTCACCAGCAATCTATCCTTCGAGCCGCCCTACCCGTTCGCACGCCGGATGTCGACGCTCGATCACCTCACCGAGGGGCGGATCGGCTGGAACGTCGTCACCGGCTATCTCGACAGCGCCGCGCGCGGCGCCGGCAAGGACAAGCAGACCGGGCATGACGACCGCTACGACATCGCCGACGAATATATGGAGGTCGTCTACAAGCTCTGGGAAGGGAGCTGGGAGGATGGCGCGGCGCTGCGCGACCGCAAGCGCGGCATTTTCACCGACCCGACAAAGGTTCATCGCGTCAACCATGAAGGTGCCAACTATCGCATCAACAACACCATTCATCTCAGCGAGCCGTCGCCGCAACGAACGCCGGTGCTGTATCAGGCCGGCACCTCGCCGCGCGGCCGGCAGTTCGCAGCAAAGCATGCCGAATGCGTGTTCATGTCGGGCCCATCGGCCAAGGTGATCGCGCCGCGCGTCTCCGCGATCCGCCAGGAGGCCGCCGCAATTTGCCGCAACCCCGCCGAAATCCTGATGTTCTCGATGATGACGATCATCCTCGGCCGGACCGAAGCCGAGGCCAAAGAAAAATATGCCGACTACCGCCGCCACATCAGCCCCGAGGGCGCGCTCGCCCTGATGTCGGGATGGACCGGCGTCGACTTCGCCGGCTACGACCTCGACCAGCAGGTGCGGCACGTCCAGAACGATGCCGGCCGCAGCGCGATGGACAATGTCACCCGGGCCGATCCCGACCGCGTTTGGACCGTGCGCGACGTCATCGAGCATGTCGGCGTCGGCGGCGCTGGCCCCGTCGTGGTCGGCACACCGGAGATGGTCGCGGACAAGATCGAGCAATGGTTCGAGGCGACCGACGTCGACGGCCTCAACGTTGCGTTCGCGATCTCGCCCGGCGATTTCGAGGACATTGCCGACATGCTGGTGCCGGAGCTGACGCGGCGCGGACGCTACAAGTCCGAATATGCAAAGGGCACGCTGCGGGAGAAGCTGTTCGGCGATGGCCGTGCACGGCTCGATGCGACGCATCCGGCGGCGGGGTATCGGGTGGGGAAGAAGGGGTAGGCAGCACAAACTCACTGTCGTCCCGGCGAACGCCGGGACCCATAACCCCAGGGAGTAGTTTGGCGAAGGCTGGTCGTTCGGGATTGGCACCACCCGCATTTGATAGATCACGCGGTATGGGTCCCGGCGTTCGCCGGGACGACAGCGGAGTTACACCTTCCCGTCCACCATCACCTCGATCAGCTTGGTTCCCGGCCGGCCAAATGCCGAAGCCAGTGTCGCCTTCAGCTCGCCGGCATCGCTGACCCTGATCGCCTCGCAGCCGAGCGCCTTGGCGACGCCTGCAAAATCCACCGGCGGATCGACGAAATCCATGCCGACGTAATTGTCATCGCCATGGAAGGCGAGCAGGCGCTGCTTGATGATGCGGTAGCCGCCATTATTGGCGATGACGACGTTGAGCGGCAGCTTGTGGTGCGCCGCCGTCCACAGCGACTGGATCGAATACATCGCGCTGCCGTCACCTGAGAAGCACACGACGGGGCGATCCGGATTGGCGATGCTGGCACCGACCGACGCCGGCAGGCCCCAGCCGATGCCGCCGGAGGCGAGGCCGTGATAGCCGTAGCGGTCGCGATGCGGCCGTAGCGCCGTCACCTGGCGGCTCGAGGTGAGGCCTTCATCGACCAGGATGGCATGGTCGGGCATGGCCTCGATCATCTGCAGCACCAGGAAGTCCGGATCGATCGGGCTGCGACCGGCGCTCTTTCCGATCTGCTCGACCAGCGCAGCGCGGCGCGCAGTCCAGTTCTTCGGCGCAAGCTCGGCAAGGCGCTGCCTGGCACGGCTCGCAAGCGTTGCGCCGCCCATCTCCTTCAGCACGGGAATCAATGCGCGCAGCGTCTCCTTCAAATCCGCCTTCAGCGCGATCTCGGCGCCGTAATTCTTGGCGATCTCCCAATCGACGAGGCCGACCTGCACGATGCCGAGGCCGTCGGGGAGCGTATCGACCTCGCTATAAACAGACATCCGCAAGGGATCGCCGCCGAGCGCGATCAGGAGATCGTGGGGCGCGAGCGTATCACGCGCCACCTTCTGCACCCGTGCCAGCGTTCCGACGAAGCTCGGGCTCTCCGAGAGGAAATGCGCGCCATAGGGGGTGGAGGATTGATAGGCCGCCGCACCCAGCAGCTCCGCGAGCTCCGCAGCTTCCTTCAGCGCATCGCTCTTGACCACCTCGTCCATGGTGACGATCACGGGACGCTCGGCTTTCAGCAGCCGCGCAGCAAACGCCCTGAGCGCCTCATCCGAGGGCTTGGTGCGCGCATCGATGCGGGTGGAGCGGCCAAGATCGATCCCGGCCTCGCTGTTGAGGATGTCGCCCGGCAGCGAGATGAACACCGGGCCGGTCGGCGGCGTCATCGCCACCTTGGCGGCCCGACGCACGATGCGCGGCAGGTCTTCCAGCCGCGTCACCTCGACCGCCCACTTCACCAGCGGCTCGGCCATTCGCACCAGCGGGCCATAGAGCACCGGCTCCATCAGGCCGTGACCCTGCTCCTGCTGGCCGGCAGTGAGGATCATCGGCGTGCCCGTGAACTGGGCATTGTAGAGCGAGCCCATCGCGTTGCCGAGGCCCGGCGCGACATGGACGTTGCAGGCCACGAGCTTGCCGGAGGCGCGGCTGTAACCGTCGGCGATCGCCACCACCAGGCTCTCCTGCATCGCCATCACATAGGTGAGATCGGGATGGTCCTTGAGCGCATGCATGATCGGCAGCTCGGTGGTGCCGGGGTTGCCGAACAGATGCGTAATGCCCTCGTCCTTGAGCAGCGCGAGAAAAGCGGAGCGGCCGGTGATCTTGTTCTTCATGTTGCCTCCAGGAGCGGACGTCGCCGCAAGGACTGAAAGCATGATGGCCGAAGTCTTGGGATACGCGCAAGAAAGCGCGGTCATGGCTGCGTTGCGCGGGAGGGCGGCTCTACATCTCCTCCCGACCCAGCTCGAACGGATCCTCGCCCCTCGCTCGCTTCTTCTTTTTCGAACGCTGCCAGACCACGCCGGGAAAGCCCTTCAGCGGCACCAGCGGCTCGCCGGTATAGGCCCATTCCTGCAACTCCTCGATCGCGATGTGATAGAGCGGCTGGCGGCCGGTGCGCTCCTTGAAGAGAGCGCGCGGGATATTGACCATGTGCGGCCCGCGCGGGCGCTCATAGGCGATCGGCGTGCCGCAATGCGCGCAGAAGCTGCGGGTGGTCTTCGTCGCCTTGTCCTCGTAACGCGTAAGTGAAGTCTTGCCAGCAGTGATACGAAAGCGCTTCTTCCAGCTTCCGACATAGGTCGCATAGGCCGCACCATGAGCGCGGCGGCTCGCGGCGGAGTGATCGTGCCAGGCCCATCGCGCGGGAACGTCGATCTCGAAGGTGACCTTGCCGCAGAGGCATTGGCCGGTGGCTATACCTGCGGCGGCTGCGGCTTTGGCCATGATGCGTCCCCTTCGTCATTGCGAGCGCAGCGAAGCAATGACGGAATTTGTGGAGTTTGTCAGCGCTCCACAATGGACCCGTAACCCCGGATGAGCGATGCGACATCCGGGACGACTGTTGCGAAGCTCCCGGATGTCGCTTCGCTCATCCGGGCTACGGCAGCGTCACGCCGGCGCCAATTCGTCATACGCCGGATAGTCCGTGTACCCCTTCGCCTCGCCGCTATAAAACGTCGCGCGATTGTATGGTGTGATCGGATAGCCGTGCTGAAGGCGGCGCGGCAGATCGGGGTTGGAGATGAAGATGCGGCCGAAAGCGATGATATCGGCGTATCCCTCGGCGATCGCCGCATTCGCAGTCTCGCCGGTGAAGCCGCCGGCCGTCATCAGGACGCCGCTGTAGAGCGGGCGGAACAGCACCATTGCCGACGGCACGTTCTCCCAGTGAACATCGGCCCGGCCGGCGCCGCTGGAGCGTGGTTCGATGAAGTGCAGATAGGCAAGACCGAGCTTGTCGAGCGCACTCACGACATGGGTATAGAGCGGCATCGGATCTGGCTCGCCGGAATCATTGGCGATGCCGTGAGGCGACAGCCGGACGGCGACGCGGTTCGCGCCCCAGACGTCGATCGCGGCCTGTGTCACCTCGAGCAGCAGCCGCGCGCGGTTCTCGATCGATCCGCCATATTGATCGGTGCGCTGGTTGCTGCGCGATTGCAGGAATTGCTCGAGCAGATAGCCATTGGCGCCGTGGATCTCGACGCCGTCGAAGCCGGCGGCGAGCGCGTTCCTCGCACCTTGGCGGAACGCCTCGACGATGTCCTTGACCTCCTCGGTCTCCAGCGCGCGCGGCGGCTCGTAATCGGCAATCTTGCCATCGGCAGTCATCGCCTTCATGCCCTCGGCCTTGATCGGGATCGCCGAGGCCGACACCGGCAGCGCGCCGCCGTGGAAAGAGGAATGCGAGACCCGGCCGACATGCCAGAGCTGGAGGAAGATGATGCCGCCCTTGGCGTGCACGGCGTCGACCACCTTGCGCCAGCCTGCGATTTGCGACTCCGAATAGATGCCGGGCGTCGCCGGATTGCCGCGGCCGTGCGAGAGCACCGGCGAGGCTTCGGCGACGATCAAGCCGCCCGGCGTTGCGCGCTGGCCGTAATATTCGGCGTTGAGCGGTCGCGGCGCGAAGGTTTCGCGCTCGGCACGCATGCGCGTCAGCGGCGCCATCGCGACGCGGTGCGCAAGCTTGTACGGACCGACCTGCAACGGTTTGAACAACGCCTCGAATTTCATGCTGGCCTCAACTGGAGCTACGGAAGGATGACGATCATATAGCGGAGGGCGGCACCCGGAAAAGGTGTCGCCCCCACGAAGGCAATATTCCTCCCTGCGAAACGCAGGGGGACAATTACGCCGTCTTGATCCAGACAGCCTTCACGTTGAGATATTCCTCGACATGTTGTTTGCCGGACTCGCGGCCGTAACCGCTCATCTTGTAACCGCCGAACGGCACGGCCGGGTCCATCGCCTGATAGCAGTTCACCCACACCGAGCCGGCACGCAGGCTCTTGGCCACCGCATGGGCCTTGCTGACGTCGCGCGTCCACAGGCCAGAGCCGAGGCCGAACGTCGTGGCGTTGGCGCGCTTGACCAACTCGTCCATGTCCTTGAACGCAATCGCCGAGATCACGGGCCCGAAGATCTCCTCCTGCGCGATGCGCATGTTGTCCTGAACGCCAGCGAACACCGTGGGCGAGACGAAGAAGCCCTTCGACAGCGCGCCTTCGGTGACGCGACCGCCTCCGGCGAGCGCCTTGGCGCCTTCCTTCTGGCCGATGTCGAGATAGCCGGTGACGCGCTCCAATTGCTGCTCCGAGACCAGCGGCCCGATCTGGGTGTTGGGATCGAGGCCGTTGCCGACCTGCAGCTTCTTGCCGAATTCGGCGACACGGCCGACGAACTCCTCGTAGATCGACTGCTCGACGAACAGGCGCGTGCCGGCGCTGCAGATCTGTCCCGAATTGGCGAATACCGCCATCGCGGCGCCCGGCACCGCGGCATCGAGATCGGCATCCGCAAACACGATGTCCGGCGACTTGCCGCCAAGCTCGAGCGAAACACGCTTGAGGTTTCCGGCCGAGGCACGGATGATCGACTGGCCGGTGACATGCGAGCCGGTGAAAGCGACCTTGTCGACGTCATGGTGCGAGGCGAGCGCCGCACCCGCGGTCTCGCCATAGCCGGGAACGACATTGATGACGCCGGGCGGCACGCCCGCTTCCATCGCGAGCTCGGCGATGCGCAGCGATGTCAGCGGGGCTTCTTCTGCTGGCTTGAGCACCACGGTGCAGCCGGTCGCGATCGCCGGCCCGATCTTCCAGATCGTTGCGGTCAGCGGCCCGTTCCAGGGGATGATGGCACCGACGACACCGACGGGCTCCTTCAGCGTGTAGGAGAAGATCTCGCCGGGCAGCGAATTCTCGATGGTCTCACCGTGGAGCGCAGTGGTCTGGCCGGCGTAATAGCGCAGCATGCCGATGGCGCGGAGACGGTAGGCGCGGGTTCGGCTGACGGGAGCGCCCATGTCGAGCGTGTCGAGCTGCGACAACTCGTCGAAATTCTTTTCGACGAGGTCGGCAAGCCTGAGCAGCAGGTTCTGTCGCTCGAATGGCTTGACCTTGCTCCAGGGCCCCTCGAAGGCGCGGCGTGCCGCGGCGACCGCACGGTCGATATCCTCCTTGTCACCTTCGGCGACAGTCGCAAGCAGCTCGCCAGTGGCGGGATTGTGGGTCTCGAAGCGCTTGCCTGAGGCAGCGTCGATCCACTTCCCGTCGATCAGCATCTGCTTGTAGGACCCGTTCGCGAATGGATGGCGCGTGATCGGAATAGCCTGCGACACAGCCATGGCTGCACTCCCTATCAAATGATTGTTGGTTCGATCTGGGCAGGATCGTTCGTCGGATAAAATACAGCGGCGCCGCAGAAGCGTAAAGGCGGCGTGGAACGAAGACCTCCTATGCCGACTTGTGCAGCCTCGCGCGAGGCGCGTGCTATAATGCGACCGAGCGCCACGTAGTTTCGCCGGAGACCTCGCATGTCACATCCTGCCATCGTCAAGGACAACGTTGCCGTGATTACCGGCGGCGCATCCGGCATTGGACTGGCCGCCGCCGCGGCGTTTGCGCGCACCGGCATGAAGGTGTGCATCGCCGATGTCGATCAGAACCGCCTGGCCGAGGCCGCAACAAAACTGTCATCCGTCACGGGTCCCGCGAATGTGATGACCTTCGCCGTCGATGTCGGCCGGGCCGAGAGCGTTGCGGACCTGGAACGCGGCGTGCGCGAACGGTTCGGCGGGACCGACGTCCTGATGAACAATGCCGGCATCCAGCCCGGCAGCACATTGTTCGCCGAGCCCGACAATTGGCAGCGGATCATCGCCGTCAACATGTGGGGGATCATCAACGGCTCGCGCATCTTTGCGCCGAACATGATCGCGCGCGGCAAGCCAGGCCTCATCATCAACACCGGATCGAAGCAGGGCATCACAACCCCGCCCGGCGATCCCGCCTACAATGTCTCCAAGGCCGGCGTGAAGGCGTTCACCGAGGCGCTCCAGCACGAGTTGCGCAACACGAAGGACTGCCGCATCGCCGCGCATCTGCTCATTCCCGGCTTCGTCTTCACGGGCCTCACCGCGAAGGGCCGCACCGAGAAGCCGGCCGGCGCCTGGACGCCGGAGCAGACGGTCGAATTCATGTTGACGCGTCTGGAGGCCGACGACTTCTACATTCTCTGCCCGGACAATGATGTGCCCCGCGCGCTCGACGAGAAGCGCATGCTGTGGGCGGCCGGCGACATCGTCGAGAACCGCCCGCCGCTGTCGCGCTGGCATCCGGATTATGCGGGCGCATTCAAGAGATTCGTGGAGGGCGACTGACGGTCAGACCCTTATGGTGAGGAACGCCCTCGCCTACAGCGTCTCTTGCTTGTGCCCGCAATTCTTGCACGCGAACTTGACGCGGGTCTGACCCTTCTCCGCCTGCACCCGGTTCGGCGCACCGCACTTGCCGCAGACCGCTTCGATGCGGGTCGTGCCCTGCTTGACGACGATGCTCTTCTTTTCCATCGATTCGCGGATCAGGCGCTCGGCCTCCTCACGCAGGGATTGTTTCGACAAAGCTCGTCTCCGCCTCTGGAAAGCGCGAGAGCCATATCGCACCTGCAACGGAATCACAATGCGTTGCGCATACCGTAAAGCCTGAAATGATTGTCAGGCGGCGGTGTGAGCTGGCGCACTCGCCTCCGCCATGATCAGGATCCGCTGCACCAATGCGATCGCAGTCTCGGTGGCGGGGTCGGCCGACGTCACGGGAACCACGAGCGCGAGAATGTCGACCGGATCGGACGACAGCACGACGAGATGCGTCGCGCTCACTGCGGCCATCAGCGACACCAGCCGCTCCACGGCCGGATCGACCGGTGGATGACCCCATGGCGCATCCACGCGCCGCAGCACGCGATGATCCGCAAGACGAATGCGCAGCAAGACCGGATCGTAGGCTGCGAGATCGTCTTCGCGATAGCGCCGCGCACTCTCGAACAGCGGGTGACGCAGCACCTCCGCAATCAATTGATCGCGGGAGGTCGCCGACGAGCTTGCGACCGAGCCCAGCACGCCCGGCACGCGGGATTCGAGATAGGACCGCAGCGTGTCGGTCATGAGGCCAATGGTCAGCACGCCCGACACGGCGATGGCACTGAAGCGCACCAGCTGCGCGGCGTCGACGTCCCCGGCAACGAAAGCCGCCGCCAGACCGAGGCACGCCGAGCTTACGAGCCGCAGCGCGGTGAGCTGCACGCCATGCCAACGTGCTTCGCCACTGCTGCCCGCGATCAGGATCGCGGTGACGACGAGCAATGCGCCGAGCGCGCCGAGCTTGACCGGCATGCTCGGCATCAAGGCGCCAAAATCGGTGACGATGAAGGGCAGCACGACGATAGCACCGATCGTCATGCGGCCGATGCTGCGATTCTCGGAGGCCATCAGCGACTTGCGGTTGCGCGTTGCGAGCAGGACGGCGCAAGCCGCAAAGCCGCCGAGCTGGAACAGCATCAGCGCGATGGCATAGGGCGTCTCGAAACGCTCGAGCCCCAGCGCGCCGCCGATGCCGAGCACAACGCCGCCGGCGATCACCGCGAGCTTGATGGCGCGCGGCGCGTGCCGCCTCAACAACCCCTCGGTCACGATCAGGGCACCGAAAGGGATCGCGGCAGCCGGGATGACCGAGAGGTCGTCGAGCACGCTGTTCGCGGTCAGCCACGCGGTGCTGCGCACCAGGAACAGAAGCGCGACGATGCCGAGCGCGATCACGAGGCGCCGGGTCAGCGGGCTCTGCGCGTCGCGGCGGCAGAGCGCGAGCATGGCGACGCCGAGCCCGATCACGCCACAGAGATTGACGATCGCGTTGGCAATGACGGCCGAGGTCATCGGATGCGCTCCTGCCGCGGCCGCAGCGCGCCGAACGCCCTGCTGTCGTCGAGCCAGTGAATGACCGGCAGCACCAGCCGTTGCAATCCGAGGATCAGGGATGCGACCAGGAGCCTGGGAAGTGAGCGGTGGGGGACCTGCTCGAACAGATAGGCCCGCGCGGCCACGAGGTCGATGCATCCGATCTGGAGGACGTCGTCGCCGCGCTCATAGTCGAGCTCGCGTGCGCAAAACTCGGCATAGAGGGGATCGCGATGCTTCGGGGGGTCCGCAAGCGTCTTCTTCAGCGCATCGGAGCCACCGGTATAGGCATCCGTGATCACGAAACGGCTCTCATCGAAGCCGGCGCCGTCGCCCACGCCGAACACCCCGCGGTGCTGCCGCATGATGCCACGTGCGAGCTGGAGATGGGCGAAGCTCTGCCGCGCTCCGGGACGCGGCGACGGATAAACCTCGGAAAAGGTCTCGCTGACCATGCCGACCACCGACGGCACCTGGGTGACGTTCGAGATCCAGCGCGGGCGCAGGCCGTCGCGCAGAAACAGCACGAGCGTGGTCAGGCCGTAGAGCACCCAGGACAGCCCCTGCCCGCGCGCGTCGGGATCGACCGTCACGAGGCCGAGATGGGTGACGTCGACGGACGCGCCGTCGAGTTCGACCCGCATCACCGACAACGCGTTGAAGGCGACCGGGTGTCCCGTGCTCTCTTCGGAGATCAGCGTGACGATGGCACGGGATAGCCGCTCGCGCTCGCCGGAGAAGATGCCGTAGGTCAGCTCGTCGGCGGGAAGCGTCTTGGCTGCGACCATCCGCAGCTGCGCGATCAGCCGGTCGAGTTCGTCCCGCGGCAGCGACAGGCCCGGACTTTCGATGATCCGGGTCATGTGACCGGGATGGGTACGCAGGCTGAGATCGATGGTCGGCTGTGCAAGGGCCTGGAACCAGAACGCCGCATGGCCGCACAGCCGTCCGGCGGCCCCACGCAGACGTCGCCAGCTTGGTTCGCTCTCAGGATCTGCCATGCAAGCCCGCCCGTGATCGCGCCGGTTGTCGCGCGCGGCGATTAATGAGCGATGAGGACGATTTCTTCTGGCGGCGAGAGGGTAAAGGATATGTTGCGGCAATCACGGCAAATGATGGAGATGCGGTGGGGCAGCGGATGCTCCGGCATCCGCTGCCCGAAATTTCATGCAGCTTCCCTGAGGCTCTGCTCAGGCCGCCTTGGAAACCTCCATCAGCAACCGCTCGGCCTTGGCATCCTCGATGCGGTTCACGAGGCGGCTGCTCTCGTGATTGTCGCGCACGGTCTTGGTCAGCGTGATGCAGGTCTGGATCAGCATGACGATGCCCATGGTGAGATAGCCCTTCATCCAGAGGTCGATCGGCAGGAAGAAGATGCCGATGGCGACAAGGAAGGCGGAGGCCGCGAAGGACGCGTAAGTGAAGCTCACCCAGGCGCTGCTGTGGGGCTGGCCGTTCTGGTTCATGATGGTCTCCTAATGGTTCAAATGATGATTGGGGTCGAAATCGCGATTGAGATCAGGCTGCCGGCATTCGCTTGGACTTCAACCGCGCCAGCACGTCGTCTGCGGTCGTCTTGAGCCGGGGGCCGAAGCCCTGTTCGGCCAATCTCTCGGCGGTGGCGAGCGGACCGGTGGCCGCGTCGAGCTCGACCAGGGCCTCGTCGGCGGCCTGAGCCTCCATCTGCCGCTCGCGCAGACGCCTCAGGGTGCCCTCCGCCTCCGGCAATGTGGATTCGTAGGGACGTGCCGCCTCGATGCCGCTGCGGCGAAGCGAGCGCACCGCCTCCGAGGCACGGGCGATCCGGCGGCCACGGTCGAGCTCGGTGATGCGGACCTGCGCGGTGGCGACGTGGCGCTTCAGCCGGGCGATCTCGGTCGCGAACAGCGCGCGCGCCGTCATCGCCGCATCGCGATCGGCCTCAAGGGCGGCGATGGCTTCGGCGGCGTCCTTGGCGAGGTCCTCGCGGCCGCCGTCGAGTGCCGCGACGGCACGGGTCTCGAGATCGGCGATGCGCGCATTGGTCGTTTCCAGCTTGCGGCCTTCTTGCTGGTCCTGGGCGATCGCCAGCGCCAGCGTGCGCTTGCTGCGCTCGACGGCCGCAGCCGCATCGCGCATCTGCTGGTCGAGGATCAGAAGGGCGGTCCGGTCTTCCAGTTCCTCGCCCGCGGCGGCCACGCTGCCGCGGAAAAGGGTCACGACGGTCTTGAACATTGGTTGCTCCCTGTTATGAGCATTGCTCACAGGTGCTTTGTAGCATATCTTGAGCATTGCTCAAGATATTTTTTGAACAACGCTCACGAGAATGGTTAAGAATGTCTAAAGCGCTGGAAAGACGTAAGAAATTGCGGTCTGACCTAATTCTGGCGGCGGAACGGATGATCGCTGAACGGGGATTGGCGGGCCTGAAGACCCGCGATCTTGCCCGCGAGATCGGCTGTGCCAATGGCGCGGTCTATAATCTCGTCGCCGACGTGGACGAGCTGATCCTGCGCGTCGGCTCGCGCACGCTGCTTCGGCTCGACGAGGCACTCAGCACCGCCGAAAGCGCGGGCGAGCCATCGCCGCGGGAAGCTCTGGTCCGCATCGCAATCGCCTATTGCGATTTCGCTGCCGAGAATCTCCAGCTCTGGCGCGCGCTGTTCGAGCACCGCATGGAGGCCGACAAGATCGTCCCCGACTGGTCGATCGACGACCAGATGCAGCTCTTCCGCCACATCTATCAGCCGCTGGCCGCGCTGCTGCCAAAGCGCAGCCCGGAGGAGCTGAGCATCACCGCGCGCAGCCTGTTCTCGGCGGTCCATGGCATGGTGGCGCTGGGGTTGGAACAGAAGCTGGTCGCCGTGCCGCTGCCGGAGCTGCGCAAGGAGATCGCAGGCCTCGTGCGCGCGATGCTGGATGGGCTGGCCGCCCGCGCGACGTAACGGCCGGCGCAGCGAAGCTGTTGGCGGAGGCTGGCCAAATTTCGCCTTTCGTATCGATGCCCGCGCTTAGCCTTCGTGGAAAGCCAGCGCGCTGCTTGGTAGACGTGAGTCCAACCACGGATTCAATCTTGAGACGCCTTAGGAACGAACGGTCGTCGGCTGCCTGGCGCGGATGCATTCTTGCGCCTTCGCAGAACGATCGAGACCGAGAAACCAGGTCGAGCGTATCAACGAATGCTCGCGCTGATGCGCGCGGCGCTGGAGCAGGCCGAACAGTGACGCACCACGTTCAACCGCCCTTCGCCGGCGCGCGCGGGGCGGTCCGCGTCGTCTCAAGCGGACGTCGGCTGAGTGAGACGGCGCGCGTCTGCGCGCCCGGAAAACCTCTTTCGAGCCGCGCCTCGCTCGCGCGCAGCATCGCCGCGTCGAGCTTGCCCCGCCGCGATCCGTCCAGGGCGCAGGCGAAGACGCGGTAGAACTGCACGCCGTCATAGGCGACCAGCAGCAAATCGACGCCGGCATTGATCGCCTCGACCACGGCCTTGCAGACGTCGTTCTGGTAGATCGCGCCCATGACGAGATCGTCGGTCATCACCACGCCCTGATAGCTCCACGTGTCACGAAGGATCCCTTGGACGACGCGCTTCGAATGCGAAACGGCGCGATCGGGATCGACGGCGGTCAGCGTGACATGACCGACCATGAGGGCGCTGCGCGAATGCGACAGCACCTGCCGGAACGGAAGCCAGTCCGTTGCTTCCAGCTCCGTCACCGGCGTATCGAGGTTGGCGCTGAAATGATGCGTGTCGTCGTGCACGCGGCCGATGCCGGGAAAATGCTTCAGCGTGGCACCCACACCGGATTCCTCCAGCCCGCGCACATAGGCGCTCGCGATCGTGCTGACGACTGCGGGATCGGTCGCGATCGCGCGTTGCCCGATCAGGGTGTGGAAATCGAGGCGGTTGCGCCTCGGCGGCGGCTTGAGGTCGAGCACCGGCGCGAGATTGAGATTGACGCCGAGCCCTGCGAGCTCGCGCCCGTGAATGCGGCCGAACTCTTCGGCTTTCTCCTGCTGGTGGTCCGGCGCGAGCCCGGCGAGCGTCGCCAGCGCCGGCACCTTGGTCAGCGGCGGCGCGAGATGGCCGACGATACCGCCCTCCTGGTCCGCGGCGACGACCAGCGGTGGCAGGCCGGCCGCCCGTCGCTTGTCCTGGAGCGCCGCGATCTCGGCACGCAGCGCCTCGACCGTCCGTCCCCGGATGTTGTGCCGGGTGACGTAGACGCCGCCGATCAATCCCTGCTCGGCAAGGCGCGCGATCTCCGGAAACGAGGAATAGCCTACCATGAAGTGAGGTCCGAGCTGCCGCGCCTCGGCGGGGCTCGCGGCGAGGACATCGTGCTTGCGCAGCTCGAACCTCACATGCGCCGCCGACATCAACAGCGGCGGCAGGCACCAGAGCATGACGAGGAGCTTGCCCGCCGTACTGCGCCAGCGCCCGCGGCGAAGCAGGACGATGACGATCAGGACGCTTGCGACGACAAGCACGATGTTTCCGGCGCCACGCAGCACGAGCAGATAAGGATCATTCTTGTTCGCGGCCGCGAATGCGGCGAGCGGTGCGGCGACCCAGAGCAGGATGAGACCGAAGCGCTTGAGGAATTGCATGATGCGTCACACACGATTGGGGCGAATGCTTCGCACCTATCAAAGCGGTTGGCGCTGCGCGAGAGGCAAAAGCGCGCCTGCACGAAAACTGCAAGAAACTCCTGAAACCGTGCAGGCGACGATCCCGCCTTCTGCACAAGCGCCGTTCAGAATTCGTGATGCCACCCTTCACGGAGAATCTTCTGGACATGACGAGCCTGGCTTCGACCTCGACGACAAACATTCAGCCGATCAGGCCTTCCGCGCTGTCGGCCAAGCTCGCAATGGCGCTGCTGCTCGCCGCCCTCGCCGACTGGCTGTTCTACGGGCAACGAATCGGGCTCTCGCTCGCGGTCTTTGCGACCGCAATCGCCTGCGCCTCGCTGCTGGCCAACCACGCAACGCTCAATCTTCGGCGCGCCGCGACCGGAGGCGCGTTCGTCGCGCTCGGCCTCGCACCGGTCGTGGAACAGCTCAACATGCTCTCGTTCCTGATCCTCATCGCGGCGCTGCTCATCGCCTTGCTGCTCGCGACCAATCCGGAGACGACCGGGCTGGCGAATCGCGCACGCGCACTTCGTAGCTTCGTTCTGTCCGGCTTCTTGCGGTTCTTCCCCGAAGCGCTTCAGGTCTTGAACTGGTCGGCCTTTACCCGTGGCATCGCGCTCTGGCTGCTGCCGATGATCCTGAGCACGGTGTTCGTCGCGCTGTTCGCGGCGGCCAATCCGGTGATCGAGCAATGGGTGTCCCTGCTCAATCCGAAGCTCGTCCTGGAATATGTCAGTGTCTGGCGCGTGCTGTTCTGGACCTCGATGCTGGCGCTGGTCTGGCCCTTCATCCATGTGCGGTGGCAAAGCAAGAAGGCCGCTGTTGCCGCCGCAACCGATGCCGCCGAACCGGAGCCTCGGGCGCCGGTCGTCCCGGCCGAGCTCCTGGGCCCGTCCACCATCCTGCGCTCGCTGATCTTGTTCAACCTGCTGTTCGCCGCGCAATCGATCCTCGACGGGATTTATCTCTGGGGCCATGCGGCGCTGCCCGACAATTTGACCTACGCCGCCTATGCCCATCGCGGCGCCTATCCGCTGATCGCGACCGCGCTGATCGCCGCCGCTTTCGTGCTGGTGGCGATGCGTCCGGGCGGCCCGGCCGAAAAATCGAGGGTGATCCGGCCGCTGGTCTATCTCTGGGTGGGACAGAACGTGCTTCTGGTTGCCTCGTCCATCCGCCGGCTCGATCTCTATGTCGACATCTACATGCTGACCTATTGGCGCATCGCGGCCTTCATCTGGATGGGGCTGGTGGCGCTCGGCCTGATCCTGATCGTCGCGCGCATCGTGCTCGACAGGTCCAACCAATGGCTGATCGGCGCCAATTTGATCGCGTTGACGATCGCGCTCTATGGCTGCTCGCTCGTGAACTTCGACGCCCTTA
This sequence comes from Bradyrhizobium sp. 1(2017), assembly GCF_011602485.2. Lineage (NCBI taxonomy): Bacteria > Pseudomonadati > Pseudomonadota > Alphaproteobacteria > Hyphomicrobiales > Nitrobacteraceae > Bradyrhizobium > Bradyrhizobium sp. 1(2017). The sequence continues at coordinate 1,363,855 of NZ_CP050022.2, read as the reverse complement.
TCGCCGACTACAATGTCGCCCACAGCCGGGAAGTATCGGGGAAAGGCGTGCAGATCGACATCGACTATCTCCTGACGCTCGGGCCACAGGCGGTGCCCGCCATCGACAAGGCGCTTGCACTGCGGCCCGCCGCCAGGGAGGGCTGCCTTGTGCCCCGCCGCGACCGCCTTGTAGAACAGCAGCGTCAGGACCTGGCGTGGCGAAGCTGGAGCTTTCGCAACTGGCGGCTCCAGCGCAGGCTGGACAACCAGGCGAAAGCTCAGGCCGGCGGGCTGACGAGGTCACGGAGAGTTTCTTGGCGCATCGCATTCTCATCGTCGACGACGAAGGCCATATCCGCGAGGTCATCCGCGTCGCCCTCAGGAAGGCCGGCATGGACGTGATCGAGGCGCGCGACGGCAAGGAGGCGCTCGCCCGCTTTGCCGCCGACAAGCCCGACCTGATCGTGCTCGACATCGGCATGCCCGAGTTCGACGGCCTCGACGTCTGCCGCGAGATCCGCAAGGGCTCGGACGTGCCGATCCTGTTCCTGTCGGCGCGCGACGAGGAGATCGACCGCATCCTGGGCCTCGAGATCGGCGGCGACGATTACGTGACAAAACCGTTCAGCCCGCGCGAGCTGGTCGCGCGGGTCAACGTCATCCTGCGCAGGCTTGGTCCACGCAACGGCGAGATCAAGGCCGGCCCGGCCACGCTGACGCAAGGCAGCCTCCTGATCGATCCAGAGCAGCACCTGGCGTCCTTCGCCGGCACGCCGCTGAAACTGACCGCGATCGAGTTCGGCATCTTGCGCGCGTTCCTGACCCGACCGACCTCGGTGTTCAATCGCGAGCAGCTGATGCGGGCGGCCTATCAGCTCAACATCCAGGTCTCCGACCGCACCATCGACAGCCACATCCGTAACATCCGCGCCAAGCTGGCTGCGCTGGCTTGCGACAACGTCATCGAGACCATCCACGGCGTCGGCTTCAAGCTCGGCCGCTGCGAGACAGCGGCATGAGCGCGGCGCCAGACAAATGGCGGCCGTCGCTGGGCCTCGTCATCTTCACGGTGCTGACCACCGTCGGCGTGCTGCCGCTGGTGGGGCTGTTCTTCTTCCGCCTCTATGACAACCAGCTCATCCGCCAGACCCAGGCCGAGCTGATCGCGCAGAGCCGGGTGCTCGCGACGATCTACGCCCAGGAGGTCACGGCAAGGCTCGACGGCGGCCTCACGCTCGGCGCCGAGGTACCGCCGGGTGTCTTGCCCGATCCCGGCGACCAGGTCACCCCGATCCGTCCGGCGCTTGATCTCACCGCCAACGACCTGCTGCGGCGGCGGCCGGATGCGCAGGCAGCAGTCCGGCCGGCGGAGCAGGCCTATGTCGAGATCGGCGCCAGGCTGACGCCGATCATCCGCGAGACCCAGAAGGTGACGCTGGCGGGCTTCCGCATCCTCGATCCGCAGGGCGTGGTGATCGCAGGGCGCCAGGAGGTCGGGCAGTCGCTGGCCCATATCGAGGAGGTCGCGGACGCCCTCCACGGGCAATACCGCGCGACCTTGCGCAATCGCGTGCCGGACAAGCCGCCGCCGCCGATCTACTCCTTCAGCCGCGGCCTCGGCGTGCACGTGTTCTCGGCGATGCCGGTCATCGTCAACAACCGCGTCGCCGGGGTGATCTACACCACGCGCACGCCTAGCAACATTTTTGACCATCTCTACCAGGAACGCGGCAAGTTCGTGCTGGCCGGCCTCGCCGTGATCCTGGGTACGATCGCGATCGGCCTCGTGTTCTCCCGCACCATCACGCTGCCGATGCGCGAGCTGATCGACCGCGCCGCCAGAATCGGCCGCGGCGACCGCGAGGCATTCCGGCCGCTGCGGCATTACGGCACGCGCGAATTCGCCCAGCTCTCGCACAGCTTCCTCGGCATGGCCGAGCAGCTGGCGCGCCGCTCCGACTATATCGCGACGTTCTCGGCGCACCTCACCCACGAGCTGAAATCGCCGCTGACCTCGATCAAGGGCGCGGCCGAGCTGCTGCAGGATTCACTTCAGGGTAAATCGGGCAGCCTGACGCCGGCCGAGCAGACCACCTTCATCACCAACATCCTGTCGGATACCCAGCGGCTGGAGGCAATGGCGCAGCGGCTGCGCGAGCTCGCCCGCGCCGAGAGCCTGCCGCAGAACGAGCGCACGGAGCTCGCCCCCGTCATCGTCGACCTCAGGAGCCGGTTTCCGGAAAGCGAGATCCTGGCCAGTGGCAGCCTCGACCGGGCGGTCGGCATGTCCGGCGAGAAGGCGCTGATCGTGCTGTCGCATCTGGCCGACAACGCGATGCGGCACAAGGCAAGGACGATCAGGCTGGAGGCGGTGGACCAACGCACGACCCTGCAGCTGACGGTGACCAATGACGGCGAGCCGATCTCGGCGCCCAACCGCGACCGGATCTTCGACGCCTTCTTCACCACCCGTCGCGACCAGGGCGGTACGGGGATGGGGCTGGCGATTGCACGCGCGGTGATGGCGAGCCATGGCGGCTCGATCAGGCTCACGCCGACCGACGAGGGCGCGGCGTTCGAGCTCCAGTTTCCAGCGGCCTAGATGGCGAACACCCAGACGGCCACGATGGCGCCGATGGTGACCAGACCCGCGATGGTCCAACCGGCGGCATATTCCAGTTCAGGGTGACCGGTCGCCCGCATGATCTCGGCGGGATCGGCGGTATGCTTCTCTGCCATGACGGCCTCGCACGTTTTTCCCCGTATCATGAATAAGTCGCGTCAGCGGCCAGAAGGTTCCATCACGGAAATGCGAGGGATAAAGAATCGCGAAAACAACCCCATGCACAGTAGAAAGCCGCTTTCGGCGCGCGGCTCGGTCGCGGCCCGCAAGCGCCTGATGGGTCGGCGCAAAATCGCCGCCACGCGCAGTCGCCGCGCGGCTTGCCGCTTGCGCTCCGAATCCGGTTGCATGCTAGATTGGCCGCACGCCGTCCACGGCAGGAGGGAAGCATGGCCGACAACAAGGCAAAGCGAGGCGGAGCCGATCGCGCGCTGATTGCGCTCACCGAGACGTACGAGGTCGCTTATTGGTCGAAGAAGTTCAAGGTGACCCCGGCCAAGCTGAAATACGCCGTGAAGAAGGTCGGCCGCTCCGCCAGGAAGGTCGAGGACTACATCAAGCTGCAGAAGCACCGCGCCTCCGACAAGAGCCGGATCGCGCTGAGCGAGCCCTACGAGGTCCGCTATTGGTCGAAGCGGTTCAGGATTACCCCGGCCAAGCTGAGGCTCGTGGTTGCGACCGCCGGCCATTCCTCCAGGAAGGTCGAAGCCTATCTCGCCGCCCAGAAGGCGGCGAAGAAGGCCAAGAGGACCGCGAAGAAGACCAAGAGGACAGTGAAGAAGACGGCCAAGCGGAAAAAGGCGGCCTGAGACCAGCGGCGCCAGAGCAAGGAACGGCGGCCATCGGGCGGCACGCTCCCGCCGGGCATTGAACGGCTGCCAAGCAGGTGCCGTGAATTCGCCTCAAGGCCAGCTATCTAATGAGGCGAATTGAAAAGACAGGCCAGACCAGCGGGCCAATATGAGGCCCGCAAGGCCGGCACCACCATGAAGAATTATCTGGCATTTTTCCTTCTTTTGACCATGACGGCGGCCTCCGCGCACGGTCCTTTGCCGGCCCGGCTCCTGCCGCCGTCCGACCTCGTGCAAGCCGGCCTCACCGACAACGATACGACCGCCGGCGGTACCGCGAGGCTGTGCGAGCAGGTCAGCTTCTCGCGCGGCCTGCGCTATGGCGAGAGCGAGGCCAATGTGCTCGACGTCGCGACCAGCGCAGTCAAGGCGGATACGCCGCGGCCGGTGCTGCTGTTCGTGACCGGCGACAGCTTTACCGGCGACCACGCGGCGCCGGAGCTGGCCCGGCAGATCCAGGACCAGGCGATGTGCTTTGCCGCGCGCAACGACATGATCGGCGTGCGCGTCAACTATCGCCTGGCGCCCGCGGCGACCTGGCCGACGGGGGCCACCGACGTGGCGGCGGCGCTGTCCTGGATCCATGGTAATATCGACCTGTTCAACGGCGACGCCCGCGAGATCGTCGCGGTCGGCTACGGCGCCGGCGCCTTCCACGTCGCCACCCTGCTGGCGCATCCCGAGTTTCAGACCGACCGCGCCGATGTCGCCGCCGTGGTGCTGGTGTCCGGCATCTACCGCGCAGGTAAGGACGCCAGCGACAGCGAGAAGGCCTATCTCGGCACCGACGCCAGCCAGTACAACGCGCGCTCGGTCTTTCCCGGCATCCTCAACGTCGACGTCCCGATCGTGCTGGCCTGGGCCGCGGACGATTCCGCGGGCATCATCGCGCAAGGCGAGACCCTGAAGAAGACGCTCTGCGGCGCCGGCCATTGTCCGCGCAGCGCGCTGCTGCGCAGCCGGAACGGCATCGCGAACGCCTTCGGCCTCGACGGCTCCGGCGACAGCCTCGCCGAGCCGACGCTGCTGCTGGTGCGTCAGCTCGAGGCGCGTGGACTGCCGTAGGAGGGCGTGTCAGCACGCCTGCCATTTCCTGCGGGCTGGCGCAGCGTCAAGGCTGGCCGCCAAGCCACAGGATTGCCAAACGCGTGATCTAGATCAACTCGCTTGGGTGCGAATTGAGCCGACCTCGTTGGGGGCCAACGACAAGGTGTCGAGCATGCGCGTCACCGGCAGAGTGCTGTTCGTTTTGATCGCCGCATTGACCTCGCTCGGAGCGATGTCGCTGCAACGCGCGGAGCAACCCGCGAGCGACAAGGAAATCCGCATCGGCAATGTCATGCCGTATTCGGGGCCGCTCTCGGAGTTCGGCGCCATCGGCCAGGCCGAGGCCGCCTATTTCGACATGATCAACGCGCGCGGCGGCATCAACGGCCGCAAGATCCGCTTCATCACGCGCGACGACAATTCCGATCCGGCGACGGCGCTGGAGCTGACGCGCAATCTGGTCGAAACCGACAACGTGGATTTGATGTTCGGCTCGTTCGGCACGCCCGGCAATCTCGCCACGCGCTGGTATCTGAACGAGAAGAAGATCCCGCAGCTGTTCGTTGCCTCCGGCGACGAGGAGCTGAGCCAGCCAGGCGCGTTTCCCTGGACCATGGGCTGGCAACCCTCGTTCCGGTCGGAGGGGCGCATCTACGCCAACTACATCCAGGCCTATTATCCCCGGAAGAAGATCGTGGTGCTCTGGCAGAACGACCAGTTCGGCCGCATGCTCTACAAGGGCATCCAGGAAGGACTTGGCGACCTCAACCGCCTTGTCCTCGTCGACATCGCCTTCGACATCGCCGATCAGCATCTCGACGGGCACGTCTCGATCCTCAAGCGCTCAGGCGCCGACATCTTCGTCTTTCTCGGCGTGCCCTCGACGGCAGCCAAGGTGATCAAGCTGGCGGCGTCGATGAACTGGCATCCGGTCTTCATCGTGAACGACGCCTCGGCCTCGATCGCCAATGCGATGGCGCCGGCGGGCCTGGAGAACTCCGCCGGCGTGATCTCGGCCGCGTTCCTGAAGGATCCGAGCGATCCGGCATGGAAGGACGATCCCGCCATGAAGGACTGGTTCGCCTTCATGGACAAGTATCATCAGGTCGAAAGCACCAACAGCAGCGCGGCCGTCTACGGCTACGCTGCGGCCGAGGCGCTGACGCAAGTGTTGAAGCAATGCGGCGACGATGTCTCGCGCGAGAACATCATGCGCCAGGCAGCCTCGCTGAAAAATCATCATCCCTCCGTTGCGCTGCCCGACATCAGGATGAATACCTCGCCCCACAGCTATCTGCCGATCAGGCAGATGCGGCTGGTGCAGTTTGACGGCCGGTCCTGGCAGCCTTTCGGGGAGGTGATCGAGACGGCGTTCACCGAAGGGGCGGCGCGGTGAGCTGATTCTTACCCTCCCCTGGAGGAGGGTAAGAAGGCCCTCACGCCGGCTTCAGCGAGGCCAGCGCGTTTTCCAGCAGCGAGCGCACGCGCGCGGCATCGCCTGACTTCACCACGGCAGGGTCGAGATAGAGCTCGAGCCCCGGCGCGCGCTCGGTGATGATGCCGCTTCGCTCCGCCGCCCCGTCGACCAGCGCATCGACCGAATAGGGAATGACCTCGCGGCTGATGCCCTTCATCGTGATCGCCGGCAGCGCATGGGCGCGGACGATGTCGCTGACGAGCGCAAAAGTCTCGTAGCTCAGCACGATGCCGCCGGGCTCGGCGATCGATTGCAGGCGCGCGGCGAGGTTCGCCTCCGCACCGATGATGGTGTAGTCCATGCGGTCGGCGCTGCCGAAATTGCCGACATTGCAATAACCGGAATTGATGCCCATGCGCGAGCGGAACGGCTGCTCGATGCCGGAGGCGCGCCATTTCGCGTTGAGTTCGGCGAGGCGCTGCTGCATCCGCCAGGCCATCTGGAGGCAGGCCTGCGCATCGGCCCGATCGCCCCGGGTCTCGGGATCGCCGAAGAAGATCAGCATGGCATCGCCGATGAACTTGTCGATGGTGCCGCCATATTCGTGGGCGATCGCAGACATCTCGGTGAAATATTCGTTGAGGAGCTGCGTCAGCTGCTCCGGCTGGAGCCGCTCGGCGGTCGCGGTGAAGTTCTGGATGTCGGAGAAGAAGATGGTGAGCTTCTTGCGCTCGGTGTGGATCGTGACGTCTTTCTGGCCGCTGAAAATGGATTTGTAGACCTGGGGCGGGATGTAGCGCGAGATCTTCATCGACAGCGATGCCAGGAAGTCGTTGGCGGATTCGAGTTCCTTGTTCATGGTCTTGATGCGGCCGGCCTGGCGACGCTGCAGCGACAGGAAGGCGAGGCCGCTGCCCGCGGCGATCACGAAATAGGCGAGCAGGTACTTGAACGAGAAGATGTTGGCGGCAATCGGCTGCGCGATGATGACTTCCTGGATGCCGCGGACGTCGCCGACCTTCCAGTCCTTCTTCGGACTCTCGGGATGGCTGTTGTGGCAGCTCACGCAAGCCGGTCCCATCATGACCGGCGCAACCAGGCGCACCTTGTCGTTGAACAGCGAGGTCTCGGTCTCCACGATCTTCTGCTCGGGATCCCGGCGAAGCGCATCGAGCGCGTCCTTCTCGAACTTGTCGAGCTGGTGGGGCGCGCGATTCTGGAACGGGAAATCGGAGACGAAGCGGTAGGTGATGTTCTCCTGCTGCGCCCCGATCACCCGGCCGAGCTCCAGCGACAGCGTCGCCGGGATCGGGATCGCACCGGGGATGGACTCGTAATTGTGCACGACCTTCGTGGTGCCGTTGGGGTTGGCGAGCACGCGCCCGACCACATTGGAGGCGTAATAGCCGCGCACGCTCGATATCACCGAGTTGAGGTCGGCGGCCTGCCGGCGCAGCGCCGTCTTGCTCAGCTCGGTCAGGTCCAGCCACACCGCGAGCGGCAAAGCAAGCAGGAGAAAGGCGATCACGGCGCCCGTGAGGACGCCGCTCTTGCGCTGTTCTTCGGAGATCTCTTGTTTCACGCTGTGGCTCCGTTGTGTGCGATTTTGTCGCAAATCCCCCTGGAATCCGCGGCAAAGAATGCCGGCGGCACAGAGCCAATAATCGCGAGCCCGCGCAACCCCATTTTATGGTGGTCGGACGAGACCGCTTTTCGTTTGATCACGGATGCTTAAGATCGGCGCCGACCTGCAACCGCCCGCCGGGAGAGACCCATGACCGAGACCATCCGCATCAAGCGCTTCCAGGCGCGGCCCGTGATCGTGCCGATGAACCTGCCGCTCCAGACCTCGACCGGCTCGGTCGCCAAGGCGCCGCTGGTGCTGATCGACTGCGAGACCGACCAGGGCGTGCGCGGGCACGCCTATCTGTTCTCGATCACGCCGTCCGCCTTGAAGCCGCTGACGGCGATGGTCACGGAAATGTCAGATCTCCTCGCCGGCGACGAGCTGCTGCCATTCGAGATCGAGCGCAAGCTGGCCCAGCGCTTCACGCTGCTGGGCCTTGCCGGCCTGCAACGGCTGGCGCAATCCGGCATCGACATGGCGGCATGGGATGCGCTGGCGCGCAGCAAGGGCCTGCCGTTGGCGTGTCTGCTCGGCGGCGCGCCGAAGCCGGTGCGCGCCTACAATTCGAAGGGGCTCGGCATCATGCCGGCGGGCGCCGCGGTGGAGGAGGCCCACAAGCTGCTGGCCGAGGGTTTCGGGGCGGCCAAAATTCGCGTCGGCCGGCCCGATGCGCGGGAGGACCTCGCCGTGGTGCGCGCGGTGCGCAAGGCGGTCGGCGATCAGGTCACGCTGATGTGCGACTACAATCAGGCGCTGACGGTCACCGAGGCCATCCGCCGCGGCGAGATGCTCGACGACGAGGGCCTCACCTGGATCGAGGAGCCGATCCGCCACGACGACTATGCCGGCTGCGCCCGCATCGCCGACGCGCTGCACACGCCGGTCCAGATCGGCGAGAACTTTGACAGCGCGTTCTCGATGCAATCAGCGCTGACAGCGGAGGCCTGCGACTACGTGATGCCTGACGTGCAGCGCATCGGCGGCGTCACCGGCTGGCTCCGCGCCGCCTCGCTGGCCCACGCCGCCGGCATCGAGATGTCGACGCACCTGTTCTCGGAGGTGAGCGCGCATCTGCTCTGCGTGACCCCGACCGCGCATTGGCTGGAATATGTCGACTGGGCCGACGCGGTGCTTTCGACGCGACTGAAGATCAAGGACGGCTTTGCGCTGCCGAGCGAGGAGCCCGGCAACGGGATCGCGTGGGACGAGGCGGCGGTGAAAAAATATTCGGTAGCGTGATCACGGCGCCGCCGAGGTCGGCGCAACGGGGGTGAGTGAGGTGATCGATCGCCGCACGGCCCCGGCAGCGATGAAGCTTACCCGTGGCTTCGCACGTAGAGCGCGATAAACCGGTCGATCATCGGGTTGATCTGCTCCGGCACTTCCAGCGACAGGAAATGTCCGGAGCCGACGGCCTTGGCCGTGACCAGTTGCGGGCACAGCAACGCAAGGCGATCCAGATCCGCGAGCCGATGGGCCGCTTCGATGTAGAGCACCGGGGCCCGGCACGCCTGGGCGCACTCGCGCGCCCGATTCACATCCCAGGGGAACAGACTTGTAAACGTGGACACCAGCACGTGCTGGGGCGTCGCCAGAAAGGTCCGTTCAACATGGGCGCGGCATCTGTCGGTCGGCAGACAGGAGTCCGCCACGATTTTCCGTGCCTCGTCCGCAAAATTCGCGCCCTTCAAGCCCTCCAGATACTCGGCGAACACCGCCCCTGCCGAGGCCGGGAAGAGCACCCCTGAATCGAGCAGCACCAGGCCCGCGGGAAAGTCCGGATAGCGGGCGGCGATTTCGAGCGCCATGTTGCCACCCATGCTTTGACCCACGATGACAGGCTTTGTGATCTGCTGTTGGTTGCACAGCCAGACGAGATCGTCAGCGAAGCCTTCGATCGAATACGCCTGTTGCGGCTTGTCGCTCTCACCATGCCCCCGCAGCTCGGCATTCAACGCCCGACCTTGACGGGCGAAATACTCCATCTGCGGCGCAAAATGCGTGCGATCCCCGCCCAGGCCATGGACGAACAGGAATTGAAGTGGCCCCGCCCCCGCGATGTCAAAGGACAGCTGCACGCCATCATGCGCGAGTTTCATGGAGCATCTCCAAATCACTGTCCGGTCGAACGGCACCTTGCCGATCTCCACTGCCAGCGGAGGCGGCGGATACCCGGGGGAGGAGCGGCAGAACCAGCAATAGACGCACTTTATCGTCTTCGACGTGAGAAGCCATAGCATTCGGACCGCGCATCGAATGGATCGAACGAAAGGCCACGGTGACAGTCGAACAGCTTCATCGCTTCCAGGCTTTTCAGTGAGGCATCCGCTCTATTATCAAAAGTGGACGCGGGTGATCACGGTTGCCATGTCGGCTTCTGGGGCCAGAAGCGGAAGTCCGTCTCGGACGATTGTTAGCCTCGCAAGCTAGTCGGCGACCGGAAGTTGTGGGGCTGACCGAAGAAGCCCACGATGCGGCTGTCGTCGGGCAAAGGCGTAGTTCGGAGGAACGTGTCAGGCAGCGGCTCCCTTGGGCTGGCCTCTTGCCGCCAGGAACAATCAATATTTCCGCCTCGTGGGAGCAACCAGCTCTTCAACCGATGCTCGGGATCGTGCGAGCGCCTCCTGCGTTTCCCTCACGAGCATACGCGCCTGCAAAATAGCCATGTCAGCGCGTTGCAAAGGATCATTCAGAGGATGTGGCTTCAGAAGAACGGGCGCATGCGACCCGTCTCTGCTCGACAGCACGGCCGCAGTGGCGTCAGTCACATGGTGAACCAGCGCAATGATCGAACCGTTATCATCGAACACGGGCCAATTCTTTGGATGCCAATAGCGCACCTGCCACGGACGCCCCTCCGGCTGGATATCATATCGTTGCAGTGCCATGGTCTGCCCACGCCCTTCATGAAGCGCCTTTTCGAATGAAGCACCCAGCTTGTTGACGCCATCTGCAAGCGCCGCATACGGGTTGTCGGGAAATGCCTCGAACATTTGCAATCCGGCCAGCGCCTCCCGCGATCGCATTACCTCGTGAAGGTAGCTCTCATTCGCGTTGACGATTTTGAGGTCCGGCGTGAGCAACAGCACTGGAACCGGAGAATACTCGAACAACCGACGCCAGGCGTTTTGTGCCTCCATCATCAAGGCGTCCGGCGACCGGAAGTTGGGTTGCAAGGTGGTCATGGCAAGACCGCAACTGAAGAGACGATGTTCTCATAGTAAGGGAGACCTACAAGGTAATGCAATCCGGTGCCGAATTGGCTATGGGTCACCCCGGCTTACGGTTCCAGCGCCTCAAGAATTTCGTCCCGGTGTTGGATGAAGAGTTCTTGGCTCGCATAGAAACTGTCCAGCAGGTTTCTCGCCGCTGTTACGTCGTAGCCGCGACGCGCAAGCCCATCAATCCGGTCCTCTTGTTCAGCAATCCGTCGTTCACCTTGGATGATGTGCCGCTCCGCCTGCTCCAGATGGCGAAGATGCATCACGCGATCAGCAAACCGAAGGCGGCGGGGCATGGGACCGCTCCCTGTCAGGCGGGAGCGCAATCGGTCTCTCAGCCACCGACGCCTGGCAAGGCCTTGGCCGGTGATGCGGGTGAACGTTTGTAAGTCGCTTTAGTTCTCCGGGGGAGAGAACCGGATTTAACCCATGTTAGTTACAGGGTATGGCCGATGCTCCAGACGCCGGTGAAAAGCTGTTCACCCGTGCCGCCGCAGCGATTGAGGAAGCTAGGCGGCTGAACACGCACTCGTTAAGAACCGCGTGGAGCCCCGTTCGGGTTCACCAGCGGTAATGCTCAACCGACCAGACCATTCCCGCTCAGCCATGAGGAGCCGACATCGTCATTCACGAGTACACGCCCTAACGGTGCCCCCATGACCACATGGCGTCCTCACGCCCATATCAGGGTCGTCGCGATCGGCCTGCACTGGCGGGACGGGCGGCTGCTCGCGGCCGAGGTGCGCGACGATGCCGGCCGGATCAAGGGAGTGCGGCCGCTCGGCGGCGAGATCGAGTTCGGCGAGAGCTGGCGGACAGCCCTGGTGCGCGAATTCAACGAAGAGCTCGGCATCGACATCGTCCTCAAGGGCGAGGCTTTGATGCTGGAGAACATCTTCGTGCACGAGGGAGCTACCGGGCACGAGGTGATGTTCATCTCCGAGGTCGGGTTTCCCGATGTCGCGTTCCGCGATCAGGACCGCATCGACTTCAGCGAGGACAACGGCGCGCACGTCGTCGCGCGCTGGTTCGACCTCGCCGATCTCGACGTCGAAGGCGGCCCGAGCCTGTTTCCGACCGGGCTGAAGGACTTACTGCTGGGCGCTGGGAAAGGCAGGCCCGCGTAGGCGGCTCGGTTGCCTCGCCGGACGCGACGTGTCACACGAAGGAAAAGCCGCAGCTACTTCATCAGCCTGAAGCGGCCTCCTTCCACCTTGATCAGGAACGCCGAGCGCTCGTCGTAGCCATTGTGATCGGTCGGGCTCATCGTGGACAGGCCGTTGTTCAGATACACGTTCTTGCCGCGCTCGAGCTCGTCACGAAGGGCGGCGCGAAATTCTGCCGTGCCGGGTTTCGCGGTCTTCATTGCATTCGGTATCGCCGTCTTGAGCAGCGCGATCGAATCCCACAGATGCGCGGCGAAGATGTTCGGCTTCTGCCCGTTCGCCTTCTCGTAGGCGGACAGCAATTCGTCCCGGACCTTGCGGAACGGATCGTCCGCCGGCAGATCGTCCGCGATCGTGAACGCCTCGCCGGTGAAGACGGCGCCTTCGACGCTGGCTCCGCCGAGCTTGATGAATTCCTCGGTGGCCACGCCGTGGGTCTGGTAGATCTTGCCGGAATAGCCGCGCTCGCGGAGCGCCTGCTGCGGCAGCACCGCCGGCGTGCCCGCCGAGGCGATGAAGACGGCGTCCGGATTTGTCGCCATGACCTTGAGAGCCTGGCCGGTCACGCTGGTATCGGCGCGCGCATAGACTTCGTGCGTGGTCAGGGTCAGGCCGAAGCCGGGAGCAAGCCTGCTCACTTCCTTGTAGTAGCCCTCGCCATAGCCGTCGGAGACGCCGATATAGCCGAGCGTCTTCGCACCCGATTTGGCGATATGCTTGAGGATCGCGAGAGCCATCAAATCGTCGTTGGGAACGACCTTGAAGGCCCATTTGCGGCGTTCGTCCATCGGTTGGACGATGGCTGTCGCCGCGGCCAGCGAGATGATCGGCGTCTTGGCTTCCCAGGCGACATCGAGCATCGGCATCGTCACCGGCGTCAGCGAGGAGCCGATGAGGACGTCGACACCGTCCTGAATGACGAGCCGCCGGGCGTTCTGGATGCCCTTGGTCGAATCCGATTCGTCGTCGAGGGCGATGTAGACGATCTTCTCGCCGCCAATTTCCTTCGGGAGCGCCGCAACCGTCCGCATCTGCGGCTGCCCGAGCGCCGAGCCCGGCCCCGAAGCGGACACCACGATTCCCACCTTGATATCGGCCCTTGCGCCGGGAATGGCGAGAACCATTGCGGTGCAAACGCACAATGCGGCAAGGCAGTGCCTGATCATGATGTCCTCCCCTGTATTATATTTCGCGCCGACGCAATGTCGCTCCGGCCGCGGCGAAAGTCTGTCCCTACGGCTAGGGACAAATCCGGTCTCTGACCGATGAACTTTGCGGGGATCAGCAAGTCCGGCTTGCCGGCGCCGGCGCTACCAAAGCTCAGCGCCGGGGATTTTCTTGCGCACGGCGATGCGCTGGATCCAGATGCAACGGCGGACCGACCTGCTGGAGCGGCCGACGGCGGATATCCCCTCGCCGGCTTGAAGCAGCGGCGCGACGCTCTCGCGCAGGGCACGGCAGCGCTGCAGCTCGGCCTGCCAGTCGATAACCGCGGCGTCGGCGCATGGCGCCATCAGCGCCAGTATCGCCACGGCAAGGCCTGCTGCCCGCATCATTCGCATTTCCTCACCGGTGACCTCACATCAGAAGACGATAACTCAACTTGATGTTGGCGCCGAGAGCCTGCCGTTACGTGCGCAGCCGCCGCAGCGCCCGGCCCTTGTGGAGGGCGACGTGATCGGTCTTGTCGCTCTTGATCTCGTATTGCGGATCATCCGGCGTGGCGTGGTGCGTATAGCCCTTGTAATCGACGTCCCTGGTGTGGACGCGCAGGATATGGCCCCGCACGCGGCCGGCCTCGGAATTCCAACTGACATGATCGCCGCGGCTAAAGGGTTTTGTGGAGAGCTTGGCCATGGCGGAACAATGCCTGATGGCTTCGGGGCGTTCCAGGATACCGGGCAAGAGGTGCCAGTCCGTCTACGCTCTTCGAACCAAGGCCGGACACGCTTTGCATTTATATTGATTGGTGGCTTGCCGAGCCGTAGCTCGCGGCGGCCCGCCTTCACCCTTTGGGCTTGGGCGTGGCATCCTTCTCTCGCTTCGCGAGCGAAGGATGGTGGGCACGACAGGGATCGAACCTGTGACCCCTACCATGTCAAGGTAGTGCTCTCCCGCTGAGCTACGTGCCCTAAAAGTCCACTTACGTCGGGTGGGGTCCCTATAACGGCTCAAGGGAGCCGGCGCAAGGACGGAAGGGGGCCGATTCAGGCCGCCAGCATCTTGTTCACTTCGCTGACCAATTCGCGCAGATGCACGGGCTTGGACAGCACCTTGGCATTCTTGGGGGCATCCGAATCCGAGTTCAGGGCCACCGCAGCAAACCCGGTGATGAACATGATCTTGATATCGGGATCGAGTTCCGAGGCCCGGCGGGCGAGCTCGATTCCGTCCATCTCCGGCATCACGATGTCGGTCAGCAGCATCTCGAACGGCTCTTCCCGCAACCGCTGATAGGCGGCCATGCCGTTGTCATGGGACGAGACCTGAAAACCGGCGTTTTCCAGCGCCTTGACCAGGAAACGGCGCATGTCGTTGTCGTCTTCGGCGAGGAGGATCTTTGGCATGGCAGGAAACGTCGACTCCCCAGAGGATATCAGCAATGGTTACTAAGCCCGACAGAGGGTAAATTTGAGGTGAAAATCTTTACCCCAAGCGGGCTGCGCTGCCGGTTGTGAACCGGAATGCTGCGCGAATCAATCGAGCCGCATGGACGCTTCCCCACCTCCCTCTCTGCACGGTTAAGACGTGTTCCAACGCACCATCACATCTTTTCGCTTGGCAGAATGGTTGCGATTCCGGACAATGACGACACATAAGAGCCGCTCGATCGGCCGAATCAATGCGGTCTGGCCCCTGCCAGATTCCGGCGCGAAGGGACGAAGCCTGAGAAGATGACCCGGTTTGACGGCGAGACGTCGCCAGCCTTCGAGATCGTGGAGCCCGCGCAATGGCGCGCGCCGGTCATCTTCAACTCGCCTCACTCCGGCTCGACCTATCCGGACGAATTCCTGGCGGCCTCGCGGATCGACCTGCCGACGCTGCGGCGGTCCGAAGATTCCTTCATGGACGAGTTGATCGGCCATTTGAGCGAGCGCGGATTTCCGACCGTGCGGGTCAACTTTCCCCGCTCCTATGTCGACGTCAATCGCGAGCCCTATGAGCTCGACCCGCGCATGTTCACCGGCCGCCTGCCGAGCTTCGCCAACACCCGCTCGATGCGGGTCGCGGGCGGCCTCGGCACCATCCCGCGCGTGGTCGGCGACGGCCAGGAGATCTACCGTGACCGCATCATGGTCGACGAGGCGCTCTCGCGGATCGAGACGCTGTACAAGCCCTATCACCGCGCGCTGCGCCGGCTGATCAACAAGGTGCACCAGATGTTCGGCACCGTGGTGCTGGTCGACTGCCACTCGATGCCCTCCGTCGGCGTCAGCAGGGACGAGCCGCGCCGGCCCGACGTCGTGATCGGCGATCGCTACGGTACGAGCTGTACGCCGCTGCTCCCCGATCGCGTCGAGGAGACCATGACGGGGCTCGGCTATTCCATCGGCCGCAACAAGCCCTATGCCGGCGGCTTCATCACCGAGCATTACGGCAATCCGGCGAGCGGCCTGCACGCGGTGCAGCTCGAGCTCAATCGCGCGATCTACATGGACGAGCGGCGGCGCGAGCGCAGTCCGCGCTTTGCGCGCGTGGCGGCTGATTTCGGCGTCCTTGCCGACGTACTGGCGACCACGATCCCATTCGCCGATCTCGGCCCGTTCCAGACCGCGGCGGAATAGGTTCGAACGCTTGCGTGGTACCGGGGCGAGGCGCGAACGCGTTTCGCTTCGCAAGCTTGCGCGCACCAAAATGAAAACAGCAGCCCGACGAAAATAACGGCCCAAAGAAAAAAGGGCCGCTTCTAATGAAGAAGCGGCCCAAGTCTAGGGAGGAAACGCCCAAGGAGGGCAGCGGTAACGCCAAGCGCTACCGCACCGCAACAATATGCGACCGCGACGCACAAAGTGCAAGGGCTTTTGAGCCGTTTCCCATGCAATATGCACATGGCTCAGTTGCTTCCATGGAAACCCAGATTCAGTTTCTTTGATAAGGAAATTCAATGGGTTGATAGACGTTTGCATACGAACGAGGCATGTTCGGAACTAAGTTTTCAACGCTGTGATCGATATTTGGCCAGGAGATGACTGAGAAGAGGCAGCCGCCTGCGGCATTCAAAATACCAGGGAGCAATGCAAGACAGCGCTGCAAGATCCTGCCGAATTGAGCTAGGCAGGAGCGAGCTTCATCCGCCTTTCGCTTTCGAGGATTCGCCGTGACGGTGATCGACTTCTCCGCCTTCATCGGTCGGCTCGCCACCGCCTCCGGCGAAACCATCCTGCCGTTCTTCCGCACCTCGCTGTCGATCGACGACAAGAGCAAGACCAAGGATTTCGACCCCGTGACGGAAGCCGACCGTGCCGCGGAGGCGGTCATGCGGCGGCTGATCAAGGCCAACTTCCCCCAGCACGGCATCGTCGGCGAGGAATTCGGCAATGAGCGGGACGACGCCGACTATGTCTGGGTGCTCGACCCCATCGACGGCACGAAATCCTTCATCGGCGGCTTTCCGATCTGGGGCACGCTGATCGCGCTGCTGCACAAGGGCGCGCCGGTGTTCGGCATGATGCACCAGCCCTTCATCGGCGAGCGCTTCTCGGGCGACAACGGCTCGGCCAACTATAAAGGGCCCTCCGGCGAGCGCCGGCTCCAGGTCCGCCGCTGCGCCTCGCTGTCGGAAGCCACGACCTACACCACGAGCCCCCTGCTGATGAACGAGAGCGACCGCGCCATCTTCGGCCGCATCGAACAGGGCGCGCGGCTGTCGCGCTATGGCGGCGACTGCTACTCCTATTGCATGCTGGCCGCCGGCCATGTCGACCTCGTGGTCGAAACCGAACTGAAGCCCTACGACATCGCAGCGCTGATCCCGATCGTGACCGGCGCCGGCGGCATCGTCACCACCTGGGAAGGCAAGCCGGCCCAGAGCGGCGGCCGCATCATCGCGGCCGGTGACGCCAGGGTCCACGAAGAAGCGCTCAAGCTCTTGAACCAATAACAAAGCGAGCGGAGGGCTTGCATGACCGTCTCACGCAGGCTGCTCGTTGAATTGTTCTCGAGATTTTTCTTGGGATTTTTCTTGGGATTGTCCTTGCTTCTGCTGCCGACGCTCGCCTCCGCGCAGAATTTTCCGGCCAAGCCGATCAAGCTGATCGTGCCGTTCCCGGCCGGTGGGCCCAACGACATCATCGCCCGCGTGATCGGACAGCGCATGTCGGAGCTGTCGGGACAGCCGGTGGTGATCGACAATCGCGGCGGCCAGGGCGGCGTGCTCGGCACCGATGCCGTCTCCAAGGCCGCGCCCGACGGCTACACCATCGCGATCTCCTCTGCCGGTGCGCTCGCGATCAGCCCCAGCATGGAAAAGGTCGCCTACGACGCGCTCAACGACCTCACGCCGGTGACGCTGGTTGCGACCGTGCCGGAAATGCTCGTGGTCGCGACCAACGTGCCTGCCAAGGACGTCGGCGAACTGATCGCGCTCGCCAAGGCGCAGCCGGGCAAGCTCAACTTTGCCTCCTCCGGCCCCGGCAGCCTGCCGCATCTGGCCGGCGAATTGTTCAAGCTGACGGCCAAGATCGACATCGTGCACGTGCCCTATCGCGGCGCCGCGCCCGCAGTAAATGACTTGTTGGGCCAGCAGGTGCAGATGACGTTTCTCGACCTGCCGGTGCTGCTGCCGCAGGTCAAGGCCGGCGCCTTGCGCCCCATTGCGGTCGGCTCGGCCGGGCGCGCACCGACCGCGCCTGACGTGCCGACCACCGCGGAAGCCGGCTTTGCCGATCTGCGCATCGAGAACTGGTACGGAATGGTTGCGCCCAAGGGCACGCCGAAGGAGGTCGTCATCGCGCTGCACGGCCTTGCGACGAAGGCGATGGCGGATCCCGCGGTGAAGGAGAAGCTCGCCGCCCAAGGCGCGACGCTGGTCGGCGACGAGCCGGAACACTTCCGCGCATTCATCGCGGACGAGACCAGGAAGTGGGCGAAAGTGATCAAGGACGCCGGGATAGAGACGGCGAAGTAGGACCGGGCGCCGCCCAAGCATCGCCGCGTTCCCTCGTTTTGCCTAGGCCCGCCGTTGCTGAACCGGGATCGTGCTTAGCATCCCTTGCAGATGCTCTTGATCTTCCGATCGGCCTGTGAGTTCGCCGAGCTCTCCGAGCGGATCTGGTCATCGCCCTGCAACGAGGGACCGGGCGTGACCGTCCCATCGATCCGGCCGATATTGGTGCCACCGGCCGGATTGCCGGGCCGCCCAACTGTCGTCGATCCCCGCGGACCAGCGCCACCGCCCGATTGAGCCGTGCCGGCGGCGTTGGTTCCGGGAGCGGTCCCAGACGAAGCGCCACCCCCGCCGCCCTGCCCTGATGCTGGACCAATGGAAGCGCTTGCCAGCACAGCGACCAGCACGAGGCCGGTTACGCGCGTCGAACGACTCGCATTGTGCGTGTTCCTGGACATGGTTTGCTCCTGGCTCGTGTCGCCAACTGGGCAATGAGGCAAGGCTGCGACCGTTCCCGGGCCGATCGCCGCAGCGGCACATGAATGCCAACGCCACACGGAAGGACCGATTTTGACTCGGTGGGTCAGCAATGCCGCGAGCGCGGCGCTCCGGCTCACACCGCCTCCGCCCTCAGATGCTCCACCAGCATCTTGGCCGGTCGCGGCAGCGCCTTGAAGCTGCGCGCGCAGATCACGAGCCTCCGGTTGGCGAAGGCATCGCGCAGGCGGACCATCGCGAGCGGCATGGTCCTGGCACAGCGGCGGGCGGCGGCCTCGGGCACGAGCGCGACGCCGACATCGGCGGCGACCATCTGGCAGATCGCGTCGAAATCGCGCAGCCGCGCGCGAAAATGCGGGCGCATGCCGAGCCGCGCCGCATGTTTCGAGATGTGCATCTGGAGTGCGGTGGCGCTGGTCAGGCCGACGAAGTCACATGCTCCCGCCTCCTGAAAGTCGATCTGGCGGCGGCCGGCGAACGGGCCGCGTTTCGATGTCACCAGTGTCAGGCGGTCCTCGCTGAAGACGAAGCGCTCGATATGCTCGGGCAACACGTGCTCGGCGGCGAAGCCGAGATCGGCGGCACCGGCGGTGATCGCCGCCGCGATGTCGGTGCTCTCGCGTTCCTCGATGTCGATGGCGACATCGCGATGCTCGCGCAGGAAGCCGGCGAGCGCCTTCGGCAGGTGCTCCGACAGGCCCGACGTGTTGGCGAGGAAATGCACGCTGGCGCGCACGCCGCTGGCAAAGCCGGCGAGATCGCCGCGCATGGCGTCGATCTGGTGAATGACCAGCCGCGCATGATCGAGCAGGCTCTCGCCGGCTGCGGTCAATTCGACGCCGCGCCGGCCGCGCTTGAGCAGCGCGACGCCGAGCGCGTCCTCGAGCCCCTTGATGCGCGCGCTGGCCGAGGCCAGCGCCAGGTGCGAGCGCTCCGCGCCGCGGGTGATGCTGCGCTGGTCGGCGACCGCGATGAAGAGCTGGAGGTCGACGAGGTCGAAGCGCATCGCAGGCCGTTCTCTCGTTGTTGGAGCATGATCTTGTCGGAAAAACCTTTCCGGATCATGCTTGAGCCTTCGTCTGGAACGAAGGCACTCTCCGTAACCTCCAGATTGTGCCGGCGCGCGGCTTCGGTCAATGTGCTGATATGATCGACCCGCTGCTCATCCTCATCGCCGCCGTCTTCCTCCTGGCCGGATTCGTCAAGGGCGTGGTCGGGCTCGGCCTGCCGACCGTGTCCATGGGCCTGCTCGCGGTGAGCATGGCCCCCAGCCGCGCCATCGCCATCGTCATCGTGCCGGCCATCGTCACCAACATCTGGCAGACCTTCGTCGGCCCTCATCTGCGCGACATCCTGAAGCGGCTGTGGCCGCTGATGATCGGCACCGTGATCGGGTGCTGGCTCAATGCCGGCGCACTGACCGGCCCGCATGCACGCTACGGCACGATCGTGCTCGGCGCGCTGCTCATTCTCTACGCCGTGATCGGCCTGAACAAATTCCAGTTCCGCGTCGCGCCCGAGAACGAGAAATGGGTCGGCGGCGTGGTCGGTGTCGTCACCGGCATGATCTCGGCCTCGACAGGCGTGCAGGTGATCCCCTCGATGCCGTTCATGCAGGCGATCGGCATGGAGAAGGACGAGTTGGTCCAGGCGCTCGGCGTGTTCTTCACGACGGCGACGCTGGCGCTCGCCTTCAACCTGACCGCCGTCGGATTGCTGACGCCCGCCAATGCCGTGCCGGGCGCCGTGGGGATGGCCATGGCCTTTGCCGGCATGTTCATCGGCCAATCGGTGCGGGCACGGATGCCGGCGGAAGCCTTTCGCCGCTGGTTCCTGATCGCGATGATCCTGCTCGGCCTTTATCTCGCCGGCAGCGCCGTGCTGAAGGAATTTGCCTGAAGGAAGTTACCGCGTCTCCAGCATGGCGACGCGGATGCCGAGATAGACGAACAGGCCGCCGAGCGCACGGTTGACCCAGGCGATCGCGCCCTCGGATCTCCGCAAGCGATGGGCGGCCCTGGCCGCGAACGCCGCCACCACCAGGCACCACAGCGTTCCCGTCGAGATGAAGATCAGGCCGAGCGTCAGGAAGGCGAGCGGCTTGTGGGCTGAATCGGCTGCGACGAATTGAGGCAGGAAGGCCAGGAAGAACAGTGCGACCTTGGGATTGAGCGCGTTGGTGAAGACGCCCTGGAGGAAGACCCGCCGCAGCGAGCTCTGCACTGGCTCGTCGATGGCCGAGGCCAGCGCCGGGCGCGACCACAGCATCTGAAGTCCCGTCACGACGAGATAGGCCGCGCCGACCAGCTTCAGGATCGAGAACGCCGTCGATGAGGCCATCAGCAGGGCCGAAAGGCCGATCGCCGCTGCCGCGACGTGGAAAAAGCAGCCGCAACTGATGCCCAGTGCGGCAGCGGCGCCGCCCCGCCATCCCATCTGCATGCTGCGGCCGATCACATAAACCGTATCCGGCCCCGGCGTGATGTTGAGCAGCACGCCCGACAGGATGAAGAGCCAGATTTCGTGAATGCCCAGCATGCGAGGTCTCCCCGATCAGCCCTGAACCGGCTTATTTGGTTCGCCCCTCCCCGTCCACTGCCGCAATTGCGGGGGATTTGCCTCGAATTTGCAATGCGATCATGCTGTCGCGCGGCCTCATCTGCTCTATAAAGGCATGGTTCTTGAAATGCGGGATTGGGAAGACTGCCACGCCGTGGCCGGTCCTCGATCCGTTGGAGCTCCCGGGACATGGAAAGACGTCTGGCTGCCATCGTCTGCGCCGATGTCGCCGGCTATTCGCGCATGATGGGCAGCGACGAAGCCGGCACCCATGCCGCCTTCAAGGCCCATCGCAGCGCGATCCATCCCATTATCCTCAATCACGGCGGCCGCGTCGTCAAAAACACCGGCGACGGCTTCCTGCTGGAGTTCGCCTCGATCGTCGGTGCCACAGAAGCCGCGATCGCCATGCAGACGCTGATGGCGGAGCGCAACCGGCATCTGCCCGCCGACCGCGCCATGCAGTTCCGGCTCGGTATCCACATGGGCGACGTCATCGCCGACGAGGACGAAGTATTCGGTGACGATGTCAACATTGCCGTCCGCCTGGAATCGGTGGCGAGCCCCGGTGGCTTCGCGATCTCGGCCAAGGCTCATCGCGAGGCGAGCAAGCATCTCACCGTGAATCTCACCGATGCCGGCAACCACCGCTTCAAGAACATCAAGGACACAGTCGGGGTCTGGACCTGGACGCCCGAAGGCGCGCCGGCGCTGGCCCCCGAGCTGAGGGAGGCGTCCGCGCTGTCGCAGCAGTACCGCACCGCGATCGTCGGCGTGCTGCCCTTTGCCAATCTCAGCGATGCCCAGGACGAATATTTCTCCGATGGCCTCACCGAGGATCTGATCCACGCGCTGTCATTGCAATCCTTCTATCGTGTGCTGAGCCGCAACTCGACCTTCGCCTTCAAGGGCAGGAACACCAGCACCCGGCTGATCGCGCGCGAGATCGACGCCAGCTATCTGATCCAGGGTTCGGTGCGGCGCGCCGGCGCAAAGATCCGCGTCACCGCCGAGCTGATCGCGCCGGAGACCGGTGAACAGCTGTGGACCGGCCGCTACGACCGCGACATCGGCGACCTGTTCGCGATGCAGGACGAGATCACGACGAATCTGTCCGCCGCCATCGCCACCGAAATCGTCCGGGCCGAGGCCTCGGCGCCGGCACGGCTCTCGACCGACGTCAGCGCCTGGGACCGCTTCCTCAAGGGCCTGTCGCATTACTACCGGCAGACCAAGGAGGATCTGGCCGCTGCCGTCGACCTGTTCCGTGAGGCCATCCGGCTCGATCCCAAACTGTCGATTGCGCACGCCTATCTCGCCACGATCCAGATCCAGAGCATCCAGTTCGGCTGGGTGAAGGGCACGCGGGAGATGTGGGCCGAGGCAATGAACCTGGCTGAGACCAGCGTGCGGCTCGACCCGCGCTCCTCCTTCGCGTTCTCGATCCTGTCCTGGGCTCACGGCATGGAAGGCCATTACGAGGCCGCGATGGACGCCGCGAAGCGCGCGGTCGCCCTCAACCCTTATGACAACGGCGCGCGCGGGGTGCTCGGCATCTGCCATTTCATCGTCGGCGAGCACCGCGAGGCAATTGAGCTGTTCTCGATGGCGTCGCAGCGCGACAACAGCGACCCGCGCTATCAATGGGCGGCGCTGAACGCCTTCAGTCACTACCTGTTGCGCCAATATGACGCGACCCTGTCATGGGCCCGCGAGCAGCTCTACATCAATCCGAACCACATGCAGGCGCTGGCGATCCGCTCTGCGGCATTGGCCCAGATGGGACGGAGCGACGAGGCAAGCGAGGCCGTGGGCGTGCTGATGGGAAACTATCCAACCCTCAACGTCGACAGGCACTTGCGCAACTTCCACTGGAAGCGGCCGGAGGACATCGCCCATTACCGCGAGGGGCTGCTCAAGGCCGGCGTGCCGCTCGGCAAGCTGACCCTGGTGCAGAGCGACATCAAACGCGCCGCCGAGTCCTGAACGGCAGGTCAGGAGCGGTCCTTTGGCGGCCTCACGCTCGCTCTTGTTGACGTGACAGTGAAATGGGCCACACTTCGCCACATCCTGAAGTAGTATATTGTGCTGTCGGTTTGTTAGCACTTTCCGCGCTTTAACGGCGCACCTGCCGCATTTCACGATTCGCTGTTTTCAGGATTTGGGCCATGAACGATGCCGCCTCGAAGCCTCCCTTCGACCCCTCGATCCCGGTCTCGCCGAACAATCCATGCCCGTTCCTGCGCGGCCTCGTCGGTGAAGGTTTCGTCGAGGGTGGGACCGTCCCGCTGAACACGCTGTCGCAGACCATCGCAAATGCGACCGGCGAAACGGGGCTTAAGAAGAGCTCGGCCCGCATCCAGGTTCGCGGCGTTGCACTCATCGCCAACGGTCTCGGTCATATCCTCAAGAGCCTCTGGTCGGGCGCCCGGCTCGACGCGCTGCGCGGCGGTCCGCTCGACAAGCGCGGCGCCGGCTCGCGCATCCTCGGCGTCGACGGCAAGGTCAACGAGGACGAGATCGCGCGGCTCGCGAGCTTCGGCCGCATCTATACCGACCCGAACACCGGCAGCAGCGAGCCCGGCCTCAACGCCGCGGAAATCAAGTCCTTCATGGGCGACAACCTCAAGCGCGCCGGCAGCGCCGCGCGCTGGTACTACCCGCTGCTGATGAAGTTCGAATGGCCGATCCTTTTGAAGATCATCGGCAAGGGCAAGCAGAACGAGGAGCGTTATCTCAGCGTGGCCGACGTGCGCACGCTGTTCGAGGAGCGCAAATTCCCCGATCGCATCAACCAGCGGATCGTCTCGCAGCCGCTGCTGTCGACCTGCCAGCTCCGCTTTCGCTGGGCCGCCGCGCTCGCGGCGTTCGTTATCGGCCTTGGCCTCGTCACCCTGGTGGCCGTCGCCGAATTCCCCAACCAGGTCCGCGCCATGCTGCCCCAAAAGGGCGTGCTCGTGAATCTGCTGCCGCCGCCTTTGCCCGCGGTCCCCGAAACGAAGGCCGCCTTCTGGCTCGAGCAGAACTGGTCGCTGAAGGACCGGCACTGGTTCCACCATGCCAGTCAGGGCACCGCGACGTTCCCGGTGCCCTACGAGTGGTTCGTGGCGCTCGAGCAGCCGCGGCTTCATCTGTTCTCGAAGCCGGGCATGATGAAGGACAGCGCCTATCTGGAGCGCTTCGGCTTCATCCCGAGCCCGCAGTCGATCCAGACCGACACGGCGACGCTGCGCCGCTTCGGCTACGCCAATGTCTACGAGACGACGCAGGTGTCGGACTGGTCGACGCGATGGACGCCGGCGGAGAACGTCGATGGCCTGCCGGTCGGCTTCGCGCGCATGACCGGTGTCGTCGATCCTGCGACCGGCCGCCGCGACGACGACATGATCGGGCTGACCTGCGCGGCCTGTCATACCGGCCAGATCCATTATCAGGGCGTCGACGTCCGCTTCGACGGCGGCGCCGCAATGACCGACCTGAAGAAGCTCGAACTCGCGACCGGCCTGTCGATCGCCTACACCCTCTACGTTCCGTTCCGCTTCCAGCGCTTTGCCGACCGCGTGCTCGGCCCCGATGCCAGCGAGACGAACCGCGCCGCGCTCAAGCAAAAGCTCGGTGCGATCGGCGGCTTCCTGATCGACTGGGCCAAGACTTACGAGAAGACGATCGAGGGCAAGAAGACCTGGGACGACAAGCAGCAGCAGGACACCGAGGAAGGGTTCGGCCGCCTCGACGCCCTCAACCGCATCGGCAACCAGGTCTTTTCGCAGGACCTCGAGATGAGCGGCATCAAGGGATTCGAGAAGAACCTGCATGCCCAGGACGCGCCGGTCAGCTACCCCGCGATCTGGACGGTGCCGTGGTTCAAGTTCGCGCAGTACGATGCCTCGATCGAGCAGCCGCTGATCCGCAACGCCGGCGAAGCCCTCGGCGTTACGGCGCTGCTCAACCTGTCCGACGCCTATCCCGAGGACAGGCTGTGGCGCTCCTCGGTGAACTTCAGGACGCTCGGCTGGATCGAGGACATGCTGAGAGGCCCCGATCCATTCAAGTCAGCCGATCCTTCCGGTCCGAAGTTCGGCGGTCTGCTCGCGCCGAAATGGCCCTCGCAGATCCTCGGCGACGCCTGGAGGCTGAAGCCCGACCGCGTCGAGCGCGGCCGCGCCATCTACGCCGAGATGTGCTCCGGCTGCCATTTGCCGGCCATCGACACGCCGGCCTTCTGGTCGTCGAAGCGTTGGGAGCCGAGCGGCGACAGCAAGGTGCTGAACGCGGTGACGATCCCGCTCGACGAGATCAAGACGGATCCCGAGCAGTCGCTCGTTCTCAGCAAGAGGACAATCGATGTCCCCGGCTTCCTGAAGGTGAACACGGCCGACCTCCAGACATGGTGGCAATGCGACATCCCGACCGCGAGCAAATCGCCCAACGAGATGGTCTATGCGCTCGGCCTCATGACGGTGGTCGATCTCGTCGCCCGCAAATGGATGGACGACGAGAAAATCCCGGAGCCCGAACGGGCGCAAATATGGAATCTGGCGCGCAAGAACTGTCTCAATCCCGCGCCTGATCCGCGCTATCGCGCGCGGCCGCTGAACGGCATCTGGGCCACGGCGCCTTACCTGCACAACGGTTCGGTGCCTTCGCTGTACTGGCTGCTGAAGCCGGCGAGCGAGCGCCCGCAAAAATTCTGCATGGGCCGCCGCGACTACGACCCTGACACCGTCGGTTTCGCAGTCACGGCCAACGAACCTTGCAAGACGGGAGAAACGGTGTTCTCGGCGACCGGATCTGACGGCAAGCCGATCCAGGGCAACAGCGTGCTCGGCCATTCCTTCGAGCGCAAGGACGGCGAGCCGAAACGCCCCGGCGTCATCGGCCGCATGTTCAAGGACGACGCCGAGCGTTACGATCTGATCGAGTATCTGAAGACGCTGTGAGCTGCCTACATCGTCATCGCGAAGGAAGCGACTTGTCCGCCGAAGCCTTGACTTGTCCGCCGAAGCCTTGGCGAAGGCGGAAGCAATCCAGACTGCCTTAGCAGAGCCGTCTGGATTGCTTCGTCGCAAGAGCTCCTCCCAATTATGGAGAATGAGGATCCTCCGCAGACCCAACCTTCACCGCCATCCCCGGAAACGACCCCTCACTCCAAGCGGGGCGAGGGAGCGCACCGCCGCCGCCTCACTTGAACAGCGGCGTGCCCGGCACGAAGGCGTCGAAGGCGGCCCAGAACTGGGAGCGGTAACGGTCCTGCTCCTGCAGTATCTCGTGCTTCGAGCCCGCGATGACGAGGTGTGAGCCGGCGCGCAGATGATAGGCGAACTCCTCGATCGCCGCGGTCGAGACCACGGTGTCGTTGGAGGCCGCCAGCATCAGGATCGGCTGGCGGATCTGGGAGGGGTAGTTCATGCCCTTGAAGGTTTGCATCGCGCTGAAGGCAGCGTCGGCCCAGGCGACCGTCGGTGACGCCAGCCCCAGCGTCGGGTCCTCCTCCAGGATCGCGGCATTGCGCGCATAGCGCACGGGATCGCTGGTCAGGGGATTGTTGATGAAGGGATCGAGCCCGGTGATACGGCTGCTGCCGCCGGGGACATACCGTCCGCCCTGCCCGAACAGCCGCATCGCCTTCAGAAGCGCGCGGGCCGGAAACGACGTGGTCCGGCCGGGCAGGTCGATCATCGGCGCCGACAGCACCATGCGATCGAACCAGCGCTTGCCGGCATGCGCGATGCGCAGCAGCACGGTGCCGCCCATGGAATGGGCCAGCGCGAAGAAGGGCGGCGGGCAATCCGGCAGCACCACCTGCTGCACGAAGGTCTCGACGTCGACCTCGAAATCGGCGAAGTCGCGCACATAGCCCTTGCGCGGGTCGCGCAGGCGGCGCGAGGAATGGCCCTGCCCGCGCCAGTCGATCATCGCCACCGCGAAGCCGCGATCGCGCAGGTCGCGCACGGTCTCGAAATACTTCTCGATCTGCTCGCTGCGTCCGGTGAAGACGCAGACGGTGCCCTTGCGGCCCGCCGGAGGCGCCCAGCGCGCAAAGCGCAGCTCGGCGCCATCGGGGGTCTTGATGGTGCCGCTGACGACGTTTTCGGGAACGGGATTGGACGGAATCGAGACCAGCGTCATTTGTGCGTGCTTGGGCGCGAAGTGCTGCAAATCAAGGGGCGGGAGCGCCGAAAAGGCGCTTGCTGCCGCCCTCTTGAACGCCGTCTCGGTTCACCCATATCACCTTCGTGCAGGCCGCTACCAGTGTTTCGGAACCGGAACATCAGGCTGCACACAGACGAAAGCCCGGCCCGATTGGCGGGCGGGTTACTTGAACAGTCGCTCAATGGAGGACTTGACCATGCGTAGCTATGATCTCACCCCGTTCTATCGTTCCACCGTCGGCTTCGACCGCCTCTTCAACCTGCTTGACCAGGCCGGTTCGGACGGCAGCCCCGGTTATCCCCCCTACAACATCGAGCGCACCGGCGAGAACGCCTACCGCATCACCGTTGCGGTCTCGGGCTTCGCCAAGGACGAGCTCTCCATCGTCGCGAAGGAAAACACGCTGACGATCAAGGGCGACAAGGTCGCCAACGAGAACTCGAAATCCGAAGTGCTCTATCGCGGCATCGCCGCGCGTGCCTTCGAGCGCGCCTTCCAGCTTGCCGATTTCGTGCAGGTGAAGGACGCCTCGCTTGAGAACGGCCTGCTTCACGTCGATCTCGTCCGCGAGATTCCCGAAGCCAAGAAGCCGCGCCAGATCGCGATCAACGCCGGCGCCCCGAAGGCGCAGGTGATCAAGAGCTCGGCACAGGCCGCTTAAACCGCACGCCACGTCCAGGTTGCGAAAACGCCCCGGTGCCCCCGGGGCGTTTTTTGCTTTCAGCGCGCTCTCCCCATCGTCGTCCTGGCGAAAGCCGGGACGACATCGATTGCCGGGCAGCCTTCTTCCAGGACTTTATACCATTGCACCGCATCACAGACTGGTGAGCGGCGTAACGCCGCCGCTCTACGCTCCGTCCTTTGGGCATCGAACCCAAGACAACACGGAGAACGATCGTGACCTTCTGGCGCAGCTTTTTCGTCGCCGCGAGCCTGCTGGCGGCTCCCCTCGGCTTCGCTCACGCCCAGACACCGCAGACGGTGAAGGCGACGAACGTCGTGCTGGTGCACGGAGCCTGGGCCGACGGCTCGAGCTGGTCGGAGGTGATCCCGATCCTGCAGGCTGCGGGCCTGCACGTGACCGCCGTGCAGAATCCGCTGTCGTCGCTTGCGGACTCCGTTGAGGCGACCCGGCGCGCACTGGCCGAGCAGGACGGACGGACCGTCCTGGTCGCGCATTCCTGGGGCGGCACCGTGATCAGCCAGGTGGGCACAGATCCCAAGGTCACCGGTCTCGTTTATGTCGCCGCACGCGCGCCCGACGCCAACGAGGATTTCGTCGCGCTGTCGAAGCAGTTTCCAGCCGGACCGGCCCGCGCCGGAATCGTCGAGCGCGACGGCTACACAAAACTCTCGGAAGAGGCCTTCCTGAAGTACTTCGCCAATGGCGTGAAGGCGGAGCAGGCCAAGGAGCTTTATGCGGTGCAATGGCCGACCGCCGCTTCGATCTTCGCCGGCCGCACCACGGAAGCCGCCTGGCACAGCAAGCCGAGCTGGTACGCGGTGTCGAAGAACGACTACACCATCAATCCCGATTTCGAGCGCTTCCTCGCCAAGCGCATGAACGCCACCACGGTCGAGCTCGACGCCGGCCACCTCTCGCTGGTGTCGCATCCGAAAGAGATCGCGAAGCTGATCCTGGACGCAGCGGGGTATGGTCGAAGCTGAGGCGATGACGGAATGCAAAGGGCGCCTGAAATCTCAGGCGCCCTTTGTTTTGCTCGACTGTCTCCAGGACCGCTGTCGGTCCTGCGTTCGCAGGGACGACAGCGGGCGTGTTGCTGGCGCCGTCGCGTCAAATTCAGAGCGCTAATCCAGCCCCTGTGCAGCGGGCATGTCCTGTGTCGGCAGGATCGTCGGCGCGGGCTTGGCCTGGCCGACGGTGGGCGCGGCCTCGGCAGGCTTGGCCTGCACGGCCGCGGCCTGCTGCGTGGGCTGTGCCTGTGCAGGTTGCGGCGCCTGGGCCTGTTGCGCCGTGAGCTCGACCGGCTTGGCCGCGACCGGCGTCTCGCTGCGGCGCGGGGCGACCTTCGGCAGCGGCACGGTGCGGCTTGCCACGTGCGGTATCGAGGCCGGCGGGCGCGGCGGGCCGCTGCGGACCGCGGTCGGCGGCGGCAGCGCGCTTTGCGGGCCGTAGGGCGCGACCGCGGGCTCGTCATAGGCGGGCGCCATGCCATAGGCGTCGGCGGCGGGCATGAAGCGCAGGATTCTCCCGTCGCTGGCGTCGATCACCAGCCGGCCGTTGTCGCCCCGGCGGTCGATTACCGCAATGGTGTAGACCCTGCCGCGCAGGCGCGGGATTCCGAGTGGCAAGAAACCATTGTCGCGCAGCACGGCATAGACCTCCGTGGACGGCAGTAGTTGCGGGGCCGGACCGCGTTCCTCATAGCCGTAGCCATAGCCGTAACGCGGCGGCGGGGCCGGCGCGGCCTCCGGCGGCGCGTAGGGCCCGTCGAAATCCGACACCGCGATAAAGGCCCCTCCCGTGATACCGTTGGCGGGAACCTGCGCGTATCCGGCACTCGCAGCCAGCACCAGCGCGGCGGCGGCCACACATCCTGTGAAAAACTTCATCGTCGAGACGCTCCTGTCAGGCCTCCGGATTGCCGCCATCTTTCGCTTCTCGCGGCGTGGCGCGTCTTCCGAAGGGTTGATCCGAAGCTTCATTTGCGATTTCGGCGTCCGCGGGGCCGGATCAGGGCGCGTTTGCTTCAAAAACGGGGCTGCGCAACTTTTGGAAAGCGATTGATTGACAGATCGGGAATCGGGACTTCCGCACGCTTGTGTGCTAGACAAAAATTTGGCAAGGTGATGGTTAGGACAGGAAGACTGTCTCAATTTTGCTTGCGATTCCGGCATAGGGATTGCAGCGAGAACCGGTGCTCTCGAGCGCCGGGAAGGTAGCAGGCAAAGCCGTTCTCGGGGACGTAGAACGCCTAGGCCTGAATTTAAGAAAATGCGGCTCGCTAGCGGACGAGCGGTGACCCAGAGGCGGGTGCCGCGGAACGCCCAAGGTGCGCCGAAGATGGCGGTGAGGCAGCTTGCCGCATGGAGAGGATTGGAACAATGAACGGGTCGCAATTCGAGCGCGCAAACATCGTGGCAGAAGAGCTGTCGGCGACGGTCGCCTCGAAAACGACTGATCCGATTCAGGAGCACAATTCGCGCCCCAAAGCCGAAGGCCTTTACGATCCCGCGCTCGAGAAGGATTCCTGCGGCGTCGGCTTCATCGCCAACATCAAGGGCAAGAAGTCGCACGAGATCATCTCGGACGCGCTAAGTATCCTGTGCAATCTCGAGCATCGCGGCGCGGTCGGCGCCGACCCGCGCGCCGGCGATGGTGCCGGCATTCTGGTGCAGATCCCGCACGCCTTCTTCAGTCGCAAGGCGGCCGAGCTCGGCTTCAAGCTGCCGGCGCCCGGCGAATACGCCATCGGCGCCTTGTTCATGCCGCGCGACACCGCCTGGCGCAACGTCATCAAGAGCATCATCGCCGACCAGATCAAGGAAGAGGGCCTGACCCTGCTCGGCTGGCGCGACGTGCCGACCGACAATTCCTCGCTCGGCGTCACCGTGAAGCCGACCGAGCCCGCCTGCATGCAGGTGTTCATCGGCCGCAACGGCACCGCCAAGTCCGAGGACGATTTCGAGCGCCACCTCTACATCCTGCGCAAGTCGATCTCGCAGGCGATCTACCAGCGCCGCGACCGCGGCCTTGCAGGCTATTATCCCTGCTCGCTGTCGTGCCGCACCGTGATCTACAAGGGCATGTTCCTCGCCGACCAGCTCGGCAAGTACTATCCCGATCTGCACGAGCAGGATTTCGAGAGCGCGCTCGCGCTGGTTCACCAGCGCTTCTCGACCAACACCTTCCCGGCGTGGTCGCTGGCGCATCCCTACCGCATGATCGCGCATAACGGCGAGATCAACACGCTGCGCGGCAACGTCAACTGGATGGCAGCGCGGCAGGCCTCGGTCAGCTCCGAGCTCTACGGCAAGGACATCAACCGGCTCTGGCCGATCTCCTACGAAGGCCAGTCGGACACCGCCTGCTTCGACAACGCGCTCGAATTCCTGGTGCAGGGCGGCTACTCGCTGCCGCACGCCGTCATGATGATGATTCCGGAGGCGTGGGCCGGCAATCCCCTGATGGACGAGAAGCGCCGCGCCTTCTACGAGTATCATGCCGCGCTGATGGAGCCGTGGGACGGCCCCGCCGCGATCGCCTTCACCGACGGCCGCCAGATCGGCGCCACGCTGGACCGCAACGGCCTGCGGCCCGCGCGCTATCTCGTGACCAAGGACGACCGCATCGTGATGGCGTCCGAGATGGGCGTGCTGACGATCCCCGAGGACCAGATCATCACCAAGTGGCGCTTGCAGCCCGGCAAGATGCTGCTGGTCGATCTCGAGCAGGGCCGCCTGATTCCCGACGACGAAATCAAGGCCGAGCTCGCCAAGAGCCATCCCTACAAGGAGTGGCTGGAGCGGACCCAGATCGTGCTGGAAGAGCTGCCGAAGGTGCCGACGACAGGCGTGCGCTCGAACCTGTCGCTGCTCGATCGCCAGCAGGCGTTCGGCTACAGCCAGGAAGACATCTCGATCCTGATGACGCCGATGGCGTCCACCGGCGAGGAAGCCGCGGGATCGATGGGCAACGACACGCCGATCTCGGCGCTGTCGGACAAGGCCAAGCCGCTGTTCACCTACTTCAAGCAGAACTTCGCGCAGGTCACCAACCCGCCGATCGACCCGATCCGCGAGGAGCTGGTGATGAGCCTCGTCTCGATCATCGGGCCGCGGCCGAACCTGTTCGATCTGCAGGGCATGGCCACGACCAAGCGCCTCGAAGTGCGCCAGCCGATCCTGACCGATGCGGATCTGGAAAAGATCCGCTCGATCTCGGAAGTCGCGGAGTCCCACTTCAAGTCGCGCACGCTGGACACCACCTTCCACGCCGGTCTCGGCGCGGCCGGCATGGACCAGGTGCTGGACGAGCTCTGCGCGCGCGCCGAGAGCGCGGTGCGCGAGGGCGTCAACATCATCATCCTGTCCGATCGCATGGTCGGCACCGACCGCGTGCCGATCCCGGCACTCCTCGCCTGCGCCGCCGTGCATCATCATTTGATCCGCGTCGGACTGCGCACCTCGGTCGGCCTCGTCGTCGAATCCGGCGAGCCGCGCGAAGTGCATCACTTCGCCTGCCTTGCCGGCTACGGCGCGGAGGCGATCAATCCCTATCTCGCGTTCGAGACCATCATCGCGATGAAGGACCGCCTGCCCGGCTCGCTCGACGACTACGAAATCGTCAAGCGCTACATCAAGTCGATCGGCAAGGGCCTGCTCAAGGTGATGTCCAAGATGGGCATCTCGACCTACCAGTCCTATTGCGGCGCGCAGATCTTCGACGCGGTCGGCCTCAAGGCGGACTTCGTCGCAAAATTCTTCGCCGGCACGCACACCCGTGTCGAGGGCGTCGGCCTTGGCGAGATCGCCGAGGAAGCCGTGCGCCGCCATGCCGACGCCTTCGGCGAGGCTCAGGTCTACAAGAGCGCGCTCGACGTCGGCGGCGAATATGCCTATCGCAGCCGCGGCGAGGACCACGCCTGGACCGCCGAGTCGGTCGGGCTGCTCCAGCATGCCGCGCGCGGCAATTCGCAGGAGCGCTATCGCGCCTTTGCCAAGATCCTCAACGAACAGTCGGAGCGCCTGCTGACGCTGCGCGGGTTGTTCCGGATCAAGAACGCGGACGAAGAGAAGCGCAAGCCCGTGCCGCTCGACCAGGTCGAGCCGGCCAAGGACATCGTCAAGCGCTTCGCCACCGGCGCGATGAGCTTCGGCTCGATCTCGCGCGAGGCGCACACCACGCTCGCGATCGCCATGAACCGGATCGGCGGCAAGTCGAACACCGGCGAAGGCGGCGAGGAAGCCGACCGCTTCAAGCCGATGCCGAACGGCGATTCCATGCGTTCGGCGATCAAGCAGGTCGCCTCGGGCCGCTTCGGCGTCACCACGGAGTATCTCGTCAACTCCGACATGATGCAGATCAAGATGGCCCAGGGCGCCAAGCCCGGCGAAGGCGGCCAGTTGCCCGGCCACAAGGTCGATGCGACCATCGCGAAGGTCCGGCACTCGACGCCGGGCGTCGGCCTGATCTCGCCGCCGCCGCATCACGACATCTACTCGATCGAGGATCTGGCGCAGCTCATCTACGATCTCAAGAACGTCAACCCGACCGGTGACGTCTCGGTCAAGCTCGTCTCCGAGATCGGCGTCGGCACGGTCGCCGCGGGCGTCGCCAAGGCGCGCGCCGACCATGTCACCATCGCGGGCTTCGAGGGCGGCACCGGTGCTTCGCCCCTGACCTCGATCAAGCATGCCGGCTCGCCGTGGGAGATCGGCCTCGCCGAAACCCATCAGACGCTGGTGCGCGAGCGGCTGCGCAGCCGCATCGTGGTCCAGGTCGACGGCGGCTTCCGCACCGGACGTGACGTCGTGATCGGCGCGCTGCTGGGCGCCGACGAGTTCGGCTTCGCCACCGCGCCGCTGATCGCGGCCGGCTGCATCATGATGCGCAAGTGCCACCTCAACACCTGCCCGGTCGGCGTCGCCACCCAGGACCCCGTCCTGCGCAAGCGCTTCACCGGCCAACCCGAGCACGTCATCAACTACTTCTTCTTCGTTGCCGAGGAAGTCCGCGAGATCATGGCGAGCCTCGGCTTCCGCACCTTCAACGAGATGGTCGGCCAGGTTCAGCTGCTCGACCAGACCAGGCTGGTCGCGCACTGGAAGGCCAAGGGCCTCGACTTCTCCAAGCTGTTCGTCAAGCAGAAGGAAGAGAAGGGCCAGAAGATCTATCACTCCGAGCGCCAGAACCATCATCTGGAGGCGGTGCTCGACCGCACGCTGATCGAGAAGGCGACCCCTGCCCTCGACCGCGGCGCGCCGGTGAAGATCGAGGCCGCGATCAACAGCACCAACCGCTCCGCGGGTGCGATGCTGTCGGGCGCGGTCGCCAAGATCTACGGCCATGCCGGCCTGCCGCACGACACCATCCATGTCAGCCTCAAGGGCACCGCCGGCCAGGCGTTCGGTGCCTGGCTCGCCCATGGCGTCACCTTCGAGCTCGAGGGTGAAGGCAACGACTATGTCGGCAAGGGCCTCTCGGGCGGCAAGATCATCGTCAAGCCGCCGCGTAACGGCGGGATCGTGCCGGAAGAGAGCATCATCGTCGGCAACACCGTGATGTACGGCGCGATCGAGGGCGAGTGCTACTTCCGCGGCATCGCCGGCGAACGCTTCGCCGTGCGCAATTCCGGCGCCGTGGCGGTGGTCGAGGGCGCGGGCGATCATTGCTGCGAGTACATGACCGGCGGCATCGTGGTCGTGCTCGGCAAGACCGGGCGCAACTTCGCGGCCGGCATGTCCGGCGGCATCGCCTATGTGCTCGACGAGACCGGCGACTTCGACAAGCTCTGCAACCTCAGCATGGTCGAGCTCGAGCCAGTGCTGTCGGAAGAGCTGATCAACGCCGGCACCTACAACCACTCCGGTGACCTCGAGGCACATGGCCGGGTCGACGTGTTCAAGAACCTGCTCGATTCCGACGTCGAGCGTCTGCACGTCCTGATCTCGCGCCATGCGAAAGCGACCGGCTCCAAGCGCGCCGCCGACATCCTTGCCAATTGGAAGGAATGGCTGCCCAAATTCCGCAAGGTGATGCCGGTCGAGTACCGGCGCGCGCTGCGCGAAATGGCCGCCAACGCGGACGCCGAGCCGAAAATCGCGATCGGGGCGTAGCCAAGAAGGCCTCATGGTCAGGAGGCGCAATAGCGCCGTCTCGGACCATGAGACCACCATCCGGGCCTTCATCCTTCGAGACGCGGCGCAAAGGGCGCCGCTCCTCAGGATGAGGAGTGAGAGAATAAACGACTAAGCGGCAGGGACTTCGGGTTTAATGGGCAAGATCACGGGTTTTCTCGAAATCGAACGGCACGACCGCAAGTACACCCCGGTCGCCGAGCGCGTGAAGCATTACAACGAGTTCGTCGTTCCCCTCTCCGAGAAAGAGGTGCGCGACCAGGCCGCGCGCTGCATGAATTGCGGCATCCCCTATTGCCATGGCACCGGCTCGGTCGCGCCCGGCACGCCCGGCTGCCCGGTCAACAACCAGATCCCCGACTGGAACGACCTCGTCTATCAGGGCAATTGGGAAGAAGCCTCGCGCAACCTGCACTCGACCAACAATTTCCCGGAGTTCACGGGGCGCATCTGCCCGGCGCCGTGCGAAGCGTCCTGCACGCTCAACATCGACGACAACCCCGTCACCATCAAGACCATCGAATGCGCGATCGTCGACCGCGCCTGGGACAATGGCTGGCTGAAGCCGGAAGTCGCCGCCGAGAAGACCGGCAAGAAAGTCGCCGTGATCGGCTCGGGCCCGGCCGGCATGGCCTGCGCACAGCAATTGGCGCGCGCCGGCCACGACGTGCATCTGTTCGAGAAGTACGCCAAGGCCGGCGGTCTGCTGCGCTACGGCATCCCCGACTTCAAGATGGAGAAGGGCGTCATCGACCGCCGCGTCAAGCAGATGGAAGGCGAAGGCGTCACCTTCCACTACAACAGCCATGTCGGCGCTGACGGCAATGTCGATCCGCGCGAGATGCTCAACGAGTATGACGCGGTGGCGCTGACCGGCGGTGCGGAAGCCCCGCGCGACCTGCCGATCCCCGGCCGCGAACTCGCGGGCATCCACTACGCCATGGATTTCCTGCCGCAGCAGAACCGCCGCGTCTCCGAGGAGCCGCTCGGCGGTGTCCAGGAGATCCTGGCCGGCGGCAAGCATGTCGTCGTCATCGGCGGCGGCGATACCGGATCTGACTGCATCGGCACCTCGCTGCGCCAGGGTGCGCTCTCGGTGACCCAGCTCGAGATCATGCCCGCCCCGCCCGAGCGCGAGAACAAGGGCCTGACCTGGCCGAACTGGCCGCTGAAGATGCGGACGTCCTCCAGCCAGGCCGAAGGCGCGGTGCGCGAATTCGCCGTGCTGACGCAGAAGTTCTCGGGCGAGAACGGTAAGGTCAAGAAGCTGCACTGCGTCCGCGTCGACGACAAGTTCAAGCCGATTGCCGGCACCGAGTTCGATCTCGACGCCGAGCTGATCCTGCTCGCGATGGGCTTCGTCCACCCCGTGCACGAGGGCCTGCTCAAGCTGCTCTCGGTCGAGCTCGACCCACGCGGCAACGTCAAGGCCAACACGCTGGACTACCAGACCTCGCGCCCGAACGTGTTCACCGCCGGCGACATGCGCCGCGGCCAGTCGCTGGTGGTGTGGGCGATCCGCGAGGGCCGGCTGTGCGCGCGGTCGATCGACACGTTTTTGATGGGGAAGACGGACCTGCCGCGCTGAGTTTGAGCAGCGCCGCGAACAGCTCGCAGGCAGATAAACTTTCCGCTGTCGTCCTGGCGAAAGCCAGGACCCATACCGCGGAATCTATCGATGAGCAGGCGGTTGCAGTCCCGAACGCCAAGTCTTCGCCAAACTACTCCCTGGGGGAATGGGTCCTGGCTTTCGCCAGGACGACAGCTGAGGGCTTGGCTCCGGCTATAGCCCATCGCCTCCGCTAATTCTGCAGCCTCACCCCCAGCAGCATCACCGTCCCCTGCGAGCTCGCCGACGCCACATTCGAATCCAGGATATCGTGGCGAAGCGTGCCCTTGATCCAGACGTTGCGGTTGAGCTTGTAGATCAGATTGCCTTCGAGCGAGTAGGTTTTGTCGTTGCGGTTCTGGTTCTGGTAGTCGTACGTGCCGTAGGTGAACTTGCCGACGGCGGTGAGCCAGCGGCGGAAGTCGTGGTCGACTTCGGCGGCGTAGGTGCGCACCAGCACGCCGGAGGAGCCGGGAATCGTGGTCTCGTTGATCTGCGTGTCGGTGAAGAGTTTCACCGTGGTGAGGCCGCTCGCATTCCAGATCAGCGAGCCCGTGGTGAGGAAGCCCGCGAGCTGGCTGAGACGCGGGTCGGTATAGTTGCGCGCGGAATAGCCGACCGAGATCTCGCCGGTGAGGATGCGCGAGAACTCGAAGGACGAGCCGACCTTGGCGTAGCCCCCGTTGGAATCGCGGAAGAAGCCGTTGCGATCGGCGGCCTGGTCGTGCACGCGGGTGTCGCCCTGGATCTCGACGAAGGGCTTGAGGCCCGGTTTCAGGTCGTAGGAAAACCGTCCGACGCCGCCATATTGATTGAAGTCGCGGTCGGTGTTGGCGAAGGTCGAGCCGTCGGTGAGCTTTGAATCGGTGTAGGCGGTGCGATCGACGGTGGCGCCGGCCGCGACCTGGAAACGGTTGAAGGTCTGGTCGAAGCCGACGGTCGTCCCGTAGGTGGCATAGACCGGATATTTTTGCAGGCCGGCCTGCACGTTCGGGCTGCCGGGATTGTCGGTGGCGAGCCGCAGGCGCAGCTGCGAGAGCAGCTTGAAATCGCGGCTGACGTCGAGCCGGCCATCGACATGGCCGGTGAAATCGGGACGATTGGCCTCGACCGGCGACGGCGAGGCGAAGCCGTCGATCGTCGCCGGCATGTTGTTGGTGTAGCCCGAGAACGAGCCGCGCAGATCGGCGACCAGCGCATGGCGCTCCCAATCAGACACCACGAGGAGATCGGGTGCGACCACATAGGCGGGCGACCCCACGGGCTTGTTGAGGCGCGTCGGGTTGGTGTCGTAGCCCGCGGAAAGCTCGAGCCCGCCCTTGATCAGGAAACTGCCGGCGTAGTCGCCGACCGCGCCGAACGGATCCTCATCCAGCTTGAGGCGGCGACGCAGCGGCTGGCCGGGCACGTTGCCTGCCATGGCCGGCGGCACCGGCACCTTGTGCGCGGTTTCGGACGGCGGCGGTGCGATGCGCGGCGGCGTGAGCGTGCGCTCCGGCGTTTCCGGCGGCGCCTTCGAGCCGGGGCCAACCGGGCGCTTCGGCTTGGGCTGACCGGGATAGAGCTTGGGCTGCTGCCGCTTGCGGTTGAGCGAGTCGTAGCCGGAGCCGCTCGCGCCATTGGCGGCGGGCAGGCCATAGGTCGGCACCGGAGCGGTTGCGGTTTGGCCGGGGCGCGAGCTTGCCGGGGCCTGCTGCCGTCGGCGCAGATCGCTGGGATCGGGCAGCGTCGGCAGTGCATCCGACGGCGCCTGCGGCACGCCGGCGGTGCGGCGCGTCGGCAGCGTCTCGGGCGAGGCGAAGCCGCCGCGGTTGGGATTGAACAGGTCTGGCGTGAGGCTCTGGGCGCCCACCGGCGCGCTCTCGAGGACCGTCAGCACGAGGCACGGCAAAGCGGCGCGCAGGAAATGCGCGCGCTGGCTCCGGCCCCTGCCTGGAGACGACCCCACGATGGAAGAACTCCAACGAAATCAAACACTTCATGACAGACTCCCACCGGTTGACGGGAACCATCGTTAATGGAGTTAAAACAATTATGGTTAATGACCCGTTGAGGGGGTTGGCGGACGCGTCGCCTCCACGGCGGCGGCGTGCTAAGCAGGCGCCAACGGGCGAACGCCCCTCCTCCCTGGACCTGAGCATGCCGAGTTCGAAACCGCTGATGACCGCATCATCCGGCTCCATCCCTGACAGCGTCGAATCCGCGCTCCGCACGCTGGAGACGGAGAGCGGCGGCATCAACGCGCTCGCCGCCGCCCTGCGCGGCCCGCTGGGCGCGACATTTGCGAAAGCCGTGGACCTGATCCGCAACGCCAAGGGCCGCGTCATCGTCACCGGGCTCGGCAAGTCCGGTCACATGGGCCGCAAGATCGCGGCGACGCTGGCCTCGACCGGCACCCCCGCTTTCTTCGTGCACACGGCCGAAGCCGGCCATGGCGACCTCGGCATGATCACGACCGACGACGTCATCATGGCGCTGTCCTGGTCCGGCGAGCAGCCGGAGATGAAGAACCTCGTGAACTATTCGGCGCGCTTTGCGATTCCCATGATTGCAGTGACCTCGAGCGCCGCGTCCTCGCTGGGACAAGCCGCCGACATCGTGCTCGAGCTGCCGAAGGCGCGCGAGGCCTGCCCGCACAACCTGGCGCCGACCACCTCGACGCTGATGCAGGCTGCGATCGGCGATGCCATCGCGATCGCGCTGCTCGAAGGCCGCGGCTTCACCGCGCTGGAGTTCGCGCACTTCCACCCCGGCGGCAAGCTGGGCGCGATGCTGAAATTCGTCCGAGACTACATGCGCACGGGCGAGGAAATCCCGGTCAAGCCGCTCGGTACCAAGATGTCGGACGCCGTGGTCGAGATGTCGGCCAAGGGGCTCGGCTGCGTCTGCATCATCGATGATGCCGGCGCCATCGCGGGCATCATCACCGACGGCGACCTGCGCCGCCACATGCGGCCGGACCTGTTGACGGCGTCGGTCGACGACATCATGACCCGGCAGCCCAAGACGGTGCCGCCCTCGATGCTCGCGACCGAGATGATCGAGGTGCTGAACACGCGCAAGATCACCACGCTGGTCGTGACCGAAGCCGGCAAGGTGGTCGGCATCGTGCATCTGCACGATCTGTTGCGGGCGGGCGTGGCGTAGGCGTTTGTCCGTCATCCCGGGGCATCGCGAAGCGGTGAGCCCGGGATCCATCTCGCTCCGAGGTCGCCGCGCGGTTAGGCCTGCGGAAACCGCGCCGCGTTCTCCTCCAGCGGCAATCTCAGCCCGTTCGCCAGATACGACACGGTGCGATAGAAGCCGCAGAGCAGCATGATCTCCAAAATCTGCGCCTCGTCGTAATGCGCCGACAGCGCGGCGAATTCCTCATCATCGAGCGTCGCGCGGTGATGCAATGCGTCCACGGCTGCGACGAGCGCCCGCTCGGCCGGCGACCAGCACGCCGACGCCGCATCGCCCAGCACCGTCGCGCGCACGTCATCCTCGGTGAGCTTTGCCGGCCCGGCAAAGATCGCGACATGCACACCCCATTCATACTCGCACCTGTTCAGTGCGCAGGTACGGTCGATGACGATCTCGCGCTGGCGCAGCGAGAGCGGGCCCGGATCAAGAAGCCCGCCGGCGCGAAACTTGTCCCAGGCGCGACCGTGGCCCGCCATCACCCGGAACAACACCAGCGGCGGCGCTCCGCGCATGATGCGATCGAACTGCTGTTGGATCTCCGGGGGATAAGGCGGGGTGAGCGGCGCGATGCGGGGCACGAGCTGGGACATGAACCCTCTCCATTGCTACAATTATCGTAGCAATACGCTACATTATTTGTAGCATGACGCAAGGGGCGACGATGGCGAAACGGGCAGCATCAGGAGAACGCGGCGTGCGCGGCTCGCGCACGGGACGGCCCATCATGGCGTTGCTCGACCTGCTCGGCCGGCGCTGGAGCCTGCGGATATTGTGGGAGCTGCGGGATGAGCCCCTCACCTCGCGCGCACTGCGCACGGCGTGCGACGAGGCTTCGCCGACAGTGCTGCAGGCGCGGCTGACGGAGCTGCGCGAAGCGGGGTTCGTGGAGCTGGGCGAGGCTGGCGGCTACGGGCTGACGCCGCAGGGCCGGGAATTGTGCGAGACGTTCATGCCGCTGCACAGGTTTGCGGAGCGGTGGCGCAGCAAGAGCGGTGCCTGAGCTCGCAATGACGGTGGACTAAGCCGCAGCCACAGTCAGGTTCGCACCGTCCACCTGCACCACCTTCACGCGCGTCCCCGCCGGCGTGTCCGGACCGGCCACGCGCCAGACCGTGTCGCCGATGCGGACGGTGCCTGAGCCGTCGATGATCGGCTTCTCCAGCGTGAACTCGCGCCCGAGCAAGGCCTCGGTGCGCTTGTTGAGGAAGGGGCTGGCGCTGGCGTCCGGCTTGGGCCGGGCGAGGCGGCGCCACACCGGCACCGCAGCGGCGGCGAAGACCGCGAACATCACGAGCTGGAGCTGCCAGGACACGGCAACGGTGAACGAGATCAGGCCGACCAGCAGCGCAGCCAACCCGAGCCAGAACAGGAAGATGCCCGGCGCCAGCACCTCCAGCGCCATCAGGACGAAGCCGAAGATCGGCCAGTTCCAGGTGCCCAAGGATACGAACATGTCGGTCATGACACGACCTTCTATCATGGCGCAGCCCCTGTGGAGGGGCATGCGCCGGTGACTATCCCTGCCGCGGAGGCACCGCCGGCGGCGTGCCGCCGGTCGGTGGCACCGAGCCGGGACGGCGAGCGGCGGCAGCCGCGGAGGCCGCACTCTCACCGAAGGTCGCCTTGGCGATCTCGCCGATGCCGGCGAGCGAGCCGAGCATGCTGGTGGCTTCCATCGGCAGCATGATGATCTTCTGATTCGGCGCCTCCGCGAACTGGCCGAATGCCTTGATATATTTGTCGGCGATGAAATAGTTCAACGCCGCGACGTCGCCCTTGGAAATCGCCTCGCTCACCATCTGGGTGGCCTTTGCCTCAGCTTCCGCCGAACGCTCGCGGGCCTCGGCGTCGCGGAAGGCGGCCTCGCGGCGGCCCTCGGCCTGGAGGATCTGGCCCTGCTTGGCGCCTTCGGCGCGCAGGATTTCGGATTGGCGCTGGCCTTCGGCGGCGAGAATGTCGGCGCGCTTGACGCGCTCGGCCTTCATCTGCCGGCCCATGGCCTCGACGAGGTCGGCAGGTGGCACGATGTCCTTGATCTCGATCCGATTGACCTTGACGCCCCAGGGCGAGACCGCGGCGTCGACGACGCGGAGCAGACGCTCGTTGATCTCGTCGCGATGCGACAGCACCTGGTCGAGATCCATCGAGCCCATCACTGAGCGGATGTTGGTCATGGTGAGGACCGTGATCGCCTGGGTGAGATTGGCGACCTCGTAGCTCGCCTTCGCGGCATCGAACACCTGGTAGAAGGCCACCCCGTCCACCGTCACGGTGGCGTTGTCCTTGGTGATGACCTCCTGCTCGGGAATGTCGATCACCTGCTCCATCATGTTGATCTTGCGCCCGACGCGGTCGAAATAGGGCACGATCAGGTTGAGCCCGGGGCTCAGGGTCTGCGTGTATTTGCCGAACCGCTCGATGGTCCAGTCATAGCCC
This sequence comes from Bradyrhizobium sp. 1(2017), assembly GCF_011602485.2. Classification (NCBI taxonomy): domain Bacteria; kingdom Pseudomonadati; phylum Pseudomonadota; class Alphaproteobacteria; order Hyphomicrobiales; family Nitrobacteraceae; genus Bradyrhizobium; species Bradyrhizobium sp. 1(2017). The sequence continues at coordinate 1,321,554 of NZ_CP050022.2, read as the reverse complement.
TGCGGCACCGTCTTCACGCCGGCGACCAGCGTGACGATGACGAGCAACACCAGAACAATCGCGAAAATGTCGAAACCGCTCATACGTCCTCCAAGGCAGGAAAAGGCCCTTCCCGCGCTGTCATTGGTCGGGAGCGCGACCCTACCGGTTCAGCGGTCGCAAGTAACGTCGGTATGAGTGCGATTCTGCACAAGACGCGCGAAGAGGGAATGCCGACGATATGTATTTGCGGAAGGCTCTTGAAAGCGAGCGGCGCAGACCTAGCGGCAAATATTAACAGATTCGACCATGCCGTTTCACTGCGGACGGCTTCACTCGATAACGTTGTCCGCGATGGCGAGCAGGCCCGCGGAAAGCGAGACACCGAGCACCTTGGCCGTCTTCAGATTGATCGTCAGCTCGAACCTGGTGGGATTCTGGACCGGTAGATCGGCCGCCTGCGCGCCCCTCAGGATGCGGTCGATGTAGGAGGCGGCGCGGCGCAGTTGCTCGGCGCTGTCGGTGCTGTAGGACATCAGCCCGCCCTCCTCGACGAAGGTGCGGCTCCAGAACACCGCGGGCAGACGAGCCTCGCCGATCGCCGCCAGCAGTTGCGCGCGATTGGCCATGGTGAAGAAATCGGGCAGGACCAGGAGGCCGCCGTCCTTGTGCAGGGCCAGCGCCGCGATCGAGGCGGCGTCGTTCACCGGCGCCGGCTCGACCGTGACGTGGAGCGTCTTTGCGGCCTCCTCGACCGTGCGCAGCATCAGAGGCGCAAACGGTGCGGTGGCCGGATTGTAGACGACGAAGACGCGGCGGACCGGCGGGGTGACCTGGGTCAGCATCTCCAGCCATTTGCCGGCCAGCGGGCCGTCGTAATCGGTGAAGCCGGTGACGTTGCCGCCGGGATGCGCGAGATTTTTGACAAAGCCCTGGCTGACGGGATCGGTGACGACGGCGAACACGATCGGGATCGTGGTGGTGCGCTGGCGCAGTTCCTCCACCGAGGGCGTGCCGACCGCGAGCAGAATGTCGGGCTTGAGCGCGACCAGTTCGTCCGCAAGACGCGCGATCCGCGTCCGGTCGCCGCCGCCGCTGCGCCAGTCGATCCGCAGATTGTCCCGCTCCTTCCAGCCCTGGCCGGCGAGCGCCTCGACCAGGATGGTGCTGCGCGCCTGCCCGATCGCATCCTCGGCGGCGGTGACCGAGAGCACGCCGAGCCGGCGTGTCGCTCCCGGCTGCTGCGCCTTCGCCGAGACCGGCAGCGCCGCGATCACCCCAAGAAGCGCCAGACATTCGCGGCGATTCACGGGACGCCCCATCAGATCCAGCCCTGAAGCTCGCGCAGCACGAGGGCGCGGATCACGTCCATGCCTGATACGCTGTCGTTGAGGCAGGGGATCGCGGAAAACTCCTCGCCGCCATTGTGCTTGAAGATCTCGGCATTCTCCTGCGCGATCTCCTCCAGCGTCTCCAGGCAGTCGGCCGAGAAGCCCGGCGTCACCACCGCGATGCGGCGCACGCCCTCTTTCGCGAGCCGCTCCATGGTCTTGTCGGTGTAGGGCTGGAGCCACTCGTCATTGCCGAAGCGGGACTGGAAGGTCAGCAGCAGCTTCGTCTCGTCCATGCCGAGCCGGCGGCGCAGCGCCGCGGTCGTGGCGACGCAATGGCTCTGGTACGGATCGCCCTTGTCGACATAGGATTTCGGCATGCCGTGGAAGGACGCGACGATCAATTCCGGCTTGAAGGGGAGCGTCGCCAGATGCGCCTCGATCGAGCTCGCGAGCGCCTCGATATAGGCGGCGTCCTCGTAATAGGGCGGCGTCACCCGCAGTGTCGGCTGGTTGCGCAGACGTGCCAGCACGCGGAACACCTCGTCGCAGACGGTTGCCGAGGTCGAAGCGGAATATTGCGGATACAAGGGAACGGCGAGGATGCGCTCGCAGCCTTTCGCGATCAGCGCGTCGATGCCTGCCTTGATCGAGGGATTACCGTAGCGCATCGCCCAGTCCACGACGACGTGGCTGCGGTCCGACAGCGCGGCCGCGAGCTTGTCGGCCTGCGAGCGCGTGATGGTCTTAAGCGGCGACTCGTTCCGCTCGTTGTTCCAGATCTTGCGGTAGTCGAGCGCCTTGGTGCGGGGACGGCTGCGCAGGATGATTCCGTTCAGCACCAGCTTCCAGACCAGGCCCTGGTCCTCGATGACACGGGCATCCGACAGGAACTCCTTCAGATAGACCCGCACGCCCGGCGCATCGGCCGTATCGGGCGTTCCAAGATTGATCAGAAGCACCCCGACGCGCGGCAGGTCGGACCGGACGGAGGGCGTTGCAGCTGCAATGGAGGCAACAGTCATCATGATACGGGTTGCGTCGCGCGTTGCTCCGAACTTGTCAAGATGAGGCCGGGTTCGCTAGGGTCGCACCCAAGCGGGAGGGGCTGATGACACTCGCGGAATGCTGCGTTCTCGGAGCGCTGCTGCTCTACCTTGCGACGATCGCCGCGATCAAATGGGTCAGGTTTCGCAGGTTCGACAATTCCCGGCCGCGCGACCCCGCCTTCTTCGAGGATGCGCTCGCGCAGCGTGCGCTCGGCGCGCACCAGAACGGCATCGAGACGTTTCCGTTCTTCGCCTTCGCGGTGCTGCTCGCCGAATACCGGGATTCGCCGCAGCGGCTGATCGATGAGCTCGCGGCGTTGTTCCTGATCGTGCGGATCGCCTATGTGCTGACCTATCTCGGCAACCGCCCGACGCTGCGCTCGATCCTCTGGAGCGTCGGCTTTGCGATCAATCTCGGGATCTTCTTCATGCCGGCCCTGAAGCAGTTCCTGCCGGTGTGAGGCGTCTCAGGCCGCCAGATGCCGCTCGCGCGTCGCGATCAGCGCCCGTATCGATGCCGGGATCGTGACCGGACGATGGGTCTTCTGGTCCGTGTAGACCCAGACGATCTCGCCGATCACCAGTGCGTCCGTCCCGCCCTTCAGGAAGATGGCCAGCTCGAAGACGAGGCTCGAATTGCCGATCCGCGCCACGCGCACGCCGACGTCGAGCTCCCAGTCGAAGCGGACCGGCGCCTTGTACTCGATGACAGACTTGACGACGTGGAAATCGATGCCGCTCGCCTGCGCGTCGGCATATTGGTCGAAGCCGAGCGCGCGGAAATACTCGGTGATGGAGGTGTCGAAATAGGTCAGGTAATGCGCGTTGAAAACGACGCCCTGGCCGTCGATCTCGGAATAGCGCACCCGGAACGGATGGAAGAACCAGAAATTTTCACGCGCCATCGAATCCCCCCGTCTGGCCATTCTTGTTGGTTTGACCGTCTGAATAGCCGACCCAAGGGAGTTCGCAAAGCCATCGCTCTCGTGTCCCGGACGCGACACGCTCCTGTGCAGAGAGATGGGCCCCGGCTCAGCAGCGCATCGTCGAAGGGACGCTGCGCTGCGTCCGGGGCACGAGCGTTCGTCAAAAACATGTCGTCCGTTCGGCAGCGATGTAGCCGAACAAGAGGCCGACGCCGAACAGCAAGACGAGGCCGGCGGCGCCGAACTCGATGCCGCGCATGAACAGCGCGCCGCCGCCGTCGCGTCCGGCGCTGAGGCGGGCTGCGATGCCCTTGGCGGAGACGGCGACGACCGCGATGGCCGCGACCGTGATCGCGGTGCCCAATCCCATCAGGAGGGTCGCGGCGATGCCGGCCCAGAACAGGCCCTGCGCCAGCGCGAACACCAGGACCAGGATCGCGCCCGAGCAGGGGCGGATGCCGACGGTCAGGATCGCAGCGAAGCCGCGCCGCCAGCCGCCGGGACCGGCGAGCTCGCTGGGAGCGGGACCGTGGGAATGGCCGCAATGCTCGTCATGGACATGGTCGTGCCCGTGATGATGGTGAGCGTGGCTGTGGCCATGGTGGTGATCATGGCCGTGATCGTGGTGATGATGGTCGTGGGCATCACGATGATGGTAATGGTCGTGGTGATGATCGTGCGGCACGCCCGCAATGGCCGGCACCGGCTGGGCGGCCTGGAGCGCGCGGATGAACGCGCCGCCCTTGACCCAGACCAGGCGCAGGCCGAACAGCGCGATCAGAGCATAGCTCGCGATCTCGATCACGCCTTCGGCCTTGCACATGGTCTTGGCCGTCGCATTCAGCACCCAGGCCGAGATGGCGACGATCAGGATCGCGACCAGCGACTGCATCAGCGCCGAGGCAAAGGACAGCGCGATGCCGCGCCGCGCCGTCTCGCGATTGGCGACGAGATAGGACGCGATCACCGCCTTGCCGTGACCGGGGCCGGCGGCGTGGAAGATGCCATAGGCAAACGAGATGAACAGCAGCGTCCACACCGCCGAGCCGTCGGACTTCGCGGCCCGGATCGTCGCCGACATTTGCCGATAGAATTCCGACTGCTTTGCCAGCAGCCAGCCGATCAGGCCGCCCGCCTCGGGCCCGGGCGCCTGCGAGGCGCGCGGCGCGCCGAACGGGTTCTGCGCGAAGAGATCGTGAAACGCGGCATCGGCCACACCCACGAGGAGCAGCACGGCGGTGCAGGCGAGCAGCCAGCGCGCGAGCGGAGAGAGTTGCGGCTTCAAGGGCAATCCACCGTGATCTTGTTGGCGAACATCATGCCGAAATTCGAGTTCTCGCCGTTCAGGAAGGTCTGCTCGTTCAGCTTCTGGGCGCTCGCGGTGCCGTCGTTCGGCCGTTCCAGCTTCATCTGGCAGCCTGCGGGCGCACCGACCAGCTTGACCGGATTGTCCTTGGCCATCTGGAAGTCGATGAAGAAGGAGCGGTCGAACACTTCGAGCACCAGCTGCTTGGGCTTGACCGGGTTCTTCAGCGGCAGCGTGAAATGCAGGGTCAGCACCGTGTCCTTGTAGTCGAGGAAATAGTCGACCGGCTCCTGAAATCGTTCCTTCTTGCCGTCGGCTCGCGCAAAGGTGAAGTAGGCGTATTCCTTGAGCGACTCGACGTTGGTCTGCGCCAGCGGCGTCAACTCCTCGCGCGTGAAGGTGCCCTTGGTCTTGCTCTCGAGCCCCTGCACCGCATAGGTCGAGAACATGTCGTCGAAGGTCCAGGCGTGGCGGACGCCGGTGATGCTGCCGTCCGGCGCGTAGAGCAGCTCGCTGGTCGCGGTGATCCAGACATGCGGATGCGCGCTTGCCGCACTCGCCGCAAGTGACAGGGTCGCGGCGAGCAGCAGGCCGAGAAGTGAACGCATGCCCATCAGGCGGCCTTCGCCGTGTCGAGCAGGCCGCGGCGGCGCAGCAGTGCATCGGGCTCCGGCGGGCGGCCGCGGAAGGCCTGATAGGCGGCCTCCGGATCCACCGATCCGCCCGACGAGTAGATGTCGTCGTGCAGGCGCTTGGCGACCGCAGGATCGAAGATGTCGCCGGCTTCCTCGAAGGCGCCGAAGGCATCGGCGTCCATGACCTCGGACCACATGTAGCTGTAGTAGCCGGCGGCATAATGGTCGCCGGTGAAGATGTGACCGAACTGCGTCGGGCGGTGGCGCAGCGCGATCTCCTCGGGCATGCCGATCTTCTCCAGCTCTTTCTTCTCGAAGGCGCGAACATCCTGCACGGCCGACGCCGGCTGGGTGTGGAATTCGAGGTCGACGAGCGCCGAGGAGACGAACTCGACCGTGGCAAAGCCCTGGTTGAACTTTCGCGCGGCGAGGAAGCGCTGCAGGAGGTCGTCCGGCAGCGGCTCGCCGGTCTGGTAGTGACGGGCGAACTTTTGCAGCACCTCGGGCCGCTCCTGCCAGTGCTCGTAGAGCTGGGACGGCAGCTCGACGAAGTCGGTGAACACGGAGGTGCCCGACAGCGAGGGATAGGTTACGTTGGAGAGCATGCCGTGCAGGCCGTGCCCGAACTCGTGGAACAGGGTGCGGGCATCGTCGGGCGACAGCAGGGAGGGCTCGCCGCCGGCGCCCTTGGTGAAATTGCAGATATTGAGAACCAGCGGCGCCACCTCGCCGTCGAGCTTCTGCTGATCGCGCAGCGAGGTCATCCAGGCGCCGGATCGCTTCGACGGCCGGGCGAAGTAGTCGCCATAGAACAGCGCCTTGTGCTTGCCGTCCCTGCCCTTCATCTCCCAGACCCGGACATCGGGGTGCCAGACCGGAACGTCCTTGCGCTCCTCGAAGGTGACGCCGAACAGGCGCGTGGCGCAGTCGAAGGCGGCGGCGATCATGTTGTCGAGCGCAAGGTAGGGCTTGATCGCGGCGTCGTCGAAATTGGCGCGCTGAAGGCGCAGCTTCTCGGCATAGAAGCGCCAGTCCCAGGGCGCGAGCTTGAAATTGCCGCCCTCCTCCGTGATCAGCGCCTGCATGTCGTCGCGGTCGGCGAGCGCACGCGCCCTCGCCGGCGTCCAGACCCGCTCCAGAAGGCTCCGCACCGCCTCCGGCGTCTTGGCCATAGAATCTTCGAGCCGGTAGGCGGCGAAGGTCGGGTAGCCCAGGAGCTTGGCGCTCTCCTCGCGCAGCTTCAGGACCTCGACAATGGTTGCGTTGTTGTCGTTGTCATTGCCGTTGTCGCCGCGCGCGGTGAAGGCCTTGTAGACCTTCTCGCGCAGGTCGCGCCTAGCCGAGCTCTTCAGGAACGGCTCCACCGAGGAGCGCGACAGCGTGACGATGGCCTTGCCTGCCATGCCGCGCTCTTCTGCCGCAGCCTTGGCGCCGGCGACGAAGCTCTCCGGCAGGCCCTGGCGGTCGGCCTCGCCGAGCTCCAGGGACCAATCCTGCTCGTCGCCGAGCAGGTGATGGCTGAAGCTGGTGCCGAGCTGGGCGAGCCTCTCGTTGATCTCCGCCATCCGCGTCTTGGCCTCCTCGGAGAGGCCGGCGCCGGATCGGTGGAAGCGGGTGTAGGTGCGCTCAAGCAGGCGCAGCTGCTCGGACGCGAGATCGAGGCCGGCGCGGTTCTCGTGCAACTGGGCGATGCGGCCAAACAGCACGGCGTTCATCATGATCGGATTCCAGTGCCGCGCCATCCGCAAGGAGACCTCCTTGTCGATCTCCAGGATGGCCGGATTGGAATGTGCCGAGACGAGGTCGTAGAAGACCGCCGCGACCTTGCTGAGCAGCTTGCCAGAGCGCTCCAGCGCCGTGATGGTGTTGGCGAAGTCGGGCGCGGCCGGATCGTTGGTGATCGCCGCGATCTCGGCGGAGTGATCGGCGAAGGCCTGCTCGAAGGCGGGCAGGAAGTGCTCCGGCTTGATCTCGTCGAACGGCGGGGCCGCAAACGGCGTCACCCAGGCCTTCAGCAGCGGGTTGGTCTCGGAGTCCGTAATCTGGCGGGGTTCTGACATCGCAAGTCCCGGTTTTTGAGCTGATTTATTACGGGCAGCTATAGCACGCGATGGGGCTTTTTTGGGCCGTTTGCCCTTGCTCCCGGCCGCCTTTTCGGGGAGATTGCGGCCCTCGAAGCCTTGCCTCGAAGCCTTGGGATCCCTGAGCTCATGAACGCGCCTGCCTCCTCTTCCCGCCAGATCGTCTGGCCGAGCGTCATCACCGTCATCAGCGCCGCCATCCTGATCGGCGCGGAGGTGTTCGGCGCGGCGTTTGCCGGCGGCTGGGCGCTCGCGATCCTGTTCGGTTTGGGCGACCAGGGCGCGCACATCCTCCAGGCCGTGTTGTTCGCACTTGGCGTGCTGGTGATGACCGCGTTCGTCCGCGCAGCTCAGCGCATCGAGCCGTTCACGAAGCGCGGCTGACGCTTCTCGCGTACGGCTGACGCGCGCGCTCTGCAAAAGACTTAACGCGCGTTCATCTTCCGCGTCGCTCGCGCAACACTGCGCAAGCGGATGTTAGGCAATTCTGCTCTCAGCCTAAAAAAATTCTTGCGAACCAGAGTCAAAACGCTTATGTGCGGACTTGCCCAATTTCGCACGTGCCTGTGGTCGTGTGTCAGTCGGTAGGTATCCGGACAAGAGGCCGGACAGCCGCCAAGGGGTGAAGAAGCCGAGGGGCTCTTCGGAAGTGCAGAAGTCGGAAGACCAAGGGTCGCAAGATCTCGAGGTCAGACGAGGAAGCAAACCCGGAGCGTCCAGCATCTCTCTCAAAGAGATGCCTTGTCGAAGGTGACTTCGCTCTTTGCAACCGTGACTGGCAGCCGGAGGCGAACCGGCGCACCCCGCTCTCAACGGGGGACGCGACTTAAAGCAACGACGGATCGGGCTTTTTTGGTCTCTACCGGCAGTCCAACGCCGGCGCGGGCTACTGAAAAGGCTTGTCCTTCATTGCCAGGTGTGCGGGCGGGAATCTCTCCCAACCAATCCACGGCAGCACAGTCTGGTTTGAGTTTTTTGGCCTCAACGCGCCTCCATCGCGCGATGTGGCCGGAGCGCTCTTATCCGACGTCACGTTGATGCGGATCCCGTCGCGGGGACCGCTGGAGAGTGCCATGACCGAACGTATCCAGGAATTCCTGCGCAACCGCCGCAAGGAAGGTCTCGACACCGAGCCGTGCCTCGTCGTCGACCTCGAGGTCGTGCGCGACAATTACCAGACCTTCGCCAAGGCTCTGCCCGACAGCCGCGTATTCTACGCCGTGAAGGCGAACCCGGCTCCGGAAGTGCTGGCGCTGCTGGCCTCCATGGGCTCCTGCTTCGACACCGCGACCGTCGCCGAGATCGAGATGGCGCTGGCCGCAGGTGCGACGCCCGACCGCATCTCCTTCGGCAACACGATCAAGAAGGAGCGCGACATCGCGCGTGCCTTCGCGCTCGGCATCCGCCTGTTCGCGGTCGATTGCGCCGCCGAAGTCGAGAAGGTCGCCCGTGCTGCCCCCGGTGCGAAGGTGTTCTGCCGCATCCTCTATGACTGCGCCGGCGCCGAGTGGCCGCTGTCGCGCAAGTTCGGCTGCGACCCGGAGATGGCGGTCGAGGTGCTCGACCTCGCCAAGCGCCTTCGCCTGGAGCCGTGCGGCATCTCCTTCCATGTCGGCTCGCAGCAGCGCAAGGTGAAGGCGTGGGACCGTGCGCTGGCGATGGCCTCGCAGGTGTTCCGCGACTGCGCCGAGCGCGGCATCAACCTGTCCATGGTCAACATGGGCGGCGGCTTCCCGACCAAGTACCTGAAGGACGTGCCGCCGGTCGTCACCTACGGCCGTTCGATCTTCCGCGCGCTGCGCAAGCACTTCGGCAACCAGATTCCGGAGACCATCATCGAGCCGGGCCGCGGCATGGTGGGCAACGCCGGCATCATCGAATCCGAGGTCGTGCTCATCTCGAAGAAGAGCGACGAGGACGAGGTGCGCTGGGTCTATCTCGACATCGGCAAGTTCGGCGGTCTCGCCGAGACGATGGACGAGTCGATCCGCTACGCCATCCGCACCCGTCACGACGGCGCGGACATGACGCCGTGCGTGCTCGCGGGTCCCACCTGCGACAGCGCCGACGTGCTGTACGAGAAGTCTCCGTATCCGCTCCCCGTCACGCTCGAGATCGGCGACAAGGTGCTGATCGAAGGTACCGGGGCCTATACGTCGACCTACTCGTCGGTGGCGTTCAACGGCATCCCGCCGCTGCGGACGTACCACATCTGATCCGCCTCCGCTTCGAGGCCTGACGAACCCGGGAGCCGGCTTGCCGGCTCCTCCCTGACATCTTCGATTTCTGACGACGTCTTGGACTGGCGTGCCGCTCGCGCGCCCGTTCAAGCGGGGACTGACGCGCCATGACTGCTCCTCGGAAGCCACAGATTGCCCTCACCTCGAAAGCCGTTCCGTTCGTGATCCGTGCGGAACGTGCTGCCGACGTCGCGATGCGTGAAGCGCTGCTCGATGCCTGCTTTGGCGAGAACCGCCATGGCCGCACCTGCCAGCGCCTGCGCGACGGACGTGCACCCGCCGCAGGCCTTGCCCTGTCGGCGGTGCGCGAGGGCAAGCTCGTGGGAACCGTGCGGTTGTGGCACGTCAGCGCCGGAGGCAGGCCCGCTCTGGTCCTCGGACCGCTGGCGGTGGACCCTGCCTGCCGCGAGCTCGGGATCGGCGCCGCGCTGATGCATCAAGCGCTGGCCGCCGCCCGGGCGCGCGGGCATGAAGCCGTGATCCTGCTCGGCGATGCCCCCTATTACGCCCGCTTCGGCTTCTCGGGCGAGAAGACCGGCGCGCTGTCGCTGCCCGGCCCGTTCGAGCGCGACCGCCTGCTGGCGATCGAGTTCGCGGACGGCGCGCTCGACGGCGCCGAAGGGACGATCGTCCCGACCGGCGCGGCCCTGCCCAAACGGAGGGCGGTTCGCGCCCTCCACGCGCACGCGGCCTAGGGGATTGCCATGATGGCGACGACCGACGCCGCGTTAAGCGGCAACGCCCGGCCGCGCCTGCGCTGAGCCTGTCCCTTTGGGGTTGCGCGGGCCTGCGAAACGCCCTTTAACCCCGCCGACCCCCCTTCAGTCGAGGCCCACGACCATGTCCCGTCGCCTGATCTCCACCGGCTCTCCCCTCGAGAAGACCGTCGGCTACAGCCGCGCCGTGATCGACGGCGATTTCGCCTTCGTCGCGGGAACCACGGGCTATGACTACACCACGATGACGATGCCGGCCGATGTCACGAGCCAGTCACGCAACTGCTTCAAGACCATCGCGGCCGCCCTGACGGAGGGCGGTTTCGAGATGGCCGACATCGTCCGTGCGACCTACTACGTCACCGACGCCAGCTACATCGACGCCCACTTCGCCGTCTGCGGCGAGGTTCTCGGTGACATCAGGCCGGCTGCGACGTTGCTGGTCGTCACCGCTCTCGCCAAGCCCGAGATGAAGGTCGAGATCGAAGTCACCGCCAAGCGCCGCAGCATCTGAGAAGCGCCGCAGCGCCTGATCCAACCTCACCCTTGTCCGCCAGCACGTTCCGGAGAAACCATCCATGAGCCCTCCCTCGCAGATCTACGCGAAGATCACCGGTCCCATCGTCATGGTCGGCTTCGGCTCCATCGGCAAAGGCACGCTGCCGATGATCGAGCGGCATCTCGATTACGACAAGTCGCGCGTCACCGTGATCGATCCCAAGGACGAGGGCCGCAAGGCGCATTGCGAGAAGCAGAATGTGCGCTTCATCCAGAAGGCCGTGACCAGGGACAATTACCGCGAACTGCTGACCCCGTTGCTCACCGAGGGCGGCGGCCAGGGCTTCTGCGTCAATCTCTCGGTCGATACCGGCTCCACCGACATCATGGAGCTCTGCAACGAGCTCGGCGCGCTCTACATCGACACCGTCAACGAGCCCTGGCTCGGCTTCTATTTCGACGCCTCCAAGGGCCCGGAAGCGCGCTCCAACTACGCGCTGCGCGAGGTGACGCTGGCCGCCAAGCGGGCGCGCCCCGCAGGCTCGACGACGGCCGTCTCCTGCTGCGGCGCCAATCCCGGCATGGTGTCCTTCTTCGTCAAGCAGGCGCTGCTCAACGTCGCCGCCGACCTGAAGCTCAACGCCCCCCGGCCGAAGACCAAGGGCGAATGGGCGGATTTGATGCGGCAGGCCGGCGTCAAGGGCATCCACATCGCCGAACGCGACACCCAGCGCTCCAAGAAGCCGAAAGAGCCTGACGTCTTCGTCAACACCTGGTCGGTGGAAGGTTTTCTGTCGGAGGGCGTGCAGCCGTCCGAGCTCGGCTGGGGCACTCACGAAAAATGGATGCCCGAGAATGCGCGGACCCATGAGGCCGGCTGCGGCGCCGCGATCTACCTGATGCAGCCCGGCGCCAACACGCGCGTGCGCACCTGGTGCCCGACCCGCGGCGCCCAGTACGGCTTCCTCGTCACCCACAACGAGTCGATCTCGATCTCCGATTACTTCACGGTGCGCGACGCCTCGGGCAAGGCGATCTACCGGCCGACCTGCCACTACGCCTACCACCCGGCTGACGATGCCGTGCTGTCGCTGCACGAGATGTTCGGCCGCGCCGCCAAGATGCAGGAAAAGCACCACATTCTCGACGAGAACGAGATCGTCGACGGCATCGACGAGCTCGGCGTGCTGCTGTTCGGTCACGACAACAACGCCTATTGGTACGGCTCGCAGCTCTCCATCGAGGAGACCCGCAAGCTCGCGCCCTATCAGAACGCCACCGGCCTGCAGGTGACCTCCGCCGTGCTCGGCGGCATGGTGTGGGCGCTGGAGAACCCGAACGAAGGTATCGTCGAAGCCGACGAGATGGATTTCGATCGTCTCTTGGAAATCCAGCTGCCTTATCTCGGCCCGGTGAAGGGTTTCTACACCGACTGGACACCGCTGACGGATCGTCCGGGCCTGTTTCCGGAAGACATCGACACCAGCGATCCCTGGCAGTTCCGGAATATCCTGGTGCGGTGATCGCAGACGACGCCTGATCGATCGTGATGCCCGGCCTCGCGCCGGGCATTTTCGTTTCGTGGCCAGCCTAGGTACTTCGTTATTTCGCCATGTAATCGAACGCTACGCTACCGAGCCCGAGCGTCAAATCCGCCTTGAAGTGCAGCGCCGAGATCACTTCGCGCACTGGCAGGCGGGCTACGTCGCACAACGCGTGGGGAAACAGGCCGAGTGCGGCCGGGCCGGTCCAGGCTTCCTTCAGCGTGATTTCTTCGAGATGAAAGCGCACCAGCTCGCAGATCCGCGGGTTGCCATCGACATGCGGAATGATCTTCAGGATGAAGTTCGGAGACTGCATCGACTTCAGCACCACGTCATGGTCGACCATGCGGTGCTTGTAGCCCATGGTCGCCGAGGCGCAGAGCACCGAGCCGTAATGCAGCGAGCCGACCAGCGTGTCGCTCTCGACCTCGATCTTGGGCTTGGCAAGCTTCTTCGGAAAGCCCCACAGCTCACGACCGCCGGCGATTGGTCCCTCGTCGTCCAGATACATCGCGTGGGTGTAGGCGCCCTGCTCGCCGTTGAGGCTAACCGGGATCACCTGCCCGGTTTCGGTGTAGTCGCCGAATCCGGTCGAGTCGGGCATGCGGATGAATTCGTATTTCACCACAGGCTCCGTCACCTCAAGCGGCTCGGGCACGACAGCGGCAAGGGCTTCGGGATCGGTCCTGTAGGTGATGATGAAATATTCGCGGTCGAAGAAGCGATATGGCCCTGGCGGGAATGACGGGTTGGTGAGCGGCATCGAATAGGCGGCGCGGCGAACGTCTTCGATCTTCATGGGAGGCCCCATCTGTCGTTGACGCGACGGATTATGGAACGGGCCGTTTGCCGAGGCGAGATCAAATGCGCGTCACAATACGCGTCGGCCTACTTCTCCTTGATCGGCGGCGCGATTTTCTCTGCCGGTGCCGGTGGCAACGCCGGTTTGGCCGCGCCGGCCGCGCCCTGCGTCTGGGAATCGGGCCGCGCCGGCTCGGGCGCCGGTGTGGTCGGCCGGTCGCCGCCGGGCTTGGCTTCCGCGGGCTTGTTCTGATCGTCGGACGGGGTGCCCTGCAGCGGCGGCGTTGCCTGCGTCAGCTGCAGCCGGCTCTCGGCGCGAATTTGCGCCAGCGACAAACCAGATACCACGACGCCCGCTGCAAACAGCGAGCAGGCGACCATCAGGTCGCGTTTCAGTCTACGCTTGTCATTGCCGGGCATGTCGATCACCGCCTTTATCCGCGGGATCAACGAAATTGCGGGACGGCGGTTCCGCAGCCGGCGAGACGGGAACCCGGCCCTGGCGCGCTAAAACGCCGCGCTACTCCGTCGTGCTGACTTCCCACGTCGCGTGCCGCACGCCCGGCAAATGCTGCAAATCCGTCGCCACCACGTTCAGCTCGTTCGGATCGACTGCGGACGCGACCAGCTTGGCCACGATCTCCAGCATGTCCTCGCCGATCTCGACGACCTCGATATCGGCGACCGGGTATTGCGCGGCCTCGAGCTTGTCGACGAGGCGGTCACGCATGTCGGGCAGCGCGTCGGCGGCAACCGCGAGCTTGAAATAGTAAGTCGCCTCCAGCGCCTTCTCGTTCAGCGGAATGCGGTTGATGGCGTTGACTAGCGGGCGCAGCATGGTGTTGCCGGCGATGACGAAGACGGTGAGCGCAGCCGCCTGCGCAACCATGTCGGCGCCGGCGCAGGAGCCGACCGCGGCCGAAGCCCACAGTGTCGCCGCGGTATTGAGGCCGCGAACGTCCATGCCTTGCTTCATGATGACGCCGGCGCCGAGAAAGCCGATGCCCGAGACGACATAGGCGATCACGCGGACGGCACCCTCGGCGCCGTCCAGATGCATGGCGAGATCGACGAAGGCGGCCGCTCCCACCGCGACCAGTACGTTGGTGCGCAGGCCTGCCGTGCGCTGGCGGTACTGCCGCTCGGCGCCGATCAGCGTGCCCAGCACGAAGGCCGTGGTCAGGCTGACCAGGGTGTCGCCAAAGTCGGCGAGTTGGAAGGTCGTGAGAAATCGCATGGTCCCCTATACGGCGGGAACCATGACAGATTAAAGCTCCAACAGGCCGCCGTCCCCATTTTCATCCGCGAACGCCAGCAGCGTGCCCTTTGCGTTCCAGGCGATCGCGGCGACGGGCGGCGTGCCGTTGCGGCGAACGAGAATCTCGGCGCCGTCCTCCAGCCGCACCATCAGCACGGTGCCGTCGCTGTAACCGGCGGCGAGGATGTCGTTCTTCGGATGGCAGGCGACCACCGACACGCGCGCCTGGAGCGGGGCGAGCATCGCGGGCTCCTTGCCCATCGGGCCGTCCTTGCTGGCGAACGGCCAGATGATGACGGTGTCCGCGCCCGAGGTCGCGAGCCCCTTGCCGCCGGCGCTCCAGGACATCGAACGGACGCGGCCGGGATAACCGGTCATGCGCATGTGCCTGTTGTCGGCGAGCCGCCAGCCGTGCAGCGCCGCCTCATGCATCGTGGTGACCAGGAATTTGTTGTCCGGGCTGAAGGTGACACCGAGATGCGAGCCGGCCCAGGGCAGGAATTCGGCTGAGCCCTCCATGTTCGGAAACCACAGCGTCGCGCCGTTGTAATGTGCGATCGCGAGCCGCAGGCCCTTTGGCGCGAATGCGAGCCCGCCCACGGTCGAGGGCACCTCGAGCGATTTCTCCTCACTCTTGCCGCTCTTGACGGTCGTGGTCTTGCCGGCCGACCAGGCGAAGGCACCGTCCGGATGCAGCGCCACCGCATCGATCCAGCGCCGCTTGGGATCAGTCGCGAGCAGCGTCACCTCGCCCTTGGCGTCGAGCGAGACGACCTTGCCGTCGTCGCCGCCCATGAGAATGCGCTTGCCGTCGGAGGCGGCGGAGAGAATGCCGCCGCTGTGCACGGCAACGGTGGTGATCTCACCCTTGGCATCGACAAAGGCGACATTCTCCTCGCCGCCGACGAAGGCGGCGCGGGGGCCAAGGAAATGCACCGAGGTCACGGCCATGCCGAGCGTCACAGGTTTGACGCGGTCGGTGACGGAGACGATCGAGGCGGAATCGGGCGCCGGCGTAAACTCTTTCATCACGAAACGATGCAGCTCTCGAAACCCTTGCGGATCGCCTCTTCCGGCAATTCGCGGCCGATGAAGACGAGGCGGCTTTCGCGCGGTTCGCCCTCCTTCCACTTCCGCTGGTGGTTGCCCTCCAGCATCATGTGGACGCCCTGGAAGACGTAACGGTCGTCATCGTCGTGGAAGGCGAGGATGCCCTTGGAGCGCAGGATCTTGCCGCCCTCGACCTGCACGAGGTTCTGGAGCCAGGGCATGAACACGTTGGGATCGAGCGGCTTGTCGGTCTTGAGCGACAACGACTGCATGTCCTCGTCATGATAGTGCTTCAGGCCATGACCATGACCGTGATCATGGTGGTGATGGTCGTGACCGTGATGGTGGTGATGATCATGGTCGTGGTCATGATCGTCGGCCTCCAGGAAATCAGGCTCGATGTCGAGGATGCGGTCGAGGTCGAACGCGCCGCGATCGAGCACGTCGGCCAGCGCCACCGAGCAACGCTCGGTGCGGTGGAGTTTCGCATAAGGGTTGATGCCGCGAATGCGGGCCTCGACCTCGGCGAGTTCGCCCTTGTTGACGAGGTCGGTCTTGTTCAGGACGATGACGTCGGCAAAAGCGATCTGATTCTTGGCCTCCGGCGCATCCTTGAGCCGGTCGGACAGCCATTTGGCATCCGCTACGGTCACAACCGCATCGAGCCTGGCGTTCTTCTGCACGTCTTCGTCGACGAAGAAGGTCTGCGCCACCGGCGCCGGATCGGCAAGGCCGGTGGTCTCGACGATGATCGCGTCGAACTTGCCTTTGCGCTTCATCAAGCCGTCCATGATGCGCACGAGGTCGCCGCGCACGGTGCAGCAGATGCAACCATTGTTCATCTCGAACACTTCCTCATCGGCGCCGATGATGAGGTCGTTGTCGATACCGATCTCGCCGAATTCGTTGACGATGACGGCGTATTTCTTGCCGTGGTTCTCCGACAGGATGCGGTTCAAGAGCGTGGTCTTGCCGGCACCGAGATAGCCGGTCAGCACGGTCACGGGAATTTTGGAGGCGATCGCTTCAGACATAAGTACTCCGACATCAGGCGTGTTCGCGCGACGCGAGGCGGGGTGGCCCCTGCCCTAATGGTCAAGCGCGCTGGTCAGGGCCTTTATATTGTGCCTGACCATGTCAATGTAAGTGGGTGCAGGCCCCTTTTCGCCGGTCAAACTGTCCGAAATCAGGGTCCCGCCGACCTTGGCGCCGGTCTCGGCCGCGATCCGCCGGATCAGCCGGTCGTCACTGATATTTTCCAGGAACACGGCCGGGATCCTCGCGGCCTTGATCTGGCCGATGATGGCGGCGATGTCCCGGGCGCTGGGCTCGGTTTCCGTGGAGACGCCGAGGGGAGCGATGAATCGGATGCCGTATTCGGCGGAAAAATAACCGAAGGCGTTGTGGGTGGAGATGACCTTGCGCCGCTCAGGCGGGATTTTTGCCACGGCCTCGCGGACCTCGCGGTCCAGCGTTTCGAGCTTTTCCAGATAGGCCTTGGCCTGGGCGCGAAAGAATTCAGCATCGTCCGGACTGGCGGTGGCGAGCGCATTGGCGATGTCGGTGACGTAGACCCTGGCGTTGGGGATGGACTGCCAGGCGTGCGGATCAGCCGCCGCACCTAATTTCAGAGGCGTGATGCCGGCGCTCGCAGTCACGACTTTCGCCTTGCTGCCCGCAGACTGCACGAGGCGCGGCAACCACCCCTCGAGACCGAGCCCATTGACGATCACGAGCCTGGCGTCCGCGATGCGCTTCGCATCGCTCGGTGCAGGTGTGTAGACGTGGACGTCGCTGTCGGCGCCGACCAGCGTCGTCAGATTGACCTTGTCACCACCAACATTGCGGACGAAATCGGCCAGGATCGAGAAGCTCGCGACTACGTTGAGCCGCTCGGCAGCGTGCAGCGGCGAGGCGATCAGCAACAGCGCACAAAGCAGGATGAGCCGCATCGTCACGCTTCCAGATGCCGGCCGGGAAACAATTGCCGGACGATCCCGCCGACGCGGCCGAACAGCACGGAGACCACGTAGATCACCGTTGCGACGAGAATGATCGCGGGGCCTGACGGCACGCGGGTCTGGAACGACAGGACGAGGCCCGCATAGCCCGAGACCGCGGCAGCGACGACGGCGATGCAGATCATGGCGGTGAGATCGCGCGACCAGAACCGCGCGATACCCGCCGGCAGGATCATGAGGCCGACGGCGAGCAGCGTGCCGAGCGCTTGAAAGCCGTTGACGAGGTTGATGACGACGAGCGCGAGGAAGGCGAGATGCGCAGGCCCGCCGGCACGGCTGACGGTGCGCAGGAACAAGGGATCGACGCTCTCGATCACCAGCGGGCGGTAGATCACCGCGAGCACCAGCAGCGTCACCGTGGCGTTGAAGGCCACCACCAGCAGTGTCTGGTCGTCCATCGCGAGGATGTTGCCGAACAGCACGTGTAGCAGGTCGATGTTGGTGCCCTTGATCGAAACGATGGTGACGCCGAGCGCCAGCGAGGCCAGATAGAAGGTCGCGAGCGAAGCGTCCTCCTTCAGCCCGGTCGAGCGCGCGACCACACCGGCGAGGATCGCGACCGCGAAGCCGGCGATCAGGCCTCCCGCCGTCATCGCGAACAAATTGAGCCCCGAGAGCAGGAAGCCGACCGCGGCGCCCGGCAGGATCGCATGCGCCATGGCATCTCCGACGAGACTCATCCGCCGCAGCATCAGGAACACGCCGATCGGCGCGCCCGCCAGCGCCAGCGCGATCACGGCGGCGAGCGCCCGCCGCATGAACTCGAATTCGGTGAAGGGACCGATCAGCGCGTCATAAGCCATTTGCGATCACGCCGCCTGCGAGCGCCCGTCGTCGGCCGCGCAGGCCGCCGCGCTGTCGTCGAAGGCCTCGCACATCCGCATCGCAATCATCAGATTTTCCGGCGTCAGCACCTCGTCCGTCGGCCCCCACGCGACGGGGCCGCGCGCCAGCACCAGCGTCTCGTTGAAATGGGTGCGCACCATCTCCATGTCGTGCAGCGCGGCGAGCACGGTGCGGCCTTCGGCGTGCCAGTCCTTCACCAGCGCGAGCAGATCGGCCGTGGTCTTGCTGTCGATGGCGTTGAAGGGCTCGTCCAGCACGATCAGGCTCGCGTCCTGGAGCAGCACCCGCGCGAACAACACGCGCTGCATCTGGCCGCCGGAGAGCGTGCCGATCGGACGGTTCTCGAAGCCGTTGAGGCCAACGGCGGCGATCGCGCGCAGGATCTTCTCGCGCGCGGCCTTGCCGATGCCGCCGAACAGACCGGTCCCGCGCCACAGCCCGGTGCCGACGAAATCGAACACCGAAATCGGAAAGCTGCGGTCGATCTCCGCGCTCTGCGGCAGATAGGCGATGTCCCTGCTGTCGAGCCCGCCGAGATGGATGCTGCCGTCGAGCGGCTTGAGAATGCCGACGATGCCGCGCAGCAGCGTCGACTTGCCGGCGCCGTTCGGACCGATGACGGCCACCAGCGCACCGGATGTGACCTCGCCATTGAGATGGTGCACGGCCGGATGCCGGTCATAGCCGAGCGTGACGTTGTGGAAGTGGAGCGCCGCCATGGTCACCTCATCGCCAGAAAGACCATGCTCCAGAGCACGGCGCAGACGGCGAGCGCGGCCGCGAGGCGGCCCGCCATGGTCATGCGCAGGATCGACCAGGGTGCCGCCTGGGCCGGATGCGGCGACGCCGCATCGTGGACATGGGCATGGGTGTGGTCGTGCCCGTGCGAATGCGCGTGGCCGTGGGAATGGCCATGAGCGTGGTCGTGTTGATGGGCGTGGGACGCGGCGGGAACCATTTCAGGACGTTATATTATAACATTGCGTCTGTCCACGACCCGCGACGTCATTCAGGCCGGCCTCAGGGCTTCCCGATCAGCATGGCGATCGCCGCCGCCACGAACGGGAACGGCACCGAGACCGCGCAGCGGAACCAGACGAAGCGGGCCGGCATGAACGGGATTTCCCACAGGATGACCCGCTGGAAGGCGAACAGGGCCCAGGCGACGACGTAGGCGACCACTTGGGGCACCCCGCCGCCCGACTTCAGCGCCACCGTGCCGATGGAGAAGCCAATGACAGGTCCGCCCGGCGTCGCGGCACCGGCGACCACGGCAGAGGCGACCCCGAGCCAACCGCTGTCCGGCCCGAGCCAGCCCGTGATGACCTCCTGCGGGATGATGGCGGCGATGTAGCCGGAGCCGATCACACCAAGCGCGATCCGCGGCACGATGTTGATGAAGTCCATCGCGCCTTCGCGTAGCGAGGCCCTGAACACGGCAGGGCCGCGGCGGAAGGCGATCAGGCCCACCCCGAACACCGAGCCCCACAGCACGATGTCGATCAGGAGTGCCGCGCTCACATCTCGTCGTCCTTGGTGGCGGCGGGCTTCGGATACATCCTGACATAGACGAAGCGGCCGAGCGCGCCGGCCAGCACAGGCAGCGGCAGCGAGATCACGATCCGCCACAGGGTGAAATCAGTGCCCATGATCGGGATTTCCCAGGCCACCGCCCGGCCGTAGCCGATCAGGGTCCAGCTCACGACCATGGCGATGGTGGCGCCGAAATCGGCACCGACGGCGAGCAGCGCGCTTGCAACCGGATAGGCGGTGAAGGGACCGCCCGGCAGGATCGCGCCGAAGGCGGCGCCGATCAGCAGCCCCATCAGGCCCGATTTCGGCCCAAGCGAGCGCGAGACTTTTTCGTGCGGCAGGATCTCCGAGATGAAGGCACCGAGCAGGCAACCCGCCAGCACGCGCGGCAGGATGCCGCCAACAGCGAGAGGTCATGGGTGAGAATCTCGAGAACACCGTCGGTGCCGTCACGCCGCCAAACCAGACCCGCGCTCACCGCCACCAGGGCCGCGATGATGATGGTGGACCAGCCGATCGGCTTGCGCACGCGCCCAGGCCGCGGCTCGGAGTCCGCGTCCTCGGCAGGCGCCGGGTCTTTCGGGGAAGGTTCTGACACCGGGCTCGGTCGGATCGAGGGTGATGCCCACTCTGATTAGGGGCGCCGCCTGGGCGATGCAAACGGAACGATGGCAGACCCGTGCGCGCGTCGTGCAGGGCTGCTTCAGTGAATTCCGCACAGCAAAAAGGCGGCCGCGCATGCGACCGCCTTTTTGTCCTTCCGGGGCGCGCGAAGCGCGAGCCTGACGCCCAATGGATTCCGGGCTCGGCGCTAATGCGCCACCCGGAATGACAGTGGACCTTACGCCTTGTCGAACAGGGACTCGACGTATTCCCAGTTCACGAGGTTCTCGACGAACGCCTTGAGATAGTCCGGACGGCGGTTGCGATAGTCGATGTAGTAGGAGTGCTCCCAGACGTCGACGCCGAGGATCGGGGTGGCACCGTGCACCAGCGGATTCTCGCCGTTCGGGGTCTTGGAGATCTCGAGCTTGCCGTTCTTGACCTGGAGCCAGGCCCAGCCGGAACCGAACTGGCCGACGCCGGCCGCCTGGAAGTCAGTCTTGAACTTTTCGAAGCCGCCGAGGTCTTCGTTGATCTTCTTCTCGAGCTTGCCGGGCAGCTTGGTGCCGCCGCCATTGGGCTTCATCCAGCTCCAGAAGTGGATGTGGTTGTAGTGCTGGCCGGCATTGTTGAACACCGCGGGGTTCTTGCCGAACGAGCCCTTGACGATCTCTTCAAGGGACTTGCCTTCCCATTCGGTCCCCTTGAGCGCGTTATTGCCGTTGGTGACGTAGGCCTGATGATGCTTGTCGTGATGATATTCCAGCGTCTCCTTCGACATATACTGGCCGAGGGCGTCATAGGCGTAAGGGAGTGGGGGCAGCGTAAAGGTCATGGGTTCTTGTCCGCAACTGGTGGGGAACGAGTTCTAACGGTCACCCCTTATAGAAGGTTCCGCGGCCGTTAAATACCGCCAATTTGCGAAAACGCGTGATGCGACCGCTTGGCACGATTGCAAAAAATCGGCGCAGGCGGCGGGCGATCGCCCAAGCCCACTGATCGCTGCAAAATATCATTGCCTTTGAAGCGGTTATGACAGAACGAATGCACCGCCAACCGAAGATGCGAGAGACCGAGCAATGAGCGTCGAGATTGACATTCTGAACGGCGACGCCTCATGGCCGATCGCAAAACCGTTGCTCAACGCGGTCTGGCGCCAGGACGCCGTGGAGAAGCAGGCCTGGGCTCACGTTAAATGGGCCAATCCCGATCTGCGCGTGCTGATCGAGACGCCCGAGGACGGTCTCGTCTGCCATGTCGGCATCTACTTCCGCACCGTCACCTGGAACGGGCAGAAGGTCCATATCGGCGGCATTGGCGGGGTCTGCACGCGTGAGGACAGGCGCGGCCGGGGCTATGCAACCCTCGCCATCGACGCGGCGGTTCATACTATCCGCGCCAACGAGGCCGCCCGCTTCGCGCTGCTGGTCTGCGAGCCTCACAATTTTTCGTTCTACGAGACCCGGAGCTGGCTGCCCTTCAAGGGCGAGGTCTATTGCGAGCAGCCGGAGGGACGGATCCGCTTCACTTACATGGCGCCCTACGTCTTCAACATCGTCCGCGCGCCGACGCTGGGCACCATCGACCTATGCGGCCTGCCCTGGTGAGCCCTGCGTGAGCGAGGGCTGCGCAGGCCGCCTTGCGCCCTATAGTATGTCGATCATCATCTCATATTCCGCCGGGTGACATGACGATCGACGCCCCCTTAGACGCCGTTCCGCCGCTTGCCCCGGCCGCCTCTCCCATTGCCAGCCTGCTGACCGCGCCGATCCTGCCGACGCTGCTGCGGCTCGCGATCCCCAACATGATCGCGATGGTCGGCAGCACGCTGGTTGCGATCGCCGAGACTTCCTATATCGGCCGGCTCGGCACCGTTCCGCTCGCCGCGATCGCGCTGGTGTTTCCGTTCGCGATGCTGACTCAAATGATGAGCGCGGGCGCGATGGGCGGCGGCGTCTCCTCCGCGATCAGCCGCGCACTCGGCGCAGGCGATCGCGACCGCGCCGCGACGCTGGCGCTGCATGCCGCCATCATCGGCCTCTGCGGCGGGCTGTTCTTCACGGTGATGATGCTCGTCTTCGGCCGCTCCTTCTTCGCGCTGCTCGGCGGCCGCGAGCACGTGCTCGAGGAGGCCAGCGGCTATTCGCAGGTGCTGTTCTCCGGTGCGGTCGCGATCTGGCTCGTCAACACGCTGGCCTCGGTGATCCGCGGCACCGGCGACATGCGCCTGCCTTCGATGACGCTGATCGGGGCGAGCGTGCTCCAGATCGCGCTCGGCGGCACGCTGGGGCTCGGCCTGTTCGGCGTGCCGCAATTCGGCATGCCGGGCGTGGCGAGCGGCCAGCTGATCGCGTTCAGCTGCGCCGCGATCTTCTTCGTCTGGTATCTCTTGTCCGGCCGCAGCCGGTTGCCGCTCGATTTCCGCGCCTTCCATTTCGAGCGCGCGATGTTCCTGGACATTCTCAAGGTCGGCGCATTGGCCTGCCTGTCGCCGCTGCAGACCGTGCTCACCATTCTGATCTTCACGAAAATCCTCGCGACCTTCGGCACCGAGATGCTGGCCGGCTACGGCATCGGCTCGCGGCTGGAATTTCTGCTGATCCCGATCACCTTCGCCTTCGGCATCGCCTCGGTGCCGATGGTCGGCGTGGCGATCGGCGCCGGTCACGTGAAGCGTGCGCGCCGTGTGGCCTGGACCGCCGCTGCGGCCTCCGGCCTCACGGTCGGCACGATCGGCCTCGTCGTCGCGCTCGATCCGGCGCTGTGGGTCTCGCTGTTCACCCGCGATCCCGGTGTCACAGCGGCGGCGCACAGCTATTTCCACTGGGCCGGTCCGGCCTTCGTGTTCTTCGGCGTCGGCGTGTCGTTATATTTCTCCTCGCAAGGTGCGGCGCGCGTCGGCGGACCCGTGCTCGCCTCTACGGCGCGCCTGCTGATCGTCGCGGTCGGCGGCGTCGGCCTGATGACGATGCAGGCGCCGGCTTGGACCTTGTTCGCACTGGTCGGCGGCGCAATGGTCGCCTTCGGGCTATTGACCGCAGCCTCGGTCGCGTTCGTGCGCTGGGGCAAATGAGCGCAGGCAGATAAGCGGACGTGCCAACGCAGGAATGTGATTCCAACCAGCGTTGCACTATCCTGCCGGGCTGCTATGGAGGCGCCGTCATTTTTCGGGGCCTCTCCATGTTCAGCAGATTCGCGCTTCCCTTCGTCGTCCTGACGGTGCTGTTTAGCGCAGCGAGCGCACATGCGCAGAGCGCCGACGGGACCTGGCTCACCCAGGCGGGCGATGCGCGCGTGAAGATCAGCAAATGCGGCGACGGCATCTGCGGTCACATCGTCTGGCTGCGCGAGCCCATGGACACCGCGACCGGCCAGCCAGCCACCGACAGCAAGAATCCCAATCCGGCGCTCGCCCGGCGTCCGATGATCGGCCTGCCATTGTTCAGCGGCATGCAGCCGTCAGCTCCAAACAAATGGTCCGGCCAGATCTACAACGCCGACGACGGCAGCAGCTATGCGAGCAGCGTCACGGTGATATCGATGGATTCGCTGCGTGTCGAAGGCTGCGTCGGCGCACTCTGCGGCGGTGAAACCTGGACGCGCGCGGGGCGCTAACCCGCCGCCATCATCGTCTTCAACGCCGACGCCGCCGAGGCATAGCCGCCCCGTGCGCCATCGATGAAGTGGACGTGGTCGCTGCGCAGTGCCGAGGGCGCGAAGCAGGTCATCATCGCCGCGTCCTGCTGGTAGAGGCCGTAGCGCACGATGCCCTCGCGCGCCGCCGCAGCGAGACGAGCGCTGAGGGCGCGTTCGAGTTCCGGCGTGCAGTCGAGGATCATTCGCAATCCGTCGTCATATTTCCTGAAGTCCGAGTTCTCGACCACCTGACGCTTGTAGACGTTTGGCTCGAAGCCGCCGACCTTGAGGTCGAAGCGCATAATCAGATAAGCGAACAATGTATAGGCCAGCACGCCGGCGCGGCGCGCGAGCAGCGGGCCGCCGCGCCTGGTGCGGGCTTCATAGTCCAGTCCCTGCGGCGGCCATTTCAGGGGCGGCCCTTGCGGTGGCACCGGGCGGCCGCCATCCGGACTGCGCTCGACGAGATGAATGACGTCCTCGATCACCTTTCGGAAGGCCAGCGGATCGGCACCGCGCGCCGGCATCACCAGCACCGACAGTATCAGCCCGCGCGAGGCCGGCATCACCTCGAAGCGGCAGGACAGGCCGGAAAGATCGGGCTGGGAACCGTCAGGCGCCGCCATCACCGCGAACTCGCCGCGCTTCATGGCGGCATCCGCCCAGGCGAGGCCGCCGCCGGAGAACATTGCATAGGACAAATTGGCCGACGGACCGAAGCGCGCGACACGCACGTCGAGGCCATGCGCGCGGATGGCGCTGACCGGCACCAGGGCGATCCGCATCTTCAGATCGAGATCTTCCCGCACCCAGGTCGCGGTCGCCGCCAGCGCGTCACGAGCAAGCTCGATATCGCGAGGCGCGACCGCAAAGCTCGCGCCGTCGCCGCCGAAGACGAAGGGGAACTCGCGCCCCTGCAACGCGTTCGTCACCGCCGCGATCACGGCGGCGCCGGCCATGTTCACCGCCTTATAGCGCTGCGCCGCGATCGCCTTGGTCGAATCGACGATATCGGCAACGCCGATGCTCCAATCGTCCGGCAGCGGCGAATACAGCACCGGATCCATCAGGCTGGTGAAACCGCGGAAGACGTCAATGCCGCCGTAGAAAGATTCGCTTGATGTCATCGGGTGATGCCGGAGGGTCGGGATGGCGCGCTGCGAGACAGATACGTGGCAGGATCGATCCGGGTTCGCCCGCGGCCCTGCACATCGTCCCGATCATTGGCCGAAATGGAGCCCGACGACAAGCGCGCACCGCGATGCAATGCCGCAGTTCGTCCTTGATCGGCATCAAACAGCACGCCGCAGATGGCGTCTACTCTTGATCTAGCGAACATGATGACCCGGGATCATCGAAGTGTCCGACGTCGACAACAAGGACTCGACCTCACCGGTCCGCCGGCGCACGGGCCGCGACGCGATCAGCGCGGTGAAGATGCCGGAAAGGCTGACCGCCGCCGTCGATGCCTGGGCTGAAGCCCACCAGCTGCCGCGCTCCGATGCAATCTGCAAGCTCGTCGAACTGGGGCTGAAGATCGCGCCTGCCGAACCGGCACCGGCGCAAGCGATCATATCGGACGCCGCGAAGATCGTGGAGATCGCCGTGCACGAGATCAAAGCGCTGCTCGATCCCGCACTGCCGGCAGACGAACGCGAGCGCCGAATCCGCCGCCTCACCGAGGGGCCACCGGAATTTTCACACCAGCGAATCGATCTGCCGAAGCATCGGACGTGAGGACTTAGTGCAGCTTTTCGTCCTGCCGCTTGCGAACGGTCGGTGCAGGGACATCGTGACAGCCGACCAGCCGCACGAATTGCTGCGGATGCATCTCGTAGCCGTGATCACCGGAATTCTGATGCGACATCGGCTGACAATGAACATTGTCCGGCTTCGCGCGCGACTGCTCCTCTGACGTCCCGCCCAAATTCGAAGCGGTCATGTTTGGCATGGCCATGGACTGCTCCCTGTCGTTTAGGGCAGATCGATTGACGTAACCCAATCGATTGCGGGGCATCTTACGACCAAATCCGGTTGAATGTCATTGCGCCGGATCAACGCAATCGTCACGGCCGGGTTCCGCTAGGCGGTATTCCCCGCGTCGATCGTAAACACGGTGCCCGTGACGTTGCGGCCGCCCTCGCCGAGCAGATATTCCACCATGCGCGCGACGTCGTCGGTCTCCGGCAGGCGGCGCAGCGCGCTGCGGCCGGCGATGCGCTTGCGCCCCTCGTCGGTGAGATTGTGCGTCAGCTCGGTGTCGATGAATCCAGGCGCGATCGCGTTCACGGTGATGCCGAGCTTGCCGACCTCGCGCGCCAGCGAGCGGGTGAACCCGGTGGCTGCGGCCTTGGTCGCGCCGTAGACGGAGAGGCCATTATAGCCCGTGGTGGCGATGACCGAGGAGATGTTGATGATGCGTCCCGCACCATCCGCCATCATCTGCCGCGCGACATATTTGGTGAGGATGATCGGCGAGAGCACGTTGAGCTGCACCAGCGCCTCGATCTCCGAATTGTGCATGGTCGCGAGCAGGCCTTCAGTGCCGAGCCCGGCATTGTTGACGAGGCCGTAGATCGGGCCGAACTCGTCGCGGACCAGTTTTGCAAAAGCCGGGATCGCGTCGATCACCGCGAGATCGCAGGCGCGGAAATGCAGCCGCCCGTCGGACTCCGCGATCGCCGACTTGAGTTCCTCGCTCTCGCGCCGCGCGGCCGCGATCACGTTGAAGCCGCCCCCGACGAGGCGCCTTGCAATTGCCAGCCCGATACCGCGGCTGCCGCCGGTGACGAGAACATTATGCATCGGTGCGCGCCAGTTTGCCGGCTGGGGTGACGTCGAGCGCCTCGACGAAGCGGATCACCGCCGGAACCTTGTGCGAGGCGAGCTGCGTGCGGCACTGATCCAGGATCTGGTCGCGGATCTCCTTCGCCCGCGCGGGATCGGAGCCGTCGGCGAGGATGACGTCGGCGACGACGATGCCCCCGGTGATCGGACTGCGGCGCGATTTGGCCCGTGACATCCGGACGTCGGGATGACGGTTGATCACCGCCTCGATCTCTTCGGGGTGAACCTTCAGCCCGCCGATATTGATGATGCCGCCGCGGCGGCCGACGAAATAATAGCGGTCACCGCGCAGCTCGACGATATCGCCGCTGTCGACGAAGCCGTCCTCATCGGTCAGCGCGGCGGCGTTGCGGCCGATGTAAGCGTGGGCCGTGCGCGTCGAGCGTATCCGCAGCGAGCCGTCGACGACCTTCATCTCGACACCATTGCGGTTGCCGAGATAATCGGCCGGAAAACCCTCGAGCCCGTCATTGACGGCGAAGCCGACGCCGGCCTCGGTCGAGGCATAGGCATGTCCGACGGAGGCATTGGGGAATGCCGTCTTCAGGCCGTCGAGCACCGCCTGGTCGGCGATCTCGCCGGAGAGACGGACGTAGCCCGGCGCGAATCGTGCGGCCGAGCCGCTCATCAGGAGCTTGCGCCAATGCGAAGGCGTGCCGGAGATGTGCGAGACGCCGCGCGCATTCAGCCGCGCAACGTGATCGGCCAGCGCCTCGTGCGGGTCGGACAGCACCATGGAGCCGCCGGAGAGGATGGCGCGGAGGAAGATCTGCAGGCCGCCGTACCGGCGGATGTCGTAGAACGTCGCCCACACCGGTGCAGGTCCGCGCGCGGGCCCCTCGGCGACGATCGCGCCGGTCAGCGCCTCCAGTGTATGGCCCGCGATTTTCGGCACGCCCGACGTGCCCGACGTGAGCATCAACCATTCCGTGGCGCGCTCGGTCCTGGCCGGCGCGACTGCCTGGAACGGCAGCTTCGCGGTAACCACCAGCGGCACGCCGGTCTCGGTCCAGTGATCGGGCTCGTCGGTGACGACGGCATCGATCGCGGCATCGGCGATCAGCGCGCCGAGATGCGCCGGGTTGAGATCGGGCGGGCACAGCAGCATGCGACGGGCGATGCCGTCGAGCTCGATCATGGCAAGGCCGGAGCGGAGCTGGTCGGACAGCTTGAGCAGCACGCAGCGGCCGGCCAATTCGGACAGGTGGCCGCCGAGGACCGTCTGCGACAGGATGTTCGTCAGCGACACGACATGGTGCGCATCCGAGAGCGTGCGGCCCTTCAGCTCAGCGCCGAGATGGTCGCGAAGCGCAAAGATCTCACGCGGGGACATTTTCGTAGGCCCGCACGAAATCGCCCACGGTAGCGGGGAACGCTGCGTCCTCGGAAATCGTGAAGGGGTCGACGCCGGTTTCGTCCTCGAGGCGCGCGACCAGGATCGCGAAAGCGAGCGAGTCGAAGCCCGTCTCGTGCAGGGACAGATCGTCCGAGAGTGCGGGAAGGAAGACGTGCTGCTCCCTGGCGATCTGCTGGATCGCTTCGATGACCTTAGACCTTACCGACATGGCTGGCTCGCTCGTTGTTATCGCTTGTTGTTATCGCTCATTGGGCGGCCCTTGCTGACCGCCTCCCCATGGCGGCCTGTCTATCCGACAGAAGTAAATGGCTTCTTGGACAATTCAGATAAAACTGGATCCATCTGTTGATTTTCGCAGCGTTACAGCCTGATCGTGCCGTCGTTGATGCGGGCATAGGCCTCGGTATCGAGCGCGACATACGCCCCGTTTGTCGGGTCGAGCATGAACAGCGGCTCCGCTATCGCGTCCGGATCGAAGCCTTCGCGCGCGAGCCCTCCCTTCTTTTGCTTGAAGGTCTCGGTCGCATCGATCTCTTGGGAGATGCGGATGAAAACGGGACGCGCATAGGCCGGCAGGCGTTGCGCGAGATGGGCAGGCAGCGTGGCGATGTCAAAGCCCTCGTTCACGACGATGGCGCTCATGCCGGCGCGGCCGTCGGTGCCGGGAATGCTGACGCCATAGGTGGTGGCGTCGACGACGCCGGTGAAGTCGCGCACGGCGTCGTTGACTTCTGTCGTCGCGACGTTCTCGCCCTTCCAGCGGAAGGTGTCGCCGATGCGGTCGACAAAATGGAAGAAGCCCTTGTCGTCGAGCCGCATCAGATCGCCGGTGCGAAACCAGGCGTCGCCCTTGGCGAAGACATCGCGCAGAATCTTTTTCTCGGTCTCGCTTGCGTCGGTATAGCCCTCGAAACGGCCGCCCCCCTGGTCGGCGGTGCCGATGCGGCCGATCGCTTCGCCGGCCTCGCCGCGGCCGCAGGCGATGCAAAAGCCATCTTCGTTGCGGAGCGGCACGCCGCCATCGGGGTCGAGCTTGACGATGCCAGCGGGAAAGCGGTGCGCCAGCAGCGGCGGAATACGGCCGATCGCGCCGGGCTGGCCCTCCACGTTGAACAGCGAGAAATTGCCTTCGGTCGCCGCGTAGAATTCGAGGATGCGCGGAATGGCGAAACGCGCCTGAAAGTCTTCCCAGATATCGCCGCGCAGGCCGTTGCCGCAGACGAGCCGCAGACGATGCCGGTTCTCATACTCCGACGGCGGCGCCTTGAGCAGATAACGGCAGAGCTCGCCGATATACTGGAACAGGGTGCAGTCGTGTCGGACGATGTCGGACCAGAAATGCGAGGCCGAAAACTTGTCCGCAATCACCACCGAACCGCCGGCGGCCAGCATGCTGCATGGCGCGACGATGCCGCCGACGGAGTGGAACAGCGGCAGGCAGTCATAGAGCCGATCCTGAGGCGTCGCGCCGGTGAGGCCGGCGAACCAGAAACCCCAATTGAGGATGCGGCGGTGACTGATGCTGGCGGCCTTCGGCAGACCCGTGGTGCCGGATGTATAGATCAGCAGGGCGCGGTCGTTGATCGTCACATCGCCACGCTCGTCCGGCGAAAGGGGCGAATCGTCAAGCGCCGCAAGCGCGACGTCGATGGCGCGTTCGCTGCGGGCATCCCCGTGGGTCCAGACTTTTGCCTGCGTCTTCAGATGCGGCGTGGCGCTCTCCAGCATCTCCGCCAGCTCATGCGCGACGATGACATGCGAGGGCTTCGCGACGTCGATGCAATGCGCCAGCGATGGCCCCACCAGCCTGGTGTTGAGCAGCGCGGCCACCCCGCCGACCCGGCTGATGCCGAGCCAGGCCGCGACATAGTCGATGCCGTTCGGCATGATCAGGGCAACGGTGTCGCCCTTGGCCACGCCGGCCGAGCGCACCCAGCGCGCGTAGCGGTTGATCCTCTTGGACAGGCCTTCGTAATCGAGCGTGGCAGCGTCGGTCACGAGCGCCGCGCGATCGGGCTGGCGGCGCGCCCAGTCGTCGACGACGTCGGCAAACAGGCGGCCCGGCAGCGTCTCGATCCGCGCGGTGAGCTCGATCGCCTTCAGCCAGATCTTTGACGCCGACGGCGCACGCGCGGCTTTCGGTTGCTCGATGACACCGGTGGTCATGCCGTTCATTCTCTCGGGGCCGTGGCTGCTGGTGCCCAAGCCTAGCCCGCGCCGCCCTGCCCAGGTGTTAAGAGGCAGGGTAAACCCCGGTTAGTGCGCGATTAACGCTAGCCATCCCTTACCGAGCCGGCCGGAGCGGCACGCGCGACAGCTGGTGCAGGGTGCTGGAATTGTCAGGGATCAGGAAATGGCGGCGGCAGCTGCGGGCGAAGCGGAGGCGCCGCTCCGTCCGGCGTTAGCCGATTCGCCTGTGACGCAAACGCGGGGGCGGCGCATTGACCGGGTAATACGGATTGAGGTCACAGACCGCGGCGCGCCCCGACGCGGTCGCGCGGCACTGCGGCAGCGTGGTAAAGGAGCAATCGTACCACTCCCCGCCACCACCATTCGCGCCGGAATAGACGTGCATGCAGACGGGAAAGCTGGGATCGAAGGTCTGCGCATGAGACGGCGCAGCCACAAGCAACGCACCGACGGTGACGACCAGGCCGAACGAGTAACGCATGACAGGTGTTCCTGCGCGCATCGCGGATTGCTAATGCACCTTCTTGTGACGCCGGCGCGGCGACGGCGGTTGATCGAAGGCGTAGTAAGGATTGACATCACAGCTTGCCGATCGGCCTGAAGCCGTGGCGCGGCACTGCGGCAGCGAGGTGAAGGAGCAGTCGTAATAGTCACCACCGCCGCCGCCGAAGCCGCC
Organism: Bradyrhizobium sp. 1(2017); assembly: GCF_011602485.2. Lineage (NCBI taxonomy): Bacteria > Pseudomonadati > Pseudomonadota > Alphaproteobacteria > Hyphomicrobiales > Nitrobacteraceae > Bradyrhizobium > Bradyrhizobium sp. 1(2017). The sequence goes on along the minus strand of NZ_CP050022.2, from coordinate 1,290,431 downwards.
GGGCGTGTAGACATGCATGCACACGGGGTAACGCGGATCGTAGGTCTGGGCGCTGGCATCTGCCGCGACGAACAGTGTGGCAATCGCGGTGAGGGTCAAGATCGGCAGGCGCATGGAGAGATCCTCGAATAGGTCCGCGGCGGCGGCGCGGACGCCGGCCGCCTCCCTATGACATAACACCACGCGGGAGGCGACTGTTCCTAGGGACAGATGACGGCAAGGTGAGCGGGGCGAGCTACCCGCCCAGCCCCCGCAAAACGAGCCGGTTCAGCCTCGCGGCGAACGCGGCCGGATCTTCCGGCAATTCCCCGTCAAGGATCTGCGCCTGTTCGAGCAGGAGCAGGCTGAGATCGTCGACCGCCTTGGAGCCGGCCTGCGCCTTGGTGATCGCGCCGACCATCGGATGGCGCAGATTGATCTCCAGGATCGGCTTGGTCTTCATGCCGCGATTTTGCTGCGCCAGGATGCGCTCCAGCTCGCGGCTCGGCCCCTGGCTGTCGGCGACCAGGCAGGAGGCCGAGCTGGTGAGACGCGTCGAGGCCTTGACGTCGCTGACGCGCTCGCCGAGGGCGGCCTTGATCACCGCGATGGTGGCGGCCTCGTCGGCCTCGGGCTCATCCGTCTTCGCCTCCTCCTTGTCGTCGACCCGCGGGATCAGGTCGAGGTTGAGATCGCCCTGGCTCAGCGATTTCAGCGGCTTGCCGTCGAACTCCGAGGGCATCGAGGTCCAGAAGGCATCGACGGGATCGGACAGCAGCAGGACCTCGATACCGCGGGCGGTCGCGGCCTCGAGCCGCGGATTGGACTTCAGCCGCTCGATGCTGTCGCCGACGAGATAGTAGATCTCGGTCTGGTTCGGCTTGAAATCGACGATCACCTGCTTCAGCGACCGCTTCTCCCCCGACGTCGTGGTGAAACGCGACAGCGCAAGCAGCTTTTCGCGACGCTCGAAGTCCTCGTAGATGCCTTCCTTCAGCACCGCGCCGAAAGCGTCCCAGATCTTGACGAAATTGTCCGGATCCTTCTCGGCGAGGCTTTCGAGCTCGGACACGACGCGGGTCGCCACGGCTTTGCGAATCTGCGCGAGCTGCGGATTGTTCTGCAGCATCTCGCGGGAGATGTTGAGCGGAAGATCCTCGCTGTCGACGACGCCACGGATGAAGCGGAGGTAGCCCGGCAAGAGGTCGGCGTCATCGGTGATGAAGACGCGGCGGACGTAGAGCTTGACCCGGCCCTTGCGATTTGGCTCGAACAGGTCGAACGGCTTGGCCGAGGGCGCAAACAGCAGCACGGCGTAGGAATAGCGGCCCTCGGCGCGATAGTGCAGCGTCATCGCGGGATCGTCGAAGGCGGAGGCGATCTGCTGATAGGCCTTCTTGTAGTCCTCCGCCGTCAGCTCCGACTTGGAGCGCTGCCACAGCGCGCTCGCCGAATTGATCTGGCGCGGCTCGCCCTCACCAGGCACGAGCTCGATGGGAAACAGGATGTTGTCGGAATAGGCCCCGACGATGCGCTCGATCTCGTAGGTCTCGAGATATTTCTTGGCGTCGTCCTTGAGGTGCAGAACGATCTCGGTACCGCGCGCGACGCGCGCCGCGTCCTCGTCACTGGCGCGGGCGATCTCGAAGCCGGAGCCGCCGGAGGACGTCCAGGTCCAGACATCGCTCTCACCGGCGCGGCGGCTGACCACGACGATCTTCTCGGCGACCATGAAGGCGGAATAGAAGCCGACGCCGAACTGGCCGATCAGGCCGAGGCCGTCCTTGGCCTCCTTCAGCTTCGACACGAAGGCCTTGGTGCCGGAGCGGGCGATGGTGCCGAGATGGTCGATCAGCTCCTGCCGCTCCATGCCGATGCCGTTGTCGGCGATGGTGAGTGTCCCCGCGGTCTTGTCCGGGATGATGCGAATCTTGAGCGCGTCCCCCTCGCCCAGCAGCGCCGGGCTTGCGATCGCCTCATAGCGCAGCTTGTCGCAGGCATCCGAGGCGTTGGAGACAAGCTCGCGCAGGAAGATGTCGGTCTCCGAATAAACGGAGTGCACCATGAGGTGCAGAAGCTCGGAAACCTCGGCCTGGAAAGGCTGCGTATGCACAGCCGTGTCTGACGTCGTCATGCGTTTACCCGGTCAAAACGAAGAGGAAGAAACCCGGGATATAACGCGAAGGGACAGGGGATCAAGTGCACGTGAAGGATCGTCCTCCCGCCGGGAGGACGATATGTCCGCGGACCGGTGCAGATCAGGTCACGCAGCGGCCGGGCTGGAGCAGCTTTGCGACCTCCGTCAGGGAGCTGACCATCGGCTCGCAGGCGATGGTCGGCTTGCTGCGGTTCTTCTTCTGGGTCTGGTTCTGGAGCAGCACCGGCGGCTTGGCGTTGCCGGTTTCGATCACCGCGGGGACGCGCAGCAGCACTGACGTATCGGCGAGGTCGTTCAACCGCATCGACACGGTTCGGGTGGGAACGGGCGCCTGCTTGATCTCGGCCAGGCGGTCGGCCTTGCCGGCACGATTGACGTTATGGCTCGGCGCCAGGTTTGTGCTGTGGCTGGGCAGGTCGGCGACCGCCTGCCAGCGGTCGGCCAGATCGTGGCCGGAGGCCAATTGCACCGCGCCGAGCGTTGCGGCAATCGCGACGGCGCCTAAAAATACCTTTTGAATCTGTGACATGGCTGTCGATCCCTCGCCCCATGGCGATCGCGGGAACAACGCGGGCGGAGGATCAGGAGTTCTTGGCCATCACGATCACTTAACCGTGTGCGAGAAAAGTCGCGGGCCTGCAAAATATTTCGGAAGCCGTGGAACGAGTCCGGCGCCGGGGAGTCGTCTCAGCAGCCGGCTATTCCCCCCTGCCCCATAAGCCGGCGACGTAGGGCGCGACTGTGGTGATGCCAGTCGCGCCTTACTTTTGTCTGGGCCCATTCTTGCTTTGGATTATTTGGCTGTCCCGGACAGCCAGTCCCTCCCCTCGCCGTAGAGCTTCTCCACCTCGGGCCCGACGAGGCCGGGCATGTCGCGCTTGACCTTGTAGCCGATCAGCTCCTGCATGTAGGCGAGATGGCGGTAACCTTCAGGGAGCGCGGCGAGCGCTTTCTGGTCGAGCTGCAGCGGCGCGGCGGGATCGACCGGGTCGATCCGGTCCTTCTCGTAGATCGGCTGGCGGCGAACGATGCCCCACTTCCCCTGCCGCTTCTCCAGGAAATCGTAGAAGCGCCCGGTGCAGACGACGTCGCAGAGCACATCGTGCACCAGGGCGCGCTGCGAGATCGTCATCTTGGTCTGGGCGATGGCCCGCACGCCTTCGAGGTCGATGCTGGTGCCGCCGAGGAAATGCAGGATGCGCACGCCCTTGGCGAAGCCCTCCTGGCTGACCCGCATGAAATCCCGTGCCGGTCCCTGAAACCAGGTGGCGGACATCCAGCCTTCCTCGTGCCAGACGGTCGCAAAGCGCTCCCAGTCACCGGCATCGCGCCACACCGCCCAGTTCTCGACGAGGTCGCGGATGGCGAGGCGATCGAGCAACGCTTGGTCCATGTGCACGTCTCCGACTGGGATCAATGCATGAGGTATGAGCGGTGAAATCGATCCGCGTCAAGCGCGGACGGCGGCACGAAAAATCCGGCGTGCCTTGCAGCACGCCGGATCAGATCGTTTCGCGAGATGGCGCCTTACGCCGCCGGCGCCTTGGGTGTGCGGTTGCGCGAGTTGCGCTGGAAGAACAGAGCCTGACTCGCGACCGCCGATACCATTGCCGGCTGGAACGGTTTTGAGATCAGGAACGCCGGCTCGGGGCGCTCGCCGGTGAGGAAGCGCTCGGGATAGGCAGTGATGAACACCACCGGCACCTCGAAGGTGCGGAGCAGCTCGTTCACGGCGTCGAGGCCCGACGAGCCGTCGGCAAGCTGGATGTCGGCGAGGATCAGGCCGGGCCGCTTGTTCTTGGCGAGTGCCACCGCATCGGCATGGGTGCGCGCGACGCCGACGACGTTGTGGCCGAGATTCTTCACCAGGCTCTCGAGGTCCATGGCGATGAAAGTCTCGTCCTCGATGATCAGCACGTCGGTGGCGATCTCGGCCGCCATCTCGCGTCCAGCGGTATCCGCAAGGCGCCGCGTCTCCGCGACGTCAGTGCCGAGGATGAAACCGACTTCCTCCTCGGAGAATCCCTCGAGCGAGAGCAGGAGGAAGGCCTGCCGCGGCAGCGGCGTGATGTTCGAGAGCCGACGCTCCGGCGGCATCGGAAGCGTCGTCACCTCGGCATCGTCGTTGACGGAGACCGAATTCCAGATCTGGGTGAACAGTCGGAACAGGCCGGCGCGGGGTCCATGGCTCTCGTCGAGCACCGACGGGTCCCCCAGCATGGCTTCCAACATGGCTGCGACATAGGCGTCACCGGAGGCTTGGCTGCCCGTCAGGGCGCGCGCATACCGGCGCAACAACGGCAAGTGTTCAGCAACGAGCTGTGAACGGGACATCCCCACTCCATTCATCTTCGGGCCGGCCTTAAGATCCAGGGCGATTACGCGGGGGGCCCGGGTTCCCCTGCTGTGCTGACTACGCCGCAGCCCGAGAAAAGTTCCGCAATTGGCGGAACTTTTTATCGAACCTCGAATTGAGCCTATCCAGGGAACGGCTCCCGGTTGAGAGAAATTCTCGATTTTACAGTTACTTAACTCGGGGAAACGTGGAACAGGTCATGAAAGATCTCAAGTCTCAAGCCAGCAAAAGCACGACCCCCGGCAAGGGAGGGCTCACTCCGGAGATTCAATCCCGGATCGGCCATCAGCTGCGCGCCATGTACGACGACGTGGTGCGGCAGGGGGTTCCGGATCGGTTCGCAGAACTGATCAAAAAGCTTGATGCGCCGGGAGCGACGCCCCAAGTGGAAAATGGTGGGGGATCCAACGACAACAACAATGGGAGGGATTAATGCCTCTCACGGACTCCCTGCGTAATGACATCCTGGCGGCCGTGCCGAGCCTGCGCGCGTTCGCGATCTCGCTCAGCGGCAATGCGGACCGCGCCGACGATTTGGTGCAGGAGACGCTGCTTCGCGCGCTGGCCAACATCGACTCGTTCCAGCCCGGCTCCAACCTGCCGGCGTGGCTGTTCACGATCCTGCGCAACCTGTTCCGCTCCGACTATCGCAAGCGGCGGCGGGAGGTCGAGGACGCCGAAGGCAACTACGCCAAGACGCTGAAGACCCAACCGTCGCAGAACGCGCATCTCGAGTTCGAGGAGTTTCGCACGGCGCTCGACAAGCTTCCACAGGACCAGCGCGAAGCGCTGATCCTGGTCGGCGCCTCCGGCTTCTCGTACGAGGACGCGGCCTCGATCTGCGGCTGTGCTGTCGGCACGATCAAGAGCCGCGTCAACCGCGCCCGCTCGAAGCTCGCCGCGCTGCTCTATGTCGAGGGCGCCGAGGACTTCGGGCCCGACGAGACGATCCGGGCCGTGATCGGCGGCAGCGGCGGCTGACGCCAGCGTCACGTTCGAGATGACATGAAGGCGGCCGCTTCCGCGGCCGCCTTTGCATGCGAGCGAGAACAGCGCGGCGCCCGATCACTCGTCCACGAAGGCCACGGTATCCGCGACATTTGCCCGCGAGGTGCGGTAGCTGTTGACCTTGTGTGCATGGTCGGCATAGCCGAACGAGATGCCGCAGACGACGCGGCGATCCTCGGGCAGGTTGAAATGGCGCCGGATCAGGCTGGAATGGCGCGCGAGCGCGGCCTGCGGAATGGTGCCGAGCCCGAGCGCCTGCGCGGCCAGCATGAAGTTGGAGACATAGGCACCGCAATCGATCGCACCGTAAATGCCGAGCGGCTCGTTGGTGTGAATGATCGCCACATGCGGGGCCCCGAAGAAATTGTAATTCTCCAGCGCCTGCTTCGCGTAAGCCATCTTGTCGCCGCGGGCGATGCCCAGCGTGTTGTAGAGCTGGAAACCGCTCTCGCGCCGGCGTTCGAGATAGACGCCGACATACTCGCGCGGCGGCGTGAAATCGTAATCGTCGCCGAGCCCCCCGGACGCCTCCTTGTAGATCGCCTGGCGAAAGCGCTCCTTGGCCGTGCCGCTGGCGATGACGACCTGCCACGGCTGGCTGTTGCACCATGAGGCCGTGCGTTGTGCGGTGGTCAGCACGTGCTCGATGGTGGCGCGGTCGACCTCCTTGGGGAGGAAGGCGCGGACGGAATAGCGCTCGTTGAGGAGCTCCTCGAGCACGCCGATGCGGTCGTCATTGGAAGAGCGGGCGTTGGGCACTTTGGCGTCCATGGCTAGTCTCGCTTTCGTGCCCCGGACGCAACGCAGCACCATAAGTGCGTTTACGCACGTCTTCGACGCGCTATGGTGGTGCGGCGCTGAGCCGGGGCCCATTGTGGCTCCTGGTCCCGGCTCTGCGGAGCGGCACTTCGCGCCGCACCGCGTCCGGGACGGACATATCAACGTCCCTTGGTCGGGATCTTGTTATACGGCACGTCCTTGTCGACACGAATATCGCCCGGCAGGCCCAGCACCCGCTCGGCGATGATGTTGCGCAGAATCTCGTCGGTGCCGCCGGCGATGCGCATCGAGGGCGAGGACAGCAGCATCTGCTGGAACTGGCCCTGCACCGTCTCCTCGTCGCTGCCCGTGAGAACACCGGCCGCGCCCTGCAGGTCCATGGCGTAGGTCGCGATGTCCTGGAGCATCATGCCCGAGACCAGCTTGCCGATCGAATTCTCCGGGCCCGGCCGCTCGCCCTTCGAGAGCGCCGAGATCGTGCGGTAGCTAGTGTATTTCAGCCCGTTCGACTTCGCCGCCCAGCTCGCAAGCTTCGAGCGCACGGCGGGATCGTCGATCGCTAGCCCGTCCTCGAGCATGAGATTGGAGCAGAACTCGAACATTTCGGGGACGCCGGTGGCGAGCCGCGCGCCGATCGACATGCGCTCGTTCATCAGCGTGGTCAGCGACACGCTCCAGCCTTCGCCGACGGCGCCGAGACGCTGGCTGTCCGGGATCACGACGTCGGTGAAATAGACCTCGTTGAACTCCTGCATGCCATTGGCCTGCTTGATCGGCCGCACCTCGACGCCCGGGCTCTTCATGTCCAGGAAGAACATGGTGAGCCCCTTATGCTTCGGCACGTTGGGATCGGTGCGCGCGATCAGGAGCCCGTAGTCGGAATAATGCGCGCCCGAAGTCCAGATCTTCTGGCCGTTGACGAGCCAATTGTCGCCCTTCTTCTCTGCGCGGGTGCGCAGACCCGCAACGTCGGATCCGGCAGATGGCTCGGAGAACAGCTGGCACCAGATCTCCTCGCCCGAGGCGAGCTTCGGCAAATAGCGGCGCTTGGCATCCTCGCTGCCGAAAGCCATCACGGTCGGGCCGCACATGCCCTCGCCGATCTGGAACGGCTGCGTCAGCTTGCCATAGACGCCCTCCTCCTGCTGCCAGATCACGCGCTCGATCGGCGTCGCGCCGCGGCCGCCATATTCCCTCGGCCAATGCAGGCAAGCCCAGTTGCCCTCGAACTTCTTCTTCTGCCAGGCCTTGCCGACATCGACGATGTCGTGGTGAGCGAGCCGGATGCGGCCGAGCGAGGATTTTGACAGCTCGGCATGCAGCTCCTTCGGCCCGTTCGCCTCGACCCATTTGCGCGCGGTCTCGCGGAAGGCGGCTTCCTGCGGGGTATCGTCGAAATTCATCTTCGAACTCTCCTCTTTCGTGCCCCGGACGCGGCGCAGCGCCACAAGTGCGTTTACGCACGTCTTCGACGTGCTATGGCGGTGCGCTGCAGAGCCGGGGCCCATTGTCGCCTTCTGGGTCCCGGCTCTGCGGAGCGTACTTCGTACCGCACCGCGTCCGGGACACGGACTCATCTTCCCTTCGTCGGGATCTTGTTGAACGGCACGTCCTTGTCGACCCTGATATCGCCGGGCAGGCCCAGCACCCGCTCGGCGATGATGTTGCGCATGATCTCGTCGGTGCCGCCTTCGACGCGGGTGCCCGGCGCCCGCAACAGCATCGCCTGGAAGCGGCCGGCGAGCTCGGCATCCTCGCCGCTGATCACGCCGCTCGCACCCTGCAGATCCAGCGCATAGGTCGCGACGTCCTGGATCATGGAGCCCGCCACCAGCTTGCCGATGGAATTCTCCGGCCCTGGCCGCTCGCCTTTCGACAGCGCCGAGATCGCGCGCATGCTGGTGTATTTCAGGCCGCTCGCCTTCACCGCCCAATTTGCCAACTTCGAGCGTACCGCGCGGTCCTCGATCGCCGGGCCGTCGTCGAGCATGAGGCTGGAGCAATATTCGAACAGCTCCGGAAAACCGGTCGAGACGGCCGCGCCGATCGCGCTGCGCTCGTTCATCAGCGTGGTCAGCGAGACGTTCCAGCCGTCACCGACCTCGCCGAGGCGCTGATGGTCGGGGATGCGGACATTGGTGAAATAGACCTCGTTGAAGTCGGAGGCGCCGCTGGCCTGCTTGATCGGCCGCACCTCGACGCCCGGACTCTTCATGTCCAGGAAGAACATGGTGAGGCCCTTGTGCTTGGGCACGGTCGGATCGGTGCGGGTGAGCAGGATGCCGTAGTCGGAATAATGCGCGCCCGAGGTCCAGATCTTCTGCCCGTTGATCACCCAATCGTCGCCGTCCTTCTCCGCGCGCGTGCGCAGGCCCGCGACGTCCGAGCCGCCGGCCGGCTCCGAGAACAGTTGGCACCACACCTTTTCGCCTGATGCGAGCGGCGGCAGATAGGTGCGCTTGTGCTCCTCGCGCGCGAACGCCATCATGGTCGGCCCGCACATGCCGTGGCCGATGATGAACATGCGCGACAGCTGGCCGAACGGCCCCTCTTCCTGCTGCCAGATCACGCGCTCGATCGGCGACGACCCCCGGCCGCCATATTCCTTCGGCCAGTGCAGACAGGCCCAGCCGGCGTCAGCCTTTTTCTTTTGCCAGGCCTTTGCCACCTCGAGAATGTTAGCGTTCTTGAGCACGGTGCGGCCGAGCGAGGATTTCCGCAGCTCGTCCTCGTATTGCTTGGGCGCGTTCGCGCTGATCCAGGCACGGGCGGTCGCGCGGAATTCGGCTTCCTGCGGGGTGTCGTCGAAGTTCATCTTTGTTCTCTTCTTCCGTCATTCCGGGACGATGCGAAGCATCGAGCCCGGAATCCAGAGGTTATCGACTCAGCTCGAGATTCCGGGTTCGGCGCTATCGCACCGCCCCGGAATGACGACAACGTCACGCCGCGTTCTTCTTGCGCATGCGGTCGATCAGCTGGTCTTCCCAATAGGTGAGGCTGCCGAGCCCGAGCGCCATCGCATTGGCGCGGCGGTAGTACATGTGGCAGTCGAACTCCCAGGTGAAACCCATGCCGCCGTGAACCTGAATGTTGTTCTTGGCGCAGTGCTGGAACGCCTGCGTCGCGCTGATGCGCGCGGCAGCTGCGGCTTCGGGCAGTTCGGCGGCATTGGTCGAGAGCGCCCAGGCGCCGTAATAGCTGTTGGAGCGCGCCAGCGTCGCTGAGACATACATGTCGGCGAGCATGTGCTTGACTGCCTGGAACGAGCCAATCTGCCGGCCGAAGGCGATGCGGTCGAGCGCGTAGTCGCGGCCCATCTCCAGCGCGCGGTCGGAACCACCGACCTGCTCGAAGGCGCAGAGCACCGCGGCACGATCGAGCACCTGGGTCAGAATGCTCCAGCCGTCGCCGGCAGCTCCCAGCGGCTCGGCCCTGCAATCCTTGAAACTGATCTCGGCCTGACCGCGGGTCGGATCGAGATTGGTGAGGCTCTTCACCTCGGCGCCGCCGGCCTTGAGATCGACCAGGAACAGCGAGATGTCGCTGTCGCGACCGCTCGATCCGGTGCGCGCGGCAACCACCGCGAAATCGGCGATCGCGCCGTCGGCGACCGGCTTCTTGACGCCGTTGAGCACGCCGTTCGCAGCGGTGAGCTTGATGTTCTTCCGCGACGGATTGCCCTTGCCCTCGAACAGCGCCAGCGTTCCGATCGCCTCGCCCGAGGCGATCGCCGGCAACCATTTCTTCTTCTGCGTGTCGCTGCCGGCGATCAGCAGCGCCTCCGCGGCGAGATAGACAGTCGAGGAGAACGGCACCGGCGCGTTGGCGCGGCCCATTTCCTCCGCGATCACGCAGAGCTCGAGATGACCGGCACCCGCACCGCCGAACTCTTCAGGGATCGCAACGCCGAGAAAGCCCATCTCGGCGAGACCCTTCCACAGCTCCTTGTCATAGGGCGCCTTGCCGTCGAGCACGACGCGCACCGCCTTGGGCGAGCATTTCTCGGCGAGGAATTTGCGCGCCTGGTCGCGGAGCTGTTTCTGATCGTCGGAGAAATCGAAGTTCATGGCGGGCTACCCTTGTTTATCTTGTTCGTCGCATTCATTGATGCCGTCATTCCGGGGCGCGGAGCGCGAGCCCGGAATCCATATCCACCAGCCGGGGTTATGGATTCCGGGCCTGGCCCTTCGGGCCATTTCGGAATGACGAGGTGAGAGAGTTGCGCGCTCATCGCAGCACGATCACATCTTCACCGGGCTGATCCGCATAGAGCCGCTCCACCAGCGCAGCACGGCGCTCGAGGCCAGCGCGCTGGTTGATGTAACCCTTGTCGGTGAGTTCGTTGCCGTCGATCGAGGGCGGCTCGACCATCAGCATCGCGCGGGCGATCATGCGGCTGCTGGCGCCTTCGCAGTCCTTGTTGTGCGCTTCCAGCCCGCGCCTGAAGCAGGCGATCACCTCCGGATGCTTCACCGCATCGGCAAAGCTCAGATCGGGATTGCCGACGAGCTGGCGGCAGGCGTGCAGGTTCGGCCAGGCCAGGAGGCCGATGAAGGCGCGATCCTGTCCCGCGACCAGCGCGTCGTGCACCACGGGCGTTGCGGCCGCGATCGCGTCGGTACGGAGCGAGCCGACATGCACGAAGGTACCTGTGGTGAGCTTGAAGTCTTCCACCACGCGCCCGGCAAAGATGATGCCTTTCACCGGATCGGAATCGTCGACGAAGATGCCGGCATCACCGATGCAGTAGAAGCCTTCCTCGTCGAACATCTTCGTCGTCAAATCTGGCTGGCCGAAATAGCCGGGCGTGACATTGACGCCGCGCAGGCGCAGCTCGTATTTCGAGCCGCACGGCACCATCTTCAATTCGACGCCGGGGAACGGCAGGCCGATCAGGCCGACGCGCTCGGTGTCCCAATAGGTGCCGGTCGAGGTCGGCGCGGTCTCGGTCGAGCCCCAGCCGGTGTAGAACACGATGCGCTCACCGGTCGTCTTCACTGCCAGCGCCTGCATGCGATCGTAGAGATCGTCCGGCAGCCGCGCACCGCCATAGGCCATGATCGACAGATTCTTGAAGAACGAGCGGCACAGCGCCTCGTCCTTTTCCATCGCCGCCGCAAGCGCCGCATAGCCCGCGGGCACATTGGCGTAATAGGTCGGCGAGATCTCGCGCAGGTTTCTCAGCGTCTCCTCGAACTGGCCCGGCATCGGCCGGCCGTCGTCGATATAGAGCGTGCCGCCATCGACCAGGATCGGATGGAACGCGGCATTGCCGCCCATGGTGTGGTTCCACGGCATCCAGTCCAGCATGGTCGAGATCGGACCGTCAGGCGAACGCGGCCGCACCTGCATCATCATCGCCGCATTGGCGCACATCATGCCTTGCGTGTTGATGACGGCCTTGGGCATGCCAGTGGAGCCCGACGTGAACAGCAGCTTGCCGACGGTGTCAGCCGTGATCTTCGCGGTCGACGCCTCGACGTCCTTCGTCACCGGCGTTGCCGCAAGCTCGGCAAAGCCGACGCTCTTGACGCCCTCGCAGGGCCGCGCAACGTGGACGACGGTGACGCCGGTGAGGTCGAGCGCCTTCAACGCCTTCTCGAAGGTCGGGCCGTCCTGCACCATCACCACGGCCGGCTTGATCAGATCGAACAGATATTTCAGCTTGACGTGATCGTGGCTCATCAAGGAGTAAGCCGGCGACACCGGAGCCGCCGGAGCGCGCGCCTGCATCGCCGCCTGCGTCATCAGCGCGTGCTCGATCGAATTGCCGGACAGGATCGTGACCGGTCGTCCCCCGAGCTCGAGGTTCAGCAGTCCTTGCGTCAACGCATCCACGGTGCGTTTGGCCTCGCCATAGGATACCTTGCGCCATTCGCGATCGGGTCCGCCGCGCTGCGCCAGCCAGATACGGTCGGGCGCTTCCCTCGCCCATTTCGCCAGCGAGGCCGGGATGTGCTTCTCGTAAGGCTGCAGCGGAATGCGCGACTTGAGCACCACCGTGCCGTCGCCGCGGCGCGCGATGTCGATGTCGCGCGCGAGCCACTCGACCTTGCGAAAGGCGGGCTTCGTCATCACCGCCGCCGCGCTCCCACTCATTTTGCGTCTCCCGGAATTATCGTCCTTTGCGGATCGTTCTCGTTCAGCGCTTGATATAGACAGGCTTTCGCTTCTCAAGGAAGGCCCTGATGCCTTCCGAAAATTCCTCGGAGCGGCTGCACAGAACCTGGTTGCGGTCCTCCATTGCGATCGCAGCTTCCAGCGAACCGGCATCGACGCTCATGTTGAGGCATTCCTTCGACAGGCGCAGTCCCACGGGTGAGGCCGTCATCATCGCGTCGACATAGGGCGCGGCCGCGTCGTCGAGCTTGTCCTCGTCGACGACTTCGGAGACGAGACCGACCGCAAGCGCGCGCTCGGCGCCGATGAAGCGCCCCGTCAGGATCAGTTCCGACGCGACGGACACGCCGACGAGGCGCGGCAGAAAGTAGCTGGTGCCGATGTCGCAGCCGCCGAGGCCAAGCTTGATGAAAGCGCAATTCATCCGCGCCGATTTCGTCGCGATGCGGATGTCGGAGGCCAGCGCCAGGGCAAAGCCGCCGCCGGCTGCCGCGCCCTGCACCAGCGAAAGGATTGGCTGCGGACAACGGCGCATCAGCATCACGATGTCGGCAATACGCCGCTGCGAGTCGAGAGACTCGGTCACACCGGGCGGCTCCTGCTGCCCGGCGCGGCGCGCCATCGCGGCCTTGAGATCGAGCCCCGCGCAGAAATTCTTGCCCGCGCCCCTGAGCACAACGACGCGGGTGTCGCGGTTGCGCTGGAGGCCCTGGAAGTAATCATTGAGCGCGTCGATCAGCCCCGGATCGAGCGCGTTGAGGCTATCAGGGCGATTGAGCGTCACCCGATCGACGCCGTCGTCATGCTCGATCAGCAGCGGTTGGGACATGGGCGACTTTCCTTCATCCGCAACGATGGTGCCGATTTCTGCGCCCTCTCCCCTTGTGGGAGAGGGCATGCACTCGCTAACCAAGCAACTCGCTTGGGGTGAGGGGTCTGTCTCCACGGAGAGACACCCCTCATCCGGCGCCATAGCCGATGCGAGCATCGGCGTTCCCAAGAACGGCGGCCGAAGGCCGCCTATGCCACCTTCTCCCACAAGGGGAAAAGGGAAGAAGAGAACTACCGCGGCGCCATGCGGATCGCGCCGTCGAGACGGATGGTCTCGCCGTTGAGCATCGGGTTCTCGACCATGTGCACCGCGAGCATGCCGTATTCGTTGGCATCGCCGAGACGCGAGGGATGCGGCACCTGGGCGCCGAGGCTCTTGCGGGCCTCCTCATTGAGGCCCATCAAGAGCGGCGTGAAGAACAGGCCGGGCGCGATGGTGTTGACGCGGATCTTCTGGCTGGCGAGGTCGCGCGCGGCCGGCAGCGTCAGGCCGACGACGCCGCCCTTCGATGCCGAATAGGCGATCTGGCCGATCTGGCCCTCGTAGGCGGCAACCGAGGCCGTGTTGATGATGACGCCGCGCTCTTCACCGACGGGCTCGATCGTGACCAGGCGCTCGGCGAACAGCCGCAGGCAATTGAAGGTGCCGATCAGGTTGACGTTGATGATGCGCGCGAATTTTTCCAAGGGGTAGACGCCGTCGCGGCCGACGATGCGCTGCGAGCCGCCGATACCGGCGCAGTTCATCAGCACGCGGGCAACGCCATGCGTAGCTTCCGCCTTCGCGATCGCCGCCTTGATCTGCTCCTCGCTGGTGACGTCGGCATGGAGCGCGACACCTTTCACTTCGGCCGCAACCTTCTCGGCGTTTTCCTTGCTCTGGTCGATCACGCCGATCTTGGCGCCTTTGGCGGCCATGGCGCGAGCGGTCGCGGCGCCGAGGCCCGAGCCACCGCCGGTGATGAGAACGGCTACGTCTTTCAACTGCATCGCAAATACCTTTCCTTGGGCGTTTCTTCTCTAGACTTGAGAGTTTCGGCCGGATTATCCGGCCGCGGCAGCTTCCTCGACTTGCGTGAGGATGCCGCCGCAGATCAGCGTTTCCATATGCTTGATGTATTGCCGGCAGACTTCGTCGGTGACCGGGCCGACGCCGGTCGCGCGAGACATCGCGTGCCGGCCGAAGAACAGGTGATCACAGGCGCCGATCAGGCTGGTGTAGAACAGCACCGGATCGGTGGCGCGGAATTCGCCGAGGCTGACGCCGTCGGCGAGCAGGCGACGGTGAAAGTCGAGCAGCGGCGCCACGAAGAATTTCGAGACTTCGTCGGCGGCAGCCGTGTTGGTCTCGTGCAAGAGATAGTGGATCAATCGGTTCATGTAGGGGAACCGGTAATAGGCGCGGATGATGCCGCCGATATGCAGCTTCAGCTTCGCCGTCGGCGTGATCGGCTGCGCCAGCAGATATTCGAGATTGGAGAGCTCGGTCGCCGCATTGCGCTCGAGCAGCGCCAGCAAGAGGCCGTCCTTGTTGCCGAAATGATATTTGACCAGCGCGGCATTGGCGCCGGACTTCTGTGCGATGTCGGAGAGCGAAATCTCGATCGAGGAGCGTTCGATCATCAACTCGCTCGCGGCCACGAGCAATTTCTCTGCCGTGGAATTCTTCCCGCTGGGGAGCTTGGTCGGTACGCTGGTAGTCACGGAGATCCCTGGACATGCCTGATGAGGCGCGCAGATAAGCCCAAGCCGCGCCGCATCACAAGAGTTAATTGATCGATTGACTAAACACTCTCGCGCCCCTTAAATCCCTCCCCGACAACCGACCCCAATCAAGAATTCAGGGAGAAACCGACATGGCCGAGGCTTACATCGTCGCCGCTGCGCGCACCGCGGGCGGGCGCAAGGGGGGCCGTCTCGCCGGCTGGCATCCGGCCGATCTCGCCGCGAAGGTGCTGGACGAGCTGGTCGACCGCACCAAGGTCGATCCCGCCCAGGTCGAGGACGTGATCATGGGCTGCGTGATGCAGGTCGGCGAGCAGTCCAACAACGTCGCGCGCAACGCGATCATGGCCTCTAAGCTGCCGGAGAGCGTGCCGGGCACCTCGATCGACCGTCAGTGCGGTTCGTCGCAACAGGCGTTGCACTTCGCGGCACAGGCCGTGATGTCCGGCACCATGGACGTCGTGATCGCGGCCGGCGTGGAATCGATGACGCGCGTGCCGATGGGCCTGTCCTCGCAGCTGCCGGCCAAGAACGGCTTTGGCAATTACAAGAGCCCCGGCATCGAGCACAAATATCCGAACATCGTGTTCAGCCAGTTCACCGGCGCGGAGATGATGGCCGAGAAGTACGGCCTGTCGAAGGATGACCTCGACGAATACTCCTTCCAGAGCCACCAGCGCGCGATCGCGGCGACGCAAGCCGGTCACTTCAAGAAGGAGATCGTGCCGCTCGAGATCGTCAGGGCCGACGGCTCCAAGGACACCCACCACATCGACGAAGGCATCCGCTTCGACGCCACGCTCGAAGGCATCAAGGGTGTCAAGCTGATCGCCGAGAACGGCAAGCTCACCGCGGCGAGCGCCAGCCAGATCTGCGATGGCGCCTCCGGCGTCATGGTGGTGAATGAGCGTGGCCTCAAGCAGCTCGGCGTCAAGCCGCTGGCGCGCATCCATCACATGACCATGACCGGCGGCGACCCCGTCATCATGCTCGACGCCCCGCTGCACGCCACCAAGCGTGCGCTGGAGAAGGCCGGCATGAAGATCGACGACATCGACCTGTTCGAGGTCAACGAGGCCTTCGCCTCGGTGCCGACCGGCTGGCTGAAGACCACCGGCGCCGATCCTGGCAGGCTCAACGTCAACGGCGGCGCCATCGCGCTCGGCCATCCGCTCGGCGGCTCCGGCACCAAGCTGATGACGACGCTGGTCCACGCCCTGCACCAGCGTGGCAAGCGCTACGGCCTGCAGACCATGTGCGAAGGCGGCGGCATGGCGAATGTGACGATCGTGGAGCGGCTGTAGGCGCCATCGTATTCCCAAGGCGTTGCCACACTAGAGGTGTCGTCCCGGCCTAGTGCGCAATTGCGCACGGGAGCCGGGACCCATAACCGCAAATGTTTGTGGTCAGGGCGAGCTGGGGCGACATCGCGCTTCAACAATTTGGTTCGGTGGTTATGGATCCCGGCTTTCGCCGGGATGACACCGTTTTTGTTGCGAGATTTCCGTCATGACTCACCCCTCGGTTTACGCAAAGAGCACACCCGACAAGATCGCCTACCAGATGGCCGGCACCGGCAAGGCGATCACCTATCGCGAGCTCGACGAGCTCTCGAACCAGGGCGCGCAGCTGTTCCGCTCGCTGGGGCTGAAGGCCGGCGACCACATCGCGCTGTTGATGGAGAACCGTCTCGCCTTCATGGAGCTGTGCTGGGCCGCGCAACGCAGCGGGCTCTATTACACCGCGATCAGCCGCTATCTGAAGCAGGACGAGATCGACTACATCATCGCCGATTGCGGCGCCAAGGTCGTCATCACCACGCCGAAATGCGCCGACCAGATCAAGGACCTGATCAAGGGCAAGGCGGGCGGGCCGATCTTCTACATGATGGACGAGCCGCTGCCGGGCTTTCGCTCCTACGACAAGGAAGCCGCCGCGCAGCCGACGACGCCGATCGCGGACGAGGTCGCCGGTTACGACATGCTGTATTCGTCCGGCACCACCGGCCGTCCCAAGGGCATCAAGAAGGCGTTTGAAGGCAACAAGATCGACGTGCCGAACGCCTTCCTGCGCGTGCTCTGCGCTGACATGTGCGGCATGAACGACGAAAGCACCTATCTGTCGCCGGCGCCGCTCTATCATGCAGCTCCCCTGCGCTTCAACATGATGGCGATCGTGCTGGGCGGAACCTCCATCATCATGGAGCACTTCGACGCCGAAGAGTTCTTGAAGCTGGTTGAGAAATACAAGGTCACCCAGTCCCAGCTGGTGCCGACCATGTTCGTGCGCATGCTCAAGCTTCCGGACGAGGTGCGGACCAAATACAACGTTTCCACGCTCAAGGGCGCGATCCACGCTGCCGCGCCCTGCCCCATCGACGTCAAGGCAAAGATGATCGAGTGGTGGGGACCGATCCTGATCGAGTATTACGCGGGCTCGGAAGGCAACGGCGTCACCGTCTGCAACTCGCAGCAATGGCTGGAGCATCGCGGCAGCGTCGGGCGCGCCGTGGTCGGCAAGATCAAGATTCTGGACGAGAACGACGAGGAGCAGCCGCTGGGCGAGATCGGCACGGTCTATTTCGCCGACGCGCCGGCTTTCACCTATCACAACGACCCCGAGAAGACGAAGAAGGCCTATAACGCAAAGGGCTGGTCGACGCTCGGCGATGTCGGCTATCTCGACAAGGACGGCTTCCTGTTTCTCACCGACCGCAAGTCCTACATGATCATCTCGGGCGGGGTGAACATCTACCCGCAGGAGACCGAGGACGTGCTGATCACGCACCCCGATGTCGCCGACGTCGCGGTGTTCGGCGTACCGAACGAGGAGATGGGCGAAGAGGTCAAGGCCGTGGTGCAGCCGCACGACATGAGCCGCGCCGGCAAGGCGCTCGAGGCGGACCTGATCGCCTACTGCAAGACCCGCCTCTCCGCCATCAAGTGCCCGCGCTCGATCGATTTCGAAGCCGAGCTGCCGCGCACGCCGACCGGCAAGCTGGTGAAGCGGCACCTGCGCGACAAGTATTGGCCGAAGACGGCGGCGAAGATCTAGGGCGAGATCTCGTAGGGTGGGCAAAGGCGCGAAGCGCCGTGCCCACGACCTGTCTATGTTACGACGGTTTGGTGGGCACGCTTCGCTTTGCCCACCCTGCCAAGCCGGCGCAAGCCGCTTCAATCAAACAGGCTCGGCGTGTGGTTCACCAGCGCGCCTTCGATCTCCAGCATCTTCAGCTTGGTCACCACACCGCCATTCGCCGAGAAGCCGCCGGGCTTGTTGCCGGCCGCCAGCACGCGATGGCAGGGCACCACGATCGGGCACGGGTTGCGGCCGAGCGCCTGGCCGACGTCGCGCGACAGCTGGACACCACCAAGCTGCTTGGCGATGTCGCCATAGGTGACCGTCTTGCCCGGCGGAATGGCGCGGGCGATGTCGTAGACGCCACGGTTGAACTCGGGCACGCCGTCGAGATCGAGCGGAATGTCGGTGAGATCGTCGGGCTCGCCCGCGAGCAGTTTCACGATGCGATCGATCGCCTGCTGCACCTCGGCCGTCGGCTCGGCCTCGCTGGCGTCCGCATGGCGCTGGCTGATGCGGGTGCGGATCTTCTGCTCCCCGCCCATCGGCAGTTGCGTGCCGTTGATGCCGCGCGGTCCCCAGGCGATGGCGCAGAGGCCGATCCTGGTGTCGAACAGGGCAAAATGCTGGTCGGTCATGGCTTGGTTCCTGAGCTAGCGTCCTCGTCGCATGCCCCCATTGTGATCTCCGCCTAAATCTAGGCTTGGAAATAGTTGCGATCCACCCGGTTTCCGGGAATCTTGCACAGAGTTCCTGTTCCTTCCCGTGAGCCCAGAATGCAAAGCCTCCACGTCAACGGTTACGACATGCCCTATCTCGACGTGGGAGAGGGCAAGGGTGGCCCGCCGCTGGTCTGCGTGCACGGCTCGCTCTCCGACTTCCGCATCTGGGGCTGCGTGCTCGGGCCGCTGACGCAGCGGCACCGGGTGATCGCTGTCAGCCTGCGGCACTTCTTCCCGGAACGTTGGGACGGTGTCGGCGACACCTATTCGATCGCGCAGCATGTCGACGACGTCATCGGCTTCATCGAGAAGCTCGACCTCGGCCCGGTCGACCTGATGGGTCATTCCCGCGGCGGGCATATCTGCTTCCGTGTGGCGCAAGCGCGCCCCGACCTGCTGCGGCGGCTGGTGCTGGCCGAGCCGGGCGGCGAGCTCGATGCCAGCCTCGATCCCGATTATGTCGGCGGTCCATCACCGCTGCTGGCGCGCTTTACGGCTTCCGCAGAGAAGATCGCAGCCGGCGATGTCGATGGCGGCCTTGCCGTCTTCGTCGACACGCTGGAAGGGGCCGGCACCTGGCCACGACTGCCGGCGATGGTGAAGCAGAATCTGCGCGACAACGCCATGACGCTGATCGGTCAGGTCCGCGACAATCGCCCGCCCTTCTCGAAGGCGGATGCGGAAGCCATCAAGATGCCGACGCTGTTCATCCTGGGTGCGCGGACCAAGGGCCTCCTGCCCAAGGTGCTGCACGCGCTGGCGGCGCATGTGCCCTACTCGAAGACGGCGACCATCCCGAACGCGACGCACCCGATGTTCGAGCAAGCGCCGCAAAAGTACTCCGAAGTGGTTCTCGACTTTCTGGCGAGCTGATCATGCAGAGCTTTCACGTCAACGGTTACGACATGGCCTATCTCGAAGTAGGCCAAGGCCATCCGCTGGTCTGCGTGCACGGCACGCTCGGCGATTTCCGCACCTGGTATTCGGTGCTCGGCCCGCTCTCGAAGAAGCATCGTGTCATCTCGGTCAGCCTGCGGCATTTCTTTCCCGAGCACTGGGACGGTGCCGGCGACGACTACAAGATGGCGCAGCATGTCGCTGACACGATCGCCTTCATCGGGCAGGTCCAGCCCGGACCGGTCGATTTGATGGGCCATTCGCGCGGCGGCCATATCGCCTTTCGCGTCGCGCAGGCGCGGCCGGATCTGCTGCGAAAACTGGTGCTGGCCGAGCCGGGCGGCGATCTCGATGCCAGCCTGCCGCTGCCGGAAGGCACGCCCGCGCATCCGCCGCTCGCCGCGAAGACGATCCGCTCGGTCGAGATGATCCGCGCGGGCGACATCGACGGCGCGCTGCAGAATTTTTACGAGGGCATCGAAGGCGACGGCTCCTGGCGGCGCGTGCCGGCAGCCGCGAAGCAGCAGTTGCGCGACAATGCGCTGACCTTCCTCGGCCAGATCAACGAGCAGCGCAGGCCCTACACGCGCGCCGATGCGCAGGCGATCAGGACGCCGACGCTGCTGATCGGCGGCGGCGCGACGACGGGAAGCCTGTCGGTGATGTGGCGCGTGCTCGCCGAGCACATCGCCGGCAGCAGGACGGCGGTGATCCCCAATGCCGGCCATTGGATGTTCGAGCAGGCCCCGCTGGAGTTCGGCGAGGTCGTGGACAGGTTCCTGGCGGAGTAGCTCTCTTCCTTCTCCCCTTGTGGGAAGGTGGCGCGAAGCGCCGGATGAGGGGGTCTGTCTGCAGTCACATTTGCAAATGCGTCTGCGGAGAAATACCCCTCACCCAAGTGAGTTTGTGTCTCCCAGCGGTGCTGCCCTCTCCCGCAAGGGAGAGGGCACAACAACTCACACTTTCCACACGCCGACCGGCATCTTGATGGTCGCGTTCAGCCGATTCCAGACATTGATGTTCGCGATCGCAAGGATCAACGTCGCGAGCTCGCGTTCGTCAAAATGCTTGGCGGCTTCGTTCCAGATCGCATCCGGCACCGGGTCTTCGCGGTCGGCAACCCGCGTCACCGCCTCGGTCAGCGCCAGCGCGGCGCGCTCGGCATCGGTGAAATAGGGCGCCTCCCGCCAGGCGGACACCGCAAACAGCCGCTCATCGGTCTCGCCCAGCCTGCGGGCGATCTTCGGATGCATGTCCACGCAGACGCTGCAGCCATTGATCTGGCTGGCGCGCAGGTGCACCAGTTCCAGGAGCTTTTCCGGCAGGCCCTGCTTGGTGACATTGCCGAGGGCTTGAAGGTGGTTCATGGCCTCCGGCAGGACCATGACCGGGTGATTCATGCGGGCGTGCATCATTTTCGTCTCCATCTGTCGAATTTCGAAGGTTCCGGTCACATCGGCCGGATCGGCTTCGTCATAGGCATGACGGATCGCGATGAGGGAATGTGACCGATGACTGAAGAAAATCTTCTCACCCACCAGTTCGAGGCCAGCCGGGACCATTTGCGTGCCGTCGCCTACCGGATGCTGGGGTCCAGCGCCGAGGTCGACGACGCCGTGCAGGAAGCGTGGCTGCGGGTCAGCCGCTACGACATGTCCGACGTTGCAAATCTGCGCGGCTGGCTGACCACCGTGGTCGCGCGCATCTGCCTCGACATGCTGCGCGCGCGGAAGTCGCGCAAGGAAGAGCCGATGGGCCCGCACGTGCCCGAGCCGGTCGACGAGTCGCGGCAGCGCGAGGCGGAGATCGCCGATTCCGTCGGCGCGGCGCTGCTGGTCGTGCTGGAGACATTGCAGCCGGCGGAGCGGCTCGCCTTCGTGCTGCACGACATGTTCGCCGTTCCCTTCGAGGAGATCGCGCCGATCGTCGGACGCTCGGTCGATGCCTCGCGGCAGCTGGCGAGCCGGGCGCGACGCCGTGTGCAGGGCGCGCCGGTGCCGGACACCGATCTGTCGCGCCAGCGCGGAATCGTCGATGCCTTCCTCAAGGCGTCGCGTGAAGGCGATTTCGAGGGCTTGCTCGCCATGCTCGATCCCGACGTCGTATTCCGTGCCGACGACGCCGCGGTGCGGCTCGGCACACTGCCGGAGATCCGCGGCGCGGATGCGGTCGCGCAGCTCTACAAGGGCCGCGCCCAGGCCGCGCGGACTGCGCTGGTCGACGGCGAGATCGGCGTTGCCGTCATCCTCGGCGGACATCTGCGCATCGCACTGCGTGTCACGTTCAACGGCGACCGGATCGCGGGACTAGAAGCGCTGGCCGATGCGGAGCGGATCGCGGCGCTCGATGTGGAGGTGCTCGAGCGCTAGGTGGCAACGGTCTCCACCGGATGCTAGGCTTTCCGCCAATCGCGCGCGCCGGCGCTGAAGACGCGAAAGGATGCCTCGATGAAAACTCGCCTCACGTCACTGTTCGCCCTGTCGCTGCTCGGCCTCGCCGCTGGCGCCACGTCCGCGCTCGCTGCCGCCGACGAGAAGATCAAGGCCGCCGCCGAACAGGAGAAGGCGCCGCTGATCGAGACGCTGCGCGACATGGTAATGATCGAGAGCGGCAGCGGCGATGCCGAGGGCCTGAAGAAGATGGCCGACTTCACCGAAGCTCGGCTGAAGGCGCTGGGCGCCACCGTTGAGCGGCGCAAGACCACCGCCGGCACACGCGCCGACATGGTGATCGCCACGTTCCAGGGCACCGGCACCCGCAAGCTGATGCTGATCGCGCATATGGACACGGTCTATCAGCGCGGCGTCCTCGCAAGCGAGCCGTACCGCGTCGACGGCACCAAGATCTATGGGCCCGGCATCGCCGACGACAAGGGTGGCATCGCGGTGGTGCTGCATGCGCTGAAGATCCTGAAGGACGCCGGCTGGCAGGACTACGCCAGGCTCACCGTGTCGTTCAATCCGGACGAGGAGGTCGGATCGATCGGATCGGGCGAGATCATCGCGGAGCTCGCCGACCAGCACGACGTGGTGCTCTCCTGCGAGCCGACCGCGGCATCGCCCCCGGCCAGGAACGACTCGCTGCTGCTCGGCGCGAGCGGCACTGCGACCGCGAAGATGGAGGTCAAGGGCCGCGCCTCGCATGCAGGCGCCGCGCCCGATCTCGGCCGCAACGCGCTGATCGAGCTTGCGCATCAATTGCTGCAGACCCGAGACGTCGCCAGGTCGATCCCGGGCACGCAGCTGAACTGGACCACGGCGCAGGCCGGCACGGTGCGCAACCAGATTCCGGAGAAGGCCGAGGCCGGTGCGGACGTCCGCCTCACCATCCCTGACGGCATCGCCAAATTGCAGGCGGCACTCGACGAGAAAGTGAAGCAGAAACTCGTGCCCGATACCGAAACCAAGGTGACGATCACGGCGGGCCGCCCGCCCTTCGTCGCGAGCGATCACGGCCGCGCGCTGGCGCAGGAGGGCCAAGCCATCTATGCCGAGATCGACCGCAAGCTCGACATTACCGAGATCACCGGCGGCGCCACCGATGCCGGCTATGCCAACCGCAGCGGCAAGGCGGTCGTGGTCGAGAGCTTCGGCCTCGCCGGCTTCGGCTATCACGCCCGCGACGAGTTCATCGACACCAACTCGATCGTGCCGCGGCTCTATCTGATGAGCCGGATGCTGATCGAGCAGGGCAAGAAGAAATAGGGCGACATCCATTTTCTCGAAAAACAACCCCATGCACAGTAGACGGCACAAGCAATATCAATAGCTTAGCTCGCTCCAACAAGCCGCGCCGGCCACCCTCCGGCGCGGCTTGACGCCTTCGGCCATTCGGCGTAACTTCGAATACGGAATTCCGTATTCCCTTACATGCTTTCGGAGTTGCCGGCGTGATCCCTCTCGACCCGCTCCCGAACCTGATCGACCAGGTCTATGCCCGTATCCTGGAGGCGATCTCCGACCGCACGCTGCAGCCGGGTCAGCGCATCCGGCAGAACGAGCTCGCCGACAAGCTCGGCGTCTCGCGCCAGCCGGTGTCGCACGCGCTGCACCTGCTGCACCGGCAGGGCCTCGTCGCCGAGAGCGGCAAGCGCGGCTTTGAAGTCACCCAGCTCGACCCCTCACGCATCCGCCAGCTCTACGAGGTGCGCGGCGCCATCGATGCGCTCGCCGCCCGGCTTGCCGCGGAGCGCGCAGGCGCCGATGCGGCGGGTCGCGCGCGGCTGGAGGCGGCGCTCGCCGCCGGACGCCGCATCGACCGCACAACGACGCTTGCCGAGCTCATCGTGCTCGACGTCGATTTTCACCGCGCGATCTATCAGCTCGCCGGCAACCCCGTGATCGAGGAGACGATCGCGCCGCAATGGCCGCATATGCGCCGCTCGATGGCGACGGTGCTGTCCGAACTCGACTATCGCGGCAGCGCCTGGTCGGAGCATGCCGCCATCGCCAAGCACATTCTCGCGAGCGACGCGAAAGCAGCCGAGCGCGCGGCGCTGGCGCATGCGCAGACGGCGGGACGGATGACCGAGGAGAGATTGCGGGCGACGGACGAGGCGGCGGCGTAGTGACGCGCGCCGTCATTCCGGGGCACGCGAAGCGTGAACCCGGAATCCATCGGGCCGCAGAAACTGACGATGAATGGATTCTCAGGTGCGCAATTGCGCACCATAGCTCGCGACTTCGTCGCGCCCCGAAAATGACGAGAAAAACAAAACCAAGGAGGACGACCCATGAAACTGTCTCAGGAGCAATTGGAGTTCTTCCACCGCGAGGGCTGGCTGTTCCTGCCCGAGCTGTTCACCCAGGAGGAGGTCGATCTGCTCGCGCGGGAGGCGGTCGGCATCTATGACGCCAACCGGCCGGAGGTCTGGCGCGAGAAGAGCGGCGCGCCGCGCACCGCTTTCGCCGCGCATCTCTACAACGAGGCATTCGGCATTCTTGGCGCGCATCCGCGCATGATCGAGCCGGTCGAGCAGCTGTTCGGCGAGCCGGTCTACATGCACCAGTTCAAGATCAACGCAAAATCCGCTTTCACCGGCGACGTCTGGCAATGGCACCAGGATTACGGCACCTGGAAGCGCGACGACGGCATGCCGGAGCCGCGGGCGATGAACATCGCCATCTTCCTGGACGAAGTGATGCCGATCAACGGGCCCTTGATGCTGGTGCCGCGCAGCCAGAACGCCGGCGACCTCGAAGCTTCGCACGATCTCGCCACCACGTCCTACCCGTTGTGGACGCTGGACGAGCCGACGGTGACGCGCCTCGTCGAGCAGGGCGGCATCGTCGCGCCGACCGGCAAGCCGGGCGGCATGCTGATGTTCCACGGCAATCTCGTGCACGGCTCCAGTGGCAACATCACGCCCTATCCGCGCAAGATCGTGTATCTGACGCTGAACGCGGTCTCGAACTACATCCGCACCCCCACGCGGCCGGAATATATCGCGCATCGCGATTTCGCGCCCATTAAGACGGTGGAGGATGATGCGCTGGTGCGGCTCGCCCGCGCGCCCCGGCAGGCGGCGGAGTAGAACGCTCTCGTGCCCCGGACGCAGCGCATCAGGTCAGTGATGCGCTGCTGAGCCGGGGCCTATGCTGCACGCATTTCACTGTCTGGGTCCCGGCTCTGCGGAGCAGCGTTTCACGCTGCACCGCGTCCGGGACACGATAATCTCGCAGGACATTCCCACATGAACCTCTTCCGCCTCCTCCAGGCCCGCGCGTCCGCCGGCAAGCCCGTTCGTGTCGCGCTGATTGGCGCTGGCAAGTTCGGCTCGATGTTTCTGGCACAGGTGCCGCACACGCCGGGGCTGGAGGTGCCTGTCATCGTCGACATCGACCGCGACCGTGCGCGCGAGGCCTGCCGCACCGTCGGATGGGACGCAGAGCGTATCGCCGCAACGACCTTCACCGATGACGGTGCGCGCGCCATTGCCGGCGGCGCGATCGACGTGGTGGTGGAGGCGACCGGCAATCCCGCCGTCGGCATCAAGCATGCGCGCGCGGCGATCGCGGCGGGCAAGCATATCGTGATGGTCAATGTCGAGGCCGACGTGCTGGCGGGTCCCCTGCTCGCCGAGGAGGCGCGAAAGGCCGGCGTGGTCTATTCGCTCGCCTATGGCGACCAGCCGGCGCTGACGGCGGAGATGGTGGATTGGGCGCGCGCCACCGGATTCCGCGTCGTCGCGGCCGGCAAGGGCACCAAATACCTGCCCGCCTATCACGACGTGACGCCCGATGGCGTCTGGCAGCATTACGGATTGACCGCGGGCGAAGCGCAGTCGGCCGGCATGAACCCGCAGATGTTCAACTCCTTCCTGGACGGCACGAAATCGGCGATCGAGATGGCCGCGATCGCCAATGCCTGCGCCCTCGACGTGCCCGCGGACGGCCTGTTGTTTCCGCCCTGCGGCGTCGACGATCTGCCGCATGTGATGCGGCCGCGCTCGCGCGGCGGCGTGCTGGAGCGAGCGGGCGTGGTCGAGGTGGTCTCCTCGCTCGAGCGCGACGGAAGGCCGGTGTTTCGCGATCTGCGCTGGGGCGTCTATGTCGTGCTGGAGGCGCCGAACGACTATGCCGCCGACTGCTTCCGGCAATACGGGCTGAAGACCGATGCCAGCGGACGCTATGCTGCGATGTACAAGCCCTATCACCTGATCGGCCTCGAGCTGAACATTTCGGTGCTGTCGGCCGCGCTGCGGGGCGAGCCGACCGGGCAGGCCAGCGGCTTCCGCGGCGATGTCGCGTCCGTGGCGAAACGCAATCTGCGCGCCGGCGAGATGCTGGATGGCGAAGGCGGCTATACGGTGTGGGGCAAGCTGCTACCGGCGGCCGCGAGCCTGAGGGCCGGCGCGCTGCCGATCGGCCTCGCGCATCGCCTCAAGCTGAAGCACGACGTCGCCCATGGTCAGGTCGTGCGCTGGAGCGACGTCGAGTTCGATGCAAATAGCGAGACGATCAAGACAAGGAAGACGATGGAGGCGGCGTTCGCCAAGGAGGGGTAAGGGAAAAGATCGGCGGCGCGTAGCGCCGGGTGAGGACTTTGTCCTCTGGGGGATTATCCCGTTGCGGAGATACCCTCGCCGCCGCCCTCCCCTGCAAGCGGGGGACGCAGCGCAGCGGCATCGAAACAGCGATCTCCCTACGGCAGCAGCCGCTCTTCCTTCGCCTGCCGAAACCACTTCCGGAACATGTCTTCCGTGTCCATCATCTCCGTAAAACCGGCGCGGTTGATTTTCACGGTCGAGACGATCGAGGGTGGGCCGGACTCGGTGTGACCGTAGCGCATGCTGTAGTCCGCATATTGGAACGAGAGGCCGACGAAATCGGCGAGGCCGGGCGAGACCAGATTGTGCCTGGCCCGCAACTTGTCCCAGCCATCAATCCAGCTTGGATATTCCCTTGCCAGCGACATCGGAACCGGCTTGCCGGGCTCCATCGCCAGCGCGTCCGCTACCGCGGGCCAGATGTTTTCCCAGGTGAAGACGTCGCCATTGGTGACGTTGAAGGCCTCGTTCTGCGCTGTCCTTGCCTCCCCCGACCAGGCGATTGCGCGCGCGAGGAGATCGACATCGACGGCTTGCGCCACGCGCGGGGCGCCGCCGGGAAAATCGAGCGGCCTGCCCTGCTCGCGCAGCATCGCGGCGTAGACGCCGAGCGGGGGGATCAGATCCATGGCGCCGCCCATGGCGAGACCGACGATCAGGACGGGGCGCAGGATGCTCCAGTGCCATGCCTTGCCCTTCTGAAGCTCGCGCAGGAAGTTTTCCTGGGCCCAATAAAAATTGGGCTGCTCGTACATTTCGGAGCGGCCCTCGCGCGCCGGCACCGTGAGCGCGCGAACGTGGACGCCGTAAGCCTTGGTGCCCTGCAGCAGCGCCACATGCCTGAGCTCGGGCGCTACCGGCTCGAGTTCGCCCATCAGATTGCGCAGCATCAGGTCGTTGGTCTTGATCTGCTGCTGGTCGCGCCAGCCGTCGACGAGCTGCGGCGCCTCGTAAAGCGCGGCGTAAATCAGATGGGTAGCGCCCTGAAGCTCGGAGGCGGCACGGCGGCAATCGGCGGCGCTGGTGAGGTCGATCGGAACGTGGCGGGCGCCATAGAGGTTACGCGGCTCGCGCCGCGACAACGCCACCACTTCGCAAGGCTCCGATGCGCCGAAGTGTCGCAACGCAGCGTTGCCAACGAGACCGGTCGCCCCGGCGACCACGACCTTCTTTTTGCCCGTCATTGCGTGCCTCCCTGTGTCGTTGCCCAATCATGTAGCAAAGCGCTGATGGTCTCGACTTGTGTCTGGCGCGCATTCGCAGCCGCGAGATGGCAGGTGGCTTGATTATCGCAAGACGAACGGTCATCCTTGCTGACGGAACCGCAACGATCGGAATTCCAAAAAAGAGCCCATCAGGGCCGTTCGGAAACGCTAGCAATTTCAAACATAACAACGTCGAGCCTCGGCAAAGAATAAACGACACCAAGATCGTTCCCTGTCGAAAGCATCGGCATAGCGGAGGGTCCGCATGAAACGTCGTGATTTCCTGAAGGTAACGGGCGCGAGCCTGGCCGCGAGCACAGCAGTGGCTGCGCCCGCAATTGCGCAAGGCTCGCCCGAGATCAAGTGGCGATATGCCACGAGCTGGCCGAAGGCGCTCGATACGCTCTATGGCGGCTGCGAATATTTCTGCAAGCAGGTCGCCGACCTCACCGACAACAAATTCCAGATCCAGCCGTTCGCGGCCGGAGAGATCGTCCCGGGCCTGCAGGTGCTCGATGCCGTCTCCAACGGCACGGTCGAGATCGGCAACACCGCGCTCTATTACTACTGGGGCAAGAATCCTGCTTTCACCTTCGCAACCGCGCTGCCATTCGGCTTGAACACGCGCCAGCAGATTTCCTGGCTGTTGTGGGGCGGCGGGCAGGATCTCGTCAACGATCTGCTCAAGGAACACAACGTTTACGGCATCCCGACCGGGTCGACCGGCGCGCAGATGGGCGGCTGGTTCAGGAAGGAGATCAAGACGGTCGACGATCTGAAGGGCATGAAGATGCGCATCGGCGGTTTCGCCGGCACGATCCTCTCCAAGCTCGGCTCCGTGCCTCAGCAGCTCGCCGGCGGCGACATCTATCCGGCGCTGGAAAAGGGCACCATCGACGCCGCCGAATGGGTCGGCCCCTATGACGACGAGAAGCTCGGTTTCGTGAAAGTCGCCAAATATTACTACTACCCCGGCTGGTGGGAAGGCACGAGCCAGGGCCACAACATCATGAACCTCGAAAAGTGGAATGCGCTGCCCAAACATTACAAGGCAGCGATCGACGCGGCGTCACGCGACACCTTCACCTGGATCACCGGCAAATACGATGCGGTGAACGCTCCGGCGCTGAAGCGGCTGATCGTGAACGGCGCCCTCGTCAGGGGCTTCCCGCAGGAGGTGCTCGAGGCCTGCTACAACGCGGCCAACGAGATCTACGCGGACCTCTCCAAGTCAAATCCGCATTTCGGCAAGATGTATGCGAGCATGACGGCGTTCAAGAACGACTCGCTGCCTTGGACGCAGGTCGCCGAGCTGAGCTACGACAGCTTCATGGCGCGGATGCGTACCAAGTCATGAGGCGCTGAGCGGCACACTCAACTAAAGCATAAGAGGCCCCGGAGATGGCAACATCTTCGGGGTTTTGCATCTGCAACGAGCCAACGAGCCCCGCAAGGGGAGCGGGCGCGATGAACGTTGTCCGCCTTCGCAACTGCGAGCGGAACGCCAGCGCTTGATTATCGCCAGACGACCGGTCATCCTGACGCCGAACCGCGAGGTGCGGAATCCAAAAAGAGCCCGAAGGGCCTTCGGAAACACCAAAATCGTTCAAAACACCCACGTCGATCATCGGCGAGGTCAAGACGACAGCAAGATCGTTCCCTTGTCGAGGAATCGGCGCAACGGAGGGATACGCATGAAACGTCGTGATTTCCTGAAAGTGACAGGGGCTGGGCTCGCTGCCAGCACAGCCGTTGCTGCGCCGGCCATCGCGCAGTCATCGCCTGAAGTGAGATGGCGCCTTGCGGCGAGCTGGCCCAAGGCACTCGATACGCTCTATGGCGGCTGCGAGTATTTCTGCAAACGCGTTGCCGAGGCCACCGACAACAAATTCCAGATCCAGCCGTTTGCGGCCGGCGAGATCGTCCCGGGCCTGCAGGTGCTCGACGCCGTGTCCAACGGTACCGTCGAGATGGGCAACACGGCGCTGTATTATTACTGGGGCAAGAACCCCGCCTTCACCTTCGGCACGTCGCTGCCATTCGGGCTGAACACGCGCGCGCATATTGCCTGGCTGCACTTCGGCGGCGGCACGGACATGCTCAACGATCTCCTCAAGGAATACAACTCGGTCGGCATTCCGACCGGGTCGACCGGCGCCCAGATGGGCGGCTGGTTCCGGAAGGAGATCAAGTCGATGGATGATTTCAGGGGACTGAAATTCCGCGTCGGCGGTTTCGCCGGCACGATCATCGCCAAGGTGGGCGGCGTGCCGCAGCAGCTCGCCGCCGGCGACATCTATCCGTCTCTGGAAAAAGGCACGATCGACGCGGCCGAATGGGTCGGCCCTTACGACGACGAGAAGCTCGGCTTCGTGAAGGTCGCAAAATATTACTACTATCCGGGCTGGTGGGAAGGCACCGGCCAGGGCCATAACATCATGAATCTCGACAAGTGGAACGCGCTGCCGAAGCAATATCAAGCTGTGATCGAGACGGCGTCGCGCGATACGTTCACGTGGGTCAC